>NZ_CP188202.1:0-4971097 GCF_049959325.1 Chryseobacterium sp. CBSDS_008 | reverse complement strand
TTTTTATGCCCCGATTATTCTTTGTTTGTACTGTGTTTAGAAGGAAGACAAAGGTCCAATATTTTCTTTTCAAAAAAAAATATTGCAGGTATTGATTATTTAAAAATATATTTGTATGTATAATTTAACGCCTAAAATGATACACACAACACACTCAATACGAGTACGTTACGCTGAGACAGACCCGATGAAATATGTATACTACGGTAACTATGCAACCTACTTCGAGGTAGCGAGGGTTGAACTCTTCAGAAGCATAGGAATTTCATACGATGAAATTGAAAACCAAGGAATTTGGCTCCCTGTTTCGGACTACAAAATTAAGTATATCCGGCCGGCTTTGTATGATCAAAAATTAGAAATTCATACCTATATAAAAAAAATTCCGGGAGTAAGAATTGAATTTGAATATGAAATTTACAATGAAGAGCATATTAAAATAACTGAAGCTGCCACTACCCTTTTCTTTCTGGATGCGAAAACCAGTAAGGTAATCAAGTGTCCGGATTTTCTGATGGAAATGATTGAGAAGAATTGGAAGGAATAGGTGAAAGCAAATGTTGTCAATGGTCAATTTTGCTTCGCAAGTGAATAGTCATTTTTAACAATAAATCCAGAATCAGGATATTCACAATTAACCAACTAACCAGCAACTCTACACACTCAACATTAAAACTCTAAACCTAGAGCTTTTAAACTTCGAACGCAGCTCTTTATTTATGAATAAATTCGCACCTTTGTACCTTTATTTTAATCATCCCTTATATATTATATTATGAAGATTGCATTTTTGGGACCTCATGCCAGTTTTACCCAGCTTGCCGCAGCGCAGCTTTTCCCCGATAACGAATTATTACCGCAGGCCAGCATTCTGGATTGCTTTAATGCTGTTGAAAATAGAGAAGCCGTAAAAGCAGTCGTACCATTGGAAAACTCCATTGAGGGAACCGTTTCTATGACGCTGGATTATTTATATAAGACTCCGTCTGTTAAGATTGAAGCAGAAGCAGTAATGCCCATCGCCCATCACCTGATGATTCATCCGGGAAATAATATTGAGAATATTGAACGGATATATTCGCATCCGCAAGCCCTTGCCCAGAGCTTTCACTTCCTGGATACTCATTATAAAGAGGTTCCGAAACAGGACTTTTCCTCTACAGCGGCAGCCGCCAAATTTGTTTCTGAAAATCCGGACACTTCTATTGCTGCAGTGGCCAATCAGTTTGCAGCCAACTTATATGGATTAAAAATCATCAACCGTAATATTCAGGATTTTGAACAGAATCACACGCGTTTTATTATCATTTCTAAACAGCAGAACCCATATCAAAACGATAAACTGGAAACGTTGGGAGAAAAATCCGGGATGCTGATTACCCTTCCGGAAGATCATCCGGGTGGACTGCATCAGGTTTTATCCGTTTTTGCATGGAGAAAGATGAACCTCAGCAAAATTGAATCCAGAACATTAAAGACCGGACTGGGCAATTACTTCTTCTTTATTAATGTAGAAGGACCTTGGGAAGATATTCTGCACGGAAATGCTCTTAAAGAACTAGAATCCATCAACGCCAATGTGGATTTTCTTGGAAATTATAAAGAATTTCTCCTGGAAAGCTAGGAAAAATCAAAAAAACTATTCAAGAAACACTGTCGTCAGGGCAGTGTTTTTTTCTTTTTGGTATAAAAAAAGCAGCAATTGCAAAACTTTTTACAATAAATTAGTATATCGATAGCAACTGCTCAATACACAAAATAACCCACACAACAGGGAGAATTATTTTTCACTAAAACCCTCATAAACAACGGATTAGTTTAAAAATAAATATAATAAGTCGTAATTAAATTATTCAATAATATTAACCAAAATATAAACGTTTGTTTAAATATATTACATCATATTAATATTAAAATTACAAATATCACAATGCCGGGTATAATTTTTATTGTATATTTGCTTAGCAACTAATTAAAAATCTTGATCATGAAAACTAAACTTTACAGCTTATTGTTAGCATGCGCAACTTTACCTTTATTCTCACAAGTAGGTATCAATACAGCGACCCCTAGTGCAACTTTAGACGTAAACGGAAATACAAAGATCCGTACTACCCCTGCCGCTCCTGCATTAACTGGCTATCAGGTTCTCGGTATCAATAGCGCCAACTCAGAAGTTTCTACGATTGATCCACTGCTAATCTATGCCGCTGCCAATACTAATTCATCGGTATATGCTGCCAAGAAGACAGCAGGAATCAGCCTTTTGAGCCTTGGGCTTTTTCCTTCAGGATTCAGAGCTGTTAACTTCTTAGCAGCAGAAAGAACCATAGGATCTGCCAGCTTATTCAGCGACACAGATAACACCTATACAATTCCATCCACAGGTGTTTATGCTATAGGCTTTACATTCCGTTATGGAACCGGTCTCCAAGCTTCATTGTTAGCCAATAACCCGGGAGTGGGTATTGTAAGAACCAGAGCAGGTGTAGCAACTACTATAGACAGCCGTGCGTTCAGTGGAGCTAACCTGATTTTATTAAGCTTGACGATTTCCGAAAGTTCTCTTAACTCAGTTTATTCCTTCCAGGCAGGAGACAAAATTTCATTCGGCCTTGTCGGATCAACAGCATTGGATGTAGGCTTACTAGGATCCAGTATTGCATCATTCTACATTTACAAAATATCTAATTAGTAAAACATATTGTTAGTTATCTATACCATTTAACCCATCGCTTATACCGTGATGGGTTAATTTTTTAATATCCCCTATCAAACATTTCTTTATCTTTGATAAAAACCCATGAAATGAATGAATTTGTTGCCGTCATCATTCTTATAATTGTCTTCATCATTTTCAATAATCTGAATACTAAAATCAGAAAATTGGAGAAGGAGATTGCGGATCTTAAGACCCATAAGACTCCGGCTCAGCCTGAGGAACTCCACAAGAAAACGCTACCGGAAGAAACTACCATTCCACAGCAGGCACAGACTCAACAGATTCATCATGAAGAGACTAAAAATAATGAAGAATTTCCAGCATCTGCCTCAAAAGACCGGCTAACTCCCGTTTTTGATTTTTTAAAACAGAATGCACTCACCATTATCGGTATTTTCACCCTTGTTCTGGGAATGGGTTATTTTGTAAAATATGCTATTGACAAAAACTGGATTGGTGAAGCGGCAAGAGCAGCAATCGGTTTTTCTACCGGCGCAGGAATTATCATTACCGGACATTTCCTCAGAAAAAATTATAAAGCTTTTTCGTCCATCATTACAGGAGGCGGAATTGCCGTTTTATATTTCACAGCCACCATTGCTTTCAGGGAATATCATCTTTTTACCCAGAACACGGCTTTTGCTATAACCGCACTGATTACAGCAGCTTCTATCCTGTTATCCTATTATTATAAGAGTGAGGTATTGATTATTTTTTCATTGATAGGAGGTTTCACAGCTCCTTTGATGATCAGTACCGGACACAATAACTATCTGTTCCTCTTTATTTATATCACTCTTTTAAACACAGGAATGCTGGCAGCCTCATTTCTTCAGCACTGGAAAAGTGTGGGATGGACGGCTTATATTTTTACCACCGGCTATCTTTTTTTCTGGACCAATGAAAGTCCGGAGCTTTTAAGTATCACTTTTTACCTGATCAGCTATGTGATTTTCTACATTTTTGCCCTGCATGAGTACTTCAGAAAAAGTATACTTTCAACCTCTGATATTGTAATACTTGCGCTTGCTAATTTTTCCAGTATCCTGGGGCTTACCCATATTTTTGACGCACTGAAGTATGAACCTTCAATTATTTTCCCGCTTATCTTTGCAGCAGCCAATTCTATATTGTTGTTTAGAGAATATGGACGAAAGAATTTCGGAAATGCTTATTCCGTATTTGCAGGACTGGTCACCAGCCTTATAACAATTGCGGTTGCGATTCAGTTTAAAACCCATCTCATCACCAGTATCTGGGCTATACAGACTACGCTGCTTCTTTTCATCTGGAAAAAAACCGGCCATAAGATTTTCAAGATCTTTTTCTATATCCTGTTTCCATTACTGATGGTCACCCAGATTATAACATGGACCGAGTATTTTGGAACCAAAGGTTTTAATATCCTGTTCAATCCTCCGTTTATTACCAGTTCATTTACCATAGCTTCCATAATGGTCAATTTATATTTATTAAGGAATACGGTAAAAGAACCACAGGAGAAAAACAGCAACTTTTTTGAGGATCTCATCACGGTAATTAGTTATGGCACTATCTATATTACCTTTCTTCTTGAGATCACTTATCACATTTCGGAAATGCATTGGTCAGCAATTACCAGTGTAGGGCTGGTATTCAGCGTGTATTATATTTTTATATTGTTACTTTTCAGAAAACCGCTGGGTATCAGAAGTGACATTCAGAATATGCTGATCTATCTGCTTCTTTTACTGGCTGTTCTTACCATTTCTGCGTCCACTCCGCCAGTTGTTACTGCTATTTTATCAAAGAAACTATATTCCGGTTTCTATCTGCTTCACCTGCTGCAATGGATTCCTTTTATATTTGTATACAGCAGAATCATTCCTTTTTCGGAATTTCACAAACGCCGGATTTCTTATTGGATTCTTTCTTCCGCACTGATCATTCTGGTAAGCTGTGAATTGCATCATACCTATATTTTAATGGTTTCAAATGATATCCCTCAGTCTTATAAAGCCGGCCAACATTTTAATATTCTTTACCTTCCTATAATATGGACAATTCTAGCGAGCATTTTTATTTATGCAGGGTTAAAAAAGAGTATCCCGGAGTACAGCAAAATTGGCTTTGTACTGATAGGCCTGATGGTATTAAAGCTTTATGGTTACGATGTATGGCAAATGGATAATATTTCAAGAATCAGTGCCTTTATTGCTCTTGGAATCATTTTATTAGTAAGTTCTTTCGCGTTCCAGCGCCTGAAAAATATCATCAGAAATATGGTAGATAAAAAAGATACAAACGAAGAACCCAAAGACTGACAATCAGGATAAAAGTTTTTATTTCTAAATAAAATGTAAAACAATTCAATATTTTATTCAAATTTTACAAAAAATAACTATATTTATCACGTTTTTAACAGTACATATTCTGATTATGAAAAAATTACTCTATTCTTTTTTAATACTGTCCTCTGCTGCTTTATCTGCACAGCAAAAAAATCTGGCTGTAAAGTTTGCAGTAGCCGACAATGCTATTGGAACGGTAGAATTGTTTAATACAAGAAAAAACGTATTACAGGTTTCAAAAGTATACAATACTCCGGCAAGCCTTCCCCAGAGTTTAAAAAAATACAGTTCTGTTTTTACAAAAGGGTTGACTGAATACAAGTTCAAAAACGGACAAAATATATATGACAGAATGGCGTTATCTGAGATCAATGTACAATATAATATCCCGGCAGATCATCCTGTATTTATTGAAGGGTATGAATTTGCAGATACCAGCACTGTGATCTATCCTGAAATCAATAAAAGAGCAGAAATAAAAGATTACAACGGTAAGAAAACATTATTTATTTACACTACCAGATAATTGAATAAAATAAAGGATGCTATTTTACAGCATCCTTCTTTATTTAATATTTATTGTTCCATTTTTTCCTGAGCTCTTCATAGATTTTCTTCTCTGTAGAATTATTTCCCGGCTCATACAGTTTCACATTCCTGATTTCTTCGGGAAGGAAATCCTGCTCTACAAAATTCCCTTCATAAGAATGGGCGTATTTATATTCTTTTCCATAGTCCAGGTCTTTCATCAGTTTTGTAGGAGCATTCCTCAGGTGAAGCGGTACAGGCAGATTTCCTGTTTTTTTTACTAAAGCCAGCGCTTCATTAATAGCCATATACGCAGAATTGCTTTTAGGAGAAACAGCAAGATATACAGCCGTTTCACTTAATATGATCCTTGCTTCAGGATTTCCGATCACATTAATCGCCTGAAAACAATTGTTCGCAACAACCAATGCGTTCGGATTGGCCAATCCTACATCTTCAGCAGCAAGAATAAGCATTCTCCGGGCAATAAACTTGATATCTTCTCCTCCGGCAATCATCCTTGCCAGCCAGTAAACCGCCCCGTTGGGATCTCCGCCCCGCATGGACTTGATAAAGGCTGAAATAATATCATAATGCTGCTCTCCATTTTTATCATAAAGAGCCATAGTCTCCTGAAGAACTTCAAGAACATCCGAATTTAAGATTTCTGTGGTATTGGAGTTTTTATATTGATTTAAAACCAACTCTACAGAATTGATAAGCTTTCTAGCGTCACCCCCTGAATATTGAATGAAAGCTTCTTTTTCAAGGATTTTAAAATCAGTTCCTTCCTCTTTATTGTATCTTTCCGAGGCAATATCAATCAATTCTTCCAGCTTTTCATAGCTCAATGCTTTTAAAACATAGACCTGACTTCTCGAGAGCAGCGCCGAAACCACCTCAAAACTTGGATTCTCCGTAGTTGCCCCGATTAAGACTATCCAGCCTTTCTCTACCGCATGTAATAATGAATCCTGCTGGGACTTATTGAACCTGTGAATTTCATCAATAAATAAGATCGGCGATTTTCCGGAGAACAGATTCTGTTTCTTGGCATCTTCAATAACATCACGTACATCTTTCACCCCGGAAGAAACTGCAGAAAGCTTATAGAACTTCCTCCCCGACTGCTCGGAGATAATTTCTGCCAGTGTAGTTTTCCCGGTACCGGGAGGCCCCCAGAATATCAGGGAATTCAGACTATTGTTTTCAATCATTTTTCTGATTGTTCCTTTGTCGCCGGTAAGGTGTTCCTGCCCCAATACATCGTTTAGGGTTTTGGGTCTTAATTTTTCAGCTAATGGAATATTTTGATTCAAAGTAATTCTATTTTTAGATCAATGTTCCGGATTTCTGATCACCGAAACTTATAACAAATTTAAACTAATTTTCATTTTTTTAGTCTATTTTTGCATTGTTTTGAAACTTACATTCAATAAAATCATTACATTTCCGCTGGTAATTTTGATCAAATTTTACCAATGGTTCATTTCGCCCTTACTTCCCAAAAACTGCCGCTACGAACCTACCTGCTCTCATTATATGATCGAGTCGCTTCAGGTACATGGTGTCTTTAAAGGTTTCTGGCTGGGATTTAAAAGAATTTTAAGATGCCATCCATGGGGAGGAAGCGGTTATGATCCTGTACCCCCTAAACATAAATGTCAATAATCAAACTATTAAATCAATAGCAAATGAATACTATTTTTTTCAGAATTTACCTTGTGCTGTTTGCGTTAATTACGCAATGCCTTTTTGCACAGGAATACCCTGGAGGCTTATCGGACGGAACTTTAGATATCAACGGAAACAATGTTCCCGTAAAAATCTATTCCACTACAGAAATGGGAGACCTTACCGCTTTCCCTGACAGGGAATCAGATAAGAACCAATCTTTTGTTGTGATTCTAAATGAATCAAATTTTGAACCTGCTTATTACAATTATGGCGCTTCAACATTAGCTAAGTACAGGGATTCAAAATACCAGCTTTTTGATAAAAACTTTAAACTGATAGACACACCGGTAACTCAGGAAAATATTTCAAAATTCAAGTATGCGGTAAAATCGGTGAAACCCATTGCTGCCTCTGATACAGTAGAACTTGAAACTCCGTTTAAAATATGGGACCCTTCAAAAGGCATTCATATCGGATCATTTACCCTTCACTTTTATAGTTTGATGTTTGTTTTTGCATTTGGTTTCGGATATGTTTTAATGACGAGGATCTTTAAGATTGACAACGTGAATCAAAAATACCTGGAACCTCTTTTCACCTGGACATTAATTGGTACTATTCTTGGCGCAAGATTAGGACATGTTATCTTTTATCAGCCTGAATTATTTAAAGAGGATTTCTGGAGTGTATTTTTACCGATAAGTACAAAAAACGGTTTAAAATTTACAGGATTTTCAGGATTGGCCAGCCATGGTGCTACAATCGCTCTGATTTTCACTACGCTTTATTATTCATTTAAAATCATTAAGAAAAATCCGTTCTGGGTATATGACAGACTAGGAATTGTTGTTGCTTTAGGAGGAGCATTTGTAAGAATGGGGAACTTTTTCAACTCTGAAATCGTTGGTAAACCCGCTGATCCCAACTCTCCGTTTGCCTTACTTTTCCCACAACAAAGCAGCGAGTATGGTCTTACTGTACCTCGTTATCCAAGCCAGCTATTCGAAGCGGTAGGATATGTTCTTTTGTTCATTTTATTATGGATTCTATATAGAAAAACGGATAAAAAATATCAGCAAGGCTGGTTATTCGGTTTGTTCTTTATTATTCTTTGGGCTATCAGATTCTTTGTAGAGTTCCTGAAAGAGCCGCAAGGAGATGAGTTTATCCAGATCGGCGGTCTGAATACTGGCCAGGTTCTATCTATTCCTTTTATGGTTGCAGGTGTTGTGATCATGATTATTTCCAAGAAATTTAAGATCACGCAGGCAGAAAACGAAAAGCCTGAATAAGCCCACCTGACTAAACCGCTAAAAAATAAAAAGGCAAATTTGTAGAAATACAGATTTGCCTTTTTTAATATCTTGAAATCTTTTTGAACTTTTACTTTTTTATCTTATCTGTTCTATTACAAATTTTTCTCTGCTTTCCTGTTCAGTTCTTCGAAAACAGCCCCAAATGCGTCAATAACATCTGTAGGCAGCATAGATTCTTTTGAGTGCTTTTCTGATGCTATATCTGCGGCCCTGCCATGCAGCCATACACCTAAAATACAGGTCTGTTCTTCAGAATATTTCTGAGCGAGAAGTGAAGTCAGAATTCCGGTAAGAATATCTCCGCTTCCTCCTTTGGCAAGCCCTGCATTTCCGGTGATATTGTAAAATACATTTCCCTGTGGAGTAATAACCTGGGTATGATGGTCTTTCAATACAATATATATATCCAGTTCTTTTGCTTTTTCCCGGGCCAGCGCAAGTCTTTTAAAAGAATTGTCCGTATTTCCGAAAAGTCTTTCAAATTCTTTTGGATGGGGAGTCATGATTGATTTTTTGGGTATTAATTTCAGATTTTCCGGATCTTTTGAAATGATATTCAATGCATCAGCATCCAGAATCAGAGGCTGGCTATAATTTTTCAAAAAACGTAAGAAGCCTTTCTCTGTCTCCGGATGGGTTCCCAAACCAGGTCCTATACCACAGGTAAAATCACTATCAACGTCAAAATTGAGCATAAACTGCTCGCCTCCTTTTATAAACATCGCCTCAGGGCATGAGGTTTGTAAAATTTCATATCCGCATTCCGGTGCCAGGGCAAAGGTTAGTCCGGCCCCACTTCTTAAAGCTGATTTCGCAGCCAGCACTGCCGCTCCTACTTTCCCGTAGCTGCCTCCTATGATGGCTGCCTTCCCATAAGTCCCTTTATGGGAAAACTCCTGTCTCGGAATGAATATCGATTCTATCAGCTGATCATCGATTACTGAATACCCGGTACCTGTTGTATCAGCATATACCTGGCTTAAATCAATATCCAGCACTTCTACTTTTCCGGTATATCTTCCGGTTTCGGGATGAAGAAAAGTACGTTTCCAGCATTGAAAGGTTAAGGTATAATCGGCTTTCAGGATAACAGCATTATGGTCAGACATTTCATCTGCAGACAATCCTGAAGGTATATCAATGGAAATTTTAATATTCTTTTTTGCATTCAATTGTTCCACCAGCATGCTGTAATTTTCTTCCAGCGGCCTGGATAATCCTGTCCCGAAAAGGGCATCCACAATAATGGTTTTATCATCAAAATGATAAGGTTCATTGTGAGCAAATTTCCTGACTGAAATGCCTGACAAATCTCTGAGCCTTTTCAGGTTAACAGCAGCCTCTTCTGAAAATTTTCTCTTGGAATCACTTATAAATACATCTATATCAAAACCTTTCAGATAAAGTATTCTTGCTACGGCCAGCCCGTCACCTCCATTATTTCCGTTACCGCAAAATATGGCCAGCTTTTTATGATTTTTACAATGTTCCGAAATCCAATGAGCCGCAGCCATTGCAGCCCTTTCCATCAACTGAATGGAAGAAACCGGTTCATGAGAAATGGTAAACTGATCCCAGCTGCGTATCTGTTCTGCGGTGAAAATTTTCATAGACAAATCAAACTTTTAAGCAAATTACAAAAGATTTTTCATTATGGTATCACGTCATTAATAAAAATAAAGAGTCATCATGAATGAAATAAAGTATCTGTATAAAGCTGAAACATTCATTAAAACAAACAACAGAAATTCAGCACGAAATTCAATATTTTGGGAATGAAAAACTATAAAATGTAGTGTTTTTTACATTTTTTAATTATATTTTTGTGTATATACTAATTAAAAAAATATAAATTATGGGATTTGTAAAGGAATTTAAAGAGTTTGCCTTTAAGGGTAATGTCCTTGATCTTGCTGTCGGCGTAATTATCGGGGCAGCATTTGGTAAAATTGTTTCGTCTTTGGTAGAAGATGTAATCACTCCTCTGATATTAAATCCGGCGTTGAAAGCTGCCGGCGCAGAAAACATTGCAAAACTTACATGGAATGGCGTTGCATACGGAAACTTTATTTCAGCCGTAATCAGCTTTCTTTGTATTGCTATGGTTCTTTTCTGGATCATCAAATTTGCTAATAAAGTTAACAAAAAAGAGGCTCCGGCTCCTGCAGGACCTACGGAAGATCAAAAATTACTGATGGAGATCAGAGATTTGCTGAAAAGCAAAAATATCTAATCTGTATACAACAGTTTTAAATAAAAAATGCCCCTAAAGGTTGGAAACTTTTAGGGGCATTCTATTGAGATTCTATATTATCATTTCAAATTACTGAATCTGTAAGATACTTGAAATCTGCTCTGCCAGGGAAAGCCCGATTCTATCCTGAGCCTCGAGAGTAGAAGCACCGGTGTGAGGGGTAAGAGAGATTTTTGAGTGATTAAGGATTTCTTTAGATGGGGTTGGCTCATTAATAAAAACATCTAATCCGGCAAATCTTACTTTACCGGAATCCAAAGCCTGGATCAAAGCTGTTTCATCGATAACTCCTCCTCTTGAACAGTTAACGATAGCCACGCCGTCTTTCATTATTTCAAACTCATTTTTACCGATCATATATCCGCCTTTCTGTGCCGGAACGTGCAGGGTAATAAAATCTGAATGCTTTAAAACATCCTGTAAAGGTTCCGTTTCTATATCAACATTAATAAACTGATTGTTGTAAAACTTAACTTTGATACTTGCTCTTCCTACATTGTTATCAGCAGCAATCACTCGCATACCAAGTCCTAAGGCAATTCTTGCCACTTCCTGGCCGATTCTTCCCATTCCCACAATACCAATGGTTTTTCCTCTCAGCTCGATACCTGCAGCATATGCTTTTTTAAGACCTGCAAATTCAGTATCTCCCACTAAAGGCATTTTTCTGTTTGAGTCCTGAAGAAATCGTGCTCCTGAAAATAAATGGGCAAAAACAAGTTCAGCGACTGATTCCGAAGAAGCAGAAGGTGTATTAATCACATGAATCCCTTTTTCCCTTGCATAGTCTACATCGATATTATCCATACCAACGCCTCCGCGGCCAATAATTTCGATGGACGGGCACCCGTCAATAATATCTTTTCTTACCTGTGTAGCACTTCTCACCAAAAGGGAGCGGACATTGTGCTCATTAATGTAATCTACCAGAAGCTCCTGTGGAACTTTTGTAGTGATAACCTCAAAGCCTTTTTCTGTCAATGCATCTATTCCAGATTGATCCAGGCCGTCGTTTGCTAAAACTTTCATAAAATATCAAGTATATTAAAAAATGAAAGATTTAAAAATTAAAGGAACTGAATCACATTTAATCTTTAAATCTTTGAATTATATTTTTATTCGCCGTCTTCTTTGAATACTTCAATGGTCACTTGCTTTTCCACCAAATCCGTAAATCTTCCTTTATATCTTGTAGCTCTTACCAGGTGGTTGTCTATCCAGTGATAATTTCCTCCTCTGGGTTTTCCGCAAAGCACACTGTGATATTTGAAGCCATGCTTATCCAGCCAGTCTATGGTGATTTGTTTCAGATTCTCGGTTCTTGAAGTAAAAAAGCAGATTTGATGCCCTTCGTCATACCATTTGTTGATCGTTTCCAGTGCATCGGGATATGGTTCACAGGTAACCATTCTTTCCGGTTCTTCGTTGGGTACATCATCAGTAATAGTTCCGTCGATATCAATTAAATAATTTTTTATTCCATCCTTTAGAACAGGACTAAGGTGTTCAATGTATTCTAATTCCATTACTAAATATTAAGTAACAAAGTTAGCGTTTTTACAACTATCAGGCATATTAATCTTAGTTTATGTTAATATTTTACTAAAAAAACTATTATTTAAAGAATAATATCAATAATTTATACATCAGATTACTCATAATGGTTAAAATTTTTCGTTTTTGAATTTCCTTTTAAACAGAGAAAACGGAGACTGCAAGAAAACCGGCCGGTGAATTGATAAGTATATGCTTCCTTTACCCCATTGCCATTACAGCAAAAAGTATGATGTTTAGCTAAAAATTTCCAAAATACATTTATTACTCTTACATTTGTAGGAATGGAAGAATTTGTCGTTTTAGTAAATCCTGAGGATGAAGTTTTAGGACTGATGGAAAAGCAGCAGGCTCACATCAATGGCCTGTTACACCGTGCTTTTTCTGTATTTCTTTTCAACAGTAAAGGAGAAATGCTTCTTCAGAAAAGAGCGTCAGGGAAATACCATTCTCCCAACCAATGGACCAATGCGGTATGCTCACACCCAAGAGAAGGGGAAACCTACAAGGAAGGAGCCGTACGCAGACTGAAAGAAGAACTGGGAATTGAAGCTGAACTTTCGGAAAAATTCAGTTTTATTTATAAGGCAGATGTAGGAGGCGGTCTCTGGGAACACGAGCTTGATCATGTATTCGTAGGAAATCATGAAGCGGGTTACAATATAAACAAAGATGAGGTGGAAGAAGTACGATTCATTTCCATGGAAGATCTGGATAAAGAGATGTCTGAACATCCTGAAAACTTTACGGAATGGTTCAAAATCATCCTCGAAGAATACAAACACCATTTTTAACGATGAAAAAAATATTGCTTTTTTCTGCACTTTTGATCGGAAGTCTGTTTTTTGGCCAAAAAGCAGGTGTATTTGACACTCCGAATTACTCTATCAATGTTCCTGAAGGCTGGAAATCCACGAACGACAGTGAGATTATCAATATTTTTCCTACCAGCCAGATAGGTGCTGTTACGATCTCGGAATACCATGACCTGCCCCTTCCAAAGGCGGAAGTCAAAAAATTTGTTCTGGCACTTTACCAATCACACGATGATGAAAATAAAGTAAAAGAAAAAAAGAGCCAGAAAGGGTATACAGAATATCTATATGAATATTTTGATGAAAAAGAGAAGCTGTTCTGGATCACCAAAGCTTTTCAAAAAGACAAAAACTTATATTTAGTTTCCATCAACTGTGGCCAGAAATTCTGGAACGGAAACTATATGACCCAATTCAATGAGACTTTCAACAGTTTTAAAATAAAGAAATAAAAATTAAATATGAAGAAAACAGCCTTGTACGACAAACATGTTTCTTTGGGAGCTAAGATCGTACCTTTCGCAGGTTTTGAAATGCCTGTTCAATATTCAGGGGTTACAGAAGAACACTTTGCCGTAAGAGAAAAAGCAGGATTATTTGATGTTTCCCACATGGGACAGTTTTTCATCGAAGGACCGGGATCAAAAGATCTTTTACAGTTTGTCACTACCAATAATGTAGATGCACTTGAAAACGGAAAAGCTCAGTATTCTTGCCTTCCCAACGAAAACGGGGGAATCGTGGATGACCTTATCGTTTACAAAATGGAAGATGACAAATATTTCGTGGTAGTAAATGCGTCCAACATTGACAAAGACTGGAACCATATTTCAAAATACAATACTTTCGGGGCTGCAATGACCAATGCTTCTGATGAAATGTCTTTATTGGCAGTTCAGGGGCCTAAAGCTACAGAGATTCTTCAAAAGCTTACAGAAGTTAACCTTTCGGAAATTCCTTACTATCATTTCACGGTAGGAAGTGTTGCCGGAGAAAATGATGTGATTATTTCAAACACAGGATACACAGGAAGCGGAGGTTTTGAAATTTATTTCAACAATGCAAGCGCTGAAAAACTTTGGGATGCCGTAATGGAAGCGGGTAAAGAAGAAGGAATCATTCCGTGCGGACTGGCTGCAAGAGATACTTTAAGATTAGAAAAAGGATTCTGCCTTTACGGAAATGATATCGATGATACCACTTCTCCTATTGAAGCTGGCTTAGGATGGATCACTAAGTTTGATAAGGACTTCGTTTCTAAAGATGTTTTCGCCAAACAGAAAGAAGAAGGTGTTACAAGAAAATTAGTAGGCTTTGAACTTACCGACAAAGGAGTTCCAAGACACGATTATCCTGTGGTGGATGCTGAAGGAAATGTGATCGGGAAAGTAACTTCAGGAACACAGTCTCCAATGAAAAAGATCGGTTTGGGTCTTGCTTATGTGGACAAGCCTTATTTCAAATTAGGATCTGAGATTTTCATTCAGGTAAGAAATAAAAATATTCCTGCTAAAGTAGTGAAAGCTCCGTTTGTATAATTTACTAGAAATACATTCCGATAAAATAAATAAAAACCGCAGATTAAAAATCTGCGGTCACTTTTTGAAAATATATTGAAATCAACTATAGTTTCAACCTATAATTAAAAATCTTTTGCAATAACGCACCATTCATTACTTGTATTTCCCCATACCCCTTTTCCGATTGCAAAAACAGTAACTCTTTTACCCCCGGCAATAGATGTTAATTTTGTTGCATTACTTACAGTTGGGGTTGATCCCGCTAAGGTAATTTGTGAGCCTGATGCAACAATAGTTACAGATTTTCCTACCTGATCATCTGCAGGGGTAGGCAATGTTACAATAACTGTACTTACACTTCCACTCCAGATAACGGATTCATTACCCGAAGCCGAATAGTCTACTGATATACGAGTCAGTGATACCGGACCTGCCAGTAAATTATTTAAAGGTACTTTTTTTACGTCTCCTGAAGCATCTATGGCCAAAATATTAGAATCTCCCCCTCCTCCTGTAAGGCTTTGAAGATTTGACAATCGGATCGGGTTATTATTTGCATTTACTTCCAATACCCTTTGTGGGCTTACCGTACCAATTCCTACATTACCCGAAGATTTAATGGTCAGTCTTGGTGCAAAATCTGTTGAATTTCTTGTAAAAAACTGTAAACCTGCATAACTGTTTGTGGCATCCCTGTCAATACCGGTAATAGAAGCTCCGGAAAGTCCCGTTGCCGAAGTTGAAGGAATAAAATCCAGCCCTGCAAACTGCCCGCCGGTTCCGTTTAAATTATAAAGAGCAATATTTTTTGATATACCTTGACTACATGGAATACCACAATTATCAATTCCTACGGAAAAAGTATTGGTTGTAGATCCTGCTGTATTCTGAACTGACAAGACAGATGAAGGAGCAATAGTACCAATTCCTACTCTGCCATTTGCCGCATCCACCGAAAAACTTTTCCCGTCCACAGAAAAAGCATTGGTGGCAGTTCCCGTAAATGCCAATGTATTGGCTCCCTGTGTAACGGTACGGTTTCCGGTAAGGGTACCATTTGTATTGTAAATATTGGTATCTGTAGCATTGGTCGGGTTATGTAGCTTTACCCAGGCTGTTCCATTATAATAGTAATAGCCAACAGTATCAATATTCAAAGCAGTACCTGTTTGTGTTCCTGTAGCTATATTGTTTACATATATTAAGGTTGAGGTAGGAACACTGGTCATACTTTGAGCTCTCTGTCTGTCGACCCTGGTAATTAGAACACCGTCCACATTGGTAGAAGTTCCGGTTGTATTTTTGGCATTGATATCTAAGGTAGAAGCTGGGCTTGTGGTATTAATCCCAATTTGGCCATAAGCCGAGACTGCAACCCCCAATAAGGAGGTAAAAAAAAATTTTCTTATCATTGTGTGTTTATTTTGATTGACAAATATATAAAAAGAACACACATAAATAGTACAAATCATATAAATTAAAAAAAATTAACTAATCACAACATAATAATCAAATTTTTTTTTAAGTAATTCACAATAAAGAGATGTTTTTTATTCTATTTAAAATCCAATATTTTCATAGATTTTAAATGATGAAAGGACCCAATTTATTGCAGCTTCTTTACCGTCAAAACCCTCATTTCTATTAGGGCTATATCCGATTAATAAGCTGAATGACGGCTTTCCTGCTGAAAACATATCACATAGTCGTTGATATTCATATAAAGTAAAACAGGCTGTCACCTAATTTGTAAACAATAGGAGACAGCCTTTTGGGAAATAAATTCACATAGTTTTCCAAATGATCCGTGTATACAGTGATTTTCATTTGTGGAAGGGTGTCAAAAGACACCTTTCCGCCGGACAAAATCTGAAAGAATTACAACCAGCCTATCCAAAATACATCTTCAATTCTTCAATATTTTTTTTATCACTGCCTATAAATATTTTCTCATCCGTTAAGAAAACCGGTCTTTTTAAGAAGGTATAATGATCCAGCAGCAATTCTTTAAAATCTTTTTCCGTCAAAGATTTCAGATTCAATTCTCTCAGTTTGATCTGAGTAGACTTTTTACTGAACAAGACTTCATATGATTTTGTTTTTTTATACATTTCGGCCAGCTCTTCTTCCGTAAGCGGCTCTTTTTTAATTTCGCGGAGTTCCCAGTCTTTAAGATTAAATTGGGCTAAAATTTTTCTACAGGTATCACATGTATTAAGATAAAATACTTTCTTCATTACGATTTCTAAATCTGTTATGGGTTAAAATTCTCTTCCATTGAAGTTTCGTCTTTCAAAAGTAGGATTTAATCTAAAACTTTGGAAATTATTAAATAACTTTATTCAAATTTTATAAAGATGCAGAACAAGCCTATTACTTTTCAGTTTATTTCGGAACCTTCAGATGTTAATTACGGAGGCAATGTACATGGAGGAAGTGTAATGAAATGGATTGATCAGGCCGGTTATGCGTGTGCAACCACGTGGAGTGGCAATTATTCTGTCACCGTGTATGTAGGCGGAATCCGTTTTTATGATCCGATCAAAATCGGGGAAGTGGTAAAAGTGGATGCGCAGGTAATTTATACCGGTACTTCAAGCATGCATATTGCGATCAATGTTTTTTCAAGAAACCTTAAGCAGCCGAATTTTGAGAAGAAAACCCATTGTATCATCGTTTTTGTTGCCGTGGATGAGAATGGTAAAAAACTTCCTGTCCCTAAATGGACCCCTGAAACACAAGAAGAAAAACAGCTTGAAATGTATGCCAGGCGCCTGATGGAACTGAGAACGCAGATTGAAGATGAGATGAAGCCTTTTTTATAGAGAGCGAGTTTCGGGATGCGGGATGTAAAGTTCAAGGGTTAACGTTGTAGGGTAACTAATAACTTAACAGCGAATAATCAAGAACAACCGGAAGCCAGTAACAATAAAACCAACCACATTGTATGAAAAGTATTTTTATCTTAATGGCATTGCTTATTTTAGCTTTCGTCCAGGCTCAGACCCATCGGTTTATTTATGAACTGCAATATAAGATGGATTCTACAGAGACCACTTATGAAAAGCTGAATATGATTCTGGATATTACGCCCAAAGAGGTAAAGTTTTACGGAAGAAACCTGATCACAACAGATTCTTTAAATAAAAAATTCGGGATGAACACCAGTCACACCGATATGTCGGGGCAGATTGTGAAAAGAAAGATCAATTCTTTTGATAACGAAAATTTCATCAATATTAAAAACGGATATTATTTTTTCAAAACCACAGATAAAATAAACTGGACCATTTCCAATGAAATCAAAAAAGCAGAAAACTATACCTTACAAAAGGCATCCGCGCGATTTGGGGGAAGAAACTGGACAGCCTGGTTCTGTAAAGATATTCCTTTTAATGAAGGACCTTTTAAATTTCGTGGGCTGCCCGGTTTAATTTTTGAACTTTTTGATTCAAAAAAGAATTTTATTTACCATCTTATTAAAAGTCAGGAACTGTCTGAAGTGTATCCTACTGATGACTTTGTTGAATCTAATTTCGGAAATAAAGCGATTCCCATCAATGAAAAGCAGAAGTATAAACTGATTATGGAGTTTTATAATGATCCTTTTGCTTTTGAGAGAAATAATTTCAGCAAATCCAACAATGATCTTAAAATTAATATCAACGGAAAAGAAATCCGTACTGTGGATGAGCTGAATACCCAAACCAAAAGCATGCAGGAAGTCATACGAAAATACAACAATCCGGTTGAGATTGACAAGGCAATACATTATCCAACACATTAAAACCCTGGTCTATTTTTAAATTTAAGCTAAAGCCAATGGAATACTTTAAATTATTTGGTCGGGCAAAAGCCCACCTCTATTGATGATAATATCCAAATATTTAATATAATATCTTTTATCTTTTATCTTTTATCTTTTATCTTTTATCATAATTCATATATTTGTATCATCAAAAGGAAATGGTGTTCTTCCTTACCCAACCGCTTTACAAAAGCTGATGACGCCTGATTAAAAGATTATTAACAAATAACTAATCAGGAGTATGATGTCCAAAAAACAACGAGCACTTATTAAAAAAGCAGTTTTTCACACTCATTTTTTCTTCAGAAAGTTTCCGGCTCTGCCTTATATTTTAAAATGGCTTCTTATCAGTATTATTATTGGTGCTTTGGTTGGAACCGCTTCAGCAGGATTTCTTCAGTCATTGGAATGGGCAACCAACTTCAGGGAAGATCATCTCTGGCTGATTGCTTTCCTTCCTGCTGCAGGATTCCTGATAGGACTTCTTTATTATTATCTCGGAAAAGATGTAGAGGCCGGAAATAACCTGCTGATTGATACCATTCATGAGCCTAAAGGAAGAATTCCGTTTAAAATGGCTCCTTTTGTATATGTAGGGACGATTATCACCCATTTCTTCGGAGGTTCTGCAGGCCGTGAAGGGACGGCGCTCCAAATGGCAGGTGCAATCGCAGATCAGCTTACGAAACCTTTTAAGCTTGACAGCAATGAAAGAAAAATATTGATGATTGCGGCTATTGCTGCCGGATTCGGTTCTGTTTTCGGAACTCCCCTGGCGGGTGCGGTTTTTGGTCTTGAGGTTTTCCTTATCGGAAGGATTCGCTACAATGCTATTTTCCCGGCTTTTGCCTCTGCTATTCTCGCGGACTGGGTAACCGACCTCTGGAATGTAAAACACACCCATTATCACATTGATTCTATTCCAAAACTTGAGTTTTTACCGATTCTCTACAGCATTCTTGCAGGAATAGCTTTCGGAATCTGCGCTGCTGCTTTCAGTAAAATCATTCACTGGATGGGAGCTTTTTTCAAATCGAAAATCAAATATCCCCCGCTTCGTCCTGTTGTGGGAGGAATTATTATTGCACTGGCTGTTTTTGCCATGGGCACCACAAGATATATCGGATTAGGAATTCCTGTGATTGTAGAATCCTTTGAAAAGCAGCTGCCACTGTATGATTTTGCTTTAAAAATGATCTTTACTATTGTCACACTTTCGGCAGGATTCAAAGGTGGAGAAGTCACTCCCCTGTTTTTTATCGGAGCGGCATTGGGCAGTGCTTTATCGCTTTTTATTCCTCTGCCTTTCGGATTATTGGCAGGAATGGGCTTTGTAGCCGTATTTGCAGGAGCTACCAATACTCCTTTGGCCTGTATGCTGATGGGAATTGAATTATTCGGAGCAGAATGTGGCGGGTATGTGGCTATTGCCTGTGTCGTTTCTTATCTGCTTTCCGGCCACAACAGCATTTATACCCGACAAAAAATCGGAGAAGCTAAGAACAGAAGATATGAGAACCGACAGGACAGGTCAATTTTGGATTTTTTATAGGTTGTTTTTGTTGCTGGTTATTTTTGGTACTCGTTGCTGGCTATTTTTTGTTGCTAATGACTCCTCGAATCCTGCATCCCATATCTCATATTCCGAAACCCAAATCTCTCAACACAAAAACTCTCCACTCTCAAACCCTCAAACCCTCAAACTCTCAAATCCTCAAACTCACCAACTCACCAACTCCTTTTCGCCATTTCCAACTATAATTCGTAATTTTACCCCATGTTCGATTACAGATTAAAAGTGTTCCATACAGTAGCTTCAAGATTAAGTTTCACCAAAGCTTCAGAAGAGCTTTATATTTCCCAGCCCGCTGTTACCAAGCACATCAAAGAGATTGAAACCCAGGTGGGAGCCAAGTTATTTGACCGTAAGGGAACTTCTATCCAGCTGACCCAAAGCGGAAAGATTCTGTACGAGCATGCTGAGAAGATCAGAAATATCTACCGTGACATGGAATTTGAGATCAGCCAGATCAACCAGCAGCATAAGGGGAAACTGATTATCGGGGCCAGCACAACTGTTGCACAGTATATTTTACCTGAAATTTTAGCCAAATTCAATTCTTACTATAAAGATATTAAGATTGAACTTCTTACGGGCAATACCGAAGCTATTTCATCACTTTTAAAAGAAGAAAAAATTGACCTCGGAATTATCGAAGGTGAATCTCAGTCTTCTTATTTTGAATATAAAACTTTTAAACCGGATGAAATTGTTCTGGCTGCAAAATCAGATCATCCTCTTGCTCATAAAACGTTACTTTTAAAAGACCTTTATCAACTGGATTTAATATTCAGAGAGCAGGGGTCCGGAACGCTTGAGTTTATACACAACCGGCTTAAAGAGAAAGGAGTCAATATCAATGAGTTGAATACCGTCATACAGCTGGGGAGCAGTGAGAGTATTAAAAATTACCTTCTTCATTCAGAATGTATGGCTTTTCTTTCTATCAGCACCATTCTGAATGAGCTTAAAAACAATATACTTACACTGATTGACATTAAAAACTTCAGTATTGAAAGAGACTTCCACTTTATTCTGCCTAAAGGTGAACAGTCTGAACTGATTCAACTTTTTCTGAGATTTGCAGAGTAATTAATTTGTACAATGTATAAAGTATGAATGTAAAAAGTATTTAATGTCATGGCAGGCCTATAGTTGATTATCCGAAGTACATTTTACATTTTACATTTTACATTTTACATTATAACTTTTAGTTATCCAATATAACAAAATACAATTTACTTTGTAATACTAATTTCCGGAATTTTGTTGCAGATTTTAAAAGTCCGCATTATGAAAGATTTCATACAAAATGAAATGACCCGGAAAGTATTTTTTATCGTTTTGGCTGTTGTATGCCTTACACCATTTATATCTTCACCTATTGCACTGGCCTTGGGATTTGCCCTGGCTGTCTTTATAGGAAACCCCTTTGAAAAACATCTTCACCGATATATTCATTTATTGCTGCAGATTTCAATTGTAGGTCTGGGATTCGGGCTGAAACTGGACGAAGCCCTTCACGCCGGAAAAACCGGTCTGATGTTAACTGTTGTCAGTATTGTTACGGTAATGGTTTTAGGATATTTTCTGGGTAAAATATTTAAGCTGGAAAGATCTTTATCTTACCTTCTTTCTGCGGGAACGGCTATTTGTGGCGGGAGCGCTATTGCAGCGGTTTCTCCTATTATTAAACCTGATACAAAACAGATTTCCCTTGCACTTGCTATTGTTTTTACCTTAAATTCAGTTGCGTTGTTTGTTTATCCGGTGGTAGGGCATCTCCTGAATCTTTCCCAGGAGCAGTTTGGACTTTGGTGTGCTGTAGGCATTCATGACACAAGTTCTGTAGTGGGGGCTGCCGGCAAATATGGTAATGAAGCTCTGAAAATAGCTACCACCGTAAAGCTGGCCCGTGCCTTATGGATTATTCCGGTTTCCATCATTACCATGTTTATTTTTAAAAATAAAGAGTCTAAAATAAAAATTCCATGGTTTATCGGATATTTTATCATGGCTATCCTGCTTAATACGTACCTGCCTTTTCCGGAACAAGTAAATACATCCATTACTGCTCTGGCCAAATCCGGCCTGAACCTGACCTTATTTTTTATTGGCTCTACCCTTTCCATTCAAACGCTGAAGTCTATAGGATTTAAACCTTTACTTACGGCCATACTGCTATGGGCAGTGATCAGTATAGGAAGCCTGGCTTACATTACAGGTTAATTATTTCAAATAATTAGTACTTAAAAACTTTATCCAGCAATATTCATACTTTTTAAAAATAACCTTTTACAAGGTTGCAGGGAAAGATAAAAAAACAACAATCAACAACATACATATATCTGATGTAGATTGTGTTAATTCAACATCGTTTATCGTCAGCGCTTAAGTTCAGTGGTTGCCTTAACGGACACTTTACACAACTTTTCCCCATAACAAAAGCCTTTTGAAACTCCAAAAGGCTCTTGCATTAAATGTGGAAATGTTTATTTCATATTGAAATAATTTCTTAAACTTCACCACAAGTATATACCTGTGGACAACCGATATACTGTACGCAATACCATGGTCCTGTTACTGCTCCTGAGCAGCTGCATCCGCAAAGAGACAAATCAGGGTTTCCACTTATTCCTCCAGTGATATTTTTCAGATCTTGTTTTCTTAGTTTTTTAGCGTTTTTCATAATGTTCATGAGATTTAGTTTGATTATACAATATAGTTTTTAGTTACATTTCAAAGTTAAACAAATATTAATTACACGCAACAAAAATTAGTATAAAAGTTAATAATTTGTTGATTTTAATGTAATTATTACATTGAAATAAGTAAATACAATGTTAGCTTTTTTTAAACAACTTAAATTACTCTGTAAATTCAAGGTCTCTGTCGTGGGTTTCAGAAATCGTAAGTGAGGAGTAAAATGCCAGCCCAAATACCACGACTCCTATTATCGCCGCACTTTCTACTACCGGAAAATGGCCTTTAAGAGTGTCAAAAGCCAAAATCATGACCGGTACAAGACCTCTTACCATATTCGGTACGGTTGTCGTTGCTGTGTTTCTGATATTGGTCCCAAACTGTTCTGCAGCCAGCGTAACAAACATTGCCCAATAACCTGTTCCAAAGCCAAGCCATATACAAAACAGATAATATTTCATTTCTGTGTTGGTATTCCCGAACAGCATGACGCCTACTCCGATCAGGGTAAAGATCAGCATATAAAAAATAGCCATTTTACGGGATTTTAAAGCATGGGAAATAAAACCACTCAACAAATCACCGACGGAAATCCCCACATACGCCCACATAATTGCTTTTCCGGGATTGATCTCTTTAATTCCTAATTCAGGAGCAAACTGATTGGCCAGAACCGCCAGAATTCCTATGCAATACCATGTCGGCAATCCTACCGCAATACATTTTAAATATCTTATCAGCCGGTCTTTATGGGTAAAAAAGGACAGGAAATTTCCTTTGGAGATGTTTTTATGTTCCATATTCTTATAAATTCCTGATTCGGAAACGCTGATTCGCAGGAGCAACAGTAAAATTCCCATTATTCCTCCAATAATGTAAGAGATATTCCAGCCGCCCGCCAATTCAACGGTAAGCTGAGCTACCACAGCACCCATTAATCCAAAACCTGCCACCACTGAGGTTCCTATCGCTCTTAAGTTCTTCGGGAGACTTTCAGAAACCAGTGTAATTCCTGCTCCAAGCTCTCCGGCAAGCCCAATACCGGCAATAAATCTTAACCCGGCATATTGGTATACTAAATGCTCTTTGGGGAAGTAAGGCAGGAAGCCACAGGCAATATTTGCCAGGGAATATACCAGGATAGATCCAAAGAGTACGGAAAGCCGCCCTTTTTTGTCTCCGAAAATTCCCCAGAAAACACCTCCGAGAAGAAGCCCCACCATCTGGCAGTTCAGAATAAAGGTTCCATCTGCATCAGGATTAAGCCCCAATGCTTTTAAGCTGGGTATTCTAACGATGCCAAATAAAAGAAGGTCATAGATATCTACAAAATAGCCAAGGGCGGAAATAATAACGGGAATAGAGAAAATGTACTTCAGTTTTGAAGACACGGACAGTTCTTGCATTTTTAAGTTTTGATAAAAATAAAAAACCTTTCAATTTCTTGAAAGGTTTTTATCAAATATCTTTTTTGGATTATTATCTGGCAATATTGACAGCTCTCGTTTCTCTGATTACCGTTACTTTTACCTGCCCCGGATAAGTCAGCTCATTCTGAATTTTCTCGGAGATGTCGTAAGAAAGCTGAGAAGCTACTTCATCATTCACTTTTCCGCTCTCTACCATTACTCTCAGTTCTCTACCCGCCTGGATGGCATAAGCACTGGATACTCCATCGAAGCTTAATGCTGCAGATTCAAGGTCTTTTAATCTCTGGATATAAGATTCCAGCACTTGTCTTCTTGCTCCCGGTCTTGCTCCTGAGATTGCATCCGCCACCTGAATGATCGGAGATAATAATGATTTCATTTCAATTTCATCGTGGTGAGCTCCAATAGCGTTCACGACTTCCGGATTTTCTCCGTATTTCTCAGCCCACTGCATTCCTAACAATGCGTGTGGTAATTCTGATTCCTGCTCAGGAACTTTCCCGATATCGTGCAGAAGACCTGCTCTTTTTGCTAATTTTACGTTCAGCCCTAGCTCAGCAGCCATGGTTGCAGCAATATTGGCAACTTCTCTTGAGTGCTGCAGTAAGTTTTGTCCGTAAGAAGAACGGTATTTCATTCTCCCTATGATTTTGATCAGCTCAGGGTGTAATCCGTGGATTCCTAAATCGATAATGGTTCTCTTACCTACCTCAATGATTTCCTCTTCGATCTGTTTTCTTGTTTTTTCTACTACTTCTTCGATTCTTGCCGGGTGAATTCTACCATCGGTAACCAATCTGTGAAGTGACAGTCTCGCAATTTCTCTTCTTACCGGATCAAAGCACGAAAGAAGAATCGCTTCCGGAGTATCATCAACGATGATCTCTACTCCTGTTACGGCTTCCAGAGCACGGATATTTCTACCTTCCCTACCGATAATTCTACCTTTTACTTCATCAGACTCAATGTTGAAAACTGATACTGAATTTTCGATAGCCTGCTCGGTTCCGATTCTTTGAATCGTTTGGATAACAATTTTTCTTGCTTCATTTTTGGCATTCAGCTGAGCTTCTTCCATAATGCCCTGAACATGTGCCTGTGCTCTTGTTTTAGCTTCTGCTTTCATGGTTTCTACCAATTCTGCCTTCGCTTCCTCAGCCGTATAATTAGAGATTTTTTCAAGTATTTCTACTTTCTTAGCCGTGGCTACATCCAATTCCTGCTGTTTTCTTTCCAGAATTTCGTTTTTCTTAGCGTAATCTGCGATCTGCTTATCTAAATCTTTTTCAAGTTTTCCAATTTTGCTAAGCTCGTCATTCAGTTTATGTTCCTTGTCTTTCGTTCTCTTTTCAACTTCCTGCATTTTCTTTTCACGGATCTGAATATCAGCGTCATGCTGTGATTTCAGTTCCAGGAATTTTTCTTTAGCCTGAAGGTTCTTTTCTTTCTTTATGGATTCAGCTTGAACGTTAGCTTTTTCTATAAGGTTTTCGGCATTTTTCTTAGCATCATCTATGATGAATTTTGCTTTAGTATTCAGAGAACTTCTGGAAAAAAACATTCCCACTACAGCTCCGATTACTAAACAAACAACACCGACTATAACTTCTATCATAATATATATTGAGTTTTAATTGTATTCATATCTTTTAAATAAAAAAAGCCCACAATAATCCAGAGATTGAGAGTAAACTCCTAATCAACACGATTTGAACTGATTTCCACTGTCTGTAATCCGGAAAACCGGCACGCCATTCGATGGACATTTGTTCGGTAATTGTTTAGCGTTGAGTTTACCTTTAATGTGTTAGAATTATTGTAGGCAGTAATTTTTCAGGAAAAAAAATCTATTTCCCGATTTCATTCAACGACTGATTAATCTGTGTTAACCTTTCGTTGGTTGAATTAATATTTTTCTCGTAGTTAAGAGAAACTACTTCTGCATTGGTTCCCAGTTTAAGGGCACACATTGCCAAAGCATCCTGTTTATCTCTTACATCGAAGTTTTGTTCAAAATCTTTAATCATATTCTCGATCTGCTTTCCTACTTTACGCAAAGTTTCTTCCTCTGCTGCCGGTACGTTCAGCGGATATACTCTTCCTGCAATGTTGACGGTTATTCTCCTTACCTCCATTATAATCCACTGTTTTGAAGCTGAGCAATACAGAAATCAATTTCTTTCACCAATCTGTTGATATGGTTTTTCATTAATCTATTGTGTTCAGGATTTCCTGATATTGCTGAATAAAGTTTTATATTTTTTTGTTCTTCTGCTAATACCTGATTTTTTCTTCTTTCCTCATCATATTTCTTCTTCAACTCTTCATGCTCAATATTTAATTCTTTTAAATTTTCCGTAAGACTTTTATAGTTCTTTTGCAGAGTCAAAATCTTTCTCTCTAATTCTGAAAAATTGTTTTCTAAATCTTGAAGCATTTCAGGTTTGTATATTCTAACTAAAAGCAAAAATAAAAAAATAATAACACTAACAAAAATAAAACGCTCTATATTTTGAAATACAAATAAAAAAGGAGGCGCCAGAGCACCTCCTGTATATTTTTCAATACATTATTTTATTCAAATTTCAGAACAAACATTACCGCTCTAGTCTGCAGTGTAGAAATTGCAGATGACCAGTAAGGAGGTGTGGTAGCATTATCCGCCACTTTTTCATTGTTCATGAAGAATGTTCCTCTGACGGCAGGAGTCAGTTTAAATTTGTTGAAATAAAACTGGATCCCCATTTCTGCAGACCATGCAAAGTTGTGGGTAGTAGATCTGTAAATTCCCTGCATGTTGTCATCAGTGGAAGTTGCGTTAGACTGAAGGTTTACTACATAGTTTACCCCTGCAGCAACGTAAGGTCTTGAATTGTACCATCTTTGTCCGTGAAGTTCCAAAAGTACCGGAATATCAATCAAAGTAGATTTAATTTCTCTTACTTTATCCTTTTCCTGTAAAGGAAATGGCATAAAAGGGGGATTGGTTAAAGATCCGCCCGCATAAATGTCATTGGATTGTGTATTAAAAGTCAACTGTCTTTGTGCAAACTGTAAACCTGGCTCTATTCTTACGTCAAGATAGTCATTCAGTCTCCATTTTGCAATAAGCCCGGCACCGAAACTATAACTTTCCTTAGAGGTAACAAGGTTTTCATTATCATTCATCCCGTACTTTGGATGCAAAACAATGCGGTAATCCAGTCTGTTCCCGTTCAAATAAAACCCCCAACTGAATTTCTGCTCGTCGAAATCTTCCAACTTATCCATTCTGTTTCGGGTTCTGAATTGCGCGTTTGCAAAAACGGCAACATTTACTGAGGTTAAAACCAGTGCTTTTAATAGAAATTTATTCATAGGTTACTTTGTTGCTTTATAAATTGTGGCTATACCTAAACTTAATTTTTTATATTCAACTTTCTTAAATCCCGTATCTAAAAGAATTTGCTTCATCTTCTCCCCGAAAGGAAAAGCATTTACAGAATCCGGAAGGTATGTATACGCCCTATTATCCTTAGAAACCAATCTGCCGATAGCAGGTAATATATTTTTGAAATAAAACATATAAAATGGTCCCATGAACCCCTCAACCTTTGAAAACTCCAGTATATAAACACTCTTGTTATCTTTAACTACTCTTCTTAACTCTGCCAAACCTTTGGTAAGGTTTTCAAAATTCCTTACTCCAAATGCAACGGAAACAGCATCAAATCTATTGTCCTCGAAAGGTAAATTTTCCGCATCTCCTTTTTGCATGGAAATTTTGCCGTCTAATTTAAGTTTTTTTATTTTAATAACGCCAACATTGAGCATTTGTTGTGATAAATCTAATCCAACTACTTTAGAACCGGTTCCTTTTTCAATGGTAATTGCCAGGTCTCCCGTTCCTGTAGCCACATCCAGCACTTCCTGCGGATTATCATTTTTCATCCATCTTACCAGTTTATTCCTCCACAGAACGTCAATTTTCATGGATAAAACATGGTTCAGAAGGTCGTACTTCGGTGCAATGTTGTCGAACATATCCTCTACCTGGCTTTTTTTTGTAGCCTCTGAATTGTAGGGAGTAACTTTGGTGATATCTTTTGTCAAAACTTAAAACTTGTAATATTCTTTGTAATAATTTAGGTAATCCTGCTTTCTGAAGATTTTAGATCGTGATTCCACTTTCTGGATATTCTTGATCACTTTGTCATAATCTTCATCTACATTGTAGTAAAAATCTTCTGTGTAAAGCTTATTGAAGCGTCTTGCTCCTCCGTAATAATCCTTTCCGTCAATAACGGTTTTATCAAGATTTG
This sequence comes from Chryseobacterium sp. CBSDS_008, assembly GCF_049959325.1. NCBI lineage: Bacteria > Pseudomonadati > Bacteroidota > Flavobacteriia > Flavobacteriales > Weeksellaceae > Chryseobacterium > Chryseobacterium sp. CBSDS_008. Next base: position 4,942,578 of record NZ_CP188202.1, on the reverse strand, counting down.
CCAGCAACGAATCTTTTTTAAGATTATATCCGTAATACTGATCATTTACGTAGTAATCCTGGTGTGTAATATTAATCAGTCCACGAAGTTTGTTTACTTCAAATGCCGAATCGTACAGCATTTTTTTGTTCTGATCAAAAACCTGAATAGAGTTTTTCCCTTTATTCAAATCCACATGCACATACTGCCCCGCAGAAATAATTCCTTCAGATCCGTTATTGATCTTAAAGTAATACGTATTCGGGGTAGGATTATCTACAACATAATAATTCTTCTTGGCTAAAAAAAGGAAGTAGATCCCAAAGGCAACGATAAACGCCACAGCTGCAATAAGTAAGCCTTTTAAGGACGAGTTGTTTTTCATAGATTGTAAAGTACAATTTTTGCAAATTTAATAATATTTTTAATTCTTCGTTATTAATATTAATTATTAACTTTGCATCTTTAAAAAAATCATATAAACGAATGCCGAATACGATCATTATTGGCTCTGGATCTTATATCCCGAACAGAGTTATTGGTAGAGATTACTTCATGAATTCTGAATTTTATAGTGAAGATGGGGTAAAGATTGAAAAGCCTGTGGAAGAGACCATTGCGAAATTTGTAGAGATTACAGAAATCGAAAACAGGAGATTCATTGAGGATAATCTTTCCAATTCACAAATCGGTTATGAAGCTGCAAAAATTGCTCTTGAAGACGCAAAAGTAGACGGCGAACAATTGGATTATATTATCTATGCAAGCAATTTCGGGGAAGTTACCGAAAATGGATATGCTGATTTCATGCCTACTATGGCAGCAAGAGTAAAAAATAAACTGGGGATTACAAACAGAAAATGCGTAACGTATGATATGCTTTTCGGATGTCCGGGATGGGTTGAAGCAATGATTTTAGCGGATAACCTTATTAAAGCGAAAGTTGCTAAAACAATTCTCGTGATCGGAGGTGAAACATTAAGCAGAGTAACAGATCCGCATGACAGAAACAGAATGATTTTCGCTGACGGTGCCGGAGCGGTAGTAGTACAGGCAACAGATGACGAGAGTGTAGGAATTATTGCACATAATACAATCTGTGACAACGGACCGGAATTAAACTATCTTGAAAACCAGCCCTCCATCAATAAAGAAGTAGATCAGAAACGCCTTTATGTAAGAATGCTGGGAAGAAAAATCTACGAATACGCTCTTAAAAACGTACCGGTTGCCATCAAAGACACCATTACAGATGCAGGTCTTTCTATTGAAGATATAGACAAAATCTTAATCCACCAGGCTAATGCTAAAATGGATTACGCCATGATTGAGAGACTTCACAGGCTTTATGACGTAAAAGAATATGATCATTCTATTTCTCCTATGACGATTCAGGATCTTGGGAACACTTCTGTAGCGACCATTCCTACCATGTATGATTTAATAATTAAAGGAAAAATGGAGGGTCAATCGTTTAAAGAAAAAGGCAACATTGTGATGACTTCGGTAGGTGCCGGAATGAACATCAATGCTGTCGTTTACAGATTTCCTTAAAAATATTTAATAACATGACTAGTCCTGAAATAATGATACAAATTAAAGGATAAAAATAAATAATTAAACCAGAGTAAATTTACTTTTGCTTTGGTTTTTTGTTTTATAAGTTTTCATTTTTAATTTGGACTGTTCATGCATTTGATTTGGTGTTAAATAATGATTTGAAAAATGTGGTCTGAACTCATTATAGATGCTAATGGATTGCTCCACAATTTTTCTTCTCATTGAAGTCTCAATATCATATTTATCAATATCGAATTCCTGTTTTAAAATACCATTTACTCTCTCTGCAATAGCATTTTCATAAGGATCAGAGTTCTGTGTCATACTGCATTTTATCTTATGCTTTATCAATATTTTCTGATACTCATTTGAGCAATATTGCAATCCCCTGTCAGAGTGATGAATCAATGATTCTTTATCAGTTTTATTGTTCTTTAATGCCTTTTTCAATGCCATCAGGCTACTTTCCGTATTGAGATTATCTGCAACATAGTGACCTACAATTTTCTTAGAATAAGCATCAGTTATCAGACTTAAGTAACTCGGTTTTTTCCTGTTTCCAATATAGGTAATATCTGCTACCCACACCTGGTTGGGTTTGTTGATACAGTACTCCAAAATCAGATTTTTATGTTTTCTGAATCTATGATGAGAATTGGTTGTGATATGATAGCTTCTCTTTGATGTGATCAATAAATGATTAGCTCTCAAAATATCAAAGAACTTATCCCTTCCTATTTTCAGAGATCTTAAAGGTTCCCTCAAAATAAAATATAGCTTTCGACCTCCTAATTTTGGCATTTTTATGCGGATATCTTCTACGAGGGTTATTACTTTTAATGCTTTGCTTTGTGAGCGTTTATATCCTCGGATACTTCTGTAATAGACTTGTCTATCCAACCCGAACAATTCGCAGGTAAAAACTATGGTTTCTTTTTCTTCACTGCGGAAGTTGGTGATTGTTCGGGTGATGAGTTTTTTCTGATATCAATATCATATTCTTTCTCAGCAAGATTTATCATCATATCAAAAAATATAGCTTTTTTATCAGCAATGTAAGCCTGTTTCTCTAAAAATGCTTTCTGTTTTTCAAGCACTTTAACTTCTGCCTCTAATTCCATGATACGCTGTTCAGGAGTCTTTTTCATGGTAAATGGTGTTTGGTATTCCCAATCAAAGGTACCATATTTTCTCAACCAACTAACAATTGTTGAGCGTGCTTGTATACCATATTTTTTCCGACTGTCTGTAATTCCTGATTTTCCCGTTTCTATTTCTCTTACAATTTGAAGTTTCAAATTCAAACTGTAATCTTTCTGGGTACGCTTGACATAGCGCGTTTCTAAGTTTTCTTCCATAACGATTGTTTTTTTGTGTATCGCTATTTCAGGACGGGACAACAAAAAAAATATAAAGCACAGGGAAGTTTATTCTTTGTGCTTTTTTTGATCAGACATGCAAAAGAATTTTTTAATCATCGCAGGAATTTTCCTGTTTCTGGAAGTTTATATTTATCAGGCTGTAAGAACTCTTACCGATAATTCCTGGATCAGAATCGGGTATTGGGCACTATCATTAGCTGTATACGCAATTTTCGCTTATGAAGTCACCCACTACCAGAGATCAGACCGAAGTATGGTAAGGGCCCAGATTATGATTTCTTTGTTTTTAATTTTTATCCTTCCTAAAATTTTCGTGGTCCTGTTTTTATTAATTGATGATATCATAAGAACCGGGGGCTACCTGATTGGCTTTGCAAAACCATCAGAAAATTTCTTCCCGGAAAGAAGGAAGTTTCTGAGCCTGGTAGGACTGGGAATGAGCGGCGTTCTTTCTGCTCTTTTCATCGACGGAATTACTTTTGGAAAGTACAGACATAAAGTAAGAAGGGTAAGAGTAAATTTTGCCAATCTTCCAAACAGCTTTAAAGGCTACAAAATCATCCAGATTTCTGATGTTCACAGTGGAAGCTTCTCTGATCCGGATAAGCTGCAGCACGCCATTGAACTGATCAATGAACAGAAGCCTGATTTGGTATTATTTACCGGAGATATGGTGAATAATGTTGCAGATGAGTTCAAACCTTTCATCCCTTTATTTTCAAAAATTCAGGCTAAAGACGGCAAATTCGCCGTATTAGGAAACCACGATTACGGAGATTATGTAACATGGGCATCACCTGCTGCAAAAAAAGAAAACCTTGAAACATTGATCAGTTATGAAAAGCAGGCCGGTTTCGACATGTTGAGAAATGAGCATCGGGTAATTGAAAAAAACGGCGAGAAACTTTACATTTTAGGGGTTGAAAACTGGGGATTAAAACCATTCCCACAGTTTGGTAAAATAGATGATGCTTTAAAAGACGTACCGGAATCTGCCACCAAAATTTTAATGAGCCACGACCCTACCCATTTTGATTACGTAGTGAAAAAACATCCCTCAAACATCCATCTTACCCTTTCGGGACACACGCATGGTATGCAGTTTGGCTTGGATCTTAAAAATGTAAAATGGTCACCGGTACAATACAAATACCCAAAATGGGCCGATTTATACGAAAGTGAAGGAAAACTGCTGTATGTCAACAGAGGATTTGGAGTGCTTGGATACCCGGGAAGAGTGGGTGTACTGCCTGAGATTACACTTTTTGAGTTGAATTAGGGTGCGGGATACGAGTGGCAAGTTGTTTGGTTGCGAGTTAATTTTGTTTTGAGTTTCGAGTTGCTGGTTACTGATTGCAGGTTATTTTGTTGCTGGTTCTTTGGTTGCGAGTTACGTTTTTTTTGTTCCTGCTTACCCACAACCTTAAACCCTCAAACATTCCCACTCTCAAACTCTCAAACGTTCCCACTCTCAAACTCAAACTCCTAATCCCTTTAACCTGAAACCTATTACCTAATATCTGCCACCCAACACCTGCAACCTAAAAAATATAATCTTTCATACGGGAAGTCGCCATTTCCCTGTCATTGAGAAAAGTAAGGAGGGCATCTAATTTGTCCTCCATTTTTTTGCCCGAAAATAAGCTTCGGTAAAATGGGATATCAAAACGGTATTTCTTAAAGTCTGTAAACTGCCAGGTGTTCAGATAGATCAGCACAAACTCTTCATTCTGTAAGGTTTCCAGCACCATATTCTGGTAATACTTCATCGGAAGGATCTGAAACACAAAATCATTATAAGGAAGCTGACTGTACGGAGAGATACTTTCCGGGACAATACTCAATCCATCCTCTTCTGTAATTTCCGTATCTCTTCTGAGTCTTTTGAAAGGAAAAAGAATATCCGCATTGTCAATATTGGAGACATAATTAAATTCCATCAGTTTCAAAATTTCCTGTGAAACCTTTACCTCTTTTTGGCGGATTCCCCTGATCTGTTTTTCCAAAAGATCCTGAATATTTTTTTTGGCATTTTCAATTTCTTCAGGATTTGAGTCTTCATTATAAAAAGCAATTTCATGCCCTTTGGATGAAATTGCTTTTATTAAATTTTGAAGTTTTCCGACAAGAGAAATCTCTACAAAAAAACTTGATTTGATATCATGAATATCTAAAATTCTAAGAATTGCTCTGGTATTATTTTCTGTGATTTTCAATCGCTCATCATCAGTAAGTTGGGGGCCGCTTTTTACTTCAGCTTCAATTTCCGTGATGTTAAAAGTTAATAATACCATTTAAATTAAATTTTATATAAATTCTATAAAATATTAAAAATCAGACGTTAAAATAATTATCAATTAAAGTATTACTTTACATTGTTAATCCTTACTTAGTTTTACCTTTAAATTCTTGATCATATCCTTCGTCATTTCAGAAATTCCGAAATCATACGTCAGACCCCAGTCTTTTTTCGCTACTGAATCATCAATAGAAGCCGGCCACGAATCTGCAATTGCCTGTCTGAAATCCGGGTTATAATCAATCGTAAAATCCGGAATTTCTTTTTTGATTTCTGCTGCCAGTTCTTTTGGAGTAAATGACATTCCCCCTAAATTATAAGAAGAGCGAACGGATAAACTTTCTTTCGGAGCGTCCATTAATTTCAAGGTTGCATTGATGGCATCATCCATATACAACATTGGCATTCCTGTATCTTCGGAAATAAAACTTGTATATTTTCCATCTTCAATGGCCTTATAAAAAATCTCAACAGCATAGTCGGTAGTTCCACCTCCTGCCGGAGTTTTCCATGAGATCAATCCGGGATACCTGATACTTCTTACATCCACACCATATTTATCGAAATAGTATTCACACCACTTCTCCCCTGCCATTTTGGAGATCCCATAAACCGTTGTCGGATTCAACACTACGTCCTGTCCCACCTCATGCTTTGGAATTCCTTTTCCAAAGACAGCAATAGAACTTGGCCAGAAGATCTTTTTAAGCAGCCCTTCTTTTGCCATTTCACAAAAATGAAGCAGCGGCTCAAGATTCAGTTTCCACGCAAAAACAGGCTGCTTTTCCGAGGTTCCGGATAAAAGTGATGCCAGATGATACACTGTAGTAATATCGTAATCTTTGATCACCTGTCTTACCAGTTGTGTGTTGGTAACATCCATTCTTTCATAGTGTCCGGCAGAAGTAATTCCTTCCTGCCATCTGTCTAATCCCGAAGCAACAACATTATCAGCTCCGTGAATTTCAACAAGTCTGTTCGTCAATTCGGTACCAATTTGTCCCAAGGCACCTGTAATCAGTATTCTTTCCGTATAGGATTCCATTTTTCAGATTTTTTTAGAATTGTACAAAAGTAAAAAAAACATGCCAACCATAATAAAAAAGGTATACTTTCGTACACCTTTTTATATTCCTTAAACTTGTAATTAAAAAGTAAGATTTACTCTGGCAAAAAGAAACCTTCCGTTCATTCCGAACTGAGAAACATTTCTCGAGTACACAAACTGATTCTGATTAGAAAGATCAATAGTAGAGGTATTAACATACACAAGGTTACCAGAAGCATCCAGAGAAGGAGTTTTCACCGTTGCCGGACCGTAGTTTTTATCAGGATAAATGTCAAACAAATTATTCGCCCCGATTGTCAGTTTAAAGTTTTTATTAAAATTATACCCAACAGACAGGTCGGTAATTATTTTTCCTCCCCAAACCGGATGTTCAGTAGCGACAGCCTGGCCGTTAATGATTTCCCCACTTACAATTCCATCTCCATTAGCATCCATTGTATTAGGATCCGTAACTTTTCCGAAATAAACATTTCTTAACAGCACACTGAATTTATTAATTTCCAGAGCGTTATTCAGGGAAGCTTTGAACCTTGGGATAGCTTCTTCAAGATAAACACGGCTTGATTCTGAATAATACCTGTTGATCTGGCCGGCATTGATTAAAACATCAGAACCATGGATATTACCTATCCTGTTTGTTTTTGACACCGTAACTGCAAAATCAGAATTCAGAGCTACACCCTGGGAAAACTTTGCCTTGTGCGAAATGACCCCTTCGATACCTTTCGTCTGTGTATCAATAGCATTAGCAAAGAAAGTGGCGGCATTTGCATTGGCCTTATCAAAGGCGGTCTGTAATTTACCAAGATCACTTTCCGCCGGATAAGTTCCTGACGGTCTTGAAAACTGATCTGTTAATACAACTCTGTTTTTAATTTTAATATAATAACCATCTACCGTAAACGTCAGATTCATCTGAGGAACTTTAGCTGTAAAGCCAGCAGAATAACTGACGGACTCTTCCTGCTTCAATTGTGGAATTCCCAGAATACCCGCTGCATCAGAATCATTAGAAAATGTACCTACTTCATATGCCGTTCCGCCCACAAATTGTGTAGCCGTAGCATTAAAGTAGATCTGCTGCAACGAAGGAGCTCTGAAGCCCGTGGAATGAGCTGCTCTTATATTTATATTATTCGTAAGTTTATATCTTGTAGCGACTTTATAATTGAAAGTAGAACCAAAGTCTGAATAATTTTCATATCTCAACGCCGCACTCACCAGCCATTTATCCGTAACATCCAGTTCCGTGTCCACATAAGCAGCTACGGAATGCCTTCCTTTATTTAAAGCATTTTCCGGACGAAAACCAGGGAATACCTGAGCTCCTCCGGGCCTGACACTAGTAATCGACCCTGGATTATTTGGACCAATTGGAAGATTAGGATCTGGAGGAGTATAAACTCCAAAAAAATCTGTAGGTTTCAAGCGAGGGTCTATTCCTGGAGTCTGTATATTTCCGTTAATATCATAAAGAGCCCATGAAGCTTCCTCTCCATTTTCTATCTTATACTTTTCGAATCTCATCTCTCCCCCAAAAGCAACATTGAAACCTTTTAACCAGTCTAACTTTGTATCAAAATCTGCATTGATCGTATTTTGAGAGAATCCCAAACCTCCTGCATTAAACTCTCTTTTACCAGGATACAGCATGGATGCATTGGCTGTATTTTTTATGGTATAGTCAAAAGTATTGCTTCCGAAAGTATTGCTGATATCATAATTAATATTTCCTAATTTCCCTTTAAATCCAGCAGCAAAAGAGAGATCAATAACATCAGAGGCAATTTCCGGAAGGAAACCATTAGGATATATTGATGTGGAAGTCCTGTTTTGATTGGGTCTTCGGTAAAAACCTGCTGCATTCCCTGCTCTATAGGAGATTCCTCCAAAAGCATATCCACGGATTGTTGAAGACAGATCAAATTCAGAATTCATAAAAAACTGACCGGATCCTAGCCGGGATTGCCCGACCCTCATATTAAAATCATCTCTTGTTAACCCCCTGTAGACCAGTTCATTTTCAGTAACATCACCTTTCAGCAGATTCTGCAATCCAGCAATTGTATTTGCCGACTGAATATTAGCCTGCTGTGCTGCTGTAAAATAACTTACACTTGGAGCATACTGATGTATATAATCTATGATTTGCTGAGTATTGGAAGTGTTATTGACATTCCCAAAAAGAGCGGAAATATTAACTCCCTTTTCCAATGCTCTTTGCTCAATAGCATTATATGCATTAAAAATATCACCTGCCGCCGACCTGGCTCTTCTCGTATCATTCCTGTTCAGCAAGCTTGCTGTAAAATTGACGAACCCATTATTACCAATTTTAGTTCCGTAATTAAGATCAAGCTGATACTTCTCTCCATCCCATCCTCCGGTATGATCATTAGCTCCTTTTGAATTAAATCCACCTCCCATAATTGCAGCGGTAAATGCATTCGTATTTTTTTTCATGATCACATTAATAACTCCGGCAATTGCATCAGAGCCGTATTGCGCTGAAGCCCCATCCCTCAATACTTCCAGCCTTTCAATAGCAAAAGCAGGAATAGCATTCAGATCGGTCCCTACAGACCCTCTACCCGGAGAACCGTTAATGTTAACCAGTGATGAAGTATGCCTTCTTTTTCCATTAAGTAAAACAAGTACCTGATCCGGCCCCAACCCTCTTAATTGGGCAGGATCAACGTGATCTGTACCATCTGCCACAGTTGTTGAATTGGAGGTAAAAGATGGTGCTGCATAGTTTAAAATCTGATTAAGGTCAGTTTGAGGGCTTAACACAGATTGTGATCCGATATTGATAACATCCACAGGAACAGGAGTATCAGTTGCAACACGACTTTTATTTCTGGATCCTACAGTAATTTTAACTTCATCTACTGCTTTTACTTTTATAGAATCTGTTGTTTGCGCATATACATTAGCTGATACAAGGAATAAGGTTCCTAAAAAGATAATTTTCTGGTAATTTTTTTTCATGCATTTTTTTTCAAATGTAGAAATAAAATTCAAAAAACTACAATAAAAATCACAAAAAGTCTAAATAGACTAAATATTATTCAATAAATACAAATAATCAATCAAATAACATTAAATAAATTTAAAATATATTAATAATTAATTAAAACAAAGTATAATTTTCACATCTATAATAAAAACAAACATTTACATAAAAAAATTCAATAATTTTGTTTCAAGAAAAAACAATTATATGAAGAAGATTTTAATTGCTTCGATGCTGTTGGCGGCTCAACTCAGCTGGGCTCAATTTACAGATATCAATATTATCAAGGAAGTACAGGTAAAAAATAAAGGGGTTGTAGTCTCTGCACATCCGCTAGCCAGTGAAGCAGGAGCCAGAATCTTAAAAATGGGCGGAAATGCCTATGACGCTGTTACAGCGACACAATATGCTCTTGCTGTCGTGTATCCCCAGGCAGGAAATATCGGAGGAGGAGGATTTTTAGTAGGTGTAAAAAATAATGGCGAAAAATTCACATTAGATTACAGGGAAACTGCTCCGAAAAAAGCTTTCAGAGATATGTACATTGATAAAAAGGGAAAAGCAGATACGGATCTTTCCCAAAACGGAAGACTGGCTGTAGGTATTCCCGGAAGTGTGGCAGGATTTTTTGCTACTCTGAAATACTGTAAACTTCCTATGGAAAAGATTATTCAGCCCGCCATTGATCTTGCTGAAAAAGGATTTGCCATCACGGATAAAGAGGCAGAAATGCTGAATAACCAAAGAGAAAAATTCCAGAAACATAATAAATCTTCCATCATTTTTGTAAAAGATGCTCCATGGAAAGCCGGCGATCTGTTGATCCAAAAAGACCTGGCAGAAACTTTGAAATTGATCCAGAAGTCAGGAGCAAAAGGCTTTTATGAAGGAAAAACAGCCGAACTTCTGGTGGCCGAAATGAAAAGAGGCAACGGACTTATCACGCTGGAAGATCTTAAAAACTATAAAGTTGCCGAAAGAAAAGCCCTTGAATTTGATTATAAGGGGAACAATGTTGTGACAATGCCTTTACCTTCAAGCGGCGGAGTTCTTCTTGCCCAGATGCTCAGAATGGCCAGTTTTGAAAATCTTGAAAAATACCAGCAAAACTCTGCAAAAGCTGTCCAGATCATGACAGAAGCAGAACGAAGAGCTTATGCAGACAGAGCAGAATATATGGGTGATCCGGATTTTATCCAGGACAAAACCTCTTACCTGATCTCTGATGACTATCTGAAAGGCAGATGGAAAAGCTTCAGTTTTGATAAGGCTACTCCAAGTGCAGAAGTGGGTAAGATCATAGAGCAGCCTAAAGAATCTATGCAGACTACTCATATTTCCGTATTGGATAAGGATGGAAATGCGGCCTCTGTAACTACCACGCTTAACGGATATTATGGAAGCAAAGTTTTAGTTTCGGGAGCCGGATTCTTTTTAAATAACGAAATGGATGATTTCTCTATCAAACCAGGGGTACCGAATATGTTCGGGGCAGTAGGCGGAGAAGCGAATTCCATTCAGCCTAATAAAAGAATGCTTTCTTCTATGACTCCAACCATCCTGTTGAAGAACGGAAAACCTTATATGGTTGTGGGAACTCCCGGAGGAACTACGATTCCAACTTCAGTGTATCAATCTATTGTAAATGTGGTAGATTTCAAGTTGAATGCGAATATGTCAGTCAATGCGCCAAAGTTCCACCACCAGTGGTTACCGGAAACCATTACTGTTGAAAATAGTTTCCCGGAAAGTACTATTTCTGAACTGAAAAGTAAAAACTACGTCATTGAAAAGACAAAATACATCGGCAAAACAGAAATGATTGTTCTTGATGAAAACGGAAACATTCATGCTGTGGCAGATGGACGTGGAGATGATTCTGTAGCAGTGGAATAATTCTCATACAACAAAATACGGTTTGGGTTTCATTCTTGGAATGAAGCCCAAATTTCTTCAACCATATTATAAAACAAGCGCTACAGCTACTTTTCAATGACTTTTGTCATGTCTTCAGATAAATTTTCTTAATTTTCGGTCTTAAAAAAACAAAACGACTGTTCTTTGAAAGCAAAAAAAATCTACAATCAGCTTTATTTTCAGGTGATTATCGCCATCATTGCCGGTATTCTTCTTGGAAATTTTTATCCTGAATTAGGCGAAAAGATGAAACCTTTGGGAGACGGATTCATCAAATTGGTAAAAATGATTATCGCTCCTGTCATCTTTATTACGCTTACTTTGGGAATCGCCCATATGACCGATTTGAAAAAAGTAGGCAGAATTGCGGTTAAAGCAATGATTTATTTTTTCACCTTTTCAACCCTTGCTCTTATCATCGGATTAGTGGTAGGAAATATTTTACAGCCAGGTCATGGTTTAAATATAGATCCTTCTACGCTTTCAGGGGATGTTTCACAATATCAGGCCAAAGCCCATGAATCAACACTTACGGGCTTCATTATGAATATTATTCCGGAGACATTGTTCAGTCCATTGGTGGGTGAAAATATCCTTCAGGTTCTTCTGGTGGCTATTTTAATGGGAGTTGCTTTGGTTCTGACGAAAGAAAAAAGCAGGAAAGTAACTGATTTCCTGCAGGATTTATCAACTCCGGTATTTAAAATTGTACATATGCTTATGAAACTTGCCCCTATCGGAGCTTTCGGAGCTATGGCTTTTACGATCGGAAAATACGGACTTCATTCTGTGCTGAATCTGATATTCCTTGTTGGTACATTCTATATCACTTCTATCCTCTTTGTTGTTCTGGTATTAGGAGCGGTAGCATGGTATAACGGATTTAATATTTTCAAACTCCTTTTCTATCTTAAAGAAGAGCTACTTCTCGTTTTGGGTACGAGCTCTTCAGAATCTGCCCTTCCTGGAATTATGGAAAAGCTTGAAAAAGCAGGCTGCTCAAGAGCCATTGTAGGTTTGGTAGTTCCTACGGGATATTCTTTCAATCTCGACGGAACGAATATTTATATGACGCTTGCCTCTCTCTTCATTGCGCAGGCATTAAACATCCATCTCCCTATTGAGAAGCAACTGATGCTTCTTCTGGTAGCTATGTTAAGCTCAAAAGGTGCGGCAGGTGTTACCGGGGCGGGATTTGTTACTCTTGCAGCAACATTGGCCGTAGTTCCTGAAATTCCGATTGCGGGAATGACCTTAATTCTGGGAATTGATAAGTTCATGAGCGAATGCAGAGCCCTGACGAATGTAATCGGAAATTCTGTAGCAACCGTTGTAGTAGCCAACTGGGAAAAACAGCTTGATAAAAAACAGCTTCAATACTGTCTGGATCATCCGGCTAATGTAGAGAAGAAACTGGAAGTGTAAATAGGTGGCAGGTTTTAGGTTGCAGGGATTAGGGAGTTTGAGTTTGAGAGTGGGAACGTTTGAGGGTTTAAGGTTGTGGGTAAGCAGGAACAAAAAAACGTAATTCGCAACCAAACAACCAGCAACAAAATAACACGCAATCAGCCAGCAACTCGAAACTCGAAACAAAATTAACTCTTACCTTTAAACCAAAATATTCAAACTCGCGGGCTGTACTTTAATATGGATTGGTGATTTGATCTTATTGAATTCTCCATCCAGATGCCAGTTTTTGGTATTCACTTTAAATGATATTTCAGAGACCGGAAGATAGGTTACATATTCATCATCTTTGAGTCTTTTGGTAAACATCCTGAAGGCAAACAGCGCAGAATAGGTCAAAGGAAATTTTTTTACCAGAACCATATCCACCAGCCCATCGCTTTTACTGGCTTTTGGTGCAATATAAGCATTGTTACCAAATTGGCGGGTATTGGCGATGTTCATCATCAGATACCTTCCGTTATACTGCTGGTACTCTTCATCAAAAAACTTCACCTTAATCGGTTTGTAATTGAAAAAAGTTTTCAGGGAAACTTTAATATAGTTTTTGAATCCACGGCTTGTTTTTTCAAACTCTTTAACGACTTTACCGTCAAATCCCGTTCCTGAAACATTGATGGAAAGCCTGTCGTTTACGGTGAAAGTGTCTATCTTTCTGGAGTTTTTTGCTTTTATTTTTTCTAAAAGTTCATCAAGATTTTTACTGAATTGTGTTTCATTGGAAAATCCGTTTCCAGAACCGGCTGGGAAAATAGCCAGGATTTTATCTGTATTAATCAGATTTTTGGCGACTGTAGAGATTGTACCGTCCCCTCCTATGGCCACAAAAATATCCACTTCTTCAAAATAAGACTGAATAAATTCATCTGTCCCAAGAATAGATTCTGATACATAATACAATGGGTTGTTAACCTTTGTTTTAAGTTCATTCAGAAACGGCTGATAGTTTTTTTTGGCCGAAAAAGGGTTGATAATAAAAGCTACTTTGTCCATTACCGCAAAATTAAAAAATGCTCCCATAACTGGAAGCATTAATTTACTTAATTTTCATTCTTTCTTTAAATTCTGTATTCAATGTGCCTTTCAGGTCTTCCCATGATACGGGAATGGTAATATCTCCGGCTGCAAAAGCGGCAATTTCATAGGGACTGTAGTGAAAATACAGGTTTTTATCATCAAAATAAAAGTTATCGGAAGCCGGAATTTTATCAACCAAAAGCATTTCCGAGTTTTTCACTTCCCCGTCTCCATCCATCGTTCCGCTGTTAATTTTATCAATATTTTTCATCAGAATGGCTTCAATCTTACTTTTAGGCATTGATGTAATATCTTTCAATTCTAATTTTTTGCTGTTTTTAAGATCAAAAACCCTTTCAGAAAATCCGTAATTGTCATGTGCTCCGCCTTCGTACCCGCTTCCTACATATTGAATATGCATATAACCATTTGTATTGGATATTAAATTCATATGTGAACTTGAATACCAGTCCTGGGCATAGGTAACGTCTGAAAGCCAGTCTTTATTATCATTTTTTATGGAACTGAAATAATTATTCTTTTCTTTATCAAGGTAAGCCTGAAGTCCGGCCTTGGAAAAGTCTTTGATTTTTTCATTCTGGAAATAGATGCTGTCCAGGAGCTTTTTATCTTTTAAAGTAGGGAAAACCAACAATTTTGAAGTATAGCTCACTTTTAAAGAGTCTGTAATTTTTGTAGAATCACTGACTTTCACAGAGTCTACAACCAATTGCTCTGATGTTTTATTTTCCGTTTTTTCTGCTTGTGCTGCCGTTTCTTTTTTTTTGCAGGCAGTAACCGCTAAGAAAGAAGATAGTGCTATAACAGCAATCGTATTTTTCATAATCCTATTTTCAGGTATCAAATACAAAAACCATTCAAAAGATGAATGGTTTTTGAAAAAAAATTATTTTTTTGCTTATTTTGTTTTATATTACTTCTTAATAAGGCTGATCACCTGATTTTCAAATTTCGAAGCAACTCCCCAGATTTGTTTGAATGCCGGGTAATATTCTTTCGGATAGTCTGAACTGCTGATTTTTGTAGTTGTTGTAACCTCAAGCTTATTTCCTTTTTGTTCTACAGAATAGGTATACGCTATTTCTTTATCTTCTGTAACGATTCTTTTTTCTTTAGGCATTTCCTCAATGACGTATCCTTCAGGGATTTCAAGAATGATCTTTTTCACTTTCGTGGTAGGTGATCCAAAATCGATAGGATATTTTCTGACTTCAGTCTGATCAAACTCATTGGAATTTTTACTTAAAAACAACATCGGATTAATGATCATTTTCTTTCCTACCCTGTCGATCAGGTTCATAGAAGAAAACTTCATGCTGCTTTCAAATTCCCCGTTTTCCAATACTTTTGAATCAATATCGGTGAAATCCATTGAGAAATTTTCTTTGTACTGCTTTTTATATTTCTCAGCATTATCATCATAGTTATCTTTTGCATACATAGCATATGCACCGGTATCCTTATCTGAATAGGTCCCGGAAATGCTTCCGTCATCATTGATCCTGGCATTCACGGTAAGATAAGTATTGCTTGATTTTAAATTGCTCATTTGAATCTGCAGTGCTTTATCTTTAGTCACCAGAACTCCATATTGGTTCCAGTTTTTAAGAGGAATTTCATCCAGTGAAGACTGCTTAGAGGTAGCATCATAAATATGTAACTGATTATCCAGATTGATAGCAGCCAGCACAAAATTCATATTGGAGACATTCGGTGATACCAGATTGATGAGGCCGTTTTCTACTGTGGAAATAACCAGCGGATCTGCTTTAAGGCCAGCTTCCCGAAGCATCATGACAAGGAAAAGATTAATTTCTGCTGCATTTCCGGTTTTAGTTTCTAACAATTTTTTGATCCCGTCTTCAGTATAAATTCCTTTGTCTTTATTCCAGATCAAGGTTTTCTGAACATAGGAAAAAATGGCATTGGCCTTTTCAAGATCAGTTTTCATGCCTGAGATTCCTGCCGGCATATTTTCTTTAGCCAGTTTTGTCCTTTTCAGTTCACCGCCAAAATCCTCATTTTCATAAAGCCTTTTGGCAATCTGATCCCAGGAAGATGAATACAGTTTAAGCTGACCAAAATTAGTAGAGTTTAGCTCTGCACTGATTTTTGTTCTGAAATTCCTGTCATTTCTAACAAATTTTTCAGTTTTAAATCCTTTTACATTTTCATAAGCAAATCTAAAGGTTTTGTATTGGGAACCATAAATATTTCGCTCATCCATTTCCCTGTATTTAGGAGACATCCCACCGGTATAATTGACGTTATACGACATATTGATCGGAGCATCAAAAACATACTCTGTATTTAATGAAGGAGTATCAGATTCTATTAATACCTCCGGGATAATAAAGAGAAACGGAGATATGACTTCGTATTGATATTCCAAGACTGATCCGTTTTTCACACCGGGAAAAGCAAATTTCGTCAGGGTAACATATTTATTCTCTTTACTTTTATATTGAGAGCTTTTTTCCACTTTTACAGGAACGACATTTCCGTTTTCAAGATTGTAAGTAAACGCTTTGAATTTGCTTAAAGATTCACGGTTGGTTCCAATATTATAAATAGGAATTTCAAGGTTCAACCAATCTTCCGCTTTATCTTTATTGTACACTTTGACTCTGTAAAAATATTTTTTGTGCATATTTCCTGTACTTCCATCCACCATAAAGTAGACAGATTTATACAAAATTTCGGCAGGAGCATTTTCATCAAGTAATGATTTTGTCTTAGACAAATCTGCTTCATTAAATTTAGGAGGATTCAGAAATTCATATTTCTTCTGAGCATTCATCATGATTGCATTGGCAGAACAAAGTACCAATACTATTATTTTTTTCATGGTTATATTTTAGTTATTAAGATTTTTGAATTATCCATGTTCAGAATTTTTTTTCTGAAACTTATGTATTCATTGTATTTTTCTTTTGGATACAATCCTTTATTGACCTGCATTTTTCTGATCACTTTTACCTGTCCATCACTTTTAACGAAGCTTAGCTTGTAAGACCCGAATTCTGACGTGATGCTTGAGTTATCGGGGGTTTCATCAACCTTATAGCCTACAGGAGGGATAAAAGCAATTTCATATTCATCTTCAAAAGACATATTCACCTCGAAAGGAAGCTCGCGGTTCTCCTCTGTTTTATAGACCACATCAGAAAAAATAGGAACCGATCTGAACAGCAGGCTGTTTCCTGCTTTTTTAGAGAAATTATTCGTTTTAAAATCCAGGTCATAGGTAATAACAGCATTGTCTCTGTCATTATTAAAGTTTTTCATTTCAACTTTTTCAAAGTTTAAAATATCAAATGTTCCTTTCACTGCTTCATTTTTCTCTTTAGGATTAAGATTGGCAAATCTTAAATTATAATCATACTGATTTCCTGTGTAGGTAAAATTTCCTGTTCCTGTAATGCTGTTATCTTCATTAAGATTAATTCTCAGAACTTGCTTTTCTTTATTCTGTTCTGCTTTATAAGCTGGTGTATTGATCAGTTCAATTCCTTTTTGGGTGACAGCAAGCACATTTCTATCGGTGGTAGTGTACCCTAAGTGGTTAAATGCAATTTGCTGAGAAGTATTTTCAAGCCAGATATTTCCTTTTTCCGTAGGAACCATAAGAATAACGTGATTTCCACCCATAGAAGGGAATTCAGGATCAAAGGAAACCTGTGAGCGGCCAGAATTGATGATACAATACGTGGAAGGAATCCCGGCCTCAGTCAAAAGAATTCTCATATAATTGGTAAGCCCTTTGCAGTCTCCATATCCTTTTTTCTGAACTTCATCCGGCTGCATAGGCTGCCAGCCGCCTATTCCCAATGATACGGCTATATAACGGCTTTTGTTCTGCATATACTGATAGATTTTCTTTACTTTATCTTCTACAGATCCCTGTAGTTGTAAAGAAGCCACTTCCGCTTTAATAGCAGGTGTAGATCCTGAAACGGGTATCAGAAGATCATTATAAATCCATGTTCCGAAATCTTTCCAGTTATTTAGCGTTCCCTGCTTCCCTGCCAGACTGAATTTTGCCAGAGCAAAGTTGACTGAAGGTAAGATTTTAACAGGCTGTGGTATCATAAAAGCATCATCAATAGCAGGTACATTTTTATACGAATAGGTTTTATCATTTGCACTACCGCTTTCAATGACAGATGCATAATTATATTTTGAGGGATAAATCTTGGTTCTGAGCTCAATTCCTGAGTTATTAATCACCTTAAACTGTGCTTCTTCCAACGATGTTTTTACAGAGGTAAAAGGCACAAAATCCGGTATAAAAACTGTATTTTCATCATTTGTCTCATAAGAGAAATCTATCGTATAAGGATACTGAGCAGGTGTATATGAATATACAAGCATTCTGTTATCCGAATAAAAAACTCCCTGAGAGTTATTGGCTATATCCTGAAAATCAGACTTTGAAACACTCTTGATCTTTTTTCCGGCTTCATCGTAAACCGTAACTTTTATGTTTGAAATACGCCTTGCTTTATCATAGGGAATATAAATAACTGCCTGTTCGTTACCGTCTTTATTTAAAACGGTAGTAACCGTATTATACTGGTACTTTATTTCATCAACTTTGTTGATCTGGGCTGTGGTAAAATCCTTTCGAACAACCACATTAGCATTTTTCTTTAAATTTTCAGGAATTGCAGAAGCAGGATAGCTCTGTGCAAAATATAATGAGGCAGTAGATAAGGCCCCTAAAATTAAAAATTTCATCATTACTGTTAATTTTAAATAATAAATTTTGTTTTATTTTTTTATTAAACTAATCACCTGATTTTCCGTTTCAGAGATCGTTTTCCAAATTTGTTTAAAAAACGGGTAATATTCTTTAGGATAATTTTGGCTAGCAACACCTATTTTTGAAGTAATTATTATTTTATTACCAAGCGTTTCAACCTTGTATAAAAAAGATATCTCCTGGTCATCTGTAGCAATCTTTTTATCTTTTGGAAGACTCAAAACTTTATAATTTTCAGGAATTTCTAATTCTATTCTTTTTTCTTTATTAAAAGCTGAAATAAAATCAATTTGATGTTTTCTTTCATGGGACTGATCAAACAATTCCTTTTCAGCATTTAAAAACATGATTGGATTGATAACTATTTTCTCTCCTATTACATCCATCAGATTAGTATCGGAAAATGTCATCTGAGTCTCAAAATCACCATTGGCCAAGAGCTTTGGTTCCACATTTTTCCCATCTATATTATATTGCAGAGGGAACGCTTGTTTATATTTATCCTTACTTATATCAAATTCATCATAAGAGTTAATTGCATACATCCCGCTATCCTTTTGTGTGAAGGTTCCTCTCACTAAAGAGTTTTCCAGGTCTAAGCTGGCTTTAATAGTCATCTCTTTTTTACTTATATTAGTATTGGAGAATGAAAGAGAGGTTCCTTTTTTCCCTTCCAGCAAAATTCCGAAATCATTCCAATCCCTCTCAGGCAACATATTCACCTTAGAATTAAAAGAAGTTGCATCATAAAAATAAATCTGATTATTAATTTTCACTGATGCTAATACAAAATTCAAGTTATTAACGTTAGGAGAAATAATATTTAATATACCATTGTCAACAGTAGAAATCAGAAGAGGATTAGCGTCAATTCCAGCATCTCTTAAAAGCATAATCAAAAGAAGATTAATGTCTGCGCTATTTCCAGATTTTGTTTTTATAAGCTGTCTTAAATTCTGAGAAGCCATTATTCCTTTTTTGTCATTCCATCTGTAATTTTCTTTGACAAAATTGAAAATTCTATCAGCCCTTCCTAAAGGATCATAATACGTTTTAATATTCTCAGGAAGAACATCTTTCACATTGCCTTTTAAGAAATTCCCAAAGTCGTCAAAGTTATAAAGTTTGTCTGCAAGACTGTTCCAATCTTTGAACTCATTATAAGCAAAATACTTAGTTGCAAATCTTTTAAGTTCAGGTTTTACTTTTCCCCTGAATCTATCTAAATCTTTTACATAATTTTCTTTCTGAATAGATTTCATATTCTCATATCCAAATCTGAAAACGTTATATAAAGCTCCTAAACGATCTTCGGTAGTTGTGACATAATATTTGGGTTTCACAACACTTCCTGTATTATTGAAAAGGTAAGTAATAGGTTCATCAGGATATTCCAGATTATACTCCTGATAAACAACAGGAATATTATACTCCAAAAAATATACTGGATTGGCTATATTATTACTCGTCACTTTATAACTATATTCTATTACAGATCCATCTGAAATATTAGGTAAGGCAAGTTTATAGATATTTATGCCTTTTGTAAAATTCTCTTTTAGCTGCTCTTTTTTATCAATTAAGACTTTTTCAACTTTATTATTGAAAAGGTTATATATTTTAACTTCAAATTTACTCAGAGATTCATCGGTAAGGAGAGGAATACTTATATTAAGCCAATCTTCTGATCGCTTTTTATCATAGATTTTAATTTTCGAATACCATTCTTTTTCTAAAGAATTATCATTCCTGATATTATATCGAACACTATTATAGAGAATTTCAGCTGGTGCATCCTTTTCTATCAGTGAGTTAGTTTTTTTCAGATCCGATTCATCAAAGACAGGTGGAGAGAGGAATTTATGTTGTGCAAAAATTACATTAAACATAAGACCGCTCACTGCTACAGTAAGTTTAGTTTTGGTTTTCATCAAATATTATTGTTTTTTGGAATTCTCAGAAATTGCAGAAGCAGGATAGCTCTGTGCAAAATATAATGAGGCAAAAAAGAAAGCCCCCAGGACTAATATTTTCATCATAGTTATTAAGATTATGCAAAAATAAGAAAATCTTAATAACTGTTAAAATAAATATAAAAGGCTTCAGTATATGAAGCCTTAACCTAATATTTAAAAAAGTACTATATTAAATGTACTTATAAGAAAATCAATACATTATCAACTTTTCATCATCAATTCTGAAAAATAAAAAACAGAATATTTATACTCATTTTATATTGAAAGAAAAGAGAACATGTATTCTATGGTATAATGGATAAATTTCATTTTGTCTGCATTTCAAATTTAAAATAAATTACAATTCGTACTATCCGGATAATGTAGAATTAATAATAGCTAGAAGTAAAATAAATTCTACAATGGAATAATTATTTATAAAAAAAGACCTCATTTCTGAAGTCTTTAAATTTTTTGTCTTTTTTAATCATTCGGAACCAGTTTACTATCATACTGATCACTGCCAAGCCCCAATACAGGAATAAAAATAAATCCTAAAAAGAAGATCAGAATAGTGTAAAGGGGTGTTTCTTTGGAGAATCCTTTGGCAAGTCTATCGTATACTACCCAATATGCGTAGAGATTTACCAACGGAATAAAGAAAAGGATGATCCACCATATTGGCTTCTTCACGATTTCCAGCAATACAATCATATTATAAATTGGAATAAAGGCTGCCCATGCATCCTGTCTTCCTGCTTTCTGGAAGATTTTATACATGCAGTATCCATAAAAAATATAGCATAGTAAGCCGAAGAACATAGTTCCGATCCCTAATCCGGCAGCTACTGCTCCGGATGCGGCATCTGCCCCGTTGTAAGGATCTGTTTGTAAAAGAGTTAACATATTATTTGTTTTTTTGGTTCATCCAAATATAAAAAAAGCTTCTAAATAATCAGAAGCTTTTGTATTATATTTTTAAAAAGGTTTATGCATCAATTTTTGCATATTTTGCATTTTTCTCGATAAACTCTCTTCTTGGCGGAACCTCGTCACCCATTAACATTGAGAAAACACTATCAGCTTCTACAGCATTATCAATGGTTACCTGCTTCAGAATTCTGTGTTCAGGGTTGAGGGTTGTTTCCCAAAGCTGTTCCGGGTTCATTTCCCCAAGACCTTTGTAACGTTGTACTTCTACTCCTTTTCCGTCCGGAGCCATATCTAAAGTAAACTCTTCACGTTCTTTTTCGTTATAAGCATATACTTTTTTGTTTCCTTTCTTTAACAGGTATAAAGGTGGCTGAGCAATATAGATATATCCGTTCTCAATAAGTTCCTTCATATATCTGAAGAAGAACGTAAGGATCAGCGTAGAAATGTGAGATCCGTCAATATCGGCATCGGTCATGATCACGATCTTGTGGTATCTCAGCTTAGCCATGTTCAATGCTTTGCTATCTTCTTCCGTACCTACAGAAACTCCAAGAGCGGTGTAAATATTTCTGATCTCCTCATTGTCATAAACTTTATGAAGCATAGATTTTTCTACGTTCAAAATTTTACCTCTTAAAGGAAGTATAGCCTGGAAGTGTCTGTCTCGTCCCTGCTTGGCTGTTCCACCTGCGGAATCTCCCTCTACAAGGAAAAGTTCAGATTCTGCCGGATCTTTGGATGAACAGTCAGAAAGTTTTCCGGGAAGTCCGGAACCTCCCATCGGAGATTTTCTCTGAACCATTTCACGCGCTTTTTTCGCAGCTTGTCTTGCTTTTGCAGCCAGAACAACTTTTTGAACAATTATTTTAGCTTCGTTAGGATTTTCTTCCAGGAAGTTAGTAAGCATTTCTCCTACAATCTTATCCACAGCACCAGAAACTTCAGAGTTTCCTAATTTTGTTTTGGTCTGTCCTTCAAACTGAGGTTCCATTACTTTTACAGAAATCACAGCTGTTAATCCCTCACGGAAGTCATCTCCGGTAATTTCTACTTTTTCTTTTGCCGGAAGTCCCAATTCGTCTGCATATTTCTTTAAAGTTCTTGTTAAAGCTCTTCTGAAACCGGCAAGGTGAGTACCTCCTTCGTGGGTATTAATATTATTAACATACGAGTGAAGATTTTCGTTGAATGACGTGTTATAACGCATCGCCACCTCAACAGGAATATCATCTCTTTCGCCTTCCATGAAAATTACGTGTTCCATGATAGATTCACGGTTTCCATCGATATAAGCAACAAACTCTTTTAAACCTCCTTGAGAATGGAAAACTTCTGTTCTGAAAGAACCATCTTCCAGTTTTTCTCTTTCATCGGTAAGCGTAATGGTAATTCCTTTATTAAGATAAGAAAGCTCTCTTAAACGCGTTGCTAATGTATCGTAGTTGTAAACTAATTCTGTAAATATACTGTCATCGGGCTGGAAGAACTGCTTAGTTCCTCTTTTTTCACTGTTCCCGATCTCTTCAACACCAGTCTGTGCCTTTCCTCTTGAATAAATCTGCTGGTAAACGTTTCCGTCTCTGTAAACAGTAGTGATCATTTCATTGGAAAGTGCATTCACACACGAAACCCCTACACCGTGAAGACCTCCTGAAACCTTATAAGAATCTTTATCAAACTTACCTCCGGCTCCAATTTTTGTCATTACAACTTCAAGGGCAGATTTCTGTTCTTTTTCGTGGAAATCAACCGGGATACCTCTACCGTTATCACTTACTTCAATTCCGTTTCCTTCCTTGATGCTCACGAAGATCGTATCGCAGTATCCTGCCAATGCCTCGTCAATAGAGTTATCTACTACTTCATAAACCAAATGGTGAAGACCTCTTGTTCCTACATCACCAATGTACATTGAAGGACGCATACGAACGTGCTCCATTCCTTCCAATGCCTGAATACTACTAGCTGTATATTGTTTTTGACTCATATTAAATATTAAAAATCCTGCTACATGCAAAGACTTACAAATATCGTGATTTTTTTCGAGGTATGAAAGTTAAAAAGTGTCAAAAAAATGTAGCATTTTCTTAGTGAAAGCATCAGGAATAGTATGTCAATAAAAGAATCAAAATTAAAATGAATTGGTGAAATACCAACTGTTGTAAATCATATTCAACATCAATAATTTATGCGTAAATTTATTTACTGAAAAGTTGATATTATGGATGATTTTATAGCAGCACGTGCTCAGATGGCTCTATCCCTGGGCTTTCATATCATATTCTCCTGTGTGGGTATGGTGATGCCTTTTCTGATGGCTTTTGCCCATTGGAAATACCTAAAGACCAATAATGAAATATATAAAGGACTTACCAAAGCATGGAGCAAAGGGGTGGCTATCCTTTTTGCCACCGGAGCGGTTTCGGGAACAATGCTTTCTTTTGAGCTGGGACTTTTATGGCCTGGATTTATGAAACATGCCGGTCCTATTTTCGGAATGCCTTTTTCTCTGGAAGGAACAGCTTTTTTTATCGAAGCTATTGCGATCGGGTTCTTTTTATATGGCTGGGATAGGTTCAATAAATGGTTCCACTGGTTCTGCGGATTTCTTGTAGGATTGAGTGGACTCGCTTCCGGAATTCTGGTAGTAGCCGCCAACTCGTGGATGAACTCGCCCACCGGTTTTGATTATATCAACGGACAGTATCTTAATATTGATCCTATCAAAGCGATGTTCAATGATGCGTGGTTTCCGCAGGCTCTTCACATGACGGTTGCTGCATTTTGTGCAACAGGGTTTGCTGTTGCCGGAGTACATGCCTTTATGATCATGCGAAAAAGAAATATTGAATTTCATACCAAAGCCTTTAGAATTGCTGTAGGTTTTGCATTGATCGGAGCATTCGGTGCACCATTAAGCGGTGATGTTGCAGCAAAATCGGTAGCGGAAAGACAGCCTATTAAGCTTGCTGCTATGGAAGCTCATTTTGAAACTGAAAAAGGAGCCTCATTTATTATCGGGGGAATTCCCGATGAGGAAAAAGAAGAAGTGAAATATGCGGTGAAAATTCCAAAAGTTTTAAGTTTTCTAGTGAGTAATGATTTCAATGCTGAAGTAAAAGGCCTTAAAGATTTCCCGAGAGATGAATGGCCACCGATTGCAGTTGTTCATTATGCTTTTCAGATCATGATCTTTTTTGGAGTCGTAATGATTGGTATCGGGGCCATGTATTTATATGCTTTCTTCTTCAGAAAAGAATGGCTGAATAAAAACTGGCTGTTAAAAACCTTCCTAATAGCAACACCTTTCGGATATATTGCCCTGGAAGCAGGATGGACAGTGACAGAAGTTGGAAGGCAGCCATGGATCATTTATGGCGTCATGAGAACGATAGATGCCGTTACTCCTATGCCGGGAATACAGTATTCATTCTACTTCTTTACGGCTATTTTCATATCATTATCAATGATTCTTATCTTCCTTTTAAGAAGACAGATTCAAATGGTACCGAAACTTTACGATCCTACCGATCCTCAGTTTAACGATAAAAACAAAAAATCATGATCTACGTTGTTATAGGTTTTCTCTGGCTTTCCATCTGTCTTTATATTATTCTGGGCGGTGCTGATTTCGGGGCTGGTATTGTAGAACTTTTCACCAATAAAAAAGCAAGAAATAAGACCCAGGAAATCATGTATGAGTCCATAGCTCCCGTATGGGAAGCCAATCATATGTGGCTGATCATTGCCATTGTAATTCTCTTTGTAGGATTTCCTGAAATCTATACCACCATGTCTACCTATCTTCATATTCCTTTGGTATTGATGCTTGTAGGCATTATTGCAAGAGGAACGGCATTTACCTTCAGACACTATGACGCCGTGAAAGATAACTGGCAGGTTTTATATACCCAGATTTTCTATTATGCAAGTCTTTTAACGCCTTTCTTTTTAGGATTAATAGCTGCCGCCACGGTTTCACATTCTATCAATCCTGATGCTTCAGGTTTTCTGGATTTGTATGTGTTCAGCTGGCTGAACTGGTTTGGGGTTTCTGTAGGTTTGTTTACTGTGGCACTCTGTGCCTATCTTGCTTCTGTTTTTGCATTAAGAGAAACACGTAATAAAACTGATCTTTTATTAATGATAAGAAAATCCAAGCAGACCATGATCTTTGTGGTGATTACCGGAATATTGGTATTTGTGACCGCTTATATTTCAGATATTCCTCTTTTGATGTGGGTATTTTCCAAACCTTTGGGTATCATGGCTATTGCCTTTGCTACTATTGCGTTATTACTTATTTTAAGAGCGATGAACCGACAAAAGCTGCTTCCGGTACGTGCATTGGCAGGGTTTCAGATGGTCATGATTCTAGTGGCCGCAACGTATCAGCATAATCCGAATATTATTTTATTAGGAAACGGGCAGCACCTTTCTTTATTGGAACATATGGCTCCTGAAAAGACTATTGCCGCATTGGGATGGGCATTGATGCTGGGGTCATTATTTATTCTTCCATTTTTATTTTATCTGATGGCATCGTTCAGTAAACTTAGAAAATAGGTAAATATGCGGCCGTATAAAGATAAAGCAGAACTCATTGAGGAGATCAGGAAGAGACTTCTGTTGTATGATGAGGAATTTAACGATATAAAAGAGGAGGAAAAAGATCTTCTTATGTCTGGAGTTGACAAAACTCCCTCGCAAAATATTTCTTATCAATTGGGCTGGACCCGACTGCTTTTGCAATGGGAATCTGATGAAAACAAAGGAATTGAAGTAAAAACTCCTACTCCTGAATACAAATGGAATAATTTAAAAGGGTTATATCAGTCTTTTTATGATCAATATGGTTCCCACAGTTTGCAACAGCAAAGAGAACTTCTGCGAAATCAGGTTAATGAAATTATTGAATGGATAGAAAGCCTTGATGATGATACATTATTCATTCCCGGACAGAGAAAATGGACAACTACACCCGCTCGGTGGCCGGTCTGGAAGTGGATTCATATTAATACCGCAGCTCCGTTTAAAAACTTCAGGGCACAGCTTCGGAAATGGAAAAAAGAAAAAGGTACAGCATAGCGCTGTACCTTTATACTTATATTTTCTGAAAAATCTTAAGCCAGTTTCATCAAAAGGTTTTCATCAATCTTTTCTACTTTCACAAGATTATTCTTTGTCAAAGTTTTAGAAGCTTTATCCCATTTTTTACCGGATAGCTGGCTTCTTTCTTTTACTTCAGCCAGAGACATTGCTTCTTCCTGAGAATTAAGGATTTCAAGGATTACTTTTTCATCTTCTCCTAATTCAATTTGAGGAACCGCTTTTTCCGGTCTCATCTGAGGGAAGAATAATACCTCCTGAATAGATGCATTATTCGTTAAGAACATGATCAATCTGTCCATACCGATTCCTAATCCTGAAGTTGGCGGCATACCATATTCAAGAGCTCTTAAGAAGTCCTGATCAATGAACATTGCTTCATCATCTCCTCTTTCAGATAAAGCCATCTGTGCTTCAAAACGCTCTCTCTGATCAATAGGATCATTAAGCTCCGAATATGCGTTTGCGATTTCTTTACCGCATACCATTAATTCAAAACGCTCTGTTAAGCCTTCTTTACTTCTGTGTTTCTTTGTCAATGGAGACATTTCAATCGGATAATCTGTAATGAAAGTCGGCTGGATGAAGTTTCCTTCACATTTTTCACCGAAGATCTCATCGATTAATTTTCCTTTCCCCATCGTCTCGTTCACTTCAATACCGATAGACTTGGCAAAATCATATAATTCCTTCTCTGTTTTTCCTGTGATATCAAATCCTGTAAATTTCAGGATCGCTTCAGTCATGGAAACTCTTGGATAAGGAGCTTTGAAGTCTACTTCATGTTCTCCAAATGTAGCCGTGGTAGTTCCGTTCACCTGAATAGCACAGAATTCCAGTAATTTCTCAGTGAAATCCATCATCCAGTTGTAGTCTTTGTAAGCTACATAGATTTCCATAGCGGTAAATTCCGGGTTATGGGTTCTGTCCATTCCTTCATTTCTGAAGTTTTTAGAGAACTCATATACTCCGTCAAAACCACCCACGATCAGTCTTTTCAGATATAATTCGTTGGCAATTCTTAAATATAATGGAATATCCAATGCATTGTGGTGCGTAATAAACGGTTTTGCAGCTGCTCCACCAGGAATAGACTGTAGAATAGGTGTTTCCACTTCAAAATATCCTGCATCATTAAAGAATGTTCTCATGGCATTGAACAATTTTGTTCTCTTCACGAAAATCTCTTTTACCTGTGGATTTACCGTTAAATCTACATAACGCTGTCTGTATCTTAATTCCGGATCGGTGAATCCGTCGTGTACCACGCCATTTTCGTCAGTTTTAGCCTGAGGAAGAGGACGTAAAGCCTTGGTAAGAAGTGTAAAGTTCTTGACTAAAACAGTCATTTCTCCTACCTGAGTCGTAAACAATTCTCCTTCAATACCGATAATATCACCGATATCCAACAGATGCTTGTATACTTCATTATATAGTTCTTTATCTTCCCCCGGACAGATCTCGTCTCTGTTGAAATAAACCTGGATTTTTCCTTTAGAATCCTGCAATTCTGCAAAAGAAGCCTTTCCTTGAATTCTGCGGGACATCAATCTACCAGCGATCTTCACCTGTTTATTTTCAGAAAAGTCCTGTTTTATAGATTCTGTAGTATCTGTAATGGTATACTCATCCGCAGGGAATGCATTAATCCCCATTTCAGTAAGCTTATTCAGCTTTTCTCTTCTAATGATTTCTTGTTCTGATAATTGCATTTCTTATTTTTCTAAAAGCGTACAAATTTAGGCATTTTTGACATGATCATCAATGGCTTTTTTCAGAAATTTTAAAAAGTGGTTGAGATGCGGGGTACGAGGTATGCAGGTACAAGATCTAAATTATTGTGCTATTAACCTTAAACTTTAAACCTTGAACTTTAAATAATCCAAGTTTTCCTGTCCTTTTTAGGAATAAACGTCCACGCCAGCATTCTGCTTACTTTTTGCCCCTGGGCCATATCAATGACTTTCACTTCTACGGCTTTTACTTTCTTTAAAAGATGCGTCAGTTTATTAAGATTGTCTTTTTTGGAAACGAGGCATGTAAACCAAAGAACCTGTGATGAAAATAAGGCACTTTCGTTAATCATCTTCGTAATAAAGGCCAGTTCGCCCCCTTCACACCATAACTCGGACTGCTGACCGCCAAAATTAAGCAAAGGCTGCCTGGATTTTGATATTTTAAGGTTTTTTGTTTTCCTGATATTTCCCTTCATTGCAGCTTCTTCAGAATCATGAAAAGGAGGATTACACATCGTAAAGGTAAATCGGTCTTCAGGATTAATGATATTGATAAAAATGTGATCGGCATCAGGTTGTCTTTTCAACCGAATGACAGATGAAAGATCCGGATTTTGATCTAAAATATGCTGGGCATTGGTCAAAGAATCCTGGTTAATATCTGTTCCCAGCATCGTCCAGCCATATGACCTGTAACTGATTAAAGGATACACAAGATTGGCTCCAGTTCCTATATCCAGACCTTTTACAGAATTTCCTGCAGGAATTTCATCAGGCTGTTCTGCTAAAAGATCGGCAATATAATGTACATAATCTGCACGTCCGGGAATGGGAGGACAAAGATTGGAGTCCGGAATATCCCAGCCTTTAATAGTATAGAAATGTAAGAGTAAGGCTTTGTTGAGCAGTTTCACTGCTTGTGGAATGCTGAAATTAATGGTTGCCGTCTGATAAGCATTCACAAAAACATAGTGTTTCAGTTCCGGCACACAAGAAATAAGCTGATCAAAATCGTAGGGATTGCGATGCAGATTTCTTGTGTGCAGACTGGATTTTTCGGCAGACATATTTTATTTCTTCTGACTTAAAATATATTCCACCATTTTTTTTGCATCTTCTTTAGATACCTGTGGATGGGCTGCCATAGGCACACTTCCCCATACTCCACTTCCGCCTTCTATAATTTTGGAAGCCAGCAGTTCTGTATCTTTTTCAGAATACTTCCCAGCAATTTCCTTATAAGAAGGTCCTATCATTCTCTCATTTACAGAATGGCATCCCGAGCAGTCCAATGTTTCCATGATCTGATCACCGGAAAGATTAGATTTTGCCGGTTCTGAAACAGAAGCCGTCTCAGAAGAAGGTGCCACTTCTGCTGTATTTTCTTTTTTAGAACAGGAAATGATCATAAGACCAAGGGTCCCTGCCAAAAGTATTTTTTTCATTATTTCTTCGCTGTAGAATCTGTTTTAGCAGCTTCAGGTGCCGGAGCAGCCGGAGTTGCAGCAGCTGGAGCAGCAGTTTTAGCAGTAGAATCTACAACCGTAGCTGCTTCTGGCTCAGGAAGCATAGTGTTCGTATCCTGTAAAGAGTGATCTACTTTTTTTGAGCAGCTTGCTAATAATAAACCTCCGATAAATGCGATTGCTAATACTTTTTTCATTTTTTTCTAATTTGGAAGCAAAAATATAAAAAATAAACTTTTAAACTTATGACAAATGTTTTCTTTGAGAAATATTTTTAATAACTGATTGTAAGGATCAATAAAAAAATAATTCAAGCATCAGGGAAATTTAAATTAAGGTTACTATTTTTGTGTATCGGATGATTCGACAGTAAAATAGTTTTAAACGCTATGTTCGCAAAGTATTTATGATAAAGCTCTATTTTTTTGTTCGCAAAGGCACTTCGTTTAGCTAATGACAGCGGATTTTGCTGAGGGAAATGCCGTTGCGGCCGTTTTAGCAATAATTTAATAACATCTTTGCGATCACAGCGTTTAACAAAAAACCGGAGAAAGGAATGGCATTATTTTTTTCTACAGCGGAACTCCTGATATTCCTTATATCTGATATCTGAACCAGTATAATATTTTTTTTTAACGCTAGGCTCGCAAAGTATTTATGATAAAACTCTATTTTTTTGTTCGCAAAGGCACTTCGTTTAGCTAATGACAGCAGATTTTTGCTGAGTGAAACGCCTTTGCGGCCGTTTTAGCAATAATTTAATAACATCTTTGCGATCACAGCGTTTAACAAAAGACCGGAGAAAGGAGTGACATTATTTTTTTCTACAGCGGAACTCCTGATATTCCTTATATCTGATATCTGAACCAGTATAATATTTTTTTTTAACGCTAGGTTCGCAAAGTATTTATGATAAAGCTCTATTTTTTTGTTCGCAACGGCACTTCGTTTAGCTAATGACAGTGGACTTTGCTAAGGGAAATGCCGTTGCGGCCGTTTTAGCAATAATTTAATAACATCTTTGCGATTCCAGCGTTTAACAAAAGATTATTATAGTTATATTTAATCCATGGTTTTAATTTCAAAAATTCTGTTTTTCACCAGCCATCATGGTTTTTATACTGTGATTCTGTTGTTCGTGTTCTTTGGGCTCCTCTCCTATCTGACCAAAAAAGCATGGTTTTTGATTCCGATCATTCCTCTGGCTATATTAAACGGATTTGGCGGACAGTTTTTAAATGCATGGTTTTTAAACCGATACGGAGTGGAAAGCACAGCTATCATCACATCTGATGTAGAAACCAATTCTACCCTGAACGACATGTATATCCACGATTATGAGGCCATTGTAAAAAAACAGGACGGGAAATACACTACTACGTTTTTCTCTACTACCAGTGCAACGATCTATCCCATCAGTAATTCAATCAGAATACCTGGTGATAAGGATATTCCTGTAAAATATATTCCCGGATATGAAAAGAACATCGTGATCCTTTATGATCAGTCCAGAGAAGGAAAAATTTTATTACAATACGAAAAGCTTGCTCCCGTCAATTCTGCAAAAAAAAAGTATGAAGCAGACAGAACGAACAAGGAATTTATTGAGGAGTATATTGCCGCATTGGAAAACTATGTAAAATATTATAATGATGAGACTTACAAAGAAAAAATTAAAGCATTACGACATGAGCTTGAACAGCTTAAGTAGCAGATTTCAATAATAAGTTTTTTTATTTTTGATATTTTATTAGTTTTCATATTAAAAAAATTTCTACATTTGTCCCATGTTTAAAATGAACAACAATATTTGGTGGTGGCTTTCAAACTCTTCGTCGGGTCTGAAGGTATTGTCATGTTGTTAATTACAGCAGAAATAATCAAAAAACAATATATAGGCTTTGACGGATACCGTTAAAGCCTTTTTTTATTCCTTATTATCACAAAAATAAAAAACAACAAAATGTTTACAGACACAATTAAAATAAAAACTGTTTCGAAAAAAACGCTGGGAGACCTTCATACTCCTATGAATATTTATCTTAAGATCAGAGACAAGTTCCGGGATACTATACTTCTGGAAAGCTCGGATTCAAAAAGTATTGATCATAATTTTTCCTTTATTGCGGTAAATGCCATTGCCGGAATTGAAGTGAAAAACCTCGATGAATATGAAATCAAACTTCCTGCTTCCGCTCCGGTAAAACAATTGATTAATGATCAAAAGATTACAGATATATTTGAAAACTTCAGAAATATTTTTAAATGTGAAGAAACGAATGATCCAATAGAGCAAACGGCTCAGAGCCTTTTTGGCTACACAAGCTTTGAAGCGGTACAGTTTTTTGAAAACATCCATCTTAAAGCACAAAGCAAGGAAGTTGAGATCCCTGTTATGCGATACAGATTATACCAATATGTGATCGCTGTCAATCATTTCAATGATGAAATGTATATTATTGAAAATTCTATTAAAGGTATAAAATCTGAGTTTCATCTGTTGGAAAACCTTATTAAAAATCAGAATACTCCTGTTTATCCTTTCGAAAAAACAAGTGAGGAAACTTCCAATATCACTGCTGAAGACTATATTGAGCTGGTAAAAACGGCGCAAAAACACTGTATGCGCGGAGATGTTTTCCAATTGGTTCTGAGCAGAAGATTTGAACAGAAATTCAAGGGAGATGAGTTCAATGTATACCGTGCTTTGAGAAATATCAATCCTTCTCCTTACCTATTTTATTTTGATTACGGAAATTATAAATTATTCGGATCAAGTCCTGAAAGTCAGTTAATTATAAAAAACAATAAAGCAGTCATTCACCCGATTGCAGGAACTTCAAAGAGAACAGGAAACTTTGAAGCCGACCTTGAAGCTATTGAAATTTTAAAGGCTGATCCCAAAGAAAATGCGGAACACACCATGCTGGTGGATCTGGCAAGAAATGACCTTGGAAAGCTTGGGAAAAATGTAACGGTTACCAAACTTAAAGAAATCCAGCTGTTCTCACATGTTATTCATATGGTAAGTGAAGTAACGGCAGATGTTTCTGACATTCTCAATCCTCTTGAAATGGTTTCCGCCACTTTCCCCCAGGGAACCCTCAGTGGTGCACCGAAGCATAAAGCGCTGCAGCTGATCAACCAGTATGAAAAAGATTCCCGCGGATATTACGGCGGCTGTATAGGAATGATTGGATTGAATGGCAGCTGTAATCAGGCTATTATGATCAGAACATTCTTAAGTAAAAACAACACCTTATTTTATCAGGCTGGTGCCGGTATTGTAGCCAAATCAGTCCCTGAAAACGAACTGCAGGAAGTCAACAACAAGCTGAATGCATTGAAAAAAGCAGTTGAAAAAGCAGAAAAAATAGTTGAAAAATAAAATTCCAATCAACCAGCAATCAGTAACCAGCAACTAGCAACTAGCAACTAGCAACTAGCAACTAGCAACTAGCAAAAAAAACAACTAGCAACTCCCTAACAAAAAAGCAATGAACAACAATATAAACACTCAACAGACACCGCTTAAAGTTCTCGTTTTTGATAACTACGACAGCTTCACATATAACCTTGTCCAGATTATTGAAAGAATTCTGGATCAGAGAGTAGATGTGGTAAGAAATGATGAAATTACCTTGGAAGAGATTGCAAAATATGATAAAATCATTCTTTCTCCCGGTCCCGGAATTCCTGAAGAAGCGGGTATTTTATTAGACCTTATTAAAGAATATGCTCCTACAAAAAGTATTCTTGGGGTATGCCTTGGCCAGCAGGCTATCGCTGAAGCTTTCGGAGGAAATCTGATCAACCTGACTGAAATTTTCCACGGAGTAGCAACCACAACAGAACTGATAAAAGAAAATACCAAACTGTTCAAAGATTTAAGTTCAGGACTGGAAGTGGGAAGATATCACAGCTGGGCCGTAAATCCGGAAGGTTTCCCGGAAGAACTGGAAATTACAGCTGTAGATAAAGACGGAATGATCATGGCTTTACAGCACAAAACCTATGATGTACACGGTGTACAGTTTCACCCTGAAAGCATTTTAACGCCGGAAGGAGAAGTCATCATTAAAAACTTTCTGTTGTCATGAAAACCTTAGAAACCCCTTCAACAACTATAAAAACACCACAAATGAAAGAAATACTGCAATACCTGTTCAACCATAATACGCTTTCCAAATCTGAAGCTAAGGCGATGATGATTGAGATTGCACAGAATAAGTTCAATACCGCGGAGGTTACTGCTTTTATCAGTGTTTTCCTGATGCGAAACATCACATTGAAAGAACTGGAGGGCTTCAGAGAAGCTTTATTACAGATGGCCGTTCCTGTAGATATAGATGCCAGTAATGCCATTGATATTGTAGGAACCGGAGGTGACGGAAAAGATACGATCAATATATCGACCTTGGCCAGCTTTGTAGTAGCCGGAGCCGGACAGAAGGTAACGAAACACGGGAATTACGGAGCTTCTACCACTACAGGTTCGTCCAATGTGCTGGAAGAACTGGGATATCAGTTTAAAAGCAATTCAGAACAATTGAATGAAGATCTTGAAAGAGCCAACATCTGCTTTTTGCATGCTCCTCATTTTCACCCTGCGCTTCAATCCGTTGGATTATTGAGAAAGTCTCTGGGATTAAGAACGTTCTTTAACCTTTTGGGACCATTAGTGAATCCGGCAAAACCCAAATATTCAATGATTGGGGTTTATAATCTGGAAATTGCAAGAATTTATCAGTACCTCCTTCAAAAAGAGGAACGCGAGTTTATGCTGGTACATGGTTTAGACGGATATGATGAAATAAGCCTTACGGATGACAGCAAAATCATCACAAAAAACGGTGAAGAAATCTATTCTGCGGAAGATTTAGGTTTCCATCCGGTAATGCTGGAAGATATTAAAGCCGGAAGTACTATTCAGGAAACGGCAAAAATATTTATAGATATTTTAGAAGGAAAAGGTACGGAACAACAGAATTCCGTGATTCTTGCCAACGCATCAGTAGCGCTGCACAACACCCATCAATTCGGAGCTTATGAAGATTGTCTTCTGCTGGCTAAAGAAAGTCTGCAAAGCGGAAAAGCATTAAATAGTTTTAATCTTTTGATCAAATAAAATTCATCCCTGACTAAAATAGACACAAAAAAATGACCATACTGGATAAAATTATTGAACGAAAAAAAGAGGAAGTTGCTGCAGCAAAGTCACGCATTTCTCTTGACCGATTAAAAAACACGGCTTTTTTTGGAAGATCAACCTATTCACTAAAAGAATCTATCAAAAATAAAAGCGGAATTATCGCTGAGTTTAAAAGACAGTCACCTTCCAAAGGCATCATCAACAATAGTGTAGAGCCTTTAGATGTTGTTTCATCATACGAAAACTTTGGAGCCAGCGGAATTTCTATCCTGACTGATTACGATTTCTTCGGAGGAAATTTAAATGATGTTCTCAATGTAAGAAATGATATTACCATTCCGATTCTGCGAAAAGATTTTATGATTGATGAATATCAGTTCTATGAAGCCAAAAGTATAGGTGCTGATGTTGTTTTACTGATTGCTTCCTGCCTTTCACCTGCTCAGGTAGAGGAATTCACGGCACTTGCTCATGAGCTGAAAATGGAAGTTTTGCTGGAAATCCACACAGAAGATGAGCTGAAACATTTCAATTCAAAAATCGATCTCGTAGGAATCAACAACAGAAACCTCAAGGATTTTAAAGTTGACCTTCAGCATTCCGTTCAGTTGAAAAACCAGCTTCCGAAAGACGTTTTATCTGTTGCAGAAAGCGGTATCTACAATCTTGAAAATTTTAAATTTTTAAAAGAAAAAAGATTTGACGGCTTCCTGATGGGAGAATATTTTATGAGAAATACAGATCCTGCCAAAGCTTTTGAAGAATTTGCCTCTCAAATTTAAACTCAATAACAATGAACCTGCAACCTACTATCTTACATCTGCCACCTCAGCTCAAAGTCTGCGGTCTCACAAAACCGGATCAGATTCAGGAACTGATTTCTATGAATGTAGATTTTCTCGGCTTTATCTTCTACAAAAAATCACCGAGATATGTTTTGAATCATATGAGTTTCGAAGAAATTTCAGCTATTAACCATCACGGAAAAGTAGGCGTTTTTGTTAATGAAGAAATGGATGAAATTTTAAAAATCGTACAGCAGGCAAAATTGAATTTCGTACAGCTTCACGGTGATGAAAGCAATGATTTCATTGTTGAATTAAGACAAAAACTGAATCCGGAAGCCGGGATTATTAAAGTAATAAGAGTCGGAAACAATGATTGTGATAATAAAGAGAAGATAGCACAAACTCTTTCCTCCAACCTGCAACCTGTCAACTACTATCTATTTGATACGGACAGTAAAGCATTCGGAGGGACTGGAAAACAGTTCGACTGGACCATATTGAATGAATTTGAGATTCCTCTGCCCTACTTTTTAAGCGGTGGCATTTCAGAAGAAAATATCGGGAATTTAGAGGTCTTGCGACAAAAACCCTTTGCTTTGGATATCAATTCAAAATTTGAAACAGAGCCCGGAAACAAAGATATTAACAGAATAAAAAAGTTTAAAACCTTACATTAGCAAAATAGAAATCTATAAAAAACACACAATGATGAACATACACCTGCTAAAAAAGACATTTTACAAAACATTATTTCCCCCTAAATTCGGAAATGGAAAGATCCAGAACCTGTATCACTTTGTTGCAAATAATGACAGCAATATAGAAAACTGGGAAGTGGGTGGATTATTGTCTGAGTTCATTAGCATTATTAAAGATTTTGACGAAAGTGATATTCAGTATTTTTTTGAAAGAATCAGCTTATGGAACAGCTATTATCTGGTTATTATTTCAGATAAATTTTTGGAAGCCCACGTAAAATCAAGTGTAAAGTATGACCTAGGATTGATTTATGCGAAGATATTTCTGCTTTACGAAGATTCTGATTCTTATTATTTAATTGATAATCTGGAAATTGCCATTACCATGTATCAATCAAAAATAGATAAAGCGACCTTAATTGATCTGACTCATAAAATTGAATTATTACATTATAAAAAACTGATTACCAAACAACAGTATGATTATAATCTTACATTTATTAATAGTTTGAACCCATGAAATATCAGATAAAAGAAGCCAAAGATTTAAAAGAAAGAGATAGAATATATTTTGCGGCTTTGAGATTTCACCCTATCACAAAGCCAAAATGATCAAAGAATTACTGGCTCAGAATGGATGAACCCAGAAGATGATGATATATTGATTTAATGCTTCACAGGAAACAAAAGAATTGCCCAATCAGCTAAGCTTACTTATTTAATACTAAAGAACAAAAAAATGAATTATAAAAACCCCGATGAAAACGGATATTATGGAGAATTTGGAGGAGCTTTTATCCCCGAAATGCTCTATCCTAATGTAGAAGAATTACAAAAAAACTATCTTGAAATCATCGAATCTGAAGATTTTCAGGCTGAGTATCAGGATTTGCTTAAAAACTATGTTGGGCGGGCTACACCATTATATTTTGCTAAAAACTTAAGTCAGAAATACAATACCCGGATTTATTTAAAACGGGAAGACCTCAACCATACCGGAGCCCATAAGATCAATAACGCACTGGGGCAGGTTCTTCTGGCAAAACGTCTCGGAAAAACAAGGATTATTGCTGAAACCGGAGCCGGACAGCATGGTGTTGCCACCGCTACAGCGTGTGCTTTGCTTGGTTTGGAATGCATCGTGTATATGGGAGAAATTGATATTCAGAGACAAGCCCCGAATGTTGCAAGAATGAAAATGCTGGGTGCAGAAGTTGTACCAGCTACTTCAGGTTCAAAAACCTTAAAAGATGCCGTAAATGAAGCATTAAGAGACTGGATCAACAATCCTCTGACGACTCATTATGTCATCGGAAGTGTGGTAGGACCTCATCCTTTCCCGGATTTGGTAGCCAGATTTCAAAGTATTATTTCAAAAGAGATTAAAGAACAGCTTAAAGAAAAAATCGGTAGAGAAAATCCTGATTATGTGATTGCCTGTGTAGGCGGAGGAAGTAATGCAGCAGGAACTTTCTATCATTTTGTAGAAGAAAAAGAAGTAAAGATCATTGCTGCTGAAGCCGGAGGGTTTGGAGTAGATTCAGGAAAGTCGGCTGCTACTACCTTTTTAGGAACCCTTGGCGTTCTTCATGGAAGCAAAAGCCTTGTCATGCAGACGGAAGACGGACAGGTCATTGAGCCCCACTCTATTTCCGCAGGATTGGATTATCCGGGAATTGGCCCCTTTCATGCGCATTTATTTAAAGAAAAAAGAGCGGAGTTCTTTAGCATTAATGATGATGAAGCTTTAAAATGTGCTTTTGAGCTGACCAGACTGGAAGGAATTATTCCCGCATTGGAAAGTTCTCACGCACTGGCTGTATTGGATAAGAAAAAATTCAATGAAAATGATGTGGTTGTTATTTGTCTTAGCGGCCGTGGAGATAAAGATATGGAAACGTATCTGAAGAATTTGTAAAATGTAAAAAGTATTCATATAAAATGACTTTAACAGATAAAAACGTAATCATAAATACATTTTACATGAATACATCAATACAATAAAAAAATGAAAAAACTAAATATATACTTCACAGCAGGAATTCCTCAATTGGAAGATACCGCTGATATTATACATCTGATTCAGGATTCCGGAGCAGATATGATCGAAATCGGAATGCCTTATTCTGATCCTGTGGCAGACGGCCCGGTGATCCAGAAAGCTCATGAACTGGCTTTACACAATGGAATGACCATTGAAAAACTATTGTCACAGCTGAAAGCTATCAAAAACGAAATCAGGATTCCGGTTATCCTGATGGGTTACATCAATCCGGTATTGAGTTTCGGGTTTGAAAAATTCTGTGCTGCATGTGCTGAAAGTAGTGTTTCAGGACTGATTCTTCCTGACCTTCCTCCTATTGAGTTTGAAAAAAATTACCAGCAGATTGTAAAGCAGCACCGTCTTAATTTCACTTTTCTGGTAACCCCGGAAACATCCGATGAGAGAATGATCTATCTGGATTCTTTAAGTTCAGGTTTTCTGTACGCGGTAAGCTCTTCTTCCACAACAGGAAATGAAAATGCTGTTGTAAAAAATGAATCCTACCTTTCCAGAATAGCATCTCTTCCGCTTAAAAACCCGGTAATGATCGGATTTGGGATCAAATCAAAAGCAGATTTTGAAAATGTAACGGAAAAAGCAGATGGCGGTATCATCGGTACTGCCTTTGTAAATATTTTACTTCAGGATAGAGACTGGAAGAAAAGTGCCATAGATTTTATCCATTCCATAAAAGCGTAAAATTCACTAAATTTGTATATCAAAAATTGAAATGAATACAAATCAGAATAAAGTAGTAGAATTTGAAGATTTAGGGATCAGAGAATATCAGCCCGCCTGGGATTATCAGGAGCAGCTGATGAAAAACATCATTGATACTAAAATAAAAAACAGGGATCTTCCTGCAGAACAGCATAGTACTACTCCCAATCACCTTCTCTTTGTAGAGCATCCCCATGTGTATACATTAGGAAAAAGCGGTCATGAAGAAAATATGCTTGCCGGCATTGATCAACTGAAAGAAATTGATGCCACTTTCGTGAAAGTAAACCGCGGCGGAGATATTACCTATCATGGCTACGGACAGGTAGTGGGATATCCTATTCTGGATCTTGAGAACTTTTTTACAGATATTCATTTATATATGAGGAATCTGGAAGAAGTGATCATCAGAACCATCGCCGAATATGGCATTAAAGGAGAGCGCTCACCGGGAGAAACCGGAGTATGGCTGGATGTAGGAAAACCTTACGCCAGAAAGATGTGTGCAATGGGAGTGAAAGCTTCCCGGTGGGTAACGCTGCACGGATTTGCTTTGAATGTGAATACGGATATGCGCTATTTTGAATACATCATTCCATGTGGTATCAAAGATAAGCAGGTTACTTCTTTGAAAAGAGAACTTGAAAGAGAATTATCGCCGGAAGAAATGGAAGAACTGAAAGCAAAGCTCAGAAAACATTTTGCAGATGTTTTCCAGGCAGAATTATTATGTAAATAATTTTCACAAAATATCCTTTCATTTAAATATACAGCCAGTTTCAGATTTTGAAGCTGGTTTTTCAATTTAATTCATTTTATAGGAATTCTGACTCCAAACATCAAAAAAATAATTATTTAAAAAGGTTTCTACATTTCTTGAATTTACTATTAAAAACATAATGATTTTGAACATTTTTAGTATCTAAAATCAAAAACACGATAGAATAGTGTATTTTTTTTAAAAAAATTTTTGCATGTATTTTAATTTTTATTACTTTTAATATCACAAAATAGTGAACTATAATAATTAAAGTTCACTAAAAAATTAACCACCAAAATATAAAAACTATGAAAAAATTTCTGTTATCCATGATGGTATTTGTGACGATGCTGTCATTTAATGCCTGTTCAGATTCAAATGCCAATCAGGACCCGAATCTTGCTGCCAAGGAGTCTAATGAAATCGCGATGAAAGATTTCGGCAAAACTGTTCCGGTAGGGATTGAAAAAGAAGATGGGAAGTTTAAAATCTCATTTATGGTTACTGCCCAGCCATACCAGATTAAGGACAGTAAAGAAAATGCAGCCTATATTTCTATGATCAGACAGGCTGTTGACAATGAAACACCTGTTCATGTGTTCCTGAAAGCCAATACCAATGAAATCGCAAAAGTAGAGAAAGGTACAGATGACGATATCCGTTATTTTAAATCTGTATTCAACAAAGAAGAAAGAGGTGAAAGTAATAAGGCAGTGAGTGTAATTCCTAATCTTGCAACGTTAAACAGTCTGTTTGCTCAGATCAAAAACCAGGCTTGCGGAACTTCTACAGCTTCTTCCCCGTGCATCACATTCAGATATCCTGTGGACGGATGTTATGCAAGAGCTCACAAAATGAGACAAATACTATTGAATGCAGGATATGACTGTGAGAAACAATTTGTTTATGGTAACCTGAGAGCATCTACAGGAACATGCTGCGTATCATGGGTCTACCACGTAGCGATATTGGTAAGCTTTAAAAATGCTTCCGGAATTGTTGAAAAAAGAATCATTGACCCGTCGTTATTTTCCAGCGGACCTGTAACTGATACTGCATGGAGAGCTGCATGTACCAACACAAGCTGTGGATCTGCTTCTGTGTCTTCTTATGCCAATACTGCAGGAAATGTGTATTACAGAAGTCCATCAGGTTCTTTACTGTATGATAACAACTATGTAAATACCAATTGCGTATTGAATATATTCTCATCCCTTTCAGGATGTTCTCCTTCGCCTGCACCAAGTGTAGCAAGTTGTGGATTTTAACTGATTTATATAGAACTCCTGCAATTATTTTGATACATTGCAGGAGCTTTTTTACTTAACATTTTTTATTATGAAAGCCTGGTTCTATCTATTATTACTTTTTATTATGATTACATCCTGTTCCGGTAATTCCAGTTCACAGAATTTAACCTGGTATAATAATTCCACCATTACCAATATCACCGAAGATCCGGATAAGCCGAATGAAGTGGTACGTGTGTCCATCGGAATCAGTGCTCAGGTTTTTTATATTTCAAAAAAATCCCCGGATTATAAAGATCTTATGGAAAAAGCAACTCAGAGCTTTAAGAAAAGTAAGATTTATAATATAGGTATTGAAAATAAAACCAATATCATCAAAGAAATTAAAGAAGTCAAATAATCCGGACTATCTGATCACAGAAATTCCGGCATCTACTTTGAGCTCAGCCCCATGAATATATGAAGCTTCTTCTGAAGCCAGAAACAGAACCACATTGGCTATTTCTGACGGTTCGCCCTGCCTTTTAAAAGGAATTGCAGGGATGATCTCTTCAATAGCACTTTCTATCTGGTCTCCGGTTAAACCTGTATTATTAAAAATATTGGTTTTAA
The DNA here is from genome assembly GCF_049959325.1 of Chryseobacterium sp. CBSDS_008. Taxonomy (NCBI): domain Bacteria; kingdom Pseudomonadati; phylum Bacteroidota; class Flavobacteriia; order Flavobacteriales; family Weeksellaceae; genus Chryseobacterium; species Chryseobacterium sp. CBSDS_008. The sequence continues at coordinate 4,900,860 of NZ_CP188202.1, read as the reverse complement.
TATGTCCGGGACTCACTCCATTCACGCGGATTCCACGTTCTGTAAGTTCCACTGCAAAAGTTTTGATGAATGACTGTACTGCCGATTTAGCTGCAGAATACACTGAAAAGTTATGCATCGCAATATCTGTTGCCACTGAAGTATTGAATATAACGGAGCTTCCGTTTTTCATCAAAGGCAATATCTGCTGTACTGTAAAGAAAGGTCCTTTTACCAGCATATTAAAAAGTTCATCAAACTGATTTTCATCCACGTATTCAATAGGAGCAAATCTTCCGTATCCTGCATTGGCAAATACCAGATCAATATGTTCCGTATATTTCCGTACTTCCTGCTGCAGGCTCATCAGGTCTTTTATATCTCCTGCATTAGATACGATTCCAAAAGCCATTTTTCCAAGTTTTTCCAAAGCACTGTTTACGGTTTCTTCACTTCTCCCTGTGATAATGACTTTCCCTCCCTCTTCAATGAATTTCTGAGCGGCAGCGAAACCCATTCCATTGGTTCCTCCGGTTATTAAAGCTGTTTTGTTGTTAAATCTCTGCATTGTTGTAAGTTTTAAAATTCTATGACAAAGATTGGAATATGAGCGCATTGAAAAAATCCGGATCATGTGGAATTATAAAAAATAGCAAGAAGCAGGAAATAGAATTTACTTTATCAATAATCGGCATCAATAAAATCTTTCAAAATTAAATTGTACACAATTTAATTGGATGTATATTTGCAATGTTAATTTACTTCAGTGTTGAAGCTGAAGTCTATATCCAAGGTAGTTTAATTTAAAAACAAAATAAAAATGTCATTAATAGAAAATCTGAACTGGAGACATGCCGTAAAAGCATATGATCCGAACAAAAAAGTTTCACAGGAAGACCTTAACACTATTTTAGAAGCAGCAAGACTGGCTCCCACTTCATCGGGTTTACAGCCTTTCCGTATCATCGTGGTAGAAAACCAGGAAGTGAAAGAAAAAATGGTAGCCGGAGCTTTAAACCCTGAAGTGATGAGAGATTCTTCCCACGTTTTGGTTTTTGCAGCATGGGACAGCTATTCTAATGAAAAAATTGACAAAGTTTACGATTATCACACGGATGTAAGAGATCTTCCAAGAGGCCGTTTCGGAAGCTATACCGATAAAATTAAGGAAATGTATGGAGCACAGACTCCTGAAGAGCATTTTGCCCATACTGCCCGCCAGACTTATATTGCACTAGGGATTGCCCTTGCACAGGCTGCAGAGCTTAAAATCGACAGTACTCCGGCAGAAGGATTCAGCAATGCTGTAGTAGATGAAGTACTGGGACTAAAAGAACTGGGACTGAAAAGTGTGAGTCTTTTATATCTTGGATACCGTGATGAAGCTAATGACTGGCTTTCTTCTATGAAAAAAGTCAGAATTCCTATGGATGAATTTATCATAAAAAAGTAATACCTTCATCGAATCTTTCGTACTCAAAATTATGGAAAATCCGAAAACACCCAAACTAGAAAACCAGATCTGCTTCCCGTTGTATGTGATTGCCAAAGAGATCACTGGGCTTTACCGTCCTTTTCTTGATGAACTGGGCATTACCTACCCGCAGTATCTTGTGATGATGATATTATGGGATGGTGACGGACTTACAGTAACCCATATCGGAGACAAGCTGTTCTTGGACAGCGGTACTTTGACCCCGCTTCTTAAAAGGCTGGAGTCTAAAGGATTTATCATCCGAAAAAGAAAAAAAGAGGACGAAAGAGTGGTTGAAGTATTTTTAGACGAAGCTGGAAAAAAGCTTCAGCAGAAAGCTTGTGAAATTCCGGGAAAAATCCAGGAAAAACTGGGAATACAGCCGGAAGAGCTGCTGCATCTTAAAGACACTGTACTAAAAATATTAAACAAAATAGAAAAATAAATGAAAACGTTATATACAACTCAGGTTACTGCTCAAGGCGGAAGAAACGGCCATGTGAAAAGTGAAAACGGAGTGTTGGATCTTGATGTAAGAATGCCTAAAGGTCTGGGAGGAGCCAATGATGATTTTGCCAATCCTGAAATGCTTTTTGCCGCCGGATATTCTGCATGTTTCGACAGTGCTTTGAACAGAGTAATCAGTCTTTCAAAAGTAAAGACAGGAGAAACTAGAGTAACCGCTCAGGTAAGTATAGGTCAGCTTGAGAATGGCGGTTTCGGACTGGCAGCAGAGCTGGATGTTAATATTCCTGGAGTTTCTATTGAAGAAGCACAGGCTCTGACAGAAAAAGCTCATCAGATCTGCCCTTATTCTAATGCTACCAGAAATAATATGGAAGTGAAACTTTCAGTAACCAACAACGATTAATCCAATTTTTTTTAAGCATAGTTATAACGAAAGAGGCTGTCTAAAAAGTCCAAAAAAATATCCCCGTTACTTAAAAAAGTTTCGGGGATTTTTTTGTTGTTTGTCCTTTAAGATTTATCTTTAAGGTGCACCCAAACAAACATTGATATGAAAGTACGGTTTAAATCTTTACCCACCAATACTCCCAGCTTATTTCCTGAAGATATTTTTGATAAGATAGGTGCTAATCATCCGGTACGTCTTATCAATGAATTAGTGGATAACTTGAATATCGATCATATTATAAGTGAATATAAAGGCGGTGGAACGACAAGTTTTCACCCCCGGATGATGATCAAAGTTTTATTCTATGCCTATTTCAACAATATTTATTCATGCCGTAAAATAGAAAAGGCACTTGGAGAAAATATTCATTTCATGTGGCTTTCCGGCAACAGTAAGCCTGATTACAGAACCATCAATTACTTTAGGAGCAAACGGCTTAAAAACCATATTCACCGTCTTTTTGCAGATGTTACCGTTGTTTTGCAGAATTTGGGTTACGTAAGTTTAAATGTTCAATATATAGATGGTACAAAAATAGAATCATCTGCCAACCGATACAGCTTTGTATGGAAAAAATCTGTAGAAAAGAATAAATTAAAACTGGAAGCTCAAATTCATTCCGTACTTGAAGATATTGAATCCCAAATCAAAGAAGAGCGTTATGAATCCCATGAAAAGCCCCTTCCAAAATCTATTGACAGCAGAGAGCTTCAGGATAAAATAGCAGAACTTAATCACTCTTTGGCACAGGACAATAAAACCGGTAAGAAGCTCATTAAAAAGCTTCAGCATCAGGACCTGCCCAGATTACAGAAGTATGAAGATCAATTAAAAATACTCTCAGGCCGCAACAGTTATAGTAAGACAGATCCCGACGCCTGCTTCATGCGGCTCAAAGACGACCATATGAAAAATGGGCAGCTTAAGCCAGCCTATAATGCACAGATCAGTACTGAAAACCAGTTTATCACCCATTACAGCATTCATCAGACTCCTGGAGATACCACTACATTGAAGGATCATCTTAACGGCTTTGAAAATCAGTACCACAAACAAAGTAAAGAGGTAGTAGCAGATGCCGGATATGGAAGTGAAGAGAATTACGAAATGATGGCAGAAAAAGCTATAGAGGGCTATGTAAAATATAATAATTTTCATAAAGAACAGAAGCGCAGTGAGAAGAACAATGCGTTTGCTGTACAGAACTTATATTATAATGAGGAAAATAACTTCTATGTATGTCCCTGCGGACAGCAAATGAACTTTATCGGTAAAGGCAAAAGGATCAGCAGTAACGGATATGAATCTCAGGTACATTATTATCAGGCTTTCAGATGTCAGGGTTGTCCTCTTAGAGAAAGCTGCCATCAAAGCCAGGATAATCGATTAATCGAAGTGAATTATAATCTGAACCATCACAGAATGAAAGCCAGGCAAAGGCTGATATCTGAAAAAGGGCATTACCACAGAAGTAAACGGCCTATAGAAGTAGAAGCTGTATTCGGGCAATTAAAAAGCAATAATAAATTTTCAAGATTTACTCTAAAAGGACTTGAAAAAGTAAATATTGAATTTGGATTAATGGCATTGGCACATAATCTTAGAAAATTAGTGAAAAACAGAAAACTTAACCGTAAAAATTGGCTAAATACACTTAAATGCAAACAACATATGCATCTTTTCCATAAGTATATGGAAATCCAAAAGTATAAAATTGCTGCATAACTATACGCAGTCTCAAAACAAAATAAAGAGGCTGACCTTTTTGGACAGCCTCTTTTAATTTTTTTATTATACGATTTAACCACAGATTTCGCAGATGGGCACAGATGATTGAGGATATTTTTTTTATATAATGCTTAAGAATTTCATTCATCATTTATAATTCATCATTACCTTCTGTCTTTATTTACGTCGCTTTTCTGATAGGCATCTACTTTTTTATAAGAATCGTTTTTCTCTTTTTCTTTTTTGTCGGAAATCAGAATTCCGAAAAGATGGTCGATTTCATGCTGGAAAATAACGGCTGTAAAACCTTCCACGATTTCAGAATATTTCTGGCCTTTCAGATCAACATATTCCAGCTGAATGACTTTGCTTCTGTAAAACTGATCTCTGAACTCGGGGATAGATAAATCGCCTTCAGGACCAAGATTCTGTAAATCGGAACGCCATACAATGACCGGATTGATAAAATATTCAAGTGGAGTTCCTTCCTTATCAAAACGCTGCACCCAGATAATCTTTCTGTTGATTCCCACCTGAGGAGCCGCAATGCCTACTCCACCATCTGTTGAAAGAAGAGATTCTTTCATTCTTTTTACCAAAACAGCCGTGTTTGGGTCAAGAGGATCTGCTTCTGAAGAAATACTCAGCAATGTTTTATGCTGATTGGTATCTGTAGTCTGATAGATTGGCAATGCGGTATTTGTATCACCTTGATTGATTACCGAAATTTCATTGGAAGTGAGTTTCTGGGCATTGATCAGTCCGATAAAAAAGATCAGCAGAATGGATAATTTCTTCATATTTTTTGGAATGTGTACAAAGGTAAAAATTGTGGAATAAAAATGATTATTTATCCATGAATTAAGTTTTGGCTAAAGCCGTTGAATCTTTTAATTAAAAATGGCCGGGCTAAAGCCCGACCCTATTGAATTCAATGTAAAAGTAATTGATTTTTGTCATTCTGAAAAGAATGCAATGGAGTGAAGAATCTTATAATTAACAGTGAGATTCTTCCTCAGTCAGAATGATACTTTTGTTAAATTAAAAAGTCTTCGTCATATCTGCAGGAATAATCAGATTAAAATCTGTCGGAATATAATCTTTAGCAGGTATTTTCAATTCAGGATCATCCGATTCAAAAACAGAGATGACTGCCATTTTCAGATTAGGATTTTTCTGTTTGATATACCAATAAATTCCGCCAAATTCTTTGCTGTGGTAGTTTCCATTGTAATGGATGAAGGTTTTTCCGGCCTGATAGTTTTTCAGGATAGATTCTGCCATTGTAGCATCTTTCGTTGCCTGGGCTGAGATAAAATTCATCACTTTTGTTCCTTCTGCATGATCTCCCATCATTGCTTTCATTTCCGGATATCCCGGAGTATCTAATGTAACTTTTATTGGTAACTGAGCAATATATGTTTTCTCTTTTTCAGTTAATTTGTTCAGGGATTCAAGACCTTCTTTTGCCGTTTGGGAGGCATATTTCCTTGGGATATTGGTTGCAATGAAATTAAGCTTTTTATCTTTGGCAAAATCTACCAAAGGTTTGTAATCTGTTGCATAATTGTTCCATAAACGGGCTGAGTCTTTTAATGTTTTAGCATCGAATTTCCCATTTAAATATTGATCCAGCTGAGTCTGGTTGTCTCTTTCAAACATTTCTGCTCCTAAAATAAGCTGTCCGTTTTTCTTTACAAACAGAGCTTCTGTAATTTTAAGCTGAAGCCAGTGGTTGATGGAGCTGTTATGATTTTCGCCAAAAAAGACCACATCATAATCTGCCAGCTCTTTTACCAGCTTTTCTGTCTTTATTTCTTTTCCTTTTTTATCATAAAACTGATACGCCTTAAAGTCCTGTGCCTTCAATGAACAGAAACCGGCAATCAGCATTGCTATGAAAATATTTTTCATTTTTATTTTATATTTTAATCACAAATTACACAAATATTCCGGCAATTGCAGATCGCTTGTCATAAAAAAGACCGCTTTGAATAGTATAAACAAAACGGTCTCACTCAAATATCTAATTATTATTTTTCTAATGCTGCTACAAGATCCTTCCACTCCTGAAGTTCAGGAATTCCAGGTTTTCTTTTTCCGAAGAACTGAACAATAAAGTCTCCTTCTTTGTTGAACACTTCAATAGCGGTAACTTCTCCGTCTTCAGTTGGCTTTTTAACGATCCAGGCTTCTGCAATTTTTGTTACATCAAGGTGCAGGTTGAAATCAGGATCCATGACATTGAACCACTGCTGGTGCCAAAGCGTTTTCTTTATGTTTCCGGTGTGGATCTGGATAATCCCCCTGTTTCCAACGAAAACCATGATCGGCGTATTCTTTTCAGAGGCGTCTTCAAGGATGTTTACTACTTTAGCATTATCAATTTTCTTAGCAAATCCTTCCGGAGCTAATCTTAATGCCTGCGTTCTGCTGACCCCGTATTTTCTGGTCATCATGAAAAAATCATGAGTATCTCTGAGCTCTGCCCAGGCTTTTCTGAAACCTTCCACATCAATTTCTGAATCTGCCTTTTCAGCCTGCTTTGGAGCTCCTGGTTCAAATATAAATGCCTGGTTCTGGTCTTCAGCCTTGAATTTTTCAACAATAGCATCGAAAGCTTCTTCATTGCTGTTCTTGGTAAGGTAGATCTTGTGTAAAGCTAGTCCATCTTTTCCGAAAAACTGAAGACTTTTCTTGTCTCCTTCCCCTACTGCAAAAGCAAATTTCCAGTGGTTAAGGAAAATTCTGAGGTCAATATCTTCACCTACAAAAAGCTGTGCATGCGGGCTGCTGAAATCTCCGTTCAGGTAAGTTCCTTTTCTTTCATGAACACATTCATCATTACGGGTAAGAGCCATTACTTTTCCTAATTGCTCAGCTTCTGTAAGGATTCCCTGGAAATCCGGGTTCAGCACTGTTACACCTTCTCCTATGCTGGTCACCAATAATTCGGCTTCACTTACTGCTAACTGTGCTGCTGCATTTCTTATTCTGATATGTGGATTTTCTGCTTTCAGAGCTTCCCATTTTTCCTTTAAATCATTAACTAATGTGCTCATTACTTTACTTTTTTATGGTTAAAATTGTATAAATTCTTTGTATTGTTTCGTTTCCTGTTTTACTTTTTATTTCTTCTTCTTTTTCAGTCATTTTCATTCTTTTAAAAAGACTTTTAGAGATCAGTTCTTCCATTTCACTGTTGCTGTACGGCGTAAAATCATATTCCGTGAACGGCAGCTTTTCCATGAATTCCCTTTGTCCGAATGTAAGAACGAATGTTCCTTCATCTTTTAAAACCCTGTAGATTTCATTTAAAAACTCCACCGGATTTTTCCAGAAGTAAACGGTGTTGACTGTAAATATTTTATCGAAAGTACTGTCCTGAAAAGGGAGTTTCTTACCTTCATACAAAACAAATTCGGCCTGGTTTTCAAATTCTTTATTGAGTTTTCTGGCTTCATTATGCATGGTTTCAGAAATATCAATCCCTGTATACCTGAGATTTTTGGCAAGACTCATTATACTTTTCAGGTGTCCGGCATTTCCGTGTCCTATTTCAAGGGTGTGCTGCCCTTCGTTTATTACAAGTGTTCTGATACTTTCTAACGTCATGCTGATGTTAGTGGCATTCATCATTTCACCAATCTCGATGCCTTTTTCACCCTGGGGATTGGCAAGATTCTGTGCAAGGATTTTGAGTTCTTCTTTTTCCATGGTTATCCAAAAATGATCATTGGGTTATTGGTAATAGGGTGTTCGCAAATAGTACACGGAAAGTTGTAGGCTTTACTGATGTTTTCTGCCGTGAAAACTTCCTGCGGGGTTCCATAAGCGGAAACCTGTCCTGATTTCATCAATAAAATTTTATCTGCAAACTGGGCAGCAAGGTTCAGGTCGTGCAACACTACAATAGCACTGTTGGCTTTTTTAGTGAAATTTTTGATGATTTCCAGTGCTTTATACTGATGTTTTACATCTAAATTATTCAGGGGTTCGTCCAGGAAAGCCAGCTTATGGGTAATTTCATTCTGTAACTGGGCCATTACCCTTGACAGATGTACGCGTTGTTTTTCACCTCCTGATAAAGAATTATAATCCCTGTCTTTCAGATGAAAAATGTCGGTTTCATACAGCATATTGTTCATTGCTTCAACGTCTTCTTTTCCGGGCCGGGCATCAAAATAAGGATACCTTCCCATCATGACAACATCTTTTACTTCAAGCGGAATATCATTGCTGTTGTGCTGTGAAAACTTCGCTTTATGTTTTGAAAGCTCTCTCACCTCCCACTCCCGAATGGGTTTATTCTTAAATATTACTTTTTGTTTCCCGGATTTCACTTCATCTGCCAAAATACTCAGAAGGCTTGACTTTCCTGCTCCATTCGGACCTACAATGGCTAAAAATTCACCATATTCCAGAGAGACATCTATCCCATCCAGAATACGGAATTCTTTATGCTTATAATTAATCTGGTGTGCCTTGATCATTACAGTGATTTTTTAAATTTAACCAAAATAGCAATAAAAATAGGCCCTCCCATCAGGGCTGTCAGAATTCCGATCGGAAGTTCAGACGGGGCTACAATACTTCTGCTGAATGTATCTGCAGTAAGCAGCAAAATGCTTCCACACATTGCTGACAGAGGCAGGATAAAGGTATTATTGGATTTGAATAAAAGTCTTAAAATATAAGGCACAATAAGGCCTACAAAACCAATTGTTCCTGAGAATGCCACGCAGGTTCCCACCATTAAAGCAACGGTGATAATGATCTGCTTTTTCAGTTTTTCCACATGGATTCCCAGGTGCTGTGCATCTTTTTCTCCCAGCATCATGGCATTCAGAGCTTTTCCTTTGGGTAATAAAATGATGAAAGCTATGGTCATCACAATGGCAAGAATGATATTCTTGGTCCATGTAGCGGCTGCCAGACTTCCTAAATTCCAAAAGGTAAGATCCCTGAGCTGCTCATCTTTTGAGATATAGATCAAAAATCCGGTAACTGAGAAACCGATTGCCGTTATGGCAACTCCGGTAAGCAGCATCATGACTACATTGGTCTTTCCTCCGCTTGTTGAAATCTTATATACCAGCATCATGGATAAAAAAGATCCTACGAAAGCTGAGATTCCCACCAGCGAAAACTGTACGGCTTCTGGAAGATATTCTTTGAAATGTCCTCCTAAAACAATGGCAATGGCTGCCAGCAAAGTGGCTCCCGATGTAAGTCCTATTAAATCTCCCGTCGCCAAAGGATTCCTGAAAAGCCCCTGAAGGCTTGTCCCTGAAACCGACAACATACTTCCTACCAAAATGGCCATGATAATCCTGGCTGCTCTTACATCCCAGATCACATATTGATCACTCAGTGATAAACCGGAATCTCCTTTTATGAATTGCCACAATACCATGAACGGAGAGTTTCCTCCGAAATCATAGACTCCGGTATTAAGTGACAGTACTGCTATAATGGCAAGCAATACCGCACTCATCATAAGATAAAAGTATAGTTTACTTGGTGCTTTCAATTAAAAGTTTGTTTAATCCTACTGCTGCTTCTCCTACTCTCGGTCCGAAACCTGACACTAAACCTCCGTCCATGGCGATAATTTTCTTATTCTTACCGGCATTGGTTTGAGATACTCCCGGCATTTTTAGCGTTCCTTCATTTCCTCCTGCTCCCTGCAGACCGGTTTCAAAGAAGAATAACACATCAGGGTTAGCTTTTACAACGGCTTCCGGTGTCAACGGTTTGAAATCTTCAAAATCTGTCACTGCATTTTCTCCGCCTGCAAGGGTAATCAATGCAGCCATTGGGGTATTTTTACCGCTCACCATCAGCATGTTTCCTCTGGCATAGATGAACAATACTTTTGGTTTTTTAGCAATGGGCTGTACCTGTTTCAGGTCGGCATCAATTTTATCGTTTAATTTCTGATAATCTGTACTTCCGATCGCTTTTGCTACTTGCTCAATCAGTTTTTTGGTTCCGTCAACCGTGTATTCCTGTTTGAAAACTTCGGTTTGAATTCCCGAAGATTTGATTTTCCCCATTAATTCCGGGTTGATATCTTTATCAGAAGCCAGAATCAAAGTAGGGTTTACAGCCATGATCGGTTCAATCGTCATGGATCTCATATGGCCCAAATCTTTAGCGGTAGCCTTTAAAGAGGCAGGATAAGTACTGGTAACATCTGTTCCTACGATTTCTTTTTCGTGGCCAAGAGCCGCTACAATTTCAGTAATTCCTCCGTTTAATGTTACTATTTTATTATTGGTTTTTGGTGCTTCAGAAGCAGCTTCCGTCGTATTTTCTTTTGCCTGTGCTTCTGCTTTTTTGCAAGAATATACTGCTACAAGAACAGAAGCGGCAAGGATGAATTTTTTCATGATATTATTATTTGATTATTTATAAAGGTTCGAATTCAAAATTGGTGTACCCTCTTTCTCCTTTTGTATTTTTCATGGTATTGAATCTCAGCTTGAAATAGAAACCTTCGGCATCTTTCAATACAAAGAAACGGTCTGAATAGACAAAAGGAACCGGATTGGCTGCTGTCCCCGTAGTCGTTCTCCATTTGTCTCCGATAGCTCTCTGGTCATTGAATACGAATTTTGCAGGTTCCACATCTTTTAATTTAAATGCATTGTATGCCTCATCAAGACTTCCCGTAACACTCACCTGGTAAGCTCCTACTCCATTAAGGGTATTCGTCGTTACAAAATCTGCATAAAAATAGCTTCCTGCGCTATTGCCAGGTCCCATGAATACTTCATTGGTAAACGTTGTGAATGCTAAATCCCAACTTTTTTTCTTAGGCTGAATTTTTACCGGAGTTCCTGTTTTCAGGTTGAAGAATGAGAAGCTGTATTCTGTATCTTTGGTAATGATATATTCTTTGATGTCTGTTCCTGTGGCATTCACATCGGCATAGCGGATTTTGTATCCGTTCTGCGCTCTCAGGATCTGGATTTTCTTCCATCCTCTCGGATCACCGGACAATGAAACAGAACCTGCCCCGATATTGGCTGCAGAAGGTATTTCCCGACCGAGATTGAGGAGATAAACAGGGTTATCAGCATCGTTTTCTTTGACGGCATCTATTCCGGAGGTCTGGTTCAGGAAATCTCCGTTTGGATTGTCAACATATTTCATGTTTGCGGCATCAAATGTTCCTACCTGGGCCAAATCTTTCAAACTTTCAATGTCAGTTTCTTTCACTTTACTGATGTCCGAAGTGTTTGGAATTTTAATCACCGTCATGGCAAGAGATCCGTTCATAATCACTCTGTATGCGTCACCGCTGTAAAATCCAAGGTCCCAGTCTGTTCTGCTGTTGACAGCCGTATTGGTGTAGTCACTTAAATCAATCCAAACCTGATTAGGTTCTGTGGGGCCACCGATTTTTACACTTACTTCTGAACCCGTCATAGGAGGAACCGGCACCGGATCTTCATCTGCAGAGAGACAGGATTGTGTGGCAGCCATAATGGAAAGAACAGATAATATTTTTAAATACTTCATAACAGTAACTTATTATTTAAAATTGAAACATTAATCGGGCAAAATAACTTCTGCCATAGTATAGATTAACAAAACCGCTTGCAGCTGTATGGGCAGAACCAGCAACGGCTGTAGAATTTAATCTCGTTACATCAAATATATTTTTCACTCCGACAGAAATTTCAAAATGCCTGTTCCAGAAAGGCTGGCTTACAATAAAATCCATCATATGGAAGCTATCCACTTTTCCAAGGCGAAAACCGCTTGCTCCGTCAGACACATACATTCTGTCCGGACCTGTGAATTTGTAATAAAGGGAAAAACTTGTATCGGTGCTTTTCAGTTTATAGGTTGCTGAAGCTCCTGCCTGTACCAAATACTGGAAGTCTGTAGTAGAAGAAGATTTCAAATCATTCATTGATACAGATGTTCCGTTTACAGATCCTCGTAAAGACAGCGCAAACTGATCTTTCCGGAAATCGATATTGGCTGAGAACAATAAATTTTTATAGGTATCCAGATTCATGTATTTATAGGTAGAAGGTTCTTTAACCATTACCATTTCAATCCTGTCACGTACATCCAGATATAATGCATCCAATCCGTAAGCGATTTTCCAGCCACTGTCTGCTGAAAAGTTCTGGTTCCAGAAAAGCCCTGCTGAGAACCCTTTTTCAGGATTTAAATCCGGATTTCCCTGTACATCATGGTTAAGATTTACAAAATAGGTATACAGCTCATCATATTTAGGGAAACGGTTTGCAGATCCCACCACTGCTCTGAGGTTTGAATTTCCAGAAGTTTTATATCGTGCTGATAAGGAGTAATTGTACTGATTGTTAAAATTCTCACTAAGGGAAAGTCTTACTCCCGGTCTTAAAGAGAATTTGTCTGAAACATTCCATTCTGCAGAAAGGAAATTGGAGTAGGTAAAGATCTTTCTTTTTACTGCTTCACCAAAGAAGTCGCCGGCGATTAAAGCCGCATAACCATTGGTATAGTCTAACTCATATCCTAACTGAAAATCAAAAACCTTACTGTCCAGAAAGTTGCTGAACATTCCTCTTGAGTAGATAACATCTGTTTTATAATATGATTTTTCGTCCTGACGGCTTTTTATTGTCCTGTTCGGAATATCATAATTGTAGTCATAATATTTTTTATCCTGATTCTGATACGAGAAATCTCCCATGTACCGGATATGTCCCAAGTTGGTTTGAATATTAAACTGGTGAATCCAGCGGTCTGTATTGTATCTCCTGTCTCTGCTTTCATAGGCAACGCCGCCCAATCCGTCATTCAGAGGGTTTCTGTTGACCTCCGGATTGTAGAAATTGAATTTCTCATTAAGATAAGACAGTTTATAGAAGAAAGTTGTTTTGTTTTTTGTATACCTCAGCAATGCAGAAGCATCGTACTGGTCTTTAGGATTCCATTCATATCCTCTTTGATTATCCTGTCCGAAATATTTGTAACCTTTGCTTTCTCCTTCATATCCCATAAACTGGTTATGGTTGAAATTGAGGCTTGCAAACCATTCATTACTGATAGTATAATCTATATTCACATTCTGAATATGTCTGCCGTTTCCTCTTTTTTTAAGATCGTAATTGTCTCTTACCGTTTCTTCCTGTAATGACCCTCTGACACTTACTTTTTTTACACTGTTTTTCTTTGTAATAATATTGATTACTCCGGCAACAGCGCCATTTCCATACTCAACCCCCATGCTTCCTTTTACAATTTCAATTCGCTCTATATTGCTTAAAGTAATTTTAGTAAGATCGATATTACTTCCCAGTCCTGTATCCCCTACTACCGGAATATTGTCTATAAGGATCTTTACATAGTCACCATTAAGTCCCATGATATTGGCTGTGGAATTTCCCGAGCGGGTATCCGGAGTGATCTGTATGTTAAGACTTTGGTTTAAAACTTCAGCAACATTGGTTGCTGCCATATTTTTAATCTGTTCTGCATCAATAACATCAACCTTATATATCGATTTGTTGATGGACTGCTGCATGTACTGTCCTGTAATAACAACTTCTTCAATTTTCTTTTGATAAAGAGAATCCTTTTCTTGTGCATTCATCCATAGGGCCATGGATAATGATAGAACGGAAAGCACTTTCTTCTTCATAAAGGTACAAATTTTCAGCAAATATAAAACTTTATTTAGACTCATTAAAAATAATTATATATTTTTGTGGAATAATTCTAAATAAAAATAACCTCATGAAATTACAATTACTTTTAGGAGCTTTGATGCTTACAGCCTTAACTGCTAATGCTCAGGTGTCTAACATCAATGAAAATTTCAATAATTTTACTGCTGGCAATACAACGTTCCCACAGTTTGGATGGTCTGCCATCGTTGCACCCATAACCGGTGAGTTTCCTCCTGTTCCTCCAAGAATGATTGTAGCAGGAGATTCCAACAGATTCATCCAGTCTTATGCAGGTAATAATACAACAGGTTCTTCCTACCTTATTACGCCACAGATTGAAACTCCGACAGGAAATAAAACGTTAACTTTTGATACTACGCTGGTATCTCCATCACCCGGTCCGGGAAGCATTCAGGTAGGTATAGCCTCCAACCCTGCAGATATGTCAACATTTGTTCCTGTAGGAAACCCTGTTAATGTATCGGTTATTGGTACAGTTCAGAATATCAGCGTAAATATTCCGGCATCCACAGGTTCGTATATTGTATTTAAATTCACCCCTACAGCAACACACGTTGCTATCCAGGTGGATAATGTAGTCTATAATACTACAGCCTCTTTAGGAGTAAATGTTCACAATAAAGTAACAGAAAATATCAGATTTGCAATAAATTCTGACCAAACAGCATTGGAATTTATGTCGAAAAAAGATCTTAAAAATATTCTTATTTACTCTGCCGCAGGCCAAAAAACGATAGAAGGAAAGCCAACCGGACAAAAATTTGATATCAGCACACTTCAGACAGGAGTTTATTATATGAATATTGAAACTTCTGAAGGAAAAGCAATTCAAACAAAATTCATTAAAAAATAAGGTTTATTAGACTATTATTTGCCTTACTGAAACATTAGGCATTACCGAAGTTGGAAAAAAAGCTTCTTTCGGTATTTATCCTAATCCTGCAGCAGCTGATAAAAAAGTAACTGTTCTTTTTGATATTAAAGAAAAAGCAAGCCACAAAGGAAATGTAGAAGTGTATGATCTTACCGGTAAAAAAGTATATGCTGCTGAACTTACCAACCAGGCAGGATTCTACAAGCAGGATCTGAATCTTTCCGCTCTTACATCAGGAAATTATCTTGTAAAAATTACTTACGGAAGCCATTCGGAGACGAAGAAGCTTATCGTGAAATAAATATTTTATTTTTAATACTTTCTATTTTTTCTAATAAAAAGGGTTTCAGAGTATTGAAGCCGCCTTTTATTTTTATTCATTAAAGAACTTAAAAATTCATACAAACAATAGTCCTATACCGCTATTCCTTACATCATTAAATTTATAAATCTTTAAATCTTCAATACCATTAATATATCTTAAACCCCTTATAAACCTCCGCTGAGCTCTCCATAATTTTGGAAGCATCTTTACGAAAATCTAACAGGTGATCCTGACCATTATGCCTGTTGTGGTGCTCTACGCTTTCCCAAAGCTCGATCAGGAAGAAGGTTCCTTTATTATCCTTATCCTCAATAAGGTCGTACTGCAGGCATCCTTCTTCTTTTCTTGTTTCTTTTACAAGTTTCTGAAACAGCTCTACAGCATCCATCAGGTAATTTTCATTAAACTTAAAAAGTGCAATGATATGTAAATTCATGTTCTAATATTTAGTGGTGTAAAAGTAAAATATTTTCAAGGCCGAAAATCTTTTTACCGCTGTTATTTTTCCACACCAAGTATAATTTTTAATTAAATACTGATTTATAAATAGTTATAGAGCTCATCACAATCACCAATGTCCCGATAATCACAAACATTTTCTTCACAGGCAGCTTAGCTGTAAGCATTGCAGAAAAAGGAGCAGTAATAATTCCTCCGATCAAAAGGCCCAGAATAATATTCCAGTGCTGGATTCCAAGGGTAAAGAAAAAGGTAACGGCAGCGGTGATGGTGAGGATAAATTTGGCTACAGTAGAACTTCCTACCGCAAATCTTGGGGTGAACGCATTCTTAATCAGCGTTCCGGTTACCAAAGGCCCCCAGCCTCCGCCTGCAAAAGAATCTATAAAACCGCCTATCACGCCCAGTCTGGTCAGATTGGTTTTTCTTTTCAATGCTTTACTTTGTTTTTCTTTAAATGCATTCGACAGAATCTGTAATCCGAGATATAAAGTATAAAAAGCAATTAATGTTTTCGTGATTTTCGCATAATATTCCCCCAGATAAGTAAGACATACAGCACCGATAATGGCGCCAATTACAGCAGGAACAGCCAGTTTTTTCACCAGGCTTTTGCTTACATTTTTCAATTTAATATGGCTGAGGCTTCCTGCAGCTGTTGTAAAACTTTCTGCGGAGTGAATGCTTGCGCTTACAATATGTGGTGGAATATTCAGAAGCATAAGTGTAGTAGTACATATGACCCCATACCCCATTCCCATTGATCCGGCCACAATTTCTGCAAAAACGCCTACCAGAAGCATCCAGTAAAAAATATAATGATCTTTTGCCAGCATATTCAGGAGTTCATCCAGATATCCCAATTCATACATTGAAAAAACAGCAATAGACACTATAGCAGCGGTTATAAAAAGGACATTAAGCCTTACCTGAATTTTTCTTGAAATTACCATATTACAAACTCGTTTTAGTCCATATTCCCTCATGAGCAGCATCTTTACTATCAAAAATATATGCTGACTGCCTGTTCATGATTTTTTTTTCAGGTAAAATAGAAACAACAGCCGAATGCGCTGTCACGATGGACGGTGTAAACTTTTGTAATGGGTTTGCCTCTTCTTTTGAAATCATAGTTTATTCATTTGAAGTAGTGCAAATATCTGATAAAATATTTATCCTACAAAACAAGTAGACTATTAATTCAAAAAAAAGGATCAGATTAATCAACCAGATCCATTAAAGTTTTTTTCTCCAGGATATTTAAGGAAGCATCACGAACCTCTATCAGTACATCGTGAAGTCCGCAGTGGTCTTCATTGCAGTCTTCACATTTTTCATAGAAATTAAGACTTACACATGGAAGCATTGCAATAGGACCGTTAACAAGACGAATAATCTTTGCTAGTTTTACATTTTCAGGATTTTCTTTGAAAAAATATCCACCGCCCTTTCCTTTTTTACTGTCAAGGATCTCCGCTTTTTTCAGCTCAAGAAGGATATTTTCCAAAAACTTTAAAGGAATCTTTTTATGTTCCGCTATTTCAGAAATAAGAATCGGACCTTCATTTCTTTTTTCTACAAGATATGAAAGCGCCTTAAACGCATATTGAGATTTTTTTGAAAGCATTACAGCAAAAATAAGAAAATTGTTTAATATTTGAAAAGACAAATCAGCGAAGGGATACATTTGCAAATACCGGATTCGTCTTTACGTATTTTCGCTTATCAGGCTATCCGTAATTTTACGGTTTTCCATACCACATTTTTGCCTTTCTCCCATTAAATCATTATGTTTGCCATATGTTTAGCAAACAGGAAGCACAGCAATTAAAAAAGGAATTTTGGACAGCTTTTGGAAGATCATTTCCCAGAAAATGGATTCTTTATGATACCAAAATCAAGGACATGGCATTTAAATTTTCTGCCGACAATAAAAAAGCAGAAGTTTCTCTGGATATCGAAATGAAAGATGAAATTTTCCGAAATGCTTACTACGAGAAAATCTGGTCCCTGGAGGACATCTTAAAGGATTTCGTTGGTGATTTTCAGAAAGAAGAATATTTTACGCTTGAAAACGGCAAGGTGATCAGCAGAATATGGATTGAAAAACATAACGTTTCCATTTTTAACAAAAACACATGGCAAGAAATTTTTGAATTTTTTGTAGACAAAATGGATGGCTTCGAAAGGTTTTTTTACGAATATGAGGATTTTATAAAGGATATTTAGAATACTTACGAAATAAATACTATTTCACTCTTCAGATTAAGATAAAAAAGAAAACTTATCTTTGCGTTACCACTTAAAAAACTAAACTAACATGATTAAAAATGAGAAAAGTGTACAAAAACATTTTTGGAGAGATCATCTCCAAAAGTAATGCTGTGAAGCTGAGCGAATATCATCTGTATTATTATGAAGAAGGTTCCGGTTTCTTAAAAGAAATTGAATTTATCAATGAAGACAGTGTTTATAACATCAATTATTTTCTAAGTGACGAAGAAGACGAAACACAGGTAGTAGATTACCTAAGGGAAAAATCCGACTTTTTTGATATTGAAAAAAAAGAAACAGCCGGCGGTTTTATTATTTCTACCAATAAATTGTATTCTTTATCCGTAGACGAACTGCCTCTAATTTCTAAAACTGTTTTCACAACAGATGATCCTGAAAACTTTATCTGCTCACAGGTCATTGATAACGAAACCCATGAGCCACAACTTGAAAGAACGATAAAATGCTGGTATACCCAAGACGAAAACGGTGAAAAATACGCAGCTATAGAATGCAGCTACCAGGAAGACGGGAAACTGGAGCTGGCTGTAGACAAAACTCCTGATCCCGATCATGAAGAAAACTGGATTCATTATGATTATGACACTTTCCAGGATCTTCAGGCACAGATATCCACCGACATCAGCTATTACAAAACAGCCGCTTTGCTTCCAAAAGAAGCCTTTCAGAAATAACTTATACTTTAACACACCACAAAATCAAAATTTTAAATGGAAGAGAATCCGATATTTTTTGCAGACGGAAATGATCCGGAAATGATTGCAGCTTACAGAAAAGCTCAGGACACCTTTAAGTATTTCTGGCGCGAACAGTCGTGGGAATACAGAAGAATTATTCCGGGACTTAATGTATCATGCGTAAAAACGGCTTTTGAAGAGCAGGATGAAGAGACCGGGGAAAATCTGGTAGAGCATATGTGGATCAATGAAATATCTTTTGACGGAGATCACGTGAGAGGATACCTTATCAATGAGCCTAATCATCTGAGAAATATTCAGGTAGGTGATTATGTTGAAATTCCTTTGAGTAACATCAGCGACTGGCTTTTTGCCATCACTCCGAGTGTGCAGAAACCCAGGGGGCTTTCCAAACTGTTTTCTTCTTCATCATCCCCACTTCCGAAAGCGTACGGAGGATTTACCATTCAGAAAATGCGTGCTGATATGTCTGATGCTGAAAGAAAAGAACATGATAATGCATGGCAGCTTGATTTTGGAGATTTTAATGATATTCTGATCGTAAACAACCAGAAAGAAAACCCGGAAAATCTTGTGGAACATCCAATGAGTAAAAATATGAAAGAGGAATTTGTAAAATTCTTACAGCAATATCCGGATGAGCTCACACAACCCGATGAAGACGGACTGACGCTTCTTCATAAAGAAACCATCGCAGGAAATTTAACCACCGTGCAGGCTGCTTTAGAAGCCGGAGCAGATAAAAATATGCTGTCTAAAAATGGGAAAACAGCTTTAGAGTATGCAAAACAGCTGAACTGGGAACATCTTATTCCTGTCCTGGAAGGATAAATTATTTTAAAAATTTTATTGCAGCTCGATTATGAGCTTGTAAAATGAAAAGTCCGGGAAGAAAAACCTCCCGGACTTTTTATTTTTTATCCAAACTTCTTTTTCCTTAACCAGAAGAACAATCCTCCGAGAAGGCCGATAATGGCCAATGGAAGCAGTAAATTCAGCCACTGCCATGTGGATTTCTCTTCAGTAATTCTGTGTCTGTCCAGAAGTCTTTCTTCAATATTTCTGTTTCTCAGCTCCATCAGATTGCTGTCATCCAGCAAATAGTCCAAAGCATTTCTAAGGAACTGCTCGTTTCCAAACTGCTCGTTGGTCAGCAGATCTACTCCCAATGGAAGCGGTTTACCTTTGATTACTTTATTTCTCCCTACATCTCCATCTGCAATAAC
Organism: Chryseobacterium sp. CBSDS_008; assembly: GCF_049959325.1. Classification (NCBI taxonomy): domain Bacteria; kingdom Pseudomonadati; phylum Bacteroidota; class Flavobacteriia; order Flavobacteriales; family Weeksellaceae; genus Chryseobacterium; species Chryseobacterium sp. CBSDS_008. Next base: position 4,881,185 of record NZ_CP188202.1, on the reverse strand, counting down.
GATCATCTTGTTTTCCGGACTTGATGTTTTGAACCCAGGGTAAGATTTTCTCTCAATTCTCGATGCATAGGCAGAACTGAACTTTCCTTCCAATGCTACGGCGAAGATCTTTGGTGTACTTGGCTTTTCCATTTGTCCAAGACTGTCAACACTTGCAATTTCTTTCAGATCCACATAGTTCGGCACCTGTTTTAATAATGTTCTTTCACTGGATTCGAAAAGAACTTTTGTTTTGATATTTTTTCTTCCTCCCAAAGTATCAATGGAAGTCGGGAATTCAAATTTTACAGGATTGATATTTTTGGTAACCGGATTATTATTTTCAGCAATTCCAAGCGGATAATATGGCCAGGGCAGGCTGGTATACTGAGGATTTCCACTCACTTCACCGGTAACCAGCCTTAATAGCGCAAACTTTTTAACATCTTTTACCAGAGCAGGATTGATTCTCACTCCATAATTGAAAAAGAAGTCTGTCATATTGATATCTACCGGGAAAGGCATTACTTTTTTGGATCTCGTTAATGTATCCATTTCTGCATTTACCGCATCAATCATCCAGAGGGTTTTCCCACCGTTCATGATGTACTGGTCAAGAATTACCTTTTCGTTATCTGTAAAAGCCTTTCTTGGTTTTGCAATCACCAAAGCGCTCATTTGCTTCAATAACGGAACATCTTCCAACGAAAGTTCAGTCTGATTTTTAGGAATAATGGGTCCGGCATCATAGTTTTCCATGGCCAGCTGTACAAATCCCTGGAATTCATCAGGATTTAATTCATCATGATTGACCAGAATCCCGATTTTCTTTCTTTTTGCTGCTGCTATATTCTTGATATTGGAAACAAGGTTGTACTCTAATCCTTCAATGGATCTCGTCAACTGCTGATCAGCATCAATTCCTGCCTGCTGAACTACCAACGGTATAGAAACCCCGTCATTTCCATGTTTGATCACAGCGTATGGGAAAAGCGTGATCTGTGAGATCTTTCCATCTTTTACATCCGGAAGAATAGACGGCTGCATTCCCATTGCCATCAGGGTATCCTGGGACATTTTCGTTTTAATAGGATCGATAAATTTAAAATCAATCTTTGGATTAATTTTTCTGAATTCTTCCAGCATAAATTTCGTTTCGCTTTGCAGCTGTTTGAAACTTGCCGGGAAATCTCCTTCCAGATACACTTCAACAGTCAGGGGCTTTTTAACGGACTCCAGTACTTTGATGGTATTATCAGAAAGAGTATATCTTTTTTCCTTTGTTAAGTCTAATCTGATCCCCGAGTACGTGAGGATAATGACCAAAGGAACAATTGCAAACAAGAAAATTCCCAGTGGAGATTTAGCATTGATCTTCTTCATAATTCTACTTCTTTTTATTGATAAAGTGATTGGACAATACTAATGAAGCACCGATGACGAGAATAAAATACGCCACATCTTTACAATCGATAAGCCCTCTTGTGAAGCCTAAGAAATGCTGATAGAAGCCGATATTCTGAAGGATAAAATCTGCTCCTCCCAATAGTTTATAACTTGCCAATTGCTCGATTCCAAAATACATAATAAAACACATGAAAACACCCAACAGATAAGCCATAATCTGGTTCTGCGACAATGAAGAAGCTAAAATTCCCAACGCCGAAAAAGCAGCAATTAACATGATTAATCCAAGGTAGCTCCCAAAGGTCATTCCAAGATCAATATTTCCGGAAGGAACCCCCAAAACATATACGGTATAAAGGTAAATCAGGGAAGGAATAAGGCATAAAATCCCGACAATCCATACGGAAAGGAATTTTCCTGTTACCAGTTCTGAAACCTTTAACGGCTGTGAAAAAAGCCAGTTTAATGTGCCTGTTTGTTGTTCTTCCGCAAAAGTTTTCATCGAAAGAGCCGGAATAATAAACATCAGCAGCCATGGAACCAATACGAAATAGCTTTGCAGTGAGGCCATTCCGATCTCAAAAATATTAGAATCGTTGTCGAAAAAGAACAGGAAAAGGGTTGCTATCAGACTGAAAGCGGCGATGATCACCCATGCACTCCAGTTTCCAAAGTAACTCCAAAGTTCTTTCTTTAAAATTGCAATCATAGTTTTTTTATAAGATGTAAAAAGGAAGAATGTATTCAGACATACGTCCTACTCCACCATTATTTGTTTTTTTTATTTTTATTAACCAGTTTCACTGTCATCATGATCAGAAATACAAGAACGAAAAATCCTGTAATTAATTGCCACCAGTATTCGATCACCATTGATTTTAAGATGACCGTAAATACGACCAGAAACAGAATGAAAGTTGCAATTTCGTTCGCCTGTCTCAGTTTTATATTGGCAATGGGTAATGTATTTCCATTCAATACTTTTAAATGAAGGACTTTTTTCCAGCACCAGTAATGGTAGATGGCAAGCCCGATAAGGAAGGTCAGTTTCAAATGAAACCATCCCATTTTCATCAGTCCCGGATTTAAAAAGATCATGACCAGTCCGCATACCGCCATAATGACTCCCGCCGGAACGGTGATAATGTTCCACAGCCTTCTGGCCATAAAGGTATACTGCTCTCTCAGAATTTTCTTCTTTTCTTCCGGAAATTCATCGGTATCCTTATAGTAAACGAAAATCCTTACGAGATAAAAAATTCCCGCAAAGTAGCTTACCATAAAAATAATGTGCAGCGCTTTGATTATTGTATAAAGCATTCAGAAAAAATTAACAGCAAAGATAAGCTTATTATATAATTGTTAAAAATAAATTTCTTTTGATCAGGAAAATATAAGTAAAATGGGTTTTATATAAAAAAATAGTTCGGCTCGGGGCAGCAAAGCTGCCCGAGCCGAACATTATATTTTCATTGTTGTAACCAATTCAACGATTAAGAGATCACCCCTAATTCTTTCCCAACTTTTTCAAAAGCGGCAATTGCTTTATCCAGATGTTCTTTGGTATGAGCAGCAGATAACTGTACTCTGATTCTCGCTTTTCCTTTCGGTACTACAGGATAGAAGAATCCGATTACATAAATTCCCTCATCCATAAGTTTTTCAGCCATTTTCTGGGAAAGCGGTGCGTCATAAAGCATAACCGGAACGATAGCGGCATCTCCTTCAGGAATATCAAAACCTTTGGCTTTCATTTCTGTTCTGAAGTATGCTGCATTTTCCATTACCTGATCACGAAGAGAGGTATTATCAGAAATCATATCCAATACTTTCAAAGCAGCACCTACAATTCCCGGTGCTAAAGAGTTGGAGAACAGATAAGGTCTTGAACGCTGTCTCAGCATATCAATGATCTCTTTTTTACCAGAAGTAAAACCTCCTAAAGCTCCTCCTAAAGCTTTTCCTAAGGTAGAAGTGATGATGTCTACTCTACCCATTACTTCATTAGCTTCGTGAGTTCCACGTCCTGTTTTCCCGATGAAACCTGTTGCGTGAGAATCATCTACCATTACCAAAGCATCATATTTATCAGCAAGGTCACATACTCCTTTCAGATCTGCAACAATACCGTCCATTGAGAATACTCCGTCTGTAACGATAATTTTGAAACGGTGATTTTTTTCAGAAGCTGCCATTAACTGAGCTTCCAAATCCTCCATATTATTATTTTTATATCTGTATCTCGCTGCTTTACAAAGACGAACACCATCAATAATTGATGCGTGGTTCAGTTCATCTGAAATAATAGCATCCTCTTCAGTAAACAAGGGTTCAAAAACACCACCGTTTGCGTCAAATGCTGCTGCATAAAGGATAGTATCTTCAAGACCTAAAAAGTCAGCGATTTTTTTCTCCAAATCCTTGTGAATATCCTGTGTTCCACAGATGAAGCGTACCGATGACATCCCGTATCCGTGAGATTGAATCATTTCCTGGGAAGCTTTCATGACTTCCGGATGGTTGGATAATCCCAGATAATTATTCGCGCAGAAGTTTAAAAGCTTTTTTCCGTTGGCTTCTATTTCTGCACTCTGCTGAGAAGTGATGATTCTTTCTCTTTTGTAAAGTCCGTCATTCTCAATATTCTGAAGTTCATTCTGTAAATGTTGAAGATATTTTTCAGAGATCATTTTTAGTAATTTTTTTAGATGTGCTAATTTACTAAAAAGGCAGTAAAATAAAACCTTTTATAAGTTTAATTCTAAAAAAACAATTCTGGTTTCAGTTTTAACATTGTTAGTCTACAAAATTAGTAGGATAATATTTATATTTGCTTAAATTTTGAATGTATGAGATTAAAGCCGGTACAAAAAATAAAGACCATCAGTTCAGCAATCTTTATTAACAAGCATATGAAGCCGGGAGTTCCGGTTATTCTTGAAGACTTTGTACATCCGGAAAGTCCAGCTTTTAAAAAGTGGAATTATGAGTATTTCAAAGCAATTGCAGGAGATCATATGGTGAATATCTACGGCAGCGAACTAGATTCCCTGGACAGAGTGGCAAGTGATCCTATTGCGCAGACTACCTTTTCAGACTACCTTGATCTTATTCAATCAACTCCTACTGAACACAGACTTTTCTTATTTAATTTATTGAAAATAAAACCGGAACTTAAAAATGATATTATCTACAACGATGTAACGAATGGCGAAATTCTAAAATGGCTGCCTTTTATGTTTTTCGGAGGCGAAGGATCTGTAACCAGAAATCATATTGATATCGACATGTCACATGTATTTATCACCCAGTTTCAGGGAATTAAAAGGATCTGGCTTTTTCCGTGGGAGCAGTCTGATTTTATGTATAAGCTACCCTACAATTTCCATAGCCTGGCTCAGATTAAAAATCCTGATTACAGAAAATATCCGGCTCTTCTTTATTTAAATGGGTATGAAGCAGTCATTCATCCCGGGGAGACCCTGTATATTCCCTCCGGATGGTGGCATTATATTCAATATGATACGGAAGGATATTCCATATCGGTGAGGGCGCTTCCTTCAAGCCCGCTTGAAAAATGGCGTGGTTTTAAAAACTTAGTCATTACCAGACATTTTGATAATCTCATGCGTAAGATATTCAAAGAAAAATGGTTTGAATATAAAGTGAAAACTGCAAGAAAAAGAGGAGTCAGAGCTGTAAGAAAACAGAGAAGCTTCCAAATCTGAAAGCTTCTTTTGTTATTATGATTGATTTTGGTAAAAGTAATCATTCATACTTTTACTATTTATCATTTTAATGTTTAATAAATTTAATATTCTTTTCATCAATCGTAATGAAATAAGCTCCCGGAACCAATTCTGAAATTCCTATTGCCTTACCTGGCTGATAGGTTCCTTTTGCTACCAGCTTTCCGTCTATAGCATGAATCGTAAAATCAACCGTTCTGCTGATTCCTTTCAGATTAATTTCATTTTTTGCAGGATTCGGATATAAACCAAAGTCTTCTTTTTCAACAGAAGAAACACTTAACGTATTATCCTGGGTAACCGTAGAGTTTTTCTCAATAATCTGGTATTCATAATTAAACTGGACACTTGCAATAGGGAAAGATACCGATTGAAGAAAATATTGGTTATTGGAAGTATTATTAAGAACCAGATAAGCGGTCTGTCCTGCAGTTCCTGTCACTTTAACAGGCAAAGGCATTTCAAAAAAGCTTACCGTAGCGCTGCTTTGTGTCTGTGAAACTTTAAATAAAGCCTGATTACCGCTCTGCATCCATTTTATCGTATAAGTAGGGTATCCTTCTCCATATACCCAGTCATTAAAAAATTCTGTAAAGTCTGTTCCTGTTGACTGCAGTAAAGAGGCATTAAAATCAGCAGTACGTGCATAACTGTAAGCCAGATTAGGCCTTGCGTGATAGTCTTTAAGGGCCTGATAAAACACGGCGTCTCCTACAATCCATTTCAGCATTCTCAGCACATATCCTCCTTTGGAATAAGACAGTCTGCTGTCAAAAATTCTATTGATGCTGGAAAGTCCGTTATCCGGTACATACACGCTTCCTGTTGTACTTGATGTAATATAGTTTGACTGACCCTGAAGGAAATTCAGAAACTCTGTATTCGTCATGAGCAGTTTTTCATTGGCAACATGTTCTCCGAAAGTAGCAAAACCTTCATTCAGCCAGATGTCATTCCATGCGCCACAGGTAACCTTATCTCCAAACCACTGATGGGTGAGTTCATGGGCAATAAGCTGTTTACTCCATCCGCCCATAGAAGACATAGTTTGGTGTTCCATTCCGCCCCCATACATGAATTCCATATGACCGTATTTTTCATTACGGAAAGGATATGTACCGAAATAGGTTTCAAAAGTACTCATAACCTGCTTCGTCCATTGAATATTATTCAGGCTGGTCTGATTGGCGTTCGTGGATGGGTAAATATAGTTCACAAAAGGAAACGGAGGGTTTCCTATGGTATCTGTAAGCTTAACAAAATTTGTAATTGACAGCGCAATCAGATAAGCCGGCGTAGGATACATTGTTCTCCAGAAAGTAAGTTTGGTATTTGGTGAAGGAAAAGTTTCAGACATCAGCTTTCCATTGGCTGCTACACTATAGCTGGATGGAGTAGTAATTTTAAAATCAAATCTTTCAATTTTATCATTTAAACTCTGCTTGGTAGGAAACCAGTCCTGTGCTCCGTAAGGTTCATTCAAAGTAGAAAGCACCGGAGTTCCGCTTTGAAGAGCAGTTTTGAAAGCATCATTACTTGTAGATGGCGCACCTGCATAATAAATAGTAAGAGAGTCTACCGTATTGGCAGGAATAGAAGCCGGAAAATCAATCTTCAGTTCTTTTGAAGGAAGCTGCTGAAAGCTTGTAATGTTGGTTCCATGATATTTTACCTGGGAAACCGTTAATGAATTGGAAAGATCAAAATAAATACTTCCCATATTCTGTGTAGGTTTAAAATGTGAAGTTACCGAACCGGAAATATTGTACACCGCAGGATCGAGGCTCACCTCCATTCTCTGATACTGTAAGTCGTAATTCAAGGTATTCGGATTGATATTCCCGATATTCATTTTTTGGGTAAAGGATTTTTTCTCTTTTTCGATCAATCCTTTCATATCAATGTTTTGTTCATGCTTCTGGCTATAGAACTGTTGAGATAATAAAAAACCCAACACCAAAAGGTACAATTTTGTCATGCTTTAGAAATATTTAATCAAATATAAAAAAAACCTTTTAATCAATGATTAAAAGGCTGTTATAATATATAAAATAAAAAAAAATTAAAGATCCAATGCTGGTTCAAGAATTTTCTCCATTCTTTTTTTCACCATATCTACCGATCCTGAATAGTTATTTACCATTAGCGAGAAAACCAATGTCTTTCCCGAGTTTGTTTTAAGATATCCGGCTAATGTTTTTACTTTATTCAATGTTCCTGTTTTAGCAAAAACCTGTCCGTTACCTTCTCCGTTGAACATTCTCTTTAATGTTCCGGATTGCCCGCCGATAGGTAAAGAAGTCAGATAAGATCCGTAATACTTTTGATCCATCAGAGAAGTAAGGAACTTCACCTGAGAAATAGGCGTAACGTTATTGCTTCTTGAAAGTCCGCTTCCATCGATATAATTAAGACCATTCATATCAAAACCGGCTTCTTTCAAGTGATTAGTCACTACAATTCTTCCTGATTCTGAAGTCTGGTCACCCATTTTCTGATATCCTACCGTTCTCAGCAAAGCTTCTGCCAGTGAGTTATCACTGTGCTGATTGGTATAATAAATAATATCACCTAAAGTTGGGGATTTATACGCTGAAAGCATTTTTCTGCTTTCCGGTGCTGCATCTGTCATTTTCGGAGTTACTTTTCCGGTAACAGAAATTCCGCTTTTTACCAGCGTTGTTCTGAAAGAGTTGGCAAGGTAAGCCGGAGCATCAGGGATTTTGGTTGTTAAAACTCCATTTCCTTCATATTTTTCTGCGTACACCATCTGATGAGCATAAGGGGAAACATAGAAAAATTTCTTTTCCGTGGAGAAACCGCCTTTTTTAACAATCAGTTTTTCGTTGGCCGGATTGATATCGCGGGTGCTTCCTGCCGGTAAATAGTAATTATTATTTTCCAACCATACAACATTTTCCGGAAGCATTGAAATATTGCCTTTGAAAAGCGCTGTCTGAATGATGATATCACCATTTACCTTTTTGATTCCCTCTCTTGAAACGCCGCCTACGAAATCTGAAATAATGTCTCTGTAAGATGCTGCTCCTGCTTTGTTTGTTCCCAAAGATGGGTCACCGCTTCCTATGACATAAAGATTTCCATTTAAAACTCCGTTTTCATCTATCGTTCCTGAATACTCCAGCTGAGTCATCCAACGGTAGTTTTCACCCAACATATTTAATGCGGTTTCCGTTGTCAGTAATTTGGTAGTAGAAGCAGGTACTAAGGGAGTATTTTCGTTGTACGAAGAGATGACCTTCTTCGTTTTCGGATCGTACACTACGAATCCCCAGGTTGCATTTTTCAGCACAGGATCCGCCATCATTGTGTTCACATTAATATCTACAAGTTCTTTTGCTGACAAAACAGTCTTTTCCACCATCGTGGTAACGGGTGAGGGCAGGTTTAAGCTGCTTTTCTGATTGTCATAATTCTGAGAATAAAGAACGGTAGAGACGGTAGATTGAGCCAGGAAAAGACCAGAAGCCAACACTGCCGCACTTGAAATATATTTTCTGAAATTTACCATCTATCTTCTTTTTGTTCTATAGTTTGACTCTATACAAAATGAAAGGTTAAATCATTCAGTTAAAGAGCCAGACACTTAATCAACGTCCAAAAGTAGAAATTATTGTTATATAACGGATCACCGGTCCCTTATAAAAGAGTGTAAAGTTTGTTAAAAATTGTTAAAAATCCACAAAAACATCTTTTTTAATACTTTGATATGCAGTGATTTCATCAAATTCTTTCAAACTTATCAAAACCATACTTTTGAATTTCTCATAGTTTTTCCCGCGGGGAAGCTTAAGCATAATCTGGAACTGATACAGGTTATTGAGTCTTGCAATCTGAGCTCTTTCAGGACCCAGGACACAATCTTCAGGAAGATATTTTCTGAGGATAGAACCCAGAAACCGGGAAGCACGGTCTGCCTTATCTTCTTTTCGGTGCTTCATTTCGATCATAATCAGCTTGGTAAAAGGCGGATAATGGAATTTCTGGCGTTCTGTAAGGATATATTTATAGATTTTCGCAGGATTATTCATCTTGATCAGCTGAAATACAGAATGATCAGGATTAAAAGTCTGAATAAGGATTTTTCCTTTCCCGGAAACCCTTCCTGCCCTTCCTGAAACCTGTGTAATCAGTTGATAGGCCCTTTCCTCAGCCCTAAAATCCTGTACATATAATAAGGAATCTGCTTTGGGAATGGTAACCAGCTCAATATGATCAAAATCCAACCCCTTGGAAATCATTTGTGTTCCTACGATGATATCTGTTTCACCATCTTCAATCTTCTCATACAGCTTTTCGTAAGCAAATTTCTTACGCATAGAATCTACATCCATTCTGTCTACCTCATTTTCAGGGAACAGCTTGGAAACCTCTTCATGAATCTGTTCTACTCCAACTCCTCTTTCATTCAGTTTTTCAGAATTACATTTCGGGCAGGTTTTCGGTTTTGATGCTCTTTGTCCGCAGTAGTGACACTTCATTTCATTGGCTGCCTTGTGATAGGTCATCACCACATCACAATTGGAGCAGTAATTCACATAACCACAACTCTCACATTCTATTACGTTTGAATAGCCACGGCGATTGTGCAGGACGATCGCCTGATTTTTTTCATCTACCGTTTTCTTGATCTCTTCAACAAGCTTCAGGGAAAAATTTCCGGAAACCTTTTTAGATTCCTGGGCCTCTTTAAAATTGATCAGCTCATATTCCGGCAGATTGACATTCCCGAATCTTTCATTCAGAAAAACGTATTTCATTTTATCTTTTCTGGCGCTGTAATAGCTTTCCACAGAAGGAGTTGCAGATCCTAAGATCACGCCCGCTTTATACAATCTGCCCAAAACCAGAGAGGCATCTTTAGCATTGAAATAAGGGGAAACTTCCCTTGGCCTGTACGCAGAATCATGTTCTTCATCTACTACGATAAGCCCGAGGTTCTGATAAGGCAGAAACAGAGCATTACGGGTTCCGATCAGAATACGGATATCATTCTGCTTAATTCTTCTCCACACTTCTACTCTTTCGAAATCTGTCAGTTTCTGATGATAAAAACCGAGCTGCCTGCCGTATTTTTTTTCTAGTCTTTGGGTAATCTGTTTGGTAAGAGAAATTTCAGGAAGTAAAAAGAGAACATTTTTTCCGTCCCTGATACATTCTTCAATTTTTTCTAAATAAATATGGGTTTTTCCTGATGAAGTAACCCCGTGAAGCAGGACATTCTTCCCTTCTTCAAAAGCTTCATCAATCGCAGATTTGGCTATTTTCTGCTGTTCTGAAAGTTCTTCAAGCTCTTCAATTTCTCCTTCATAGCTCTCAATTCTGTCTTTCTGCATGTAGTATTCCTCCACAAGGCCTTTGTCTGCCAAAGGTTTGAAGTGAGAGCTTCCGAAATAGCCGTCTTCAAACAGTTCAGATTTTTTAATATGGGCATCCGGATTTTCTGACTGTTTTTCTAAAATAAGGAGGAAAAGATCTTTCTGTTTCTGTGCCCTGTTAAGTTTTACAAGGATTTCTGTAAGATTCTGATTAGCCAGAACCTCATCATTAATTCTTACGTAAGCAACTTCCTTGGCTTTATATTTCTCAGCAATTTTCTCATCAATTTCAATATACTGAAGATCAATAAGCGAATTGATGGTTCTGATGATGTCTTTTTTAGGAACAAAGGCTTCAATATCCGTCAGATTAACCAGCTGTCGTACTTCAAGTGCCTGAATAAGGTACATTTCATTGACATCCAGATTTTCAAAATCAACAACTGCACCTGGTTTTAATTTTAAATACGTTTCGCTTTCCAGCTTTAAAGAGGAAGGAAATGAAAACCTGTAAATTTCTCCGAGGCTGCACAAATAGTATTCTGAAAGCCAGTTCCAGAAATCAATCTGTTCCTGAGGGAGAATCGGTTGATCATCCAGCATGCTGATGACTTCCTTGGCCACAAAGTTCTCCGGTGCATTATCGTGAAGCTCAAATACAATTCCCGTATAGATTTTTTTTCCGCCAAATGGTACCAGAACACGCATTCCAGGCTGGATTTCAGACATCAGTTCTTCCGGAACTCTATAGGTAAAAGTTCCTTTCAGGTTCAGTGGTAAAACAATTTGAGCGTACTGCAAGGGAAATATTTAAAATGTAAAATTAAATTTTTATTCAGAGAACTGCAACTTTGTGGAGATTCTTTCGTATTCCTTTAACAGACCATGAAACCCTGCTCAGAAAAAATTCAATAGAAACGGACTTTAGTCTGTTTAATAATAATCAAATCTCAATCGGCTTTAGCCAAAACATGGATTAAACGCAATGTTCGCAAAAGATTAGATGAATCTTTTTAATTTGTTCGCAAGGGCGTTCCACTCAGCAAAGAAATCCCTCCAAAACAACAAAGAATGTCCATATTAATAAACGATGATTTATTATTAAAAAAGAAGTTCTGTAATCTGATACCAAAATGCGGAAGTAAAAAATCCGACAATAATACTGACTCCAATGATCAGGTTGGTCAGTTTTGTGTTCAGTCTGAACTGTTCTGCAATGATACTTGAGGTGACAAGTGTAGGCATGGCAGCCTCGAACACCGTAATTTTTGCCACATTTCCTTTTATTCCCAACAATAAAGCCATTCCCAAAACCATTGCAGGCGCCAGAATCAATTTATAAAGCATAGACATTGACATCTGGGGAATCAGCTTTTTCCATCCGTTGAATTTCAATTGTAACCCAACTGAAAATAAGGCTAACGGGCTTACTGTTGCCGCCAGCTTATCAAAAAACGGTTCTGCAACGGTAAAATCAATGAACTGTGAAAGCACCAGTGCAGAGATACACCCTATTAACGGAGGAAATGTGATGAGCCTTTTTAAAATAAATAGGGCACTTATCTTTCCGGATTTGCTTCCCCCTTTTACTGCTGCTATAATTCCCAGCGTGGAAAGGGCAAAAAACATGGTCTGGTCGCAGATAATGGCAATACTCAGAAGCCCTTCGCCATAAAAAGCACTGATCAGCGGAAATCCGATGAATGAAGTATTGCTGTATCCACTCGCTAATTCTAACGTACTTCTGGAGCGCCTTGAGTAGCCTTTGCTTTTGCTGTAAAACATCATAAAGAAAAAGCAGAACACAGCAATTAGAAATGTAGCAGCAATTGGAAACAGCATTTCCGTTGTCCATTTTACTTTAGGCAGATATTTAAACGAAACTGCCGGAAGAGCAAGATAAAGAATCCATGTATTGATACCTTTGTGGGCATCGGGGTGGATAGATTTTGTTGCTTTGAATATCATTCCTGCAATAATGCACACTGCAATCAGAACAAAATTTACCATAACTGTAAGAAATATGATGCAAATTTACGGCTGATTTTTGAGTTGGAAGGGTAAAAATTCTATTTTTTTGAGTCGAATTCTTTATGAACCTTTTTTCATTTTTTAAACCTTATAGGTTTGAAAACCTATAAGGTTTGGAGAACTTTTTACTGTTTTAACCTTTCATTATCTCTTGTCATTATCTCTTGAGACTTGTAAACCTTTCATCACATCCCAAAGACTCATTACCTCGACATTCTCCAAAGGTTTTGAAAGGATAATTCTTTTTGAAGTTTTCGGTAACAGATCAAAGAAATTATCACTGAAGTGGGTATTTCCGATCAGATAAACATCTTTCGCAAGCACATCTGTTGATAATTCAATTTCAGTGGATGAAATTATCCTGATTTTAATGTCAGGTTTTAAGAGTTTCAGATCTTTGGGTTTACTAAAGAAGAACAGCTTTTCAAATGATACATCTTTTTCTGAACTGATCTTTAAAACAGCATTAGATAAATCAAACTGATCCAACTCTGACTTACTGATACTTCGGATTTTCTTACTTTCATCAGCCTTGAGAAGATCTGACTGATTGGCTTTCCAGATAGTTTTTCCTCTGAAATCAATCAATTCAAACTTTATATCAGTTTTCAGTTCTTTAATGAGATCACTTATCAGATAAATGTCATAGCTTTTGTCACTCTCTGCAACTGACACCAGTATAGGCTCAAAGCTTCTTTTTGCCTGATAATGGAAGGCTTTCCAGTTTCCCAGATAATCAATGGACGACCATGAAACCACAGGCCAGCAATCATTGAGCTGCCAATACAGCGTTCCCATATTATAAGGTTTCGCACGGCGGTGGGCTTCAATGGCGATCTGCATTCCTCTTGCCTGTAACAGCTGTGAAACGTAATTGTATGGTACGAAATCCGTCGGAATTTTATAATCACGTTTCAGATATTCATTAATGATTTCCCAGCCACGGGCATGCTTTTCGTGAGCTTTAATGGTTGGATTCTGAAGGTTTAAATCTGGTGTTTCGGAAAACATTGATTTTGTAGTTTCAAGAGTGGGTGTTCCCTGAAAGCCATATTCAGACATAAAGCGTCCTACTTTTTCGTTGTAAATTTCGAATGGCTGTTCGCCCCACCAAACACCCCAGTAATGGGAATCTCCCTCTGTAAGGCTTTCTTTATGCCCCCAGCCGATGGATGGAGAACTTGGCCAGTATATATTTTTAGACTTCAGGTTTTCTTTTAATGCATTGGGAATTACCTCATGGAAGAGCTTTTTATAGTCTTTCCACACCTGTAATGAGTCATTTTTTGAATATTTGAACTGTTTCTGATATCCCCAGTTGACAATAGCTTCATCAATTTCATTATTCCCGCACCACAAAGCGATGGAAGGGTGATTCTGAAGCCTGTTGACCTGATCTTTTACTTCTTCTTTTACATTGTTTAAAAATGCTTCATCCGCAGGATAAAAGCTTCCTGCAAACATAAAATCCTGCCATACCAAGATTCCGTTTTCATCACAGGCTTTGTAAAACTCATCGTCCTCATAAATACCTCCGCCCCAGACACGGATCATATTCATATGGGCATCTTTGGTATCTTTAATGAGTTTCTGATATTTTTCTTTGGTCATTCTGGGTGAAAAACTATCTCCGGGAATCCAGTTGGTTCCCTTGATATATAATGGATGTCCATTCACTTTAAAGTAAAATGATTTTCCTCTTTCGTCTTTTTCCTGTACTAATTCTACCGTTCTTAAGCCTATCCTGATTTTTTTATTATCGATATTTTCCTGACCTTTTGAAAGCTTTACTTCAAAATCATAGAGATTGGCTTCACCGCGTCCATTAGGCTGCCAGAGCTTCATACCGTTTGCATCATAAGGAACAGATATGTTATTTATTCCCTTTTTCAACGCTATTTTTTTATGAATGGAATTAAGATCCAAAGTATAATCCCCGGCATTCTGAGCATAAATTTCTACATCAAAATGTACATCATTAGAAGTTTCAGAAGCTCTTTTCTGGATATCCTTAACGGTGATTATCTTAGCATTATTCCAGAATTCCAACTGAACGTCTTTCCATATTCCCGCCGTAACCAGTCTTGGTCCCCAATCCCAGCCAAACTGGTATTGTGCTTTTCTCACAAAGCTTCTTGGTGATTCCGGCATGGTAAACGGAACGTTTTTCGCTAATTCTTTTCCGGTATTTACAGCAGATTTAAATTTAAGTCTGATTGTGTTTTTACCTGCTTGCAGATATTGCTTTACCGGAATTACCCACTTCCGAAACATATTGTCGGTTTTCTTTAAGAGTTTTCCGTTAAGATAAATTTCTGAAAATGTATCCAGACCGTTAAAAACAAGATCAATATTCTCATTCTTTAATTCCTGAGAGGAAACAGCAAACGCAGTCTGATAATCCCAGTCTTCATTTTCTATCCATTGTACTTTCTTTTCATTTTCATCTTTAAAAGGATCCGGAATCACCCTGTTAGCCATTAAATCCAGATGAACGGTTCCCGGAACTCTCGCAGGAAGCCAGTTTTGGTCTTTTGAATTTTTAAACTGCCAGTTCTCAGAGGATAAGCTTCTTTGGGAAAACTGTGCAGAAAGGATATTCTGCATGAAAATGAAAATAAAAAGTAACGTTTTATTCATCAATAAATTTGTTTACAATTCTGTGGATTCCGTATTTAATAAGTTCATTATTAAAATTAATTAGCAATCCCAATTTTAAATCAGTCTGTTTCAGATATGTCAGCACTTGTGAGTAAAAAACAGGATGTAATTCCAACATAGATTTCACTTCTACAATAACTTTATCTTCTACAATCAAGTCAACTCTGTATGCATTTTCAATAAACATTTCTTTATACTTTAAAGGCAGGGATAACTGTTGTTTAACATTAAGTCCCTGCATCTTTAATTCATAAACTAAAGCAGTTTCATATGCATTTTCTAATAAGCCAACTCCTAGGTTCTTATGTACTTCTATAGCGGCTCCTATTATTTTGTAGGATAATTCGTTTTCTGTCATTTTGTGTGTTTTTATTTTTATTGTGTAGTTTTTAAACGCAAAGTTTCAACTATAGCAATATATTATTTAAGGAAGCTAAGACAGAATCGATTTCAATCGATTGGATGAAGCTAACTGTTTTTATTATTAAGCTTTGTCGGCGGCTTTGCCGCAATACTTTGCTCACTCAAAATATAATACATTTTATCTTTTAAACTTTGCGTTTAAATTAACAATCATAATCTAACTAATTATTTACTTTTCAATGCAACCACTTCATCCGGGTTGGCGAAAGCACCACCATCAGTAATGGCTGAAGAGTGGAAGTAACCTGCATTCGTAACCTCTCTTATTTCTTCAATATTGGATGAACGAAGCCCGCCTCCAACAAGAATTTCTATTTTTCCGTTAGAGAGCTCAACCAGTTTCTTAAGATTCTCTTTGCCTTCAGATACATTGGGCTTCTGGCCGGAAGTAAGAATGGTTGTAAAACCACATTCAATTACTTTTTCCAAAGATTCTTCCAGGCTTGCAGCACGGTCGAAAGCACGATGAAAAGTGCACGGAAGCGGTTTTGCCAATTCAACTAAAGCTTTATTCTGTTCTATATTAACTTCATCATTTTCATCGAGAATACCGAATACAAAACCATCTGCATGTAAGGATTTAAGATGGATCAGATCACTTTTCATCTGCTCAAATTCAGAATCCGAATAGGTAAAATCTCCCCCTCTGGGACGGATCATCACAAAAATCGGGATATGGATCTTTTCACGAAGCTTTTTCATGGTTTCAAAATCCGGAGTGGTTCCGCCTTCACTGAGACCATCACATAATTCTATTCTGTCTGCTTCGTTTTCAAAAGCAATTAATGCTGATTCAGGGTTAAAACAAGCTATTTCTATTTTTGACATTGTATATATCTGTTTATTTTACTTGGGTTCGTCCTGCAATACATCTGCAATGAGAAATGAACCGTTTTCTTTTACTACTTTTATTACTGACGGATATTCTGCTTTAAAATTTTTGTCTGTCAGCACTACATTGAAGAGATATTCATCTGTTGAGGAGAGTTCTAAATCACAGCTTCCAACTTCAATATTATTCCAATCCTGTGCAGAAATAAGAAATCCTACACCAACTCCTGCTTTACCGGTATCAAACTTAGATTTCCATTTATCCTGAAATTCTTTTGCGGTAAGGCTTCCGTCAACATCAAGATCAACATTCATAGCATCTGTTTTATAATCAAAATAGACTTTTGTTGTGATCTTCTGCATATTTTTTTCACCATTTCCGATATCAGCTTTGAAGTAATCTACAATACTTTGCTTCAACCATTTTTGGGCTTCTTCAGATTCCCTGAATTCATTAGTCAAAACTGTTTTCTCATTTACCAGCTGTGGTTCAACGGCTTTTTTACTCTCCTTCTTTTCTTCCTTACATGCAATAATGAGAAATAAAGAAGTGATAATCATTCTTTTCATAATTATTTTAAGTTTTGGCTAAAGCCAATAGATATTTTTGATTGTTTTAAATGGGCTAAAGCCCATTTCTATTGATTATTTCAAAGCAAAATCAGGTTTTTCAAGGCGGTTTCCCTTCTGATCGTACACTGCAAAGTTGAATCCGTCCTGAATACAGTAAGATCCATATTCTCCCTGTTTATTGATCGCAATAAAGCCTACCTGAATATCTTTCAGATTTTTGTTTCTTCGCTGAGCGATTTTTACAATTCTTTCTACTGCTTCTTTACAGGCTTCCTGTGGGTTTCTGCCTTGTCTCATGAGTTCAACCACAAGATGGGTTCCTACCGTTCTTATCACTTCTTCCCCATGACCGGTTGCGGTAGCAGCTCCCACTTCATTATCTACAAAAAGACCTGCTCCGATAATCGGGGAATCTCCTACTCTGCCATGCATTTTGAAAGCCATTCCGCTGGTAGTACACGCTCCGGAAAGGTTTCCCTGTGCATCCAAAGCGATCATTCCTATGGTATCGTGATTTTCAATATTGGCAATCGGTTTATACTGACTGGTCTTTAACCATTCTTTCCATTCTTTTTCGGATTCGGAAGTGAGAAGATTCTCTTTTTTAAACCCTTGCGAAAGGGCAAACTGTAACGCGCCGTCTCCTACCAGCATAACGTGGGGCGTTTTTTCCATCACAGCCCTTGCAACCGAAATTGGGTTTTTAACATGCTCCAGACACGCAACGGAACCGATATTATAATTTTCGTCCATGATGCAGGCATCCAGTGTGACTCTTCCATCCCTGTCCGGACGTCCGCCATATCCTACACTTCTTTCTTTCGGATCCAATTCTACGAGACGTACCCCTTTTTCTACGGCATCCAGAGCCTTTCCTCCTTTTCCAAGAATTGTCCATGCTTCTTCATTGGCTTTTAATCCGAAATTCCACGTGGAAAGGACAATCGGTTTGTTTACAGCAGTAACAGCAGGTTCAGATAATTCGGCAGCCATTACATCCAGTGGGTTTATGGCAAGTGCGGCTGTTGCAATTCCCAGTTTTTTAATAAAACTTCTTCGGTTATTGTTCATGGTATCTCAAATTGTATAATCTCACAAATCTAAAAAAAACTTCTATGAAAGCCTCATGACTTTTTATTAATTTTTCTTTGTTATTTTTCATTACTTTTATACTGGTTATTTAATTAATATGCATGTTTAAAACATTTAGAAGAATGGATTGTTTTAAGGAATTATCGGATGAAGAAACCCGGATCCTTGCAAACATCAGTACTCCCAGACTTCTTCGAAAAAAAGAAAAACTTGTAGAGCCCGGCCAGCCATTTAATCATTTATTTATATTGACTGGCGGTCTGCTGAGGTTTTTCTTTGACGATGAAAACGGAGTTGAAATCAATACTTTCTTACCTTCAGAAAAAGAGGTAGCTTTTCTGGAAAGCCCGGCATCTTATTCCCCTGAAGGTACAAGAAAGTATACCATACAAGCTGTTATTGATTCCCAGATTATTCTCTTTAATAAAAGTGAATTTGAGCAGGTTGCATTTCAGCATAAAGGAATTTACAGTTTGTATCTGAAATCTTTAAAACAGATTATCAGCATTTTATCTGCACGCACAGAGCAATTCTGCAGGAGCTCGCCGCTTTCGCGGTATGAAGATTTTCTGAACAGCCACCCGTTTGTCTGTCAAAATGCAAACAGAAAGTATATTGCTAATTTTCTGGGCATCACCCCAAATTCCCTTTCCCGTATCACAGCCCGCGACAATAAAAAAAAGAATCAGGGAAAAAAATAACTTAAGAATATTTTTAATTGTTCTGTTCAATATAATTTTGTCCGGTCAAAAACTTGTTCTACACAAATAAAAAAACCAAATGAAAAAAAATATAATCCTCAAAGCGATACATCCCATAGAATAGTCTTTACATCTTAACAGGATTACTATGTGATTGTCCGGATATTCGTCCGGATCATAATCCGTATTTCCTTAAATCAACATTTTATTATCATTTATACCATTTTATGCAAAGAATAACCACCATTCTCTGCCTGTTATCAGCATGCAATTTTGTTCAGGCATCTACAGGCAGTCTTGAAGACACAATAGCCGACGGAGCATCCTGGCTAATCTTACTGATACTACCCATAGCCGGAATTTATCTCTTCTGGAAAGCTCACATTTACCCGGAAAAAGTAGCAGAAAAGAAAAATCATCCCCAGCTTAACGCAATCAAAAGTATGTGCCTTCTTTCTCTGATCTTTGGAGGTCTTTTATGGCCGGTTGCTTTAATCTGGGCCAACTATAATTATGGAAACCAGACAACTCCTGAAAAAGAAACGGACCACGCAGATTTACCTGAAGAAGAATTTAAACCTATTGAAAATTAAAAGACATGCTGGAATTACTAGTCGCAATATATGCCGGAATATGCTGGCTTCTTATTAAAAAATTAAAACTGATCCCGTGGACTTTTACCACCCAGGTAGTGGTATATTCATTACCGATCTTCGGATCCATCGCTTTGATATTAAGTTTAAATTATTTCTGCCCCATTACCTCTGATGTAAAAGTGGGAAACAGAAGTGTAGATATCACTACCCAGGTTTTGGGAAAGGTGAAAAAAGTATATGTGAAGACCAACCAGGAAGTAAAGAAAGGAGATACCTTATTTATGCTGGACAGAGAACCTTATGTACAGGAAATAAAATCCCTGGAAGCTAAACTGAGTACTATGAAAGCTACTGTAAGCTCATATGATGCAGATATATCAGCTTCCAGAAAAAATATTGCAGGGTTACAGTCACAGCTTGATCTTGCCAACAAAAGAGCTGCCCAGTACAAGGAATTGGTGGAAGCAGGTGCTGCCAATAAGTTTGATCTTGAACAGTCTGTAACGAATGTACGTGATCTCCAATCCAGAATCAGTGCAGCACAGTCACAGCAGCAGTCTTTGGAAACGCGTTCTAATGCTTCGTATGGTGGAGAAAATTCCTCGGTATCAGAAATTCAGGCCAAACTGGACCAGGCAAAATGGAATCTTTCACAAACCGTTGTGCTGGCACCTACAGACGGAATAATTCCCAATGTACAGCTGAATGAAGGAGCAATTATGGCTCCTTTCAAATCTGCATTTGTCCTGATTCAGAAACAGCAGTCTGTCATTGGCTTTTTTGCTCAGAACGAACTGGAAGCGGTAAAAAATGGAGATGAAGTAGAGCTCGCTCTTAAAACAGAACCCGGAAAAGTAGTAAAAGCCAGACTTGAATATGTGATTGATGCTACAAGCCAGGGAATTATGAATAACGCCGGGGGAATGCTGGGAGGAAATGGCTCTACAGCCGGGCTTCCTGATACTGCCAGACAATTACCCGAAACTGACGGAAAACTTATTGCCAAATTTACATTGACAGATAGTCAGAAGCAGCTTACAGTAGGAGCAAGAGGAACGGCAATTATCTATTCTGATCATATTAAGCCGCTCCATCTTATCAGAAAAGTAATGGTGCGTATCAACAGTAAACTTAATTATCTGATCCCAAAACTTCATTAACATGTATAAAAAGTTAATTGTATTGAGCGTACTTTCCGTAAGCTTAAGCTCGTGCATCGGTTATAAAGAAGCTACAAAGGAAAATATAAATGAGCTTAAGGAAAAGAGTGAAATTGCTTCCCATATAGCAATTCCGGATGAGTGGATCTTTGACAGAAAAGCTGATTCAAAATCCATTTCCTATGACTGGATCAATGATCTTAAGACCCCTCACCTGGAAGCCCTGGTTAATGAAGGAATGTTATATAATGCTGACCTGATTATTGCCAGAGAAAAGCTTAATCAGATTGAACTGGCGATGGAAATTGCAGGAAGCGACCTTTATCCGAGTGTGAGTGCCGTTGCCAATACTTCCAATAATTTAGTCAGCAACAGCCAGGTTCAACGTCTTGCGCTAAAAGCCAACTGGGAAATTGATCTTTGGGGCAAGAATAAATCTTCACAGATGGCCGGTACCAGCAGTTATTTTTCTGCAAAACATCAGAATACCCTGCTGCATCAATCTGTTGCCGGGATGATTGCCAAAGCTTATTTTCTGAATATTGCAGGAAACATCCAGGAAGATAAGATTAAAAGCTATATTCAGAAGACCACAGATCTGGAAAAGCTGTATATCATTCAGAAGAAGGTAGGAACGGCAAATGCACTGGATATTTCCAATATAACCGCAGAGATTATTTCCCTGCAGGGCTATCTGGAAAAGGTGAAAAATGCAAATGCTCAATCGAGAAGATCATTGGAACTTCTTACCGGGAAATATCCGGAGGGAAAACTGGCCACCCAACACTCTTTTAGCCTTGTAAAAAATAGTATTCCTGAATCTTTTCCTCTTGAGCTCCTGGAGAAAAGATCAGACATACAGGCCAGTCATTTTCAGATCGAACAGGTTTTTTACGAAGTACAGGAGGCTAAAGCGGCCAGGCTTCCTTCATTAAGTATAAGTTCATCTCTTGGAAGTGCCGGAAGTAATGTAGAATCTATTAATTCTTTATTTTCCAACCCGTTATTAAAAGTGGGTGGTGGGTTGGTTTCTCCGCTGTTCAATGGTGGAAAGCTTAAAAAGAATGTGGAAATAAAAAATTTCCGGCAGAAACAGGTCGTTGAAGAATATTCAAAAACTGTTCTGAATGCTTTGAACGAAGTGGAATCTTCTCTGGCCAATCTCCATTCTATTGAAAAACAGATGAGCTATACTACTAACGCCGTCAATGAAATGAAAAATAACATTAAGCTCACTGAAAAGCAAATAAAGGTAGGTACCAGCAACAGTTTTGTGCTGATCCGCAAGCAAAGAGACCTTTTGAAAAATGAAATGAACCTCATCAATCTGGAACTTCAGGACAGGATAGAGCGCATTAATCTTTATATGGCTTTAGGTGCGGATAACTTCATTTATTCATAATTTTATACTTAAAAAAGACTGCCGAAAATATCTGCAGTCTTTTTACAAGCTATTAATGCGGTAAATGATCTCTAAAAAAACCATACACCCATGTTCCGGCAATGGCACTCAACAATGTGACGGATACTGCTAAAGCTCCTGTTCCGATCTGGGCAAACAGCGGTCCGGGACAGGCTCCGGTAATCGCCCAGCCAAATCCGAATATCAATCCGCCGTAAATCTGGCCTTTATTAAATTTTTTGGAGGTAAGCGTAATGGGTTCACCGTATATTGTTTTTATATTGAACTTTTTGATCATCCATACTGAAATCATTCCCACCAATACGGCACTTCCGATGATCCTGTACATATGGAAGGACTGCAGGCGGAACATTTCCTGTATTCTGAACCAACTGATCACTTCTGCTTTCACGAAAATAATCCCGAATATGATTCCTGCTGCAAGGTACTTCAGGTTATGATACCATTGTTGGGTAAGGTTACTTTCGTTCACACAAACAGTATCCTGGTGACGTATATCCTGTTCTTTTTCTTTTATCATGATATAAACTTCTCTTTTAAATTATAGTTATAGGGAAAGGATGACAGGCAGAATGATATTAGCCATTAAAAAACCACCGATCATAAAACACACTGTTGCGACCAAAGAAGGCCACTGCAGGTTGGAAAGTCCCATAATGGCATGTCCGCTGGTACAGCCTCCCGCATATCTTGTTCCGAAACCTACCAAAAACCCTCCTATCACCATCATGATAAATCCTCTCGGGGTCAGCAGGCTTTCGAAGTTCATCAGCTGTACCGGAACCATATTGCTGTAATCTGTAATTCTATAACCGGCCAATTCTGCTTTCAGATTAGGATTCACTGCTATTTCTGAAGGATTCACCAAAAAATGAGCTGCAATCATTCCTCCGAAGAAAATTCCCAGTACAAAAAATAAATTCCAGGCTTCTTTTTTCCAGTCGTATCTGAAAAAATCTACATTGGCAGGGATACAGGCTGCGCAGATATGCCTCAGCGAGGAACTGATTCCAAAGGATTTATTTCCCATAATCAATAAAGCAGGAACAGTAAGGCCGATCAACGGACCGGCGATATACCATGGCCAGGGTTCTTTTATAATTTCTACCATTTTTTACTTTTTAATCTAATGTATTTAAAATTTTAGTCTGACACACAAAATCACTTTTAGGAACACCTGTTGAAGCAATGGCTTTAAAACCGCCTTCAATTTCTGAAAAGTTTCTATACCCTCTTGCCTGAAGGATACTTGCGGCCATTGTACTTCTGTAGCCGCTTCCGCAATGCATGTAGAAGTGTTCCGCTGGTTCTATACTATGGATCCAGTCGTTGATATATGCCAGCGGTTTGCTGTAGGCTTCATGAATATGCTCTGCATTGTATTCACTTTCTCTCCTTATGTCGATAATTTTTGTTTCTTTTTCTTTTATTTCTTTTTCAAATTGCTCTGCAGAAATACGGTTTACAGCGTCTGTTTCTTTTCCACTTTTTTCCCAGGCTTCAAAACCTCCTTCCAAAAATCCTAAAATATGATCAAATCCTACTCTGCTCAAGCGGGTTACCGCTTCTTCTTCAGCTCCTTTTTCAGTAACGAGCAGTACAGGCTGGTTTACATCAGCAATTAAAGCGCCTGCCCAGGGGGCAAAATCACCATCCAATCCTATATTGATGGACTGTGGGATAAAACCTTTCGCAAATTCATGATTGGTTCTTACATCTAAAACCAAAGCTCCCGAAGCTTCAGCAATTTCCTCAAACTGTTCCGGAGCCAGAGCGTGCAGGCCTTGTGAAAGGACTTCATCAAAGCTATTGTATCCTTTTTTATTCATCCTCACATTCATTCCGAAGTAAGCCGGCGGAGGTAAAAGCCCGTCGGTCACTTCTTTTATAAAACTCTGTTTGTCCTTTTGATTCAGTGCATAATTGGTTCTTTTTTGATTTCCTAATGTATCTGCTGTTTCTTTCTGCATGTTTTTACCGCAGGCTGAGCCGGCTCCATGGGCAGGATAAACAATAATTTCATCATGTAAAGGCAAAATTTTATTGTACAAACTATCATATAAAAGCCCTGCCAGCTCTTCCTGAGTCATATCAGCTCCTTTTTGTGCCAGATCCGGGCGGCCTACATCACCAAGGAATAAAGTATCACCGCTGAAAAGTACTTTTTCAACTCCATTTTCATCAATCAACAGGTAGCATGAACTTTCAAGGGTGTGTCCCGGTGTATGAAGAACTTTAATTTTAATATTCCCTATCTCAAATATCTGCTGATCTTCTGCAATGATGGCTTCAAATTCAGGATCTGCAGTCGGTCCGTATACAATTGGAGCCTCTGTTTTATGGCTTAGATCAAGATGTCCGCTGACAAAATCGGCGTGAAAGTGGGTTTCAAAAATGTATTTCAACTGTACTCCATCTTCGTTCAGTCTGTCGATATAAGGCTGCGTTTCTCTTAAAGGGTCAATGATGGCGGATTCTCCGGCTGAAGTGATATAGTAAGCT
Organism: Chryseobacterium sp. CBSDS_008; assembly: GCF_049959325.1. Lineage (NCBI taxonomy): Bacteria > Pseudomonadati > Bacteroidota > Flavobacteriia > Flavobacteriales > Weeksellaceae > Chryseobacterium > Chryseobacterium sp. CBSDS_008. The sequence goes on along the minus strand of NZ_CP188202.1, from coordinate 4,856,718 downwards.
CCCTGTGCCAGGCACCCGGTATAAATCTGTTCTATTTTCATTATTTTATTTCTGATTTTGTTATCTGATACAAATTTCCTGCTTTTCTTTTACCTCAACAGCTACTTTTGTTACATAAGGACATTAAAGGAAAATTTCTTTAGTGATAATATAAACACCCATTACCAGAATAAACCATCCGAATACCGATTTCAGTTTTTTACCGTTTATCTTTTTTGATAATTGTGAACCTATTATAATTCCTGCCACGGCAATGGCTGTAATCGAAATCAGGAGTTTCCATTCTATTTTCGTATGATTTACAGAGGAAAAGAAGCCGATCAGAGAATTGAGAGAAATGATGACTAACGAAGTGCCTATAGCCACCTTCATGGGAATTTTTAAAAGATTAACCAACGCCGGAATAATCATAAAGCCTCCTCCAGCGCCCACCAATCCGGTTAAAATACCGACTATTGAACCCTGTCCTGCTGCCCGCAAATTATTATTCTTAGTCATCATGCTTTCTAAAGGTTGTTCTGAAGAATTGCTTTTTATCATTTTATAAGATGCCAGAATCATTAAACCTGCAAAAATCAACAGTAAAAAAATATTTCTGGTAATAGTAAAATGCTGCATTCGAACTACTTCTTCAGGAATTAACGGAAGAAGATATATTCTGGTCAGAAAAATGGAAATTACGGAAGGAATTCCGAATATGAGTGCCATTTTAAAATTGACCAAACCTTTTTTAAAATATGATACTGACCCAACCAAACTGCTGATTCCTACTACAAAAAGTGAATATTCCGTTGCCAGAAAAGCATCGATTCCAAAGAGGTAAACAAGAACGGGAACGGTGAGAATACTTCCTCCTCCTCCGATTAAGCCTAGAGAAACCCCTATTAAAATTGCGGCTGCATATCCTATAATTTCCATTTTACTATTTAAATATTTCTGATACAAAAATGGGAATGTGAAAGGAGGTCTACAGCTACTTTTGTTACATAAGGAAGGTTTTAACACGAATGAACACTAATATGTTCACAAAGGACACAAGGAAATTATCCGAGGTTGGTTCTCCTTTGGTTTGCAATGATAGTTGACCACCCCGTCAAAAATTCTTTGAATTTTCGCCCCCCCAAGGGAGAGGAATGTGTGTGCCTTTCATTAAAATGAGGTATCGTTTATGAATTGAGGGGTTTCAGGAGGACGATTTTATTTCTGCCCAGCTTAAGTTTTCCTTCTTCTTCCAACTGCTTCAGAAGTCTTGATACCACTACTCTTGCAGTTCCCAGCTCATTGGCCAGCTGTTCATGGGTGGTATGAATAGTCTCGGAACCTGTAAGTTCAGATTTTTTCAGCAGCAGGCTGAGAAGTCTCTCGTCTACTTTTTTGAAGGCAATAGCATTGATGATATCCAACAGCTCTTCAAATCTTTTATGATAGAGTCTGAAAATATAGTCCAGCCATTCCGGGTGTTCTTTGATGAACAAAGAGACCTTGTCTAAAGGGAGAAAAAGAATTTCTGCATCTTCTTCGATCTCCGCTTTTACAATACTTTTTTCGTTGTGCATACCACCGAGGAAAGACATGATACAGCTTTCTCCTGCTTTGATGTAGTATAATAAAATTTCACGTCCGTCTTCTTCAGTCCTGATGACTTTCAGCATTCCTTTCATCACAATAGGAATAGAACGGATGGAAGCATTCTCATCCAGAATAATGTCTCCTTCATGGTAATTTTTCGTTGTACCATACTGATACAGCTTTTCTACCAGATCCGGCGATGATGAAAACTCGGAAGAAAGTACGGTGTCGTTCTGCATTTTTTAATTCTGATTACGCTAATTTACGCCAATTTCATCAACAAACAGCCATGCTTTTGAATCTGCTCCCGGATTTCCTGCCGGAATAATACCTGCATTTTCAATAGTTACTTTCAGGTATTTTGTATTCTGTGCTCCTACTTTCACTTTGATTTTTCCATTGGCATTTTGAATTTCTGCGGTCCCGATTTCCTTGATAAGTTTAAAATTACTGTTATCATCAGAAACAAAAATCTTAGCCGATTTCGCAAGATGAATCCAGCTTCCTTTATTCTCAAGGGTATTAAAATAAACTTCCGAGAAGTCTGTTTTCTGACCGAAATTTATGGTTGCCACAACATCTTTCCCCTGAAAGCCCAGCCATGTTTTACCAAGCTGCTTTACATTCCCGATAATACCATCTACTAAGGTAAAAGCACCTCCAAAAGAGTAATTTTCATTGGGCTGCTGCTCAAGGGTTACCTTTTTTCCGGTTGTCTTTGAAACCGTAAATTCCTGTGTAGAGACTGCACTTTTCAACTGGCCTTCTTCGAAATAAGCTGACTTAATCGTTAAAGAATTGGGAATCTGAACTGCATTTTCATAGTTTTTAGAATTGATGGAAGGATTTGTTCCGTCCAGAGTATATCTGACCCCATTTGAATTCTGTGAAGTTGATAATTCGTAGGCAATTCCGTTATGGGAAGGGATCACTTTTCCGGTGATGTTATAAATGCTTTTTGCATAGTTCACCTTCATTTCATCCAGAACTTTAAAGTGGCTGATCACCCTGTTTTCAAATTCTTTATATTTTTTAGGATCTGATGTCCCCCATCCTACTTCAGAAAGGGCCATTAATCTTGGAAAAATCATGTACTGTACCTGCTTAAAATCCAAAATATATTCTGTCCAGAGGTTGGCCTGAACGCCCATGATGTATTTGGCCTGCTCAGCATTCAGTTCAGCAGGAACAGGATTATAAGAATATACTTTTTCTAAAGGTGTAAACCCTCCGAAAGCATTAGGTTCCGATTGCGGATCTCCCTGGTAATGATCGAAATAACAATAAGCTCCGGGAGTCATTACAGCAAAGTGCTTTGATTTTGCGGCTTCAATACCTCCATTTACTCCCGTCCAGCTCATGACAGCAGCATTCGGAGCTAAGCCGCCTTCTAAAATCTCGTCCCAGCCGATAATTTTGCGGCCTTTGCTGTTGACATATTTTTCAATCCGATGAATAAAATAACTTTGTAAGCCATGTTCATCTTTTAAATTATTTTTCTTAATCAATTCCTGGCAGTGTGCACATTCTTTCCATCGTGTTTTCGGGCACTCGTCACCGCCAATATGAATGTATCTGGATGGGAATAATTTGATTACCTCATCCAGAACATTTTCCAGAAAGGTAAACGTTTCATCTTTCGGGCAGAAAACATCATCAAAAACACCCCATTTTGTAGCGGCTTCAAAAGGTCCTTTTGTACATGCCAGTTCAGGGTATGCTGATAAAGCTGCCAATGCATGTCCCGGCATTTCAATTTCCGGAACAACAGTAATGTGTCTGTCCTGAGCGTATTGTACTACTTCTTTTATTTGTTCCTGAGTATAAAAATAAGGTCCGTAAGGCTTTCCGTCAAATGTATTGTCGACATAAGCTCCAACCATGGATTCTTTACGTTTTGAACCAATCTGCGTCAGCTTAGGATATTTTTTAATTTCAATCCTCCATCCCTGATCATCCGTTAAATGCCAGTGGAACGTATTCAGCTTGTACATTGCCAGATAATCAATGTATTGCTTCACCTCATCTACTGTAAAAAAATGACGGCACACATCAAGATGCATTCCTCTCCATGCAAATTTCGGCTGATCTTCAATTTTCATTGCCGGAATTTTCTTACTCTCTTTATATTGTTCGAAAATCTGAATCAGTGTTTGAAGCGCCAGAAAATAGCCTTGTTTCGTATAAGATTTTATATGAATCTGTTTTGGAGAAATTTCTAATACATAATATTCTTTTTTCTGTTCAGCATCCACCCCGGAATGAATAATAGAATTCGTTAAATGAATGCCTCCACCCTTCTGAACATATTGAAATTCTAACTGAGAGCCTGCTCGTTTTTTGAAATATTCGGTCTCTTCTCCCGGCAGATCACCACTCAATACGAAGGTATCAGGAATTACAAATTCTCCCTGTGAAAATTCAACTTTCTGAGGGTAAGGAATCAGATTTAATTTATTTTGGGCAAAAATCACGTTTGAAATCAATATAAAAAATACTAAAAAAGTCCGTATCATTGGATGTGGTTAAGGTTTGAGCTAAGATAATTATTTTTCAAAACTTATGACTCATTTTCCCCAAACTGATTGACAGATATTTAATAACAGTTTAATTTAATCATTAACTATTCATAAAAGTGTAATAATATTAAATCAGCTCTATCGAAAAAAATCTATGATCTTCTCTTAACTGGTTTTATTCCTTCACAACTTGTTAATGGTTTAATTGAATCTGCAATAAGCTATTAGTTTGTGGTTTGCTTTTTGATAAGTTTAGACGACTTTAAAAATTAAAAGGTTTAAATTTGTAAAAAAATACGATGAAAAAAAATATCTTTCTGGCAGCCGGTTTATTATTCTCAATGTCAGCACAGGCACAAATTTTCGATATCATAAAATCTACAGTTAAAAACAAAACAGGTGTAGACCTTAATGTTCCCGTGAAAAACAATGGGGCTACAACTCCTACGACTAATACAACCACAGCTTCCGGTGAGTCTCGTCATTCATCGGCCAACCTTGGAAGTCTTACTTCTACTCAGATTTCCTCAGGATTAAAGGAAGCTTTAAGCATGGGGGTAACAGATGGGGTAAAAAAACTGGCAGTAACAGATGGTTTTTTCAGAAATGAAGCAGTAAAAATTTTAATGCCTGAAAAGCTAAGAAAAATTGATACAACCCTGCGCTCTATCGGTATGGGAAGCCTTGCTGATGAAGGCGTGAAACTTTTGAACAGAGCTGCTGAAGATGCCGTAACAGAAGCTGCGCCTATCTTTACCAATGCCATCACTTCCATGACGATTACAGATGCCAAAAACATTTTATTAGGCAGTAATAATGCTGCAACAAGCTATCTTCAGGGAAAAACACAGACTCAACTCTTCAATGCTTTTCAGCCTAAAGTAAAAGCTTCTTTGGGAAAAGTAGGTGCTGATACGCTCTGGAAAAGTCTGATCTCAAAATATAATACGTTTACAGGACAGGCTGTAACTACAGATCTTAATGAATATGTAACCACAGAAACCATTAATGGTGTATTCAAAATGGTGGCAGATAAAGAGAGCGGAATCAGAAATACGCCTGCCATGAGGACTACAAGTATTCTTCAGAAGGTGTTTGGGGCTCAGGATGGGAAATAAATAATGTTAACACACTAGCCGTTTAGATATAAAAGTTGTTTCATGATGAGCCAGCTTTTTGAGGTTTAATTTCTTTTGTCTTAAAACAAAAGAAACAAAAATTCAAGACCTGGATCTCTCCGCTAAAAATAATTCCTGTTCTCTAAAAATTCAAACTTGCGCCAAGTCTATATTTCTTAATCCGTTCTGAATTTGTCTCGCGCTTCGGACAGGAGAATTTTCTTAACGTTCACAGGACTTATTTTTTTGACGCTCCGATTTCCTATGTCGTTTTAAAGTCATTTATAAAAATATTTGTCAGAGTTTTTATTTATATAAAATTGTTTCATGATGAGCCAGCTTTTTGAGGTTTAATTTCTTTTGTCTTGAAACAAAAGAAACAAAAATTCAAGACCTGGATCTCTCCGCTAAAAATAATTCCTGTTCTCTAAAAATTCTAAACTTGCACGAAATCTTTATTTCTTAATCCGTTCTGAATTTGTCTCGCGCTTCGGACAGGAGAATTTTCTTAACGTTCACAGGACTTATTTTTTTGACGCTCCGATTTCCTATGTCGCTTATAAAAAGTTTCGGCCTCACTTTGTGAGGCCGAAACTTTTGTATTTGTCATCAGATTAGAACTGCATTTCAGGAATTTCTCCCTCAATAATCAGATCTGCTTCTGTAGCTTTGATAATATCTTCTACGGACACTCCCGGGGCTCTTTCCACCAGTTTAAATCCTGCCGGAGTTACATCCAGAACGGCTAATTCAGTAACTACTTTTTTCACACAGTTTACTCCTGTTAAAGGAAGGGTACATTTTTTAAGGATTTTACTTTCTCCAGCTTTGTTTACGTGCATCATTGCAACGATTATATTTTCAGCAGAAGCCACAAGGTCCATAGCACCTCCCATTCCTTTTACCATTTTTCCGGGAATTTTCCAGTTGGCAATATCTCCGTTTTCTGAAACTTCCATTGCTCCCAGGATGGTAAGATCTACTTTCTGACCACGAATCATTCCGAAACTGAATGCAGAATCAAAGAATGAACCTCCTTCTAAAATAGTAATGGTTTGTTTTCCGGCATTGATGATATCAGCATCTTCTTCTCCCTCGAAGGGAAAAGGTCCCATTCCCAAAACTCCATTTTCACTCTGGAATTCTACGGAAATACCTTCCGGAACATAGTTGGCAACCAAAGTAGGAATTCCAATTCCCAGGTTTACATAATAACGATCTTTCAGTTCTTTTGAAATTCTTTTGGCAATTTGTTCTTTTGTAAGCATAATAAAAACTTAGACTGCAATTTAATTATTTTCACTTGAATACAAAAGGGCTTTGTTGTATTCAACAATTAACACTGTTAGTTAAAATAATATTGTAATTTTGTTCTATTATTTTTTAACAGAATGAAAATACTTTTTAGATATCTTAAACCTTACCAGTGGCTGATCATCATCTCTTTATTTTTGGCTACTGTCAACCAGGTTTTTTCTTTATTTGCTCCGGCTATCACAGGAAATATCCTTGATCAGCTGGTTACGCATCCTAACTTTTTTGATAAAGAAAAGCTACTGCCCAGAAACCTGAATGAATATTTATATGGCAGTTCTGCATACCATGGTGCCTTCTATTTCCTGGGACTGCTCATCGGAACGGCAATGATAAGTAGAATTGCCAAGGCTTTTCAGGATTATGTGGTAAGTGTTATTACGCAAAAATTTGGAGCGAAAATTTTCACAGACGGATTAAAACATTCCATGGCATTACCTTTTCAGGAATTTGAAGATCAAAGGAGTGGTGAAACACTTTCTATTTTAACAAAAGTAAGAGAAGATACCGTAAAATTCATCACCAATTTTATCAATATATTTTTCGGAATCCTGGTGAGTATTATCTTCGTTTCGGTGTATGCTATCCGTTTACACTGGTCTATTATGCCGGTTTATATCTGTGGAATTTTCTTTATTGCCATTGTCACCAATTTATTGAGCAAAAGAATAAAAGTCATCCAGAAAAACATTGTTTCTGAAACCACTGCTCTGGCCGGGAGTACGACAGAAAGTTTAAGAAATATTGAAATTGTAAAAAGTTTAGGATTAACCAATCAGGAGGTGATCCGTTTAAATAACAATACCTATAAGATTCTTGGGCTTGAACTGAGAAAGGTGAAAAGCATACGTTCTTTAAGCTTTATTCAGGGAACGATGGTTAATTTTCTTCAGCAGATGATTACGCTGACGTTATTGTATTTAATTTTTAAAAATATTGTGACACCGGGTCAGTATTTATCTTTAATGTTTTATGGCTTCTTTATTTTCGGACCTATGCAGGAAATCGGGAACATCATCATTTCTTACCGTGAAGCAGAAGCTTCTCTTCAGAATTTTGACCGTTTAATGAATAAAGAGGTGGAAGAAAAACCTCTTCATCCAAAACAAATTGGAGCAATTGAAGAACTGGAGTTCAGACATGTTTCATTCAAGCATCAGTCTGCTCAGTATAAAGCTTTAAATAATATTTCGTTTGATCTGAAAAACGGGGAGACCATTGCTTTCGTAGGACCTAGTGGCTCCGGGAAAAGTACTTTGGTAAAACTGCTTGTTGGATTGTACAGGCCTCAGGAAGGGAATATCTTCTACAATGGCATCAATGGAAAGGAGTTTGATTTTGATGAGCTGAGAAATCAGATTGGCTTTGTAACGCAGGATACCCAGTTATTTGCGGGAACCATTAAAGAAAACCTTCTTTTCGTAAACCCTTCAGCTACGGAACAGGAACTGGCTGCTGCTTTGCAGAAATCGAGCTGTACTGCCTTGCTGGAAAGAGCTGAAAAAGGAATTGAAACCGTTATCGGTGAAGGCGGTTTGAAGCTGAGTGGTGGTGAGAAACAAAGAATTGCTATTGCCAGAGCTCTTTTAAGAAAACCTCATCTGTTGATTTTTGATGAAGCGACTTCCGCGCTGGACAGTATTACTGAAGAGGAAATTACCACGACCATCAAGGACATTTCAAAAGAAAGAGAGCAGATCACCGTCCTCATTGCGCACCGTTTAAGTACGATTATGCATGCGGATAAAATTTATGTTTTAGAACGCGGACAGGTTGTAGAAACAGGTTCCCACGCTAATCTTATTGACGAAAAAGGACTCTACTACGCCATGTGGAGACAACAGATCGGAGAAAGAAAAACACTTACTCCCCAAGCATAAAAAAGCGCTGAATGTATGTTCAGCGCTTTTATTTTATCATTTGAGCTTATTCTTTAGTTCTCACTGTTCTCTGCTCGATTCTTTTTTCAAATTTCTCTCCCTGGAAAATTCTTTGAATCATAATTCCCGGAATATGAATTTCATTGGGATCTAATTGTCCCGGTTCTACCAGCTCTTCTACTTCGGCAATGGTAATTTTCGCTGCACCGGCCATGGGATGGTTGAAATTTCTTGCAGAACCTTTGAAGATAAGGTTTCCTGCGTGATCTCCTTTCCATGCTTTTACGATAGAAAAGTCCGCATCATAAGCATGCTCCAGAATATGAGGTTTTCCTTTGAACTCTTTCACCTCTTTTCCTTCTGCTACTTCAGTTCCATAACCTGCAGGGGTATAAAAAGCAGGAATTCCTGCCTGAGCAGCTCTGCATTTTTCAGCTAAAGTTCCTTGCGGGGTAAGTTCTACATCCAGTTCGCCTGAAAGCATCTGTCTTTCAAATTCGGCATTTTCGCCCACATAAGAAGAGATCATTTTCTTAATCTGTCTTTTGTGAAGCAGTAATCCCAATCCGAAATCATCTACTCCTGCATTGTTTGAAATACAGGTCAGATCTTTCACATCACTTTCTACCAAAGCATTGATTGAGTTTTCCGGGATTCCGCAAAGTCCAAAACCACCAAGCATGAGTGTCATTCCATCATTAATTCCTTCGATGGCCTCCTTTGCATTTTTTACTCTTTTATCTATCATGAAATATTAGATTTTTCTGTTGGCTAAATTTAATAAATTTTCTTGTATATCCGATGAACGGAAACAGTGGTGAAATTCATGGTTTTTTTTGATGATATTTTTTATTATTTAAAATCATAATAATCAAATTCTTATCTATAAAAATGAACAGATCTGTTCATTTTTGATGGTGTATCTCATCAATTTGATTTATATTTGGGCCATTAAAACCCGAAACATAGTATAATTTACTGTTATCGGATGTAATTTAAACACAATTTTAATGTAAAAATTATTCTATCGTACATCGTTATTGTCTTTTTCACGCTATCTGATCTTCTACAGATATATCATCACATTAATCAAATATACATATCAAAGCTTACATAAAAACATGAAAAAATTATTTACTTCAGCATTACTTGCACTGGTACTCAGTATCAACGTATGCGCGCAGGAAAAAACTTATTTTGATGAAAACTGGGAGAAAACCACTCAGGATAAAATGGAATATTACCGCGAAACGACTCCCAAAGGAAAACTTACCCTTATTAAAGATTTCTACAAGGACGGAAAGCTTCAAATGGAAGGACTTGCTTCTGACACAACCCCTAACAATGAAGTTTTTGACGGCAAAGTAACCTGGTATACACCTGAAGGAAAGGTATTGAATTTTGCTACCTATTCTAATGGCCAGCAAATTGGCCCTGCACAGTCTTATGATACAACAGGAAGGCTGACAGAAGATGTGGTATATAAAGCCGATGGAACTTTTTCAGGAAAGATGTTCACCTATAAAGATGCTGAGGACGGAATGGATTATAATATTCTGGTCGATTACGAAAACTCAACACCTGTAAAAACAACCGTTTATGATGATGACATTAAAGGGATCAGAAATGAAACCATCATTGATAAGGACAGCAACACTGAGACGAAATATTACGGTGAAAAAGGAAAATATCTTGGCAGCAGTACTACCTCCGGTTCAGGTGAGAATATGGTAGTGGATTACTATTCCAGCCCAATGAGGATTTCTAAGATAGAAAAATACAGAAAAGATGGCAGTGTAAAAGAAGGCGTTATCTATAGCAAAAACGGAAAGGTCTTACAGGAACAAAAAATGAGTAAAAAAGACGGCTATAAAACCACTTATGATGAGTCAGGTAAAAAAATAGGCCATCTTGTATATAAGTATGACAAAGAAAATGATATTTACAATCCAATGGATGGTGAAGATTATCAACTGGCTTATGAATATTCACAGGTTTCTTCTATTGATATGTATGAAAAAGGCTCAAAGGTAACGAGTAAATTCTTTGATGAAGACAGAAAGTTATCCTCCGAGCAATTTTTAAAAGACGACCTCATCCAGGAAATTAAATATTATTCCCCGGATGGAAAGCTGAAATCTACATTGACATATAAAGATGGTATCCCTTACAATGGTACTACTTATGAAGGTTTTAATGAAACAGTTTATAAGGAAGGTTTTATCATAAATATCAAAAACTTTTTTGAAGGTGATAATACGAAACTGAGTTTTGAAAAAAAGCTGAATTCCAAGCAAACGGGCTATGAAGCTACTGTTTATGATCGTAAGGGCTTTGTTTTGTATACTTTCACACAACCTATCAGTGAAGATGGGGAAGATTATTACTTCACAGCACAAATCACACAGCATGTAAAAGGTAAACCTGCCAATAAATCTTCTGTAAAGTCAGGTGTTATTCAAAGCGGAAAAATCAGAATAAAAACGTGGGATGGAGCTAAAGAACTTGAACGCAGCGGAAAATGGATCTTATTAAAACTTTATAATATGGATGGAAAGCTCATTCAGGAAACTAAAACGCTGGCCGATGCTCAGGATGAAAATTCTTCTGCTGAAAACCAAACGCTGATCAGCGAGGATGATCTGCACGATCTATTTGACTAATTACCACAACCATATATCAAAGGCGGTTTCATTTTTTTGGAATCGCTTTTTTATTTAACCACAGAGTTTCACAGATTTTATACCTGGCACTATCACATTTTCATTTTAACACGTAAGAAAAAATCACAGATTTTAAAACTTATGTGAGCTTATTCAATCCAAGAATATCCTCTTAATTAACTTAAGTGTATAAAAACTTTTGTGACTTTTGTGGTTCAATTTTTTGAAATTACCTTTTATTTAACCACAGATCGCACAGATTTTCACAGATGATTACGGAAATTATTACTTTTTTACATCAATAAAAAGAGACTATCATTGCTGACAGTCTCCTCGTTATAATTATGTTAAGTTTACCTTACTGAATGATCAGCTTTAAAGTAAATAGTTTTCTTCCGTGTACTTTAACAAAGTAAACCCCTGCCGGAAGGTTTTCATTCACCAGAGAGAAACGCTGGTTATTGATATTTTTTGATACATAAAGCAGTTCTCCTGAAGCTGAAACCAATTCAATTTTTTCAATCGGGTAATCACTTTTGATAAAGGTAGGCTGTCCCGGTTTGGTTGGATTTGGATACAGCATTACATTTTTTTCTGTGCTTCTTGTTTCTTCAGTTCCCAACGTTGGTGAAGTAACCTGGAACTGTACTCTGTTTGAAACTTCCGTATAGGAGTCATTGGTAAACATTACCATATAATAATTTCCTGGTGTGGCAGGTACTGCTGTTCCCTGGATTGTTTTTGTTCCCTGAGTCACTCCATCAAAATAGGTATAAGAAACGAAGTTATCATCCGGCGTCTGAACACTTTGAGGATAAATTCCTAACCAGTCTTTGATGATTCCCGGAGAATCTGTCCATGAAGCGGTAATATTTTCTCCTAAAGTATAAACAGGTTTATTGATCCAAAGATCGGTAACGATATCCCCTACTTTAAAGAATACCTTCTCCCCGATGCCGTTATACCCGTCTTCCAACAAGTACTGAGCATAATAATATCCTTTTGGGAGACCTGTGAAATTGAGGGTTCCGGAAGCAGCATTCACATAGCTCCATTTAATAGAAGCGGTTGTTCCCGGAGTCTGTCCCATTTTATAAATTCCGATCCAGTCTTTCTGTAAATTGGGTCCGTCTGTAAAATTGATAACAACCGTTCCTCCCACAGGATATGTATCAGCGGTAGTTTGAAGCTGTACTTTCGGTCCCACATAGAAATTTTTTCTCGGTGTGATTTCTGTATATCCGCCATTAGCAAAAAATCCGGCAAAATACTGACCTTTATTAGCCAGACCATTAGTGAAAGTTGCTGTTCCTGCCGTATGTCCGTTTGTATAAATATATCCTTGTGAAGTTGCAGAAGCCGGAGTTTGTCCTTTTTTATAGATTCCTACCCAATCCTGCTGATTTCCGGGACCTCCTGTGAAGGTAGCTGTGATGGCTTCATTCTGAGCATATTCTGTTTTATTTAAAATAAATGTAGGATTTGAAACCACGCTTCCTGTAATTTCGAACTGTTTCACCTCACTCCAGTCGCTCCATTCCAGGTTTCTGTCTCTGTAGCGTGTTTTCACATAATAAATTCCGTTGGGAATAGAGTTCGCGGCTAAGGTGGCTTTTGTAATATCTACGCCATCATTCAGGTTTTTGGTTTTATCCGGAGTTCCGTTTCCGTCTTTTCCGAACCAGTTTTCAAAATCGCGGTAGAATTCCTTTTCAATCACAGAAAAATTCGAGGCTTTACTGATCTGGAATTGTGTTGTATTTAAAAGCTCTCCGTTGGAAGAAGAAAAAGCACTTCCATTCAATGTCAGAGGTAAAGTAATTGGCCCTGAAAAAGTATTGGTAATAGATGGTTTTGCCGGTTTAGGCTGATTTTTATATCTGTGGAAAGAGTCTACCAGTATATTATTCTTCTTATTGTAAACTCCACCGATTGAATAACATTCGACATCTACTTTTCCGGTTGGAATATCCACTTCTACAATCTGGTACGTCCAATCTGTCAATGTTTTCTGAACATCGTCAAAATCCTGCTCATTAGACATTCCCCAATATTGATCCCAGGCTGTTCCTCCTGAAATGATCTGATAATTGGGAGTATTTTTAAGCTGGCCTCTGTGGTATAAATGATGGTGGGCTCCAACGTGCATTAAATATTTGTCAGAAGTTACCAGAAGCGGCACCGCATTTTCTCTTACCCATGTAGAAATATCGCCTACATACTGTTCAGCCTGATAAGGTCTGTGGCTTAAAGAAATAATCCAGTCTACGGTCGGGTCATTATTAGCCGCTGTTAAGATCTGCTGAAGCCATGTCTGCTGCGCTGATCCGGTATGTTCAGAGCTCAAACTGACAAACAAAACGTTACCCGCCTGCTGAGCATAATAATTTTCATTACCGGAACTTATATTTTTATATTTAATTTCATCAATATAAAAGTGGGCATAATATGAATTCATCCCTAAAGATCCATACGTTTCATGATTTCCTACGGTAGTCTGGATAGGCAGGTAGGGAGATAATTTGATATTCTTTTTAAAATGAACATTCTCATAGTGATCCAAAGTTCCCACGTCTACCTGATCACCCACCATAAAGGTAAGGGCAATATTATCTGACGGATCTGAATTTGCGCCGAATTTTTCCTTTAATTTTTTATAGGCATTCAACGTGAGGGTGTCATATCTGGGTTCTGCTTTGATCTGGTTGTCACCCATAATAAGGAAACGGATCTTTCCATTGGCTGTTGCAGCATGTCCGGGCAGAGGAAGTGTTCTGAAATTGTAAACGGCAGACTCACTGGTTCCCGTTTTTATTTTATAATAGTATTTAGTATTCGGCTGAAGATTGGCGATCTTTGCCGTGTGGTAATAGTAATTGTTGTTGTATCCCGTATCCGAGAAGATATTGGTGGTTCCTGTTACCGTCACATTTAAATTGGCCGGTGAATTTCCATAGATCACCGTTGTTTCATTATTGGAGGCTGTTTTCCAATTGACGATCATGGAATTCGGAGTGGGGTTTTGTAAATAAGGAAACAAAACCTGTCCGAAAGCCATCTGGACCGCGAAACAAAAAAAGAAGAAATAATGTTTCATAATAGCTTTAGTTTTAAAATAACATATAGTTTGAAATTGTAAATCAGGAATTTAAAAATCGTTGCTCAGATTTTTCACTTCGGGCAAAAGTAGAATTCCCATATAAACTCTGGCTGATGGTATTTTAAAGAAACCGTTAATTTTTCAGCAAAACCGGAATAAAAAAATTATAGTTTTTAGCACATTAAATATTTGGCATATTCAAAAACTATTTTGTACATTTGCAACCTGTTATTCAACCTCTGACGAAGAACGTGTAAGTTGCTTAGCTTTAACATTTTATTTTATTAATAATGGATTTATTAAAGTACGTACAAGACAAGTACATTGCGAAAAAAGAATTCCCTGAATTCAAAGCAGGTGATACAATTACTGTGTATTACGAAATTAAAGAAGGACAAAAGACAAGAACTCAGTTCTTCAAAGGAACAGTTATCCAATTGAGAGGTACCGGTTCTACAAAAACATTTACCATCAGAAAAATGAGTGGTGATGTAGGTGTAGAAAGAGTGTTCCCTATTAACATGCCAGCACTTCAAAAAATTGAAGTTGACAGAAAAGGTAGAGTTAGAAGAGCTAGAATTTACTACTTCAGAGACCTTAGAGGTAAAAAAGCAAGAATCAAAGACGCTGCTTACAAGAAGAAATAATTCAGACAACAATACATACAAAAAGAGGCTGTTTACACGTAAACAGTCTCTTTTTTTGTTAAAACATTTCTTACTTTCTGTAGGGAGCTCCGCTTCCGGTTTCGAGAAACTTTTTCAGACTTCCAAGGAATTGCAGCCAGCCGCCGGAACAGATTTCATAGCATTCAATACCCGGATTCAGGCCGATATGGGTAAGTTTTATCTGGGTAATCTCATTTTTTTGCCTTATTTCCCAGACGATTGTTGTTCCAATCCATTCCGTTTGGTTCTTTAATTCAGGAAGGGCAATCAACGAATCTTCAACAAACCATACAATTTCTGTATTGGCAGTTAATTTCTTAACCCGCATTGTTTTGTGAATATGATCTCCGAATCTTATCGTGAATAGGCTGTCCACCTCAGAAGATGTCCCCTCAAACATTTCAGTCCACCAAAGAGAAATTTCATGAGTCAAAGCATGGTATAGTTTATCAGCAGTGGCC
Organism: Chryseobacterium sp. CBSDS_008; assembly: GCF_049959325.1. NCBI lineage: Bacteria > Pseudomonadati > Bacteroidota > Flavobacteriia > Flavobacteriales > Weeksellaceae > Chryseobacterium > Chryseobacterium sp. CBSDS_008. Next base: position 4,841,426 of record NZ_CP188202.1, on the reverse strand, counting down.
TTGACTTCAATAGTATGGGTGTAATTCTCAACACTCCTGGTATTAATCGTTTCCATAAAATATTGTATTAGGTAGTACAATTTTATGAAATTTACGATAAACCGGGCTTTCCATAAGACAAGAAATAGGTGTGGAGATTTTTTGAGCAGAAGTCTTCATGAAATCTTGTTTTAAGGTCAAGGTTTAAAACCTTGACATGGCTCACAATCAGTACTTTTATCAGTACAAAAGATATTATTCATGCTTCATAAGAAACTGCAAAGGAGTAGCTCCTGTATGCTTTTTGAAAAATTCAATAAAAGCGCTGTCTGATGAGAAGTCCAGGATATGTGTTACCTCCCCTATTGAATTGCCATCCACCAAAAGCTCAATGGATCGCTGCAACCGCCACTGCTGTCTCCATTCCTGATAAGACAATCCGGTTTCTTTTTTAAAAATACGGCTGATTGTTTTCTCCACCGCTCCGGTTTTTCCTGCAAGATCTTTCAGCATAGGCGGCATAGACTGTCTCTGGGTCCATTCTTCAGCTAATTTTTTGAAACGCCTGTCCTGCGGCATTTTAAGTTCCATCTTTTCTTCCGGAGCTTTGCTGATTTCATCCCAGAATACTTCTAAAAGATTAATTTGGTCATTACTAAGATCCGACCATTCCCAAAAACACATTCTTTCTATGATTTCTTTTAACAGGGGGTTTACATGAAGAACCTTCAGGTCGGATTTCATATATCTTTTGGAATAACTGTCATCAAAATAAACAGATCTATATGCTACAATATTCCGGAAATTCACACGGTGTACTTCATTGGCGGGAATCCAGAGCATTCTGAACGGGGGAAGAACCAGCTGCCTGTCAGAAGTAGTGACTGTCATACAACCTGTTGGTGCATACAACAACTGAGATTTTGTTTTATGAAAATGAAAACCGGAATCGTGCATCACCATATCAGAGGCAATTCCGATTACTTTTTCGTGAATGGAATCTGCATTAAATTCTTCGGTTTGCTTCAGTATGGCCATGTCCTATTTTTGATGTTTTTTGTTTTTATATCATTATAAATATACAATGGATTTTTGGAAACTTTGCAGGAAAAAAATGAAAAAGAAAAATCCTATCTGGCTGCTGACTTTACTTGTGATGCTTCCACAGTTTGTAGAAACTATTTACAGTCCTGTTTTACCGATGGTGCAGGAACAGTTTGGAGTGAATGAAGAACGGGCTACCCTCACCATCAGTGTATATTTTATAGCATTTGCTCTGGGAGTGGCATTTTGGGGAATACAATGCGACAGAATCGGAAGAAAAAAATCATTGGAATATGGTCTAATTACCTACGGAATGGGAACTCTGGCAGCCGTTTTTGCTCCTGATTTTACGGTTCTTCTTGGCGCCAGGATTATTTCTGCATTCGGAATTTCTGTGGGTTCTATTGTAACACAAACTATTTTAAGGGACACTTATGATAAAGATAATATCAGTAAAGTATTCTCCTGGATCGGAATCGGTTTGTCCATCAGTCCGGTGGCAGGAATGATTACCGGTTCAATATTAGCTTCTTCAGCCGGATATCAGGGAGTATTTATTACTTTATGTTTTCTGGGCCTCCTTTTCTTTATTCTTTCTACACAAAAAGTTTCTGAAACGCATCATTCGGTAAAAGAAATCAACATGAATACTTTGATCAACTTATTCAAACGGATGATTCAGGATCCGGCGATTATAAAATGCTGTTTATTAATAATGAGTTTTAATGTTTTATTGTTTTCATACTATTCACTGGCTCCGTTTATTTTTAAAGAGTATCATTATTCTTCACATGCTTTTGGATACAGCAGCATCATACTGGCCATGAGTACATTTGCGGGAGCAAAACTCAACAGGTTACTGTTGCTGAAGCATATACAGCCTGAATATGTAGTTAAAGCAAGTACATTTTCAGCATTGGCAGCTTCCTTGCCCGTATGGATTCTGTCGGGTACAGGAATTTATTTTTTAATTCCTTATTTTTTCATTGTGATGGCATTCAGTACTGCGATTCCGAATATTTTAAGTACGGCTCTTATCCGTTATAAAAATGAAACAGGAAGTGCAGGTGCCTTATTAGGATTGATTTATTATATCCTGATAGGTATAGGACTAATAAGTGTTGGATTTATACAGAATCTGGGAGTTGCTTGTGTGCTGTTTTCAGGAATTGGAGTGGGGACCTTATTATTCTTTGAGAACAAACAAAACTGATTTTGAAATATTAAGTTCTGTGTAAACTTTTACATAATCTTAAATTTATTGTATAAAATTATACAGTGCTTCAAAGAATTTCGGATATACTTCTATATGGGGAAGATGTCCTACGTTATCAATCTCTACAAGTTTTGATTCCGCAATTTCACGTTGGGTTTTCTTTCCCAGCTCCTGATACTGGCCCATTTTCGGCTGAAGTTCTTTAGGAGCCCTATCCTTTCCTATTGCTGTTCTGTCTCTTGTTCCGATAATCAGTAATGTAGGAACTTTGATGTTTTTAAACTCATAACATACCGGCTGGTTGTAGATCATATCCGAAGTTAGCGCTGCATTCCAGGCCACCTGAGGGTAATCTTTATGAAGCGTCCATCCTGCAATCAGGTCAAGCCAGGGCTGATATTCTTCTTTCCATTGGTTGTCATAATAGAATTTAAGTTGGTAGTTTTTATAAGTTTCGGCTGTATTTTTCAGCTCGGACTGATAAGCCTGATCAATGGTCTGGTACGCAGCAAAAGTCTTATAATCTTCCAGTCCTATCGGGTTTTCAAGAATTAATTTCTGCACTTTTTCCGGATAAAGTAATGTAAATCTGGTTGCCACCATTCCTCCCATTGAATGTCCCAAAATTATGGCTTTGTCAATTTTCAATTCATCCAGCACTGCTTTTGTATTTTCTGCCAGCTGTGAAAAGGAAAATTGGTACGCATGAGGCTTTGAAGACTTTCCGAATCCAATCTGATCTGGAATCACTACCCGGAATCCTTTTGCAGAAAGGTCTTTTGCTGTTCTTTCCCAATAAGCTCCATTAAAGTTTTTGCCATGGAGAAGCATGATGGTTTTTCCGTTGGGCTTTTGTGGCTTTACATCCATATAAGCCATTTTCAAATCTTCGCCCTGAGACCTGAAATTGAGAAAATGAACTTCGTAAGGGTATTGATAATCAGACAGCATTGCATCCAGAGGTTTTACCTGTGAAAACATAAAACCGGAGACCGTTAAAGCAAAAGCGGCCATTATATTTCTGAACTGTTTCATAAACGTTTATTTAAGATTAAAATTAAAAAAAACCGTTCCAAAAGGAACGGTTTCAACTGTTATTTTTAGTTAATATTTTCAGACCATTATGCCATTGAAACTTCTTTTTCTTTTTTTGAAGGTAAATTCATCAGAACAATAGCAAAAAGAATCAGGGCAATTCCTGCCCATTGGATGAGAAGTACTTTCTCCCCAAGTAAAACAAAAGCCATAGTTACGGAAACCGGAAGTTCCAGGGATGAAACAATACTTCCCAGTCCCAGTCCAGCATTTGGAAATCCGATATTAAACAAAATCGGTGGAATAATTGTTCCAAACAGAGCCAGTACAAATCCGTAGGTCAGGAATATGGAATAGTTAAACGGGTGAATATGTTCTGTATTTTCTGTAAAGTTTAAGTATAATGATTTTAAGCCATCAAAATACATCGGTCCTATCTGGGCAAAGAATAAAAATGCAAAGACAACTACAGAACCTCCTGCCAGCATAATAAAACTCTTTCTGAAAACAGGAAGATGAGTCGCCAGAGTATTGGAAGTAAACATCGTAAGGGTATAAGAAGCTGCAGCCATCAATCCCCAGAAGACTCCATGCCAGTCCAGTTCTATTTCCATATTAATAAGATTGGTTGCCAGAACAGTTCCCAGCAATACAATAATTACAGAAATTACTTTTCTTGCATTGGGAAGTTTCCGGGTGAGAATACTTTCCACCACCACACTGAACCATACCGACTGCATCAGCAATACAATGGCAATGGAAACATTGATATATTGTACCGCAATATAATAGGACAAAGTTGTTCCTCCCAAAGAAGTTCCTGCAAGCAGCAGCATTTTCACTTCTTTAGAATTTGGCTTTGCTAATTTCTGTTTTGAGGCCAGGGTTTGAATAAAATTAAGAATCAAAAGTCCTGTTAAACCTAAAACGAACTGGGAAGTAGTTACTTCTGAAGTTGTAAAACCATCATGGTAAGCCATTTTCACAAAAGTGGCCAACATACCGTATATACTAGCTCCAATCCCTACAAATAAAACACCTTTTAGTATATTTTTCTTCTTCATAATTTTTTTTAACAGCCTGCGAAGATACGACATATAAATTAAATCATTCCGGATGTTAGAGTGATAGATAAATAGAATCGCCGCAAGCAAGCTTGCGGCGATTCTGAAATTGATTATAAAAGTAAATTATTTTTTAACCATTACTTTCGAAGCTGCTTCGAAACCTAGTCCTTTTATTTTAACCATATAAGTACCGTTGACAAGATTGCTTGTAGAGATTGCCTTCTTGGCGTCCGGTGAGATTTTATCTTCTGAAGAAACAAGCTTACCAGACATATCATACAGTTCTACACTTACTTTTCCAAGGGTATTGCTTGGGAATTTGATATAGAACTCATCTTTAGCAGGATTTGGATAGATAGAGATATTCTTGTTCTTATCACCATTCACTTCATTGGTTGCTAATAAACATTCTTCCGGCACATTAAAGTCCTGAACCTGGTCATTAATGTTATTTTTAACTCCTGCTGATGCGTTTACTCCAAGACCTCTTCTTGCAAAAACACCCCAGATCATACATTTATCCTGCCCCTGAGTAGTCGCTAACTCCGCTGCCAATATTGCATTTCTTCCTTCAATAAAGCTAGGATTACATCCCTGCAGCTTCAGAGCATCTGTTACCAATTGCAATACTTTTGTGCTTCCGTTAGGAGTTGTTGATAATACATCTGAAGCGTATCCATATTTCTCAACATATTTCCAGTGAAGATCCCATAACATGGTAGCCCAAACGAAACCAATAGAGTGTACATCCGGAACAACTGCTGATCCATTATTGTATTCCATTCCGTTGGTATCTCCGTATGTAAATCCGTTAATAGCAAGGCTTGTAGAATATTTGGCAGGTCTGATACCGCCGCCTGTTATTGGCTGCCCTATTGCATAAGTACCTGTACCTCTCGCTACAGTAGCATTATCTCCGGCTTTATTCGTAAGCATTAAGGCAAAGAAATCTGACCATCCTTCTCCCATCTGTTCTTTACTAACTCCTGCATTCAGACAGTTGTATCCCGTACCAGTCATTCTGTTGGATATTCCGTGACCATATTCATGGGTTACGATTCCGTTATCAAAACTTCCGTCAGGAGTCATATTTCCTTTTAAGGTAACATTTACAGTAGTACTTGCTGCCATCTGAGTTTTAATATATTCTCCTTCTGCATTGTTAATAAGTACTGAAGGAATAGTAATTGTCGGATCATTACCCGCCATATTACCTATTGTAGCCCCATTTGCTGCGTTGTTATAAACAATCGCGGCTTTAGCTCCGGCATCCTGAAGGTTTTTCACTTTAACAGCAAAAGAACATGTTCCTCTTTCAACCAGTCCTATTTTATTAGTTAATGAACTAGCAGGCAAAGCTGTACAACCATCCAAAACTGATGAAAGTGCTACATCTCCTGTAATACCGCTCATAGGTAATGGATTCCCAAACTGTGCAGTTCCTGCTCCCGGTGTACGGGAAACAGCAGCACTTGGTGCATTATAAAAAAATACTCTTCCAACCGGAGACCAAAGGTACATCTGCATTTTACCATTATAACCATCCTGTCCTGAAGAGAAATTTGCATTATTTAATCCGCTGCCATCCTGGGCCTCTGCATATACAGAATCATCATCTCCTCCTACAGGTCCATTACCAAAATTGTTCTGCTGGAAGTTTCTGGCAGATTCTGTAAATCCAAATTTGTAGAAAACATCATGAATTCTGTTATTCAGATAAAATAAATTCGTGATGGCAGCATTCCTGTTATTTGCCGGAGTTTCATTGATATTAAAAGGAAAATCAAAATTTCTTGTCGCTCCTCCGTCTGCCGGAGCTCCTGTAAGATAATCAGGTGCGGTTAAAGCCGTTCCTGCCACATCTTCATAGGCAAAAACATTATTTCCTCTTGTAACAGTATAATGATTAGTTCCGTCAGAATGCCATCCTTCAGGGGAAGCACTCAGGATCCAAGGGTTGGTAATAATTGATCTTGAACCAAAAGTAGGTGCTTCAATAGGTAATGGAAACACATTGTATGACGCATTATCCGGTAAAAGTAATGGAATGTTATTCTGTACTACATTATTTTGAGGCCCCATTAGGGTATTTTCAAAATGATCAGCATGGCTGTACTCAGCATCTGAGCTATAAGCATCATGATGGAAATTACAAGATAAAGTCAGGTTATTTTTTAACAGGATATTTCCATTGTTAGCATCTACTAAAATATTCCAGTAATTCGGAGTCTTTGGTTCCGTTAAGGTATATTCATAAGCAAGACGCAGATTCCCACTCTCATCATTGGTATATACAAGTCTTTGATTGGCTGATGTTGCTTTTTTCTGAGTCTTTTCAAGATATTCAAGAATGGTGAAGCTTGCAATATCAGGGTTTTTCAGATCTTCAGCAATTTTTTGAAGCGCTGTAGTTTTACTAATCGTCGCTGTACCTGATGTAGATGCTGTATAATCTTTTACAAAATTATCTGTGTAGTAAACAATTTTATTGTCCTTAATCAATGCCGTTCCTACAGAACTGTATATAGGTAAGCCGTTATAGGTCTGTAAAAATTTCACAACATTACCGTTCAATGATTTTGACGGATCTACATTATCAATGATGATATGGTTAAGATCAGATTTTTTATATTCTCTTATTTTATTTTGAGAAATATAATCATTAATCAGTTTTTCATTATCCTGTCCGAACAATATCGCCGGAAATGCAGAAAATACTGCAAATAAAAGAGGTAAAGCTTTATTTTTCATATCCATTATTAAAGGCGCTAATCTACAAATAATTCACATAACTTTAATAATTTTTATATTAAAAATTAAACACTAGTCGATTTAAACAAAAAAAATAACCATAAAATCAATTTACATATCTCTCAATTAAGAGAACCTTGCATTAAATTTATACGTACCACATTATGTTTACGACATTATTTATTTTTTTTCCATACAAACATTTTCTCTTTATAAGTCACTTTAATTAATGTAAATTTATGACGCCCAGAAATCAGTTTTTACTATTTTACCCGATAGTTTTAGTTTTTTGAATGTCTTTACATTTTTGTACTCTTACCGTATAGGCATAAAAAAAGCCGCTCAAATGAGCGGCTTCCTTATTTATCAATGGTTCAAAGATTATTTACCTTCTTCCATTTTTCTTTTCAACTCTGCTAATGCATCGATGTCTCCAAGAGTAGATCTTTCTTCGTTGTTAGAAGAAGAACTTACGTTTCTAGAAGAAGATTCTTTTACGTTTTTCTTCTCTTCATCTCTGAAGATACCTGTGTGAGATACTACTACTCTCTTGAATTCTTTGTTGAATTCGATTACTTTGAACTGAGCATCTTCACCTTTTTTGATTTTAGATCCATCTTCTTTCTCTAATAATCTTGAAGGGCAGAATGCTTCAACCTCAGCATCTTCGAATTGAACAGAAGCTCCTTTATCGTGAACTTCTACAGCCTTACCAGCGTGGATAGTTCCTTCAGCATACTTAGTTTCGAATTTATCCCATGGGTTTTCAGTCAATTGCTTGTGACCTAGAGATAATCTTCTAGCCTGGATATCTAATTCAAGAACTACAACATCTAATTTATCACCTACTGCGCAGAACTCAGATGGGTGCTTGATTTTCTTAGTCCAAGAAAGATCAGAGATGTAGATTAATCCGTCGATACCTTCTTCTAACTCTACGAATACACCAAAGTTAGTGAAGTTTCTTACAGTTCCTACATGCTGAGATCCTACCGGATACTTAGCTTCGATGTTTTCCCATGGATCTTTAGACAATTGCTTGATACCAAGAGAAATTTTTCTTTCTTCTCTATCTAAAGTTAATACTTCAGCTTCTACTTCATCACCTACTTTTACGAAATCTCCGGCAGATCTTAAGTGAGTAGACCAAGACATTTCAGAAACGTGGATTAATCCTTCAACACCTGGAGCGATTTCTACGAATGCACCATAGTCAGCAAGAACTACTACTTTTCCTTTTACTTTGTCACCTACTTTCAGGTCAGCAGAAAGAGCATCCCAAGGATGAGCTTCTAATTGCTTCATACCTAACTGGATTCTTGTTTTCTCGTCATCGAAATCAAGGATTACAACTTTTACAGTTTGTCCGTCCTCTAGGATTTCAGATGGGTGGTTCACTCTAGACCAAGAAAGGTCTGTAATGTGGATCAATCCATCTACCCCACCTAAGTCAATGAATACACCGTAAGAAGTGATATTCTTAACGGTACCTTCAAGAACCTGACCTTTTTCAAGCTGAGCGATGATTTCTTTTTTCTGACCTTCGATATCTGCTTCGATCAATGCTTTGTGAGATACAACTACGTTTTTGAACTCAGGGTTGATTTTCACAACTTTGAACTCCATAGTTTTTCCTACGAACTGATCGTAATCTTTAATTGGCTTAACGTCAATTTGAGAACCAGGTAAGAATGCTTCGATTCCGTGAACGTCAACGATCATACCACCTTTAGTTCTTGATTTAACAAAACCGTTAACGATTTCTCCAGTTTCGTGAAGTTCGTTTACTTTATCCCAAGCTTTAAGCGTTCTGGCTTTTCTGTGAGATAACTGTAATTGTCCGGTTTTGTCTTCTCTCTTGTCAACCATTACTTCTACCTCGTCACCTACTTTCAGGCCTTGGTTGTAACGGAATTCGTTTAGAGAGATAACACCTTCAGATTTGAAGTTGATGTCTACGATAGCTTCTTTATCAGTTAATCTTACAACTCTACCAACTAAAACGTCATTATCGTTTAGGCTGTTAAGAGATCCGTTATAGATTTCTTCTAAATCGCTTTTTTCTTTTCTCGCATCTGCATCAAGACCTGATTCGAATGAATCCCAATCAAATTGTTCTGGTGCTACGTTTTGGTTTAAAATAACCTCTGCTGAATTTGTCTCTTTTGACATTTTCTAATAAAATTTGTATTCCTTCTTTTTTAACGGTTTGAATAAATGCAGATTAAAAAATACGGAAGTAATTAATTGTAAGTAATTTACTCTTCAAACCTTTTCGCCACAAAAGTGGGTGCAAAGATAAGAATTTTATTTAAAACTAGCAATAGGTTTCAGCATGTTACTATTCAACTTATATATTTAAAAATCAATATCTTGATTAAAAAAATACTACGACTGTGCCCTGCATGACAGCGGATACGGCTTCATTTTAAATTTAAACAGTTAGTATTAGATATGTCATGCTGAGCGGAGTCGAAGCATCTATAACTAGTGGAAGACAAAATGAGATTCTTCATTTCGCTACACTTCATTCAGAATGACAGTAACGCAGAATCAAAGAAGAACAATACTGGCCTATCCCTCTCAAACTCTCAAACGCCCAAACCCTCAAACCCTCAAACTCACCCCTCCCACTCAACAATACCTAAATTCACTATCTTTGCGCCATGGAACTACAATCAATCTATCAAAAACTGCAGATTCAGGATATGAATCAGATGCAGAAATCTGCTTATAAAGCGTCTGAAAACAATACAGATATTGTTTTGCTCTCTCCTACAGGATCCGGAAAGACTCTTGCCTTTTTATTTCCTGTTCTTCGGAATCTGAAAAAAAATATTCAGGGAGTTCAGGCATTGATATTGGTTCCTGCCAGAGAACTGGCTTTACAGATTGAGCAGGTTTTTAAAGCAATGGGATCAGATTTCAAAGTATCTGTATGCTATGGCGGACATGATAAAAAAATTGAAGTTAATAATTTAATAGAAGCCCCGGCTGTATTGATCGGAACTCCCGGAAGAGTTGTTTATCATTTACGAAATAACAATTTTGATCCTAAAACAATCAAGACATTGGTTCTGGATGAATTCGATAAAGCGCTGGAACTAGGTTTTCATGATGATATGGAATTTATTTCCGGTTCTTTGAAAGGTCTTTCTCAAAGAATCCTAACGTCTGCAACAGCTATGGATGAAATTCCGGCTTTTACAGGCTTAAAAGATGAAAAAGTGATCAGTTTCCTTAAAGAGAACGAAATAAAACCGGATATTCAACTAAGAAAAGTAATGACTATTCCTGAAGAAAAACTGGATACGCTTTTCAATCTGGTTTGTAAAATCGGAAATAAAAGAACCTTAATTTTCTGCAATCACCGTGAGGCTGTAGACCGTATCTCTGAACTTCTTCACCAGATGGGAATCGACAGAGAAACCTTCCATGGCGGTATGGAACAGGATGAAAGAGAACGCGCCCTGCTAAAATTCAGAAACGATTCCGCAAGAATTCTTATTACAACAGACCTGGCTGCCCGCGGACTTGATATTCCTGAGGTAGAATCTATTGTTCATTACCAGCTTCCCCCTAAAGAAGATGCTTTCATCCACAGAAACGGACGTACAGCAAGAATGAACGCCAAAGGTTTTGTATATCTGATCATGACTGAAGAGGAAAATTTCCCGTTCATTAAAAACAATACTCCGGAAGAAAGTGTTGCCGGATTTACTAAAGTTCCGCAAAAAACACCTTTTCAGACGGTTTATATCAGTGCAGGGAAAAAGGATAAGGTGAATAAAGTGGATATTGTTGGCTATTTATTAAAGAAGGGAGAACTGCAAAAAGAAGACGTAGGAATTATTGAAGTAAAAGACACTACCTCTTATGTTGCTGTTTCCAGAAATAAAGTAAATGCTCTTTTAAGAAAACTTCAGAATGAAAAACTGAAAGGAAAGAAAGTGAAAATGGAGGTTGCTTATTAAATCTTCCACTCCATACTCTATTGTCATTGCGAACAAAGTGAAGCAATCTCATATGTAATGAAAAGAGATTGCTTCACCGCTATGCTTCTTGTAATGACACAAAAATTATCTAATCCCTCTTACTCTCAGAGGGAAAGTATACACTGACTTAGAGGCAGTGATGAAAAGAATATCATTATTTTTACCGCCAAAAGTGACATTGGATGTCCAGTCTTCAGGAATCGGAATGTGATAAATCTTCTTCCCGGAACTATTAAAAACATGCACTCCATTTCCAGTCAGGTAGAGGTTTCCATGTTTATCCATCGTCATACCATCTGAGCCCATTTCGCAGAACAATTTTTTCTCAGATAATTTTCCTTCGCCTAATATATCATACACATAGGTTTTTCCGGCATCAATATCGGATACATATAACTTTTTCAATTTTTCACTTCCTACAATTCCATTGGGTTGTATGAACGTATCCAGCTTTGTAACTTTTCCTGATTTATCTCTGTAATAAAGGCTTTTGTGTGGCAGCTCCTGCTTAAAATCTATCCAATACTCTCTTTCATATAAAGGGTCTGTAAAGTACATTCCTCCCAATTCATCATTCCAGATGTCATTGGGACCGTTCAGTCTTTTGCCTTCAAAGCCTTTAAGCAGCACTTCTACTTTTTTATCTTTGGAAATCTTCCAGATCTCACCCTGATCGTCTGAACAGGTAATCAGATAGCCGTCTTTGTCGAAATGAGTTCCGTTTGCCCTTCCTGTTTTGTCCAGGAATTCTATCACCCGATTGCTTTTCCAGTCCCAATAATAGATCTTATCATTAGGCTGATCTGTAAAGTAAACATTTCCTTCTTTATCCGCTGATGGCCCTTCTGTGAAACTAAACTTGTCGGAAACCATTTCCGGTTGTACTCCTTCATAAAACATTTTACTATAATTTACTGGTTGGCAGTTTACCAATGCGAAAACCAAACCAATCATACTTATTTTAAAGATATTTTTCATGCTTCATTTTTAAGGCTGCAATTTACAATATGACCCACAGGTTTCAAAATATTTTCTCATGTTGATAAAATAAAAGCCACAAATACAAAATGTCCCAATTATCCTATTTTTGAAGTAGATCATATTAGGGGTAAAAGGATATAATCCGGAGCTTTGCAGTAACAGGATCGATCACTTTTTCGCGGAAAGACCAATACGAAAAAATAAGATGGATCAGGATGAAAATTGTACCAAAATACTTTTATAGCATACAACAATGAGCGCAGAGTCCAACAATATCAAGTCTTTGGAAATTGAAAATGAAGATTTCAGAAATTCAGTGGGAACCATGGATGAAACCGGAAAAAGAAAGTGGATTTTTCCCAGAAAACCCAAAGGAAAATATACCAACTACAGGAATTACACCAGCTATCTTCTTCTTGCTTTATTTTTCGGGTTGCCGTTTATAAAGATCAACAATAATCCTTTTCTGCTGATCAATGTTATCGACAGGAAATTTTTTATTCTCGGACAGCCTTTCTACCTGCAGGACTTTTTTATCCTTGCTTTAGGAGCAGTAACTTCCGTCATTTTTGTGATGCTGTTTACCGTGGTTTTCGGAAGAATATTCTGTGGCTGGTTATGCCCGCAGACTCTTTTTATGGAGATGGTTTTCCGTAAAATTGAATATTGGATCGAAGGGGACCGAAATAAACAGATGAAGCTCGACAGACAGAAATGGGATGCTGAAAAGATAAGAAAAAGACTGACAAAGTGGTCTTTATTTATTCTGATTTCGCTGGTCATCTCTACCTTCATGTTCATGTATATCGTAGGCTATGAACAGGTCTTCCGGATTATGATTGAAGGGCCTTCAGAACATCCTTTAAAGTTTATCACAATGATCTTTTTCACGATGACTTTCTATTTTGTTTTTGCATGGCTCCGCGAACAGGTTTGTACCCTGGTTTGTCCTTACGGAAGACTGCAGGGTGTATTGATTGACAAACAAACCATCAATGTTTATTATGATTTTAAAAGAGGTGAAGGCCGTGCAAAATGGCGAAATAATGAAGACAGAAAAGCAGCTGGAAAAGGAGACTGCATAGACTGTAATCAATGTGTGGTGGTATGCCCTACAGGAATTGACATCAGAAACGGGCAGCAGCTGGAGTGTGTAAACTGTACGGCATGTATTGATGCGTGTGATGAAGTAATGGAAAAGGTAGGCTTACCTAAAGGGCTGGTACGTTATGCCACAGAAGCTGAGATAGAAAACCGTGACCAATTCAGATTTACTCCAAGAATGAAAGCGACAACAGTGATTCTGGCTTTACTGATTGGCTTTCTCGGGTTTTTAATGTACGACCGTGGTTCTATGGAAGCAAAATTCATTAAACCTGCAGGTTCTACGTTTTTTGTTAAAAATGGTAAAATCACCAATACTTTTATTTATACGCTTCTGAATAAATCTAATGAGAAAAAGATTCTTACGATCAAAGTTATCACGCCAACGAATGCAGAAATCACTTATTTCGGTTCTGAAAAAATCATCTTGAAAGGTGATCAGATCCTGAAAGGAAACATCAACATTTCCTTCCCTGAAGAAGAAATTAAGTTCTCAAAACAAAATATGGTCATTGGCGTTTTTGATGAAAAAGGAAAGCTGGTAGATTCGTTTGAAACAACTTTTGAAGGGCCATTTAAGCTGGCTTTGTAGGTGGCATATGATAGGGAATAGATAATAGGTTGCAGGGATTAGGGATAGGGATTAGGGATTAGGAAAGTAGTTGATATTTCCATCATTCCCATCCTCTGGAGGGGTGGCGAAAATTCAAAGAATTTTTGACGGGGTGGTTTTTCCAGTAATCTCTCTCCCTTTCTACCATACTTATTAAACCAGAGCATAAACGTTGAACACAATATTTTACACTCATTAAGCCTTATATTTCCTCATAAACTGCGTAGGAGTCATTCCGGAACTTTTCCGGAATACTCTTACAAAGTAGGAATATTCTTCGTACCCTAAACGGAAGGCAATTTCAACCAGGCTTTCATCAAGATACATCAGCATTCTTTTGGCTTCCAGCACTACTCTTTCGGTAATAACATCTGTGGCTGTTTTTTGAATAATGGTTTGGACAATCCTGTTCAGATGTTTAGATGAAATGCCTAACAAAGAGGCATAATAGGTAATCGATTTATGTTTTGCAAAGTGCTGTTCAATCAGATTTTCAAAATCCTGATAATGTTTAAAATAGGAAAGCCCTGCAGCGGAATCCATGGTATCAAAATCTTTTGAAAACAATCTGGCAGCATTGATAAAAATCTGGGACATTAAAGATAAAATAAGTCCTTCCTTCATGGTATTTCTAGACTGATGTTCTTTTCCCAGTTCCTGAAATAAATGAATGTTTTTCTGAAGTTCCCAGGCATCCAGCTGAAGTTTTCGTGGGAAAGATACGGATCCGAAAAAGGGAAAATTTCTGAGTTTCTGATTCACATAATGCATTTCATAAAATTCCTGAGAGCAAAAGAAAATATAGCCGTCTATATCTTCAGAAAGTTCCCAGCTGTGAATCTGCCCCGGTGACAGAAAGAAAAGACTTCCTTCAGAAACCTCATACCTTTGAAAATCAATCTCATGCACTCCAGTTCCTTTGGTAAAAAGAACAGCCGCATAGAAATCATGCCTGTGAGGCTTCTCTATATGACGATGTCCCACCACCAAATGATTCTTCATCGTATTAAAATAAAAATCTGAAGTATTTTTACCCGCCTGGAAAAGATCGATATGAAGAACGGAGATCGGATTCATCATTTATATTATATGTATAGGTATTGTAAGGATGCACAAATTTAGATAAAAAAGGACTGGTATACTGATTTCCCTTATCTTTTACATATCATTTGTATTATTGTAGGATCAAAACTGCCCGTGTAAATTCATTCTGAACTAAAGTCTGGCCGTACTTTTTACAATATATTTTGGATGAAACTTTAAAAAATTTTTATCTTTGAAGTTTAGGAGTTGTAAAATGAAAATAAATTTGCCTGATAAACTGTATTATTCTATAGGAGAAGTTGCGAAAGCATTCGATGTAAACACTTCATTAATACGTTACTGGGAACAGGAATTCCCCATTATCAAGCCTAAAAAAAACAGAAAAGGAAACCGGTATTTCACTCCTGAAGACATCAAAAACCTTCAGATGATCTACCATCTGGTAAAAGAAAAGGGATATACCCTTGACGGAGCCCGTATCGCTCTGACCACCAACAGTAAGATTTCCGAAACCATCACCCTTATCGACCGTCTGGAATTTGTAAAAGCTGAACTGATCAAGCTGAAAGAATCTTTGGGAGAAAGGGATGAAGAGTAATAGTATATAAAACGCTGCAATTAATTGCAGCGGATTTTTATTAAGGTACCCACACTTACAGAAAGGCAATGGTTAATTACTGATTTTGCTCAAATTATTCCTCTTTCTTAAAACTCACCACCAAAAACTCTCCGTTTGAACAGTATTTCTTACAGCTGTCATCTTTAAAGTTTTCAGGTTTCTTGGTGTACTCTTCAATATATCTGGTACTTTCAGCTGTATCAGCCGGAACTATAACAATATGGTAATTGTCCACCACCGTACTGCCGGCTTTTTTCAATGCTTCTTCCTTGTATTTCAATGCTTCAGTGTAATTCATATACGATCAATTAATAAGGTTAATAGGTATGGTAAAAAAATTACAAAAACTAAGCCGTTTGAAGGAAAAAAAGTAATTTCCATTTGGATATAAATAAAGTTTATTCTGGTCCGGAATGAATAACCAATGGAATATAACTGTGGAAATTACTGCTTCATAATGGCTTTTGATGGTATGGTTATGAGCAAATGCTTGCGGGTGAACTTCATTTTAGTATCTTTTCCCTTTGCTAACTCTAATAAATTATTCTTTATAATACTATCTCTTCTGAAAATATACTCTAGAATCTCCTTTATTTTTTTGAAATAGAAGATTCTATTTAATACAACGACAACCTGTAGCATTAAAAAATAATCTAATCACACTCCGGCCTCAATTACGAAATTATATCGTATAAAAGACAATATTCCCATTCCCTTTTAAGCAATAAAACACTTTCTGTATATCATCTTTAACCAATTCATTATCAGCTATTGTACTGCTTTACTTTTATTAATAGGTTTACTTTATGATGAGAAAAAACGATTACCGGAAATTGGCATTTATGGTCACATTGCTGACTGTTTTATTCGTGTATCAGAAATACACCAGCCGGGAAAAAGAATCTTTTCCTGAAGTTACCTTTATTGCAGATGCTACCGTACCTGCCAATCTATCAGATTTTGATCCTAATCTGCTGAACAAAGATCAATGGCAGAAACTCGGATTTTCAGAGAAACAGACCGCAACTATTCTTAAGTATAAAGATATCGTAGGCGGAAAATTTACTTCGAAAGAACAGCTGAAAAAATGTTACGCTATTTCTGAAGAGAAATTCAGTGAGCTGGCGTCTTTCATTTTACTTTCTGAAACAGCAGAAAAAAAAGATCCGAAAGCGTTCACTTCCTACGGCAAGAAAGAAATTCTGATATCTGGAAAATTCAATCCTGATCAGTTTTCTGTCCACGACTGGCTTAAGATGGGCTTCAGTGAAAAGCAGGCAGAAGCTATTATAAAGTATAAAAATTATCTCGGAGGAAGTTTTATCAGTAAGGAAAAATTTAAAGAATGTTTCATCATTTCTCCGGAAAATTACAGCAAACTTGAACCTTATATTGTACTGCCGGAAAAAACTCCGGAAAACTTCAAGAATTTCGCGAAGAATACTCCTGTAAAAGCCAGAATTCAATATCATCCTTTCGATCCTAATCAACTGGATGCAGAAGGCTGGAAGACACTTGGATTTTCAGAAAAGCAAGCTCTTACTATCATCAATTACAGAGACAGGAATTTACGGGGAAGCTTTAAAAGCCTGGATGATCTGCAGAAATGTTTTGTGATTTCCCCTGAAAAATTTCAGGAAATGAAACCTTACATCAGGCTTCAGGAAAGACAGCAGGAAAAAACGGATTTTTCAAAAACAGATCTCAATACCATTACTTTCAAACAGCTGATAGAATTCGGATTGGATGAAAGAAGTGCCGGCTCAATTATTGGTTTCAGAAAGAAACTAGGAGGTTTTATGAATAAGCAGCAAATTTTAAGCACATACAATATCGATCAGGATCTGGTTCAGAAACTGATTTCAATTGCGCCATTGAATACCACTGATGTACCCAGATATTCATTAGCAGACGCACCAGAGGAATGGCTTAAAAATCATCCTTATTTCAAATATTCGGCAGATAAAATCATATTCTACCGGATCAGTAATCCTGATGATAAAAAAATATGGAAATTTTTAAAACTGAAACCTGAATATGAAGAAAGAATGAAATTATATGTAAAATAATCTAAACTATTCCAAAAATAATATTTTGGAATAGTTTATTATCTGAAATAATATTCTGAATTTTAGTGATGCATATAATTGCTGGGGCCATTGGTTCCTTCAATTGATTCCGGTAGTATTCCATATTTATTGCGTAAATCAACAGTTCCTAATTTTTTTCCTGTATTGATATCAATTATATTAATGGTCCCGGAATTTAAATTAGGGAGATCCAATAAATTATTTTGTACTGCGACAACATCTTTTCCTGATTTCGTTTTAAAGAATGCCATGTGATGAGCCCCTTTGTCCGCATCAAAAGTCTTCAAAAGCTTTAGCTGGGGAAGATTATTTATATCAAAGACGAGCACTTTTCCAGGATCCGCAAAGCTTACATACAGTTTGTTTGAATTGTCAATATACATTTCGAGGGCCCAGCCTAATCCTTGTGTGCTTCCGTCAAAGATCTTAGTAAAAGCATCATATTTTCTGGTTGCAGCATTATAGGGAGCTATCCATATATCTCCGCCAAGCATTGTTGTAGCAAGCGCATACTGTGGAAATTTTCCGCGCAGCAATAAAACTTCAACCGGTGCGGACAAATCTGCCGGCGAATCTGCAACCTGGTAGGTTTCTTTTATTTCATAGGTATTCAGATCTAATAAAGTACAGGTATTGCCCATTCCTGTAGTAAGGTCCGGATGAATGGTAGAAGTCACCATCATTAATCCTTTTTCTTCATTAACTGAAATGCCATGCGGATACATTATAAATTTATTGGGATTAGTTTGAATGGGTGCCTTAATCGTTTTGATAAGCTTATTATTACTGGCATTAAAAACCCCTACACTACCGTCTTTTGGGCCCCCGGCTCCCCCCATAAAGGTCATAAAATACCTTCCGTCATTTGTAAAAAACAAATTTTCACCTACCGTATTCTCACCCGTATCAATAGGTGTTGCGCTCATTAATTTTGGCTGCCCGTTCTGGTCTTCTCCTGTTTGGACCTCATAAAGGTAGCTGCCGCCCAAAGCAGTGGTGTACATTTTTTCAGCATTCTGGTTGTAATAGATATGATGCGGCAAAACACCAACACCCAACTCAAGTCTGCTGCTGATATTTCCAAAATTCGGGGCTTCCGGATCGAGTTCAATAACGGCAATTCCATCTGACAGTCCTTTTAAGCTTCTGTAATCAATGTAAAACGAAGAGTCATGTGGATGATCCGGATTGTGATTATCATTCAGGCAGCTGGCTGATATTACCATAGTAACCAGTAAGAGAACTGAATTAAATTTTAATTTCATGATTTTCAGGTGTGATTATTAGTCTTATAAATATAAAATATTTTCAGTAAAAAAAATATATTACACTAATGTGTGAAAAAAATCAAATAGCAAATATTTAATTACATTTCCGGCTGCTGTACCAGAAAATATGAAAGTGAAACCGTTAAGTATATTGTATGTTTTAGTCGAATGTTTTGCTGGAATCTACCAGCAGAGAGTTTAAGGTATTAAGTTCCTCATCTGTCATATCTCTCCATTTTCCGACGGGTAAATCAAGTTTGATATTCATGATACGGATTCTCTTCAGTTTTTTTACTTCATAACCTAGATATTCGCACATTCTTCGGATCTGCCTGTTGAGTCCCTGGGTAAGAATAATTCTGAAATTCATTTCATCAATTTTTTCTACCTCACATTTTTTGGTCACGGTATCCAGGATGGGGACTCCGTTTCTCATTTTTTCAAGGAATCTTGGAGTAATCGGTTTATCTACGCGCACCAGATATTCTTTTTCGTGATTATTCCGGGCTCTCAGAATTTTGTTGACAATATCACCGTCACTTGTTAAGAAAATAAGTCCTTCACTTGGCTTATCCAATCTTCCGATAGGGAAAATTCTTTTCGGATGGTTGATATAGTCTACAATATTATTTTTCTCACGTTTTGTATCTGTAGTACAAACAATTCCTACCGGTTTATTAAAAACGATATATACCGGCTTTTCCTGCGGTTCTCTGATGGGTTTTCCATCTACTTCCACCACATCTTCATCAGAAACCTTCGTTCCCAACGCTGGAATTTTTCCATTAATTTTGATCCTGCCTTCTTCCAGAAGCTTATCTGCCGCTCTTCTTGAGCAGTACCCCACTTCTGATAAATATTTATTGATACGCGTTTTTTCCATTAGTCTTTCCGTAGCCGGTATAATTTTTATTGCTGAAATTGGGATAATTTTATTTTATAGACCTTCAAATCTGTACTCGCTATTCAAGAACTGATCTGTGGCGTCTTCAATAGTATAATCACCGATTTTTGTACGCCTTAATTGAGTCAGATAAGCTCCCACACCCAATTCCTGCCCGATATCATGTGCAAGGCTTCTGATATATGTACCTTTTGAACAGCCTACCATGAAACTTACGAGAGGAAAATCTATTTTAATATCTTTAATATAATGAATAGTTGTTTTTCTTGCCTTCATTTCCACTTCTTCACCTGCTCTTGCAAGGTTATAGGCTCTTTCACCATCAATTTTAATGGCTGAGTAAACCGGTGGTTTCTGCTCGATTTCTCCAACGAATTTTTCCAGCACTTCTTTTACCTGTTCTTCCGTAATATGAGAGATATCCTGATGAAGGATTTCAGGCTTTTCGGTATCATAGGATTCTGTCTGTACACCCATCTTGATCTCTGTCCAGTATTCTTTAGGAGCATCCTGGATCTCAGGAATTTTCTTTGTGAATTTCCCGCAGCAGACAATAAGAAGCCCTGTAGCTCTGGGATCTAAAGTACCGGCATGTCCTATTTTAAATTTTTTAGGAAGATCGAATTCCCTTTTTAGTTTATATTTCATTTTATTGACAGCCTGGAAGGAAGTCCAGTCCAACGGCTTATCCAATAAAAAAATGTATCCTGATTTCAGTTCTTCAGCAGTCATGAATGCGTATAAATGAATAATTTCTTATTTAAAGAAATAAAAATAAATCAACAGAGCAACTCCAACAAAAATACGGTACCAGCCCCAAGGTTTAAATCCGTATTTATTAAGCACTCCAATGAATGCTTTGATAGCGATAAGTGCCACGATAAACGCGACAACATTTCCTACCACAAAGATCATAATGTGATCCTGTGAAGACATAATCATTTCATATCCTTTCTGCGGGTTTGCCGTTTCTTTTCCCCAGGTTTTCACAAAAACGGAGTATACAGTTACCGCCAGCATCGTAGGTACAGCAAGGAAGAAAGAGAATTCTGCAGCTGCTTTTCTGGTAAGCCCCTGTGTCATCCCTCCAATAATAGAGGCTGCACTACGGCTTGTACCGGGCATCATCGCAAGACACTGCCAAAACCCAATAGTAACTGCTTTTCTTATGGTAATTCCTTTTTCATCGTCAATTGTAGGATTCTTAAACCATTTGTCGGCAAACAGTAATACAATACCTCCCAAAACCAATACTGAAGAGATGGCAATCTGATTCCCGAGAACGGCTTCAATTTTATCATCGAATAGGTATCCCAATACCAATGCAGGAACTACAGCAAAGGCAAGCTTGAAATAGAACTGGATATTGTTTAAGTCAAAAAACTTTTTCCAGTATGCCACTACTACAGATAAAATGGCTCCAAACTGAATAGACACCTGAAACATTTTTAAAAATTCTGTTTCTTCCAACCCCATAAGATTCGCTGTGAATCCCATATGCGCAGTAGAAGAAATCGGAAGATATTCTGTCAGTCCTTCTACAATGGCAATAATAATTGCTTTGATTAAATCCATATTCCTTTAAAAAATTAAAAAGATTAAAAAATTTAAGAATTTAAAAAGACCGGCTCGTTGACTCAAGTCTTTCAATTCTTAAATTTTTTAATCCTTAAATAAAATTATTTTATTTATTTTCTTTTTAAGATCGCGTATACTTCTATTACAAATCCGATAACAACAAACAGAGGTGCTATTCTGATTCTTCTGATAGAGAAGATATCGTCATTCCATGAGTTAGGATCAAGTTTTCCATCTACCGTATTGGCATCAGGCCCCATCATCAGTAGAAATCCTACTACAATAAATGCCAATCCTATCAGCATCCATTTGAAGTTCTGCTGCCCGAAGTAGAAAGCGTTTTCCTGTGGTACTTCTGCCTCACGTCCAAAGTCTGAAGCGGAAAATTTATTTGTTTTTTTGCTCATTATTAAGAGTAATATAAATCGTCAACGTTTGATTTTAAGAATCTCCATGTAGCGAAAATGGTACTTAAGACAGAAATAAAGATTCCTACTCCAAGTACCAGGATAACCAACCAGAAGTACTGGTTATTGTCCTGTACAAAAGCAGATCCTATCTGGCTTGTGAAATAATACCAGACTCCTCCTAATGCAAGAAGACCAATTACGGAACCGATAGCTCCCAAAATAATAGCTTCTACAATGAAAGGTTTAAGGATAAATCTTCTTTTCGCACCTACCAGCTGCATCGTTTTAATGATAAATCTCTTCGAGAATATTTTCAGACGGATAGAGTTGTTGATCAATACCACTGCCAATATCAGAAACAGGACTGAAAATCCTAAGATCCACTTTAGGATTCTGCTCAGGTTATTGTAAACATCTACCATCAGGGTACTGTCATTTTTAACATCGATAATTCCCGGAACCGATTTGATTTCTTTAATAGCTTCATCAATTTTTGCTGGATCAACGAATTCCGGTTTCAGAGCAACTTCAATGGAAGATGGAAAAATATTTTCTTCGAACAATGCATCACTGTCAATTCCCATCGTTTTCTTGGCTTCTTTTGCCGCCATATCCCTTGAAATATACGTTGCTTTTTTTACAGGAGCTAATAACTGTACTTTTTTAAAAGTTTCTTCCTCCAGTTTCGCAATTTTTACAG
Organism: Chryseobacterium sp. CBSDS_008; assembly: GCF_049959325.1. Classification (NCBI taxonomy): domain Bacteria; kingdom Pseudomonadati; phylum Bacteroidota; class Flavobacteriia; order Flavobacteriales; family Weeksellaceae; genus Chryseobacterium; species Chryseobacterium sp. CBSDS_008. The sequence goes on along the minus strand of NZ_CP188202.1, from coordinate 4,819,028 downwards.
AATCTTTAGCGTCATAGTTTTCATCAAAGTAGGCGTTCACCACCAACTGTTCTTTGATATAGTCAGAATACTTCTGGGCATTAATCAGAATAAGCCCCATTAATCCTAACAAAAATAACACTAAGGCAATACTTATCACTACTGTAATATTGCTGGACCGAAGCCTTTTCTTATTAAATTCATCTACAGATTTAGCCATTAATATTAAAATTTTTGGCTAAAATAGAAAAAATCTTCCGAAATTTGGGACGAAATAAAGAAAATCACTGTTAATAAAATCATAAAAAACTTTGAGTGTAAAAGCAAAAAAACATCTTGGACAGCACTTCCTGACAGATGAAAATATCGCAAGAAAAATCGTAGAAGGTCTTAGTTTTGAGAACTATAATAACATCATGGAAGTAGGCCCGGGAATGGGAGTTCTTACCAAATATCTTCTCGAAAAGGATCAGAACATCTATCTTGCAGAAATCGATACAGAGTCTATCGAATACCTGAAAAAAAATTATGCGGAAGTAACTGAGGAAACTTTTGCAGGAGATTTCCTGAAGCAGGACTTCAGTTTCATCAAAGATGATCAGATTGCCATCATTGGTAATTTCCCGTATAATATTTCATCTCAGATCTTGTTTAAGATTGTAGATCATTATCAATTGATTCCTGAAATGGTGGGGATGTTCCAGAAAGAGGTGGCAGAAAGAACGGCAGCTGTTCCGAGAACTAAAGATTACGGTATTCTTTCGGTTCTGATACAGGCTTATTATGATGTATCTTATATGTTTACGGTGCATGAGAACGTGTTCAATCCGCCGCCAAAAGTAAAATCCGGAGTCATCAGGCTTACAAGAAATCCTAAGGAAGGGCTTGCAGGCAATGAAGTACTGTTTAAGCAGATTGTAAAAACAGGATTCAACCAAAGAAGAAAAAAGCTTTCCAATGCATTGAAATCCCTAAATATTCCTGAAGCATTGAAAGGCCATGAATTTTTAGAGAAAAGAGCGGAAGAGCTTAGTGTTGCAGATTTTATACATTTTGCGAATCTCTGGAAAGAAAATCAATAAATCATTTATCATAAAAGCTCCTTTTGTCAGGAGCTTTTATTGGATCAAGCAGAATAAATATCTTTTAATAAAAGTAGAAAGCCTTTCAAAATACATTCGAAAGGCTTTCTTTTATAGTACATTATCAATTTTAGTTTCTGTTCTTCAGCATAATCCATCCTGACCAGTTCATCTGAGCTTTTGATTTTGGATACTCAAAATTAAACTTATACCAGTATGTTGCTGTAGGAAGTCTCTTACCACCTACTGTTCCGTCCCAGATAGGATTATCTTTTGAGAACCTGAACATTTCTACTCCATATCTGTCATATACGGAACCTGTAAAGTTTTTAAAGTCTCCAAGAGCTTTAAGATCCAGTACATCATTGATTCCGTCTTCGTTCGGAGTAATAATATTGTTGATCTGCAAGGTAAAGAATTCAAGAGATCCAACGCAGTGTGTCCCTACTCTTCTTACTAAAACAGTATAATTTGTATTATCCAAAAGGTTGGTAAATACGTTGGAAGTCTGCCAGCTGATTCCGTTGTCAATAGAATACTCTAAAGTACTTGGTGTATTGTTCATCGGCGGGTTTTCTGCAGTAATCGTTACTGTCTTTTTGATGCTTTCATAATTTAAAGCGGTAACAAAAGGGGTAGCGGCTCCCATTACTTTGGCTTCAAAAACTTTTTTACAGATACCGTTATCAATTTCCACGGTGTAAATACCCCATTGGTCTACATTAATTTTCTGGGTGGTAGCTCCTGTACTCCAAAGATATTTGTAGCCTTGTCCTGCTCCTGCATCAAGAACCACTGTATCACCGATACACATTTCAACATCTTTTAATGGAGAAGTAATTTCGGGGGTAACTTCAATTCTTATGGTTGCCGGATTCAGAGATTTACAGCCTTTTGTTCCAATCGCATATACTGTAAATGTTGTAGTCTGATATAAGGTAACCGTCTGCATATTGCCTGCTCCCATAAAATTACTCCACAGATAAGTATCTCCTCCTTCAGCAGTAAGGGTTACAGATTCTCCCGGACAGATTTTTATTCTGGAAGCTTTTACTTTAGCCGTTGGCGTTACTTCTTTCAATAATTTCAGTTCAACCATTTTACTACAGAATGCTCCGTTGGAAACCACAACGTAAAGAATCTGGCCATCATTACCGTTATAATTCAATGGAGTCTGAATATAATTATTGTTCTGGGCAATAGCATCAGCCTGGTTTTCGTAGAACTTAAAGATCGCTCCCGGCGTCGGACTTATAGTGGATGTAATGGTACTTAAATCAAAAGTAGTAATATCCGGAGTGGTACATAGCAGCAATGTTGCATCCTGGGCCAAAGGAGTTGTTCCCCCGTGAATTTGTATCGATGCTTTGCCCGGACATGGGTTACCCGGAACACTTACCTCGATGGTATAAGTACCAGGCTGTACCGCCGTAATGGTATTGGTAGTGGCATTAGGTACCGGTGTCCCGTTATAATACCATTGGTAGACAAGGTTAGGGTCATTTACAGAAGCTGTAATTACCTGAGGTACGTTATCACATACATTGATATCTGAAGGTAATTTCGTTCCTGCCGGATCTAAAAGATCTACCCCGATATTGAATGATCCTCCTTCCAGGAATACCGCAGAGTCATAACTGTGGTCACTGAAATCGGCAATTACCATTTTGAAGTGGTATTGCTGTCCCGCTACTACTGTTGCAGTAGCAGTTAATGGAATTGTTCTTCCGTTAAAGTTGGTTTCAACGTTACCGGTGTTATATCCTCCAAAGTACTGTTCGTTTACTGCACCACAACTGGAACCGATTGCTGGGTGGATATTTGTAATACTTACGGGTCCTGCTCCACCAGGAAGTACAGCCATATTTACATACGGTCCTCCCGAAGTGGGTCTAAGTAAGATTGCAAATGCATCTGCAAAGGTACAAGGGAATGAACCTGTATATTCTTCTGATGCTATCAGATAATTAAATTTAATCTGCGAGGTTGTCGGAACGAAGTCAAATTCCAAAAGAACAGCATCATTCAGTCTATTTTCCACGACCCCGATTACCTGTGCAAGATCGGCATCTGATCCTCCACCGTTAACATCATTAAGTCCATCTTCAAAAGCATTACCCGCTCTTCTTGCAAACCCTGTAGAAAGAATAAGACCGTCTTTAAAAGGGAAATTGGTTGCAGCTTTATGAAAATATCCCCAAGCTCTGTTGGCATCACTTGCAGCATGATTAGGAGTAATTTTCACATTGGTGACGTTTGGAGTCAGACATGTATTGGTTCCTGATGAAATTAATACATCTTTTACCATTTTCTCAATAGTATAGCTGGACTCAGGGTATGACGGGGCATTCACGTCAATAAAAGCTCCTGCTCTTCTGGACAGGGAGGAACTGGTTTTCTTTACCGGTTTCCTTGGAGTAAGATTTTGTGAAAATAAAAAAGTCGAGACGACTAAAAAAAATAAACAAAGCGGTAGATATCTTCTCATAATATTTTTGTTTCAACAAATTTAATTTTTTTTTAAATATCTCATACACATATTTATATTTTTTACAATAAAAAAACAAAATAAGAACGTTTTATAGTAAATTTTCGCTAATCAATCCCTATGCGGACAAATGGTAAATAATGTGGTAACATCGTGTTATAAATTGTTTTAACAAATTTTAACCTAAGTCACATAATTCACAAAATATGATAACGTTTATTCCTATAAACAGCAAAATCTTTCATTGCTGAAAGACTTTGCTGTTTATTTTTTATTTAAGAATATTTAGTTTCTATTTTTCAGAAGAATCCATCCGGAGCGTTGTTCCAATTTTTTGCTGGCTGGATTTTCCCACTGCACCCTGTACCAATAAGTTCCTGTGGGAAGATTGATTCCTTTCATGGATCCTCTCCATATCACATCCCCTTTACCTGCCTTAAATACTTCGGCACCATATCTGTCAAAGATAGAAGCTGCAAAATCTTTATATCCGCTGATTCCTGAAAAATCTATGGTATCATTTATACCATCCATATTAGGGGTAATGGCATTACTGATCACTAGTGTAAAATAGTCCAGTGAAGTACCGCATTTAGCACCTTTCACTCTTACCATTACAGAATACATGGTATTATTTAAAACACCTGTAAATATATTTGATGGCTGCCAGGTCAATCCTCCGTCTATGGAAAATTCTAATACGCCTCCTGTAGGATTACTCGCTGTAAGCGTAAGAATATGATTGTCATAAACAATATTGGTAAACTGCGGCAGATCAGGATTAATCAGCTGAGCTGAGAAAGTTTTGGAACAAACTCCATTACTGATTGTCACAGAATACGTGCCGGGAATATTAGTCGTTATGGTTTGGGTAGTTGCTCCGGTACTCCACACATAAGTATAGTTTGGCCCCGAACCGGCATCCAGAGTTCCTTTATCGCCGGCGCAGACAAATACGTCTTTTAATGTAGAAACAATTGCCGGAACTACTTGAATGGTTACTTTAGCAGGATCCACAGAACTACATCCGTTTCCTCCCAATGCATATACTGAATATTCCGTTGTTACTGTAGGAGTAACCACTTGTGTATTTCCGTTTCCGATAAGGCCATTACCCCAGTTATAGGTTATCCCTCCGGAAGCGGTCAATGTTACAGATTCTCCTTCGCAAATTTTCAATTTAGATGCTGTAAGACCGGCTATCGGTGGCCCTACCTGAACTGTGACACTTGCCGGCGTTGCAGAAATACATCCGTTAGCTCCAACGGCAAATACCGTATACGTGGTAGTCACGGTAGGTGAAACCACCTGAGTATTTCCGTTTCCGGTAAGGCCATTACCCCAGTTATAGGTTACCCCCCCGGAAGCGGTCAATGTTACAGATTCTCCTATACAAATACGAGGTACTGATGAAACAACAGCAGCCACTGGTTTTACCTTATCCTCTTGCACAGTTACTGTTGAAGTATATGTACAGCTCAGGTTTCCCGGCTGGGATACGTTAGTAACCGTTAAAGTATATGTTCCGCCGGCGCTTACCACAGGCGTAAGTGTATTCCCTCCTGATACGATAGTTCCTCCTGTTGTTGTCCAGGCAATAGTAGATCCTGCAGGGACTACAGATGCCGAAGCATTGATTGTAATCTGAGGGGTTGTACAGGTAATTGTTTGCGGTGCCGCAATGGTAAGAGTAGTTTGAGCCGTACTTAATAATTGCAGAGACACCACATAGCTGCAGCCCCCGTTGCTTACCAATACATAAATGGTCTGGTTTCCTCCCGGCGGCGTATAGGTTGTAGGAGCGGCAATAAAGTTTCCGTTTGCAGCATTGGCATCAGCCTGATTGACATAATAAGTAAAAGTAACTCCAGCCGTTGTCGTAATCTGAGGCTGAGCTTCTGTAAGATTATAAGTTAATCCCGGCTGATAACACTTATGTAATGTTGCATTTTGTGCTGTAAAAGGTTCTGAAACTTCAATTGTTATAGTGGCAGGATTTTGAGATACGCAACCATTAGCACCCACTGCTGTTACAGTATAAGTAGTGGTAACAGTAGGTGAAACCACCTGCGTATTTCCGTTTCCGGTAAGACCATTCCCCCAGTTATAGGTAGCTCCTCCAGAAGCGGTAAGTGTTGTAGAATCTCCTTTACAGATTTTTATTTTGCTTGCCGTAAGCCCGGTAACCGGCGGAGCACTGTTTCCTGTCACGGTTACAGTTCCTACTGCTGTACAGCTGATATTTCCAGGCTGATACACTTTTGTAATAGTTAAAGTATAGGTTCCTGCAGCATTAATCACGGGATTTAAAGTAGTTGCTCCTGAAACAATATTTCCTCCTGTAGTCGTCCAATTGAAAGTAGCTCCTGCCGGGTAAACTGAAGCTGATGCATCCAGTGTAGTCTGAGAGCTATTACAGGTAAGCACTGCCGGAGGGGCAATGGTAGGTATCATCTGTGGAGCTTTTACCAGTTGGAGTTGTGCTACTTTTGCACAGAAACCATTTGCTACTCTTACATATACTGTTCCTCCCGCACTCGGATAAGCTGTTGAATTAGGAATTGTATTAGCATTTCCTGCATTGGCATCTGCCAAAGTGGTATAATATGAAAACACAGCTCCGGGAGTGGTACTTATTGAAGTCTGTGCTGATGTTAAATTAAAGGTGGCATTTCCGGCGGCATAACAGGCTGTTAATGTCGCATTCTGTACCGTAGGAGATGTTCCGCCTACCACAGTGATGGTAGCTTCTCCCGGACAAGAATTCCCCTGAATAAACACCTTAACGGTATATACCCCCGGCTGTATAGCAGTATAACTTGCATTGGTTGCCCCCGCAATCGGATTGGCACCCAGATACCACTGGTAGGTAATGTTAGGTCCCTGAACAGAAGCTGTAAAAGTCTGGGGAGCATTATCACACATATTTACAGATTCAGGAAGCTGCACTCCTGCCGGATCCAGAATTTTCACCCCGATATCAAATGATCCTGCTTCAAGAAATACAGCCGAATCAAAGTTAGGATCCTGATAATCTGCAAGTACAATTTTAAAATGATATGTTTGTCCAGGAATTACTGTTGCCTTTGCAGTCAGGGGAATGGTACGCCCATTAAAATTGGTTTCGATCTGGGCTGTATTGGTTCCTCCGTAATAGGCCTCATTCTTAGGCCCGCAGTTTGGATATTGCGGATGGATATTGGTAACACTTACAGCTCCCGCTCCTGCCGGAAGCACTGCAAGATTGGTATAAGTAGGATCAGATGCCTTTTTTAACAGCAAGGCAAAACCATCTGTGATGGTACAGGGAAAGTTTTGCTGATATTCTTTAGAAGCAAATAGATATCTGAAAGTAATTTCAGTAGAAGCTGCCACAAAATCAAACTCTATAGAACTAGCATTGGTCAGATTATTATTACCGATTGACAAAGCATTTGCAAGATCTACGTCCCCTCCGGGTCCCAGGTCATCACTTAAAGTTCCCTGGAAAGTATTCCCTGCTTTATTGGCATATCCGGTAGAAAGTATAATCCCTTTGCTGAAGGGAAAATTGGTATTTGATTTATTAAAATATCCCCAGCTTCGGTTCTGATTGGTGGCAGACAGGTTTGGAGACACGGTTACATTGCTTACACTCGAACTCGTACAGGTGGTACCTCCTGATATAAGAACATCGTTTATCAGCTGAGTTATAGGATAGCCGGATTCCGGGTAGCTTGGTGAATTTACGTCGATAAAAACACCTGCTCTCAAAGAAGCAGCATTAGGTTTTGCAGCAATTTCTACCCTTCCTCTATTTTGAGCCAAAATAAAGTTTCCCATGAAAGCTAAAAATAACGCTAAAAATAAATTTCCTCTCCTCCTATTTAACATTTTATATTATTTTAAACAAAAATACTATTTTTTTTGATTGAAATTCAAGTTAACACAATTTACATTATTACTAACGCAAATTTATTTATGTTAGAATATCAACTCTGTTTATTTTAAAATAATAAAAAAAAGACTGACAAAATTGTCAGTCTTTCAGTTATCGTTTAAATTACTCTATATTTTTAAGCAATATCCATCCTGTTTTCACAGTAAGCTCTTTACTCGCAGGATCTTCAAAGGTAATTTGGTACCAGTATGTTGAAGTAGGAAGCTTTTTGCCCTGGAAATATCCATCCCAATACGGCCTGATCTTCTCTGCTTTGAACACTTCTCTTCCATAACGGTCGAAAACCCTTCCGCTGAAATCTTTATAATTTATCACTCCGCTGAAATCAATGATATCATTAATATTATCTCCGTTTGGAGTAATTACATTTTTCATAACGAAGGTAAAGAATTCAAGGAAACCTACACAGCTTGTAAATTTAACCCTAACCCTGATCGAAATGATCTTATTTTTAGGGACATTACTAAATACATTTGAGGACTGCCAGGTAACGCCGTTATCTACTGAATACTCAAGAATACCGTTACTTGGATTACTTGCTGTAAGGATCATGGTTCCATTCTCATTATAATCCACTTTTATCACTTCAGGAATCACGGCTTTGATCACCTGAGTTTTGAACTCTTTGGAACAAACTCCGTTACTGATTATTACCGAATATTCTCCCGGAGTATCTACTGTAATACTCTGGCTTGTTTCACCAGAACTCCACTGATATGTGTAACCGGGCCCTGAGCCGGCATCTAAGATAATTTTATCACCCTGACAGATATGGCCGCCTTTTAAGTTGGATACAATAGCCGGTACCACTTCAATTGTAATACGTGCGGGCTGAAGAGACTTACATCCCTGGGCTCCGACAGCATATACTGTATATGTAGTGGTCTGAGTTGGGCTTACAGTTCTTATTCCTCCGGTAGCGGCTGCAGAATCGGCCCACTCGTATGTCACACCTCCAGAGGCTGTTAATACTACAGATTCACCGGCACAGATCTTTAATCTTGCTGCTGTAAGTAAAGCGGTTGGCGTTTCTTCTTTTCTTAAGGTTAAAGTGGCAATTTTACTACAGAAGGCTCCGTTGGAAACCAGCACATACAATATCTGTCCATCTGTTCCCGGATAGTTGGTAAGGTTGGTAATATAACTGTTGTTTTGAGCCTGTGCATCAGCCTGATTGGCATAAAAACGAAATACCGCTCCCTGTGTTGTACTGATCAGAGGTTTTGCCGTTTCTAAATTAAAACCAGTCACTGAAGGTGTTGTACAGAGTTTAAGTTCCGCATTCTGTACAGTTGGGCTCGTTCCTCCGATAATTGTAATGGTTGCTTCACCAGGACACTGATTCCCCGGCACCATTACTTTTACAGTATACACTCCCGGTTGGGTAGCTACATAAATAGCACTGGTTGCCCCTGGAATAGCCACTCCATCTTTATACCACTGATATGTCATTCCCGGAATTGCTGCTACCTGTGCCTTTAGCTGCTTTGGAGTATTGTCACACATATTGATAGTTCCCGGTAAAACCGCCCCTGCTTCGTCTACAATTTTAATTCCAACATCAAAAGATCCTCCTTCCAGGAATACCGCGGAGTCATGGGAAGGGTCTTTTGCATCTGCCAATACCATTTTGAAATGGTATGTCTGCCCTGGAATTACATCTGCAACAGCTGTTAAAGGAGTTGTTCTTCCAAAATAATTAATTACCAGATGTGGATTTGCCAAAGCCCCGAAATAACTCGCATTGATAGGTCCGCAGCTGAATCCATTTCCTGCAGGAACAATATTGGTGGCACTTACAGGTCCTGCCCCTCCGGGCAATACAGCCAGATTGGTATAGTTAGGATCTCCAACCTTCTTTAGCAATAACGCAAAGGCATCGGAATATCCTGTACAAGGATAATTGGAAGTATATTCATCGGAAACGAATATATAATTAAATTTCACCTGATTGGAATTCGGAACGAAATCAAATTCAAGAGCTACGGCATCCGTTAAGCTGACGTTGGCTCCGGTAGCTGCTACAAGATCTGCATCACTTCCTGTTCCTACCGGCTGTCCAACAGCCGACACATAGGTATTACCTGCTTCAGAAGCATATCCTGTAGTCAGAACAATTCCATCCGTAAAGGGGAAACTGGTTGTTCCTTTATGAAAATATCCCCAGAACCGGTTGCTGTTTGTCACATCATGATTAGGAGATACGGTAACATTGGTAACATTGGCTGTGGTACAATTGGTACCGCCATTGATCAAAATATTTTTTACCAGCTGCTCCGGAGTATAATTTGAAGGGGTATAAGGAGGTACATTCACATCTATGAATGCGCCAGCTCTAAGACTGGCTGTAGAAGGTTTTATCTTTTCTGATTTTCTGACTGGTCCCGTTTGAGAAAATGCAGAAGCAGAAATCAATAAAAAAGAAAAAAGGAAAAAATAGTTTTTTAGTCTATAAATTAACATTTTGTTTTCATTTGTTCAAATGTAGCAAAAATAATTAAATGAAATAGGCCTTTAACATTACTATTTTATAAATAGACAGGTAGATTCATAACATTTTTTTCTTATTGTTACATTTTCCGCAAATGGCATAAAAACAGAAAAATCAGACTATAAAAAAACAGACCAATAGTTTGGTCTGCCTTTATTGGTATTGCCCTTATTCCGGCTGTGTATCCTCTTTTTTCAACTGATCTATTTCATTCTGCAGCTGGGAGATAATATCTTTTAAAGCTTTTATTTCGTTCTTGTTTGAGCTTACATTGCTCTTCAGTATTGCATTTTTCGCTCTTTCATTGTGATCTTCTTCCTCTTCTTCTTCGTTGATTTCTTCAATATCTTCCTGGATATCTTCAATATCTTCATTGATCTCTTCAATGTCTTCACTAATTTCTTCGATATCCTCACTGATCTCTTCAATATCTTCCTGAATATCTTCAATATCTTCGCTGATCTCTTCAATATCTTCCTGGATATCTTCAATCTTCTCATGGCTTTTATTCACAGACATCTGAATGAAAATAGCCAGATAAATAGCTTCCAGAGAAAGTACCGTCGTAAGAATAAGGAGCATCTTGTCAAAATCAACGATATTCAGCATCGGAAGCAAAAACGAAGTAAGGAATAACAGGGTATGTACGATCAGAGACTGAATAGACCCTATCCAGGATGTAATACTGTCTGCTATTTTTTCAAGAACTTCTGTTTTTTCGTTATATTTCTTCATCCTTTATATTTTTACAACAGTTCCTTAGTGACTCCCAATCCAAACAATGCAAAATCATATTTTGCAGGATCTTTTTCATCAAATTTCCTGATGGCGATATCCAGTTCTTCCACCGTTTTCCAGTCATTCTGTGTTCTGGAAACCAACCCCAGTTTTCTGGAGATATTTCCGGTATGCACATCGAGGGGAATGGAAAGGTGTTTCTGATCTATATTCTTCCAGATTCCAAAGTCTACCCCTCGTTTATCTTTACGCACCATCCACCTCAAAAACATAATAATCCTTTTGGCAGAAGAATTTTTATAGGGTGAGCTGATGTGTTTATGACTTCTGTGCTTTTCCGCTTCCAGAAAGCTATTTCTGAATCTTTCTATCGCATGGAGAAAATTATTCTCTGTTTTTTTTACTTCAAATAAGCTTTCCAGACTTTCGTTTTCTTTATAAATCCTGTTGAACTGTCTGATAAAATAAGAAAAATCCTGCCCGTTGAAAGTTCTGTGAATACTTTTATCCTGAATATTTTTTAGCTCTTTTTCTGAATAATTCATTACAAAATCGTACGGAGAATTTCCCATAATATCAAGCATTTTATCCGCAGAATTAATGATAGACTTTCTGTTTCCCCAGGAAATTGTGGCTGCCAGAAACCCTGCAATCTCAATATCCTGTTTTAAAGAAAAACGATGCGGAATCTGTATCGGGTCATTTTCAATAAAATCAGGCGCATTGTACTGATCAGCTTTTTCGTTGAGAAAATCTCTCAGTTCTTCAAATTTCAGCATATTCATTTTAAATCTTTACACTTTCCAGTGCTTTTGGCAAAAATGTATTGGGAAAGATATTTCTTGCTTCATCGGTAAATACGGTCAGATCACCATATCTGTTGGAAAAGTGACCTAAAATCAGTTTTCCAACCTGGGCTTTCTGAGCAATCGTAGCCGCTTCTAAGGCTGTGGTATGGCCTGTATAATCTGCCATTTCCTTCAGATCATGTAAAAATGTGGATTCATGATAAAGTAGCGTTACATTTCTAATAATCGGAATTACACTTTCAAGATAGCGGGTATCACTGCAAAATGCATACGATACTGATGGAGCGGGCTCCAGCGTCAGGATTTCATTTTTAAGAACATAGCCGTCACTCAGTACAAAATCCTTCCCTGCTTTTATATTGTGATAATCACAGGTTTCAATCTCGCTGTACTTAGCGATCTCTTTCATATTAAGATGCCTGTCCTTTGGTTTTTCTTTAAAAAGATAACCATTACAGTAAATTCTGTGATCCAACGGAATTGTATATACTTCTATCCTGCTGTCCTCGTATATCTTTTCAGAATAATCTTTATCCAGCTCATGATACACCACTTCAAAACCACGGTGGGTTTCTGTAATCTGAAAAATGGTTTCCAGCATCTTTTTAATACCTTTCGGGCCGTAGACATGCAGCGGCGTTTCTCTTCCCAAAAGACGGAAAGAAGCAATAAGCCCCGGAAGCCCGAAACAATGATCCCCGTGAAGATGGGAAATAAAGATATGATTGATTTTTGAAAATCTTGCTTTTGCTTTTCTCAGCTGTACCTGTGTACCTTCTCCACAATCAATCAGGAAGAGTCTTTCTTCCATTTCCAGCAGCTGTGCTGTGGGTGACGTATTAATGGTCGGAATCGCTGAATTAAAGCCTAATATTGTTAAATAAGTACTCAAATCAATAATTTATTATAACAAATGTACAACAGAAAATCTAAACGGGCCTTTTGCCCTGATATTTAAACCTAATCGGTTATTTTTAAAAAATCCATAAATAAATCTAATGCCTGTTTACGGTGGCTGATTTTATTCTTATCTTCAGGATCCATTTCTGCAAAGGTTCTTTCATGCCCTTCAGGAACAAAAACGGGATCATAACCGAAGCCTTTAAAGCCTTTATTTTCTGTCAATAAATTTCCGTGCGCTCTGCCTTCAAAATATTGAGCTCCGTTTTCATCATAATAACACAGAACCGTTACAAAATAAGCCTTTCTGTTTTCAATTCCCTGCATTTCTTCCAATACTTTTTCAATATTTTTTGCAAAGTCATGATCTCCTGCATAACGGGCAGAAAAGATACCGGGTCTCCCATCCAAAGCCTCTACTACCAGGCCGCTGTCATCTCCCAAACTTGGTACACCAGTTTTCTCGAAGCAGTATTTAGCTTTGATCAGCGCATTGGCGTGAAAAGAATCTCCATCTTCCACAATTTCTTCGTGAATGTTGTAATCGGTAAGGCTTTTCACAACGCAGCCACTTCCCAGGATCTGTTGAATTTCTTCTTTTTTATGTGCATTGTGTGTAGCTACTAATAATTCCATTTCTATATTCATTTTCAATTTTACTTTTTTTCAATCCTGCTGATTACATTTCAGCATAATGTACTTTATATTTCTTCACAAAAAGATAATAGAACAAGCTAAAAAGTGCAATTCCTACAGCCAGTACAATCCATTCTGATATATGAAGAACCTTTGCAAAACTTTCATCTTTGCCGTAAAGTACCAATAGCGAAAGGGTTAAGTTATTAAATGCATGCAGCAATATCGGCATCAGTAATGACTTTGTTTTATAATAAACCAACCCCAGCACACAACCCAGCATTATGGCACTGATAAACTGCCATGGATTTCCGTGAACCACCCCAAAAATAATAGAGGCATACAGGATAGCTTTCCAGGGTGCTACCCCTTTATTGATTAACCCTTTCTGGATTATTCCCCTGAATATTATTTCCTCAAAAACCGGGGCCATAATCACTGTCATAATGATCATCACGACCGGATTATCTGTTAACTGGCTCATCAGGCGGGTAAAATATTCATAAAAATCACCAAAAAAAGGTCCTGTGGTAGGAATCTGGGCAGCAATAAATTCAGCAATAAACATCATTCCTGCCATCATTGGAAAAATAAGCAGATAAGTGGAAAAGTTTACCGATGATAAATTGAAGTTAAGCTTCTTTTGTGTGGTACGCCTTACAATAAAAAAATCAAAAAAGGCAATAGCAGTAAGAAATCCTGCGGAATTTGCTACCATCAGAAACCAGTCTTTCAGTTCAAGGTTTTCTTTGAAAACAACTTTCCAAAAAGTGCTGAATAAAGAAACAGCCATTGTTCCCACGAATAATCCAACCACCAAAACAACACCGCCAATCCATGTGAAGGTAAACTTCGGATATTTGCTATTTCCCATCCTTTCTCTGTAAAAAGTTTATTAGAAACAAAGATAATTTTTTTGCCTGCTACAGGCAACTAAAAAAGGAAATTCTTATTTTCAATCTATAGCGATGAATAGCATAAATTTATGAGAGATGGTTTAATCTAATGAACAGATTACAACTATTGATATTATTTACTCATTCCCTCAAACCCTCTTAACTACTCACACTCTAACCTAATGAGCATTGTTGTAATTTAAATTTGAAAACCTCGCAAAAAATCACGATTTTTGCAGCTTCAAAATACGATATGTCAGACTTAATCAAAGAAATACAAAAAAGAAAGACCTTCGGGATCATTTCCCACCCGGATGCCGGAAAAACAACTCTTACGGAAAAGTTACTTCTTTTCGGGGGGGCTATCCAGGAAGCAGGTGCGGTAAAATCCAACAAAATAAAAAAAGGAGCTACCTCCGACTTTATGGAAATCGAAAGACAGAGAGGAATCTCTGTGGCCACTTCCGTATTGGCTTTTGAATATAGAGACCACAAAATCAACATTCTTGATACTCCCGGTCACAAAGACTTTGCTGAGGATACCTACAGAACATTAACGGCTGTAGATTCTGTAATCGTTGTAATTGACGTTGCAAAAGGGGTTGAGGAGCAAACTGAAAAGCTGGTTCAGGTCTGCAGAATGAGAAACATTCCGATGTTGGTTTTCATCAATAAACTTGACCGTGAAGGTAAAGATGCTTTCGATCTTTTGGACGAAGTAGAACAAAAACTGGGATTAACAGTTTGTCCGCTTTCTCTTCCTATTGGTATGGGAAGCGATTTCCAGGGTATTTATAACATCTGGGAAAACAATATTCAGCTATTCCTGGAAGAGAAAAAACAGAAAGTTGGAGATTCTATTAAGTTTGATGATATTAATGATACTTCCATTGATGAAGTTATTGGTGAAAAAGCGGCAACAACTTTAAGGGAAGAGCTTGACCTGATTCAGTCTGTTTATCCAGAATTTAACCGTGAAGATTATATGAAAGGTGATCTACAGCCGGTATTTTTCGGTTCCGCTTTAAATAACTTCGGAGTTCGTGAATTATTGGACGCTTTCATCGATATTGCTCCGATGCCACAGCCGAAAGAAAGTGATACCCGCCTGGTAAAACCTGAGGAAAGCACTTTCACAGGATTCGTTTTCAAAATCCATGCGAATATGGATCCTAAGCACCGAGACAGGCTTGCTTTCGTAAAGATTGTTTCAGGAACATTCAGGCGAAACGAAAATTATTTACTGGTAAGAGAAGGTAAAAAAATGAAATTTTCCTCTCCCAATGCATTCTTTGCAGATAAAAAAGAGGTGGTGGAAGAAAGTTTCCCTGGAGATATTGTAGGTTTACATGATACCGGAAGTTTCAGAATCGGTGATACACTGACTGGTGGAGAAAAATTAAGCTTCAAAGGTATTCCAAGCTTCTCTCCTGAACATTTCCGTTATATCAACAATAATGATCCTTTAAAAGCCAAACAATTGGCAAAAGGTATCGATCAGCTGATGGATGAAGGGGTTGCACAGTTATTTACGCTTGAAATGAACAACAGGAAGATCATCGGAACCGTGGGAGCTCTTCAGTACGAAGTGATCCAATACCGTCTTGAACATGAATATGGTGCAAAATGTACTTATGAACCTCTATCCATGCACAAAGCATGTTGGGTAGAAGCAGATGAAAAATCTGAAGAGTTTAAAGAATTCGCAAGATTGAAGCAGAGATTCCTGGCCAGAGATAAATACAATCAATTGGTATTTCTTGCAGACTCTTCTTTTACGATTCATATGACGCAGGAGAAATTCCCGAATGTAAAGCTGCACTTCATCAGTGAGTTCAGAGAAAACTAAGAACTAAAACAGACAAAATCGCAAAAAATCGCAATTGTTTTAAATATAAGATCCGCAGAAAATGGACTGCCCCCAAAAAGTTAGACGCTTTTTAGGGGCATTTTTATGTATAAGAAAGAAAAATTTAGTATTGATTTCAAATTGGAATGTATTGAACTTCATTTAGGTTCCCATCGTTCCATAAAATCAATTGCATTAGAAAAGAGTTTTAATGAATCTAATCTTCGCAAATGGCTTGGATTTTATAACAAGTACGGAATCTCAGGACTACAACCTAGAAAAAACAGAAGCTACTCCCTGGATTTCAAGATTAAAGTTTTAAAAGCCATCGAAACAGAAGGTATCTCACAAAGGGAAGCATGTATCCGATTCGATATCGCAGCTCAGTCTACAGTATTGAGCTGGCAGAGGGATTACGAAAAAAGTGGTATTTTAGGGTTAAAGAATACCCCCAAAGGAAGACCCAGGATTATGAGTGATTACAAACGTAAGAAAAGAAAGTCGGATAAGCCATTGACCAGGGAAGAAGAACTTTTACTGGAAAATGAAAGACTGCGAGCTGAAATTGATTTTCTAAAAAAGTTAGACGCCTTAACTCTCAAAAAGAACAAGCAGAGGCCATCGAAGGATTAAGGCGAAAATATGACCTGTCGCTCCTGCTGGATTGTACAGGTATGGCCAGAAGCAGTTTCTATTACCATCAGAAAGCTCTTGATAAAAAGGGTAAATATGGAGAAGTAAAAACTTTGATAAAACAAATTTATCATAGGCATAAGGGTCGGTTTGGATATCGTCGTATTACCTTGATTATGAATCAACAAGGAATTATAATTAATCATAAAACGGTCTTAAGACTGATGAAGACCCTGGGATTGAAAAGTATCGTTAGGGTTAAAAAATACAAATCTTACCAGGGAGAGCAAGGCAGGATAGCGCCAAATATTCTGAAGAGGAACTTTAAGGCAGATCAGCCAAACAGAAAATGGGCCACTGATGTGACAGAATTTAATGTCTCGGGCAGTAAATTGTACCTTTCGCCGATAATTGACCTTTACAATGGCGAGATTATCAGTTACGATCTCTCGGAAAGGCCTGTCTTTACGCAGGTTGTGAATATGCTCAAAAAAGGGCTCAGAAAAATTAAGAATACTGAAAACCTCATCATCCACTCTGATCAAGGCTGGCAATATCAGATGAAAGCCTATCAGCAGCTGTTAAAAGAAAAAGGCATTATCCAAAGTATGTCCCGCAAAGGAAACTGCCTGGATAATGCGGTAATAGAAAACTTCTTTGGAACTTTAAAATCTGAAATGTTCTATACTAAGAAATTTAAAACCATTGATGAGCTCAAAAAAGAAATAAAGAAGTATATCAATTACTACAATAACGACAGGATAAGACTTAATCTAAAAGGAAAGAGCCCGGTACAGTACCGAACTCTTTCATATAATAATATTGTTTAATTTTGTCTAAACTTTTGGGTGCAGTCTAAATTCTGCGGATTTTTTTATGGAATGCTGTCTGAAACCACCCCGTCAAAAATTCTTTGAATTTTCGCTATCCTTGCAGAGGATGGGAATTTTTAGATTTCCGAACAAATATTTGATGAAAACACCGGGTTTTCTATTCATTTCAAAGCTTGGAACACATAAAAACGCTTTGTAAAACATTTGTAAAACAGATACAAAATACTGATAATACAATAGTTAAAATTTTACCAGCACAATACAGTCCATTTACAATCTTTACAAGAGCTTCCCTTCTAATTTTACTTCATCAAAAAAATTAATCTTATGAAAAAGTTCATATTACTTGTTGCTGTATCAGGCACTTTCATTATGTGTAAAAAAGGAGAAGCTGCACCGGATAAAATCAATGAAGCCATCCATACAGCAGACAGCGCTGCGACAGTTGCTGCAGAAGCTATTGATCATGCAAATAAAACAGCAGATAAGGTGCTGGATTCTGCCAGCATTAAAATAAAAGATTTTGAAGATACCAAGGACGATATTCATCAAAAAATAGAAAACACCTCTAAAATGGTTGACTCTTTATCTGATAAAATAGCCAATACAAAACTGGAATCCAAAATAGAAAAAAAAGATTCAGCAGAAAAGAAATCTGAAAAAATGGCTGTAAAAGCTCCGGCTCCAAAAGTTATCAAAGAAACCAAAATCATTTATAAAGAAAAGCCTAAAAATGACAGCTATGAACTGAATATGCCAAAAGATAAAATGGTAAAATCGGGATACCTGGTTATAAGAGCCGAGAACTCTGAGACAGTTAAAGAAATCATCAGGGAAGAGGCTAACAGAAATAATGGTTACATCAAAAGCGAAAATCTTTCTTATGTGGAATCTGCCAGCCCACGCGGAGAGGATCAAAAAATTTACAGCCTGGATATCAAAGTTCCTATGCAGGACTTTGACGGGTTAATGGACGCGATCAACAGCAATATCGGGGATATTGACACTAAAGACATTCAGGTTTCAGGACATACCTATGCAGACAATACGATCTGTACGATCAATGTAAATATCAGTGATAAATCAAAAGCAGAAAATGAACCTAAAACTTTCGGTGGAAAATCACTGGCAGCCATTGAGTCAGGCTGGGATGTTATTACTTCTGTTTTCCTGTTTATTCTTCCGTTGTGGCCGCTGTTTCTTATCGCTGCTATTGGATATTACTTTTATAAAAAGAAAAATAAAGACATTCCTGATAACAATTCCCATTAAATTTTCATGCCGGATTTTTTTAATATTTTTTTAAGGGCTAATAGCGTTTCGAATCAATTTTATGCTTAAATTTATGAATAGAAATGAAGTTCAAAGTCAACATTGAAAATTTTATTTCATATATTAATATTTTGTGATTTGGTGTAAAAATAAGACCCTCAATTTGAGAGCCTTATTTGTTTTATTTCATGTTCACTATTTTGTCTACGACAAATTTTGTATTTCCTCTCCACGGAAGAGCACCATTATACTCCTTGTAATGCAGGTCAAAAGTTTTACCGCTGTTGATTTCCAGTTGTTTGAAAACTTCGGGGTCATCCACAGAAAACTCAAACTCATAGCTTGTAATCGTTCCTCTTTTTCCGCTTCCAAAACCTTCCTGAATCAGCTTACCTTCATACGTTTTGAAGATATAGCCTTTTTTCATGGCATAGTTCAGGTACCCGGATTTTACTCCTTCCCCGAAAACAAAGTAGTACTTATACCAGACAAATACTCCCAGTAACAACAGTACGACACCGAGGGTGATCCACAAAGATTTTTTCATAGTAGTGTGTTGTATAAAATGTTATTTTGCGATGCTTCTTGAGATCACGATTTTCTGGATTTCAGAAGTTCCTTCATAGATTTGAGTGATTTTTGCATCTCTCATTAATCTTTCTACGTGATATTCTTTTACGTATCCGTATCCGCCGTGAATCTGTACGGCTTCAATGGTAGTATCCATGGCCACCTGAGAAGAGTATAATTTTGCCATAGCTCCGCTTTCAGAGATATCTTTTCCTGCATCTTTTTCACATGCCGCTTTGTAGCAAAGCATTCTTGCTGCTGTGATCTGAGTTGCCATATCCGCCAGTTTGAATGCGATAGCCTGGTGATTGATAATTTCAGTTTTGAAAGCTTTTCTTGTTTTAGCATATTTCAATGCCATTTCGTAAGCTCCTGCAGCAATACCTAAAGCCTGGGAAGCAATACCAATTCTTCCTCCGTTCAGTACAGCCATTGCAAAATTGAACCCGAATCCGTCTTCACCGATTCTGTTCTCTTTTGGAACTTTTACATTATTGAAGATCAAAGAGTGTGTATCACTTCCTCTGATTCCTAATTTGTCTTCTTTTGGTCCGATTTCAAAACCTTCCCATCCTCTTTCTACGATAAAAGCATTGATCCCTTTGTGTTTTTTCTCAGGATCCGTCTGTGCAATTACAATATAATAAGAAGCTGTTCCACCATTGGTGATCCAGTTTTTGATACCATTTAAAAGGTAATAATCTCCCTTGTCTTCAGCAGTTGTTTTCTGAGAAGTAGCATCAGAACCCGCTTCCGGCTCAGATAATGCGAATGCACCAATGACCTGACCGCTTGCCAGTGGCGTAAGATATTTTACTTTTTGTTCTTCAGAAGCAAATTTTTCAAGACCGGCACAAACCAATGAATTGTTTACAGACATTACAACAGCTGCAGAGGCATCCACTTTTGCAATTTCCTCCATGGCAAGCACGTAAGAAACGCTGTCCATACCTGCACCTCCGTATTTTGGATCTACCATCATTCCTAAAAGTCCCATTTCGCCCATTTTTTTCACCTGCTCAGTAGGGAATTTCTGGTCACGGTCTCTTTCAATCACTCCAGGTAAAAGTTCGTTCTGTGCAAAGTCTCTTGCTGCCTGCTGAATCATCAGCTGTTCTTCCGATAAATTAAAGTCCATAAAAAAATAATTAGATAGCCGTAAATTTACACTTTTTAAGCAAATCTGAAAAAATTAAATTGAAAGCCGGAAAAAAGGCAGTTTTAGGGAGGTTTAATGATAACGGATACCCATTTCGGGATTCAGGATAATGAGTTAACCGGACAATATAAATATGTGGAGAAAAATAAACCTTATAATTGAAAATACAAAATCGTTCTTTCAACGCTCCCTGCCTTCTTTTCGATACATATGCTATGGCAAGCATTTAACTAATTCCTAATTATTACGCTCAGATGTTTTCAATTAAAAAAAATGCTTATATTTAAATTTCTTTATAAATTACGTAAAAAATCATGACGATCAAGAGATTATTCGATATTCCGCACTATGCTTTAGAAAAATATCCTAAAACGGATATGTTCGTAACGAAATATCATGGTGAGTGGAAAAAAACTTCTACCCAGGAGTTTATTAATGAGGGAAATAAGATATCCAGAGGACTGTTGAAGCTGGGCATAAAACCGGGAGATAAGATCGCTTTGATTACTACCAATTCCCGTACGGAATGGGCTATTATGGACTTTGGACTTTCACAGATCGGAGTCGTTTCAGTACCGGTATATCCAAGTATTTCTCCGGAAGATTATGAATTCATCTTCAACAATGCAGAAATTCAGTACTGTTTTGTTTCTGATAAGGAGCTATTGAATAAAGTAATGAAGGTAAAACACAACATTCCGAGTTTGCAGGGGATTTTTACTTTTGACAATATCAGTGGTGCTGCCAACTGGAGAGAGATCCTGGATCTGGGTAAGGATGAATCTACACAAATTGAAGTGGATGATCTTTCCAATGCCATTAATACGGAAGATCTTGCCACTATTATCTATACATCCGGAACCACCGGAAGACCTAAGGGGGTAATGCTTACCCATAATAATATTGTTTCAAACGTATTGGGATCTATTCCAAGGATTCCAAAGAAAAGAAGTCTGGATTATAAGGAGACCAGAGCATTAAGTTTCCTCCCTATCTGTCATATTTTTGAAAGAATGCTGTTCTATTTGTATCAGTACAATGGTTTTTCTCTTTATTTTGCTGAAAGCATTGAGAAAATGGGCGAAAACGTAAAAGAGGTGAAGCCACATTATATGACCGTGGTACCGAGGCTGGTAGAAAAAGTATACGACAAAATTTACAATACAGGATCTTCTGCCGGAGGATTAAAATCAAAAATCTTCTTCTGGGCACTGAACTTAATCAGTAAAAAGAAAACAATTTCAAAACCATCCGGACTTCAGGAAATCATTGCAGATAAACTTGTATTTTCTAAATGGAGAGAAGGTTTAGGTGGTGAAATCGTGACTTTGGTATCGGGATCTGCTGCCTTATCTACAAGGCTCAACTTAATGTTCCAGAATGCAGGAATTCCTATTCTGGAAGGTTATGGCTTAACAGAAACCTCACCGGTAATTTCTGTAAACAGCTTTGAAAAAATGAAAGTGGGAACGGTAGGAGTTCCATTGGATAATTTAAAGGTAA
Organism: Chryseobacterium sp. CBSDS_008; assembly: GCF_049959325.1. Classification (NCBI taxonomy): domain Bacteria; kingdom Pseudomonadati; phylum Bacteroidota; class Flavobacteriia; order Flavobacteriales; family Weeksellaceae; genus Chryseobacterium; species Chryseobacterium sp. CBSDS_008. Next base: position 4,797,250 of record NZ_CP188202.1, on the reverse strand, counting down.
AAATTCAGGAAGATGGTGAGATTACGGTAAAAGGACCGTCTGTATTCAAAGGATATTTCCAGAATGATGAGATGACCAAAGAAGCTTTCACAGAAGACGGATTCTTCAGAACCGGAGATATCGGGCATATCGACAGTGACGGATTTTTACAGATCACCGACCGTAAGAAAGAAATGTTCAAAACATCCGGTGGAAAATATATTGCTCCTCAAACGATTGAAAACCTGGCAAAAGCATCTAAATTTATCGAACAGATCATGGTGGTAGGCGATGGTGAAAAAATGCCTTGTGCCCTGGTACAGCCTGATTTCGAATTTGCAAAAAGCTGGGCTATGAGAAACAACCTGAACATCGGGTCTACACCGGAAGAGATTGCGGAAAGCCCTGAACTTAAGCAAAGAATTGAAAAAGAAATCGAGGGTATCAATGAACATCTTGGAAACTGGGAAAAAATCAAAAAAATTGAACTTACTCCTGAAGTATGGAGCATCGAAAGCGGGCTCCTTACTCCAACATTAAAACTGAAAAGAAAAGCGGTAAAAGAGAAGTTTATAGCTTTGTATAATAAGATGTATGATCATCAGGAATAAAAAAAAGAGTTAGTCTCACAACTAAATGATGTGGGTTGAGAATCTCCTGTATGAAAACCATTCTCCGGCAGGAGGTCGAGAAAAATCATAAAAAAAGTCCGTTTTCACTAATTGTGAGACGGACTCTTTTTTATGCTATTTGATTCTTATAATTTTTTCAGACTGAAATGACGGGATTCAGACACACCCGCGGGTGCCTGTGACTGTACGGTTCCTGTAGCAGAGTCAAAAGCTCCTCTATACATTGTTAAATGAATAACATCACCTGCAGTTAAATTTACCAGGCAATGGAATGAAATTGGTGTATTTCCTGCACCAGCGACAACCTGTCCTATGTTTGCACGGGTACCGGCAATAACGTTAGCTAAAGCCGTTCCATTCTTTGCAATACCCAGATTAACTCCAATGTTACTGCTGGTCCCCGTAGTACCTCCAGCTCCGAAATAAGACAGCGCATCCAATTCATAGATACCTGTTTCATTAATGATAAAACGGTTGTTTACAGCATCCCAGGTGGCCGTTGACCCCTGATTGATTTGTACTTCACCCGCAGTAAAAGGCAATACCTGTGGAATACCGGAATTAAAATTGGCTGTAGAAGGTAAATTATAAGTAGAGTTTGTCGACATACCGATTATAGTATTAATAGAACTAGTAGGATTGGTAACTATTGCTTCCCAGGTGGTCACACCTCCTGCAGCACCATTACTTATGAGCATCACAAACCAGCCCTGTCCTAAACCGATGGAAGATACGGGAAGACCCGTCTGATTATCAATCAGTTCACTTCCATTAGCCGTTACAGCTACCGTAGATGTACCCGTGTTTTTAATATAATACACGCGTCCCTTGATATTTCCCTGAGCGGGATAAGCAGCAACCGCTGCCGGCAGTGTTATGGTACCCGCTGCGCTTCCGTTATAGGCAACATAGTAATCTGTAATACTCATATTATAATTCGCTGATGTCAAACGGTACTGCGCTGAAAGGCTTCCGTTAATTTCCAGTGTACTGCCCGGTATCATTGTATTGATACCAACATTCCCTACCTGTGCTTGCAAGCAATAGCTTAGAAGAAATAAAAATCCTATTAATAGTTTTTTCATGATATATAATTTTTGGTTGTGCAAATTGAATATCAGAATATCCAAATGATACTATTTATAAAAATCATTCTGAACGTGTCAATAAAGCTATAATGATGGATATGTCTGCTTTTTTCCTGTAACTAATAAAGCCTGACTGCGTATTTATCTCCTGCTGAAGCTTGTTTAATTATTTATATATATACAATATTTTAACAAAATTTATCATAGTAAATATACAAATAAAATGATTAAATTAATAATATTTTAATATTTTTACATTATAAATAAAAAAAATTAATCCCACCAATTCAGTAATGAGCATTATTTACTTTTATCCGAAACTTCAAACTGGTCTGTTATAACCATAAAAAAAAGCTGTCTCATTTCTGAAACAGCCTTTGTATATTGTAAAATAAGTAATTAGAATTTAATTACAGATTTCATTTTTTCGTTTTCTTCCATTACCAACTCGTCATCAACAAGAATTTTTCCTGAGTGTTCATCAATGATAATTTTCTTTCTCTGGGCAATTTCCATTTGCTTTTGAGGAGGGATAGTGAAGAAAGATCCTTTCGGAGCTCCTCTTTCTAATCCTACTACAGCAAGTCCGTTGATAGAGTTTGTTCTGATTCTGTTGTAAGAAGCCAATAATCTCTCATCAATTTTACCTGCGAATTCTTTAGACTGCTCTAAAAGATATTCTTCTTCTTTCTGCGTTTCAGAGATAAGACCCTCTAATTCTTCTTTCTTGAATTTCAAGTGGCTTTTCAAATCGTCGATCTTAGCGTTCAGTTCGCTTAAAGTTTCGTTTTTGTGAGCGATTTTAGCTCCGAATTCTTTAATTCTTTTTTCAGCAAGCTGAATTTCCAGATCCTGGAATTCCATTTCTTTCCCTAATGCTTCAAACTCTTTATTGTTTCTTACATTATCCTGCTGAGATTTGTACTTCTCAATTAAAGTTTTAGCATGGTTAATAACTTCATACTTTGTTTTGATCTGATCTTCCTGTTCTTTGATGTCAGCATGAAATTTTTCAGCTCTTTTTTCAAGACCTTCAATCTCAATTTCAAGATCTTCAACTTCAATTGGCAATTCTCCTCTAGTATTTCGGATTTCATCCAATCTTGAATCAATGATCTGTAAATCGTATAAAGCTCTTAATTTTTCTTCAACTGAAATATCGTTGGTTTTTGCCATATTTAAATGAAATAATTTACTGGGTTTGTTTTTTCAATAGATTTTGAAATTGCAAATGTACTAAATTTTTGTGATAAAATTTCAAATAATTGTTGAGTAACAAATTGTTCAGATTCGTAATGTCCTATATCACAGATCAGCATTTTAGACTCTGCCAAAAAATAGTCATGATATTTAAGGTCTCCGGTAAGATATGCATCACATTTTTTGGCTGCGGCAGCTCGTATTCCACTTGCTCCTGATCCTCCCAGAACCCCTACTCTTTTGATTTTTTTATTATTAAAAGAAGAATGTTTTATGACTTCAAGACCAAACTTTTCTTTCACAAAGAGGAGGAAATCTTTTTCATCCATTTCTTCTTCAAGATCTCCATACATTCCCAATCCGGCATGGTGGTTTTTATTATCCAGGCTGTATATCTGGTGGGCCACTTCCTCATAAGGATGTGCGGCTTTCATAGCGGCTGTAATCCGACCCTGCTTAAAGCTTTCAAAAATCACGGAGATCATATCTTCGTCTGCATTTTCCCGGATTCCCTGCTGTCCGGAAAACGGATTTGCCCCTTCTACAGGCCTGAATGTTCCGCTGCCATTCACCGTAAAACTGCATTCGTCATAAAATCCGATATTTCCTGCCCCGGCTGAGAACATAGCCTCTTTTACCTGTTCTGAATATTCTCGGGGAACAAAAACCGTCAACTGTTTTAAATTATTTTCTTTCGGCTGAAGAATTTTCATATTCTTTAGTCCCAGCTGGCTGCATATTCCGTGATTTACTCCGAAGAAGTCATTATCAAATGCTGTATGAATGGCATAGATAGCCACTTTATTTTCAATAGCTTTTAAAACGGCTCTTTCTACATAATTTTTTCCTGTTAAGGATTTTAATCCTGAAAATATAATAGGATGGAAGCATACAATCAGATTACAGTTTCCCGCAACCGCCTCATCTACGACGTTTTCCAGTGCATCATGACAAACCAGAATCCCCGATACATCACGGTCATCAACTCCACACAACAATCCTACATTATCAAAATCTTCTGCCTGTCTGATACTTATTTCCTCTTCAATCCTTGCAATTACAGTTTTTAGCTTCATTAATTTATATTTTACAGTTATAGCGAAGATATTAATTTTAATAAAGATCCCAAGAAAATTCTGCTGCAATAAAAAACCGGCCTCACAACCGGTTTAAATTTGATATTAAAAAAGAATTAAATAAGGCTGCTAATCTTTGAAAAGTGATACTCTGGTAAAGGAGTCTATTACCACACCGCAGCTTATATCGGATTCCATAAAGAGCTGATACCCTTTTCCGGGATCAAGACTCGCAGGGTCTGCAATGGTATAGAAATAAAAGGTAAGAATATTACCTGTTCCGCCGGATCCGCTTGGAACCAACTGAATAGAGTTAATTTCAAATCCGGAGTCAGGGTTTTTAAAAGTAGCCTTTACTGATCCTGAAGTATTGGAACCCGGAGTGATCGTAGCAATGACTCTCCAGACATGAACCTGCCCGTTAATTTCATTTTCTCTCCATTTACCGGTAGCTGCAATATAGATATTGCTTGTAACTCCCGGAAATGGAACTGTAGTTTCCGGCCAGCTTGTTGTAGGGCTTGCTGCAAAGACCAGCGGTGTAGCATACAGCACCTGTTGTCTGGCGCCATAACCGCTTCCTGCGGCACTTAAACTGAGTGAGGGTTTTACATTTGCGTTTCCAGAATTTATTTTAACGACACCGTCGTTACCAGCCTGAGAAGATGTGGGAACAAAAAGCTGTCTCCAGAGGGTACCATCCCAATACTGGAAATTATTCGTTGTCGTATTAAAAATAAGGGTTCCTGCAGTGAGGTTAGCATTTACAACACCTGCAGGCGGTATTGTGGAAGCATTATTGTCAGCCAGGTAAGTATCCCGGTCCGTATCTGTAAGGCGGGGAATGAGAATCCCTTTCTGGTTGGAGACAATATCCAATACAGAAGCGCCATTGGGCACTGTTGTATCAATCCCAACCTGAGCATATTCAAAACTGTTTATAAAAAACAGAATAAAAAAGGTTAAAATTTTTCTCATGATATAAGGTTTTTTGTAGAATAAAATTACAAACTTGAATAAACAAAATGTTAAAAAATAAATTTTTATATGTCATATTTTATCCGTATTTTGTTAAATATAATATATTGAAAATCATTAAATTAACTACATATAATTCACTTTTACAGGATAGAAAAAACATTAACATTTGCAAAATTCTTTTAACAGTCATATATTTACCCATACTTTATAGAAATTACTAACTTGGCTGTGAAATAAACCTAGAGAAATGGAAAGAGAACATAATCTTATTCCTGAAGACACCCTTTGGAAAAGATTCCTTTACCGGATAATTTATCGCTCCGATACGAAGCTTGGAAAACTGTTTGATATCATATTATTATCATTAATTCTTGCAAGCACTGCCATTATTATGATGGAAAGTGTCCCTAAGCTTGATAAAAGATTCCACTATACCTTTCTGATTCTTGAATGGGTAATTTCTATTTTCTTTACTATGGAGTATTCTATGCGAATTGCCGTGGTAAAAAATAAGCGGAATTATATATTCAGCTTTTTCGGGATTATAGATTTCCTGGCTCTTGTCCCCTTTTACCTCAGCTTTTTCTTTCCTATCACTAAATATTTTCTGATCTTCAGAATGTTGAGAATGCTGAGAATCTTCAGGATTTTCAATTTGCTGGATTTTATGAATGATGGTTACTTAATTGTGAGGGCATTAAAAAACAGTTCAAGAAAAATTTACATATTTCTTCTGTTCCTGATTATTTTCTCCGTTATTGTAGGCTCGCTTATGTTCATGGTAGAAGGCGGAAGACAAGGTTTTGAAACAATACCGCAGTCTATCTACTGGGCAGTGGTTACAGTAACTACAGTAGGCTATGGTGATGTATCTCCTATTACGCCCTTAGGGAAGTTTTTTGCTGTTGTCCTGATGCTGGCCGGTTATTCTATTATTGCAGTTCCTACCGGTATTGTAACAGCGGAAATGAGAAACAAAAGACAAAACCTGGAACTGGTATGCGAGCGTTGCGGCAACGAAGATATTGATGACGATGCAAGGTATTGTAAGAAATGTGGCAAGAAATTAGCTTGATCTCAGATATAAATAAAATTTATTCACCAAATACCATAAAATCATGGAACCGAAAAAGAAAAACAGACCGAATAGCCTAGTGATTATTCTTTTTGCACTGGTAGTGCTGATGATCATCATCTACTTTATCTTAGTAATGTTCTTCCCTACTGTTTTTGACCTTATGAATAAGGGAGAAATACAGCCGGTACCTAATAAATGACAGGTAAAAGAAATTGGCAAAATGTAATGATGTACAATACGTAAAGGTCACGCAGTACAATAAAAAAGACGAGTGAAATGAGTTCATTCGTCTTTTTTCATACAATTATCCCAATCAGATATCCATATTAATAAAAAAGGACGGATCATTGCACTAATGATCCGTCTCTTTTTTTTATTTAAATGATTTAATTACTTTTTAATAGCCTTAATAGTCTGCTTGGATCCGTCTTTCATTTCCAGTGTTACCAGATAAACACCCTGCATTAAATCTCTTAAATGAATCACAGATTCAGGATTTGCAATAGTTTTCACCAATCTTCCTGCAGCGTCTGTTACGGATACATTTTTCACGTTCTTAACATCCGAGATATTCAATACATCTGTAAATGGATTAGGGTACACCCGGATATTATTTTTCGCCACAGCTACTTCAGATGTTGCCAGGTTGGCATTGTTAATGCTAATATCGTCAATATACAGGTTATCCTGGTCCGGATCTGAGTAAGCATTGAATCCAAAGAAATACACCCCTGTTGCAGGAACTGTAAATGTTATAGATTCTGTATGGGCAGTTTGGTCATTGACTGATGGATAATCTGCTATAGAACCAGTCATAGCTGATGCAGCCGGAGAAGTCCCGTAAGCTACTTTCAGTTTTTCAACATAGGTTGACGAGTTATTACCATATTTGTAACTAATTGTATACTGTACTCCTGCCGTTAAGTTCAATCCTTGTGTAAAGAACCATGCATCGGCAGAATTGGAGGAGTTATAATGATATCTTAACACATTAGTTGTGAAGCCCTGGCTATCAGAAGGAGGATCCATTGTCTCCCAATTATTCCCTGTTCCCATATTTACATTCATGGTGCAGCCCGGAAGATCAGGAACTGAAACATTTTCAAAATCTACAAGATAAGGAAGGCTCACGCTTGAACATAATGTCGTAAATGAAACAGGATCACTCCATACACTTTTACTTGCAGCACTGCATGCTGATCTCACCCATACATAATAAGTAGTAGCAGGGGCCAAACCTGGAATAGCATAGGTAGTTGGGGTAACTCCTGTAAAATTAGGTGTAGCCGTTGCTGTAGGTGCTGTATTGGTTGTACTGTAATAAATATCATATCCGTTCGCAGGTACAGGAGTTGCAGCTGCCCAGGAAACCGTAGCTCCCACTGAGGTAATATTGGAAACGGCTAATGCATTAGGTTCACTACAAGCCGGTGCTACATCTATGTTGATATCATCAACATATAATTTGTTCATATTGGCATCAGAATAGGCCTGGAATCCAAAATAATAAGCCCCTGTAGCAGCCGGTATGAAATTCACAAAATTACTTGTTGCCGTACTGCTAACAATATTCGGGTGATCTGCTAATGTATTGGTCATTCCGGCACTTGTAGCTGAAGTTCCGTAGGCTACTTTTAATTTTTCAGCATATACAAATCCTTCTGCGTTGGCATATTTATATTTAATTCTATAGGTAACTCCTGCGGTCAGGTTAATTCCATTGGTAAAAAACCAGGTATCTGCACTATTGGCATAGTCATAAGAATACTGAAGCACATTTCCTGTAAATCCTTGTGCAGCCAGATCACCCGTTTCCCACATATTTCCTGAACCATCATTAACTACCGAGGTACAATTCGGAAGATCAGGAGGGGTTATGTTTTCGAAATCCAATGCATACGGCACCCCTACAGCAACACAGGATGTCATAAATGTTGCCATTTGAGACCATGCGCTCTTATCTGCAGTACTGCATACAGAACGTACCCATACATGATAAGTAGTGGCTGGTGCCAGTGAAGACAGATTAGCTGTTAATCCTGTACTGGGCCCGGAAACTACGACAGCAGCAGTGGGATAGGTAGCAGAAGTTGAATAATAATATTCATAACCGCCGCCCGGAGCAGAAGACGGAGCAGTCCATCCGATCTGAGCGGAATTTGCCGTAACTGCAGAAACAGTTAAAGCAGACGGAGCAAAACAAGTCGGAACCGCACCAATTACTACCGTATAATCATGGGCTTCTCCATATCCATCTACATTACAGGGAACAGGATCACTGGAAAACCGGTCTCCTACCCTCATTCTATAAGTACCGGGAGTAACGGTAGAAGGAATTGTTATAAGTCCGGAAGTAATATTGTTCGCCCCTACAAGCGTACTGCTTGCAACAGCTACAAGCTCCGGTGCTGCATCATCAAAAGTTCCATCGTTATTAAAATCTATCCAGATGCGAACATTCTGATCACTGTAATCATGTTTAACACTAAAATCATAATTCAAACCTGCACTGAGATTGATTGTCATAGAAGTGTAATCTCCGTATGCATCTGTAGAGCAACCTGTATTCGGATGATCAAATCCGGCACCCGGAATTGTAAAGGTATCTATCATATCCCCTCCATTGCACCCACTGGCAAAAGCAGGCGTACAGTAAGTCTGCGCGGAGGATAAAAAGCCGGTTATCATGAAACCAACAAGTAAAAAATTTTTCATATAATAACAGTATTAGTTAATCAAATCTAGTGAAAATCAGTAATAAAAAAAATAATTTTATTAATTATATGATAACGAATAAAACTTTTCCTTCAATAAAACGCAATTCCACTCATAAAAAAAGACTGCTCAAACTGAGCAGTCCCTTTTCTCTATTTTTTAAGAAAGCTATTTATCTTTTAATGGCTTTAACCGTTTGTTTAGATCCGTCTTTCATATTCAAAACAACCAGATATAATCCTTCTTTCAGATCTCTCAACTGAAGTTCAGAAGAAGGTTTTTCAATGGTTTTAACCAGTCTTCCGGAAACATCAACGATTGAAACAGACTGTACCCTGGATACATCAGAAATTGTTAATGTATCCTTAAACGGATTAGGATATACATTAATCTTATCAGCTTTCACTGCAGTTTCAGAAGTTGCCAAGTTAGGATTTTGCTTTATTTCAAGATTATCTAAAAGAATATCATCAAAGTAATATCCGTTACCACTCACATTTTTATCTACCGTAAATCTCACCTGAATAGTTGCCCCGATATAAGAAGCAGCTAAAGGAACAGCCACTGTTCTCCATTGGTTTAAGTTAGTATTATCACTGAATATAACTACCCAGCCATTTCCATCATTTACCTCTACTGTAAGTTTATTATTATCATAAGTAGAAGGCGAAACTGTAGTAGTAGCTGATGTAGAATGGTTTTTAAACCAATCAAAAGAAACAAGCGGCGCAGTTAATCCTGTTAAATTCACAGAAGGAGTAATCAGCTGCACAGTATTGGCACCTGCTCCCGTATATGGTGAACTAGCGTCTACCCATGCATATGTTCCTGCCGGTTTTTGGTTATTGGCAGGACTTGCCCCATAGTCTGCAGCTCCTGAGAATTTCCAGAAAAGGTTTGCATCAGTAGTTGTTGCTGTAGGGTTTACATTGTTCCAGCAATTAGGAGAAATTCCGGCATCAAAGTTCTGTGAGAACGGAGCAGTCACTGTAGCACAAACTGTATTGAAAACAGCCGGTCCTACCCAAGGGCTTTTATCCCCTGCGATGCAAACGGATCTTACCCAAACATAATACGTACTGCTTGAAGCCAATCCCGATAAAAGAGCTGAAGTTGTGTTACTTGTTCCACTTGCTTGTGTAGAAACAGTAGGCAGTGTACTGCTTGTACTGTAATAATATTCGTATCCGTTAGCCGGCGTCGTAGATGGTGCTGTCCAGGATAAGTCTGCTGTGGAAACGGTAGGGTTGGCAACTACTGGAGAAGCTGGTTCCTGACATGTTGGTATAGCTTCAACCACAAAGTCATCAACGTGGAAATCAATATCCGGGGTATTGGAACTTGTAGTCGCAACAAAAGCAATTTTAATATTTCCTGAATATCCTGCAAGATTGATTATTTCTGTCTGACTGGTATTAGAATATGTTCCTGCTCCTGTATACGTCTTTATAACGTTCGTATTACTCCATGTAGTACCGCCATCTGTAGAAACAATAATTCTCACCTGATGAGTGCCCAACGTTGTTTGCGAAGTAGTTCCCAGATAATTTGTAACAGCCATTTTATACTTCACTCTATACATTCCCGGAGTAGACCCAAGGTTAATTGGCTGAGAAATCAACCAGTCTCCGGTATTGGTTCCATACAGGTTGATCCTTACGGCTGCATTAGATCCTGCATTTGCAAATCCTAATTCAGTGGCCCATTTGCTTGATCCATAAGTCAGAGTAGACGATGCGGTTACATCTCCTTTAGCCACTGACCAGCACATTGGAGTGAATGCGGTAAAATTTTGCAACGCCGTCGGAGCATTTTCTGAGGTACAAACCGTTGTAAAATTACGCTCTGTACAAGAGGCTGAATTACTTGTTGGTGTATAAGCGTTCACCGTATAGTAATATTTTGTTGAATAGTTTAACGGGTTAGCTGGTGTATAGGTTGTTACATTTCCTAAATCAACATTATTCATTATATCAGTTCCGCCAGTTGTTGTGCCTATGGACAGTTTGTATCCGGTTGCATCTGTTACAGCTCCCCAAGTGATTGTAGGGGTTACAGAAAGTCCTGTTGCAGATGATGCAGGGGCACTTACAGAAGGACAGCCAATATTTTTAGTGGTGAATGACAGCGGGTTGCAGGCGCTGGCAGTTCCGTTGCTGCTAGAAGGCTGTACAGTCGCATAATAGGTCGTATTGTATAATAATTGATTTGCAGCAGGAAGCGTATAGGTAACTACATTTCCTACGTCTACCGCGTTCATCACATTAGTTCCCCCAGGAGTTGTTCCCAGACTTAGTTTATAAGAAGTTGCTCCTGCTGTAGGATTCCATTTGATAGTTGGGGTTACAGAGACTCCTGTTGCTGCATTGGCCGGGGTTGTAATGACGGTACACTCCGGAACTGTAATGGCTGATATTTTAACGTTATCTACATAGATATCATCACTTCCGTTATCTCCTTTGGCTAGAAATCTTACGATTGCAGTCGGACTTGATGACCCTAAGTCTATAAAGTAAGGTGCCCATGATGCAGCGACACCTACAGTAGAACCCACATCTGTAAATGTATTCCCACCATCAGTAGAAAGCTGAATTTTCAAGACATCAGTTCCTGAAGGGTTGATATAATCAAAACTTAAATATCTGTTACCGGAACCTGAAGATAGATTTACATATAGGTCCATATATCCGGACGCATACTGACAGTTGTAAGAGTGGAATCTGGCAGCGGGAGCTATTGCAGGAGTAGAAACTGTAGAAGAACCGCTGGAACCAGTCCACCCTGAAGCAGAAGTGAAACCGGTTGTTGCAATATCACTCTGTCTCCACGAATTATCTCCTCTTGCCGGCCATGTTCTCCAATAATTGGCATTTGGCAGGTCTAAAGTTGAATTACCATCCGCCCAGGTACTAAAATTTTCAGTGAAAGGTAATGCTGCATATGCTGCCGGTGGATTCTGCCATGTTCCCGGGGTATAAATAAAGGTCAGTCCGGAAGCTGGAACTGTTGTTCCGTTTGCAGTTCCTAAAGTCGCTGTAGAACTGTTTGCACTTCCTGCAGCAAGAGAAGTCCAGTTTGTTCCACTTAAATTATTAACATCAGAACTCTCTGATCCTCTGATCCCTACCTGTCCAGTAAGGGTTGCAGCTCCTGAAACACAGTTTCCGTAAACAATGGCAATTGTTTTGGCATTCAGATCTAATTGAATCTGGAAATTAAGAAGCTGTGCCGAAGACGCCGAATTGCCTTGTACATCTGTATACTGTACAATAAATTTTGAGCCGACTGTTTCATAGGCAATTTCAGACGTAGTTGTATTGGCATGGCGAAGATTGGTTGCAAAGCCTGCAAAAGCCCCCTCATACGTAGTCGGTGAAATATCAGAAGATAATCCGGTGTAAGTAGAACTGGATGCGGGAGTTCCGAATGTAATAAAGCCATTATTACTGATATAAACAGAATTATATTTCTGATTATTATAAGTAAAAGAACCTGGCAAAGGAATAGCTCCTGATACTAAGTCTGTTCCTATTGTAGCACCGGACTGCCATATTGTTCTGTTTGAAGATAATGGTGTATACGTTCCGGAAGACTGGGCAAAGCCGTATCCGTTACTTGTATTAGGGATGGTAAGCTGAGGCGGACCAACCTGTGCAGACACGCAGTAATAAAATGCTGTCAGACACGAAAGTAGTAATTTCTTCATAAAATAGTAATAATAAAAGTTTGGGCAGTAAATTTATAAATATTAATTTAAATTTTAAATGAAAAATTAAAAAATATCATAAAATTTTAAACTAAAACAGATAAAAACAACAATAAAACACAAAAAAATCAAACGTTTATTTAATTTTAATATTTATTTCGCAATCTGTTGAAAAATATTAAATACATAGAAATCAGATATTTAAATTATTATACCATTAAAATAGACTTCAGAAAATTTTTCTATTTAACATAAAAATATACTTAAAATTTTTCATTAATATTCTCATTACGCAAACAAAAAAAAGAGCGGCCAAAGCCACTCTTCTAAATCAGTATATGAGTTCTAGTTTTAATTCAAATAGAACTCATATTTATTCAACAATTGAATTTCTTTAATCAGATCCCCGTTCAGATCTACCGAATGTTTCATAGACTGCACTTCAATGTGTGAATCATCTTCAAGATTTTTAATAAAGAATTTTAGCTTTTGATTTCCTTTGTTCCTGTCAAGAACCGTTCTGAAAAAGTCAAGATCTTCCGGTCGGACATCCATAACATCCATCACCAGCGATATACTTTTTGCAAACCGTTCAAATGCTTCCTGAAGCTCTATGACATCATTTACATTCACAAAGACTCTTCCATCTTTTACCTGAGCAAATTTTATCTTAAAAATGACAAATCTCTGAACCTCAAGCTTCTCCTTCAGCCTCATATAATCCCTGTCGCCCAATCTGAATGAATATGATCCGGAATAATCTTCCAGGGTAACAAAAGCTACCTTTTCTCCACTTCGGAATCCATCCTGAACCCTATACTCCGTAATAAGACCGGCTACAGTATATTCTTTTCCGCCACCACCATTTTCTCTTTCCTTCTGAAGGGTTTTCCAGTCTTTCTTTTTCTCTTCAAACAATTCCTCCTGCTTATTGGCAAAAGCCTGTTCTTTATAAGCGTCTACCTCATCAAGATTCAGGAATGAAAAGGCACCTTTTGGTTCTGCCTTCTTAGTTACTTCTTCAATTATCTCCTCCTCTCCTGCAGCTATATCATCAGAAACGATCTCAATTAGATCAACGGCATCATCCAGGGAATCCTGCTCAAGAACAGGAGTTTCATCCGTTACGATTTTCTCTTCCACATCTTTTTCCAGCACCGCTTTCTTGGAAAGCTGTCCCTGTATAAACTGGAACTGATATTTGAACTCATCCAATGGATGGGCAGAAAGATAGAAACCAATAATCTCTTTTTCTTTATTAAGCTTATGCATATTCGGCCACTCCGGGCATGGTGCCAGTTTTGGCTGTTCAATCTGAACCTCTTCCGCAAAATCTGCAAATAAAGAGTGCTCCATCTCATTTTTACTTTCCTGGAAACTCTGCCCGTATCTGATCAGTCTTTCCAGGTTTGTTTTTCCAGCCATATCAATATCAAAATACTGACCTCTGTGGAAAGAATCCAATTCATCAAAAGCACCAGCGAGCACCAAACTCTCCGCCACCCTTTTATTCATCTGTGAAGGCATTATTCTTTCAAAGAAATCGTAAATATTTTTAAATCTTCCGTTTTGTCTTTCTCTTGTAATAGCCTCACTCGGACCTTCACCAATTCCTTTAATGGCTCCCAATCCGAAACGGATCTGCCCTCTTTCGTTTACAGAGAATTTATATTGTGATTCATTTACATCCGGTCCTAGGACATCCACTCCCATACTTTTACAATCTTCCATGAACATGGTTATAGAATCTGTATTGTTAATGTTATTACTCATCACACTCGCCATGTATTCTGCCGGATAATTGGCTTTCAAAAAGGCGGTCTGGTAAGCAATAAATGCATAACATGTGGAGTGGGATTTGTTAAAGGCATATTCTGCAAAAGCTTTCCAGTCGTTCCAGATTTTTTCCAGCCTCTCTTCATTCAGGTTGTTTTTTCTACCTCCTTCAATGAATTTCGGGTACATTTTATTAAGAACATCGATCTGCTTTTTACCCATTGCCTTTCTCAAGGTATCGGCTTCACCTTTGGTAAAATTGGCCAGTTTCTGGGACAAGAGCATTACCTGCTCCTGATAAACGGTAATCCCGTATGTTTCTTTTAAATATTCTTCAGTCTCAGGTAAGTCATACACGATTTCTTCAATCCCATGCTTTCTGTTGATGAAGTTTGGAATATATTTTATCGGACCAGGACGATAAAGGGCGTTCATGGCAATAAGGTCGGCAAAAACCGTTGGCTTAAGCTCCCTCATGTATTTTTGCATCCCGGGACTTTCATACTGGAAAATCCCTACTGTTCTTCCTTCTTTAAATAACTGATACGTTTTGGTATCATCAAGCGGGATAAGATCCGGGTCAATATCAACTCCATGTCTGGCCTTGACCAGTTTCAAGGCATCTTTAATGATCGTAAGAGTTCTCAGCCCCAGGAAGTCCATCTTCAGAAGTCCGGCACTTTCCGCAACGGAATTGTCAAACTGTGACACCAGAATATCCGCATCTTTCGCTGCAATGGTTACCGGAACCAGGTTACTTACATCCTCAGGAGTAATAATCACCCCACAGGCGTGAATTCCCGTATTCCTGATACAGCCTTCCATCTTTTTAGCACTGGCCAAAACCCCGTGACGCGCATCATCCGGACTGCTCAGAACATATCTCATTTCATCCACAAGCATCTGTTCTTCCGGTTTCAGTTTATCATATTTCGCCAGAGCTTTTGCTATATTCATCCCTGGTGTGGAAGGAATCAGCTTGGCAATATTATTCGTATCAGGAATTGGAACATCCAACACCCTTCCGGCATCTTTAATAGCAGATTTTCCTCCAAGAACCGAATACGTAATAATCTGTGCTACCTGACTCTGTCCGTATTTTTCAATTACCCATTTAATAACCCTGTCTCTTCCTTCATCATCAAAGTCAATATCAATATCGGGCATCGAAACCCTTTCAGGATTCAGGAATCTCTCAAAAAGGAGATCATATTTAATAGGGTCTACATTCGTAATTCCAATACAGTATGCCACTGCAGATCCGGCCGCAGATCCCCTTCCGGGACCTACCCAAACCCCCATATTCCGGGCTTCGTTACAAAAGTCCTGAACAATAAGGAAGTATCCCGGATAACCGGTATTCGCAATTACTTCAAGTTCAAAGTCAAGACGCTCTTTGATTCCATCAGTAATTCCGGTATCTGCATATCTTCTTTTTGCTCCTTCATAAGTAAGATGGGTAAGATAAGCCATCTCCCCTCTTTTTCCTCCGTCTACCTCATCTTCCGGATGGATAAATTCTTCAGGAATATCAAACTTAGGAAGAAGTACGTCTCTTTTTAAAGTATAGGGTTTAAATTTTGCCGTAAATTCTTCATAGGCATCAAATGCATCCGGATAAGCCAGAAAAGCTTCTTTTATTTCATCAGAGCTTTTGATGTAATACTCACCGGTCGCGAGACCTCTTCTTTTACCAAACCCCTTTCCTATAGGCGTTGTCAGCTTTTCACCATCTTTGATACAGCTTACAATATCCTGAATATTGGCATCATCTTTATTGGTATAAAAAGTTTCATTCTGCGCTAATATTTTAACATTATATTTATCTGCCAGATAGAGCAGTACTTCATTTAAATGCTCTTCTTCAGGAAGATTGTGATTCTGAATCTGAACATAGAAATCATCTTGAAAAGTCTCTTTCCACCATTTGAAAAGCTCTTCCCCTTTTTGTTCACCGGTATTTAAAATGGCATCAGGAATATCTCCCATAATTCCGGAAGTCAAAGCAATAATACCTTCTTTATACTGTGCAATCAGCTCACGGCTTATCCTTGGTACTCCAAAATAGAATCCCTTAAGGAAACCGATACTGGAAAGCTTTGCCAGGTTTTTATACCCGTTAAAATCTTTTGCCAAAAGCACCACCTGCGTTCTCCTGTCGGGATCATCTTTGGTAAACTGCTTCTGCTCGTACCGTTCTGAAATATAAAATTCACATCCTACAACTGGAATCAGCGGCTCGGAAACAGGTTCTTCTTCATTGAATTCTGTTCCGCTTTCTTCTGCTTCCTGTTTTTTCGCCAGGTATTCCTTATGTTTTTTAGCTCTGTCACCATTAGCTCCTTCCACTGCTGAAACGAACTTAAATGCGCCCATCATGTTCCCAAGGTCTACCATTCCGACAGCAGGGAAATTTTCATCTGAAGCTTTTTTAATAAGATCATTGATACTTGATGTAGCCGTCAGGGTAGAGAAAACACTGTGGTTATCAAAATTGAAATATTTACCTAAATCAATTTCATCAATACTTCCAAAGTCCTGTTGCTTTTTCTTATTATGAAAATCGGCAACCTGCCTTCTGATAACAATGTTAAAAGGCTTAATAGGATCCGGGTAAAGACTCCTGAAATAGGCCAGCTGGTCCTCTGAAATTTTTAATGTTTCAGCAGGAACCACACCAATTCTTACCATTTCAAAGAAAGCTCTGGCTGTAGCATTTACGTCGGCAGCAGCATTATGGGCTTCATCAAACTTATTTCCATACAGCTTTTCATACAATTCTTCAAGTTTCGGAGGTTTGAATCGGCCTCCCCGGCCTCCGCCAAGCTGGCAGAAGTCGGTTCCCAAAATCATGGTATCTGCTTTGGGTTTTTCCTGAAGGTTATCCTGCATGTTTTTTCTGTAAAATTCTGCTCCTACAATATTATAGTCGAATTCCACATTATGTCCGGAAACAACCCTTACTCTTTCAAGAACTTTAGAAAATTCTTCAAGGATTTCCTGAAGATCACGTCCTTCTTCATTGGCAATTTTGGTTGTAATTCCGTGAATACGTGCAGCGTTGAAGGGAATATCATACCCTTCAGGTTTTATAATATAATCCTGGTTTTCAAGCAAGTTTCCGTCATCATCGTGCAGTTGCCATGCAATCTGGACCATTCTTGGCCAGTTATCCGAATCTGAAAGCGGAGCGTTGAAATTTTTTGGTAAACCTGTTGTTTCTGTGTCAAAAATTAAATACATATAATGTTCTAACTTTTTTATAAAAGAGAATGTAAAGTTACTTCATTTTTTTCTAATCATGACCTTTGTCTTAGATATAAGCATCCAGCTTCCTTAAAAAAATTTAAAGCCTTAATTTTTTTATAACGTTAAAATTTCGCATTCTCATTTCTTAAAAATCCCCATCAAGTGATAATTAAATATAAAATAGACCAGAGAACGTTAATTCCAGGCTTTTTACAGCTGCTTTTTTACAAAATAACCCGTTGATTTCAGATATTTTATAAAATAAAAACTATTAATACCAATGAAAATGTTAATTCATTCACAAAACACCAATAATCAATTTAAATAATTAACAAAAAGCATATTTACTTGATTATTATTCGAAACAATAATTATTTTTATATAGATTTAATAATACCTAATCATAATAAATACAATCATGAAAAAAATCTTTATTTCGATCAGTATTCTGGCAGCTATTGTCATGAATGCTCAAAACAACAATGAAATCTTAAAAAGAGAACTGGAACGGCAAAGAATGGAAAACAACAAAAAATTTGACCTGTATCTCTCAAAACATTTTGAGTATAATAAGAACCCTGAAACTCTTAAAGAGATTGAAGAACAGCGAAAAAACCTGGCAGGATTTGATCCTGGCGGAAAACCTTATTTCTATCAGGCTGATGATTTGGATCAAATAAAAAATTCTAATGCAGACTTTTTACAGAACGGTACAATCAACGGGCTAACAGGTTCGTTTAACGGCGAAAATATTAAATACACCATCTTTGACGGTGGAAGAGCATTTGAAGGACATGAACTTTTTAATAATGCAACAGGCAGAGTAAATAATAAAGAAGACAGCACAATGAACTATAGTGCTCATTCCACTGCGGTTACTGGATTTATCGGTGCCAAGGATTTTCCTTACACCTTTACTTTCACCAATGGAACCACCCGTTTAACGAACTTAAGAGGAATAGCTCAAAACTCAACTTTTGACAATTATGCCTTCTCAACCACAATACTATCAGGAAGTTCCACCGCCAGTACATTATATGAAAAAATAGTTTTAGCACAGCCTAAAATATCCAACCATTCATATGGCACCAACCCTGGATGGAGTAATTTGCTGGGTATTTTTTGGATATGGGGAGGTTCATTTGAAAGTCCGGGAACCAGCGCTGATCTACAGGGAACCTATTATACCGATGACCAGAATTATGATAATATAGTATACACCAATCCCACTTATGTTATCGTAAAATCTGCAGGAAATTCATATGGAATGGGGCCTGCCGGAAGTAACGCTAATAAATACTATAGAAACACTACAGGAAATCTGGTAGCATTTGCCGCTACAGATACGATACCGCAAAATAATTGTGCCTTAGGATATGACTGCATCGGCTCCGGTTCTTTGGCAAAAAATATTATTGTAGTTGGCGCCTCAGATATTCTGACTGCGAGTGACAAAAGATACTCCTCCTCTTCTGATGTTATAAAATCAAACTACAGCAGCGCCGGTCCTAGAGATGACGGCGCTATAAAGCCAGATATTATCACTACCGGGACCAATGTAATACATGCCTCTACAGCTCAAAACACAACAGGCAGCAGCACATACAGCTCAGGCAGCGGAACTTCATATTCAGGGCCTATTGTCACAGGAATCATAGGTGTCTGGATGCAGATTTACAAACAGCTTTATCCTGCTCTTGAACTTAATGCTGCAGCAGCAAAAACATTGATGATTCATTCTGCATCGGAGGCAGGAACAGTTGGCCCGGATCCATGGAATGGCTGGGGATATATTAATGCTAAAAAAGGAGCAGAATTATTGGTTGGAAAATCAAATAATACCATTATTTTCAATGATGAGACACTCAATAATGGAACAGTAAACAAAAAAACAGTCACTGCTTCAGGAAATGAACCTCTTAAAGTAACCATTTCCTGGATTGACCCTGAATACATAGTCTCTGAAAACCTAACATGGACAGAAGCTTATAATAACAGGACTTCCAGATTGGTAAACGATTTAGATTTAAGAATTATTGATACTGTAACAGGTACAATTTATCAACCGTGGAAATTAAATGCATTATCCCCAATGGTACCTGCTACAAAAGGAGACAATACAGTAGATAACGTAGAACAGGTAGTGATCGATAATCCAACGCCCGGAGCTGCTTACAGAATTGAAATTTCCCACAAAGGTACATTGAAAAACAATGCTTCCCCAAGCGCCATTTCTCCTCAGAACTACTCCATCATTGCAACAGGGTTTACTGAAGTACTGGGAACCAAAGAAGCAGGATCAGGGACATTGGAAGGTATAGCAATCGCACCAACAATTGTAAAAGATATCACTAATATCCTGAAGGCACCTAAGAAGTCTACTTTCAATATATATGATCTTTCAGGTAAAAAATTACACAGCGGTACCATTAATAACGATAAAGAAACAATAGATTTATCTGCGTATACGAAAGGAATCTACATCATTGAAGTAAAAACAGACAAAGATACTATTTCTAAAAAGGTGATCAAGGAATAACCTATATAAACAAATATTTTTCACAAAATACTAACAGTTGTTAGTATTTTGTTTTTTTATGTATATTTGCTTCCTATGGAAAATGCACTTCACGAAAAAGTTTCTCAGGATATATTACTGAAAGCATATAATCATATGATGCTGGCTAAGGCAATGGCCGATATTTACGAAGAAAACAGAAATGTCTGTAAATACGTTCACAGCACTTCCAGAGGTCACGAAGCCATACAGCTTGCAACAGCTTATCAACTTAAGAAAGAAGACTGGGTTTCTCCTTACTACAGAGACGAAAGTATTCTTTTGGGAATTGGTTTTGAACCTTATCAATTGATGCTTCAGTTGCTGGCTAAAGCTGATGATCCTTTTTCGGGAGGGAGATCTTACTATTCTCACCCTTCAAGCAGGGATGAAAACAAACCAAAAATCATTCATCAGAGTTCTGCAACCGGAATGCAGACTATTCCTACGACAGGAGTAGCACAGGGAATCAAATATATCCAGGATTTCAATCTTCAGAATTTTGAGAATAATCCTGTTGTGGTATGCAGCCTCGGAGATAATTCCGTTACAGAAGGTGAAGTGAGTGAAGCTTTGCAGTTTGCGGCATTACACCAGCTTCCTATTATTTTCCTGGTTCAGGATAACGAATGGGGAATTTCCGTAACAAAGGATGAGGCAAGAACCTGTGATGCCTATGATTTTGTAGCAGGATTCACCGGATTAAGCAGAATGAGAGTAGACGGAACCGATTTCGTGGAAAGTTTCGAAGCCATGAAAAAAGCCGTGGATTTTGTAAGAACAGAAAGAAAACCATTGGTTGTCTGTGCAAAAACCGTATTGATCGGGCATCACACTTCCGGAGTAAGAAGAGAATTCTATAGAGATGAGGAAGATTTAACAAAACATAGAGCTAAAGATCCGGGGGAAATCCTTAGAAAACATTTATTGGAAACAGGTGCTGATGAGGACCTTTTAAAGCAAATCACTAAAAAAGCCCGTCTTGAAGCAGAAGAAGCTTTTGAAAGAGCCAAGAACGCTGAAGATCCAAAGCCTGAAACAGTAATGCAGCATGTTTTTGCTCCTACCCCAATTACAGAGGAAACAGGAACACGTGAACCTGCCAACGGAGAAAAAATTGTAATGGTAGATGCTGCCATTCACGCCATACAGGAATTAATGTGGAAACACCCTGAAGCCCTTCTTTACGGACAGGACGTAGGAGAAAGAATCGGTGGGGTTTTCCGTGAAACGGTGACTTTAGGGAAAAAATTCGGAAGCAAGAGAGTATTCAATACCGCGATTCAGGAGGCTTATATCATTGGATCTACCGCCGGAATGAGTGCTGTAGGACTGAAACCAATCGTAGAGGTTCAGTTTGCAGATTATATTTACCCGGGAATCAACCAGCTCATTACAGAAATTTCAAAATCCAGCTATTTAAGCGGTGGGAAATTTCCTGTAAGCAATATTATCCGCGTTCCTATCGGAGCCTATGGCGGAGGCGGTCCTTACCACAGTGGAAGTGTTGAAAGTATCTTAGCCAACATTAAAGGGATCAAAATAGCATATCCAAGTAATGCTGCCGATTTCAAAGGTTTATTAAAAGCAGCCTATTATGATCCGAATCCTGTAATAATGCTGGAACACAAAGGATTATACTGGAGTAAAGTTCCGGGAACCGAAGATGCTAAAACAATTGAGCCAGCTGAAGACTATGTTCTTCCGTTTGGAAAAGGAAAAGTGATCATTGAAGCTGATCAGTATGAAACAGCAAAAGGCAGAACCTTACTAGTAATTACTTACGGAATGGGAGTTTACTGGGCTAAAGAAGCAGTCAAAAACTTCAATGGAAGAGTTGAGGTGATTGACTTAAGAACATTAATTCCTCTTGATGAAGAACTTGTTTTTGAAAGAGTAAAAGCGCATGGAAAGTGTATTGTTCTAACGGAAGAACAGCTGAACAACTCTTTTGCAGAAGCTTTTGCTCACCGTATTTCTAAAAACTGCTTTAAATATCTTGATGCACCTGTAGAAACAATGGGATCACTGGATGTTCCTGCTGTTCCTATCAATCTGGTACTGGAAAAAGAAATGCTTCCAAATGCTGAGAAGCTCAGCCATAAAATTGAAGAAATGCTGAAATATTAATTTTTTGACTAGTCCTGAAATAATGATACAAATTAAAGGATAAAAATAAATAATTAAACCAGAGTAAATTTACTTTTGCTTTGGTTTTTTGTTTTATAAGTTTTCATTTTTAATTTGGACTGTTCATGCATTTGATTTGGTGTTAAATAATGATTTGAAAAATGTGGTCTGAACTCATTATAGATGCTAATGGATTGCTCCACAATTTTTCTTCTCATTGAAGTCTCAATATCATATTTATCAATATCGAATTCCTGTTTTAAAATACCATTTACTCTCTCTGCAATAGCATTTTCATAAGGATCAGAGTTCTGTGTCATACTGCATTTTATCTTATGCTTTATCAATATTTTCTGATACTCATTTGAGCAATATTGCAATCCCCTGTCAGAGTGATGAATCAATGATTCTTTATCAGTTTTATTGTTCTTTAATGCCTTTTTCAATGCCATCAGGCTACTTTCCGTATTGAGATTATCTGCAACATAGTGACCTACAATTTTCTTAGAATAAGCATCAGTTATCAGACTTAAGTAACTCGGTTTTTTCCTGTTTCCAATATAGGTAATATCTGCTACCCACACCTGGTTGGGTTTGTTGATACAGTACTCCAAAATCAGATTTTTATGTTTTCTGAATCTATGATGAGAATTGGTTGTGATATGATAGCTTCTCTTTGATGTGATCAATAAATGATTAGCTCTCAAAATATCAAAGAACTTATCCCTTCCTATTTTCAGAGATCTTAAAGGTTCCCTCAAAATAAAATATAGCTTTCGACCTCCTAATTTTGGCATTTTTATGCGGATATCTTCTACGAGGGTTATTACTTTTAATGCTTTGCTTTGTGAGCGTTTATATCCTCGGATACTTCTGTAATAGACTTGTCTATCCAACCCGAACAATTCGCAGGTAAAAACTATGGTTTCTTTTTCTTCACTGCGGAAGTTGGTGATTGTTCGGGTGATGAGTTTTTTCTGATATCAATATCATATTCTTTCTCAGCAAGATTTATCATCATATCAAAAAATATAGCTTTTTTATCAGCAATGTAAGCCTGTTTCTCTAAAAATGCTTTCTGTTTTTCAAGCACTTTAACTTCTGCCTCTAATTCCATGATACGCTGTTCAGGAGTCTTTTTCATGGTAAATGGTGTTTGGTATTCCCAATCAAAGGTACCATATTTTCTCAACCAACTAACAATTGTTGAGCGTGCTTGTATACCATATTTTTTCCGACTGTCTGTAATTCCTGATTTTCCCGTTTCTATTTCTCTTACAATTTGAAGTTTCAAATTCAAACTGTAATCTTTCTGGGTACGCTTGACATAGCGCGTTTCTAAGTTTTCTTCCATAACGATTGTTTTTTTGTGTATCGCTATTTCAGGACGGGACATTTACATCAACTTAAAACCTCTAAAATTTTTAGAGGTTTTTTTATGCCAGTTTTTCACTATTTTTATGTAAGATTATCAATCTCAATTCTAGCCCATTATAAACCAAGAAAATTTGATTATCTATTATCGGCCAGGTATTACAAAACAAATCAGTCACAGTTTGGTATTTATTTTGTCTATACACGCAAAAAACATTCATCTTTATGATCACAACCAAATACGTCAATTATAAGCAGGTGCTCAATTTATCAGGTTTTCATCTCATTCTGATTTCGATCTGGTGTACCCTTATTGCTGTTCTGTTCTATTTCTTCAACTGGCAGTGGATGACGATTCCCTGGGTTCCTGTTGCACTGATTGGTACCGCAGAAGCCTTCCTTGTGGGCTTTAAAAACAACCAGGCTTACGACAGACTTTGGGAAGCCAGAAAAATCTGGGGTGGAATTGTGAACTCAAGCCGTTCTTTTGCTTCAATGGTATATGCCTTTGATACCAAAAATGAAGAAATTGGTGTTTTTGATCTTGAAGACCGCAAAAGAAGAATCGTTTACCGTCATATTGCGTGGCTATACACTTTCCGTGAACAGCTTCTGGTTCCTACGGAATGGGAGCATATCAGTACGGAAAATAATAAATTCGGGAATATCAACCTGAGAAGAAACAGGCTGATTAAAGCAGGTTTTCCGGATTACGGAAGAGCCCCTATTTTCCTGCATAAATATCTTTCAGAAGAAGAATATGAACTTAAAGATGATTATAAGAACTTTGCCACTTATCTGATTGCTCAGCAGGCAAAAGATATCAATGAACTGAAAAACATGAATGCGATCACAGATTTCAACCAGACTCAGCTGCAGAACAGTTTGAATGAATTCTATAATTTCCAGGGGCAGGCGGAAAGAATCAAGAAATTTCCTTCTCCAAGACAGTTTGCCAGTACAGCCTTTGTTTTTAACATCCTCTTTATTATGCTTCTTCCACTGGGATTAGTTAATGAGTTTGCAAAACTGGGTGACTGGGGAATATGGACCTCTATTCCGTTCTGTATCATCATCGGATGGATCTACATCATCATGGAACTGGTGGGAGATTATTCTGAAAATCCTTTTGCAGGATTAATGTTTGATGTTCCTATGCTTTCGATCTGCAGAGCCATTGAAATAGACCTTCTTCAGATGAGCGGAGAAACTGATCTTCCTGATCCTATTTCTTCCAAAAACGGAGTTTTAGTGTAATTTATTAATTCTTAAAGAACTGAATATTATAATCAGAATCACAGTAAAATCTTAAAATATTTTTTTAAAACCTATTAAAAGTTCATTGTTTTTCATAATTTAGAGGCATTGAAAGCATCAGCCATGTTGATTCTTACCAGGTCGATTTAGTTTTTACTTTTTCACCAGCTAATTATTTATCCCTCCATTTTAAACAATGAGATTCAAGCAAGTACTTCAGGTTTTGACAATGCTATGTCTTACCCTACTCTGCCCTGATGTGAAATCACAGACAGCCTTCAATAAAGAATTACCAAAGGAATTTACAGACCGGTTTACCAAAGAAATTAATGACAGCATCCCTTCTTTGGGATCTTTCGTTGTCTCTGAGAATAACAAGGTAATTTATGAACAGTATTTTCATGGAGCCAGCAAAGAAACCGTCTTCAGTATAAAGTCTGTGACCAAAAGTATCGTCTCTGTTCTGGCAGGTATTGCAAAAGATAAAAACTTACTTCCCAATCTTAATACCCCGGTTTTAAAAATTCTTCCGGAATACAATGTTTCAAGAAGCAGCTTTAAAAACATTTCGAACATAGAAGGAAAGGTAGTTCACGATTCAATCAGAAATACATTAACGTTAAAGAATCTGCTGACCATGCAGGGTGGTTTCGATTGGATTGAGAATTCAAAAATTTCAACAGCCATGTTATTTTCCGGTGATCCTGTAAAATTTGTACTGGATTTGCCTTTTGAAGAATATCCCGGCACTGTATTCAACTATAACAGCGGTGAAACCCATCTTTTCGGAGCTGCATTGGCAAAAATTGTAAAGACCAACCTGAAACAATTTGCTGCAGAAAATCTTTTTAAACCATTAAAGATCAATGTTCCCCGATGGGACACCGATTCCATGAACAGAAATGTTGCCGGTTCGGAAATGTTTATGAAGCCTGAAGATATGATGAAATTTGGTTTGATGATTCTGAATAACGGAAAACTTGGCAGCAGACAGATCGTCTCTTCAAAATGGATTCAGGAATCCACAGCTGAACAGGTAAAACTGGATTCCTGGGATGTCATGCCGGATGCCAACGGATACGGCTATTACTGGTGGCGGAGAAAAACCAACGGACACCAGGCTTTCGTAGCAACCGGATATGGCGGACAGCTTATCTGTGTCATTCCTGATTTAAAAATAGTTATTGTAACTACCTGTTTTCTGAATGATAAAAACAGGGGCAGAACCGAGATTAAAAAACTTCATTATTTCATTGATAAAATGACAAAAGGAGATCTATAATCACGGACAACCTACAATCTATAATACGATCGCCGTTGTATTTTTCACTTCGGAAATCATGAATGAGCTGTGCGTGCTTGCGATGTGCTGAAGCGTCGTAAGCTTTGTCAGCATAAAGCTGCGATAGTCTTCAATATCTTTTACTCCTATTTTAAGGATATAATCGTAATCTCCGCTTACATGAAAACATTCTGTAACTTCCTGAAGATCCATTACCTCCTTTTCAAACTGCAGAACAAATTCTTTTTTATGCTGGCTTAGTTTTACATGGCACAGCACAATAAAATTTTTCTTAACTTTACTTTTGTCCAGCAAGGCTACATATTTTGAAATGACCCCTGCATTTTCAAGCTTTTTTACACGCTCATAAATTGCTGTAACAGATAATCCAAGCTTCCCGGACAGTTCTTTTGTGGTTTGTTTACAATCTTCCTGTAAAAAAAACAAGAGTTTCTTATCAGTTTCGTCAAGTTCCATAGATATATTTTTGGTAAAAATTTAACAATCCCGAAGATACTAATTTTTTTTTCTAAATAAACAACATTTTACAGTTTTATAATCTATAAATTCAATTTTATATTGTAATTATTAGGAAATTAATGCAAATTGGAACAATAAAATAAAAACAATATTTATGGAAAACTTTAACGCAGCCAATGAGATCCAGGATCTCCAGTATTTTGGTGAATTCGGAGGAGTGAATCCTTCTATTTCTGACAGCTCTACCTACACCTTCCTTTCTGCAAAGACCATGTTTGATACTTTCGAAGGAAATGCTGAAGGATGCTACCTGTATTCCAGACATTCATCCCCGATGAACCTTTATCTGGCCCAGGCTCTTGCCAAGATGGAAAACACAGAATCTGCCAACGTTACAGCATCCGGAATGGGAGCAATTACTTCTGTCTTAATGCAGGTGTGCAAAAGTGGAGACCATATTATTTCAAGCAGAACCATCTACGGAGGAACGTATGCTTTCCTTAAAAATTTCTTCCCTCAGTTTAATGTATCCACAACGTTTGTTGATATCAATAATTTTGAAGCTATAGAAAAAGCAATCACTCCCCATACTAAAGTTATCTATTGTGAAAGTGTGAGCAACCCGCTTCTTGAGGTAGCAGACCTTAGAAAACTTTCTGAAATCTGTAAAAAACACAACCTGAAACTGATTGTTGACAATACTTTCTCGCCGCTTTCTATCTCTCCCACACTATTCGGGGCAGATGTTGTGATTCACAGTCTGACGAAGTTTATCAACGGAAGCAGTGATACGGTAGGCGGTGTATATTGTGCAACACAGGCATTTATTGACGATACTAAAAATGTAAATTCCGGGGCGTGTATGCTTCTTGGACCAACGATGGACAGTTTAAGATCTTCAAGTATCTTAAAAAACCTGAGAACATTGCATATCAGAATAAAACAGCACAGCCACAATGCGATGTATCTTGCTGAGAGATTTGAAAAAGATGGATTAAAGGTTTCTTATCCCGGATTACCCTCTCATAAAAACCATGAATTAATGAAAAGCATGATTCATGAAGAATACGGATACGGAGGACTACTGACTCTGGATGCCGGAACAACAGAAAAAGCCAATGAACTGATGGAAATGATGCAGACAGAAAATCTGGGTTATCTTGCCGTGAGCTTAGGATTCTATAAAACCTTATTCTCATGCTCAGGGAGATCTACTTCCTCTGAAATTCCGGAAGAAGAAAGAGCTTCCATAGGGATTTCCGACGGACTGATCAGATTCTCCATCGGTCTTGACCACGATATTAAAAGAACCTACCAAAAAATGAAGGAATGTATGCTGAAGGTTGGAGTTCTTAACCACCATGAAAACATTTCTATATCCTAAATTTATTATTGTAAAAGGCTGCTTCGGTTGAAACAGCCTTTTTTATCAAAACCCGCCTGTTTAGATTCATCCGAATGACAAACGTCCTGTATAATTTTTTATAGGTTTTAGCTAAAGCCGCTGAAAGATTTTATTTATTTGATAAATAGGCTAAGCCCCATTCCTATTGAATTATCTTTTGCAGACATTGCCTCTTGTTACTTCACTTCTTATAATAATGATGCGGAAAAGCATCCTCGGGTTTTATTCTGAAAACATTCAGCAGTATCCATGATTTTAGGAACCCATAGCCGTAAGAAAACATTTGAATATACGTGGAAATAACTGCCATACCGGCAATACTGATATTTTTAGTGAGCAATAAAGCATGAAAAAGCACCAGAAAAGTATACAATCCATAAAAAGCAAGAATGATTCCTCTTCCCATTATAAAATATTCCAGAAAGCCCATCATATATCCCAGCATAAATAAGGTCGGAAACGCAAAGGAAATCTTCACATAATTAGGATGCCTCTGATTAAGAATGGGTCTTGCACATCCAAATTGATAGACCTGCTTGGAGAATTTTCCAAAATCAACTCTACGTTTGTGATATACAGCAATATCGTCAAAAAAAGCAGTGGTAAAACCATTTTCCCAGAGTGTCATAGATAAATCCGGGTCCTCACCTATTCGCATTTCTGAGAATCCGCCTACTTTTTCAAAAACTGCCTTTTTCACACCCATATTAAAACTTCTGGGCTGAAACTTCGAAACCGCTTTCTTATTTCCTCTGATTCCTCCTGTGGTAAAAACAGAGGTCATGGAATACGAGATCGCCTTCTGCATCAGATTGAATCCTTTATGAGCTTTATCTGCTCCTCCAAACGCATCACAGGGAATGGCCGGGATATCGTTTTTAATATGTTCGATATAATCTTTTTCAACGATAACATCACTGTCTACAAATACCAGCCATTCATTTGTGGCTCTTGCTGCTCCATAATTCCTGGTCAGTCCAGGCCCGGAATTATCCTTTCTGAAATATTTAATATCCAGAATCCCTTCAAAATTTTTGATGGTGGGTTTCAGATCGATCAGGGAACCGTCATCTACGATTATAAGCTCAAACTCCTTATCCGTCTGCTGGGTAAGAGAAGTCAGCAGCTCAAAAAGTTCGTCTTTTCGGTTATAAATGGCAACAACAATGGAAATAGTAGGCTTCAAATTGAAAATTTTTCAAAATTACTTATTCGCAGAACAACCTACAAACAGTTTAACAGCTTATTCTGAGAAATTAACGAAGTTGAGTTGTATTCGCCTTAATGAATAAAGATGATTAATGAAATTCTGAGCCAAGTTATTTGGCATTTTAAACAAAACAGACACCGGAAATCCATCCTAATTTTGCTATAGAAATTTAAAATGAAAAAGTGAAACCGATATTTTCTGGAAGTAGGCTTTGAAGACCTGTCCCATTTTTCACATGCCTTTAAAAAACAGTATGGATTTGCTCCGTCACTGGCACGATAAACAAAATAGGTTGTACACATTCGTACAACCTATTTTTATTTTAATTACTACTGCAATTATTTTTTCTGTGAAATACCCGGGTTTTTCAACGCTTTCTTTTGAGAAATTACATTATGATTCAGAGCCTTTCCTTTAGGCTTTGACCTCGCTGGTTTTGATCCAGAACCAAACAATTCCAATACATCAAAAATCACATCGAAAACATCTAGAAAATTCCAGGACATTATTTAAATCTCAGGGTTATTAATTATTACCTTCAAGCTTATGTACCTTTTTCGTTCCTTCATACATTTCGTACTGTAAAAATCTCGTTTCCAGTTTTCCGTTGAAAAGTTTGATTTTTCTTGAAGGACGTAAACCTATTTTCTTCACCGCTTCAAGATCAGAAGAGATCAGCCATGCCAATGTATTGGGATAATTTGTTTTAAAGGTATCTCCGATTTTTTTGTAGAAATCGTCATCGTTAATGGAAATTCTCTCGTCATAAGGCGGGTTAAAAACCATTAATAAAGGGAAAAGTTCTTTTTTGGAATCAAAGAAATCCTGTTTTTTAATTTCAATAACATCTTCCATTTCCGCAGCTTCCACATTCATTCTTGCAGCATTAAGCATTTTTCCATCAACGTCATACCCTACAATTTTCCCATCAAACTGTCTGATTCTGTTGACTCTGAATTCTTTAATTTTTGCAAATAAGTCTGCATCATAATTGTTCCAGTTCTGGAACCCGAATCTCTTTCTGAAGATCTGAGCCGGAAGATCCATAGCAATCATCGCCGCTTCAATCAGTAATGTACCGGAACCGCACATCGGATCAAGGAAATTTCCTTTTCCGTCCCAGCCTGCAAGCTGAAGCATTCCGCTTGCCAACACTTCGTTGATAGGCGCTTCTCCCTGCTCTTTTCTGTACCCTCTTTTAAACAAAGGATCTCCGGAAGAGTCCATAGAAATCATCACCAATTCTCTGTCAATATGAAGATGGAATTTGATATCCGGATTCCTGGTCTCTACATTCGGACGTCTTTTGAATTTCTCCTGAAAATAATCCACGATAGCATCCTTCATTTTTAAAGTCACAAACTGGGAATGCTTGAACGTTTCAGAGTTTACAGTAGCATCAATAGAGAAAGACTGGTCAACATCCATAAAGTTTTCCCACTCAAATTTGAACAATCTGTCATAGAACTGATGCTGATTGAAAGCCTTGAACTCATGAATCGGCACCAGGATTTTCAATGCTGTCCTCGCAGAGTAATTGATTTTATAAAGAAAACCAAGATCTCCTTCACAATTTACCGCTCTGTTTTTGATTTCAACATTTCTTCCCCCTAATTTTTTGATTTCTTCCGCCAGAATCTGCTCCAATCCGAAGAATGTCTTTATCTGTATTTTAATATTTTCTGTATCCATAAGTATGTATTAAAAGATTTAAAGCTTTAAAAATTAAAAGATTAGCTATCCAATTTCTTGTCCAATTGAATTTTTCAATCTCTTAATGTTGTAAAATACTTTGCTTTTAACCGCACAAATTTAACTATTTTTGCGTTATGGAATGGTTTGAATCTTGGTTTGATACCCCTTATTATCATTTGCTTTATAGCAACAGAGACTATACTGAAGCCGAAAACTTCATTACAAAGCTCACTGCGGACCTTCAGTTGCCGCCTCAGTCTAAAATCATAGATCTTGCCTGTGGAAAGGGAAGACACTCTGTTTTCCTCAATAAATTGGGATATGATGTTTTGGGTCTTGACCTGTCAAGACAAAGTATTGAATCTGACAAACAATATGAAAATCAAACTCTGCTTTTTGAAGTTCATGATATGAGAAACCCAATTGATGCAGATCCTATGGATGCAGTATTCAACTTATTTACAAGTTTTGGGTATTTTGATAATGAAAGCGACGACAAAAAGGTGTTTCAATCGGTTTACAATGTTTTAAAACCTGGAGGATATTTTGTACTGGATTATCTGAATGAGGAGTTTGTAAGAAATACTTTGGTTCCTGAAACCACGATCAGCCGCGGTGATATTGAATTCAGAATCCTAAAGAAGATTGAAGGCAGACATATCATCAAAGATATTCGTTTTGAAGCTGATGGTAAGCCTTTTCATTTCTTTGAAAAAGTAAAACTTCACACCCTGGAAGCCATTCATGCCTATGCATCTGAATGTGGATTTGAAAGAATAAAAATCTGGGGCGATTACCAGCTGAACGAATTTAAAAAAGAAAATTCCCCACGTTGCATCAATTTATTTAAGAAAAAATAATGATAACAGTATTTTTACTGATTTTAAGTGTAATTACCGGAGTATTCCTGGGAAAACACTTTGGTAAAAAAGAAAAACTGGCCAAAAATCTTTTGATATTGAGTGCCGGTTTTTTGATTACGATCTGTCTCAACGAAGTTTTCCCTCAGGTTTATACCTCCGCCGGAAGCAGTAACCTCGGGATATTCGTAATTGCAGGAGTTCTTCTCCAGATGATACTGGAAGTCCTCACCAAAGGTTTTGAACACGGGCACTTCCATCATCATAACGAACATCATATTCTTCCCGTTGCTTTAATGGTAGGATTATTCATCCATGCTTTTATTGAAGGGATTCCTCTGGCCAATGAAGAACACGAAATGTCTCCTTATCTCTGGGGAATTGTATTTCACAATCTTCCGATTTCATTTATCCTGGGGGCATTTTTATTTAACAGAAAGGAAGAATCAAAAAGCTCTTCATCTTATCCTTCCATTCTCATTGTAGCCTTATTTGCTCTGGCTTCTCCAATGGGGATGTTATTGGGAAATTACTTCAATCCGGATCTTCAGCCTTATTTCCTGGCTATCGTAGGAGGAATTTTCCTTCACATCTCATCTGTAATCATATTTGAAAGCAATAAAAACCACAATATCGACTGGTTAAAAATAGGACTGGTCGTTCTGGGAGTTTCCCTGGCTTTAAGTATGCATCTTTTCCATAATCATTCCCACTGATCTTTAACAGATCATTTTAAGTGACAGCTTACAGACAAGTCAATTCAGCCTTTTTGATTTATACACCTAAAATTTATTTTTTTGAAAATATTTTACATAAAAAATAAATAATAATTAATAATTAAATTAAAAACAGAAATAAAACACAATGTTTAACATTTATTAACATATACATAACAATAAGACTTTGTTTTTTGTACATTAGCCATATCAACAACACATATGCATGAAAAAACAAAGGAACTTAACAACTTCAGTCTGTTTTTTTCTGATGACCGGCTTTATAGCAGCTCAGACAACAAAAAAAACAGATTCTTTAGAAGAAAAAAAGATTGATGACATTGTAATCATCGGATATAAGACCCAAAAAAAATCCAGCCTTACAGCCGCTGTTTCTATTATTTCCGATAAAAAACTTCAGGATTCCAATACTTCCAGTGTATCCGGCATGCTGCAGGGAAAAGCTGCCGGAATTCAGATTCTACCCGGCGGAGGATCTGCAGGATCTGTGGCCACAGTAAAAATCAGAGGTACTTCTACAATCAATGGTCCCAGCGCAGCTCTTTGGGTGGTGGATGGTGTAGTGATGCCTTATACTCCTAACCTGGATCCTAACCAGATTGAAAGCATCAACATCTTAAAAGATGCCGCTTCTACAGCTTTGTATGGTTCCAGAGCTGCAAATGGTATTGTACAGGTATTTACCAAATCAGGAAATTCAGGAAAAGGAACATTAAATGTTTCCCTTAATAATTCTTTTAATGTATTTAACAACGGGCGCTTTAAACTGATGAACGGAACGCAGCTGTATGATTATTTCACCTCATTAAAAGGAGCTCCGGAAATCCCCTCCACACTTAGAAACGATGGTTACAACTGGCTGAAAGATGGCACACAAACAGGAGTCGTACAAAATTACACCGTTGATTTCAGAGGCGGATCCTCCAACTCCAAAACCTATATTTCAGGAAACTACTATAATGAAACAGGAACCATTAAAGGGGATGAATATAACAGACTTTCATTCAGAATTAACCATGAGCAGACCATAAGACCGTGGCTCATCCTGAAGCCCAAAATCAGTTTAGCATATACCTCAGGAAAAGATACCCAGACTTCACTTTATGAAATGTATCTCAATATGCCCTGGGATAACCCCAGAGATGCCAATGGAAATCTGATCCGGGTGGATGAAGATTATACAGGTGATTGGTATGGAAGAGATCATAACAGTTATCTGTATGATCTTCAGTGGAACTACGGAAAAAGCAATCAGCTGGATCTTATAGGAAATCTGGATGCTGAAATCCGGTTTACCGATTACTTGAAATTCATCACTACTAATAATGTTACCTACAGGAACTTTGACAAAACAGAATATGTGGATCCCAGATCTATAGCCGGGACTAGCAATAAGGGTGAACTCACAGAATCTTATCAGAAAACCATCAACAAATTTTTCAACCAGATGCTGAGGTTTGATAAAGATTTTGGAAATCATAATATCAATGCATTGGCTGCATATGAATATACGGACAAATATTATAAAGAATCAAAGGCAGGTGTTTATGGTGTCGTATCCGATACAGAAATATTTAATACCGGTGCTACCACAGGAAAAACGCCAACAGGGAGAAAGCTTGACCGCGCCTATAATGCTTTCCTGTTTAACGCTGAATATGTATATGATAAAAAATATTTTATCCAGGGATCCTTAAGAAGCGAATCATCTTCTGCATTTGGAAGCACAAAAAGAAATAGCTTATTCTATGCATATAGTGTGGGATGGAATATTCATAAAGAAAACTTTTTCAAGGTAAAACCTGTTAACGAATGGAAACTTAGAGCCAGCAGAGGTCTAGTAGGAAATACTCCGTATCCGGATTACGGATGGCAGGATCTATATGGATTAACACAGAAGTACAACGGGCAGATAGGAGCAACATGGTATCAGCTTGGAAACTCGAAGCTAACCTGGGAGTCTATCTATCAGAATAATATCGGTACGGATATCAGGGCATTTAATAACAGGCTGACTTTAAATATTGATTATTTTAATAATAAAACGAAAGACTTACTGATGCTTGTCCCTCTGCCATCACTGACAGGTGTTGACAGACAGTACCTGAACATTGGCGATGTAAAAAACAAAGGCTGGGAGTTCAATGTCAATTATTCCATTATCAGGACAAAAGATATCAGCTGGGATCTGGGATTCAATATCAGTACCTATAAAAACAGTGTACTTTCAACCCGAAATAACAGTACTCAGGTATTAAACAATTACCATGTGGCCATACCAGGATATGATGTTAACTCTTTTTACATGAGAAAATGGCTGGGGGTAAACTCGGACAATGGTGAAGGACAGTGGGAGGTAATTAATCCGGACGGAAGCAGAAGTGCAACCTCAAAATACAACCTGGCTACCGTACAGGTGGTAGGATCTTCCACACCAGATTATTACGGTTCTGTAAGCACTAATCTGAATATCAAAAATTTCTATCTTGCTGCGAATCTTTATTTCTCACAGGGTGGACAAGTGTATAACTCGTATAGAGAATTATTTGATTCAGATGGAGCCTATCCTTATTACAACCAGATGGTTTTAAACAATGGGTGGACCAGATGGGAAAAACCGGGAGATATCGCAACCCATCCGGCTGCTGTATTCAACAATAACACATTAACAAATAAGCCGTCATCACGCTATCTGGAAGATGCCAGTTTTATCAAACTAAGATCCTTAAGAATAGGATATAACCTACCTGCTTCCTTAGCTGAAAAGATGAAAATAAGATCAGCGAATATTTATATTATGGGTGAAAATTTATTTACCATCACCAAATTCTCCGGAGTGGATCCTGAAATTGGCAATGCAGATACCCAAAACACCTATTCAGGTAATGCTGGAGCTATCTACCCTATTCCGAGAAGATTTTCATTAGGCTTAAACTTTTCTTTTTAAAAAAATAATTATGAAAAAAATACTTATTCCCATTCTCATAGTATCATTAACGGCATGTAATATAGACCGCTCCCCTTATGATTCAAAAGAGTCTGAGGTGGTTCTGGCAGATGCAACAGGACTGCAAACCATAACCTTAGGAAATTATGCATTGCTTAAAGGTGATGCTGACGGTGGCGGCTTTTATAACAACCTCTACAGGATTAGTGAATACGGTGGTGATAATGTTGATATCAGCGGAACGACCAGCGATTCATTCTTTTATTATTATAATTATAAAAGCATCAAAAACAACTACCGCACCAACACGATCTGGAACTCCGGATATAAGGCTATCATTGGGTGTAATAGGGTTATTTCAAAGGTTGCCGAAGGAAAGGATGCTGAAACAGACCAGCTTATAGGCGAAAATTATTTTCTGAGAGCTTATGTATACTTTTCTATGGTCAACGTCTTTGGAAGACCGTATAATCAGGGAATAGGTAATCTCGGAGTACCTTTAAAACTATCTGACGATGTCAATGATTTGCCTGCCAGAGCCACTGTGGGAGCAATATATGACCAAGTGGTAAACGACCTTCTAAAGGCAGAAAAACTAATGACTCTTGATAAAGATAATATTTATGGCTCTAAAGAATCAGCGGAGGCTTTACTTTCCAGAGTCTATTTATACATGGAAAACAATGATAAAGCCATTGAATATGCTGACAAAGTCATCAATTCCGGGAAATATACGCTCCTTTCTAAAACTGAACTGCCTTCGTATGCCGTCAAAACTCCTGAAACCAATAAAGAAACTATCTTTGCATTTAAATATAATAAAGACGGTGATTATAGTGATGGCTGGTCTACCATAGGCTCTATGTATGCTACCATACAGAATGTGGGCTGGGGTGAAATGTATGCATCTTCCTCTTACCTGGATCTTATCAATCAGAATCCTCAGTATGCAAGACTGAAGTTTATCTCTCCAAAATACAGCAATCCGGCAGTTCCCGTTGCTTATTGGGTACAAAAAGGAACCAATTCATCAGGTGCCGTAACCTACAGCTATAAATTTCAGAACACATTCCAGCAGAACGGGAATACCTATTTTACCATGGATAATGTAAATTACCAGATACAATCTGAAGCTGCGCCTAATAAAACAAACTATTATTTTGTAAACTCAACCGGCGGAAAAACCTATGTTTACCTGGACAATGATATGGATAAAAGAAATGGATATCCTAAATTTTATGTTTTAAAATGCTCATTACAGGAAGGAGTCCCACAATTATGGTCTCCTGTTGTCATAAGACTGGCAGAAATATATCTGAACAGAGCGGAAGCCTATGCGAAAAAAGGAAATACCCCTTCTGCACTTTCTGATGTAAACATGATCAGAGCAAGAGCCGGAATTCCAATATATTCTTCAGTTCCGGGAGGACAGACACTTCTGGATATCGTTCTTCAGGAAAGAAGACTGGAAATGGCTTTTGAAGGACACAGAAGATATGATGTCTTCAGAAACAAATTAGATCTTGACAGGCAGTATCCTGGTACGCATTTAAGCGGAAACAGCCCTTTTTATACAATACCTTACACCCACAACAGGGTAGTAGAATATATCCCCGAACAGCAGATACAGATCCAGCCGAATCTGGTGCAGAATCCGGATTAAAGCTGATAGTGAATACAAAAGAGCTCCTGGTATGGGAGCTCTTTTTGTATAATTGGGTATATTTTTTTAAATCAGAATTTCCATCCTAACGTAAGGAAGAAATTGTTTCTGTTATTTTTCACATCGCTTACTGCATAAGCATCACTTTCGAAGATTTTATTTGCTGAATAATAAGATGAATCAAAATTATCACCCATATATCCTCTCATGAAAGGGTTTGTGTACTTAGATGAGATATTCTGATAAGAGGCATCGATATAAAATGATTTGAAATCATATCCGATACCGAATGAAAGTGTATTTCTATCGCTCAATATCAAGTTGCTGTAAGACTGGTCACCTACACTACCTGCATCATTAAATCTGCTGATCGTAAGCGCGTCAAAAGGACTAGACTGGTAAGAGTAACCTCCTCTCAATCTAAACTGCTGTACTCTGTACTCAGCTCCTACCCTTACTTCTGAAAGGTTCTTATAGTTGTCTTTGAAGAAATCATTCAACTCTCTTTCTGCCCCTCCATATACTTTATAGTCAGGCTTTGTAAGTCCAAGCGTATAATCTACATTTAAAGAAAAGTTTTTATTTGCTACAAATGCTGCACTCACCGTTGCTTTAAGCGGTGAAGTAAACTTTCTGTTTTCAGCTCCCATATCATCCCCGTAAGTAGGATCGTTATAGAAATAGTAGTTTCTGTCTATCGTCCAGAATGTAGGCGTTTCAAGAGACGCTCCCACCCTGAAATTAGGACTTAGCTTTCCGATTACCCCTAATGAAGCAGAAAAACCTGAAGATCTTTCTGAATAAGGAGTATCCTGCTTACTGAATCCTTCGGTAGAGTTGTTCGTTAGATTTCTATAAAATAAGGTATCATACTGATCCAGTGAAGCATTGAAAAAATTGAAGCCTGCCCCTAAATATAAATTATGATTGTAATTCGCTCCAACCCCAAAACTCATCTTTGACAAATTACCATATCTTTCATACATATGCCCTGCCAATGCAGCATCTTTGGTGATGTCATCCTTATCAAACGCATAGACGATATTATTATTCCCCGATGACTGGATTACGTTGTCCAGCGTCTGGTTGGAGAAATTAATACCAATATTGATAAATTTCCATCCGGTTTCTGTCATCAAAGGAAAAGCAATTACTCCTCCCGCATTTCCAAGGTCTCCTTTGGTTTTGCTATAGTCTATTGTAGCTCCTGCCAAAGAACTGCTGTTTTTATTTCCTAAAATAGATAAAGTTCCTGAAACCTCTCCTGAAATAGCCACCCCTAAACCTGCCGGGTTGGTAAGCAAAGAATTTGCATCACCACCCAGTGCACCATTAGCTCCAGCCATTGCATTAAATTTAGCTGATCCCACCATAGGAGTACTTGAGTAAACATCTACAGTATTTCTTATCACAGAAACATCCTGAGCCTGCGCATAAAATGCAGCAGAAATACTCATTAATACTAAAGATTTTTTTAACAT
This sequence comes from Chryseobacterium sp. CBSDS_008, assembly GCF_049959325.1. NCBI lineage: Bacteria > Pseudomonadati > Bacteroidota > Flavobacteriia > Flavobacteriales > Weeksellaceae > Chryseobacterium > Chryseobacterium sp. CBSDS_008. The sequence continues at coordinate 4,758,692 of NZ_CP188202.1, read as the reverse complement.
TATTTTTTTATAGTTTATTAATTTGAAAAATTATCTGAAGCCGCCTCTGCCTCCGCCGCCGGATCTCATGCCGCCGCCACCTGAAGAACCACCTCTGAAGCCGCCTCCACCGGAGTTAAAGCCGCCACTGGATCTGAAACCTCCTGAATCATTAGATCTGAAGCCTCCGTTATTGTTATTATATCGTGGCTGTGGCTGCTGATAATTATAGTTGGGTCTTGTTTGTGGTGCAGAATTACGGAAACCGCCATTGGATTGTGTATTTCTGAAACCTCCTGAATTACCGTTTCTGAAACCACCATTACTGTTTCTGAAACCACCATTGGAGTTAGCATCTCTGAAACCACCATTATTTGAGTTTCTGAATCCGCCGTTATTATTTCTGAATCCTGAATTAGCTGTATTTGTTCTGTATACCGCATTCGCTACACCGGTATTCTGGAATCCTCCTCCACTGATACCACTTCTTCTGTAGACAGGTCTGTTGTAGTAGCCACCACCCCAGTAGCCTCCTCCATATCCCCAGTAAGGGTTACCATAGTATCCGCCCCAGAAAGGGTCATAATATCCTCCATAGCCGTATCCCCAGTATGGACTTCCCCATCCGTAAGAGCCTCCCCAGCCCCATCCGAATGATCCGCCCCAACCCCAGGACATGCTGGCACCCCAGCCCCAGCCACGGTTCATACCCCAGCCCCAATACGGGCTATAACCACCATACCATCCCCAGGGAGATCCCCATCCCCATGAATTATCATAATAGTTGGTCTGAGAACCTGCATAAAGTCCCCAATCGGAATCGGTAGCATTGGAGTTCCAGTTCGGATTGGTACTGCTCCAGTCATTATATCTGTTCTGCTGCTCTCTGGAATTCGTTTGTGCATTTTGAATTACATTGGAATCCTGATAGTAGTCATAATACTCTCCTACTCTGTTTCCGCTATCATTGATGATAACTCCTTCAGGTAGCGTATCCTTATTGGGGTCGTAATACACCCCATCTGTCTCGCTATACCCTCCCATCTGAGCACCACAAGACATAAGTAATAATCCGCCTGATATGGCTAATATCCCTTTGGATCTTAGCAGACCAAGCAAATTTTTATGTATATTTCTTTTCATGATAACGTAAAAATTTTTAATTTAAATTATATTTGCAATCTGTACCAAAAATGTACCAAAATACTGGTAAAAAAATCTATCAAAAATAGATTTTTATTTTTAGATAACAATAATGTACAAAAGTTAAAAAATTAAAAAAAATAATGGCAAAATTAACCTCAAGAAGCGAAGATTACAGCAAATGGTATAATGAGCTGGTTGTAAAAGCTGATTTAGCTGAAAACTCAGGCGTGCGTGGATGTATGGTGATCAAACCGTATGGCTATGCGATCTGGGAAAAAATGCGTGATGAAATGGATAAGAAATTCAAAGAAACAGGTCACGTTAACGCATACTTCCCGCTTTTTGTGCCCAAGAGCTTGTTTGAGGCTGAGGAAAAAAATGCAGAAGGTTTTGCAAAAGAATGTGCTGTTGTTACCCACTACAGGTTAAAAACCGATCCGGACAATCCATCCAAACTGATTGTAGATCCGGATGCAAAACTGGAAGAAGAACTTATCGTTCGCCCTACTTCAGAAGCTATTATCTGGAATACATACAAAAACTGGATTCAGTCTTACAGAGACTTACCGATACTGATCAACCAATGGGCAAATGTTGTACGCTGGGAAATGAGAACACGTCTTTTCTTAAGAACTGCAGAATTTTTATGGCAGGAGGGGCACACTGCTCACGCTACCAAAGATGAAGCTGTGGAAGAAGCAGAAAAGATGAATAAAGTATATGCAGATTTTGCTGAAAACTTTATGGCAATGCCGGTAATTCAGGGATTAAAAACCCCTTCTGAAAGATTTGCGGGAGCAGACGAGACCTATTGTATCGAAGCATTAATGCAGGACGGAAAGGCCTTACAGGCAGGAACATCTCACTTCTTAGGTCAGAATTTTGCAAAAGCATTTGATGTAAAATTCACCAATAAGGAAGGAAAAATTGAGCATGCATGGGCTACCTCATGGGGTACTTCAACCCGTCTGATGGGTGCTTTGATTATGACGCACTCTGATGATTTCGGATTGGTACTGCCTCCAACCCTGGCGCCGATTCAGGTGGTGATTGTTCCAATCTTTAAAGGAGAAGAACAGTTGGAACAAATCAGTGAAGTGGCTTTGGATATTCAGGCTAAACTACGAGCCAAAGGTATTTCTGTGAAGTTCGACAATGATACTCAGAACAAACCGGGCTGGAAATTTGCAGAATATGAATTGAAAGGAGTTCCTGTAAGAATTGCCATGGGACCAAGAGATCTTGAAAATAAATCTGTGGAAATTGCAAGAAGAGATAACCTTACGAAGGAAGTTCGCTCTATTGAAGGATTAGATTCTTATATCGAAGATCTGTTGAAAACCATTCAGCAGGATATCTATAACAAAGCATTTGAATTCAGAAAAAATAATATCACTAAAGTAGATACGTACGAAGAATTCAAAAAAGTTCTGGAAGAAAAAGGCGGATTTATCTATGCCCATTGGGATGGTACCGCTGAAGAAGAGGAGCAGATTAAAGATGAAACAAAGGCAACGATCAGATGTATTCCTTTAGATGATGACGTGGAGGAAGGTATTTCACTGATCTCTGGAAAACCATCTAAGAGACGGGTATTATTCGCAAAAGCTTATTAAAAATTTTAATGATTTTTAAAAAAATCGTTAACTTTTAAAGAAATATTCAAAAAAAAGTGACGTTTGGACGGATTTTTGTTTAAATTTATGTCAACATTAATCAAAAAAATTTATTTATTATGTCTTTAAATGTCATTGATTTAATTAAAGGACAATTAGGTCCCGCTTTGGTTTCACAGGCTGCATCACAGTTTGGAGAAAGTGAATCCGGTATTTCTAAAGCAATTGGCGGATTGTTGCCTGCTGTAGTAGGCGGTTTAGCCAATAATGCAGATAAGCCTGGCGTTGTGGATGCTATTACACAAGCCTCTTCAAGTGGAATTTTAGGAAATTTATTAGGCAGTTCGTCTGGTAATCCTATTATTTCTAACTTGTTATCTTCAATTTTCGGAGATAAAGTAAGTGCATTAATCAATTCTATTGCCAGTTTTTCAGGAGTCAGCAATACCACTGCAGGTTCTTTGCTAAACCTGGTGACTGGAGCTACAGTAGGCACTGTCGGAAAATATGCAGCAGACAATAATTTGGGTGCTTCAGGTATTTCCAGCTTACTGAATGATCAGAGAGGCATTATTTCTTCTTTACTTCCGGCAGGTCTTTCTTTGGCTTCCCTTGGATTAGGAGCTGAAAATTGGTTTGGTCATGCTAAGGAAACAGTATCTTCAGTTACTTCTACTGCTAAAGATAACATCTCAGAAGGTGTGGCTACAGCAAGAGAAAATGTTTCAGAAGGAGCCAGAGAAGTGAGAGAACGATTTGAAAATAATAACAATAATAATCAAGGCGGAGGTTCAATCTGGAAATGGTTGCTTCCGCTTTTATTATTAATTGCAGCGGCTTATTTCTTATGGAAACAGTGTGAGAAAAAACAGACAACTACTACAACTACCACTACGTCTGACTCTGCTGCTACCAGCTCTACTACAGATACAGCTGCTACGGCTACCACTGCAACACCTGCTCCTGCTACTGCTAAAACCGATGAAAACATTGATCTTAACGGAGTCATGTTAAAAGGTTACAAAGGCGGAATGGAGGATCAGATGATTACATTCCTGAAATCCGGAGAATATAAGAATGCAGCTGATGACTCAGCGTTGAAGGATAAATGGTACGACTTTGATCACGTAAATTTCAAAATGGGAAGTTCTTCTGAGCTTGAAGCAGGTTCTCAAGGACAGCTGGATAACCTGGTGGCCATCCTTAAAGCTTTCCCTGAAGCAAAAATTAAAATCGGAGGGTATACTGACAAAACAGGAAATGAAGCTTCTAACGTTAAACTTTCTCAGGCAAGAGCTGATTATATCAAAGCTGCTTTAGCCAAAGCAGGAGTTGGAGCTCAGGTTCTTGGAGCTGAAGGTTACGGAAGTAAGTTTGCAAAAGTAGACGCAAAAGCTTCTGATGCTGAAAGAGCTGCTGACAGAAAAATGTCTGTAAGATTTGCAAAATAATCTTTAGACTTAATAAAAATTAGATCCCGGAAAGTTATTTCCGGGATTTTTTTATGCGATGACTTTTCTGTTTACATTTATTTAATTAAATTTGTTAGTCAATTCTAACATTTATGAATTTCAATATAAAAAGCGCCTGGCGAAAAGATAAAACATCCCATTCCTTATCAGAGGTTTATTCATCTGTCAAAGTACCTAAAAATGCAAAATTTTGGAGGAAATACCTTGCATTTGCCGGTCCGGGGCTCATGATTGCAGTAGGTTATATGGACCCTGGAAACTGGGCAACTGATATTGCAGGAGGGGCACAGTTTGGCTATACTCTGCTTTCGGTTATTCTTATTTCCAATATTTTTGCGATGGTTTTACAGCATTTATCTGTAAAGCTTGGAGTGGTTGCGGAAAGAGATCTTGCACAAGCCTGCAGAGACCACTTCAGTCCGACAACCAATTTCATGCTCTGGATATTCTGTGAAATAGCGATTGCTGCCTGTGATCTCGCCGAGGTCATCGGTTCAGCTATTGCCTTAAACCTGTTATTCCATATTCCGCTGACCTGGGGTATTGTCATCACAACCGTGGATGTTTTGATAATCCTTCTACTTCAGTCCAAAGGTTTCCGGTGGATTGAGAGTATTGTAGGCGGGCTTATATTCATTATTCTGGACTGTTTCGTATATGAAATCATTATTTCGCAACCTGCTTTCAATGAGATTCTGGGAGGTTTGGTACCCCAAAAGGAAATCATCCAGAATCCTGCAATGCTTTATATCGCAATCGGAATTTTAGGAGCTACCGTTATGCCGCACAATCTTTATCTGCACAGCAGTATTGTACAGACCAGAGATTATACCCGTGATACGGAAGGGAAAAAGGAAGCCATAAAGTTTGCCACTTTAGACAGTACAGTCTCATTGATGCTGGCTTTCTTCATCAATGCTGCGATTCTTATCCTGGCTGCGGCAACATTCCATACAACAGGAAACGAACATGTTGCAGATATTCATGATGCCTATAAAATGCTGACTCCTATTTTAGGAGCTTCCATGGCAAGTATTGCATTTGCTATTGCTTTATTAGCTTCCGGCCAAAACTCTACACTAACGGGGACACTTGCAGGGCAGATTGTAATGGAAGGTTTTCTAAATATCAGATTAAAACCATGGCTGAGAAGATTGATCACCAGACTTATTGCTGTAATTCCGGCACTTATTGTCGCGATTCTTTACGGAGAACAGGGAACAACCGAATTATTGGTTTTAAGCCAGGTTATTCTGTCCATGCAGCTGAGCTTTGCTGTTGTTCCATTGGTTATGTTCACCAATGATAAAGCTAAAATGGGTGAGTTTGTTAACAAGCCTTTTCTAAAAATCTGCGTATGGATTATTTCCATTATTATCATTGTTCTGAATCTGTATCTGCTTTACCAGACATTTACAGGAGAATAAAAATACAACTATAGTTTATAATTGATAATTGATAATTAAAGTGAATGGTCAACAGTCAATTTTTGCTTCGCAAAGTCAATTTTTATACTCCGTCAATTCTCAAGGCAACGGATTGGTATTATCAATACTATTTTCATTTTTCTGCCTTAATGTCCTTATTTTGGATTTGGCAGGCTCTTTGTCAAACAATCTGTAAATAAATATTGAATTATGGAAAACCAGGATATTAACGAAGAAAGCATCAATAATCAGGAAGAAAACAATATTCAGAATGACGCAACATCTCAGGACAATGTGACAGCTGCTCCTTCGCCAGAAGAACTTTTGGCAGAAGAAAAAGACCGTTACATCAGATTGTATGCTGAATTTGAAAATTATAAAAAAAGAACAAGCAAAGAGAAGATGGAATTCTTCCAGTATGCCAACCAGGAGATGATGGTTTCAATGTTAGGCGTTTTGGATGATTTTGAAAGAGCATTAAAAGAAATCGCTAAAAACGGAAACCCGGCTGATCTGCAGGGTGTAGAACTGATCTATCAGAAATTCAAGAATAAACTTACCGAAAAAGGCTTAAAAACAATGGAAGTAAAAGCTGGTGACAGTTTTGATGTTGATTTCCATGAAGCGATTACCCAGATTCCTGCTCCATCGGAAGATTTGAAAGGAAAAATCGTAGACGTTATTGAAACAGGATACACTTTAGGTGATAAAGTAATCCGTTTTGCAAAAGTAGTAACAGGAAATTAAAATTCATAAATGATAAATGATGAGTGATAATAGATGAATATTTCACTTATTAGCTTTACAGTATCTTTTATCATTTATCAATAATCAATTATAAAATTGTCATGTCAAAAAGAGATTATTACGAGGTTCTTGAGATCAGCAAATCTGCATCATCCGACGAAATAAAAAAAGCATACCGTAAAATGGCCATCAAATATCACCCGGATAAAAACCCGGGAGATAAAGAGGCTGAAGAAAGGTTTAAAGAGGCTGCTGAAGCATATGAAGTTCTAAGCGACGATCAGAAACGCGCCAGATACGACCAGTTCGGTCACGCCGGAATGGGTGGAAATGGTGGTTTCGGAGGCGGAATGAACATGGAAGATATTTTCAGTCAGTTTGGAGATATTTTCGGGAGCGGTTTCGGAGGATTCGGCGGTGGCGGTGGCGGCCGTCAGCAGGTGAAAGGTTCTAATTTAAGAATCAGAATCAAGCTGAACCTTGAGGAAATGGTAAACGGAACTCAGAAAACCATTAAAGTTAAAAAAATGAAGATGGCAGAAGGTGCCACTTCAAAAACATGTCCTACCTGTAACGGTTCCGGTGTTCAGCTAAAAGTAATGAATACCATGTTCGGTCAAATGCAGACTCAAACCACCTGCAGTACTTGCCAGGGAATTGGAAAAGTTGCTGACAAAATTCCTGCAGGAGCCAATGCACAGGGTCTTATCAAAGATGAAGAGGAAATCACGATCAACATTCCGGCAGGAGCAAGAGACGGTATTCAGCTTAATGTAAGAGGCAAAGGAAATGATGCTCCTTTTGGCGGTATTCCGGGAGACTTACTGGTAATCATTGAAGAGGAAGTAGATCAGACGATCAAGAGAGAAGGTGATAATCTTCATCAGGAATTATATATTTCATTTGCTGAAGCAGCTTTAGGAACTAAAAAAGAAATTCCTACCGTAGGCGGAAAAGTAAAAATTACCGTTGATCCGGGAACTCAATCCGGAAAGATCTTGAGATTGGCAGGAAAAGGACTTCCAAGCATTGACAGCTATGGTAAAGGAGACATGTTTATTCATATCAATGTATGGACACCACAGAAGCTTACCAAAGAGCAGAAAGATTTCTTTGAAAAGCAGATGTCCAGCGGAGAAATGGTTGCAGAACCATCCGGAAAGGAGAAAACTTTTTTTGATAAAGTAAAAGATTTATTCAACTAAATATTAAAAGAGACTTTTTGAGTCTCTTTTTTTATGCTCTTTATTTTTTTATTTTTGCTCAATTACTTCTGGAAACAAATGGATACAAGAACAATATTTTTAAATGCCTGCAATGAAATTGCCACTCAACTCAATGGTTTCAAAACACTTGAAAAGGGACAAAGGCTTAAGAAAGTTTCCCTTGATAAGGATACTTATTTTGAAATTTATTTTCAGTCGAGTTTTAAGAATGATTCTTCATCCGTTCAGCTCCTTCCCCATATTGCTGTCTATTCTAAAATTTTAAAGAAATGGCAGATCGAGCAAACTAAAAATGAAAATTCTCAGGGATTAATTTTTGGAAATCAGATAGGGTATTTAACGCCGTATAATAATTGGAAAGAATGGAATTTAGCAGGCTTATCTTATGGAAAATCAATTATTGAAATCACAGAAAATATAGAAAAATACATACTTCCAATCTTCGAAATTTTTAATGCTAAGGAAACCGCTATCGGGTTTTTAAAAAGCAATGGAACAAAGTTTAATCAATGGTCAGAAAATTCTATTTCTCCTTTAGACTTCCTTCTATGTTTTTCTGAAAAAGATACCTCTGAAGTTTTTCTCAATAATTTTGTAAACAGTTGTCCGTATAAGAGAAATATTCTTAAACTTTACGAGAAGCTAAAAACGGAAAATGAAATTGACCTCAATTATTCTGAATTTCATGGAGCCGGTACAATTAAATTGGCCTATATAAATGGACTGAAAATAAAATAAGCTTACAAACAATAAAAAACCTGTACTCTTTCGAATACAGGTTTTCTTTGGTTATTTAATTCTAATTCTGTTTTATTTTTTTGTCGCTAAAGAATATATTCCTTTTCCTAAAGTAAATACGGCAACCGCTATCAATCCGCCAGCAACACCAAGAGTAAGTTCTTTCAAAACATCTGGCCAGGTTGGAAATATCCCATGGAAAAATTCAATCCTGTGCAGAAAGATTCCACCAGCAACCATTATTAAAGCAATTGTTCCTACGACTCCTAATATTTTAATAACAATAGGTAAAGCCTTCACTAATAGATGTCCAAGCCTCCCGAAAAAACCTTTATCGTTACTTTTCTTTATTAATTTAAACCCTGCATCATCCATTCTTACGATCAAAGCTACAATTCCATAAACTCCAACAGTAGCGATAAATGCAACCAAGCTCGTTACTAAAATCTGCGTAATGAAAGGATGGCTTTCTTCCAATACGGTTCCTAAAGCAATAATAACGATCTCGATTGATAAAATAAAATCAGTTGTAATTGCCGATTTCACTTTCTCTTTTTCAATTTCTTCAGAACTTTTTTCGTCTTCTTCAATTTCCTCTATAACTTCATGGCCCTTTTTGTCACGGTGAAAAAGAAATTCTATTACTTTTTCAACGCCTTCAAAAGCCAGATAGAATCCTCCAAGGATCAATACATAATTAATAGCCGGAGCATATAACCAATTAAGTAAAAAAACGATAGGAAGAATAATCAGTTTATTGATAAATGATCCTTTGGTAATGGCCCACAGAACCGGAATTTCCCTTGAAGAAAGAAAGCCAGTGGCTTTTTCTGCATTTACAGCAAGGTCGTCTCCTAAAATTCCCGCTGTTTTTTGGGTAGCAATCTTACTGGTAACTGCTACATCATCCATCAATGCTGCAATATCATCCAAAATTGCAAAAAAGCCTGATGCCATATTTTAATTTTTTTTTAATCTTTGTTAAGTCCAGCAAAAATAAATATTTAATTCCGTTTTTAGATTCATAACAGGACAATAATTTTGAAAATTATAAGAATAATTAAGCAATGCTTCACTTTCAATATTTTATATCTTTGTTTAAAATCTAATCAATGAATGAAAACTGGGAAAACCAATTGCAAAGTATATGGCTGAAATTTGGAACAATGAGCAATGAAAAGTTTATTCAGCAAATTAAAAATCATGTAGATTTGCTTTCAAATTCCCAGGCTATTGCTGATTTTGAAAGAGCCTGCGCTTTTGACTCCACCGGACATGAAGAGGAAGCGGAACCTTTGTACAGATCTGCATTGGATAAGGGGTTAACCGGTTTGCGGAGAAGAAGAGCAAGAATCCAGCTGGCAAGTACCTTAAGAAATAATGGAAAAATAAAGGAAAGCATCCATATTTTAAGGGAAGAAAAAGCCAATTATTCGGATGAACTGAATGATGCGGTAGATTCTTTTTTAGCACTGTCTCTTTCTTCAGCGGGGAAATATGAGGAAGCATTATCATTAACTTTAAAAGCACTTTCCCGCCATCTGCCCAGATACAACCGATCTGTTTACAACTATGCCAATGGTCTGTATAAGGAATTGTAATACTATTTCTTTATTTTTACTCTATGAAAAAGCTCATTCTCCGATATCATTTTTTCGTCATGGGATGTATTGGTTTCCTCCTGCAGTCCTGTAATACGAAATTCAGGGTTTGGGTAGGCCCCGGAGGCCAGCAAAAGATTTACAATTTAAAATACGGTGAGCATAAAAGGCAGAAAATGGATGTCTTTCTTCCCAAAGATTATGCGGAAGCTACTTCTGTAGTTCTTATTGTTCATGGCGGAGCCTGGACTTTAGGTAAAAAAGAGCATATGATACAGGTTCAGAAAATGCTTTTTGAAAACAAGATTCCAAGCATCAGTATGAACTATAGATTGGTTTCTGCAAAGAAAAAAATCACTTACAAACAACAGCTTGAAGATATTGGCCTGGCCATTGAGAAATTCAATTCTTTAGCAGAAAAAGCAGAGCTTCAGCCCAACAATTATATTCTTCTTGGGGAAAGTGCCGGCGGCCATCTTGCCTTGCTGTATGGATATCAGCACCCTGAACAGATCAAAAAAATCATTTCTTTAAGCGGGCCGACAGATTTTTTCAGTTCTGAGTATCTTACATCTTTTTATTCCAAATATACCTCTCCTACTTTTCAAAAAGTGGTTGGGACAAAGTTTGACAGGAAAAATATATCCGGAGCCTTTAAGGAAGCCAGCCCCATTGCTAATATTACAAATGTTCCTACCCTTCTGTTTCAGGGAAATAATGATTTTCTGGTTAACCAGCGCCAGGGAATAGCTATGGACTCAGCGCTTAGCCGGATGAATATTCCCCATAAATTCATTTTCATGAAAGGTGCAGGCCATGCTCCAAGGTTCTTCAGTAAAAGAAAAAGAGACAGCATTATTTATCCGAATATTCTGGAATGGGTCAACAAATAGTTATCTATTTAATGCAAAAAATAAATAATTAAACTACTATTTTTTTGTCTGGTGGATGTTTTTAAAAACGCTATGTCCGCAAAGAAATTTTAAAGCTTATATTCTCTCAATCGCAAAGATACTTCGTTCAGCACGGCAGATTACTTAGTTAAGTGAAGCGCCTCTGCGAACGAAAAGTAACAGATCATAATAATAACCTTGCGAGCTTCGCGTGGTAAAAAAATACTTATATACACAAAAAAGCCACCTCATGTATGGAGATGGCTCTTATATTTTGATTGAACTTATTATTTATTCAAAGTCCCGGTCTTCATATTTTTTAGAAAGATCTTCTTTTTTTCCGAAAACAAACTTAAAGATTATCGGCAGGGTTGTCACCAAAACAATTACAATGATGATGTACTCCAGCTTTTCTTTTAAGTTGATTCCAAACTGCTCCATAAAAAGTCTGTCCAGATAATGTCCTGCAAAGATCAAAATAAACGACCATAATACAGCACCAATAATATTATCTCTTAAAAACTCTTTTTTATCCATTCTTACAATACCTGCTACTATGGGAGTAAATGTTCTTACCACAGGTAAAAATCTCGCCATAATCACAGCTAATGCTCCGTGCTTTTCAAAGAAATCATGGGCCTGATACAGGTATTTTTTCTTGAAAAGCATTGAATCCGGTCTTTTATATAAAGCCGGTCCGGCTTTTCTTCCAAAATAGTATCCTACTTCATTTCCTACAACAGCAGCAAGAGCTACACCTGAAGCTAATATTGTGGTATCTAAGAAATCACTTCCTGTAGAGCCAAAAGTCTCTTTGATAATTTCAACGGCATAAATTCCCGAAACGAAAAGTAGTGAATCCCCAGGTAGAAAAAATCCCACAAAAAGACCTGTTTCAGCAAAAACAATAAACAAAATCAGCCAAAACCCTCCCATTTTAATATAAAACTCTGGGTTTAATAAATCCTTCCAGCTATTGAAATCTTCCATAAATATCGATGAACAACAAAAGTAAGCCTAAAATGTCTGAAACAAAAATTAATTATAAGATTTTAACTAAAATTCAAATATGATTTTTATAAGTCGAGATCATCATCGGAAACTGCCGTCCCATCGGCCATTAAGAATGCTTTCAGGAAAGGGGTGATATTTCCATTCATCACTGCATCTACATCTGATGTTTCATGACCTGAGCGTACATCTTTTACCAATTTGTACGGGTGCATCACATAGTTTCTGATCTGGCTTCCCCACTCGATCTTCATTTTGTTGGCTTCTATCTCATTTCTTGCCTTCATACGCTCTTCCAATTCCATTTCGTATAATCTTGAACGAAGGAGCTGCATGGCTTTTTCCTTATTCTGAAGCTGGGAACGGGATTCGGAGTTTTCAATAATAATTCCGGTAGGTGCGTGACGAAGACGCACAGCGGTTTCTACCTTATTTACATTCTGCCCTCCTGCTCCTGAAGACCTCATCGTTTCAAAAGATATATCAGCAGGGTTGATATTGATCTCAATAGTATCATCTACCAAAGGATAGACATATACGGAAACGAAGCTGGTATGACGTTTTGCATTGCTGTCAAAAGGCGAAATTCTTACTAAACGGTGCACTCCATTTTCACCTCTTAAATATCCAAAAGCAAATTCCCCTTCAATTTCCAGGGTAACAGTTTTCACACCGGCTACATCGCCTTCCTGAAAGTTCAGCTCACGAATCTTATAGCCTTGCTTTTCTGCCCACATCGTATACATTCTCATCAGCATGGATGCCCAGTCGCAACTTTCTGTTCCTCCTGCTCCAGCTGTAATCTGCAGTACTGCAGAAAGCTCATCTCCTTCGTTGGAAAGCATATTTTTGAACTCCAGATCCTCAATTTTCTCCACCAGTTGCGGAAATGTCTCATCCAGTTCTTTTTCAGAATCCGGGTCTTCTTTGGCAAAGTCAGCCAACACCTGAAGATCTTCAAACTGGGTCTGAATTTCATCATAGCTTTCTACCCATTTTTTCTTGGAACGAAGCTGCTTTAAAAATGTTTCGGCAGTTTTGGGGTTATCCCAAAATTCGGGCGCTGCTGTCTTTTCATCATCATTGGCAATTTCAATCTTCTTTTTTTCAATCTGAAGATATCGGTGTAAGTCTTCAATTCTGGATTGAACGTTTTTTATCTGGTCGTTGTTAATCACGAATGTTTCTTTTTTGCAAAAATAAGGAATTCTTTTAGAGTGGAGAGGTACGGATTCTTAGTTTTCGGGGTTCGGGATTCGAGTTTTTGGGATATTGGATTTTTTTGGAAATTTAATGGAGGTTCAGAATCTGATTCAGGAGAAACTACTCCTTTATTATTTCAGCTTCAAAGCTTCTTCTAAGATATTCTTTTGATTTTTTACTTTCCATCTTGAAACCCACCATTGTTAAAGCATACACAAATAATAACATCAATAAAGGCATGAAAAACTCTATTGATATTTCTTTATTTCCTATATCTCTCGCAGTAATACCTATGAAGAAAAATAGGGCAAATGAACACCAGACAATTAAAAAAAATAATACAAATGCATGTAATTTCATGGTAACTTCTATTTGTATTCCAGAATTATCTTTTTGGATGGTCCCGTTTATCTGAGGCAGAAAAGAATTTCTGTTTCTGATCACCCTGCTGATTTCAAAACTGTTATCATATAAAGATCCTTCATAATCCTTTATGGGATTTCTTCCTAAACCGAATTTTTTAGGTTCAACAAAACCGGAAAGCTTTGTTAAAATCTCCTGTTCAGACAAGTTTGTTCTGTACGTAATACGTTCAAAAGGTAAATATTTCATAGGTATCAAACGTGGTATTATATCATTTCTGCTATCATCTCTCCAATTTTCGGAGCCAAAGCAACACCCATTCCTGAAAGTCTTACGGCGCAAAACTGTCGCTCCGTAATCTGTTTTATGATAGGTGATTTTTCATCACCCATAGCCATTATTCCTGACCAGCGGAGGGCAACTTTAAAATTTTGATCAGGAAGTATCACTTCTTTTAAAAAGTTTTCCAAATGATTCTGAAGGAATTCTGTTGTTTCAAAAATATCCGTTTCTTCCGTTTTAAAATCCTGATTTCTTCCGCCACCCAGCAATACTCTGTTTCCTAAATTCCTGAAATAATAGTAGCCTTCGTCATAATGGAATGTCCCTTTAAGTTTTAATCCATCTATAGGTTCTGTCAGAAGAACCTGCCAGCGGGCAGGAATGATATTTTCATTTTCCAGAAACTTTGAAGTGAATGCGTTAGTACAATAGATGATTTTATCCGCTCTCACCGAACGTTCATTGGAAAGAAGAACCTCCACCTCATTTACAGTTTCTTCAATATTGCTGACTTCCGTTCCGAACAAAAACTCCACTTTCAGTTCATTGCACTTTTCCAGAAGCTTCTGTAACAGCTTTCCTGAGTGCAGGCTCCCTTCACACGGATTTTCAATCAGAAATGCAGATTTTCCAAGTCCGAATTCCTGTATTTTATTCTGCTTTAAAGCATATGTTTTATCCAGCCCTGTTATTGCTTTCAGCTTTTCGTTTGCTGTATCAATATGGGCTAAAGGCTCATCAGTATGTAATATTTCATATCCTCCGTTCAATTCAAAATCAATTTCGCCATTTTTAAAATAATGCTGGATTTTCTGAAGCCCGTCAAATCTCATTGTAACAAGCTCCAATGTTTTTTCCCAGCCTATTTTCTGCGAATCGGCAATAACTTCAGTAAGGCTTCCAAAACAGGCAAACCCGGCATTTCTTGTTGAAGCACCCAATGGAATGGCATTCCGTTCAATGATGAGAACAGATTTTTCAGGATATTTTTCCTTAATGGATATTGCAGCCCAAAGCCCGGAAAATCCTGCACCAATAATGATGATGTCTCTTTTTCTGTAGAAAGTGTCAAGTTCCCAGATGCTGTTCATGAGTGATTTTTATACAATGTATTCATGTAAAAAGTATTCATGTATTCATGATTAATAAAGGATGCTGATCTGATAAAAGACAGATCGAAAACCTTAAGCTTTGAATTTTTTATTCTCTACCCTTTGTTCCCTTCATCATTATGCTGAAACCCGATTGCTCTTTGCGGTTCTTCAACAACTCTGTAGGTTTCCAGTTCACTCTTCAATGCCTGAATTCTAAATTGGAAGTCATCAAAATTATTGATAATAGCATCCGCAAGAAATCTCGCTACCTGATCAAGATATTCTTCGGTAAGCTTGGATCCGGCATCCCGTAAAGCACTGTCCAAAAGTTTCTGATCTATTTTCAGCTTTTCGTTTCTGGTCCTTTGGTAAAGGTTTTTAATACGTTTCTTTAAGCTCTGGGTAAAATCTATCAGCATGGTATTGCTGAATGCCTTCATCTTTGAAGATATTTCATGCCAGAAAGGAATTTTATCAGCTTTGTTGTTTTTAAGTATTTTATACAGTAAAGAATCTTCATCAAGTCCTCTGGTCATGGAATAAAGAATAATTTCAGAACGCTCGGAAGCATTAGGAGGAAATATTGGAATCATCACATCAAATCTTCCGGGAGCAAGAACTTCTTCATCAATTTCAGCAACAGAATTGGCAGAACCAACCATTAAAACTCCTTCTTTTTCAAATTTCCCTATGTAATGGAGAATAAGTTCCTGAGCCTCAAGATTGCAGGAAGCAACATCAGTTTCGGCTCTTCTCTGCATCATAATCTCATCAAAATCATCCATGAAAAGCAGCAATTTATTTTCTTTCATCATGTTCAGCAGAAAATCACTGAAATTGATTTCATTTCCGTCAATCAACGAAGTTCCCAAATAATGTTTTTTGACTTCCTTAAACTGATAGCCGATGATTTCAGCAATTTTATTGGCCCAGAATATTTTACCGCTTCCCGGAGGACCGTACAGAATAATTCCTGCAGGTTTGTTGATTCCCCAATCTTTAATCTGCTGTGGATTCAGAAAGGGTTCCAGAACAGTAGACGTATAAAAAAACAGATCTCTGTATCCTATAAAATCTCTTTGCTGAAGACTGGTTTTACTCCCGAAATAATCATAGACAAACTTATAGTTTCCTCCTAATTTGTTATCAATTCCATAACTTGATATGGAGGATTTGAAAAAGCCGTTATCAAAAATATTGAGATCATTATCTTTAATCACCTTTTCTACCTTGTCTTTAGGCTGGTTGATGACTTTGGCAATCTGCTCCAATGTTTTATTTTTATCCAGATCTTTTTCATATAACCTTAAAAAATCTACATTTTCGCGGGCAAATTTTTCAAAATCTTCTTTTACTTCAAAATTAGTGCTTATACAATCTACCAGCTCGAGATCAAAATCCTGGATAAACTGTTTTATGGCTTCTGCAGACACATGTAATTCTTCTGCCAGTTCAATTAGCTTCATAACTGTTGATTAATGCTATCAAATTTAATGTATTTACCAATAAATTGATATTGATTTATAATAATTCTGTAACATTATCTAATTTATATAGACTACTACTATGTAAAACAAATTACATGGAAAAGATTTTATCAGTAAAAAATTTGACGAAGAAATTCAAAAGGGTTGTGGTCAACAATATTTCTTTTGATGTCGAAAGAGGAAATGTTTATGGGCTTTTGGGTCCCAATGGAAGTGGAAAGTCCACGACTTTCGGGATGCTGCTTTCAACAATCAACCCTACCAGCGGCGACTGGTTCTGGTTTGGCAAAAAAGGAACGGATCCGGAAACTTTAAAAAAGATTGGAGCAATTATCGAGCAGCCCAACTTTTATCCTTATTTAAGTGCGGAAACCAATCTGAAAATTGTCGCAGAAATAAAAAAAACTCCTTATTCCAGAATTGACGAAGTTCTGAAAACCGTTAATCTGTATGAAAGGAGAAAAGATACTTTCAAAACCTTTTCTTTAGGAATGAAGCAGCGTCTTGCCATAGCTTCAGCGATGTTGAATAATCCTGAAGTCATGATATTAGATGAACCAACCAATGGACTGGATCCTGAAGGAATTATTCAGATCCGGGAAATCATCAGCGATATTGCCAAGCAGGGAATCACGATTATCATTGCCAGCCACCTTCTGGACGAAATTGAAAAAATATGCAGCCATGTCATTGTACTGAAAGAAGGAAATTCTATTTATTGCGGAAGAGTGGATGAAATGACTTCCAACAATGGATATTTTGAACTGAAAGCTGATAATAACATATTACTTTTAAATGCTCTGAATGAGCTTCAATGGTTCACTTCTATCAATCAGGAAGGAGATCTTATTAAAGCTCAGATCCGTGATGATGCTTCTATTTCGGCTTCGGCAATGAATCAGAAACTGGCAGAGAGGGGAATTTACCTTTCCCATCTGACCAAGAAAAAACTGTCTCTTGAATCTCAATTCCTTGAACTTGTAAAAAACACCAATTAGTCATGATAAAATTATTAAAACTGGAATACTACAAAAACCTTAACTACCAACCGTTTAAGGTTTTCACGATACTTTATTTTGCCATTCTTATTGCTTTGCTTTTCATCGGATTGGTTGATTTTGATGTTTTTGGAGGAACGATTAACTTAAAAGAACAGGGGATTTATAATTTTCCGGAAATCTGGAATTTTACCACATGGATTGTGGCTTTGTTGAAAATTTTCCTGGGTCTGATTATTGTTTTCTCCATTTCGCAGGAATTCAGCAACCGGATGTTCAAGCAGAATACGATTGATGGATTGAGCAGAAAAGAATTCATCACTTCAAAACTATTGACGATAAGTATTTTCACCATTGTTTCTACCATAATTGTATTTGGTCTTACTTTATTCCTTGGATATAAATTCTCAAATACAACAGAATCTACAAAGGTTTTTGCAGAGATTTTCTTCATAGGAAATTATCTGGTAAAATTATTTACGTTCTTCTGTTTCTTAATGTTCCTTTCCATTTTATTGAGAAAATCGGTATTTGTATTTCTTGCTCTTTTTGTTTTCTGGATTGGCGAAGCAATTTTAACAACTATTGAAGTTTTCTCAAGAGTTAAAGGAATGCAGGGCCCACAAAGAAATGAGGTTCTTCAGAATGACTTCTTCATCACCCATCTTTTACCACTGGAAAGTATGTCCAGCCTTATTCCTAATCCGATGATGAGATTGAATATGGCTAAAATGATGGGCGCAAAATATGAATTCCATTACCCTACGGAAAGCCTTATCGCATGTTTGGTATGGTGTGGTGTTTTCATATTCGGATCGTATTGGATTCTGAGAAAAAGGGATTGGTAGATGTCAATGTTCAGAATTTAAAGATTTAAAAATTAAAATATTTAAAGATTCTTTAAGTGGTTCGTTTCGGATCACTTTTTTTTGGCTTAAAATTTTCATTCTGCTTTGCTAAAACTATCCATGAAAAAAATATATTACATACCCGGATTGATCAGTGCTGTTCTGATACCTGTCTTGTTCTGGTATTATGGAAACCAGCGGGTTCATCCGCCATATAGGGTAATGGATCTGGGAATTCCGGCAAAAGTAAGACCCGATACTCCATTAGAAAATACTTTTGAACCCTACAGAAAATGGAATTATAAAAAAATAACGGTCAAGCCTAATACGGGTCTTCAAAATCAGAAATTCTATGTTTCTGAACTTAAAAAGCTGCGGGCAAGAAATGAAAAAAAATCTGGTATTGAGTTTGTGATCAACGATAAAAATAATTATCAGGATTTCATTGCTCTTATTGACGCTATGATCCTTTCTAAACAGGATATGTATGGCGTTGATATAGAAAAAACAGGACATTTTTTTGCACTTCATGAATATAAAGATCCGGATGAAGAAACCCATCCTATTTGTGGAGGAACGGTGGGAAATATCGATTACACAGAAAAACAAACTCTAAGCTTAATCAAGCCGGAAAGTTTTATCAATCATGTTCCTCAACAGGCTTTTTATATCATTTTTGGTTTTTTGTTTTTCGTAAATATTTCCATGTTCAGCATTAAAGAAAATCTCCAAATCCAAAGAAAAAGATTAGCATGAAAAAAATATATTACATCCCCGGATTAATCAGTGCCGTTCTGATCCCCGTCTTATTCTGGTATTATGGAAATCAAAAGTTTGAAGACAGTAACGTTTCTGTGATAGACATTGGTCTTCCTGCCAAAGAAAGAGAGGAAATTAAAAATACATTTGCAAGTTTTGAACCTGCAAGAAACTGGAATTACAAAAAAGTAAAAATATCCCCCGGTACTGCCAAAGAAAATTCAAAATTATATGTTTCTGAACTGAAAAAACTTCAGAAAAGAAATGAAAAAGAGTCTGGAATTGAATTTATTTTAGATCAAAATAATACCTATGGTGATTTTGTCTCAGTTTTGAATGATCTGGCAATAGCCAAACAGGAACAGTATGCCGTTGATCTGGAGAAAACAGGACATATTTTTGCTGTTTACAGCTATATTGATCCTAAGGTGCAATATCCTGAATATGAATGCTTGCTTTGTAATGATACTATAGATCGGGGGCCAGCAGAAACTTTTAATATTTTTGAATCTACCCGCTATGGGAAAATCTTTAATTTATTTACTACTGCTTCTAAAGAAACCTCCTACATTATTTTTGGGTTTCTTATATTTCTGAATATCTCTATGCTCAGCATCAAAGAACGATTCCAATTACATCATTAAATCACAATAAAAAGGCTGCCAGATGGCAGCCTTCCTTTCACATTACTTTTTATCTAACAACGGAAGATATTTTCCGTATCCTTTGCTTTCCATTTCTGCTTTTGGAATAAATTTCAGCGAAGCACTGTTGATACAGTAACGGAGTCCTCCTTTATCTTCCGGTCCGTCTGTGAAGACGTGTCCTAAATGGGCATCACCGGTTTTGCTTCTTACTTCTACTCTATCCATTCCGTGGGTACGATCCAGTTTTTCGTCAATCAAACTCTTTGTAATTGGTTTTGAAAAGCTTGGCCATCCACAGCCGGATTCAAATTTATCTGTTGAGATAAACAAAGGTTCTCCTGTGGTAATATCTACATAAATTCCTTCACGGGTTTCGTTCCAGTATTCATTCTGGAAAGGTCTTTCCGTACCGTTTTCCTGAGTTACATTATATTGTTCTGCAGTCAGTTTTTCTTTTAAAACCTTTTTATCCTGTTTTTGATAAGCCGGTTTTGGAAGTGGATTGGCTTTTTTGGCCATTTCAAAAAGTCCCGGTTCAATGTGGCAGTAACCGCCCGGATTTTTATCCAGATAATCCTGATGATAATCTTCTGCTTTGTAGAAATTTTTCAATGGAATGGTTTCTACTAATAATGGTTTACTATAATTTTTTGCCAGTTTCTGGACTTCATCTTTTACCACAGCCTCATCTGTTTTATTAGTGAAATAGATTCCAGTTCTGTACTGGTTTCCTCTGTCATTTCCCTGCTGATCTTTGCTTGTAGGATCAATGGTTTTAAAATACAGATCAATTAACAGTTTCAGATCTACCTGTTCAGGATCATATTTTACTTTTACGGTTTCTGCAAAACCTGTTGTATGGCTTACCACCTCTTCATAAGTAGGATTTTGGGTATTTCCGTTGGCATAGCCCACTTCTGTTCCTACAACACCACGAATTTGTTGAAAAAAATGTTCTGTTCCCCAGAAACATCCACCTGCAAAATAAATCTCTCTAACGTTTTTGTTATCCATAATTTTCTCATTTTCTTTTTTTATTTCCACTACATTGGGCTTTGTTTTCTTAAATAGCCCTGATCCTGCAGCAAATACTGCTATACCCAGAATGATTCCGAGTACAATGAATATATTTTTCATTTTTTCCTTTTTATTCATTACTTATTATTTTGAACGATCATTAATCCAAATCCTAAAAACATAAGGTCTTTTAGAATAAAGAAATCCGTCACAGGCACTCCGTCCACTATTTTCCATATTCCCGGTGTTGTAAACAAATAGCTTAATGTCACCAGAAAAGTTACGATCATTCCTATCCCTGCATACTTTTTCAATACAGCAAATTTCGCACTAAATATCAGGAGTAAGGCAATGATAATTTCTATCGTTCCGATAAGATTTGACACTGCCTGGACGCTCATAATCTTATATACGAAAAAAGTTAGGAAATGGTTTTCTACCAAAGGTTTTATTGCTGCAGCTTCTGTGGGGGTAAATTTGAAAATACCGATCCACAGTAAAATAAGCGCTGCTCCGAAAAGCGAAATGTAATACCCGATTCGGGATAATTGATTTTTAGATTCCTGTACTGTTCCGACCATATTTTTAAGATTTTAAATGAATACTTTATTGTTTTCAAAAGTATAGTCGGAGACATTTTAAAATCCTGACAGAAATTTTCTTAGAAATTCAACTTGTCGATCATTTTATTTTTAAAGTACTGGATTTCAGAGTCATTTATTTCAGTTTCTTGTTCAGAAAATTCCTTTTCAAAAACTTTATCCAGAAGTACCAGCTTTTCATTGTACATTCTGCACCATTTGCAGATCATCAGGTGCATGCTCAACATTCGGTTTTCTTTGGCAGAAATAGATTGGGCATTCCTTTTTTCCATCAGTAAAGTAGCTTCACTGCATGGTAAAAATAATTTATGTAGTATTCTTCTTATCATTGTCTCTTATGATTTTGAAAACCAGTTAAACTCCAGACATTCTCTGAGCTGCATGCGGCTTCTTTGTAAAATCTTCCAAAGATTAGTCGTAGAAACATTCAATTCCTGACTTACTTCCGGAGCTTTTTTTTCTTCTATATAATATATTTTCAGCAGGATCTTCCATCTGGAGGGCAATTCCTCGATACATTCCTCCAATGTTTTATTAAACTCTGCACTGTCTAAAAGTTCATCTCCTTCACCGGATACATTCCAGTCATTCAAAACATCGTTATTTTTCCAGGATCCTGTTTCATCAAAAAAATGATCGAGTCTGATATTGGGTTCTGATTTATATTTTTTCCGGTAAAAATCTGCCACTTTTCTGTTAAGAATAGCCATCAGCCACGTCAGCGCCTGGCTTTTCCTTTCAAAAGAATCATAAGCTGAGTAGGCGGCAAGAAAAACGTCCTGAACAATATCCTGTGCATCTTCTTTATTCGAAAGTACGTACAGCGCACGCTTCAAAAGCGGTCCGGAATACTGCTCTATCCAGCTTTTCAGTTCTTCATCTTTTGTCATGGAAGGATTTTTTGTCTTATTTCAGATCACAACGAAGGTAGTAAGTTAAGCGGGAAAATGCAAACCAGATAGATTATTACTATTTATAACCATCTCAAACCTTACAGGTTTTGAAAACCTGTAAGGTTTAGGACACATCCATTACCCAAAGCCGGGCACCATTCAAAACATAGCATAAAATTATTACAAATCGCTTAAAAATCTTAAATTTGCATCTTATCAAAAATTTGATATTTAAAAAAGCAAAAGCAATACTATGACATCACAAGAGATACGTCAAAAATTTTTAGATTATTTTAAAAGTAAAGGGCACCTGATCGTTCCTTCGGCTCCTATTGTGCTGAAAGACGACCCCACCCTTATGTTTTCCAACTCCGGAATGACGCAGTTCAAGGATTTCTTCCTTGGCTACAAAACACCTACCGCCCCTAGAATTGCCGATACACAAAAGTGTCTTAGAGTTTCAGGGAAGCACAATGACCTGGATGATGTAGGTAGAGATACTTACCACCACACCATGTTTGAGATGTTAGGAAACTGGTCTTTCGGGGATTACTTCAAAAAAGAGGCTATTGCTTTTGCCTGGGAATTACTAACTGAAGTATACGGAATTCCAAAAGAAAATTTATATGTAACGATTTTTGAAGGGGATGCTTCAGAAAATCTGGACAGAGACCAGGATGCTTATGACTTCTGGAAATCTCATATTTCAGAAGACAGAATCATCAACGGAAATAAAAAAGATAACTTCTGGGAAATGGGTGAAAGCGGACCATGCGGACCGTGTTCAGAAATCCATGTTGACTTAAGAACACCGGAAGAAAAAGCGAAAGTTTCAGGACTTGAACTGGTGAATAATGACCACCCTCAGGTTGTAGAAGTATGGAACCTGGTTTTCATGGAGTTCAACAGAAAGGCTGATAAATCTTTAGAGAAGCTTCCTGCTCAGCATGTAGATACGGGAATGGGCTTTGAACGTCTTTGTATGGCGCTTCAAGGAAAGTCTTCCAACTATGATACCGATGTTTTCACTCCGCTTATTGCTAAAGTTGAAGAACTTTCAGGGAAAAAATACACCGGAATTTTAGAAGACGAAAAAGATATTGCGATCCGTGTTGTGGTAGATCACATCAGAGCGGTTTCTTTTGCTATTGCAGACGGACAGTTGCCATCCAACGGAGGAGCCGGTTATGTTATCAGAAGGATTTTAAGAAGAGGAATTTCTTATTCTTACCGATTCCTGGATATGAAAGAGCCTTTCCTTTACAAATTGGTTGCTGTTCTTCAGGAACAGATGGGAGCTTTCTTTCCGGAACTTGAAAAGCAGGGAAAGCTGGTTGCTGAAGTGATCAAAAGTGAAGAAGATTCATTCTTAAAAACAATTGAAAACGGTCTGATCAGAGTAGAAAAGCTGATTCAGCAGACTATTGCAGATCATAAGAAAGTATTACCAAGCGAAGAAGTTTTTGAATTGTATGATACCTATGGTTTTCCTGATGATTTAACAAGAATTATTGCTGAAGAAAAAGGATTAACGATTGATGAAGCAGGTTTCAAAGCTGAAATGGAGAAACAGAAGCTTCGTTCAAAAGCTGATTCAGCACAAAAAGTGTATGACTGGGTTACATTAGAGGAAAGAGATGAAAACTTTGTAGGTTATGACCAGATTGAATCTGAAACATATATTACAAGATACAGAAAGGTAGAAAACAAAGACGGAGAATTTTACCAGGTGGTACTAAGCAGTTCTCCTTTCTACCCTGAAGGAGGTGGACAGGTTGGAGACAAAGGTGTTCTTGAGAATGCTGTTGAAAGCTTTGAAGTACTGGAAACTAAGAAAGAAAATGGATTGATTATTTCGTTGATCAATGGTCTTCCAAAAGATGCAGGTGCTGTTTTCTATGCTAAAGTAAACGCTTCCGAGAGAAAAAACTCTCAGGCCAATCACTCTGTGACTCACCTTCTGCATGAGGCTTTAAGAGAGGTTTTAGGAACTCACGTAGAACAGAAAGGTTCTTATGTAGGTCCGGATTATCTGCGTTTCGACTTCTCTCATTTCAACAAAATGACTGAGGAAGAACTGGCATTAGTTGAGGAAAAAGTAAACAAAAAAATCAAAGAAAGTATTGCTTTACAGGAATTCAGAAATATTCCGATTCAGGAAGCTCTGGAAAAAGGAGCAATGGCTTTATTTGGTGAAAAATATGGTGACAGTGTGAGAATGATCCAGTTCGGAAGTTCAAAAGAACTTTGCGGGGGAACTCACGTAAAAAATACCAGCGAAATCGGTCATTTCAAGATCACTTCTGAAGGTTCTGCTGCGGCAGGAATCAGAAGAATTGAAGCTATTTCAGGAGACAAATCTGAGGAATATTTCAACAATCTTGAAAAACAGATCATTGAACTTTCTCAATTGTTAAAGTCTAAAGATGTGGTAAGATCTATCGAAAAGCTGATCGAAGAAAATACCTCATTGAAAGCTGAAGTTGAAGCCCTTAAAAAGGAAAAAGCAAAAGGAGAAATCGGAGAATGGAAGAATGCTTATGAGCAGAAAGGCAACAAACAGCTTCTTGTAAAGAAAACGTCTCTGGATGCAGGTTCTGTAAAAGACATCGTATTCCAGTTGAAGAGAGAAATTCCTGCTTCGGTAACGATTATTCTTTCTGATGCAGACGGAAAACCAATGATTACTGTTGGGGTTTCTGATGATCTTGCTGCAGATTACCAGGCTGGAGCTATCGTAAAGGATCTTGCCAAAGAAATCCAAGGCGGTGGTGGTGGAAACCCTGGCTTTGCAACGGCTGGTGGTAAAAACCTTGAGGGGTTAGAAAATGCTTACCAAAAAGCATTGAATATTTAAAATAGAAATATCTATTATAAATTTTAGCCGCGGCTGTCTCAAAATTGAGACAGCCGCGGTTTGTTTTTACTGTATATCATATTTTTCAACGCAAAGTAATTTTCTATAATAATTTATATTTCAGGAGGCAAAGAAGGGAATCAGCTTCATTGATTCTGACCAAGCGTGTGTGATAATCATTCTTCCATCAGATAAAGCATACTTTCCCATAAACATCTGTGTCATCCGTGAAATCCGCGGGAGATTAAACAATTTAGCAAAGGTTATACAAATTATTTCATAGCTGAGTGTAACGCCTTTGCAAACGAAAAAAGCAGTAAATAAAACTTTTGCGTACTCTGCGTTATAATATATTATTCTTATTACGAACATTTTCATCAAAGCCTCTCTATTTATATCCGTTCTAATTATTGACCTTACCTTAACAAAGCATTACCTAATATTAAACTATTTGTTTTGTCCCCGTAAAACATAGTTAACAATAGACCTTTAGTTTTGTCATAATCGAAATTCAAAAAATATAATTATGAAAATTAACCAAACTATTGGAGCTCTGATCCTTGCAGCGATTGTTTTTCAAGGCTGTAATGATGATAATAACGGGAACTCCGATACTCCTGTCAATGACAAAATAAAAATTGAAAACTTTTCTAAAGAACCTGCTTTCGTTTATGGAATGCAAGGTTTTGAAAATTTAAATATTACCACCCTTATTTCCAGTTCTGATGTTCTTCCAGGTTCTCCTGACTTTGTTTTCGGAGGACAGCCGGACGGAATGGGAGTTATGAAAGATCCTAACTCTGACGGCTACCTGATGATCACCAACCATGAGATCAAACAATCAGTATCCAGAGTATATTTAGACAAAACATTTAAGCCTGTAAAAGGGGAATACATCTTAAACGGAACCGGAGGAATGACAAGATTATGTTCCGCGACATTGGCAACTCCTGAAATTCACGGCTTCAGTGCATTCCTTACTGCCGGGGAATCAGGTGAAGAAAGTATGGTACATGCTTTAAATCCTTTAGCACCGACATCTCAGGCATCAGATAAAACAAGGGTAAAACCGGCATTAGGAAAGGCTTCTATGGAAAATGCAGTTCCGCTTCCTAAGGATGTTTCCAACGGAAAAACTTATATTATCATTGGTGAAGACCAGTCTTATTCTTCTTCACACCAGTCTGCAGGGCAGCTGATCATGTACGTAGCCGATACACAGGGCGATCTGGATAATGGTAAGTTATATTCTTTAAAAAGAACCAACAGCAACTATACGGAAACCGATATGACAAAAGGAAGCACCTACGATGTAGAATTCGTAGAAGTTCCGAATGCCAAAAATCTTACCGGAGCTCAGATCAATCAGAAAAATATTGACAATAACGCGATCCGTTTTTCAAGAGTGGAAGATGTAGATTACAGAAAAGGAGCAGGAAAAGGAAGAGAAATCTACTTTACCGCTACCGGAGAATCTTCTGACGGTGTAAATCCAAAAGCAGGATTAACAATGTGGGGAAGAGTATACAAGCTTGTTCTTAATTCCAGCAATATGCTGACAGGAAAACTGGAAGTTGTGGCTGAAGGAGATTCCAACCCGGGAAACAATCTGATCAATCCTGATAACTTATGTGTAACAGAAAACTTTGTATACATCCAGGAAGACGGAGACTCTTATTATAAAAATGCCAACCATGATTCTTACATCTGGCAGCTGAATATCGCTACAAAACAATACAAGCCTTGGCTGAATATGAAGCATAACAGAAGTGATTCTGCATGGCAGACCGCTTACAACCAATCCGGAGATCTTCAGAAATTCGGCTCATGGGAATTCGGAGCGATGGTTGATATTTCAGACATCATCGGAATCCCGAATACATTCTCTGTGAATATCCACTCTCACACATGGCAGCTGGATAAATTTAAAAATCCTGACGGTTCCGGAATCAACACCAATAAGGAAGGTGGACAGATTGTAATCATCAGAAACGTAGAAAAATAGTTTTAATTTCTTCATATCAAATTCAATTAAAGTATCAATAGAAACTTCTGTTGATACTTTTTCATACCTATGAATAAGCTTTCAAAATATCCGATACTCCTTTTCTTATACTGCGCAGCAGCATTTTTCACGCTGTACCATTGCAAAAATGATAAGCAGCAGGCTGTATACGAAGACCTTGGTTCTGTAAAAAACAGGATTATTAAAAACAATGCAGATTTTGAAAAACAAATCAGCGAACTGAAAACCTTTGTTACTCAAAATTCTGATGAAAAGCTTCTTCAGGAAAAATTTGAGAACATCAGGAAAACCTACAAAAAAATGGAATGGGCCGTGGAATACTTCCTTCCCCACTCTGCCAGGTTTATCAACGGCCCCGCCCTTCCGGAAATAGAAATGGACGAACATACAGCAATAGAACCAGAAGGCATGCAGGTTCTGGAAGAAATGTTGTACCCCTACGATAAAGGGAATAAAGAGGAAGTGATCCGGATGCTCAATAAGCTCATCAATAAAAGCAATACTATAGACACCAATTTCCAGGTCATTACCGTAAGTAAAGACCAGGTTTTTGATGCATTAAGACAGGAAGCATTCAGAATTTCCAGCTTGGGAATTTCAGGTTTTGACACTCCTGTTTCCGGAACATTCTTACAGGAAATGCCCTCTTCCCTGGAAGGAATTAAAGAAACATTAGCACAAATTTCCACAGAGCGGTCAAAAGATAAAGCCTTAAAAAATATCGTTGCAGAAATCAATTCTACCATTGAAGTTTTGAAGGGAAACACCGACAAAAATACATTTGATTATGTCAATTTCATCCCGGATCATCTCAATAAAATCACAGCTCTGATGCTTGATTTTAAAAATCAGGAGAACATTCCGGATGTTGAAGTAACGACTGCTTTAAACAAAAATGCAGCTACTTTTTTCACTAAAAATGCTTTCAACCCTGACGCTTTTGCTCCGGGAAAAGAATATGCCTACTCCGAAGAAAAGGCCGCTCTTGGACATCAGCTATTTAATGATAAGGTTCTGTCCAATAACAACAACCGGAGCTGTGCAACCTGTCATATTCCGGAGAGAGCATTTACAGACGGACTTACCAAAGCGATGTCTCTTGAAAACTCCGAACTGGCGAGAAATACTCCTTCTCTTAACTATGCAGCCTATCAGCATGGGCAGTTCTGGGGTATGAGAAAGGATGATCTCGAGGGACAGAGCTCGGATGTGATTTCCAATAAAGAAGAAATGCACGGTGATCTGAATGTTATTCTTGCCAAAATCAATGAGGACAAAACCTATCAGGCAGCATTTAAAAAGATTTATCAATCTCAAAAAACGGAAGTATGGCAGCTGCAGAATGTACTGGCAAGCTACATCCGTTCTCTTGCAAAATTCAATTCCGGTTTTGATGAATACATGAGGGGAAATAAGTCGGCGATGACGGAAAGTCAAAAGCGAGGTTTTAATCTTTTTGTTGGAAAGGCCCAATGTGCCATATGCCATTTTATTCCTTTATTCAACGGGACAGTTCCTCCGAATTTCAGGAAAACTGAGCAGGAAGTTTTGGGAACAGCAATCAATGCAGAAAATAAAACATTCGATCCAGATCCGGGAAGAGGGAAATTTCATGCAACCGTTGCTTCGTTACAGCATTCTTTCAAAACACCAACGCTTAGAAACATCCATAAAACAGCCCCTTACATGCATAACGGAGGGTACAGAACCCTGCAGGAAGTGATGAATTTTTATAATAAGGGCGGTGGAAAAGCTTTTGGATTTAAAGTAGAAAACCAGACACTTTCTGATGTACCTTTACAGCTTACCGATAAGGAAACAGAAGATATCATTGAATTTATGAAAGCTCTGAATGATAAATAAACCGTTCAAAAATATAACAGTATTAAAACTCCTGAAATCATCTGCCCGGGAGTTTTTTTATTGCAAATTGTAAGAAAAGACAGAAAGATTGTCTGAGCAATGTTGTCATTCAATTTTATCAGGGGGAAAGTCCATAAAAACATTAGATTAAATCAATGTTATACTCTGTTAAAAACTTTTTTACAACAATAAATATCACTAATTTTGACGTAGTTTTTTTACATGAAAAGGGGTTTACTGTTATTATTTTTTTTGATCTGCTTTTTGGGGTATTCACAATCAAAAATTAAGGTTGTAGATGACGCCAGCCAAAAACCTGTCTTTAATGCAAAGATATCCTGTGACAATACCGTTATCGGATATACCAATGAACAAGGTATTCTGGAATTTAAAGCAGGATGCAAAAACATTGATATTGATGCCGATTCTTACCAGAAAGAAACCATTACAGTGGAAAGCAGCATGGAAGTTTCCCTGCTCAAAAGAATCTCAAACACTACCGACATTGAAGCTGTAGTGATTGAAGACAAAAGTGATTCCAGAGCCCTGGAAATTCTTAAAAAAGTAAATAAGCTCTTTAAAGAAAACTCTCCAAAAAGTTTAGGATCCTATTCCTACAAATCTTATGAAAAAATATCTCTGGATATTGACGAAGACAGTATTTCCCAGTTTAATCAGTATTTCAATGATCTCAATATTTTCAAGAAAAAAAGAGAAAAAGATTCCCTGAATAACATCAACGCAAGAAAAATATTTTCAAAAAGCAAATTATTCCTTTGGGAAAGGGCTCAGGAGTTTTTATATTCAAAAAAATACGGGGAAAAGATTAATATTCTGGATAACAGAATCTCCGGTCTGAAGCAGCCTATTTATGAAATGATTGCCCTTCAGCAGAGTAACAGGGATGTTGTTCCGGAGCAATTAAAGCCGGAAAACAGAGGTCTGTACAGATTTTTTCTTTCAGACACCGTTACCCTGGACGGAAGGAAAAACTTCGTGATCCGCTTCCGTGAAGTGAATTTCAAAAAGCCGGACAGAAAGCGAAAATATAACGGTGCCATTTATGTAGATACCGAAACCTACGGCGTTAAAAAAATTGAAAATTTCAGTAAAAATAAAAACGAAGGTATCATTACCAGTACCTGGGTATTTTACAACAACAAATGGTTCCTTGCCCACGAAAAAGCGAAGCTTAAAATGGGTAAAATGGCCATGGATGATAAAGTACACGCTGACGATAAAAAAGATAAAAAAAGCTTTGGTACCTACGCTTTTCTCACCTCAAAATATTTTGATTTCAAATCTCCCGTTGAAGAAGATCCCAAAGATTTCAAAGGCTACACCTTTTCTGTAAAAAATATTGACGGACATTCTCTGGACCGTTACAGAACAGATCCCCTTACCGAAAGGGAACAGAACACCTACAAAACCATCGACAGTTTGGGTAAAAAATATAAAATCGATCGCAAAGCCCAGATTTTATCCGGATTGCTGAACGGTCAGATCAGGGTAGGTTCTGTAGATTTTGCAGTAGATGAAATTGTCAATTACAACTCTTATGAAGGTTTCAGATTGGGATTAAAAGCCAAGCTGAATGAAAACTTCGATCCCTATTTTTCACCGGATTACTACTTTGCCTACGGCATAAAAGACAGGAAATGGAAATACGGAATGGGACTGGATATGAAAACCACATTGGAAAAAAACTCATTTTTCAGATTTGAGGTGTATGATGATGTAACAGCATCGGGAGAATTCAACCGAAAACTCTGGAACTTCAAAATGAGAACGATGAATTTCGGGAATAACCTGAATAATGATAAATATTTTCACTTCAAAGGAGCTTCTTTATCCTATATGAATGATGTGACCAACGGTCTTACCCTTGCGCTTGCCGTAAGACGGAATACAGAGGAGGCAGAATTTGATTACCAGTTCAGGGACAGAGGTACTTCATACAGGAATTTCAATACCCTTTTTACCTTAAAATATTCTCCGAATTCCACGAATATTATGACTCCACAGGGTAAATCTCTGATTGATCAGAAGTATCCCGAGCTTTATCTCAATTATGAGCAGAGTTACAAAATGCTGCAGGGAGATTTTAATTATTCACGTTTTGATGCCCTGTTTGTTCATAATTTCAAAACACCGATCGGAACTACCGGCTTCAGGCTGTATGGAGGGGTTGTTCTGGGCGGGGCGCCTATCTGGAAGAATTTTACCATGAACGGATTGGCTTCTCCGGGTAAGGATTTCAACTTTAACCTTACTTCTTACCTTGGGTTTGCAACACTGGAAGGTGGAAAATACTATAATGATAAATTCGTAGCCTATTACTTCACACACAAGCTGCCATGGTATTTAAAAAGTTTCGGGCACAATGTATCAAGTTTTGATTTTGTCTTAAGAGGCACAATCGGAGATATGAAACATCCGGAATACCACCAGTTTAAGTTCAGAAAGCTGGATCATCTGTATCAGGAAGTTGGAGTGGAATGGAGCAATTTCCTTTCGAGTTATTTTAACCTGGGCTTATTCTACAGGGTAGGCTATTATGCCACTCCTAATTTCAAAGAAAATTTTGCAATCCAGTTTAAGCTGAAATTTCTTGAGTTTTAATACCCAAAAAAATACAAAACCTTATTTTTGAATCAGAATTCAGAAATATTCAACGATAATATAAAACAGAACATGCAGAAAATCGAAATCAAAGCAGAACAGTTTTTTGAATTATTAAAATTAAAAGACACTCCGATGTGGGAGATTTTCTCACAGATGATTGATGGAAATGAAAAGGAAATTATCTTTTTAGACCATGAAGACAAGATTCTTTTTACTTATATTTTACCTTTAACGCAGGAAAAACTGGAAGAAGACAGAAAAGAGTTTTCAAAACAGTTTTCAGAGAAATTAGCTAACTTTAATTAAAAGTTTCTATGAATAAAAATTATGTTTTTTCTCTGTTAAGCCTTTTCATTTTTACTTTTGGAAATGCCCAGAATTATAAAAAACCCCTGATTTCTGCCATCAAAGAATCTGATCTTCGCACTGATATGTATCAGCTTGCCGCAGACCAGTTCTGGGGTCGTGAGGCGGGAACGCTGGATGAATTGAAAGTTTCCATGTGGCTTGCGGATAAAGCTAAAGAAGCAGGAATGAAGCCAGCCGGAGATAACGGAACATTTTTCCAGTTTTTTGATATGTACAGACATCAGGTTATTCCTCAAAGCAGCCTGAAAATCGGCGATACGAGCCTGAAATTATGGAAAGATTTTCTTGTCGCTGAACCGGTAAATGCTGATTTGGATGCAGAAATAGTGTATGCCGGAAACGCAGAACCCGAAGATCTTGCTAAATTAAACATCAAAGGAAAAGTACTTGCCCTAAATGTTTCCGACAAAAATATTTCTAAGGATATGACCCTTTTTATAAGAAGATATCCTGGATTTGTAAGGAATAAATATTATGACAAAGCTTTTCAGCTGGGAGCGAAAGCCATTATTTTCATTACCGATGATATTTCTGAGCAAAGCTGGGTGGAAGTACTGCCTCAAATGACAAGGGGAAGCTACGGTGTTGAAGGGTTAAGAGAAAAGATCACGAATAATATTCCTGTTTTATGGATCAAAAGGGAAAATGCCGGCTGGGTAAAAAACAATCTTAAAGCTTCTCTGAATCTCATCACGGAAACCTACAAATATCCATCCGTTAATATCATAGGAAAAATAGAAGGTACAGATCCGGTTCTTAAAAACGAATATGTTTTGCTAAGCGGACATCAGGATCATGACGGGATCAGACATCCTGTAAAAAACGATACCATCTACAACGGTGCCGATGATAATGCAAGTACCTGTGTTGCGATGCTGGCAATAGCCAGAGCTTATAAAAAACAACCGGGAAAAAGAAGTATCCTGTTTGTTTTCCATGGCGCTGAAGAAAGAGGACTGCTGGGTTCAAGATGGCATGCAGCCCATCCGGTAGTTCCGAAAGAGAACATTGTAGCCGTTCTGAACGGTGATATGATCGGAAGAAATGATAACAATGAAGCTGCTTTATTAGGAGGAAATGCTCCTCACAAAAATTCTGAAGAGCTTGTAAAAATGGCTGAAGAGGCTAATAATGAAAGTACAAAATTCAAATACCTGAAAGATTGGGATTCTCCCAGCCATGCTGAGTATTTCTATTTCAGAAGCGACCATCTTCCCTATGCTAAAATTGGTATTCCTGCGATATTCTTCACCAGTGTGCTGCATGATCAGTACCATACCCCACAGGATGAATCAGAAAATATCAATTACAAAAAGCTTTATAAAATGACGGAATGGATGTACAGAACGTCATGGAAAGCAGCTAATGAAACTGAACGTCCAAAAGTAATTTCTAATTTTTCGTTGGAAAGATAATTGAACCATTAAGAAAAATTGAGGATTTAAGAAAAGTTAAGAAGCAGCTTGCTTAATAAATATCGAAAGATATTTCTCCTTCATTATTCTTAAAAACTTAATCAATCTTAATGGTTTAAAAAAAAATATTTTTATTTAATCATATTTCTTTTGTCTTGAAACAAAAGAAACAAAAATTCAAGACTTAGAAACTTCCGCTAAAAATGAAATCTGTTCTCTAAAAACTCTAAACTCGTGCGGAAACAGTCTATGTTTAGAATCACCTATTGACCCGCACTCAAACAATAGAGTTTTTTTAACGTTCACAGTATTCATTTTCTTAACGCTTCAGTTTCTTATGTCGTTTGACAGTACCAAAAACACAAAGAGGCTGCCTCAAAGGCGAGACAACCTCTTTTTCATCATTGTGTTTTTAGACTCTGTTTTAATACGAAATAATTTACTGCTGAATATGATTTGTAAACATTAAAAAAAAAATTTTAATTAATTATACTTCTTTTGTCTTGAAACAAAAGAACCAAAAATTCAAGACTTAGAAACTTCCGCTAAAAATGAAATCTGTTCTCTAAAAACTCTAAACTCGTGCGGAAACAGTCTATGTTTAGAATCACCCATTGTCCCGCACTCAAACAATAGAGTTTTTTTAACGTTCACAGTATTCATTTTCTTAACGCTTCAGTTTCTTATGTCATTTGACAGTGCCAAAAACACAAAGAGGCTGCCTCAAAGGCGAGACAACCTCTTTTTCATCATTGTGTTTTTAGACTCTGTTTTTAATACGAAATAATTTACTGCTGAATATTTGAAAACATTAAAAAAAAATTTTAATTAATTATACTTCTTTTGCCTTGAAGCAAAAGAAACAAAAATTCAAGACTTAGAAACTTCCGCTAAAAATGAAATCTGTTCTCTAAAAACTCTAAACTCGTGCGGAAACAGTCTATGTTTAGAATCACCTATTGACCCCGCACTCAAACAACAGAGTTTTTTTAACGTTCACAGCATTCATTTTCTTAACGCTTCAGTTTCTTATGTCATTTGATATTGTTAAAAAAGAAACATTTCTCTTTTTTGATCTAAATTCTTTTAAATAAGAAGGTTCATCAGCGAAGGATCATTGTTCAGATAGTTAACAAAGAAATCATTTTGTTTCATCTTATTGATCAATGGGGTGAAATCTTTACTTTGTTTCAAAGCAATTCCCACGACTGCAATTCCCTTTTCTTTCGAATTTTTCTGAGTATATTCAAAATAGGTAATATCATCATCAGGGCCCAGCACATCTATCACAAAAGTTTTCAATGCTCCGGGACGCTGTGGAAATCTGACCAGGAAATAATGCTTTAATCCAGCATACAGCAATGCTTTTTCCTTGATCTCTTCCATGCGGGTAATATCATTATTGCTTCCGCTGATAATACACACTACATTTTTACCTTTTATTTCCTCTCTGTATCTTTCCAATGCTGCTACTGAAAGCGCTCCTGCCGGTTCTACTACAATAGCATCTTTGTTGTACAGTGACAATATGGTTTCACAGACGAGTCCTTCATCTACCGTTGCCATATCGTACAGGATATTCTTACAGCGTTCGAAAGTAATATCTCCTACCTGCTGCACTGCTGCTCCGTCAACAAAACGGCTTATTTTTTCGAGAAGAACAGGTTTTCCTTTTTCAAGGGCTTTTTTCATGCTTGCTGCTGCGGAGGGTTCTACCCCAATAATCTTTGTTTGTGGAGACAAATGCTGAAACACCGTACAGATTCCTGCTGCCAGTCCACCACCGCCTATCGGAACAAAAAGGTAATCAACTATACCTTCTGCCTGTTCCAGAATCTCAAGTGCTGTTGTGGCCTGCCCTTCAATAATCGCCGGATCATCAAAAGGATGAATAAATGCGCTGTTATGATCTTTACAAAACCTCATCGCAGCATCTTTTGCTGCATCAAAAGTATCTCCGTAAAGAATGACATCGATGTATTCTCCACCGAACATTTTCACCTGTTCAAGCTTTTGTCCGGGCGTTGGCAAAGGCATAAAAATCGTTCCTTTCACCTTCATGGTCTGGCATGCAAATGCAACCCCCTGCGCATGATTTCCGGCACTGGCACAAACAACCCCTTTTGAAAGTTCTTTCTCAGACATGGTGGCCATTTTATTATACGCTCCTCTTATTTTATAGGATCTTACCCTTTGAAGATCTTCTCTTTTAAAACGGATATTCGCTTCGTAAATCGCTGACAGGTTATTATTGACAGCCAAAGGTGTTTTTACCACTACATCTTTTAATCGTTCCCCCGCTTTATAGACATTCTCTAAAACGGAAGAACTTACTTCCTCTTTCATCATCTGTTTAGTCATTAATTGTTTTCGGGTCTCAGGCTTCGTACCGTCTTGCCTGCTTTCCACATTTCGCTTTCTCTCAGCTCTGTAAGTTCGGCTTCTAATTTTTCACGATAATCCGGCTTGCTGTTGCTGTCGATTGAACGTTGTGCTTCGTTTCCTTTGGCTACATTATCATACAGTTCTTCAAATAAAGGCGAAGTAGCATCTCTGAAACGCTTCCACCAGTCCAAAGCGCCTCTTTGAGCTGTGGTGCTGCAATTGGCATACATCCAGTCCATTCCGTTTTCTGCTACTAAAGGCATTAATGACTGGGTCAGCTCTTCTACGGTTTCATTAAAAGCTTCGGAAGGGCTGTGTCCGTTTTTTCTCAATACATCATACTGAGCGGCAAATATTCCCTGTACAGCTCCCATCAATGTTCCACGTTCTCCGGCAAGGTCGCTGTATACTTCTTTTTTAAAGTCGGTTTCAAAAAGATATCCGCTTCCGATCGCGATTCCTAATGCTGTTACCCTTTCTCTGGCTTTTCCTGTTGCATCCTGATAAACGGCAAAACTGCTGTTCAAACCTCTGTCCTGTAAAAACATTCTTCTCAATGATGTTCCTGAACCTTTTGGTGCTACCAGAAATACATCTACATCGGCTGGAGGAACAATTCCTGTACGCTCGCTGAAGGTAATTCCGAAACCATGAGAAAAATACAGTGCTTTCCCTGGGGTAAGATGCTGTTTTACTTTCGGCCAATATTCTATCTGTGCGGCATCACTCAGAAGATAGCAGATAATAGTTCCCTTTTCCAGTGCTTCTTCGATTTCGAATAATGTTTCTCCCGGTACAAATCCGTCTGCCACTGCTTTATCCCATGATTTAGAGTTTTTTCTCTGTCCTACAATCACATTAATTCCGTTATCTTTCTGGTTCAAAGCCTGCCCGGGCCCCTGTACACCATACCCGATCACTGCTACGACTTCATTTTTTAATACTTCCTGAGCTTTTTCCAACGGGAATTCTTCTCTTGTTACTACATTCTCCTCTACTCCTCCGAAATTCAATTTTGCCATTTTTTTTGATTTTATTAATTATTGATTATAATGTTTGATTTTTGCGCCTAGCTGGCATATTCTACAGCCGTCAGATATGGATTTCTGTGATAATGTACTTCCAGAACGTCTACCTGCTTTTCCATTTGTCTGCTGATCTTCTGAACAGAGTCTTCCGTTTCTCTGATTACGATAACAAACTTTTTTACCTTTTCGATTTCTGAAGGACCTACATTAAAGGTCACCATAGAAATTCTTCTTCTTGAAAAAATAGCATTGATACGGCTGATCAATCCCAAATAATCTTCTGTATACGCTGTAATGGTATATTCTTTATGATCTGTTTTCATCTTTTATTTTTAAGCTTTATTATTTAATACAATCTCCGAAACACTTTTTCCCTGAGGGATCATCGGAAATACGTTGTGTTCTTTTCCTGTCATTACTTCGAGGAGGAAAGATCCTTTGTGATCCAGCATTTCACGGAGCGCCCCTTTCAGGTCTTCTCTCCCGGATACTTTCTTTCCTGATATGCGGTATCCCTTTGCCACCTGAACAAAATCCGGGCTCTGAATATCTACTGAGGAATATCTTTCTTCATGAAACAGTTCCTGCCACTGTCTTACCATTCCCAGATAACAATTATTCAGAATTAAAATCTTTACTTCCGGATGGTACTGCATAATGGTTCCCAGTTCCTGAATGTTCATCTGCGCTCCGCCATCCCCCATCACGGCAATAACAGGACGATTGGTCTCTGCATAAGTTGCTCCTATTGCAGCAGGAAGACAGAATCCCATTGTTCCCAGCCCTCCGCTTGTGACGTTGGTTCGGGAATGTTTGAAATGAGAGTATCGGCATGTTGCCATCTGATGCTGTCCCACATCGGTTACAATCACTGCCTCACCTTTTGTCATTTCATTCAGACAACGGATAACCTCTCCCATTGTAATCTCGCCTTCTTCAGGATAAAGCTCTGAGTGGATGAGATTAATGCTTTCAATTTCATGACATTTTTTAAATCTTTCATGCCAGTTATGATGTTCTCTTTTTATAATCCTTTCCGTAAGAAGAGGAAGCGTGTGTTTACAGTTTCCAAGAACCGGAACATCGGCTTTTACATTTTTATTGATCTCAGCGTTATCAATATCAAGGTGAATGATTTTTGCCTGTTTTGCATATTGATCCAATCTTCCGGTCACACGGTCATCGAAGCGCATTCCAACAGCAATCAGAACATCGCATTCATTGGTTAATATATTCGGGCCATAGTTTCCGTGCATCCCTACCATTCCTACAGCTTGTGGGTGATTGGTGGGAATGGCACTCATTCCTAAAACAGTCCATGCTACCGGAATTCCTGATTTTTCTGCAAACTGCAAAAACTCTTTTTCCGCTTTCCCCAGCATAATCCCCTGTCCTGCTATGATGAATGGTTTTTCTGATTCATTGATCAGCGATGCCGCTTTTTCAATACTTTCAAAACATGGATCAGGATCCGGTTTATAGCTTCGCAGTGAATGGCATGGAGAATATCCTTTATAATCAACAGACTGCAGCTGGGCATTTTTGGTCACATCAATCAACACAGGACCGGGACGGCCGGATTTTGCGATGTAGAATGCTTTTGCCAATACTTCGGGAAGCTCATTAGCATCGGTCACCTGATAATTCCATTTGGTTACCGGGCTTGTAACGTTCATTACATCTATTTCCTGAAAGGCATCAGTTCCGAGAAGATGTTCAAAAACCTGTCCTGTAATACACACCAAAGGGGTATTATCCAATAGCGCATCTGCCAAACCGGTTACAAGATTGGTCGCGCCGGGACCGCTGGTTGCCAATACAACCCCCACTTCTCCTGAGACTCTTGCCAGACCTTGTGCCGCATGTACTGCTGCCTGCTCGTGGCGTACCAGTATATGTTTCAGGTTCTCCTTATAGTCGTAAAGGGCATCATAAATAGGAATAATAGCACCTCCCGGATATCCGAAAACGGTTTTCACGCCTTCCTGAAGAAAGGCTTCAAGAATGATCCGGCTTCCGCTCAGTTGTATTTCTGTTGATATATTCAGGTTTTCCATATTTTATTGAGTGATTTCGTCTGTTACACAGCCTTCTGCCGCTGATGATACTGTTAATGCATATTTATAAAGCAATCCTTTCTGTACTTTAAGAGGTGGTTTTTGCCAACCTTTCTTTCTTCGTTCTATTTCTTCTTCTGAAACGTTGAGTTGTATCGTGTTGTTTACGGCATCAATTTCAATCAGGTCATCATCATTTACAAAAGCTATAAGACCTCCTTCATGAGCTTCCGGAGTGATATGTCCTACAACAAAACCATGGGTTCCTCCGCTGAATCTTCCGTCTGTAATTAAAGCAACGCTGCTTCCCAGACCTGCTCCTATCAGTGCGCTGGTGGGTTTCAGCATTTCCGGCATTCCGGGAGCTCCTTTCGGGCCTTCATGACGAATGACAATGACATCACCATGCTGTACGGTTCCGTCCTGAATTCCTCTGATCAGATTTTTTTCGCCATCAAATACACGGGCCTTTCCTACAAAACGTTCTCCTTCTTTTCCTGTGATCTTCGCTACACTTCCCTTTTCAGCAAGATTTCCATATAATATTCTCAGGTGCCCGGTAGCTTTTACAGGTTCAGATAATGGTTTAATAATTTTTTGTGTATTAAAATCAAGATCGGGAACATTTTCTAAATTCTCGGCTAATGTCTTTCCGGTTACCGTTAAGCAATCACCATGTAATAATCCCTGATTTAAAAGGTATTTCATTACTGATGGTATTCCTCCGTGTTCATACAGATCCTGCATCAGGTACTTTCCGCTTGGCTTAAGGTCTGCCAATACCGGAGTTTTATCACTCATCTTCTGGAAATCATCCTGAGTAAGCGATACTCCAACACTTTTTGCCATGGCTATAAAATGCAGAACTGCATTGGTGCTTCCTCCAAGAATAACAATCATGCGAAGGGCATTTTCAAAAGCTTTGCGGGTCATGATATCGGAAGGTTTGATGTCTTTTTCCAATAATATTTTCAGATATTTACCTGCCTCAAGACATTCTTCCTGTTTTTCTTTGCTTAAAGCAGGGTTGGATGAAGAATACGGAAGACTCATTCCCAATGCCTCAATAGCAGAAGCCATTGTATTGGCAGTATACATTCCGCCACATGCTCCAGCACCTGGACAGGAATTCTTTACCACCCCATCAAAATCTTCTTCAGTGATTTCTCCTGCAATCTTTTTACCTAAAGCCTCGAAAGCAGAAACAATATTAAGCTGTTCACCTTTGTAGCAGCCTGGAGCAATAGTACCTCCATACACCATGATGGATGGTCTGTCCAGTCTTCCCATCGCAATAATAGTTCCCGGCATATTTTTGTCACAACCCGGCAATGCGATCAATCCGTCATAATACTGTGCTCCACAGATCGCTTCTATACTGTCTGCAATTACATCACGGCTTACCAGGGAGTAACGCATTCCATCTGTTCCGTTGCTCATTCCGTCACTAACTCCGATGGTGTTAAAAATTAATCCGGCTAACCCATGATTCCATGTTCCTTTTTTTACCACCTGAGCAAGATCATTCAAATGCATATTGCAGGTATTCCCATCATATCCCATACTGGCAATTCCAACCTGAGCCTTTTGCATATCCTCTTCTGTAAATCCTATCCCATACAACATGGCTTTGGCTGCGGGTTGTTCGCTATTCTGCGTGAATGTTTTTGAATATTTGTTTAACATATTTTTTCCTTCATTTTTTGTTCTTTTCTTCTCCTTGACAGGAGTTTTTTATTAAATTTTGATCCAAAACTACATTTTGTAATATTCTTTTCATTTTCATTTCTTCTGAAAATTACAATATTCAATCGTTTGGATAGTATATTCATTTTATTGATAATCAGGTAATTAAATTCTAAAAATTTACAATGACAGAACTCTTACCAATTTCAGATAGGCCTGCTGTACTTTTTCACTTGCTGTACTTTCCCAGTCTTTGGCAAAAGGGACATCATCCAGTGAATTCAGGGCCACAATTTCCGCTGCTGTACCACAGAAAAAACCTGCATCTGCACCTCTCATTTCTTCCGGTTTAAAAAAAGTTTCTTTTACAGGAATATCAAGCTCATTACAAATTTCCATTACGGTTTGTCTTGTGATTCCCGGAAGGATGCTTCCTTTGGCCGGAGTATATAAAACCCCGTTTTTTTCGTAGAAAACATTGGCACCAGAGCTTTCGGCAACGTTTCCGTTCTCATCCAGCACCAGCGCTTCGTCATAACCTTTGTCTTTGGCATCCTGGCAGGCCAATATTGAGTTTACATAATGACCTCCTACTTTGGCTTCCACCCTGAAAGCTTTAGGATTAGGCCGTTGAAAAGGAGACGTCATGATTTTCATTTTATCTGCCAGATAGCCGTTATTCCATTCCCAGGCAAGAAGCGACAGATAAGATTTTTGTCCTTTTGAAAGTGACATATTGGGTGAACATGTGACCAACGGACGGATATAAGCATCTGTGAAACCGTTGCGTTCCAGAAGTTCATAAGTAAGATCTGTAAGCTGTTCTACAGAATAATCAAAGGGAATGTGCATCAGTTCTGCTGATCTTTTCAGTCTTTCGTAGTGTTCTTTTGCTTTAAACACCTTGGTTCCCTGATCTGTGCTGTAGGATTTAATTCCTTCGAAAACAGAATAGCCATAGTGAAGTGACTGCCCGTAAAGATCTGTTCCTGCATCTTTCGCTTTCATAAATTTTCCGTCAAAGTAGATGGTCGTGTCGTCGTTGTAATACATGTTATAAGGTTTAAAAAAATTAAAATTGGGAATAAAAAAAGCCCTCTCACGTT
Source organism: Chryseobacterium sp. CBSDS_008 (assembly GCF_049959325.1). NCBI lineage: Bacteria > Pseudomonadati > Bacteroidota > Flavobacteriia > Flavobacteriales > Weeksellaceae > Chryseobacterium > Chryseobacterium sp. CBSDS_008. The sequence goes on along the minus strand of NZ_CP188202.1, from coordinate 4,717,226 downwards.
GTGAGAGGGCTCAATATATGTACAGTCATACACTTTCCTTCTCACAGACGCAAGGGAATAATAATGACGATAATAATTACTGATACTAACTGATACATACTCCTGTACTTTAAAAAATTAAAACAAAAAAAACCGTTTCATAATTTGAAACGGTTCTATATATAATTTAAATTAAAATCTATTTAAAATGCCGTTTCCTTCCTGTTGCTAATGACAACAGCAATAATAGAAATGACAATAATATTTTTCTGATTCGTAAAATTCATATTGCAAATGTATAAACTTTTTAATTACTCACAAGTTTTTTTCACACTTTTTATTTTTTTCGTAAAAAATGAATCAATGTTTCCTTTGCTGCAGCTGCGTCATGAACTCTTACAATCTTTGCGCCCTGCTCCAGAACTTTCATATGAAGCTTCTGAGTTTCTTCATTGATATCCAGAGGGGATTTTCCAAGAGGCTTATAAATAAATGACTTTCTGGAAATGCCTATTAAAAGAGGAAATTTCCTGAACCCAAGATATTCAACTTCATGGATCATTTTCATCTGATCTTCTCCTGTTTTTCCAAAACCAAAACCGGGATCAAGAATGATATCATTCACGCCTTTTTCTAAAAGTTCTTTCGTTTTTTTAGAAAAATATTGGTTTACTTCCAGTGTAATATCTTCGAAATGTATTTTATCATGCATGGTTTTGTAAGATGGATTTACATGCATGAGGATGTAAGGTAGTTTCGTATGAGCAGCGGTATCAAACATTTCTGTATCATACTGCCCGCCTGAAATATCATTGATGAGATCAATTCCTTCATTGAATCCGAATTTCACTGTTTCTGCGTAAAAAGTATCAAGGGAAATCAAGGCTTCCGGGAGCTCTTTTTTGATCAGAGAAATGATATTCCCGATTCTGTTTATTTCTTCTTCAGCACTTAAAAACTGGGCGTTGGGTCGTGTAGACTGAGGACCGATATCCAGTATTTCGGCCCCATCTTTTAACAGTTTTTCTGCATGTTCCAAAGCTGATTTTTCACTATTGAATTTTCCACCGTCAGAGAAAGAATCCGGTGTCAGATTGAGGATTCCCATGATTTTTGGAGTGTCAAGCTGTACCAATCTGCCGTTGCAGTTGATTGAGTAGGTTGGAGAGTCTGAGGGTTGGAGGGTTGAAGAGTTGGAGAGCATGAGTTTATGATTGATGAATGATAATTGATAATTGATTTTTGCTATCCTGCAAAATTAGTGATTTGTGAGTTGGTAATGAGAAGAAATCAGAAATTATAGGCTGGAAATTAGAAGCTGGAGGTTGGAAGCTAACTGCGCACTCTCAAACCTCAAAACCTGGTAAATCGAATCTTGAAATTCTTTCCCCAAACACGCTCTTACCCTAAAACCCTCTTACCCTCAAACTCTAAAACTCTAAAACTCTAAAACTCTAAAACCAACTACTCGAACCCCGAACCACGCACCACGAATCCGAAACACTCCAACTCTCCCACCCTCAAACCTCTCACTCACAAACTCAGCTCATCAAATTCAAAAATCTAAAACCGAATTCGTATATTTGGAAGATTAAGAAAATTTATGCTAAAAACATCAGTACAGTTCGAGAAAGTTATCAGTCAGTGCCGTGATCTTTTCGGGAAAAAATTACAGGATTATGGTGCAGCATGGAGGGTGTTAAGACCAAGTTCCATTACAGATCAGATTTACATCAAAGTCAACAGAATCCGTACGCTGCAGATGACTGATAAAAAAATGGTGGATGAGAGTGAGGAAGATGAATTTATCGCCATTGTGAACTATTCTATCATTGGGCTTATTCAGCTGGAGAAAGGCCTTTCCAATGATTTCAATGAAAATAAAGAAGAAATTTTAGGTTTGTATGACCAATATGCTAATGAAGCCAAGGCTTTAATGGAAAGAAAAAATCATGATTATGGTGAGGCATGGAGAGATATGAGAATTTCTTCGATTACGGATCTTATTTATCAGAAAGTATTAAGAACAAAGCAGATTGAAGATAATCAGGGAAAAACAATCGTTTCGGAAGGGCTTGACGCCAACTATTTCGATATGCTGAATTATGCTGTCTTCTGTCTTATTAAATTCTCAGAAAAAGAAAATCAATTCGAACCCAAAAATATTTAATATGATCAAAGGTTTATTACGCTTTATTATTGCTGTTATTTTTATCCTTTCGGGCTTTGTGAAAGCCGTGGATCTGGTAGGTTTTTCTTTCAAAATGGAAGAATATTTCTCTCCCGCAGTTTTCAACATGCCGTTTTTAGAAAAGTTTGCCCTGCTATTTTCTATTATCGTAGTGGTATTGGAGCTTTTCTTAGGATTTATGCTGCTGCTAAAATTAAAGCTTAAACTGACCTTATCCATATTAATTGCGCTTTGTATTTTCTTTGGGTTTCTTACATTTTATTCAGCTTATTTCAATGTGGTAACAGATTGTGGATGTTTTGGCGATGCCATCAAGTTTACGCCTTGGCAAAGCTTCCTTAAAGATGTCGTGCTTCTTGTAGGATTGATTATAGTATTTGTCCTGTACAGAAAAGATTTCCATAAAAAAGATGAGTATGGAGTTACCCAGAAAGAGTCCTCCAATACATTTAAATATATCCTTTTAACGGTCTTTTCGCTTGGAATGGTTTACGTGATGGCACAGGGAATTATGCATGAACCGATTATTGATTTTCGGGATTATAAAATCGGGACCGATATTAAAGGTGAAAAAGCAAAAATTGACAAAAACCCTTCCGAATACAAGACTTTCTACTCCCTGAAAAACGAGAAAACAGGACAAACTGTAAAGGTAAACCAGGATGATTATATCAAAAAAACTGAATACTGGGCAGAAGGTTCTCCATGGAAAATTGAAGATGGGAAAAATGAATCTGTACTGATTAAGGAAGGCTACAAATCTGAAATTGTAAAATTTAAAATTGAAGACCCTACGGGAATGGATGTTACGCAAGAAATCATTAATGCACCAAAAGCCGTTTTGGTTTTTTCATATCATCCAAAAGATATTCCTGCGGACCTGCTTCAGAAAGTGGAAGCAAAAGTAAATGCACAGAAAGGCGTTCTTATTTATGGAATCTCAACAGAGCCCAATACTTTTAAAACAATCAGGAATCTACTGATGGACGGAACTGCCATCAAAACGATAGCAAGGAGCAACCCGTTTGTGCTGATCCTTGAAAATGGAAAAATTGCAGACAAACAGCCTGCGAAGGACTACGTTAATTAATTATAAATGATGAATGATGAATTATAAATGATAGGTGGCTGCGACAAATAATTGACATCAATTATCAATTATCAATTATCAATTATCAATTATCAATTATCAATTATCAATTATCAAATTTAAACACTAAACCTAAACATACAACAACTCATGCAAAAATCAAATAAATCAATCGCCGGCTATCACCTGTTAATGATCCTTTCTTCTGTAGACGGAGAGTTTGCTCCTGAGGAAGGAATGCTGGTACAGCAATATCTGGCGGATGAATTTCCGTTCAGAATGAACCTTGACAACGAGCTGGATACATTAGCTCTTTTACAGCCTGAAGAATGGAAAGACCATTTTGAATTCCATGCGAGATGTTTCCATGAGGATTCTACAGAGGACGAACGCGTGAAGTTTGTTCAGTTTGCAAAATCGCTGATCAAAGCAGATAATAAAGTAACTGAAGAAGAGCATACATTCTACGTTTTGCTGAAAAACCTTTGGGGATTATAGCATAAAAAATATATAACAAACAAATAAAATCTAGTATTAAAAACAGAAATAGATTACAATCATGAGAAGTATTCAGAGTTTTTACTAAAGAATATTGCTCCAGTAATACTTTCATGTTTAAATTAGAAGGTATCAATAAATAATAACTAAATTTGTTATGTCTTTCTAGAATAAATAATTTTATATTATGATTACAAAGATTAAGATAAATGGATTTAAATCGTTTCATAATTTTGAAATGACGTTTACTCCTTTTACGATAATCGCAGGTACGAATGCTTCTGGTAAAAGTAATCTTTTTGATGCCTTAGAATTACTTTCAAAACTTGCAGAATTTGATAACATAAAAAAAGCACTCCAAAGTCAAAGAGGTGATTTCCTTGAATTATTCAGTATGTATGATAAAGGAATATATGCTGATTTAATGGAATTTGAAGTGGAAATGCTTGTTAATCAAAAAGTTAAGGATGCTTGGGGAAATGAGGCAGTTCTAAAATATACAAGACTACAATATCAATTAAAGTTAAAAAGATTTATAAGTTCATCTGGATTAGATGATATTGTTGTAGTTCATGAAAAATTGATCAACCTAAAAAAGGACAATGAAGATAAATGGATCAAAATAATTCCAAAAGATAAAATAGAGTTATGGAGGCCAAAGGTAGAAGGGAACAGAGGAGGAAAACCATATCTTGATACAATAAAAAAAAATGAAATAGATACAGTAGTTATTCACCAAGATGGCTCAAAAGGTACATTTCGTCAAATTCCAATTGTAAATGCTAATAGAACTGTTTTAAGTAGTATAGATAATGTAGACTTCAAACATGTATTAGCAGCAAAGGAAGAGATGAAATCTTGGAAATTTTTACAATTAAACCCAGATGATCTAAGAGAACCAACTAGTAAAAGCAATGGTGAAGATGAAATTACAAGTTCTGGTAAAAATTTGGCTGCAGCACTTTACAGGATCTCATTGAATAATGACTTTGCATTAAAAGAAATTTCAAGAAAATTAAATAAATTTTTGCCGCAATTTATTGATGTAAAAGTTTTTGATGACAAAGAAAATCGTCAATTTATTATTAAGCTAATTGATGTTGATAAGAAAGAATATACCTCTCGTGTACTTTCTGAGGGGACATTAAGAATTCTAACATTATGTATTCTAGAATATGATGACCATTTTGGAAGTTTACTATGTTTTGAAGAACCTGAAAACGGAATTCATCCTGCTAGAATTTCAACAATGCTTGATCTATTAGCTGACTTAAGTACTGACTTCTTTGATAATGAGTTACCTTTGAAGCAAGTGATAGTAAACACTCACTCCTCTGTATTAGTAGGGAATTTCTGGACAAATTATAGTGATGATAAAAATAAATCTCTTTGGTTTAGTAAAATGGTGACAAAAATTGATTTCTTTGATAATAATAAAATAAAATTTGAAACAACAAAGTTATCCCCTGTTGATAAAAATTTCATTGCAGAATTATTCCCGGATAGAAAGGTTTCAATATTAGATGTACAAACTTATTTAGATAAGGGAAATTTTTCTTTAGAAAATGAGAGGTAATCAATTATTTATAGGTCTAATTTCAGAAGGTTCTACTGATAACAGATTTTTATTTTCTGTTATAAAAAGAACTATAGATGAAATAATTTTTGAATATGGCGGTGCAACTGAAATATATATTGAGGAAATAAAAAAAGATGTAGGGAAACCATTTATAAAACAAATTATTGATGCCAATAAAAATTATCATAAAGAAAGTTTTATAAATATACTTTTAATACACAATGATTCCGACTATCAAGATGATTCAAGAGTATTAAGTGATAAATTTCTTCCACTAATGAATGAAATCAAATTAGTTGCAGACGAATTAGTGTGTAAAGAAATTATCCCAATAATTCCTATTTACATGATAGAAGCTTGGATGTTAGCAGACATTGATCTTTTTCTTAATGAAATTTCTTCTAATAAAGATAAATCAGAATTAAAACTAAATGGGGATCCTGAGTCTTTTAAAGATCCTAAAGAAAAGATAAAAAAAGCTTTACAAATTATTAATCAAGAAAAGCCCAAAAAAAGGAGAAAAGATTTACAAATAAATGAACTTTATCAATTAATTGGTCAAAAAGTTGAGATCAGTAAATTATTAAATCTTAATTCTTTTAAAAAATTTCATGATAATTTATGTGATTCTTTAAACAAATTCAATTTTATATATAAAAGATAAACTATGAGAAGAAAAATAGTTGCAGGCAACTGGAAAATGAACAAAAATGTAATTGATGCACAACAATTAATGATTCAGTTACTAAGCTATAAAAATAACAATGCTACCCACTGTGAGATTTGGATCGCTCCGCCAGCTTTATATTTAATGATGGCGAAAGACATTTTTGAAAAGGATGAGATCGGTGTATTTTCTCAGGATATGAGCGAGCATGAAAGCGGTGCTTACACAGGTGAGGTCTCTGCAGACATGTTGGAATCTATCGAGGCAACCGGTTCATTAATCGGGCACTCTGAAAGAAGACAATATCATGGAGAAACAGATTCTCACTGTAACAGAAAAATCAAATTAGCTCTTGATAAAGGTCTTATTCCTGTTTACTGTAACGGGGAAACTCTTGAACAGAGAAAAGCGGGACAGCACTTTGAGGTAGTAAAAAACCAGACTGAAGTAGCCCTTTTCACACTTTCTGCTGAAGAGATCAAAAAAGTAGTGATTGCTTATGAACCGGTTTGGGCTATTGGAACAGGAGAAACGGCAAGTCCGGAGCAGGCTCAGGAGATCCATGCTCACATCAGAAACATTATTGCTGCTAAATACGGACAGGAAGTTGCTGACGAAGTTTCTATTCTTTACGGAGGTTCTGTAAAACCGGACAATGCTAAAGAAATCTTCTCTCAGCCTGATATCGATGGAGGTCTTATCGGTGGAGCTGCTTTGAAGCTTGAAGATTTTTCTAAGATCATTGAGGCTTTTAACTAATATCTGAGAATAGCACCTATAAAATTAAAGTATAATAAAAACGGCGGAATCTTCGATTCCGCCGTTTTCTTTTAAAAAAATCTAATTATTGAATATCGACTACGTACATAGTTCCTTTATCTACTTTACCTGTTTTAGGTAAAATTTTGGCTTTCGGATTTCCGTTTCCATCATCTACCACTCCGAAATCATCATCATTGAAAACAGCCAGTTTATTGTTTCCTAAATAAACAATTCCCTCAAATTTATCATGTTCATACCCCAGTTTTGCAACCAGATCTACGGCTAATGTTTTGGTAACAGGCTTTATTCCGGCATTGGTAATTTCATCCCATGAACACTGTTCCAAAGCTTTTCCATTCACTTTCATCCCGTCAACTGCTGTGAGATCCGCTCCGTTTACATCTGTTGCGTTGCTCAGGTTGATTCTGTATACTTTTTTGATACCTCCCTGAGATCCGAAATTTCCGTCTCTTTCAATCACCAGGAATTCATTGTTGCTTATTGCTGTAATATCACAGACTGAATCGGAAGCACCTCCATCCTGTCTGTATAAAAACTGTTTCGTCTGCCCTGTAATGATATCAAATGTGACAATTCTCGTTAAAGCAGTATTGGTTGCCAGTGCTTTGCTAGGTACATGCATCATTGATTGTATGGTTCCTACCAAGGTTCTTCCATCAGGAGTAATACAAAGTCCTTCCATACCTCTGTTAGCTCTTCTTTTGGCTAAAACAGCAGGTAATTTTCTTGTACCTGTATTGACACCTATCGGGCTTATTCTTTCCATCTCTATTCCTTCAGCACTGTAATGGACGATGTGCGGACCATATTCATCAGAAACCCAGAATGTCCCATCAGCTGCGGCAACAATACTTTCACTGTCTAGACCATACTGATCAGTCCCTAAAACATTTCCTGAAGCGTCATAAGCCGTTTCTCCGGTGCTTCCCATCCCTGCCGGGTTTGGAAGTCCTGTAATAGGCTGTCCTGATGGATTTTTAAGCTTAATATATTTAATTACTTCTACATTTCCATCGGCATTGATTTTAAAGTGCATGATCGTTGGAGTAAAGTTAGGGACAAGGAATTTTTTCCCGTTCTGGAAATCAGTGTTAGGTCCTCTGTCTGTAATGACGTAGAATTCGCCTTTTCTTGTGGGATGAGCGGCGGCTCCGGAACCAAATCCGCCATTGATCACATCCACTCCGTTGATCGCAGCCAGTTTGGTAAATGGAAACTCCTGAGGGAGTTTGGAGTAATTAATATCCTGATGAATTACGGTTGTATCATCATCACTTTTACAGGAAGCCAATACTGCAAGCACAGCAGCAGACCATAGCAATTTTTTCATATTCACTTATATGGCTGCGAAAGTATAACTTGATTGTAAACTGATCTTGAATATAATGATAATTGTTTTTTAACAATAGGATCTAAAAAGAAAAACTATTCTGTTACAAGACAGAAATATTGAATGATTATGTGACCTTTAAAACCACCCCGTCAAAAATTCTTTGAATTTTTGCCACCCCTCCGAAGGATGGGAATTTTTACGTCTTCAATTGGAATTTAGTCAGGATTATAAATTTTCTGAAATATCTTTTCTTAAATCATGGCGGCTGGATTCCTACGGAATAACACAATTGGAATGAGGGTTTATCCATACATTTGCCATTCCGCAGGAATCTAAACGTTTAATATTAGAAATTTTAAAACATAATCCAACAAAAAAACCGCACCAGATTGGCGCGGTTTCTTATGACTTTATAATCAACTACTTTTTCTCAGTAGATCTTTGTAAAACCTCATCTACCATTCCGTAGCCTTTCGCTTCTTCAGAAGTCATCCAGTAATCTCTGTCAGAAGATTTTTCTACCCACTCATACGTTTGTCCTGAGTGGTGGCCGATGATTTCATAAAGCTCCTGCTTTAATTTCAACATCTCTCTCAGGTTGATCTCCATGTCAGAAGCAACTCCCTGAGCGCCTCCTGAAGGTTGGTGAATCATTACTCTTGAGTGCTTAAGCGCAGAGCGTTTTCCTTTTTCTCCGGCAACCAGTAATACAGCTCCCATTGATGCAGCCATACCTGTACAGATTGTTGCTACATCTGGCTTAATAATCTGCATGGTGTCATAAATACCTAAACCTGCATATACACTACCACCAGGAGAGTTGATATAGATCTGAATATCTTTTGAAGGGTCAGCACTTTCAAGGAATAAAAGCTGAGCCGTAACGATATTGGCTACCTGGTCATCAATACCAGTTCCCAGGAAGATAATTCTGTCCATCATCAAACGGGAGAAAACGTCCATCTGGGCAACGTTTAATCTTCTTTCTTCCATAATGTACGGAGTAAGATTCGTAGGCCCATACATTCCCATATACTGATCGGTTACCAAACCGTTGTTTCCTAAATGTTTTACAGAGAAGTCTCTGAATTCCTTTTTAATGTCCATATTTCTATTATGTATTATTTTTAAATATTCTCGAAGTTTAAATTACAATATTTATTCCTAAAATTTTATAGGACTTTTTGTCACAGAATACCAAAAAACCTGACTTCAATTATCTTTTTCTATCTACATAAATCCCTTTGATAGGTGAATATTCGATGATATTGCTCAACCGTATGGAAGCCTGCTTCAATAAAGTAATCTTTTTGATCAGCTCATAATACTTTACTTCATCTGTACTGCTGTAGTGGTCGAGTTCTTTAGCTGTTTCTTTAATCAGATAATCAATATACCTGTATTTATGCAATAAGACATCTCCTTTGATCTGATCTGCCACTTTATCACCGTAATTGGGAGGGTAAATATTTCTTGAAGCCCAGTTTTCAAGCTCATCCGGCGGAATCAAAGCATCTACAACCTTCGTGGTGATCTCTTCATCCATAAAAGATACAAAAAAGTTTCCACTTCTCAGTTCATCTTTTTGGATTCCTTCTCTTACCTGATTGATAATGATCTCATTTTCTTTTACTAAAAATGTATATTGCTCTTCCTCAAAATGGTGAAGGATTTCTTCAATAACGGTAATATCATATTCCTCATTCTGATCATTTCTTCTCTTCAGGATAATGTCTCCAAACATCAGCATATGATCTACCAATTTATTTTCCATGAATAATACATCATACAGAAAAGGATCTTCTTTTTCCTTATCCAAAGGAACAATCTCCATCTTCGGAGCTGCTTTTTCCTTCTGTTGCTGCTGAACGTGATGTGTCTGATTCTGTGTGATCTGCTTCTGAACATCCAGCTCATTGAAAAGACTCTGCTCGGAAAGTCCGAATTTATTGGAAACCTCTTTCAGGTAAACCTCTCTTTTCAAGGCATTTTGAACAAAGGAAACTGATTTTACGATATCCCTTATTGCCTCAGCCTTTTTGATAGGATCATTTCCGATATCTTTTAACAGGATTTCCGCTTTAAAGTCGATGAAATCCATCGCTTCATTTTCAATGTACTTTTCAACGTATTCCTGCGGATGTTTTCTGGCAAAGGAATCCGGGTCATCACCATCCGGGAAAAGCAATACGCGAATGTTCATTCCCTCTGTCAGCAGCATATCGATACTTCGGAAGCTGGCTTTGATCCCGGCATTATCACCGTCAAAAAGAATGGTTACGTTTTCTGTAAGCCTCTTAATCAGTTTAATCTGTTCTGTGGTCAGAGATGTTCCGGAACTGGCTACCACATTTTCGATCCCGGACATATGAAGTGAAATCACATCCATATATCCTTCCACCAAAAGACAGGCATTCTTCCTTGAAATCGCCTGTTTACCCTGGTTTAATCCATACAGGACATTGGATTTATGATAGATCTCCGTTTCCGGTGAATTGAGATATTTAGCTGTTTTGACATTATTCTTCAGAATCCTTGCTCCAAAACCCAATACCCTTCCTGAGAAGCTATGGATAGGGAAAATTACCCTTTCCCTAAAACGGTCTACCCCTGCCGGTGTATTTTCAGGAAAGATAGAAAGTCCTGATTTTTCAAGAATTTCCTTGTTATAGCCTTTTTCAAGTGCATAAGCCGTAAAAGCATTCTTTTTTTCAGGAGAATACCCAAGCTGAAATTTTTTGATGATATCATCCCGAAGTTCTCTCTCTTTAAAATAAGAAAGCCCAATGCTTCTGCCTTCATGATCATCCCAAAGGATTTCCTGAAAATATGTATTGGCTACTTCATGAATTTTATACAGGAGATCTTTTTCGGTCTGCGCATTCTTTGCTTCCTCAGAAATTTCACGATGATCTTCTTCAATTTCAATCCCGTACTTTTTTGCCGCATGGCGAAGTGCCTCAGGATAAGTAAAGTTCTCAATTTCCATCAGGAAAGAGATCGCTGTTCCTCCTTTTCCTGTGGAGAAATCCTTCCAGATCTGCTTACTGGCAGAAACTACAAAACTGGGTGTTTTTTCGTCATGAAACGGACTGAGTCCTTTGTAGTTAGACCCTGCCCTTTTCAACTGCACGTACTCACCCACAATCTCTTCAACGCGGATCGTGGAGAATATTTTATCAATGGTCTGCTTGGAAATCATGCTGTAAAATTAAGTATTTTATGACTAAGTTGAATGATTTGAAAGTTTGGATTCGGGATTCGGGGTTCTGACTTTGAGCTGTTGGGTTTTAGAGTTTGAGGGTAAGAGAGTTTGAGCGTGTTTGGGGAAAGAGTTTCAAGATTTAATTTACTGAATTTTGGGGGCTGAGAGTGTACACCCTGACTTCCAGCCTCCAGCCTCCAGCTTCTGGCCTATAATTTTTAATTTCTAATTCCTAACCTCTCATTAAAAACTCATAAATCATTATTTTTGCAAAATAAATCAGGTATTATATGCAGTTCACTATAAATAAAATCGAAGACTGGCAGGAAGTTGTTGACAGCATCATTCCTCAATTAAAACATAATATTCTTTTATTAAAAGGAAATCTGGGAGCGGGCAAAACAACGTTCACACAATTTCTGCTCAAAAAAATGGGCAGCAAGGATGAAGTAAACTCTCCTACTTATTCTATTGTTAATGAATACAATACGGAAAAAGGAAAAGTATATCACTTTGATCTTTACCGCCTGAAAAATATAGAAGAAGTTTATGATATCGGAATCGAAGAATATCTGGACAACTCTTTTCTATGCATTATCGAGTGGCCGGAAGTCTATGAAGAGGAGCTTTACGGGCTCAACTACCACACAATGAGTATTGTGAATACGGGTGAAAACAGAGAAATTTCATTCGATTAAATATTATGTATCTTTGCTCATTAATTGAGTGTAAAAAAAACAATCTGTAAGACATAATTTAATTTAAGGATGAGTACAAATATTTTTACTCCTTTCACCGAAGAAGAATTAATGCCGAAAGAGGAAAAATTGGAGGTTATAAAAAAAGGTAAACAGTTTAGTATTGGGATTCCTAAAGAAACCTGTCTCAACGAAAGGAGAACCTGCATTACTCCTGACGCCGTACAGGTGTTGGTAGAGCACGGCCATGAGATCATTATTGAATCAGGGGCCGGAGAAGGTTCATTTTTTACAGATTTACAATATTCCGAGTCAGGAGCAAAGATTACCAATGATCCTAAAGAAGCTTTCGGGCAGGATCTTATCCTGAAGATAAACCCTCCTACAGAAGATGAAATAGAGTACATGAAACCTAATACGTATCTGGTTTCGGCACTTCAGATCAATCTCAGAGACAAGGAATATTTCTTAAAGCTTGCAGAGAAAAAAATAAACGCCATTGCTTTTGAATTTATCGTTGATGAATACAAACAGCTGTCTTTGGTAAGATTAGTCGGGGAAATTGCAGGAACCGTTTCTATTTTATATGCTTCGGAATTACTAGCCTTATCAAACGGGTTAATGTTGGGAGGAATTACAGGAGTAAGACCTGCAGAAGTAGTAATCCTTGGTGCCGGTATCGTAGGAGAATTTGCCACAAAGGCTGCCATTGGTTTAGGAGCCAGCGTAAAAGTTTTTGACAATTCTTTATCAAAGCTGAGAAGGCTTCACACGATTGTTGACAGCCGTGTACCGACTTCCATTATTGATCCTAAAGAGCTCAGCAAAAGTTTAAGACGTGCTGATGTAGTGATCGGAGCGCTTCCAAGATTGAACATGACGCCTATCGTTACTGAAGATATGGTCATGAAAATGAAAAAAGGGAGCGTTATTATTGATATCACCATAGATAATGGTAAAGTAATTGAAACCTCAGAACTTACTACCATGGAAGATCCTTATGTCATCAAACATGGTGTCATTCACTGCGGACTTCCGAACCTTACTTCAAGAATGCCGAGAACCACGACCAAGGCCATCTCGAATTTCTTCCTTTCCTATATTTTAAATTATGATGAAGAGGGCGGCTTTGAAAATATGCTGATCCGCAAAAACGAAATGAAGCAGAGCTTATATATGTACAAAGGAAGACATACCAAAAAAATCATCTGCGACCGTTTCGGACTTACCTACCACGATATCAATCTTTTAATTTTCTAATGAAAAAACTTAAATTTTATGCAATAGGCTTCGTACCGGGGCTTTTGATCGTATTTTTTATCTTAAACAAAAAAGGGGCAAGCTGCAGCGGCTATTTACCGAACAGCCGTGTGATTGCCGAAAGTCTTTCCAAAGAATTCAAATATTCTGACGAAGCCAAAAACGCCATGGCAGCCTATAAGATTGATGAAAAATTTATAAAAGACAGTATCATTACCCATGGGAAAGTAGATTTTGACCGCAGCCATGCTCAGAAAAAGCCCTGCCCGGACTATCTTTTAACTTATCCTGAAAAAAATCCGTCTTACGAAATCACTTATGAAAAATGTGAAGAAACGGTAACGGTAAACGGTCTTAAAAAACTTAAATAGTTGTAATACCCTATTATGGACGGCAATTACTACATGATTCATGATTATCTGATATTCATCGGAGTTTTTGCCATTTTCCTGTTTCTCACCACCAGTATCTATCTTTTTAGCCAGAATCAGAAGCTGAAACAGAGAAACACCAAGCTCTCAGACACCAACAAACTTATTGAACAGCGGCTGAATGAAGTCCGGCTGGAACACATAGGCACAAAGCTGAACCCGCATCTGTTTAAAAATATTCTCAATTCGGTTCAGTCCCATGCCTATCAGACCTATATGTCACTGGATAAGCTGGCCAATGTGCTGGATTATATTCTGTACGAAAGCAACAATAAATTTGTCAGTCCGAAGGAAGAGCTCAATTTTGCATTAAGCCTTATTGAGATTAATAAAATCAAGATCAATCCTCTTTTCGATTTCAGAATCAAATCCAGGATCAACAAAACTGATGCTGTATATGAAGAAAAGGTATTTGCTCCGCTGATCTCCGTGGATCTCATTGAAAATGCCTTTAAGCATACGGATTTCCTTGCCCAGGATTCTTTTATTTCCATTTATATGGAACTTGAAAACGGTATTTTCACCATGAAAGTCAGCAATAAAGCTTCTTTAAAAAATATTCTGGAAAAGGAAAAAAGCGGTTTTGGAAGCCAGTCTTTTGATCAAAGGCTTAAAATGATCTACAGTACGTATTACCAGCTGGAAAGAAGTTCAAAAAACGGAGTTTTTACAGCGGAGCTAAAAATCAATTTAGGAGAATTCTATGATAAAATGCGTTATTCTGGATGATGAGCTGCTGGCCATCAGTTATTTAAAACTTCTGTGTGAGCAGATTGATAATGTAGAGGTGGTAAAAGCATTCAATGATCCTAAAGTCTTCCTGAGCGAAATAGACCATATTGACTGTAATCTGTGTATTCTGGATATTGAAATGCCTGGAATGACAGGTCTTCAGGTAGCTGAGATTATTTCAGGTTCAAAAAAAATCATCTTTACTACCGCTTATAAAGAATATGCCGCCGAAGCTTTCGACCTGAATGTGGTGGATTATGTAAGAAAACCTATCAAAAAAGAACGATTGATTCAGGCGTTTGAGAAAGCCAAGGAATTGGTAGAAGACAGTCCTAAAAAAGCTTTTATTGAATGGAATACCAATATCGGAAAAACCGTCATATTCACAGAACAGATTTCTTATATTAAAACCTCTGAAATTGACAGCAGGGATAAAGATATTATCCTGAGCGACGGAACTACGATCGTATTAAAAAATCTCAATTTTAAAAACCTCCTGGAAATGCTTCCTGCAAAAGATTTTGCCCAGGTCAACAAAAAAGAGATCATTGCATTGTCTTCTATCAAAGTATTTTCAACCAACGAAATTATTACTGCCATTCCTATGGAAGATCATACTTTCCTGAAACTGCAGATTGGTGATGCCTATAAAAATTCTTTGATGGAGCTATTCGGAAAATAAGCCTTTTCAAATCTTTCCGTTTACGTTATAGAATTTCTGCCTGTATTATAACTCTCCTTTTCCCAAATACAATCCATTTATTTTTGCATAGAATTATGGGTTTATTACATTTTTCAGAACCTTTATTACATTTTAAGAAAAAGAAGATTTAACATAACCATATTCTTATCAACTTTGCATAAAATATTGGAATCATGAATTTGGGGAAATACAAAAATTTAATTTTCTACATTGCTACCATAGCAGTCTTCTCATGCCTGATGTACTATTTCATCATCGAAGGACAGACACTGGAAGTAAAAGAAAATCTCATTGCCAAAACCAGCGGCGGCTCTACCTGGGAAAATTTCCTGGAATCATTTAAAACCAACCTTCACCATCCGCTTGCACTATTACTGGCCCAAATTGTCACCATTATTATGACAGCACGGCTTTTCGGATGGATTTGTATGAAAATAAAACAGCCCACTGTAATCGGAGAAATGATTGCAGGTATTGTGCTGGGTCCTTCCCTCGTGGGAATGTATTTCCCTGAGTTTTCAGCATTTCTTTTCCCGAAAGAATCATTGGGCAACCTTCAGTTTCTGAGCCAGATAGGTCTTATTCTTTTCATGTATATTGTAGGAATGGAACTGGACCTGAGTGTCTTAAGAAAAAAGGCGCATGATGCCGTAGTAATCAGCCATGCCAGTATCATTATTCCTTTTGCATTAGGAATCGGGCTTTCTTATTTTGTTTATCAGGAATTTGCTCCGGAAGGTGTTCAGTTTACGTCTTTTGCTTTATTCATAGCCATTTCTATGAGTATTACAGCATTTCCGGTACTGGCAAGGATTGTACAGGAGAGAAATCTTCAGAAAACCAAACTCGGAACTATTGTTATTACCTGTGCAGCAGCCGATGATATTACCGCATGGTGTATTCTTGCTGCAGTAATTGCCATTGTGAAAGCGGGCTCTTTCGCCAGCTCTATTTATGTCATTATTATGGCAGTCGCTTATGTATTTTTAATGATTAAAATTGTCAGGCCGTTCCTGAAAAGAGTCGGAGACCTTCAGGCAGGGAAAAATACGATCAGTAAACCCATGGTCGCTATTTTCTTCCTGACCCTGATCTTATCGGCATATGCTACTGAAGTAATCGGTATTCATGCTTTATTCGGTGCTTTTATGGCCGGAGCTATAATGCCGGAAAACGCAAAGTTCCGTACACTCTTTATTGATAAGGTTGAAGATGTGGCTTTAGTGCTTCTGCTTCCGTTGTTCTTTGTATTTACGGGCCTTCGTACCCAGATCGGCCTCCTGAATGATTCCCACCTGTGGATCACGGCAGGATTTATTATTCTCACCGCCGTTCTCGGTAAGTTTGCAGGAAGCGCACTGACAGCCAGATTTGTAGGCATTAACTGGAAAGAAAGCTTAACCATTGGAGCTCTGATGAATACAAGAGGCCTTATGGAACTTATTGTACTGAACATCGGATATGACCTTGGAGTCCTGAGCCCACAGATATTTGCAATGCTCGTGATCATGGCACTCTTTACAACTTTCATGACAGGACCTGCCCTGGATTTCATTAATTTTCTCTTTAAATCTAAAAAAAGCCAGGATGATCCGGTTCACGATAACGATTCGAAGTACCGCGTTCTTCTCTCTTTTGATAAACCGGAATCCGGAAGCACTTTGTTGAAGCTTGCTCACAACTTTACCCATAAAATGAACGGCAATAAAAGCATCACCGCAATGAATATTGCTCCGGTAGATGAGATGCATGCTTATGATATCAACGAATATGAAGATTCACAGTTTCAGAATGTAATTGAAACATCTCACGATCTTAACCTGGAGGTCACAACACTCTTCAAAGCATCTACCGATATTGAAAGCGATCTTACCAGTATTACCAATAAAGGCCATTATGATCTCCTGCTGATTATGCTTGGAAAATCAATGTATGAAGGAAGTTTATTAGGACGGTTACTGGGCTTTACCACCAAGATCATCAATCCCGAAAAACTTCTGAATACGGTAAAGGGTAAAGGAAATATATTCAACAATTCTCCTTTCGACGATTTTACCCTTCAGATTCTGGATAAAACCAATATTCCCGTGGGGGTTTTGGTTGAAAAAGATTTTAAAGCCGCCGACAAAGTATTTGTCCCGATCTTTAATCTGAGTGATTTTTACCTTCTCGAATATGCTAAAAGGTTGATCAATAACAATAATTCCCAGATTATCATTCTGGATGCTGCAGGACAGATCAGAAATAATATTGAGGTGAAAGAACTCATCAGAAGTATTGAACAGGTTGCACCCAACCATATCACCTTATACAATGAGAAAAAGATTGAAAAGGAATTTCTGAATTCCCAGGATCTGATGCTGATCAGCAGCAAAAGCTGGAAAAGCCTGATCGACACCAAGAGCCTCTGGCTGTCAGACATCCCATCTACCTTAATCATATCAAATCCATAACATACACACCGATATTTCTATTTCTATTGAAGCTGTAAATATTATTCGTTGTCTGTAAAGAAAAAACAGGTATATTTATAGCTTCAATTTTTTGGGACATGCTGATTAACAGTGAAAATGGAGTTATAGAGCTGGAAACCTTTACTACCAGCCTTTATCATGGAATGAGTCTTGATCAGCTGAAGCAGTCTGATTTTTATAAAGAAAAGTATCATGATCTGTGGGATGTAAAAACCGGATATTTCTGGTATCATTTTAAGCCTATAGAAATACAGGAATATCAGGTATCTTTCAGTCTGTGCTTTTTTGGGGATCAGCTGGACATCATCCATATGAACACATGGGAAAATGGTGATGCCAAAGACTGGAATGAATGGACAGAAGAAAAAGAAATGAAGGTTTTTCACCGCAACAGCACTTTTCTATCAAAGATTCTGAATAGGCCTCCAACCCAAAAAAAGAAAAACCCTTATCCCAGCTGCAGCTTCAGATTTCGTTGGGGAACTGTATGGTCGGTATACGATCCGCGAAGTGCCGGCAGCTTTATGGGAATCAGATTTAATGAAGAGGAAAACAAATAAAAAATAACTTATAACCAAAGAATTAAGATTGTACTATGTGCCGATATGCCATGATGGTTTACAAAGGTCATTATGCCTGTTTTAACTGCCAGAAAACATTCAAACGCCGTCATTTAAAAGATGTAGACCGGGATGCTCAGACTTCCGTGGAAGCCAAATGCCCCGAATGTGGAAATCTGATGGCCAATATGGGACTCGACTTTAAGTCCCCGCCTAAAAATGATGACAGGCAATGGGCGCACATCCGGGATTTGTATACGGTTGGGATCACTTTCCATTCATGCGGATGCTCTGGACCCGGATATATTCCCCAGGACCGGAAGGCTATTATTAATTACCTGGAAAAAATCCGTTCAGAATATATGAAATCTCTGGTATTCTGGAGATACCGCATAGAACCCGAAAATAAGAGAGAGCGGGAACTGGATTATCAAAAAAACAGATCGCATCTATGGGCTGTCAGCCGTAATGCTTTCAAAGAAACAGTAACAAATCAGGAAGGGATCAACTATTGGCTTAAAAGAATCAATGAGGTTGAGGAAAGACTGAATATGATCAAAGCTGATAAACCATAACGCTACTCTAGTTTACAAGCTTCAGAAGCCTTTTAAAATCTTCTTTGATCTTTTCCTCCTGCTCAGCGGGATAATCCGCACCAATACCAGATCCGTGTATGTTATTATTGCTGATCAGAATGATATTTCCGTTTTCAAAATAATTCCTGGTCATTGTAATCTTTGATTTTTTCAAATCAAATGCTTCCGTGTCATTATTTTCTTTGATTGCTTTAGCATCATAGAAAAGCGGCCGGTTATACTTATATTCTTTCTCGAAAACAAAAGAAAGTTGTCCGTTAAGAAGATAATATTCTATCAACTTCTGTCCCATTTCTCCATAATGTTTCGCAATTACTTTTTGCAGACCTCTATCCATATAATAAAATGTGGCCTCCCCGCCTTCTGCAGATTCTCCTTCAATATCTTTTTTTTTGACAGAAGTCCATTTTGTCACGGAATTGATACTTTTAAAATTAGCCTGAATAGGTTTTATCCTATTTTTTAAACTCTTGCTGCCTGTAGTATCTTTCTCGTTATATGGTTCCCCAATCTTTACAGTATCCTGCCCTTTGGCAGTGAAAAAAACAGACGCCTGATCGCCGGACTTCTGAGCATATGCAAAACTCAAACTGATCAATATTATGAAAACTCCATGCAAGAATCTATTCTTCATATTTTCTTTTTTATAGCTTTAAAATTAATAATAACTTTTGGTTGTACTGTATATAATAAAACCACAAAAGTCACAAAAGTTTTTTATTGGCTTGCTTTAAGCTACAACTAACTGTTTTAGCCTTAAAAACCTTATACCAGCTTAGATTCCTGCGGAATGGCACAATTGGAGTATTTGTCTCACCCATACAGTTTGCCATTCCGTAGAAATCCAGCCACACTAAACCAACAAAAAAAGCATCAGCAAAAACTCCAATCCTGACCAGCATCACAACAGAAGACGTAAAATTCCCCTCCTCCGGAGGGGTGGCGAAAATTCAAAGAATTTTTGACGGGGTGGTTTTCGGGGTGGTTGTATACATCCCATCAATTTCATGTCGTAATTCTACTACAATTTTTAAAATTTAACCCTAAAAATTAATTTCAAATAGAGTTTTTTAATAGCTTTATGCTATAATTCACTTTGGATGGAAATTGATTTCTTACAATATCAGGTACGAAATGGAGACACGCTGACTTCTGTTGCTTCCCGGCTGGGCATGACCGGTGAGGCGCTCAGGATGTTTCACAATTCTCACTGTCAGAAAATGGATACAATATGGTTTGAAAATCTTAACGACGTTAAAAAAATCTTTGTCCCTACAGATTTCAAAACTGAAGCACAAAAGGAACAGCAAAGAAAAAACAGTCTTCCTGCCCGGCTTCATTCTTTTTTTTCTAAAACATACGCAGTTCATGAAACCGTTGAAAGTCCGGCCGAATCTCCGGTTAACATCACTTATACTGTTGATATCGCTATTGACGAGGACAAAAATACAGGTAAGCATATCCTAAGCTACCTTCAGAAAGATTGTAAATCGGACGGAAATATACCCGATGATAAAATGAGCAGTCTTTCCCTTGCCTGCATGCAAAGCATTATGCCTCTCAAATTTACAATGAATGAACAGGGTAAACTCACCGGATTCGCAGACCATAAAAGCATTACAGATACTTTTTCTCAGCAGCGTAAAGAGCTTGAAGAATTTTATATAGGGGAAGTTTCTCAGCATTATATGGATGTTTTTGAAAGAAACATTAACAATGAATCATTTTTATTACAGCAGTTTCAGAGCACTCTCCTTTTTCAGACCTTATTTCCAGGGATACATTGGTTTCAAAAGAAAACAAAGTGGAAAGAACCGTTTTATTTTTTACAGAATTCATTTCCGGTACAGTGTGAAATAACCATTAAACATGAAAACAAAAACGAAGATGCTGTTTTGACCATTTTAAATGGTAACATCACAGAATTATGTACTTCACAGGAAATCATGCGCGGTATCAGACTTCCGAAACCGGCTATAGAGCCGGCCACAGGAAATATTATATTAGAATACACTACTCATACCAAAAATAAGAATCTTCTTCAGGCTAAAGCCTCGGTTTTACTCAGTCATAATGAAGAGTTTATTCACCAACATCACATCAATATAACACAAGGATAATATGAAAAATTATATCATACAGAAAGGCGATACTTTCAGTTCATTGGCCCGGCAGTTTAAGCTGAAAAATGAGGGTATTTTAAAAACATATCATAATCTCCACTGCCCGGCGGAAGATGTTATGCAGGAAGCTGTTCCCGGAAAAACGATTGTAATTCCGGAAGATCCACAGCTGATGGCTGATGAAACAGAACCTCAGAATACTTCAGCATCCTCGCAGGAAGAATCTCCAGAAGATATAGCTTCTGGTGAAGAAAATTCCACAGAGCAGCCGCCACAAAATGAGGAGCAGCCCTCTGAAAAAGCAGAATCCCAATCCGATAAAGAGGAAAAGAAAGATAAAAAGGAGGACGGAGGTTCCACTCCTCATGAAGGAAAATATTTCATTGTGCAAAAAGGAACCGTGCAGTGCAATCAGGGATTCAAATTCCCAAAATTTAAAGTAACCAGCCACCAGAAACATTACTGGAATGATGAAGAAGGAAATGCAGATTATCTGGCAGTAACGGAAGATGATCTTCAGCTTGATCCTGCCGCGCAACCGTTCGGACAGTGTAAACTGAAACCTAGTTCCGGAGGATATCTTCCCTGTGCCTACGCTCCCGCCGGAAAATGGCAGAAGACGTATGAAAAAGTAAAGGTCATGGGAAAAAGCTGCCTTACGGAAATCTCAGAGCTGATGTGCAGTACAGGAGGAAAAATAACCATTCTCAAGCACGGGCAGCAAAGTGAGGCAGGCAAAAGCCATGTGGCAAAGGCAAACACACAGGAACAGCAGGTATACAATCCCGTTGTGGATTTTGATGAATTCAAGGAAGATACAAAAGGTACAGACGAACTTTATTACAGCTAAGCCATGACAGGAAATATTATTGGGAATCAGAACCCTCTGGTAGGAACCACCTGTTCCTACGAAGTAAAACCTTCCATCCTCTCATTCGGACTGAAAGGTGAATATGAATGGTATATTTACAAGAAACAGAAAAACGGAAACTGGAAAGATATCACAGGCACTCCTAAAACCGGTGAAAAAGTAACCTACAAATTTGGGGAAATAGCGCTGGGAATAGAATTTCAAATGAAAGTCTACGAGACTAAGAAAGGTATTTTACCGGGACTTCCCGATACCAAAGAGCTGGCAGGCACCCTTACCATTATTCCTACCAGTAACAAAGTCCCGAAAATAGATAAGGTAGTGCTCTTCAACAGAGGGGCAAAGGACGTTAATAAAGCCAGTTACCGTGATACTCTTATTGCGCAGGCTCACTGCATTGCAATGTTTAATAAAGAGATAGAGTTCCATCTTTGGGAAGATGATGCTGCGGGAAAAGGCCATGATGCCAGTATCAACAAAAACAACCGCCATACACGCAGCTACAAAGCAAGGGTGAATGCAAATGGTATTGCCGAAGTACAGATACCGCTGATGTCTGACGAAAAAATTCTCCGCCAGATCGCCAATCAGTTTATGATGAAAGGTGACAGAGATGAAGGCGCTAATCATGAGTATTATGTTACAGCTACTTATTCCGGGAAAATACAGGGAGCAAGCCAGGTGAATGTAGATGTAGCCAACCCTGATTATAAAGGACAGCCTCAAAATAAGCCCAAACCGCAGCCCCAGAAAAACACCCCAAAATTCCCAGCCGGATCAGGAAACGCCCCGAAACAGGCTGATCCCAAAGGCAATATTATAGAAGCCGTCTTCATAGATGATACAGGAAAAGAACTTTCTAAAGTAGCCGTAGGAAATAAAGTAAGAGTAAGAATCCACTCCAAAAACATGGTGGGAAAACACATCCAATATGTCATCTGGGAATATGATACCACTTCCAGTGATGAAGTCTACAGAAGCGGAATGATTAAAATCCCTGCCGATGTATGTGACACTTCAGGATTCGTCATTACCAAAGATATTTTTAACAAAGGAATAGACTCCCCTATTGGCGACCCGGACTCTGATAAGCAAAATTATTTCATCGAAATTATCTCCAAAGATCTTTCTGCAGAATCTCAGAAATTTGGGGTAAATTCGGAAGGGTTGATAGAAGTGGAGAAGGTGAAGAGTGCGGCGGTGGTGAAAAACACACAAAATCCAAAACCAGAAAACGGAAAATGTCCAAATTGTGAGAAAGATATAACTGTTGAACAATTACAAAGGATATATTCAGAGGTTAAAGATAAAACTTTATTATCTGAACTTGCAGAAACTTTAAACAAATACAAAAAGATCTATAAATTAGATACTTGTGCACGGAAAGCTCATTTTTTTGCTCAATCGATTGAAGAATCTGGGCTAGATTTATCGGGTGCAATACATGGAGAAGGTTTAAATTACTCAGCAGAAGCATTACCAATTCAGTTTAAAGCATTTAGAAAAAGAAATGCTCAAGGAAGAGCAGTTGATAAACATGGAAATCCAACAGATGATAATTCTAAAACAGTTCCAAATGATCTAGCCTATCAGTACGGAAGAAGCTCAAGGAATGGATATGTAGCGAACCAAAAGAAAATTGCAGAAATAGCATATGGAAATCGGCCAGAGTTAGGTAACAAATCTGCTGAAGACACTTGGAATTATAGAGGAAGAGGACTGCTCCAAATAACAGGTAGAACTACATATGGCGAAATTCAAAAAAGGATTGATAAATTTGCCTCATCTGAGAATATTAAAATAAGTGATGGGATTGATAGAGACTATACTCCAAAAGAGGCAGCCCTAACAGGTATGGCAGATTGGTATAAAGAGGATATGTTTGATAAGGCAGATGAAACAGGAAAATTAAAAGATGATGATGTTGTAGATTTGATTGTTAATATTATAAATAGAAATACCAATTCAAGAAAGAAAAGAAAAGATCATTATAAAATAACTAAAGTAGTTTTTGAAGTTGATAAATGTCCGGAAGTTAAACCACAAAATAAAACTGATGATGATAAAAATGCTATCTGGAACACCCCATTAGAGAATCCCCAGATTACTATATATACGTTCGGTGGCTTAAAACGACCATGGCGATCTGCTTTCGGAAGAGTAAGAACAGATATGCCTGGAAGTGACAATGGAAAAAGGCCTCATCATGGCATCGATTTGTTTGCAGAAAAAGGAACTCCAGTATATGCATGCCTACCTGGTAAAGTAGTTAGTTTGTCTCCTGGAACTGGATACGGAAAAGGTTTAGTTTTAAAAGTAGATTCTCAATATTTAGAAATATTTAAGAAACAACGTCGAGCTTACGAACCCTACTATGTAAAATCAAAAAGGACTTATGATAAAAACAAATATGATATAGAAGGATATGGTGATTTTGACGAATATGAAGGAATTACAGAAAGTAAAGATGTTTATTTGATGTACGCACATTTAAGTGAACTAAATGTTTCACAAAATGAAGAAATTACGATTGAAAATTATAAAACAAAACGATTAGGAAAAACTGGCGACACTGGAGCAACTGGTACTAAAGGGCCACACCTTCATTTTGAAATAAGAAGTGCTCAAAATCCTTCTGGATATTCCGAACGCTATAATCCAGCTTTCTATGTTAATTATAAGAATGAGACTCAGCTTTCGGAAGCTGAAAGAAAAAAACAAGATAAAACAGCAGGTAAGTAATATGAAAAATTTAACGAATCTATTTATACTATTATTTTTCTTTAATCTATTATCGTGTAAGGAAAATAGTCCTAAACAAGAAAAAATAGATAAACTCACAACATTATATTCTATTGATTTTAAACAGGAACAATTAAACTGTACTGGTGAAAAGTATAGTTCAAATAAATGTATTGATAAAAATAAAAACTTATCAATTTCTTTTGATAAAAATTCGATCCTATTTACCAATAATAATAAAAATTACATTGATAAATTAAATAATTCAAGTGATCTAGGATATGAAACTTTTTTATTTGGAAGCAGCAATGATGAAAAAATTATTTTAATAGATAATTTTTTAGAAAACGGACACCTATTTCTTGTCTATTATGTTAATAATAACAATATAAAGTTCTTAGGAAAAAATGAAGTAATCAACAACACCGAAGAGAACAATGCATATAATTTTAAAATAAAAAAAACAGACGATAAAGTTGATATATTCTTAAATCCTCAGCTTGGCAACTTTTCACTTGATATAGAAAAAGCAGTTAATCTTAATAACAATGATGATAAGAAAGCTATCTTAAATATTAATTTTCTTAATGATAATATTGCAACTCCAGATAAGATTACCAATGAATTAATTTTCACAAAAGACAAATCGGGAAAATTAATAATTAATACTGATATTCTAGATTACATACAAAAAAACACAGCTAATAGTAATAATTCATACTCCATGTCATTATCGAAATATGTAACCCAACTTATTATTAATTTTTATGATAATGAGAGTACAGAATGGAGGGAAGAAGACTTATTTAGAATAATTGGATATGCTGCAAATACCACAGATCCATTGTTTAAGAAATACTGGAAAAATAATCCTGAAAAATGGAATAATGGACAAGAGGGATATATTTTAGGTTTTTGTAATGTTGCATATCATGATCAAATCTGGGCTAAACTAACTAATAATTTCAAACAAAACAAATATTATAATTTACCTTATTTAGAAGAAATGGTGTGGTATGGAAGCGATTTTGATAAAGTAGGAGCACCTTAAGATTAGTCCATAAAACTTCAATTAATGATGAAAAACTTTTTAATCCATTTAATATTATCATCCTTCGTCTTTTGGAGTTGTAAAGAAAGAAACAAGAAGGAATGGGAAAATGCTAAACAAGAACAAAACTCAGCTTTGATTGAGGAGCAGTTTCAACCTGCCCTGACAACAAATGTAAATCTGAATAAAGAAATAATTGATTTCAAAGGCTTTTATAACATTTGTAAAGCAAATCTGAGAAACGATTCTATTAAATCCGAAACCTGTTATGAAATAACAATTACACCAGGCTTAGCCTATATAGATGCCAATACATCATTGTGTAAAGGAAATTATAAAATTAATCAGATCCAAAACAATGAAATCAATTTGATAAATGAAAATGATAACAACTGCGGTTTTAATATAAAAAAAGAAAACAACGCCTATTTTATTAAAAGAGAAAGAAGTGAAGCAGTATTAAATGAATGGACAGAATTAGAGAAAGTAAATAACGTTTATAAAACAAATCAGTCTTTCGTGATGAAAAAGTTCTTAATGCTATTTGTACTTATACTTGTTACAAAATGCTTCCACAGAAAGGAGATAATTATAAGTATAGATGCAATCCTTTACTATATATTTCCCTTTCAAAAGAAGATCTACAATTACAAAAACAATATAATAAAGCAAATAGAAGCACTGATAAAGTATGAGAACCTTAATATTATTAATATTTTTCACTTTCGCTGTACATAATTGTAAAGATTATAAAAGAGAAAAGATAGAAAACAAAAAGACTATTATCCATGAAGAATTGATATTTTCCCCTGTTACAGAAATAAGAAAAGACTTTACTTTACAAGGAAAAAGTTATAGATATGAGTATAAATTTGACAAAAATATTATAAGGATAGCTGCCAAAAACTATGATGGAGGCTTTTACAATGAGGTCTATTCAAACAATTCTCTAATTGGCAAATTACAAAAGAATTCTTGGAGCTGTATTCCTTATTATTATAAAAATAAAAACCTTGGTTTGCTTTTCATTGAAGAAGGAGATGAGAGTGGTATTTGGGGATATAGTATTTTTTTAGTCAAAGAAAAAGAAATAAAAGAAGTTGGCTTTATTGATATTTCTTCAACCCAAGATTCACCGTTAAATAAATTTTTAAGTTTTACTCAAGAAAATAACTTTATTACATTTAACTTTTTAGAGCCCCAGTTTTTTTCAAATGAAAAGACCATCAATAAATCTGATCAAACAGTAAAAATTGACTTAAGTACATTAAAAATCATTAAAAGCTCAAATAGAAATACAAACAGCAATATTGCATTTTCTTTAAAAGATCATAATTATACTATAAACTTCACAACAAAGTCAATTGTTCCAAAAACTGATGATGTTTATTTCGAAAACAATTTTCTGGTCATAAAGAAAACAGCCGAAGAAAATACCCCTCATAATCTTCTTACTTATAAATATTATTTTATTTCAGCCTCCAATACTGTGCAGTTAAATAAGATAAACTTTTCTAAAGAAACCTATGTTGAACAGGATGATATCTGTAAATTTTCATATACTTATTTACCTAATAACGATTCTACTTTTTCCCTTGGAGAGATAAATACATTTACAGAAAAAGATCTGGATATGTATATTAGAAAATTAGATTTAAAACAAGCACTGGATATTGTTTCAAAGATTAATAAAGACTATCAGTGTACCTCATCATTAACTGAAAATGAAATCAATCAGCTTTTAAAACAATATCCGCTCAATGAAAAAACGGTAAATGATTATAATAATATAGCTTACTATCAGGAACAAAATAAAGATTATAAAAGCTCCATTAGCATCCTTGATAAGATACTGTCTCAATATCCTGACAGGGTTGTTGCCTGGTTAAATTATGCAGATGCTAAATGGGGACTTAATAACAAACAAGAGTCAAAAGAAGCTTATATAAAGTACTATAATCTTATGAATAGCCAATCGAAAGATATGTCCAGAGTACCACAAAGAGTTAGAGACAGGATGAAGTAAAAGCACTGAATGGAATAAAGAAATTAAGCCTACTGATTTCAAAACCTTCAAAGTTACAGTTAAATTAAACTTTATGAAAAATATATTCCTGTTTATTGCTTTAACACTCGGTTTCACCTGCTCTTTCCAACATAAAAACAAAGGTATTGTAAAACTCTGACAGCCATCAGCTGAAACTAAAAGAAGCTCATTTGAAACCTACATCAATAATGAAGATTATTTTATAAAAACCTTTGATGTCAACAAGGATGGCATCTCTGATAAAATTGTAAGTAACAAACCTTATCAAGGAGAAAATTTATTTGTCTTAAAAAATGAGAATAAAAAATATTTTATAAAAAGCAAAAGATTTATAAACAAAGATTGGCAGGAATTGGAAAAAGAATAAATAAAACCAAATGATAAAACCCTTTTTAATACTATTATCACTTCTATTATTTTCTTGTTCAGGTAAGCCGGAAGTGAAAATAGTAGAAAAAGAAACTGAAATAATTGAAAGTTATTTCACCAATCATAAATTAAAAAATACCAAGGAAAATTTTGATAAAATAAATATGGATTTACTTGGTATCAAACCTGATAAACTTCAAGACGGGTATAATGATATTTTAATATTCAATGAAGCTACCAATTATCAGATATCAAAGGAAGGAAAATATATTAAAATAGGTAATGATATTCTACCTGATTTAGATAATGTTAAAGCAAGTATAAATACTAATCAAAAACATCCTTATTTTGAGGAATTATTAACTCTGAACAAAATTATTTATCAGGATGATTTAACATCCATTTTGAGCGTAGCATCTAAAAATCCAGATCTTGCACTCGATTTAGTAGTTATGTTTAACTATGAAAAAAATGAAGTTCTTTTTAATTCTGCGGTCAAAAATATTCAAAATTGGGATGATATTGAACAAAGTTCTAGGCTATCATTTGTATTCTATAATAACACTACGAATTCATTTAAAATTAGAGAAAAACTTTTAGAAAGTTTAAAATCCAAAGATTCTTTTCTGTATGCATTAACATCTTATTTAGCTGATAATAAAGACAACATCATAAAAACAAATGGTATTACTCCTACTTCATTAGAAAAGGCTATTGCCTATCTCTTACAACTTGGCTTTACAGGTAAGGAAAATATTGATATTCAATCCGACAAAGCATACTTATTATTAAATAATGTCTATGTTTCTCATCCAGAATTAAAGATCTCTTTTCAAAAAAACAAATATTATGGCTATCCATTTCTTGAAAGATATTCCAAAGATTATGGACTTTTACAAGAAGATAATCAAGAAAAAATATATTCAATAATAGTAGATCCTGATGGTTTTACAAATTTAAGAAAAGATAAAAATACAACATCACAAATTCTTCAAAAGATTAAGACCGGAGAACAAGTTGAGGTTTTAGACCAAAACGGAGATTGGTGGTTAGTAGTTTCTAAAGAAGGTAAAAAGGGATATGTTCATAAAAGCAGGATAAAATCTGAATAAATACCTTAACCAAATGATGAAAAACTTTTTAATTTTACTATCGCTCATATTTCTATCATACTCATGTGAACAGAAGAGAGAAGAAAAAAAAGAGAACCTTAATAATCAAAGTATTGACTCTGATTTACAAAAAATTACAGGAAGTATTTCATCATCAAAACAACAGATTTCAAATTCATCAGGAGAATATTTTGCAACAAATGAGAAGTTAGATGATTATGGAATTTCATTGAAAATTGAGGAAGATTCTATTATTTATACAGAATCCGGAAATATGGGGAAAATGTATAATCAATACCTTCTTAAACAAGTTAAGACTGTTGATGGAAAAATATTTTTAAAATATTCAGAGGTGATTAATGGATATATTGGTGATGCAGATAAACCGCTTTATTTTGGTATTCTTCAATATAACAAAGGTAATTTATTATTGGAGAGTGAATACACAGAAAAAAGATATGGATTAAAAAATGTAATATTAAAAAAATAAAAATAATTATTACAATTTGATTCAGATAGGCTTCTGCGATCTATATTGCTGGATTCTAAAATAAACACAAACAATGAAAAATATTTCTTTAGCTCTTATGTATTCATTGCTATTTTCTTGCACTGGACAAGAAAGTAAACTTCACTTGCAGAACATCAAAGAAATAAACTCTTTAAAAACAGCATCCTATAATATTACAGATGAAGGAGACGGCACAAAATCAAACTATGATGACCTGTCTCCTGAATTTATCAATAAAACGAAAAAAGTATTAGAGCAAAGAAAATTTCAATTTCCTGATGAAAATACCTTTAATCAAAAAATTTTGGATGTATTTTCTTTCAATTTGAAAGATTATAAAAATTCCATAATTGCTTTACGTCCGGCAATGTTTCCAGAGGTAGCTATTAAAGAAAATAAATTTATTTTCATTCAGGACGCTGGTGCTGCCGAACCAGAGTTTATAAATCCTGACTTGTTGTATCATTTTAATTCTTATATATTTTATAATACTCCCGTATCTTATGTTTGGCTGCAAACAAACAATTCCAATCTTTTATACGATTTAGTTGTTTACTATGGATACAATAAGGATAGAAAGCTTGTGGAATCAGTATTTAAAAAATTCGATTTTAATAGTCTTTCCGATATGGAGCAGTTAATTTTTATAGATTCTGGCGGGTATAAAAAATTGAAAAAACAAATATTTGACGACATAGAAACCATTATTTATAAAGGTAAAGTTGAAGACTTTTCTTACGCTAAAGAAGGTAATGGTTATTTAAGAATAGGTGATATAATAAATAAAATATCATCATCTCCAAAAGAATATTTTGAACCTGAAAAAACAATATCTTACTTATTTGAGAGAGAATTAAGAGTTGGAATACAAGGCAATATTGAAAGCTATTTAAATAAAAATCCAACTTATAAATCAAATCTGGAAAAAAATAAATTTTATGATTTACCTACTTTAAAAGACTATGTGAAATATATTTACCAAAAAGAAAGTAATACCAATTTTATCATTCAGGATAGCGATGGTTTTACCAACCTAAGAAAGGAGAAAAACTCTTCTTCCCAAATCCTGCAAAAGATTAAGACCGGAGAACAAGTTGAAGTTTTAGACCAAAACGGAGATTGGTGGTTAGTGGTTTCTAAAGAAGGTAAAAAGGGATATGTTCACAAAAGCAGGATAAAATCTGAATAAATACCTTAATTAAATGATGAAAAACTTTTTACTTTCACTATTGCTCATATTTCTATCATACTCATGAGCAGAAAAAAGAGCAAAAAAGCATAATTGCAATAAATAAGACAAAATTAAACAAAACTGATTCTTTAATTTCTCATAATGAAAATGAGTCATCAACAGTAGTAACAGATAATAATTTTAAAAAAACCAATATTAATTTCTGGAAAGGAGAATATCATTTTGAAGCATCAAATAGAGACGAAGCAAAAACTGTTTTTAACATTACAATAAATTCATTGAATGACATTTCAGTAGATGTTACTGAAGAAGGAATAATAAATAAATATTCTAATTTAAATGCTGAAGAAGTTAATCATCAAAAAATTAAAATAAAGTATGATGATTCTTCTGATGAGATGGGAATTATTTACATTGAAAAATCAGATGACAATTACTTTATTTCAGGAAATCCCATATACTTTATAAACCCTGGGAATAATGAGATGCCTTTACAGAAAATGAAATAATAACATGTTTGAACTGGTGCAGCAATGCAAAAGCCTAAAAAACATCATCAAAAAACCAACTCATCCCATCCCTATACAATTTAGAAAAGAAAATTTCGTTTCATTTAAAAAAATATTTTTACCTTTGCTCTGTGATTTTTAACAACGGAACATATTATTATAGAATTTTTACCTCAGCTCTGGGATAGGGATTCTTATGAATATAAATTAAAACCTCGTCCTAAGGGCGAGGTTTTTTTTATTTAAAAAAAATTAAGAAAGATGAAAATAAGTATTATTGGAGTGGGATTAATCGGAGGTTCGATGGCTTTGAAATTAAGAGAGAAAAACATCGCCAGCTTCATCTACGGAATCGATAACAATACCCAGCATATCAATGACGCATTAGACCTTGAAATCATTGATGCCGGAGTAGATCTTGAGCATGGAATTAAAAATTCGGATCTGATTATTCTTGCTATTCCAGTAGATGCTGCCAGAAAGCTATTACCAACTGTTTTAGACCTTGTGTCTGATCAGCAGACGGTAATGGATGCAGGTTCCACCAAGGCAGGCATTGTACATGCTGTAAAAAACCATCCGAAACGTTCAAGATTTGTAGCCTTCCACCCGATGTGGGGAACAGAAAACAATGGTCCGAAATCTGCTATTGCAGAAAGTTTCTCAGGAAAAGCTGGTGTAATCTGTAATAAAGAAGAATCTGCAGAAGACGCACTGAATACCGTTGAACAGGTAGTGAATGCCCTTGACATGCACATGATCTACATGAATGCAGAAGATCACGATGTCCACACCGCTTATATTTCCCATATTTCCCATATTACATCTTATGCCCTTGCCAACACGGTATTAGAAAAAGAACGGGAGGAAGAAACTATTTTTCAGCTTGCCAGTTCCGGTTTTTCAAGCACGGTACGTCTTGCCAAATCGCATCCTGAAATGTGGGTTCCCATTTTTAAACAAAACAAAGAAAATGTGCTGGATGTCCTGAATGAACATATTTCCCAGCTTAGAAAATTCAAATCTGCCCTTGAAAAAGAGAATTATGAATACCTTGAAGAACTGATCACCAATGCCAACAGAATCAGAGGAATTTTAAGGTAAGTGATTCTATACGATACTAAAAGCCCTGTGGTTTTTACTTTTATTTTATTAAGAAACCCTTAGTCAGTAATGTCTAAGGGTTTTATTTTTAAAACAGTGTTATTTATATTAACATTCCGGAACGTTGACGGCGATTGCGAGTCCGCCTTCCGAAGTTTCTTTAAAACGGTCACTCATGGACTGAGCGGTTTCCCACATCGTCAGAATCACCTCATCCAATGTTACCTTTGCCTTGGCAGGATCACTTTCCAGTGCAATATTGGCTGCAGTAATCGCTTTCATCGCGCCCATCGTATTTCTTTCAATACATGGAATCTGCACCAGCCCTTTAATTGGGTCACAGGTTAATCCCAGATGATGTTCCATGGCAATTTCTGCCGCCATCAATACCTGTCCTACACTTCCGCCCAGGATCTCTGTAAGTCCGGCGGCTGCCATTGCGGAAGACACCCCGATTTCAGCCTGACATCCTCCCATTGCTGCCGAAATGGTTGCATTTTTCTTAAATAACGTTCCGATTTCTCCTGCCACAAGCAAGAATCTTACAATATCATCTTCACTGGTGAATGGCGTAAATGCCTGAGCATACATCAATACCGCCGGAATTACTCCACTCGCGCCATTCGTAGGCGCAGTAATAATTCTGCCGAAACTTGCATTCTCCTCATTCACAGCCAGTGCAAAACAGGCAATCCATTTGTTGATATTCGTGAAGTTCTCCTCAGCATCTACCACCTGCTGGAACCATTCATCTTTATTTTTATAGATTTTATCTCCTAACAGCTTTCTGTTGATTCCTGCAGCTCTTCGGGAAACATTCAGCCCGCCCGGAAGAATGCCTTCTTTATTAACACCTTTGTAAATGCACTCTTTGATCTGCTGCCAGATGTAAAGTGCTTCCTGCCTTGTTTCTTCCTGAGTTCTCCAGCTTTCTTCATTCATGAAAATCAAATCTGACATTTTATCAAATCCCAGTTTTTCACAATATTTTGCAATATCCGAAGCTTTATGACAAGGATATAATGTACGAACACACTGCTTTTGAATAGAGTTTTTTTCCTGGCTGGCAATGAAACCGCCTCCTACAGAATAAAAATCCTGCACAAGCTCTGTTCCATCTTCGAAAACAGCTCTGAAGATCATTCCGTTAGGGTGAAAATCAAGGCTCTTTTTCATATTTAAAACCAAATGATGCCCGTAGATAAAAGGAATTATCTTTTCACCACCCAGATTAATGGTTTGAGTACTTTTGATGTATTCAATTTTTTCATCAATTTTTGAAGTATTGATGGTCTTAAAATCTTCTCCATTCAAACCGAGCATTCCGGCAATATCAGTTCCATGCCCGATTCCCGTTTTTGCGAGTGAGCCAAAAAATTCAAGAAAAACCTCTCTAACTTCTTCTATTGATCTTTCTCTTTTTATAATCCTGATAAATGCAGCTGCTGCATTCCAAGGCCCCATCGTATGCGAACTAGACGGACCTATTCCTACTTTAATAATTTCAAAAACCGATATTGATTCCATAAATGATTCGTCATTTTCCTCAAAAACAAAGATACATGATAAATCCCAAAATCATCTTCAAATATGTAATGAAATCAATATTCGCCGGAATATATAAAGCTATTGCAGACATTCCTCATGCTGGGACAGATCAAGGCCTTTATTTTCAGATTCTTCAGAAACTCTGAGAGTAATAATAGAATTTGTAACCTTATACAAAAGCAGCGAACCGAAAAATGTGAAAGCAGAAACCAATACCAATGCTGCCATATGATGCAGAAAAACATCAACTCCACCATGTAGCAGACTGGCTTTCTCACCATGAGCAAAGACAGCAGTAAGAATCATTCCCATTATTCCTCCTACTCCATGGCAGGCAAAAACATCCAGCGTATCATCTATTTTCTTTAAAACTTTCCAGTTCATCATTACATTAGAAACTATTGCAGTAATAAATCCTATAAAAAGACTTTCCTGAATGCTTACAAAACCACATCCGGGAGTAATTGCCACCAATCCTACTACAGCTCCGATACAGGCTCCCAACGCAGAAACACTTCTCCCATTGATTCTGTCGAAAAAGATCCACGTCATCATGGCTGAAGCAGAGGCAATTGTAGTTGTTCCAAAAGCGGTAGCCGCAGACGCAGAAGCACTCAATGCAGATCCTGCATTGAAGCCAAACCATCCGAACCACAGCATTCCTGTTCCCAGAAGCACATAAGGAATATTGGAAGGCTCATGATGCGGATTTTTTCTGTTTCCAACCACCAGAGCTCCCGCAAGTGCTGCAAAACCGGCACTCATATGCACCACAGTTCCGCCTGCAAAGTCTTTCACTCCAAAATATTTATTCAAAAGACCATCAGGATGCCATACCATATGACAAAGCGGGGTATAAATAAAGATACTGAAAAGGACAATGAATAATAAATAAGAGATAAAACGAACCCTCTCCGCAAAAGATCCGGTAATGATAGCCGGCGTGATAACCGCAAACTTCATCTGAAACAAAGCAAAGAGAATAAAAGGAATTGTGGGAGCCATCAGTTTATGAGGCAGATTTCCAACGCCGCTGAAAAAGGGATAACTCAAAGGATTTCCAATGATGCCGTAATGTTTTCCTCCGATCGTAATTCCCAGAGATTCTCCGAAAGACAAAGAAAAACCTACCACGACCCAAACTATGGAGATCACTCCTAAAGCAATAAAGCTCTGCAGCATGGTAGAAATGACATTTTTCCTGCCAACCATCCCTCCGTAAAAAAAGGAAAGCCCTGGTGTCATGAGCAGCACAAGACCTGCTGCAGCCAGAATCCAGGCTACATCGGCACCTACAATATTATCTTCACTTAGAAATTCTCCTGTATGAGTAAGATCGGCAGCCGGATTCCAGAACAAACCTCCAATGGCTACGAGCGTGATAACGGAGAAAGAAACGATCCATTTTAATCCAATTTTCATAAAATTCATATTTAACCCTATCAAATTTAAACATAAATTCTATAAAAAATATATTTTTAAAACAAATACCCCTAAAAAAAATAATCAATCAGTAATATTATCTATTTTTTCAGAAAAGATCTCTTTAAGTATTTTGGAAACTTCTTTAGATTTGGTCGCCGGGAAAAGGTGTGTTCCTCCTTTTACTACATAATTCGGATTTGAATAGCGGATGGGAAAAACAATGTCTTTATCACCTAATATCTGAATGACATTGGGATTCTCCTCAAACTTCCACTCGGAAACTTTTTCTACAGACCATTTCAGGTAATAAGGATCTCTTACTTTAAAATATTGCAGAAGTTTTGGATTTTTAGGATCAAAAAGCTTTCGGATCACGGCATATACATTGGCTGCCTTGTCGTTGAACAAGCCTACAGGAAGCATTC
Organism: Chryseobacterium sp. CBSDS_008; assembly: GCF_049959325.1. NCBI lineage: Bacteria > Pseudomonadati > Bacteroidota > Flavobacteriia > Flavobacteriales > Weeksellaceae > Chryseobacterium > Chryseobacterium sp. CBSDS_008. Next base: position 4,681,418 of record NZ_CP188202.1, on the reverse strand, counting down.
TTGGAATTTTTGTAACCTCACCCGTCTTGATGAATCTGGATTTTTCCTTATCAGACTTTATACTTCCAAGGATTACTACTTTCTCTGCAGGTTTCAGCCGATTGATCTCCTGCACAAGAATTCCTCCAAAAGAATACCCCAACAGGCAGAATGGCTCTGAATCATCTACTTTCTCAGCCATTCTTTTAACATAGGCATCAAAAGGCTCATTTTTTTCAGGAATAAGCCAGTCTATAAAAATCAATTCACAATGTTTGGGAAACTCTATTCTTTCAAGGACCTTGAAGTCTGCTCCCAGACCGCTTACGATATAAATTTTCATACCACTAATTTATAAAAAATACAGAAACAAGGAATAACAGCAGCTAATCTTATGTAATAAAGCATAAAAAAAGCAGTCCTCACGAACCGCTCTTCTGTATGAATAAAATATATCTTACTTTTTCTTTTTTGGAACCCTATTCTCGTTATCCAGCATTTCTGTGGTAACTTTAAACTGGATATCCATTTCGTTCTTAATGAAGTAATCTTTCAATGAAGACTGATAGAACACTTTAAAGTCTCTTCTGTTCAGAGAGAACTTGGCAGATTCAATAGAGGTTGTGAACTGGGTAACGTATACATTTGCAGGGAAAGAGATTGTTTTTCTCACCCCTTTAAGGGTAAGGTCACCGTACACTGTAGAATTGTATTCGCTGTTTGCTAAAGGAATAATTTTAGTCAAATGGAATTTTGCAATAGGGAATTTTTTAACTTCAAAGAAGTTTGAGCTTTTCAGATCATTAGTAAGCTTGATCTGATCTTCATCAGACACATCTCCTGCCATCAGACTTCTCATATCTATTACAAACTCTCCATCTACCAGAACGGTATGATCAAAGTTGAATTTTCCGCTTTTCAGCTTTACTGTTCCTGAGTGGGAAGAGGCCTCGGTTTTTACCACCTTATATCCCCACCATCTGATCTCTGATGAAGTCACTTTAGAAACCTTATCAAATTTCTTTTGGGCAGAAACAAATGATATGCTTGCGCACACCATAGCAAACAATAGTAATCTTTTCATTCTTTTTTATTTACAATTCAACAAAAATAAAAAAAAGTGTAGAACTTCTACACTTTTAACAATCTTTTTTTGATTAATTTATTGAGCAGTTACTTTTACCTGCATATCAATATCATCTTTCACAAAAACATCCTGCATAGTAGATTTGTAAGCTACATCAAATTTTTGTCTGTCGAAAGAGAATTTGTTTGATACCAGACTTACCACTCCTTTGCTGTAAGAAATCTTAGCAGGGAAAGAAATTGGGTTTGTTTTTCCTTTTACTGTAAGGTTTCCGGTTACAAGAGAATTATAGATTTTATCACTGTTTTTCTTTACTCCTGTAATTTTGAAGCTAGCCGTAGGGAATTTTTCAACTTCAAAGAAATCACCATTCTTAAGGTGCCCGTTTAATTTCTGCTGATATTCTCCTGTAAGGTCTGTTGAGCTGATAGAAGTCATATCCAACACGAAGCTTCCGCCTACCAGTTGGTTACCTTTCATTACCATATCTCCAGACTTTACTTTTACAGTACCGTCGTGAGAACTTGCCTCAGATTTTGCTACTTTATATCCCCACCAGTGTACATCAGACGCTACTACTTTTTTTGATTGTCCGAATGCTAAACCACCGGCTAAAACTGCTAATAAAAATATTTTTTTCATTGAATAGAGTTTATTTACTTATTTAACAGCACAAAGGTAGGTATCTTCTTCAATAGATTTCATTGATGTATATCAATAAATTTTATTATTTTCATGAATAATATCATCTCATAAAAAAACTCCGGGTTTCTCCGGAGCTGTATTATACCTGATAGTAAGCTGTATAAAGTGCTATACCATTCAATGCTGTGTGATTTTGCTTGACGAGGTAGATGGGTGTATTTTTAAGCATCTCCTCCATTTTATCACTGATCTTAAATTTCTCATAGAATTTCGCCTTATCGATGTATTCTGTAATCATCTGTGGAATATCTCCGGCAATCAGTAAACCTCCGGTAGCTTTTAACTTTAATGTTAAGTTGTTTGCTTCCCTTGCCAGGAACTCCACGAAGGTATCTAAAGCGATTCTGCAGATCAGTACATTCTCATCGATAGCCGCTTTATAAAGCTCTTCCACGAAATTCCCCTGCGCAAGACGTTCTCCCAGCCATTCCGGTTCTGGATGTCTTTTCACATCTCTTAGGAATCTGTAGATATTGAATAATCCTGACTTTGAAAGTACATTTTCCCAGCTTACAATACCATAGATATTATTTAAGAACTGGTAAAACTCAACTTCTACATTGGTTCTTGGTGAGAATTCTGAGTGTCCTCCCTCTGTTGCGAAAGGTCTCAGGTACTTTCCGTCAAAGAAATATCCGGCTTCACCCAATCCGTTTCCGGGAGCAAGCACCGCGACGTTTCCTTTTTCAAGATGTCCGCTGGTATAGATCGCTTCAAGATCATTATCTTCCAGGAGGGCCATTCCGTAGGCAGAAGCTTCAAGGTCATTCAGCATGTCTACTTTTTCAAACCCGAAATCACGGGCATATTCAGCAACATCCAAATGCCATCCCAATCTTGCAGGGCTGCTTTTTCCGTAAAGTACAGGACCCGGCACTGCCATTCCCAGACGTTTTACGTTTTGCAGCTGATTATCCTGGATAAACTTCTTTAAAATATCTGAAAAAGAAGAATATTCCTGGGTTGCATATGTATTTTGTACTTTTATCTCAAGACCTCCGTTCCCGGAAACGAAATAGCCTAAGATTGTTATATCTTCACGGAGACTTGCCCCAATGATAGAAACATTATCATTATTACTGTTCTCTACTCCTGGTAAATAAAGTGGAAATTTTGGATTCAAAATCATAACCTCAAATTTTACCAAATATAATAATTGTTTTTGTAAATCCTGCACAGAACAAAAAAACCTTTCCACTTTCGTGAAAAGGTTTTGGTTAATAATTGTTTATATATTAAATCTAACTACTTTCCTAATGGAATATTATAACCGAATCCTACTCCGATATTGCCCACATTATAATCCTGACCTGGCAAATCTCCTTTAGTTCCTACAAAAACCTTTTGGTATTGTACGAAGAAATTCCAGTCTCTGTTGTGGTATCCGATCTCCGGCTTAAGGTAGAAACCTCCGCTTGCTCTTTCAACATTGGTGTTGGATGCTACTGCTTTATCTCCAACCAGGAAACCGTATCCTAAGTCTGTTCCGAAATAGAAACCTGTTTGTTTCGGATAAATTCTGATTAAAGCTGCTACAGGAACCACGCCTACATCATTGTTTTTATATCCGTTGTTCTCTTTTCCAAAATAGTGAGTATATCCTGATGCGATACCTAATCCGAATCCCGGTGTAATCAGGTTCTGGTAAGCTACATCCACTCCTACTGCAGCAGAAAGATTATCAGCGGGAACTGCTAAACCAACATTTGCACCTACTTTGATCATATTATTCATTTGAGCACTTTGGGCGCTTGCTATACCTGCTGTTAAAATACCAGCCAGTACTATTGCTTGTTTAAACATTTTCATAACTCTAATTTTTTAATTTTACTAAACAAGAGGATGTAAAAATCGTGCCAACCACCGCTTTTTCTTTATTTTTAACACCTAAACAAAACATAAAATAATGATTATCAATATCTTAATTTTAACAAAATTTAAATGTTTGTTTAACAAAAATTATCAAAAAACTGACCTCAAAAGTGAATTAAAGAAAAAGAAAGGAAGCAAGTAGATGGAGGCTGGAAGTAATATCCTGTTTATAAAAAACCACGTCTGTTATAATTTATAATTAAAATAAAAAAAATTCTCCTTCCTGCAGACATAGCTACCAGCCTGACACGACAATATTAACAATCCTTAATCCGTTATTATTTTAACCTTTTTCTTCAAAACACATCAAAAAATAAATTCTCCACGATGGCTGATTCATTATTAAAAAACAAGCATCTTCTTTGGCGCGCAGGTTTTGGTGTTGGTATTAATCAAATTGATGATTTGAAAAATAAAAACATTACAACGTTACTGAATGAATTATGTAAAGAAGATAACTTTAGTGAGATCACCTATGATACTCCTGATCCGGATACGGAAGCTGACTACATGAACAGTACTGCCACTGCGGAAAAGAAAAAAGAAATGCAGCGGATCAACAGGGAACAAAACAACGAGCTGAATCTGAATTTTCTGAATGCCATTGTAAACAGTAAGGAGCAAATGAGGGAAAAAATGGCTTTTTTCTGGCATGGACATTTCGCTTCAAGAGTAATAAATCCGAAGTTCAACAGACAACTTTTGAATACGATCAGGAAAAATGCGCTGGGAAATTTCAAAGAGCTTCTTTTTGAAGTCAGTCAGTCACCGGCCATGCTTAATTTTCTGAATAACCAGCAGAATAAAAAGGATCATCCTAATGAGAATTTTGCCCGTGAAGTCATGGAACTGTTTACCATGGGAAGAGGCAGCTACACTGAAAAAGATGTAAGAGAAGGAGCCAGAGCTTTTACCGGATGGAGCTATGATAAGGAAGGGAACTTTAAAGAAAGAAAAAACCTTCATGATGAAGGTTCCAAAACTTTTTTGGGAAAAACCGGCAACTTTGATGGAAGCGATGTTCTCAATATTATCCTGGAACAGAAAGCCACTGCCCAGTTTATCACAACGAAAATTTATAAATTCTTTGTGAATGAAAAAGCAGATCAGGATATCATCAGCCAGCTCAGCACCAATTTCTACAATTCAGGATATGACATCAAAAAACTGATGATTGAGATATTTTCAAGCACATGGTTTTATGATCAGAAGAATATCGGCAACAGGATAAAATCTCCTGTAGAGCTGATGGCCGGCATTATGCGTATCCTTCCTATGCATATTCAGAATCCTGAAAACCTCATCGTTTATCAGAAATTACTGGGACAGATGCTTCTTTATCCGCCCAATGTATCAGGGTGGCCGAATGGAAAATCATGGATCGACAGCTCTACACTGATGCTGAGGCTTCAGGTTCCGCAGATCTGGTCCGGACTCCGTCCTTTGGAATACAGTCCCCGGCAGGATGATGATATCGATATGGGAATGAAATCCCGTGAAACTGCTTTAAACAAAAGTTTTAAAAACCCGAATATCACCATCGACTGGGATCGTATTGAAAAGCTTTTTGCCCATAAAAACTGTGAAGACTATTTTCTTCAGAATACTCAAAGCCTCGACATGAGCTCCGTCAAGAATTTTTCTGACAAAAGCATAAAAATGAATATCATCAACCTGATGTCTACCCCGGAATACCAGCTAAGTTAGGTAGAAGGTTTTAGGTTGCGGGTAATAGCTGTCGCAGTATAACATGGCTACCCCTTATTTTTTACTGCTATAAATATAGCCCAGCCCTATAACTTACAACCTGCTACCTACCACCTTCCACATTTACCCTAAAAACAAAATTATGTTAATCAAAAGAAGAGAATTCCTCAAAATAAGTTCACTGGCCACCGCTTCTATGCTCATGCCTAATTTCTTAAAAGCCATGACACTGGATGAAGCGTTGACTCCCAGTCAGAATATTCTGGTAGTCCTCCAGTTTACAGGGGGAAATGATGGGTTGAACACCATTATTCCAGCCAAAAATGATATTTATTTCAGGGAAAGGAAAACACTGGCTATTCAAGATTCAATACCGCTTACGGATGAAGCAGGAATCAATCCTTCCCTCTCCTATTTTAAAGAGCTTTTTGATAACGGAGAACTTTCCGTGATGAATAATGTCGGATATCCCAATCCGGATAAATCCCATTTCCGCAGTATGGATATCTGGCAGTCGGCAAGCAGAAGTGATCAGTTTCTGGAAACAGGCTGGCTGGGACGTTTCCTGGATGAGGAATGCTATCGCTGCGACCACCCTACCCAGGCATTGGAAGTAGATGACATGCTAAGCCTTGCCTTAAAAGGAGAAAACAATAAAGCATTTGCCTTTAAAGATCCCAAAAGACTCTATCAAACCAGTCAGGAAAAGTATTTTAAATCTCTTTATGACCATCATCATGATGATGAAACGGTGTCATATCTTTATCAGACTCTGGGTTCCACCATCAATAATGCTGATTATATTTTTGAAAAAAGCAAAGCCAAAAAAACCGAACAGGTTTATCCCAGTTCTCAGCTAGGAAAAGACTTTAAAACGGTAGCCTCTTTAATAAAATCTGATATCAATACCCAGGTATACTATCTTTCGATCGGCAGCTTTGACACCCACGTCAATCAGAATGACAGGCAGAAAAAACTGTTCAATGACATCAATGAAGCGGTAAAATCATTTGTCGCCGATATGAAGAGCAACGGACTTTTTAAAAATATACTGCTGATGACATTCTCGGAGTTCGGGCGCCGTGTAGCTCAGAATGCCAGCAACGGAACGGATCACGGAACAGCCAACCAAATGTTTTTCATCAGCGGAAATCTTAAGAAAAAAGGACTTTTGAATGCACTTCCTGATTTACAGAACCTGAATGAAGGTGATCTGATCTATAAAGAAGACTTCAGAAAAGTTTATGCTACCATTCTGAAGAACTGGCTTAGAGCCGATTCCTCCAAAGTATTGGGATGGAAAGACGGGATTTATGATTTTGTGTGAAAACCGCAAAAAGTCACAAAAGTTTTTTTAAGACACTCTTAAACGCTTGAGAAGTACACTTAAGCTTTTGAAAAATCTCCGTTTTCCATAATAATATTTTTGGATTCCTGCGGATGGCGGAATTGTAATGATGATCTGTGCGCAGCGTTTGGCATACTGCAGGAATCCAGCCATCTGCATGTAAAATATAATACTGACCAATGTTCCTACAAAAATTTTCCTCCGGAGAGGTGGCGAAAATGCAAAGAATTTTTAACGGCGTGGTTCAAAAACAAAAAAGAGACTGTGCCTATTGATGACAGTCTCTTTTCAATAATTTTAAATTTAAACTACTTTACGTTTAAGCCGTAATCTGCTTTGGTTCTTTCTCTTTCTGATCTTCCTTTTTATCAAGTTTCTCAGATATTTTTTTAACAATATATTCTATTGCTATAGGTGCTAAGATTGCAATTAATGCTTTAAATATTCTTGATTTCATACATATAATTTTGTGCTTACAAATAATACAATTTCCAAGCCAAGATGGAATTCTAACATTAAATTAACCCGTTGTGCATTATGAATTAAAAGAGAAAAAGTTGTTCATTTGATTGAAAATCAGTAAAATGTATTAGCAATAAAACATTTACAATGAACAACTTGAATGCAAATTACGAAAGGATTTTGGAAGTTTTACGAAAAATATCAAATGAGAATCTACTGTCTTATCAAAGACGAGTTCCCAAGTTAAAGGATTTGGAATTGATTAGTCTTGCCTTAACCGCTGAATTTATGGGTATTGATAGTGAAAATCATCTTTTTCGACATATTCCCGATACAATTGGGCAAAAAATAGATCGAAGTGTCTACAATCGGCGCAAACGTAGATTGGCTACTAAGATTAATGAAATACGAATGAAACTAGCCATAAGTTTTAATGAATATGAGAAGTTCTTCATCATTGATAGTATGCCTGTAGAAGTTTGCAAACTTTCCAGAAGCCACACCTCGAAAATTTGTAAAGATGCTGAATATTGTTATCCAAACAGAGGTTTTTGTGCCTCTCAGCAAATGCATTTTTATGGTTACAAACTTCATGCGGTTTGTTCCATAAGTGGTATTTTTCAAAGTATAGATTTAAGTCCAGCCTCTGTTCACGACATTCACTATTTAAAAGATATTAAAGAGCAATTATCAGATTGTACATTACTCGGAGACAAAGGATATTTGTCATCTGAAATTCAAATTGATTTGTTCAATTATGCAAATATAGAATTAGAAACGCCTAGAAGACTGAATCAGAAAGATTACAGACCTCAATTTTATTTGTTCAAAAAACAGAGAAAGAGGATCGAGACCCTGTTTTCGCAATTATGTGACCAATTTATGATTAGACGTAATTATGCAAAGAGTTTTGATGGATTTAAAACCAGGATATTAGCTAAAATAACGGCTTTAACCGTTGTACAATTCATCAATAAAGCCTATTTCAATCGAAATATCAATAACTTAAAAGTCAGTATTATTTAAAATGCACAACGGGTTAAATTATCTTTTATCATCGTTTGTAAATGGCTTATTTACATTGATAGAATAATTTTAATCAGGAACAATTAAATTCTGATAATTTTCACATCCAGCATTGAACTTTTCTTCCATTTTTACTCTTAACTTTTGCGGTTTATAAACAACCAGAGAGTCTCCGAATCCCAGCAGCAGCCTTTCCAGTTCGAAGTTGATCTGAACACATATTTTAAATAATGTGCCTTTATGATCTTCCCTGATAATCTCCTGACTTTTATGCAGCGGCTTTGTCTTCACATACGGAGCATTTCCTGAATCTACCCAGAAAACAACATTTTTAGGGGTAATTCCTTCTGACACTGTAACCCCGACAATATCTTTGAAGTATTCATCTCCATCCAGATCTTTGTCGATATACTGAAGATTGTCATTCACTTCTATACGTTCCATTCTGTCCAGTGCCAGATTGTACATTTTCTGCTTGTAAAGGCAGATGAGAAACCAGCGGTTATTGAATTCCTTCAGCAGCTGCGGATGTACAGTATAGATATTGGATTCTCTTGCTGTAAAGCTTTTGTAAAGGATATTGAGCACTTTCTTATTGGCAATACTTTCATACAGAATATCAATATGCTCCAATCCTTTGAGCTGTTCATTTTTATCCAGATGAATGATGGATTTCTGGCTGGTGGCATGAATAGAGTCTTCCAGCTTCTGGATGACCCCGTTCATCTCTTTGAACATAGAGAAGTCCTTGAATTGTTTTAAGATCTGAACCGCATTGTTCATTGCTTTCAGGTCGCTTTCATTCACAGAGATATTATGAATGCTGTATTCCGGGTCACTGTAACGGTAGTATTTTCTTTCGTAGACTTCAATAGGGGCTTCATATCCGAATTTTTCACTCCGCATATTCTGAAGATCAAGCTGCACGGTTCTCTTACTGACATAAGATTCTTTACCCTCAAATTCAAATAACGCTTCCGAACACTCATCAATGAGGTCTTCCAGCGTATACTTCCTGTATTTGTTTTTAAGACATTTATCTAATGTTTTATACCGGATGAGGGCATTTTTATTGGATGACATACTTAGTGTTTAATGATTGGGTGTTTTTATAAGTAAATATGCTTTTAAAATTATTTTTCTTTCAAAGCATTACCATCAAAAGTAATTCCTTCCCAGCCGTATTTTATAAAGTTCCGGATATTCTGATGATCAGTTCCCTCCGGTTTTTTCAAAACATCATCCCTGTAAAATTCACCAAAAAGCCAAAGCGTTTCTTCTTTCGTCAGATCCTGAATGCTTGCGAAGCTGAAAACTTTACATGAGCCATTGTTCTGCCCGGCCTGGTTTGTAGTATCTCCGTTCTGAAAAGCGGTAGGAGTAAATTCATAATGTTCATCAATATAAGTGATAACATCATTAAACTGGATGGTTTCCGGGAAATGTTTTAGTTGTTCTAATAATACCATGAGCCTTGTTTTTTAATTATATACTATTTTTGAGTCTGTTAATGAGCTTTTTTCTCTTTTAACAAACTTTTTGTAAAAATAATTAAAATTTCTTATCTACGCAAAACTATTGCGCAATAAGGTAATTACTTTGCGTTATCAAAATGAAACAAAATGGAATTTAATGGAAATCATTTAATCGAATTAGGATATAGACCAGCAAAATGGTTTAAAGATGCCATTAGCTATATCAACGAGAATACTCTGGATGAACATCAGATCGCAGAATATCTGGTACAGTTCAAACAACCTGATAGTATTCCGCTTCATGAAACGGCTAAAGATTTTATGATCAATATACGTGCAGAGCACGAAAGTGAAAATGATAATGTGGAAAAAGTAATCAAAACCATGAAAGTTCTTATGAAAACCCCTACGCTGATTGGCGGAGCTTTAATGCCGGATGCCTGTCCTACAGGTCCCGAAGGTCAGATTCCGGTAGGAGGTGTGGTAATTGCAAAAAATGCCATCCATCCGGGATTCCATAGCGCAGATATCTGCTGTTCTGTGATGCTGACGGATTTTGGAAAAACAAATCCTAAAGATGTTCTGGATGCTGCGCATTCTATTACTCATTTCGGATATGGAGGAAGGCCAAGAGGAGAACAGATGCCGATGTCTCAGGAACTGATGGATGCTTTCAGAGAAAATGAATTCTTAAATGATGAAAAACTGATCAGTATTGCCCGTTCTCATATGGGAACTCAGGGCGACGGAAACCACTTCCTTTTCGTTGGAATTTCCAAAAATACAGGAAATACCTTGATGGTAACGCACCACGGATCCAGAGCTCCGGGAGCAGCTTTATACGATAAAGGGATGAAGGTTGCCAACCGTTTCAGACAGGAAATCTCTCCTGAAACATTGAGAGAAAATGCCTGGATTCCTTATGATACAGAAGAAGGTAAATCCTATTGGGAAGCGTTGCAGCTGATCAGAGAATGGACAAAAGAAAACCATACTTCTCTTCACGATGCCGTGCTGAACAAGCTGGAAATAGAGAAAGAAAACAGATACTGGAATGAACATAACTTCGTTTTCAAAGATGGAGACCTGTTCTATCATGCAAAAGGAGCTACTCCACTGGATGATAAATTCATTCCTGATATTACAGGGCCAAGACTGATTCCGCTGAATATGGCAGAACCGGTACTGATTGTTCAGGGAACCACAAATGAAAGAAACTTAGGTTTTGCACCGCATGGGGCCGGAAGAAATTTCAGCAGAAGCCAGCATAAAAGATCTTTGGCACATAAAACAACCGAAGAAATTTTCAATGAGGAAACAGCAGGATTGGATATCCGTTTCTATTCCAATGAAGTAGATATTTCCGAGCTTCCAAGCGCTTATAAAAGTGCGAAGAATGTAAGAGCACAGATAGAAGAGTACGGACTTTGCGAAGTTCTGGATGAAGTGATGCCTTACGGATGTATTATGGCCGGAGATGTGCAAAAGAATGCTCCATGGAAGAAAAAGAAGAAATTCAGAAAAGCATAATTTTTTATTATTTAAAAACTTGCTTGCTATCCAAACCTTACGGGTTTTAGAAACCCGTAAGGTTTAAATAAAAACAATAGCCCAAATTTCACGGCACTAAAAAAGTTATTTTTAAAGAAAGGCACAGAAAGTTCCTATATTTCCAGATTTACTTTCCGCTTTTTTACAACTTATAAGGCAAAGGGAGTTCCTATATTTTTTGGATAAATTACTCCCCGCTTTTTATAAAATATAGGTAAAAGGAGTTCCTATACCCTTCACTTTTAATGAATCTACTCCTCACTTATTTTTAAAACTAAAACAATGAAAACACTACAACTATTCAATGCGGTATTGGCTAAAGAATCGAATACAGAGCCATTTATTTCCAATGACGGATTTATCATTGAACCGGCTGCTGTATGGGCAAAAAATGAGATCATCTCTTATTATGCAAATGAAAAACTAAATGGAAATGATTTGAATAAAACTTTCCATAAATCCTGGGCGAAAATAAAAAACACTTCCAGAATTGATTTATTTTTTGAACAGATCGAACATTATATTTCAACGTACGGAAGCGATTTCCAAAGTGAAATATATATTCCTGCTGAAATATTGAATGTTCCTGAAATAAAGTTGGTTTTTAAAGTCATCAAAGCCTACTCTGTAGAAGAGATGCAGGAAAAATGTCTTGCTCTTTTAAGATCAGGGATTGCTTTGAAAGAAGAAACCATTGATGATTTGCTGCATATCCTGCATACGGAACTGGAATATGATTTCACAGGGAAAGAAAATATCAGAAATAAGGAAGCGGTCATAAAAATAGCTGATCTATACGAGATCTATCCAGAAAATCCTGTTGAGTTTTTCCGTTATGTCATTTATAAAACTACCAATACAACGCTTTTAATCAAAAATGATGATTTGATTGATTTAATCAAGCAAAGTAATTTTAATCCGACTTATCTGTTTGAAAGTTTTGGACTGGAAAAACTGGCAGAAATTTTCAATAGATTTAAGCCATTATTCCTTGCTTATAAAAACAGAGCCCCAAAAGCGGTTAATAAAATTTCGAAGCTTTCTAAAGTAAATCATAAGCCATTAATTTCAAATCCATTGAACGATGCTACGAATACATTACTGGAAAACAGTGATTGGCATTGGCTGGAAAATGCGACACCGTTTGCGTTATTCAAGGCATTGTCAGCCTGCTACTCAAGAATGTATGGTCAGGATACCTTTGTTTACAGAGTGAGAAACGGAAAATCGTGGACTAAAAAAGGTAAGGAAACTTATGTGAATCAGTTCAACTATGATTTCATTCTGGATTTCTTGAAACTGAAGTACGAAAACCTTTCCGGAAAGAAATTCTATTTCCCGGAGAATGTAGAATTTGCATTACCGACATCTGAAAAAATGTTTGTCGGAAACATTCCTACCGGAACGCGTTTTTATGGAGAAAGACTGGCGGTAGGTATTTACTGGGAAGATCAATGGGGTGCTAATGACCTTGACCTTTCGGGATTGAATATCGCTGGAAAAATAGGCTGGAATGCTGCTTATAATCATGGTGACGGACAATTGATGTATTCCGGAGATATGACTTCTGCTCCCAACGGTGCTGTTGAATATCTTTATGCCGACAAAGGGCATTGTGCTCCAACACTTGTCATGAACAACGTTTTCAGTGGAGATGCTAACTGTGGATATAAAATCGTGATCGGAAAGGGTGACCATATTTCCTACGATTATATGATGAATCCCAACCATCTCTTTGCTGAAGCCAGATGTAATTCTGTTCAGAAGCAGATGATTCTGGGAATGCTGGTGACAAAAAACGAAAAGCAATGTTTCGTACTATTGAATTTCGGAGCCGGACATTCTCATGTTTCAGGAAATAGCCAGGTTTCCATGATGGCAACAAGCGCCTTGTATCAGCAATGGTACCAAGCGATGTCTTTCAATGATCTTGTAAAAGAGCTGGGTGCTGAGATCACTACAGAAAAAGCAGAAGCTGATTTTGATTTCTCACTGGAAAGCCTGGAAAAAGATAGTTTTATCAGGATTTTTAAATAAATTCCATGACGTCATCTGATTAAATCGGATGGCGTTTTATTTCTTAACTCAGCAAATAAAGCATCTCAGTAACAAGTATATAACTCTTTTCAAATAATGTCATTATTTTTTATATATTTGCCAACTTTAAATTTATAAAACTAATAGTCGAAAAGAACAAACATTTATGAAAAAAGATCTATTCGTGAAAAATTTTTTATTTTTCTTCCTATCCCTTATGCTCGCTTCTTGCGGATCAGACAATAGCAGGGATGATGACAATGGTACAACCAACAATGTCAGCGCTTCTCCAAAAGTGGTAACCGGCAAACCTAGTTTCAGCAATGCACAATTCAAATTTGCAGGAACGGTAACTTCCTCCGGTTCGGGATATTCCAGACGTGGCTTTTGCTGGGGCAAAAATATCAACCCCACCATCAGCAATTCAAAACTGATTGAAGAATATACCAACTCAACAGGAGATTATCAGCTTACTGCAACTTACAGTACGGATTTTGAAAAATCAACCACTTATTATGTAAGAGCCTATGTTGCAGCTAATAACGGGGATATTATTTATGGTGATAATGTCACATTCGTTACTCCTGCAAAAATGGATATTACTTTCAAAATGGCTAAAGCGATCTATACAACATCAGCCACTTTAAGCACTGACGATATTTCGGTGAATTACCTTGAAGCATTTTATCCTGATGAGAAAGGATTTTGTTACAGAACCAGTACTGGCGTGAATATTTCAAACGGGCAAATCATCAAAATATCAAATCCTAATAGTTATTCAGCATATGAGCTGGAAGCCACAGCATTACTTCCAAACACCACTTATTATGTAAGATCATATGTAAAAGAAGGTGCACAGGTATATTATTCGGACGAAAAAACATTTAAAACAGCGGGTGCTATCGGGGCTTCAGGAGGATATATCTTTTATGACAAAGGAGAGTTTACGGACGGCTGGAGATATTTGGAAGCTGCTCCTGCCAACCTTACTTATAATGGCTCTGATAAAATCAGATGGGGATGTCCATTTAACATCATCAATCAGACTCAGGCTGTAATGGGATCAGGGCCTGCCAATACCACAAGAATTATTTCCCAGTGTTCAGATGCGAACTGCGCCGCCAGGTTATGTGCAAATTACACGGTAAATGGCATTGGCAACTGGTTCTTACCATCTGAAGAAGAACTGATGGCGTTCTATAAAAGCTCTAAGAATGTTTACAATATTGCATCAAACCCATGGAATGATGTCTCTCAAAAGTACTACTGGAGCTCTACCGAGATGTCAGGTATCAATGAAGCAAGAATCCTGGATGGCTATGCTGGTTATATGTGGAACTACACCAAAGATTACAACATGGTCAGGGTAAGACCTTTCAGAAGATTTTAAAATACAAAAACCGCTGTTTAAGCGGTTTTTTTATAAAAAGTATCAGAACCATTCTATATATTTATATTTTTAATTAAAAGCAATTCGTTTTTAACATTTACAATTGTCTTTTTCCCATAATCGATCTGAATACTGAACATATTCTCCAGCGGAAACCGGAGTACGGCCTGAAGAATCAGACGGATGACTCCGGCATGGGTGACGATGAGTGCTTTTTCTATATCTTTTTTCTGAATCAATTCTTTCCAGAAACTGAGGACACGGATCTGCATTTCCAGAAGATTTTCGCCGCCGGAAGCTTTTACCTTAATAAAATCGTTGTACCAGGGGTTTATTTCTTCTTCGGGAATATCCGTCCATTTTTTCATTTCCCAGTTCCCGAAATTCATTTCGCGAAGCCTTTCATCTGTCTGATAATCAAATTTAAAATAATCGGCTAAAAGGCGGCAACGCTGAGAAGGACTCGAAACAATCCCATCATAACCATGATCTATATCAAGTGTCTTAAAATCTTCAATATAATCCTTCCTTAAAGGCATTTCGGCAAACCCGTAACACAGGTTTCCGGGATTTTCCACAGCAGTATGACGGATTAAATGAATTTCCATACGATCATTGTTCCCAAGTAAAACAACACTTCACACACCTGCTGCACAGCTCCCAGGCAATCTCCTGTGTAGCCCCCGATATGTTTTTTAAAATACCAGCCCATATACATTTTCCCTGCATACGCCAGTGCAAAAGCGAAAATCAGCCGCCAGTCGGGAATCAGGGCGAAAGCAATTACAACACTGATAAACCCCACCAGCAAAGCTGTTTTATCCAATGGTTTATTCGCCAGCGGCTTTGATTTGCTGACATCAATATCAGTGACATATTGATGGGTATAAATCATTGTCCCTGAAATAAACCGGCTTACCGTATGAGCTAAAATAACAATACCTAAAACCCTCAGTGGATCAACTGCTCCCAAAGCCTGGATACTGTAAAATTTCAAAGCAAAAAGCAAGATAATCCCGATGGTTCCATACGCTCCTACCCGGCTGTCCTTCATAATAGTCAGGATTTTCTCTTTCCCGTATCCGCCTCCGAAACTGTCGCACATATCCGTAAACCCATCTTCATGAAAAGCTCCCGTCAGTAAGACACTGGAAATCATCATTAAAACAATTCCAATCTCCAGATTAAAAAGCAATGCAGAAAGATAAAGAACAGCTGCATTGATGAATCCTATGACCAGTCCAACCCAGGCAAAATATTTTTGAGATCTGTTCATAATCCCGCTGGAGTACGGAATGATAAACGGAACCGGAATTCTTGTAAAAAACATGAGTGCGGTTGCAAAATAGATCAGTTCATTTTTTAAAGCTTTCATTTAGTTTTTATTGGATACATCTGCATCTTCAAAGCTTGACATTTCATTAAGGAAATTAACCGCACTTTGAATAACCGGATAGGCCAATGCACAACCCGTTCCTTCACCCAGGCGCAGATCAAGATTAAGAATCGCTTTCTCTCTCATCAGCCCCAGCAGCTGAGGATGGGCATTTTCATTGCTTACATGGCAGAAGATACAGTTATTCAGGATTTCAGGATTCTTTTTCCAGACTGTCGCTACTGCTACCGTGGCAATAAATCCGTCTACCATGATCAGCATATTGTGGTGATAAGCTTCTTCTATAGCTCCGATCATTTGGGCAATTTCTAATCCGCCAAAGGTCTGGACAATTTCATCCTCATTCATTTCGGCCGGATATTTTTCTATAGCTTCTGTTAAAATATGGATTTTTTTCTGCAGCTGGTGGTCATTCAGTCCGGTTCCTCGGCCGATGCAATTGGTGATCGGAATGTCAAACAGTTTGCTCATCATCAAAGAAGAAGCGGATGTATTCCCGATGCCCATTTCTCCAAAACCAATAATATTACAGCCTTTTTTAGCAATATCATTAACCACAGACTTTCCATTTTCAAGTGCCTGCTGATATTCATCATAGGTCATGGCCGGTTCTTCCAGGATATTGCGGCTGGATTTTCTGACTTTCTTATTGATCAGATTCAATCCTTCCGGAAAATCAAAATTCACTCCGGCATCTACAATTTTAATTGTAATAGCACTTTGTCTGCAAAAAACATTGATGGCTGCACCGCCACCCAGGAAATTCATCACCATCTGATAAGTAACTTCCTGTGGATAGGCACTTACCCCTGCGGTGGCAATCCCATGATCGGCCGCAAAGACCACCATATGAGGATTCAATAACTGGGGTAAAGTCGTCTTCTGAACCATTCCGATTTTGTGGGCAATATGTTCAAGATGTCCTAATGCACCTAATGGTTTTGTTTTAAAATCTATTTTATGCTGTAATTCTGATGATAGCATGGATGTTTATAGTTATGTTAAATGGAAAAGTGCAATATTAGTAAAATTCAATGAGTCTTTTTCTTTTGTCTTGACACAAAAGAAACAAAAGGTCAAGACCTTGAAAATTGAGCTAAAAATAAAATGTGTTCTCTAAAAATTCTAAACTCGTGCGAATTCATTATTGTTTTTTTGTATCGATATTTTTGTCGCACTCAGACACGAGAATTTTCTTAACGTTCACACAATTTATTTTTTTAACGCACAATTTTCAAAGGTCAAAGAAGAATTTGGTCTGCAGTATTCATTTATCTTCCATTCTTTAAAAATTTCTGTAATTCAAAATAACTACGCGAGTATATTGCGCACTTCATCTTTTACTTTGCATTATAAATCAAAAACAATGACACCAAAAATACTTGAAAAGATAAAAGAAGTGGAGGCAAGTCGGGGCATAAAAGTCCTTCTTGCGGTAGAATCAGGAAGCCGCGCGTGGGGTTTTGCGTCTCCTGACAGTGATTATGATATCCGTTTTATATACCGTCATGATAAAGACTGGTACCTTTCTCCCTGGGATAAGGATGAGACGATAGAATTTATCACAGAAGATGATCTGGACGGCTCCGGCTGGGATCTGCGAAAGACCTTTCACCTATTGCTGAAATCGAATGCGGCTTTGCTGAGCTGGTTCTACTCTCCTATCGTTTATAAAGCGGATGAAAAGTTTGTAGAATTGTTCAGACCATTGGCGGATGCCTCCTTTTCTCCGGTCGCAGTCTCTTACCATTATCTGAGCATGAGCAAGAAATATCTGGAAGCCTGCAGAAGTGATGAAGTAAAATTAAAAAGTTATTTTTATTGCCTCCGAACCACCCTCACCGGAAAATGGATCATAGAAAAAGGAACGGTTCCGCCTGTATTGTTCAGTGATCTGCTTGTTTTAACAGATGATGCCACCAGACGAAAAATAGAAGAACTCGTAGCCTTAAAAGCAACTAAAGGAGAATCTTACTACCATCCGAACGATTGGGAACTGTTTGATTTTCTTGAGAAAACGATAGCTGAGAATGAGGAAAAATCGAAGAATTTGTCTGGAGGAAAGGCGGATAAAGGTGAGATGGAGAGGATTTTTAGAGAGATCTTGGAGAAATGTTAGAGAGTAAGGAAACCCGTAATTTATCTTGATTTAATTCGAAGTATATTTACCTAGAGCTATTTTTTATTTTTCAAAACTAAAATTCATGATAACAAAAATTAAACTAAACAGCATAGCAACCTATAAAAATTTAGTTGAAGTTAATGACCTAAAAAAAGTAAATTTCTTTTTTGGGAATAATGGTTGTGGAAAATCTACTATCGCAAGGCTTTTTTATGAATTTTCCAAAAGTGATCCATTAATTGGACCTTTCTCTCATTGTTCTATAGAAAATTTTGACAGAGCTAATGAAAATATTTTAGTTTTTGATCAGGAATTTATACAAAGGAACTTTTATACAAAAGAAGATTTGGATGGCATTTTTTCATTAGATGAAAAGAATGAAGAAATTGAAGAAAAAATTAAAAACGAAAACGAATTAATTTTTACAACAAAAGTTACATATGACACCAAGAAAGAAAATATTGAAGACCTAATAAAACAAAGAGAGCAGCTTAAAGAGTCTATTTGGGAAACTTGTTTTAACTATAATAGAAAGTTTAAAAAAGACTTTAATAAGATTGATTTGGGATCAAGAAGAGAGACGTTTTTTCAAACACTTTTAGATAAAAATAAAAATACTTTCAACGTAAAAAGTCTTACTTACTTAACAGAAAAATATAATAAATTCCATGTAGAGGAATTAATAAAAATTAACAATACTCTTTCTTTAGAAACATTTCAAAAAATTATCGATTTAGAAAGTAATATAAATGAATTGCTTAGTGAAATAATAGTTGGAAGTAATGATGTTGAAATTGCACCTTTGATCGAAAAACTAAATAATAGTTCTTGGATTGAACAAGGAATTTCATTTTTGAATAAAGAAGCTGATAATCAACAATGTCCATTCTGTCACCAACCAACAATAACGCAAAATTTATTGAATCAATTTGAAAAATACTTTGATACAACCAGAGAGGAAAAATTAACTAGAATAAAGCAGGTCTTTTCAGATTATAATAGTGCATTTTCAGCTTTTGATTTGGAATTACAATCTATTTCCAGTCAGAAAATTGTCTCTTCAAAGGTTTTGAAATTACAAAATATAATACAAAAAGTTTCATTTAGTAATCAGACTGAATTTCAAAAAAAATTGGAGAAACCTAATGAAAGGAAACAAATAAAATCTATCAGTAATTTAAAAGATTTAGTTGATGAAATCAATTCTATTATCCATAATCACAATTTAGAAGTAGACAATATAAAGCAAAATAAATCTGAATTAAAAAATGATGTTTGGAATTATATAGCTGACCAAGTAAAAAATAATATAGTTGATTATCTGACAAAAGACAAAGCTTATGAGTTAGAAATTGATACCTCTAAAAAGGAATTAATCGTACTAAAAGATAATATAACATTGTCCATAGAAAAAGTAAGAGAATGGCAGACACAAACAGTTAATACTCAAACAGCAATAGATAATATTAATGATTTATTATTAAAAAATAATTTCAGAGGATTTAAAATTGAGAAAAAAGAATCCGAAAATAATATTACAAAATATTTTATTTTAAGAGAAGAAGAAACTTTTGAAACACATGTTTTTAAAACATTAAGTGAAGGCGAAAAGAATTTTATAGCTTTTTTATATTTCTATCAACTTTGTTTAGGAAGTAATGATTCAGAAAATTCTACAAAAAAGAAAATTATTGTTATTGATGATCCTGTATCAAGTATGGATAGTCAGGTATTATTCTTTGTTTCAACATTGATAAGAAGGTTGATTGCAAAAAAAGGTACTGGAAGGGATCAGGATGGTAATAAATTAATAGAACAATTAAAAAATGAAAGTATAGAACAAGTTTTTATATTAACACATAATATTTTTTTTTATAAGGAAGTATCTTTAGCGTTCGGTGCAAGAATATGTTGTTCAACATCATATTTTAATATAAAAAAAGTCGATAATGAATCAATTATTGAAAGAGTAGAGAACTATAAAAACATTGCATTTAATGATTATCATCTATTATGGCAAGAAATAAAAAAAGAAACTTCTGATAAAATCTCTATAGCACTAATGAATAATATGCGTAGAATAGTTGAAAGCTATGCTAACTTTATGGGATTAATAGATGATGTAAATTTATGGGAACTCAAAAATGACATCCCTGAGGACAGCTCAGAAAATTTAATTATAACTGCATTAATTTCACAGATGCAGGATGAAAGTCACAGAGTTTCGATAAATGACGAAATTTATTTTACTAGAATATCTGAAGAACCTAAAGACATTGCATTAAAGAGTTTTGAAATGATATTTGAAAACATTGGAGGAAAAACGCATTATGACAAAATGATGGAAATATGTTAACTATAGAATCACTAAAAGACAAAAACCTCCTTCTCTTCGAAACCATTTCCGGAAGCCGTGCTTTTGGATTGGCAACAGAGAATTCTGATACCGATATCCGTGGGGTGTATTATCTGCCGAAGGAAGATTTCTTTGGACTGAACTATATTCCGCAGATTTCTAATGAAACGAATGATATTACGTATTATGAAATCGGGAGGTTTGTAGAATTGCTTCAGAAAAATAATCCCAATATTCTGGAAATTCTGGCAAGTCCGGAAGATTGTATTCAATACAAACATCCGTTGATGGATTTGCTGAAAACTGAAGACTTCCTGTCAAAATTATGCAAAGACACCTTTGCAGGCTACGCTGTTTCGCAGATTAAAAAGGCTAAAGGTCTCAATAAAAAGATTTTAAATCCTGTTGATAAAGAAAGAAAATCGATCCTGGATTTCTGCTTTATCCTTGATGGACAGGGTTCTGTACCCTTAAAAAAATGGCTGCATGAGGATGGTCTATCACAGGAAAAATGCGGATTAATAAACATTGATCACACAAAGGGAATGTATGCTTTTTTTTATGATGAATCGGGAACATTGGGATATAAAGGAATTATTCAGAATGAAGAAGCCAATCAGGTTTCCGTATCATCAGTTTCTAAAAATGAAAAACCGATTGCTTATTTATTCTGCAATCTGGATGCCTACTCTGTTTACTGCAAAGACTACAGGGAATACTGGAAATGGGTGGCTGAGCGCAATGAAGATCGTTACAATGTTAATCAGACCCACGGTCAGAATTATGACAGCAAGAATATGATGCACACTATCCGGCTGCTACAGTCCTGCGAACAGATTTTTAAAACCAGTTCACTGACGATTCGTGTAGAAAACCGGGACGAACTATTAGATATCAAAGCAGGAAATCAGTCTTATGAAAATGTTATGAAAAAAGCAGAAACCCTGATACAATCAATAGAAAACCATTATCCCACCTCCAATCTTCCCGACTCTCCAGATTTAGAAAAAACAACAAAAATACTAGTTGAAATAAGGAAAAAACTGTACGATGATGATTTATAAATAATGAGTTATGAACGGTGGGACTGTTAAACTTCAGCGCTCCCACTCTCAAACTCTCCCACTCTCAAACCCTCTCACTCTCCTACCCTCAAACCCAACAGCTCACTTCTTCGAAGCCTTCGCCATCGGATTATACTCAAGACAGATCTTGATCCAGTACTCAAAATCATCTGTTTTTTTAAAACCACTGGGTTCTACGTAGCAATAGCCATTCAGCTGTTTTCCTTTCATGATCATCGGCAGAAAGCCTTTTTTTTCCGAAACCTCATCTTCCAGTTCGGGATTGTAGCGGCACATCAGGTTGTCATGACTGATATTGATGCACATCTTTCCGTTCACCAGAAAAGACAGTCCGCTGAACATTTTCTTTTCCTCGATCTCTATATTGTTTTCAATGGAAAGCCGTTCACGTACCCGGTCGGCAAGTTCTGTACTGTAAGCCATGATTTTAATTTTTTGTTATTTAAAATTAATTAAAAACGGTGATGATCACACTATTTCTTCCGTTATTAATGAAACCATCTGAAGCAGAGAGTGGGAAGTTAGTTCCTATAGCCGTTGCGAGCCGAAGGCGAAGCAATCTCAAAATTTTCCTTTACATTTCCAAAAGTGGGATAGCTTCAATGCTATGCATTTCACAATGACATAAAAAGCAAAAATCCCTCAAAAATTGAGGGATTTTTTATGTTTAAGAATAAATCTTATTAAGCTTCATTAGAAGGAGTTTCGTTTTCCACTGGTCTTTCGCCTTGTGGCTTTTCACCCTGCGGTCTTTGCCCTTCCGGTCTTCTTTGTCCCTCTGGTCTTCCTTGCCCTTCTGGTCTTCTTTGCCCTTCCGGTCTGCCTTGTCCTTCCGGTCTTGGAGGTCTTGGTAAAAGAACTTTACGGGAAAGCTTCATTTTCTTACGGTCATCGTAACCCATGAACTTCACCTCTACCTCATCACCTTCAGCATAAGGAACTTTGTCCAGACGAGCCCACTCAATTTCAGAAATGTGAAGAAGTCCTTCTGTTCCTTTAGCAATTGCTACGAAAGCTCCGAAGTCCATTACTTTCACTACTTTACCTTTGTAAACTTCACCTACAACCGGAACAAAAGTAATTTCGTTGATTTTTGCAACAGCAGCATTGATTTTCTCTCTGTCAGTTCCTGCAATCTCGATACGTCCGATCTCACCCAATTCTTCAATAGCAATAACGGTATCCGTATCTTTCTGCATCTGCTGGATAATTTTTCCTCCAGGCCCGATTACAGCTCCGATAAAGTCTTTCGGAATCTCCATAACCACCATTTTCGGAGCGTGAGGCTTCACGTCTGCTCTTGGTTCAGAAATAGTTTCAGTAATTTTATTTAAGATGTGTAATCTTCCGTCTCTAGCCTGCATCAGTGCTTTCTCCATGATATCCATAGAAAGTCCCTGGATTTTAATATCCATCTGACAAGCTGTGATACCATCAGCAGTACCTGTTACTTTGAAGTCCATATCACCAAGGTGATCTTCATCTCCTAAGATATCAGAAAGTACCGTGAATTTACCTGATTTTGCATCTGTGATCAATCCCATTGCAATACCGGAAACAGGTTTTGTAATCTGTACCCCTGCATCCATTAATGCTAATGTTCCTGCACAAACTGTTGCCATCGAAGATGAACCGTTTGATTCAAGGATATCAGAAACAATTCTGATGGTATATGGATTTTCCTCAGGAATAACAGCCTGCAATGCTCTCTGAGCAAGGTTACCGTGTCCTACTTCTCTTCTTGAAGTTCCTCTTAGAGGCCTTGCTTCACCTGTAGAGAATGGAGGGAAGTTATAATGTAAGAAGAATTTTTCGTCGTGTTGCGTAATTACGCTGTCTACCATGTTGGCATCCTTTACAGAACCTAAAGTTACTGCTGTTAGAGACTGAGTTTCACCTCTTGTAAATACGGCAGAACCGTGAGCTCCCGGAAGGTAATCAATTTCAGACCAGATTGGACGGATCGTCTGAGGATCACGGCCATCAAGACGGATATTGTCTTCAAGGATCATCTGACGCATTGCTTCTTTTTCTACATCATGGTAATATACTTTTACGAAAGGTGTTACTCTTTCCAGTTCTTCTTCGTTGTCAGCATATTGAGCTAAAAACTCTTCACGAACCGCTTTGAATTTTTCCGCTCTCTCCTCTTTTCCAGATGGAGTTCTTGCGACTTCATATACTTTATCATAAGTTTCTTTCCACACTTTTTCACGAATTTCTTCGTCATGAGTTTCGTGAGAATATTCTCTCTTAGGGAAAGCTTTTCCTACTTTTTCTGCTAATCTTTCCTGAGCTTCGATTTGCTTTTTAATTTCAGCATGACCAAAATTAATAGCTTCTAACATTTCCTGCTCAGAAATTTCTTTCATTTCTCCTTCTACCATTACGATGGAGTCTTTAGTAGCTCCAACCATGATGTCTAACTCAGAACTTTTCAATTCTTCATAACTTGGGTTGACAGAAAGCACGCCGTCAAATCTTACAACTCTTACTTCAGACATGGGTCCGTTGAAAGGAATATCTGTAATAGCAATAGCTGCAGATGCTGCCAAACCGGCTAAATCATCAGGAATTGTTTTTCCGTCATAAGAAATTAATGAAATCATCACCTGAACTTCAGCATGGAAATCTTCAGGGAAAAGCGGACGTAAAACTCTGTCCACCAAACGCATTGTTAAAATTTCCTGATCTGAAGGTCTTGCTTCTCTACGGAAGAAATTTCCAGGAATTCTTCCACCTGCATAGAATTTTTCTCTGTAATCAACTGTTAATGGTAAAAAATCTACACCAGGATTGGCTTCTTTATTGGCTACAACAGTTGCTAAAAGCATTGTTCCACCCATTTTTACTACCACAGATCCATCAGCCTGTTTAGCCAATTTCCCTGTTTCAATAGTGATTTCTCTGCCATCTGCAAGAGTAATCATTTCTGTAAACGCTTGAGGTATACTCATAAATTTGTCTTCTTAATACTCCGTATTGAGTATGAATTAATATTTAAACTCTTTAAATTTCGTGTGCAAAGGTACTATATAATAATGATATATTAAATTTTTCAATTGCATAAATAGGCTTTTAAAATACAAAAAATTGGCTATCAGTTGGTGAAAGTTTTAATTTTTTCCTGTAATCTCGGCTTAATGGCTATTCGTAAAAATAAAAAACAGTTTCTGCAGATAATGCATTGAAAAATCCTATCGTTTTTGTATTATTGTCTCAAAAAATGAAAATAAGACTCTGATCTGAAAAAAATATACATTTCATTATAAAAACCATTAAAATTATTGCAAAGACATAGGCTGATCCCTATATTTGCCCCTACTTCACCAAATACAATGCTGTAGGCAAAAAAAGTTAAGGAATTATCCTTATACAGATAAATAAATGTTTATGATTAATAAAGAAGTACAATCACAAAGCAGGAATTATACGGTACCGTTGATTACCATCACCCTGCTGTTTTTTATGTGGGGATTCATCACCTGTATGAATGATATCCTGATTCCCTACCTGAAGCAACTTTTCAATCTTACCTTTTTCGAATCCATGCTGGTACAGTTCTGTTTTTTCGGAGCTTACTTTATTGGGTCTCTGATTTATTTTATGATCTCTATTACAAAAGGAGATCCCATTAATAAATTAGGATACAAAAAAGGAATCCTGTTCGGAATTTTCCTCGCAGCTTTAGGCTGTGTTCTGTTTTATCCGGCTGCTACGTTTTCGTATTACCCGCTGTTTCTGGGAGCTTTGTTTATTTTAGGGCTTGGTTTTACGGTACTTCAGATTACTGCCAATGCCTATGTTTCATTGCTGGGAAGTGAAGAATCTGCCTCGAGCCGTCTGAATATGACCCAGGCATTCAATGCCTTCGGAACAACGATAGCGCCGGTACTTGGAGGCCACCTTATTTTTGAATTTTTCTCATCTCCGGACGGATCATTCAGTGCAGTAGCAACAAGAATTCCCTATCTTATTTTTGCGGGTATTCTTTTACTGGTTGCGCTGTTGATTTCAAGAGTTAAGCTTCCTTCATTCCAGATGGGTGAAGAAGAAGTGGTAAAAGGCTGGGGAGCTCTTGAATTCAGCCACCTGAAATTCGGGGTATTTGCTATGTTCTGCTATGTGGGCGGAGAAGTTGCCGTGGGAAGTTTTATCATCAGCTTCCTGGAGCAGCCACAGATTATGGGCTTTAATGAAATCATCAGTAAGAATTACCTTTCTCTGTATTGGGGAGGAGCGATGATCGGCCGTTTTCTTGGAGCCATCTCTTTAAACCAATCCTTAAGCCAGAGTAAAAAGGCTGTTTATATGCTGGGGGCAGCTGCTGCTGTTTTCCTTGTGATCTTCAGTATTGTAAATCTTACTTTCTCTCAGATCAGCTTTTTCCTTGTGTTTATCATACTTAATTTCATTGCTTTCTTCGTGGGTAAAGCAGCTCCGGCAAGAACATTATCCATCTTTGCGGCAGTCAATGTTGTATTGTTAATTTCAGCGATGGTCAATCATGGTGAACTGGCCATGTACAGTATTTTAGGTATCGGAATTTTTAACTCTATTATGTTTTCCAATATTTATACACTGGCCATCTCAGGATTGGGGAAATATACCAGCCAGGGATCTTCCTTAGTGGTAATGGCCATTTTAGGGGGAGCAATTGTTCCTATTTTCCAGGGATATCTGGCAGATCAGTTCGGCGTACAGCATTCATTTATCATTCCTGTATTCTGCTATCTGGTTATTCTGATTTTTGGTGCTTACTGTACCAAATATCTGGGTCATGTGGAAAATACTGAAACCAAATCAGGACATTAAAACAAATTATATCAAAATATACAAAGCG
Organism: Chryseobacterium sp. CBSDS_008; assembly: GCF_049959325.1. Lineage (NCBI taxonomy): Bacteria > Pseudomonadati > Bacteroidota > Flavobacteriia > Flavobacteriales > Weeksellaceae > Chryseobacterium > Chryseobacterium sp. CBSDS_008. The sequence goes on along the minus strand of NZ_CP188202.1, from coordinate 4,654,977 downwards.
GAATATGTTGACATATTCCGCTTTTTTTTAGATCTATTCATGTAACTTTTTCCTGAAATAAGAAACTTATCCCAAAGCTAATGCAATTACAATGAAAATACAGTTAAAACTTGAATACGCAGCATTTCTACTGTTAGGAATCTATGCTTTTGCACAAACGGGATATTCCTGGTGGTGGTTTGCCGGACTTTTCCTTGCACCGGACCTTTCTATGTTGGGCTATATGGTTAATAATAAAGTGGGAGCTTTCTTCTATAATCTCTTTCATCATTTGGGAATAGCTATTATTGTCTATTTCATCGGAACAGCCCTTTCCCTACCCTATTTGCAAATGGTTGGAGCCCTCTTATTTTCTCACTCTGCTTTTGACAGAATTTTAGGATATGGATTGAAATATCCGGACAGTTTTCAAAATACGCATCTGGGGAAAATTGGGAAGAAAGTGGAATAATGGATGCTGCAGAGTGTTAACCACCCCGTCAAAAATTCTTTGAATTTTCGCCACCCCTCCGAGGGAGGGGAATTTTTATACCTTCGGTTTTAATATTAGTTTGAGTTGCAATCTTTTTATGGATCATAAAAGCTAGATTCCTACGGAATAACACAATTGGAGTACTGGCCTATCCATACAGTTTATCATTCCGTAGGAATCTAAATCCAATTTTATTATTATTTGAAAATCAAAAACTTATAAAAACCAAGCACTCTCCTCAAGCATTTAGTAATTTCTTAAAACAACCTGGGTGCTAAAAAACTTTTGTGTCTTTTGCGGTTAAAAATCCCCTGTAGTGTAAAAACAAAAAAGCAACTTCTTTCGAAGCTGCTTTTTATTTTGAAAATCTTTATAGATTATTTTCTTAAACCTAGTTCAGCAATAATTGCTCTATATCTTGCGATATCTTTGTTTTTAAGGTAATCTAGTAAACTTTTTCTCTTACCTACCAATTTCACTAGAGATCTCTCTGTGTTGAAATCATGACGGTTAGCCTTTAAGTGCTGAGATAAGTGATTGATTCTGAAAGTGAAAAGAGCGATTTGTCCTTCAGCACTCCCTGTGTCTTGTGCAGATTTTCCGTGCTTTGCGAAAATTTCCTGCTTTTTGTCTGTTGTTAAGTACATTCCAATATTGTTTAATGATTATTATGTAACGGGTGCAAAATTACGACTATTTTTTGATTCTGCAAACATTATTGATTTCATAAATCAAATTTGATAGAAAAAAATGTTAAAAATTTCTTAATAAATTGTATGCAATCCAACGAAAAGGCAGTAATTTTGCATTCGAATTACAAATGAAAAAAATTATATTCTTTACAGCAGTTATTACTTTTTTATTCATCGGGTTTACTTCGGTAAAAGCTCAGAAAAGTGCTGATGATAAAATAAAAAGAGTTCTCTACTTCAATCCCGAGGTAGAGCCTGATATTGATGAAATAAAGGATCCTACCAACAATGCTTTTTTTGATGCGGTTACCGATAATTTCAGCGGAAGAAGGAATAAAATGCTCCGTGCAGAAGTTCAGGTTCCTTTCGACAGTATAGACAAACAGACTATTGTAGACTACTGCCAAAATAATGATGCGGATTTTGCCATTGTTTCCAAAGTAAGATATTTCAAAGTAGGTTTTGGAAAATACGTATTCTCCAATCAGGTGGTTGTCAGCATGAAACTTTTTGGTGCGGACGGCAGCCTCATGGCCGAAACAGATCACGATACCTACCGGAAAAACATGCGCCTGCTGGGTTCTACAACCAACTCTGTTAAAATAGGAACCGAAGGAGCCATCAAAGGAATTATTAAGAAACTGAGAAAGCTGAAGCCAACGGAAGCAGAGCTTTGAGTTTAAGGTTTAAGGTTTAAGGTTTAAGGTTTAAGGTTTAAGGTTGGAATATACGACCTTTGATTATCAATGGTCAATTTTGCTTCGCAAGTCAATGGTGAATTTTCATTCCTATGGTCCATTAGCTATAGCGGAATAATTCATAATTCATAATTCATAATTCATAATTATAACTTTTAAAAGTTCTCCTCACTCCAAATTATTTAATTTTCATAATATATAAAGTACTTGTTTACATTCATAAACAGGTGCTTCTTATTTAACACACACTATAAATACCTGATTAACAATTAAATATTCTCACCAAATAAGGAATTATTAAATATTTTTTACTATTTTAGTCAGACCTAAAACTAAATCATATGAAAAATCTAAAAAAACTCAGCAGACAAGTACAAAAAGAAATCAAAGGCAGCGGGCCTTTCAAAAGATGTACAGAACATTATGAATGTCCGGGCGGAGCATGCTGCCAAAACATCTGTGTTCTAAATCCATGTATTTTGGAGTAATGTATGATTATGACAAACACCTGCAAATGCAGGTGTTTGTATTTAAATATAAATAAAATACTGATTAGTAATAAATTAATTTCTTTAATAAATAAATAGTATAGAAATATTTATTATTTTAGTCTGACATTAAATCTAAACTATAACTATATGAAAAATCTAAAGAAACTCAGCAGAGAAGCTGCGAAACAAATCAATGGCGGTTTCGGACCTTTCAGATGCAGCGAAACAAGACCTTGCTCCGTTGGATATTGCTGTAATGGAGAATGCCTTGATCATGACTGCATGATTGAGCCTTAATTTTAAGCTACTAATGATTATGAAAAATTCAAATCTTAAGAAGCTCAACCGGCTCGAGCAAAAAAACATTAAAGGAAGTGGAATAAAAAAGTGTGGTGACAATTCAGATTGCGGACCATACCAATGCTGTACAAACGCCGTTTGTATTTACATTCCAACCTCAGAATGCGAACCAATTTAAAGAATATTGGAATTTAAATTTAATTTTTGCACACCCGTTTCGGCGGGTGTTTTTTGTCTTACAGAAGTATTACACTTTAATTAATCCTTAATTTCGCCAGTTTATTGCCTAGTCTTAAAAATTTGGATTATTTTTGCATATCCAAAAATTTCACGTTTTGAATTCCAGAGACGAACTTATCTTTAACCCTGCCGATATTGCCGAAACTCTCAGCGAACTTCCTGCTGATGAGAGGCTGCTCGCGTTCCTGAAGGTTCCGAAAGAGTACAAAGCAGAAGTTTTTTCACACCTTGACCCTGATTTTCAGGAAGAAACCATCAGAAGTATCGGAAGTGATGAGGTTTCCGAAATCCTGAATGCCATGACTCCGGATGACAGGACTGCTCTTTTCGAGGATTTCCCGGATGAGCTGATCAAGTATTCTATTAATCATCTTAACCCTCAGGAAAGAAGAATTGCCTTAAAGCTCCTTGGATACAATTCAGATTCTATCGCCCGTCTGATGACACCTTATTATATTCAGATCCGTAAGGAATGGACGGTAAAAAGATGTCTTCAGCAGATTAAAAAGGTAGGAAAAAGAGTGGAAACCATGAACTACCTGTATGTAGTGGATGAAAGAAACCGCCTGATTGATGACCTTGCCATCGGAACGTTATTGCTGGAAGAGGAAGATACCCTGGTTTCTGATATTACGGACAACCATTTTGTAGCCATTACCACCACCACTTCCAAAGAGGATGCGGTAACGTATTTCGAAAAGTATGACCGTGGCGCCCTTCCTATTATTACGGAAGCCGGAGTTTTGGTGGGAATCGTAACGATAGATGACATCCTGGATCAGATTGAACAGCAGAACACGGAAGATATCCAGAAATTCGGGGGATTGGAAGCCCTGGATCTTCCCTATACCCAAACTTCATGGACAGAGATGATTAAAAAAAGGGCCACCTGGCTGATCATTCTGTTTGTTTCGGAAATGCTGACGGCTTCAGCAATGGGATATTTTGATAAAGAAATTGAGAAAGCGGTTGTTCTCGCCTTATTTGTTCCGCTGATTATTTCCAGTGGAGGAAATTCCGGGTCTCAGGCTGCCACGTTGATTATCCGTGCAATGGCCCTTCAGGAGATCAATCTTAAGGATTGGTGGTATGTCATGAAAAAAGAAATTATCTCCGGATTATGTCTTGGAGCCATTTTAGGGATTATCGGATTTATAAGAATCATGCTTTGGCAGCAGATAGGTCTTTTTGATTATGGACAGTATTGGGTATATGTAGGATTGAGTGTTTCGGTTTCCCTGATTGCCATTGTGCTATGGGGAACATTATCAGGCTCCATGATTCCATTTGCATTAAAGAAATTAAATCTTGACCCTGCTACTTCCTCTGCTCCGTTTGTAGCAACCCTAGTGGATGTTACAGGGCTTATTATCTATTTTACCGTAGCCGGACTTTTCTTAACCGGAAAACTTTTGTAATTTTAGGCATCATCTAACATGCCAATATGAAAATCGTTTCACTTGTACCTTCTATTACTGAGGCTTTATTTGACCTTGGACTGACCGAAAATGAAGTGGTAGGAAGAACAAAATTCTGCATTCATCCTCAGGATAAAATAAAAAATGTACCCATAATCGGCGGAACAAAAAATATCAATATTGAAAAAATCAAAGCACTGCAACCGGATCTTATTCTTGCCAATAAGGAAGAGAATGTAAAGGACCAGGTGGAAGCTCTGATGAATGATTACAAGGTAATGGTAACCAATATTGATACAATTGAGGATAATTATTACCTGCTTAAAAATCTTGGAAAGCTTTTTGGAAAGGAAGACAGAGCCCAGCTTTTCAACCTTAAAATTTATGACATTCTGAATCAGGCAAAGCTGAAAAGGCCTCTCAAAGCAGCTTATCTTATCTGGAAAAATCCATACATGACGATAGGTTCAGATACTTTTATCCATAGAATTTTATCAGAAATTGGATTTGAGAATATCTTTAAAGACAAAACCCGTTATCCGCAGATTACGGCTGAAGACCTGTCGGATGCTGACATCATTATGCTTTCTTCCGAACCGTTTCCGTTTAAAGAAAAACATATGGAGGAACTGCAGGCTTTTTATCCTGATAAAAAGATTATGATCGTAGACGGAGAGGCATTTTCCTGGTATGGAACCCATATTGCAAAATGTGAGAATTACTTTAAAGAATTGCTGGCTGAAATTCATCTGATGCAGCACAACTGATCTAAAACATACACACCGAACTTTAAACCCTAAACATTAAACTCACATGCCTGATACTGTTATATTATCCGAAGGAGCAGAATTTGATCACGTTATACAGGAGGTTTCAAAATACATCAACCTTTATGTAATGGCATTTGAAAAAGAGGAAAGAACCATTACCCGACTGGAAAAACGTGAGAATATGTATGGTGGAAACGGGACTGTATACATGATACAGATGTTTGAGCAGAAAGAACTGGCCAATAACCGTTTGGCAGCTTATATGGTGCTGTTGAACAAAGGTGATGAATCCGGGTTTCATACGCACAATCAAAGAAATGAGCAGGAATTATACGTTGTCATCCATGGAACCGGGGAATACAGAGAAAGAACAGGCACAGAAGGAGCAATACGTAAGAAAACGCTTCAAAAAGGTGATATTACAGCCATTAATTCTATAGGATATCATTCCGTTGAAAATATAGGAGATGAGCCTTTGATCATGTTTGTCATTACCACCAATAATCCATAAAAAAACTCCGGCCAAGTCAGCCGGAGTCTATATTTTACTTATAATAGGTTCGAATTACAAAATCTTAGAAACTTCGTTACAAAGCCATTCTAATAATTCACGGTCTTCTTTCGTGAAAGGATCGATTGTATGGGAATCAATATCAATCTGACCGATATTTTTTCCGTCCTTAAAAATAGGAACTACAATTTCAGCTTTTGTATCAATGGAACAGCTTAGATAGTTACTTTCTTCATGCACATCCGGAACTACGAACGTCTCATTGGAAACAGCAACCTGGCCGCAGATTCCTTTACCGTAAGGAATAATGGTATGATCTGTAGGCGCTCCTACGTAAGGGCCTAAAATCAGTTCTTCCTTATCTCCGTTTTTGAAATAGAAACCTGTCCAGTTGAAATAAGAAATCTCCTGATCCAGCAGGTGGCAAACTTTTTCAAGCTTTTCTTCTGTATTATGTTTAGGACTCTCAAGAATTGAGGAAAGTCTTTTCTTTAATTCTGACATTGTATATATTTTTTTAAGAGAATTGTTTTAGGGAAAGTTCTTCTTTATATCCGAACATTCCGCGCTCTTTGATCATTTCTGCTACGCCTTCCGGAACCTGAGTTTCCCAGCCTTTCACACAACATGCAATTTTTCTCAATATTTCTCTGGAATAAATTTCCAAAAACTCCGGATTATAGTTCGTAATATCTACAATACGGTTGTTGTGTTTAAAATATTTATATAATTCTTTCAGGTTTTCTTCTACTTTTAAGTTTGAAGAATCCAGTAACTGATGGGTTTCAGGATCTTTATAAGGATATAGATATACTCTCATTCCGTTTCTGAAAAACTTACCGAAAGCTTCCAGAATTCCTCCTGAAAGGTTTTTATAATATTTCTCGTCAAACACCATCAACAGGTTATTTACACCCATTGCCACACCGATGTCTCCACTGGTGTAGGAGGCAAAATAATCAATCAGTCTGTAATATTCAGAGAAATTCGAAATAATAACGGTATATCCCAGTTTCCCAAGAATGTCTACTCTATCCAGGAAATCTCTTTCATCAATATCTCCGTCTGCTCTCAGATTGGAAATGGTGATCTCGATAAGGACTTCTGTTTCTTCATGCGTACAGGTGGCATCTTTGAAGAACATATCCATCCCATTTTTAAGCATATCAATGTTTACTTTCGTTACCGGTCTGAAACTTCCTCTTACCGCGAAAATATTTTTCTTGTACAATACATCTGCCGGAAGCATATTGTTCCCTTCAGAATTGAAGATTACGGCATCCGTCATTCCATTTTTTACCAGCTGAAGAGACATCAGCCTGTTATCAACATAGGCAAAAGCGGGTCCGCTGAAGTCGATCATGTCAATTTCAAGATTATCCTTTGCAATATCATCATAAAGAGATTCTACTAAAGTTCTTGGATTGTCAAAATAATGAAAGGCCCCGAAAATAAGATTCACCCCCAGGTTCCCTAAGGTTTCCTGCTGAAGAGTAGCATCATTTTCTTTGAATTTTACGTGGATTACGATCTCATTATAATCTTCATTTTCCTTGGTCTGAAAACGAATTCCTACCCAGCCGTGGCCTCTTACCGTCTTATCAAAATTAATGGTTGTTACCGTATTGGCATACGAAAAGAACTTTCTGTCCGGATTATTGTCTCTGGAAATTCTCTCCTCAATCAAGGCTACCTCATATCGGAGCATTTTTCGAAGCCTGTTCTGGGTAACATACCTGTTTTTTACTTCTTTTCCGTAGATGGCATCACTAAAATCTTTGTCATAAGCAGACATTGCCTTAGCAATCGTACCGGAAGCTCCCCCTGCTCTAAAAAAGTGGCGAACAGTCTCCTGCCCTGCTCCAATTTCTGCGAAAGTACCATAAATAGTAGGATCTAGATTAATTGTTAATGCTTTTTGTTTAGGAGTTAGTTTCTGATACATTAGGACATGAAATTTTTTGTAAATTTACCAAAATTAAACCAACCTCAAAACAAAATGAAGTTGAAATTTTTAGGAACCGGTACTTCTCAAGGTGTACCTGTTATAGGCTGCACATGTGAAGTATGTACTTCAGAAAACCCCAAAGACAACCGTTTGCGCTCTTCCGTAATGGTCACTACGGAGGAAAATAAAAAGATACTGATCGACTGCGGCCCGGATTTCAGGCAGCAAATGCTTGCCAACCACGAACATAACGTAGATATTGCGCTGATTACCCATGAGCATAATGACCACGTAATCGGGCTGGATGATATGCGTCCATTGATTTTTAAAAGTGGAAAAGATGTCCCGCTCTATTGCTATTCAAGAGTGGCTCACGAAATAAAAAACAGATTCCCTTACGCTTTTGCTGATGTAAGATATCCCGGCGCACCCGCTTTTGAACTTCATGAAATTGAAAACAAACCTTTTGAAGTGCTGGACACGGAAATCACTCCTGTAGAAGTAATTCATTATAAAATTTCTGTTTTTGGATATAAATTTAAAAAGCTGGCCTATATTACAGATGCCGGTTTTATTTCTGAGACGGAAAAGGAAAAACTGAAGGATCTGGACATTCTGATCTTAAACTGCATCAGGAAATTTGATCCGCATCCTGCCCATTTTATTCTTCCGGATGTTATCAAATTGTTCGAAGAGCTGAAACCGAAGAAATTATTTTTAACTCATATCAGCCATCATTTAGGACTGCATGATATTGAAGATAAGTTGCTTCCCCCCGGAATACACCTTGCCTACGATGGTTTGGAACTTACTTTTTAAAAATTTTTATTCAAAAAGCTTTTGAACATTGAAAAAAGTTTATATATTTGCACACCAATTTGAAACAAACATCACGTTTGAACTCAACATCAAGCCCAGGTGGCGGAATTGGTAGACGCGCTGGTCTCAAACACCAGTTCTTAGGAGTACCGGTTCGATCCCGGTCCTGGGTACAAAAAACCTCTGAAATCAAAGATTTCAGAGGTTTTTATTTAGCATATCATCATTGAAGTTTTTCCTCACCTAAATGCATTACGCACCATAATAAGTAATACTCACTGACCCGCCAGTTATTTTAAAAGTTCTTGTGTATGATGTTTTTATTTTAAAAACATCTCCCACATTAAAGTATTTGGTTACAGATACAAATATACACTTAATCCAAAAGGCTTTCCCATTAATACCCATGGCAATGGTTACCATACTCAGGCGGAATTTATTAAAATATTTATAACAGGCTAAAAATCAGCACATACAACCTGCCACAGCCTCATCCTGGCCGGAAAATCCTATTTTCTTATCTTTGCAGCAATGAATTTATTATATATCAACTGGGACATCAATCCCGAAATCGTCAATATCTTAGGACTCCCTATAAAATATTACGGATTACTGTTTCTTGCAGGACTTGTTTTAAGCTTACATATTTTAAAACGTATTTATAAAAAAGAAGGTCTTAGCTCACAGGCTCACGAGGCTTTATTCTCCTATGCACTGATAGGTATTCTGGTGGGTGCGAGACTGGGACACTGCCTTTTTTATGATTTTGATTATTATTCACAGCATCCGCTTGAAGTATTTTTACCCATACAGAAAGGACCGGATGGCGCTTACCATTTTACAGGATTTGCAGGTCTTGCCAGCCATGGCGGTGGTATCGGCCTGGTGATTATGCTGCTTTTATATGCAAGAAAATATTCTATTCCGTTCATGACCGTTTTGGATGCGATAGCTATTGTACTTCCGTTGGGAGGAACTTTTATCAGGCTGGCCAATCTTATGAATTCTGAAATCATAGGAATTCCTACCGATGTTCCGTGGGCTTTTATATTCCGCCAGGTAGATGATCTTCCGAGACATCCTGCCCAGCTTTATGAAGCAATCTCTTATTTTATCATTTTCCTTTCTGTCTATTTTATTTACAGGAAGAATATCTTTAAAATAGGAAAAGGATTTTATTTTGGAATCAGCATCCTGTTGATCTTTATGATGAGAATCGTGATTGAATTTATCAAGGTAGATCAGGTAGAATTTGAGCATGCGATGAGCCTGAACATGGGACAGCTTCTGAGTATTCCATTTGTTCTTCTCGGCTTATTCTTTATTATCAAAAGTGTATTGGAGAAAGGAAAGGTTAAAACCACTTAATTTCTTTATTCCCTTTAAATACAAACTCACTGAATGTTATTTTCAGTGAGTTTCTTTTTATGGATTCATCCAATATATTATCTTGTTGTATATCCACCGTTGGCAAAGATGGTCTGCCCGGTGATCCACCAGCCTTCTGTTACCAGAAATTCTACCAGTGGAGCAATATCTTTAATATCCGTTAACCCTCCCAGTGCTGATGCTGATTTATGATAAGCAACTGCCTCATCGGTTTCCTGACCGTAAAAAAAAGGAGTGTCCATCGGGCCGGGCGCCACAGCAGTTACAGAGATTCCCCTTGCTCCGAATTCTTTGGAAGCAGCTCTTGTAAAATGCTCTACCGGTGCTTTGGCACCTGCATAGGTGGAATACAATCCGGTGTAGGCTGCCAGCAATGAAGTAACAATGGTACAGATTTTTCCGTGATCATTCAGTTTTTTACCGGCTTCCTGCAAAAAGAAATATGCTGATTTTGAATTAACGTTGAACATCGTATCATATTCAGCTTCTGTAGTCTCTGAAAATGGCTTTTTCAGCACCATTCCTACAGTATTGATTGCAATATCAATTCCTCCGAAACGGGATATTGTTTCATCAAAGAATTTGGTAATAGTATCTACTTTGGTAAGATCTCCCTGGAACAAAAATGCTTCTGCTCCCAACGCCTGTACTTCAGCCAGTGTTTTTTCGCTGTCTGCTTTTGAGCTTTCACTGTTGTAATGGATTGCCAGTTTGGCTCCTTTTGCCGCAAAATCCCTGCTTAACAATCCTCCTAGGTTTTTACCTCCTCCGGCAATTAAAACAACCTTTCCTTTTACATTTTGTGTTGACATTATTTTTATTTTTAAATGTTAATGAGGCAAAGATGAATAATAAAAGCCATCCTCATATGGTGAAGTTTTCGGGAATTTTTATTTTTATTTTTAAACTGAAGGAGAAATATTTACTATTTTTATGTAAACAATAGTTTTTCAATAGAGTGCTATTTGCCAGCCAGATACACTTTGAAACACATCTTTTAATTAAACACCTGAGGATAATTCTCAAACCAGCACCCATTTTAGGCATAACATTTGATACCTTCCTCCCGTATCACGCACCACCACTTCATTTTTAACATATTTTTTTATAATCCTCAGCATGGACTGCCCCCAAAAAGTTAGACGCTTTTTAGGGGCATTTTTATGTATAAGAAAGAAAAATTTAGTATTGATTTCAAATTGGAATGTATTGAACTTCATTTAGGTTCCCATCGTTCCATAAAATCAATTGCATTAGAAAAGAGTTTTAATGAATCTAATCTTCGCAAATGGCTTGGATTTTATAACAAGTACGGAATCTCAGGACTACAACCTAGAAAAAACAGAAGCTACTCCCTGGATTTCAAGATTAAAGTTTTAAAAGCCATCGAAACAGAAGGTATCTCACAAAGGGAAGCATGTATCCGATTCGATATCGCAGCTCAGTCTACAGTATTGAGCTGGCAGAGGGATTACGAAAAAAGTGGTATTTTAGGGTTAAAGAATACCCCCAAAGGAAGACCCAGGATTATGAGTGATTACAAACGTAAGAAAAGAAAGTCGGATAAGCCATTGACCAGAGAAGAAGAACTTTTACTGGAAAATGAAAGACTGCGAGCTGAAATTGATTTTCTAAAAAAGTTAGACGCCTTAACTCTCAAAAAGAACAAGCAGAGGCCATCGAAGGATTAAGGCGAAAATATGACCTGTCGCTCCTGCTGGATTGTACAGGTATGGCCAGAAGCAGTTTCTATTACCATCAGAAAGCTCTTGATAAAAAGGATAAATATGGAGAAGTAAAAACTTTGATAAAACAAATTTATCATAGGCATAAGGGTCGGTTTGGATATCGTCGTATTACCTTGATTATGAATCAACAAGGAATTGTAATTAATCATAAAACGGTCTTAAGACTGATGAAGACCCTGGGATTGAAAAGTATCGTTAGGGTTAAAAAATACAAATCTTACCGGGGAGAGCAAGGCAGGATAGCGCCAAATATTCTGAAGAGGAACTTTAAGGCAGATCAGCCAAACAGAAAATGGGCCACTGATGTGACAGAATTTAATGTCTCGGGCAGTAAATTGTACCTTTCGCCGATAATTGACCTTTACAATGGCGAGATTATCAGTTACGATCTCTCGGAAAGACCTGTCTTTACGCAGGTTGTGAATATGCTCAAAAAAGGGCTCAGAAAAATTAAGAATACTGAAAACCTCATCATCCACTCTGATCAAGGCTGGCAATATCAGATGAAGGCCTATCAGCAGCTGTTAAAAGAAAAAGGCATTATCCAAAGTATGTCCCGCAAAGGAAACTGCCTGGATAATGCGGTAATAGAAAACTTCTTTGGAACTTTAAAATCTGAAATGTTCTATACTAAGAAATTTAAAACCATTGATGAGCTCAAAAAAGAAATAAAGAAGTATATCAATTACTACAATAACGACAGGATAAGACTTAATCTAAAAGGAAAGAGCCCGGTACAGTACCGAACTCTTTCATATAATAATATTGTTTAATTTTGTCTAAACTTTTGGGTGCAGTCTAGCATTCTGGGGATTTTTTTATTGACTTGTGCGTACTTTTCTTATCCTGTTACATTCAGACCTAAAGCAGTCTGTAAAACCATTTCTGATAATCAATCATTTAAAACCCGATTATTCATTTTATTTGTTGTATATTTGCACTAATAAACCAAGTCACCACCTTGTTTTCTGTAACGACCCGAATATTTTTATTCAGTCTTTGCTTTTTGAGCAGCCATCTTTTTAACTTTTATTCTTCTATTAAGAACAATACTTGTCGGAATTTTTAAGCTCTGTATAATTGGACAAACTCCAGGACAGAAAACATCGCCAGGCTTTATAGGGGTCTAAACAGACCAGATTGAACTCATTAATTTATAGAAACTAAATACTAAAAATAATTTATGGCAGATTCTTTTTCTAAAAAGGAAAATTTCAAGAAAAAAATTCAAAAGCAAAAAGAAAAGGCGCTAAGACGCGAAGAACGTAAAACGAACAACAACAAAGGAGCGGAGGATGTCTTCATGTATGTAGATGAATTCGGAAGATTAACTTCTACTCCCCCTGAACAAAGACAGGAAGTAAACCTTGATGATATTCAGCTGGGTGCGGCTCCTATTATTGAAGAAGATCCAAGAAAAACAGGAATTGTTACTTTCCTGAGTGAGAAAGGATATGGTTTCATCACAGAAGATAACAGCAAAGAAAATATCTTCTTCCACAATAACAACTGTGCAGAACCTGTGAAAAAAGGAAACAAAGTATCTTTCGAAAAAGAGAAATCTCCTAAAGGATTTTCTGCTGTTGGAATTCAGCTTGTTAAATAATATGTACTTATAAATGCTTCTGCATTAAAGCAGATTCGTTTTAAACCATATACAGAGAGACTGCCCCTTGGACAGTCTCTTTTTTTAGATCTATATAAAGCTGGCTCAACTTATAAAAAATCAGATTCTAACGCAATATCCTGTAATTATTTCACATATCACGACAGGAATCCGTGATATCTGATTAAAAAATATAAAAGAAGCTGCCTAAAAGACAGCTTCCTTCATCGTAAAAAAAGTAAAAAATTAATCCAGTTTCCCTCCCAGCGCTTTAAACAGCAGGACGTTGTTTCTGGTATTCTGATGCTGGAATTGTAATAAATCCAATTCAGCCGTTAATTTGCTTTTCTGAGAATTGATCAGTTCAAAATAGTTTGCATATCCTGTCAGATAAAGATCGTTGGAAACCTCAACACCGCGGTCAAGAAAACCCACTTCTTCGGATTTCAGCTTAAGAACACGCTCATAAATTTTGGTCTGCTTCAAAATAGACTGAAGTTCATTAAAAGCAGTTGTAATGCTTTTCTGATAGTTTAAAAAAGCAATTTCCTGTTCTTTACTCGCTACTTTAAATTCATATTTCAGCTGCCCTTTATTGAAAACCGGAACCATTAATCCACCCAACAGCTGCCCTGCCAGTGAACTTGGTTTGAAAAATGTTTCTACAGAAAAAGAATTCAGTCCGAAACCTGCGCCAAGATCAATCTTGGGATAAAAGGCAGCTCTTGCAGCCTTCGCATCAGCCTGGGAAGCTTCCAAAACATAATAGTTAGCAGCTACATCCGGCCTGGAATGGATCACATTTTCAACATTAATGTTTTTATTCAAAACTTCCATATTGGTAGGCATCAGTATTTTTCCACGCTTCACCTCTCCGCCATAGCTTCCTGTTAAGGTTGTGATCGCCTGTTCTACTGTAACGATTTCCACTCTGATATGTTCAATCTCCGCCAGCCAGTTGTTATTCTGCGCTTTAAACTGCTGTACTGCCAGTTCTGTAGCTTTTCCCACTTCACGCTGGGCCAGAACAATCTCAAATGCTCTTTGCTGAAGATTATAATTCTTCTGATAAATCGCAAGACGATTGTCTAAAGCCACCAGCTGATAATACAAATTGGCAATATCTGTGAAAAGCTCTACCTGCAATAGCCTCAGACCTTCAGTAGATGCCAGAAATTTCTTCTGGGCAGCAATTTTTTTATTCTTCAGCTCCCCCCATGCATCAATTTCCCAGCTGCTTCTTGCTCCCACCCAGTAATTAGGCGTAAAATCCCTGTTGATTTTCTGATTTTCCGTAATATTGGGCGAAAGGTTGGTGTCATAGTTCCCCACACCTTCCATTGTATATTTTCCATAATGATTGCCGGAAGCCTCTGCTCCCACTTCCAGTGAAGGCAGCAAATCCATTTTTGACCTTTGAAGGAAACTGTTGGCAATTTCCACTCTTTGCTGGGCAATCTGGAAATCCGGATTAGCCTGAACCACTTTATCAAAAAGTTCAAGCAGGTTCGGATCTGTAAAATAAGCCTTCAGGTTAATCTGCTGGAATTCATCCGGAGATTTATTTTTATCAGATTTGATAATTTCCTCTGGTAATTCCTGGGCTTTTTTCAGTTCTGTTACTTTGGGAACAGCACATGAAACCAGGCTCAGAGATGCTATTCCATACAATATATTTCTATGGTTTAATCTTTTCATTTTTCTTCTTATTTTCAAGTTTTGCAAAGAATATATACAGTCCCGGAATTACCACCAGTCCGAAAATGGTTCCAATCAGCATTCCCCCTGCTGCTGCCGTACCAATGGAACGGTTACCGATTGCTCCGGCTCCTGATGCAATGCATAATGGAATAAGTCCCGCAACAAACGCAAAAGAAGTCATCAGAATCGGTCTCAGACGCTGTCTTGCCCCTTCAATAGCTGCCGGAATGATATCAAATCCCTGTTTATTTCTTGCAACCGCAAATTCTACGATCAGAATAGCATTTTTAGCTAACAGTCCGATCAGCATGACCAATGCCACCTGTGCATAAATATTATTATCTAATCCCATCATTACCAATGCAATGTAAGAACCGAAGATCCCAGTCGGAAGGCTTAATAATACAGGCATCGGAAGAAGGAAACTTTCGTATTGCGCTGCTAATAAAAGATACACGAACAAAAGACAGATCGCGAAGATATAAACCGTCTGGTTTCCTGATAAAATTTCTTCTCTTGTCATCCCCGACCATTCAATATCAAAACCTCTAGGTAATGTCTCTTTCGCGACACGTTCCACAGCTGCAATCGCATCGCCTGAACTGTAACCGTCTGCGGGTTCTCCGTTGATCATGGCAGACATATACATATTATATCTCGTCAGTACTTCCGGCCCATATACTCTTTCAATAGTGATGAAGGTGGAGAAAGGCACCATTTCGCCTTTATCATTTTTTAAATAGAGATTCAAAATACTTTCAGGGGTATCTCTGTACTCCGGACTTGCCTGCACCATCACTTTATACATCTGGCTGAAACGGATAAAATTTGTGGCATAATAAGATCCCAGCATCGTCTGTAATGTAGACATCGCATTATCTACAGAAATTCCTTTCTTCGCAGCCATATCATAATCCACATTGATCATGTATTGAGGAAAAGTAGCATCAAAGCTGGTAAAACTGTTCTGCAGTTCGGGAGCTTCATTGAGTTTTTTAACAAAATCTTTGGTGATCTTATCTGTATTTTCAATGGTACCTCCGGTTCTGTCCAGCAGACGCAATTCAAAACCGCTGGTATTACCGAAACCTGGAACTGTTGGCGGCGCAAAGATCTCAATCTGGGCATCTGCTATGCCTTTGGTTTTATCAGAAAGCTCTGCAATGAGATCATTCACTGAAATATTTCTTTCTTGCCAGTCTTTAAGGTTGATCATTGCCATTCCGTAAGAAGAACCTGCGATTTCCGTTACAATACTATATCCAGCAAGAGTTGTAACATTTTCTACTCCATTAATTTTCTTAGCAATCACTGTAACCTCATCCAGTACTTTTTCGGTTCTTTCTACCGTTGCTCCCTGCGGAGTGGTTACACTTACATAGACCATTCCCTGGTCTTCCATGGGAATAAACCCTGTCGGCAGGAATTTACTGGTCACAAAAGTAAGCCCGACAAATAAAAACAGCAGTCCGAACGTCACTGTAGTTCTTGTCGCAAAGTTTGATAAAATACCTACATATCCATTCGTCAGTCTTTCAAATCCTGTATTAAAACTCTGGAAAGCCCTGTCGATAATGGTTTTCTTTTTATGATGATCATGAGGCTTTAAAATAATAGCACAAAGCGCCGGGGTAAGCGTCAATGCATTTACCCCGGAAATCACAATACTGATGGCCAGCGTTAATGAAAACTGACGGTAAAATACGCCTACCGGACCATCCAGGAATGCTACAGGAATAAATACTGCAGACATTACGATTGTAATTGCGACTACTGCCCCTGCAATCTCTTTAGTGGCACTGATGGTGGCATCCATGGCATTCATTCCTTCTTCCATTTTCACGTGAACAGCTTCCACGACGACAATGGCATTGTCAACGACAATTCCAATGGCAAGGACCAGTGCGAACAATGTCAAAAGGTTCACAGAGAAATCCAGCATATTCATAAATGCAAAAGTTCCTATCAATGCTACCGGAACTGCGAGCACAGGAATCAGTGTGGAACGCCAGTCCTGAAGGAAGATAAATACAACAATTCCCACCAGAATAAAAGCTTCGATAAGTGTTGTCAGTACCGCACTGATGGAAGCATCAAGGAATCGGGAGACATCATACGCCATGTTATATTCCATTCCGGGAGGAAAGGACGTACCCTTCAATTCTTCCATTTTTGCCTTTACACTTTCAATAACTTCGGAAGCGTTGGAACCGGGACGCTGCTTCATCATGATCGATGCAGAAGGTCTTCCGTCTGTTTTGGAAACCATTCCGTAGTTCATCGCTCCGAATTCAACTTTAGCAATATCCTTAAGCTTTAAAATAGTTCCGTCAACATCAGATCGGATCGGAACTTCTTCATATTGTTTAGGTTCAAAAAACTTTCCTTTGTACTTGATCACATACTGCAGCTGGCTCGAAGTTTTACCGGACGTTTCGCCCACTTTTCCCGGTGCTGCGGAAATATTCTGTTTTTGCAGGGAAGTAATGACTTCGTCTGCAGAAATATGGTAAGCTGCCATTTTCTGCGGATCCAGCCATACTCTCATTGAGTATTCTTTCTGTCCCATAATTTCGGCACGCCCTACTCCGTCAATACGTTTGAGTTCCTGAAGGACGTTAATATCCGTAAAGTTATAGATGAACTGCTCATCCTGGCTTGGATCTGTACTGGTGATATTAAGGTACATCAGCATACTGTTCACCTCTTTTTCAGTAGTTACACCCGCTCTGATTACCTCTTCAGGAAGCTCATCCAGAATTGTTGTTACCCTGTTCTGAACATTTACAGCCGCTACATCGGGATCCGTCCCTACTTCAAAGAAAACCTGAATTAGCGTAAGCCCATCATTAGAGGTTACCGTCGACATATAAGTCATTCCCGGTACACCATTAATCGCACGTTCCAGAGGAAGCGCTACCGCATTGGCAGACACTTCGGCATTTGCTCCTGTATATTTTGCCGTAACCGTTACTGAAGGCGGTACGATGTCCGGAAATTGAGTGATCGGCATCTTCAGCAGAGCCATAATTCCCAGCAGTACAAATAGTATGGAAATAACCAACGAAAGAACCTTTCGTCTTATAAACATTTCTACCATAGTTAATTGATTTAAAGATTATGAAAGGTTAATACTTCCTTTTGATTTTGATAATATCACCATCTTTCAAAGACTGAGTCCCTTCATAAATGATTAAATCTCCTTTTTTAAGACCACTTTCTACCATATAAGAATCCCTTAAGGTAGTTCCGATTTTAATATTGGTCATTTTCACTTTATTCTGTTTATCTACAACAAAAACGTAGGTCTTATCCTGAATGGAGAAAGTAGATTTCTGTGGAATAAGGATCGCATGGTCCTGCTGTTCGGAAATAATAAGTTTTCCGGAAGTTCCGTGCTTGATGAGACGGTCCGGATTCGGGAAAAGCACCTTATAGCGGATGGAACCTGTCGCTCTGTCGATTTCTCCTTCAGCTGTTTTCAAAGCACCGTTGAACTGATAGTTAACTCCGTTGGGCAGTGTCAGTTCAATTTTCTGATGGCTTCCGATCTTATCGTTGGCCAAAAGCTCAAAATACAGATTTTCCGGAATGGAGAAATAGGCATATACTTCATTCAACTGGGAAAGTGTGGTCAACAGCGTGCCATTTTCCACCAGACTTCCGTCTTTATGAGGAATCACGTCAATTACCC
This sequence comes from Chryseobacterium sp. CBSDS_008, assembly GCF_049959325.1. Taxonomy (NCBI): domain Bacteria; kingdom Pseudomonadati; phylum Bacteroidota; class Flavobacteriia; order Flavobacteriales; family Weeksellaceae; genus Chryseobacterium; species Chryseobacterium sp. CBSDS_008. The sequence goes on along the minus strand of NZ_CP188202.1, from coordinate 4,636,480 downwards.
CATCAAAAGGTGCAGTAATTTTTGTAAAGCTTATTTTCTGAAGAACCGTCCTCTTTTCTGCATCGGCAAATGCATGTTTTGCTTTGGCGGAAGACAATTTTGCTTTCACCATTTCCAGCTCGTTATTAGCTACAAATTTTTTAGCATGAAGACTCTGGATCTGCTTGAGTTCCACTTCCGCAATACGAACGTCCGCTTCAGTCTGCTTTAATGCAGCATTTGCTTTAAGAAGTTCCATCTGCAGCTCAGCATCATTGATTTTAAATAAAGCCTGTCCCTGATGTACAAACTGTCCCTCGTTTACATAAATATGCTGTATAATGCCTCCGATCCTGGAGCGCATTTCAACATTCTTTTTAGCCTGGATATCGGTAACAAACTGGTTGCTCACCAGTGTATCTTTTTCCTTGATTTCCAGTACGGGAACTTCTTTATCTTTCTGATTATTTTTTTTCTTGTCTTTACTGCATGACACAGCGAATAATGTTGCAAGAATGCAAATTATTACGTTTTTACAATACATTTTTAAATGTTTAAGTTATAAGATTTCCGTTAAAATGATTTGGCTTTCAGAAATTTAAACCTAGTACAGCTGGAGGAGATGGAGAAAAGATTTAACACCACAAATAATAGAAATTGCGATCTCAGGAAGCGTAACTTTGGGAATAACTTTTAAAATTCCTGAAAAATCTGCAATGGCAGGATCGTTTTTTCTGACAGAATGTTTTACAATTTTTGAAGCAGCAGGCAGTGCATGCGTATTCATATCTGCTTCTTCGTAGACATCCAGAACATGAATGTTAGTTACAGGAGGAACATGAGGTATATTCCGCAGCGATTTTTCTGCCCAATTCGAATTGAAAAGGGAAAAAACCAGTATGATATAGAATAAGAAAAATGACCTCAGACCTGCCATGTCAATCAGAATACTTAAGTTTTTTAGCAAAAACGATAGTGATGCAAAAATAAGGATTTTTGCTGGGAAATCCGGCTGTTGAAGTGTTAAAAAAACTTAAACAATTAGTGAATTAAGGGTATTTAACCATTAAATAAATGATGAATCCCATTAAATTCTGAAAGTCATAGTATAAACCTTTTAGAAATTGACAGAACTTTTCAGCTAAGGCTAGGTTTTTGGCTAAGCCAATTGAATTTGCTTTTTATTTTTAAACGGGCCAAAGCCCATTTCTATTGAATGATTAAAACAGTTTACTGAGTATTCTGAAACGGTAATCAAAAATATGCTCCAGCTTCTTTCTGACGAAAAGGCGGTGGGCAATTTCGCCTAAAAATCCCATAGGAAGTTCATAATCTATAGTGTCCCTCATCAGAACACCTTCTTTATTAGGAATAAATTCATGGTGATGATTCCATAGTTTGTATGGACCTTTTTTCTGAAAATCAGTGAAACTTTTCTGGAAATCAACCTGGGTTATTTCGGTTTGCCACTTCATTTTAATTCCGAATAATGGGGAAACATAATAATCAATGATCATTCCTTCATAGATTTCATCATCTTCCATTTCCGTTAATACAACAAAGCCCATGTCTTTCGGAGTAATTTCTGAAAGATTGTTGGCCGAGGAAAAGAATTTCCAGGCAGTTTCTACATCACAATTGAGCTGTTGTTCACGGAAAAGCGTATGTTTCATAAGACGGAATCAGTTTACATTACTGTTACAAAACAAATGTATAACAAAGATTTAATTATAAATCCACATCAGTACAGGTTTTCCTGATTTCTGGATCATCGGATCAATTTCCCTCATTGCATTATTGGAAACGGTGGGGCAACCCCAGCCTTCTGGTGAACCGTCAGGAAACACTTCTTCATCACTCATCAGGTCCCAGGAATGAAGGACAATAAATCTTTTTAAAGCATTGCTGTTTGTTTCGTCGAGACCGTGCATCAGATATTTTACATTGATTCCCCAATCACTATATCCTCTGCCTTCCAGCTTATATTTTTCCAAAGATGAAAGATGGCTTCTGTCTTCATTACTGAAGCCCGGATTCGCTTTAGAATCATCTTTACTCCATGAATTGGAACCGCAGCCATGGCCTACCAGATATTCTTTTGAAACCTTCTTATTTTTAAAGTCCCAGACAAAAAAACGCTTCACCCCGGAATGAAGACTCATATCGATAAGAATGCAGAAATCTTTGCTAAGGTTCTTTGAATCACAGAACTTCAGTGCTTCTTCCGCTTTTATTTTTGTTTTGGAGAGGTCAGCTTCAGGTTTCTTTTCAACGAAAACAGGAGTTTCAACATTGTGTACAATATTTCTATTTTTTTCCTGAGAGCAGTAGCACATCCACAAAACGATGAAAAACAAGTAAATCCTTTTCATTAATTATTTATAATGCTGAAAGATTCCGAAATCTGTGGGAGTCCAAAGTGCCGCTTTCTGTCCTGCAGCTTTTAAAGCGTTATTTGACCAGGTATTGCAGGTGTAAAGGAAACTGTAAGTTCCTTTAGCATCATAGAATGCATCGTTATCGCCGTACACTGCATTTGTTGGGATTAATATAAAGTTTCCGTTCTGATCTCTGTCAAACTTATCTTCTACAAATTTTATTAGATTCTGATATTGGTTTCTGCTGATCATGATCATTTTACAATCTTCTCCTTCTTTCATTGTATTATAATAAGTACAGTGCATCGCGGAATCACTTAACCAGAAGGCGGCTTTCACGGCTGTAGAAAATTTAAGATCGGCCCAGGTAGGAGTATCCAGGTAAAAACCTTTGTCGCCCCAGCCTATTCCGATATACTGGTAATCTGTTTTCTTTGATTTTGTGTTGGTAAAAGGAATTTTCCGGCTCCAGTCCTGAAGATCATTTTTCACAGGCATTACTATATCTGTGTGCACTCCGTTGGTATAAATATAGATTGGAATTTCCTTCTTCTGCCCATCATCTTTTGCTGAAACAGGGATGTACGGAATCAGTAATCCAAGGATTACATAAATAATCACAATTCCCAGGATAATTCCCAGCACCTTCAGGATATATATTAATACCGTTTTCAGCGTCATGTTTTTTTAATAAAATTTAATCTTTAATTTTTGGTAAAAGTATTTGTTTTAATCGAAAAATTAGCTATATTTAGTTACGAAATATTCACAAATATGCGTAAAAATACTAAATCCCAAAAAAGGTTTAAAGTAAGAGTAAAAACTGCTCCTAAAAGAATACAAAAAAAACGTTGATTTTCGGTGAGATTCTGATCTCCTGAAAAATCTTTTTTCTTTATAGGAAAGGGTTTTCAAAAAAACTTATTAATGTAAATCTTTACCTCCTTAAAACGAAAATTTAAGGAATGGCCGGTTATCAGCTCTGGTTTGGACTTCAAGAAATTCCAAAGGAGGGATTATCACCGAAAGTTTAGGGAAAAATCAGTCGGAAGATTTCTGTAAAAACTCAATATTTCGCTTCAGTCCTGCAAATTTGGTACGCTTCACGGGGGATTTTCTAAAGATTTCGGAGAAAATTTCCTGGGTAAGTTCTTTCCATTCTCCTTTTTTGAAGTTTTTCAATGCTTCATTGGGTTGGAAACGGCTTTGTTTGTTGGGAGCTGAAAAACGGTTCCATGGGCATACATCCTGGCAGATATCACAGCCGAACATCCAGTCTTCCATTTTATTTTTAAAATGGCCCGGAATTTCGTCCTTCAGTTCTATGGTTGCATAAGAAATACAGCGGCTTCCGTCAATAATTTTTTCAGAAACAATAGCATCTGTGGGACAGGCATCGATACATTTCCTGCAGCTTCCGCAATGGTCTGTAGTCGCATGATCGGGAATGAGTTCCAGATCACAGATAATTTCGGCCAGAAAATAGAATGAACCACTTTGCTTGGTAATGAGATTTGCATTTTTTCCTACCCAGCCTATTCCTGATTTTTTTGCCCAGGCTCTTTCTAAAACCGGTGCAGAATCTACAAAAACCCGGAATCCGAACTCTCCAATTTCTTCCTGCAGCTCGGTTACCATCTCACGTAGGATTTCCTTGATGACTTCATGATAGTCTTCTGCATAGGCATATTTTGAAATTTTATAATTCTCCAATACCGAAATTTTTTCCTCTGGAAAATAATTATAAGAAAGAGAGATGACAGATTTTGAACCTTCTACCAACAGTCTGGGATCCAGTCTTTTGTCAAAATGATTTTCCATATACTTCATTTCGCCGTTATAGCTGTTCTTCAACCATTTTTCAAGACGGGGCGCTTCTTCTTCCAGAAAATCAGCTTTGGAGATGCCACAGTTCTGAAACCCAAAACTTTTTGCCTTGGATTTTATCAGTTGGGAATATTTTTCAGCGTCTGACTTCATAATTTCACCCTGCAAAATTAAGATTATTTTATCAATCTTCTGATTTTCATTAAAGCTGGCCTGTTGTTCCTTTTCTGAAAAATTATATTTTAATTAGGATTTTTTTCAAAAAAAAATTGCGTAATTTCGTTTCTAATTTAATGTTTAAAACAAACAACTATGTCTTTAATAGAAGTAATAAAATCCGGAAACTATGAATTAATCGACGTTCGTGAGCCCATGGAGCTTGAAATGGACGGTAATATAGATGGTGCTAAGAATATTCCTCTGGGTGAAGTAGAAGATAGACAGGATGAGATTCTATCTATTGAAAAACCGGTAATCTTATTCTGCAGAAGCGGAAACAGAAGCGGAAAAGCATTGGATTATCTTAACGCTCAAGGACTAAAGGACGGTTATAACGGTGGAGGCTGGGCCGAGCTGAAGGCTGTTCTGGAAGCAAATCAGGGAACTTTTTAAAAGTTCCTTTTTTTATATCTTTATTTCTATGAATCTGAAAAGCCAATTTGAACAGCTCTGTTCCCCGTTTACAGAAGATCAACAACTCATCGGCAATCTGTGGAAGGAAATTGAAACCAGATATTCTGAAAAAGGCAGGCATTATCATAATCTTCTTCATCTTGAAAATATGTTTAAAGAGCTTGACGCAATGAAAATGAATATCTCAGATTTTACAGCGCTTTCTTTTTCTGTATTCTATCATGATGTGATTTATGATGCAACTTCCAAAGCTAACGAAGAAAAAAGTGCTGCCAAGGCCGAAAAAAGACTTACCGAACTTCATATCAATCAAGATAAAATTTTATTAATTTCTGCACAGATTCTGGCTACAAAATCTCACCAACGCTCTGATGATGAGGATACCAATTATCTTCTGGATGCTGACCTTTCTGTTCTGGGCAAAGATTTTAAAACTTATTCAGAATACACTCAGAATATCAGAAAAGAGTATTCCATTTATCCTGACTTCCTTTATAAACCGGGACGAAAAAAAGTGCTTAAGCATTTTCTCGAACTAGAGAGTATCTTTAAAACAGAGTATTTTAAGGAAAAGTATGAAGCTCAGGCAAAAGAAAATATTGCAGCAGAACTTCAATTACTGTAATTTTTTAAGCTTTCACATTGGAATTTTAATATAAAAATAAGACACCCTGATTACAAGGTGTCTTATTTCTATATTTTATAGGTTCAGATTAAAAATATTTACCAATAAATTCTGTAGCTTTCTCCAATACAAGCTCTGGAGATTCTTTATGTGGTGTATGCCCTATTCCGGGAATAATGTATTTTTCCGCACTTCCACTCACCTGGGTTATAGTTTTTTCCACCTGATCCAATGTGCCGTATTCATCGGCTTCTCCCTGGATAAACAGTAATGGAGCAGTGATGTCTTTCAACAGATATTCAATATTCCATGTTCTGTAATCGTCCCGTGTCCATGTTTCTGTCCAGGCCTTGAAAAGCATTTCTACTTTATCACCATGATATTTCTGTAAACGTTCAGGAAGATTGGTCGTTTTGTAAGCTTCCCAGGCGTCATAAACCCCTTTTAAAGTTACCTCTTCCACAAAAATATGACCTGCTTCACAAATGACAGCTTCTACTCTTTCAGGATATTTTGCAGCGGTGATCAAAGCTACTGTTCCCCCATCACTGTGTCCGAACAGAATAGCATTATCAATCTTCATTTCAGTCAATACATCATTCAACAGATCTGCTTCCAGCTCCATATAATTTACCGGTCTTTCATGAGTAAGCATGGGGTATGATTTTCCATAACCTAAACGGTCATAAGTAAGTATATTGCATTGTGTAGCTTTGGATAATTTGGCCGGAAAGTCTCTCCAAAGCTGTACTGAACCTAATGAATCATGCAGAAAAACAATGGTGGGTCTGCCTTCAAACGGATTATGGTGTTCAATATATAATTTTTTATCCTTTACATCAATTATTCTTCCCTCCATTGAATAAAATTATATTTAAAAAGCTGGCATTTTTGTTTCTTCAAATTCTTTTAATAAATGATTGAAAACAGTCTCCACCGGAAGAATTTCATCGATCAAGGCAGAAACCTGGCCTATTTCCAGCTCTCCGTCTTCCATATCTCCTTCAAACATTCCGCGTTTTGCTCTGGCTCTTCCCAATGAGGCAATTAAAGCCTCCTTATTTCTTCCACTCACATAAATATCTTCCAGCTCATTGAAAAATTTATTTTTAACCATTCTTACAGGCGCCAGTTCTTTCAAAGTAAGATGGGTATCACCTTCCTGCAGTTCTGTGATTTTCTTTTTCCAGTTTTCATGGGCACTGGCTTCTGTAGTAGCAGCAAAACGGGAACCGATCTGTACACCGTCTGCACCCAGAATCATGGCCGCTTTGATCTGTGAACCTAAAGCAATTCCTCCTGCCGCAATTAATGGTTTGGAAATATGTTTCTTTACATTGGGGATCAGGCAGAAAGTAGTTGTTTCATCTCTTCCGTTGTGCCCTCCGGCTTCGAAACCTTCTGCTACGATAGCGTCTACTCCTGCATCTTCGCATTTTACAGCAAATTTGGTAGAAGAAACAACATGAGCTACTTTTATGCCTTCTTTCTGAAGGGTTTCTGTATAGGTTTTCGGGTTACCGGCTGATGTAAATACAATTTTGACTCCTTCTTCAAGAATGATCTGAATAATCTCCTCAAGATTGGGATACAGCATGGGCACATTCACTCCAAAAGGTTTCTCTGTTGCCAGTTTACATTTCCGGATATTTTCTCTTAAAATGTCAGGATACATACTTCCTGCTCCTATGATACCCAATCCGCCACAGTTGGAAACGGCAGAAGCAAGTCTCCATCCGGAATGCCAGATCATGCCTGCCTGGATAATCGGATATTTAATATTAAAAAGGTGTGAAATTCTATTGTGTGTTCCCTCCATATCATGAAGTTTTTTTGCAGCGTTAAAATCTATAAAATTGCTCATATGTAAAAATAGTAAAAACAACGGTTTTACGGGAAAAATATGTCAATATTTTCTATGATAAACTGTCATCTTTAAAGTGTTAGAACAAAAAAAACCTTCAGAAGTTCTGAAGGTTTCTTTATTATTTTGTTATGGATTGTTTCTTCCAGTTGGACTTAAAGCTACAGCTGTCGTAGCGTCCGTCAATAGAGATAAAAGTTGTCGGCAATTTAGAATTGACAAACTTTTCAACCATTTCACTTTTCTTTTTGTTCAGTGCCATCTGCTTGATTCTGCTGAAATCTGTTTCCAGAGTAATCTGGTGAGAAGGAATCACGTCTTCAACTTTGATGATCTTGATCTGCTTTCTTTTGTTTTCTTCATCTTCGAAAGCGGTAGTAATGTCTCCTTTATTTAATCCTGCCAATTCGTAGCTGATTGTTCCGGGAATACTTTCTCTTTCAATTTTATCAGAACCATCTGCCCCAGGAATTATCCCGGCGTTGAATTTTGTTCTTTTATCATCTGAGAATTTAAAAGCAGCATCTTTAAATGTCATTTTACCATTCAAGACAAGACCTCTGATACTGTCTAATTTTGCTTTTGCTGTTTTGATTTCGTCATCAGTAGGAGTAGCTTTTAGCAAGATATGTCTTGCATCATATACTTTACCTGATCTTTTTACTAACTGAATAATATGGAATCCGAATTCAGATTCAATCGGATCTGAGATTTCATTTTCCTGAAGGTTCAATGCAGCAGCCTCAAATGGCTTTACCATCTGCCCTTTATTGATATTTTTATATAAACCTCCGTTAGCAGCTGATCCTTCATCCTCAGAATAAATTCTTGCCTGGCTTTCAAAAGTTTCACCACCAATAATATCCTGCTTGATTTTTTTCAATCTGTTGATAAGGTCTTGCTTGTGAGCTTCTGTAAGTGACGGATAGATCATAATCTGAGCTAAAGTAACTTCATCTTTTACCTGTGGCAGCTGTGTTTTATACATATTGTAGAAATCAGTTACCTCATTTGGAGTTACATCTGCTTTATCAGTAACTCTCTGGTATTTTGCCTGCCCGTAATATTGGTCTGTATCTATCTTTTCGATAGCGTTCTTCATTTCATAGGCATTTCTGAACTTATAAGCGGCCAGCAATGTTTTTTCATCCGGAAATTGAGAAAGCAACTGACGGTATTTTGCGTTAGCCTGTTCTTTGATTGCTGCAGAACGGTTTTCAATTAACGTATCTTTTTTTGCTTCGTATACAAGAAGCTTATTGCTGATAAGGTTTTCCAGGAACTCACATTTGTCTGTGTTGGCAGCTCCCTGCTGTTTCCCGTAATTCATCTGTTCGTTTACATCAGATTCCAGAACAATCTCATCTCCGATAACAGCTGCAATACCATCCACCAAATCTCCTTGTTTTAGCTGGGCATTCATCCTATTTGAAGAGAATATCATGATGAAAATCCCAAGAAGAAAAGTGATTTTTAGTTTATTTGTCATTTTACTATTTTAACAAGTTGCAAATTTAGAATTCTTAACGAATTTCACTCAATTTTTTATTATAAATATTTCTTAAAAAGACTTATTTACTGCAGTTCAATATCAAATGTCGTTAATTCTTTGAATTGTCTCAATCTGCTGAACATATCTGCTTCACTTACCTCTTCTATTCTTTCTGTTCCGAATTTCTCTACAGTGAATGAAGCCATTGCAGATCCTACGATAAGAGCAGATTTCATTGTATCGAAATCGATTTTCTCTTTTTTAGCAAGGTATGCAGCAAAACCTCCGGCGAAAGTATCACCAGCTCCTGTCGGGTCGAAAACATCCTCTAACGGAAGCGCAGGGATAGCAAATACTTTATTATCATGGAAAAGTAAAGCGCCGTGCTCTCCTTTTTTGATGATTACATACTCAGGACCCATTGTATGGATCTTTTTAGCCGCCTTTACTAAAGAATATTCTCCTGAAAGCTGTCTTGCTTCTTCATCGTTGATGGTAATAACGTCTGTTTTAGCAATCATATCCATCAGGATATCCCATGCAGAATCCATCCAGAAGTTCATGGTATCAAGGATAACCAGTTTAGGACGGTTATTCATTTTTTCAAGTACAGACAGCTGAACTCCGGGGTGTAGGTTTCCAAGTAATAAAATTTCGGCATCCTGCATTGAATCCGGGATTTTCGGATCAAAATTCTCCAGTACATTTACTTCTGTAGCCAGAGTATCTCTTGTATTCAGATCGTTGTGGTATTTTCCGGACCAGAAGAATGTTTTTCCTTCTTTTACGATTTCAATTCCTTCGATGTTTACATCTCTGTCTGTGAACATATCAAGATGTTCCTGTGGAAAGTCTCCTCCTACTACAGAAACAATTCCGGATTTAACGCCTAAAATTGATGAAGTGATCCCGATATACGTGGCTGCACCTCCTAAAATTTTATCCGTTTTACCAAATGGTGTTTCAATTGCATCAAATGCAACACTTCCTACAACTAAAAGTTTCATATATTTTTCAATGTATATTAAAAGTAATTATTTTTTCCATTCAAAAGAATCCAACAGGTGTTTCATATCATTTTTGATATAATTTACTGCAGGAGCAAGTGAGTCCGGTTTTGGTCTCGTATTAAAGTATAGGTAAGCAGTAACGAAGTGTTTCGTACTGTCTGTAATATAGAACTGTAGATTGGAAGCACTCTGCCCTTTCAGCTCATAGAAGTTCCCGTATACTTTCTTTTCAGGGTATTCAAAGGATTTTGTATCTATGGAACTGGCTTTTATGGTATGTTCATACACCATTTTTTCAGCTTCCTTGATATGGTTTGCAAAGTCGTTCTGTATCGGATAATAGGTAACGAAAAGCTTAGCCTTCATTTTTGGATAATTCAGATAAAACCAGCAAGGTTTTTTTGCAGGAGAGATCGAAGCAAAATCCGAATACTCAAAGGTATAGGGGCAATCGTTTTCAAACTTCTGGTATTTCGGTGCGGGATATTCAAGACGCAGTTCTCCATAAGGTTTTGGTGAAGGGTCTTTTCCACATGAAATTAAAAGCAGCGATACGAAAATAAAAATGACTTTTTTAATCATTTTGCAAAAGTACAAATTAGATTTCAGATTTCAGAAGACAAATTTCAGTCTTTCAGAGTGTTTTGAATGTAATTTTCCAAAGGCTTTGGAAACGATTTTTCATGAGAATCTTCAAGATCTGTAATCAGGTATTGATTTTCAGCGATAAAATCATTCCATATCTTTTCTGAAGTGACCTCAACATTCCATATTTCAATGCTTAAATTCTTGTGAGTCAGTTTATGGGCAACTGTTTTTGAACCTGTAATGAATGGATCCATGGCAGCAGAAATGGCTGCAGGAAACTCAAATAACTTCTTCCATATGAAATCATCTGTTCTCTGGCGGATCAGAAACTGTCCATTTTTGTGAACAAAATAATAGGTCAGAGCAAGGTCTTCTGTTTTTACTTTTTTTGTTTTTACGGGATAACCGGAAACTTTCTGCATAGCAAATGCCAGACAGTCTTCATTGAGAGGACATTCTCCGCACAATGGATTTTTAGGTTTACAGATTTCCGAACCTAAGTCCATCATCGCCTGGTTGAAGTCTCCTACATTTTCCGGCATTATCAAAGCGGCCAATTCAGAAAAATAAGTAAACGCTTTTGAATTTGAAATATCAAAATCATCGGCAAAAAGACGGCTCAAAACGCGGTAAAAATTCCCGTCAACGGCAGGCATTCTTCCACCAAAACAAATGCTTGAAACAGCTGCTGCAGTATATTTCCCTACTCCTTTTAATTTTAGAATTTCTTCGTATTGATCAGGAAAGATACCCTGATAATCGTTCATAATCTGCTGTGCCGCTTTATGAATATTGATCGCTCTGGAATAATAGCCCAATCCTTTCCAATAAAGTAAAACTTCATTTTCTTCAGCTTCTGCCAAAGTTTTTACATCAGGAAATCTTTTAATGAAATTATTATAATGATTCAATCCCTGATTGATCCGTGTCTGCTGAAATACAATTTCACAGATCCAGATCTTGTACGGATCTTTTGTCTGTCTGAAAGGCAGATCTCTTGCATTATTCCTGTACCACTCCAGAAGCCTGTTTCCTACATGAAGGAATTCTGAGGCTGTTTTATTTTTTTCCAAAAACCAATCTTGTTTTAAATCATTGAAGAGAGGTTCCTCTTCACATCTGAACATTATTTTCAACGCTGCAAAGATAGGTTTATTTATTTTTTAACTTGTTTTGATGTTGAAAGAGATTTTTTGTGAATCCGTTATTGTATAAATTTATTTTTTTACTCTTATCTCATGAAGTTAAAAAGGATTTCATCATTAGTATTTTATCATTTCTGGATCATATTTTTCAAATTTAATTGTGCCAAAATTTTTAGATGAATAAGTTATACTATTATCTTGGTTAGCATCAGAATATGTTGTTGAATATCCTAATTTATGTAAATAAATAAAGTTGTCTTTTTTGTCAAAAATGAATGTTGTGTATTTATTCTGTATGGGTTGTGAGGAAATGTTTTCTTCAATAGTAAAAAAGTTATTTTTAATTGCTACGTTTTGAAATCCTTCTGCATAAGAACTATGATTGAATGAATTTATAATTTTATTATTATGATATTCTGTAAATTCTCCATTTTTATTATAAATTAATATGTAAACTATTGAAAATCTGTTTTCTGTATTAGGTTTTTTAGGGGAAGTTATAAGAATTTTGTCTTTGATATTATCCATGTTTAAATCACATTCTTTACTTTTCTTTTGAGTAGGATTTTCTTTACAACTGCAAAAGACTAAGGATGATGATATTAAAATGATTAAAAGTTTTTCATCATTTGGTTTGTTTGATTGTGTCATCAGTACTTATTGCATCATTATCCACTCATTATTAGTAGCTTCTCCTCCTATTCCTTTTATGTAAAATTGAGTTTTATCTTTTTTAATTAGAAATTTTGGATCAATACTTACACAATTTAATTGATCACCACTATAATAGATTTCTAATTGATTGTCTTTTTCGATCCCTATATATTTACCTTCACAAAGGTTGGACTCTTTAAATGCATTTAATGATAAGATTACATTATTTTTTTTTATGTCAAATTTATATGAAATAGAAGCCATACCTGTTGTGGTAGCTTCTGTTTCTACTGAAGTAGAATGAGTACCATCATAAGTTGATGAATTGTTTTTAAGATTTTTAAAAAGCTCTTTCTGAATAAGACTGGTTTCAAAAGCTAAAAGATCTTCTGGAATCTTTAAAGTTTTTATTTCTCCTATTTGTTTCCATTTTCTGTCTTCATATAAATAGAATGTTGTTTTTGCATTTTGTTTTGGTTCAAATTCTCCATCTTCCCCTCCTGTATAAGTAATAAATTTACCAGGTAAATAAGAGGCAACCATATAGTAATCATTTTCTTTAATAAGATTTTTTATTGCTTTTGAATTTTGGGAGTCATTTTCGGGGTTAGTAGATTTTGAAAAATAACCTTTTGAATTATTGTGATTCCAAAAATATTGAGTTTCATCCCTTTTTCCAATAAAGTCTACACTAAGAACACCCATTTTTTTATCTGAATAGGTATATGTTGGGTAAGGATTGGAGATGTCTGGAATGAAAAAACCACTTGCTTGGTATTTTGCATCTAGAAAATTGATAGTGTTGTCATCTTGGACTGTAATTTCAGTCGTTTTAGAATTTTGACTTTTATTTTTTTCTTGTCCATTACAACTTTGTAATGTGACAATTGCAATAATTATAAAAAATATTTTATTCATGTCTATTATTTAATATGATTTCCTTTTATAGTTTCATCAAATTTTGTTTTCATAAATTGTTCTGGATCAGCACGTGTAGTTCCTCCATAGAAAACTCCGTCAGTTGATGCTTCAATGTGAACATGATAATACTGAGGTAAAATATCTTTTGCATTACCAGTATTACCCGATTTACCAAAAACTTTTCCATGTTTTATTTTCTGTCCTTTTGATACAGAAAATGAGTTTAAATGGCAGTATCTTATCCAAATAAATTTACCATTTTTATCTTTTGATTTAATAGTAACTATTTTTCCTAAATCACCTTTTGTGTCAAGAGCTTCTACGACTTCTCCACACAGCAGTGATTTTAATTCTTTGTCTAATTGTGCTAAGATATCCGTACCTGTATGATAGTACCCTTTTGGGTGTTTGTTATTGTACCGAGGAGTTCTGTGGAATCTATTTTTATTTACATTGTTACTTTGATCATTTAATTTAGGATTATCTATTACGTCAGCATATTCAAAGCATTGTGAACAATCTTCTGGGCATTTTGATAATTGCTTTACATCTGGTGTTTCAGGAGAATTATTACAATTAAATTTTTGTGTTTTATTAGTAATTCCATCGTTATAACTATCATGATATCTTTCTAAAATTTCTGAACGTTGAATCTTACCATCTCCTTTATTTGTTCCTTTACTTTTTTTATCAACACTTTCATTTTGAGTGTATTCAATAGTCCCTTTCTCATATAAAACATAATTATCTGATTGATTTACACCTTTAGGAGCAAATACATGTAAATAAATGTCTTCTGGAGTTTTAATTTTATTTTTTGAAGGTTCAAAATATTTTTTAACATAATCAAGTTGTTTAATTTCTCCCATTGTTGCAAAATGTAATTTTACTTCATGTAATTTATCAAATCCACTACCAGATTTAAATTCTCCAATTGCTTGTAATGCAGATTGAGTAAATTGAATTAACCCTACTGCTCGTGAAGTACGAACTTCCTTCCCTGTTTTTTTATCTTTTTGAATAAGCCAGAAATCGTCTTTTGTTACAACCTTGACATTCTTTAAAGTTTGACCCATTATTTGGTGTGCCTTAAATGAACTTGCTGTTTCAACATTCATAACAGCCATTAAACCATTGGCCATTTCCATTTTTCTATTTTCTCCCCACAATTCAGCGCATATTTGCACTACTTTTTTTCTAAACTCACAACTTACCTTTCCACCCCATATTAGATACTTATATTGTTCTTGGCATATACAACTTCCTGGCTTATCTGGTTTCTGTGTATTCTGTACCACCGCCGCACTCTTCACCTTCTCCACTTCCATCAAACCATCCGAATTTACCCCAAATTTCTGAGATTCTGCTGACAGATCTTTGGAGATAATTTCTATAAAGTAGTTTTGCTTATATGAATCTAGATTACCGATACTCGGGTCTGTTCCTTTTTCAAAAATGTCTTTGGTAATGACAAATCCTGAAGTGTCACATACATCGGCAGGGATTTTAATCATTCCGCTTCTGTAGACTTCATCACTGGAAGTGGTATCATATTCCCAGATGACATATTGGATGTGTTTTCCCACCATGTTTTTGGAGTGGATTCTTACTCTTACTTTATTTCCTACGGCTACTTTAGAAAGTTCTTTTCCTGTATCATCTATGAAGACGGCTTCTATAATATTGCCTTTGGGATCAGCCTGTTTCGGGGCGTTTCCTGATCCGGCTGGGAATTTTGGGGTGTTTTTCTGGGGCTGCGGTTTGGGCTTATTTTGAGGCTGTCCTTTATAATCAGGGTTGGCTACATCTACATTCACCTGGCTTGCTCCCTGTATTTTCCCGGAATAAGTAGCTGTAACATAATACTCATGATTAGCGCCTTCATCTCTGTCACCTTTCATCATAAACTGATTGGCGATCTGGCGGAGAATTTTTTCGTCAGACATCAGCGGTATCTGTACTTCGGCAATACCATTTGCATTCACCCTTGCTTTGTAGCTGCGTGTATGGCGGTTGTTTTTGTTGATACTGGCATCATGGCCTTTTCCCGCAGCATCATCTTCCCAAAGATGGAACTCTATCTCTTTATTAAACATTGCAATGCAGTGAGCCTGCGCAATAAGAGTATCACGGTAACTGGCTTTATTAACGTCCTTTGCCCCTCTGTTGAAGAGCACTACCTTATCTATTTTCGGGACTTTGTTACTGGTAGGAATAATGGTAAGGGTGCCTGCCAGCTCTTTGGTATCGGGAAGTCCCGGTAAAATACCTTTCTTAGTCTCGTAGACTTTCATTTGAAATTCTATTCCCAGCGCTATTTCCCCAAATTTGTAGGTTACTTTTTCACCGGTTTTAGGAGTGCCTGTGATATCTTTCCAGTTTCCGTTTTTCTGTTTCTTGTAAATATACCATTCATATTCACCTTTCAGTCCGAATGAGAGGATGGAAGGCTTTACTTCGTAGAAATATGTTATTCCTACCTGAGGATTTTGATTCCCCGTAATATGTCCTGTCATGGCTAATATAATTTATAAGCAGCCTCCAGCCGGAAGCTGTTTAGACAGGTATTACTTGTAAGATGAGATTGCAGGAGAAGATGAAGGATTTTATCCTCCCATAAGGTTACATTTTTTTTCATCGTGTTTTTGTGTTGGTTCAAAAACAAAAATAAAAAAAATCATGATATAGTGATATAAAAAAGTTGAATTTAAAGTTATTTTTTCTCTACAGAATATACAGGAGCCGCTTTTAACCACTGGTATTTAAGGTTTCTGTCTTTCGCTATAAAACGGTATCCTTCCAGCTTCTTGAGGTAAACATACATAGAGTCTGTATTTTTGATCTTTAGCTTATACTGGGATAAAAACAACATTGGCATATCTACAGCAGAATCTCTTACGGTCTTCAATACTTTTCCTGATTTTACTTTATAAAGAAAGAATGTTTTTCCGCGGCCTTTTGAACTGTCCGCGAGTTTTACCTCTGAGCTTGCAAGAACCAGCTCACTGCCATCAAAGCATTCATCTTTATTCATAATATATGCTTTCCCTTCCTGGTGTTCGTCTGCAAAAAGGTCGTTTTCATAGTGCCCCGGACTTTGGTATTTTTTTTCACAGCTTATCAAAAAAACCATCAATAGAGCAGGCAAACCGATGATAAGCTTTTTATTCATATTACATTTCATAGGTGTTGGTTGAAAAAAAACCGATGTAAAATTGCATCGGTTTTTGTTATATAAAGTATGTCAATGTTACTCCTGAGTATATTCTGCATCCCATTCGTTACCATCATCTCCTTTGTGGCCGTCCAGTTTAATAACGAAACTCTTCGTAGGGAAATAAGGGGTCATACGGATATCCAGCCATACTCTGTCTTTGTTTACCCTATCCTGCTCGAAACGAACAATTTTGAATTTTTCAATCAGCTTGTCCGGTCCTTTGATATTGTCAAGGAAGGTTACGATCTGTCTTCTCAAATCGTCCTCGTTTTTAGCATTCCAGTTTTCGAAAGCTCTTCTGTTCAGGAAGTCGAGCAATACTTTGGTTACATAGTCGAATACACGAACTACGGAATACGTCTGAAGACCGATATTGTCTCCTGTAAATAAGGTCTTCGCTGAGAAGGCCATAATTTTTCCGTACTCGTTTACCATTGGTACAAGACCCATTTTTTCCAACTGAGAAATTTCACTTTTCTTCAATTCGAATTTTACAGCGTCTACCTCGTTGATGTTACCATGTTTTTTACCTGCTGCTACCTGAGACATCAGGGTTTTATGGATTTTTCCGGCTAATGAAGTGGAAGGCGGAAGTTCTACGTTTTCTTCTTCCCCTACTTCTTCAGCTTTACCACGTCCTACCAGCCAGTTACATGTCATGATAACGTTACTTCTGTGAAGCTCGCCTCCTGTAAGGTTTGCAGAGTGGAATAAGTCTACAACGTCATCCGGCTTATCAAGATTAGCAAAGTCTGTAACCATCATTACTTTGTTTTCGTTACAGATTTTTGCCCATTTTTCAATTACCTTGTTTGATCCTAAATATCCTGGTATTGCAAGGATTGAATAGTTATCTCTAAGGTCCAGACGGTCGTAGTAGTTTTTAAATTCTTCTGAGATTGCATCGATGAATAAAGGATTATCCAGATCGGAAACCTGCTCAAGGCTTGCGTTTACGATACTTACGTTATCCACTTTATCCAATTCTGTATTTTTGTAGAATTGGGCTACTGTTCTGTAGTTGGTTTCCAACATACGAACGGAATCCAGCGTATTCTTTAAGTTTCTTTTTAAGTTCTGATCAGCTTGTAGTGCTTTGGTTTTGCACGTTTCAGCCATTTTATCTGCTGATTCATTACCCTCTAAAAGGCTTACCCAAAGATTGATCTTCTGAAGAAGTTCTTTTCTTTCGTCTGCTTTATTGCTGTCATTCAGGAAGATTTCTTTTCTTGCCCTTCTTGTTGGGTTCATATTGGCAATACCGTCTACAACGGATTCAACAAAGCCAAATCCTCCCATTTTATTGAGCTCTGCAAGCGGGTTGCCCTTCGGCTGCCCTGAGTGTTGCTGCTGCCCCTGCTGCTGGCTTTCTTGTGCCTGTAATTTGCTATCCATGATTTAATGTAAGTCTTTAATTATTTTTCAAGTTCTTGTGCCACTTCTTTCAATACTTCTATGAACGCCGCTCTTGTCTGATCGTTCTCCAGCATATTGCGTAGAATTTTGTTTGTTTTCAGCTGACGTACTATTTTATTGTACTGCTCCTGTTCCATGCTCAGCTGCTGCAGATAATCTGATTTCTGAGTAAGGCTTTTAGGAGTAAAGTCTCCAAGGTTTTGAAAACGGAATTCCTCTTCTACTATTCCACCATCTTCTGTTTCGTGCTGTACCGATACTGAAGGCTGGAAATGTTTGAAAACGTCTTCCACTGTTTTTAATCCTGTTACGATTTCAGGGGTATAAGACTCTTCTGTTGTAAGCTGGCTTACTATCAGTGATTTATTTTCCTGTATTTCCTGAATAGCTTCATTAGCGTCTACTTTTACCTCGTTTCCGCCAACACCATAATTAAACATTGCCATATTATTGTTATTTTGAGATTTACTATTTTGGTTTGGATCTGTCTTTGAGTAATTTACAGATGAATCAAATAAATTACCAATCCAATGTTTAAATTTAAAAAAAAACTGTAACATACAAAATTTTACTAAGATTTTTCTTGATGCATCTAAATTTATCTGCATTTATTCAACATAAAATCACCATATTACGATATCACTAAGCTATGAAAAAATAAATAAATCATTCAAGAAAAAAAATAAAATTTTCGTTTGCTTTACTCTTTACAAAAGTATCCCATGAATGTTAAAATAAAAATTCCTGAGGCATCATAAAAAATATTCTTTATATTTAAACAAAGCGAACAGTGTCATGAAAGATGTAAAAATAGCATTTAGAAAACCCATATTTCCGATTTCAGAAGCTTTACATCAATATCTGGAAAAGTATAACAGAACAACCAAGATTAAGTTTCTGTATGAAGATCTCCTGAGATTCAGCGACAGTGTGAGCATTCTGGATAAAGAGGGAAAAGATACTTTATGGCTTGGAGTATTATATCCTGAGTATGAGTTTAAAGAAATAGAAGCCAATTTAAATAAAATTTATACCCTCCTCCATTCTGACGGGGATATTGCTACTTTGCCTTATCTGAAAGTAGATACGATTGACTTCTGTACCTTCGGAAACTCTAAGCCTTTCCGGATCCGGGTAAGAAATATACTTAATGACAATTATACGTATTTTTATATTAAACAGGCGGATGCTTCCCGGATATTCGGGCTTGAGCTTGAAGACCTGCTTTCTCCGAACCGGATTAACTTTCTGGTTTACAAAAACACGCTGATCGAAGAGCATATTCTGGGAATTCCCGGCGATGTTTTTATTCAGAAGCATCTGCCCCACTGTAATGAGCTGGAAAAAGCACAGATTTCCAAAGAGTTTGTGAAATTCAATGAGCGATGCCTTATTGGGCTTCTTGGTGATATGCGCTCTTATAATTATGTGGTTATTCCCATACATGATTTCGACCAGGTTATTT
Organism: Chryseobacterium sp. CBSDS_008; assembly: GCF_049959325.1. Classification (NCBI taxonomy): domain Bacteria; kingdom Pseudomonadati; phylum Bacteroidota; class Flavobacteriia; order Flavobacteriales; family Weeksellaceae; genus Chryseobacterium; species Chryseobacterium sp. CBSDS_008. Next base: position 4,617,266 of record NZ_CP188202.1, on the reverse strand, counting down.
ACAGAATCCGCCCCATAGATTTTGACCAGCAGACGTATGAGGGAAACCTGAAAGTCTATCTGCCACAGTATTTCAAAGAGAATAATCAAATGGTGAACATGGTCATGGAAAAACTCAAGCCCAGCTCTATAGAGCAATACCGTAAGGAAGTACGTTCACAGATTGTAAAAAGAGTGACCAGCAGCCAAAACAGATTTGACGAACTCATTTCTATTATGAAAAAAGACAATATTGCGCCGGAAGCCTATGTTATAGAACTCAGAACTGCTTTACAAAAACTTACGTATGATGTCAATTTCAAGTATTGTAAAACTATGGGAGACATTATGGAAACCGGAATAAAGTTTGTGCTCCGGAATTATAAGAAAGAATATTAAAAGAGAATCCGTCTCAACTTAACGTGAGACGGATTCTTTCTTTTCTAACAATTTATAGGTAAAAAATTACCAGATTTTTATCCTGTCCTGAGGAGCTTTATACATTTTATCTCCCGGTTTGATATCAAATGCTTTAATGAATGAATCCTGGTTTACCAATGGACCAAAAGCTCTGAACATTCCCGGAGAATGCGGATCTGTTTTCACCTGGTTGATCATATACTGATCAGTAGCTTTTGTTCTCCAAACGGTTGCCCAGCTCATGAAGAATCTCTGATCCTGTGTAAATCCGCTGATCTTTCCAGGGTTTCCTTTATCTTTTAAATACATCTGAAGAGCGTCATAAGCCACTGCTACTCCGCCTAAGTCACCGATGTTTTCACCGCTTGTAAATTTACCGTTCACAAAGCTTCCTTTAACAGGTTCGTAAGCACTGTACTGAGCTGCCAGCTGCCCTACTTTTGCATCAAAGTTTTTACGGTCTGCATCACTCCACCAGTTATTCAGGTTACCATCTCCATCGAAACGGGAACCACTGTCGTCAAATCCGTGAGAAATCTCATGGCCGATAACAGCACCAATACCTCCGAAGTTCACTGCTGCATCAGCTTTAGGATTGTAGAAAGGCGGCTGAAGAATGGCTGCAGGGAATACAATTTCGTTGTTTGATCCGCTGTAGTAAGCATTTACAGTTTGTGGAGACATTCCCCATTCTGTTTTATCAACAGGCTTTCCTACTTTATCTAAGCTTCTCTGATACTGCCATGCTGCTACATTCTGAAGGTTAGAATATAGTGTAGCACCTTCTTTCGGAGATTCTACTTTTAGCTGGGTATAATCTTTCCATTTATCCGGATAGGCGATTTTTACGGTAAACTTGGATAGTTTTTCCTGAGCTTTTACTTTGGTTTCAGGAGACATCCAGTCTATATTGGCGATGTGTGTTTTGAATGATTTTAAAAGGTAATCAATATAGGTTTCCATCTGCTTTTTAGCTTCAGGTGTGAAATATTTATCTACATATAATTTACCGAAAGCTTCTCCAAGAACTCCGTTTACAAGAGTAAGCCCTCTTTTGTTCATCGGACGCTGTTCTTTCTGACCCTGTAAGTATTTAGCATAGAAATCAAATCTGATCTGCTCTAAGCTGTCGTTCAGGTTGCTTGCATTTCCGTTGATGATATGGTATTTCAGATAGTCTTTCAGCAAAGGAAGGTTTTTCTGTGTGATAAACTGATCCATATTCTGATAATATTTCAGCTCTCCGATGATCACCCGGTCTGTATTTACACCTGCATCTTTCAGGTATTTTGCAAGATCTACATTTTTCACAAGTCCTGATAATTCTGATACGTTTTTAGGATTGTATCTTAAATTAGCATCCCTGTTCTGCTCAAGCGTCAATAAATAATTGGCAAGCTGCTTCTCAAAGTCTACCACATTCTGTGCTGCCTGAGTCGTATTTTTATATCCTAAAACCCCGAATAATTTCCCAACATAGGCCTGATATTCTGCCAGTGTCTTAGTATTCGCTTCGTTTACTTTTTGATAATAATCTCTTCCCAATCCCAGATCCGGACCGCCAAGATATACTGCATTCATATTGGAATTCTTCATATCAGCGCCCACTCTCCATCCGTAGAAAGAGTTGTCGCCTAATTTTGTAGCATCCAAGAGGTATTTCTGAAGGTCACCAACACTTTTAATAGCATCTACTTTGGCAAGATCAGCTTTGATAGGCGCCAGACCTTCTGCATTTCTCTTATTGGTATCCATAAAAGAAGCATACAGATTCTGGATTTTCTGCCCTTCAGATCCGGCCGGATAGGTTTCTGTAAGAATTTTGTTCAATATATCTAATGAAGCATCATCCACATTTTCTCTCAACGCATTGAAAGAACCCCAGTTTGCTTTATCGGAAGGAATCTGAGTCGTTTTCACCCAGTTTCCGTTTACATAGCTAAAAAAGTCATCCTGCGGGCGGACACTTGTATCCATATACGATAAATTGATCCCCTCCTCTTTTGCTTCTTCTTTTACCGGTTCAGCCACTGTTGCTGTAGCTTCAGTTTTATTGTCTGTCCCTGCAGTCTTTGCTGCACCACACGAATTAAGAAATACAATACCTGAAAGGGCAAGTATTCCAATATTTAGCTTTTTCATTAAGATTATTTTTGATTTTACACAAACTTACCAAATATACAAACTTTAATGATATGTAATGAATGGTAATTGATAATTCAGGGTTTAATGTTCAAGGTTTAATGTTAGTTTAGAACCACCCCGTCAAAAATTCTTTGAATTTTTGCCACCCCTCCGGGGGAGGGGAATGATGGAAGCCGTTATGACAAATATAAGTCTGCTGATCTCCTAATTCCTAACTCCTGTCACCTGCTACCTATCATCTGCCACCTCCTAAAAAACAAAACCGCCCATTGCTGAGCGGTTGTTATTTTTACCAGATTTTGATTCTGTCTTCCGGAGCTTTGTATAATTTGTCTCCTTTTTTCACGTCGAATGCTTTGTAGAAAGAATCAACGTTGATTAACGGGCCAAAACTTCTGAAGTATCCTGGAGAATGCGGATCGGTTTTCACCTGATTCACCATATATTTCTCACTTGACAATGTTCTCCAAACCGTTGCCCAGCTTAGGAAGAATCTCTGATCCTGGGTAAATCCGCTGATTTTCCCAGGGTTTCCTTTGTCTTTCAGGTACATTTGAAGGGCATCGTAAGCGATGTTTACTCCTCCCAGGTCAGCGATATTTTCACCGTTTGTGAAAGTACCGTTTACAAAAGTTCCTTTTACAGGCTCATATTTGTCATACTGGGAAGCAAGAGCTTTTGTTGCTTTTTCAAAGTTAGCTTTATCTTCCGGAGTCCACCAGTCTACCAGGTTACCGTCTGCATCAAACTGTGCCCCGGAATCATCAAATCCGTGGCTCATTTCGTGACCGATAACAGCACCGATGCCTCCGAAGTTTACAGCAGCATCAGCTTTAGGGTTGAAGAATGGCGGCTGAAGGATAGCAGCAGGGAATACAATCTCGTTGTTTACCGGGTTGTAATATGCATTAACAGTCTGTGGAGTCATTCCCCATTCTGTTTTATCAACCGGCTTGCCTATTTTAGCCAGGTCTTTGTTATACTGCCATTCAGTAATATTCTGAAGATTCTTGTAAAGGCTTCCACCTTTAGTCTCAGAAATGATATCTAATTTTGAATAGTCTTTCCATTTATCAGGATAAGCCACTTTTACTGTAAACTTATTCAGCTTCTGCATTGCTTTTTCCTTAGTTGTAGAAGACATCCAGGCTAAGTTATTGATATGAACTGCGAAACTTTTCTTCAAATAGTCGATCAGTTCTACCATCTGAGCTTTTGCTTCAGCAGGGAAATATTTCTCAACGTATAATTTTCCGAACGCTTCTCCCAAAGTACCGTTGATCAATTCAAATCCTCTTTTGTTAAGAGCTCTTTGTTCCTGCTGTCCTCTCAGGTATTTACCATAGAAAGCAAACTTCATATTTCCTAAGTTTTCACTTAGATAGGAAGCACTTCCATGGATCATGTGGAATTTAAGATAATCCTTGATCACAGGAAGATTCTGAGCATTTACCAATTTATCAAAGTTCTTATAGAATCCTAATTCACTGATAATAACTTTATCAGAATTTACGCCTACTTTTTTAAGATAACCTGGAAGGTCAACACTTTTTACCAGAGTAGAAAGTTCAGTCATTGTCTTAGGATTGTACTGAAGCGTGTTATCACGGCTCTGCTCATTGGTAAGGTAAGTATTGGCGATGCTTTTTTCATAATTAACGATACCTTTTGCTGCCTCATCAGCATTTTTGTATCCTAATTCTTTCAGCATTGAAGCTACATATTTCTGATATTCAGCAATGGCTTCTGTATTTTTCTCGTTTACTTTCTGATAGTAATCTCTTCCTAAACCTAAAGCAGCATTTCCTAAGTAAACGGCATTCATTTTAGAATCTTTAAGGTCTGCATCAACTCCCCATCCGTAAATAATGTTTTCTCCTTCTTTGGTTACAGAAGTCAGGTAGTTCTGAAGATCAGCCATGTTTTTAATGGCATCAATTTTATCCAGTTTTTCCTGAATAGGCTTGATTCCATCGGCATTTCTCTTCTCCATGTTCATATAAGTAGCATACAGATCCTGGATTTTTTTTCCTTCACTTCCGTCAGCAAATTTATCTTTCAGAAGAGAATTAAGGATGGTCATGGAATTGTTATCCGTATCCTCAGCCAGTTTGTTGAAGCTTCCCCAAGTTGGTTTGTCAGATGGAATTTTGGCAGTTTTCATCCAGGTTCCACTCACATAGTTGTAAAAATCATCCTGAGGGCGTACCGAAGTGTCCATCAGGCTAAGGTCTAAACCTTTGTCTGTATTATTCACTGCTACTTTAGCAGCTTTAGCTTGTGCGCTCATCGTAGTTTGAGTACAGATCCCTGCTATTAAAAACAAAGAAAGCGTTATTTTTTTCATTATGATAACAATTTTTAGAATATGTATGATTTATTTTGAATTTGTTACTTTCCAGGGAAACAAATTTAAACAAATAACATCATAGCAGGATAAGAATTATAAAAGATGGAAAATGGAAGATGGGAGAAGGAAGCTGGAAGTTATGAAAATCGTAAAAAATGATAATATAACTGTAATCCTATTTTTAAAAGTAGTTTTATAATAGTTCTCAGTGATGATAAAATAAAAGTTACTTCCAGCCTCATTCTTCCCGCCTCCAGCTTTATCTAAGAAGTTGCTATCTCTTTTACATTCCCGGTTCTTTTCAGGAATCCCCAGGACTGCATTTCGCCTTTCAGTGCTTTTCTTAAACTTTTAAACAATACAATATACATCAGCCATCTGTACCCGAATCTCTGCGGAATAATATACAGCAGATTCGTCAGTTTTTCCCTTTGCAAAATAAACGCCACTAAAGCTAGTGAAGCATCTACCAAAAGGAAGATCAGATAGTAGGTAAATATTTTATCTCCGTTTCCGGACAGGATTCCAAAGAACATAATCACATCTGCCATCGGCGAGAAAAATGGTATAATGTATTGGAATAATAGGATATTCGGCATAGCCCAAAGTCCTAATCCTTTATATTTGGGGTTAAGAAAAGTATGTCTCTGTTTCCAGAACATCTGCATAATTCCGTATGTCCATCTGAAACGCTGTTTTAAAAACTGTTTGACGGTTTCCGGTGCTTCAGTAACTGCAACAGCTCTGTTTTCGTTGGCCACGGTATATCCGGCTTTTAATATTTTCACCGTAATATCACAATCTTCTGCTAAAGTATCGGATGAATAGCCTCCTGCTTCAATAACTACAGATCTTTTAAATGCTCCGATAGCACCCGGAATCACGGTAATAGCATTGATGTGGGCATACGCCAGCCTGTCAAAGTTCTGGCTTGTTGTATATTCTATAGCCTGCCATCTGGTAAGCCAGTTGACTTTGTTTCCTACTTTCACATTTCCTGCAACGGCTGCAATTTTTTCTTCAGGATTTGAATTTAAAAATCTTGCGATCATGTATTTCACAGCGTCCTGCTGTAGTTTTGTATCGGCATCAATACACACTACGTATTCTGCATCGGTCTGTGATATCCCGAAGTTCAGTGCAGTAGCTTTTCCTCCGTTTCGTTTGGTGAAAATTTTCAGTTTCGGATGATCAGGAAATGCCTTCAATGCTTTTTCATAGGTAGAATCCTTGCTTCCGTCATCTACCATAATGATGTTAAAATTAGGGTAAGTCTGTTTCAATAAATTCTGCAGGGAAGAGACAATATTTACTTCTTCATTATAAGCGGGAACAATGATTGAAACCTTTGGATAGGATTCCATAACAGGAAATCCGCCTAGTTTTTTTTCTTTTCTTCTTTCCTTAAAAGCCCAGTATGTCATCAGCAATAGCCGGATCAGCCCTAACACAATAAAAATGGTAAACAATGCAACCAGGAAATGGCTTATTCCGTAAATTGCTGTAGCCAATACAAGATTTAGCTGCATAATGTAATACGACCTTGTTTTAGGAACGGCGGGCATCAATTCGTTTCTGCTTTTGTGCAGAATATTTGTAAGATTGGTAAAATGATAGCCCTGCTTCTGAAGAGCCGGGATCAGAATCTTTAAAGCTTTTACTGTTTCTTCTCTGGTATCTCCGCCTGCATCATGAAGAAGAATGATATTTCCTCTCTGCTGTTTGATTCCGGCCATGACCCTTTTTACAATTTCATCTGCTTTTATGCCTGGCTGCCAGTCTTCCGGGTCTATATTTTCCCCGATATCCAGATAGTTTTGCTGTCTTGCTAATGCTACCGGAATAATCTCTTCGGAAGTAGTCGGCTCCGAGTCTGCGTTATACGGAGCTCTGAACAGAATTGTACTATGTCCTGTCACACACTCTATCAGAAGACGTGTAAGCTTCATTTCAAGCAAAGCTCTTTCCGGACTTACTTTTGCTACATTTTCGTGAGTGAAAGTGTGGTTTCCTATCTCATGTCCTTCCCTGTAAATTCTTTTCACAAGCGGAAGGTTTTTTTCGGCATTTAATCCTACCAGAAAGAAAGCTGCCGGAACATGGTATCTGGACAACACATCCAAAACCTGTGGCGTATAGGTTTCGTCCGGACCGTCATCAAAAGTGAGAACGAGTTCTTTTTGTGGGGCACTTCCATATTTTTTTACTTCGTAAGAACTTGGATACGTGATATAATTTTCGTCTGTGATAATTTTTTCTTTCGGATCAATTTCCAGCGCTATTTTCCCGTCATGAGGAGTATTGAGGACATCCAGTACTTCTCCGTCCCCAATGTAATCCACCATCGTCTGCCCTTTTACATTTTCCAGTGTTTTTAAACTCAGCCTGGAAAGACCGGCAAGGGTAAGGTCTTTATCATAGAAATTCCAGACTCTGCTGTCTTCGCTTCCCAGCCTCCAGAGTGCGGTTCCCGCCAAAGGATATTCTGAGGAGAAACGCATCGTATTGAAAATAGAAGCCGCATCATTGAAAAATACGGTATGGGTTAAATTTTTAGAATCGGTATAAGAATAATTTAAATTAAATGTATTGTCATTAAAATCAATAACCGCTTTACTTGCACTGGCTTTGGTAATGGCCTGCATGTAAGTTACAGAAGTATTATCATCAGGATTGGAACTCCAATCGTAGCCGTAAGCTCCCAAACCCAGAATGATTTTTTGCGGAGCGGTTTGTTTCACGATTTTTCCGGTCTGTTCCTCGATCCATTTTTGGGAAGACACCGGGCCGGCATCACTTCCTGCGGAATACTCATCATAGGCCATCAGCACAAAGTAGTCTATATAGGGATCCAGTCTTGGAATATTGTAATCATCATTATCCGTCATGATATCCATTGTAACCAGCAATTGGTTCTTTTTGAAAGTTTCTGAAAGCTCTTTCATAAAGGCAATCAGGTTTTCATCAGAATTCAGGTTCATGTCCTCAAAGTCAATGTTGATTCCTTTGAAATGATATTTTTTACATTGCTGCGTAATCTTTTGGATCAGATGGGTTCTTTTCTGCGGATCATTAAGCACCTTTGCCAGTCCTTCTGAGCGGAATTCACGGTCAAAGTTGTTACTCAGCATGGGCATGGCTGCCACACCTGTTCTTTTGATCACTTTATATCCTTCCGGATCTACATTGGTTTTCAGGTCTCCTGTTTTGGGATCAAGGAAAAACCATTCCGGGAAAACAAGATTGACGTGTCTGACATTTCTTTTCAGAGACATCAGAGACTGAGGATCCCATGCCACATAGAATGCGGACCGGATTCCCCCGGGAAACTGAGCCCAGTTTCTGTTCTGATTTTTATATCGTTCTGCTTTTGCCTTCTCAATTTTGTCAAGATTGGTATGGATTGTTTTTTCAGAAATAAAGCTTCTGAAACCTTTATATTCTTTGGAAATTTTATTCTCCTGGAGATAGGGTTTATTAGCGGTTATTACAGCTTTATAATCCTCTTTGAAAGGAATTTTAGGACTTCTGTCCAGAGTCATCATCAGACCTAAAGCAAGAAGAAGCAGTATTCCTATAAAGATAAAAAAACGGCTTCCCCACTGTACACTTTTCCAGCGTTTCTTACTGCTGGTCTGAAAAATCTGTTTGGAATTTTCCACGATTTTTGAAATTTATTGAAGGACTTCCAAAAAGTGTGAAAAACTATATAAAAATTAATTAAAAAAAAATTAAAAAACACCTCCTATTTAACTGTTTACAAGAAGACTTACCAAATCCTGAATCACCTTTTGGGAAACAAAGTCCATAAAGTCTACTCTTTCCAGATGCGGCATATATAATTTTGAGGTTACCTCCTGATTATGGATCCTGATGGTATAGTAAACGGTTCCTATATCTTTGCCATCTTCTCCTTTCCCAGGTCCTGCAACACCCGTCGTAGAAAGGGAAATATCGGTTTCAAACAATTCCTGGCATCCTTTGGCCATTTCCTGAGCTACCTGTTCGCTCACTACAGTAAACTGATCTACCGTTTCTCTGGAAACATTTAAAATTTTAATCTTCTTGTCTGTAGCATAGGCTACCATTCCTCCAAGGAAATATTTTGAACTGCCGGAAACCGACGTAATCATTTTTGCCAGTTCACCTCCGGTACAACTTTCTGCTGTGGAAATCGTCAGGTTCCTTTCGGTAAGCATTTCTGCGAGAATTTTCTCAATTTTATCTTCATATACGGCAATGACATGCCCTTCAACCAGAGGAAGCAATTTCTGGATTTTCTCTTCTGTTATCTGTTTCAGCTGTTCTTCATTCTCACCGGAAGCCGTCAGACGAAGCTTTACACGGGATCCTACCGGAAGATAAGACAAAGCAATATTTTCCGGAAGCGCCAGTTCCCAGTCTTCAATTTTATCTGCAAGAATACTCTCAGGGATTCCCACAACAGAAACAATTCTGGTATAGATATAATGAAGGCTGAATCGATTCTGTAGATAAGGAATAATCTGGTCTTTGATAAGCGGCTTTACTTCGTAAGGGACACCCGGAAGGCTGTAGCATAATTTCCCGTCCTGTTCCATCATCATACAGGGTGCCGTTCCGTAATGGTTCTGAAAAACGATGGATTTCGTAGGAACAAAAGCCTGTTCCCTGTTTCTTTCAAGAATATCTGCCCGTCCCCTTCTTTCCATATACCCTTTAAGATGACTGAAGGTTACCTCATCCAAAGCAATTTCATCATCGAAATACTCAGCCAGTGCCTTTTTGGTTTTATCATCTCTGGTGGGTCCCAATCCTCCTGTTGTAATCACCAGGTCACCGGCTTCAAAGGCTGTGCTCAATGTACTTTTAATGGTTTCAATTTCGTCTGAGATGGTAAGAATCTGAATAACTTTTATCCCTATATTTTTAAGCTCAGCAGCTATAAAGTTAGAATTGGTATCTACCGTATTTCCGGAAAGGATTTCATCGCCGATGGTAATCAGAACAGCTTTTTCCATATGTTTTTTGTTGAAAAAATTCTATGCAAATGACGGAAAATTCTGTGGCTGCGGCAATATAAATTGATTTTTTCTATTTTTGCCGAAATTATCTAATAATTACAATATAAACTATGTCTAAATATGATGATGCTTCATGGCATTATGGCGGTGATTTTCCGGAAGGGCTTCCTCAGAAAAACGGAGCAACACACACAGGAATGTTCCTGATCTGGTGCATTCATAACAATTTGATATCTGATGAATTAAAGGAAGATGCTGCAGAGGAAATAGAGAAAGTAAAACGAAGAGAGATGACTGGAGCAGAATTTGTCATGGATACCTGCGACGGAAAATTTTCTGAATATGATCTGAATGAACTGGGAAATCTTTTTGCAAAGGATTATTATGCAGATGATACAGACTTCGGCAACCGATACAGTTCATTTGCTGATGATTATGTGAATATTTTTGATGCTAAAGCAGAAGAAAAAGACTACGAATATGAAACGTTCTATCACATTGAAGACACTTACGAAAACTATGATCTTATGAAGCAGGTTATTGATCACCGCTTTGAGGAATGGAAAGATTATATTAAAAGCTAATATAAAAGCAGAATGCGAAAGGACAAAACTGTAAAAGCTGATCAATGATTTGCTGATTGACAATTTTGTCCTTTATATTTATTATTGATTATGCTTCACCCAGATCAGTTCATCGGTATTATAGCCTATTTTTCTTGCTTTCTGAAGGAAACGCTGGCGGATACTTTCAGGAATATTCGTTGTGCGGGAAAGAATCCATAAATATTTTAAACTGCTGCCGGCCACCAGGGCATACTGATAGTCTTCATCAATATCTATCACATTATAGCCGGCCCAGATGGGCTTAAAAAATGAAACTTTAAGACGGGCTTCTGTGGGATCTTTTACAAATTTTGCTTCCCCGATAGATTCGTTCCATACTTTTTTAATGTAATCGTAACCTTTATTTTTCACCTGAACCGTTCCATCCGGATTCTCTGTATATTCAGCAGTTACATTATCCATATTTTTTTCGAACCTGTAATCAAAACGGGCGATCTCATACCATCTGCCAAGGTATTTTTTAAGATCAAAATTCTTTACTGCGGATGCTCCTCTGGGAATTCTTACTGAATAGGAGTTGAAAACGATAAGCCCTAATGCTCCTAACGAAACGGGAAGTATAATTTTATGAATGGTTTTCATAACAGGAAAATTTTGTGTGATTCTTATTAAAACGTCAAAAATAATGCCTTAAGTACACTAAGATACAATAAATTCTATGAAAAGACTTTGAGGAAATTATCTTTAAAGCTTCCTGAAACCTCAATTTCTGTATCGTCAGACAGCATTACCGTACCACTTTTATGATAGGATTTTACAAAACCCGTATTGATAATATGGGAACGGTGAACCCTCACAAAAGGACTTTCCAAAAGATCATCAAAGTGTTTTAAAAAGCGGCATACCATCTTCTTTGAACCATCGGTAAGATATACCTGCGTAAAGTTTCCATCCGCCTGAAGTCTTACGATATCTTCGGTTTTTACAACATCAAATCCCTGTAAAGTTGGCAGGATCAACTGTTGTTTTTCGGGTTTTAATTTCAGGTTTTCCAGAAGAATTTTATTTCTGTTAAGCTCTTCTTTTTTCTCAAGGCTTTCAGCCACTTTATTCACTGCAAGAATCAGCTCCTGAATGTCAATTGGTTTTAAAATATAATAACTTGCTGATTTATTTAAAGCCTGCAATGAATATTGTGAAAAAGCAGTAATGAAAATGGTTTCATAGGAGAAATCTTTGGTTGCCTCCAGAACGTCAAAAGCATTTCCATAAGGCATTTCTACGTCCAGAAAGACCAGCTGAGGCTGCTTTTCAGTGATTAAAGGAACGGCTTCTCTGATATTTTCAGCTTCACCTAGAATATCCACCTGCGGACAGTACTTGGTAAGATAGCTTCGTAAAACTTCTCTTGCTATGAGTTCATCGTCAACAATGACAGCTTTTATTTTCATCAGATCAGATTTTAGGGGGCAGGTATCAGGTTGCAAATTAGGAATATTTAGTCAACCTTACAATCTGCCCATACAATTTTCGCAGCTATATTTTCATTCATTTTCATTGAATTCAGCCTAGCTCAGATTGATTTGAATGGTCACTACAACGCCGCTATTATTTCCCTTATCTTGTACAGAACAGGTGATATTTTTTTTGTATAAATCATTCAGAAGCTGAATTCTTTCCAGCGTATTTCTCATTCCTCTGCCCTCTCTGGTCTTCTGATGCGGGGTTTTCTGCTTTTTACTTTCTTCGATGCCTATTCCGTTGTCTTCGATATGAATTGTAAGATATGATTCGCTTTTCTCAAAGTTCAGCTTTAAGAACCCTTTTTCAGTTCTGTAACGGAGCCCATGCCAGACCGCATTTTCCAGAAACGGCTGGATAAGCATTCCCGGAACCTGCAGGTTTTGCATATTCAAATTTTCATCAACTTCAATTTCATAATCGAATTTATCAGCAAAACGTGTTTTTTCCAAAGCAAGATAATTCTGAAGAAGGTCCAGCTCCTGCTGAAAAGGAATAAAATCATCTGCAGAGTTTTCCATCACACCTCGCATCAGCTTGGAGAATTTTGTCAGATACTGATTGGCTTCCAGTTCATTATTCGTAGCTATAAAATGATTGACACTATTTAAACTGTTAAAAATAAAATGAGGATTCATCTCCCTGCGCAGCGACTGAAGGGCTATTTTCTTATTTTTTGTCTGCACCTTTTTCAGCGTTCTGAAAATAAAAATAATTAATCCGGTGAGCAGAATTAAAGCCCCGATCAAACTATAATTAAAGACATTTTTCTTTCTGATAAGCTCATCTTTCAACTGTCTTTCTTTTTCCAGCTGCGAAATCCGCTGTTCTGTATCCTCCAGAATTTTATTATCAACCAGACTTCTGTCTTTGGAAACAAGATCCGGAAGTTTTCCCAAAAAATCCCGGTACAGCTGAACCGAGGCATCCCTATTTCCTGAAACCGCATACAGGCTGTCCAGTTTTTTTACACTTCTCTGTGCTTCCAGCGTATGACCTTTATCTAAAGCAATTCCGTAGGCATTTTTTAAAAGATTAACAGCCTCTTCAGGATCGTTCTTCTTAATATAAATATCCGCCAGCTCCTGGATCTGATTGACTTTTTCCTGTGAATTTTCTTTTACAAAATCTTCTTTCAGCACTTTCTTTTTAGCTTCAATAGCCTTCTCAAAGTTTTTATTTTCAACATAGAAATCTGCCAGTTTCTGATTGATGGCAAGCGCTTGCTGAGGTGCTTCTTTCTTAGAAATCTTATAGGCTGTATTCAGATTTTCTTCGGCACTGGAAACATCCTTCTGTCTTACATTCACATCAGCGAGCTGGCTATAGCTTTCTGCAAGATCGCCCTGCTCATTTTCCTTTTTAGTCAGATTAATATTATTCTGAATTGCTTCTGCTTTAAGTTCGGGGGTAGGAGAAGAAAGTCTTGCAGCATCATTAGCATTCACTGCTTTACTTTTTTCGCTATAGCTCACCTGTGCTGCCATGCTGTAATTGCTGATGGCGGGATTTATTTTATTTTGTTTTTCCTGTGACTGTGCTAATCTTCGGGTTGCTTTTTCAATATTGGGTTTGTCATTGAGCTTTTCATATAGCTTCTTAGCTTTTGTATAATACTCTTCACTTTTTGGAAAATTTCCGCTGTTAAAAAACGTTTCACCGATATTATAATAAGAATCTGCCTGGGCAGGTTCATTTTTCGTATCCATTGCTTTTTTCAGCTTCTTCGTTGCTGCCTGCACTTCTTCCACAGCAGCACTGCTGCTGTTAGTGGTTTGGGAATACATTATATTGCCCCAAAGCACGAGTAAAAAGGTAGTAAAGAGGGTAAGCATTTTCATAAAACAAAGATATACATATATACAGTCTGCTCAAAAACTATTCACCAAGTGAAAGTTCCATTTCACCAAGTCTCCCGGATTCCGGTTTCTGATCTGCCTAATTTTACATCAGAATTAAAAATTTAAAACAGGAAATTATGAAATTGAAACATTTTTTATTAATCGGAATTTTAACGCTTGGAAGCTTTATAAATGCTCAGGAAGTAAAGAAAAATGCAATTGAAGTAACAGGTGTTGCTGAAATGGAAGTAGAGCCGGATGAAATCATCTTCAGTATCGGAATAAAGGCAGACAATAAAAACGACCTGGCAGACAATGAAAAGAAGTTATTTGAAATCTTAAAAAATGCGGGAGTAAAGAACGAGGATATCAAATTTAAGTCGATGTATCAGAATATTTATGCTAAGACGGCTAAGTTTTCCAAGAACTATCAGTTTACTGCCGGCGCAAAATCAAGCCTTAGTAAAATCTTTGAAGACCTGAACCAAAAATGGGTAAGCAGCCTGAACATCGCAGAGGTAAAGAATAGCAAAATTGCAGATTTCAGAAAAGCAGTTAAGATCAATGCTTTGAAGGCAGCCAAAGAAAAAGCAGATTACTTATTGGAAAGTATGGGTAAAAAGACCGGAAACGCTCTTGAAATTGTAGAAATAGAAGACTATACCAGTGACATGATCATGCCGGCAGCATATAAGGGAAGAGCAAGCAATATCCAGTTGGAAATGGCTGATGCACCTGTAGATTATTCTTTTGATAATATTGAAAATATCAAGCTGAAATACAGCATTAAGACCAAATACGAAATCCTTTAAAACCATAGGTTAAAAAATAGCCTGTCTCAAAGGTCAAATAATCAGCCTTTGTCATTCTGAACGAAAGCACAGATGAGAATATACAAACCAATACTGAAAAACAATATTTCTTAGTATCACCCCATTCAGCAGATAACCAAAAAAAATAAGAATATGACAACTCTTAAAATCTTAGCATTTGCAGCAGGTACAGCTTTATTAAGCTCCGGCAATATTCCGGACAACTGCTCTATTAATAGTAATGATAATAATTTGTCTGTACAAAAAGCACCATTGGTTCCGCCCAATTCTACGCTGAAGGACAATAAAATTCAGGTCGCCCTTTTATTGGATACTTCCAATAGTATGGACGGGCTGATTGATCAGGCAAAATCCAGACTGTGGAATATTGTGAATACGCTGACAACCCTTAAATACAACGGGAAAGCTCCCGAAATTGAAATTGCTCTGTATGAGTATGGCAATGACGGAATCCGTGATGAAAATTACATCCGGCAGGTTACACCACTTACTCAGGATCTTGATCTTGTTTCTGAAAAACTATTTGCCTTAAGAACCAATGGCGGCAGTGAATATTGCGGTGCTGTTATCCGTGATGCCTCTTCCAATCTCAACTGGGATGGCAATGAGAAAAGTATGAAACTGATTTATATTGCAGGGAATGAAGCTTTCGATCAGGGGAAAATCAGTTATAAAGAGGTTACTTCAAAAGCAAAAAGTAAGAATATTTACATCAACACCATTTTTTGTGGAAGCCGGGAAGAAGGGATCCAGACTTTCTGGCAAAATGGAGCTGCATTAGGAGGTGGAAAGTATTTCAATATTGATAGCGACCGAAAAGTAATGTATATTGAAACACCTTATGACATAAAAATCTCTGAATGTAATGCAAAGCTAAATGACACCTATATTTATTATGGAAATCATGGTTCGGAATACAGGCTTAAGCAGATTACGCAGGATAAAAACGCAGAGGCACAATCAGCATCCAATCTGGTGGAAAGGGCCGTTGCCAAATCTAAAAAGAACGCTTATAAAAATGATCACTGGGACCTGGTAGATAAAGCTGAAAAAGATGCAGGATTTATTGCTCATGTTAAGGAAAGTGAGCTTCCTTCTGAGCTGAAGGGAAAAAGCAAAGAAGAAATCCAACAAGCAATTGCCGCCAAATCTGCAGCCCGTGAAAAGATTCAAAAGGAAATTGAAGGACTTTCCAAAAAACGTCAGACCTATATTGACGGAGAAATTAAAAAACGGGGAACGGATGATGCTGATGATTTGGGAAAAGCCATTGAAAGTTCTATTCTTGAACTGGCTAAGAAAAATGGGTATAGTTTGTAGTTGAACAGGCAGTCTCAAAAGTCAAATAACCTGCTTTGTCATCTGACGAAGGAAGAATCTCATTGATCATCACACAAATGAGATTATTCACTACATTGCATTTCATTCAGAATGACACTTTTGAGACAGCCTGTTTTTTTAAACCACCCCGTCAAAAATTCTTTGAATTTTCGCCACCCCTCCGGAGGAGAGGAATTGAGCACACCAATTGGAGTATTTGTCATATTGTATTATAAGACAAAGTATGAAAATTTATCTTCCAAACTTAAAATACCTTGATAACGGATGCTTTTTGTTTTTCATAAATAAAGAGGCCATTTCCATTCCGGTTACTGAAAAAGTAATTCCGTTTCCTCCGAAGCCCAGTACAAAATAAGAGTTTTTGAATTTTTTATGCTCGCTGATATAAGGTAAACCATCCTTCGTTTCTCCAAAAGTTCCTGCCCAGACAAAATCTGTATAAAAATGATAATCCGGTTTTATTTTTTTTAGATTTTTAAGAATCGCTTTTTCTTTTTCTCGAAGTATTGCGTCGCGTTTTTCTGCATCATAAAAATCTTCATCTCCGCCCCCGATAAGAAACCTTCCGTCATCTGTAGTCCGCATATAGAGATAAGGATCATCGGTATTCCAGACTAATGTACTGCTGATATTTTTAAACTTGTTCTTATCAATTTCAGAAACCACAGCATAAGTACTTTTCAGGTTAACAAAGTCTTCCTTTATTAGATTTTTACTTTCATAGCCTATGCAATAAATAACCTTTTTGGCTTTGATCTGAAATCCATGGTCTACTGTAATTATATTAAACCCTTTATGCTCCTCCACTTTTACCATTGCAGTCTTATCAAATATCTTCAATCCTTTTTTTACATTATGCAGGAAAAGCTCATGAGCGAAATGAAAAGCATCAATACTTGCTCCCTGCTCCGATAGGATTCCACCATATGTATTTTTAAATTCAAATTTCTCAAGGATTTGTTCTTCTTCCAGCCATTGTACTTCAAATCCATATTGTTTTCTGGCTTCAAACTCATTTTTCAGCCATTCTACATCTTTCTTTTTTGAAGCGAAGTACAATGACTTCTTTTGTTTGAAACCCGCTTCTGATCTGATCTTTTTTGAAAGTTTTTTAATCATATCAATAGCGTCGCTGCAGGCTTTGTAACTTAAAACAGCCCCTTTTTCACCTATTTTGTCTATCAGCTCACAGAGAGGAACATCTATTTCGTACTGCAGCATTGATGTAGTGGCAGAAGTACTTCCGTTACAGAGCTCGCGTTTATCAATAAGGATTGTTTCATATCCGTCTTCTACCATTTGATGAGCGATGAGGCTTCCTGTAATGCCGCCTCCTATGATAAGTACATCGCATTCCGCATTTGATTTTAAAGAAGGATAAGATGCTAATAGTCCGTTTTTTAAAAGCCAAAACGGTTCGTTTGATTTCAAATCCATATTAATATTTTACACTGAAAGTAACAATATTTATACCTTTTTTAACAATTTATCATCAAATTATGGTGTAATTATTGTTATGCTTTTAAATCAACACCATAAAATATTTATTATGATAACAATTATTCCAGAAGCCCCGGAGAATGTAGCGGCATTCAATGCCACGGGAGAAGTAACGAAAGAGGATTTTGAAAAACTGGTAATTCCGCGTGTAAAAGAGAAGGTAGAACAGTTCGGTGAACTGAATTACTTGCTGTATTTGGATACCGATCTGGATAATTTTACCATGGGAGCATGGCTTGAAGATTTGCTGTTGGGACTGAAAAATCTTACCAACTGGAACCGTTCGGCCATTGTTACTGATAAAGAAGGTATCCGTGATTTTACCAGTATTTTTAGTGTTCTGATGCCGGGAGAATTTAAGTCTTTTCCCAAAGAAAATTTATACAATGCCCTCTACTGGTGCAAAAACGGAGATGAAGTAGAGGCTTAAAACTTATTTTATACAAAAAGATCCTGTTTCTCGCTGAAACAGGATCTTATTTTTATTTATCACACGATACACATTCTGCAGCTGCTTTCTTTTCATCCTGAGCCTGTGATCCGTACAGATACCTATACCTTATACTTATAACCAATCCAATAAAGGTCATGGCCACTCCTACTAACGACGGATAATTAAATGAGTAACCATATTCCAAAGGAATTCCTCCAAAGAAAGCACCCATTGCATTGGCAATATTAAATCCGGCCTGCATAAAGGCAGCAGCCATCATTTCGCTTTTAGGGGCAGCTTTCATCATCATAATATTAATCGGGGATGCAATAGACATGGATAAAGCACCACACATAAATGTCAGTACCAGAGCAATATTCTTATATTCTGCAAGGAAGAACACTCCTCCAAGGGCAATCATCATCAGGAAAATCAGAAGTACACAGGTCTTTTCAGGTCCCAGTTTATCTGAAACAATACCTCCAACCAGGTTTCCTACCACCATTCCGGCTCCGGCAAGAATCATTACATAGGCCATTTGACTGCTTTGTATTCCTGCAACCACGGTCATTAAAGGGGTAATATAACTCAGCCATGTAAAAAGGCCTCCAAATCCAATTGCTGTAATGGCCAGTACCAGCCACGACTGCTTATTTTTAAGGAACTTCAGTTCTTCCATGAAATGGGTATTCTGATTGGATTCCATAACCGGAAGCCACAGTTTTAAAAATACTATAGCAAAAAGACCAATAACCGCTACTATAGCAAAATATAATCTCCAATGGAAAGTGTGTCCGATGTAAGTGACCAGAGGAACCATTGCCAGATTGGCCACTGTGAGCCCTGTAAACATCATTGATATATAAAACGCTTCTTTTCCTTTTCCTGCCATTCTTGAGGCCACCACCGTTCCTACTCCGAAGAACGCTCCATGAGGAAGCCCGGACAGGAACCTTATTGCCAGCATGCTGTTATATCCGGGAGCAATGGCGGAAAGGCCATTAAATAATGTAAAAAGGATCATAAAAGCGATCAGGACTTTTTTGGGTGGATATTTTACAGAGTAGCCGATAAGAATCGGTGCTCCGATAACCACTCCCATTGCATAGGCTGAAATCAGATGTCCGGCCTGAGGAATGGTGATCTGTAGTGTTTTAGCAATATCCGGCAGCAGTCCCATGACGGTAAATTCCGTAGTTCCTATTCCTAAACCACCGATAGCCAGTGGTATTATTCTTTTATCAATCTTCATCGTAATCTAAATCTTTTTCTGAATTAATATCGTTCAAATTAAAGGGATACCGAAGTCTCTTTATTTTGAAAGTGCAAAAATCGAAAGAAAGATTGAATTTCACTCCTCTTTGAATGATAAAAATTTGCTCCATATTAACCTTTTTATTTAATTTTAAATTCAGAAACAATCAAATCAGAACAAGATGAAGATCCAGAAAGAAATTATTGAGTTTGAAAAAGGAAAATCATTCAAACTGTTTGCACCTTCCCTGAAAAACTGTTTTTTCTGGCATTATCATCCGGAAATAGAACTGGTATATGTAGAAGCGGTGAACGGAATACGGCATGTGGGAAAAAATATTTCAGGCTTTACAGACAGTGATCTTCTGTTAATTGGTTCCAATGTACCGCATCTTAATTTTGATTATGGCATTCAGACCGAATGCAAACAGCTTGTATTGCAGCTGCGGGAAAGTTTTCTTCACGATATCATCCTTCCTGTTCCTGAGTTTGACAATATTAAAAACCTTCTGGAGCGCTCATATCTGGGACTTTCATTTTCCGGAGAGACCAAGAAGACAGTGGTTGAGAGGCTACAGATCATTAAAGATAAAACCTCTTTTGAATCTTTAGTTGGATTAATTGAAATTCTGCAAATTCTGGCCGGTTCTACAGAAGTAAAAGAACTCAATAAGGAAGATACCCGGATTAAATGGTTTTTGAATGATAAAATCAGAATGGGAACCATCTACGACTATATCCATGAAAATTATGACAGAAAACCGAATGTAAATGAAGTGGCCAAAGTGGTTAGCCTGAGTACACCAGCTTTCTGCCGTTATTTTAAAAAGCAGACGAATATGACCTTTACAGATTTTGTCAATAACTACAGGATTAATCAGGCTAAAATATTTCTGCTCAAAGATCAGTCTGTGACGGAAGTCTGCTTCCAGGTAGGTTTCGAAAGTCTTTCTTATTTTAATAAATTGTTTAAACAGCATACGGGAGAAACGCCTTCAGAATTCAAGAAGAAACATTTCAGACCTATTGAAATCAACGGGCGGATTGGTTTGATTACAAAAGAAACGGCCTGTAATAAATAAATTTTGGCTAAAACCGGATGGTTGTTTAATATTTGTAGGCGGACTAAAGCGCGCTGCTATTAATGCTTTGATGAGTGCTATATAAACCACCCCGTCAAAAATTCTTTGAATTTTTGCCACCCCTCCAAAGGATGGGAATGATGGAAGCCGCTATTATAAAGATTGCCATATTCATTAGCTAACCCACAATACCTGATACCTGTAACCTATTGCCTATAATCTGCTACCTACTCCCTGCCACCTAAATATAAAGATTGCCACATTCATTAGCTAACCCACAATACCTGATACCTCCACCCTATTGCCTATAATCTGCTACCTACTCCCTGCTACCTAAAAAACAAAAAACCGCTCATTTCTGAACGGTCTGTATTTTAATTTTAATGAATATGTTTTTCTGCGTGGTAAGAACTTCTCACAAGCGGAGAACTTTCAACATGTCTGAAACCTAAGCTTCTTGCAAAATCCCCGAACTCATCAAATTCTTCAGGAGTGATAAATTTCTTTACCGGAAGATGCTTTTTAGTGGGCTGCAGATATTGTCCGAGTGTAATAACATCTACATTAGCATTTCTGATATCTTCGATAGTCTGGAAAACCTCATCTTTAGTTTCTCCCAATCCAAGCATTACTCCTGTTTTGGTTCTTCTCTGTCCCGCTTCTTTCAGGTATCTTAATACTTCAAGGCTTCTTTCATATTTGGCCTGAATTCTCACTTCTCTGGTCAGTCGTTTCACCGTTTCCATATTGTGAGAGATTACTTCCGGAGCTACTTCTACCAGCCTGTCAAGGTGTTTGGTGATCCCCTGAAAATCCGGAATAAGAGTTTCCATCGTAGTTCCCGGGGAAATTCTTCTTACCGCATTCACGGTTTCTCCCCAAAGAATAGAGCCCATATCTTTAAGATCATCACGGTCTACAGACGTCAAAACGGCATGTTTGATCTTCATCAATTTGATGGATCTTGCTACTTTTTCAGGTTCGTCCCAGTTTACATCAAGCGGTTTTCCTGTTTTTACGCCGCAGAATCCACAGCTTCTTGTACAGATATTTCCCAGAATCATGAAAGTAGCTGTACCTTCACCCCAACATTCTCCCATGTTCGGGCAGCTTCCGCTTTGGCAAATTGTGTTTAATTTATATTTATCAACCAAGGTTCTCAGCTCTCTGTAATTCTTTCCGGTAGGAAGTTTTACGCGGATCCATTTTGGTTTTTGAACGGTAGTGTCTTGAACTGAATTTTCCATTTCTAAAATTGAAGTTCAAAGTTAAGGATTTTTTAATGGAAACCATCAACCGGAACTATTGATGAAACTGATCATTCAAAATTTCATGTATATTTATATCTTCAAAATATTCTTATGAGAAAAACATTTTTTTTTCTATTTGCAGTATGCGGAACATTCTGCCTTGCTCAGAAACAATTTCAGCCAGCCGGTTCTACAATCATTGAAACGGTAGACGGAGATCTTGATGGTGATAAAATTCCTGAAAAGGTAATCATTTATAACACACAGGATACAACCGATATGGGAAACATCCGTGAAATTCAGATTCTTAAAAAAGTTGGTGAAGCATGGACTATTCTTGAAAAATCCAGGAATGCCGTGATGGAAAGCAGTGCGGGCGGTATGATGGGTGATCCTTATGGAGAAACTAAAATAGAAAAGGGAATTCTGATCATTTCGCAAAATGGCGGAAGCAGCTGGAAATGGGATGTTACGGATAAATACAGATTTCAGAACGGACATTTTGAACTCATAGGAACTTCTACAACCTCAGGAAGACCCGGAGATTACTGGAAAGAGGTAGATTTCAACCTTTCAACAGGGCAATTAAACTATTCAAAAGAAGTAGAAAATACGGCTGAATATGGTAAATCTTTAAAAGAAACCTATATTAAAAAAGAGCTAAAGATCAATCTGCAAAACAGAAATCAGGAAAAACAGCAAAAGATAATTCTTCCGAAAACAAAAGAGGAAGTTTATTTTTAATTAAAATTGTGAAATTTAGGTTTTGGCTAAAGCCAATTTTGAATTTGTATTTTTTAGTAAACGGGTTAAAACCCGTTTCTATTGAATAGGATTTATTGAATTTAATGATCATCAAACTCATTATTTTTCAACAGTTCGGCTAAGACTTTTTTAGCACGCATTACCCGTACTTTGGTATTGGCAACGGAAATTCCCAGCTCTTCGGCAATTTCTTTGATGCTTTTTTCTTCAAAAAATCTCAGCTTGATAATATCCTGGTAGTTTGCATCCAGGGATTCTATGGTTTTGATGATCTTTTTTTGTTCCTCTTCAGAAATCAGAAGTTCTTCGGGAGATTTTGCATATTGATTCCTGACCTCATCAAGGTTCTCAACGGCATCTTCGTTGTCACGGTTCTTCTTTCTCCAGAAATCAATAACGGTATTCTGGGCAATCGTAAGGACCCAGGTTTTAAACTGAAAATGAGGATCAAACATATCCAGCTTTGACAATACTTTTGAAAAAACATTCACGGTGATTTCATCGGCATCATTTTCATCTTTTACCTTTTTCATCACAAAGGAAAAAACATCCACCCAAAAAACATTAATGAGTTTAGTCTGGGCCTTCTGGTCTTTATCTTTGGCCTTCTGGATGAGCAGGAATAGCTGTTCGTCGTTCATTAATAACAAATATAGCTTATTTGGGCGAAAAAGCAAAGGGGTAAAAGATAAAATAGGGAAAGGATAAAGGTTAACCCTGAACAGCAATTTTGCCATTATGCCTTTTGCTTTTTTACCTTAAATACTTCTGAATTTATTATCTTTGCAACTTAAAATTTTAAAGTTAAAAATCAATGAATTCCTTTATAGAAGAACTGAAATGGCGTGGTCTGTTTGCCGATATGATGCCAGGAACCGATGAACAACTGAATAAAGAGGTAACTACTGCATATATTGGTTTTGATCCTACTGCCGATTCTTTACATATCGGAAGTCTTATCCAGATAAAAATTTTAGCGCACTTCCAGCTGCACGGACATAAGCCGATTGCTCTGGTAGGTGGTGCTACAGGAATGATCGGCGATCCTTCCGGAAAATCAGCTGAAAGAAATCTTTTGGATGAGGAAACTCTTTTACACTATGTTGACTGTTTAAAAAACCAGCTTTCAAAATTCTTGAATTTTGAAGGAAATGAGCCTAATAAAGCTGAATTGGTGAACAACTACGACTGGATGAAGAATATTTCTTTCCTTGATTTTGCTAAGAATATCGGAAAGAATATCACCGTCAACTATATGATGGCTAAAGATTCTGTAAAGAAAAGATTCTCAGGGGAAGCAGGTGCAGACGGAATGAGTTTTACAGAATTCACGTATCAGTTAATTCAGGGATATGATTTCCTCCACCTGTATCAAAATAACAATGTAAAGCTGCAGATGGGAGGTTCTGACCAGTGGGGTAATATCACTACAGGAACAGAATTGATCCGCAGAAAAGCTCAGGGTGAAGCTTTTGCTTTAACAGTTCCTTTGATTACAAAAGCAGACGGTTCCAAATTCGGAAAGTCTGAAAGCGGAGAAAATTATTGGCTGGATAAAAAGAAAACTTCGCCTTATAAATTCTACCAGTTCTGGCTGAATGCTACGGATGAAGATGCTGAAAGATTTATCAAATTCTATACTTTCTTAGGAAAAGAAGAAATTGAAGCTTTAATTGAAGAGCATAAAACAGCTGCCCACGAAAGAAAGCTACAGAAGAAACTGGCTGAAGAAGTAACGGTTTGGGTACACGGAAGAGAAGAATATGAAAAAGCACTGAAAGCTTCTGAAATTCTTTTCGGACGTTCTACAGCTGAAGATCTGGTAAGCCTTGACGAAGAAACATTCCTTGAAGTTTTTGACGGAGTTCCACAAAAAGAAATTGCAAAAGCTGATGTCTTAGGAGTGAATATTGTTGATCTTCTTTCTGAAAAATCAGGATTTTTAAAATCTAAGAGCGAAGCGCAGAGAGAGATTAAGGGAAATGCAATCTCTGTCAACAAACAAAAAGTAAATGATACTTTCACAGCCAATGAAACAGACCTTATCGACGGTAAGTTCCTGTTGCTGCAGAAAGGTAAGAAAAGCTACTTTATTGTAAAAGTAGGCTAATCTAAAAACACCATATAAAAACCGGCGCTGAGACAAGTCTCAGCGCCGGTTTCATGTCCTAAATAATTTAATATTAAAATGTATAGCTTGTAGAAGCCGACAAATACTGTCCGCTGGAAGTTCCTTCTTTTTTCAGTTCTCCGTCTACCCAGATCTGAACTTTCAAAGTTGCAGAAGCATCCGGTCCGATAGCGTTTACTGCAACGTTGGCACTGTATGCTCCCGGTTCCGATGTTACCTCAGGACTACTCCACGTGGTTCCGCTCAAACTTGATGCTGTGGTAGGATTACCATCAATTCCGTACACCGCCACATCAATATTACTTCCTGAAGAAGCGATTGCTTTGAAAACCACTTTATGACTTTTCCCTGCTCCATTACCATTGTTATCATCATCATCTTTACTGCATGACGCTGTAAAACCGATAAGCATTGCTGCTATTACTGCAACGAATGCGCCTCTTAGCAGCTGATTCATTCTCATTTTTTTCATAACCTTTTTGTTTAAATTTTAATTACTATATTGAATATTCTATGATTCATGATTTGATATCTGCAAAGCTATGAGCCTCATCTATGTCTAACAATCCACAAAAACCGGTAATTTTTTCTACCTAAATTCAGGTATTTTTTATGCTAAAATTTTTAACTAAATTGAGCGTTTAAAAAAATATTTTACAGAATTGATCCATAATGAAGAGATTACTTGTCCTGTTAAGCCTGTTCTTATCTTTTAAGTTACAATCCCAACAGATCATTCCGCTTAATGAGAAAGCTTATACAGACAGCTTACAAAGTATTACAAAAGGAAATCTTCCCAATACTTCAAAAGCAACGGCTTCTTTCCTTTTATCAAATTATTACAGGAACAGCGACTCTGTTTTGAGTAAGAAATATCTTGCCGATGGAAAAATACTGGCCCATGGCAATCCTTTTATCTCAGCAAAATATTATTATTACGAAGGACAATATAATCTGGACAGGAACAAAAAGAAAGCTGCTGTTTCTTACCAGCAGGCTATCAGATCTCTATCAAGATTCAGGAATGAAGAATCCGATTTCTTCCAGGCACTGGCCTGGTACAGCTATGGAGTTACCCAAAAGGATAAAGAAGGCTATATTCCTTTGGTCAGGATTATCCTGGAAAAAAGTATCCCTCTGGTTAAAAAATATGAAAACAGCAGAAATCTCGGTTTCCTATACACTCAGCTTGCTGTAATCCTTACTTATAATGCTCAGTTTAAAAAGGCAGAGGATTACAACAATAAGGCATTGGAAATCCTTGAAAAACAATACCCGGATTCTGCTGAATTATTTTTCACTTATCTCAATTCTGCCAATAATTTCTGCTATCAGGCGAATGGAGATGAAGCTGAAAAGTTTTTAAACAAAGCAGAACAACTCATCAGGCCTTACCCGGAATCTTCCTCGAATGCTTTTTATTATTACAGTAAGACACTTTTTTATATTACCCGGCAAAAAAATGCCGAAGCACTTCCGGTTATAGACAAAGGAATATTATATGCAAAAAAATTCAATCAGAATCTCCTGGCCCAAATGTTTTATTTCAACAAATATGATATTTTAAAGAAGCTTAAAAGATATCAGGAAGCTAAGGCCACTTTAGAAGATGTTTTAACAGAAAAATCTTTAGCAATTGACCTTAATAACAGAAAAACCTTTTATAAACAGCTTTCTTTGTTAAATGAAGAACTGGGAAATACCAAAGAAGCTCTCATTTGGGAGCAGAAATATTCTAAACTCAATGACAGCCTGAACACAGAGAATGTAAAGCTTGAAATCAACAAACTTGAATCTAAATTCAATACAGCCGAAAAAGAAAGGAAAATTGCAACTTTAAATGCTGAAAAAAATCAGAAAGATCTGGAGGTAAGCAAAAAGAACTCTTACTTATGGGGAATGGGTCTGGTTTTATTATTAGCCTTATGCCTTCTCGCCTTCCTCTTCATCATTTTCAGAAAAAATAAAAAAATAAATGAGCAGAAGATCAACGATATCAAACAAAAGGAAGAACTATCATTGACTAAAGCCATTCTTGATGGGGAAGAAAGGGAAAGAGAACGTATCGCACGGGATCTTCATGACGGACTGGGCGGAATGCTTGCCGGAGTTAAAATCAACTTTTCCACATGGTCTTCCAGTCATCTGCATCCTGAAAAAGATCATGAATTCTATAGGATTTTAGGCCAGCTGGACAATTCTGTAAGTGAACTCCGGCATGTTGCCAGAAATTTAATGCCTGAATCATTGCTTAATTTTGGTCTGGAAACCGCTATACTCGACTTGTGTGAATTTTACAACAGAAAAAACCTTGAAATTGATTTTCAGGCTATTGATATTGATAAGGCACTCCCTTTAAATATCCAGCTTAATATTTACAGGATTGTACAGGAATTATTAGCCAATGCTGTAAAACATGCCGAAGCCGGCAGTATTCTACTTCAATGTTCGCAATCCGGTGAAAATTTTCTGATCACCATTGAAGATAACGGAAAAGGCTTTGATAAGAATATAGAGAATACCACCAAAAGTATGGGGCTTCGTAATCTGAAAAACAGGGTCAGCTACCTGAGAGGAAACATGGAAATACATTCTGATTCTCAAGGAACAGCGATTAATATAGAACTTAACATCCATGGAGAATGAAAAAATAAATATTGTCATCGTAGATGATCATCCTATTGTCATCGAAGGGCTGAGAATGATGCTGAAAAGCCAGCCGCTTTTTAATGTAGCAGGCAGTTTTGCATCCGGTGCGGAGACACTTAGCTTTATCCGGTCACAAATGCCTGATATCATTCTTCTGGACATTACCCTGCCCGATGCCAACGGAACCGAGCTCTGCAGGGAAATAAAAAAGATATCCCCTGATACTTCGGTCATTATGTTCAGTAACCGTTCAGAGCGAAGCATTATTATGCAGTCTATCCAAAACGGGGCGAGTGGTTATCTTCTTAAAAACACTTCAATTGATGAGCTTGTAATATGTATCAAAGGAGCGCTTTCAGGAGATATTGTTTTCTGCAATGAAACCAAGCAGATCATCAGCCGTCCTTCTCAAAATGATCTTCCAGTTCCCAGACTTACTAAAAGAGAGAAACAAATTCTGCAGCTGGTAGCCCGGGGAAAAACAAGTAATATGATTGCTGAAGAGCTTTTTTTAAGTCCTCTTACCGTAGATACCCACCGCAAAAATCTGCTTCAGAAATTTCAGGCAAAAAATTCTACAGAATTAATCAACCGTGCCGTACAGCTGTGCCTGATTGAAGAATAAAAAAAACCGCTTCGAAAGCGGTTTTTATATAAATATTAAGAATAATTTACGGTTCTAAAAAGCTGTAATCGATAGAAGCAACCAATACACCTTTACCTTTCTTCTTCACTGTTCTTGCTACTTCTCCATCTATGTAAAGCGTAATCGTTAATTCAGAGTTATCATCCGGCATGGACGCGTTAGCATCAAGATTCAGCTGTGCCTGGCTGGAGTTCACAAAGAATTCCCCGCTCGTCCAGGGCGAAGTTACTGGAGACTGCGGAGTATTGTAGATGGTGTTCTGAGAGGTACCTACCTGTGTTACAACACTTATTATTTCTCCTCCGGCAGTGGTCTTCACTTCGAATTGAACCACATGATCCTGAAACTCTTCGTCATCATCTTTTTTACAAGAGTTGACAACGGTAATTACAGAAAATAATAAAACGAATAAAAAAGAAAGTCTAAGTAAACTTTTTGAATTGTAAAATTGCTTCATTTCTCCAAATAGATTTTTTAATGTTTCAAATATAAGTTTTTTATTAATATAAAAATAACTTTTATGAAAAATTTCCAATAAAGATTTCCAAATAATATCAAATTAACAAAAAATAAAAAACCCTGGAAAATTCAAAAATATACCCGAAAGAATCAATTATTACATATAAACCATCAGGTTACCGAAGTTCGTTGTATGAATAATAAAGTTAAAGATTCTGCATGTAATTTAATTATATTTGCGGTATGAATTTAGATTATCTAGTAAGAGAACCGGAAAATATTACCCCCCATACACCTATTCTTTTTATGCTTCATGGCTACGGCAGTAATGAGCAGGATCTTTTCAGTTTTAGGGAGACTCTTCCCGATGGCTGGATTGTTGTCAGTTTCAGAGCTCCGCGTGATACTCAATTTGAAGGATATTCATGGTATGATATCAATTTCAACGATCCAGAAAATTTCATTGATGTTTCTCAGGCAAAAGAATCTTTAAATGCAGTGTTGGAAAGTATATTAAAGATTATCAACCACTATGGTCTGATGGAAAGCAAAGCCCATCTGTGCGGTTTCAGCCAGGGAGGAATACTTTGCTATGCTTTAGCGTTAAAACATCCTGAGCTTTTTAATCGTGTTGCTTGCCTGAGCAGCTATCCTGAGGATAAAATTCTTGATGGTATTGTAAAAGATAAAAAGAAGCTGGAGGGACTTCGCTTCTTCATTTCCCATGGTACTGATGATGCTGTGATCCCACTTGAATGGGGAAGAAAAGCGGCAGATCTTCTTTATGACCTTAGCTGTTACTTTACTTTCAGAGAGTATATGAGCGGCCATGGCGTAAATCAGAAGAATTATATGGATCTGATGGATTTTTTTTCAAAATAAACAGCACCTGACTTTAAGATAAATTCAACAAAAAACATTAATTCATTGTAGTTTATATAAACATTCCAGCTTTTGGAATGTTTTTTTATTAACATATAGATAAATTCACTAAATTCAGTAAATGAAAACTAAATTGCTTTTACTGGTATTATTTCTAAGCATTTTTGTAAGTGCACAGAATTCCTTTGAATTGATCAATACCAAAAAAGCAGTTATTCCTTTTCAGTTTATCAACAATCTTATCTTCATTCCTATTAATGTTAATGGCGCAGAGCTCACTTTTCTGCTGGACACAGGAGTTTCCGAAACTATTCTTTTTAGTCTGGAAAATAAGGAGGTTAAACTCAGTAATGTTGAAAAAGTGAAATTTTCCGGTCTTGGAGGCAGCGTAAGCATTGACGGTTTAAAATCCGAGCGTAATATGGCCAAAATTGGGGATGCAATTATTAATACTTCTATGGCTCTTTACATCATTATTGATGAAGAATTCAATATTTCACCTCACGTAGGAATTCCTGTAAATGGAGTTATCGGGTATCATTTTTTTAAAGACCATCCTATTTATATTGATTATGCATCCAAAAAAATAACGGTTTATGAAAATGCCGATCTTTTAAAAAAGAAAATCAGAAAATTTGAAGAATTCCCAATTACTATTGAAAGAGATAAGCCTTATCTGTATGCGGGCGTAGAAATGACCAATGAAAAGAAAGACTCAAAACTGCTGATTGATCTTGGCAACAGTGATGCCATATGGCTCTTCCCTGCACTTATTAAAAATTTTGTTTATAACAGACCGAATATTGATGATTTTCTAGGTCGGGGTTTCAATGGAGATATTTATGGTAAAAGAAGCCGTATTCATAATTTTTATCTGGGAGATTTTAAATTTGAAAAACCTTTAACGGCCATGCCGGATGAATTTTCTATTCAGCATGTTAATTTAGTGGAAAATAGAAAAGGTTCCATAGGTGGAGAAATTATGCGCCGATTTACAGTTGTTTTTGATTATTCGAACAAGAAACTGTATCTTAGGAAAAACAGAAATTTTGATGATCCTTTTCATTTTAATATGAGCGGACTGGACTTTAAGCAGGATGGATTGGAATGGCAGGAAGACAGAGTAAAAATTGAAACCCAGAAATCTGCTACGGTAACAACTGAGGTTTATAAAGATGCTTTTCAGTATAAATTCAGTTTGAAACCTATATTTTCCATTACTGGAGTAAGAAAAGGCTCACCTGCTTATGAGGCTGGTCTGAAAAAAGATGACAGAATTCTAAGCATTAACGGTGACTCAACTTCTGATATGACCCTCGAAAAAATAGTAGAGCTCATGAAATCCAATGAAGGCAGAAATATTACCATGGTCATTCAAAGAAACAATCAAAAACTGACATTGAGTTTTACTCTTGAAGACCCGATTCCTTATCAAGAATAAAAATATGAAAACAGAAGAAACCACCCTAGACAGAATAAGAACCCGGCCGAGATTTAAAATGTTTACCCACCTCACCAAGGAAGAGTATGCTGAAAATCTGAAAAAATATTTGGATGATCATAAAGATGAATTTTCAGGCAATATCAATAAGGAAGTGGCTACCATCTGGGTCTCAACAAATGATGACAATTACTGGAAACCCCGCCTGGCCTTACGGGTAGAAACGGAAGATGAACATACGGTAATACGGGGGATATTTGGCCCCAGTTCTGCAGTGTGGACATTTTTTATGTTTCTGTATTTTTCTTTTTCTATTTTCTGGATGACCTTTTTCACTATGTATTATGTAGAAAAGCAAATAAAAAGCGCCGAATACCCCTGGGCATTGAGCGCTTCTTTTATCATGTTATTTTTTATTCTTCTTACTTATATTGCGGCAAGATTCGGGCAGCATAAAGGGAAAGAGGAAATGCTTAAGCTGAGAAAGTTTGCTGAAGAATCTACGTTACAGTTTGAGAAGAAAATCAATTAGACTGAGGTTCTACAGATTTTTCATTCTGAGCAGGGGCAGCCATTGCTTTTGCTGTTTTGATAGAATCTGCTACTTTTTCTCTGTTGCTTTGTTCTTTCAGCATCTTAGGAACATCCGGCTCCAGAAGTTTTGTAAGTTCTTCCACAGAGATATTGTTGGCATTAGGATCGTCCAAAAGGTTTCGCCATGGTTTTCTTCCACCCCATTTATAATCTCCAAATACCATTACCGGCGTACCTTTTGCTTTGGTGGTAGCTCCGCCAGGATTCAGAATCCAGGTATCTGCATAGGAATACAGCCATTGGGCATCTTTTCTCAGCAGTCGTAAACACGAATGCGAAGCCGGATATCCCGGCAGCGTGTATTCATGCCATCCGATTCCACCTGTATTATGTATATTGAAGTTATAAGGAAGTTTCCATTCGGTGCTCACGGTGGAAATAGCCAGCTTCTTTTTCCAGTTGGCAAATGTAAGTCCTCTGGTGGTCTGAGCTGCTTTTTTACCCATACTTGTAGGGCCCCATTTCACAAGGCTTCCGTTGGAATATACTGCAAAGGCCTGTATGGGGTATGAGAATATGACAAACTTTTTCACCCCGCTAAGTACATCCAGCTGCATAGGAAATGGCGAATACGCCATTAATGTTGTATCTATTTTTGCAGGAACTACCAATGTATCGGCATTCCATTTACTTTTAGAATCCAATCTGTTTAACGCTAAAATAGCTGTTCGTTCTTCTACACTGTATTTTTTACTGAATTCTGCATACACAGAATCACGCATCTTTTTATCCTTTGGAAGAACAAAAGCATTATAAAAGCCATTCTCCTGCATTGCAGGCGGAACGGATTCTTTCTTTACTACAGGAACAGAATCTTTTTTTACAGAATCCATTTCTGCCGCCGGTGCTTCAGAGGAAGAAACAGTATCTTTAAAAGTATCACTTATTTTATCTATTTCCTTTTTGCAGGAGATAAGAAAAAAAGCGCATAAACAAGCATAAAGAAAGGATTTTTTCACAGATATGTTTTTCATAAATAAATCGGCCATTTAGTTTGGCTACCCAGTACAAATATCAGACCTAAAATTGAATCATAAAAGAGATTGTTAAAAATACCGTAAAAAAACGGATGTTTTATGTCTGAAAATAAGGAGGGTTCAGTGGATCTGCTTATTTTAAAAGGATTTCAGAAGACCAGGCAGCTGTAAAGGCGTGCATCATTTGGGTGCATCTATTCCATTTATTTTATCTTTCGTCACTTCATCCACCAGAATATGTAATCAGGTTCAACACATGTCTTACGGCCCTCCTTCAATGAAAAAAATTGTCCAGTTTTGAAATTGTTTTTTCATACTCGGTTTTATTAAAGCGGATATTGAATTGGTAATAGAATGATAACCCTTCAATATACAAAAATCGGGAAAGCAATTATGGCCGGAATTTCTTCCGGCCATTTACATATTTGAAATATTTTTAAATATAACTCTAATAAAATAGCTGTAACGGATATGAAACTAATAATAGTTATATCTGCGACTTCATTACGTTATGCGCGATATTCTTTTTCTTTAATCAATTTGTGATATTCGCTTAATATGGCATTCCAAATTACTGATTGCTCAAACCGATCTTCAATCATCGGCCGTGCATTCATTTTTAATGCGTGATAGTAATCTTTGTCTACAATCATTTTCTCCATTTCTTCTTTAAGCCTTTCGCTGTCTTTTACAGGAACGATGACTCCATTCTGATTTTCTACTATGATTTCATTACATCCATTGATATCTGAAACTATACTGGGAAGTTCCATTGCTCCGGCCTGCATCACCACATTAGGGAATCCTTCGCGGTAACTGGGGAAAACCAATGCGTCAGAAATGGCAAAATAAGGGCGTACATCTTTCTGAAAGCCTACAGAAATGATATCCTGATTCGTCATAATCTCTTTCAAAGTATCTTCCTGCAACGGGTCCAGCTCTTCTTCAAGAGGACCTACAAGTAATAATTTTGAACGCTGCTGATTTTCATTTTTATTTAAAGCAGAAAAAGCTTTTATCAGTTCATTAATTCCCTTGTCTCCTACCAAACGTCCTACAAAGACAAAAACAAAATCCGAGTCATTTATTTTCAGTTCTTTTTTTAAAGACTCTCTCTTATTTTCTGAAATCTGTTCCGGTGAAAAGAATGAAGTATCAATTCCGTTTGATGAACCATTTCCGATTACTTTCAGCTTATGCTTATCGGTATACTTATTTTTTATGATATAATCGGATAGTCCCCTGGAGTTTGGATACACTTTGGTAGCGGAGGCATATGTCAATTTTTCAACAAAATCTAAAACCTGGCGTTTCATACCAGTCACTTCCATCAATGGTAACCCTGCCACGGTGTGCAATCTATGAGGAACGCCCGCCATTCTTGCTGCCAGCATCCCTACAATACCAGCTTTAGGAGTGTGGGTATGAACAATTTGTGGCTTTTCCCTTTTTAAAATTTTATACGTATGCCATAAAGATTTGATATCTTTAATGGGAGTAATCTTACGAGACATATCAATCGCTATTACATCTATCTCTTCATCATTTTTAACTTCGTTCAGCTCTTTACCAGGTGATGAAACACCTATTACATCAAAATGTTCTGACATAAACCGATGCTGCCCTTTCAGTAAAATTTTTAATGAAAGTGGTACTGTTGTAATCCGTATCAATTTAGCTTTCAACTTCTGTTATATTTTATTATTAATTTCTATAAATCTAGAACCAACTAATAATTTTTTATAATCTTTTGTGCCTTATTATTATTTTCAGCCATTTAACGATAAATCACATTAACGTGATTTTACACAAAATAACATAACTTTTTAATTATCAGCACTAAATCAAATAATTCCAAAAAAGAAATCATAGATTAACGCGACATCACCATTATCCCGGAAATCATCAATTTCCCGGTTTGCATATGTGTTTTTTGAGTTTAATAGCTTTTGTGACAGAGAAACAAATAGTATTTATTTGTCCAAATCCCTGCCTGCTATTTTGTGGTATTGAATATACCCTGATTCATCTGTTCTATGTAATAATAACTTGGATCAGATGACCGTTCTTATTTTATATAATTTTTTACGATATTTACTTCAGCAAAAAATCTTTCCATAATTATCTTTTTGGGAAAAAAATTATTATTTATGAAATAAATACAAATTAAATTTTATTAATTTATATTTGTTTGTTTATAATTTATCATTTCAAAATAGAAACGATTATTGATTATATTTTATTTTTTGCTGAGAAAATTTTTGCAATTCAGTTACTATTCCCTTATTATCTTTATGATCCGATTTAAAATCTGTTACCTTCAAATTAATATTATCTAGTGATGAATTATTGTATAAGTAATTAAAAGGAATTTTATTATATTTTAAGTCGATGTTCGAAAACACAATATTACCAATCAGTTTCTTTTTAGAATCATTTTTCTGATTGGAATAGGAAATTCCACTTTTGGAATAAAAATCTTTGTAGTTTTCAATAACCACATTAACATTGTTTGCATAATTATTTCCTCTCAGCCTGGCTAAATAAAAAGCAAGTCCGCTCACCTCATTATTATATGTTATAATAGAATTTAATGAAATATTTACTTTTTTATTATCCGGAGTATTAGGTTCTATATCTATACCTGTTTTAGGATTGGCTCCATTGGTATTTGAAACCACTAAATTCTGCAGCAAAACATTATCGCCACTTATAACAGAAATTCCGTTTCTTCGGTTATTGTCAATAAGTCCTCCTATTATAGAGATATTATTGGAAAAGCCATTTCCTCCTATATAAATACCATCTCCCCAGCAGTCTTTGATTACAGGATTATATATTTTTATATTTACTGCATCTTTAATATTTATTCCCATACCCCACTCTCCTGTTTTCCCGATATGTACAGTTCTGTCGCCTACAATATTAGGATTATATACACTCACATTTTTTTTACCTGTAATATCAATAATGGCATATCCCTGCTTATTGGATGTTTTCAGTTTTAATTGGGACTTATCATCAAATAACATGGTTGAATTGTCCTTAAGCTGAATTCCTTTATCATTAATTAAAACAGGAAAATTAGGTAACAAAATGACTGTATTTTCATTAACCGCTTTTTGGATATATGCTGTATAGTCTTCTGACCCATCTGTTTTGTAATTATCCGGGAGTAGTTTTACAACTTCAAAAGATTTTGCTTTTAAACTATTGAAAGATGAAGTAACTTCAGCTTTTTTAATATAAGTTTCGGGAACATCTTTATAACTAAATTTCCCTTGCGCACATGATAGATTTACTATAAGTAAAAAAATTAAAAAACTTCTCATAATGTATAATATATTTCCCTGTAATATTTTGCAATTTTTTCAATGGAGAAATGTGTTGATCTGGAAAAACATTTTTCGCTGATTGTGGTATAATACGATAAGTTATTATGTAATTCTCTAATTACACCAGCCAAATCCTCCTCTTTCCCTCTATCAAATAATATTCCATACTCTGATACGACTTCTGAAAGACCTGGAACATTTGAGGCAACCACAGGCTTATGGCAAGCCATACCTTCAACTGCTACAATACCAAAACCTTCATAATGTGACGACACAACCACTACATCGCTCATTTTGATGAGCTCTGCTATATTGGACTGGTTGCCTAAGAAAAAGGCTCTATCTTCCAATCCCTTTTTTTTCACGAGTTCTTTACAGTGTTCTAATTCTGGTCCGTCTCCTACGAAAATTGCTTTTACATCAGAAGGCAATAGTGTAAGTGTTCTGATTAAGGTAGACTGATCTTTTGCAGCTCTAAAACTTGCAACTTGTATTAATAAGAAATCTTTCTCAGATAAACCATATTCAGTCCTGGAAGAAGCTTTTGAATTATAAAATCTGCTTAGGTTGACACCGTTATTTATGACCTTTGTCTTTGACTTAAATCCATCTCCTAAATGCTGGATAAGATTTTTCCTTGTAGATTCTGAGATACAGATAATATCATCTAATTTGGAGTAAATAAATTTTTCTATTCTTTTTAAATACCCCTTAGATCTTCTGTTATTTTCAGTACTATGTTCGGTAAATACCATTTTTTGCTTTCTAAAAAATAAAAGTTTGTACAGGACTCCCCAATATAGTGTAGGAAATAAATGTAAATGAATAACATCTGCATCTGAAACTACTTTATTTATAAAAAAAGGTATTCGAATGTCGTATAGACTATTTGAAGGAATTACTTCAATTTTTACTTTTCCTTTATTTTCTACTTCTTTTTTTAAAGACGTATCAATATCGTCTAATAATAACAAGTGGATCTCGTCTGACTCTTCCGCAGATAATTCAGCACAAAGATCAATGACCAACCTTTCAGCACCACCAAATTTTAAACTATTTATGATATGATATACTTTCATTATTATTGAGTGTTCCGATAATTAAAATAAGGGGAATAATTATATAATGTGTATTTATAAATGACGCATGAAAGTTTCCTCCAACTAGCATCAATAAAAAAAGGAAAAATAAAATCGGCTGTTTTTTTAACCCTTTAAACCATACAACAATCAGAAATAATAATAGCAGCAAGGTAAAAACAACTCCATACTGAACCAGGAAATCTAAAATAAAATTATGAGGTAACATAGATTTTGAAGTCTCATTAAACCCCAAAAATCTGGAGCCAAACCAGAAGTTTTTATAAAAATAGTTTAGAGCATTCAAATAATTATCTAAACGTCCAGAATCATTAGATAAATTAGTAGTTCTATTTAAAGAATATATATATAATATGGTTTTAATCAGTGGAAAACCTGCAATTAAGGATATTACAATTATCTTTATATTTCTTAAGTATATAAGCAGAAAAAAGATAGCAATAAAAAGAGCTGCTATACCGGATCTTCCAGAGGTTAACACACTGGTTCCAATAGTAAAAAACAACAAAATGAAGCTCCATTTATAATTGACGATATACTGTTTAGTTAATAATCCGTAAATTAAAATTAAAGAGACACTTGATAAGTATATTGATGAAATACTATAATCGTAAAACAGGCCCGCAAATCCGGTTCTGAATTTACCAAACTGATTCTGAACTCCCAGATAATTAATTCCTAAAAGCTTAAAAGACAGGTATTGAATTAGTACCATTAAACCAGCCACAGCTCCTGCACAAATATAAAACCTCATCATTGACAGAACAGTTAAATTGGAAATTTTTAACTTGATTAAAGCCACTATAATGATTAACAGAAACAATAGCGTTTTTATCAATGTTTCAACCAAAATTTTCGGATAATTAGATTGGTTAAAAAAATAAACAGCCAGGCAAAACAATAGTAATCCCAGCCCTAAAATTTGAATAAGCTGATTTTTTTTTGAAGAAAAATTACCCGCAAGTAATATACAGATAAATACAAATTGAATAATGATAAAGAGACTGAAAAAGCTACTTCCTACCAGAGGACTAAAGCTGAAAGGCAAAGTAAGTATTAAACAGATAGTAAATGCTTCATTAATAGTAGCCTTTTTACGTATATGATTAAAATAAAAAAGAAATAATAGAATAGATAAACCGCCTACTACAATCTGGTTTAAATTAAACATATATAGTATTGAAATCACAAAACATATTGATGTACCAAAAAGGTAATCAGATTTTGTAAATTTATCGATATTATTTATTTCCAATCTTTTCATTTATCAATTCATATATTCCAAAAAAAGTTAATTTACTAAATGCTAACTTTATTAAATGAGTAAGTGGTAATCTTTTTAAGTTAAATAATAAAATTTTAAGATATCTTTTACCCAAAACACGGTTAACATTGAATTTATTATCTGGATAATTTATTTTTAAATCTAAAGATAGTTTTTTAAAAAAGGAAAGGATAAAACCTATTGTAAACTCACTGAAATTGATATTTTTAATTTTATCAGATAAAGATAAAATATAAATAAAATCTAATTCTTTTTGATTTAAAGTAATATTCTGCTGCTGTAAGGCCAGCTGCTGAATAGTAGATATTGTTCTCTTTCTCTGTTCTATCTGACCGGCTCCAATATTGGTCTGGCTATTGGGCGTATCTCTATAATACAACAAAGGCATTCTAAAATTGTACCCTTTACCATATTGCAGTATCTTAATCCACAATTGATAATCCTCGGCATACTTATAATCCTTTTCAAAAAAAATATTATTTTCTTTAATAATATTAGCTCTGAACATGACTGCCGGGTGGGTAAAAGGGGTACTGAAAATTGAATGTATTCTAATTGAGACATCATCTATCGGAAGTACGCTGAGATGAAAATCAGAGATAGAATGAACAAATTCCTTTCTGGAGGAACTGCATATGATATATTCCGGATTCTTCTCCATAAAATCTATCTGCATCTCAAAACGGGATAAATGGCATATATCATCAGCATCCATCCTGGCAATATATTCACCTTCTGATAATAAGATTCCTTTATTTAATGTTTCTATTAATCCTAAATTCTTTTCATTTTCAATATATCTTATCCTTTTATCATTATAGCTTAGTATGATTTCTTTTGTAGAATCTGTAGAACCATCATTAATAACCAATAATTCAAAATCGTTAAAACTTTGTTCGAGGATACTGTCAACTGCTGTTTTAAGATACTGTTCAGCGTTATATGCAGGTAAAATTACTGAAATTTTAGGACTCATTCTTTACATAAATTTTAACATTATTAAAATTCTTTAGCCATGCATCGTAAAAGTTTTTGCTTTTTCCATAAACATTATCTAAGATGACAACTTCTTTATCTAATAAGATACTCAAAATTAAACCGTGCAAACGGGTTGTATATATTTTATGATATTGATTCATAAACTCTTTTCCCCGATTGATGTGTAAATCCATTCCGTTCTTCTTTTTAAATCCATAGGCATTATCAATTATTAAAGAAGATGCAGGTAAATACTTTATGACTTTTGAAAGTTTGCCATCTAAAGCTTCTACATAATTGGTAATGGTATTCATTCTCTTTGAGGAAGAATTATAAGTGGGCCAATCTTTTATATCATATTCACCTTCAATAACATTTTGAAAAGAATCTTTGCTTGCTTCTGCATCAGTTCTATTCAGATATAAATTTTTTCTGGCTTCAATAGGATTGGTCTTTATATCAGAATCAAAATCTAAAAAGAATGCCATATCCGGAGCTAGTTTTAATTTTTCCGCATTAAAATTCATTTTTAAAATATCATATGAAACCAGATCTCTTACAAAAATATACAGATCACGATGGTTGTTGAAAA
Organism: Chryseobacterium sp. CBSDS_008; assembly: GCF_049959325.1. NCBI lineage: Bacteria > Pseudomonadati > Bacteroidota > Flavobacteriia > Flavobacteriales > Weeksellaceae > Chryseobacterium > Chryseobacterium sp. CBSDS_008. Next base: position 4,577,915 of record NZ_CP188202.1, on the reverse strand, counting down.
TAGCAAAATCTCTTTTCAGGTTAGCTTCATTGTTGTAATGTACCGTTTGAGGTAAGACTATAATCCTGTTATTAGGAAAATTTTCAATAATGTATCTTTTAAAAATTTGGCTCGATTCATATATGTCACCGAAGTTTCCGCCCCCATGCAGCAGGATAACCGTCTTTTCCGATTTTATATCATTTTTTTTGAAAGTATATCTGTTATACTGCCCGATACACTTATGCTTTAATGTTTTAAAAAACTCTAATTCTCCTTTCCAGATCAAAGAGTCTCCAATATTTCTATGATTGGGTATATCCAGCAGAATAAAATCATTGTCAATAAGTGGAGTAAGCTGATCAGATATTATATTTTTTAATTGCCTTATATTTTCTTTATTGGAATTCATATTTATTTTTTTAGAGAGTTTAATTTATTAAAGATTTTTTTTAAAATATCTTTATTAAAATAACCGAAGAGGAATAGAGACAATACCGTTAATGATATTGAAATTATGTGGCCGCTATTAAAATATAATAAAACAATTATACTAAAAACCAATAGCAGCTGTATGATAAAAGATTTAAGATCTATATCCAATTTTAAAATTTCAGCAGTCTGTCTGTATCTTATAATAAACATGACAAAGAAACTGACAAATGTGCCTAGAGCAGGTGCATAAAGACCAATATACTTAATAAAAGCCATTGAAATAAATACATTTACTAATGCTCCTATCATACTTGTAATAAAAATCCCCTTCGTTGATTTGGTTTTCAGGTAAATAGCACCTAAAAAGCCCGAGATGGATGAGAAGCAGGAGCCAATATACAGAAGGGTAGCATATTTCCAGGATTCATAAAATTTTGAATCAAATAGAACTTCGGTAATTAATGGAGTAGCAGCTATTAAAATAGTTGATAATCCGATATTTACAGAGATATATTTATTGAACAGTTTTGAAAAAAATGGGTTATTAGGATCATTTACAGAGATTGCCATATCCTGCCAGGCCAACATAAAGACTGTATTAAAAATAGTCAGAATGGCGGGCAGTCTTGCTGAAACAGCATAAATACCATTATCTTCTATTGTTAAAAATTTTAAAATAATATATCTATCTGATGCATTGATGATCCACCAGCTTATTGAATTCAAAATTAATGGAAGAGAATAAAATAGAATCTGCTTTTGTAATGAATAGTTGATTTTTATGCTAACATATTTCTTAAACAGAAAGCTTACTTTAAACAGCATTAATAAAATTGCAATAAAATTACTAACGAAAAGCGCATAAAAAATTCCCTGCACCTTGTCGTGAAATATATCTGTCAGTAAGAAAAGTAAGCTAAAAGAAAATATAAAAAGGCTATTTATAATTCCTATAAATGAATAGTACCTAGTTAGTCCTAATCCTCTTAATATCTGTTGAAAAAAGGGTAATAAACATGAGCTTATAATGAGCAGTGATAATTCTTTCTGGTAAGGAATATGATAGAGAAGTCCAGCCAGATAAAGCAGCAGCTCAAAACCGATAAAGGAAGTCAATAATAGAATACTACATTGCTTAAATATATTATCAATATAATTTTCCTTTTCATTTTCTTTGTCGAGAAACCAACGGTAAATTGCCTCATTCATCTGCAGAGAGACGAAAGGGACTAATAAATTGACGCTTGTCAGCACTAAGTCATATTCTCCTAATTCTTTTCTGGAAAGATAATAGGAGTAAATAGGAATTAATAGAAAAGATAAAATCTTAGATCCAAAATTACCAATTGTATATATTAACGTACTTTTTATTAAAGTATTACTATTCATTATTATATTAATAAATATTATTTAGTTCATATTTATTTATAATCTTGAATCACTTTTTTCTAAGATTCCTTTTACGTCATAAATTATTCCATTTTCTTTTAAATAATTCTTTAAATCCAGATCAATGAATTGTTTATGCGCAACTGTAAGGATAATAGCATCATATTTTTCTTGTGGAATTTCATTCACAACCTCTAATCCATATTCGTGTTTTACCTCATCAGGATTAGCCCATGGATCAAGAGTAGTTACCCTTAAAGCATAGTCTTCAAGCCCATGAATCACATCTACCGCTTTGGTATTACGTACATCCGGGCAGTTCTCTTTAAATGTTATTCCTAAGTTTAATATTTGAGCTCCATTGATCGTGATTTTCTTTTTGATCATTGTTTTTACCAGCTGGGAAGCTACATATTGCCCCATGGAATCATTAAGACGGCGTCCTGCTAATATAATTTCCGGGTGATATCCTTTTTCCTGAGCTTTCTGAGCCAGGTAGTATGGGTCTACTCCAATACAGTGGCCGCCTACCAGTCCTGGTTTAAATGGTAAAAAGTTCCATTTGGTTCCAGCCGCTTCCAATACAGCATGTGTATCAATTTCCAAAAGGTTGAAAATTTTAGCGAGTTCGTTTACAAAGGCTATATTGATATCTCTCTGTGAGTTTTCAATTACTTTAGCCGCTTCTGCAACCTTTATTGTCGGAGCTAAATGAGTACCCGCTATAATTACGGATTGGTATAAATTATTTACTATTTCACCTATTTCCGGTGTTGAGCCTGAGGTAACTTTTAGAATTTTTTCAACGGTATGTTCTTTATCACCGGGATTAATACGTTCTGGAGAATATCCAGCAAAGAAATCCTGGTTAAATACCATTCCTGAAACCTTTTCCAGAACAGGAATACATTCTTCTTCTGTAGCTCCGGGATATACAGTAGATTCGTAAATCACAATATCTCCTTTTGATAATACTTTTCCTACAGTCTCTGAAGCTTTATACAATGGAGTAAGGTCAGGCCGGTTATGTTGATCTACCGGAGTAGGAACAGTAATAATATAAATATCCGCATCCTGAATATCCTTGATGTCATCTGAACAATACAATCCTTTTTCAGCATTTTGATAAAAAGGATTGTCCTCTATTAATACAGATTTCAGTACTTCATTTTTTACTTCCAGGGTACTGTCTACACCAGTGCTCAGTTCTGAAATTCTTTTTTTATTGATATCGAAGCCTACAACCGGATATTTTGTTGAAAATAATCTTGCTAAAGGCAGCCCTACATATCCTAATCCAATTACGGCTATTTTATATTGTTTTTCCACAAAGAATCTATTTAAACTTGTTTATTTTAAATTTTCCCAATACCAGGTGATAGCTTCTTTTAATCCTTTTTCTATCGTATGGCTTGGCTTATAACCTAATAATTTTTCCGCTTTTTCTACGGATGCCAGTGAGTGTGGAATATCTCCTACACGGTTCGGACCATGGACAACTTCCACTTCACCAATCTTTTCATCGAACTCACTTAAATACTTTTTAAGATATCCCACCAGATCATTCAATGTAGTGCGGTCTCCTACTGCTGTGTTATAAACAGTATTCATTGCTTCAGGGTTTTCAGTAAGTATGGCCAGCTCATTCATCTGAATAACATTGTCTATATATGTAAAATCACGTGAATAATCTCCTGTCCCATTTATGGTAGGGGATTCGTGGTTGATTAACTGCTTTACAAACAAAGGAATTACAGCGGCATAAGCTCCGTTCGGATCCTGTCTGCGCCCGAATACATTAAAGTATCTCAAACCAATACATTTCATCCCGTAAGTTTTCCCAAATACATCAGCATATAATTCATTTACATATTTAGTGATGGCATAGGGTGATAACGGTTTTCCGATCACATCTTCCACTTTAGGTAATGACTCAGAGTCTCCGTAAGTAGATGATGAAGCTGCATATACAAAGCGTTTTACATTAGCATCACGGGCTGCAACCAGCATATTCAGAAATCCTGATACATTCACATCATTACTTGTGATAGGATCTTTAATAGATCTTGGAACTGAGCCAAGCGCAGCCTGGTGCAGAATATAATCCACATTTTCCACTGCCTTCTGACACACCTCCAAATCACGGATATCCCCTTCAATGAGTTTATAATTTGGATTTTCAAGAAAAGGTACAATATTATGGCGGTGTCCTGTTGCGAAATTGTCTAAGCACACTACATAATAGCCTTTATTTAAAAAATACTCCGTTAAGTTTGAGCCAATAAAACCTGCTCCACCTGTAATTAAAATTCTATTCATTTTTATGATTTGAAAATTTTACTCCACCAACTTGTATTGGCCTTCGTTTGGCTGTAACCATAACCATAGCTATAGTTGTATCCATATCCGCCTGCTCGTCTTGAAACATCATTAATCACAAACGATACATTGGAAAGCTTTGAATCTTTTACCAGATCATTGGCAAAATCTACTAATATATTTTTTGATACTCCCGACCTTAGCACATACAATGTTGCATCTGCCGTATCTGCAATACTTAATGTATCTGAAACCAGCATCAGCGGTGCAGAGTCAATAATAATATAGGTATATCTGGAAGACATCTGTTCAATAAGCTTTTGATAACGTCCGTTGGAAAGCAGTTCCTGAGGGTTGGGAGGAATAGCTCCGGCATAGATAACATCACATGAAGGGTTGGTTGTTGAGGTATGAATAAGTTCATCCACTTTTACCGACTCATCATATAAAAACTCTGTTAAACCCTTTCTTTTCACAGGCTCGCTGTCATATCTCTGAATCTGAGGATTTCTGATATCTGAACCAATCAGTAGTGCCCTTGCGTTTTTATTGGCAATGGTAAGTGCAAGATTCACAGATACCAGGGTTTTCCCCTCTCCTTTTATAGAAGATGTAACCATGATGACTTTAGCAGAATCTTTTACCGGTAATACAAATTTCAAATTGGAAACCAATACCCTGAAGGCTTCTGCCAGCTCCGAGAAGTCGTTTTTCTGTATTAAATGATTTTCATTATCCTTAAGTGATGGAATATCTACCAGTACACCCAACTGTGAGCGATCTTTGACATCATCTCTTGTATAGATTTTATCATCCAGCATGAAAATAAAATAAAAAACAGCGAAAGGAAGTAAGACACCAAGCAATAAAGCTCCTAAAAAGATAATATCTTTCTTAGGGGATACAGGTATATCTTCTGTAAATGCAGGGTTTACAATTTTAGCTTTCGGTACGTTTACTGATAAATTGATTGCATTTTCCTCTCTTTTTTGAAGGAGAAATAAAAATAACTGTTCCTTAAGGTTTTGCTGACGTTCAATTCCTCGGTATACTTTAGACTGCCCGGGAACTTTTTCGATCATACTGTTGTTTGTATTGATCTGGTTCTGCAGCTGAGAAATGCCTGTCTGGACGGTTTGTTTCTGCTCATGGATATTATCGCGGATAACTTCCTTTAAAGAGGCAATCTCCTTATTCATTTCTATAATAGCAGGGTTTTCATTGGTAGCCTGTTTCAGCGTTTTATTTCTGCTTATAATCAATGAGTTATACTGAGATATAGTCTGTTCCAGTGAAGGATTCAGCCCAAGGTTGGATGGCATAAGCTGATTATTTCCTTTTGAAGCCTCTGCCGAAAGAGAATTCAGAAGATCAAGCTGGGCCTGCTGCTGAAGAAGAACTTTGGTATTTTCACTCGTATTTTGAAGGGCCAATTCCGCCTGTGCCTGCAAATCTACAATACGATTACGATTTTGGAAGTCTTCTTTCTGGTTCTCTACCCCGGAAAGGTCTTTGGTAATAACTTCCAGCCTTTTATCGATAAACTCCTGAGTATTCTGAGCTTGCAAATTTTTATCTTTCTGACCATCCAGGTTATATTGTCTGGTAACCTCATTAAGAATAGCCTCCGACTTCTCAGGAAGAGATCCTATCAAATTGATTTCCATCAACATAGCCTTTTCATCCGGTAGATTTACCTCTATCTTTTTTTCTAATTTTTTTACTTTCTCAATAGGATTCCAAAAAACTATTTTATATTTTGATTTAAAAGCAACAGCAGGGTTTCTATAAAATACCGCTCTTCCAAAATTTAAATTCAGAGGTGTATTAAATTTCCCTTTAACAACAGTTTCCTTTTTTTCATCCCGAAGCATAAACTGGTCTCCCTTTAAGTCTATCATTGTATATTCCGAAAATTTAAAATTCTCATCATTATTATAAGATAATACTTTTGCAACCACAGGAATTTTACTGAATAGCTGTGAATCTTTAATTTCTCCTGTATTAAAATATTCTACATTGAGATTAAGATTTTTTACAACTTCCATCAATATAGGTCTTGAGGTAACAACAGCCCCTTCACTTTTCAGTTCATCAGCATTACCTAATCCCATACCAAGATTCTCCAGATCAGAAAGCGCAGAAGAAAGATTACTTTGTTTTTTATCAAATTTAAGGACTGTAGTTGATTGGTATTGAGGTACACTGTACCTAAGATAAATGTAAGCACCAATTACAAAAACCAAAATGGAAGCAATAAACCAAGGCCATTTATATAGGTATTGGGAGATAACTTTTTTGAGATTCAAACTTTCTTCCCTTTCCTGAAATTCTATCTTCTGCATATTTTATTTTCGTGTTAAAGCAATAATAAGCGTACCCGCTGTTAATAATGCACCAATAATCTGGAATGTAAGAGCTCTGTTTGGATTCGAATTGGCCTGAACCTGTTTGTTTTTATCCGGCTGTACATATAATATGTCGTTCTGTTTCATATAATAGTACGGTGAGCTTACAATATCAGATCTGGTAAGGTCGACATTAACAATTTGGTCTGCCCCGTTATCATCGGTGCGGATAAGTTTTACGTTGGTACGATCTCCAAAATCTGTCATATCACCCGCAAGACCTAATGCCTGAAAAATGTTAATCTTTTGGGAAACACTTTCTTTCTGCCCTGGATTTTTTACTTCACCCAAGATACTCACATTGAAATTTTTTAGAGTAATGCTCACCATAGGATCTGTAAGATATCTCTTCAATCGAGATTCCAGGTCTTGTTTCAGTTGTATCTGGGTCATTCCTTTAGCATATACATTTCCTATTACAGGAAAATATATATATCCTTCTTCATTTACTAAATACTCACTTGGCTGTGCATATTGATTTATTCCGGTATTAGAATTACTTCCTACCTTATTTGTTGTATTAAGGTTGAAAGGCTTTACCGCAACTTCATCAAGGGCAGAAACAAGAATCAGCAGTACATCACCTTCCTGAATATGTAAGCCCTGAAACTTTGCCTTTGCAACTTCTTCTTCCATATTATTTTTTGACATATATACCATGTTTTGCTTCGGCCTGCATGATAACAAAGTAACCGATAACAGTATTATATATGCAATAATAGTTTTATTCATATGTTATTATTCTTATCTACTTGTACTATTTCTAAATCTACTTGAGCTGACTTAAATTGTATTAAAAATGCTCTGCACGAAAGCTACCACACCTGTTTTTATATCTATCAGAAAATATGCTTGTGTGAAGTATAATTTTAATCATCTTTTAAGATCAATTCTTTCTCTAGCAATTTTCATTCCGTTTAAAACCAAAAACAGCTAAATTATTATTTTAATATTAAATTTTTGTTTATTTTATTCTTTGATTTTACTCATATACTTCATGCTCAGATATTTTATCCAGAATTTCAAATTCCGAATTATTGCTTATAAATTCCGGTACTATAACTTTTAATATTTTCACAATTTGTAAACTATCTTTATTCATCGCTGACAGAATAATCTGCTTACACAAATCTTCTATATCTTCAAATTCCATCAACGGATCTCTTGAGATCATAATTTTCTCATGATGTGTAGGAATAGTTGTAGAATTATCTGTTAAAAGTTCTTCATATAACTTTTCGCCAGGTCTTAAGCCTATAAAATCAATTTTAATATCAATACCTGGAGTATACCCTGATAACTTTATCATTCTTTCTGCCAAATCCAGTATTTTAACCGGTTTACCCATATCGAAGACATAAATTTCGCCTCCTTGCCCCATCGTTCCTGCCTGAAGTACCAATTCGCAGGCTTCCGGAATAGTCATAAAATACCGAATGATATCGGGATGAGTAATTGTAACCGGACCTCCTTTTTCAATCTGCTTTTTGAAATGCGGTATTACAGAACCGTTGGAACCCAGTACATTTCCAAAACGTGTTGTAATAAATTTTGTTGTGTTTTCTGAAGAGCTTTGTAAAGACTGTACAAAAAGTTCAGCGGCCCTTTTTGAAGCTCCCATTACGTTGGTAGGATTTACCGCTTTATCTGTAGATACCATCACAAAGCGATCAACATAATAATTTTTCGCTAAAAGAGATAAATTTTTGGTACCTCCAATATTTACAAAAATAGCTTCATGCGGATTATCTTCTATTAAAGGTACATGCTTGTATGCCGCAGCATGATAAACTATTGAAAACTGATAATCAGCAAACAGTTTTTCCATTCTGGAGTAGTTGGTAATATCTGCCAATACAAATTTAAACCTTTGATTCGGAAATCTTTCCAATAGCTCAAGCTGCAACTCATATAAAAGAAATCCTGCAAGCTTGTAAGGATGGTCAGGATTGTGAATAATAGCATTCGCTAATGCAATGGAAGCATCTCCTACTCCTACCACTGCAACTCTGGCCTTGGAAGAAGCTTTCTTAGGATCTATGAATATGCCGAAAAACTGTTTGGTTATCATTCTGAAAAGGAACATCAGAAAAATAGAAATAAAGAAAAATAAAAAAAGAACAGGATATAAATATAAGGGCTTTCCCAATGCCAGTTCCGTCATAAAATTCAGCCCCAATAATACAATAAGAGCACTACCCGAAGACCATATAATTTTAAAAAAATCAAAAAAAGTAGAGTGCCTTATAACTCCCGCATACGTCTTAAACAAGAGTATAAACAGAATATTAACAGCAACCACTGAAAATATTTTTTCATTTTGATATTCAATAAAATTAATTTTTACCTTCAGACTTTCTAAAATTAAATATGAAACTAATACTGAAAAAAAAATAACTGAAATATCAATAAGAAAAACTGACCACCTGGGTATATACCTTAACTCCCTGATTTTAAAAACTTCCCCCATATACAAATAGACCTAAAATATCATTTTCATTAATTCAACACCTGGTGGCTTTTATCATCAACGAAGATAATAATTATTATTAATATTTTTAATATTATATATTAATTTTTATTTAAAATATAAGTTTCCTTGTTACAAATATTTTGAAAACAAATTTGAAAAGTAAATGATTCAATAGACACGGAAAAGCATTTCCATATTTAGTTATTAAACCTGTTTATCAATGTTAATTCTGATTGTTTGAATTTTAAAGACTGTATTCACACAAAGCCGTATCAGCAGGAAAAAACAAAGGTCCCAGCAAACCGGATTAAGTTCATAAAAGGAGAGTATTATTTCCTTTATTCAATCAACACCCACTCTGTTAAAAAATATACGCAAAAAAAAATACTGCAAAATATATATTTTACAGTATTTTGTTCTACTCTATTATCGTAGCTGCGATCCGGACGGGACTCGAACCCGCGACCTCCGCCGTGACAGGGCGGCATTCTAACCAGCTGAACTACCGGATCAATTTTTTAAAAAGAAATTGAGAAAACTTCCGCGATCCGGACGGGACTCGAACCCGCGACCTCCGCCGTGACAGGGCGGCATTCTAACCAGCTGAACTACCGGATCAATTTTTTTAAAAAGAAATTGAGAAAACTTCTGCGATCCGGACGGGACTCGAACCCGCGACCTCCGCCGTGACAGGGCGGCATTCTAACCAGCTGAACTACCGGATCAATTTTTTTAAAAAGAAATTGAGAAAACTTCTGCGATCCGGACGGGACTCGAACCCGCGACCTCCGCCGTGACAGGGCGGCATTCTAACCAACTGAACTACCGGATCAAATTTTGTTAAAGAACTTCGTTTCTTTTTCGTGGTTGCAAAATTACACCTTTTTTCATTACCTGCAAATTATTTTCAAAAAAAATGCCTCCCAATCATGGAAGACATTCATTATCAAACTTATTTTTTTATAAGTGAGCGCTTAATTTCTCAGCGATTACCTCTTTTGGAGCTACACCTACTAATTTGTCTACTACCTCACCGTTCTTAAAAATAAGAACTGTAGGAATATTTCTGATTCCATACTGCATTGAGATTTCCTGGTTGTTGTCTACATCCACTTTCCCAACTACTGCTTTACCTTCAAAATCTGATGCTACTTCTTCGATGATTGGGCCTAACGTTCTGCAAGGTCCGCACCATACTGCCCAGAAGTCTACTAATACCGGTTTGTCTGATTTTAAAACCGTATCCTGAAATGAGCTGTCTGTAATTTCTAAAGCCATTTTGTTTCTTTTATTTTAATTAATATTATTTTGTTTTTAATCCTTTTGGATATTCAAAATTACGATTTTTAGCGCACAAGACTATCTATGCTCAACATTAGTTTTTTCTATGGTATAGTTGCTTGAAATTTCCTTCAAGGCATTTACTAATGTATCAATATCCGATTTGGTTGTCATATGGCTAAAAGAGATACGCAATGGTGTACAGTGATCCATTTCGTCTTCAGAAAGTACCATCATCATTACCATTGAAGGTTTTGACGCTCCGGATGAGCATGCGCTTCCCTGAGAAATTGCAATGCCTTTCATATCCAGCTGAAGCCCGATCAGTGGGTTTTTATAAGGTAATAATGCGCTTAAAACCGTATAAAGACTGTTTTCCTTTTCAGCACTTCTTCCGTTGAATTTAACCCCTTGAATTTCGACAGAAAGTCTTTCAATTGCATAATCTTTAATATCCTGCATATGGCGGGTATATTCTTCCATATGATTCAGAGAGAGTTCCAATGCTTTACCTAATCCTACGATACCGCAAACATTTTCAGTTCCTGCTCTAAGGCTTCTTTCCTGAGGTCCGCCGGTAATGATTCCTTTTAAGCCTGTTGCCTTTCTGATAAATGCAAACCCAGCACCTTTTGGCCCGTGAAATTTGTGGGCACTACAGGAAGCAAAGTCTACCGGGATATCAGAGAAATCAAGGTTCATATGCGCCATGGTCTGCACCGTATCTGAATGGAAAAGTGCATTATATTCTTTGCAAAGCAGGGCAACCTGCTTAAGATTGATGATATTTCCGATTTCGTTGTTGGCATGCATTAAGCTTACCAACGTTTTTTTATCTGAAGCTTTTAAAAGCTCTTCTAATTTAGCAAGATCAATATCTCCTTTTTCATTCGGACGGATATAGTTTACTTCTACTCCTTTTCTGTTTTTCATATCCAGAATACTTTCAGAAACACATTTATGTTCCAGGGGAGAGCTGATGATTCTTTCCACTCCAAGGTGTTCTACCGAGGACTTGATGATCATATTGTTGGATTCTGTTCCGCAGGAAGTGAAAATGATTTCAGCAGGCGTTACATGAAGATAGTCTGCAACCTGTCTTCTTACATTTTCAATAAGTATTTTTGCTTCCTGGCCAAAACTGTGCGTTGATGACGGGTTTCCGAAATTCATCTTCATAGTGCCAACCATTGCATCTATCACTTCTTCTGCAAGCGGGGTGGTTGCGGCATTATCTAAATATACTTTATCCATTATTATTTTGAGTATTTTAATTCTACGGAGGTAAACTGGTAATCTGCAGGAACAGTAAAAATAAACCACGGGCTGGAGATCACCTGAATTTCCATTCCACCGGAAGGTTCTCCGGCCGGAACTTCTACATACAGAATCTGGTTTTTCACAGATACGTTTTTGATCTCTTCAATTTTGTGGCTTCCTGATCTGAAGGTTCCCAAATTGTATAAAACGACTTTTTTATTCTTCGGAAACTTCGGGTAGCTGATATAAGATTCTTTTAGCTGTGTAACCCCAAAACTTCCCTGGATAATATTGCGAAAGTCTTTTTCGTCTTTAATGATCTTAAAGCCGGATGTATCGGTTCCACCCTGATTTTCAGAAATAAGGAGCTCAGCATTTCCCTGCATGGCAGCAGATTTCTGAGGTGGTGTACCTGCACAGCTCATAAAGATTACCGCACATGCGATCAACAGGCTTTTCATTTTTACAATTTTATCTCCCAAAATTAATGAAAAAATTGGTAATGTCCCTCATTTGCCCATTTCAACATTGGCCTGTCACCCGAAGTATCTCCAAATGCAATAATTTTATCATACTTAGAGTTGTTGATTTCTTCTTTAATTCTTATCAGCTTTTCCTTTCCGTTGCAGTTTTTTCCTATAAAATTTCCTGTGAAAATTCCGTTCTTAAACTCTGCCCGCGTAGAAACAAGCTGCATTTTAAGTTCTTCGGCAAAAGGTTTCACCCAGATATCCAGTGAAGCGGTTACCAATAAACTTTGTGTATTATTCCTATCGATATTTTTTATAAAGTCTAATGCATTTTCCCTCACAATTTTAGGGTAATGCTGTTCAAAAAACTGTTTAGACTTCTGCTCGATTTTTTCCTGGGTCTGTCCTTTTAGAATAGAACCGATAAAGCTTTTTTTCACTTTTTCCGTTTCAGCCAGTTTCAGCTTCAGCAGGATAAAGAGGGGTACATGTCTCAAAAATTGTATACGGTATTTTGTAGAATCGTAGAATTTAAGATACATAAACATGGTATCTTTATAGGTCAGGGTTCCGTCAAAATCAAAACAATACAATTTTTTCATTTTTTTAAAGCTTTAATTTTTTGAATATAAATTCAGGGATATTCCTGATAATCATCATAATAATACTCCAGACCGGCAAAACATATGCCACGTTCCTCTGTTTTTTGAAGGCATTATAAATACAGGCTGCCGCTTGTTTTGGAGTAGCTGTAAGTTTCGGATTCAAAGGCAGGCCTTCCGTCATCTTGGTTGCCATAAAGCCCGGTTTTATTGTTAAAACATGTACTTTTTTATCAAAAAGATAGTTTCTCAAACCGCTCAGATAGGCTGTAAAAGCTGCTTTTGCGCTTCCATAGATAAAATTACTCTGTCTTCCTCTGTCTCCTGCCACTGATGAAAGCCCGATGATCGTTCCTGATCTTCTGCTTTCAAACTTCTGGGCAAAATAATTCATCACAGGAACCAGTTTTGAATAATTGATATGAATGATACGTTCTGTATTTCTGTTATCGTATAATCCTTCTTCCGTTCCTTCACCTAAATATCCTACGGCACAAAATAATACATTTGAATTGATATGATCAAATCTATTGTAATCAATCTCTTTTGTAAGATCCATTTCAATGACTTCCGCCTGCTGCAGAAACTTCACATCAATATGTCTTGCAAAACGCTCTGTAGTTTCTTTATTTGAGGTAAAAAGATAGATTTTTTCAAATTTTTCTCCTTCCTGAAGTGCTTTTTCCACAAAAGCCTGTGCCACTTCAGATGTACTTCCCAGAACTATCATTATGAGTTATTATTTAGGATTCTTTTGTGCTGTAAAGACACAAATTTTGGATTTCGAATATTTTTCAGGTAACTGGTAAGCGACGATCTGCTCATGCTGTCTTTGGTAAGATAAATTCTTCCTCCGAACTCCTGAACAATACCATCAAGCTCATCTACCAGTTTTTTCAGCTTTGAATTGACTTTAAAATCCAGTGCCAGTGTGTATCCTTCCAGGGGAAATGAGTTATAAGCCTGAGGATTGTTATTTCCAAAAAGCTTTAAAACAGCCAGAAATGATCCGTTTCCGCTTTTAGCGATTGTCTCGAGGATCTTTTTCATGCCTTCTTTTCCTGCTTCTTTTGGGATTACCATCTGATACTGTATAAAGCCGGATTTCCCGTAGATCTTGTTCCAGTCATTGATGGCATCCAAAGGATAGAAAAAAGTCTCATAATCGGTAAAATTTTTCACTTCTTTTTTAGACTGCTTTTTATAGTACAGCCAGTTGAATATTTTTACGGTAAGCGCATTCAGCACAAATCCAGGGAAATAAAAAGGAACTGTGGGCTGCAGTTTTTTCTTTAGCCGTAAAGGTGCTCTTGAAAGGCTCTGGGGAAGCTCATGCTGGAAGGCATGCTCTCCTCTCATCAGAATACTTCTACCTATATTTTTTCCTTTTTGCAGGCAATCGATCCAGGCAACGGTATAGGTCCAGTTTTCACTTTCATCAAATAGCTGAAATATCTCATCCAGATTTTCCGCTTTTATACTTTCCTGGCGGATGTACGCGGATTGTATATTTTTAAGCTTAAATTTTGCTGTAAGAATAATTCCTGTAAGACCCATCCCACCGATGGTAGCCCAGAACTTATCTGAATTTTCTTCTCTGGAACAGGTCATGATTTCACCGTTCTCGGTCATAAGCTTAAATTCAATCACATATTCTGAAAAACAGCCTTCTGCATGATGATTTTTCCCATGAACATCAGAAGCTATGGCACCTCCTACTGAAACAAATTTCGTCCCAGGAGTAACGTACAGAAAGTATCCTTGCGGAACAGCTATTTCCAGAACATCTGAAAGCAGCACGCCGGATTCACATTCTATTATTCCGTTCAAACGGTCAAAATTGATGAATTTATTTAATTTTTTTGTTGAAAATATAGATTCTCCCAACGAAGCATCTCCATAGCATCTTCCGTTACCTCTCGCAATAACCTCGTTGTGATTGAGTACAAATTCTTTTATTTTTTTGAAGCTGTCCTCAGATCTCATTTCTTTCTCCACTACCGGGAAATTCCCCCAGTTTGTAACTTTCTGTATGAAATTCGGCTTCATTTCTTAAAATAAATTTGAATTAAAAATGCTACTACCCAAAGTAATAAAGTAGCCTGTATATAGCGGTCTCTGTATACAATTTTTGTAGGAGATTCTGTTCTGTTGTAGACCAGTGTCTGCTGCAGATACCTTAACAATGCAAATACAACAAAAATCACCGTATAAAAAACTCTTTCATGAAATCTTTCCTGAACTTCCGGAGACAGCGTAAACATCAGGTAACAAACAATAGCCAGCGTAATAGAAATAGATAAAGCAATGTCTGCAAACTGAACATTATATCCATCCAGCGCTTTTCTCGTTTTTCCTGAAACCTGGGCATTGATCAGTTCGCCCCTTCTTTTTCCAATGGCTAATACTAATGCCAATACGAAGGTTAACAGAATTGCCCACTGCGAGATACTGATTCCGGTAATATAACCTCCGGCCAGTACCCGTAATACAAATCCTATGGCAATAATAAAAATATCTATGATAGGAACGTGCTTGAGTCTAAAAGTATAGGCAAGATTCATAACCACATAAAACCCTATGATGATTGCAAATTTCCAGAGCAACTCATGGAAATAAAGCTGTGTAAAAAATACAAGACCTATATTTACAACAACAAGGCCTATAAGAATTCCTATAGCCTTTGGTTTTGAAATAGCTCCGCTAGCCAGGGGTCTTCTTCTTTTTTCAGGGTGTTTTCTGTCTGCTTCGATATCATTATAATCATTCAGGATATACACAACACTTGCTGCAAGCGAAAATATAACGAACGCAAAAATGCTCTTGACAAGCAGGTCTATATTGGTAATATTACCTGAAAAAAACAGAGGGACAAATACAAAAAGGTTTTTCACCCATTGCTCCACACGGAGCAGTTTTAAATATTTCTTCATTTATGTTATTTCAATACAAAAGTAATAAATTCAAAATTGCCAGCATAAAAATACAAAAAAAACCGCCGGGGCGGTCTTTTACGAAAATATTTATATTAAATTAACTATTGCCCTTGTTTGGCATCATTAATCATTTTTTCATTGGCAGTAATAGCAAACTCTACTCTTCTGTTTTTAGCTCTTCCTTCATCCGTATCGTTGCTTGCTACAGGCATTGCTTCACCTTCTCCTTTTGTAACCATTCTGCTGGATGCAATTCCTTTCCCTACTAAATATGATTTTACTGCATCTGCTCTTCTTTGAGAAAGTTTAAGGTTGTAAGCATCTGCCCCTTTGCTGTCTGTGTAACCATAGATATTGATATTTGTATCTGGGTTATTCACCAATACTTCAGACAATTTATCAAGGTTGGTTTGTGCAACAGAAGTAAGGTTTGAAGAATCGAAAGCGAAGTTAACAATACTTTCATTCATGGTTACTTTAATACCATCTCCTACTCTTTCTACCTGAGCACCTGGTAAAGTTTCTTTAATATCTTTTGCCTGCTTATCCATTTTGTTACCGATAACGTTACCAGCAACACCTCCGATAATACCTCCTAATACAGCACCGATAGCTCCGTTTCCTCCTTTACCTACATTGTTACCAAGAATACCTCCCAGTACTGCTCCTGAAGCAGCACCTACTGCTGTACCTCTTTGTTGGTGATTTGAATTCTGAACCGCTTCACAGCTTGTCAATAATAATGCTGATGACAAGAAAAGGGCTCCTACGTATGTTTTTGTAAATTTCATTTTTTTTGATCTTTTATGTTGATGAGTTATTTCATTCCTGTTCTCTCAAAGTTGTAAACTACTTTTACATTACCTCCTTCAAAAGGAACATCCTGCTCAAGTGAAAACTGATCTGTAGACTGATTGATCATGGTAAGACTGTACCCTACCGTATTTTGTTTTGCTTTTGTACCTGAAGCAATTTTTTTAAACATAAACGTATTACCGTTCTTTACTTCAAATTTGATAGGCTGTGTAATTGCCGGGCAATTTCCGCCACCGTTTAAAGTATATGCCCCTGTCCAGTTATTAGGAATCAATCTCCAGTGGCTTCCTACGAAACATTGTGCATCTGCACCTTCGTCAAAAGGCTTAATTTTATATCCTTTATCATAATCTATGCTCACAATCTGCCAGTCTCCTTTCATTTTCAGGAAATCTGCTCTTTGATTTTGAGATGTAGCTGCTTTGTTAACAGAGGAACACGAAACTGCAAAAAGTGATGTTCCCAACATCCCTGCAAGTAGTAACTTTTTCATTTTGTTGTTTATTATTTTGTTACTATAAAGTTACAAAAAACCGTGCCAAAATTTAAAATAAAAAATAAAAAGTCCGAAAAAATCCGGACTCTTTATGGTTTCTCCTTAAAAACAGGGAGATAAATTATTTTTTAACAGCCTTTTTTACGGATTTCGAAGACCTGGCAGTGCTTACCGGCTTGCCTTTGTAGAAATTCGTATAGGCGTATTCGGCAGCTCTTTTCAGGTCGATAACTCCCCCAGCCTGAGATTGATCTCCAAATCCATCTGCTGTACTTGGATTGCTGCTTTTTACAAGCGCTTCAATAATCTGGTAAGGTTTCAGATCCGGCATATAAGCTAATAAAACAGCAGCTCCTCCGGCTACGACTGGTGAAGCCATAGAAGTTCCCTGCAGGTACTTATATTCGTTTTTAGGAACGGTAGAATAGATTTCTTCTCCCGGAGCAAAAACATTCACCATCTTTTTATTGTAGTTAGAAAAATCAGCTCTTAACGCATTGTTCTTATTGGTACTTGCTCCGACCACAAGAACGTTGTTTACGAATGGTTTTTCATCAGTAATGTTTTTAAAATTGGTAGGAAATGCCAGATGTTCTGCTACATCTTCATTTTCGTTACCTGCAGCTTTTACTAAAAGAACTCCTTTATCCTCAGCATATTTAAAAGCATCCCAAACTACATCTTTACCTGGAGAAACGGGTTTTCCAAAACTCATATTTAATACTTTCGCCCCGTTATCTACGGCATATCTGATGGCGTTGGCAACATCTTTATCCCTTTCATCACCATTCGGCACTGTTCTTACGGACATAATTTTAGCTACCTTGGAAGCAACACCGTACTGAACCTCCTTCCCCTGCGGAAGTCCGGCAATGATTCCAGCCACATGGGTTCCGTGTTCTGCATCCGGTCCTTCGTAGTGATTATTACCATAGATTTTTTCAGAATAGTCATCATAGTTATCCCCTACAATTTCTTTTCTCGGATCATAGGAAAGGTCATATTGTTTTGCTGCAGGAGCAAAGTGATCGATAGCTTCTTTCATTTCCTCCTTCATTTTCTTTTCAAACTCTGCAGCTGATGTTCCTTTGAATTCCGCATTTTGAGAAATCTGACCTAAGAAATCCAATGCAATAGCATCTCTTTGATCTGTCGGAGCTTTGATCGCAGCAATAGTTTCAGCAGTTACAGGTTTACCTCCCAACAGTTTTACCATATTAGGAATCAATTCGTTCAGCATAGAATAAGTTCTGAAATTCTGCTGCGCCTCGATACTTTTTTTATTGAACATATCTTTGGCTTTCATATACATATCAAACTCATCCTTCATCTGGGCCTGATTCGCTTTATTCTTTGTGGAATCATCGCCTTCAAAAACAGGCTTATATTTGGCAACCACTCTTGTTACCTCCATATTATCGATGTCAATATCCCCGTTTTTACCGCCAATGAAATTCCATCCGTGTACATCATCAATATATCCGTTTCCGTCGTCATCTTTACCATTGCCAGGAACTTCATTAGGATTTGACCATAGATTCTTTACCAATCCGGGATGGTCTACCTGTACTCCGCTGTCTAAGACGCCCACGATTACGGTTTTAGGCTTCAGTCCTTTAGATTCCAAGTATTTATAAGCATTTGCCGTATTTACCCCATATACTTTTGAAGTGGCAAAATCTTTGTGATACCATGTCATCAGATCTTTATCTTCGTTTGGATCAATACTTTTAGCTTTAGACTCCTGTGCAAAAGAGAAACTAAAACCTGCTAAAAAAACTGCAGCTAATAATACCTTTTTCATATGTTGATATTTAATTTTTTAAAAGATACATGCCAATCGCCCTTCATGGGTTCTATTCTGAAATTTCATTACCAGCGATTGTATGCTAATCTAATTGTTTTATATTTTTTATATATACCAGTGACTCCGGGCCTTTATTACAGATAAGGTCAAGAACCGACAGGTCTTTCAAAAATCCTAATTTATCAGAAAACGTCTGGTAATATTCTTCCATTTGAAATTCTGAAGGAAGTTTTGCCGAAAACTTTTCTCTGAAATTGATGCTTTCAGGATTTTTGATATATTCTTCATTCAAAGAGTGTGCCTTTTCTGTTTTCAGTATCTGTTGGATTACTTCTATCCCTTTAAGGTTAAAATCAAGAAGAAACTTTTCTTTAAGGTCAAATATTTTTTTGAATTTGTCTTCATAATATTCGAAATAAGGAGAACTCTGGTATGCTGTTTTGATTGATTTCCAATGAAGCGTTCTCCAGTCTTCGCGGTAAGAGATTTCAACGTCTTTAAATTCTCTTTTTCCGTTATGATTGATAGGAATTATTAATGACAATTTTCCGTTGGCACCATAGATATTCGCCCGGTTTCTATACGTCTGTTTCGGAAAGTTTTCAAACTGTTCAAATACAATTTCATTCTCAGGATTCAAAAATACGGAGAACCATGAGATTGGGGGCATATAAAATGCCGGCAATAATACATTCGTCATATTCATAATGCAAAAATGAAGTATTTTTTCAAATACTTCATTCTATTTTAAGTTTAATTTTTTTATTAATCGTCTTCAGTTTTTTTCTTTCTGAAAAGTTTTACAAAATACTCCCATCCGAAGAACAGGATCAGAATCATGGCTGCAATCCACCAGTAAGAGGTTTTATTGGCTTCTCCTGTATTGGTTGCTTTGAACATTCTTTCCCAACGGATTTTGAATGGTGCCTGATACGTAGAACTGTTATCAGAAAATGCTCCCTGTAAGCTCATCCATGTGAACATCGGTTTTCCGACAATATTTTCTTCCGGAACGAAACCAAAGAATCTTGCATCCAATGAAGCATCTCTGTTGTCTCCAATCATCATATAATAATCCTGCTGAATGGTATATTGACTGGCTTCTTTTCCGTTGATGAAGATTTTTCCGTTTTTCTTTTCTAAGCTATTGTGCTCGTATTCAGAAATAATCCACTGATACATTGGAAGAGTTTCCTGATTTATAGCTACAACATCTCCTTTTTTAGGAATTCTTAAAGGACCGTACCAGTCCTGATTCCAAGGTTTATTGATTGGGAAAATAGATTGTGTGGTATCAATTTTGGTTTTGGCTTCATCTCTGTAATATACAGCTGCTTCTCCTTTTGGTGAAACTTCTTCTTTCATATCAAGAACCTGAGAAAGTCCTTTGATTTCTCTAGCTGTTTTATCTGTCAAACCCTGGAAAGCGTAAAGATATCCTTTATCCGTCTGCAACTCCTGAACTGGTAAAAAACCATACGTATTGTATAACGAAGGAATATCCAGCTGGCTTCCTGTTGTTACGATATATCTGTGCTGCACTTCCTGATCTCCTAAGACAACTTCAGGCTTTCCGTTAACGAAAAGTCTTCCGGCTCTCATTTCAAAAGTATCACCTGCTGTAGCGACACATCTTTTTACATAAGGATCTTTTCTGTCGATCGCTGTATGCACAGAATCCTGAGGATAGTTGAAAACCACCACATCATTTTTCTGTGGCTTGTTGAATTGTAAAATTCTTGTGTAAGGAAGCTTTACTGCGTCTACGTAAGATTTTGGGTCATCTTTAGGATTTCCTTTCTGTCCTGTATCCATTATGGTTCCCTGAAGAAAAGGTATTGCTACCGGACGCATCGGAAGTCTGTATCCGTAGCTCCATTTGTTTACAAAAAGGAAATCTCCCACCAATAATGTTCTTTCCATTGATCCTGTAGGAATTCCGAAAGGCTGTGTTACAAAAACGTGGATGATCGTTGCAAAAACTACGGCGAAGGTAATTGAACCAACGAACGTATCTTTCTTTTTATCATTTTTCTCTTCGTCTGTAAGGAACAGGTCATTTTCATTCTCATCTTCTAACTCTACATCTTTAGAATAGTTGATTACCGCCATATAAATAAACGGCAGGATCACCGTAAGAATCTGATCCTTGAAAAGCGTTTTCCCAAACTTTTTCACCAGGTAAAGGTGGAAAACAGACATCATAATTGGCCCTACAATCGGAAGATAAGACAGAATTGCCCACCATTTCGGATGTTTTGTTTCTTTCAGAATGATGAAATAGTTGTAGAAAGGGATAAAAGCAAATAAAGGGCTATAGCCCATTTTCTTGAACAGTTTCCAAGATGAAATCCCCATTAATACGGATAATATGAGGACATATACTGTATAAGTTAAAAAATAATTCATAAATTTTTGTGCCTATTCTTATAATATAAATGATAAAATGATGAGTAATAAATGATAAAAGCAGTCCGCTGTTTACAATTCACTATCCATCATCTTCTTTTATTTGTCGCAATTTACAGAATTTGTTACAATTTAAAGCCCCAAAAGGTCTTTCATTGCGAAGTTTCCTTTTTTATCTTTAATCCACTCGGCAGCTACCACAGCTCCCAGTGCAAAACCGTTTCTGTTGAAAGCGGTATGTTTGATCTCGATTTCGTCCACCTCACTTCTGTAATACACACTGTGAGTTCCCGGAACTTCATCTTCACGTATTGCAAAAATGCCAAGCTGTTTGCCTTCTGTTTCTTCCAGTTTCCAGGCATCGAATTTCGGGTTATTTTGGATAATTCCTTCTGCTATGGAGATAGCTGTTCCACTTGGCGCATCTTTTTTATGGATGTGGTGAATTTCTTCAAGCTGGCAAGAGTATTCATCTACGTTTTTCATCAGATCAGCCAATTTTTCATTTAAAGCAAAAAATAAATTGACACCTAAACTAAAGTTGGAACCGTATAGGAAAGCCGTATTATTATCTACAGCCAATTTTTCTATTTCAGCTTTTTGATCCAGCCATCCTGTTGTTCCGCAGATTACCGGAATTTTATTTTCAAGACAAGCTTTGATGTTTTCAAACGCCACTTCCGGCAGTGAAAATTCAATCACAACGTCCGGATTATTAAGATTCTCAGCAGTTGGGGTTTCCTTCAGACGGGCAACTACTTCATGACCTCTCTTCTGTGCGATCTCATCAATGATCTTACCCATTTTACCGTAACCAACTAATGCTATTTTCATATAATCTTTTTATTTTAATACTGCTTTAACCTGGGTTTTCCTGCAGATATATTTTTAAAATCTGTAACTTAAACTGAATCCTGTTTTTGGAGCACTGTACCCGTATTGATCCTGAATAACCGATGGTTTAAAAACCAAATCCGGGTCATGGCGGCTTTCATACAGATGGGCATCTACTACAGCATCTACTATATTCAGAATATAAATTAATCCTGTGATGGCGATGGCGTAATCCCTTTGTCTTTTGGCTCGGTCCTGTGCGTTTCCTAAGGCCCTTTTGTCTAACCATGGGTGGCTGTCTACAAATTCATTCGGGGTACCGTTGAGTTTTGCCACATAATATTCACGATACTTTTTGTATTGGTTATCATTCCATACGGCAATACCGACACCGGCTCCTACAGCTCCCCAAACAATAGGAATCTTCCAGTATTTTTTATTATAAAACTGCCCCAGCCCGGGTAAAACGGCAGAATATAATCCTGCTCTGGTAGGGTTCAGTTTTATGGTTTTTACTGTTGGTCCATTTGCTTTTTCAAGATCTTCGATGATCTTTGCTTCTGTTTTGCCTGGTTTTACCACATGGGGCTCCTCTTTCGGAGGCGTCTGCATCCGAACGGTATCGACAGGATTTACTTGTGAATATGCCAGTACAGCAATACACAAGAAAAATGTGAAAAATATTTTCTTCATTTATTTAATATGAGATAAAATATATTCCAGCTCTTCTTCATTTTTGAAGTCCAGAACAATTTTACCTTTTTTACCATTTCCAGAAGCTTTTATTTCTACTTTCACATCTAAGATGTCAGCGATGGTCTTCTGGACTTTTTTATAGTTATTGGAAAGCTCCACTTTTGCTTTTTTAGCAGCGGGAGACTTTGGATTCTTCAATGCAGCAGCAGCCTGCTCTGCCTGCCGAACATTTAATTTTTCTTTGATAATAAGATCAAACAAAACCTGCTGATCTTCTTCACTTTCAACACTGATAATAGCTCTGCCGTGTCCTGCAGAAATCTCACCGCTTCTGATAGCATTCTGAATATCCGGGTTCAACCTCAGCAGTCTGATAGAATTGGTGATGGTACTTCTGTCTTTCCCTACTCTCTGGCTCAAATTTTCCTGAGTAAGACCGATTTCTTCCAAAAGTCTATGATAAGTCAAAGCAATTTCGATGGCATCAAGATCTTCTCTCTGGATGTTTTCAACAAGAGCCATCTCAAGAAGTTCCTGATCATTCACCAAACGGATATAAGCCGGAATAGTTGTTAACCCCGCAATTTTAGTTGCCCTGTAACGTCTTTCCCCGGAAATGATTTCAAACTTTTCGCCGTCTTTTCTCAGGGTAACCGGCTGGATTACGCCTAAGTTTTTGATTGACTGTGCTAATTCGTTTAATGCTTTTTCATCAAAATAAGTTCTCGGCTGCGTCGGGTTCGGATAGATATCTTCAAGCGCAACTTCCACGATATTTCCCACAAACTTATCGGCTCCTTCATCAGTAGCGGAATTGATAGTTGCTTTGGATTCTGCACTTAAAATGGCGCCCAAGCCGCGTCCCATAGCTCTTTTTTTGTTCTTCATAGATATAATTGATAAATGATGTTTGAGAAGTGATGACTGGCATTCACTTATTGCCCATTTATTATTAATTTAATTCTTTATTAAGTTTTCATTCTTTAAAAGAACTTCTTCAGCCAACTGAATATACTGAATAGCTCCTTTACTTTCGGCATCATAATTCAGGATACTTTCTCCAAAACTTGGTGCTTCACTCAGTCTTACATTTCTGCTGATAATGGTTTCAAAAACCATTTCCGGGAAATGCAGATTCACTTCTTCCACAACCTGATTGGATAATCTCAATCTGCTGTCGTACATGGTAAGAAGAAGACCTTCTATCCCAAGATCTTTATTGTGGATCTTCTGAACGTTTTTCACGGTATTCAAAAGCTTTCCGAGACCTTCTAATGCAAAATACTCACATTGGATCGGAATAATTACAGAATCTGCTGCGGTAAGCGCATTTACCGTAATCAGACCTAAACTCGGTGCACAGTCAATGATAATATAGTCATAATCATCCCTTACAGTGGCCAGTGCTTTTTTCAGCATATACTCACGGTCTTCCTTGTCTACCAATTCAATTTCCGCAGCTACCAGATCGATATGCGAAGGAATAATATCCAGGTTCGGTGTTGCTGTCCTTTTGATGCAAACTCTTGTATCTGCACTATGCTCCAGCAGATTATATGTTGAATACTGAACATCTTCTACCCCCAATCCGGATGTAGCATTTGCCTGAGGATCAGCATCAATGATTAATATTCTTTTTTCCAATACTCCTAATGCTGCCGCCAAGTTTACGGCAGTGGTAGTTTTACCAACGCCTCCTTTTTGATTAGCAATACCTATGATTTTTGCCATTATTAGAACTTTAAGTTTCAAAAATACACTTTTTTCTTTGCTCTCGGTGAGTGGGGAAAACCAAAATTGAGTTAAAATATTGTTAACAAGCAATTTAGCAATAAAAAAAATTATCCACAAAAAAAAATTTTTGTGGATAACTATTTAAAATTTGTTTTTCCGTATTAATTATCAAACTTCATGGAGATTGGAAATTTGAAATAACTTCTTACGTATTCTCCTTTTTTGTTTTTGGCGGGAATCCATTTTCCTTTACTGGAAATCGTTTTAATTGTTCTCATTGCCTCATTGTTAAAATCGGCGTTGGTTCCGTTAGCTTTTACCCCTGATATGGTTCCGTCCATTTCTACAATAAAGGTAACTGTCGTTTTTACTACATCTTCTGATTCAAATCCTGAACCGTCGAAGTTGTTCATTACTTTATTTCTGAAGGAGTCTATTCCTCCTGTGAAATTAGCTTCTACGCTAGGATCTTTATCAATTACTGAAGGATCAGTTTTTTCAACAACCGGATCAGTCTTTACAGCAGGCGGACCGTCACCTCCGATAACACGTGGAGCAATCGGAATATAGGTTGTATTTAGAACTTCTTTACCTTCCGAAGTTTGTGTACTCGCCACTGCATTTGTTTTATCCTCAACTTGCTTTTCATTAGTAACAATTGCTTTAGGCTCTGGCAATCTGTCATCGTATGCTTTTACAGCAGGAGCCGGCGGAGTGGGTTTTACAATCTGCGCAGGAGGATCTTTCGGTTTATCTATCTCATGAATTTCAACTACCCTTGGAAGTTCATATATCGGTTTTATGGATATGTCCGCAGGTTTCAATGCAGAAATCACAAATGGTGTAATGGATACTGCGGCCATTAAACTTGCTCCTATAAAAAGTGCTTTGGTTAATATTCTATCTGATTCGTTTCTTAATACATAGGCACCATATTCTTTGTTGCGGTGCTCAAACAGAACTTCGTTAAAACGAAATTCCTGGTTTTGATTATGTTGTTTCATCACTACTACTATTTAAACTGTTAAAAATTGTGATTATTAGTTTGATTAGTTCTTATCGATAAGCAATGTTGTAATATCAAAACATCTGCCAAAATTTTATCAAAACAACATAATATTAGAAAATTTTATGATAATGTTTAAATTTTAACATTTTTAAATAGAAAATTCACACAGAAAAAAGCAGTATTTTTCATAAAAATAAACAAACATAACTCACAGATTATAAGATGATTAAAAAATTATAAAAGCAACAAAATAAGAGTAAGTAAATATATTAAAATTCAAGATTTGGAATTAAGCATCCTTCTCAAGGCTTAAAACCTTCACAAGGATGTGATAAGCTGGTAAAGTAAATTGTAAACAAAAAAAGAGACCATCGAATGATAGTCTCTCTGTTATTTTATTTTTAAGAATATTAGAATAATTCTTTTCTGATGATGTTCTGACTTCTTTCAGGACCTACAGAAACTAAGTACACGTTGATTCCTAAATATTTTTCAATAAACTCGATGTATTTCTGAGCATTGTCAGGAAGCTCGTCATAGCTTCTTGCTTTTGTAATATCTTCGTTCCAACCCGGTAAATCCTGATAAATTGGTTCGTAGTTATACAATTTCTCTGTTGAAGAAGTGAAATAATCAATGATTTTTCCATCTTCAGTTTTGTAATGCGTAACAATTTTAAGGTTTTCAATTCCTGTAAGAACGTCAAGCTTAGTGATCACCAGGTTGTTGATTCCATTGATCATGCAAGCATGCTTTAAGGAAACAAGGTCTAACCAGCCTGTTCTTCTTGGTCTTCCTGTTGTTGCTCCGAATTCACCACCAATCTGTCTGATTTTTTCGCCCAGTTCGTTATCCAGTTCAGAAGGGAAAGGTCCGTTTCCTACTCTTGTGCAGTAAGCTTTCGCCACTCCGATTAAGTTCTGAAGTGAAGTTGGCGGAACACCAGCTCCTGTACAAACTCCTCCTGTAGACGGAGAAGATGAAGTTACGTATGGATAGGTTCCGAAATCGATATCAAGCATTAACGCCTGTGCCCCTTCAAACAATACATTTTTACCGTCTCTGATGGCTTCGTTGAGCTCTAATTCTGTATCAACAATCCTGTCCTGAAGCTGCTTTCCGATCGCTAGATATTCGTTGTAGATTTCTTCAACGTCTAACGTTGGTTTTCCGTAATATTTTTCAAAAAGAGAATTTTTAACTTTTAAGTTTTTCTCAATTTTATCTCTTAAAATCTCAGGATTTAAAAGATCTACCATTCTGATTCCGATTCTTGCAATTTTATCTTCATAACAAGGTCCGATTCCTTTTTTGGTAGTCCCGATCTGAGTTCCCCCGTGTTCCTCTTCACGGTAAGTATCCAAAAGGATGTGGTAAGGCATGATCACATGCGCTCTTCTGCTGATAAAGATATGGTCTGTTCTCAAGCCTTTGCTTTCGATCTGACCAACTTCTTTAATGAAAGACTTAGGGTTTACCACTACTCCATTAGCAATGATACATTTCCCTTTGCATTGAAGAACTCCTGAAGGAAGAAGGTGTAGAACGAATTTTTCATCCCCCACATAAACCGTGTGACCAGCGTTGTCTCCACCCTGGAAACGTACTACATAGTCCGATTTTGCTGATAAAACATCCGTGATTTTTCCTTTGCCTTCATCTCCGTACTGAAGACCTACAACTACATAAGTTGACATATTTTACTTTTGTTTTTAGATTCGTGCAAAATTACTTTTAAAAAATTGGGTGAGCAAATTTGTGGTGGATTTTATTTTTGAATGCAGGAAATTAGGTATGATTAATATTTATATTTGTTTAAAGAGTAAGTTAATTATATAAATATGGGAAAAGCGAAAGACTATTGGCTAAAAACGCAAGAAACGAGACAAGAGACAAGGGTAGCTGAGAAATTAGGCCTAATTTAGGAAGAACTTAACCAAACCAATTGGCACATGGATGAAGTAGCAAGTAGAGATAGTTTACTTGGCTATACTATTTATCTTGACAATGGTCCGCAGGAAATACTTGATAAAATTGTAGGATTAGATAGTAATAACCAGATTTGGTTTAGTACAGCTGACTTTGACTTTGACTTTGACAACGATGATTATTATTTTTATAGTTATGAAGAACAATTCGAAGCAATAATCACAAATAAACATTATTATGATAACTTTCACAAAGAGATTACTAATC
The DNA here is from genome assembly GCF_049959325.1 of Chryseobacterium sp. CBSDS_008. NCBI lineage: Bacteria > Pseudomonadati > Bacteroidota > Flavobacteriia > Flavobacteriales > Weeksellaceae > Chryseobacterium > Chryseobacterium sp. CBSDS_008. The sequence continues at coordinate 4,550,366 of NZ_CP188202.1, read as the reverse complement.
TTAAAAAATTAAATAATATTGAATTAGACGGGGAATTAGATTTAATACTAAAAAGACAACTTTATATTTCAGCAATCGGAACTTTAGAGGCTTTTTTATCTGAAACATTTATTAATCTTACAGACGAAAATACAGATTATTTTAGAAATTTTATTGAAACATTTCCAGATTTTTCAAAACAAAAATTCAATCTAAGCGAGATAATTATTCGGTATGAAAAACTTAAAAATACTGCACGTAAAGAAATGCTTAAAATTATATACCATAATCTTGATAAAGTTCAAAACATGTATAATACTACGTTTAAAATTGAATTTCCCAATATTGAAAGTTTATCAAAAGCCGTTGCAACTCGACACGACTTGGTTCATACATTACAATACTAATTAAAGTTGTTCTTGGATTAAATAATTATAAATATATTTTGAATAAATACCAATAATTGGTACATTTGACCTAAACTTAATCTAATGGCTAAAAACACATCCATACTATTGGGAGATTATTTTGATAATTTCATCAGTGAACAAATAAAATCAGGAAAATACTCTTCTGCCAGTGAGGTGATAAGAAATGCTCTAAGATTATTTGAATATGAAGAATCTAAGAAATCAGAACTAATTAATGAATTAAAAAAAGGAGAAAAATCTGGTTTCGCAGAGGATTTTGATCGCAGGGAATTTTTAAAAAATCTTCATCAAAAACACTCTGCTGATTCATGAATTACAGGATAAGCAAAGAAGCATTAAATGACTTAGAAAAAATCTGGCTATACACTTTCGAAACTTGGTCAGTAAAACAGGCAGGTCATTATTTTGATTTGCTCATGAATGAAATTGAGTATTTATCGGAGAATCCAAAATCCGGAAAAGATTACGGTGAAATCAGAAAAGGATATTTCCGTTCAAGGGTGAAATCTCATTTTATATTTTACAAAATCAATCTTAAAAATGAAGAAATTGAAATCATAAGAATTCTTCATCAACAAATGGATATTTCATCAAGATTAAATGAATAGAAAAATCCTTAATTCTGTATCTTTAATTACCCCTCCAAGCCAAAAGAGAATCCCCACATGAGACCACTACAAAAATCAGGATACCTATCTGCAACCACAAACGATCAAACCCAACTCTTTTACACTTTATTTTATCAGGAAGCAACTTCTGTGAAAGCCACGCTACTCATTGTTCACGGTATGCAGGAACACAGCGGAAGATATGTAGAAATTGCTGAATATTTTGCCAGTCATGGAATTGCTGTATTAACGTATGATCATTTGGGACACGGAAAATCTGTAAAAGAGAAAAAAGATATGGGTTTCTTTCAGCTTGAAAAACCGGATGAAAGGCTTGTTGCAGATGCCCAAATGATGGCAGATCATCTGGCAGAACAGTATCCGGATGTTCCTCATTATATTTTGGGACATTCTATGGGATCTTTTATTACGCGATGTCTTCTTCAAACAGCAAGCAGTAAGTTTGAAGGCGCTATCATTACAGGAACCGGCGGACCTTTACCGGGAATCAATTTATTGAGAGGTTATTTATCATTAGCTAATGCCATTGCCCCTCATCATCGCACTTTTTTGAATTCTGTTTTTACAAGTGTCAACAATAAGCATTTTAAGAAAGATAAAGATTTCAGCGATACCAGCTGGCTCAGTATAAATCCTGAAAACCGAAAAGCCTTTGAACAGGACGAGCTTTGCGGAATTCCGTTCACTCATAATGCTTTTTATACTTTATTTACCATTTATAAAAGAGCTACAGCGAGAAACTGGGCTTCTCCTATTTCAAAGTCATTTCCTTTTTTATTTGTAAGCGGGCAGCGTGATCCGATTGGTGATTTTGGAAAAGGCGTAATGCATACAGTGAATCATTTAAAAGCTGATGGCTTCCAACATGTAGAGGTAAAGATGTATCCGGATATGCGTCATGAGATTTTGAATGAGGAAATCCGGGAAGAGGTTTTGAATGGGATCAGTAATTGGATTTTACAACAGTAAGGAAAACAAAAATCATATTTTTCAGATAAAGTAAAGAAGCTGTCTCCTATGTTGCAAAGTCAAATGTAGGAAACAGCTTCTTTATAATAAGTTTTGGCTAAAGCCGATGGAATTTTATTGGTTTTGAAAGACGGGCTAAAGCCCGCCTCTATTGAATATTTCCTACATTATACATCACACAAACAATCCTTAGCCAAGCATCAGTTCCCGATCAACTGCAATCTCTTCCAGAAAAACTTCATCGTGGGAAATCACCATCAATGTTCCATGATAATCTTTAATGGAATTGGTAAGAATTTCCACATTCTGAAGATCGAGGTTATTGGTAGGTTCATCCAGAATAATCATATCCGGTGCTTTATTACTGATGGAAAGACCGCAAAGAAGCAGCCGTAAGCGCTCTCCTCCGCTCAACACCCCACATTTCTTATCCCAGGTATCTTTCCCAAAGAGAAATCTGGATAACAAAGTCTTTATTTCGGATTCCTGTAATGCATTGTCATTGAAAGTCTGTACAAAATCATAAAGAGTGGATTCATTATCAATCAGAGAATATTCCTGATCCATATAGATGTTGTTGAATTCTGCACTGCTTACTTTTCCTTCCGAAGGCTTCAAATCCCCTAACAGAAGCTTTATCAGTGTCGTTTTTCCGGAACCGTTTGAACCTTTCACGGAGATTCTGTCTCCACTTCGCAGCTCAAGACTGATATTTTCTTTCCAGAGCTTCTCTTTTCCGTAAGTGAAATTAATATCTTTGGCAGCAACAAGAACTTTCCCTGAATGCAGATTGGAATCATTAAAATTAACTTTCATCTGATCAGAATTTCTTAAGGAGGAACGCAAATCTCTCAAATCACCCGAAATTCCACTGATTTTCTCAGCGTGCGCACTTTTCAGTTTGGAACTGTTTTTTTCAGCATTATTCCGAAGGGTATTCATCATAATTCTTGCTACTCCGGATTTTTCCTGTTTTCCTTTACCTCTTGTATCAAGCTTCTGCTTTCGTTCCAGTGTTTCCCGTTCTTTTTCTTTCGCTTTTTTCAGCGCCCGCTCTTTGGAATGAATATCATTATGCAATGCTTCCTCTTCCACGCCTTTCTGTTCTGCATAGAAGTCATAATTTCCGCCATACGTGGCAATTCCCTGATTACTTAATTCGAATATGGTATCAACAAGATTGAGCAAAGTACGGTCGTGGCTTACGATAACCACCGTTGCATTTGTCTTGTCAACCAATTCATACAACAGTTTTCTTCCATCAAGATCCAGATGATTGGTAGGCTCATCCAATATGATGATATCAGGTTGATTGATCTGAATTCCGGCAAGAAAGACCTTGGTCTTCTGACCTCCACTCAAGGCTTCCAGCTTTTGGGTTAATTCAAAATGATCAAGTCCCCAATGTTCCAGTGCCTGCTGGCATCGCTCCTCAATGTCCCAGTCGTCATTGAGCGTTTCAAAATAAATTTCATCTACTTCTCCGGTGGTAATTTTTTGGAGGGCATGCAGCTTCTCATCTATTTTGAGGCATTCTGCGATGGTAAGGTGATTAAAGTTTCCAAACATCTGAGGCACATAAAAGATACTGCCCTGAATATTAATAGTGCCATCTGAGGGTTGTATTTCACCCGCGATTATTTTCAGCAGGGTAGATTTTCCCATGCCGTTACTTCCCACCAAAGCAGATTTGGTTTGAGACTGTATTGTTAAATTGGTATTATGGAACAGAAGATTTCCTCCCGGAAACCCAAAGGATATATTTTGCAGTAAAATCATGATTTCTTTCTTAATAATAGTTGAACAGCAGCAACATCTTTGTTACCGTTTTTATTAAATCTAAAAGAAATTATATCCTACATGTCTGGAATTTTGGGTTGAAAGTGCAAAGATAGTCATTTTCCGGAATATCATTTTTTTATCACGATCAGAACATTTATCATCTTCTTTTTCTTGCTTATTTTAAACACTTTGTTTTTTCATTACTTTTTTAATCATTTTTTTTGAGGCTATATCTTTCTATCTCGTTAAAAAACGTAAACTTATTCTTATTTAAACAGAATAACTCATTCCGATCAATTCCAGTGTTCTGAAACCTTCAAACTTTCAAACTGATAAAAACAGGAAAGTATTTTAATCAAAAATCCGTAACTTTGCCTCCTACTAAAAATTTTATGGAAAGCATTAAAGTTCACGACAAAACTTTCGTTCCTTATTTAAAGGATGCCGAAATTCAGGAAATTGTAAAAGAGACAGCGTTAAGAATTTATGAAGATTACAAGGATGAAGTTCCTGTTTTCATTGGTGTATTAAATGGAGTGGTGATGTTCTTCTCTGATCTTTTAAAATATTATCCGGGGGAATGCGAAATTGCCTTCATTCAAATGAGTTCTTATGTAGGAACTGAATCTACAGGGATTGTATATCAGAAAATGGAACTGACTAAAGATGTAAAAGACCGTCACATCATTATTGTAGAAGATATTGTAGATACAGGAAATACGGTTGAAAGTCTTTTCAAATATTTTACGGAAACACAACGTCCCAAATCTGTAAAACTGGCTAGCTTCTTATTGAAACCAGAAATTTACAAGAAAGATTTCAAACTGGATTATATCGGGAAAGAGATTCCAAATAAATTTGTACTTGGATACGGACTTGATTACGATGAATTGGGAAGAAACCTTCCAAATTTATATCAGCTGGAAGACGGACAAATCAACCATTAATTATTGTCATAGCTATCGGCTATTGGCTGTTAGCTTTAAATTTAATCGAAATAAAAGTAAAATATTAACTTAAAAAAGCTAAAAGCCAACAGTGCACTACTAACGGCTGAAAGCGTATCAACATTATGATAAACATTGTTCTGTTCGGCCCTCCAGGAAGTGGAAAAGGAACACAAGCTCAGAATCTGATCGAGAAATTCAATTTAAAACAGGTTTCAACAGGTGATCTTTTCAGATACAACATGAAAAACGACACTGAACTTGGAAAACTGGCTAAGTCATACATCGATAAGGGAGAATTGGTTCCGGATCAGGTAACAACAGATATGCTGATCGATGAGGTCAAAAAACCTACTGATACCAACGGTTTTATTTTTGACGGATATCCAAGAACAACTGCTCAGACAGAAGCTTTGGAAACGATCGTTAAAGAAGTACTGAATGACGAGATCGATATCTGTCTTTCATTGGTAGTAGAGGACAAAATTCTGGTTGAAAGGCTTCTGAAAAGAGGGGAAACCAGCGGAAGATCAGACGACAGCAATGTAGAGATCATCGAAAACAGAATTAAAGAATATTATACCAAAACAGCAGAAGTTGCCGAGCTTTATAAGCAGCAGGGTAAATATGTAGAGGTAAACGGTGTTGGAGAAATTGATGAGATTTCCCAAAAACTTTTCGCTGAGGTAGAGAAAATTAAATAATCGGGATACGGTGCGGGATAGAAAAATTTCCTCCCGTAGCCTGCAACTCGCAACACAAACTATATGTCTAACTTTGTAGATTACGTAAAGATCCATTGTAAAAGCGGACACGGAGGTGCTGGTTCTGCCCACCTTCGCCGTGAAAAGTATATTCCTAAAGGTGGTCCTGACGGCGGCGACGGAGGTCGTGGCGGACACGTCATTATGAGAGGAAATGCTAATGAATGGACTTTGCTTCCGCTCCGATACACCCGTCACATAAAAGCAGAACGAGGTGAAAACGGAGCTAAAAACCAGCTGACAGGAGCTGACGGTTCTGATATTTATATTGATGTTCCTATCGGGACTATCGCTAAAAATGAAGAAGGTGAAATTATCGGGGAAATCCTTGATGACAAACAGGAAATCATTTTGATGCAGGGAGGAAAAGGTGGAAAAGGAAACGAACATTTCAAATCCTCTACCAATCAGACTCCAAGATATGCTCAACCCGGAATGGATGGCGAGGAAGGCTATATTGTCTTCGAACTTAAAATTTTGGCCGATGTAGGACTGGTTGGGTTTCCAAACGCTGGAAAATCTACACTTTTAGCATCTGTATCTGCGGCAAAACCAAAAATTGCCAATTACGCTTTTACCACGTTGACTCCTAACCTTGGAATTGTAGATTACAGAAATTACAAATCATTTGTAATGGCTGATATTCCGGGAATTATTGAAGGGGCAGCAGAAGGAAAAGGTTTAGGACACAGATTCCTGAGACATATCGAAAGAAATTCTATCCTTCTGTTCTTAATTCCGGCTGATTCTGAAAATCATTTCCAGGAGTTTAAAATTCTTGAAAATGAATTAAAGGAATACAATCCTGAATTGCTGGATAAGGATTTCATCATTTCTATTTCAAAATCCGATCTACTGGATGATGAACTGAAAAAAGAAATTGCAGCAGAATTTCCGGAGAACAAGCAGCCTCTGTTCTTCTCAGGTGTTACCGGAGAAGGCCTTATGGAGCTGAAAGATGCTATCTGGAAACAATTGCACGGATAGAAATACATTGATTCATCAGTTTTATTTTACAAAATAAAGCCGCATTATAAAAACAGTTTTGGGGGAACCTGAGACTGTTTTCTTTATAAAATTGACCGTATTTTCGTTCAATACTCAGTTGAGATGAATTATTCTGATTTTTACGCTAAACATTAGAAAATTTTATCTTTGGAACAATTATTGGGAGATCCTCCGAAATTGAAAAAACTATGAAATATTTACTAAGTCTTTATGCATTTATATTATTATTTTCCTGTACTTCCCAGAAAGTAAATTCCAAATATTCTGCAATTGAATATGAAGCTACTCCATGCTTTGGATTTTGTCCGGTTTTTAAAATGACGATCAGTCCGGACAGAACTGCGGTTTTTGAAGCGGAACACTTTAATTTTAATGATAAACCTTCTAAAGATGAATTTTCCAAGCCGCGTGAAGGAACTTTCAAGGGAACCATCAAAGAAGAAGATTACAATAAATTAATCAGTTTGCTGGACGGCTTAAATGTAAAAGGTTTAAATGACAAATACGGTGAGCACAATATTACCGACCTTCCAACCTCTTATTTAAGAATTAAATTCGCTGACGGAACTTCAAAAAATGTGGAAGATTACGGAAAGCGCGGAAGTGAGAAGCTTTCTGAAGTCTATAAGTTTTTTGAGAATTTAAGAAAGAACCAGGAATGGACTAAAGTGAAGTAATTTCATTTCCCATTATCTTTGACTCAAAAGATTAAAAAAAAATAAAAATAAATGGCTGCCCGGATATGAGCGGCCATTTAAGTTTTATAGATTCAGAAGATACAAAATCTTAAAAATAATATCTTAATTTTTTTTAACCTACCTTTGCAGAATGTAATTCTTTCAGGCTGAAGGAATTTTTATATAAATTTTAAAATAATTCATTTGAATTTTACAGACTTAAACTTAATAGAACCTATTGCAAAAGCAATCCAGGAGCAGGGATATACCACTCCTACTCCTATCCAGGAAAGATCTATTCCTGATATCTTAGACGGCAGAGATTTTTTAGGCTGCGCGCAGACAGGAACAGGTAAAACAGCTGCTTTTTCTATTCCTATTCTACAGAATTTATCCAAAAATAAAATTCCCAATAAACATATAAAAGCACTAATCCTTACTCCAACCAGAGAACTGGCTATTCAGATTGAGGAAAACATTAATGCTTACGGTAAATATCTTCCATTGAAGCAACTTGTTATCTTCGGAGGCGTAAAACAAGGAAACCAGGAATCTGCTTTGAGAAAAGGAGTTGATATTCTGGTTGCAACACCGGGAAGACTTCTGGACTTCATCGCTCAGGGAATCATCAGTTTGAAAAATCTTGAGATCTTTGTTCTTGATGAAGCAGACCGAATGCTGGATATGGGTTTTGTACATGATGTAAAAAGAATCATTAAACTTTTACCTCAGAGAAGACAGACTTTATTTTTCTCAGCAACAATGCCGACCGAAATTCAGAAACTGGCTAATTCCATTCTTAATAATCCTGTAAAAGTAGAAGTAACTCCGGTTTCTTCCACAGCAGATACGATCAAACAATCCGTTTATTTTGTTGAAAAGGATAATAAACTGAATTTATTAACTCACATTCTTGAAAATGATATTTCAGATTCTGTATTGGTCTTTTCAAGAACGAAGCATGGTGCGGATAAAATTTCCAGAAAACTTCAGAAAGACAATATTTCTGCTGAAGCCATTCACGGCAACAAGTCTCAGAATGCGAGACAAAATGCTTTGAATAACTTTAAATCCGGAAAAACAAGAGTTCTTGTAGCAACAGATATTGCAGCAAGAGGAATTGATATCGACGAATTAAAATTCGTAATCAATTTTGAACTTTCCGATGTTTCTGAAACGTATGTACACAGGATCGGAAGAACGGGAAGAGCCGGCGCTGAAGGTAATTCCATATCTTTTGTAGACGGGCTTGATCTTTTGAACCTGAAGAATACAGAAAAGCTTATTGGAAAGAAAATTCCGGTCATCAAAGACCATCCGTTCCATACTGATGATCTTATTGCCCAGAAAAGGGATTCTAATAATAAGCCGATGCATGCGGGTGGTGAGAAACCTAAAACAGGCAACAGCAATAATTCAAGGCCGAATAACAACCGTAAAAAGCCTTCTGCAGGAGCTTCAATAGGTTTTAAAAAGCCTAAGAACAAAAATTCCACAAGAAATAAATAAAACAAACCCCTTTTCAACATTGAAAAGGGGTTTGTTTTTATCTCAGATTAAAGTTTCATTACTTAAAAAGATTCTTTGCATTCTCCGTCGTAATGCGGTCGATCTCAGAAAAATCTTTTCCATAGATATTTACCAGTTTTCCGGCTACCAGATCAAGATAGGAACTTTCATTTCTCTTGCCTCTGTGGGGAACGGGTGCCAGATAGGGTGAATCTGTTTCCAGAACAATTTTATCCAAAGGAATTTCGTTCAGAAACTGATCTATTTTCCCGTTTTTAAAGGTCACTACTCCACCAATCCCTAAAATGAAATTGAGATCAATAGCATGTCGCGCCTGTTCCAGATTTCCGGAAAAACAATGAAAAATACCTCTCAGTTTTGGATGTTTTTTTCTTTCTAACACCTCGAAGGTCTCATCAAAACTTTCTCTTGTATGAATCACAATCGGAAGGTCTTTTTCTATCGCCCAGTCGATCTGCTGTTCGAAGGCTTTTACCTGAATATCCAGCGTTGTGTTATCCCAATACAGGTCAATTCCGATCTCTCCTACTGCCGGAAAATGTCTTTGATCAAGATAGTTTTTTACGATTGCAAGTTCTTTTTCCCAAGATTCCGGTTTTACGTAACAAGGATGTAATCCCATCATTGAAAAAATCTGTCCCGGATATTCTGTTTCCAGCTGCAGCATTTTCTCGTGAGATTCTGAGTCGATGGCGGGAAGATAAAATTCTGTAATTCCTTTATCCAAAGCTCTCTGAATAGCTTCTTTTCTATCTTCATCAAATTCTTCTGCGTATAGATGTGTATGTGTATCAATCATTTTATTTAAAATTTCAATAGATCTTCGTAAGGATTTTCAAGTCCCAGCAACATTCCGAAGGCGGGTTCTGTCTTTATTCCCTGTTTTTTAAGTTCTATTATTTTTTGTTTAAACTCTTCTCCTTTATCCTGTAATATCTTGTATTCGGCAATCATATGAAGGTATGCGTTCTGTTGTATCGTGGGCTTATTCTGTCCGAAAATTTCGATGGGAAACCCTTCCAGCACAAAATTCAATGTAATACATTTTTCGCCGTTTACAATGGGATTCTCCACGTCCACATCGTAAGGAATAAACCTGCTGAACATTAAATCATCCAGGAAATCTTCTTCGAATTTTAAGTCGACCTCAAAAATAAGATCCAGATCACTTCCTTCAACATCAATTTCAATAGGAATTGTTCCTGCTAAAATAGGTGAATAAGCTTTTAATTTATCAAAAATACGATGCTTTGCAAGAACTTCATAAGCTCTTCTTTGCCTTTCATTTCCGTTTTTCAAATAGTCAATCTTTGTAAAATCAATCATTTGACTCATTTAAAATTTATTTTAAGCAACAACATCTACTGCCGGCTGCTGTGAATTAAAGTGGTTTAAAACCTCCTGTGTGACGTCTTTTCCACCTGCAAAGTTTCTATATAGTGAAGAGATGCTGTAAATCGGTCCGAAAGGAATTCCCCACCAGCCAAAAAAGAATGTCAGCAAAGAGTACTTCCAGCTATATTTGGCAGATGATTCATCAGCTCGGATAAAATAAATATCACTTCCATTCTTAACAGTTATGATTATTATGGAAACGGCATACCGAAAGACAACAAATTTTGCACCTCTGTTTAATTCATGATTAATCTGGTCAATGGTTAAGCCCCCCATATTTTTAATAGTGGCCATAGTTATAGTTTTTTAAAATATTTTATGTTTTACCTTTTTACGCTGGGCTTCAATCCTTTGATCCAGTTTTTCTCTGAACTCAATAAACTTTGGATCCTTTTTATCATTGGTTTTATGTTCTAAAGCTTGGACAATTTTAAAATTTTCTTTGATAAAATCCTGGGTTTCTTCTGAAAAATAAGACTTCCCGAATTTCTCAAAAATATAATTAACGGCCTGAGTGCTTGGATGAATCATATCTTCTTTATAAAAACGGTAATCCCTGAGATCATCCATTAAAATCTCATAGACCGGCAGATAATGGCAGTCTTCAAAAATGGAAATAGACTCATGGATGGCTGTAATTAATTTGGACTTACTTAGCTGGTTTTCTACCATTCCGTCTTTGGTATGTCTTACCGGTGAAACGGTAAACAGGATCTGTACTCCTTCTTTACAGATATCTTTAAGATCCAGAATCGTCTGGTATATAGAACCCGTCAGTTCCTGGTGGGAAAGCAGCCTTTTTTCAAAAAATTTCTGCGGGATTTTGTGACAGTTGGCCACCAGTTTTTTCTTAGGAAGAAATTCATAGATAAATGAAGATCCGTAGGTGATAATCACCCAGTCAGCTTCCTGCAGAAAGGCATTTCCTGCTTCAATGGCTCCATTAATTTTATCTAAGGTCTGATGAATATAACGGGTATCAAAACCGGTGTGATGATCCAGAGAAATATATTCTTCATTATAGGTAATTAACTCCTCTTCTTGATAAAATGCAGAATCATGCAGTCTGTTTACCGCATAATTGATGGAAAAGGGATTAAAAATCGTCCCAAAAGGGTTATTGAGGGTCTGAAGTTGCCCGTCTTGGAGTAAATCCGTCATCTCGGAGGCAAAGCATGAGCCTATTGAAAATATTTTATCTTCAATTTCAATCTTATTTTCTGATGCGGGAATATCAACTTCTGTTCTGAATTTCATTGTATAGGGGTTAGGTTGCAGGAAACAGGCTGCAGGTAAATTACCACTACCTGCGGCCTACCATCTGCTACCTATTAACTTTCTCTTCTCAACAAATAATTAGCCAGTTCGATAAAAGGTTTTTTCTTTTCTTCAGGAACATCTATTTTCTGAAGGTAGCTTTGTCCGATTTCATTATGTTTTTCAATCAAACGTAAAGCTTTTTCATCCACTTTTGTTCTTCTGAAAATCTTTTCTACGCCATACACCTTATCAACATTTTCTGTTTTTTTAGAGTACCAGTAATCCAGTTCTTTTCTTTCTTCTTCTGTAGCATGTTCTCTTGCCAGCAGATACAGAACTGTTTTCTTGTTTTCGTAAATATCTCCGGCATGCTTTTTCCCAAACTGTGCCTGATCTCCGAATACATCAAGATAATCATCCATAATCTGGAATGCAATACCGATATGCTTTCCAAAGTTGAAAATAGCTTTGGCATCTTTAAAATCAGCTTTTGCAATCAGTGCCCCGATTTCAAATGAAGAAGCACTCAAAACTCCTGTTTTGTAAGTAATCATTCTGATATAGTCATCAAAAGTAACGTCTTTCTGAGTTTCAAAGTTGATATCATACTGCTGCCCTTCACATAGCAGAAGCCCGGTGTGGGTAAATATTCTGATGCACGCTTTGAAGATTTCGGGTTCAAGATCTTCAAAAAATTTGTACGCTTTAAGCATCAGCCCGTCTCCGGAAAGGATTCCTACATTAAGACCATGCAGGGTATGAATGGTAGGTTTATTTCTTCTTAAAGGGGCTTCATCCATAATATCATCATGGATCAGGGTGAAGTTATGGAAAAACTCGATAGCCAATGCAGGTTTGATCGCTTGCTTAAGATCGCCTCCGAACATTTCACACGCCATTAGCACCATAATAGGACGAAGACGTTTTCCACCATGGGAAATAATATAGTTCATCGGATCATAGAGCTCCGAAGGTTTATCTTTAAAAGTATATTTAGTGATGGCATCTGCAACAATCTGCTGGTATCTGTCTAAAAATTCCATAAAATCTTATAATTTGAACAAAAATACGATTTTTCAGGGCTTTATAAAACAAAAAACTTTGCCCAAACGGACAAAGTTTATATAAATATATGATTTGTTTTTTAGAAAAGGAAGGTTACCATAAGATAGGTAACTGCTGCCACTATTGCAGAGATTGGAATGGTTAGAACCCAAGCCCAAAGTAGGCTCACTGTGATCCCCCATCTTACGGCTGAAATTCTTTTCGTTAATCCCACCCCGATAATAGAACCTGTAATGGTATGTGTAGTTGATACAGGAATACCAAAGTGGTCTGTGATGAATAGGGTAATAGCACCTGCAGTTTCTGCACTTACTCCTTCTAATGAAGTTACTTTGGTAATCTTCGTTCCCATTGTTTTGATGATTTTCCAACCACCACTCATTGTACCTAAAGCAATGGCAATAAAGGATACTAAAGGAACCCAGATATAATGCTGTGCAAAATAATCAAAACGTCCTGCAGAAGGAATATTCAGATACTGTGCATCCTGAAGCATATTAACGTGATAATAAATTACCGCCGCTCCAATGATACCCATTACTTTCTGGGCATCATTCAAACCGTGTCCTAAGCTGAATAGGGCTGATGAAGCCAGTTGCAATCTTTTGAAAGATTTGTCTGCTTTGTGTGGATTTGATTTTTTATAAAGATGTACAATAATCAATGTAATAATGATGGATATAATCATCCCTATAATCGGTGCCATGAAAATAAACAGGAAAATAGGAATCACTTTATCAAACTTTACCACACCCTGATGAGTTACCTGGCTGAAAGCTTCTTTAGTGGTTTCCCACATCCCAAGCTCTGGCTGAGCTGCAGCCACAGCATGATAATCCATCATGAAAGCATGCATAAGAGCCGCTCCTAAGAAACCTCCAATCAGCGTATGTGATGATGATGAAGGAATCCCGAACCACCATGTCAAAAGGTTCCATGCAATGGCAGCTATAAGGCCGGAAAATATAACTTCGAGAGTGATAAAATTCTCATTAACTGTTTTGGCAATTGTATTACCAATTTTGAATTCTCCAATGATGTAAGCAGCAATAAAGAACGCTGCAAAGTTCCAAAGTGCTGCCCAAAGTACAGCCTGGAATGGAGTTAAAACTTTTGTAGAAACAATAGTTGCAATTGAGTTGGCCGCATCATGGAAACCATTGATATAATCGAAGATCAGGGCCAGCGCAATAATAACTACAAGTAAAATCGGAAATTCCATTTTTGCTATGTATTAGGCGTATTTAATCATGATGTTCTCAATTGTATTGGCAACATCCTCTGCTTTGTCCGTTACAATTTCAAGGTAGTTCAATACTGATGAAACTTTAATGATGTTGATGGCATCATTGGTTTCAAATAATTCTACCATTGAATTGGAAAGCAAATCGTCAGCAATATTCTCAATAGAGTTCACCTTAATACAAGCTTCTTTCACCTGTTCCATGTTTTTGAACCCTTTAAGGTTTTTCATTGCATTCTGAATTTCAAGACATGCTTTGTGGATCAGTAAAGAGAAGTCTGAATAAGCCTTCATCTCAGGTGATTTGTAAAGGAAAATATATTTTGTAGATGCGTAGATATAATCAGCGATATCATCAAGCCCTGTTGCCAATGTGTGGATATCCTCACGGTCAAAAGGTGTGATGAAGTTTTTCCCTAATTCTACGAAAATTTCGTGAGTAAGTTCATCATTCTTATGTTCGAAATCGCTCATTTTTTTCAACATTGAATCGTCATTAAGATCGAAATCCTTGATTCCTGTGTTGAATTCTTCTGACATTGCAACTAGATTTTCAGTTACTTTTTCGAAAAGTACAAAGAAGATTTTATCTTTTGGTTGAAAAGCGTGGAAAATATTACCAATTCCCATTTTTTAGTATTTATAATTCGAGTGCAAATTTCTTAAAAAAGGATTGTACGTGAAACTATATAACATTAAGTTTTGTTAACATTCGCTTACCTGCTGATTATCAAATAAAAAAACCGGCCTCCAGGCCGGTTCTGTATGATAATTTGATGAGAATTAATTTGCTACTTCAGCTCTCATATCTTTTCCTTTGAATTTCATAGACTGAATATTGCTCAGGACATTATCTTTAAAGGATTTTTCAACTTCAAAGAAAGAGAATTTCTCTAAGATTTCGATATCTCCGATTTCAGCTCTTTTCTTGCTTTTTCCATCACCAGTAGCTTTATTGATAATATCTAAAACATCAAGCTTCTTCAAATGGTCTTTTTTTCCAAGATTAAAGAAGAATCTTACCATGCTTTCATCTTTTCTTCTTGGTTTTCCACCACGATCTCTGTCTCTTCCTCTGTCTCTGTCGCGACCTCTGTCTCTGTCACGTCCACGGTCTCTTCTTGAGTAATCGTCATCTCTGCTGCTGAATTTCTGCTCAACAAGGTCATGCTTGTCTTTGTAGTACAGCGCAAGGTCTTTCAACTGGAACTGCAGCAATTGGTGCACCAGTTCTTCTTTTGTAAAGTTGCTCAGATCCGGGATCAAACTATCATCAAATTCGAAAATATTTTCGTGCTCCGTCAATAATTTTTCGAATACACCTCCTACCTGAGCTTTGATAATATCTTCACCTGTAGGAATAAATTTCTCGTTGATTTCAATTTTTGTTGAAGATTTGATCTGTTTCAGTTTTCTGCTTTCTTCAGGCTTGATTAAAGCCATAGAAATACCGTCTTTTCCAGCTCTACCTGTTCTTCCGCTTCTGTGAACGAATACTTCAGGATCATCTGGTAAAGAGAAGTGAATAACGTGAGTTAAAGAGTTTACATCCAATCCTCTTGCCGCAACGTCTGTTGCTACAAGAATATCAATGTTCTTCAATCTGAATTTCTTCATTACCGTATCTCTCTGCGCCTGAGAAAGATCACCATGAAGAGCATCAGCTGCATATCCGTTCTGCATCAGGAAATCAGCTACCTCCTGAGTTTCCATTCTTGTTCTGCAGAAGATGATGGAATACTGGTTAGGATTGGCATCAATTAACCTTTTTAATGCTTCTTTTTTCTGACGGTACCCTACTACATAGTATTCGTGAGTAATGTTCTTCTTCACTTCGTTGATAGAACCTACTGAAATACGGTGTGGTTTTGTAAGGTAATTTTTGGAAATTCTTTCCACTTCCTTATTCATCGTTGCAGAGAATAAGAACGTTTGTTTCGTTTCCGGAGTTTCGCTTAGAATGGTTTCCAATTCGTCTTTGAATCCCATAGAAAGCATTTCATCGGCTTCGTCTAAAACCAGCCAATGAATAGCAGAAAAGTCAAGTGCTTTTCTGTTGATAAGATCAATTACTCTTCCCGGAGTTCCCACAATAATCTGTGGTTTATCCTTCAGAGATCTCATCTGGTCTACAATACTACTTCCACCATAAACTGCAGTAGTTTTGATGTCTTTCATGTACTTAGAGTAATTCTTTATGTCTTTAGAAATCTGAAGACATAATTCCCGTGTCGGACAAAGCACCAATAATTGGATTTTGCGACTCGTATCGTCAATCATATCCAAAATCGGAAGCGAAAACGCTGCTGTTTTGCCTGTCCCTGTCTGCGCAAGTGCGATCAAGTCGCGAATATCTGAAAGAATAAAAGGGATAGTCTGTTTTTGGATTTCTGTTGGGCTTTCGTAGCCCAGTTCGCCAATTGCCTTAAGGATATCAGGACTTAAATTGGTTTCCGTAAATAAATTCATTAACTATTTTAAAATTTTTGCAAAGATACAATAAATATTTGATTTGTTTTTGAATAAATTTTTAAATATCTAAACTTAAATTCATAATCCTTTACTATTTCTTTAATTTTTGGAAAATTAAATCCAAAAAAACAAGCCTTACATTAGAGAGTTGTTAAACATTATTTTTTTTTATTAAATTGGATTGATTTTTTCTGTGTTATTTATGAATTTTCAAAAATAAAGCCATAAAAAGTAATTTTCTTTTTGATATTCCCAGAAATAATCATTTAATTTTACACAACCATATAATTTCCCAGGCACTCGACTCTGAAAAACGACACTGAATAAGGAAGAGAATCTTTTCATGTATGGACATCCAACCTGATCCTATTGAAGCATTGCAATTTGAATAGTTTTTGTAAATTTGAATTGCGGATGCAGGATTTAATTAAGAATCTTTTTGAATCCAACCTAGCAACAACAATAAAAAACACATAGCATAATGTCAGCAAGTATTTCTTCCAAAACATTTGATTTTTTAAAGAAGTTGAATAAGAATAATAACCGGGATTGGTTTAATGAAAATAAGAACCTGTACACAGAATCTCAGCAAAATGTTGTTTCATTTCTGGATGAACTGATTAAGGAGATGTCCGGTTTTGATGAAGAGCTTGCAAAAATTGACAGTAAAAAAGCGTTGTTCAGAATTTACAGAGATACCCGGTTTTCAAAAGATAAATCTCCTTATAAAACCAATTTCGGAGCTTCTCTGGGAATGGGAAAAGGAAATCAGAAAGGAGGCTATTATCTTCATCTGGAACCTGGAAAATCTTTTTTGGCAGGAGGAATCTATATGCCTGAATCTTCTGTTCTGAAAGAAGTACGTAAGGAAATTTCCTTGTACGGAGAAGATTTTCTTACAATTCTCAATAATAAAGATTTCAAGAAGCATTTTCCCGAGCTTGACCAGGATGATAAATTGAAAAAAATTCCTCAAGGCTTCGAAAAAGAAGATCCTATGGGAGAATATCTGAAGCTTAAAAACTTTATTGTGGTATATTCCCTGAAAGATGAAGAGGTACTGGATAAAAATGCAGTAAAAAACATGACCAAAGTTTTCAAACTGATGAAACCTTTCAATGATTTTCTGAATACACCTTTTCTTTAATCCCTTTATTTTTTAGTGTCTATTAATTTTTTAACCACAGATGACACTGATTTTCACAGATGATTAGAGTTATTTGGATAAAATTATACTTTATTGACTTTTTTAATAGAGACACTTGTGGCACATGAGTGTCTTTGTAATAAATTCAAAATATACTAGAATTCAGTGGGTTATAAAAACAAATTTTCAATATTCCTGCTGAAAATCAAGTTATTATAATTAACATTTTTTAAGAAAAGTTTTACATTTTTACGTATCTTTGCTGTTCGCCAAAAAGCCTACAATGTCTTTATACCAAAAAATTGCAGAGAAACTACAATATATAAGTCCGAATTTCTACAAAAAAAGATATTTCAAAACTTTACATAATCTTACTAAAAATAATTTTTCGGAACGCAATGTAGAACCGGAATTGGTATGGATCAAAGAATACCTTCCTAAAAACGCTGTGATACTTGACATTGGTGCGAATGTGGGAACGTTCCTTTATCAGCTGGAAAACTCATTGAATCATGATCATATCTATGGTTTTGAGCCTAATAAAAAGCTTTACCGCCGGTTGAAAAGGCTGTTTCCGGCAATGCACATATTCCCGCTCGCTCTTTCTGACGAAAACAGAATTGCTGAGTTCAAAGTGCCTGTTATTAACGGAAGAACTGTTGCTTCCCGCGGTACTTTAAACACTTCTTACAAAGAAAAAGGAGAAGAAAAAAATTATACAGAAAAAGTAAAAGTGATCAAACTGGATGAATGGGCCGGACTGGAACATTTCAAGAGGCTTGATTTTATCAAAATAGACGTTGAAGGAAATGAAATAAAAACACTTTCCGGAGCGAGAGAAACCATCAGACAGTTCAAGCCTGCTTTAATGGTCGAAATGGAACAGAGACACCACCAGACACCTATATGGAATGAAATATCCGAAGTGATGAGCTGGGGATATGACGCCAAATACCTGAACAGAAACAGCTTTACGCTGGAGATTCTTACAGAAGATATCTTAACACAAAATACAAACGACGAAAAAAATAAGACTCAGTACATCAACAATATTATTTTTATACCTAAAAACATTTAAAACAACTTTATGAGTGTAGTAGCGAGACAAGGCTTCAAATATTCCATTATCGGCTATATTGGTTTTTTGCTGGGCACGGTTTCCGCAATATTCATATTTCCGAATGATTTTGAATTTTACGGAAAGCTGCGCTACAGTATGCAAACTGCTGAGATGCTTGTTCCTTTTGTTGTTTTTGGAATTTCTTATGCCAATGTAAAGTTTTTTAATTCTCTGCAGAAAGAGGGTAAAAATCAGAACATGCTTTCACTTTCGCTTGTTACTGTTTTAATAAACTTTCTCATATTTGTCACGGTATTTTTTCTTCTTCCCTATTTTTATCCAAAGTTCATCCATTCGGAAGCCTGGAAAATTAAAAAAATTATTTTACCCTTAATTTTAATATTATCCCTCTGCGCTATTTTTAATAAATACACCTCTAATTATAAAAGGATTGTTGTCTCTAATATTTTTGACAATCTTTTTCCTAAAATAGCCAACCTGGGAGCTTTTTGCCTCTTTTTTTATTTTTCACTGTCTCAAAATACAGCATTGGCATTCTTCTTCGGAATATTTACATTGATGCTTTTTGGGTATATCTATTATACCAACAAGCTTGAGAAAATAAATTTTGACATCAGTACAGATTATTTCAAAAAAAATAATTTCTGGAAAGAGTTTCTGAATTACAGTTTCTTCGGCTTTTTAGGGACATTTGGAAACTACCTGGCAATCAACAGCTTTATGATAGGTGAATTTATGGGAATGGAAGAAAACGGTATCTATTCTGTTTTGTATGCTTTAATTTCTCTGATTTCTATACCACAGTTGGGACTATTCAATATTTCAGCTCCTATCATCAGTAAAAATCTTGCTGACGGCGATATGGAAGGTCTTGATAAGTTTCACAAGAAAACATCTTTAACGCTGTATTTCCTTGGTGCCGTTTTGTTCTCCTGCATTATGGTTGGATTTCCTTACCTGACACAGTTTATGCCAAAGAACGGGACTATGCTCAGAGAGTATGAACCGGTAGTCTGGATCTGGGGTTCTGCCGTATTGATCGACCTTGCAACGGGATTTAATGGGAATATTATTTCGCTTTCAAAATATTACAGATTCAATATTCTGGTCATGCTTTTATTGGCCGGACTGACTATAGGGCTCAACTATTATTTCATTAAAAACACAGACCTGAAACTGATTGGAATAGCATTATCTACCGCAATTTCCCTTACTATTTACAATGTTGTGAAAATTGTATTCAATTATATTGTATTTAAGGTTTCGCCTTTAAGTATTGAAATGATTTTTGTATCTATCATCTGTACGCTGGCGATTACCGTGGCGATTGTTCTTCCGAATTTCAGCAGCAATCTGCTTAATCTCGTTTATAAACCAGCAGTTGTCCTGATACTGATCTATATCGGGAATTACTTTACCAGGATTTTTCCGGTTGAAGAATATCTGAATATGAGATTTATTAAGAGTGTGTTTAAAATTAAGTAACACTTTTAAGAGAAGCGAATTATACAGAAATAGATATTAGAAAATTTCTGATTTTTAAATTAAACCCATTAGAAATTGCTCCAGTTTTTTCTGAATCTCTTTCTTACTGTATGTTTTATAAAAATCAAATGAGGTTTCTGAAACTGCCTTTAACTGTTCAAAGGCATTTTCTTTTTCAGGGATAATAAAATCAAGTTTTGAAGGGTAATTGCCCGGAAAAACAGCCAGCTTTCCGTAAGCTACAGCATCGCCAAGGTTCCCGGTCATTTTGGTTACTCCATAGATTTCTTTCATGCTGAAAAACTCTGTATCCTGCTGAATCGGACACCATAAAACATCTGCTTTCCGCATCCATTGTTCAAAGTCTTCGGAAGAAACTCTTTCAGAAAAATAAGTAATATCAATGTTTTCGGGTAGTTTTTCAGACAGATGTTTGAGTTGTTTTAACTCATGTCCGCTTGCTTTTCCAAGGAATACAAACTTGCAGAGCTTATCTGTACTGAGCTTCTGAATGGTTTCAAAAATATAATTATAATCTCTCCTTTTCTGCGAAACGCCCCCAGGAATTACCACTACAAGATCATCATTTTTTATTTTGTCAAATGCCCTTGTATAAAACAGGGGCAAAAACTGATATCTTCCGGAAACCAATGCTTCATCAAGTACAAAAAGAGATCTGGAGGTCTGGTAAACTTTAGTTTTGTAAAACAATCCTTCTTTCAGCCATAATTTTAACCTGAAAATAAGATCTCCTCTGAATACACTTTTCATCAGATCCAGCTTGGAAGCTTTTATGAAATTAAGATTATGGGTAATGACTGCTGTATTATACTTTTTCGTTAGTGCTAAAAATGTATTAAAATAACGATGTACAGTCCCTATTACAACAAGATCATATCCTTTTCCCTTCAACTGATCCAGAATCATAGAACTGTCTGATAAAAACACAGCCTCATCGCTATGATTTACCTGATCTTTGATTCTTTTTGAAAAATAATAATCTACCGAAAAAGCCTGAGAACCTTTCATAATATCCATGAAAGCCTGCGCAATTTCTGCGTGGGTGTCTATCTCTATGTAAGCTATTTTTTTCACGGGTTGGGAGTTAACTCTTAAGTTTTGGCTAAAGCCAATGGATTTTTATTTTTTTATTAAACGGGTTAAAACCCGTTTCTATTGATAAACATTAAACGTATAAAAAATTACCTCCTACATCTTCAGCCATTTTTTCTTCAACATTTTCCAACGCTGATCATTAACGGCTTTTTGCTCTTCTTTCGAAATTTTCAGTTCTAATTTCTTTGATCTGCAATCTTCGTAAGATTTAATAATATCAAAGAAAAATGAAGCGGACTTGCTTTTCACCGCTTCTTTTGAAGAGGCTATATAAGCCAGAAACCTGTTCAGTCCTAAGAAGTAAAAATATCTTCCGTAATAATCTGCAGGGCGTATGGTATAATCAGCTCCTTTTACTTTAATCAGTTTCACATGAAGTTCGGGAAGAACAGCTTCTTTCCATCCCAGATTTTCCAGTAATATGGAATCAATATTATCCCAGCCCAATGTTTCCCTTAAACCACCGATCTGAACAAAACATTCTTTACGGTAAGCCTTCATGGGACCTCTTACATGATGTTTATTTGAATTGCCCTCATACACCCAGTTTCCGTCTTTTTCTATGTACAGAAGCCCTCCTGCAAGCCCATATTCAGGATGGGTGACAAAAGCTCTTTCTACTGTGGTCAGATAGTTTTCCGGAAGGATAATATCAGCATCAAATTTACAGATGATATCAAATTCATCCATAGATTGGACCTGAAGTCCACTTTTAAAAGCATGAACCACTTTAGATCCCGGCTGATGTTCTGATTTCTGAAGGTTGACTGTTTCGAAACGCGAATCGGTTTCCGTATATTTTCTGATCACCTCAGCGGTTCTGTCTGTAGAACCGTCATTCACGACCACTACTTTAAAATCTTTGCTGCTTTGCTGCTGCAAAGAATCAAGAGTAAATGGGAGGTTGCCTTCTTCGTTGTGGGCAGGAATTATGATTAAAAACCTCACGAATTATCAATGATTAATAATAAATGATCAATGATAATAGGATTTTAGGATATCAATTATCATTGATCATTTATCGTTTATAGAATTTATTTATTATGCGGTTTCAGCATGTTTTTCGGATCCAGGATTTCGTCCAATTTTTCCTGGGAAAGAATTCCTTTTTCAAGAACAAGGTTGTAAACGCTTTTTCCGGTCTCCAATGCTTCTTTTGCAATCTGGGTAGACTGTTTGTACCCGATATAAGGGTTTAATGCTGTTACAATACCGATGCTGTGTTTCACCATATTCAGGCAGACTTCTTTATTGGCAGTAATTCCAACCACACATTTGTCACGAAGGGTATCCAAAGCATTGCAAAGGAAGTTGATATTTTCCATGATCGCATGGGAAAGTACCGGTTCCATTACATTCAGCTGTAATTGTCCTGCTTCTGCGGCAAAAGTTACGGTAAGGTCATTTCCGAACACTTTAAAGCAAACCTGGTTGACCACTTCCGGAATTACCGGATTTACTTTACCCGGCATGATGGAAGATCCCGGCTGCATGGGTGGAAGATTGATCTCAAAAAGACCAGCTCTTGGCCCTGAAGAAAGTAATCTTAAGTCGTTACAGATTTTAGATAATTTCACTGCAAGACGTTTCGTTGCTGAAGAGTAGATTACATAAGATCCTGTATCAGGAGTAGCTTCTACCAAATCCGGTGCTGAAACAATCGGGAATCCTGTAATCTGAGCTAAATTTTTGGCACAAAGAGTGGCATAACCTACCGGAGCGTTTAACCCTGTTCCGATAGCTGTTGCCCCCATATTCACTTCTACAAAAAGGTTGGCATTATTATTCAGTTTAGAGATATCCTCTTCTAAAGTGGCTGCATAGGCTTCAAATTCCTGACCCAAAGTCATCGGAACGGCATCCTGAAGCTGCGTACGCCCCATTTTGATCACATCATGAAATTCCTGGCCTTTTGCACGGAATGCAGCAATAATTTTTTCAAGCTTTTCTACCAGCCCGATGTTCATCTGAAGCAATCCCATTTTGATGGCTGTAGGATAAGCATCGTTAGTAGACTGGGAAAGGTTGATATGGTCATTAGGTGAACAGAATTCGTATTCACCTTTATTTTTTCCTAATTTTTCCAACACGATATTGGCAATCACTTCGTTGGCATTCATGTTGATGGAAGTTCCTGCCCCACCCTGAATCATATCTACCGGAAACTGGTCATGATATTTCCCGTCTACAATTTCATCACACGCTTCTGCTATCTTGAAATACAGGTTTTCGTCTAAAAGTCCTAATTCATAATTGGTTTTAGCGGCTGCTTTTTTTACAAAAGCCAATCCTTTTATGAATTCCGGATATGAAGACAAAAGCTGTCCTGAGATTTTAAAATTGTTGATAGCTCTTTGTGTCTGAACCCCATAATAAGCATCTAAAGGCACATTCAGTTCACCTAATAGATCACTTTCTTTTCTGAAATTTTCCATTACAGATATTTTACTGTTTTTGATCGTTTAAAGATAGCAAAAACGCACCTAACCGATGCGTTTTAATTTGAATTATTTTACCGGATATTTTTGATTTAAAGCCTGCAGTATTGCCCATGTTTCGGCATCCATGATTCCGTCATAATTCTGCGGACGGAAATGGTACTGGAATGCTTCAATTGTTTTTTTGGTGGCATCATCCCATTTTCCGCTAAGATCCAGTCCATATCCGAATCTCTGTAAGGAAGTCTGGATAAGGAAGATAAAGGTAGAATCATTATATTTTGCCATAATATCTGCCTGCGCCGGCTCAAGATAGGTCTGCTTGGCAGCTTCATCATACCACATTCCGATCTGATATTCATCGTACAGTTTTTTCCAGGGGAACATAGGTCCCGGGTCCTGTTTTCTTGTAGGAGCAATATCTGCATGCGCCAGTACATTGGTAGGCTGAATCTGATATCTCGTCACAATATCTTTAACCAGTGCTGCGACTTTTTTCACCTGATCATCGCTAAAAGGAGCAAATGTTCTTTTACCCGAAGCATCTGTAGTATAGCCCGTATTTACAATTTCAATACCGATGGAGGTATCATTAAGGTTTTTGTCATTTCTCCAGGAGCTTACGCCTGCATGGTATGCACGTTTGTTTTCATCTACCAGCTGATAAATCTCGTTATCGCCCATATTATTTACCAGATAATGGGCACTCACCGTCTGCTGGGTAAGAACAGTAATCGATTTATCATCTGGTAGTGCCGTATAATGTAATATTAAATAACGTTGTCTGAAGTTTTGGCCAACAGCTGGAAAATAAGTTTTCACTACTTTATATCCGCCTGGTTTTGCAGATACAATAGAACCATAACTTGCCGTATTATCATTTTTTGTTGGATCTGCTATATTGGTAGTAAAAAAGTCTACTCCATGATCAGATACTACTTTAGGTTTTTGAACAACCGGAGGTGTTGGCCGAACAGCCGGTTTCGCCTGTGTTATCGGGGTTTTCGGTTTGTATGTATTTTTTTTTACATTTTGCTGAGAAGTACACGAAAAAACGAATGTGCTTAATCCGATGATATATAATGTTTTACGCATCAGTTTGGTTTTTGGATGATTTATTACCTCAAAAATACACAAAATTTTCTTGAATTTTATTTGGTAAATAAAGAAATCTATTCTATATTTGCACTCGCAATAACGGAACAACGATCATTAAAAAATAAACAAAAAGGAGGGTTGCCGGAGTGGTTAACGGAGCAGTTTGCTAAACTGTCGACGCGAAAGTGTCGCAAGGGTTCGAATCCCTTACCCTCCGCTCTCTTATATATTCGGGGCGTAGCGTAGTCCGGTCATCGCGCCTGGTTTGGGACCAGGAGGTCGCAGGTTCGAATCCTGCCGCCCCGACTTTTAATGTGCTTATTACTAAGCGGGAATCAACTTTTAAGGGTGCGTAGCTCAGCTGGATAGAGCATCTGCCTTCTAAGCAGACGGTCAAAGGTTCGAATCCTTTCGCGCTCACAAAAACCTCACAATTTTTATTGTGAGGTTTTTTGTTTATTTACTTCCAAAAAGAATATGCATGCAGAGGAAATAGAACATCCCGATTGTAATCGGGGCGGTCAAAGATTCGAATCCTCGATGATGAATTGATGAATGAAAGAGTGCTTTGAAAAGACGAATGATTGTAATGCGGCAGCCATTTTATCTTTATGACTATCAGCTTTTATCTTTTTGTGCGGAAGAATGGCAATAGGATGAAACATTCAAACATGAGGATAGAGGCCACTACTAGACTTATCAATGATACCTATTAAACCCAGCATCTTTCCTTTTCCAAGCTTCTTTGCCAAGTTTACACCTCTTCTTTTACTTTTGTTCCGTTCCTAGCAGCTTCGATTTTCTTATTATTCCTAAGCTCACGTTTCATTTTACGGTATTCCCAGGGAGCAACCGCATTAATATCCTGCCAAAGGCCTATCTTTTTATTCTTAGCACTTTCCTGAATCTTACCCAGAGAGGCATCTTTTGAATAGGAAAAATACCACCATCCCATTCCGGCTTTGATAAGCTCTTTGGAAAGGTATTTTCCATCGTCATAGTATACTTTCGCAATGGATCTTCCATAACGGTCCGTAGTGGTTTCTACAAAGCTAACTGTTTTTCCAAATACCTGAGCAGAAGTAAACTGCTTGGCATTTTTTCCGAATGCCTGTCCACTTTCCGGACAATCGACTTCAGCCAGCCTTAGCTTTCTTTGCTGATTGCCTTTTAACAATAAAGTAACGGTATCCCCGTCTGAAATTTTGATCACTTTTCCGGTCGTCTGTGAGAATAGAAGTACAGGGAAAAGTACGTACAGCAACATTAATCGTTTCATGGAGCAAATATAGGGAATAGTGGGACTTGTTTAATGAAAAAACCTCGCGTTTTGCGAGGTTTTTGTAATATTGAACTAAGTTATTTGTTTTTTTTTCACCTCAAAGTTGGGGGACTTTGCGGAGCGGTATTTTTAATGTTAATTATTTATTCTAATTGCCATATCAAACTATACATTTTTTTTTGTTTTAAAAATTGTTCCTCACTAACCTCTTGTATCTTGTATTGTTTTATATGATAATAATAAGTATTATCATGAGTTAAATATTGATTTTTATAATTATTATTTATGAATTTATTTCCTTCTAAACTTGATATCGCAATAATTTCATCTTGTTTTATATATACATCTAGAACACTTGGAACTGTTAAACTATATCCATGTTCCTCTTTATGCATTAAATTATATTCTCCGTTAATCTCTACTACAAAATATTTATCAATAATATGAACCTCATGCTTATTTGCAAAGAAATCTGACAGAAAAATTCTTATGACAAAGAAAGCTCCTAATAATATGATTATGACTAAAAATATTTTAAATTTCATTTTACAATTATTTAATTTTTGAATCTTTATAGGATTGAATAAAAAAATCTTTTGTTGGTACTGTCCACATATATAAATGAAACTTACTGCTACTGTTACTCTTATCCCTTTTTAATAAGCCATCTGTTGCCGACCCTAATGTTTTACTGTCAAAAACACTCATAATGACATTTTTCCCATCATCACTTACTTTTGCTGTTGACCAAAAACTTCCTAATACATTCTTTTCTTTAAAGAAGTGTTATCCTCATAAAATTTACCCGAAATAAAATCTCCTAAAGAATTCATAGCTATTTTCCAAAATTCTTGACCTCCAATTTTCCCAATATCATAAAAGTAGCCTTGGGTTTCTCCATTCTCAATTTTTCCATCTTTACCTAATAATTTTGCTAATTCAACTTGAGCTTGTTTTACAGAACTTGTATTTTTTACTAAATCAAGAACAGGTCCTGCCATTACAGTATTTTGTGGATCTGCTTGAATCCCAAATATTCCTCCAATAAATTTAGCCGTCTTATTTCTAGTATTAGCAGTATGATCAAAATACCAAGTTTGTGTATTTGGATTAACCCTAAAGCCATTTGTTTCAAAAGATTTAAAATTATGAGCTCTTCCCTCATACTTTTTAACAATATCCACCTGCTTCCCATCAGGATCAATATACTTAATCGGATTCTGATATGTATAAATATAAGGATTTAGATTACCCCAATAAAATACTCCTCCATTATGTTCTCCATCACCATAAAACTGAGTCTCCATCGCCGGATTGTAAACAGCCAATGGATCCACGCCATACCAGATACTCGCTCTCGGGTTATAATATCTTGCTCCATAATAATACAGCCCTGTTTCTCTATCTAGCTCTTTCGCATTGAACTTGTATGGGTTATCATATACTCCTGTTTGTTGCTCCAGCATCGTTTCTCCGAATGGTAAATTTAGGAAAAACTGAGTACTCTGAGCACTGGAATTGGTAACAAATGTTGCTGTTCCTAAATGATCAGTACGCAGATAGTATAATCCTAACAGACATTGTTATTTTCTACAAAACATAGATTTTCATCACTTGAGAAGAATTTCTCCAAACCCTGTCCGTTTTCCGGACAATCGACTTCAGCCAGCCTCAGCTTTTTTTGCTGATTGCCTTTTAACAGTAAAGTAAGGGTATCCCCGTCTGAAATTTTGATCACTTTTCCGGTCGTCTGTCAGAATAGAAATACAGGGAAAAGTACGTACAGCAGCATTAATCGTTTCATAGAGCAAATATAGGGATTAGTGGGGCTTGTTAATTAAAAACCTCGCAAAATGCGAGGTTTTTGTAATATTGAACTAAGTTATTTGATTTTTTTTCACCTCAAAGTTGGGAGACTTTGCGTAGCGGGAGTATTTAACTTAATATAAATTTGAAATATCAAAAGGGAACTTTATATCTATGATATCTGAACTCCTTGCTTTGCTAAAAATAATGTCTAGTCCAACAAATAATGAGTCAATATTAAATAAAAAAACATTATTAGTTTTATTGTTTTTTTTAAAAATCATATTTATAAAATTCCAATCAATTTTAGTAAGACTTTTTTTCTCTATTATATTTCCAATTTGTTTAGAAGAGTCGTCATCTATTTTTACACAATAATATGTTTTCAATCCATTAATAAAATTTTTATGAATACAATTGAATATGTATATATTATTGTCAAATGAAACAATTGATGTTATAATGTCATCATACCAATCAATTACATGCAATTTAGTAATTATCATTTTTTATTTTGTTTAAATATTTGTTCCAATGGAACAGGTTTAAATATTTCATTAATTTGTTCTGTCACTTTAGAAGTGACAGGTTTTGGTAATACCACTGTATGATGTTTAGGATTTTTTCCTGTTTGAACAACCTTAAAAAGTGATTCAACAGTAGATTTAGGTGCACTTTTATGTTGTAAATCAGACCCCTTAATTTTATCCTTCAACATTGTTGAAATTCCATGAGGAAAACCAGCTTCCTCAGCTGCTTTTGCTTGTTTAGCTAGTGATTCTGTAGTTTCTGCTTCCTGACCAAATCTCACCAAACTTTTACCTGTAGAAGCTGAGCTACCTGCTGTTTCTTGAGCCAGCCCTCCTTTTACTCCAAATTTAGATGCAGCAAGACCTATTGTAACATCTACCAGATCTCCAGCTATTGTTTTAGATTGAGCTTTTGGTATTTCATAATACCCAAAAAAAACATCTCCCTGATACCTTTGATCTTTCCCAGCTATACGACTTGCTAAATTTAAAACTCCTGCCCTTACATCTCCAATAAAACTCCAAGTATAACTCTGGATAGCAAATCCCATTTCCAATTCATCAAATCCATTTTGCTGATAGCCTGTCGTTTGCTTACCATCTGGATCAATATATTTAATTGGATTTTGATAAGTATAAATATATGGATTTAGATTTCCCCAGAAATAGACTCCTCCGTTATGCTGTCCATCGCCGTAAAATTGAGTTTCTGCTACTGGATTGTAAACAGCCAATGGATCCACCCCATACCAAATACTCGCTCTCGGGTTATAATATCTCGCTCCATAATAATACAGCCCTGTTTCTCTATCCAATTCTTTTGCTTTGAACTTGTATGGGTTATCATATGCACCTGTTCGCTGCTCCAGCATCGTTTCTCCGAATGGTAAATTTAGGAAAAACTGAGTACTCTGAGCACTGGAATTGGTAACAAATGTTGCCGTTCCTAAATGATCATTATGCAAATAGTATAACCCTAACAGACATTATATTTTCTACAAAACATAGAATTTTTCATCACTTGAGCAGAAGTAAACTGCTTGGCATTTTTCCCAAATACCCGTCCACTTTCCGGACAATCGACTTCGGCCAGCCTCAGCTTTTTTTGCTGATTACCTTTTAACAGTAAAGTAAGGGTATCCCCGTCTGAAATTTTGATCACTTTTCCGGTCATCTGTGAGAGTAGAAATACAGGGAAAAGTACGTACAGCAGCATTAATCGTTTCATGGGGCAAATATAGGAATTAGTGGGTCACTTGTTTAATTAAAAAACCTCGCATTTTGCGAGGTTTTTTTTAATATTGAATGTCCCGTCCTGAAATAGCGATACACAAAAAAACAATCGTTATGGAAGAAAACTTAGAAACGCGCTATGTCAAGCGTACCCAGAAAGATTACAGTTTGAATTTGAAACTTCAAATTGTAAGAGAAATAGAAACGGGAAAATCAGGAATTACAGACAGTCGGAAAAAATATGGTATACAAGCACGCTCAACAATTGTTAGTTGGTTGAGAAAATATGGTACCTTTGATTGGGAATACCAAACACCATTTACCATGAAAAAGACTCCTGAACAGCGTATCATGGAATTAGAGGCAGAAGTTAAAGTGCTTGAAAAACAGAAAGCATTTTTAGAGAAACAGGCTTACATTGCTGATAAAAAAGCTATATTTTTTGATATGATGATAAATCTTGCTGAGAAAGAATATGATATTGATATCAGAAAAAACTCATCACCCGAACAATCACCAACTTCCGCAGTGAAGAAAAAGAAACCATAGTTTTTACCTGCGAATTGTTCGGGTTGGATAGACAAGTCTATTACAGAAGTATCCGAGGATATAAACGCTCACAAAGCAAAGCATTAAAAGTAATAACCCTCGTAGAAGATATCCGCATAAAAATGCCAAAATTAGGAGGTCGAAAGCTATATTTTATTTTGAGGGAACCTTTAAGATCTTTGAAAATAGGAAGGGATAAGTTCTTTGATATTTTGAGAGCTAATCATTTATTGATCACATCAAAGAGAAGCTATCATATCACAACCAATTCTCATCATAGATTCAGAAAACATAAAAATCTGATTTTGGAGTACTGTATCAACAAACCCAACCAGGTGTGGGTAGCAGATATTACCTATATTGGAAACAGGAAAAAACCGAGTTACTTAAGTCTGATAACTGATGCTTATTCTAAGAAAATTGTAGGTCACTATGTTGCAGATAATCTCAATACGGAAAGTAGCCTGATGGCATTGAAAAAGGCATTAAAGAACAATAAAACTGATAAAGAATCATTGATTCATCACTCTGACAGGGGATTGCAATATTGCTCAAATGAGTATCAGAAAATATTGATAAAGCATAAGATAAAATGCAGTATGACACAGAACTCTGATCCTTATGAAAATGCTATTGCAGAGAGAGTAAATGGTATTTTAAAACAGGAATTCGATATTGATAAATATGATATTGAGACTTCAATGAGAAGAAAAATTGTGGAGCAATCCATTAGCATCTATAATGAGTTCAGACCACATTTTTCAAATCATTATTTAACACCAAATCAAATGCATGAACAGTCCAAATTAAAAATGAAAACTTATAAAACAAAAAACCAAAGCAAAAGTAAATTTACTCTGGTTTAATTATTTATTTTTATCCTTTAATTTGTATCATTATTTCAGGACTAGTCAGAATTAAGTTATTTGATTTTTTTTACTTCAAAGTTGGGAGACTTTGTGGAGCGGGCATTTCAATCCTATCAGTGAAATGGTATAGGTACAAATGTATTTTCAAAAATATCTAGTGGTAAAGTTATATCTACATTTAACTGTTTATGACCTTTCTTACAAATACAAAGCTTTATTAGTTCCCCATTATGATTATATCCGTTTAAAATTAATGCCTGGACACCATCTGTATCTAAGATTCTAACAAATTCTTTAAATTTTTCAACTCTATCTGAAAGTTTCAGAAAGCTTAGATTGATATCAACAAACGATGTATGTATTTCAGTTACTATTTGAAAAAAATGTTGCCCAATGTTATAAGTTGTAAAATCTTTAAATTGCTCATCAGATATTATAAAGTCTGTTTCCAAGCAATCCAAATAAACTATCCTGTCAGCTGATAAATAGTTTTGGGTGTATAATTTGGCCCCTAGCGAGATATTTATATTATTTCTTCTAAAAGCTCTTTTCCATTCATCTATTTTTACTAGAATATTTTCATCTGAATATTCCCATAAAAAAGAATAAACCTTCTGATTGGGAAAAAAGTCAGCCATTTGAATACCATCTCTTTGACCGTAAAATAACCAAAAACTATCGTAATTGAGTAATTCATAATTAAAAAATTTCGACAGATAATAATTATTGGAATCTATATAGGATGTCATAAAAATTAATGTTGTTTTCCTGTTTTATTTGTAGAGCGAGGCATTTGTCCTTTAAAAGTATAATGGGCTCCTTTCTTATTATGATAATGAGGAGGTTCATATACTCGCTCTCGGATTATAATATCTCGCTCCGTAATAATACAGCCCTGTTTCTCTATCCAGTTCTTTTGCATTAAACTTATATGGATTATCATATACACCTGTTCGCTACTCCAGCATTGTTTCTCCGAATAGTAAATTTAAGAAAAACTGAGTACTCTGAGAACTGGAATAAATAACATTACAAATGATAAGGACGATTCTTAAAGTACAAAACCTCGCAAAATGCGAGGTTTTTTAATACTATCAAATTAAGTTATTTGATTTTTTTGCTTCAAAGTCGGGAGACTTTGTGGAGCGAAGTAGCTTTTATAAAAAAAATTCGTTAAAGGCTTTATTACCAATTAATGTTGGATATAAAATACCTAACTCACGCAATGTTCTTTTCCTAAATTTTAAATATGCTTTTTTAAAGTCGTCATAATCACAAGATATTGTATATAGATTAGCATTTCCTTCATTTATAGTCAAATTATTATTAACATTTGAATATTCATACAAAAAATTGTTGCTATAATAATCACAAGAGATTGTAAAAGTTTTGTAAATCCCTTTTTCAATAGATAGTATCAAATCATCAAATTGTAAAAGATAGTCTACAATACCTGTTTCAAGTATCATAAAATTTCTTTTATTTTTATATTGAAAAAATACATATATTTTTCCATTGAAAAAACTCTTTAAATCATGAATTTCAAAAGCTTTAAAATCTAATTTATTCTCCTCATTAGTTGATACTAAATCTATCTTATAATCAAAAAAAATATTTTCCATAATTTTATTTATACTTACCTAATTGATTTTTGGAAACTGGGTATGCATTCAAAACATTTCCATTACTATCCATAAATACCTGTAAAATCTTAGTTGATTTTCCATCTGAAGATGTTCCAATAGTTTCATCAAATTTATGGATAACACTATAGTCTCCTCTATTACTAGTAATATGCTCGCCATTTGTAACTGCTTCAGACACCAATTTTTTAACACTTTCAATATTACTAAATTTCTGGGAAAATCTACTTGTTGCTCTTCCTACTCTAGAATTAAAAAAATGGCCATCTGCAATATGTTTTATTGCTGTAGTAACGTCATTTCCATAACGTATTCCGGCTCCCCATAACGGTTTGGTGATTTTCCGTAATTTACTTGTTTCATTTAAAGCTCTTGATCCTCTACTTACATCTCTCAGCTCTGATAACATCGCTACAGAAATCAACCTTTCAAAACCTGACAATTTATTTCCCTGGAAATCAGTCCCCCAAATTCCTTCAGCGATACCTTTTGCATCTCCATACACCGGGACAAAATCTGCTTGATAACCTCCTCCCTGTCTTAATGATTCTGTCCAGCCACTGATTACATTATCTTTTTCTTTATTCGGAACTCCAATAAGGGCACCAGCCATACCCTGTTTACCATTAGGATCTATATACTTAATCGGATTCTGATATGTATAAATATAAGGATTTAGGTTACCCCAATAAAATACTCCTCCATTATGCTGCCCTTCACCATAAAACTGAGTCTCCATCGTCGGATTGTAAACAGCCAATGGATCCACCCCATACCAAATACTCGCTCTTGGGTTATAATACCTCGCTCCGTAATAATACAACCCTGTTTCTCTATCCAGTTCTTTTGCATTGAACTTATATGGGTTATCATATACTCCTGTTCTCTGCTCCAGCATCGTTTCTCCGAATGGTAAATTTAAGAAAAACTGTGTACTCTGAGCACTGGAATTGGTAACAAATGTTGCCGTTCCCAAATGATCATTATGCAAATAGTATAATCCTAGCTGGCTGGTTGGTCCGTTTAAAGTATTCAGCTCTGCTAAGGAAATATCACCTACGCCTGCTTTCTCAAGGTACGTTTTGAAGTCAACAGAAGGGTCAGGTTCTCTCATTGTTGTTCCCTGATCCGATGTTCTGAGATTCAATGGAACAAAAATATTGCTTCCATCCATCACCCTGCTGGCAAATCGTGTTGATCCTTCAAAATAATGTTTGGTATACTGCCCGTTTAAGGATACTGTTACATATGGATTAGGATACAAAGTATAATCAGTTAAGCTTAAGCTACCCGGATCTACCAACTCACCGTTCTGATACAGCTGAGAACTTCCATGAAGGTTGTACTTTATCGTTCTTTCTCCTTTATCATCATACGCATAATATTGGTATACACCCGAATCGTCACTGTAAAAAGCTTTCAAACGATCCTGCTCATCCCAGAACATCTGCTTGGCTCCAAATTCATCGATATGTTTGATGGTATTCCCATTATCATCATATTCGAAAATTTGCTGCGTACCACTGATATTACCGTCAATAATCGTCTTCACTTTATGAGTTTCGGGAATATACTTATAGTTATTAGAATAAGTATTCAATGGGTTCGGCTGCTGGTCGATCTGATGCACCTGCTCCTTCAATACAATTCCTCCACTTTCGTTATATGTTACCTTTCTAAGCTCAAAATGTGAGTTACTTTGCGCATATGGAGAAGTATTGGGTGTTGTAGGAGTTCCTCCTTTATCATTAAGACCCATGTCACTTTCCGTACCAATCAATCTGTTTAAGGTATCGTATCCATATTTGAAAGCATAGGTTCCTCCCATTTGGTTCGGAGTTACCCCTACATCATTGGCAAGACGGATAATATTTCCTCTCTTATCATACTCATAGCTGTTGGATAAGAATGCATTGGAATTACTCCATAACCCAAAGTGATTTAACCTTCTGTTGGTAGCAATATAAGAATAATCTGTTCTTGTTCCATTTCCATAGTTGGCTGCTGTTCTCTGCTCATAAAGGTCATATTTGATATTCTGAATATAATTATAACTTCCGTTGGTTACTGTTTTAAGGTTTCCTCCCAGGTCATAACTGTAAGTAAGCTGCTCGCCATCCGGATAGGTCAGTTTTTTAAGGCGGTTCCAGCTGTCATAGACATAATCCGTTTTGAATTCCATAGTCGGAATATTGTAACCGAATATTCTGCGGGTTTCCGATATTACTTCACCCAGCTTACCATAATTGTAAGTAGTATATCCTGTACCGTCTGTTTTTGTCGTAATCCTTCCTGAATTATTTC
Source organism: Chryseobacterium sp. CBSDS_008 (assembly GCF_049959325.1). Classification (NCBI taxonomy): domain Bacteria; kingdom Pseudomonadati; phylum Bacteroidota; class Flavobacteriia; order Flavobacteriales; family Weeksellaceae; genus Chryseobacterium; species Chryseobacterium sp. CBSDS_008. Next base: position 4,515,634 of record NZ_CP188202.1, on the reverse strand, counting down.
CTGAATTGGCAGGCATATAATCGTAATGAACGTTATTAGGATTTACTGAACCACTCGGCAGGTTAGGAAGTTCAATATCAGTAAGTCTGTTCTTATCATATTTATAATGGATCTGATGCGTCTGTATAGAAGGATCATTCATAAGGTTCGGAGTTCCAAACCAAGTCAGATGTCCTGCAGGATCATATACATAGGTGGTAAGTCCTTTATCAGGATGCAACATTTCTGTTCTTCTTCCGGCAAGATTATATTTATAAGTAGTATTAATACCTTGTGGATCAGTTACGTTAAGCAGTTCACCTATTGTATTATATTCAAACTTTGTAGACAGAGGATCATTATCCAGATAATTTATTTTCTCAACAATCTGTCCCTCCGCATTGGTGAAAGTCTCTATTTTGGTATGATCCAGTTCTTCAATACTTTTAAACAGATTTCCTTCTATTTCATAACGAATTGATTTTTCAACACTGTCTTCATATTTAACATTCGTAATTCTATCAGAGTGATCGTACGTGTTGGACAACATATATTGGCTGAGATTCAGATTCAGATTGTTGTCCTGAAGATCTCCTTCCTGAGGCTGGTATTGATAGATCTGTCTTCCCATTACGTCAAATACCGGTCTTCCTGAAACAGATCTTTTTTCCACACCACTTACATCAATATCTTTCTTCACCTGTATTACTCTACCCATAAAATCTGAGTAAGAATCTGTATTAATCAGGTTATTTGGATGGTCTGCATCATAATGTGAAGTTCTGGCACGGAATATTTTAATATTCTGATTCGAACTTGGCATACCATAATGATCAAAATAATAGGAATGAGTTATCGTAGAAACTCCTGTAGGGCTATAAGGCTCAATAATGGATACCGGTCTTCCATAGTCATCATATCCATATTGTATTGCATTTCCTGTAATATCTGTACTTTTTATTAAAACATCCAAATAAGGATTATATAGTCCGAAAGAAATATATCCGAAGGCATCCGTTGTCCTTATTACATACTTACCAGTTTCATCATCATATTCGTAGGATATGGAATATCTGTTCTGTGATTCATCAGGCGGATAAGTTACAGTTTTAACATTACCGGAAGGTTCATAAGTATAATCTGTTATGATATCCTGAGAACCATCAAATACGATGTATTTTCCGATATCTCCTGTATTAACATTTACATCCTGGGTTTTTCTCTTTCTCAAAAGGGTAGATCCCGTTCCGTCATATACATTAATCTCTTTAGGTATTTCAATCATATTTTTATTCAGTCCGGCCCAATAAGTGATCACAGATTTATAGGAATTGGTAGGGCTGGTATAGGTATAATTTGAAACCAATCCGGTATTATAATCATACTCCATTTTTTCCGTAGTCTCTATTTCACCTCCACTTTCAAATCTCGTATTGATCTTTGTATTCAACAAAACGGTAGCCATTCTTCTTCCTTCTGTTCCTCCGGTATCAAAACTTTCCGCTAAGTAATTAGGGTCTATTTTGGTTACATTATCTTTAAATCTATATAAACGATAGTTATAGATAACCTTAGAAATTAATTCATCATTACCCGTAAGGATTTTACTTTCCTTAATTAATCCATTTAAGAAATAACTTGTATTATAATACGTATCTACTGTTTTACGGTATGTACTTCCTGCAGCACTCAATTGCTCGCTGGTTACTTTTTCAAATCCAAAGTTGTCTCTTTCTCTTCTGTCGTATTTAGATTTTTCAAAGGTATATTTCGTTACAATATCTTTCGCTGCATCCGACTGGGTATAGTTGGTACTGAATACATCAGGGTTCAAAATTCTTACTTCATCTACCACCAGTTTAGCATGAGGATCCTGATAATTCGGCTGTGTAAATTTATAATTTACTGCATACTGTCCTTTTGTTACAGCATGAGTAACTGTTTTAAGTTTATTTGTTTTTCCGATTAATGAATAATTAACAATGAAACCATCGTTTGTATCTACTACCAGATCCGGGAAACCATCTCCGTTCATATCTCTGAAAGTCTTCTTGGTTTCAGAAACATTGATTCCTAAATTCGCTGTCGCTCCCGCACCTGCTTTTATGTAAATAACCAGAATTGCAGGCGGAATAATTGGAATGGGTCCAAAATTCAGCATCAGATTTCCTCCAAAAGATACATAACCATTGTAAGAACCTGTTTCTTCAGTAAAATCAACTTTTCCTGTTGACTTAAGCAATGGAACTGCAGTATCAAATTTATTCCCCAAATTGTAACGCACTTTGGCAGACTGATTACTATTATCTACATCAATGATATCAACCAATCCGTCACCATTAATATCCTCATATACTATCTCCGCTGTACCTTTAGATCCGGATCCTCCTGCACTCGCACTGATCCCGAAACCGAAGCTGCTTAAAGCACTTAAATCAGCAAAAGATCCAAGGCCTCCTCCTATTGAAAAGTTAAGACCTCCTATTGGACGGGAACGATAAGAAGCCATATTCTGATAGAACATTGGTTCTGATAAACTCTTTCCGAGATTTAACATTACCGTACTAAAATCAATAATTCTATCTGGTAATCCATCTCCATTAACATCTGTCCAAAATGCTCTTCCGGTATCATATGAATTAAAGTAGTCACTAGCTCCTGCTCCTGCCGTTACTCCAACTGACCAAGGCATTGAATTGTTAGCATGAGAGTCATTTCCATTTGAACCATTTACTTTAATTCTTCCGCTGGCAGAAAAGACGTTAAAAGAAAACCCTAAAGAATTTACTTTTAAATAGCTGTAAGAATTGGTTGGAAAATCACCAGTCGCTACAAGCTTGATGTCGTCTAAGCCTCCTACAGAGTTTGTATACTGGATAGATTCTGGATATACCATATCAGGATAGCCGTCTCCGTTCAGATCTGCAAACGTCTGTGTTTCAATACTACCATTTTTAAGGGGTAATGTTTCTGAATTCCCGGCACTTACTGTTCCTACACTTAGACCACTTGTTGTATTATTTGATCGGCTGCTCTGTTTCTTACTGATTGCTTTCATTGTAGAATCTAATGAAAGAGCTCCGTTCACTAAAGTCGTTGGCGATATTGTCGGAGGATTTGGAATAGGATTTGAAAAATAACTTACTTCTTCATGATCCCTGAAAGAGGTTGCCGTTGAAAACTGTTCTTTACTTGTTCCTATCCACCTATCAATTTTAACCATTGGTAGAGGGCGGGGCTTGATAACCCATTCAGAAAATGGTTTCATAGGAGAAACATACTGAGATACAGTATTATTTCCTGTATTCGGATTACCATTAAGTGCCACACAATCTGTCAAAGCCTGTCCGGTTAATCCCTGACATGTTGAATTACCATTTGTTGCAACACAATCTGTCAAGGCCTGTCCTGTCAACCCCTGACAAGCTGAATAGGTATTTTGTAAAGCGACATCACCAGTGAATGCTTCAGCTTCAATAGGTATTCCATAACTATAATCTACGAAATTGTTCGGTTTGTATAAAAATTGCCCCCAGTTATTATAAATAGCCGATTTTGTATTATACATTGCTGTATTTACTGAAGTAGGCCACACTGTGGTTAATAAGCTGCTGGTATCATAATAGATATTGAAAGGCTTTCCTTGAAAATATTCTAAGTATTTACTAAATAAAGCATATTCTGCACCTGTCTGACAATAAACCTGCACATTAAATCCTAAATCGAATGATGATGATACTAAGCTTCCTGAATAAATAATAACAGGATCTATTCCCTGAATAGACTGTCCGGTAAGCATATTTACTTCCTGGATCGTTGGAGGAGTCCCTTGTGTAGCTGTAACAGTTACTTTTCTTTTAGCAAGTACCTGATTCAACTTTTTGATCACATAATAAAAGCTCCCTGTTCCCAGAGTAGTTGCATTCGCAATATTTTTATTTATCTGAACTCCAAATTCATGAGGTCCAATAACAGGCGGATTAGTTTGAGTACCTCTTATATCAAGTCTTTCCTTAAGCTGAGTCACAGCAAATGATGGATATTGGGCAGCTGGAAAAAGTTTCAAATTAAGAGCCGGAGAAGCTGCATTATAATTAACAGTAATAGCATTATTCCAGTTGCTTGCTAAGAATCCTGTATAAGAGTCTGACTCTACAATAAATTTCAAATAAATAGGCTCACTTCCATTTACTGATATCGTATCTGTATAAGCCTGTGTATCAAAAGTTATAATACTTTGATCATAACTTTGGGAGTGAAGTACAGTAACAGCACCAGTAACAGCATTTTCCTTGATTACTTTAAAAGTAAAACTATCTGCGGAAGAAGGAAATGTAATACTATTAACTTTAATCTCTGCTGTTCCCGAAGCATCAAGATATATAGGTGCTATAAGATTATTCAGGAAAAAGTTGTTTCCATAACTTCCATTATTCAATCGAAACTGATCCTGCTCCATATTTCTTCCTTTCAATGCCAGCCCGGTGGCAGGATCAATATAAGTAACCGTTGGATTAGAGTCTATTTGCAGATTGTCCTCTGAATTCTTGTGAAGCCTTATATATACCTTATCTCCACTTTTCACAAATAATCTGTTTGGATTATTAATGGCACCATGTACATTATACTGAGTATTTCCTGCAGGTACATTAATAATCTGAGAATAATAATCATTATATTTCGAAATAGTGAAAGACTGTGACAGATTATTAGGATTAAGCTGCGTTAAAAAGACTCTTGCATGATAGAAATTATTAGGCTGCGTACCTCCAACTACATAATCAGGGTTTGCTATCTCTACAGAATAGTATGCCTTATCAGTTGGTTTTAGCACAGTGACAGGGTTTAAAGGATCTGTACCACTTATACTCACATTATCCTTAATAGTAATGTATCCGTCCTGAGAAGCAATCCATACTTTTACTACATCAGCAATAGGAGTTGGAGGGTATTCAGGCTCCACAATAGGAGGAACTTTAGGTCCCGGAGGTGGAATAAGAGGTGGTGCTATAGGCTTGACCTTAACCACCATATTTTCTGTATACTCGGAATGCTGGGTCATCTCAGGACTTCCTCCCTGATTATACTTATTAAACCAAACCTTTCCGTCATTTACAATATCTACCAACCCATCAGAATTGGCATCAATCAGAAAGGTGGAAGTAATTCCTTTTGAAGTTGACGTGATGGAAGACTTGCTATATACAATTGCTCCCATATCCCACCCTGAACTATTGGTTTTGGTCTCTGTAAAAGAAAAATTACTGTTATAATTCAGAATTGGCTTGGCCGGCAAGAAAGATAATTTGCCATATATATCTAATTTACCTTCACTATAAGTAAGACCGGAAGATGTCCTATAGATCATATCCTGTATACCATCTCCATTAAAATCAATAAGCTGCTGCACATTCTTTGCTTCGGCTGTTGAATATCCAAAAGGAAAACCAAACATAAGGTGCCCATAAGCATCATTGGAAGAATAGAAAAAGTTTAATCCTGCCGCTGCCCTGAAATTCAGACCACTCTCCGTTGAAACATTTCCGTTAATTTTTGATGGCTTAAGAAGTGTTCCAATAATACTTCCATACGGGCTGCTCACTCCATTATTGACCTGAACGGTATTATCAGGGCCAAAAATCTGATTATTTTCAATTTCATTATAATATTCAAAAACATAATCATCAACAATTGGAAGTGAGGCTGGGTCTTTAATAGTATACCCTTGAATATATAGTCTTCTTAATCTTGTTTTTGAGAACTGTCCGTCTTCATATTCCGATTTATAACTACGGATTTTTTGGGTCTTATAACTAATATCAATACTATTCAAAAGATAAGGTTCTACTCTTTTTACTCCTTGTTTGGCATTAATATTAATATCCTTCCTGCTTACGGTATTTTCAGTAATAAAATTGACACTATAATCCTGATTTTTACCATAAGTTATTTTTTGAATATGAAAATAAGTTCCTCCGTTAGCATTATTTCCGGCACCAATATTAACATTCGTATTATTCTGATAGGTAAAAAGCATTCTATTGCCGTGGGTATCTTCTATCATTCTCAATGCCCAATGAACAATCTGGCCTTCACTATTTTTTATAACAGAATTATCATTTCCGCCATAATAGCTTTTAGTACCATTGGTAGAAGTAACCGTCCATGAATAAGTACCTGTACTATTTCCCTCTCTTTCTATAAGGGTAAAGTCATGATTCTTTCTAAGATAAAACTGTTTTTTTCCTGTTGCATTTCTTGATTGCCTTGCAGTTGTAATATCCGTAGATGTTTCACTTACATTATTATGTCTGTGAGGCAGGTAGCCCCCAGGATAAACAAGCATTTCGCCATCCAAGGTATATAGTTCTGTTTCCTGGCTACCAAACATAGGCGTTCCCCATCTGGTATCTACTGTAATCGCAGATAATCCCTGAAGATCCCATCCTTCACCCATCCATCCGTTACCGGCGCCACTATTGTATCCTATTGCTAAAGACGGCTGTAATCCTCCCAATCCTGCAGGAACTTTAATAGGGTAATTCATATTGGCATCACCTTTCTGATTTGCTGTAGGTGCATTCATCAGCTGCATGCCTGCCATTGGATCAGCTGCTTTCAATCCGCTGATACTCGTAGGCGAAAAGGCTGTCGTTTGGGGAGATTCCGGAGCGGAAATAATTCCGTTGATATAATCATGGTCTCCATCTCCTTCTACCATTACTGTTTTATTTTTCTCGTCAACAACTGATTTGTCTGCTACCCATTGTTTCTTGGCATAATCAAAATGGAAGATTTTAATGTCTTTAGGAGAAAACAATCCCAGCCTTTTCGTATCGTAAGGAATGGTGATCTTTGCTTTTTTCTCCAGTTTCCCGGACACTACTGAAAATCTGTAAGCGGCATTATTCAACGTTACATTTTTAAGCCCCTGAGATACCGCAGGAATATCTTTTTCTCTTAATTTCAGAACTTCAATGTAAGCCGATTCTGATGTTCCTTTTTCTATAGAAACATTCATATTTTCATAGCTTATCCTGAATTCTTTATCTTTTGAAATTTCAACACCTTTTGGTTTTGCATAGTAATGGTCTACTACTTTAAAGGCTTTTGTTGAAGCCGGAATTTTGTAAACATTAGTTATACCTCCTGCAATAACAGAGAATGAACCCTCTGCCTTATTTTTTTCTGAAAGTTTGACAACTTTTTCAAACTCACCATTTTTTACAGCAACAACTTGATTGTTAACTACCACATCTGATAACGATGTTGTCTTTCCTTTTACATACAACTGATCTCCTGACAGTGCAGAACTTATGATTAGATTATTATCAGTCTTTTTATCTTTTTCAAAAACAATACGTAAGTTTTTTATTTTGTATTTTACCCCGGCTGAAGGTGAAGTAAATAATATGGAATTAGAACCTGTTTTAATAAGTTCCGAATTGATTTCCTCTTTTTGATGGTTCCATTTTGCGCTTGGAACAATAATTCCTCCTCCTATCGCAATATTATGATTGATAGATCTGGATACAGATTCGTGAGAAGCCAATCCAAATAAATCGTATTCAAGATAAGCTACTGTATTTTCCTTCACAGCAGGAATATCGACTGTGAAAAAGTTATCAAAAACTTCATCTTCTTCCTGATCCGTGAAAGCTCCAATAGTTCCTTCTTTTTCCTTTGATGGATAAAAATTCTTATTGTCGACAGCAACATCATTTTTAAACTCAGAGAATTCTAAATTTTCCTTTGCTGAATTTAAAAATACAGAATGATTTTCATCTAAAATATTCTTTTCAGGTAATTTTTCAGATTGTGTTAATTGATTAGAAGGATTTTCTTTTACATCCTGATCAGGTAAATCAACTGTTTTATGAGTCCATTCACCGAGGAGCCCTTTTTTGAATTCCCGTACCCTCTGTCTGTCTTCTTTAGTGAAGCTTGCAAAAACAAACATACACGCAAAAAAGCTTATTAGCAAAAACGATTTCTTGGTAACAGGAAATTGGTCCGTATTTATTTTCATGGTATAGTTTAATCAACGATTAATTTGAACGTCTTTATTACTTTTTTGTCCTGGATAAGATTAATGATATAAACACCCTGAACATCCAGTTGTCCAGTATAGTGAGTTGATTTGCGATCTATATTATCAAGTTTAACGAGCCTTCCTCCGCCATCATAAATGGAAATTCCAAGATCCTCCATAGGAGGGAAAGTTACAGTAAAGGTTTGTCCTTTTTTAACCGGATTCGGATAAAGGTTAATTTTGGTAAGGTTCAATGATAGGTCATTATTATTTGATGATAATCTGGTCCCTGAATTTTGATTTTGACCTGCTCCTTCTGTTTTAGAGTCTTTTAAAGGACTTACCGCAAAGGTAAAATGAGCAGTATTGCCACTATCAAACTCATTCAGAAAATCAACTTTATTAAAAACAATATACTTTTCAGCTTCGGCACCTTGAATTTTTTGAATACTTCCATCAGGTTTTTTCAAAAATATCCAGTAAGCAATAGGTAAAGAATCCGGATTTACTGTTTCCTTCAAAATTCTTATCATATAATCTGTTGTAGGAACCTTATTTCCTATAAAGTTTATTTCCCAGTTTTTCTGAAGGATATCGAAATTTCCATCATTTTTCAACGATAATTCTTTATTATCATCAGACCAGATCACAAACTGGTTATTATCAAAAACTGCCTGATTTTCAACATTCGTTCTTTCGATAGTGGTTTTACCAATTGTTAAAAATAAATCTGCCTGGTTTGAAGACTGTTTTTGATACAGTTCATTACCGTTGTCCCTCCCTAAACCGGTAGGTTTATATTTAAATTCTTTATGTTTTTCCGGATCCCAAATGATCTTTCCATCGCTGCTGTAATATTTTCCTTTTTCCAGTGAAATTCCATATTTGAGAGAAAGATAAGAGTGAATTTTATTAAGATCTAAAGACTTTGCTTTTCTTGGCAGAAATATCATCTCGTAAAGATTCTGATCTTCAAATTTAATTTTCAGGCTATCTGATTTTTTATGGTCAGGCTCTGCCGTTCCTAAAAAAGAAAAAATACTGGGGCTCTTTCTGATTTCGATACTTTTTTCTTTCCCTGTTTTATAGCTGCTATTACCTAAGGAAATCCTTTTTTCTGTATCTTCCCAGATTAGTTCATCTTCTTTCGACCGATGGACAGCTGTAAGAGTATGGCTCTTGCTTTTACTGTATTTAATATATTTCTTGAATAATTTATCTTTGATACCACAATGAAAATTGAGAAGATTTTCATCTTTACATTTCATCACCTCACGGAGTGTTGGATCACTTTTTTCCCATAGCTGAGCATCAGAGCCTACTAATTGGGAATAAACAGAAACAGAACACGACAAGCAAATTATCGCGAATGCTCTGGAATATAAAAATTTATGCATGTTAATAGTTTTTCTAAATTGACAGTTAACAGAGCCAACTCAAATTTTATTTTGAGTAAAATTAACTGGGAAGACCCTCTTACTATCCAAGAAACGGATAAGAAGAAAAGATGGATAAGGTCTATTTTTCATAGTGTTATGGTATTAGTTTTTGCAAATTTAAAAAAGAAACAGACACCACAATTTTTTTTTAACAAATTTTTAACAATTTATAAAAAATTATATCAGATTTAAGGAATTAAGCTAACCAAGTTTTATTTTACTTACAATTTCATTTAAACTAAACAGCATTTTAAAATTCCAATAATAAAAAAGAAGCAAAATTTCTCATCATTTAAAAAAAATAAGTAACCCAATGGTTATTAGCAACGTAAAGTTAACTAAAGCGTCAGCTGAAAAATTAATTAAAAATTATTCTTCATTTTATTTTTTTAATTAAAAAAGTATTGTACCTTTGCAACCGCAAAAACGAAGTAAAATTCGTTAATGATGACAGCCAATCGGGGCGTAGCGTAGTCCGGTCATCGCGCCTGGTTTGGGACCAGGAGGTCGCAGGTTCGAATCCTGCCGCCCCGACTTTAAAAATTCAAGGGTGCGTAGCTCAGCTGGATAGAGCATCTGCCTTCTAAGCAGACGGTCAAAGGTTCGAATCCTTTCGCGCTCACAAAAGGCTCACAATATTTGTGAGTTTTTTTAATTTCAAAAGGCTTTGTACTATTGCGATTGCAAAACAGAGTTATTGATGATGACCTCCTCGGGGCGTAGCGTAGTCCGGTCATCGCGCCTGGTTTGGGACCAGGAGGTCGCAGGTTCGAATCCTGCCGCCCCGACTTTAAAATTCAAGGGTGCGTAGCTCAGCTGGATAGAGCATCTGCCTTCTAAGCAGACGGTCAAAGGTTCGAATCCTTTCGCGCTCACAAGACGGGGGTTTAAATTTTTTGAATTTAAATCCCCGTATTTTTGTTGAGATAATTCCCTTCTAATCAAGAAGATAGTATCAACAAAAGAGTTAATTTTGGCAGTTTGAAAATAGCTTCCATTAAAAATTATCTTTTCAGGGTATATCAAACTCACGATCGCTCGTTTATCTATAGTGCTAGCTTTTTTATATCTCTCTGAAATATTTCCGACAATTTTTAGTGCTTTGCTAATCTTTTCTTCTACCCCATCTTTTTTTTCTGACTTTACCAATACGCTAAGATTGTATTCAAGATCATCCAGTTCTCCTTTATATCTATTTTTAATATCCCTAAAATCATCTTCATCAATTTTGTCAGATAGGTACATATCCCGCGCTTTACTAATTCTATCATTTAATTCAGCAATTCTATTCTTAAGAGTACTTCGTTCACCATCAAAGTTCGCAGAGGTAGATTTAGTATTCTTTACGATAATCTTCTTTAATATATCAAGAATACCCTTGGGAAAATCATATTTGGAAAGCTCCTCTTCAAAAAGTTGATTAATTTTATCAGAATGGTGCCTAAATCCACAGGCTGTGCTACAATGGTAATAGTAATAGTGCTTTGTGTGACCCTTTGAACTACTTGCCGTCAGATTCTTTCCGCACTTAGGACAAATCAGTAGACCACGTAGCGGATACCTTTCTTCATTGATGATTCTCCCACCTGGCAACCTAAGATCTTTTGTTCCTTTCTTTTTCAAGACATGCTGAACCTTTAAAAACAACTCATCTGAAATCAGCGCTTCATGTTTTCCCTGAACAATATTTTCCTCTTCATTTTTGTACGCACGCACTAATATTTTACCACAATAGGTAACATTCCTCAGTGCAACCATAAAGGCATTACTAGATATATTTCTACCCTCTCTCCTATTCATTTCCACTCTCACCTTTTCAGTAGGGAGATGACCTTTTGCCACTTGCTTAAACGCCCAAATTATGTTCGAAGCTTCTGGTTCTTTAACGGCAACATACTTTCTACCATCTTCAGTACACTTGTTGACATATCCATAAGGAGCAATTCCCATCAACCTGCCCTCCTTTATAGCACGTCGCATTCCGTTGGTCACGTTTATTGCCCTTCTATCATTTTCAACCTCAGGAGTTGACAAGTATATAGCCAATAATACTTTATTTTCAGGTATACTTAGATCCAATGGCTGCTCAATAGCTTGAGGCAGAATATTATTTTTTTTAAGAAGTCCAATCATCTGGTAAGCTTCCGAGGTATTCCTACTGAATCTGTCCCACTTAGTGAACAACACTAAGCGTTCCTCTCGATACCCTCGACTCCTTTTGAAACTTTGCAGATAATTTTTCCACTCAGGTCGCTCAAAACTCTTGGCAGAATGGTCTTCTAAAATGACTCGGTCAATTGTGATACCTGCCCTATCACAATGAAGGCGTAAACGCTCCTCTTGGTCCCTCTGCGAGTACCCCTTATCTGCCTGTTCATCTGTAGATACTCGGATATATAAATCTGCGATCATAGTTTAGTTATTTAATTTGGTAATGAAATTGGTAAAGTGCTAACAAGAGAATTAGCAACCATCTGACTTTTAAAAATTTACTTGAAAATCTAATTATACAAAATTACAAAAAAGTTTTAATCGGGAGAGAATATTTCCTTGATGGTGATCCCCGCCAACAGATATAAAAACTCCATGATTTTAATAGCTTCCCCTTCGTCAACATCTATACCTGCCTCTTTGAGCATTAATATAGATTCTTCAATGGGAAACTCATCCAATTTCATAAGATGTTCCAGCCCAAGGTCTTTAAAATTTGAACAATTACCAATATTACTATTTCCTCTCTTTCTTTTTTTTGTAGCCATTCCGCATAGTATTTTCGAAATCGAAAATTACCTACATTACGGTTGCTACATTTATATTCCGGTGCAGCGTACCATAAATGACCTAAATTTTCCTAATCACTTCTGTATCTTGTAAATGCTTCTGTTTTATGTATTATTATCACCAAGAATTGCTAAATTTATATAGGCGAATAGTAATGTTTTATAAAATGGGAAATCTGTTCGAGAACAATAAGTTTGAAATCGAGTTCAATGGCTTAAAAGTTGTTGTAATTGAACACACAGTACGAGATCAGCAGATTTTTCGTCTCGTTTTTGACGATAATAGAGCTCCCTTGGTAATAACTTCAGCCAAAACGTGGGCAGGCGAAGTCTGGACAAGTATTCCACAAGGAAGACAAGAAGAAGCAGAGTTTTTCGGCAAAGAAATTAGTAAACTTTTAAAAACTTAATCATATGTGTTATTACAACGGACAAAGAGTTTCTAGAGACGAATTTATCCGTCTCATGGATTTGGAAAAAGCTGTTATGAACTATGATTTTCTAGACCAAGAAATTCACGAGGGATTTAATTATGGAAATATAGCCGTTTTACGCCCTACAGAAGATAAATGCAACTTCGATATTGTCCAGATGGAATGGGGCTTTATTCCTGCGTATGTAATAAATAGAGAAAATGTAAAAAAGATGCGTTTTGGTTACAAGGACGACAAGGGAAAATGGCATCAGCCCTATACGACGTTGAACGCAAAAGGTGAAGAACTTTTACTGAAGGATGAAAGTACTGGTCGAGAAAAAATGTTTCGGAAAGCAGCGCTGGAAAGAAGATGCTTAATACTTTCAAGTGAATTTTACGAGTGGAGGTCTCTGTACCGTCTTAACAAGAAAACCAATCAACCCCTAAAGACAGCGGATAAATATCCTTACCATATCGGGCTTAAGGGAAAAGAATACTTTTTCATTGCAGCGATCTGGCAAAATTGGACGGACAAGGACACAGGAGAAACAGTGGATACAGTTGCGCTTGTTACTACAGAGGCAAATCCTCTAATGAGACAAATTCATAATTCTAAAAATCGTATGCCTACAATGCTCCCAGATGAATTAGCTTGGGAATGGATGATGGAGGACCTTAGTGAGGAACGAATTACCGAGCTTGCTACTCATCAAATCAGTGCCTCTGAAATGGAAGCTTATACAATAGAAAAAGATTTTAGAAAAACGGGAACTCCTACTAAGGCATTTGTCTATGCAGAGGTGCCAGAGCTAACCTATGAGGTTTAAAATTGAACTTGTCGATTTTGGGCATATTTTATGTTGTAACGTTAATTACATTATGGTTCCAATAAGCATATTGAATTACAAAGCTATATGTCAAAATATTCCGTCCTCTACTTATATTCAATAATCTGATTAAATTTTTGATCGTTTTTATAAGGATGAGATCTAAAAAACTCGTCCCTTCTTTCATTCGTTTTAAAACGAACTTCGCGTTCCCCCCAAATAGTATAAACAAGCTTAGATTTTGTTTCAGTTAGAAACTGCTCCAGCAAGTCTTTTCTAATGTACACTAAACTATCATTATTATTATTATAATCCTCAACATTCTGCAAGTGAATAGCAGCTAATTTCCCGTCTTGATCAAATAAATCAAATGTTTGAGGCTCACTAATAAGTCGCAGGTGATTAACAATCTCCTTTCCTAAAACCGTTGTTTGTCCTGCATCATTAACAGGAGAATGGTAACTTTCCCAATTATATTCCATTACCGGAAATAATATTTCGAATTCTTTAGTTACATCAACTTCAATTTCAATCTCTTCTGGCAAATTTGATTCGGTGTACTCTTGCGACCAAGACAAGTAACTAAAATAATCAGGATCATATTTCTTGATCGTGCGTTTCTGTTTTTCAACATCGAATCGTAGATCAACGTAATTGCTATACGTGGCCTCATCAATAGTATACAGTTCACCAGCGAAGGCGTAATGATTTTCACGTTTTGCAGGGATATGAATCTGCGAAAAGTCTTGATCCTTTAATAGCTTATTTACCTCATCAAATTTCGAGTTTTCAATAACCAACCCGCGTATGAAAATGTAACTACTTCTTTCCGTTGATACCTCCTCTTGCGCAATAAAGGAATCCAAGCAAATCCAAGGCCCTGGGGTGCCGTTAATCTCGTCAACCTCCAAATAAGCCTGTAAATTCGGCATGTCACCGTTTTCATACCATTCATTTAAAGATATTGATCGATCACCCAATATGTCATCTTTAAAAAAGGGATCATTTACTAACTTCTCTGGAAAACTCGGGTCGATATTTGCATCTGATAGCCGAAAACTATCCCAATCTTTCTCCAGCAAACCAAGATCGGCACGTAATCCAGCATTTTCAAAGTAAGCGATCCACGAATATTTTTTCCCATACCGCTCCACCTTGGCCTGCTTAGTTCTACCGCTATTATAATAATTATCATTTCCTAACGCCCTTTCAGACTCAGCAAACAGCTCTTTGCTCCACCCCAAGTCATAGATCCTCCCATATATTTGCTTACGGACCTTAATTTTTTCCTCAGGATTGGAATAGGCATGACCTCCCTTGACAATGCGTCCCAATGTGTAATTGCTAAAATCCATCTGAATTGGCCCATCATAACCGTAATCTTTTTCTCCATAATCGAATTCTTTTAGTTCTCTGATCCCACCAAAAGAATATGGCGGTCTAATATTTTCTTGCTGTTTTGTATCCAATAATGCAGGGTGATGTTTTAATCCAAGTTCGATAAGACGTCTGGCGTAATCTCTTGCTAATATATGAGTAGTTCCAAATGGTGCATTTTCGGCAAAAATCAGCTCATAAATTGATTGGCAAAATCTAGGTAGCAAGTTATTACGAAAGTCCTCTCCAGATTTACAATAATATTGAACCATGGCAATACCATAAGAAGCCGCCAACGTACGCTCCCAAATATACGGGTCATTATACCCCAGTGATTCCTCCACTAAAGCGATGAATTCCTCTGGAAACTTTCTGCCATAAAAATAAAGAGCCCTTGTTACTTTATCACGTAAAGTTCTATCAGTGCTTGTTAAAAACCAGACTACAATTTTGGAAACTAATTTTTGCTTACTTAATATTATGTCCGATTCAGGGCTGTTGTTACGGCATTGATTTTCAAATTCAGAAATAAACTGTTCCAATTGATGGTTGTTCTTCCTCACGTATTCCGACCAGGTGACATCACGTTCATTCATTTTCAATTTGGCTAAAAGCCTGCTCAGGAAATTCGCATTGAGCGGGTGATTTACATCTCCCATCGTCTTAAAAGAAAGATCAAAAAGGATTTCTCTATTATCATTATTTATCATGAAAACTTTAGCAACTAAGTCGATGTCACTTGTCTTTACCAATCGACCTGGTAACACAAAAAGTGATTGGAAAGATTTATCAAATACAAAATCTGAAAAATCAACCAAATTTATTACTCTGGTTTTTATGAATCCTGGCAAATACTTATAAATCTTAGAATCTGCAAGC
The DNA here is from genome assembly GCF_049959325.1 of Chryseobacterium sp. CBSDS_008. NCBI lineage: Bacteria > Pseudomonadati > Bacteroidota > Flavobacteriia > Flavobacteriales > Weeksellaceae > Chryseobacterium > Chryseobacterium sp. CBSDS_008. Next base: position 4,499,906 of record NZ_CP188202.1, on the reverse strand, counting down.
TTAACTAGCCAGTCACTTCGCAGTAATTGATGAAATGTGGTATTTTTCAGCTGTGGCAGTAGCAAACATAATGCAGCTATAACGTCCTCAAACAGGGGATGTTGTCCTTCTGCAAGAAACACCTGCCCAATAAACTTTTTGCTTTTAAAAAATGAAAGTTCTGTATTATTAGAAATTAAATTTTCAGCAATCATATAACCTGCAAGTACATCGTATGTAAAGCTTATATATTCAGTTTCACTCCTAATATCCCGATTTATTACAAGCCCTTCATCAAGAAGTATATCTGCCTTTGATTTGTCTTTCTCATAATTATCATTTTCGTCGATTAATGCATAAAAATCTCCTACAGGCAGCTCCCGGAGATTATTTACCCAAAGATAATTTGACAATTTTTTTAGGGATACGGAAATGAAATTTTCATTGCTTCTAAGGATAGGATTATCCCTAGTCACTTTCTTGTTGATCTGAGACAAATACTCTTTAAAAATATCGTATGATGATTCCTCTTCAATATTTACCGCAATTTCACCAGAATGCTTCCAATTAGGATTCTTTATTTCACAAAATATTTTAAGAAAGATGGGGTCGCCAAATTTATCAATAGAAGCAAAAAATAAGTCCGACTTAAGTTTATATTTCGTGAAATATTTATGAACCGCTTCTTGAATAGTTTCGAAATCGCCAAATCCATCTACTTGATGAAATTCCGGTTTATAAATGTCATCCCATATCCTTTGCGCATATGAACCTCGACAAGTTGTTATTATAGAAACGTTTTTTGTCTGTAGTATTTTTGCAATAAATCCTTGTAAGTGGTTCCTCCAGATAGGTGAAAAAAGTCTGTTTGACACCGTTTCATTCAGACCATCTATAATAATAGGAATCCTTACATTATGGATTGATCCATAAACTTCCAAAGCATTTAAAAAATCATCAAACGAATACTCTTGCGGTATATCCAAAATTTTCCGTACTGTATCGCTGATACTAGTCTCATCAGTAAATTTATCACCTGTCAAAAATATAACTGGTTTCGACTCTTTAATTCTGTTAAACGCAATATCAGTGGATATATGTGTTTTACCTTTAGCTGCATCGCCAATAAAATTCAGCTGCCTCTGATTTACATGAAAATAATTTCTAAAAAATCGGCCGAAGGTTTGTGAAAAATTTAACATTAAGGATGTTATATTCTGCGATTCCCTATAAGCCCTTGATTTTTCATCAAAATCAAACTCATCAAGTTTACTATGGAAAGCGATCCACTTCGATCGTAAATCCTCGGAACTAAACAGCGCAAGTTCTTCAGGTTCACAATTTTTAAAGCATTCATCAACAAAGTCAATTTTACTTATAGTCTGTTTTACAAGGTCTTCAAATTCATGACAAGCAGAAAAAAAATCTCTTCTTAGAGCATCCTCCGCGGGGCTGATCATGGTTGTGTTATAAAAGTCGTGTAGCTCCCGATCGACCTGACTGGCTACCTGTAGGAGATCACTTTTAAGCTTTCCAGTTAAGTTAGTATAGTTCGGATCAAGCACCACGCAATCAATTATGGATTTTGTAAACTGATCAATAGCATGCAAATCCGGATCGTATTTATCCTTTACCTTCTCAAAATTTTCATTAAACTTTGCAGTAAACCACTCCTCCTTTAGCTCTAGTTCCCCAAAGAAGAAACTACGTACGCCTACGTTTTTAGGTTCTTTTAAAAATGCGACAAATTGTGATTCTCCCCAAAATTGTAGCTCGATTGCCCGGCCAACAGGAACCTTTTTTATTAGCTCTGTGTCGAACCAAGTCTTCTCTCCTTTACTAAATTTATCTTTCTTCGACGTACTTTCCGTCGTCAGGTCAGTTTTTAGACAAACAAAATACTTAGTCAAATTTCCATGATTCCGAATTGCAGTCTCAAAGGAATTTGCAATAGCCGAGTCTCTATTAGCAATACTTAATCTCCCTGTATCACCAAAAAATTTACATTGCCATCCCCATCTTTCGCCCGACTGAAGATCCAGATAGAATTCTACCCCACCATCTCCCCCGCTACCGTCAATAGCAGTAAATTTACCTAAATGTCCATATTCTTTGATTGCCAGCTGGTAACATAGATGTTCGAAACACTGTGTGGACTTCCCATTATAGGGCTTAAGCCTGTTGAAGTCAATTTTATCAATTGTAATCATAAATTTAATAATATTGTTTTGCCAGCAACCCAAGAAAAGCTCTACTTTTTTCTATAACCTTTATTATTAAGAACTGTTATCAACCAACAATGAAATTCAGCATTTTATTTGGCAAACATTTGCTATAATTCAATATTATGCTTTGTTGAAGTCAAAATATAAAATCGGTATGCATTTACTCTTAATTAGGTTAAAATTGCGTGATGCAGAAATTTACATCTATTTTGTTAATATTCCAATAATCAATTCCTATTTAAGATCACAGATCAGATCTTAAGGAAATATGCTCCATGCTTAAAATCTTATGGCTCTAATATTGACTTAGATATTCGTTTAGCGAAAGCTATTTCACAGCAATTCAGCATAAAAATTATTATCAACCCTATATGTGTGATTGATCTTATCCTTTTCACACCTTCCTATCAGCGATCCGTCCTCCTGTGTGTTCAAAAATACTTTTCCGTTACACCCCCTTTTTATACAGTTGATAGATCTCTGATTAACCGTAAAGTTCCAGGCTGAGTTTCGTCTGATCGTTAAGTGTGTAACTTCGTCCAACAAAACTTCATTTTGCACCTGAAGCCTACCTGTAACCAATAGGTACAAAATTTTATGGGCATATTTATACTTTCGTAGGCTATTCATATTTAAAAGCATATATACGCACATCAGACCCATAAGTACAAAAATGGAGATGGTCTTCGCCCAGTCTGATCTAAAGTACAAAAATGTTACACAAAATAGTGTGAGAAAAACTACTCCCGTCAAGTAAACATGCATAGAATCTTTGATGGATTCCCAAAGGGTAAAGGTTCTCTGTTTCTCAGAACATTCTTCAAAATAAACAGTTTTATCGTCTAAGTAAGGTACAGGCTTTCCAAGTATCGCCAAAACCTCTCTTTTGGGATATTTAACCAAACCCTGCGCAATATCTCTATGGTTGAGTGTTTCAATTCTGATGTTAGGGTTGCGCAATTTTAATTGGTCAATGGCATCACATTCTTTAGGGCCTATTTTACGATTGGTAACAAAGATGAACTTTTTGAGTTCTATGTTTTTATCCATGCAATTTTTAAAGTCATTCCTTATCTTGGTTGCTATATTATCAGACCATGTTGACATGGCAAAATATTCTCCAGTTTCTAAAACATAACCATCTTTACCCCCATCTCCAAGTGGGCCCATAGTAGCTGCTTCTTCAAATGCTCCGCCATATTTTTTTCTCAGATAATTCACGCAACATTTTTGAAACTCTAATCCTTCCTTTCCCTTTAGGAGATTTTCAATGTATTCTGTATCCAACATATTTTTTTCTGTTAAAAATAAAAATATCAAATAAACTAAGAAAGCTGTTGAGCGTAATTTAATGCCTATAAATACAAACTAACTGTGTCGGCCGATATAGTCGATATAGTTGCATAATTAAAACACCCGAAGATTGGGGTCAGCGGGTGTTCTAGCCATATTATTAACCTATTTTATGAAAAGTTTGCTCGAATGAGCAAATATTTATTAGTCTAATTTATAAACATTTTTAGAAAATGTCAAATCGTCTAAATCTTTACGGTAAAAATTAGATGATAGTACGCCAATATGGACTTTTAATAATCCCGCTTAACTTTTTGAAGAAATGCTGAGGGAAAAATTACTGCCAATCCCTCATATTGATATTTTTATTACTTAAGCCAAACTTATCAAATTTATATCTTAAAAATCGGGAATATTTATCCTCATGCGTAGAAAGGACAATCTGTTGGTCAGCAAAATTGTATTTTAATAATTCAACAAGTGAATGTGCATTGATTTCATCTAAGGTTTGCAAGGGATCATCAATAAAAATCATTCCCAATTGTGACTGATTAAAAACTTTGTTTAAGACCAGCATGAGAGAAATTACAGTTGCAGAGAGTTGTCCTGAACTTAACGTAAATGCTACCTCCTGATCTTTATAACAAGGCGTAATATATAATTGTTTATCTTTCTTTTCCATTTCAAAATCTATGTTTAATCCAGAACCAAGGCTATGATTCTGCAAGATCTTACCGGTATAAATATGAAATGGAATTTTGATCTTCTCAACAATGCTATTTGTATATATATTGATTTGAGCGTCCATACTCTGAGATAATTGGTACAATTTTTTCCACGCAATATCTAATTTCTCAATTTTATTTTTTCTTAAAGTAATATTATGGCTTATTGCATTATAAAAGCGCCAATTTAGATATTTTCGTTTATCAGAGATATTTTCCGGAGATATCTCATCTAATTCACTAAAACTATTTCCAAAAAAATATGAAAAATCATTCCTTATTGCTGCCTGATCAACTGTCTCGTCTATGGTAGGTCGGCTTTCACTGACTAGCTTGAGAAGAGTATCCTTTGCCGATACAATATCTTCTAAAGTTCTATGATTAATTATATCTAAAATCTGTTCTTTAACTTTATTTTCAAACAAGTTTACAAAAGCTTCAAATTCCTCACGTTTTCCAACATAATCTAATAGTTCAGCAAAAAAACCATTATCAATAAGATTATTTACTTCCACTTCTAACGACTGAAGTTCCGTCATTAAATAAGTTGATACCTTATCTAATATGGATTCGGTAAAATCCTTTTTTGTAAGCTCAAATGCAGCATTATTTTCTAAATATCCAGCAAAAATTTTTGTTTCAGTATCTTCAATGTGTTTTATCAATTCCAAAGAGGAATGCCAATCGTATCCGCAGGTAGGACACTCGCTATCTTTAATAGGGATGACTTCGCTATACTGTGTGTTTATTTGCAGAAGCTGTGCTCTCTTTTCTTTCAGATCGGAAAGAATTCTATTGTCAGCACTAAGATTCCGCTCCATTGATAAAATTGTTCTTAGTGAGCTACGAAAACTCGGAATATATTCAACTAAACCTATCTTTTTAGAAAGAAAGTCGATTTCCGCCTCTTCACTGAGGTTTTTAAAATCTAACTTCTCTATGAATTCCAGTATTCCTGTATTTCTTTTGATTATATTTCTTATCTCCCTCTTTCTTTCATCTTCTATTTTTAATAAACCAAAATTATTCACTGACCAGAAATAGCGTAAAAGATGATCACTGGCATTCGTATTAATAAAGTAGGAAATACTATGATTTGCAAGTACTTTTTTAACTTCTTCTCGGTTGGCACTTAGATAGTCTAGTTTGTTAAGCTCCAAAAGGTACTGCTGCTGTATGTCCGGATCAGTATTTTTCACCTCTTCCCTATCCCACTCAAAATCTTTGTTTTTAACTAGCTTAATATATTTAATATCCGATAAAGTATTGGTAACTGCGGATAAGTTGTTTTTTTCCAATAAGCTGATTTCGTCGGAATAGACCTTCGTCTTCTTTTTTATTTGATCTTTTGCATCATTGACCTTTGCTAAAAGTAAACGTTCCTCTTCCCCTCCCAACAAAGACTCAAGTGTACTATATCTGTTCTTGGGATCTCTCTTCAAAAAATATGTATTCTCGTCTTGCTCCACGTAGTTTAGTAAGTTGAATAATGATTCAACATTTTCGAATTGGAGCATCGCTTCAACATCTTCTATCGCTGCAGGTTCTTGATTATCGTTAACATATAATTTTGACAGCGTAAAAATCTTACCAAAATTATTATCAGCTGAAGAACTGCTGCTTGCCGTAGGAAATACACGTTTTATTTTTATAGTGTTTCCATCATTATCTGTTAAGACAGCTGATATAATAATTTCTTGTTCATTGTATTTATGGATTGGGCTATCCCTAAATTTATACCTTTTATCTACAAACGAAGTTTTTGACTTTCTTGGGTTTCCCGCAAACAGAATTTCAATGGCTTCAAAACATGTCGTTTTTCCATAACCATTGGGACCATCATAGACTACAAGATGCTTACCATCAAAGTTAAAGTCGGCTTCCGTAATACACTTAAAATTCTTAATGTAAAGATTTGATATTTTAAATTTATTCATTATTGTCTATTTGAAATTGCGCTACAAAAGATTCTATATCCATATTTACTTCATAATTACCAGCAATGATCTCAAGTAGACTCTTCTCCTGATCCGATAATCCTCCTTCAAACAAGTTTGAAATCGTTGTCAGACCAAAACTACCGCTCTGATAGTTCAGGAAAGGGATTTTAATAAAAAGATTCATGAGGAGCTGATACCAGCTTTCCTCCTTAATATTAATAAGCGCACTATTGTGCAAGGCTGCACTGTTTAATTTCTGAGGCAAATTTTCATATGAGGTTTTGGCAATTTCAGAAGTTAGCTTTTCAAGATCAGAATTGAGATATGGTAAAATATATTTTTTTGCAATCTTGTAATTCTCCTCTATTTTATGGACATTTCTCAGTATATTTTCATCTTCTAGTGTATCCAATTCTACCACAATAATGCTTGATAAATTAAAGTCAACTATACTTCCAAATGCTTTCATTTGTTCATAACCTTTAATAGTGTCTAAATATGCATTTATCCCATAATCTAAATTGCTAATTTCCTCCTCTACATCAAGGTGATGTAATAATATGTTATATGGCGCGCAGATTAAAATATAGAAATCATCTCTGTCTTCAAAATAAAATAAAGTTGGATTTAACTTGTTGTCAGTTATTTGCATTGTTCGTAACTCACTTGCAATTGCGATTTGTTCTATAAGATCTTTCATGAATTTAGGTCATTTATCGTTTCAGACAATTTTTTGAGTCCATAATTCTTGATGGGATTTGTAATATCAATGGAGGAATCTAAAAACGTATCGGGAACATCAGTTATATTCCTTCTAAGATCTGTCACTTTACTTCTATCATATGTTATTTGTTCTGTAATAATATAATCAACATTACTGAGGTTATTTTCCTGTATGTTTTTAAAATAGCCCTGAAGTTTAATTTTATCAAAACTGGTCGGCGGATCACTAATATTAGAGCTTATTAGAGATAATTGATACTTCTTATCGCTGTGCTCAAAAGCAAGATCCTTATAGTTTGGAGGAATATCAATTCCTTCAATAGCTTTTGTAATTATACTATGAATAATACCAGCATCCATATATAATGCTAAATCTTCACGGAAATTGCGGTCGGTCGTGGCCTTATGTGCATTAATCCTCTCCCTTATCAATTTTTTTACACCGTCAAATCCTATGAGATCCAAGTTCTCACAGCATTCTTGCAACTTTGCAAGGTACCGAGCTTCATTTGGGTTGGAAAGATCATAAATTGCCATAGGTTCTGAAAGTACCTTTAAAAATGACTTTACAACCGTAAGCCAAAAAATATCGCTATTCAGTACGACATCTGGCTTTTCAATCCAATTCTTGATTTCTCGAAGCGGAACCGACTTAACTTGTTTTGTCCGGTGGCGTTCTTTGATGAGGTTGACAATATTATTGAGACAGAAATTCCTTTTTAATGCAACATCTTCCTGGTGGACAGCACTTGTTGCAAGGAGTTTGTTTATTTCTGTGTCAATCTTATCTGAGATATTCTCTAACTTGTAAACACCATGGATAACAGCAAATTTATCAAATTCAATAGCTTGATAACGTTTATTAAAAGACGAATGATCTTGCTCATAATCCACTATTTCCTTATCTGTAATTAGGGAGCAATAAATAGGTCTTTTTCTTTTGTTCAGGCTGTAGAATTCAATCCTTTTCCGTCCATCCGTAGGATCTTTTTTTACGGTTTTAGAGTAATGGTACTTGTCTATTAGCTCCGAAATAACATCTCTATATTTATTAAGTTTATCGGCATCTTTACCTAGATATGCCTTAACCTGAAAAACTTCCAATACATTGGTTTTAATAGAGAAATCTTCATCCTGTTCTAATCTTAAACAGTAGTGGGCTGGAATGTCGTCCCCACAAGAATTAATAATTTCAACTGCTCTGCATAACGCAACTTCTCCTTGAAAAATATATCCCGACCAACTTGGTGTAGCATCCGTACTCATAAAAGAATCTATTTATTTTCTAACACTTTTTATTGAGGTGCCAAGAATATTTGAAGACGTGAAGAATAGACAATACTAATAAATAATTGTTCAATTTAATAACACGATTTCTTATTCCCAAGTTCACTTTTATCTCATGGCATTTGCAATCTACGTTTTTTTAGAAAAGCCCGCAATTAATTTTTGTTATTCAAACTTAGGGCAACAGAACGACAATAAATGTCGCTTTATAAAATTTAACTTTTTGCAGATCATCACCAAAAACAAATATAAAACATCGTTCAATTTTACATAAAACGTTTGATTCTCTATTACGGGTTTCCGTATTCTACAGTCTACACTGATTCATCATCTGATCTAATTTTTCAGACATTATTCGGTGGCATACTCGATACGACCTGAACTAGGAACCCAGTACTACAGATCGGTTGTGCTTTCAGCTATATCTGTCGCCAAGACAAATGAATGCCCCTCCAATCAATCATGCAATGTAATCCCTTTTAAAAAATCCTTCTTTTAAATAGTTGTATTCCCTCTTTTCCAAAACAGGCAAAGCACATTTACCCTCTCACCGTTGCCAACAAACTAAAAGAGCTTTATGCTTCCCAGAATAGAAGATTGGAAAAATGGTAATCCATTGCTTTTGCCCTACTCCATTTGCCAATCCCCTATTGAACTTACTTCGCACATTTCTCTATGATTTTTCTAGTATCTCTGTGATTTCTCATATCTGTGTGTTTTTCTGCTTTAAAGATTGTGCATCAATTTCCCAAAAAGAAAAGGATAAAAAGGGAAGTAAAAATACTTGGGACCGCTCAACCACCAGCGCAAAAGATTACGGCATAAACACAGGCAGCCGCCCAAGTCCATCCTTTATTCCGTTTCCTTTTGCGGCCATGTCCTACGTCACTCATTACTTTCTTTTTTTCCTTTTTTTTCTTTTGAAACTGTGTTATGTGAATTGCCAGATACCTTGAACACACACAAAGCACGAGGAACGTTTGATAGTACAATTACGCTAAAAAATGGAGTCCCTATTCATATCGTTAAAGAAATGATGGGTCATTATTCCGTTAAGCAGACCGAGGAATATGCCATCACAGAGCAAGAGTCGATTAGTTTAGAAATGATTCAATTAAAAAAAAGCTTGACTAAATCAACAGCAAGGCGATGCATGAGAATCCGATCAGCGTCTCTTACAATTACAGGATGAGATCAGCGAATTAAGCCAGAAAAAAATTGTAGCTGAAAGTGCCCTGCAAAGACGAATTGAACGCAATTATATTTAGGCTGGATGCTATTAAACTATGCTGCTAGGTACATAGTTTATATTAAACATTCTGTTATTCTGGTTGTTTGTTATGTTGGGATCGTGTTAATACCTGCGGATTTTTCTAACTTTATGATCTTATTGGTTAATTAAACCATGAGTAAAATTCGCCAAAAAAGAGTTGTCTGGGATATAGAAGATCTTTTTCATTATAATAGTAAAATTCAAAATAGTGTAAAGATCAGAAGAAATGAATGACTAAACCTTAATTTGATAAATATAAAAATTTAGTAATCCTTGCTAAACAATGAAAAAGAATATTAAAGTAGGTGATGTTTTCGCGATTAAAATCGAAAACTCAACAGAATATTATTTTGGAAGACTTTTATTTGACGTAAAAGACCAATATGATGGAAGCGGACAAATATATAATTATTTAGATTGGCACCAGGAATGCGTACTGGTTGAAACTTACAAATATATTTCTAGTGAATTAGCTACAAATAATTATGAGCCGGCAATATGTTCAACTTTTATATTAAAACGCGATCTGCTAAAACAAGATATACAGATTATTGATCACTTAATGGTTGTTCCTGAAACAGTCTCTTTCCCGGAAACTTTAAAAAACGTTGAGAATACCTGCTTTTTTACGGTTGGAGAATTAGCCATAAAAACCAATCTATCTACTGAATATGCTTACGATAACATTAAAATTTTCCCAACTTTGGGTAACACATATTATTTAGAAATAGCCACCTTAGACATTTCTAATAGAAAAGACTTAATAGTAGATAAAGATGATATAATGGATAATTATTTCAGGTTCTCAGATATGAGAAGTTTACCATTAGTGCAGGAAGAAATCTATCGGGCAATTAACGAAATCCCGAACGTATCTTATTATGAATTAGCATTAAAGCATGGCTTTGATTTAAAACGTTTTTATTAGCAATGATGGAATAGCAAAATAAAGTTTTCCAATGCTTAATTGTCGTCCCACTAAATAGTTTCAAATATTCTTATTAAGCTAATACATATTTATTTTACGATATAATTTGAAATTTCATTAGACCGTTCATGATTTAAAAAAAATTGGAAGGTAGAGCCTTCACCTAGTTTGCTATGAACTTCTATTTTGGAATTGTGGCCTTTCAGAATTTCAGAAACAATAAATAGGCCGATTCCAAAGCCAGAAATATTTGCCAGCTCCGCGCTTTCAACTCTAAAAAAGCGTTTGAAAAGTTTCTGTTGGTCTTCCTCAGTAATCCCGACGCCATGATCTTGTACGTAAAACCGTAATTTTCTTGCATTCTGCGCTTCACACCCCAGAATAATAGAACTTTTAGTCGACGAATATTTTATCGCGTTACTTATCAGATTGATCAGAACCTGCCAGATTTTATCACGGTCGGCAAAAGTTTGATAGGAAGGATCGCACACTATTGTTATTTGGTGAGATTCACTAATATATTGTGCTTCGTCTTTAATTTCTTCAAAAAGCTTAGCAACTCCAAATTGTTGTTGATGCATCTCGATCTTACCTTCCTCAAGTCTGGCCAGACTTAAAAAATCCTTTATCATATTATTCATCCGGTTGGCTTGACCTTCGATTTTTGAAGCCATCGGACCGCATAAACTTCCGGTGTCATTTATATGACGCCTTTGGATTACCTGTGCCCACAAAAGAATTGAAGTAAGCGGAGTTCTGAGCTCGTGGCTCACCATAGATACAAATGCATTTTTTTTACTCTCCTCTTCTTTTTTTGCAGATATGTCCCGTGCTATTGTAGATAGTCCAATAATTTCACCATGTTGATCCTTTATCGGCGAGATTGTTAAAGAAACATCTAAATGTTTTCCATCTTTCGTTAACCGTTTGGTTTCGAAGTTCTTTAAGGCCTCTCCGGACCGAAGTTTTTCTAAAATAAGGTTTTCTTCCAAGTGATGGTCTGGTGGTATTATATCTAAAATTGGCTTGCCGACCATCTCTTCTGCCTGGAAACCAAATGTCTGTTCAGCGGCATTATTCCAGCTTGTTATTATTCCGGATATGGTCTTGCCGATAATCGGATCATTGGAAGAATTGACTATGGCCACTAATTTTGCATTTTTTTCATTGGATTCCTTAGCTTCAGTGATATCAAGGACACACCCAATAATCCGACGTAGATTTCCTTTGTCATTACAAAACGTCGATCCCTGTACATTTATCCAAGCTATCGTACCGTCCGATTTTAAGAACCGACAGGCAAATTCAAAATAATCATCCTTCTTACCATTTTTTAGCTTTTTGATGCTCTGATTGACCGACTCACGATCAGCTGGAAAGATATGACTTAAAATAACCTTGGTATGCTGCTTTTTCGTTTTTAAATCTAAAATTTTTTGGGCTTCTGTGGAGAAAACGATTTGCGCAGTCTCGAAATCCCAATCCCAGATACCTAAATCTGTCGCGCCAATCGCTAACCTTAGACGCTCTTCACTTTCTTGGTAAAGTGTAAGCAATTTATTTTTACGTTTTTCCTCCAGAACAGTAGCAGTCACATCTTTGCTAATACATCTTGTATGTATAAATTTCCCATTTTCCGATAGTACGTTTGAACTGATGTTCACATATTTGACGGAACCGTCCTTACATCTAAGTTTGGCTGGAAAGTCGCGTATTGTTTCAAAATTAGATAATCGTCGAAGTATTTCATCAATAGTATTCGCATCAGCATGAAAATCCTTGATCGGAGCTCCTAGATACTCATCTTTAGTATAACCAAGTAGATCAAGCTCCTCTTGATTAGCCCAAATAATTATACCATCGCTATCTACCCAGTGCAACGGAACAGAAGCATTCTCAATGAAATCGGAAAGTTCAGCTACTCTTTGTTTGAGTAATATGATTTCCTCTTCAGCAGTCAAATTTTCGCGCCCTTCCATACATCCATTATTAAAGTAAATAATAAAGATACCATTTATCAGTAAATTGGTAAAAAAAAGTTTATAAGGAAAATCTTATACCTAAAATTGGTTTAGTTTGTATTGAGCTGAAATATGAATTAGTTAAGTGGCTGAAGTGCTGAAAACAAAAAAGATAGCCTTTAGTAAGGCTATCTTTTTGTTCTATAGCAGGACTAGTTAAGATATTTCGATCCTTCTAGGCGGTTTTTGTTTAGCATCCTCTTTCTTCGGGATGGTAAGCATCAACAGCCCATTATCATATGTTGCATTAATGTTGTCCTGATCCACAACATCTTTTGGAAGCTCGAAGCTTCGCTGAAAAGATTGGTAGCTGAACTCTCTTCGCGTATAGTTTTCCTCATTTGTCTCATTACTGTCCTGTTTCATAGAAGAAATAGTGAGCAGATTTCCGTCCAGCTTAATCTCAAAATCATTTTTTTCCATTCCCGGTGCAGCTACCTGAACCTCATAGGCATCTCCGTTTTCTTTGATATTCACGGATGGTACAGTTGTACTGGTGGATGAGTAATTGTTATTGCCCCAGTTAAAAAGTTCACGACCGAAAAAATCATCAAAGATATTTGGAAAGCTCAGATCGCTATTTCCATTTCTTTTCATTAGACTATTCATAGTAATCTCCTTTTAAATAAGTTTAACAATCATTTAAAAACACTACAGCTGGCCAGCTGTAATTAAAAACATACAAGAAAAATACCAAACGTGATTATGTGATATTTTTTCAGAATTGCTGTCAAATTTTCAGTTTCATTGTCATAAGTTATCTAATACATAATCTGTCGTCCTTCAAGTTTAAGGAGATTATCACTCTCCATTTTTTTTACCGCACGGATTACTGTCTCGACCCGAAGACCCGTCAGGTTAGCAATCTGTTGCCTAGTTAATGGCACTTGATAAGCATACCGGTCATGTAAATGCGAGCATTTCTTATAATAGTCTATTAAAGACCTAATTTTTGTACAGGGCTCCATTGCAGAATTATTGAATAGCATGACATATTTGTAATATAGTCGATCTGAAAGGTTTTTGAAAATATCGAACATGACGCTCTGGTTTTCACTTACCAGCGCGAGAAAATCAGATTTCTTTAATTTTAGGATCTTACAGTCAGTTCTTGTAACTGCATTCATTGGGTATTTGTTGTCACTGAAAAGTAATGACTCTCCCACGCTCTGGCCCTCCCTGAGTATGTTCAATGTGAACTCCTTGCCATCCTCATGGTAATTGTTCAGTTCCACTGTTCCCCGCATGATCTGGAAATAAAAATGTGGGGCATCTCCAGCCTGAAAAATAATCTCCTTTGCAGGATAATCTTCTATCATAGCTCCTTTTTGGAGCAATAAATTCTCATCGATGATCATATTTTTGTTATTTGATATGGTTATACAATGAATAGGTCCTTAGTGAAAATATGTCATTTTAAATGCAATAGTTAGACCATCGCGGGTGATGTGACTTAAGTGTCAGAAACTCCGAATAAGTTAATTATATCAAAACTTATCTTTCTTTTTGTGCATGTTTACGCGAGTTCATAATTGCTGGTCCTAAAATAATTATTCGGTATTTTATTCTATAGTTTTTTTCGATTATGAAAGTTTTACCACTGTATAGCTATATTTTGCGTTGACAGATTGGTTCCAATTTATTCAGGCTGTATAATCACAAAATGAACAAGTTTGAATTCATTCTTTATATCTGTGCGGATCCGACGTATTGCCTCAGTGATTTCTTCGGTATCAAGATTTTCTTCAAAATCAATAATGAGCATCAATACGACTTCCTCCGGCGACTGATAAGTTGACAGGATGTTTTTTGTTTTCACAACTGCAACGTCCTTTTCTGCCAGTTGAGCAATTTTTTCTCTTGTTTCTGGCGCTATGCCCTCCCCCATCAGTAAGCTCCGGCTTTCTCTTGCCAGGATAAACGAAACAAAAACGAGCAGCAATCCAACAATTACTGACGCAAGTCCATCTAATTCTGGAATTTGCAGCGTGTGGCTCAACCACATCAATATCATTACAATGATCAACCCTGCTACGGCCGCACCGTCTTCAAAAACAACAAGGAAACTCGAGGGATCTTTGCTTTTTATAATGGCGTCCCACCAGCCAAGACCATTGCGGACTTTATCAAATTCTTTTACAGCGATAAACAAAGAAGTTCCCTCAAAAATGAGAGAAAGGAACAATACAATATAGTTCCAAAATGGATCCTTCATCAATTCTGGCTCGATAATGTGAGAAATTCCTTGATAGATGGACAAAGCGCCCCCTAACCCAAATATTAAGATAGATACTATAAAAGACCAAAAGTAGAGCTCTTTGCCATATCCGAAAGGATGGGACTGGTCAGCTACTCTTTTACTCCTTTTCAACCCATATAAAAGCAACAACTGGTTCGTGGTATCCACTGTTGAATGTATCCCCTCGGAGATCATCGAAGAACTGTTTGTAAAGCCTCCTGCGATAAATTTTGTTAATGCAATGAGCAGATTAGCTGCAAGAGCGCTGTAAATTGATTTTTTATTGTTGGCCATTTATTAATAAAAAAATTAAGAAATAAATTCTATTAGCAATTACCACACTTCCTAAACACGTGACTTGTTGATGGAGTAAAATTTTGAAAAAGGCTATCATTTTAATGTGAGCTGTTTTCAGCTAACATCGTGGTAATCTTTACAAAAATCATTATTTTATTTAACGCCGTACTTTTCAATTACCTTTTTAAGATCAATCCCTTTTCCTAAAACAGGTTTAAAAATATCGCCCTCACTGTTCATGCGTTCTATCGCATTAAAAATATGGAAATCAGTCATTTTCAATCCTTTTTTAACCTCATCCCAATGCAGTGGCATGGATACTGTAGCTCCTGGTTTTGGACGCACAGAATATACCGAAGCAATAGTCGCATGCGGTCTGTTCTGCAAAAAATCCAGATACATTTTTCCTTTTCTATCCTTAATAGCACGTTCAAGGCTCGTGTAGTCTGGAATCTCGCGATGCACCAGCGTTACAATAACCCGTGCAAATTCCTTGCACTGTTCATAGGTATATTTGTTTCCCAACGGTATGTAGATATGCAGCCCTGTTGAACCACTGGTTTTGCAATAGCTTGGTACACCCATGTCATCCAGTATCTGCTTAGTTAGCTGAGCTGCCTCAATGACCTGGTCAAAAGAATTTTTGTCAGGATCGAGATCGATGATGCAATAGGTCGGATGGTCAGGCTTTTTGACCGTGCTGTTCCAGGGATTCATCTCGATGCAGCCAAGATTTGCCATATATAATAATGTTGCTTCATCTTTTCCGACTAGATAATGTCGATCTTTTTCGTCGGACTCACTATGGTAAAGATAAGTTTCTGCCCAGTCCGGTGCTGTATCGGTGACATTTTTAAAATAAAAACCTTCATCTTCTATGCCATTCGGGAAACGGTTCATGCTCTGTGGCCGGCCTTTTAAATAAGGTAAGATAAATGGCGCTGCCTGATAGTAATAGTTGATCAAGTCCCTTTTAGTGATCTTTTCCTTGGGCCAGAAAATCTTGTCCAGGTTGGTAAACTTAAGTTCGTGCTTATTGATTTTTCTGACCTGCGTCTTGTCCTTGGGGTTCAGCAAGGTCTTACGGCCACTGTCTGCTCGCGAATGTACAAGGCTCGAATTATCCTCCTCTACAATCTCCTCGGTTGGCTCTTCATTTTCAAGGACTACTTTTTTAGCGCTTTTGTCTTCCCGCATGCCGTCAAATGAGGGATGCCGCATTACGCCATCGCTGGTCATTTCGGCAAAGCTCACTTCACAGACAAGTTCAGGTTTAAGCCATGTTACGATCGCATGTGGTGGATTGGGTCTGAAACGCGATGGTTTATTGACATCTGGTTCTTCGGCAAAGGGTACCTTTTTTGTTATCAATGGCTTAAATTGCGCCATCATTTCTTTTTGGACCTTTTCGTTGAATCCTGTGCCAACTTTACCGGTATAGACCAGTTTTTTTCCTTCATAAACGCCCACGAGGATACTACTAAAAAGCTTAGAAGAGTCATCATTAAGCGTGTAGCCTCCTATAACGACTTCCTGACGTTTATTGGCTTTTATTTTCAGCCAGTCATGTGACCGGCTATGGGTGTGGTAGATACTGTCCTTGCGTTTTGCCATAATTCCTTCCAGACCAAGCTTTTTCGCCTCTTCTAAAAAGGCAATGCCGGAAGTCTCGAAGTGTTCACTTATCAGTATACTGTTGCTTTGTGGCAGGATTTCTTTCAAGATCGCCTTACGCTCACAAAGCGGTAATTCAGTAAGATCCTTCCCTTTGTACCATAAAATGTCAAATACGTAATAAACCAGGTCGCCGTCGGCTTCGCTCCGCCAATTCTGTAGTGAACCGAAGTTCGCAGTCCCGTTTTTCCCGAGTACCACCACTTCACCATCGATGATGGCATCAACATTCATATCTTTCAAGGTATCGTAAATCGGATAAAACTTTTCATTAAAGCTCTTGTCATTGCGCGACTTGACTTCTACCTTACCACCCTTCATAAAGGCGACCGCTCGATAGCCATCCCATTTTACCTCATAAATCCATTCGTCATCATCAAATGGCTTATCAACAAGGGTAGCAAGCATTGGCTCAATACTCGTGTAAAAAGCCTGTTTTGGAGCCTTCTTTAGAAGGTCAGTAACTTTTTTTGATGCTTTGGGTCCGTCTGTTGGAACCGCCTCTAACTGATCTGATATAATTTCCGCAGCCTCTTTCGCGGTGGACTTTTTATCCTTTACTGTGGTATCTTTCTTAATGATGTTCTTGCCATACACCCTGTCCGGCGATTTTTCCATCTGGGCAATGGTCTTTTTAGAGATAACCGATTTATCTTTGGTCGTTACGTCGTCCTTAGTGGCATATTTGTCATCAAGCTTAAAAAGCAACCAACCATTCTCGCCACGACCATGTGCCTTGACGAGAACAAACTCTCCCTTAAGCTTACTGCCTTTCAGTGTAAACTTGATCTTACCAGAATATAGCTGATGGAGCAGGTTCTTTTCCATCTTGGCAATGTCTCCACCTTCAAAATCAGCGGCTTCATAGGTTCCCTCATCCCAAACGATGACGGTGCCTCCACCGTACTGTCCTTTAGGGATGATGCCTTCAAAAGTACGGTAATCATACGGATGGTCCTCGACCATCATGGCAAGACGTTTGATCTCAGGGTCCAAAGATGGCCCTTTTGGAACCGCCCAGCTTTTCAAAACGCCATCCATTTCCAATCGGAAATCATAATGTAAATGCGACGCGTCATGCTTTTGCACAACGAAACGTAACTCCTTTCCGTTCGGCTTGCCGCCGAAGGGTTCAGGGGTCTTTTCTGCTGACCGCTTTTCGCGATATTTAGATAAGCCCATAGTCTAAATTTTAAATTTAAATTGTGAGTTAGGAAAGCTTTACTTTCCGTGACGCTCTTTTAGATATTTTTCAAGCACCTTACGGTCATTGGAGCCTGTCGCACGAATCGCACCGGTAACGGCTTGTGAGGAGACTCCCATTTTCTCTTTAAAATATTGGATTTCGTAGTTCTCTGATCCGCTTACCTTGTTACGGTCGGATTTTCCTTGTTTCTTTTTGTTGTCTGCCATGATTTGATGTATTAAGGATTAATATTTTGGTGATTAAAAAAATTGCAAAAATTAAGCCGTTTGGCGAATACTATTCTATAGCTATAACACAATGGTCGATCTGAAAAGGTTTTACCACACGCGTAAATTATTAAAGATGTCATACTATTTTTTCATGCTGAGCTCCCGGCTGTTGCCATGTAATGAAAATACACTGTACAACCCCTGGAAGCAGGTCAATCTAAATAGATATGATATTGTTTGGAGGAACATAGATTAAAACTTTAGGCATAACACCGGGGGATGCCATACAATAAAAATATAACGAGATAAATATTTTATGCTGATTAAAACAATTTTCTTGTTCATTCGTATATATTGTAAGTCATTAAAAAAACCAAATGATTTTTATGAAAAGGAAATTAAAAATTTGAATTGCAGAAGCGTTCAGTATGTACTGGTACCACTGCTTTTACTCTGTATTGTGCCTGTCGGCAATACGAGAACATTCTCAACGAAAACAATGATGTCACCGAAGCTGAATCAGCTAAGATTGAGGTAATCTTAAAAATTCACTAAAGATGCGTGGTCAGAGTGCCCTTGTCAGGAAGTCCTTAAAAGGCGTCCTTTTTTAACCAAGGCGATCCTGCTTGTCAGTCACGAGGCAGCTGCAGCTGGGACCGCAGATACTCCGTCCTGACTGGGCAAGGTTAAAAGAAGTCGTTGAGGGACGGCAGCCTATGCAGATTCTCAATACCAATGTTACTAGCGTACTTTAAATCCAAGATCGAATGAAAATATATTATTATATTGTTTATGTGCTCAGTGTACTCCTCTCACTTCCATTTATATATGCGGGCGCGAATGTATTTACCAGAAGAATTTTTAAAACGGGTTTTTATGAATCCTCTTTTGACAAGAACAGCCTTGCTGTAATCTGGAATGTGCAACCAGATACTGCGCTAATAATTAGTCAGAGTATTGCCGTGATTTTTTTCTTATCACTACTGTTTATTTTGTTATCTATATTCTTTCTTAGATGGGTAAATAAAGAAAAAATTACAGTGGTGGTCTTACTTCTTTTTTTAATCTTAATTATCATTTTAAGTCAAATACCGGTCATTCTATTCAAATGAAAAGCGGAGCTGGTATGCTAACTGGCTCCCTTTACTTTCAATTCATTGGATTTAAAACTATATTTCGTCAATTCTGCTCAATACGCGGGATACCATAGCATCACAGTAGATCAGATTAAATTCAAAAATATCCTCCTTAACATAAAATTTCTCGATTTCTTTTCGCAAATATACCTTAGCCCTGTTAACACGGACTTTCACATTATTTTCACTGATTTCTAAAACCTCTGCTGTTTCCTGTACACTTAGGCCACTGACCTCGCGTAAGGTAAAAACCGTTCTATAATCTTCGGGGATATTGAGTAGGCTTTTTTCAATGACTGAATTTAATTCTCTGTTCATCACATGGTTGGATGTTTCGGTGTTATGAAGATTTTCCATAGCCGGATTATTATTTTCTATGGATTCCATATGGTTTGAATACCATTTTTGGGTTTTACGATAACATTGATGCAGCATTATTTTGGAAATCCAGGTACGGAAAGAAGATCTGCCTTCAAATTGATGGAGATGTGTAAATGCTTCAATATAAGTTTCCTGCATAAGATCCTGTGTATCTTCATGACTGAAGTTGTACATTCTTCCAATCCTGTAGAGATATGGATTATTGCGTCGGATAATCAATTCAAAAATAGCCGTTTCTTTATTTAGCACCTTTTCAATTATTTCCGCATCCGTATTTGTCTCTTTTGTTTTCATTTACTTATTGTCAACAGTTGAAGCTAATCTTGCCATGGAAAAAACCGAAATAGCCATTACTAAATCCCTTACTGCAACATCTGCAAAATTCCAGCCAGCCAATAAGGTCAATGCGATCAGCGTTAGCCATGCTGACACGATTAAACCACCAACCTTTGGTTTTACAAACACTAAAATTCCGGCAATAATTTCAATGACTCCAACAATCATCATGAATATTGTGCCGGAAAAAGGCAAAATTCCAAGGATCGAAGGATTTATATATTGCGCCCAATCACAAAGAATGTTGGCGAACTTGTCCAGTCCAGCTACCACCGGAACTATGGTAAAGGTGAATTTTAAAACATTAAAAACAGGTTGGACATTTTGTTTGAATTGTGTAGTTTCCATTGTATTCTTTTTAAAGGTTAAACTCTTGCTTGTAAAAGAATAGAGTACGGCTACAACAAAAAGGTTACAATTTAAGTTCAACCTTAGCTCATATAATGCATTGGACACTTTCCAATACTAAGTAGCTTACTTCAAAATCCTATGGCAGTTGATAAATAAAACACCCGAAGATTGGGGGTCGTCGGGTGTTCTAGCCATATTATTAACCTATTTTATGAAAAGTATGCTCGGTCGAGCAAATATTGTTTACAAATCTAATTTAAAAACATTTTTCTACAATGTCAACATAACTAAAAAAAAATACGCTGCTCCTCATTAAGGAAATACGGTAGGAAACTTTAATACTATGGTACATAATAATCAACTTCAATCTTCCCTGAGGTAGCTTTATAATGTTCGATTTTTATTGCCAACTCAGGCGTATAGTGATCCAGTTGAAGGGAATCAATTTTTCCTGCATTTACTTTCCACTTTACGTCGTTTATGATGATCGTATCGTTTGTTGAACCTTTAATATATAGCCACAATGTTGTTGGAGAGTGGCTGTTTGTTTTTGCTAGAATGGTTGTATCTCTACTAAAATCGTCTATAACAAAAGAGCCTCGGTTATTATAGCTACAGGCAAAAAATAGTATACTAAAAAATAAAATTAAAAAAGATGTTCTCATATCGCTTATTGATTACTGGGAATTAATTTTGTGACTGGAATAAGATCATTGTTAATACCCAATGGTCCCAAATATACGAGTTTGCCTGTCTTCATCATATCCAACACATATACCTCCGCAGTATTCGCAGTCATGTATACATCGTACGCTCTTCCAACTTCATTATTGTGGAGATCCATTTGTTTGTTCAATGGATGTTGCGGGGTATTTTCGTGAGCATCACCCAATAGCTTAGCTTGGTCAATTCCGAATCTCGTTCTATTCAAGGCCGAGAAGAAGGCATGCCTAAATGCATCTCCTTTTCCATTTCTTAAATCATTGGGAAAATGCTGTTCCGCCTTAACTTCAGCATCCTTAGCATTCAATAAATAAGATAATCTATCGTGCATCGGCATTTTATCATAAATAGCAATTTCCTCTGGGCTCATTCGGGTTTTGTATGCACCTTCCAATTTTGCTAGCATTTCAGCCTCTGCAGCTGTAAGTGCATTAATGTCCTTAGGAATTCCGCCACCTCCAGTTCCACCACCCGTGGGAAGAGGATCATCGGTACATACCGCAGGTGTTGTTGTTGGTCTTTGCCAGACAACATTCACCTCACCCTCAACATAACCGGTTACGGTGCCACCATCTTCCTCTGGCTGACATAAAGGATCATCTCCCGGTAGTCCGCCTGCTTTCAACTTTGCGTTAAGTTTGTGATTAAACCACGTATTACCTGAATTGAAGGTCGCAAAATACCCTTGCCCGCCGAGGTATTTGGTGACCACGTAATTATCATCAAAATAGCCTTCAGAAATTATTCGGCCTGTGAAACCAGTTGGCAAATTCTTCCCATATTCCGGAAGATACATGACTTTCACAAATATCCATTCTCCTTTAGAGTTTTTTATCGCTTTGACAATTAAATTTTCATCAAGCCGTACCGGAATTGAATCGTTCGTATAAATTTTTACGTCATCAAGTAGTTTTACTTTTACAATTGCGGTATCTGCCGTTCTGTAGGTTACATTATTCCAAAGGATCTCCGTTCTGAAGTTCTTATTGAAACTTCTTTCCTTTGATTTAAAACCACTTTTAGCATACTGCTGGTCAAATGCTGCTTTAAGGGAAAGATTTGGACTTTCTTCCTCGCCAAAAGTGTTGACATGATCTTTTTTACAGCTCTGGAACCCAAACACAAGCATAAACAAAGCTAGAAGGTAATAATTTTTTCATCGTCTTTTAAATAGTTTTTTTATATCTACATATATGACGGTTGAAAAATGAAATTGTCCCGAGCACATTGAAATATTTTCACAAGGCAAGGAATATTATGATTTGTGTATCTTTTTTAACGAATAAAAAAGAAGTTAAGGATAATCCCCTGATATGGCGTGCCCAAACGGTTCGCCAACATTGGACCCGGACTGAACGGATCGGTCGTGCTATCCACTATATCTACTGGCAAGCAAAAGGATTCCGTTTCCATCCCTCACGCAGGATAAATCTCTCGTTGGACCGAGTTTTCGGTTATATTTTCTTTCCATCCAAGGGCCAAAGCACATTTACTCCATTTCTAAGCCCGCGCGTAAAAGAGCTTTCGGCAGCCCTCATATAGCAAATTGAAAGCTGCTTACCTTGCCGTTGCACCACCAATCATCTTTCAATTCCCTATAAAATAACATTGCTTTTGAACGCACAAATCTTTAGAGAAATATAAGATTAGGAAAATCAGTTTTATCAAAAGAACAGTCGAAAAAGACATTCAAAAGTACACAGGGCATCCAGCCCGCAGTCCGCAAAAGACTACGGCATAAACACATGCCGTCGCACGCTCCCTTCCTTTATTCCGTTTCCTTTTGCCTTGCCGCAATTCCCCTATGTACGGATTGACTTTCTTTTTTTTCCTGTTTTTTCTTTTGAAAAAATGATTTGGGGCCGAGCCTCAGCAGGACTGGAAAGGGAACAAACGTAACAGGATTGTACAACAACTAAAACAGAAAGTTATGAACATCACAGGAAGGCTGACAGCAGACGCAAAAGTCAGCAAAACAACAACAGGGAAAGAGGTCGTAAACTTCTCCATTGCTGTTAATGACAGCTACAAAAAGGACGGACAGCGTGTAGAACATACCGCATATGTTGATTGTGCCTACTGGCGAACAGCAAAAGCCGTGACATGGCTCCAAAAAGGGCTACTGGTCGAACTGTCAGGACAGATCAGTGTCAGGGCGTGGAAATCACAAGACGGTACAGCAAAGGCAGGGCTAAATTTTCACACCGCCACCATTAAACCGCTCGCTAGAAGCGCAAAGAATGATGATCCCTTGCAGGACAGTACAGAATCAGAAAATGGCAGGACTGCTACAGGGGACGGCAATGACGACCTCCCTTTTTAATCAACTCACTTAACAAAATTCAATTCATTTTAACCCGCTAAAAAATAGAAATCATGGGACATAATTTAAATTTCAACAACAGGACAGGTAAATATTCATTTTTCAGTGTAAAAGAAAAAGCATGGCACGGCCTTGGGCAAATTGTTCAGGACTACCCTACCAGCGCACAAGCAATCAGACATGCAGGGTTGGACTATGAAGTCGAAAAAAGCCCCCTATTTACAAAAGGCTCCGGAATCGTACAAATCTCGGAGGGTATTGTTATACAGGACACCGAAATTGAAGTACCAAATTACTTTGCCAATGTACGCACGGATAACAATACCGTACTTGGCGTTGTGGGTAAGGATTATCATATCGTGCAGAATAAGGACGCCTTTACATTTTTCGATTCAATTGTAGGAGGTGGCAGTGGTATCCAGTACGAAACAGCTGGCGCACTCGGTCTGGGCGAACGTATTTTTATTACCGCAAAACTTCCGAACTATATCCGTATCGGTAATTCCGACGATGTAATTGAAAAGTATATCTTCCTGACAACCTCCCACGACGGAAGCGGAAGCATTACAGCAGCTTTTACCCCTATCCGCATCGTATGCCAAAATACGCTCAATGCATCACTCCGTAATATGAGCAACGTCGTACGCATCAAACATACGGCAGGCGCAAAACAACGGCTGAACGATGCCCATAAAGTGATGGGACTAGCAAACACCATGACCATGCAACTGGACGGCATTTTCAATAACTGGACTAAGGTCAAAGTGAAAGACAGCGAAATCCGCAAACTTATTCAGCTCGCCCTTTGCCCCAATAAGGAAACTTTTGACCTACTGAAAAAGGGTGCGGACGATGAACTCTCCACGATGTTCAAAAATACCGTTGAAGATGCATTCGCATACGCCATGATCAACGATACCCAACAGCTTGAAACTACAAAGGGAACATTATTCGGAGCCTATAACGCTGTTACCGGATATTTTCAGAACGTACGGAACTACAGGGATTCGGAAGCCAAATTACAAAGTATTGTGCTGGGTGGTACTGCACAGCTTAAAAGCCAAAAAGCATTTGACCTCTGTACTTCTTTTGAAAAGGTGGGAGCAGATATTTTCCAGTTCAATTAATCAAAAATCCACAAGTGGCAGTGGTTAGCACTGCCACTTTTTAAAACTTTATCCCAATGAAAGCACTAGATAAGATGTCAAACATAGATAGAGCCTACCTGCTCGCACAGTTATTTCCCGAAGATCTGAAGCAATTAACGGACTTCATCAAACAGGAAGCAGACCTATACACCGTAAAAAAAGCATATGTCTATTCACAATGGACTGACGGGCTGATAACCGCAGAATTTTGGTACAGGTTAGTGGAGAACTGTACACGTATTTGTTCAAGCAATGGTACAAGACTGTATAGAAATCCAAGGACATTCAGGGACCAGTTATTTGATGGCTACGATGCCCTGTTCAGCATAAATGCCCTGATTCATTTTACGGAACAGCCTGAATGCAGTAAAAAGCTAAAATATGCAATTTATTGCCTGTTTGGAGACAGTAAACTTGTCATGATCGATTTAAAATCTATGGTATGAAACCAACAGCAAAAATAACTGAATTTCTATTTCTTAAGGTCTATAGTGAGATAGGGCGGTACAATTTTGAAATAGCTATCGTAAACCTCACTCCTGACTGGATGACCAAGACTAAAGAAACAATGGAACTTGTAGAAATGCTCGGTATCAACCCGATTCTGGGCTATATCGCACGAAAAGACCATACAGTTCGGTTCCTGATTCATAATCCCACACACATTCCTTTTTATGAAAAGTGGTTTGGTGAAAATGAACTGACGTTTGTGGAAGCTGATGCGCAGGAAATTGAAAAGCTGTGCAATCAAAAGGGGGTTGTAAAGAGTGATGTACTGCTCGTTCATTCCAATGGAATGGCTCGTTATCAGGCATTCGAGGATGTCTATTTCAGAACATCTGAGTTCGACCTGAAATTGATACAGGAAATCTTAACCTATCAAAATTAATATTATGACACGTTCAAACCTTCATATCACACTGAGCAACGGTGAAGAAATTATATGCGTTGCCGACAGCTCAAGTGCTCCCGAGCAGGGTTATTTCGTAGAGGAAATTCTTATGCCCTTACCGGTCGGCAGTTAAATATGCCGGCGGCCAAAAGTCGGTTCCTTCTAGGGTCGGAACCGACTTTTGGCGGGAAGCGGTGCAAGCATTTCAAAAAATACGGCCACCGTACGATCGCTTCAATTTTTAGAACTGCTTGCGGCTTTCAGTATTATAAATTGTTGGCTTTAGCTAATTGTAATAGCCTTTTGATCTAGTAAATTATCCTAAATCAATAATCTTACCGACAGACTGACCAACTATTTCAATGTAGGACTTTGTGTCCACAACCTGTAGATTTTTGTTTGAAGCCTTACCACCTAACGATAATGCTGGGACATATCCATAACACTGGCCATATTCAAGTTTTGGCAACGTTTCTCTTGCCTCTAAATAATCCTTAGAATCAAAATAGTCCTTATGAGAAATAAAATATTCATCCAAAAAGGCATCAACTGTTCCTTTAAAAGAATTTAATGCACGACTCTTACATTTCCTGATGTTTATTATCTTAACCCTGTTCCCTTCATCCGCAGAAATTGTCCAACCCTTATTTCCTTCCCATAATAACAAATCGCCCATTGCAGTATAGCCAAAAATGATGGATGGTTCTAAAAGCTTATCAATATACTCAAATGCAAATTCGTACTCATCGGGATTTATTAATTGAATAAATCCATTTTCAAAAATACCAAATCCCATAGTTTTCCAAATAGCTATAAGTTCATCCGGTAGTACTCCCGTGTATTTTTCTACAATTCCAGATGGTACATTCTCTTGTTTAATATAACTGTCTCTGTTTCTTTCTTCAAAAGTTAATCTTTCCATTTTATTTATATTAGTGTTCAAATTTAAAACAAATCTACGTTCATAATCTCATCATCGGGAATATCACTGATTTTTTTGGGGGGAATCCCAAAATCTTTTTTTAATTGATCTTCAATTGACTGAGCTCGCCCCTTATCCCATTGACTACCAATCGAGGAATTTACTCTTCCATCTCCCATTCCTGTAATTTGATCAGCTTTTCCACCAGCTATCCCATCCGGATTGTGTAATGCAGCCTGCCCCTTCATTGATTTTTGTGCAGCTTCCTCAGCCACTTGGGGAGTCATACCTTTATTAATAATATTATCCTCTGTTCTCCGAGCAATTTCTTGTTGCCTATAATTATCTCTTGCCTCTTTAGTTTTCTTAGCGTAATCTGTTTTATTCCTACTTGCAAAATCCTCACGGTTTTGTAACCATTCCTTAGTTTTCATTTTATTGATGGCATCTTGCTGATCTTTTAACTGTCTTTTAAACTCAGCCTCTAAGTCCGGATTTCCTACATGTTTATTACTAATTTTAAAAGGTGGTTTTGCCTTTTTGGGCGCAGCTTTTGTGACTACGGCAGCAATATCATCACTTTCTTTTTTAGCTAACTGCTCTAAGGTCTCAGCAATTCCCCTCTTGGCGCCAGCTTCCAATCCTTCCTTCCCTAGTTTTTCTGCACCAGCCTCTGCAACTTCCTTAACAGTCTTCTCAACAACGACTTCTGCACCTTCTTTAAGTGCCGTTTTACCAGCAGTAGCAGCTAGTGAACCTCCAGCTGTGTATACAGCAGCCACGGCATCCGGAATAAATTCACCTACCGTATTTCCGATTTTTCTCGGATTTTTAGCGATCCATTCGCCAGTATCCTGAGCTCCCTTGACAATATCATTTCCGAGTTTATCCCAATTTTCTTCTTTCGAAGCCCAATCCCATGTAGAATTTGCTGCATTTTCGAGATTCCCGGGTGTCGTACTCCATTTGTATGCCTCGTTTAGTCCTTTTGTAGTTGCCTCATACCCCTCTTTTACTATTCCGCCCAAAGCTTCGGCAGTACCGACAGGATCTTGTCCCACCTGATAGATAACTTCTCCCAGTCCGACGACCCCGTTCACTGCCCCCTCCACTAAACCTGTGCCTAGATCATCAAACCAATCCTTAGCACCAGTAATAGGCTTCATCCAATCTGGAATCATTTTATCCCGTTCTGCCCTATTTTCTTTTGTTTTTTGTTCGAGCCAGTCAAATCCCTCTTTTATATATTCGCTGGGCATTTTACCCTCGCCGATCCCATAAGCAACAGCAGATGCACGATCAAAGAATATACTGATCTTACCGCCAAAAATGCAATTACAGGTCGAATCTTCAAGAAGCATCCTGTTCCCATTTATCTTTACACCGTCTTTCGGGTTATCCCATTGCAATGTTGTTGGAATGCAGGTTACACCTGTAGCCCATTTCGCTGGACAGGTACAAAGCCCCATTGGCTTGAGGTGAAAGAACGGTAGCTTATCCGCTTCGGTCGCCATTGGTACGGCGTATATCGTCGTGTTCTTATTAAAGCTAACCCGTAATGTCGATGGGCTTGTTCCCTTATCGCAGGCGAGAAAAGCTCCCTCTGGCACATACTTCTTTGCCATGATCCACTTATTTATAATTAACGTTCTTAACGCAGGTGCAGATTTCCATCAATTTAGTCTTTCTAAAAATCTGCTCCAATTCACTTAGGTTTTCTTTCGACTCCAAAACTGTAAAATCAGGAACCTTTACTATTTCCGATACCCGACAACCTGATAAACGATTAATCTTGATGTTGTCTGCATAGACGTCCAGACAGTTGAGTCCTGCTAGCTTCTCGGCATCCTTATTGGCCAGTAGTATAAAATATCGGTCATTTTGAAAGACAAGATCCTCTATCTTAAAAATCATATTGCTTTTAAAATATTTCTTTCTTCACGGTATAATGTGCCAGGAATTTCAGCAATACTCATACACATACTCTGCTCAGACCACGGCCATTCATCCAGACGGTACCTTTCGATGTAGCCTAACTGAAGTTGTGTAGGAACCCGGGGTCGATTTTTCAGAATCCTGATCATTGCTGTAACTTTCTCCTGTTCAAAGTGGTTTTCGTCAATAGTTCCTCTAACTTCAATCTGGAATTTACCGTCTTCTAGTTCGGTTAATGTCTCCACGGTATTTATTGGAACCATTTTCGTTGCTAAAAAATTGGGAAGTTCACGGTATCCAACTGTTTCTTCGTCTTTTTTTAGCTCCTTTGCGTGGATGCCAGGAAATAGAAGCAAATATGGTTGTGCAAAACGCAATGCATCCGCCAAAAGGTCACCGTTTTCCAAAAGCTCACTTATACCTGAAATAAAAATTTCTTTATGTCCATCTTTTTTATGTCCTTTTTGAAGCTCTGGTCTAATCTTTTCCCACTTCCTTCGAATGTCATCCATATTTAAGATTGTCCCTAATTGACCTTTTTCATTTAGCGTAAAAATCAGTTCATTCCTAATTTCATGAATATCACCTACCCACCCATACAAGCCTGTAGCATTACTCTGTTTATAGCGGATTACATTGATTTTGAAAGTAGGGACTCCTATGCTCACGGATAATAGTTTTACATCGAGACCTATTTCCACATAATTTTCATTGCGTAAACCCTGAAATTGATATCGCTCTTCTCTGAGGAAAGCATATTTTCTTGTTTTCCCGATGTCTTGAATATCGAACTTCATATTTAACCTTTATTAATTTCAACATCCGCCCCTGTGATATTTGTAGGGCCACTTGAATTGATCTTGGAAGTCTTGCTATCAATAGCTAGATCAGCATCGGTCTTCATATCCATATTGCCATTACTGTGGATGGTAAATGTTCCTGCAGTAGCGTCGAAACTGATGTTCCCGCTAGCCACCGTCCCCGTAATCCCTTCTTTATCTATGACAATTTTATTGCCGCCAACCTGAAAAGTAATACTTGTTTTACCGTCAAGCGTGATATTGCCCGCTGCATCCATATTTAACAGAGATTGTGGGGGCGAGTCTTTTTTACCGCCAACATTAATTGAAGAGTTGCTCCCTGCATTTACGCTATGGGCCGTTTTGACATTTGTCCTTGCATTTCCAGCACCGTCAAAATGCATGTTCGCACCGCCCTGATCCTGTAGGTTCATGGAACCCTCACCATTATGGAATTTTAATTCAGCACCGCTTCTACCACTAAAACTCATAACATGATTTCCTTCCCCACCGCCAGCACCAATTTTTCCATGAAACATACCACCCATAACAAATGGCCTGTCTGGATGGTTATGGACGAAATTTACGATGACCTGATCCCCAACTTCTGGTACAGACATAAAACCACGGTTCTTGCTAACCTTGTCGCTACTTCCTGCATCGGGCGACATGACACGGATAAATTCAGTTGAATCCTTCCCACGTTGCCAGTCAAGCTGAACCTGCACTCGCCCCTGGTTTAGAGGATCTGTATTTGAGATCACTTTACCAAATTGAGGTTCTGCCGTTGGAACGATAAATTCCGGCCTTGGGATGAAACCCGAATCAGATGCAATCGCCTGAAAAGAACCGTCATAGTAGCCTCGGGCGTCAACTTCATGGGTTACTTCAATAAGCATTAATTTCGTAAAATATGAAGTTTCACTGCTATCAGGTTTCCTCATTTCAACTTCCGCTATACAGCCCGGATGAAGGAATGGAACAGTAGTACTTCCAGAAGTAACAAATACTTCTGCAGCTTTGCTCCCAGCAGTACCTTTCTGCGAAGCGTCAATATCCATAAAGGTTGTTGCTTTTATAGGTGCAACACGCAAAGATGGTGTTTGAAAAGTTCGCTCCGAAATCTCATATGCCCTTTTGGCGATATCTGATTTATGGTCAATTTTGCTTTTTCCACCAGCGAACTTCTCATCTTTACTGCTGTTATATCCGTAGAATGTTGGATTTACATGCTGAGCTCTCATTTTGATCTTAACGTCAGTAAGATTACTGCCATAAGTAAGCACAACAGCCTTCTCTTGGGGCGGCAACTCTCCAAAATGAAGGACTTCGCCATCATAGAAGAATTGCTCACCATAAGCTTCTGCAATTCTTGCTAGATAGTTATAATGTGTTTCTTCATATTGACAGCTATAAGGGACGTTTCCGTAACGAGAATCAACTCTGAAATCAAACTTGTCGTGCCCCAAACCTTCCTTGATAACTTCGTTTGCAATGCTGTTTAAGCTGATGGGGCCTGCACCACCAAAACTTTGGATATGCGGTGCAGCATCCAATAATATTGTGGGGCTAAAGCCTGACATGACAAGATTGCCCAAACTTCCCTTTTCTTGACTAAAACCTACTTCAGTAATTACGCCAACGAAATTTCTTTCAGGGCTATTATCAACATCTTTATATTTAAAGATAACCGTAATTCTCTTTCCAAGAAAACCTTGTGCCTCTTCCAAATTGTGATTTTCTGGTGCGCCCAAGGTATCATGAGCAAGTGTAAGCTCAAATGCATGGTGTTTTACCGCACTTTGCCTAAGTTTAAAGTGCTTGAAATATTTAATTTCTTTGCCATCGACAAGTATGTCGAGTTTAACTACCCTATTGATACCTGCAATCGCATTTGCAGGAATCCCCTCAGCATTAAATATCTTAGAAGTAGGCTGCTTCGCCCATACTTTATCTTTAATAACTGTTGTATCATTTGGTAGGAATGGTTGATTCAGGAAACGCTTTCCAGTATCCGTGATATTCTTTGCTTGTGCAAGAAACTTTTGTTGTGGACCCGGAATTTTTGTAACATCATTTAATGTAGCATCCTTTAACGTATCCAAAATGTTTTTTTTTGACGAATCTATTCCTTTGCCGGAAAGACTATCTTCTTCTCGAAACATGATAACATAATTTTTTTCGGTTGTGTTATTTATATAGCATGATCACCTTTGGATGGTGAGGTTGTTTTACTCAGAAATCTGCATTTGAAAATGCGCAAAAGAGACTATTCCATCTAAGACCTGAGATTGGCACGAACAGGATTACAACGGCTTGAAATCCTTCTTTCAGCATATTTTTATGCTAATTGTACTAAGGTTGTTTTCTTTTCTTTTTCATAAGTCCTTGGTGATTTTGGTATTGCAATATAATACCTTAGAAATTCACGACAAAATGAATTAGGCATTATTTTAAAAAGTGTCGTAATTTTACTATGTACCTATAATATAAGATCTTTAAGCTTAAAAATAGAGTTATTTTCGGAATTGAATTACGGAAACTGCCAGTATGATTTGCAAGTAATAGATGTATTAAGCCGGGGCACCCTTTAGTTCCCTTTTTCTATTATTTACGAACTGGGTAAAGTTTATACCATTGATCTGAGCGAAAACCTTGGAGAAATTTGTGCGCGAAGAGATACCGCATTCCTTTGCAAGTGTAGAACTGCTATATTTCAAATATTCGTCATCTGTAAGGAGTTTTTGGGTAATATATGAAATACGAAGTTCACATAGGTACAGGTGAAAATTTGCACCTCTATGCTCCTGGATTATTTCAGAAAGATAGTTTTGATTCACTCCAAACTTTTTTGCCAGAGACTTAATCTTAACAGTCTCATCCAGAAATTCCATGTTTGCCTCAAATTCTTCCAGTTTGTGGAGAATATCTTCAACAATATCATCGCCAATGCCCGTACGCTTGTACGTACGCACCCGAAAAGCCCCTTCTTCAGACGTATTCAGAGTACCTCCCGCGAGATTAATTCCTAAAATACTATTTTGACCAATAACACTCTTTCTGGATCTGAACCGCAACAACAAATAGAAAACGCCAATGAGAATTAAAAAGAAACCAACCAAATAGACTCCTACTTTCATCCAAGACTTCCGCTGCAGTTCCTCTTGCTTCCGCAGTAAATTTTCTGCATCATACTTTTTGTGGATTTTAGATGATAGGTAAACAAAATCCTTGTCCAAAACCCGATCAACTTTTATAAGCTGGCCAGTATAGTACAGTGTTTTGGCGGGATTGTTATCTCCGTAATAATTTATGAGGTCCTCATACATATACCTGACTTCCGGCAGAACAAAATTATGCTTAGTAAAAATAGAATCTATTTTATTGAAGTATTTGATCGCTTCGCTTGTATTTCCTTCTTTCCAATTTGATCTGCCCAGGTAAAAATAAGATACCGTTAGCCAAGCGAAATCATCGATATCGATAATTCCGGGTAATGAACTTCTCAGAGCCTCGGCAGCATTGGCGTAGTCCTTCTCACGAAATTTACGGATACCTTCCTCCTTTAAGAAATAACTATATTCCTGCTTATAAACAGGATTTTTCCATGTTCTGGAAAGCCCTAAAGATATAAGTGAATCAGCTTTTTGAAACTTACGAAGCTTGCGGTAGCAGACTGCCATTTGATGAACCGTATTGAGGTACCCCCTTTGGTTGCCAAACATTACATTTGGATGCAGATTTTTCTGGATCTCACCCTCAAAAAATTCTCTGGCTTCTTCGAAATCCAGAAGAGCTTCGTCATAATAGCCGATGTAGCTTTTAAGGACACCAATATGATAATTAATCTTATTTCTATAATATGGATCTTTGTTGCTTTTGTTCTTTTCAAATGCCCTCAAATATTCATTAAGCGCGAGCTTGTACTTTTTCAGATAGAAATAATAAACAACACCCTTGCTCAAATATGCGCTGCTTAGCAGACTATCGTTCTTCTTAAGCTTTGCAATAGAAATGGCACTGTCAGCATACTTTAATTTGATTTCAGGGTCACGAGAATAATACCGTGCATCTTTATAACCAAGAAACAGTTGCATCTGATTATTTTCATGTTTTGCTTTCCTGATAAGTCTCTCAACAAGGGGAAGGGCTGCGGAATCATTTTCTGGCAGGTTCTCGTATTGCCGCTGAATGATATAAAAATCACTCAGCTTATCTTGCTGGGCAAACATCATTTCGCACAGAAAAATTAATACGATTGCTAAAAAATGAATATTTGGACGGTTCATGGTTAAGAATTACTATAAAATTAAGAAAATTTCTCATATACCACATAAAAGGAAATTCTTTTGCGTCGTAAAGCATTTTACAAAACAACGCCCTGTATTTCAATGCAATAAAAAAATTTAAGTCAAAAATTAATGTGTGAACTTGATTTCTAATACATGTGAATTATTTCTAATACACCTAAAATTAGCATCAATTTCAATATTTTTTTACGAATCTATTAGTTTACTTTTTTTCAATTATTTACGTGTTCCTTTTGGATCATAATCGGGGTGTGGACGTGATTGCTGAGACCACAAGTTGTTTCTACCTATTGAAAAGACTGATAATTTGGACCCTAGAATTCAACTAAGTCTCGGCCGAGATAATCTTAAAAAATTTTACAATGAAAAAAACAACGGTTATCTCAATATCAGTTGTCCTCATCACCCTTTGTATACTGCAATCATGCAGACAGGATGAAATGGACGTAGCCCCCGAAAGAAATAGTGTGGTGGAAAAAGAAATTCAGCAAAACCTTTATCTAAAAACAGAGAAAGACACATTACAAATATCATCTAATACCTATTTAGACGAAAACGGAAATGAAATAAAAGATCCTCCCCCAAAAGATAAGGACCAATGGAAACATTAAACTGTGAAAATTTTCTAACACACTGTGAACATGGTTACTGAGACCACAAGTTCTTGTATTTGAGGTGAAGGACATTCTAAATTTGATGGAATAGAAATTTTGAAAACAAATTTTTTGATATCGAAAAACAAGCCACCCTACACACAATTTATAACAAACCAAATAACCATATCATGAGAATTAAGAACATCATTTCAGAATTGGTCATATTTATCCTCATACTGGTATGGGCGTATACATTCGCCAGCAAAATCTTTGATTTCGATACATTTGATCGGCAAATACAAGGTGCTTACCTATTGTCTGCAGGCGGATCTGTCCTACCTTATATCTTGCAGGCTGTACACATTGGTATTGTGACGCTGTTAATAAACAAGAACTGGAGGAAATTTGGGCTGATAGCTTCTCTATTTGTTCTTACCCTGTATACTGCATATCTCATTTACATCTTAAAATTTGCACCGAGCATTCCATGCTCCTGCATTGCAGTTTTCACATCGATGAACTGGAACGATCAGTTATATTTTAATTTCATTGCACTCGCAATTAACATTATTGGTCTGATCATGTTTGCATTTAAACGGCCACCACACAGTAGTCATATTCAGACCACATACAATTAAACTAATAACCAGAACAGGGGAAGCCGAAAACCTGGAACCTAGAGTAGGCAAAAAACTAAAGTTTAGCTTTTTGATTTATAAAAGCACCAATATCATGAAAAATCTAAGATTAACCTTAGGAGTTGCAGCAATTGCAATCGGAAGTTTCGCAGCTTTCTCTTTTGCTCCGGCAAGTAGCAATGCAAAAGTAGCTTTATTAGAATTTTACACGAATCCTGACGGTTCACGAGGACAACAGGTTTCAGGAGCGAATGAATGCACGGGTCCAAATCCAAGAATTTGTTCGCAGGAATATGATACATCCACAAATATGCCGACCGGTAATAAAATACATACTGGAGTAAGACCTTAAACAAGCAAAGCAGTCATATCTTTTAATAATCGATATGACTGTTTTATTTAAACACAACATAAATTAATGAAAAATTTAAGAATAGATACAAAAAATACTTTTTTAGCCCTAGCCATTTTCGCAGTATTTTCTTTTGCTACTAATGATAGGGCAAAATTTGCAGTTATAGAATGTTACGTTAACCCTGATGGCTCAAGGGGGGCAGAAGTTGTTGGTCCAAGTTTTAGCGAGGGACTGTCACAAAGAATTTGTTCACAGGAATATGATACAATTACTAATCAACCAACAGGTAATCCCATCTAAAATACATTTAGGAACACGCCAATAGAAAGAAGTGCAGTGATATTTACAAATATCACTGTTTTTATTGTCTATAGCAAAGATCTTATTTGATTTATAAACTTGTCTCGATTGAATCTCGGATCTGGTGGAGCAGCAGTAATTTTTCCATTTTTATCAACTATAATTAGTCTAGGATATGCATCAATATTAAGATATTTCATCATGGGATGTTGGTCAGTCTGTTCATTTGTATACAATTGTAATGAATGTGAACTAGAATATTTTCCGATTCCTTTAAGCCACAAATCTTTCTTATCAATACCAATTGAAATAAATTGTACAGTTTTTCCCTCCAAATCTTTTTCAATTTCTTGAATAAGCGGGACCATCTGCTTACATCCAGCACAACCATTAAACCAAAAATCAATAACTATAACTTTTCCCCTAAAATCAGATAATTTATGAATTTTTCCCAACGTATCAGGTAATGAAAAATTATAGAAAGGCTTTCCTACCGCCAATTTTTTCTCTTGGTCCTCATAAGTTTTAACAACATTTGAATAGTTTTCATTATTAAAATCAACTTCTTCTAAATAGTACTTATAGAGGATTGTTGTTGTTGTATCAAAACGAGCAAATATATTACTTATCACAAAATTAGATAACAAGTAATCTTTTGCTTCCGGATATTTTTTTAGTCTTCGTGTAACCATTCTGACATAATCCAGCTTGTAATTATTTAGGTAATTCGCACCACCAACCGTTACAGGATTCGCAAACTCAGATAAAATTAAGAATGAAGGGACAGTTCCACCCCCAAAATAATTGATTACACCTTTCTTAAAATAAATATGCATACGGTTTTTGTCAACGATAAATTTTTGAAATAGTGAACGAAGGGAATCACTCTTATTCACCATGCAACTCCGATACAGCGGAGCCAAAAGACTTCCATATAATTGTGCTTTTATTAGGTCCTTTACATTAAGTGGCACATTCGAATTCAACCTATAAATTGAGTCAATTGCTTCTAATTTTCTATCAGTAGTTTGAAACATGTACGTCAAACTTTGCTTTTCATACGCAGGATCACTTTTATAAATTTGCAAATATTTACTTACCATTCTTTTGGTTAAATTAACCTTTTCGCTACCTCGTCCACTAATAGTTATATTGGAGAACCCAAAACCGGCGTGACCGGCCTGATGCAGTGGAGGAAGTCTAAAAAGAAGGTCATCAAAAGGCTCAATAAGAAAGTCATAATCCCCCGGAAAAGTAACAAACTTATCATTGATAATCAATGTAACAACACTTAGACTTTTAATATCAAATGAAAATTGACATTGCCCTTTCTCTATTTGAAGTGTATCTCTATAAAAACCTTTATAAATGCCCTGTGTTGGATCTTGTAATATTAGTATAGCCTTGAGATTAGTGGTGTCTACTTGTGGAATGTTAATGGTGATTTTTGTAGTTCCTTGAGCGAAAGAAAAAACTGAAAACAATAGGCCAAAGATAAGTAATATACTATTTTTCATGATTTTTTAGTTTAAGAAATTCTATTCAATTCCGGTGAAGCTTTGGATATATTGAGGGATTGGGAAAACGTATTTTGGATCATTTGGAGGCAATGTAAATATCTCATTGCCTATCTTTCTTACAAGCGTTTTTGCATATCGCACATCTATATTCATGCGTTTTAAATCCTGCCAACGAAGTCCTCTAGTAAGTAACTCTTTTCTCCTTTCCTTAATTACAATATCCAAAAGTTCCTTGGTGTCATTTGTGGAGATCGATTTAAACGTTCCACTTTTATACCTATTTTCGAGCAACAGTTTGAGTGCGTTTTTTGCGTCTGACGTTTTATTTAACCGAGCGCTACACTCTGCTTTAATCAAAAGTATCTCGTCAGTTGCGGTTGCAGTAAACAATTGACCGCCTTGATAACTACCACGAAAAGAAGGTTTACCATCAGTATTGGTTTTAAAATAAAGTGTCCTACGGAGATCATTTTCGTCATACATATTGAAAAGTTCAGTGCTGATTCTCCCAACATAAAAATTTTCAGATTCTCTCCTTATTATTCCGATTATATGCATCTCTTTTGTAGATAGATTTAAAAATGGTCTACTTGGTGAGCCATCTACATTATTATAATTTTCGATGTAACTGTGATATTTGTAACTGGAGTCCGAAGCACTGAGAGCCTCGGTATAATTATTTGTAAATAAATAAGTCCTTGCTAGTAAACCAAAAGCGCCACCCTTTGCAATAAATGTTTGACTACTCTGTGCGATAGGAAGTAACGTAGCTGCCTGTTTAAGATCTGAAATAATCACTGAATAGGTGTTTTCGAGAGATGCTCTTACGATTTTTTCGCTAATATCCGAAGTAAGCTTAAGCGGTATCCCCAAATCTTGAGATGCACTGCCCTTTTCATAATATTTACAAAAGGTCGTGGCAAGATTAAGATGTTGTTTCGCCCTGTGATAAAGGGCTGTTCCTTTAATCCTATCAAATTGCAACTTATTATTTTCATTCCGTTGGATTTTCGTAAGTCCTTCTAACACGATATTCGAAATCTGAATTGCAGAATAAGCCAAATCCCACTCGTCGTATTCTTTATTTCCATACTTAGGAATTTCCATAGATTTCCAGCTTATCATATCCCGATCAACGCCGTAGTACAGTGAATTGAATTGATCTAGTGTAAATTCGTAATCGTCACACGCTGTCTCAGAAGTTCCTCGTCCATCAAGACGCAGAAAATCAGTATTTAGCAAAAGATCCAAATCGTTCAATGTTGTAGGAACAATCAGCTTGATATTTTGCTTCTCTTCTAACCACTCCTTACTACACGCTGATATAACCATAGTAACAAGTAATATAAATGATATTTTTATTAAAAACTTCATCTTTAATATCTATAAAGTACAGTTAAGTCCCAAAGCTATTGTCCGAATAGGTCTGGAGAATGGAAAATCTGGGTCAAGATTCTCCTTGGTTGCTTTCCATAATAATGCTACATTATTGATGTAAGCAAACATGTTCAGACTTCTGATCCGCAGATTTCGAAGTATTTCCGGTTTAAATGTATATCCTAGTCGAATATCTTGCATTCTAATATGGTCGCCCTTGCTTACTAAGACTGAAGAGTTTTTAAAATAAGTATCTGCTAGGATATTAGCGGGGTATGTCATTGCAGGAATATTAGTTACATTTTCGTCACCAGGCTTCTGCCAGCGATCATAGAAATCACCATGACTATTGTAGTTATTGTATAAGCTAGAATACATTATCGAATTGCGTCTAAAGTAATAGTCAAAACGATAGGTAATGTTAAAAGTTAAATCGACACATTTATATCGTACTGTATTTCGTAATGCCCCAAAATATTTGGGTAACATTGTCCCGTGATAAACAAGATTTCTTTCAGGATCATTCGTTAAATTCTGCACCATTTCATTATAGGATGAAGAAGGTTGTCCATTCAATAAACCCTGTGGTTGACCATTTAGAGGATCTAGCCCAGCCCAAGGATAAGAATAGATACTAAAGAGCGGTTTGCCAACAAC
The DNA here is from genome assembly GCF_049959325.1 of Chryseobacterium sp. CBSDS_008. Classification (NCBI taxonomy): domain Bacteria; kingdom Pseudomonadati; phylum Bacteroidota; class Flavobacteriia; order Flavobacteriales; family Weeksellaceae; genus Chryseobacterium; species Chryseobacterium sp. CBSDS_008. The sequence goes on along the minus strand of NZ_CP188202.1, from coordinate 4,461,186 downwards.
AGGCGTATAACTTGTCGACTGACGGTAAGCAGTAGTATATGCATCCTGTACAAAATTTGCTAAATTAGTTTGCTTTTGATACTTAACGATTTCATCCGTGGCATAGGAGAAAATTACAGTACTTTTCCAATTAAAATTTTCCGATCGAATGTTTTCTGAATTCAATTCAATATCAATACCCTTACCTTTCATATTTGCCACATTTCCGCGAAAACTTGTAAAGCCGGAAGTCGGATCAATTTCACCATTACCAATTAAATCAGTTCCCTTTCTATTAAAATATTCTGTGCTGCCGGTTAATCTTTGGTTTTTCAAACTAAAATCCAGCCCAATATTCACCATACGGTTCTTCTCCCATCTTAGATCTTTGTTTGGTGGATTTAATAGATAAGCATTGGGTAACCGGTTGAAACTGTTATAAGAAATTTTAGCAGTCGTAAATGCAGTAACTGACTTGTCAGTGTTTCCACTATATCCAAATGTTGATCGTAAACTTAATTCAGACAACCAATTAATGTTAAAGAATTTCTCTTTATGAATATTCCATTTTACTCCTGACGACCATAATGGAACAGATTTCTGATTTGTATTTACACCAAAAATATTTGATTGGTCTATTCGAGCACTAAGTGATAATATGTACCGAAGATCATAATTATAAGCTCCAGTAAAATAATAAGATCGCAGCCTGTCTAAAGTCTGATTGTAATCCGTCAAATTAGGAATTTTTTGGGTATAACCTTTTCCATAAATAGTAAAGTCTCCTAATAAATCAACAGCAATGCTTGATCCCACTTTGGGATCAAAGCCATAAAGTCTATTTGAAACTGCATTAGATTTTACCTCCCGAACTTCAAAACCTACAATCGCATTCACCTGATGCTTTCTCCACTTTTGATCGTAATTCACCTGAAATCTACCATTTAAGGCACTCAATTCAGAATTCGCATTGTCAAGTATCCCACCAAGTGGAATATTTCTTATCAAAGCTCTATCATTAATTGAAGTGTATTGGTTAATTTGATTACGAGTGATGTAGCTTTCTTGGTCATTATAAGATCTCTGCTTTCCTAATTGATTCTCCCATTGAAATCTTGCGTCCGCTGACAATTGGGGTAAAAAGGTATACTTAATTGCAGTATTTAGACGAAATTCACTTTGGTTAAAATGATTATCCTGATATTTGAGTTCATCTAATGGTCTAAAATTCCAATCCAGCAAGCCGTTATTTAATGCATTATATTTTAAAACGTTACTATAATCCATCGTTATTAATTCTGGATTACCATAATCATCTGCAAGTCGTGCATAGGGATACATCTTCTCCTGCCCCATGTTGGATAGCATGGAAATAACATTGGAAGTTGTTTGATTACTCTGCATGTAACTCACCCCCGCTGAAAACTCTAAGTTTTCAATGGGACGAAATACCTGATTACTATTTAGGCTTATCCGGTTAAAGCCACTTCCTTTATCTGAATTTCGATTTTTGTCAAATCCTGATGAAAAATAATAGGTGTATTTATTTGAACCTCCGTTTAGATTTAGGGCATATTGTTGTTTCACATTCTGTTGATAAAGATATTTGCTCATATCTTGTCGCAGATCTCCGCTCCGAAGAGCGTCAATTTGTGCATTTGCCTGTTGCTCTGTAAGTAGGCCGTTTTTCTGATCATTAAGAATGCTGACAACGGGAGAATATGGTCGATTGTCAGCAGTATTACTGATAATTGTATTGTAAAAGCCTTTTTCAAAAAGCATTTTTTCAATATCAATGAAATCAGTTGGTTTGATCTGTGGTATATAGTTCAGATCTGGTTTCTGCCCTATCGTAACATTAGCTGTAAAACCAATATTCATCGGTTGGTCTGCTCGTCCTTTTTTAGTCTTAATGACGATCACACCATTACCAGCACGAACTCCCCAGATCGAGGCGGCAGCAGCATCTTTCAGAATGTCGATATCCTCAATATCATTCGGATTGATGTTGTTGATGTCACCCTCATAAGGAAAGTTGTCAACGACGATCAACGGCTGGTCATTGCCGAAGATCGTAGCCTGTCCCCTGATGGTTAACTTTGGGCTGCCTGATCTTTCATCAAATAAAATAGAGGGCGCTATCCCTTTTAGTCTACTGATGACATCCGTTGAAACCTGACGGTTAAAAGTCGCATTATCTACCTTGGAAAAAGATCCCGTAGCTCTTTCCTTCGGGATAGATTGATATCCACTGGCAACAACGGATACCTCATCAATTACATTACTATTGGTTGTAAGCGTTATGCGATCTATATATTTAGCTGATACCGATATTGTTGCATACCCTAAAAAGGTGATCTGTAACTCGGATTCTGAATAATCCGAAGGCAATTCAAAATTGCCGTCACTATCGGAGTTGGTCACAAAACTGCTTCCTTTAACCTGAATAGTTGCCCCAGCTAATGGATTGCCCTTCTCATCAACGATCTTGCCTTTTATGGTTTCCTTTTTTTTTGGATTAGCGGTATTCGTGGTTTTGCGCTCCTTCAAAATGATGATGCCGTCAGCAATTTCGTATACGATTGGTTGGTTCGAAAACAAGGTTCGCAGGGTCTCTTCTATTGAGGCATTTTTCAGATTTACAGTAATGGGTCCTACTTTTTTTAGTAGTTCCTCATTATAAGCAAAATCATATTTAGTCGCTTTCCGAATTTCTGAAATTGCGGTTGACAGGGGCGCTTTTTGCAGGGAAAGGCTGATCTGTTGAGCCTTTACTGCTGTACCACTGGCGAGAAGCATAAAGAACAGCGTGCTCTTTATGCCAACGCGCAGAAGTTTTCTCCTGTGGGAAAATACATCCACCCAGGGCGGAATGTTTTCCTTGTTGGAAAAATGATGTTTTTTCATAGATTTGTGTAGGGTTTGTTTATTTTCAGTTTGTCCAAAACTTTTATAGAGACCCAATTGCCGGAGTGTTCGCGCACTCCGGCTTTAATCAGGCCAACATATGAAACTAGAAATCGTTATTTCTTAATCTGAATCCTCCTTCCTTTCGATAGATTAATTTGTAAATCCGTAATCTTCTCAAGCGCATATAGCACGCTGGATAGTTTCTTTTCTCTGGAAATGGTACCATTAACTTTTATATTCGGAATGTTGCTGTAATCAACGTCAATATCATACCACCGTTCGAGCTGGCGTAGTACCTCCCGGAGATTGGTTCCTTTGAACTGAAATTCATTGGCTGTCCATGCTATAAAAGATTCGGTATCAATAGAATTCACGACATAACCGTCACTTGCTAAACTTGCTTGCTGGCCGGGGTTAAGTGTCACCGTAGACTTATCACGGCTGCTTATTAATTCTACACGTCCAGTGACTAACGTCGTCCTGATCGTAGGTTCGTTGGAATAACTGTTAATATTGAACTTTGTCCCAAGGACTTTAACCTGCTGGCCATTGGATGCAACAATAAAAGGCTTTGTCTTATCGAGTGCAACCTCAAAATACCCTTCCCCCTGTAATTCCACGTAACGTGTCTGATCTGTGAATTTCGTGGGATATCGTAAAGAAGATTCCGCGTTTAACCAAACTGTAGTGCCGTCCGGTAAGGTTACTTTATATTGTCCCTTACGTGGTGTTGTAAGTGTTGCAAACTGTACTTTATTTGGCGATATGCTTGTACCATCCTGATAGGATGTGCCTTTCTCATCTATCTTAATTGCTTTCTTATCTCCTGAAAGGTTGACAACCTGACCATCTTCAAAGGTAAGTGTCGCTTTATCTGTGCCGGGAAGAATATCTCCTGATATCGTAGTCGTTGCTACTTCTGTTGGTAGAATCTTGTCTGACTGATAATATTTATAAAGCCAAAAGGAAATCGATATGGTAAAGAGAATTGCTGCTGCTGTTATTATTCTAAACCAGATACCCCTCGGTTCAGGCTTATCCAGCATTTTGTTGAACTTTGCGAGTTCATTTTCGGTCGTAGAACCTGATTCTTTTAGTTCAACAAGATCAGCAGCCAAAAGGTGTTGATCCAGCAGCTGTTGGAAAATAGCTCGATTGGCTTCACTTTCTTCTATCCAGTCTTCGAGGAACTCCTTGTCCCAAGGCTCAAGCTTTTGTCCGGTAATATACTTATGAAGTAATTCCGTGATCTCAAATCCATCGAACAAATTTTCCTCTTTCATGTTTCGCATTTAATATAGAAACAGGAAACTAATAGAGGTTGTCCAAAAGAAAATGAAAAAATTAGATATAAAATAATAAAAGTGCGATTCCTTTATTTGAAAGGGTCTTTTTGAGTATAGAAATAGCCCGTGCTTTCTGACTGTTCACAGTACTGACACTGATATCGAGTTCCTCGGAAATCTCTTTTGGTGTAGCTCCATCCATCAGTTTTTGCATAATGTTCCGACATTGTTCCGGTAAAAGCTCTATGGAATGGCTTAACTCCCGAAGTACTTCTGTATGGATTATCTTACTTAATATATTCTCTTCATCAAGTTCTTCGATGCCTTGGGTATACTTGTCCAATCGGTTTAACCGTACCTTCTCTTTCTCAATAACATTCAGGCATCTATTTTTTGTGGAAATGTACATAAATGCCTTTACGTTTGCATAGCTCTTAAAGGTTTCCCGTAACTCAAATGTTTTGAGCATAACATCAAGAACAACTTCCTGTGCACTGGCCTGATCAATATTGAAAAGTAGTCTGTTGGCAAAAAAGATTAATGCAGGATGATAGAGCTGGAAAATCGTATTCATTGCTCCCCTATCACCGCTTTGGAATTGTATTAGCAGTGCCTTTTCTTCGATCTCATGTCTGGATGTCATAATAAGGCTATTGATAGAAGAGTAAAGTTAAGTAATTTTAAATTTTTTAAAGAATTATTTTTTGAAAGTGAAATAAATGCATGGCCGAGCTGCACACAGGAAAGAAAATCAAATTATTAAGCTTTATCTTTTGACAAAGGGACCGGTGTTACGCTGTAGCCTTGTTTTCTTAGCTCACTTATGATCCCACAATCTCCAAAGAGATGCACCAGTCCAACTGCTATAAAAGCGTTATCACTTTCCAGAATAGTACCTAATTTTGGTAGCCAGGTTTTATTTCTGTTGATCACCATCGCATCGTTCCCGGCACACTTTATGCCAAATTGATAATCAAAGTTCATATCACCCAGATAGGTTTTAGAAATACGGCATAGCTGATTCCTGTTTTTCTTCTCCCGAAGGTTTTCGATCCGGGCACTAACTGCTTCTTTTGCATTTTTCCAATTAAGGTCTCTCTCGGAATTGATGGCGTTGAACTGGTCTGAATTTGTTTCTAGCCCTTCGGTCTTTATACCGCCAATTTTCGCCAGTGAAAGAAGGTAGTCATCTAAATGTTTCCACGTGTCAGTTTGCTTTGCAGTTTCACACACATCCAGTACGTACAGCTGCTCTAATTTTACGGCAAGCTCTGCAGGCGACAGCTTACGGACTGGTACGGTCCAATCTGAAGCGGCACTTTCTAAAAACTGGACATCTTTTTTATCCAGATTGTCCCGATATGAAAAATCGTCCGTACGCTTGTTCATGACATCTATAATCGTTGTCTTCTTATCTTCTACCGATTCAAAAACTGCAATTTTTGACTGCAATAACAGCTCTTTGATCTTTGACCTTTCATCAATAAAAGAATTTCCAACCTGATGCATAGTTCCGAGTAAATAAGAAATTTTACCTGTCCCTTCCTTTTCAACTTTCCAGAGTATTGTTTTTTGCGCATACATGTATTGGATATTAAAAAAAAGAATGACGAGCAGTACAAATCTTGAATTCATGATGAAATATTTTGATGATTAAATTTAAAGAAAAAACAATAATTAAAACGAAACTACATAGCCATAAGAAAAGCTGGAAACCACTGCCAGCTTTTTTGACACTTAAAATGTGAAACCTACAGATACGCTTGCGCCATACGTTACCGCCCCGGTTTGCGGGTTATAGTTCGTATTACCGCTTACGGAAACCGTAGTCTTCTTTCTGCTGTTACTTGCTAACGATGTTTCCGAGGGAATCGGCTCCATGGTAATCGGCTGACGGCCGATCACATTCGATGCCATCTGCCATCCCAGATAGTAGTTGAAATCTTCCGGCAACGCTTCGTAGTATGCTGCCTGTTCTTCGGTTAGCTTGAAATTCTCAAAAATCCAAGCTCTTGCATCCCTAGATAGGGAGACAGCCTGATTGATGAGTTCCCTATTGTCTAATTGATACAGTTCTTCCTGCTTAGCTTTAACGCCATCAGGAGTAAGTGGATATTGTGCCATGTCTTTAAAATTTTGAATTAGTTATTGTTTTTATAACCTCTATAGCTACAAATTACACTGTAAATTTATAGAGACCGTAAACTATAACCTATAGGTAAATTACCTATTTTTATCAAGATCTTTCAAGTCGATGATCTGATGGTGGATGCTGTATAAGATAGCGGACATCATCGTTTCAAATCCATATTTCTGCTGAATGTTCTGCTTATGCGCATTGATTGTTTTGGTACTTATAAACAACTTTTCAGCAATTTCTTTAGCTTTTAACCCCATTGCCGTCAATTCAATAATTTGAAGTTCTCTGGCAGTAAACACAATTTCTTTGTCTGCATCGAACTTAAAACTCGGATTCTTTTGGATCTCCTTTATGATCGACGTAAGATCTTTCTCAAAATAGAAACCATTGTCACGCATTTTCAAGATTGCATTTTCTAGCTCATTAGGTGGCGTGTTTTTGGTAAAGTATCCTTGTACTCCCATCTTCATTGCCTTTTTTATAGTTTCCATTTCATCCAGCTGCGTGAGAATTAAAATCTTAATTTCTGGATATTGCTCCTTTACTTTAATACCGATTTCAAATCCGTCCATCTCTGGCATCTGTAAATCAAGCAAAAGAATATCAGCCGATGTGGTTTCGAGCTTTTTTAACAGTTCAATGCCATTGCCTGCCTCGACGACAACGGTCATCTGATCAAAGGTCCCGATCAATAAACGCAGGCTCTTTCTGAATAAGGTATGGTCATCTGCTATTGCGATCCGTAACATTATAGTATATTTTAATTTTATTACCTGTAGCAGAAGGAACTTGTATCAGTTTTCCCCTGATCTGTGAAACTCGGGAAGTAATATTCTTTAATCCCATCCCCCCTGGTTCCCGTAGGCTTTTAAAAAAATCAAATGATTTTCCATTATCAACCATTTCAATAATAATCTGCCCTTGGTCATTAATGATCGAAAAATCTATATGGGTTGCGTCATTATGCTTGGTAATATTTGCCAATAACTCCTGAACAATGCGATATAGTTCATAAGAATCAGCGGCAGGGATTTCTATCGGTATGTGGTCATAACGCGCTGAAAAAGAAATGCGGTTCCATTTCCTGACCCTTTCAAAATAACTTTGCAAGGTAGGAACCAACCCCTGCGACTCCAACGTAGGAGGCATTAAGTTGTAGCTGATCCCCTGGATATTTTCGAGGGTACTGCTAAGGATAGTTTCTATTTCTTTAAACAGGGCGATTCGATCATCATTATCTTCCCTATTTTGTAAAATGGTAATGTAATTCTGCATGGCGTGCAGGTCCCCACTGATACCGTCATGTAAGTCAGAGGCTATTCTTTTCCGCTCCCTTTTCTCAGACTCCAACGAGATACGCAGTAAGTTCTCCGATTCTTTTCGCTTGATCTTAGCCACCTTATTACGGTGAAGCAGGACAAAAAGCACAACAGTCAGCACCGAAAGTAACATCACTGCCGTTCCGATCCAAAAGAAAAACTTAAATCCTATCTCATTTTCCATACCCCTAAAATTAATAGAATTCTCAAAATCAACGTAGCAACAATATTCACAAACCAATAGCCATATTTCCCAAACTCAAATAGAAATTCACTCGACAAAAACAGCAACAGCGTACTAGCAAAATAAATTGAAAAAGCAAGGACAAAATAGAATGCGGGCGTTTTCCAGAAATGCCCTTCTGGAACTTCGATCAAGCTTTTAAAGTAGCTGATGGAGAAAAGGAAAACGAAAAGCGAAGTAGAACAGCTGTTTATAGCCAGTGCAATAGCCTTGTTAGCACTATCCCAGTAAAAAAACGAAATGCAATATACAATGAGCCAAACAGCCAAAGATATCCTGAGACTTTTTCTATGTTTACCTTCGAACAATTGCAAGAAATAAAAATAAATGGCTGCAAATTCAAGCAGTGAGTACAGCTGAAACCAATAGTTCGTATTCAATCTTAAAACTATAGTCCCTATAAATTCATATAGTGTAGCAAGAGCCGTAAGCCATACAAAAGGAACAATACCGTGCCCCGTTGAAAATTGTTTTTTTTCAACAAATAAGATCAATAATGGTATCACTCCAATGAAGAGCGTTACAAAAAATAAAACCTGAGACAATATTATCGTTTTATCAAAGGTGTATCTTTAGGGCAGTCTGGTGGACATGGTGATAATCTTTCCACGATGACACCGTCTGTCATATCCTCCCCGTCCTTATCAACCCCAACCAGTACCAGGTTTGCTTGCCCTGTATCAATATCGTATCCATTGTAAATACGAACACCTACACAATTATCCTGCTGTAGAATAGCTTTGATTTTTTCTGCACCAACCGAAAAGGACTTAATTTGGAGGGGATTCTGCTCCTGAAAAGAATTTGTGAATTTGATGGCTTCATCTAATGAAATCACTTCTCCTGTATTGATATCTGGCTTCATAATTCATTATTGTTAGTAAGACACTAATTGTTTTTAGCAATTTACGTTTTTTAACTTATTCAAAAAATAAGATTTATAAAATTGTTTCTCGAAACAATAATTTACAATATTTTTTTTACAATATATATTTGTGTTTTTAATTACAGCTTTACACGTGGAAGCCCGATCTCATGCTCCTGAGGATAAGGCGCCCGAAAAGTCATACTTACGTCCTCCTTCATTCGCTCTTGTGTTTCATACCGTTTCTCTTCATCGTGCGCATAACGCGGATCAGGAATAAATGGCATTTTTGCCATTTTTGTAATGGTAATTGTAGGAACGTGAAAATCCACCTCAACTTTGCCTGCCAGCAAATAGCACCCCCCTCCTTGGAATGGGTATTTTTTAAGGCAATCCGCAAAATGTGCAGTGTCAAAATAATTACCCTCAACATCTATCCATGTACCGAAATACATATCACCCTTTTTAGTCGGGTTATGTTTTCGCGAAATCAGATACGCCAGCATCTTTACTTCTTTTTTGTGGTAATCTGCAAGATCTTTTGCCATTACACTTCCTCGATACTTTGTCTGTAACAAATCGAATGGTGTACAGGATACTGGAAAACTTAAAATCTCGATCTCGTCAAACGCATCCTCAAAAACATTGCGTTTTAGTACTGGGAATTTAAACTCCTTAATAGGTTCCTCAAATAAAGTCTCAAATCGACGTTCGGGTTTAAAGTCTCCAAGCAGAACCCTGGCTTTCAATAACAATTCATTCTTAGGTACACCGCTAAATCGGAAAGCACCAATGAAAATTAAAGTCTGCAAAGTCTCTATGCCGATTGGAATCCGTTTGATAAAGTCTTCCATAGACTTATAGTCGCCATTCTTTTTTCTTTCCTGAGGAATCAGCTGCGCGAGCTTGGATTCCACTTTTTCAAGGAGCATCAGCCCCAAATATATTTCATTACCATAGATTGTAGTCTCATATTCACTCTTGTTTACACAGGGATTTAATATCACTCCACCTGACATCCTTGCTTCGTGAATATAAACCTCCGTTCTATAAAATCCACCCATATTATTGATTGCTGACACCATAAACTCCAATGGATAATAGACTTTTAGATACAAACTCTGATAGCTTTCCACTGCATAGGATGCAGAATGTGCCTTACAGAACGAATACCCCGCAAAAGATTCAATCTGCCGATAAATTTCTTTGCTCAATTCCTCAGGATGCCCCTGGTTTCTGCAAGATGCAAAAAAATCATCTTTCACTTTTTGTAGTGCACTTAAAGACCTACCTTTTCCGCTCATTGCCCTTCGGAGAATATCACCATCTGCAGCAGATACACCTCCATAATATAGTGCAATTTTTATTACATCCTCTTGGTATACCATAATGCCGTAGGTCTCACCAAGCTGCTCTTCAAAAACTGGATGAAAATACTCAAATTTGTCAGGGTTATTATGTCGAAAAATGTACTCCTGCATCATACCAGACTGCGCAACACCAGGTCGTATAATGGATGAAGCTGCTACCAATACCTTATAATTATCACATTTTAATCTCCTAAGCAACGCCCTCATGGCGGGCGATTCAATGTAAAAGCAGCCTATTGTTCTACCTCTACTCAAAAATTCATTACATTTTTCTTCATTTTTAGAAATCGTAGTATCCTTAATATTTACCTTAATTCCTCTCTTTTCTTCTAGCAACTTAACCGTATCGTTGATTGTACCCAATCCTCTCTGTGATAGGATATCAAACTTTTCAAAACCGATCTCTTCGGCTACGTGCATGTCCCACTGTGCGATAGGAAATCCCTTTGGCGGCATTTCCAATGCCGTAAAGTTTGTCAGCGGTTCTTCGGATATAATAATCCCACAGGAATGCATACTTCGTTGGTTCGGAAATTTCTCGAGTAGCTTACCATACTTCTGCACCTGCTTTACAATATCATCACGAAATACTCGCTCGGGATATTTTGACAGTTCGTCCAGTTCCTCCTTTGGAAGCCCAAAAGCTTTACCGACCTCACGAGTAATTGATTTGTATTTAAATTCAACATTTGTTCCGCAGAATGCCACGAACTCCTTACCATAACGATTGAAAATGTAATCGAGGATAATATCACGTTCCTGCCAAGACCAATCGATATCGAAATCAGGTGGGCTCTTGCGGTTTTCATTTAAAAAACGTTCAAAATACAGATCAAGCTCTATTGGGCAGATATCAGTAATCCCAAGGGAGTAGGCCACAATACTGTTTGCTCCGCTCCCACGACCGATGTGCATAAAGCCCATACTGTTACTGTACCGGATAATATCCCAGGTAATTAGAAAGTAACCGCTAAAATTCAATTCATCAATTACTTTTAATTCTTTCTCAATCCGTGCTTTTGCTTGTGGGTGGTTTCTCCCGTATCGCCTTTCCAGTCCTGCATAGGCCAACCTTGTTAAAAGCACTAAATCATCCTTCTTTGAACCAGTATAAAATTTTCTATTACGTGGTGTCTCAAAGACAAAGTCAAAACTACACTGCGAAAGAATCGTCTTTGTATTATGGATAATTTGTGGATAATTCCTGTAAGCATCCAAGATTTCTTGGCAAGGCAGAAAATATTCGTTCTTGGAACAAACTTCATTATCCGACAATCTGGAAAGCAATTCATTATTATCAATAGCTCGTAAAATCCGATGAAGATTATACTCTTTTTTTGTGCTGAATGTCACTGGATGCAATACAACCATCCTGTGAATAAGCTTTTGATAATCTTTTTTAAACAGCATGTTTAATTCTTCGGCTCGTATTCCAATAAATTCGTTCGCTTTTAGATTTTGGGGTATATTACTGAGCGGATAGATCACAAAACAATTTTGAATATCAGGTTGTATTGGCAGATCTATACCATCGCAATTATAGGATGTCAAAATCCTATTCACAGCGCCGATTCCCGGAAATTCTTGTGCAATCACAATATAGAGCAACTTACTTTCTTTGCGGGCTTCGACCCCTACAATTGGTTTAATGCCTTTTTGTTCGCACTTTTTCTTGAATTCATAAATACCAGTAACTGTATTGATATCAGTAAGAACGAGCTCCTTAATCCCCAACGCCGAAGCCTGGGAAATAAGATCGTCTATGGAAAGTGTGCCATAGCGCAAACTGTGATATGAATGGCAATTCAAAAACATGGTTGTGTATTTTTAACGTAAGAAATTAAACCCTACGGCCCTGCCGACAGCATCTTTGCCGAAACGGTTCTTAATGTTATCCATCGCCTGATAAAGACTGATGAGTTCAGCGTTGTCTTCAAACAGATTCATCTGGTAACTTCCATGAACAAGATCGGTAAATCGTAAACCTACCAAACGGAGCCGCATACGTCTTGTATAAATCTTATCAAAAAGCTCCAGCGCAACGCGCGCCAATGTATGGTCAGAAGAGGTATAGCTCACACGACACTGTTTCGATTCTGTATCAAAGTTTGAGTATCTGATTTTGATCACTACAGTTGAAGTCAGCCATTTCTCCTGCCGAAGCTGGTGTGCCAGTTGCTCTGCCATTCCTGATATAAGACCTTTCACTTCAGCGATATCCATTGTATCGCTAGTGAACGTTCTTTCCTTGGAAATTGACTTTCTTTCAGAGTATGGGATTACAGGTGTTTCATCAATTCCATTGGCTTTCTTCCATAGATCAACTCCATTTTTGCCTATCATTTGTTGGAGCACTTCAATTGGCATTTCTGAAAGTGTGCCGATAGTCCTTATACCTACTCTTGAAAACAGTTGAAAAGTTGCGTTCCCGACCATTGGCATTTTTCTGATCGACAATGGATTTAAAAATGACTGAACACCAAATGAAGGTATCTCTCGATGTCCGTGTGGCTTTGACTCCCCAGTCCCGATCTTACTTACGGTTTTATTGGTAGATAGTGCATAACTGATAGGTAGACCCGTCTCTTTCTCAATCTTAGCTCCTAGTTCATTTGTCCACTTATATGTCCCGAAAAATTTATCCATGCCCGTAAGGTCTAAATAAAACTCATCGATAGATGCTTTCTCCATCACGGGAGCACTCTCTTCAATCACTTCAGTGACGGTATGGGACATTTTGCTGTATAATTCCATATCACCCTTGACAATCTTAGCTTGCGGACAGAGACGAAGTGCCATTTTCATCGGCATAGCTGATCTAACGCCAAAAGTTCGCGCTTCATAACTACAGGAAGAAACCACACCGCGGTCACCCCCACCAATGATCAATGGAATACCATTAAGCTGGGAATTTACAAGCCGCTCGCAGGACACAAAAAAGGTGTCCAGATCCATATGTACTATTGCACGTTTCATCTGTTTTACTAAATTATTTAGCAAAGTTGGTAAGTTTTATCACAATTTATATTACATTTGCTGTGATAAATAGTCACAAAATGTCAACACTCTCTATTCTAGCGGATAACATAAGGTATTTGCGACTTAAGCAAGTGCCTAATCTGTCACAAGAAAAAATCGCTGAGAAATTGATGATCTCCAGAGATTCATATGCGAAGTATGAAACTGCTAAATATACTCCGCCATTAGATGTATTGTTAGCAATTTCTCGCTACTACCATATCAGTACCGACTTATTATTGACGATTGATCTAAGAAAATATAAGCTTGAAGAAATGCTCAATCTCCCGGATAATAGGATCTTATTTCCTATTAAAACGGATTCATCGGGAGAAAACAAGATTGAAATAGTTCCTTACAAAGCCAAAATGGGCTACCTTAAAGGATATGCAGATCCTGAATACATAGAGGGGTTACAGACAATGTCTCTCCCGTTTCTAAGAAATGGGAAGTATAGGGCTTTTCCAGCAGAAGGTGATTCCATGCCTCCTTACCGTGATGGCACCTATGTTATCGGAGAATATGTAGAAAGTATTACTGATATAAAAGTGGGCAAAGTTTATCTCCTTATAACCCGCACCGATTTTATATTTAAGCGGATAGAAAGTGTCAACAAAAAGTCCATTACTGTGAAATCAAACGAAAGCTTCTATAAAAATTATGATATTCCGTTTACTGATTTATGGGAAATCTGGCAACACGCTGGTAGTTATTCACCGCAGGAATTAGAAATTATCGACTTTGCAAACGATGATGTAAAATCGTTATTATTGCAGTTAATGCAAGAGATAAAGGAATTAAAGGCCAGTATAAAGAACTGATGAATTAACTGTCGTAAAATATCTAACTCCTTATAAAACCAATCTGGAGACAAGCATATTTGCGAACGATTAAATTTAATTGTTATCAAGATGATCAATGATTTCGATCACTAATATATCATCGGTTTTTTTATGATACTTTGAAAGAAATAAATCTATTAACTTGCTTAGTGTCATTAACGAGCAGAGACGTTCATAAGTAATATTATCCACTGTTAGTAACTCTCCCATGCCTCTTTTGGATTTAAAAAGCTTATATTTTGTATCTGAACTAACAGAATGTTCTGCATAAATTATAATCTTATCATAATCTACGTTTGCGAGCTCCTCTCCTAATAAGAGATTCACTGAATCACGTCTGACAGCATTAATAATTTTTTCTAAACTATCTTTATTGCATTTCATAATTAATTTTATTCAATTAGGCTCAATATTTTCCAGCATCTTACCAAAAAGACCAAACACCACTTATTTACAGCAGCTTATCCAACTATTTCCTTAATTATTTGTGGATAGTTTATATTACCCATACCGAGAGTATAATAAATAAATTAAATTCGATCGTTTTTAATAGTCTTTCTAAGTTTATTTTAGCTTCGCTATAATACTCGAAACTCAACTATACTTGATTGTGCTACGACCTTGCTCTGATGTATTTTTTTGGAGAAACACAAAAGGCATGGAGCTAGGCGCACTATGTTAGAGAAAGGTACTGCGAGAACCCAAACCATATAGACAACGACCTAGCCCATGCCCATATTAGGAGGCACAGGCGTAAGTCTGTCAAATAGATGGTTTTCAAAAAAGTTCGCAGTTTTTTCTCTACCCAATGACAGCTTACGCTTTATTTCGATAAATTTTAGGGTGTAAATATATAAATATTTTTTAAACGAAATTTAATTTCACCATTAATAGATGTAATTGCTGAATCCTTACACAACTATTGCATAAATCCAATTCTACACAAAACTATGCAAACAATCTCGAGTTTAATTGCAAATGTATTACAAAAATTAATTAATTCAATAAAATATAGTTAAATTTGCAAAGCGAGACCTTCCGAAAAACCATTGAATGAACTTCTCTCCTAAACATATAACGGATGCTGAAGATATGTATAAATTGATTTATCATACATATCGCGAACGCATATTTGATTATATCAAGGGAAGAGTTAAAAATAGAAATGATATCCGTGACATCTCACAAAATGTATTTTTCCACTTATGGGAATATAAGGAAGTACTGGGAGGTCCAAATACCGAAAACATAATTTTTAAGACCTGTAAACAAGAAATTTCAAAGTTCTTCGCAGTACAACAAAAGCAAGCATTGAGAGATGATTATGGTATTCTTGATAAACCCGACGATTCCCTCGATCAGCTTGATGCTAAACTCCTTAGAGAAGAACAGCTGAAAGCAATGCAAGAAAGCATCGAGATGCTCTCTCCTTCAAGCAAGCGAATGTTTACGATGAATAAGCTCGAAGGTGTTACTCAGGGAAAAATCGCCGTCCAGCTTAATTTGCCAAAAAAAACTGTGCAAAAACAAATTTCTAAGGCCATGCTTTTTCTTAAAAACCTCCATAAAAACTCTTAAAATGAGTTAATCTTCGTTAAAAACAGTTAATTCTTGGTTCCAAAGAGGGGCTTTTTTTCATTTCCCAGCTAAATGTAATAAAGACCCTTTACTATGAACAATAAAGATCCATACATAGAACCCCTCACCTCTCAGGAGGCAGAAGAGGACTGGATAGCTATCATCTCACGCATAAGGGCTCATGAAGCCAAAAAGAGAAAAAGAAAAATTACCCGGTTCGCATCTGCAATAGCAGCCTCAATTCTACTGATAATCGGTTCTATTTTCACCTACAGAATGTATGTGTTACCCGATGTCTATTATGCTAAAGATAAAGATGTGGCAATAGACCTAAAAGATGGCTCCCATATCACGCTTTCCAAAGGTTCAAAATTGACTGTAGACAAATCCTTTCCTTCCGATACAAGGGACGTTTTTCTCGAAGGTAATGCGGTTTTTGAGGTCAGCAAATCTAAAATACATCCGTTTGTTGTACATGCCGGTTCCTATGAAGCCAAGGTTTTAGGAACTGTCTTCAAAGTTTCCCAATCAGGCAGTACTTTTAACGTCGATCTTTATGAAGGTAAAGTTCAGGTAAGCAACTCAGCAAGACCTAAAGAGGCTTATATCATACATCCAAAGGAAACATTTTCAAATATGGGTTCTAGCCAAGTTGCCACTGTAGCACCTACAACAAATAAAGAGCACAAAAATAAGAATATAGCTGCTACCTTAGCGTTTACGGACTTCTACTTATCAGATGCCATCGCAATAGTCGAAAGGACTTATGCAATAAAAATCAGATTTCCAGCAGATCGAGCATCTTCAAAAATATCTGTTTTGAGTCAAGAAGCAACTGCTGATGAACTCATCGAAAGGATTTCGATGCAATTAAACCTAAATATAAAAAAATCCAATGTTAACACTTTTGAATTGGAGGAGTAAACTCCGATCTGTGATTACTGCAGACAAAATCCCAGATATTTAACTGAAGCTAAGTTGGGCATAAAGCAGACCGACGGGTGCAACCGTCGGTCCTGTATCCAACTAATAAAACTAACGGAATTATTAATTTTTAAATACATGCAAAAATATGAAAATTTTATGCAGTGCCGCTGTATTTCTATTATTCGGCTGGCAGAAGCTACAGGCTCAACAGAATCTCTCGCAAATGAGGGTCAATTTTGAAATCGGTAAAACTCCTGCACCACAAGCAGTTGAAAAGTTTCTTACCGAGAATAATATACAGTTTAATTACTCGTCTGATGACCTGAAAAATCATACCGTTCAACCTTTAAAATGTAAGAACGAACCGGTTATTGATTGTTTGAAAAAGCTACTAAAAGATATACCGGTCGAAGCATTAATATTTAATAATAGCATCATTATTAGACCTAAAAAGAATAAGGCAATATCGTCTAGTGATGAAGAACCGCGAACTTCTATAGCAGAAACTGACACAATAAAAGAATCTTCAAACGTCCATACTATTGAGGAAGTAACACTTAACGCTGGATATTATAAAGTCGCCGACAAGGACAAGACTGGAAGTATTGCTAAAGTTTCAGCGAAGGATATTGAAAATCAGCCTGTGACAAACGTGCTATCTACTGTTCAGGGGCGAATGACCGGGGTCAATATTATTCAGAATAGCGGTGTGCCGGGAGCTGGATTTGAGATCCAGATACGAGGACAAAATAGCTTAAGAACAGGATCTTTTACGGAACAAAATGGTAATGTTCCTCTTTATGTTGTAGATGGTGTACCCTTCAGCGAAATAAGCCCTCAAAAATCTCAGATTTCCTCGACCATCATACCTGGAGGCAATATCAATCCACTCAATACAATTAATCCAAATGATATTGAAAGCATTGAAGTTCTAAAGGATGCGGATGCCACAGCGATCTATGGTTCTAGAGGAGCAAATGGTGTCGTACTGATCACCACAAAAAAAGGAAAATCCGGCAAAGTGCGCCTGAACTTCTCAACCAATTATGGAATAAGTGAGGCAATATCTAATCTTACATTGCTTAATAAAGATCAATATCTAAACATGCGCCGTACCGCTTATAGGAATGATGGTATCAACACTTACCCGTCAAATGCCTACGATGTAAATGGTGTGTGGGATCAGGGGAATGGAGTTGATTGGCAAAAAATCTTAATAGGTAAGAAAGCGACTATCAACAATACCCAACTGTCAGCAAATGGAGGGAGTAAAACAACAAGCTTTTTACTAAGTTTAGGCCATAACGAGCAGACAACCGTCTATGGGCAAGATTTTAAATATACTTCAAATAACTTTAGCTCAAATTTGTCGCATCGCTCAGAAGATAACCGATTTCAGATCAATGTTTCGAATCTGTTCACACAACAAAAAAACAACGTTATATATAGCGATTTGACAACTAGAGCATTTACACTGTCTCCTATTTCCCCTCAGCTTTACAACGCCGATGGTAGTTTGAACTGGGCAAATAATACGTTTACAAATCCACTGGCGGCTTATAATGCGTCGTATAACAATGATACAAAACTGTTCCAAACTAATTTAAACTCCGAATACAGGATTTTTAAAGATTTTAAAATCAAGGTTAACGCAGGACTTAATTATACAACGATTGATGAATTGGCGCTACAACCAAATACAATCTACAATCCAAACATTGGCAGTGGTCTTTCAAGTGCCAATTCACAGGCAAGGCAGAAAAAACAGGATATTTTCTCCTTTATCGTAGAACCACAGCTGAACTGGGCAAAAAACTGGGGCAAACATAACCTACAATTTCTTGTTGGAGGTACTTTTCAGAATATGGTAAGAGATACCGAAGAAGAACTGGGATTTGGTTTCGAAAGCAATCAGTTCATCAGCAATATTGCCGCCGCTAAAACGGTAATGATATTGGAAAATTCCAATATCGAATATAAATACGCTGCAATCTACGGTCGGCTAAATTATCAATTCAAGAATAAATATATTCTGAACTTAACAGGGAGAAGAGACGGTAGCAGCCGCTTCGGTCCCAATAACAGATTTGCTAATTTTGGGGCTGTAGGCGCAGCCTGGAATTTTTCAAAAGAAAACCTGTTTAAAAGTCTGAAATGGCTGAATACAGGTAAACTACGCGCGAGTTATGGATCAGCAGGGAGTGATAATATCGGCGATTTTCAATTCCTGAATAATTATGTCGTTTCATCATCCTTGATTTACAATAACACAACTGGTCTATCTCCCTCCCGTCTTTACAATCCAGATTATAGCTGGGAAATAACAAAAAAAATGGAAGCAGCTGTTGAATTAGGCTTTTTCAAAAATCGCTTAAATCTCAGCACTTCAGTATATCGTAACAGATCTTCCAGCCAGTTGGTGGGATATCAGCTTTCAGCAGTAACAGGTTTCTCCAGTGTTATGGCAAATCTCAATGCAACAATTGAAAACAGAGGGCTTGAAATAGAAATTACAGGTCGTCCGTTGTCTAAGGAAGACCTGCAGTGGGAATCAAATTTTAACATAAGTTTTCCCCGGAACAAGCTCTTATCATTTCCCGGTTTAGCAGGCTCATCCTATGCAAATCAATATGTAATAGGCCAACCTACGAATATTGTAAAATTATATCAGTTCGAAGGGATCGACCCCTCAACCGGCCAATATAAATTCAGGGATTTTAATGGTGACGGTAAAATATCCAGTCCTGAAGACAGGCAAGTTGTAGCTGATATTGGGGTCAAATTTTTTGGAGGATGGAGCAACAACTTCCATTATAAAAACTGGAATCTATCCGTTCTTTTCCAATTTGTTAAAAAGAAAGGGTGGAACTACAACTCCATCATGTCACTTCCGGGATCAATGAGCAATCAGCCCACACAAGTACTTGATGTTTGGTCACCAGAAAACCCCACAGGTTACTACATGCCGTACAGCACGTTGAATACGAATACACATAACCTGTTCCGTACAAGTACTGCTTCCGTTTCTGACGCTTCCTTCATTCGTTTAAAAAATATTCAACTTGCTTATACTCTGCCGTTAACCGAAGGAGTTTTTAAGGATGTGAAAATTTACTTTCAGGGACAGAACCTCTGGACATGGACAAAGTTCTTCGGTGTTGACCCTGAAGCCTTAACTTCCGGTTTTTTACCTCCACTACGAACATATTCTTTCGGAATCCAATTTAATCTTTAAATAAAACAAAATGAAAAAGATACATTTTATCATACTTATAATAATCGCAACGATAAATTCATCTTGCGATAAATTACTAGATGTAGATACTCCTGATAACCAAATCGATCAGAACAAAGTCTTTGAGGATGTGCAAACGGCTAATGCTGCCCTTGCCGCGCATTATGCTGATCTAATGAAAAGTTCCCCAATTGCGGGCGGCGATCTTGAGGCATATTTAAGTTCCTATACCGATGAACTTCGTAATTATACAACAATTAGCTCCGACAGCAGAGATATATTCCTGAATCTACATACCGATACCAACAGTATCGTGTTTAATACATGGGCAACAGCTTATAAGCACATTTATAGTGCTAATTCCATTTTGGAGGGTATCTCCGGTTCACATGGAATATCATCCAACGACAAAAATTGGTTTCGAGGTCAAGCTTTATTGACAAGAAGCATTATGTTCTATTATTTAAACCAACTTTATGGAGATATCCCATATCCTGAATCGACTGATTATAAAGCTAATAATATCATTGCAAAAACGAAATCGAATCTCGTCCTATCAAATTTAGAACGTGATCTTTTGGAAGTATCCTCTCTACTTCAAAATGAATATAAGGATTCGGAAAGAATATACCCGAACAGGTTCGTAGCAAAATTACTTCTCGCAAAAGTATATATGGCTGGCAAGAATTGGAATAAAGCAGAATTAGTTCTAAAGGAAATCGTCCAAAGCCCACTTTATCAGATAGAATCCGATATTACAAGGGTTTTCCAAAAATCAGGAAAACACGTTCTATGGCAGCTTAAACCCCACAATAATGCATCATTACAACAAGCAACAATTTACTATTTTACAAATTCATTACCCAATATATACGCAATTTCAGACTCGTTAATCAATACATTACAAGACAACGATCTTCGCAAACAAAACTGGATTGGCCGAGTAGAATTTAACGGTGTATCATACTATAGAGTCGAGAAGTACAAAAACCGAAATAATACCAATTCCAATGAATATTCAATTGTCTTTAGGCTTGAAGAAGCCATTCTTCTACTTGCTGAAGCACTTACGCAAGAAAATAAGATTAATGAAGCATTACCTTATGTGAATGTCACCAGACTGAGGGCACAACTTACTCCTCTGACGATGCCGATAACAAAAGATATACTGCTGCAAGAGATCTTACTGGAATATAAAAGAGAGTTTTTCGCGGAAATGGGACACCGATTTTTAGATTTGAAAAGGACAGGAAAACTAAACACATTACAGACGAATAAACCAAATTGGAAGGATTTCCATCTATTATGGCCTATACCTCAAAAAGAAATCCTTCTAAACGCCAACCTTAAACCTCAAAATACAGGATATTAATGTGGACAATATTAAAAATGCTGTTGCTATGTGCAGGTTGCCTTTGGGTTTCAGGGCAAAACCATACTGATACTTTAACAGCCTGGAAAGCTAAATTCACAAAATTGGGCGGTACTCCTAAACTGTCTCCCAAAGGTACATGGATAGCTATTAGCAAATTTTCCAGAAATGGTTCGGATACGACCTATATTGCTGAAGTTCGACAAGGAACAATAACACATAAATTGGCAGGATCTGCCACCTTTCTAAATGACCAGCTTATAATCGGCAAAAGCATGGGAAAAGTTGAAGTTCTAAATCTTGATAACGGAAATAAAATTGTACACGATAATATCAGCAATTTCTACGCATTAACAGCAATAAACCGGTATGCTCTTTTAACAGATGCCAAAACGATCGCTATTTATAACCCAAAAGGAAAAATAGACCAATTAGATAATGTGCAAGGATTTGGCATCAGTAAACAAAATAAATTATATGTGGTTCGGAAAAATGTTGACAACTATGAATTATGGGATCTCGCTGCGGAAAATATTCGTTGCATATATCGTACAGTCAATCGAATACGGAAAGCCGAACTTAGTATATCTGCTGACAAGCTTTTTATTACAGAAGAGATGAAAGACATAAAAAATGATTTACTTACAATCATTGATTGTACCGGAAATAACTTGAAGATCGAAATACCTAAACTATCAGAAATAACATTTACGGAAATTCAGAAAGGAAAATCATTTTTACTAAACGCCAGGGTAAAAAATACCGAAACTCCCTCGAAGGAGGTCGAAATATGGTATGGGAATGACGCATTTTTAGGGCAGGATAAACTGTACTTTAAAGCTTCATTCCAAAAGTTCTGGCTTTATGATCCACTGAAAAATTCTGTCAAGGAATTTAAGCTACCGAAGGGGCATGAAGTTAAGGTTCTCAACAGCAAAAGATATTTCCTATCCTATATACCCCGGAAAGACTTCAATTACCTAACTTCGAATCTCAGCCCTGAGGATCTTAATGATGTACATATCTATGATATAGTAACAGATTCATTACTCCCTATTGGCAATTTTAAGGCAGTAAGAAGGCTAAACCGTAGAAAGGTCTATAAAACAATTTTTGAGCAAGTTATTTCGTCGCCCGATGGAACTAAATTTCTTGCTAGCACAGATGGTCTTAAGTGGACTCTGTTTACAATTTCGGGGAAAGCAAAAAGTGTGATAGACAAAAATGGGTTGGAGCTACCCGTCTTCACGGAAAACGGCGGTGAAATCTTTTTCGAAAGTTCGGATGATCTATGGATTTATAACGTCAAAACGGGAAAACTTAGACCAATGAATATTGCAAGAGGGCAAATTACAAGGATAAAAAACCATATATATAAGAATGACAACCGTATTTTGAGCGCATCAATGCAAGAACCATTTTTGATCGAAGGTTATGATTTGTATAATAATACGACCTCCTACTACCGGATTGAAAAAGGAAAAGCTAAAACAGTTATTTCTTCGACAGATAATCGAATTAACCAAATTGTATTCGATCAAAAGCTTAAAAACTTCTACACCATAGAGGAGAACTTCAATACGCCGCCTTACTTGCATCACTACAATTCAGATACCACTGCAGAAAAGATATTGGACAATAACGCAGTCGATAAAAATGCCAAAAAGATCAAACAGGAAATTATCACTTTTGAGGCCGTTGGACAAAAACTAAATGGCATATTATATTATCCGACCGATTTTGATCCAAAACGAAAATATCCAATGATCGTTCACATCTACCAGAGACAACGGCAAGAGTCGAATGAATATCTTTCTCCCAACAATGACTTTCCAGTTGGATTCCAAATCCGGACATTGATCGAAAAGGGGTACTTTGTATTCCTACCAGATATTTTATACAATGAATCAGGGACAGGAATTTCAGCTTTAGAGTGCGTAAACCGCGGATTGGATCGCGTGCTACAAAACCCTAATATCAACTCATCAAAACTTGGGCTTGGCGGCCATTCACATGGCGGCTATGAAACCAATTTTATTGCCACTCATTCAAACCGTTTCGCCACATATGTTTCAGGTGCGGGAAACAGTGATATTATTCGATCATATTATTCCTATAATTATAACTTTATCAGCCCGTTTTATTGGCAGTTTGAAAGTGAACAGTATGAAATGGGAAAATCCGTTGCGGAAGACCAATCCTTATATCTCAAAAACAGCCCTATATTACATGTAGAGAAGGTTAATGCCCCGATACTCTTATGGGCTGGCAAAAAAGATGAAAACATTCAGTGGGATCAGGTAATGGAATTTTTTATCGGTTTAAAACGTTACAAAAAAAATGTGATCGCTTTGTTTTATCCAAATCAAAGCCATGCCTTTTTCAATGGAACACCTGCGGAAAAAGACCTTAGTTTAAGGATAATCCAATGGTGGGATTACCATTTAAAAGATGAGCGGAATATAGAATGGATCAATAAAATGGAAAAGGATGCCGACTAGGCATCCTTCCCTTTTTTTTACGGCTGACTTCTGTGCATTTCAGTTGAACATGTAGTTTCGTTCAACTTGAATTGATACAGTTGCACAGCACTGGAACCATCCAATGTACAGAGAAAAGAACCTGCATTATCGCAGTCTTGTTGTACTTGAACACATTGAGTTCCCTCAATACGGTAAGTAGGAATGACCTTGGATGCTTTACTTACCTGATTGCCAGCAAAAGCAGCTCCTATACCTACTACTACAGTAAGAACAGGAATAAGTAACTTTTTCATGCTATCATAATTTATTGGTTACTGCCTAATCTATTACAGGGTTTTCGGCTAATTCCCTTTAAATCTCTATCCACCGACAGCTCCCAGAACTATCGATTACGCAAATTTCTCTACTTAAAAGCCTCTCTCCTAATTTTATAGCGGTGCAACTCGTTGCCGACTATCGCATACAGATAATCACCACTTACTAGTAATGACGACAATGCTTGGCCTTTTTTATGGTTAATATAAAAGCTGCCCATATATTGCTGTCTCTCCAAATGATAAACATCTATAATAGAAGACGTTTTCCAGGCTCCCGATGGCTCATATTTACCTTTCAAGTTAGATTCGTTAAACAATAAATTGCCAGCGATAACAGATCTTTTATTCACAGTAAATGGTGGTGCACCCATTTTCTTGCTACCATCCGATAGTTTGGTGATAGTTATTTTCGCACGGGTGGTGGTATCTATTGTCCGTAAACGCTTATCGATCTTCATCGTACTATCCATTACAATAAACTGATTTCGATAAAAATAGGTATACACAAGTTTAGCAGCAGTATTGTTTGCTATCAATGAGCCATCAACATCAAATACACCATCAAGCTGTCCTTGAAGTACATCTGATTTCAACTTTACCTCCGGAGTATTATTCAGATCTAGTAAACCTAAGCTATATCGCCGGTCCGATCCCCGTTGCGTTCTGATAGCAAATCTTGTGGAATCCAGTACAACCAATTGATTAAAATAGGCATCCTGATAACTTAGACTCCTTGCTATTGAATCGCCAATGTATCCCCTATAAATGATAGGAACTGAACCATCATATAAATAAAAATATGGTTTCTGAGTTTGAAGTTTGATATTCCTAAAATTGTAATCCTTTTTATCAATGGTTACATGCATTTGAGAAATTGCCTTTAATGAGGTATCAACGGTGGTAACAATCAATGGGGCGCTGATATTTCCAAGATATAAATTCTCATCTTCCATACCTGCAAAATAGTAGGAATTCACTTTTAAATCTATCTTCTTTTCAATCAATAAGGGGTGCTGTAAGAATCGTCGTATAAAACTATTTTCTTTCTTCATAATATGTTCGGAGGTTCCAAACAGCGCAACGACAAGGACTATGTTACCTAACATTACCCAACTTACATATTTGAACTCCTTTTTAGTATCACCCAGATGCTGTTTGGCACTAACATACAGCGCTATAATCGCTAGCGATAAAAAAACGATATTGAAAATTAAATGCTCTCCCCATCCCATTTTCTCTAAAATACCGCCACAGGAACATGGTATGAAATCACTGAAAAGCAATATGAGATAAATATAAAAGGTGAAGGCTGTCATCAGACCGACAGATCCATATAAACCATGCCTGTTTGTTTTTGGAATAAGGAGCAGTATAGCTACCAGAACTTCGACGATAAGTACACCATATGAAATGAAGCCAGCGAAGGCGCTTAAAAGTGGCGACTGCGCAAGCTGTATTTGAAATGCTTCAAAATCGATGGCCTTACTGAAAGCTGCATAGATGAAAAGAAATGCTAGCAAACAACTAACAATTTGAACGAAGTATTTTCTTATAAATATTACAACTATCATAATCAGCAGCATTGATTATGACAAATTTCGCTAACATAGGAAAATAAAATATAGACAATATCAACAACTATATCCCAATTTCAAACAAGTTTATACCAATATATTTAATAAGTATACCAAATATTTAAAAATCATCCTACAAATTAGCTAATCGCGGTATATTAGTAAGACTAAGTTTATGCCGATCAAATGCTTTGTACATATTCGCATAATCAAGAAAATTATTTTTAAATGCAACTTCTTTAAGGCTCAAATCAGTGAAAACTATGTCCCCCACCGCATCCACCATGTTCTTTTTTAATCTAAAACTGTAAAAGGCATCACCAAAGCATATTTTACAATGTCGCTGGAAATGACTGTAATTATAACCTTGACTTTCGACAAAATCCTTGACCGTTTGTTTTTGCACGGAATAAGAGTCCAATATATCCTTAACATACAACACATTTGCAGGAACGTTCTTTATTAAGTCCTTTGGCAAACATAGATCAATTGCATGTAAATATCCATTTCTTCTATCTTCCGCGCGAGCTATTCCCACGACCAAATGCATATTTACGAGATCTGTATAGCGCAAGTGAATTGGGAGTATATCGTTAGTGAATGGTTTTTCTTGATTTATTTTTTGCATAATTTGCGTAACAGTTGGCTCATGCCCCTTGATATATAAATTATCGTAATGACCTATATACTCTTCTTTTAACACTTCATCAGGGAGAATTTCAAGCTTTTTCAAAAAATTAAAATAGTAATCTGCCACGGTTTTTAACCTTATAGATAGCGCTTGTAAATCAGAAAAGAATACTGCTGACTTCACAAAATTCAAATTGCAAAAAGTAGAAATATTTTGCTCGGCCATAGCGTCCAATAGCGAGACGATGTAAAAGTTCATTTCAAACCTAAATTAATTATCAAAATAAGACCGATACGAATGGTGGCAAAAATAAACAGCTTCTGGATAGTGAAAAATCCCGGTCTACAGTTGTATAAATCTAAGATTTTTAATCTAATAAAGAAATAATAATCAATAAATTATATGTAAAACCTAACTATTTAGCCTTTGTTAATAGTTGTAACAGAAAAGGACAGCCACAGGGCTGTCCTTCATATATACTTCTGCAGGTAGTGTAGGGATTTCAACTCCAAAGCTAATAAAACATTTACAATTATCTGACCGGTCCAATAATAATGGGCCCTAGCTTCTTATTGTTAAACTGAAAAGAAATTTGCTTTTCATTACCAAAGCTATCACCGATCCAGACATCAAAGTTTTGCGCCACAAAAGATTCAGAAGTATAATATAGTCGGAATTCCTTTTGCGCTAATGGGTAAAGATCATTTGGAAGATAGGGTTTATGGTCAAAATACCGCAATGTTCCTTGTCCGTCATTCTGAAAATAACGTAGGTAATACTTGTTTTCAGCATACTCCCCATTGGTGAGAATAGATATTCTAATCTCTGCCGTTTCACCCATTGCGATATCTTTTGGTACTGGCATCACCTTTACCTCAAAAGGAAAATTCTCCTGAATATCTAAACTTTCTTTTTCGCATCCTGATAAGAACAAGATTCCCAGAATCGCGATCAAACCGACTACAATCGCACCAAATGACATTTGGTTTATGTACATCATATTTTTCATAACATTATATTTTCAAAAGTTAATGCGTAATCCAATTCCTGAAGATGGTCGGAACTGCTCCAAATCTGTTCCCCAAAGTACTCTGATACGCCCCTGCAAAAGCAAAACCACAGTATCCGACAAATAAGCTTCCAGAGATAATCTACCTCCAGTTCCGAAGATGAAGCCCCCCTCATTTAATAAAAGCGCACCATCTGACAAAAGGCTGTCTCCCCTATTCACGACTTCATATCCTACAACACCTGTCAAACCCGCATTAAGTGTAATAAACTTTTTTGGATCTGAAAGCAACTGGACACTATACCCAACCTCACCCAGGTAATTTTCCAGAGGAAGTTTCCACCGTTTGTAATCTGTACTTCGTCGCTGAAATTCCGCGCTCCAAATCCAGTAATTTCCATGTTTGGCGTAGCTATTTAACGTTAAGTTTACGTAGTAATTAGATTTTACCTCTTTGGTTGACAACAGTCCGGCACTTACTTCCAACGCTTTTTGCTTATAGACCATGCGTTGCGAAAATCCATGTATACTTATCAGTATAAGTATCAAAACAATGCTGTATTTTTTCATTAGATATTTGTTTTACTGACTAATTTTGATTTTCATATCCGATACAGGCTTCGCATTGACCAGGTCCGAATTTTCTATTTCCAAGACTTGATTTCTACCTCCGTTCTTCTCATACAATGCGATCCTTAAAATCTGGTCATCAGTTATGGTAAATTGATCGACAAGAACAACATTAGACGCGGACGATTCATTCGAAACCATCTCCATCATGGGATACTCACGTAATGGCGTCAGTTGCTTTTCCTGGGAAACTGTTCTCTTTCCAACCTGCTTATCAACAATCTTGAAAGTGCAATAATCAATGAGGTAGGGAACGTTCGATTTATTCTTAACTTCAGTATGAAAGTAAAATTTACCATTGTGAACATAAATTCCTTTCAGCATAAATCGAATGCCGTAAGATTTAGATCCAATATGCCTGACGTACCTCTTGTCTTGCTGATAAATGGCCTTCAATACCTCTTCTGTTAATGATGGTGGATTGAAACCTAGCTCCTCAAACTGGGCATTTTTTTCATTATTCCGGTCACCATCCTGCTGCATTTTTTTGAGATCATAATTCAATGTCATCGGATCTGCATTGTAAATCACATTGAAGTTATAAAACTTGCCATCCTGTGTAATGACACTAAAATTCGTTTCTTCACTAAAATCCTTTACCGCAGCTTTAACACGAAGAACATTCTGCGCATCTTCTGCTATTCCCGCACTTAGCAACTCCGAACCTAGGTCTGCATATCTTATCGAAACAGGAAAAATTAAATGAGTTGTCTTGTTGTATGTTACCTCAAGCCTATACGGTTCGACCCTCCCCTTTTCAAGATCGGGCTGCTGTCCAAAACTTTTTATAACTAGTCCCATCAAAAGGACTATTACGACTGTATTCCTTATTATGTTCATCTTTCTGATTTTTATTAGTTATTTTTTTTCGTAACCAGCAAGACTTGCTGCCCAGCTTTGAGTGTAACTTTAACTACCCTTATTTTTTTTGAAAAATAGCCCGATACACCCTGAACAAGACCGCGTGTCAAGTCGCCTACAACTTGCTGCCCCGCGGAGCGCGACATCGAAATATTCATCCCTGAGCTTTGGCTCATGTTCGCGGCAATTTCTCCTGCGGCATTTATTTCATCCGATCCCGGTACCGCTAATCCAGGTTGTCCATTCAGATCATAAGCAACTATATCGACAGGCATGATATTCCCCTGGACCTCAACTGATGTAATTTTCAGATGCAACCTATTTCCTTGAAATTTTGTACCAGCCTCCATTTCTGTTCCTTTTGGAATGTTGTGTCCAGCAATCGTTGCATCTTCCAACAACCGAAGCTTAACAGAACCCTCCGCCGTAACAGTCTTTGTTTCCATAATGATAGCACGGATGCTATTCCTTACAACACCCATCTGTTCCCTATTTCCTACAGTTAGGAAGGCACGATTTCTACCGCCTTGCAGACTTGCTAAAAAACTGCTATCATCCGCTTCACGATATAATGCTGTCACTATGCTTTTACTCACCCGTTTTAAACTTTCAGTCTTCTCGAATTTGCTTTGGCTCGTCTGATTTACATAATTCGCTGAATCATTAGGAGTTGTAGATACAGCCGTATTCGGTGCCTGTGTCCCACTTGGAAGATATTTGGAAGCCATTTGATATGACTTTTCCATCAGCGTTAGCTGATCATTCAACGTAGGAGTAGCCGTAACATTCTTTTCAGAAAGCTTGCTTTCCAACTGATCAACTTTTCTGCGTAGCTCTAATTTTTCCCTGTCATCATCTTGATAAAAGGAGCTCAGGGTACTTTGCGCATTCCTATAGCTCGTCAACGAATTATTTTGGTATCCTGGATTTCCAATATTCGCTGGTGTACTTCCAGAACTTGGAATTGAACCTGAACTTTCTGGTGCTACAGTACTGTCACCGCTATTGTTCCAATAATCAGCCAATGATTGCATTGAATTTCTTTGTTGAGCCTCCTTTTCATCTAACATTTCTTTCTCATATGCTTTTTGTTTATCTGCCTGCAAACCTTTGTCCGTAGCTTCAGGTACAACATTTTTTAATCCCTCATCATTTTTTCCATCAGCGGATTTTTTCGGCTTGAAAATCAGAATAAGACAAGCAATAAAAACAATTCCCATAAGTCCAAAAATGAGTGGCTTTTTAAGCTTATCAGCTTTTGTTTTATTATCGACTAAACTAGAATTATCAGCTCCAGCTTCATCATCGACGATGATACTTATCCGTTTATTCTCTTTCTCTTCCATTTCTATTTTTTTTATTGTTATTTAAAGTAGAATCCCCTCTTAATGACGTAACATCACCGATGGATGGAGATTCAATATGGCCAATATCAATATGTCGATCTTCTTTGCCCAGATCATAACACACCTTCACAAGTACACCTATCCCCATCGTTAAGTAAAAAGCAAAAAGAATAATGACATACTTGCATTGCGTCTTCAGCGGTAGTGCCTGCCATCTGTTGTCGAGTCTTTCCAGCTCGCTTTCTATTGTATTTCTAAAATTTTTCATAGTATTTTCCTCAGTTAGAACAGAGCCCTTGCATTCAGACATTTCAGTATCTTTTCCAAAATCAGGGTTCTATTTCATTTTCAAAAACTAACGTTCTATAACTTCTTCGTCTTTATTGGATATTACCCCAAATTTTAAAATCTGAAATCCCTGTGGATTATTATCTGATTTTACACTGTTCAACAGGGTACAGGAAGTCACTAAGCTTCGTCTGGTCAGATTACTGGACCTAATTATAAACTGTTTTGCATAGGTTGTAACTGCATAAGGGTAACTATCAAAATTGCAAATGACACTATCTACTTCGATTCGCTGCTGAACATTCCCCGAGATAATCCGATTATAGTAGCCCTTCTCAGCAAGATCATAATAGTAATCGTATGCACTTTTATCGGCCAGATCAAATGCGCGCTTCATATTGCTTTCGATAGCAGCTTTGTCTGGTGCAAGCGTAAAAAACAATTCATGAAATCGGCGAACATGCTCCCTAGCCTGCACTGGCCTATTAATGGCTGCATCCTGTGATAGTGCCAGCATTAAAGATTTACCTTGATCCAGAACGTAGATCTTTTCCCTTTGCTCATTTGCAAACGCGTACGACTTCCAGATCGAAAACCCAGTTACACCAATGCAAAGAAGTGCAAAAACAATAGCGTAGAGTCTGATCTGTCTAAAGCTATTTTCAATATTTCTTAAAGTTTTAAACTCCATTACTATTTCGATTTTTGTCCACTTTGATTATTATTCATGAGCTGACCACCCACTTCGCCAATGGCAGCTCCAGCACCTGCTGCCGCGACATTTCCGCTACGCATAGCCATCTGACTTACATTTCTGGTGAAGTTTCCGGCACCACCAGCCTGAATAATCCAGCCCGTCACCGTAGGTATAGTGAAGTAACCCACAATTCCAATAATCATAAATATCACATAGACAGTGTTGCTGGTGTCGGGAATAAATGTTGGATCATTGAGCATTTCAATATCCCGCTCTAAAATCAAAGACTGGATTTTTGCCAGCATAGCGCTGAACAGATCTGCAACGGGAAGCCACAGGTAAACACTTATATATCGTGTCAGCCATTGGCTTAATGTGCTTTGAAAACCATCCCAAACACTTATTGCGAAAGCGATTGGCCCTAATATCGACAGCACGATTAAAAAGAATGTACGGATTGTATCAACGACCAGCGCAGCCGCTTGGAAGAGAATTTCCAGAAGTTCCCGCAACCATTTTTTCGTTGCTTGCTCCATATTGTACGCTGTTCGATCCATATACATCCCGGCCATCGTAACCAGGTCATTTGGCGCCCAACCCAGATCTTCCAGCTTTTTGTCGAATTCTTCATTATTAACCAAGTATGCAGTTTCGGGATTTCTAAGCGTTGCTTCCTTTTCCAGTAAGTCCTTTTGTTGTTGTAATTTATTAAGGTCTAAAACCTGGTTATCCAGCATACTGTGTGTGCCCTGTACAATAGGACTTAAAACAGCGTTTATCGTTCCCAAAACAATGGTAGGAAAAAACATAATGCACAAACCAATTGCAAATGGTCTCAATAGTGGAAAAACATCTATTGGTTCCGCCCTGCTCAATGCCTGCCAAACTTTCAGGGCGACATAAAATAACGCTCCCAATCCTGCTACACCTTTTGCTACGGTGGCCATTGTAGCCGACATCGGTAGCATCTCATCATAGAGCCCCCTAAGGAGCTCGTGTAGGTTATTAAATTCCATGATTTTTCTTTTTAATTACCAATACTTTTGTCCCGCAGTACCATAGAGTTCCATTACCCTTTTCGTATTATTTTGCTTTTTTGCCCGAAGAATACTAACCGAAATGTTTTTACTCGTATAGTAGCGAACAAGGTTATGGTACTCCTTAACCTCCTTGTATACACGGTCGATAATTTCCATTCGTTCTTTATCATTCAAAGAAAGGCTGCTTGAAGTCACGATCTGCTTTAGATCTTTAAGTAGTTCTGTACTCTCATTTAATAGCGCAGCATAACCATTACCGATAGCCATAAGTTCATCTGCTGAAAAGTTTTTGTCATTCAGCATTTTTCCGAAATTGTTGACATAGATTGAACTGACATCGCCTACCAACAATACTGTTTGTTGGACTTTCCGGGCATCTTTCACAAGGTTGTTGACGGCTTTGAGCTTATCGTAGTATTCTTTCCCCTGTTCATACACTTTTTTGACTTCATTGAAGTTTTTAACCACATTTGATACTGTACTGGAGGTCTGTACAATTTCATTGGCAGAATTTAAAATTCCAGAAGCCAGGTTTGTAGGATCGGTTACGACCCACTGCGCTTTTGCATTTTGTGAAATGGCAAGTGTTAGCACCATTACCACAGTAATAATGAAATTTCTCATTTTCTAATTTTTAGATTGTTATTAATGGATTAATTGTCTTCTTGTGATAAGCCTTTGATCTTTCTAAGGGATATTTTCTTAATAGCCCCTTCAACATCTCCACCCATCTCCTGCGCAAGATTCATCACTTCTAGCTTTTCGGTTTCTTCAGTTGTATAAGCCAAATATTCCTGTTGGCTTACTTCTGTAGCATACACTGCGGAATGAGTGCCGCCCAATCCAATCCAAACTTCTTTGTAAAGTCGCTTCGGGTCATTATCCTGATTGATAGAAAGAATCTGGGACTTTTCGCGTTCAGTTAGACCCAACATTTTTTGAATGTCCTCGAATTTGTTAGCGAATTTCCGCTGGTCCAAAAGGATCTTACAGTCTGAATTATTGATAATACTTTCACGGACAATTGGGGAATGAATGATGTCGTCAACCTCCTGCGTTACCACCACCGCCTCTCCAAAGAATTTTCTAACGGTCTTAAACAAATATTTCAAATATTCCGCCATACCTTCTTTGGCTATGGCTTTCCAAGCTTCCTCGATGAGGATCATCTTTCGGATACCTTTAAGCCTTCTCATCTTGTTAATAAAAACTTCCATGATAATGATCGTGACCACAGGAAAAAGAATCTTATGATCTTTTATTGCATCAATTTCGAACACGATAAAGCGTTTGTTGAGTAGATCAAGCTCTTTATCCGAATTCAGTAAATAGTCGTACTCTCCACCTCGGTAATAGGGTTCAAGGACATTCAGAAAGTTGGCAAGGTCGAAGTCTTTTTCCCTGACTTCTTTTACTTGAAGAATTTGTTTATATTCATGTTTGACATATTCATAAAACCCGTTAAAAGAAGGCTTAATGTCAGAGGTTTTGATATGATCAATAAAGCCGCTAACAGCATTGGAAAGTGCTACTTCTTCGGAACGTTTTGGCGGTTCGTCATCTCGCTTCCAAAGCGCCAGAATCAGCGTCTTAATACTTTCACGTTTCTCAATATCAAAAACATTGTCATCCGTGTAAAAGGGATTGAAGGAGATCGGGTTATCTTCTGTATAGGTGAAATAAACACCGTCAGTCCCCTTTGATTTTCCTTTAATAAGTTCACAAAGACCCTGGTAGGAATTACCAGTGTCTACCAATAGTACATGAGTTCCCTGCTCATAATACTGACGAACCATGTGGTTCGTAAAGAATGATTTTCCACTTCCTTTTTTTGGAGGGTTGGCGGGCTATTTAATTAAAAATAGCCCGCCAACCCCCGCTAGCACCTAGAATGAATTTATTGCGATTTGTGATAATTCCTCGCTTCATAGGCAAGTCCGATATATCCAAATGAACTGGCTTCCCAGTTAGTCTATCCGCCAACTTGATCCCAAAAGGTGAAAGTGAATTATGATAATTAGTTTCTTCGGTAAAAAAACAAAGAGCAGGTTCTGTAAAGGTGTAAAAGGATTCTTCCGCAGGAAAATCACCAGCGTTACCGGGAATCCCAGCCCAAAATAATGTCGCAGCATCAACCGTATTATGGCGTGGTTTACATTCCATCAAGGCTAAAGCACTTCCGACATCATTCTTTACTTGCCTGAGCTCTTCCCGGTCTTCCGACCAGGCAAAAACATTAAAATGTGCCCGAATAGATGGAGATCCATATGAGTGCGCTTCATTTAAATATTTTTCAATCCATTCCCGATTAATCTGATTCGCACGGCTATATCTTGCAAGGGAATGCATATTACGCGCAGACTTTTCAAACTTCCGTAAGTTATCCGCACTATTGTCAATGAACAGATACTGATTATAAATGTGATTACAGCTCAACAGCAATCCAACAGGACTTGCGAAAGAAAGCATACAGTCACTTTTATCGGTTGATAGTCTGTCGTAGCGTTGCGATTCAGAAACAGCGCCAGGAAGATCGTCGGTATCGGAAAGCGTATGCAACACCATTCGTTTACTTCCGATTCGAATTTCTTCGGCTCCTAGTGCAAGATCTTGCAGGGGCACATCTTTTTCGCGGGACAGTGTGAAATACTGATCCAGTAATCCACTTTCATCTTTATTTCCAATAATAGCTGATTCTTCGATCTGATCCATTTTAATATATCCGCTGTCGTTGATAATGCGCTGGAATTGCGCAACGCTTTCTACAAATCGGCGCATAACTTCTTTGTCCCTCACCTCCTTTGGGATTAAGTTTCCCTTACAGAGGCTACTAAAGTTACTTTGCATCCGCATTTTGTCCTTTGTAGTTTTTGTTAAAAACAGATAGCAATAATGGTTTAAAAAGGGCCTTTCATTAAAATGCATGTGAAAGGAACGTGACAAAAAACTGTGTTCCGAATTCTCAAAATCAGGTCTATATTGTTCTTTTAAGTACCAATCCTGCTTGTGCACGATACTATAATCAGGCAGTGTTTTTATAGCCTTGGTCCAGGTAGAGTGAATGGACTCATAGACATCAGCACCTACCGTAAAGAGCTCAGGAAGAAAAATTTGGAAACATAACGTAATATCTCCTTCCTTTGATATGATGCAGTTATTTTCAACGGCCATGAGCGGAAACCTACTTTCCAATGTGGTCGTTTTGGATATATTTCTCATAATGTTTGTTTTGGATGGTTTTAACTAGGTTTTAAATGCGCTTTCCTTTTGGCATTCCGTTGGCCTCATTTTTAGCGGTGAACTTTCCTTTAAAAAGCTGGTATACAGCTTTACGACATACAATGTATTTTGGATGTGTTCTTTTTGCCGCAAGTTTCATGAGCCCATGCTCGCCATATTTTTTATTCAATGCGAAGGTTTTCCAGATAATAATTGACGCAGCGCCGATACCGAAACTAAGGCAGAAGTACATATGGATTCCAACCATATACATAATCATCACAAGGATTAGAACTGCGAGCAGACCGCCGGCAAAAACAAATAGGTATTGAGCTTTCAATCCTTTGAACTCGACTGTCCGTCCTATTCCTTTATTTAAATTCCATTTATTCATGAGTATAGATTTAAAGGTTAAGAAGACCTTGAATTCTGTCCAATCTTAATTCTCGTCATAACTAGAACTCTTCTTGGTTAATCCAGGAAAAACGACCTTAAGATTGTCGCAGCTACGATCAGAAAAATACATGCGCCAAACCACGAAGCAGCAGTTTTTGAAGTATCGGGATCACCACTGCTAAATTTGTTATACACTTTCACCCCTCCGATCAGCCCCACAACAGCCCCAATAGCGTAGATTAGCTTTGTCGCCGGATCAAAGTAGGAGGTCACCATTTGACTGGCTTTTGCGATACCGGCGATACCATCTCCCTCTGCAAAAACTTCATTGCTTAGGAACAACAATAGCCCAATTCCCAGCAAAAATTTAAATTTTCGATTTTTCATGTTTCATTACATTTTTTAGTTCGTAATACCCGCACCTACGGGCTTGGAAACAAAGGTGTAGCAGGAATGAAGGGCTATTAGGGAGAGTGGTATATAGAGGACTAAATTGGCTTAAGGTTTCCTAATCGGACTTTGCTCACACATAAAAAAAGCCGCCAGACTATTGAAGTCTGGCGGCTTTTTTCTCCGATTTACATCTTTGGCCCTCTTTTGTTTTTGGGCAGATTTTTCTGTGCTATAGTAGCATCCTTAACTGGTCTTATTAATCTATTTTCAGCAATTAATTCATCTATTCCTGTTGCTTTCCAGGGGATAACCTTTGCTTCAAATTCCAGCTTCAATCCAACCCATTTCAGATCATCTGTTTCCGGCCACCCATGTCGACGGTTCCACCCAACAGGATCTAATACCTTCACATCTGGAATTTCAACAAATAAGAGGTCTTTAGGATATTCTGTGATATTGTCGTAGTCAAGCTTACCTATTTCATGTGTTTTCGGATTGTAGGGAAAAGCATACGAGTTTGTTTCTACGACATAGTAATCATCGAGGTCATCAAAACGGATGCCCATTGTTGAGAAATCATCTTTTGGTCGTAAAAGATCTATTCGGGCATCGGCATAGAAAATGTGGCCAGCAATTGTGATAGTTGGAAGCTGACCCGACGAAATTCGCTTTGTAAGCAAATTCTGATCCACCATAACTTCAAAATCACTGGATGTCTTGATCTCCTGCAGGGGTTTATTGAATTTATTGGCCATACCAACGGGATCTAAGACCACTAAAGGCGGTAGATCGACCATTACTATCCTACCGCTAGATTTATCGTAGTGCTCAAATGCATATCCCTCTTTTCCTAGATCGCTCATCTGCCACAACAAATAGGTATTTGTCGGATCTGATTTTTCCCAAACATTATTGTTCTGAACATCAATGATAAATTCAAAATTTTCCAATTTAAATACTGGCAAGTTTGTTTCCATAGCTCTTTCATTTCGTTTTAATCTTAAATTTTTGTAGCCTAAAACTCATGGAAATAATAGGGGAATGAAACAAAAGTGCGCATTGGAACCTTATTTTTCCTATTAAGTCCTACCTAGCTATTACTAATACTCACTTCATAAGACCAGCATTTTTGCTAAATGAAATCATTAATATTAAATTTATCAAAGCTATCCCCCGGATCAAAACCACCAGATTCATCGCCTTTGAGGTTTTGATCGAGTAGCGCTGCTACCCTTTTGGAAGCATCCCCAATTGAATGCTCCAAATGATCATATAATTCGGTACCCTGAATTTTTTGCATTATGTCAAGGACTACATTTTCCTGTTCAGACGCAAGATCGCTTTGTTGAAGAAGTTTACCTACGTTCATCAATTCTTCAAGTGAAACACCCTGACTAAATCTATTATCATAAGGTGGAAAATCATCGTCAGACAAATCTTCATCTTCTAACGGATCGGCTGGCACCTCGGTGACAGCAACTTGACTTAAACCAGTTTCTATATTCTTTTTATCTTGATCGATTTCCGTACTCATCACTATGTTGCTATCGATTTCATCCACAAGTATCCTACGATTTTCCCTATCCTGATGGGTTTTGCCCATAATATCCGGCAGTTGAGCAGAAGTCTGCTTTGGTTCCTGAGCTTTCTCGGACTTAATTATTTTCACCTTATCAATAGCCAGCAAAATGATAATAATAAAAAGGCAGGCCAAGATCACAATTTGTATTAAAGTATCCATATACTTGTCAAAAAAGCGGTTTACAGTTAGCTTCAAATTCTTCGATTATTATTGCCTCAAACAGATCAAAATGATGGGAAAGTATATTATCGAGGTAAGCATAAAGAGGGATCTTATCCCCGCCAATGATTTGGGCTATCCGGGATAACCGTTCATGGTACTCTTCACGCAAATAGATACTTTTTTCACCCCTTCTGTCCATATTTTTTCGTTGCAAAAATAGCTTTCCGTACGTTCCCTTTGCAATTCTTGTTTCTTGGCTAACCTTTACAGTAACCTCAAGTTTGTTATTTGTCTTTTTCATGATCTGTTATAATATCGGTTTAAATCGGTCATTGAAGTAATCCGTAATGTCACCTCCAAATTCCCTGAAATGATATTCCAAAATATTATCTATATAGGAATAAAGTGTTACTTTATCTTCCCTTGTCAATTGCACAATTCGAAGCAGACGTTCATGGAATTCAGATCGAATGTATACAACCTTACCACTTCTGCCCGAGGGAAAACGGTTTACTAGAAACGTTTCGTCATAAGCCACTTTTTTGGGTAAAGTCGTTTTTGCCCGTTCTCGCGGTTTGTTCTCTTTTTGTTCATCCTGTTTCTCCACAATCTTTTCTGGAGCTAGTTCGTCTCCACTCATAATCTGCATTAGATAATCTTCGTCGACCACAGGTTTTTCAAAATCCTTTCTTCCCTTTCCTCTTGTCATTTTTACAATATATTTATAGGTGAACGATCCTCAAAAAT
This sequence comes from Chryseobacterium sp. CBSDS_008, assembly GCF_049959325.1. Taxonomy (NCBI): domain Bacteria; kingdom Pseudomonadati; phylum Bacteroidota; class Flavobacteriia; order Flavobacteriales; family Weeksellaceae; genus Chryseobacterium; species Chryseobacterium sp. CBSDS_008. The sequence goes on along the minus strand of NZ_CP188202.1, from coordinate 4,422,726 downwards.
TCTGCTATAAAAAGGTCAAAACGTGTAACCTTCAAAAGCTGTAATTCAGCTGGTAATAGACTGGATCTAAAAACGTAATTGATCGTGTCATCCGTTTCTTTTCGAAAGCGTTTACTATCCCTGATGCCCGTTTTCATGATAAGAAGATCAAGCTCTTCAATTACCTCTTGGTAAGCTTTGTAAAGGCCCGTCTTCTCGCGGCCATCAACCTGATTCCAAAAAAGCCAAAGGGCAAGCGCTTTATTCTCATCATCTGAGGGTGGAAGTTGAAGAAAAGCCTTACTGAACGCAAGTGTACTCTCAACAACAAGCCTGTCAGCCGTAATCGGCGAAAAGATAAAATCCATAGCTTGAAGTGCTGTTAATACGCCTTTAGTATTGGCAGTGCCGGGTAGATCAAAAAATATAATATCAGGTTCAACTGAAAGCTGACTTACGTTTTCAAATGCTATTTTCAGCGCATTGTCTGCCTTACTCTTAATGATCGGGTAAGCTTTCTTATTGATGGCCTGAAACTGCTTCATTGCAGCTTTTTTATGATACTCACTATTCATAATGCTACTTTTATCCCGTTCCCGCATATTACTCAGGCTATATTGGGGAAAATCGCAATCCATTACCAAAACATTAAAACCTAACCGATAATGCAGGACGCTTGCTAATAAAGTCGTGATTGTGGACTTTCCTACTCCCCCTTTTTGGGTGTAAATGCTGACCTTTAAAGTTTTCTTCATTTTTTCCATTGCTTATATTTTATTAATTGTTTTACCATTTAAGCCCGCACACAGAAACACAGAAACTTATTTTGCCTCTTGACTTCTGAAATTGTCGTGCATAAAACCTTTTCTATGCTTGACTGACGCACCTGTTATATATTTACAAAAGCGGTAAAATGCCTACCAAAAAATCTGTATAACAATACAGGCATAGATGCAAAAGACATTTTACCAGTTTTACCGCTTTTACATTTTTATACTTTTATATTTTTAAAACCTAATACTTTTATTACCTGAAAACTTCGCTTATTCCATACCAACCAAAATGCAGTTTTACCAATCTTCCTAGTGTGTTGTAAAGGAAACCAGTTTTAATAGGGATAAAGGTTAACATGAACATGCTAGCCTAGATTTTCCAGCATTGACTTAATACTTTTTAGATTGGCATCTATTCTAATACTTCTTACTATTTCCGTTCCCGTGAACGGAGCAAGTTGTGTTTTGAGTGCCTCAAAACTCGTTTTGTGCCCCAAAACTACTTGCTCTGCCGAGGGGTGGGTAATCCTCCGAAGTCGGATTTACCTTTTATGATTCTTTAGTGATTTTATATGAAACGTTAGGACAAATAAGGCTTTTAGTGGCTCATAAGCGTCAAGCATCATGGCTTTCATTTAGGTTTTGAAAAAAAAGATATGACAGCTAATCGTAAAGGAGGTCGAAAACCTAAAATCGACAGGGCAACTCATCGATACGTTTTCCGTCTTACCGACGCAGAAAATGCAAAGTTTCTTTCCTTATTGGAGCAATCAGGGCTTGCTAATAGAGCCAGATTTATTGTATCGCTATTGTTTGAACGAAGGATAAATTCAGTAATTGTAGACAAAGGAGCTATAGATTACTGCACAAAATTATCACAGTTTTTTAATCAGTTCAGGGCGATTGGCGTCAATTACAATCAGATCGTAAAGATCCTGCACACGAATTTTGGTGATAAGAAAACTGTTTATTACATTGGAAAGCTTGAAGGAAAGACCATAGAACTGGCTAATATCTGCCGCGAAATATTAATTTTAAGCAAGAAATTTGAAGCCGAACATCTCATTAAAAAACAACGTTTATGATCGCCAAGATAGGACGTGGTTCAAAAATTTATGGGGTTTTAATATATAATCATAGCAAAGTACTTCAGGATAACGGCCAGATTTTGCACATGAACAACATGCTGGAGACAGCAGACGGAAATTATACCACCAGGCAGCTACTGGCTTCATTCTTGCCCAATCTTGCCGCTAATAAGAAAACAGAAAAAACAGCAATACACATTTCGCTCAATCCTGATCCGGTTGATCTTGTTTCTGACGAGGACTTCATCAATATCGCTAATGAGTATATGACTAAAATGGGTTATGGCAATCAACCATATGTAGTTTTTAAGCACAATGATATCGATAGAACACACATACATATTGTCTCAACAACAGTAGATGAAAATGGAATAAAAATATCTGATGTTTTTGAAAAAAAAAGATCAATGGAAATCTGTCGCCAAATTGAAAAAATATTTAATTTAACGCCGGCCGATCAAAAGATAAGTTCTGATGAGCGTTTTACTTTCACACCTGTCGATTACAACAAAGGAAATATCAAAAATCAAATTGCAACGGTTGTACGCTACTTACCTGATTATTACAATTTTCAGAACCTCGGCAGCTACAATGCACTTTTATCCCTGTTCAACATTACTGCTGAACACATTAAAAAAGATTATAATGGGGAGATCAAAGAAGGATTAGTTTATTTTGCTCTGGATGATAGAGGTCGTAAAGTGGCCAATCCATTTAAAGCATCTCTATTTGGTAAAAAGGCCGGACTAGCAGCCCTTCGATCCCGTTTTGAAAAGAGCAGAGAAGTATCTCCTGAAATTAAAGCAAAGACAAGTCAGATTATTTCTAGGGCCTTAACCTTAACTACCAATGAAAAGGACTTTAAAGATTATCTAATAGATCACGGCATAAATACTGTAATCAGAAGAAACGAAGACGACCGATTGTATGGAATCACTTTTATAGATCACAATACTGGATATGTATTCAACGGCTCTCATTTAGGGAAACAATTCTCGGCGAATATATTTCAAGAGCTATTTTCCAATAGCGCGTTAAAAATTGAAAATAAAATAATACAGCCGAGCCCAAGTACTCGGCACGGCGCAAGTAATAAGGCGGCCACAATTGACCCCTTACATCCTTTTTTTGATTTTATGATGAATATTTCTAGTCTTGATGGTTTTGGTGTGCTTGATGCACTTCTGTTAGGTACTAGTGCTGAAGACCCCGAAGAAGCAGCATTTGAATTTAATATGAAGAAAAAGAGAAAAAAAAGCCACGATTAAAACGTGCATGGCAGAAAAGGACCATTCCCCGAAAAGAGCAAAATTTACTTTTTAATTATAATCAAGAAGGAGGGATAAATATGTTTAACAAAGAATCCCGTGATTCAGTACCTCACACCGAATTGTCAAAAGCAAATTGTATTTGTGAATTAAATAAGAACGTATAGTAAATTTAAATTTTGATTACAGAAATTTAATCAACTTTTAGTGATTAAAAATATTTTCAATCAATATTTTTATTATTTTTATAATAATATAAACTAAAACATGAAAAAATATAAAATTTATTCACTACAGAGTCCAACCTGATAGGACCTTCAACATTCTTTCTAAATTAAATTACAAAAAAGCCTCATCTGATGGAAGGCTTGTGTTTGTATGTACATATTAAACTAACATAAATTCTTAAATCCAATTATCCTTATGGAAACATCGCCCAATCACACACATGGCTGCGCTCACTGCTCTTGCCACAATCCTGTTTTGGATGTTCTTAAAGAAGAACTTTTCAGTGCAGAAAATATGACGAAAATAAATCCGGGTTCCGGAAAAGCAATTCACGAAAAACCACACACTCTAATGATAAGGGGAGGGATCATCCGTCCCATGATTGCAGGTTCAACAGAAACCATCGAATCTATTGGGATAGCTGATGGAAAAGTTGTGGTAACCGGTACAGAAGATCAGGTGGAAGAATATATGAACGAGAACTATCAAGGATTTCACCGAAAAGAACTAACCGGTACCCAAACTTTACTTCCTGGTCTAATCGAGCCCCATGTTCATATGGTTCCAACAGCAATGATGCAGGGCTGGCTGGATCTGAGCCCTTTTGAAGGACAAAATTTAAAGGCTAAATATGACTTGAATTCTGTGGGAGCAATCATCAACGATCATATTCCCAAAATTCCAGGAGTTGTTATCTTAGGTAAAGGATTAGACCCATCACTAATGCCTTTTCAAGAAGTAGGGGGTAAAAAAGAGTTAATTACAATTACGAATACAGTTCTCGACGGTATTAATGCTGATGTACCAATGATGGTGTTAAGTGCTTCCATGCACACGCTATATCTGAATACCAAGGCAATGCAATATGTGTTTGATCACAATACTGCAATACAGGCTGAATATAAAACTGCTGACAAATATATTAGTGAAACTAATGGACAGTTGCAGGAAGGCTTACAAATGACCCCAGCTTTGAAGACAGTAAAGCTGCAGATCATAGCAATGAGTATAGAGATCAACAGGTACCTTACCGATCTTTTCAATACAGCGAATTCAAGAGGAGTTACTTTTATGTATGATGCCGGCCTGAATAAAGGATCAGTAAACCTTTTGACCAAATATTTTGAGACTCATCCTGAATTGGTAAGGACAGGTGGTGCACATCTTTGTTCCAGTCAGGAAGATGTCAGTAATCTGGAGCATTATACAGAACCACATCACTATAAACCTGTATATTATGGACATGTTAAAGTGGTTTCAGATGGCTCCAACCAGGGCTTGACAGGGTATCAAAGTGCCCCTTATCTGTGTGATCCTGCTAACAATACAGGGGTATTTAATTTTCCTCAGACAGGTATTCCTGCTCATACGATTCCTCCGAGCTATAATACATTAATTAATACTGTGGTAGCTGTAAAAGGATGGCCCCTAATGATTCATGCAAATGGAGATCAAGCGGTAACATTTGCAATTAATGCTTATCAGCGTACTTTGGCTCAATATAAAGGTCGGGAGCTTCGTAACCGTATAGAGCACTGTTCTCTTCTAACGGCAGATCAAATTACAAATATGCTACAAATGGGCGTTTCCGCTAGCTTCCTTATTGGTCACGTAGGGTATTGGGGATATGCTTTTAAGGAAGTAATTTTCGGCGAAAAGGCGCAAATGCTTGATCTTTGTGGGTCAACGCTCGCCGCTGGAATGAGAATTACCCTTCATAGCGACAATGAGGTAAGTCCACTGGGGCCTCTAAGAATGATGGAACAGTCGATTACCAGAATCATGGAAAAAAACCCAAATGATATTGAAGTTTTAAACGGTACCGAGCGTCTTACCCCAGAACAGGCATTGATTGCTGTTACTTATGACGCGGCTTGGCAATGTTATGCTGATAAATGGGTAGGATCGCTAAATGAAGGGTACTTTGCTGATTTTGTTATTTTGGAACAAGATCCGCTTTCATTAAATACACCTTCGTTACAATATATGAAAATGAGAGACATTCCAGTGTTGGAAACATGGGTGGGTGGAATACCTGTATACGTGAATGCAAAAACCACAAAAGCGGTAACAGAAAAAGATATGGTTTTTCCAAAAAACTCATAGCGGTTCTGAAAAGTTTTACAATAATTGCTAATTGAATTTCAATCAGAGTAAATGATGTTTACTCTGATTTTTTTGTTTTAATTAAGGCTTTTCTACCCAGGAAAGACATTGAGCAGAATGACTGTGGCGACAACCATGTGTATGGATTAAATGCCTGTATCGATAACACGACTAAAATTTCCTTCTATTGTCCTCTCTATAACATACAAAGACATGTACTTCCGGAATTCTTTCTAATAAAAAATTTTGTGTTAAAAATTTAGTTTCAAAGTGAGTTGCTGAAACAAAACCTGCGATTCTTATCCTTCAAAAGGACATTACAAGAAAACCTATTCCGCTAGATACAACATCTCGAATTTTCATGCATACAGATGATATCTATGGTGAAAATTTTCACTTATGCAAGAAGACGATTTAAGGGGACTCGCGAAAATAATGGCATTTATGCGCGCAGTCAGCATCCTGTTGGTTCTAATGAATTTCTACTGGTTTTGCTATTCATTTTTTTATGGGCAAGGTTGGACGCTCGAGGTCATAGAAAAAATACTTCTGAATTTTCAAAAAACCTCCGGTTTATTTAGTAATTCCTTTAATAGTAAGCTGTTTGCACTGATTTTATTAGCCCTGAGCTGTCTAGGTACCAAAGGGGTGAAAAACGAAAAAATTAAATGGAAAAATATAAATACGTATCTTATTATAGGTACTCTCCTTTACTTATTAAATTTTCCACTTCTTCACTTCTCTACTTCTCTATACATGCTGACAACCTCAGCTGGATTCATATTGCTGATGGTTGCCGGACTCTGGATGAGTAGACTCCTAAGGAATCGGTTGATGGACGACCCATTCAATACGGAGAACGAAAGTTTTATGCAGGAGACACGGTTAATTCAGAATGAATACTCTGTTAACCTACCTACGAGGTTTTACTACAAAGGAAAGTGGAATGACGGCTGGATCTCTGTTGTCAACGTTTTTAGAGCCTCAATCGTGCTTGGTACCCCTGGAAGTGGAAAAAGTTATGCAATTGTAAATAATTACATCAAACAGCATATCGAAAAAGGGTTTGCGATGTATATCTACGACTTTAAATTTGACGATCTTTCCGTCATTGCTTATAATCACCTTTTAAAACATAACCGCCAATACAAAGTAAAACCTCAGTTTTATGTGATCAATTTTGATGATCCACGCAGAAGCCATCGCTGCAACCCGCTCAGTCCAAAATTCATGACGGATATATCAGATGCTTACGAATCTGCTTATACTATTATGTTGAACCTCAATAAGACGTGGATCCAGAAAAGTGGGGAATTCTTTGTCGAATCCCCAATTATATTGCTTGCAGCAATTATTTGGTTTCTAAAAATTTATAAAGATGGACAGTTTTGTACCTTCCCCCATGCCATTGAACTCCTCAATAAAAAATATTCAGACCTATTTACCATTCTGACAAGTTATCCGGAGCTCGAAAACTATTTGAGCCCTTTCCTTGATGCCTGGGAAGGCGGCGCTCAAGATCAGCTGCAAGGCCAAATAGCATCCGCTAAGATTCCTCTTTCACGAATGATTTCCCCGCAGCTCTATTACGTCATGACCGGAGACGATTTCTCCCTTGACATAAATAATCCGCTAGAACCTAAGATTTTGTGTGTGGGTAATAATCCTGACCGTCAAAATATTTACTCGGCTGCTCTCGGGCTTTATAATTCACGCATTGTGAAAATGATAAACAAAAAAGGAAAATTGAAGAGTTCAGTAATTATTGACGAGCTACCAACCATATACTTTCGAGGACTAGACAATCTTATTGCGACAGCGCGTAGTAACAAAGTGGCAGTCTGCCTGGGTTTTCAAGATTTCTCGCAACTCATTAGAGATTATGGCGACAAAGAAGCTAAAGTAATCCAAAACACTGTAGGGAACATTTTCTCAGGACAGGTTGTTGGGGAAACCGCCAAAAGCCTTTCCGAACGTTTTGGCAAAATTGTACAGAAAAGACAATCTCTCAGTATTAATAGAAATGATACCAGCGCTTCTATTTCCACTCAACTGGACAGCCTGATTCCCGCATCCAAGATCTCTACGTTATCACAGGGAATGTTCGTTGGAGCCGTTGCTGACAATTTTGGCGAGAAAATAGAACAAAAGATATTCCATGCGCAGATCGTTGTTGATACGGAAAAGGTTGCCAACGAAACCAAGAATTATAAACCGATTCCCCAGATCCGATCTTTTCTATCCGATTGCGGAGAAGATATAATGGATCAGGAAATAAACGCAAATTATAAGAAGATTAAACAGGAGGTTGCCACCATTATTGAGAAAGAAATGTCACGTATACAGAATGATCCAGATCTTGCGCATTTGATCCGAAAGGATTGATTCTGAGTTAGAATAGCTGACAAAAGAGATTTTTGTTCCAATCCAATAAAAGCTTATTTTTGTCCTGAAAATTATTCTACACAACATGAAGGAACTGATCGAAAAAATTAATGCTGGAATAGATGCATTCAAAACAGATGCAGAGTTACAAGCTGAAAAAGGAAACAAGGCCGCGGGAATAAGGGCACGTAAAGCTTCTCTTGAGCTAGAAAAGCTTTTTAAGGAGTTTAGAAAAACCTCATTGGAAGCTTCTAAAGGCTAAAAACAAGCCCCTTCACAGAAACTGCGAAGGGGTTTCATTTAATATAAAGCCAGTTTTACACAATTTATTAGCATCTAATTTTACAATCCTACGGTTTCAGCTGGGATATTGTTTTTGTAGGTTCAGTTTTTTTAACCTTCTCCTCCACTTGCAGTACGTTTTCTCTTCCATCATCCAAGGATAAAAGGATCTTTCTTTCCAATGCCGCTAATTGGTTCCTCAGCCCCTCTAAACTTCCATCCTTCTTCCAGTCTCCGGAAACTATCTCACGTAGTATAAGCTCATCTTTTTTCAATGCAGAAACTTTATTTTCCTCTGTCTCAATTAAACCGGGAATCTTCTGCAGAGCATTTAAAAAATTCAAAGATGCGCGCTCAGGATCGCCTGCCATAATACCATTATTATGTGTATACTTTAAATTACCTTCTCCTGTGATGAAAAAACGATTGTCTCTTTCTATGGAATCCTTCTTTTCGGAAAATTCTGTTTTAACCAAGAGCCTAAAACCATACAATGAGCCAATTTCCTCATAATCGCCGCCCGTCCGCGCAGTAGCTGATATTTTATTCAGACGATCTCCTATTTCTTTTACAGTGGCCTTGTCATTTAAACCAGCAAGACTAATAGCGTTTAGTAGACCTCCATCATCCGTTTTTCTAACCCGATTATTAAAAATTGCCCAATCGGTTTTCAATCGTTCCAGGAGTGACTGTCCAGTCTTCAAATCTTCTGCTGTAGTTTCCAGTTTATATAATGAACTTCTTTTAGATCGCATGAAAGACAATTTTTCCCCCTCAAGCGCTGCAATCTGCTTCTGCAGCTTAGCTTTCTCCAACAAGTCTGTGTTACCCGACAAAATGGCCTGATACTCAGAATAGCTCATTCCGGTTTTTTCATCAATAGCACCTTCATCAATAGTCCGCACACCTAAATTATTACTTTTCAACTGGTCAATAAAAATTTGTTTATTATACAGGGTATTAAATTTATAACTGTCTAAAGATTTCTCAACAGCATAAATAAAAACATCTACCTTATTATTACCAAAGTGTTTCGCAATCTCGTTGCCCTTCCTTATGGCACGCCCATCACGCTGCGCCAGATCCGAGGGTCGCCAGGGAATATCCAGATGATGAACGGTGACTGCCCGCTTTTGAGCATTAACTCCTGTACCCAGCATTTCAGTCGAGCCAAACAGTATTCGAATTTTGCCTTCATTAGCAGCTTTGATAAGTTCTTTCCTTTGGTCTCCGGATTTTGCCTCCTGGATAAAGCGTATTTCATGATCAGGAATATCATACTCATGCATCAGCTTTCGCTTGATTTCCGAGTATATATTCCACTGATCTGGTTTGTAGGTTCCCAAGTCTGAAAAAACAAATTGCGTCCCTTTTTGAGCATTAAATCTTCGATAATATGTAACTAGGTTAGCCGCACAAACAGACGCTTTATTCCCGGGATGATCGCCATATTCGGGGGAGATCATGCGCATATCCAGCGACATTTTCCTTGCATAATCAGTTGCAATCAGCATTTTAGCCTTTTCTTCCGTAGGAGAAAGCGGTTCCCTTCCCAATAACTCGGCCTTTCCGGTTTCTGCAAATTCCATTAATTTCTTTATGAATCTTTCCTGATCCGGTGTAGGTGGAATATGAACTAAACTTTCGTTTTTTTCAGGACGGTCAATTCCGATGTCCTTAGCTGTTCTATAATCTGTGATTTCTGAATAGAATTGAGCCAGCTCAGGAACCTTTATAAAATGTCTAAACCTTTCTTTTTGAACAATATTGTTGGCTACCGAAAATTCATAATCAACAGATTTTCGAGCATAAATAGCTGCCCATGCGTCAAAACAGTTTATCCCTTGTCTTTCCAGCGCTTTTGGCCGTAGATATTTGAACAACAGGTAGAGTTCAGTTAAGGAATTACTTATTGTGGTACCGGACAAAAATGTAGCTCCCAAATCTTTTCCTGTTCTTTCTTGAATTGTTCGTAGCGCAAACAGTAGATTGAGGGCTCGTTGGCTTCCCTGCGCATTTCCCAGTCCCGCAACACGTTCATGTCGCGTATTGAACATCAGATTTTTGAACCGATGACTTTCGTCAACAAACAAATGGTCAATACCCATCATTTTAAAATCAACAACATCGTCCTTTCGATTTTCAATGTCACTTTGAAGACTTTTAAGCTTGACATTCAGGTTCTTTTTCCTGATTTCAACTCCTTTTAGCATCGCACCGGAAACATCTTTTCCCTGGGTTCTCAGAACTTCTAGATTACGTTCTACGCCTTCCAGTTCAATGTTCAAAATTTCTCTTTGCAGTTCTGACGATTGGGGGATCATACTGAACTGCTCATGGGTAAGAATAACACAATCCCAATCGTTATTTTTTATTTCTCCGAAGATTTTTAATCGTTTCTGCGGCGTGAAATCCTTTTTCCCTGGATATAATAACTTTGCATAAGGATAGGCTTTACGATAAGTCTCAGCGATTTCATGGACATTAGCTTTTAGAGCTATAATCATTGGTTTATGAACTAAGCCCAACCGCTTCATTTCCTGAGCAGCAGTACACATTATAAGCGTCTTGCCAGCACCAACCTCATGGTCACAGATCCCTCCGCCATTGCACTTGATCATCCATACCGCATCTTTCTGACTATCATACAAATCTTCAATACCCACAGCCTCACGTTTAAGTCCCGGAAACTCCTGATGACTGCCGTCGTATTGTGGCCGCACATGACAATTAAATAGCTCATTGTACTTTTCGGTAAGCTCATCCTTAAAAACATCACTTTGCTCGAAAAGCCAATCAGTAAATGCCCTTCGGATATCATCAATTTTACAATTTGCCGCTTGGATCGCTTCCATATCCCGCACCTTTACCTCAGTGCCGTCCGCTAAATAGGCTTTCTTTGTAATATCGGGTGTGGTATTAACCAATGCATGTCGTAAAAGGTTAAGCCCGTCAAAATTTCTGCTGTCCGACTTAACTGCATACTTTTCTGTAATGATTATATTGGTGCCATTGCATTGCACAGCAAAATCATCCGAACTTTCGGTATACTGAATAGTAACCTTAGTCTCAAAAAGATGGCTTGCGAATCTGCTATACGTGTCCGTATCAATCCATCGTTCACCCAGGTTAAAATCCAGTTCTTCAAACGATATTAAAGCCGGTCTGATATCTTGCAGGGCTTTCAAACTCGCCTCACATTGCAGATCAGAGATATGCTCCGTCAAATAGTTGCTAAGCAGTTTTGCCTTTTCAACCACATTTCCAGATAGAAATGTTTGCGAAGTTTCATATTCTCTCAACAAGGGGTTGTAATATATCCTTCCTTGTAACTGTTCTCTCAACTCTTCAACTGAGATCCCAGAAATTTGGGACATGAAATCAAGATCAACCTTGGCAGAAAGGTTGAGTGAAGCTGACAACGCTTCACTTGCACTATTGACTGTTAAATCATCGGTAGAGAAGCTTACAGGATGATCAAAAATATCCGCTTTGTGTACTATCCCGCCAATCACTCGTTCCAGATAAGGCACCTCATTTCCAGAAGCATCAGTTTTAATAACTTTGATATTGTCCGCAGCATTTAAATTGCCGTATTTCTTTACAAAGGCGTCATACAAGTTATTGAGTGATCTTCGACCTAAACTATCTTCTTCTTTCTGAGTTATCTCATACAGGTACAAATCATTATAACAGTCCCGGAACTTTATATAATCTTCAATCCTATTTTTTTGCTTTTCAGCTAGTAAAAGCGGGTGAAAAATGTACTGTCCCTCCCGAAGATTCCATTTGATGTGGCCAACATGACCATTAAAGGACACTAAGGTATTATCCCTATAATATTCTTTTTTCTTTCCTTCAAACACAATAGGCTCCATCCCTATGGCCTGACCAGTAAGGTCTGAGAAAAGAGAAGGAGTATGTGTTTCCGTAGATTGACTATTTTGTAGCTCGGTAGTTTTCGCGCTTTTTATTATAGCACTTTCTGCACTGCCATCCTCTGAACCTTTGGTCTGGGCAACACCACTTGATGATATGGCGTCAAATAACGAGAGTTGCTGTATTATACTTTGCTGATTTGATTTACGAGCTGTTTTTTTTGAAGCTGACCGCTGCGTGAGACGGTCAATCTGTTGTTCGGAAAATAAGCTAAGTTGAAACGATTGGTCCTGGTCATTTTGTGGATTTTTTCTTTTTATAGAATAATTTTTCGCCACTGGTCTCTGCAATAATTCGTTCGCACTTAAATCCTTTTGAATAAAATTTTTGTATAAATTGAAATTAAAAAAAGCACTGAAATCAGTTGCAAGTTTTTCCTTAAGGTCACTTGCAATTCCTTCTATTCCCCCTTCATGCAGGTAGATCGTCTTCTTTTTTCCATATTGATCTGTATCCTCAGTAGATCGGGTCGACACAATATGGTTGGGATTAAAAAATAAAAGATTGCAATGTGAACCTTCGCCTTTGGAGACCGTATGCATAAAATCCTTGGCCCGATCGGACAATGACCCTCTACTGCCGCACTTCTGTAAAACGATCAGGTCACTCCCTACAGCTGTACCTGCTTCCTCAAATAGATTATTGGGAAGTCTTACCGCTGAGACTAACAGATGCTCACGCATCAGTGCCTCTCGGATTGGCTGATTGGACGGACTGTCCATAATACCCTGTGACGTAATAAAGGCAAGGATACCGCCTTCCCGAAGCTTATCTGTAGCCTTTAAAAAGAAATAGTTATGAATGCTTTTCGCAGCAATTTTGCGTGCTTCATCCTTACCTCTTGAAAAGGAAAGGTCAAAAACGGAACTGGTTCCAAATGGGATGTTACTTACAGTCAGATCATAAAATCCTTCTTCCTGGCCAGCAATGCTTTCAAAACCCGCAATGCGGATATCAGCTTCCGGATGCAGCAATTGCAAAACTTTTCCTGTCAAAGGATCATGCTCATAGGCCGTAACACGAACGTTCGGCCTATTTTTAAAAGGATCAATAAATGCACCCACACCTGCCGAAGGCTCCAGCACATTCTTTATGTCTAAACCATTACTTCCTATTACTGATGCAATAACCGAAGTTATTTCCTTTGGTGTATAGAACGCATCCAGAACTGAACTTTTAACGCCACTAACCCACTGTTTATATTCCTGGTCATCTTTTGCATGAGCAGATAATAAAACATAGAGTTCTTTTGTCAATGCAAACAGGGGCTTTTCACTGTTATTCCATTTCTCAATATCTTCAGCTACTTCTGTTGGATTAAGCACACATTTCAACCCTCCAAATCCTGCATATAGGGATAATAGCTGCTGTTCATGCCCTGTTGGCTCACGATGCTCATTTTCGACCTTGAAAGCAATTTTTAGGGCATCAATATTCTGTTGCAGACACTGCCTTTTATTGAATGCCATTTTTCTCGATCCATATTGAAATGAAACCTGTGAGCTCCGTGTATAACACGTCATAATCATTTGTATATGCAAAATCATCCGTCAGATCATACTGTTCAAAAACCTCATCGCAGTTCGGAAGTATTTTTAAAGCAAAATCCCTAAATTCAAAATCGAACAGCAGATCGTTGAACTCATAGGTCAGCACTTCAAATAGCGTAGTAAATTTTGAGAAATGAAGCCCCTCATAAAGAATAAAATCGGCTATTTCATCGCATTTTGCAACATCGTTGCCAGACCTGAAAGCTCCTTCATAGGCATTTACCGCCCAACGTGCCCGTTGGCTTATAAATTTGGAATCATGTAATTTCTCAGGGAAACTTGCTTCTATATGCTCCTGTAATTTTAATTGATAGTAGGAAAAATCCTTTTGCTCTTTTTTCATGGTGTCTATTATTTACTTGTCAGGTAAACCTAGCCAGACAAGCACTGGGGAAGCCCATCAGAAGGTATTCTAGCCTTAAATTTCTACAGTTGTCCTAATTGAAAAATGAGGCAAAAAAAGAAGCCTGAAATCCGATCGATCTCAGGCTTCACACCAAATCACATCATGAAAATTATTTGAACTTTCGCTTCTTTTTCTTCTCAAATTCAAAAGAAGTAGCACCGTCCTCGGATAATAAAATATAGGCATCAAATAGTTTACCGCTATGCCCGACCATTCCCCGGATAAGTGGAGTTCTTTTCTTGGTAAGCAAAGCTTCTATATTTTTATATGTTAACTGTATTCCACATACTTTCCGAAAAAGTATCCATCCGCATTTTTCACTGCTGCATTTAATCACCTTTTCGCGCAAAAATGCCCTACTGCTGCATTTTGGACAGCTTAGATCTTGTTGTCCGTCCTCTACAATTTTTTCTATCAGCAGTTCCCTTGTAACTTCTTCTGTTAGCTTTTCAAGTTCTGCATGGAATTCCGCGGCCTCCATTTCGCTATTTTGAATCTTTTCAAATGCAAGCTCCCACTGTGCTGTCATTGCTACATCAGCTATTTTCTTGTCTGCCACGATTTTATAAACAAGAAGCCCCTTTTCTGTTGGAATGATCGATTTCTTTTCTCGACAGATATAACTTCTATCGAACAGTGTTTCAATAACCGATGCACGGGTAGCAGGGGTCCCTATGCCAATGCCTTTAAGTGCCTTTCTCTCTTCAATATCTTCGATACTATTTCCCGCATTTTCCATTGCAGATAAAAGCTCTGCCTCAGTGAATAACGCTGGCGGTTTTGTCTGTTTGGCAACAAGTTTCACATCGGTTATCTTCAGATTGCCACCTTTTTCGAGCTGAGGAAGATCATAAATAACATCGTCTTCTTCTTCATTAAAATTTCCATTTATTAACTTCCAGCCCGGTGAGGTAATCTTTATTGCTTTAATGGTAAAATTGTAGTGAAGGATTTCTAATGTGACAGATGTAATCTCCCGATGACAAGTGGGTGATATAGCTTCAAGAAGTCGGCACGCAATCAAATCATATAAGGTATTTTCGTGCGCGTTCAGCATTGTGGGTATATGCTCCGTGATCAAAATTCCGTGATGGTCAGTCACTTTCACATCATTGACGATATGCTTGTTATACCTTTCCCATTTAATTTTGGAAACCTTTTCCTTAAAAGCGGGGGCAGCTCCTAAAGCGACAATAAGATTGGGAATTTCGCTCCATACATCTTCGGGAATATACTTCGCCCCGGTACGGGGATAGCTTATAAATTTCTTTTCATATAAGCTTTGGGCGATTTCCAGAGTCTTTTCTGCAGAAAATCCGAGCTTTTTATTAGCTTCTTTTTGTAAACCTGTCAAATCAAAAAGTAACGGTGCTTGCAAGGCACTCGGTTTCTTTTCAACTTCTACAACATTGACAGTTCCAACGCGTTCAATAGATCTTACTGCCGACTCTGCTTTCGCTCGATCTTCCCATTTATCTACCGATAAACTCTTGAAAATAATGCCCTCTTTTTGATGCCCGAGTTCGATCTGGAAATAATTTTTTATTTCGAATGATTTATGATCAATAAATCTTTTGCAGATCAGGGATAAAGTAGGCGTCTGCACACGTCCCAAAGAATATAAACCATCTCCTAAACTGATGGTCAACGCTTGGGTTGCATTGATCCCGATCAGCCAGTCAGATTGGGACCTCTCCCGTCCTGCATAGTAAATGCCATCAAAATCAGTCCCCTTCTTTAAATTATTCAATCCATTTATAATTGCTTTCTCCGTCAAACTGCTGATCCAAAGCCGCTCAAATGGTTTTTGACAGTCCAAATATTCGTAGATGTATCTGAAAATAACTTCTCCCTCCCTCCCTGCGTCGGTAGCAACAATAATACTGTCACACTTTTCAAAAACATCGCCAATAATTTCCAATTGCCGCTTTGAACCTTCATCGTACACATATCCTTTACCTGATTTCACTTTTCTGCTAGTAAGCAAAAAATCAGCTGGAATTATGGGAAGGGATTCCCTATTGAATCCCTTAATTCCATAATCTTCTGGCATTGCCAGTCCCACAAGATGGCCAAAAGCCCAAGTGACAATAAAATCATCCCCAATAAAATAACCATCCTTTCTTTCTGTAGCACCAACAATTCTGGCAAGTTCATGAGCCACTGAGGGCTTTTCTGCTAAGATTGCTTTCATGACGATCTACTTTAATGAAGTTTAGGACGTCTGGATGGGGTCTTTTTTTCCTGGACATTTGTCGTTGCAGAATTGCGTGCCGCCTGCTTTGACCCATCATTTTGCGCAGGAGCTTGGCGCTGTTTCTTGTCTTCGTTCATATTACCTAATACCTGCTCCAGCTGGTTTTCCAAATGTGGTTTCTGGAAGGAAAAGTCAACCTTTCCTTTTTGTTCATTATAGAAAGCGTAACCTGAATATAACCTGTTTTGATCCTTATTGACAAGATCCTCCAGATGAATAGCCTTACCCTCTTTTAGCAATTCCTGCTCTTTTTCGCTTAACTGACGGTCTCTGAATACAGAA
This sequence comes from Chryseobacterium sp. CBSDS_008, assembly GCF_049959325.1. Lineage (NCBI taxonomy): Bacteria > Pseudomonadati > Bacteroidota > Flavobacteriia > Flavobacteriales > Weeksellaceae > Chryseobacterium > Chryseobacterium sp. CBSDS_008. The sequence continues at coordinate 4,406,183 of NZ_CP188202.1, read as the reverse complement.
GGAATTACCCTTGTTAACTGTTGATCATTGCTCAAGGTTTCCTTATTACCGGCGAATACTATTTTTCGATCATCAGCACTAAACTGTAAGGTTTGACTGAAGAGTTCGCCCGTCTTCGTATTCACCATCCCTTCAACAAGCACAGGCTTTCCTTCGATGAGTTCCTGCTTTTGATCCTTACTTAATTTCACACCGCCGAATTTATCATTAATTTTGATCCATTCGAGCGGATATGATACAGGCTCTTTTGTGTATTTGTCCAAACTAATCAAAGACTTTACTGTAACACCTTGTGTATTGGTCAATTCAGCGACACGGCCCATATTTCCTGTTTTTATCAGGTTCTCCTTATCTTCTCGTGTAAATTTGTGACCGTAAAAAGGGGATTCCAATGGAGCTTTATGTCGTATTCCATGTGTCAGAATAACAATTTTATTATCGACTTGTCGTAAGGAAAGTCGCGCATCACCTTTTAAAGCCAGCCCTTCAAAATTTCCTTCAATCTTAAATATTGTGTCGGATTTGTAACCTTTCAATAATTTGTCCAATTGTCCATTTTTCTCTAACAGGTCCCTATTTAAACCAAATTTATGCGCTGTGTTCCAATCAATGTCATCAACATTATAGCGATACGTTGGCTTGGTATCTTCGTTCGCTTTTCCTTGTTTTACTTCTAGTTTTGTTTCCATATCTTGCTTTTTTTGCATATTATCATGTTTAACTTCCAAAGCGTCCAGAAGTTTATTACCTTCCGGTGTGGGATTATCGAGTGCAGACTGGAGTTTCTTGGCCACTGCTTCCATATCGATATCTGAAATTTTAAAAAACTTGTATCCTGTAGGATCATTTAGTTTTCGCCAGAAATTAGAGAAGAAATTGCTGAATATATCGCTTTTGTCTACGCGAATAAAATCCAACAAATTCTTCTGCTTAGGCTCTCCCGTTTGCAGTTTCCCATCCTTATCTACTCCCTTTACTGCCTCGATCCTGTTCTTAACTTTATCAAGAACCAATAGGATGTCAGATAACGGCTCCAGCGCTTTGGCGATCTTTTCGTCAATTATTGTTTGTTCATTCATAATAAAAAATTTTAAGATTGTCCGAATGTAGATTGGGGAAAGAAGAAATATTAAATTGCTTCCTTTAAGAGCCTATTTTTGCCGATATTTTCCCCCATGATAACTGTCCCTAATAAACTGCTGCACATCGGAGCTCTTATAGTAAATCTTACCACTGATAGTGAAAAATTTTATTCTGCCGATTGTACGGTAGCGCTGGAGGCAACGGTACGTGATCTTTAGCATTTGAAGAACATCTTGGTTATCGAGCAGCTCTTCACCGTCAATGCTCAACCTTTTTTTTTCCCGGATTTCAAGATCCCCCGCGAGGATGTCAAACCGCTTCATGATACGATCCATCCATGCAAGGAACTCAACTCGATCTATATTCATAACCTTTTACATTTGATTTACGTACCAAAATTGGCCTAGATTTTCCACCACATCGTACAAGGTTCCAGCAAGGTTATATCAAGAGAAATGATTTTTTTTTAGTTTTTTTTATTATTATTTAGAGTAATTCACATTGGTATTGCATGACTAGTAAATTGGTACATCCTAAAGTAAAGGTCACAATGAATGCAAGAATATAATATTGAGAATAGCTTAGTGTGTGTCTGAATTTTCGATCAGCAATATGAGTTAGCATAGATTTTTGGCAAAAAAAAACAGGTCACCGATTTGATTACCTGTCTACAATAGTGAAGCGCTGTGAATACTACAGCTCTCGATCCATATATTGTTCCAAAGAGTTTTTTAAAAAAAGTAGATAACTCGTTTTCTCTCCTGCCCTGAACTTCATCTGATGAAACGCGTGATGGATATCTCCAAGATTGACTTCAAAAAGTTCCTCAAATAGTTTGCTCAATTTTCGTAGGCCCGCTCTTCCATTTGACACACTACCTGCCGCATGAAGTGCATAAATAAGTTCAATCAATGCATTCTTTGAATCTGTCCACGAAAAACTGCCACTTTCACCTGTAGAAGAAACAGGAGTATCAGTGCTTTCTTTCTGACTAATTATCGACAAGAAATGGGAACAAAGTAGATCCATTGATATGATTTGAGCAACTTTGTAGTCATAATAAGTGGAAAATTCTAAGTCAACTTCAAAGAAAAAGCTGTCAACTCCATCGAAGAAATTGATATTACCCAATCTAAAATATGAATTGTCCTTATCGCTCCGGCCAGAACGATAATACCAATAAAAATCCGAACCCTCCAGATGCTTTTTATACTCTTTATTTAAAAGCTTAATTTGATCGTTGTAATAACCTTGTATTAATTCATACCGATCTGGGTTAATAACTTCCAGACGGATAAGCTTATTATAATACATAATTTTTCCCAAAATCTCTGGTTTTACAGCCTTAAAAAAGGTTATCTCGTCATCAACAGTGGCAAAACCGTTCTTGGTAATTTGTGTCTTAAGATCGCTCAAAAATTTGCGAAGAAAAGAAACCATATAATATGCCCCTTCAATGGTGCTTTTCGCGCTTCGTCCAACCTTCTTCTCCTCTTGTTCAACTGATAATAGAAAATTTTTATATAAGTGCTTCATGGTGATTTTTTTAAAGTGAATAACCCCCACACAGTCGTTTTCCCTTTAAATTACATCTCTCCACGTTGAGATATAAAATTAAATATACAATATATTTTTTTTCTAAAAATCAAGAGATTAGGCTGTTTATTATTCGCTGATACTAAATCGGGATTCGTACGAATAAACTTAACATTTGCATTTATTTGAAATATGTTTGCTCTTTACCAAATTATTATTTCTCAACAAAACAAAGATTATCCAAAATATTTCAAAAAAATAAAATAATAACATAATAATCTTTAACAATGCAAGATTCAAGTTATTTGCCTGAGTTTAACTGCGGGTACTGGTTAATATGATTTCATAGAATATCGAGCAAGCTTAAAATTTCCAAATGAATACGTGTTAGGATCAAAGCCAAAGTACCTAATTGATTGAGTTCATCACTTGATAGTATTTTTCTAATTTTACTATAGGACTTGAAATTGTCTGTCCGTATTTCTGGCCAGCGTAAATTTCATACTCAATATCCGTGTTTTTACGGATATAAAATACAAGGAAATCCCGATTAATCCATTAATAAAATATAAAATTGCTTGGTTCCAATTAAAAACTAATAAAACCTCGACCACTTATGGGTTATGCCAGCAATTTAAATATAGACCTTGTTCACTATTTCAGTATGTATAAAATGGATGGAAATTTAATGAGAGTTAGCTTTGTGACAACAACAATTATTAATCTGTTTAATACTGCCATAAGATTGGGCGGAACAAGTGTGCCAGCTTATAAAGCTCCAAATTAAAAGTCATGAACATAAAAAAAATTATATTAATTTTATTTCCGATAATCCATATGAATTTAATGGCACAACAGAATTTTGAAATCGTCGAAACAAAATATGATCTGAATGATTTTGAAGCAATCAGGAAAGATTTACAGAATTTTGAATTTTTTCGGCAAAATCCAAATACGCATAAGACCTGTACGAAGCACAAGGAGAAGAATGAATTTAGAGTTATGGCGAATGATAATAAGAGATTCTTTTTGATGTTTGACAAGGAGGACAATGCGCTAGAATTCTTGAATTCTATGGAACCCTACGATTATGGAATGTTGGAAACAGACTTTCAGGAGGAGATAGAAAAAATCACTGCTGAAAACATCGCTGAAAAATCTACCGAAATTTTAGCTCGTTTTAACGATAAATTTAAATTAAAAGTGGATTATGATCCTACTGAAGTTGATATTGCTACTATAAATGAAAGGGTTAGAAAAACAGTTTGGGACAAAGAAAATCGTTTTCTGCTCAACTTTTATATGATGGAGGTGTCGAAAAGGAAATTTAACTTTCCTAATTGGAGTTTTGAGGTTATAAATACTTTCAACCCTTTTTCTATTCCTCAATATGTTGGAAGAAATGAAAAAAGCCAAAGTTATTACAGCTTGTTAAATCCAAAATCTAGGAAGCATTTTGATTTTAAAATGTATTTAGATCTCTAATAAAATGATTTAATCCAAATTTAGCAAAAGCAGGGCAATCTGCTTTTGCTTTTTTATGGTCATTATAACAGTTTTTATATATATTCTCTGGCCTACCATGCTAGATGAAAAACATTGGCGATATTTCCATTAATGATTTATTGAATTTAACCTTGTATTTATAAATAAGCCAATTGGTTGAAGGCAGCCCGCTTTAGCGTCCTTGATGGCATGATCATATCGCTGCATGGTAGTGTTATTTTAATCATAATTCTAGTGCACTCGCTTTCATTTGCTGACAAAAGACAGCAAAATAAAAAGGATCTCAATAGTATGTTATAAGTCGATATAGGTTAGCGGTCACTGATGATGAGTATGATTTGGCACACCAACAAGTACAGAAATAAGGTTGGGCCAAATCGTACACGATGGATTATAGAGTATACTTTTACAGATAAAGTAATATTCCAAATTCACTTATTCATTAATTCATATAATTGACATTATATATATAAGTTAAGACTTAATCTGACAGCTGGGCAATTCTGCTAATAGATTTAAAGCGTTTTACTGCCTCAGTTTTTTTCTGAATAAAAAAGTTGTTGGAGGGGGATTGACGTTCCCCTTCATCATTCTTGCGGTCTTTTATTTTAGTATACTATGTAATTCAACCACTTCAAAGTCGTCATTATTTTGTAGTAGGTGCTTTAATATAGGAATATGTCCTTGCCCAAAAATTAAAACAACATATTTGTCCGAAAGTTCAACCTGATTTATAATATTGGAATAAATAGCAAGATTTCTTAAATACCAATCTGATACAGATTCAGCTCCTGCAAAATTTTTACCTGCTCCAATCTTTGCAATAAATTTTAGATAAATAGATAAATTTTTTTTTAGTTCTTCAGGTGTATTTATGTATTTTAAAACCTCCGTTATGGTACCTTTTTTTAATTGATCATCATAATCATTTATCATTGCCTTTGCCTGCGTCCCTAAATCTTCTAATAAATACAGTTGATTATTTTCTTTTGCAGACGCAACCATCAAGCTATCGTGTGTCATCCCGTAGAATTTATCTACACATTTTACTTGATCTAATTTTAATTTTTTAGCTAACCTGAAACCAATTTGTTCTCTTTCTGAAACGGGAAGTTTATAATGATCTGTTACATATAAATGATACAGACTGTCGCTGGAACGTTGATTTCCAATTGGTCTTTCAATCATCACTTTAGTCGCTTTTGTTTGCGACAGCACATTCGTCAAGTCTTCTAATTCACTTTGACGCTTAGCACTCAAAAAATCGCCCACTATTAGTTCAAAACTATCTGTATGTGGGTTTTCAAAATGAATAGTTCCAATTAACAAAATTTTTGTTTTTTGTTTAGATTCTTGTCCAAAAGTTGTAGTGGTGAATAAAAGCGCAATTAAGAAGGAAGCAATTGTTTTAATATAAGCCATTTTTTTTAGTCTATTTTTGTCATGACTATATTCCAAATAGCCGCTAAATGTAGGTTAGTTTTATTTTTTTAAAGGTAAGATAATTAGTTCGAATCGCTAACAATTTTAATATTATTTTTTAGAAGATATCCCGGCGCTAATTGGTTATTTAGATAGTAGGTGAGCCGGTTTGAATCCTGTGACTATATGCATTAGCTTCTTAATCACTTCATAAAAGCTACTAATTTTGACTAAAATAGAGTTGGCAATTAACCAACTCTAATTTGTTTTATTGAATTTGTTTGAAATATTTGTGACGGAAATTTCTAAATATTAATAGATTTCAAATTTCACTAAAGGCTATCATCTAAAGCAGATTACCTAATCACTTCAAGACCATCTTCAAGCTTCTTACCTTCGGGTAGATATAAATAATAATTTCTAAAGTTGGCTACTGTACTTCCATTTTCATTCTTATATTTTCCCCATAATGCAGAATTGGATCTTAATCTTGGGTCTGAACTTTTTTGTTGTAAAGAAATTAATTTCCCATCTCCAAAAATTTTGAAATCATAATCTTGAATTGGCTCTAAAACGAAAGATCCAATGGTAAACGGTTTCATGTAAGCATCTTTTATTTTAAGCAGTTCTTTTTCATTATTATAAGATGCTTGCGTTGTTTCTTTTTCTTTTTGGAATAAAAATGAAAATACTGTGTCAGCATTTTTATCGTTATATAAACTCCATTGATTCTGATAAAATTTCAAAGTGACTTCTTCTAATTTTTTGCGGTCTAATTTATTTAAATCCTGCCCCTTACTCCAGCCTTCATTTTTATACGGAACCTCAGCTTCAAATTCATAAGTTATCTCATAGTATTTCTTGGCTTCCCCTTCAAATTCTGGAATTCCCACATCCTTATTCTGTCCTGCCATTCTAATTTTAGTTGGAAGTTTAAATTCCGCAACGGGAGTGGCTGGATAATTGGGATCTTTATTGTCCACACTTTCTACTTCCAGTTTACAAGAAGTATTGGGAGACAGTACATCACCGGATCTGCTGTATTCTTCAGGTGTAGGATAGATGCGTAGAGTTATTTTTTGTTTTCCACTGTGGAGTATTGCACTATTAATAGAATAGGGAGTCATTTCCTGAGAATAATTAAATGATTTTGCTACAGGATAATCATTAACCAGGACTTCATACAGGCATAAAGAATTTTTAACATACACCTGATAAACAGGTTCTTTCGGAAAGTGCTTAATTTCAGTAAGCATTGTTGGAATATAGTTACCGGCTGTCAATATCGGCCCGTTATTTTTTGTTTCGGTTTGTTTTGTTTTATCAGTTTGTGAGCATGAGATGATACTCATTATCATAACATAAAGAACTAACGAAATATTTTTCATATTTTAAATTTTCATATTTTAAACAAATATACCTGATCGAAAGTATAATTTTTTACAAAATGTTCTCCCAAAATTAAACTCAACCGGCCAACGCTTCCCTCGAATCTGGATACCAGTAAACACAAATAGCCAATCTTGCGATTAACTATTCAACTGTTATGTTGACAGGAATTGAACTCTTTTTCAAATTTTGTAAAACTTATCTATTAGTAGATATACGCAAAATCATTTTAAATTAACTATCAGCTGCTTCAATGATAATCCTGCTGAGTTCACTAAGCGGAACTATTGGAAAAAGCAGGCAACCAAGAGCAAATGTATCAGGAGAATTTTAAATCTATTTTGAAATCGCCACATTTTATAATATCATAGCATATTATCTGATTTTCTTTAAAGGCATCAATAATAAACTAGCTAAAGAAGGTCAGCTGCTACTACTTAAATTATATCTTGGTTTTCAAGATCCTTCGTAACCTTGCTAAGTAATATCATAATTTCGGAAATCGTTATTCATTTTGATTTTTTAAACTAACATAAAAAACAGGACCACATAAAAGTGGTCCCGCAAACATTCATATCATACATACTGCCACTTCTTTAAAGAAGTGCTCTTTAATATTTCGTCGGTGCGACCTAATTAGGGGCACATATTAATAATTTTCTAGTTCCATGTCTAAATCGCGTTTAAACTCAGCTGAATCCACTACGAATCCAGTCTTATCGCCTACGGGAAAAATATTCAGTAAGTCCCCAGATTTTGCGATTACATTTAGGATATTGCTTTCGAGATCTTCTAAGCTCAATTCGAAGACCTTGTAGTCTTCCCATCCCGCGACCTTACAAAGTTCTGCATATTCTTTATCGCTCCATAAAGGAAATAATGTTTTTCCATCAAGGTTTGAATTTGCAACCTCGCCTTTTGGCGTTGTTAAAGTATAAACTGCCTCGCGATCAGCAATTTTTTTTATTAAATAGTCGTATCTCTTTTTTGGTTCTAAGGAAACAACTTTCTCAATTTCTTTTGGATGCATATTTTTATGTTTATTAATTTATTTTACAGGTCTTTCCTTATTCTTTCTTCCACCATTATCATACTTGTGTTGATTTCTGTGGTCTTTTCTGTTTTGAAGGTGAGAATATTTATACGAATATCCTTTTGCTGCTTCTCTACCCCTTTCGTGGGCAAGATCTTTTCCAGGAGGATTTCTAATGTTTGTTCTCTTTCCTCTGTTAATCTGATTAATTTCTTGTTTTAACCATCCTTTATCAGCTCTACCTAATTTAGGGTCAGTTGAAAGTTCTCTCAGGCGAGCTTGCTTTCCGCTTCTACCCATTCCGCCACCGCCTTTTCCAGGAGTTGACAGAACAATCGTTACTGCATCAATTGTAGTGGTTCTGTTTTCAACAGCGGTAGCATCCCTAACGGTGGTTTCCACGAATCTCGACAGCATTGTTCCGCTCTCACCATTCGACCAATAATTCATATCATCGGCCTGTTTTCCTGGCATCAAATCATGTGAATAATCATAATTTGAATCTGGGAGCATCTGTTTCCCGTCGTAACCAGGGGTACCGCCTGTATTGATGGTATTTACGGAGTCATATTGATTACCAACAAAAAAACCAACAAAAGCACCGTTATCCTTTTTCCAGCCACCATGCTGATAAACAAAGTCTCCATCTCCATCTTGCCATTTTTGACCTTCAACACCTTTTTCCGGCGGCCACGCTAAGCGTCCATCAGGATCGATATACTTAATTGGGTTCTGAAGCGTGTATACATATGGCGACCAAGATGGATATTCCGCATACAACGGATCAACACCGTACCATATACTAAACCTAGGATTGTAGTAACGTTTACCATAATAATACAATCCAGTTTCAAAATCTAATTCCTTAGCATTGAACTTGTATGGATTTTCATATTTCCCAACAACCTGCTGTTCAACGAACGTTTCTCCGAATGGTAAATTTAAGAAAAATTGCGTTGCTACAGCATTATCATCAGTAACAAAAGTTGCTGTTCCCAGCTGATCACCATGGAGGTAATATAGTCCAGATTGAGCAGCATTTTTACCAAATTCTGTTTCAACAGATTCGCCTTTGATTCCGGCCTTCGTTAAATAGCTCTTAAAATCGTTCTCTGCATCAATAGATGTAGTATCAGTTGATTCCTTTATGGTTCGGCTCGTTACTGATTTATTAAAAATGCCCGGATTATCAGCTAACCTGCTGGCAATTCTTTGAGCGCCGGCGAAATAATGCTTTGTAAAAGTATTATCAGAGCTGACAACAACATAAGAATTTGGGTAAACCTTATAATTGTTCAGTACCATGGTACCATTTACCAGCGCGCCGTTTTGGTATAAAGCTGTACCATCTGTTAGGTTATATTTTATTGTTCGCTCTCCCTTATTGTCATAAGTATAATATTGGTAAACGCCAGCGTCGCGACTGAAATAGGCTTTCATGTTGTCTTCTTCATCCCAGAACATTTCAGTACTTTCAGTAGGAGAAGTGACTACAACTGGATTACCGTTTGAATCATATTTAAAACCTTCATTTGTCGTAGTTGCCTGATCGGAAACCAGCGATACTTGATGAGTGCCCTTTATGTATTTATAAATATGATTGTAGGAATTTGCCGTATTGACTACACCACTGACAGATTGTGATTGCACTTTTGAATTAAGGCCACCACTTTTTGTGTATGTCAATGTAGTTTCATAACTGGCGTTCATATTATTGGGATCGACCGGATCACCTTTGATATCTTTTAACATGGCACCTACAGCACGTGTAAGTCTATTTAAACTATCATAGCCATAAATTAATTGATAACTACCACCTAATTGGTTTGGAGTTATATCTCCGCTATTGGTGTTTGAAATTATATTACCAACATAATCATATCTATAGTCATTGCTTAAAAACGTAGTATAATTATCCTTTTTTAAGAGATGCGTATTTAAATTTCTCGTTTTTGGAGCATAGGTATAAACTGAATAAGTATCATTTCCATTTATAATTTTAGTTCGCTGCTCATACTCATCATACTGGATATCCTTTACATAATCGCCATTTTGGGTACTCTTAATTGATTTTAGATTTCCTCCAAGGTCATATTTATACCTGATAAACTCTCCGTCAGGATAGGTAATGGATTTTATTCTATTCCAACTATCATAGTCAAATGCTGTTGTGAAAGTCATTGTTGGGATATTGTACCCGATAACTTTTCGATATTCCGAAGTTACCTCTCCCAAACTTCCATAGGTATACGATGTTTCTCCTGTTCCATCTGTCTTTAGAGTAACTCGACCAGTCTGATTACCAGCCGTACCGTACGTATAATTGACATTGCTAGGATTGGTATTTCCATTTGGCAAGTTCGGATAAGTAACTTGCATTAACCTATTAAAGGTATATTTATAATTAATACCTGTACCAGCTCCAGCACTGACTAAATTCGCTGTAAAACGACTTAATAGCTGTCCAGCTACACTATAACTGAATCTTGTGACTCCTCGGTCAGTGTGAGTCTCCAAGGTTTTACGCCCTCCCAAATCATATTCATACTTGACTATAATGTTTTCAGGATCTGTTACAGACAAGAGCTGTCCAACAGCATCATAACTTCTTTGGGTTTTTAATGCTGTTGTTCCCAAAAAATTCCTCGTCTGAACAATTTTTCCTTCAGCATTGTTAAGTGTTTCAGATTTAAGCTCTACATTACTGATATTTTGCAATTTCGTAACTGTAACCTTAGTGGATGTTCCTTCGATTTCATACTTGGTATCTGTTACATTTCCATCTTCATCTATTTCTACAATAGGACGGTCAAGCTGATCAAATTGGGTAGCGCTAAAATATGGGGACATTGTAAGCTTCAGCTTTTTATTCAATACCGGATCTTTAGCCTCGAAGGTTGGATGATATTGTTTGACGGGTCTACCATAAATATCATTTATTGTTAATCCGGCTACAGACATTTTTTCTGCTCCCGCAATAAAAATGTCTTTCTTTACCTGAATGGTTTTTCCTGAAAAATCTGCTAAGGCTATGGTCTCTATTGGATTGCTTGGATTATCTGGATCATAATTTTGGGTCGTAACCCCAAATAAGTTGATCAGGTTACTGCTACTTGAATATGGTGTCGTAAAATAGGTGTATTTTACGGTGTAAGGAGAAATTCCCACTTCTTTTGGGGCAAGGATAGATGTTAGTCTTCCAAGAGCATCATATGTATACTTAATCTTATTGCCTGTCGCATCAGTTGATTCTAAAATAGCATCCCATACTGGGTCATAAATAGCAGAAGAGCTAACACCAAAATTATCCGTAATTTTAGTCACATATTTACCCATTGGGTCATATTCATATGTCACTTTATAACCTACCGGATTGGTGGTGGTTTTGATATTGCCAAAAGTATCATAAGTTAAAATGGTGTTACCGGTTTGGCTTCCATTCAATTTTACGATGACCTTAGTTAAATCCCCTGTGTTCTGGTCAACCTCTGAATTTCGTTGACGCATAAGATTGTTTGCGTTATCAAAAACTTTAATTTCAGACGGGATATCAAGAATATTCTTCGCATTTAGTGCTGCAATATTATGATATAAAATCGCAGAATAATAAGTACCGGCAGCAACATTACTGTTGTATTTATAAGCGGTTAGTTGGGCTTTGTTATTATATGTAAGCACTGAGCTGGTCGTAATAGCACCTCCATTTTCGTAAGTAGTATTTGTACTACCGGTGGATAAAATAAGTGCACTTTTATTTCCTTGCGTTCCTCCCGTGTCATAGCTTTCAAACTGAGTTAAGGGAATTTCCTCAACCTGAGTATAATTATTAATGTATTTATATAATTTAAAAGAATTTACAGTACTGTTTTTTAGGATCGTCCCACCGTAAATTTCAGTTTTTAGCAATGTACCGTTATTGTAATAATTGCTATTGTAATAAGTCTGTACAGTTTTTCGATATACATTAGTACCATTCATGTCTTCGGTCGTAACCTTTTCAAACCCATAGCCAGCTCTTTCCCTTCTATCATATTTGGCGTTTTCGTATTTAAAGCGCGAAACTATATTTTTGTCGTCTGTTGCTAAGGTGTAGGTGTCGGAATCTACGTTTGGATTTAGAATTTTAACCTCCTTCATAACCAGCATCGAATGTGGTTCGTTGTAGGTTGGTTTAGTAAATTCATAATCTATTGTAAAAGTTCCGTTGGTAGTTTTTTCAGTTACCTTAGAAAGCTTATTGGTACGACCAATTTTAGAGTAATTGACTTGGAGACCATTTCCATTATTGATTACTAAATCAGGGAAACCATCGCCATTGACATCACGCAGACCTTTATTGATTTCAGCCATTGAGACACCAATATTTCCGCTCATATCTGCACCAGCTCTAAAATAAAGGATGGTAACACCAAATAACCAAACCAGAGGGACGTTAATATAGAAACCACCATTTAAGGTTAATGCGCCATTATAGGTTTTACTGTCATCGGCAAAGTTTATAACCCCACCAACTTTTGATAATCCCTGCGCAGGTGCAAATTTATTTCCTGTATTATAGTTTACAGAGGTATTTCCATATTCATCGATGGAGATCAGATCAACCATTCCATCACCATTTACATCCAGAAATGTTTTTTTTGAAGTTCCTGTGGATGACGATCCTGTCAAATTGCCCGAAATACCCCAACCAGAACTAAATGTAGAAGTTTGTGAAATCATTCCGGATAATCCTCCACCAATGCTCACGGACGTTGACCCAACTGGTTTGGATACAGGCAATTCAAGGTTAGCAAACGATTCAAAAGCATTGCTCACTAGTCCCGTTCCATAGTTCAATTTATACCTAACCTGTCCGTCCTGATATACAACTCTGTCAACAAGCCCATCGCCGTTAACGTCAAGCCAATATTTTTGGGTTTTATCATATGAATCAGGATAGCTGGAAAAACTGGTTCCTCCCGACCATGCAGGAGACGAATCCGGTTTTGAAGTGGAATTTGAATTACTTGTATTTCTGCCCACAGTTTTTACTGCGGATATGTTGAAAGCAATTGTATTTGTTTTTTGGAAACTATCAGCAGTTGAGATGACAGAATCAGGGTTGTTTTCCAAATTCCTTCCCTGACCACCTCTTAATCCACCTAAAGAATTTGTCAGCTGTGACTCAGTTCTATAAAGCATGTCAGGATAACCATCTCCATTGACGTCGAAAAAATCCTGAGTGTTAATATTTCCGTAGCCACGTAATTCAGAAGTAGATGTAGACACCACTGGAATGCCAATTCCCCAATTTGTTGTCTTGGCTTTGCTCTTTTGCTTTTTCTCTATTGCATACATTGCTGTGTTAACATTTCCCTGTACTTCGACGTCCTGTTCGTCAGGGTCATCATCGACAAAGAAAGGCGTCATTGACTCTTCATCGCGGAATGAGGATGCCTTTGAAAATTGCTCTGTAAAACCATTATTGATCCACTTTTCATCTATACCTTGATTGCCTTTTGCATAATACGTGCTCATTGGTATAATTGGATTAAACGCGGCCAGAACATTTGTGTTTGCCATATTCAGATAGTCTGCCTGAACGATATTTCCCACACATTCAGCGTAGTCATTCTGATTTGTGATACCGGAACATGCGGAGAAATTATAGTTAAATTGTCCAAATGGAGAATCCAGAAAATCATTATTGATCAGAGCACCATAACTATCTTTTGGCGTATCGGGATTAATTGTATAATCTGGAGTAGTATTACCAGACGGACCATTAGGAATATCACGGGGCCCTCCCGGTGGAGTCAAAGAATTAGCTGTTTTTTTGACATCTTTGCTTTCATTATAGATAAACTGGCCCCAGTTACGGTATACAGCACTGATTGAATTAAACTCAGCTGTAAATAGTGCAGTTTCTACCGTTGATGACCAAAGTGTCGTAGCTGTTCCTGCATAGATGTTAAAAATTTGATTTTGCAACTGTGCTTTTAAAGATTCATAGGCTGCACGATCATTCTGCGAGTTGCAGTAAACTACAATATTTATTCTATCATCTAGTTGAGGGGATTGATATGGATCTCCCGTATAGAATTTGATCGGGTTTGTATAACCATTTACAGACGTTTCAGTAATTCCTGAATTAGAAACTTTCACCCATCTTTTTTCTACTACAAGACCTCCTTTTTTTATCACGTACATAAAAGCACCTTCCAGTGAAGGCGAAAAACCAAAATTCTTGTTAATAGCAATATAATAGTCGTTTGTACCATGTGGAGCATTATTCCCTAAATCCGCAACATGGAACTTCTTTTTAAAATCGCGGACATAATAAGATGGATAATCTGCGACATCAAGAACATTTAAATATCCATCAGTATTTACATTAATATTCTTCCATTCAATCTCTTTATTCATGTATGAATCAGATATGACGGAGAATTTCAAATGATATCCGCCAGGAATTGGAGGAGGGACAGTAAAATTCATATCTACAGGAGCAATGTTTACCGTACCTAACGACTGTGGATAAGTCTTTTCATAAATGACAGTAACATCCCAAGGGTTTACAACCTCTGGCTTTGACAATGTAATTTTGAATGTAACGTTATCATTTAGTTTTGGGACTGAGAAGCCGGGTACACTGAGATGTTTTGTTCCAAAGAAATCATACTTTAGTGTCTTTGACAGATTATTAAGTATATAGCTTTTTTCATACTGTAAGTTGTTGGGCATGAAGTCATCAATTTCTTCTTCGGGTGAATCTGCTATTTCTGATCCATTGCCATTGACATACTGCACTGAAGGTCTGGTATTCACTTCATAGTTTAGACCGGTTTTTTTATGGAGTCGGAAATAAATTTTATCACCTGATTCGACATGAATCCGTGAGGAATTGTTGATACCAAGTGGCGTTCCGGGGTATTCATCATATTTTGTAATCTTAAGATCAATATTCGGATTACCACCAACAAGTGTAGTAAGAAAGACTCTACCATTCTTAGGCAAATTATTAGGATTTCTAACCTCGATAGAATAGACTGCACGCGCTTTTGTCTCTTGAATATCGGTTATGGATATATGGTCATAAATTGTGACAAATCCAGCTTTAGGAGCGATCCATACTTTTACTACATCATTTTTAGCTTTGACAGGTTCTTCACCTTCATCATTATCAAGGTTTTCCGGCTCAGTATAAGGAACCGGCACGCTCCCTTTCATTACCATATTTTCAGTCATATCACTGGTCGTCACCATTTCTGGCTGTCCATTTGGGTTTATCTTGTTAAACCAGACTTTATCGTCCTTGACAACATCCGGCAACCCATCTGAGTTCGCGTCAATAACATATACGGGGGTTTTTGACTCACTTTCACTCCAGCTTTTTGTAAAGTCAAATCCCATTTTCCACCAGTTTATGAGTACCGTTGCACCGGCATTAAATGTGCTACCAGTTGTTTTAGTGAAATTTGATTTCAAGTTCAGGACATCGAGCTGAGGTGCACTGAATTCGAGGTTGCCATTTCCATCCAAACTGCCGGGAATCAATTTGATTCCATTATCGCCATTTCTTTTACGGTATAAAATATCCGCAATCCCATCGCCATTAAAATCAATAAGCTCTTGGCCTCTTTTTATATCAGGGTATGATTCACCGAGAAAACCGCTGACCATAAAATTTTTATCTCCCGTTCGATGTGGTATAAAAAGCCCCAAGCCGGCCCCGGTACGAAGAGCCCATCCCCATTCAAAATTATTATCGGCACTAATTCTAGAAGGAGTCAGTGCGGAATTTACAGCACCGGAAAAAGCTTCTGGTGCCGGTGCATTCACAAATTTATCAGCAGCAAAAACAGCATTTCCTGTGTCATTATAATAATCTAGCTGGTAATTTACTCCTGGGCCTGAAATTGTTTTAAGAAGACTTTTGTAGAAAGATCCGGTCGTATAGGTAAAGGTGTAGTTTCTGACCGGATTTTGCCCATGTCTGATATCTATTAAATCTAACCTTTCTATTTCGACACGCTTTAGCCCCTCCTTTGTACTTATGGAATAATCAGGTCTTGAAGGATCCTTGCAAGAAAAAAGAATTGTATAAGGTCCATCATCATCATTTATTCCCCCATACTTTATAGTTTCAATATGAAACTGTCTACCATTTTCAAGATTGATATTATCACCTGATATTGGGATCATTCCTTGTACAAACTGCTTATTGAGGTACTTGTATTTTATATTGTTATTATGAATATCAATTTCCTTTGTAATTCCCCATTGCACGATGCCACCGCTATTTGCTTTTACAACGGCATTTGTATTGACTCCATTTTCAGTACCGCCATAGTATTTTTTTGTACCGTCAGTTGTAGTTACTACCCATGTGTAGCTGGACGGTGATGACCCGTATCTTTCAATTTTTGTGAAACCATTATTCTTTCGGAGGTAAAAATTCTTTTTACCAGAGCTATTACGAGGCTGACGGGTAACATCCATTGAGCCCTGTAGGTTTACATGTCTATGAGGAAGATAATCACCCTCATAAATCAACATTTCACCATCGAGTAGATAGATCTCGGACTCGTAACCTGATTCGAAAGTCGGTGTTCCCCACCGCGTATCTAAAGTAATACCGGATATACCTGAAATATCCCAACCTTCGCCCATCCAGCCGTTTCCTTTACTACTGCTATAAGTAATAGCAAGCTGAGGTTGCATTCCGTTGACTCCTGTTGGTATCAAAACAGGGTATGTCATGGAAGCATCGCCACGCTGATTCGCACTTGGTGCTGCTAGCAGTTGTACCCCTGATGCTGGATCGCCTGATTTTAAGCCACTGATAGTAGTCGGTGCAAACGAATTCAGAACCGGTGATTCAGGTGCTGCAATAATTCCATTGATGTAATCATGGTTTTTGTCAGTTTCGAAAGTAACAGACTTGGACTTTTCGTCAACAACCGTCGTAGGTTCTATTTTCCATTCTTTTTTAGCATAGTCAAAATAGAAGACCTTTACCTCGTTCGGTGAGATTAAGCCAAGACGCTTTTCATCATACGGAATGGAAATCTTCACCTTCTTAACAAGTTTCCCGCTCGTTACCGAAAGTCTATAAGCAGCATTATTGAGGGTAACGTTTTTTAGACCCTGAGAGGTCGCCGGAAAATCCTTTTCACGAAGTTTGAGGATTTCAATAGAAGCCGCGTCGCTAGATTCTTTAGCAATATTGACTGACAGATCTTCATAGTTCAGATTTACCTCTGTATTAGTTGAGATTTCTATTTTTTTAGGCGCAACATTGGATTTTTCAATGACTTTAAATGATCCAATAGAAGTGGGAGTTTTAAAACGACTTACAATACCTCCTGATGAAATAGTAAACTGCCCTGATTCCTGTTCTTCTTTGGTGATTGAGATTACTTTTTCAAATTCTCCATTTTGTACTACTGCGCTGTCATTGTTGATATAAACAACATCAGAATGTAGCTCGTTCCCTTTGACATACAATTTATCTCCCGATAAAACACTACTGACCAATATTTTGCTATCCTTCGATTTATTTTTTTCAAATGCAATCTTTAGGTTTTTCACTTTATACTTTACGCCGTCAAGAGGCCTACTGAACAATATCGTATTAGTTCCAACCTTCAGCAATTCCATATTGATTTCCTCACGCTGGTGAAGCCAGTTTGCATTCGGAACAACAACATCTCCACCAAATGCTATATTGCGATTTATCGATCTTGGAACAGATTCATAGGATGCCAGCCCATATAGGTCATACTCTAAGTATGCTTTCCCATTTGTACTGTAATTTGCTGGCAATTGGACAGTAAAAAAATTGTCAGAAATCTTATCATCTTCCTTTTCAGAAAATGTACCAATTGTACCTTGTTTTTCTTTGGCTTCAAAAATATTTTGAAGACCTGAAAAATCGTCCTCTGATTTTAAGACATGATTATCGACAAAGGCATTTCGTTCTTCACTTAAATCCTTTTGCGCGGTTTGTATACTTTTATTTTCTGGTGATGTCAATTGTTTATTTCTGACTTCATCAGGCGGATCTTTTGCATCAGTGATGATAATATCTTTGTCAAGATTTAATTTTTGCATTAAATCCTTTTTAAACATCCGCACCCTTTGTCTGTCTTCTCTAGTGAAACTTGCAAACACAAGCATACATGAAAAGAAGAGAACAAAAAGACACGACTTCTTACTGGGAAGCTTGTGTAAATTGATTTTCATGGTTATTATTCTACGATTAATTTGAAAGTTTTTATGATTTTTCCATTTTGTGTAAGATTAATGAGGTACCCACTTTGCGTTGGTAGCTGATTAAAATAATGGTTTGAGTTTTTGTCAACTTTATCTAAAGCGACCAATCTACCGGCTCCATCATAAATTGATACTACTAGGTTTTCCATTGGTGGGAAACGCAAAGTAAAATTCTGTCCCTTTTTAACAGGATTAGGAAATAGGACAATTTTGTCAAGATCAATGGAAAGGCTGTTAGGATCTACCGGCTTGTTGGAGTTTGCACCTATTTCTTCTTTGGGATCTTTTTTAGGACTTACTGCAAATGTAAAAAATGTAGTATCTCCAATTTCCCCATCGTTTATAAAGGCAACTTTATTGAACAAAACATATTGATCAATTTCCACTCCCTGTACCTTTCTTAGATCACCCGCAGAATTTGTGATAAATAGCCAATAGATGTTTTGCAAAGATTTGGGATTTAATAAAGATTTTTCGATTCTGACAGAATAATTGGATTTTTCGACTTTAGAGCCCAAGAAGTTTATTTGCCAGTTACGGTTCAGCTTCGAAAAATTTCCGTCCTGAGATAAGTTGAGGTCTTTATTATCATCAGACCAAAGGATAAATTCATTGTTATTTAAGTGAGACGGATTTTCGGCATTGGTTCTTTTTATCTCGTTTAACCCTATTGTTAGGTTTCCATCTTCAGTATTTTTTGACTGCTTTTGATACAGTTCATTTCCATCATCCCTGCCCATGCCCGTTAACCTGGCCTTAAAGTCTCTGTGCTTGTCGGGGTCCCAAATAACAGTCCCTTCACTATTATAGTATTTTGAATTGTCTAATGAGATCCCATATTTTATCGAAAGATAAGAGTGGATATTATTCAATTCTTTTACTGTAGCTCGTCTTGGGTAAAAGATCATCTCATGGAGATTTTGATCGGATAACTTGATATTAAGACTATCTGTTTTACCTTTTTTAGGATCTGGGCTGCTGGTGAACGTAAAGATACTCGGGCGTTTCTTTAATTCAATTTCATTTTTTTCACCTTTTTTATAGCGGTTGTTGGAAAGTGCCACATTTTTTTCTGAATTATCCCAAATCAATTCATTAGTCTTCGCTGTATGGACTAGACTTAGGGTGTGACTTTTATTCTTACTGTAGCGGATGAATTTTTTGACGACCTTATCTTTTATTCCGCAATGGAAATTCAAGAGATTATCGTCTTTACATTTGAGTGCGTCCCGCGGTCCGTGATCAATCTTTTCCCAAATTTGTGGTTCCCCCGAAATTAATTGGGAAAAGGCTAAATGGGAACCTAAAAGAAACGCACAGAGCATGATTCTTGAAAAATGAATTCTTTTCATAGGCTATTATAGTTTTTTGGTTAAATGCAATGAAACCTATGAAAATAAGGAGCTGTGTATCTTATATTTAAAGATACACCTTGAAATTATTGACAATTGGTTTTTCTCACAGTACTAACGTCAATATTATAAAAAAAATTGAAGCACGACATGGGGGAAAACCCCATATTTTTATCCAGTATTTTCACGATAGTGAGATTAATTAGCTTTTATCAAACTGCACGCTAATGCTCAAAACTAAAAAACCCGACTAATCGGGGTTTGGCGCATTTAATAATGGTCTCATAAAAAATATTTATAATCCCTAGCATGCCAAGCTAAATGAAAAATATCTGATGGATCATATTCAAATCCTTCATTAGGTTCTATTTCCATTGATAATTTCTTGAAGCTAACATTGTATTTTATAAAAAATGGGTTGAAGGCAGTCCTCTTTAGCGTCATTGATAGCCCTGATCATTTCGCTACTTGGTAATGTTATTTTAATCATATTACTAAGTACTTATGATAGTATTTTTGTTTTTACGGTTAACCGTAAGGATTTAAAGTTTAGATGTTTTGAATTTATTATAATGCAGAATGTTTTTAAGTCACTTTAAAACAGGTGCTAATTCTCCCAAGTTCACAATGGAAATCATACGACAAAATAGGCTACAATCAGAAAAGTCTTTTCCCAAAACTTTTTATTCATAGAATTTTGAGACTTCATAAAAATAAAATGTGGAATTAAAACCAAGATCTTAAAACATTTGATGTCCAATCACCCACAATATGAACATGAATTTGTCAAAGTACAACGGATATGAAGCAAACAATTACGAATGTTAATAAGATAAAAAATAGCCGATACTTTTGTAGATTATTGTTGTATAAATAACCATCAGTAAGTAGTAATGAAATAATCAACTTATCAAATCGATAAGGATAATAATGATTTGCCTTATTGAAAATTGAACATACTGATATAATTATGCAAACATTTGAAGTACTTACAAAAGAAGACCTTGCGCTGTTTAAAACGCAGTTATTGATAGAAATAGAAAAACTGTTGAACGCAAAACTCAATGCTATTTCCAACGCGAATGGTTCCGGTGTTGAATGGGTACGTAGTAAAGTGGCTCGCCAGTTTATGAACATATCTCCGGCAACTTTACAGAATCTCCGTATCACTGGAAAAATACGCTTTAAAAAAATTTTAGGATCATATTATTATAGCCTTCCAGATCTAAAAAACTTATTTGAAAATGGAAAAGCCTAAAAGAGATACAATGTTGGAATATTTGACTGTACTTAGTCAAGACCCCCGTCTTAATGTTTATCATGTTACTTTATTGTTAGCCATTTTTAAGCTAGCGTACCTACAAGACCAAAATGAAACCGATTCTATAAATGTAAGCAGAAGTAAGCTCATGTATCACTCTCACATTTTAACAATACCCACCTATCACAAATATTTCAAACAACTTCAAACCTTTGGTTATATAAAATATACCCCCTCTTATAATCCAGCATATAAAAGTACGATTGATATTCTAAATTTTATTCAGCCTTTGCTGCCTCATCAATAAAATCATGTTCCTCACCATAAAAAAAATAGAGTTGGTTAATTGCCAACTCTATAATTCAAATTGTAACTTATATTCAATATTTAAGCAGCTAATCCGATATGATCACCGCATCCGCATTACCTAAAAAACTAATTAACAAAGATACCTTCAAACAAAAGATTATTAAAATGAAAATGTTCAAAACAAATACCATCAAGATAACTTAACAGGAATCAAACAAAAAGAACAAAATCATAAGTACCTTATTTTCAACTACATAAAAGTAAAATATTTTCGATATCATTATAAAAATAGTTTGGGTAGCCTACCAGCGAGTTCACTTAAAGACTTACTGGAAACAGTGAGTCTTTTTTGTTTATTATTCAATAGCAAAATCTCTAATTGCAGACAATAATGGGATCAAATATAAAAGTTGTGGGCTAAGCAAAAATTGATATCAAGCTGTTTTTAAATAGCCGCGCTGCATTTAGCTGCAAATTGCTCAAACTTCCGATCTGTATTCCGCATGATTGGTCCGTGGCCGAAGCAGATAATGGCCGGGTTCAGTTTTGCTAACTTCTGGAGCGATTTGATATTGCACTGCTGATCCGAGGTGAATATGTTTGGTGGAAGCCGCAGACCGACCGCTGTTGTGAGCAGGTTCATATTTGTTGCCGCATCTCCTATTATCAGTATACCATCCCGCTCCCGGAATAAAGAAATATGTCCTGCTGAATGTCCGGGGGTTTCTATTACCCGAAAGTTTCCGATCATATCGTTTTCAACAATCGTCCGTTCAACTTTATGCCCCTGGCCTGCCCAGTACTTCTGCTGAAGCTTTGCTACCCAATGCTGAGGTGTTGGATAATCGTTGGTTACCAGACCTGTTTCGGTCCTAAAAACTTCGTCGGGATGACAGAGCAGGGGAATCGCGAACTCAGCGCATACCTGATCACTACAGCCCTGGTGGTCTGCATGTGCATGCGTTAATATATGCTGATAAACGGGTATTTTCTCGAGAGCTTTCTTTACAGTGGTATAAGAACTCCGTATTCCCGAGTCTACCAATACACCTTCGATAATATAGCAATTGATGCTGTTCCGTGGCATCAATGGAATTTGGAACACTTCGGGAGCAATTTGATGCAACATAGATTTTTTTGTGCAAATTTACTCCGCTGATCAGCGACTGCTTAAGGACATTTGTCCTATAATGCGTTGGATCTATGTATTTGTCCCTTCGCCCGCGTAAGCGATCGCTGTGTGATGCCCAGGTATGATGCCAGATCCTGCGTTGATATGCGCTGTACGAGCATGGGTTCGTTAGAAAGAACATGACGGTATTTATCTACAGCCGGCCTATTATTGTAATTAAGCATATAATGTTCCTTTTGGATGTACTCCTGCTCTATCACCGACTTTATAACACCGTTCCAGGAAGTTACCTTATCAAGCAAATGCTGATAATCCGGGTAGCTTATTCCATACAGCACACTATCTTCAATAGCCCTGATACTCCTCCTGGATTTTTCCTGTGTTACAAATTCCTGAAATGAGGTGACAAATTCATTTTCAAACTTGAAACAGGTTATATTTTCCTTACCATTCCTGTCAACAGCGTATGCTTTTACAGCACCGCTGGCGATAAATCCAATATGACGGCAGAATTCGTTCTCACGAATAAAAAAATCACCTTTTTTTAAGCTGACTGGTTTAAAAAATTGCGCAGAAAAGTTGATTTCCTCAGCTGATAGCCCTCCTGTGGAGGATAGGTAATTTTCAAATACATTCGTCATTTCACAGTTTTTGTCCTTCAATTTCTTCTTAACGATCTATGGATTACATGTCAATCCGGCTTCCAAATCTAAGCATTATTGCACAAATTATTGCAGGTTCAAAAAGGTTATCCAAGCCTTTTTTAGTTTATTTTATTTGGTTCATTCCCATAAACTTTCTGATTGCTGCTTTGACAGATTCAAAGAATGTAATGACCGGATAAAATAAATAAGGGAAAGTACGATCGTTTTATCGCTTATTATGATTATCTTTAGGTAAAGAATAACCGGGGAATAACTAAAAAATGAAGCTGGCTTACAATAATACGGATCAATAATTTTTAAAACTTAAAAATATGTGGTGGGTATATGCTCTTCTTTCAGCTTTTTTTGCTTCATTGACTGCCATTTTTGCTAAAATCGGAATTACCGGAGTGAATTCAAACCTGGCGACAGCTATAAGAAGTTTTATTATTTTACTGGTTGCCTGGGGAATAGTATTCGCACGAAGTGAGTACAAAGGAATTCCGGCACTTTCCCGCCATAATCTTATCTACATTGCCGTCTCTGGTATTGCGACAGGGCTTTCATGGATATTTTATTTTAAAGCCTTACAGCTTGGTAAAGTAACGCAGGTAGCTCCTGTGGATAAATTAAGTGTGGCATTGACTATTATCCTGTCTGTTTTGTTTCTTGGGGAATCTCTCACATTGAAAACAGCGATCGGAGCTCTATTGATCATCGCAGGCACTGTACTCTTAATTTTTGAATCATAAAACTACAATCCGTTTCATTGGTCTAAAATACTGTTTCAACTGCCTATTTTGCCGCATCAGCATAATTTTTGCCCATCAAGAAAGCAGGGCGTTCTATTTTTACATGGTAACGCCGAAAGGTCATTTAGTTCGTTTTTAATTAGTAGTAAAAGAAACATAGATTAAGGATCGATAAAAATCTTTTTGTGCTTTAATTCCTTGTAGCCATTAATGGCTAAACTATACACTTAATCATGTTTAGGTAGGATTGGTTTGTTCCAGTCCTATTTTTATGTTATACCCTTCTTAAAAAAGAAAACCGCTGCAGATACAACGGTTTAAGGTATTAAAAATAAAGTATTATTTCAGTTTATAAGAACTTCCGTTCCAGAGATAAGTTTTGGAAGCGCTTTTCTTTTTCTCTCTGTCTTTTTCATCTACTTCCATGTCTTCTACTTTTAAGATAAAAGTATTGGGAATTCCACCTTTGTCATTCGGAAAAACATATTCTTCACTGTGATAATAAGCTCCGGCATCCCCTACGTTCATTAATTGCGGAAGGGTAATCAGTTTTCTATCTTTAAAAAGAACATACTGATCATAGCTTGCTATTCCACAGGCTTCACCGGAAACCATTGCTTTGAGGGTAAATTCAACATTCTGCAATTTATGACTGCTTTCTATATTGAATGCTGCGGAACTCAGTTCTTCTCCTTTTCCTGTATCAAAATATACCTCATCAATGAGTGTATTTCCTTCCATCATTTTTATTCCGGCAATGTTCTGCTTTTCGGTCTCATTGTATTCTTTATTTTTCCTGTCAATTATTTTGGAAAGTCCGAAAAGAAAATCATACCCGTTTTTGTTACGGTATCCTACACAAAGATTGCCACCCCAGAGATATCCTTCCAATGTATTTTCTCCTTTCTGATAAGAGATTTTATACCAGTTAGCACTTCTTTCTCCCAGTTTCAGGACTCCATTTTCTTTTTTAAGAATCATTACCTGTTGGTTCACCTGCAATGAATCTACAATCTGAGCATTCACTCCGGGATCTGACCTCACGCGGGTCCAGTCTGTAAAAATTTTCTGGGTTTTATTTTCTTCAAAGCTAAAGATACCATCTGCATATGCTTCATTTTCCTGAGCGGCAAAAAACTGCAGCATCAGTAAAAATAAAGCTGTCCATAAAGTTTTCATATTCGTATTTTGTTTTTGGTCTGTTATTTTTCAAGCAGAAGGCTTACCCATTCTTCACGCTGTAACTGTTTTTTCAGCTCAAGTCCGCTTTCTTTGCATACTTCCAGAATATCATCCACATCAAAGAAACAAAGCCCTGAAAGCAATAGTTGTCCTCCGTCATTCAATACTGAAACATACGTTGGGATATCGGAAATCAGAATATTTCTGTTGATATTGGCTAAAATAATATCGAAATTTTCTTTTCCTAAATTTTCGGCAGTTCCCTGTTCAATATCTAATTCTACACTGTTTCTTACAGCATTTTCTTTTGAATTTTCTACTGACCATTCATCAATATCGATGGCTTTTGTATCTCCTGCTCCCTGCTGTTTTGCATAAATTGCCAATACAGAGGTTCCGCATCCCATATCCAGTACCGTCTTCCCATTAAAGTCAATATCCATCATTTGCTGGATCATCAGGTGGGTGGTTGGGTGATGCCCGGTTCCGAAAGACATTTTAGGCTGAATAATAATTTCATGCATTCCCGGTACAGATTCATGGAACTCAGCTCTGATCAATACTTTATCATCAATATTAATTGGAGAAAAGTTCTTTTCCCATTCTTCGTTCCAGTTGATATTCGGCATTTCTTCGAAAGAATATTCAATTTTTACATTTTCGTTTTCAAAGATCGGAAGCGCCTTCAACTGATCTTCCTGAAACAATTCTGTCTGGATATATCCTAAAATTCCGTCAATTTCTTCTGTAAAGCTGTCAAAACCTATTTCTATAAGCTCTGCCATTAATATCTCATTCCAAGGTTGCAATGGAGAAATCTTGAAATTGAATTCTAAATAATTTTGCATGTGACTAATTTGCTGCAAAAATACTAATGTTATTACGGTTAAAAAAATGATGGAGAGATTTTTGGCTGAAACCGGGGATCTTTTTTATTTTTTTTGAATGGTACTATGGGAAAGTTTATTTATGTTTTTTTCCACAGATTGCACGGATATCACGGATGATTGCGTATACTATATTCAATAGGGATGGGCTTTAGCCCATCTTCAAAATTAAGACAAATTCCATTGGCTTTAGCCAAAACTTATTACAACCTCTGATTATTTTATTGAAATACAAGAAACTGTAAGTTTTGGCTAAAGCCCCAGAAACACGGTAAAAGAGAAAGCGGGCTAAAGCCCGCTCCTATTGAATTTTATTATCTAAGCTAGATTAAAATTGTTCTTTATCAAAAACATTAAACTCTAAACCTTGAACTTTAAATTTTAAATCTTATTATGGATTCGTAGAGAAAATAGAACCGTTGGCAATTAACGCTCTTCTGTTCATTTTCAGGATATCTCTTACCCATTCTGCAAAGTCTTCCGGCTGTAATACTTTATCAGGATTTCCGTCTGTAAGTCCACCCTGAATGCTCATATCAGAAGCAATGGTACTTGGAGTCAGAGTGATTACACGGATATTCTGTTTTCTCCATTCTGCCATCATCGATTGGGATAAAGATACAACTGCTGCTTTTGAAGCGGCATATGCGGACATATTCGGACCTCCTTTAAGACCTGCAGTAGATGCTACGTTTACAATATCCCCCTCTCCTTTAGCTTTCATAAATGGATGAGCTGCTTTGGCTGCGTAATACACTCCGAATAGGTTGGTTTTAATAACCTGCTCCCATGTTTCAGAAGGCATTTCTTCAATACTTCCGAAGTCTCCTATCCCTGCATTGTTGATCAGAATATCAATACCTCCCAATTGCTCTGCTAAAGATTCTATTCCAGCTTTTACCTGAATTTCATTGTCTACAGAAAAAACGGCGTATGCTGAGTTTACACCCAGTTTCTTGATCTCTTCAACCGTCATTTTAAGATTTTCCTCGTTTCTTCCTGTAATGGCAACGTTTACTCCTTCATTGGCTAAAGCCAGTGCTACAGCTTTCCCTAGTCCTCTTCCGCCACCTGTTACGATGGCATTTTTTCCGTTTATATTCATAGTAATGATACTTTTCTTGATACAAAGTTACGAAAGAACATTTTTACGAAACGGTGAAAACACAGATTTAATTTATCATATAAGATGAAAACGTGTATTTTTTTATAAAACTTAAGTGTACTTCTTATACTCAAATTTATAGCTTAAAAAAATTGAGTGCTTAAAACTTTTGTGACTTTTGTGGTTAATCTAGGCCTCAGCAAAAAATTAAAACCGGCTCATGAGAACCGGCTTCAAAATCTAAAAAAGGGTATAGTAAAAAAAATAAAATGCTTAAGGAATCTGAATGGCGTTCTGAACTTCAAATTCTTCTGAGGCTGAGAATTCGTTTCCATACATATCAACAGCCTTCACCTCAACGGTGTGCTTTCCTAATGATAATTTTTTAGGAAAATCTGCTTCCCAGATGTGTTTTGACATTTCAGGGTTGGAAGGCCTTCTTCCCGGAAAAATTGTCTCTGTGGCATCCCATTTGAAAACGGAAAGGGCAAAATTCGGATCTATGGTTTCATCATACTCCATTTCTTCCCATTTTCCACCATCTATTCTGTATTCTACCTTGTCTTTTTTGCTTCCCATAAAGAAGTTGGCCAATACTTTTGCAGAAGTTCTTGATGTAGGAATTACTTTCGGAACATATAGTTTGATCTGATAATCTTCCGGTTTTCCGGCTGTTCTGTATTTAACTTTATACTGATTGTCTGTAAAGCTGATGAAAGAATATCCTTTTGCAGTACCGTCTCTCATCGTGGAAGTAGGAAGTCCGGCATCATCCGGTGTTCCCGAGTACCA
The DNA here is from genome assembly GCF_049959325.1 of Chryseobacterium sp. CBSDS_008. Taxonomy (NCBI): domain Bacteria; kingdom Pseudomonadati; phylum Bacteroidota; class Flavobacteriia; order Flavobacteriales; family Weeksellaceae; genus Chryseobacterium; species Chryseobacterium sp. CBSDS_008. The sequence goes on along the minus strand of NZ_CP188202.1, from coordinate 4,378,541 downwards.
GTCGCCACAAGTAGTTCCTACGTTATATTCGTGCAGTTCTTTTATCCCGTTCCAGCCTGCTTTTTTGCCGTAGAAAATCTGCTGCTGGATGTGAGTATGTGCCGACAAAAGCAATACATTCCGGAAAGGATTCAGAAAATCAAATAATTTCTGACGGTCCGCATTTCTGAAGTTGTCTTCATTATTATGTTCCAATGGAATATGAAAAGAAATGACGATCAGTTTATTTTTATCAACCAGTTTCAGGTCGTTTTCAATGAACTGAAGCTGGTCTTCACGGAATCCGCCCCAATATCCTTTACCATCTCTCGGATCCGGATAAAGGATATCATCCAGAATGATGAAGTGCACGTTCCCATAATTGAAGGAATAATTGGCAGGGCCAAAATTGGATTCAAATGTTTCATCGGAAAGCCTGTCTTCTTTTGCATCATAGTTCATGTCATGATTTCCCATCACATTATACCAGGGAAGCCCCACTTCTTTCATAACGTCTGCATAAGGTTTCTGAAGGCTTAAGTTGTCTCCCACCAAATCTCCAAGACTGATTCCCAACACTGCATTTTTCTTTGTATTCTTCACTTCGTTTACAATTCCTCTTTTGAAATAATCCAGTTCTTTTTCTGTGTAAGGCTGCGGATCACCAAAAACAAGGATATCAAAGTTTTTATCTTCTTTTTGCGGGTAAAGCGGGAAGTTCAGCTCTTTGGGAAGATCTCCTGTGGCAGCTACTCCTTTGTATTTAAAATCTGCCGGCGAACCTTTTGGTTTATGATGATAATAAAACTGTGGAAGGTTGTTCGCATTTAAAGCAGTCTGATAACCTGAAGGTTTGATCACAAAAACAGTCTGATCTTCCTGAACCGGCAGGCTGTATCTTCCGTATTTATCGGTAAGAACCACCTGAACACCATTGGAAACAGATACACCTTCTATTCCTTTCTCGCGGTTTTCTTTCTTTTGGTTTTTGTTGCTGTCTTCGTAAACATATCCGGAAACAGAAGCTTGTGAGAATGCCATCGCTGATACCAGCATACAGGGCATTAAAAATTGTATATTGATACTCATTATCTTTTAATTTTTAAATTATTTTAATCTTTAAATTCCAACTTATTTATTCCACCACATTTTTACATTGATGTTGTCTCCTCCCATCGATTGTACGGCTGCATTATAATTATCTGTATTCATTACTTTTGTAGTGGTAGGATACATAAACCTTACAGGCATCTGCCCGCCGTTCTGAAGTCCGCCGTTATTGGGCAATACCGGCAGCTTTGTGCGTCTGTATTCGTACCATTGCTGATGGTCTACAAAAAACAGGGAAATGTATTTCTGAAGCATAATTTTTTCCAGGGAACCATCATATGCTACTTTAGGATTGCTGAAATAATTGGACGGAACTGTTGCTCCCCACTGCTCAATGATAGATTTCACTCCGGTTTCGTAGTAAGTTTGCTGGTTTCCTGCGATGATTCCTTTATTGGCTAATTCTGCCAGGATAAACTGAACTTCAGAATAAGTCATGATTAAAATCTTTAAAGGTGCTTTCGCCAGATTCTGATTAAGGTTGGAAGGCTGATAGTTGAAAGATGTTCCCAAGGCGTATCCTGAAGGAGCTCCTTTATAACCAAGATCTTCTCCTGTTCCTGCTTTCGCTTTCGTGAAAAATAGGCTCAGTCTTGGGTCATTATTGTCTTTCATGGCATTCACAAAGAATTCACCTGCAGCCCTGGAAGCTGTAAAATCCTGTGGACGGGCTATTGGCGGCAGATAGGGAGATATTCCGGAAAGCGGCAGCACCGCACTATCTGTATTATTCTGAAAAATGGGATATTGAGCCGGATTATTGATAATTTCCTGAATTCTTTCATACACATTTACTTCTCCGTTTCGGTTTAGAATTCTTGTTAATAATCTTAATGAAAGAGAATTACAGAATTTTTTCCATCCTAAAATCCCCGTCTGGCTGTTGGTGTTGGCATTATAAAACAGATCGGTTTCCGTTAATGTCTGATTGGTATTGAACAACGAGTTGGCTGTTTTCAGATCATTTAACAGCTGAATGTAGATCTCTTTCTGCTTATCATATTTTGGTCTTAAAATATTTTCTTCAACTTTAAGTGCTTCAGATAAAGGTATATCTCCGAAAGCATCGGTAAGGTTGGAGGCAATCCATGCGCTCAGGACCATTGAAATAGCGAGGTAATTATTATTCTGTTCTTTGTCTGCATATTTTCTGAGATCATTTACCTGCTTAAGCCATCTGTAAGAAGTATTCCAATAGCCATTGCCACTTTTTTCGTCCATGTAATATCTGCTGTAGGAATTTCCTTCATTGGGAAAGTCTAAAGCAATCTGCATCATATCAAAAGTGAAATCATCTGCCCTGTTGTAGCCGTAGCTCGCCATTTCATACTGGATGGGAGCAAGAAGGCTTCCTACTGACGGATCTTTGATCTTGCTGGTATCTGTATTGATTTCTTCAAATGTTCTGTCGCAGGACTGAAGCATGAAAACAGAAACTGCCAATGTCAGATTTATAATTATTTTTTTCATTTTTAAAATTTAGAATTTAAGATTTAACTGAAAACCAACTGTTCTTGCTGCCGGAAGTTGTCCCATTTCCACTCCGGGAGTAATGGTTGCATTATCCAACGTAGCCACTTCGGGATCAAACATTGGAAATTTGGTCCACATCCACAGGTTCTTTCCGAAAATGGCAATGGTAAGATCATCCAGACCTATAGATTGTATGGTTTTTTTCGGGAAAGAATAGGCAATTCTTGCGTCTCTCAGCTTAATAAAGTCTGTACTGAAGCTGTTGGTTTCCACATTGGCCCTTCTATAATAATCTCCGTAATAAGAAGATACCAGTACTCCTTTTGTATTGGTACTGAAGGATCCGTCAGGATTCTGAACTACTCCATCTCCTACAATCATTCCGCCAGGATTGTCTCTTCCCGGAAGGGTAGATTTCAGCTTACCCTGTTCAGACATTTTATGATGTGACTGAGAATAAGCAATACCACCATACTGACCGTCAAATGAGAAACTGATCGTAAAGTTTTTAATTCGGAAATCATTCTGAAGACCGGCTCTCCATTTCGGAAAAGCATTTCCTACTTTTTCAATATCTGCTGGTCTTGCAGGAAGTCCGTTATCGCCATAAATTACTTTTCCATCCGGAGTCCTTAGTAATTTAAAGCCATACATATCGCCCAATGAACCTCCTACTTCCATTTTATAGAATACTACATCTCCTACGTTGGAAACAATACCATCGAATCCTTCCGGTAAGGTCATCACCCTGTTTTCGTTGGTAGACCAGTTTCCGCCAACTTTCCATGAGAAGTCTTTACCTTTTATGGCTAAGATATCCGCTGAAAGTTCAAGACCTCTGTTTCGGATTTTTCCGGCATTGATGATCCTTTTGGAATATCCGCTTTCTGTAGGCATCGATACCGGAATAATCTGGTTTTCACTGAAATTCTGATAGGCAGTAAGATTAAGGTTCAATCGGTTTTTGAAAAGGCTGAAATCCATACCGGCTTCAATATTGGTATTTTTTTCAGGCTTAAGAGATGGATTATTAAAAGTTGTAGGCGCCACCACACTCCCTGTAATATTGCTTGCTGTATAATAGTTATCCAAAAGATAAGGATCACTGTCTATCCCTACTTTTGCCCATGAAGCTCGCAGTTTCCATAAGTTCAGATTATTGCTTTTCAGATTAAAAATATCTGAAAGAATGAAACTGGTACTCACCGAAGGATAAAAGAAAGATCTGTTTTGCTTTGGAAGTGTAGAGCTCCAGTCGTTTCTTCCGGTAACGTCCACAAATATTTTATTGTCATATCCCAGGGTAAGTAACCCGTACACACTGTCTACATGTTTATCTCTTGGCGCCGGATATTTAACAGGAATATTAAGCGCATTGGTAAGGCTGTATTCCCCTGCTGTTTTCAATCCGATGGCCTGATAATCATTCAGCAGGTATTCATTATAACGGATGCTTCCCCCTGCTGATGCTGAAATACTGAATTTATTCCAATCGGCTTTATAAGAAAATAAAAGGTCGTTATTATATTCCTGGTTTTTGATAAACTGTTCTCTGTAGAAACCTTTCAGGTAATTGGCAGAGCTCCAGGGTCTTTTGGTCGTTCTTTTTTCGTTCAGGATTTCAATACCGGACCTCAGCATTACACTGAAATTCTTATTAAACTGATAATCCGCTGTGATATTTCCTGTAATAGTCTTCTTTCTGACTCCATTCAGCATTTCATAAGCAATCATATATGGATTGTCAATATAGGAGCTGAACGGATGGATTTGGTCAACCTGCTCCTGCCCCGGCTTCCAGATCGGCTTATACCACTCCAGATCTACATTGGGATTCTGGAAGATCATGAAATAGGAAATCGACTGGTTGTTGTATCCTGTTGCAGGAAGGTTATCACTGGAAGTAGTGTTATAGGCAAATTTTGTTGATATTTTTAATTTTTGGGTAAGCTGATGGGCAAATGATAAAGCAAAATTGAATCTGTCGAAGCCTGTATTCGGCATCATCCATTCGTTATTAAGATAGGTAAGCGAAGATCTGAAACTTGTTTTCTCGTTGGAGCTTTCTACTGAAATACTGTTCGAGTAAGTAGAACCTGTTCTCCAGAAACCTTTGATATTATTTTCATAAGGTCTCCATAATTGTCTTTCCTTGCTCTGTCCCATTACAGTAGGATCGTATTGGAAATAATACTGCCCGGCAAATTTTGGTCCGAAAGCACTACTTGTGCCGCCCGTACTTGGTCCATCAGGAGAAAGACCATAGGAGTAATAAAAACTACCATTGTTTGTTGCCAGTGTTCCCTGTCCGTATTCATATTGCCAGTCCGGCCATTTCAAGACGGAATCAAAGCTTGAGGAAGAGTTAAAAGTTACTCTTAATTTTCCATTCTTTGTTTTTCCGGATTTTGTGGTGATCATTAAGGCACCATTGGCAGCACGGGAACCATATAATGCAGCTGCAGAAGCTCCTTTCAGTACAGTTACAGATTCAATATCATCAGGATTGATACTGTTTAATCCGTTTCCAAGGTCAATAGGAACATCACCTCCGGAACCGGCTCCATACGCTGCCGTACCGGAACCTGTGGTAGAATTTCCCAATGGCACTCCATCCACTACAATCAGAGCATAGTTATGATCCATCATAATGGATTTTTCTCCTCTTAATGTAATTCTGGAAGTTCCCAACGGCCCTGCTCCGGCCGTCTGGATTTTAAGACCAGCCACTTTTCCTTCCATCGACTGTGCCCAGTTATTATTCTGGGTTTCTTCAAATGTTTTGGCATCTACTTTCTCAGCAACATACCCTAAGGCTCTATCATGCCTCTTGATTCCCAAAGCAGTCACTACTACTTCATCAAGTCCTTTAATGGTATCTTTTTTAGCTTTCTGCTGAGCTGCCAGATTAACGCTGACAAATCCTAACAGTGACAAAACCAACAGTTTTTGTGTCTCTTTACGCATTTCCTTTTTGTTTGCGCAAAATTAAAACGACATTACAAGGATGGTCTTAACACAGTTTTAACGTTTCTTAAAAATTTATTAAACCATATGTTAATCAAGTCTTAATAATATTGGATAAAAACCTCAATAGTAAACACTTAAGCAATTAAGTATTTTTAATACGGTTCCAAAGATTCATTTATGTATCTTTATTGTCTTGCTTTGAGATAATACCATATAAAACACACAAAAAAATGATTTTCAGTAACATATACTACATTCAATTATACTCTATCTTTCGATATTATTAAAAAGATTTGGTTAACGTCAAAAAAGAAACAGTCTGCCCTTTTAAATAAGGCAGACTGTGTAAATTATGATTGTTATTGGTTTAACCGAGATGTCTTTTAAACCACCCCGTCAAAAATTCAAAGAATTTTTGCCACCCCTCCAAGGAAGGGGAATATTTCATCCTTCAGTTGTATTATTGGTGAAGGATATTCAATCGTTATTTATTCTTTAGCTGATCTGGAATATTGGTTGTTACAAACCCGATTCCCTGCTTTTTTAATTCATCATATACGGCAACGTCATTTACAGTCCATGAGTTGGTAATTAATCCTAAAGCTTTTGCATCAGCAATCCAGGTAGGATTTTTCTGGAAAACGCTGTAATGATAATCCATACCGTCTAAGCCTTCTTTTTTGATCTGCTCAGGAGACAGCTCACCGTTCAGATATTGAACTTTAAAGGCAGGAGCCAGCTTTTTAATCTCTTTACAGATATTAAGACTGAAAGAAATAAACTCACTCTGAGATTCCAGCCTCATATCTTTGATCATTTTGATGGTTTTCTGCGTAATCTCGTTTTCAATTTCCGGAGTCTTGGCCGGTTTGATTTCAACAATTAATTTCAGAGATTTGTCTTTTTTCCCCTGTTTCAAATAATCTTTTAATGTAGGAAAGCTTTCTCCGTTGGATAATTTCAATGCTTCTAATTCTTTGAAACTTGTTTCCGAAATTTCCATTTTACCATGGTGTTCATCATGGTTGATGACCAATACACCATCTTTGGTCATTCTTACATCAAATTCAGACCCATATATTTTTAATTTCTGGGCATTTTCCAATGATTGAAGTGAGTTCTCCGTGGTAGGAGGCTGAGTCTGGAAATATCCTCTATGGGCAATGATCCGCGTTTGTGCTTTCATCATAACTGTACTTAAAACTGCTAACCCTAAGATAAAATTTTTCATAATATAATTTAGATAATTAAAAATAAAGTCTTGGAACTTTCTGATAAAGGTAGTTATTAAAAAATTGAAACTACAAAGACATACAAGGTTTTTAGAGTAAAGCCAGGTCAAGAGCAGCTTACTTTCCTGTATGTCTTCTGTAGTTCAAAAAAGATATTAGAAGGAATACTTCGCTCCTATCTGGATCTGGTATGGATTTCCGGACATTGGAACCAAACCGCCACCGCTTACGTTTTTGGTGTATTCATACTGCATGGTATCTTTATTAAACTTGGTCACTTTGTACAGAGAGGTATTTCCGTATGAGTTGTTTACACCCCATTCTTTGTTTAGCAGGTTTGCAACGTTGAAGATATCTACAGAAAGTTCAAAAGCACCTACTTTATCAAATTTTATTTTCTTTGCCACACGCAGATCCCAAACTCCATAGAATCCGTTTTTACCTCCGTTACGTTCTGCAATTTTACCATTGTACTCGTTGATGTAATCTTTCAGAGCTTGTCCCACTTGCGGATCATCCAGAATAGATTTAGTGATATTCGGGAAGATAAAAGCAAGATCATTGGAGTCTACGAAGTCACCGTTGATGTTTCCGCCTGTGGTTGCAGAGAAACGAGTTCCTCCGATCCCTGAATATCTGATTCCTAAGGTAAATCCCGCAATGGTAGGAGAGTTCCCGTAGATCACTACTTTGTTACGGAACTGGTTATCAGAATAGGTCATTCTCAAATCTCTCGGATCACTTTGAATCATCGTAGACAATGTTGCAGAGTTGGCTACGTTTCCGTTGTACGAGGTATTATCTTTGATATCAGACCATGTATAACTTGCGGTGATCTCTCCGTCTTTCCAGTAACGGTAACTTGTATCTATGACAAATGAAAACTGGTTTACTTTACCATCACTCACCAGTTCCAATACTCTACCGAAATTATTATTGATTCTTCCCTGTTTCCAGTCGAAACTTACACTATTATTGGCATTATTGGTAATAGCACCTGTAGGGATAAACACGCCTCGTCCGCCTTCATTGGCTAAGGTAAAGAAAGGATTGGCCACCATGTTTCTGTCGTAGTAATAGTAATTATTTCTACCTAAAGCCATGTATCCTGCAATTCCTGCCCTGAATCTTTCATTGAAGAAATGGGTATAAGAGATATTCGCTTTATAAACGATTGGAATTTTTGCGTCCTTACCGGTATAGTTAATAGTTGGAATCTGATACTGAGAAAGTGAAGGAACTGAATTATAATCATTTCTATAACTGTTAAAATCAGGAGTAAGCCCAATTGCTGTAGGATTGACATCCACTGTAGCAAGATGTTTCCCGTCGAATACAAGGTTGTTAATGATCATATAATTGTTGATATCGGAAGAGAAAATTCCGGCACCGAACTTAAGGAAGTCTTTATTTCCTTCATTGATATTCCAGTCAAACTGGAATCTTGGCTGAATTACAAATGATTTGATCTGGTTATCGGTTCTTATTCCCATTTCATCAAACAGTTTCTGGTTGAATTCTGCTTTCGGGTAACCTCCGTAGTCTAATCTTAAACCGGCCATTAAATCAAGACCTTTTGCCACTTTGGTCTGGAATTGCCCATATAGACCGATGTTCCAGATGTTTGATCTTACAGACGGGTCTTCCATCAAAGGAACTTCCCTGTAGAACCGGTAAGGGGTCATCGCATCAAAGTTACCCATTCCCTGGAAATGGAATCTTCCGTTCACTTCACTTCCATACACAGATTTTGCTGTTGTATACATAAGATCTGCTCCGAAAGTATATTTTACTTTATCGGTATTGTAATATAAGTTATCTACGATCTGGAATACATTGTTCCTAAAGCTTTCCTGAGCAAAACGGTGTCCTCCGATCTGAATATTGGTAGACCCCACGCTTGAAGCCACTCCTTCCACAATAGCTCTTGGAACAGGTTTCCCCAATTGATTGTTCTGGTAACTGTCCTGGAAAGTGTAAAGATACTGAGCTTTTAATTCATTGGTTAAATTAGGCTTCAGATTTGATCTTAAAGTCAACAATAAACTGTTGTCAAGGTTTTTATCATTTCCATAGGATTCGAAGAAATTGATATTGGTATTATCCCCCAATCCGTTTTTATTAAGATCGTATGTAAAGTTATTTCTTAATGTCAGTAAGTGCTTCTCATTGATCTGCCAGTCTAAACGCAAGAATCCGGCATCCGAGTTTCTCACCTTATCAAACGTTCCAAATTGCGGGCTGCTACCTACCCCATATTTTGATCTTGCAATATCCAGAAACTGATTAAGGGTCTGCGTGGTAGTATTGAATCTCTTCTCATCATCCGGAGATTTGATATCTGCAATCACCAAAGGTCTTGAATCCAGCTGGTGGTCCCAAGCCACGAAGAAATGAAGTTTATTTTTAATAATAGGTCCACCCAAGGAAAATCCGAACTGGGAAGTGGAGAAATCATTATCTCTTTTGTTTCCCCTGATATCATACGGACTGGAAAGCCAGTTGGTTCTTAAATATTCCCAGGCGCTTCCTGAAAATTTATTGGTTCCTGATTTGGTAACGGCACTTACGGTTCCTCCACCGCTTCTTCCCAATGTTACATCATATTGGTTGGTTGTGATTTTGAATTCACGTACGGCTTCAATGGAGATTGAAAACGGTGCACCGCTCCGGCTGGTGGTAGATCCTGCAGAAGTTGGGTTTTTTGCAGTCATTCCGTCAATCGTAAAGTTGGTGGAAGATCCCAACTGCCCGGAAAGATTTCCTCCCTTTCCGCTAAGCGGAGATAGCTCGGTAAGATTGGTAAAGTTTCTTCCGTTTACGGGAAGCATACTGATATTTTTAGCAGAAATTGCTGTAGCAGCTCCCAGGTTTCCGATTTTGTTTTTAAGGTTTCCGGTAATCTTTACTTCTTCAATCTGTTTTTCATTCCCAAGATCCACATTGACTGTAACCTGATCACCAAAATTGACATTGTACCCTTCTTTTTTATCATCATTGACAATAACTGTATAAGGCCCTCCAAGAGGAATTTCCTTAAAAATATATTCCCCTTTTGAGTTGGTTTCCGTTTCGGTCCTGAATCCTGTGGACTCATTCACGATCGTTACTTTCACTTTTTCCTGAGCCGTACTTCCCGGCCCGGTAACTTTCCCTACAATAGAAGCCTGTGTGGTCTGTGCATACGCCATAGTCCCAAGCCCTAAAAACAATAATCCCAGTACAATCTTTACTTTTTTCATTCTTCCGAAGATCTATATTTATTAATTTTTTGATGATCACCAGGAAACCTCTTTGATTTTCATGTCACTAGATCATGTTGAGGTTTCTTTAATTGATGTGCAAAGGTATTTTGACTTTAATAGCAGGTGTTTAATAAAGTTTTAACATTTTTTTAATTAAATCAGAACGTTATGTTAAATTACTTTAAACACAGGATGTATTTCCTACAGAACCAACCTGTTAAAGCATATTACGGATTTTTAATTTTCCCATACTATTTAATTCTGTTATTTTTTAAATGCGATTACTTTAGTTATTTTTGCTTAAAAGATAGAAAAGCAATGTCTGAAAACATTCAACAAAAGATAGAACAGCTCCGCAAAGAGCTTCACCAGCATAACGAAAATTACTACCAGCTGGATACGCCCACTATTACAGATTACGAGTTCGACATGCTTTTGCAGGAGCTTCAGGATCTGGAAGTCAAGCACCCCGAATTTTATGATGAAAACTCTCCTTCAGTACGCGTAGGTGGTGGTATTACCAAGGTTTTCCCTACGATTCAGCATAAATTCAGAATGTATTCACTGGATAATTCCTATGATTTTGATGATCTGGAAGACTGGGAAAAAAGGATCATCAAAACGATTAATGATCCGGTAGAATTTGTTGCTGAACTGAAGTATGACGGTGCTTCTATTTCCATCCTTTATGAAAACGGAAAACTGTCACAGGCAGTTACCCGCGGTGATGGTTTCCAGGGAGACGAAATTACCCCGAACGTAAGAACCATTTCAGATATTCCCCTGACTTTAAAGGGTGATTTCCCGACTCACTTTTTCATGCGCGGAGAAATTTATCTGACCAGAAAAAACTTTGACAAAATCAATAAGCTTCGTGAAGAAGAAGGTCTTGATCCTTTCATGAATCCCAGAAATACAGCCAGCGGAAGTTTGAAAATGCAGGACAGCGCTGAGGTAAGAAAACGCGGACTTTCTTCTGTACTGTATCAGTTTATTTCTGATGAAGTTCCTACACAAACCCACTGGGAACTGCTTCAGAAAGCGCAGCGCTGGGGCTTCAAAACCTCACAGCAGGCCAAATTATGTAAAACAATGGCAGAGGTGAAGGAGTTTATCACGTTCTGGGATATGGAACGCCATAACCTTCCTTTTGAAATTGATGGTATTGTATTAAAGGTTAATTCATTGCAGCAGCAGAGGCAGCTTGGGTATACAGCCAAGTCTCCGCGTTGGGCAATGGCTTATAAATTTAAAGCAGAAAAGGTAGAAACAGAACTTCAGAGCGTGTCTTATCAGGTGGGAAGAACGGGTGCCATTACTCCTGTTGCCAACCTTAAGCCTGTTTTGCTGGCCGGAACTATTGTAAAAAGAGCTTCTCTTCATAATGAGGATATCATCAAGAAGCTGGATCTTCATGAACATGATTTTGTATATGTAGAAAAAGGAGGCGAAATTATTCCTAAGATTGTAGCCGTAAACACGGATAAAAGAACAGAAGAGAGCAAAGAAATAGAATACATCAAACATTGTCCTGAATGTGGTACCGAACTGGTAAAAATTGAAGACCAGGCAATTCATTTCTGTCCGAACGAACTTCACTGTCCGCCACAGGTAGTAGGAAGAATGATTCACTATGTTTCCAGAAAAGCATTGAATATTGACAACCTTGGAAGTGAAACTATTGAACAGCTGTACAGAGAAAAACTCATCGAAAATCCCGCTGATTTCTATGTTTTAACCAAAGAACAGCTTCTTCCGCTGGAAAGAATGGCTGAGAAATCTGCGCAGAATATCATCACAGGAATCGAAAAGTCTAAAGAAATTCCTTTTGAGAAAGTATTATATGGAATCGGGATCAAACACGTAGGAGAAACAGTTGCCAAGAAACTGGTGAAAAACTTCCCAACGATTGAAGAGTTGAAGAGTGCAACTGTAGAAGAACTTTGTCAGGTAGAAGATATCGGGGCTAAAATTGCAGTAAGTATTGTAGAGTTTTTCCAGAATTCTGAAAACGTTCTGATGATCGAGCGTTTAAAATCTTACGGAGTACAGCTTGAAAAAGGAGAAAGTACGAATGAAGTTTTATCTAATGTTTTAGAGGGAAAAACATTTCTTTTCACCGGAAAATTGTCTTTATTCACCAGAGAATCTGCTGAGGAGATGGTAGAAAAGCATGGCGGGAAAAATATTTCTGCGGTTTCGAAAAACCTTAATTATCTAGTAGTAGGTGAAAAAGCAGGAAGCAAACTGAAAAAAGCTCAGGATATCGGAACAATCCATATTTTAGATGAGCAACAGTTTCTGGATTTGATTGAGAAACAATAAGTTTTAACAATATTTTCACAAAAAAACCATTGATTTTTTCCAATGGTTTTTTTAATATTTTTTGACCGTACTCAATATTTTACTTGAAAACAATAATCGTATACGGATTTTTCTTCCCTGCTTTAGGCAGGATCAACCTGATATGTTCTTTATTCTTATAGTAATCTACATAAGGTTCTTTAGTAATGATCTTCCTTTTTCAGTTTCTTCATAGCCACCTGCCAAGATCAGTTTAAGATATTGATCATATTCTTTTTTATCTTTAAACTCAAATTCAATCCTGTCTTCTGATTTTTCTTCTGCATATTCAAATTTTCCGATTTTCGAGGTGTAATCGGGGAATCATAAACCGCCACAGCGGCCAAAGGGAGATAGATAAACTAATCCATTGATTTAAATGAACAGAATTACAAGTTTTTAATTAAGAAAATCATATATTTTCTTACATTACTGTCCGATAAAAAGTATAAATACATTGAAAATATCAATATTTACGGCATGTATTAACAGGTCGCTCCTCTGGAGCTATTTTTACGGGGATTTCATTTTTTTCTACTAACAGTAGATCCCGATGGGATCAAATCCAGCTCCAATGGGAGCTAACTGTTAATAGGACGTATTTGTTTTAAAATTATAGCTCCGGAGGAGCGACCTGTTAATTATGCTTTAATTTAATCGGTCAAGAATGATTTTCTTATTCAAAGATATAACAAATACTTATGAAACCGGCAGTCTGAAGTAAAACGTACTTCCGTTATTCAGGGAGCTTTTCACTCCTATTTCTCCGTGTTGTTTTTCAATAAAGTTTTTTGAAATGGCCAACCCTAATCCTGTCCCGTTCTGATGTTCTCCCGGAACCTGGAAATAGCGGTCAAAGATCTGACGGTGGTATTTTTCATCAATCCCGCTTCCGGTATCGATAATACTGAACTGAATGAATGAGTTCTGCTTTTCTACCACAATCTGTATTTTTTCATCCTGAAAAGAGTGCTTTACGGCATTGGTCAGGAAATTATTCATCACCCAGACTGTTTTATCAAAATCTGCAGTTACACCATCAGTTTCTTCCAGAAGATATTCTGTGCTGATGGAAATATTTTTCTGTTCGGCCAGTTTTTCAACATTCTTTACAGCCGTCTGTACAATTTCTTTAGGAGAACATTTATCTACGGTCAACCTGATATTTCCGGACTCTACCTGAGAAAGATTAAGCAATTCACCTGTGATATCCAGTAAACGCTGTCCGTCTTCATTGATGCTTTTTAACAATTCCTGCTGCTGCTCATTCAACTCCCCGAACTTTTGGTTTCCAAGAAGCTGAACTCCCATTTTGATAGCTGAAATTGGGGTTTTCAGTTCATGGGAAATGGTTGCAATGAAATTGGTTTTCGCAAAATCAAGTTCTTTAAAAGGGGTAATATTTCTCAGCAAAATTACCTTTCCGATATATTTCTTCTCTTTTTCTCCTGTTTTTACAATATTGATGGGAACAATATCCTGTTCAAAATAATTCTCTTTATTATCACGGACAATCTTAATCGGATCTTTTACCGGGTGGTCAACATTTTTTAGCAGTTCACGTATCAGATCGTTGTTGATTGCCACTTCATGAGCCGTTTTTCCAATAATATCTTCTTTATGAAGATTCGTGATTTTCAGAGCTTCATCATTAATCATGTAAATAAAATGATTCTCGTCCAGACCGATAACTGCATCATGCATATTGTTGACCAGTGTTTCGATTCGTTTTTTATCCATCAGCTGTTTAGAAAGCGTACTGCTTTCGTACTCCTGAAGTTTCTCCGCCATCGTATTGAATGAATCTGCCAGACTGCTGAACTCTTCACTTCCTTTGAAATGAACTCTTTCATTATAGTTTTTATCAGCAATCTGTTTGATACTGAAAGTAAGCTGATTGATGGGCTCTGCAATTGTTTGTGGTAAATTGAAAAGCAGAATAAAAGCAATCAGAAAGCATACGGTTCCTAAACTTACGATCCAAAAGGTGGCATTTTCTGCTGTAATAATCGCAATATCACTTTTCCGTTCTATGCCTTTCATATTCAAAGACATAATCTTGGCAAGATCCTCACGGATGAGTTTTTCTTTATGGATATCCGGTGTTTTCAGATAACTGCTGAAATGCATATTGAGGTTCTGAGTGGCTTCTCTTTCTCCAAATTCTGTAAGGTTTTTTTCCTGCAGCTTATTATTTTTTCGAAAATCTGCTATCGCAACAGTACTGTCTGTACTGATGTTATCCAGCGCCAGAAGCATATTTTTGGAAAATTCCAGACTGTTATAATTGGCAGTAAGGATCTTTTCAGTATCGGATTTTAATTTATTGATGTATACAGAACCTATCACTGAAAGCAGAACGATCAGCAGAAATAAAAGGCCAACGCCTAAGGTAAGTTTCGTTTTAAGTTTCATTATTTTTATGATAAAATAATAATATCTATCTGTCTTTCATTCAGCCTGTTCATAAGGGTATAAATCCAGCTGTATCCGAGCATTCGCTGCCAGAAACTGGCATGAGGCTTTCCAATGCAGACTGTTGTGATATTATGGGCAATCACAAATTCAAGAATTCCGTTGTGAACACTGCTTTCTTTGATCCGGACTACTTTGGCACCCAATTCCTGTGCTAAATTAAAATTATTAATTAAATACCGCTGTTTATCGAGTGCAATTTTTTCCGGATTTTCAGATGGCTTCTGAACGTACAAAACAGTCCATGGACTGTTATAATAGCTGGCTAATCTTGCTGTTTTCCGGATAATTGTTTTGGCAATTTTCTCGTTGCTGCTGATGCAGGCGAGGAATTTTATGGGTTTAAAATTTTCGGTTTTGATTTCTGTTTCTACCTTTTTTTCTACATGAGTGGCTACTTCTTTTAAAGCCAGCTCACGAAGCTGTAGAATATGCCCGCTTTGGAAGAAATTACTGAGTGCTGTCTGAATTTTTTCTTTTTTATAGATTTTCCCTTCTTTTAGACGGGTCAGCAGCTCATCAGTCGTTAAGTCAATATTGACTACTTCATCGGCGAGTGCCAATATTTTATCCGGAACACGCTCTGTTACTTCTACGCCAGTGATTTTCTTTACTTCTTCATTCAGGCTTTCGATGTGTTGGATATTCATGGCACTGATGACATTGATTCCATTATCAAGGATTTCCAGTACATCCTGCCATCTCTTTTTATTTTTGGAACCTTCTACATTGGTATGAGCCAGCTCATCTACCAAAACTACTTCAGGATGTTCATTAATAATGGCCTGAAGATCCATTTCCTCAAGGTTTTTTCCTTTGTAAAAAACCGATTTTCTTTCAATTTCAGGAAGACCTTCTGCAAGGGCTACGGTTTCTTCCCGGCCATGGGTTTCAATATAGCCAATTTTTACATCAATGCCATTTCGCAAAAGAGAATGCGCTTCCTGAAGCATACGGAAAGTTTTTCCTACGCCTGCACTCATCCCTATATAAATTTTGAATTTTCCTTTACGGGATTTTTGAATCAGTTCTAAAAAATCTTTTGCTGATGACATTGATTTTATTCTTTTTAATTTTACTTTAAACACTTTTAAATGTGGTTAAGCTGATCATTAAAACCAGGCTGCAAGACTTGTTGTAATGAAGAAATTTCCTTTTTTAAATTCATCATTTTTCGTAAAAATGGCATCTTTAGCTGTAAAACCTCTAGCTTCTGTACGAAAAACTACATTTTTAAAGATCGCATAATCTACATTGAGAGAATATCCGAAGGTCTGAAATCCATTAGAAGTTCCGGTATTGATAATCACTCCGTTTTTATCATTGTAATATTCTAATCTTCCTGCCAGTGCCCATTTGTTATCGAATTGGTATTTCATCAGAACATTCGGGCTGTACCAGATATTATACTGCTCACTTCCTTTTGATTTCTGCTCTGCTCCGATATCAAATCCCAATACCGCAGAAAACTGATCTGTCAGCTGAAAGCTTCCATACAAATCATGAAAATAGCGCATTCTTTTATCTTCTTTTGCTTTATCATTCCCGATAAATGAGCTGCTGTTCAGGGTAATTTTATCATTGGGTTTATAAGTCACCTGATGCCCAAAAGAAATACTCTGGTTTCCTTCAGGTTTGGCAATTCGCTGCCAGCCGTTTAATACCAGCCCGCTTAAAAACCATTTCCCGTTATCTGAGGTGTAGGAAATTTTAGCTCCGGTTTCAAAATATGGCGAGTTTTCAGCGGCTAAACTTCTTGTCAGATTGATATTATCTTTTCCTATAGCACTTTCCCAGCCGATATGAGACGGCATGATCCCTGCATCAATCCATAAATTTTTATTTTTTGATATTTTGATCCCAATATTAGCTTCATTTACATAGCATAAAGCATTTTGTTCAGCGGCCATATTATCCTGGGCATAAGTTCCGGCCATTAAAGCTACATTAGCACGAAGATTTTCATTCTGATAGTTGGCTTTAACCAGTCCCAGGTTAAGATTCACTTCATTGTGTCTGTTATATGAGTAGAGAAAATTCTGACGCATATGATTTCCAGGTTCATTAAAATCGTAGGTGTAAAAGAGTTCTGCATAAGCGGAAAATGTCACTTTATTTCCTGTTTTCAATGAATCTGATGATTGTGCTTTAGCTAAAAACAGCCCTGACAGCACACCTATAGCTAGATATTTTTTCACGTTAGTTTAAAGGTGTATTAATCCTGTCAAAATTTAAAATCCTGACATGATTATCGGTTATTAAATTTATTATTTTAATTGATCCAAAGCGATATTAAGCTTCAGAACATTTACTTTGGACGGCCCGAAAAGTCCTAGTAACGGCTTCTCAGTTTGAGTACTAATTAAGCTTTTGATCTGCTCTTCTGAAAGGTTTCTCACTTTTGCAATTCTCTTTGCCTGATACAACGCTCCTTCTTCAGAAATATCTGGATCCAGTCCGCTTCCACTGGCAGTTACCAATTCTACCGGGACTTTGATATTTCCCATTTCAGAATTATTCATTTTTAAAGTATCAATTCTTTTCTGTACAATTTCCAGATATTCCTTGTTACTTGGACCTTTGTTGCTTCCCCCACTTCCTGCTGCATTATAATTGACAGAGGAAGGACGGCCGTGAAAGTATTTTTCAGATTTAAATTCCTGTCCGATATTGGCATAGAACTTCTGCCCTTTATTGTAAACGATTTCTCCGTTTCCTTTGTTGGGAAGTATTTTAGAACCTGCATATACAACTGCCAGATAAATTCCTGTAACCACCAGCATTACAAGAGTTAATCTGAATGCTGAAACAATATGATTTTTCATTTTTTAAATTTTAATAGAATAAACTGATTGCCAGATCAATGATTTTGATCCCGATGAACGGAACAATCACCCCGCCAAGGCCATAAATCAAAAGGTTTCTTCTCAATAATGCACTTGCACCAATCGGTTTGTAAGCCACTCCTTTCAACGCCAGCGGAATCAGGAACGGAATAATAACCGCATTGAAAATAACTGCTGATAATATAGCCGTTTCAGGACTGTGAAGATTCATAATATTCAGCTTCTGAAGCGAAGGAATAAAAGTGATAAAGAGTGCCGGAATAATGGCAAAATACTTCGCCACATCGTTCGCAATACTGAAAGTGGTCAATGTCCCTCTTGTCATCAGTAGCTGCTTCCCGATTTCTACAATTTCGATCAGTTTTGTTGGGTCGTTATCAAGGTCTACCATGTTCCCGGCTTCTTTTGCAGCCTGTGTTCCACTGTTCATTGCTACACCTACATCTGCCTGAGCCAGCGCCGGAGCGTCATTGGTACCGTCACCCATCATCGCTACCAGCTTACCTTCCTGCTGTTCTTTTTTGATGTAATTCATCTTATCTTCAGGTTTAGCTTCAGCAATAAAATCGTCTACTCCTGCTTTTTCTGCGATAAATTTGGCAGTCAGAGGGTTATCTCCGGTTACCATTACTGTTTTCACACCCATTTTTCTCAGTCTTTGAAAACGTTCCTGGATTCCTGTTTTGATGATATCCTGAAGTTCAATAACACCCCATACTTTTTCATTAACCGATACTACCAGAGGCGTTCCTCCGTTTTCAGAAATTTTGGTCACCGCATCCTGGGTTTCCTGTGGGAAGATATTCCCGGCTTTTTCAGTCAGTTTTTTTATCGTATCATAAGCTCCTTTACGGATTCTTGTTTCGTCAAAATCAATCCCTGAAGTTCTCGTTTCCGCTGTAAAATCAATATACGTAGGATTGGCAACCAGCAAATCTTCAGATTTCAAAGCGCTCAGTTCAATGATGGATTTTCCTTCCGGTGTTTCATCCGCTACAGAACTTAATGCAGAAGCTTTAATGAATTCTTCAAGCTGAATTCCATTGGCAGGATGAAATTGAGTTGCTTTACGGTTTCCGATCGTGATTGTTCCGGTTTTATCAAGCAACAGAACATCAATATCTCCCGCTGTTTCTACGGCTTTACCACTTTTTGTAATTACATTTGCTCTCAAAGCTCTGTCCATCCCCGCAATCCCGATTGCAGAAAGCAGACCGCCGATGGTTGTCGGAATAAGACAAACGAAAAGAGATATAAATGCCGCAATAGTAATCGGAGTCTGCGCATAGTCTGCAAAAGGCTTTAAAGTGAGGGTAACAATAATAAATGTAAGGGTAAATCCTGCTAAAAGTATAGTTAATGCGATTTCGTTAGGTGTTTTCTGTCTTGATGCTCCTTCTACAAGGGCAATCATTTTATCTAAGAAGGATTCTCCGGGTTTTGTAGTTACCTTTACTTTAATTCTGTCTGACAGTACTTTTGTACCTCCTGTTACAGAGCTTTTATCGCCTCCTGCTTCACGGATTACAGGTGCACTTTCTCCGGTAATAGCAGATTCATCAATAGTTGCAAGACCTTCAATAATCTCACCATCCATAGGAATCTGATCTCCGGCTTCACAAAGGAAAATATCACCTAAAGTCATTTCAGCAGACATTTTCAGTCTTGTTTCTACCTGAAATCCCGGTTTATTATCAAGCACTAATTTAGCAGGAGTTTCTTCCCTTGTTTTTCTGAGGGTATCAGCCTGTGCTTTTCCTCTTGCCTCTGCAATAGCTTCTGCAAAATTGGCAAACAGAACGGTGAAAAATAAAATAATAAATACTAAAAAGTTATAGGAAAAGCTTCCCTGGGATTGATTACCAGTAAGGCTGAACATGCTTACGATAAACATGACAATGGTTCCGATCTCCACCAGGAACATTACCGGATTTTTAAACATAATTTTCGGATTCAGTTTTACGAAGGACTGTTTGATTGCTTCGTTGACCAAATCTCTTTGAAACAATGTTTGTGACTGATTTTTCATTTTTTGAAAGAGTTTATATCATTGTAAATCAATAATCACCATCAAGGTCTGCCAAATAATAAGGAGAGTTACGGATAATATAAGTGAACGTTTCAGTAAGTGTCAGACTAGCTTCCTCAAACTTTTCAGCTTTCTTAATGGTTGAATATTGATTCTAATTTTTAATGTTCACATTTATTTTGAGAAATACTGAATCTGCTCTGCAATTGGACCTAAGGTCAATGCTGGGAAGAAAGACAGTGCTGCAATCAGTAAAATCACCGCCAGGGTCATAAAGCCGAAAGTAGCCGTATCTGTTTTCAGTGTTCCGGAACTTTCCGGGATATATTTCTTCTGTGCCAACAGACCTGCAATGGCTACCGGTCCTATGATCGGGATAAATCTTGAGAGTAACAGTACAATCCCCGTTGAGATATTCCACCAGGGTGTATTGTCTCCCAATCCTTCAAATCCGGATCCGTTATTGGCTGCAGAAGAAGTAAACTCGTACAACATTTCACTGAAACCATGGAAACCTGGGTTATTCAATGTCTTTGCTCCGAATTCCGGTAAATAAGCCGTTAAAGCTGTTCCTGCAAGAATTAAAAAAGGGTGGAATAAAGCGACAATCATAGCAATCTTCATTTCCTTCGCTTCAATCTTTTTACCCATAAATTCCGGAGTTCGTCCCACCATAAGACCACTGATGAATACAGCCAGGATGATAAAGATGAAATAGTTCATAATTCCAACTCCACAGCCTCCGTAGAAGCAGTTGATCATCATGGCAAGCAGTTCATTCATCCCCGAAAGAGGCATAGTACTGTCATGCATAGAATTCACAGATCCTGTAGAAATAACAGTGGTTGCAATACTCCAGTAGCCGGACGCTGCACTTCCGAAACGGATTTCTTTACCTTCCATTGCTCCCAGGCTGCTTTCTGCTCCCATTTTTGTGATCAAAGGATTTCCTCCTGTCTCATTCACTATATTCGGAATGGTAAGTGCCAGAAAACCGACCGTCATTACCGTAAAGATTACCCATGAAAGTTTTCTTTTATTCAGATAAAATCCCAGTGCAAATACCAATGCAAACGGAATGATCATCTGAGCAATCATCTCTGTCATATTGGTTATATAATTGGGATTTTCAAGCGGGTGTGCTGAATTGGCTCCGAAAAATCCACCGCCATTAGTTCCCAGGTGTTTAATCGCAACAAATGCAGATACAGGACCTCTGGAAACATCTGCTTTCTGGCCTTCAAGTGTTATGACATAATCTTTACCTTCGAAAGTCATCGGACTTCCATTGATAGAAAGAATTAAAGCAACAATTACACTGATTGGCACCAGGATTCTGATCATTGATTTTGTGAAATAATCGTAGAAATTTCCTAGTTCTGTACTTGTTCTTTCTTTAAAAGCTTTGAAAAGAACCGCCATCGCAGCCATACCTGTTGCAGCCGTTACAAACTGTAAAAACATCAGATAAAGCTGGCTCAGATAGCTTACTCCTGTTTCTCCTGAATAATGCTGTAAATTACAGTTGACTAAAAATGAAATGGTAGTATTAAAAGCCAGATCAGGCGACATATTCGGATTTTCATCAGGATTTAAAGGAAGCCAGGCCTGATTCAGCAAAAGAAGAAAACCAATGATGAACCAAACCAGATTGATTGCCAGCATGGCATACATATTCTGTTTCCAGTTCATCTGGCGGGCAGGATTAATTCCCGAAACTTTATAAATTAACTTTTCAATAGGTTCGAAAACCGGATCCAGAAAAGTCTTTTTGTATCCATAAACATTAGCTATGTATTTACCTAAAAATATTCCGATAACTAATGTAATAGCAAACATTGCTATAATGCCTAAAATTTCTGTATTCATGACCAATTAAAATTTTTCAGGTTTAATTAAAACATAACAGATATACACAAAGGCAAGTATTGAGAGGAAAAATAAACTCCACATAATTTATATTCTATCAAAAAATTCAACTGATTTATATAAAAGCCAAAACAATACTGCAAAAAGCAGCATTAAACTGATGAGCATCATATCTTAATCATTAGGGTTAAAAGAGTCAACAATACGAACGATACAATCAGCAAACTAAAAATTGAGTGCCTCCGTTTTTTTAACATTTTTCTTGAAATTGTCATTTTTAAATATTTTATTCAGAGACTATATGCCAAAAGAAAGCCCACTTTGAACAATGAAGAATCAAACAACTGATAAACAACACATTACAAACAAAAAAATAATTGTTATAAAACAACAAAAGCCTATCAAAATGATAGGCTCTTTATTAAAATGATAAATAATTATTTTACTCCGTATTCTTCCAGTTTACGGTATAGCGTGGCAATACCAATCTCAAGTAACCGGGCTGCTTCTGCTTTATTTCCTTTGGTATACTGCAATACTTTTTGGATATGTATTTTTTCCAGCGATCGAATGCTTAATGAATCACTTTCTGGAACTGTTTTTTCAGAATAATGAGGAAGACTTTCAGCATCCAGGATATTGTTATCCATTAAAATTAAACTGCGTTCTACAGCGTTTCTGAGTTCACGTATATTTCCTTTCCAATCATTTTTTTCCAGGGCTTTATAATAGTCGGGATCTACCTGAACTGCTGTCAGATGAAGTTTATGGGAAAAAATATCTATAAAATGCCTGGCAATCGCCTTTAGATCTTCTTTTCTTTCTCTTAATGCCGGAAGAGTGATTTCAAATACATTCAGTCTGAAATAGAGGTCTTCCCTGAAGTTTCCCTGCTTTATTTCATCTTCCAAATCTCTGTTAGTTGCTGCAATCAATCTGAAATCAGACTTTGAAACCTTTGTTTCACCCATTTTGATAAATTCTCTGGTTTCCAAAACCCTGAGCAGCTTTGCCTGAAGTTCTATAGGCATCTCACCAATTTCATCCAGAAACAGCGTTCCTCCGTTAGCTTCTTCAATCAATCCTTTTTTATCTTTCACAGCACCGGTAAAAGCACCTTGCTTATGACCAAAAAGCTCACTTTCCAGGATCTCTTTACTGAATGCAGAACAGTTGATAGCTACAAAGCTGTTTTTCTTTCTGTCACTTCCCTCATGAATAGCGCTCGCAAAGACCTCTTTTCCGGTTCCTGTCTCACCGGTAAGAAGAACTGCAGCATCCGTTAAAGCCACTCTTTCTGCCAACTTTTTAGCCTGTAAAATTAAAGGTGATTTACCTATAATCTGATCAAAGCCTTTGGTAACAACCTGCTGATCCATTCTTGACTTGTTATCTTTCACCTTATCCAGAGCCTTATACACCAATGGAATAATTTTCTCATTATCGTCTCCTTTCACCAGGTAATCGTAAGCCCCGTTCTTCATGGCCTGCACAGCATCTGTAATATTACCAAAAGCTGTCATCAGGATAATTTCAAGCTGTGGATATTTACTTTTGATAGACTTTACCAGCTCTACTCCAAAAGCATCAGGCAGACGAACATCGCTCAGAACAACATCAAATTCATATTGCTCCAGCATCGTCATTGCTGAACGTGCCGTAGAAGCTTCTTTTACATTAAAATTTTCTTGGGAAAGGATCATTCCTAACAGTTTAAGGAGCTTGATCTCATCATCGATGATCAGAATATTTCCTGACATTATAATTATTTTTGGAAAACTGCTACAAACTTATTGAATTTATTCGAGTAAAATACGGTTATAGAAGGAAATAGTTTCGTCAACCTTTTGAAATTTCAGGAGCTTTATCCCGCTATTCATTCATACTCCTCGCGCCTGCGCTCTCCCAAACTCAAACCCACTAACCCTCCAACGCAAGCTGCGGGGTAACCATTTCTATCGGGGCTAGAGGATAATTGATAATTGATAATTGATGATTGATGATTGATGATTGATGATTGATGGTTGATGATTGATGAGATTCTGGTTTCGGACATGAATATTCACATTCTGTATCTTCAGCACATTATTATATGGAATGAGAACAAACCATACTCCTGCCTTTTAGCCGAAACCATCCTGTTTTATCAAACACATATTCATTATATGCATAATCATCTGTGTCAATCTGTACCATCTGTGGTTAAAAATAAAAACAATTCAACAGGAACGGGCTGTAGCCAAAACTTATAATTGTTAATCCTATTAACCGAAGAAAAATAATAAGTACAATAATGCCAGTAAAGAATGGAAGCTGGAGGCTGGAAGCGGGAAGCGGGAAGCTGGAAGAAGATGGATGTATGAGCCTGGATTACTCATTACTCATTACTCATTACCCATTGCCCATTAAGTTGAGCGGTTTGGGTTGGGTATAAGCCAAAAAAAATCCTTTATCACTTAAGATAAAGGATTTTAAAAATAAAATAAAAACTGGCGGCGGCCTACTCTCCCGCGTTAGCAGTACCATCGGCGCTGGTGGGCTTAACTTCTGTGTTCGGAATGGGAACAGGTGAGCCCCACCGCTAAAACCACCCTAAAGAAGGTATATAAGATATCAGAGGCTGGATTTCAGATTTCAGACTTTAAGTCTGCTATCTGAGGTCTTATACCTGACATCTGGTTTATCGATAAAAACTTTCACAAAGACAAAACCTTCAATGCACATAAAGCACCTGGTTTAATAGTAACCATAGACTATAAATCTACGGGTAATTAGTACTACTTGGCTATGACATTACTGTCTTTACACCTATAGCCTATCAACGTCGTCATCTACAACGACCCTTAAAAGATGTCTCATCTTGAGGCGAGTTTCGCACTTATATGCTTTCAGTGCTTATCTCTTCCAAACGTAGCTACTCAGCGGTGCACCTGGCGGTACAACTGATACACCAGAGGTTTGTTCAATTCGGTCCTCTCGTACTAGAATCAAGCCCTCTCAAACATCTAACGCCCGCAATAGATAGAGACCGAACTGTCTCACGACGTTCTGAACCCAGCTCGCGTGCCACTTTAATGGGCGAACAGCCCAACCCTTGGGACCTTCTCCAGCCCCAGGATGTGACGAGCCGACATCGAGGTGCCGAACCTCCCCGTCGATGTGAGCTCTTGGGGGAGACTAGCCTGTTATCCCCGGAGTACCTTTTATCCTATGAGCGATGGCCCTTCCATACGGAACCACCGGATCACTATGTCCTGCTTTCGCACCTGATCGACTTGTAGGTCTCACAGTCAAGCACCCTTATGCCATTACACTCTACGCACGGTTACCAAGCGTGCTGAGGGTACCTTTGAAAGCCTCCGTTACTCTTTTGGAGGCGACCACCCCAGTCAAACTACCCACCACGCAATGTCCTTCTGAAAGAAGTTAGGCTCCAAGTAAGTAAAGGGTGGTATTTCAACGTTGGCTCCACAAACACTAGCGTGCCTGCTTCAAAGCCTCCCACCTATCCTACACATTACTTACTCAAAGTCAATACGAAGTTATAGTAAAGGTTCACAGGGTCTTTTCGTCCCATTGCGGGTAATCGGCATCTTCACCGATACTACAATTTCACCGAGCTCGTGGCTGAGACAGTGCCCAGATCGTTACACCATTCGTGCAGGTCGGAACTTACCCGACAAGGAATTTCGCTACCTTAGGACCGTTATAGTTACGGCCGCCGTTTACTGGGGCTTCAGTCAATGCCTTCGATTTAACTCTAAGCACCTTCCTTAACCTTCCAGCACCGGGCAGGTGTCAGACCCTATACAGCATCTTTCGATTTAGCAGAGTCCTGTGTTTTTGATAAACAGTCGCCTGGGCCTCTTCACTGCGGCCACCATTGCTGATGGCGTCTCTTCTTCCGAAGTTACGAGACTATTTTGCCTAGTTCCTTAGCCACGACTCACTCGAGCACCTTAGGATTCTCTCCTCGACCACCTGTGTCGGTTTTGGTACGGGTTGCTTCACTTCGGCTTTTCTTGGATCAGATTACACTACAGCAGCTTCGCCCGAAGGCTAGGCCTTGACTATTCCGTCAGTCTTTAGCAGCTACATCCAACCGTCCCCTTTTTAGTGTGAGCAAGTATGGGAATATTAACCCATTGTCCATCCACTACCCCTCTCGGGTTCGCGTTAGGTCCCGACTAACCCTCAGCTGATTAGCATGGCTGAGGAAGCCTTGGTCTTTCGGTGAGCAGGTTTCTCGCCTGCTTTATCGTTACTTATGCCTACATTTTCTTTTCTATCCGCTCCACAATACCTCACGATACTGCTTCGGCGCAAATAGAATGCTCTCCTACCAGATATATTTTAAATATAAATCCATAGCTTCGGTAATATGTTTATGCCCGATTATTATCCATGCCGGACCGCTCGACTAGTGAGCTGTTACGCACTCTTTAAATGAATGGCTGCTTCCAAGCCAACATCCTAGCTGTCAATGCAGTCCAACCGCGTTGTTTCAACTTAACATATATTTTGGGACCTTAGCTGTTGGTCTGGGTTCTTTCCCTCTCGGACATGGACCTTAGCACCCATGCCCTCACTGCCGCAGAACATTTATTAGCATTCGGAGTTTGTCAGGAATTGGTAGGCGATGAAACCCCCGCATCCAATCAGTAGCTCTACCTCTAATAAACTTTGTTGCGACGCTGCACCTAAATGCATTTCGGAGAGTACGAGCTATCTCCCAGTTTGATTGGCCTTTCACCCCTACCCACAGGTCATCCGAAGACTTTTCAACGTCAACCGGTTCGGTCCTCCACTCTGTGTTACCAGAGCTTCAACCTGCCCATGGGTAGATCACAAGGTTTCGCGTCTAATCCTACTAACTATGCGCCCTATTCAGACTCGCTTTCGCTCCGGCTCCGGTACTTAATACCTTAACCTCGCTAGTAAAATTAACTCGTAGGCTCATTATGCAAAAGGCACGCCGTCACAGCTTTACGCTGCTCCGACCGCTTGTAGGCGTACGGTTTCAGGTTCTATTTCACCCTTCTATTCGAAGTGCTTTTCACCTTTCCTTCACAGTACTTGTTCACTATCGGTCTTTCAGGAGTATTTAGCCTTGGAGGATGGTCCCCCCATATTCAGACAGGATTTCACGTGTCCCGCCCTACTCATTTATCATCAAAATATGCCTTTCATATACAGGGCTATCACCTTCTACGGCTGTTCTTTCCAGAACATTCTATTAAACATATAACGACTTTTGGGCTAATCCGCTTTCGCTCGCCACTACTTACGGAATCTCTTCGATTTCTTTTCCTCCGGGTACTTAGATGTTTCAGTTCTCCGGGTTTGCTCCTCCTAAGAGGTGACATATCTTCAATATGCCGGGTTGCCCCATTCGGACATCTGCGGATCTATTCGTGTGTGCCAATCCCCGCAGCTTTTCGCAGCTTACCACGTCCTTCTTCGCCTCTGAAAGCCTAGGCATCCGCCATACGCCCTTAACGATTTCTTTCCTATTGGTTACTCAAGCGCTTTATGCGCTCGGTTTTCTCTTTGTGATGTCTTTACCGTTAATGTCAATGATCTTAATGTCTTTCTTTTGGTTTAGTAAACAATTGTTGTTTTTGGCTCCAATCGTCACTTTCAAACTAAACCTCCAAAACTGTGGAGAATAAGGGAGTCGAACCCTTGACCTCCTGCGTGCAAGGCAGGCGCTCTAGCCAGCTGAGCTAATTCCCCCTCTAGTTGAGTGGGTGAGTGAAGGTCTTAGAGCGTTTGAGCCTTAAACCCTTATACTCTAATACTATCAAACTCCTGTACTCAAAATTAGTAGTCTCGGGCAGGCTCGAACTGCCGACCTCTACATTATCAGTGTAGCGCTCTAACCAGCTGAGCTACGAGACTTCATTATTAATTTTAAATTTTAAATTGAAAATTTTAAATGATTATTTAAATCTAAAATCTATAATTTATAATCTAAAATCTCTCTATCCCTTTACTAATTTCTAGTGGGTTTTGTATTTTTTAATATAACCAACCAAACAAAAAACTAAAGCTTTACTTTAAGTAAGTACTTGTATCTTGCGATACTAATTTTGTTTATCGTCCTAAAAGACGCTCTAAAATGAGATGTTCCAGCCGCACCTTCCGGTACGGCTACCTTGTTACGACTTAGCCCTAGTTACCTGTTTTACCCTAGGCAGCTCCTGTTACGGTCACCGACTTCAGGTACCCCAGACTTCCATGGCTTGACGGGCGGTGTGTACAAGGCCCGGGAACGTATTCACCGCGCCATGGCTGATGCGCGATTACTAGCGATTCCAGCTTCATAGAGTCGAGTTGCAGACTCCAATCCGAACTGAGACCGGCTTTCGAGATTTGCATCACATCGCTGTGTAGCTGCCCTCTGTACCGGCCATTGTATTACGTGTGTGGCCCAAGGCGTAAGGGCCGTGATGATTTGACGTCATCCCCACCTTCCTCTCTACTTGCGTAGGCAGTCTCACTAGAGTCCCCAACTTAATGATGGCAACTAGTGACAGGGGTTGCGCTCGTTGCAGGACTTAACCTAACACCTCACGGCACGAGCTGACGACAACCATGCAGCACCTTGAAAAATGTCCGAAGAAAAGTCTATTTCTAAACCTGTCATTTCCCATTTAAGCCTTGGTAAGGTTCCTCGCGTATCATCGAATTAAACCACATAATCCACCGCTTGTGCGGGCCCCCGTCAATTCCTTTGAGTTTCATTCTTGCGAACGTACTCCCCAGGTGGCTAACTTATCACTTTCGCTTAGTCTCTGAACCATAAAGCCCAAAAACGAGTTAGCATCGTTTACGGCGTGGACTACCAGGGTATCTAATCCTGTTCGCTCCCCACGCTTTCGTCCATCAGCGTCAGTTGTTGCTTAGTAACCTGCCTTCGCAATTGGTGTTCTAAGTAATATCTATGCATTTCACCGCTACACTACTTATTCCAGCTACTTCAACAACACTCAAGACCCGCAGTATCAATGGCAGTTTCACAGTTAAGCTGTGAGATTTCACCACTGACTTACGAGTCCGCCTACGGACCCTTTAAACCCAATAAATCCGGATAACGCTTGCACCCTCCGTATTACCGCGGCTGCTGGCACGGAGTTAGCCGGTGCTTATTCGTATAGTACCTTCAGCCAGATACACGTATCTGGGTTTATCCCTATACAAAAGAAGTTTACAACCCATAGGGCCGTCGTCCTTCACGCGGGATGGCTGGATCAGGCTCGCACCCATTGTCCAATATTCCTCACTGCTGCCTCCCGTAGGAGTCTGGTCCGTGTCTCAGTACCAGTGTGGGGGATCACCCTCTCAGGCCCCCTAAAGATCGCAGACTTGGTGAGCCGTTACCTCACCAACTATCTAATCTTGCGCGTGCCCATCTCTATCCACCGGAGTTTTCAATATCAAGTGATGCCACTTAATATATTATGGGGTATTAATCTTCCTTTCGAAAGGCTATCCCCCTGATAAAGGCAGGTTGCACACGTGTTCCGCACCCGTACGCCGCTCTCAAGTCTCCGAAGAGACTCTACCGCTCGGCTTGCATGTGTTAGGCCTCCCGCTAGCGTTCATCCTGAGCCAGGATCAAACTCTCCATTGTATGTTTGTCTGACTCACTCAAAGTTTTTTAACGCTTTAGTTTTTCCTTACTTGGTTGTTATATTGTATGTCAATGATCTTTTTATCTTTCGCTTTTCAACGAAGCACTCTTCTCTGTCAGTGGCGCTCCGCATTTGCGAGTGCAAAAGTAAAACTTTATTTTGATTTGACCAAATGTCCTGAAAGAAAATTTTAAAGTTTTTTAAGTAACCTTAACCCCTTCCATAACCCTCAATCGCTCTCTACTCCTGCGCTCCCTGTTTGGGACTGCAAAGATACAAACTCTTTTTTAACCCGCAACTTTTTTTGTGAAAAGTTTTTGATGTTTTTTTCGTCTGTTTCTTTTTGGAAGTAATATCGTCTCTGCCTATCTAAAGGCTCTTCTGCGCTACCGAATCTCTCTCGTTTTTCAGTGGGGCAAAGATAGCAACTTCTTACAACGCAAAACAAATTTATTTAACTTAAATTTCATATTCCCTTCATATGGAACCCTAACCAGCTGAAATAAAGTGAGAAAAATTTTAAACATTTGTTTGGAATGGGAGGATGGTGGGTAACAGGGTATGAGAGTGGGAGCGTTGGAGAGGGGTTGGGTGGTATAGGTTATAGCTGACAGGTTATAGGTTATAGGTTATAGGTAACGATAATGGGTAATGGTAATTATATTATATTATATATATGAATATATGCTTAACAATATAGGGTTGGGGTAAAGCCTAGAGGGCGGGTGCTTCTGGGGGAGACCGGGCTTGCTTCGTAAACTGGCGTTTGCAACCTGGCTGGGTATGCCAAGAAGGGTAGCCCGCTCTTATTGGATGTTTTTGTTGTGATGGATATAGGATGATATGGGTTTCCCGCAGATCACACGGATTTTCACAGATATAATGTATATAATAGAGGTATATAAAAAGAGAAAGCCTTTTTGAGGAGAACCGGATGAAGCTTGCTCCTACTTGTTTTTAAACCACAGATTACACAGATGTTCACAGATGATGATGGATATTATATACAAGCTTTTTTAATGTAAAAGGATAAACCTCCTTATAAATATAAAAAACTGCTGATGATACAGAATGGGATATTCCGGAACCCGGAAACCGAACCCGGGAACTTCATCATTCATCAATTATCGTTCATCAATTATCATTCATCAATTATCATTTATCATTCATCAACAGCTTCTTCCCTAGCCCTGGTAATATATAAATAAGCCGGAGTGATCTATCTTAATGTACTTCTAACATTGGTTTTCTTTTTATAATTCAAGTTTTCAACTGTAATAATAGATGTAATAATGATAAAAAACAGTCAACAGTTTTTTTGATTCCTTACATTTGTAGTGCATTCCGGTTTCTAAGGAATGAAATGAGTTTTATATGACAGACAGAAAATATAAGGAAACGGTTCATACAGATAAAAACCACTACGAATATATTACGGTAACACACGACGAAAATAACGTCAGAATTTATACTTTAAAAAATGGATTAAAGGTTTTTCTTGCTCAGAATTTTGACGCTCCAAGGATACAGACTTTTATTCCCGTAAGAACAGGAAGCAATAATGATCCGGCTGATAATACCGGACTGGCGCATTATCTTGAGCATATGATGTTTAAAGGAACATCCAAAATCGGGACTCAGAACTGGGAAAAAGAGAAAAAGCTTCTTGACCAGATCTCCGAATTATATGAAGACCATAAGGCCGAACAGGATCCTGAAAAGAAAAAGGAGATCTATAAAAAGATAGATAAAATTTCCCAGGAAGCCAGTCAATATGCCATTGCCAATGAATATGACAAAGCGATCTCTTCTTTGGGAGCGAGTGGTACGAATGCACACACCTGGTTTGATGAAACAGTTTACAAAAACACGATCCCGAATAATGAACTTGAGAAATGGCTGAAAATAGAAAAGGAAAGGTTCTCTGAAATAGTACTTCGTCTTTTCCATACCGAGCTGGAATCAGTATATGAAGAGTTCAACAGAGCGCAGGACAATGACACCAGACTTGTAAATTACGAACTGATGGATGCTCTTTTTCCTACCCACCCTAACGGACAGCAAACGACACTGGGAAAACCGGAACACCTGAAGAATCCTTCAATGAAGGCTATTCATAAGTATTTTGATGAATATTATGTTCCTAATAATTATGCTATGGTATTGGTTGGAGATCTTGATTTTGAAAAGACTATTCAATTAATTGATCAGTATTTTGGTACTTTACCTTATAGAGAGCTTCCTGAGAAGACACCGGTTGTTGAACAGCCTATTACAGAAGTTGTAGTCAGAACGGTAAAAAGCCCTACTACTCCACGTACTCAGCTTGCATGGAGAACAGATAGCTATGGAACAAGAGAAGCAATGCTGGCTGATGTAGTTGCCAATATTCTCAGCAACAGAGGAGAAGCCGGATTATTGGATTTACATATTAACCAGACTCAGAAGATGCTTTGGGCTCAAGCCTTTTCTGTGGGATTAAGACAGTATGGATATTTTTCCATTGTTGCGGTTCCTAAGGAAACACAGACCTTGGAGGAAGCAAAGAATATGGTATTGGATGAAATTGAGCTGATCAAGAAAGGAGATTTTCCGGACTGGATGCTGCCAGCCATCATCAATGATTTCAAGCTCCAGAGGATGAAAGGTCTTGAAACAGCAGAGGGACTTGCCACTACCCTTTATGATTCTTATATCAAAGGAATAACCTGGGAACAGGAACTGAATGAAATGGATGAGTACGCTGCTTTCACGAAAGAGGATGTTGTGAATTTTGCCAATGATTTTTTCAAGGAAAATTATGTGGTTATCAATAAAGAAAAAGGAGTCAATGACAAGTTGATCAGGGTTGAGAACCCGGGGATCACTCCTGTTAAGATTAACCGTGATACGCAATCTGAGTTTTTACAGGGGATTTTAGCCGATAAAACTGCAGCCATTAAACCTGAGTTTATTGATTACCAGAAAGAAATTATCACTGATCAGATTAACGGAAAGAAAATAAGCTTTGTAAAGAACAAGTACAATGATATTGCCCAGCTGCATTTTATTTTTCCTCTGGGAAGTGATCATGACAGAGATTTAGGAATTTCTACCCAGCTTCTGCAGTATCTGGGAACAGATACATTTTCTCCTGAAGATTTAAAAAAAGAATTTTTCAAAATAGGAATCAGCAATGATTTTAAAACGACGAACGATCAGCTGACCATTTCCTTAAGCGGACTGGAAGAAAATATAGAAAAAGGAATTGCTCTTCTGAAGCACTGGATGCAAGATGTAAAACCGGACCAGGAAATCTACAGTCAGTTTGTGGGCACAGTATTGGAAAACCGTCAGGCCATTAAGAAAGATAAAAACCGGATTATCACAGCTTTGAACAACTACACGAAGCTGGGCAGCAACTCACGTTTTACGGATGTTATTTCTAAGGAAGAACTTGAAAGCAGCAATTCTGAGGTATTCACAGACAGAATAAAAAAACTTTTCAAATATCCGTACCAGGTATTTTTCTATGGTAAAAATTTTGAAACCTTTAAAGATTACATCGGTGAGTACATAGAACCTGCAAGTCTTCAGATACCGGAAGCTAAGCAATATCCTGAACCTGCAACGGGAGGAAGTGTCAATTTCATCAATTACGATATGGTTCAGATGGAAATGAGCAAGATTGGGAAAGGAAACGATGTGAATCCAAATCATTTTGGGAAGATCAATGTTTTCAATGAATATTTTGGAAGAGGGCTATCTTCTATTGTTTTCCAGGAAATGCGTGAAAGTAAAAGTCTTGCCTACTCGGCCTATGTTTCTTACGCCGCGAATGCTGAACTTAACCACCCTGACTATGTGACTACCTATATCGGAACACAGCCTGATAAGCTCATGATTGCCGTAGATACCCTGAATGAGCTGATGAATGAGCTTCCGGAAGTGCCTATTCAGTTTGAGAACGCCAAAAATGCAGCGTTGAAACAGATTGCTTCAACAAGAGTTACCCGAAATAATATATTTTTCAATACCTTAAGATTGCAGAAACTGAATATCTATCATGATTTCAGAAAAGATATCTATGAACAGATCCAGAGCCTGAAGTTTGAAGATATCAAACATTTTTATCAGACAGAAGTCAAATCAATACATTTTAATACAGCCATTATCGGTAAAAAAGAGAATCTTGATATGGATGCTGTCAATAAGATGGGAACATTTAAAGAAGTAAGTCTGAAAGACATTTTCGGACATTAAAAACAAACCGCCCGGATAGAATTATCGGGCGGTTTGTTTTTTTATAAGTGTCCCGTCCTGAAATAGCGATACACAAAAAAACAATCGTTATGGAAGAAAACTTAGAAACGCGCTATGTCAAGCGTACCCAGAAAGATTACAGTTTGAATTTGAAACTTCAAATTGTAAGAGAAATAGAAACGGGAAAATCAGGAATTACAGACAGTCGGAAAAAATATGGTATACAAGCACGCTCAACAATTGTTAGTTGGTTGAGAAAATATGGTACCTTTGATTGGGAATACCAAACACCATTTACCATGAAAAAGACTCCTGAACAGCGTATCATGGAATTAGAGGCAGAAGTTAAAGTGCTTGAAAAACAGAAAGCATTTTTAGAGAAACAGGCTTACATTGCTGATAAAAAAGCTATATTTTTTGATATGATGATAAATCTTGCTGAGAAAGAATATGATATTGATATCAGAAAAAACTCATCACCCGAACAATCACCAACTTCCGCAGTGAAGAAAAAGAAACCATAGTTTTTACCTGCGAATTGTTCGGGTTGGATAGACAAGTCTATTACAGAAGTATCCGAGGATATAAACGCTCACAAAGCAAAGCATTAAAAGTAATAACCCTCGTAGAAGATATCCGCATAAAAATGCCAAAATTAGGAGGTCGAAAGCTATATTTTATTTTGAGGGAACCTTTAAGATCTCTGAAAATAGGAAGGGATAAGTTCTTTGATATTTTGAGAGCTAATCATTTATTGATCACATCAAAGAGAAGCTATCATATCACAACCAATTCTCATCATAGATTCAGAAAACATAAAAATCTGATTTTGGAGTACTGTATCAACAAACCCAACCAGGTGTGGGTAGCAGATATTACCTATATTGGAAACAGGAAAAAACCGAGTTACTTAAGTCTGATAACTGATGCTTATTCTAAGAAAATTGTAGGTCACTATGTTGCAGATAATCTCAATACGGAAAGTAGCCTGATGGCATTGAAAAAGGCATTAAAGAACAATAAAACTGATAAAGAATCATTGATTCATCACTCTGACAGGGGATTGCAATATTGCTCAAATGAGTATCAGAAAATATTGATAAAGCATAAGATAAAATGCAGTATGACACAGAACTCTGATCCTTATGAAAATGCTATTGCAGAGAGAGTAAATGGTATTTTAAAACAGGAATTCGATATTGATAAATATGATATTGAGACTTCAATGAGAAGAAAAATTGTGGAGCAATCCATTAGCATCTATAATGAGTTCAGACCACATTTTTCAAATCATTATTTAACACCAAATCAAATGCATGAACAGTCCAAATTAAAAATGAAAACTTATAAAACAAAAAACCAAAGCAAAAGTAAATTTACTCTGGTTTAATTATTTATTTTTATCCTTTAATTTGTATCATTATTTCAGGACTAGTCAAAGTGATAAATGATAATTGATAATTGATCACGTGTAGCTCATCATTCATCATTCATCATTCATCATTTATAATTCTATTACGTCATCATACAATCTCCGTCCCCATCCTGATAGTCTGGGTTAAAATTATCAGGAAGTAATTCTAACAGGTTTTTATGAAACAGATACTCTCTATTGAAATCACGTTCGTAAATATGGGAAAATACCTTTGACTGTTGTATTGTCTTATTCAATCTGGTTTGATAAGAAGTAAAACCTTTTATTTTATGGGTGATTATGAAGTAATTTAAAACCCGGACCACCTCATCTGAGCCATCATTCGAAAAAAGATAAGGGATTTTAAGATATCCATCGCGGAGCTGCAGCAGGAAGCAGGCCTTAAGCTTATTATTCTGATCAAAAATTTTAATCCAAAAGAATTTAAAGCTATTGGCAAAGCTTGAAAAAAGATATTTTTCATCTTTTTTACCTTCCAACACCCAGGGATTGTCTATAAAAGTATTAATTTCTTCTGCATTCCTTCTGTTGGAAAATCCATTGACAAAACCCACGCTTTCTTTATCAATCCGATCCAGCACTTCATAGTTGAAATCCGGTTTCTGTATTGCTACATTCTTTATGGAGATCAATCCATTGGCAGCAGCATCCAGCATCTGAAAAAGAGGTTTCAAAGGTTGTGTTACCGGCTTTTTTTCAGGAATCATTTTCGCGGCATCGGTTCTGAAGTAATATCTTTTCCCTTTTTTAGGAAAGACATACTCAAAAACACCCATAATATTGTAAAGGGCTTCTGCTTCTTTGGTAAATTCTGTAATGGCGATTCTTCCTTCGTACGCTTCAAAAGCTTTTTTCAGTAATGTCTTCGCGGGCCTTTTTTTTCTATACTCAGGATTTACATACAGGGTACTGAGCCACGCATAACGGATTTCTTCACCATTCATAACAAAATTATCCGGGAAACATCCTACATAGCCGACCAGTTTTTCTTCATATAAAGCCAGAATAAGAAGTATGTCTTCCTCTGATGCTTTTGGATTCTGAATATGAGACAGCGCACGGTGCCTGGTAACAGGGAGGAAATCATATTGCTGAAAAGCTCCGGATGATATAAAATCTTCCAGCTCTTTCCTGTTGTATGTTTTCAGCGCTATCATTTTCTCTCAATGGTATTTTTATTAATCAGCTTTTTCAGTCTGAAATAAGCCATTTCCTTTTTCAATATCTGTTCTCCGCTCTCTCCCATTTCCATGGGAATTCTTTGAAAGTTTCTTTTCACACTATCCAGCTTTACACCAGCACATCCAAAGCTGCAGTAGATTTCTTTATTTTTATAGAGTTCATCAAAAAAATCTTTCCTCACTTCAAAATCAGTGAACGGAAATGCAAAACTTTCATACAGAAACCCATTTTCTTTTAAATAAGCAAATGTCTTATCTGTTGTTTCCATCTGTTCTTTCAAAGATAAATCTCCATATTTCGGGTGGTCCCAGCTGTGCGAAGAAATTCCGAAACCTTTTCGGGTAAGCTCTTTTAGCTGTTCTGTACTTAAGTAGGGGTTGAATTCTTTTGAATACGCTTTAAAATCTACCTCAAGTTTTTCTGCAAGCCGGTCCAGAATGTCTTTCTCCTGATAATTTATGGATAAAATTTTCTTTTGTAAAAAGCGTCTGTCAACATTCTTAAGTGATAAGACGAAATAAATTTCCGGATCTATTGTTTTGTTTTTCTCAACGGCATCTGCAAGCAGGCTTGCTTTACACCTGAACATCATTTCTTTATTATCTATGAAAGCAGGGTTAACAAAATTACAGGCATAAATTCCTTTCCGTTCCAAAATGGGAGCCACCACCTCATAAAATTCTCTGAAACCATCATCAAAAGTTAACAAAGCAATCTTTTTCTTAGGTTTACAATTCCCAGAAGTAAATTCTTTAAACTCCTGCCAGTTTACAAACTGAAAATTCCTGGCCATATGATCGAGATCGTCTTCAAACTGTTGAGTCGTCTTATAATGGATCACATGCTTTAAATGAGGAAGTTCTTTGTCGGAAACACTATGATAAAGAGGCAGACAGTAATCCAGCGGGAAAGACTTCCCGATATTCTCAGATTCAAACGCTGCCAGTACATTGATGATCCTGTCTTTCATCTTATTTAAAATAAAAAAGAATCTATTCAAAACTCAGTTCAAATAGATTCTTAAAGGTATAACTTTTAAAAATTATTTTATAATCTTCATTTCATCAACCAGCCACTTTGAATCAGCGAACTTTTCAATGATGAAAAGGATATATTTTGTGTCTACCATGATGTTTCGGCTGAAGCGGGGATCATAGTTGATATCACTCATTGTTCCCTCCCACTGTCTGTCGAAGTTTAATCCAACAAGGTTTCCGTTGGCATCAAGAGCGGGGCTTCCTGAGTTTCCTCCGGTTGTATGGTTGGTTGCAGTAAATCCTACAGGAACATCACCGGTTTTATCTTTATAGATTCCGAAGTCTTTTTTATTGTAAAGATCGATCAGTTTCTTTGGAACATCAAATTCATAATCTCCGGGAACATATTTTTCCATGACGCCGGCAAGGTGAGTCTGGTATCCGTAAGAAACGGCATCCCTGGGGGTAGAACCTTTTACTTTACCATACGTCACTCGAAGCGTAGAGTTGGCATCCGGGAAGAATTTTCTGTCTTTATCCGTCTGCATCTGCTGCGCCATGAATTTTTTCTGCAAAGCATCAATTTTTGCCTGCATTGAAGTATATTGAGGATCTGCAGTTTTCATATACGTTTCTTTCATAGAAACATACAGCTGGTAAACCGGGTCTTTCTTTAAAGTTCTTATTAATTTATCCTGGTTAGAAAATGCCTTATCAATATCGGTAGTCAGTGCTCCGCCATTTACAGCAGTTCTTCCTGTGATAATTGAATTTTTAGACATATCTTCAATGACAGGAATATTGGCATTCTCATCTTTATATTTGCTGAATCCGGCCGGTAAAAACTGGGGTGCAGTTTTATTAACATATAATGCCAGTAATTTTGCTGTTACTTTCGCATCAAGTTCTGCGCTGTAGTCTTTATAGAAAGAAGTTAATTTTGTTTTTAACTTTGAAAGTTCCTTCTCATCCATTCTTCCTGCTTCTACAGCAGCTACGAAGTCATAATAATCACCTGCAAGCTTCAAAGTTTCTGCATTTTTCACGACTTCTGTGTAATAAGCATTGTTTAATGCATAAGGAGCCTGCTCATTGTACAGTTTATTCAGCTGGTCCAGTGTATTTTTGATCTCAGGGTTTTTAGCCACCAAAGAACCTTCATACATTACTTTCTTTTCTACAGCATTGGATTTTTTCAAACCTTCTACTTCACCGATCCATTTTTTCCAGTAATTCGCTACCGAAGCATATTTCGAAGCATATTTAATACGTGTTTCGTTATCAACACGCATTTTTTCGTCTAATGTTTTCAGAGCCACATCACGTACGGCAATTCTTGCAGGGTCAATATCCTTCATGATCTTCTCTACACCAATTGCAGGAAGGTATTCTGTAGTTCTTCCCGGAAATCCGAATACAAAAGTAAAATCATTCTCATTTTTGTCTTTTATAGAAACCGGCAGATAATGTTTGGGTACGTAAGGTACATTATCTTTGGAGTATTCGGCAGGTTTGTTGTTTTTGTCTGCATAGATTCTGAACATAGAGAAATCCCCGGTGTGCCTAGGCCAAACCCAGTTGTCTGTATCACTTCCGAATTTTCCGATGCTTTGAGGCGGAGCTCCTACAAGGCGGATATCTTTATAGGTTTCGATCGTGTAAGCATAGTATTTGTTTCCATAATACATAGGTTTTACCATGATCGACTGGTAAGATTCAATTTTTTGAGAGTTTTTATAGACCTCGATATTATTGTTGATCTTTTTAGTAAGCTCAGGCTCTGTAAGGTTGTCTGTACCTTCTAAAATCTTATCAGTAACTTCTTTGATGTCGACAATAAAATCTACTTTTACTCCCGGATTAGGAAGCTCTCCATCTGTATTTTTTGCCCAGAACCCGTTTGAAAGAAGGTCGTTCTGAACAGTAGAATGCGCCTGAATCTGACCAAATCCACAGTGGTGGTTGGTTAATAACAGTCCTTTAGGTGAAATAATTTCTGCAGTACATCCGCCGTTAAACTGTACTACCGCATCCTTAATGCTTGGTTTCTGAGGGTTGAAAATATCTTTTGCAGAAATCTTCATTCCCAAATCCTTCATTTCCTTTTCATTCAGCTCTGTAGGAATCCACATTCCTCCATATTGTTGCGCAAATGCCATTGCAGCCGGCAAAAGAAATACAGATAAAAGTATCTTTTTTGTCATAATCATAATTTTGCCCGAATTTACGAAGAAAAATAAGAACAGGCTTTATAAAACGGGTGGAAAAATTGTTCTGAGCTTTTTTTTAAAAAGATTGATTGTGAATGGTCAATTTTGCTTCACAAGTGAAAGGTGAATTTCTATTATCAACTGAACTTCCAGATGGTTATAATTCATTAAAAATTAATACTAAAATAGACAACTGACAAGCGAAGCGGATTGGCTATTCACCATTCTTCGATCTTCTGTTTAATCCTTCTCTGGCTCAGTTTTTGTTTATTAGAAGAAACTTTATTATTAAAAACATCCTTAAATTAATTGTTATGATGAAAAGCAAAATGCTCATGTTGGGAATGGGAGCAGCTCTCTTCCTTGCTTCGTGTTCTAAAAAAGAAACTACTGAAACAACGGCTACCACAGATTCGGCAACAGCCATACAGCCTGCAGCAACTGACAGTATCACAAAAGCGACCCCTACTGCTGCCGGAGACACTTCTGAAAATGCACTGGACTGGGCGGGTACCTATGAAGCAACTGTTCCATGTGCTGACTGTCCGGGAATCAAAACTTCTTTAACATTGAACAATGATAAAACATTCAGCATTACTGAAGAATATCTTGAACGAAATTCAAAGCACCAGGATAAAGGATCTTTTGCATGGGATGCAACAGGAAGCATGATTACTTTAAAAGGGAAAACAGCCCAATATAAATATAAAGTGGGTGAGAATATTCTGATCCAGCTGGATATGGAAGGAAAAGAAATTGACGGTCCTAACAAGGATCTGTATGTATTCAGGAAAAAATAAAATAAAATAAAGGCTCAGGCCTTTATTTTTTTGCTCTTGCCTAAAACTGATAGGCTGTAATTTTCGGGTCATCCACCAGATTCCTGATTACTTCTTCGTGGTGGCTGTTTTTACCTGTAAGCCTCCAGATAACAGTAAAGCTTTCCTGGGAATATTGCTGTTTAAGCATATGGTATCTTAAATGATTTTCTTTAAATATATTTTCACAATATTTAATATCCTGCGAGTCTGTTACAGCAATTTTGTATTCCCTTACTTTATTATAATTATCAATAAAATTCTGAAGATAAGTCAGGGCACTCAAAACGATCAATACCAAGGCTGTTCCCAACAGAGAAATATAGACATATCCTGAACCTACTGCCATCCCAATGGAAGCTGTTGCCCAAATAGTGGTTGCTGTTGTAATTCCTTCAATTTTATTATCGCCCTTGAAAATCACGCCTGCTCCCAAAAATCCGATTCCTGTAATGATGTTGGCTGCCAGCCGGTCCGGATTAGCAACTCCTATTTTTATGGAAAGAATGGTAAAAAGACAGGCTCCGAAACACACCAGAATAAAGGTTCTGAGGCCGGCAGATTTATTACGGTATTCCCGTTCAGCACCAATAAACAATCCTAAAATAACAGAAATAAGGATCAGCAGTAATTCATTTTTAATGACATAATGGTCGTGAAGAAAATCCATTTTTTTAATTTAAACGCAGCATAAAATTACAATAAAAAAATCATCTGTAAGGCTGTCACCGGACTTTGTTCAGGGCAAGAAGATTTTATTGGACTAAAAAACTTTCGTAATATTACAGATTCAATGGAAAAGGCAATTACAAAAAGTATGAAACCTACATTTTTCCCGACAAAAGAAAAATTCAGAAAATGGCTTGAGAAACACCATGAGGATGAGAAAGAACTCTTAACGGGTTTCTATAAAACCGGTAGTGGGAAACCTTCTATGAGCTGGTCTGAATCTGTAGACCAGGCATTGTGCTTTGGATGGATAGACGGCGTAAGAAAATCAATAGATCACGAAAGTTATTCTATTCGTTTCACTCCAAGAAAGCCTTCCAGTATCTGGAGCAATATTAATATAAAAAAAGTGGAAGAGCTCACCAAAGCCGGATTGATGACTCCTGCCGGCCAGAAAGCTTTCGAACTTAGAAAAGAAGACAAATCCGGGATATATTCCCATGAAAAAACGGATGTTTCACTTGATCCGGTTTATGAGAAACTGTTTATGAATCATCAGGCGGCCTGGAATTTTTTTGAACATCAGGCTCCTTCCTATAAAAAGGTGATCATACATTGGATCATGAGTGCCAAACAGGAAAAAACAAGACTTTCACGGCTTGAAAGAGTCATTGAAATAAGTAAACAATCAAAAAGATTAGAATAAAAACAGTATTATGGATAAAGAAATTTCACACTTCTGGTTAGGGTATTTCAAAAATGAAGAAGACTTTTACAGTTTCGTAGAAGAGGATGAAAATTATTATATTGAAGAGGAAAGCGAAGACCAGTATGTGTCTAAGTTTGCAGAATCTCAGAACATCAAATGGTTTGATGATGATTTTATAGAATATGGCTTTGAGGATGAAAGTCTTAGTCTTTATGACAAGTTTGCAGAATATTCCTATGCTGACCAATGGCTTCCGGTTCTGGAAAGAAAACTGAATGAACTAAGCCTGGATACGCCTGTGAATGCCATCATTTTTGCCACAAGATTTGTAATTCCTAATCCTGTTTCTGTAGAAAATGATGATTATTCACTTCACTATGTGGGTGAAATAGAATATGATATTTAATAAGAAAATAAATCCAATAAAAGACTTCCGCCCAAAAGACAGAAGTTTTTTATTTAAGGTATGATTTGCAATATTGATTAATGCGCTTCCAGCCAGTTGTTTCCTACTCCAATCTCTACCAACAACGGAACCTGTGTTTTTAAAGCAGTTTCCATTTCAGTTTTGATCAGTTTGGAAGCAGATTCAATCTCATCAACCGGAGATTCGAACACCAGTTCGTCATGTACCTGAAGCAGCATTTTTGTTTTTAGCTGTTGTTCTTCAAGTTCCCGGTCTATTTTAATCATGGCAAGCTTTACAACATCTGCAGCACTTCCCTGAACCGGTGCATTTACTGCATTTCTTTCAGCATGGCCTCTTACCACAAAATTATTGGAATTGATATCTTTCAGATGGCGTTTTCTTCCTAATATGGTTTCTACATAGCCTAGCTGACGTGCTTTGTTCACCTGTTCAGCCATGTATTCCTTCAGTTTAGGGTAAGTTTCGAAGTATGCTTCAATCATCTGCTTGGCTTCTGTACGGGATAATCCGGTTTGCTCTGCCAAAGCAAAAGCTCCCTGTCCGTAGATGATCCCAAAGTTTACGGTCTTAGCCTGGCTTCTCTGGGTTTTGGAAACTTCTTCCAAAGGAATTTTAAAGAGTTTTGCGGCTGTGGAAGCATGAATATCTTCACCATCCTGGAAGGCTTTGATCATATTATCCTCTCCTGAAATTTCAGCAATTAAACGAAGTTCGATCTGAGAATAATCAGCAGAGATGATCTTTTTTCCTTCTCTTGAAACAAAAGCTCCACGAATCTGCTGTCCCCTCAATGTTCGGATCGGAATATTCTGCAGGTTTGGGTTTACACTTGCCAGACGGCCGGTAGCAGCTGTAGTTTGTGAGAAGTTGGTATGTACCCGTTTATCTTCTTTATCAATCTGTGAAGGCAGAGCATCTACATAGGTTGATTTTAATTTCTGATACGTTCTGTACTCCAGGATATGCTTGATGATCTCATGTTTTGAACTCAATTTTTGAAGAACATCTTCTGAGGTTGCATATTGCCCGGT
This sequence comes from Chryseobacterium sp. CBSDS_008, assembly GCF_049959325.1. Taxonomy (NCBI): domain Bacteria; kingdom Pseudomonadati; phylum Bacteroidota; class Flavobacteriia; order Flavobacteriales; family Weeksellaceae; genus Chryseobacterium; species Chryseobacterium sp. CBSDS_008. The sequence continues at coordinate 4,335,630 of NZ_CP188202.1, read as the reverse complement.
CTTTGTTTTTTTTGCTTTCGGATCCAGCTGCATTTTTTCAAACAGAATTTCTCCCAGCTGTTTTGGTGAATTCATATTGAATTCTTCTCCTGAAAGTTCAAAAATTGTGGTTTCTAGCTGTTTCAGGTCATTTTCAAGATCTACACTTTCCTGTGCCAGCCATTTTTCATCCAGAGAAATACCGGCCAGCTCCATTTTTGCCAGTACTTCCATCAGAGGCATTTCAATATTGTAGAAAAGCTCTTCCAGGTTTTCTTTTTTCAGCTGTGGTGCAAAAAGTTCATACAGCTGGAAGGTAATATCGGCATCTTCTGCGGCATAATCGGTCTGCGTTCTCAGATCTGCATCTCTGAAGTTACCCTGTTTTTTTCCTTTCTTTCCAATAATGGTTTCAATAGATACCGGTTTATAGTTCAGGTATACTTCTGAAAGATAATCCATCCCGTGTCTTCCGTCCGGATTCAGCAGGTAGTGGGCAATCATGGTATCAAACATGGCACCTTTAACGGTGATGTCATATTGTTTTAAAACTTTATAATCGAATTTCAGATTGTGTGCAATTTTCAACAGGTCTTCTTTTTCAAAAAACGGTCTGAAAATTTCCAGTGTCTGCAGAACTTCTGCTCTGTCTTCAGAAAGTGGAATATAATAGGCAAGTCCTTTTTTATAGGAGAAGCTCATACCTACCAATTCAGCTTCAAGCTCATTCAATGAAGTAGTTTCTGTATCAAAACAAACCACTTTTTGCTGCAGCAGGTTATCAACCAGTTTTTTCTGTGCTTTCGGGTTATTGATAAACTGATACAGGTGGTCGTTGTGTTCGATGGTGGCTTTTGTAGAAGTAGCCTGGTCCAGCTCTTCGAAATTGGCGAAAAGGTCAAGCTGCATTACCTGTCCTTTCACTTCTGTTCCTGCCGGAGTCTGCTTCACTTCCACCTCAGTCACCACTAATGTTTCTGTAGGAGCAGGCGCAAAAGCCCTGTACAGGTTTTCATAAAGTCTTCTGAATTCTATTTCATCAAATACTTCTTTTACTTTTTCAAAATCCGGAGTTTCCAGGTCATATTGTTCCTGATGGAATTCCACAGGGGCATCACAGATAATGGTTGCCAGTTTTTTTGACAAAATACCACGTTCGGCAGAAGCTTCTACTTTTTCTTTCAGTTTTCCTTTTAACTGATCGGTATTGGCCAGTAAATTTTCAATGCTTCCGAATTCTTTAAGGAATTTCATTGCTGTTTTTTCTCCTACGCCTTCCAGTCCCGGAATATTATCTACGGCATCTCCCATCATGGCAAGGAAATCAATCACCTGCTTAGGGTCTTCAATCTCGTATTTTGCCTTTACTTCTTCTACTCCAAGAATTTCAATGTCACCGCCTTTCAGACCAGGTTTATAAATTTTAATTTTATCAGTAACCAGCTGTGCAAAGTCTTTATCCGGTGTTACCATAAAAGTGGTATATCCTTCTTTTTCGGCTTTGCATGCAATGGTACCTATCACATCATCTGCTTCATATCCTTCTACACCTAGAATCGGAATATGCATGGCTTCCAGAATTCTGTGGATGTATGGAACGGCAATCTTGATCGCTTCAGGAGTTTCGCTTCTGTTGGCTTTATAATCTGAGAAATCATCGGTTCTTACACTAGCCTGTCCCACGTCAAAAACCACTGCCAGGTGGGTAGGTTTCTCTCTTCTGATCAATTCGATCAAAGAATTCGTAAAACCAAAAATGGCAGAAGTATCCAGTCCTTTGCTGGTAAGTCTCGGATTCCTGATTAATGCGTAATATCCTCTGAAAATCATCGCATAGGCATCGATGAGAAACAGCCTTTTATCTTGTGTTGCGTCCATATTATCTATAATGAACAAATATAAGAAAATAGGAGTAAAAGTGGAGAGTCCGGGAAAGGGTTTCGGGATATCGTGTTGTGAGGTGCGGGTAAAAGGTTCGGGGTGCGGGATATGGAAATGACTTTTTAGCAGTAGCAGTTCCCCATTTTTTGTTGCTTCCTGCTAATTCTTCAAAAAACAGAACAGCATACAATGGCATACTGTTCATTTTTTATTTAAGTGATTGAATTATTTACCTGCTGAAGGCCATAGTCCGGCGTACTGAGAAGTACCGTAATCAATTGTCTCAGCACTTACTACAAAGCTGATCAGCATGCTGTTGCTGTCTATTGCGTCGAAGTCTACTTCGTGCTGGATAACATATCCGTTTTCCCATTTCAAAGTAATCAGTGTACCTTCTTCGTGAGATTTGTTGAAAGTAATTTCTCCTACAGTCGGCTTGTATTTACCGTTTAACAAGCTTTCAAGGATGTCTGATTTTTCAGTAGCTTCTACTGTTACTTTGATCAATGCATTGGAAGGATCTGATGCTACACGTCCTGAAACGTCTGTAGATCTCGAAACGCTGTAATTCATTTTTAACAGCTTCTGTCCTTCTCCGTTGTTGAATTTTAAGATTCCTCTTGAATTTCTTTCGGCCATGATTGTAAATTTTAATCGTTAGTAATAAATTGTTATTCAATAATTATATAACAAAGATAAAGCCCTTGTTTTTGATAAAAAAGCATTTGAATGGAAATCTGAAAAAGTGTAGTAGTTCTACGATTTGATGTCGTAATTCTACGATACCAGATTTAAAACTGAACTCAAAGCTCTAGAAATAAATATTTTAAGAATAATTCAAGATGATTAAAAAGTCACCATATATAACACTATACGGGGAAATAAAAATCATAAAAACTCTGTTTCCTGATAAAGAAACAGTCACTATTTATTCAATCATTTATACAGCGTGAGCTATAAAAAAAGAATAACTGAGGAGTTTATTTCCGGTTTGGATATAAAAAAACAGAACAGTATACTCAGATGAGTGTACTGTTCTGTACCAATTTTATTTTTACTAAGATGATGAATAGGCTTATTTACCTACTGAAGGCCATAGCCCGGCGTATTGAGAAGTACCGTAGTCAATTGTCTCAGCACTTACTACGAAGCTGATCAGCATGCTGTTGCTGTCTATTGCGTCGAAGTCTACTTCGTGCTGGATAACATATCCGTTTTCCCATTTCAAAGTAATCAGTGTACCTTCTTCATGAGATTTGTTGAAAGTAATTTCTCCTACAGTCGGCTTGTATTTACCGTTTAACAAGCTTTCAAGGATGTCTGATTTTTCAGTAGCTTCTACTGTTACTTTGATCAATGCATTGGAAGGATCTGAGGCTACACGTCCTGAAACGTCTGTAGATCTCGAAACGCTGTAATTCATTTTTAACAGCTTCTGTCCTTCTCCGTTGTTGAATTTTAAGATTCCTCTTGAATTTCTTTCGGCCATGATTGTAAATTTTAATCGTTAATATTTTGTGATTCGGTGATTGTGTTAGCAAATATAGAAGCTCTTTTCCGCTAAAAAAAGCTTTTGAATGGAAATCTGAAAATTTGTAGTAATTCTACGATTTATTGTCGTAATTCTACGACAATGGATTTAACAACACTCTAAAAACGAGCCCAGTAAAGGGTTTCGATTCATTGAAGGACAAGAATCAAAACAATAATTTTCCACATACGTGAGAAATAACATCCGGAATAGCCATACTATAAACCCTTTTAGTATGTCATTTTCCTTTCACTCTGTTTAAATCTTCCTGATAAAGGTTTTCTCCGTAATTTTTTTTGAAATTCACTGACAGCTTATCTTTAGAACTTAACGATTCATACTGTTTTATTCTAAGTTTTGCTTCTTCTAATGTGTCCTTCTTATAGGGGAACGCTACATTATATTTCTCAACCAGCTGTTTTTTAATTCCGAATAATTTTTCATAATAAGGAGAATCAGGCAGATTACGTTCATTTTTCTGCTTTTCCTTATACTGAATATAATCTGCGATTGGGCAAAGATCCGTTCCTTTTATTTTAGGCAGTCCTCCTTTAGCCAGAAAGTATTCAGCCATATCCAGATCGTCCCTGGCGGCACTTTCCATAATGTTGCTTCCATTATAAGAAACATTATTGATATCAGCTCCATTCTGAAGTAAGTAATCAATCATTTTCTTTTCGGTACTTTCATCACCTCCAAGGGTCATTGCATCAGATAACGGGGAATTTCCTAAAGCCGGGTTAGGATTAGCCTTATATTTGAAAAGCAATTGCAGCATTTCATAATTATTAAGTGCTACGGCATGATTCAAAGGAGACTCAAGACCTTCATGAGGCACTATGATATTGGGATCAGCCCCCAGTTCTAAAAGCTTTTCCATTGCTTTCAAATCTTCAATAAGGGAAGCATACATCAGCAAGGTATATCCTGTATTTTCCTGTAATTTATTGATATCAATATTTTTTTCCTTAATAAGCTCTTCCATGCCTTTAAGATCTCCATCAAACATTTTTTGAGCAGCTGATAAATCATCGCCCGTAAACATTCTTGAAGGAGGATATTGATTTCTATTTTCGTTTTTACGCGATCTGAGATTAAAATCTGAACAGGAAAAAAGTGTCATGATGGAAAGTATTATTAAAATAATTGGTTTCATATTATATATTATTAGCTACAACATCAGTATTTATAGTGGCCAGCATCGCCTGAAACGCATCATTATATGCGCTATGTCCGCTTCCAATGGTTTTGATCCCAAGCCCTTCATTATCATCAATGTACCCGAAGATTTCATTCTGTTCTCCCAAAGCCCGCGGAACACCTCCCGTAAGACCTCCAAAAATTGCAATTTTGTTAAGCCCAGGAATTCTGGATAAAGCCAAAGTAGAGAGCAAACCTTCCCTGTTATTTTGCAGCCCGTTAAGAATATCATTACTTGTACTGTAATTGACAATCCCTGAAGTTGATTTTACGGCTCCTTTTTTATCGAGATAATCAAGTGTATTACCATGTACTCCTCTTGCGTTGAAGGTATATCCCGGAAGCCCGGTATAATAGGAAGCCATGGCACTGTTTCCTCCGCCTAATGAGTGTCCGGTAAATTTCACTTTTCCTCCGGTAGCATTATCCATTTTTTCAGCAAGCATTCTCGTTTTTTCTATCTGAGGAGTTGCAAAACCAAGAGCCTGTCCCCCATCTTCAATGAGCCAGTCGTGGTAAAACTGCATTCCTTTAGGTTCTGATCCCCTGAATGCCACAAAATAATCTCCTGTTTCTTTATTATAATATAAAGAGGAAAAGAAACCGTTGTCTTTATTGGTGTTGAAATCTTTGCTGGTTAACACCCCTGGCCCGAACAGCTTATCCAGCTCAGCCTGATCATCTGTATTAATTCGTGCATACCCCTCAATATTGGTACTTTTTCCGTTATTATCCTCGTAAGAATCCTGGGCCATTCTACTGGCAATAGAGGCTTCCTGCAGCTGGGCAACGGGTAAATGAAATGTAATTTTACCTCCTATGAAACAGTGTAAACTGGAATTTTGCAACAGAGGTTTTTTATTTTCAATTTTTACTTTAGGATGGGTATTTTGCCAGTGGCTTCCTTTGCACAAAAATGAGCAGATATTGAGGCAGTCATCTATGAGGGCACTTCCTGCCCAGGCTGCTGCCGCTAAAACAAAAAGCCCACCGGAGAAAGCTGCCGCTACTGCTACACCTGCTAAAGCCCCTGCCATCATCATTTCAGGACAAATAAAATTATCTTTAAACCGATCTTCTTCGGTAGCCATCAGCTTAGCACCCTTTTTTAACTTTACTGAAGACTGGGAACTGACTCCAATTCCTATAAGTCTTCGGCCTTTACTACAAGTAAGCGGAGTATCCTGTGCGATATATAATTGACTCATAGTGATCGTATTAATTATTATTTTTTATGTAACCTTATATGGTATCTGCAAACATAGATCATCTTTTCATTCAGTTCTTCTTTCACATGGAATATGACTTCTGATAGTACAGAATCTTCATTATAAATATATTCTCCCTCAATGGCGTACTTATATTCCAGAGCATTTCCAAGCGTTTTCTGATATTTATCTTTATAAATACTTTCAAACCGGGGCTGATTCCCTTTACTTTTGCCATCCAGTTTAACAGTGAAACCTCCTTCTTTATTTTTTAAAATTCTGTATGAGGAAGTATACTCAAGTTCTTCTCCCAGAAAAAGGGTTGACAATGTTGTTCTTACAGGAATTTCATCTGTAAAACTTCCTCCGCTGAATACAGGTAAAGGATAAAACATGATCTGATATAAAAAATTTTGCCTGATATTACGATCTATATTGTTAAATTCTTTATCATAGATCTGAATAAATACCTTATAACTTTCTTTTACCAGCTCAAAAAAATGCAGATCCTTTTTTATCTCTTCCCACCTGCTTACAATTTCATTTTTATTGGTTACTTCATGAATACTTTTATCGGTATTTAAAGATAATTCAACAACCTCCGTCGCTTTATTTATTTTTTCAAGAATTTCATAAAACGGCTGCATCTGTCCGTCTGCCTGAATATATCGCTGGGTAGAAGACTGTATGCTAATATGGTTATATTCTCCCGGCATTACTACCCAGTCTTCTTCTATTTCCGTCTGGTTAGCTTTTCCAGTTCCTAAAGTAAGATAGGATTTGATATTGATATTATATTCTCCTTTTTTATACCAGGCATATTTAAATCCTGACAGCTGGTCATTTTTTTCAACTTTATTCGGTTCCAAAGTCATGTTTCAATACGTTTTAGAATACATTCGCGATATCAGTTGATATCAACATTACTTCCGGTAATAAATATGTCTCCTGCAGCATTCATTGAAGTCACTGCTTTACTGTGAATACTCAGGTTATCCTGTGTTACCAATAATGCGTTTTTCAATGAATTCAAATCCAGCATTCCTTCTTTTGCGGATATAGTAATCCCTTCTTTAGTAATTGTGATACTGTTTTCACCAACTCTCAATTCAATTTTTGTTTTTCCTTCCAGAGAAATATTTCCGCCTGCGTCCATTGTCAGGACTGAATTGGCAGCCTCACCTTCTTTTCCTCCAACATTAATAGAGCTTGTACTGCCGGCATTTACTGTATTATTATTTCCTACGTTAACCGTTTTATTGTTATTGGCATTAGTCTGGGCATTTCCTGCCCCATCAAACTTCATATTGGCTCCGCCCTGATCCGTTAGAAATACAGAGCCTTCACCATCATTTAATTCTAATTTATTTCCACTTCTGCTGCTTAGGCTTTTTATATTGTTACCGGCTCCGCCGCCGCCACCGATTCCACCATGGAACATGCCTCCCATCACAAACGGACGATCCGGGTGCTGATGTACAAAATTGACAATAACCTGGTCTCCCACTTCCGGAACAGCCATAAATCCTCTGTTCTTATTTACTTTATCACTACTTCCGGCATCCGGGGTCATTACGCGGACAAATTCGGTAGTATCGGGTCCGCTTTGCCAATCGAACTGCACCCGTACTCTTCCCTGATTTAAAGGATCTGTATTTGAAATTACTTTTCCAAACTGGGCTTCTGCTTTTGGCGTCTGAAATTCGGGACGTGGAATAAATCCTGTATCTGCTGCAATCGCTTCAAATTTACCGTCATAATAGCCTCGGGCATCTACTTCGTGAGTCACTTCAATAATCATCAGCTTTGTAAAATACGCGGTTTCACTACTCTCTGATTTACGCATTTCGATATCTGCGGTACATCCCGGGTATAAGAAAGGAACTGTTGTAGTTCCCGAGGTAACGAAAACTTCTGAAGCTTTGCTTCCTGCGGTTCCCTTCTGGGAGGCATCAATATCCATAAAGGAAGAAGCTTTAATAGGGGCAATTCTCAAAGAAGGAGTGGTAAAAGTTTTCTCTGATATTTCGTAAGCACGTCTTGCAATATCTGATGTATGGTTAATTTTCGAACTGCCAGCTGTCAGCTTTTCATTTTTACTGCTGTTATACCCATAAAAAGTAGGACTTACATGCTGGGCCTTCATTTTGATGGCAATATCACTTACGCTGCTTCCATAAGTAAGCCTGACAGGTTTCTCCTGAGGCGGCAGTTTTCCAAAGTGCAGAACTTCTCCATCATAATAAAACTGCTCTCCATAGGCCTCGGCCATTCTGGCGAGATAATTATAATGGGTTTCTTCATATTGTGAGCTGTACGATACATTTCCATGCTGGGCATCTACTCTGAAATCAAATTTATGCTGCCCCAGCCCCTCTTTAATTACCTGATCAGCAATACTGTTCAGACTTACAGGCTGGCTCCCTCCAAAGCTCTGAATATGAGGTGCAGCATCCAAAAGTACAGTTGGGCTGTAGCCTTTGATCATAATATTTCCAAGACTTCCTTTTTCCTGACTGAATCCTACTTCTGTAACAACTCCTACAAAATTACGTTCGGCTCCTTTCTCAATATCTTTATATTTGAAAACAACTGTGATTCTTTTCCCTAAAAATTTCTGAGCTTCTTCCAGATTGTAGTTTTCCGGTTTACCCAAAGTATCATGTGCCAGCATCAGGCTGAACTCATGGTGCCTGGTAGCACTCTGCACCAGCTTAAAATGCTTGAAATGATTAATGATCTCTCCTTCTATGATTACATCGAGCTTGATAACCCGATTTATTCCTGCTATATAACTCTGAGAGATAGCTTCTGCATTATGTATTTTTGAAGTAGGCTGCTTGGCCCATACTTTTGTCTCAACAACGGAAGGATCATTGGAAACCAGCGTTTGATTCAGAAATTTGCCTGTTTCTTGCACCGGGTTTAAATGCTGTGCGGCTTCTGCTGTTTTTTTTATTTTATTCCCTGCTTTATTTACCTTTTCCTCCGTTTTCGTAACCTCATTTTCCTGTGCAGTTTTTTTGATCGTCTCTGTATCCTGGCTGATAGGTTGCTGAGAATTCTTTACTCTGATTTTATCATCTTGAAACATAGTGTTACGTGTTTTTAAGTTAATAAATGTTGAATTGATGCTGTAGGTATTATTACAGGCTTTGTAAATTCCAGATATTGGTTTCTTTTAGTGATTATTTATCTGAAACTTATTGTAAAGCAGAAAACAGAACAGCAACTTTTACAAGGGCTGTTCTGTACCAATTTTATTTTTACTAAGATGATGAATAGGCTTATTTACCTGCTGAAGGCCATAGCCCGGCGTATTGAGAAGTACCGTAGTCAATTGTCTCAGCACTTACGACGAAGCTGATCAGCATGCTGTTGCTGTCTATTGCGTCGAAGTCTACTTCGTGCTGGATAACATATCCGTTTTCCCATTTCAAAGTAATCAGTGTACCTTCTTCGTGAGATTTGTTGAAAGTAATTTCTCCTACAGTCGGCTTGTATTTACCGTTTAACAAGCTTTCAAGGATGTCTGATTTTTCAGTAGCTTCTACTGTTACTTTGATCAATGCATTGGAAGGATCTGAGGCTACACGTCCTGAAACGTCTGTAGATCTCGAAACGCTGTAATTCATTTTTAACAGCTTCTGTCCTTCTCCGTTGTTGAATTTTAAGATTCCTCTTGAATTTCTTTCGGCCATGATTGTAAATTTTAATCGTTAATATTTTGTGATTCGGTGATTGTGTTAACAAATATAGAAGCTCTTTTTCGCTAAAAAAAGCTTTTGAATGGAAATTTGAAAATTTGTAGTAATTCTACGATTTATTGTCGTAATTCTACGATAATGGATTTAAAAAACCCATTCAAAACGAGACCAGTAAAGGATTTCACTCACCGAAAAACAAAAACTAAGGCAATAATTTTCCACATGAGTGAGAAATATTAAGATTCTTTTAATGAAAATTAGTATGGTTTTAACAGTTCGTCTTAATAAAAAAAGCAACCGGCCAAAACTGATTGCTTTATATTTACTTTATTAATGTTATTTTATTGTTGGGGCTTTCCTCCTTCTTTTATGGAGCGAACCAGTATTTTATTTTTTCTCAGCAGAAAATCAGGCATCAGGTCTACAGGAAGATAGAAAGTACTTTCACCTTTTTTCTGGAGTTCCTCTACAATGCCCGGATTCCAGGCCAGAATTTTATCTACTTCTATATTCAGTTCAGCAGCAACAACGTTCAGATTGAAACCGGCATTGATTTCTGTTTCAGAAAGAGCAGCCTGAGTTACTTTTCTGTTTCCGTCTTCAAAGAAAACCTTATTGATTCTTGAAGAATTATAGTTATTCAATACACTCTGAAGCTCTCCTGTGGCATAGCATGCGTTCAGATATTTCTTCACATGGTTGATGGTTTCCCCGGGAAGATATTTATAAAATTCATGGTATTGGGTAGAACCTGCGGCTTCCATCGCTTTGGCTATATTTCCTTCACCACAATTATAGGCGGCTACCACGGTCACCCAGTTGTTATACTTTTTATAAAGATTGCTTAAAGAAATAGCAGCTGTTTTGGTACTTTTATAAATGTCTGTACGCCCCTGCTCCGTAAGCCCATACTGGTTGGCATGCGAAGTCATAAACTGCCAGATCCCTACCGCTCCGGCTCCGGAAGTGATATTTCTGTCAAAATGAGACTCAATCAGAGCCAGGTTTCTCAAATGCTTGGGAAGCCCTTTCTGAAGGAGCAGCTGTTCTATAAATTCTACAAGATCTTTATTGGCATTAATGATCCCCTTATACTTTTTCACACTGCTTTCCGAAGTATCGGAAGCGGCAAGAAACTGTCCGTTTACAAAAACTACAGTTCCTATTAATAGTAAACCTGTAAAAATGTTTCTGACAATCGTTTTCATTTTAATTTTATTTATGAGCAAAAAGGCAAAAAGCGGTCTGCAGATTGCCTTTTTACTTAATAATTACTCTACGTTCCAGCTCAGTTTTTCTTCATCATTGTTCCAGTCTACATGGATCGTCTGCCCGGATTTTACTTCTTCTCTGACAATCATTTTAGAGATCGGCCTTGCGAGCTGTGCACGGATGACTCCAGAAATCTGTCTGGCGCCATATTTACTGCTGAATCCTCCTAATGCAAGGTTCCTTACAGCATCATCACTTATTTTTAACGCGATTCCCAATCTTGTTAATGAAGTATGAAGAGATTTCAGCTGAATATTAAAGATTCTTTCTGCAATGGATTCCGTGATCGGTGCAAAAGGAATGATCTCCGTAATTCTTGCCAGGAACTCTGGTCTGAACCGTCCGGAGTTTGACATAATCTGCATGAGTGAAGATGATTCCGGAATCTTTCCTTCCTCAAACTGTTTTACAATTTCTTCACTTCCGATATTGGAGGTAAACAGGATCAGCGCATTGCTGAAATCTCCTTCTTTACCTAATTTATCATGAACTTTCCCTTCATCCATAATCTGAAGAAACACGTCAAAAACCGAATGGTGGGCTTTTTCAATTTCATCAAATAAAACAACGGTATAAGGTTGTTGTCTGATCTTGTTCACAAGCATACCGCCTTCTTCATACCCTACATATCCAGGAGGCGCTCCATACAGTAATGCTGCAGAATGCTCTTCTTTAAATTCCGACATGTCAAAACGTACCATAGCCTTTTCATCGTTGAAAAGTAATTCTGCCATTGATTTCGCCAGCTCTGTTTTACCGGTTCCTGTAGGTCCCAGAAGGAAGAAAGACCCGATGGGCTGTCCCGGTTTATTCAATCCGCTTCGGTTTTCAACAATAGCGTCGGAAAGGATTTTTAATGCATGATCCTGTCCTACTACTCTGTTCAACAGAAGAGATTCCATGTTCAGGAGTTTTTCTTTTTCCTGAGCCTGAATTTTCCCGATTGGGATATTGGTTTTGGCAGCCATTACAGCAGCCAGCTCCAACCTGTCTACTTTTTCTCTTTTCCTTGCAGCATGCTGCAGGAGCTCTGCATAAGTATCTTCAATGATTTTCTGAATCTGGTCCACCGGCATCGAGTTATCAATTGACGGCTGCTCACTGAGTGATCCCCAAAGAATAGGGCTTATTTTATCCCTCAACAGATTGTAAGTCCAGATCAGTTCGTCTGCTTGGTCTTTACTGTCTGCATATTCTTCTTTTAAAATAGCCTCGTAGCTTTCTTTCCAGCTGTTCAGTTCTTTTTCGGAAAGCTCATCAAGCATTTTGATGGCAGCCATTGTTCTGTCTAATAAATCAATAGCTGCATCCGGCAGTTTTTTACCTTTTGCATATCTTTTCGCCAGACGTACACATTCCGGAAGGGCCGTTTTCTCCACTTCAATACCGTGGTGTTTTTTGTAGCCTTCAAGAAGTACATCAATCATTTTAACACAGGTTTTTTCATCCGGTTCATGAACGGTCAGAACTTCAAAACGACGGTTAAAAGCCTGTTCCGGCTCTATAATTTTTCTATATTCTTCCTGTGTGGTAGCGCCGATTACGGTGATTTCACCTCTGGCAAGCTCAGGTTTAAGGAGATTAGCAACGTTTCCGATGCTTCCTTTCGGGTCTAAAAGGGTATGAATTTCATCAATGAAGAGAATGGCTTTTTCAATTTTTTTACATTCATTGATTACTTTTTTCAGTCGGTCTTCAATTTCACCTTTATAGGAAGTTCCCGCCAGTAATGCTCCGGTGTCCAGTTCCAAAAGGGTACCGTTTTTAAGCATTTCAGGAACATTTCCTTTAATAATTTCAGTAGCAAAGCCTTCTACCAAAGCTGTTTTTCCTACTCCCGGCTCCCCGATGATGATCACATTCGGTTTGCTTCTGCGGCACAGAATCTCTACCAGCATTCTCAGTTCTTTATCTCTTCCGATAATATTTTCGATTTCTCCTTTTCTCGCCTGAGCAGTTCTGTCTACGCAGTAGCTTTTAATGGAGGGAAAAGAAGAGTCTGAATAGTCTGAACCATTTGAAAATAATGATGAGAAATTTCCATCTTCTGAAACAGTAAACGGAGTATCTTTCCTATACAGATTGAAGATCTCATGTTCCCTCAGCGGAAGTGATTTCAACTGCTGAAGAGAGAATACCACCTGCGGTTTTACGATGGCTGTAAGGATGCAAATCGGGGTAATCTCATCCAGTCCCAATTTTAAACGGATATCATCAGCTTCTTCAATAAGGGTATCCACGGCATCATCCTGGCCTACCTCATCCGGAAGATGGCTAGTTTTGGGATATTCTTCAATGCGGACATCTGCCCATTCATAGAAATAGCCGGGGTCTTTATCTATACTTTTCAGGAATTCATTAAGGCCGATATCTTTATGCATGAGAGCCTGCAGGATATGCGGGCCTCCGTAAGTTCCATTATAATTTTCCTTCGCTATCGACTGAGCAATGTGAAATAGTTGCTTTACTGTTTCGTTGGTTACTAGTACTCCCATTTATAATTTTCTTATATTAATATATTTGCGTTCTGTTTATTATGCAGATTTGATGGTTTTGATCTATATTTTTTATTCCTTTTACCAAGGCATAAAAAGTTGTTCTTTTGTGCAGCTAAAATTAAATATTTTATTCTAAACGAGATAAAGATAGTTAATTCTTCAATTAGAGAAGTAACAACGGTGTTTTTTTGCTCAGGTTTATTTGGGAAAGAACCAAAACAGATAAAAAAATCAAGGAAGTTTTTATTATTTTTTTATCATAGAATAAGCTATAAATTTAATTATTAGTTAATCTGATTTAGAAAAAAGTTATCCTTTTCAGAGCATTTTATTATTAACTGCTTATAAACGGAACCACTTTTTTCTCCAGCTCAGCACCTGATTGACCATCTAAAACAACTTTCTGAATATCTCCATCCGGGATAAGATATTCTATTATCCAGACTTTTTTACCATTAAGAACATCTTTTCTAACCCGGGTATAAAACCCGGATTCATGATACCCTTTTGGAAGCTCGATTTTATTCTTTTCACAATACTTTACTATCTTTTCAGGAGTAAAACGATACCCTTCATCTGTATTTTCTTCTTTTATAAGCTTACCTGATTCATCAAAATAATACCAGATACCAATTGGAGAACCTTCATTGAAAGCTATTCCTTTATTTTTAATATTTCTGGAAGGATAGTAATTTTTAACTATCATAAAATAGCTATCCTTATGATATTCCGTAAAACTAGAGCCAATTTTAGCAGAAATAAACGTTATTATTTTGTTATCATTAATAATAATATCTTTCAGCCCTTCTGTATTGATTATTTCAAATTCATTACTCATTTTTGGAATCATTGTCTCTTGTAATTCCTGAGATTGGAATTGAGTAAAAAAGCCCAACCCAACTAATATTATTATTTTATTCATAATATTCTTTTTGTAGATTGATTGTTTTTTTCCATTGCCAATAATACAGTGTGGTATGCTAATGACATTCAAAATGTAATTCCCGCTGTTGGTTCATAACTAAAAAATCAATTGTTTATAAATTCTGACTCTCTTCTTGAAATTACTTTACCGGAAATACCATCCAAAATTATATTTTCAACACGATTTGACTTCTTTAACCATTCTATTTCCCAAATAGGTTTTTCATTTTCTATTCTTCTTAAAATTATAGTATGAAAACCTGTACTTTGTAATACCGGACCTTTTGTAACGGGAATAACTTCTTTTTCACAGAATTTTAAAATATCTTCAAATGTATATTTGTAAGGCTTATCATAATCAACCTCTTTAATCAGCTTTCCATTTTCATCAAAACCATACCAAATTCCTTTTTGAAAAGGAGCTCCCCAAGGAACATTAAACATGATACCTTTATATTTTATATTTCCACTGGTGTAATACGATTTAGATATCATAAAATAAGAATCTTTATATGATTCGGTATAATATTTACCAGAGTTTGCCATACTCATTTCAATATAGTTTCCATTAGGCAGAAACTCTCTTACAACATCAGTTTCTTTTTTTGTTGATTTACTAAATTTGTCTATATCAAACTTTTCAAATTTGTTATCTATTGTAGGAATTATCATATTTCTTTTTTGAGATTTACATGAAAAAAGTATCAATAAGCTGAATAATAAAAATATTTTTTTCATAATTTATTTGGTATTTGTATTAGCTATCATCCACTGCCATTTCCAAAGGTTATAACGTGTTTCAGGAATGTGATGAGAATAATCCATAATATTTTCTGTTTTAGCATATTCATAAGTAAACTGCGCCTTTGCATCGGCTTCTGAATTAGTAAAACTGTGAGGTAATGCAAAGCTATGAAGAAACTCATGTGCAGCAGTTTGGACATTTTTACTTTTGAACATGAGAATATAGTTGCTCCGGGAGCTGAATACCCTGATACATGCCTTAACCTGAATTATAACCTTCTTCTGCAAAATAGAAAGCTTAAAATGCTTATTGTATTTACTTGATTTATCTTCTGGTATTAATGATTTCTGATAATCTTATAAAGAGCAAGGCTATAAATCATTAACTAACTGCTTACAAACTGAACCATTTTTCTCTCCAGCTCTGCACCTGATTGACCATCTAAAACAACCTTTTGAATATCTCCATCCGGGATAAGATATTCTATTATCCAGACTTTTTTACCATTAAGAACATCTTTTCTAACCCGGGTATAAAACCCGGATTCATGATACCCTTTTGGAAGCTCGATTTTATTCTTTTCACAATACTTCACTATCTTTTCAGGAGTAAAACGATACCCTTCATCTGTATTTTCTTCTTTTATAAGCTTACCTGATTCATCAAAATAATACCAGATACCAATTGGAGAACCTTCATTGAAGAGTAATCCTTTTTCTTTTAAATTATAATTATTATAAAATTTCTTTATAAGAACAAATTGATTTTCCTTATAAAATAGTCTATTAATAAAACCATAACTCTGTTTCTGTAATTGCTGAATACCGTCAGCACTTTTTAATAAAATAAATGATTCATCTGAGTTTATATTCTCATTGAAAGTTTTAATATCAAATTTTTCAAATTTATTGTCTATTTTGGGTATCATTTTATTTTGTAATTCCTGCGATTGAAATCGAGTAAACAGACCCAACAAGAATACTATAAATAGTTTTTCTATACTTATATCACTCATATATTATCATATATTATGGGTTATAAAATGGTACTGTTTTCTTTTGAAGCTCTTTTCCTGTTTTACTATCCAAAATGATTTCTTCTATCCTGTCACCTGCAATCTGATGAGAAATCCTCCATACTTTTTTACCTTCGAAATCCTGTTTTAATACTCTAGCCTGGTAACCAGAATCATGGTAGCCTTTGGGCAGCTCAATTTTATTCTTTTCGCAGTATACAATAATATTTTCAGGTTTAAAATCGTAGCCTTCATCCGTGTTTTCTTCTTTGATGAGCTTACCAGATTCATCATAGTAGAACCATATACCTATTTCAGTACCATTATTGAACGTAATTCCTTTTTCCTTAATTTTTCCAGTCGGGTAATATAGGACAGTATGACAAAAAATCTCATCTTTCTTGTATATCTGTTTTATAAATCCATACGATTGCTTATCCTCTACAACAGTAGCATTATTAGACTTTACAATCAAGGTTCCTCTTACTGATTTCTTTTGGAAATTTTCAATATCAAATTTTTCAAAACTATTATATACAGTTGGTATGTTCATATTTTCATTCTGAGATTTGCATGAACAAATTATCAACAAACTCAGCGATAAAAACAGCATTTTGCGAAACATGGATATAATGAAAACTTAATTATTAATATATTTTGCTTCTTTTCTAGAAATTACTTTATCAGAAATTCCATCTACAATTATCGTTTCTACAACATCAGGTTTCTTTAACCACTCAATCTCCCAAATAGGTTGTTGATTTTCAGCACTGCGTCTAATCATGGTATGAAACCCAGTACTTTGTATGACAGGACCTTTGGTAAGTGGGATATTTTCTTTTACACAAAACTTTACAATATCCTCAAAAGTGAATTTAAAAGGTTGGTCATAATCTGTTTTTTTAATAAGTTTTCCACTTTCATCAAATTCATACCAAATTCCTTTTTGGAATGCATCTCCATTGAACCCCATGCCTTTTGATTTGATATTACCATTTTTATAATATGCTTTATAGAGTTGTGAGTAGCTGTCTTTAAATGTTTCAATATAATATATTTTATCATTTGTTTTAGTAATGTTCAAATAATTACCGTTATCTAAAAAGAGTTTTACGTCTCCTAAACTATTCTTGGGATATTTATTCATGACAGAAAAGTCAAACTTTTCAAAACTATTATCTACAGTTGGTATGTTCATATTTTTATTTTGAGATTTACAAGAAATTAAGAATAAAAAACTGAGGAATAAAAATAACTTTTTCATTATTGTTTATTTTGTGTTGTTATTAGCTATTACCCACTGCCATTTCCAAAGGTTATAACGTGTTTCAGGAATGTGATGAGAATAATCCATAATATTTTCTGTTTTAGCATATTCATAAGTAAACTGCGCCTTGGCATCTGCTTCTGAGTTGGTAAAACTGTGAGGTAATGCAAAGCTATGAAGAAACTCATGTGCAGCAGTTTGGACATTTTTACTTTTGAACATGAGAATATAGTTGCTCCGGGAGCTGAATACCCTGATACATGCCTTAACCTGAATTATAACCTTCTTATGCAAAATAGAAAGCTTAAAATGCTTATTGTATTTACTTGATTTATCTTCTGGTATTAATGATTTCTGATAATCTTATAAAGAGCAAGGCTATATATAAATCATTAACTAACTGCTTACAAACGGAACCATTTTTCTCTCCAGCTCTGCACCTGATTGACCATCTAAAACAACTTTCTGAATATCTCCATCCGGGATAAGATATTCTATTATCCAGACTTTTTTACCATTAAGAACATCTTTTCTAACCCGGGTATAAAACCCGGATTCATGATACCCTTTTGGAAGTTCGATTTTATTCTTTTCACAATACTTCACTATCTTTTCAGGAGTAAAACGATACCCTTCATCTGTATTTTCTTCCTTAGTAAGTTTGCCTGATCCATCAAAATAATACCAGATGCCAATTGGAGAACCTTCATTAAAAAGTAGTCCTTTTTTTTCTACTCCACCACTTTCATAAAAAAATTTAGCTATTTTGAAATAAGATGATTTTACATATTCTAATTCTCTATATCCAGGGGATTGAAAATCTTGTATAAAAATATGATCTCCTTTATCAAGTCTAAAGTATCCTCTTACTGAAATATCATTAAATTTTTTAACATCAAATTTTTCAAATTTATTGTCTATTTTAGGTATCATTGTTTCTTGCAATTCCTGAGATCGGCATTGTAGAAAAATACCCAACAAGAATACTACAAATAATTTTTCTATAAATCTTTTATCAATCATATAATTATGGGTTATAAAATGGTATGGTCTTCTTTTGTAATCTTTCTGGTAATTAAAGATTTATGATAAACCTGTAAAGAGCCACACTATAACATTGGCTAACTGCTTACAAACGGAACCATTTTTCTCTCCAGCTCTGCACCTGATTGACCATCTAAAACAACCTTTTGAATATCTCCATCCGGGATAAGATATTCTATTATCCAGACTTTTTTACCATTAAGAACATCTTTTCTAACCCGGGTATAAAACCCGGATTCATGATACCCTTTTGGAAGTTCGATTTTATTCTTTTCACAATACTTTACTATCTTTTCAGGAGTAAAACGATACCCTTCATCTGTATTTTCTTCTTTTATAAGCTTGCCTGATCCATCAAAATAATACCAGATGCCAATTGGAGAACCTTCATTGAAAGCTATTCCTTTATTTTTAATATTTCTGGAAGGATAGTAATTTTTAACTATCATAAAATAGCTATCCTTATGATATTCCGTAAAACCAGAGCCAATTTTAGCAGAAATAAACGTTATTATTTTGTTATCATTAATAATAATATCTTTTCTTTCAGCCCTTCTGTATTGATTATTTCAAATTCATTACTCATTTTTGGAATCATTGTCTCTTGTAATTCCTGAGATTGGAATTGAGTAAAAAGGCCCAACCCAACTAATATTATTATTTTATTCATAATATTCTTTTTGTAGATTGATTGTTTTTTTCCATTGCCAATAATACAGTGTGGTATGCTAATGACATTCAAAATGTAATTCCCGCTGTTGGTTCATAACTAAAAAATCAATTGTTTATAAATTCTGACTCTCTTCTTGAAATTACTTTACCGGAAATACCATCCAAAATTATATTTTCAACACGATTTGACTTCTTTAACCATTCTATTTCCCAAATAGGTTTTTCATTTTCTATTCTTCTTGAAATTATAGTATGAAAACCTGTACTTTGTAATACCGGACCTTTTGTAACGGGAATAACTTCTTTTTCACAGAATTTTAAAATATCTTCAAATGTATATTTGTAAGGCTTATCATAATCAACCTCTTTAATCAGCTTTCCATTTTCATCAAAACCATACCAAATTCCTTTTTGAAAAGGAGCTCCCCAAGGAACATTAAACATGATACCTTTATATTTTATATTTCCACTGGTGTAATACGATTTAGATATCATAAAATAAGAATCTTTATATGATTCGGTATAATATTTACCAGAGTTTGCCATACTCATTTCAATATAGTTTCCATTAGGCAGAAACTCTCTTACAACATCAGTTTCTTTTTTTGTTGATTTACTAAATTTGTCTATATCAAACTTTTCAAATTTGTTATCTATTGTAGGAATTATCATATTTCTTTTTTGAGATTTACATGAAAAAAGTATCAATAAGCTGAATAATAAAAATATTTTTTTCATAATTTATTTGGTATTTGTATTAGCTATCATCCACTGCCATTTCCAAAGGTTATAACGTGTTTCAGGAATGTGATGAGAATAATCCATAATATTTTCTGTTTTAGCATATTCATAAGTAAACTGCGCCTTTGCATCGGCTTCTGAATTAGTAAAACTGTGAGGTAATGCAAAGCTATGAAGAAATTCGTGAGCTGCTGTTTGATTATTTTTTGTTGGAAATAGTACCACAAACCTGCCATTACTATATCCATTGAGTGCAATTACATGATTAGAGGCATCTACAAATCCCCCGCTTTCTCCGAGATAAATAGCAATGTAATGATTATCATATTTTGTTTCAGAAATTTTATTATTTTTCAACTGTGTTTTCAATTTATCGTATATATAATTTTGAAGAGTAACAAACCCCGATGGAGCATTACCTGATGGTTGATAGTAAGCAGCAATTTTACCTCCAATGACATACTTACCACCTGCTTTAAAATGGGAATCTGTAGATACATCTATAGTTTCCATTTCTACATCTGCTTCTATCAACGCCTGGCGTAAATAATTTTCAAACAATTCTTTCTGTCCAACAGAATTACCTGTTTTTGAAGTAGCTCCGGGTGTGAGCTCGGGGGTCTTTAATTCAATAATTAAAAACTTAGTTTTTTTCCTTTTGGCAGCATGATTTGCCCAAACCTTTAATCTCCCGGCGACTTCAGAGGTTTCAATACCCGCATTGTCTTTTTTTACTGCGATAACTTCTATAACCTGATCATTTGAAAACTCCTCCAAACATTCTATGGTTACAAAATCTTTAAGATTGTGTTTCCCTTTGGTTTTAGGTGAAATTTCCATAGGAGAAATTTTGAAAAATTTATTTTCTTTAAATTTTAAAATGTTCGGTTCTTCATCTACTTCAATATTAAGGCTTAAAACAGCTTTGGTATTTTTAAAATTAGATGCAGTAATCTGGTTTGTTTTACTATCTTTTATTTGGGACGGGTAAAGTGATAACCAGGAACAATAATAATTTTCAAGAGTACCATCTGCTTTTTTCTTCCACGGAATACTGTAAACCCCATATATTTGCTTAAGTTTAGAATATAAGACAGGCGCCTTTTTAAAGCTCCCATCATATTCATTGATATTCCTTTCCAATGTTGTATAAGTAGCATCCGTATATTGCTTTGCTATAATATTTTCATAATTAACATCACCAAAATTAGAGGTCTCCCCCAATCTCATCCAGTCAAAACCATAATCTTCTCCCTGCCAGCCATTTTTACTGCGAAAGTGAACAATACATTTTGCTTTTATTTCAGGAGGAGGAGGATCGCTTGGCATATTATGACTCACTCCTTTGGCATCACCCTTTTCAGAAATCCATTTCATGGCACGTGAAATAATACTCTCCTGGGAGTACATGTTGTGATCTTCCTGAGAGATTTTAGTATAAGTACCTTTTACAATTCTCGTTCTGCTCATGGCTAATGTGCTTTAGATTTCTCACCACTATTATTCTGAACTTCCTGTTGGGCATGTTTATTAATGGAAGCATTGGAAGTAATGTTAATTTCCTTTTCGGAAATCTCATTTCTTTCCTTCTTTGTTTCGCTGTGCACGTCTCCTTCAATAATCTCAGTAAGTTTACCCGTAATGAATGTGCTTACATTTCCGATGACCGAAGTAAGTTTCATAGCGCCTACTGTCTCGGTATTATTTAATCCGATACTGTCTGCTTTATTCATCCCCACCGTTGTTGTCATGTTCTCCCCTACATTGATGTTCATATTCCTGCAGTTGAGAGTCATGGTTTCCGGTGCTGTAATATTGATATTGCTTCCTGTAGTATCCAGATGGATCTCATTACCGCTTTTATCTGTAATAATGATACTTTCATCTTCTGTAAAAACGATTCTGTGTCCGCTTCTCGTCTGAATAGATTTTACCCGGTTGTCTGCTCCACCGCCAAGGCCTATTCCTCCATGGAACATTCCTCCCATTACAAATGGCCTGTCCGGGTGGCTGTGTACGAAATTAACCATTACCTGGTCCCCTACTTCCGGAATGGCTACATATCCACGGTTTTGGGTGATCTGATCTGTACCTCCGGCATCCGGACTCATTACCCTTACAAAATGCGTGGTATCATTCATTTGCCAGTCGAATCTCACCTGAACTCTTCCCTGACCTTCGGGATCTGTATTGGAAATTACCGTTGCAATCTGCGGCTGTGCGGCGGGTACGGTAAATGCAGGTTTAGGTAAGAAACCTGTATCTGCAGCTATAGCCTCGAAAGTACCTGAGTAATGCCCTATGGTATCAATTTCGTGAACAGCTTCAGTCACCATCACCTTTGTAAAATAGGAAGTTTCATTGCTATCCGGTTTTCTCATATGAATATCTGCAATGCATCCCGGATGCAAAAAAGGAACAGTGGTAGACCCTGATACCGAAAATACATTAACGGCTTCACTTCCTGCGGTACTTCTTTGGGAATGTTCTACATCCAGATGGGTTGTTGCCTTAATGGGAGCAACCTGCAGTGCCGGAGTTTTATATATTTTATCGTTATGGCTGTATGCCGTACGGGCAAGATCACTTATATGACTTACCGGAGTTTCCCCGGAAGTCAGTTTTTCATGTTTACTGCTGTTATAACCGTAATACTGAGGTTTTGTATGAACCGCTTTTAATTCTACTTTAATATTATCTGCATTGCTTCCATAGAGCAGTTTTATGGGTTTATTCTGTGGCGGAAGTTTTCCGAAGTGCAATACCTCACCATCATAATAGAATTGTTCTCCATAGGCTTCTGCCATTCTCGCCAGATAGTTGTAATGGGTTTCGTTGTATTGGCTGCTGTAAATGATCTGAGAGTAGTCATTGGTATCAATTCTGATATCGAATCGCTCTTTATCAATTCCCTGTTTGATTACTTCTTCAGCGATAATTCCCATATTAACAGGTTTTTCGCCCCCAAAACTCTGAATATGAGGAGCTCCGTCCAGTAAAATTGTAGGACTGTATCCGGAAAGCACAATATTTCCCAGGCTCATTTTTTCCTGGCTGAATCCTACTTTGGTAATGATACCAACGAAATTTCTTTCGGGGCTTTTCTCGATGTCTTTGTATGAAATAACAGCTGTAAGGCGCTTTCCAAGAAATTTATTAGCTTCTTCAAGGGTATGGCTTTGTCTGTCTCCCAGTGCATCATGAGCAAGGATAAGAGTAAATTCGTGGTGGTGACCTGCTTTTTGTTTAAGCGTGAGATGTTTATAGTACTTAATAATTTTGCCTTCTACAACCAGTGATAATTTAACCAGCCGGTTGATTCCTGCATGATGATTCTCAGATATTCCGTCTGCATTCTGTGACGGGCGGAATGAAGATCCTTTTGTCTTTGAGTCAGTTTTCATATGCTTTGTGTTTGTGTTGAGTATTAAAGATAACAATATTTTACATAACAGACATTATATAAGTATGTTGTAGAACAAAAACATGTTGAATAAGTTTTTATCCAGGCAAAAAAAGACCGCCTTAAATAGGGACAGTCTTTTTCTTATGAATGTTGATAATGTGTGTAAAAATTAGCTGGATGGCCATAACCCTGCATATTGAGAGGTACCATAGTCAATTGTTTCAGCACTTATTACGAAGCTGATCAGCATACTGTTGCTGTCTATTGCATCAAAATCAACCTGATGCTGGATTACATATCCATTTTGCCAGTTTAAGGTAATTAATGTTCCTTCTTCATGAGATTTGTTGAATGTAATCTCTCCTACAGTCGGCTTGTATTTACCATTTAATAAGCTTTCAAGGATGTCTGACTTTTCAGTAGCTTCTACTGTCACCTTGATTAATGCGTTGGAAGGATCTGATGCTACACGCCCTGACACGTCTGTAGATCTGGATACGCTGTAGTTCATTTTTAACAGCTTCTGTCCTTCACCATTGTTGAATTTTAAGATTCCTCTCGAATTTCTTTCGGCCATGATTAGTAAATTTAATCGTTAGTAATATTTTGTGATTCAGTGATTGTGTAGCAAATATAGAGGCTCTTTTCCGCTAAAAAAAACTTTTGGATATAAATCTGAGAAATTGTAGTAGTTCTACGATTTGTTGTCGTAATTCTACGACAATAGATTTAAGCACCATTCCACAACAACCATTAATACAAGGTTTTACATTATATCTCACTTTTTAGATAAAAAATAATTTTGCACAGTAAAGAGAATTAATGAAAAGATTCAGGATCTAAAGTGTAAGATTTAAAGTTTAAAGCATAACTGTAAAGCTTTAGTTTAAAAAATAAAAAAGCAGAAGTATGACTTCTGCTTTTGATATAATGAAAATAAATTTCTTAGTGCTTCGTATATTCCGGCTGTTCTGTTGGAATTCTTGTAGGGGTAAAGTATTCATTAAGCCAGTAGAAAGTCTGTCCGTTCTGCTGAATTTTTACAGCAGGATTATTTCTGTTAGCAAGCATTCTGTCTGCTAGGTTTTTATAATGAGAGAAATAATTCTTTACAGTCTCACCAGGAACGACTTTAGATTTTTTCCAGCCTTTCAGCTTATACTTGGCCATTAATTCTTCTTCAGAAAGATCAAATCCTGTACTCATTCCGATAGCGTAAGACATTGGCAGCTCGTAAAGCGCTCCTTTATCCAGGAATTTTATAGTAGGATTATATTTCTTCAGCAGCTTCACATATTCTTTCACAGCTTTTGCCTGGTTAAAGTCTGCACGGTCAGCCTGAGTATTTCTGTATACTTCGGTATAGAAAGCTTTTAAGTTATCGTATTCCGATTCAGAAATAAGGATTCCTTTTTCTATTGCCGGGGTAAAATCTTTCAGATCTTTTGGAATATATCCTTTTACCAGGAATGGGCTTCCATAGTTGATCAGCTGTGCAGCAATTCCTGCAGAAACGGGATTGGTAAGCCCCGGATACAGGTATTTATATTTTAAATCCACATCTGTTCTTCCTGCCCCTACTGATGAATGGAAGTATTCATTCAGCGATTTATCTATAGTCTGATTATCTAAAGTTACCTGAGCAATAAGACTGTCAACAGACTTTTTCAGGAATCCGGGAGTGGTAATATCTCCTTTTTTAGGAAAGATAACGAATCCCTGAGACATACTCTGTTTAGGATAAGCTAAAGAGAAGAATCCGGTATCACCTTCTACCAGGCTGAAATTATTCTTGGTAAGAACGTCATACTGATTGATGATCTTTTGCTTTTTAAGTTCAGCAATATTTTTCGCTGTGTTGGTGACCACATTTTCTGCCATCAATACAAAATCATTGTAGTTATCGGAGGATCTTGCATTGGTCTGGAACATAATCAATCTTGCCTGGGCCTGTGTCAATGAGCTGATTACACTGTACATATTTCCGCTTTGGCTGGCAGAAGTTCCTACTGTTACAACAATATTGGTTTCATCAGGAACATTGGAAAGAAGATTTCCTGCAGCAGTAAGCGCTTCTCCTACCGGCTGATAACCGTTATTGCTTGCACAGTTCATTTCATTTGTTTTCTGATCAATAAATGAAGAGATCTTACTGTAATCTGTACTCAGGCTGGATACGGAAACATTATCTCCGCAAGGATTGTTCTTATATAAAACCGCCCCATATTTAACATTGCTAAAATAGGATGGTTTTTCAAATCTGAGCTGAAGATCCTGCAGTAATGATTTTACAATAGGTGCATACGGTGCATTGGAAGCACTTACGTCTAATGCGAAAACAATATTGATATTTTTATCTTTTTCTGTGATCTCCCTGTAACGGTCAAAATAGATAGGCTCACCCAGTACATTGGATACAAAGTTTTTACTGTAATCTAAAATATTGGTGAAGTATTTTGTTTTGGAATCAGGCGTTGGGGTTTCTTCTAAGGGAAGATTTATCGGGAAAATATTTTCCAGCGGCGTTCTCTTGTTCACATCTGTAAGAAGAACAGCTGTTTTATTGTCCGCATCTGAAGCAGATCCGCCGGGATGCCCTTCATGGATTCCCAGCGTTGTATCGGTAATCCCTGTTGTATTTTTAAGCTTGATTGCAGAACGTTCTCCCCAGGTAGAAATAACATTTGAGCTTACCCATCCGTAAAGTCCCTTGTTGATACTGTCCATATCCACCGAAGGTTTTTTACCCACCAGGAAACGTTTGTTATTTTCAGCCATTTTGTATACATATACAATCTGTCCGTTGGGAATTTTTACATCAGCTGTTTCAATAAGACTTGGTGAGTTAAACACCATAATAGAGTCATTCTTGTAGTACCTTTCCGCATTTCGGATTACTTCGCTGTTGTTGGGTACTACGGCAACTCTTACAGGATACCCTGTTTTTTCGCTTTTGAGAGCATTATTCCACAGAAGGAGGTCGGATTCCTGGATCCAGCCGTAAGTTTTGACTGATTTTGGAGAAACTTTTTTCATTAAAGCATCGGGAACATACTCCGCTACTTTTACCATTCCGTCTCTATGTTTTAAAACCATTAAAGGTTCAAGGAATTTTACTTCTTTGTACGACTTCTCATCATCTTTATCCAAATAAGCCGTATTTCTTGATCGGTCTGAAATAACGATCCATGGAACTGATTTTTTTGGATAACCGTTAACGACAGGGGAAGCATCCACCTGCCCATACTGTGAAGGTTCCGGGGTTTTTTTTGACGGCAGTTTTACCTGGCAACTCGTCAATAATACTGATAACCCTATATAATATGCTGCTAGAGGAAATTTATTTTTCATCCTATTTAATCTTTTTATGATTGGCACATCCGTAAGACCGGACGAAATTATTTGCTTTGATTGATATCTACTTTAGTTACACAGTTCTGTGTGTCATCCAGGTTTACTTTTACAGTCTGGATCACCGTATTTTTGTCAAACTGAAGGCCTGCACAATACATGTAGAAGTTATTTACTTTACTGTCATTTACTTTTACAACTGTATTTTCGTTGTTACACAGATAAGTTTTCAACAGGTAATTGTAATGCATATTGAAACTGTTTCCGTTAGCAATCTGCTGCAGGTGATATTTAAAATCGCTGTCTACTTTTGCATAAGAGTCTTCTACCGAAACTTCATCTTCTGCAAGAGCGTCATAAGCAGGAAGAATTTTAATCCGGTGATAGATAGGATCCTGGCTTTCTTCTGTATAAAGCGTTACCAGATAATCTCCGGGTTTTTTATAGGAGTAGATGGTAAATTTATCCTTCGCATCTGTATTTCCTGACTCACCGAATTTCCATGCAAACTGTTTTGCATCAGAAACAGCCCGGAAAGTTACATTCTCATTTTGCATAGCCTGCGAAACGGCTTCGATAGTCGTTTTGAACTTTGCAGTATCTTTTGGTTTCTGAACGCTTCTTGCGCCTACCATTACAGGGAAAGATTTCGTGTACTTATTGTCAACGATCAAACTCACCTGATAATATCCCGGTTTATTATAGAAGTGAATACCACTGTTTTTATCTGAAGTTGTCCCGTCACCGAAATTCCATCTTTTGGTTTTGGCAAACTGGGTTTTATCTTCGAATAAAAGCGTGTCTCCTACCGCCAGTGAAGACGGATAAACTACCCCAACAATATCATCCGCTGAATGTATTACCTTTTTCTGCAGCCACAGAGCAACCAATGCTGCGATCAGCAACGTTGCAATAACACCGATAATAATGTTTTTCTTGTTCTTTTGAAAATAATTCATAGTTAGTAATTGTGATGTGTTTTATTTAAAGTTCCTAGTATTTATTTGCTTACTGCATTCTTGCTTTCAGATCCTGCTCACGCTGATAGAGCTTATTTTGCTTATCTTTAAATCCGATTCTGCACTCATCTACCTGCTTCTGGAAAATTTTGATGTCTTCAGAGGTTGTTGAAATGACTTTTTTATCATCAAAGTACATTTTATAGAATTTCGCGATCTGCGGATAGGCATCTTTACGGATATCCACAACGTCAGTACCGCTGAAATAGCTGTTAAGGTCATTAACTCCCAGCTGGATATTGTTTTCAATAAAAGGCTGTGGTCCGTCGTCGGTAAGTTTGGTGATCATGGTATACGTACTGTCCATGATGGGGAGAACAACTTTCTGGTGCTGTTCAAATGCGGCTTTTTGCTCAAGATTCTGAATACCTCTTACATCTTCGTCAGAAAAGGGAGATACAAATCCTTTTAAAAAGATTACGCCCAAAAATAACATAGCAGTCAATAGCATCAGTATTAAATAAAAAAACTGATAATGCCTTTCTTTCTTAGATAATGTGATTTGTCCTTGCATATCTTTTCTTTTTTATCTTCTTCGTCTACTTCCTGTAAAATTTCTTGTAGGGTCTTTTCTGAGCTCGTTATTGGTCACTTTTATCTTGCCCATGCATTCATCAAGATCCCTTATAACGGTTTTCTTCTGATATTCCAATTCTGTGATCTTAGCTTTTAAATTCATCATAGGTACAATCTGCTTCATCAGTACAGCATAATGTTTAAAGCTCTGCGCACTGTCTTTACCCATAATATTCTGGGCATCTCTCACATTATCCATAATACTGGTTCTGAGAAACACCTCATTATCCACCTTATTGATACTAAGCTGGTTCATTTTGTCGTAAATATCATCAATGTGATCTCTCAGCACGTCACTTCGGAGCATCAGTTCTTTATAGGCTTCGGCTTCCCGGCTAATTCCTTCACGCTGTATATCATAACTCTTAAAGAAGAGAAATAAGCAGGTAAAAGATACAGCCGATAAAACGGCAAATGACAGAATAAACTTCCAAATGCCCGTTCTGACGTCAGATTTGTTTAATTTTTTTTCCCTGTTAGAAGACATAATTTGCGATTTGTTTGGCCTGTGAAAATATAAAAAAAAAATTTTATGCACAATACGTAATTTCCCCAAGTCCGTTTCGTGAAAACCCTGATTAAATTAATATTAATTTTCACTTTGATAAGTTTTTCATAAATTAGACCTCTAAATTTTAAATATCATTCGCCAAATCGATATTAAGAATGAGCAAAATATTATCTAATACCGTACGTTTTTCCATTGCTGACAGTGATTTTTATTTTAAGAAAATAATGATCAAAACACTTATGGAAAACCCTTTCTATATGCTTCTGAATGATTGCAACAATGGACATGAGCTGGTAAACAGAATCTACAGAAGACAGGAAGATGTGTTCATTATTGAACTCTTTATGCCGGTATTAAGTGGAATTGAAGCCATCAAGTATATCAGAAAAAACAATAGTGAAACTCCTATTGTTACCTATTCCGGCACTTATCAGGAAGATATGGCAGAAATTCTTTCAAAGATTCCTAATATATTCTACTGCCAGAAAAAAAGCACTATTATAAAGGATATTATTAAAGGGAGTATTGCTTCCGAAGATTTCGACTATCAGGCTTATTCCAAAGAATGGGAACAGCAGCCGCTTGCCGTACAGGAATATATGGACAGGCAGAAGAAGGGGCAGGAAGAGCTTTCCTCATCTGAAATACAGCTCATGAGGTTCTGCTATGAAGGATTCAGCAATAAAGAAATTGCAGAAAAACTTAATCTGAGTACCAGAACTATTGACACGTATATCAACCGGCTTACAGAAAAGCTGGGACTGAAAACCAAACTTCATCTTATACGATTCTGCGTAGAAAACGGATATTATAATTCCAGTTTATAAAAAACTGATTTCAGTAAAAAAAAAAATTGAATTCCGGTTAACAGTAAGAACAGATAGGGCTTTATCAAAATAGCACATTGAGGATGATAAACCCCTCCAGAGCCTGTTATAATCAGCATTTATTAAATTTTGTTCATCAGGTTTCGGCAGCTTTATCCGCTTATATTATTTTATTGTTAAATTATCGCAACCCTGCCTTAATATAAAAATTCCAACTCTTTGAATAAAAATATTTTGCCACTAATTTGCTAGTATTCAATTTTTTTAACTAAATTTGCACACCTAAAATTTAAAATTAAAATAAGGAAATGACAAAGGCAGAATTGGTAAACACCATCTCAAATAAGTTGGGAACAGAAAAGAATGAAACACAGAAAGTTGTAGAAGCTTTTATGCAGGAGATCAGGACTTCTATGTATAATGGGGATAATGTTTATCTAAGAGGTTTTGGATCTTTTATCATTAAAACAAGAGCTGCTAAAACAGGAAGAAATATTTCTAAAAACACTGCAATTGAGATTCCTGCTCATAACATTCCTGCTTTCAAACCTTCAAAATCTTTTGTAGAGAAAGTAAAAACTAAAGTTGCAGTAAAATAAGAACATTAACTGAATATTAACTAGTTATTAAAAAATTAAAATTATGCCAAGCGGAAAGAAAAGAAAAAGACACAAGGTTGCAACTCACAAAAGAAAGAAAAGAAGAAGAGCAAACAGACATAAGAAAAAATAATCTCTTTTTCTCGAGATTTACAATATAATAATATAGTTGGTGGATTTAAATTTCTAAAGTTCACTAACTATATTTTTGTTTGCAACTATAAGATTCCGCGGAAAACGGAGGGTTTCAAATATTATTTTAACAAACATATAATGGTTTTCATTCAAAATTCTTATATTTAATAGATGAATTAATTGAAAAAACATCCACTTCCTATAATCTTAACAATTTTATCTTAATAAAAAATGAAGAAAGAACTAATAGTTTCGCATGAAGATGATCTTACAAAGATTGCCCTGCTGGAAGACGGAAGACTATGTGAACTTCATGAGCAAGAAGACAAAAGCGATTTTATAGTTGGAGATCTGTTTATAGGAAAAGTAAAAAAACTGGCACCCAATCTGAATGCGGCATTCGTCAATATCGGATATGACAAAGATGCATTTCTGCATTATCAGGACCTGGGGCCTCAGTATCTTACGTACAAAAAGTTTTTAAAAGATACTATTTCTAAAAAACAAAGCACTTCGAGCTTAAAAAATTTCGAGATACAACCCGAAATAGACAAA
Source organism: Chryseobacterium sp. CBSDS_008 (assembly GCF_049959325.1). Classification (NCBI taxonomy): domain Bacteria; kingdom Pseudomonadati; phylum Bacteroidota; class Flavobacteriia; order Flavobacteriales; family Weeksellaceae; genus Chryseobacterium; species Chryseobacterium sp. CBSDS_008. The sequence goes on along the minus strand of NZ_CP188202.1, from coordinate 4,304,967 downwards.
AACGGAACAGTAGACAAAGTCATCGCCAAAGATGATCTGGTACTGCTACAGATTACCAAAGAACCAATTTCTACTAAAGGTCCAAGAATTTCTACCCAGATTTCATTAACAGGACGCTTTCTGGTTTTAATTCCTTTCGACAATAAAGTTTCAATTTCTAAAAAGATCAGAAGCTTCGAGGAAAAAGAAAGACTGAGAACTCTTATCGACAGCATTAAGCCTGAAGGATTCGGAGTTATTATCAGGACTGTAGCCGAAGGAAAAAAAGTAGCCGACCTTCATAATGATATGAACCAACTGGTTCAGAAATGGGAAAGCACTTTCAAAAACATCCAGAGAAATAAAGTTCCGTCTAAAGTTTTAAGCGAAGAAGACAAAGCTTCAGCTATTTTAAGAGACAATTTTAACCAGGATTTCGTGAATATTTTCTGTGATGATGAACAGATGGTAAACGAAATGGAGAATTACATTGAAGTAATTGCCCCTGAAAAGAAAAATATTGTCCAGTTTTATGATTCCCATATTCCTCTTCTGGAATATTACAATGTTGAAAAACAGCTTAAACAGAGCTTTGGAAAACACGTAAACATTCCAAGTTCTAAAGGAGCCTATCTTGTTATTGAACACACAGAAGCACTTCACGTTGTTGATGTCAACTCCGGAAACAATATTACTACCGGAACAGCTGTCAACAAAGAGCATGCATTGAAAGTGAACAAAATGGCCGCTACAGAAATCGCCAGACAACTCCGCCTCCGTGATATGGGAGGCATCATCGTAATCGATTTCATAGACATGCCGAATTCTGATCACAGAAGAGATCTCTACGAGCATCTGAAAGAGGAAATGAAGCGCGACAAAGCACGCCACAAAATCCTTCCTCCAAGTAAATTTGGTCTGATCCAGATCACCAGACAAAGAAACCGTCCGGAAAAGCAGATCGAAACCAAAGAAGAAAACCCGAACAAAGACGGAGAAATTGTAGCTCCTATTGTTATCGTGGAAAGAATGGGTGAAACTTTAAGAAACATCCTGCAGAAAGAAAAAGGAAAAGTCTACCTGCATGTACACCCGTTTGTGGAAGCCTACCTTACAAAAGGCATCAAAAGTATCCAGATGAAATGGTTTATCAAATACAAAAAGTGGGTAACCATTGTTCCAAGGGATTCTTTTAAATATTTAGAATATAAAATCTACAATTCCAAGAAAGAAGAATTGATAGAATTTTCTAATTAAAGACAAAATTCAAACCTTCAGTTTTCTGAAGGTTTTTTGTTTTGCATTTATACATATAAAATACGATTTATAAGATTTATAATTTAAGTTTGGGCTAAAGCCACCCCTATTGAACTTTAACAATAACATCTTTTATCTTTCATCTTTTATCTTTTATTTCACCGTATCATTAACGGTATATTACTGACTTTATAAAGCAAAAATCAACTATTAAGATATAGGTTTTTCATAGGTTAATTAATGTTAAGGCATTTATTTCTTCAAGATATATTGCTAAATTTGAGCTATGGAAAATTTTGGAAAAGATTTATTGAGAAAAATAAAAAGCGTGGAACTTCCCGGTGAACACGCGCATGGAGTTTTTTCACCTCCCTCACGCCCCGTTTTCACTTATGATGAAGTACTGGCTAAGAATCCCAAATTTGCGGCCGTCAATATCGTTCTGTATCTGAAAGACAACGAGTGGTATTTTCCATTGATTCAAAGAACTATTAACGAACACGACAGGCACAGCGGGCAGATATCGCTGCCTGGAGGAAAGCGTGAGGAAATGGACAGTGATTTTGCTGAAACAGCAGTACGGGAAACCTCTGAAGAAATAGGGATAGACAAGCATTATATAAGAATTATCAGAGAAATGTCTCCTATTTATGTTCCGCCGAGCAATTTTTACGTATATCCCTATATTTCCTATACTATAAAAAACCCTGCTTTTGTTCTCCAGCAGACGGAAGCGGTGGAAACGATAGAATTTCCCATCACATCCTTTTTAAACCTGTCGGATATCCCCGAAATTATGGCGCTGCCAAGTGCTGGCGGGCATGAAGTTCCAGTCATTAATTTCAACGGATACATTATCTGGGGCGCTACAGCGATGATATTAAGTGAATTCAGCCAGTTGCTGAAAAAAATGTAACTTTGCACAACCGTGTTTAATTGAGAGATGGCGAAGAAAAATATTTTCACCGATGCATTCGGAACACCTTATTTTTTGAAAAGGTTTATTATTTTTATTTTAGGAGTTGTATCATACAGAAGATTCAACGGCTTTAATAAGTTAAAGATAACCGGAACAGAACACCTTGTGGATCTTCCGGATTCTAACGTACTTTTTGTATCCAACCATCAGACCTATTTTGCAGATGTGGCGGCTATGTATCATGCTTTCTGTGCTGTAAATAACGGATATTTAAATACGATAAAAAACCCGATCTATCTATTGAACCCAAAGATCGATTTTTACTATGTTGCTGCTGAGGAAACCATGAATAAAGGTATCCTTCCCAAGATCTTTAAGATTGCAGGAGCTGTAACGGTAAAAAGAACCTGGCGATCTGAAGGGAAAAATGTCAACAGAATGGTAGACATGAGCGAGGTAGACAATATTATGAAAGCATTGGACAATGGCTGGGTAGCAACTTTCCCTCAAGGAACTACATCAGCTTTTGCACAGGGACGAAGAGGAACAGCCAAACTGGTGAAAAATCAAAGGCCTATTGTAATTCCAATCAAAATAAACGGGTTCAGAAGAGCATTTGATAAAAAAGGGCTCCGCGTAAAGGTAACCGGTGTAAAACCTACGATGGAATTCAAGGCTCCTCTGGATATCGATTATGATAATGAAAAAGCACCGGAAATTTTGTTGAAAATAATGACTGCCATTGAGCAGACAGAAGATTTCAATCTATTACACAGTTATGATGAAGAACTTAAAGCTAAAAAATTAGAACAAAAGGACTCAAATAATTAAAGTAAAATTGAAAATTATGAACAAAATACTTGGAATCTTATTCGCAATCATAGTATTAGTTTCATGCAACAGCCAAAAGGTATATTCGGATTTTGATATCAGCTATTCGAAAAGCGGAGGCTTTGCTCCTGTATATGAAAATCTGCTTATAAAAGGAAATGATGCACACTACTCTTTTGAAGGACAGGGAAAGAAATATAAGCAGGATTTTAAAATTTCTAATGAAGATTTAAAGAACCTGGATCAGATTCTCTCTCAGAATAATTTCAGGAGGATACAGGAAGACCGTAAAAAATTGTACGACAATATATCGACTTCCATCAATGTCAAAAAAGGTCCTAATGAAGGCAGTAAGACGGATGCCAGCATGATCATTCCGAATTACCAGACCAACTGGAACAATATTCTTGAAGCTTTCCAGCAGATCATTAATACTAATGTTAAAAAACAGTAAATACAATTGAAAACCCACTTCATTGCCATTGGCGGAAGCGCCATGCATAATCTTGCAATCGCATTAAAAGACAAAGGATATCAGGTGACAGGTTCTGATGATGCTATTTTTGAACCTTCAAAAACCCGGTTGGAGAAGAAAGGAATCCTGCCTCAGGAAATGGGCTGGTTCCCGGAAAAGATCACTCCGGATATTGATGCCGTTATTCTTGGGATGCATGCCCATCAGGATAATCCTGAGCTGGCAAGAGCAAAAGAACTGGGTCTGAAAATATATTCCTATCCTGAATTCCTGTACGAGCAGTCCAAAAATAAGACAAGGGTTGTTATTGCAGGATCACATGGTAAAACCACCATTACTTCAATGATCCTTCATGTTTTGAATTTCCATCAAAAAGATGTGGATTTCATGGTAGGTGCCCAGCTTGAAGGTTTTGACTGCATGGTAAAGCTTACTCAGGATAATGATTTCATGGTGTTGGAAGGCGATGAATACCTTTCTTCCCCTATCGACCTTCGTTCCAAGTTTTTATTGTATCAGCCGAATATTGCATTGATGAGCGGTATTGCCTGGGACCATATCAATGTATTCAAAACATTTGATGATTATATTGATCAGTTCAGAAAATTTGTGGCAAGCATTACTGCAGGCGGTGTTCTGGTATACAATGAAGAAGATCCAGAAGTAGTGAACGTGGTGGAAAATGCAGAAAACTATTTCAGAAAAATCCCTTATAAAACTCCTGAATACGAAATCAATAATGGTAAAGTGTATTTAAAAACTGAAATGGGAGATGTTCCGCTTTCTGTTTTTGGAGCCCATAACCTGTTGAATATGGAAGGAGCAAGACATATCTGCCAGCAGCTTGGTATTATGGATGAAGACTTCTATGAGGCTATTATGAGCTTCAAAGGAGCCTCCAAACGCCTTGAAAAAGTAGAAAGAGAAGACAAAGGAACTCTTTATAAAGACTTCGCTCATGCACCAAGTAAAGTAAAGGCAGCAGTAAAAGCATTCACGGAGCAGTTTAAAAATGACAGGAAATATGGATTTCTGGAGCTTCATACCTACTCCAGTCTGAATCCTGCTTTTCTTGAGCAATATGACCATGCCATGGACGGTTTGGACGAAGCCATAGTTTTCTATTCTGAAGATGCTTTAAAACTCAAGCGAATGGAGCCTATATCGCCTGAGTTTATTAAGGAAAAATTCAAAAATGAAAAGCTGAAGGTGTTCACTAATGCGGAAGATCTTCATGCCTACTGGGATACCCTGGATAAAACAGAGGGTGTTTATTTAATGATGAGTTCCGGAAATTTCGGTGGTCTTGATTTAACACAATAAATAAAAAGCTTCAGAATATTTCTGAAGCTTTTTTGTTACTTATTGATCTGTTATCTTTCTTTCACATTCTTTGATCAGATTTTTCAAAATTTCTTCTGTGGAAAGTTCACTATACTGATGAATAGACTGTCCAACCCAGATTCCTACAAATTCGGGATTTTGCAGGGATTTTGCTGCTTTACGTAAAGCATTGGTCAGTTTATTCTGATAAGGATATGGTAAAATATACTCCGAATTCTCAACCGCTTCTATAAATTGATTTTTCACACCTCTGGCATACCGTCCTGAGAAACTCTTTGTTAAAACAATTTCTTCTTCTCTTACCTTTTTAAGTCTTTCTTTTTCAAAAGGCTGTAAAGCACTTTCCTGTGAAGCCAGTAAAAGATTACCTAGCTGGAAGCCACTTGCTCCCAAATCTTTAGCAGCCTGTAGTGTTCTTGCCCCATAGATCCCTCCTGCATAAATCAAAGGTACATGTACCTGATCATAGATCTGTGACAATAAAGACAGGCCCCCGATCTGCGGAATATGGTCAGCTTCAAAACTACCTCTATGTCCTCCCGCCTCTATTCCCTGGACACAGATGATATCAATACCCGACTTTTCAAGCAATAACGCTTCTTTCACAGAAGTGCAGGTTCCGATAAGAGTAACTCCGTTTTCCTTTAATTTCTGAATGCTCTCATTATCCAGGTTTCCGAATGTAAAACTTAAAATTTTACAGTTTTCTTCAATAACAGCATCTACCTGCTCATGGTAGCTGTGTACGCTGATTTCTTCAAGGTCCGGAAGATGTACTTCGATATTATGGTCTCCCGCCAGCTTTTCTATAAACTGCCTGGTTTTAATAAATTTCTCTTTTAAAGCCTCTGTCACTTCAGGAATATGATGGACAAAAATATTGGCAGCAAAAGGTTTATCTGTCAGTTTTTTCATTCCCCTGATCAATTCAACAGACTGATACTGATCTGCAGAAAGATCAGCTAATGCCAGAGATCCAAGGCAGCCAGCGTTTGAAGCTGCAGCAGCCATCTGTACCGTACTCACTCCAAACATCGGAGCCTGAATAAGAGGATATTGTATTCCTAATTTTTTACTGATTGTATCCGGCCAAAACATAAGAATTATTTTAACTAAAAGGTACAAAAAAATAGGAACACCTCATTTTTCAGCAGCCTATGACATTCCTCACCCCTAATGAAAATACAATTCCCACAGGTCTCACAGAAAACACAGATCGTAATTTGTGAACTAGTGAAAACTGCGGGAATATTTTGATTCTTTATTTTTATTAAATATCTGCTACGGAATTTAACATTTTCTGTTCCCATTCAGGGTCTTTAGGATCAAAGAACAGTCTTTTTCCTGTATCCAAAGAACGGACAATATTCATTTCATCTTCTGTCAGCTCAAAATCAAATACATTAAAGTTTTCTTCAATTCTTGATGGGGTCACAGATTTTGGAATCACAACAAATCCTTCCTGCAGGTGCCATCTCAGAATAACCTGTGCTGTCGTTTTTCCATATTTTTCTGCAATTGCGTTAAGATCAGGATTACTTAAAAGGTTGGCATTACCGTTTCCTAGCGGGCTCCAAGGTTGAGTTACAATATTATTTTCCCTGTCATATACCTGCAGTTCTTTCTGCTGGAATACAGGATGCAGTTCAATCTGATTGATAACCGGTAAAACAGTGGAATGAGCTTTCAATTCTTCCAGCTTCTCAACAGTAAAATTACAAACCCCAATAGCTTTGATCTTCCCCTCTTGATAAAGCTCTTCCAAAGCTTTCCACGTTCCCAGAAAATCACCATACGGCCAGTGGATAAGATACATATCAAGATAATCCATCTGCAGCCTGTTTAATGTTCGCTGAAACGCACTTTTCGCTTTCTCATACCCATGATCCTGAACCCATACTTTTGAGGTGATAAACAGCTCATCCCTGTCTATGCCGCTATTTTTTACCGCAGCGCCCACTGCTGTTTCGTTCTGATAAATAGCAGCAGTATCAATCATTCTATATCCTGTCTGAATAGCTTTGATTACTGCATTTTCACATTCTTTCAGGTCTTCCATCTGCCATACCCCAAAGCCTAAAGCAGGAATATCCACACCGTTATTTAAGGTGACCACAGGCTGCCCTGTATAGGTTTTCTTTTGCATAAATCTTTATTTTAGTTATTAATATAAAGTGATAAACAAATTTGCAATAAAAAATTGAAAATTCCGCTTACCAATTTTACTGTTCCTGTTAAAAAACAGTTATTTGATGGGAGATTAATAATGTGTGAAAATTTGTTCCGTTAAACTACCCCGTCTTTTTGCTTTGCAAAAATCCACCCCTTCAGAGAAGGGGAATAAGTGGTCATTAAAACCTACCATGCCCAGTTCTACCTTCCAGCTTCCAACCTCAAATCTTCACTAGCATCCCTTCTCAATTTTCTCTATTTTTGTTTAAATTTAAAAATCATGTCACAACAGATCAGATTGGCTACTGCAGAGGATTATCCGAGAATTATGGAAATATGGGAGTCAGCAGTACAGGCAACGCACGACTTTCTTGCTGAAGAAGATTTCAATTATTTTAAGGACGCCATTCCAAGGAACTATCTTCCCAATTTAGAAATTTATCTGCTTACTGCGGACAATAAGGCTCAGGGTTTTGCCTCTGTAGCAGAAGGCAATCTGGAAATGCTTTTCATTCATCATGACTTCCGCGGAAAAGGCTACGGAAAAACACTTTACCAGTTTATGAAAGAGAAAACGGGTCTTACCAAAGTGGACGTCAATGAACAGAATCCCCAGGCAATCGGATTTTACGAAAAGATGGGTTTCAAAAAATTGGAAGATCAGCAAAAGACGGCTCAGGAAAGGATTATCCACTTATTCATATGAGCCTGTAAAATGGAAAAATTTTCATTCAACCAATTAAGTCCAGATTCGGAAATACCCTATCATTTACTGCTCCTGGCAGATGAAACCAAAGAAGCTATTGATCAGTATATTTTCAAATCGGACCTCTATCTTTTACATAACGGTACCGAAAATATGGCTGTGATGGCATTATGCAAAATCAGCGATACAGAACTGGAGATTAAAAATATTGCAGTGACCGAAAATTACAGAAGTAAAGGAATCGGAAGTATCCTGATAAATAAAGCAAAGGAAATTGCCCGGAAAAACCATTATAAAACACTCGCTGTCGGGACGTCGGATACCGGGTTCCAACAGATCAGATTTTATGAAAAAAACGGGTTCATCAAAAGTGGAATTCTGAAGGACTTTTTTATTAAAAATTATCCATTTCCCATCTATGAAAACGGTTTACAGATGCGGGATATGGTTTTACTTACCCATTACCTGTCGGAATAATCCTTTAATATGTTCTATTTCGGTTTGATAATTCGTTTTCTTACGGCATCCGAAGTACAGCGTATTTTCGAGCTTTTTCTTCCCTTCCCAGATCAGCTTCACTTCACCGCTTTCAATATCTTTTTTGCACAGGAAATCAGGAACAACAGCCAATCCGGTTCCTCCTTTCAGGCATCGGATAATTGAGTTCAGATTAGGAACGATATAATTCGGGCGGAAATTGGGTTTATGCCCAAAATTTAACGTCCAGAACTGAAAAAGGTGCTCCATATCTCCGGTGGTGCCATACCATTTTTCATTTTTCAGCCATTCTTCAATCTGCTCTGCATCTTTTGTTTTTAACACTTTACTGAAAGCTGCAGTATCTACATCCTTCCCGCCTACCAGAATGATCTGTTCGGAAGAAAATGCTTCGTGCTCAATATTGGGTGAAGATCCCTTTTTCGGGGTGATAATAAGATCCAGAATTCCTTTATCCAGCTGATCCAGCATCTCAGGATATTCTCCAAAACTGATGATCAGATTAAAAGATAACGAAGAGACATATTGCTCCAAAGTCGTCTGGAAAGTCTCAAAACACATCCCGACACTAATCGTTGGAGTATGTTTTTCTGTAGACTTCTGAAAGTTTTTCTCTACATCTTCCAGCTTGGTAAGAGGTTCGGCAACGGCATTAAATAATACTTTCCCACGCTCTGTAGGGATCATCTTTCTACCGGTCCTGTCGAACAGTTTGTAACCTACATAAGCTTCCAATGAACTTAAATGCAGACTCACTCCCGGCTGTGATATGAATAAAGCATCCGCAGCCCCTGTTAAGGTACCGGTTTTATAGATCGCTTTAAAAGTACGGTACCATTCTAAATTGACCATGATCTAATTATTAATATTCTGATGCAAATTTACAAAATAATTATAATATTAATACATTTTCATTCTTCAGAAAGGAAGCATAATAATCAGGAATCCCACTTTCCCTTATCTGACGGACCGTTTCATCAATCGGATATGATAATTGTATAATTTCAGGGGTGATTTTTTCTTCATCTAAAGCCAGAACCAGATAAGAAGCCAGTCTGTTTTCTTCTTTAGAACGCCCTACAGAACCACAATTGATGGCCCATGTATTATTTTCAAACTGCTTTTTAAATGATAAATGAGTATGCCCCATTACCACCACATCAGCATCAGCACTTTCCAGCATTGTCCTGAAAACATCATCATTTTCTGATTCATACAGATAAGTATCATTGCTTTCAAGACTGGAATGAACCAACTGAATATTCCAGTGTTTCTTCCCTACTTTATAGTTTAACTTTAGATGAAAAGGAAGTTCAGAAAGAAACTTTTTATTCTGCTCTGTCATATGTTGTTTAGAATGATCAATAGCAATAAACCGGGCATTGGTTTCTTCTTCTGAATGCTTAGACAAAGGAACTACAGGCATATCAAAAGCAATTCTTTCATCATGATTTCCCATCAGGCAGGGAATATTCAGGCTTCTTATCTTTTCAATTACCTCATTTCCCCACGGGGCAAAATCCACCAGATCTCCCAGACAGAACTTCTGCGCGATTCCTCTTTGCTCTATATCTTTCAACACGACTTCCAACGCCGGAAGATTTCCATGCACATCACTAAAAACAGCTATCTGTATCATTATCCTTTGATTTGTCAGACAAATTTACACGTCAGAAGACCATTTCAGTTGAGATCTGATATGATATTTTACCATGAAAACGGAAATAGTCAATAGTCAATTTTTGCTGCGCAAAGTCAATCGTGAATGATCAACTGCTGATTAGAAATACCTGTATATATAAACCACTCGGTTGCCTTAACCACGAATCACATAACTCGGATCAGCAATAAACTCACAAGCAAAGCGGATTGGCATTTCACATATTCACTTATAAACTTTAAACCCAAAATTCGAACTTTTCGAACTATAATTTTAATAATACTTTACTATAATTTATATTATTTTTATTATACAAGTATCCATCCTAACTTTGCAGAGTAAAATTTAAACAATCATAAAAAAATGAAAAAAGTATTAATCATCAACGGAGGACAGAATTTCGGACATTCCGGAGGAAAATATAACCAGACTATTGCAGAAAATACATTAGCGGCTCTTAAAGAATTTGATAACGTAGAAGTAAAGATCACCAATGTAAGTGAAAACTACGATAAAAATGAAGAGGTACAGAAGTTTGTATGGGCAGATTATATCATTTACCACACGCCCATCTGGTGGTTCCAGCTTCCTAACGGATTAAAAAAATATATTGATGAAGTTTTCACGGCTGGTCATGCCAAAGGAATTTATATGAGTGACGGAAGAAATGCTGAGAATCCTGAAATCAACTACGGTACAGGAGGAATGCTTGGCGGCAGAAAATATATGCTTACGACAAGCTGGAATGCTCCTGCAACAGCGTTCACGCTTCCCGGAGAATTCTTTAATGAAAAAAGTGTGGATGAAGGTCCGCTATTTGGTTTCCATAGAATGAATGCCTTCGTTTCATTAGAAAAAATGGAAAGCTTTCACTTCCATGATGTGGAAAAAAATGCCAATATAGAGCGTGATATGAAATTGTACAGAGAGCACGTAAGAAACGTATTTGAAAAAGAATTAAAACCAGAACTGGTATCATGAAAAAAATACTGATCACAGGTATTACCGGCTATATAGGAGGTAGTATTGCTAAAAAACTGCTCGACAGGAATTATGAAGTAACTGGTTTAGTTCGTAATGAAGCCCATGTACAGGAGCTGGAATCATTGGGAATCAAAACCATTATCGGGAATATCCACAATGAAGATGTAATAAAAACAGCCGTTGCAGAGGTTGATGCCGTAATCCATAATGCAGATTCCGCAGATGATGCCTATGCTGTGGATAATTTTATCAAAGCAATGGAAGGAAGCCATAAAACATTCATATTTACTTCAGGATCTGCTATTTTCGGGGGTAAAGAAAATGGTAAAAGAAGTACCTTTGTTTATACGGAAGATTTCCCTTTGACTCCAAGACTGGAAATGGCCTCAAGAATACTGATTAACAATTATGTACTTCAATCTGTTCAGAAAGACATAAGAAGTATCGTTATTGTGCCTACCATGGTGTATGGAGAAGGCCTTGGAATAAAAAAAGACAGCATCCAGATTCCTGCTCTGGTTAATTTTTCCCAGAAAAAAGGATATGGTGTTTATTTTGGCGAGGGTGAAAACGTCTGGTCCAATTTGCACATTGAAGACCTGGCGGACCTTTATGTGCTGGCTTTAGAAAAAGCAAAAGAAGGATCCGTGTATTATGCGGAAAATGGTTCTTCCTCTTTAAAAAACATTGCAGAAGTTATCAGCAGAAAATATAATCTGAAACCGGCACAATCTTTAAGCATCCAGGATGCTGTTGATAATTTCGGACCTGCAGGCGGCTATTTCGGATTTGCTTCCAACAGTATATGCAGCGCAGAAAAGGCAAGAACAGAGCTCAGCTGGAAACCGGTCTATAACTCAATTGAAAATTTTATTTAATAATGAAAATTCATCTTACAGCGATTATAAAAGCCAGGCAAGAACACCAGGCAGAAGTACTGGAAGTTCTTCAGAATATGGTAAAAGAAACAAGGAAAGAAGAGGCTTGTGAACTTTACAGCCTTCATCAGGGAATTGAAGACAAAAACCAGTTTGTTTTCTATGAAATATGGAAAAGCGAAGAAGGTCTGGCTCAGCACAATCAACAGCCTTATATACAGGCTTTCGGAGCTTTGGTGGATGAAAAGCTTCAGGAAAAACCACAGATTTATACGACTCATATCATTTAATTAATTATGAAAAAATTAGCGTTATTAATGCTGGCAGTCTTTACAATAGGATTCGTACAGGCACAAACTAAAAAATCAAAAAATATGAAAAAGAAAATTTTATTCGTCGTAACAAGCCACGACAAAAAAGGAAGCACCGGTGAAGATACAGGATATTATCTTGGAGAAGTTTCCCACCCATGGGAAGTTCTTCACAGGGCAGGATATGAAATAGATTTTGTAAGCCCGAAAGGCGGAACACCTCCGGTAGACGGATTCGATCTGAAAGATCCTGTAAACAAAGAATTCTGGGAAAACGAAGAATACAAAAACAAAATTGATCATTCTTTGACACCCTCACAAGTTGATCCTAAAAAGTATTCAGCAATCTTTTATGCAGGAGGACACGGCGCCATGTGGGATTTTGCAGATAATAAAGAGCTGGCAGATATTGCTTCCAACATTTATGAAAACGGAGGTATTGTAGCCGGTGTATGTCATGGACCTGCAGGTTTGGTGAATATCAAACTGAACAACGGGAAATATCTTGTAGACGGTAAGAAGATCAATGCTTTTACCAATGAAGAGGAATCTGAAGTAAAGTTAACAAACTTTGTTCCGTTCTTACTGGAAGACAAGCTGAAAGAAAGAGGAGCAAAATTTGAAAAATCAGGGCTTTGGCAGAATCATGTGGTAACGGATCAGAGAGTGATTACAGGGCAGAATCCGCAGTCTGCAAAGAGCGTTGGAGAAGCTATTTTAAAAGAATTAAATAAGTAACAGACAATTTTTAACCACGAAAGTCTCGAAAATTTTCAGACACTTAAGTTCTTAAAGTGTCATTGAAACGGCGAGAGTTCCCCTCCTCTGGAGGGGTGGCGAAAATTCAAAGAATTTTTGACGGGGTGGTTTACAACAACAATTTTAAAACAGACAAAATGGAATATAGAAAACTAGGAAACACTGATTTGGAATTATCCGCAATCACCCATGGAGCTTTTGCGATCGGTGGAAATATGTGGGGTGGTAATGAAAAACAGGATTCTATTAATTCTATTCATGCCTCATTAGATTATGGGGTAACTTCTATCGACACCGCTCCCTTCTATGGTTTCGGACTGAGTGAAGAAATGATCGGCGAAGCCATCAAAGGAAAAGACCGTTCAAAAATCCAGCTTCTAACAAAATTCGGACTGGTATGGGACGGAAGCAACAATGGAAAGGGAGAGTTTTTCTTTGATGCAGAAGACGAAGGAAAAACCATTCCGGTATATAAATGGGCTTCTAAGGAAAACATAATCAAAGAAGTTGAAGAAAGTTTAAAAAGACTGGGAACAGATTATATTGATCTTTTACAGCTTCACTGGCCGGACAGCACTACGCCTGTCTGCGAAACAATGGAAGCAATGGAATTATTGATCCAGCAGGGAAAAATCCGTGCAGCCGGAGTAAGCAATTACAGCGTGGCTCAAATGCAAGAAGCGAACAGAACGTTAAAGCTTGCCAGCAACCAGGTTTCTTACAGCATGCTGAACCGTGCTATTGAAAACGATCTTGTACCTTATTCTTTGGAAAACAATTCAGGAATTATCGTATATAGTCCAATGGAAAGAGGTCTTTTAACAGGTAAATATTTCAAAGAAACCCAATTAAAAGATAATGACCACAGAAATGGATATTTCTCTCAGTTTGATTTGAATAAAGTGAAAATTTTTTTAGAAAAAATAGAACCTATCGCCAGCGAAAAAGGAGCAGGTCTTTCTCAATTGGTATTAAGATGGACTACACTGCAGCCGGCAATTACAGTAGTATTGGCAGGAGCAAGAAATGCACAGCAAGCCATTGAAAATGCAAAAACAATGTCTATTGACCTTTCACAGGAAGAATTGAATTTCATCAGTTCAGCATTGAGCGAAATTTAAGTAAATGTGGAAGATGGAAGTTGGAGGATGGAAATACTGTCAGTCTTTTGACTAATCAGATCTATCTGATTTAATAAAGATTTGATTTAAATAGAACCTCAGTGTTATCAAACATAACTCCCTCCTCCAGCTCCCCTTCATTAAAACCAAATCTCATAAAAATGATGATATTTTAAAAGAACAGAGAGACAATGTAATTCAGTTTAAAAAATAAAATTAACCTTTAGATTTATTTTTAGAATTAATATCCAAACTGTGTTACACTGTCACTTTGCTTCTCGCATCAAAACGGCCTTTCAAAGTTTGAAAGGCCGTTTTTTAAAATAAAGTAAACATCCGTAGATGATGCAGTCTCCATCAACTTCCATCACCCATCTTCATTGCTTCCCAATTACTTTGCAATCGGAAGATGAGTACTTACTGCAATCCTGTTCCAGGCATTGATGGTAATGATTGCCATGATGATCTGAGCAATCTGGCTATCATCAAAGAATGACTTAGCTTTTTGGTAAGTTTCCTCGGTTAATCCCTTATCGCTGATCAGCGTAATTTCTTCTGTCATCGCCAATAGCACCTGCTCTTCTTCAGTGAAAAATTCTTTTGCTTCTGTCCATCCGTTCAGAATAAAAATTCTCTGTGGTGTTTCACCGTATTTGATAGCATCTTTGGTATGCATATCAAGGCAGAAAGCACATTTATTGATTTGCGAAGCTCTGATTTTAATCAGCTCCTTCTGAATGTGTGTTAATGAAATAGCCTGTAAATACCCTTCCAATCCCAGCATTGCTTTATAGGCTGCTGAATCTACTGTTGCAATATTTAATCTTGCGCTCATAATATGTATTATTTTTTGGTTAATTGATCTATACTTAAAGAATAATGTTGTTGTACCGCGAGTAAAAATGCGGCAGCACTTCCCACCCATACGGAATAGTTCAGCGGGGCTTTTGGTCCTGATGCAATGGTCATTGATAGGGCAAAAATCAACAGCAGGACACTGCTTCCATAGGCAGCCATTTTTGTTTTAAATCCAAAAATCAGCATTAAAGGAAAAAGAATTTCTAAAAAAGTAGCGGCATACGCTGAAAATGTACTCAATGCTTCCGGAAGGAAAAATGTCAGCTGTCTTGTATATTCTTTAAAACTTTCCATATTTCTCCATGACGAATTTTCTTTGCTCCATAATCCGAACCGGTCTGCCACTGCAGAAAGCATCGTAACAGCAAGAGCCAGTCTTAAAAAAAGCTGCGGAAATTGATTTTTAGGATCTGTCATTGTATTGGCTTTAATCACATGACAAATTTCCGGTTTCTGAGCCGTAAAAATCTTAAACTGGTTTAAGAACGTAATTTCGCCCTGATTTCACTCAGGTATTCCGGAGTAAAGCCCAGGAAAGAAGCAATTAAATATTGTGGAATTCTCTGTATAAACCAAGGATATAACGTACTAAAGTGAACATAGTATTCTTCTTTTGTCATCTCATAAATATAGCGGATTCTTTTTTCAGCAGCAGCATAAGCCGTTTGATATACCATTCTGAAATAGCGCTCCATAACGGGGTGCTTTTTCAACAAAAGTTCCTGAGACTGGAAATCTATGGCCAAAATTTTGGAATTTTCTACAGACTGAATATTAAAGCTTGATTTCATCTGTTTTTCAAAAGCAAAAGTATCAGACATCCACCAGTTTTCTATAGCAAATTCTGTGGTTTGCTCTACTCCTTTTTCGTTAATAAAAAACTTTCTCAGGCATCCTTCCAGAACGAAATATTTAAACTTACAAACATCACCTTCAAGCATCAGGTTATCTTTCTTTTTTACCTTTAGAAGCTGAAAAAAAGAAATAATGGAAGCAAATTCTTCGTCATTGATTGTAATGAATTTATTTAAATGTGCTTTGAATGATTCCATCTTATAAATTAATACTCAAACTTAACTTTATTTTTTTAGTTTTACAATGAGAAAAATATTGAATCATGGAAATCGTTGCTAAAATTCTGATCGCTGTTGTTGCACTGGAACACCTTTATATTCTTTGGATGGAAATGTTTGCCTGGGAAACCAAAGGGAAAGAAGTTTTTAAAGCAGCTCTGCCTGCAGAAATGTTTAAACCTACCAAAGGATTGGCCGCCAATCAGGGGCTTTACAATGGTTTTCTCGCTGCCGGACTTATATGGTCTTTTCTGATTAAAGATCCGCAATGGCAGACGAATATAGCCCTGTTCTTTTTAGGATGTGTTGCTGTAGCCGGAATCTATGGAGCAATCTCTGCAACTAAAAAAATATTTTTCGTTCAGGCGCTGCCTGCTATCCTTGCGATTATTGCTGTTGCATTGAAATAGTCTCACCTGTTATATCATAAAGATTTCTTAATCACATCAAATATTCTCTTACCTTATGATAAGAGAAAAATTCTCGTGAAAACACTACTTATTAACCTTATTGGAAATCAACAGTTTACACGTATAAAAATCCATTTAATATAAAATTCGTAAATTTGCATCGCCATAAAAAATTGACAGACAGTTTTTGATGCTGGCCTGCATTTTGATGAAATGTAGCAATTCAAGTTGTTCAGTACACATATCTGTAATTACCTCATCAGTAATTTAATTGTACAATCTATGTAAAAGATGACTTCTTTACATAATACACTCTTTTTCTAGAGTATAATCTATTGACATATTTAAAATAAGCATAAAGCACAAGGTCTTTATGGTATTATTTTTTTTGTTAAAAGCTTTTATCACTAAAAGCTCAGCAAATTATTTTATCCTATCGTCATCTGCAGAACAACTAAAGCTAAAGGCATATAATAAATTGGTTTACAATTTTTTATATCATTTATTAATTTGAAAAATTCTGAATATGGAAAAAAATGAAAACACCAGAAAAGTAAAACTTAAAGTGGAAGATCTGACTATTATTTTTGGTAAAAACAAAGAAAAAGCACAGGAACTTCTGGACAAAGGTTTTTCCAAAAAGGAAATTCTTGAAAAAACAGGATGTACCATAGGGATCAACAAAGCCAGTTTTGAAATTTATGAAGGAGAATTTTTTGTTATCATGGGACTGTCGGGAAGCGGGAAATCTACCCTACTGCGCTGTCTTAACAGATTGAACGAGCCCACTTCCGGAAAAGTATACATCAATGATGATGATATTACCGGTAAAAACAACAAAGAGCTCCTGGAAGTAAGAAGAACGGAAATGAGCATGGTATTTCAGAAATTCGGATTACTGCCCCATCATACGATTTTAGACAACGCAGGTTTCGGACTGGAAATCAGAGGTGAAGATAAAGCTTCCCGTGATAAGAAGGCACAAAAAGCACTGGATATTGTAGGATTAACCGGCTTTGAAAATCAGTATCCTTCCCAGCTTTCAGGAGGAATGCAGCAGAGAGTAGGATTGGCAAGAGCCCTGGCAAACGATCCTGAAGTTTTGCTTATGGATGAAGCCTTTTCCGCATTAGATCCTTTGATAAAATCTGAAATGCAGGATCAGATGCTTGAACTGCAGAATACATTACAAAAAACCATTGTCTTTATTACCCATGACCTTGATGAAGCCATTAAAATAGGGGACCGTATCGTCATTATGAAAGACGGTGTCATAGAACAGATAGGAACGGCCGAAGATATTTTAACCAACCCTGCAAGCGACTATGTAAAAGCATTTGTAGAGAAAGTAGACCGTAAAACCATTATCACTGCAAGATCTTTAATGTTTGACAAAGCTACGGTGGTACGTTTCAGAAAAGACGGCCCTGAAGGCGCTTTAAGAAAAATGCGGGCTACAGGTCTGGAAAACTTACCTGTCGTGGATTTTCAGAATAAGTTTCTGGGTTTTGTAACCCTTACTGATGTGGTACGTATTGCAAAAAAGAAAGAACCTACGGTAGAATCTATTATCAACAGCAATGTTCCTTCGGTCTATCCTGAAGTGACTGTTGAAGAAATGTTACCGTTGATTTCCGGAAGTAAATCGGCCATCGCGGTAATAGATGAAGACAATAAATTTTTAGGTCTTGTTACCCAGCTATCTCTTGTCATAGAAGCTACCAAGTTTAACGAAGAAGAGATCATTGAATTAAAAGAAATCGCAAATAATCAATAAGATGAATAAAACTATAGATATAGGTCAATATGTAGAAACTGCAATCAATTGGCTCACAGAAAACGGAAAACCTGTATTTGATGTCATAAAACACCTGGGAAATGCCTCCATTATGGGGATCGAATGGGTTTTAACAAACACTCCTTTTTATGTAATCATTCTCTTTTTTACGCTGCTTGCATTATGGAAAGCCGGAAAAGCTATCGCAGTAGTCACCGCAGCCGGACTGAGCTTAATATTTTTAATGGGATTATGGAAAGAAACCATGGAAACCCTGGCGCTTATTTTTGTAGCCACCATTACCGCTCTTATTCTTTCTATTCCTTTGGGAATTTTGGCAGCAAAAAGCGCCATAGCGGAAAAAATTATTCGCCCTTTACTGGATTTGATGCAGACCATGCCTGCATTTGTCTACCTGATTCCTGCGGTACTGTTTTTCAGTATCGGTAAAGTTCCGGGAGCTTTCGCCACGATCATTTTTGCAATGCCGCCTGCGGTACGCTTAACGACGCTGGGAATTGAAGCCGTTCCGAAAGATATTGTAGAAGCCGCGAGGGCTTTTGGAGCTACCAACCGTCAAATACTTTTCAAAGTAGAGCTTCCTTTAGCCATGAAAACCATTTTGACCGGGATCAATCAAACCATATTGTTATCCTTATCCATGGTTGTTATTGCAGGAATGATTGCAGCAGGCGGTTTAGGAGAGAAAGTATTGGAAGGAATTAATAATCTGGATATCGGATTAGGATTTGAAAGCGGTTTATCCGTGGTGATTTTAGCCATTATCCTGGACCGAATTACTCAGGGATTTGTAAAGAAAAAGCAATAAGATGAAACAATTAAAATATCTGTTTTTACCCGTTTTAATGTTGATATTTACAGCATTAAGTTCGTGTGAAAACATAAAAAACTCTAAATACATCACCATAGGAATGGTAGACGGCTGGGCAGAAGATGTTGCGATGACGCACGTTGCGAAAGCCATTCTGGACAAGCAGGGATATCATGTCATTATTCAAAAAGCCTCTACGGATATGATCCTGGCTTCAATGAATAATGAAGATACAGACCTTTTCATGGGAGTATGGCTTCCTTACACCCACGCAAAAAAGCTGGCTAAATTTCCGGGATTGACTCATCTTGGAACCAATTATGATAATGGCCGTATAGGATTGGTTGTGCCGGAATACGTTACTATTAATTCCATTGAAGAACTCAGTCAGCATAAAGATCAATTCAATCACAGAATCATTGGAATTGAAAAAGGAGCCGGATTAACCACAGGAACAGATAAAGCAATTATAGATTATAAATTGGATTATCAGCAGATCAACTCCTCTACCATTGCCATGATCACCGAATTACAGAATGCCATACAGCGCAAACAATGGATTGTGGTAACAGGATGGCAGCCCCACTGGATGTTTGGAAAAATGAAGCTTAAGTTTCTTGATGATCCTAAAAAAATATTTGGTGAAGCGGAACAGATTAAAACCTATTCCAGAAAAAGCTTTGCTCAAGATCATCCGGAGCTGGCAAAATTCTTTTCCAGACTTCATTTTGATGATAAAAACATGTCTGATCTTTTAATGAAAATGGAACAGAGTAAAAATAAAGAAGCCACCGCCAAAGAATGGGTGGAAGATCATTCTGAGCTGATACAGTCATGGTTAGATAAAAATTAATAAACAATTTGGTATGATTTAAAATCCTCAACTCTACAAGAGTCTGAGGATTTTCTCATCTACATAGATTATTTGATCTTTTCTCTATGAAGCAATATTTATTAGTAATCGCAAAGGCACAAAGAAATTTAATAACATACTGCATTAAGGCGTAAGAACATTTCGACTTCGCTCAATGGGAGATTTTCAGCAAGTTTGTTTCAGTTAAATTCAACAGAATTAAATTTTATCAAAGATAAAATCCTTGCGCCTTAAGGCATATTTAAAGGAAAATTCTTGCGTCTTTGCGTTTTCTAATATCTCATAACTATCCCATTGATTCTTTAATTTTTTCCCGATGGATTATTCCCCAATTGACTAATGTTTCCGTCACAGGAAATACAGATTTCCCATATTCCGTCACAGCATACGTTACCGTAATCGGTTTTGTATCCTGAATGGTTCTTGTGACCAAAAGATTGGTTTCCAGTTCTTTTAATTCTTTGCTCAGCATTTTTGCAGAAATCCCCTCAATACTGCGTTCCAGCTTTTTAAAATGAATCATCTGATCCGGTCTGTTCGTCAGATACCGCAAAATCATCAGCTTCCATTTTCCTCCCAATACATCCAGACTGTCACGCATTGCGAATAACTCTTCTGTACAGCTGGCTTCTCTTTCGATACCGTTTTCAATGATTTTTGCCATAATAGTTTCATGAAGGTAACTAGTTACCATTAGTTAACTAGTAGCAAATATAAACTATTCCCTTTTTACATTTGTATATCAAATTAACAATAATGAAAGCAGTTATTTTAAATAAAAACGGAAAGCTGGAAGACGGATTTGTCGAACAGCCCCAGCCCAAAAGTAATGAAGTTTTAATCCGGATTAAAGCAAGCGGTTTCAATCCCATCGATTATCAGATGCTGGAAAATGAGTTTGAACGAAAGCTGATCAGTTCCCCGATATTAGGAAGAGAATTGTCGGGAATTGTAGTGGATAAAGGTTCAGAAGTTACAGAATTTAATATTGGAGATGAAGTCTACTGTGGCAGCGGCTCTATGGGAAGCAACGGTACTTACGCTGAATACATTGCGGTTCCTGAAGCCATTGTTTTCTTTAAACCAAAAAACATTTCTTTTGAACAGGCGGCGGCTATTCCTTCTGCAGGCCTTACTTCTTTGCAGATCTTTAACAGGCTAAAACTAAATCCAGAAAATACAGTTCTGGTAACGGGAGCAACCGGAGGCGTGGGTTCATTTCTGATTAAGCTTTTATTGGCGCATAATATCCGGCAGATCACAACAACTGTTGGGAGTGAAGAAAACAGACAGATTCTTCTCAAGTTAGGTTTAAAAGATTATCAGATCATCAATTATAAAGAAGAAAATCTTATTCAGAATATTGTAAAAGCCAATAATGACAAGCCTTTCGAATATGGAATTGATCTGGTTGGAAATTACATGTCAGAAGTCACTGCAGAAGTTTTAAAAATCAACGGAACGTATGTAGATGTAACAGCCTTGGTCACTAAAGATGCCCATGAAACCCTGTTTAATAAGGGAGCTTTAATCATGAATATCTCCAATTATACTTACGGAATGGTTAAAAAGTATGAATATTACAAGAACAGTTTACTTGAAATAAAGAAACTCATCGAAAATGAAAAGATCCTTCCTCCTCAACATAAAATAGTAGGAAATCTTTCTTTGGATACCGTTCTGCAGGCGCATTCTATTTTAAAGAACAATCAGACCCAAGGTCATAAACTGATCATGAAACATTAATCTATGAACAAAATACCAAGACGAATCGTAATAGGAAATAAAGACGGAAAATCTGTTATTATAGAAGACCAACAGGTAGAAAACGCTGTGGAACATTTCCCGGGACTGATCATTTCAGATGTATGGAATACTCAGATAATGCCGGCAAGCCTGATTTTTTGAAAACAGAGGAACGAATCATGCTTGGAGCAACCGATCTGATGAACCTGCATTCAGTTGGCGGTCTTGATCGATGCAGAGGTTTAATATCAAGAATTTCCCACTGATCTCACAAATAACACAGATAAAACTCACTCAGATAAAACAGATTCTGCACAAACATCTGTGTAATTGGTGTAATCTGTGGGAAATAAAATATAAACAGCATTCAATTTTATCGCAGATAAAAGCTTTGCGACTTAAAACGAATAAAAGACAAAAGCTTTGCGCCTTTGCATTTTCCAACAAACTCAGAAATATTTAAAAACTCACCTAGATTTACACAAACATCTGCGACATCCGTGTAATCTGTGGGAAATAAAATATAAACAGCATTCAATTTTATCGCAGATAAAAGCTTTGCGACTTAAAACGGATAAAAGACAAAAGCTTTGCGCCTTGCATTTTCCAACAAATTCAGAAATATTAAAAAAACTCACCTAGATTTACACAAACATCTGCGACATCCGTGTAATCTGTGGGAAATAAAATATAAACAATATTCAATTACAAAGCAGAAATCTCCAACAGCTTCTGCTTCATTTTTTCAGGCGTCATCTGCCCTTCCTGATAATACACCAGATTCTGATGCTTATCCAGAAATACCCACAAAGGATAAACAGGCTGATTTTTATTCTTTGATAAAGCCAGCGCCAACTCATGAATTCCGGAATTTCCATTCTGCAGATATTCAAACTCCTGATTCTGGAAATGAATTTTTTCCTTCGTTTTCTCCGCCTCGAAATTAACAAAATAAAAATGATCATTGATCATATCAACCAACTCTTTATCCTTACTCATACGAAAAGACTCAATCTTACAGACCGAGCACCAATCTGTATAAAGATGGATCACGATAGGCTTCGGATTTTCTTTCTGCTGAACCTCAAGATCAGAAAAAGTGCCTGTCTTCATCTGAGACAGATAAAAACAGGGCACTAACATTAAAAATAAAGTTATTTTTTTCATTTTAAAATATATTTTACGCCTAGGAAACCTCTGATCCCCTGCATCGGTGCATAGCCGTATGCCGTATCAAAAGTATAATGATTGGGATTGTTGACAGGATCATCAACATACTTATCAAAGGGATCAAATGGTCTCATCAAAGGATCTTTAGGCCTGAAATTAAAAAGGTTTTTCATTCCGCAATACACTTCAAATCCGGATTTGAAACTCTTGGACACCTGAATATTAGCCAGAGAATAAAAGGGTGAATATTCAGGACGGTAGTCATTCACTAAAACAGGAAGTCGCATTGGTCCGTAGAACTGTCCTGTAAAATCAATAGTCAGATTATTTGCAAACTTATAAGTCAGGTTGTACGTACCACTCCATTTCGGGGCATGCAGCTGTTGTGTTTTTTGATTTTCATTATCAAATTTCTGATAGACATCAAGATAGGTCACTCCAAGATTGACACTCAAAGGAAACTGAAAACTAAAATCCACATTCAGGGAAGCTCCTCTTGAAATTCCGTATCCGTGGAGATTATCATAAATAATTTTATTAGGATCGGAATCAAAATCCCCTACAATTTTATTGCTGAAATACGTATAGAAAGCAGAAGCATCAAGATTCACCATTCGGTTACCTACAGGAATTTTCCAGATATAATTCAGATTTCCGTTGACAGATCTTTCCGGCTTCAAATCTGATTTTACCACGACTTCCCTCGAACCTGTTAATGCCGCATGATCTTCCGTAAATAAATTAACCACTCTGAACCCTGTTCCAAAGTTGAAACGTAAAGTGTGATACGGATTGGGGTTGAATTTCCATGCAAACCTCGGTGAGTGTACGGAATGATGTACCTTATCATAATCATATCGGTAACCAAGCAACAACGTATTTTTATCATTGATTTCCCATTGATCCTGGATAAAGGCACCCCAGATAGGAGATTTCATAGGAGCATTCGTGATACCGTCTGCTGCTAATGTTCCGGGGGTATTGTCATCGTAAAACGTTCTTTTAAAAGTAAGTCCGGCAGTAATATCATGTTTCCCGAAACTTCTGTCCCAATACGTTTGTACAAAAGCCACCTTTTGTGTAGCATTGAACGGATTGGTTCCATAAAAGGAATTCTGGTCATGATAATTATAAGAAAACTGAGTCACGATATGTTCTTTCATGGGCCACTCGTACAACCCAAAAACCTCTGCTCTGTTGGTATAAATACTTTCTCCGTACACTTCGTCACTGCCGCGGAAAGATTTATTCCATTGCATTTCTCCCCCAAAACGGTCTTCATACAGATATCTCATGGCAAAACTTGCCTGTCTGTTTTCTTTTCTTTTAAAATTCCATTTGTTGAAAACTGAAATCCTGCTCTGTAAAGTGGCATCGGTGAAATTATCTTTATTCTGATCTATCCTTTCCTGAAAACTGAAATAATTTAAACTTAATAATGAAGCTGCATTCTTCCCGACATTGAACTTGGTAGAAAGATCCAGATTATTCTCATTCCACGTACTTGTCATCATATCAACACTCAATTTTGGAGCAGTCAACGCATTTTTGGTGATAATATTAATCACTCCTCCCATCGCTTCAGAACCATAAATGGATGATGCAGGGCCTTTCACGACCTCTATTCTGTCTACCAGACTGTTTGGAATTCCACTTAATCCATATACGGTGGAAAGTGAACTTACAATCGGCATTCCGTCAATCAGAATCATGGTATAGGGTCCTTCCAGTCCGTTAATGTGAATATCCCCTGTATTGCACACGGAACAGTTCAGCTGAGGTTTTACGCCATTTACCATCGCAATTGCCTCAAAAATGCTGGGAGTCGGATTTTTCTGAAAAAACTTCTGACTGTATATCTCTACTGCTACAGGACTTTTGGATCTGCTCATTGGTTTTATAGTACCGGTAACCACTACATCCTCTATAGTACTTATTTTGAATTCTTTTTTCGTCACTCTTACAGAATCCTGGTTTTTAGTCTGCTGTATACTCAAACTGTCTTTCTCCTGCGCAAAACAAAAGGTTGATAAAAAAGTAATAGAAAACAATATTCGCTTCATGAAATTAAAATTGTTAGGCAAATCTAACAATTATTTTTCAAATACAAAACTTAATCAAAAAAAATAGAAATCATTCAATTCATGAAAAATGATTAAATTTGAGAAACTACATATGAAAGTAAAATGAGATATCATCAATCGGGAAATATCCCACCAAAAAGACATACGATCTTTAAGTCTCCTGAAGATCAATTTTACTATGAGCAGCTTTTCGGTACAGAAGGCTTTCATGGTATTTCTTCTCTGTTGTATCATATCCACCGCCCTACACAGATCAAATCTATCGGTGAGCCGAAAGATGTTACTCCTAAAATCGCTGTGGAAAAAAATGTGGCTCCAAGAATGTTTAAGGGAATGAATGTAACTCCTGAAGACGATTTTATGGACAGCCGAAAGATCCTTTTAATGAACAACGACCTGAAAATGGGATTGGCCAAGCCAAGAAAATCGATGGATTATTTCTACAAAAATGCAGAATGTGATGAGCTTTTGTATGTTCATAACGGAACCGGAATTTTGAAAACATTTGTAGGAGATCTTGAATTCGTAACCGGAGATTACCTTATTATTCCGAGGGGAACGATCTATCAGGTGGAACTGAAGTCTGATGATACCGTTTTCTTTGTATTAGAAAGCCACTCTCCTATTTATACTCCGAAAAGATACAGAAACGAATTCGGGCAGCTATTGGAACATTCTCCGTTCTGTGAGAGAGATATGATTGCTCCTACTTACAAAGATCCTGTTGATGAAAAAGGAGAATTCCTAATCAAAGTAAAAAAAGAAAACCAGATTACAGATTTCATCTACGCTACACATCCGTTTGATGTCGTAGGCTGGGACGGATATTTTTATCCTTATAAATTCAATATTAAAAACTTCGAGCCGATTACCGGAAGAATTCATCAACCGCCACCGGTTCACCAGAATTTTGAAGGACACAATTTCGTAGTCTGC
The DNA here is from genome assembly GCF_049959325.1 of Chryseobacterium sp. CBSDS_008. Classification (NCBI taxonomy): domain Bacteria; kingdom Pseudomonadati; phylum Bacteroidota; class Flavobacteriia; order Flavobacteriales; family Weeksellaceae; genus Chryseobacterium; species Chryseobacterium sp. CBSDS_008. The sequence continues at coordinate 4,279,313 of NZ_CP188202.1, read as the reverse complement.
TCATTCTGTGCAAGAATGTATGATTATCATCCACAGGCTATTCCGGCACCTTACAATCACTCCAACATTGATTCTGATGAGGTATTATTCTACACAGAAGGTGATTTTATGAGCCGTAATCATATTGATATGATGGACTTTACCCTTCACCCGGGAGGAATTGTGCATGGGCCTCATCCAGGTGCTATGGAAAGAAGTATCGGAAAAAAATTCACAGAAGAATATGCCGTAATGGTAGATCCTTTCCGTCCTTTGAAAATTACAGAAGAAGCTTTAAAAGTAGAAGATCCTTCTTATAAAACTTCATGGTTGGAATAGTCTACTAAGAATTAAAACAATTTTAAACTTTATTATCAACCACAAAAGTCACAAAAGATCTAAATACTAAAGGTTTATAGGTGAGTCTTTATTAATTATAAAGAACACAAAAATTTTGAAAATCAAAGATTTTCCTCTAATGTGAACTTTATGCAGCACTAATACTGGCTTTTCTATTAAACCAAAGTGTTTACCCTAGCTTTTGTGACTTTTATGGTTAAAATTCAAATAGATTTATTTAATATTAAAAAAGTCTATAAGTTCATATTAAAAAAGTATTACTGAATACATACAAAAGAGGCTTTAAATCCTTTATTTAAAGCGTCTTTTTTCGTAAATTTGTGAAGTATGGTTAACATATTTAACCATCATTATTTTTCATGACGCATCCTAAGTAATGGTGGTTTAAAACAAAATCAATATTACATGTTAGAAAGAATCAGATTAGAAAGTCTACGCGAAAAAGTTACAACAGCTGAGAACGCTGTGAAAATAATTAAAGACGGTATGACCATCGGGTCCAGCGGCTTTACAAAAGCAGGTGACAGCAAAGCCATTTTACCGGCACTTGCAGAAAGAGGAAAAACAGAAAACCTGAAAGTCACTTTGATGACCGGAGCTTCATTGGGGCACGGTACCGACGGAAAGCTTGCAGAGGCCGATGTTTTGAAGAAAAGAATGCCATTTCAGGTAGATCCTATCTTAAGAAATAAGATCAATAACGGTGAAATTCTCTTCATCGACCAGCATTTAAGTGAAAGTGCCGAGCTTCTTCACACCAAAAATCTTCAGAGTATTGACGTAGCCATCATAGAAGCTGCGTATATTGAAAGAGACGGGAGCATTGTTCCAACCACTTCTGTAGGAAATTCAGTGACATTTGCAGCTTTGGCTAAAAAAGTGATTATTGAGATCAACACCGAAGTTCCTGAAGAGGTCTACGGAATTCATGATATATACCAGGCAGAAGATTATCCTTACAGAAATGTAATTCCTATTGTAGCTCCATGGAATAAAATCGGGAGAAAAAGTATTCCTGTTGATCCTGAAAAGATTGAAGCGATCGTTTTTACCAACCGTAAAGACAGCCCGGCAGATATTGCAGAACCGGACGAAAAAACAACAGCCATCGCCAAACACCTTCTTGCATTCTTTGAAAATGAAGTTCTTTTGGGGCGCCTTACTGACAGATTACTTCCGCTTCAGGCAGGCATTGGTAAGGTGGCGAATGCCGTTCTTACAGGATTCAAAGACAGTAATTTTTATGACCTGACGATGTTTTCCGAAGTTCTCCAGGACAGTACTTTTGACCTGATAGATTCCGGTAAGCTGAGCTTTGCTTCCGCATCTTCCATTACCGTTTCTCAGGAATGCTATGAAAGAGTCTTAGGAAACCTGTCAAAATATAAGGACAAATTTGTTTTAAGACCACAGAATATTTCCAATACTCCGGGATTGATCAGAAGATTAGGAGTAATTGCCATCAACACAGCCATTGAATTCGACATTTATGGAAACGTAAACTCTACCCATATCGGAGGAACAAAAATCATGAACGGAATCGGTGGTTCAGGAGATTTCGCAAGAAACGCCTATTTAAGTATTTTTGTAACTCAGGCAGCATCAAAAGGCAACAATATTTCCCACGTCCTTCCCATGGTTTCTCATACCGATCATACCGAACATGATGTAGACATTCTGGTAACGGATATCGGATTGGCAGACTTAAGAGGTTTAGCACCAAGAGAAAGAGCACAAAAGATTATTGACAACTGTGTTCACCCGGATTATAAAGAAGAATTGCAATCCTATTTCGACAGAGCATGCAAAAGAGGCGGCCACACTCCTCATTTGCTTGAAGAATCTTTCAGCTGGCATCTGAGATTCTCTGAAACCGGAAGCATGAAACAGAAAGCAGCTGTTGAAATCTGCTAAATCCTTCAAAATATAAATTAAAAGGACTGAATGCCAATGCATTTGGCCTTTTTCTTTTTAAATCACTTTTGCCTATTTATATGACAAAAGTCTGTACAATATCCATAAAATATTTATATGAAGATAAAATTATAAAGATTATCTTTGAAAGAAGAGAGGTATTTTATAAGGTGGAAAATACTCTTAACACCCTTTAAAAAAGATAAAATATGAATAATTATATCAGCGCAGAAGAAGCAATATATACGATAAAAAGCGGCAACCGTGTCTTTTTTCACGGCAGTGCCTGTACTCCGAATTATCTGATAGATGAACTGGCGAGACAGTCTAACCGGCTGCAAAATGTGGAAATGGTTTCCATTACCCAGCAGGGAAATGTGGAAATTGCAAAACCGGAGTACAAAGACAGTTTCTTCATCAATTCTTTATTTGTTTCCACTCCTGTGCGTGACGCGGTGAATTCTGACCGCGGAGACTTTGTTCCGGTATTTCTAAGTGAAATTCCCATCTTATTCAGAAAAAATATTTTACCTCTTGATGTCGCTATCGTCACCGTTTCTCCTCCGGACAGACATGGCTTCTGTACATTAGGAACCTCTGTAGATATTGCAAGAGCGGCTGTAGATACGGCGAAAATCATTGTTGCCATTGTCAATCCGAGAATGCCAAGAACCCATGGAGACGGAATGATCCACATCAGCAGAATCCATAAACTGGTATGGCATGAAGAGGAACTTCCCACAGTTGATTATGGATCCAAAGTAGGTACTGAAGAAATGTTGGTAGGAAAAAATGTAGCTGAGCTGATTGAAGACAGATCTACCCTTCAGATGGGAATCGGAACCATTCCGGATGCCGTTCTGAAATGCCTTACGAACCACAAAGATCTCGGAATTCATACTGAAATGCTGAGTGACGGTGTTATTGACCTGATTCAGAATGATGTGATCAACAACAAATACAAAGGCTATAACGATAATAAAACCATTACAAGCTTCTGCTTTGGTACGAGAAAACTTTATGATTATGTGGATGATAACACCGTATTTGCTTTCAGAGACGTGAGTGAAGTGAATTTCCCTATCAATATCATGAGAAACAAAAAAATGGTAGCCATCAATTCTGCCATTGAAATAGATCTTACAGGACAGGTATGTGCCGATTCTATAGGAACCATGCAATATAGCGGCATCGGGGGACAAATGGACTTTATGCGCGGGGCAGCGTTAAGTGACAACGGAAAACCTATCATTGCCATTACCGCCAGAACAAAAAAAGGAATCTCCAGAATTGTTCCTTTCCTTAAACAGGGTGCGGGTGTGGTAACAACAAGAGGACACATTCATTACGTAGTTACTGAATACGGAACGGCTTACCTGTACGGAAAAAACCTTCGCCAGCGGGCACAGGAGCTCATCAGCATAGCTCATCCGGACGACAGGGAAATGCTGGAGCGTGCTGCTTTTGAGAGGTTTAAACATTGAGAATCAAACCATAAAGGTCTCAAAACTGTTTATCAGACTAATGCTTAAAAACAAATTTTGAACTTATCACCATAGAATGATAAAAAAACATTAATATTTTGGCAGTATATTTGATAAAACTCATTCAAAAACAAGGAAATTGAAAACTATATATAATTCGATACGAGAAGAAGTTGTAAAGCATTCGAAAGTAAGGAATTCTGTTTTGGGGAATGTGAATGAATGGAAGAGAAGCCATTATATTATTCTATCCGAAATTATTAAAGAGGAACTTTCCGGAGCAGAGGAACTGAAAGGGGGGAAAAAATTTGAAATTGGAAATACTATTTCCCATGTTACCCTGCAGCGATTCTTTGAAAATGATTACCAGGACAAAACCCACAATGATCTCAGATTTTTAAAGACGTTGGATAAAATCTGCATCTTCTTAGGATATAAAGACCTTAATGATTACATCCTTACAGTCAGATACAGGAAAGAGGATGATGAAGAAACTGATGGTCACTCCTATCTTACTCAAATGGTGTATGATTACTGTGCTGCAGCTTTTGAATTTTATAAGCTGTTCCCTACCCATAATACTGAACTTTTAAAAGGTCTGGTATTCGAGGATTCCCCTTTTCTGGAACGAGCCTCATTATTCAGTAAAGAGTTGTGTGATAAAGATTTTCACCTGGTTACTAAAAATAACAGATCCAATTATGAGGTTTTTGATATTCATGTCGTTACCGATGAACCGGATAAAAAAATCCTGGAATCCCAGGAGTTCTGGAATCTTCTGTTTAAGGTAGGCGAAACCGGAGAAGAACATTTTGTGAATCAGCTGAGTACTCAGATCTATTTTATCCGAAAAATAAATGATACCTGGAAGATATGGGACAATTACAATCCCGATGCCGGAATGCTCAACAGAAAAATTGAAACCGTATAACCCATAAGAAAGCCGCAGACAGTATCTGCGGCTTTCATGTTTCGAAATATTTCTTTCTTCACTTGTCTTTTGTATTACAAATGTATGCAGACGATTTTAACCGCAGGAAACTTAAATATACTTAAGTAAACTCTTCTTTAACCTTGTGTTAAATATATTCAATGAATCGGGCGTAATATTTTTGCAATGTCTAAGTTTTTTGTAATTTGCATACCAATAAAATAAAAGTAAAAGAGAAAATATGTCAACACTTACATTTGCCGAGAAAATAGCTCAAGCAGAAAATTTCTTGCCGATTAACGGTACAGATTACATTGAGTTTTATGTAGGAAATGCAAAACAGGCTGCCCACTATTACAAAACCGCTTTCGGTTTTCAGTCTGTAGCTTATGCGGGTCCTGAAACAGGAGTGAGAGACCGTGCATCTTATGTGCTTCAACAAGGAAAAATCAGATTGGTATTAACAACAGGCCTTAAGTCTGATTCTCCTATCAGCGAACACGTAAAAAAACATGGTGACGGAGTAAAAATTTTGGCACTTTGGGTAGATGACGCTTATGCAGCTTTCGAAGAAACAACTAAAAGAGGTGGAAAGCCCTATTTAGAGCCTGTAACATTAACTGATGAACAAGGTGAAGTAAGAATGTCCGGTATCTATACCTATGGGGAAACCGTTCACATGTTTGTAGAAAGAAAAAATTATAACGGAGCTTTCATGCCTGGTTATGAAAAGTGGGAAAGTGATTATAAGCCTGAAGAAGCAGGTTTATTATATGTAGACCACTGTGTAGGAAATGTTGACTGGAACAGAATGATCCCGACAGTAGAATGGTATGAGAAGGTAATGGGATTTGTAAACATCCTTTCTTTTGATGATAAGCAGATCAACACAGAATATTCTGCATTGATGTCTAAAGTAATGTCAAACGGAAACGGATATGCAAAATTCCCTATTAACGAGCCTGCAGAAGGCAAAAAGAAATCTCAGGTAGAAGAATATCTTGATTTCTACGAAGGAGAAGGAGTACAGCATATCGCTGTGGCTACGAAAGATATTGTCCACACCGTAACTGAATTAAAAAAACGTGGTGTAGAGTTCCTTTCTGCTCCACCGGAAGCATATTACGACATGGTTCCTGAAAGAGTAGGCCATATTGATGAAGATCTTAAAAAACTTCAGGAGTTAGGTATACTTATTGATCATGATGAAGAAGGCTACTTATTACAGATCTTTACAAAGCCTGTAGAAGACCGCCCTACTCTATTCTTCGAAATCATTGAAAGACACGGTGCACAGAGTTTTGGTGCCGGAAATTTCAAAGCGTTGTTCGAAGCATTAGAAAGAGAGCAGGAAAGAAGAGGTAATCTTTAATTTTACACTAAAATATAAGTTTTGTCAGAATCAGTATTCTGGCAAAACTTTTTTATAAAACACAGTATATGAGAAAACTTTTAATCGGGTTTTTCCTTCTGGGAACATTAGGGCTGAAAGCTCAGTATGGAGCTTTGAATGAAATCCTTAACCGACTTGAACAAAGAAAAGGCATCAATCAGCATCTTGAGAATGTAAATATTGACAACAAAAAGTTCATTTTCATTAAAGATGAAGCCGATCATACAGAGAGGGACTTTATTATTATCAAAGGAAATAATGCCACTTATGTAGAAGTTTTCGATGATAAAGCTACAGGAGAAAGCAGTTCCAATGTTTTTACCGGTGATATCATCAGGAAAAAAAATATTATTTCTTTACGGGCAGATATGCTTGAAAATAAAAAAATCCCAATGCCTGTCACAAAGACCTTATTGCTGACCCAGCAGGATAATATTCTGTACCTCATTGATGTCAATACCAGAGACAGATGGATAGATGAAACATCCTACTCAAAAAAGGCAAAATAAATGTTCCGGGGAAATTCTCCGGATGATATTAAATCTAACTAAAATCTAAACTTATGAAATCATTTGTAGACTATTCCTCAAATTCAGATTTTTCTATACACAATATTCCTTTCGGAGTCGCAGTTTTTAACAAAGAATACATCGGATGCTGTACAAGAATCGGAGATCAGGTAATTGATCTTGCAACATTGTATGATCTTGGATATTTTGAAGATATTGAAGGATTGGACGACAATGTTTTTGAAGCATATACCATCAACGAATTTATTGAACTGGGAAAACCGGTTACCAACGCTGTTCGTACCAGAATCCAGGCTTTATTGCAGGAAGGCTCTATTTTATCAAAAGATCAGAAAACGATTGAAGATGCTTTTTATGACCTGGATAAGGTAAAAATGATGATGCCCGTTCACATCCCGAACTACACAGACTTCTACAGCAGTATCGAACATGCTACCAACGTAGGAAAAATGTTCCGTGATCCTGAAAACGCTTTGTTACCCAACTGGAAACATTTACCGGTAGGTTACCACGGAAGAGCTTCTTCAATTGTAGTATCCGGAACAGAAATCAACCGCCCGAAAGGCCAGATGAAACCTGCAGATGCAGATAAGCCTGTTTTCGGTCCATGCAAACAACTGGATTTCGAACTGGAAATGGCTTTCATCATCAACAAAAATACGGAGATGGGCGAAAGTATCTCTACTAAAGACGCTGAAGATGCCATCTTCGGAATGGTAGTATTCAACGACTGGTCTGCAAGAGATATCCAATCCTGGGAATATGTTCCGCTAGGACCATTCCTTGCGAAGAACTTCGGCTCATCCATTTCTCCATGGGTAGTTACCCTTGAAGCTCTGGAACCATTCAGAACCGCTTCTCCTGTACAGGATCCTGAAGTTTTGGATTATTTAAAATTTGAAGGTGATAAAAACTATGATATCAACCTTGAAGTATATATCCAGCCTGAAAACGGAGATCAAAACCTCATCTGCGAAAGCAATTACAAGCACATGTACTGGAATATGACCCAGCAACTGGCTCACCACACCGTAAACGGCTGTAACTTGGAGGTTGGTGATATGTACGCCAGCGGTACCATTTCAGGAAGTGATCCCAAATCTTTTGGTTCTATGCTTGAGCTTACATGGAGAGGACAAAATCCTTTATCATTAAGCAACGGCGAAGAGAGAAAATTCATTGAAGATAATGATACGGTAACTATGAAGGCTTGGGCTGAAAAAGATGGAGTAAGGGTAGGTTTCGGAGAAGTTTCCGGCAAAATTATTCCAACGCTTTAATAATTATTTAAACACTTTAGTTTTTAAAGTTATATGATAATGGTAAAATTAAGTTCACTTTAGCTTTTGAAAATCTACGATTTTCGTTTTCTTGTATTATGATAACTCAAAAATTGGTTAATGACCTATCTTACAAAATCGTTGGAGCTTGTATAGAAGTACATAAACTGGCAGGTCCTGGCCTGTATGAAGAGATTTATCATCAATGTTTAGAAAGAGAGTTTGATCTATTAGGTTTAAATTATCGAAGTGAGCTTGAAATACCATTTTTATATAAAGGAAGTCATATAGACTGTAAAGTAAAATGTGATTTTTTGATTGAAGAATTAATTGTTCTTGAATTAAAGTCAGTTACTGAAATTCATCAGATCCATAAAGCTCAGACTATGAATTATATGAATCTTTTAAAAGTACCCCGTTCAATCTTGGTTAATTTCAATGTCACAAACCTCTATCATGAAGGCTGTGAATTCTTTGCTTCTAAAATATTTAAAGCGCTCCCAAAAGAATGAAAATCGTAGATTTTCAAACTTAAGTGCTCTTCGTTAAACAGCATTAGAAATAACTAAAATAACTTAAGTGTTAAAAAGAAAATATGAAAACAGTAATCCCCTCTGAAATAACCTCCGTACAGCTGCAGACCATTATGCAAACGGCCGTTTCACCACGCCCCATTGCTTTGGCTTCTACAGTGGATAAAGACGGTAATAATAACTTATCTCCGTTCAGTTTTTTTAATATGTTCAGTACAGTTCCTCCGATTCTGATCTTTTCACCATCGAGGAGGGTACGTGACAATACCACAAAACATACCCTGGAAAATGTTCTTGAAATACCTGAAGTGGTGATCGGAACAGTAAATTTTCCGATTGTACAGCAGATCTCTTTGGCTTCTACAGAATACGAAACCGGAGTGAATGAATTTATCAAATCCGGTCTTACCATGAAAGATGCAGATCTTGTACAGCCGAAACTGATTGAAGAATGCCCTGTTAATTTTGAATGTAAAGTGTTAGAGGTAAAATCATTGGGAGATCAGGGTGGTGCCGGAAATCTCGTGATCTGTGAGGTTCAGAAAATCCATATCAGGGAAGAATATCTGAATGAAGCCGGTAACCTGGATCAGAAAAAACTGGATATGGTAGCCCGTTTAGGCAGCAACTGGTATTCCAGAAGTAATGAAAACAGTCTTTTTGAAGTGCCGAAACCTTTGGTCACAAAAGGAATAGGCTTTGATTTGTTACCGGATGCCATAAAATACAGCAGAGTATTTACAGGAAATGACCTCGGAATGCTTGCCAATACGGAAGTATTACCTGCCGGAGACTTTCATGCCGATGAAAATATCCATCTTGATGCCCAGAAATTACTTCTGGAAAGCAAAATTGAAGAAGCCTGGAAGATTTTAATTAAATAGACTGAATTTATTGATGAAAAAATACATCTTCTTCCTTTTTCTCTAATCACATTACAATCATGTTATTATCCTGTAAAAAAAGATTATGGGATTTACAGCAAGTCATTGGTATTTTCGAAGGACAAAAAGTGGCTGATTAACAACATCAAAACCGATGTAGATTCGCATCACCGGGAAATGATGAGCAAAGAAGCATTTCAACTATTCCAGGATTTAAGCAATGGTAAAGCCTTTGACTTAAAAATGGCAAAAGCAGAAAATCTCATTCAGAATAGCATTCCTTTTGAGCCAGAAATTGAAGATCTTGAAACACTGAAAAACAACTCTGATTTTAATTTTCTGGTAAACATTTACACCATGAAAGTGCGAAACGGTTTAGACAGCTCAATTGGAACGCAGTATGAATATAAGAAAAATGAAACTTTTGCAATGATGGATGTTTATGATATCAGCACTATGAAGAAAATATATTCACTCAAAGCATATTCAGAAGTTTCGGTGGAGAAAGATCAAAAGGTGACTATCTTCGATCCTTCAACAGAAATGATGACTATGAAAAACTTTCGAAGTCTTTTAAAGGCTGTTAAAAAAAACGCTGTTAAAACGAACTAAAGATATCTATTGATAACCAATAATAAAAGGAGTGATACTTTCACTCCTTTTTTATTATTTGGATTTAAGCGATTCTGAAACCGCAATTTTTCCTTTTTCAGCAAATTCTGTTGCTTTACCGTTTTTATCAATAGAAACGTTTAGATATCATTTTTAGCATCGTAGTAAATGCTTGTAGCATATCCCGGGCAATCGTGCTGTTTGCATCCAGTCAGTTTATAGATTCCGTTTTCTGATGCAACAGGACTTTCTACGTTGAAATTCTTTACCATTTCATCATACTGAGCACCAGTAAGTTTTTTCAGCCTTTCTGAAATACCTTTATCTTCAAAGAATTTGATATCATGAGGATATTTCCCAACGTTTTTGGTAATAACATTATCCGGAGCAGAAGGAACTGCAGTTGCTGCTGAATCTGTTTTTGGAGTTGTTACGGAATCCTTAGGCATTACGGTTGCCAAAGTATCACTGCTTACAGAAGATTCTGTTTTTGCTTCTTTTTTACATGAAACAACACATAGTGAAAGCGCAAATGCGCCTGCAATAATCTTTTTCATACTTATACGGTTATGGTGGTTAATGTATAATAACGTAGTTTTAAACGTTTTATTTCAATTTTTCTTTGATAAAATCAATACATTTTTCAGTTACAGCATGCAGATCTTTTGGCAAATCATCTTCTGTCCAGGGCTCTTTTGCTCCGAAAGTATGGTTGGCATTTTCAATCAGAAACAGTTCAGAATTCGGGTGCAGAACATGAAGATGTTCCGCCTGTTTTACTTCTACCGCTTCATCCTCAGTTCCATGAATAATGAGCATATGTGCCTTAGCCATTTCCGTAGCCCGCTCTACATCAAAACGGAGGATATTTTGTTCATAATCTTCATAAAACTGGTAATAATGAGGCATTTCCTGGTGGGTACGTCCGTTCAAAGCATAATATACTCCACTTCCCTTCCAGTTCTCAAAAGCTTCTCCTTTGGGAAAACGGTCTAAAGTATCTACGCTTGCCAAGGTAATCAGTCCATTGATTCTTTCGTCTTCAAAAGTTTTGATAATAGAAATTCCTCCTCCCCTGCTGTGTCCTATCAGAACTATCTTTTCAGCATCTACCTGCGGATCTTTACTAAAGTGATCTATCACCACTCCAAGATCAGAAATCTCTTTGGAATAATTATTATGGCCAAAAGCTTCAAGGTCTTTAAAGTTGGACGGATTCTCAATCGTAGTTCCGTTATGCGAAAAATTAAATTTGACGAATAAAAAACCTGCTTCAGCAAACTTTTCAGCCATCAGATTCCATGCTCCCCAATCTTTATAGCCTTTATAGCCGTGAACAAATATCACTAAAGGAAGTTTCTGCTTACCATCCTGATAAAAAGCATCGGCAAGAAAACTTTTGGTTTCTTTATTTTCTAAGAGTATATTTTTTTCACTAATCAGGTTCATAAATAGATATTCTTTGTATTTGAGGTATTATTTGAAATGGAAATTTATGAAAAAAACTCTGTTTTCCAGTTCTTCATTCCCTATTTCTTTTATCAAAGCCACGCTGAAGTTTATAAAAATAGCCTTATTTTTGCTTCATGCAGAATTTAAGAACGGTAACCGTGATGCGTTACATTCTGCCCCTGAGAGAAGGAGGATCTCTTCCGGCGCTGGCAGAAGCTGATGATGATTTCAAATATGTATTAAAATTCCGTGGTGCAGGCCATGGAGTGAAAATGCTGATCTCTGAACTTTTGGGCGGAAAGATTACTGAGGCATTGGGACTTAAAATTCCTGAACTTGTTTTTGTTAATCTCGATGCTGATTTCGGAAGAACGGAAGCCGATGAGGAAATTCAGGATCTTCTGAAGTTTTCTGAAGGCCTGAATCTGGGACTGCATTATCTTTCCGGTTCCATTACATATGATCCGGGCGTAAGCGTTGATCCTCTTCTGGCTTCAAAAATAGTATGGCTGGATGCATTTATTACCAATATTGACCGTACTTTTAAAAATACAAATATGCTGATGTGGCATAAGGAACTTTGGATCATTGACAATGGGGCTTCCTTCTATTTCCACCACTCATGGCAGAATTTTGATGCGGCAGCAAAGACACCTTTCAAATATGTGAAAGACCATGTTCTTCTTCCAAAAGCAAAAATGATTGACGAAGCAGATCAGTTTGCCCATGAAGTACTGAATGAAACCTTATTCAGGGAAATTGTCAATATGATTCCTGAAGACTGGTTACAGTGGAATGATGCTGATGAAACGCCTGATGAAATCCGTGAGATCTATTTTCAGTTTCTGAAAACCAGATTAGAACATTCTCAAATCTTTGTAAACGAAGCCAAAAATGCAAGAGGATAAAATATATGAATATGCGGTAATACGCCTGGTGCCTAAAGTTGAAAGAGAAGAATTTTTCAATATCGGGCTGGTGATGTTTTCTAAAAAAGAAAAATTCATCAGGGTGGAATTTTATTTGTGTCCGGATAAATTCAAACTGATGCACAGCAAGCTGGATTATGATGATATTATCCAAAACCTGGAAAGTTTTCAGAAGATTGCCAACGGTGATAAAGAAGGCGGCCCTATTGCTTTTCTGGATATTCCGGAACGCTTCCGGTGGCTTACAGCGGTAAGAAGTTCTGTGGTACAGACTTCGAGACCTCATCCCGGAAAATCAAAGGATCTGAATGCTACTTTTGGTAAGCTTTTTGAGGAGTTAGTAAAATAACACCTTAAATTTTTACTATGAATTCACACATCAACAATATATCAATACACAGGTTTTTTACAAGCCTGTTTTTTGTTTCATTATTAAGCTTTATCAATTTATTTTATTCACAAGACTTAGCCCAAATTCCGGTAAAAGCTCCACGTGTAAAAAGTACATTACTTCCTGAAATGGCCAATATATCAGAAGATATCGTATACAAAGCCAACAGAAAAGGGAAACCCCTTGTTCTTGATCTGTATACTCCTAAAGATATTACTGTTGAAAAGCTTCCGGTATTGATCTACGTCCACGGTGGCGGATGGATAGAAGGTGACAAGATTGTGAGTGCCGATAATTATCTTGAAACGACCATTGTAAAATTGTTGGCAAAACAATATGCTGTCATTAGTATCAACTATACGCTTCTGAGTGACAGTATCCATTTTCCGCTGCCTTTGGAAGACACCAAAGATGCGGTAAGATGGGTAAGAAAAAATGCAGTAAAATATCATTTTGACACCGATAATATTGGTCTGTTCGGGGCTTCAGCCGGAGCTCATCTTTCTCTGCTGGCTGCCTACACTCCGGATAGCTCCTACGTAGGAAGTCCGGAACTTTCGTCTTATTCTGCGAAGGTAAATTATGTAATTGATCATTATGGACCTGCAGACCTCAACAAGCTTTTTCATACAAGATTAGGAACAATACCGGTATCCATGATCGGATTAATGTCCAAAAAAATTGTCGGCTTACAGGAAAATCTTGTAAAGGGAATTTCCGGATATGACATCAGAAAAGATCAGGACAGGTCTATAGAATATCTTAAAACTCTATCGCCGGTATATTTTGTTTCGGGAGGAGTTCCTACTTTAATTATGCAGGGAAATAAAGATAAAGTTGTTCCTTTAAGCCAGTCGAAAAAGCTTCACAGAAAATTAAACAGGGCCAACATACAGAACTCCCTGATTATCGTTGACGGTGGTGTACATGGTTTTGGCACTACGGATAAAGCTTATCTGGACCAACTTACGAATCAGATGGTGGATTTCGTTCTTTCACAGAAGAAATAATACATAGCAAGCTATTTAAAATAACACAAAACACTATAAACCAATACAATAAAACATATAACAATAAGAAATTTGCTAGATTGATATATATATTGGTATTTTTTATTTGAGAATTAATTACCTTGACTATTGTTTAAATTATCGACAATAAAAACACCAATAATTTAATTTTATATCAATAAAAACAAGCAATATGGATTCACTAAACAATATCAATGCGCTTACCCTCATATTTGCATCTGTTCTTATTTTTGCAATAGCTTACCGGTTCTATGGTATTTTCATTGCTAATAAAGTTCTCCGGCTTAATGATCAAAATGTGACTCCTGCTGTAGAATTTGCAGATGGAAAAGATTATGTCGCTACCAATAAAAATGTGCTGTTCGGGCATCACTTTGCGGCTATTGCGGCTGCCGGTCCATTGGTGGGGCCTGTTCTTGCCGCACAGTTCGGATATCTTCCCGGCGCCTTATGGATTCTCATAGGATGTGTATTAGGCGGCGGAGTCCATGATATGGTCGTACTTTTTGCTTCAGTAAGACATAAAGGGCAGAGTCTTGCGACTATTGCTTCTAAAGAAATCGGAAAAACAACAGGAACGGTAGCAGGATTTGCCATCCTTTTTATTTTGATTCTCACTTTGGCAGGGTTGTCTCTGGCCTGTATTAATGCGATGCACGAAGCTTCGTGGTCTCTTTTTACCGTTGTGATCACTATGCCAATTGCGATCATTATGGGACTGATTATGCGGTATAAAAATAACAGTGTTCTGTTTGCGAGTATCTTAGGCGGTATTCTTCTGATTGCCGGGATCATCGGAGGGCACAGCCTGATGCAGAATCCTACAATGAATAATTTATTCTCGTGGGATATTAAAACGATTTCTATTGCAATTCCTCTGTATGGATTTATTGCTTCCGTGCTACCGGTATGGCTTCTTTTAGTTCCGAGAGATTACCTTTCAACTTATTTAAAGATAGGAACTATTATTATGCTGGCTATCGGGGTTATTGTCATCCATCCTACTATACAAATGCCTGCTATTACAGCTTTTGTTAACGGTGGCGGCCCTATCATTGGTGGCCCTGTACTCCCTTTTATCTTCATTGTGATTGCCTGTGGAGCGATTTCCGGATTCCATGCGGTGATTGCTACGGGAACAACTCCGAAGATGCTTAATAAAGAAAGAGAAATTCTTTTCGTAGGCTATGGAGCTATGCTTGTAGAAGGATTTGTAGCATTAATGGCACTTATTGCTGCCTGCACATTGATGCCTGGTGATTATTTTGCGATCAACACTCCAAAAGAAGCCTATGATTCTTTCCTTGCAGCACATCCATCCTTACACGGTGTAGATATTGATTATTATTCACAAAAGATAGGTATTGATCTGTATGGAAGAACCGGAGGTGCTGTATCGCTGGCTGTGGGAATGGCTCATATTTTCAACAAAATTCCGTACATGGATCAGCTGACCGCTTACTGGTATAATTTTGCGATTATGTTTGAAGCCGTATTTATTCTTACGGCTATTGATGCAGGAACAAGAGTCGGGCGTTTCTTTTTACAGGAAATGCTGGGATCTGTTGTTCCAAAGTTTAATGATAAAAACTGGATTCCGGGAATTATCATCAGCAGTCTTCTTTTCACTTTTGCCTGGGGATACCTGGTGTATACCGGAAATGTAAACAGCATCTGGCCGTTATTCGGAATCAGCAATCAGCTGCTTGCGGCCTGCGGACTTATTGTCTGTACAACAATGCTAATCAGGATGAACAAGGGAAAATATGCTTTATGCTCAGCTGTTCCGGGTGTTTTTATGGCTGGAATTACCTTTTGGGCAGGTTATATTCAGGTAACAGCTATCTATATTCCGAAAGGACAGTATTTACTGGCTGCCCTGGCAGTAACGGCAATGGTTCTGATGCTTATCGTATTCATAGGAGCTTTCAGGAAATGGTATCAGCTTCTTCAGATCAACAAAACCGGGATTGATCATTATGGTGAACCTGTGAAGGAGCTTGTAGAAAGATAAGATTCATGTTATTCATAAAGAAAAAACAGTTCAGGATTTCTGAACTGTTTTTTTATAAGCAGTATCTTTTGTTTTGTTTAAAAATTGAAATTAAGTCTTGCAAAAACGTATCTTCCATTCTGTCCAAACTGTGATGTGGAACGTGAATAGATGAATTGGTCGTTATTCGTAGAGGCAGTAAGATTTTTTGTCGGATAGATATCAAACAAATTGTTTACACCTAACGTCAGTCCTACATTTTTGGTAAACTGATAAGCAGCAGATAGATCAGTAATGATCTTATCACCAATCTGCTGGTGTTCATTAAAATCAGTAATTCCGTCTCCGTTCACATCAATAATATCAGCACCCGTTACTTTTCCGAAATAGGTATTTCTCAGATATAAACTTGCATTTTTCCCTGAAAGCGTATGCGAAAGGCTGGCTTTCACCCTGGGAACAGCTTCCTCCAGATACACTCTTGATTTTTCAGAGAAGTATACTTTCTCCAATTGTGGCGACTGTAAAAGCCCTGAAGAGTGGATATCCCCAACCTGTCTGGTTTTATTAAGGTTAATAGCAAAGCCGTTATCCAGTTTTATTCCTGAAAATCTCACATTATGTGAAATTACTACATCCAACCCTTTTGTTTCCGTATCAATGGCATTGGTAAAGAACTGGGCACCATTCACATTTAATTTATCATATTCTTTTTGTGCATCAGAAGGCACATCCTTTCTCAGGAACTGATCCGTAAGAATAATACGGTTATCAATTCTCGTGAAATATCCATCTGCTGTAAAGCTAAGTCCCACCGAAGGAATTCTATAAGTAAATCCTACACTTGCAGATTTGGAGGTTTCCTGCTTCAGTTTTGGCATATCCAGTAATCCAGCCAGCTGAGAATCATTGCTGAAAGTTCCTATTTCCAACAGTTGATTATTCGTAAATAATGTAGATGTTACATTATAATAAATCTGGTGGATAGATGGTGCTCTGAATCCTGTAGATCCAGCAAATCTCACATTGAAATCAGGAGCCACTTTGATCCTTGATGCCAGTTTATAATTGAAAGTCGATCCGAAATCTGAATAGTTTTCATATCTGGCTGCTGCATCTATCAATAGCCAGTTTGTAAAATTAAACTCTACATCTGCATACGCTGCTACCGACTGTCTGTTTTTATCCACAGCATTTCCTGGTTTAAATCCGTTGAATACCTGAGATCCTCCTGGAAGTAATGCGCCGAAGAAGTCTGTAGGTCTCACAGAATTTCCGCTCCATACATTTCCGGAAACGTCATATGTCGCATAAGAAGCTTCTTCTCCCTGGGTGATTTTAAAGTTCTCGTAACGATGCTCTGCTCCAAACGCTACGTTGATTCCTTCCCATACATCATATTTTTTTGAGAAATCTAAATTGATGGTATTTTGAGAAAATCTTAGTCCACCCGCATTAAATTCCCTTGGTGAAGCAAAACGCAAAGAAGTATTTCCTGTATTCTGGATATTATAGGAAAATGAATTCTGTCCGTACGTAGTACTGAAATCTATATTCCAACCGTCCCAGTTTCCTTTTATTCCGGCGGCTAATGAGATATCCTGAATATCTGTCCCGATCTTTGGAAGGTATCCGCTAGGATATAACCCTGTGAAAGTTCTGCTTTCGCTTGGTCTTCTGTAAAATCCTCCGGAAGTTCCGTGTCTTAAGCTGTACCCGCCAAAAGTATATACTTTCCAGTTATCACTTACAGGAATCTCGGCATTTACAAAAAGCTGGTGATTATTAAGCTTAGACTGCCCTACCTGCATATTAAAATCTTTTCTGGTCTGCCCTCTGTAAGCCAGCTCCTGATCTGTGATATAATTAAGCTGATCCTTGGTGAAATTCGCAGATTTCAAAACATTCTGTAACGCAGAAATGGAATTGGCTCCCTGGATAGAATTTTGCAGGTCCGGAGAGAAATAGCTTACATTCTGTGCATACTGATGGATGTAATTCACTAGCTGTTGTGAATTGGGTGTAGTACCTATATCTGTAAAAAGAGAAGAAAGATTCACACCGTCATTCAATGCACGCTGTTCAATGGCATTGTAAGCGTTGTAAATAGGACCGCTTTCTGTTCCTGCTCTGTACGTTGGATTTCTGAATTGTGAAGACCAGGTAATATTAAAGAAACCACCTTTGGTTCCGATTTTATTCCCATAGTTCAGATCCAGCTGAATATTCTGACCGTCAAAATCTCCGGTATGATCATTAGCTGTTGGCGTAAGATTTCCTCCATAGCTGATCTGTCCTGCCAGTTTTCCTGTATCTCTTTTCAGATCAAGATTGATCACGCCGGCAATAGCATCGGAACCGTATTGGGCAGCAGCTCCATCTCTTAGTACTTCAATTCTGGTCAAAGCAAAAGACGGAATAGCATTCAAATCGGTTCCTACCGTACCTCTTCCGGGAGTTCCGTTGACGTTTACCAATGCCGAAGTATGTCTTCTTTTTCCATTCACCAGAACCAAAACCTGATCAGGCCCCAACCCTCTCAGCTGGGCAGGATCCAAGTGATCTGTCCCATCAGAATTGGTCTGAATAGTGGAAGTGAATGAAGGCGCTACAGCATTCAAAATTTGTCCGATATTGGTTTGTGGAAGTATTATTGAAGATTCTTTTACATTGAATACATCTACGGGAACCGGGCTTTCTGTTTTAGATCTGGCACCGGCTCTTGAACCCAATACAACTACTTCTTCTACAGTATTGGTTTTTATGCTGTCTTTATTTGTTTTTATACTGTCTTTTTCCTGTCCGTAAGTAAATACGCCAAGGAAAAATAAAACAGAGGCCGAAAGAATAGTTTTTTTATTTCTCATAGTTTAGAATTTGATTAACATTTATGTTTTTACAAGGTGCAAATGTAAAATTTATTTATTAGTCTACAAAATCAATAGACTTTGTTTTTATGAAAAATGATTATCGTTTCTTTCTATTCCTCACTTAAAGTTATGATAAATTAAGGCAACATTCATAAAACATTGTTATAGAAGGTTAACTTCAAAATAAATACTGAAAACGCGATGTACGCTAAGAAAAATACATTATTTATTTATTATTTCGATCGCAAAGGCACTTCGTTCAGCAAGGTTAATTACTTCGCTAAGTGAAACGCCTTCGCGTTCGTAAAAATATACATAACGTGATAGTCACATTGCGAACTTTCCGTTAAAATGATTTTGATAAAAACGCGATGCATGCTAAGAAAGATACATTATTTATTTATTATTTCGATCGCAAAGGCACTTCGTTCAGCAAGGTTAATTACTTCGCTAAGTGAAACGCCTTCGCGATCGTAAAAATATACATAACGTGATAGTCACATTGCGAGCTTTCCGTTAAAATGATTTTAATAAAAACGCGATGCACGCTAAGAAAAATACATTATTTACTTATTATTTCGATCGCAAAGGCACTTCGTTCAGCAAGGTTAATTACTTCGCTAAGTGAAACGCCTTCGCGTTCGTAAAAATATACATAACGTGATAGTCACATTGCGAGCTTTCCGTTAAAATGAATTTTATAAAAATGCTATATACGCTAAGAAAATACATTACTTGTCTACTTATTCTTTTGATCGCAAAGGCACTTCGTTCAGCAAGGTTAATTACTTCGTTAAGTGAAACGTCTTCGCGATCGTAAAAATATACATAACGTGATACTCACATTGCGAGCTTTCCGTTAAAATGATTTTAATAAAAACGCGATGTACGCTAAGAAAAATACATTATTTACTTATTATTTCGATCGCAAAGAAACTTCGTTCAGCAAGGTTAATTACTTCGCTAAGTGAAACGCCTTCGCGATCATAAAAATATACATAACGTGATACTCACATTGCGAGCTTTCCGTTAAAATGATTTTAATAAAAACGCGATGCACGCTAAGAAAAATACATTATTTACTTATTATTTTCGATCGCAAAGAAACTTCGTTCAGCAAGGTTAATTACTTCGCTAAGTGAAACGCCTTCGCGAACATAAAAATATACATAACGTGATACTCACATTGCGAGCTTTCCGTTAAAATGATTTTAATAAAAACGCGATGTACGCTAAGAAAAATACATTATTTATTTATTTTCGATCGCAAAGGCACGTTCAGCAATGCAGATTATTTCGCTAAGTGAAACGCCTTCGCGATCGTAAAAATATACATAACGTGATAGTCACATTGCGAGCTTTCCGTTAAAATGATTTTAATAAAAACGCGATGCACGCTAAGAAAAATACATTATTTACTTATTATTTCGATCGCAAAGAAACTTCGTTCAGCAAGGTTAATTACTTCGCTAAGTGAAACGCCTTCGCGAACATAAAAATGAAACAGTTCAAATAGTAACTTTGCGAACTTTGCATTTAAATAAAAAAACGGATCCAAAAATTGAATCCGTTTTATTTATATTTACATTTTGAAATTAAATCTTGGTCAGTTTAGCATATTTCAGAATCAGGTTTTTCTCACCCTCATGCATGAAAACTACTTTTGCTTTGATATTCTGGGGATCTGTTCCATCAAGGAAAGTAACTTCTCCAATTCCGAAACGGTCATGCCGCACTTTATCTCCCACTTCAATATCCTGAGAGGAGGCACCACTCGGATTGATTATTTTAGCTGTGCTTACCGGTTTCAGTTTTCTAGCTTCTGGCGCTGGTTTTGAAGCATCACCTCTGTCGATGGTCTTTTTCTCAACCTTTTTGAAAGATTTCATTTCGGAAGGATGTTCATCAAAAATATTGGATTTCACTCCGGAATTATTGATAAATCTTTTTTCCAAAGCCGGATTAAGGAATTCAATATATTCATCATCAATTTCGCTTAGGAATCTTGAAGGTTCTGCATCCGTAATTTTTCCCCATTGGAAACGGGAAACGGCATAGGAGAAAAAGGCCTGTTTTTCAGCTCTTGTCAATGCCACATAGAATAATCTTCTTTCTTCTTCCAGATCTTCTCTGGTTGCAGAGCTCATAAAACTTGGGAAGAGATTTTCTTCCAATCCTACCAGATGTACAACCGGGAATTCCAGTCCTTTTGAAAGATGAATCGTCATCAATGAAACCATATCATCTTCCAGATTTTTATCCTGAGTATCTGCTGAAAGTGCAATATTCTCAAGGAAGTTGGAAAGACTCGGATCTCCATCTTCAAGCTGCATCTGTTCTTCAATGAAACCCTGCATAGAGTTCATCAATTCCTGTACGTTTTCTACTCTTGAAATTCCTTCCGGAGTCTGATCGTCTTTTAAAAACTTAATTAAGCTGCTTCGTTTTGCGACTTCCATTGCCACACTGTAAGCTGTTTCTGTTTTCAGCAATACCTGAAAAGCTTTGATCATAGACCAGAAATCGTTCAGCTTATTCAATACTCCATTGTTCAGCCCCAGTTGTGGTGCATACATCGGAAGATTGTCCAATACTTTTGAAACCGCAATATTGTGAGCATCTGCAAAAACGATCAGCTTATTCTGTGTTGTTTCTCCAATTCCTCTTGCAGGATAATTGATAATCCTCATCAACGCTTCAGAATCATTTTCATTAATTAACAAACGAAGATAACCAATAAGGTCTTTTACTTCTTTCCTTTGGTAGAAAGAAAGTCCTCCATATACTTTGTACGGAATATTTTTACGTCTCAGCGCGTCTTCAAAAGCACGGGTCTGAGAGTTGGTTCTGTATAAAATGGCAAAATCGCTGTATTTTCTCTGGTCGCGGTTTCGGAGCTCCCAGATATTTCCCGCAACGAAGTTCGCTTCATCGGCATCGGAAAGAGACCGGTATATTTTGATCTTGTCCCCTTCTTCATTATCACTGAAAACATTTTTCTTAAACTGCTGCAGGTTTTTAGCAATAACAACATTAGCTGCATTTACAATATTCTGTGTAGAACGATAATTCTGCTCCAACGATACTGTTTTGGCGTCTGTATAATCTTTTTTAAAGTTTAGGATATTGTAGATATTCGCTCCACGGAAAGAATAAATAGACTGGGCATCATCCCCTACCACACAGATATTCTCAAATTTTGAAGCCAAAGCTTTTACAATAAGGTACTGAGAGTGGTTGGTATCCTGGTACTCATCTACCATAATATACCTGAATCTGTCCTGATATTTTGCCAATACTTCAGGAAAACGGGTTAACAGCTCATTGGTTTTCAACAGCAAATCATCAAAATCCATCGCTCCGTTTCTGAAACACTGATCCACATACCGCTGGTAAATCTGCCCGATGAATTTCATATTTGCTTTCTCATCCGCTTCCATCAGCTCAGGATTGTTGAAATAAGCTTTTACGGTGATCAGGTTATTCTTATAGGTTGAAATTCTAGCCTGGACTTTCTTAGGTTTATAAAGATCGGCATCAATATTCATATCCTTCAGCACTTTTTTAATCACGTTCAAAGCATCCTGCTGATCATAAATGGTAAAATTGGAAGGGTATCCAAGGTAATGCGCCTCAATTCTTAAAATTCTTGCAAAAACCGAGTGAAACGTTCCCATCCAAAGACTTCTTGCATTACTCTCGCCTACTACTTTCGCGATACGGTCTTTCATTTCACGGGCCGCCTTATTGGTAAAGGTAAGTGCCAGGATATTGAAAGGATCTATTCCATTGTGTATTAAATGGGCGATACGCATGGTCAATACACGCGTTTTCCCGGAACCTGCTCCGGCAAGCACCATCAAAGGCCCTTGTAAAGAGGTAACGGCTTCATATTGTGATTCATTGAGTCCTTTCAAATAATCCATACAGCAAAAAATTTTGGGACCACAAAATTAAGGTATTCGGAGGAGAATTCAAACTTTCGTGGTAAAAGTTGAAAATCAGAGTAAAAGTAGATTATTGATCAAAAACTAAATTTCATACCTCCCATGATAAAGCCATGTAAAGCTGTAGTAATAGTTTCTTCAACACCCAGCTGGCTTGTAAAGCTATTAATGTATGCAAATGAATGTATGTTCAGAATATTATTAAATTGTAAATTGTATTCAAAATTTGATTTTTCTTTTTTATAAGAAAACTGACCTCCTATTAAGAAGTTATAAAGTGTATTATGTTCTGTCTTCTGAATCAAATACTCACCTAATACATTGCCAATCCACTCTTTTCGAATGTTTGCTCTTATTCCTAAGGATAATTTTAGATTATTTTGCTTAGAAACAGTGTTATAAAAACTTTGTTCAAAAACACCTTTGCTAAAAGTATATCCCAAATCAAATTGTAAAGGTTTATTTTTAAAGTTTGTAGTCAATTTTTGAGATATTTCAAAATTCTTAACAATAGATAAATTCTCATTACCGTTAATGAAGTTTACTTCTTCATTTTTCACACCAGTTAGTTTATTTCTTAATATGTAGTTTTTACTGAATCTCTGTTCATCAGAAAACAGGAATATCAGCCGGGTTTTATATTTGCCAATTATATTACCAATCTCTGAAAATGTTCCATAATTAATTGTATTTGTTGTATAACCTGGGCTTGTTTTATTATACATAAACATTACAAAAAGGCTATTTCCCTTCTCAAAATAAGCTCTATGCCATGTCAATTTATAACTATCTGTTTTACTTAATAAATCAGGAATTACATTTACGTTCTTGTAAAATGACAAATTCTTAGTATATAATGGACCATATTGTAAAAGTTTCAACCCCGGCATTTCATATCTTGAATTATATTCAATCCCGAACTCACTAAATGCTCTTGCAGCCGGACTGTATTTTACACTCATTTTCTTTTCGAAATAGTGATTATTAAAACCATTGATATTTAAAAAATCAGAACCCATTGAAGCAGACAGATCAAATCTTCCTAATTGCTTATAAATATTTAAATCATTTACATAGTGATAAATTTCTAAAGTCCTATTCTCAGAGCCTCCCCCAAACAATTCTGTAAGTTCAGAATTATCCTTTTTAAAAGAAAACCCGGAATGAAAATTAATATTCAGAATCTTGTTTTTATTCTTTAAGTAAAAATCAAGTCCGTATTTATTTGAAGTCGTTATAAACTGCTGAGAAAGCACATTGGTATCTCCTAAAAACAGATTATTATTAGAACCAATATTCAGATCCTCCTTATAAGATTCATTTAACTGGCTGAATGCAAGTATCAATTTAACTGTCGAAATATTCTTATTCCATGAAAGATAATTACTCACACTATTATTAAGTACTTTATTCCCGACATTGAAAAAATTGGAATCAGATGAGTACCTGTCAATTTTTTGACTGAAACGATCTTCTGTTGGATTATATCCAAAATTATAATAAAGAAAACTATTATCGGAAAAGGACTTTTTAAGCTTTATTTGTGTAGTTCCAAAGAAACCCCTGTTGGCTTCAGCCTTATTTTCTAAAAAATTAAAACTCAATGGTTGCCCTTCAAATGCTATTCTCTGAGAGGTTGAAAATTTATTTAATTGAGCATTATTTAAAATCGAAAATGCTGTAATACTAAAGCTTTTTTTTGATTTGGAATATTGCAAGGCCCCAAACTGATTGTCTTTAGACTTAACCTTTCCATCATTATTTAGAAAGCTTGGAATATCAATGTTCCCTTTTGCGTCAGAGTTATCTATATCTTCCTGAGTATTCATTTCATAAAAGTCCATAAAATTGATAGGGTCTTTTGCTATGTTATTGACATCAGCTATTAATGCCAAATTTCCCATCTTTCCAAACTTAAAAAGATTTGCATGTCCCAGGTATAAATTTTTAACACCATAATTACCTTCAATATTACCTGTTACCTTTCCTTTATACCCTTCCTTTAACTTTAAATTAAGAGCCGTAGACTGATTTCCATTTATTGTAGTAAAATTCTGCCAAAGGTCAATACTTTCAACCATATCAGCAGAAATATTTTGTGTAGCCATTTTATGGTTTTTCCCAAAAAATTCATTTCCTTCTATGAGAACCTGGCCAATAGCATTGCCTTTATAGGTGACTTTTCCATTCTCATTAATATCTAATCCGGGAAGTTTTTTTATTAAGTCCTCTGTAGTTCTTTCAGTACCATCTCTCACAGCTTTCAAATTAAAAGCAACAGCATCTTCTTTAGCACTTGCTATTTTCGGCCTGGATTTAATTTCTACTTCCTGAAGTACTGTTATTTGAGACTCCAAAGAAAAATCAAAATTCAGTTTTTCGCGGGTATCAATATCTACAATTTTTGTTTTGTAGAATAGAGAAGTGAATTTTAATGAAAAGACTCCCTTTTCAGAGAGTTGAAAAATACAGTTACCTGCATTATCTGTTTTTTGAAAAGCTAATGTTTTCCCATCTTTTAAAAGCTGTACATTAGCATCTTCTATAGCTTTTCCATTAGTATCTTTTATATGAATGCTTATATCTTGTGAAAATGAATAACAAAACAATAGTGAAAAAACAATAATTAAATATTTAGAATTCATTATAAATGAACATCCTTTTCAGTCCTTTTAATTTTTTTACTTTCCTCAATATAGCCCTCTTTTTTCTTAAAAAACTCTCCATCGTTTAAAACTTTCAAATTAGGATTAATAGATTCAAAGTCTTCTTTGGCAGCATTATTACTTATTTTTGTTGCATAAACCAGCTGGGTTTCAGTTTCAACTTTTAATACGAGGCCAGGCAGATTATTATAAACAAACGGGCCTGCACTTGTTGGGATATCTTCGGTATACCATACTTTAATTATTTGCCCTTTATCTGTTACTAATTCAGCCAGTTTACATTGGTATTTTTCAATATATTCTATCTCATTTTTATAATCAATCTTTTGGAATTTCGGGACAGAGTAATGATAAAATTCTTCATCACCAATCTTCTGATACTGGTAAAATCCTTTATCTCCTTTTTTATGGTAAATTTTAATTTTAGGGAAGGAAAAGCTTTCTTTTTTCCTCATAGTAGTATATTCATCCATTTGTTTCTTCTCTCCATCAACCGTTATATCTTCTTTTAAAATATTTTTAAAAAAAGTATCTCCATCAAAGAAATATAAAATTTCTTTTTGTGGCTTTTTTAATTCTTCATCCACTTTTCTTTTAAATGCTTCCGATGAATTAACATCCAATGTACGAGGCTTAATTATTGCATCATATTCAACTTTTAAATTTTGTGCACTCATAAAATTTAAAAGGAGTATCGAAATAAAAGGAACATATCTCATAATTTTCATTTTAATTAATAGAAAGGACTGTCTAAATAGTTAAACAGCCCCTTAGATTTGCTTATTATCTACTTAACAACCATACCAGTAAGTGGTAACATCCCAATAGTACTCAGTCACCTGCCAAACATTCCCCACCATATCTGTTTCAGTATAAGTTGTACTACCGGGTGTAATTACGGTAGTGTGACAAATGCCATACATTTTTTGCACCTCCTCAAGAGAATTTGCCCTAACTGTTGTTGACTTAGAGAAGTTTTGAATTGACATATTGCTTTTTGCAAAGCTTAAGGTTGTACCCGCAAATAAAATTGCAACAAATAATACTTTTTTCATAATTGGGTAATTTTAAATTAATTAGTGTTTTTATTGAAAATAACTAAGTAAATATATATTAATTTTAAATAAAAAATAAAAAGAAACAACAAAAATCAATAAATTCATTTTAATAAAAATCAATAATTTAACCAAATAAAATGGTTTATAATTTTAATTTCTTAAAAGAAATTTTTTTAGGTAATTTATTTCTCATTATAAGGATTAATTATTTAAATTTTATTTTAAAAAAAAATAATTTTAAAAATTGTAATCCGTAGAAGGACATTTACTTATATTATTGAACAGAAATTTTCAGAAATGTTATCAATTCCAAAGAATTATCCTGTAACATTTAATTCACTTTTCATACTAATAGATAAACAATTTCTAAATTTTATGAAAAAGCGACTTCTTTCTGCTGCTGCCGTAGCTTTCTTCGGGCTAATGCTGAATGCACAGCAAATCAAATTCGAAGAGTATGACCTTCCCAATGGTCTTCATGTAATTCTTCATAAGGATAATTCGGCACCTGTTGTCACAACGGGGGTGATGTACCATGTAGGTGCAAAAGATGAAGTAAAAGGCAGAACAGGTTTTGCTCACTTCTTTGAACACCTTTTATTCGAGGGAACTCCGAACATCAAGAGAGGAGACTGGTTTAAGATCGTTTCTTCAAACGGAGGACAGAACAATGCCAACACCACCAATGACAGAACGTATTACTATGAAACCTTCCCTTCCAACAACGAACAGCTTGGACTTTGGATGGAGGCTGAAAGAATGCGTCACGCTGTCATCAACCAGATTGGTGTGGATACACAGAGAGAGGTTGTAAAAGAAGAGAAAAGACTGAGAATGGATAACCAGCCTTATGGAAATCTTTTCACAACAATTCAGAAAAATTTATTTACCAATCACCCGTACAACTGGCCGACAATTGGTTCTATGGAGGATTTAAATTCTGCTAAATTAGAAGAGTTCCAGGCGTTCTACAAGAAGTTTTACGTTCCGAATAACGCTACTTTAGTAGTTGCAGGAGATATTAAACCTGAGCAGACCAAGAAATGGATCGAAACATATTATGGAGGAATTCCAAAAGGAACACTTTATCCAAAAGATTTCCCGAAAGAAACCCCTATCACTCAGGAAAAAGAAGTTACGGCTACTGACCCGAACATCCAGCTTCCTGCTTATGTATTCGCGTACAGAACTCCGGCTAACAAAGAAAAAGATGCTTATGTTTTAGACATGCTTTCTTCTTATTTAAGCAGTGGTAAGTCTTCAGTTTTATATAAAAAATTAGTTGACCAGGATAAAAAAGCACTTCAGGTAGCTGCTTTCAACCAGGGACTTGAAGATTACAGTATTTTCGCATTCTTTGCAATTCCGATGGGCCAGACTACAAAACAGGCTTTACAGACCGATATTGATGCAGAAATCAAAAAGCTTCAGACTACTTTAATCTCTGAAGAAGATTATCAGAAACTTCAAAACCAATACGAAAACCAGTTTGTAAATGCCAACTCAAGCATTCAGGGAATTGCTGCTTCATTGGCAACCAATCACGTACTGATGGGTAATACAAATCTGATCAACAAAGAAATCGACATTTACAGATCTATCACGAGACAGGATCTTCAAAATGCAGCTAAAAAGTATCTTAATTCTAACCAAAGAATAATCATTAACTACGTACCTGAGAAAAAGTAATCATTTCAACTTTTGGGTTAAAATATGATTAAAATTTAAATTTTTACAAATGAAAAAGCAATTAACATATATAGCTGCAGCGTTTTTCTTTACAGGAATGGTTTCAGCACAAAAAATAGATCTTAATGCAATGCCAAAACCGGGACCTACTCCTGCAATCAACATTGCAAAGCCAAAAACTTTCCAATTAAGCAACGGTCTTACAGTAATGGTGGTTGAAAATAACAAACTGCCGAGAGTAAGCGCAAGTCTTTCTATGGACAGACCTCCGTACAATGAAGGAGCTGTAACCGGAGTAAGCGAAATTATGGCTGAGCAGTTCGAAAACGGAACTACCAATATCAGCAAAGATGATTTTAACAAAAAAGTAGACTACCTTGGAGCGAACCTTAATTTCTCTTCAGGAGGTGCTTCTGCCAATTCACTTTCAAAATATTTCCCTGAGGTATTAAGCCTGATGGCTGACGCGATTATTAATCCAAAATTCTCGGCTGAAGAAATTCAAAACTCTAAGGAAAGAGCTGTCGAAGGATTAAAATCTGAGGAAAAAAATGCTTCTTCTATTGCGGAAAGAGTTTCCAATGCTTTGATGTATGGAAAGAATACGTCTAGAGGTGAGTTTGAAACCGTTGAATCCATCAATAAAATCCAGCTTGCTGACGTACAGAATACTTATAAAAAATACTACGCTCCCGATAATGCTTACTTAGTAATCGTAGGAGATGTAAAATTTGATCAGGTAAAACCTTTGATTGAGAAAGCTTTCAGTGGCTGGAAAAAAGCGAATACTCCTATCACCCCGTTAGAACCGGCTTCTAATGTTGCTAAAACGGAGATCAACATAGTGGATGTTCCTTCTGCAGTACAGTCTGTTGTTTCTTTAAACAACCTGAACAGCCTGAAAATGAAAGATGCCAACTACTTCCCTGCAACAATTGCCAACTATATTCTTGGAGGCGGTGGTGAAGCCAGACTTTTCATGAACCTTCGTGAGAAAAACGGATTCACGTATGGTGCTTATTCCAGTATGGTGGCCAGCAAATATTCGCCACAGTTCTCTGCAAGTGCCAGTGTAAGAAATGAAGTTACCGACAAAGCGGTTAAAGAATTTATGAATGAGCTTAACGCTATCTCTACAGTAAAACCAGAAGAGCTGGAAAATGCTAAAGCTAAGCTGAAAGGTTCTTTCATCATGTCTTTAGAGCAGCCGGCTACTATCGCAAGATTTGCTTTAAATCAAAAAGTTCAGGATCTGCCTGCTGATTTCTATACCAATTACTTAAAATCTATCGATAAAGTAACTGCCGCAGACGTTTCCAATGCTGTGAAAGCTACCATTTTACCAAACCAAAGCAGAATTTTCATCGCCGGTAAAGCGTCTGATATTTCTGAAGGACTGGAAAAACTGGGTTATCCTGTAAAATATTTCGATAAGGAAGCCAATCCTGTTGCGAAACCGGCAGTACAAAAAGTGGATGCCAATGTAACGGTTGCATCAGTAGTGGATAAATACATCAATGCTATCGGAGGAAAAGCCAATCTGGCAAAAATCACATCTTATACAACCAATGCTTCAATGTCTATGCAAGGGCAGAATATTGATTTCAAAATCATTAAAGCACAAGGCGGAAAGGAGCTTACCACGGTAACAGCAATGGGACAGGTGGTTCAGAAGCAGGTATTTGATGGAAAGACTGGTTATTCTATGCAAATGGGACAAAAAGTTGACATCACACCGGAAGAAATTGCTGAAAAGCAAAAGAATCTCGAGCTTTTCGAAGAATTAGGTTTTGCAAAATCTGCCGATTATAAATTGGGCGGAATTGAAAAAATCGCTGGTGAAGATTCTTATGCGATTAAAGGTGGAGATACAACGTATTACTACAGCGTTGCAACGGGGTTAAAAACCGGCGAAACCAAAAAAGTAAAAGCTAAAGGTCAGGAAATGACAATTCCAACTACATACTCCAATTACAAAGAGGTAAATGGGGTAAAAATGCCTTACACCATCTCTGTAAGCCAAATGGGAATGGACATGACGATGACTGTAAAGTCTTATGAGATTAATAAGGCTACAGATGCTGATTTTAAATAATAACATCCTATTGACTAGTCCTGAAATAATGATACAAATTAAAGGATAAAAATAAATAATTAAACCAGAGTAAATTTACTTTTGCTTTGGTTTTTTGTTTTATAAGTTTTCATTTTTAATTTGGACTGTTCATGCATTTGATTTGGTGTTAAATAATGATTTGAAAAATGTGGTCTGAACTCATTATAGATGCTAATGGATTGCTCCACAATTTTTCTTCTCATTGAAGTCTCAATATCATATTTATCAATATCGAATTCCTGTTTTAAAATACCATTTACTCTCTCTGCAATAGCATTTTCATAAGGATCAGAGTTCTGTGTCATACTGCATTTTATCTTATGCTTTATCAATATTTTCTGATACTCATTTGAGCAATATTGCAATCCCCTGTCAGAGTGATGAATCAATGATTCTTTATCAGTTTTATTGTTCTTTAATGCCTTTTTCAATGCCATCAGGCTACTTTCCGTATTGAGATTATCTGCAACATAGTGACCTACAATTTTCTTAGAATAAGCATCAGTTATCAGACTTAAGTAACTCGGTTTTTTCCTGTTTCCAATATAGGTAATATCTGCTACCCACACCTGGTTGGGTTTGTTGATACAGTACTCCAAAATCAGATTTTTATGTTTTCTGAATCTATGATGAGAATTGGTTGTGATATGATAGCTTCTCTTTGATGTGATCAATAAATGATTAGCTCTCAAAATATCAAAGAACTTATCCCTTCCTATTTTCAGAGATCTTAAAGGTTCCCTCAAAATAAAATATAGCTTTCGACCTCCTAATTTTGGCATTTTTATGCGGATATCTTCTACGAGGGTTATTACTTTTAATGCTTTGCTTTGTGAGCGTTTATATCCTCGGATACTTCTGTAATAGACTTGTCTATCCAACCCGAACAATTCGCAGGTAAAAACTATGGTTTCTTTTTCTTCACTGCGGAAGTTGGTGATTGTTCGGGTGATGAGTTTTTTCTGATATCAATATCATATTCTTTCTCAGCAAGATTTATCATCATATCAAAAAATATAGCTTTTTTATCAGCAATGTAAGCCTGTTTCTCTAAAAATGCTTTCTGTTTTTCAAGCACTTTAACTTCTGCCTCTAATTCCATGATACGCTGTTCAGGAGTCTTTTTCATGGTAAATGGTGTTTGGTATTCCCAATCAAAGGTACCATATTTTCTCAACCAACTAACAATTGTTGAGCGTGCTTGTATACCATATTTTTTCCGACTGTCTGTAATTCCTGATTTTCCCGTTTCTATTTCTCTTACAATTTGA
Source organism: Chryseobacterium sp. CBSDS_008 (assembly GCF_049959325.1). Classification (NCBI taxonomy): domain Bacteria; kingdom Pseudomonadati; phylum Bacteroidota; class Flavobacteriia; order Flavobacteriales; family Weeksellaceae; genus Chryseobacterium; species Chryseobacterium sp. CBSDS_008. Next base: position 4,248,000 of record NZ_CP188202.1, on the reverse strand, counting down.
AGTTTCAAATTCAAACTGTAATCTTTCTGGGTACGCTTGACATAGCGCGTTTCTAAGTTTTCTTCCATAACGATTGTTTTTTTGTGTATCGCTATTTCAGGACGGGACATATTTTTATACAAAAAACGGCAACAATTGTTGCCGTTTTTATTTTTGTCAACATTTGGCGACTTCTTTTTTTGTCATTCAGTAAAAAAAGATTAAATTTGCCCATTCAAAAAGATATCAAATTAATGGATACTATATTTACACTATTGATGGTTCTTGTTATGGTTGCCAGTGTTTTATTGGTAATTATCGTTATGGCACAAAATCCTAAAGGAGGAGGCCTTTCAAGTACATTCGGAGGTGCATCATCTGCACAGTTTGGAGTACAGAGAACCAATGATTTCATGGAAAAAGCAACATGGACTCTGGGCGGAACTATCATCGTTCTTATCCTTTTAAGTGTTGTGATTACAGGTAAGCCGTCTCAGGCACTTCCTACACAACAGCAGCCTGCGAAGAAAGAAGCTCCTGCAAAACAGTCAGCTCCTGCTTCTAAAACGGCAACTCCGGCACAGACTCCTGTAGCACCGGCAAAATAAGAAGAATATTATCTTACATAAAAACAAAAGCAACTCGTTTTGAGTTGCTTTTTTATTTTAGCTTAATCTTTTCAATCTGATGACGAAGCTTCAGTCCTGCCTTTAAAAACGAATATTGTACAGGTTTTGATGCTTTATAATACTTATCAATAAAAATCTGCATAGCTCCGTAGAATCTCTTAAGATACACTTCATCTTTAATCGTGCTTTCTCCTTTGTGATGAAGAATTGAAACTTTCCCGTAATAGAAATTCTTATATCCGTTCCTTAAAAACGTATAGCAGAGATCAATATCTTCTCCATACATAAAGTACGCTTCATCTAACCCTCCTATTTTTTCATAAACATCTTTTTTGGCTAGTAAAAATGCTCCTGTGAGAACTTCTACTTCTGCGACAGCATTTTCTTCTATATCATTTCTGTAATAAGATTTTGAGCTGTTCTTTTTAAAGTTGGTAAACAGCTTTTCAAAAGAATTAAACATATCCGGAACGGAGCGCTTGCTTTCGGGCAGAAAATTTCCTTTTGCATCATGCATCCTGACACCGAGACATCCGAAAGAAGGCTGCGAGTCCGCAAAGTCTAACAGTTCTTTCATATAAAACCCTTCCAATTCTGTATCCGGGTTCAAAAGCAAAATATATTCTCCTTTCGCAGTCTGAACCGCCTGGTTATTTGCTTTTGAAAAACCACCGTTTGTTTCAGAAGATATAAAATGTACGTTGGAAAATTCAGGAATAAGATTCCGCCAGGAAGTATCTGCAGAAGCATTATCAATGACAATTACTTCATATTCCACCTCTTGCATAAATTTCTGAAGGGACAGGAGACAGCTTCTGAGTAATTGGGTAACATTATAATTAACGATAATAACAGACAGCTTCATATCAATCTTTTTCGTTGTAGGGCAGCCTGTTGATAATAGATCTTCCTAGAGAAATTTCATCTGCATATTCCAACTCATCACCCACAGAAATCCCTCTTGCAATGCTTGAAAAATTCACATTGAAGGTTTTAAATTTCTTGTAAATATAATAAGCTGTTGTATCTCCTTCCATTGTGGCACTCAGTGCAAAAATGAATTCCTTTACCTTCCCATCGTTCAGTTTCTTTTCAATGCTTGGAATATTCAACTGGCCGGGGCCTACCCCTTCCATTGGAGAGATCTTCCCCCCAAGAATCAGATATTTCCCTGCATATTTTCCTGTATTTTCAATAGCAATTACATCCCGCACATCTTCAACGATACAGATCAGTTCGTCATTTCTCTTTTCATTGCTGCATATTTCGCAGATGTCAAAATCTGAAAAGTTATGACATTCTTTACAGTATTTAATTTCGTTGACAAGATTAATCAGGGAGTTTCCAAGACTTACGGCTCTGGAATTAGGCTGTTTCAATAAATGTAATGCTAATCTCAAAGCTGTTTTTCTACCAATTCCGGGTAGTCCCGAAATCTCATCTACCGCTTTTGCCAACACTTTACTAGGGTAATCCATAGGTGCAAAAATAAGGATTAAAGTTGATAATTAACAGTGAATAATGAATCGTCAATACGCTTCACTTGTGAATTTATATAAAGTGATTATTGACGATTGACTTTGCGCAGCAAAAATTAACCATTGACCGTGAGATTAATGTCTCATTATGATATTTTACATTTCTCCCATACCTGAGAACTCTAAAAAAACCTTTATATTTGCGGCTTAAATTAAATATGAAAAAATAAACTGATATGGTACTTAACAATTTAAATTATCCTCTGGATTTCAAATTCAAAATCACTACTTTAGCAAGTGACTTCAACATTACTGACAAAAACGGAAATTATGTAGCGTATGTTCGTCAGAAAATGTTCAAGTTGAAAGAAGATGTTATCGTTTTCAATGATGAGAGCAAGTCTAAAGAATTATTCAGAATCAAAGCCAATCAATGGATTGATTTCAATGCTTCATATTCCCTGAATGATCTTATTGACAATAAAAACTTCGGCAGACTGGCCAGAAAAGGAATGCGCTCCCTATGGAAAGCAAGCTATGATATTCTGGATGCCCACGATCAGCCTAAGTTTAAAATTCAGGAAGACAGCGCATGGGTAAGATTCTGGGACAGCTTTGTAGGGGAAATTCCTATCATCGGAATGTTCACAGGGTATTTCCTTAATCCATCTTACACGGTAACAGGTATTGATGGAAAGGCTTATTTTAAACTGAAAAAAATGCCTTCATTCTTTGGAAGAAGATTCCAGCTGGACAGGCTGATCGATATTGATGATGAGGAAGAAAGCTTGGTAATTCTTTCCTTATTAATGATGACACTTCTTGAAAGAGCAAGAGGATAAACCAATAATAAAACCACAAACACATGAAATATTTAATCATTTTATTTTCCGCATTTCTGCTGACAGCCTGTAAAAAAGAAAAAGAAACTGTTTCCAGTTCCGCTCCTGCCGATTCTTTACATATTGCTAAAGATTCTGCTTCCACGGGTTCGTCTTCCGGAAATATTCTGGTGGGAACTATTCCGTTTCCTAAAGAAATCAAAGAATGTTCCTGCTATTTTGCAGTAAACAAAACTGATTTTGAAAAAGAAAGATACATCTATGCCGATGATGCCGGAAAAACAGCTTATATGATGCTTGACGGGAAAAGACTGGCCATGAATCTTATCTCATCAAGTGATATGGAGGTAGATGAACTGCTTACCAAGGAAATAGAAAATGATGATTACAAGATTTCTGTAAAAGGTAAAAAAATAAAGGGCGAAGAAGCTTTGCTGTTTGAAGGGACTCTGACTATTGAGAAACCGGATGGCACTACCTTCACTACTCCGATTTATGGAGAATGTGGATGTTAATAAAACGAAATCATACAAAAATGCTTCTGTGTATTCCACGGAAGCATTTTTTATTTCGTAAATTTGAGAAAAATAAAATTCAATGGAATTATCTAATATAGAACCGCAGATTATATGGAAAAATTTCTCCAAATTAAATGCTGTTCCAAGACCTTCAAAAAAGGAAGAAAAAGTAATAGCTTTTATCAAAGGATTTGGTGAAAATTTAGGACTGGAAACTACGGTAGATGAAGTAGGAAACGTTATTATTAAAAAACCTGCCACTGCAGGAATGGAAAACCGTAAATCTATCGTGCTTCAGTCGCACCTTGATATGGTTTGCCAGAAAAACAATGACGTTAATTTTGATTTTGATACGGAAGGAATCAAAATGGAAGTTGATGGTGACTGGGTAAAGGCAAAAGGAACTACCCTAGGAGCTGACAATGGTTTAGGAGTAGCAACCATCATGTCTGTCCTTGAAAGTTCAGATATTCCACATCCTGCATTGGAAGCTCTTTTTACCATTGATGAAGAGACAGGAATGACAGGTGCTCTAGGATTAAAACCGGGACAGCTGACAGGACAAATTCTATTGAATCTTGATACTGAAGAAGATGACGAAATTGATATCGGCTGTGCAGGAGGTGTAGATGTAACAATCACTCAAACGTATGCTGCAGAAACTTCAAAAGGACAAATTGTAAGAATTGAAGTAAAAGGTCTTCAGGGAGGACACTCCGGAATGGATATTCATAAAGGTTTCGGAAATGCCAATATTATTTTGGGAAGACTTCTTTACATCGGACTGGAAAACCAGAATATTGAACTGGTTTCTATTGACAGCGGAGGTTTGAGAAATGCAATCCCAAGAGAAGGTGCTGCTCTTATTTCCGTGAGAAACGCTCAGGAATTTATCGAAAATGCAACTGCTCTAAAAAAAGATATCTTAGAAGAATTTGCAACGGTAGAACCTGGAATTCAAATTAATATTGAAAACTCTACATCTTCTGATAAAGCGATTTCAGAACAAGATTCCAAAAAAGTGATCCTTACTTTAAAAGCTCTTCACAACGGAGTGTACAGAATGAGCCCGGATGTAGCTAACCTTGTAGAAGCTTCTAACAACGTAGCAAGAGTTGAACTGAAAGGCGGAGAGCTTAAAATCCTAAACCTTACGAGATCTTCTGTAGATTCTTCAAAATATTCAGTGGCAGAACAATTAAAATCTGTAGCAGAACTGGCTGGAATGAAGGTTGAATTCAGCGGTTCATATCCGGGATGGAAACCAAAACCAGGTTCAGAGATTGTGCAGCTGATGGAGAAGCTTTATACTGAAAAGTTCAGTGAGAAACCTCATGTAGTAGCGTGTCACGCAGGTCTTGAATGTGGGATCATTGGTGCCAACTATCCTGAAATGGAAATGGTAAGCTTTGGACCAACCATCAGAGGAGCGCATTCACCTGACGAAAGAGCCAATATTCCTTCAGCACAAAAATTCTGGAGCTTCCTGAAAGATATTTTAGCGAATATTCCTCAGAAATAGAACATTAAAATAGCTATATTGAATATCCAAAGTCTGATGATTTTGGATATTTTTAGTTTTAATTGAAATAAAGATGCTTCAACAAGCTCAGCATGACATCTCTAATACTAACGGTTTTTTTAGAGATAAATTTTTAGCTGTGTCATGCTGAGCCTGTCGAAGCATCCAAACCATAAAAAAATCTTATACAATGAAAAGTATCACCGTATTCTGCGGCTCAAGCTTTGGCTCGCACAACATTTACAGAGAACAGGCATTTTTATTGGGACAAACATTAGCAAAACAGGATATACAGCTTATTTATGGAGGTGCAGATGTTGGCCTGATGGGAACCATAGCAGACGGAGCATTGGCCGAGGGAGGTAAAGTAACAGGAGTTCTGCCTCAGTTTTTACAATCCAAAGAAATTGCTCACAAAAATCTGACAGAGCTTATCATCGTGGAAACCATGCATGAAAGAAAAACTAAAATGAATGAACTCTGTGACGGAGTGATTGTTCTGCCAGGCGGTTATGGAACACTGGAAGAACTCTTCGAAATGATCACTTGGGCACAGCTCGGACTTCACAAAAAACCCATCGGAATCTTAAATATTGACGGATTTTATGATGATCTGATCAAACTGGTTCAGGCCATGGTGGACAAAGGATTTTTAAAACAAATAAACAGAGATATGCTGTTGATCAGCGATACCATTGATGAACTGCTGGAAAAGATGAGAAATTATCGTGCTCCTACAGTTGGAAAATGGATTTCTAAGGAAGAGATTTAAACTGTAAAGCTTTTATAAAAGAAAAAACCCGTCCGGAAAATCCGGACGGGTTTCTTATTAAGATTAAAAAATATTTTCTAAGGATAAGGAGCAATCTCCACTTCGAGCCCTTCCATGGCATCGGCAATATGCAACTGGCATCCCAATCTGCTGTTGTCTTTCACGTGGAAAGCTTCAGCAAGCATGGCATCTTCTTCATCTCCCATTGGTTCCAAACCGGGATCATTAATTACATATACCTGGCATGAAGCACACATCGCCATTCCTCCGCATACCCCAATAGTACCTTCTTCTGCCAATTCATAGGAACGGATAATTTCCATTAAGTTCATGGACATATCCGTAGGCGCTACGACCTCGTGGGTTACCCCTTCTCTGTCGGTGATTTTAATATTAACGTCTGACATAATTCTGCAAAATTAGTCAATTTTTTTCACAACTGCCTTCTCTGCTTCTTTACGGCTTCCGTCAAATCCGTCTACTCCACTTACGGTTGTATATTTTAATACGAATTTTTTACCTGGATTTAGTCTGTTATAAACACTCTGGCACATCAACGTAGCTTCATGGAAACCACAAAGGATCAGCTTCAGTTTTCCGGGATATGTATTAATATCTCCAATGGCGTAGATACCATCAATGTTTGTTTGATAATCAAGAGCATTATTTACAACAATTGCATTTTTCTCGATGTTCAGTCCCCAGTTTCCGATCTCACCCAGTTTTGGAGTTAATCCGAATAATGGGATGAAATAATCTGTTTCAATATCATAAGCTTCCTGCCCTTCCACTTCCACAGTGATTGCTTCTACTTTTCCGTCACCTTTAATACCGGTAACTTCTGCAGGTGTAATTAATTTAATTTTTCCCTGGTTTTTCAGATCCTGAACTTTTTCTACAGAATCCAGAGCCCCTCTGAACTCGTTTCTTCTGTGAATCAAAGTCACCTCACTGGCCACATTTGACAAGAAAACACTCCAGTCAAGAGCAGAGTCACCACCTCCGGCAATCACCACTTTTTTATTTCTGAAGTGCTCAGGTTCTTTCACAAAGTACTCAAGACCTTTTTCTTCATAATCAGCAAGATTGTCGAAAGTAGGTTTTCTAGGTTCAAATGTTCCCAGTCCGCCTGCAATTGCAATCGCTTTACATCTGTGAACAGTTCCTTTGTTGGTGATCACTTCAAACCACTCATCATCTACTTTTGTATAAGAAACAGCGGTTTCTCCCAAAGTAAATCCAGGTTGAAACTGTTTGATCTGCTCCATCAAATTATCCACCAATTCTCCAGCATTCACTGAAGGATAACCCGGGATATCGAAAATAGGTTTTTTAGGATAAAGTTCCGCTAACTGCCCTCCCGGTTGTGGAAGCGCATCAATAATATGGCACTTCATTTTTAATAAACCAGCTTCAAAAACTGCAAAAAGTCCTGTAGGTCCCGCACCTATGATTAATATATCAGTGGTTATCATAATCTTTAAGATAATTTAATTATACATGTAGCTGCAAATTTACTAATTTTAACGCTACGCCTATTTAATTGATTCTAAATAAAAACCTGAGATTTGTCAAATATCTATTAATTAAGTTTTTAAATTTGGCAGTGTTTTTGTAAATGTCTTGTTATGAAGAAAATTTTAACTCTTTTTGCAGTACTTATATTCTTTTTAGGCTCAGCCCAGATTGATAATATCGCAGATGGCGAATCTATTACTCTCAGGATTCACTATGGCTTCCTGAATGCAGGAACAGCGAACCTTACTACAAAACAGACCAACTACAGGGGCATACCTCATCTCTATGTAAAGGGTACAGGGCAGACTACGGGCGCCGTAAAAGCATTCTTCAAAGTGGAAGATTTATATGAAAGCTTCATCAATACGCAGACCGGACTACCAAGTTTCTACGTCAGAAATGTGCGTGAAGGAAGCTACCGCCAGCATTTTGAAACGGTTTTTAATCATGATAATAACACGTTAATTTTAACAGATAAAAAAACTCCGGCCAATGGTTCTAAGGTTTTAAAATCAGTAAAAGGAGTTCAGGATATGCTTTCCTGTTTTTATTATTTAAGAAGCAAAAGCCCGGATGAATTGAAAGTGGGAACGGTCATCAATATGAATGTATGGATTGACGATGAAATGTTTCCTTTCCAGCTGAAAGTAACTGGTACAGAAAATTTAAAAACAAAATTCGGGACCATCAACTGTTTAAAGATTATTCCATCTGTAAAAAGCGGAAGAGTATTCAAAGAAAAAGAAGGTGTAACTATGTGGGTTTCCAATGATGCCAACCACGTTCCTATGCTGTTGAAGGCGGAACTTGCAGTAGGATCACTGAAAGCCAGCATTGATGATTATAAGAATGTAAAATATCCTTTGAAATTCAGCAAATAACAACTATACGTTTTTAAAGATACAGCCTGTAAGTTTTACAGGCTTTTTTATATTCAATGTAATAGAATGTTACCATGGATTGTCTTAATTATAGAGGCAGACAAAGAGCTGCAGCATGTCAATACTTCAATTCAACAGCGGTTGATCCAAAGTATGGGCATAAGAAACAGACACGTGTAAATTTTTCAATAAGATCAGTTTTTAATTACGTTTTGTTTCTTAGGTCAGTAATTAAAAACAAAAACCTCCGGAGCTCCGGAGGTTTGATTTTTTATAGTGTCTTGAACTGTTCCAGTGTTCTGATATCATTTTCGAAGAACATTCTGATGTCGCTCATCTGGTAAAGCAGCATGGTGATTCTTTCAATACCCATTCCAAATGCATATCCTGAATATTTCTCAGAATCAATATTTACATTTTTCAGTACGGCAGGGTCTACCATTCCGCAACCCATGATTTCCAGCCATCCTGTTCCTTTCGTAATTCTGTAATCTGTTTCAGAGTTTAATCCCCAATACACATCAATTTCAGCACTTGGCTCTGTGAACGGGAAGAAAGAAGGTCTCATTCTGATTTTAGATTTTCCGAAAAGTTCAGTTGTAAAAAACTGGATCGTCTGCTTCAAATCTGCAAAGCTTACATTCTCGTCAATATATAATCCTTCAATCTGGTGGAAGATACAGTGAGAACGTGAGGAAATTGCTTCATTTCTGAAAACTCTTCCTGGAGATAAAATTCTGATTGGCGGCTGATTTTCTTCCATATAACGGGTTTGTACGGAAGAAGTATGCGTTCTTAAAAGAATATCCGGATTCTGCTCAATAAAGAATGTATCCTGCATATCTCTAGCCGGGTGATATTCCGGAAGGTTAAGTGCCGTAAAGTTATGCCAGTCGTCTTCAATCTCTGGTCCGTCTGCTACCGCAAAACCAATAGATTTAAAGATTTCAATAATTCTGTTTTTTACGAGATTGATCGGATGTCTTGATCCCAATTCCAATGGAAAAGCAGGTCTTGTAAGATCTTCTTTTTCTATCACAACAGAAGACTCTGAAGCATTTTTCAAGTCCTCCAGTTTTACAGCAACTGCCTGCTTCAAAGTGTTGATCTTTTGGCCGAATTCTTTCTTTTGGTCGTTAGGAACTTCTTTAAATTTTTCAAAAAAATCGTTAAGAACCCCTTTTTTACCGTTGTACTTGATTCGGAAGTTTTCGATATCTTCCTTAGAGGTAGCATTGAAGCCGTTTACTTCGATCAGTAGTTCTTCTATCTTTTCTATCATTATTTTACCCTTTCAAAATGTTTTGCAAAAATACGATTTTAAGTTGAATAATAAGTCCGTCATAAAAAAATCTGCCTCTTTTTCGGAGGCAGACTTCAATCACTTATTTCACTTAAATAAAAAAATTATTTCTTTTCTAAAGCTTTAACGTTGATCTGAAGAGTCACCTCGTCTTTAATCACACCGTTTTCAGCAGGAGCCTGGAACTTCACTCCAAACTCTTCTCTTTTGATATCTTTGGGTTCAGTAGCCACACTCACCTCTCCATTTTTCACAGAAACATTAGCTTTAAACTGAACAGGTTTTGTAATTCCTTTAATGGTTAAATTACCATCCAAAAGAGTATTGTAATCACCTTCTGTAGCCGGAGTAACCTTTGTAATCTCATAAGAAGCTGTTGGAAATTTTTCAACTTCAAAGAAATCACCGCTCTTCAGGTGGCCATTTAATTTTCCTAAATCTTCAGGACTGTCTTTCAAATCCACAGAAGTTAAAGAATTCATATCAGCAACGAATTTTCCGCTTTCCAGTTTTCCGTCTTTCACCGTTACATCTCCACTTTCAAACCTGATTGTTCCAAAATGGCTTGTATTTTCAGATTTAAATACTTTATATCCCTTCCATTCAACCTTACTGTTTAGCGTATCCAAAGTGAACTGGCTACCTTCTTTAGTAGTCGTCACTTCATTACTTTCGCTCGCAAGTGGTTTGTCTTTTTTACAAGAAACCATTACAGCAGCAATAAATAATGCAGGAATCGCTAACGAAAACAGTTTTTTTCTCATTTTTGATTTATTTTTATTAGTTCCGCTAATATAATAAAAAAAATTATGTTTTCATAAAAACCTTACATTTGTAATATGCTATTAGAAATAAACAATTTATTTTTCTCTCACAACAAAGAAAATCCCCTGTTTCAGAACCTTAATCTAAGGTTTGAAGAAAACAGAATCATAGCTCTTGCCGGGGAAAGCGGATGCGGAAAATCCACTCTTCTTAACCTGATCTATGGCCTTTTGGATTGGGAAAGCGGAGAAATTATTTTTAACGGAACAAAGCTTTTAGGACCAAAAGGAAATCTTGTTCCCGGAGAGCCGGAAATGAAATTTGTAGCACAGAATTTTGATCTTATGCCGTATGCTACGGTTGCCGAAAACGTAGGGAAATTTATTTCAAATATCAATTTAAAACAAAAAAAAGAAACCGTAACAGAACTTCTGGAAGTGGTAGGTCTTCAGGAATTTGCCCATGTACTTCCCAAATATTTAAGCGGCGGGCAGCAGCAGCGGGTAGCTATTGCCAGAGCCTTGTCTGTACTTCCCAAGCTTCTCATTTTAGACGAACCATTCAGTAATCTGGATTTTCCGAGAAAAATTGAGCTTAGAGAAAGACTTTTCAGATATGTAAAGCAACATGGGGTTTCTTTAATTATCTCCACTCACGAACTTCAGGATATCATGCCATGGCTGGACCAGATTGTTATTCTGCAGGACGGAAGGCTGATTCAAAATGAGAATCCGGAAGAAACCTACAGAAATCCCTACAACTCGTATGTTGCGAAATTATTCGGAGAAGTGAATATTTTCAGCGAAACTGAAGCAGAAGATTTTCAGCTTCCAAAATTTTCTTACTATCCCAAAGAAATCAAAATTACAGAAACCGGTCTCGAAGCCGAAATTCTGGAAAGCCGATTTGCAGGAAATTACTATTGGAATAAGCTAAAGGTAAGAGGAAAAGAACTTGTTGTTTATACCGATGAGAAAATATCCGGAACGACATCTGTTTCGTTTATTTAAGGCAACCCTTTACTATGCATATAACTTATAGATTTACTTATACTTATCCATAAAAAAATACAAACGTAAGAAACTGTTATAAAAACTTTTTCTTACATTTGTATCTCTAAAGCATAAGGAAATTTTTGGTTAATTCTCTTTCTGCCTTCCAGACGGACATTAGCAAAATCTTGCAATTAAGTCTTATGAAAGATTACACTGTCCAATTTTTTCCTTTTTTATTGTGAGGCAAAAAAATGAAGCTTTCTTATGCTTTCTTCACAAATTCTGATTTAAGAGCCATCGCTCCGAACCCATCAATTTTACAGTCAATATTATGATCACTCCCCGGTCTTAAACGGATATTTTTCACCTTAGTTCCGGCCTTTACCGGTTTTGGTGCTCCTTTTACAGGAAGATCTTTTACCACGACTACAGAATCTCCATCCTGAAGCTCATTTCCGTTGGAATCCAATATTTTTCCTTCATTAGCTGCTTCAGAAGCAGCTTCCTCAGGATTCCATTCGTAGAAACACTGGGAACACACCATCATATTATCGCTCGGGTATGTAAACTCGGAGCTGCATTTTGGACAAAGTACTGTGTCACTCATATTTTTATTTTTTGCAAAGGTAGAACTTTTTAGAGGTTGAAGTCAATAGATAAAGCTCAGTATAGTAGATCATAAGCGCCTGTTAATTTTACACACATAGGTGAATTAAAACAAATTAAATAAACTTACTGCAAAGAAAATACAGTATAGCAATGAACAGTGTATATTTTGTCAGCAAATATTTTTCATTAAGCAAAAAACACAGGTTTATTCGTCTTAGAGTAAAAGGCTATCGTCAACAAATAAAAAATATAAATAATCGGAAAATCTTTACAAATTCAGCATGAAAAATTAATTTGCAGTATAAAAATTCACCAGCAAAGCGGATTGACCATTCACAATTCACAACCCTTCATCAACTCTCTCACCCCAAATTCCAAACTCTCAATTAAAAGTCGTATTTTTGCAGATTCAAACAGCGAAGCAAATTTATGGAACTTATTCACAGAAACTTGGCAATCGGAATTCACGATGCCTTACAGGAGACATTTTTTGAGAAAAACAAATACGCCGATAAAGTTATTGAGAGACTTTTGAAGGCAAACAAAAAATGGGGAAGCCAGGACAGAGCCGTTGTTTCTGAAATTTTCTACAATATTATCCGTTGGAAAAAACGCCTTGAATACTATATGGGTGAAGGTGTGAAGCCCAACAATATTTACAAACTGATTATTGCGTATTTACTTTGGAGTAAAACCAATTATAAAAAATTTGAAGAATTTGACGGAATTAAAATTGCCGACATTCTTACCAAACTTAAAAAGAATACTGTTCCTACAAAAGCAATAGAACATTCTATCCCCGAATGGCTGGCTGAAACTCTTGAAAAAGAACTGGGTACCAACTGGGAAAGAGAAATGCTGGCTTTAAACGAGCAGGCTCCTACAGTTTTAAGAGCGAACTCCTTAAAAACAACCACTAAAGAACTTATCTCTGATCTTTCGGATGAAGGTGTTGTTTCTTTTCCTATTAAAAATTATCCGGATGCTGTTCAGCTGGAAGAAAAGAAAAATGTTTTCCTTACCACAGCGTTTAAAGAAGGATTATTTGAAGTTCAGGATGCCTCTTCTCAGAAGATCGGATATTTCCTTGATGTACAGGAAGGCCAGAGAGTTGTAGATGCGTGTGCAGGTGCAGGTGGAAAAACACTGCATTTAGCAGCATTAATGAAAAACAAAGGCCAGATCGTAGCATTAGATATCTTCGAGTGGAAACTTGCAGAATTAAAGCGCCGTGCAAAAAGAGCCGGAGCTCACAATATTGAAACCCGTATGATCTCTGACAACAAGGTGATCAAACGTCTTCATGAAAAAGCAGACAGACTATTGATTGATGCGCCATGTTCAGGTCTTGGAGTTTTAAAAAGAAACCCGGACAGTAAGTGGAAAATTGATCAGGACTTTATCGACAGAATTAAAAAAGAACAGCAGCAGATTCTTCAGGACTATTCTAAAATGCTTAAGAAAGGAGGAAAAATGGTATATGCTACATGCTCTATTCTTCCATCTGAAAACAATCTGCAGGTAGATGAGTTCATCAAAAATAATCCTGGATTCAAGTTGGTTAAAGACGAAAAAGTAATGCCTAGCGAAGGATATGACGGATTTTATATGGCTTTGATTGAGAGAGTATCTTAATCTAAATCCAACAAATAATACATAAAACTACTCTATTTTGGAGTAGTTTTTTTGTTTATAATCTTCTGAAAATGTAACATTTTTTGTAACATTTCGGCTAAATTTTCTACTATTAATAGATTAAACCGTTTTGACGCTGTAGAAAGTTTAGAATACCTTTGCAGCAAACTCATTTTATTTATGCATACAAGAATTGTTTTCAATTTTCTGGCTGTTTTCCTATACTGTCTGTTTTCTGCACAGACATACGAGATTCAGTATACCAGCTCTTATAACGGAAAAGCAATAACTGATCAGCCCTCAACAATCGTTTGGGTCAATGAGAAAGAAAATTTCATTCTCAACAGTACGATCAAAGAACAAAAAAACAGCTATCCTTATGAGATCACTAAAGTTGAAAAACCATCCAATACTATTATTTCTTATGCTTTTTTAAAACCGGGATCTATTATTTCAGCATCAGATGCCGAGTCCGTTGGAAAACAGGATTTTGAGCTTACCCATGAAACAAAAAAAATCTTAGGATACAACTGTAAAAAAGCGGTTACCAAGGTCAATTCAAATACCATTGAAGTCTGGTACACGAATGATCTGAAACTGAAAGGCGGTCCATCTGTTTTAGGACAGAATCTGGGACTGGTTCTGGAAGTGGAGAGAAATAAAAACTCCTTAATCACGGCAAGCTCAATTAAAAAAATCAAAAATACCGGAATTGAAAACATTCTAAAAGGAAACATCCAGACTACCGATCAGCTGGGATACAAAGATTTACTTTGGAAAAGCAGATTTACTACGCTGAATGTTTTTGAAAATGAAACCATCAATTTCTCAGACGCTTCAAAATCTGACGACCAGATTAAAAGATACGCCAACGGAACCATCATTCTTAAAAAAGTAAAATTCCCTGCGATTACAGAAGGGGAAAATATTTTTGTGGAATTGAAACAACAGTCTAACGGTGATGCCTATGACAGAACGGGAACTGTATTTTTTATTCCGCAGGATAAAGAGAAATCTTTTTTTGACGGATTGGAAAAAGGAGTAAAAACACTTCCCCTCTATGAAAACGGAAACGGAAAACAATATTACGGAGTAACAGCTACCGACAACTATAATCCTGCTGTGGAAATGATGCGATTCTTTACCGCTTTTGGAATTCAGAAATTCAATCATATTCAGCTTAAGGGAAAAAACTGGCAGACCATAAGCCCTTACCGACAGGATATCACAGAATTGAAACCCGCTTTATCAGGGAAAGAACTTTGGGTAGGTGCATTTATTGGGAACTATGATAAAGGCGGACATACGGTAAGTCTTGATATTACCATTCACAAAAGCGATCAGACCGTTAACAGAAACAATATAGCCATTCCCTTGTTTAATACTTTAAATATTATGGAAATGGCAGGACAGGACTATTCTACTATGTTTAATCAGGAAAAAGGACTCCTTATCAATTTCACTTTAAACAAAGATGTGAAAAATGCACAGCTAAGATATACCACAACAGGACATGGCGGCTGGGAAAACGGAGACGAATTCATTCCAAAAGCTAATTCTATTTTGGTTGACGGAAATCCTATATTTTCATTTGTACCGTGGAGAACAGACTGTGGCTCATACCGTTTATACAATCCGGCTTCAGGGAATTTCCAGGACGGACTTTCCTCGTCAGACCTCAGCAGATCAAACTGGTGTCCGGGAACGGTTACTAATCCTAATTTCATTCCTCTCGGAGATCTGAAAGCAGGAAAACATACTGTTCAGATAAAAATTCCTCAAGGACCTACAGAAGGAACAAGCTTCAGTTCATGGAATGTTTCGGGGACGTTACTGGGAGTACAATAAAAAACAAAACCTTCTTGCATGAGAATTGCAAGAAGGTAAAAACACAAATGATGAAAAAAAATTATTTCGAGCCACAAAGTAAAGGGTAAAATTCATATAATTAATTACCATAGATTAATAAATATGTCATTTTTATTTCGTATGGATTAACATCATTTCGGGCTCAACGAAAAAAATTAATCAAAAACATCTTAATTTCAATAAATAGTTAAAAATTTTAACTTTAAAAAATTAATTGATTAAAAATTTTCGTTTTTAAATATTTTTCATTGTTAATTATAAACATCACTAATACTTTTGTTCCATAAATAATAAAAATTATGTGTGGAATTGTATGTTTATTTGACGCCAAACAGAAAACGGATCTGTTAAGACCTCAGGTGTTGGAAATGTCAAAAAAAATCCGTCACAGAGGACCGGATTGGAGTGGAGTTTTTCAGGATGAGAAAGTAATTTTCTCCCATGAAAGACTTGCTATTGTAGATCCTACCTCTGGAAAACAACCTTTATTTACAAAAGACGGAAAAGTAGTATTAGCTGTAAACGGTGAAATCTACAACCATAGAGAATTAAAAGAAGAATTTCCTGATTACGAGTTTCAGACTCAGTCTGACTGTGAGGTGATCCTTGCGCTTTACAGAAAATACGGAAAAGATTTTGTTGAAAAACTGAACGGGATTTTCGCATTCGCATTATACGATACTGAAAACGACATCTACCTTATCGCCCGTGATCATATGGGAATCTGCCCACTTTATCAGGGTTGGGATAAAAACGGAAACTACTATGTTGCCTCTGAATTAAAAGCTCTTGAAGGCATCTGTAAAAAAATAGAAACCTTCTTACCGGGACATCTTATGTACAGTCCGGACGGAGCTGAACTCCAGCAATGGTATACAAGAGACTGGGACAGCTTTGATCATGTAAAAGAAAACAAGACAGATATCGCAAAATTGAGAAAAGGTCTTGAAGATGCCGTTCACAGACAACTGATGAGTGACGTTCCTTATGGAGTACTTCTTTCCGGAGGTTTGGATTCATCGGTTATTTCAGCAATTACTGCAAAATTTGCCCGTCAGAGAGTTGAAAGTGGTGATACCCAGGAAGCGTGGTACCCAAGACTTCACAGCTTTGCAGTAGGACTTGTTGGTTCTCCGGACCTGGCAGCAGCTCAAAAGGCTGCAGAACACATCGGATCGGTTCACCATGAAGTTAACTTTACCGTTCAGGAAGGATTGGATGCAGTACGTGACGTCATTTATCACCTTGAAACTTATGATGTGACAACGATCAGAGCATCCACCCCGATGTATCTTTTGGCAAGAGTCATCAAATCTATGGGGATTAAAATGGTTCTTTCAGGAGAAGGTTCAGATGAACTGTTCGGCGGCTATTTATACTTTCATAAAGCTCCTAACGCAAGGGAATTTCACGATGAAACAGTAAGAAAACTGGGTAAACTTCACCTTTACGACTGTCTAAGAGCTAACAAAGCATTAATGAGCTGGGGAATTGAAGGCAGAGTCCCTTTTCTTGACAAAGAGTTCATGGATATTGCCATGACCCTTAACCCGCAAGATAAAATGATCAGTGCCGCCGAAGGGAAGATTGAAAAATGGGTATTAAGAAAAGCTTTTGAAGATATGCTTCCTGATTCTATTGTCTGGAGACAGAAAGAACAGTTTTCCGACGGTGTAGGATATTCATGGATCGATACCTTAAAAGAAATTGCTGAAAAAGAAGTGACAGATGAAATGATGGCTAATGCAAGATTCAGGTTTCCGCTAAACACTCCTCAGAACAAAGAGGAATACCGTTACAGAACTATTTTTGAAGAACATTTTCCAAGCGAAACCGCAGCAGCTACCGTTCCATCTGTTCCATCTGTTGCCTGCTCCACCCCTATTGCCTTAGAATGGGACGAAGCGTTCAAAAAAATGAATGATCCGAGCGGAAGAGCTGTGAAAGTGCATGAAACTTCGTATTAGAGAGGCATGCTGATGAATGGTCAATAGTCAATCCGCTGCGCTGGTGATTTTGTTGCGTGATTCGGGTTTCTGGGATTCGGGATATTTTAACGCTATGTCCGCTAAGCTATTTATTAATTTTTGAGAACGATCGCAATGGCATTTCACTTAGCAATACACTAAACTAATGCCCTCGCTGAATGAAGTGACTTTGCGAACGAAATATATAAGATTAAAGATAAACCTTTGCGCCCATTGCGTTTGTTTTTCAATTATTTACCATAATAATTCGCTGTTGACATTTACATTTTTCTCATTGAAACCTTTAACTCCCTCAGTTATAATTTATCAATCCTGTAGCAATACAGGATTTTTTCTTGAATTAACAGTAACAATATAGCATAATTTAACTCACAATCAAAAATAATATCTAATAAATAATTATATTTGGAAAACGAAAATATCAATTATAAAAAAATGAGAAGAAACCTTACTGTTTTATTTGCCTTATTATTCATAAGTTTTGCTTTTGGACAGGGAAAATACGGCAAATATCTGAATTCAAAGAAGCTTGCTTTGGCTTATAAAAGTGTGAAAGATCAAGATAAAGATGACTATTATCAACAATACTATTGGCTTGTAAAGGCAGAGCAGCTGAAAACTTATCCTCACTTAAAAGATATAAAACCTGTCGTTTTATATCAGTTTGTAAAATATGTAAATCCACAGAATCCTACAAAAAAGCTGGATGACAGAGGTAAAGAATTGAGAGCAACTGCAGAATTATCTTTAAATCAATATTTTAAAAATAAAAAATTTGAAAACAATTCTGTTTTAATGTATAACCTTGAGACGTATGTAGATCCTTCAAAAGGCCAGTACTACACTAAAGTTGATCCGGAAAAAATAAAGGAGCTTGTACCGAAAGAATTATTTGCTTTCAATTCATTCAATAGGAATATAGGGGAAGAGAAGACTTATTACCTTTGGATTGACAAGAAAAAAGAGGATCTGAACATTGTGGATATCATCCCTAACGAAAAAGAAGACAAAGCTTTCTACACAAGATTGAAACAATATCTTCCAAGCTATAAATTTTCAAAATATGTTCCTTCTGTAAAAAAAGGAAACAAATCTGATAAAACGGATATTGAATACTATTACATTATGCCGTTTGAGCAGAATACCGATAATATCGAATACAAAACAAAGGATTTCAAAACTTTCATTTTAAGCCAGTACAGAAAAGCGGGTGATGAATGGAAAGGCGTAGAAAAACCTAGAAAATAAATCAAAAAGTCCTGTGAAATTTCGCAGGACTTTTTTAATTTTATATGGATTTCTTTATCTAAAGATCAGCCTGCTTAAAGCAAGCAGGATTCTTCAAATAAAAAAATAAGTCTGGAAGTTTTTATACTGCCCAGCCTATATCAAATGACAGAAGCAACCACACAGCAGACATCCATAAAAAAAATATTACCCCTGATTCTGGCTACCGCTATCTTTATGCAGATGCTGGATTCAACTATACTGAATACTTCCCTGCCTTCCATTGCAAAAGACCTGCACGAGTCTCCTCTTAATATGCAGAATGCCATTATCAGTTATGTACTGACATTAGCTGTTTTTATGCCGGCCAGCGGATTTCTGGCAGACCGGTTCGGGACCAAAAAAATATTCATCTTTTCATTGGTACTGTTCAGTTTAGGTTCCCTGTTTTGTTCCTTGTCTCAAAATCTCACGCATCTGGTTATTTCAAGGGTTATCCAGGGCGTCGGAGGAAGCCTGATGACTCCCGTTGGAAAACTGGCGCTCATTAAAACATTTGATAAAAATGAACTTCTCAAGGCGATGAACTTTGCCATTATTCCTGCCCTTATCGGACCTGTACTGGGGCCATTAGTCGGAGGCTATATGGTAGATTACCTTTCCTGGCACTGGATATTCCTGATCAATATACCAATTGGTGTTTTGGGAATTCTACTGGGATTAAAATTCATGCCTAATTATAAATCCGATGATGTGGATTTTGATTTAAAAGGCTTCTTAATCTTTGCTGCAGCTTCCCTCCTGCTTTCTGTCTCACTGGAACTTTTCGGAGATATGCAGAATATAACTCCGGTTTTACTTGTATTCATCATGGGTTTCCTGTTCCTGTACTATTATTACAAGCATGCAAAAAGAGGAGGAAATCCTATCTTCCCGTTAAATCTCTTTCAGGTAAGAACTTTCCGTGTGGGCATTGTAGGAAACCTTGCCACCAGATTAGGAATAAGCTCTGTGCCGTTATTGCTTCCACTGATGATTCAGATCGCCTACAAACAATCTGCAGTAACATCAGGCTGGATTATAGCACCTATGGCTCTGACCGCCATTTTCGGGAAATCATCTGTCATTAAAATCTTAGATAAATACGGTTATCGCCAGACTTTAATGGTGAATACCTTCATCATCGGAACACTGATCTGCCTACTTGCTATTCCCAATATACACACCTCTTTATATTGGTTTATTCCTATTATTGCAGTATTGGGTTTTTTCAACTCTATACAGTTCACTTCTATGAACACCATTTCCATTGCCGATCTCCGAAATTTTCAGACGAGCAGCGGAAACTCTTTAATCTCAGTCAATCAACAATTAGCAATCGGTTTTGGAATTGCCTTTGGCCTTATTGTTTTAAAGCTGTTTGAAAATACAGATCTGATCAGAGGAGAAATCCACAATGCCTTTCGGCTCACTTTTCTCACTGTGGGCATCTTAACGATTTTATCAGGATTTGTGTTCAGAAGACTGCATATTTCAGATGGAAAGAATATGAAATCGAAAGATGAATAGGCAGGAAAACAGGCAGAATCGTCAATTAGCGCTCAAACCTTTCAATATTCATTTTTTATTTCATTTTGGAGATTATTTTCCTGAAAATAAATAAAGATAATGCATATCATTCATAAGTTTTGCCTATCTGCATCTTACCATTTCTACTTTCTGTTCTACCTACGAACTTAACACAGATCAATGCTTTTCGCATATAAGTATGGTAATTTTGTTTACATAAATCAACAATGTGATGGCAACTAAAAAAATAGAAATCGTAGTATCTCCAAGACCTGCACACTTTGTAGGCGATGGGTTCAGGGTTCACAATTTCATTCCGGGAGTCCCTGGATTGGATATGAAAAGAATGGATCCGTTTATTATGCTGGATTACAATTCGAAATTTCATTTCAATGGATCAGACAGACCAAGAGGCGTGGGAGTTCACCCGCACAGAGGTTTTGAAACGGTAACCATAGCATATAGCGGAAAAGTAGAACATCATGACAGTGCCGGAGGCGGCGGGATCATCGGAGAAGGTGATGTTCAGTGGATGACTGCTGCCAAAGGGGTTCTTCATAAAGAATATCATGAAACGGAATGGGCAAAAGAAGGAGGTATTTTCCAGATGGTGCAGCTTTGGGTGAACCTTCCTGCAAAAGATAAAATGAGCTGCCCGAAATACCAGGCTATTGGAAACGCTGCAATGGAAAGAGTGGATCTGGGTGAAAATGGTTTTGTAGAAGTGATTGCCGGAGAGTATGATGGGCATAAAGGACCTGCCAGTACATTCACACCGGTTCATATGATGAATGCAAAGCTTAAGGCAGGCGGAAAAGCAGACTTCAATTTTCCCGCCCATTTCAACACTGCAGCTTTGGTTATTGAAGGAAGCATTATCATTAACGGGGAAGAAACAGTTAAGGCAGATCATTTTGCTCTGTTTAAAAACGAAGGGGAAACATTCACTATCGAAGCAAAAGAAGATGCTGTTGTTTTGATCATCAGCGGTGAACCTATCAACGAACCTATTTACCCTCACGGACCTTTTGTGATGAATTCCAGAGAAGAAATCATGCAGGCTTTCGAGGATTTTAATACCGGAAAATTCGGATATCTGGAAGATTAAAAGATTTAAATGTATCTTAATCTTAAAGTACTCCTTTTTTATTAACTTTATATAATGGCAAACCTTATAGGTTTTAGAAACCTATAAGGTTTAACTGTTATTTCAAGAAATACCATCTTTACAGAAACAAATACCCTTAGCATAAAAATATATGAAACCAGAATTTGAAAATATACCTCTTGTAAAAGCCGAAAAAAGATTCGAAATAGAAGAAAGTGGGAAAAAGCTTCTTCCGTTCTGTCCCTATGTTTTCGCTTTTATCAGGAAACATCCTGAATGGAAACGTATTGTTGATGAGAGATTTGAAGGCTACGATAAACTTTAACCTTCATCAGAACTTACCAATTGATTTTAAATAACAATATCTTAAAAAGTAGTACATTATCATGTCAAATATCGGACTTATTATTGAAGAAAAAGCAGCAGATATCGGAAATTTCCTGGTAGGAAGACTCCTCCCATTCCGTGAAAAAAGAGCGGTTGGCCCTTTCGTTTTTATCGATCATATGGGGCCTTCGGAATTGAAGGATTATCAGAATCTTGATGTCCCTCCGCACCCGCATATCGGCTTATCTACCTTAACTTACCTGCTGGAAGGTTCTATTTTCCACAGAGACAGTATCGGAAGTGCTGTTGAAATAAAACCGGGTGCCGTGAACTGGATGACCGCCGGAAAAGGAGTTGTACATTCAGAAAGGACACCAGAATATTTAAGACACAGTGATAAAAGGCTACATGGATTCCAGATCTGGGTGGGTCTTCCTAAGCACCTTGAGCAGTCGGAACCAACTTTTCATCATATCGAAGAAGACGAGATTCCGGTTTGGGAGGAAGAAGGTATTCAGTATAAATTAATTGCCGGTGAGGCATTCGGGCGAACATCTCCGGTCCCGGTACACAGCAAGCTATTTTTTCTGGAGATCAAAACAAAAGACGCCAAGAAAATAAGTATCGGAAAAGATCTTTATGGAGAAGCAGCCATGTATGTGCTGGACGGAACAGTGACTACAGACGGAAACTCTTATGGTTCAAAACAGCTGATGATCGCTAAAGACACCAAGCTTTGTGAGTTTGATATGAGCGAAAACGGAACGGTTTATCTTTTCGGTGGTGAGCCATTCGATGAGGAACGTTTTATATTCTGGAATTTTGTTAACTCGGATAAAGAATTAATTGATCAGGCCAAAGTAAACTGGAATGATCAGAATCACGAAGCGTTTCCTTTGGTTCCAGGCGATGAAAATGAATACGTTCCGCTTCCTAAGGCTATTTTAAACAGAAAATAATTTTCAGCACATGAAAATATTAGCATTTGCAGGAAGTACATCTTCCACTTCGATCAACAGGGAACTGGTAAAATTTGTTCTGAAAGATTTTCAGGATGAAGAAATCAATCTGATTGACCTCAACGATTTTACCATGCCCGTTTTCTCTGTAGACCTTGAAAAGAAAGGGTTTCCCGATGAAGCGCATCAGTTTTTAAAAGTTATTGAAGAATGTGATGTGATCATCTGCTCTCTTGCCGAGCACAACCGTTCTTACAGCGCAGCTTTTAAAAATGTTTTTGACTGGTCTTCAAGGATCAATGTAAAAGTATTTCAGAATAAGCCCATGTTTTTGATGAGCACTTCTCCCGGAGGTTATGGAGGAGGAAATGTAATGAATACAGCAAAGACATTTTTCCCGCAGTTTGCTGCAGATATCAAGGATACCTTTTCACTGCCAAAATTCTATGAAAACTTTGACATGGAAAGCGGAGTCATCAATCCTGATATGCTGAATGACCTGAAAAGCAAAATACAGAACTTCAAAAACCAGGTTAAAACAAATGACTAAAGGAAGACTAGAAGCCTTCAGTGATGGTGTTCTTGCTATTATTATCACCATTATGGTACTTGAACTGAAAGTGCCGGAGGGCAATAGCTGGGCCAGCCTCAAGCCTCTTCTGCCCAGATTTCTCGCTTATATTTTCAGCTTTATTTATGTAGGAATCTACTGGAACAATCACCATCATCTGTTTCAGGCTGTAAAAAAGGTGAATGGAAGCATTCTCTGGGCCAATCTTCACCTGCTGTTCTGGCTTTCGCTGATGCCGGTTGCTACAGAATGGATTGGAACCACTCATTTTGCCCAGAATCCGGTGGCAGCTTATGGGATCTGTCTCAGCATGTCTGCAGCAGCCTACACTATTTTAGAGAACCTGATTCTCCGGCAGGAAGGTGAAGATTCCAAACTTAAAGAAGCTATTCATTCAAAATTTAAAGAATATATATCGCTTGTATTTTATATTCTGGGGATCGCCACTTCATTTTTTTATCCTTATATTGCCATAGGTTTTTATTATATCGTGGCTCTCATATGGCTGATTCCGGACAGAAGAATCGAAAAAACATTAAAAGAAAACTGATATGGAAACACACGAATATCCCAACGGCGAAACCACTGTTATCTGGCAGCCCCAAAAGTGTATCCACTCGGCTGTATGCGTAAAATTACTTCCAAAAGTATACAACCCTAAAGAAAGACCTTGGATAAAAGCAGAGAATGCAAGTCCGGAAGAGCTTAGAAAACAGATAGATCAATGCCCTTCTGGTGCATTAAGTTATAAATTCAATACAGAAAAATAATGGCGGTAACGGTAAAAGCAAGTTTAGGAAAAACAAAATATTATACACAAGTAACAGCCGGCGAAAATCAGATCATTACTGATGAACCGATTGATAAAGGCGGACAGAACAAAGGTCTTAACCCAATGGAAATTCTGGCAACGTCACTGGCAAGCTGTACAGCTGCTACATTGAGAATGTATATTGAAAGAAAGGAATGGGATGTGGAAAACATCCATGTAGATGTAGAGCTTGAAAATTTCCCATTAACAAAAAGAGCCATCTTCAAAAGAGATATCAGCTTTGAAGGAATTCTGGATGATGAGCAGAGAAAAAGACTGCACACCATTGCTGATGCATGCCCTGTTCATAAAATATTAACCAACGATATAGAAATACTAACTAAATTCTCATAACATGATCGAAGTAAAACAAAACAACGACGAGAAACACGGAAGTTTTGAAGCTTTCACAGATGGAAAACGTGCAGGAATAATGACGTACACCTGGGCAGGAGAAGAAAGATTTATTATAGACCACACTGAGGTGGAAGAGGCTTACAACGGAAAAGGTGTAGGCAAGGAAATGCTTCTGGCAGCAGTGGATTTTGCCAGAAAGAACGGGAAAAAGATTATTCCCCTCTGTCCTTTCGCTAAGGCAAGTTTCCAGAAAAGTGAGGAGCTTCAGGATGTTTTAGTGAATTAACCACTATTTTCACCCTTACAATATAATCCTTCCGGAGATCGTTCCGGAAGGATTTTTATTTTCGTATAAATTACAGACTTCAAGTAAATGAATAGCTATAATTGGTTCCGAAGCTAACAGTATTTCAAATTCATGATCCCCGACTGATCTTTTTTATATATTTGCTAAAATTTAAAAATCAAGCATGAATCCAGGAACTATCCTTTTGCTATTTGTTTTCATCTATTTTATCGGCCTGTTGGTGATTTCTTATTTCACCAGCCGGAATTCTGATAACCAGTCATTTTTTATCGGTAACAAAAAGAGTAAATGGTGGCTCGTAGCATTCGGGATGATAGGAACCAGCTTAAGCGGAGTTACCTTTATTTCAGTTCCGGGAACTGTGGGAAAAATGACAGGCTCGGAATACATCTATGGAGGTTTTGAGTACTATATGATGGTGATCGGGTTCTTCATCGGGTATTTTATTGTGGCAGCAATATTGCTCCCACTCTACTATAAGATGAATCTGACATCTATTTATACCTATCTGGGAAAAAGATTCAACGTGGAGGCTCATAAAATCGGCTCCATCTTTTTTATTATTTCAAGGGCAATTGGTGCTACGGCAAGATTATACCTGGTCGTGAATGTTTTACAGATATTTTTACTTGAAGGTTTGGGAGTTCCGTTTTGGGTAACTTCTCTTGTCCTTTTGCTGATGGTACTTCTGTACACTTTTGAAGGAGGCGTAAAAACCATTGTCATCACAGATACGCTGCAGACTTCTTTCATGATCATCAGTCTTGTGGCGTGTATCGTTTATATTTTATCCAACCTGAATCTGTCGTTTGGTGAGGCTTATACCATTCTGGAACAGAAAAACTATACGCATTTCATCAATTTGGATCCGAATTCCAAGACCTTTTTCCTGAAGACGATTCTGGGAGGAATTTTTATTACGATTGCCATGACAGGATTGGATCAGGAAATGATGCAGAAAAACATCTCTGTGGATAATCTTCAGAATTCAAAGAAAAACATGCTGACTTTTGCAGGAACACTTCTTATTGTGAACCTTGCCTTTTTATTCCTGGGAGGATTATTATACCTTTTTGCATTACAGCATGGAGCAGAATATGGAACGATAAAAGCTGAAACTGTAACCCATATCTTCGGATTTAAAGATACAGCCGGAAATATTAAAAACGTCATGGGAGATGACCTTTTCCCGGCCTTATCACTTCAGGGATATTTCCCGATGGCCATTTCCGTTATTTTCATCATCGGATTAATTTCAGCGCTATTCCCTTCAGCTGACGGAGCCTTAACAGCTGTTACAAGCTCATATTGTGTGGATTTATTAAATCTTAATGAGGATAAAACCAAAACAGAAAAAGAAAAGAAACGCCTCCGTATGAAAGTACATTTAACTTTCACTGTAGTTTTCTTTATCCTGATCATGGTTTTCAAAGCATTAAATGACAAATCTATTGTTTATCTGATCATGGAAATTGCAGGATATACTTATGGACCGCTTTTAGGACTGTTTGCTTTTGGAATTTTCACCAAGTTCCAGATTTCAAGAAAATATGCTATTCTTGCGGTTACCCTTTTAGCACCGGTATTGACTTATTTAATCAATCTTGCTGTTACCACTTACACAGATTACAAAATTGGTGTAGAACTGATTGTCCTGAACGGATTGCTCACCTTTATTGGTTTGTGGCTGGTAAAAAACAAGCAACATTTAAGAATAGTTTAACCTCTATAAAAAATAAAATGCTGTCCTCAATTGAAGACAGCATTTTTTATTAGAATCAATGAAATAGTTTATTCTTTAATCCATTTGATTGTTTTCTCAAATTTTTTAGATTTAACTTTGATCAGATAGTCACCTTTAACCAAATAAGATAAGTCAAAAGTACCTGTTTTATCATGGCTCACTTTGTTGTTTGCCTGGCTGAATACCAATCTTCCGCTTATATCGTATACGGTAATATCATATGCTTCGTTTGAATTGGTAAATTGAACATTCAGTAATCCTTTACTTGGGTTAGGATATACAGCAAATACATCTTTATTTCCTGCTGTTTCATTTACACCCAATGTCTGCGTAATGGTAAAGTTAACAGGATTAATGTTGTAGAAAACATTTGTCTCTGCAGCCACCATAATTCTGGCCTGTGTCGTATTTACATTAGGAATGGTAATGGTTTCAGAACCATCATTCGGAGTGGAGGCCAGGATCACTGTAGGATAAGTAAGCCCGCCATCTGTTGAAAGGTAAATATTGACAGTAGCGCAATTCACGGGGAAGGCAGTGGTGTTTGCTACATCCCATGTAATGGTCTGAGTAGAATTACCTGCCCAGTTTACAGCAGTAACGGGTGCTGTCACATTGAAAGGTCCGGAATTTCCATCAACGGTAATAATAGCATCATCATTAGATACTCCTGCACAGCCTGCGTTATTATCTCTTACAGTCAGTCTGAACTCCATCGTTCTTGCATACGATGGTAAAATTTCGCCTTTAGACACCGTACCATTGATTACATCTGTAATTTTCGGAAAATATCGGTAAGGAACGGTTACCGGTATAAATGATCTGAACAGGGGTGCATTTAATGTTGGAGCATTCCAGTCACCTGCAGGGCCTACATCATTCTGTTCCCAGCTGTACGTCAGCGGATTGTTATCTATATCAGTAGCAGAACCTTCCAGTCTGAACGGTGTACTCTTAGGGATGGTATAATCACCGCCTGCATTTACAGTTGGAGCGAAATTATTAACAGGAAGTGTAACCTGGCATGTTGTTGACTGTACTTTCGTCGTGATAGACTGGAATGATTTGGTATGGAAAGTAGGAATACTGTTAGCAGCCAGATTATTTGTACTTCCACAAATTCCTGCATAAGCCATAATGGTAATTCCACTTCCCGGCTCTACAGCATTGGCTGCACTCCGGTTACCACTACAGTTACCTGTAATTGCATTAAATGTATGCGGACCTCCAAACTGATGTCCCACTTCATGGGCTACATAATCAATATCGTAAGGATCTCCAACAGGATTCGGTGAGCCGGTGATTCCTCTTCCTTTATTTGTTGTATTACAGATTACTCCTAATCCCGCCAGCCCGCCACCACCGGTACTGAAGGTATGGCCGATATCATAATTCGCATTTCCTATCAGTAAATCAATCTGGGTCTGGCTTTCATTAATCAGCGTATTCGCATTATTATTGCCGTTAAATGGATCTGTAGCAGCATTTGTAAAAACTACATTTACCTCATTAGCTACTAATATCAATCTTGAAGCCACTTCCTGCTCATACACTCCATTTACTCTGTTTACGGAGGTTACAATTGCTGAAAGCGTTTGTGCAACGGTAGGCGTCGCTGTACCTGTTGCTGCTACTGCATATTCCCCTGTACATGCTACGGCAAGTCTGAAAACTCTAATTTGGCCTCCTACGCTTGGGGAAACGGTCTTTTGTTCGCTTTTTTTTTCAAGCGTAGCATCATCATTTTTCAGTCCGCAAGTTCTTGGATTTTTATCAATTAAATCACTTTTTCTGTAAATGATATAATGGTTAATATCTTGTTTTGCATAAGGATCAATATAGGTATCTCCCGCTACCACAGACTTTATCTGCGCATGGAATCCCAGCTCGGTAAAATCCATTTTTATTGTAGCATACTTATCATCAATCCCCTGGCCCGTAAAAGTAACAATCTGAGGAAACTGACTGGCTAATCCCGGAGCCATCACCGAAGATTTCCAGATTCTGAATTTTGCTTTTGTACCGTCCGGCATTGGCAGTACAATGATTGGAGCGTTGTCTTTACGGTCACTGTCTTTTAACTCCGGAACAGAATTAAAATAGCTTTTCATTCCAGCCACATCCAATGTGCAGGTCATTGATTTTTCCGGCTGAACTGTCCTGTTTTTAGGGTCCGCTTTAATGGATCTTTCGCTGATCACAGTAAAAAAATCCTGTGCTTTCCCTGAAGAAATGGATATAATGAATATCCCCAAGTAAAATAATTGTTTAATTTTCATATATAATGGTATGTAATTTTTATGTGCTCAATTATTAAAATCAGAGACTGAAAACATTCAGCCCTAGGAAATAAATCAAATAATATTGAATTATAAATTTAATTAAATTTATCCAAATTATTGATATGAAGGAATAAAAAAACGGATATAATTTTAAAGAAACAACAAGAATCCGCTTAAATAAAGTAATAAAATCAAAATAATCCGACTTATTTTTTTTCTTATTATTAAATAAACACCTGCAGTATTTCAATATCTTTGACACGGATAAAATAAAAAAACAAAAATTAAAAACTATGAAAAAAATTATTCAAATTTTTGTATTTGTATTAACATTCAGCTGTATGAATGCTCAGGAGAACTTTGAAGTATCAACATTAAGAATCGGGCCGTTTAAAGTGTTTATGCCAAAGGTTGAGGCTGAAAAAATTGCAGGAACAAAACTGGCTAACTCTAACGGAGAGAAAAAAAATTTAGTCAGGTATAATGGGGAAACCATTCAGATTGACCTTTTTGATAATTACATCAATGAGGCCAATCCCAGTGTCCCATCCATTACCTACATGACGACGACAAGCAGAAAATTCAAAACCAAAAGCGGAATCGGTGTGGGAAGCACCCGGGATGACCTGATTAATGCCTACAGAAACTATCCCAACTTCAGCGTACGTCCGGATTCGGATAAAAATGATAAGCCTGTTAAAGATTCCGGTTATTTCAATATTGAAGACAGCCAGGCGGGAACCTTATTAAGCTTTAAGTTCGTTAATAATATCATTACTGAAATTTCCGTTTATCTTAATGAAGGCTGTTAAAAATGGTAAAATATTCAAATCATGCAAAATCCGGATGTAAAAATCCGGATTTTTGCATTCCATAAGCCGGCAAAAAATTGTAAATTCGCATGCAAATAAATCAGATATAATGAGTAAAAGTATTGAAGAACTAAAATCTCTTACCACACAGATCAGAAGAGACATTTTAAGAATGGTTCACGCTGTAAATTCAGGACACCCGGGCGGAAGCTTAGGCTGTACAGAATTCTTCACAGCTCTTTATGGAAAAGTGATGAACTATAAGCTTCCTTTCACAATGGAAGGCAAAAATGAGGATCATTTTTATCTATCAAACGGGCATATTTCTCCCGTATTCTACTCTACTTTAGCAAGATTTGGTTTCTTCCCTGTAGAAGAACTGAGCACTTTCAGAAAACTAGATTCAAGATTACAGGGACACCCTACTACTCATGAAGGACTGCCGGGAATCAGAATCGCTTCAGGATCTCTGGGGCAGGGGCTTTCTGTGGCACTCGGAGTTGCCCAGGGTAAAAAAGTAGATGGTGACCAGTCTCTTGTTTACACTCTTCACGGAGATGGTGAACTTCAGGAAGGTCAGATCTGGGAAGCATTAATGTATGCTGCCGGCAAAAAGGTAGATAATATTATCTCTACTATTGACTATAACGGTCGTCAGATCGATGGTGATACAGATGATGTATTAAGTCTGGGAAATCTTCATGCTAAACTTGAAGCATTCGGATGGATTGTTCTGGAAGAAAAGAATGGTAATGATCTTGAAGCGGTAATTGCAATCCTTGAGAAAGCAAAAACAGAAACAGGAAAAGGAAAACCGGTATCCATCATTCTTCATACAGAAATGGGTTACGGAGTTGATTATATGATGGGATCTCACGCATGGCATGGTAAGGCTCCAAATGACGAACAGCTGGAAACAGCATTCAAGCAATTGTACCTGGAAGCTCCGGCTGATTATTAATTATAAATGATAAATTATTATTGGTAAATGATGCCTTTAGAACTTTATAATATTGTTAATCTGCCATCATTTATCAATGATCAAAAACTTAAGTAAAATGAAATATACATATACAGAAAAAAAGGACACTCGTTCAGGATTCGGAGCCGGATTAGCAGAACTAGCTGACAAAAACCCTAATGTAGTAGCACTTTGTGCAGACCTTATCGGTTCTTTGAAGATGGAGAAATTCATTGAGAAAGCTCCTGAAAGATTTTTTCAGATTGGTATTGCAGAAGCTAACATGATGGGAATTGCCGCAGGTCTGAGCATTACAGGAAAAATTCCTTTTACAGGAACTTTTGCAAATTTCTCTACATCAAGAGTATATGACCAGATCCGTCAGTCTATCGCCTATTCTAACAAAAATGTAAAGATCTGTGCATCTCATGCAGGCCTTACATTAGGAGAAGATGGAGCAACTCACCAGGTTCTTGAAGATATCGGTATGATGAAGATGCTTCCGGGAATGACAGTGATCAATACTTGCGACTACAACCAGACCAAAGCTGCTACCCTGGCGATTGCAGATTTTGAAGGCCCTGTATATTTAAGATTCGGAAGACCAGTAGTTCCTGTATTCATTCCAGAAGATATGCCTTTTGAGATCGGAAAAGGGATCATGCTTCAGGAAGGTACTGATGTAACGATTGTTGCAACAGGACACCTGGTATGGGAATCTCTTGTAGCTGCTGATGAGCTTGAGAAAGAAGGTATTTCTTGTGAGGTTATCAACATTCACACGATTAAACCACTTGATGAAGAGATCATTTTGAAATCTGTTGAAAAAACAGGTAAAATTGTAACGGCTGAGGAGCACAACTACCTTGGAGGTTTAGGAGAATCTGTTGCGGGTATGCTTGCAAGAAGAAGACCTACAAAACAGGAATTCGTAGCGGTAAATGATACTTTCGGAGAGTCTGCAACCCCTGCTGAACTGATGAAGAAGTATAAAATTGATGCTGCTGCAGTGAAAGAAGCTGTAAAAAGAATTTTAGCTTAAAATAAGTTATTATATAGACAAAAACCCGGCGGTTTCTTCGAAACCGCCGGGTTTTTTTATTATTGTATATAAACCACCCCGGCGAAAATTCAAAGAATTTTCGCCACCCCTCCAGCAGAGGGGAATGGTTATACCATCCATTCTTTATTGTATTAGTTTTTACCCTGATTATTATTGTTCCGGTTGATTCAAAGGAATTCCTAAAGCAATAAGAACCGGGCACAATATTTCTTTGATGTATTCATCTTCTCTTCTGCCGAAAGCTTTTGACCCTGAAAAATAATTACTGATTCTATAGCTTTTTACAAACTGATTTCTCTTTTTCCCGATTGAGTAATAATATCCACCTCTTTCATCATTTATAAAATAAGTCATTTCATCAAAATTCATGAGTTTTCTAGAAAATAATAATTTTCGGTAAATGCACTTCTCTGACTTATCAAAAATATATTTAACCGGAATTCTGAAAAAAAGGTCAAACAGGAAGCAGATCATATAAATTGCCCACAACCCCATTACAATTTTGAATTGGTCACCGGATATTTTATCCCTGACATAATACATAATAACAGGAAAAGTCATTACGCCCAATGCCAGCCACCATACCAAAGTACGAAGGAAGTTATAATTGGGCATAAAGCTTATTTCACCTCCGTTCTCTTTAAACTTATAACGGTCGATTACGTTCATGATCTGATCCTTTGACATTCATAATATCTTCTGTTTCGTTTACCATTTTCTGTATTCCTTTTTGGGTAACTGACTGTCCTATAGTAAGGTATTTTTCTTTACCGTCAACCTCAAAACAAATTGATAACACCACATTTGTGGTGATAAAACCGAGATATTTGGTCGCCAGTACATGAAAATTCCTGAAATCCTCTATCGGGTATGTTCTTGCAGGAACAAAAATCGTATGCTTTCCTGTGATAGTCTTCCGGTCCATATCAATAATGAATTTCTTGGTGAAGAAATTGATCATAATAAGGGCTGCCACAGCAATAATAATATAGCTGACGGTTCTTGCATTATTAAAGATCAGTCCTGCAATGATGAGAAAAATAATACAAAGCACCGTTATAAATACCGGCTGGTTTTTAAAAATATATTGATTTCCTTCTTGTTTATAAAATTGGTAGTTGTTCATAATTAATGTAAATGTTTTTTAAGTTTTGGTTAAAATCTGATGCTGTAAAGTTGCTTATGGTAGTGGTTATTTATAAGAGGCTTCTGAGACAATTATTTTATCAGCTTCATAGTATATATTTAACGTGTTTTTTTATTCATCATACTTTTAATTGCCCCAGGCAGCCATCCAATTCAGAGCTTCACTTTTTACTCGTTATCATTAAGCCTGATAATAAGATCTTTTAAGATCTTTTTTCTCAACTCATAATCTGAAACCGTGAAAATCAGGAAATTTCAAATCTATATTTCTTTTTAAAATGGCCGGTAAAATTACCTTTATCCTGTTAAATCAGCATAATATATTCTCTATAATACCAGCCAGTTTCATGATTATAGCTATCCTATTTTTAAATTTTGCCTGTTAAAGGGGAATTTTTACCTCAAATATTTTACCGATTAATGATAAAGGTTTTTCGACATTTACATAATTAGTAAGAAATAACCATATAACGTTTAAAGAAGAAATTCAACGGTCTCATTTCAATTCAAATATAAAAATCAGTATTTTTTGTCAAAGTTTACAGCATAATCGCGCCACTTTTAGACTGAAAACCATTGTTTTTTTGCAAACAATATCTCTTGTAGCATGCAATTTCTTTTAAAACAGGTTTAAAAACACCTGACTTTCCAGTATTGATTCCAATTATTTCACTGTATTGTACAATAGAATATATTACTATACAACATCCTATTATGCTTAGGGGCTTTCTTTAGATTTTGTTACTTCACTTTATACTTTTCAATGTTTGAAATATTTCACTAATCCTATTGATATATGAACAATCTGCATGTGCATATATGTACAAAAAATAAACAAATCACTTACACATTTTATCCCATTGAAGTGATATGAATATGTATAGATTTGAAAACATCAACGTTGACAGAATACATTTTCAACTTTGGATTGTATGTGTACAGTACATGATAAATATGAAAATTATTCACCCACATGTCAGGGTTTATATGGCACAAATGTTTACATAACACAAAAAATTACAAACATGAAAAAGTTAAAAGGAATGAAGAGCAACTTCTCTTCTTTGGAAAACAAAAAATTAAATGATTTGAAATCAATCACAGGTGGTTTAATGGCTTCAACTGCTATCAATTATGTTTCTACAAACAATGGAGATTGTTATGATAAAGAAACATGGGTTGATCATAAGCTTTCTTCCACTTTAGAAATCTGCTAAGATTAATCTTAATTAATTATGTAGGGGAGGAAAGTATTTCCTCCCTTTACAAATAAGAGTATCGCAAAACCAATAAATACTGATTGTCTGATGAAACAAAATTCAATTTTGGTATACCTACTCATTATTATTTTCATCGTTCTTTCCTGCAAAAGCAATGATTATATTGTTTATTATAACAGAGTGAATGAAATTGATAGTCTTTACCGGATTGCAAACCAACCTGAGAACGCTATAAATCAATACCGAAAGCTGTTTAAAAAATACAAGCCTAAAAATCAGGAACGCATTAAAGAATATGAGACTTATATAAAGCTGGCAGATCAACATCAAAAGAATTTCGGTGGAAAGAAAAGTCTATATAAGCTTATCCCTCTAATAGCTCCCTATGAAGGTTCGGAAAAAAGTTATTTCGGTCTGTTTCAAAAATACGGGATTGACAGTACTGAGGTGAGACAAAGAATTGCAAGCTGGAAAAAAGGGTTGAATAGGCGGCTGGTAGATTCTTTCAGCATTGCTTTTGTCCGTGATCAGGCGGAAGGCAGGAGAAACCCTCAGCTCATGGAAAAAAATGACAGAATAAATGCACAACTGTTGAAATGGACCTTTGAAAACTATGGTTATCCTTCAGTTCAAAAAATAGGTCTCATAGGAAATGGCGGTGTTTTTATGCCAATGCACCCTTTGTTCAGCCATATGGCAGATGCAAAAGAATACTCTTATTTCAAAGCCAAAATGCTGGAATATATAAAATCCGGAGACTGCATCCCAAAAGACTATGCTAATATGGTAGACCGTCACAATCTGCAAATCAGTAAGGAAGGAACCCTATATGGTATTTACCTAAGCTATGATGCTATTGTGGATACCATAAAAGCCAATCAGGAAAGAAAAAAAATAGGTCTACCTAGTATTAAACATTCTTCTAAAATCACAAAAGATTACTTTAAAAAATGATTCTTATTATTTCCAATAACAATGAAAGAACCACTAATAAAATTATAGAATGGCTCCTTCAGATGAAAAAGAAATTTATCCGTATCCATGAAGATGAAGTTTTCGAAATTGCAGTTGAGAACAAAAAAATATTTTTAAGAAGTACCAGAAATTCTTTTTTTCTTGATGAAATTACCAGTGTATGGTACAGAAGAGGGCGATTAAAGATTAAACGCCTGCAGTATAATAATGTTTCTGTGAATGCTCATATGAACGAAGTACAGCATTGGTTGGAAGATTATGTACGAGTAAGCCTGGAATCTAAAAAACATATCAATAAAGAAAGTAATAGTGATATTAATAAATTATTGGTATTGGAAGAAGCTATAAAAGCAGGTTTAGAAGTTCCAAAATATTTTCTGGCAGATAATACGGATCATGTCCCGCTGGATAAAACCATTACAAAAACGATCGGTGGAAATCCTATACTGGATAATATCGTTAAAAATCAAAACGGTATAATGTACACCTCAACAGTACAAAAAAGAGAAAAAAAACAGTTCTTCATTACATTCTTTCAGGATAAAATTGATAAAGAATTTGAAATCAGAACATTTTATCTTAATGGCAAATGCTATTCAATGGCTATTTTCTCTCAAAATGATGAACAAACAAAAACTGATTTCAGAAAATATAATTTAGAAAAGCCTAACAGGAATATACCATATAAGTTATCCTTTGATATTGAAAAAAAAATTAAGCTTCTGATGCAGGCATTAGATCTTAATTGTGGGTCATTGGATTTCATCAAAGGAAAGGATGCTAAATTCTATTTTTTAGAAGTTAATACAATTGGGCAGTTTCTGGGATTATCTCATACCTGTAACTATTCATTGGACAAAGAAATAGCAGATTACCTATGAAAATTAAAGTTAAAGAAAAAAATAAGCTTCCGCTTACCTTCAAGCATATTGAACCCTTCAATGATCAGAAAATCAAAAAACCAAATGATATAATTTATGTTTTAGATTGTGAAAAATACCAAACCAGTTTCCATATAAGAGAAACACCAATTAAATCATTGACCCGGTTATTATGAAATACTTTAATTTATTCTCAACCATCATTATCACCAAAGGAGCCAGCAGAATTCTCATTTCGGATTTACAAAGAAACGTATCTGAACTATATCCCCTGGAACTATATGAGATTACAGAAGAGCTGAAAACCCATTCCATTGAAGATATGATGAAAAATTATGATCAGGAATCCAGATCAATTGTTCATGAATATGTTAATCTTCTGTTGGAAAAAGAATATGGATTTGTTACCGAAAACGATTGGGACAGAAACTTCCCCCCTCTTTCTTATGAGCATCATGAACCCAGTGCCATCACTAATCTCTTTATCGAAATGGAAGATATTGGGATCATAAAGAAAATACATCCGTCCGTTGAAAATCTTGGGATTAAGCATTTGATAATTTATAGTCTGAAACCTTTAACCTTAAAAAATTGTATAGAAATTGACAAAACTTTCAAAACCTCAGTCTTATCCGGAATAGAAATTTTTTCACCATATCATCAGAAAATCAACCTATCTTTTATACAGGCCCTTCAAAAAAACACGGTCAGAATATACAGTCTCATTTTCTACCATTGTGCGAAAACTCCTTTCAAAGCTAAAAATGAATACAGATTCTCACTGCAATTCCTGAAAGATGACCTGAAACTTTCTGCCTGTGGAAAAGTGGAACTGAAGTATTTCAACACCAATATTTCTAAAGTTACAGAAGCTATGAAGCACAATTCATGCCTGTATAAAAAGATAGGCATTGACAAAAACGGTGACATCAAAAACTGTCCGCTTATGAATGAAAGCTTTGGAAATATCAATAGCCAAAGTCTTGAAGAAGCAACCAATCAACCGGGTTTCAAAAAATACTGGAACCTCACCAAAGACAGTATACAAATCTGCAGCGACTGTGAGTTCCGTTATGTGTGCACAGACTGCAGGGCATATACTGAAAATGCAGAAAAAAACAAAGAAGGCCTCAATGTATCAAAACCTCTGAAATGCGGGTATAATCCCTATACGGCAGAGTGGGAGGATTGGTCCGAAAACCCTTTAAAGCAAAAGGTTTTCCATTCGCTGGAACTCAAATAATGTTTTTCCCTTATTAATTATTCAAAAACCGCTTTTAAATTGAATTTAAAAGCGGTTTGTTATTTTATAATTAATCAGGTTTTATTTAAAAAACTTCCATTTCGGGATAATGGCAAGCATTCCGAATCCTGTAAACAGAAAAAGATTGGTAACATCCGTATACAGAAATGTAGACAGGTAATAGTTGTGCATAAAGAAATGCAGCACCAGTAAAGCCGGAAACATAAAAATTCCTATTTTTCTGTAGAAAAACATCAGCACCAGGCCGATCATCATCAGTAGATCAATAGAAAAAATAACATAGAAGTACCACCTTGGAATTTCGAGGTATTCATGCTGCAGATATTCATCCACATCTATTCCAAGCCCCATTACAGTAAACAACATCAGGGCAGCAAATGCCAGTATGAATCCCCATCCTTTCTTCGGGTCTTCGTCAAAATAGCTGTATTCTTCCATACCTGCAAAAATAAAGAACTTATGAGAGATTTCATAAGTTCTTTTATAATTATTCGTTTAAAAAATTTGACTTACACAGAGATTGCGTCAATCAGTCTGTTTTTATCACTTAAGTATTCCTCCATAGAGATCATACTTTCAGTTCTCATTACATCCTGAATGTCATCGATCTGGTAAATAATTCTTTTAGCATCATCAGTATTCTTAGCTCTTACTTTACAGAAAATATTATATTTTCCGGAAATAACGCTAGCCTCGATTACGTTAGGAATAGTTGACAATTCTTTTAATACTTCCTGAGTACGGTTTGATTTTGTCAACAGGATACCTATGAAAGCTGTAAAGTGATAATCCAGCTTACCATAATCAATGTTAAGAGATGATCCCAAAATAATACCTGCATCTTCCATCTTTTTCACTCTTACGTGAATTGTTCCAGCAGAAACATCCATCTGCTTTGCAATTTCAGTAAAAGGCATTCTTGTGTTTTCTACTAAGAAATCAAGAATTTTCTTGTCTATTTCGTCCAGTTGATAGTTCATATTAGTTAAATTACAATTTCTTTAAAAAATCTATGTATTTTTTGCAAATTTACGAAAAATAATTTAACTAAAAAATATATATCAAATATTAACAATAATTAACACAGATGATAAAAATCATTAAAATATTCTAATTATTTACCATTTGATTTTATAGAATCTGTTTTTATTTCACCTTTTGCTTCAGGAGTTTTTTTGTCTTTTTTCTTCTTTTTAAACAAAGAATTGAAGCTTTTACTCCATACTACCCCTCCTCCATAGGCTTGATTTGCAGAACCGTTTGTACTTACCATTCCGATGTTCGTAGGCTTGGAATAGGCACGTATCACCAATGAACCGTCATTCTTTTTAGATAAATCATATTCTACAGATCCTTCCGTGGAAAGATAATTGTTTTGGGCACCATCTGTTTTTGATAATGGAATACCTAAACCGGTTTTGATATTAACTCTTGGGGAAAGAGCCACACTCACTCCGGCATTGGCCCGGTCTCCAAAATTTGAATTCTGGTCTCCTTTTACATAATTAAGGTCAATCTGGAACTCGTTACTCATTGTATTCAGAACAGATCCCAGCTGTTTCAGAAGCATATTGTACCCGGAAGATTCTGCAACATTTCCTACATTGACATCGAATCCACCCGAGTTTGATACATTGAAGGTACTCAACAACAGGACAGATCCGAACTGCAGAACCTTCTCTCCTTCCTGGCTCATTTTTGCAGCAAGAGTTTCCCTAACCTGGCTGGATACATCCATAGCAGTTACATTAAGGTCAATCTGAGGGTCTACCAACGACTGGGTAATGTGGGCCTGCAGCAGGATACTGATTGGCTGCAGTTTTCCCATGCTCAGATATTCTCCGGCATTGGAAACCATTCTTATATAATTGGCATTAATATCCAGTGCAGGTTTCATCGCATCCCCATCCCATCTGATGCTGCTGTTTCTTTCAATCTGGAACGTCTTATTAAGGATCGCTTTAGAAACAAATGTTCCGTTATCCACTTTATAGGTCCCGTTCATTGAAATATTTCCCTGTCTGTTCATATGGAATCTTAACGGATCGGCAGATCCTTTTACCGTAATATTTCCCACATCATCTCCTACCAGTACATTTACGGTAGTTCCTTTATCTACTGCCAGATTGAAATCAATATTCATATTGGCTCCTGTTTTTTTCTTTTCTTCCAGCGTGATCAGCCCATCTTTCCCTTCTTTCAGGAACCGCAGCATTTTAAATTCTTCCACATTGGAAGTAGAGCTTGAATTAAAGGTAAAGGTACTTCCGTTAAGCGCCTTCATATTAGGAGTTGTTATACTCAATCCTGAAACAGGTCCATCCACGTACAGATCTCCCTGCCCGTAGACTCTTCCCCAGAACAGATCAAAATCTTTTTGCGTGGTATTCAGCATCAGCAGGTTGTCTGCTCTCATTACGAGAGATACCCCCATTGAAGAAAGGGTTTCAAACTGAATCGCCCCGGAAATATTCCCTTTGGAATTGGTTCTTCCGTCATGTACTTCAATATTGTTGAGGATCGCAAGTCCTTTGGTGAGCTGAATCACTGTATCATCAAATGAATAGTCTACCCCGGTAAACAGAAGTTTCAATCCAAAATCTTTTAAAGCAATATCCCCGCTATAGTCAAGATTGTTAAGCTTACCGTTTATTTTAAGATCTCCTGTGGCCTTTCCGCGAAGATTGCCGAAAACAGTCTGTACAAACTGCTGGGTAAATGCCAGATCAAAATCACGCATTTCTGCGGTAAGGTCAATAATTGGTGACGATGTATTATTATTAACGGTTCCTGTGAGGTTAAGACTGTTATTTCCAAGTACACCTGCAGAGTGAACTTTTACATCAATATCATAAACATTCAGTGAGAAACCATTCGTTGCGGAGATAGAAATATCTCCCATATCATTGCCGTTCATCTTAATGTCATCAATGTTTAGATCTACCAGTGGCTGAAGGGTACTTTTATCCATTTTGATCTTGACACTTCCGTTAGCAAGACCTTTTATATCCATAGTATTTCCTCCGGACTGCATTTCCAGCAGTTTTTCCACAGCAAAATCATTGATGTCCGCATCTATATAAAAATCTTTTGCTGATTTAAACTGTGCTTCTTTAATAAACAAAGCACTTTTATCGGAATAAACCCTCAGATTTCTAATGTCAAAATCTCCTGTTTTTCTTCTGTATGTAATAGAATGATTCAGTTCAGGGCTTGTATCTATAGCCCAGGTCACTTCATTGAATTTTACTTCGGTAGGCTCAAACCTGAATACATAATCTCCCGCCGCATCAGTAGACTGATCTACATTGATGGCGTATTCTTTCAGTTTTTCATTAATCTCATCATCAGGACTTCCATGTTTAAATACGGTAGCTAAATGAAGGGTATTCCCATTCTCATTATTCCCTTTAAGCTCGAAATCTTTAATTACATTTTTATTATAGAGTATCCTATTGATTTTAGCATACAATTGCTGATTAAGGTCTGCCGTGTTAATTCTCACCTTAACACTATCCACCATGGCACTGTCTCTGCTGATATTCTTACGGTCGTTAACTGTATAATCGGGATTGGAAGCTGCCAGCGCTTTATCGGCATCTGTAATTTCTTTCTCCTTCGTCATCATATATTTCAAAGAAGCAGCATCAAGATTCAGGATCAGATTATTTGAGTTACCATCATATTCCCCTTCTACAAAAGCTCCCTGAGGTATTTTCAGTTCAGGTAAGAAGTAATTAACCAGTCCCTGCTGAATGTCAAACTTCAGTGCAAAATTCTGCCCACGGTACAATTTTCTTGGTGGTGGTCCCACTAATATTTTTCCGACTCCGTTTTCTACCATCCCGGCAAGATCCGCCAGACTGTATTTTCCCGAAATCTTACCTGTAGCGGCTCCCGGAGCATCCACATCAATCACACGTCCTCCTGCTTCTATAAATGTCTTTAATTTAGCATTTGGAATCGTATATTTTTGAGTTGCCGTAGCAAAATTCAGATTATTAGCATTGACATCTAAAGTAAGATCATTAATAGAAGACATAGCCATCTTTCCTTCAACCTGACCGCTTACCACCTGACTGCCAGGTTTATTGGTAAAATAATTCATATTCAGATAACTGACATCCGCATTCACATCCATGGATACTCTTGAAGTACTGAAATCTATTAATCCTTTAATATTCGCTTTAGCCTGCTCATCATTAACGGTAATAAGACCGTTGTATTTTTTATGATCCAATAATCCGTCAAGGTACAGATTATTGATCGTTTTATCCATAATTTCAACACTTGCAATCTGAGATTTAGTTGTCAGACGCATAGTATTGACATCAAAGCTTTGTCCGTTAACATCAAATTTTCCGGAAATCAAACCTACTGTTTTATTCTTTGTAATGACAGACGTATTAAGGTCTTTCACATCAAGATATCCGGAATATTTTGGCATTGCGGTACTGTAGCCTGTTAAGGTAAGTTTGGAAATTTTAGCCTGCCCTATTCCGGTCATTAGATTTCCGCTGTCCACATAGATCTGGTCCGGATTTACTTTTGCGGTTCCGTTATATTTCAGCTTCCCGAAATCATCTGCAAAATTCTTCATCTTTTTGGAGATAAATGAAGGCATCATGGCTTTTAAATCCTTGTAGGTAAAATCTGTGGAAAGATCTTTCGTTTCAATGGCAAAATTTCCTTTCAGCAGGTTGTCAACCTTCATTGTTTTGGTGGCAATATTGACATCAGGATTTCTGATCAGGAAGTTTTCCAGATGGAATTTGTTCAGAGGACCTGTCATTGTTCCTGCAAGGTTGAACGGTTTGATATTATCCCAGTTCGTTACAAAATAGCTGATATCGTAACCGCTCAACTGGCTTCCCTGCTTGATATTCATATCCCACCGTACCTTGTCAGCAAAATCTGCCCAGGATCCGTCGTGAAGATTAAACTTAATATCTCCCTGGAGTAAAGTGTGATCTGTATTCAGCGTAAGGTCTTTTAATGATAAAAACTGCTTCGTTAGAGACAGTTCTGTTGAAAATGTATCTACAATATGAGATTTCCCCCATCTTGACGTTACAAATGACATATTATTGATCAGCGCTGAAACATTCGGTCCGTTGACTTTTACGTTCGGTGCTTTTAGATTGAAATTTGTTGCAGTAAGCCATTTCCCCTGTTCTCCTGAAGAGTTTTGATTGACAATGGAAACTTTGGAATCTATAATCTGTACCCTGGAATTCAGCTGAAAAGGAGGTTTATTCGGGTCTCTTTTCTTTCCATTATCAAAAAGGTCTACAAACCTGACAAAATTGGATAT
Source organism: Chryseobacterium sp. CBSDS_008 (assembly GCF_049959325.1). Taxonomy (NCBI): domain Bacteria; kingdom Pseudomonadati; phylum Bacteroidota; class Flavobacteriia; order Flavobacteriales; family Weeksellaceae; genus Chryseobacterium; species Chryseobacterium sp. CBSDS_008. The sequence continues at coordinate 4,205,799 of NZ_CP188202.1, read as the reverse complement.
ACTGTCTCCTTTATAGGTAATCACTTTTATATCAGCATTGACAAGTGCAAGAGAATTGAAGCTTAAAGAATTACTGTTTCCCGAAATGGCATTCACCGCCAGAGACATCCAGTCTGAATCTGCACGGAATTCACGGGCTGTGATAAAATTAAAACCTTTGTAATCTTTTACTTTTAACCCTTTTATCGTTACGTCCCCGAAATAATTTACATTTACACTTTCTGTAGAAAAATCAGACTTAAAATCGTTATTAACCAGCTTCAATGCCTGATCAGCTGCCCATTGCTTGGTAACCGGAAGATTAATGGCAATAAGCACACCTCCAACCAGAACAATTCCAAGCCAAAAGAGAATCAAAAGAAGCTTTGCCCACCAGGTATAACTGGTCACGTCTTTCACCGCCTGCTTTCCAAACTCTTCAGCTGTTTCCACAGGATGATGTATGGCATCTGAAGCCAGCTCAGATGCTTCTTTCACTGTCTCCCGAACTTTTTCTTCTACATTTCCGACAGTTTTCTGTACCTGATCACCTAGGTTCTCAGCTACTGATTTTTTATTCTCATTCTCGTTATTATTCTCTAACTTTGCCATTATTATGAGCGACTCTATAATTTTAGGTATTGAATCGTCCTGCGACGACACCTCAGCAGCTATCATCAAGGGAAATTCTATTCTTTCAAACATTGCCGCGAATCAGGCCATCCACAAAGAATATGGTGGTGTTGTTCCTGAATTGGCTTCACGGGCCCATCAGCAAAATATTATCCCCGTTGTTGAAAAATCTTTTTCCAAAGCAAATATACAACAAAATGCTATCTCAGCTATAGGATTTACACGCGGACCCGGACTTTTAGGATCTCTTCTTGTAGGAACATCATTTGCTAAATCTCTGGCTATGAGCCTAAATGTACCATTAATTGAAGTAAATCACCTTCAAGCCCACATTCTGGCCCATTTCATCGAAGATGCAAATCCTGTGCCGCCTGCCTTCCCTTTCTTATGTCTTACGGTAAGCGGCGGACACACCATGATTGTATTGGTAAAAGACTATTTCGAGATGGAAATCATTGGAAAAACTATTGATGATGCCGCAGGAGAAGCTTTTGATAAAATCGGGAAAATCTTTGACCTTGATTATCCTGCCGGACCTATTATCGACAGACTGGCCAAAGAAGGAAATCCTGATGCTTTTAAATTCAATAAACCGAAGCTTGAAAACTATGATTATTCTTTCAGCGGTATAAAAACTTCTGTGTTGTATTTCATTCAGAAAGAAGTCAGAAAAAATCCGGATTTCATCAAAGAAAATCTTAATGATCTGTGTGCCTCTGTACAGAAATCCATTATTGAGATCCTGATGCATAAGCTTGAAAAAGCGGCCAAAGATCTTAACGTAAATGAAGTGGCCATCGCTGGTGGTGTTTCTGCCAATTCTGCTCTGAGAAAAGCAATGGAAGACAATAAAGAAAGATTAGGCTGGAATATCTATATCCCCAAGTTTGAATATACTACAGACAATGCTGCGATGATCGCTATGGTAGCTAAGCTGAAATTTGAGCGGGGAGAATTTACGGATTTAAGAACTTCCGCAACAGCAAAATACGATTTGTAGAGTGTGGAGCCACGAAGTGGCGAAGTAAAAAGCAAAGGGTTTCAGCCCTTTGAAATTAAATAGACCAACAGTAACGAGCTACGAAGTAGCAGGATAGAATGGGACAATCTCTTGTTAAAAATTATGTTCATATCATATTCTCTACTAAAAACAGAGAACCGCTAATTGATGATAATACAGGAAGAATTATTTTCATATCTGGCAGGAATTTGCAAAAATATGGAATGTAATCCCGTAAGAATTGGAGGCTATAAGGATCATGTTCATATCCTTTGTCTTTTATCAAAAAAAGTAACTCTTGTAAAACTTTTGGAAAGTTTAAAATCTCATTCTTCAAAATGGATTAAAACTAAGGATAAAAAATATTCTCATTTTTATTGGCAAAATGGCTATGGAAGTTTTTCAGTTAATCCGAAAGAAATAGAAACCGTAACACAGTATATCAACAATCAAAAAGAACATCATAAAATTAAAAGCTTTAAAGATGAATTTTTAATATTTCTAAAAAATTATGTGATAGAATTTGATGAAAGATATATTTGGGATTAATATTTCGCTCTTTCAGAGCTCATTAAATAACCTCAATTCAAACAAAGACCTACAGTCTTTGCTAATTATTGCACCACTTTGTGGCTCTTAAAAAAAATAAAATGAAACTATTCTACGGAGAAATTAACGGAAATAAAGTAATTATCCACGATGAAGAGCAGCAGCATATTGTAAAAGTTCTTCGGATGAGGGATGGAGAAGATATTCACGTGACAAATGGCAAAGGGAAACTGGCTTCCGGAAAGCTTGTCATTGAAGGTAAGAAAGCAGGTATTGCTATTTCCGGGATCAAAGAAGACCTGCCAGGGTTTACTCCTAAGCTTCATATTGCCATTGCCCCGACCAAAAATATTGACAGAATAGAATTCTTTGTGGAAAAGGCTGTGGAGATGGGTATTTCTGAGATCAGTATTATCCTAACAGAGAAAACAGAACGTAAAAACATCAATATTGATAAGATCAGGAAACAGGCTGTTGCCGCATCCAAGCAAAGTCTGAGGTTTCATTTTCCGGTTATCAATGATGCTGTAAAACTGACTGACTTTCTGAAAAACATTGATCCGGAACATACTTTTGTAGCGCACTGTCATGAGAATCTGGAAAGAATTGACCTTAAAAATATCCCTCAGCTTGAACAGCTTACATTTTTAATAGGTCCTGAAGGCGATTTTTCTGAAAAGGAAATTGCATTTCTGGCAGAAAATAAGGTAAGAGCCGTATCTCTCGGAAACCAAAGACTGAGAACAGAAACGGCCGGTGTTTTCGTCGCCGCATGGAATTATTATAATATGATATAAATAACAAAAGAGAAGGTTTCAGGCCTTCTCTTTTTATTTCCGATTCATTATTTCCAGTCAACATTATTTTCGCTTAGGTACTTTTCAAAAATCTGCTGTCCGCTTCTGATTGAATTAACTGTCCAGAGGATTTTCATTCTTAAAAGCTTTTTTTCATTTAATTTATACTCAATATCGGATTTTATCAGCTTTTGTTTCAATTCATACATACAAATGGAAGCCGCTACAGAAACATTGAAGCTTCTCGTAAAGCCATACATCGGAATAGCCAGTGTTTCATCGGCAAAATCTAAAATTTCCTGTGAAACCCCTTCCATTTCAGTTCCAAAAACTAAAGCAATAGGCTCTGTAATTTCATATTCAGGAAGCATTTTTGCATTATTTTCCAGAGAGACAGCTACTATTTTATATCCACGGTCTTTAATATTCCGGAAGGATTCCATATTCCGGGGAAGTTTTTCAACCTCAACCCAGGTATCGGCCCCTTTTGTTACGCGAAGATTGGGCTCAAAACTATATTCTTCCTGCAACGCCACTACTTTATGGAAACCGCAAGCTTCCACAGAGCGTACAATGGCTGCTGCATTTCTAAACTGATAGACGTCTTCTACAACAGGAAGCACAAAGTCTGAACTTTCCTGGGAGAAATGTTCAATTTTTGCCAGTCTTTCCTCTGTTAAAAACTGTTTTAAATATTCATAAGTCTGTGCTAAATCATTCATCTGCATTTAGTTATTTTTTCAATAGCCTCGTGAAACGTCTTCATTTCTCATCATATCTTTACAAAATTTTATGATAAGCGTTTCATTCATTTTCAAATCTTTGCAAATTAACGTAATTTTGGCCTATGAACCCTAATCGGGCTCCAATTCTTAATTAAAATTAGTACATGAAGCGAAAAGTCCTGCTCATCTATACCGGTGGAACCATCGGAATGGAAAAAGATTATGAAACCGGAAGTCTCCGTGCCTTTGATTTTGGAAATATATTTGAAAAGATGCCTGAAATGAAGCTCATGGAATGTGAAGTCTTCGTTCATCCTTTTGCCAAACCACTGGATTCTTCGGATATGGGGCCTGAAGAATGGAGAGTGATCGCTAATTATATTCAAAAAAATTATGATGATTATGATGGTTTCCTGATTCTTCACGGAACGGATACGATGTCTTATACCGCATCAGCATTAAGTTTCATGCTAAAAGGATTAAGAAAACCTGTGATTATGACCGGTTCTCAGCTTCCGATTGGTGATCTGAGGACAGATGCCAAGGAGAATCTTCTGACCAGCCTTTATTATGCCAGCCTTTATGAGAATGACGAAGCAGTTATCCAGGAGGTTGCCATTTACTTTGAATACAAATTATTAAGAGGAAACAGAACCTTGAAATATTCTGCAGAATATTTTGATGCCTATGCCAGTCCGAATTATCCGATCCTGGGGCAGTCCGGAGTTCATCTGAATATTATTAAAGACAATTTATTCCGTTGTGATCCAAAGGCAAAATTCCATGTGGACGAGCATATTTCTGAAGATATTTTATTCTGGAGAATTTTTCCTGGAATGCACCTGAGCCACTTCAGGGAAATCCCTAAAATGAAGGTTCTGATTCTTCAGGTTTTTGGTTCGGGAACTATTTTCAGCAGTGCAAAAACTCAGGAAACGCTTCAGGAAATCAGAAATAACGGAACTGAAATAGTGGTGGTAAGCCAGTGTATTTCAGGAGGTATCTCATTCGGGAAGTATGAAAACAGCAACATCTTCTCCAGAATCGGAGCGATCAGCGGAAGAGATATGACTGCGGAAACAGCAATTACGAAAGCAATGCACCTTATTGATAATCCTAGCTACTCCGGAAGCTTTGCTGAAAATTTCACCAGAAGCCTTTGTGGAGAAATTACTGATTAAATTGCAAAATAATTTGGATATTCCAGAAAATACGCTATTTTTGCAATCTCAAAAAGAGAGGTGTCCGAGTGGTTGAAGGAGCTACCCTGGAAAGGTAGTATACGGGTAACTGTATCGAGGGTTCGAATCCCTTCCTCTCTGCAAGAAAAAATAAAAGCCTGCGCTAATTTTTAGCACAGGCTTTTTTGTGATTAATAATTTCCGGATTACCCTGCTTTCCCAATAGGTATTTCTACCCAAAACAACAATTAGTAATTTACACCCTATTCTATCCGCCTGATTCTTTGTTACTTTGGAATATAAAATAACCTAAAAACCAATTTAATATGACATCAACAAGTGTAAATGCAAATTCTTCAGGCCAGCTGGTACTTGGAAACGGAGCACAGTTCTGGGTGTATCTTTCACCCCAAAATGATACTTCTAAAATGATTTCTACATGGCGGGTAACTTTTTCACAGGGAGACTGGAGCGACTTCATCTCAAGTGAGAATCCTACCAAGCAGATTCAGACCCCTAATCTTTCAGGGATTTTTGAAATCAAGGTAGAATTATTAAGCGGATCTACCGGTACATGGCGCCAGATTCCGCCTCAGGCTGGAAGCCATAATGAGATAGGCTGTAATTCCAACTGTGCTTCAATGGTAGGCATTGTTGCTGACAGTACGAATCCGCCTATCGGAGCTATCAATGCTCATTTCTGGACAACATGGGATGCCATGTGCGGAGTAAGACAGAACTAAAGTGTAAAAATAAACCAGTCCATAAAAATCAGATTGCCACAGTATTTATATTGTGGCAATTTATTTTTGTATGTATACCACATACAATCAAATAATTACACAATAAGCTCATAGCTTTAAAACTCCTTTTCCATAAATTACTAACAAGTTATCCACAATTTACCCACAATTAAAATACTGTTCTGAAATTCATTTTTTTTCCTTAGAAAGTTTTATTCCTAAATCTGTCCCAAATCCTCCTTTTACTTTGTCTTGTTTTTAAACAGTTTTAAAAGTTTTTGAATAAACATTCTATGAACCAAGTTTCTAATTTTGTGATTACTAAGTATTTTCTCTGCGTATCAACAGTATTCTTATCCGTCTCATGGTTTCGCAGTTATTTAAAATTAACAGTAAAACAGTTATCCATACTATTGAGCATGAAGAAATTTTTTACAGCATTATTTTTATGGGGATGTATAGGAACATCTATAAAGGCCCAGATCAGTCCGCCCGGATTGGGAGATGCCAACAATGCATTCTGGGGAGCCTTCGGAGTGAAGCGACGGTTAGATTCTTTGGGTAAAAAACAAGCTTTGAGTTATATTGCAATCGGAAGAAAGAGCAGTCCGGATGATCATAATCTATTTTCGAAACAGGCTATTGTTGTCTTGAATCACGAAGTCTACCATTCTTTTGCTCCTCATCAGCAGTATAGCTATGCGTTAAGTTACCGCCGTCAGCCACAGTATGAAAGTACGGCACCATATGACAGGGAAAATACGGAACAGGAATTCAGAATTTACGGAAGATATGCCTATACATTTGATCTTGGAAAAAGATGGAGGCTGAAAAATACCATAAGGCAGGAATTCAGGAAGTTTTTTGATGCAGATTTCCATCAAACAGAGGAAGACTTTCAACTGAGAACGCGCATCAAGAGCCAATTGACCTATAATGTATCTCCTAAAAACAATCAGAAACTGGCATTAAGCGCAGAAGCCCTGTTTTCTGTCAGTCATCTTAATGAACCCGAGTCCAAATGGGGTTCGTTCGGATATCGCGAAATGCGGATTGCAGCTTATTATATGTTTACCATCCCTAATTCACCTTTTACAGTAGATATAGGATATATGGATGATCTGATCAGGGATAGCAGGAGCATTCATCATGGAGGTGTTCATTATCTGGCAGCCGACCTGATCTGGAATATTCCTTATAGGAAGAAAAATTATTAAAACAACTTTTAAAAAGTTTTGTACAATAGGTATAAGACTTTTTATTTTTAAACACGTCAAGTTCTGTCGTATCAGCTTATTATTTTTGCCATAGATCAAAACAAGAATCTTGCAAGAGTTGTACATCTATCATTAAAATAATAACACCAAATACAAAAACAATGACTTACACCAATGATTTTTCGCAGCAGGGAGCTCATATCCTAATGACAATCTAGTACAGCTGGTAGATAGCTTCACTGACGAAAATGTGAATTTTAAAAAAGTAACTACATGGCACGACGGATCAGCAATGACTCCAACAAAAGCCGACGGTATTATTTACAGACAAAAAGGCAGCGATTACTATGCAGATGTAGAATGGCTTTCTAATCGAACGGTATATGTCAAAAGGTTCGGGGCAAAAGGAGATGGAATAACCAATGATGCACCCGCCATCAGAAGAATGATTTCTTTTCTTCCTCAACGAGATTTTATTATGTCATTTGAAAATGCAAAATATATGCAGGGGGACGGAAGTTTTACAGAGAGATATGCACTTGGTACAAATCCTGAGACCGGAGCACCTGTGTACATCGGAGGAGAAAACGGAAAAGACAATATAGGACATGAACTCTTTTTCAGCTTTACAGATAAATCAAATTTTACTATCTATGGTAACGGAGCTGCGGTAAAGGCTCATCCTGATAATCCCCCAATTATTAACATGCGTGGTTTTGAATTTTTACGATGTAAAAATTTTAAAATAGAAAATCTCAATTATGACGGTTCTAAAAATGACAGAAAGCCAGATGGCGGTGATCCACATAAATATAATAATCAATCGGGTTTCAAAATAAGTTCATCACAAAGATATGAATTACTAGATTGTAGATCTGATAACTGCTGTATGGATGGTTTTTATATTTCTTCAGATGAGCTTTTTGCAGAAGTAAAAACCAACATCTGGAATGAAGATGGAGTTTTAAGAAATTGTCATGCAGACAATAACTACAGACAAGGATGCTCCGTTGTAAACAGCAAAAGATTCAAAGTGATTGGAGGATCATATACCAATACAGGGAAAACCTATGGAACATCACCGGAAGCAGGAATTGATATTGAAGAAGGCACCCTGTCTGATTTTGGACGCGGCAGTGTTGATACGGTGATTGATGGTGCTTTATTTGAAGATAACAAGAATACAGGTCTGTCTCTTCATGTAGGAGCACGAGATAGCAATGTTACCAATTGTGTTTTCAGGAACAATCCATTATTTGTAGCTCCGGATGAGCATGGATTAAGCTGTAATAATACCATCTATAACAATAATTTTTATGATTCTCATGCCGAATTAAGAGGTGGTGGAGAGCATTTCTACGGCAATCGCTTTCATTTGTCACCACAATATTCATTTCATTTACAAGTAATTTATAAGTATCCGCATTTTATAAATAAAAAATGTCGTGAAACTCTGGTTTACAATAACTATGTTGAAAGAGAATCCGGAACCGGTCCTATTGGACAAGTAGCAGGGTCCTTAACTATAGGAGAGTATAAAGATGGTGTAAGAGTCTTTAACAATACTTTCATCAATCTGGCATCAAAAGATAATTTTCTATTCATCTATGGTCCGCAAAACAGAACATTAGAATGTTACGACAATACTTTCCATAATACGGATACATTTATTATCAATGCACCTATTAGTAATCTTACGTATACCAATATTGAAAGCTTTCTCAAAAACGCTTACAATAACAAAATTGAAATCCCCGGAATTTCTCCCATGGTCACTACAGTCAAAAAGGCCCAAGCAGACAAACTAGTGAGAAGCTTTCATCTGACAGATATCCACACAAATAAATTTGTAGATATCACCTTTGATCAGTTCACTTCTGCATTTGAAGCCAGAGATCTCTATCTTAAAGTTACAACAAAAGGCTACTGGTATGAGAGTGATTCTACCCAGGTAAAAGAAGAAATTATTTCTTTTACAGATGTAAAACCTATAAGCTATACCGGTACATTAGACGATTTTAAAAGACTTCCTGTTTCAACAGGTATTTATACTAAAAACAATAAGGCGGCCCTTACTTTTGCTCAAAGCAGTTTAGATTCAGCCAATCAAAAGTGGGTTCTGGACATTGTTATTGAAGTACTGGGGAATTATACAGATGATTTTCCGGTAAATATTTCTGCTCCTTATGATACCAACAGTCAGCCAATGATTATCAATTTACCACAGATCAAATCAATAAACCAGGCAGATTCATCAGCGATTGATATTACTGCACTTCGTAATGATTTTAACAGTCTGCTATTAAAGTTAAAAAATGCAGGGGTAATGCAAAACTAATATAAATACTACACTTAATCAAGGTTGTCTCATTACTGAGGCGGCCTTTTTATTTTATCTGTTTATAAAAATTATTTATTCTTGAATTAAGAGGTTATTATAAAATCCCAATCATTACTGACCGGGATTTTTGTTTGAAACATAAGTTTCTCTGCAATATAATTAAGTATGAATGTTTGGTGTAAAATTTAGTTGCACAATGTCAGAAACTCACGGCTCGTCTGCACGTTGAATTTCGCTTCTGCTCTTGAACGTGCATAAATAGTATGTTTAAACGCATGTACGGTTTTCAGTTTCTGATCTATGAATTCAGCAATCTGTGCTACAGAAAAAAGAAAATCTCTGTATACCGCCATATTGACCGTTTGACCATAGTATGGAAGATAAGCTTTTAAAAAAGGAATTGTTTTCTGATGGCGGTTGTAGCTGATACAGTATCCTACTCCTTCTACGGACGTAATAATAGCATAGTTATTAATATAATCCTGAATATTTTTATTACCCTCTAAGGCGTGCGCATTTTTTGAACAAAACTTATTGATCTTATCCAGAATGTGCTGGGCATATTCCATCATGGAAATATTTTTAAATTCAAAAACCTGGTTTATTCCATGGGAAGAAGAAGTTCCGTTTTGACAATCAATACAGAAAGAAATCCCGATTTTTTCATGGTAAGGGAAAAAACAGTCTTTCACTTCAATAGAGGCATCCGGCTTTAAGCTGTCATCCGTAAAGTTATAATAGACATACGGACTGTAAAGTTCAGCAAGAGCTTTCAGATAATCTGTTTCACTGGTATTATGATATTCTTCAAACCATTTTTCAAGGTTATCGTAATAATTACTTTCGAAGTCGTTAAAGTTTAAGTAAAATGGCAATTCCATAGCTCTGTAATTTTGATATGACAAAGCTATATCCGTAATGCGACAAAACTTGACGCAATATATTTTTTTGTAAAAAGATTTGAAAGATTGTTCAGCCAATCGTCAATTTTTGCTTCGCAAAATCAAGAGTGAATCATTATTAACGCGAAGGTTCGCAAGGTTTATTGGGTAACGTTTTATATTTTGTTCGCAAAGGCACTTCGTTCAGCCAAGATCTTAGTGTATACATTGCTGAGTGAAATACCTCTGCGATCGAAAGAAATTAAACATTATAAAAAACTTTGCGAACGCTGCGCTTAATAACATGCTAACTTATATAAAAATTCACAAGCGCAGCGAATTGACCATTCACCATTGACATTTACTTGTCGTAATTCTTCATAATGTACTCAAAGTAGTGCATCATCTTCAGATAGTTTTCAATGCTAAGGTATTCATTGGTGCTGTGAATGCTTTGCTGTTCGGCACTGTTGATTTTAATCGGCATGAATCTATAGACATTTTTACTTACAATCTCGTATTTACCGGCATCCGTTCCAGCCATGGTAAGGTATGGGGAAACAATAGCTCCGGGATGAATTTCTTTAACTCCGGCTTCTATCATTTTAAAAGCTTTTGTATGGGTTGGAGAAATAGCAGAGGCTTCTCTTGTATTGTCAATTTCTTCTACCTCAACATCAAATCCTTCCGTGGCTTTGGCAATATGATCACGGACGTCCTTTACCGAATTTCCGGGGAGCAGTCTGAAATTAACGACAAATTCCACTTCAGGGGAAAGAACATTGGTACCATCGCTTCCTTTCATCATAGTCAGGGCCGTGGTGGTCCTTACCAAGGCATTGGTTGTATTGTTTTTAGTAAGCTGTGAGATCAACACCGGTTTTAAAAGCCATTGATTGGCCAGTGCCATTCTTGTGGTAAAAGGCATTTCACCACCAATATTAGTAAAGAATTCTTTGATTAACGGGGTAATAACAGGCTTCATCTGATGGTCTTCCAGACGCTGCATAATCACGGCAGCTTTTCCGATGGCACTTTCCATAGGAGGCATTGATGAATGCCCGCCAAGTCCTTTTACTTTTATTTTCGCAGAAAGAAATCCTTTTTCCGCACATCCTATAACGGCTACATCTGTATCTATTCCTGCTACATTTCCTTTTCTCATAATCAATCCACCCTCATCATAAACAGCATCGAACTTCAATCCTTTTTTCTTAAAATAATCGGCGATCTGAATCGCTCCTTTTTGTCCGCCCACTTCTTCATCAAAGCCGAATGCCAGATATACATCACGTTGTGGAATCTGCTTATTTTTAATCATGGAATTCATGGATTCCATTAGGGAGAATAACATTCCTTTCATGTCTATTGCTCCTCTTCCGTAGATTCTCCCGTTGGCAACAGCTCCCGAAAAAGGGGCAAAATCCCAGTCTTCAGCTACTTTTGCAACAGGTTCAGATGGTTTATCATCCGGACGGAATACATTTTCTTCATTATTTTTTATATCGGCATCTCCGGGAGGTACCACATCCATATGGGAAAGAAATAAAATGGGCTCCAGTGCAGGATTGCTTCCTTTAAGCCTGAACACCAATCCATACTGATTGACCTCAACATTTTCTGTATTCTGATATACCAGTGGGTAAGATGCTTTTAAATAGGTTTTGAACTGATCAAACGGGGTATAATCGAATTCTCCCAAACTGCCCGTAGAAACAGTAGGAATTTTTATTCCCCCAGACAATCTCATAACTGCTGAGTCATTTTTTACAGGCTTCCAGTCTTCGCCAGCGCCTATATTGTTTTTCTTAAATGGATAGGTGTAGGTTTTAACCAATACTATGGCAGCCAGAATAACCACGATTCCCAAAAGGATTAAAAGAAATTTTTTCATAGAAATAGTTGTGAAGTGATTTATTTCTATAAATATAGCAAAGTATTGGGTGCCTGACAATTTAAGCCTCGCTTTTTCAACCGGAGGATCTCCTGAATACATGGTGGCCAGGAAATGATGATAAATCCTGTGCCTTTGCGATTCACTTTCTATGAATAAACAATTCTGGTTTAATTCAGGATTTCGTTCATTTCGGTTAAAATGATTGGCTTTCCGTCGGTAATGACAATCGTATGTTCGTGCTGAGCCATATAGCCGCCTTTATTTCCTGCCATGGTCCATCCGTCTTTTAGTTCTACAGCAATATTGGAATCGGTAGAAATAAATGTTTCAATAGCCACGACAGAGTTTTTCTTAAAACGTCTGGAATCATAACGGTTTCTGTAGTTCAGCAATTCGTCAGGCTGCTCGTGTAAGCTTCTGCCTACTCCATGCCCTGCAAGATTCTTTATCACTTTAAAGCCTCTTTTCTTTGCTTCTGTTTCCATCAAATGTCCTATGTCAGCTATTCTCACACCACCTTTTATATTATCAATAGCTTTTCTCAAAATATCTTTGGAAGCTTCCACCAGTTTTTGGTGCCCATGGATATCTTTTCCAATCACAAAGGAACCTCCGTTATCAGCCCAATAACCGTCCAGCTCTGCAGAAACATCAATATTGATCAGATCACCTTCTTTCAAAATCCTCTGATCCGTTGGAATACCGTGGCAAAATTCGTTATCTACACTGATACATGTCCAGCCTGGAAATCCATACGTCAGATAAGGAGCAGATTTCGCCCCGTAACCTTCCAGGATTTTAGCGCCATACTCATCAAGATCTTTCGTGGTCATACCCGGTTCAGCATACTCCATCATCTTCTTCAGGGTATAAGCAACGGCTTCACTTACTTTTTGCATTCCGATCATCTGATCTTCGTTGGTGATTGACATAGTTTTAATTATTGTTGATAACTACAAAGTTAGGAAATTAAAATATTCAGATACGTACCGTTTTAGCACAAATCTATGTATTGAAAAATAGGGTTACTACCCCCTTCACCAACCCCCTCTGCCCCCTTGGGTAAGGGGGTATACCCGGTTATATAAGAGGCTAAAGGGGGGTCCAAAGGGGCTCCAGGCACTTTGATAAGGGGTTAGAGGGGCTTATACAACTGGCTAGAGGCCGTTGGCCAAGGGTCTGAAGGTACTTATGAACTGTCAATAGCTACTTGATGAAGTGGGTGGAGAGGCTTGTCATAGTGTATGGAGACAGTTTACGAAATGATTATAGCAAATTAATGAGCGGCTGCGGAGACTTACTGTAGTGATCGAAAGCATTTCCGAGCTGTTGAAGATAGTTGATAACCAGTTCCAAACACTTTAATACTATGAGGATATTTTACCGGATATTTTTTAACCTTTACTTTACAGAATATATTGGCTTCCAATAAAATGATAAAAACCACTGCTGTGCAGTGGTTTGGTTTTATTTGAGGACACGAGCGAGACGATCGCGCCAGTGAGTATATTTTGCCTATGTTATTTTACTAACATCCAAATCACTTATCAAGTGTATATCACCTTCAATTTTAGTTTGCATCAAAATATCTAAAATATCCGGAGGTAAATCAATTATTTCTAAGGGTTTTATAGGAGTAGCAACCAAATGATAATGATTATCTATAAAATCATTTAAATTAGTCTTATCAAAAGAGTAAAGACCTCTTTGAGTAAAATAGATAAAATCTCTTAAATATCTTTCATCAACACCACTTCCAAATATTCTAGTTAATAATTCATCTAACAAAGGATTTACTATTGGATCGGATATTTTTGGCAACCCCTTAAAATAAGATACTAATTTTTTATTGTTTACTTCTGAATTTGCAACTGTTTCAGGTAATTTTCCTGCTCCAGAAGCAACAAAACTAATATATTTACCATCAGTAAAAAACCAGTCAATGTCTAATGTTTGTTGTTCTATTTCTGTATACATAAAAATATAATTATTTTCCAAAAGTTGCTTTGCAATTACCACACATTTGAACAACTTTTCCTGTTCTAGGTCGTATTGCTCCTGTGAAATTAACTTGCGATGGAAAGGCCTGTGGATTTTTTAGGAGCAATTCATTTCCAGCATGAAATTCCGCACAACATGCTACTGATGTTTTATGAATATTTTTTGTTCCAGCTCCACCTAGCATTTCTACTACACCTTGTAATTGTGGTGCAATTTCAGTCGGAGCATCTGCGCTAATTCCAATCACTGTTTGCCCATTTAGTTCTGCCCCCACCACTGCCGATGGTGCACTTCCAGAAGCATATATATCAGATGCTGTCTTTTCAACTCGAGAGCTCAATCTCCTGATCCTATTAGCAGTTCTTAGTGAAGATATAGCGGCTCCTGTACCTCCAGTAAGCAAATCAATAGCTGCACCTTGTACTAATGGATTCTCAGAAACTTGCATCTGTAATTCCGTTTTACCACGTGATTCAGGAACAGAACCAAATGTAGGTCCCCAAGGATCACCAGATGATGGTGGAGTACCTATACCTCCTCCTCCAGCACTTCCAACATAAAATGTACTAACATGACCTTCTGAATTAAAAGTATCTGTAATACTTAAGTTAGTAGTATGAGAACTTACATTCCATGTTCCATTACCTCCTTTATTAACCGCTATACCATAAGAACCTGAACCTAATTTATCTGCCCACTGCTCAGCATGAATTCTAGCATCAGATTTGAAAAGATTATTAAAAAAACCTGCTCCTCTAACCCATCTACCATCGGGGTCTGTATAATTTATTGGGTTATCTAGGGTATAGTTATAAGGTGAATATCGTCTATACATTTCCCCCAAAGGATCTACAACTCCCCATCTTCCCAAATCCGGCATGTACATCCTCGCTCCATAATCGTACATTCCAGTCTCCTGCAATTCCTTGCCATTATACTTGTAATTCAAATATCCTCCTAACAAACCTTTCACTCCTCCAATATGGTTTAATCCAAACGGATAATAATTATTGGTATCTATTGATTCCAGAACTCCAGCATTATTTTTAGCAAAAGTCACCCTGGTATTTCCCAAGTGATCCATATAGTTGTAAATATAACGGTTTTCTGCGAAACTGTAAAAACCCTCTGATGTAGCAACAAAATCAAGTATCCATGAAGGTTGAATTGGCCTAAAAACATTGGTATCATTTTCATTTTTAAAAGCTTCCTGCTCATAGGCAACACTTGTCCGGCACCAAAGGCAAGTGGAGACCTCTGAATATTGATACTGGAACCCGTCCAGATAATCTGTCATATTAGTGGTGATCATTGTACTTCCTTTTCCTCCTTCACTTCTATAGGTTTTGCGGACTTTTGTTCCATCTGCTCTGTAAAGATAATTTAATCCAAAACCTGTGACCACACCAAGTGGACTGTTCTGGCTAATTGTAAAAGAGTTAGGCAAATTGAGATGATTGTATACAATAGTTTGGATTCCCTTATCTTTCATATCGGTCATATTTCCATTAAGGTCATAACCAATAATATTGTTTCCTCCTTCATATCCCGAGTTGTTAGGTGAATTTTCTATCACCTGATTTAGACGGTTCCCTGTATATTTATATTCAAGATTATCCACTTGTGTTGCGGTAGTTCCCGATACTGGATAAGCATTCCTCTTCAAAGTCATGATATTTCCATTCAGATCATAGGTTAGGTTCTCATTGAAATTGTTATTATACGGATTGGTAGCCCCAGGTTCTGTATAGATGGCATCTTTCAGCCTGTTAAGAGGATCATACGAATACGAATATCTTTTCAGAACATCTTCTGAAGCGTTTCTCCAATTCACCTCTGCAATATTTCCATTATACCTTCCTGAGGCTAAATTGGTGTATACAGGATTAGTATATTTAATTTCATACCCAAAGAGTTTTCCGTTCAAATTTGCTGGATCGTTGATTTTCGTCAACCATCCACGGATATTATACTTATAATCTATTGATTGCAGTGAATTGCCAAGATCTGTTCCTCCCACTTTTTTATTGGTAACCTGAGAAATTTCATTATAGGTATTTTGTGTCAGAATTTCTACCGGGTTACTGTCTACCTGATGTTTGTGTACTAATAACCTGTTCTGATTGTCATAATCAAACGTTTCTGTGATGACTCTTTCAGTATCAGTATCTAATCTTTTATGTCTAGTGACAGCCTGCTTCGTAACACCTGCAAAATCAAGCTTGGATTCTGTATGGGTATATCCACCTAAATGATTGATAGAGTGGCTTCCAATTATTCTTCCCTTGTTATCATAATAGGTATAGTTTTTTGTCCAATTATCATCTTCAATATTCTTTACAAAGCTTATCACAGGTAGTCCTTTGGTACTTCTTCCATCGATTGTAGGCATCTCGGAGAGTACGGGCTCTCCCTGAATATTTGAAGGAAAGGTAGGATTAAAACTGTATTCAGGATAAGTATCATAGTAATTAACACTTAAGACTTGAGTAACATTGGAAGGAGTGGAAACCTTAGTATAATATACAGGCATACCGTTTAAAGTCAAACCAGCTGCAGCAGTTCTGGTTTCATATAGATTAACATTGACATTGGCACTGTTTTGCATCGATGCCCTGCTGGCAGTATTATTGGTGATTCCCGTGTAAACGGTTCTTCCAAACTGGTCATATTTGGTAAAGAGCCATTGCTCTTTTCCTTTAAGCTCAGTATCCTGAGTCAGAATAAGCTGGTCAGCTTTATTATATACCATATACTCCCAGCCTTTGCCAGGAAGCTTCTTTTCTACCAGCCGGTTCCTCCCATCATATTTATATTGGTAGCATAAATCATTAAGTACCATATTGGGATCTGCTTCTACAGAAGCCTTGGGAGGAATCACATAAGCCAGCTGGTTATAATCATTGTAAACATAATAAGTATCTGCGTTTTCTGTAGCACTGATTACTTTTCTTACCAATGTAACCTGTCCCTGTCCGTTTTTAAATTCAATGGTAGGGTTTCCGTCTTCATTGGTAACTGTATTTTTATACAGCTGCCCTATTCCATAGGTCCCGGATAAGGAGAGTTGGGAAGTAAAAGTGGTATAGTTAAAAGTGGCAGTATACTTTTTAACCTCGCCATCTGCATTAACATCATATCCAAATTGTACGGGTTTATTGTCCCAGGCAGTTCCAACTTGTTTTTGCGCTAAAATACGGTCTAATGGTGAGGTCTCCAGAATTTTCTCTGAATAGATCTTTTCATTGCCATAGGTGGTAGGGTAAACGCCCAAAGGACCTGAATAGTAACTTCCGTTAGCTGTAGAAAGCTGGGGAACGGGAAGGTAATCTTTCACCTGCCTTCCAAACGGATCATATTCGATATGGGTCACAACATCACGACCCAAAGGTGATGCTTTTACATTCACGATTTGTTTGGGCCTTCCGAGTCCGTCAAAATATTGGACGGTTTCGGAGGTCTTAACATTAGCAAGGGTAGGGTCGGACAGGTAGGTCTTTGAATAGATATAATTTTCCGTATTGGTAAGCTGTCCCTGTGCAGTTCCCATGAGAAGAGTTCCTATTATAATTAGTATATTTTTCATTCTTGTTTTTATTTTTGGTATTGAAAATAAAAATTTATTGAATTCTGCGAAGCAGGATCAACCGTTCCAGAAATAAGTGTTGCATTGCAATTTCCAGAGGTATCAATAAAAATTCTCCATTTGCGATTAAAGCTTGTTTCTGTATAAATTATTTCTCTATTTACTGAAGGTATACAAGATGCTCCTACCTTACCAAAGGTTAACCCACTTCCCCAGCTCTGCCAAATTCCATAACTTGAAAATGAAACATAAAAATTAACATTGCTATTTACTGTCGTTGTTGAATTATAAATATATGATGGATTTCCGAGTACTGGAGAGAATGTAAAATCGCAAGATACAATCGGTATACAAGCACCATTTTGATTAGCTATATTTTGTCCATTAGTATTAACGTCTTCTATTGCCATCAAATTTGCTGCTAGTTTGCTCACATCAGAAGTATATGTTCCACTAGGAACAATATAGGTATAAGAACCTCCTACTGTATTACCAGTACAGTTTGTTCTTGTAAACACTCCACTTTTTTCATCATTAGTATTCACTGTAGGAGAGCTATTACCGTATCTATATTTAAATTCTTTTATTATTTTATTATTAACATCTACGATTTTTTCTAATCTATTAGTAATATCATATTTATAATACTCTCTAACTCCTGAAGGTGGTGTAACACTTGTTACTCCAATTAAAGGGTCATGAGTATAAGTAGTAACCTGATAATTGTTTAAATTATTATTTTTTCTAAGATTATCCTGTGCAACTAATAGCAACTCTTCTTTAACAGGATTTCCTGCATCTTCATTAGATAATGTAATGATGTTCTGAATATATGTACTTACATCATCATATTTAGCTCCTTCGATTTTTGCTATTGGTAAGCTAAAGTTATATCCCCAAATAATAGATACTGGGGATCCGTTTTTGGTTGTGTATTGGATAAGATTTCCTTTTGCATCATATTTATCCAATGTCACCTCTGTTGAAGATGTATTATCAATCAAATCAGAGGATTTTACAGATTTAGGGAGTATAAAATCACCAATCTGAACATCGGGTAATGAAGTAGGATAAATAGTTTCTATTTTTGATAAAGTTTTGGTTAATCCATTTTTTGTTTGTGTTACAATAGTCTCCATTGGAATTTCAACCATGTTCTTACTAATCATTAACTGATTTCCTTTTTCTTCAGCATAACTATAAGAAGTTTCATTTATCGACGTATCGGGAAATGTTGTTTTCTCTGTTTTAGGTAAATATCTGTTATTATAAGTCGTAAATAATTTTGTTTCCATATAATTACCAGTACCAGCTGGAAAATATTCTTTAGTTACGATAGATTCAAGCAAAGACTTATATAGGCTAATCGTATAAGTATGAATAAGTCCTCCAAATGGAGCATAACCATTTGTTGTAAAATTATGATCAACAAACGTACTTACAGGTTCTAATACTGCTCCAGATATAAAATAGGTATTTAAGTTATCTTGAGAATTAAACTTATAATTATATCCTACCTCTTTAATTAATGAATTATTTTCATCATAATATCTTTGTTTGGTTATATCCCCATTTCCAATAACATAATTCTTTCCTCTAGGCATCATGGTCAAACAAGAACCACTTACATTATTAATAAAATAGTTCTCGGTTTTTCCTTTTCCATTAACCTGTTCTATAACTTTAGAATACCCTACAGCGCCTTTTTGGGTAAGAGTTGATACACCTTCAGCCAGAGTACCTTCATATACTGATATCCTAAATGGATATTCTGCATATGTACTAGGTAAATATTGAATTGAACAACTTGGATTTGATACTATTGAACCTCCACCGAGATCACTTTGTAAGGTATAACATCTGTTTTCTATTTCATAAAATTTTGGAAATTCAGCTAAATTTCCATTGGATATAATTTTTGTTTTATTATTATTGAGTTCTTCATAAACATAATTTTTAATTAAAGGAACTGCACCTGGCTTTTCTATTGTTTTAATATTTTTTATCCTCACTCCTCCTCCCAAACTATAATCCTTTTCGGGATTTGAACTAATATTATCCATTAATGACTGTATTGGATAATTGGAAAATGTATTTAATTCATATTCGAACTCTGTTCTTCCCCCTGTTGGATAATTTATCCCTGTCAAAATTCCCGCTAATGCACTAAGAGAAGCTCTCCTATCGGATAAATATTTTTTACCATCTGCTTTATAAGTATAAAGCATAGTTGTCTCTTCATCAAAAATAGGTGTTGTTGGACTTGGAATTTGATATGCAGGGAGTTGATACCAGTATCCTGTTGGGTCTTGATTAAAAGATGTAAGGGTAAATGGATTTGTTCCTTTTACAAATTTATCCGGAGATGGAATAAAAGTATCATCATTATTCTGCCCATTGTAATATCCCCAAAAATCTACAGCAAAACTCAATTTATTAGGTAAGTTATATGCTGTATTATAATCAAAAGAATATCTTTCATTAGTCAGTGATTCGGTAAGGCTTAATAATCTCAATCTGTGTGTTAGGACTTTATTGTTTGGTGCTACTAACCAGCTAGCTATTTTTTCTGTATTAAGATTATCGTTAGCTATTAAATAGTCATAATTGAAATCATATTGTTTAATAAGTTTATAGTTGTTATATATTTTAACAGAAGTTAATTTCTTGGATTTATTAATATCCTCCCTGTCTTCCCAAGTAAATTCAACTTTACCATTGGTAAATTCAATTTTCTGAATATAATTTTCATCTATTCTTTGTTTATTATAATAATTTGCTCCAAAATTATTATTAAAATAGCTAGGTCCTGTACCACTTCCTGAAGGTATTCCTTGAGTAGGGGTAAAATTTACTCTTGTACTTCTTGAACCTGCTAATCTCCATATTCCGCTAAGTGAAAAATTAGAATAAAAAAACTTAATACTTTTTCCTTTTGTATCTTCTATTTTCGAAAGAAGATCAGAAATTCCGGTAGCGGGTGTTGTATAATTAGATCGTGTTATCTCTCTTTGATCAAAATAATAATTTAATCCTTTTTCGTCAGTAATCTGAAAATTATAATCTCCAAAAGCATTAGGCTGAAAACCCATACTAGGAATGATTTTAAAATTAATATTAGCCTGTCCCTCTATAGCAAATTTTGGATAATTAGTTTTAGTTGTTTTTGTCATATCCAAATAGGCTTTATAACTTTTACCTGGCAAATTAATAAGAAACAAATCAGGCTGAAAATCATATTCTGGATATAGAGAACCTTGCGGATCATTAACAAGCATTCGAAAAGTATTACTATAGTATGAGCTTACAGCAGTACTGTTATTCCATGTAGGAGTAGGGCAACCTGTTACTGATCCAACATAACCAGTGGCATTTTTAGGATAAATATTATAGTATCCATATGTACTAAAGTCATTGGCTCCCGCCATAATATGTGATACCATCCCACCTGTATTTAATGACCACCCTAATCCTACAGAAGAAGCTTCATCATTTACTTTTATTCCGCCAGAATGATATGAAATAGAGATTGGAACTTCAATATCACCTTCTTTAATTGTGTAAAGAGGTATAGTAATATCAGGTACTCCTGTATACAAAGAAACTGGTGTTTCGGCATACCTGAATAATGCTGCCGTATTAGGAGATACTACTGCTGTATTATTTACAGCGTTTTGGATAATAGAATTTGAAGCAGTTTGGATTTGAGCCTGAATTACCATTGTAGATAAGCAAGAAATCAATAGGATTATTTTTTTCATTATGTTTTATTTCTTAATCAATTTAGCATTAGCCATTTTATTAGTATCAGTTTTTATAGTTACCAGATAAGCTCCCTGAATGAGTGCTTGAGTATTAATCTTCGTTACTTTATTTTTTGTTTTAATACTTTGAAGCTGTCTTCCGCTCATGTCGTACAACAGAATATCAGCTTCTTTAAAGTCAAAGCCTATTTCTACGTAAGCATAATCTGATACTGGGTTTGGATAGATCTTGATATCGTATTTTTCGATTAACTGGTCAACCTGTTTGTCGCCAAGCTTTACTATTTTCCAGTTTTCTTTGCCGAGTTCTTCTGCACTGGTTCCGGCAAGGATAATGGAGCCGTCTCTGTTTAGCTTTAAATCAGAAAGTCTCTCTTCCTTCTTGCTTGATTCTCCTTTCACGTGTTTTCTCCACTGCTCATTTCCATTTTGATCCAAATACAGCATCCAGAAGGTTTCATCATCCGTTTCTATTCTTCCTTCAGCCTGGGTGTAGCCTCCCAGCAGAATGCCTTTAGACTTCTCGCTTCCATCTTCCATCCTTCCGTTTACTACGCTCATTCCCATCAGGATATCTCTGTTTTTGAAGTTGTAGGATTTTTGCCACTGTTCATCACCTTTTTCATTTAAAGAAATCAGCCATAAGTCTGTACCTTCTTCAATTCCAACCGTTTTATTGCCTGATCTTTCTGATCTGGATTCTCCCCCGATGATAAAGCCGGTTGAAGTTAACGCCAGGGTTCTGATATGATCATCGCCTTTCCCTCCAAAGTTCTTTTCCCATTCAACTTTTCCGGTCTTATCCAGCTTGACAATCCAATAATCGCCTTCACCAAAGTTGTTGCTGGCTTTGGAATAAGAGTCGTTCTTCACACTACTTCCAGCCTCCAGCTTCCCGCTTCCAGCCTTCACTTCAGAACTCCTCGAATACATTCCCAATAACGCTCCGCCATCTTTCGTTGGAATCATCTTCTCTACTTCATCCAACCCTTTTCCTCCTAAAATTAATTGGGAGAGTTCTTTTCCGTCTTTGTCCAATCTGGTAATTAAGACATCTTTGGAGCCGTATCCTTTTGCAGCGTTTTGCACGTTACCTGCAACAAAAAATCCCAGATCTGTCGTTTGAATCACTGCTCTGGCTTCTTCATCGGCGGGCGAGCCAATGGTTTTTTGCCAGATTTGGTCCCCAAATTCATTGATCCTGATCAACCAAAAATCAGATCCTCCGTTGGAGTCGTCTTTTTTATCCAGCCCTTTTCCAGAATAAGAAGTTCCGGCTAAAAGAAATCCACCATCCTGGGTGGTAACGGTTGCTGATAAATAATCATGGTTCTGCCCTGAGAAATATTTTTCCCAGACTTCTTCACCCTGCTGGTTTAATTTGACCAGGTGAAAATCGTAACCGTTGTTTTGCTTACTTCCAGCCTCCGGCTTCCCGCTTGCTGACTGTATAGAACTTCCAGTGATCAGATACTGCTGATCGATGGTTGTGGTGACCTGGCTCAGGAAATCCTGGGTAGAGGATTGGATGTCTTTCTGCCATACCACTTCCTGGGCAGATGTGCCCAGAACAGCGCCTAAGGTGAGCGCTCCGAGATAAAGTTTTTTCATTCCCGTATTGTTGTTTTTGAGTTAGTAATTAGTTTCTTAAAACTTCGCGAATTTAACATTTTTTAAGACATGAAAGTCACTTCCGTGAGATCTAATGTAAATCATACTATTTATTGTTTTATTCTCTTTACATATATTTAAAATTAATCTTATTCTGATGCAAAAACATCTCTGTATAACGACAGAACCCGTCGTATTAAAAATAAAAAGGGCCAACTCAAAAGAATTGACCCTTCCAAAAAACATTAACTGTTTATTGATAGAATTATGATGTTTTATTTCCAGCCTCCACCTAAACTTTTATAGATGTCGACTACTGTGCTGAGCTGTTTCTGTTTTGCTTCAATAAGCTCCATTTTGGCATCCAGCGCATCTCTCTGGTTCAGAAGAACTTCAAGATAATCTGCTCTTGAATTGCGGAACAACTGATTAGCTATATCAATAGACTGGTCCAGGGCTTTGGTTTCCTGTGATTTCAACTGATAATACTGATCAATATTTTTAACCTTCGACATTAAATTGGCGACATCCAGATAAGCATTCAAAATAGTTTTGTCATATTCATATAATGCCTGGATCTGTTTTGCATCCGCCGTCTGAAAATTAGCTTTTATCGCACTTTTGTTGATCAGGGGCCCCGCCAGTTCACCTGCCAGATTGTAAGCAATTGATTCCGGCAATTTAACAAGATATGAAGGTTTGAAAGCCTCCAGACCTAATGTTGCCGAAATTTCCAGAGAAGGATAAAACTCTTTTCTTGCTGCTTCCACATCCAGCTTTGAAGCTTTTAATTCCAGCTCCGCCTGCTTGATATCAGGTCGGTTGGCCAGTAACTGTGACGGAATTCCGGTATACACAGTTGGAG
Source organism: Chryseobacterium sp. CBSDS_008 (assembly GCF_049959325.1). Classification (NCBI taxonomy): domain Bacteria; kingdom Pseudomonadati; phylum Bacteroidota; class Flavobacteriia; order Flavobacteriales; family Weeksellaceae; genus Chryseobacterium; species Chryseobacterium sp. CBSDS_008. The sequence continues at coordinate 4,182,029 of NZ_CP188202.1, read as the reverse complement.
GAATGGTAGACATAAAATTTTCCTTTGTTCTCACGATCGGTTGTGGATATCTTCCCAGCAAGGCATTGATTTGGTTTTCCTTCTCCGTGATCTGCTGGCGGATCGTATATTCTGCCGCTTTGGATTTTGCCAGTTCTGCTTCAAATTTCTTTACCGCAAGTTCCGTTGCAGCAGCAGCTTCTTTCTGAATTTTGGAAATTTCCAATGCTCTTTGCTGAAGCTTGATATACTGCTGTATGATATCCAATTGATTATCAAGAGCCAACAATTCATAATAATTGTCAGCAACTTCTTCAATAAGATTAGACAGGACAAAGTTTTTTCCTTCAACGGTAGAAAGATAATGGGCCACTGCAGATTCTTTTTCTGTTCTGAGTTTTTTCCAGATGTCAATCTCCCAGCTTGCGTTTAATCCTGCTTCAAAATTGCCCAGTGGATCCGGCATTTCTTTTCCAGATTCAATCTCTGTGGTAGCATCACCGGCACCTTCACTGGTGTAACGTCCGGATTTTTTTAATCCTGCTCCTATTCCGGCGGAAACTGTTGGAGTAAGCCTTCCTTTTTTAGCTAAAACTCCACTTTTGGCAATTTCAATCTCCTGAAGAGTGATTAATAATTCCTGATTATTTTTTAAAGCTGTTTCAATCAGGGTTACCAGGTTTGGATCTGTAAAGAACTGTCTCCATGGAGTTGTTCCGCTATTGTTATTAGCATCCTGCTGCTCTTCCTGATTAAAGTTCTGAGGAATATTTTCTTTTACCTCGTCTTTTATGACAGTCGCCATCGGCGCCTTACAGCTTGCGAGTACAAGCGATAAGGCAATGGCTGTGATTATATTTTTAGTCTTCAAATTTTCCATCATGTTCGTAAGGTTCAGTTTGTTCTGTTAAAGGATTCTCTTCTTCATATTTTGCCAGTCTGGACTTGTCTGCAATGGTTCCGAAGATATAATATAATCCCGGGATAATCATCAATCCGAAAATGGTTCCGATCAACATCCCTCCTGCTGCTGCCGTACCAATGGTTCTGTTACCAACCGCTCCCGGTCCTGTTGCAATAACCAATGGAATCAAACCGGCAATGAATGCAAACGATGTCATCAGAATCGGACGGAAACGAATGGCAGCACCTTCAATAGCTGCTTTTGCTACAGGAATTCCCTCTTCGGCTTTCTTCTGTACAGCAAATTCTACAATTAACACTGCATTTTTACCCAGAAGCCCGATCAGCATGACCATTGCTACCTGCGCATAGATATTGTTTTCCAATCCTAACAGTTTTAAACATAAAAAGGCCCCAAAAATACCTACCGGAAGAGAAAGAATAACCGGAAGCGGCAGGATGAAACTTTCATATTGTGCCGAAAGGATCAGGTAAACGAATCCTAAACATACGAGGAAGATAAATACGGCTTCATTTCCCCGGCTAACTTCGTCTTTGGAAATACCTGCCCAGTCGATACCAAAACCTCTCGGAAGTGTTTTATCCGCAACTTCCTGAATCGCCTGAATCGCCTGTCCGCTACTATATCCGGGTGCCGGAGTTCCACTTACCTCTGCGGAGTTATACATATTATGTCTTGTAATCTCCGATAATCCGTATACTTTTTCCAATCTCATAAAGTCTGAATACGGAACCATCTGATCCTTATCATTTTTAACATACAGCTTCAGCAGGTCAGTTGGCAGGGCACGGTATTGAGGTCCGGCCTGAACAATCACCTTATATGGTCTGTCGAAACGGATGAAACTCGTCTCATAGTTGGAACCGATCAATGTAGATAGGTTATCCATTGCTTTTTCAATGGTGACTCCTTTTTGTTCTGCAAGATCGTTATCAATTTTAAGCATATATTGCGGGAAACTCGCAGAGTAGAATGTAAATGCCGACCCAAGTTCCGGGCGCTTCTTAAGCTCCTTCACAAAGTCATTACTTACCTGCTCCATTTTATGGTAATCTCCACTTCCTGCTTTATCCAGCAGACGGAGTTCAAAACCTCCTGCAGCTCCATATCCGGGAACGGAAGGCGGCTGGAAGAATTCTATATTGGCTCCCGGAATATTTTTGGCTTTTTCCTCAAGCTTTTCAATAATTTCTGCGGCAGATTCTTTACGTTCTTCCCAGCTTTTAAGGTTGATCAGACAGGTCCCTGAGTTGGATCCGGTACCTTCCGTTAAAATTTCATACCCGGCAAGGGAAGAAACGGACTGTACTCCATCAATATCTTCAGATTCTCTCAAAAGTTCTTTGGCAATCTGATTGGTTCTTTCTAAGGTAGATCCCGGAGGGGTCTGAATAATGGCATAGATCATTCCCTGATCTTCAGCCGGGATAAATCCGGAAGGCAGAGAGTTGCTCAGGAAGAATGTACAGGCACAAAATGCCAGCAGTAACGGCAATGTTATTGTCTTTTTTGTCACTGTTTTATTCAGCATCTTCTCATATCTTCCTGCTCCTTTTGTAAACACATTATTGAATTTATCCAGGAAAAGAGTAACCGGAGTTTTCTTTTTAGCTTTTCCGTGGTTATTTCTTAAGATCAGAGCACATAAAGCCGGTGTCAATGTAAGTGCCACCACTCCGGATAAAATAATGGATGAAGCCATTGTAATAGAGAACTGGCGGTAGAATACCCCAACCGGACCGGACATAAATGCAATCGGAATAAATACAGATGCCATTACCAATGTAATTGCGATAATCGCTCCACTGATTTCATGCATCGCTTCTTCTGTTGCTTTCAATGGAGAAAGATGTTTTTCTTCCATCTTGGCGTGAACGGCTTCAATTACCACAATTGCATCATCTACCACAACCCCGATCGCCATTACCAGGGCAAAGAGGGAAATCATATTCAGGGTAATTCCAAAGGCTGACATTACAGCGAACGTTCCCACTAATGAAACCGGAACGGCCAAGGCTGGAATCAACGTTGAACGCCAGTCGCCCAGGAACAGAAATACCACGATAGCAACCAGAATGAAAGCCTCAAATAAGGTATGGATCACTTTTTCCATAGAAGCATCCAGGAACCTTGAAACATCATAGCTGATGTCGTAATGCATTCCTTTCGGGAAGTTATTTTTTTCAAGATCCTTCATCAAAGCTTTCACATTTTTGATAACGTCACTTGCATTGGAACCATAGGATTGTTTTACGGTGATCGCCGCAGAAGGTTTTCCGTTCAATGTGGAATAAATATCATACATGGAACTTCCAAACTCTATATCGGCAACATCTTTCAGCCTTACAGATTCTCCGTTAGGTTTTGCTTTTAATATAATGTTTCCGTAATCTTTTTCATTATTGAAACGTCCCGGATATTTTAATACATATTCAAAAGACTGTGAGCGTTTTCCTGAACTTTCTCCCGTTTTACCCGGAGATGCTTCCAAACTCTGCTCATTCAGAGATTCCATCACTTCATCAGCTGAAATATTATAGGCTGTTAACCTGTCCGGTTTAAGCCAGATACGCATGGCGTATTCACGGGTTCCCAGGATATCGGCAAAACCAACACCACTTACCCTTCTCAGCTCAGACATCACATTGATATCTGCATAGTTGAAGAGGAATTTCTGGTCAGCCTTGGGATCATCACTATACAGGTTAATGTACATCAACATGTTAGGCTCTTCACGCGTAATCTTTACCCCCTCACGTACTACAAGAGGCGGTAATTTATTGACTACCGAAGATACACGGTTCTGAACGTTTACTGCAGCTACGTTGGGATCGGTTCCCAGATCAAATACAATCTGGATAGATGCTTCCCCGTCATTTCCGGCATCTGAAGTCATATATTTCATACCGGGAACCCCGTTCAATCCTCTTTCTAAGGGGATTACTACGGACTTAATCAGCAATTCGTTGTTAGCTCCGGGATATTCCGCTGTAATATTTACTTTAGGCGGAGAAATGGATGGAAACTGCGTCACCGGAAGTTTCACCAATGACAATATCCCCATAAATACAATAATCAATGAGATTACTATGGACAGAACTGGTCTGCGAATGAATTTTTTAAACATACTGCTTCATTTTAGAGACCCCTACTCTGCTTTTAATTTCAATGATTGAAGAACTTTCTTAGGATCCTGGAATTTTGTTTTCACTTTTTGATCATCCTTTACTTTCTGAACTCCTTCAAGAAGGATCTGATCCCCTTTTGAAATTCCTGAACCTACTACATAAAGATCCTGAAGCTCATAGGCTACTTTGATATTCCGGGATTTTGCCACTCCGTTTTTATCAACTACAAATACATATTTCTGATCCTGAATTTCATAGGTTGCTTTCTGTGGAATAATCAGAGCATTATGGACCGGCACTGACATCTGTACTTTACCTGTTTCGCCGTTTCTTAAAAGTTTATCCGGATTTGGGAATTTTGCCCGGAAAGCAATATTTCCCGTTTCATTATCAAACTCTCCTTCAATCGTCTGGATTTCTCCTTTCTGCGAATAGGTTTCTCCGTTTGCAGTGATCAGAGATACCTGATTACTGCCTCTGTCGGCCGCATGGGTCTGATAGCTTAAATATTCCGGCTCAGAAACGTTGAAGTATGTATAGATACTTGTATTGTCTGATAACGAAGTCAGCAGATCACCTTCATCTACAAGACTTCCTAATTTAAGAGGAATTCTATTGATAATACCGGAGAACGGCGCTTTGATATCGGTAAAGGAAAGATGGATCTGAGCCAGTTTCATTTCTGCATTGGCCGCATCAAGCTTAGCTTTTGCCATTGCTTTTTCATTCTTGGAAACAATGTTGTTTCCTGCTAATGTGCTTGCATTTTTAAGTTCGATAGAAGCCTGTTCTACCTCTGCTCTTGCTTTTAACAGTTCTGCCTGGTAGAGCTTAGGCATAATCCGGAACAATGTCTGTCCTGCCTGTACGTATTGTCCTTCATCTACAAAGATTTTTTCCAGGAAACCTTTTTCCTGAGCTCTGACTTCAATGTTTTTTACCGACTGAATCTGGGCTACATATTCCTTATTGATTACTGTATCCATTACTACAGGGGATGTTACCGGATATACGGTAACTTCTTCTTTTTCTTCTTTTTTCTTATTGCAGCCAACTGCCAATAAAAGGGCACTCAACGCAATTCCCGAAGCAACTCTCTTTATCATAATTCTAGAGTTTATATAAATCGTTAATGTTTTTGAATAAAAATAAACGGTAATAAAAGGGGTACGGTGTGCTGATTACCAACATATACACAACGCAAAGTATTTCCGCCGTAATAAGGCAGAAAGAAAACAGATCGTCAGAATTTTAAATTCTGATTGAACGGATAAGAATAAACCTTTTAGTGGCAACGCCAAGAACAAAGCCATGAATATCCGGATTAAACCGCTTGTTGCTTTTTAATCCAAAAATATAGACAAGACTGAAAACTGCAGAGAAAACAACAATCGCCTGCCATACATCAGACAGCTGGAAATCATTTTCGGCAAGTTCTAAAGTGGAATTATCCATATTATCGGCCATTTGCTGAATAGAAAGCTTTTCAAAAGTCTGATTCAAACGGTTGGCTTTTTTTGGCATATGATGAGAAACATGGCCGGAATAGTCATTTCGAAGAATTTTAACATTGAGTCTGCTTTCTACTACAAAGAGCAGAAAAAGACCGGTTAAAAGGTATACTATAAAGTTTCTCATTTTGAAGTCGCAAATGTACACCCAGATTATGATATTATCATAATAGATTAACAAAATTTAACTCTCCTTTAAATTAGCTGAATACAGAAATCTGATAAGTATTAAATATTTCCTTTATTCAGCCATAATCCGGGCAATTATGACATTTCATCTGTGCAGTTTTTGATTCTCAAAAATCAAGCCAATTTTATGAATTAAAAAAAATTCTGTTATAATGCTGTTGCTTTTTTAAACATTTTTAAAGGCCTGATGACCCAATTTTTGAAAACAGTACAGAAGCTTAGTTCAAAAAAAATGAAAAACTAAACTTTATCATAATTTCAGATTATTAACATTAACTTATTGTTATTCTCTTCTTTTTGAGTTATTTTTGCCGAAAATTTATACAACAAATGAGAACTGAAAAAAAAGCATTCTATACTACTGAAGATAAACCGGTTAAAAACCCTGAATTAACAACAACTATCCTTATTATTCAACAATAATTATTACTTTCTTTTTCGTGAATAATGTTTCAAAAAGCAGTGAGTTAAATTGACGTCAATTTAAATTTTCTGTTACTTTATGTAAAATTAACATATATTTATTAAAAATATTTGTAAATTTATATAGCATTAATACCATAATTCATGAAACACTTTAAAATCACTTATCACTATGAAAAAATTATTTACTCCGATCATTCTGGGATTGTCCATTCTTTCCTTAACAGCATGTAAACACCCCGGAAAAGAAACTGAAACAATTACTGCTGTGGCTCCTGAAAATACAGATGACATTTCAAAAAATGTGTATGTTGACAGCTATGGAGAAAAAATAGAAGTAACCATCAACAACACCAAAAATACGGCAACAATACATTTAAACGGTAAAACTTTTGACCTGAAAAAAAGCGGTGCCTTACCCGAGTATACAGCCTCTAATGAGGAGTATCAGTACTCTGATATTAAAGGAAATATAACTTTCCTGAAAAAGAATGCAGATATGGTCCTGTTCCATCTTAAACAGGCAAAAAAAGAGTCTGGTCCTGCAAAAATGGCATCGTATTAGCATAAGGATTAGCATTCATATTAAAAAAATAAACATTATGAGAAGTTTATATTATTATTTTTCAGCATTGATTATCGCAGCATTGTTCGTGGTTTCTTGTAAAACACAAAATACTCAAAAAGCCAGTACCGATATTACGGGGAAAACATGGAAACTTACTGAGCTTAACGGGAAGCCGATTGAGCTGAAAAATCCTAAGAACAATCCCTATTTTAAACTTGAGATGGATGGAATGAGATATCAGGGACATGCCGGATGTAACGGTTTAGGAGGAACATTTGAGATTAAACCTGAGGTCATGACAATTAAGTTTAATCAGGGGATGTCTACTATGATGGCCTGCGAAGATCTTGATATTGAGAATCAGTTTACCAAAGCAATCCTTGCAGCAGATAATTACTCTGTAAATGGAAATACCCTTACTTTAAACAAAGCAAGAATGGCTCCTTTAGCTAAGTTTGTTCTTCAGTAATTTGTATGCAGCAATAAAAATATAAAGACGCTTCGTTGAATGAAGCGTCTTTTTTATGTTGATAGGTTTTACTTTTTTTTGTTATACATGATGTAACAGACCAGAAGACTGAGATTCACAAGAACAGCAAATGAGTTTGACAAAATAATAGGAAGTTCGTCTTTTTTAAGGCCATACCATACCCATAGGGAAAGTCCTGAAATAAGAACCAAAAGCATAAGCAAAGAAATATCCTCCACGTTCTTTTCTCTGATTACCTTGATAAGCTGAGGAATCATTGAAACAGAAGTAAGAACCCCTGCCACTATCCCTAATATATTTTCATTCATAAATTTTACATCTTTGAATATCTGCTAAGATACATTATTGAAACCTGTTCATAGAAATTTCTTCATGTAATGGAATATTTTCTTCTATAAAGCGGAATAAATCTCTTGAAAAGTAACAGCCATTCAGGATACCACGTGCTCCGAGTCCATTAAAGACATACAGATTACTGAATTTTTCATGTTTGCCAATAATAGGCCTTCTGTCCTTTACCGTAGGGCGGAATCCAAAATGCACTTCTTCCACTTCGAAATCATAAGGATAAAATGCTGAAAGCCCTTTAATTAATTGTTCCACTGCAGATTCATCAATATGATGGTGAAGCTGCTCCCTGTCATAAGTTCCTCCATAAAAATACAATCCGTTTCCTGTTGGAAATAAGAAATGTTTCTTTTTAATCGTTATGTTTTCCGGAACCGGCCGGGAAAGTTTCACTTTTATGTGGTGCCCTTTATTCGGGTTCACTGTAATCGCTGAAAAGTACGGGTTATATTTTACTCCCATTCCTTCGCAGAAAATAATATTTTTGAAAGTAAGATCTTTATAAACCGATTCAGATGGGTTCAATTGATTGTAATCGAATTTTTCTTTTACCAAATGATCATTTTTTTCAAAATAACTGAATAAACCACTGAAAAATCCATTAACATTCAACCTCGCAGACTGATTCACCTTGCCGGTAAGAAAATCATTTTTTACCACGTCTAAACGATCAAAATTTTGATCAAGAAAATTCGACAATTCTTCATTACCTGATTTTTTCAGCCATAAGTGCTGTTCGTTCTCATCATGAAAAATTCTGTGAATAGGAGCATTGATCAGATAGTTTTCTCCGGCATATGATTCTATTTCTTTAAGATTCTCTTTAAGAAAATCTATTTGTTCCTGCGCCTTCCAGAATGTGGTAAACTTCTTCAGGACAACCGGATTAATAATTCCTGCTGAAACCTGAGAAGCACTTTTTCTTCCTTCAGAAAAGATCACAAAGGATTTGTTATTTTTAATTAGCTGATGAGCCATAAAAAGTCCTGCATAACCGTCTCCTACAATAATATAATCTACATTTTTCATATGAGAAATTTCATTTGTTTAAAGGTCATATGTAATTGCCTATGTCATTGATTATTGCCTGGCAATAAACAAAGGGTGATTTCATAATAAAAAAACCTGAGTAAAAATACTCAGGTTTTCTATAAATATCAAGTGAAATCTAGTAATTCCACATATCATTTTCCATTTCAAGAATCTGTGCCTTGATTCTGTCACTTTCTTCCAGCTGCTCATCAGCATTTTTAGGAATATAGTCTTTAATAGTACCGTCTCCTAAACCGCTTGAGGATTTATAAATGATAGAAGAGAATCTTCTTGCGTTGATAACATCATCGAAAGACAGGTCAGCAGAAGAATTTTTTCTATTGAAAACAAAATTATTCGCTAAAACATCTCTTGCACTTGGATAATAGATCCAGAACAGGTCAATAAGTTCATCGTTGCCGGCAATTGGCTTCCCATCAGGACCGATAACTCCCTGTACTGCAGGATCTGGTCCCATAGCAGCAATACCCAGAGGTCTGTATTTCATCTGTCCGTCTCTTTTATCAATAAACCACATACCCATGATCTTAAGAACCTTTACTTTGTCAGTAGTGGTCTTAAAAACGTCAGTATATTGTTTCTTTTCAGCCTCAGTCAGTTGTCTTCCTGAGTTTAAGATATCAATAGCCGCGTCATTGATGATCACTTTTTCCAGTCTTTTCTGGATTCCTTCCGGGGAAAGCTTTACAGTAAAGTTTTCATCATCATATACCTGCTCAATTTTTCCGCTTAAAGCTGCATCAAGCAGTAACTGATATAAAGATCTTGTAGGAGTAGCAAGGAGACCATCAGGATTATCATAGTAGAATGGCTGGTTGATCTTATCATTCATATCAATGATCTCCCATACAAACATGCTCTTAAGGATATCTTTATCTTCTACAAAACCATATTCAAGAGGCTTTACTGTTTTATCTACAATAGTATCACCAACTTTTTGTTTGTTTTCCGCTCTCATCTGTCTGAACTCTTCCGGAGAAGATGCGTTCAGAATAGTCTGGGAAAAAGCAAATCCCGAAACTAATACTAAAAGGGTGCTAATATATTTTTTCATAATAAATTACAATTTTAGTCCTATGGAATGTTAATGATTATAGGAGTAATGTTTTTAATAACCTGACCATCTAAACCTTGAGCAGTAACTTTAATATCAAAGACAGAAACTACATCTCCGGATCTGAGATTTTTCACTAATCCAGCGGCATCATTCAATGAATTTCCGTGAACTAATAATGCTGCTCTACCTGGTACTCTCACCATAAACTGAGTTACAGTAAACGAAACCGGGAAGTCAAAGTCAGGAATTGCTGCCTGTACTGTTTGGTTCTGGATAGAGGTTGCCGGCATAGACACTATACTACTTCCTCTGATCTGACCTTGTGGTGGCGGCACATTCTTAATTCTATATTCAAATACCTGAGATACTGTTTTTCCATAAGGATCTATTCCCGATAATGTTAATTTAACGGTGTTACCAGAAGTTGGTTTCACACTCCATTTACCAGGTCCTGTATTTTTCACTGATGCTCCCGGAGCAGATAATGAAAGTTTAGAATTATCAGCGCCTAAGATTGATCCTGAAACAGGGTTCTCAAGTCCTCTATACATTACATTCATTTTATCAGCAGAAAGCAATAGTCCTTTTTCAAGTTTTACTTCTCTAGGTCCTGCGATTACATTATAAGTATGTGTCCATGGGAAACTTTGTGGTTTACCTGAAGCATCTGTTAATGTAATAGTACCTCCTAATTTATGTTCACCAATTCCAGAACCTGAAATTTGGGTAATACCTTTACCGTTTTCTACTCTGCCTACACCAGAGATACTGATCTTGTTACTGTTAGAATAAGTTCCTAACATTACTTTTACTTCCGCTTGTTTTCCAGCCTGGATATCTACCGGACCTGAAACGATAGGCTCGTAGCTTGAGAATTTGATATTCGCATCTACTTTTTCCTGAAGTAATAGTGCCAATGCATCAGACTGTACGTTTCTGGCATCATTTTGGATAATTTCCAAATTAGATATGGCAGCGATTAGCGGCTGATGATAGAATTTATTCTGGAACCAGGTCTTTTCGTTTGGAGAAGTTCCTTTTGGATACTCCGCAATCAGAGACTTGTTAGCTCTTTCCACTAAATCTTTAAGCTGGCCATTATTTCCAAAAGTAGCATTGATATAGTTTTTGACATCATCAATTTTACGTTTTAATTCTAATGCATTATTCGAAGGGGCATTTTCATCTCCTTCTTTAAAGAAGTATTCAGTTGTTGCTTCATTATTATTAAGTGCCGCAAAATTTTCACTTACATCAATCTCTTTTCCTGTTTTAGGATCTTTGTCATGAAACTCAGATTGTTTCTTTAACAGAGTTTTGATTTCCTGAGCAGAATTTACCAGCACATCAATTTTGGTTTTCAATACTTTGTACTGAGCCCAAGGCTGTGCGTAAGTATCAGGAACTTGCTGAGCCTTCGCTTCCAGTGTTCTTTCAAAGATCTTCTCGTTTTTTCTTTCTGTTAAAGTTCTGGTTTCATTCAATGCTCTGGTAGAGTCATAGTATGATCTGATGATTTCTGCATCAATATTTAGGGCCATCATCGCGATGAACACCAAATACATCAGGTTGATCATCTTCTGACGAGGGGTCTGTTTTCCTTGTGCCATTCTCTTTTCTTTGTTTTTTTGATTAAGTAGTTAAATTTAGAAATGGTTAGGAATTAAGACTTCATAGCAGTTAGCATACCACCATAAACTCTATTTAAGTTATTAAGATTAGATGTTAAACCTTGTAGCTCTTGATTGAATTTCTCAGATTGCTCTGCAGACTTCTGCATATCTGCAACATACTTGTTGGCAAATTCAGATTGTCTTTTGCCGCTTTCAAGCTGCATTGCATAAAGGGCATTCATGCTTTCCATATGCTGAGCAGCCTTATTTAATTGATCATTATATTTATGAGTAGAAGCAGATACGTCAACAGTTTGATTGATCTGATCAACAGAGTTTGAAAATTTATCAATTCCTGTTCTTAATCTTTCAAATAACTGAACATCTAATCTTGCATCCTGAAGCATTTTATCCAATTTGTTAGAAAGAGAGTTTTCTAATTCTGCAAATTGGGCGCTTGTATTTTTAGTAGTTACATTAGAGTGTAAAGGGTTTGGATTAGCATGCTTATCTAATAACTCAGGATAAACATTTTCCCAGGCATAAGACTCTTCAGTTTTTGGAGGGTCAAATGCAAAAATGATAAAGATAATTGCCTCAGTAATAAGCCCTACGGTAAGAGCAATATTCCCATTAATTGGTCCCAGGGTAATGTGAGTAATTTTAAGCCAAGCTCCAAGAATTACAATTGCAGCACCGAATGAATAAAAGAAATTCATCCAAGCATCTTTAGTCTTAAACATATTGAGTTAGTTTTTTTAATGTTAAATAAAATTGTTATTGAAAAATAATTATCTGATTAGTTATCTGTTAACTCTTCTTGGCTTAACTGCTGCTTCAGGAATATCCTGTACAGTTCTGAATCCGATATAGCTTCTTGCGGAATCTTTTCTTTCCCAATCTCTGGCACCTGTCATTAGTGCATATCCTATATCTTTCCAAGATCCACCTCTTACAGATTTCTTCGTATCATTCTTATCTTTAGTAGAAGGATTTAATGTAGAAGAGAATCCGTATGAAGAATTGTTATACGAAGATGATGTCCATTCAGAAACGTTTCCAGCCATATCAAATAACCCAAACCCATTTTTCTTAAATTTCTTAACTGGAGCTGTATATGTATAAGTACCCTTTTTCTCGTCTTCCATGTAATTACCTCTCTTAGGTTTGAAGTTAGCCAGGTAGCAACCTCTGTCATCCATTAAATATGGACCACCCCAAGGGTAAGTAGCATTTTGCATTCCTCCTCTGGCAGCATACTCCCATTCGGTTTCTGTTGGCAGACGGAATATTAATGGTCTTTGTTTTTTTCTTTTTAAACTTTCGTTGTAATCTGTTTTCAATTTAGATCTGAAGTTACAATAAGCCCTTGCCTGATCCCAGGTTACCCCCACAACAGGATAGTCTTTGTAAGCCTTGTGCCAGAAGTACTGTTCAAACAAAGGCTCATTGTAAGCAAAGTGGAAATCTTTTACCCAAACTGTAGTATCAGGATAGATCGCGATACTTTCGCTTCTCAGGTAATTAGCTCCTCTTTCGTTATCTGCAACAGCAGCATCCATATCTCCCCAACGGTAAGTATATTTCAGCTTGCTTACGTCTAAAATTCTTTCGTTTCCGATTCTTGAAGAAGAAGGCAGATACATAGATTCTAAAACTTCTGCGTATTCTACATCCGGATATTTTGTTGTACTCCAGTGTAAAGGAATTTTCCAATCTAATCTTTTGCTGGCATCATAGCCACCATCTTCCCGGCCACCCTGGCCTTCCATATATTCTTGATAAGGTGTTAAATTTTCTTCTTTTTTAGCAAGATATGCATAATCTCCTATTGCAGCCCCTTTACGTCCGCCTTCATCACCACCTTCTCCGGCAGCTTCAGCTAGTAAAGTTCTCGCGATAGAGTCTCTTACATAATTGATAAATACTCTGTACTCCGCGTTGGTAGTCTCTGCTTCATCCATGAAGAAAGAAGAAACAGTAACTGTTTTCAATGATGCTTTTTCAGGGGTATTTGTCGGATCCTGGTCTGCTAAACCAGCAACAAATGAACCTGCAGGAATGGCAACCATTCCGTATGGTCTTTCCGCAACAAATGATTTAGTTTTTTCTCTTGGTATCAATTCTCCTTTTGTTCCTGGCTTCCCTACAGAAGAGCTGCCACCACCTGAACAAGATACCGATGCTACCGACGCAGACAATAATAAAAGAAATATCCTTTTCATGTTAATTTTTATAATTAAGCCGTAAATATATAATTTTTTTAAGAAACTTTTAAGATTTTTTTTGAAATAACGGAATAAATCTAAATTTATTTTATTTACAACAACTTTTTATTCAACAGTTACAGATTTTGCAAGGTTTCTCGGTTGGTCTACGTTGGCTCCTCTATATACTGCAATGTAATAAGCAAGCAATTGTAGAGGCACGGAAGCCACGATTGGAGAGAAACATTCTGAAGTTTCAGGGATTTCGATAACATAGTCTGCCATTTCACTCACCTGACGGTCTCCTTTATTCACTACGGCGATAATTTTTCCTTTTCTCGCTTTAATTTCCTGAACATTACTTACAATTTTATCATAGTGACCTTTTCTAGGTGCTATAATTACAATCGGCATGTTTTCATCGATCAGGGCAATCGGACCGTGCTTCATTTCTGCAGCCGGGTAACCTTCTGCATGGATATAAGAAATTTCTTTTAATTTTAATGCTCCTTCTAAGGCAGCAGGATAATTGTATCCTCTTCCTAAATAAAGGAAATTGGTAGCTTTCACAAAATCTTTTGCAATATTCTGAGTAAGCTCATGCGTGGTATTCAGCACTTCTTCAATTTTCTTAGGCATAGCATCAAGCTCAGCAATTAAGCTCATAAATTCAGCATTTCCTAAGTTTCCGTTGTGTTTCCCTAATTTTAATGCAATTAAGCTAAGAATAGTAAGCTGTGCCGTAAATGCTTTTGTAGAAGCAACCCCGATTTCAGGACCGGCATGTGTATAAGAACCTGCATCTGTAATTCTTGCGATTGAAGAGTCTACAACATTACATATTCCATATATAAATGCACCTTTTTCTTTTGCCAGTTTTAAAGCTGCCATTGTATCAGCAGTTTCTCCGGACTGAGAAATGGCAATCACCACATCTTTATCTGTAATGATTGGGTTTCTGTATCTGAATTCTGATGCGTATTCTACTTCAACCGGAATTCTTGCATATTCTTCTATCAGATATTCTCCGATAAGACCTGCATGCCATGAAGTACCACAGGCAATGATAATAATTCTGTTGGCATTTTTGAATCTCTCCACATGATCCCAGATCCCCGCCATTTTGATCACTCCTTCATCTACAAGAAGTCTGCCTCTCATCGTATCGTGTACGGATTTAGGCTGTTCAAAAATTTCTTTAAGCATAAAATGCTCATAGCCGCCTTTTTCGATCTGCTCAAGGCTCAGTTTAAGTTCCTGAATTTCTGGCTCAATTTTAGAGTTATCATTGATGGTTCTGATATCTACTCCTCCTTCAAGAGAGATGGTAGCCATGTGTCCTTCTTCAAGATAAATGGCTTCTTTTGTAAATTCCACGAAAGGGGAGGCATCAGAGGCAATAAAGTATTCTTTCTCACCGATACCGATTGCAAGAGGAGAACCTAATCTTCCTACCACCAATACTCCGGGATAATCTTCATGAAGTACAGTGATTGCATAGGCTCCATATACTTCATTTAATGCATATCTCACCGCAGTTGGGAAATCAATATCAGGATTAAGATCCATAAAATACTGAATCAGGTTTACCAATACTTCTGTATCTGTTTCTGATTTGAAAGTAAAGCCTTTTTCAGTAAGCATTGTTTTAATCGTATCATAGTTTTCGATAATACCATTATGTACAATTGCTATTTTTCCGTTGTTTGACAAATGCGGGTGGGAATTTCTGTCACTAGGAACTCCATGGGTGGCCCAACGGGTGTGTCCCATTCCAATTTTAGACTTTCCTTTCAGTTCTTTCGAAATATTCACCAAATCCTCAACCTTACCTTTTGTTTTTTCTACTTCCAGCTTATTACCTGGGCCTTCTAAAACAATTCCGGCACTGTCATACCCCCTATATTCCAATCTTCTAAGACCATTAATTACAATTTCATAAGCGTCTTGAAATCCTGTATATCCTACTATTCCGCACATATTTTATTTTTGTCTAGTGTTGTTTGTTGTTTTCTATTTTTTCGTACCATAAGTCACCATCAGCTGGATTCTTTTGGCATTGGTATTTGTTTTATCTACTCCTGTCAGAATAATTCTGTTCATATCAAATGCTCTTGTTGTATTACGCACTCCTAAAAGGGCTCCTGTAGGATTGGCGGCAAATGTTCCGGCAGTGATTATTAAAGGTTTATTAGGAATCAGCTGTTCAACTTCATCTACTTTTTCTTTCTTCTCTTCCACAAGATCCTTGATCGTTTTTGTAACTACAAAATCGTAATAACCAGGGTTTTCTTTATAATAATACAATCCAAGCCCGTTTGTCAGATCTGAAGTGAATTTCAATGCTGAATAATCGATCAGATTTGTAGTCATTGGGTTTGTTAAAAGTGTAAACCTGCGGTCTTCAGTAGAACCTGTATTTTTCCATGTTGCAGGATCTACATATACTCTTATCTTAGCACTTAAAATACCTGCTTTCTTTTCAACATAGATTTTCTTAAGGTCTGCAATTGTCTCATTCTTAATTTTCATTACTACAGAAGGTCCTCCCATTCCCTGAACAAAAAGTCTTGCATCACCTTCACTAGGGTTACTTCCAGCCAATGCAGTGGCAGCAGCCGATCCGGTTCTGTCATATTCATACAGTCCGATATGAGCATTAGCGCTTCCTAAGTTGAAACTAAGCGAAGTCTGTGGTCTTGTTGTTGTTCCGTTATCTGTTTTATCATATTTATAGTACATGATAAGCTGCAGATCATTAGGAGAGAACTGATACAGATATTTATCCGTTTCATCCACAGAAATTTTTATTCCTTTAAAATACCTGATAAAGTTAGCAGCATCCTGAAGTTCAGGTTTTCCTTTTTTATCAAGAATATGAGTCTGGAAAAAGTCTGTATTGCTCAACTTCATTCTGAAACCAAGGTTTCCTGTAAATACAACTGAGTTGTCAGATTTTTTTGTGATGGATACAGAGCTGATATTACCGTTAAACACACCCGATCCTAACAGTTCGCCAGTAGTTACAGGAGCATTGGAACGTTTATACTTATCATCATTTGCATCCAGGAACGTTGTTACTTCATGTACATTGATTTTCATTGATTTTGAAGCCCCGCCTATTTTACCGTATTTACGTACAGGATACGTTTTCTTCTCAATGGAAACAGCAGTAGCTACTCCATCTACAGGAAAGTCACTTTTATCAAATGTATTGGTCTTTAATGAATCGCTTTCAAAGAAATAAGTATTCGTAGTAGTATTCGCAGGTGGTCTTACTACAAGCACTACAGAGTCTACTTTTGGATTGGCTCCGTTAAAGTCATAATTATCTACCGGCATTCTGAGCTGAGTAACATAAGATGCTCTCTGCATCCCAAACTGATTTTCAGTAAAAGCACCAAGAACGCCAACCGTGGAAGCAGCACCTGATTCGCTTAATCCACTGATCAGTCTGGCTGCATCACTTCTGATTGAATCGTTGTTGTTGTAATTGTATGCTATGACAGGATATGAAATTTCGTTACCTTGTGCTGCATCACCATTAAACAACTGCTCACCAAGAGAATCCGGATCAGGTTCACAGTTATAAAGGAATGTACTTCCGAAAATCGCCAATAGAAGCATGGCGAAGGTCCTTTTAAGATTATGAGTCATTAAAAATGTGTTTTTAATAAAGTTGATTTATAGAATCTATGTCCAGATATTCCGATTTTTGGATTGCTGTTTCATTGAAGGCCTTATCCAGATCTTCATCCAGAAACTCGTCACCTTTCACAACGGCATCTACATAGTTCATACTCTCGATAACAAAACTTTTAATAGTTGGGTTATCTAACGCTTTTAATCCTGAAATATTATCAAACTGCAGCTTTTCATTGATCTTTTTATCCAGATCAGCATCTTTCTCATTGTAAAGAGAAAGTACAATTTTAGCGTCTTTGAAATAAGTATCTGATTCGTAGTAAGTTTTAAGATAAATCGGAACAAAAGAAGCCATCCATCCATTTAAATGAATAACATCCGGCACCCAATTCAGTTTCTTAATTGTTTCAATAACTCCTCGGGCAAAGAAAATAGCTCTTTCGTCATTGTCTTCGAAAGGATTTCCTTCATCATCGAAATAATATTGTTTTCTTTTGAAGTATTCTTCATTGTCAATAAAGTAAACCTGAAGTCTTTCCCCCGGAAGAGACGCTACTTTAATGATCAGAGGCTGGTCCAGGTCATTGATAATAATATTCATCCCTGAAAGACGGATAACCTCGTGAAGCTGGAATTTTCTTTCACTTATTTGTCCAAATCTTGGCATAAAAACTCTTACATCATTGCCTTCTTGGTGCATCTTAAGTGCCATTTTGTTTACCACTGCAGCCATATTTGTATCTTCCTGATATGGATACATCTCTGTAGTAATGTACAGTATTTTTTGATTCGGCATAAATTTTCTATCTAATTTTTGTAAAAATGCTTTAATGTGCAAAATTACAAAAAAACATCCAACATTATTTTAATTAACATTTTTTTACGATAATTCCCTTTTCCAAATTAGTAAAAGCACATATTATTATGCGATATTTTTACTATTTTTGAAATAGCATTAAAATAAACTATGGAAGTTATAAAAAACAGGAAAGTCCTTCAGGATTTCATTGAAAGACAGAAAGAAATGGGAAAAAGAATCGGCTTTGCTCCTACTATGGGTGCCTTACACAAAGGCCACCTTTCCCTGTATGAGGCGGCGAGAAAAGAAAATGACCTTGTTATTTCTTCAATTTTTGTAAATCCAACCCAATTCAACAATCCTGAAGACCTTGAAAAATATCCTCGGGATATCAACAGGGATATACTTATTCTTCAGAATTCAGGGCTTGTAGATGCTGTTTATATCCCGGAGGTCATAGATATTTATCCTGAGAAAGCTGAAAGCCGGCACTATGATTTTGATGGATTGGAAAATGAGATGGAGGGAAAATCGAGACCGGGGCACTTTGACGGAGTAGGAACTGTTGTAGAAGAGCTTTTCAGACAGGTACAGCCTGACAATGCTTATTTTGGCGAAAAAGATTTCCAGCAGCTCGCTATTATTAAAAAGATGACTGAGAAAAAACATCTTCCTGTTAAAATAACCGGAGTTCCTATTTACAGGGCAGAAAACGGATTAGCATTAAGCTCAAGAAACCAAAGGCTTCATGAAGACCGAAAAGAAGTTTCCAAAGTAATTTATGAGACTTTAAAAAAAGTAAACGACTGGTTCAGAACCGTTACTATTCCGGAGATCAAGGAAAGAGTAGCTGATATTTTTGATGACCAGCCGGGAATGAAGCTGGAATATTTCCTGATTGCGGATGAAAACACATTACAGGAAACTGATTTTTTCTATAAAGACAGAAGTTTCAGAGCATTCATCGTCGTTGTTGTAGATGGAGTAAGGTTAATTGACAATATGCATCTGGATTAATCCTTCTGAATTAAAATATAATATCCCTGATTATCTGATATAGTTGGGGATTTTTCATTGAATAAATCAGCACGAAAATACTGTTTGAGCTTATTGCATACAAAAAATCAAAGGCCTCCTGAAGGAAGCCTTTGAAACACCAAATCACAAAATATTAATATGAAAAAAATTTACTTTTCAGTAAACTTGTGACCCGGCTGGGATTCGAACCCAGGACCCATACATTAAAAGTGTATTGCTCTACCAGCTGAGCTACCGAGTCGGCCACAATTAAAATGAAATAAATTTCAGTATTAATTATAAAATTTTCTTTGCAGTGCCTGCGACTGGACTCGAACCAGCACATCCTTAGGAAACCACCCCCTCAAGATGGCGTGTCTACCAATTTCACCACGCAGGCAATAAAATTACAAAAAAGTAATTTTTATTGCTAGTGACCCGGCTGGGATTCGAACCCAGGACCCATACATTAAAAGTGTATTGCTCTACCAGCTGAGCTACCGAGTCGGCCACTTATACAACAAGTTTTCATTTAAGTAATGTCCCTTGTTTTAAGTGGTGCAAAGATATGACTTTTTTCTTTATCTCAAAACTTTTTCGCAAATTTGTTTAAAAAAAATTCATGGTAATTTCATTGATCGGATACATGGGAAGTGGCAAATCGCACATTTCCAAAATATTAAGCGAAAAAATCAATTTTAAATTAATTGATCTCGATAAAGAGATTTCCAGAAGAAATAAATTAACCATCCCTGAGATTTTTGAAAAAAAGGGAGAGATTTACTTTAGAAAGCTTGAAAGAGAAGCTCTGGAAGAGATATTGGCGTCTGAAGAAAATGTGGTTTTAAGCCTTGGCGGAGGAACTCCTGTGTATTATAATAATATGGAAATCATCAATCACAACTCCAAAAGTTTTTTTTTAAGAACAGGGGTAGGAACTTTGGTAGAAAGACTTTCAAAACAGAAAGAAAAAAGACCATTAATTGCCAATATAGCTGATGAAGACCTGCCGGAATTCATTGCTAAACATTTATTTGAAAGAAATCAGTTTTACAGTAAAGCGCAATTCACGGTAGGAACAGATTCCAGAACACCTGAAGACATTGTAAATGAAATAGTAGAAAAGCTCTATCTCTAGAGCTTTTTTATGTTTATTATTAATCTTCATCATCTGTTTCGGTGTCTGTCTCTCCAAAGAAATCATCCCAGTCTGTAAAATCGGAATCGATATCGTTTCCTACATAACCGTCCATATCTCTTCGGTCTTTTTTGGTAGGCCTTCCTTCTCCTTTATTTCGGTAATAGTCTTGTGACATCTTGCGAAGTTTCAACAGTTCGTATTGTTCTTTATCTGTCACATCCTGGATATGAAGGGGTACCAGCTTGGCTCCTATCCTGCTTTTAGGAATCTGAATTACTTTTATTTTATAATCAATTTGATTCTTACGGATTTTAATAGTATCTCCTTCTTTTACCTCTTTAGATGACTTTACGGCAGACGTTCCTATAGAAACTCTGTTCTTTTTAATCTCCTCTGCTGCAATACTTCTCGTCTTATAAAAACGAATGCTCCATAAAAATTTATCTATTCTCATAATTTTTTATACTTTTGCCGTTATATTATTTGTAAAGTAATTAAAGTTTTTTGAAATGAAAAAAATATTTTTATATATCCTTGCAGGATCTTTATGTTTTTCTGCTTGTAAGAAAGATGATGATGTATCAACCTATGTAGAACCTGAAGATGTTGCTACACAAAACACATATGATGATCAGGCCATTAAAAAATTCATGGATGAAAACTATCTGGATGCACAGGGTAATATAAAAGCTTTCAGCTCTACGGACACAGCAGATGATAATGAAAAGAAGCTGTCTGAACTGAGCCCTGTAACGCTACCTTCAGGAACGATCTATATTGTCAGAAGCGGAGCTCAGCCTGTAAATCCTGGTGCGGATCAGATTATTAAAAATAATGACATCCTTACCTTAATGATGAAAGCTACGACTTATCTTGCGATTAATACAGACGGGCAGTCTTCATTTACTTCTTCAGCATCCTTTGTAAACACAATCAACGGCAGTGGTATTCCTATAATTGATCCAAAATTCTATTATATTTCTAATGTAGAGGGCAAGAAGGATCCATTGATAGCAAACGCAACAACCGATGCCGCCAAACAGCCAAGTTATTATACAATTGAAGGGTTTAATGAAGCTATGCAGAAGTTTACAGCATTTAAAGACTATTCCAGCGGATCACCTTATAACTTACAAGGAGTAATTATTGTTCCTTCGAGAGCTGCTTTTGCTAGAGATCCATATTATACCCCTTACAGCTCTGTTTCACTTAGAAATAAGACTTTTGTTTTCAACTTCCAGGTGTACGGAAGAGCAGACAGACCATAAATAGCATCAAATTTAAATAAAATAATAACCCCACAATTATTTGCGGGGTTTATTTATATCCATTTCATCAAATTACCATCTTGTCTTCTGTTTTACATTTCCTAAAATATCCGGGAAATAAAGGTCTGCAAGGTGGTCAAACTCATCACCTCTCATAAACATGGTAGCGTCTACTTCTTCATAAGAGCTTCTTCCGGCAGCAGCAATCAGTTCATTGCAGGTGTGAAGTGTATTTTTATGGAAGTGATATACTCTTTCTGCCTTATCCGTGACATCAAGCCCTTTAATAAGCATTTTATCCTGCGTTGCTACTCCCGTAGGACAGTTGTTGGAGTTACATCTCAATGCCTGGATACATCCCAGAGAGAACATAAATCCTCTGGCATTGTTACACATATCCGCTCCCATTGCAATTGCTCTCAGGATATCAAGGCTGGTAAGAACTTTACCGCTGGCAATTACTCTTAATTTACTTCTTACATTATAGTTGTTAAGCGTTCTGTTCACAAATATCAAAGCGGGCTCCAATGGCATTCCTACTCCGTCAGAAAATTCCGGCGGTGCCGCTCCTGTTCCTCCTTCTGCTCCATCTATGGTAATAAAGTCAGGGTAGATTTTCAGCACATTCATTTGAACACAGATGTCCTCAAATTCTTTCGTATCTCCGATACAAAGTTTAAAACCAACCGGTTTTCCTCCAGACAGGTCTCTTAATTGCTGCACAAACCTCAGCAATCCTGCCGCATCAGAGAAAGCACTGTGTGATGGCGGTGAAATAACAGTCATTCCCGGTGTTACGTGACGAATGGCTGCAATCTCCGGGGTATTTTTCACTCCCGGAAGTACCCCTCCATGTCCTGGTTTAGCACCCTGTGACAATTTGATCTCAATCATTTTCACATTAGGAAGAGTAGAATATTTGGTAAATAATTCAGGATTGAATTTTCCTTCATCATCACGGCATCCGAAATATCCTGTCCCGATCTGCCAGCATAAGTCTCCTCCTTCCATATGATAAGGTGAAATTCCTCCTTCTCCTGTATTATGGTAAAAGTTTCCTTTTTTTGCTCCTCTGTTTAATGAAATCTGTGCCCTGTCGCTCAATGCTCCGAAACTCATTGCTGAGATATTAAGTAAAGAAGCGTGGTATGGCTGTGTACACTGCTCTCCCCCAACCCATACTCTGGGGAGCTCTTCTGCTGGTGACTTTGCATAAATAGAATGCTTGATCCCTTCATATTTTCTGTGATTAACTTCCAGCTGTGTACCAAAAGCTACCGTATCACTTAAGTTTTTTGCACGTCTGTATACTGCAGAACGCTGGTTTCTTGGAAAAGGCTTCCCATCTGTTTCCCTTTCAATAAAGTATTGCTGCATTTCGGGTGAAATACTCTCGAAAAAATACCTGAAATATCCCAATACAGGAAAATTCCTCAAAATAGCATGTTTCGATTGGTAGGCATTGTACACACCCAATGCATAAATTGCGGATAACAGCGTGGGTATCCAATAATGCGCTCTGATCAGTATTGCTATAATCCATGTAGCAACTACTAATACAATTCCCCAAGATAAAAACTTATCTCTCATGAATGTAGTATTTAAAGTTTAAAAATAAATTTAGTAGAATTTTTGCAAAGGGCCTATGCTTTTGCTAAAAAATTTTGATAGGAAGATTGCACAGAAACCGTGCCATCTGACAGGATTTTTTCTAAATTCAGAAATTCAATTTGATTTACAGAGACAGGATCAAAGTCTTTCTGGACTCTCACATAGTTTTCTGTGAAGCCAAACATTTTCCCGTCTTTATTTTCATGCTCCCAAAGAACAGGAAGCGTTTTTCCAAGTTGGGTCTGATAAAATGCCATTTTCTTCTTTTCAGAGAGAATTCTCAGCATTTTATTACGCTTTTTTCTTTCCGCTACAGGAACTACACCGTCCATTGCTGCGGCTTCTGTATTTTCTCTTTCAGAATAAGTAAATACGTGAAGGTAAGTAATAGGAAGCTCATTAAGGAAATTATAGGTTTCCATAAATCTTTCCTCTGTTTCTCCCGGAAATCCTACAATAACGTCTACACCGATAGCGGCATCAGGCATTACTTCGCGGATCTTATTGACCCTGTCATTATAAAGCTTCGTCAGGTAACGGCGTTTCATCTTTTTCAGGAGATCATCGCTTCCGGATTGTAACGGGATATGAAAATGCGGAACAAAGCTTCTGCTTTTAGAAACCAGGTCAATACTTTCATCTTTCAACAGGTTGGGTTCGATAGAAGATATACGGATTCTTTCTATTCCTTCTACTTTATCCAGCTCTGAAATAAGGTCAAGGAAAGTATGCTCATGCCTTTTATTTCCAAATTCTCCTTTACCGTAATCACCGATATTCACCCCTGTAAGAACAATTTCTTTGATGTCTTTTGCGGCAATTTCCGTAGCATTTCTGAGAACGTTTTCGATTGTATCTGAACGTGAAATTCCTCTCGCTAACGGAATGGTACAGTAGGTGCATTTATAGTCGCAACCATCCTGTACTTTAAGGAAAGCCCTGGTTCTGTCGCCAATGGAATAACTTCCGATAAAGAAGTCGGTTTCTTCAATTTCACAGGAATGAACTATTCCTTCATTCTCAGATTTCTCCAAATCATCAAGATAGCTCAGAATATTGAATTTTTCCTTTGCTCCCAACACAAGGTCTACCCCTTCAATCTGTGAAATTTCTTCAGGCTTTAGCTGGGCATAGCATCCTACAATAACGACCAGTCCTTCCGGATTGGCTTTCATTGCTCTTTTTACATGAAGTTTACACTCACGGTCAGCATTTTCTGTCACAGAACATGTATTGATAACATACACATTTGCTTTTTCATCAAAACTTACCTTATCATAACCTGCATCTGTTAATTGACGGGCAATAGTAGATGTTTCTGCAAAGTTTAATTTGCAGCCAAGTGTATGAAACGCGGCAGTTCTGTGAAAAGTAGACATTTGTTACTCCTGAATTTTATGGGTGCAAAGATAGTAATTTTAATAAGAATGCAAGATTGATTCAATCTATTGTTTATATTCGTCCCGTACTTCAGGACTGTTTTGAAAGCAGACAGGAGATGAATTGATTTCGGGGTCCTGCTTTGAAAACCTTGTTTCCATTTCTGTATTAAATTCCTGGGAACGGTTTCTGGCGATGGAAAGAGTGCTCCAGTCTTCATTTTTTATCATCTTTGCAATATAAACGATCTGACCGATATGGTAAGGATAATGAGCCAATTGACGAAGAACCGCATCTATCACCGGATGTTCTTCTCCTCTGATATATGTTGTTGAATAGAGGTTATCTTCATTTATTTTATCCAGAGCATCAAAAAAGCAGGCCCAGCCTTTTTCCCAGTACTCAAGAACTTCTTTTTTCGTTGTAAAGGTATTGACAAATTCTCCATCACGGTTGCGCCAGGACTTTTCACCGTCTTCAGTCAGGAAATTGGTCCATCTTGAAAGCATATTTCCTGCAAGGTGTTTCACTATTATGGCAATGGAATTACTTTCTTCATTATACTGCCAGAACATCTGCTCATCCGTAAGCTGGTCAAAGGTTTTATCACCCAGTGATTTATAATATTCAAAACGTTTCACAAAAAGGTCTTTCATGCTTTCTATTTTGTGATCTAATTTATAAATTAAAAAAAATAAAAACCACTTCATTGAAGTGGTTTTATCTATATATTGTATTTATTATTCTCTGTTTTTCACCAGTACCCAGCCTGTAAATTTAATTGCTGTATTCTTTTTATCATTTTCATTCCATGTGATAGAATACCAGTATGTCCCTGTAGGCACTCTTCTTGCACCCTGGGTACCATCCCATTTATACCCGTTTGATTTGTCTGCCTGGAATATTTTATTTCCATATCGGTCAAAAACATTCATGATAAGATTTTGTTTGTTTGCCAGTGCAGAATAATCGATCACATCATTTATTCCATCTGCGTTAGGGGTAATTACATTCACCAGATTAGGGACAACGATTCCTATTTCTATTGGATCACAGTCATAAGCATCTTTTACGTATACTTTATGATCTCCTCTGGAAAGATTATTGAAGACATTGGAATCCTGCCAAATGATATTGTCTATTGAATATTTATAAGCCGGTGTTCCTCCGATTACCGATACTGTGATTGTATTATTTGAAATATCAATACCGGAAACAACAGGCTGCTCTGAAGGAAGTACTTTTACAGTCTGTGTTGTAATACATTCTCCTGTTTTAAGTTTTACCCAATATACGCCTATTCCAGCTTTGATACTCTGTGTAGTGGCACCTGTGCTCCACTCATAACTTTTAAATCCAGGCCCGGCATCCAGTGTCGTCTGATCTTCCGCGCAAATAGTCACATCTTTAAGTTTATCAGAATATACAGGCGCAATAACAATTAAAGTAATTCTGGCTATCGTATAACATCCCTGGGCATTAGAAACCCTTACATATACAAATCCGTCTGGAGCAATATAATTATTGGCATTCAGTATCTCATTGGACTGATTGACAGCATCGGTCAATGAAGGATAGTATTTTTTTGTCGGATTCGTTTGTCCTGTTACCGAAGCATTCACAAGATTGAAAGAAGCGGTAGATGGGCTTGCTTCGATAAAGCATGATCTCAGGATTGCTTCATTCACGACCACAACCGGATAAAATTTTAAGGCAATCTGAGCTACAGCAGTACAACCGAATTCTGAGATCACCTTCACATAAATAATTCCCTCCGCAGACACAAATGCCATTGGATTGGTAATCTCATTAATCCCGGCATTAAGATCTGCCATGGTGTGGTAATATTTTTTGATAACATTCGGGTTTGCAATAACATCCGCTGTGGTTAAGTCAAATAAAGCCGTTCCTGCATTATTATTGTTACACTCGGTCAATGTTACATTTTTCACCGTAATAGAACCATTTTTGAATTTAAATGTTCCTACCTGTTTACATTTATTAAGCGGATTGGTTGCATTGGCGGGATCGGTATAATTGATGCTGTAATAATAGACTGTAGTAGTATTGACAGTTACAGGAGCTGTAATAGGGTTATTTCCCGTTAGAGCATCATTCTGGCTCAGATGATAGCTCACCCCAAAGTTTTGATTTCCATTAACAATACCTGCAGATAACGTTGAGAAATCAAATAATGCGGTAGGAGAACATATAACGACTTCTCTTGGATCAGCAGGATTCGCCGCCGGAATTCCGGGAGGATTAAATGGCTGGGTCTGAATATTCGGATCTGTAAATGGTGACGCGAGTGTTGCTGTTCCGCCCCAGGTTAAAGAAAACGGAGCGGTGGTAGAACTGGTGCTGCTTACCCAGTTGTCAATAAACAAGTAATAGGTTTGTCCCGGCAGAACATCAAGGTATTTGCAATAAGGAGTCAGAGAACCACCTGCAGCGCTTAAAAGCGTACTTGTCATATTCAGTCCTGTAGCAGGGCCGGGGCCAATAACCGTTGCCGCATTACAACGAATGGGTGAGCCCAAACTACCACACGTTACATTAGGCCCAAAAATCGCCCAGTCATAATCAGCATCCGGATTATTCGGGACCAGATTAAAGGTAAGTGTTCCTCCTGTAGCGATTGTAATTTTATACCAAATTGAGTTGTGCTCTCCTGTAAAGTCTATGCAGCTTCCAGAGTTGACCAACTCTTTTATATTTCCATATCCTGTTGGACTATAAGTGATATTTGAGTTTCCGCAAACGGACAGTGCAGTAGCGCAGTCGGCTTGAGCATAGAAAGTATGAGAGAGGTATAGAAGTATGAAAAGTAAAAGTTTTCTCATAGATTATATGTTTTATGGTTACATTAGTTATTCATCGTATTGATATTCAACACGCACCAAATATACCCATATTTTAATTACAAACAATAAAATCTAAATAATTTTAAACTATTACAAATTAAAAAGCCAAATAAGTCAATATTATTTACATTATTTTAAATTAATCCATGAAATAATCAATACAAACAAACCTTTAACTTTATTTTATACTTGTAATATTTCCACACAGATTTTCCAGGTGAAATATTTTGTGGAAAGGGCTTTTTACTTCTCTCAGATGCTCTCTATCCTGGATAAAAGTATATCGGGAAGCGATAGAATTCATATCGGAAACAATTACCAGCCAGCATTCATCTACCGAAGTATCATAATAAGGAAATTTTTCATTCTTCTTTTCAATGAGTTCCAGGATTTTTTCCGAGCAGAGTTCATCAAATAGATTCATGTTGTATTCATGGGTGATAAAAACATTTCTCCGGTGGAAAGATTTTCTTACACTTTTTACGCAGCCTGTAGCTTTATTTTTTTTAATGCTCTTATAAATGCTGATGATATTTTCCTGCTGTACTTCCAGGTTGTCAAATTTAGTTTCCGGGTGGAATTCTAAAAAATAAACACCACGATATTTCGTGGTGTCTTCCTGTTCTAATAATATTTCTGCCTGGCGGAACATTTTATTCAAAGTGCTTTCCACTTTCTTCATTTCCAGATGATTGATCACTTCTGTCAGTTCTATTCCGATTTTTTTGTCGTTTAATTTTGCGATAAAGTCTGGACTCTCGCAGGTAAGGTTCTCGAATTTAACATCGGGGAAATGATGCATAAAAGAGTTGAGAAGAAGGATCTCGGATTTTTTTCTGTACTTTTCACGATCATGCAGCGGAGATTCGTCTATGGTACGGTGATACTTCTCTATGGGCTTTTTTTTCAAATGCCTGTTCAGATAATATAAACTCAGATTCTTGATCAGATCTTCTTCAGAAAACGTCTTTTTCATGTGAATTTTTTATTTAATTAAAGAACACATGCTGCCATGGGCTTTCATCATTAAAAGTTTTTGATAATCATAAATTTACACTCTTAAAGATAAGTAAAAAAACAATTCAATACTTAGTTTTTAAATTAATTTATCGATTAATTAATGTAAAGTTTATTTTCATAATGTATACCTTTGCTTTTTCTAACACAAACGCACATTTATGGATTTTAGGAATTTCAAAATACCCTACAATATCAATCCTCAATATTCCAAAAAAGCCGTCTATTTTTCAATGGAATTTGCCCTTGAGCAGGTACTGAAAATATATTCGGGAGGACTTGGTTTTCTGGCAGGATCTCACATGAGAAGCGCCTATAATCTTAAGCAGGACCTTATCGGAATCGGTATCCTATGGAAGTTCGGTTATTATGATCAGGCGAGAAATCACGATCAGACTTTACAACCTGTATGGACAAGAAAGATGTACAGTTTTCTTGAAGACACCGGAATAAAATTTCAAATCGAAATCCATAGTGCCCCGGTATGGGTAAAAGTATGGTACCTTGATCCTGAAATTTTCAATACAGCACCCATGTTTTTTCTTTCCACAGATGTTCCGGAAAATGATCATGTTTCCAAAACGATCTGTCACAAATTATATGATGCCAATGAATCCACCAAGCTTGCCCAATATATTTTATTGGGAAAAGGAGGAGCCAAATTACTGGATGAAATGAATATTGAAAGAGATGTCTACCATCTTAATGAAGCTCATGGGCTTCCGGCAGCCTTTTATCTTCTGAAAAAATATAACGGAGATCTTAATAAGGTTAAAGAAAAACTCGTTTTCACCACGCATACTCCTGAAGAAGCAGGTAATGAAAAGCATAGTTTCAGATTATGTTATGATATGTCTTATTTTTCGGGATACAGCATGGAAGAAGTAAAAAAGATTGAAGGATCTGCTGATGACCGGTTCAATCATTCTCTTTGTGCATTAAGAATGGCCCGAATCGCCAATGGAGTTTCCCAGCTCCATGGTGTAGTTTCCAGAGCCATGTGGAACAAATATCCGGGAATCTGCGAAATCACTTCTATCACCAACGCCCAGGAATTTAAATATTGGTCAGATAAACCTTTATACAATGCAAAAGATGAAAATGATGCAACGGCTTTCGATTTCCGTAAAAAGTATTTAAAGAAAAAGCTGTTCAATATTGTTGCAGACCAGACGGGGAATTTATTCAACCCTAATATTTTCACCATGGTATGGGCAAGAAGATTTGCGGGCTACAAAAGAGCCGAACTTCTTTTGCATGACAAAGAAAGGTTCTACAAAATGCTGAACAATCCGAAATATCCGGTACAGATCATTTGGGCAGGAAAGCCATACCCAATGGACTACTCTGCAATTTCTACATTCAATACATTGGTTGAGGAAAGTAAAAACCATAAGAATATTGCTGTTCTTACAGGTTATGAACTCTCTTTAAGCAAGTCTTTAAAACAAGGTTCTGACGTATGGCTTAATAACCCGAGAGTTCCAAGGGAAGCATCAGGCACTTCAGGTATGACGGCTGCTATGAACGGCTCTGTCAATTTATCCACAGATGACGGCTGGATTCCGGAATTTGCCAGACATAGAGAAAACTCTTTCGTAGTTCCCAAAGCAGATTATCTGAATATGAGCATCTATGAACAGGACAATTATGATTTAAATAAATTATACGAAATCCTTGAAAATGAAATCCTTCCAACCTATTATGACCACCCTGAACAGTGGAGAAAAATCCAGCACAATGCAATGAATGATGTAAAAGATCATTTCAACAGCGACAGAATGGCGGATGAGTACTACAGAATCCTCTACAATAATCAGGAATAGAAAAAAGCTTTTCAAATCGCTTTTTGGCAAAAAAATTGATTGTCATTATATATAATCAAACCAAATAGTAATTATGGAAACGAATGCATACAACCAGAAACTGAACCGTTATGTATTGAACGACCAAATCGTTTATACAGGTTTTTCAAGCTTTAATGACGCTGAAGAATGTGCTCAAAAAAAAGGAGGAACATTGGTGGAAGTGGTGTTTAGAGATGGAAATGATAATCCTGAAATCACCGATGAGGCGGGCTTGATAGAAAAAAAACTTCATTACTATGTGTATGCAGGCGATGAATATAAATTTATCCATTCCTCAGATCCGGGATTCAGAAAGTATGCGGATGAACTGCAGAAAATTAAAGCAAAACAACAGCAGTCTCCACCAGATGAAAGATACTTAGCCAATTTTGAAATTGAAAATGCGGAAGACCCGATTATTGTGATCAAAAATGATCATTTTGAATCAGTCACATCCAGAGAGCGTTCAAAGTATTTGAAGCATGCCTGCGTTTATGAATTAGGGGTATCCCTGCCAAAATCTTAAAAAATTCTGATCATGAGTAAAACAAAATATTCAGAAAAAGCTCAGGACAAAGTAGGAAAAGTTATGCACGAATTCAAGGAAGGAAAACTGAAATCTTCTTCCGGAAAGAAAGTGACAAGCAGAAAACAAGCCGTAGCAATAGGTATTTCTGAAGCGAAAGAAGAAGGTATGAAAGTACCGAAAAAAAAGAAAAAATAATGAACTCATACATCCGGAAAGAATTCTTTCCGGATTTTTTTTATCTTATATTCTCACCAATTTCAAATAATGAAGAGCTGAAAAAATAAAAAAATACCGGAAAAATAAGCTGATCTTTTTTTAAAATGTAATTTATATTTAGCGTTAGCAGCAGCGTTAAATATTTAATTCATTGAAAATTAAAACATTACACTATTGATGTATATCTGATGTAGATCACTTTGAGGTATTTATTCTTTTTTGTTGCAAATTCGCATCATTCATAACATTATTCTTATTTCTTTCAAATAAACACAAATGATGAAAAAGAATCTTCAAATGTTGTATGAATAGGCAAGGCCCTTCTTTGCCTAGTGTTTAATTAACAATCAGCCTTGGAAATCTTTCTCTGCTAGTACACTTAGCTAACATTCTAACAAGGCTGATTATTTAAAACTAATTAATATGTTTGGAATCTCAACTTTAAAATCTGTATGTATTCTTCTGTTGATTTTACCGTTTAGTATACTTGCGGGACAAACACAACAAAAATCCAGACCCAATGTAATCTTTATTGTAGTTGATGACCTAAGGCCGGAACTAGGAGTTTATGGCAATTCAGTCATTAAAACCCCCAATATTGATAAACTGGCAAAAAGAGGTACAACTTTCACAAATGCATTTTGCCAGGTAGCTGTTTGTGCTCCTTCCAGAGCAAGTGCCTTAACAGGCTTACGGCCGGATTCCACCAAAGTATGGGTGCTGGGAGAAGAATTTCGTAAAATACATCCTGATGTGGTTACCATTCCTCAGCAATTTGAGAAGTTTAATTACCACACGGTGTCCATCGGAAAGATTTTTCATAACCATATGCCTGATTCTATCTCTTTTCGTGAGCCGGATCTCCGTCCTGACGGATATACCACTAAAAATATGATAGACAGGGATCCCGAATCTTTTTATTTCAGCGGAGAACTGAAGGCTGAGCTTGCTGCCAAAAGATTAGAAAGAATGGCTAAAGATCCTAAAAGATATGGCGACGGCTGGGCATACGGGCGTTCTGTAGAAATTGCCAACTGTCCTGACGATTCATTATATGACGGTGCTCAGACCTCACTTGCCATTAAGACTATCAACCGTATTAAAAATAAAAAGAAACCTTTCTTTCTGGCACTAGGGTATTTCAGACCACATTTACCATTTGTAGCTCCTAAAAAATACTGGGATTTATACGATCCTATGCAAATACCTATGGCAGATAACAGCTTTATTCCGTTCAATGCACCGAGTATGGCAATGTATAATCAAAGAGAGATGACGGCCTGCTATGACCTGGAATACGTGAAGCATCCTGCCTACTTCAGAATGCCGGAACAGGAAGCGAGAATACTTAAGCATGGATATTATGCATCCGTGAGCTATGTTGACGCCTGTATTGGGCGACTCGTGGATGAGCTTGAAAAACAAAAGCTGATGGATAATACCATTATTGTGCTATGGGGAGATCACGGCTGGAAATTAGGTGAGCATAATGCATGGGGCAAACAGACCAATTATTTAAATGATACCCGTGTTCCGCTTATTGTATATGCGCCGGGAATGAAAAATCCAGGCAATAAAAGCAATGAACTGGTAGAAATGGTAGATCTTTATCCTACCCTCTGTGATCTTGCAGGAATAGAAACACCAAATTACCTGCAGGGGCTGAGCTTTAAAAAACTGCTGAATGAAAAAACTGCTGAATGGAAAGGAGCCGTATTCAGCCAGTTCCTGCGCCCTGCCGGAGAAGGAATACATCTTGACAAAAAAAATTACATGGGATATTCAATGGTGACCAAAGACTATCACCTGATAGAATGGTACTATTGGGATAAAGAGACGAAAAAGCCCGGAGAGCGTGTGGCCCGGGAGCTTTATAATCTTACTTCAGATCCCAAAGAGAATTTTAATATTGCTCTTTATCCTGAAAACAAGGATATCCTCGAAAAGCTTTCGGATCAGCGTAGGAAAGGATGGAAAGAAGTAAAAAACAAGCTGATAACAACCAGCTCTTATCAATAAAAAAAATTATTCCTGATGAAAAAAAACACTTTTATAAAAATATTATTCATTATATCACTCTGTAATTGTATGGTGGTATGGGGAGGAAATTTTAATAAAGACAATCCTAAACCTAAAAAGAATATACAATCCAATATAAAACAGTCAAGACCTAATATCTTATTTATTCCTATTGATGATTTAAGACCTGAAATGGGCTGTTACGGAAATACCGTTATAAAAACGCCCAATATGGATAAGCTGGCAGCAAGAGGGGTGGTTTTTAAACGGGCATATTGTCAACAGGCAGTATGTAATCCTTCGAGAGCAAGTCTTCTTACAGGGCTGAGACCTGATTCCGTTCGTGTCTGGGATCTGCAGACAGATTTCAGGAAAAATCTGCCGGATGCAGTAACGCTTCCCCAGATTTTTAAGAATAACGGATATTATACGGTAGGTATCGGAAAAACCTTTCATAATACGTTGCCTGATGAAATATCCTGGAATGAAGAACTTCATGTAGCCGGATATCCTTTTGATCCGGACGCTGTGTATCAGCTGGAGAAAAATAAGATGATTCAGAAGGAAAAGGAGCTTACTCTTCAGAAAATTGGCAAAAGCAAGCCAGATGCTTATGGATTTATCTACACAAAGGCCAATTCCGTTGAAATGGCAGATGTAAATGATGATGCTTA
Source organism: Chryseobacterium sp. CBSDS_008 (assembly GCF_049959325.1). Lineage (NCBI taxonomy): Bacteria > Pseudomonadati > Bacteroidota > Flavobacteriia > Flavobacteriales > Weeksellaceae > Chryseobacterium > Chryseobacterium sp. CBSDS_008. The sequence goes on along the minus strand of NZ_CP188202.1, from coordinate 4,148,511 downwards.
TTATGATGGAGCACAGACAACCATGGCTATTCAAAAGCTGAAAGAATTAAAAGGAAAAGACAAGCCTTTCTTTTTTTCAGTGGGATATTATCGTCCGCATTTACCATTTAATGCGCCAAAAAAATACTGGGATTTATATAACAGAAATGATATACCTCTTGCGAAAAATCAATTCATGCCTGAAAATGCTCCTGAATTTGCCGTACATGGTGATACCGAACTCAGAGCCTATAATGACAGATCAGATCTGCCGTTACCTTCGGAAAAACCTTATGATGTAGAAAAGCAACGGGAACTTCTTCATGCGTATTATGCATCTGTTTCTTACGCAGACGCTCAGATAGGAAGACTGTTAAAAGCGCTTGACGAATTGGGTTTGAGTGAGAACACCATTATTGTGTTGTGGGGAGACCACGGCTGGAAACTGGGAGAACATAACGGCTGGTGTAAGCAGAGTAACTATGAGATTGATACCAGAGTACCGCTTATTATCAGCGGAGCTGGAGTAAAAGCGAAAGGAAAATCAAGCGATGCCCTTACAGAGTTTGTTGATATTTATCCTACCTTATGCGATATGGCCGGAATAAAAGCTCCGGACTATCTTCAGGGAACCAGTATGAAACCTCTGCTTACTGACCCTGCCCGTACATGGAAAACAGCAGCCTACAGCCAGTTTTTATTGGGTAGATTCGGAGGGAAAACCAGAGGTGCACAGCATATAGAAAGAATGGGATACGCTATCCGCACCGATCGGTATAGGTATGTAGAGTGGTTCCAATGGAATAAAGAAACTGAAAAGCCAGGAACCTATCTGGCCAGGGAACTCTATGATCATAAAAATGATCCTGATGAAAATGTGAATATTGCCGAAGAGGTTTCTTCTAAAAAACTTGTTAACCAATTGTCATTACAGCTGCAAAAGGGATGGAGATATAGTAAGCCTAAATCATAAAACCCTGTAAATATCCATATAAAATGATGTTTTCCCTAATAAAGATAATTATATGTACAGGCCTGTTAAGTTTATATGCCTGCAATAAGAATAAAATCTTACCGGAAAAAGAGAAACCTGGACACACCTGCATGAATGTACCGAAAAAACTTGGAACTGCAGATTCCTCTCCTGTCAGCTTTAACGGGAAAACTTCTCTGGAAGGAATGGTATTGATTCCCGGGGGCGAATTCGATATGGGAGGTGATAACAGTCAGGCTGATGCAGATGAATATCCGAAACATAAAGTAAAAGTGTCTCCGTTTTATATGGATATAACGGAAGTAACGAATGTACAGTTCCGTAAGTTTGTCAATGCCACAGGATACATCACAACTGCAGAACGTAAACCTGATTGGAATGAATTAAAAAAGAACCTGCCCGAAGGAACTCCCAAACCTCCAGACAGTCTTCTGGTAGCAGCATCATTAGTGTTTAAACCTACTGCTAAGCCAGTAAATCTGAATGATTTCAGCCAATGGTGGAGATGGATAAAAGGGGCTAACTGGAAGCATCCCCAGGGGCCAAAAAGCAATATTGAAGGCAAAGACAATTATCCCGTAGTGCATATAAGCTGGGATGATGCCCAGGCGTACTGCAAATGGTCCGGTAAACGCTTGCCTACAGAAGCAGAATGGGAATTTGCAGCACGAGGTGGATTAAAAAATAATATTTATCCATGGGGAAATCAACCCATAAATACAGGAGCCCCAAAAGCAAACAGCTGGGAAGGAAAATTTCCCTACCTTAATGAAAAGAAAGACGGTTATATTACCCTTGCACCTGTACAATCATATAAAGCCAACGGATACGGGCTGTATGATATGGCTGGAAATGTCTGGGAGTGGTGCAGTGATTTATACAATTATGATTACTATAAAAAACTTGAAGGAAAGCTCGTTATAAACCCTCAGGGGGCAGACCGGTCTTATGACCCTCAGGAACCCTATAGTGTAAAACGCAGCCTGCGTGGGGGAAGCTTTTTATGTAACGACAGCTATTGCAGTGGATACAGGGTAGCACGGCGGATGAAAAGCAGTCCTGATACCAGTCTGGAACATACCGGATTCAGATGTGTTCAAGATATTATTCATTAATTTAAACATTTAATAAAATTACTATCTTTGGAATCCATTAATGTTAGAAATGAAAAAATTACTTTTAACTCTTACTGTAGCTGTAGTATTTCAAAATGTGTCGGCACAGGAAATCACCTTAGATAAAATATATTCAGGATATTACCGTGGGAAAGGAATCGCAGGGATTACTTCTATGAAAAACGGAGAGAACTATCTTGTGATTGAACCATCAGGAATTGCAAAATATTCTTACAAAACTTCACAGAAAGAAGGCAATCTTGTGGATGGAAAGTTTGAAAGCTATATCTTTTCGGATGATGAGTCTAAAATCCTTTTACAGATAGAAAGCAAGCCGATTTACAGACACTCTTTTCTGGGAAAATTTGATGTAAAAGATTTAAAATCCGGCAAAGTAATCAGTCTTAATGAAGGTAAACCGGTTCAGGAGCCTACATTTTCCCCGGATGCTACGAAAGTAGCCTTTATTTCTGATAACAACCTGTTCTATCAGGATCTTACTTCAGGAAAAATTATACAAATTACTACAGACGGTAAAAAGAATTCAATTCTGAATGGCCTGGCAGACTGGGTATATGAAGAGGAATTCGGACATGCAAGACAATATGAGTGGACTAAGAATTCCGATGCCATTGTATTTGTAAAGTCTGATGAAGGCCAGGTTCCGGAAATTTACATTCCGATCTATGGAAAAACCCTTTATCCAACTGAAATGCGTTATAAATATCCGAAGGCAGGTGAGAAAAATTCTGTAGTTTCAGCACAGCTATACCGTCTTGACAGTGGTAAAACAATGCAGCTGAACTTAGGTTCTTTCAAAAACTATTATATCCCGAATGTATTCCAGACTGCAAAATCTGATGAAATCGTTTTAATTACTTCCGAGAGAATCCAGAATGCTTCAGATATTTTAAAAGTAAATACCAAAACAGGAGCAGTTCAGAAATTATTTACTGAAACTGATGATAAATGGGTAGATACAGATAGTCCTACTCTTGAATTCCTTGAAGATGATTCTTTCCTTTGGTCTTCTGAAAGAGATGGAAACCGCCATCTTTACTGGTATGACAAAGATGGCAAGCTTAAAAAACAGATCACAAAAGGGAACTGGGAAGTAACTGACTATTATGGATTTAATCCAAAATCCAAAGAAGTTTATGTTCAGACAACTGAAAAAGGAAGCATTAATAAAGTGATTTCCAAAGTAAATATTGAAAACGGAAAAACTCAGCTGATCTCAAATGCAGAAGGAAATAACTCTGCCAAGTTCAGCAAAAATTATAATTATTTTATTGAAACCTCTTCTACGGCATCAAGACCTTACACTTATGTTTTAAAGGACAGTAACGGAAAAGCAGTAAAAGAACTTCAAAACAACAACGATCAGCTGCAGAAGTTAAAGGCTGATAATTTTGTTGAAAAAGAATTCATCACCATTCCCAATGCGGTAGGTGATCAGATGAATGCCTGGATTATGAAGCCTAAAAATTTCGACCCGAATAAAAAGTACCCTTTATTTATGTTCCAGTATTCCGGGCCGGGATCTCAGCAGGTTGCCAACTCTTGGGATAACGGAAATGCAATGTGGTTCAATCACCTGGTACAAAAAGGATATATCGTTGCTTGTGTAGACGGACGTGGAACCGGTTATAAAGGAGCTAAATACAAGAAGGTAACGTACATGAATTTAGGAAAGTATGAAATTGAAGATCAGATCACTGCAGCAAAGTGGTTCGGAAATCAATCTTATATTGACAAAAGCAGAATCGGCATGTTCGGATGGAGCTTCGGGGGTTATATGACCAGCCTGGCAATGACGAAAGGAGCTGATGTTTTCAAAGTGGGAATTGCTGTAGCACCAGTAACCAACTGGAGATATTATGATTCTGTATACACGGAAAGGTTCATGAGAACTCCTCAGGAAAACCCTGATGGATATGATAAAAACTCACCAACAGAATATGCCAATCTGTTGAAAGGTAAATTCCTTCTGATTCACGGAACGGCTGATGACAACGTTCATTTCCAGAATTCTATGGAGTTTTCTGAAGCTTTGATTCAAAACAAGAAACAGTTTGATTTCATGGCCTATCCGGACAAAAACCACGGAATAAATGGCGGACAGACAAGACCCCAGCTGTATCAGAAAATGACAGATTTTATCCTGAATAATTTATAAGCAGTCAATTTTATAATAAAACGCCCTTTCAGAGTTCTGAAAGGGCATTTTACTTATATTCATTAAGGATATCTTACGGCCTTATCCAGCTCAATAGGATTATTAAAAGATTTTAACTTTTTCCTTTCATTGGCTTCTGCAGGCTTTAGCTGCTCTTTTGTAAGGATCGTTCCATCATCAAGTTGCAATTTCTTTCCCTCAGTAAGGGCCAGCCTGCCATTCATAATATATTTGAAAGGGTTGTCATACAATTCTAATCTCAATTTATTCAATTTAGCATGATCCACAGGAATTGCCCGGGAAATAGAATTATCTAGCGAAACCCGTTTATATGAATCCTGGATTTTTTCACTTTTAATGACTTTGAAGTGATAGTCCTTCTTTATATCATACAGTTCCATAATAAGCCCGGGTAAACCATTAAATTTATAGGGCCCGTAAGGAATCGGGATATCTTTGGAAAACCATGCCACCCAGCTTCTTCCCCCAAATTCCGTTACAGCTTTTTGAACGTGATAGTCTCCGAATGTTTTGGTGCTATCTGAAATTTTCCAGTTCTGCTCTGCCTTTTCGTTAATTTTGTAAAAATTCACATCTCCTATATATTCATAGTTCTGATATTCATTGCTTTTATTTTTTTTAATCAGAAATGAAGTCAGCTTATAACCTTTATACCCATACAGATTTTTAGCGGCAAACAAAGAATCATTAACATAATAGACTCTATTGTAATAGACGATATCATCAGATGTAATATCCAGATAATAATTTTCCCTGGTGATATCTTTTGAGGTTGAATCTCTCTTATACTTCACCTCATAGATGAACCTGTTGTTCTGAGCGAACATCATACATGTTCCCAGCAATATAAATAATAAGCTTTTCATAACAATTTAATTTTCGGATAATAATTCCGGGATAAAGAACTCCAGATCTGCTCATTCATACTGAACCGGGTATTCCATGTCATTGATAAAGATATTAATTAAAAGGATAAGTCATAGTTAATTGGTTAAGGATATTTTACCGCTTTATCCAATTCTATAGGATTGTTACCTCCTTTTATCTGATTCTGAATACTTTCTGTAATTTCTTTAAAACTTATATTAACAGGATTTCCATTGGCATCGCCAATTTTTGTTTTAATATTTCTGATTTTTATTTCAGCTAATGGATCATTATAATAATCTATTTGTAATTTCTTATATGCATCCCAGGTTATTTCTTTTCCCTTTCTTAAATAGAACATATTATTTTTACCAGACTTTTTAATTTTGATAAGATTAAAATCAAAATCCTTTTGTTCATCTGAAAGTTTAATAATTAATCCCGGAAGCCCATAAAATATATAGGGTCCCTCTTGTATTGGACTTGTAGGATCAAACCAGGCAATCCAATTTCGCCCACCATACTGTGTTGTAGCTTTCTGGCATTGCACAGCATCAACTTTCATTGTATCAGATAGAACTTTCCAGTTTAATTGATCATTAATATTGATATAATATAAATCGTACATAGCAGGATGTGTGACACTTTTGTAAACTTTATTATTGATTAAGTTTTTGAAAGAATATATATCTTCAAAAATAGGCTTACGACTATTCCAATACCCATTTTTTTGCATTAATGAGTCTGCCTCACGTGCTTTTTCTGATCTAAAAACAGATTGCTTACCCAGAACATCCAGATAATAATATTCTTGTTTTACATCTTTTTTTTCAGTTCTGAAGGTAAGCTCATATATAAAAGTAATATTCTGTGCAGCTAAAATATTCGATATGAGTAATAAGATAAAAAGTAATACTTTCATGACAGTTTAAGTAGTATTAAGTATAAGAGAATAAAGAAAAAGAGATACTAATTGTATCTCTTAAAAACCTATCATTCAGGTTAACATCATTACATACAAGCATTATGAGATTCAACCACCTCGCCATTCTGTACCGTATACCAAAAGCCACACTCTAATCCATATTGTGCACATACATCATTAGCTCCCGGCTGACAAAAATCTTTGAAGCCTCCTTGGACACTTTTTAATTTTTCTCTCGAAATCTTTTTTAATTTTTTCATAATAGATGTTTTTTAATTATGTGTCACTATTGACGTTTCGAAACTAGAAAACAAATATCACTTTATAGAGAAATTAACTTGCATATTTTGTGTACAACCCGTTTTTACACTATTTATATTCTGTGTACAAGTTAAATCCAGCAACATAAATCACTCTTTACACTTAAAATTTTATATTCATTTCATTAATCATTTACGGTAATTATTATTTATTTTATCAATTAAAATTAAAAACCTATTTTTGGGAAATTTGAAAATTGATTATATGAAGACTAAACATCCTAAAGGGCTGCCCTTTCTCTTTTTTACAGAAATGTGGGAGCGTTTCGGGTATTACCTGATTCTTGGAATCTTTGTTCTGTATGTTATTGAGCCTACGGGTATGAAAGGCGGACTTGGACTTCCGGATAAAACTGCTGATGATATTTTCGGAACTTATATCGCTTTAACCTACCTGACACCATTTATTGGCGGATTTCTGGCAGACAGGGTTTTAGGATATATCAAATCTATTTATCTTGGAGGCTTTTTAATGGCTGCCGGATATATAGGAATGGGTGTTTTTAAAGATTTGCCTCTGTTTTATGCATCTTTGGCACTCATTATTATCGGAAACGGCTTCTTTAAGCCTACTATTTCAACTCTACTGGGAAACCTTTATTCTGAAGAACCTTATAAAGCCAATAAAGACTCCGGGTATAATATTTTCTATATGGGAATCAATATCGGAGCATTTATCTGTAACATTATTGCGGCTTTCATGCGTAATAAATTCGGATGGGGAGAAGCTTTCATCACGGCTGGTGTAGGAATGCTTATCGGGATGATCATTTTTACCATAGGAAGAAAGCATTACATCCACGCTGCACAGATGAAACCCGTACAGGAAGGAGATACCAAGCTTTCAGAAATTCTGATCAAAGTTTTCGTTCCTGCTATTGCTGCCGGAGCAATAGGTTGGTTCATTCCCAATAATATTTTTGGAAGTGACAGTACTGATGCCTTTATTTTTGCATGTGTACCTGTTATTTACTTTTATGCCTCTCTTTACTTTAAAGCTAAGCCTGACGAAAAAGCGTCTATCGGAGCATTGCTTTCCGTATTTCTGATCAGTATGTTCTTTTGGGCTGTTTTCAAACAAAATGGTACAGCTTTAACAAGATGGGCCAATTATTATACAGACAGAAGTGTTCCAGCTTCTCTTGAAAAGCCACTGGAAGGCATTTATATGGTGGATGGAAAAAGCTACGGGGACAAAGAAACGCCTGTATATGATAATCAGTTCCGTTCTCAAAAAGATGACAACGGAGAGACTAAAAAGGAAGTGGGAAAAGATGTTTATTTTAAAAATATATCTCCTGAACAACGTGCCGCCCTTGAGAAAAACCCTGAAAATAAAGTTTATCTGTACAATACAGAATTATTCCAGTCTATCAATCCATTCTGGGTTATTGCTCTAACACCTGTTATCGTCGGATTCTGGGCATTGTTGAGAAGAAAAGGAAAAGAGCCTTTAACACCTACTAAAATTGTGTTAGGGCTATTCATATCCGGACTTTCCTGTCTGGTAATGGTTTTAGCGGTGATGGCCGGAGATAACGGCGCTGTGAAAGTCTCTCCTTTATGGCTGGTTGCGAGTTATGGAGTAATTACCATTGGTGAACTATGCCTGTCTCCAATGGGCCTTTCTTTCGTTTCTAAACTTTCTCCTGCAAGAATTACAGCATTGATGATGGGAGGGTTTTTCCTGGCCAACTCTGTTGGAAATAAGCTTTCAGGAATTCTTGCCAGCACATGGTACAGTTACGAAAACAAGACGAATTATTTCCTTGTCAACTTCGCTTTGTTAATATTCGCTACAATTTTGGGTCTTTCTATGCTAAAAAGACTGAATAAAATTATGAAAGAAAAGGGACATTAATTCCTGATATTATAAAGATTAGCAAGCTGCGGAGTCGTTCCGCAGCTTTTTTATTTAAAAATAAAATTAAAATCTTGCCAAAAACCCAAAATAAACTATATTTGTCAGTCTTAACAAAAATTAACAATAGAATGGATAATACTGAAGCATTGAGTCCGAAACCGGATGAATTTGTAGAGAATAAGAATTCCAGGCATCCTAAAGGATTATGGGTTCTTTTCGGAACAGAAATGTGGGAGCGTTTCAACTTTTATGGAATGAGAGCACTTTTGACGCTCTTCATGGTAAATTCCTTATTAATAAAAGAAGCTGATGCAGCAATCATCTATGGTGGATTTTTAGCTTTATGTTACTTAACACCTCTTTTAGGGGGATTTATTGCTGATAAATATATCGGGAACAGATATGCGATCATCATTGGAGGATCATTAATGGCTATCGGCCAGTTCTTGTTATTCATCAGTGCCTCCACTTTTTCAGCGGATATTGGCAGTGCTAAACTGATCATGTGGCTGGCATTATTCGTGATCATCTTTGGTAATGGATTCTTCAAGCCGAATATTTCTTCAATGGTAGGAAGTCTTTATCCAAAGCAGGAAAAGTCTAAACTGGATTCCGCGTTCACCATTTTCTATATGGGGATTAACATCGGGGCATTCTTAGGCCAGTTTATCTGTCCGTACGTAGGAGACGTAAAAGATGCTGCAACAGGAGTAAGAGATATTTTCGCTTTCAAATGGGGATTCTTGGCTGCTTCAATTGCGATGGTAATTGGAACTGTAACATTCTTTATCCTTAAAAACAAATATGTAGTAACTCCGGAAGGAAGACCTATCGGAGGTTTACCAAAAAATAATACAAGTGCAGATTTTGAGGAAGGAGAAACTCAAACAGCTAAATTCTCAGGGATGTCTTTAGGAATCACTGTAGGTATATTTGTTGCTCTGTTCTTCGTATTCAGATATTTACTTGTAGGAGAATTTGGGTTCAACTCAGTGGAAATGGGGCAAATGATCAAAGGAATCATTTATCCGTTTATCTATTCAGCGGGTATTGCTCTTGCCTTCTTAATTATGTCTTCTGCAGAAAATAAGGTTGAAAGACAGAGAATTTGGGTAATCTATATCGTATCATTCTTTATCATTTTCTTCTGGGCAGCATTTGAACAGGCAGGATCTTCGTTAACCTTTATCGCAGATAACCAGACTGACAGAAACATTTTCGGATGGAATATGCCGCCTTCAATGGTTCAGATTTTCAACGGTATCTTCGTTGTTCTTTTAGCGGTTCCTTTCAGTTTATGCTGGGACAAGTTAAGAGCTAAAGGAAAAGAACCGGTATCTCCGTTCAAACAAGCTATGGGATTAGCGTTGATTGCTCTTTCCTATTTCATTATTGCACATAACGTAAAAGACCTTGGAAGTTCTGGTTTATTAGCGATCAAATGGTTGATGTTACTCTATTTCATCCAAACATGTGGTGAGCTTTGTCTTTCTCCGATTGGTTTATCATTGGTGGGTAAACTGGCTCCAAAAAGATTTGCTTCATTACTGTATGGTGTTTTCTTCATTTCTAACGCTGCCGGTTATGCATTGGCAGGTTCACTAGGAGCTCTTATCCCTGCAACAGGTGATAAATTCAAGAAAGCTGAAGAACTGGGAGTTAATCTACAGGATGTGCTGGACAAAAAAGTAACTCTTACTGCGGATCAGGTAGCTGCTTTTGATAAAGCTCAGCTTCCGTTACACAACCCTACTTTTGTAGGATTTGAAATCCATAACCTATTCGAATTCTTCATGGTATTCGTAGTACTTTGTGGTATTGCGTCTGTCATTTTAGGGTTAATCTCACCTATCTTAAAGAAAATGATGCACGGTGTAAACTAATTGTATCAACAAAATATAATAAACCTCTGCTAAGTCAGAGGTTTTTTTTATTTTCGTATGATGGAAATTTCCGAAGATTCTTTATTCCAGTCCGTAAAGGAAATTGTTAGACAGTCGCGCGAAAAAGTTTTTCGAATAGCGAATTCTACTTTATTGCTTACTTACTGGCAGATTGGAAAATTGATTGTTGAAGATGAACAACAGGGAAAAGAACGTGCAGAATATGGGAAATATACACTGAAAAAACTTTCTCAGAAGCTTACCCTGGAATTTGGAAAAGGGTTTGATGAAAGTAACTTAAGAAACATGCGCTCTTTTTATCATGTATTTCCAATATGTGACGCATTGCGTCACGAATTGAGCTGGACTCATTACAGATTACTGATAAGGCTGGACAACTCTGATAAAATGAATTACTATATCAATGAATCCGTTCAAAATAACTGGAATTACAGAGATCTCAAAAGACAAATCAATTCGCTTGCTTACGAAAGGGTTTTAGAACATAAAAAATCTTCTCCGGAAACTATTCACAGTGTTTTAAAAGATCCTTATATTTTCGAGTTTCTTGGATTAAAAGCTGATGAACAATTTTCTGAAAAAGAAATTGAAACAGCCATTATTGATCATATTCAAAAGTTTTTACTGGAGTTTGGAAAAGGCTTTGCCTTTGTAGCCAGACAACAACATATTTCTACGGATACATCAGACTTCTATATTGATCTTGTTTTCTACAATTATATCTTAAAATGCTTTGTCATCATTGACCTAAAAACAGGAGAACTTTCTCATCAGGATATCGGACAGATTGATATGTATGTAAGAATGTATGATGATCTGAAACGTGGTGAAGGAGATAACCCTACCATAGGAATTTTACTCTGTTCAGAAAAAGATGAGACCATTGTAAAATATTCCATTTTGAATGATAAAACAATTTATTTGCCAGCAAATACCTGCTGTACCTCCCAAAAGAAGAAGAATTAAAACAAATTATTGACCAGGACAGAATCCGTTTTGAACTGGATCAGGAAAATAAAAACCCTAATTAGAACTTAATCATACTCATTATGAGCTTAACTTTAGATGAAATACAAGATTTCAAAGGAAAATATCCAAAACAGCTTTGGACCTTATTCACTGTAGAAATGTGGGAACGTTTTTGTTTTTATGGAATGCGAGGCGTCCTTACCATTTTCATGGTAGATCAATTAGGTCTGTTAGAAGACAAAGCAAATTTACAATATGGAGCCATACAGGCTTTTATTTATGCTTTTACTTTTATAGGCGGTATTTTTGCTGATAAAATCTTAGGCTTTAAAAAATCTTTAGTTTTTGGTGGTATTATTATGTCTGTTGGTAATCTAATTATTGCACTTTCTCCCCACGACTTCTTTTATTTCGGGATTACTTGTTCTATTATAGGTACCGGATTTTTTAAACCCAATATCTCCTCTATGGTTGGAGAACTTTATAAAGAAGATGATCCAAGAAGAGATGCAGGGTATGGTCTTTTCTATGCCGGAATCAATATTGGTGGGCTTCTAGGTGGAGCTTTATGTGTTTACCTTGGAAAATATCACTCTTGGTCATGGTGCTTTCTGGCAGCTGCTATTGTAATGATCTTAGGTCTGATTACTTTTTTTGCTACCAGAAAAACATTAGGTCCTATTGGTGATTCTCCACTGCAATTCATTCCTAAATCCAAGAGAACTTTACGTGAAGTATTGGTATATATTGGGGCATTATTAAGTATGCCACTTATTTTCATCATGGTTAAAAACACAAGCTTTACAGATTATTTCATGTACCTCATTGGTATTGCTGCTGTAGGCTATTTCATTATGGAAACTTTAAAACAGACTTCTTCTTATCAAAAGAAACTGATCGCAGCATTCGTATTTATATTCATGTACTTTGTGTTTAATTCTATTTATGAACAAAGTGGTGGTTCCCTATCTTTATTTGCAAAAGATAACCTTGTACACAATTTGCTGGGATTTGGTATGGATCCAAATGTAATTAACAATAGTGCCAATTCATTCTTTATTATTATTTTCAGTCCACTTATTGGTTTAGCCTGGGTTGGTTTAAATAAAAAGAAACTTGAACCTAATACCATTAATAAATTTGGAATTGGATTCTTATTCCTTGCAGCAGGATTTTTCTTATTTTATAGTTTAAGATATTTTGCTGGTGCAGATGGAAAATCTTCACTTAACCTATTTACTTTCACATGGCTTGTTATTACTTTTGGTGAATTATGTTTAGGGCCAATCGGTATGTCTATTATCACCAAACTATCTCCTAAAAAAATGTTTGGAATGATGATGGGGTTGTGGTTCTTAGCAAGTGCCTTCGGACAGTTTGCTGCAGGAAAAATTGGAGCAAGCTTATCTGAATCCAACACGGGAAATACCAACATGAGTAAATTACTGGCTTATACTGATGGATATAAAACACTGGGTATTTATGCTTTAATTGCAGGAGTGGTATTAATATTGCTATCTTCACTCGTGAAAAAATTAATGCAGGATGTAAAATAAAAATAAGTAATTATGCTTATTTTTACATAAAATATCAAATTATGAAGAAAATTTTAAGCATAATTCTCTTACTTTTATTACATTTCAGCTTTGCTCAGGTAAAATGGATGACCATTGAGGAAGCTTTAAAAGCCCAAAAGGAAAATCCAAAAAAAATACTAATCGATTTTTATGCAGACTGGTGTGGTCCCTGTAAAATCATGGACAAGAAAACATACGGACATTCTGTAATAGCTCAGAATCTGAATGAAAATTACTATCCTGTAAAGTTTAATGCAGAAGAAAAAAAGAGTATTGAAATCTTTGGAAGAACATTTTCCAATCCTGAAACTGAACACAAAAAAGGAAGAAATTCCCTGCATGAGTTTACACAATATATGAATGTAGGTGCCGTTCCCAGTACAGTATTTCTGGATGAACGTGGAGATCCTATCACGATTCTTCAGGGGGAATTATCTGCCAAAGAGCTCGAGCCTTATCTGGAACTGATCTCAAAAGATTTATTTAAAAAGATTAAAACTAGAGAACAGTGGGAGGACTACCAGAAAAAGTTCAAATCAAAAATCAAAGATTAATTCAGCGTTCCAGGAGCCGGATTTTCGGGTTCTGTTTTAAAAATTCACCATACAGACTTCCAATTTTTTTTGGAAGTCTTTTTTATTTTACCGAAATTCGAACCTCTGTTTTTTTATACAAATCCAAGTTTTGAAACGCTGGTCTCAAATCAAAAAATGACTTTAGAAACTTCCATAGAATACGTAAAAGGAATAGGTCCCGAAAGAGCCAAACTCATTAAAAGTGTATTGGGCCTATCTACGGTAGAAGACATGCTGAACTTCTACCCTATCCGCCATCTTGATAAAAGCAAAGTTTATAAAATATCCCAGCTTCAGGAAGAAAGCAGCCAGGAAATACAGCTGAAAGGAAAAATTACTCAGGTACAGGAAATACAGACCGGTAAAACCAAGAGATTGTCTGCAAAATTCAATGATGATACGGGCAGTATGGATTTGGTTTGGTTTCAGTATTCAAAATGGCTGAAAGAGCAGCTGCCTGTTAATAAGGAGGTTTATATCTTTGGAAAGATTAATGTTTTCAACCGCCAGTTTTCTATGCCGCATCCGGAAATAGAAGCTGAAGAAAATAAAGAAGGAGATACCCGTCTGAAGCCTATTTATCCGAGTTCTGAAAAACTGACCAAAAGAGGATTAAATCAAAGGTTTTTCCAGAATGCTTTAAGGAATATCTGCAAAGAGATCCCGAATCTTATTGAGGAAAACTTCCCGGATTACCTGATGAAAACCTTCAAATTCATGTCGAGACAGCACACCTTTCTGAATGTTCACTTCCCGAAGGATAAAGAGCATTTTGATAAGGCTGATTACAGGCTGAAGTTTGAAGAATCATTCTTCTTTCAGTTAGGTTATGGTTTAAAAAAACTTCATCACAAAACACAGTCTCATGGGAATCCTTTCTCTATTATCGGCGATCATTTCAATAATTTTTATGAAAATCACCTTCCTTTTGATCTTACCAATGCGCAGAAAAGAGTTTTAAAAGAGATCAGAATGGATATGAAAAGGCCGGTTCAGATGAACAGGCTTCTGCAGGGTGATGTAGGATCAGGAAAAACAATGGTAGCACTTCTTACCATGCTTATTGCGATGGACAACGGATTTCAGAGTTGTTTGATGGCGCCTACGGAAATTCTTGCCCAGCAGCACTATAACGGGATCAAAGAACTGCTGGAAGAAACAGGAATCAGCATCCGTCTTCTTACAGGTTCAACCAAAGCCGCCGAAAGAAGAATTATACATGAAGAACTGGAAAACGGAACGCTTTCAATTTTAGTTGGAACCCATGCCGTCTTGGAAGATAAGGTTAAATTTAAAAATCTGGGATTAGCAATCATTGATGAGCAGCATAGATTTGGAGTTGCCCAGCGGGCTAAGCTTTGGGCAAAAAATAAAATCCCGCCACATATTCTGGTGATGACTGCTACTCCTATCCCGAGAACGCTGGCAATGAGCTTTTATTCTGATCTGGATGTTTCTGTGATTGATGAGATGCCTGTGGGAAGAAAGCCTATTATTACAGCTCACCGACGGGAAAAAGACAGATTGTATGTGTACAATTTCTGTAAAGATGAAATTAAAAAAGGCAGACAGGTCTATTTCGTCTATCCGCTCATTGAAGAATCTGAAACATTGGATTATAAAAACCTGATGGAAGGGCTGGAACATGTCATGGATTATTTTTCAGAGTACAATGTAACCATGCTTCATGGAAAAATGAAGCCGGATGAAAAAGATGCTGCTATGGCTTATTTTGCCTCCGGAAAAGCTGAAATTATGGTTGCAACAACCGTAATTGAGGTAGGAGTAAATGTACCCAATGCCTCTGTAATGGTGATTGAAAGTTCAGAGAGGTTCGGGCTTTCCCAGCTGCATCAGCTGAGAGGGCGTGTGGGAAGAGGTGCTGAACAGAGCTACTGTATCCTGATGACTTCCGATAAATTATCCAAAGAAAGCAGAACCCGTATAAAGACAATGGCTGAGACCAACGATGGCTTTAAAATTTCTGAAGTAGATATGCAGCTTCGGGGCCCGGGAGATATTCTGGGTACGCAGCAAAGTGGTGTGGTAGATTTTAAAAGATTGGATCTTATTAATGATTCGGCGATCATTAAAACAACAAAAAATACAGTGGAAAAAATTCTGGAAGCTGATCCTATGCTGTCCAGGCCAGACAATCTGATAATCAAAAATTATTATATCAGATATTACAAAGGAAAAAATAAGTGGAGTAAAATATCATAAAAAAACCGCAAGAAAAAATTTCCTGCGGCCCCCTTATAAAACTGTTATTTAGAAGAAATTACTTTTGGTCTGTCCAAAAAAAATTTATTTTAATAGTTTAGACTTAATATTTTGTGATGTGGTGTGAAAATATTTATATAACAATATATGATATAAAAGCAAAAGTCATAACTATTAAAATAAATTATAAAAAAACAAAATGAATTATTTTTTCCAACTTGCTTATTATAAAAACTAACTGTGTTTCGGTGGAGATGAGGGAATGAAACGAATAAAAATACCTCCAACTACTTATTGAGTTTTCATGATTGTACCGTTTTGTTTAAAGATCTTCTGTGCTTTAAAATTGGAAAATTATTATAATTCATTTTGTTACTAACATCGTGATTTATATAATTTTTGTTTTAGAAACAATTACTTCTCATTCATATGTATTTTCAACTATATAATGAAATTTGTGTCTGAATTTACTTTTACAAATGTCTGTATATTAATTCAAATCCCTTTTATATTATTTTAATTATTAGTTATAAAATTTTCACTTATTTGTGAATAGTATGCATTAAATACGATTTTAAATTACTTAACATTAAATTAATAAATCTTTTATTCATCAAACTTTCAAGATGAAATGATCTTTATTTAGTCCCGAAGTATGATACTGCCAGTTAATAGTAATCACATCAGTAAGTACCTTTTTCAGCTTCTCAAAACACTCAGGTTTTTTCATATAAATATTGGCTCCTTTTACAAAAATTTCTTCTATTTCACTTTCAGAAAGCGGTTCACTAAAAACAGCTGTTACCATGTTATTGAATTTCGAATCAGCTCCAATTTCTTCGAGGCATTCCATGCTTGATTTTCCTGGGATCATATAATTGATGAAAACAATTTCCGGAACTACTGCATCAGCGTTATTCAGATATTCCATCAGATTTTTCCCGTTTGTAAAGCATTGAACTTTTATAGAGATCTTCAGCTCTTTCAAAATATTTTTAAAAAAAATCAAGGTGTTTTCATCGTTATCAGCTACTATTACATTTAGAAATTCTTTATTCATACTGCATTTTAGGGTTTATTACCGTGCTTTGTAGCCTTCTTCGTTTTCCAATTATCTTTTGAAACTGAGATGGGGTGATTCCTGTTGTATTTTTAAACTGGGTGCTCAGGTGTGCCACACTGGAATAGTTCAGTTTATGGGCAATTTCTGTAAGGCTTTGCTTATTTCTTATGATCAGGGCTTTTGCATGCTCTATTTTTTGCAGAATTATAAAATTCTCAATAGACGTATAAGCCACTTCTGAAAACAGATTGGAAAGATATCCGTAGCTGTGATTCAGCTTCTCAGAAATATAAATAGATGCTTTTACCGGTATAATCTCATCAGAGAAGACAAGCTCTACAATGGCATCTTTTATTTTCTGTACCAGAGCGGTTTTCTGGCTTTCTATGATCTCAATACCATAATCTTCAAGGTTTTTCTTAAAAAGAATGTGCTGTTCCTGGGTCAGGGGCTCATAGAATTCCACTTCACCAAAGTTCAGTAACCTGTACTTCAGTCCGTGTTCTTTAAGTTTCTCGTCCAATACCTTTTTGCAAAGGGCATTGAAATCAAATTTAACATACATTTTCATCCTAGTATATATAAGCCTAATTATTTAGTAAATATAATAATTTATTTCAATTAAATGTGAAATAGATGTATATTTTTAACATTTTACTATATAGACGAAAAAACTCCTGTATTTTAGAATACAGGAATTTAAACACTAAGGATGAAAAAAATATACTGATAAAAAGCTGAGTAGCTTAAAACCAAGCATATGAATGTATTGTTATAAGTGATTTGGTTCTGAAACAAAGATGAATCAAAAAAAGAAATCACCTGTTATAGAATTACAGGATAAAGTTACAAAATTTTAAGTCAATTATCTGTGAATTAGAAATTCCATAACGTAATCATCCATCACAAATCCGTTTCCGATATCTAAAACCAACTCATTATAAATTTTAAACCCCTGAGATTCATAAAATTTTCTTGCATTATTTTCTTTATTTACATTGAGTATAATTCTATGGTCACTACTTTCACAGAGCTTTTTCTTCAGAAAATCAAGCGCTCCTTTTCCAAAGCCTTTTCCTTTACTTTCCGGAAGGAGATAAATCCTGTGAAGCTTTGTAGTCCCGTCTTCATATCCGTGTTCATAACCCATAAAGCCTTCATAAGAATCATTACCCTCATCAAAAATCAGGTAATAATGATAATCCGGATTTTCAAGGTGTTTTGAAATTTCATTTGCAGAATACATTTCGCCCAACATATAATCTATCTGTTCATCCGAAATAATTCCTGCGTATGCAGTCTCCCACGACCTCCTTGCCAAATTCTGGATCAAAGGAATATCTTCTGTTTTCGCTTCTATTAATTTCATTATTCTGGGTTTATTTTTAATTTTAAAATGCAAAGTTTACAAAAAATCTGGCTGATCTAACATTTTTATGCCGGCAAAATACTTTCACTTGTTAACAGGATAAATAAAAAGGTGAAAAGTATTGAACCTTCCACCTTATAAGTTTATGATGATATTAAAAATATTACCGGGAAATTCAGATGTATTTCAGATAACTTTTACCTGTCAGCATTAAATGTTAGCCATTTCGGCCTTAATTTTTGCATGAAGACCTTCAGAAGCCTTTACTAAAGGAAGTCTTAAGAAATTTTTGATGATTCCTTTTTCAGTCAGAATTACTTTAATACCGCAAGGGTTTCCTTCAGCAAAAATCAGGCGGGTAATATCTACCAGCTTGTTGTGAATGTCATACGCTTCTTTTACCTTGCCCTCGAAAGCCAGCTGTACCATTGTAGAGAATTCTTTAGGATATGCCTGTCCGATTACGGAAATCACTCCATCTCCACCTGCTAATGTTACAGGCAGTGTATATTCATCATCTCCGGAAACCAAAGAAAATCCTTCAGGTTTCTTTCTCAGAATATCAAAATACTGTAAAATATTGGGTGCCGCTTCCTTAATCATAAATAAATTAGGGAATTCTTTTGCAAGACGGATTGTTGTATCAGCTTCTACATTCTGCCCGGTTCTTGAAGGTACATTATAAATAATAATATTTTTCCCTGTGGAAGCTAAAGCTTTATAATGCTGATAAAGCCCTTCCTGATTAGGTTTATTGTAATAAGGAGACACTGAAAGTACAGCTTCAAATGCAGAAAGATCTGCTTCTTCGATCTGCTTCTTGACATCAAGAGTATGGTTGCCGCCAATTCCTAAAACCAAAGGAAGACGTTTATTATTCACCTTAATGATATGCTCAATTACCTGTTTCTTCTCCTCTGCAGAAAGCGTTGCGGCTTCTGCCGTAGTTCCCATTACTACCAAATAATTGGTTCCGTTGTCGATATTGTATTCAACCAGTTTTGTTAAACTGTCGAAGTCAACGGATAAATCTTCATTAAAGGGTGTTACCAATGCAACACCTACTCCTTTTAAAATGCTCATCTGTTAGAATTATTTTTGCCAAATTTAATAATTTACGGTAAGAATTTGTAATAAATAATAATGTTTTATTATACATATAGTTATATTTGCATATACTAAAAGAGATTATGAAAAATAAATTCTTGTTATTAGGAATTGCCCTGATGTCCCTTACAGCATGCAAAACAGCTTCTACGCTGCAACTTGCAGATGTAAAGACCCAGAAAAATATTTCTATTAATAATGAGCTAAAAAATGATGAGGAGTTTGTAAAATTTATCGAGCCTTATAAGCAAAAACTGGATAAAGAAATGAACCAGAAGATCTCTCACACCAATGTGGATCTTACCAAACAGGGCGATAACAGCAATCTGGGAAATCTTTTAGCTGACTATACGTTTGAAGGAGGTAATGAATGGATAAAAACTCATCTTAAGCAAAATGTAGATGCTGCACTCATCAATATCGGAGGAATCCGTACTATTATCGGGAAAGGGGATATCTTACTTAAAAATGTATTTGAAGTAATGCCTTTCGAAAATGAGGTGGTAATTGTAAAAATGAAAGGAGCAGATCTACAGGGGCTTTTTGAATATTATGCAAAAACGCAGGTCAACAATCCTGTTTCTCATTTATATATTGAAACGAAGAACGGACAGGTCATCAAATCATTAATCAATGGAAAAGAAGTAGATCCTGATAAAGATTATTATATTGCCACTTCAGACTATCTTGCGCTGGGAGGAGACAATATGAAATTCTTTGCTAAGGGAGAATCTATTGCAACAGGAATTAAAATGAGAGATTTATTTATTGATTATTTTAAGAAATCTCCTGAAGTAATGGTGAATTCAGATGTTCGTTTAAATTTTATCGGGAAGAAATAATGGATAGAAAAAGTTTTTTAAAAGCAATAGGCGGTGGATCTTTAGCAATGGCTTTAGCTCCCCATATGGTGATGGCGGAAGAATTAAAAATTCTTGATGTAAAGTCCGCAAATAAACTGACTATTCTTCATACAAATGACCAGCATAGCAGAATAGAACCTTTTGATTCAAGCTATACAAAAAATCCCAATCAGGGAGGTTTTGCGAGAAGAGCGAGTCTAATCCAGCAAATCAGAAATCAGGAAAGCAATGTGCTTCTTCTTGATTCAGGAGATATTTTCCAGGGAACTCCTTATTTTAATTTCTTCGGAGGAGAACTGGAATTCAAATTAATGTCCATGATGAAATATGATGCCTCAACTATGGGAAATCATGATTTCGACAATGGTCTTGACGGATTTTTAAAAGTGCTTCCTAATGCGAAGTTTCCTTTTATCTGTTCCAATTATGATTTTAAAAACACCGTTCTTGACGGGAAAACTTCCCCATATAAGATTTTCAACAAGAATGGAATCAAAGTAGGAATTTTTGGGGTGGGAATCCAGCTGGATGGTCTTGTAGGCAAAAAACAGTATGGTGAAACCGTGTATTCCAATCCGATAGATGTAGCACAACATTATTCAAATTTCCTGAAAAAAGATCAGAAATGTGATCTTGTGATTTGTCTTTCACACATCGGTTACGACTATAAAGACGAACCGGATAAAATAAGTGATAAATTGTTAGCGGCCAGTACAGAAAATATTGATATTATCTTAGGTGGCCATACTCATACATTCTTACCGGAACCCCAGTCTTTTACCAACAGACAGGGCAAAAATGTACTTGTTAACCAGGTTGGATGGGCAGGTCTTCTTTTAGGTAGAATAGATTTTTATTTTGATACAAACAAAAACGTACAGCATATTTCCTGGAACAATCAGGTAATAGACAGCAGCATAACCGCATAATATGAAAAAACTCTCTATAATTTCTCTTGGTATTTTAGCATCCCTGCAGCTGATAAAAGCTCAGGTTATTTCATCCAAAAAATGGGCAGATCTGTTTTCCTACAACAAAGTTTTAGCAATGAAAGAAGACAATGGGAAAATCATTGCAGCCACAGAAAACGGAATATTCTATTATACCATATCAACAGGAGAAATTACGAAGTTGTCTAAAGCCAATGGCCTTCATAATATCGGAATCACAGCCTTCGATTATAACCCACAGACAAAAACAGGTCTTATCGGTTATGAAAACGGATCTATGGATGTTATTACACCACAGGAGATTAAATATATTGTTGATATTCCTATTGCTGCAGGATATAACGGAAATAAAAAAATCAACCATATTTCTATAACCGGAGATCAGGCTGTCATTTCTGTAGGATATGGAGTTTCCATATTTAATCTTCAGAATAAAGAATTTGGTGATTCTGCATTTTTCCTGACCGGTGGGATTTACCAGGCAAGTAATGAAGCCACGATATTCGGGAATAAAGTATATTCTGTAACTGATACAGGATTGAAAAGCCATCAAATGAATACTACTTTTCCAGTATTTTCTACCTGGACTACGGAAGCACCGGGAGCTTTCAAACATATCGATTCAGAATCAGGACTGGTTTTCTCAACGGCTACGACAGCCTATGTGTACAACAATGGTACCCCAACCCAGCTTCCTACTAGCTTTGAAAAAATCCGGGATGTTGTCATTACTTCCAATAGCATTGTAGTTACTGATAACAGAGTATATACTTATGGTATTAATGGTGTATCACAAAATGCAGTAAGCCTTGGTGAGGAATGTAATACTGCCATAACAGCCGGTGGAAAAATCTTTGGAGGAACCGTATTATCAGGGATCAAGGATGAAAGTAACAATACTTTTAAACCATCAGGTCCTTACTTCAATTTTGCATATAATATCAATCTTTTTGATAACAATCAACTCTTGGTTTCCTCTGGTGCCAGAGCAAATAATTACAACCACCCGGTTATTCTTCCGCAAGGCCCTGGTTTTTATTATTTCAATGGTACAGAATGGATCTACCCTTCTTTTTTTGTGAAAAATCCTCCAACCTTTGTTAATGTTCTGGATGCTATAATAAGCCCTTACAATAATAATGAGGTGCTATTCACCAATTATACAATGCTGGATAACGGGGTGTATAAAATGAAATATAATGCCACAAGCAAAGATTTTGAACTGGTAAAATATTATAATCTTGGTGCGCAGCCTTACTACAGACGTCCTGTAGGTTTTGCTACAGATACTCAGAATAATCTTTTTGTTTCTTTTGGTTTTAATGACGGAAACCCTTCCATAGGAATCTATGATAAAGCCGCTGATGATTTTATCATCAAGAAAATAGTTCTTGCCAGTGACGGGATACAAAAGACCGTTTTCCATGAAAATATGTTATGGACTCCACTACCGAGATCTAATAACTTTTGGGTGTATGACTATAAGAATGCAACCAACCTTTCCGATGATACAGATTATATCCTGGACAGTTCTAACGGGTTTAATAGTTCGGGAGGAATTTTATCCGTAGCATTTGATAAATCCGGGGACGCATGGATTGGTACAGACGGAGGATTAAGAATTATGCCCAATGCTGCATCTGAAATAAAAAATCCGCAACCTAAAGTAGAACCTATCGTCATAGAACAAAATGGTTTGGGGGAAGAGCTGTTCAGGGAATCGGCGATTCTGCAGATTGCAGTAGATGCAGGTGATTATAAATGGGTATCTGTTGACGGCGGTGGCGTTTATTACCTTTCTGCTGACGGTCAGAGAACTATAAAACATTTTACAAAGGAAAATTCACCTCTTCCTACGAATAGTGTTACCGATATAAAAGTGGATAAAAAAACAGGTAAGGTATATTTTGTAACCTATAACGGTATTGTGACGTATCAGGGAGATGTTGCCGATGTAACATCTAATTTCGGTGATGTTATGGTGTATCCAAATCCTGTTGTATACTCTAATTTTAAGGGAAAAGTAACCATTAAAGGCCTTGCAGAAAAAACCAATATAAGAATTGTAGATGCTGCAGGAAATGTAGTGCATTCTGCGGTAGCCAGAGGAGGTTATTACGAATGGGATCTTAATAATCAGAAAGGGGTAAGGGTAGCATCAGGGATTTATTTTGTCCTGATGACCAATGAAGACGGCTCTGACAAAGCTACCGCCAAAATAGGAGTAGTCAATTAATGAATTCACAAAACGGTTTTTTACTTTCATTTATAAAATATGGGGAAAATGATGCGGTCCTGCATTGTTTTACTGAAGAAGAGGGTTTCCAGAGCTATTTTCTGAAAGGAATTTATTCCAAAAAAAATAAAAAGAAAGCCCTGCTGCAGCCATTAAGCCAGCTCAATTTTTCTGTAAACCCATCCAGAGGGAACGGCATCCCGACTGTTTCAAAGTTTGAACTGGTAAAGAATAATGACATTTATACTGATATAAAGGTCAATACAGTCATTTTCTTTATCTCAGATTTTCTGAGCCATATTCTTAAATATGAAAACAAAAACATTCCGATTTATTCCGGTATTGATCATTTTATCAATGAACTGACCCATAAAAATTATCAGGCCCACCTCCTATTTTTACTGGGATTTTTAAAAATTCAGGGGGTTGCCCCATTGCTGAGTGAAGGGAAATTTTTAGATCCGGAAACCGGGACTTTTTCCCATGGAATAAGCCATCAGCTCTTCAATGAAGAAATTTCCACATTATGGAAGGAAGCACTTTGTGCAGAAGATTTTTATGCCACAAAAATCCATTCTTCATTAAGAAAAGATTTCCTCGACAGCCTTTTGGTATACTATCATTATCATATCACAGATTTCAAAACTCCGGCTTCGCTGGAAATCATACAGCAGATATTTGAATAATTTATAGATTTGCTTCCTTTATTTCTCTTTTATTTTCCCAGCATCTTCCGGCATTTCAGTTTCAGATTCCGCAATTTCTTTTTTGGAAAACCTTGGCTGAAGGATCTTGGCAATAAGTCCCGTCCAGCCTGTCTGATGGGAGGCTCCTACTCCACGGCCGTTATCTCCGTGAAAATATTCATAGAACAGGATATAATCTTTAAAATCAGGGTCGGTCTGAAACCTTTCATACTGACCGTGAACCGGACGTTTTCCGTTTTCATCCTTTAAAAATATCTTTGCAAGTCTTTTGTTTAAAGCGTCTGCGATCTGATCAAGGTTCGAATAATTTCCGCTTCCTGTAGGATATTCCACTAAAAAATCAGGGCTGTAATAGAAGAAAAAGCGCTGAAGACTATCTATAATAAGGAAGTTGATAGGAAACCATACCGGGCCGCGCCAATTGCTGTTCTCACCGAAAAGCCCGCTATCACTTTCTGCAGGAGTATATTTTACGGTATAATCCGTTTCATTCAGAGTCAACGTGTAAGGGTTGTTTTCATATTCCTTTGATAAAGCCCTTACGCCATAGGTACTTAAAAACTCGTTCGGATTGAGCATCCTGCTTAACAGTCTTTTCAGGCGATGTCCCCGAAGCAATGATAAAAGGTGTTTGGAATCCTGCCCTTTGACTTCCCATCTTGAAACCAGAGAAGCCAGCTCAGGCTTATTATCCAATACCCATTTCATTCTTTTTTTAAAGTTGGGCAGATTCTCAATCATTTCATCATCAATAACCTCAACGGCAAACATGGGGATCAGCCCTACAATTGTTCTTAACTTCAGAAACATATGAGTTCCGTCACTGGAAGCAATCGCATCATAGAAAAATTCGTCCTGTTCATCCCAAAGGCTGAAATTTTCATCACCCATATTATCCAGTGAATGGGCAATCGAAAGAAAATGTTCAAAAAACTTCATCGCCATTTCTTCATACACTTTATTGTAAAGCGCCAGCTCCAGAGCAATTCTCATCATATTCAGGGCAAACATAGCCATCCAGCTCGTTCCATCCGACTGCTCCAGCTGTTCTCCGTTCGGTAAAACAGAATTCCGGTCAAAAACGCCAATATTATCAAGCCCTAAAAAACCTCCTTCAAAGATATTATTACCATTAAGGTCTTTTTTATTAACCCACCATGTGAAATTCATCAATAGCTTCTGAAAAGCACTTTCCAAAAACTCAAGGTCTGGCTTGTTTTTTAAATATTCATCAATTTTAAAGACTCTGAAAACAGCCCACGCATGTACAGGAGGATTCACATCACTGAGGTTCCATTCGTAGGCAGGAAGCTGTCCATTGGGATGCATATACCATTCAAAAAGGAAAAGCTTCAG
Source organism: Chryseobacterium sp. CBSDS_008 (assembly GCF_049959325.1). Classification (NCBI taxonomy): domain Bacteria; kingdom Pseudomonadati; phylum Bacteroidota; class Flavobacteriia; order Flavobacteriales; family Weeksellaceae; genus Chryseobacterium; species Chryseobacterium sp. CBSDS_008. The sequence continues at coordinate 4,123,348 of NZ_CP188202.1, read as the reverse complement.
CTGATGTTTTGCAAAATCAGGGTCTATCAATGAAAAACTAATGGTGTGAAAAGCCAGATCCCAGGTGGCATACCACGGATATTCCCATTTATCAGGCATGGAAATAATATGTTCGTTATTAAGATGCTTCCAGTCGTAGTTTCTTATTTTCTCTCTGGACTTTGGAGGAGGCATTTCCCCCGGATCGCCTTTCAGCCATTTTTCAACATTGTAATGGTAAAACATTTTGTTCCAAAGCATTCCGGCAAAAGCCTGTCTTTGCACAAGCTTTTCATCTTCCGAAGAAATTCCTTTCTGTATTTCTGCATAAAACTCATCTGCTTCTTTTTGTCTTTGCTCAAAAATCACTTCAAAATCACGGAATGGCTCCCGTAAATCTTGATCTGACAGTATGAATTCAAATACTTTAGATTCTCCGGCCTTAAAATCTTCATCAATGAAAAAAGAAGCTTTGGTTCCTGTATTCTGAGGATTCACAGACTGGGAGTTTCCCGTCATCACAAAATTATTGATTCCATCTTTACAGTATTTTGATTCATTGGGTGACTGGTAGATCCTCTCATTATTGGTTTCATTGTTACAAAACAAGGTCTTTAAAGATTGTTTGGCATACACATTTTTAATCTCAATATCCTGATGATTGACATTAATATGATCAGCATCTTCAGCAGACAATTGAGGCTTATAATCATCATATCCCCATTTCCAGGTATTCCTGAACCAGATTGTCGGCAATATGACAAGGGAAGCTTCTTTTTCAGATTTATTGGTAATTGTTACTCTGGCCAGGATATCATGCTGGCTTTCTTTTGCATATTCAATGAAAATGTCAAAATATTCATTACTATCAAAAATTCCGGTATCAATCAGTTCATATTCCGGCTCATCTTTTCCCCGCTCTGCATTAGTTTTTATAAGATCTTCATAGGGAAAAGCATTCTGAGGATACTTATACAGCATTTTCATATAGGAATGCGTAGGTGTAGAATCCAGGTAATAGAAATATTCCTTTACATCTTCACCGTGATTTCCCTGGCCATTGGTCAATCCAAAGAACCGTTCTTTCACCATTTTATCTTTCTTATTCCAGAAACCTACAGAGAACACAATCTTCTGAAGGTCATCACAGATCCCGCATATTCCTTCTTCACCCCAACGGTATGTTTTGGCTTCTGCAGTGTCATGATTGGTATAATTCCAGGCATCACCATTTTCACTGTAATCTTCACGAACAAGCCCCCATTCCCGGTTACTGACATATGGGCCCCATTTTTTCCATGAAATATCCGACATTCTCTGTTTTTCCGACATAAGTGATAATTATAAGTAACGGGTAATGAATAATATTAACATCGTTTAAAGCCAGAAAACAACTTCAAAAACTCTAAACCTTGAACTTTAAACTTTGAACTTTGAACTTTTGGGCATCTACCCTCCCGTAGAAAAGCTCTCAAAGGTGGTCATTCCACCATCCACAAAAATGCTGGCTCCTGTGATATAATCGGCAAGGTCACTGGCAAGAAATGCAGCTAAGTTTCCGATATCCTGAGGCTGTCCGATTCTGTTATAGGGAATAAGAGTAAGAAGTGAGTTGAGCGCTTCAGGAGTACTCCATGCATTCTGGTTGATCGGAGTCTGAATGGCTCCCGGACAAATAGAATTGACCCGTATTTTATCTGCGCCATATTCCTGAGCAAGAGTCTGCATCAACATTCTTACAGCACCTTTACTGGAAGCATAATTAGCATGCCCGGCCCATGGGATAATTTCATGGACTGAACTGATATGAATGATTTTTCCACAGGCAACAGACCTTGACGGATCTATTCCCCGTCGCAGAAATTCTTTAATGGCTTCCCTGGCGCATAGAAATTGTCCTGTCAGATTAACTCCTATGACAGCATTCCATTGGTCAAGAGTCATTTCAGTGAATTTTGCGTCTTTCTGAATCCCTGCATTATTGATCAGAATATCTACAGTCTGGTACTCAGCAATGACATCCTGAAACATTCTGATGACCTGATCTTCCTTGGAAACATCACATTGGTAGGTCATTCCTTTCCCTCCGGCATCCGTTATTTCCTTTAAAACAGCTTTGGCTTCATCTGTAGATCTTTCTGAGGAATGGTTGACAATGACTGTTGCTCCTGCCTCCGCCAATGATTTTGCAATTCCGGAGCCTATTCCGCTGGATGCTCCTGTCACCACAGCCACCTGATTTTGAAGTGATATTTCCATGTTTTGTAATTTGATGTTACTCAAAGTTATGGAAAGATATCTGCAGATGAAAAATTATGATTTTAAAATTTTATTAAAGTTTTTTGTACATCAGGTATTGAGGACCACTTCTTCCCATTCTGGTTTTACCGTCGAAAATGTATCCCGCCTGCAGATAGATATGGTATGCAGAATCGTTTTTCTGGTTTACGGCCAGTACAATTTCATCACAGGTATTGAAACGGTCTCTGGTGAAATCACCTACTTTCAGCATAGCTGCTTTGCCGATTCCTTTTCCCTGCATCTGCGGGTTCACCGATAGTGAACGTAATAAAACTGAATTTTCATTATCGGTAAGTTCAAACTTATCTTTCCCGAAGTCCAGCACAAAAAAGCCGGCTGGCATATTATTTTCAAATATCGTTACCGGAAATGCGTCGTTATCATCCCGTTCACTGATGCTTTGCAGAGCCTGTTGGGCAGTCGCCGTGAAGCTCATCTGATTTTCATCCAAAGCATAGCTTACTCCGGAAAGATCCTCAGGTTTAAAGAATTCCAAATGTATCATAAATATTAGTGATGGTAAATATCTTCATACATTACCCCTGCACGGATTTCCACCGGAAGTTTATTTTCTTCGGGAACGATAGGGCAATTATAATCGTAAGCGTTATAAGCGCAGAAAGGATGATAGGACTGATTAAAATCAAGCACAATCGTATTTCCTGCCGGAATCTTCAGATCCATATATTTTCCTCCTCCGTAGGTTTTTTTTTCATTGGTGGCATCGCGGAACGGAAGGAAAAGATAGTCTTTATATTTTTCCTGTCTGATCAGATCAAGACTCTGATATAAAGTCACAGTATAAGGCTTATCATCCAATTTAAAGGTAGCTTTTCCATATTCCTGATACGATTTTGTTTTTCCTGAAGAAGTAGGAAGATCAAAGGGTTTTGTATCTTTTGATTTTACAAATTTCGCGGTCACTCTGTATTTGGAATCAAAAGGGAAGAAAGGATGTCCTTTAAAATTTTTAAAATTATCCCCTCTCAAGGGACTTTCCTTGGGATTGCGATATTCAGCATTAAGGTCTTTTTGAAATTTCCGCACTTCCTTCTCTTCCTTTGAAAGCGTTTTCTGAGAAAAAAACAATAATGGGAGAAGTAAAAAGAGTATGATATATTTTTTCATGAGTTTAAAATTATAAGTAAAACTATGAATTTCGGAACAATAAAAGTTAAAATTGTACTAAAAAATACAATCTGTTTTAAATAAAATTAACCTCTGATAATCTGCTTATCATATTTATTTCTAAAGGAAATATAACTATCATCAAGTAACAATTCTATTCCTTCATCGCTTTCAAATTTTGCTGTTTAGATTATTGAGAATTTTTGTCAAATAAAATTTTATTTTTCATACTATCATTTTTTGATATTATCAAATCTCATTATGACTTCATTAATTTCATCCTCATTTAAATTTCCATAAAAAATATTCAATAGAGTTTTTATACGGTAACTTATTGGCTTCGTTAAGTCTAAAGTTTTTATTTCTGGTAGATCTATATAGTGTGTTTATTTGATTTAAAATAGCAATCAAAAAGCATCTTTATATCATTACAGATTAATGAAACCATTGACAGTTTCAAAATGGTGATACCATTCCGGCAGAAGCTTTTATTTATAATTGATTTTGTGATTCAACTCTAAAGGATTATTTTCTTCAAGAATAGATTTTTGTGCTTCTCTGATCATTTCATTCATATCTTTTTCATTTCCCTGAGGATCTGTAAATATAACTTTTTTGGCAGTTTTGGTATTCCAGGGGTCATTATAATATGATTTTCCTAGCTGCTCATATTGTGTCCAGTCGATTTTAATTGTTTTTGTCCTTACATCAAACCAATTGCTGCCTTTTTTTACCTGTATTAAATTGAATGAGTAATCATGTTCTGTATCTTCAATGGAAATGATTAAACCAGGTAATCCATTAAAAATATAGGGGCCATCATTAAAAGGCAATTCCGTCGTAAACCAAGCAATCCACTTTCTACCACCATAACTAACTTCTGCTTTTTGCGATTTATATTTTCCAATAGTTTTTTGTTCCGGTATGATTTTCCAATTTAGCTGTTCATCAATCGGTAGAACATAATTTGCCTTTAAGTAAGTAATAATTTTCTCTATTTTTTTATTAATGATATCTTTTTTAATATAAAATTGATTTTCAACCCCCATAATATATCCTCCACTTTTATTAATGAGCTTCAGGGAATCAGCATTTCTGGACATGGCATCTCTAAAAATAGAAGTATTATTCTCCAAATCCAAAATCATATTTTCAGTATTAATATTTTCAGGTTTTTCCTTACTTGTTCTATATTTAGCTTCATAAATAAAGCTAAACTTTTGTGAAAAAAAAGATGTTGATAGTAGTAAAAAAAATAAAATAAATTTCAATTTGTGTGGTATTTTCATAGAATCTATCGTTTTTTGAGATTATATTATAGAAAAAGCGTTTTAATGCTAAATCTCTATTATAGAATTTTTATGATATTGTAAAATAATAATCTTTAGTTTTACAATAAGCAACTTCTCCGTTAGATTTCATTCGTTCCCAAACTTTCGTTCTAGCATCTGGCCAGTTGTCTTTTCCTCGTTCAGAAATAATACGTTTTCTAAACAAAAATTTACAAAGTAAAATCATCGCTATTGAAATTCCTTTTCCTAGGTAATATTTATTATCTGCAAATAAATCAACCACCTTCAAATCAGTCCCATTTTCCATTATCCGTAGTGAAAAACTAAATTTTGGAAGTTCTTCTTTTTCTTTCTCCCAAATTTCAAATATTAATATATTACCATTGTGATCTTCTAAATATTCTTGTTGATAATTATATAAAAAGGTATAGCTTTTTTCATTTTTTGAAGTATTGAGTATGCCTATCATTTGGTGATTTTATTTATCGTTTTCTTCAATCATGGAAACAGGCTCACCAAAGAGTCTGATCCATTCATTTCAGGATTCATAAGAAATTCTGTTTTCAAAAACAAGTTCTACATCAAGATCACTGAAATCATCTACAGGAGCGTAAGGGTTTACCAATGAGCTGGTCAGGAGGACAGCCCGAATATCAGCATTGTTTTCAGCCCATTGAATAATCTGTTTCAGTTTTTCTTCCCTTGCGTTCATACTTACTTAATAAGACTCTGATATTTTGACGCGATACACATCAGAAGAATTTCTTTTGATTGACTCTACAAAAAAACCTCCTTCTTCAGGAATAACTTCTTTCAGATCAAAACTTTTGCAATCTTTGGGAAGTCCGGAAAATATCAGCGTAAACCAAAAGTCTTTCATAAAAGGAACCGGTGTCCAGTAGGGTGAAATTGAAATATTTTCCGCATGAATCAGCTTGCTTCTGTGATCAGACTGGTTATCAAAAAGATAGGTAGAATGCCAGATCCTGATCAGGTTACCCAAAAACGGAGATGCCGGGAAGCAGCAATGGACAATTACCTGTCTCTCTTCTTCTGTTTTCGCCTGAAGAGATTCCAGGATTTCCTTTGCAATGACTGGTTTTACAATTATTTCTTCCACCTTTTTTATAAGTAATAAGTAATAAGTAATGAGCAATGAGTAATAAAGGTTATTACTCATTGTTCAATACTGATGTTAATATTCTAATTCTAATTTTTCTTTTGTATAATTTCTTACTTTATGGGTCAGCTCAGGATTTCCTGCCAGTTTTTGTCCATAGGAAGGAATCATTTCAAGCAGCTTTCCTTTCCACTCCCCCTGAAGTTTTTCCGGGAAGCACTTTTCCAGCACATTCAGCATGGCATATACTGCTGTAGAGGCACCCGGCGACGCTCCCAGCAGAGAAGCAATTGTTCCGCTTTTGTTTACCACCACTTCAGTTCCGAATTCCAGCTTACCGCCTTCTTTTTCATCTTTCTTGATGATCTGAACCCTCTGGCCGGCTACTTTTAATTCCCAGTCTTCTTCTTTAGCATCTTTGATAAATTCTCTCAGATGCTGCATTCTCTGAGATTTCGTCATCGCCACCTGCTGGATCAGATATTTCGTCAGCGGTATATTATGCCACCATGCTCCGAAAAGTGATTTTAAGTTTTTGGTATTGACACTTTCAGGAAGGTCCAGATAGCTTCCTTCTTTCAGAAATTTGGTTGAAAATCCTGCAAAAGGTCCAAAAAGAAGAGCCTTTTTACCATCAATGATTCTAAGATCAAGGTGGGGAACAGACATAGGCGGAGCATCTACCGTTGCCTGTGTATATACTTTAGCATGGTGCTTTTCTACCAATTCCTGATTATGACTTACCAGCCACTGTCCGGAAACCGGAAAGCCTCCGTATCCTTCACTTTCTTTTATATCCGAACTGTCCAACAGCGGAAGCGCATATCCTCCGGCACCAATGAATACAAAGTCGGCAACTACTTCCTGTTTGTGGCTGTTAATCCTGTCTTTTACTTTCATTCCCCATTTACCGCTTTCCCGGGCATCAATATCCTTTACTTCATGGTATAAGAAAACCTCTACATTAGAATCTTCCAGAAGGTGTCTTCCCATTTTTCTTGTCAGGGTGCCGAAGTTCACATCCGTTCCCATATCCATCTTCGTAGCAGCCATTACTTCAGACTGATTTCTTTTGCTCATCACCAGTGGAATCCATTCTTTCAGTTTATCATGATCTGTAGAAAATTCCATTCCTGAGAAAAGGACAGATCCTGCCATTTTATCATGACGTTTTTTAAGATATTCAGCATCTCTTTCTCCAAATACCAGACTCATATGCGGACAGGAGTTGATAAATTCTTTCGGTTCCTGAATGTATCCTTTGGTAATCAGATAAGCCCAGAATTGTTTTGAAATTTCAAACTGCTCTGCAATACTTTCTGCCTTGGAAATATCAATAGACCCATCCGGTTTTTCAGGGGTATAATTTAGCTCACAAAAAGCGGAATGTCCTGTTCCGGCATTGTTCCATGCTGCTGTACTTTCTTTGGCAAACCTTCCGAGTCTTTCGAAGATTGCGATTTCAAGAGTTGGATCAAATTCATGAAGCAGCGTTGCTAAAGTGGCGCTCATGATTCCGCCCCCTATCAGTACAACGTCGTATTTAGGTTTCGGTGTTCTGCCTGTAAGCGATTGTGACATAATTTTTAAATTTTAGTTCAAATTTCGGGAAAAGTTTTAAAAACGGGAACCCGTTTTACGATTTTAACATGTTATTTTTTACATCCAAAAATACTTCTTTAGTACACAACAGAAAACCATGGAAAATTTCAATAAAACATCATTGAAATGACTGATAATAAATTAGTGCTTGTATTATCAGGATGTGTCAATAAAAGAACTTAAGCATCAGGAATACTTAAGTTTAATTATTTATATTTTACAGGGCTTTAAATTTAAGGCCCTGGTTTAATTCAGTTTTGCGGTCAGTTTTTTAAACTGCTTTTCAGCGTTTTTACCTTCATAAAGAATGGCATACACTGTATCGATAATCGGAAGTTTAAGATTTTTCTGTTTTGCCGTTTTATAAATAGAATCTGCAGCGTAGTATCCTTCTGCTACCATGTTCATAGACTGAATTGCAGATTTTACCGTGTAGCCTTTTCCGATAAGGTTCCCGAGGTTTCTGTTTCTTGAGAAAAGTGAATATGCCGTTACCAGAAGGTCACCCAGATAGGCGCTTTCATTCACATCTCTCGGTGCTTCATAGATGGCTTCCAGGAATGTTTCCATTTCACGGATCGCATTGGAAACAAAAACAGCGGTAAAGTTATCTCCATAGCCTAATCCGCTGGCTATTCCAGCCCCGATTGCAAAGATGTTTTTAAGAATAGCACTGTATTCATTGCCTAAGATATCCTTACTTGTGTGTACTTTGATAAAGTCTGAACTGAAAATTCCTTCAAGCTTTTCAGCGGTTTCATCTTCTACTGTCGCTATGGTAAGGTAAGAAAGTCTTTCCATTGCTACTTCTTCAGCATGACACGGGCCTGCAATAACCGCCTGATTTCTGAAACCGATTTTAAATTCATCACGAAGATAATGGGCTACCACATCATTTACTTTAGGAATGATTCCCTTAATTGCAGAGATAAAGATCTTATCTGAATAATCACATGTCATCTTATCCAGCGTATCAGACAGATAGATAGACGGAGTTGCCAGAACAATAACGTCACAGGCAGAAACCAGTTCATTAATATCTGTTGTCAGCTTTAAGCTTTTAAGATTAAAATGTGCAGCCGTAAGATAGGTAGGGTTATGTCCGCGAAGCTCAATAGCACCTTTTACAAATTCATTTCTTACGCACCAGTGTACTATTTTACAGTTTTCAACAAGCATTTTTACGATAGCGGTTGCAAAACTTCCGCTTCCTACAACTCCTACAGAAATATCCTTTTTATTCTTTTTTGGATTCGAAGATTCTGAAATAATTTTCTTTTTAGCCATAATTGGAATGTGAACTGCAAAGATATTAAAACAAAGGCGTAATGGAGGTTCTGAAACTATGATAAAAACCATTTTCTGAAAAAATTAACACTTCAGCACAATTAAACAGCTAATTACCCGTTAAATACAGAAAAAACTGAATTTTAATTAAAAATAACTCATAAAGGTTATTTTTAATTAAATTTGCAGCTTCAAAACCGTTTTAAATTTACCAAGAGAGAAATATGAAAAAATTTCTAAACAGCAAGAAGAACGTAAACATTCTCCTGGGAGGACTTTTACTAGTAGTTTTTGCACAGGGCCTCTTCATTGCGAAACTCTTTTCTGAAAGAGATGATAAAACCTACGAAGTCAACCTAGTAAAAATAAACACTGAAAAAGACAGTGTAGATTATCTAAAAATGAAAACTGATCTTACTCTCGTAGATCAGACTGTTGCCCAACTCAACTCCTTCCTGAGGTCCAAAGACATTACCAACGAAAAACTGATGATGCTCGACCAGGACAGTATTTCAAATTCTATTTATCTTTCCAAACAGGCCAACCGATACAGTCAGTACCTGATGGATCTTCAGAAAAAACTAATGCAGGTGCCGCTGGGGATGCCTACTGACGGATATATCTCCTCTAATTTTGGAGTGAGAAAGAATCCTATCCCCTTCAAAACTGTTTTTGCTTCAGTAAGACCAGGTGCAATAACGGAAGCAAAACCAGCTGTTGCTGCAGCTCCAAAACCTGAAATAAAAGCTGAACCTGTTGAAAAAATCATCGAACTTACAGACAGCTACGGAAATAAGAGAGAAGTAAAAGTAATGGTGACTCCAAAAGCCGCTCCTGTGGCTTCTGCCCCAGCTCCTTCCACAACTAAAGCTGTTGCCGGAACTACAACAACCAAAACCGCTGTGGCTGAAAAAAACAATCCACCGGCTGAAGCTGATCAGATGCAGTTCCATAAAGGACTTGATATTGCTGTTGCCTATGGTTCTGATGTAAGAGCTGCCGCTGCCGGAACCGTTATTTTCTCCGGACAGAAAGGAGGCTATGGAAACTGTGTTATTGTTTCTCATGGAAACGGACTGGCTACATTATATGGACATTTATCTGAACTGGTGTCCAAAGTGAATGACAAAGTAAAAGTAGGCCAGGTAATCGCTAAATCCGGAAATTCCGGGCGTTCTACAGGACCTCATCTTCATTATGAAGTACACAAAAACAATACTCCGGTCAATCCGAAACTGTTTATGAATTTATAAAAGAAAAGCTATCTCTTATGAGGCTGTTTTTTTTGGCTTCAAAGAAGGAGTCTTACAATTCATAAGGGCTCTTTTTTAAACACAAAAAGCACTAATAATTTTCACAAATATCACGAATCTAGTTCTCATGCTGATAGATCTGCAGAATCTGAAGAATCTGCGAAAGATTATTTTAACGCAAAGTTTTTAATTTTCCTTCTTTTGATCCTAAGGTGGCAAAGTTGGAATCAGCAAGCTGATTTAACGAAGCTTTAAGGATATTTTCATTGTTAATTCTTATGATAAAAAAAACAGCTGCATTGGCAGCTGTCATTTTTTATTTTAACGTGAGTTCGATATAACTAATGAAATAAATAAAGTTGTTTAGTATCTACAAAATTGTTTTTAAGCGAAGGTTTTTTGTCCATGAAATTATATGCTATCAGTGCAGAAAAAATAGTATTGAAGTAATTGGCTATACTTCTGTGTCTTGAATGCTCCACCTGACAAATATTTTTAAGCTGATCAAAGATGGTTTCCACAATAGCTCTTTTGCGTATCATATAGGCATCGAACATTGGGGTTAGAGATTTTGTTTTCATATTCTTTTTAAGCTTTGTTACCAGATGAATCCCCTGAGAAAAAAGATTTTGAAAAAGCTCTTTTGAGATATATCCTTTATCCCCAAAACTTTCCCATAAAGTTTTTTAATGAAGCTTTTATATTGAAGTGGATTTCTGTCATCTACATTTCCGGCAGTGATCATACAATCTATGATTCCACCCTTGTCATTGGTAAAAACATGAAGTTTAAAACCGTAAAACCATCCCAGAGAACATTGGCCTCTCATAGCAATTCCTTTAAAGGTTTTATGCTGATGAATCCTCCTGTTGTGGCACACCCTCAAAGGTGTACTATCTACAAAACTGATCCCGGTACAATCGGATAGATTCTCACTTTTCAGGAAAATACTCATGGGCATAAAGCTTTGTTTTTTCAGCTCTACCATTCTGTTGTAGCTTACTGTTTTGGGGAAATACTCTTTCATGAATTTTTGCACATACCCCAAATAAAAGGATTTGAACTCTCTATATCCGGAAAGATGGAAAAGGATCTGGATGGTCATCACTTCCGAAACAGACATGGTAAATTTCCTGTTCCTTTTTTTCGTAGAATCATAGCTTTTTCCCAAACTGGAATAAATTCTTTGCAAAAATCATCAACTTTGCAGAAAATTTCAGTAATTTTATTAGAACAAAACATAGGCGAAAATTTAGTTTAATTATTTGTAAATCAGAACTTTAATTTACTAAATTTTTCGCTTTTTTGCAAATCATCATACTAATTTCCTTACATCGAACTCACGTTATTTTAAGATTTTAAATGTTCCCTTCGGATGGGCAAATGTACCGTCAGGACCCGCAATATTTGAGTATACAATATTTTTATTATAATCCTGAATGTGGGTCACATTGAAACCAAGATGAGGCTCGTGCCAATAGACCATAAAAACATTTTTTGCAACTTCTACAGCAGTATATTCCACCGTATCTGTGCTGTTTTTTGAACTTCCGGCTGTTCCGGTGAAGGTCATCGTTTTATTATCTTTAAAATCGAGAATGAATTTTACATCTCCGAAATCCACTTCTACTTTCTGGCCGATTGCCGGATATGGTGATTTTAAATCCCAGTCCATTTCTTTCAGGAAAACTTTTACGCCCATTTCCAGCTCTTCTTTTCCTGGCAAATCAGGATATTTTTTAACCATAAAATCTACAATAGCAGAAGAAATTTTATTCTCCGTCACTGCTTTTTTATAATTTTCCAGATAACTTTTCACAAAATCAAGAGATTGCGGTGATGTAGACAATTCTGCAAAATGGGAAGGAATAACTTTTTCCGGTTTCAGTGCTTTCATAGCATCAATCTGCCCTATCCACTGATCAATTGCTTTCACATTCTGAGTATCAGCCATCCAAAGATGGGAGCCTGCAGAAACTGAAATTCCGCCAGCAATGGTTTTAATGGAAGGAATCCAGAGAAAACTATGTGCAGGATCTTCAGGATTCTGTCTGATCTCAATTTTGTTTCCTTCAAGATCAGGAATTGAGACAGCTGCTTCAGGAACAATAATTTCTGATGGAGCATCTGCTTTCAACTGCGGCTTCCACACTCCCATTTTATCATCTTTCGAAGCTGAGATCAGGTATGCTGTCTGAGCTGTTGAAATAATTTTTGCGTAGGGAAATGCTTTTTTAATCACATCGAGTCCAAAATAGAAATCAGGATCACTGTGAGAAATGAAAACGGTTTTCAGGTTCTTTCCTGTTGCTTTTATTTCTTTAACCAGCTGTTCTGCATATTGTTTCTGGAACTGGGCATCTATAAGTACAGCATATTTATCTCCATAAATAATGGTAGAAGTTATCGGGAATATAGCTTTGGTTCCCGGATTATATACTTTCACTTTGAGATTCCCGGCAAATATGCTGATAAATCCCAACATTGTTAATAACGACAATAATTTCTTTTGTATCATTTCTGTTCTTTTATCGATTAGTAAGCTGCTGTAAAACGTTCACGGATGTGGTTGTTCTGTTCCAGTTCATCTACCAAAACAACGGCTACATCTTCTACAGACAGGCGGCTTCTGCCGTTTTCATCAAATACCGGAGTTTCTAATGATGTTCTGTATTTTCCTGTTCTTTCTCCTGCATTGGCCTGGTTCATTTCGATAGCGGGGCTGAAGAACGTCCAATCTAATGTATTATTTTCTTTGATTTTGTTTAAATAATCTCTTGCTGCTGTTGCACCAGGCTTGTACGCTTCAGGGAAATCCGGAGTATCTACGATTTGTGTGTTATCCGGAGTGTAAAGGCTTCCTGCTCCACCTACTACGATCAGTCTTTTTACTCCTGACTGCTCTACAGCTTTTTCAATGTTTTCTGAACCGTTTAAAAAATCATTGTAAAGGTTAGGATTTGTCCATCCTGCGTTGAAGGTACTGATTACCGCATCACTTCCTTTCAATGCTTCTGCCAGTTCATTTACATTGTTTACATCAACACTTTTTGCTGTTACATTTTCCTGTATTTTTACTTTTGATGCATCTCTTACTAACGCTTCTACCGCATATCCTCTGTCTGCTAATTCTGATACTACGTGTGCTCCTACAAATCCTGTTGCACCGATTACTGCTACTTTTTTCATAATGTTTTATTTTTAATTAAATTGTAATAAATTTTGTTACATTTAAGGCTAAATTTTTTTATTCGAACTGGTCAGTGAATTCCTGTAACGACTTGTCTCCTAAAAAGTTTACCACCAATTGATCTGTTTCTTCAAATAATGTATTTAAATGATTGTTGATCTCCTTTCCCACACTGCATGCCGGATTGGGATTCTGATTTTTTTTGCCTAATACTTCTGTATTTTTTACTGCCTTATAGATCTCAGATATTGTGATCATTCCGGCATTTTTTGCAAGCTGGCTTCCTCCTTCTTTTCCCTGTCTGCTGATAATCAGGCCTGCTTCTCTCAATACGCTGATCTCCTTTCGGATAATCACCGGATTCACATTGATACTACCGGCCATCCAGTCAGAAGTAAGCCACTCCTGGGGACTTTTCGCCAATAATGTCATTATATGTACTGCCGTAGCAAATCTTGTATTGTTCATTGTAATTACATGGCAAAGGTAAACATTTTTTTAAATGTAACAAATTTTATTACAGTTAATTTTTTCTTAAAGGATTAATTTATCCAGATCAAGCAGCAAATAATTGATATTTTGATTGATGGTACGGGTAGCCGACTGCATCTGATTAAGCATGGCAGCACGGTTATGAAGATCATCTGCCCTGTAAAAACCACCGTCACTGAAAATAACAGACTTATCTGCAGCTTCTTTATTGTCATCAAACTGATAATGGAGCCACCTCAATTTCATATTTCCGATAATGGAGTGCTCTTCTCTGTTGGAAAACTTTTTCTCGGTGTACATATACCAGATAAAGGGTGGAAAATTGGGCGATTCCAGCTTTTCTTTCCAGATATCTCTTAAAAGATTTCTCTGATGGATAAATTCCACTTTTTTTCCTTTGGGATTAAGTGTTGCCAAACCGAAACCTGCTCCAAGAAGCCCTCCGCTGATATCAATGGCATTACTCCATCCCTGGTCATGTACAATTCCTCCGGCTATGGAAGCTGCTGCTCCGGCGGCGATAGAATAAAGGATCAGTTTGTTGTTTCTCGACGAGTTCAGGTTATCTACATAATTTCCGATCTGGGCTACCCTTTCGCCCTCACAGTCGAACTCTGCTGCTACGGCATCCAATTCAGTCAGGGCAATTGTAATTTTACTGTTTATTTTTGTCTTTAACTGTAAAACTTTAACCTGTGAAGCAAGGGATGAATCTTTTTTAAGGTCAATAATCTGATGAACTTCATCTAAATTATCCAGCGCATTTAATATAAGGATACTCTGATCAGAAAACACCTCTTTCAGTTCTTTATTGGCTGCTAAAATAGAATCAGAATTGTAAGAAGGAATTTTATTGCTGTAATTATATTTGAACGGCGCCTTGCAGTAGCTGTCTTTCAGTGTAAGGATATTCTGCTGAATAGCCTGATTCTTCCTTGAAACACAAGAAGTAAGAAATCCGAAAACTATCAGGAGGTAAAAAAGTTTTTTCATTCAGTCATTTTTTGTGCAGGATTGATGAATTGTACAGGATTCATTATCTTCTTCAAGATTACAATTATCAATACGAATATAGCACAAATAAAGAAATTTACCTGAAATCAGGTAAATTTTAATCTATTTTTAAGAAGGATTATTTAATATCCAATAATTCAACCTCAAAAACCAGGGTACTGTTGGGCCCGATTTCTTTGCTGACTTCCTGATCTCCATAGGCTAAATGCGGAGGAATAATTAGCCTCCATTTGCTGCCAACCGGCATCAGCTGAAGTGCTTCCGTCCATCCGGAAATAACCCTGTTCAAAGGAAAGGATGCTGGCGTACCTCTTTTAACTGAGCTGTCAAATACTTTACCGGAAATAGTTGTACCGTGATAGTGGCATTTTACAGTAGATTTAGGTCCTGGTTTCGGGCCATCGCCTTCTGTAATAATTTCATACTGCAAGCCGCTTGGTAACTGCACAACGCTTTCTCTTTTACCATACTCTTCCATATATTCTTTACCCTCTTTCAGGTTCTT
Organism: Chryseobacterium sp. CBSDS_008; assembly: GCF_049959325.1. Lineage (NCBI taxonomy): Bacteria > Pseudomonadati > Bacteroidota > Flavobacteriia > Flavobacteriales > Weeksellaceae > Chryseobacterium > Chryseobacterium sp. CBSDS_008. The sequence goes on along the minus strand of NZ_CP188202.1, from coordinate 4,108,185 downwards.
TTCAGCCAGTTCTTTTTTACGTTTAAATAACATATCTGCTACTCCCATATTATATTTTTTACAAAGATAAGTTTTTTTAGGGATGAAGGAAGGGGTGAGAATCTGAAAATTGGAACACCTTAATATCAAACAACATTTCAATTCACTATTATTTTAAAACAATTAAACATTAATAATCAACAAGTTGTACAAAAAAAATTATGAAAACACTTTACTATACAGCTTCTCGCTGCCTACTTTCGGCTTCGGGGCTTACTCAAAATTCAAATAATTGTAATACTTGCTTAACACAGATTTCAAAACTTGGCGTTATAATTGGATTTTAAAAACTAAATGCCAAATCCACTAAAATATAATAAGAAGTTTGATGAACTGAATGAAGAGGAAAAAAAGCTTCTGGAAATCAATAAAAAAGCAATTGCAGATTTTGTTGAACAATCCTCTTCCATCAGTGACGTCAATTATGCTACCAGGAATGCTCATGCTAAAACCTATGTGGCAGCAAAGGGCACGTTCCTGATAGAACCTGATATCCCCGAATCATTACAACCTTTCTTTGATAAGGAAAAATTTGATCTTACCATACGTTTTTCCAATGCCCAGCTGAAAATTAAAAAGTCAGGGAAAGATATTCCCGCCTACGGTTTTGCAGTACAGATCCGCGATGAAAACGAAGGCTTGCTCGCGAATTACCCATTGGTCAATTTTCCGTTGTTTCCTATCAATTCTGTTTCAACATTTTTAAAATTGTTTACTGCTGTTAACCGGCTTTATATGAAACAGTGGCGCAGCCTGTTCCCTATGTTTATTCAGGTACTGAAAATAATTCCTTCATTACTAACGGGTGATATGATCCGAAATATGATCAAATTTATCGGGAAAAGAAATGATTTCATTCTGTCATTTGATTATTATTCAGTAGGTGCTTACCGTCTGGGGGATCACGTCATTAAAATAAAGCTGTCTCCTAAAGCTGTGGATAAAAACACAGGCAAAAGACAAAAAATCACAGATTCTTTAAATAATTACCTGGAAACTCATGATTTTGCAGCAGATGTTTTGATACAGATTTGTTATGACCTGAAAGATCAGCCCATCAACCGACTTAATGTTGAATGGAAAAATTCTCCATTTATCAAAATCGGAGAGGTCAGGATCAATAAAGATTCTTTATTAGATTCACGCAACTGTACGACTGAGCTTCTTTCATTCAATCCTTTTGAAAGTAAAGTCTTTTTCCAGCCTGTAGGAAAGATTCAAAAGTTACGTGATGAAGCTTATAAAGTTTCTGTGCAGACAAGGAGGAAGATCAATAAGTTACTGCATGGGAAAAATAGCTAGCATAATGATGAATGATGAATGATGAATGATGAATGATGACTTTTGAATATAATGAACATAACTTATTGTATTAAATTAGTGATTATTTTTATTGATACAGCATATTAAGGACGCAAAAATTTTATCTCTGATAAAATTTAATATCGCTAATAATAGTTCAGAATAAGGCTGATAATTGAAAAATACCTTGCTAAAATATTTTGATAATTGATTTCTTTATCTCAAACCTTATAGGTTTTTGAAACCTATAAGGTTTAAATTTGAAAAAGTAATCTTACCTAAAACCCATATTATCAACAAAATATCATCAACAAAAAAACCTCCGGAAATCCAGAGGCTTCTCATATATTTTTAAATTCAATTATTTCTCTTCCAATTCTTCTTTCTTCTCTTCTTCTTTTTCAGGGAAGATGATCGATAAAAGAACAGAGATCACCAATACTCCTCCTACGATTCCCAATGAAACCGGAGACGGAATATGAATCCATGGGGCAATAAGCATTTTAACTCCAATAAAGGAAAGAATAATCGCCAATCCGTATGGAAGTTTGCTAAACATATGGATAAAATTCGCTAACAGGAAATATAATGATCTTAATCCTAAAATAGCAAAGATGTTCGATGTATAAAGGATAAACGGGTCATTTGAAATTGCAAAGATCGCCGGAATAGAATCTACTGCAAAAAGAACGTCTGTAAACTCAATTACTCCTACTACTACTAAAAGTGGAGTCGCCATTTTGATACCGTTCTGAATGGTGAAGAATTTATCTCCATCATAGTTATCGGAAACTTTCCAGAAACTCTTGATCAGCTTTGCTCCTGCTGTGTTGCTGTAATCTTCATCATCATCGTCGCCGCCATCGCCCCAGGATTTGATTCCTGCATATACAAGGAACAGACCGAAAAGGGCCATTACTACGTTGATCTGTACTGGCTTCCCAAAGATATTCATTTCAGGAAGATAGGTCAGATTGATCAGTCCTACTCCGGCAAAAATAAATATTGCCCTGAAAATTAAAGCTCCAATGATTCCCCAGAAAAGAACTTTGTGATGAAGGTATTTCGGAACTTTAAAGAATCCGAAAACGAGGATAAATACAAATAAGTTATCCACAGATAGCGCTTTTTCAATCCAATAGGCAGCCTGATACTGTGTAAATTTCTCTACTGCCAAGGCATGGCTTTCAGGACTTCCATCGGTATTGAATACCCAATAAACCACCCCTGAAAAAACCATTGAAAGTGAGATCCATACAATGGACCAGATCGTAGCTTCTTTGGAAGAGACTTCATGACTTTTTTTATTAAATACTCCTAAGTCCAGGAGCAGCATGATAACGACCGTTACCGCAAATCCCCACACCAGACCTGGGTGCAGTTCTAAAATACTTTGATGTTTTTCCACTTGAGTTATGTTATTATATGATAAAAGCAATAGATGTACAGCGTACAAATATTGCTAATTTATTTATCTTTTGATTGACAATTGATTATAAGTAGTTCATCTGAACTGTCTGAACCGTCTGCTCCAGTTTTTTATCTGCTGTAGGATCTCCGATCGCGTTGAATTTCCATTCTCCGTTTCTCTTGTAGAAAACACCCATTACCATGGCAACGTGCCCACTGAAAGAAGCATCGTTTGCAATATCATATTTTGCAAAAACTTCTCTGACATTGGTAGGCGTTCCTTCATAAATACGGATAGAAGCAAAAGGAATGGTTCCGAAATCCTGGCCTCTGTAGCTGTTCAGTACCATTGCCACATGTTCTACATTCGGCTCCAGCTGGCTGAAATCTACGGTAATCACTTCGTTATCCAATCCGTCATCTCCGTTTACGTCACCGGTAAGGTCATCTCCACTGTGTCTTACAGATCCGTTTCTGGATTTAAGGTTTCCGAAATAGATTACTTCTGTAACATTTTTGTTTGAATCATATAAAATACAGCTTCCGTCTAAGTCTACTGCTTCTTTTTTAGTCCCAAAAAATCCTTTTTTCTCAATTGCTCCCCAGTTGATTCCTACGCAAGCCTGAGAAAGCTCAGCTCCATTTTCTTTTTTAAGGTTGATTCTCTGACCTTTTTGTAAGTTGATAGCCATTTCTTTATGTTTAGTTGTTATTTACATTTTTGCAAAAAAGTGAATCTTCTTTGCTTTTCAAATTTCGTCTTAGTTATTATTCAAATTTAAATTAAGCATTGCCCGCAGAATATTGGTTTCTTCATCGAAGTCAAATATTTTGCTCATAATGTCCATATTTTCAAGGTTTTTAATATAATCTTTCAAAACACCTTCTACTTCTGCCGGTAACGTACGCTTTCTTTCGTTCATACTGTGTTCCAGCTGCTCATTTTTACTTTTCAGCTGATCAATAATAGAACTTTGGTTCGATTGATTTTCAGAAATATCCAGCTTATCCAGTTCTTTGTCAAAAAGATACAATTTCTTTTCGTCTACACTGAAAATAAAATGATCATCAGACTGAAAGATTTTGAAAAGTTCATAATCATGGGTTCCAATAAGGTAACCGCATACAAAACGGACTTTAAATCCCTTTATATTAAGCCTTCCCAACAGTTTTCTTTCAATGGAATAGTCTTTATACTGATATGCCGGGAAAGAATCGGATTTCAGCAATGTTTCATCTGCTCCTGTCCTGTAAAATTCCTGGGCATATTTTTTATGAAAGTACAGCACATTCTCCCAATTGGCTGTAAAACTGTCTTCTGTAAGATCTTTATACAATGTTTTCAGATGTTGGGAAAATATACCGCTGTACATTTTCCTGTCGGTCTGAAAACTGTCTGCCTGTCTTTCTTCAAAACCTGAAATATATTTTCCGTTAATATTAATTTCATTAATGACCGCCAGCATATCATTTTCCTTCTGCTTTTTAATTTTAGTCAGAAGTTCTATGAGACTGTCCGTATACTGCAGGTGGAAAAGTTCCAGTTTATTGTAATCTAAAGCCGTATTTTCCTGGAACAGATTGTGAATAATATCAGTTTTGATGTAAATTGATATGATGTCAATATGTTCAAAAAAATTCGCAAGAAGCTTAAGCTTTGTTAATCTTCTTTTGCTTTGCGACAATATGGTTGCTGCATCATCCCCCACCTTGGTATCCTATAAATTAACCTCTGACATTAGCTTTTAGTTCATGCTCCAATGTCTGAAGATCCTGATCCAGTTTTCTTCTGTTATCTGCTCCCTGTTTCTGGATTTGTTTCACTTCATTCAATGTATTGATCAGCATTGATGTTGTTTCTTTCAGCGTTTCTACAGATACAATAGTCTGCTCATTCGCTCTGGCAACATTCACTGAGTTCTGGCCAAGACGTTCTGCATTCTTTCTTAAAATCTCTTCTGTAGTGGAAGATACCTTCTGCTGGATTTCAATATTCTGCTGCTGTCTGTACATCGCTACAGCCAGTGAAAGCTGGTTTTTCCATACAGGAAGTGTAGTGGTAAGAATGGTCTGTGCTTTTTCTGCAATAGAAACGTTGTTGTTCTGTACCAGTCTGATCTGTGGAAGCGACTGCATCATGATTACACGCACCACCTTAAGATCAGCCATTCTTCTGTCTAATCTTGCAATAAAATCTCTTTTATCTGCAATCTGATAATCCTGAAAGTTCTGAGGATTTGCTTCCATCTGGGCAAGCTCTACCGCAGCTCTTTCCATTCTTATATTTCCTGCAATTACAAGGTCTTCAATTTGTTTAATAGAATTTACATTGCTTTCAAAAATAGTCTGAAGTACCGCATTATCTTTTGTAGAAGTAATGATTCCTGCATTTACTTTATAAGAGATCTGCTCTATATTGTTGATGATCTTGTCATATTTTGCAAATAAGTTTTCCACCTGAGTAATGACCTTCTTCATGAACGGTAATTTGCTTAGGAAGCTTTTCACTTTATTTCCGTTAAGCTCATCTACATCTACATAGTTAAGCTCTACCAAAAGATCATTGATAAGCCCTCCTACTTCTCCGGAGTTTGACCTTCTTACATTTCCTAAGAAGCTGTCACTCTGATTGGTTAATGTTTTCTGAAGTTCCGCCCCGAAATTCACGATAGAACCTGGATTGGCCTCGTCAATAGAGTTCGCAAGAACTTCATATTTCTGACGTTCTTCTGACTGCAGCTGCGTCAGATTTACATTTCCTTCTCTATCCACAAGAACTGCCGGTGCTGCATTCTGAACAGGCTGAGCCAGAGTTGGCGGAACCATTGGAGTAGGTTCAAAGGTTTTAAGAGGTTCTATTGATCCTAGCGGATCTATGGGTTGATTTTCCTGATTGTCCATGATTATTTCTGATAAATTGATACAAATTTCTCAAGGCCGTCTCTTTGTCCTGCCCCTACAGCCTCAAATTTCCATTCTCCGTTTCTGTTATAGATTCTTCCGAACTCTACAGCGGTTTCGATTGAGAAATCTTCATCTAATTCATATTTTAAGATCTCTTCATTCGTATCTGTATTGAAAATTCTGATGAAAGAATTTCTTACCTGTCCAAAGTTTTGTTTTCTCGAATCTGCATCGTGAATCGTTACTACTACTGTAATTTCTTTGATCGCATCATCTATTTTCGTAAGATCAATCTTGATCTGCTCATCATCTCCTGCTCCTTCTCCTGTAAGATTATCACCAGTGTGGATTACAGATTTGTCCGGAGACTCAAGGTTGTTATAGAAAATAAAATGATTATCTGAAACTAATTTTTTGTCGTCCCCAAGCAAAAATAAAGAAGCATCAAGGTCGAAAGCTGTTCCTGTAGAAGTATTATTGATATCCCATCCTAAACCTACAGTAAATTTAGGTGCGTTAATGTTTTCTCTTTGTCCTTTTTGTAAGTTAATAGCCATAATATAATTCCTTTTGTGTTAACGTATTGATGTTATTTTCGTATTCTTTTATTAAATGATAATTGTTACTGATGGCCAGCTCCAAAAGCAAGTCCATCTGTTCCTTTTTTACTTTAGACGTAAGATAGTCAAAATTACTTGAATCCAGTCCTAAAATATATTTTACAATCCTTGTATTGAACTGAAAACTTTCTTTATTCATCACTTCTGCAACATGATTTACATTTTTTACTGCATAGTAGTTGAAAAAGTTTTCAATTTTTGGATCAAGGTCAAAATTCATCAGCTCTGCGTAATACAGGAACATAAAGTCTGCTTCTACACTATATTCATCCAGAATCCTGTTCACTGTATATTCATGACTTCCCGTGATTTTTATATCGTCTATAAAAATACAAAGTTTTCCTCTCAAAAAATCCTTATCGATATAATAAGTATCATTGGCGATGAGATTTTTACGGTCTTCAAAATTAAGATTCCCGTAATCTGTGATATACGTATGATTACGGTTGATTTTAGATAAAATACTGGACTTCTTTCCTTTTTGAAAAAAATGAAAATCCAAATATTTTTTAAAGTAAAAACATAAAAAATTGGATGCTGTAGGAATCGCCATATACGGGCTTGGCAGCACAACGATCTCTTTATCAGTATCTAAAAGTGTTTCGTTTGCAGAAATAAATCCGTCAAATAATTCTCTTGCAAATTTTTCAGCATACGATTTATCACCATACTTGAAATAGCTGTATTCTGCAGGTGAGAAAGTAAACTCATCTGCCGAATGAATGTGGTGTAAGCTGTACCTTGTATTCATGTTTATTTAGTGTTTAAGTAAGTGGGCACTGAAACCGAAGTCTTTTGCTCCCTGGTAATCTGCTACAGGATTATCTCCGATGTGCAGAATCTGATCGAGCGGCAAGTCCTGATCTTTGATCTTATTCTTCACTTCCTGAAAAATAAGCGGGTTCGGTTTGGAACAGTTGATCTCATCCGAATAGATGTGGAAATCGATGTACTGATCCAGGTTTTCATGAATCAGAAATTTCCTCATTGTTTTTCCTTTAATAAATCCTGTGTTGCTCAAAATATTAATGGTCTTTCCCTGATTTTTAATATCTTCAAAAAAACCATGAACATTGTCAAAAATCATTACTGGTCTGTATTCCAGAAACAGGTTTTCGCTTTTTATATAAAAGTCATTGAGCTTTTCCTTTGTCAAAAGTTTCACATCCACATCCAAAGCACCCAAAATCATCAGATAAATTTCAAAAGTATCAATATTCCCTCCCGTTACTTCATTAATGGTATTGCAAAGATCATCGTAATATTTTACGGTTTTCGCAACTTCTTCTATCGGTTTATCTACGTTAAAAAATGAGGAGAACAGCTCAACTCTTTTTACTTTAAATTCAGGATGAGATTTGATTAAGGTGAGCCACAGGTCAAAGGAAAAATGACAGTGGTTATGAATGTCGATATCTGTTTTCAATAGGTTTTAAGTTAAAAGTTTTTATTTAGCTTCCTGAAAAAGATTTAAAATTTTTTAATCATCAAAAAGTGTTTAACTATACTATTCTTCCCAAAGATAAAATTTTTATCATAAACGCATTACGTTGTTGCCTGTTTTAAGATATCTTTATGAAAAATTGACGAATTTCACAGCCCCACAGAAGATGATTTATGAACCGTTTAATTTCCGTTCACAAAAAAATAGTTGAAAAATTCTTTGGAAATCAAAAAAAAATTATAATTTCGCAACCGATTAAAAATCAACAATGTCAACAAAAATGATAAATATTATAACGTTAAGCAATCCTGTCAGAGCTGTGTTCTTTGGCAGCACTGAATATTTATCTGAATAGTTCTATAGATCTTTTATACTAAAAAATATATTAAAGACCTGTCTATTCGGATAGGTCTTTTTTGCTGCCCTATTTTCAGATTTTAACAATTCAAAAAAAATCTGTTGTTTGTTAAGATCTCTGAAAATTTCTCTTTGATACAAAATACAGAAAATGTTTTGCCGGCTTTATGAGACCGGAGTGTATTTTGTGCTCATTTTTTTCAGAATCTTTTCTAAACACGGATCTAAAAATCAACAATTTAAATCAAACAAAATGAAATACAACACACGAAATATAGGGATCATAGCACATGTAGATGCGGGAAAAACAACGTTATCAGAAAGGCTTTTATATTACACAGGGCTTATTCATAAAATCGGTAATGTAGATGATGGAAATACTACCATGGATAAAGACATCCAGGAAAGAAACAGAGGGATTACCATTTCATCAGCTGCCGTTTCTACACAATGGAAAAAAGATGATAAGGTGTATAATATCAACATTATTGATACGCCGGGACACATTGATTTTGCCGTGGAAGTGGAACGTTCTTTAAGGGTTCTGGACAGTGTTGTCGCAGTTTTCTGTGCTTCTTCAGGGGTACAGCCACAGACTGAAAATGTTTGGTTTCAGGCTGAAAAGCACGGAACATCCAAAATCTGTTTCATCAATAAAATGGATAGAATTGGTGCAGATTTCTTTGCGGTTCTTAATGAAATAAAAACCAAACTCAATGCTGTTCCTCTTACTCTTCAGATTCCGATTGGAGCTGAAGTACATTTTGAAGGTGTTATTGATCTTATCAAAATGAAAGCATTATACTGGACCGATGAAAACGGTGAAACCATTGTGGAAAAAGAAATTCCTGATCATTATATGGCTGAAGCTGATGAATACAGGATAAAGTTAATGGAAACTCTTGCAGAAAATGATGAGAAGTTCTTTGAGATTTTTATGGATAGTGAACAAACAATCACAGTCAACATGATCTCAGAAGCGGTACAAAAAGTGTGCAGATCAGGATCTGCCGTTCCTGTTTTATGTGGTTCTGCTTTTAAGAATAAGGGAATCCAGCCTCTTCTTGACGCTGTGGTTACTTATCTTCCGGCTCCGGATCAACTCGCTGACCTGCAGGGAAGAGATCCTCAGACAGAAGAAACGGTAACATTGGAAAGAAATGAAACAGCTGCTTTTTCAGGGCTTGTCTTCAAAGTAGTGATTGATAAACATATGGGAAGACTGGCTATGCTGCGTGTATATTCCGGAAGAATAAGATCCGGAGATACAGTACTGAATGTGAGAACGGGTGAAAGCTACAGGATTTCGAGAATTTTACAGATGCAGTCGGATAAAACTTTATCACTTGAGGAAGCTAAAGCTGGAGATATTGTTGCTTTAACGGGAATAAAGGATGCCAAAACCGGTGATTCTTTATCTTCTATAGACAAGCCGATATTACTGGAAGCGATCACGATTCCGACTCCTGTGATCAGAGTCGCTATCGAGCCTAGAACCAATGGTGATGAGAAATCTTTCGGTTTGGTGCTGGCAAAAATCCAGGAAGAAGATCCTTCGTTGGTGGTAGAAAGAGACCCGCAGACCGGGGAAACTTTATTGAGTGGATTGGGTGAACTTCATCTTGAAGTTACACTGGAAAAAATCCGTTTGAATCATGGCATTGAAATCAATCAGGGAAAACCTAAAGTTTCTTATCGTGAGATCTTAACGGAAACTAAAGTTCACAGAGAAAAGCTTTCCAAGCAAAACGGAGGAAGCGGCCAGTTCGCTGATATTACTTTTGAAATCGGACCAAGGAATGATCATGAATATGGATTGGAATTCATCAATATGATCAAAGGAGGTGTTATTCCTTCCGAATTCATTCCTTCCGTTGAAAAAGGTTTCAGAGAAGCTATGGAACACGGACCATTGAAAGGATATTCTCTGGAAAATATGAAGGTTACTCTTCTGGACGGTTCTTTCCACGCTCAGGATTCTGCCGCATTCGATTTCGAAATTGCAGCAAGAGAAGGATTCAAAGCGGCGGCAAAGAAATGTACTCCTAAACTGATGGAACCTGTTATGCAGGTAGAAATCCAGAGTATTGAGGAATACACAGGTGCTGTCACTGCGGACATCAACAGAAGAAGAGGAATTATTACTTCGATTGATGAAAAATCAGGAAGAAAGATCTTTGCAGCGGAAGTTCCGTTAGCTTCAACTTTTGGGTATATTTCTGACCTGAGAACATTGACCAGCGGAAGAGCTTCCATCAGCATGAAATTATCGCACTATGCCTTAGTGCCCGATTTTATCGCGAAAACATTAATAACCTAAACAAGCAAGGACTGTAGATTTTTTCTTACAGTCCTTGTCTTGTTATTGAGGAGTTTTATGGTGAATGGTGAATGGTCAATCCGCTGCGCTTGTTAACTTTTTATGCACTACAAAATTCACTATTCACTTGCGAAGCAAAAATTCACTTATTGACTATAAAATTGTGAATGATCAATGGTCAATCGTCAATCCGGTGCGCTTGTCAATTTTTTATGCACTACAAAATTCACTATTCACTTGCGAAGCAAAAATTCACTTATTGATTATAAAATTGTGAATGGTCAATGGTCAATGGTCAATGGTCAATCCGCTGCGCTTGTCAATTTTTTATGCACTACAAAATTCACTATTCACTTGCGAAGCAAAAATTCACTTATTGATTATAAAATTGTGAATGGTCAATCGTCGATCCGCTGCGCTTGTCAATTTTTTATGCACTACAAAATTCACTATTCACTTGCGAAGCAAAAATTCACTTATGATTATAAAATTGTGAATGGTCAATGGTCAATGGTCAATGGTCAATCCGCTGCGCTTGTCAATTTTTTATGCACTACAAAATTCACTATTCACTTGCGAAGCAAAAATTCACTTATTGATTATAAAATTGTGAATGGTCAATAGTCAATGGTCAATCCGCTGCGCTTGTCAACTTTTTATGCACTACAAAATTCACTATTCACTTGCGAAGCAAAAATTCACTTATTGATTATAAAATTGTGAATGGTCAATGGTCAATCCGCTGCGCTTGTCAATTTTTTATGCACTACAAAATTCACTATTCACTTGCGAAGCAAAAATTCACTTATTGACTATAAAATTGAGAATGGCCAATCGTCGATCCGCTGCGCTTGTCAATTTTTTATGCACTACAAAATTCACTATTCACTTGCGAAGCAAAAATTCATTATTGCTCCTTATTTTTCAGGCATCACCTTATACGTCGGGTCTTCCTGAATATTAATTTCCACTACAGCTTCCGCATTTTTAAGTATTTTCCGGCAGTCTTCGCTGAGATGGCGTAAGTGTAATATTTTATTGTGTTCTTTATAGCGTTTGGACAACTTATCCAGGGCATCTATTGCACTCATATCGACAATACGGCTTTCTTTAAAATCAATAACAACCTGATCAGGATCGTTTATGGGATCGAATTTATCTGTAAAAGTTGTTGCTGAACCGAAAAATAAAGGTCCGTATACTTCGTAATACTTTACTCCGTTTTCATCAATATATTTTCTTGCTCTGATTCTTTTGGCATTATCCCAGGCAAAAACCAATGCTGAAATGATCACTCCAATTAAAACGGCTAAAGCCAGATTATGCAAAACCACAGTAATCAACGCAACGGTTACTCCTACAAAAATATCCGACTTCGGCATTTTGTTAACAATCCTGATCGATACCCACTGGAAAGTACTGATGGCAACCATCATCATAACGCCTACTAAAGCAGCCATAGGAATTTTTTCTATCACAGGTGCTCCACACAGAATAATTATTAAAATCAGCAGAGAAGCAATAATTCCCGACAATCTTGCTCTGGAACCTGCATTAAGGTTTACTAAGGTTTGTGCTACCATTGCACAGCCGCCCATTCCGCCAAAAAAGCCATTGGTAATATTAGCCAGTCCCTGGGCAACAGATTCTTTATTTGCACTTCCCTTTGTATTGGTAATTTCATCCACCATCGATAATGTCAGAAGAGATTCAATAAGACCTACTCCTGCCATAATTAAGGCATAGGGAAAGATAATCTGTAAAGTTTCCAGAGAAAAAGGAATCTGCGGAACATGAAAGTTGGGAAGATTTCCACTGATATGGGCTATATCTGCTACCGTTTTTGTTGGAATATTAAATCCAAGAACTACGGCAAAGACAATAATAATGGCAACCAGAGAGGCGGGAACGACTTTTGTGATTTTTGGAAAAAAACAGACTACGCCAATTGTAAGCGCAGTTAAGCCTGCCATGATATATAAAGGCATTCCCTGCAGCCAGCTTACCGCTCCGTTGCTGTCTGTAATTTTGAACTGTTCTACCTGTGCCATAAAAATAATAATGGCCAATCCGTTCAGGAATCCGTACATAACGGGTTGTGGAATCAGTCTTACAAATTTCCCCAGTTTAAAGATTCCCACCATCATCTGCAGCATTCCGGCAAGTGCTACCGTGGCAAAAAGATATTCTACTCCATGAGATTGTATGAGAGCAATCAGTACAACGATGGTTGCTCCTGCTCCACCGGAAACCATTCCGGGACGGCCGCCCAAAACAGCTGTCACAAGTCCCATCATAAAAGCAGCATACAGTCCTGTAAGCGGAGACAAACCTGCAAGAATAGCAAATGACAGCGACTCAGGAATCATCGTCATCGCCACAGTAAAACCGGCAAGCAATTCATTCTTGTAGTTTATTTTTTTCGAAAAGTCGAATAAGGTCAGCGTATTTTTCATTGATTTGCAAAGGTATGGACTGTCCTGATGGTATACAATTTTTCTTTTTGTCATTTTTTCTGCAGTACATCCATCAACTTAAATAATTAACACATTAGTTTCTATAATATGTTAATTTTAATTAAAATAAACATATAAACTGTGATTTTTACACTTCTGACTATTTTTGTCTCTTATTTTTGTTTACATTTGAAGTAAATAAGTAATTATTTGGTACTAATTTAAAAATTCAATGCGTAAAAAGCTGTTTATCAATTCATCTACAGCCTTCACTCATAGAATTGTATAAAAACCTTAATAGGTTATATATTATTTCACACAAATGGCAGGAAAGAAGTTTGAAAGAGAAGAAGAAGAAACCCATTGAAAATAAGAATATATCCCAAGTACATTAAGGTGATCCCTACCCACCTGTTTTAAGTTATTTGGTAAGTTACAGACCTGTTTTCTAAGATTAATGATCTTATGAAACGTATTTTAGTATTCCTGAATCATAATTTCTATTCTATCCATTTCAGATTTTTGTGAACTGCCTCTTGTTACATTTGATAATATATATCATCTATTTCCGTTTTTTTATGTATAAGTTTAAACAAAAGAATAATATTCAGTAAAAAATGTTATATAAAGAAATCCATATTGGGAAATTTATCAAGGAGAGGGTTAATGAAAATGAAATAACAGTAGAGAGGATATGCAAATTTTTAAGTAAAGATGAAGAAGCTGTCGAAATGATGTATGACAGCAAATCAATGGATACGGATCTTCTTTTAAGGTGGAGCAAACTGTTGGAATATGATTTTTTCAGACTATACAGTTCACATTTAATTTTATATGCACCGCCTTCAGCTATTAACAAGACCGGCCAAAAATCCGAAAAAACGCCCTACTTCAGGAAAAATATTTACACTCAGGAAATCAAAGATTTCATTATGAAAAGGATTCTTTCCGGTGAAATGACCCAAAGCGAAGTCATTAAAGAGTATTCCATTCCTAAAAGTACCCTGCACAGATGGCTTCAGAAGACTGATAATGCAAACGGATAAACACATAAGACATGCGCCCCAATTACAAAAAAATTTACCAGGATATGCTTAAAACAGAGCATCCTGAAAAGCTGAAAGATCCGAAAATCAAAGAACTTCTTGAAAAGCTTCACACGAGTGAGGATGTTCTGAAATTCAACGAAAAATTGTTTAAGCAGTCCAGAGAAAATCAAAAACTGAAAACCTATGACAAGCAGACCATGCTGAAATTGCTGCAGTACCAGAAAAAACACGGTCATTCCACAAGCTATATGTCGAGAAAATATAAGATAAGCAGAACAACGCTTTCCAAATGGAAACTCATGTTTGAAGAAGAGCTTGAAGATACTATGAAAAATGCCGGTAAATAATCTGCCGGCATTTTTTAAAGGTAATAATAAGAAAAAACCGGGCTAAACGTTTGCCGGAGTGACCAGCTTCACTATTCCTCCCATAATTGTGCTATGATGAATTTTTCCCTGATGACACTACCCTATCAGTAATGACTGAAATCGTTTCTGAAAATTAACAAGATTAAATCTTCAATGGAAATGCGAGGAAATTATTACGGAGATTTTGCCCAGAAAAAAGCACGTCCTTTGTTTAATGCTAAAACAGAGTATCAAAATAATGTTTAACTTCTAAAAAACGAACTGTTTTTATCTATTTCCGAACAAGTTTCGGGACTTTTATTTTTTCATTAGAAATGCGTTTAAAGCAAATTAAGGAATATTATGAAGCTAAATTCATTTTTCACTTAGCTCACATTCTACACAATAACAAAGTTTTAGTAAATACGGATGTTCGTAATTTACGATAAAATTAATTTGTATACTTGTTATAAGATTGCAATCACAAAAATAATTTAAAAATTAGACAATTATGAAAAAATTAATTTTATTAGCAGCCTTTGGAGTTGCTGGACTTGTTAGTGCTGAAGAAAGCGTTTTTAATGCTAAAGAAAAAAATAATCAAAAAGCAACTGAATGGTGTGGAACCGTTACATATTATACATCGTGCGGATTTCCTATTCAAGACTCTTATTGTACGAGTTGGGGAGAACAATGCTTAATGGATAATATGGCCTTATTGGATGAATATTTTTGTGATTAAATCAAAGCTTAATGTTAAAAATATTTTCACTAATAATAATTTTAACGAACAGTATTTTTGTTTTTTCACAAGACAAGAATACTGTTCTTTATTCTAACTTGATTTGTAAATATCATGTTAAATTTCTCAAAGATTCAACAAATAAATCGAGCGAGAGAGAAGAAATAATGACACTTTTTATTGGGGACAATGTTTCTCTTTTTAAAAGTGATCAAAAGGCAAAAAGTGATTCACTAAAAGAAGCCATTGTAAAAAATAGTATGAACAATATTACTTCAGAGAATCTTAATATTGATTTTTCAAAAGTTCCACGTGTGAATATGAGTCAAGAAGTATTACTACGAGATGGAAAGTTAAAAATTTATGATAAAGTATTTAAAAATTTGTTTTCATTTGAACCGGCTAATAAAGTTGAATGGAATTTATTAAATGAGACAAAAAAAATAAATGGATATAATTGTAAAAAAGCTATTGGTAAATATGGAATGAGGGAACTTACTGCATGGTACACCTTGGATATTCCAATATCAGAAGGTCCTTATACTTTCAAAGGTCTTCCAGGGCTTGTTATTTACTTAGAAGATCAAAAACAAACATATTCTTTTGAATTATTTTATTTGAAAAAAGAAAAGCGGGAAATTATACCTCTTAAAAATGATGCCTCCACAACCTACGAAAAATTTTCAAATGCAAGGCAAAATGCTAAAGATAATGCTGTAAGTAATGTAGGTGGACTTCTTCATAGAGAGATGACAAAACAGGAAATGGACTTAGTAAGGAATAACGCAGGTAAATCAAATAATTATTTAGACTAAAGCACTTTAAAATAAGGTGCTATTATAAATTATGTGAATTAGTCAATACTTTATCTGACAGTTATCAACAAATTGAATTAATATTGAAAACAGATATTGATATTTAATAACAATCTAATTTCTAATTTCTAATTTCTAATTTCTAATTTCTAATTTCTAATTATAAAATCCTTCTATCATTCATTTTTATTAAAGAAATCAGCTCTCGTAAGTTTTCCAGCAAGGGTTTTCTAGCTTTGTCCTTATTAAAGATTAAGCTATGATTAAAGGATTATATGAGACTCATGTTCAGGTGAGCAATCTGGAAAATGCAATACAATTTTATACCGGAGTATTAGGGCTAAAGTTAGCTCATAGAGATGAAACCAGACCTATTGCTTTTTTATGGGTTGGAGAAGGTAAAGAATTTATGCTGGGTCTTTGGGAGCAGAAAGAGAATCTTCAGACCAGGCATTTTGCTTTTTCCAGCAGTAAGGAAGATATTTTAAATTATTCAGTCGAATTTCTTGAAAGAAAGAATTTAAAGCCATACAATTTTCTGAAAGACGGGAGTGTTGAGCCTATGGTATTTGCATGGATGCCAGCACTCGCTATCTATTTTAATGATCCTGATGGAAACCAGCTTGAGTTTATTGCTGTTCTGGAAGGCGAAGGCAAACCGGAATTGGGTGTACTTAGTTATCATGAATGGATAAGCCAGGGAAAAAATTGATACAAAAGATTTACAAATGTCATTACAAAGCAAAGGCGTCAGGATATCAGGTTTAGATACCGGATTTATGCCTTTGCGTTTGTCATTAAATTATAAGCATAAGCAGCCTTTTTCACGGCATTACCCTAAAAGAAAGATAAATCGTTTTTATCTCTCACTGTATTGACTGAGAAAAAGTTTTCTCCGTCTCTTTCCTGAAAAGAAACCCGGAATAGCTATAAATAGGTGTATTTCTTAATTATTTTTTTAGAAAAAGATTGCAGATTTTTTTCAGGCTAGAATTTTCTTTCCAGGTATTTATTTTTTTTGTGACTTCATGATGAGCTTCCGAATGATTCAAGGCTAAAACTTCATGGTAGATTTCCAGGATTTTTTTCAGATTGGTAACAGGTGCTTCCATCTGAAGCAGAATATTGGAAATCAATTCTTCCAGGGCGATATTATGATTTTTGCTGACATTCAGCATATGATGCTGTATAAGATCTGTAAATCTTTTAACAGGTGCCCACTCCAGCTTTTCATGCATACCGATCACCCTTCCTAACCGGGCATTATCCATTATCTGGCCGGAAACATGTTCAAGCCACATTTCAGCCGCTGTTCCACGAATAGTTTTATCGCTATCCATAAAAATAGTCCCTAAAAACAAATATCCGATTTCATCAAGAGGCTTTTTAATCTGGTAAAGGGTATTTGCAGTATTTAAAACCAGGCCTCTTTCGTACACTTCAGCAATTCCTGAATAGAAAAGACAGTGTTTGATAACTTTCGCCAGAGCATTGGCCGGAGTATTTGGAAAACACAGCATCAAAGCAGGAATTTCACTAAGTTCTTTCTGTTCAGCAACAAAATACTCCATAAATAAAGGTTCTTTTCGTTTTTCAAGGTGATATTTCGGAATAACAATATTAAGTTCTACAGGATAATAAGAATTTTTCCTGGTATCGATAGTTTTCCACTTGTAATCTCCTGAAAAGAATTCTGCAGGAATAGTATCATAGCCAAAACCAGTGAATTCTTCAAAAACAGTTTCCGGGGAGCGTGTAATCCCTGCTGTCATCCACCATGAAGGATGTTTAAAATTACCTTCCGGCTTAGCATTTTTACCGAGAAAGAACAGCATCAGTTCTTTATATTCACCTTTCAATCTTTTTTCAACTTCTGCTATAGCTTCTGCAGTATTGTCTAAGGCACAACGCTGTAATGCGAGCTGAATATCAAGATGATGAGGTTCTGCATCTGCATTCTGATAACTTTCCAGTCTTTCTACCAAAGTGACGGGAGAAATCCAGCATGGAGCATGGGTAATCGGAAATAAAAGAGGAATCTTATCTCCGGATTTTATTTTTTGAAAAGCGTATATGGCAAGTTCTTTAAATGCCTGTCTGGCAGGACAATCGGCTCCCACACTTTCTATTGGTCCTAATTTTTTCTGATAATTTGAATAAGACTCTCTTTCTGCCTCTTCATCTTTGGTCTTCTGATAGATTCTTTCCAGGTTTTTAAGTTGAACAGGATATTGCTCAAGTAAGCTTAAGCCGTAATTGATAATGGCATTACACAGTAAAACATTCAGATAAGGAACTTCCCATTTGGAAATTGTTTTACAGGCTTTCAAAAATACCGGTTCTATAAGTTTCACAGATTGTGCGTCAACATCACCGGCAAAACGGATAAATCCGGTCAAAGCAATATCACAATGTTGACTGTACGGATCATCCATTGCCACGGGAAGATAAAACATCAGATCTTCAAAGTTCTGAAGTACCCTGACAGCATTTTCTTCTGTAGCTAAGGATAATTTTTCAGAAGCTATCACTTCCAGTTTGGGCTGTCTTTCTTCAATATATTTTACCAGAAGTGGGCGTACATTCGTCAGAATATTATCTGAATAATGGGAAAGCGCCTCTATTATATTTTCAGAGACCGGAATGTATTTCAAAATGATCTTCGCTGCCTTTGACTGTACGCCGTCATCTTTGCTTACAAACGCCGTACTTAAAGCCATTCCCAGCATTTCAGGATCTATTTTCTTTTTCTGAAATATTTTTTCAGTAAGCATCAGGCTGGAAACAACTACCGTTTTTACCTCCGAGCCCAGCAGGTTCGGAAGGTGAAGTGAAAATTCCTCATTTTTAAAATCAGGGATTCCCACTATTTTTTTCAGATGTGATAAGATGGTATTCACCGCTTTTGATTGTGAAGAAGCCAGCCCTGCAAGCAATTCATCCTGCAGATCGGATAATTCTTCTTCCGTTGGTTTTAAAGATGTAAATGCATCCATAAACCAGCCCGTTACATTTTTATTAAAGTTTCTGTTGGATGCCAGAAGGCATTCTCTCAAAAATCTTTTTCTGTCAATTTTTTTTTCTGCAATCAGCTTTTGGACGATAGGAAACCATTCTTTGCGGAAAGGCAAAGATTTGGAAGGATATTCACACAGATACCAAAAATGGGTATTGAGCGTTTCCGGATGGCGGTCCAGATCAGCAGGATAATTACTCAGATGATGCCCCAGCAATTCAGGTTTGGGCTGTACGTAGCCTTTTTCTGTCCATCCTAAAATATCTCTATAATTGAATGCTGTAAATTCAGCTTCTACAGATTCATTGATAAAATCTGAAAACCATTCCGGGCAGCCCCACTCCAGTATCTGTTCGGTCTGTTCTGCGTTTCTGAAAAGGCTCCAGTAATTTTTACCGAAATTCTTTTTATCCATGCATACAAATGAAGCAATATCTATAATGGAATGCTGGTTCACAGATCCTGCTGTATGGTAGGAGTTTTTGGTCATTACGATCTTACTGATCTCACGGTCCAGTTTCTTAATAGAAGGTACCAGCACCTTTCTTTCCTCCATGCTCAGCTGCTTTAGAAAAGGGATAATCTCATGTATTTTTTCCTCGTTAAGGATCTCATAAAGTCTTTCTTTCATGTGCTTTCAATTTGATATATAGTCTTTGCAGGTTATTTTCTTTTTTTAAAACCGTCACAGGATAATTTCCAATAGCTTCTTAAGATTGAAAACCGGTTTTTCAACAACTGACAGCATGGATGTCACCCGTTTTCTGAAAATGATATTACAACCGGTAAACAGACTGATAAGTTTTAAAATCCTGTTTGTATATTTTTATTATGCTTGTTTAAAAGAAAAAGCAATTTCTTTTATCTTTTGGATAAGCTTTTTTAAGAAAAGGTATAGTTTCTTTTATTTTATAGTTTAAAAATATCATCTTAAAATCTCCATCAATAAGCATAAAATCATTCTTATCAGCTAAATTAACAAAAATTGCCTGACAGACAGTAAATTATCCCTTAAATGTGATTTTTTTAACAAAACATTAAGTTAATAAAACGAGCTCTACCACGATGTTTAAAATTATTAAAACAATTCCCTGTTTAAAGATATATATACAAAAAAGTGAATAAAAGCCCTGTACTTTGATATTTACACATCATTTGGTGTCTTAAATTCAGAATTTGTATGTCTTATGGTAAAATTATTTTACTCCGCAGATACGTTAATTTTTTTTAAAATATTTAATATGGATTTTTGGTGAAAAACCGGCAAAGTGAAATTGTATTGATTTCCAATT
Source organism: Chryseobacterium sp. CBSDS_008 (assembly GCF_049959325.1). Classification (NCBI taxonomy): domain Bacteria; kingdom Pseudomonadati; phylum Bacteroidota; class Flavobacteriia; order Flavobacteriales; family Weeksellaceae; genus Chryseobacterium; species Chryseobacterium sp. CBSDS_008. The sequence continues at coordinate 4,088,072 of NZ_CP188202.1, read as the reverse complement.
ATCAAGTCGGATAATTGAACTATACAATTTTATGGGTAAAAGATTACATCTTAAAAGTTTTTTCTACCTCTGTCAACCCCATTTTTGCCAAATGTTTGTATACTGTTGGTAAGGTAAGATTTCTTTTTTCTGCAATTTCAAAAGGAGGCATTCCTTCGTCAAATAACTGAAAAGTAATAAGGTGTGTAGGTTTTTTTGCAATGACTACAGAGGTATCTACTTCAAGTGTTCTGTCAAATAAAGGAAGGTCTAAGAGATAACATTCTTTCAGTTTTTCAATAAAGTCTGCAAGATCATACAGGAATATTTTAGTTTCTTCATTAAAGGATTTTAGTCCTTTTGTTCCTACAGTTTCCGAATAAAAATCTTTTAAAGGCAGCAGAAAATCTTCTGCGATCTTTTTATAGAAAAAATTGACAGCACCTTTGCATTTATCTTCAATTTCAGACCATTGGCAAGTTCCGGCTGCAAAGCTTATTGCTTTTTGATGAATAATTTTTCGGAACTTTTCGGAAATGATAAAAAGTATTTCACTTTCTGTTTTAAAATCTTTTAATAGTTTTTTTATTTTTTTTTGATCCGGTATTTCTACTGATAAGGCAGCCGCTTCCCAAATCATAACAGCATCTTTCAACCAGCCGCCATCCACAGTCATCCTTACTTTATGCAGGGTGTGATCATACTTTTCCCGCTCAACGAGTTGTTCTAAAGTATCATTGGCATTGGTTGACAGCTGAAAATGTTCAATTCTGGGATCACAAAATATGGCTTCAGGTGTAATTTTAGATTTCAGAACAATTCCTTCCAAAGTCCGGCAGCGGCTTAATGCAACATATACCTGTCCGCTGGCAAAAGATCTACCTGCATCAATGATTACCCGATCGAAGGTTAATCCCTGGCTTTTATGAATGGTAACCGCCCAGGCCAAACGTATCGGATATTGTTCAAAACTTCCCAGTATTTCCGTTTTGATATTCTTTTCCCCATCAAGTATATATCTTTTTTGCTCCCAAACTTCTTTCGTCACCGTTATTTCTTTTCCGGTTTCTTCAAACACGGCCTTGATAAGGTCTTTATCCAGATAGGAAACTTTTGCGAGTCTGCCATTGTAAAACTTTTTCTCAGGAGATGAATCATTTCGGATGAACATGATCTGGGTTCCTACTTTCAGTTCTAAAATTTTATCATTGGGATATTGGGTTTCTTTAAACTCACCAATAACAGCTGCTTGATAAAAATGAGAATCTTCACGCAGCTCAGCCAGCTTTTTCTGATTAATATGATCAGCTATTCGATTGTGAGAACAAAGATGGATATAGGTTTCATTTTCAGGCTCAAAATCAGGATTATATCTGGAATTTAATTTTTCAAAATTCAAATTACGGATATCTGCATGCCTTACAGCATCAAGTATTTCCAGAAATTCCAGGCTCTGCTGACGATATACTTTCTGTAATTCTACTGTTACCAATGGGATGCCTTGGAATGCTCTGGCGGAAAAGAAAAACGGTGTCTGATAAAATTTTGACAGGATACGTTCTGAATCATCCCTAACCACAGGAGGCAGCTGGTATAAATCCCCAATTAACAGCAACTGTGCTCCTCCAAACGGCAATTGATTTCGTCGGACTCTCCTTAATGAGTGATCCATCATATCCAGCAGGTCAGCTCTCAGCATTGAAACTTCATCAATGATAATCAATTCAATTTCACGGAAAAGATCAAGTTTATCTTTCCGGTATTTAAAATGAGGAAAAAGTTCATTGATATTCATTGCCAGATTAGGATCAACAGCCTCTGTAGTTGGTACAAATGTACGTGAAGGAATCGCAAATAATGAATGAATTGTAACTCCACCGGCATTAATAGCTGCAATACCTGTAGGTGCAACAATAATGTGTTTTTTGCGGGTCTTTTTCACAAACTCATTCAGGAAAGTAGTCTTCCCTGTTCCTGCTTTTCCTGTCAAAAATACATTTCTGCCGGTGTGTTCAAGTAAATCAGTGAGTCCGTCCAATGAATAAAAAGTTTTCATCAAAGTTAATTTATAAAAAGCTAAAACACCCTATTTATAAAAAATAAGACTCTCCTTTTCAAGAGAGCCCATATGATTGATAATGTTGAAATACTTCATTATTTTAATAATTCTTAAGGCACCAATGCAGAATCTTCGCAATGTTTTTGGCATCGTCTACTCCTCTGTGGTGTGTGCCCTCTAAAGTCATTCCCAATTCACCCAAAGCTCTGTTCATCCCGACACTTTTCCTGATGGCAGGATGAATTTCACCGAATAATGTTTTTACATTGATATGGTCATCACTCATAGGATAATCTGTGTAAAATCTTCTTGCCTGATTCTGCAGCATGTTCAAATCGTAGTTTCCATAACTTGCCCATGTCAGTTCTTCGGAATCATATTCTGCTCTCAGGATATCAAAAGCGTCATCCAGCATAATCCCTTCATGGTCCAGCATATGTTGGGTAAGGGTGGTAAGCTCCGTACAGAACGGACTTACTTTTGAATATTGGGGTTTTACTAAAATCCCTTCATTTTTTGAGATTTTACCTGTTTTTGCATTCATAATGCATACCCCTATTTCAATAATCTCACTTTCCTGGCCTCTTGGCGGCTGGTTTTCCCAACACGTTGCTTCGAGGTCTACTATTAGTATATTTTCTGTTGTTTTCATTTGTTAAAAATTTAATTGTTAAAGGAGGAAGAGGGAAATTTTACAATGTCTAATTATTTCCGGCCTCCAGCTTAAGTCTTCCAGCCTAATAATCTTCTTAAAATTATGGCCCTATTATAAGCATCGTTTGTTCCGCTGTGATGAGTGGCTTCAATTCTTTAAAGTTTTGCAGCAGGCTTAAGATATTTTCTTTTCCTACCGGATTCATAAAGTGACAGTAGAATTTTGGAAGATCCAGATAGTTATCCATACAATACTCTATCAGCCATCTGGCACAATCATATCCGGTTTTTTCAACAAATTCCTGAGAATCCTGTTTCAAATAATGTTCGTCTGCAAGATCATGATCAAAAGAAATCATTTCCGGAAGTCCTTTTTCCAAAATCCTGTTGATAAACTGTTCGTAATTACGAACGATATGCCAGTCGCTCCTGAGGAAAATATCCTGTTTTGTATAATGATAGACCTCTATTGGGTATCTTATATCATCCAGAAATAGTAATCTTTTTGTTTTTTCCATGACTTTTTTTGATTAGAAGCTGAACACTGAAAGTTTATAATGTAGTGTCAAAAACTTCCAGCATCTGACTTCATATCTTTTTACACCATCATATCAGCACAGCTGGAACTTGCGAAGGCATAAGGTTTTGCCTTGAACACATAACCCATTCCCAGAATATATCCCATAGCATCTTTTAATGCTACATTGGATTTAAAATCGGGGTCGGTATTAATATCTGCGTGTACCTCCATTTCCACACCATAAGTATCCAGCACAGAGCAGATCGCGTATGCGATTTCAACGGATTTGTTGACCTCATTCAGCATTCGCTCCTTGATACTGATACTCTGTATTTCTCTTTCTTTTCTGATAAAGGTAAACGCTCCTTTTCCCTCACGAATAAATACTACTGCCGTAGCATAGCTGATGGCATCTCCGTATACATGGGAGTCTGATCCCACACATACTTTCAGACGGTGTCCGTTAGCCTGTTCGCGGATGATGGCTTCTTCTACCAGCTGAGTGATAGAATGTTGGAAAATTTTTCCATTCATATTCTGCCATGTTTGTTGTTGCGTTTCCATTTTTTCTACATGTTTTAAATTTATAAATGATTGTTGATAATTGATAAATGATAACCCGTCACTGGTTTCATCTTTTTGCACTCCTAACCGGGCTCAAACCGATATCATCCGTTTTGGAGACTGAGATGCTGCCATTACACTATCAGATTAAATGCTGTTGATTCATTAGGACTCGAACCTAAACTCCAAGAATCAAAATCTTGTGTGCTGCCAATTACACTATGAATCAGATTAATTCATGAGTAATAAGTAATGAGTAATATCAGAAATCAGTCAGGTATCAATGATTGCTCATTGCTTATTACTTATACCATGTTAAGTTTGAGAAAGCTCTGTCTATTGATAAAACTATGCCTGTTAGTGTTTGTAAAATCTTCTGCGCTGACAGACCTTTCTCATTTCCTAATTAATATTTTGTTTTAAAAAAAAGTAAAAGACTGTCTGTTTTTATTGATTAAAGATCTTCTGCTCTTGACAGTTTTTTTCTTTTTTCTTTTTTCTTTATTTTTGTGTGAATGATAACTGGCCAATTTCTTTAAAAAAAAATCTGAACTTTCATGGTATTAATATCAATTCAATATTGACCAGCTATTCACATCCAGTACTCTATAAGGGAATCGAACCCTTGTTTTCTGCTCGAAAGGCAGGCGTCCTTACCGTTAGACGAATAGAGCATTTGAGCCACTGACCAGGAATCGAACCTGAACAACAAGAGTATATTTCCTGCATGCTGCCATTACATTATCAGCGGTTGGTGGAAGCAGTAGGATTCGAACCTACTCAGCAATGAAGCAATAGATTTTAACTCTATTACTTTCATTTTTAAGGAATCGTTCAATTCGTTCCTCATGTCAGTGCCCCGACTCTCCAACTTCGGTGTACTTCCTGATTTTTATAAGCAATTAATCAAAGTAATTCCTCATTTTTTTCCTTTCAAAAAAAAGAAAAGGTCTGTCTTTATGTTGAATGTTTAAAGATCTTCTGCGCCCGACAGCCTTTTTCTTTTATTAATAAAGGATATTCTTGCTATAGATGATAAAAGATTCTTATATCTCCTATAGTTTTTACATTGAGATGGTTATGGGATTCAAACCCACTCAGTTTACACAACGGTTTTGCAGACCGTCCCGACTCTTCCACTTCGGCGAACCATCAGATTAAAAAATAAAGCCTGTCTTAATGTGTTTGATATAAGAACTTCTGCGCTCGACAAACTTTATTTTTACCTAAAAATTTATAAATGATCACAATTAATTTCTAATGAATCCGGAGAGAAGAAAAGCCTGTCTGTATTTTTCGTGTTTGGCGTAAAGATCTTCTGCGCTCGACAAACTTTTACTTTTTCTCCTGAAACAATTAACAATTAGTTACCTGCGATTCTGGAAAGACTCGAACTTTCAACTTCCGGTTTAACAGACCGGTGCTCTGCCATTGAGCTACAAAATCATTGTAATTCCGGAAGGACTCGAACCTTCAACCTTCGGTGTATCAGACCGGCACTCTAACCACTTGAGCTACGAAATCATTGGTATTCCATAAGGGGATCGAACCCTTGTCGTTCGGTAGAAAGCCGAATGCACTTACCACTATGCTAATGGAATAATTTGTCTGGAAAGCAAGATTCGAACTTGCGACCTCCCGCGTCCAAGACGGGTAAACAACCACCGTTATCTTTCCAGCTTTAAGGCTCACTTCTGTTTCTTTTCCGGGAGACAGCCGGATCGGAAAGTTTCTATGAACCTTTGTGATTCCGAGAGGACTCGAACCTCTAACCCTGGGTTTAGAAAACCCATGCTCTGTCCGGTTGAGCTACGGAACCGTTTTTGGTAATCCCAGAAAGATTTGAACTTTCAACCCCCGGTTTAAAAGACCGGTGCTCTAACCCATTGAGCTATGAGATTGTTTTAAAGTTGTGAATAGTCAATAATCAATTCGCTTCGCTTGTCAATTTAAATTTCACAATTCACATTTTTTATTTGGGTATCTCCGGGGATCGAACCCTGTTCTCCGGTTCCACAGACCAGCGCTTTACCAAATAAGCTAAAGAAACCATAAAAAAAGCGCCTCTTTTCGGGAGGCGCTTCATATATTTTAACGTTAAAGATCATTAGCTGACCCACATATATAAGCACCTTTTATCCACAATTCCACTTTCAAGAATACACGCAAAACCTGTCGGCTCCTGTCCGAATAGTCTTGAATATTGATTGAATATGTTGTGTAACTGTTTCATTTTATTTTTGTTTGTTTCTAAATTATTTTTAATTGAATCCTGAAACCTGCTGCTTTCAATTTTCGGTTGCAAAGTAAATAGGATTTTTTGGAATCTGCAAATAAATTTTAAATTCAAAGCATTGACAATCAATTAATTACGTATAATTTCTAGAATAGAGAATTTCTGTCCGCAATATTTTGCAGATATCTTAATTACCTAAATGACTGTCTCTCACCGGGTTGCTTATCACTCTATTTTATCGTATTAAAGTTTCATTGTTGATTAAAAAATTTTCATGTTTATGGTTATTTTTTTTCATTCTAAATAATTTCTGACCTAAAAAACAAAAAACGCCTCGAAAAATCGAGGCGTTTCTGTTGTATTTTGATTAAATTTTTACAAGTTTACAGTAAATAATTTCCAAAGTCAGCACATTTCGCCTCATTCCATATCACCTCATCATACCCGAATAACCCTTTATTTGAAGGGCTTTCGCATAGTTCCGCATTGATATGTGCTCTTTGTATTGTCATAATTTTCTGGGGCAAAGATAAATCTTTTTTGGTTTTATTTTATCATTCTCACAAGGAAGGGTAATAAAAAAGGAAGTTTCGGATACTTAGTATATAATGCTTTTTACCACGCAAAGTTTTAATTTCAGGGGTATCATATTTAGTGAGCTAAGGAGAATCAATTAAAAATTGATTGATGAAGCGAACGTTTTATTTTTGCTTAATAAGAGCTGTACTTCTTCCCAATTTTTGTTTTTAATTCCTGAACATTTTATTTCTTCCTGTTTTGAATCTTGAAATGTCTTTCAGGATCACCTGATCATCGGGATTAAAATATTTCAGTTCGTTGACAATTTCGGAACGGGTGTTTACTTTTTCGGCAATGATTTCATAAGCTATATTTCTGGTAGCGGCATGCAGTTTCGGATCTTTTTTGAATTCGTACTTCATGACTTCCAGGTAAGTAATCTTTTTATGAGCTGGAGTTTTTTCATACAAATCCTTTATTTCTGACTCCAGTTTTTTAACATCAGAAATATTGGCAAAGTAGTTATTCAAACAGTTGAAGGCATCCCGATCTTCTTCCCAGCCTTTCAGCAGTACTTTTTGCGCATCTTCAGGTTTTTCCATTTTCTTACGGTATACCAAAGAAGCTTTTACCATCTGGTTATTGTTGGTGTAATCATCTGCAACGATCTGATAATAATGATGGGCGTTTTTAAGATCACTGATTTCTTTATAGAGATCGCCTACTTTTTCTTTCTGCTCCATTTCTTTGTAAAGATCTATTGCTTTTTTGTATTGCTTTGCTTTTTCATAGCAGACCGCAGCATCGGATTTATTGTTCAGTTTTTTAAGATATACTACGGCTGCTTCATTATAAAATCCTCCGTTTTCCAATGTCTTTGCACCTCTGTAATTATCCTGCAGCAGATTCATATAGACTCTGGCGGCTTTTTTATAATCGTTTTCAGCAATGTATTTCTCGGCAAGTTCTTCATATTTGCTCCGGATTCTGTCAAAAAGGGAATTTTCAAGATAAAAGTTACTGCTTCCAGTGCCCTTTCTTCCCGCAGCATTCCTGTTGTTTTGTTCCTTATCTTTTAAAGAAGTAATGACAAGAAGGATAATAAAGGCTACAACCAGGAAAATAACCAATGTCCCGACCACACTCCAGAAGCTTTCATGGAATAACTGGGCAACGATTCCGATAACTTTAAACATCGCCAACAGCACGAATGCGGCCATAAATTTGTCTATAAATTTCTGTTTATTTATCATCATCGGAATTTAAAATGGTTTTATCATCTCTAAACAGGCGATAAAGGAGCAGCATTACACCAATGACCAGAACCCATACAAACCAGTTGTATCCAAACATTTTCACCAACGGATAAAATAAGTACACCAGCATAGCCATAAGGATTGCAATTAAAATAAACTTTACCCAGGCCGGCACACTATCACCACCGAGGTTTAAAGATTTATTTTTAAACAGGAACGAATACAGCCCTACTCCGGCAATCATCAGGATAACCATGTACAGAATATCTGAAACAGGAGCCTTTTTTTCCAGCGGTGTTCCTTCTGCACCGATTGCTTTGACTTTCGATTTATCCATTAAAGCTGAAGAAGGATCTATGATATCCAGTGTTCCATAGAGTTTCCCCAGAGAATCAGCCATCAAAGCCTTCCTTTTTTTCAGAAGATATTTTACAACATCGCCATTCACCGGTTTTCCCTGAGTGTATTGTTTTAAAGAATCAGAAATCTGACGCTTCAGCTTTTCTGTTTTTTGTTCAAGATGTTTTGTAATTTTCCGGGTGTAAATGGTTTTGAGAGAATCTCTGCTTTGTTTTTCTTTATTAACAAGCTTTTCGATGTCCCTTCCAATCTCACCGACTTCTCTGCCACCCGCTTTTTTATAGTTTTCTTTGTCTTCTTTTGTTTTGGATTCTATGATCCCCGCGTTCATAAGCTCTCTGGACAATCCTTTTCTCTGCTGGTGATACATGGAATCAATCTTAAGATCAATTTCGGACGTTCCCGACTGGAAAGCAATCATATCCGAAGGTGCTTTTACAGCATTGTTCACAATGGTTCCCGAAGAAGTTCCTGCTTCTTCCTGGTCCGGATTGTTTTTATCTGAAGGTAATGTAATCTTTAAAACGATAGCTGCAATAATAAGCGCCCAGAATACTCTGCGGAAATTCTTTGTTCCTGCACTTTCGGTTTTACTTCCCGCTCCTCCGCCAAATAATCCTTCCAGCCATGTAAATTTTCCAAATCCATCGCCTCTGGAAGTTCCCATAACGTCAAGAGAAACACCTAACTCTATGGCTCTTTCGGGGTATTTTTCAATGTATTTTAAGTATTTTTCTATTTCTTTTTTATTTCCGTCCATTACTTTTTTAAGGTCAAACGGCAGGTTGTTCATCCATTCTTCTTCGGTTTGCTTTGGCTGTAATGCTTCCATTACTTTTTCGTCATCCATTTCCACCGTGAAACTTTTTATTTCCTGGGGAATTGAAACCCCGTTCAGCGGTTTTCTGATTCTTTCATCTATGGTTCCAGGTTGTTGAATTAATGCAGTCCAGTCGATTTCTTCAGACAATTTCACCAGTCCGAATTCGGGATGCATAATCAGAAAACGGGAATCAAGCTGTGCCCAGTCTTCAGGGTTTATTTTGGGATAAAAGGTTGTATTTTCAGGGATAAAAAGCCTGTCGTCCACACTCTGGAAGTAAGCATTTCTTCCTATTTCCTGCGGAGCAAGATCATTAAAAATAAGAAAACATCCATACAGCACATTGGGATTATCTGAGGGAACAGCAAAAGATTTTACCTGACTTAAATTAATGCCAAGTATTTCCATTTCCTGAAGCCATACCACAGGGGAGGAACCTTTGATCAAAAGTCCTTTTTTGGGAAAACTATTTTTCGGGAAAGGTTTTATTCTAAGCTCCATAATCCAAAATCTGTTCTATAAAAGGTTTTAAAAACCTGTCACACATATCATCCATTGTTTTTACTTTCAGCAGGGCGTGCTCAGGAAGATAGTATTCCGACCCGCCAAATTCAGTATAGGTTGCCAATGATAGGAAGCCACCCAGCGTGGAAGGAATAAAGAATTCCTCAATACTCTTGTTACTGCTTCGGAAAGTCAGCATTCCCCGCGAATCGGTAATAATTTCACTTCCATCGGGAAACGTAAATTTATTTTTATTCTGTTCAGCAAAAATTTTGATATCATATTTATTTTTGGAAAAATCCAAAGTGTTTTCTGAAGCACTGTACAATTCATTTCCGGAAACAACCAGGTTTCCATGCTGATTGATCCCGATTTTATTGAAATTATTGATCACTCTCAATCCGCTTCCCTCCAGCTTGGCAACTTCGGCTTCAGCTTTTATATTATTTTTTTCAAATTCTTTGTCTTTTCCGCTAATAGGTTCTACAGAGATATTCCCATCAATATTGATTTTGTAATGGGTAATGCTGTCCGGATGATACAGGTAAAAATTCCTTCCAAAATATTTCAGCTGATAAGACTCCTGAATATTCATTCCTGTAAGGTTCTGTTCAGAATATTCTCCGGTATTAAGGTTAAGCTTTGATATTAACTTCTGATCGGGCTGATACTGGCACAGAATAAAATGCTGCTGCCTGTTTTTAGCAAGGGCAAACTGTCCTTTGGGTTTTATGGAAATTTTGTCAAACAAAACTTCACAGCCATGATGGGTTTTATAATAATCATAAGAATGTCTGTCGTAATAATTATCAGAAAGATACGTCTTCAGCAGTTGCTTTTTCGAGCTCAGAATGAAAAATTCTCCATCATACAAGAACTTAGCAATCTTATTAACAGGTGTTGGAAATAAGATCGGATAGTTTTGTGGAAGATCAGTTTTCTTACCGTTGAAATTCTGAGTAGATTGTTTTTGCTGTGGCGGATTGGCCCACAGTTCCTGTAATGGAAGTTTTATTTTTTGAATATGCTTTCTTGCTCCTTTATGATGCTTATAAAAATTAATTTCACCATCTGAAGCAGTCGTCACCAGAAATTTCAGCTTATCCCTGTTCTGATGTACTACGCGCTGAATTTTTTCATCAGCCATAGTATCCTGATGGGTAATAAAGAAAACTTCAATATCTTTTTCTGAGTGCTGTTTGTCAAAAAAATCTTCCAACGCTTCTGAAACTTCCAATACCGGGCTTACCTGATTGAGGTTTTCCACCACGTCTTCTACTTTGTTAAGTGCCATAGGAACACCTGCCTGTCCTAAAGCGAAGACTTTACATTCAGCATGGGCTTTGGGATGTTTGATAACGGCAATTGCAGACGCATATGCCAATACTTTTGGGGTTCCCCAGTTTCTGAGGGAAGTATCGATCAGGATAATTCTTTCAAAAATATTTTCTTCGGGCGGAATTTCTCTCTGAATGTAAAGCACTTCATTATTGGCCACCCTATTCATAAAGATGTCCTCTTCATTGGCAAATTCGGTGAGAAGCATCCTGTGAAAATCACCTTTGTTGGTCATATCAGAAATTCCTCCTATGGGCTGTTCACCGGGAGAAAGATGGCGCATCGGGATTTTCAGTCCGCTCCAGATTCTTTTGATCAGACTTCCTACCTGAAATGTTTTGGGCTCTTCAATTAATTCTTTGATAAAATCTTTATGGGTATCCGCCGTTGTATCTTCTTCTGCCACCTCATCATTCAGCTCCGGTTCATGAATCAGACCCTTCATCGCCTCAATGATGGATTGTACGGTAGGAAACTTTTCGTTCAGATTCAAAGCACTCAGATCTTTGTTTAGAACGGCTGGTCCTGCGTGTTGTTTTTCTGCACTGGAAGCAAGTTCCTGTGGTCTTTTATAATAGAATCTTAAGAAACCATCTGAAAAGCTCGGTGACAATCTGTTATGACCGTTTCCAAATAGTGTCTGCAGCAGTACAATTTTGTTCTGTTTCTGCTTGTAAACTTTGGGAAGTTCTTTTATTTTTTCAAGGAATTCAATTTGTGTTTCCACACTGAATTCAAAATCTTCTCTACTATAAAACTCAGCGGTACGTCTTAGTGGGCCGGCAAAATCTGTATAGCCATCCTGCATGGCATATAAAACCATAAGCAATGCCCCGAAGGGAGGCCATCCCACGGGCTGAAGATAGTTCAGAATTTCCATTACATAAGGTCTGTAGGCAATTGCTCCCACTCCCGGAACCGAGAGGAGATTGTTGTCATGATAACCGCAATCTCCGGGAACATCTTCATCTGTTTTCCATTCCCAAAAGTAATTTTCATAGGACTGGAAATAAGTATTTAATTCCATTCTCTTGATTTTTGGGTAAGGCGGAATGAGCTTACGGACAACGGACGGAAATCTGTGTTCTTTATCAACAGGTAATTTCCGTTTTTATCCCACAACAGCCATCCTTCCGACTCTTTATTATATTTCTGCTGTAACAGCGTACTTAGATTTTTAAATTCAAAATCCAGACCTGCAGGCAGTAAATGTCTGTCTTTTGACCAGTATGTTTTTCCAGGAAAGCTTAAGAGTGGAACTCCTATAAATAAAGCTCTATTTCCCAACAGGATCCATTTTATTTTTTCAAGTTTAAACTTAGGCAATGTGACGATGCTTTCTTTAAGGTCTTCAATAGCACAGAGTAAAGCAATTACCGGCTGTTCTTCATGGCTTTCTTTGAGTTTGATCTGAACCTGTTCGTGGATGCCAAAATAGTTTTGGTTCGAAGGTGGAAAGCTAAGTTGCAGCGCTTTATCTATGGGAATCCACAGCAGTGCTGTCGGCATTTTTTTGCTTGGCACCAAAGCTTCTTTCCTGAATAGGAGTCCATCCCGAAGCTCATACAAGATAAGATCCGGTAACTGTTGTATTTCCGAAGCGGCTGCCTGTTCTTCGGTAAAGCCTTTCAGCCAGATCGTTTCATTATCCATGGCAATCTGAACATTTTTCCAGTCTCTGATTGAGCCCAGAAAATCTTCATCAGCACGGGGAATTTCCGCCCGGAATTCTTTTAAACGCTTTGAAGAATCTTCTGCCATAAGCTCTCAATTTCTTGCTGAATATACTGCTTCTGTTCCGGATTCCTGATCCAGTCGCAACGGGTCTGCAGATATCTTAGTTTATCTTTTATTACATTCTGTTCCTCAAAACTCAATGTTCCTCCATTCCATTTTTCCATGAGAATTTTTACGTCTTTCATGACTTCCTCGGGATCGGGTGTTTTATTCTGCATTGCCTGTGGATGGGAATCCGGATGATCATCTTTCTCAATCGTCCTGTTGATAATTCCTTCCAGGATTTCAATCTGTTCTTCTGTATCCCATATATGTTTTAATACCCACAGATCAGAAAGTACGGCTTCTTTTCTTCCGCAGATCAGGGCACTTGCTGCAATCAGATTCTGAAGTTTCACCGCTCTACGGTCTGAAATGGCAATTCCTGTATTTCTGAGGCTCATAATGGTATTCAGATAGACTTCATAAATCGGTTTAAGGTCTATTGTTCTACACATATTCTGGAGCTGCCTGATCTCATCAGCATGAATTTCCGGAATTTCCGTTTCTTCTTCGTTTTCCAGTTTTCTTCCTGCTAAAAGTACCTGTTGTAAGAGTTCGGGATTGACGTAATCCACTTTGATTCTCAGCAGAAAACGGTCAAATAATGCGTTCAGCGCTTCATCTTCGGGAAGAACGTTACTTGCTCCTACAAACATAAGTGCAGGAAGGTGTTTGGTTTCTTTTCCTCTTTTAAAAATCTTCTCGTTAAGAGCCATCAGAAGGGAATTCAGAATCGCTGAATTGGCATTGAAGATTTCATCCAGAAAAACCATAGAGGCTTCGGGCATCATTCCTTCTGTATTGGTCAAAAGTTCACCTTCTTTCAGTTTTCTGATATCAAAAGGTCCGAAAATCTCGTTGGGTTCTGTAAAACGGGTGAGCAGATATTCGAAGTTTTTTCCGTCTTTCACTGTTTTTGCCAGCGTTCTGACAATCGCCGATTTTGCAGTTCCCGGAGGTCCGTATAAAAAGGCATTTTCCCGTGCCAAAAGGCATATTCCCAACAGGTCTACGACATCATTTTTACCTACAAAAGTATCTTTTACGTAGTTCAGTACTGTATTAAGCTGATTGATATTCTGGTTCATTGATTAAAAAAATTAAAATTTCCACCATTTTTTCTTATCTGTGATCCCTTCATTATTTGCTGCCTGTCCGTTTCTTTTGCTGAATGAAAAAGCCAGTCTCTGGTAAGGGTCTTTGATATCAAAGTACAATTGCGTACCATCATCGAGTGTAAGCGCATCCATGATCTTATCTCCGTCCTTAACCAGGTTTTGTGATACATCCTGTTTATTGAGATGGTGCCTTACCAGATCCCGTTCATCGGAGATTCTTGTAATAATATAGGGAGATTTTTTGGTTCCTTCTCCTGTTTTTTCAAGGCATTCAAAGATAATCTGTGTTATGGTCATTTCAATATTCCTGCCTTTTTCATCACCCAATTCTTTATAAGCAAAATATTTACAGATATGTGCCCTGGGGCTCAGCAGAATATTGATATTTGCATAGCGTATAACTTCTTCAAATTTTCCTTCATTGAGTAAATCCTGTAAGTTTTCTATGTCTTCGGAATAGGGATCATATTCCGGATCACTGATCACCAGCTCACGGCATTTAAGGAATGTTTCTTTGGTGGGGTCAGTTAAAAATTCAAATACTTTCTCATACGTTTTCATTAGGGTCTTCGGTTATAGTTTTTAGTTCTCGCCAGAATGCGTCTTTGTGAATTCCGAATTCGGCTGTTAGTAGTTTATTGATCAACGGAATTTCCGCCAGTTTATAATCTCTTTTTTCAACAATTCTTTCCAGATACAGCTTCCGGTAGGTTTTGTGTTTTAATTCTTCCTGCCAATTGATATTTTTCAGATCAAGATCATATCCTATGCCGGAATAATGAAACTGCGTCAGGATATTTTCCAGCATTGTAATCAGAGGATCTTCGGGATCAATTGTATTCAGAGCAATAATGACCTGCGGTAAAAACCTCAGTGACAAATCTGCTGATAAGATAGAAGAAATATCCCGGCTGCCTTTAAATCCGGGAATAAGATTTTCAATATTTTTTCCAGTATTTTCCCTGATAAGATAAAGCTGTGCACTATGATAGAGTACTTTCGCTGCCCAGACGGCAGTATCTTTGCTGCAGGTAAGCTGGTCAGACAAAAATTCAAGCCGTTCTTTTTCAAATTCTGTTTCAAAATAATCTCCGGCTTCCTCCTCTTCCTGAGGGGAAATTTGCTGTAAGCTGGAAAAAAGCGTAATACATTCTTCCTTACGGAGCAAAAAGATCGTGTCTAAAAACGGTGACTTGGTTTCCATGATCTAACAAAAATAAAATTATTTCGTTGAGAATAAAATTTTTATGGGGAAGATTCATGTTAAATATGGAATTAAAGTGTTGGAAAAATGCAAAGGCATAAGCATTAGGCTGCTTTAAGGTGTAAGAAAGTCAAAGATTTCAGTAAGGTTACGTTTTAAAATTTAAACCTTATAGGTTTCTAAAACCTATAAGGTTTGAGATTATGTATTCATTACCATAAAGATGGCTTCGTCTCCATGGCTCCTCGCCATGACTTACTGCGATACGATTTCAATGATATTGTTTTCCGGGTCAAGGACCACACTTTCATAATAGCCGTCTCCTGTTGTACGGGGTTCTCCGGCTACTTTATATCCATCTCTTCTCAGAATTTCTGTAAGTTTATCTACTTTTTGTTTGTTATCCAAAGAAAATGCAAGATGAATAATTCCGTACTGCTGGGATTCATAAGAGTTTTCACTTTCTTTAATGTCCGGTCTGGTCATGATTTCAAGGCGGCATCCATTATCGAAGCTTAAAAAATAGGATTGAAAGTTTTTAACGGGGTTATGGTATTTTTCATTGGAAACGGCTCCAAAATATTTCTGATAGAATGCTCTGGATCTTTCAATATCTTTCACCCAGATGGCAATATGCTCGATTTTCATTTTTAAAATTTTAAATGTTTTTCTTCTGCAAAAGTAGCCGGACAACTTTCACGATGCCTGCTCTACGTTATTATTTTGTTGTTCTGTATTTACAAGGTTAGGTTTTGGATTATACAAAGGATTTTATTTAAAATATTATTTAAAGCATTTATTAATAATATCTTATATATTTTATTAAGAAGAGGTGGTTTCATTGTTTCCATTTTCGTAATTACAGAAACAAACTAAAAGTTATTATCTTTGCCCATTCAAAAAAACATTATGAGTATTCACATCAGTGCAAAAAAAGGAGAAATTGCTAAAGTAGTATTGCAGCCGGGGGATCCGCTTCGTGCACAGTATATTGCTGAAAATTATTTGGAAAATGCTAAACTGGTAAGCAAAACCAGAGGTATTTTTTATTATACAGGGCTTTATAAAGGTAAAGAAATCACTGTAGGAGCGAGTGGAATGGGTTTTCCAAGTATCGGAATTTATTCTTTTGAGCTGTTTACAGAATATGAAGTAGATACGATCATCAGAATCGGGACTTGTGGTGCTTACAATACAGATCTTCAACTTTTTGATATTTTAAATATTGACAAAGCAGCCAGTGAAAGTACTTATGCCAAATATGCATGGGGAATTGAAGATGAAATCCTTTCTCACCAGGGGAATATCTTTAACACCATCAATGAAACGGCTAAAGATTTATCTTTAAATGCTAAAGCAATCAACGTGCACAGCAGTGATATTTTCTACAGAAAAGATCCTGCAACTCCTGCTATTGCTACAAAATACAACTGTCCAGCAGTAGAAATGGAAGCTTTCGGTTTATTTGCCAATGCTCAGCATTTAGGGAAAAATGCGGCTACCATCCTGACGGTAACGGATATTATCCCAACTCACGAGAAAATTTCTGCTGACGAAAGAGAAAAAGCCTTGAATCCTATGATGGAACTGGCTTTGGAATCAGCTATAAAGAGCTTGTAAAAGACGAATTAGCTTTTGCAAATGGTTTACAAAAAGAGCTTTACTTTATCAGTAGAGCTCTTTTTTATAGTCTGAAAAAATTTCTGGCGGTTTCTGTGGTCTCGTCTGCAACCTCGGAAATGCTGATCTTCTTCAGATGGGCAATTGTTTGTGCTACATAAGGTAAGAATGAAGGTTCATTTCGCCTGTTCTGCATTCTGGGCATATTTTTCGGAAGCATAAAAGGGGCATCTGTTTCAATCATCATTCTGTCAAGAGGTACATATTTTATAACGTCTTCAAGATGTTTAAATCTTTTTTCATCACTGATTGCTCCTGTAAATCCTAAGTAAAATCCTTTGTCAAGATAAGTCTTTGCTTCGTTCAATGTTCCGGTAAAACAATGTACTACCGCTTCAGGTAACTTTGAAAGAAAGTCATCTGTGATTTCATTAAACCTTTTAAATGCTGATCTTTCATGAAGAAAAAGGGGTTTATTCACTTCTATAGAGAGTTCCAACTGTGCCAGATAACATTTTTCCTGAATAGGTCTTGGAGAGAAATCACGATCAAAGTCAAGGCCGCATTCTCCTACGGCAACCACATGATCCTGTTTTAACAATTTCCTGAGTTCACCAATACTTTGTTCATTTAAAGATTTGGCATCGTGAGGATGAATTCCGGCTGTTGAAAATAAAATTTCAGGATATTCTTCTGCAATTTCTGCAGATTCTTTGCTTCCTCTTACGCTGGTTCCTGTGAGAATCATATGTTCAACACCATGATCCAAACCGCGGTTGATAATTTCTTCGTGTTCATTATAGAACTGTTTATTGGTCAGATTAATGCCAATATCAATGTAGGTATTCATTTTGTTTTCTGAATTTTATTAAATGTTATTTTCAAATATAAAAAGGGAAGCAGGAATAATTCTGGAAGGAAATTTTTGGTCTGATTCATAGCTTCTGTTTTATATCTGCAAAACTAGAAGCATGCTGCGCAATGTTTTTACGTAGTAGAAAAGGCTAAAGGCTAAAGAAATAGAAGCTGTAATTGGTGAGCATTTTATTTCCCGCAGATTTAGCAGATGACACAGATGTTTACGTTTTTATTTATTCGTTGATGAATTTTTCGAGAAAACCAATCAGTTTTGTTCCTCCGTGGCTCCAGCGGATTCCGTGGCCTTCTTTTTCGCGGACTTCAAAAACGAGTTCGTGTTTGTAATGAAAAAACACATTCCACCAGGTTTTATTTTCAAGAATATCATTGATTTTTGCCATTACTTTTTCCTGTTTTTGCAGGTTATTTCCTTTAATCTCTCCCCAAAAATCATCATCCATTCTTCCAATATGTTTTTCCCAGGCTCTCTGCGCAATGGTAATTTCACTGTTAAATGGTTCCCGGCAGGCATTGATCAGTATTGTTTTCAAGGGCGGAATCGCATTTTCATCGCGGATGCTTGCTGAGGTCAGTCTTTGCCCTAAAACATTCAGCCAATGTTCAAAAGGAATTGCTTCCAGAGATTTTGTTTTTACCACATCTGAATCGTTACTCTCAAGAATGGTAATGAATTTTTCAAAGCTTTCCCGTCTGTTGATTATTATTTCCTCGTTAAAATAAGGGTGATCCAGATCTAAGGCATCCTTCTTAAACTTAGACATATTTTTCTCCAGGCTTTCCAGATGCTCTTTTGCTAATACAGCTTGGTATTGATCTTTCCATGCTTCGGAAAACAGGAAAATATAGGGTTCAAACAGATTCATTCTTTACATCATTTTGATCAGGTTGACAGAGAGACTTTCTTCTCCGATCAGATAAGCAATCAGGTTAAACCATTCTTTACAATGATCCAGAATCCAGGCATCTGAGGAAATGATGAGTCCTGAACTTTCTGCCAGAAATTTATCCGGATTGTACTGAAGATCTGCTTCCCAATTGAGCTGGTACTGTTGTGCATATTCAAGAATGATCTGCTTAATTCTTCCACTGTTGGAGACGGGTTTATCAAAGATCCAGACAAGTTGACGGATCTGGTTTTTCTGATAAAAAGACGCTACAAGCTCTACAGCCCTTATAGTTTGATTAACTCTTTTATACGTTCCATGAACGCCCGAAAGGTCCCGGATACAGCCGTCCAGTCCTTCAAAAATATAAGCTTCAGAAAGCAGACTTTCCAATAGAATTAAAACATTAAAGCCATCCAGATAAACTGTTTTCCCTTTTAAATTTGGAGCTTCTAATCGTTTCAACTTTCTGTTTTGAAGCTGTATGGCAGATGCAGATGCTCCCCGCAAAGCTTGTATCTGACGGGCTTTCAACCTATATCTGTTTCCAACAAGTTCAGAAGCAGCTTTTTCCGGATATTCTCTACTCAACAGATAATGCATGTCTTCAACAGCCTGTTTCAGTTTGGTGATCTGTTTCTCTGAGCCAAAAAGGGTGTCGTCGCCAGTATTTTTCCCGCGGTTTCTGTTATTCATATTCAAAAATAGAATTTTTGGCGGATGTTGGAAACCACCCCGTCAAAAATTCTTTGAATTTTTGCCACCCCTCCAAGGGAGGGGAATTTCACACCTTTGATTGTTAAATTTGTCAAACATATTATTTTTCTCATTTTATTTTGGAATCTGTTATGTTTTCTACAACAAAAGAGATATTCCGTACAATGTTTTGATATTGATTCAGAATAAGTTTGCAAAGACTTAAAAATCCTTTTATGAATACACTGAAAAAATTATGTTATCTGTCTGCAGCCATACTGCTATCAGCATCTTTTGTTTCATGTTCAGACGATGATCAAGAAATTATTACTGAGCAGCAGACCCCCTCACAGGTATTGTCTTCTACTCCCTGGGAAACTACCGGAGCTAAAGATAAAAATGGAAATAGTGTAGCACTTACTGATGCCAGCGTAGCAGGATATGTAGGATTTGCTTACTTCAAGGCAGACGGAAAGTTTGCTATTTATAATCTGACTGATGTGCTGAGATCTATGGGAACATGGTCTGTAGATGCACAGGGGAAAGCAAGAACTATTGCCGCACTGAACCCGGATGGAACCACTATTTTCACCCATAATGTTGAAATTCTTGTGCTAAACAGAAATGAATTCACCTACAGGATCCGCCCTGACTCCAGTGACCCTTCTGTTTATTATGATATTATTCACACAAGAACTTCTCACGCAGAACCGGCTAACGGACAGCTTACACTGGCTTCCACTCCATGGGAAACTACCGGTGCCAAAGATAAAAACGGAAATAATGTTGCGTTAAATGATGCCAGTGTTGCCGGATTTGTAGGATATTCTTACTTCAAAGCTAACGGAACTTTTAAAATTTTCGGATTAAACGATGTATTACGATCTGAAGGAACATGGTCTATTTCTCCGGACGGAAAGAAGAGAACGCTTACCACACCTACTTTTACACGTGTTGTGGATATTCTGCTTCTGAATGAAACAACCTTTACTTACAGAATTACTCCTGATGCTGCCAACCCAGCTGTATTTTACGATATTATTCATACAAAGGTAAACCACAAGGAACCTTTGTAATGTCTATTTTTTTATAATAAGGAAGAACCTGCTCTATAATGGGCAGGTTTTTATTTTTAATTAAAATATCCTTTGTGTAATTATCATATGTATTCTTCCCACCATTTCTTCCAGCTTATTGATCCTAACTGATCCAGGTTTACTTTTTCTCCGATCACCGGAAGAGTTACCGGAATATTATTTTCTTCCGCATGTTTTGATGCCAGCTCCAACGGCTCGTACCAGATGTGCTGGGCAAGCTTGAATTTGGAATTGTGTACAGGGATAAAATTCCTGGCTTTCAGTTCTTTTATTTCTGTTATCAACTGGTCTGGCAATGTATGGATATAAGGCCACTTTTCGTTATACTGCCCACTTTCCATTACTGCCAGGTCAAACGGTCCGTATTGATCGCCGATTTCTGTAAAATGATTTCCATAACCGCTGTCGCCGCCCAAAAACAAATTTTTTGTGGGAGTTTTTAAAACAAAGGAAGTCCAGAGTGAGATGTTACGGTTCAGCAGTCTTCCCGAAAAGTGTCTGGCAGGTGTAAGTGTGATTCTGAAACCTTCTGCGATGTCTATACTTTCCCACCAGTTTTTTTCTATGATTTTGTCAAAGCTCCAGCCCCAATATTCGAAGTGCTGTCCGGTTCCCAGCCCACATATGACCTTGCCTACTTTATCCTTTAATTTCTGAACTGTTTTATAATCCAGATGATCCCAGTGATCATGTGAGATAAGCAGAAAGTCTATATCCGGCATATGTTCCGGCTTATAATAATCGGCTCCCTGAAAAGCTTTTATGGAACCGGGCATGGGGGAAGCATTTCCGCTGAAAACAGGGTCTATCAGAAATTTCCTGCCATCTGCCTGTATGAAATAGGAGCTGTGTCCGAACCATATCAGGACATTTTCTTCAGGCTTCAGATTTTTAAGATCGGTAACAACAAACGGAAGCGCTGTCCGGGGTGATGTATTTTCTACTTTGCAGAGGCTTTGGAGAAGTAATTTGGTCATACTTTCACCTTCTAATAAAGCAGGTGTTGTTACTATATTCTGAAACTTTCCGTTGAGGTAATTGGGAAGTGTACTGAAATATTCTTTTCTTTTTTCATCGGGAAACTGCCCGAGCTGTTTTTTTAAATTTTTCATTCACTTAATTTTAAATCCAGCCTCGTTTTTGAGAAATAATCATTATCACATTGACCGGCAAATCTTAATTCAAAATAAATATAAGCATAAGAATTTGAGATGTGGAAATAAAATGGAAAAGATATACCTGTTTTTGTAATCCTGGTTATGTAATTTTCCATAAATAAATGCTGCCCTACAAAATGTAAGGCAGTATGTAGTAATTAAAGATTTTCTCTGAAGAATGGAATTACTTTTTCCAAAGCCTGCTGTACCGGCTCAGGCTGATCGTAGAGATCATAATGTGAATAGCCTTCAATAATGACCAGCTCTTTCTTTGCAGAGGCAGCTCTTCTTACGATTTCGAATCCGTCTCTGTAAGCACCGAAACCTCCGGGTTTATCTCCTATTACAACCAGAATGGGTTGTGTAAGAAGGGTTTCACTTAAGTGAAATGCATCCCAGCCCATTCCTGCCGCCATATTTGAATATACAGCATTGGTGGCGCCACCGGGAGCCTGGCCACGGGATGTTTTATAATAATCTGTTGCTTCTAGTATGTCAATATCTTTGATGCCTGCTTCTTTTCCCGCATGCACGGAATCGGGCAGCATATTGATGGTTAACAGCGCTGCGCCTGCCACTTCTGCTGAACGCTGTTTAGTCACATTTCCAAGAACTTCCATAGGACTTCCCCCGGCAAATCCGTCTCTCAGCAAGCGCCCGAAGTTGACTCCCGTAATTGAAACCACGGCCTTAATTCTTCTTTCTGTCATGGCAATATTCAGGGAGTAGCCTCCACCACCGCAAACACCGAGAATTCCTATTTTGTCTGTATCTACATAAGGGAGTGTTTCCAGATAGTCGATAGCATACCGCACATCTTCGGTACGAAGAAGCGGATTTTCAATATACCTTGGTGATCCTTCGCTTTCTCCCTGGAAAGAAGCATCAAAAGCCAGCACCACAAATCCTGCTTCCGCCAAAGCTTTTCCATATACATTTCCTGCGGTCTGTTCTTTACAGCTTCCTATGGGATGCATTGAGATTATGGCAGGATATTTTTTCTTATCGTCAAAATCTGAAGGAAATAAGAGTATTCCTGCATTATCCCATGCAATATTTTTGAATGTTATTTTTTTTGTATTCATTTTGTAGATGTTTTTTTTAAGATAAAAGCTGGAGGAGAGAGACTGGAATTTATTACAATCTATTCCTTTTTTTCTCTACTCCACCTTTTATATTTTATTTCAGTTCTTTTATTTACCCTAATTTTTCGTGAAAGAAGGATATTAATTGTCCTGCCGCTTCATTCACATAGTTTTCCCTGTCATACAGGGACATGTGGTTTGCTCCTTCAACAATATATTTTATTTTGTCTGCTGATGCGGCACGTTCAATAAGATCATCGCTCATCCATGCACTTCCGGCTGCACTTCCCACTATGGCTAATAAGGGCTGTGTAAAAAATGCTTCAGCTTTGTTGTAGGCATCATAAGAAATGATTTGTGAAAGGCTCCTTGTTGTTGCAAATCCTGGTGCCGTAGGATACTGGCATCGGTCTGTGTGATAATATTCCCAGGCTTCTCTTAATTCTTCATTGGGAGCATCTTCTTCTTTTTCAGGAGCTAAAGGAATAGTCTGTAGGTCTGTACTTTCTGCATCTGCTGTTCTTGCATTGGAGCCTGCCAATAAATAAGGCAAAGCATCTGCATCTTTTACGGTATTTTCCCATCCATTTCTGAACATGGAGCCGATATTGACTGCACTTACCATTCCTACGGCTTTGATTCTATGGTCGTTGATTGCCGCGTTAGCTGTATATCCTGCTCCTGCACAGATTCCCATAGCCCCGATTTTTTCTGGATCAACGTAAGGAAGTGTTGTAAGATAGTCGATCACTGCACTTACATCTTCTGTTCTGATATAAGGGTTTTCCAGTTGTCTGGGTTCTCCTGTGCTTTCGCCCTGATAAGAGGCATCATATGCAATTGTTATCAATCCCTGTTCAGCGAGCTTTTTGGCATATAATCCTGCGGTCTGTTCTTTTACTCCGCCTCCGGGATGAGAAACTACTACTGCCGGATATTTTCTGTTCTGGTCAAAACCACCAGGGAAATTGATGATTGCTGATAAGATAGTTCCCTGACCGTTTTTGTTTTTGATGGTAATTTTTTCTTGTGACATGATTTGTATATTTTATTTGTTTCTTTTGATAGGTCAAAGGTAGGCATATATAAGTCTTGAAACGGAAACGCATTACCTGAAAACAGATACATTTTACCTTTTTTGATATGGGCTGTATAATTTAGTACATAAGCCTGGTGAATCGGGTATAAAAAAGAAAAAGTCCTTCCGTTTAAAATTCAGGATAACATTCCGTTCGGTCTGGATAGGGTTCACTATTCCCCTAGCCCCGATAGAAGTGGTTACCCCGCAACAGGAAGGGCTGCCTTGGCTCAGTATGGCAGATTTCGGCGTGAGGAGTATGAACGGATAGCGGGATAAAGCTTCTTAAAAAACAAGACAACTCATTGAGCTGTCTTTTATCATATTCTGTATTATTTATTGGTTCCTGAAAACCTTTGGCGATAATCCGGTCTTTTTCCGGAAAAACCGGGCAAAGTAATTGGGGTAATCGAAACCGAGGCTGTATGAAATTTCACTTACAGAAAGTGTGGTATTTTTCAATCTGTCTTTTGCCAGTTTAATTACGTAGTCGTGAATATGGTCTATAGGGGATTTCCCTGTGAAGTGTTTGGTAAGATCTCCAAAATAGTTGGCTGAAAGGTTACTTTTCTGAGCAAAATAAGCCACAGAAGGCAATCCTGCCACATTTTCATTTTCCCGGAAATAGTTTTCCAGGTTGTTGTAAAATTCATCAATGACTTTGTGATAAATAGTACGTCGGGTATCGAACTGGCGGTCGTAAAATTCTTTAACGTAGGTGAGAATCAGATTGACATATGAAATGATAACCGTTCTTGAATAGTTTTCTTTTTTAAATTCATGATCGGCTTTTCTGAACAGATCCCATAGAATGGTTTCTTCTTCTTTTGTCAGAAAGAGGGCTTCATGGTTGTTGTAATGAACAAAACTATAGTCTTTGGCATATTTTTCAAGATATCTGGCGCTTACCATAATGCAGAGGCCAGAGAACGGCGGTGCTATTTCCCACTCGAGCGTATTTTGCGGACAGTCTGCATACATATAAGAAGAATCTGACTGGTCTTCCAGCAGTTCATAGGAAACAAAACCAGTTTCCATAGGGGGTTTGATAGCCAAGAGGTAAAAATCAATAGTAACCGGTTCGGATTTTAATCTGATATCATGATATTCTTCGAAGTTCACGATGTGTAAGTCGTCGCTTTTTAAACCATCAACATTCAGATAGCGGCTAAATTCGGGTATGCTGAGTATTTTCGTTGTCATGTTACTTCTTTGAATGATGTAAAATTAAATATTTACGGTTATTCATTAGGGATACCTATTCAGGAAAGAAGGATACATTTTACTGACAGGTAAAAACTATTTGATCAATCCCAACATAATGGTTCCTAATATTAAACAGAATAAAATAAATACAGCAAAAGCCTTCGCAAACGTGATCCAATAATTACCTTTATCGAATGTGAAATCCAGAGGGTTGATGTTGTATATGGAATATACTGATGGATTGATGTGTAAATCCGGCCTGAAATACACAATTCCCTGAATATATCTTCGCCGTAAAGCTTTAAGATTTCCAATATAGCAGCTGTAGCCGGAATCTACTCCATCGAAATCTGCATCTGCTACAGATCCATTGTTATTTACCTGTAATACATAGATTTTATTTCTGGGAGTGCAGCTTACATCATATTCATCTGGAAAACCATATTTTTTCAGGTTATGATAAAGAATGCTATCTACCGTTCCGTCTCTTCTTTCATAATGAACCCCCTGATCATCCACTACAATTTTGTTAACCTCTCTCTTCCTGGCTTTCTTCCGATAAAGAATAAAACGGTATAAACCAAAACCTAAGACCGGGTAGTAAAATACTGCTGCCACAACAAATATTACAACTTTCCTAAAAAAAATAACAGGTAGTGCCACCAATATCAAAAACATCACCATTAATAAAAGTATAGCCAACGTTCTGGTAAGCCATGTCATAAGCCACCACGGCTCAGAGACTAATGGCAAAAAATCTTTTCTTACATCCTCTCGCATTGGTTCAAGGTATGAAAAAAGTAAATAATATGAAAGAACCGCCATAACTCTTTTATTCAATTGAAAATAAGAGTAAACAATGTTTAATGCTATACATAGGGAATTTACCAATATAACCTGTAATCTTATAATGATTATACAGAAAAGGAAACTTTCCGGTTTCCTTTTTTATTTCAATACATATTGTGTAAGAAATTTCTTTTTTTATCAATTATTATTTTAAGGCTCCTTTTTTATTGTCCCAGTTCCAACTGATTTTTAACTAAATTAAAATATTCTCCTTTTTTTGTTACTAATTCCTGATGGTTACCTTGTTCTACTATTTCACCTTTTTTCAAAACGATAATATTATCTGCACTTTTAACTGTAGATAAGCGATGCGCAATAATAATAACGGTTCTGCCTTTGAAAAACTCCTGTAAATTATCATGTATAATTTTTTCATTTTCTGCATCCAAAGCAGAAGTAGCCTCATCAAAGAAAATGAAATCCGGATTTTTATAAACAGCTCTTGCAATAAGAATACGCTGTTTCTGCCCGCCGCTTAAGTCATCTCCCGCAGCCCCTATCTTTGTATTAAATCCTAACGGAAGACCTTGGATCATTTCATATATATTGGCAAGTTTACAGGCACTGATCAATAGTTTTTCATCTGCGTCTCCCTGCATCGCAATATTCTCTCTTATTGTTCCGCTAAAAATGTAGGAATCCTGAAGAACAACTCCACAATTGTTTCTCCACCAATCATGATTTATAGTAAACAGACCTTCTTTTCCTAAGTTCAGTTCTCCGTCTGAACAGGGATAAAAGCCCAGCAACAGTTTAGACAAAGTTGTTTTTCCGCTTCCACTTTCACCAACAATTGCCACTACTTTCCCATTAGGAATTTCAAAATTAATATTTTTTAAAACATAGGACTGATGCCCTCCCGGATACTTGAACCATACATTTTTTAAACTGATATCCTGACGCAGCAGGCTATGATCTCCGTCTTTTAAATTGACGTTTTCATCAGTTTGCTGTAAAATTTCCTGAACTCTTTTATACACTAAACTTGAATCCTGGAATGAACGGAAAAACGCTACAAGATTTTCTATTGGGGCTGAAGCTATACCAATTATATAGCCTATACTCAACATCTCTCCAACAGTCATTTTCCCAAGTGATACCCAATAGACACAAAAAAAAGTGCTTGAAAATATAAATAACTGCTTAATAATACTGGTAACATTGGTTTGATAAATATCCAGAGTAAGACTTTTTACTTTGGTCTTGTATATTTTTTTTTGCAGCTCTTCCCACTTTGATATTTTCGAAATATGAGCATTGCTGATTTTAACAGAAACCATCCCTGTAATCATCTCAACAAGATGGTTCTTATTTTCTGAATTTAGTTTAAAAGCATAATAATCTATGATCCTTCTTTTATTATGAAACAAGTAAATCCATATCGTAGAAAAAACAGCAACTCCAATAAAGCCTAATGCTATATACTGATTGTATATTAAAAGCCTAATAACTAATACAATTAGTAAAAACACTGATAAAACATTAGACAGCAGCTGCCGGGTTAGTAACTGTTCAATTTTTGACTGTTCTTCTATTTTTTGTAATAAATCTGTATATAGTCTGTTTTCGAAAAAAGAAATAGGCAGCCTAACTGTCTTTTGCAGCAGGTCATTCAACATTTTGATGCTTACCTGTGAGCTGAAGTGTACACCCACAAAGTTTTGAAGAATGTTGATGAGCACCTGACCGCCATATAAAAGCATTTGAAATCCAAAAATTCCAACAATGATTTTTCCTTCTTTTGATTTCATTCCCTCATCAAACATTTTTTGAATCAGCTGAGGAAAAATATAGGAAATAACGGAACTGATTGTGATTAAAAAAATCAGCAGTCCTATTTTGAAGTTTTGTTTTTCTAAAACAGAATGAATATAGCTTTTAAAAATTTTTAAATCTTTTTGTTCAAAAGGAGGTTTGAATTCAACAAATTCTTCTGTTGGAATTAATTGCAGCCCTATTCCTTCGTGATCTGCTGAAGAAATCCAAAGTTTAACAAATTCTTCTTTTTTAAGTTTTAATCTTCCATATTTAGGATCTGAGATATAATAAAAATTATTTTTGATTTTATAGAGTACAACAAAATGTTCCTGCTCCCAATGTAAAACGCACGGTAAATGTACATCGTCATTCAATGTAGATAAAGGTACTTTAAAAGGAGTGGTATGAAAATAAAGCTTTTTGCCGGCATCATTTATATCTGCCAAAGTAACACCAGAACGCGTTACTTCGGTAAGATTTCTCAGATATACCAGGTCACAGTCTTTGCCATAATATTTTAAAATAATCTTGAGGCAAACAGGACCACAATCCATCTGTTCTATTTGGGAATAAAAAGGAAATTTGTTGAACACAATAATAAGTTAAATTGTTATGCCTAGTGTTTTTAGCTTTTTAGTAAATTTTTCATCATTCACTAATTGCGGATTATTGGTAACTGATATTTTATCTAAATAATTTTCTATTATAATCTTTACTAGTTTTTGCGGAGAACTTTGTATAGAAGAAAAATTTTCGTTCAAGAATTCCAAAAAATCCCCATCTTCAATTTTATTTATACATTGCATGGCTACCAGTAAGTTTTCCTGATCACCGGAAAATTCATTTTGCTTTAGAAGTGAATGAAAGATTTGTTGGAATATCCTTGCTGTTCTTTTATCATCCTTCAATGACTTCTGGATCGCGATATAAGAATTGTTGATGATATGTTTCAGCATTCCCTGTTTATCAATCCATGGTAAATCTTCCGCAATTTTTTGATAAAGGTCACCTTCATGTTTGTTAAACATAAAAAAAGCAATTATTTTTAAAACTTCTGCACTGTACTGCACTTCATCTTTTATACGTGCAAAAATTCTGATTTTGTTGAGTGACTGCTCTCCAATAATTATGGCAAAATAAGGAAATGTTTTGCTCTGAATCAAAGCACTTTCAATAGCATGATTAATATTTTCTTCCGCCAGTTCAAAATCATTCTCTACATAATTCTTATAGGCAAGCAAAGCATAGTCTAAACTTATCATTCCATGATAAATAGGATCTATAAAGTAGTTTCTAAGATTTTGCATTTTTGTATAATGATAATTTCCTAAAGTGGTATTCCCGGAACGAAAAGCAGAAAGTGATTTTTCAGATAAATTCATATAGTAAAACAACCCTGACTGATCATCTTCCGGAATCTCACTTTTAAATTCCTCAATCAAATTTTCAAAAATATGTCTCGGCTTTTTCACCTCATATTCACGAAATTCAACCGTTCTTATTTTATCTAAAATTATTGTTTCCATACATTATTTGTTAAGAAAGCACAGCCTGTTCATTAATATATCTCTGAAGAAGAATTCTATCATCAATATTAAATTTGAATGAAGGACACGCCGGGATATTGTCATACCAGTTTTTCGGGCACGCTCCACCACAAAGTGGAAGGAATTTGCAGCTCTTGCACCATGAGTTGTTATCCGGAATTTCATTAAACCAGTTTCTCATGACAATATTCTTACTGTCGACGTCCTTATCTTTCAGAATATTTCCGGCATAAAACTCAGAATTATCATATTTTGGAGTATACGGAATCTCCCAGCATGTAGAGACATTTCCGAAAGCATCAAATACTTCTGAAGTCTGGCTTACTACCATACATGGCTTGGTAACTCTTTCAGGAATGATCTGGGTTTTAAACTTTGCTTTTGACTGCAAAAGTTTCATGTAAACTTCTATTTCAAGCGCTGCAAATTCTTCTTTCGAAACTCCTTTAATGGTTGCTTTGTTATCCCCCCAGTCGTGAATTGGTGCCAGGTAGAAACTTACATGTTCTAAAATTCCTTCAGCTTCTAAATAATCAATAAAGTCTATCACATTATAACTGTTTTCTTTATCCACATTACATCTTATATTGAAGCTGGCTTCTTTTTGATAAAGTTCAGAATTAACAATTTCTTTAATATTTTTAATGATAATATCAAAACTGTTGGAGCCGTTTTTCAGATATCTTCTCTTATCATGGAATTCCTGAGTTCCGTCAACAGTAATCTGATATTCTGTAACTCTGTAATTTGTTACCAGTTTCTCAAAAAGAGAATATTTAAGGCTTAATGCATTTGTAATAATTTTGGAAGAATATTTTATGTTTTTTTCTTCACATAGGCTAATTAGCCGGGTTGACAAATTAGAAATAGCAGACAACCCTGTTAACGGCTCTCCTCCG
This sequence comes from Chryseobacterium sp. CBSDS_008, assembly GCF_049959325.1. Taxonomy (NCBI): domain Bacteria; kingdom Pseudomonadati; phylum Bacteroidota; class Flavobacteriia; order Flavobacteriales; family Weeksellaceae; genus Chryseobacterium; species Chryseobacterium sp. CBSDS_008. The sequence continues at coordinate 4,058,404 of NZ_CP188202.1, read as the reverse complement.
TACCATGTGATGCTCAAATGTTCCAGATCGTTTGATAAATCTTCCATTTTATTAATGATTCTCTCATAGGTAAGATCTAATACTTCTTTTGACATACTTTTGCTGGTATGTAACTGACCACAGTAATGACATCCCAACTGACAGTTTCCGGAAGGCTGAATAACATATGAAAGTGTTTTTAGGTCCTGATGATCCACAGACATGATGTTATCAGATAAGATCTCCTTCAATTCATCTTCAAATTCAGGTACATAAAACTCATTTTTGATCAGATTAATAAAAATTTCTTCGGGAATCTCAGTGGTTTTAAGATTACATATTTTTTCATACAACCCTTTTTTCACTTCAATTGATGTTCCGGAACGGGTAGAAAAAAGGATGATATGATCATCTAAAATTTCTTCGTTTTCTATAGTATGTATATATCTTGATAATTTGTATTTCATAATTAATTTATTTTAATATTAAATAGAGTAGCACGAATGCTACTCTACTTTTTACTTTAGTTGTAACTCCAACATTCATTACCACTACAAGTCTGCGTACCTCCAAATCCCCAACAGTCATTCTGGCTTGTGCAGCTTGCCGCTAGTTCTAAAGGTAACTTACCTCCTTTGATTGTCTTTACTGAATTTTCGCTCATTCCCTGTAGCTTGTTTTCAGTGATTTTTTTAGACAATTCAAACAATTTTTTGTTTTTCATCACAATAAATCTTAGGTTAAAATTTTTTCTTGTAAAGTTTTAATTCCACACAAGACCCTGCAGAACATGATTTTGTGGAATCAGAGTATATTAGTTATAACTCCAGCAGCTGTTACCGCTGCATGTAGCTGTACCTCCAAATCCCCAGCAGCCGTTTTGACTTGTACAGTCTGCTACTAATTCCAAAGGCAGCTTACCTCCTTTGATTGTCTTTACTGAATTTTCGCTCAATCCCTGTAGCTTGTTTTCAGTGATCTTTTTAGACAATTCAAACAATTTTTTGTTTTTCATGACAATAAATTTTCATGGTTAATAATTTCCCTGAACAGTTTTAATTCCACACAGGGCCATACAGAACACAAATTTCTTTATGAAAAGCACCAGCAATCAGGATCTTTCTGCAAATCCGGTCTGCAATCACCCAGGTACACCGGCTACAATGGTAAGCGAGTAAACCACCGGTAATAAATACAAGGCCATCTTTTTGCGGTTTTTTCATTTTGACATTTGTGATTTTTTTAGATATCATTTCACGCTTTTTATTTTTCATAGAAATAAGTTTTTTATGTTTATTACGAATCTTAACTCTATTAAAAATAATTAAGCCCAATAGATCATGATTTTGAAAGAACTAATCTTCTTTCGTCATAAAATACTAACACTCGTTCTTTGAACAATCGCCAGCAGTGCCTCCGTATCCCCAGCATTCGTTCTCACGGCCGCATTCATTGGGTAACAATTCCAGAGGCACTTTTCTCTCCCCTAATAGTTTTTATTGCGTTTTCACCAGCTTCTAACAACTTGTTTTCAGTGATTTTTTTGGATAATTCATATAATTTTTATTTTTCATATCAATAAGTTTTCATGGTTAATAGTTTTGTTGAAAAGTTTTGGTTTCAGAGAGAGGCTGTGATAGCAAAGACCTTATGAAAGCTCAGCAATCATTAGATGAGCAGGTAAACGGTCCACAATAGGAATTATAATCAGGATGTCCATAGCACTGGCAATATTGTCCTTCCCTGCGTAGATGGTGAGAACTTCATGCTTTTCTAATTTTTTGATTTTACCGAGGGTTATTTTTTTAGATAACTCTCCAAGTTTTTGCTTTTCATATCAATAAGTTTTATGGTTATAAGTCTTTTTGAACAGCTTCAATTGCAAAAAGGATCTACAGAATTTTATGAATACATCCAGCAGTTGTTCTCTAAACACACCGGCGCCGGTCCACAATAAGCATAACAGTTCGGCCCATCATAGCACTCTTCTATGATGCTCTTCTTTCCAGCGTATATCGTGAGAACTTCGTATTTCTTTAATTTTTTGATCTTGCCCTGGGTTATCTTTTTAGATAACTCTTCAAGTTTTTTGTTTTTCATGATTATTAGTTTTTAATAAAAATTGCAGAATTACAGTCGGGGATTTTCATTTTGGGTTCTTCCTTTGTCAATATCTCCGGTATTCACCTTTTTTACTTTGTTATTTCCAAATGTTTTGGATATGCTGAGTGATATGGACCTTAAATTGGATTGTGAAAGGGCTTCAATATATCCGTCATTATTATATACTGTATTACGGGAGTTTGAAAGATTCAGCAGGTCTTTTACAGAAAGCTTGAATTTGAAATCTTTATAATTCTTTGAAACCTCAATCTGATTATTGATAAAATAACCGTTCTTCTTATTAACCAGGGTATATGGAGAGGTGTAACCAAAGTTGTAGCTGATGTTCCAGCCTTTATTCCAAAGGTTGTTTCCACTGATGGTAACAGAAGAGTTATTATACCATGAACTAGGATGGGTATCATAGATATCTGCATTATTGATATAATACATCCCTGTTGAAAGATTGAACATCCATTTGTTCTCAAATAACGGTTTGTTGTAGTTCAGCCCTACATAAAAACGTTTTACACTGCCTTCAAAGTTTTTAGGTCTCGTAACAGAAATATTATCCACAACCTCTGTATAAGGAAGAATAGGATTTTTTACAATTCCGAAATTGCTTACAAACACCCAGGTTCTTTTTATACTGTAGCTGGCATTAAACAAATACATCTTTGCTACATTCAGATCCGGATTTCCGGCTTCCCACCAGGTTTCGTTATTTTTATAGATAAACGGGTTTAAATCATCTACATAAGGTCTCCACAATGCGGTTCTGTAGCCCAGAGAAACTCTGTTGTTCTTATTGATCATATAAGAAAGGTTGATACTGGGTACAATATTGTTGTAATTTCTCGAGAAGTTCTCGTTAACCGTATTTTGTTTTGCACTGATGTTTGTGTTTTCATAACGCAGCCCTAGGTTAACGTCTAACACTGAAAAGAGTTTTTTCTTAACATTGGTATATAATGCGTTGATGTTTTCATGATAAATAAAATTATTAGAAAACAGGGTATTCAATGTACCGTCCGTATTATAATAGGTATAAGGATTATCTGTAGAAAGCCAATTAAACTTCCCTCCCGCTTCAAGGCTTATCTTTAGTTTTTCGAAAGTTTTGGAATAATCTATCCTTACTGTATAATTGTCTTTCTGATAATCATTATATATTAAGTTTGAATATGGATTGGTCAAATTAAAAAACTCTGTTGTATTGTCTCTGTGATGGGTGTAATAATCAAAGTTGATATCCAGCCGCTTGGATTTCTTATCATCATTAAAGCTGTAATAAGCATTTCCTCCGAAAAGATTCAGCTGATCATTTTGTGTATTTACCGTTCTGTTTTCAAAAATCCCACCTGTAGTCTCATAATATATATTTCTGTTTTCAAGGGAAGATTCAGGTGTTTTGTGATAATATTCCAAAATACCTCCTATACTGCTTTTCTCATTAAGCTCATAATCAAAACCTGTATTTCCTCCAAAGCTGGTTTCTTTAATCAACGTATTTCCTATAATCTGATTTCTGCTGGATTTTGAGCTATAGTTATCAATACTGTTTCTTTGCAGGTCATTATTATTTTCAAAAAACAACATGGTATTATTTGAAAATCTGTTTTTATGATAATTTAAAGCAATATTCACCTGCTGGCTGTTTTTTCTGTTTTGTTTATCTGTAATGGTAAAACTTCCCTTCAGTCCGTCTGTTTCAAGTTTCTTCAGCTTCAGATTAATAATCATCGCGTCTTCCAGGTCATATTTTGAAGAAGGATTGGTAATCAGCTCTATCTTTACCAGATTAGAAGCCGGCATCGCATTTAGATATTGTATTAAGTCTTTTCCTTTCAGAATTGATTTTCTATCATTGATGTAAACAGATGCATTGGTTCCTAAAAGGGTTATTTTATTATCATCTACTTTTAACAATGGTGTCTGAGAAAGAACTTCGGATATGTGATTTCCTACAACTAAATCGCTATTTTCAACATTAAAAACAAAACGGTCATCCTTTTGTTCAAAAAAAGGTTTTCTACCATTCACTTTTATTTCTGCAATTTGTTTTTCTATGACTGTTTTAATAGAATCTTTCTTCTCTTGAGAGAAACCCAACAACGGAAGCAGAACACTCACACCTATCAATATTTTCCTCATTTATTTCAATATTTCTGATGCAAACATCATAATTATACCCAAAGTCTACAAGATTAGTAATCCAAGATTGATCAATACCGGGATAGCCCTTTCCAAAAATTTACAAATTCACGATTCCGGAAAGCATTTATACAACTGATATGCACACACTTATACATATATCATAAAAATCCAATGATAATCCATAAATTTGCAGTGTATTTAGAGATATGAAGAAGTTTCATTTAATTATTTTAACTGTTTTTCCTGTTTTTTTCTTTTCTCAAAGCATAAAAGGACTACACATTCCAGACTCGTTAAAGAATAAAAGTTATAAGTATATTAATGATGCTTATAATAAAGTATTTCAGATTGACAATGATAAAGCTGAGCTTTTAGCCAATTATATTCTATTAAAAGGAAAGAAGGAAAGTAACAAAGACATCCTGTTTGATGGATATTATAATATTGCCCGGGTAAAAAATCTAAAAAATGAAAATGGCCATCCATTTGCAGATTCACTCATCTCTGCATCAAAAAACGTTAATAACTACGATTACCCAGCCAAATCTCATATATTAAAAGGTATTCTTTTCAATAATGAGGGGAAGTACAAAGCAGCTTTAGATGAATATACAGTTGCTATCGCCCTCAACAGGGCTGAAAATAAAGAACAGTTTTTTTATATAAACAAGCTCATTGCCATCCTAAAAACAGCCACAGAAGAATATCAGGAAGCCCTTCCTCTTTTTTTGAAATACTATGAGTATGAGAAAGATAAAATAAAAACCCACACTATAGATGCGAAAAACTATATTGCTTCTATTTTTTCTTTGGCTAATATTTATACTAAATGTAAGGACTATAAAAAAAGTATTGAATTTGCAGATCTGGGGCTGGCAGAATGTAAGAAATACAATAATTATTCTAATTACAGCTATCTGCTTATGATAAAAGGGATTAGCCTCTTTTATATAAAAGATTATTCGCAGTCTTATAAAATCCTGCTGGAAGTTGAAAAAGCATTGATAAATAATAAAGATTATACCAACCTCGGGGTTTTATATTACTATCTGGGGAAAATAAAATATGCAACCCGCAGTGAAAACGAAGCTATAGAATTCTTTAAAAAGGCAGATTCCATTTCTTTTATTTTCAACAGCTTTGAACCCATAAAAAGAGATGGATATGAAATTCTGATAGACTTTTATAAAAAGAAAGGCGATTTAAAAAACCAACTAAAATACATTGATAATCTGATACATAGCGACAGTATAATTGCTGTAAACCGCAAAAATCTTTCAAAAGAAATTCTGAAAAAGTATGATACTCCCCTGCTTATGAAAGAAAAGGTAAGTGTAATTGAAAAACTGAACAACCAGAATGCCTGGCTGATAGCGTCTTTACTGCTGATTACTTTAGTCTTCATATTCGTAATCAGAAAAAACAGAAAGAAAATAAAAGCATACGAAAAGCAGGCAAAAGTATTATCAGAAAAACCTTTGACTGCCCCTGTGCTGGAAGAAGAAAAAAAGAATGAAACTCCTATTACAGATAATCCTTCCACTATCGTTGAAAGAAAGGAAAAAGCTCCGAAAAGTGACCTTTCTTCCAATCCGAAATTTAAACTACTCATTGATAAAATAGAACAGTTTGAAAAGACTAATAGTTTTCTCAATAAAAATATTACTTTAGATTCTCTTTCAAAAGAATTTGATACTAACAGAGATTATCTTTCTAAACTGGTCAATGAATTAAAAGGCAAAAACTTTTCCCAATATCTGAATGAGCTTAGGATCAACTATATTGTTGAAGAATTAAAATCTAACGAAAAAATAAGAAAGCATACCATTGCTGCTATTGCTGATGATATTGGCTACAACAATGCTGAATCTTTCACAAATGCCTTTAAAAAAATAACAGGAACGCTTCCTTCTTATTATATAAAAGCCCTTAGTTAGACAAAACACAAATAACTAGCTATCAATACATTATAAAACTACATTGTCGGAATTTATCAATTCCGGCATATATATATTCTTTTTTAACAAGATTAGAACTTTATTTGCAACTCAAATTATTTAGAAATTAAAAGTATTTTACAAATGAAAAAATTAAAAAAAACTGAAAAAAAATTATCCTTAAACAAAGTTCAGATGTCTAAAATAAGAGGAGGGTTAAATTCTATGGTGAATGGTATTATGCTTGCAAATGGAGATAATGACACTGTTGTGGATAAGACACTTAATGACACTATCGATATAACAGTAAAAAACTAATAACCATTTCAATATTTTATCAGTAATTTTGAGAAAAATTACTGATTTTTATTTTTATGAGATACATACTGATTCTTCCTTTTCTTTTATTATTCAATACTATCCTTTCTCAAAAAATAAGCATTAAACAATTTAATGAATATAACATTGAGAATCTACAGCCTTTAATATCTTATTTAAGCACTGAAATACAAAAAAAATATAAAGAAAAAGACAAGGCTGTAAAATATGATAATCTTTTCAGAGTAAATTTGGCTGGGCAAAACTATGTTATTGCTTTAAATCAGATAGATTCAGTACGGAATGTTTACAAGAAAAGTAATCCTACTATTGCCTACGCAATGGGAACACAGTATGAGATCTATTTAAATGCTCAAAAAAACAAAAATTCCCATAAAGATTTTCAGGAAAAATATAAGGAAGAATTTTTTAAAAAGTATGAAAGTCTACCTATAAAATCACAGATAATACTTCCCCGTTATTTTAATGGTGATACTGAAAAAACGAAAAAAGAGATACTTACTTCCCTTAAAAGCGATTTTGAAAACAAAGACAGCATAGAATTAAAAAAAGCCATATTGCTTTGCAGAAACTATAATTCTTATATAGTAGGACCCACATTTGATATTGCAAAAAGCTATTTAAAAGAACTCGACTCTAAGAACTTCGAGGTAAAAGACAGTTTATTGGTCAATAATGAAATAAGTATAAGAGTTGTTTTAAACAAAAAAATAACCCATCCAGAATCTACAATTTTAGTCAATACCATTTATCCTGATACAGAAGATACAAATGATCAAAAGGTACAGGCAAGCTACGGCTATCATTCTGTTTATATATATCCCAGAGGAAAATATATAAGTAGTTCTGCAATAGAACCTTTTGAGCATGAGTCAGAGGATATTAATAAAGTTATTGATTGGATAATAAAGCAGCCCTGGAGCAATGGTAAAATTGGAATGATCGGAGGCAGCTATTTGGGATTCAGCCAATGGGCAGCGGCTAAAAATATTCACCCTGCATTAAAAACGATTATTCCGCAAGCTTCAGTAGGAATTGGTACTGTAGACTTTCCTATGAATAATAACATCTTTGCGTCATATTTTCTTCGCTGGATCAATTATGTTACCAATAATAAAATGCTTGATTCAGGCTTTAGGGATGAAGATCAATGGAATTCTGTTTTTAAAAAATGGTATGAAAAAGGAGAGGCATTCAACAGATTAGATTCTATTTCAGGTAAAAAGAATGAAATATTTCAACGCTGGTTAAAGCATCCGTCATTTGACAAGTATTGGCAGAAAATGACTCCTTATAAAAATGAATATTCTAAAATCAATATTCCCATTTTAACGATTACCGGATACTATGATTCTGATCAGCTTGGGGCTTTATACTATTTCAGAAATCATTATAAATATAACAAAAATGCAGATCATTATATGATTATTGGTCCATATGATCATTCAGGTGCTCAGGGTTATATAAAAAATAATTTAAAAGGATATACCATTGATTCGGCCGCTAATGTTGATATCGGAAATATTACAATGGAATGGTTTGATTATATTCTGAAGGGTAAATTAAAACCATCTTTCCTTAAGGATAAAATTAACTATGAGGTGATGGGAGCCAATGAATGGAAAAGCGTTTCTAACATTAATGATTTTAATAAAAACACGTTAAAATTTTATATCAGAACCAATAATCAGCTTTCTTTAGAAAATGATAAAGCTAAAAGTTTCACACCACTTACGATAGATTTAAAAGACCGGACCAATGTAGATGAACTTATTAAGCAGAAAGATAATGTATTGGATAATACTATTTATACCCCAGACGCCATTATATTTTCATCAAGCCCATTTGAAAAGGCTGTTGAATTTACCGGAAATTTCTTAGGCAAACTGAATTTATCTGTCAATAAAAAAGATATTGATTTATACATGAAATTGTATGAAAAAACTAAAGAAGGTAAATACTTCTTACTATCAACATACTACGGTAGAGCAAGTTATGCTAAGAACACTGAGAAAAGAAAACTCCTGCATGAAAACAAAAAAACAAGTATAAGCTTTACGAACAATGAGTTTGTGAGCAAAAAGATAGAAAAAGGGAGTCAACTGGTTTTAGTATTAGGAGGCATAAAAACCCCTTATATGCAAGTAAATTATGGAACAGGAAAAGATGTAAGTGAAGAAACTATTAAGGACGCTGCCTATCCTGTCAAAATAAAATTTTACAATAACAGTTTTATAGAAATCCCTATTTCCTTAAATTAATGCCACGTTTTCCTTTACAATTTTTTGACACCTTTATTGTCAGATCCCCACTTTTTTCTTACAAAGAATTTCAAAATATTTTTTATGATGAAAGTAACATTGATAAAAATTTAGAAAAACATTTTAGTAATACCATATTCAGAGAAGCTATTTACCTAGCTTCTCTTTCTTTGTATCAAGAGATAGAAAAGTCTGCAGGGAATGGCCTTATCATCTACAATTCTCTAAACGAAAGAATAAAAAATGCGTTACTAAAATATTATAACCGTACAAGTACCCGCTGCACACCATTTGGTTTATTTTCAGGTGTAAGTACTGGAAAATTTGAAAAAGAAAATAAAATTTCTTTATTTTCAGAAAATACAAAATTAAGAGATACAAAGCTGGATATGCATTTTTTAGTTGCATTATCTGACCATCTTCTTACAATTCCGTATATTAAAAACCGTATTTTATTCTTCCCGAACAACACTATTCACAAGCTTGGAAATAAAATCCGTTTTATAGAATATGAAAATAAAGATGGAAAAAGAGATTATATTATTTCTTCCGCTCCGTTTTCTGAAGAATTAGAATATATATTAACGTTTTCTGAAGCAGGTAAAACAATTCATCAGCTTGCCAATACCCTTGTTAATGAAGAAATATCTTTAAAAGAAGCAATACAATTTATTGATGAACTTATAGAAAACCAGGTTTTAATAAGTGAGCTTTATCCAAATGTTTCAGGATATGATTTTTTAGACCAAATCATCTTCATCTTAAGCAGAATTGATGCCCATCAGGAAAATAAGATTTTAATCACCATTAAGAATAAGATTAATGAACTGGATCAGAGCTTTGGAAATACTATAAATACATATTCTGAAATTGAAAGTATTATCAAAACTCTCAATTTAAAATATGAAAAAAAATATCTTTTTCAAACAGATCTTTATTTCGATAATGAGACAAACTTATCTTATCAATGGAAAAAAGAATTGAAAAAAGGAATTTCTTTTTTGAATAAAATTACTACTCCTTATAACGAGAGCAATTTAGACCTATTCAAAAAGGCATTTCATGAAAGATTTGAGGATGAAGAAGTTTCTCTTTCTTATGCCTTAGATCCGGAAATTGGAATTGGCTACTTACAAAACGATTCAGCAAAAGGCATTCATCCTTATATTGAAGATTTAATATTGCCACCCTCTGCTTCCAAAAAAAAATTCCAGTTTAAACTGAGTCCGATACAAATTATTCTCAATCAGAAATTACAGAAATCCTATTGGAATAAAGATTATATAATTCATTTATCTGATGAAGATTTTAACAATTTTGAAGAGGACTGGAAATATCTGCCTGATACAGTAGCAGTAATGGCAGAAATTATTTCGGAAGAGCAACATGAAAAGATATTTATTAAAGGTATCAGCGGAAACGCAGGTAAATTATTAGGAAGATTTTGCTCTGAAAAATCTTCCATAACGGACTTAGTGAAAGACATTGCCGAAAAAGAGCAGGAGCTCAATCCAGACAAGATTTTAGCCGAAATTTTACACTTACCTGAATCAAGAATAGGAAATGTAATAAGAAGACCTTCAATAAGAAAGTATGAAATCCCTTATTTGGCCAATTCTGTTCTTGAAAAGAAATATCAGATTTTGGTAGATGACCTATATCTGTCAATAAAGAATAATCAATTATTTTTAAGATCAAAGCTGCACAACAAAGAAGTTATCCCTCATTTAACAAACGCACACAATTATTCAAATAATTCTTTGCCTGTTTATCATTTTTTGTGTGATTATAATAATCAGAATGTAAAACCTTATTTATCTCTTGATTGGGGCAGCTTATCTCAAATCTATGATTTCTTACCACGGGTGGAATATCAAAATATAGTCCTTTCAAAAGCACGATGGAAAATAGATTCGGAGCAAATTCATTATTTTGCTTCAATGATTCAACCTGATAAAAAAGATATTCTCCTTCAAAAGGTTGAAGAATGGCGAAAATTAAAATTAATCCCACAATGGGTACAGTGGATAAAGGGAGATAACACTCTGGTTGTTAATTTGAAAAATTATGATTTAACCCAAATGCTTTTTTCTTCAGTAAAAAATGAAAAAGAAATTCTGATTGAAGAGTTTTTATATAATAATCAATCTGAGCATATGAATCAGTTCATTTTTACTCTTTATAAAGATCTATAAATAATATGATAATCAGAAAATTCCATCCTGGAAGCAAGTGGTTGTATTGCAAGGTTTACACTGGAATCAAAACTTCAGATATTATTTTACAAGAAGTTTTAGAACCATTAATTGAACAATTAAAAAATCAAAACCTTATTGAAAAATGGTTTTTTATTAGATATAACGATCCCAAATCTCACTTACGGATAAGATTCAACATTATAAGCTTGGATGATTACAGCTATATCTTAGCTATCATCAATTTATCATTTAAAGAGTACATGGAATCAGGAGAAATATCTTCTATCATTATGGATACCTACTCAAGAGAACTTGAGCGTTATGGTGAAAATACGATAGAATATGCAGAGGATCTCTTTTTTAAGAGCAGTGAACTAATCTTAAACTTTTTGGAGTACAGTGACGAAGAAAAAATTATGGTTTCTCTATTTTATATTGACCATATTTTAACAGCTTTCCATCTATCTCTTGAAGAGAAAACAGAATTTACAATGCGTTCTGAGAATGCTTTCAAAAAAGAATTCAATGCAGATAAAAACTTAAATAATCAATTAAAGAAAAAGTATAAGGAGTTTTATCCTCAATACTTTGAATTTATTACTTCTGAAGAATATGAAGAAATCAGAGATTTAATAAAAAGTAATATTGCTGAAATTACATTAACGCCTGAAGAATTTTCAAAATTGGAAAAAGATAATTTATTAAAAATAAAACTAAGAGATTTCTTCAAAAGTATTTTTCATATGCATATTAACCGGTTATTTATTTCTCATCAAAGAATATTTGAAATGGTAGTTTATGATCATTTATTCCGTATGTATAAGGCGAATAAAGATTATATGATAAATTAAGATGAATTTATGACAAGATAACTTTATCAATTTTTTGCTTATTCTATAATTTAAAATGTTGCAGTATTGTTGCAGTCAAGAAATAAAAAAAGCACCTACATTTCTGTAAGTGCTTGATTTTATGTGGTCCCACCTGGGCTCGAACCAGGGACCACCTGATTATGAGTCAGGTGCTCTAACCAACTGAGCTATAGGACCTCAAAACTTGGTTAAATTTTGTGTTTGCAAAAATAGTAAAATTTCTTTCACTACAAAATTTTTTATTGCTTTTCTTGGCAAAGTTCTACCAGTACTCCGTTCGTCGACTTTGGATGAAGGAATACAACTAATTTGTTATCAGCACCTTCTTTTGGTTCTTCAGAGATAAACTGAAACCCTTCTTTTTTTAATCTTTCTACTTCTTCCAGGATATTTTCGACTCCAAATGCTAAGTGATGAATGCCTTCGCCCTTTTTATCAATAAATTTTGAGATTGGGCTTTCAGGGTTACTGGCTTCCAGCAGTTCAATTTTACTTTCTCCCGTTTCATAAAAAGAAGTTACTACTCCTTCCCTTTCCACCGTTTCTTTTTTATAGGATTCTTTTCCCAATAGCTTCGTAAAAAGCTCATCAGAAACGCCTAAAGACTTTACAGCAATACCAATATGTTCTAGCTTCATAAATACTAATAAATATAATTAAATCGTAAATTTGATACTGCAGTTGAATTTCAAAGTATCAATTCAAACAAAAGTACTAAATTTGCAGAAATTATGGAAAGTAACAGACAAAGAAAAGTAGCACAGATCATTCAGGAAGACTTCGCAGAGCTTTTCCGCAAACAGGCTGCAGAAAGCAAACAGAGCATATTGGTATCTGTTTCAGATGTAAAAGTAACTGCTGATTTAGGAATTGCCAAGATTTATTTAAGCATTTTCCCACAGGAATTCCGTACCGCTGTGATGAAGGAGATTGAAGAAAACAAACCTCAATACAGAAACTTCATTGGCCAGAAAATGGCAAAGCAGGTGCGTATTATTCCACAACTTAACTTTTACCTGGATACCGCTCTTGATGATGTTGAAAAACTGGAAAGAGAATTAAGAGGCGAAGGCGACAATCCTGTTTTATAGATCTTGAAGAATATTGCATTTTACATAGCATCCAGATACCTTTTGGCAAAAAAGGGAAGTACTGCCGTTACGTTCATTACGTGGTTGTCCGTAGGCGCCATGACGGTTGCTGTGGCTGCAATGTTCGTCATTATTTCTGTTTTTTCAGGACTCGAAGACCTGAACAAAGACCTTATTTCCAATCTTCATGCAGATCTTACTTTAAAAAGCACTTCCGGAAAAACCATTAAAAATCTGGACAACGTCAATAAAGTACTGAGCAGCAATAAAGAAATCACCAGCTTTTCCCGTGTGATTGAAGAAAAAGTATATATCAGCTTCAATGGAAAAGGTGATATTGCTTATTTAAGGGGCGTTGATTCTGCTTACGTAAATGTAAATCCTATTAATAAAGAAGTATTCTACGGAACTTATCCTGGTTTCAAATACTCTAATGAGGTTTTGATGGAAAACAGTCTTGATAACAGACTTTCAATCCCTGTGGACTCTTCCAATCATTATGCAACGATCTTTATGCCCAAGCCGGGAACAGGAATAATCAATAAGGAAGAAGACATCTACAATAAAAGAGATATTCTGGTAACAGGTGTTTTCCCGGGAAAAGATCAGCTGGACAACTATATTATCTCTCCTATTGAACTTACGGAAGAGCTGCTCAGCCTTCCTAAAAAATCGGCTTATCAGATTGTTATTAAATTAAAAAATCCGGAAAATGCAGATGCTGTAAAACAAAGTCTGCTTGCTTCACTGGGGAAAAGTGTGGAAATCAAAACCAAAGAGGAAGAGAATGCAGCTTTCTGGAAAATGATCAACACTGAAAAACTTTTTATTTACCTGATCTTTGCACTGGTCATCTTTATTACCACCTTTAATCTTGCCGGAGCGATTATCATCCTTCAGCTTGATAAAAAAGAGCAGGCAAAATCATTGATATCACTCGGTTTCCCTTTAAGCCATTTAAGAATGACCTATTTTTACACCGGAATCCTGATTGTGATTTCTGGCGTTATTACCGGATTAATTCTGGGAACAGCACTTTGCTATTTCCAGCTGTATACAGAATTCTTCAGAGCCAATGAAGTACTGCCATTCCCGGTAAAAATTGTAGGTAAAAATTACCTTATCGTAGCACTTACTGCCTCTCTGTTCGGAATTACCATTTCATGGTTCTTTTCAAAAATAAGCAAGGAATATATTACTAAAAACTAATATATTAACTTTATATATTACATACAATTAACACACTTCGGTTTCATTTTTTCGTACCTTTACGCCCCAATTTTAAAAAATGAAACGAATTTTATCTTTTTTTCTTTTAGGCGCTACATTTATATGCGCTTTGGCGCAGGCTCCGGCAGGATATTATAATCAATCGCCAACCTTAACAGGTGCAGCTCTGAAAACAGCTCTTATGAACATTATCAGTACCGGACATGTTGATCATGGATATAGTGGTTTATGGACGGGCTATGCTACCACTGACCGTGATTATTTTTATGAAAATGACGGAACAATTCTGGATATTTATTCTGAAAATCCAAATGGAGCAGATCAGTATAATTTCATCCTGGGGACCAGTCAATGCGGATCTGCCGGATATTCTAATGAAGGTGACTGCTACAACAGAGAGCACGTTATTCCTCAAAGTTTATTCAACAGTGCTTCTCCGATGGTAGCTGATATTCATTTTATCCGGGCTACAGATGGAAAAGTAAACGGAATGAGATCAAATTATCCTTACGGAATCGTTGGTAACACTTCTTTCTTATCTAAAAACGGATCAAAATTAGGAACATCTGCATCGGCAGGATATTCAGGTACTGTTTTTGAGCCTATTGATGCTTTTAAAGGAGATATTGCCAGAATGATTCTTTATTTTGTAACAAGGTATGAAGGCCAGCTTTCGAATTTCACTACGGGTGATATGCTTGGCAGCACAGCATTTCCGGGACTGCAGCCCTGGGCCCTTAATCAATATTTAATTTGGAATGCAATGGATCCCGTCTCTCCTGAAGAAATTGCAAGAAACAATGCTTCTTACACCTACCAGGGAAACAGAAACCCATTCATTGATCACCCTGAATATGTCACTCAGATCTGGGGAGCTCCGGTTATTGACAGCCAGCCACCTACGGCAGCAACCAATCTTGTTGCCAGCAACCCTACTTCAAACTCTATTGCTTTAAGCTGGACTGCCGCAACAGATAATGTTGGAGTAACTTCTTACCAGATTTATGCCAATGGAACTCTGAAAGCTACTGTTTCAGGTACAACAACTTCTACTGTTGTTTCGGGATTATCTCCATTAACTCAGTACACATTTTACGTGATTGCTAAAGATGCTTTCGCAAACTCTTCGCCACAAAGTACAACCGCTACAGAAACCACTCTTGATACACCTGCCGGAGGAGGAAGCTGTGGAACTGAAAATTTTGAAATGATCAGTGGTCCTGTAAATACATACCTGACAGTAAACTGGACAAACAACGGAATTTCATGGACTGCTACAGATGCAAGAGCTGACCAGACCATCAACAATAAAGCCATTACCATCAGAAATGGCTCTTTAACAAGTTCAACTTTTTCAGGTGGAGTTCAGAACTTAACTTTAACTACTCAACTTAAATTCTCCGGAAGCGCAGGATATTTTAATGTTTTTGTAAACGATGTGAATGTAGGAATGATTCCTTACAGTAATGTTGCAACAACAACTACCATTTACAACATTAATGTAAGTGGAGATGCCGTGATTAAGATGACAAATTCTTCTCCTACCAACAGAGTTGCTCTTGATGATCTTAGCTGGACATGTTTCGGTAGTACGTTAGCTACTGCTGAAAACCAAAATGACAAATCAGCATTTACCATCTACCCTAATCCGGTAAGAAATAATGAATTATTTGTAAAAGGAGAAAACCTGGGTAAAATTTCAAAAGCTGATATCTATGATCTTTCAGGAAAATTAATTGAAACAATAACCAATCCTTTCAGACATTCAAACAAAATCAACCTTAAAGGTTTGGTTAAAGGAACTTACATCCTGAAAACAGATAATTTCTCTACTAAATTCATCGTAGATTAATGATTAAAAAATATTTCAAACCAAAGACCGGGTAAATCCGGTCTTTTTTTTTATTTTTGATAGATGGATTCCAATAAAAAATTAGGATTGATAGGAAAAAACATTTCCTATTCCTTTTCTAAAAAATTCTTTGAAAATAAGTTTCAAAAGCTCACGCTGAAGAACTTTTCCTATGATATTTTTGACCTGAAAGAAATCAATGAAGTGGAAAGCCTTTTTGCTTCTCCGGAGCTGCTAGGATTCAATGTGACTATTCCCTATAAAGAAAAAATAATTGATTATCTTGATGCATTGAGTGACGAAGCTGAGAAAATAGGTGCCGTCAACTGTGTCCTTATCAAGGATGGTAAAAAAACAGGTTATAACACAGATGCTTTCGGTTTTGAAAAGACTCTTCTTTTACACAAAAAGCCATCGCAGGATAAAGCATTGGTCTTAGGAAACGGAGGTGCCGCAAAGGCCGTTAAATATGCCCTTGACAAACATAATATCCCTTCAGTAACCATTTCCAGAAGTACCGAACTCAATTTTGAAAACCTTGATCAGAAAACGGTTTCAGAACACAAAATTATCATTCAGTGCACTCCTGTAGGCACTTTCCCGAATATTAAAGATTGCCTGGATTTTCCTTTTGACGGACTTTCTTCAGATCATCTGGTTATTGATTTGATTTACAACCCAAACTACACCCAATTCATCATCAATGCCTCTGAAAAAGGAGCAAAAACAGTCAACGGGTATTATATGCTTGAACAGCAAGCAGAAAAAGCTTGGGAAATTTGGAATTTTCAAAAAAAATAACATAAATTAGTGCTTTAATTGGCCTTACAGCTATAATTTAAAGGATATTAACGCCACTCACATAAAAGATTTGCTATGACTACAGAAAACAATCTTTCTGAAAACGAAGAAAAGAAAAATCCTAACGAAGTATCTCAGGACACATCAGAAAACACGGTTTCTCATGATGCAAACCAGCATGAAGATGATGCAGAGCACATAGAAGAACATGAAGAGGAAGAAATTTCTCTTGCTGATGCTTTAAAGGAAATGGAAAAAATCATCAACACTCCCAACGCCGGTGAGAATTTTAAAAGATTCAGCCAACTGAAGGAAAAAGCAAGTCATTACATTCATGATGAAGTGGAAGACAAAAGACATGAATACGTAGAAGCCGGAAATCCTGCCGAAAATTTCAGCTACGAACACCCTTCTCAGGCTAAATATTCTGCATTGGTCAACATTTTCAGGGAAAAACATGACGACTTCCAGAAGGGACAGGAAGAGGAACAAAAGAAAAACCTTGACCACCGCCAAAGCATTATAGAAAGACTTAAAAATTTATATACAGGCTCTGAACCGGGAATCAACCTTTTCAAATCCATTCGTGAGATTAAGGAAGACTGGTCAAAAGCCGGACAGGTTGCCAAGTCTGAATTCAAAATTCTTAATAATAACTATTTCCACCACCTGAATCAGTTTTATCAGATGCTGGATCTGAACAAAGAATTTCTGGAGCAGGAATACAGCCACAACCTGGAAAAGAGAGAACATATTATTGCACGAGCCAAAGAGTTGGAAAGCGAACCCGTAATTCAGAAGGCTCTTAACGAGCTTCAGTATCTTCATAAACTTTGGAAAGAAGAAGCTGAACCTGTTGCAGAAGAATTCCGTGAGAAAACATGGGAAGAATTTAAAGAAATCTCCAACAAAATTCATGAAAGAAAATCTGAACTTTCTGCTTCTATTGAAAAAGAACAAGGTACTAACCTTGAAAAGAAAAATCAGATCATCGCTGAAATCAAAAAGCTTTCTGAACCTGCAGAAACACCTAACCATAACTACTGGCAGAATGCCATCAAAAGAGTGGAAGATCTGCGTTCCGAATTCTTAAAAACAGGAAGTGTTCCAAGAAAACTTTCCAACCAGAACTGGAATGATTTTAAAACAACGCTAAGGGGTTTTAATACAACGAAAAACAACTATTACAAATCGTTAAAAGGATCCCAGCAGGCCAATCTTGAAGAAAAGCTGAAACTGATCCAGACTGCGCAGGATAATATGAATAATGAGGAATGGGATATCTCAGTACCTTTATTCAAAAAGCTTCAGGAAGACTGGAAAAAAATAGGCCACGTTCCAAAGAGCATGACCAATAAAATCTGGGATGAATTCCGTGATGCATGTAATGCATTTTTTAACAACTACAGAGAGAAAAGCAATACTTCTAGCGACAACTGGAAGGAGAATTATAAAAACAAAAAAACGCTTCTTGACGAACTGAAAGAGGTTTCCAATGATGAAGGAAGCATCGAAAGAATTGAACAGATCAAAACTTCATGGAATAATATCGGTAAAGTTCCGAGAGATAAAATTTCAATCAACTCTGAATTCAATAAGACTTTAAGAGAGAAGTTGAAAATAAACAAAATCAACGAACTTGAACTGAAAGAAGAAGGCCTCTCTGAAAACCAGCTTACCGACAAAGCAAGAAAGATCAAAAATCAAATCTCTGATCTGGAAGCCGAAATCGTAAAACTGGAAAACAATCTTTCCTTCTTCAACAAACCGTCAAGAGAAAATCCTCTTTTAAGAGATACTTACAATACGATTGATGAGAAAAAAGCTCATTTGGAAACATTAAAACAAAATCTCCACAATATTATCAGCGGAGATTAACAGATAACAAAATAAATAAAGGCGGAGCAAAGCAATTTGTCTTCGCTTTTTCTTTTTATACAATATGAACAACGACGAACTTTATATCAAGAGATGTATCGAGCTGGCCCAGAAAGCCCTTGGCCACACCTACCCCAACCCTCTGGTAGGAAGTGTGATTGTACACAACGGAGAAATTATTGGTGAAGGCTATCATCATAAAGCCGGGGAAAACCATGCGGAGATCAATGCCATCAATTCCGTTAAAAATAGAGACCTTATTCCGGAATCAACAATTTATGTGTCTCTGGAACCATGTGCCCACTATGGAAAAACTCCGCCATGCGCCTTAAAGATTAAAGAATTAGGATTTAAAAAGGTAGTAATCGGAGCAATGGATTCCCACGATAAAGTGAATGGTAAAGGAAAGAAAATCATTCAGGATGCTGGAATTGAAGCCGTGTCAGGAGTTCTTGAAAAAGAATGTATAGAACTGAACAAAAGATTTTTCACGTATCACGAAAAGAAAAGACCTTACATCATTCTAAAATGGGCAGAATCCGGTGACGGTTTTCTGGATAAGGATTTTAAACCGACAGCTGTTTCCAATACATTAGTCAATCAGTTTGTTCATCAGTTAAGAGCGGACGAGCATGCTATTTTGGTGGGAACCCAAACTGCTTTAAATGACAACCCAAGCCTTACGGTAAGAAATGCTGAAGGTGTAAACCCTGTCAGAATTCTGATTGATTTTGATTTAAAAGTCCCGGGCAATTTCAACATCTATAATACTGAAGCAAAAACATTGGTTTTAAATTCGGTAAAAGAAGGTGGTGCAGGAAATATTCAATTCATTAAAATCAACAAAGATAATTTCCTGACGGAACTCATGGAAGCTTTATACAAGGAACAGATTCAGTCCGTTATCATTGAAGGTGGCCGTTTTACACTGCAGCAGTTTATTGATGCTAATCTCTGGGATGAAGCTATTATCATTAAAATTGAAAATGTAAAGCTCGAAAATGGAACAAAAGCCCCGGAATTTAATCATACAGCCACTAAAACGGAAATATTTAGAGATAATACAGTATCATACTTTAAAGCAAAATAAAAGTATTTTATCACCATCTAATGAAATAATTCATTATATTCGTTTTACTAAAAAATATTATCATGAAAAATTTGAAAAAAATCTCAAGAATCGGTTTAAAAGCAATCCAGGGAGGAGCTTTTGTAACATGTACCTTACCTACCGGGGAACTTACAAAATGCAGAGATTTTTGTCCTTCAGATTTCTGCGGCCCCACAAACTATATGTGTCTGCTTCCACTTGATTTCTGCGGATAAAATTAAGAAAAGATATAGTACATAATATGGAAGCTGTCAGAAATCTGACAGCTTCTTTATTTAACTCCTTAGATTTATTTGATATTTTTGCAGAACAAAGCAGGAATTCCAATGACGTTTGAATACAAAACCATAGAAAAACCCATAGAAAATACCCTTTTAAAGGAAAAAGGAAGCAAGTTTATCGGATTTGCTTACCCGGTGACCAATGAAAAAGAATTAAAAAGTGCACTGGAAAAAGTCAGGGAAGAGCATCCAAAGGCCACACACCACTGTTATGCATTCAGAATCGGGTTACATGGTGAAAACTATCGGGCCAATGATGACGGTGAACCTTCCGGGAGTGCCGGATTGCCGATTTACAACCAGCTGCTGGCTAATGAAATCACAAATATTCTTGTGATTGTTGTCCGTTATTACGGCGGAACCAAACTGGGTGTTTCAGGATTGGTAAAAGCTTATAAAGAATCTGCTAAGATCACGTTGGAAGAAGCCAGTATTATTACAAGAGAACTGGAAACAGAAGTAAAGATCCAGTTTAACTTTAATCAACAGAACATCATCTTTACCTTACTTTCAAAATTTGATGCCAAAGTTTTGAATTTCGATGCCAACGAAAATTGTATTCTTACTGCCTCTTTGAAACTGGCACAAAAAGAAAACATCTCGGAAAAACTCTCCGAGATGCAATATGTTTCATTTGAATTTAATGATTAATCCCTTCTTCCGCTAAGAAGCAAAGAGCCCCAATAGAGAAGCTGTGCCAGAGAACCTAAGGCCGCCACCACATACGTTCTTGCTGCCCATCTTAAACTGTCCTGAACTCCAACAAATTCTTCTGCTGTTACAGTTCCGGTATCTTTAAGCCATTTCATAGCTCTGTTACTGGCATCATATTCCACAGGAAGCGTTACAAAAGCAAAAAGCGTGGTCACCGCAAACATGGCTACCCCGATGGCAAGAACAGTTGTATTTCCATTCGGATTCTCAATCGTTCTTGATGCAGCCATTACCGCGATACCCGCAATAAGGACAAACTGCATCAGATTGGAACTTATATTAACAATAGGAACAAGTTTTGAACGTAAATTCAACATAGAATATCCTACCGCATGTTGTACTGCATGTCCGCATTCATGAGCTGCTACTGCTGCAGCGGCTGCATTTCTCTGCATATAAACCCCTTCAGAAAGGTTTACTGTTTTATCTGCCGGATTATAGTGGTCCGTCAACTGCCCGGGAACTGATATTACCTGAACATCATTTATTCCGTTATCTCTCAACATCTTTTCCGCTATTTCTTTCCCCGAAAGGCCATTTCGAAGGTGTACATTGGAATAATATTCAAATTTTGATTTCAATCTGGAAGAAACCCACCAGCTCACCAGCATTGAAATACCAATAATGATATAATAACCCACCATTTTATATAAATTTTGTGTTTAATTTCACCCATAATCATATAAAAACTGTGCCAAAGTATAAGATATTATTATTTATATTTGTCCTCTAATTCCTCTCAAAAAACATGTCTACAATTTCAATTATTGAAGTAAAAACACCCGGTCAGCTCAAGCAATTCGTAAAATTCCCGATGGATTTGTACAAAAATAATCCGTACTATGTCCCATCCTTTATAAAAGACGAAATGAAAATCTGGGATCCCAAAGAAAATCCGGCTTTACAGTATTCGGAATCCAGACAGTTTCTGGCAATAAAAGATGGTAAAGTAGCGGGCAGGATTGCGGTAATCGTTAACCATAAAGAAGAGAAAGAGTTAGGAATTAAAAAGGTACGTTTTGGATGGATCGACTTTATTGATGATGCTGAAGTTTCAAAGGCACTCATTCAAAAAGCCGTTGATTATGCCAAAGAAAAAAATATTGACAAAATTGAAGGGCCAATGGGTTTTACCAATCTTGATAAAGCAGGTATGCTGACAATGGGATTTGATAAACTGGCCACTATGATTGGAATCTACAACCATGCATATTATCCTCAACACCTTGAAAATCTTGGCTTAGCCAAAGAGAAAGAATGGGTAGAATATGAAATGAACTTTCCAAAAGTGCTTCCTGAAAAAGTTGAGAAATTCAGTGGCCTAATTGCACAGAAATACAAACTGAAGGTTCTTAAATTCAAGTCAAAAGAAGAAATTCTTCCTTATGTAGAACCTATGTTTAAGCTTTTGGATGAAACTTATAAACATCTTTCTACCTACACTCCCATTTCAGAAGAGCAAATCAAAACATACAAAGAAAAATATTTTCCTTTCATCAATAAAAATTATGTTATTTGTGTGGTAGATGAAAATGAGCAGCTGATTTCATTTGCCATTACCATGCCTTCCTATTCCAAGGCTTTGCAGAAATCAAAAG
The DNA here is from genome assembly GCF_049959325.1 of Chryseobacterium sp. CBSDS_008. NCBI lineage: Bacteria > Pseudomonadati > Bacteroidota > Flavobacteriia > Flavobacteriales > Weeksellaceae > Chryseobacterium > Chryseobacterium sp. CBSDS_008. The sequence goes on along the minus strand of NZ_CP188202.1, from coordinate 4,036,002 downwards.
GGAAATTATTTCCATTAGGATGGTGGCATTTTTTACAGGCCGGAAAAAAGAATGACCGTGCCAATTTCTATCTTATCGGAATCCATCCGGAATATCAGAGACGTGGTGTAACCGCTATTATTTTTAAAGAAATTTTTGAACGGTTTACCAGTATGGGAATTGATTTTGCAGAAACCAATCCTGAACTGGAAGAAAACAAAAGTGTTCAGCTCCTTTGGCAGGACTACAATCCCGTGAACCATAAGAGAAGAAGAACCTATTCAATGGAAGTGAATAAATAGTATTGCATTTCTAAATGTAAAAGTAATCCTACATTTTAAACTCTAAACTTCGAACTCTATGAAACCGCAGCTTATCATATTTGCCATTTTAATTACCGGATTTATCAGTTATAATTTCTTTTTTCAGTCGCCGGATGATAAAACAAATACGGTGATCAATATTCTTTTTGCCAGTATTCTTTTCGGATATATTTCATTCATGGCTTATACCCTTTTGAAAAAAATGAAAAAATAAGACTCTAAACCAGCATCAGTAAGTCCTTAACAAAAAGTTTTTATTCCGGATTAAATAAATCCAAAATATCACAAATGGACAAGGGCAATATCCTATTTTCGCCCAGTCACTACGAAAAAAGGGTAAAAACACAGCAAAAAAGCAATCCTGAAAAGCTAATTTTTATTGATTCTAAATTACCGGTTTAACTCATTTTCATCCTACTTTTAAGCTGATAAATTTCATGCTTTCTTGTTTATTCGCTAAATTTGCAAATTGAGATAATAATGCAAAAATGAATTTACCTGAAAGTTATATTCCAATCCTTATCCAGGCTGGTGTAGCAGTAGGATTTGTAGCTGTTTCTTTGCTGGGGGCACATTTCCTGGGTCCACAACAGAAAAAAGGAAACTCTGTAAAAAACCAAAGCTGGGAATGTGGGGTTCCTGTAGAAGGAAACGCCAGAACACCGTTTTCGATCAAGTACTTCCTGACTGCGGTATTGTTCGTACTATTCGATATTGAAATCGTATTCTTTTATCCTTACGCGGTAAATTTCAGAGAATTCGGTATGGAAGGATTCCTTGCCGTGCTTACATTCGTTGCGATCTTCTTCGTGGCGTTTTTCTATGTCTGGAAACGTGGCGCGCTGGATTGGGATAAATAAATTTTAACATTAAAAGATTGAATTTATTTAAGTAATTTAAAGATTGTAAAGGTCTTGTTTTTAATCTTTAAATATTTTAATCTTTAAATATTTACTAAAAATGTCAGATAAAAAACCAGTAATAAGAACAGATGCACCTGCTCCCGAAGGCTATGAAGGAGAAGGGTTTTTCGCAACAAAACTGAGCAGTGTAATCGGAATGGCAAGAAAGTTTTCACTTTGGCCGTTACCTTTTGCAACCTCTTGTTGTGGTATCGAGTTTATGGCTACCCTGAACCCGACATATGATGCTTCAAGATTTGGTATGGAAAGAAACTCTTTCTCTCCAAGACAGGCAGATATGCTGATGGTTTGCGGAACTATATCAAAGAAATTGGGACCCGTCCTGAAAGAAGTGTACACTCAGATGGCTGAGCCGAAATGGGTGGTAGCAGTGGGAGCTTGTGCTTCCAGCGGTGGTATTTTTGATACATATTCTGTACTTCAGGGAATTGATAAAATTATTCCGGTTGACGTTTATGTTCCCGGATGCCCTCCAAGGCCAGAACAGATCATTGAAGGAGTAATGCAGGTACAGGCTCTTGCCGAGAGCGAAAGCATCAGAAGAAGAGATATGCCTGAATATCAGAAGTTATTAGATTCTTACAACATAAGCAACTAAACGGAAATGACAAACGAATTTGTATTAGAAGCCATCACAAGAGAATTTCCGGAATCTGTTATTTCAAGCTCAGAGCCTTATGGAATGCTAACGATTGAGGTGAAGAAAGAAGATATTAAGAAGATCATTCACTATCTGAAAGATTCATCACTGGAATTCAATTTCCTTACCGATATCTGTGGTATTCATTATCCTGAATTCCCTGAGAAGGAAATTGGTGTTGTATACCATTTGCATAATATGATGGCCAATTTCAGATTACGACTGAAAATCTTCATGTCCAGAGAAAATATTGAGGTAGATTCTCTTACGGATCTGTATGCCGGAGCAAACTGGATGGAAAGAGAAACGTATGATTTCTATGGGATTAAATTTAAAGGACATCCGGATCTTAGACCTATCCTGAATATGGAAGATCTTGGATATCACCCAATGTTGAAGGAATATCGACTTGAAGATGGGACAAGAACCGACAAGAACGATAGCATGTTCGGAAGATAAAAAATAAAATATAAATGATAAATGATGATAGATAAATGATTATCGATTATCAACTATCAATTATCAATTATAATACTTATGAAAGATAACTCATTATCTAATATACTAAACCAGTACGAAAGTAAGGAACAGATTGACGGACAATTATATACCCTGAATCTGGGACCTACCCACCCTGCTACCCACGGGATTTTCCAGAATATCTTAACGATGGACGGAGAAAGAATTCTGCATGCAGAGCAAACGGTAGGATATATCCACAGAGCATTTGAGAAAATTTCTGAAAGAAGAAACTACTCTCAGATCACTACCCTTACAGACCGTATGAATTACTGTTCTGCACCAATCAATAACCTAGGTTGGCATATGACAGTAGAGAAGCTGATTGGCGTAAAGGTTCCAAAACGTGTAGACTATATGCGCGTTATCCTGATGGAGCTGGCAAGAATCGGTGACCACCTGATCTGTAACGGGGTAACCGGGATGGACTCGGGAGCCATTACAGGTCTTACGTATATGTTCATCGAAAGAGAACGTATTTATGATATGTATGAGCAGATCTGCGGCGCCAGAATGACAACCAATATGGGAAGAATCGGAGGTTTTGAAAGAGATTTCACGCCTAAGTTTCATGAACTGTTAAAAGATTTCTTAAAAACATTCCCGCCAAGATTCAAAGAATTCTGTACTTTACTGGAAAGAAACAGAATTTTCATGGACAGAACGATTGGTACCGGAGCTATCTCTGCCGAAAGAGCTTTAAGTTACGGTTTCACAGGTCCAAACTTACGTGCAGCAGGTGTAGATTACGATGTAAGAGTTGCACAGCCTTATTCTTCATACGAAGATTTTGACTTCATTATTCCTGTAGGAACTTCAGGAGATACTTACGACCGTTTCATGGTTCGTCAGCAGGAAATCTGGGAATCAATCAAAATTATCAAACAAGCATACGAAAACCTTCCGGAAGGACCATTCCATGCGGATGTTCCTGATTTCTATCTTCCTGAAAAGGCAGATGTATATCAGAAAATGGAAGCATTAATCTACCATTTCAAAATTGTAATGGGAGAAACTGATGTACCGAAAGGAGAAGTTTACCACGCTGTAGAAGGTGGAAATGGAGAATTAGGTTTCTATCTTGTGAGTGACGGAGGAAGAAGTCCTTACAGACTTCACTTCAGAAGACCATGCTTCATCTACTATCAGGCATATCCTGAAATGATTACAGGTTCTGTAATTTCAGATGCCATTGTAACGATGTGCAGTATGAATATTATTGCGGGAGAATTAGATGCATAAAAAAGAAGATGTCAGACGTCAGATTTCAGATGTCAGACTCTTCGCTTTATACTTAAATTTAAAAATCTGATGTCTGAAATCTGACATCTGAAATCTTAGATAAAAAATGAGCGAAACAATAGCTTTTAAACCGGAAAGTTTAGCACAGGTACATAAAATTATCGCAAGATATCCTGAAGGAAGACAGAAATCTGCTCTTCTCCCTGTACTTCACCTGGCACAGAAAGAATTCGGAGGATGGTTAGATGTTCCTGTGATGGATTATGTTGCCGGATTATTAAGTATCCAGCCGATCGAAGTATATGAAGTGGCTACTTTCTATACGATGTTTAATATGAAGCCGGTAGGTAAATATGTTTTGGAAGTTTGCAGAACAGGACCTTGTATGGTGTGTGGAAGCGAAAAAATTCTGGATCATATCAGAACCAAGCTGAATATTAAGGATGGGGAAACTACTGAAGATGGTATGTTCACATTAAAGCCTGCTGAATGTCTTGGAGCATGCGGATATGCACCCATGATGCAGCTGGGGAAATTCTTTCATGAAAATTTAACGATAGAAAAAGTAGATGAAATCCTTGATCTTTGCAGACAGGGACAAGTTGCTTTGGACTAATAGAAATTTTAAATTCTACATTTTAGATTTTAAATTATTCACTTAACGTTTAATCATAATTAATGCAAGACGCCAAAAGCCAATTGCAATAAGCAAATAACAATGAGTAAAAAACTTTTACTTAAAGACGCACATATAGAAGGTATTCGCTACTTTGAAACATACCGTAAACAGGGAGGTTACACAGCTGCTGAAAAAGCCTTGAAAATGACTCCTGACGAAATTCTTGAAGAAGTAAAGGCTTCAGGACTAAGAGGTCGTGGTGGAGCTGGATTCCCAACAGGAATGAAATGGAGCTTTTTGGCGAAACCCGAAGGCGTTCCAAGACACCTTGTTGTGAATGCGGATGAATCTGAGCCCGGAACATTCAAGGACAGATATCTGATGGAGTTCCTTCCTCATTTATTGATCGAAGGAATGCTGATTTCTTCTTACTGTTTAGGTTCCAATACTTCTTACATCTACATCCGTGGAGAGTATTCATGGATTCCTGATATTTTGGAAGAAGCGATTGAAGAAGCCAAAGCAGCAGGGTTTTTAGGTAAAAATATTTTAGGAACCGGTTTCGATTGTGAAATCTATGTACAGAGAGGTGGTGGAGCATACATCTGCGGTGAAGAAACCGCATTGCTTGAATCCCTTGAAGGAAAAAGAGGTAACCCAAGGTTAAAACCGCCATTCCCGGCTGTAAAAGGTCTTTGGGAAAGGCCAACGGTAGTAAATAACGTTGAATCTATTGCGGCAATTGTTCCAATTATTGATATTACAGGTGCTGAATATGCTAAAATCGGAGTGGGAAGATCTACAGGGACAAAATTGATTTCTGCTTGTGGAAATATCAACAAACCTGGTGTATACGAAATCGACATGACGATCACCGTAGAGGAATTTATCTACTCTGATGAATATTGCGGTGGTATTAAAGACGGAAAAAAATTAAAGGCTTGTATTCCCGGAGGAAGTTCTGTTCCTATTGTTCCAGCTAATCTATTGCTGAGAACGGTGAACGGAGAGCCAAGATATATGAACTATGAGTCATTGGCAGACGGTGGTTTTGCTACCGGAACAATGATGGGTTCAGGAGGTTTCATCGTTTTGGATGAAGACCAGTGTATTGTAGAACACACTATGACTTTAGCGAGATTCTACAATCACGAAAGCTGTGGACAATGTACACCTTGCCGTGAAGGAACAGGATGGATGTACAAGATTTTAAAGAAAATTGAGAAAGGAGAAGGAAAAATGGAAGATATCGATCTTCTTTGGGATATCCAGAGAAAAATCGAAGGAAATACGATTTGTCCATTGGGTGATGCAGCAGCCTGGCCAGTTGCCGCAGCGATCCGCCACTTCAGAGATGAATTTGAGTGGCATGTGAAAAACCCGGAGTTATCTCAGACACAAAATTATGGATTGGCACATTACGCAGATCCTATTCCGGCTGTAGAAAAGAACGCATAAGTGAAATGAAAAAATTGTTGGTTGTCGGCTTAATGATGTCGAGTTTTGTTTTCGGACAAAACAAAGAAAAGGATTCTTTAATAGATAGAAGTTCAGATAAAGGAGCATTAGTTTCAAGGAAGAAACCTGAGCCTTTAAGCAAAAAAGGGCAGATGTTCGTTTTCTTTGGATGGAACAGAGCAGCGTTCAGTAATTCAGATATCCGTTTTACAGGAAATGGCTACGACTTTCAGCTGAATAATGTATCTGCGCAGGACAGACCTACCAAATTTGGTATCGTTTATATCAATCCGGGATGGTTTACTGTAGTGCAGTATAACTTCAGAGCGGGTTATTTTATCAAAGATAATTTAGCACTTGTTTTGGGAATAGACCACATGAAATATGTGATGAACCAGAACCAGACGGTTAATTTCAAAGGCCATATTTCAGATCCTGAATATGCAGCAATGGTACAGAACGGACAGGTAAACCTGACAGACGAGAAGTTCCTTACTTTTGAACATACAGACGGACTTAATTATGAAAACTTAGGTCTTGAAAGATATCAGAATCTTATCAACAAGAAAAATGTTGATTTGGTTTGGTCTTACGGAGCCGGTATCGGATTTATGTTCCCGAAAAGTAATGTAAAGCTTTTTGGTAACGAAAGAAGTGACCGTTTTCACGTTGCAGGTCTGGGAACCGACCTTAGAGCCAGTCTTAACCTTGTTCTTTGGGATCATGTGATGGTGAGATTAGAAGGTAAAGCGGGTTATATCAACATGTGGGATATTAAGACAACATTGAATAACAAGCCGGACAAAGCCCAACAGGATTTCGTTTTCGGACAGGTCCTTGCAGGAATCGGATATACATTTAATACTAAGAAATATAAATAACAAAGCCTATTGCTTAATGCATAAAGCTTAAAGCATACAATATGAGCGAAGAAGTTAAAAAATTCAAAATAACTATAGACGGACAGACTACCGAAGTTATGCCTGGTACTTCTATCCTTGAAGCGGCAAGACAAATCGGTGGGAAATCTGTACCTCCTGCTATGTGCTATTACAGCAAACTAGAAACCAGCGGAGGAAGATGCAGAACTTGTCTGGTAGAAGTTTCTAAAGGGTCTGAAGCAGATCCTCGTCCTATGCCAAAATTGGTAGCAAGCTGCAGAACTAATGTAATGGATGGGATGGAAGTAAAAAACCTTACTTCTGAGAAAGCTCAGGAAGGAAGAAAAGCGGTTACCGAATTCCTGTTGGTAAACCACCCGCTGGACTGCCCTATCTGTGACCAGGCCGGAGAATGTCATCTTCAGGACTTAGGATATGAGCATGGTGTGGAAAACACAAGAACAGAATTCGAAAGAAATACGTACGAAGCTGATGATCTTGGACCGAACATCAAACTGAACATGAACCGTTGTATTCTTTGTGCAAGATGCGTACTGACAGCTAACCAGCTTACAGAAACAAGAGAACACGGTATTCTTTTCAGAGGAGATCACGCTGAAATTTCAACGTATTTAAATAAAGCTCTAGACAATGACTTTATCGGAAATGTTATCGATGTGTGTCCTGTTGGAGCATTAACAGACAGAACAGCCCGTTTTGCCAGCAGAGTATGGTTTACAAAACCTATGAATGCTACTTGCAAATGTGATAAATGTTCCGGAAAAGCAGTAGTATGGTTTAAAGGAGATGAAATCGTAAGAGTTACTGCAAGAAAAGACCAGTGGGGTGAAGTAGAAGAATTCATCTGCGATACGTGCCGTTTCGAAAGAAAAGCGTTATCAGACTGGAACATCGAAGGTCCTAGACATATCGACAGACACTCTGTAATTTCATTGAACCACTACGAAAAACCTAAGGATGAGCTAAGAGTTTTAGACAATCCGATGGCTAAAGAAATCAGTGAAAAAGACGAAAAATAATCAATAAGACATCAGATTTCAGATACCAGACTTCAGACAATAAATTTTAAATCTGATATCTAGCGTCTGACATCTTAATATCTAAATAAAAAATGGATTTACTTACATTTAAACTTATACTTGTACTAGCACTTTTCCTGCTATCACTTACGATTGCAGCCTACTCTACCTGGGCAGAAAGAAAAGTAGCCTCTATCATGCAGGATAGAATTGGTCCCAACAGAGCAGGACCTTTCGGATTGCTGCAGCCTCTTGCTGACGGTGGAAAGTTTTTCTTTAAAGAAGACTTTACGCCTGCCAATGCAGAAAGATTCCTTTTCGTATTAGGACCAGCTTTGGTAATGTTTATTTCATTGATTACGGGAGCTGTTATTCCTTGGGGTAAAAGTTTAAATATTGCAGGTACTTCTTTTGATCTTCAGGTGGCAAACATTGACGTTGGTGTACTTTTCATCATCGGTATGGCTTCCATTGGGGTTTACGGAATTATGATCGGAGGTTGGGCTTCCAATAACAAATATTCATTACTAGGTGCTATCCGTGCTTCTTCTCAGATGATTTCTTATGAATTGGCGATGGGATTAGCACTTCTTTCTATCATTATGATGACAGGAAGTTTAGATTTAAAAGAAATTACTGAAAGTCAGACTACCGGGAAATTATGGGGCGTTATTCCTTGGGTTTCCGGTTTGAACTGGAATATTTTCTACCAGCCTATCGCTTTCCTTGTTTTCTTTGTAGCCGCTTTAGCAGAAACCAACAGACACCCGTTCGATTTACCTGAGTGTGAATCTGAACTGGTAACGGGATACTCTACAGAATATTCTTCCATGAAGTTAGGGTTATATATGTTCGGGGAATACGTGAACATGTTTATTTCCAATGCTTTCATGGTCGTTCTTTTCTTCGGAGGATACAACTATCCTGGTATTGAGTGGGTAACTCAGAACTGGGGTGAAAATGCTGCAGGAATCATCAGTATTGGTGCGTTCTTACTTAAAACAATCATTGGAATTCTGATCTTTATGTGGATCAGATGGACACTCCCAAGATTCAGATATGACCAGTTAATGCACTTAGGATGGAAAACATTAATCCCAATGGCATTGGTAAACCTATTAATTACAGGAGCTGTAATTTTAGCGTTTGGAAATTAAACTATCTAAACCTAACAGGTTTTAAAAACCTGTTAGGTTTGTGTAAATATTGAATATTAAAAATTAAGATAACAGACAAGATTAGTCTAAAATCTGGTGTCTAACATCTAATATCTATAATTAAATGAAATTAACTAACAGATCAAAAGTTGTTTCCAATAAAGAAATGACCCTTGCTGAAAAAATCTACCTTCCTGCCATCTTTACAGGGATGGGGATTACATTTAAGCATGCTGTAAGAACCGTGATAAAGGGTGCTCCCGCAGTATATTCGTATCCGGAAGTACAGAAGCCAAGAACCACCATCTGGAGAGGCCAGCACGTTTTGAAAAGAGACGAAGAAGGCAGAGAAAGATGTACAGCTTGCGGACTGTGTGCGGTAGCTTGTCCTGCAGAAGCCATTACGATGACTGCTGCTGAAAGAACAAAAGAGGAAAAAGGTCTTTACAGGGAAGAAAAATACGCTTCAGTATATGAAATCAATATGTTGAGATGTATTTTCTGCGGTATGTGTGAAGAAGCCTGTCCTAAATCTGCCATCTATCTTACAGACAGATTGGTGGACGTGGAAACCAACAGAGGTTCTTTCATTTACGGAAAAGATAAATTAGTTGAAAAAATAAATGAAAGGATTGATATCACGACAAGACAATCCGAGAAACAAAAAAATGCGGTAAAATAATGGATCAGTTTTTATTTTTCTTGGTGGCGTTTTTAGCAGTGGCAAGTGCAGTTTATTTTGTATTTGCAAAAAATCCTTTATATGCTATTTTGTCATTAATTGTTACGATGTTTTCAATTGCCGGAATGTACATTCTCTTAAATGCACAGTTCCTTGCAATTATCCAGATTATAGTGTATGCAGGTGCCATTATGGTACTTTTCCTTTACATCTTAATGATGCTTAACCTTAATAAAGGAGACGAAAGTAAGAAGAACAATACTTTAAAGTTTGTTGGAGTTTTTACTGCAGGTATTCTTTTAGTAGGTGTTTTAGGTGTTTTCAGAGGAGTAAGGGAAAACCATATTGTGGTTGATAATGTAGACAGAAGTATTGGTCTTACGAAAAATCTGGGTAGACTTTTGTTTAATGAATATGTTTTACCGTTTGAGCTTGCTTCCATCCTAATTCTGGCAGGTATTGTAGGCGCGGTATTAATCGGTAAAAAAGATTTATAAAATTATGGGAGAAGTAAATACATTTATACAAAGCATCCCTTTGGACTACTTCATCATTCTTTCATCAGTATTGTTCTGCCTGGGAGTAATGGGAGTATTGCTTAGAAAAAATGCTATTGTGATTCTGGGCTGTGTAGAGCTTATGCTGAATTCTGTAAACCTTTTATTGGCAGCTTTTTCAGCGTATAAAGGCAACGGCGACGGACAGCTTTTAGTTTTCTTCATTATGGTGGTAGCAGCTGCTGAAGTAGCGGTAGGTCTGGCAATTATTGCGATGCTATATAGAAACACCCGTTCTGTAGATGTGAGTATATTTAATAAATTAAGAGGATAAGAATGGAGAATCTAGTATATGCAATAGTACTTTTACCACTTTTAGGGTTTCTTATTAACGGTTTATTCGGGAAAAATCTTCCAAAAATATTGGTAGGATCTTTAGCTACAGCAATGGTTTTCGGATCTTTCTGTATTGCTGTAAGTCTTTTCATGAATTTCAATTCTGAAAGCCAGCCTGTAATCGTAAAAGCTTTTGAATGGTTTAGAGTAAATGGAGTTCAAATCAATTTTGGATTCCAGATTGATCAGCTTTCTTTAATGATGGTGATGATCATCACGGGTATCGGTTCATTGATCCACTTATACTCTATCGGATATATGAGTCATGATAAAGGATTTTATAAGTTTTTTACTTATCTGAACCTTTTCATCTTCTCCATGTTACTTTTAGTAATGGGAAGCAACTACCTTATCTTATTCATCGGATGGGAAGGTGTAGGTCTTTGTTCTTACCTGTTGATCGGATTCTGGTATACCAACGAAGAATACGGTAAAGCAGCAAGAAAAGCTTTCATCATGAACAGAATTGGTGACCTTGCGTTATTGATCGGTATTTTCATGATTGCTTCTCAGACCAATGCTGTAGATTATCTTTCTGTAGCAGAAAACGCTTCAAAATTTGAATTGGACGGAACAGTGATTATCTTTATCACAGCGAGTTTATTCATCGGTGCTACCGGTAAATCTGCTCAGGTTCCATTATATACATGGTTACCGGATGCGATGGCCGGGCCAACTCCTGTATCAGCCTTGATCCACGCGGCAACGATGGTAACGGCAGGGATCTATCTGGTAGTAAGATCAAACTTCTTATTTACTTTAGCCCCTACCGTGCAGGGAGGAATTTTATTCATCGGATTCTTAACAGCTGCATTGGCAGGATTCTATGCACTACGTCAGAACGACATCAAAAAAGTATTGGCATACTCTACTGTTTCACAACTTGGATTTATGTTCATCGCTTTAGGTCTTGGAGCCTATACTACAGCGATGTTCCACGTAATGACGCATGCATTCTTTAAAGCATTACTATTCTTAGGTGCAGGTTCTGTAATCCACGCTATGAGCAACGAGCAGGATATGCGTTTCATGGGAGGTCTTAAAAAATACATTCCTCTTACCCACGCTACATTCCTTATCGGAACATTAGCCATCTCAGGTTTCCCTTTACTATCAGGGATGATCTCTAAAGACGAAATTTTAGTAGCAGCTTTCGCTAAAAACCCTGTTTACTGGGTAATCTTATTTGTTTTAGCGGCAATGACTGCAACCTATATGTTCAGACTATACTATCTTACATTCCATGGAGAATTCAGAGGTACAGAAGAACAGAAACACCACTTACATGAAAGCCCGTCTAATATGACATTACCATTGATCGTATTGGCTGTTCTTTCTGTAATCGGAGGTTTTATCAACCTGCCACACTTCATCGGCCACGGGCATTATGCCAAACTGATGGAATGGTTAAAGCCTGTTCTTACAGAACAAAGCTACAGCCAGATGGAAGCTACTCTTTCAGGAGTACCTTTCAATACTGAAATGATATTATTAGCAGCAACAATCCTGATGTTCTTCTCTGTTTGGTTTATCGTTAGAAACACTTACGTAAAAAAGAAAAAGATGGCTGTTGCGGAAGAAAGCTATACCGGATGGGAAAAGCTTTCTGCTAAGAAACTATATGTTGACGAACTTTACAACGCATTGATTGTAAAAACTGTTGAAGGATTAGGACGCGGAGGAAAAATGTTTGATAAGGGTATCTTGGACCGTTTTGTAAACTTTGTAGGTGATGGTGCTGAAGACAGCGGAAAAGCTATGAAGCGTGTACAGAACGGAAATGTAGAGACATATATCCTTATCATGTCTTTAGCGGTGGGAATTATACTGATTGTTAACTTTATATTACAATAATGTCTGGTTTATTATTAACATTATTACTATTACCTCTAGTAGGTTCGGGAATAGTTTTTGCATGGAAAAATAGTTCCAGCAAATATTTGGCGCTTGGAATTGCATTGGTACAGATGCTCCTTACCTTCTATATGCTTTCGGATTTCAATTTTGGACCGACAGTAGACAGTAAGCTTCAGTACGAAATCACTTATCCTTGGTCTCAATTTATTAAAAGTTCTCTTCATTTCGGTGTTGACGGGATGAGCATGCTTCTTTTATTATTGACCAATATTCTGGCTCCAATCATTATTTTATCTTCTTTCAACGAAAATGTAAACTACAGAAATACATTCTACGGATTGATTCTGCTGATGCAGTTTGGTCTTGTAGGAGTGTTCACTTCTTTAGACGGATTGTTATTCTATATTTTCTGGGAAGTAACTTTGATTCCAATTTGGTTCATTGCCGGACTTTGGGGACAGGAGAATAAAAGGTTTGAATTCACTACGAAATTCTTCGTATATACATTCGTAGGATCATTATTTATGTTAGCCGGATTGATCTATGTGTACAATCACTCTGCATCATTCGCTTTAACTGATCTATACAATGCACAACTGAACGAAACACAACAGACTGTGGTATTCTGGTTTATTTTCTTTGCTTTTGCAGTGAAATTACCGGTATTCCCTTTCCATACATGGCAGCCTGACACGTATACCTACTCTCCTACTCAGGGATCCATGTTATTATCAGGGATCATGCTGAAAATGGCAGTATATGGTGTAATGCGTTATCTGCTTCCAATTACTCCCCTTCCGATAGCAGGAATTTCCGGGCAGATCGTAATTATTCTTGCCATTGTAGGAATTGTTCACGGTGCTTTGATTGCGATCATCCAGACGGATATGAAGAGAATCATTGCGTATTCATCTTTCTCTCACGTAGGATTGATGGTAGCCGGGATCTTCGCTTCTGCAGTAGTTACTCTTAGAGGAACTTTCAATGTGGAGGGAGCTGAAGGAGCATTGGTACAGACTTTTGCCCACGGTATCAACGTAGTAGGATTATTCTACTGTTGTGATATCTTATACAAGAGATTTAAATCAAGAGACATCAGACAAATGGGTGGTTTAGCTAAAGTAGCGCCTAAGTTTGCTGTATTGTTCCTGATCATTATATTAGGTTCAATGGGAGTTCCATTGACCAATGGATTCATCGGGGAATTTATTTTGTTGAAATCAGTTTATGATTTTAACGGAACAGCAGCGATAATTGCTGGTCTTACGGTAATTCTCTGTGCGGTGTATTTATTGAGATTCTACGGAAAAGCAATGTTTGGAGAAGGAGATGAAGCCGTTTTAAGTACAGCAAAAGATTTATCAGGTGTAGAGTTTTCTGTATTGGCAAGTTTAGCGGTTTTTGTGATTTTACTTGGTATTTTCCCACAACCGGTAATTGACATGGTGAGTAGTTCGGTGAAGTTTATCTACACGGCGATGGCCAACTAAAAATTAAAAGATTTAAAAATTAAAAAATTAAGAGGTTAGAGAAGAGTAAAAGATAAGAGGCAAAGAAATTAAAGACGGGAAACTAAACCTGAAACTTTAAACCCTAAACTTTGAACCTTGTACTTTAAACTTCAAATCTCACATCTCAAATCTATATTATGAGTGTTTTAATTATTGTTTTCCTAACGGCAGTTATTGCGTTATTTTCAGGAGTTTTTGAACAAGGAAAATTCGCAAGATACATTGGGATTTTGGGATTAATCATTGCATTGTATGTAAGTTTTATGCCGGAATGCTCGTTCTTCGACCATTACAAGCATATGTACGAATACAGTGACAATACTGCATTATTCACTAAAATAGCAATTGTAACAACTTTATTATTATTCTTCCTGGGAGGTTTTGCATTCAGCAATCACAGAAGCCACCAGTCAGAATTATATGCATTGATGCTATTTGCATTATGCGGAGGGATCATCCTTTTCGGATATCAGAACTTAGTGACGATGTTCCTGGGTGTTGAAATCCTTTCGATTCCATTATATGTAATGGCCGGAGCCAACAAAACTGATCTGAGATCCAACGAAGCTTCTATTAAATATTTCCTGATGGGTGCCTTTGCAACAGGTTTTCTACTGTTCGGTATTGCTTTCATCTACGGAAGTGCAGGAAGTTTTGATCTTTACAAGATTCATGATTTTGGAGTAGCCAATTCAGGGAATGTAATGTTCATCTTAGGAGTATTACTGATTCTTTGTGCATTGGCATTCAAAGTGGCTTTAGCCCCTTTCCACATGTGGAGCCCTGACGTGTATGCAGGTTCTCCTTCATTAATCACAGCTTTCATGGCGAGTGTGGTAAAAATCTCAGGATTCTTTGCCCTGTTCAGATTGATGACGCTCGGTTTCACTGGAGTAACTCATGAATGGATCAATGTTTTAGGAGTATTCCTAATCATTACTTTACTTTTGGCAAACGTTATGGGTCTTGCCCAGACGAACGCAAAAAGAATGCTGGCTTACTCTTCAGTTTCCCACGCAGGATACATCGGATTGGTGTTCTTCGGAATGACAAGCCTTTCTACGTATAACCTGGCGTTCTATTTATTTGCTTATTCTTTATCTACAGTAGGCGTTTTCATGTGTCTGATCTGGGTAGAGAAATTAAAGAGAGAAACTTCTTTCGGAGCCTTCAAAGGATTGGCGAAAACTGAACCTTTATTAGCAACAGTGGCAACGATCTCTATGCTTTCAATGGCTGGAGTTCCGCTAACAGCTGGTTTCATGGGGAAATTTGCTCTATTCTCCCAGGCCATGAATGGTGCCGCTTTCTTAGTATTGGTAGCTGTGTTAGGTTCTGCCTTATCTATCGCTTACTATTTAAGACTGATTATTGCCATGTTCTTCTTTAAAGAATCAACATTCAAATCATCAGAAAAAGTAACACTTACTTACAACATCATTGCAGTAGTTGTTATTGCCTTGATCATCATCCTCGGAGTTTTCCCGGATCTGTTTGCAAGAATGTTCGGATTATAAACGACCTTATAATAAATGATATTAAAAACCTTCCAGCTGACTGGAAGGTTTTTTTGTTAAGTACAATCATATTATTTTTTTTATCACTCATAGTAGAATTACTACAATTTATCTTTTCAAAATTTTATAGATTTACATTATGTGAAAAAAAAATTGATGATGAAAAAAGATTTTATCAAATATAAAGTCAAGCCAGATGATAGTCTCAGCTCTATTACATTTCGTATGAATATGAACAAATACGATCTAAAGGAGTTTCATAATCAAAACTGCGGGAAGATGGATAAGTTGTGGTTTGAAAGCCTGAAGGGAGTCGAATTTATTTTGATACCTACAGCCTATATATCTAAAGAAGAACAAGAGGACCAATTACAAAAAAGACTTCCCTTTGCCCAAGATTTAGCTTCATTTCATGCTGATGAATATAATATCACAGAAAATATACAGCAACTCAATAAAAGTGAACTAGAATTTAATTATAACGTTAATATTGAAATAGAACAGAAAGCAGCCCAGATTATTGCCAAAACGAGACAGAAAAATTTCAAAAAAAACAACTGCACACCGGATGATAAAGTAACCTCACTTGCGCTAGCTTGTATGGAAGCTGTCTCTCCTATTCCATTTATCATATCACCTCATGGAAAAATATCTTCATTTGCCGATCATAAAACTTTAGTACAAAAATTTAAAGATAATGAAACTTTAGAAAAGCTATTAATATCCTTTGGAAATTAGCTTGTAATATATAATAAAAGTGAAGCAATAACAAAAACACATATGAGAAAAGGGATTTTACTATTTATTCTATTTATTTTGTTGATTCATTGTTCTGAAAAGACACAACAAAATAAAGCTCCTTATAACTTGGTTGAAGAAGGTGATAATACTAAATTCAATTATGACAATCTTTCTCCGGATATTATTAATTATGGAGCTAAATCTTTAGAAAACCTCAAATATAAATTTCCTGATTCTGAATTATTTTCCAAAAGGATATCAGAAGTGTACGGGGTAAATATTGATGAATATACCAATAGGATTGTCGCTCTGAGAATGTCAGATTTTCCGGAAGTTGCAATAAAAAGTAAAGCGTATATATTAATACAGGATAGCGATTCTGATGCTAAATATTCTATCACACCGGATATTTTATATCACTATAATAAATTTATTTTTCATAAAGATAATACAGCGTTAAAAATCCTGAAAATGAGAGATCCTTATCTTACAAAAGATTTGGTTTTATATTACGGATATAATGAAGATAAAGATCTTGTAAGCTTTGCTTTCAAAGATTTCGATTTTTCAAACATAACATCTTTCCACGAATTAATCTTCGGAAGAAAAAATAAAAATCAACAATTTGTACTTAGAAACGGTATAGTAAATGATATTGAACAGATTGTTTATAAAGGCAAAACCAAAGAGATGCTTTCTGAAGCTAAGGAAGGAAACGGATATGATTCGTTGGGCGAAATTCTCAATATGATGTATAAAAATCAACTCGACTATGAAGAATGTGATAAAAGTATTGCTTTTTTATGTGAGAAGTCATTAAATGTAGGTGATATTGGAGATGTTCAGAGGTTTATCAATAAAAATAAAGGCTTTATTAAAAAGTTAGAACACAACAATTTTTATGGTAATGAAAGATTAAAAGTTTTTTGTGAAAACTTAGAAATATTCAATGGTCCGGATGACAATAAAATAATAAATGATCCCGATGGATATACCAATCTGAGAAAAGATAAAAATACCACTTCTGAAGTTCTACAAAAAATAAGATCAGGAGAACAGGTAAAAGTTTTAGATCAAAGCGGAGATTGGTGGCTTGTGGAAACAAAGGATGGCAAACAAGGGTATGTACATAAAAGCAGAATAAAGAATGAATAAATGCTATAAAATATATTACGAATAGTATCGTTTAGACAATTTCTTTTTTGGTATATTGTCGAAATATAAAAATGATACCCAATATATTAAACCTTCCAGCTGACTGGAAGGTTTTTTATTTTTGAATGCATACAAGTCATACTATAATTCACATCAATAAGACCTTTTGGAAAATCATTATTCTATACATTGAAAAAAAATTAATCAAAACAGACAATACCTAAAAATTATCAATTATCCATTATTAATTTATTAAAATTAAAAACAAAATAAACAATAACCGATTCTAAGACAAAATAAATATTAAAAAAAGTTAAAATACACAATATAAAGCAGTAAAATTATCAATACATTTGTTTTCAATTTCGAACTAAACACAAACAAAAACACTTACAATGATGAAGACAAACAGCAACATTGCTGCTGCATTCTTATTATGCACTATGGGCTTATTGCAGGCGCAGGAAAAAGATTCAATAACCTCAAAAAAACTGGATGAAGTCGTAATGGTAGGAACCA
Source organism: Chryseobacterium sp. CBSDS_008 (assembly GCF_049959325.1). Lineage (NCBI taxonomy): Bacteria > Pseudomonadati > Bacteroidota > Flavobacteriia > Flavobacteriales > Weeksellaceae > Chryseobacterium > Chryseobacterium sp. CBSDS_008. Next base: position 4,018,346 of record NZ_CP188202.1, on the reverse strand, counting down.
GAACGGCACCGAGATCAAGCATTTCTACTCCCCTTCCGATTGATAATATAGATGCTGCGGTCATTCAGTCATCGGGACACAGCTCAGTAAGCCAGGCTCTGCAGTATAGAATTCCATCTTTTAATTCTACCAGCGCGGCTGTGCAGGATGCCACCTCATTACTGGACCCTTTTGAAATCCGGAATATGGGATCATCAAGAACATTAGTATTGGTTAATGGGAAAAGAAAAAATCAGTCATCGTTAATTTTTACACAGAATACTATTGGTAAAGGAGAAACTGGTGCTGATTTATCAGCCATTCCTTCTATTGCAATTAAAAAAATAGAAATTCTGAGAGATGGGGCCTCTGCCCAATATGGTTCTGATGCTATTGCCGGCGTTATTAATATCATATTAAAAGATAAAATAAACTTCACAGAAGCAAACGCTAATCTGGGATTATATTCAAAAGGAGACGGCTTTACCCAAAATTTTAATGTTATTACAGGATCAACATTCAAAAACGGAGGTTTTGTGACTCTTTCGTCCAACCTCCAAAATAATGATTATGCCTATAGAAACGGAAAAGTAAACCCTTATTGGGAAGCACAGACATTTGGTGCCAGCCAAAATGAAGTAGACTCTTATCTGGCTAAATATCCTGATGCACAAAATAAAAATGCATATCCTAAAAAGAGCAGCATAAGTTTCCTGGTAAATGCTTCAGTTCCGGTATCTGAAAGATCTAATCTATATGCCAATGCTTCATTTGCGGCCAAAAAAGTAAGCAGCTTTGCCAACCACAGAACACCTTACTGGGTCAATCCGGCCAACGTACTGAATTCACCGGAAGGCTTCACTCCCACATTTATAGGCGATCTCACAGACTATGGAGCCACACTGGGATACAAAACAAAAACAGAGAGTGAATGGAATATAGATCTTAGCGCCACATTTGGAGGAAATAAAATTCTGTATACAGTCGGAAATACATTCAATGCCGCTTTAGGGGCATCCAGTCCTATTAATTTCAAGCCCGGAGGGTTCAGATTCAGCAACATTGTTGGAAATATTGATGTCTCCAAAAGACTGTCAGAACATATTGCCCTTGCATTCGGTACTGAAGCGAGAAGGGAAGAGTATGAGATTTATGCAGGTGATCCGGCTTCTTACTATCAGACAGGATCTATTTCTTTCCCGGGATCATCTCCTGAAAATTCAGGAATCTTTTCGAGATATAATATTGGGGTATATGCAGATGCAGCCTTTGATATTTCTGAAGCCACAACCTTTAATACCACTTCACGTTTTGAAAATTACAGCGATTTCGGAAATGCACTGGTATGGAAATTCAGTGCAAGACAAAATATTATCGGAAAAAAACTGGTTGCCAGAGGCTCTGTTTCTACCGGTTTCCGGGCTCCCTCTTTACAACAGGTATACCTTTCTACCATTCAGAATGTATTTACCAATGGTAACATCGCTGCGGAAGGGTTATTTAATAATGTAGGAAAAGAAGCTAAAGCAGTAGGTATCCCAACGCTGGAGGCAGAAAAATCGCTCAATTTTACCTTAGGATTGGGAATTCAACCCAATAAGAATTTCTCAGTGACCCTGGACGGGTATCTGATCAATGTGTACGACAGAATTCTGCTAAGTTCCAGGATGAGCGATAAAGCGACCATATTGGATCCATTAAGCAATATCGGGGTAAGCAACGTAACTGCAGCAAGTTTTTTTATAAATGGGGTAGACACAAGAACGATAGGACTGGATCTTGTAGCCAATTACAGAAATATAAAATTAGGCGGTGGCAAACTTGCCTTAAACCTCTCCATGAATATGAATCATTCTAAAATAATGAAAAATTCAGATAAGCTGGCCGGACTTAATCTTTCTGCCCCATTCAACAGAACAGAAGAAGCGTTGACCACCACTTCAAGACCTTCCCTGAAGGCAGTTTTCGGTCTGGATTATGCAATCCAGAAATGGAATATCTCTCTTAATAATACGTTATTTGGCAAAGCTACTTTTGCAAACAGCGGTATGCCGGGAGCCAACCTCGCCTGGAATGATCCCAATGCCGGATCACAATCTTATCTGAGATTTAAACCAAGAATGACTACAGATATTACCATTAATTATAACATCAACAGTAAAAATACAATCAATATCGGAGTTCTTAATGTTTTCAATGTTGTACCGAAATGGGAACTACGCAATCTGCCGGCAGATAAATCATACGACGAAGTTTATAATACGGTTACCTTCAACGGGAGATACCAGCAATCCAGTTATGATGCCCAGCATTTCAGCATCTTTGGAACCCAGTTTATACTTGGCTATAACATTAAATTCTAATATTATCCACATTTTTAATTACAAAGCTTCCTGTAACCCAGAGGAGGCTTTTAATTTTTAAAACTGTCCTGCTATTTTAAAAACATTCAGATATATTCATAAAAACAAACGGAGATTCACTAAATTCAATATACTTTTTAATAATTTCACTATAAAACAAAAATAAAACGAAAGAAAAGGTTATTTTCAACAATTAATAACAAATTTATAAATAGTGTTTTTTTCATAACTTTACTGTAAATTTTTCAGCTCTTGGCTAATCTCTATAAAAAAGACTCTCCCTTTCAGGTTTATATATCATTCAAAAAATATTTGGATGTCCTGGAGCACATCCGCTATAATGACAGGCTGGAATACAGGGTAAACTATGCAGAGTCATTGATTGAGAGCACCAGAAATTTTAAAGAGCTCCGGGAAGGCTTTCAGGACACTGCTCTTCTCGAAAAATATGAAGACCTCATCAGACTGCTTCTTGCTGATCTTTTTCCAACCGGGCTTACTAAAAATGAGATAAAAGCGGCAAGCATTCCTCTTTCCAATATCACATTCAATTATACGGAAAGGTTTAAAGATATTCTGAAAGATGCAGGAAAAGACTTCGAAATTGAACTGAGAAATATTTCAGATAATGAATTCTATGTGTTCTGCTGTTGTCTGATTCTTCAAAGCTACTTCAAAAAAGATATTAAAAGTACGCTTCCGTTTTATTATGACATTCCCAATAAACAGGGAATCATGAAGCATTATAAGATTACCGTCAATTCAGACTTTACAGAGATTATCCCTACAGAGGACGCCAAAATGCCATCTGATGATATTCTGGATATGCTCCTGGAAAACCTGGATGATTTTAAACTGTGGAAAAAATATTTCCCTTCCCAATCCTGGATATTGAGAGGGTTCACCATTATTTCACTGGTAGACTGTACTTCTGAGGTGGCACTTTCTGATCTGAAATCAAGTATGATTGAAATTGATCCTGAAGATTTGAATCCCAATGAAAACCTGACTGAAATCTTTAAATCCTATTTTGATGTCCCGGAACTCAGCTTTGGCCTGATGACCTTCAACAAAAAGGAACAGAAGCTGGATAAACTCCCGATTTATGAGAGTCTTCTCACCAATCATATCCTTGACTTCTGGATCAACGCCTTTGATGAAGATACCCGTAAAACCACTTTTAATAATTTAAATCATAATTCAAAGCCGGTGGTTGTTTCCAATGTAAACAATCTGGATGAGAATGTCAAAAAACTCCCTTCCTTTAGCATTTTAAAGGATAATAACGTGAATAGTTTCATGGTAATTCCAATCATGAAAGAAGGTGAGCTTCTTGCGATCATGGAGTTTACTTCTCCTATTGCCGGCAGTTTCAATGGATTAAAACTTAAAAAACTGGAGTTTTTCACCGATATGGTCCTATTCTCTCTGAACAGGTTTTATTTTGAGAAAAATTATCAGATAGAAGCCATTATCCAGCGTGAATACACAACCATCCATGACAGCGTGGTCTGGAAGTTCAGAAATGAAGCTGAAAAATATTTCACGGCATCCCTCGGAAAGAAAATATATACTTTAAAGCAGATTGCATTTAAAAACCTTACCCCTTTGTTTGGGGTTTCAGATATCCGTTCTTCTTCGGAAAAACGTTTTAATCTGATGCTGCAGGATCTTAATCAGCAGATTGAATCACTGAATGAAATTTTAACGCTCACCAATTCGGATTCAGAAAAGTTTCTGCTCGCATTGGATGTTTTTGAAAATGAGCTCAACAATGAGATTAAAGCTGATACTGAGCAGCGTTTCCAGCGGGTGTTAAGAGAAGAAATCCATCCTTTTTTACAGGGAAAACTGGAAATCAGGACCTCCAGAGAAATAAAGTCGAAGATCAAAGATTATTTTTCACACCTATTTACACCTACCGACCTGTTTTATCATCACAGAAAAAACCTGGATGATTCTATTACGCTGGTCAACAGGAAACTGGCGGATATGCTGGACGAAAGCCAGATAAAAGCACAGGAAATTTTCCCGCATTATTACGAAAGATTTAAATCTGACGGCGTGGAGCACAATCTGTATATTGGCCCTACCATTGCACCTGAACTGCATTATACCTCGAAAGTTGTCCACAAACTGAGATACTGGCAGCTGAAAACCATCTGTCAGATGGAACTTGATTTCCAGTCATTTAAAAAGGATCTTCCTGTACAGCTGGATATCGCGTCACTGATTTTTGTGTATAACGAAAAAATAGACATCCGTTTCAGGATGGATGAAAAACGTTTTGATGTAGACGGAGCTTACAATTCCTATTATGAAATTATTAAAAAACGTCTGGATAAAGCCCACGTGAAAGATTCTTCAGAACGCATCACAGCCCCCGGAAAAATCACCATCGTCTATTTCGGAATGGAAAACCAGAAGGAATACTTAGATTATATTTCCAAACTTCAGAAAAAAGGAGTTTTACAACATGACGTAGAATTCTTAAAAGTAGAGGATCTTCAGGGAATTACAGGGTTATTGGCACTGAGGGTTTCTTTTACCCTTCCGCAGGAATAAAAAATCCGGAATATACATCCCGGATGATTATTTATCGTTTCTCTTCAATAAAAATACTGATTTCAAATTCCTGTTTTACAGGATATTTATAAACTTTAGCAGAATACTAGTTGTCAAGTTCTTTTGATTGAAGTAAACGTTCTATTTCTTTCTTTGAAGCTTCATCTATATACCTTATGAAATCAATTTTTTCAATAGTATTTTGTTTTCCTATTGTAACGCGAACTCTGTTTTCTCCTTTCTGTGCATTGGCCTGAACCTTAAATTTTTCAAATAAGATTTTGCGGAAATTGTCTATTCCTGTCTTCAAACCTGCATAATTAGGTTCAAATAGCTCTATATCATCAATACAGTCCCCACTTATTTTCTGGCATTTTTCCAGGGATGTTACAGCTTCTGATTTTAATGAATCAATTGCTTTTCTTTCTTCTGATGTAGGTGGAAGTATTTTTATATTCTCTAATGTTGAAATATAATGAACTAATGGTTCTAATTTTACAGAGTGTAACGTATCATTTTTAATAACTTTTCTAGTATGTGCTACTCCTTTAATCTCTTTTGAAGATACTTTGGATAGAAAAAGAATTGAGTAAATCAACGTTAATTTCTTCATCATTAACGATATACTTTTATCCCTTTTATGATTTTACTTCCATAAAAATTTCTTTCTTCATTGGTGAATAAGGCATTATTTAATTCTTGGAAATATCTGGTTTCATGTCTTAAAATTGGAGTTTCCCATTCTATTGATAAAGTAACTACATTATGAAAAGAAGCTTCTTCACAAAAATTAAAATCAGTTGAAAAATTATAATATTTAGTTTTAAAATTTGGGACAGGCCAAACCGTTTTAGGTTGAATTTGTGTCATATCATTTAATAGCTTAGAAAAAGGCTTCCCAATATAACTTGTTTTATTAACTTCAAATTGCTTTAAATAATTCAACGTATCTAGTTGAGCAAAACTTTTAATGAATAGACAAAAAGTAATCATTAATAATATTTTTGATATTTTTTTCATTGGTAATTATTTTAAATTGCAGTCTATTGTTTCTTTATATATTATTTTTGTTGGGTCTGTTGGATCAGGTAATTCTTTCACATAAATTGGGTTAAAATTACCCGAACTGTCTTTTTTACTTATACCAATTCCCATTCCATATTTTCCTATTACAAAAGCTGTTGCAAGTTCCATTGATTCTTCATCAGATTTTTTTGAAACACTAAAAAAATAATTATATACTAAATTAAAGTCTTTTCCAATACTCATTGATGCATTCCAGTTTTGACTTGTCATATCAAAATAAGTAAGCTCGGGATAAGTTGTTGTAAAATTAGCAAAAGCCGTAGGATTTGTGATCGTATATACGTAAGTTGCTCCTGTATAAGCCCCATTAGTATAGTAATAATTAAAATTAGGATTAATATTATGAACTTTCCAAAACCAATAAACGTCTCCAGGGGAAGCTACATCATAAGTTACTGATGTGTGGTTATGTATACCTCCTTCCACAACAAAATCAGGATTTGTTGCAGGCATTGGTACACTAGCCCCAGAAGAGCTTCCTAAAATGATACTTGAAACTTTATAAATACCTGAAGGATTTTTACCAAAAGTAAAAGCTTTTTCAACAGTTGAAGTAGAAATACCTGACTTCATTGTATTATTTTGTAAATCAACTACAGATTCATTTAAAAGGGTTTTTGCTTTTGCATTTTCAGTAATAATTTTTTTACAAGGTCCACTAGGAAGCGGTAAATTTGGTATTGTAGGCGTACCATTATTATTTCCGCCTGATCCTCCAAAAGGTCCACCACCCCCACCGGTTCCATCATCGCCCAATTCTGTAGTAGCTGGGAGTGCTTTACATCTATGAATAACTACTGTTACCCGTGTGGAAGGCTGATCTGCTTTACAGGGACCTCCTTGTGTTTTTGGAAGCTCTCCATTGAAATGCTGTCCTTCACTGCAGGAAGTATAATAGGATTCTTCTACCCATTCACAGGAGATATCTGACTTCTCGACTAATCCACCATTGTAAGTTCCCGGATTAAGTTCTTCTACGGTCAGTTTTCCTTTTGTATCCACAGAGCCTCCATTGGCCAGAATTTGTTTTTCCTGTAGGGTAAAGTGATAAGTAATTAAAAGTTCTTTGTAAGTCCCATCAGGAAGTAGACTTAGCACAAGGTTTTCCAAAGGTGCATCCTCAGCAGCATTATCCCTTGTAAGATGAAAAGTATAACTGTGAACATTAGGCCCTCGTTCTATGTAAATCACATCATCTGTATTTACAGAAACCCCATTACTGTACTTCACAGCTTTCCCTGAAACATAGGTTTCTAATGTTTTAAATTTCTCATTGACTTTTTTTAGCTCAGGAATAAGATTAGTCTTGTGCTTACTTTCATCCAGTGAAATTCTTTTGTAAGTATACCGGAGAGCATTCCTGTCATTAGGATTCTCCTGCTGATCTGGGAAATAATCATTCCTGCAGGACCATAAAGTAGCAAATAGGGCTATCAATAAAGACAACCGGAGACTCATTTTTCTCTCATGTGTTTTTAATTTTTTGGGTGTTCAAATATATAAATTTTTCACAAACGTAAGAATAAAATTTAAAGTAGGCAAATTTGCCTACTTTAAATTTATAGTAAACCACAACCTTTGCTATGTGAAAGATTCGGATCAAATAATACTGAAGAAAATTGGTGAGCGTCTCCAAGAGGCTCGTCTGCAAAAAAATCTTACACAAAAAGAACTTGCTTTCATGGTAGATGTAGAAATTTCTCAAATTACAAGGATAGAAAGAGGAGTTATCAATACATCTGTTCTCAGTCTTATGAGAATTACAGATGCTCTTGAAATTTCAATAAGCGATTTTTTGAAAGATTTAGAAAAATCTTAATTCACAAAATAAGTATCAGGCTTCTTCAATTCACCTTGCGGAATTTCGGCCTGTTCAAAATAGAAAATTCAATAGTACGGCAGATGCTGTTCAGGGCAAGGTCATTTTCTTCCTCACCAAAAGGCTCAGCAATCTCCTGAATAATAGCATCAAGAGCAATAAAAGTGTAGCTGATCAGTAGAACAATTAAAGGCATCATCCATCCCAAAGAATCTACCAGCCCAAAAGGAAGCCAGAAGCAGTATAAATACACCGTACGATGCAAAAGAACGCTGTAAGCAAAAGGCAGCGGAGTGTTATAATTCTCTCACAGCCACCGGAAATATTAGAAAACTGATTCAGCTGATGATCCATAGAAGTCATCACAATAGTATCAATGTTTCCTTTTTTATTCTGTTCATTAAGCCAGTCGGCGATAAATCCAAGAATAATACTGGGAATAATTTTTTATGTTTCACCTGTTCCAATTGTTCAGGAGAAAGCAGTCTTTCAAGATGCTCTGTCCCAGTTTTATCCCTCAACTGAAAGTTCAGCGACCAGGAAAATGCAGAGATCAGCTTAATGATGTTCTGTTTTTCTTCCGAAGCTCCCGGAGAAGAATCATTCACTAATGATAAGATTTGTCTCGTCAAAGATCTCGTTTCAATCACAAGTAATCCCCAAAGTTTCCGTCCTTCCCAAAAACGGTCATAGCTCGCCGAATTACAGAAACCCATAAATATGGCAAGTGCCAGTCCTATCAATGTAAAAATTGTAGGATTAAGATGCACTTTATAATCAAAAATTCTCCCTTTGAAAAAATAAATAGCCAAAGAGAGAGCTGAACAACAATTTTCTTTAATACAGAGCCTCTCCATATAAATAACATTTTCAGCCAATTCGTTCGCTATCTGACTATCATTTGTATATATTTATAATTAAAGACTAAGAAAAGCTACCCCGAATGACAGAACGGAAATAATAATCCCGGCCATAAAAATCTTATAGGTAATGGATAAAAGCCTGTACTTCCTGTTAAGAACTTTCCCCAGGTAATACAAATCTTTCACCATAGAATCATAGATATAATCCCTGTCTTTGATCAGGTCTTTCATGGCATTATGATAGTCGTCAAACAACATCTGCTGAAAGTTACCGAAGAACAGCAGGTTTACTTTTCTGTTCACAATATCCTGAGAGGTAAATGTGGTTTTCGTCACATTCGGCTTGGTGGATAAAATTGCAAATATGATCGTCAGTACACTGGACAGCAGCAATATGAAACTGGGAAGAATCAGATGCGAATTTTTAGGAGCATCCAGCTTTGGAACCAGTACCGAAAGACAGACAGAAATAATAATTGCGTTTACAGATAAAAGAATATTGGCTTTGCTGTCTGCAATATCACTCAGTCTCGTATGGTTATTCAGCGTTACCCTGAATAAGGTATCCACACTTCTGTCTGATTTTTCTTTCTCCTTTTTGCTCTCTGGATTATCTTTTTTATTGTCTTTCTTCTCTTCCTCTTTTTCCAATTTCTTTTCGATCTTTTTAATGTTTTTCTTTTTCAAAGGTTCCCAGTTTTCTTTGGCATAATCCGTGTAAAAAGTGTGCTTATTCTTAAGCATGTCGAGATTTCCGGCATTCCATTCTTCATTGGAAAAACATCGAACATTGGTCAGTTCCCATTCTTTCCTCAACGCATCAGAAATATCACTGTAATCATGACCTGCAAAATGGCTGAAGTCAGCATCCTTTACAATTTTTTCCAGTAAATTCTGAGGCTCATAATGTATTTTCGTAGCGAGAATCAGCTTTTCAATATCTGCAATATAGTTTTCCGGATAATTTTCCTTGTGCAGAAAGTCTTTCATCACCTCTACACTACGCTCCTCATGATTCAGAGCACATTCTATATACCCTGTATCATGAAACCACAATGCAACGAGTACTTTCTCCTGATCCTCCTCAGAAACAGGGGTATTTTTCATAATTTCCTCCGCCTTATTAACAGTATAGGCAGTATGGATAAAATTATGATAAAAATATACCGAAGATAACTTATCTTTGAATAAGATTTCAACATAATTTTTAGCTTTGTGTAGAATGCTCATTCCTGAATTTTTGTTAATGTAAATTTATGAATTTATCCTTTAAAACTCATCTAAAAAATACTTCTATTGTTCTTAGAACAGTAATGTCAGCAGGAGTCCTTTATTCCTGTGCTACATATAACGTACAAAAGAGCAAAAACTTATTTGAAGTAAAAAATTCCGAAATAAAGTCAGAAAATGATTTTAAGCTTTTTCTGATTGGAGATGCAGGAAATGCGGATGAACCTCAGGCACAAAAAACGCTGGATTTACTGAAAAGTAAGCTGGATTCTGCCGACAGTAATTCTATGCTGATCTTTCTGGGAGATAATATTTATCCTAACGGAATGCCCAAAGAAACAGATAAAGAGTATGCTCCGGCAAAACAGAAACTGGAAAACCAGCTTGCTATAACCAAAAATTTCAAAGGAAAAACGCTTGTCATTCCCGGTAATCACGACTGGTACAACGGACTGGAAGGATTGAACACCCAGGAAGAACTGGTAAAAAAGTATCTTGACGACAAAAAAGCTTTTCTCCCCAAAAACGGCTGTCCTATTGATGATATCAATGTTTCTAAAGACATCAAACTTATTGCTATCGATACAGAATGGGTGATTGCCAACTGGGATAATTATCCGGGAATCAACAAAAACTGCAATATAAAAACCCGTGAAGATTTCTTCACAGAGTTTAAAGATCTTGTCATTAAAAATCAGGGTAAAAAAATAATTGTTGCGTTACACCACCCTATCATCAGCAGCGGAACCCATGCAGGCTTTAATTCTGCAAAATCTCACCTCTTTCCTTTAAAAAGTAAAGTTCCTGTTCCGGGAGTTGCCAGTATCATCAATATATTAAGAAGTTCCTCCGGCGCCAGCCCTGAAGATATTAATAACCAACATTATGCAGACCTTGCCGACAGGCTGAAAAGTATTGTTCAGGATAAGGAAAATATTATTTTCGTATCCGGACATGATCATAACCTGCAATACCATGAAGACGGTAACCTGAGACAGATCATCAGTGGTGCAGGTTCCAAAACAGATCCGTCCACGATCGTAGAACAAACTGACTTTTCCTATGGAGGAAGCGGCTTTGCCGTTTTAAATTTCAGAAAAGATGAAAGTACGGATGTTGAATATTTTTCAACTAAAGATACCCAGCTTAAAAAACTGACTCATATTTCGGTGATTTCCAAACCTGATGTATTTGTCAATAATTTCCCTAATTCTTTTCCGCCTACATTCTCTTCAACCATTTATCCGGTACAGCTTACTGAAAAAAGGAAATTTTACCGCTGGCTTTGGGGAGATCATTACAGAAGATATTACGGAATCCCTATTGAAGCGCCGACAGCCAATCTTTCAGAATTAAACGGAGGGTATATTCCTTTCAGAGAAGGTGGAGGAAACCAATCCAACAGCTTACGGCTGAAGTCTGCAGACGGACAGGAATTTGTGATGCGTGGAGTGAAAAAAAGTGCAATCCGCTTTCTGAACAATATGGCTTTCCAGAAAAGTACCCTGGGAGAAGAGCTTGCAGATACATTCCCTGAAAAATTCCTGCTGGACTTTTATACAACCAATCATCCGTTTACTCCATTTACTATTGGAAATATGTCGGAGAAACTGGGTATTTTCCACAGTAATCCAAAACTGTACTATATCCCCAAACAACAGGCCCTGGGAAGATATAACGAAAACTACGGAGATGAAATGTATATGATTGAGGAACGTTTTTCTTCAGATCCGAAAACGTTGGCTTATCTTGGCAATGCAACAGATATCGTTTCTACGGATGATGTATTAAAAAACCTCAATAAAAGTAATAAATATTCTGTTGACAGGGAGTCGTACATCAGAGCAAGGTTATTTGATATGCTTATCGGCGACTGGGACAGACATTCAGACCAATGGAAATGGGCACAATATGAAGAAGGTGACAAGGTCATCTATAAACCGATCCCGAAAGACAGAGACCAGGCATTCAGTAAATATGACGGAGCCGCATTCAGACTTATTATGAATGTTCCGGCCATCCGCCATATGAAAACCTTTACAGAAGACATCAGCAGCGTGAAATGGCTTGCCATGGAACCTTATCCGATGGATCTGGTCTTTTTAAAAAGTGCAGACCAGAGCGAATGGGAAACCCAGGCAAAATATATTCAGGAACACCTGACTGATGCAGATATTGATGATGCTTTCCATAATCTTCCTAAAGAAGTGCAGGATGACACCGTTGCTGAAATTCAGAGAAAGCTGAAAATCAGGAAAACAAAACTTCAAAGCTATGCAGCACAGTATTATGATGTACTCCAGAAAAAAGTTCCACTGGCAGGAACAGTAAATCCGGATAAGTTTGTCATCACCAAGAACGGCCATTCCGTGCTGGTACAGCAATATAAGCTGGATAAAAATAAAGATAAAAATGAACTGGTTTTTGAAAAGACCTATCATGATTCAAAAACAAAAGAATTATGGATCTACGGACTGGAAGATGATGACATCTATGAAGTAACAGGAACAGGGAACCCAAAGATGAATATCAGACTGATCGGAGGTTATAATCATGACACCTACACAGTTGGAGACGGAAGAAAGGTGAAGATTTATGATTTTAAATCTCAGAAAAATACTTATAACGCCGGCAATGCAACCAGGAATATCACTGATGATTATGATACTAACAGCTATAATTATAAACACCCTAAATATAATTCCGTTGCAGGATATCCAAATCTGGATTATAACCCGGATGACGGTGTTATTGTAGGAGTTCTGGCCAATTATACAGTGAATAACTTCATCCGCGATCCTTTTACTCAAAGACACAGCTTAAAAGCTAACTTTTATACAGCTACTGCAGGATTCAGTCTTACGTATAAAGGAATATTTAAAAAGGCAATCTCTGGTTGGGATATTAACCTTGATGCATTTTATACAACACCGAGATTCTCTCAAAACTTCTTCGGACTTTCCAATGAAAGTGAATATGATAAAGAAAATACAGAAAGAGAATACAACAGAGCCCGAATTTCCAAGTTTAATTTTGCTCCTTCCATCTCTCAGAAGAGCTGGATGAACCTCAGCCATCAGTTTCAGTTGACTTTTGAAGATAATAAAGTACAGAGAAAAGCTGACCGGTTCATCAACCAGTCACCGGACGTAAGGCCAGGCGTATTTAACAGCCAGCAGTTTGTGGGAGCCAATTATACATTTGGGTATAAAAATGCTGATAATACAGCCTTTCCTACTCTTGGACTGGAATTTATGCTTAATGCCGACTGGAAAGCCACGCTTTCTGATTTTAATAAGAACTTCGTGACTGTAAAAGGGAAATTGGCCGTTGACCACAGAATTGATAAAAAAGGAAAATTTGTATTTGCCAATTCCAGCAATGTCATGTGGATCAATAACAATAATTTTGAATTTTATCAGGCGGCATCCATCGGCGGCAATAACGGAATGAGGGCTTTCAGAAATGAAAGATTCGCCGGAAGGTCTTATTTTACCAATAACTCGGAAATCAGATGGGACTTTGGAAGGATAAGAAATAATATAGCTCCTGCTAACATGGGAATTCTCATCGGATATGATATCGGCCGTGTATGGAATGACAACGAAAATTCCAGAAAATGGCATCAGTCTGCCGGTGCCGGTGTATGGCTGAGTATTGTAGAAATGATGTCTGCCAGGTTGAATTATTTCTATGGTTCAGACGGTGGAAGAATTTCTGCCGGAGTGGGCATGAAGTTTTAAACTTTCCTATTCAAAAGAAACTATCTTTCGTTGTTATAATTAACGTTAAGATTTCAGAGCAAATATAAAACACTGTGAACAGTTTATTAAATTTTCGACTTACATTTTTACTGATAAAAACAAATATGGCTTTTAAATAAAAGCCATACTTTCAGCTATATAAAACAAGGCTATACATAGCTCAATCATTTATCACTTCTGTAAACAATGATCAGGTAGATATATATCTACAAAAAAATAAAAAAATCACAAAACAGGGATATTTAAAAAATATAATTAATCTACATAATTATTTCAAGTTTTCTTAATCCATATGAATCATCGTATTCACTCTATTATATTCACTTTTTTGCAAATCCAAGGTTATAAAAAATAAATAATTTTGTTGTCTAAAAACAACAAATATTTATTCTATGAGAAAAGAATTATTACTGACATTGTTTCTGATCATGTCATTTTTAGTCAATGCACAGGTGGGGATATTAACACCTACTCCCCAGAGAACACTGCACGTCAACGGTTCTTTACAACTGGTAAAAGAATTAAATGTAGGAGGATCTGAAAGTGTGCAGGGTACCGCAGGTAAGGACGGGGAGTTTTTAAGTTCCAACGGAGCCGGTGCAGCGCCCACCTGGAGAACGATAGAATCCCAAAGTTTTTTAAAGATGGTTTTTACGGGACAAAAAAACAATATCTCACCCAGTACAGGCAGCTATACCGGAAGCAACAGTGCATCAGACTATGAAGCACAGACCAAAAACTATATCTATAATATCGTTAATAAAATAGATAACAATTATATTTCCTACGATGCCAATACAGGGATATTTACTGCTAACAGAGCCGGATATTATAATATTTCAACTTATCTGTCATATAACTTAAGCTTAAACGGAACCAATCAGACGGCAGGAACAGCAATATCCAGAATTCAGAGCAGTTCAGATATGAGTGATTATATTTCAGCAATATCCACAGGACACGGAGAAAGGACAGACGGTATATATCACCAGTTGACAGGCATAAAATTTCTTAATTCCGGCGAAACCTTTTCTCTGAGATGTGTTTATACCCAGAATTTCAGATTAGCCTCAGGAAATATCAGTATTTCTTATCTGGTTCCTTAAAAATTATTACGATTCTTCACAGCTAATAATATTGAAAACAGAAATACTTACCACAATCAATAACAAATTCTCTTTCCAATGAAAAAAAAATTATTACTCCCATTGTTTCTAATCATGTCATTCTTAGTCAATGCACAAGTGGGGATCTTAACACCTACTCCCCAGAGAACACTGCACGTCAACGGCTCACTGCAAGTCGTAAAAGAACTGAATGTAGGAGGTTCTGACAGTGTACAGGGCACTGCAGGTAAAGATGGTGAGTTTTTAAGTTCCAACGGAGCCGGTGCAGCGCCTATCTGGAGAACGATAGAATCTCAAAATTTTTTAAAAGTAGTCTTTGTAGCCAATAAGGATAATATGTCACCAAGTACCGGCAGCTATACAGGAAGCCATTTAACCGGGACTTTTGAAAATTTTGCCCAAAATTTTATGTATAATATCGTCAACAAAATAGATAATAATTATATTTCCTATGATGCCAATACAGGGATATTTACGGTTAACAAAACCGGTTTCTATAATATAGCAACCTATTTCACATATGACCTAAGCCTCAACGGAACTAATGAAACAGCAGGAACAGCAACATCACAAATTCAGAGAGAGGCTGATACCCAAAACTTAATTTCAGCAGTATCAACAGGATACGGAGAAAGAACAACACAAATATATCATCAGCTTACAGGCATACAGCTTTTTAATACCGGGGAGACATTCAGGCTAAGATGTAAATACACCCAGGATTTCAGACTGTCAAAAGGTAATATCAGTATCTCCTATCTTACTCAGTAAACAATACCACCGTCAATCACTTCAATAATTCATCTATTTAAAAACCCTACAGAGAAATCTGCAGGGTTTATTTGGTATGTTATGGAAATGGAAAGTATAGTAATACCTGGCCATTCTGATCATAATTATAAGTCCATGTGGATTTGGATATTCCCGGCTGCGGAGGTATACCGGTATCAGGATAATCAGCATATTCTGTCACTGATTCCTTAGCTCTAAAATTATTTTTTGATAAACTCTTTTCATAAAAATCATCATTAATCAGAAATAATTTTTTAAATGGATTTTTAGCATTGTCAAAATCTGAATACACAGTAGTTGTGAACTGTTTATCCTTACCAGTGGCCTTTTCTAATGTTTCACTTTTAGAAAGATTACTATTTCCATCAAAATAATATGTTGTAAAAAACTCCTGATAACCACGCTTAGTATATACACTTATTGTATTGGATCCATACGTATAGGTTCTTGTCATCTCCAGTTCGGCAAAAGTTCCATTCTTATAATACTTTTCAGCCTTAACAGGTCTGTTATTTTCCATCAGATAAGAAATTGTTCTATACCCGGAAGTCGTTTCCGATTCAAGATAATCTATTTGTAAGTTATTGTTTGTATAAGTTAACTGAGTAACTACATCAGGATAAAAAACTTGGGTATTTGCTGTTACCAAATAGTTCCTTCCACGCATTTTCTGTAAACGTCCGTTTTCATAGAAAAACTGATAATATTTTTCCGGACTGCGTAGTGTTGTGCGCTGATCCATCTCAAAAATGTATCCTTTATCAGGCTGTAAATCTTCAGTTTGATTTTCATTTACAGTTATAGATTCATCATTAGTACTACTGCAAGAGGAAAAGCCTAGCACCAACAGGATATACAATATGTTTTTCATAGTTATTTAATCGGCTGTAAAGATAAAACTTATAATGAAAAACTGTACACATTTTCCCCTTCATCCTTCCCCTTCTCATCTGCAATCATTACTGTTTTATCATCAAGAAAAACAATAGCTTCCTTCTGGGAATTATGATTTAATGGAATTTTCTGAATTTTTGCTAAATTAAAATTATCAGCCGTAAATCCGGTAAGAACGTGAACATTTTTATGGGTTAACAAAACAATTTTATCTTTTGTATTGTTGATGGTGGCAGATGTAATAGCAGCATCATTATATCCGCCCTGAAGTTTTAATGTTCCTATTAATTTTGCTTCAAAATCCCCTTCTTTATTAGGCACCTGGAATACAAGAAAAGTTCCGTCAAAACCTTTACTCCTGTTTTTGGTGAATAAATAGAAATTCCCGTCCATTTCCACAAAAGCTTCACAGTCATACAACAGATATGATTTTTTGGGAGGAAACTCAGTCTGCCCCTGGTAATGAAACTTTGTAGTCTGAACAACTTTGGTAACGGTTTGTCTGCTGTCTTTCAAATCCGTTTTTAAAATAGCCAGATCCTGTCTGTTATTATCATTATTTCCAAAATCTCCGATATAAATATTTCCCTGAGCATCTGATATGATGTCTTCCCAGTCTGTATTTTCGGCATTTTCTACCGGTATTTTTGCCAGCATATCACCTTTATCACTCAATCCGTATATTGCACTTTTATTTCCTCTGTCTTCTATCACCCAGATTGTCTTCTTATCATTTGCCAGAGTAATTCCGGAAACTTCCTTCAACTTTTTGGGTAAAGAAAACTGGAGTTTCAATTCGTTTTCATTAGCAGGAGAATTCTGAGCTTTTGGATTACAGCTCAATAGAAGCAAAGCAGGGAATATAAGGAAACGTAACATATCTATTTTTATTTTTTAAACTGAATATAAAAAGCATTAATTGTTCAATCGGGAACTATAAAAGTTTTTTTGCCTTTTCCCAGAGAACATCCATTTCTTCCAGAGACATATCTGCCAGTTTCAAATCCTGTTCTTCGGCAAGCCCTTCCATTTTTTGAAATCTTGAAATAAACTTCAGATTGGTTCTTTCCAACGCAGAATCCGGGTTTATTCCTGAAATCCTTGCATAATTAATCAGCGAGAAAAATACATCACCCAGTTCCTGTTCTTTCTTATCCAGATCCGTCTCGGCATGGAACTCCTGAATCTCTTCATCTACTTTTTTCCAGGCATCTTCCGCATTATGAAATTCAAAACCGATTCCTTTTACCTTATCCTGAATTCTGTAGGCTTTTACCAAACTCGGCAGACTTTTAGGAACTCCGCCCAAAATAGATTTGTTCCCTTCTTTTAATTTTAATTTTTCCCAGTTTTGTTTCACTTCCTCTTCATCTTTCACTTCGGTATCTCCATAGATGTGAGGATGACGGAAAATGAGCTTTTCATTAAGAGAATTGATTACATCCGCGATATCAAAGCTTTCTTTTTCAGAACCTATTTTAGCGTAAAAAACCAGGTGAAGCAGGACATCGCCCAACTCTTTTTTTATTTCCTGTAAATCTTCCTGTAAAATAGCATCTGAAAGCTCATACGTCTCTTCCAGGGTAAGGTGCCGGAGTGACTGGAATGTCTGTTTCTGATCCCACGGACATTTTTCACGCAGATCATCCATAATATCCAATAGTCTTCCGAAGGCTTCCAGTTTCTCCTGTTTTGTATTCATAAATAATGGGAAATTCAATATTATACAAATGTAAGGGTTATTCAGGCATCATTACAAACGTTGGGAATAAAAGTTACGGAATGCAGAATCCAAATAGATTAGGTAATTAAACCTAACAGGTTTTCGAAACCTGTTAGGTTTTAGGATATAAACTCGCTATTACCTGCTGCCTGAAAACAAAAAGCCTTGTCCGTAATTTCCGGACAAGGCTTTGTATTTTTAATTCAAAAATGAATTATCCTTGTTTTCTGTGTGTGCTTTTCGGAGCTGATTTTGCAGCTGAAGTAGCTTTTACTTTCGGCGCAGCTGGTTTTTCTGCTTTTGGAGCTTTTTTAGCTTCTTTTTCAATGCTTACTTCTTCTGCAGCTGGTTCACCGTCTAAAGTTTCAGGTTCTGCTTTTACAAAGCTTTCAGGAGTAATATATCCAGCCTTATGAAGAATGTTGTACCACTGAGCCAGTTTCTTGATATCAGAAGCGTATACTCTTTCTGTATCATAGTTAGGAAGCGATGCCAGCATGAAGTCTTTCAGCTCAGCATCAGAAGATTTGTGAGAAATTGTTTCCTTATAATCGTTGTTTTTAGCAATATTTTCAAATACTTCAAACAAAGGAACTTCTTTCTCGAATGTAAACATGGCAATATTATCCAATAAACTTACCTGGCTTGAGTTTCCAATGCTTACTTTTTTCTTGTTGGTAACATCTTCAATGATAAATCCGTTTCTTAATTGAGAAACTAATTTGAAAAGTCCTGGTTTTCCAGAAATTGAAATTATTTTTTCTAACAGCATAATTTTATTTTTTGTAAATTCTGCAATCAGCACTAGCTTTTTGCTTTATATTATTCTTTTAATCCTTATTTAAATTATTTTGGAAATCTCATTTTGTAACCGATGTTTACGTCACCCTGAGAAATTTTTGTCAGCTTACCTTTTACCAGTTTCTTCTTCAGAGCGCTCAGGTGGTCGGTAAACAGAATTCCTTCAATGTGGTCATATTCATGTTGAATTACGCGGGCTCTAATATCGGAAAAAGTTTCTGTATGTTTCACAAAATTTTCGTCATAATATTCAATAACGATTGTTCCTTTTCTTTTTACATCTTCTCTTACATCCGGAATAGAAAGACAGCCCTCATTGAACTTCCATTCTTCACCTGATTCTTCAAGAATCTGGGCATTGATAAATACTTTTCTGAATTCTGCCAGCTCATCTTTGATATCTTCATAATCCTCATCTTCTGCAAGAGGTGTCACGTCTATGACAAACAGACGGATATCCAAACCAATCTGAGGCGCAGCAAGACCTATGCCATTTGCGCTGTACATAGTTTCGAACATGTTATCTATCAGTTCCTGTAATTCGGGATAGTCTTTGTCTATATCTTTTCCCACTTTTCTCAAAACAGGATCCCCAAAAGCTCTTATCGGTAAAATCATCTTAATCTTTGTTCTAAAAAATTCTGCAATATGATGGTTGCACTTACTTTATCTATTAATCCTTTTTCCTGCCTCTTTTTCTTACTTTTTCCACTTTGGGAAATAAAAAACGAAGCCATTTTGGAAGTAAATCTTTCATCAAAACGGTGAACTGCAATATCCGAAAATTCTTTTTTAAATTCTTCTATGAATTTTAAAATATCAGTTTCCACTTCTGAAACATTTCCTTTCAAATCTATGGGAAGCCCAATCACCACTTCATCCACCTTGTTTTCATTGAAATATTTTTTCAAAAATTCCATTAAAGAACGGTTCTCTACAGTCTCCAGTCCGCTGGCTATAATCTGCATATCATCTGTTGCAGCGATACCACAACGAGCCTTTCCGTAGTCTATTGCAAGGATTTGTCCCATAAGTCTGCAAATTTAGTAAAATTTACTGATTTTATTCATAACGCAGTTTTTTTATATAAATCATGTTTTATTCCATTATTTTTTTTATAATTTTAATCTTCCAAAAAACAATTATATGAAGAAACTCATCCTCGTAAGACATGCAAAAAGCGACTGGCCGGAGGAAACGGAGGACTTTGACAGACCTTTGGCAGACAAAGGTCTGGAGGATGCTATGCACATGTCCAGATTCCTTAAAAACAATAATATTTCCATTGATCATTTTGTATCAAGTCCCGCAGTGCGCGCACTGAATACCTGTAAAATTTTTAATCAGGCTTATCAGCTGAACTGTTCCACTGATGAAAAATTGTACAATCCTTCGGAAAGAAGTTTTGAATCTGTAATTTATGACCTGGATGACAACCTGAAGTCCGTTGCTTTCTTCTCTCACAATAATGGAATTTCCAATTTTGCCAATTCCATTTCTGAAGATATTTTCCATTTCCCAACCTGTGGAGTGGCCGGTTTTGAAGTAGACTGTGAATCCTGGTCCGAATTTGATGGTGCTAAAAAGAAACTGCTGTTCTTTTATGAGCCCGGGAAAATATAACTTTACTTTCTCATTTTTTTATGCTGCAATAATTACCCTTCTTTTCTCATGCCAGAAACAGAAGAATACTTACTATGAGTCTATCGCAAAGAATGACATAAAGCTTTCCTCTTCACCGAAACCCGGAAGCTGGCGCTATAATCATGATGAACATTTCCAGATATTTGAAGATTTTCAGAAGTTAAAAAAAATAAAACCCAAACCTGGAAAAAACACCATTTATCTTCAACCCATCGGAAAGTTTGATGAACTTCAGAAAAAAGAAATAGCACTTACCAAAGAGTACTTAAAAATATATTTCCAGCTGGAAACAAAAATACTGCCAGCTCTACCCAATACTATCTTTCCTAAAAAGGTGAAAAGAATTTCAAAAGAAGGGCAGGAACAGATTCTGGCAGGATACGTACTGGACAGCATTCTGATCAAAAGAAAACCTAAAGATGCTGTAGTATTGATGGGAATTACAGAGAAAGATCTTTTCCCCAAACCGGAATGGAATTATGTTTTCGGACTGGCTTCTTATGAAGATGGTGTGGGAGTAACATCGATGTACAGATTTGCAAATGGTCATTTAACCGATTCAAATTTCAATGAGAGCCTTTTAAGACTAGTAAAAATAAGTTCACATGAAATTGGGCATATGTTCGGGATCAGCCACTGCCTGAATGCCAACTGTGTCATGAATGGAACCAATTCTTTACCGGAAACCGATGATCACCCGGCCAGGGCCTGCTCACTCTGCCAAAGAAAATTGAATTCAAGCATCCATTATGATCATAAGAAAAGACTTCTTGAATTAAAAAATTTCTTTGAAAAACAGCACCTTAATACAGAACTTACTTTAGTAAATCAGGATCTGAATCTTGTACAATAAATAAACTAACTTTTCTTTTACCGACTGCATATTCCCCTCCACCGGAGGGGTGGCGAAAATTCAAAGAATTTTTGACGGGGTGGTTACTTTCGGCTAAAGCCATTATCACTCTAAACATGAAAAAACGAACTTCCTTCGTCTCCGCTCAGGATGATAGCCCGTTCCTATTGAATTATATCAGTTTTAATTTTCAATTATCATTAAAATTAGTGTTATTTGTGAACAGATTAGTGCCATTCGTGGTTAACCAACAAAAAAGAACGGACCAAAGCCCGTTCTTCATAGAATATCTTTTATGCTTTCGCTTTTTACTTCTTCTTCAAATCCAGATCATCAAAATCAAAACTGAAATCCGTCACATCAGAAATAGGCTTCAATTTTGCAGATTCTGCTTTTCCGTTTTCATCATAGCTGAAAATAATGTAGGCGTCTGCATCATAGCTTCTGTCGTCCCATTTAATAATAAAGGAATTATTGGAGTAAGGAAGCAATTCCCCTTTTAATCTTGGAGAGTTTTTACATGAAATTCTGTACGTATTTCCCTGCTGCACAATTTCTACATCACCAAACCAAACGTCATTATAGGTTCCCGTAAATTGCTCTGCTTTTGGCTGAAGAGATTTTTCTTTTTTGAAGGCTTCAGATTTTGCAAAGGCCTCTTTCTTCTGCTTGTTGAACTCAGCCTCCATTTTAGACATTCTGTCGCCATATGTTTTCAGCCAGTTTCTGTCTGCTACCCCAAGGTAAGAATCTTTCACGGTATTGGTAATAGTATTGAAAGCTGCTCCGGACTGCTGGTTTGTCAATACTACAATTCCCAGTTTCATATCCGGAATTAAAGTAAACTGTGTAACCGTTCCTATCAATCCACCAGTATGCTGTATTTGTTTATGTCCTTTAACATCGCTTAAAAACCATCCTAAACCGTATCCGTAAAAGCTTGTATCATATGGGTTTTTTGCTGCCACTTTGTCTGGAATCTGAAGGCTCCAAAGTTGTTGAACATTCTTATCAGAAACCAGTTTTTCCCCGTCTTTTGTGGTGAAGTTATTCAATAAACATTCTGCCCAGGTTGTCATATCCTTGATATTACTCATGATTCCTCCTGCAGCATTCCCTGTCTCATTCCAGTCATGAGGAACAGCAATTGCTTTTCCATCTACCGGAGCGTGTGCGTCAATTTTGTTTGCTGTAGCTTTTGCTCTGTTGTAGCTTCCGAAACTTGAAGTCATACCTACAGGCTTCATTATTCTCTGTTCAATAAATTCTGCCCAGCTTAATCCTGAAACTCTGTGAATCACCTCTCCGGCTACAATAAACATGATATTGTTATAATCCAATTTTGTTCTGAAAGGATTTTCCGGTTTCAGGTATCTCACATTATGAACAATATCATTAACAGTTAAGTTTCCTCCTTCAGGAAAGAACATAAGATCTCCCTGCCCTAGTCCTAATCCGGCTCTGTGTGTAATAAGATCTTTGATCGTTACATTTTGAGAAACGTAAGGATCATACATTTGAAATTCAGGAATATATTTTGAAACTTTATCATCCCAATTCAGTTTTCCTTCATCTGCTAAGATGGCTAATGCTGTACACGTAAAACCTTTAGAATTGGAAGCAATCCCCACCAATGTATTATCATCCATAGGTTCTTTAGTAGTAAGAGAACGTACACCCAAACCTTTGGAATAGATCGTTTTCCCATCTTTTACAATTCCTACTGACATTCCCGGCACATCAAAGGTTTTCAGGGTATTTTGGATCAGCTCGTCCAGTTTTTTTTCTTCAACCTGCGCATTGGCCAATCCTACGGTCAAAAGAAAAATGAAAAAAGAAAGTTTCTGTTTCATTGTTTATTTTAATTTTCCCAAATTTACTAAATATTAACGATGCTCATTTTAGCTATGTTAAAACTTTACAATAAATCAGTTGTATTCATGAAAAAGCCTATTTGTATCTGTATTTTCTCTTTTTTCGCTATCAGTGGTATCAAAGCCCAGGACAGAACTGCCAACCCTTTGCTTTTACAAACCTGGAATCTCAGTAAAATGGACACTTATATTTATACCTATGAGAAACAGGATGGATTTGAAGCAAGAAGAGAAGGAATCAGATTTCAGAAAAATGGAAAAATAACAGGAAATCTCATTAAATCTACCTTAAGATATGATGCTTTGGAAGAACCTGTGACTAAAAATGAAAAGCCAGACCGTTACATTGGCAGCTGGAAAAAAGCTTCAGATTCTACGGTGACTTTAATATTCCCTTCCAATACCAATATGACCGGTACTTTTATTATTTCAAAGCTTACGGAGAATCAGCTGAAATTAAAAAAGGTTTTCAGTGCAGATATAGAGAAGAAAATGGATTCTATCCGAAAAACAAAAAATATTACTGACTAAGATCTCATATGAATTGATGAAAGCTTCTTTATATTTGCAGTCTTAAAAAAAGTAAAAATGGTAGTAAACAGATTATTGACTTTCTTCTTATTGATCATAAGCTGTAATTTATATTTTTCCCAGGACGTAACCATTAAGGATGATAAAGTTTTGTTGGATGGAAAGCAGATCCTGAAGGC
Source organism: Chryseobacterium sp. CBSDS_008 (assembly GCF_049959325.1). Taxonomy (NCBI): domain Bacteria; kingdom Pseudomonadati; phylum Bacteroidota; class Flavobacteriia; order Flavobacteriales; family Weeksellaceae; genus Chryseobacterium; species Chryseobacterium sp. CBSDS_008. The sequence goes on along the minus strand of NZ_CP188202.1, from coordinate 3,994,259 downwards.
TGAAAAAATCAATATAGCCCAGTATTCATTTTTCTCCATGAAAAATGATGAGGAAATTCTTCTTTACCGGTATATAGACAATGAAACTCCAAGCTATGTAAGTGATGATTATTTTATCCTGAATTTCCTGCCTGAAAAAACGAAAGTAGAATCAACCGATATTGCCAAAATTGCCAATTTTATGAATTCTAAAAAAGGAATGGAAAAGCTGGTAAAATGGTTATTAAAAGAAAGAGTAATCAATCATGACGGAGAACTAAATCCCGACCGTGTAGCCGTATTCAAAGATAAATACCACGAAAATATCACCGAAAGAACCCTTAGATAATGACAAAGATCCTTCTCCTTTCCGACTCTCATTCTTACATAGATGACAGAATTCTGGAATATGCTTCTCAGGCCGATGAAATATGGCATTGCGGAGATTTTGGAAGCCTGGATGTGATTGAACAGCTGGAAAAAATAAAACCTCTGAAGGGTGTTTACGGAAACATTGATAATGCTAAAATTCAGGCAGAATTTCCGGAAGTCAACCGTTTCTTATGTGAAAAGCTGGAAGTTCTGATGATCCACATTGGAGGTTATCCGGGAAGATATACCCCACTTACTAAGAAAGAAATTACAGAAAAAGCTCCGAAATTGTTTATTTCAGGGCATTCTCATATTTTGAAAGCCATGTATGATGAGAAAAACAGTCTCCTTCATCTGAATCCCGGTGCCTGTGGAAAACAGGGCTGGCATAAAGTAAGAACCATGATGCGGTTTGTAGTAGATGGTGAGGAAATCAAAGATCTGGAAGTGATTGAACTCGGACCGAGAGTTTGATGAGTGAGAGGTGTAAGAGTTGGAGGGTTGGAGAGTTTGTTTTCTATACGTTTTACTTTTTACCTTTGCACAAATAATGGGTTCAGACAATTCTTAAAAAATATGAAGATTGGCGATAAGGTTTCGGTGGTAGATGAAGATTTAAGCGGAGTAATTACTTCCGTGAAGGGAAATATTGTCGTTTTTAAAGATGAATATGGCTTTACCCATCAATATCTTAAAGAAAAGCTGGTTCCGAAAGATACAGAGCTCTATGAAAATATAAGGATTATAAGAAAAGCAGAGCCTAAAAAAGTAATTTCTAAGAAACATCAGAAAAATCATTTGGTTTTAGACCTGCATTTTCATAATTTGGTGAAGAATCCCAATGACTATGACAGCTTTGAAAGATTGTTTATCCAAAAGGAAAAACTGATTGAAGTGATTGAGTTTTGCAGAAGAAACAACCTGAAGAGACTGGAAATTGTTCATGGCATTGGTGACGGGACTTTACAGAGGATGGTTCGCGACGTATTGGAAAGCCAGGTCAATATTGATTTTTATAATAAGGAAATACTTCACCATCAATCGGGTGCGGTAATGGTAGAATTTCACTAAATTTGCAGGAATTGAAATATGAACGTACTTAATTTACTTTTTACCAAAGACGGATTGATCTATCAGATTGTTAAAAACAAAAACATTCTGGAAGAAAAGTCTTATTTCGTTACTGAAGAGACACCAGCCAATCTTATTGAGCAAAAGCTGGATGAAGTTCTTATTAAGCAGCGCTATGACGAGATCCAGGTGATTTCCGCATTTAATCATTTCACCCTGATGCCGGAAGGTTTTTCTGAGCATGAAGCAGGGTTTGACCTGATTGCCTTCAACGCTCCTGCCGACAGAGAGAAGGAAGAGCTGATGCTTTCTATCAATAAAAAATTCAATATCCAGTTTTATTATACTTTCCCGAAAAACTATTATAAGAAAATAAAAGAGCTGGCAATTCCTGTTCATTTTAATTTCTCAGGAGAAAAATTTTTAAGTTCTATCAATAATAAAACCACCAAAGAAATTCACATCAATCTTTATCATAATCAGTGTGAGTTTTTTGCGATTGATAACAAAAAAATCATTCTTTATAACAACCTGGATGTCAATTCTGAAGTAGATTTTCTTTACTTCGTCATGTTTACATTAAGCAAGATCGGTTTCGGAATCAATGAAACCAGCTTTTACGCTTATGGAGAAACTACGGAAAATGAAACCTTCATTTCCGAACTTCAGAAATTTGTTAAAAACCTGAAAATCGTTTTTGACAATATTCCAAACAAGAATTTTATACTTAACTAGGTTGCAGGCTGCAGGGATTAGGAGTTAGTTCCCAGACACAGTCACCTGCCACCTATAATCTACAACCTAAACCCTAACAAAAATATGTTCAGAATCATATCAGGCAAATGGAAAGCCAAAAAAATTGCCGCTCCTAAAAACTTTGATGTAAGACCTACCACCGATTTTGCGAAAGAGGCTTTATTCAGTATTCTGGAAAACAAATACGACATGCAGTCGATTTCCGTGCTTGATCTTTTTGCCGGTATTGGCTCTATTACTCTTGAATTTGCTTCCAGAGGATGCCAGAATATTACTTCTGTGGAAATGAATCCAAAACATACTGCATTTATCAATACTACGGCTTCTGAGCTTGACATGGCACTTCAGATCAATGTGCAGAGAGGTGATGTATTTGACTGGCTTAAAAAATTCAGAAATAAAAAATCTTTTGAGATCGTTTTCTCTGATGCTCCATTCGAAATGGAAGAGAAAAAGTACCACGAGCTGATCTCTTTGGTTTTAAACAACAAATACCTGAAAGAAAACGGAGCTCTTATTGTGGAACACCAAAGCCGTATGAAGCTGGATCATCCCAATTTAATAGATACCCGAAAATACGGAAACGTAAGTTTCAGTTTTTTTGAACCGAATAAAGAAAATAATCAGGAACTTTAATTCCTGATTATTTTTTTGGAGATGACCGGAGCTTTTTCACCCCATTTTGTAATTGCTTCCAGAACAGGCAATAACGTTTTTCCAAAGTCTGTCAATTCATATTCCACCACTAAAGGAGGTTTTTCTGTAAAAACCTTTCTGTCAACAATTCCATCCTCTTCCAATTGTTTTAGCTGTAAACTCAATGTCCTTTCTGTAATCGTAGGAATTGATTTTCTTAATTCGTTATACCTTTTAGCTCCGCCAATAAGGTGGTGCAAAATTACTGCTTTCCATTTCCCTCCTATAAATTTCATGGTGACACTGGTGCAGCAGGGATAGGATTTATTATCTATTGTATACATTTTTTATACTATCATTTTTTACCGTTATTGCAAAGTTAGTGAACTTAAATTACTTTTGTAACTATAAAAATGATAGTATAAAATTATGAACTTTTTAGATCAAATGAAAAACAGGTATACTGTAAAAAAGTATAACCCACAGGGAAAAATCAGTGAAGAACAAATTGCAGCACTTCAGGAGATTTTAAATTTAAGTCCATCATCAATTAACAGCCAGCCGTGGAATTTTATTTTCGTAAATGATCCGGAACTGAAAAAGCAATTGGGTGACAAATCTTACTTTAATAAGGAAAAAGTGTTGGACAGCAGTCACATCATTGTTTTTCAGGTGATCAAAAATATTGAAAATTTTGAAAAGCAAATTGAAGAAAACCTTCCGGAAGGTTCTGTTAATTATTACCGCACGATGGTAAAACCTAAAGGAGAAGAGGCTATAAAATCATGGCTGGGACATCAGGTATATTTGTCATTAGGAGTATTGTTGTCTGCCTGTGCAGCAATGGGAATAGATTCTACCCCAATGGAAGGCATTGAACCTGAAGGATATGATGCGGTCCTGAATAATGAAAAATATGAGACCTTATTTGCAGTAGCCATCGGGGAAAGAGATGAAGCAGATGCCAATCAGCCTAAATTTAATCCGAAGAAAAGACTGAATGCTGAAAAGGTAATTGTGGAGGCATGATTTAAACACAAACTTCACGATCTCTTTTATAACAAACACAAATGGAGTTAAACATTATTTCCCCACAGATTTCACAGAGGACACAGATTTTTACTCATCTTTTAATTCTAAAAGCATCTTATCTGTGGAATTTGTGAAATCTGCGGGCACTAAATGAAGCATAAGGTTTTATCGAAAATAAATCTTTGTGCCACAAAAACTTGATTTCCTAATGACAAAATTTAATAAAAAAAAGTCTGCTCCGGATAGCAGACTTTTGGTTTATAATACTTTCAATTCCAAATCAATTGTTTTTCCGAAGAATTTCTTAGAGATTTTTTCAAAATTTTTGGTAAGGTCTGAAAGATAGAAATGATAATTCGGTTTGTGGTTGTTATCATTTAAAAGGTTGTACTTATCCAGGATAATCTTCAGATGATTGGCTACAATATTCGGAGAATCAATGACACGGACTCTGTTTCCATAATACTGCTTGATTTCATCTATTAAAAGAGGATAATGGGTACAGCCCAAAATCAGGGTCTCAATATTTTTTAATTTACTGTTACTTAAATAATTATAAATAATAGCATGGGTGATCGGATGGTTTTTAAATCCTTCTTCAATGGCAGGCACCAGCAATGGCGTTGCCAGCTCATCCACTTTGATCCATTTATTATGCTTTCGGATGCTTTTTTTATATAATCCTGAATTTACTGTTGCTTTGGTAGCAATAACCCCTACATTATTATGGATTTCATAAGATACTTTTTCAGCAACAGGATTGATAACGTCTATGACAGGAACCTTTCCTGCAACAGATTGCATCACTTCGTTCAAAGCATTAGCTGTGGCTGTATTACAGGCAATTACAATGGCTTTACAGTTCTGCTCCAGCAGAAAATTGGTGATCTTTGTAGAATATTCAATAATCGCTTCCCTGGATTTTTCTCCGTAAGGAAGGTGCTTGGTATCCCCAAAATAGATCAGATCTTCGTTGGGAAGAAGTCTTTTGATTTCTTTCGCAACGGTAAGACCTCCTACCCCGCTGTCGAAAATTCCGATAGGCTGGCTTGGTGAAAGATGTGAATAATCTTGTTTCTTAGTTTTCAAATGAACTGAAATTTTATACAAAAATAGTGAATTTTATGGCATATCTGTATACATATAAACATTATACAATAAACAAATCCGAAGCAATTCCATCTGCCATAAACCAATGTTTTTCAGGAATTTTTAAATGGTTATTTTCAATCATTAAAATACCTTCTTCTATTTTTGGTTTGAGTGCTGCTTGAAAGTGCTCCAGTTCTCTATCTGAGAATTTATTTTTTAGACTTTCAATATCTACTCCCCAAATGGTACGCAAGCCAATCATAATCATTTCATTAAACTGATCTTCCTTGGAAAGAATTTCTTCCTCTTTGGCTAATAATTGAGCATTAAGCTTTTTGATGTATTGCTGATTGTTGGCTACGTTCCAGCTTCTGACATCAAATCCGTTATAAGAATGCGCCGAAGGCCCTATTCCAAGATATTCATTGTATTTCCAATAGGCGGAATTATGGCGTGAATAGAAGCCGGGTTTTGCAAAATTGGAGACTTCATAATGTTCAAAACCGTTGTCTTTTAAAAAGTCTGACAAATAGTAGAACTCCCTGTTCTGCTCTTCTTCTTTGGGGCTTTTTACTTTTCCTTTTGAAATCCAGCTTTCCAAAGCTGTTTTGGGTTCTACCGTTAATGCATATGATGAAATATGAGGAACTTCAAGCGCTATTGTTTTATGTAAATTTTCTTTCCATATCTCCAGACTGGAAGTCGGTGAACCGTAGATCAGATCAATACTCAGGTTTTCAAAACCGAAATCCTGAGCCCTTTTGATGGAGCTTTCTGCCTCAGAAGCACTGTGAGCCCGGTTCATCAGTTTTAAATCTTCCTCAAAAAAGCTTTGAGTACCAATAGACAGCCTGTTTACCGGTGTTCCCGACAGCTGTTTTAAAAAATTTTTATCCAGATCATCCGGATTGGCTTCCAGTGTAATTTCAATATCTTTTTCAAAGCTGAAATACCTCAAGACTTCGTCTATTAAAGAACTGATCTCATCTACAGAAAGAATGGACGGAGTTCCTCCTCCAAAATACAAAGATTTCAGGTTTCTGTTCTGCAATTCATCTTTTCTAAGCAGTATTTCTGTTTTCATCGCACGAAGCATTTCATCCTTGAAATTCAGGGATGTTGAAAAATGGAAATTACAGTAACTGCATTTTTGTTTACAGAACGGAATGTGAATATATATCATAAAAAAAGCTCTGAAATTTTTCAGAGCTCAAATTTATTTAAATTAAATTGATTAGTATCTAAATCCTCTAACATTAATAAAGTTGTCGAAGTTATATCCCAGCCCGATCATGAAGCTGTTTCCACCATAGCTCTGGATATCAGACAATCCCAGGTTATAAGTAGCTCCGATCATGAATTTGTTGAATCTTACTTTTACAATTGGAGAGATACTCAGGTTCTGATTGTCAAATCTGTTCTGAACCGTTCTGTAGCTTACCCCGAAAGAGAATGCGTTGATATCATTAGAGAATGTCGCCATAAGGTTCCAGTCGATCATTCTTGTTGAGTTTGTATTAAGGTTGATCAATGCTGACGGTGCAATTGTAATATTATCAGCAATGTTCCAGTTATATCCTAAGTTTAAGAAGAATTTAATTGGAGAAGGCTCATAGTTGTTTACGATAGAAGCATCATTACTTAATGCGATATCATTGACGGAAACCCCTCCGAATAAACCTCTGTAGGTTGCAGCCAAACCGAAGTTGGCATACACCATGAAAATGTTACTTTCTTCACCTCTTAATAACGGGTCACCTCCTTCTTCAGTATTGATTTTTGAATAATCAAAATTCATGTTATAGAAGTTAACACTTGTACCGAAAGAGAACTGGTCTTTTCTGTCTCCTTCACTACTTAGCGGAATAAAATATGAAGCACCAGCCGTGATACCGCCAGCAGAGATAGGTCCGTTACTGTCTCTGAACACGGAAATACCAGCACCTACTCTATCAAAGATATTCGCATTAATCCCGATTGACTGAACATTAGGAGAATTACTGAATTTTGAAAATTGTTGTTGATAATTGGCGTTGAGCTGTACGTAATCTGTTTTTCCGTATTGAGCTGGGTTGAACAGGAACTCACCATCCAAAAGATATTGCTGATAGTATGGTAGTGATTCTTGTGCTTTGTATGCATTTGACAAAAGAGCTAAACATACGATAGCATATAGTTTTCTCATAACAAATCTTGATTTCAATTCAACAAATATAAAAAAATTCTCAATATATTTTTAGTTTTCTAAATAATTTCTCCATTTTTTTACAGCATCCGCCATATCTTTGGGCATTGGGCTCTCAAAATATAATTCCTTCTTTGTCGTCGGGTGTATAAATCCGAGGGTATGTGCATGAAGTGCATGTCTTGGCAAAATTTCAAACACATTTTTAATAAATTGTTTGTATTTCGGAAGATTCACCCCTCTTAAAGGAGTATGTCCTTCATATCTTTCATCATTAAATAAAGTATGTCCTATATGTCTGAAGTGTGCTCTGATCTGATGTGTTCTTCCTGTCTCAAGCTTACATTCCACCCAGGTCATATATTTGAATCTTTCCAGAACCTTATAATGGGTCACAGCATGCTTCCCCTGGCTGCCATCTTCATATACAGACATCTGCATTCTGTTTTTAGGATGCCTCCCGATATGGCCTTTTATTGTACCTTCTTCATCCTTAATATTTCCCCAGACAAAAGCCCAGTACAGTCTTTTGGTAGTTCGGTTAAAGAACTGTTTGGCAAGAAAGCTCAATGCATATTCATTCTTGGCAATCACCAGCAGTCCTGATGTATCCTTATCAATCCTGTGAACAAGCCCTACCCTGTCAAGATCAGATTTCTCGCCGTTCTTTTCAAAATGATATGCCAATGCATTCACCAGTGTTCCATCCCAGTTTCCGAATCCAGGATGTACCACCATTCCGGGTTCCTTATCAACAACAACAAGGTCATCATCTTCATAAATGATATTCACAGGGATATCCTGGGGAATAATGACATTCTCCCTCGGAGGATGGGTAAGCAGTACGGAGATCTGATCTCCCGGCTTTACCCGGTAGTTCTGCTTTACCGGAGCTCCGTTCACAATCACGTTTCCGGCTCTGCAGGTTTGTGAAATTTTATTTCTTGAAGAATTCTGCCTGTAGATTAAAAGGAACTTATCAATTCTTAACGGCTCCTGTTTGCTGTCCACAGTGATATTAAGATGTTCATATAATCCTTTATTTTCCTCATCAATATCAATATTTTCAATACTGTTGGAATCTAATAATTCTTCATCTAAAAAATCTTCGTTATCTTCTGACATTGTTTTATATTTTTTACACAAAAGGCCTCAACATTTTGCAGTTGAAGCCTGTATTTTTGATATTAATCTGATCTTATTCTACGACAACCTTCTTAGCTTTTGGCTTTTGAGCAGGCTGTTGTGTAGTTGTTGCAGCCGGTTTGGCTGTACTTCCTGCAGCAGGCGTTGTAGTAGAAGTTTTAGGCTTCTCTGCACCCTGACCTGCAGGTTTAGAAGTTGCAGTCTGGGTTTTTGGGGTCTCAGTTTTCGGAACTTCAGGTTTCGGAGTTTCCCTTTTAGGGGCAGGAGCCGGTACTATCGGAGCCTCATAACTTGGCTCACTGTGTACTTCTTCATATCGTACCGGAGGAAGTGAAGTATCCACTTTCATGCGATAGATAGAATTCAGCTGTTCTACTTTAGCTCTCAGCTCTGCCGGAGTTTTCTTACTTGCCCAAAGGTCAATCTGCATTCCCTGATCACGAACATCTCCCGAAGCAGGATCCTGATAATAAATAATATCAGACTCATCCTTACCGCCGTCTTCATATTCTACCAATCCTACTTCAAACATACTCTTGGTAATAACTGCTCTCGCCTCTTTTACGGTAAGGCCTACTACATTAGGAATAGAAATATTTCTCATCGGGCCGGAACCTACCACTACGTCAATTGTAGAGAACCTTGGTAAACGGGTTCCCGGGTTTACAGCATTTCCTTTATATAATATTCTTAAAAGGGCATCTTTCTGAATACTAGGTTCATAAATTGTATCCCCGATTTTAAGACCTACCTGGTCCAATCTCTGGAAAGCCAGACCGGAATACTTATTAATAACATTAGGAACCGCAATCGGAGCCCATGTTCTCGGATTTACTTTAAGCGTTACAGTTCTTCCGTCTTTTACACGGGAACCGGGTGCAGGATACACCTGCAACACCTGGAATGGCCTGTATTTAGGATCATAATTGGCACTGTCCACTTCATATTCCAATCCTGTATCGTCTAATATTTTAACGGCATCATGTACCGATTTATTTACAATATTGGGAACAGGAATTTCCTGACCGTGATTAGTATGATATTCCAGCCAGCGAAATGTGAGCCATACTAACCCAACGAAAACACCGATGGCTACTACTAAATTCAGTAAAACTTTCCAATTGAAAAGTGATTTAAGCATACTTAAAAATACTTTAATTATAACCGCAAATATAGCTAATAATTTTAGAATGGACTTTTTATTTAACACAATTCATTTTTGATTTTAAAATTTGCCGGTTTGCCATATTTCATTGCATAAAATGATTAAATTTGCCTTAATTGATACTATATGGTTATGAACAAAAAAAGTGTTGCCGTAGTAATGGGAGGCTATTCTGATGAATATGTTGTTTCTTTAAAAAGCGGACAATTGATCTATGATTCTCTGGACAGAAATCTCTATGAAGTATATAAAGTGGTAATCCTTAAAGATGAATGGTATTTTTTAGGAGAAAATGATAAAAAATATGAGATCAACAGAGGTGATTTTTCTGTGACGTTAGATAATGGAGAAACCTTACAGTTTGATGTCTGTTTCAATATTATTCACGGAACTCCGGGAGAAAATGGAATTCTTCAGGCATACTGGGATGCAATAGGTCAAAAATATACAGGCTGTGGTTTTTATCAGAGCGCTCTTACATTCAATAAAAAAGATACACTGGCTGTACTTTCAAAATACGGAATTCCTTCTGCGAAAAGTATTTATCTGAGAAAAGGGGAAACCATCAATGTGGATGCCATTGTATCAGAACTCAAGCTTCCACTGTTCGTAAAACCCAACCAGTCGGGATCTTCTTTGGGAATTTCAAAAGTGAAAGAAAAATCTGAACTGATTGCTGCTGCTGAAATCGCATTCAAAGAAGATGATGAAATCCTGATAGAAAGTTTCTTAGACGGAATGGAAGTTTCTGTAGGTGTTATTGATTTTAAAGGAGAGACCATTGTTTTAGGAATCACTGAAATTGTTCCCACCAATGAGTTTTTCGATTACGAGGCCAAATATGAAGGCGCATCCGAAGAAATTACACCCGCAAGAATTGATGCGGAAACTACAAAAAGAGTGGAAGAAATTGCCAAAAGAGCATACAATTCATTAGGAATGAGTGGCTTTTCACGAAGTGAGTTTATTTTGATGGACGGAATTCCTTACATGCTGGAAATGAATACCAACCCTGGATTCTCGCCAGCAAGTATCCTTCCTCAACAGGCAAAACATTATGGAATTTCCATTATGGATCTTTGTGGAAATGAAGTTGAAAAAGCACTGAATAAATAATAGAGAAGTTAGAAGTTAGATATAAAATAAATCTATAACTTTTAACGGGTAATTTACAATTCAAAATCATAACCCGTACAACATGAAAATTGCTGTTTTCCCAGGGTCTTTTGACCCGATTACACTAGGACATTACGACATCATAGAAAGAGCGGCTCCGCTATTTGATAAACTCATCATTGCTATCGGCCAGAACTCCCAGAAAAAATACATGTTCCCTCTTGAAAAAAGAATGGAATTCATACAAAATTCAGTAGCAGAATTTCCCAATGTAGAAGTAGATTATTTTGAAGGACTTACCGTTGACTACTGCTTCGAAAAAAATGCACAGTACATCATCAGAGGACTTAGGAACCCCGCCGATTTCGAGTTTGAAAAAGCAATCGCCCATACAAACCGGACTTTGGCTCATAAGAAACTGGAAACCGTTTTTTTATTAACCTCATCCGGAAAATCTTTCATTAGCAGCAGTATTGTAAGAGAGATTATTAACCATGGGGGTGAATATGAACTATTGGTTCCGGAATCCGTGAGAGTGGAGCGATAAAAAAATATAATTGATGAGCGATAAATGATAATTGATATAATGGCCAAGAATTTGCTTAAGCAGAAATCATTCATCAATTATCATTTATCAACAATCATTTATAATTATATATGCACGAACAGTTTAATTTTGCCATAGAAGTCCTTGGGACCATTGCCTTTTCCATGTCGGGAAGTTTTGCAGCAATGCAGAAACGGCTTGATCCTTTCGGGGTACTTATTATTGCATTTGTAACTTCTGTAGGAGGAGGAACTGTAAGAGACCTGTTACTTGATATTCCTGTATTCTGGATGCATGATATCCTGATGTGTACCCTGATTCTGGTTACCAGCATTTTTTCAATGATATTCAAATCTCTTGAGAAAAATTTTAAAGTAACTTTATTTATTTTCGACAGCTTCGGGCTTGGCCTATTTACCATTATCGGAGTTCAGAAAGGATTGAATGCAGGAATCCATCCTATGATCTGTATCGCATTGGGAACAATTACGGGCTGTTTCGGAGGGATTATCCGGGATATATTGCTCAACAGAATTCCTTTGATTTTCAGAAAGGAAATTTATGCCACAGCATGTATCGTTGGAGGAGCAGTATTCTTATTGATGACCAAATACTCTCTCCTTTCCTACACATTTGTACAGATTCTCACTATCCTCCTTATTGTCGCTATACGAACACTTGCTGTAAAATACCATTGGCAGATGCCTAAATTTTATGGCTATGACCATAACAATTCGGAAATGTAAATTCGTGAAAAAACCATTTTTTATCATTCTTTTACTTTCTTTATTCTCCTGCAAACATGAGAGTAAATTTGATCTGCATAAAGACATTTATCATTTTTCAGACAAGATGGAAAACGGAGATACTGTCAAAATAATAACTGATCTTTCAGCCTGCATGTTCTTCGCATCTGAGACATATACTTTTACCAAACAGAATGACACTCTGTTTCTTGAGAAGTACTCTGAAGTATCATCTCATAGTAAAAGAACACAAACATTACCTAAAGAATCTACAAAGTAAAAGCAAGCGATCCTCTATCTTTTGAAAGTTATCTTAAATTCCTGAATAAAGAAGATAAACCGCATGAGAAAGGAGATTTCCCGTTGGTCACTGTAATGTATAAAAAACAGAGTTGTAAATTTTATGATGATGGGCTCCGAGATAAATTTATAAAGCATGATAGCTTGTTTGCCGTAAAGGAAAACATTTACCCAAAAGATACTTTTTTTAAACAGGAAGCACCTCCACCTCCTCCCATCATAAAAAACAAAAAGTCCTGAAAATTCAGGGCTTTATATATTGTATGTTCAGGTTGATTAGAAGAATTTCCCTCTGTTTCTCATATTAGGATTGTGCATATGCTTCTGCATGGTCGGCATCTTCAGCTGTTCTTTCATCATTTTGATCTGATCAGTCATCATTCCTGCACTGTCTAATCTTTTTGCTTCTTCAAGCAGCTTCTGGCCTTCCTGCTTTCTTCCTTTAGAAATAGCTGCTGCTGCAAGATTTAAAGTAGCCATTGCTCTGTCATGCTTCATATTCAAACCATATTCCAGCGCTTTCTTCATGAAAGGTTCTACTTTTGCAGGATGGTCCTGAGCTTGAGTCAATCCTGATAAATAGTGGTAATATCCGTATTGAGTCTTATGAAGCTGGCCTTTATAATCTGTAATTTTTGATAACCATTCTCCGGCTTTCTCCATATTCTGTTTTCTCAATTGCCAGAATGCCAGCAAGATATATTCATTCTTAAAAAATAGTAAGATCGGAAATGCAGCCAAAAGGAAGATAACAATACCCCAGCCCAGATTTCTTGTGAAAATCATCATACAAAGTCCTGCCAGGATAAGAAGTGCTGCTATTGCAATTTTTATGTATTTATTCATTATTAAATTTTAGAAGTGCAAAGATAAATAAATTAGAGATTAGAAGCTAGAAGTTAGAGGTTAGAATTCCTGTAACTATTCGCTCTTTATTCTTTCAAACGTCTGGAAACAGAAATCATAGCCGTTTTTTTCATCTTTTTCATGGCAGATTTCGTTTGTCATTTTCCAGGTGTTAGGATCTATTTTCGGGAAGAATGTATCCGCTTCAAGATCTGCTTTCACCAAAGTAACCTCCAGTTTGTCTACTAGATCCATAGTCTGCTCATAGATGTTTCCGCCACCGATAACGAAAACTTCTTCATCAATTTTTTTTGCAAATTTCAATGCTTCCTTGATGCTTCCTACAATAAGAATTCCTTCTTCAAACCAGTCTTTCTTTCTTGAAACAACAATGTTGGTACGGTTTGGAAGAGGCTTTCCGATACTTTCGTATGTTTTTCTTCCCATAATAATCGGATGTCCTGAAGTAATATCTTTAAAATGTTTCAAATCTTTTGGAAGATGCCAAAGCAACTGATTTTCAAAACCAATTTCATTTTTCTCTCCCATTGCCACCACTATTGTTGTCATTCAAATAATTTTTTACAAAATTAGCACATAATTTGTATATTTGGTTAGCACAAAAAATTTAAAAAAATAAACTATGAAAAATAAAGGATGTCTGGGTGCAGGAACCATTGGTATTGCCCTTCTTATTATTGTTGCCGTACTGTTCTTCTGGGGAAAAAGCGGATATAACAGTTTTGTCAACAAAGAACAGACTGTAAACGCAAAATGGTCCAATGTAGAGACTGTATATCAGAAAAGAGCCAATCTTATTCCGAATCTGGAAAGAACCGTAAAATCGTATTCAAAATTTGAACAGGAAACGTTGACCCAGGTTGTGGAAGCACGTTCCAAAGCAACTTCTATCAATATTGATCCTACGAATATGACTGAAGCAGATTTGGCCAAATTCCAGGCGGCACAGGGAGAATTATCCGGAGCGTTGAGCAGATTGATGGCCGTGGTGGAATCTTATCCCAACTTAAAAGCAGACCAGCAGTATATCAACTTCCAGAGAGAATACACTGCTATAGAAAACAGTATCAGAACTGAAACTGTTTATTATAATGATGCTGCAAAGGATTACAATACTTCCATCAAAACTTTCCCGAATAATATTCTGGCGAATTTTACCAATTTTAAAGAAAAACCTTATTTCAAAGCTGATGCAGGAGCTCAGAAAGCCCCTGAAGTATTCAAATAATAATGGGTAATTTCCTAACAAATCAACAAATCGCTTCCCTTGTGGAAGCGATTCAGTCTGCGGAAGATCATTCTACGGGAGAGATCAGGGTACATATTGATTCCAATACAGAAAACCGCGATGCCAAAACTGCATTTGAAGTTTTCAAAAAACTCGGTATGGACAAAACCGCTGCCAGAAATGCGGTGCTTTTCCATGTCAATTTCGAGCAGAAATATCTTACCATTATCGGAGATATCGGAATCCATGAAAAAGTAAAACAGTCGTACTGGGATCATCTTCACGATTATATCACTGCTGAATTTGCCAAAGGAAATTATTATCAGGCACTGAAAAGTGCTATCCTGGAAACAGGACTTGAACTCAAAAAACATTTTCCTGTAGAAGGAGAAAATCCAAACCAACTCCCAAATGAAATTACGTTCTCTTAAAATAGTATTTTCATTTTTATTGCTCTGCTTTTACACTTTTGTATCAGCACAATATACTATTCCCGAAAAACCTGCAGTGCTGTATCCTGTTTTTGATGAAGCCGGATTGCTTTCCCAGCAGGAAAAAGATGCGCTTAATAATAAGCTGATCAAGTTTGCAGATTCTACCTCAACGGAGATTGAAGTAGTGATCATCCGCTCCACCAAAGGAGAAGATGTAAATTTTCTGGCAACCATGTTTGGTGAGAAATGGAAAATCGGGAAAAAAGGAGTGGATAATGGAGTGGTTTTTCTTGTTGCAACAGAAGACAGAACAATGTCTATCCAGCAGGGACGTGCTGTAGAACAATACCTTACCGCTTCAGTAGCAGGACAGATCCTGGATTATATCGTCACCCCTAATTTTAAGAAAGGACTTTGGTATGAGGGGATCAATGGAGGAACCTCAGCTATTATGGAAGCTGTTCAGGGGAAATTCAAACCTGTGGCAACAACGGCTCCTTCCGGTAACGGGAGTGCTTTTAAAGTTCTTATCATAGCTTTTATTATTTTCATCATTATTGCGATCCTTTTTGGTAACAGAGGTGGCGGACGTGGCGGAAATAATGACGACGACGATGATGTGATCATTACCCGAAGAGGACGCAGAAATTATCCTGGCGGTTTCTTCCCATTCCCCGGCAGCTTCGGCGGCGGCGGCTTTGGTGGTGGAAGTTCCGGCGGCGGTGGCGGATTCGGGGGCTTCGGCGGCGGCGGAAGCTTCGGCGGTGGTGGTGCTTCCGGAGGATGGTAGTTCTAGGGATTAAAAATCTATGGTAAAAATAGAAATCTTAAGACTACTTTTTAATCTGTTAATATTCTTTAATCTTCTCTATACTCATTTTTTCAACTCATTTCTAAAAACAAATTTAGTATTGAGCTCTTATCATTTTTTCATTAATATTATCTTCAATATTGAATGTTTTGTTTTTTTATTTAAATGATAAAAAAAACCAATGTTATTCACTTAATATTAACAATAAATTCAATTTTACATATTAAAAAAATAATAAAAGCGTTAAAAAACTCCCTTTTAGTCAATATTTTTTATTATATTTACTGAAAACAGGATAATGAAGAAGACGCTGGTAATATTTGCACACCCTTACCTGGAGCACTCCAATTCGAATGTAGAGCTTATCAATTTCTACGTTCGCCACCAGCATTATACCTTAAGAGATCTTTATGAAGAATATCCTGACTTTCATATAGCCGCTTTCAGAGAAAGAAAACGTCTTAAAAATTATAACCGGTTTATTTTCCAGTTTCCTCTGATATGGTTCGGAATGCCTCCACTTCTCAGATTATGGATTGATGAAGTTTTTGACAGAGACTGGCTCAAAGAAGGTGAACACAATCCACTGGAAGGAAAAGAGGTCTATATTCTGATAACCACCGGTGGAAAAGAACGGTCTTTCAGCAAAACAGGGACCTATCAATATACCATAGAAGAACTGATCAGCGGACTGATTGTTTCCTTAAGGGTTTTCAAAGCAGATATCAGGCACATCAAAATCGTGTACGAAGCCAATAAATTGTCTAAAAAAGAAATCATTTTACATAAAAAAGAATTTACAGAACTCCTCAATCAATAGCTTATGGAATCCAGCTTAGCGATGAATACATTAATTTTTCTGGGTGTAGCCATTATTATGGTTCCATTGGCCAGGAAATTAGGATTGAGCTCTGTGATCGGTTATATTTTGGGTGGCATCATTATAGGTCCGTATGTACTCAGGCTTACAGGAAAAAATGTAGATGACATCATGCATGCTAGTGAATTTGGAGTCATCATGCTGTTATTCCTGGTAGGGCTGGAACTGGAACCCCGGAAGTTCTGGGAAATGCGGAAAAAAATAATGGGTCTGGGACTTTCTCAGATGGCACTGACTATTCTTTTACTTTTCCTTGTGTTTATAAGTGTGGGCTGGAGGCTGGACAAAGCCATTACTATTGCCATGTGTTTCGCCCTATCCTCCACAGCAATTGTTCTGCAGACCCTGCAGGAAAATAACAATCTCAAAACTACAGCCGGAGAGGCCTCATTTTCTACCCTTTTGTTCCAGGACATCTCGGTGATTCCTATTTTGGCCATCCTTCCTATTGTAGCCAATTATAAAGCCAAGGCTCATGATAATGAGATTCAGATTCTGATCCAAAAGCTGCCGGAATGGCTTCAGGCCGGAACTGTAATCTTCGGAGTGGCATTGCTTATTTTACTGGGCAGATATATTTTTGTACCCTTCCTGCGCTATGTTTCAAAGTCGGGAATGACAGAACTTTTAACTGCCTCTTCTCTATTCCTCGTTATTGGGGTTTCAGAGCTGATGGTGGTTATCGGCCTTTCCCCTGCATTGGGGGCTTTCCTTGCGGGCGTAATGCTTGCCAACAGTGAATTCCGTCACGAGCTGGAAGCACAGATCAATCCGTTCAAAGGACTTTTATTAGCTGTCTTTTTTGTCAGTGTAGGATCAACCATCAACTTTAACGTTATTCAGAAAGATCCGTTATTTCTCTTCAGTACTGTTTTTGCTGTGCTGGCCGTAAAGTTTTCGGTTTTATACGCCATCGGGAAATTTTTCAGGATAGATACTTCTCAGAGTCTTTTTTATGCATTTGCGCTTTCTCAGGTGGGAGAGTTTGCATTTGTCCTGCTTAATTATGCATCCGATCTATATTTGTTAGGCCCCGAAATGAATGCCCAAATGATGGCTGTTACAGCAATTACAATGTGTATCACTCCTGTTCTTCTTATTATCAACGATAGATTTATTACTCCGAAATTCATTAAAGAAATTCCTGAAGAGGAGCATGATTTTAATATCCTGGGAAGTGATGTCATCCAAAAAAAAATCATTATTGTAGGTTTTGGACACTTCGGAAGTACAGTGGGACGTCTTTTAAAAGCCAATAAAATTCCCGCTACGGTCCTGGACCGGGACTCTGATCGGGTAAAACTGCTCAGAAGCTACGGCTTTAAAGTATATTATGGTGATGCTACCAGAATCCCCATTTTAAGAGCTGCGGGAATTGAAGATGCTGAAATTCTGGTTTTATGCCTGGATGATCCGGATGATAATAAGTTTATTGCAGAACTTGTGCGTGAGCACTATCCTGATGTGAAAATTTTTGTAAGAGCTAAAAACAGGATTGATGCCTATGATTATCTTAACACCGGCATTAATCATATTTACCGTGAAACATTAGGAACAGCGGTTGATATGGCCGTGGATGTGCTTCATGAAACGGGAATGAGAAAATATGCGGCAAGGCGTCTCGGGCAAAGATTTATGGCTATTGACAAGGCATCCATCAGAAAGCTGGCCAAAATGAAGGAAAATGATGATGATATTGCATTGTTTACTACAAAAGAAATCCTCCAGCGTGAGGAGGAATTATTAGCTTACGATAATCTTAATTTTGATAATAAAAACTGGGAAGGCTCCTCATCCGCTGATGAAGAAGATGAGGATGAATCCCAGGATTAGTTTATTGGATGTTTACGCTTCCACCGCTGCTTTCATCTTTTATTACGCTCTTAAGCTCTCCTTTTTTCGAGATATCCACGCTTCCGCCGGATGAAGCACCTGCATTCACACTGGAAACAGCGCTTATATGAATACTTGCTCCACTGGAAGCATCTGCTTCTACATTATCAGCGATAACTCCTTTCGCTGAAACACTGCTTCCTGAAGAAGCACTTACATCTACCTTCTTGGCTTTTCCTGAAAGATCAAGAGTTGATCCCGATGAAGATTCAATATCAAGGTTTACGGCCCATATTTTACCATCGAAGCTGCTGCTGCTGCTTATATTGATATCCATATCATTAGCTTCAAGATCTCCGGAAATACTTCCTGCACTTGATGCTTCGATATCTGTTTTTTCCTGGGTAAATTTATCTTTGATGATGATTCTTGCTGCTGAATCAGCCAGAAGTTTCTTAAAATCTTTCGCATAAATCTTCGCTGTCACTTTGGAGATATTCATCACCCTGATCCCCGGCTTATAATGAATATGCAGTTTTCCACCATCATTTTCTACAAGAATTTCATTGATGATACTTTGAGGAGCTGAGATTTCCACTCTTTCTGTTTCAGATTTTATGATTTCTGCCTCAATTGCCTGTGAAACCTGAATTTCATCAAACTCGCCGTTGAATTCTTTATGCTGCATCGGGCCGGTTTCTTTGCTTACTACTTTTTCTACCCAATCACTTGTATCTCTGTTTCTGTTCTCATGTTTATCATTACATGAGCCTAATGCTACTAAGGCTGAAAAAATAAATAAAGTCCTTGTTTTCATGCTTATTTCTTTTGTTAATTATTTTGTTTAATTAAATAACAACTAATTTATAAAAAATATTACATTTACATTTGAAAATACTGCAATTGTCTGCTATACAGATTTTTCAGAAAGACTTTTCCGGATATGCAGTACTCAACGTATTCATTAAAAAAACTCACAAGATGGTTTAAAGAAATACGTCCGCTAAAATAGATCCTATGATGCAAGTTTTTAATATCTTTATGCTTTAATAACAACTATATTTATGAAGAATATTTCATCGGTATTATTAATTTCTGCCTTGGCGTTCAATCAATCCTGTACTACAATGAAACAGACTGATATTCAACAGGAGCTTCCCGCCCCTGATCCATCACTATCTTCAAATCCTTTTATGAAGAAAAGCAAGCTTCAGTATGAAGCTCCCGAGTTTGATAAAATCAAAAATGAGCACTTCAAACCTGCTTTTGACTATGGGTTAAAACAGCACGAAGCTGAAATTATAAAAATTGCCAACAATCCGGCTGCTCCTACTTTTGAAAATACAATTGTTGCACTGGAAAAAAGCGGTGAAGTATTGAGAAGAGCACAAATTGTATTCTCAAATCTTACAGGTGCCAATACCAACCCTACTTTACAGGCTCTGGATGAAGAATACGCTCCTGTTTTTGCGGCACATTCTGATAAATTGTATCTGAATGAAAATCTGTATAAAAGAATACAGTCCATCAAAGAAGACGGCCTTGATTCTGAAAGTAAAAGACTTGTACAATTTTATAAGCAGAATTTTGAAATTGCAGGAGCAAACCTTTCTGCAGCGGATAAAGAAAAGCTAAAACAGATCAACCAGGAACTGGCTTCTCTTTCTACTCAATATTCCAATAAATTATTGGAGGCAAGAAAACAGGGAGGAGTATTTTTCTCTGATGCTCAAGAGCTGGACGGACTTTCCGCTGACGAAATTGCAGCCGCTGCATCAGATGCGAAAACAGCAGGACAACCAGGAAAATATCTGCTGGCTTTACAAAACACTACCCAGCAGCCCCTTCTTCAAAACTTAAAAAACAGAGCTACCAGAGAAAAGCTGTTCAAAGCTTCATGGACAAGGGCTGAAAAAGGAGATGCCAATGATACAAGATCAACAATCGAGCAATTGGCGAAACTGAGATTGAAGAAAGCTCAGATTTTAGGTAAGAAAAACTTTGCTGAATGGAAACTTCAGGATCAGATGGCCAAAACCCCTGAAGCAGCTACTAAACTAATGAATCAGATTGCTACTCCGGCAGTGGAAACAGCAAGACGTGAAGCAAAAGATATCCAGGATCTTATCGACCAGCAAAAAGGAGGCTTCAAAGTAGAGCCCTGGGACTGGAACTTCTATGCCGAGCAGGTAAGAAAAGCTAAGTTTGATCTTGACGAGAGCCAGATCAAGCCTTATTTTGAAATCACAACGGTTCTGGAAAAAGGTGTTTTCTTTGCCGCTGAAAAATTTTACGGCCTGACTTTCAAAAAGAGGACAGATCTTCCGGTTTACCATCCTGACGTAGTAACCTACGAGGTTTTTGATCATGATGGAAAATCCATTGCCATCTATTATCTGGATTTCTATACCAGAGATTCTAAAAACGGCGGAGCATGGATGAGTAATTTTGTTGAGCAGTCTTATCTATTAGGGACCAAACCTGTAATCGTTAACTGCTACAATTATCAGAAACCTGCTCCGGGGAAACCTTCATTGATCAGCTATGATGATGTTTCAACAATTTTCCATGAATTTGGCCACTCTATTCACGGAATGTTTGCCAGCCAGAAATATCCTTCTCTTTCAGGAACGAATGTACCAAGAGACTTCGTAGAATTCCCGTCTCAGATCAATGAGCACTGGGCTTTAGATCCTGTGGTACTGAAAAATTATGCAGTTCACTATGAAACAAAACAGCCTATTCCGCAGGCTTTGGTAGATAAAATTAAAAAAGCATCTACTTTCAACCAAGGTTACATGACTACAGAGTTGGTTTCTGCTGCCGAGCTTGATATGGATTGGCATACAGTAAGCAATGACAGCCAGTTTATTCCTGTTCTGGATTTTGAAAAGCAATCTTTAGCCAGCCATGGATTTAACCTGGCAACGGTTCCACCAAGATATCATACGCCTTATTTTGCCCACATCTGGGGAGGTGGATACTCAGCCGGATATTATGCTTATCTATGGTCTGAAACGTTGGATAATGATGCATGGGAGTGGATCAGTAAGAATGGAGGGTTAACCAGAGAAAATGGAGACCGTTTCAGAAAATACATTCTTTCCGTAGGAAATTCTGTAGACCTTAACCAGGCATTCAGAGACTTTACAGGACATGATCCGGATATCAAACCTTTATTAAGAAACAGAGGTTTTATTAAATAAAATCAATGGGAAGCATTCTTTAATCAGAATGCTTCTTTTTTTTATGTTTCGGCTGAAGCCGATGGATTTTTTTGTTTATTTTGAACGGGCTAAAGCCGTTCCTATTGAATATTCAATCATCAGGCATATTAATTTCAGCATTTATTACATCATCAATTATAAAAC
Source organism: Chryseobacterium sp. CBSDS_008 (assembly GCF_049959325.1). Classification (NCBI taxonomy): domain Bacteria; kingdom Pseudomonadati; phylum Bacteroidota; class Flavobacteriia; order Flavobacteriales; family Weeksellaceae; genus Chryseobacterium; species Chryseobacterium sp. CBSDS_008. The sequence continues at coordinate 3,972,692 of NZ_CP188202.1, read as the reverse complement.
TTAAATATGCAGAAGCCGCTTCTATTGATATTCATTATTTTTGCATTTAACATTTAAAATACAATATATGGACTGTCCATGCTGTTCAGGAAAACCCTACGAAGAATGCTGTAAACCTTATCATACCGGAGAAAAACATGCTCCCACGGCTGAAGCTCTGATGCGCTCAAGGTTCTCTGCTTTTGCCATTCCGAATGGTGACTATCTGATGGAAACTACCCTTCCGGGAAAAAGAAAATACCATAACAAGAAAGATCTGCAGGAATGGGGAGAAATCAATCAATGGACAAAACTGGAAATCATCCGGACACCTGCTTCAAATCACGTAGAGTTTAAAGCTTATTATACAGATCAGGATGGTCAGCAGCAAATTCATCATGAGTTTTCTGTTTTCCAGAAAATGCATGAGCGCTGGTATTATGTTTCAGGGGAATTTTTAGACTAAAGCCACCCCGTCAAAAATACTTTGAATTTTCGCCACCCCTCCGGAAGATGGGAATGCCAAGCATTGAATAACTATTGTAACTTTATAAATAAAAATAAACCACAGAATTATCCGTGGCTTATTTTTTATCTAAAAAATGTCCGAAAAAACCGGACATTTATATTTTTTTTTAGTGAGCTTCGTTTCCGTCAATTCCGTGAGCGTGACCGTGTGCCAACTCTTCTTCCGTTGCCGGACGAGTGTTTAAAACTTCTACCTGGAAATCTAAAACTTTCCCTGCCATGGGATGGTTAAGATCTGCTACTACAACTTCAGGAGTAATTTCTACTACAAATGCCTGGAAGTTATTCCCCTGATTGTCTGATAAAGGTAAAATAGCTCCTACAGGCGGAAGTCCTGATTCTTTAAACATCTCCACTGGTAATTGTGCAATAGCATCCGGCTGTCTTTCACCGTAAGCTTCTTCAGGTTGAATGATAAAAGCGGCCTTATCTCCAGCTTTTAAACCTAGAATATTTTCTTCAAACTTTGGAATCATCATTCCCACACCATACAAAAATGTAAGCGGATTTTCTGTTGTTGTTTCTTCTACAAGAATCTTACTTCCATCTGGTTCTATAGTGTGAAGTATATACTTTACAGCTACAACATGATTGTTTTCAATTGTCATATTTTCTATTTTTTTCGTGAGTTTGTTTCACGATTAATGGTACAAATATACTGTTTTTGAAATGATTCAATGAGGCTGGATGCCGGGAGACGGAAGAAGGAAGCTATGAAAGGCATAAAGAAAAATATCTCTTCCTTTTTGCTTTATATTACTCTATAATCACTTCAGTAATTTCCAGCCTTTATTTTTTTCTGCCCTCCTCTCTTTTCTTCTGTCTAAGCATAAAGAGATACAGGCTTTCCACTTTCGTTCTTGCCCAGGGTGTTTTCCTTAAAAACTTCAGGGAAGAGTTGATGCTTGGGTTATCTGTAAAACATTTTATATTGATCTGTTCGCCAAGCCTTTCGAAGCCTTCATAGTAATCTACCAGTTCCTCAAGGATAGCGTCCAGTCTTTTTCCATGTAAAGGATCTTTGGACTGTTGTTCCATCTTTTTTTTACAAAATTAATTTATTATAAGTTTATACGAAAATCCAGCCAGTTCTTCTCTTTTTGTTTCTTATTTTTGAAGAAGCTATTTCTCTCCAATAAAAATATTCGTTACAGAAAATATGAGCAAAAACAACGAAGCAAACAGGAAAAAAAATAAAAAGAAAATTGATCAGAAAAAACGTAAAATACAAAATGCAGAAGCAGAAAGGAAAGTACGTTTAAAAAAAATCCGGGAAGATTTCAAAGCAAAAGAAGGTGATGGCCAACTATAAAAATCATTCTTAAAACGACAACATGATAGTTGCCAACACGCAGAATTGTTTGAAAATTTTGCCTGAATTAAGGGAAGCCTTATTTTTTAAAATCAGGTATTCTTTATATTTACATTTAAATATCTGCAAAATAATTACTAGGAAGCAAGCTGAAGATTATTCTGCACACTCTTTTTTATCAAATTTAAATTATGAAAATCCTCCACACTGCCGACTGGCATTTGGGTAAACGCCTCGACCGTTTTTCAAGACTGGAAGAACAGGTTTTGGTTATCAATGAAATTATTCAGATTGCTGATGAAGAAAACGTTGATTTAGTTTTAATTGCCGGTGATCTTTTTGATAATTTTAATCCGGGGGTAGAGGCGGTTGAACTTTTTTATAAAACGTTAAAACGTCTGTCCATGAATGGAAAACGCCCGGTAATTGCTATTTCCGGCAATCATGATTCTCCCAGCTTAATCAGTGCTCCTGATCCGCTGGCAAGAGAATGCGGCATTATTTTAATAGGTCATCCTAACACTGAGATCACTTCTTTCGGTACAGAACATTTCAATATTACCCACTCAAGAAAAGGTTTTATAGAACTGAAAATTGAGGGTATGGATTTCCCGGTAAGAATTCTTCACACGCCTTTCGCCAATGAAATCCGGTTAAAAGAATACTTCGGTGAAAATAAAGAGGAAGAAATCAACAAAGTTCTTTCGCAAACGTGGAAGGATCTTGCTGATCAGTTTTGTGATGATTCCGGGGTGAATCTTCTGACCGCTCATTTGTACATGAATAAAAGAGGCGCAGAAATTCTGGAAGAACCGGAAGGAGAAAAACCCATTAAAATCGGGAATGCAGATTTGATTTTTTCGGACAGTATTCCTGAGCAGATACAATATACGGCACTGGGACACCTTCATGGTTTTCAGAATATCGGAACGAAGGAAAAGCCTGTGGTTTATTCATCTTCTCCCTTGTGCTATAGCTTCAGTGAAGCCGGACAGACAAAATATGTTTCCATCATTGATGCGGAACCCGGAAAAGCAGTTACTTATGAAAAAAAGAGCTTAAAAAACGGAAGAACTCTGGTCAGAAAAACCTTTATAGCTGTAGAAGATACCGTTTTGTGGCTGAAAGAAAATCCAAATACTTTTATAGAGCTTACCCTGGAAAGTGAGACTTTCTTAACCGCTGATGAAAGAAGATTGATCTATCAGTCTCATAACGGAATTGTTCATCTTATTCCAAAAGTCAAAAACAGGGAGTTTGCTGAAGAACAAAGCCATGAAATTAACCTGAATCAAAATATTGAGCTGTTGTTTAAAGATTATTTTAAATCTAAAAACGGAGGACAGGAAGCCAATGAAGAACTGATGAATCTGTTTAACGAAATTTTAAATGCATAAGCCATGATCCCCGTTCAATTAACTATCGAAGGTCTTTACTCGTATCAGGAGCGTCAGACTATTGATTTCCGAAATCTAACTGCAGCCGGATTGTTTGGTATCTTCGGTGCGGTAGGTTCCGGAAAATCATCGGTGCTTGAAGCGATTTCGTTTGCCTTGTATGGAGAAACGGAACGCCTGAATATGCGTGATAAGAGGGCTTACAACATGATGAATTTAAAATCAAACAGTTCCTATATAGAATTTGATTTTGTGAATTATGAGAATAAGCTTTTCCGTGCGGCCCGTGATTTTAAGAGGAATTCAAAAAAATTCGAAGAGGTAAAGCCTAATGCGGTTACCTTTTACGAGCATATTAATGGCAAATGGGTTCCTTTGGATCACTCAAATGCAGAAATTATTATCGGCTTAAGTTATTCTAATTTTAAGCGCACCATCATTATTCCACAGGGACAGTTTAAGGAATTTCTTGAGCTGGGTGCTGCGGAAAGAACGAATATGATGAAGGAGATCTTTAATCTTCAGAAATTCGATCTTCAGAACAATGTTTCTGCGCTTAATGTAAAGAACAGATCTGAACTGGATCAGCTTGAAGGGCAGTTAAAAGGTTTTGAAGAAATTGATGAAGAGAAAATAAAAATTCAGAAAGAGCAGCTGGCAGAAGAGCAGAAAATGTTATCTGAATCAAATATAAAACTGGAAAAGGCTTCCTATGCGTATCAGCAGCTGAAAAATTTAAAAAGTGATTTTGATCGTTTACAGCAGAATAAAGAAAAATTCACCAGGCTCTCTGAAGAAAAGCCCCAAATGGATACTCTGGAAGCACAAGCGGAATTATACGACCGTATTTTCAGGCTCTTTAATCCGCTGATTACTGAGAAAAATAAGCTTTCAAAAGAAATTGCAGATAAACGGAACGAGAGAGAACAGCAGATTAAAACCTGGCAGGAAACTGAAAAGGCTTTTAATACCATAAAAGAACGGCTTACTGCTCTTGAGCCCCAGTTTAATGCATTGGAGCAATCCAGAATCCAGGAAAATGATATGAACCTCATCATTCAGATCCTGAAATTTTCTGAAGAGATCAAAGTTCTGAATGAAAGAACTCATAAAGGTTCTGAAAAAGTAAAAGAAGTAGACCTTCATAAAGAGAAGATTCAAAAGAAGATTGATGAACTGTCTTCACAGGTGAAGCTATTAAAGGAACAGAAGCTTGATTCTGCCCTGCTTTCTGAAGTAGGGAATTGGTTTATTCAGCAAAAGAATTTAAAAAAATCACAGCAGGAACAGGCTGAAAAAATTGAGAAACATCAGAAACAAATCGGAGAAATTACAGAAGAGTTAAAGCCGGCTGGTTATACTGAAAATTATAAGGAAGATTTCAGAATCAGAAAAGAAGCCTTAGAAATGAAGAAAAAGGAACTTTCACAGAAACTGGATCACCTTAAAATTCAAAAAGAACTTTCCCGTTTTGCCAGTGAACTTCATGACGGCGAAAACTGTCCTCTTTGCGGCTCTAAAGATCATCCTCATATGGTGGAATTTCATGATGTCAATGCCGAATTACAGGAAACTCAGGAGAAAATAACATCTATTGAGCAGGAAGTGGCCGGCCTTCAAAAACAGGAAGCTGAAATTGACAAAATTCTTGACCGCAAAAAAATCTTTGAGGAACAGTTACTTTCGGAACAAAAAATAATATCACAGATTCAGGCAGATATTGAAAATCATATCCTGAATTTCACCTGGAAACCGTTCTCTCCGGATCAGGAAGAGGAGTTTGAAAAAAAACGTTCAGACTCATTTAGGCTGGAAAAAAAAATTGAAGAAACGGAACGATCCATTGCGCAGGAAAGGGAGACGCTGGAAAAGGAAATGAAAACGCTGGAAAAGTATAAGAGCGCGCTGGAAGCCTTCAGGATAGAAGAAGTTTTAAAGCAGGAACAGATCAATATCAGCCGTTCTGCTCTTAAAATCCTCGACTGGAATCTGTATGCACAAAAGGAAATATTCGAGATTGAAGAAGCGTATCAGAAGCTGGTACAATCCAATAAAGAAACTGAAGAAAATTATCAAAAAGCGCTGCAGCAGGAAAAAATTCTTTCTCCAAAACTGGCAGAACAAAAAGCGATCGTCAGCCAATCTGAGAAACAGATTACAGAACTGGAGAAGGAAATTTCCGGCAATAACGCAGCTTTAACCCAAGCTCTGGCAGATCAGAATTTCACTGATTTTAAAGAAGTGGAAACTATTCTGCTTCAGGAAATTGATGTTCAGGCCGTGAGAACTAAAATTCAGCATTTCAAAATTGAATTTGGATCACTGAAAAAATTCATCGGCGAACTGGAATTAAAACTGAAAGGACTTTCATTCGACAACGAACAGTTTTCATTGGCTGAACAGCTGTTCAATGAGGCGCAAAGCGAGCAAAAGCAGATCAACGATTCTGTGGTAACAAAAACTGCAGAAATAGACCGTCTTGAAAAAGAGTTTGCAAAAAAGGAAGAACTTCTTAGAGAACTGGTAAAGCTTCAGAAACGTTCTGAAAATTTAAAACTTATGATAAATCTGTTTAAAGGAGCAGGTTTTGTACAATATGTCTCTTCCATTTACCTGAGACAGCTTTGTGATCATGCGAATGTACGTTTCCACAGGATGACCAGAAACCAGCTCAGCCTGCAGCTTAACGAAAATAACGATTTCGAAATCATTGATTACCTCAACGAAGGGAGAAGCAGGAGTGTAAAAACACTGTCGGGAGGACAAGCCTTCCAGGTGTCTTTAAGTCTTGCGCTGGCACTGGCGGAAAGTGTTCAGTCCAACGCACAGGCAGATAAAAACTTTTTCTTTATTGATGAAGGTTTTGGAACACAGGATACGGAATCTGTGAATATTGTATTCGAAACCCTTACCAATCTGATGAAAGAAAACAGAATTGTGGGAATTATTTCGCACGTTGAGGAACTGAAAGAAAAAATTCCTACAGCCCTCAATATTATCAAGGATGAGGAAAGAGGAAGTCTGATTGAGATTATTTGATTTTAAAAACCACAAAAGTCACAAAAGCTTTATTTAAAAAATACTTTTATGACTTCTGTGGTCAAATAATATCTGTAATTACAGGTTTTTAACCAATGGTTTTACTTCTTTCCCAAATAATTCAATAGATTTCATCATGATGTCATGAGCAGGATCTCCCACATCCATATGCCCGATAAATCTTGTGATTCCGAAAATTTCCTTCATATAAGCAATTTTGTTTGCTACTTCTGCCGGACTTCCGATAAATAATGCTCCGTCTTTGCTTCTTCCGCCCTCATACTGTGCTTTTGTGTAAGGTGCCCATCCTCTGGAAACCCCTATCCTATCCATTTGGGATTTATAATTATCGAAATATCCATCTACCACTTTCTGATCATCACTCACAAAAGTATGGGAATGAATTGCAATCTGCATCTTTGAAACATCATGTCCCGCTTTTTGATATTCCTGTTTGTAGAATTCGATCAGATTTCTAAACTGAACCGGCATTCCTCCAATAATGGCTACCACTAAAGGCATTCCAAGCTGTGCTGCACTTAAAACAGACTGCGGAGTTCCCCCAACAGCTCTCCAGATCGAAAGTTTCCCATCATTTTTTGCTCGTGGATAAACAGTTTGGTTCTCCATCGGAGCACGAAGTTTTCCGGACCAGCTTACGTTTTCTTCAGCATTTATTTTTAATAATAATTCTAATTTTTCATCAAATAGCTGTTCATAATCATTCAATGAATATCCATACAGCGGAAATGACTCTATGAAACTTCCGCGTCCCACGAAGATCTCAGCTCTTCCGTCTGAAATAAGATCCAGCGTAGAAAAATCTTCATATACTTTTACAGGCTCCGAAGAACTCAAAACAGTCACCCCACTGGCCAGTTTTATATTTTTTGTAATACTCGCCGCAGCGGCCAATACTATTTCCGGGGAAGAAACAGCATAATCCGGACGGTGGTGTTCTCCCATTGCGAATACATCAATTCCCACCTCATCCATCAATTTTACCTGATCCAGTATTTCACGGATCTTAATTCCTGCATCTCTATATTTTCCGGTAGACGGGTCAAAAGCCAGATCCCCGAACATTCCTATACCTAATTCCATATTGTTGATTTTAGTAATACAAAATTACCACTATGAAAAATCAAAAACATTGATGTTTGTTAAGATCGGAAAGTTGTATTTTTTAAACACAAATAACACTAATCTTCCACTAATAACACAGCATTGTCATTGCGAGCAACGCGAAGCAATCTCAATTGAGCATATGTGATAATATCAAAATAATATTCAAAAAAAATCCAGCCTGGTTTTTGGCTGGATTGTATTATTATTTCTTCAGATACAAATCAAAATAATCTGTGATCTTCTGCATCAGGTGAACTCTGTCTTTCCCGATCACATTATGCGGATGCCCCGGATACGTAAAGTAGTCCAGCTGAACACCGTTGTCAACAGCCGATTTGATGAATTTAATAGAATGCTGCCATACTACTACATCATCCTGTGCCCCATGAATCATCAGTAATTTTCCTTTCAGGTTCTGAACTTTATCCAAAAGATTTGCTGCAGCATATCCTTGTGGGTTTTCCTGCGGAGTATCCATATATCTTTCTCCGTACATAATCTCATACATGCTCCAGTCGATTACCGGTCCTCCGGCTACACCTACTTTGAATACATCCGGCTTGCGAAGCATAAAGCTTGTCGTCATAAATCCTCCGAAACTCCATCCATGGATACCCATTTTATCTCCATCTACGTAAGGAAGAGACTTTAAGTACTCCACTCCTCTCATCTGATCGTTCATTTCTGTAGTTCCCAGGTTTCTGAATACAGCCTGCTCAAACTTCAGTCCACGGTTAGAAGAACCTCTTCCGTCCATAGTGAAAATAATATATCCGTTCTGAGCCATATATTCGTACCAAAGATTTCCTGAAGCCGGGAAGCTGTTGGTGATCAACTGCAGGTGTGGCCCGTTATACAAATAAACAATAGTTGGATATTTTTTATTAGGATCAAAATTGGTTGGAAGAATGATTTTTCCGTACAAAGGAGTACCGTCGTCAGCCTTTAACGTTACATTTTTAATTTCCGGTCTCTGATAATTTTTTAATGGATTTTCAGAAGTAAGGATATTCGTCGTTTTTAAATTGGAAGTATTGATGATGTTGGCAACTCTCGGTGAATTGGCATTGCTGTAAGCATCATACAGATAGTTTCCGTCACTGCTTAATGTTCCGATGTGCATACCTTCCTCATTGTCCAGTCTTTGCATCTTGAAGTTGGTCCAGTTGATTCTGTATAAATGTCTTTCTAAAGGCGTTTCTTTTGTTGAAGTAAAGTAGATTTCCTTTTTCTTCTCATTGAATCCTAAAATATCCGTTACCAGCCAGTCACCTTTTGTGATCTGTGCTACCAGTCCTTTTTCTAAACTGTAATGGAATAAGTGATTATATCCTGTTCTCTGGCTCTGCCAGATGAAGTCTGTATTAGAATTCGGGAAGAAAGTAAGTGGATGCTGTGGTTCTACATATTTACTGTCTGTTTCTTCAAATAGCGTTTTTACCAATTCCCCTGTAACGGCATCGTATTGATTCATTTTCATATGATTCTGTCCTCTGTTCAGAACGCCTACAAAGATGTATTTTGAATCCGGGCTCCATGTAACGGCCGTCAGATATTGATCTTTTTCGCCATCAATTTTTAAGAAAGCAGTAGCTTGAGTTTTAATATTGAAAACCCCTAATGTTACCTGGTGAGAAGTCTGGCCAGCCATTGGGTATTTAATATTGTGGTTTACAGCAGGCGTTACAGACCAGTCGATGATCGGGTAATCTGCTACCATGCTCTGATCCATTTTATAGAAAGCTACACTTTCAGAGTTCGGAGCAGGGAAAATTCCGGTATCAATCCCGAATTCATTTCTGTGAACGGCCTGTCCGCTGATGATATTTTCGTTTGCTTCGTTGGTTACGGCAATGATTTTACCATTTTTGCTTACCAATAAATTATTCTTTACGGTGAAAGCAAAAGTCTGACCATCACCAAACATCTTTACGTTGGCTGCATCTTTATCAATTGTTGCCATACTTTTTACTTTCCAGTCGTTTCCTGACTTTTCAATCCAAGACATTTTACCATCTGTCGTAAAATAGCCAGTGGAATTTCCTGTAAATTTAATGGGAGGAACAGCCTTCAGCTTATCATTGGAAAAGTTTCTGTTCAGTTGGTTCAATGAGATCAGGGTATCCTGTTTATTGGTTTTCAAATCTGTGATCAGATAACCGCCTTTTACTGCCTGGATGTAAGATTTTCCGTCTGCAGCCCATGAAAACTGAGATATATTTTTCACGGCAAGGTTGGTTCTCATTCCATTGACAGCCTCTGCCATCGTAAACTTCTGGATCTGGGCAAATGCTGAAGTACCCACAACCAGCATCAATAAAGAAAATTTATGTAGTTTCATTGTATATAAAATTGAATCCACCAAAAATAAGAAATAAAAACCAATCGTTAAGAAGTGTTAAATTAAAACATTCATAAAATAGAATTCATGCACTAAAAGAAATTATTCCTTAACTTAATAGTAGAATTTTTAAAGGGAATTAGATTAGGTGAATTGTGAATAGTCTATCTGCTGCGCTTGTCAATTTTCAATATTGGAGAGGCATAATATTCACCATTTACTTGCGAAGCAAAATTGACAATTGACAAAAAGTTCATTTCTTATCCTATATCAATGACTTGTATAGGTACTCTGCCCTACATTTGCATCATTAATAACAAACAAAAAATACATAATACAATGGCAACAAAATGGATCTTAGACCCAACGCATAGTGAAATTACTTTCAAAGTAAAACACATGATGATCTCTAACGTAAAAGGAAGTTTCAGAACTTTCACTGCAGAAATTGAATCTGAAGATGAATTCTTTGCAAATGCAAAAACTACCGCTACTATCCAGACAGATTCTGTATTCACAAACAATACAGACAGAGATAACCATTTAAAATCTGCAGAGTTCTTCAATGCTGAAGCCCATCCTACAATCACTTTTGAATCTCAGGCATTAAATAATTCAATAGTTGGAAATCTTACCATCAATGGTATTACAAAACCTGTAACGCTTGATGTAGACTTCGGAGGAATCAACGTAGACCCATGGGGAAATACAAAGGCAGGTTTCTCTTTTGAAGGAAAAATCAGCAGAAAAGACTTCGGATTAAACTGGAATGCAGCTCTTGAAGCGGGAGGTGTAATGGTAAGTGACGATGTGAAAATAGCGGGTGAATTACAGTTTGTAAAACAAGCGTAGTAAATAACATATATTAATAAAAGGTTCAGGGATTTGTCTAAAGCCTTGAACCTTTATTCTTTTATAATCTTCAATATTTATGAACCTCAACGATCTTCAAAACATAAGCAATGGTTTCAGAAACACACAGAGAATGCCTGTTTTATTTCTTGGACATGGTTCGCCGATGAATGCAATTGAAGAGAATCAATTTGTACAGGGTTTCCGAAAAGCCGCATCAGAAATTCCGAAACCCAATGCCATTCTTTGCATTTCTGCCCACTGGTATACAGACGGAACTTTTGTAACAGCTATGGATATGCCGAAAACCATCCATGACTTTTATGGCTTCCCAAAAGCTCTTTTTGATGTGCAGTACCCTGCTCCCGGAAATCCGGAACTGGCAAAAGAAACGGCTGAATTACTTCTTCCTGTAGATGTGGAAGAAGACCACAGCTGGGGACTGGATCATGGTGCATGGTCTGTGATCAGGCATATGTATCCGGAAGCTGATATTCCGGTGATTCAGCTGAGTATTGATCATACAAAACCGCCTCAGTATCATTATGATCTTGCCAAAAGGCTGAATAAGCTTCGCGAAAAGGGCATTCTGATCATAGGAAGCGGAAATATTGTTCATAATCTCCGTCTCATCGACTGGAAAAATATAAATACAGTAGGTGCCGGCTGGGATTGGGCAATTGAAGCTAGGGAAAAAACCAACAACTGGCTTCTTGATGGTAATTTCCAGCATATTATTGATTATCAGAAACAGGGAACTTTCTTACAATATGCTGTTCCCACACCTGATCATTACCTGCCCTTATTATATACGTTAGGGCTAAAAGATCAGTCCGAAGAACTTACTCTGTTCAATGATGAACTTATCGGAGGTTCCCTGAGTATGACAAGCGTAAGGATTGGATAATATTGATATCACAATAAAGAGGAAATACCCGCTGAGATATTTCCTTTTCTTATATCAGTATTCTGTATTTTATTGTACAGCTTTTAAAACATTGATGTTTCCGTAGCCATAGCTTGAATTGACATTAGGGTAGTAAGTAGCCGACTGTCTCATTTTGGTAAGCACCTGCTCTCTCGTCCATGATGGATTTTTAGCCCAGACCAGCGCTGCAATTCCTGCTGTAGCCGCTGTAGCCACTGAAGAACCGCCCACATAATCTGCCTGACCGTTGTAATAACTCAATACAGGAACGGTATTTCCTGAAGGTCTCTCCATCTGGAAGGTAAAATCGATCTGGCTTCCTGAATGACAAACATCACATTTTTGATTGGATGTATTTTCTTTTACTCCTGTGACCGCCTGAGTTTCCGACATTGAAGCAGGGAAAATAACTCCAACGAAACTGGTAAAGCTGGTAGAAGTTCCTCCCGCACAGAAAATCAGTTTTCCTTTAGAATAAGCATATTTGACACCGTCTTCTATTTTTCCGACGGAGAAAATATGTCCCATCGACATAGAGATGATCTTCACATTGGTATTGTTCCCCAATTCTGTGAACGCTGTTTTTACAGCAGTCTGCTCACTGGAAGTTTCCAGTACAACGTTTTCTGCTGCCCTGTATGCAATCAGGTTGGCATTATAAGCGACTCCTACAGGTAAACCTGAAGTATTTCTTGGAGCAGCCATTACAGAAGCCATTTTTGTTCCGTGCCCGCACTGATCTCCGGATCCGTCTGAGTTATACACTCCCAACTTACTGATCGTTCTCCCTGAAGAGGCACCGTTATTAAAGCTTCCTCCCAGTAAAGTCTGTTCCGGCGAAACGCCTGTATCGATAAGTCCTATTGTAACCCCTGCACCTGTACTGTAGCCCCAAGCTTCGGGAATATTGTGTTTGGTAAAAGCCCAAGGAATTTTTGCACTTGGTGTTGTGGATGTATAGTCTGCGGTATTTAATGCTGATGATGAAAATCCGCATCCTGATGAACCACTTCCGGAAGATTTTGCAGCTGCAGTATATTGAGCTTCAAATTCAAAATAATGATAGTCTGCCGGCTCTACATATCGGATGCTTTTCATTTGCCGGAGAGCGGTAATGGTTTCCTCATTCTCAATAACAACATCCATTTGGTTAAGATACTGATCTGAAAGAAGAAGGAAATTTCTTTCATCTTTTCCCTCATATTTTCTGATGACAGAAAGGACTTCCTTTTCCATATCGTTGCTGTTTGGAGATTTACTTCTGTCAAAATCGTCTTTAGAAGCTCCGTAACCGATAGATACCATTTTGTTTCCGCGGAAAATAGCACTCCAAACGAAATGATCGGATTCATTCTTCCAGTTAAAAGTTCCATCCGTTTTAATCGCCTGATTGATCCTTTCATTGATCTGTTTTGCAGTCAGCGGATCTTTCTGAGCCATTTCCGTTTTTACATTTTCGTTCTGAAGTTCTTCTCTGGAACATAAGTGTAAGGCAAAAAATATTGCCAGTAGGAATACAGTTTTTTTCATATGTTATAATTTTGGTTGGAACCACAATATAACACTTTCAAGGGAATTAAAAACTGTGAAAAAATGAATTTAGCATTATATGAATATTAAATTACAATACCTTTTCGTAACATACACTTTGCTCTATTCCAATGTATTGCCCATAATTAGGGATTCTGTGAAATCCTTGTCTCTCATATACGGATATTGCACTTTTCAGATCCTGAGACGTTTCCAATACTGCTTTTTTAAAGTTCAATTCTACGGCCCAGTTTTCAAGTTCTTTTACAATGGCTGAACCCAATCCTTTTTTTCTGAATTCCGGATGGGTAAACATTCTTTTTATTTCTACGGTATCTTCTGAAAATGGTTTGAATGCCCCACAGGCTGCAGGAATATCATCGATATAAGCTACGACACAGTTTTTGATGGTATCAATTGTATTGAACTGAGCAAAGAAATCATCATTCTCTCCATTATGTTCGGATAAAGCAGCATCTAGGGATTTGACAAGATTTTGAAAATCTATATTGGTGGAATCTGTTCTGAGGGTGTGCATTTTATTTAATTTAAAGATTTAAAAAATTGAAGGATTTAAAGATTAGTAGAAACAAAAAAGCTCCCTCTCGGAAGCTTTTATTTTATTTTAGACTAGTTGACAATAAACTTTCTCTGATTGATTAATTCTGCGATTGCAAGCATATCTTTCCCGATCAGTCGGTCATCTTCAAGCTTGGCAACTTTAGAACGAAGAATCGCGAAGTTTTCTTCAATCACTTTAGAGCATTTGGATGGTCTTCTGAATTCGAGCCCCTGGGCCGCAAACATCAGCTCAACAGACAGAATATTCACAAGATTCCCAAGAACCTGATTGAATTTTCTTCCTGAAATGCTTCCCATAGAAACATGGTCTTCCTGGCCCAAGCTTGTAGGAATAGAGTCTGCAGATGCCGGGAAACATAATGTTTTATTCTCTGTAACCAAGGCTGCAGAAGTATACTGAGGAATCATAAATCCGGAATTCAGTCCTGAGCTTTCCGTCAATAATCTCGGAAGTCCGTATTTTCCTTCTAATAATAAGTAACTTCTTCTGTCTGAAATATTCCCCAATTCTGCGGCGGCCAGTGTAGCATAATCCAAAGGCAGAGCCATCAGCTGTCCATGGAAGTTTCCTCCTGAGATAGATTCTTCAGCACTTAATACAATCGGGTTGTCTGTTACGGAGTTGAGTTCTGTTTCCGCCATATTTCTAAGGTGTTCAAAAGCATTTCTGCTGGCTCCGTGAACCTGTGGTACACATCTCATGGAGTAAGGATCCTGAACTCTCTCACAATCTTCGTGAGCTTTCATATTTTCTGAACCTTTTAAGAACTTAAGCATTCTTGCCGCTACTTTTTTACTGCCTTCAAAAGGTCTGATCTCGTGAAGTTCTTTTTTGAATGGGCTTGCAGAACCTCTGTAAGCCTCAAGACTCATGGCAGCCGTCATATCAGCAAGGTCTAATAAGTATTCAAATTTTTCAAGTCCTTTGATCGCATGAGCAAGAATAAACTGAGTTCCGTTGATCAGTCCTAATCCTTCTTTCGGACCTAAAGCTAACGGCTCAAGATCATGTTTTTTCAGAACTTCCATTGTTTCGAAAACCTGGTTTCCCTCCCAGACTTCACCTAAACCAAGTAAAGGCAATACCAGATGGGCTAACGGAGCAAGATCTCCTGATGCCCCTACAGATCCCTGTTCAGGAACCACCGGAATGATGTCTTTTTCCAGCATCAGGATCATTCTTTCAATGACCTCCAGAGAAACTCCTGAAAACCCTTTTGAAAGGGCGTGAACTTTAGCAATCATCATCATCTTGGAAAGTTCCTTATCAATAGGCTTTCCAACTCCTACCGCATGAGAAATAATCAGGTTATACTGTAACTGAGCGGTTTCATCAGCTGATATTTTGGTATCACATAAAGGTCCGAATCCTGTATTGATGCCATATACACATCTATCAGATTCTACTATTTTCTGTACATTTTTCTGGGACTTTAAAATCTGGTCTTTTGCAGCTTTATTCAGCTTGGCTTTATTAGGCTTTTTACATATTTCCAGAACATCTTGGAAAGTAAAAACATCTACTCCGTATATCATTTCTAAAAAATTTTCTTAAAATTACGCATTTAACAATGATTAGAAAAACTAATTTTTAATCTTCTACATTTTTATAAAACAAGTGAATTTATTTACTACTTTTAGCTCCGAAAATTAAAAACAATAATTCATGAGACTAAAAACTCTACTCCTTGCTTTATGTGTAGCAAGCACAACCGCTTTCGCCCAGAAAGTAAAATATTCTAAAGAGGATATCAAAAAAATGGAAACTTACCTTTTCAATGAAGGTTTTAATACGCCATCTCCTAAGAAAACATCTACAATCATCTTAAAAGACGGAACTACCTACAAAGGTTTCTGTAATAAGATTGAAACCAAAAAAGGACAGATTTACGAGGTAGCTATTAAAGACAGTGTAACCAAAAAGAATGCTACGTTCAATGCTGATCAGATCAATGAGATGTATGTATACCCAAGCAATGCAGAAAAGATTGCTAAGGTGGCGAAATACATGGGGAATATCAGGAACTTCGGAACTAAGAAGCTGACGAAGAACACCAATAACGACAGGATTTATTTTGTAAACCAGACTGTTTCTTTAAAAAATAAAAAGGATGATAAAGAATTCCTGATGCAGGTTATCAATCCTGGTTTTGATGATATTATTTCAGTATACCACGATCCCAGGGCTAAAGAAACAACAGGTTTTTCTGTAATGGGTTCTCCACAGCTTGGAGGCGGGGTGATCAAATCTTATTATGTAAAAAAGGGTAACAAAGTGATGTGGCTGCATAAAGATGATTTTGAGGACAATTATGATTTTCTTTTTGGAGACAATCAGGATTTCATGAAAAAATATCCTAAAAATTCTGTGGAGTGGGATTACTTCAGTTTTCTTGTAAGTGAATACACGGCAATGACAAACGGATAAAATACTTTCAACAATAATAAAGCCTGTAGAGCCGTCTGCAGGTTTTTCTTTTTTAAATAGGGAAAGTTTCCTTAATTTTGTTACATGAATCCTTCTTTAGAACTACAGCTCAAAACTTTACCATCCGAACCGGGCGTTTATCGTTATTATGATAAAAACGAACACCTATTGTATGTAGGGAAGGCTAAAAATCTTAAAAAGAGGGTTCTGTCCTATTTCAATAAAAATCTTCCCGGCTACAGGACCAAAATAATGGTCAGCAAAATCCAGCGCCTGGAAACGACAATTGTAAACAGTGAGTATGATGCGCTTTTACTGGAAAATAATCTGATCAAGGAGCATCAGCCGTTTTATAATGTGATGCTGAAGGATGACAAGACCTATCCGTGGATCTGTATTAAAAATGAAGATTTTCCACGAATTTTTCTGACCAGAAATGTGATTAAAGACGGATCAGAATATTACGGTCCTTATGCAAAAGTGCGTCCTGCAAAAATATTGCTGGATACGATCAAACATATTTACAAACTCAGAACCTGTAACCTGAATCTTTCTCCGGCCAAGATTTCAGAAGGAAAATATAAAGTCTGCCTGGAATATCATATCAAAAACTGCGAAGGTCCGTGTGAAGATCTTGAAAGTAAGGAAGAATATGATGAAAAGATAGATGCCATTCGTGGAATTATCAAAGGAGATTTCCGGAAAGCTAAGGATTTCCTGGTGAATCAGATGATGAAACTGGCCTCCGATCTCCAGTTTGAAGAAGCGCAGATCATTAAGGAAAGACTCGATATTCTTGAGGATTATCAGGCTAAAAATACTGTAGTAAACCCGAATATTGATGATGTGGATGTCTTTGGAATGACCAGTGACGAAACTGCGGCATATGTCAATTTCTTTAAAATCAGAAACGGAAATATCATCCAGAGTTTCACCACAGAAATTAAAAAGATCCTTGAAGAAACGGATGAGGATATTCTGGAGGAAGCCTTAATAGAAATCCGTCAGAAGTTTTCTTCAGATTCTAAAGAAGTCCTGCTGCCTTTCCATTTGTCTGTAGAGATTCCCAATGTGAAACTGATTGTTCCAAAAGTAGGAGACAAGAAAAGAATTGTAGAGCTTTCTGAAAAGAACGCTAAAGAATACCGTCTGGAAAAGCTGAAACAGGTTCAGATTATAGATCCTGAAAGACATACCAACAGAATCATGGCGGAAATGCAGAAACTTCTGAGAATGCCTGTAGAACCAAGGCATATTGAAGGTTTTGATAACTCAAATATCCAGGGAACCAATCCTGTCTCAGCATGTGTTGTTTTCAAAGACGGCAGACCGAGTAAGGCAGATTACAGAATTTTTCATCCTAAAACAGTGGAAGGGCCTAATGATTTCGCAACGATGGAAGAAGTCATCTACCGCCGTTACAAAAGGATGCTCGATGAAGGTGAAGATCTTCCCCAGCTGATTCTGATAGATGGAGGAAAAGGACAGCTGTCTTCTGCGGTAAAGAGCCTGAGATTACTGGGCCTTTACGGAAAAATTACTATTGTAGGGATTGCCAAAAGACTGGAAGAGATTTTCTTCCCTGAAGATCCTATCCCTTTGTACCTTGATAAAAAATCTGAAACGTTAAAAATCCTTCAGCGTGTTCGTGATGAAGCCCACCGGTTTGGGGTAAAACACCACAGAACAAGAAGAAAAAATTCTACTATAAAATCTGAGCTCGAAGGAATTCCTGGTGTAGGAGAAAAAACTATTGAACTGCTGCTGTCTAAGCTAAAGTCTGTAAAACGTATCAAAGAATCCAATCTGGAAACTCTTGAAGAAATTTTGGGTAAAAGCAAAGCTAAGGTGGTTTGGGATTTTTTTAATGCCAATTGATATTCTGACATCCGGCACAGCGCAA
This sequence comes from Chryseobacterium sp. CBSDS_008, assembly GCF_049959325.1. Classification (NCBI taxonomy): domain Bacteria; kingdom Pseudomonadati; phylum Bacteroidota; class Flavobacteriia; order Flavobacteriales; family Weeksellaceae; genus Chryseobacterium; species Chryseobacterium sp. CBSDS_008. Next base: position 3,954,745 of record NZ_CP188202.1, on the reverse strand, counting down.
TGGCTAAATTTCCACAACAAAAGAGCCACCTATAACGAAATTTCGTATGAATTTTCTATTTTATCAATATGAGACAAAAACTAGTATTTCCTTTAATACAAAGAAACATTACAATAAAAAACGATAGAAAATAAATATTTTACTAAAAAATAACATTATATGTATTTTTTTCATAAATTAGTATTATCAACTAGTAACAATAATACTATGAAGATTTTTCTCTTTTTATAATTTTTTTCATTTACGGTTAAGTTATCTGTAGGAAACCAATCATTCCCGCCAATTTTCAAAATGAAAAACACATCAACATATATATTATAAAAGGCTCTTTTCAGAGCCTTTTGTATTTATTATTTGTATTATTTATTTTGCTGCAAAAACTTCTTTAGAATATCTTCCATCTGTCTGCGGAATATCTATTACGATATTTCCATTTTCAAAATATCCGATGGTTGTATTTCCATCAGCGAGTTTTACAATGAAAACAGAATTCTTAGAAGTTGCTTTGAAAATGGCAAACGGTACTGAGCTCCCAGACTTTGCAAGAATAAACTGACTGGAATCAATCTGTATTTTCTGAAGATCTAATTTTCCGTTTGAATAATTACCTGCATCCGGAGTTACCGAAGAGCTTACAGATACAACAGGTTCAGGAGATGTATGTTGAGTACTATTATTGGATGCAGGTAACAATGCGGCCGGATTGGAAACCGGGATTTTTATCAATGCTTCTTTTAATGCATCTTGCAATCCCTCTTCAAATTCTTTAATTTTTGAAACTCCTTTAGATTCCAGTATCAAATTATTATTGCAATCTTTAAACTGTACTATTAGCTTATTTTTAAATAAGTTTTTATCATTAAGGATATCAGCCATCACTACATTACAGAAATTACTTTTAGCTTCTGAAGGCCAATTATCTTTAATGATGGGAAGAATAATATATTTTTTACCCGTCAAAGCCTTGGTGAAAAAATTTTTTAATCCATAATCTTCATTAAACGTTTCAAGTTTTTCAGGAACTGCAACATATTTATAATCTGAAACCTTCTGTGCAAAAGCAATTGTCGAGCATATTGCCAGCATCAGTATTGATATTTTTTTCATTTTATTATTTTTTAATCGTTTCTGAATGCTCCCATATCCAATTTCAACGAGAAGAAGTTGGAATAGAAATTAGATCCGCCTATTCCTGAATTTGTAATCGCATAATCCAGTGTAAGCCCTCTGTATCTGATTCCAAGACCCGCACTTGGCTGAAAAGAAACTTTTCTTTTAAGATCCTCTATATCTGTAATTGATTGGAATCTGTTGATCCCCAATCTTACAAAAATCATTTTCTGATACCCTAACTCAGCTCCTGCATACGGGCTGATACTTGCAAAATCAGTTGAAATCAACGAAGCCGTTTTAGCAAAATCTACATTAAGACCTGCTTCCGGTAATACATATACACTGCTGTTGATTTCAAATAATTTACTGGCACCTACATTAAGCTTAGGCATTGTAAGTTCCATTTTATCTTTCGGTGCCGGGTTAAATTCTTCCCCGTTTACAACCGTTGAAAGTTCTTTCTGATTTACAGTCCAGAAGTTTACGGTAGTCGTGATATCTCTCACCATTCCTCCGAATTTCCATCCGTTATCTGCTTTATAAATTGCTCCTACATCAAAACCAAAACCATAGCCATTCGCAAATTTACCTACATTTCTATAAACAATTTTCGCGTTGATCCCAACATCCAATTTTGGATTTCCTCCCGGTCTGAAAGCATAGGAAAGAATAGCCGCATAATCAGATTGAGAGAATTTCGTGATTTTATCATAATCAATATTCCCTTCCGAATCAATCATCTGGGTAGTATTCAAAATATTATCTACACCAAGTCTCACCACTGAAACACCAAAAACACCTTCTTCAAGCACCTTTGCATAGGCCAGGTAGTCATATTTTGCAATGGACTCGAAGTATTCCGCGTGCATTGCCGCCCCCTGCCAGTCTCTTTCAATAGACATCAGGCCTGCAGGGTTCCACATGGGAGAATACACATCATCCTGGTTGGAAATAACGGCTCCTCCCATTGCAAGTCCTCTTGCTCCGGCTCCGATATTTAAGAATTCATTGGAATATTTCCTGATAATCTGAGATTGAGAAAGCCCAAACAGCAGTGAAAATGCAAGTAAAAAATATTTTTTCATCATATAAATTTGATGCTTAGTTTAAGTTTTTAGTTTTTCTGGCTTTAATTAATCCATTTGCAATGATTGCCAGTATCATAACACCCGAAGCAATATAAAATATAGGGCTCATATGTTCTGATTCCCCAAAGATAAAAAAAGCTAGTATAATTCCGTAAACCGGTTCTAAATTAACTGTTAAAATTAAAGTAAAAGGGGATATATACTTCATTAAATTTACTGATTCCAGCATTGGGAAAGCAGTGAAAACACTGGATAACAAGCATATTAACGCCAGATCCCGATAGTTTATTTCATTCATCTGAAAAATTTGTCCCGAAAGCAAATAAAATAACATTAAAATAAACCAACCGCAGAAAATCTCATAAAAAATGATATTTCCTGAACTTGTTTTACCAAACATCTTACCATTAAAAACAGAAAAAATAGTTCCGAAGACAGCACACAGGATTCCGTACATAATCCCTTCTTTAAAATGAAATTCTGTCTTAAAGATTAATAGTATACAGGCAACAATGACTGTTCCCATCACTACTTCTGATATATCAATTTTTCTTTTGAAAATAACAGGCTCCAGGATAGAAGCAAAAAGTGTAGATAAGGAAAGACAGCTCAATGCAATAGAAACATTGGAGACTTTAATAGAGTAAAAAAAACAATACCAGTGGAGTGCCATAGCAAAACCTATAGCCGCCAGCTGAAAGAATATTTTTTTCGAAACTTTTATACTTTCTTTTTTAAAGACACGAATGAATACAAAAAGAAAAACAGAGGCAAACAACATTCTGTAAAAAACAAGGATCTGAGCATTGGCATGAATCAATTTTCCTAAAATTGCAGTGAACCCCCATAAAAAAACTATTAAATGCAACCTGAAAAGTGCCAATTTATGCATAACCTATCCCCTTTTAATTTTTACCCTGCAAATTTACAAATCACAATCCCAATTATTGAAAAAAAGATAAGTTTAATCTAAAAAAAGTTAACAAAAATTAAAATATAACTTCATTCATAAAAAAACCCTGAAAATTTGTTAAACTTTCAGGGCCTTCAAATAATAAACTATTAAAAAAATAAACTAGGAACTTAGAGTATTTAGCAGAGAATATCACCTCTGTTACTCTAGTGTAAAGTTAGAAAAAATATAAATTATTTAAAAATATTTTTTAGTTAAAAATTTCACAATTTACTATAAACCAAACTATTAAACACTTGTTTTACTTCCAATTCATATTCCTCATAAAAATAGTATCTTTAAGCGTAAAAAATTGAAAATTTTATGGACATCGAATTCAATAAACGAGAAGATCAGAACAGATTAAAATTATCAGAAATAAACCGCTTACTCACTGAGATCAAAAAAGGCGGAGGTGAGAAAAGGCTTCAAAAGCTTCGTGATGAAGGAAAAATGACGGCAAGAGAAAGAATAGATTATCTTCTCGATAAAAATTCAGATTCCATAGAAATAGGAGCATTTGCAGGATACGATATGTATCATGAGCATGGGGGATGCGCTGGCGGAGGAGTTGTAGTTGTTATGGGCTACGTTTCCGGAAGACAGTGTATTATCGTTGCTAATGATGCTTCTGTAAAAGCTGGTGCGTGGTTCCCTATTACAGGAAAGAAAAACCTGAGAGCTCAGGAAATAGCGATGGAAAACAGATTGCCTATCATTTATCTTGTGGACTCTGCTGGTGTTTATCTTCCTATGCAGGACGAAATATTTCCGGATAAGGAACATTTTGGAAGAATCTTCAGAAATAATGCTAAAATGAGTTCCATGGGAATTATTCAGATCTCTGCCGTTATGGGCAGTTGTGTGGCTGGAGGAGCTTATCTTCCCATCATGAGTGATGAGGCTATGATTGTGGATAAAACAGGGTCTATTTTTCTTGCAGGAAGCTATCTGGTAAAGGCGGCTATCGGAGAAAGTATTGATAATGAAACGCTGGGAGGAGCTACTACTCATTGCTCTATTTCAGGAGTGACTGATTATAAAGCTAAAGATGATAAAGATGCTCTGAATAGAATCAAAAATATCATGAAATCTATCGGAACTACTGAAAAAGCAGGTTTTGACAGAATAGAAAGTTTCCCGCCAAAAGAAAATCCTGAAAATATTTTCGGAATTATGCCGGTTTCAAGGGCCGAACAATATGATACCGCTGAAATTATCAAATGTATTGTAGATAACTCCGAATACGAAGAATATAAACCAGACTATGGTAAAAGTATTATCTGTGCAACAGCCAGAGTTGATGGCTGGTCTGTAGGTATTGTTGCCAATCAGAGAAAACTGGTTAAAAGCGGTAAAGGAGAAATGCAGTTTGGTGGAGTGATCTACTCTGATTCTGCAGATAAAGCTACACGATTCATTGCCAATTGTAATCAAAGAAAAATACCTTTAATCTTCTTACAGGATGTTACCGGGTTCATGGTAGGTTCCAAGTCAGAGCATGGCGGAATTATCAAAGACGGAGCTAAAATGGTAAATGCAGTTTCCAACTCTGTAGTTCCTAAATTTACAATCATTACAGGGAACTCTTACGGAGCAGGAAACTATGCCATGTGTGGAAAAGCTTATGACCCAAGACTAATTGTTGCATGGCCTTGGGCTGATCTGGCCGTAATGGGTGGAGCACAAGCAGCAAAAGTACTGGCTCAGATTCAGGAATCAACGTTAAAAAAACAAGGAAAAGAAATTTCCGAAGAAGAGCACAATGAAATTCTGGATTCAATTTCAAAAAAATATCAGAAACAAACTGAATCTACCTATGCAGCAGCAAGATTATGGACAGATGCCATCATCAATCCTGCAGATACAAGAAAATGGATTTCTATGGGAATTGAAGCAGCTAATCACGCTCCTATTACAGAAAAATTCAACCTTGGGGTAATACAGGTATGAGACACTGATAAATAAGAAAATAAATACGGCTATTTCCATTTGAGATAGCCGTGTTTTATTTATATTTATATCTTTTCGGATCTGCTTTTTATAAAATACTATTTTTTCTATACATGGTGAAATTTGATGAAAATTATTACTTAGAATTATATGAAAATTGTAGGTATTAATTTATTAAACAACTGTTGGTATTTCAGGAGCTTCATCCCGCTATTCATTCATACTCCTCGCGCCTGCGCTGTCACCCTGAGCGAAGTCGAAGGGTCTCCACGCCTGCTGCGGGGTAACCATTTCTATCGGGGCTAGGGGATAAGTGATAAGATAATTGATGATTGATGATTGATGATTGATGAGATTCGGGTTTCGGATATGAATATTCACATTCTATATCTTCAGCACATTATTTATATGGAATGAGAACAAACCATACTCCTGCCTTTTAGCCGAAACCATCCTGTTTTATCAAACACATAATCATTATATGCATAATCATCTGTGTCAATCTGTGCCATCTGTGGTTAAAAATAAAAACAATTCAGCAGGAACGGGCTTGTAGCCCAAACTTATAATTGGGTTAATCCTATTAACCGAAGAAAAATAATAAGTACAATAATGCCAGTAAAGAATGGAAGCTGGAAGAAGATGGATGTATGAGCCTGGATTATTCATTACTCATTACCCATTGCCCATTAAGTTGGGGGTTTGGGTTGAGTATAAGCCAAAAAAAATCCTTTATCACTTAAGATAAAGGATTTTAAAAATAAAATAAAAACTGGCGGCGGCCTACTCTCCCGCGTTAGCAGTACCATCGGCGCTGGTGGGCTTAACTTCTGTGTTCGGAATGGGAACAGGTGAGCCCCACCGCTAAAACCACCCTAAAGAAGGTATATAAGATATCAGAGGCTGGATTTCAGATTTCAGACTTTAAGTCTGCTATCTGAGGTCTTATACCTGACATCTGGTTTATCGATAAAAACTTTCACAAAGACAAAACCTTCAATGCACATAAAGCACCTGGTTTAATAGTAACCATAGACTATAAATCTACGGGTAATTAGTACTACTTGGCTATGACATTACTGTCTTTACACCTATAGCCTATCAACGTCGTCATCTACAACGACCCTTAAAAGATGTCTCATCTTGAGGCGAGTTTCGCACTTATATGCTTTCAGTGCTTATCTCTTCCAAACGTAGCTACTCAGCGGTGCACCTGGCGGTACAACTGATACACCAGAGGTTTGTTCAATTCGGTCCTCTCGTACTAGAATCAAGCCCTCTCAAACATCTAACGCCCGCAATAGATAGAGACCGAACTGTCTCACGACGTTCTGAACCCAGCTCGCGTGCCACTTTAATGGGCGAACAGCCCAACCCTTGGGACCTTCTCCAGCCCCAGGATGTGACGAGCCGACATCGAGGTGCCGAACCTCCCCGTCGATGTGAGCTCTTGGGGGAGACTAGCCTGTTATCCCCGGAGTACCTTTTATCCTATGAGCGATGGCCCTTCCATACGGAACCACCGGATCACTATGTCCTGCTTTCGCACCTGATCGACTTGTAGGTCTCACAGTCAAGCACCCTTATGCCATTACACTCTACGCACGGTTACCAAGCGTGCTGAGGGTACCTTTGAAAGCCTCCGTTACTCTTTTGGAGGCGACCACCCCAGTCAAACTACCCACCACGCAATGTCCTTCTGAAAGAAGTTAGGCTCCAAGTAAGTAAAGGGTGGTATTTCAACGTTGGCTCCACAAACACTAGCGTGCCTGCTTCAAAGCCTCCCACCTATCCTACACATTACTTACTCAAAGTCAATACGAAGTTATAGTAAAGGTTCACAGGGTCTTTTCGTCCCATTGCGGGTAATCGGCATCTTCACCGATACTACAATTTCACCGAGCTCGTGGCTGAGACAGTGCCCAGATCGTTACACCATTCGTGCAGGTCGGAACTTACCCGACAAGGAATTTCGCTACCTTAGGACCGTTATAGTTACGGCCGCCGTTTACTGGGGCTTCAGTCAATGCCTTCGATTTAACTCTAAGCACCTTCCTTAACCTTCCAGCACCGGGCAGGTGTCAGACCCTATACAGCATCTTTCGATTTAGCAGAGTCCTGTGTTTTTGATAAACAGTCGCCTGGGCCTCTTCACTGCGGCCACCATTGCTGATGGCGTCTCTTCTTCCGAAGTTACGAGACTATTTTGCCTAGTTCCTTAGCCACGACTCACTCGAGCACCTTAGGATTCTCTCCTCGACCACCTGTGTCGGTTTTGGTACGGGTTGCTTCACTTCGGCTTTTCTTGGATCAGATTACACTACAGCAGCTTCGCCCGAAGGCTAGGCCTTGACTATTCCGTCAGTCTTTAGCAGCTACATCCAACCGTCCCCTTTTTAGTGTGAGCAAGTATGGGAATATTAACCCATTGTCCATCCACTACCCCTCTCGGGTTCGCGTTAGGTCCCGACTAACCCTCAGCTGATTAGCATGGCTGAGGAAGCCTTGGTCTTTCGGTGAGCAGGTTTCTCGCCTGCTTTATCGTTACTTATGCCTACATTTTCTTTTCTATCCGCTCCACAATACCTCACGATACTGCTTCGGCGCAAATAGAATGCTCTCCTACCAGATATATTTTAAATATAAATCCATAGCTTCGGTAATATGTTTATGCCCGATTATTATCCATGCCGGACCGCTCGACTAGTGAGCTGTTACGCACTCTTTAAATGAATGGCTGCTTCCAAGCCAACATCCTAGCTGTCAATGCAGTCCAACCGCGTTGTTTCAACTTAACATATATTTTGGGACCTTAGCTGTTGGTCTGGGTTCTTTCCCTCTCGGACATGGACCTTAGCACCCATGCCCTCACTGCCGCAGAACATTTATTAGCATTCGGAGTTTGTCAGGAATTGGTAGGCGATGAAACCCCCGCATCCAATCAGTAGCTCTACCTCTAATAAACTTTGTTGCGACGCTGCACCTAAATGCATTTCGGAGAGTACGAGCTATCTCCCAGTTTGATTGGCCTTTCACCCCTACCCACAGGTCATCCGAAGACTTTTCAACGTCAACCGGTTCGGTCCTCCACTCTGTGTTACCAGAGCTTCAACCTGCCCATGGGTAGATCACAAGGTTTCGCGTCTAATCCTACTAACTATGCGCCCTATTCAGACTCGCTTTCGCTCCGGCTCCGGTACTTAATACCTTAACCTCGCTAGTAAAATTAACTCGTAGGCTCATTATGCAAAAGGCACGCCGTCACAGCTTTACGCTGCTCCGACCGCTTGTAGGCGTACGGTTTCAGGTTCTATTTCACCCTTCTATTCGAAGTGCTTTTCACCTTTCCTTCACAGTACTTGTTCACTATCGGTCTTTCAGGAGTATTTAGCCTTGGAGGATGGTCCCCCCATATTCAGACAGGATTTCACGTGTCCCGCCCTACTCATTTATCATCAAAATATGCCTTTCATATACAGGGCTATCACCTTCTACGGCTGTCCTTTCCAGAACATTCTATTAAACATATAACGACTTTTGGGCTAATCCGCTTTCGCTCGCCACTACTTACGGAATCTCTTCGATTTCTTTTCCTCCGGGTACTTAGATGTTTCAGTTCTCCGGGTTTGCTCCTCCTAAGAGGTGACATATCTTCAATATGCCGGGTTGCCCCATTCGGACATCTGCGGATCTATTCGTGTGTGCCAATCCCCGCAGCTTTTCGCAGCTTACCACGTCCTTCTTCGCCTCTGAAAGCCTAGGCATCCGCCATACGCCCTTAACGATTTCTTTCCTATTGGTTACTCAAGCGCTTTATGCGCTCGGTTTTCTCTTTGTGATGTCTTTACCGTTAATGTCAATGATCTTAATGTCTTTCTTTTGGTTTAGTAAACAATTGTTGTTTTTGGCTCCAATCGTCACTTTCAAACTAAACCTCCAAAACTGTGGAGAATAAGGGAGTCGAACCCTTGACCTCCTGCGTGCAAGGCAGGCGCTCTAGCCAGCTGAGCTAATTCCCCCTCTAGTTGAGTGGGTGAGTGAAGGTCTTAGAGCGTTTGAGCCTTAAACCCTTATACTCTAATACTATCAAACTCCTGTACTCAAAATTAGTAGTCTCGGGCAGGCTCGAACTGCCGACCTCTACATTATCAGTGTAGCGCTCTAACCAGCTGAGCTACGAGACTTCATTATTAATTTTAAATTTTAAATTGAAAATTTTAAATGATTATTTAAATCTAAAATCTATAATTTATAATCTAAAATCTCTCTATCCCTTTACTAATTTCTAGTGGGTTTTGTATTTTTTAATATAACCAACCAAACAAAAAACTAAAGCTTTACTTTAAGTAAGTACTTGTATCTTGCGATACTAATTTTGTTTATCGTCCTAAAAGACGCTCTAAAATGAGATGTTCCAGCCGCACCTTCCGGTACGGCTACCTTGTTACGACTTAGCCCTAGTTACCTGTTTTACCCTAGGCAGCTCCTGTTACGGTCACCGACTTCAGGTACCCCAGACTTCCATGGCTTGACGGGCGGTGTGTACAAGGCCCGGGAACGTATTCACCGCGCCATGGCTGATGCGCGATTACTAGCGATTCCAGCTTCATAGAGTCGAGTTGCAGACTCCAATCCGAACTGAGACCGGCTTTCGAGATTTGCATCACATCGCTGTGTAGCTGCCCTCTGTACCGGCCATTGTATTACGTGTGTGGCCCAAGGCGTAAGGGCCGTGATGATTTGACGTCATCCCCACCTTCCTCTCTACTTGCGTAGGCAGTCTCACTAGAGTCCCCAACTTAATGATGGCAACTAGTGACAGGGGTTGCGCTCGTTGCAGGACTTAACCTAACACCTCACGGCACGAGCTGACGACAACCATGCAGCACCTTGAAAAATGTCCGAAGAAAAGTCTATTTCTAAACCTGTCATTTCCCATTTAAGCCTTGGTAAGGTTCCTCGCGTATCATCGAATTAAACCACATAATCCACCGCTTGTGCGGGCCCCCGTCAATTCCTTTGAGTTTCATTCTTGCGAACGTACTCCCCAGGTGGCTAACTTATCACTTTCGCTTAGTCTCTGAACCATAAAGCCCAAAAACGAGTTAGCATCGTTTACGGCGTGGACTACCAGGGTATCTAATCCTGTTCGCTCCCCACGCTTTCGTCCATCAGCGTCAGTTGTTGCTTAGTAACCTGCCTTCGCAATTGGTGTTCTAAGTAATATCTATGCATTTCACCGCTACACTACTTATTCCAGCTACTTCAACAACACTCAAGACCCGCAGTATCAATGGCAGTTTCACAGTTAAGCTGTGAGATTTCACCACTGACTTACGAGTCCGCCTACGGACCCTTTAAACCCAATAAATCCGGATAACGCTTGCACCCTCCGTATTACCGCGGCTGCTGGCACGGAGTTAGCCGGTGCTTATTCGTATAGTACCTTCAGCCAGATACACGTATCTGGGTTTATCCCTATACAAAAGAAGTTTACAACCCATAGGGCCGTCGTCCTTCACGCGGGATGGCTGGATCAGGCTCGCACCCATTGTCCAATATTCCTCACTGCTGCCTCCCGTAGGAGTCTGGTCCGTGTCTCAGTACCAGTGTGGGGGATCACCCTCTCAGGCCCCCTAAAGATCGCAGACTTGGTGAGCCGTTACCTCACCAACTATCTAATCTTGCGCGTGCCCATCTCTATCCACCGGAGTTTTCAATATCAAGTGATGCCACTTAATATATTATGGGGTATTAATCTTCCTTTCGAAAGGCTATCCCCCTGATAAAGGCAGGTTGCACACGTGTTCCGCACCCGTACGCCGCTCTCAAGTCTCCGAAGAGACTCTACCGCTCGGCTTGCATGTGTTAGGCCTCCCGCTAGCGTTCATCCTGAGCCAGGATCAAACTCTCCATTGTATGTTTGTCTGACTCACTCAAAGTTTTTTAACGCTTTAGTTTTTCCTTACTTGGTTGTTATATTGTATGTCAATGATCTTTTTATCTTTCGCTTTTCAACGAAGCACTCTTCTCTGTCAGTGGCGCTCCGCATTTGCGAGTGCAAAAGTAAAACTTTATTTTGATTTGACCAAATGTCCTGAAAGAAAATTTTAAAGTTTTTTAAGTAACCTTAACCCCTTCCATAACCCTCAATCGCTCTCTACTCCTGCGCTCCCTGTTTGGGACTGCAAAGATACAAACTCTTTTTTAACCCGCAACTTTTTTTGTGAAAAGTTTTTGATGTTTTTTTCGTCTGTTTCTTTTTGGAAGTAATATCGTCTCTGCCTATCTAAAGGCTCTTCTGCGCTACCGAATCTCTCTCGTTTTTCAGTGGGGCAAAGATAGCAACTTCTTACAACGCAAAACAAATTTATTTAACTTAAATTTCATATTCCCTTCATATGGAACCCTAACCAGCTGAAATAAAGTGAGAAAAATTTTAAACATTTGTTTGGAATGGGAGGATGGTGGGTAACAGGGTATGAGAGTGGGAGCGTTGGAGAGGGGTTGGGTGGTATAGGTTATAGCTGACAGGTTATAGGTTATAGGTTATAGGTAACGATAATGGGTAATGGTAATTATATTATATTATATATATGAATATATGCTTAACAATATAGGGTTGGGGTAAAGCCTAGAGGGCGGGTGCTTCTGGGGGAGACCGGGCTTGCTTCGTAAACTGGCGTTTGCAACCTGGCTGGGTATGCCAAGAAGGGTAGCCCGCTCTTATTGGATGTTTTTGTTGTGATGGATATAGGATGATATGGGTTTCCCGCAGATCACACGGATTTCACAGATATAATGTATATATAGAGGTATATAAAAAGAGAAAGCCTTTTTGAGGAGAACCTGATGAAGCTTGCTGCTATTGTTTTTATTGATAATGAACCACAGATTACACAGATGTTCACAGATGATGATGGATATATACAAGCTTTTTTAATGTAAAAGGATAAAGCCTCCTTATAAAATATAAAAAACTGATGATGATACAGAATGAGATATTCCGGAACCCGGAACACGAACCCGGAAACTTCATCATTCATCAATTATCATTTATCAATTATCATTTATCATTCATCAACAGCTTCTTCCCTAGCCCTGATAGGAATGGTTACCCCGCAGATTGCGGTGGGAGTTGGAGGGGGTGAGCGCAGGACAGCGCAGGCGCGAGGAGTAGGAATGGATAGCAGGATTAAGCTCCTAAAGATAGGTGAGAGAGTTACAGAGTTGGAGAGTTGGAGGGTGAGAGGGTTGGAGGATTGAAGTGTCAAACTGGTGTTGGAAGAATGGAAGAAATATGAAACGAGTAACTGTTCAAAGGTGTGATCAGAAAAAACGTTTGATTACTATCTTATAGGTATAGAATCCTAATAGGCATCCTATAGTATCTGCTACAATATCCAATGTCTCCATGGATCTGCCCAATCCCATTTCTTCCTGCAGGATTTCAGTAAGGAATGCATAGAGAAGGATGATCTGAAAAAAGTATGAGAATTTTATTTTGGGGAATGTGGCAATGAAAGAGAAGCCCAACGCAGCAAATATACTCAGATGCAAAACTTTATCGATACCGCTGAACATAAACCAATATTCATGGTTCTCTTCTCCCGGCTTGAGAAGCATATAAGTAAGAAATGCCCAATAAATGGGCAGTATCTTACTAAATATTTTTGAAATCTTATCCAATGATCGCTTTGTAATCGTCTGCAGAAAGTAACTCTGACTGATCTGCCCCATCAGCAATCTCCAATTTGATGATCCATCCATTTCCATAAGGATCTGTATTTAACAGTTCAGGCTGATCTTCTAAGTCTGAATTAAATTCAATAACCTTTCCTGAGATAGGCAAGAAAAGATCTGAAACAGTCTTTACCGCTTCTACACTTCCGAAAACGTCTCCTCCATTAAGTTCATCATCTACAGTATCTACATCTACGTAAACGATATCTCCAAGTTCTCCCTGAGCGAAGTCTGTAATACCAATTGTAGCTACATTACCTTCGATCTTGATCCATTCGTGATCTTTCGTGTACTTTAATTCTGATGGTGTGTTCATTTTTTAATTTTTATTTTGTACAAATGTATTCAAAAATATAGTAGCTTCAAATATTGGATATAAAAAAAGTCCTTCAAAACTGAAGGACTTTTAAGGTTTATATATTTTAGAATCCGCCACCGGATTCACCGAATGTAAATGTGGCTGAAATACCTGCTCTGATCGTAGACAGCGGGAATGCTGTGGAAATCTTATATTTTGAGGTCATCTGTTCGTAGAATACCCTCAGGTTCAGGTTTTCGGAAACATTATAGTCTGCTGAAAGTTTAATGTTCATCAATCTTTGTCCTCCGGTAACCTGTGCATCATTCAGCAGAATATTCATAATAGATGTTTTACTGTCTCTTAATGAAATATCTCCTCTGATGTTAAGGTCACTTCCTTTTCCTCTTGTTCCTCTGCCCCGGATATTGGCTGTTCCTAATCTGAAGTTTCGGACAATATATCCAAGTCTTACTACATATTCTGTATTAGCATCTTCGGTAAGCGTCTGGTTCACCAATCCCAATACCATCATTCTGGTTTTGTTATACTGTATTCCGAACTGCATATTGTTTCTCATGGTAACATCTACTCCAATAAGCGGTGAGAAAGATTCTACATAACCCACCTGAGCAAATGTATATGGATTGATCTTGTCGCCATCATTTTTAATTACATTACCCGCATCATCTACGGTCTGATAATATCCGTTCGGGTTGCCATGATAATCGACATTACTCTGAATACCCGTTGCGGTGTAGGTAGCGGTATAGGCATGTGAGATATCGAACTTCGTAAACTGACCACTGATTATCGGAATATTTTTTAATCCTGAATATGTAATCCTCCAGTTTGGTAACGGGAATCCTGCTTTTTTAGGATTGGTCATCGGTGTTACTGATTTCCCTTCCATGGCTGCTCTAAATGCAGGGATCAATACATAGGCATTTCCGATACTGTAATGCTTCGCAAATCCACTATTATCCAATACGGCTCCCGGGCCTCCCAGCTGCTGGGAAAGAGCTCTTGCATTTTCCCTGATCGCCTGGTAAACGGCCTTCCCATCTTTAAATGATGTTCCAAGAAGCATTGTTGTATTGGAATACGTTATCATTTCGCTGGCAAACGTAAAATCAGTATCAGGAACTCCACCATTGGTATAGTTGAATCCTGTATGTGAGAAGTTACTGTTAAAGGTATGCAGCACATTAAGATCAACTCTTAAATCGTTCATCGGCATCACCTGTAAGTCTGCTCTCAATTCTTTGGTCGACATTCTTACATACGGATCTGTCATATAATTGGAGCCACTCACCCATCCGTTTTCCATGACGGTTCTTCTGATATCTGCCTGTGATCCTAAAAGGAAGCCAAGTGTTGGCCCTCCCAGCGTCTGTCCGTATCCATACCAGTTTGGCGCTGATATCAATCCCGGAAGTACTGTACCATTTGTTTCATTATAACTTACATTCAACTGTTTGAAGGAAGTCAGCAGGAATGCAGCACTTTGAAGCGGAGTAAGCCTGTTTTTAAATTTATATTTCTTGTATCTGTATCTGTTTTTCTCCCATTGCTTGGTATATACATTGTTCAGAGAGTCCATCTCCTGTCTGCGCTTCTGAAGTTTGGCATTGATATTCTTGAAATAGCTAAACTGGCCAAAGAACTTCGGAAGATCTGCTGAAGCTGTTGCCTGAATCACGTTGGTATTCTGCCCCACAGATCCTAAACTTGCTGTCTGATTCGTCTGAGGATCAAAAAATCCAGTCAATGAAGTAGATCTTGCCGCCCAATTGTATGTAAATCCGTACCCTATTTCTGCATCAATAAAATCCAGATAAGGCAGATACTGGAACGGCAGTTTATAATTCAGCTGCGCTCTGTGGTTATACAATACCGGTCTTCCCGCTCTGAATACGTTTCCGAAGATCGATTTGCTGTCCATTGAATTCACGTCCAGATTATCATTAAGCGTTCTTGTTGCAGAATTAATCTCCAGTTTTAATGATTTTGTGAAATTAAACCCTAAACCGTACTGCCATCCAAAGAAGAAGTTTCTGTTTCTGATGGCATCGAAATTATTATTCATGTCACCGTTCAGGATAGCTTCCACATTTCTGAACTCAAGTTCATTGTAGTTTCTGTCGATTTCAGTTCTGAAAGAGATTCTTGTAGGAATTGGGTTAATATTGAATTCTTTTACCCATCTCAGATACTTTGTAGATTTTGCTGTATCACTGATCATCTTGTTGAAAGGCTTAAGCACCCACGGTTTAAATGTGTAGTTATAATCAATATACCCTCTCAGATACTGTCTGTAATTTCTCTTGGTATAGATATCTCTGAAATAGTCATCGTTATAAACAGCAGTTACTGATACGTTTTCAATATCATAAAACTTAGGCTTTTTATTTGGATTTACTCTTTCTTTATGCATGTTAACGACACCAATACTTCTCTGTTGGGTATACGTTCTCGCTACTTTTTTCAACTGATCCTTGTTCGGAGCCTTATTGAATTCCACGTCGGTATCCAGAGGATTGTACTTTGGATCTTCAATAGTCTGCGAATAAGAATAGTTTAAAGGAATTTTCACTCCTGTTTTTTCCGGAAGGAATTTATCTACATTGATCGCCGTATTGATACTGAATGCAGATTGAGTAGACTGTGTTCTTTCTGCAGGTTTTGAATCGATATTCCCGAAACCAACTGAGGTATAAGAGGCATTGGTATTCACTGTTGCCAGGTCTCCCATATTGAAGTTTAAGCTGGCATTTCCTGCATACCCTCCATCATTTTCTATTTCAGAAAGACGGATTTCGTTTACCCATAGAACTCTTGTTATAGCAGATCCACCTCTTGTGTCAGAATTTCTCACCCCAATCATAATGGTGGTAATATTACCTAAACTTGGTCTACCTTTGATATAAATATTTTTATAAGGTTCCTGATATCCCAGATCCACTGTTCTATTCGTAATGGCAACCCCTGATTTATCTCTTCTGATTTTAGCATCTACAAAGTTCTGAACATCAAAATCGACCTCATTTTCCATTGGCCAGATCTCCATAGGGGCAGTGGCTGTAGTAGGAGTCATTTTTAAAGATGATTCATACTCATAATAGTTATCTGTAGCATCGCTTCCGAAACGAATAAAGAATTTTGTTTTCTCATCAATTCCAGTAATAACATTGGATGGGTCGTGAGCATGTACAAAAAGCTTAAGTTTTTTGTATCTTCTCATATCCAACGTTGTATTTTTGAATACTCCTCTTGCTTCCGTCTTAAGATCTTTTACTTTCATGTAAAGTGAAGCTTCATTCTGTCTTTGAGCACCCGCATTTCCACTTAACACTTGTCTGTCAATTCCCGGAGGCAATACATATGGAGGTTGATTCAATGCATTCTCTTCAATGTTCACACTTCCTACCTCAAAATTCGGGTCTGTAACAACGCCTACACCCTCTCCTGAACCTGGGATATTTGTGCTGGCAATGTTACTAGTATATTTTCTCCAGTCTGATCTTACAAGATCCATTGTTCCGAATCTCAGAGTAGAGGTCTGATCAAATCCTGCCAGCATCAATCTTGCAAACCTTACATTATTCAATACAGATGGCTCTGCTGTCCCTTCAGCTGGATCATAATTCGCTACAGGAATTCTAAACAGGTACCATTTAACATCTGAAGACTGTCCGTTCTGGAATGTTGCTTTTACTGTTTTTACATCTACAATATTATTCGTTCCCAGTGACAAACTTGCCTGATCAAGCTTTATAACATATTGGTTATAATTTTCAGTCTGATCCAGGTTGTAATCTTTATTGATATCTTCAGCATCTGGAGTTTGAGAAGCAACGTTCAGAGAGTTTGCTTCTGAATTTCCTTCCGGGTTTCTGAAATATTTGTAACGTTCCACCACTGAAGCAGCCTGGCTTCCTGTAAATTTATCCGAAAGATAGAATACAAAATCATCTACTGCAGGGTCTGCAATATTGGTTACCGGGTTTACAAAAGTATTTCCGAATCTCATAGCTTCCTGATCAGAAGTAAGACCATCATATCCGGCATCCTGCACTTTTCTGTCCTCTCCTTCTGTAGAGAATGCATATAAAATTGGCGGCTGTTTTGGCTGTACTCCCCAATTTGAGTTCGTTGTAGAAGATGGTGTCCCTGGAGTTGGCAATCCGTTTTCATACTGCATTTTTCCGTCCTTCAGAACATCTTCGGAAACGTTTCCTAAATGAAGTAAAAGTTTTGGATCAGTACCCAAAGTTTTACCATCTGCATAAGGATCCATCATCCAGAATTCAACGTATTCAATGTTTGAAGTAATAAAGTTCGGAACACTGATTGATCTCATAATCCCAGCCCATCTGCTTTGTGCCTGTTCTGTTAATGGATTTACGTTGTAAGGTCCTTTTTCTTTAGGGAAGTAAGAGATATCGAATGTATTGGTAAAAGTTTGTTCTCCCGCAACGAAATCTCTGTTGTTATAAATCTCTGAATATTGTACTCTTCTGGAAGCGTGGTTGGATACAGACTGTGGTGTAACTCCCGCAGGAGCTTTTCCTCCTACACCCCAGAATCTAGGGTCTATATTATACCATGTCAATAATCCTCTTCCATATCCACTGGTTAAATCATCATTTCCCGGCACCGTATTAAACGGCGGCAGCTTATTTTTCTCCGGCCTTGAAGCTAAACTCCATGCAGCGGGTTCTTTTAATGATATTTTAGAAGTTGTTTGTTCAAAGTCGTCAATATAAGACTGGTTATTTGTTCCTTTATTTAACCCCGGTAATAAATAGGCAGCTTCCATCTTGAAATTTAAGTTGGATGGAGCTTCGGTTTTTACCATTGGAAGTTTATTGGTAAGCCTTGTCAGGTAAGGAGCCTGATTGTTGTACATCAGGTTGATTCCTGCCATGGTATTATTTACCGCTTCCTGTCCGAAATTTACTTTCTGGGTCAATGGAGATTCGGAGTAATTGATTACTGTTCCTCCCAGGATAAAGTTTTCACTGAATCTTCTTTCTAAATTTAATCCTAAGAACCTTTTTCTTTGGGTATTAAATGTCAACTGGTTTTCCAGTGAAATATTGATGGCCTGTCCGGACTGTTTTACATTTTCATTGATGATGGTAACTGTACCCAGCATGTAGTCTACCGTATAGTCTACTCCTTCTGTAAGCTGTACTCCGTTTGCTGCCACTTTTACTGATCCCTGAGGAACGTTTACGGCACCCAGAGAAATACCTTGTCCCTGAACACCTTTATAACGGCCTTCCATGGTATACCTTTGTGTAAGGTTACTCTGGGAAGCTTCTTGTTTTTGTTTGGTATAAAGATCCTGAAATACATATTGAGGATCACTTGTTCCTAATTTTGCTTCCAGAAATTTACCGAAAGGCTGTACTTTGGTAAAGATAACTCTTCCTGTTTCCGGTCTGATAGTAATCCCATTGACAAAGTCGAAAATACCATCTCCTTTACTTCCGTCTTTGTTATTCTGGATATCGCCATTCATATTCAGGCGGTCCCAGTTAAATAACTTCAGTAAGTTCTGATCTTTTACAGGAGTGTCCGGAAGATAGTTTACTTTACCTCCTGTTTTTGGATCTCTGTAATATACATTAAGAATAAATCCATCCGGAGATACCTGTCCTGCATCCATAGAATAGATATTCTTCATCATCAGATCCCACATCGGAGATTGAGTGTTCACTTTATTATTTACTCTCAATACTTTTGTGATCAGTACAGGGCTTTCTTCAGAAAATTCCCCTACTTTATATACTTTATTGCTTCCGTTAACCGTATATGAGTAGGAAACGGCTAAAAGCTGCTGGTCATTTAGTTTCTGATTTAATGAAATATATCCCAGTTGCGGCTGAAAAGTAAATTCATTAGCATTCAGCTTTCTCGCTTTTGTAGCAAGAACAAATTCTTCTCCGTTATTGTAGGGAGTTGGTGTTCCGGGGAAGATATGTCCTTGAAAAAGAGCATTGTAATTTTTCCCTGCTTCCCTTGTTCCGGCCACTTTTGATACTTCATCATACAACCCGTTCAGAGAGTTATCCGGTAAAGTAACACCTCCAGGACCTTCTCCAATGTCTCTGATCCCGATAATACTTTTCTGATACGACAGGTTACTGTTCCCCTGATCCAATACCCAAACTTCCATTCTGGTAATATTGATGGTTGAGTTGATCTGTGGATAATTAAGCAAAGCATCATCATACTTGTTTAAGAAATAATGCCCTATAAAAAAGTGCTGGTTTTCTTCATAATCAATTGCGTTGACCTTGAAGTTGTTCATCACACCACCGCCCTGCACTACAATATTACGGGCTTCACCCTGCTGCTGGGAAAGGACAACGGTTCCGAATGTTTTTCCCAGCTGGAACTCCGTTTTCACCCCGAACAGTGATTGTGAACCACGGATAAGGCTGGTTGAAAGCGGCATATTTACATTACCGAATTCAACTCTTTTGATGATTTTATCTTCTCCTCCTTCATTAGGTTTATCCACATTTCCGAGCCCTTTGCTCTGAAGATCTTTCCAGCTTCCTTTTGCCTGCCAAACTAGATTCATTCTGTTTTCGAAAGCAAAGCCACTCTGGGTATCATAATTGGCTTTTAACTGAAGATTTTCCCCTACTTTACCTAATAATCCCAGCTGTATTCTCTGATCGATATCAAAAGTAAAGCTGGTTCTGTTTTGAGGCAGGATCATCGGGTTATCTATCTTCTGATAAAGTCCCGCAAAATCCAGGGAGGCATATCCTGAAGGAATAATTTCTATTTTATTGCCCCCAAAAATCGTTTCGAAAAGTCTGTTGTTGATCAACAATGAAGGGATAAGTCCCTTTTTCCTTGCGTCTGATCTGTCTTTTCTGAAGAGAAGATTATATTTATCAGATTTATCTTTGTAATAGGCTTTTGTCTGGCTGGCGAGCATATATTCTTTATACTCTTCCGGAGACATGGCCGTAGGAGGACCGGTGATTGTATTTCCGATTTTGGGGTACACATAGTACATCCCGGTTTTTATATCGTAATAGGCTTCATACCTCGTAGGGTCAGCCACTTCATATTGTTTTCGTATGATTGCTGTATCTTTCTGTGCCTGCGCAAAAGCACTCACAGACATACACAGGAACGACAGGAACAAAAATATGTTAAGATGCTTACTATTCGCCACCAAATGTTAAATGTTTTTTAAGATTTGTTTAACCAATTCTTCTACCGAGATGCTTGGATTTTGTTTTATAATTTTATCCGCAATCTTTTCACTCGCCCGCTTAGGAATGCCTAAAACTTCTAATGCAGATAACGATTCTTCCTTAATTTTATTATCCACCATCACAGAAATATTCGCGTTCGGATCACTGAATTTCTGTACTTTATCCTTAAGATCCACAATAATTCTTTCAGCAGTTTTAGCACCGATTCCTTTTGCTTTTTGAATCAGCGCACTGTTTCCTGAAACTATGGCGGAAGCAATCTCATCAAGCGTCAGGGTTGATAGTAAAATAAGTGCTGAAACAGCGCCTACTCCGTTAACGCTTATTAACAGATTGAACATTTCTTTTTCTGAACGTGTGTTAAATCCAAAGAGAAGATGAGCATCTTCACGAATGATCTGCTGAATAAATAAAAAGGTCTGCTGATTCAAAACCAGCGTCTGTGAGGTCATCAAACTGATCCCCACATAGTAACCAACTCCTTGTACATTGATGACAGCGTAGGTAGGCGTAAGTTCTTGAACAGTGCCTTGTAAAGAAAATATCATTATTAATTTTTAAAACTCCCAAATATAGCAATTTAAAGTAATTAATGTTTTCATTTGACGTACGAATGATTTTTAACTTAAATTTCAAATAAGAATTCAATGAATTAACATAAAAACAAAAGACTCCAAAATATGGAGTCTTTTTAATATCTGAACACGGTTTAAAGTGTCATTTAAATAACAGTAATAAATTATTGATTTGCGTTTACATCTTCAATATTTTATTGTTTTTTTTCTCTTCTTTGAGCATCAAGAACAGCAATCGTAGCAAGGTTTACGATCTCATCTACGCTTGAACGCATCTGAAGTACATGCACCGGCTGCTTTAATCCCATTAAGATAGGTCCTATTACCTGTGCTACTTTCATTCCTCTCAGGATTTTGTAAGAAAGGTTGGCACTTTCCAGGTTCGGGAAGATGAACGTGTTTGCCGGTGTTGTTCCTAATTTTGAGAAAGGGTAATCGCTCAGGTGATCTGCATTCATTGCAAAATCCGGCTGAATTTCACCATCCACAATCATTTTAGGATATTTTTCATGAAGAATTCCTACGGCTTTTGCCACTTTCTTGGAAGTTTCGGAGATTGCTGCAAAGTTTTCAAATCCAAGCATTGCAATTCTTGGTTCTATGGCAAAAGATTTCACTGTAAATTCTGCCATCTTAGCAATATTCACAAGGTCTTCAGCTGTCGGGTTCTGATTGATGGAAGTATCTGCGAAGAAAATAGGTTTCTTTTCAGACAGGATCATCATCATGGCCGCTACTTTGTCTACTCCTTTATCTTTTTCAATAACTTCTAAAACAGGACGTAAAACGGAAGTATAGTTTTTAGAGAATCCTACGATAAGACCGTCAGTATCGCCATGTCTCAGCATCAAAGGTCCGAAATAATCTCTCTGGCGGACATATCTTTTGGCCTTGTACTCGTTCATTCCTTTTCTCTGACGAAGTTTCCAAAGGGTTTCTCTGTATTTTTTTCTGTTTTCTTTCTGATCATCATCACTTGGATCAATAATTGGAACATCCAGGGTAATTCCGTAACGCTCCATCTGCTCCTTGATGTATTTTTTGTCTCCTAAAAGGCTTGGGTAAGCAATTCCTTCTTCATAAAGAATCTGGGCAGCTTTCAATACATTATATTCTTCAGCATTTCCCAGGGTGATTCTTTTCGGATTGGATTTTGCACGGCTCTGCATCATTCTTACCAATCTTTCATCTCTTCCCATTCTGTCTAAAAGCTGGTGCTCATATTCTTCGAAATCCTTAATGGTTTTTCTTGCAACCCCGCTTTCAATAGCTGCTTTTGCAACAGCACTTGATACTTTTGTGATCAGTCTGTTATCAAATGGTTTTGGAATGAAATATTCTCTTCCGAACTGAAGGTTCTGAACGTTGTAAGCTAAAATTACAGCTTCCGGCACCGGCTCTTTGGCAAGATCAGCAATGGCATGTACGGCTGCCAGTTTCATTTCTTCATTAATTCCCATAGCCTGTACATCTAATGCTCCACGGAAGATATAAGGGAATCCCAGTACATTGTTTACCTGGTTAGGATAATCACTTCTTCCCGTTGCCATGATCACATCTTTACGGGTATCAAGGGCAAGATCGTAAGCAATTTCCGGGTCAGGATTAGCCAGAGCGAATACGATAGGATTTTCGTTCATGCTCAACAGCATTTCCGGAGTCATTACATTTCCTTTTGACAATCCCACAAAAACATCAGCTCCTTTTACAGCATCATCCAATGTTTCAATATCTGTCTGGGCAATGAAATCCAATTTTTCAGGAGTAAGATTTTCTCTTTTATGATTAATTACTCCCTTACTGTCACACATCAGGACGTTTTCTTTTTTCAATCCTAATGAAATATAAAGCTTGGTACATGCAATAGCTGCAGCACCGGCTCCGTTCACCACCATTTTCACCTTATCAATATCCTTATTGGCAATCTGCAAAGAGTTAATCAGGGCAGCAGCTGAGATAATGGCAGTTCCGTGCTGGTCATCATGCATCAAAGGAATATTCAATTCTTCTTTCAGCCTTTGTTCTATATAGAAAGCTTCAGGTGCCTTGATATCTTCCAGGTTGATTCCTCCAAAAGTAGGCGCAATACCTTTTACGATTTCAATAAATTTATCCGGATCTTTTTCGTCGATCTCAATATCAAAAACATTGATATCTGCAAAGATCTTGAATAAAAGTCCTTTCCCTTCCATTACCGGTTTTGAAGCTTCAGCACCGATATCTCCCAGTCCAAGTACGGCAGTACCGTTAGAAATTACTGCAACCAGATTTCCTTTTCCCGTGTAATCATAAACAGTTTCCGGCTTATCATGAATTTCCATACAAGGAACTGCTACTCCCGGAGAATATGCCAGAGACAGATCTCTCTGAGAAGAGTGCGGTTTTGATGGGATTACTTCAATTTTTCCTTTAGGTTCTGCTTTATGATAATCCAGCGCGGCCTGGCTAAAGTTCTTTTCGTCACGATTGTTGTTACTTGACATAAAATTTTGTTTTTTGTTAAAGTATATATTTAATGTGGTAATCTACTAAGCTTTCAATTGGTTTCTGCACAACATGTCCCACATTTAAATTAAGTTCTGCAGCTACAGAACGTAGTGTATTTTCATAATAATAAGCAATGGAACCGATAAAATTGATCTCGGCATCATGTGCTTCCTCATATGGGAGAACCTGATATTCGAAGAAGCTTTTCATTTCTTCAAAAACCATATCCCTGAAATAAGGATGATCTTTTCTTTCGATTACAAATTTGGTAAAATTTGCCAGGTATGCATTTGGTCTTGGCGTGTGATACATATTTTTCAATGCATCTTCTACGGTAAGCTGATAATCAGCTTCAAATTCTTCATGAAGGTCTGCAGGCAGTTTTTTCATGAAATACCTGCGCACCAACTGCTTTCCGATGGCACTGCCGCTTCCTTCATCGCCGATCAGGAATCCCAGCGAGGGCAATTCTATCTTTACATTTTTACCGTCGAAAAAGCAGGAATTTGATCCTGTGCCAAGAATGCACACGATGGCTGGCTTACCACTATATGCCGCATATGCTGCAGCCATCAGGTCTTCCTTAACAATAATCTCTGCTTTTCCAAAAACTTTTTTCAGCTCTTCTTCTATAGTTTCGCAGTTTTTTTTGACTCCGCATCCGGAACCATAAAAAAAGACTTTGGTAATTGAATTTTTAACTGATATCAGATTGCTATTTTTCTGTATCTCAGGAGCGATGAGCTCTCTGTTGATAAAATTCGGATTGAAACCGATGGTTTCTGTTTTCAGAAAAACTTTTTTAAAGTCATCAAGAATTACCCAATCCGTTTTAGTAGAACCACTATCTACAATAGCAACCATATTTTAGATTTTAATTTAAGGGTGCTAAATTATGAATTTATCTTCAATTAGCATTTAAAAACAATCTGGAAGCTGTCTAAAATCATTAATGTTTAATTTGTGTTTTTTTTTCGTTGAATTGTAAGAGCCAGTCTTCTATTTCATCTTCCAGATAGGAAGTCTGTAAGACCATTGCATTGATAAAATCATCAGGCACCGGTTCTCCGTTGGAGTTTTCAAGATTCCATAATTCGTCTGACATATTTTCATATTCGGAATACACTCTTTTGAAGCGGGAATTTTCTTTCTCAAGCGCCTCAATATTTTTTTGTTGAAGCTGGAATTTTCTGTATTTGTTTTGACGTTTCATACAAATATTATTAATAATTGGGTCATAAAATGTGGAGTATATGCTCTTAACCGCGCACTACAAGATAGAAAAAACCATCAACACAAGGAGTTGAAAACGAATTTATTATCAGGTTTTATTACATCATTCTGAATATTAAAATTAGACATATTTTTTATTAAAAAAAATATTTTAACAACTTTTTTCAGTGTTTAACATATAGTTATAAATTTGCATATTCATATTGTGAAGCTCTGCAGTAATTGCCATTTTAAAAAGTGTTATTCCGGCAGTGCTTCGGTAAGGCGTTTATCTGCTGAGATATAAATCATTTCAGCACACGTTACAATATGTACAAAAATTTTAGTTTTATACCACATGAAAGAAATACTCTTACGCCAGAAACAGGTTTTGTTCTTCATTATTGCAGGAGGGCTAAGTGCCATTGTGGAAATAGGCAGCTTTAAGATGTTCAGCACCTCTCTTCCGCATTTCTTTGCAAGGGAAACCAATTTCTATGGTGTACATTATCCCTTAAGTAATATTTTTTCTACCAGCTGCGGAATTATTACCAATTACTTTCTGAGTATCTGGTTTGTGTTTGAAAGGGGAAAGCATTCAAAGAAAAAGGAATTTGTGTATTTTATGGTGGTATCTTTCTTTTCAACATTGCTCAGCTTAGCATTTTTCCAGATATTCTACAGTTTCATTTTTAAGGATAATATCAATTTATTTTTTTATACCTTGAGCCCGGAAATGGTCAGCAAAATTGCAGCAATATTGCTGGTTTCCATTCTGAATTATTCGGTCAAAAAGAAAGTAATTTTTAACGGTTAAGCGGTGACGAAAATTTTAAATTATCTCTGGAGGTTCTGGCTGCTTCTGCTGGCATTTTTTCTGACAGTAAGTATCGGAATCCCGGTCTATATTTTATCCTTTAATAAAAAACATTATAAGTACGCCTATAAACTTATCAGGCTATGGTGTTTCGGAATATTCTACGGAATGGGCTTCAGATATGACCTTATCAGGCTTTCCAAACAGGAAAAAGACAAAAATATGCCCTATGTTTTTATCTCCAACCATACATCCATTATGGATATTATGCTGGCCTGCATTCTGTTTCCGGATCATCCGATATGTTTTGTAGGCAAGAAAGAGCTGGTAAAGATTCCTATTTTCGGAACTATATATAAAAGGATATGTGTAATGGTGGACAGAGCAAGCGCAAGAAGCCGTGCTGATGTATACCGCAGATGCGCTGAGAAGATGGAAGAAGGCAACAGTATTGCTATTTTTCCTGAAGGCGGCGTTCCTGATGACACTTCTATTATCCTGGATGACTTTAAGGATGGAGCTTTTATGCTGTCCTCAAAGCATCAATCCCCTATCGCTGTTTATACCTTTATCGGTCTCAAGGAGATGTTCCCGTTTGACAATTCAAAAGGCTATCCCGGAAGAGTAAAGGTTTATTTCAATGGAATTATTGAACCTACCGGCTCGCCTAAAGAACTAAAGGCAGAGGCTTATGAGGAAATAAAAAAAACTTTAATCAGCTATTCCGTTGAAAGTAAATAGTTATATTTGTTTGTGAAATCTATAATAAATATGTCAAATTATTCTAAACAAACCAATTGGGCCCAATTCATTCCGTTGGTTACTGTATTCTTCTTTTGGGGATTTGTAGCAGCCAGTAATGATATTCTGATCCCGGTTTTTCAAAAAGCCTTCAATCTATCTCAAACTGAAAGTATGCTGGTGCAGATATGCTTTTATGTAGCGTATACTGTAGGTTCCTTAATTTATATGATTGTATCAAAGAGCCTCAAACAGGATTTGATCAACAAAATCGGGTATAAAAACGGCCTTATTGTGGGGCTTCTTATTTCCGCATTGGGAACTTTATTGTTTTACCCGGCCGCCAATATGCATTCTTTCCCTTTAATGATCTCCGGGTTATTTATTGTAGGTTTAGGATTTTCTCTTCAGCAGATTGTAGCCAATCCTCTTGCTATTGAGGTAGGCCCTACGGAAACGGGATCTCAGAGATTAACAATGGCCGGGGGAATTAATAACCTTGGAACCACCATCGGACCGCTTATCGTTGCATTTGCCATTTTTGGTTCTGCAAGCGCCGCTAATACGGAAGCGAGCATAGAAAGTGTAAAAGTGCCTTATCTTATACTGGGAGCAGCCTTTGCTCTTGTAGCTTTAATGCTTAAATTTTCTTCACTTCCTGCTATAACTCCAACTAATGTTGAGGATACCGACGATAAAATGCCTGGTGAACACAGAAGTTCCGCATTCCAGTATCCTCAATTGGTCATGGGAATGATCGCGATCTTCGTGTATGTAGGAGTAGAAGTTTCTACAGCAAGTAACCTTCCTGCTTATATGGAGAAGAGCCTGGGATTTGAAACGAAGGAAGTAGCACCTTACATATCTTTATACTGGGCATCATTAATGATTGGCCGTTGGACAGGTGCTGTAGAAGCATTTGATGTGAATGCCGGATTCAAAAAGATCTTAAGATTCTTAGCTCCTTACCTTGCGTTCGGTGTATTTTTATTCGTAAACGCTATTGCCAACCATGATCTGTCTCCATTCTATGTATATGGATTCATTATTATTGCAATGATCATCTGTGATATCTTAAGTAAGGGAAACCCTGCAAGAATGCTTTTAATCTTTTCTTTAGCAGGAATTACGGCATTGCTTATCGGAATGTTTACTAATGGAATGGTATCTGTATATGCATTTACCAGTGTAGGTCTTTTCTGTTCTACTTTATGGCCATGTATATTTGCACTGGCAATCAACGGACTTGGAAAGCATACCAACCAGGGGTCCGGATATCTGATTATGATGATTATGGGTGGAGGTATTGTAAGCTTTATACAGGGATATATCGCAGATATTACGAATATTCATTTCAGTTATATCGTAGGGGTTATTTGTTTTGCTTATCTTGCATTCTATGCGATCCGTGTCAGTGGGATTCTAAGAGCCCAGGGCATTGATCTTGATAAAATATCTAAAGGCAGTGGTCATTAATATAACAAAAACAATATATAAGAAGAAAAGGTTTTGGGCAGGTGTATTACTTGCCCAATTTCTTTTGTTTTATGGTTTCTCAAAATCCAAAGCGATGGTAACTTTTTTTGAATGTTTTTTTGAACTTCAGAAAGAAGCTCATCAGATGCTGTTCAGCTGGATTCCGTTTTCTGTTGGAGATTCGATTTATATTATATCAGGTATCTTTCTTTTATACTATTTCATTACTCTATTCAGTAAGCAGCGAAGAAATCATTCTATAATTAAAATTCTGATCATCATCAATATCTTTTATTGTGTTTATCAGATTTTCTGGGGAATGCTGTATTTTCAGACTCCTATTATTCAAAAACTTTCAAGCCAGGAAGCACCCAATGTAAAAAAAGCAAAAAAGCTGGCTCTTATCTATCTTGAAAAATGTAAGCTCAGCCGCCAGTCTGCCCAAGAAAACAATCAAGGGGTTTTTATCATTACTGACCTTGCCTCTATACAAAAAGAAATTCTGAGCCAGCAGGCAAAATTACCTTCTTATATTTCGAACAAAAAAGCACCTCAGATACCGGACATCAAACCCAGTATATTCAGGAATATAATGAGCTTTACCGGCATTCTTGGATATTACAATCCCTTTACAGCAGAAGCTCAGTATAACTCCGGGCTCCCCTCTACTTTCATTCCTTTCACAACGGCTCATGAAAGTTCACACCAATTAGGCTTTGCAAGAGAACAAGAAGCTAATTTTGTGGGATATTTAACAGGAGTTCAATCCAGCAATCCGGAACTGAGATACAGTACTGAATTTTTCACTTTAAAAAGTCTTTTAAGATTCATTGCCGAGGAAGATCCTGAGTTTGTAAAGAATATTCTTCATCATTATTCTCCGGCTATGAAAAGAGACCGGGCATATGAAAAAAATTTCATCCTCAGTCATCAGGGATGGCTGGATGATTTCTTTGGATTTACCAATAATCTGTTTTTGAAAAGCAACCAGCAGGAAGGTTCTGTTACCTATTCTTATTTTATAGATCTTCTCTTAAACTACGAAAAATAGATAAAAAAAAGAATCGTATCAGGCGATACGATTCTAAAAACACAAATGATGAAAAAAAATTTATTACCTTGACTTGTTCCCTCATTCAAGGCGATGTAAAAGTACGACATATTTTATAAATACAAAAACAATTCTACTATTTTTTAAAACTTTATGAAAACTTTATGACTTTTTAAGTTTTTTTGAGTTCATTACAACCTGTAACAAATTATATAGAATAACGACATTTAATAAATAAAATGAGGTTTAAAAGGGATTTAAGCTGTAAAATCTTCACAAAACCCAACATTTATTTAAATAAAGAATATTGCGTTTCCACCTTTTTTTTCTTATTTTAAAAGTTGGAGTTATCCTCTAAATTTTATAAGAAATTTCTAAATTTCACCTCTGAAAAAGCAAGGAAAAACAAACCTATTTTTAAATCAATTCCTTCCATTGTCTCAAAATAAGAATTTACACTGTCATTATTAATTAATCGCTAGTAATTCTTCAGCATCAGCTGTGGTTGCAAACACAAGTCAGTTCCGGTTTCATTATTCATCTGTTTCAAAACATCAGAACGCCTGTTATCTTTAGAATAATGCAGGTAAATTTATTCCGAAAAAACATACAACTCATCTTTTGTAAACAGTACCGAGCTATAAGGTCCGTCCCCGATTCCAAATTTTATATAATAAAATACTGAAGATCAAATAAAATCTACCAGCATTCGTTTATATCTCACTAATAAAGGAGAATTTTTTTTGTATATTTAAAACATCTGTGTATTTTAGATAAAAATATTAATATGATTTTTGACAAACTAATTAACCATCTAAAACTCGATAAACAGGAATTTATTTTCCAGTTCAACTCACATCCCAATTATCCGTCTGCACTGGCATTTAGTGACACACTGAACTTTATGGGGGTAAAAAATGATGCTTATGAACTTGACAAAGAATATTGGGACGAACTTCCTGAAGAATTCATCGCTATTGTTGAGAATTCATTTTCGCTTGTCAAAAAATCCGGGAGCAATTATTCAGTATATTCAGAAAAAGCAAAAACATTCGGTAAAGAAGAACTATATAATAAATCTACAGACTTCGTGCTTCTGTTTGAAAAAACGGAAAATGCGGAAAGCAAGCTGGCATTCAATTTCAAACCGGTTTTGTATATCATTTTTGCTGCTGTTCTGGTTTATTCCCTGATAAGCCAATCTATTTATGAAGCTTTGTTCAATCTTCTTTCATTAGCAGGAGTTTATATCTCCCTGGAGATTTTTAATCAGAAATTCGGAAATACATCTACTGTCATCGGAAGTATATGCGGAGGCGGTGGCACTGCTGCAAACCAGACAGCCAACTCATGTGATAAAATTATAAAACAGGATAAGACCAGTATTTTAGGATTGAAATTTGCAGATTTTTCTCTGATCTATTTCACAGGACTTGCTGTATTGGGGCTGTTTTTACCGGCTACAGCGTACATAGTAAAAGGATTTACATTTGTTTCTGTACTTGCCATCGGATACTCTTTATACATCCAGGCATTTGTGGAAAAAACATTCTGCAGAGTATGTCTATTGATTATTTCAATCCTTGCAGGACAAATTATAATAAGCAGCTTGTTTTTCGAGAATCTGTCTTTCAGTGCAGGAATACTTTTACTGACTGTTATTCTATGGGCACTTGTATTTTCTGCTGTTATTTATTTCAACACGCTTCTTGAACAAAAAGAATCCCTTCAAAAGTCGAATGCGAAAAACCTCAGATTCAAAAGAAATTATGAGCTTTTCAAAAACCAGATGGAGCAGAATCCAAAAATTGAATTTCAGGATACAGAGACTTTTGCTGTTGGAAAAAAAGATGCTAAACTTCGTATTTCTATCGTCTCCAATCCATATTGCGGTTTCTGTAAAGATGCGCATAAACTGGTAGAAGGCCTTCTGGAGAAATACCCGGACAATATCTCCTTACAGATGAGATTCAATTACAGTCCTGACAGAGCCCCTGAAAAATATACACAGCTTATTTCAGACTTAACTCATATTTACCATAACAAATCTGAAAAAGAATTTTTACACGCAGTAGAAGAATGGTTTGAAACTAAAGATGAAAGCAAGATCAATGCTCTTTCCGGAGGAAATGTAACATCAGAAAATCTGAATCCGCTGGTTGAAATGTCTAAGGAAAACAGTAATGCAGGATTAAGCTTTACTCCTATCTTTATCCTCAATGGATATCAGTTTCCGGACAAATATGACCGTGAGGATATTTTGTTCTTTATTGATGAATTAATAGAGGATGATGAGATTTAATAAATAAATCTTATTGATTTAAAAATTTCACTATCTTAGGAAAAACAAAATAACCATCTGAAAAGATGAAAAGAGTAGAAAAACGGTGACAAATGGGACTATTTCCAGTTTACCATTTCATTGAATTATAATTGAATTAAAGTAAAAATGTCGCCATCCATTGGCGGCATTTTATAATGAGTAGTAGTTTTGAAAAAAAAGTTTCCTTTTTATAAGCAACCAGATACCAAAGACTGCGGACCTACATGCCTCAGGATCGTAAGTAAGTATTATGGTAAAAGTATATCCCTGCAGCAGATTCGTAACCTTTCCGAAACAACACGTGAGGGAAGCAGCCTTCTCGGGCTGAGCGATGCCGCAGAAAACCTCGGGTTCCGGTCAATGGGAGTCCAGATCGATTTCAATACCCTAACCGAAGAAGTTCCTTTCCCTTGTGTAGCGCATTGGAATAAAAATCATTTTGTTGTAGTATACAAAATTGACAAAAACAATAAAGTATATATTTCAGACCCCAGCTATGGCCTGATTACTTATACAAGAGAAGAATTCATCAGATTCTGGATCGGAGAAAACGCAAACGAAAATACAGAAGAGGGAATTGTCCTGATTCTTGAAACCACTCCTTCATTTTTCCAGACAGAATTTGATGCTGAAGAAAGTAAGGCCAGCTTTACTTTTCTTTCCAAATATCTCCTTAAGTATAAAACACTTGTTATACAGCTGGCCGTGGGGCTTTTAGGAGGAAGTTTACTTTCCCTGATATTTCCGTTTCTTACCCAAAGTATTGTAGATGTCGGGATCCAGAACCAGGATATTAACTTTATCTATGTGGTTTTACTTGCACAGATCATGCTGTTCTTGGGAAGAATGGGAATTGAGACCATCCGAAGCTGGATTCTTCTCCATCTTTCGGCAAGGA
The DNA here is from genome assembly GCF_049959325.1 of Chryseobacterium sp. CBSDS_008. Classification (NCBI taxonomy): domain Bacteria; kingdom Pseudomonadati; phylum Bacteroidota; class Flavobacteriia; order Flavobacteriales; family Weeksellaceae; genus Chryseobacterium; species Chryseobacterium sp. CBSDS_008. Next base: position 3,922,768 of record NZ_CP188202.1, on the reverse strand, counting down.
TTAATATTTCGATCATCTCCGATTTCTTCATCAAACTGATGAAGCTTCCTATAAGTTTCTTTGATACAAGGATGACCGGAGATATCATGCAGAGAATTAATGACCACCACAGAATTGAGCAGCTTCTTACAAGCTCTTCATTGAATACATTATTTTCGCTGGTCAACCTTATCATTTTCAGTATTGTATTATTATTCTATGATTACAGGCTGTTCATTGTCTACCTTGTAGGAGCCGTATTATATATTGGCTGGATCAGTTTCTTCCTGAAAAAAAGAAAAGAACTTGATTATAAAAGATTCTCTCAGGTATCTCAGGAACAGAGTAAAGTGATTGAGCTTATTAACGGAATGCAGGAGATCAAAATGCATAACGCTGAGAAACAAAAACGATGGGACTGGGAATTTCTTCAGGTAAAACTGTTTAAAATCCGAATAAAATCTCTTTCATTAGAACAGTGGCAGTCGGTTGGAGGTAACTTTATCAATCAGATGAAAGATATTCTGGTGAGCTTCCTTTCTGCAAAGCTGGTACTAAGCGGAAATCTTACTTTGGGGATGATGCTTTCTGTACAATATATCATTGGGCAGTTAAACAGCCCGCTGCTACAGCTTATCGACTTTATCAAGCAGACTCAGGATGCTAAAATATCCCTTGAAAGACTGGGAGAAATCCACGATAAAGATGATGAAGAAGACAAAAATGAACAATACGCTATAGACATTCCGAAAAAAGACATCGAAATCAAAGATATGTCATTCCGGTATATTGGTTCCGATGTTCCGGTTTTTGAAAACTTAAACCTCACGATACCTTACCAGCAGACAACAGCTATTGTAGGCGCCAGCGGAAGCGGGAAAACAACTCTGTTGAAGCTGTTGATGAAGTTTTATGATCCTGACAAAGGTGAAATAAGAATCGGAAATACCAATATGAAAAATATTTCCCCCAGATACTGGAGAGATCATTGCGGAGTGGTAATGCAGGAAGGCTATGTATTCAATGATACAATTGCCAATAATATTGCTGTTGGTGAAGATTATATAGATAAACAAAAATTAAGACGTGCAGTAGAAATTGCCAATATTAAAGAATTTATAGAAGGTCTCCCATTAAGTTATAACACGAAAATCGGAAATGAAGGAGTTGGAGTCAGTGGAGGTCAGAAGCAGAGACTTTTCATTGCAAGAGCCGTTTATAAATCTCCGGAATATATTTTATTTGATGAAGCTACCTCTGCGCTGGATGCCAATAATGAGAAAGTGATTATGGAGAATCTTGAGCAGTTCTTTAAAGGCAAGACAGCTGTGGTTATTGCCCACAGGCTTTCCACCGTAAGACATGCTGATAAAATTATTGTACTTGATCAGGGAAGAGTGGTAGAAGAAGGAAGCCATGCTGAATTGGTAGACCTAAGGGGAGAATATTACAGACTGGTAAGAAACCAGCTCGAATTAGGAAGTTAACCCATATCAATATCACAATATAGCGGAATCTGAAAAGCTTACAGAGTAGGAAATGTATAAACTAATATTATCATGAAAAATCTAAAAAAACTTTCGAGAAAAAATTTGACATTTGTCAGCGGAGGCGTAATTATTCCGGACAATGACTGCTGTGGATCCTGGTGCCTTGGCAGCTGGGTATCATGCCGCATAAAGCATTTTGAATGCCCACCGGATGCAGACACTTCGCCACCATCTTGGTATGACGGGAACTGCCCAATTATTTAAATTATATTCCCCATGAAATATTGGGAAATTTTTACCTCAGAACAATGAAAGAAGACGTTTTAGACAATATTGAACTCCGCTCAGAAAGCGTACAGGATATTCTTACCCAGCCGCCACATTGGATGATCCGCTGGGGAAATACCGTTATATTTGTTATCCTCCTGTTTATTCTCTTGATGAGCTACATTATTAAATATCCGGAATTTGTACCGGCTCCCATTATTGTAACTTCCCAGAATCCTCCGGAGAAAATAGAAGCAAGGACCAGTTCCAAAATTGAAAAAATATTCATCAAAGACCATCAGGAAGTTAAAAAGAATGATGTTCTGATGGTGATGCAGTCAGCTGCCAACTATAAGGACATTTTAGAACTGAAAAAACTGATAGATTCCATTACACCCGATAAATTGTATGCCTTCCCTATTGCGCAGGCTTCAAGATTTAAACTGGGTGAATTACAGGGTGAATACAACAGTTTCGCAAAAGCATTTCAGGATGAAGCTCTTTTTACAAGGCTCCAGCCGTATGCACCAGAAAGCCTGGCCGCCAATCAGAGTATTTCTGAATATAAAGTAAGGATTGCAACTTTAAAGCAGCAGAAAAATATCGAGTCTATAAAATATGACCTGACCAAGAAAAATTTCAACAGATCTCAGGAACTGTTCAATCAGGGTGTTATTTCAGCGATGGAACTTGAAAACGAAAAGATCAAGTATCTTCAGGCCCAGCAAAATCTTGAGAATATCAAAATCTCAATATCGCAAATGGATGAAGGTATTTCCAATCTGAATAAGACCAAAAGCGGAACTGCCATTAATACAGAAAAAGACAGAATTACATACTCTTCACAAACCTTACAGCTTCTTGAACAGCTGCGGAAATCTCTAAAACAGTGGGAACTGAATTATCTTGTTATATCATCTACCGACGGTGTTGCCAGCTTTCAGCAGTTTTTTGGCGAGAATCAGTTTGTAAAGGTAGGTGAACCTATCCTTTCCATTCTTCCTAGAAACAAAGAACAATTAGTGGGCAGAATGTCTGTTCCTACTACAAACTCAGGAAAAATAGTTCCAGGTGAAAAAGTACTGATTAAACTGGATAATTACCGGTTCCAGGAATATGGTATCATCGAAGGGAAAGTACAGAATATATCTCTGATTCCTGACGATAAAGGAAATTACTATGTAGACGTGATTTTACCAAAAGGATTAAAAACAAGCTACAATAAGACACTTACTTTTGATAAAGAACTTAGAGGCAGTGCAGAAATTGTAACACAGGATCTGCGACTGATTGAAAGATTCTTTTATCAGATCAGAAAGCTCCTTGGATATCAGGTTTGATGAACATACAAAAAAACTGAAGGCCGTTTTACAGATTGTAAGACGGCTTTTTTTATGAAGTACAACAAAAAATAATAATGTAAACCAATCTCAAAAGCAAATACTTAAGAAATCTGATATGTTGAAAAAAATAAAATTATTCCCTTAATTTTTCATCGGGATATCGAAATCTGTGAAAAGAAAAATCTTTTGAAGGGATTAAAAGATAAAGCAACCATCTTTTTAAAATTAAAAACCGCAATCATTGATGTAATGATTGCGGTTTATTGTAGCGAAGACGGGAATTGAACCCGTGACCTCAGGGTTATGAATCCTGCGCTCTAACCAACTGAGCTACCTCGCCGTTTTGGTGGTGCAAATATAGAAAATATTTCTTTACCTCCAAAATTATTTTAACTTAAAATATTCTAAAACATCGCCAACATGATCTGGTTTATTGATTATCTTATTGTTAGCATCTAAAATAAAATACGTCGGAGTTGCATGAATATTATACGTATCTGTGTAGCTACTGTTCCATCCTCTCAATTCTGAGTCATTCACCCAAGGAAATGCAGCAATCTTTTTGGCATAAGAATTCTTATCTACATCTAAGGATAAACCTACGATCTGAATATTTTTTGACTTAAGATCGTTATATTTTTCCAGAAGTTTCGGAAGTTCTGTTTCACAGTGTGAACATGTGGATGACCAGAATACTACAACCTTTTTATCGGCCTTAATATCATGTAATGATTTCGCCGTGGTATTAACAGGTGACTGGAACTTATAATTAGGAAAAACAGCCCCCATTTCAATGTTCGCATTCGATTTCAATGTAGAAGCAAGCCTATCAGTAATGGTACACTTAAGGTTTTTGGCAAGAGACAGATATTTGCTCTTGTATTCATCCATCTGATAGACATCAAAAATATCAATCAATTCTGACAAAACCGTCTGCCCTCTTGGTGTCTCTACCTTTAAACGGTCTAGCAGCTTATCAACAGAAGCCGTAACATTTGTATTCCCTCCTGAATTCAGATAAGCAACCAAGACAGGTCTCAATAATGACGAACTTTCAAGCATATCTCCTGATTTGTCCAGAAAGTTGATTATTTCCTCCTGATCTACCTTTTTGGTTGAATCGGGTGAGCTGGAAATAAACTTGCTATAATTCGTATTATAATAAGCAATAAAAGGGTGTTGTGCTGCATCAATAGAGCCTGAAGCACCAGAAAGCCTGTCAATCTCTGTTTTCAAAGCCTTTCCAAAGTCTGTATTGTCTTTATAATATTCTTTAATCTGTGCTAATGCCGGCAAAATTAGCTCCTTCTTTTGTGAGCCTTCCTGTTGTTTGCTCATCAGGTTATTGGCTTCATCCAGATAAATAACATCCTTAACTTTGTTATTCTGAATATCCAGTTTAAAGTTGACATTCTTATTTTCAGAAATAAAACTTACCGTATTATTGGAACCCGGGAAGTATACTTTCATCATTCCCATATAGTTATTGGGATATTTAAAAGTCCATATACTATTCTTACTTTGTTCTTTGGTAACAATAATATCTTTTGATCCGTTTAGTGTATATAGAATGGCATCCTGATCTTTAAAATCTGCCGGAGCCTGAATGGTAACTGTAAATTGAGCCTGCAGGGCAAATGCAGCCAAAACCGCAGATATCGTATAAATCTTTTTCATAGAGTAAAAATAAAAAAACTCCCTGACTAATCAGAGAGTTTAATATTATTTTAATAAAATTTTATGCTTTTACAGTTTTGTACTTTTTTGTAAAGTAAACAATAAAACCTATTGCTACAATACCGAGTACATATACATACATATCAATTGGTGAAGCTGGTGATCCGGTACCATTTCCTCCACCTCCGCCTCCTCCCGGGATTGGTGGAGCGGCATTTGCTAAAGATATAGCAAATAGAAAAAATGTCAGGACTAGTTTATTAATAGTTTTCATGTGATTTATTTTAAGATTTTAGTGTTAACAGTTTCTCCCTTATCAGAAACGATTTTTACAACATATGAATTCTTAACTGAGCCATCAAGCTCGATTACAAAATCTCTGGATGTTTCAACCGCTTTTTTAGAGATTACCAGTTTACCGCTCATATCATAAACTTGAATGTCCGCTTTTTTCCATTTTGGATCAAATCTAACAATGTAATTGGTAACGGATGGATCGTAAACAACAAGTGTTCTGGAAACACTAGGAGCTGTTTTATCTACAGCCAGAGTAATATTACTTGGCTCACCATAATACAAGTTAGCTTCTTCATTGGTTACAGGTACAACATCTCCTTGTTTAGCCTGTATTAAATTTCCATTTTCTGCTTTATAATAGAAACCAATTCCTGAAGATAACTGGTGTATACCAGCAGGAATAAGTTCCGAATTTTCTCTGATCTCGAACTTATAAGATTTAACCTGATCAAGCTTATAGTTAACTAACTTAACATTTTTACCCTGGAAGTTATTCTCATTCGCTTCGTTAATATATAACCAATAGTTCGTATAATTATTATCATATCCACCATTTAATGATTCTTCGTAAGTACCAATGATTCTAGTACCGGCTGAAGCCTGAACAGTTGTAGCTGCAGAAACCTGGTGTCCTGTTGTAGATGATGGAGAAACCACGTAATACGTTCTGGAAATCTCATTACCATTAGCATCAAGACCGATTACTCCAAGCTGTTTCACTGTATTAGCTGTATTCTTACCAGCCATTCTAGCTGCATTTACACCGTTAGGAGTACTTGCTGCTCTTGCTGTTGATTTGAATCTTCTCAGGGTATTAAAATCTAAAGTCTGAGCTGTATTGTCTCTTAACTTTATTTTAAATGATTGCATAGGCTTGATAACTGCTAAATCTACATCTCCAACTGCCGGAGCAACTCCGTCACCTGTAGGTAAGAATGTAATTATCTTATTTCCTGTAGCGTAAGTAGAACCTCCGGGAAGTGTAACAATTGTACCTGGGTCATACTCAACACCCCAGATATTTTTCACAGCATTTCCGTCTGATCCGGTAACACTTTCAGTATACCCAATATTAGATAAATCTAAATTAGTAAAGAAGGGGTTTCCGAACTGATACCAGTTCTGACCATATGTCGCTGTCCAAGGATTTAGAGTAAATTCAAATACATCCTGAAGATACGTGTTATACTTCTCATTGTAAGCATTCACTGCGTTACCGCCTGCACCGAATACGACATTAGAAGGTCCCAAATTAGATTTTCCTGCATTCTGCAATGAAGCTGTCCCAGCGAACGGGGCATATGGTTTCCCGTTAATATTGAATACAGTTCCGGTTGCAGGTGTACTTGGATTCCAGTCGTTGTTGGTAACCTTCAGCATATAATATCCTGAACCATCAGAGGTTGTAGTTGATAAATTTGCAAAATGATTGGAAACAGCATTCGCATTATCCCATTTCAGAATCGGGTTACTATATCTGCCCGTATTGAAAGTCTTACCGACTTCCGCAGATAATGAACTTAAAACTTTACCATAGAAAGGTAAAGCAACTTGCTGGAAATAATTTCCACTACCATTACTTGTTGTTCGGTATTCTTTCGTTACAATACCTGTAATGTTGGACTGGGATAGTCCGTCGATGTACAGCTGTCCGTACGTGGAAGTAGCAAAAGAAGCAGGGGTATTAAGTCTTAGGATAATATTTCCGCCATCGGTTTTATCAGAACCGGCTGCATCTATTGTCTTAAAACCATCTGTAGCAGATCCTACAACCATGATATTTCCATGCACGTCCAAAAGGCCATTACCTTTTGTTTGTACACCTCCACCACTATAAACTAGGGTGCCTTCGCTCACATACATATTAGCATTAGTGTCAACATGACATAGTATCTGCGCCTGAACAGAGTAACTAATTGCTAAAAGACCTATAGCAAATAAACTTTTTCTCATTGTATAAAATATTTGTGTGTTAATACAATCTTCACCCGCAAAGGTATTATTATTTTTCTTAAAAAAAAAATTTTTTATCTATTAATCAAAACATTATCTTCTGTCAGGATGATCTCTTTGTCCTCTCCTATTGAAAACATATAGTCTTCTAGAACTTTTTCGGTGGTACCTCTCAATCCTCTTGCGCCTAATCCTTTTTCAATAGTTTCCTCTACGATTTTTTCAATTGCTCCGTCTGTAATTACCAAATCTGTGCCATCCATTTTGAAAAGCTCCACAAATTGATTGATGATGGAGTTTTTTGGTTCCTTCATGATTCTTACCAAAGTCTCTTTTGTGAGTTTATCGAGGTAAGTGATGATTGGAAATCTTCCTAAAAGTTCCGGAATTAATCCGAAAGTACGAAGGTCAATGGCATTAATATTTGTTAATATATATTCGTCTTCATCTGTTTTATTGATTTTTTCAGAGCTGAAGCCGATTGCCTGCTTATTCATTCTTCTCTCAATAATTTCTTTGATCCCGTCAAAAGCTCCTCCTGCAATAAACAGGATGTTTTGGGTATTCACCTGGATATATTTCTGATCCGGATGTTTTCTTCCTCCCTGCGGCGGAACATTCACGATACTTCCTTCCAGCAGTTTCAGTAATCCCTGCTGTACACCTTCTCCCGAAACATCTCTTGTAATGCTTGGGTTGTCTGATTTTCTGGCAATCTTATCAATCTCGTCAATGAAAACAATTCCTTTTTCAGCTTTTTCCACATCATAATCCGCTACCATCAGAAGTCTTGAAAGGATGCTTTCAACATCTTCTCCTACATATCCTGCTTCTGTTAAAATAGTAGCATCCACAATACAGAAAGGAACATTAAGTTCTCTGGCAATTGTTTTTGCCAAAAGAGTTTTACCGGTTCCCGTCTCTCCGATCATGATAATATTTGATTTTTCAAGCTCCACTTCCCTGTTTTCATCCTGAGCGTGAAGCAATCTCTTATAATGATTATATACAGCAATTGAAAGCTGTTTTTTTGCCTGATCCTGCCCGATTACGTACTGATCAAGGAATTCCTTGATTTCTTTCGGCTTTTTAAGCTCTTCCATGCTGTCTGCAGGCGAGTATCCGGTTTTTGATGCACTGTCTTTTACAATAGTATGTGCCTGCTCTATACAATTTTCACAAATAAAACCATTCTGCCCAGAAATCAGCATTTGTACTTCATTTCTTTTTCTGCCGCAGAAAGAACATTGGTTTGAGTTCATATGATATAATATATGTATATGTTAAAGAAAATCGTAAAAAATTACTTTTTTACGATTTTCTGGTTATTAAGAATTAATAATTGAGTTTTGAATCTCTGTATATTCTTCGTTCGTTAATTTTAATCTTTCGTTTCTGAAATTCATATCTTCCATCTTGTTTAAAGGAATCAGATGGATATGTGCATGAGGAACTTCAAGTCCTACCACCGCTACTCCCACTCTTACACATGGAATTGCAGTTTTGATCTTCCTGGCTACCTCCTGGGCAAATCCCCAAAGGTTTTTGTATTCTTCACTTTCAAGATCAAAAATCAAATCCACTTCTTTTTTAGGAACTACCAGAGTATGCCCTTTCACCAAAGGCATTGCGTCTAAGAATGCGATAAAATCTTCATTTTCTGCAATCTTATAAGAGGGAATTTCGCCATTGATGATTTTTGTGAATATAGTGCTCATTTTATCAGAAGTTTGGGTTAGATATTAGAAGTTTAGAAATAGAAAGGTATCAGACTATAAAGAAATATCCAATACTTCAAAAGACAGTTTGTTTCCGTTTGGTAAAGTAATCTCGGCAGTTTCGCCAATAGCTTTTCCTAACAGACCTTTTGCGATAGGTGTGTTTACAGAAATCTTTCCTGCTTTCAGGTCGCTTTCGTTATCCGGTACCAATGTAAATACCTGCTCCTGCTTGGTAGCATTATTTTTAAGTTTCACTGTTGTTAAGATAGAAACTTTTGAAGTATCTAATTGGCTTTCGTCTATAATTTTAGAAGTAGAGATTACGTCTTTCAGCTTGGAAATTCTCATTTCAAGCATTCCCTGAGCCTCTTTAGCCGCATCGTACTCTGCATTTTCCGATAAATCTCCTTTATCTCTTGCCTCTGCAATCTGTTGAGTAATTTTTGGTCTCTCCACAGTTTCCAACTGTTCAAGCTCAGCTTTCATTTTCTCCAGGCCCTCCTTAGTTACATAGCTTGCCATAATTTTCAAAATTTAGTTTTAGTATAAAAAAATAATCCGACATTTGCCGGACAATGTTTTCGTGTTGTAATCGTTTAATTTTTACAAATATATAAAAATTTAAATTGAAATGAAAAAAACTTTTTCAATCTTATCTATTTTCAGCTTATTGATTTTCAGTAATTTAACCATAAACTCATGCGGAAGCAGAGAAGATACCGTGAACTGCTTCCCCAATGTTCCTATCAATGTATCACTTAATCTAAACCTGCCGGCTTACTATGCTTTGAACAATATCAACGGCTGGATTTATGTCAACGAGCAGCAGTCCGGAACAAGAGGGTTGATTGTTGTACGGACAGCAAACGGATTTAAAGTATATGACAGAAATGCTCCACACATATGTCCTGACAGCAATACGACTCTTGAGGTAAAAGACAACATTGCCATTATATGTCCTCAGGATAACACAAGATGGATTTTAAGTACGGGCCAGCCGGAATCAGGAGCTAAAACATCACTGCCTCCCAAGACTTATCCTTACAATTATGATGCACCCAGCAAAACTTTAACTATTTATTATTAGAATATAGAATGAAGATCGTTATACAAAGAGTATCTGAAGCCAGTGTAAAAGTAGACGGAAAAACTGCCGGCGAAATCGGTAAAGGATTAATGCTGCTGGTAGGCGTGGATGAAAATGATGAGAAAACGGATGCAGACTGGCTTGTTCAGAAGGTTTTAAACCTGAGAATCTTTGGAGATGAAGATGATAAGCTCAATCTTTCTGTGAAGGATATATCCGGAGACATTCTTTGCATCAGTCAATTTACTCTGATTGCCGATTATAAAAAAGGCAACCGCCCATCTTTCATAAAAGCGGCAAGACCTGATAAAGCAGTTCCTCTTTTTGATTATTTCAAAGAAGAAATCGCTAAATCCGGATTAAAGACGGAAAGCGGAATCTTCGGGGCAGATATGAAAGTATCTCTGATCAATGACGGGCCTGTTACTATTGTTATGGATTCTATGACCAAAAGCTGAACCGGATATGAATAATAAAAATATTGTCATTGCTTATCTGGCGTTGACTTTCATTTTTCTGTTTGGAGTTATATTAAGTTTTAATCATTACAGTTTTGCAGGATATTATACAGACAAAATAATTAACTGGCTGTGGCTGGCCATGACCGGTTTTATCATTATCCGGTTTTGGAAGAAAAAAGTGATCAAAATATACTTTGGTGTTTTAATATCCGGAATTGTTCTGAGCATTTTACCTATGATGATTCCCTTTTTTGGTATTCTCCTTTATTTTTCTACAGTTGGATGTGACCAGCAGATTTCGCTTGATGATACTTACAGAATGGAAAGAGGCCGTCCCGGGGCACTGTACAATCCTATGATTATGATTTACAAAAAAGAAGGACTTTTCGAAAAGCAAACCTCCAGGATTCTTTATACCGATATCACAAAAAACGTTTTACCTCCTTCTCTCCAAAAAATTACAGATGAAAAAAAACTCCCCATTCAGGATGCAAAGGTGGTGAATGTCAATCAGGACAGCATCGGTATTGAATATCGGATTATGGATAAAAAGAAAGTTATTTATCATAAGAATAAACTGAACTGGTTTGATGATTTTAAAGATTAAACCCATAGACCTCAACGATACCATTCAGCAACTCTGGGTGGTATTTTTTTTAATTGCCCTTAATGATCTGCATCTTTTTTATAAAACCTCAATGAAATCTTCAACATAAAAGCTAAAAAAAAATTTAAACAATAAATTCACAAAAATGTGATTTGTTTTCATTTTATTATTATTTTTGATGTCAATAAAAACTGATTCACACCCATTTAACAAAATAATATGAAAGCAAAAACCAACCTTTTCGCATTGTTTGCGTTCTGTTCTTCCCTGTCTTTTGGACAGGACACCCAGCACAAGATGGCCCATGATGAAAATTCAATTATTTATGTATGCTTTTCAAAAGGTATCAATTCAGAAAAAACGGCTTTCAGCAGAAATGCTGAACTGGAAAGGTTTTCAAGAGAAAATCATATTTCGTTTAAGTATGATCTCGATTTTACAGACCGCAAACTTGATGAAATGTCCAGAAGCAGTAAAGCAATCGGCAACTCCAGTGAATCTGTGGAAAAGCTGAGAAGAATTTATAAGGCTGATCTTCCTATGCAAAACAAGGAAACCGCAGAAAAGATCATCCATACGCTTGAAAGATTTCCAGAAATAGAATATGTATCTGTTATGAGTGCATCTCCTATTGAACCTCCTTTAGTAAATGCTTTCGTGGCCACTCCTGATTTAGAAAGTCTTCAGACTTATCTTAATGATAACCCGGGAATCAATGCCAAATACGCATGGTCCAGAGGAATCACAGGACAGAATATCCGTGTAAGGGATGTTGAATATGGCTTTTACAAAACTCATGAGATGCTGTCTAACCAAAACTCTATACAGCTTGAACCCGGATATTCCCCGAATGCAGGTCTGTCCAATAATAATTATCGTGACCACGGGACTGCAGTAGTGAGTATTTTAGGTTCTGTAAAAGATAATACCGGACTTACAGGTGCGGTTTACAGCACTTCTGAAATAAAAGGATATATGGAATGGACGACGGTAGGATATAACAGAGCGTCTGCAGTGAGCAGATCTATCAATGCATCTCAGTCCGGCGATATTATTTTATATGAAATGCAGACTGGCGGAAAAGACGGCCAGTATTGTCCTGCTGAGTATGATAAAGTAATCTGGGATCTTACCAAAGCGGCTACTGATTCGGGGATTATTGTCATTGCCGCTGCTGGTAATGGAAACCAGAACCTGGATGATCCGTTTTATGCAACATATCTGGCCAGAGGAAACAGCGGTGCCATTATTGTAGGGGCAGGATCTCCCAATACAACCCACTCGAAATTAAGTTTCAGTACTTACGGAAACAGAGTGGATGTTCAGGGCTGGGGAAGCAGTGTGCTGGCTGCAGGGTATGGATCGTATGCGAAATATGACAATGATAATAACAGAACGTATAATTATTTCAGCGGTACCAGTTCTGCAACACCTGTAGTGGCTTCTGCCGCTATATTAATTCAGTCTTTCTATCGTCAGACAACAGGTCAGAATCTGACACCAGCTGCAATGAAAAACCTTTTAATTTCTACCGGAATTCCCCAGGGAGGAACTGTTACCGGCCAGAAGATCGGGCCTTTTCCCAATGTGAAGAATGCCATTCTTCAGCTGGAAAGTAATGTTGTTGCACCAATCAAAACATTATCTCCGCTGGAGGTTAAAATTTATCCTAATCCATCCAGTAGTTCTATTGCTATTCAAAGTGCGGAAGATCAAAAACTGGATGTAGAAATTATTAATCTTCAGGGGCGTACCGTGATCAAAAATTCGGTTTTACCTAATGATAAAATTGATATTTCACAACTTCCGACAGGGCAATACATCATCAATATTAATGAAGGCCAGAGAAGAGTTGTTGAGAAACTGACAAAGCTATAATTCAAAAAGATTTTTAATTACATCATTTTACTTCACATCAAACCCTCTTTCAGAATACTGAAGGAGGGTTTTTATTATCAATTTTTATCCGTTTTATTGTGCAGGAACGCTGTTGAAATTAAGCGCTACTTTTATATTCATATCTGAAGATGTCTGATTCTTCAGTTCATAAACTGTTCTTACAGTCAATCCTGAACTTTTTACAATTTCATCAAGAAATCCTGTATCATTCAGATCCAGATTCAGACTGGATGAATTGGTGGCGATATTGGAACGTGATGCAACCAATCTTTCTCCTGTTCCGTTAGATGAAACGTATATCTTAAAGGTTTTGAATGCACTCAGATTTCCTCCTGAAGGGGATGCTACAGAGATTTTTGCATCTGATATTCTTACGTCTTTAATTTTTGCATTGTTATTTCCTCCAAACCATGTCTGTACATTGGTAGCTGTTGCAGTGGAAGAAACTTCTTTATCTGCAGGAACTCCTGTAGACACTAAAACATTTGCTGTGTATGGAAATGTATTCTGAACCAGCGACTGTACGGTTCCGCAACTTACGAGTACAGCTGAAGCGGCCATTGCTGTTAGAACTATATTTTTCATAATTTTTATATTTTAAATTTCAGAGTATAGTTTGCAGAAATTGTACCAAATTGATTTGGCCTTACTCCACAGTTACCGTAAAACTTCCTTTGGTATTTCCGGAAGCCATATTACTTTTCCCGATGATAAGCCATACCTCACCTTTTCCTGGAGTGTCATAGGTGATTTCTCTTCCGAAAGGGCCGTCATAGTCTCCGTTGGGAACTTTGATCTGATTGAAACGGATATTGAAATCTTTTTCTTTTGTAGAAATTTTTGCTTTGATATCCGGACGGTCGTAATGGGTCAGTTTTAAGACCAATTCCTGCCCTTCTTTTGTAAATTCTTCTCCAATAGTGAAAGGAAGCTGGTTTGCGTCTGCTGTTCTAATGATCTGGCCTTCTTTTTCATTTCTCATTACGCCTTTACGCAGCACCTCTTTAGTAGCCGGAGCATTATTAATGATCGAATCCCGTTTTCTCAATGCTGCAGAATCGGCTTTCACAGCAGAATCCGGCATTTCTGTTACTACTGTAGAGTCCTTATTCTGAACGGCGTCCACAGCAGGTTCTTTTTTACAGGCAACAATAATTAAAGGGATTAACAATAAGCTTTTTTTCATAATAATTAATTTTAAGAATGGATCTGCATTCGTTCTGTTGAGCTCAATTAAATGCTAAAATTGTTCCAATCCGTTTAATGATTTATTTTCCTGAGTCAATTCTTTCTTTTCATTTGTATAACATAAAAGAGAATACCATTTATGATATAAGTTAAGTTTTATGATCTGTTTATTTTATTGTCTGATAATAAATAATCTTTGAAAGGAATGTCTTCGACATTTCGTTTTTCACCTTAGCCTGCAATGTTCTTTTAAGTTTCTGATCATTTTTTTCATCGGCATATTTCAGGAGTGCTTTTTCACTGAAGTTGATGGAAGTTAAATGATAATTGACTGCAAAATCTTTCCGTTTCATATTCTGAGAAGTAATAAAACCACCCCAATTGAAGTAACTGCACATGAGAACAGTTCCATAAAAATACCAGATCATGGTATTGACAAGAAATATATTTTTTTTCTGTTTCTGAATTTTTATAAACGTCAAAGCCAGGCCAATTAATGATAAAAGAAGGAATGCAAAAACTCCTAATCTTTTATAAGTAAATGCATAATTTACGATATACTCATAATTTTTAAGGGCGGCGGAAACTACAAGAATGGCATTGAGGAAAATCCAGATTTTGGCTAGAATTTTCAACAAACCTGCTTTTGGATCAAAATTAAATCCGGATTTAAAGTAAAACATGATCACCAGAATAGCCATTATAATAGACATAATTACCGCATTCACTCTTTCATGGGTTTCTTCGGAAAGCTGGACAGGTGTTTTTACGGCTTCATAAAACTGTCCATAATTGTAAGTGATAATGAAAAAGACCAGTAAAATATTGAGCAAAACAAAGGAGATGACTCCACTCATTCTTTCGGCATCAAGATCAAGGAAGGAATAGGTAGCCTTTGGAATCCGGGAGTCTTTCCGGAATTCGTTGTCCAGAACATGATTGTTTTTGTAGATCAGTTTCTCCACGGCATAGTTCCAGTAATTAAAGGCAATAAAGAATCCTAACACGGAGAGACAGAATACCTGCCAAAGATTAAGATCCAATTCATAATCAGTAAAAAGGGCTGCAAAATGGTCACTTCCTGCGGAGTAAATTCCAAAGAAAACGGAAACCAGTACCAGCGGAATTAAAATAAAGCCAGTGTTTTCTGCCATAATCCGGGAACATTCTTTTTGGGCAGCCATTCATCAAAATTGAAAAAACGACAGAAGGATGTACAGCAGTTTATGACAAAAACGGGAATCAAAAAGAGAATCTTCAACCTCCTGTTCTTTGATTTATATCCCAGCAAAAGCAGTGAACCTGCAACGGCAATAAAGGATGGAAAATCTCCAAACCAGGCAAATGCAATACAGGACAGTATACTTGTCACAAAAAGAGTATAAAATGTTCTGGTCTTATTTTTTTCCGGTGTTCTAAACAGGGTTAGCACAGCATAGATGGCTCCCAGAATTCCAAGATTCAGCCCTACTTCCTGATCGTAAAAGACCATGACAAATAAAAAAGCTGTAAGAAATATATAGTGATGTGTTTTCATGATGTTAATGATTTATTATTTAAAGATTTAAAAATTTGAAAGGATTGAAAGATTTGAGAGATTTGAGAGAAATTCAAAGTATAACGTGAGATAGATTAAAGTAATAGGGATGTTGAGTAACAGAAGAAGTACAGCATTTCCGTTTCTTTTCTTTTCGGAAACATCACTCAGATATTCCATAAGTTCATATAAAGTGATCAATAAATTTACAACTGCAGCAATCACCACATAATAAAACCCGAATATGATCAGAAACCTGCCTTTGTGATCCAAAACAAAAGGAGTAAGGATGTGCCCAATAAAAATGAGATTAAAAATGTTTTTTCTCCCAACGGACTGAATTTTATTTTTCCCACTATCATTAGTTTTTAATAAAGAACTGTTGTTTCTTTCTGTTGAATAAAATCTTTCACGTGCTCATAATTCTGCCATAACAGCTCTTCAAAATCCCAATGATGGAAGGCTCTCATATTCTGGCCTTTTTTATAGGCTTTGATATAAACTTTCACATACTCAGGCAGAATAACTGTTCCTAATACGATTGCAGCCAGCAGGTGTGCATTGAGTTTTCCATTTCCGAGAAGCAGATACTGCATGGCAATTTCATCTTCGAAGTTTGTTCCACAGCCGGTAATCAGATGGTGTACGTCATGGTTTTCCATTTTTGGAATCATTGAAAAACCATGTTTCCTGTAAAACTCTCCAAGTTTTCGTCCCAGGGAATCTTCCTGAAATTCCAATAGCTGCTTTTCATTGAACTGCCATTGCCTTTTTTTCTTTTTGAAATATTTTCTGTATAATTTCTGAGTCTTATCATACACAAAAAGCAGAAACTGAACCCGTATTTTTTTCATAATAATTTATTTATTGTAGATTATTGACTCCTATGACCGCATAAAGAACAGCAATGGGTATATTGATCAACAGGATACCAATTGCTTTCAGACATTCATTTAATCTTGGCTTATACACCCAACCATAGATCAATAATCCCAGTATCACCAGTATATTGAAAAATGTTCCGAATATTAGCAGCATATATCCGCCGACTGCAAATTCCACAGCTTTTGTCAGCAGCTGGCCGAAGAAGCAAATACTCCCCAAGATGAAGCATAAGCCAAACAAAGACTTTGCGAAGTATAAAATTTCCGAACCTTTCTTTTTTGATTGGGTGATTTGTGAATCATTCATAATTATTAAGCCTGAGTTAAGGTGAAAACAGTAATTTCCGGGCGAACCATAAATCTTACCTGAAAAGAATGTCCTATTGCCCGATTGATGTAAAGCATTCTTCCATCTTCCAGATTGATTTCTCCTGACACATACTTTTTATTTTTTACAGGAAGAACCGGAGTAATAATACCGGGAATCCGACATTGCCCGCCATGAGTATGTCCGCTTAAAATCCATCCCTGATAGCTGTTCCAAATATCCAGATCACAGGCATCAGGGTTATGGCACAATACAATATTGGCCTTTGAGATATCATATTCACTCATGATATCTGAGGGATAAAAATTGGGCGACCACAGATCTTCAAGTCCTATAAAATTAAGTCCATGAATTTCTTTCTGATCATTTCTCAGCATTGTAACACCTTTTTCTTCAAGAATTTCACAGATACTGTCTGAGCATGTGATATCTTTCCAACTTTTACCATAATCATGATTCCCGAGAATTCCGAAAGTGCCTGATGATCCCAAAACACAATTTCCCATTACTGTTTCAAGTGCTTTTTGCTCTTCTGGTGTTCCCTTGTTTACATAATCACCAGTGTACACCACAAAATCAGGTTTAAACTGTTGGGCCTTCTCAAACGATTCAATCAGAAAATTCCAGTTGAAACGATTTCCCACATGCAGATCTGAAATCTGCATCAGCTTCTTTCCTTCAAGAATGTCTGGCAGATTCTTAACAGGAAGTTTTCTTTGAACAAATTCTACCCAAAAAGGTTCTACCTGCCACGAATACAATGCTGGAAAGACACCCATCACCGAAAGACAGGCTAGTCTTTTAATGAATTCTTTTCTTGTCATAATGCTTAATACACCTGTTTTAGCTTCCCGCAAACGGGCTTCCGAAAATCCCTACTGCCAGTTCGATCCAGATCAAGGCAAGAGCCAGCAAAATGAAAATGCAGATCATCACTTTCTGACTTTGTTTTTTAATTTTATTTCTAACCAGATTGATCAAAAAAGCGGATGTAAACAATAAGACTCCAGCGATCAGAAAATCTGATGGCGACCAGTTAACTTCCTTAGAGAAAAGATTTCCAACCAATGGAATATTGAGTAAAACCAATGGAAATGCATAAATTGCAATTGTTTTTTGTTTTTGTGTCATCATTTTATTTAATTATAATTTATAAAGTACTTTGCAATTCAAAGTTAATTTTCAAAAAAAATATAGGTCTATCGTCCTAATAATTTTTCCAGGGCATCCAAATGTTCGGTAAATGCCTGTCTTCCGCTCTGTGTCACCCGGTAAGAGGTTTTGGGCTTCTTCCCTACAAATTCTTTCTTCACTTCAATATATCCTGCTTTTTCCAGAGCATTGCTGTGACTGGCCAGATTTCCATCTGTAATTTCGAGCAGGCTTTTCATTTCAGAAAAATCAACCCAGTCGTTGACCATAAGAACGGACATAATACCCAGTCTTACGCGGCTTTCGAATTCTTTGTTGAGTTGATTTATATTGATCATTTTACTTTTATCTTATTTATTCAGCAATCATTGCTAAAGGCAATACCTATGCTGATTTTGCTATTGAATAGCAAGATTATATCCTCATCTATTATTTATACTTCTTATGCATGATCAATCCATACACGATATGCAAAACTCCAAAACCAATTGCCCAGAACAACAATCCCCATCCTAAAAAGAATAAAGAAATAAGTCCCAAAATGATCTCAAGATATCCTAGATACTTTACATCTGTTAATGTATACCTTTCTGCTGCTACCAGAGCCAACCCATAAAAAATCAAGGTAGCGGGAGCAATGAAAACAAAAAGATGATGATAAAGAAGTGCCAGACAAAAGATTCCTCCTGCTACCAAAGGTATTGCAAAAGTAATTAAAAGACGTTTTGTAGTAACATCCCACATCTTCAATCCCTTCTTTTTACTTTTATGGGCCGTAAAAATATAACCACTCAGAACAGCAACCACCAAAATAGCGATTCCTATCAGAACAAGTTCTTTAACCAGAGCGGGTCCCAAAATATTTCTGTCTCCATCAAAATAACTGATTCCCTCCCTCTGAAAAACGAAATATACGTATACAGCTCCAATAATAGCTGTTAAACCCGCAACAACTCCGGATAAACCACTTAAAGAAATGAATCTGGAAGAGCGCTCCATCATAGAGCGGATATGGGATAAGTCTTCGTGATAGTTTTTTGAATCCATATAAAGAACTTTGAATTACAAAGTTATAATTTATTTTCAATCTGCCAATTATTTATATTAGATTTTTGAAAATGAATCCAATCACTTAACAATGAATAGCTTTTAATATGACTGTATTTGAACAGAATAGAGCAGAAAAAAATCCGGAGAAACAAAATGTTTGTCCGGATCATATATGGATTAAAATCCAACTATTTTTAACAATTAAGAGGAAAATTATTTTGCTCTCAACCTTTCTTTAATAGACTCAATATTTTTCTTTGCGGAATCTTCAAGGATAAGACTTGCACTCATATGAATTCTTGCAGGCATTAATTCATTGAAATGATCTGTTCCTTCCCATGAAACCTTTTTTATTAATGCTAAAGCATCACTGCTTCTTGAAGCCAGCGTTTGTAAAAATTTCTCCAATTTCTGATCCATTTCCTGAATATTCTCTGAAACGGAATGGTAAATATTATGCTGCTCAGCCCATTCGGCAGATCTGAAATCCGCATCAATTGCCATTGCAGAGAATTGTGATTTTCCGATTTTTCTTTCCACATACGGACCGATAACAAAAGGGCCAATTCCAAGATTGACTTCAGTAAGAGCCAGCGCTGAATCTTTTGTTGCAAAACAGTAATCTGCCCCGCAAGCAATTCCAACTCCTCCACCTGTAGTTTTACCCTGAACTCTTACTACTACGATTTTTCCGCAGTTTCTCATCGCATTTAAAACTTTAGCGAAACCTCCGAAAAATTGGGTAGAAGCTTCGAGTTCCTCAATCGCTAAAAGCTCATCAAAGCTTGCCCCGGCACAAAATGCTTTCTCACTTGCACTTTTTATCAGAATAGCTTTTACTTCATCTTTTGCTCCTTCTGCAAGGATGGTTTCTGCCAGTTTTTCTAAAACCGCTCCCGGAAGAGCATTACTTTTAGGGGTTCCGAAGGTGATCTCGGCAATATTATTTTTAATTTCTGATGCTACAAATTCGCTCATTTTATTTTTATTGGATTCTTACAAAAATACGAAATACAGCTCGTTCAGAGAAACTTAAAGTCTATATTTTCTTTTTAAACATGCATATTTCAAGACATATACTACGTAGAAATACGGGGTTTTTAATTTGGTATTTTCTACGCTAGTCCCTGCATGGTATTAATCGTTCCTTTGACTAAGAATTAATAACCAACAGGCGGAGTCTGAAAAGCCTGTAAAAAGAGTAAGAAATTAAAAACTAAAAAACATATTATCATGGACGAGTACATTGGAATTGTAAAATTATTTGCAGGAAATTTCGCACCCAGAGGCTGGATGTTTTGCGACGGAAGCCTAATAAGTATTTCCAGAAATTCTGCCTTATTCTCAATTTTAGGAACAACTTATGGCGGAGACGGCATCTCTACTTTCGCCCTGCCCAACTTAAAAGGGCGTATGGCTTTAGGAGCAGGAAATGTAAATTCCAACGAATATTATCCTTTGGGAGTTGTGGCAGGTACTGCACAAAATACACTTCTGGCCTCTAATCTGCCAAGTGTAGGTGCCGGATTTCAGCTTAAAGTAGCTAATAAGAATGCAAATTCATCTACTCCTACAGCTACCTCAACAATTGCTATTTCGGGAACACAGGTAGGAAGAGATTTCAATGTAGTATCCAGTTTTGTAAATGACGCTAATCCTGATACGGTTATTAATAATCAAAGCATTGCCTTCATGGGGCAAAATATTCCTGTGAATAACATGCCGCCTTATCTTGGCTTAAATTATATTATTTGTGTTGAAGGAATTTATCCGCCAAGGGATTAATATCCATACAATACCCTGACATTTAAAACAAAAAATCATGAAAAGCACTACTTTTTTAATCATCTGTAGTCTGCTCATTTCAACTTTTTCATTCGGGCAGACCAGTACAGAACAATTTGAAACGGAATCGAACGGAAGTACAAGCTTCACCGATAATGGAGTCATTTTCAATATCATTTCACACACAAGTGTTTTTGACATTCAGGGAAATTTCCCGGGAACAGGCTGGAGTGGAACAGGAAATGACAACAGATACATTGATAATTCCAACGATACTCAGTTTCCACCATCATTCAGTATTAAAACCACTTCCAACTTGTTTAAAGTAAACAGGTTCTGGATGTATCTTTCTGCACTGAATCTGGATCTCAATGTGGCAGGAACACTTACCGTTACCGGAAAACTAAGCGGGGTAACCAAATTCGCCCAAACAAAAACTACCGGATTTGCTACAAGCCTGGGCAGCACAAATGGATATACCCTGATTGATCTTACCAACTTAAACGGGCAAAATTACTCCAACATCATTATTGATGAGCTGCAAATAACAGCTAACGGAGCTTTCCGATATGTAGGTCTGGATTCTTTCACATGGGTAAAAGACACCAATCTGGTATTAGGCACACCAGAAGCTAAAAGCACTCAAAAAAACCTGACTGTTTATCCCAACCCAACCAATGGACCTCTTTCTATTACAACTGAGAAAGCCGGTGACGCTAAAATCTACAGTACAGATGGTAAAATGCTGAAAACAGTGTCAACTCAGAAAGGAAATAACGAAATCAATATTTCAGAGCTTCCAAAAGGAGTTTACCTGATTAAAACAGCAACGGAATCCACCAAGGTAATTAAAAACTAAACTTCAGGAAAATACGCATACGTCCCACATTCCCTATAAAGATTCTAATTCATGAATGACGAAATCCCTTTCGACGAAGGGATTTCGTCATTTTTTTAATGCCAAAATGTATTTATCTATATAAAGCTGTTTCTCTTTTGATTTGTATTGCTGGATATATCTTGGATGCTCCAGAATGTTCATTTTATCGAACAGCCTTGCTTCTTTATTTAATTTCGAAATAAAATCAGCATTTTTCTTACCCAAGATAAAAACTTCTGAGGTATCAAGATTAAGACTGATATGTTCTTTCAGAGATTCGATCATAAAATCCTTCACAGCTTCAAACAGGTCTTTGTCATCATAGTAATTGGCATTAAGCCACCCGTTTTTTGTTTTTCTCACAATAGCCAGCGGAAACGGGGAATTGATATAAACCTCTTTATAGAAAAGATCCGCACCACCATATTCTTCAATCATATTATACATGAAAACAGAGGAAACTTCATGGGTATGGGCAGATTTCATTGTTATTCCACAAACACTTTCCAATCTTTTTGTATCAGTAAAAGGAACTCCCGTGACACCGGCTCCGTGACGGCTTGGATTGATTCCGATCATGAATTTCCTCTGAAAAGAATCATCATAATATTTGTGATAAAACTTTTGCATGACCGTCAATGTTTCAGGATTATCCAGGTATGGATTCAGGACTTTAAAACCTTCGGGAAGGCTTCCTTTATAGCTGAGATTTTTATTGAACTCAATGACATGATCTGCAAAAGTTATATCCATATTTAGTTTTTAAGGAAAACAAAATTTTCAGGCTGGTCATCCTCATCGTCTTCTTCCTCATCATCATCACTTAAAGCCAATTCGACATCAATAAACTGAATGTATAAACCACATATTTCTTCATTAGCATCATAAGCAAAGTACACCGGATAGGTACCATCACCAAAGCCACTTGCAAACATTGGAATCTGATAATCTGTATTGGGAACTTTCCAATTGATCCAATCCCCTGCTTCTCTCTGATTGTCGGGATTGTCTTTATAGCTTTGTGAGAAAAGTTCTGCAAAATAATCGTCATAAATATTATCGACATTTATTTCATCTATAAATTGATCTACAAAAGAAAGCGCTTCTTTATCTGCAATACAACCTAAACCTGCATCTACTCTGAAACCAAAAAAATCGTCTTCGGCTACATCCTCTAATTCTTCAATTCCAACTAAGGCTTCTCTGTAAATAACTGGTTTTTCTTTGGTAAATTCAACTTTTACAACAGCATATCTGTCGCCCCAATCTTCAGATTTCACTACTGCAATGGTCACAGGAAAATTTCCTTTCGGAGCCTGAATAAAATAAGGCGACTGATTCGCATTCAGAGAAACCAGCGGATCTCTTACCACCACTTTTCCTGAAGGAAGAGAAACATTTCCAATTTCCATCGTCTCCATTTTCTGTCCCAGAATTTCATTTGAAGTAAAATAGGTTTCCAGGTCGGTAGGACAAACCAAAATATTTTTCACTTCTTCCCATTTTTGCATCCAGCTTTCGTTCATACTATTATTTTTTTGAATTGTTTACAGGTTTGAAAGTAAGGAATAAATGTAAAGCCGTCAAGTATGTCAGAATTTTTAACAAAAGATTATAAAAATAAAGCCGCAAATCCCGTGATTTGCGGCTTCAGGTATTGTATTAAGTTTTAAAATCTAAGAATCAGCGCATATATAACATGCTCTGGCAATGTCTGGCCATCTTCCGGGAAGACAACAGGTTCCTGGAGGACAAGGATTAAGGACGCAGGACCAGTTTGGCCCACCACCTTTAAGAGATCTCAACTCATGTCTTGAAAGTTTTTTTAAGTTTTTCATAGTGGTTTGTTTTGATGTTCTTTCCTACTCTATATGCTTTTCGGATTTCGCCTATTAAAGTTAATCATTTTTTTTCTGATCCTTGTCAAGGGTTTGAACCTTGACAAGGGTTATCATCCATTAAAAAATCCCTTTCAATTACTGAAAGGGATTTAAAACTTATATTTTCCTGAATTAAATCAATCCAAACTGCTGAAAGTGATGGGTAAAATGCTTTTTGTGCATCAGTTCCCACATTTCTTTATTCAGTTTTCCGAAAACGTAATTCATGTGTTCTGCCTGTGGATTTTCTTTGTAATAGATTACAAATTTCTTCAGGTTATCCATAAACGACTGCTTGGCAGCTTCTAGATTCTTGTGCTTTTGTTCCGGAAGTGAACCGTCTTTAGGAAGGAACGGAGCGGTAAATTCTTTAGGCATTGCTCTGTGGTTGTAAAGAGAATCCTGCCATTTTTCAAGATGTTCTTCAGGCGTGAAGCATTGTTCTGCTTCCGGTTCTCCAAAGCTTACCAATACTGCATGCTCAAGATGTTCTATCATTTGCTGTGGAGACATTTTCCCCCAAAGAGAAGGCGTATTTTCCGTTAATCCATTCAATATTTTCTGAACATTTTTCACATTCAGATCAATGAAAGGGGATTGTTTTGCTACCAATGTTAAGATCGTTGCTACACAAACCACCTCATCTCTTTGGTTGATTACTTCAACCAGCCATTTTACAACACCGGAAGGAATATTTCTTCCTTTTACGCCTCTGTTGATTTTTTCTTTTGCTGTTAAATACACTGTAATGGTATCTCCGGCATATACGGGCTTGAAAAAGCTGCAGTCTTCCAGTCCGTAATTGGCAATAACAGGTCCTTTTTTCCCTGAAACAAATAATCCTGCTGCCGCTGAAAGAATGAAATATCCGTGAGCTACCGTTTTATCAAAGATTGTACCTGTTAAGCTTGTGGCATCCGTATGCGCATAGAAATGATCCCAGGAAACATTGGAGAAGTTAACGATATCTGCATCAGTAACCGTTCTTCCTGCTGTCTCTAAAGAGTCTCCTACTTCAACTTCCTCAAAATACTTCTGGAAAGGATGCTTGTCTGAGAATTTTTTCTCTGCTCCCTGCTGATAGATTTTAGTAATTGCTTTCAGTACATCCGGTGACCCCTGGATTGCTGTTTTCTGCAGGAAGAAATGAAGACCGCTCAATCCGCCCATTTCTTCTCCGCCACCTGCTCTACCAGGACCTCCGTGCATCAATGTAGGAAGTGGTGAACCGTGACCTGTGCTTTCTTTTGCGTTATCTCTGTTCAGGACAAAGATTCTTCCGTGCTGGGAAGCCATTTTCCAGGAAGTTTCTGCGATAAAGTTTTCGTCGTAAGATATGATAGATCCTACTAAACTGCCTTTTCCTCTTTTTGCCAATGCAGCCGCTTCTTCAGCATCTTTATACGGCATCAATGTAGATACAGGCCCGAAAGCTTCTACATCATGAGAGATAATTTTTTCGAAAGGCCTGTCGTTCAGGAATAGTTTCGGGCTCATAAATGCTCCGTTTTCATAGTTGGCATCTACCAGCTCATGTTTTCCGTCATAGACAAGTTCTGTTTCTGATTTTAATAGGTTTACTTTTCTCAGAACTTCCTCATACTGCTGTCTTCCCACCAAAGATCCCATTTTGGTTTCCCTGCTTAATGGGTTTCCGATTTTCGTCTGATCTAAAGCTTTAGACAAAGCATTCTGAACATCCCCGATTAAGTGCTCAGGAACGATAATTCTTCTGATCGCCGTACATTTCTGTCCTGCTTTTGTCGTCATTTCGTTGCGAACTTCTTTGATGAATAAATCAAATTCTGGAGTTCCTGGTTTTGCTTCCAATCCAAGGATTGAACAGTTCAATGAATCTGCTTCCATATTGAAACGCACAGCATTTCCAGCAACAGAAGGAAGTGATTTTAATTTTCTACCTGTATGGGCAGATCCTGTGAATAAAACAGAATCTCCGTCCTGTACGTAATCTAAAATATTCCCTGGCTCTCCGCAGACTAACTGCACGGCACCTTCAGGCAATATTCCACTTTCAATCATATCCTGGAATACCGCATTGGTAAGGTAAGAACCGAAAGGAGACGGTTTTACAATGGAAGGAACACCCGCTAATAAGGAAGTGGATAGTTTTTCCAACATTCCCCATACCGGAAAGTTATAGGCGTTGATCTGTACAGAAACACCTTCACTAGGGGTTAAAATATGGGTTCCCAAGAAAGTTCCGTTAGCAGAAATCTTCTGAGTGTCTCCGTCTACCCAAAATGAAGTATTGGGAAGCATTCTTTTTGCCAATCCGGAATAGGTAAAGAACGTTCCGAAACCCCCTTCGATATCCACCCATGAATCCACGTGAGTAGCCCCTGTTTTGTATGATAATTCGTAGTATTTTTTCTTTCTTTCCAAGAGATAAAGTGCTACTTTTTTCAGCATTTCACCACGGTCGTAGAAAGTCATTGAAGAAAGGTTTTTATATCCTACGGTTCTCCCGTAGTCAAGAGCCTGTTCAAAATTAAGCCCTTCTGTATCGGAAACAGCTACCTGCTCTCCTGTAACGGCGTTGTACAAAGGAACTCCGGTTCCGGTTCCTTCTACCCATTGTCCGTAGATATAGTTTTTTAACTTTTCCATAAAATATTTAATTTATCAATGTAGCAGTGTAACAATTTACCAATTATTGGTTATTACGGATTTATTGTACACTGTTACATTAGTATATTGTTACATTTATCTTTTATTTCGGTTCCTGATAGGGAAACATTTTCACCAATCCTTCATATAAACTTCTGTGAAGAATGGTTGCGTGATTGTCTGTTTCCATCATTTTATATTCTAATGTCCAGTTTTTCTTTCCTGCTTTTTTCAAAACATCATAGAAAGCTTCAGCATCTTTTATCATTACAGGATGTTCTCCTTTTCCTACAGAAACATAGACAAACTTTTTCGTATCCGGAGATTTTGAAAGTAGTTGTGGAGCCTGTTTTAAAAGACTCTCATCATCCCACCACAAACTTGGACTGATGATAAAATAGTTATTGAACATTTCCGGTTTTTTTAAAAGGATTTCTGTTGCCAGAAGTCCTCCCAAAGACTGACCGAAAAGGTATTTATCTGTGGTTTTAAACTGACTTTCCACATAAGGTTTTAATTCTTTTTCAAGGAACGTTATAAACTTTTCAGAGTGTCCTGTTGTAGGATAATCTTTCTGCAGGTCTTTTAAATCCGTATGAAAAGTAAAATCTCTTTTTCTGTCTATATTAGCAACTCCCACTACGATGGTTTCCGGCATGGAATACATCTGATTAAAGAATTGTACTAATCCTGTAACGTGAATAAAATCTTCATTCATGCTTCCATCTAATAAATAGATCACCGGATATGATTTTGTTTTGTCATAACCCTGTGGAAGATAAATATTCAGCGTTCTGTCTTCATTTAATGTTTTGGACTTAATGGTCCTCACTTCTCCTATTGTAAGCGGTTTTGTAGTAACCGTCTGTGCTGACAGCGTACTACCTACCGCAAACATTATGCTGCATGCCAATGCAATTTTTTTAATCATATTTATTTTTTGTTAAACCTAACGGGTTTTAAAAACCTGTTAGGTTTGATTATTAGCAATTATTCAAAATTTAAAAAGTCATATTCAATTGTAGACTGATGATAATTTTTAAAAACTTCTACCGAATCAAAATACTGCATGATATCCTCTCTATTCAATTTACTTTCTTTTTCAGGATTTAAATATGATTTGTAAGAAGAATGTTTCCATTGATCAATTTTATTTACAAATCCGTGATTAACCGGATTATTATGGATATAATGCAAAACTTTCAATAAATATTTCTCATCTGATATTTTCTTTCGTTTTACCGCATTCAGAAAAAGAGCTCCATTTCTATTATATTTTTTATTGTAAGCTTTAGCATAGGCATTCAATAAATTACCAAAATGTTTCATTAAAAACTGATGCTCATTTCCACTATTCACATCATCAAAATCCTTAAATCTCAATAACAAATGAAAATGATTAGGTAACAGACAGTAGGCATAAATATCACCGACCGGAAGAATATATTTTTCTACCTTTTCCAGAAAAAACTGATAATTTGATGGTTCACGAAAAATAACTTCAGTCCCATTTACATGAGAGAAAATGTGATAGGTACCTTCAAATTCAAAATTTTCTGTATTAATCATTTTAAATCTTGTGTTTTAAATTTAAACCAAACGGGTTTTAAAAACCCGTTTGGTTTAATTATCGCAATTATTCAAAAAAGTTATACTATTATTTTATATCATCCCAGATGCTGTAATCAACAACTTTAGTTGGGATCTGCTGAACATATTCTGTAAAAGGTTCACAAGGAAGAATGGCTTCTTTTCCTTCTCTTGCCAGTTCCTGATATAATTTTGTTCCTTCTGTTTTCCAGTGAATCATTTCGTCAGAAACATCACGGATCACTTTTGCAGGACTTCCTACCACCAGTTTTCTTGGCTCACATCTGAAATTAGCAGGTACAAAAGCCAATGCTCCGACGATACTTTCATCACCGATATAGGCTTTGTCCATTACCACAGCGTTCATTCCGATCAGGCAGTTTTTCCCAATATGTCCTGAATGAATAATCGCGCCATGTCCGATGTGTGCAGATTCTTCCAGTATGGTTTCTATATTCGGGAAAACATGAAGGGTACAGTTTTCCTGTACATTGGCTCCGTCTTTAATGATAATTTTCCCCCAGTCACCACGGATTACCGCATTGGGACCAATATATACTTCTTCACCTATTTCTACATTCCCGATAATGACTGCCTGCGGATGAATGTAAGCAGATGGTTTTATAATGGGACGAATCCCGTGGTATGAATAGATGTTCATATTTTTTAATTTGAAAATTTGAGAATGAGTTAAT
Source organism: Chryseobacterium sp. CBSDS_008 (assembly GCF_049959325.1). Classification (NCBI taxonomy): domain Bacteria; kingdom Pseudomonadati; phylum Bacteroidota; class Flavobacteriia; order Flavobacteriales; family Weeksellaceae; genus Chryseobacterium; species Chryseobacterium sp. CBSDS_008. Next base: position 3,894,390 of record NZ_CP188202.1, on the reverse strand, counting down.
TTGAAAATTAATTATGTCTTTAAACATTTTCAAATTCTCAAATTAACTCACTTTCAAATTAATTATACTTTTTCAATGACCATTGCATATCCCTGTCCGACACCGATACAAAGGGTACACAATGCATATTTTTTATCCTGCTTCTGTAGTTCCATTGCTGCAGAACCTACAATTCTTGCTCCGGAAACTCCCAGCGGGTGGCCAATTGCAATAGCACCGCCGTTCGGGTTTATTCTTGAATCATCATCTTTCAACCCTAAGCTTCTGGTTACTGCCAGTGCCTGCGCTGCAAATGCTTCGTTGAGTTCAATGATATCCATATCTTCAAGAGAAAGGTTTAATCTTTTTAACAGCTTTTGAGTTGCTTCCACCGGTCCGATTCCCATGATTCTTGGTTCTACACCTGCTACGGAAGATCCCAAAATTTTTGCTTTTGGTTTCAACCCATATTTTTTAACGGCTTCTTCGCTTGCCAAAATCAAAGCAGCAGCTCCATCATTCATTCCTGAAGCGTTTCCTGCAGTTACCGTTCCTTCTTTTCTGAAAGCCGGACGAAGTTTTGCCAATCCTTCCATTGAAGAAGTAGGTTTAATGAATTCATCTTTTTCAAAAACGATTGGTTCTCCTTTTCTCTGAGGGATTTCAACTTTTACAATTTCTTCTGCCAGCCTACCGCTTTCCTGTGCTTTTGTCGCTTTTTGCTGAGACCAAAGGGCAAATTTATCCTGATCTTCTCTGTTGATCTGGTGCATATCCGCCAAATTTTCTGCTGTTTCTCCCATTCCGTCAACCCCGTACATTTCTTTCATTTTAGGATTGATAAAACGCCATCCGAAAGTAGTATCAAACATCTGGCTGTCTCTACCAAAAGCTGCACTTGGTTTTGACATCACATAAGGAGAACGTGTCATATGCTCTACTCCTCCTGCAATATAAATTTCACCTTCTCCGGCAGCAATGGAACGGAATGCATTCGCTACCGCAGACATCCCTGATGCACAAAGCCTGTTAACGGTTTCCCCTCCGATTTTGTAAGGAAGGCCCGCCAGTAAAAGTCCCATTCTTGCAACGTTTCTGTTATCTTCTCCCGCCTGATTAGCACATCCGAAAATGACATCTTCAATTTCCTCCACAGGAACTTCAGGATTTCTTGCTACTACTTCTTTGATTACAATAGCAGCCAAATCATCGGCTCTTACTTCTGATAACCCTCCCTGCAGTTTTGAAATGGGAGTTCTGACATAGTCTATGATGTATACGTTGTTCATAATGCTATTTAATATAACAATCTAGTAATGTAACAGTGTAACAATACCGGATTTAGTTGTTTTTATTTCTTAGTTCTAAAACCTGTTTTAAAGTATAGGGTTCATATTTGAAATCCTTTCCAAACATTCTTTTGGCATTTTCTTCAAGGGTAGAATCGAAGCCTGCTTCTTTTCTTCTTTTATTTACATTTTTAAGATCTTTTACAGGCCATACAAAATTGACAAAGATTTGTTTTCCGTCTTTATCTTTTGTCATTTCTCCTTTTCCCTGTGTTCCATAGATCTGTTCTTTGTCCTCATCCATCAGAGATCTATCTTCCATCATGGCAACCCAGGTAAACGGAATTTCTTTCTTTTTTCCGGCTTCTTTAATGAGAGGAAGATATTTTCCAATCTTGTTTGAATGCTGGATGACATACCAGGCTGCCTGATTTGTAGGTTCTCCCACCATTGTTTTCCCGGGATAGCCATATTGAGAAATAATCTTTTCAATTTTCTGCATGTTCAGACTATCGTGTTCCGCTACCAACAGCCAGTTTTTCTTTTTGAATTCTTCTTTGTCAATATTCAGATCTTTTAATAGCTGTTCTTTTTTCTCCGGAGTTATTTCGGTATCAAAAAGCATTCTGTATCCCTGATCTACCTTCATGATTTCATCAAGCTCTCTTTTCAAAGCTTCGTTCACTTTCTGCTGGGCATTGATGAGAAGGGTTGAAATTCCAAAAAGCAATACAATTATTTTTCTCATTTTGTTTAATCTGATGGATGGTGTTAGTTTTATAAGTCGGTTACTTTTTTGCCGATTTTGTAGACTGTGCCTACAAATTTTGCAACCAGCTCCTGATTTTGATTGGTAATCTGAATGTCATAAACGGCTGTTTTTCTCGTGTCATTCACCAACATACTTTCTGCTCTGAAAACATCACCTTCTTTTCCTGCTTTGGTAAAATTGATAATACAATTCAATGCTACAGCAGCATCTCCTGTATTGTTGGAAGAAAATGCGAGCGCAGAGTCTGCAAACGCAAAGGTAACTCCGCCATGAACTGTCTTAAGACCATTCAGCATATCTTTCTTGATCGGCATTTCTATTAAACAGTAATTTTCTTTTACTTCAATCATCTTAATATTCATCCACTGGGAAAAATAATCCTGATTGAACATATAATCTGCTACTTGTCTTGGATTCATTTCTATTAATTATATGTTTGTTATTTCTTCATACAGCTCATCGGATAACCTGTCGTAAACATTCATGGTCTTTCCCAGAATGATTTGCCCGTATGAAAGATTTTCTGAGTCTGATGAATTTTCAGAGGGATATGATTCATTTAAATCAATTCCGTTTTCATTGGCTAATCTTTTGATCAGCTCTTTATATTTTTCATTAAACTTTCCTAATAGCTCAAGTCTTTCCTGCTCATCAACTGAGGAAGCTTCCTGAGTTAAATACTGTTTCTCAATTAAAAGCCTGGTCTCCAGCTCTTCTCTGAATTCATCTATATCCATAATATTAATTTGAAAATTAAATAAATTTGAAAATTTGAAAATGAAAACCTGTTATAATCAATTTTCAAATTGGCACATTTTCAAATTATCTAATTCATTTTACGGAGCAAAGGACTTTGTCTGTATCTTTCTTCCTGATATTCTTCGTAAAGGTTCTGAAGGGTTTCGGAAATTTTTGCATACCCGATTTCTTTCCCCCAGCTTAATAATCCTTTCGGATAGTTGACCCCTTTCTGCATAGCGAGCTCGATATCTTCATCATTGGCAACGCCTAATCTTTTGGCCTCAACCGCTTCGTTGACCAGCATGGAAATGATTCTTAAAAAGATCTGCTGGTATAGAGCATCGTCTTTCTGAGCAACAGGTTTTTCTGCTCCTTCGGTGTAATTGTAGAAACCTATTCCTGTTTTTCTGCCGTGAAGTTTGGCTTCAGACATTCTTTGCTGTAATAAAGAGGGCTTATATTTCGGATCGTAGAAATAATCTTTGTAAACGGTTGTTGTTACGGCAAAATTTACATCTACTCCGATAAGATCCATCAGTTCGAAAGGTCCCATTTTGAAATTCCCCAGGGTTTTCATAGCCTCATCCACCTGTTCCGGTGTTGCGATGTTTTCTTCAACAATTCTTAAGCCTTCTCCGTAATAAGGTCTGGCAATTCTGTTGACAATGAAGCCGGGAATATCTTTGGCAATAACAGGAGTCTTCCCCCACTCTTTCATGAGGCTGTAGAGTTTTTCTGCTAATGTTTTTTCTGTTAATAAGGATGGAATAATTTCCACTAAAGGCATCAATGGAGCCGGATTAAAAAAGTGAATTCCGATGAAACGCTCCGGCTTCTTTAGTTCTGCACCAAGGGAGGTGATAGAGATAGATGAGGTATTGGAACTAAGAATACAGCTTTCTGAAACATAGTTTTCAAGCTCTGTAAACACTTTGGTTTTGATCTCTTTGTTTTCTATGATGGCTTCAATGATGAGCTCACAATCTTTGAAATCCTTCAATTCTGTAGCAATGGAAATATTAGCTAAAATTTCAGTCATTTTCTCTCCTGAAATTTTTTGTTTATCAACTAATCTGGTTAATGTTTTTACCAAACCTACCGTGGCCGTTTCTACTTGCTTTGCGTTGGCGTCATACACCCAAACTTTACAACCGTTCGTTGCGGCTACTTGTGCAATGCCGATTCCCATTGTTCCGGCACCGATAATTCCAATATTCATTTTTTATTTGTACAATGTATTAATGTAAAATGTATTCATGTAAATCGTTTTAAAATCATTAATACATTTTACATGAATACATTAATACGAAATTTATCTTCCTTTATAATTAGGTTTTCTTTTCTGTAAAAAGGCGTTTACTCCTTCAATAAAGTCTTCTGTTTCTGCAGCTTCCTGCTGTAGATCTCCTTCCAGCTCAAGCTGTTCTTTCAATGTGTTGTTATAAGAATTGGCAAATGCTTTTTTCGTAAGCTTGATTGCTGCTGTCGGCATGTTTGCCATTCTTTCAAGAATTTCCATAGACTTTGGAGCGAATTCCTCTTCACTGAAAACTTCTGCGACAAGACCATAAGATTTAGATTCTTCAGCAGATAATTTTTTACCTGTAAATGCCAAATAATTAGCCAATTGTCTACCTAAAAGTTTCGGTAAGAAATAAGTTCCTCCTGTATCAGGAATTAAACCGATATTTGAAAATGCCTGAGCAAAATATGCTTTCTCGTTAGCTAAAACGAAGTCAGAGATCAGAGCCAGCATCGCACCAGCGCCAACGGCAGGACCATTTACCAAAGCAATAACCGGTTTTTTGCAACGGGTAACTTCCAATACTAACGGGTTGTAATAGTCTACCACAATTTTCCTGATGATGTCGTGATCATGGTGTTCTTTACCTACCACGAAAGCTTCATCCAGATTCTGACCTGAGCAGAACGCTCTTCCTCTTCCGGAAATGGCAACACATCTTACGGTTTCGTCTTCGCTGCATTCTTTTACAAAATCTTTAAGATCTGCTAAAGCCGGCTTGGTAAGGGCATTCATTGTTTCCGGTTGATTAAGATAGGCGATTTTGAGCTTCCCGTCAAAATGCGTTTCAATATCGAGTTGTGTATACATAGTTAATTTTTTATGATTTCACTAATTTAGTTATAATGTAACAATTTACGAGTCTAAAAATGTAACAATTATAATGTAGTGCTGAACAAATTGTTACGCTGATTCATTGTTATCCTGTGACATTTACTTAGTGACATTTAAAATAATCAAAAGGTTCCAGACAGTCTAAACATTGATAAGAGGCCTTACAAAGAGTAGACCCGAATCTGCTGATCTGCTTGGTATGCTCGGAACCGCAGCGCGGACATTTTTTCGGTTTCCCGATGTGATGTTCATCTGCTCCTTTTTCGGGAGGTGTAATTCCGTAAACACGAAGTTTTTCTCTTGCTTCATCCGTTAACCAGTCTGTTGTCCAGATTGGAAACATCTTAGTGACCACTTTCGCATCCCACCCGTTTTCTTTCATGATTTTCATGATGTCTTCCTCAATGGTAAACATAGCGGGACAGGCAGAATAAGTGGGCGTAATTGTTACTTCACAAGAATTTTCGCTGGTAATTTTCGCTTCTCTTACAATACCCAATTCCACGATATTGATTACCGGAATTTCCGGATCGGGGACTAATTCTAATATTTCTAAAGGATCTTTCATTTTTAAAATGTACCAATTTGTCAATCTAACAGTCTAGCAATTAATTGTTACATTGTTAAACTGCTATATCATTACATTTGAACTACCACGTACACCCCGGATATGCTCTCTGCATATACTGAAGCTCACAAAGAATAAATCCGAAATATTCGGTATGATATCCCGTTCTTGATTTGGGCTGCATAAAAGGATTTGATGGATATTCCAACCCGAAATCTGCAAAATCTTTCTTCGTAATGGCAATGAATTCTTCGTAAACAGCATCTGCATTCGGAACGATATTCAAAGCAATAAGATCGTCTTCACCTTCTGTTTTAGCAAAAAGGCCTTTCGTATATTCCCAGATATTTTCAATAGCTTTTACCAAACGTCCACGGCTTTCTTCTGTTCCCTGAGCAAAGATTTCCATCCATGACGCAGCGTGAGTATAGTGATATCTTACTTCTTTTAATGATTTCTGAGCAATGGCAGCCAATTCTTCATTCGCAGAATTTGACAATGCTTCATACATCAGTTTCTGATAGACAGACAATACATATACTTTAAGAATAGTCTGTGCATAATCTTCATTGGGAAGTTCTACCCAATGGGCATTCACATATTCATGTTCGTATCTTAAAAATGCGATATCATCTTCACTTTTCCCGTTGTCAATCACTCTTGCGGCATACACGTAGAAGTTATTAGCCTGCCCCAGTTCATCCAACGCAATATTTGTCAATGCAATATCTTCCTCTAAGTAAGGACCTTCACCGCACCACGCAGACAAACGCTGTCCCATAATGAAACTGTCGTCTGCTAGTTTTAATAAATAATTATATAATGGGTTCATTGTTTAGTAGATTTCAGATTTCAGACACTAGATTTCAGATTGACAAAAAAGTCTGGCATCTGAGATCTCACATCTTGAAGTCTTTATTAATTACATATTTTTTACGTCGTTAGGAATCTCGTAGAAAGTTGGGTGACGGTATAGTTTATCATCAGCCGGATCGAAGAAAGCTTCTTTATCCACCCCTTCTGAAGTCACAATATATTTACTTGGGACTACCCAAACAGAAGTTCCTTCTTTTCTTCTTGTATAAACGTCTCTTGCATTCTGCAAAGCCATTTCTGCTGTTGGTGCCTGTACAATTCCAACGTGTTTGTGAGATAATCCCGGTTTAGTCTGAATAAACACTTCCCACATATCTAAATTTGCCATAGTCAAATTAATTTAGCAATGTATCAATGTCCCAGTTTACCAATGAGATGCTTCGGCAAGCTCAGCATGACAATGATTGTTACATTTTTACATTGGTATATTGTTACATTATTATATTACTTCTTTTTGTTGTTTTTCGGCAAAAGCTATCGCTGCTTCTTTTACCCAAGAGTTTTCTCTTTGCGCTTTTCGTTTTGTTTCGATACGCTTTTTATTACAAGGACCGTTTCCTTTTAAAATTTCCATGAATTCATCCCAGGGAAGTTCTCCGAAATCATAATGCTGTCTTTCCTCATTCCATTTCAGGTCTTTATCCGGAATCGTTAGTCCTAAGAATTCAGCCTGGGAAACAGTAACATCAATAAATCTCTGGCGAAGACTGTCGTTACTTTCTCTTTTTACTCTGTAGTTCATAGAGATTTTAGAGTTTGGTGAACTATCGTCGTTTGGTCCGAACATCATCAGAGCCGGCCACCAGAAACGGTTTAATGAAGCCTGGGCCATTTCTTTCTGCTGTTTTGTACCGCGGCACAATGCCATCAGGATCTCATAGCCTTGTCTTTGGTGGAAAGATTCTTCTTTACAGATCTTCACCATAGCTCTTGAATAGGGGCCGTAAGAATTCCCCATCAGCATTACCTGGTTCATAATTGCAGCACCGTCTACCAGCCAGCCGATGGCACCGATGTCAGCCCAACTCAAAGTAGGATAGTTGAAAATACTTGAATATTTTGCTTTTCCTTCCAGCATATCATCATAAGTAGCGTCTCTGTCTGCTCTGACAGTTCCGTTTCCTAACGTCTCAGTGGCAGAATAAAGGTATAAACCGTGACCCGCCTCATCCTGAACTTTTGCTAAAAGAGCCATTTTTCTTCTCAATGAAGGAGCTCTGGAAATCCAGTTGGCTTCCGGCAGCATTCCTACAATTTCAGAATGGGCGTGCTGTGAAATCTGACGAACCAGGAGTTTTCTGTAATCATCCGGCATTACATCTTTTGGTTCTACTTTATTTTCGTCATGTACGTATTGTACAAATTTTTCTAAGTCCATCTTTTTTTGAATTTGAAAATTAAATAATTTGGAAATTTGAGAATTAGGCAATTTGGAAATTTAAACACGATAATGACATTTTCAAATTAGCACATTTTCTCATTTTCAAATTGTCTTAAACATCATAATTAAGCATCACCACATTCGTTGTAGGGTGACATTGGCAGGTAAGAACGAAGCCTCGGGCTACTTCTTCTTCGGTAAGTGCATAGTTTTTCTCCATGAAAACCTCTCCTTCCAGAACCTGCGCCTTACACGTACAGCAAACGCCTCCTTTACATGCGAAAGGAACCGGAAGCTGATCTTTCAAAGCTTTATCTAAGATACTCTCTTTTTTAGAATTAAGGTGGAACGAATATTCATCATCATCAATGATGACCGTTACCATACTTTCAATATTGGCAATCGCCTTGAATTCATCACTCATTTCCTCTGTATTTTCTTCATCCGGAGCGGTGAAATACTCAAATAACACTTGAATAGCGGGTACTTTCTTATCTTTTTTCAGATAGTCTGCAATTCCCTTGATCATTTCTGCGGGTCCGCAAATGAAATAAGTAGCCTCTTTTACATCAATATCTGTATATCTTTCAAACAGCTGCTCTAATTTTTCTGATGAAATTCTTCCTTCAAAAATCGGGTCTTCGTGTTTCTCCCGGCTTACTAAATAAACAACTTTCAATCTGCCGTTAAAAGATTCTACCAGCTTATCGATTTCAGCTTTCTTCATCACATGATTCATGCTTCTGTTGCTGTAGAATAAATAAGCATTTGAATTCGGCTCCTGATAAAGACTTTCTTTGATATTGGATAAAACAGGAGAAATTCCGCTTCCTGCAGCCAGACCAACATAAGTTTTTACATTGCTTGGGTGATAAGAAGTATTAAAGCCACCCATCGGAGGCATTACCTCCAATACCTCATCCATATGAAGATGTTCATTGAAATAACCTGATACTTTTCCGCCTTCAAGCAATTTCACCAATACTTCCAGCGTATTGCTTTTTTCACTTGGAGCGTTGCAGATAGAGTAAGAACGTCTTTCTTCATTTCCGTTGATCATCATTCGGAAATTCAGATACTGTCCTTGTTTGAACCTGAACTTATCTTTCAGTTCTTCAGGGATTTCCACCGCTACATTCACTGCTTCGGAAGTATCTTTCTGAACTTTAACTGTTTTAAGTTTATAAAATGAATTCATTATTTTTTTAGTATTCTATTAATTTTTCCACCTTCGCACTTCGGCAAACTGTCCTGGGCATGAACTTTTACTTTCGTAGTAATTCCTACCCTCTTTTTTATTTCGTTTTCTATATTTTTTCCGAAGCTGCCGACAAAATTAAAATAATCATCGGTATGGGCTTCTATTTTCTGAGACTTTACCAGTTCATCGTCTATTTCGACATCAATATCCAAAGCAATACACATATGCTCTTTCTCTACAGGTGTCAGATAGTAGTTCGGAACCACTCCTTTTACATAAGAAAAAGCATCTTCAATCTGACTTGGGTATACATTCACTCCTCTTACAATCAGCATATCATCTGCTCTTCCGACAATGGGTTTCATTTTCACCATTGTTCTTCTGGCATTTTTATCGTAGTAAAGACTGGTGATATCATTCGTCCAATACCGTAAAAGCGGCATTGCTTTTTTTGTTAAGGTTGTGATCACCAATACTCCTTCTTCTCCAAAAGGCACCGGCTGTTTGGTTACCGGATCTAAAATCTCAGGATAGAAATGATCTTCCCAGATATAAGCTCCACCTTTCTCTTCAAAATCCTCCATGGAAACTCCCGGACCGATAATTTCACTCAATCCATAGATATTGGTTGCATGAACACCTAATCTTTCTTCAATGTGACCTCTTATAATCTCCGTCCATGGTTCTGAACCTAATACTGCATATTTAAGGCTGATCTCCTCTGCTGATATTCCTCTTTTTGCAAATTCATCAGCAATCGTTAAAGCGTATGAAGGAGAGCAGCAAATCACTTCCGGTTTAAAATCCACAATCAGGTCTACCTGTCTTGCCGTCATCCCTCCGGAAATAGGAAGAACACTCATTCCCAGTTTTTCAGCCCCATAATGAAGTCCTAAACCTCCTGTAAAAATTCCGTAGCCATAAGCATTATGCAGCTGCATTCCCGGTCTTGCTCCTGCGGCATGTAAAGATCTTGCCACCACTTCACTGAAAAGGTCTACATCTTCTTTGGTATAGCCTACTACCGTTGGTTTTCCCGTAGTTCCGCTTGAGCAGTGGATACGCTGAAGCTCATTTTTAGGAACGGTAAATAACCCGAACGGATAGTTATCTCTTAAATCCTGCTTGTAAGTAATAGGAAGTTTCGTGATATCTTCAATCGACCTTATATCCTGTGGAGATATTTGCAATTCATCAAATTTCTTTTTATAAAATTCCGACTTCTCCCCCAAATAGCTGATCAGGCTGATCAACCGGCCGGATTGAAGCTGTCTCAACTGACCCAACTCCAGATATTCAACTGAAAAATCCATAAAACTAACTAACATTTGTTAGGTGTAAATTTAAAAAGATTTTGCCAGTTGACAAAATTTTTATGACTTTTGTCATATTTTGAATGATTCTAAATAAGGAAGATAGTTAAAATTATTCCCAATGTCATTCTGAGCACAGACTGCAAGTCTGCGAGTGTAGTCCAGAAGTGTAGAGAAGAATCTTTTAAAATTCTAACAATCTGTCACGAGATTCTTCCTTCGTCAGAATGAAAAGAACTGTTTATTTATTTTGATTTCCCAGTAAGCCGAAAAGAATCTTTTCTCTTATTTCTTCGGTAATTTCATCCGTAGAATCACTGCTTCTTTTGAACCAGAAATAGGAATTGTTTAAAGTATGAAGGATAAATCTTGTAGTAAATGATGGTGATTTCAGCTCCCAATGTTCAGCTTCGTAGATCTCAGAAATAAGCTGTTCAACTTCCTGCTGATAGTTCTTTCTTAATTTCACAAATTCGGGAAGCTTTTCTTCAAGATGCTTCCATTCATTGGAATAAATGTGGGTAACATCCCGGTTTTTAAGAACCACAGATAAGTGTTTATCCAATAATAAATTCAGCTTTTCTCTCGGAGCAATATCTGTATTTTTTACTTCCTGAAGCTTATCGAAAAACTCCTGAGCAATGCCAAAACAAATCCATTCCAGAATTTCTTCCTTTGAACGGATATGCGCATACAGTGAAGCTGCCTTGATATTAAGTTTTGTAGCCAGGTCTCTTACAGAACTCCCCATATACCCTTTCTCTTTGAAAAGTTCTACTGCTACGTTTAATATTTTTCTCTGTTTTTCTTTTAATTCCATCTGGTAAAATGCAAAAGTAATTATTCTGAATTAAACCACTCGTTTTTTGATCATAAAAAGAAAAGATGCTTTATGTTATCTTTAGCTTCATCATTTTTATTTTGATGTGACTATATGTTCATAGATTTTAAAGGAACAATTGCGAAATCGGAAATTTTGTCAAGTTAAATTTCCGTTAAAAATACAATATCCGGAAAATTTGTCCATTTTTTTTGTAAATTTAATAATTGAACAGTTTTTGTGATACAGTCATCGATTAAATGATTAAATAATTGATGGCATTAAGAAACTGAGCCTTAAAATTTGGTTTCTTGGTGTTTTTTTTAAACTAAGCTTTTAAACGAATCATTACCAAAAATATACAAATATGAACTTAAACCAATATACTGTAAAATCACAGGAAGCCATCCAGGCAGCTCAACAGGTTGCTATGGAACTGGGCAACCAAAGTATTGAGCCTCAACATCTCCTTGAAGGAATTTTTCAGGTAGATGAAAATATTTCACCTTTCCTGCTAAAGAAATCTGAAGCAGATGCTGCTTTAGTGAGAGAACGTAACCGTGAAAATTTAGAAAAACTGCCTAAAGTACAGGGAGGAAACATTTATCTTTCACAATCTGCCAACAAAGTATTGCTGGACGCACCCAATATTGCTAAGAAAATGGGTGATGAATATGTAACGATTGAACACTTATGGCTGTCTCTTTTGGAAACCACTTCTGAAGTATCCAAAATGCTGAAAGATATGGGTGTTACCAAAAATCTGCTGGAAGGCGCTATCAAAGAATTAAGAAAAGGAAGCAAAGCCACTTCTGCAAGCTCAGAGGAAACCTATCAGTCCTTAAACAAATATGCTAAAAACTTCAACGAACTGGCAGCGGAAGGAAAACTGGATCCTGTCATCGGCCGTGATGAAGAAATCAGAAGGGTTCTGCAGATCCTTTCCCGAAGAACCAAAAACAACCCGATTCTCATTGGTGAGCCCGGTGTAGGTAAAACTGCGATTGCTGAGGGAATTGCCCACAGAATTATCAGCGGTGACGTTCCTGAAAACCTGATGGATAAAACATTGTTCTCATTAGACATGGGAGCTTTGATCGCCGGAGCAAAATATAAAGGTGAATTTGAAGAGCGTTTAAAATCTGTAGTGAATGAAGTCATCAAGTCTGATGGGCAGATTATTCTTTTTATCGATGAGATCCACACTTTAGTAGGAGCCGGTGGTGGCGAAGGAGCCATGGATGCGGCCAATATCTTAAAGCCAGCTTTGGCAAGAGGAGAACTAAGAGCTATCGGAGCTACTACGCTGAACGAATATCAAAAATATTTTGAAAAAGACAAAGCGTTGGAAAGACGTTTCCAGAAAGTGATGGTGGAAGAGCCGGATACTGAATCTGCAATTTCTATCCTTCGTGGTATTAAAGATAAATACGAGGCTCACCATAAAGTAAGAATCAAAGATGAGGCAATTATTGCGGCGGTGGAAATGTCTCAAAGATATATTTCAGACCGTTTTTTACCGGACAAAGCTATTGACCTTATTGATGAAGCTTCTGCAAAACTGAGAATGGAAATCAATTCCAAGCCGGAAGAGCTGGATGTTCTGGACAGAAGACTGATGCAGCTGGAGATTGAGTTAGCTGCTATTTCAAGAGAAGGTAATCAGACAAAAATTGATCATCTTAAAGAAGATATTGCCAAAATATCCGAACAGAGAAACGAGATCAATGCTAAATGGCTGAAAGAAAAACAAAAAAGTGAAGATCTTACCCAGATCAAAAAAGATATTGAATCTCTGAAATTAGAAGCAGAAAGGGCTTCCAGAGCCGGAGATTATGCAAAGGTAGCGGAAATCCAATATGGAAAACTTCGTGAAAAGGAAGAAGATCTCAGCAAAATGGAGCTTGAGATGCAGAATCATCAGAATGAACTGATCAAAGAAGAGGTTACGGCAGAAAACATCTCTGAAGTAATTGGTAAATGGACAGGTATTCCTGTGACCAAGTTATTACAGTCGGAAAGAGAAAAATTATTAAACCTGGAAACTGAACTGCACCACAGAGTGGTAGGACAGGATGAAGCTATCCAGGCGGTTGCTGATGCCATCAGAAGAAACAGAGCCGGGTTGAGTGATGATAAAAAACCTATCGGATCCTTCTTATTCCTTGGAACAACAGGGGTAGGTAAAACCGAGCTGGCAAAAGCACTGGCAGAATTCTTATTCGATGATGAAAACAACATGACCAGAATTGATATGAGTGAATATCAGGAACGTCACAGCGTTTCCAGATTGGTAGGAGCGCCTCCGGGATATGTAGGATATGATGAGGGAGGACAACTGACTGAAGCGGTAAGAAGAAGACCTTATTCCGTAGTACTTTTGGATGAGATTGAAAAGGCGCATCCGGATGTTTTCAATACTTTGCTTCAGGTTTTGGATGACGGACGTCTGACAGATAATAAAGGAAGAGTGGTTAATTTCAAGAATTCAATCATTATTATGACTTCGAATTTAGGTTCACACCTTATTCAGGAGAATTTTGAAAACCTTACCGAGGAAAACCAGGATGAAATTGTGGATAAAACAAAAGAAGAGGTTTTTGATCTTCTGAAACAGACTTTACGTCCGGAATTCCTGAACAGAATTGATGAAATTGTACTGTTCCAGCCTTTAAGAAAAAAAGAAATCGGAAAAATCGTTCAATATCAGTTGAGAGGTTTCAATGAAATGTTATCTAAAAGAAACATCATTATGACCTTCACTCAGGATGCTGTAGATTATCTGATGGATAAAGGCTATGATCCGGCTTTTGGAGCACGACCATTAAAAAGGGTTATCCAACAGGAAGTATTAAATAAACTGTCAAAAGAGATTCTTGCAGGAAAAGTAAATGATGGAGACAGAATTACCCTGGATTATTTTGTAGAAACTGGGCTGGTTTTCAGACCTACCGAACAATAAAATAGTTTTTTTTCATATACATTATTTGTGTGAATAAGTGCTGTAGAATGATCTGCAGCACTTATTTTTTACAAATTATCCTTATCATGTGAAATATTATTATATTTACTAAACTAATAACTAAAACAAATTCAGTATGAAAAAGTTAAAAAGAAAAGATTTAAAGAGAATCAATGGCGGGCTTATCACTCCCATTATTATGTGTGATGAAAATATGAACTGCCCTATCAATCTTTGCTGTACAGCAGGATATATTTGCAGAGACTGGAGAAAATATCCATGTATTTAAAGAAAACGGAGAAATTACTTTCTCCGTTTTTTATAGAATAAATTCGCAATCATGCTAGTATAAGTTTCTGCGGTACATGCAATCCGTAAAAACACGGTAAAAATAACAGTGTAATTCCCTATTCAAGAATATATTTTCTACCATATTTTTTCCGAGATTTGCATACTAATTGAGTTTTATCTGCAAAACACTAAGCTATGAATACAGAATCAAACAATCCACTACAACCTGGAACAATGTCAAACAGTCTTATCCAGGCTCTGATCGACAATTACCGTCAAAATCACCTCAATGCTATTAATACGGCTTTGGGAATACAAGACGCTCATTCCATCTGGTTTGACCTTCCGAAATTGAAAAATTTCATTGCAAAAATCGAAGAAGAGGCTGCAAAAGTGAATCCTGCCGCTACCGGAGATGATCTGGGAATCAGATTTTATTATGCTACTTATCCGAAACAAGAAAACTGGTCGATTATGGACTCCCACCCTGTTCCAACGGAATATGCAGGAAGACATACTTTAGTGATGGTACCGACTTTGAAAAAAGCCAACGAAACAGGCGAGCTTATTGATTATGATTTTAACCCTTTTCAAAGTGCTGAAGGAAAATCTTTAGCTTTAAATGCACCCGGCGTCAACATGTCTGCTAAAGGGATGGGAGAAGATGATGATACCAGCCTTGGAGAAAACAATGGAGTACTTATTCCACCAAAGGCTCCTTTTGGTGAGTCTTTTTAATAGTAATATATATTATACTTAACACTGTATGACAGAGTTCCAGGAATTTGCACAAAAAAGTCTGCTTTGGGCTGAAGGACTTACTGCAGTCATAGCACTTTTCCATTATAACCGCTTAAAAGAACAACATTGGAAACTTTTTGTGCTTTATCTGGTATTTATTTTTCTTGGGGAAGCTTATGGCAAATGGGGAAGTTTTATTCATTTTACCAAAGCTCAGTACTATAACTACCTTTTAATGCCAATACAATTCATATTCTTTTACTGGTTATATGCTGCAAAATCTTTAGGAAAGCCCAAATTATTTTGGATATTATCAATTCTATATCTGCTTTCATTTATTCCCAATGAATTATATTTTTCCAAAAGTAAAATTGTATTTGCATTCAACTATACTTTTGGCTGCCTTATTTTGATGCTTTTGGTAATAATGGAGTATTACAAACAAATTACTTCACAAGAGATTCTCAATTTCAATAAAAACAAAATGTTTTATATTAATCTTGGGATTACACTATCATATATAGGAACATTACCTTTCATGGCATTTTTATCACTTCTGGTAAAATACAAGGAAATATGGGATATATATTTTAGTTATTTTCTGATCTCAGTATCAGTGATGTATATCTTATTTGCAAGTTCATTTATATGGGGGAAACAGAACTCTTAATAGTTATCATTCTATTTAACATACTCTTTGTAATGTTTGTAACGGCAGTTTTAGTCTATATTCGAAGTTACAGACAGCGCAAAAAAGAATATCTGAATGAGATTGAGATGAAAAATGAACTTCATCAGCGAGAGCTTCTGGCTACCCAGCTGGAGATTCAACAGGCCACTATGCAGCAGATTGGCCGTGAGCTGCATGATAATATTGGCCAGAAACTTACCCTGGTGAGCCTCTATGTACAGCAGATGCTTTATGAAAATAAAGTACCCGAAGCCAGTGAAAGAATTGATCAGGTTTCCCAGATTATCAATCAATCCTTGCAGGATCTCCGGAGCCTGTCAAAGACATTAACGGATGATAATATCAACCAGAAGGAAATTGTAACTTTGATACAGGAAGAAGTAGACAACACCAATTCTTTTAAGAAATGTCATGTAAGCTTTGAGCACAATTTTAAACAGCTGGATTTAGGTTTTGTTCATAAAAATATGCTGCTCAGAATCACTCAGGAGTTTATTCAGAACAGCATAAAACATTCCCGCTGTAAAAATATTTTTATCACCCTGAATACGTCTGAAGATATCCTTTGGGAACTTGATATCCGTGATGACGGAATCGGGTTTGATACTTCAGACATCAAATCCAATGAAATAGGTCTTACCAATATGAAAAACAGAGCTGAAATCATAGGAGCTAACTTTCGTATGGAAAGCCAGAAAAATGCGGGGACCCAACTTAATATTATTTTAAGAAAACAGTCATGAAAAAAACTATTGTAATTGTTGACGACCATATACTCATCGCCAAAGCCCTGGAAGGCATTATCGGTAATTTCAATGAATTTGAAGTGATTTATGTCTGTGAAAACGGCAAAGACCTCATCGAAAAATTTGAAGAGGGCAATACAATTCCGGATATTATTCTGCTTGATATCAGCATGCCGATTATGGATGGTTTTGAAACTGCAGGCTGGCTTACGAAAAATTATCCCGATATTAAAATCATGGCCCTCAGCATGCAGGGAGATGATAACAGTGTGATTAAGATGATCAAGAGCGGAGCAAAAGGCTATCTCCTAAAGAACACCCATCCGAGAGACCTGGAAACGGCACTTACCCGGCTGAATAGTGATGGTTTCTTCTATCCGGACTGGGCATCCAAAATCATTTTCTCCAACCTTAATAAAGAAACAGAATCTGAAATTGCAATAAAGATTTCTGACCGGGAAAAAGAGTTCCTGAAATATACGGTAACTGAACTCAGCTATAAGGAAATTGCAGACAGAATGTGCTGCAGCCCAAGAACAGTAGAAAGTTATCGTGACCAGCTTTGTGAAAAGCTGGATCTGAAAACCCGTGTAGGGCTGGCTGTTTTTGCTATTAAAAACGGTTTTGCAAACTAAGGCTTTCGATTAAAAAATTCTTTAAAAAATAAATTTAAACGAAAAATATTCACATAAAACAAATAAAAAATAAAAACACTTCATTATATTTTTTAAAATTAGCTAAAATTCAAAACATATTGGATAACATTAAACAATAAGTAATTAAACTGTTTAATTTTTAACACTTTCGTAAAGAAATTGAAAAAATATTTGCATATTAATTTCAAATAATATAATTTCACATCCTCAACCTAAATGAATTTTGATATGAAAAAACTATTATTTGGAGCTTTTATGCTCAGTGTAATGGCTGCATGTAACAATGACAGCATCTCCAATCAAAACGAAAATGCAACTGACGAAACGGTAACTGCCGCAGGTTTCGCTCAAAGAGGCTGTGCTTCTGAGGAAATCAGACAGGAGGCATTGAAAAAAAGTCCTGAACTTCAGCAAAGGTTTGCTGCATTAGAAACCAATACAGAGAAATTTGCCAATGATCTGAAATTTGGAAAAGTTCTTGCTGATGGCACTGTGGAGATCCCTGTTGTTGTGAATGTTGTTTACAAAACTACAGCTGAAAATGTTTCTGACGCAAGAATTGCTGAACAAATTGATGTTTTGAATGCTGACTATTCAGCTACTAACAGTGATGCCAGCAAAATCCCGGCTGAGTTCCAAACAGTAAGCTCCGGCGATATAAAAGTAAAATTCAGACTGGTAAATACCGTTAGAAAATCCACTTCAAAAACAAGCTGGGCAACTAATGATGACATGAAAAAAGCATCCAAAGGAGGAATTGATGCAACTAATCCTACCAATTATTTAAATATCTGGGTTGTAGGTAAAATGACCAGCCAGGGCCGTACTATTCTTGGATATGCTACTTTCCCTGAATCTGCAGGATTATGGAATGATGGTGTTGTAATTGGTGCTCCGTATTTCGGAAAAACTGGAGCTTCTTCCCCTTTTAACCTTGGAAGAACAGCAACACATGAAGTGGGCCATTACTTAAACTTAAGACACATCTGGGGAGATGCTAATTGTGGAAATGACCAGGTAAGCGATACTCCTACACAAACTACAGCAAATTATGGTAAACCTTCCTACCCATTATACAATACCTGTACCGGTGTCCAAAGATCTGTAATGTTTATGAACTACATGGATTATGTAGATGATGCAGCCATGTTTATGTTCTCTGCCGGACAAAAAACAAGAATCCAGTCTGTAGTAGCATCCTCTGGTGCCAGATCAGGATTAAGAGTTTACTAAAATAAAATCTTTTTAATATCTATAATCTATCTCAAATTTGAGATAGATTTTTTTTGATCCAGCCAATTTAATCTTTATAAAGCATTAAAATAAAGATAACAATGCAAGAGCTGGATTTAAATAATCAACAATTTCAGTTAGAGTATTAAAAAACATTAAAAAAAAAATCTGTCTCAGAAGCTGGGATAGATTTTTTTAATACTTTTACACGACTTAAAAATTCAACAGCACAACGATGAAAAAAATAGCATTAGCATCAGGAATACTATTGCATTTATACTGTATTAAAGCACAGGATACGATTCAATCCAGAAATCTTAGTGAGGATCTCGCATTAATCAATTCTTCGGGTTATATGTTCCAGGAGAAAACTCCGTTTTTTCAAAAAGAATGGGTTAAAAAATCCGTAGCGCCCGCCCTCCTTTTTACGGCTGCTGCTGCAACATGGGGAGAAAAAGAGAATATCCGTGAGGTTAGAAACCGTTATCTTCCCAACTTCAAGGTCAAATATGATGATTATCTGCAGTATGCTCCTGCGGCGGCTGTTTACGGATTAAAACTCGCAGGGGTAAAAGGCCGGAATAATATAGGAAGAGCAACCTTATCTTATGGTACCAGTTTAGCTATTATGGCAATTTTAGTCAATTCTATTAAATATACAGCAAAAGTTGAACGGCCGGATGGATCCAAAAACAATTCTTTCCCATCAGGACATGCTGCAATGGCTTTTACCAACGCTACTTTTCTACACAAAGAATATGGTTTAGTAAACCCTGCCTATAGTATTGCAGGATATGGGGCTGCCACCCTTACAGGCCTTGGACGAAATTTAAATAACAGACATTGGGTTCCGGATATTCTTGCCGGTGCCGGGATCGGGATTATATCAACAGAGCTCGGATATTTCTTTATTGATAAAATTTATAAAAACAAAGGAGATAATTTAAGTCTCTTATCCAGAATACAGGGAAACGATTACCCATCTTTTCTGTCTCTGAAAATGGGTACTGCATTTGGTACAACGAACTTCCTGAAAGAATCAGAGCTGGATGAAAAAAAACAAACCGGTTTTGAGGGCGGACTGGAAGGGGCTTATTTCTTTTCAAAAAAATGGGGCGTAGGAGCAGATATAGCTTTCAGCAGCTTTCCTATTAAATCTCAAAGAATAACCTTTGATGACGGACAGGATTTTGGTGATCATGAAATTAAAACACAGTCTATGGGTTTTCTTGCTGCAGGCATCGGCCCATATTTTTCTCATGAATTATCTGATAAATGGCAGCTTACTTTAAAACTAACAGGAGGATATGCTGCAACTGCAAGTGGAAAAGTATTTGTAAAGGGAAATGATATTAATGCTCCTGACAACGAACTTCAGATAGCCACATACAAGCCGAAACCCGCTTTCCGCTGGAACACAGGAGCTTCCATGACCTATAAATTCAATCCGGGGCTGGGCCTTACCTTTTATGCAGATTACAATAAGATCAACTCTACAATCCGGTATCACTTCAGCAATGAGATTAAGGAAAGTGCAGAACTGGATCAGGAGCTTAACAACCTGACAGCCAAAGAAAAAATCAATTATATTACATTAGGCTTAAGATTAACTGCCTATTTTTAAAATACAAAAGCCTTCAGATTTTGAAGGCTTTTACTTTATAGGTTTTTGCGGTTATCTTCCGGAGTATAGTCCATAAAGATATCTCCATCCAGCTGTACAGATTTTACTTTCTTCTTGATAGGAATTACCAGATCAGTCATCTTCTGATCTTTTTCCCAAATGGAGGGTGAGAAATGCAGTTTTTCTGTAGCACCATCTTCATAAGACAATATTGCATCAAACGGAATGGCAAAACCACCTACATTTGAAACGTTTACAGTTAGCATATCATTCATCTGGGATGCTCCTGTTACTTTTAAATCAATATAATTATTGGTATAAAACCAATTCTGGAAAAACCAGTTCAGATTTTTTCCCGCACCCGTACTCATCGAATTGAAATAATCCCATGGCACCGGATGTTTTCCGTTCCAGTTATTCATATAATGATGTAATGCTTTTTTGAACAGTTCATCACCCAGATAATCTTTCAGAGCCAGATAAGACAAAGAGGCTTTTACATAAGAATTATTTCCGTATCCGGCGCCGCTCACCTGGGTACTCATTGTGATCACCGGCTGATCCTGCTCTGAAGACGGGTCATTGATCCATCTTTTAACACGGAAATTTTTATAAAATTCTTTAGCGGCAGCTTCTCCGTTTTCATCAATTCCTATAAGATATTCCAGCGTGGTAGCCCAGCCTTCATCCATAAATGCGTATCTGGTCTCATTGATTCCCATGTAAAAAGGGAAATAGGTATGGGCAATTTCATGATCTGCCGTCAGCCTTGCATCCTGAAGGTCAGCAGGAATACTGGTATCATTGATCATCATTGGATATTCCATGTCTGCATATCCCTGAATAGCCGTCATTACGTTGTAAGGATATTCTACTCCGGGCCAGTTTTTCGAAAACCAATCCAGGTTATAGCGCATCCAGTCTACATAATGTTCAAAATCTTTCGCACCGTTTTTATATCCTGCCTGAACGCTCGCTCTTTTGGATTTTAACTGAACACTTGCGGCATCCCACACATAATGGCTGCTCATTGCAAAACAGAAATCGGTGATGTGGCTGGCTTTAAATTTCCATACATTCCATTTATTCTGCCTGGTTACTTTCCCCGACTTCATTTCCTGTTCTGTAGCAATACGCATTACTTTATCGCTCTTTAATGAAGCTTTATATCTTTTTAAATATTCCGGCTGAAGTGCAGCTTCCGGGTTCAGAAAATCTCCTGTTGCCCAAACTACATAATTTTTTGGTGCGGTGATCGCAAAGCTGTAGTCATTGAAGTCATTATAAAACTCCTGCCTGTCTGAATGCGGAAGCATATCCCAGCCATTGTAATCATCATACACGGAAATTCTTGGAAAGGAATAGGCTACGTAGAAGGTCTCCGGGTCAATCTGCCCTTCTCTTCCACTCTGTACTGAGAGCGGATACTCCCACTCTATTTTTACGTCAGCTTTTGATTTAGGCTTTAAAGCTGATTTCAATTTCACTTTTTCAACAGTACTCCAGTCGTCACTGTTGATATCATATTTTTCACCATTTACGATGAAAGATTTAATTTTAAGCCCTGAGGACAGAAAATCCTTAGATACAAACCCAGATCTTGGTGACTGCGGCTTGTGAAGGTTATTTACAAATCGTATGGCCAGTTCGTTCAGGCTATCCGGGCTATTATTGGTATAGACAATCGTTTCTTTTCCGGAAACCACTTTGGTGCCGGCATCCACTTTCACCTCTACATTATATACTCCTTTGTTCTGCCAGTAATTTTTACCGGGTGCACCGGAGCTGTCACGGGTTCCTCTTTCATATGCTTTTTTGATGTTCCTCGGCATATACAATTCCTGTGCAGATAATTGCAGTAAAGAAACTGCGATCAGCATTACGGAAAAAATTTTCTTCATATCGATCTATTTAAAGATAGGCATCAAAATTAATGAAAATGTGCCATCAGACGATCATTCTTTTGCAATAATGTTTTACAGTAATTAACTTTTGTATTAAAATATTCTACAATCTATCCTGTTCGGCTGTCTTCTTAATTGTTTTTGCATTTTTCACAGACTGGTTTCCAAAGTTGAATTTCAATAAAAATGATACTCCCTGAGTGTCCGTATAATCAAGAAAATAGTTATCCTGATTCGCATATTTTGTACTCACTTTCTGACCTGTGGTTCTGAAAATATCGCTGAAAACAAGACTTGCATCCAGCTTTTTATTAAAGAATTTTCTGTTCATTACGAAGTAGGCTGACCAGAGAGAAGAAATCCTGAAAGTTCCCTGTATCCCCGGAGAGTAGTAGCGGTGTCCCATTTCCATTTTCCAATCGCTGTTTTTATCCAGCGTAAAGCTTGTGGAAATATTGGAAACCCAGTTCCAAACCTGGTTTTTATATAACAACCTATCGTTTCCCTTGAAGTAATTTTCGTTGTGTTCAAGGTTTTCGGACAGGATAATATTCCACCAGGGTTTCACCTGGAAACTTTTATATAAGCTTAATCCAAAGGCTTCTCCTTTTTCAATATTGGTAAAATAATAGATCAGGCTGTTGGTACTCGGTTCCTGATAGGAGATTTCCATGGACGGATATATTTCTTTCCTATAGTATACATCCAGATTCCAGTCTCTCCAGGAATAGGTAAGATTGAGGTTATGGGCGATTGTCGCTTTTAATTTTGGATCTCCCTGATAATATGAAAAGAGATTATAATACGATTTTGCAGGATTCAGCCATGAATAGGAAGGCCTGCTGATTCTTTTTCCATAAGAAAAACCAAATTCCTGTTTATTTTCTGTGGTATATTGTGCATAAAAAGTGGGGAAAAATTTCCAATAATTGCTTTTATTCAATTCATAAGGTTCGGAAACTACTCCTTCAAGATCTGTCATTTCTGCACGGAGTCCTCCTTTGAAACTCCATTTCCCGATATTGTAGGCTAAGGAAGAATACAGGGCAAAATTGTGTTCTTTATAATCAAAAATACTGCTTTTTTCAGGTCTGTATTGCAGAGTTCCATTTTCGTTATCAGAAAAATCAAGTGTACTGCTTGTCTTTACAAAACTATATTTTGCTCCGGATTCCAGCTCCAGTTTATCCCCTTTCCACTGATAATCGAATTGCGTAGAATATAGCTGAACATCTGCTTTATTCTGGGTAAGAAAATTATCTTCTTTAGGAGGCTGGCCTGCAAAATTCAGGTATGTGATTACATTCTGATATTTATTGGCATTATTTCCTGTAAAATAGTTGATCCATGAAAGGCTGCTTTTTTTATTCAGCTTCCGGTCTATCTGAAAACTCACAGCATTGTTGGTGGAACGTGACCGATGATCATTGATGGTGATATAATCAGATTCTACTATATCCTGCTGATTATAGATCAGCGTAGGGACATTGTAGACTCCGAAGGATTTTGGAGAAAAATACCCTGAGTAGTTGAGGCTTACATTGGTCAAACTGTCCAATTCATATTCCGCATTAAAATTCAGGGTATTCTGGTTATTGTTTTTATCCTTCCTGTTCATCGTACTTACCCATCGGGTTTGGCTTTCCGGATAGTTTACATAGTCTGTTCCTTCCCGGTAGTACGTTCCGAGCCCTCTATAATAGCTTCCCATAACGGAAAGTTTATCTTTTTTATAATATTGGGAAAGCCCAAAAACGCCTTTCGCATATTGTGTCTGCACATATTTGGATGAGAGAATTCCGCGGTAACCTTCAATTTTATTCTTTTTCAGAACGATATTCAGTACAGCGCTTCCAGAGGCTTCGTATTTTGCAGGCGGATTGGTAATTACTTCCACTGATTTCACCTCATCTCCCTGGGTATTTTCAAGAAGATTTTTAAGCTCATCCCCTGTCAGCATTACTTTTTTATCATTAATAGTCACCAGAATTCGGGTGCTTCCCTTTACGCTCAATACACTATTATTGACAATGACGCTTGGTGTATTCTTTAGGATCTCCCAGGCATTGAGTGAAGAAATGTTACTGTTTTCCACATTAAATTCCAGCCGGTCAACTTTTCTTTTCACCAAAGGATTGCGTTTCGTCATTATGATTCCCTCTATTTCCTTTGATTCCTTTCTAAGAACGATATTCAATGGTTCAGGTTCATTCAAATCCAGTTTTTTCTCAAATAAAGAATATCCCTGATTTTTAACAACCAGTTTTACATTCTGCTCTGAAATACCCTCCAATATAAAATTCCCTTTCTCATCCGTTTTTACTTCTTTGATTAATTGATCGTGAGCATTATACACTTCCACCTTTACGGATGAAAGCTTTTCGTTTTCGCTGTTCACAACTGTTCCTCCTAGTTTCTGTTTCTGGGCAAAAATCAAAACCGGAAAACACAGACAAAAAAGAATTTTATACATGGCTATTTTTTTATCCTTTCAAACAACACCTATGTTCTGTTCTACAGGTACAAAATTCTATATTGAAAAGGAGAATTTCGGTTAACAGATGGTTAATGATGGGTTAATGTATTTTATACCACCAGAATTTCAGTTCCGGATCGACGGAGCAAAGACTTTTTCAAAGGTCCAAAACTTTGGTTAACGGAAGGTTAATGATAAAATAATGATTTCCGTAAAATGGCTAAAGTTCTATCTTTGTTTCAATGATAGCCAAGAGTAAAATTCTGATTTCGGTTTTTGCCGCTCTGTTCCTGCTTTTACTGGGAATACAGATATATTTTATGTATAAAACCTATCAGGTAAAAGAAAGGGATATCTACAGATCCGTGAATGATGGGCTTACCAATTATACAGATAATCTTGAAGATATCCAGGAGGTCAAAGAAATGAAAGATGATTCTCTTCATGAAATTATTATAAAGTATCATAATAAGGAGATCAGCAAAAAGGATTTTCTTCACTATTTCATAGAAAACAGGAAATCTGCCAGAGAAAGACTGATCCATTATATTGAGAGCCGTTACCAGCAAGACGGTTATGAAATTTCGGCAAGAATACGATATCTTTCTATTATACATCTTCCGGACAGCGCAAAAGTAATTACTGAACCTATTGTCATTTTTCAAACACAGGATAAGATTAAAAATCCCCGTATTGCAAGTAATGGAAGCTGGGAAACCTCAACATCTAAAAGAGATGATTCGGATGAAGGGCAGGTTGAAAAAAGAAATACTTTTCTTGTTAAAACCCAGACCGATTTTGAGATTAAAAATATAAAGAGTATTGTTTTCAAAGAGCTTACTTTATTAATCATTTGTTGTGTGATTCTTCTTTCCGGAGTTCTTCTGCTTTATATTTTCACGATTAGAAATCTGATCCGGCAGCAAAAGCAGGTGGAAGTTCTCCACACCATTGTGGATAACATTTCGCATGAGTTTAAAACGCCTATCGCTACTTTAAAAATAGCTTCCAAAGCATTAAAAAAAGAATGGAATCCTGAAACGCTTCCTCTTATTGACAGGCAGATTTCCCGGCTTGAAAATCTGATGTTTCAGCTTCACAAGGATGAAATACCGGATGAAATGACCGCTATACAGCCGGAGGACTGGAGCTTTTTCATACAAGATCTCTCGGTTACTCATCCAAACATTGATTTTAACCTTGAAAATTCAGTTTCACAAAAGCTTCCTTTTGATAAAAATCTGATGGAAACGGTCATTAAAAACCTTTGTGAAAACAGCGTAAAATATGGAGCTTCTGCTGTGAAAATAAATATCCAAAACAGTTCTCAACAATTGGAAATCGAAGTTTCTGATAATGGTCAGGGCATGGAAACGAAAGAGCTCAACAACATTTTTGAAAAATTCTACCGAATACAGAATAACAATATTCATAACAGCAAAGGGCTTGGACTGGGGCTTTATTTCGTGAAGAAAATCATTGCCAATTATAGCGGCAAAATAGAGGTTTCCAGCCAACTCAATACGGGCAGTTCTTTTAAAATATCAATTCCTTATGAAAACTAAAATCCTTCTGGCAGAAGATGATCCGGATTTCGGAATGATCCTGAAACAGTATCTTGAATTGGAAGATTTTGAAGTCAGCTGGTTTCAAAATCCTGAAGATGTAGTACCATTGCTTCAGGCTGATTTTCCTTTTCAGATAGGAATTCTGGATGTAATGATGCCTAATATAGATGGTTTCTCGCTGGCGAAAATGATCATCAGGGAAAGAAATAATTTCCCTTTGTTATTTTTAACAGCCAAAAATCAAAAAATTGACCGATTGACCGGGTTGAAAATAGGTGCAGACGATTATATTGCTAAACCCTGCGATCCTGAAGAACTTGTTTTACGAATTAAAAACATTCTGAAGAGAACGCTTCCTGCCGTTGCGGAAAGTCAAATAAAAATCGGAGAATTTTCACTGAACACGACCAAACTTCTGTTGTCTCATCCTAACGGAAACAACCGGCTGACCATACGGGAACAGGAGCTTCTTCTGTATCTTCTGAAGCATAATCGTACTATTATTACACGAGATAATATTCTGGATAATCTCTGGGAAACCAATGATTATTTTACCGGAAGAAGTCTTGATGTGTTTATCAGCAGGCTTCGTAAGTATTTCCACAGCGATCCTCAAATAAAAATCCAATCCCTGAGAGGAATTGGATTTGAAGTTGATTTTCCAACTAACTGATTTTTATAGAGAAAGATTCACAATCACCGGAAAATGATCAGACGGATACAATAGATTTTCTCTTCTGTCATTAATGTGTCGGTGAGATCTGATCTTAAAGCCATTTGTAAAAATATAATCAATCCTGTCTTTCGGAACTTCATTCACGTTGAAACCTGTGAAAGTTCCTACCGGACCATAATGTTTGGTTTCGGAATGATAAAAAGTATCTTTCATATTCTGGGAAAGAATTTTAATAGGTTCTGAATCATCTGTCAGGTTAAAATCTCCGCTCAGCGTTACCGGAAGGTTTTTCGGATTCAGTTCTTTGATTTTTTTCAGGATCAGTTCGGAAGATTTTACTCTTGCTACATTTCCTACATGATCGAAATGAAGATTCATCGCCAGAAATTCTTTCTTCGATTTTTTATCTTTGAATAGGGCATAGGTACAGATTCTGTTCAATGCTGCATCCCAGCCTTTTGAAGGTTTCTCGGGAGTTTCGGACAACCAGAACGTCCCCGATTTTACCACTTCAAGTTTATTTGTATCATAAAAAATAGCAGAAAACTCTCCTTTTTCTTTGCCGTCATCTCTTCCTACTCCAATATAATCATAGTTCTTTAATCCTGTTTTAATATCTTTCATCTGTTCCGGAAGCGCTTCCTGCACTCCGAAATAATCAGGATGGTAATAGGTAAGCAAATCGGCAACATCCTGCTTTCTGTTTGGCCAGGCATTGTCTTTATCCGACTCTACATTCAGCCTGATATTAAAACTCATTACGGTAAGGTCCTGTGAAAATCCCAATGCAAAAAGCATCAGAAACACCATTGAAAATCTGAAATTCATATGTTATTTTATCAGTAAGAGACAAAAATAAAACTTCTCCGCGACAGAAAAGCTTTATTGATGTGATTATATTGTTAAATTATCTTTTTCTTATTCTATAGATATAAAATACTCCTGAAATTCGGATACCAGAATTGGCTGCGTTTCAAGTTTTTTAAAATTTATATCTTCCTTTAAAACTGCGGGGTAAGTGTTCCCTGAAGAATAAAAGCCTGAACTTACGATGATAAGCTCAGGCTTTTGTAATATTTGCTGATGAGGCTGTACGAATATGCTTATGGTTAGAAAGAATCAATGAAGTTGGTGCCATCTTTGCTCCCTTAAAATTCAGCATTAACCGTCAATCTCCGTTTTAATTCAAATAGATTCAATATTTCTATGCCGGCGTTTTACTGTTGTTTTCCAGATTGACATCAGGAACTACAGAATCCGGATCCAGTTTTACTTCGTTTATTTCCTTTTTAGAATCTACTTTGAATGTCCATTCTGTATTTCTTTTCCAGACCTCAACAGGAATTTTTACCGCCTGTGCTGTTCCATCTTTGAATCTGATCTGTACAGTTGTAGGCATTGGCAGCTGACCAATATTCTCAACAGTGATCTGAACTCCGTTTTTAAAATCTCCGTTGATGTATTGTACGTTTTTAACAGCCTGATCAATTTTCCATTTATTAAAGAACCATCCTCTCCAGAACCAGTTCAGTTCTTCTCCTGAAACATTTTCCATCGTATGGAAGAAATCCCATGGTGTAGGATGTTTGAATGCCCAGCGGTCTATATACGTTCTGAATGCTTTGTCAAACTTGTCAGGCCCGAGAACAGCTTCTCTTAAAACAGACAAACCGGCTCCCGGCTTGAAGTAAGCCAAAGCTCCTATACTTCTTTCCTTCATATTATCCGGTCCTACCATAACAGGTTCCAGATTGTCGGTCATCAAATAACTTCCTGAACGCGCAAGATTTGGTTTACGGTAATATTCTCCTTTATTGAAAGCTTCCGTTGAAAGTCCGTTAATGAATGTATTAAATCCTTCATCCATCCAGGCAAATAGTCTCTCATTAGATCCTACAATCATAGGAAACCAGTTGTGCCCAAACTCGTGATCTGTAACACCCCAAAGCTCTTCTCCTTTGGAATCCATATGGCAGAAAACAATTCCAGGATATTCCATTCCGCCTTCATTTCCTGCTACGTTGGTGGCAGCCGGATACGTATATTCATACCATTTTTTTGAATAATGCTCTATGGCAGCCTTTGTATATTCTGTAGACCTTCCCCATGCTTTTTCACCGGCACTTTCTGCAGGATAAGCCGAAATAGCCAAGGATTTCTTTCCACTAGGCAAGTTAATTTTTGCAGCATCTACAATAAATCCGGCAGAAGATGCCCACGCAAAATCTCTGGCCTGCGTGATTTTGAATTTCCAGGTTTTTGTACCGGAAGCTTTATTTTTACCGATTTCAGATTCAGGATGGATCATTACTGTCTTATCACTGGTTCTTGCCTCATTCCATCTGCTGATTTCTTCTTTGCTGTACACCTCTTTTTCATTCAGAAGTTCTCCGGATGCCACTACATAATGATTGGCGGGAACGGTAATATTGGCTGTAATATTTCCATACTCTAAATAGAATTCCGAAGCTCCAAGGTATGGAAGTGTATTCCATCCTAAAACATCATCATACACACACATTCTCGGATACCATTGTGCTATGGTAAATATTTTACCATTTTTAGTATCCTGGATTCCCATTCTGTCTGAGCCATAATCAGGGGAGACAAAAGAATATTCAATTTCTATTTTGGCAACTCCTCCATTGGCTTTCAGTTCTTTTGGAAGATCAATCTGCATTCTTGTATCG
This sequence comes from Chryseobacterium sp. CBSDS_008, assembly GCF_049959325.1. NCBI lineage: Bacteria > Pseudomonadati > Bacteroidota > Flavobacteriia > Flavobacteriales > Weeksellaceae > Chryseobacterium > Chryseobacterium sp. CBSDS_008. Next base: position 3,865,055 of record NZ_CP188202.1, on the reverse strand, counting down.
GTAATGGTATATTGTACTTCTCTTTTTCCGTCAAGCTTTACCGACTTAATTTTATATCCTCCATTAAATTCTTCACCATGCGCTCCATTTCTGCTTCCTGAAAGCGGGACTACCCCATTTCCTCTGGAATCTTTCGCAAAAAGGTTCTGATCCAGCTGCAGCCAAAGAAAACCTAATTTATCCGGACTGTTGTTGGTATAGGTAATCTGTGCTGTACCGGTAATCTCTTTTTTATCTTCATTCAGGCTGACGTTCAAATGGTAATCTGCTGAATTCTGCCAGTAAGCATGTCCCGGCTGCCCGCTTGCAGAACGTGTCGCCGTGCCTGTCTGGGGATAGAAAAATGGTTTAAATGCTTCTACATAATCATATTTCGGAGTTTGCTGTGCATATACAGATCCTGAGAACAGGACCACTGCAAGGGTCGAAACAAGGGTTGGAAGTTTACAATTCATTTGAAAAATTATTTACTGTATAGGTAAAAAAAATTCCCGGGTTTGTTACACATCCGGGAGTTTTTTTTAATAACAAGTTTAATTAATTGGATTTCTTTGATTTAATCATTGCTTCCAAAGCATCCCACATTTCGCCGGGAATTGCTTCAAGCATATTAAATTCTCCGGCTCCCTGAAGCCATTCTCCACCATCAATCGTTACCACTTCCCCATTCATATATGCTGAATAATCAGATACGAGATAAGCGGCAAGGTTGGCAAGCTCCTGATGTTCTCCTACTCTTCTCAACGGAACTTTTTTCTTCATATCAAATTTCTCCTGAAGATCACCCGGAAGAAGTCTGTCCCAGGCTCCTTTTGTAGGGAAGGGTCCCGGAGCAATCGCATTGAAACGGATTCCGTATTTTGCCCATTCTACCGCCAATGATCTGGTCATCGCCAAAACTCCTGCCTTTGCACAGGCGGATGGTACTACATAGGCAGAACCTGTCCATGCGTATGTGGTTACAATATTCAGTACAGTTCCCGGAGTTTTAGAATCTATCCAGTGTTTTCCTACCGAAAGGGTACAGTTTTTTGTTCCTTTTAAAACGATATCAAGGATAGAGTCAAAAGCAGAGTGAGTCAGCTTTTCTGTGGGAGAGATAAAGTTTCCGGCAGCATTATTCAATAAGATATCTATCTTTCCAAATTCTTTCAATGTTGCTTCTTTCATTGCTTCCACCTCATCCCAGTTTCTGACATCACAAGCTACACAAAGTACTTTACCTCCTGTTTCATCTTCCAGTTCTTTAGCTGTTGTCTGTAGTTTTTCCAGATTTCTGGAAGTAATCACGACTTTGGCACCCAGTTCAAGAAAGTATTTGGTCATTGCTTTTCCAAGACCGCTTCCGCCGCCCGTTACAATCGCTACTTTATCTTTTAGTGCACCTTCGCGCAGCATAGGTTGTGTATATAGATTCATAAAATATTTTTTTCTTAAAAATACTAAATATTGACATGCAATCCCTTAAAATAGGCTGATAAATAATGCTACAAATAATTATTCTCTACCCGTTTTTTAAACTGATCGTTTTTTTTAAAATAAAATAGCCTGATAATTACTTACCAGGCTGTTTTTTATTTTTTAAAACAATGTATTAAGCTGTAACCACTCCTTTAAATGAAAGCGTTTTAGGAGTTTTACTGTCGCTTGTAGTAACATTTACAGTCTTCATAAACGGACCACTTGCTGCTGCATTATAGCTGGCTTCTACAAATCCTTTTTTTCCCGGCTGGATAGGCGTTTTTGTATAATCTGCTGTAGTACATCCGCAAGAAGGAGCTACATTTTGTATAATAATCGGTTTTGAGCTTGTATTGGTGAATTCAAATCTGATCAATTTTGGTTTTCCCTGAGGGATATTTCCTACATCTATAGATTCTGATTTCCATTTAATACCATCAGCTACCATTTTTACAATAGATGGAGCATCTGCAGTAATTACATTCGCATAAAAAGGAGAGAATGCCAACACTGCCAAAAGGGCTGTAATTTTTAGTTTTTTCATGAGTATAAATTTTAATATTAAATTTCTTTCGATATAGCAAATGTAAAGCAGACAGTGATTACAACTTGTTAACCGCTGTCAAACATTTGTTAACGAGTTGTTAATAATAAAAGATAAATAGATATTTTTGGATAATATTGTTTCAGGAAATGAAAATAAAACAACTCAATATTATCATAACCCTGGGATTTGTTGCTATTATCGGAATTTTAATAGCACAGCTGATGTGGACCCGCCAGGCTTATAATCTTGAAGATAAAAAATTTAATCAGAAGGTCAATATTGCCTTAATGGAGGTTGCAGAAAAGCTCTCCGGTGGAAAGACATCCTATACAGAAAACCCTGTTCAGAACATTACCAATGACTATTACGTGGTTAATATCAACAATGAATTTCATCCCGTAGTGCTGGAATATTATCTGAAAACAGAATTCACCCGTTTTCAGATCAACACAGATTATGTGTATGCACTATACAACTGTCACAGTGATAAAATGGTGTACGGAAAATATATGACTTCCCATCAGGAAAGCCCCGGTAACAAGATGATCAATTTTCCGAAACACAAAAATCTGATCTATTACTTTTCTATCCGTTTTCCGGATAAAACAACGTATCTGATCAGTTCATTACGGTTCTGGTATCTCCTTACTTTTGCTCTTATTATCATTCTGCTGGTTTATGTATATTCTATTTACACGATTATCCAGCAGAAGAAATTTTCGGAACTGCAGCGTGATTTTATCAACAATATGACTCATGAATTTAAAACACCTTTATCCTCAATACTTCTAGCTTCAGAAGCACTCAATAAGCAGGAAATGGTAATGGAGAATTCCAAACTGCAGACTTACACCTCCATTATCATCAATCAAAGTCACAAGCTCAATAATCATATTGAGAAAATATTGAATATTGCCAAAAACGATGCTGCCGGACTTTCTTTAAAACCTCAAAAAATATTGCTGTTTCCTTTTATTCAAGAGATTGCAGATAACATACAGCAAAAAAATAAAGACCTCAGCATCGAGATCTATATTGAAAACAGCACTTCAGTAATGGCTGATGAATTTCACTTTACCAACATCATTTACAACCTTTTGGATAATTCCATCAAGTATTGTGAAACTAACCCTGTCATTAAAATTTCAGCCCATAAAGATTCAAAAGGGCTATATTTAAAGTTTAAAGACAACGGAATGGGGATACCTGCTAAAAATATTCCTCATATTTTTGAAAAATTTTACCGGGTACATACCAAAAAAAGTGAAGAAGTGAATGGTTTTGGACTGGGATTATTTTATGTAAAAAAAGTAGTTCAGCAGCATCACTGGAAAATTTCTGTGGAGAATAATGAAGACAAAGGAATTACCACAACGCTCTTCTGCCCGTTTTCAAATTAATCATGTGTAATATGGAGAAATCTAAAATTTTATATGCCGAAGATGATAAAACAATAGCTTTTCTGGTGGAAGACAGCCTGGAAAGCTATTATGACATCAGCTGCTATCCTGATGGTGAATCCGCATTGGAAGCATTTAACAGCAGGGATTTTGATATTTGTCTGCTGGATATTATGATGCCGGGCATAAATGGATTTGAGCTTGCACAACAGATCCGCAGTAAAAATTCTGACATCCCTATTATTTTCATTTCTGCAAAGGCTTTAAAAGAAGACAGAATCAAAGGGCTTAAAATAGGTGCGGATGATTATCTGGTAAAACCATTCAGCATTGAAGAACTGATGCTGAAAATTGAAGTTTTCTTGAAACGTACAAAGAAAACAGATACAGCTCCTTTAAAATATAAGGTTGGAAAGTATGATTTTGATCCTAAAAACTACACCCTGCAAGGGATAGATAACAAAATTACCCTTACCCAAAGAGAATCTGATCTCCTTTTATATTTTATCCGTCACAAAAATCTGGTGGTCAAAAGACAGGACATTTTGAAGGCTATCTGGGGCGATGATGATTATTTTATGGGGCGAAGTCTTGATGTATTTATTTCCCGGTTGCGAAAGGTACTGGCCGACGAACAGAATGTTCTGATAGAAAACCTGCACGGAATAGGTTTCCGCTTTTCCGAAAAAGAATAAATAATATTCAAATTATCTAAAACACAACAGCAAATGATGATTTTAATTAATTTTAAACTTTGAAAATTTGTCATTAATGAAAAATCACAGATCTACTGTTTTTCTATTTCTTTTATGTGTAAGTACACAGTTTAAGGCTCAAAAATCTGAAAAATTAATACATTATGTCAATCCTCTGATCGGAACCGAAAAGATGGGCCATACGTATCCCGGAGCTACGGTTCCTTTTGGCGCCGTACAGCTAAGCCCTGAAACAGATACCATTTCTTATGCGCTTAATGGAAAATACAATGGTGAAGTTTATAAATACTGTGCCGGCTACCGTTATGAAGATAAAACCATTGTAGGTTTCAGTTCTACCCACTTCAGTGGAACAGGACACTCTGATCTGGGAGATTTTCTGGTGATGCCTACTGTAGGAAAACTTCAGTTGAATCCGGGAACAGCTTCCAATCCGGAAAGTGGTTACAGAAGCAGGTTTTCACATCAGAATGAAACGGCAGAAGCCGGATATTATAAAGTAAAACTGGATGACCACAATATTCTGGCAGAGCTTACAGCAACACCAAGAGTGGGAATTCACCGCTATACTTTCCCAAAGTCTGACCAGTCTCATATTATTCTGGATCTGATGGCAGGCATCTACAATTATGACGGAAAAAATATATGGACATACGTGCGTGTAGAAAACGGAAATACCATCACAGGTTACCGTCAGACGAACGGCTGGGCAAGAACCAGAACAGTTTATTTTGCCATGAAGTTTTCAAAACCTTTTAAATCTTATGGTCAGCAAAATTATGATGAGAAGCAGGTTTACAAAGGATTTTGGCGAAAATTTGACCAAAATCAGAATTTCCCGGAGATCGCAGGTAAAAACCTGAAAATGTATTTTGATTTTGACACCAATAAAAATGAAGCGATTGAAGTAAAATTGGCCATTTCACCGGTAAGCCAGACCAATGCTTTGGAAAACCTGGAAAAGGAAGCCGGAAATATAACTTTTGATCAGGCTAAGGCTCAAGCTCAAAACAATTGGTATAAGGAATTAAATAAAATTGTCATCAAAGGTTCTGATACTGAAAAGACGAATTTTTATACGGCCATGTATCATACCTTTATTAATCCCACCACTTATATGGACGTCAATGGAGAATATAAAGGGCTGGATCAGAATGTTCACAAAGCAGATGGTTTTACCAATTACACAACCTTCTCTCTGTGGGATACATACCGTACGCTGCATCCTTTCTTTAATATTATCCAGCCTAAACGAAATGGGGACATGGTAAAATCTATGATGGCCCATTATAATCAGTTTTCAATGAAAATGCTGCCTATCTGGTCCCATTATGCCAATGACAACTGGTGTATGAGCGGATATCACAGTGTAAGCGTTGTAGCTGACGCTATCATTAAAGGAAGTTATGACGGTGATCCTGAAGAAGCCTTAAAAGCGTGTATAGAAACTGCTAACAAAAGAAATTACGAAGGCATTGGTCAATATATTGATCTTGGCTACATTCCGGCAGAAAAAAACGGAACTTCAGTTTCCAACACACTGGAATATGCGTATGACGACTGGGCAATTGCCCAACTGGCAAAACATTTAAACAAAACAGAAATCTACAATCAGTTTATCAAGCGGTCTGAAAACTGGAAAAATAATTTCGACAAAACCATCGGGTTTATGCGTCCACGTCTGGCAGATGGAAGCTTTAAAAAGGATTTTGATGTGTTAAGTACTCATGGACAAGGCTTTATTGAAGGGAATTCATGGAACTACAGCTTCTTCGTTCCGCAAAATCCTGATGAGCTGATCACTCTGATGGGCGGAAAGAAAAAATTTGCATCCAAACTGGATGAGCTGTTCACCATGCACTTACCAGACGAATTTTTTGCAGAAACTGAAGATATTACCCGCGAAGGAATTATCGGCGGATATGTTCACGGAAATGAACCTGCCCACCACGTTGCTTATTTTTATAACTGGGCAGGACAGCCATGGAAAGCACAGGCACAGATCCGACGTATTCTGGAAATGCAATATAAAGCAACACCGGACGGACTGGGAGGAAATGATGATGCAGGACAAATGAGCGCCTGGTATATTCTAAGTTCATTAGGATTTTATCCTATCGCTCCAGGTTCGGAAGATTATGCTATCGGAAGCCCTGCGATTGATAACGCAGTATTGAATCTGGAGAATGGAAAAACTTTTGAAATTGAAGCCATTAATCAGGGGCCCGAGAACGTATATGTTCAGAAAATTATTTTGAATGGAAAGGAAATTAAAAATTTCACATTGAAGCATTCTGAAATTATGAATGGGGGGGAAACTCACATTTTATATGGGAAGTAAAGCGAAAAGGTAAAATATTCTCGCAGATTTTTCGGATTGTGCAGATGATCGGGTTTAAAAATCTATGTAATCTCTCAGATCTGCGAAAGTCGAATAATAAGCTTGGGCTAGAGCCGATGGAGATCTACAAAAAGAGCGGGCTAACGCCGCTCCAATTGATTATTTCTCTGAACATTTTTCGTTATATAATTTGGTTCCTTCAGTTTGCTCCAGATCTTTTAATTTTTTTAATGCAGTACATGCAACGTCTGTTTTGTTTTGTGCTGTTGCAATTGAAGCAACGTTGTACAATGCTTCTGTATTTGTATTATCATCTTCATGAGCCTTATTGAAAAAGTAAACTGCATTATCAAATTTTTGATTGTTGATAGCTTTTAAACCTTTATTAAAATTTTCTGCAGAAACAAACCTATCTTTTATATTCACCACAACTCCTTTGTCTTCATGATAAGGAATCAAGTTATAAAAAGCGAGGCTACCAGAACCTTCTTCCATTTCGCTCTTCAATCGGTAAGGAATAATAATTTTTTCAAAGTTCTCATAACCTGTTATATCCCATAATTTATAATCCTTTTGTAAAGTTACCTTAAATAAATCAATACTTTTTTGATTGTCTTTATTCTGTTTCTTATTATCTGTTTTCACTTCAATCTCTTGTTTTTTGGGGAAAATTCTAATTTCTCCATCTACAATAAAATTGTGTACATACTTTTTCTTCGAATACATTTCCATCATTTCAGTAATTATTCCTTTTGTCAATGTTGGAGTAATATTTCTCGAAGTAATTATAATGGAATCGCCTGCTGATTCATTTGTAAAATTCCTGACAAGAATAGATGTTTTGACAAACTTCATCCTTCTTATTTTATCAGGAAAAGTTATCCCATCCACTTTCTGTATGACAATTAATGAGTCTGGTGTTAGTGTTTCAATTTCATAAGCAGACTTGTCTGATAGTTTCATCAAGTTCTTTTCAAATTTAAAATCCTTGCATTTTGTTCTTTCTATAGCCCAAGGGTCAATACATTCGCATATGTTATTTCCTTCAATCTTCCATACCAAAAATCGATACGCCTCTCGTGATAAATCTCTACTTCCATCTAACATAATAGATTTCACATGTGTCCATGAAGAATTTGAAAGCAATTGTGTATTGATTTGTGAACTAAGATTTAATGAAATTGATAGAAATAGCAATAAAAAGAGCTTGTACATAGGTATTAATTATTTTTTGCACGAAGCTACATAAATTTAAAGTATCTTGAAACTTAAAGAGTATCTAACTTAATCATTCGTCAATCTTTAATAATCTTACAGCTTAGTTTTGGCTGAAGCCAGTGGCAGATTTTAAAATAAGAAAGCGGGCTAAAACCCACTCCTATCGATTATTATAGTTTCTAAGAGAGTTTTTGCAATTTTATGATTTCGCTTTTTTGTCTTCTTAATCCCTTGCTTCAAAAAGCAATCGCTCTCCAAATTTCTCCTCAGCAATTGTACCATTATCATACACCAGATGTCCATTAACAAAAGTGTGGGTAACTTTAGAATGGAAGTTCATCCCTTCCAATGGGCTCCAACCGCATTTATACAGCAAATTGTCTTTGGAAACCGTCCAGTCTTGATTTACATCTACTAAAACCAAATCCGCTTTATATCCTTCTCTCACAAAACCTCTTTTTTCAACTTTGAAAAGAATTGCCGGGTTATGACACATCTTTTCAACGATTTTCTCAAGGGAGATTTTACCGTTTTTATAGTTTTCAAGCATCACTACCAGCGAATGCTGTACTAACGGAGCTCCTGAAGGGCATTTTGTATATACATTGTTCTTTTCTTCTGCAGTATGTGGAGCATGATCTGTAGCAACCACATCAATTCTGTCATCCAGCAAGGCTTCCCAAAGGGCATCTTTATCTTTCTGAGTTTTTACCGCTGGATTCCATTTGATAAGTCCGCCTTTTGTTTCATAATCATCATTGGTAAAAGTAAGATGATGAACACATACCTCAGCGGTGATCTTTTTATCTTTTAACGGAATATCATTTCTGAAAAGCTCCATTTCTTTTGCTGTTGAAAGGTGAAAAACATGGAGTCTCGCACCTGTTTTTTCGGCAAGTTCAATAGCTTTGGATGAAGATTTATAACATGCTTCTTCGCTTCTGATCAGGTGATGGAATTTTACAGGAATATCATCCCCATATTCATCCATATATTTCTGAGTATTGGCTTTGATGGTGGCTTCATCTTCACAGTGAACCGCAATCAGCATTTTGGTATTGCTGAAAATATTCTCCAGTGTTTCCGGATTATCCACCAGCATATTTCCTGTAGATGAACCTAAGAATAATTTGATTCCCGGAACATTTCTCGGATTTGTTTTCAAAATTTCCTCCAGATTATCATTCGTTCCTCCCATCATAAAACCGTAGTTGGCATACGCTTTTTGAGAAGCGATCTCATATTTGTCTGCCAGCAGTTCCTGAGTAACCGCATTGGGCACCGTATTGGGCTGATCTATAAAACTGGTCACACCGCCTGCAATGGCTGATCTTGATTCGCTTTCAATATCTCCTTTATGGGTAAGTCCCGGTTCACGGAAGTGCACCTGATCATCAATCACTCCCGGAAGAAGATACTTTCCTGAACCCTCAATGATCTGATCTGCATCTTCAGAAATACCGGCAGCTATTTTAGATATTAAGTCATTTTCTATCAGGATATCGCTTTCAAAGACTTTTCCTTCGTTGACGATATTTACGTTTTTTATAAGAACTTTCATTTCAATTTATTTCTCCGTAAAATTAAGATTTTAAGTTTTAATTAGCCCCAAAATCGCAAAACGAATGCTTAAAGTTTTACATTTGCAAAAAAAATTCGACTTTGTATAAGAAACTATTAGGACAGACAATCATCTACGGAGTAGGAGCAATAGCACCAAGAATCATTCTATTCATCCTTAATCCACTTTTGATCTATAAGATTCCCAATGAAGGTTTTGCAATTTTCACGCAGCTTTATGCGTGGATATCATTCGTTAATATTATCCTTTCGTTTGGTTTTGAAACAGCATATTTCAGATTTTCAGCCGAAGAGGATAACGAGAAAAAAACGTTCAATACCTCATTCTGGTTTTTATTTTCTACCTCCACTATTTTCCTTGCATTGTGCTATGTATTCAATCAGCCTATAGCAGATTATGCAGGATACCATGACAACCCTGAATACATCAGATGGTTTGCATTGATTGCCTTTTTTGACAATTTATTGGTAATCCCTTTTGCATGGCTGCGTTTCCACAATAAACCTATCAAATATTCTGCAGTAAGAATTGTTCAGTCTGTATTTCAGGCCATTTTTACAGCAGCATTATTCTTCTGGATTCCATCAAGTGTATCAAAAAGTATGGGACTAGACCAAAATGTGGACTTTCCGTTCTTCAGTAATCTTGCAGGAAGCGTATTGGGCTTTTTATTGCTGTTTCCTATTATATTGAAGGTAAGGTTCCAGTTTGTTACCTCTTTGTTTAAGCGCATGATCAAATATTCCTTTCCGCTTATGCTGGCAGGTTTCGCATTTATGATTAATGAAAACTTTGATAAATCTATCCAGAGAAATTATATTTCAGATGAAGAAGCCGGTGCTTATGGAGGCTGCTATAAGCTGGCTGTACTGATGACACTGTTTGTTACTGCATACCGAATGGGGATCGAACCTTTCTTTTTTAAACAAATGGATAAAGGCGACGCTAAAAAAACGTATGCGAAAGTAGCTGAATATTTTGCCTTTTTTGCATGCGCTGTTGCCTTAGGAATTATTGCCAATATATCATGGCTGAAGGCGGTTTTCATTCCTAATAAATCGTATTGGATCGCTATAGATATCATTCCAATTATTGTCATTGCCAACCTTTGCTTCGGAATATATTACAACTTTTCAACATGGTATAAAGTAACGGATAGAACCAGTATGGGAACTGTTATTTCATGGCTCGGAGCAGCGATCAACATTGCGCTCAACCTGTTAGCATTAAATTACTACCACAGCATGATGGGTTCCGCATGGGCAACTTTCGGAGCTTATGTTATTATGATGATTGTTTCTTATCTGCTGGGCCAAAAATATTATCCTATCCCCTACAGAATGAAGAAAATGTCTTTTTTTCTGATCCTGCTTGGAATTTTCAGCCTCATCATTGTAAAGTATCTTAACTATAATATCATCACAAGTAATCTATTATTTTTAATCTTTACCGGAATTTTGATTTATTCTGAAAAAAACTTGATTTTATCAAGAATCCGAAAGAATTAAACTTTGGTCTTTATTTTGCTAGTAAAAAAACCTATTGTTAACAACAATATTAAAAAGATATAAATCATAACCCATCAAAGGTTTTAATTATTATCTTTAACCTTATTATTTAAAATAACTAATAAAACATCTTTTATATATATAATTTATGAAAATTATTGTTCCTATGGCTGGACGTGGTTCCAGATTACGTCCACATACACTGACAGTTCCAAAACCTCTTATTCCTATTGCAGGAAAACCTATCGTACAGAGATTGGTGGAAGATATTGCTAAAGTTGCGGGTGAAAATATTGAAGAGGTAGCTTTTATCATCGGAGATTTTGGTCCTGAGATCGAAAGATCTCTTATTCAGATTGCTGAAAAGCTGGGAGCAAAAGGAAGTATATATTATCAAAACGACCCTCTCGGAACCGCTCATGCGATCAAATGTGCGGAGCAGTCAATGCAGGGAGACATTGTTATTGCTTTTGCAGATACTCTTTTCCGTGCAGACTTCCAATTGGATAAAAATTCGGATGGAGTAATCTGGGTGAAAAGCGTTGAAGATCCATCTTCTTTCGGAGTAGTTAAATTAGATAATTACGGCTTCATTACCGACTTTGTTGAAAAACCGACGACTTACGTTTCAGATCTTGCCATTATTGGTATTTATTACTTCAACAGTGCTGAAAAGCTAATGGAAGAAATCAACTATATCATGGACAATGATATTAAAAACGGAGGTGAATATCAATTGACAACTGCCCTTGAAAATCTTAGAGCCAAAGGCGCTAAATTTTCCCTTGGAAAAGTAAACGACTGGATGGATTGCGGTAACAAAAACGCTACTGTAGAAACCAATAGTAAAATCCTTGAATATGAAAGAGAGGCAATGAAGAACTATCCTGCTTCAGCAGTGATTGAAAACTCTCTGATCATCCAACCGTGCTTTATTGGTGAAAATGTAAAAATCTCCAATTCTAAAGTTGGACCTGGCGTTTCATTAGGAAACAATACTACTATTGTCAATTCTAATATTGAAAATTCCCTGATTCAGGAAAATACAAGAATCAATCATGGAAATCTATCCAATTCTATGATCGGTAATTCGGCACAATATTTCGGAGTTGCCAGAGAGATTTCTTTAGGGGACTATTCCGTTTTAGATTTTTTATCTAAATAAAACAGAAAATATTGATATTAAACAAAACCTATCATCAGACCACACAAAATGCTTTGTGTGGTTTGGCGTTAATATTGCAACGTATTTTTAATTAAAGATAAATACATGAAAAATTGGATCCCTTTTCTTTTATTGCTTCTCGCTCTATCATCCTGTAAGACCCGTAACACTGCTCAAAGTGACACAGATCATACACGGGACAGCATTAATACTACAAAAGATAACGGAGATCCAAAAGATGCCAATGAAGCCGTAAGGGATAAACTCACTTTTTATGAGCATGTATTGATTCCGCCAAAATTTGAACAAATCAAAATAGACAGCAAAGTAAAAGTGGAAACAGGAAGCTATGTTCCTACACTGGATGCTACCATCTATATTGAAAATGATAAAAAGGTATGGATGAATCTCCGCGCTTTGTTCATCAACGCTGCAAGAGGTATTGCCACTCCGGAAGGAATAAAAGGACAGGATAAAATCAATAAAACTTATATAGATTCCGATTTTGATTATCTTAATAATTTACTCAATGTTAATTTCATTGATTACAAATCATTGGAAAAAATCCTGTTAGGAAGAACCTTTATTAAAATCAACGACAGACAGTTTGATCTGACACAAAATGCACAGGGATTTAAAATGGTTTCCAATACCAATCAGAAGATTATAACGGATGAAAAAAAGAGAGAGTATAAAGTTGCCATGCAGTATGACACCAATTACGATTTATTAACCGTTAATCTGAAAGATATTCTGTCATCGGACGAGCTGGAAGTTTCTTACAGCGACTGGAATGACTACGAAGGAATCCGCCTTCCTAAAAATGTTAAAATAATTATAAAAGGCTCAAAATCTAGTCAGATTTTACTGGAAAACACGAAATTTGACTTTTCGAGGATGGAAACACCTTATTCTGTACCATCCAGTTATAAGAAAATTGAGATTAAATGATTAAAAAATTTAGCTTTTTAATAGGTGTTTTGATGTTCGGACTGCACCAGGGACAGCAGAACAAAGAACAGCTGCAGAAGCAGAATGCCGAACTTAAAAAACAAATTGCACAAATAAATACCGATTTAGCCAAAACCAGAAGTGAGTCTAAACTTTCTGTTGCCTACCTTTCCAGTGTTAACCAAAAACTGGTTTTAAGAGAACAGGTATATAATAATACCCAGAAAGAAAAAAGATTCATTGAAGATGATATCTATTTACGTCAGCTGGAAATCAACCGCCAGAACAAAGAACTGGCCGTTTTAAGGAAAAACTATGCTGAGGTTTTGGTGAATGCTTATAAAAACAAAGGAGTACAGAACAAAGTAACCTTTATACTTTCTGCTAAAAATCTAGGAGAAGCCATACGAAGAGTTCAGTACCTGAAACAATACTCAGACTACCAGGATAAAAAAGCAGCTGAAATCACAGATGCTGCCAATCTGATCAAAAAAACCATCGCCCAAAAACAAAATTCTGTAAAAGCCAAAGAAAATCTTTTGGTAAACCAGCAAAAAGATTTGGCAACCATCAACGCTGAAAGAGCGCAAAAAGAACAATTGGTAGCCGAATTCAAGAAAAACGAATCCAAGCTGACCGCTGAGCTGAAGCAAAAACAAGTTCAGTCCAAAGCATTGGAAGGACAGATCAGGGCAATTATTGCGGAAGAAATCAGAATCGCCAAAGCGGAAGAAGAAGCCAGAAAAAAAGCGGAAGCAGAAAAAATACGTCTGGCAAAACTGGCTGCAGAAAGAGAAAAGGCAAGAATCGAAGCCGAGGCCAAAGCAAGAGCTGAAGCTCTTGAAAGAGAGAGAAGACTCGCAGAAGCTGAAGCTAAGAGAGCAGCAGATCTGGCAGCAAAAAGAGCTGAAGAAGAAAGAAAACGTAATGAAGAAGCAGCAAAAGCCGAAGCCAATGCCAAGGATGAAGCCAGAAGAATAGCAGCTAAAAAGGCATCAGATGAAGCTAATGCCAAAGCTAAAGAGGCTGCAGATAAACTGACTGCAGCAAGAGCCGCAGAAGCTGCCCTTACAAAAAGAAAAGAGGAAGATAAAAAAGCTGCTGAAACAAAGGCTATGACAAGCTACGGAGTTTCCACCGCTACCGGAAACAGTTTCGCTGATAACAGGGGAAGACTTGGATATCCTGCGGACAGGGCCGGACAGATCACGCACCGTTTCGGAAGACAGCCACATCCGGTTTTTAAAAATATTACTGAAGAAAACAACGGAATTAAAATTTCCGTGCCTTCAGGTACACGGGCAAAATCTGTATTCCCGGGATCAGTATCTTCGGTACTGGCCAACAATGACGGAACAAAGACAGTAATCATCAAGCACGGAAGCTATTTTACCATTTATTCCAATTTAGGAAATGTAAATGTTTCAAAAGGACAGCAGGTTTCCTCAGGAACTCCGGTTGGAACAATAGCCCAGGATTTTGATGGTGCTTATACGCTTGATTTCCAAGTATGGAACGGAAGCACACCAGTTGATCCATTAGGTTGGATTTCATATTAAAAAAAGTGTAACTTTGCAAAAATTTTAAGAGATGAATACACTAACAATACTTGCCTTATCTTGGCAGCACATCCTTATCGTAGCAATACTTTTGGTATTACTTTTCGGAGGAAAGAAAATTCCGGAATTAATGAGAGGAGTAGGTTCAGGAATCAAGGAATTTAAAGATGCAGTAAAAGAAGAAGATAAACCAGGTTCTGAAAATAAATCTTCTTCCAACAACAATAATTCTTCAAGCAACTAAAATTCTTAGAATTAATGAAATTTACTGAGACTGCATGGAAAGTCTTCAATCAAGCTATTGAAGACTATCACGTGTCTGATGACGTTAACACTCTAATTAATAACCCGTTCGAAAAAGATAGTTTGGAACGGATTTTGTATGCAAAGAACTGGATTGATACCGTTCAATGGCATTTGGAAGATATAATTAGAGATGAAAATATTGATCCGGCTGAAGCTCTTCAACTCAAGAGAACAATAGACGCCTCCAATCAGAAAAGAACTGATCTGGTAGAATATATTGACGGCTGGTTCCTTAATAAGTTTGAAAATATAACTCCTAAACCTGAAGCAAAAATAAATACAGAAACTCCCGCTTGGGCAGTAGACAGATTATCAATTCTTGCATTAAAGGTTTATCATATGTCGTTAGAAGCTCATAGAGAATCCGCTTCTGAAGAACACAGAAACAACTGCCAGGCTAAACTGGATGTTCTGCTTATTCAGAAAGAAGATCTGTCAACTTCTATTGATCAGTTGCTTACTGATATTGAAAACGGTGATATTAAGATGAAAGTGTACAAACAAATGAAAATGTACAACGATGAAAGTCTTAACCCAATCCTTTATCAAAAAGGGCAACAAAAATGAAACGACTATTTTTCTTTGGAGTACTTATCATATTAACATCTTCCTGTGCAACGGAAAAGCTTAATCTTTCTCCCTTGTCAAATAATTTTTATAGTGATGCTAAAGGTTCTGATTCAGACAGAGGCTCAAAGAAGAATTTTAATATCAATATAAAGCAGAATGTAAATGCCTCTGAAATTTCAAATATGATCTCCACTTTTCCCAAGTTTAAAAACAACGGACTGAATGATGAGATTACCAGCTTGAAATACAGCCTTCAGAACTATTTATATGCCATCGATGCCAGTAATTCTGCAGGAAAGAGCAGAGCCCTTAAAAGCTTCGAGAAATCCTACAAAAAAATTCAAAAGCTAAGGCAGAATCTTGACAGAGACGACGATGAAGTTCTTAACAGATATCTGGTTCGTTTAAAAACCAATATTTCTGTTATTGAAGATGCTTTGCCAGGAAGTTAAAAACTAATTGAACTATCAATGATTAAAATTCAGGCGGAAGCCAATGTTCCCACAGAGCACGGTACTTTCCGAATGATCGCTTTCTCCGAAAATGAAAACGACTGGATGCCCCATATGGCCATCGTTGCTGAAAACACAGATTTTTCAAAACCGGTCAATGTTCGTTTCCATTCAGAATGTATTACCGGAGAAGTTTTCCATTCAAAAAAATGTGAATGCGGCCAACAATTGGATGCTGCAATGAAATATATCCATGAAAACGGTGGAATAATCATCTACCTTCGCCAGGAAGGCAGAAACATCGGGATCATCAACAAACTGAAGGCATACTCGTTACAGGAAAAAGGATTGGATACCGTACAGGCCAATCTGGAACTGGGACTTCCCGCAGATGACAGAAACTTTGGCGTAGCCATTGAAATTCTTAATCTATTGGATGTAAAAGATATCAACCTTCTGACCAATAATCCTGAAAAGGTAAAATATGTGGTAGACAGCAATATCCACCTCAATTCAAGAATACCGCTACAGATCCCAGCTAATGAAATCAGCAAAGGATATCTGCAAACAAAAAAAGATTTCTTTGGTCATCTTCTGGATGACAATGATAACTAAATACAATAAAAGCTTCGGAAATTCTGAAGCTTTTTCATTTTTAATATAGCTCATTTGAGATACGGAATACACGTTTATTCTGATTCTCAGAAATCATCATTAATCTTTTTTAAAGCATTATTCTTTTGTACTGATGTACTGATCCTCTTATAAGTCAAAAGCCCCGGAAGATATTCTTCCGGGACTTTTTTAATTATAAAAAACTGAAAAGATATTCTAATTATTTAGTCTTAATTTTAGACTCGTCAATATTGTAATATTTAATCACGCTATTGTAATCGTTATAGTCTACTACATTACCTTTAGCTGCTTTTGCACCACCTGTTCCTGTTCCATTGGCAGGAAGAATAAGAACTCTGAATTTTTTATTCTGATAGTAAGATGGATTAGCTGTTAGGCTAAATGTATTGGTAGAATTAATATTAATAGTAGCAGCATATTTACTGAAATCAAAAATATAGTCTACAGCATCATTATTTGCATTACCCACATAAGATGTATATGGAAGAAGTTTCCACACAGGAGAATCCCCATCAGTCCCATTCTGCATATAAATAAGAACCATATCGGATTGAACTAGTGGACTGTTAAAATCATCACTCCATCTGTAAAGATTGTCGGTAACTTTTGTAAAAGTAGGGCTTATATCAAACGACTGGTTTATTGTATCATAATCTGTTCCCTGTACTACAGTATCATCACTATTATCACAGCTATAAGCAGTAAAACCTACAGCACCCAGGAATAAGAAGAGAAGTATTTTTTTCATTTTTAGTAAAGTTTAGTTATTATTTATATTGCGTATTCAAATCATATACCAAAAATCTCAAAAACTTTGTTTTCCTCACTTTTTTAATTGTATTTTTGTTCTTATTCAAAAGTCATGAAGAAATTATTATATACTTCACTCTTTATTGCCGCGCTGATAAGTTCTAAGCTGAACGCCCAGTATCAGCCCAAAAATGCTTCTAAGGAAGATCTGAAAAAAGCTCAGCAATGGGTTGATACCACCTATAAAAATCTTTCTCAGGATGAAAGACTAGGACAGCTTTTTATTGTGGCATTATATACCAATAGAGGAGAAGACTATATCAGCCAGGTAAGAAATATTGTTACGAATGATAAAATAGGCGGTCTGATTTTAATGCAGGATGATGCCGCAAGGGAAATCAACCTGGTGAATGAATTTCAGCAAAAATCAAAAGTTCCCTTAATGATCGGTATGGATGCAGAATGGGGACTCTATCAGAGAATTGCAACGGCTCACAAATTTCCATGGGCAATGACGCTGGGTGCTATCCAGGATAAGAATCTGGTGTATCAGATGGCGGCAAAAATTGCTGAAGATTGCCATAGAATGGGAATCAACTGGGATTTTGCCCCAGTAGTGGATGTCAATACCAACCCTGACAATCCAATCATCGGCAACAGAAGCTTTGGATCTGAAGTAAACAATGTAATCAGTTCTGCCCTATCCTATTCCAACGGCCTTCAGGATAACAATATATTAGCAGCCATTAAGCATTTTCCCGGACATGGAGATACCAGTACAGATTCCCACCTTGATCTTCCTGTGGTTTCCCACTCGATAGACAGGCTTAATACGGTAGAATTAGCACCATTCAAAGCACTGATGGACAAAGGAATCGGTGGCGTGATGGTTGCCCACTTATATGTTCCAAGCTTAGAATCAGAAAAAGGGGTTCCGGCTTCTGTGTCTAAAAATATCATTACAGGATTACTTAAAGATAAGCTGAGCTATAAAGGTTTAATTATTACAGATGCCTTAAACATGGGTGCCGTAGCTAATAAATACAACCCTGGTGAGCTGGATGCTATGGCATTCAAGGCAGGAAATGATATTATGCTATTCTCACAAGGCGTTTCTGAAGGTAAGAAACTGATCCAGAAAGCTATTGATAAAGGGGAAATTCCTCAATCGAGAGTGGAAGAAAGTGTGAAAAAGATTTTACTGACCAAGTATTTTCTTGGATTGAATCAATACACTCCTAAAAATCCTGAAAATATCAATGCTGATCTGAATAATGATTCTCATACCCAATTGGTGCAAAATCTTTATTCCAATGCGCTGACTTTATTAAAGGATGAAAAAAAATTGCTGCCTCTTACAGGCAAACAAATTTATTATGTTCCTCTTGAAGAAGCTCCTTATCAGACTTTTGCCAACAGATTAGGCAATACAGCCATTATCAAAAAAACCGGAGAAATTAATACTATTCCAACAGGTTCCACAGTGATTGTAGGTTTTCATAAAGATAATTCAACAGCTTACAAGCCTTACAAAATTTCTGCAGAATCAAAAAAAGTGCTTTCTGATCTTACCAAAAATCAAAATGTTATTCTGAATGTATTTGGAAGCGCGTATGCCTTAAAAGACATTGATATTTCAAAAGTCTCAACAGTTCTTGTTTCTTATGAAAACAATGATGATTCTATGAACGCTGCAGCGGATGCTTTAAACGGTAAAACAAAAATATGGGGAAAACTTCCTGTATTGGTAAATGATCAGCTGAAACCGGGAATGGGCATAGACTTTAGTCCAGCAACTCAGCAAACATCAAATAATACAACATCAAAACAACAATAATCTAATGAAAATAGGCATACTTTGCTATCCTACCTATGGAGGAAGCGGAATTGTAGCAACAGAACTAGGAATGTCCCTTGCCAATAAAGGATATGAAGTACATTTTATAAGCTCTGCACTTCCTGCAAGATTAGACATTACCAACCCGAATATTTTCTTTCACAGGGTAAATGTTCAAACCTATCCCCTTTTTCAGTATCAGCCTTATGATATTGCGCTCAGTTCAATGATCTACAGGGTTGTCAATCTTTATAAACTGGATCTTCTTCACGCACATTATGCCATTCCTTATGCATATGCCGCTTTTACGGCAAAACAAATGCTTAAAGAAGACAATAATGATATCCCGTTGGTGACTACATTGCATGGTACCGACATTACTCTTGTTGGCCAGCATCCAAGTTATAAACATGCCGTAGAGTTTTCAATCAACCAGTCTGATGCTATTACTTCGGTTTCTGAAAGCCTGAAAAAAGATACTCTTCAATTTTTCAACATCAAAAAAGAAATTCAGGTGATTACCAATTTTATTGATAATTCTGAATTTGATGACTGTTCTGAATGCCAGAGAACACAGTTTGCCAATCCGGATGAAAAGATCCTGATTCATGTATCCAACCTTCGCCCTGTAAAGCGTGTGGACGAAGTATTGCAGATCTTTAAGAATGTGGAGAAAAAGGTAAAATCCAAACTGATCATCATTGGCGAAGGTCCTGATATGGAAAAGGTAAATCAGTTTCTGGAGGAAAATCCTGATCTTATTTCCAAAATCCGTCTCTTAGGAAAAGTGAATGACCTTTATAAAATCTTACAGCTTTCGGATGTATTTCTTCTGCCTTCGGAGCAGGAAAGCTTCGGTCTTGCAGCTTTGGAAGCAATGGCAGCCTATACACCTGTGATCAGCTCCAATGCCGGGGGAATTCCTGAAGTGAACATCCAGGGAGAGACCGGATATCTTGCTGAAATAGGAAATGTGGAAGCCATGAGCAACTACACGATTAAGCTGTTGAGCAATGACGAACTTTTAGCCAAAATGAAGCAAAATGCGAAAGATCAGGCGATAAAATTCGATTTGAAAAACATTCTTCCTATCTATGAGAAAATGTATAGAACAACCATAGAAAACTTTAATAAGGAGCTGACGAAAGTATAATATTTCTATTATATTTATCGTCATACTTATGACGGAAAAACTACTTCAATATCTTTGGAACTATAAGGTTTTCAAAAATTTTGACTTCAAGGATATTGAAGGAAATTCTGTTGAGATCATCCATTTTGGGAAATGGAATAAAAATGCAGGCCCGGATTTTCTGGACGCTAAAATCAAAATCAACGGCTTACTGCTCGCAGGAAATATTGAACTGCACGTCCGTTCTTCAGATTGGATTTTCCACAATCATTCCCAGGATCCCAATTATCAGAATATCATTCTCCATGTCGTATTTCAACACGACATAGAAATTCCTGAACTTACTGGAAAACATGTTCCTACATTGGAACTGGAAAATTATATCGATAGAAATATCCTCTGGAAATATGAAAGACTGATCAACGGTAATGAATTTATCGCCTGTGAAAACCTCTTTGATCCGGAAAAAATCCCGGTCAGCTTCCATGAAGAAAATATTCTGAAAAAGCTGGATGAAAAAGCTTCAGAGCTTGAACAGAGTTTAAACCGATACAAAAATAATTTTGAGGCTGTTTTATTTCACAGCTTTGCCTATTCATTTGGATTAAAAGTAAACGCTCCTATTTTCCGGCAGATTGCGGAAAGTATAGATTACAGCAGTATTCATAAAATCCGTCAGAACCCTCTTCAGCTTGAAGCTCTATTATTCGGGATTTCAGGATGGCTTGATGATCCAAAGGATGGCCAGATGAAAATATGGAAAAGAGAGTTTGATTTCATTAAGACCAAATTTTCTGTTTCTGATTTAAAATTTTACCCCAAATTTTTAAGATTAAGACCTCCCAATTTCCCAACCATCCGGTTATCACAATTAGCAGACCTGTACAAACACCAGAATTTATTTTCAAAGATTATGGAAGCCAAAAATGCAGATCAGGTGTACGATATTTTCAAATCAGTAAAAGCGTCCGAATATTGGGATTTTCATTTTAATTTTGGAAGTATTTCCAAAGTACACCCTAAAACCCTGAGCAAAGAGTTTATAGATCTACTTATTCTAAACACAGTGCTTCCTTTAAAATATGCATATCACAGATACCATCACGAAGAAATTGCAGATGAAGTTATTGAACTGTACAGGTCTATTCCTGCTGAGAAAAACACTATTATTACCAGCTGGAAAAAACTTGGGCTGGAAGTTACCAATGCCCTGGAAAGCCAAAGCCTTATTTATCATCATAAAACCCATTGTGAATTAAAAAACTGTTTAGCCTGTTCTGTTGGATTCAAGCTTTTAAAAGAGTAATTGTATCGGTAATGCTTATTGCATTAAAAAATCTTTATCAAAAAAAATCCTTAACTTTAAACTTTAAATAACAATCTGGAAATGCTGAGTAATATCCGTCATAAAATGGAAAGAGAATGGTTTGGTGTACTGACAAGAATGGGTGCCAAGCTGGGAATTCCTGTTTCTAAATTGAGAATTTTCTTTATCTATTCTACTTTTGCAACAGCCGGCTTTTTCTTCCTGATCTATCTGGGACTGGCATTTACGCTTTGGATTAAAGATATTTTCATCACCAGAAGGCCAAGTGTCTTTGATTTATAAATTATGGAATTTTTACCGATTACTTCTGCTGAAGATCATAGAGTTCAGGAAATCTATGCTTCTTACACCACCACTTTTCCTGTAGATGAGCAAAGGGATAAAGAACAGTTTGTGGGCTTATTTTCAAATCCACATGTAAAATTTATGTCTGTTATCCATGAAGCGGAAGCCGTTGGATACCTCATCCTCTGGGAGCTGAGTTCTTTTGTTTTTGTAGAACATTTTGAAGTGTTTGAAGCGTTCAGAAGTAAAAAGCTGGGATCTCATATTATGAATCATTTGTCAGAAAGTTATCCAAGCATTATCCTGGAAATTGAACCTGCAGAGCTGAGTGAAGATGCTTCAAGACGTTATTCTTTTTATCAAAAAAATAATTTCAGCCTGATAGATACCACTCACATCCAGCCAAGTTATGGAGAAGGAAAAAAATCTTTGAATTTATGGCTGCTTGCCAATTACACTCCTGAAAATGTAGAGGAAGCAAAAAAAGAAATTTATGATATTATTTATCATTAAATATAAAATGCCGGAATTGTTTTCCGGCGTTTTTCTTTTATTATTAACCACAGATCTGCGCAGATTTTCACAGATGTTTGTGTTATAATTTGGTTAAGCTTTAAGCTTAATTCTAAAGCTGTTTCATCTTAGGTGAGCTTAGCAGAGGTATCATTTTAAACTTACTTAAGTGGACTAAAGTGTTTTAAAAATGAATGCTTTTGTAGCTTTTGTAGCTTTTGTAGTTTTGTTTATTAGAAATTTTCTTCTGTTAATTTACTTCGTATTCAAGTTTTATTGTAATACTGGCTTCTTTTTCTTTGGAAGAGGTATTGAAGGTTCCGCCGTAAGAATAGTCTTCATTGGAATTCGGAGCTGTAATCTGAATAACTCCCATTGTTGCTTTCTTTAGGTTTCCCAGACTGCTTCCTGAGTTTTCAGCAATTTTTTCAGCACGTTCTTTCGCATCTTTGGTGGCACCGGCAATCATTTCCTGTTTCACCGTGGCCAGCTTGGTGTAGAAATAAGCGGGTGAAGAAGAAGTGAATTCAATTCCGCGATTGATAATTTCTGTAATATTTCTGGACAGGTTTTCTATTTTTCCCACTTCCTTACTTTCAATAGAAACTTTTTGGGTAAGGTTGTAGCCCGAAAATTCTCCCTGCACATAATTCCCGTTAGCATCATTATAACTTCTGAACTGCTTCTGAATATCTACGGAAGAAAATACAATCTCCTTCTGCTGTATACCTTTTGAAAGCAGATAATCATTGATCACTTTTCTGTCTGTTGCCAGTTCATCATAAGCAGATTTAAGATCAGCATTATTTTTGGAAAAACTTCCGGACCATGTGATCAGGTCTGAAGTAAACTGTTTTGTACCAAGGCCGGTCACAGAAATTGTATTTTCAGATTTGTTTCTGTTTTTAATGGCATTTCCTAAAAATCCAAGGCCGATAACGAAACCTAGCGCAGCAATAGCTACTGCAAAAATGTTTTTATTCATAAAATTTGTGAATGGAGTTGTTTGTTACAAGAATGAATGTATCAATTTCTATTCCAGTATTTTAAGATTTATTTAACATTCATATTACTTTTGATCCTGTTTCAATCTTTCCATAAACAGAGGGACTGTTTCTTCCAATCTCAGCATTACACCGGAAAGATTTCTTGCTTTTACATACGTCCGTACCTGCGGTTTCGCTAAAAATGAAAATTGAATAAATTCTGAAATTCTGTTACCCGGAATTCCCGCTTTAATAAAGTATTCATCATCTATCCTGTCCCGGACCCAGGCAATATGTTCCTGGAGATCATCATATTTATATTGCCTTTTCTGTCTTCTGGCCTTACCGCTTATCAGATCATACACGCCCTGAACATTCAGATTTCCTAAGAGTATAGGCAAAAGGACACTTTTCACTTCTGCCGGCTTTTCTCTCATTTTCCCCACCGGCTGCGGAAGCCCTACGGCATCTCTTACCTGTTCTCCTTTATCTGCTTTGGCGACAATCCTGGAATCTGCTTCCAGATCTCCGGTGAGCCTTTTTACGATCTTTACTTCACCTACATCTTTCGGAATCTGGTAAAGAGTGATAAACAGCGGTGTATTGATGCCGTTGGTAAGAACTCTTCTGGATGTCCTGTTGAAATCTTCTTTTACAAATCTCAATTCATCATTAGGATTAGCCTCAATAGAAAATATTCCTTCAGCATCAGAATACACTTTCTTATCGGTAGACATGTTGATAACGATTACTTTACTCAGATCTTCACCGGTTTCATCTACTATTTTACCCGTCACGGTCTGCTGGGAAAAAACAAAAGCACTGCACAGAAGCATAAGGAAAAGAACAATTCTTTTTCCCTTCAATGTCTCAATATTTTTAGTGAAATAATTCAATTTTATAAAAGTTATTCTTTAGTTCCTTCCAGTTTATTCAGTTTACTGTATTCCCCGAAAGCTATTTTAAGTTCATATTCTACCACATCAACATGAAAGTCTTTGCGGTATCTTTTTGCCAGTGAACGGGTTTTATCGGCATAAAGAAGGAAGGTATCAATCTGCTCCTCATCCATCCCATGTTTTTTCAGGAAATTCAGGTTGACTTCATTTCTTACTCTTCTGAGGAAATCTTGGGTTTCATTATAATTAGCTTTGGTGATTTTAGGCTTTGTTGCTTTCTTTACCAAACCTGATACAGCATTAAATACGCCAAAGAGATCCACCTGTCCCACATTAAAGTCATGGCCTGAAAAAGTCTTTGATATGGTGTTATTAGGTAAAGGCTCATTCAATGGACTTTTCATATAATCCTCCATATCTGATTTCAATGACTGAAGTTTTCTGGATTCATTCAGATGCTGATTATCTTTTGCAAGATTTCCTGTAGGTTTATATTGAATTTTCACTTCCGGAATCTGGATCTCTATCTTTTTCAGAATGATATTTAGTGGAGAACTGATGTCTTCTCTGGTAATTTTCTTGTCAACCCGATAATATCCTTCTTTTACAAATCTGATCTCATCATTTTCTTTAGCTTCGATCTCAAATTTTCCATACATATCACTTAATATGCTTTTGTTCCCTGACATATTAACGATAAGTACCGGCGCTAAATCCAGCTCATCACCTGTGATAACCCTCCCTGATATTTTTTGCTGTCCACACAATCCTGCAGCAATACAAAAAAGCACAAAAAGAAAACCTCTTTTGATATATCTTATTTCCATTTATCTTTGAGTTTGTGGTGCACGATAGGATGAAATTCTTGTGAGAACGAAACGCTGAAACCTATTCAGATCTGCATCACTGCAGAATCCGTATTTCAGTATTTTTTTCCTTTCAAAACCACCTGCAAAAACATAATAAATAAAATGCTCTATCAGAGGCTTCTCTATTTTAAGACTGGTAAAATAATCGTCACCAAGGCTTGCTCGGATGTATTTCATTACATCCACATCATCCCATTTATCTTTCACTTTTCCAATAGAGAATCCCTGCCCTTTCGGCTGTACAAATTCTCCGGGCTTTGCGGCCAATATTCTGGGATCTGATTTTTGAGCAATATACCGATCCATATCTTTGAGCAGTTTTTCAACCTTTTGGGGTTTGTTATAAAGTTTTGAATCAATTTTAAGGTTTCCGGTAAGCCCTTGTTTTACTTCTACTTCAGGAATCTGAATAGTCTGGCGCACCATACTTATATTCATCGGAGACTGTGTATTTTCCTTGGAAACGATCTTGGTGATACGCTCATACCCCGTTTTTATAAAACGCAATTCATCTCCCTGCCTTCCTGAAATCATAAAGTGACCATCCCTGTTTGAAACTATGATCTCATCAGTTCTGATATTGATTACATTTACATCCTGCATTTCAATACCGTCTTCGGAAGTGATCTTACCAAATATATAACTTTGGGCATGGGTACGGAGAAAAAGAGTAAAGGATAAAAAAAAGAATAATTTAAGTTTCACGGGCCATTTTTATAAGGCAAAGCTAAAATTATTTTTAATGTATACCATAAGTTTAACCACAGTTAACGCGTTTTAATATTTCTTTTTAATTTTTGCCCTGTAAACTGTTAAATAGCCCGATTAAATTGTTAAATTTTCTTTTAAATTTTAGCTAACTTGCAGTCTCAATTCTCTTTTAACAATGCAAAATTCTTACACAGTCATCAATGCTTCTGCCGGATCCGGGAAAACTTATGCCCTGGTCCAAAGGCTTCTGATGATCTGTCTCCGATATCCTAACCAACAGCAGTCGATCAGGAATATTCTCGCCCTGACTTTCACCAATAAGGCAGCTAACGAGATGAAGGAAAGAATTTTATCCTGGCTGGGAAATTTTTCAGCTAAAGAGTATGCTGAAAATACAGATCTGAAGAACATCCAGAAAGCATTTGAGGAACAGGGGTTGAAAATTACAATTGATGATCTTCATCAGCGTTCTAAAAAACTGCTGGATTACGTTCTCCACAATTATTCCACATTGAATATCGGAACGATTGACCGTTTTAATTCAAGACTGGTAAGAAGCTTTTCCTATGAATTGGGACTTGCTAAAAATTTCAATCTTGAAATTGAAGCTGAGCCCTTTTTGATAGAAGCCGTTGATAAAATGCTGGACCAGATCGGTGAGAATGAAACCATCTCCAATTCTTTCATGGATTATGTAGACTACAGTCTTGAAAACAATGAAAGGATCAATCTTAATAAAAACCTTTATGATTCTGCAAAGGAATTTGTAAAGGATATTCACTATGAACATCTTAAAAGCAATAAAAGTTTTGATGATGCCAATTATGAGAATATAAAGAATACCCTCCGTAAAGAGATCGTACAGAATAAAAAGCAATCTGCAGAACTGGCTGCCGCTTCAATTGAATTATTCCAATCAAGAAATATAGAGATAGAAGATTTTGCCCAGGGTAAAAACGGAATCGGAGGTTTCTTTACTAAAGTCACAGATTTTTATCAGCAAAAAAGACCGGGTTTCCCTTTTCCTACCACTCAGGAAGAATCTGTTATCAGCAATTACAGAAAAGGAGCTTCCTCAAAATCAAAACATAAAGAGCCTGAGATTTTCGAAATTCTTGATCAGCTGCTGGAAAACAGAATGAAACTTATCCTTCTGTATATTGAAACCCAAAAGAAAGAGAAAGTTTTGTCAGCGCTTCTTCCTTTAAAAGTAAACAAGGACATTCAGGATGAGCTTCAAAAAATTGAGGAGGAAAATGATCTTGTTCTTCTTTCAAAATTTAATATTCTGATCAATGAAAATCTTAAAAATGAGCCTTCTGCTTTTATTTATGAAAAGGTAGGTTCACAGTTTCAGCATTATTTCTTTGATGAGTTTCAGGATACTTCGGAGTTGCAGTGGCAGAATTTTGTTCCGCTGAGAGATCATAGTGTTTCTACAGAATACACTTCTTTTACATTAGTTGGTGATCCCAAGCAGAGTATTTACCGCTTCCGTGGTGGAGAAAGTAAACTGATGCTGGATATTATCAACAAAAAAGAATTCTCACCAAAAGAAGCAGATCTTCTGGTGTTAAAAGATAACTGGAGAAGTGCCAGAAACATTGTACACTTCAACAATCAGCTGTACCGTTTCCATTCTGAAGGGCTTCTGGAAGAGCATAAAAATATTTTCGGGGCGGATGCTGAGCAAAGTCCCCAATCAAAAATTGATGGGCGTGTAAAGGTAAATCTGATCGAAAATCTTACGAATGAAGATTTTTATACCGATACTTCCGAGCGAATGCGTAAAGATATACAGGAATGCCTGGACAATGGCTTTAAATTCTCTGATATTACCATTCTTTGCCGTGGAAATTTTGATATTTTCAGCTATTCTCAAAAACTGGGAAGCTTAAAGGTGAACTATAAAGGTGAAGAAACCAATATTAAAACGATCTCCGATAAAGGTCTTACGCTGGAGCTTTCCAATACGTTAAAAGCGGTTATTGAGTTTCTGCGGTGGGAACTCAATCCTAAAAATAAGCCCTGTCTGATCATGATGATGTATCATCTGAATACACTGGGAAAAATTCATATGCCGGATTTCACGTTGGAGATGAAGGAAATTCTGGATATCGATGGGCATGAAGAAATTCTGCATTTTATCCAGCAAAAATATTTGCTGCATCTTAAACAGGACAACTTCCCGAGATTCAATCTTTATAATTTTATTGAATATTACATCAACGAATTTTCTGTTGAAAACAAAGAAACGGACTTCTTACTGAACTTCCTGGAAATGCTTTTCAATTTCACCCAAAATGCAGGTGCCAGCACCAAAGAGTTTCTGAAATATTGGGATGAAGAAGCTTCTTCATATACTATTCAGGCTTCAGAAAACATTGATGCTATCCAGATCATGACCATTCACAAATCTAAAGGGCTGGAATTCCCCGTTGTTTTTATTCCTATGATGAACAAAAACCGGGACAGTGAATTTACCAACTGGTTTGACACCAATGAAAATGAAACGTTAAAATCAGTCAATATCAATCAGTTCAGTAAAAACCTGGAAGCTTATGATGATGAAATTCTTTTTTTTAACACTAAAAACTCTTATAAAAATCTAATCGACAGGTTATGCCTGCAGTATGTTGCTACCACAAGACCGGTTGAACAGCTATTCTTCTACCTACAGAAAGCGAATAAGACTTCTAACAATCTTGAGCTTTTAGAATTTCTTCAATCAAAAAATCTTGAACAAGCCGATGAATTTGATGTGTACGATGTGAATCCTGAGATGCTGAAAAAATATTCGAAAGATAAAAGTTCCTCTTTTAAAACCCAGAATATCCGGAATCTGAAGAATATCAATGAGAAGAGTACTTCCATCAAGATTGCCACGCCGTCTAAAAATTATCAGGTACGAAATGAAAAAGTAAGGATCGGACTTTTTGTGCATGAGCTTTTATCAAAAATCAATACTGAAAAGGATATAACCAAGGTATTGGAAGGATATGCTCTGGAAGGGCAGATTACGATGGAGGAAAAAAACGAGATAGAGGTTACACTACAGGAAATCATCTCAACTTATGCAGAATTCTTTGATGAAAAATGGGAAGTGATCAACGAAAAAGATATTATGATTTATGAAAGAGGAGAAAGTCATATATTCAGGCCTGACCGTATTTTAAAAGATGAAGAAGGCTATATTATTGTAGACTTTAAGACTGGTGAACCAAATGTAAAGGATGAAGCACAGGTAGAAGGCTATAAAAATATTCTCGAACGGCTGGGTAAAAAGGTTCTCAAAACCCAGATTATTTATTTATAGAATCACTCATCAAAGATTTTCACAAGGTTAATATAATAATTTTGCAAAAAAACCTTCAAAATATAAAAGGTTTTATTATTTTTATTCAACATGAATACAATATAGTCTTTTGATTATATTTTGAAGAAAGCTAACCATGAAAATATATTTAAGTTCCTTTGTAATAAGCCTTATCATTATGCTGATCTCCACAGTAGTCACATATAATTTTGTTGATTATCTGGATCCACCTCTTACAGAAGACGAACATCGTTATATGCCTACCGAAAATATTGTAAAATCTTTATTTCTGAATTTTATTTTGGGAGCAGCCGTTTTTATTTTTGCCGTGAGAATACAGAGGGAAAAATAAAAGAATAATGATGCTGTCATGATAAAATAAAAACCGCTATTCAAAAAGGCAGCGGTTTTATATTTTGAAAAGACTTCACTCTTAAGCTTTTGTATCAGGAGTAAACACCCGTTGAGACAATTCCTGATCAAAAAGGTACAGTGCTGATGGATTATCGCATACCATTTTGATTTTAGTTACGTATTGAGAAGCGCTTGCTTCTTCTTCTACCTGCTCATTGATAAACCACTGCAGGAATGATGTTGTTGCAAAATCACCTTCTTCATTTGCATTTTTTACAATATTGAAAATACTTTTAGTTACAACTTTCTCATGCGCTAATGCTTTCTCAAAAATATCTGTTGCATTTTCGAACTCATGCGGAGGTTTTGGAATTTCTCCGATGATAATTTCCCCTCCGACATCATTCAGATAATCAAACATTTTATCGGCATGCATCAATTCTTCTTTGCTTTGTACTCTGAAATAGTTGGCAATTCCATCCAGATCTTTTCCTGAAAACCATGCAGACATTGAAAGATAATATTGAGCGGCATATTGTTCGTGGGCAATTTGTTCGTTAATTAATTTTGCAATTTTTTCGCTAACCATAAGTATAAATTTATAGTCAAAAATAGGGAATAAAAGCCCAAAATCAAAGGTTTTAAAGAAAATTAATACAAAAAGGATGGAAAAACATCCATCCTTAATACATTAAAAAACTAAAATTACAAACTGTTATTTTGCTTCAGCAGTTCCTGTATTCATTGGCTTTTTCATCATTTTTCTTTCTTTCATACCCATTTTAATTTTTTCTGCTTTTGCTTTTCTGTCAGCCTGCCATTTATCATATTGATCAGGAGTAAGAATTTTTTTCATATCAGCATCCATTTGTGCTCTTTTGGCCTGCATTTCCTGCATTTTAGCTTGTCTGTCACCTTTATTTTTCTCGAACTCAGCTTTCCTTTCAGCATTTTTTTTATCCTGAAGATCTTTTATCTGAGCTACCTGAGATTGGTTCAGGTTAAGGTCTTTTTGCAATTCTGCAAGACGTTCCTGTTGTTTCTGCTCCATTTTCTGCTTCATTTCAACAGCTCTTGCCTGTCTGTCTTGTGGAGTTGTTGTCTGCTGTGCCATTGCAAAGCTTCCCATTCCGATAAATGCTATTGCTAAAACTAATTTTTTCATCTTTTTTAAAATTTAATTAATTGTTATTTTGTTATATATCTTTTTGATAATGAATTAAAACAGAAGTTAAATTAACAAATTCATAAATAACGTTAAATTTTAATAAAAATAAATTAATAAAATAACAAAAAAAGGACAGATTATAAAAACCTGCCCTTCACACCACTTAAATATAATATATGAAAATTAATTCCTTACTAAGCTGCCTCTAAAGCCCCCTCCATTGTTACCATGGCTCTCCTGTTTCGGAGCAGACCTTTCTCTGAATCCTCCGCCGTTATTTCCTCTGAAGCCGCCATTATCTTCTCTCTTAGGAGCTTCTCTTCTTACTTCACTGTTTCCTCTAAAACCCCCTCCATTACTATTCCTAAAGCCTCCGTTTTCGACATTTCGTCTGTTGCCTCCATTATCAGAATTTCCTCTGAAACCGCCACCATTGCTGTTTCTGAAACCTCCGTTATTGTCACTATTTCCGGTATTTACACCATTACTGCTTCTAAAACCTCCATTATTATCACGATAGCTTCCTGATCTTTCTGTGGTTCGTGTATTTCTGAAACCGTTGTCTGATCTGCTGTCTCTTCTGATAATATCAAAAGTAGGATTATCCATTCTGCGGAATCTTGATCTGTCTACTCTGTAAATATTGATATTGATATTTCTATATCTTGGCATTACAGCATATCTCGGTACATAATATGATCTTCTGTAATTCTGGAAATATACGATGGGGCTGGAACCTCTGTAGTAGTTATTCTGAAAAACCACAAACACTCTTGGCCCTAAGATTCTTTCCAGTGCATAAAACCTGTCATAGTACCATCTGTCCGGATTATATCTGTAGAAATTATTCCATGCCGTAAAACTTGCATACAGATTATTAAGTCTCATAATCTGATCTACCTGCCATCTGCTTAATCTGTTCTGTACGAAAAATCCGTTCCAGTCGATATTAATAATACTTCCTCTGTAGTCGTTATAATAGCTTTGGTAGTAATTACTTGGATAATAATCCTGAGGATAATTGTAATAATAATCATCAGGAAAATAATTTCTGTCATCTTCATCGCTGTAATAGCCTCCACCATTCTGATAATAACCATCATCATCCCAACCATTATTCGGATACTGCTGCGCAGACGTCAAAACGCCTAACCCAAAAGCTAATCCCAAAAATATTTTTTTCATTTCTATAGTTGTTAATTGGTTAAAATATAGCAGAATATCTTAATTCTATCTTTTTGATATAAATAAAAAAAAGAAGTTAAATCCTAAGATCAAACTTCTTTTAAAATATTATTAACTAACTGATAATCAAGTGTTAAATTTATACTCTTCCACTATCTTTTATCCAATGAGCAATTTTTTCATTGAAAGATTTCTTTTCCTTCAGGTCTTCCAGTTTTATATGCATTCTGTAACGCCAGTAATGTGGAAAAACTGCAGGATTGTTAATTCTTTCATTGTCAGTTTTATTATTGGTAAGCTCTGCATCTGTTGCCAGGAACTCCTGAATGGGGAAAATAGCCAGCATAGCCTCATTATACAGATGTTGTTTCATAATTATCCCGGCAAGATGTGGATTAAGATCTTCGGGAGCCTTTCCATACTGTATCAGCTGTTGATTGTAATATTTCTGTGTAAGTACAGGATCTTCTTTCCACCATTGCCTCAACGTTGAGCTGTCATGGGAAGAAGCTGTCACTACATTCATATAATCTGCTGTCCTGGGATTATAGAAAGGAATATTTTCAGAAGGCATCCGCTGTACTTTCAGGGCTATTATGGCTAATTCATCCATTACAACCGGTACACATGCAGGGACCATACCAAGATCTTCTCCGCAGATCAGCATTTTGGTCGCATTCAGAATTACCGGAAGCTTTTCCATTGCTTTTTCATACCAAAGGTGATCCTGTCGTCTAAAGAAGTAGTCATGATACAAGTCATAAATATTTTTCTGATCCGATTCCGGAAGGTATTTGTAAGATTCTGTATTGTATACATTGAATCTCGGATGATAAACCGTTTTGCCGTTTCTTTCTTCCGTTAAAAATAGAACATTGGCGCATAAAGCAATTAATTTTTCTTCAAGCGGACCGTATGATTTTTTATTAAAAAAATCAGCGAGCTTTCTCTGGGTATCAAATTCTTCTTTGAATGTATAGGTACCGTCTTCATTACGATCCATAAACTCAAGAGCCTTTTCACTTTCTTCTCCAAAATAGTCCCATAAGATATTATTGTTGATAAAAGGCTTACAATACCTGTCAAAATTGAACGGAATCTGCCAGGCCTTAAATTCATCAGGAACGATAGGAACAGCAGGATAAAAATATCCTAAAATTCCCTGTACAGCAGAAACAGGCATTCTCCATATTCTGAAAAACCCCAGGATATGATCAATTCTCATCGCATCAAAATATTGTTCCAGTGCTTTGAATCTGTTTTTCCACCATCTGTAATCGTCTGCTTTCATAGCTTCCCAATTGTAAGTTGGGAACTCCCAGTTCTGCCCCAGTTCTGTAAACTGATCCGGTGGTGCCCCGGCCTGAAAATCCATTCCGAATAATTCCGGCTCTGTCCATGCTTCCACAGAATATCTGTAAATACCAATCGGAAGATCTCCCTTCAACGAAACTCCCAGGTTATGGGTATACTCTACTGCATCTTTGAGTTGTATGTGTAATTGATACTGTACCCATGCATGAAGCATTGAGATATCATAATCTTTACTTTTTGTGGTAAAAAACTGAGAGATCTTTCCTGCAATATATTTTTTGTGAGTTTTCCACTCGTTGAAATTGGGTGTTTTATACTTATCTCTCAAAACACAAAATGCTGAATAGGGAACAAGCCAATATTCATTATCCTTGATGAATTTTTTAAAGTTTCTGTCTTTATAAATCTTGTCCTTTTCCTTATTGAAAACAGCCGTAAGATATTTCCATTTACCTTCGATCATTTTTTCATAATCAATCAGATCTAAATTGTTTAACTGCTCTTTTTCAGACATATATTCTTCCACTAATTCTTTCGGTAAAGAATAATCAAGGTTTTCCAAAGAGATATATTGTGGATGCAGAGCGTAAACCGATACTGCAGCGTAGGGATAGGAATCTGTCCAGGAATAATTTGCTGTTGTATCATTGATCGGAAGAATCTGAATGATACCCAGGTTGGTTTCTTTTGTCCAATCTGCCAGCTTTTTAATATCAGCAAATTCCCCTACTCCGAATCCGTCTTCACTTCTCAAAGAGAATACCGGAACCGCCACTCCGGCATCATGATACATCTGATATCCTTTAAATTTAAAATAATGATTGGAAACAATCTGCAGCACATCACTCAACGGATTCGCAACTGTAAATCTGTTTTCTCCGGTTTCTACATCAATAACCCTGTTTTCTTTGGTATCGTAAATACAATACTTAAATTGGATAAATTCATTTTCAGGAATCTCAACAGAAGCTTCCCACATTCCAAAATCAGTCTGATGCAAATGAACAACCTTATCATAATTCCAGTGTCCCAAGGATGCTGTACTTCCAAAAAGAACAATTTTCCAGTCCGGATTATAAATAGGGGCTTCTATCCTGAATAAATGCGTATGCTTTTTTAAGACCGTTATTTTCTCGGGAACAAAATCATGCAGCTTATTGTAAAGAATTTTGTTGTTTAAATAATTCTCAGGAAAGTTTTTGTTATTCCATTCGTCAAAAATTATAAATTCCTTATAATTGTGCGGAAAATTGAGATGATGCGAAACGAATTCTTCTCTTAAGACATTTCCTTTTTCATTTATCACCCGGTACTGATAAGAAATAGATTTTGAGAAATAGTCTACTTCACATTTCCACAACCCATTCTCTGCATAAAACATAGTATGGATATGTAAGGCATTCTCATCTTCACCAAACACCAGCTGCAAATTTTCTCCGGCCTTTACAATATATCCTACATTAAAGTATAGTTTCATCTATATTTTTTTATAAAAGTACATTTTAATATCGAAAAATAAAACTTATTGAATATCAAATAATCATTAAAAAACCTTCTCAAAATAATTTGAAAAGGTCTCTATATTCTGAGTAATAGCACTCTATTATCTTGTTACAAGAATCTTTTTATTAAATATTACTTTTCCTGATTCTTCAGCAATATTTACAATATAAGCTCCGGTCAGTAATCCTTTAAGATATACTTTTTCATCTAATGATCCATCTTTAACTGATAAATTCTGAGTCATTACATTTTTACCTGCCATATCAAAAATATTCAGTTTAATAGTACCTTTTATATTGTTAATAATATGAACGTTGATATAATGGTCATCAACTTTTGTTGGGTAAATATCAAGATTACTGGTCAGAGTGTTTAAAGTCGAAGATTTATCATTCACAAAATACTTACTTGCCAAATCATAAATATGCAGTCCCTTTTCACCTGGAAGTTCTTTTGCCTGCAATGTTATCAGATTTAACTCGTATAGAGCTCCTCCTTTTGCACTCGCTATTACAACTTTTCCCTGAGCATTTACTGCAGAACCATTCACAGAATAGTTGTCAGGAATACCTGCAATCTTACCAATAAATTTAGCTTTTAATTCTTTAGTCAGAACTTTGAAAACATTTCCTGAAGCTGCAAAAACGTAGAAGTTGTTCTCTGCATCAGCAATCATATCTCCTCCAAATCCAGTTTCCATTGCGGTAAATGAATTTCGGGCATTCGAAGCATCATCTTTAATGATACCCAGATCATTTACAACGTATTCTCTACCTTCTTTACTGATTTGCAAAAACTGTGTTCCTGCGTTATTTATAGCATAAATTTTCCCGTTGTATCCGGTTGCCATTCTGGTAATATGAGAATTAATATCACATGATGATACCCTTGCTATATTATTTTCTACTAAAGTAATCTCGTTTGTCTGTGAATTCAAAACATAGATATTTGAAGAAAACATAGGCATATATACCAGGTTATTATTCGAAGAATCATAGGCCAGGGCAGCTAAAGTTACTGCCTGAGAATTGCTGTAAGAATTTCTGTCTTCCGCTACTACATCTTTTCTGGTTTGTGAAAATACTTTTGCTGATGAATCAGCTGTAAAAAATTTTTCTCCTGAAGTTCCGTTAGTTCCATCAATTGCGCGAAAATCATTGAAGGTAATACTTTGAGTATCTTTTCCTGTAATTGCAAATAAATCCTGTTGTGCTTGTGCATTTACACCTAAAAACAGTAAAAATAAAGGAAATAAATGTTTTTTCATACTATATATTTTTAGATTCGTAATCATTTTAATAGTACTAAGTTACATAATTTTTGAATTAAAAATAAAAAATCCCTGCTATTTGAATAAAATTTAAATAGAAACACTTGAGAGATGACTCATGATGAATGATAAATAACCTTTCTTTATATTCACTAGCAGCGACTATCATCCTGAGCGAAGCCGAAGAAAGCCCGCTCTCATCAAAAGCTCCATTACCACCTGGCTTGTAGCCCAAACTTATAATTGAGTTAATCCTATTAACCGAAGAAAAATAATAAGTACAATAATGCCAGTAAAGAATGGAAGCTGGAGGCTGGAAGCGGGAAGAAGATGGATGTATGAGCCTGGATTATTCATTACTCATTACCCATTGCCCATTAAGTTGAGCGGTTTGGGTTGGGTATAAGCCAAAAAAAATCCTTTATCATTTAAGATAAAGGATTTTAAAAATAAAATAAAAACTGGCGGCGGCCTACTCTCCCGCGTTAGCAGTACCATCGGCGCTGGTGGGCTTAACTTCTGTGTTCGGAATGGGAACAGGTGAGCCCCACCGCTAAAACCACCCTAAAGAAGGTATATAAGATATCAGAGGCTGGATTTCAGATTTCAGACTTTAAGTCTGCTATCTGAGGTCTTATACCTGACATCTGGTTTATCGATAAAAACTTTCACAAAGACAAAACCTTCAATGCACATAAAGCACCTGGTTTAATAGTAACCATAGACTATAAATCTACGGGTAATTAGTACTACTTGGCTATGACATTACTGTCTTTACACCTATAGCCTATCAACGTCGTCATCTACAACGACCCTTAAAAGATGTCTCATCTTGAGGCGAGTTTCGCACTTATATGCTTTCAGTGCTTATCTCTTCCAAACGTAGCTACTCAGCGGTGCACCTGGCGGTACAACTGATACACCAGAGGTTTGTTCAATTCGGTCCTCTCGTACTAGAATCAAGCCCTCTCAAACATCTAACGCCCGCAATAGATAGAGACCGAACTGTCTCACGACGTTCTGAACCCAGCTCGCGTGCCACTTTAATGGGCGAACAGCCCAACCCTTGGGACCTTCTCCAGCCCCAGGATGTGACGAGCCGACATCGAGGTGCCGAACCTCCCCGTCGATGTGAGCTCTTGGGGGAGACTAGCCTGTTATCCCCGGAGTACCTTTTATCCTATGAGCGATGGCCCTTCCATACGGAACCACCGGATCACTATGTCCTGCTTTCGCACCTGATCGACTTGTAGGTCTCACAGTCAAGCACCCTTATGCCATTACACTCTACGCACGGTTACCAAGCGTGCTGAGGGTACCTTTGAAAGCCTCCGTTACTCTTTTGGAGGCGACCACCCCAGTCAAACTACCCACCACGCAATGTCCTTCTGAAAGAAGTTAGGCTCCAAGTAAGTAAAGGGTGGTATTTCAACGTTGGCTCCACAAACACTAGCGTGCCTGCTTCAAAGCCTCCCACCTATCCTACACATTACTTACTCAAAGTCAATACGAAGTTATAGTAAAGGTTCACAGGGTCTTTTCGTCCCATTGCGGGTAATCGGCATCTTCACCGATACTACAATTTCACCGAGCTCGTGGCTGAGACAGTGCCCAGATCGTTACACCATTCGTGCAGGTCGGAACTTACCCGACAAGGAATTTCGCTACCTTAGGACCGTTATAGTTACGGCCGCCGTTTACTGGGGCTTCAGTCAATGCCTTCGATTTAACTCTAAGCACCTTCCTTAACCTTCCAGCACCGGGCAGGTGTCAGACCCTATACAGCATCTTTCGATTTAGCAGAGTCCTGTGTTTTTGATAAACAGTCGCCTGGGCCTCTTCACTGCGGCCACCATTGCTGATGGCGTCTCTTCTTCCGAAGTTACGAGACTATTTTGCCTAGTTCCTTAGCCACGACTCACTCGAGCACCTTAGGATTCTCTCCTCGACCACCTGTGTCGGTTTTGGTACGGGTTGCTTCACTTCGGCTTTTCTTGGATCAGATTACACTACAGCAGCTTCGCCCGAAGGCTAGGCCTTGACTATTCCGTCAGTCTTTAGCAGCTACATCCAACCGTCCCCTTTTTAGTGTGAGCAAGTATGGGAATATTAACCCATTGTCCATCCACTACCCCTCTCGGGTTCGCGTTAGGTCCCGACTAACCCTCAGCTGATTAGCATGGCTGAGGAAGCCTTGGTCTTTCGGTGAGCAGGTTTCTCGCCTGCTTTATCGTTACTTATGCCTACATTTTCTTTTCTATCCGCTCCACAATACCTCACGATACTGCTTCGGCGCAAATAGAATGCTCTCCTACCAGATATATTTTAAATATAAATCCATAGCTTCGGTAATATGTTTATGCCCGATTATTATCCATGCCGGACCGCTCGACTAGTGAGCTGTTACGCACTCTTTAAATGAATGGCTGCTTCCAAGCCAACATCCTAGCTGTCAATGCAGTCCAACCGCGTTGTTTCAACTTAACATATATTTTGGGACCTTAGCTGTTGGTCTGGGTTCTTTCCCTCTCGGACATGGACCTTAGCACCCATGCCCTCACTGCCGCAGAACATTTATTAGCATTCGGAGTTTGTCAGGAATTGGTAGGCGATGAAACCCCCGCATCCAATCAGTAGCTCTACCTCTAATAAACT
The DNA here is from genome assembly GCF_049959325.1 of Chryseobacterium sp. CBSDS_008. Taxonomy (NCBI): domain Bacteria; kingdom Pseudomonadati; phylum Bacteroidota; class Flavobacteriia; order Flavobacteriales; family Weeksellaceae; genus Chryseobacterium; species Chryseobacterium sp. CBSDS_008. Next base: position 3,826,569 of record NZ_CP188202.1, on the reverse strand, counting down.
TTGTTGCGACGCTGCACCTAAATGCATTTCGGAGAGTACGAGCTATCTCCCAGTTTGATTGGCCTTTCACCCCTACCCACAGGTCATCCGAAGACTTTTCAACGTCAACCGGTTCGGTCCTCCACTCTGTGTTACCAGAGCTTCAACCTGCCCATGGGTAGATCACAAGGTTTCGCGTCTAATCCTACTAACTATGCGCCCTATTCAGACTCGCTTTCGCTCCGGCTCCGGTACTTAATACCTTAACCTCGCTAGTAAAATTAACTCGTAGGCTCATTATGCAAAAGGCACGCCGTCACAGCTTTACGCTGCTCCGACCGCTTGTAGGCGTACGGTTTCAGGTTCTATTTCACCCTTCTATTCGAAGTGCTTTTCACCTTTCCTTCACAGTACTTGTTCACTATCGGTCTTTCAGGAGTATTTAGCCTTGGAGGATGGTCCCCCCATATTCAGACAGGATTTCACGTGTCCCGCCCTACTCATTTATCATCAAAATATGCCTTTCATATACAGGGCTATCACCTTCTACGGCTGTTCTTTCCAGAACATTCTATTAAACATATAACGACTTTTGGGCTAATCCGCTTTCGCTCGCCACTACTTACGGAATCTCTTCGATTTCTTTTCCTCCGGGTACTTAGATGTTTCAGTTCTCCGGGTTTGCTCCTCCTAAGAGGTGACATATCTTCAATATGCCGGGTTGCCCCATTCGGACATCTGCGGATCTATTCGTGTGTGCCAATCCCCGCAGCTTTTCGCAGCTTACCACGTCCTTCTTCGCCTCTGAAAGCCTAGGCATCCGCCATACGCCCTTAACGATTTCTTTCCTATTGGTTACTCAAGCGCTTTATGCGCTCGGTTTTCTCTTTGTGATGTCTTTACCGTTAATGTCAATGATCTTAATGTCTTTCTTTTGGTTTAGTAAACAATTGTTGTTTTTGGCTCCAATCGTCACTTTCAAACTAAACCTCCAAAACTGTGGAGAATAAGGGAGTCGAACCCTTGACCTCCTGCGTGCAAGGCAGGCGCTCTAGCCAGCTGAGCTAATTCCCCCTCTAGTTGAGTGGGTGAGTGAAGGTCTTAGAGCGTTTGAGCCTTAAACCCTTATACTCTAATACTATCAAACTCCTGTACTCAAAATTAGTAGTCTCGGGCAGGCTCGAACTGCCGACCTCTACATTATCAGTGTAGCGCTCTAACCAGCTGAGCTACGAGACTTCATTATTAATTTTAAATTTTAAATTGAAAATTTTAAATGATTATTTAAATCTAAAATCTATAATTTATAATCTAAAATCTCTCTATCCCTTTACTAATTTCTAGTGGGTTTTGTATTTTTTAATATAACCAACCAAACAAAAAACTAAAGCTTTACTTTAAGTAAGTACTTGTATCTTGCGATACTAATTTTGTTTATCGTCCTAAAAGACGCTCTAAAATGAGATGTTCCAGCCGCACCTTCCGGTACGGCTACCTTGTTACGACTTAGCCCTAGTTACCTGTTTTACCCTAGGCAGCTCCTGTTACGGTCACCGACTTCAGGTACCCCAGACTTCCATGGCTTGACGGGCGGTGTGTACAAGGCCCGGGAACGTATTCACCGCGCCATGGCTGATGCGCGATTACTAGCGATTCCAGCTTCATAGAGTCGAGTTGCAGACTCCAATCCGAACTGAGACCGGCTTTCGAGATTTGCATCACATCGCTGTGTAGCTGCCCTCTGTACCGGCCATTGTATTACGTGTGTGGCCCAAGGCGTAAGGGCCGTGATGATTTGACGTCATCCCCACCTTCCTCTCTACTTGCGTAGGCAGTCTCACTAGAGTCCCCAACTTAATGATGGCAACTAGTGACAGGGGTTGCGCTCGTTGCAGGACTTAACCTAACACCTCACGGCACGAGCTGACGACAACCATGCAGCACCTTGAAAAATGTCCGAAGAAAAGTCTATTTCTAAACCTGTCATTTCCCATTTAAGCCTTGGTAAGGTTCCTCGCGTATCATCGAATTAAACCACATAATCCACCGCTTGTGCGGGCCCCCGTCAATTCCTTTGAGTTTCATTCTTGCGAACGTACTCCCCAGGTGGCTAACTTATCACTTTCGCTTAGTCTCTGAACCATAAAGCCCAAAAACGAGTTAGCATCGTTTACGGCGTGGACTACCAGGGTATCTAATCCTGTTCGCTCCCCACGCTTTCGTCCATCAGCGTCAGTTGTTGCTTAGTAACCTGCCTTCGCAATTGGTGTTCTAAGTAATATCTATGCATTTCACCGCTACACTACTTATTCCAGCTACTTCAACAACACTCAAGACCCGCAGTATCAATGGCAGTTTCACAGTTAAGCTGTGAGATTTCACCACTGACTTACGAGTCCGCCTACGGACCCTTTAAACCCAATAAATCCGGATAACGCTTGCACCCTCCGTATTACCGCGGCTGCTGGCACGGAGTTAGCCGGTGCTTATTCGTATAGTACCTTCAGCCAGATACACGTATCTGGGTTTATCCCTATACAAAAGAAGTTTACAACCCATAGGGCCGTCGTCCTTCACGCGGGATGGCTGGATCAGGCTCGCACCCATTGTCCAATATTCCTCACTGCTGCCTCCCGTAGGAGTCTGGTCCGTGTCTCAGTACCAGTGTGGGGGATCACCCTCTCAGGCCCCCTAAAGATCGCAGACTTGGTGAGCCGTTACCTCACCAACTATCTAATCTTGCGCGTGCCCATCTCTATCCACCGGAGTTTTCAATATCAAGTGATGCCACTTAATATATTATGGGGTATTAATCTTCCTTTCGAAAGGCTATCCCCCTGATAAAGGCAGGTTGCACACGTGTTCCGCACCCGTACGCCGCTCTCAAGTCTCCGAAGAGACTCTACCGCTCGGCTTGCATGTGTTAGGCCTCCCGCTAGCGTTCATCCTGAGCCAGGATCAAACTCTCCATTGTATGTTTGTCTGACTCACTCAAAGTTTTTTAACGCTTTAGTTTTTCCTTACTTGGTTGTTATATTGTATGTCAATGATCTTTTTATCTTTCGCTTTTCAACGAAGCACTCTTCTCTGTCAGTGGCGCTCCGCATTTGCGAGTGCAAAAGTAAAACTTTATTTTGATTTGACCAAATGTCCTGAAAGAAAATTTTAAAGTTTTTTAAGTAACCTTAACCCCTTCCATAACCCTCAATCGCTCTCTACTCCTGCGCTCCCTGTTTGGGACTGCAAAGATACAAACTCTTTTTTAACCCGCAACTTTTTTTGTGAAAAGTTTTTGATGTTTTTTTCGTCTGTTTCTTTTTGGAAGTAATATCGTCTCTGCCTATCTAAAGGCTCTTCTGCGCTACCGAATCTCTCTCGTTTTTCAGTGGGGCAAAGATAGCAACTTCTTACAACGCAAAACAAATTTATTTAACTTAAAAAATACAAAGTGGATAACTATATTTCTATATATTTGTTATTCAGATAATTAATTACAATTTATACTTATCCACAATGCTTACTTATAAATGTATATGATTAAAATAAAATACATAAATTTCTGATGGATTGAAAAACATTAAGTAATTACTTATGTAGACACTAACCCAGCCTCTCAAAACAAGCAAAGATTTTATAGAATATAATTGAAAATATATTAAACTATAAATCTATTGGGTAATAAGATTCAAACGTGAATTGATTGAAGATAAATTATAAACATTATAGAATGTACTAGCAATGCAGCACTTTATATCATGTACAAAAATACAAGCAAGTCTCTAAGAGAGGTATGATTCGGGATGCGAGCTAGTTTCGGAACTTTAAGTATTCGCATTTTTATCTTCAATAGGACCGGGCAATCATCCTGAGCGAAGCCGAAGAAAGCCCGCTCTCATCAAAAGCTCCATTACCACCTGGCTTGTAGTCGAAGCCATTGAAGGAGAAAATAAAGCCATCAAAGAATCGGCAGAAGGAAAAGATATAGAATGTATAGAAGTTTTTGAAAACGGAGACTCCCGGAAACAGCTTCTGGCAAGAAGCCGGTATCTGCTTTATAAAAGTCACAGTAAATGGAGTGAATCTCAAAGAAAGAGAGCTGATCTTCTTTTCAGGGAATATTCTGATCTGGAAAAAGCATATCAATTGACTGATGGACTTAGGAAAACTTATAACCAACATATTTCAAAACCTGCAGCAATGACTAAGCTGGCACACTGGTTCAAAGAGGTGGAAGAGTCAGGATTTACTTCTTTTGAGACTCTTAGAAAGACCATAATAAATCATTATAGAGATATTCTGAATTACTTTGATCAAAGAAGCACCAACGCGGCGGCTGAATCTTTCAATGCGAAAATAAAGAACTTTAGGATGCAGCTCAGAGGCGTAAAAGACAGAACATTTTTTCTCTTCAGATTAACCAAACTTTTTGCTTAGTCCCCAACTTGTGCGCTTGATCCATAATAAGGTTTAAAGGACTTAAATAGCACCATAAGTTAAAGATAATTTAGGTTTCGGATATGAATATTCACATTCTGTATCTTCAGCACATTATTTATATGGAATGAGAACAAACCATACTCCTGCCTTTTAGCCGAAGCCAGCCTGTTTTATCAAACACATAATCATTATATGCATAATCATCTGTGTCAATCTGTGCCATCTGTGGTTAAAAATAAAAACAATTCAGCAGGAACGGGCTGTAGCCAAACTTATAATTGGGTTAATCCTATTAACCGAAGAAAAATAATAAGTACAATAATGCCAGTAAAGAATGGAAGCTGGAAGAAGATGGATGTATGAGCCTGGATTATTCATTACTCATTACCCATTGCCCATTAAGTTGGGGGTTTGGGTTGAGTATAAGCCAAAAAAAATCCTTTATCACTTAAGATAAAGGATTTTAAAAATAAAATAAAAACTGGCGGCGGCCTACTCTCCCGCGTTAGCAGTACCATCGGCGCTGGTGGGCTTAACTTCTGTGTTCGGAATGGGAACAGGTGAGCCCCACCGCTAAAACCACCCTAAAGAAGGTATATAAGATATCAGAGGCTGGATTTCAGATTTCAGACTTTAAGTCTGCTATCTGAGGTCTTATACCTGACATCTGGTTTATCGATAAAAACTTTCACAAAGACAAAACCTTCAATGCACATAAAGCACCTGGTTTAATAGTAACCATAGACTATAAATCTACGGGTAATTAGTACTACTTGGCTATGACATTACTGTCTTTACACCTATAGCCTATCAACGTCGTCATCTACAACGACCCTTAAAAGATGTCTCATCTTGAGGCGAGTTTCGCACTTATATGCTTTCAGTGCTTATCTCTTCCAAACGTAGCTACTCAGCGGTGCACCTGGCGGTACAACTGATACACCAGAGGTTTGTTCAATTCGGTCCTCTCGTACTAGAATCAAGCCCTCTCAAACATCTAACGCCCGCAATAGATAGAGACCGAACTGTCTCACGACGTTCTGAACCCAGCTCGCGTGCCACTTTAATGGGCGAACAGCCCAACCCTTGGGACCTTCTCCAGCCCCAGGATGTGACGAGCCGACATCGAGGTGCCGAACCTCCCCGTCGATGTGAGCTCTTGGGGGAGACTAGCCTGTTATCCCCGGAGTACCTTTTATCCTATGAGCGATGGCCCTTCCATACGGAACCACCGGATCACTATGTCCTGCTTTCGCACCTGATCGACTTGTAGGTCTCACAGTCAAGCACCCTTATGCCATTACACTCTACGCACGGTTACCAAGCGTGCTGAGGGTACCTTTGAAAGCCTCCGTTACTCTTTTGGAGGCGACCACCCCAGTCAAACTACCCACCACGCAATGTCCTTCTGAAAGAAGTTAGGCTCCAAGTAAGTAAAGGGTGGTATTTCAACGTTGGCTCCACAAACACTAGCGTGCCTGCTTCAAAGCCTCCCACCTATCCTACACATTACTTACTCAAAGTCAATACGAAGTTATAGTAAAGGTTCACAGGGTCTTTTCGTCCCATTGCGGGTAATCGGCATCTTCACCGATACTACAATTTCACCGAGCTCGTGGCTGAGACAGTGCCCAGATCGTTACACCATTCGTGCAGGTCGGAACTTACCCGACAAGGAATTTCGCTACCTTAGGACCGTTATAGTTACGGCCGCCGTTTACTGGGGCTTCAGTCAATGCCTTCGATTTAACTCTAAGCACCTTCCTTAACCTTCCAGCACCGGGCAGGTGTCAGACCCTATACAGCATCTTTCGATTTAGCAGAGTCCTGTGTTTTTGATAAACAGTCGCCTGGGCCTCTTCACTGCGGCCACCATTGCTGATGGCGTCTCTTCTTCCGAAGTTACGAGACTATTTTGCCTAGTTCCTTAGCCACGACTCACTCGAGCACCTTAGGATTCTCTCCTCGACCACCTGTGTCGGTTTTGGTACGGGTTGCTTCACTTCGGCTTTTCTTGGATCAGATTACACTACAGCAGCTTCGCCCGAAGGCTAGGCCTTGACTATTCCGTCAGTCTTTAGCAGCTACATCCAACCGTCCCCTTTTTAGTGTGAGCAAGTATGGGAATATTAACCCATTGTCCATCCACTACCCCTCTCGGGTTCGCGTTAGGTCCCGACTAACCCTCAGCTGATTAGCATGGCTGAGGAAGCCTTGGTCTTTCGGTGAGCAGGTTTCTCGCCTGCTTTATCGTTACTTATGCCTACATTTTCTTTTCTATCCGCTCCACAATACCTCACGATACTGCTTCGGCGCAAATAGAATGCTCTCCTACCAGATATATTTTAAATATAAATCCATAGCTTCGGTAATATGTTTATGCCCGATTATTATCCATGCCGGACCGCTCGACTAGTGAGCTGTTACGCACTCTTTAAATGAATGGCTGCTTCCAAGCCAACATCCTAGCTGTCAATGCAGTCCAACCGCGTTGTTTCAACTTAACATATATTTTGGGACCTTAGCTGTTGGTCTGGGTTCTTTCCCTCTCGGACATGGACCTTAGCACCCATGCCCTCACTGCCGCAGAACATTTATTAGCATTCGGAGTTTGTCAGGAATTGGTAGGCGATGAAACCCCCGCATCCAATCAGTAGCTCTACCTCTAATAAACTTTGTTGCGACGCTGCACCTAAATGCATTTCGGAGAGTACGAGCTATCTCCCAGTTTGATTGGCCTTTCACCCCTACCCACAGGTCATCCGAAGACTTTTCAACGTCAACCGGTTCGGTCCTCCACTCTGTGTTACCAGAGCTTCAACCTGCCCATGGGTAGATCACAAGGTTTCGCGTCTAATCCTACTAACTATGCGCCCTATTCAGACTCGCTTTCGCTCCGGCTCCGGTACTTAATACCTTAACCTCGCTAGTAAAATTAACTCGTAGGCTCATTATGCAAAAGGCACGCCGTCACAGCTTTACGCTGCTCCGACCGCTTGTAGGCGTACGGTTTCAGGTTCTATTTCACCCTTCTATTCGAAGTGCTTTTCACCTTTCCTTCACAGTACTTGTTCACTATCGGTCTTTCAGGAGTATTTAGCCTTGGAGGATGGTCCCCCCATATTCAGACAGGATTTCACGTGTCCCGCCCTACTCATTTATCATCAAAATATGCCTTTCATATACAGGGCTATCACCTTCTACGGCTGTTCTTTCCAGAACATTCTATTAAACATATAACGACTTTTGGGCTAATCCGCTTTCGCTCGCCACTACTTACGGAATCTCTTCGATTTCTTTTCCTCCGGGTACTTAGATGTTTCAGTTCTCCGGGTTTGCTCCTCCTAAGAGGTGACATATCTTCAATATGCCGGGTTGCCCCATTCGGACATCTGCGGATCTATTCGTGTGTGCCAATCCCCGCAGCTTTTCGCAGCTTACCACGTCCTTCTTCGCCTCTGAAAGCCTAGGCATCCGCCATACGCCCTTAACGATTTCTTTCCTATTGGTTACTCAAGCGCTTTATGCGCTCGGTTTTCTCTTTGTGATGTCTTTACCGTTAATGTCAATGATCTTAATGTCTTTCTTTTGGTTTAGTAAACAATTGTTGTTTTTGGCTCCAATCGTCACTTTCAAACTAAACCTCCAAAACTGTGGAGAATAAGGGAGTCGAACCCTTGACCTCCTGCGTGCAAGGCAGGCGCTCTAGCCAGCTGAGCTAATTCCCCCTCTAGTTGAGTGGGTGAGTGAAGGTCTTAGAGCGTTTGAGCCTTAAACCCTTATACTCTAATACTATCAAACTCCTGTACTCAAAATTAGTAGTCTCGGGCAGGCTCGAACTGCCGACCTCTACATTATCAGTGTAGCGCTCTAACCAGCTGAGCTACGAGACTTCATTATTAATTTTAAATTTTAAATTGAAAATTTTAAATGATTATTTAAATCTAAAATCTATAATTTATAATCTAAAATCTCTCTATCCCTTTACTAATTTCTAGTGGGTTTTGTATTTTTTAATATAACCAACCAAACAAAAAACTAAAGCTTTACTTTAAGTAAGTACTTGTATCTTGCGATACTAATTTTGTTTATCGTCCTAAAAGACGCTCTAAAATGAGATGTTCCAGCCGCACCTTCCGGTACGGCTACCTTGTTACGACTTAGCCCTAGTTACCTGTTTTACCCTAGGCAGCTCCTGTTACGGTCACCGACTTCAGGTACCCCAGACTTCCATGGCTTGACGGGCGGTGTGTACAAGGCCCGGGAACGTATTCACCGCGCCATGGCTGATGCGCGATTACTAGCGATTCCAGCTTCATAGAGTCGAGTTGCAGACTCCAATCCGAACTGAGACCGGCTTTCGAGATTTGCATCACATCGCTGTGTAGCTGCCCTCTGTACCGGCCATTGTATTACGTGTGTGGCCCAAGGCGTAAGGGCCGTGATGATTTGACGTCATCCCCACCTTCCTCTCTACTTGCGTAGGCAGTCTCACTAGAGTCCCCAACTTAATGATGGCAACTAGTGACAGGGGTTGCGCTCGTTGCAGGACTTAACCTAACACCTCACGGCACGAGCTGACGACAACCATGCAGCACCTTGAAAAATGTCCGAAGAAAAGTCTATTTCTAAACCTGTCATTTCCCATTTAAGCCTTGGTAAGGTTCCTCGCGTATCATCGAATTAAACCACATAATCCACCGCTTGTGCGGGCCCCCGTCAATTCCTTTGAGTTTCATTCTTGCGAACGTACTCCCCAGGTGGCTAACTTATCACTTTCGCTTAGTCTCTGAACCATAAAGCCCAAAAACGAGTTAGCATCGTTTACGGCGTGGACTACCAGGGTATCTAATCCTGTTCGCTCCCCACGCTTTCGTCCATCAGCGTCAGTTGTTGCTTAGTAACCTGCCTTCGCAATTGGTGTTCTAAGTAATATCTATGCATTTCACCGCTACACTACTTATTCCAGCTACTTCAACAACACTCAAGACCCGCAGTATCAATGGCAGTTTCACAGTTAAGCTGTGAGATTTCACCACTGACTTACGAGTCCGCCTACGGACCCTTTAAACCCAATAAATCCGGATAACGCTTGCACCCTCCGTATTACCGCGGCTGCTGGCACGGAGTTAGCCGGTGCTTATTCGTATAGTACCTTCAGCCAGATACACGTATCTGGGTTTATCCCTATACAAAAGAAGTTTACAACCCATAGGGCCGTCGTCCTTCACGCGGGATGGCTGGATCAGGCTCGCACCCATTGTCCAATATTCCTCACTGCTGCCTCCCGTAGGAGTCTGGTCCGTGTCTCAGTACCAGTGTGGGGGATCACCCTCTCAGGCCCCCTAAAGATCGCAGACTTGGTGAGCCGTTACCTCACCAACTATCTAATCTTGCGCGTGCCCATCTCTATCCACCGGAGTTTTCAATATCAAGTGATGCCACTTAATATATTATGGGGTATTAATCTTCCTTTCGAAAGGCTATCCCCCTGATAAAGGCAGGTTGCACACGTGTTCCGCACCCGTACGCCGCTCTCAAGTCTCCGAAGAGACTCTACCGCTCGGCTTGCATGTGTTAGGCCTCCCGCTAGCGTTCATCCTGAGCCAGGATCAAACTCTCCATTGTATGTTTGTCTGACTCACTCAAAGTTTTTTAACGCTTTAGTTTTTCCTTACTTGGTTGTTATATTGTATGTCAATGATCTTTTTATCTTTCGCTTTTCAACGAAGCACTCTTCTCTGTCAGTGGCGCTCCGCATTTGCGAGTGCAAAAGTAAAACTTTATTTTGATTTGACCAAATGTCCTGAAAGAAAATTTTAAAGTTTTTTAAGTAACCTTAACCCCTTCCATAACCCTCAATCGCTCTCTACTCCTGCGCTCCCTGTTTGGGACTGCAAAGATACAAACTCTTTTTTAACCCGCAACTTTTTTTGTGAAAAGTTTTTGATGTTTTTTTCGTCTGTTTCTTTTTGGAAGTAATATCGTCTCTGCCTATCTAAAGGCTCTTCTGCGCTACCGAATCTCTCTCGTTTTTCAGTGGGGCAAAGATAGCAACTTCTTACAACGCAAAACAAATTTATTTAACTTAAATTTCATATTCCCTTCATATGGAACCCTAACCAGCTGAAATAAAGTGAGAAAAATTTTAAACATTTGTTTGGAATGGGAGGATGGTGGGTAACAGGGTATGAGAGTGGGAGCGTTGGAGAGAGTTGTGATGGGAATAGGTTATAGCTGACAGGTTATGGGTTATGGGTAATTACATTATATTATTATATATGATTACGTCTAATCATAAATTGGTCACATAATTGCGAAAACAGGGTCTCGATCCTCTTTCTCTGTTTTTTGAACAAATAAAATTGAGGTCTGTAATCTTTCTGATTCAGTCTTCTAGGCGCTTCTAATTCTATATTTGCATAATTGAACAAATCAATTTGAATTTCAGATGACAAATATCCTTTGTCTCCGAGTAATGTACAATCTGATAATTGCTCTTTAATATCTTTTAAATAGTGAATGTCGTGAACAGAGGCTGGACTTAAATCTATACTTTGAAAAATACCACTTATGGAACAAACCGCATGAAGTTTGTAACCATAAAAATGCATTTGCTCAGAGGCACAAAAACCTCTGTTTGGATAACAATATTCAGCATCTTTACAAATTTTCGAGGTGTGGCTTCTGGAAAGTTTGCAAACTTCTACAGGCATACTATCAATGATGAAGAACTTCTCATATTCATTAAAACTTATGGCTAGTTTCATTCGTATTTCATTAATCTTAGTAGCCAATCTACGTTTGCGCCGATTGTAGACACTTCGATCTATTTTTTGCCCAATTGTATCGGGAATATGTCGAAAAAGATGATTTTCACTATCAATACCCATAAATTCAGCGGTTAAGGCAAGACTAATCAATTCCAAATCCTTTAACTTGGGAACTCGTCTTTGATAAGACAGTAGATTCTCATTTGATATTTTTCGTAAAACTTCCAAAATTCTTTCGTAATTTGCATTCAAGTTGTTCATTGTAAATGTTTTATTGCTAATACATTTTACTGATTTTCAATCAAATGAACAACTTTTTCTCTTTTAATTCATAATGCACAACGGGTATGAATATATGCTTTAACAATATAGGGTTGGGGTAAAGCCTAGAGGGCGGGTGTTTTTGGGGGAGACCGGGATTGCTTCGTAAACCGGCGTTTGCAGCCTGGCTGGGTATGCTCAGGAGGACAGCCCGCTCTTATTGGATGTTTTTGTTGTGATGGATATAGGATGATATGGGTTTCCCGCAGATCACACGGATTTTCACAGATATAATGTATATAATAGAGGTATATAAAAAGAGAAAGCCTTTTTGAGGAGAACCGGATGAAGCTTGCTCCTACTTGTTTTTAATGAACCACAGATTACACAGATGTTCACAGATGATGATGGATATATACAAGCTTTTTAATGTAAAAGGATAAACCTCCTTATAAATATAAAAAACTGATGATGATACAGAATGGGGATATTCCAGAACCCGGAAACCGAACCCGGGAACTTCATCATTCATCAATTATCATTCATCAATTATCGTTCATCAATTATCATTCATCAATTATCAACAGCTTCTTCCCTAGCCCTGATAGGAATGGTACCCCGCAGATTGCGGTGGGGTGTTGGAGGATGAGAGGGTTTGAGAGATGGAGGAGTAAGGAATATAGAGAAAGAATCTGAATCTGACCCCGGATATATTTTCCGGAGTATATAAAAACATTCCGTAAGAATCCTAATAATATAAGTGACTCCTACGGAATGGGATAAAACGAAGTTATATTTTTAGTTAAGAACGTATGATGTTCCGTCTCTTCCGTCTTTTAATTCGATTCCTTCTGCAAGCAGTTTGTCTCTGATCTGGTCTGAAAGCTCGAAATTTTTTGATTTTCTTGCCTGATTTCTCAATTCGATCAATACTTTTAAGGTCTGATCCAGCTTTTCATTGTTGTTTTCCTCTACAGTTTGCAATCCTAAAACATCAAAGATAAAGGCATTGAGTGTAGTTTTTAAATCTTCAAGATCCGCCGTTGAGATTGTTTCTTTACCATCGTTTAAAGCAAAGATGTATTTCACTGCTTCAAACAGGTGGGCAATCAGGATTGGCGAATTGAAGTCGTCTGTTAAAGCTTCATATGCTTTATCTTTCCATTCTTTCAGGCTAAAACCGGATTGTTTTGTATCGTCAGGAGTAATAGAATTCAATATTTTTACAGCTTCCATTAATCTGATGAATCCTTTTTCACTGGCCATCATCGCATCGTTTGAAATATCCAGAACACTTCTGTAATGTGCCTGCAGGAAGCAGAAACGTACGATTGAAGGATGGAAAGGTTTTTCAAAGAAGTCATTGTCTCCGGTAACCAACTGCATTGGAAGAATGTAATTCCCTGTAGATTTACTCATACGCTGAGAATTCATCGTCAGCATATTGGCATGCATCCAGTAATTCACCGGTGCTGCATCGTTGCAAGCTTTTCCTTGTGCAATTTCACATTCGTGGTGTGGGAATTTAAGATCCATTCCTCCTCCATGGATATCGAATGTTTCACCCAGATATTTCGTGCTCATTGCAGTACATTCAAGGTGCCATCCCGGAAAACCTTCTCCCCAAGGGGAATTCCATCTCATGATGTGAGCCGGAGATGCTTTTTTCCACAATGCAAAATCCTGTGGGTTTTTCTTTTCTCCCTGCCCGTCCAGGTCTCTGGTATTGGCAAAAAGTTCTTCTATATTACGTTTTGAAAGTTCGCCATAGTTCAATCCTCTTCTATTGTATTCCAATACATCAAAGTACACTGAACCGTTGCTTTCGTAAGCGAAACCTCTTTCAATCAGCTTTTGAGTTAATTCGATCTGCTCTACAATGTGTCCTGTAGCGGTAGGTTCGATATTGGGTGGCAGCAGATTGAACATATCCAGTACTTTGTGGAAGTCTACGGTATACTTCTGTACAATTTCCATAGGCTCCAGTTTTTCAAGTCTGGTCTGCTTTACGAATCTGTCGTTATCTACATTTCCATCGTCGGTAAGATGTCCCGCATCAGTAATATTTCTTACATATCTTACTTTATATCCCAAATGCATCAGGGTACGGTAGATAAAATCGAAAGAAAGGAAAGTTCTTACATTTCCCAAATGCACATTGCTGTATACAGTAGGTCCGCAGACATACATTCCGACATTTCCTTCTAAGATAGGTTTGAATATTTCTTTTTCTGCTGTAAGCGAGTTATATATTTTTAATTGCATTTATTTTTAAGTTAAAAGATTTAATAATTGTAAAGATTCAAAATGAGTTAAAAAATACTTTTGTCACAACAAATAATTGTCGTGATAAAAATTTTATCTGAAACTTTTTTAAATTTTATCATAATTAAATCGCTTTTAAATGATGCTGCAGATGATCTACATAATCATTGATAATAAACTCCAACGTATACACCCGAGGTTCTGTTTTCGTAGTATCGCAGGCTCTTTGCAATGCTTCATCGGGAATATTTTCAACTACATGAACGATCTGATAGTTCAAAGACTTCCACAGGTCAATAAGATCTGAGATAGGAACATTCTGATAATCCTGTGCTTTTACCCAGAAATTCTGGTCATAAACAATATTCTCGTTTTCTTTATATTGGGTTACAACAAATCTACGGATATTTGTAAAAGCACTGTCACAAAGATGACCAATAATTTCTTTTTTAGACCATTTTTCCGAAGAACTTTTATATGACCATTCTTCTTCAGGGATATTTTGCAATCTTTGAAGCTCGTTGTCAATAATATTTTTAAGGATTTGGTAGTTCATTATTTAATAATCCAGTTTTGCATGACTTCCTACGTAATGTAAGAACTCCTGTCTTGTAATAGGGTTTGTTCTGAAAATACCACTTAATTCTGCAGTAATGGTAGAACTTGCGGTATCTTTTATTCCTCTGCAGTTGACACAAAGGTGTTTTGCATCAATGATACAAGCTACATCTTTTGTTCCTAAAGCTTCTTTCAAAGCGTCCACAATCTGCATCGTAAGTCTTTCCTGAACCTGTGGTCTTTTTGCATAGTAATCAACAATTCTGTTAATTTTTGAAAGACCAATTACTTCTCCATTGGAAATATAAGCAACATGGGCTCTTCCAATGATGGGTAAAAAGTGATGTTCACAGAATGAATATACAGTGATGTCCTTTTCCACCAACATCTGGCGGTATTTATATTTATTGGAGAAAGTGGAAATTCCCGGTTTGTTTTCAGGAAGAAGCCCTCCGAAAATTTCATTCACATACATTTTGGCAACACGTCTTGGAGAGTCTTTCAGAGAATCATCGGTCATATCCATTCCCAGCGTTTCCATAATCTCACCGAAAAGCTCAGTAATTTTTTCAATTTTTTCCTGTGGCGATTTATCAAAAGCATCTTTCCTTATAGGCGTATGTTCTTTTCCAGTGAAAATATCATCGTCGTTATCAGTAAAATCAACCATTTTTATTTAATTTGCAGCAAAAATACGGATAATATCTTTTTCTCTATTTCAAATAAGATGAAAAACATTATCTTTTATAACCAGCTCTGATTAAAAAACCTATGATTATTGCCGAAGAAGTACAAAACCAACTCCATAAAAGGGAATTTCTGGAATTCCCGGCCCGCCTTTATCAACATGACAAAAATTATATCCGCCCTTTAGATAAACATATTGAGGAGATTTTTGACCCTGAAAAGAATAAATTTTTTAAAAACGGAGAATGTAAAAGATTTCTGTTTAAAAAGCACAATAAAACGGTTGGTAAAGTAGCTGTTTTTATCAATGGCTGCTATGAGCAAAAGCAGCCTACGGGAGGAATTGGTTTTTTTGACTGTATCCATGATCAGGAAACTGCCAATTTTATTTTCGACCATTGTAAAAACTGGCTTCAGGAAAGAGGAATGGAAGCTATGGACGGGCCTATTAATTTTGGAGAAAGGGACAAATTCTGGGGACTTTTGATTGAAGGGTTTATTGAACCTTTATTTGGAATGAATTACAACTTTCCTTATTACAAAGATCTTTTTGAAAATTATGGGTTTCAGATTTATTTTGAACAGCTTTGTTTTACCCGACCTGTTTTTGCAGAAGTTTCGCGAATCTTCACAATTGCCCATGAAAAGAACAGAAGAAACCCGGCAATTTCAGCCCAGCCTATGAAAAAGAATAATCTGGCCAAGTTTGCAAAAGATTTTACGGAGATCTATAATAAAGCTTGGGCTTCTCATGGGGAAGGAAAACACCTGGAAGAAACCAAAGTTCTGAAAATGTTCAATACGATGAAACCTATCATCAATGAACATATTTCGTGGTTTGTATATGAAAATGAAAAACCGATTGCCATGTGGATCAATATTCCGGACCTCAACCAGTGGTTTAAATATGTCAATGGAAAGTTTGGTGTGTTTGAAAAGCTCAAATTTTTGTTGTTGAAACGTTTTAAGAAGAATGAAAAAATGGTGGGACTTGTTTTTGGTGTAGTTCCGGAATGGCAGAAGAAAGGTATTGACGGCTATATGATCTGGGAAGGAACCCAGCATTTGAGAAAGCATACAGATTTTAAGATTACAGAATTACAGTGGATTGGTGATTTTAACCCTAAAATGATCAAGATTGCAGAAACTCTGGATACAACGGTTACCCGAAAACTGGCTACGTACCGGTATCTGTTTGACAGAAATAAGGAGTTTGAGAGACATCCCATGTTATAGTTAATAGTTAAATAAATTTCACTACTGAATATTAGTTGTATTTTTGAAAGTAAATTTTTAATAACCTAAATAAAACCATATACAATGAGAAAAATCATTATAAGTATCTTATTAGTATCATTCATTCCTCTTTCTGCACAGCAGATGACTACATTGAGTTATGACGGATCACGATTACTAAATCACACGTTTTATCAGAATGGAGATTCAACCGGTAAAGGAATCAGCTATGATGACATACAAGGCAGTCCTTACTATGATAAAGCATTTTCACCTGCTAAATTTATTGTTGCTGACAGAGCTGAAACTGCTGTAGCACGTTATAATATGTACTTTGATGAAGTAGAGTTCAAGAAAGATGAAGAAACGTATTCTTTAGTTTCAGACAGCCCTTTTACCAGAATTGAATTTACAAGAACAAAAGAAGTATTGGTAAAACTTGATACTGGTGATGATCTAAAGGGATACTTTTTTGAACTTGTAGGTGGTAAAAATACACTTTATAAAAAAGTAAAAACAGAGTTTAAGAATGCTTTTACCGCCCGAAATTCATATGAAATGGATAGACCGGCGAGCTTTAATGCACTGGATCCTGTTTACTATATCAAAACAGAATCGGGATATATTAAAAATCCAAAGAAAATAAAAGAGATAACAGAAGCTTTTCCGGCGAAAAAAGATGATATTGAAAATTTCGTAAAATCAAATAATATTAAAATAAATAAAGAAGGAGATCTCATTAAACTGGTTAAGTTCTTAAACTGACTAGTCTTGAAAATCTGATATAGATTATAGGACAAAAAAATAATTAAACCAAAGCAACTTTTATTTTGCTTTGGTTTTTGTTTTTATAGGGTTTCATTTTAATTATTTTTAAATGTCATCGCTTTTAATGAATCCTCCATAACGGGTTGTATGTATCAATATTTAAGGACCTGACACCTGATTAAAAAGAGCTGTCTCAAAAGTGACACAGCTCCTCTTAATTTGTTATTTTTTCCACAAGTATTTTCTAAGTAGAAAAAAGAAAAGTGATATAAATAAAACAATAGCAAAAGGCCATAAAAGCAGATTGGCTACTATATATAAAGTTACAACAGCTATAAAAAAAATAATAATAATGGTTAAGAATAATCCTTCTTTTCTGAAATTCTTCAAAAAATGATATATAAAGAACATGGCAAATCCGAAGAAAGCAAATTGTCCAAAATTATTCCTCAAATAATCGTAATTTGAAATATCATTATAAGATGTACTCAACCAGGTGTAGCCAAAGAATAATACTCCTAAAAAGGAAGTAACCATTATTATGGCATTCTTTAATTTGTATGATTCCATACCAAGTTTTTTAGTGAAGTTAATTAACAGCCAGCTGCTTCAAGACAATCCACAGCTCCCCAACCGGCACTTGCAAAACCAATAACAGCACCTGCCCATCCAGAATAAAGACTTCCTGCTCCGCCTCCAAGTATACCTCCTGCAACGGCACCAAAGATTGTTGAAGCAATCATTCTTGGCTTCCATTTTTTCACACATGCCTGACATGCAGCAAGATTTCTGTTTGCCGTTTGATTATCTATTTTTGCACAAGCCTCATCCACAATATACTGGATAAATTCTCCGTTGCTGCCATCATACCGCAATTCCGGATATTTTTCCAAGACGTTTGTCAGCTTTTTATCAATATTTGTTAGAGCATACCCTACCTGATCATTTGTATAACCAGTTAATTCTAAAAAATACTGTTCTTTCCCAGCTTCAAAATCTTCATCTTTGTAGTTAGCAAGGAATTGATCCTGATTAGGAATATCAGAAATAAAATTAATAAGGTCGTTGCCCAAACCGATAAAATCTTCATCCTTAGACAAAATATCTATCAGTTCTTCAGATGTCACAGCCCTTCCTGCAACATTAGTGTGCTTTTGAAATTGTTCCTGTGGAACATCATTATTAGACTCCAGCTCGCCACTACAAGCGAAAAAAACGGTTAAAAGTGCTACCGCTGAAACAAACAAATTAATTTTCGTGAAAATGTCTTTTCTCATGTTTTTAAGCTTTTATTGTTGATTATTAATTTTTTGTACGATAAATTTAAAAACAATTTCTCTTTTCTAGAAATAAATTATTTTTATAATAATTATTTATATTTTCAATTAGTCATAACAGTTTTTCTTCTAAAGCCTGATATATCTGCAGAACAACAAGGAATTGTAAAGTATGCTGGCAATGCCCAATTATCTCATAATCACAAAAAAAAAGACTGCCCTTTTGGGACAGCCTCCTTCATTTTGGTACTTTTATTAGAATAGCTCACCGGCTATTTTTTTGATATTATCACTCTTACCCATTGAGTAAAAATGCAGAACGGGAACTCCGAAATCCAGAAGTTCTTTACATTGAGCAATAGCCCACTCTACCCCGATCTGCTTTACAGCTTCATTATTTTTTGCATTTTCCACTTCATTGATCAGTTCTTCGGGAAGATCTATTTTGAATACCTGTGGCAGGATTTTCAAATGTTTCTTTGTTGCGATAGGTTTGATTCCCGGAATAATTGGAACTGTAATTCCCATTTCTCTTGCTTTCTGAACGAATTCTATGTACTTTTTATTGTCAAAGAACATTTGGGTAACGATATAATCTGCTCCGGCATCTACTTTTTGTTTCAGCCACTTCAGGTCATAATTCATGGAAGGGGCTTCCATATGTTTTTCCGGATATCCGGCAACACCGATGCAGAATTTATTTAATTCATCACATATCTGTTCTTCGTTATGAAGGTATTTTCCTCTTCCCAGGTTATTAATCTGGTTCACAAGATCCATCGCACTCGGATGTCCTCCCTGAGTAGGTTCAAAATACTGGTGTCCTTTCATGGCATCTCCCCTTAAAGCCATTACATTATCAATTCCAAGGTACATACAATCTACCAGAAGATATTCTGTTTCTTCTTTCGTAAAGCCTCCGCAAAGAAGGTGTGGTACTGTATCTACATTATATTTATGCTGAATAGCGGCGCAAATTCCCAGAGTTCCGGGACGCATTCTTGTAATACGGCGTTCCATGAGGCCATTTCCTTTGTCTATATAGATATATTCTTCCCTGGATGTCGTAACATCAATGAAAGGTGGCTTGAATTCCATCAACGGATCTATATTCGTATAAAGGTCTTCAATTCCGATTCCTTTCTGTGGCGGAACAACTTCTAAGGAGAATAAAGTTTTTCCATTTGCATTTTTAATGTGTTCTGTTATCTTCATGTCAATGTTAATCTGCTAAATTGGGTGACAACCATTTTCTCGCTTCCTGGATACTACAACCTCTTCTTGCTGCATAATCTTTAAGCTGGTCTTCTGTAATTTTTCCTAATCCGAAATATTTGGCATGCGGGCTTCCGAAATAATATCCGGAAACAGATGCTGTCGGGAACATGGCAAGGCTTTCTGTAAGGAAAACTCCTGTATTTTCTTCTACTTTTAAAAGATCCCAGATTGTTTTCTTCTCCAAATGATCAGGACACGCCGGATATCCGGGAGCCGGACGGATACCTTTGTACTTTTCGGCAATAAGTTCTTCGTTGCTTAAGTTTTCCTGATTGGCATATCCCCAGTATTCGGTTCTTACTTTTTTATGTAAGAATTCGGCATAGGCTTCTGCAAAACGGTCAGCCAGGGCTTTTACCATGATGGAATTGTAATCATCATGAGCCTTTTCATATTCGCTGGACAGTTCATCAGTTCCAAATCCGGTGGTTACACAGAATGCTCCCATATAATCGGTTTTACCTGAGCTTTGAGGTGCAATAAAATCACTCAGAGCCAGATAGTCTTTGCCTTTTGATCGCTGAGCCTGCTGTCTTAAGGTTAGAAACCTCGCCTGCTCGTTATTATTTTCATCAAAAATTAAAATATCATCAGATTCATTGGAATTGGCTTTAAAGATTCCGAATATGGCCTTTGCTGTTAACAGTTTCTCATCTAAAATTCTCTTCAGAATAACCTGGGCATCTTTGAATAGTTCTTTTGCCTGGGCACCTACTACCTCATCTTCTAAGATATTCGGATATTTCCCGTGGAGATCCCAGCTTCTGAAAAACGGAGACCAGTCGATGAAAGGGACTAATTCGTTCAAATCCTGATTTTTGATTACTTTTATTCCTATAGTATTCGGAGTGAAAATCTCTTCATTTTCCCAGTCAATTTTAAAACGATTTTCTCTTGCTTCTTCAATGGAAACATAATCTTTATCCACCTGTCTGTTCAGGAACTTTTCCCGGAAATCGGAATAGTCATTCTTTAAATCAGAAACGTATTCTTTATTTCTGTCACCTAATAATGAACTCACAACATTTACAGCTCTTGAGGCATCATTTACGTGAACAACTGCATTTTTATATTTTAAATCAATTTTCACGGCAGTATGTGCTTTGGAAGTTGTAGCACCACCGATCAATAAAGGAAAATCTAAGTTTTGTCTTTCTAATTCTGAAGCGATGTACACCATTTCGTCCAAGCTTGGTGTAATCAGGCCGCTTAACCCTATCACGTCTACTTTTTCTTCAATGGCCGTCTGGATAATCTTTTCAGCCGGAACCATCACTCCAAGGTCAACAATTTCATAGTTGTTACAACCCAGAACAACGCTCACAATATTTTTACCGATATCATGAACGTCCCCTTTTACTGTTGCCATTAATATTTTTCCGTTGGCAGGTTTTGAGCCGTCTTTTTCAGCTTCAATGAAAGGCTGTAAATAGGCAACTGCTTTTTTCATGACCCTTGCAGATTTCACTACCTGAGGTAAGAACATTTTTCCGCTTCCGAATAGATCTCCTACAACTCCCATTCCTGTCATCAGATTAATTTCAATGACATGAAGCGGTTTTGCAGCCACTTGTCTTGCTTCTTCTACATCTTCTTCAATAAAACGGTCAATTCCTTTTACCAGGGCATAGGTAATTCTTTCCTGCAATGGATTATTTCTCCATTCAAGGTCTTCTGTTTTTTCTTTTTTTACGGATTTATGCTTTTCTGAATAATCAAGAAGCCTTTCTGTAGCATCTTCCCTTTTATCCAGAATTACGTCTTCTACAAGCTCCAGTAATTCTTTATTGATCTCATCATACACTTCCAGCATCGCCGGGTTTACAATACCAATGTTCATTCCTGCCTGAATGGCGTGGTAAAGAAAAACAGAGTGCATGGCTTCTCTTACGGTATCATTTCCGCGGAAAGAGAAGGAAACATTACTTACTCCTCCACTTACAGAGGCATAAGGAAGATTTTGTCTTACCCAGCGTGTCGCTTCAATAAAATCGATGGCATTTCTTCTGTGTTCATCCATTCCTGTCGCTACCGGGAATATATTTAAGTCGAAAATAATATCTTCTGCCGGAAAGCCAAGCTGGTTTACCAGAATATCATAAGACCGTTTTGAAATTTCGATTCTTCGTTCAAAACTGTCAGCCTGCCCTACCTCATCAAATGCCATTACAATAACTGCCGCGCCATATCTTTTAATGGCTTTGGCATGTTTGATAAATTCTTGTTCACCTTCTTTTAAGCTGATAGAATTCACTACACACTTTCCCTGGGCTACCTGAAGACCTGCTTCAAGGATTTCCCATTTGGAGGAATCAATCATAATCGGAATTCTTGCGATATCCGGTTCGGAGGCAATTAAGTTCAGGAATTTGATCATGGATGCTTTTCCATCAATCAGTCCGTCATCGAAGTTGACATCCAGAATCTGGGCGCCTCCTTCTACCTGATGGCGGGCAATATCTAATGCTTCAGAGAATTTTTCCTCTTTGATCAGTCTTAAAAATTTTTTGGAACCGGCAACATTGGTTCTTTCACCAACATTGATGAAATTACTCTCCGGTGTTATGATAAGAGGCTCAAGGCCTGATAATCTTAAATACTTCATTTTATTCTTCTAAAATATAATAGGCATTATTGGCATTCTGCCGCAATAAATCCCTGTGCTTGCTTAAAGCTGTAATCAGTGGAAACCTTTTATATGCTAAACCATGTTCTTCAGCAAATTTCTCAATCTCCTCTGTGATCTCGTTGTAATACATATAACTGTAATTGGGAAACAGGTGATGGGCCACATGAAAATTAAAATTCCCCAGTATATTTCTTACCAACCAGTTATTTTCTTTTAAATCATTGGTCACTTCAAACTGATGTCGAAGCCAGCTGAACGGAAGACCTTTTTCTTTATTTAATATTGGAAAGGCATTATCAGGAAGCGGATGCAAAGGCAGTAAAACAAACAATGCAAAAATACTTGCTGAAATCACCTGTAAAAACCACGCTCCTAAAGCCAACCCTATTGATACTTTAAAGAACATTACAGGAACCACAATCTGATAAAAGAAATAGAACAGTTTATAGCTTATCATTTTCACTTTTTCAATAGCGGGTATTTTTCCCTGGGTTTTTAAAATCACTCTTTCTTTGTCAAAGAAGTCTCTGAAGTCTCTTATAAACATCCAGTTGAACAAATACAACGGATATACTAAAAAGAAGAACTTATCCTGATACTTCTGTACTCCTTTCGCTTTGATCCACGGTACGATTAAAAGTAATCCGCTCTGTTCGATATCTGTATCCCATCCATCTACATTCGGGTAGGCATGATGGCTTGCAATATGTCTTTTTTTCCAGATATAGGAATTGGCTCCTACAAAATCAAAGATGTGAAGAACCAGCCCGTTCAGCTTTTTACTTTTATAAATATTATTATGAGCCGCTTCATGAATGAGATTTAAATAAATTAAGACCAAAGAAATTCCCATCAAAACAAAACTCAGAATATAGATCCAATGTTTCTCGGCATTCAAAAGAGCCAGAAAATAAAATCCAACGTAGATCAGCGGAAGAACAACCGCCTTGATCTGAATATAGATATCCCTGTTCTCAGAAATGGCTTCTACCCTTTGGTTCACTTTTTTTCTCAATTCATTAAACAGTTTTGTATCCTCTGAATCTTTTAAGTAAATCGGCTTTTCCATATAGTTAACTTTGTGGTTTACTTAAAGTTAATATTTATATTTCAGCCTTCATTCTTGATTTTGATTAAAAAAATCTATCAAATCACACAAATTCCTTCAATTTTCTAGGCGGATAATTTTTTACCAGCTCAGCAATCGCTTTAATATGTTCAGGAGTTGTACCACAGCATCCCCCGATAATATTGATCAGCCCTTTTTCTACATATTCTTTGATCTGTCTTGCCATATCTTCAGGCGTTTCATCATATTTTCCGAAAGCATTCGGTAAACCGGCATTCGGGTATGCTGAAACGTAGAATTCTGAATTATGAGCCAGTGTTTCAAGATAAGGGGTCAGCTGATCGGCTCCCAATGCACAGTTGAACCCTACGCTTAATAAATTCAGGTGGGAAACGGAGATCAGGAAAGCTTCTGCGGTCTGTCCACTCAATGTTCTTCCTGAAGCATCGGTAATGGTTCCTGAAACCATGATCGGTATTTTAATTCCTCTTTCATCCTGCAGTTCATCAATCGCAAATAATGCTGCTTTTGCATTCAAAGTATCAAAGATGGTTTCTACCAGAAGGATATCTGATCCTCCATCCAGCAAAGCTTCACACTGCTGCCTGTAAGCGACTCTCAACTCTTCAAAAGTGATGGCTCTGTATCCGGGATCATTCACATCAGGACTTAAGCTTGCCGTTCTGTTCGTTGGCCCGATAGATCCAGCTACAAATCTCGGCTTATCCGGATTTTTCGCAGTGTATTCATCACAGGCTTTTCTTGCAATTTTTGCAGATTCATAATTCAGATCATACACCAGATCTTCCATGTGATAATCTGCCATCGCAATGGTAGTTCCGGAAAAGGTATTGGTTTCAATGATGTCTGCTCCTGCTTCCAGGTATTTCTTGTGAACTTCTTCAATTGCCTGAGGCTGTGTCAGAGAAAGCAGGTCATTATTTCCTTTTACCGGATGCTCCCAGTCTTTAAAACGCTCTCCTCGGTAGTCTTCTTCTTCAAATTTATACCTCTGAAGCATCGTTCCCATGGCACCGTCAAGAATTAAAATTCTTTCGGATAAAGCTTTATATAATTGTTCTGAATTTTTCATTTTTATCTATTTTAGGTATTCCCTCAACGGTTTGAATTAATCTAAAGCCTGCTTCAGATCTGCAATAATATCGTCTACATTTTCCAGTCCTACTGAACAACGTACCAGCCCTGCAGTAATCCCTACCTCATTTCTTTCTTCGTCTGATAGTTTGGAATGTGTAGTGGATGCCGGATGCGTAACGATCGTTCTTGTATCACCTAAATTGGCAGAAAGCGAACACATTTGTATCTTATTTAAAAAATTTCTTCCGCCTTCTATTCCGCCTTTTATTTCAAACGCTACGATATTTCCTCCCAGCTTCATCTGTTTTTTGGCGACTTCATAGCTTGGGTGGGATTTCAGGAATGGATATTTTACGAGTTCTACATTAGGATGACTTTCTAAGAACTCGGCTACTTTCAATGCATTCTCACAGTGTTTTTCTACACGGATAGCCAATGTTTCAAGGCTTTTTGATAATACCCAGGCATTAAAAGGAGATAATGCAGGTCCTGTATTTCTTGCGAAAAGATAAATTTCTCTGATCAGGTCTTCTTTTCCTACGGCTATTCCTCCTAGAACCCTTCCCTGCCCGTCAATTAATTTCGTTGCTGAGTGTACAACAATATCTGCACCGTATTTGATTGGCTGCTGAAGATAAGGGGTTGCAAAACAATTATCTACAATAAAGATAAGATTATGTTTTTTGGCGATCTGTCCGAAAAATTCAAGATCCAGAATTTCAATAGCCGGATTGGTAGGCGTTTCAAGATATAAGATCTTTGTATTGGGTTGAATGTATTGTTCAACATTTTTTGCATCACCTGCTTTGAAGTAAGAAGTTTCAATATTCCATTTCGGGAAATATTTGGTAAACAAAGTATGTGTAGATCCGAATACAGACTGACAGCTCACGATATGATCTCCGGCATTTAATAGTGCTGCAAATGTAGAATAGATAGCGGCCATTCCTGTAGCAAAGGCATATCCTGCTTCTGCGCCTTCCATTTTAGCAATCTTATCGGTAAATTCTGTTACGTTTGGATTAGAGAAACGGCTGTATAAATTTTTTGGTTTTTCTTCGGCAAAGCTTGCCCTCATATCTTCCGCATCCTGAAATATAAAACTGGAGGTAAGATATAATGGTGTAGAATGCTCGTCAAATTGGGTTCTTTCCGTTTGGGTTCTTATTGCTGATGTTTCAAAATTTTCCATATAGTTTTAATTTGTCAATTTACCAATATATCAATCTAACAGTGCAACAATGAGATTCTTTGCTATGCTCAGAATGACAATAATCAATATTGGTAAACTGTTACATTGTTAGATTGTTACATTACATATTATTTCGTTTCACTTACTCTTAAAATATCTCCGAATACGCCTCTTGCCGTCACTTTTGCCCCGGCTCCGGCTCCCATAATCACAATTGGATTTTCACCATAGCTTTCTGTATAAATCTCAAAGATGGAATCAGAACCTTTTAATTGTCCTAAAGCTGAAGTTGCCGGAACAGAAATCAGTTTTACATCTAATTCACCTTTGTCTTTCTGCAGATCACCATGTAAATCTCCTACATATCTCAGTACATGCCCCGGTTCCTGGTTTTCTTTTATTTTCTGATATTCTTCGTCCAGTTCTTCCAGTCTTGAAAGGAATTCTGATTTTGAAACTTCAAGTAAGCTTTCCGGAACCAGATTTTGAACACTGATATCTCCGAATTCGTTGATCAGGTCTAATTCTCTTGCCAGGATCAATAATTTTCTTGCTACATCATTTCCTGATAGGTCTTCTCTCGGATCCGGTTCTGTATACCCTTTTTCCAAAGCTTCGTTGATGATGGTTGAGAATTTATCTTCTCTCAAAGAAAAATTGTTGAAAACATAGCTTAGTGTTCCGGAGAATACGCCTTTGATTCTGGTTATATTTTCTCCTGAAAGGTGTAATAATTTGATGGTATCAATTAACGGCAACCCTGCGCCCACATTGGTTTCATACAGATAGCGTCTGTTATTTTTATTCAACGTATATCTTAGTTTTCTGTATTCTTCTATCGGAAGGGTATTGAAAATTTTGTTGGAAGAAACCAGATCGAATCCGTTTTCTGCCAAAGCGTGATAGTTCTTTACAAAATCTTTGCTTGCTGTGTTATCCACAACGATAAGGTTCTCCAATTGATTTTCATTGGAGAAATTAATCAGTTCTTCTACACTCGATGGATGTTCTGCTGTCAAAACCTCATCGCCCCAGTTGGCATCAAATCCTTTTTTGTTGAAGGCAATTTTCTTTGAGTTGGCTACTGCAACTACTTTAAGGTCTATTTTTTTACGTTTTTTAATTTCTTCGGCAGATTCAAGCACCTGTTCGATCAGAGTTTTTCCTACGTTTCCGTGACCAATAATTGCCAGATGAACGGTCTTTGGCTTTTTGAAAATTTCAGATTCTATGATATTTCTTGTTTTTTCATCCTGTGAGGAAGTCACAACGATGTTGACTCTGTTTTCTCCTGCCACCTGATTCAAAAGCAATGGGAAAACATTGTTTCTTGCCAGCTCGGCAAAGACTTTATTGAAATCTTCTGCTACAAAACCGATCACAGAAACATTATTGATACTATAGATCTGGGAAACTTTTCCGGACTTTCTTTCTGCTTCAAACTCATTAATAAGACAAGCTACTGCTTTTTCTGCATCAACTTCCTGAACCAGAATAGAAATTCCGTTTTCTATGGCCTGCTGGGAAATTACTCCCACACTGATGCGCGCTAAAGTAAGCGCTTTAAAAATTCGTCCGTCAATCCCGATTTCACCCAGGAAATCTTCTCCTTCAAATTTGATGATTGATCTGTTCTTCAAAAATTTTATTTCGTTAGCATTTTTCATTACTTCTATAAAATGTTTTTAATGATATTATTTAATTGTTGATATTCCATTAGGAAAGCGTCATGCCCGTGTATAGATTGGATCTCGTGATAAGAAACATCCTTATTTTTCTCTTGTAAGTTTTCAAAACACATTCGGATTTCAGAAGCCGGGAAGAATAAGTCTGTATCTACGGAGATCATGTGCATTCGCGCCTGTATGTTCTCCAGTCCTGTCTCATCAGCATTGATATTCATCAGGAGATGATTCATCAGTTTGTATGCTTTTAAACTAAACCTCTCGTTTAGTGCATTACCATGATAAACCAGCCAGTCTTCTGATTCCAGGCGTTGTTTGTCCTGGTTATATTGGTTTTGAAATCTGTCATTGAGTGACTGTGGAGTTCTGTAACACAACATGGCATGAATTCTCGCTTTCTGTAATGGTTCTTCTTTATCATTCAATAAAAATTTCTGAACCAGACATTGGGCATGAAGCCAATCGTGTGTTCTGTAATCACAGGCAATAGGAATAAATATTTCTGCGAGATCCGGCTGCCTGGCAAGCATTTCCCAGGCAATGCCTCCTCCCAGAGAGCCTCCTATAATGGCATATAGGTTTTTGATATGTAAAGCTTCAAGCCCTTTCAGAAATATCTGTGCGATATCTGAAGGCGTAAAGTCTTCATAATCTTCAATTAAAAAATTGTCATATCCGTTTCCGGGTATGTTGAAGCACAGCACTGTATATTTATCGGTATCAACAATCTGATTTTCTCCTACCAGCTGCTTCCACCATCCTTTTTCTCCGGATACATTTGAGTTTCCGGTAAGAGCATGGTTGATTAAAATGACAGGGGCTGTAAACAGATTTTTCCCAAAAAGCTGATAGCTTAATGAGATATGGTATTCCTTTTGGGAATTGGTTTGATACGAAAGATTAATATAGTTTAGTTCTGTTTTCAATTCTATTAAATTTTAATACAATTGAAAATGCCACAGGAAATGGCTGAAAAGAACTTCAGTAAGTTATCTGTCCAAAATACTTTGGTAGAACGTAGCACCTTCTTTGCTTGCGCAAAGGGTTGCTAAGGTTTCATAGGGTCTAATCCCTCAACCTTTCTTGATAACATTTTCAATATTTGAATGAACGAATGGTGCAAAGGTAGCTCTTTTCTTTTAATTTCAAAAAAAAATTATTTTAATATTTAAAAAAGCCCTTAAATACAAGTATTTCAAAGCTGTATTAAGAATTATTCAGATGAAAAAAATTGGAATTACTTTTCAAAAAAACTAACTTCGTATAGAAAAGTGATGAGATATGACCGCCGAAAAAGAAAGACTACAAGATACCAAATGGAAAAACTGGGGACCTTATGTAAGCAACCGGCAGTGGGGAAATGTACGCGAAGATTATAGCCCGAACGGGAATGCATGGAATTTTACCAATCATAGCAATGCCGAAAGCTATGCCTACCGATGGGGTGAAGAAGGTATTGCCGGAATTTCTGATGTAAAGCAGCTTTTATGTTTTGCTTTCTCATTTTGGAATAAGAATGATAAAATGGTAAAGGAAAGATTCTTTGGATTGAGCAACCCTCAGGGGAATCATGGGGAAGACATTAAAGAAATCTTTTATTATCTGGATAATACGCCTACTCACAGCTATATGAAGATGGTGTATAAATATCCGATCAATGAATTTCCTTATGATGAGCTTGTTGCAGAAAACGGAAGACGCAGTAAAAAGGAACCTGAATATGAGCTATTCGATACCGGAATTTTCGATAATGATGAATATTTTGATATTTTCATTGAGTATTGCAAAGCCGATCACAATGATATTCTGGCCCGAGTAACAGTCTGCAACCGAAGCCAGCATAATGCACCTATTGTTGTAGCACCTACAGCATGGTTCAGAAATAACTGGAAATGGGGTTACAATACTTATAAAGGAGAACTGAGTGCTTCTGATGACGGATGTATAAATATCGGGCACGACAGTATTCCTATCAAAAAGTTCTATTCCCGGAATCCAAATGCACAAAGTGTATTCTGTGATAATGAAACCAATACCTCCAGGCTTTACGGAGCTCCTAAAACAGAGGATACTTATTATAAAGATGGAATCAATAATTTCATTATTCATGAAACCAATACCATAAATCCTGAACAAAAGGGAACAAAAGCTTCTTTTCTGATTGATGAGCTTATTGGAGCTGGAGCATCAAAAGTTTTTGAATTCAGATTATGTCCCGATGAGACTGATGAGCCTTTTGAAAACTTTGATCATATTTTTGACATGCGACAGGCTGAAGCTGAAGAATTTTATAACGAAATTCAGAGTGACACCGTAAATGAAGACGAAAGAAATGTTCAGAGACAGGCTTTTGCAGGACTTCTCTGGAACAAGCAGTTCTATCATTATAATATCGGAAAATGGCTGAAAGGAGATCCTAATTTTGAGGCTCCAAGAAACTTCAACGAATATGTAAGAAATACAGAATGGAATCATCTTCACAACAAGGATATTATTTCCATGCCTGACAAATGGGAGTATCCATGGTATGCAACGTGGGATCTGGCATTCCACTGTGTGCCTTTTTCTATCATCGATGCTGAATTTGCCAAAGGACAGCTTTTACTCCTTACGAAAGAATGGTACATGCATCCTAACGGGCAGCTTCCTGCCTATGAATGGAATATGAGCGATGTGAATCCGCCTGTACATGCCTGGTCCTGCTTCCGTGTTTTTAAAATTGATGAAAAAAATAACGGAAAGCCGGATTTATTATTTTTAGAGAAAGTATTCCAGAAACTGCTGCTTAATTTTACCTGGTGGGTGAACCGAAAGGATAAAAACGGTAAAAATATTTTCGGAGGCGGTTTCCTTGGGCTTGATAATATCGGGGCTTTTGACCGGAATATGGTTTTAAAAGATGGCCAGCACCTTGAACAGGCAGATGGCACCAGCTGGATGGCCATGTATGCACTGAATATGATGCGTATTGCCATGGAACTTGCCCAATATTACCAGGTATATGAAGATATGGCGATCAAGTTTTTTGAACATTACCTTTATATCGCTGAAGCCATGGAAAACCTGGGTGAAGGAACAAAAGGCCTGTGGAACGAGGAAGACGGATTTTTCTATGATGTATTGCAGCTTGGAAACGGAGACAGTGTTTCTTTAAGATTAAGGAGCATTGTAGGCTTGATTCCTCTGTTTGCTGTTGAAATTGTAGACCACCGTCTGTTGGAAAAGATGCCGAATTTCAGAAGCAGAATGGAATGGATCCTAAAAAATAAACCGGAACTTACCAAACTTGTCTCCCACTGGGATGAGGAGGGACAGGGACGAAAGCATCTGATGAGCATCCTCCGCAAAAACAGGCTTACTAAAGTTCTGACCAGAATGCTTGACGAAAAAGAATTTTTAAGTGCTTATGGAATCCGTGCAATGTCTAAAGTATATGAGGAAAATCCGTTTGTATTCTCCGTGCATGGAACAGAAAATATGGTGTATTATACTCCTGCAGAAAGTGACAGCCGGATGTTTGGCGGAAACAGCAACTGGCGCGGACCGATATGGTTTCCTATTAACTTCCTGATTGTAGAAAGTCTGCAGCGCTTCCACTATTATTACGGAAACAGCCTGAAGGTAGAACTTCCAACGGGAAGTGGTGATAAAAGAAATCTTGATGAAGTGGCTCAGAATATCAGCAAAAGACTTTGTTCAATATTTTTAAAGGATGAACACGGGCAACGGGCTTTCAATGGGGGAAATCCAAAATTCAATTACGATGAACATTTCAGAGATTATATTACCTTCTTTGAATATTTCCATGGAGATAACGGCCGTGGTGTAGGTGCTTCTCATCAGACAGGATGGACTGCTACTGTGGCCAAATTAATAAAGCCAAGACTTACCATTTAATGAGTAATAGGTAATGAGTAATATAAAAGAGGCTGTCTCAAAAGTGTCATTCTGAACACAGGCTGAAAGTCTGCGAACGTAGTTCATAAATGCAATGAAGAATCTTATTAATGAGATTCTTCCTTCGTCAGAATGACAAAAGCCAAATTATTTGGCTTTGTGACAGCCTCTTTTTCTAAGAGATTAAATTTTTTCTCCGTTCACATATACTTCGTATCCGATTTCTACATTCGGTTCTAATGTTTTCGATACGGAACAGTATTTTTCAAAAGAAAGTTCTGCAGCCTTCAGTGCTTTTTTAGGATCAATTTCTCCTTCTAAAAGGAACTTCAGGTTGATAGATTTAAAAGGTTTCGCATCCTCTACCTGTACTCTTTCTCCTTCTACTTCTGCCTGGAAACTCTTGATTTCCTGACGCTGCTTTTTCAGAATAGATACCACATCAATTCCGCTGCAGCCTGCTACAGCCATCAGCACGCTTTCCATAGGAGAAACCCCTTTTGCTCCCGGCTGGGAAGTGTTGTCTAAAAGGATAGAATTTCCTTGTGAGTTGGTGCATTCAAATAAAAAGTCGTCGTTTATTCTATTAAGTGTAATTTTCATTGCTTATTGCTTATTGCTTCTGCAAAGTTATAAAATTCCTCTCGCTTTTATCTCCAGATATTTATTGATAACATCGATATTCAAATTTTCCGGAAGGGTATATACCGTATAAATTCCATATTTACGAAGCTCCTGAATGATCAGTTTCTTTTCAAATTCAAACTTTTCAGCAATGATCTCATCATAGATTTCCTGCATATTTTCAGGATTTTTATTAATCAGTGTCTGCAGTTCTGAGTTTTTGAAGAAGACCACTACCAGTAAGTGATTTTTAGCAATTCCGCGAAGATATTTTAATTGCCGGTTCAGCCCATCCAGCGTTTCAAAGTTGGTAAAAAGCAGAATTAAACTTCTTTGATTGATGGAATATTTTACATCCTGATACAAACGGTTGAAATCACTTTCAAAGAAATCTGTTTTAATATTATAAAGCGCTTCTGAGATTTTCTTAAGCTGCCCGGATTTATTATCAGCCGCAATTTTATTCTCAGCTTTTTTGGAGAATGTCATCATTCCGGCCCGGTCTCCTTTTCTCAAAATAATATGAGACAATGCCATGGTTGCATTGATGGAATAATCCAGTAAACTTAATCCGTTAAAAGGCATTTTCATCGTTCTTCCTTTATCAATCAGCATAAAAATACGCTGTGATTTTTCATCCTGAAACTGGTTTACCATCAGGCGGTTGGTCTTGGAGGTTGCCTTCCAGTTGATCGTTCTGATATCGTCTCCGGGTACATATTCTTTGATCTGCTCAAATTCCATCGTGTGTCCCAGCTTTCTGACTCTCTTGATTCCTCCTAATAAAAATTCACTCTGAATGGCCATAAGCTCATATTTTCTGAGATGAATAAAGGATGGATAAGAAGGCAGCATAGCATCTTTCTGGAAGATAAATCTTTTTGAGATCAATCCCAGTGGTGATGATGCATACACATTCAAGCCTCCGAAATGATATTCTCCTCTTTCTTTGGGCTCTAGTGAATATTGAAAAAAGGTATTCGCTCCTGAAGCAATCTGCTTTTCGATCAGAAAATCTCTTTTCTGAAACTGGAACGGGATTTCATCAATAATCTTAGTAGCTATAGTAAAGCTGTAATTATTCTTGATATCAATTTTAACAAAATTTTCATCTCCGTTGGACAGTTTTTCCGGCAGAATTCTTTGAGCCTGCAATGCATTCTTTTGATTAAAAAGCAACAGAAAATCTACCATTGCTGTCAGAAAACAGATCAACAGTACGATATGAGCTGCCCACATCAGCACCGGAAAGAAAAATGCCAGGACATACAGAACTCCCACTCCGATGAGCGCAAAAAAGAAACGTGTATTGATGTATAAGTTTTTCATTGGTTAGGTTGCAGATGAAAGGTTTTAGGTGGTCGTTTATTAGCTTTTTTACAATCATTATTATTGTAAGGAATTAATGAGGCCGTTCAACATTTTAGATATTTCTATAATCTTTTCATTTAATTTTAAATACTCATTTTCATTTAAAATTGAGATTTTTTGAAATGATTAATTGTGCTTCACTTCTGCGCAACTGCCTCTTGATATTTTTAAAAACTGCAGATAATCAGGTTTGCTTCTTCTTCCCTCAGCAATGTTAGAAGGGATAGAAACAGCAGCTCTTCTGATTTGTGATATTAATCCATAGACTTCGGCTTTGGGAAAAGTTTCGGTAATCCTATACATTTCAGTAACAAAATCAATAGACTTCTGCCAAACTAAAAGCTCTTTAAAATTTGCCATTCTGCAGCTATTTAAACATTCACCCACTATCAACTGCTACCTGCCACCTATTATCTACTATCTATTAATCTATCTAGGAATCTCTATTCCTTCTAAAATCTGACGGATAATTTCATCTGCAGTAAGACCCTCCATTTCTCTTTCGGGAGATACAATTACTCTGTGTCTTAAAACAGCATAACTTGCTTCTTTAATATCTTCAGGAGTTACAAAATCTCTTCCCCTAAGTGCTGCAAATGCTTTTGAAGCTGTAAGAAGTGCCAGTGATGCTCTTGGAGAAGCTCCCAGATACAAAAATTGATTTTCTCTGGTATTGATAATAATCTTAGCAATGTATTCCATCAATTGTCCTTCCACAATGATTTCTTTTACCAGATGCTGGTAGCTCTTCAACTGTTCGGCTGTGATAACCCGGTTTACCCCTTCTGTCTTATCTTCTTTTTTACTTTCATGCTGATTTTTAATGATCGCTATTTCCTGCTCAAGATTAGGATATCCTACATTGATTTTGAATAAGAAACGATCCAGCTGAGCTTCCGGAAGCCGGTATGTCCCCTCATGTTCTATAGGGTTTTGTGTTGCAATTACAAGAAAAGGTTCTTCCAAAATATAACGGGTACCGTCCATTGTGATCTGCCTTTCTTCCATTACTTCAAATAAGGCAGACTGCGTTTTGGCAGGTGACCTGTTGATCTCATCAATCAATATAAAGTTGGAGAAAATGGGTCCTTTTTTAAATTCAAATTCTGAGTTTTTCACATTGAATACAGAAGTTCCCAAAATATCAGAAGGCATCAGATCCGGAGTAAACTGAATTCTGCTGAAACCTACGTCAATAGTCTTGGCCAGTAATTTTGCGGTAATCGTTTTGGCTACTCCCGGAACACCTTCAATAAGAACATGACCGTTGGAAAGTAATGCTGCCAAAAGATGCTCAATCATTTTTTCCTGGCCTACAATCACCTTTCCTATCTCTGATTTTACTTTCTCTAAGCTGGCACGAAGTTCGATCATATCAATTCTCGACTGAAACTGCTCTTCCTGCTTATTAAGGTTAATAGAGCTTTGGTTTTCTATATTGGGGTTATCAAAGTTTTCCATAATAAAATTTAATTTATCATTCTAACAATGTAAGAATCTATAATTGTATCCTTCCTGTGAATACTGATTATAACATTGATCAATTCTACATCATTAGGTTATTATATTTTTTATATTATTTAAGTATTTCATCAAGGAGCATATTGATCCTTGTAAGGTCTTCCTTCATTACGCTGTCGTAAGGGTCTTGGGCTTTTTTGATAAGTACTATCGCTTCACCTATCATTTCTACTGGCTTTCCGGTTTTCAACTGTAATTTTTTCGCAAATTCCTCATCCAGATTCTGGGTATCTATCAACAGATCCATTCTCACTTTATTTAAAAAATACTGTGCTTTCTTGGCCATCATATCATGAAAATCACCTTCCTGAAGATACAGATTTCCAATACTTTTTACAAAATCCAGGGAAGTATTCCTCAGCGGCTCTTCTACAGGTACTATTCTCTGTTTTCTTTTTGCATTAAAAAAAATGAAAAGAATAAGCCCGCCCAAAAACACCCACCATGCATATTTTAAAGCCGGATTTGATAAAACAAACCTCATAAAGAAACGGGATGCAGAACTTTTATTGGATACAAACCAAAGGGTTTCCCTGTCCTGTAAATACGAAAATACATCCTGAGCATATTTTACTTTTCCGGGTTTCAAAAGGTAATAGTTGGTCAGAAAAAGAGGTTCGGTATGAGCATAGATATGTCCTTTTCCAAACTTCACTTTGATAAAGTTGGCCTGATCTGTATTCTTTTTCTCCACCGTTTTCCCAAGGACTTCCACTTTAGGTTTGATAAATGAAAATCCTCTTCCGGATGGAAATTTATCTAATCTGATAAAATCATTCTGAAATTTTTTATCAGTAAGCTTCAGAACATTTTCTTCTTCAAAAGATATTTCTGAATCGTAATATCCGATACTGTCTGAAACTTCTTTCGGCATACGGGTCACCATCAGAAATGCATCTGAACCTTCCGATACCTGAGACAGGATTTTTTTCCATGACTCACCGTCAAGGGTGTTTTCAATGACTACAATATTGTGAGCTCCTTTTTTATGCTGGCTGTAATATTCATAAGGAACCTGCTCAATCTTCTGCAGAT
Source organism: Chryseobacterium sp. CBSDS_008 (assembly GCF_049959325.1). NCBI lineage: Bacteria > Pseudomonadati > Bacteroidota > Flavobacteriia > Flavobacteriales > Weeksellaceae > Chryseobacterium > Chryseobacterium sp. CBSDS_008. The sequence continues at coordinate 3,790,929 of NZ_CP188202.1, read as the reverse complement.
TGTTTTTAAAAAGATATTTGGCTTCATTATTAAAAACAAACAGCCCGAACGGAGACTTTTCATTGATATCAAAATTCTTGCGCCAGTCTGTTGTTTCTTTTTTGTTAACTTCAAGCAATGCCAGAATAATCATCACAACGATGAAAATTGCAGCATATGTTTTGAAAGTTTTATTCATGGTTACTATTGTTATGGTTTAAATGCCTGATACTGGTTTTTAAATTTCTGATAGCTTTCTTCTTCAATATTAAATTCTCCATACCAGACATAATCAAAGATATAAGAAAGATTAGAGAATTCCTTTTTCAGATGAGTAGCTTTTAATTCTATGGCATAGTCCTTATTTGTTTTTTCCGGATTCCAGCTGATCAGCTTTTTATCACTTAGTTTTTTAAGAATAAAAAGGAACTGGTAGCGGACTGCAGAACGGTAATCTCCTGCATGTTCAAATTTCGCAATACTTTCAGGAAAATTGATTTCATGGATATTTTCATGGAGTTCCTGCACATTAAGATCCAGTTTTTTATTCTTTTTACCAAAAATAAAATTCCCGTCTTTCCCCAGGATATATCTGATGATGAAATAAAGCAGAAACCCGATCAGGATAATGGCAAAAAGACGTATAAGAACGGTGGTGAATTCTGCTGACTTAGTCAATGTCGTTTCCCCAAAAATACTCTGTATAATCTGATCCAGTTTTCTCATCAGCTTCTGAAAGAAAGATTCTCTCGGCTTTGATACTGAATAATCAAACTCCTTTCCTTTATATCTTGACGGGATATTCTCTTTGAATGTCTTAGGATAGACTGTATTTTCCGATACCGGATTTTTCATCAGCACAGAATCTGCACGCAGCATATTTCTGTAATGTCCGGTGGTATATAATGAATCTGCCAGATCATCAGACCCGGAATTATCATCCTGAGCATGAACCAGCCCAAGAGAGAGAAAAAGCAGTATGAAAAAAAGAATTCTATTCATTGATTCCAATCGTGTCTATTTCTGCCAATTCTACTTTCTGATGAAGATCTGTTCTGCTGTCATAATACATCAATCCTGCATTCACATACATCAGATTGGAAAGAAAAAATGAAAGCAGCATCGAAACTCCATAGAATACAAAAAACAGGATTCCTGCTGTTCCCGTAAAAGGATTCTGCTCAAAATTTCCATCCGGTGTAGAGGTGAGAAGCGAGCCGTAAAAGAAAATCATCGGAATAAATGTGAATACAGATGTTGCCATGTAAATAATAATAAACATCACAAATGCAGATCCCCAATATTTCCAATATGGCGACTTTTCGCTTCCGTTCGGATAGGAAAACTGAGAACGCAAAGCATAGCTCAGACTTCCCCAGAAACCTCTGTCGGAATTAAAATAATCATACATCAGGAATGTAGTGAAATTAAATATCGTAGGATAAAGCAGCAGGATCAGAAACAATCCGATAATAATAAAAATCAGGATGTAAGAAAATCCTACAACAAATAAAATCGCTGGAGTAACAATAAAGATCATTCCAAGGCACAGCTTACCAATTCTTCCGGCATTGTTTTTAAAGTCACTCAGAATTTCATCAGCCTTTATCTTTTCCGCTCCCTGTGCAATTCTTTTTAAATAAAAAACAGGATACAGGTAATTGACAATCATCAGGATCATGAAAAGCAGGAAAGTGAGCAATCCTACCGTAATCAGCATTCCTGAATTTTCCGAAAAGTACTGTTCGAAATAATACGTCTCACCTCCCAAATTGGAACCGAATAGCTGCGAAAAAAGTTCTTTATATCCGAAAATAACAACAGCTACCATTAAGATCAAAAGCAAACCGTTGATCAGAATATAATTTTTAAAATAATTCTTCCCGTATAATTTGAAAAAATTGAAACTATCACTAATAAAAGTTCCAAAATCTCTTTTTTTATAAAATTGTATCATTGATATGTTTATTAGTTTTTTTGTAGACAACAGACGGATAGATGAAGTAATAAAATCCTATAATTGCCAGTGAGCTGAAAATAATAACCAGGTTCAGAAACAAAGGCATCTTCAATGCATGTCTTGTGACATAACCTTCTATAATCCCTGCACAAATGGTGAAAGGAACCGTACTTAAAAATATTTTAAATGAATCTTTAAATCCTTTTTTGAATGAATTAAACCTTGAAAACGTCCTTGGAAATAAAATAGAAGCCCCCAGAATCAATCCGCACATCGCTTCCACCACCATGGCAAAAATTTCAAACACTCCATGAAGCCATATTCCCCTTGCACTGTCTTTCAATGCTCCATAATCATAAAAGAAATACTGGAAAGCACCCAGCATCACACTGTTGGAAAGCAATGCAAACAATGTTCCCACGCCTCCTGCAATGCCATAAATATATAGTTTTGCCCCCACCTGGATATTATTGAAAATAATCCCGATTGTACTTCCCCAGGTACTTCCGCTCTGATAAACACCTACAGCATTATTATTTTTAATATTTTCAACCGTTTCATTCACATATCCTTCACCCAGAATAATATTAACAAAATCTTTATCATAGATTGCAGAAAGCACTCCTATTGATGTAAATAAAATAAAAAAAAGAAATGCATACATCAGATACCTCCGATACTGATACATCAGCAGCGGAACTTCCGTTTTGAAAAAATAAACCAGCCTGTTCTCCTCTACTCTTTTTGTTTTATAGATCTTCTGAAAAATCTGCGCAGATAAATGATTCAGATACACCGTAGTGTTACTTTTGGGATAATAAGTCTGGGCAAAAGAAAGATCATTGATCAGGTTTATATACAGTGAAGACAGGTCATCAGGATTTTTTTTAATTTTACCTTGAATAACCTGTTCGATTCCCAACCATTTTTCTTTATTTTGTTTAATGAAATAAACTTCTCTCATAATTATTAAGGCTAAAATAATAAAAAATATGTCTCAAATTGCGATAAATACCTCACAAAATGTAAATATTAATTTTAATATTGCAGGTGTAGGAGAAAGGATGCTTGCCTTCATTATTGATCTTCTGATCAGGATTGCCTATGTGGTAATTATCCTGTATCTTTTCTTCAGTATTTTTGATTTGGGATATCTTTTGGACGGGCTTGACGGCTGGTCAATACGGGCCGTATATCTTGTCCTTACCTTTCCTATTTATATTTATCCTCTTGTATTGGAAAGCCTGATGGAAGGGCAGACTCCCGGTAAAAAACTCATGAAAATCAAAGTAGTGAAGATTGACGGTTACCAGGCCAGTTTCGCAGATTATATGATCCGGTGGGTTTTCAGAATTGTAGATGTTTCATTTGCCGGAGTAGTAGGACTTATTTCTATGATTGTTTCTAAAAATAACCAGCGTCTGGGTGATATTGCTTCCGGAACGGCTGTTATTTCTCTGAAAAACAATATCAATATCTCTCATACCATCCTGGAAAATATTCATGAAAACTATGTTCCTTCTTTCCCTCAGGTGATTGCTTTGAGTGATAACGACATGAGGATCATTAAAGATAACTACACCAAAGCTTTAAAAGCAGACGACCGCCAAATCATCAACAAACTGTCTGATAAAATAAAAAGTATTCTTAAGCTGGAAATAGATCCCACTAAAATGACGGAAAGGCAGTTTATTAATGTGGTGATTAAAGATTATAATTATTATACGGGAAAAGATAACTAGTCTGGTGAATGGTCAATTTTGCTTCGCAAGTGAATAGTCACCAAAAAAAGAAACTGAATCATTGCTTATTGCTTATTGCTTATTGCTTATTGCTTAAGCAAAGGTCGGTGCAATTTTTGTATAATTAACCATAAAGTCTTGAATTATGAAATTCGAAAACAATAAATCCGGAAACGGCGGAGTTCTTATCTTAAATAACGAAATAAAAGAAGTCGGAAGACTGACGTATACTATTTTTCCTGAAGACCACAAACTGATTATCTCTTTTGTACTAGTACATCCGGAATTTGAAGGAAGAGGAATGGGAAAGCTTCTCGTGGAAGAAGCCATCAGATTTGCAAGAGAAAACAATTGGAAAGTATATCCACACTGTTCTTATGCAAGATCTGTGATGATGAGAATGAGTGATGTGGACGATATATTTTTAAGGAATTAAAACTTCATTAAGCAGAATGTTTTCAATGTCATCAGGATAATCAACCTTAAGGTGATGATCAGATGCTACCCACTCCATAATTTCCTGAAGATTTAGAACCTTGGAATTGGGTATTCCCATTTTGTCAAGGGCACATGCATTACATTCCTGTTCATATTGATTATGAATAGGAATTACGAATAGTTTCTTGTCCATAAATAATGCTTCTGCGGGCGTTTCAAAACCTGCATTGCATAGTATTCCCTCACATCCTTCAAAGTATTTCAGATACTGGCTTTCATCAATAGGAAATACTTCCACATTTTTTACCTTCACCTGTACTTTGCTGTATTTTGAAAATACTTTCCATTCTACAGGAATTTTTCTTAAAACTTTAATGATATTTTCATCCGCAAAACTGGGAAGATACACAAGATAATATCCCTGCTTGTAAGGATTAAGATTTCTGATTTTTCTTCTGATCACCGGTTTTTTGATCTGTGGATGGTAATTTTCAAAATGAAAACCTATTTTTCTTTCGCTGGGCACATAGTATTTCAAAATCATTTCTCCCAGAAAATCTTTTTTCTTAGGTTTTGGTGTTTCCGGAAAACTCATGGAAGCCTGATGGCTGAGTTCTATCATCGGAAGATTTCTCAGCTTGGAAGCCCATCCTGTTAAAGGCTCATAATCATTGATGATTAAATCATATTGTGACAGCTCCAGTTCTCTGATTATTTTAGCCGCTTCAAAGAATTTATTTTCTGTAAACGTTTTTCGGTATGATAAACCACCTGTTTTGTTATAAAGAAGTGAAATACCTCTGTATTGGAAATTAATGTCAAAATCAGCTTTTAATTGGGACTGATGTCCACTGATCAAAGTATCAACAGATGCATATTTTTTGAGAAGAGGAATTATTTCCTGCGCTCTGGCAACATGCCCGTTACCGGTACCCTGGAATGCATACAAAATCTTCATCTAGGAAAAATTAGTTACGATTTTTAAAAGCGCAGAATTATCCATTTCCGGGATTTCTTCTGCTTCATCATCTTGCAGTAAGTGTTTATGCTCATCATAATAAAAAATTTTCCATTCTTTATCATGGTATTCTAAAGCAGAAAGATTTTCTATCCAGTCACCGGAATTCAGATAAGTGCAGGATCCTTTTTTATTAACAACCTCACGAATCTGCGGCTGGTGGATATGTCCGCAAACTACATAATCATAATGGTTATCAATAGCAAGTTCGGAAGCTGTAAGCTCAAAATCTCCGATATATTTTACTGCCTTTTTCACATTGTTCTTGATCTTCTTCGAAAATGAGTATTTCTCTTTACCCATTTTTTCTAAGAACCAATTGACAACATTATTGATGATGATCAGGAGGTCGTAACCTTTTCCGCCAAGTTTGGCGATCCATTTTGAATGCTGGACGGATGCATCGAAAACATCACCGTGAAAAATCCAGGTTTTTTTCTGATCTATATTCAAACAGATTTTATTACAGACTTTCAGTTTTCCCAGTTCAAAATCGGTGAACTTACGAAACATTTCATCGTGATTGCCTGTAATATAATAGACATCTGTGTTTTTGGTAGCTAATGAAAGTATCTTCCTGATTACTTTCAAATGAGGTTTAGGGAAGTAAGACTTTTTAAACTGCCAGATATCAATAATATCGCCGTTTAAAACTAAAGTTTTAGGCTGGATAGAATTAAGATACCTCAACAATTCTTTAGCCTTACATCCATAAGTTCCCAAATGAACATCCGATATAACAACTAATTCAACGTTTCTTTTCATAGTTTTGTACAAAGAAACTAATTGAAAGTGAACTGTATATGAATGCTATATTATTTTTTATAAAGAGTTCATCAGCTCTTCTGTGATTTCCATGTTATGGTAAACGTTTTGCACGTCATCATCCTCTTCAAAACGCTCAAGCATTTTCATATTTGCTTTGAACTGTTCTGCGTTTACCTCTTTTGTATTATTAGGAATTCTTTGAAGTTCTGCACTTTTTGCTTCAATTCCAAGCGCATCCAATTTGTGAGATAGAGAACCGAAATCTTCAAAAGCAGTGGTAATCATTACTTCTTCTTCATCTTTTTCTACATCTTCTGCGCCTCCGTCAATCATTTCCATTTCAAAATCATCCCAATCCATTTTGACCTGCGTCAAATCAATGGTAAAAATTCCTTTTCTGTCGAAGATAAATGCTAATTCTCCATTCTTACCCAGGTTACCGTCAAACTTGTTAAAAATAGCTCTTACGTTCGCCACAGTTCTTGTCGTGTTATTGGTGGTACACTCTACAAAAAAAGCTACACCACCCTGTCCGTAACCTTCATAAGTGATTTCTTCATAGTTTTCTGCATCTGCACCACTCGCTTTCTTAATGGCTCTTTCTACGTTATCCTTAGGCATGTTTGCTCCTTTCGCATTCTGGATACATCTTCTCAGCGCGGGATTGGCTTCTGGATCTGTTCCTCCGGCTTTTACCGCCAATGCAATATCTTTTCCTATTTTAGAGAATGTTTTGGCCATTTTATCCCATCTGGCCATTTTAGAAGCTTTTCTATATTCAAATGCTCTTCCCATTTTAATTTTTAAATTTCCAACAAAATTACTCAAAAGTCAACAAAAAAAAAATACCTCCAATCAAATTGGAGGTATTCATTATTTAGAAAAATTAATTATTTTCTTTTCTTAGCTGAAGCTTTTTTCTTAGCTGGAGCTTTTTTAGCTTTCTTCACTACAGTCTTCTTCTCTACAACATCAAGATCAGATTTCTTAAGTGCATCCCAAGCAGCACCATTTACAGCTTCAACAACTACTTTTCTGTCAACCATTCTGTCTGCATCAGAAGCTTTTTCAGAAACAGTAGCGTCTCTTTCACCAACTCCTACAGATTTTAACTGGTTACCATTAACTCCTCTAGCTTCTAGAGCACCTACTACTGAAGCAGCTCTTTGTCTAGAAAGTTTCAAGTTGTAAGCATCAGCACCTTTCTTATCTGTGTGACCAGTTACTAAGAAAGTACCATCGTTAGATTGCTTGATGATTGTAGCAGCTTGATCTAATTTACCGCTAGATTCAGGTCTGATTGTAGCCTTATTGAAATCAAATAAGATATCTTTAAGAGCTCCTGTAGCTTCTTTAGCGATTACATCTTTAGGTTTAGGACATCCGTTGTATTCAGGAAGACCTGGAACAGTAGGACAAGCATCATCTTTATCTAAGATGCCGTCTCCGTCTGTATCTGGCCAAGGACAACCATTGTTTTCAGCAGGACCTGCTACTGTAGGACAAGCATCATCTTTGTCGATTACACCGTCTCCGTCTGTATCTGGCCAAGGGCATCCGTTGTTTTCAACCGGACCAGCCACTTCTGGACATTGATCGTCTTTATCTGGAACTCCATCACCGTCAGTATCAGGACATCCTTGGAATTCTGGTAAACCTGGTGTATCTGGACAAAGGTCATCTTTATCTAGGATACCATCCTTATCTCTGTCTCTGTTTCCAAATCTGAATAAGATAGAAGCAGAAGCCTGCCAGAAGTTAGCAACAGTAGATTTGTCACCTGGAGTTGATACATAATCTCCCTGAACACCAAGACCGAAGTTCTTAGTTACCCAGAAGTTAGCACCAGCACCTGTAGCTACAGTAAAGTGATTAGCCTTACCATTTTCATTACCTCCGTCACCGTTATTAACATTTTCGATTGGATTACCGTTAGCATCAACAGATGTTCTAGGGAAAGTAAGAGCTGTATAGTCATGTCTTAAGTAGTTAGCACCAACTCTTAAATATGGATCAAACCAAGATTCTTCGTTCCATAAAAGACCTGCAGCGTGAGCCTGGAAACCAAGACCTGTCATTAGGAAAAATTCTTTCCCCATGTTGAATCTTTTGTTTTCAACATTTCCAACAGAAGTTTGCCAGTCAATTACTAAACCTTTTCCAACGTTTCTAGCAACTGTTAACTTAGATAGTGGAGGTGTAATAGAAAAGTTGTTCACATTGAACATACTTTTTGTCAAATTGTTAGCAGAGAACGTATTACTGAAGTTACTTCTTGCTGCTACGTGGTTTTCAGCATGAGCACCAACTCCGATTAACCACGGATTGTTGGTAGTCTGTGCGAAAACAGTAGAGGCAACAGTAAGCGCCAATGCTGAAATTCCTAATTTTAGATTTTTCATAGAATTAAATGATTAAATAATTGATAATGCAAAATAAATATAATTTTTCTTTATATACAAAGTTTTTCCAATGATTTTTAACTTTTCTTTAATATTCTGTCCAGGTTCCGTTTATTTTCTCTATCTTTTATCGCCTCTCTTTTATCGAAAAGCTTTTTCCCTCTACCCAGCGCTATCAGCACCTTTGCTTTACCCCTGTCAGTGATATATAATTTTAAAGGTATAATGGTGTTTCCGGCATCCTTTAACTTTTTTTCAAGTTTTTGTAATTCTTTTTTGTGCAAGAGCAATTTCCGTTCCCTTTTTGTTTTATGGTTGTAAAAAGTTCCCAATTTATACTCATCAATCATCATGTTGATGATGTATAATTCCCCATCAATAAACTGACAGAACGATTCTGTGATAGATGCTTTGGATGAACGCAAAGATTTTATTTCTGTACCCGTTAAAACCATTCCGGCTTCATATTCTTCCAGAATTTCATATTCAAAACGGGCTCTTCTGTTTAATATACTAACTGTTTTCTCAATCTTCATCATTTTAAAATTTCGTTAATGAAATATATAAAAAATACCATACAATTAAAAACTTGACTATTATATTATTACAATATACCCAAATTCTTTTCGTATTTTTGCGCCAAATTTACAAAACTATATGTTAACAGTATCTAACTTATCTTTACAATTCGGGAAAAGAGTTCTTTTTGACGAGGTAAATATTATGTTTACCAAAGGAAACTGCTACGGAATCATCGGAGCAAACGGTGCGGGAAAGTCTACATTCCTTAAAATATTAACAGGAAAGCAGGATCCTACAACAGGGCATGTATCTCTGGAACCAGGGAAAAGAATGTCAGTTTTGGAGCAGGATCACTTTGCTTATGATCAGTTTACTGTTCTGGAAGCTGTTTTGAGAGGTAATAAGAAATTATATGAGATAAAAGAGGAAATGGATGCGTTATACGCAAAAGAAGATTTCTCTGACGAAGACGGAATTAAGGCCGGCGAACTAGGTGTAATTTATGATGAAATGGGAGGATGGACAGCAGAGTCTGATGCACAGACCATGCTTTCAAACGTAGGCATTTCTGATGATATGCACTGGCAGCTGATGAGTGAACTTGAGAACAAGGACAAAGTAAAAGTTCTTTTAGCGCAGGCACTTTTCGGTAATCCTGATGTACTGATTCTGGATGAGCCTACCAACGACCTTGATATTGATACAATCTCCTGGCTGGAAGATTTCCTTGCTGACTATGAAAATACGGTAATTGTGGTTTCTCACGACCGTCACTTCTTAGATACGGTTTGTACGCACATCGGTGACCTGGATTATGCTAAACTTAACCTTTACACAGGTAACTACTCTTTCTGGTACCAGGCTTCTCAGCTGGCAACAAGACAAAGAGCTCAGGCTAATAAGAAAGCTGAAGAGAAGAAAAAAGAACTTCAGGACTTTATTGCACGTTTCAGCTCAAACGTAGCGAAAGCTAAACAAGCTACTGCAAGAAAGAAAATGATCGACAAATTAAATATTGACGATATCAAACCATCTTCAAGAAGATATCCGGCTATTATTTTCGAAATGGAGAGAGAAGCAGGTGATCAGATTTTAGATGTAAAAGGTCTTGAGAAAACAAAAGACGGAGAATTATTATTCTCTAATATTGACTTAAATCTTAAGAAAGGAGATAAAGTAGCTGTACTTTCCAAAAACTCTTTGGCAATCACTGAATTCTTTGAAATTCTGGCCGGAAATGTTGAAGCAGACAAAGGTTCTGTTGCTTGGGGAGTTACTACAACCCAATCTCACATGCCTTTGGACAACACTAACTTCTTCCAGGAAGATCTAAGCCTGGTAGACTGGTTAAGACAATTTACAAAAAATGATGAAGAGCGTCACGAAGAATTTGTAAGAGGATTCCTGGGAAGAATGCTATTCTCCGGAGATGAAGCTTTAAAATCATGTAAAGTACTTTCAGGAGGTGAAAAAATGAGATGTATGTTCAGCAGAATGATGCTTCAGAAAGCCAATGTTCTTTTACTGGATGAGCCAACCAACCATTTAGACCTTGAGAGTATCACCACATTGAACAACTCTTTATCTAACTTCAAAGGAAACATTCTGTTGTCTTCTCATGACCACGAAATGCTTTCCACGGTCTGTAACAGAATCATTGAACTGACGCCTACCGGAATCATCGACAGAGAAATGACTTATGACGAATACCTTGCTGATAAAAAGGTAAAAGAATTAAGAGAAAAAATGTATTCTTAATCTATACAGCATAATAATTTATATAAAAAAACCTCAAAGCAGTGCTTTGAGGTTTTTTGTTGAAAATATATAATTAATTATTTCGTAAGTTTTGCAGCAGGCAAAGAAACCGTTCCCGGATCTTTCCACAAACCATCTTTTTCAGCTTTCTTTTTAATGGCTTCTGCTCTTTTATTACTGTCCGGATGAGAATTGAACATTTTTTCAAAATTCGTTTGTGTACTTCCTTCTGAAAGTAAAGCCAGCTTTTTAAAGGCTGTATACGCTCCCACTACATCATATTTATTGGCTTTCATGAAATCATATGAATAAGTATCTGCTTCAGACTCTTGTTTTTTACTGTGTGAGGCATCTAAAAATGCATTCGCCATCTTTCCCACCTGGCTCTCATTAAGAGTAGCGACAGCTGATGATGCCGATGATGCAGCATCTAATGCAGCAGCCTTCAGATAAGCCGATTTCATGGCATCTTTTGTATCTTGATTTTTAACGTGTCCGATTTCATGTCCGATTACAGCAAGCAATTCATTATCGGTCATAATATCCATTAATGAAGAGAAAACACGTACACTTCCGTCTGCACAGGCAAATGCATTGATATCTTTTACTTTATAAACTTTATAGTTAAGATTCAACCCATCCTGAGATTTGTGCTTTCCAAACAGCTTGTTCAGTCTCACAGTATACGGATCTTTTGGTCCTGCTACAGCATTATGTTTATCCATCCAATCTACTGATTCTTTGGATAGCTTAACTGCATCTTCGTTGGTAAATGTTAAAGCTTTTGCACCATTTGTAACCATTCCGGCAGCTTTTCCTAGATTAATTTTCTGTGCATTGACCGAATACACAGTTCCCATTAAGAAAAGGCATAGAGTAATTTTTTTCATAGTTATTTAAATTTTGGAGCACGAAGATAGCCTTTTTTTAACAAGTATAAAGTCAAAACTTCATTCCGGTTCTTTTCAGAATGCTATTTTTTTTCCTTATTTTTGTGAAATGAGTCAAAAATGGATTTACAAGCCTGAACCCGATGAGGAAGTTGTGGACAGACTAAGTTCGTCACTTGGTTTTGGTACTTTTGAATCTAAAGTCCTCGTTCTAAGGGGAATTGACAATTATCAAAAGGCCAGAGAATTCTTCAAACCGAACCTTAATGATATACACAATCCGTTTTTAATGGCAGATATGCAGAAAGCTGTAGAGCGTATTGCAACTGCAATTGAGAATGGTGAAAAAATATTGGTATATGGTGACTATGATGTGGACGGAACCACAGCAGTTGCCCTGATGTATCTTTATCTCAGCAAAATTGTTGAAAAAAAATATCTGGACTACTATATTCCGGACAGAAATTCTGAAGGCTATGGAATTTCCACAGAAGGAATTGATTTCGCCAAAGAAAATGGCTTCTCACTAATCATTGCTCTGGACTGCGGAATCAAAGCACTTGATATGATTAATTATGCCAGCAGCCTGGATATAGATTTTATTATCTGCGACCATCACCTTCCGGGTGAAGAGATTCCCAATGCAGCTGCAGTACTTGATCCGAAAAGAAGTGACTGCCGATATCCTTTCAAGGAGCTTTCAGGGTGTGGTGTAGGTTTTAAACTCTGCCAGGGGCTTAATACAATCTATAAATTACCGGAAGCGGAATTATTTGAACTTACAGACCTTCTGGCTATTTCTATTGCGGCAGATATTGTTTCCATGACAGGAGAAAACAGAGTCTTGGCGAAGATGGGGCTAAAAACACTCAGAAAAACCAGAAACCTGGGTTTAAGATTATTGATTCCTGAGGATAAACTTTCTCATTTTGAAATTTCCAATATTGTTTTTGAAATAGCTCCTAAAATTAATGCTGCCGGAAGAATTTCTCACGGTAAAGCAGCTGTGGAACTCATGGTTTCAGACAATCTGAAACATGCCAATCAGATTGTAAGTGATATTATGGACCTCAACGATGAAAGGCGTGAACTGGATATGAACTCCACACTTTCTGCCTTGAATCAGATTATAGAATCCCAGCAGGAAACCAAGCATACTACTATTGTTTATCATCCTGAATGGAATAAAGGAGTGATTGGTATTGTGGCTTCAAGACTTATTGAAACCTATTATAAGCCTACATTGGTATTTACCGATGGGAATAACGGAGAAATGGTAGCTTCTGCAAGGTCCGTTTCGGATTTTGATGTACATGAAGCTCTTGATATGTGTTCTGAATATTTCCTTAAATTCGGGGGACATCACGCGGCGGCCGGTCTTTCAATGGAAAAAGATAAGTTTGAAGCCTTCAAGGAAAAATTTGAAAGAATTGTTTCCGAAAAAATCAAAGACCACCAGAAAGAGCCTTCCATTACCATTGACACAGAAGTTAAAATTGATGAGATCAACAGAGATTTTATCAATTTTCACAGAAAGCTGGCTCCATTCGGACCTCATAATATGAAACCTATTTTTACATTAACGGATCAGAAACTTTCCGGATATGTAAAAACAATGGGAAAAGATAACAATCACCTGAAGTTTTATATCAGACAGGAGTCTACGGGACGAAATATTGAATGTGTCGGATTTAAACTTGGACAGTTTGTTGAAGATTTTAAAAACAAAAATTTCGACCTTGCATTTACACTGGAAGAGAATCACTGGAAAGGCAATGTAACGCATTATCTTAATATCAAGGATGTGAAATTCAGGGAATAAAAGGTTGCAGGATTCAGGCTGCAGGTAATCAGAACAAATATTGAATTCTGTGAGCCCTGAAGTACTGCCACCCATTATCTGCTACCTATTATCTAACAAAAAATGAAAAAAATCGGTTTATTTTTCGGATCATTCAATCCTATTCATATCGGACATCTCATTCTGGCTAATTATATCCTGGAAAATTCTGATATGGATGAGCTTTGGTTTGTAGTGAGTCCGCAAAATCCGTTTAAAGACAAGAAATCTTTACTGAATGACCATAACAGGCTTGACATGGTACAGCTGGCAGTAAAGAATTATCCCAATATGAGAGCTTCCAATGTGGAATTCTCTCTTCCAAAACCGAGCTATACTATTGATACCCTAACCTATCTTCATGAAAAGTATCCGGATTACTCTTTCAGCCTGATCATGGGAGAAGATAATCTGAAGAGCCTTCACAAATGGAAAAACTCCGATACTTTGATCAAAAATCATCATATTATCGTTTATCCGAGAGTGTATGAAGGAGAAAAGAAAGATTCCGAATATCTGCAGCATGAAAATATCTCTCTGATAAAGGCGCCGGTCATAGAACTTTCCGCTACAGAAATCCGCAATATGATCAGGGACGGTAAAAATGTAAGACCCATGTTGCCTCCTGAAGTTTTTGAATATTTGGATGGTAGCAGTTTTTATAAGTAATTTTGCAATCAGTAATGAGAGTTTGGAAGTTGGAAAAGATATTTAACTTTAGAACTCTCAACTCATAATTTAAAGAAATGGACTTCATCGAAAAATTTTTCTCAAAATATTCTCAGGAAAAAATCATCAAATGGTTTAAGCAGATTTGTCTTGCAGAAGCTGTTTCATGTCTTTTACTGTATTGTGTTGCGATGATCTGGATCCGGTATGATGAAAATCTATATTCTATAATCTTTATCAGCATCATTGGAAGTCTCCACGGATTATTTTTTACCCTTTATCTCTTACTTTGTCTTCCTGCAAGAAAAATTTATCACTGGGACGATGAAGATTTTGTCTTTGCTTTATTATCTGCATTCTTCCCGTTCGCAACCATTTGGGTAGATAAAAAATTAGCCCGATTCGATAGAGAATAATATTTTTTTCATAAAATTTCTTGTTTGGATGTAACAATTTTATTGTTGCAACTGTCTTATTATACAGAAAGATCAAGTAATCCATATTTTAAACAAATTTTTATTAACTGATAATCAATTGATTATAATCATTATAAAATATTTTTAAGTACTTTGTATTGCATGATACTAAATTTATTACATATCTTTGTAATGTTAAATAACAAACCATACAAGCTATTAATTAAAAATAATAATCATGAAAACTCAAATTCTTATTGCGGCACTATTTTTCGGTGGATTTATAACTGCCCAGCAGAAAAAAGACAGTTTGAAAGTAAATGCTATTGATGCAGTGACTCTCAGGAAGCAGGTTTTCAAAAAACAAGGTGACCGTTTAGTTTACGATGTTGCTTCTTCATCTATTGCTAAAGGAACCAATACCTTTAACCTTTTAAAGCAAACTCCGATGATTTCCAGCATCGATGGAAAAACGCTGAAGATTTTGGGGAAAAATGATGCTGTCATCTATATCAACAATAAGAAAACAAATATGGATTCTGAGGCATTGATTGAAATGCTGAAGTCTACTCCATCAGAGGATATCCAGAAAATTGAAGTGATTACCGTTCCGGGAAGCGAATTCCAGGTTGAATCCAAAGAAGGTGTTATCAATATTGTCATGAAAAAAAGCAAGAACAACGGCTACAACGGAACGTTGAAAATGCAGAATGAGCAAGCTTATTACAATAACCCTAATGCAGGAGCATCTTTTAACTTCAGACAAGGAAAGTGGTCCGGTAATTCAAACTTCAGAACAGGAAGCTGGACAGACAGACAAAGATATACGCTCTCTAACGGAGATCCTACTTTCAGAAATGAATCATTCGGGTTTAATGATGATCCTAATAAAAATTTTGGCGGAGGCTTTAACGTTGATTATGAGATTAATAAAAAACATAGTCTTGGTTTCTCTTACAACATGAGGTATAATAAAAGTTTCAATTCTGTCCTGGATATTACCAACTGGCAAAATGGGGTTTTAAATAACAGAACAGTTAATAATGAAGATGCACAAACGAGAAATCATTCTTTCAATTTAAATTATGAAATGAAAACAGATTCCTTGGGAAGCAAGCTTACTTCAAATGTATCTTATTTGTGGTTCAACAGGGATAAAGTAAGTTTTAACGAAAGTTTTCCTTTAACCAATGATACGATTAACAAGTATTCAGCACTGCACCAGTCGGTACCCCAAATTATCAACAATTATGCAGCCAATATTGATTATCTGAAGAAGACTGCTAAAGGAGCCACCTGGCTGATGGGAATTAGCTATAACCATACCAATACAGATAATGATACCAGACAGGATAAGCTGAAAAACGGGGAATTTGTAATAGATCCCACCCAAACCAATCACTTCATTTATAAAGAAAATATTCTTGGAGTTTACCTGAACTACGAAAGAAAACTGACTGAAAAAATCTCCGGAAAAATAGGTGCCCGATATGAAATGACCAGAAGTACCGGCGATATAGTTGACAAAACAGGATTTGAAAGAAACTACAATAATCTTCTGCCTTATCTGAATTTAAATTATGCCATCAATACAAATCATAATTTAAGCTACACTTTCTCCAGCAGAATCAGAAGACCAAGATTCTGGGAACTGAATCCTTCAAGAACCTATTTTACACCTACCAACTACACGCAGAACAACCCATTTATACTGGCTTCCAAATATTATAATCAGGAGCTTAACTATATATACAAAAATGCATTCTATGCCAATCTTAGCTTTAATATGGTAGAAGATGCTGCCGCTTCAGATCTGTTACCATTACAGGGAACAGTAACGGCTCTTAAAAAAGATTCTCAAGGGAAAATTATAAAGGATATCAAAGGAAATCCTATTATGGAAACCACCAGATTTTTAAGATATATCAGAACCAATTACGGCAAAAACAGGGAGATTGCTTTAACCCTTGGGATGAACAAATCCTGGTTCAAAGATATATGGACAACCAACTATTCTGTCAATCTGGGATATGTGACTTATACAGGCGGAGTATGGGAAGATCCTACTTCTATGCCGGCTCCCGGGGAAACTGAAGTGGTAGATCCTTATATCATTGATGTTAAAAACTACAACATGTCTGCTACTTTCAATAATATCATCAGGCTGTCTTCTAAAAAAGACTGGTTCCTGGGTGTCAATTACTTTTTTGCCAGCCAGACGGCCATGGAAGGCGGTATGATAGGAGCAAGACAAAGCTTCGACTTCAGTCTGAAAAAAATTGCAGGTGACTGGACTATCGTAGCGGAAGTAACTGACTTGTTTAATCAAAGCTTTTACAGCGTTAAAGGAGTACAGCCCAATGGAAAATATAACAATATAACCAACTTCAACTATCCAAGGCTAATGAGCATCGGAGTTACTTACAATTTTGGAAATCAGAAACTGAAAAAAGCAAGGGAAATGAAATCAGCGAATGATGCTGTAAAATCAAGAACCTAATTTATAAAAACTTATTTCACTCAACCACTCTTAAATAAAAACAGCATGAAACGTATAATTTTGTCAATGGCCATCGTATTCGGTACCTGTGTATTTGCGCAGGAAAAGAAATCTGATACGGTGAAAACAAAAAACATAGAAGGAGTTACCATTACGAAACAGGTTTTCAAAAAACAAAGCGACCGTTTTGTATATGATGTAGCAGCTTCTCCTGTCGCTAAAGGAAATACCACTTTTGACCTCCTTAAGCAAACGCCTTTATTATCTTCCACCGATGATAAAACTTTGAAAATCGCAGGAAAAAATAATGCCCTGATCTATATTAACGGCAGAAAAAGCAATATGGATTCTGAATCTCTGGTTCAGTTCCTGAAAAATACTCCGGCAGAAAACATCCAGAAAATTGAAGTGATTACCGTTCCGGGAAGTGAATTCCAGGTTGAATCTTCGGATGGGATCATCAATATCGTTTTAAAGAAAAAAATGAGTGATGGTCTCAACGGAAATATGAGAATGTCTAACACCACCAATAAATACAACGGAAGCCAGGCCAGTTTCTCAGCCAACTACAGAAAAGATAAATTAGGAATCAGCGCCAGTCTCAGCGGTGGTGAAAATATCGAGGCACAAACCTATACCTTAAGAAACGGAACTGCAACAACCTCCAACGAATCTACCGGAGATATTGATGATCCGAACAAAAACATCGGAGGTTATCTGAATATTGATTATCAGCTGACTGACAAAAGTAATCTTGCCTTATCCTGGAATACATGGGCCAATAAAAGTTATAATTCTACGGTCAACCTTTTTAATACCATTAAAACAGAAGACGGAACAAAATATACATGGTCTAAAAATAAAGAAGACTCCAGATCTTACAACAATTCACTGAACTTAAATTATGAGCTGAAGACCGATTCCCTGGGAAGCAAACTTAATGTAAATGCGGCTTATCTTAATTATAAACGATTCCAGCTTACAGACAACAGAACCCATACATCTGATGTGAATATGGGACTGGGAAAAATGACAACACAGGTATTCCAGGATCTTCCGCAAATCATCAATAACTTCTCCGGAATGGTAGATTACAATCAGAAATTTAAAAATGATCTGACCATTTCAATAGGAGGAAATTATAACAAAACCAAAACAGACAACGATTCTAAAAACATTACCTATTTCTTTGATCCTGCAAAAGATCCGGATCCAAGACCGAATCACTTTATCTATGATGAAAACATCTATGGTGCTTATTTGACTGTTGAAAAAAAGATTTCCGATAAGCTTTCCGGAAAAATAGGAGCGAGATACGAGATTACAAACAGTTTGGGAACCTCTGACAATGCTCCTACAGAAGCTCTTAAAAGAATTGAAAGAAATTATAACAATCTCCTTCCATATCTGAGCTTCAACTACGCAATAAATGATAAAAACAATATTTCGTATTCCTTTTCAAGCAGAATGAGAAGGCCTAGTTTCTGGGAGCTTAATCCTGTAAGAAATATTCTTACCGATGATAATTACACACAAAACAACCCATTTGTAAAGGCATCATCCACTTACAACCAGGAACTTACCTATATGTTTAAAAATTCATATTTCCTGATTTTAAATCATTCTTATATTCAGGACGCTATTACCCAGGTTCCACTGCAGGGTTATCCGGTATCACCTGATGGTAAAGTAGGAGAAAATCCTGTTCTTAGATACATCAGAACGAATTTTGGGAATAAACAGGAAATGTCTGCCATGGTAGGTATCCAGAAGTCGTTTTTCAAACAATATTGGACAACCAATTTCAATATCGGAGTTCAGCATAACATCAACAATGGAAGTCTTGATATGGATCCTACCACGGGAGACCGATTCAGAAACCAGGAGGGTAAGGATATTGTCTACACGAATAAAACAAATTCTACCAGCCTTTTGATTCAAACCAATAATACCATCCGTCTTGATAAAAAGAAAACCTGGTTCTTTGGAGTTAATTACTTCTTTGTAGATAAGCAGCAGATCGAGCTTGGGTTGTTAAAAGGCTTAATGAGCTTAGATCTCAGCCTTAAGAAAATGTGGAACGACTGGACTTTTGCAGTGAATGTAAATGATGTTCTGAATACCAACATCGTTAAAATTGAAGACTTCCAGGAAAACGGAAATTACAACTATATCCACCAAAACCGTTATAACAGAAGCCTAACGGTAAGTCTTACCTATAATTTCGGAAACCAGAAAGTGAAAAAGGTAAGAGACATCGAAGGAGCATCAGATGCTATCAAAAGCAGAACAAAATAAAGATTATCTTTCTTCATATTTAATTATTCTTACGGTATCCGCTGATTCTTTTCAGCGGATTTTTTATATTTAATCACTATGAAAAAAGATGTAAAAATTATTTTGATTTTCCTCAGCCTGCTCTTTCTGTGGATAAGCTGTACAGAAAAAAAGATAAAGCTGGGCAAAGATATCAAATTTGATAAAGAAGAAAATATTCATTATGGAAACAGCCCTGAACAGGTAATGGATCTCTATATCTCCAACACAGAATCAGCTGAGAAAAAGGATGTTTTTATCATAATTCATGGTGGAGGCTGGCGTGGTGGAAATAAGTCACAACTCACTTTCTTCACCCTTTCTATGATGCAGAAATTTCATGATCATATTTTTGTTAATATGAACTACAGACTGGCTTCGGCAACTCAATTTGGACTTCCGAATCAAACGGATGATATTAAAAAAGTGACTGCAATGCTAAAAAAGAAACTGGGTTACAACCCAAGCCTGATTTTATTAGGAAACAGCGCCGGCGGACATTTGTCTATGTTATATGCCTACCAGTTTGATATGGATAAAAAAGTAAAAGCCGTGATTAATATTGTTGGTCCGGCCGACCTTTCAGACTCTTGTTTTAGAAATTATCAGGAATATTCTTTTGTTGAAAGAAGGCTTGTAGACCCTCGCATACCGAAACCGGGAACATCCAGAATAGATTTCGCAAGCCCTGTCAAATGGATAGATAAAAACTCCCCTCCTACTTTATCTTATTATGGAAATTCAGATCGTGTTATTCCGTCTTCACAAGAGAAAATATTAGATTCTGCATTGAATAAAAATCATATTCTCCATGAGTATTATCAATTCAATGGTGGGCATCTGGATTGGGATAAACATCCTCATGATGAATTTCTCATCAATAAAATTGAAACGTTTCTTAAGAAAACAGTCAAAAAATAACACGTTCCGATTTTAAAACGTGTTATTTATTTATTTTATTTCAATCTATTCAGATTTTGCAACGGCTGTTCTTTCAGAAACCCCATTCGCATTGAAAGCTTCAATCTGGAAATAGTAGGCATCTGTTCTGTCTGCTCCTGTAAAGAAATACTCATTCTTTCCGTAGACCATAATGCTGCCGTACAATTTATCAGGAGTCTTTCCGAAATAGATTACATAGCCGTCCGCATCAGGATTCTGCTGCCATTTCATCCAGATACTTCTTCTCTCCCCATATTTTTTCGGATCAGCTCTTAAAGGCACAAAACCTTCCACCTTTGCAGGCTTATTTCCTGCTCCTTTTCCAAACACTCTGAAACCGCTTAATGCAAATTTTCCGGTAGGCATTTTCAGATTTTCCATTTTAAGGAAACGGGCTTTTGCCGGCTGTTCAAGCTCAACATAGTCGTGAGGAACGTCTTTCGTGTTTTTGCTTTTATCCACAATCACATTCCATTTCTTTCCATCATTAGAACCGTAGATTTTATACTGATGCATTTTTCCCAGGGTTTTTCCCATAAACTCAGCATCCTGATCCGCATAATTGATCTGAATGGCATTGATGGTAGAAACTTCCCCTAAATCCGTCTGGAACCATTCTCCGGAATTTCCGGTTTTGGCACTCCAATATGTTTTGATATCTTCATCTACAGCATAGTTCGGCTGATAACCTCCCAAAGTAGATGAAACCTGAACCGGTTTATTATAATTCAACAGCATCCATCCGGCAAAAAGACCTTTTGTAAAATCTTTCCCCTGCGCATACTGCGGAAGATAGGTTGGGTAATCTCCATAAGCCGTGTTACAATACATCACATCATCTTTATCAAAGCCAGCAGGCCAGATTCCGAGTCTTCTTTCAAAATTATTTTTGGTAGAGATAAAAATGGTGGAAATATGCCACCAGTTTTTATAATTGTCTTCAAATGTAGCGCCGTGGCCTGCTCCTCTGGCAAAACCTCCCGGTTTATAAGAAAATGGATTGTGCTGTTGGTATTCGAAGCCTTCTAAAGGATTTTTGCTTACATATACTCCATCGGAATACCCGCTGAATTCTGTTGCCGGAGCGCCATACTGCATATAATATTTTCCGTTGTGTTTTGTCATCCAAGCTCCTTCCACAAAAGGCTGAAGAAAAACATTATCATTGTATTCCCCGAAACGTTCCCATCCGTGGTCTTCGGGTTTTAATTTAATAATAGGCTTTACGAAACCTTCAGACTGAAGGTTTTTCACTTTCACCTCTGTTCCCAGCAATGGCCATTCGTTACTGGAACCCCAGTACAGATATAATTTATTTTTATCTTCATCATAATGGAATGCCGGATCCCAAGCTCCTACTTTTAAAGTATCTACTGCAATTTTCCAGTCGTCTTTCGTTGGGTTTGTACTTTTCCAGATCGGAAAATCCTGTTCCCAGGTAGAGCCATAGACGTACAATGTATCTTTCATTGCCCAGACAGCCGGAGCATTAAGATCATGAGTATATTTATTATCTTTTAAAAATTTTC
Organism: Chryseobacterium sp. CBSDS_008; assembly: GCF_049959325.1. NCBI lineage: Bacteria > Pseudomonadati > Bacteroidota > Flavobacteriia > Flavobacteriales > Weeksellaceae > Chryseobacterium > Chryseobacterium sp. CBSDS_008. The sequence continues at coordinate 3,769,240 of NZ_CP188202.1, read as the reverse complement.
TTTTCACAAACTTCCAGTCCAGCATATCATCACTGTACCAGTATCCTTCCTGATTGGTAGAAAAAAGAAACAGTTTATTCTTAAAATTAACAATCACCGGATCTGCCGTAGCACGGTGTTTTCCCTGTTTTGAAAAAACTTCGAAAGGCGTATAACCATAATCAATATTAATGGGATTACAGAAAGTTTTCTGTTGAGCCCCTACAATCATTCCGAGAAAAATTGCCAGTGACAGAAAATATTGTCTCATTTTTAGATTTTAAAGATTATGGCAAAGTTAACTAACTTTTTTTGGTTTTCTCCAAATAAAGCCGTCCAGAAGATAATGAGTAAGCTGCGGAACAACCAATAAAGGAACCAGAAACTGAAACAGATTTTCTGAGATCATTACATTCAGGGAAAAATGCTCATTCCACACCAGAGTTTCCCATAAAAATTCTTCCAGAAAGGCGAACAATAAAATGACACCGATAAATAGAAATATTCCGGAAAAAGATTTAAAAACCTGCATTCCATTCAACTTACTATTTTCCTTTTGCTGTATTTCCCGGATATAAATCAAAGCGATATAAGGAATTCCATGGGAAACTACATTCAGAAAAGTAAAAAGAAGATCATTGTTGAAATATATAATCCCAAAATACCATGAAAGGAAAGTTCCGGTGATCAGTGCTGTTTTAGGAATATTAATTCTTTTTGTTTTAAAAGTTTCAAAAACAGTTTTAATAATCCAAATGATCAGAATTGTAAAATAGATTATGGTAATTAAAGGAACGTAATCCGGAAGATTTTGAAGCCAGTCAAATTCATTGTTAACGAACCAGGTAAAGGCACGAGGTGTTTTAAACCAGTATAACATGGGATAAATTGTTGCAGAATAAACGGCAACCTCATCTATTTTTTTACTCCAGTTATTGGGTTCAAAGCGCGCATAAATCCTCATAAAACCGTATTGCTGGCGTATAAAATGGAAAACGGCAACCAAAGCCAGTACCGACCAGAATGTCAGACTTCCGAATTGAAACAGAATGATTCCCAAAACCCAGCTTATCGCAGGAATTCCGAGATACAGCAGTTTATTTTTTTGTATTTCTCCTTTTACAAAATAGGTTTTAAACAAGGTAGAATAAACATGGGCTACATCCACAAAAACAATCAGGAAAAGCCAAGTGTAAAAGGAATAATGATTTTCCAGCGCCTGGATTTGTTTCTGAAAAAGGAAAATAACAAGCAATACAAGGAAAGGTGGTGATAAAATAAACCACCAGTCTGTTTTTGCATTATGTATCCACGGCTGTTTCATTATATTATTGTATCATTTGTCCTGCAGTCCGGATTCCCTGATAAAAAGCTTCTTCAAAAATAGATATTCCTGAAAGATCAGAATGGGCAAAGAAAACTTTACCTTCTACAGGCTTTTTCGCTGTTCCTGTTTCCTCTCCAAAGATCTGATTGGGAACCGGAGCAATCATGGCGTGCCCTATTTTGTGAAACTGCATTTCCAGAATAAAATCTTCTATTAAAGGGTGGGCTTTCTTAAGATCATCCAAAACTAAAGTTTTAAGTTCGGCTTCTTTCATTGCGTAAAGCTTTTTCCTTGCTTTTCTGCAGTCTGCTGTTGAAAAACTCTTGTAGTGGGTAATCACTTTCTCACCGATAATCTGGTTCAGATTCTGATGCTGGTCAAAGATATATCCCAATCCGGAAGATCCATAGATCATATTATCCCAGGCGAGTTCTTCATCTCCTCCAAATTCATTTTTCAGCGTAATCGTTGTTAAAAGCCAGGGTACATAATGAAATGATGATGCTCTTTTTTGATTAAAAATTCTTTCATTCACAAACTGTGGGGTTGCAAACAGCACTTTATCAGCAATGATCTTTTTGGTTTTCTTTTGGGTATTATCAAAACTCAATACCTCAACCTTCTCATTGATTTTTACATCAAAAACCAGATTTCCTGAGATCTGTTTTCCTTCTGTATATTTTGATAAATGTTTTGCCAGTCTTGCATTTCCTTCCGGCCATGTGAAAACCTGATCTTTATATTTTGTGCTCCAGTTGTTTTTTCTTCCGGCAAAATAATGAATTCCTGCCCATGCGGAAACATAGTCTATTCCCAATCCGAAATCGTCTCTACAGGAATAATCCAGCAGCCAGAAAAGTTCTTCGGAATGATAGTTATTTTCCCTGAGCCAGTCTTTAAAAATGATTTTTTCAAGCTTTACAACCTCATCTTCCCTGCTTGAATCATGCACCGGAATGGCAAACCAATATTTTCCCTGCGGATCTTTCTTTACACGAAGCTCATCCATCAACTTAAAAAAGCGGTTAAACTCTTGCTGAGTCTCCGCCGAAATACCTCTTTGAGGCACAATATCGTTTTGCCAGGAATTTTTATAAAACAGTCTTTCCTGCTGTGGAAAAGTCATTTGGTATTCATCAAGAACAGGTTCTCCATTTTCTTCGGTTCCCAGGCAGATTTTACACTCTTTAAGGAAATCTATTATTTCTACGTTTTCCTTATTAGGTAAAGGTAAATAATGAGCTCCTAAAGGGAATTTTGAAAATGAATTCTGCCCATTGGAAGAGTTTCCTCCCAAGTGGTTTTCCATTTCAAGGAGAAGATAATCCTGCTCATGATGCTGGCTGAAAAACCGGCATGCAGAAAGTCCGGAAATTCCACCACCCACGATAAGATATTTTGTGTGGATAACTTCTGAGAACTGTGGAAAATCTTTTGCCCATAGCTTATGGCCGAGAACATGGTTTGTTCCGGTGATCTTCAGCAGCAATGATTTTACTTTCTTTCCGCAATACTGCAAAAAGGGAAGCATAAGGCTACCTAAAAATATAGTTTTAAGAAAATCCTTTCTACTGTACTTTCCCCCACTCTTCATCGAAATAACGGACTAATATCTGGTTATCCAGACGGTTAACTTCTACGTCTTTCACTTTCATATCCTTATTAAAATAAGACATTTGTGAAAAGTTGTAATCATAATATTTTAAGCCAGATAGCTTTCTGTAGATTCTGTTGTTGACAGGTTCAAATGAAGCCATAGAAAAGCCCCATTCTCCAAAAGACGGAACATAGGTGTGATAGGCTGCCGTAAAAGGAAAAATCTGATTGATCGTTTTTTCGATGCACCAGAAAGATTTCGGGGCGAAATACGGAGAGGTTGTCTGAACCACAATTTTGGTATCAAGCGTTGTCAGCTTCTCCAGTTCTTTATAAAACTGCAGAGAATATAATTTTCCTAAGCTGTAATTGGACGGATCCGGAAAGTCTATGATGATGACATCAAACTTCTTTTTGCTGTCTTTTACCCAAATGTAGGCGTCTTTATTGATGACTTCTACTTTCGGATTGGAAAAAGAGCTTTGATTCAACCTGCGCATGGTTTCGTTGGTCTTGAAAAACCGGGTCATTTCTCCATCAAGATCTACCAATGTTACTTTTTTAACATCTTTGTATTTCAAGACTTCTCTGGCGGCAAAACCATCACCACCTCCGAGAATCAGAATGTTATCAATATTTTTTGCCATAGACATCGCAGGATGTACCAATGCTTCGTGATAGCGGTATTCATCGGTGGATGAAAACTGTAAATTGTTATTCAGATATAAACGAAACTCATGAGTATTTCTCGTTAAAACGATTCTTTGATAGGGTGAGCTTTTGGTATAGACTACATTTTCACCGTATAGTTTTTCTTCAGAGTACGATAAAATCGTATCTGAGAATAAGAAAAGTCCTAACAGAAATGCAAATGCTGCTATAGATTTTACTTTTAGTGATAAAGGCTTTGATAATTCTTTTGTCAGGTAATAGCATAGAAATATCGCAATAGAGATATTAATTAACCCAAAAAATAAAGGCGTTTTTACAATTCCCAGCTTTGGAATCAAAACCAACGGAAAGAGAATCGAAGCCAGTAAAGCCCCGATATAATCGAATGCAAAGACATTTGAGACTAAGTCTTTAAACTGTACTCTGTCTTTCAGAATGTTCATCAGAAGCGGTATTTCCACTCCGACGAGGCAGCCTGTGAAAAAGACAAAAAGATAGAGAACACTTTCAAAGTGTGCGAGTGTATTAAACAAAATAAACAGCACTACAGAGCTGATTCCCCCTACGATTCCTACAAGGATTTCGATCTCGATGAATTTATCAATAAGATTCCCTTTGATGAATTTCGCAAAATAGGAACCTACTCCCATTGAAAAGAGATATACCCCGATAATGAAAGAAAACTGCTTTACAGAGTCTCCTAAAAGATAGCTCGCCAGGGCTCCGGCCACCAGCTCATAAATCAATCCACATGTAGCAATGACGAATACTGAAAACAATAAAAGCAGCTCAAGAGGAATCCTCTTCTTATCCATGAATTGCCGCGCTTATAATCATTGAAATTCCGATGATAAATGCCCCGAAAACAATAGCCAATGCTATATTTTTGTTCTGAGCGATCTCATGCCATGTTTTCTCCGGTGTAAGCTTTTCAATAACGAAATAGCACACGAGAAGAATTGCGATTCCCAAGAATGAGTAAAGAACCGAGTTTAATATGGGTAAGAAATTGATGTTGTCCATAGTTTTATATTTTTATTTGTGATAGTATCTGTAGAATCCTACTCTGGAATGGCTTCTGGTAGTTCCGTCGCGGTATGTTTCCGTTTTGGCACAGTCGCAGACCTGATTTCCCTGATAGGTAAGGTATACGAACCAGGTCAGGAAAAATCCTCCGATTAAACAGAGTATCCAGTTTTGTCTTATGTAATGTAAAATATTAGTTATCATGATGTGGCGTATGGGGTGTTTGAACTATTCTTCCATTTATTCACATTAAAGAAATGTCTTCCTATCCACATCGCGACAAAGAGTGCAATCATTATGAATAAAATAAATCCGAAGTTCCAGAATGAAACAGGAAGCCAGGTTGCCTTGAGCTCTACATAGGTATTGCTTGAAATGGGATCTGTAGTAAGTTTAGGTGCTTCAGCATTAATCAGGGAATCCAGCTTTTGAGTTCCGAAAGACGTTTTAGCAAGTCTGATTACCTGTGAAGTATCTTTTTCCAGCATTTTTTCATCTGCAAAAGTTTGCGTCTGAACCTTGAATATGTCTGTAACCTCTATAGTTCCTGATTTATCCCTTGATATCATCACTCTTGAATCAGGAGATGTAAGACCGGAAAATGAAAGTATTCCGCCTTCTTTTTCGGCGGAAATAAGGAAGTGATACTGACCGGAACTTACCCCGCAAAGATTAAAATCTTCAGACTGACTTCCTTCTGACCAGCTTTCCCCATCTTCATAGCCATGGTATTGTTCGATATCTTTTGAAGTATAGACAACTTCGTTGGTATTTTCATTCACAAGACTTAGCTGAACATTCGCCCACGAATTATCAACACCTGAAAATGCACTCACCTTTAATGGGGCTGAGCCTCCGGAAAGCGTGAAACTTTTACTCACCAGCTCTTTATCTTTTACATCAGCAAAATTGATGGTTTCCGCAAAAACAGTTTCATTGGTTCTTGAGGTATAGACATACAGCTGAAGCAGACAAATCATTAATGCAGCCACACAAAAGATGTTCACAGCCTGCCTGATATCGAAATAATACGGCTGAACGATCCCTATTCCTGTATAATACGGAAGGTTTTGTATTTTAAATGCTTTTTTAACCTCATATCTTGAAATGTGAACTCCATAGAAATACTGGCTTTTTTTACTGGTCTTCTCCTGAGAGATCATACGGGTTCCGTTGACATATTCTTTATAAGTAGCAATACTGAAATCCAAATGTTCATCAAAAAATCCTGCTGCCGCATCTATACTGCATGGTGTATTTTCATACCAGCGATAGGTTCGTCCAAGATAGGTTGGTAATTTCGAATTTTTACCTTTAAAATCATCAGGGTGCATTGAGGTTATAAAAACCCAATGGCCATCGCTTTCACTCAGGAAAGCATCATTTCCTTTGCTGTCTTTTAAAGAATATTCCCGCCAGAAAATGCCTGTTCCGTATTTTTTGACAATAATAGAAACAACGGTATATTCTACACCTTCAATTTTTCCTTTCTGTCCGACATCCAACACAACGTTTTCGGTCGGCACCTTCAAATGTTTGATATTCTTATTTCCGGCTACATCAATAAGATGAGAGCAGGTTTTACAAACATATTCCTCAATAGGAAAAGTAAGATCTAATGTATTTTCGGATTCGCATGCTGGGCAGACATAGTGCATTTTTATCTGTAAATTTTGTGTTTCTGAATGGTATTAGCTTTAAAATACTGAACCACTTCATCTGCAATCTTCTCTACTTTCTCGGTGTTATCCTGGGTATAATTACAAAGGAAAACATCAAAAGTAAGCTGTTTAAATTCCGGCCACGTGTGGATACAAAGGTGAGACTCTTTCAGGATCACTGCGGAAGTAAAACTATCGTTTTCAAAAATATGATTGGTAACTCCAACAATCTCTACCTCTTTGGTTTTCAGAATTTCTTCTGCAAACGCCAGAAAACCTTTGCTGTCTAATAACAAATCTTCTGACTCCGTTTCCAAAGTCAGAAGAATATGTAAACCTTTACTTGATAATGGGTTCAATTAATTTTTTCGTAAATATATTATTTTTTTGGAAGAAAAACTTCAGCAAGCATACATCTTGCACTTCCGCCTCCATTTACTTCAATGGTATTCAGGTCTGAATAAATGATTTCGCAGTATTTTTCAATCGCTGCAACCTGTTCTGAAGTTAGAGACTGATAAGCGGTCTGGCTCATCACCAGGAATTTCTCACCGTCTTTATTCTGAACCTGAAGCATATTTCCTGCAAACTGCTGCATTTGTTCTTCTGAAATTTCAATGATTTCTTTTCCTGAGCCTTTAATGGTTTCTATTACTTTTTCTCTTTCCAGCTCATCATCAATACAGTCAAGGCAGATTACTACGAATTGATCTGCCACACACATCATGACATTGGTGTGATAGATAGGAAGCCTTTCTGTCCCTACCGTCTGGAATGAATGGAAAACAACCGGAGTGAATCCGAATTTTGTACAGAATTCTCTGAACAGTTTTTCATCCAGTCTCAAAGAAACAGAACCGTAAGCAATCTTATTATCGTGATCGAAAATCATACTTCCCGTTCCTTCCAGAAAATGTCCCTGGGTTTCTGAAAATGACCAGTCATCAATTTCAGCAACTTCGAATCCCTGATCCTGGATGCTTTCAATAATATCTTCTCTTCTTTCCACTCGTCTGTTGGATGCGAACATTGGGTATAAAACCACTTTCCCGTCTTTATGGAAACTTACCCAGTTATTCGGGAAAATAGAATCCGGGGTGTGAGGATCCAATGTATCTTTTATGGTAATTACATTGATTCCTTTTTCTCTCAGCTTTCCCACAAAGGTATTGAACTCAGCCAAAGCTTTTGACTGGATATCAGATCCCGTCTGTTCTACCTGAAAATAATTGTTTTCTGCTGTTTCAGCGTTGTAACCGAATGCAATCGGCTCTATCATTAATACTGTATCTGTTGTCTGCATTTTTTATAAGTTTGAGGGTGTTAGTATATGAGAGTTTGAGAGTTTGAACAACGATTTACAAATTATCCTCTTCTTTATTAACCGGAGAGAATGAGCACCACTTTTCCGACTGACTCATCATATTAACTAGCATCCCTATTATTTGGTTATATTGTTTGGGCAAATTTTCATATTGCTCTTCATTCATATAATTGCAGGCAAAAGCAAACTGAAGCCATGTTTGGGTTTCTCTTGCTTCTCCCTCCGAATCTGTAAGCTTAGCTATGAAGGATTTTTCATATTTTCTTTTTCCCCAAGCCTCACTAATATTTGCCGTTACAGATCTTGATGATCTCCTTATCTGGTCTGTAAGTGAATAAAGTTCTTCTTTTGGAAAAGATTTTGAGAGTTCATAAATCAACTGTGCTGTTTCAAATGATTTTTGAAAAACCTTTAAGTCCTGATGAATTTTAATCGTTGACATACACTACTATTTATTTAAAATTAAAAAAACATTCAAACACACCAACACTCTAACTCTCAGACCCTAAAGACGCCTTCACTCTCAAACCCTAAAACTCTCCCACTCCGCTATTCTCTCACAAGCGGCATTGTAGAACATCGCAACAAACCGCCCATTTTAGAGATTTCTCTGTAAGGAATTTCTTCAACTGTCATTCCCCACTCGTTTCTCAAATGGTCATTCATCCTGGTAAATGCTTTGTCTGAAACTACTACATCAGGAGCAATGGAAAAAATATTCGGAAACATTTCAAACATTTCTTCATCATTGATATGGAAACAGTTTTCTTCTCCGAAAATATCAATGATTAAACGGTAGTCGCTTTCATCCACGAATCCTTTTTTATAAATGATACATTTGTCTTCTCCAACGGGATTAAATGTACAATCCAGATGCAGAATACCTTCAAACGGAACTTTATCGTTTTTCTTCAGTTCCAGGTCAATGATTCTTTTCTTCGGAAAATATTCTTTTAAGATTTCTATGGCATATTCGTTCGTTCTTGCAGTCTTATAGTTTCTGTAATCTTCACTGAAGCAGGTTCCGATAAAAAGAAAATCATTCCATACGATTACATCACCTCCTTCAATATGTGCTGTTTCCGGAAGATTGATAATTTTTCTCCATGCTACTTTTTCAAAAACGCTTTTGTATGCTTCCTGCTCGTCTGCTCTGTCAGCAATTACATTGGAAATGATCATCTTATCATCGATCACAAAGGCTACATCTCTTGAAAAAACCTGATTGTAATCTTTGATGATACTTGGGCGCAGCACTTCAACGTCATACTTTTTTAAAACTGCTTCAAAAGCGTTCATTTCATTAATAATATCCTCTTCCTTAGGATAAATGTTGTGTTCGATTGAGTAATATGACTTTGCGTCATAACTTTCCTCCAGTGTGGGAACAGGCCCCAATGAATTAGGCTGGCCTAGAACTACTGACTTCAGCCTACCCGTTTCGTTTTTAATATTTAGTCTCATAAAGATTTATGCAATACTACAAATATAAGTAAAGGTCTCTACCTATAAAACTTTTGGATTATTTTATGCATTAAATTTGATTTCTAAAATCAGTACTCTTCAACAAAATTTCCTTGTCTGTTTGGCTAACTCCAGTGAATAGCCCCAAAAACATCTACAACTTACTATTTTCCATCTACATAAGAACAAAAAAACAGATAATCATATTATTTAATTTCCTATATTAGTGATATAATTTTCGCGAAATTATAACCCATAAAACGTAACTATTAACACCAAAAATCAAAGTCATGAACAAGAACAATCCGGTGCTGAAAAACGCACAAAAATTAGGAAGAGATCAACAAAAATCCGTAATGGGAGGAGCGCCAATCTCAACTGGCAGAAGATGCTGTGAATGGGATGATGCAGGAAACTGTTTTATCTGGACATGCGACAGATGCCAATGTCCATAATAAAAATGAAAGCCTGCTTTTTAAGCAGGCTTTCTTATCTCGTTCTGTTTTCTTCTTCTGTTTTCTGGGTTTCTTTTACCTGATATTTTGAACTTCCTAGAGTATAACTGAACGAGAATACCAATCTGCTGCTATCCCACCAGTGGGTAAAACGGTTATCCATAATCTGTTTATGCCTGAATTCTAACCGCTGTTCATAGGAATCAAAGAGATTATTAAAACCAATCTTCGTGTTCAGTTTATTATCAAACCATGATTTTTGAACTGATACATCTATGGTATATCTTGGTTTAATGATGTAAAGACTGTTACCTGTTTTGGATTCATAACTGCCAAATACATTCACTATAAATCCTTTTGGAAGTGAAAATACCTGGTTCAGCCTCACTTCATAATTATAGATATTCAATGCAAAAACGTCATCCAGATAAGGTCTGAATTCATAATTATAATATCCTGCAACCTGGGTGGTGATATTCCACCATTTTGTAATGCTGATTGGAAAACTGGCTTCCAAAACAGCAAAGTTCCGGTAAGGAAGATTTGTTCCCAGATATTCTAATACATTTGTTTCAGGGTTGTATAAGGGATAACGGGTCATAACGTCTTTTTCTTTACCAATTGTAAAGCTTGCCACCCAGTTTTTATAGCGATAGGTTGCTTTAATCTGGCTGGTAAAGGAAGGCAGTAAATAAGGGTTCCCAATCCAGTAATTTAACGGACTGAAATAAAACCTGAACGGATTAAGCTGTGAGAAAGCAGGTCTCGTTATTCTTCTGCTGTAAGAAAGAGAAAGTTCACTGGAGGTATTCAACGTGTAACTTACACTTAATGACGGCAACCATTTTAGATAGTTTCTTGCAATCACAGAATCCACGGTAACTGCATTGGAAATACTGTTTGTATTTTCAAATCTTAATCCTGCATTGATTTGAACGTTCCCAATTTTTTGCCTGTACGCAAGATATCCAGCCCATATTTTTTCTTTATAAGAGAAAATATTACTTCTCGCAGGATCAAAAACAAATTGATTTCCCACAGACAATGTATCATACCTGATATGATTATCGGTATCAGAATTGCTGTATTTAAAACCTGCTTCGATGTCTATATTGTTTATTTTCTGGGAGGCATCTATTTGTGCAGTATAAATAGTAATTTTATTAACGAGATCAGACCTCCAATATGACAGGATATCCGCTGTACCCTGGTCTCTGTTGATAAAATCATCATTCTGTTTATTTTTAACTGAAAGATAATTCCCTAAAAAACTCAGTTTAAATCCTTTGTTCTGAAAGGAATAATCGGTGGTTATTCCATAATTGTCCTGTAAATAATTAGTGGGGTTTTCACTGACTGTATTCAATACTGTTTGGGTTTCACTTTTATCGGTAGTAAAAAGTGATCCGTTTCGGGCACGGTCATTGTTTCTAAAATTACCTCTCAGACTGAGTCCTAATCTGTTTTTATCATTCAGCCTGAAATCAGCTCCCATCTGCAGGTTGTAAACCTTCCCAAAATCTTCTTGATACGTATGAGTACGCATAATATTAGTATTTGCCAAACGCTGTAAAGCATTATAACGGTAGGTTGATATTCCTTCATTATAACCTGCCTGAACACTGTAGGTTACTTTTCCGGTGTTATATGATATATTGAGTGCATTTTCCCGATAGTTGAATTTATTGATGTATATATTTCCATTATAGCTCCCTTTCCACCCGAGACGGATATTCTTTTTTAGCTTAATATCAATAATTCCCTTAAACTCAGCATCATATTTCGAAGACGGATTGGTGTTTACTTCTATAGATTCTACCATTTCAGGGGATAAGGACCGCAAATAAGCCTGTAATTCCTGATTGCTCATCGCTACAGGCTTTCCATCAATAAAAACAGCAGGTGTAATCCTTCCCCCAATAAAAATTCCGTCCTCCTGATCAACGGTTACACCAGGAGTTTTCCTCAGGACATCGAGAAGATGAGTGGAAGTTTTAAAGTCTTTGTTTCCGGCAACAGATAATACCAGATTGCCGTCATTCAGTTTCACTTTTCGTGGAACAGGCTGGATAACAACTTCTGAGATATTTGTTGTGGACGATTTCGCTTCAGCCAGAGAATCCTGAACTTTTGTTTTGACAGATTCCTGTGCTTTTACAAAAAATGATAAAAACAGCAGAAACAGCAAAAGCCATAATTTGATGATCATAAATTTTACATTTTATGAGATCAAAAGTATCGGCCTGGTGTAAAAAAGCGGTTTTAAAATTAAAATTCCGCAGTACTGAATTATAAATTGGAACTTTGAAACCTAGGATCGGTAAGCGTTTGAGCCTGTTTATACAAAAGTGGTGTTGTATTTTTAATTTTCTTGAATGTTGAAAAGAAAGTTGACTTAGAATTAAAACCTACTTCATACCCTATTTCTTCAATTTTCAGATAGGAACCATTTTCTATCTTCTCACAGGCTTCATTGATCCGGTATTCATTGATGCAGGTAGCAAAACTTTTGCCCAGGTTATCATTCAGCAGTTGGGAAAGCTGATGAGCCGATATATTCATTCTTGAAGCGAGATCGTTTAGTTTTAAATTCGGATTTTTATAGAGCTCTTCTGTATCCATTAACCTCTCCAATCTTGATACAAAGTTGTCTGCCATCTCTCCGGAAATCTTTTTATTGGAATATTTTTCGGTTTCTTTTACCGGAAGCTGCTGATATTTTTTATTGAATAAAATCAAAAAATTGGCATACAGCACAAATGAAAATACCAGACTTCCTCCTGCACAGTAAATCTGTACCCACCCTGTTGAAATCAGCTGATACGTCAAAAAGATAATCGCATTACTAACTAAAACCGGAAGAACAAATTTATTTGGACTTTTATGATTCTGTTTAATGAAAATATAATACTGATAGACCGCAAGAAACACAAATACGGACCAAACGGTATAGATAAAAGTACCAAAGTAGTGATCCCATGTAATAGGAAACACCAAATATAGCAATCCAACCCCTCCTAAAATAAGGGTTAATATTCCAAACCATTTCTGACAGTTTTTCCAGTCAAACTGATCTTGCTGAAAAGAAGATTGTACGTAGTAATATAAAGCCGGTCCGGTAAAAAATAAGGCAGAGAGCCCTAAATGCGGGATAATTCTTGGTAAATCCGGATAAAAATAAATGCAGACAGAAATTCCCACCCTTGTGCTTAGCATCAGTAAAAGAAGTCCAAGGAAAAAATCCGGCAGATATTTCATTTTTTTCACGAACAGCAGATAGATTCCCAGCAGAAGTCCGTTAAACGCTCCTACCGCACTGAAGAAAAATAATATCTGTTGTCCGAAAGTCATTGGGTATTAATTTTTTACAGTAGTAAATTTAATAATTTATTAGATTAAAAATCAACACCATAAAAAATATTCCGGTTTATTGTCAGGCTAAAGTTTATAAGCCGGCTATTTCCTGAATGAATGGGCTAAAGCTCCTGCAGAATTTTCTCATCTAAATATAAAGAATCCCAAAGGAGGCTTTGGGATTCTTTTATGGTATAAGCAAATATTATCTGCTTGCGATGTCGATGTAATTTCTCTGCTGGGCACCTTGGTAAACCTGTCTTGGTCTTCCGATTGGGTCTCCTTTCAGTCTCATCTCTTTCCACTGGGAAATCCATCCCGGAAGTCTTCCTAATGCAAACATTACGGTAAACATTTCTGTAGGAATTCCTAACGCTCTGTAGATGATTCCTGAATAGAAGTCAACGTTTGGATATAGTTTTCTTTCAATGAAGTACTCATCTTCAAGTGCTACTCTTTCTAACTGCATTGCAATGTCAAGAGCTTTATCCTGAATACCAAGTGCGGTAAGGATATCATCAGCAGCTTTCTTGATAATTTTCGCTCTTGGGTCGAAGTTTTTGTACACTCTGTGTCCGAATCCCATCAGACGGAAGTTATCATTCTTATCTTTAGCTTTAGCAACATATTTAGATACGTCACCGCCATCTTTCTCGATCAGTTCAAGCATTTCGATTACAGCCTGGTTAGCACCACCGTGAAGTGGTCCCCAAAGTGCAGATACTCCGGCAGAGATAGAAGCGAAAAGACCTGTGTGGGCAGAACCTACCATTCTTACTGTAGAAGTAGAACAGTTTTGTTCGTGGTCTGCGTGAAGGATTAATAATTTATCTAAAGCATTTACAACTACCGGATCGATTTCGAAATCAGCGTTTGGTAATCTGAATGCCATTTTGTAGAAGTTCTCCACATAGTTCAGGTTGTTATCTCCGTGGTTTAATGGTAATCCCTGAGTTTTTCTGTAAGTCCATGCACAAAGGTGAGAGAACTTAGCGATCATAAGCTCAGCCGCGTGATCCATTTCTTCTTTAGAGTTTACGTTAACTGCCTTCGGGTTGAAAGCTGTTAAAGCAGAAGTTAAGGAAGATAACACTCCCATAGGGTGGGCAGAACGAGGAAAAACATCAATGATTTTTTTCATTTCGTCTGCGATGAAGTTATATTTTTTAATATTGTTGTCGAATGAAGTAAACTGATCCTGAGTAGGTAATTCTCCATGTAATAAAAGATACATTACTTCCGTGAAGTTAGATTTTTCAGCAATCTGCTCGATTGGATAACCTCTGTAGAATAATTCTCCTTTATCTCCGTCTAAGTAAGTGATGTCGCTAATAGTAGCTCCTGTATTTTTGTAACCTAAATCCAGAGTGATCAAACCTGTCTGGTCTCTTAATTTCGAAATATCAATCCCTCTGTCTCCGATAGTACTATCCACGATTGGATATTCATATGAATTACCGTCGTAATTCAATATTACTTTGTTGTCTGACATTATTTATTTATTTTTTTTAAATATACCACTTTCCATAAAATACGGCAAACAAAAAATATCGCTTGCCGTTATTTATAAATTCGATTATCTTTTTATTTTAAATGCTTCTAATCCTGGGAAAATTGCAGTTTCACCAAGGGCTTCTTCGATTCTTAATAGCTGGTTATATTTTGCCATTCTGTCTGATCTTGAAGCCGAACCGGTTTTGATCTGTCCGCAGTTCATTGCTACTGCTAAATCAGCAATTGTAGAATCTTCAGTTTCACCTGATCTGTGAGACATTACTGAAGTGAATTTATTATTCTGAGCCATTTGTACCGCAGCCATTGTTTCAGAAAGAGAGCCAATCTGGTTTACTTTTACAAGGATTGAGTTGGCAATACCTTCTTTTACTCCTCTGGATAATCTGTCTACATTGGTTACGAATAAATCATCACCTACCAGCTGTACTCTGTCACCGATTTTATCCGTTAACATTTTCCATCCTTCCCAGTCATCTTCCTGCATACCGTCTTCGATAGAAATGATTGGATATTTAGCCGCCAATTCTGCAAGGTAAGAAACCTGCTCTTCTCTTGATCTGTGTGCTCCTTTGTCTCCTTCGAATTTTCTGTAATCGTAAGTTCCGTCTTTGTAGAATTCTGAAGCGGCACAGTCTAATGCAAGCATGATGTCGTCACCAGGTTTATATCCTGCTTTTTCGATCGCCTGAAGTAAAGTATCCAGAGCATCTTCAGTTCCGTTGAAAGTAGGCGCGAAACCTCCTTCATCTCCTACTGCTGTAGAAAGGCCTCTTCCTTTAAGTATTGATTTTAGATTGTGGAAGATCTCAGTTCCTTTTCTCAATGCGTGAGAGAAAGAATCTGCTTTTACGGGCATAATCATGAATTCCTGGAATGCGATAGGAGCATCTGAGTGAGATCCGCCGTTAATTACATTCATCATCGGAACAGGAAGGGTGTTTGCATTCACACCACCCACATATTTATAAAGAGGCATTCTCAGTTCTGCAGCAGCTGCTCTTGCTACTGCCAAAGAAACACCAAGAATAGCATTGGCACCAAGATTTCCTTTGTTAGGGGTTCCGTCAAGATCAATCATGATCTGATCGATATAGTTTTGTTCAAAAACCGGCTGTCCAACTAAATTCTCTGCAATTACTTCTTTTACATTTTCAACAGCTTTCAGAACTCCTTTTCCCTGATATTCTGAACCGCCGTCACGTAATTCTACTGCTTCGTGTTCTCCTGTAGACGCTCCTGAAGGTACAGCTGCACGGCCCATTGCCCCGCTTTCTGTAAATACATCTACTTCAATAGTAGGATTTCCTCTGGAATCTAAAATCTGTCTTGCTTCTATGTAAGAAATTGCACTCATTTTTTATTTTTTTAGTTTAGACAAATTTAATCAAAATTTAACTTTTAGGGGTATTTCACGGGATTTTTTTGAAATAAATCCAAGTTAAATTTAAGTTAATTTATATAATGATAATTGCACCATTTTATGGCAGTGGATAGGAATTTAAAATGAGTTTTTTATCATCCTGTTTCTTTAACTTTTTAATTATATTTTTGTATTCTGTTATAGGAATATTTTGAAAATAAGACAGGTACCCGGATTTTCGGATATGATAGTATATTCGCCGGACAATTCAGTTATTCGTCTTTTCATATTCCGGAGACCGTTTCCTTGTTTCCGGCCATCAGGAATTCCGGTTCCGTTGTCAGAGATTTTCATAGAAAAGTTATTTTTTTCCTGCAAAAATGAAAGCTTCAAGGTATTGGCATGACTGTGTTTGTAGACGTTATTAACAGCTTCTTTTAAACAGAGAAAGAGATTACGCCTCATTTCTGTGGAAACAGGTGTATCAGCAATAATATCTTCACATTCTGAATGCAGTATTATTTTTGTTTTCTTTAAAAAGTTTCCGGTATAAAGGATAGCATAATCAATGAAGCTTCCTAAGGTATCATTTCCGGAGTTCAGGTTCCAAAGCATTTCGCGCATGGAGATATTCATTTCTTCAGAGGTTTTCAGAAGTTCATCAATATCGCTCTGCAGATCGTCATCTTCTGCTTTCTGCTTCAGAAATTCAGCCTGAAGTTTTAATGCAGAAATCCCGGCACCAAGATCATCATGCATATCATGGGAAATCCGTTCCCGTTCCTGTTCAAGAACTTTTTGTTTTTCGAGTTCTTTCTGAAGGAGCTGGTTTCGGTGTTCGGCTTCTTTGAGCTGTTGTTCCTTCAGATATAAAAGTTGTTTTCTGTTGTACATTAATACAACGAAAATTGTGAAAGCAACCAGAAGCACAACCAAAAGTAGCGCGATTAAAAAAACAAGTTTTATTTCTGAGGGTAAAGACTTCATTTTTTATCCATCGAGTTATATTTATGTAAGGCAATATAAAATAAGCCACAGCAGACAATATTGATTATATTCAATATTTGCTTCAACAGTTTCAGAAATGGTTTATCAATTTCATTCAGCAGATACATCGGAGTAATTCTGAAAAGAAAAAAACAGCTCCATAAGAGTATTGAGGCTGAAATCCAGAAGATAGGGTCGTCTGTAATTTTCGATGTATTAATATTATTTAATTTATAGCTGCACCAGTACAGCACCTGCAGTATATTGATAACGCAATATGTGATCGCAATATTCAGATTATATTTATCAGTATAAAAAAGTTCTGTATTCAATAGTATTGCTATTAAAACGGCTGTAGATAATGCAGCAGCTATCTTCTTGTTTTTAATGTGCCTAAAATAGAAGATGATAAAATAAAAGCTATTGAAAAGATTCAGATAGTTATACTGAATTGATCTGGTTGGAATAATATTAATTTCCGAAAAAAAATCAACCCCGAAATTTACAGCCAGATACAACAAAAAATAGTCCTGAGAGGACAATTTCTTTACTCTCAAAACTACGATGCCTTTTATCAAAACAATAAAAGAAATGATATAGTAAGCTGTAATAAGCATTTTAAGGTTCTAAACTTCCCTGGTCGTAATAAGGGAAATCTGCACTAAACAGTTGTTTATTATTATCTGACGGCATAGTTGCAAGATAAACTGACTCTTTTCCAGTTCCAACACTTACAGTTTTCTTTTTTCCAATACATGGTATGAAATCAAGCCTACTTACATTTTTTTGAAGACAGCCTTCCAAATACATGTGTATTCTGTCGATATATTGTTTTACGAGAATCAAATCATAGCGTATAGAGTTTGCTACATAAGCATCATTTGATGCATTGGTGAGAGTTCTGCCTAAATCCGTACTATCAAAGCTTCCAAATTGAGATACATCAACCTCATAATATCGATCCAGATTAAAAACAAAATAATGTTTATCCAGTCTGGTTGTATCTGCTGCCTCGTGGAAGGAAAGAGTGGCATATAAATATCCTTTTACACTTTTCAACAACAATTGATTTTCTTCGGGCATCATTCTCGAAAATTCATTAATTGTATTATCTGTAATTTCTCTAAAAGAGATCTTCATTATTGTATAGCCATCATTTAAATGGTTTCTAACAAGGGTTTCAAGTAAGCGGAAGTCTATATACAGCTCCTGTGCGAGGTTGGGAACCCGTTGCTGAAATACGCCACTGTTTACTCGAAATTCATCATCCCCTATAGGATGTGTTACAAAAAAGGTTACACCATGTTTCGTAATATAATCCTTTAGCTGTTGTTCCCGCTCAGTAAACTCGGCCATTTCATAGAAGTCTTTAATTGTGCCTGCTTTTTGCATAGCAATAATAGCAGCTTCCAGCGTGCATTTAAAATCGTCCAATTCTTTTTCCATTTTTTAGTTTTTTGATTGATTAAATTTATTGACTGCCTCCACTTTATTGTTTACGTGAAGTTTTCTGTAGATATTTCCGACATGTTTTTTGACAGTATCGATGCTGATGAATTTCTGATCTGCAATTTCTTTGTACAGAAGTCCCTGTGAAAGAAGTTCAAGAACTTCCTTCTCACGTTCTGTAAGTTCATCAAACCCCTTGATTTCCGGAAGTTTTTTTTCGAAATGTTTGAGTACTCTCCTTGCAATAGAAAGGCTCATAGGAGCACCGCCATTATAGACATCGCGTATAGAAGAAAGAATCTTGTCCATGCTTTCTCCTTTTACAAGATATCCCATAGCGCCAGCCTTTAGAGAATTAAAGATCTTTTCATCATCATCAAAACTGGTGCACATGATAAATTGTGTACCGGGCATTTCTTTTCGTAATTTTTCTATGATTTCTATACCGAGCATATCCTGCAGCTGGATATCCATCATTACGACATCCGGAGAAATACCGGGCAGATTCATCATTGCATCATTTCCATCAAAGAACTGAGCGGTCACTTTCATATCCTTCTGATAATTGATGACCTTCTTCAACGCATTGTTGTAGTTTTTTTCATCTTCTACTATGGCTATGGAAATGCTCATGTCTTTGTTTGTTTGAAGCAAATTTCAACAGAAAACAATTTGAAATCAATTACACCTTTGTGTAATATTAATGTTTGAGTTTGAAGGTATGGTTCAGTCTTTTAGTTTTTAATAAATTTAATCAATTTTTTATTTCAAAAACAATAATAACTTAAATATTTCACATTAAATTAAAACAAAATCAAAGAAGTTATAACTGCATCTTTAAAATGAATTATTATTTCATAATCTGGTCAAGAATAGGATGATCAAGGCTGCTTACTGTATTATGGAATTTGATCTGTTCAAAGATTTGAATCTGGTTTCTTCCTTTTTTAAGCCATACACCAGGAATGTAAAGGGTTTGCTGGGGTCCTGCAGTACTCCAGTATCTTCCTGCATTTCTTCCATTGATGAAAACAACACCTTTCCCAAAGTTTCTCATATCAAGAAAAGTATCTCCCGTCTCATCAAGTGTAAATTCTGCTTCCTGAATTACGGGCGAGTGAATAGCAATATCTCTTTTTTTAAAAGTATGTTTAGGAAAGCTGCCAAATGGCAGCGGAAGCATTTCCCAATTTCCGGAAACTTCATTCCCGTTGATTTTCACCGGGCTGATGATTCCTTTTATATTATGAATAATTTCTGCTCCATAATTGATCCGACCCATATTTTCAACCAGAATTTCCAGCCGGTCTCCGGATTTGATTTCAATATCCAGATCATACTTTTTATTTATCCTGTTCAATTCTCCTTTCCATTTCCCATTGATGTAAATATTCGCATAATCACGCAATCCCTTTATCTCCAGCGTTCCTTTCTGATCTTTATTAAACTTTCTTCTGTAAAGTATATACCCGTTACCGATATTAAGATCTTCAAATGTCAGCGGCTGGTCACTTATAACTGGTTTCTGGCCATCGGTAAGGTCAAAAAGACAATTTACTTTTGAAAATTCAATTTGGGGAATAGTGATAACCTTCACCGGTTTTGGAACATCCGGAAGCTTACCCTTATGTATGTTTTGAAAGATTTTTCTCAATGCATTATATTTGGGAGTAGCCCATCCCGCCTCATTGATGGGAGCATCATAATCATAGCTTGTAAGATCGGGCTGGATGTCATGATCCTTGTCATAATTGGCGCCACTGGTAAATCCAAAGTTGGTTCCGCCGTGAATCATATAATAATTAAAAGAGACTCCATTTTCTATATATAGCTTTGTTTGCTTTACCACTTCTTCGGTAGAAACCTTAACAAAAGGTTCGGCCCAATGATCAAGCCACCCTGGATAATATTCTGCTACCATATAAGGACCTTTTCCTCCATGATATTCATTGATGCTTTTCTTTAAAACCTCAATATCACTTTCTCCGTTTGCTGCTGGTAAAGCACCTTCAATAGAACCTCCTTTGAAAAGCGAACTCCCGTCTGAAGTAAATAACGGCACTGAAATACCGCTGTTCACAAGCATTTCTTTTATCTTATGGCTGTATTTCCTGTGTTCTTCCAGGGGAATATCTTTTCTCTGAGCTGCATAAGATCCAAATTCATTTTCTGCCTGTACCATGATCACCGGACCATTACTGATCTGCATAGGCACAATATGTTTGGCCAGCTGATTGATATATTTCCGGCATTCTTCTAAAAAGGCTTTATTATCTCTTCTGATTTCAAGGTCTTTATTTTTTTGCAGCCACCACGGATAGCCCCCGAATTCCCATTCTGCACAAACATAAGGTCCCGGCCGGATAATGACGTATAAGCCTGCTTCCTGTGCTGTTTTTATAAACTTTTGCAAATCCTTTTCTCCTGAAAAATTCCATTTCCCGGGAGACTCTTCATGATAATTCCAAAAAACATAAGTGGTAACTGTATTCAATCCCATTGCTTTCATCATCTCCATACGGTGCTTCCAGTATTGTGAAGGAACCCTTGGGTAATGCATTTCTCCTGAATATATTGTAAACGGATTTCCGTTTAAGAAAAAATGCCCATCTCTTATTTCAAAATTTCCTTTTTGGGAAAACATAGTATTCAAGGAGAAAAATAAAAGAATTGTACATAAATAACGGTTAAAATTTCTCATATTGTAAGGCATGATTTTTGTAAAAATTAAAATATAAAAATCATATTGAATAATCAAATAATATAATCATGAAAAAAAGTCTTTTAGCGTTAGGTGCTGTACTGGCACTGGCTGTAGTCAGCTGCAAAAAAAGTGAAAGCGGAAATAAAAGCGTTATCAAAACAGACAGTTCGGAAACTGTAGTTACAGACAGCAACGGAAAAATAGATTCGGTAACACAAAGTTCTTCGACAGTAGATATCAATGGACAGAAAACTGAAAAAACAGATTTTGTTTATAAAGCTACGGACGGAACATTGGTAAAAGTAGTATTTAAAAACGATCCGAAAGAAAGTACAGTAGCCATCACCAGCAATAAGAAAACATTTACCCTGCCTAAGTCAGAAACCAAAGGAGATGAAACGGTTTACAAGAAAGATGATATGACTGCAACGGTAAAAAGAGACAGCCTACACCTTGAGCAGGGCAATCATATTATTGAGCTGAAAAGAACAAAGATTTAAATACAGTAATGTCCTTCAAATATTGAGGGACATTTTACTTTATAAGCATTACATAAAAAACCATCCGGACTCCGGATGGTTTTTTATGTATATCTGAATGAATATTATTCTTCAGTTTTTTCTTCAGTAGTGTCAGCTTTAGCTTCTTCTACTTTCTCTTCTACTGCAGGAGCTTCAGCTACTACAGCTTCAGCTTTTTTAGGTGCAGCAGTTGATCTTCTGCTTCTTCTTGTAGCTTTTTTCTCTTCAGCATTCGGGTTGTAAAGCTCGTTGAAATCTACCAGTTCGATAAGAGCCATATCAGCAGCATCACCTGGTCTGAAACCTGTCTTAATGATTCTTGTATAACCACCGTTTCTTTCAGCGATTTTAGGAGCTACAGTTCTGAATAATTCAGCAACCGCAAATTTATTTTGAAGGTAAGAGAATACTACTCTTCTGTTGTGTGTAGTATCTTCTTTTGCTTTTGTTAATAGAGGCTCAACATATACTCTTAAAGCTTTAGCTTTAGCTACAGTAGTGTTGATTCTTTTATGCTCAATTAGAGAACAAGCCATATTAGAAAGTAAAGCACTTCTGTGAGAAGCTGTTCTTCCTAAGTGATTGAATTTTTTACCGTGTCTCATTATTAATTATTTATCAGCGTCTAACTTATATTTTGCAACGTCGAAACCGAAGTTAAGACCTTTTGAATGCACTAATTCTTCTAGTTCTGTCAAAGATTTTTTACCAAAATTTCTGAATTTCATCAAATCAGACTTACTGTAAGAAACCAATTCTCCAAGAGTTTCTACTTCAGCTGCTTTCAGACAGTTAAGGGCTCTTACAGAAAGATCCATATCTGCTAATTTAGACTTAAGGAGTTGTCTTGTATGAAGAGTTTCTTCATCGTATTGGATAGATGCTTTTACAGCTTCAGTTTCAAGTGTGATTCTCTCATCAGAGAACAGCATGAAGTGATAAATTAATATCTTAGAAGCTTCAGTTAAAGCATTCTGAGGGCTTATAGACCCATCAGTTTCTATATCTAATACAAGTTTTTCGTAGTCTGTTTTTTGCTCTACACGATAATTTTCAATGCTGTATTGTACTTTCTTGATTGGCGTGAAAATAGAGTCAATAGCAATAGTACCTACCGGTGCATTGTTTGACTTATTTTGTTCTGAAGGAACATATCCTCTACCTTTTTCAATATTGAAAGTAATTTCGAAAGTTACATCAGTGTTTAGGTTGCAGATCACTAAATCCGGGTTTAGAACCTCAAATCCGTTGATAGACTTTCCTAAATCACCAGCAGTAATAACCGTTTGACCTGAAACTTTAGCAACAACCTGCTCGTTAGCCTGGCCTTCTGCTGCAGCTTTTAATCTTACCTGCTTAAGGTTAAGAATAATTTCGGTAACGTCTTCGATTACTCCTGGAATAGTTGAAAATTCGTGCTCTACACCTTCTATTTTGATAGATGAAATAGCGTATCCTTCCAGAGAAGAAAGCAACACTCTTCTCAAAGCATTACCGATTGTAAGCCCGAAACCTGGTTCTAAAGGTCTGAATTCAAATTGACCTTTAAATTCATCAGAGTTAAGTAAAATTACTTTATCGGGTTTTATGAATTGTAAAATTGCCATATTATTGGGTTGAGCAAAAATTTGATTAAAAAATTATTTAGAGTAAAGTTCGACGATAAGGTTTTCCTTAATGTCCTCCGGAATCTGGATTCTTTCAGGAGCAGAAATGAAAGTACCTTCTTTCTTCTCATCGTTGAATTGTAACCACTCATAGTTTGACTTAGAAGCCAATGCATTGGTAACAACTTCAAGAGATTTAGACTTTTCTCTTACAGTGATTACATCACCAGCTTTTACCAAGTAAGAAGGGATATTAAGAATTTCTCCGTTCACAGTGATGTGTCTGTGAGAAACCAATTGTCTAGCTCCAGATCTTGTTTTAGCAAAACCTAATCTGTATACTACGTTATCCAATCTTGATTCACAAAGTTGTAATAGAACTTCCCCTGTTACACCTTTGCTTCTGTGTGCTTTTTCAAATAAGTTAGCAAACTGTCTTTCTAAAATACCATAAGTATATTTAGCTTTTTGTTTTTCAGCCAACTGAACTGCATATTCTGATTTTTTAGCACCTCTTCTTTTGTTAGGACCGTGTTGTCCTGGCGGTTGGTTCTTTCTTTTTTCGAAGTTTTTATCATCTCCGTAGATTGCAGCACCAAACTTTCTAGCAATCTTAGTTTTAGGTCCAATATATCTTGCCATAATGGGTAAATTCTAAAAATTAAACTCTTCTTCTTTTTGGTGGTCTACATCCATTGTGTGGCATAGGAGTCACATCAATGATTTCGCTAACTTCAATTCCTGAATTGTGGATAGATCTGATAGCAGATTCTCTACCTGCACCAGGACCTTTCACAAACACCTTTACTCTTCTTAAACCAGCTTCGTGAGCTACAGCAGAGCAATTTTCAGCTGCCATCTGAGCAGCAAATGGAGTATTCTTTTTAGAACCTCTGAAACCCATTTTACCGGCAGAAGCCCAAGAGATAACCTCTCCGTTTTTATTTGTTAAAGAAATGATGATGTTATTGAAAGAAGCTTGAATATGGGCTTCACCAATAGCTTCAACTTTTACTTTTCTTTTTTTAACTACTTTAGTTTGTTTTGCCATAATTCCTAACGATTATTTACTAGCTTTTTTCTTGTTAGCAACAGTTTTTCTCTTCCCTTTACGTGTTCTAGAGTTGTTTTTCGTTCTCTGGCCTCTTAAAGGTAATCCAAGTCTGTGACGTATTCCTCGTTGGCATCCTATGTCCATCAATCTCTTGATGTTCAATTGCACTTCAGATCTCAATTCTCCTTCTACTTTTACGTTTTCAGAGATATATGTTCTGATTGCAGCCAATTCATCGTCATTCCATTCGTTGACTTTCTTGTCTTCGCTGATACCGGCAGCTTTAAGGATTTCAGAAGAAGTACTTCTTCCTACTCCATAGATGTAAGTTAAACCGATAACACCTCTTTTGTTTTTTGGTAAATCAATACCTGCAATTCTCGCCATAATTTAATGTTAACCTTGTCTTTGTTTAAATTTTGGGTTCTTCTTGTTGATTACGAATAGTACACCTTTTCTGCGTACGATTTTGCAATCAGCGCTTCTTTTTTTAATTGATGCTCTTACTTTCATTTTGATCGTATTTATTTTTTAACAATAGCCAAATGGAAGTCATGCGACTCCCTTTGGCGTTTGTTTAATATCTAAATGTGATTCTCCCTTTTGATAAGTCATAAGGAGACATTTCTAGTTTTACCTTATCACCAGGTAAAAGTTTAATATAATGCATTCTCATTTTACCAGAAATATGAGCGATAAGAATATGCCCATTTTCTAGTTCTACACGGAACTGAGCGTTCGAAAGTGCTTCCGTTATAACGCCGTCTTGTTCAATATGTTTTTGTTTTGCCATAAATTAATATCCAGTCGTTCTTGATAATTTAGACTGCATTAAGCCATCATAATGATGGTTCAGCAGATAAGTATTAATCTGTTGAACTGTATCTAAAATTACACCCACCATAATTAATAGTGACGTTCCCCCGAAAAATAGGGCAAACGCATCTGTCTGAACAAAGGTTCCGTGCACAATTGCCGGAAGGATTGCAAAGATAGACAAAAATATTGCACCTGGCAAGGTAATTTTTGATAAAATATCATCTAAATAATCAGCGGTCTCTTTACCGGGTCTTACTTTTGGTACTAAACCTCCATTTCTCTTCAAATCATCAGCCATCTGGTTTACCGGAATTGTAATCGCAGTATAGAAAAATGAGAAGATAATAATTAATAGCGCAAACAATACATTGTACTGCCAGCTAAAAACATTCTTGAAACCTGCAAGAAAAGTATTAGATTCATCGAATTTTGTTAATAATCCTGGTACGAACATCAGTGCCTGGGCAAAGATAATCGGCATTACACCAGCAGCATTTACTTTCAATGGAATCCATTGTCTTGCTCCCTGCATAAGATTTCTGTTTACACCTCCTCTTGCTTGAGCTCTGCTTACATACTGAATCGGGATTTTTCTAACAGCAACCGATAAGATCACCGCTAAAAGAACTACCACCATCCAGAATAATACTTCAATAAGGATCATGATAGATCCCATTCCTCCTTTTCCGTTCTGCACGGCCATCTCCTGTACGAATGCTTCTGGTAATCTTGAAAGGATCCCCACCATAATAAGGATAGAGATACCGTTTCCGATACCTTTGTCGGTGATTTTTTCACCTAACCACATTGCGAATACTGAACCAGCAACCAAGATTACAATACTTGGCAACCAGAACATGATAGAATTGGGCTCTACAAAATATGCAGACTGGAACTGAGCATATGGTAAGAATAATTGAGTAATAGAAGTTAAGTAAGAAGGTGCCTGTACCAGACAAACTCCAATCGTTAACCATCTTGTAATTTGGTTCAATGTATTTCTACCGGACTCTCCATCTTTCTGAAGCTTCTGAAGATAAGGAATAGCCATCCCCATCAACTGAACAATAATAGAAGCAGAAATATAAGGCATGATTCCTAACGCCATTACGGAAGCGTGGCTGAAAGCTCCCCCCGTAAACGACGAAAGCAAGCCAAGGAGACCTGCTCCTTGCTTGTTACCGCCTTGATTTTTATAATGCTCTAAGAGATCTCCCACCTCTGCAAGGTTAATTGCAGGAAGCGAGATATAAGATGCGAATCTATACACAAGGATAATACCTAAAGTAAAGAGAATTTTATCTCTAAGTTCTTTAAGACTCCAAATATTTTTAAGTGTTTGTATAAATTCTTTCATTAGTAAGTATTATAAGGTAATTGCTTTTCCGCCTGCCTTAGCAATAAGCTCTTCAGCAGACTTAGTGAATTTGTCAGCAGAGATTGAAACCGCAGATTTCAATTCTCCTCTACCCATAATTTTCACTAATTCGTTTTTAGAAACTATTCCGTTTGCTACTAAAACTTCTTTCGTGATATCTCCAGTGATGGATTTGTTCTCGATTAAAGTCTGGATTGTATCAAGGTTAATTCCTCTAAACTCTTTTCTGTTTACGTTTTTGAATCCGAATTTAGGTAATCTTCTTTGTAAAGGCATCTGTCCACCTTCGAAACCGATTTTTTGAGAGTAACCAGCTCTAGCCTTCTGACCTTTGTGTCCTTTTGTTGAAGTACCTCCTTTTCCACTACCTTGACCTCTACCAATTCTCTTTGAGTTGAAAGTAGATCCTGCAGCAGGTTTTATGTTATTTAAATTCATTTTAATTTCTCTTTTATAAAATTATTTTTGAACTTCAAGTAAGTGGTTTACTGCTGCGATCATTCCTAAGATAGAAGGAGTAGCTTCGTGCTCTACAACTTGGTGAAGTTTTTTTAATCCTAATGCTTCAAGCGTTCTCTTTTGGGTTTTTGTTCTACCAATAGCGCTTCTTACTTGCTTTACTTTGATTGTTGCCATTGTTTTAATTATTAACCGTTAAACACTTTACTTAGAGAAATTCCTCTCATTCTAGCGATTTCTTCAGGTCTTCTGATGTCTAATAACGCTTTGAAAGTAGCTTTCACCACGTTGTGAGGGTTAGAAGATCCTTTAGATTTTGAAAGGATATCGTGAATACCAGCAGATTCCAATACCGCTCTTACCGCACCTCCGGCGATAAGTCCTGTACCGTGAGAAGCAGGTCTTAAGAAGATATCTGCACCACCGTATCTAGCAGTAGTTTGGTGAGGGATAGTATGGTTCATTACAGGAACTTTAACAAGGTTTTTCTTAGCGTCTTCAACTGCTTTAGCAATTGCAGAAGCTACCTCTTTAGATTTTCCTAAACCGAAACCGATAACACCTTCTTCGTTACCTACTACAACAATAGCAGAAAATCCGAAAGCTCTACCTCCTTTTGTTACTTTTGTTACTCTGTTAACAGCTACGAGACGATCTTTTAATTCTAATCCTCCCGGTTTTACTCTTTCTATATTATCTAGTCCTAACATATTTTCCGAAATTTAATGATTAGAATTTAAGTCCACCTTCTCTTGCACCATCTGCCAGAGCTTTTACTCTACCGTGGTAAACGAATCCGTTTCTGTCAAATACAATACTTTCGATTCCTGCAGCGATAGCTTTAGCAGCGATAGCTTTACCAACAGCAGCAGAAACTTCAGTCTTAGTACCTTTAGCGTCCACACCTTTCTCTCTAGAAGAAGCTGAAGCTAAAGTTTTACCATTTTTATCGTCGATTAACTGAGCGTAAATTTCCTTATTACTTTTGTATACAGATAATCTTGGCAATTCAGAAGATCCAGAGATTTTCCCTCTTACTCTTCTTTTGATTCTTATTCTTTTTTCTAATTTACTTAATGCCATAATACTTATAATTTATTAAGCAGATTTACCAGCTTTACGTCTAACAATTTCTCCTACGAATCTTACACCTTTTCCTTTGTATGGCTCAGGCTTTCTGAAAGAACGGATCTTTGCAGTAACCATTCCTAGAAGTTGCTTGTCATGAGACGCTAAAGTAATAATTGGGTTTTTACCTTTTTCAGTCAATGTATCAACTTTTACTTCACTTGGAAGTTCTAATACGATACCGTGAGAGAATCCTAAAGCTAACTCAAGTTTTTGACCTGTGTGAGAAGCTCTGTATCCTACCCCTACTAGTTCTAGTTTCTTTTCGAAACCTTCTGATACACCAACGATCATGTTAGCGATCAACGCTCTGTACAAACCGTGAAGCGCTTTGTGTTGTTTAGACTCAGATGGCCTGTTTACATTAAGCTCACCATCTTTTTGTTCTAAAGTAATTCCTGCTGTAAGCTCCTGAGAAAGTTCTCCTTTCGCTCCTTTTACAGTTACTACACCGTTGTTTTCAGTGACTGTAACTCCAGCTGGAATTGTTATAATTGCTTTACCAATTCTTGACATTTTCCTCTGATTAAAAATTAATAAACATAGCAGATTACTTCACCGCCTACTTTCTCTTCTCTAGCTTTCTTGTCAGTCATTACTCCTTTAGAAGTAGAGATGATAGAAATACCCAAACCGTTTAGTACTCTTGGAAGTTCAGTAGAACCTTTGTACTGTCTCAAACCTGGTCTAGAAGCTCTTTGGATAGACTTGATAGCTGGTTTGTTGGTTTGCTTATCGTACTTTAAAGCGATTTTGATCACTCCTTGAACAGCGTTATCTTCAAACTTGTAGTTTAAGATATACCCTTGATCAAATAGGATCTTAGTAATCTCCTTTTTGATTTTCGATGCAGGAATTTCCACCACTTTGTGGCCTGCGCTTTGTGCGTTCCTTACTCTTGTTAGGAAATCTGAAATTGGATCTGTTACCATTTTTCTTTTATAAATTATTGGTTAAAGAACAATCAGTTTTGAAAGGACTTGAAGATTAAAATATCAGACGTCAGAAATCTTCGGTCTGATATTTTTATTCTTTAGTATCCTGACAACTTAATTGTCCCGATTTTTTAATTAGTAATTATTACCAACTGGCTTTTCTTACTCCCGGGATAAGACCGTTGTTTGCCATTTCTCTGAAAGTTACTCTGGAAATACCGAACGTTCTCATGTATCCTCTTGGTCTACCTGTCAATTTACATCTGTTGTGTAATCTTACAGGAGAAGCATTTTTAGGCAATTTTTGAAGTCCTTCGTAATCACCAGCTTCTTTAAGAGCTTGTCTTTTAGCAGCGTATTTAGCAACTAGTGCTTCTCTTTTGCGCTCACGCGCTTTCATTGATTCTTTAGCCATTTCTTAGTTCTTTTTAAATGGTAAACCGAAGTGAGTTAATAATGCTTTAGCTTCTTTATCTGTTTTCGCAGTAGTAACGAAAGTGATGTCCATCCCCTGGATTTTTTTCACTTTGTCAATTACGATTTCAGGGAAGATAATCTGCTCAGTAATACCTAAGTTGTAGTTACCTCTACCATCGAAACCATCTGCTTTGATACCAGAGAAATCTCTGATACGTGGTAAAGCAGAAGAAGTAAGTCTGTCTAAGAACTCATACATTCTGTGAGCTCTCAATGTTACTTTTGCACCTACAGGCATCCCTTTTCTTAGTTTGAATGCAGCCTCGTCTTTCTTAGAGATAGTACCTACTGCTTTCTGACCTGTGATGTTTGTCAATTCTTCTACAGCATAATCAATAATTTTCTTATCTGCAGTAGCATCTCCTAAACCTTGTGATACAACGATTTTCTCTAATCTAGGTACTTGCATGATTGACTTATACCCGAATTCTTCCATCATTGCAGGAACAATTGTCTCTTTATATGCTTTTTTGGGTCTTGCTATAAATTCCATGTTAATTCAAATTATAAAGTTTCACCCGTTTTTTTGTTGATTCTTACTTTCTTATCTCCTTCGATTTTGTAACCGATTTTGATAGCTTTTCCGTCTTTACCAACTAAAGCTACGTTTGAGATATGAATAGAAGCTTCTCTCTCAACGATTCCTCCTTGAGGATTTGAAGCTGAAGGCTTAACGTGCTTTTTGATGATGTTAAGTCCTGCAACAACTACTCTAGGGTCTCTTCCTTCTTTCTTGATCACTTCAATAACTTCACCAGTCTTACCTTTGATATCTTTCTTACCAGTAGTAATGATTACGTTATCTCCTCTTTTTATTTTTAACTTTGACATTTCTTTTAAAAATTTTTAAAATTAAAGTACTTCAGGAGCTAATGAAATGATTTTCATATATTCTTTGTCTCTCAACTCACGAGCAACCGGTCCGAAAACACGCGTTCCTCTCATTTCTCCTGCTGCGTTTAGTAATACACAAGCATTGTCGTCGAATTTGATGTATGAACCATCTTTTCTTCTAACTGCTTTTTTAGTTCTTACTACTACAGCTTTAGATACCTGACCTTTTTTAGCGTTTCCTGATGGCGTAGAATCCTTGATAGTAACAACGATTTTATCACCAACTGAAGCATATCTTCTTCTGGTTCCTCCCAGAACTCTGATAACCAGTACTTCTTTTGCACCTGTGTTATCAGCAACTTTTAATCTTGATTCTGTTTGTAACATTATTACTTAGCTTTTTCAATGATTCTTACTAATCTCCATCTCTTGTTCTTGCTCAAAGGTCTAGTTTCTTGGATCAAAACTGTATCACCTTCTGTGCATTCGTTGTTCTCGTCGTGTGCAGTATATTTTTTCGTTTTTAATACGAATTTACCGTACATCGGGTGCTTTACTCTTGTAGTTTCACTAACAACAATAGTTTTTTCCATTTTATTGCTGGAAACCACTCCGATTCTTTCTTTTCTTAAATTTCTATCCATTGTAAAATGAAATTATTGTTTGTTAGTTAACTCAGTGTTTAGTCTTGCGATTGTTTTTCTCAAATCTCTGATTTGAATCGGGTTTTCAACTGGGCTGATTGCATGAGCCAATTTCAATTTAGAATATTGAGCTTTTGCTTCAGTTAATTGAGCTTGAATATCACCCGCGCTTAAATTTTTAATATCAGCTTTTTTCATTGTATTCAAAGATTATAGAGGTTTAACAAAATCGTTAGCAACGATGAATTTAGTAACTACTGGTAATTTTTGTGCAGCAAGTCTAAGTGCTTCTTTCGCTACTTCGTAAGGAACTCCTCCAACTTCGAACATAATTTTACCTGGTTTTACTACAGCTACCCAATATTCAACAGCACCTTTACCTTTACCCATACGTACTTCCGCTGGTTTCTTAGTAATTGGCTTATCCGGGAAGATTTTGATCCATAGTTGACCTTCTCTCTTCATATATCTTGTTGCAGCGATACGAGCTGCTTCAATTTGTCTAGCAGTGATCCAAGCTCCTTCCGTTGCTTTGATCCCAAAAGTTCCGTAAGCAAGTTGACTACCTCTTTGGGCATTCCCCTTCATCTTCATCTTGTGAACTCTACGGAATTTGGTTCTTTTTGGTTGTAACATAATTTCTAAATTTTAGATTTTAGATTTTAGATTTTAGATTTTTTTTATTTTAAAAAAGTAACGGTAATTTAAAATTCAAAATTTCTAATCTAAAATTTTAATTATTATTGTTATTGTTGTTGTTTTTTCTAGGTCTTCTGTTGTCTCTGTCTCCTCCTCTGTTTCCTCTGTCTGACTGACCTCCTTTTTTCTGTTGTCCCACTAGTGGAGAAAGTTCTCTTTTACCGTAAACTTCACCTTTCATGATCCAAACTTTTACCCCTAATCTACCGTAAGTAGTGTGAGCTTCTGCCCAGTGGTAATCGATATCAGCTCTGAAAGTTGACAATGGAATTCTTCCTTCTTTGAAAGATTCTGATCTTGCCATTTCAGCTCCGTTTAATCTACCAGAGATCTGAACTTTGATACCTTCAGCACCCATTCTCATAGTACTTGCCATTGCCATTTTAACAGCTCTTCTGTAAGAAATTCTGTTTTCAATTTGCTTAGAAATACTATCAGCAACCAGTACAGCGTCTAATTCAGGTCTTTTGATTTCGAAGATGTTGATTTGAATATCCTTACCTGTAAGTTTCTTCAATTCTTCTTTCAATTTATCAACTTCCTGACCTCCTTTACCGATGATAAGTCCCGGTCTAGCAGTAGTGATTGTAACTGTTACTAATTTAAGTGTTCTTTCAATATAGATTTTTGAAATACCACCTTTAGATAATCTAGCCTCAAGGTATCTTCTGATTTTGTAGTCTTCAGCGATTCTGTCTCCATAATCGTTTCCACCAAACCAGTTAGAATCCCATCCTCTGATGATACCTAATCTATTACCAATTGGATTTGTCTTCTGTCCCATACCTTGATTAATTTTCTTTATTACCTAAGATTAATGTAACGTGGTTAGATCTTTTTCTGATTCTATACCCTCTACCTTGTGGAGCTGGTCTTAGTCTCTTCAATTGTCTTGCACTATCCACGAAGATTTCTTTAACGATAAGGTTAGCTTCTTCGATATCCGCACCTTCGTTTTTAGTCTGCCAGTTTGCCATAGCAGAAAGAAGTAATTTCTCTAACTTGTTAGAAGCATCCTTCTTAGAATATTTTAGGATATAAAGAGCTTTATCTACCTGCTCTCCTCTAATGATATCAGCAACTAATCTCATTTTTCTTGGAGAAGACGGGCAATTATTTAATGAAGCTTTTACAACGTCTTTGTTAGCTTCTTTTCTTGCGATTGAACTATCTTGTTTTCTTGATCCCATGATTATCTGCTTCCTTTGTTTTTATTACCCCCATGACCTCTGAAAGATCTTGTTGGAGAAAATTCGCCTAACTTGTGACCAACCATGTTTTCTGTAACGTAAACCGGGATAAAAGATTTCCCGTTGTGCACAGCAATAGTTTGTCCTACGAAGTCCGGAGAGATCATAGATGCTCTAGACCAAGTTTTGATAACTGTCTTCTTACCAGACTCTATATTTGCCTGAACCTTCTTATCTAAAGTATGATGAATGAACGGTCCTTTTTTAAGTGATCTTGCCATAATTATTTTCTTTTAGATACGATGTAACGGTTAGACACTTTGTTTTTCTTTCTAGTTTTGTAACCTTTAGACGGCATACCGTTTCTAGATCTTGGGTGACCTCCTGAAGAACGTCCTTCACCACCACCCATTGGGTGATCTACAGGGTTCATTACAACCGCTCTTGTTCTTGGTCTTCTACCTAACCATCTGCTTCTACCAGCCTTACCTGATACAGTTAATTGGTGATCTGAGTTGGAAACAGAACCAATCATTGCCATACATTCAGTAAGGATCATTCTTGATTCTCCTGAAGGCAATTTGATGATTGCATATTTTCCATCTCTTGAAGTTAATTGAGCTGAAGAACCAGCACTTCTTGCTAAAATTGCACCTTGACCAGGCTTCATTTCAACACAAGAGATAACGGTACCCAATGGAATGTTTTTCAATTTCATTGCGTTACCTACGTTAGGTTCAACGCTTTCTCCTGACACTACTTTCTGATCAACTTTGATACCGTTTGGAGCGATGATATATCTCTTCTCTCCGTCAGCATACTCTAATAAAGCGATAAATGCAGTTCTGTTTGGATCGTATTCTACAGATTTTACAGTTGCTTCAACGTTTGCTTTGTTTCTTTTGAAGTCAATAATTCTGTATTTCTTTTTGTGTCCACCTCCGGTGTAACGCATGGTCATTTTACCTGTTTGGTTACGTCCACCTGACTTTTTAATACCAACTGTTAGAGATTTCTCTGGTTTGTTGGTAGTAATTTCCTCAAAATTGTTTACAATTCTGAATCTCTGTCCCGGGGTGATAGGTTTTAATTTTCTAACAGACATTACTATTATTTATAATTAATAATTAATTTACAGCAAAAATATCGATAACCTCACCTTCAGCAAGCTTGATTACCGCTTTTTTCAATTTATTTGTCTTTCCTACTTGAAGACCTTTTTTAGTGTATTTTGAAGAAACCTTCGGAGCATAAATCATTGTGTTAACGTCTGCTACTTTTACACCGTAAGCCGCTTCAACAGCTTTTTTGATCTCGATTTTATTCGCCTTAGGGTTAACTAAGAAAGAATAAGAACCTCTTAAATCTGTAAGGTAATTAGCCTTTTCTGAAATAACTGGTTTAATAATAACTGACATGATTTATTTCTTTAAATTTTCCTGGAATTTTTCAACTGCACCTTCGAAGAAAATGATCTCACCAGCGTTTACTAAATCGTAAGAACTAATTTCATTGAAGTTCATTACTTTAGCTTTAGGCAAGTTTCTTGAAGATAAATACACATTCTTGTTAGCTTCAGGAAGAACGAATAAAGATTTTTTACCGTTAAGTTCCAATGCATTTAATACATTGATAAAATCTTTAGTCTTAGGAGCTGAAAAGCTCAAATCTTCTAAAACTTTGATGCTGTTATCTCTCATTTTCTGAGATAAAACAGATTTTTTCGCTAATCTCTTAAGAGCTTTGTTCAATTTGAATCTGTAGTCTCTCGGTTTTGGTCCGAATACTCTACCTCCACCTCTGAATACTGGAGATTTGATATCACCATATCTAGCAGATCCTGATCCTTTTTGCTTCTTAAGCTTTTTAGTAGAAGCTGTAATTTCGCTTCTTTCTTTTGCTTTATGAGTACCTTGTCTTTGAGCAGCAAGATACTGTTTAACTTCTAAGTAAACCGCGTGCTGATTTGGCTCAATTCCGAATACTGTTTCGTCTAGAGTTACTTTTCTTCCGGTCTCTTTTCCTGATGTATTTAATACTACTAGTTCCATTTTCTGATAATTACATAAGAATTTTTAGCTCCCGGAACAGCACCTTTTACTACTAAAAGATTTTGTTCTTGATCAACTTTTAACACTTGAAGGTTTTGAACAGTTACCTGCTTACCTCCCATTCTTCCAGCCATTCTCATCCCTTTGAATACTCTTGAAGGGTCTGAACCAGCACCGATAGAACCTGGAGCTCTAAGTCTGTTGTGCTGTCCATGAGTTGCCTGCATTACACCTCCAAATCCGTGTCTTTTAACAACACCCTGGAAGCCTTTACCTTTTGAAGTTCCTGTTACGTCAACAAATTCACCTTCAGCGAATAAATCAACTTTCACTTCTTCTCCTACTTTTACTTCATCAACGAATTCTCTGTAGAATTCAACCAACTTAGCTTTAGGAGCAGAACCAGCCTTTTTAAAATGACCAGCTAACGCTTTACCAACGTTCTTCTCACTCTTGTCATCGAAACCTAATTGAACAGCTTTATAACCGTCTTTTTCTAAGGTTCTGACCTGTAAAACCGAGCATGGACCAGCTTGAATAACTGTACAAGGAATGTTTTTCCCTTCTTCGTTAAACAAAGATGTCATACCGATTTTTTTACCAATAATACCTGACATTGTTTATGTTATAATAAAATTTATCCTTTATTTATCACCATTTTTGGGAAGTCTGAAGTAATTCTACTTTTGATATAGGCATACTACGCTCCTAAAATGAGTGTGCAAATTTATAAATAATTTTGTAACTGACAAATATTTCAGGTAAAATATTTTGATTTTTAATCAATTAGATGATTCCGGAAAAATTCAGAACAAATTTCCCAAAGATTTATTTTGATTTTAAAAAAGAAATTAAGATGAAGATTTTACTGGGCTATAACCTTTACCCCTGCTTCTTCCAGCTCCGCCCTGTCTTCGGCACAAATACCCGCATCTGTAATAAGATAATCCACCTGATCCAACGCAGCAATTTTTCCAAATCCTTTTTTATTCAATTTTGAAGAATCTGCGAGAATCACCGTTTGATCTGCACATTCCATCATAATCTGATTCAGATGAGCTTCAGCAGCATTGGAAGTGCTGATTCCGAATTCAGGATCAATCCCATCCACACCCAGAAAAAGCTTATTGCACGAAAACTGCTTAAGGATTTGTTCAGAAATAGACCCCACTATAGAAGTAGAGCTTTTCCGCACTTCACCTCCCAGCTGTATGATATTAATATTGGGATTATTGCAAAGTTCAATAGCTACCCGCAAAGAAGATGTCAGCACCGTAAGCGGGCCAAAGTTCACCAGCATCCTGGCCAGATAATGCATCGTTGTTCCGGACGCCAGTATAATGCAGTCATTTTCCTGAATCAGGGATAATGCAGCTTTGGCAATAATCTGTTTCGCTTCCACATTGATATTTTCTTTTTCATCAACATTTTTTTCATAAGCATACCTTACCTGCTTACTCGCTCCTCCATGGTTTCGGAAAAGAAGCCCCAGGCTTTCGAGATAGTTCAGATCCTTTCGGATCGTAACCGAAGAAACATTAAGCTTTTCACACAGATCCTGAACAAGCACATGCCCTTTCTCCTGAAGCTCTTTAAGTATTTCATCCTGCCTTGGTAATAGCTTTTCCATTGTATTCGTTTCCTCAAAAATACCGATTTTTTCCGACATTTAAAAATTTCATTTATTTTCTTTTTGCTTTCATTTTTAATTTATATATTTGAAAACGAAACATAAACGAAACATTTATGAAACGAAACGAAGAACTCAGTAAGTTAACCAATGTAAAAGAATGGGACTTTATTGTCATAGGAGGAGGAGCCAGTGGTTTAGGTTCAGCATTAGATGCGGTAAGCAGAGGATTCAAAACTTTATTGCTTGAATCTCATGACTTCGCAAAAGCAACATCCAGCAGAAGTACCAAATTGGTACACGGCGGAGTCAGATATCTAGCCCAGGGAGATGTCGGATTGGTAAAAGAAGCATTGAAGGAAAGAGGGCTGTTAGCAAAAAACGCAGCACATATCGTAAAAAATCAGTCTTTCATTATCCCAAACTATACATGGTGGGGAGGAATCTATTATAAGATAGGACTATCTGTTTATGATTTTCTTGCCGGCAAGCTGAGTCTGGGTAAAACAAAATACATCAGTAAATCAAAAACCATCGAAAAGCTTCCTACTATTGAACAAAATCACTTAATGAGTGGTGTTGTTTACCAGGATGGACAGTTTGACGATGCCAGACTGGCTATTAACCTTACCCAAACTATTATTGAAAAAGGCGGAAGCGCTGTCAACTATGTAAAGGTAGTCAACCTTTTAAAAGACAGCTCAGATAAAGTAATCGGCGTAGTTGCAGAAGACCAGTTTTCCAAACAGCAATACCAGATTCATGGTAAAGTAGTCATCAACGCCACTGGTGTATTTACGAATGACATTCTCAACATGAATAATCCTAAGCATGGTAAGCTTGTGGTACCCAGCCAGGGAATTCACCTTGTGCTGGATAAATCCTTCCTGAAAAGCGATGATGCAATCATGATACCGAAAACCTCAGACGGCAGGGTTCTATTTGTTGTTCCATGGCACGACAGAGCTTTGGTAGGAACAACAGACACCCTATTAAAGGATGAAAGCTTTGAACCCCGTGCGCTGGAAGAGGAAATCAGCTTTGTTTTAAATACAGCAAGACAGTATTTAGCTAAAAAGCCAACGCGTGAAGATGTAAAATCAGTTTTCGCAGGTCTTCGTCCGCTTGCTGCTCCTAAAGACGGAAGCAAAAGCACCAAAGAAGTTTCCCGAAGCCATAAAGTCATTACATCAGAGACTGGCCTGGTTTCTATCATCGGAGGAAAATGGACCACATACCGTAAAATGGCAGAAGACACTGTAGACGAAGCCATAAAAGTTCACAGATTGGGAAACAGCCCATCTAAAACGGAACACCTTTCCATCCATGGAAATGTAAAACCGGAACAGGTAGACAGAACCAATCATCTGTATGTTTATGGATCTGATATTCCTGCCATTAAAGCATTACAGCAAAGCAATCCGCGTTACGCTCAAAGAATCCATCCGGATCACCCTTTCACTGTAGCAGAAGTGGTATGGGCAATAAGAGCGGAAATGGCAGAAACCATTGAAGATATTCTGGCAAGAAGAGTACGTTTACTCTTCCTGGATGCAAGAGCTGCTATAGACAGTGCTCATCATGTAGCAAGAATCATTGCTGAAGAAAAAGGATATTCTGAAGAATGGGCACAGCAGCAGGAAAATGAGTTCATAGAATTAGCAAGAGGGTATTTATTAACTTCTTATTCACCTAAAGTTATCAACCTAAATTAGCACTATATACATGAATGAAAAGCTTATCCTCGCTCTAGATCAGGGGACAACTTCCTCCAGAGCGATTCTCTTCAACCATAGTGGAGAAATTAAGTATATATCTCAGAAAGACTTCAGACAGATATTCCCTACTCCGGGATGGGTAGAACACGACCCCAACGAAATCTGGTCTTCACAGATCTCTGTAGCCGCAGAAGTTATAGCGAAAGCAGGAATCTCCGGGCTGGAAGTTGCCGCAATAGGAATTACCAATCAACGTGAAACAACCATTGTCTGGGATAAAGAAACCGGCGAACCCATCTACAACGCTATTGTATGGCAGGACCGCAGAACTTCTAAATACTGTGATGAACTGAAAGAGCAGGGTCACGCAGAAATGATCAAAGAAAAAACAGGACTTGTTCTTGATGCTTACTTTTCAGCTACCAAGCTAAAGTGGATTCTTGATCATGTGGAAGGAGCAAGACAAAAAGCTGAAGAAGGAAAATTATGTTTCGGAACCATTGACACATGGCTTGTATGGAAACTTACCCGCGGAAAAATGTTTATCACAGATGTTTCCAATGCCAGCAGAACAATGCTTCTGAACATCCATACTTTAGAATGGGATAATGACTTATTAGAGCTATTCAAAATTCCTAAAGCTATTCTTCCTGAAGTAAAGCAGAGCAGTGAAATATACGGAGAGACGGCTACTACCCTATTCTCCACCAAAATTCCAATCGCAGGGATTGCAGGGGATCAGCAGGCTGCCTTATTCGGACAGATGTGTACCACTCCCGGAATGGTAAAAAACACTTACGGAACAGGATGTTTCTTATTAATGAATACCGGAACGGAAGCTGTTTCTTCTAAAAACAATCTTCTTACAACCGTAGCCTGGAAAATCAATGGAGAAGTCAATTATGCCCTGGAAGGAAGTGTATTCGTAGGCGGAGCAGCTATTCAATGGCTGAGAGACGGTCTTAAGCTTATTCATTCTTCCGAGCAGGTGAATGAGCTGGCAGCCTCTGTAGAAGATAACGGAGGGGTTTATTTCGTTCCTGCGCTTACGGGTCTTGGCGCTCCTTACTGGGACCAGTATGCCCGCGGAACTATTGTAGGAATTACCCGTGGCACTACAGACGGACATATTGCCAGAGCAACACTGGAAGGAATAGCATTTCAGGTGTATGAGATTGTAAAGGCAATGGAAGCAGATTCAGGAAGAGAGAGTCTTGAGCTCAGAGTAGATGGCGGTGCATCGGCAAGTGATCTTCTGATGCAGATACAGTCTGACCTTTTCGGATTTAAAATAACAAGACCCAAAACACTGGAAACAACGGCCCTCGGAGCGGCATATCTTGCAGGACTTGCAGTAGGATACTGGAAAAGCATAGATGAAATCCAGGAACAATGGATTATAGATAAAGACTTCCACCCTCAGCTGAAAAGGGAGCAAGTGGATAAAATGACTCACTTCTGGAAGAAAGCTGTAAAAAGTGCCCAAAACTGGATAGAAGATTAATTCACCTATTAAAAAAAACTTATATGACCCCATTTATTGCAGAAGTTATCGGAACGATGCTTCTTATATTGTTAGGCAACGGTGTTGTAGCCAATGTTGTCTTAAAAGATACGAAAGGAAATAATTCCGGATGGATTGTTATTACTACCGCCTGGGCACTCGCCGTTTTCGTGGGAGTAACCGTTGCGGGGCCAATAAGTGGGGCCCACCTGAACCCGGCTGTGACTATCGGTCTTGCTGCGGCAGGAAAATTTTCATGGGATCTGGTTCCTTCTTATATAGCAGCCCAAATGATCGGAGGAATGCTGGGTGCATTTTTGGTATGGCTGTTTCATAAAGATCATTTTGCCATTACGGAAGATGAAGGCGCAAAACTGGCATGCTTCAGTACAGCTCCTGCCATCAGAAAAACGTCTTCCAATCTTATCAGCGAGATTATAGGAACATTTGTGCTGGTATTCTGTGTATTTTACTTTGCGGATCCCAGTATTTCGTTACAGGCAGACCCAGCCGCCAAAGTGGGTCTCGGGTCAATAGGAGCCATTCCCGTTACATTTGTAGTTTGGGCAATCGGCTTATCTTTGGGAGGAACTACGGGATATGCCATTAACCCGGCAAGAGATCTTGCTCCAAGAATCATGCACGCCATCTTACCTGTA
Organism: Chryseobacterium sp. CBSDS_008; assembly: GCF_049959325.1. Taxonomy (NCBI): domain Bacteria; kingdom Pseudomonadati; phylum Bacteroidota; class Flavobacteriia; order Flavobacteriales; family Weeksellaceae; genus Chryseobacterium; species Chryseobacterium sp. CBSDS_008. The sequence continues at coordinate 3,729,060 of NZ_CP188202.1, read as the reverse complement.
AAAGGAAGCAGCGACTGGAGCTATGCGTGGATCCCTGTAATAGGACCCATTACAGGAGCTATTATCGCGGCAGTTTTATATGGATTTTTAAAATAGTACAGATAATGAAAAAAGTCTTTAAGGGAATCTTCTTTCTTGCTTTAGGCACAGGAAGGTTATTTTCACAGGAAAGTGGTGAAACCGCGGAAGCAAAAGAAGGAAGGCTTGATTTTACAGCCAATATTCAGAACAATCACTTATGGAGAGGACTTATCATTACGGATAAACCTGTGATGATGGGCAACCTTTCTTATGCTTTAGACGCAGAAAAGAAATGGAAGGTAGGAATCTGGGGCGCTTCTGCATTGGCGGATGATAAAGACAACACCCATTATAAAGAGATCAATTATTATGTTCAGTATTCTGACGGACGTTTTTATATCGGATTATGGGATCTTTACAATTCCAGGAATATCAATACTGCAGTAGCGGCAGATGATATTTTCAGCTACTCACAAAGAAGGACTGCCCATATTATTGATTTAAGGACCAACTATACTTTCGGACCTTCATTTCCGATCAATATTGAAGCTGACATCATGCTGTATGGGGGAGCGAATGCGGGAGAAGTCATCCTGGAAACTGACGGAACCTACAAAAAGAACAGATATTCTACCTATGTACAGGCAAGCTATCCCGTCATCAAAGGACAGAAAGTAAATCTGGATGCATTTGTAGGAACAGGATTTGCTCTTAACGACAAAACCTTTTTGTATGGCAATGGTAAGAACAGTTTCGATATTGTCAATATAGGAGTAAAAGCCGGAAAAGCAATTAAGATTACCGATCATTACAGTCTTCCTGTATCAATGATGGCCATGTGGAATCCATCCAACAAGTATGCAAGGATTCAGCTTGCAGCAACCGTTTTTTAATATTAAAAAAATTATAGACAAGCCACTCCCAACAGAGTGGTTTTGTTGTTATGTTCCTACCAGACAAATAATCGTTTTTATTCTGAATTGTTATTCTAAATCCGGGTTTTTACGGTGGATATTTTGCTTAAATATCTTTACATTTGAAAAAAATATTTATGAAAAAGATTCTCAGTTTAATCATTCTGTGCATCAGTATTTTTACATGGGCGCAGCAGGAAAAGGTTCCTTTTGTAGGATACAGAAATTTTGACCTGATGAAAGGGTATAGCGGCACCGGCACTCCTCATTATTATCTGGACGTAAAAGATAATGGGGATGTACATTTTGGATATGTTCAGGTGAACCAGGCTGACGGAAAAGAAACAACGGAAGAAATCAATGCCGGCAAATATGCACCTAATAAGGTAATGAAAGTGGTTTTTAAAAAATTTGAAGAAACATTTTTTGTGAAATTTGACAAAGATAAAATCTACCTTACCGATGAAAAAGGAAATGTCCGGAACCTTGAAGGCTGCTGTTCATCCAGCGAAAGTGTCAATAAAGAAACCTGTACATGCGAAAGTGAATTTTTCAAGTAGTAAAATAGTATATATTGAGAGCCACTCCATTGGGGTGGCTTTCTTGTTACAGGAATGACCGGTTCAATAAAACAGAAATATCACGTTATAAATTCCTTTAACAATCACCGGATTTTTACGGTTTATATTCTGCTTAAATATCTTTACTTTTGAAAAAATTATAGCTGAACCGAATGGTGGCCGCCCGAATGATTTACACCTATGAAAAATTTTAAAATTTTATTTATATTTCTTCTTTTTCTTATTGTGTCATGCAGCAGGAAAGAGAATCATCCCTACACATTTTATTACTGGAAAACCAAGCTAAAGCTTGATCATGAAGAGAAAAAAATATTGGACCAGGCTACCGTCCCTTATGTATACACCAGATTCTTTGATGTAGATAAAGTGAACGGAAAATTTCAGCCGGTGGCAGTGATTACCAGAGACAACAGTTTTCAGACAGATAAGCAGATTGTTCCTACGGTTTTCATTACCAATCAGACATTGCTGGGTATTTCTGCAGAAGAAATCCAATTTCTGGCAGAAAGCATTCATCTTTTAGTTCAGAAAAAGGCAGAAGAATATCATCTGAAAACAAATAATGAAATTCAGATCGACTGTGACTGGACAGCCGGAACACGGAATGATTATTTTAAATTTCTGAAAGAGCTCAAGAGAATTTCCGGGAAGACAATCACCTGCACACTTAGGCTTCATCAGGTAAAAGATAAAAAACAGACAGGAATTCCTCCTGTGGAAAAAGTATATCTGATGTGCTATTCCACTTCATCACCGCTGGAAAATTCTGATAAAAATTCTATTCTGGATGTTAATATTCTCACGAGTTACCTTTCGAAAATGGAAGACTACCCTATTAAAAAAATTGAAGTAGCACTTCCTATTTATTCCTGGGGGATTGTCACGAACCATCTGGGAAAACATAAACTGATCAATGCCCTATCCAAAAGAGATCTGGAAAACCCAAACTTCAAAAAGATATCCGATCATGAAATTGAGGTTCTGAAAGATGGGTTCTACTTTGGAAGTTACTTAAACAAAGGATTTAAAATAAAGGCAGAAGAAATATCCGGAGAACAACTTGACAAGGTCATTTCTTTTTTGGAGAAAAAAATACCACATTTTAATATTATTTATTATCAATTAGATAGTAAATTTGTGCCAGACCGGAAATTTTAAATCTCTCCAGAGATAGAGGCATACCATTGCCAGAACCAAACCATAAACTATTATAAAACTAAAAAAACACGACAAACCCTATGAAAAAGTATATTCTTTCACTTGCGGTTGTATCACTTTTCTATACTCAATCTGACGCCTGCGCATGGTCAGATCCTGATTATGATTATTTCAACCTTTTTACACAAAGCATTATCAGGGACAAAGCTTATCTCCCTTTTCTGCACAACTATTCAAGCAGGTTCTATGGAGGATACAACCCTTCATTGATTCCAGATGATAATGTGGACACATGGAAAAAATTTTTTAACAATCAGCTTAGTTACACCGAGACTCAGGATCTGGTGTATAAAATAAGCATGAATGATCTGAATACTTTAAAAAATGGAAACCCCACCCAGCCTCTTTTACAAAAGCTAGGTACCGGATTTTACCAGAAGTATAAGGAAGGCATTGATTATTTAATTGAGGCCAAATATCTGGAACCTTATATGAGCATCAATTATATTGAAAGTGAGAATTCATTTTACTATGACAGAGATGCCAACAGGAAGAATGCTACAGCTCTTGACTATCATAAAACCATTGCTGCCCTAACTTCTTTATATAATGCAGCAAGAAACCCTGAAATAAAACAACGCTACGGATATCAGCTGGTACGTCTGAATCATTATACCAGAAATTACGACTCCGCAGTACAGGCTTTCAAAACCTATGTCGCTCCAATTAAATTAAAAGGAACCGTGTATTTCATGTCTCTTGACCAACTCGCCGGAGCACAAAGAGGATTGGAAATGAACAGCGATGCCAACTGGAACTTCTTCCAGGTATTCATGAACAGCAAAGACCGCAAAGAATCAGCATTCGTTTCTATGAAGCTTTCTGACACAGCCTCTTTCAGCAATATCATGAAAAGGGCCAACACGAATGAAGAAAAGAATATGGCATATTTTCTTTTAGGGTATGAAGATTTTAATAATCCTATTCCCATCATGGAAAAGATGTACGAGATCAATCCTGATTCTGAGATCCTGAAGGTAATGGCCGCCAGAAGCATCAATGAGCTGGAGAGAAGCTATCTTCCTGTGTATTATTACACTTCTGATGCAGCAAACAATCCCTATGTACAAAGAGGCAAAGCCGATAATAATACACCTTCAAAAAATACCAAAGCTGCTGCCACCACAGAAGTAAAAGAAGAAAAACTTTCTTTCTGGCAAAAAATTGTAAGGTTCTTTAAAAACCTTTTCGGAGGTTCTAAATCTAAAGAATCTGCTGATGGAAGTAAAACAGATCAGAGTGATGATGAATTACTGGACAATCCAAACAGAATTCCGTTTTACACAACTTCAGGTTATGGATATGATGGTAAAATGAAAGACTACCTCGATGATCTTCAGAAGTTCACCGACAAAACCAAAGAAAAGTCTAAGGATGAATATTGGCAGATTGCAGATGCTTATCTGAAATTCCTTAAAAAAGACTATAAAGGAAGCACAGAAATCCTGAACGGTATTAAAACAGCCAATCCTGAGTACCTGGAAGAAATCAAAAGAATGAAGGTTCTCAATGATATCGTTTCCCAGCCAAGAATTGACGCAGCATATGAAGATCGTCTGATGAAAGATTATGCCGAATATTTTGTAGAGAAAAAAGTAGAAAAGGACACTGTTGCTACAGATAATTTTGATTATTATGGAGAAGCTCCTTCTACTGCAGATTTCCTTAAGGATGTGCTGGCAAACCGCTATTTCCTTCAGGGAGAAGACGGCAAATCATTCCTGATGAATAATAAGCTTTCGGATCTTCAATACAATCCAAATTCCGGTCTGGTAAAAAGTGTGGAAGCGTTTTACAGAAAACCTGATAAAACACAGTTTGAACAGCAGATTATCGCCAAAAACATGGACAGCGTAGGTAACATAGATGCGTTCTTCAATACAATTTACGGTGACAGAGCGATGAGACTTGCTGATTTTGAAAAGGCAAAATCTTATTATGAAAAAGCTAAAAGCTTTGCCGGTATACCAAGACAAAATTATGAGTGGACAGAAAAGAATGGCCAAACCATAACAGCCAAACAATATACCCCTGCCGAATATGACGGATTTAAAAATATTTCCCATCTTGTATTTGGTCATAATGTATGGGAAAGTTTTGGAAGTCCTGATACCGAAAGTATGAAAGCGGAAAATTATACCGATTTCCCTTTCATCAAAACAAGCATGGATAAACTTCAACTGGCAGATGCACTGATTCAGCTTAAGAAGATTGGAGCCGGAACCGGTGAAAAAGCAGCAAAAGCCAACCAGCTTATCGGAAACTTATTGTACAATACTTCTATTTTAGGATATTACCGCCAGCTGTTTGTAATGGATATCGACAACAGCAACGGAGGTAAATACGATTTCTGGAACACAGATAGAAAGAACCCTTATAAGTATTATTATAAAAACTTCCTGGATACTTCTTATATTGAACCTGATAATTTTGATCTGTCCATCAACTATTACCAAAAGGCACTTAAGCTTTCAAACAACAAGGAAGAAAAAGCAAGAATCCTATTCCAGATGGCGAGTGCTGAGCAAGGTAAATATTACCAGTATGAAGCGAAAGCGCCAAAAGATTTTGATTATTCTGATCCGAAATGGTCCGAAAAAGAAGAGGCCCGCCAAAAAGAAATGGACAATCTTAAAAATCAAAAATACAGAACCTATTTTGCCCAGCTGAAAGCTCAGTATTCCGATACTGAAACCACGAAGAACTTAATGGGTAGCTGCAGTTATTTCAATTATTTCATGAGATAATCATGTTAAAATAAGTTACAAAAAAAAGGAATCAATTCGATTCCTTTTTTTGTTCCTGTTTATTCATCCATTCATCATGCTTTCGTTTGAAGAACTCATATTTGTAATCCTGATTTCTCTGTGCTGCGTCTATAGAATGGGAGGTATGGATATCAGCATCTTTTTTAGCCAGCTGGGCAAGCCTTTCATAATAGCAGTGGAGCTGATCCAATTCCGCTTCTGTAAGATCTTCAATATCTACAATCCTGTTACTGGCTTTTTCGTGGGCGGCTATCATTTCATTCAGCTTGATCTGTATTGCTTTCGAATCTTTGTTTTGAGCTTTCTGAATCAGGAATACCATCAGAAAAGTAATGATGGTGGTTCCGGTGTTGATGACCAGCTGCCAGGTTTCAGAATAGTTAAAAAAAGGACCGGTAACCGCCCACACCACTACTATCAGGAAAGCTCCTATAAATGCATGGGGACTACCGGTAAATCTTACCGCCCAGTTTGAAAATTTTTCAAAAAAATGATTTCCTTGGTGACTCATATCTCTGGTTTTAGATAATAAATGTATAAAAAATTAATCTGACTTGCGAAAAATAAAATCAATTACAGGAATTTAAAGACTGACATGAGATGAGGAATTCTCCACTTATTCGGTAAAAAAAACATTAAGACAGAGCTTCTGCCTTAATGTTCCTGAATTAAAGTTAATATGAATGTTTGAGATTATGTTATTGGGTTCGTCCTGAGAAACGATTTTCCAGCTCTTTCTTTTCTTCTGCGATCATACTCTTTCCGATTTGAACAGGTGAAAAAGCTTTTGGATAAAATGGAGTATTCCAATGATCCTTCCAGGGAGAAATGTTGCCCCAAGAATATATGCTTGTAGGTTTATTGTAATGTTTTTCAATATTTTCTCTGGCTGTTTTCAGTTCCTCTTCAGACAAATGTTCTTCTGAACATGAAGCAATACCCGCACCGGCAATTAATGATAAGAATATTATTTTTATGTTTTTCATACTTGTTTATCTGATTAAAATTTATAGTTTACCTGTACAGCAAAGTTTCTGGGCTGGATCTGGTCTATGTATCCTCCTCTGAAATAAGAGCTGTATCCTACGCTGTCAAAAATATTATTAAAGAACACTCTTAGTCCCATTCCATTTTTCAAAGAATATCCTACCTGGGCATCTACGGTTGTGTATTCCGGCATATCAAAAGGCTGATCTCCCGGTTTTACACTGTTGATGTGGCCTGCTGTGAATGTTTTCTGGGTCCACTCGTCAACCGGGCGCTGTCCCACATAATAAATTCCTGCTCCTATATCTAATCGGTCTAACAGACCTTTGTTAAATTTGTAATTCAGCCATGCATTCGCTGTATGTTTGGGAGCATTCATTGGTCTTGAGCCATTGATATACGCCGGGCTGTCCTGATACTGCGCATCAAGGTATGCCCATCCTGACATCACCTGAAGATTTGGTAAAATTCTTCCTATCAGCTCTACCTCCAGTCCTTTTCTTCTTAAGTTACCAGCTAATCCGTAAAGGATATTTTTATCGGCATCTCTGACCGGGTTATAGTTGGCATCCAGAATCTGGAATGAAAGATTATCGGTATTAATATCAAACCAGGTAACATTAAATCTCAAACGTTCATTAAACCAGTCTGACTTGATTCCTGCTTCCCATTGTTTTGTATGTGATGGTCCTACCAACCCACCAGCCTGAAGAATATTGTTGGAAGATCTCAATGAAGTTGTTGTTGTATATGATCCGAAAACATTAATATTTTCAATTGGAGAAATGATTAACCCGAAATTAGGGTTCCATGTATCTACCGATTCATTGGCAGAGCCATTCAGTCTGCTGTATCTGATTCCCAAATGTGCTTTTACATATTTACCGATTGACATTACATCCTGAGCCATTGCTCCGATACTTGGAGTCAATACCGTATTGGAACGTCCCAGGCTTTTATAAATAACATTTACCGGAAGTGCATTGGGAATAGATCCGTTGACTACGTCAAATGTATCAAGGGGATTGGCGGCATATTTCACACCATCAATCTCTGTAGGTCTTGCAGTAATTAAGTTTCCTGCAGCAATAGAGTTTTTATATGCTTCATAAGTTACAGCAGATGTTTCTGTTTCTCTCCAGTCGAATCCCACCTGGAAGGTATGGTTGATGATTCCTGTTTTTACATTCTCACCAATGAAATCCAACTGTAGAACTCTGTTGATATCTAATGATTCGGATTTACCAATAGTACGTTGTCTGATGTTATAATCTGTACCTCCGGCCGGCAATGAGATTGATGAAGCTTCGTTATCTGAGTTGGTCACAGAGTTCACGAAAGCAGCTCTCACTTTAAGCTTATTAGTAAGCTGACGGATAGCAGTGGTGGCAAAATTGTAGGTTTCCGTTTTGGCATAATCTGAGGTATACCCCAGGAACTTACCTTTTGGCATATGATATAACGCTTCTACATTTCCAGGTGCCAGGTTAATAGTTCCTCTATCGGGGGTTCTTTTGTCATGCAAATAATCCATCTCTACATTGATGTATGTTTTATCATCCGGACGGAAAGCGACTGATGGATTCACATAAATCCTTTCTCCTTTTACATGGCTTCTGAATGAATTGTTGTTCTGGTAAGCTCCATTGAACCTTACGGCTACTTTGCCCTGAGAGTCCAAAACCCGCTGGAAATCTACTGTAGGCCTGTAAAAATCCCAGCTTCCGTAACGGAATCCTACATTCGTCTGATCAATAAACTGAGGTCTCTTGGTTACAACATTGATAACTCCACCTGCAGATCCCAAACCATTTCCGATCCCCTGACTTACTGCAGCAGAACCTTTGATTACCTGAATACTTTCTACTCCCTGCATATCGGTCATCATTCCCGCAGTACGGAAATCAGAATCCATCTGTACTCCGTTCTTCAGTACAGGAACTCCACGATATCCTCTGATCGACATACTCTCACTTCCGCCTCCATAGCTCGAGAATAGCGTCACTCCCGGAACGTTTTTGGCAACATCAGTGACAGTAAGTGCTCCTAATTCTTCAATTGCTTTATGGGAGATGACAGAAATACTCTGAATCTGATCTCTGGTTTTCAACGGCAATCTGGTAATTGCCTCCAGCCCCTGCGGCTGTTTTTTTCTTTCACCAAAGACTTCTATTTCTTCAATTTTCTTGTGTTTAACTGAATCATTTACTTTCTGTGCATTGGCCAGAACCCCACCTAATAATAGCAGAGAAAAGGATACTACTTTATTCATCTGATAATTTTTTGCAAAATTATTATTTTTATTAATTCTAAATAAATAAAACAAAGTGACATATGTCACCCTGAAAAGAGCTATTAATATCAGATCATTAATCTTTCTCAAGGACTCTTTAAAATCCCTAAGCGCATTTATCCTATCCTTAAAAGTAATATTCCCTGGACCTTTTATGATTAAAAGAAATACAATTGAAAAAAAGCAGATTTCTACTGGTAAAGCCATCCTCTTCTAACAGGAGTTTAACCTGCTGCCGGAAAGAAATAAGCATAAAAAAATCCGTCCCTAAAAGGAACGGATTGTATAATCATTGCAAAGTATGCATTTATCACACTTTAATTTCAACGTCTACACCTGAAGGAAGTTCTAATTTCATTAGAGCATCAACAGTTTTAGAAGAAGAAGAGTAGATATCCATTAGTCTCTTGTGAGCTGAAAGTTGGAACTGCTCTCTTGCTTTCTTGTTTACGTGCGGAGATCTCAACACTGTGAAGATTCTCTTATTCGTTGGTAATGGAATAGGACCGTTTACAACAGCACCAGTAGCCTTTACCGTTTTTACGATTTTCTCAGCAGACTTGTCTACCAAGTTATAATCGTAAGATTTTAGTTTTATTCTGATTCTTTGTGACATTTCTTTAATTTAAAAATTAACCTTTTGCTTTAGCTATGATTTCTTCAGCAACGTTTTGTGGAGTAGCCTGGTACTTCTCTAATTCCATAGAAGAAGTAGCTCTTCCTGATGAAAGTGTTCTTAGAGTAGTAACATATCCAAACATTTCAGAAAGTGGAACAGAACCTTTGATTACAACAGCTCCATTTTTCTCTTCCTGACCACTGATAGTACCTCTTCTCTTGTTAAGGTCACCAATGATATTACCCATATATTCTTCCGGAGTTACAACTTCCAGTTTCATAATAGGCTCCATAATTACTGGCTTAGCAGCACGTCCCGCTTCTTTAAATCCTAATTTAGCAGCCATTTCAAATGAAAGAGCATCAGAATCCACCGCGTGGAAAGATCCATCTTTAAGAACCACTTTAATACCTTCAACTTCGAAACCAGCCAAAGGACCGTTCTTCATTGCAGCTTTAAAGCCTTTTTCAATTGCAGGAACAAATTCTCTAGGAACGTTACCACCTTTGATCTCATTGATGAATTCTAAACCAACTTTACCTTCGTCTGCAGGTCCTAGTTCAAATACAATATCAGCAAATTTACCTTTACCACCAGATTGTTTTTTGTAAACTTCTCTGTGTTGAGCAACTTTTGTTAAGTTTTCTTTGTATTCTACCTGAGGCTGTCCCTGGTTTACTTCAACCTTGAACTCTCTCTTCATACGGTCAACAATGATATCTAAGTGAAGCTCACCCATACCAGAGATAATCGTTTGTCCAGAAGCTTCGTCAGTTCTAACAGTAAACGTTGGATCTTCTTCAGCCAATTTAGCTAGAGCGTTACCCATTTTATCCTGGTCAGCTTTAGTTTTAGGCTCAACAGCGATACCAATTACCGGATCAGGGAAAACCATAGATTCAAGAATGATCGGGTTTTTCTCATCACACATTGTATCACCAGTTTTGATAGATTTGAATCCTACTGCTGCACCAATATCACCAGCTTCAATATATTCTACCGGGTTTTGCTTGTTAGCGTGCATCTGATAGATTCTTGAGATTCTTTCTTTATCTCCTGAACGGGTGTTCAAGATATAAGAACCGGCATCCAGTCTTCCAGAGTAAGCTCTGAAGAATGCTAATCTTCCCACGAACGGGTCAGTAGCAATCTTAAATGCTAAAGCTGCAAAAGGCTCATCTACAGATGGCTTTCTTGTAATTTCAGCATCTGTTCTTGGATCAGTACCTTTGATATCATCTTTATCCAATGGAGAAGGAAGGTATTTACATACCGCATCCAGCATAAACTGTACTCCTTTATTCTTGAATGAAGAACCACAAGTCATTGGAATAATAGATAAATCGATAGTAGCAGCTCTCAATGCAGCATTGATTTCTTCTTCTGTAATTGAATCCGGATCTTCGAAGAATTTCTCCATCAAAGTTTCGTCATACTCAGAAACAGCTTCTACTAGTTTCTCTCTATATTCAAGAACTTCATCTTTCATATCTTCAGGAATTGGCACTACTTCGAAAGTAGCTCCTTGTCCTGCTTCATCCCAGATGATCGCTCTGTTTTTAATTAAGTCAACAACACCTTTGAAATCTTCTTCAGCACCGATTGGTAAAACGATTGGAACGGCGTTAGATCCTAACATATCTTTAACCTGGTTTACCACGTTAAGGAAGTCAGCCCCTTGTCTGTCCATTTTGTTTACAAATCCCATTCTAGCCACTTTGTAGTTGTCAGCAAGTCTCCAGTTTGTTTCAGACTGAGGCTCTACTCCATCTACTGCAGAGAATAAGAATACCAATCCATCCAATACTCTCAAAGATCTGTTTACTTCTACTGTGAAGTCAACGTGTCCCGGTGTATCGATGATGTTGAAGTGGTAAGGCTTAGTTTCAGCAACAGGTTTTCCTTGATCTGTTGGAAAGTTCCAAGAACAAGTGGTAGCTGCAGAAGTAATAGTAATACCTCTTTCTGCTTCCTGCTCCATCCAGTCCATTGTAGAAGCACCATCGTGAACTTCTCCAATTTTGTGGTTTACCCCTGTATAGAATAGAATCCTTTCTGTAGTGGTAGTCTTACCTGCATCAATGTGAGCAGCGATACCAATATTTCTTGTAAATTTAAGATCTCTTCCCATTTCAGATTAGAATTTGAAGTGTGAGAAAGCTTTGTTAGCTTCCGCCATTTTGTGAGTATCAGATTTCTTTTTGAAAGCAGCACCTTCTTCTCTTGAAGCAGCTACAACTTCGTTAGCTAATTTCAAAGCCATAGACTTATCATTTCTAGCTTTAGAATATTTGATTAACCATTTCATTGCCATAGAAATTTTTCTGTCAGCTCTGATTGGCATAGGGATCTGGAAGTTAGCTCCACCTACTCTTCTAGAACGTACTTCTACGTGAGGCATTACATTTGTAAGTGCATCTTTCCAGATTTCAAGTGCAGTTTTTTCAGTTTCCCCTTTTTTAGTTTCTACGATCTCTAATGCATCATAGAAAATTTTGAATGCGATTGACTTCTTACCGTCAAGCATTAAGTTGTTTACGAATCTCGTTACCAATTGATCATTAAATTTCGGATCTGGTAACAACGGTCTTTTTTTCGCTTTTGTCTTTCTCATTGCTTTTGTACCTTATTTAATGATTATTTTTTCTTTCCTTTTGCAGGAGCAGCAGCTGCTTGTCCTGGTTTAGGTCTCTTAGCTCCGTACTTAGATCTTCTCTGAGTTCTTCCATTTACACCAGCTGTGTCTAAAGCACCTCTTACGATGTGGTAACGTACTCCCGGTAGGTCTTTCACCCTTCCGCCTCTAACCAATACTATCGAGTGCTCTTGAAGATTATGTCCTTCGCCCGGGATATAGGCATTCACTTCTTTACCGTTAGAAAGTCTTACCCTTGCTACTTTTCTAAGTGCAGAGTTAGGTTTCTTAGGTGTAGTAGTATATACTCTCGTACATACACCACGTCTTTGTGGACAAGAATCAAGGGCAGCCGATTTGCTCTTCTTGGCAAGCGTGGCTCTTCCTTTTCTTACTAATTGTTGAATAGTAGGCATTTAATTGCTTTTTATTTTAGGGTGCAAAAATAAGAATATTTTTTTAATCTGCAAATACTTATATAAAAATTAAAATCAAATACTTACATCAAAAATAGCAGACATTTCAATATGACCATCAGAGAAGCATAATATACATGCGGAAAGAAACAGGAAATATCTGCTTTTCAATGATAAAAAAAGAAGTATTAATTAATTATGAAATTTACAGCCTTAAGATAAATAAGCTTTTCAGTTCAACGCAATCCGAAAATCTAATCCGATACATCCAAACTATTTTTAAAAACTTTCTTATAGTTACCATCTATTAACAATCAGCCCTAGTCGGCACGATATTTCGTAAATTTGAGCTATACAAAATGATAAACTTATTGGTCCCACTACAATCTTCACAGTTTTTACTCCGCTGAAGATGGTAATTGAATTTTAACCTTAAATAATTAAATATATACATATGAAGAACGCTAGTATTATTGGCCTTAATGAAGCCGACTGCAAAAAAATTTCTGAAAAGCTAAATGTACTGTTGGCCAACTATTCTGTTTTTTATCAGAATACAAGAGGTTCTCACTGGAATATCAAAGGAGAGCAGTTTTTTACCCTTCACCCGAAGTTTGAAGAACTGTATAACAGCCTTGTATTAAAGATTGATGAAATTGCAGAAAGAATCCTTACGTTAGGAGCAACTCCGGCACACAACTATTCAGATTATTTAAAAGTAGCTACTATTAAAGAAAGTAAAGAAGTTACAGATGGCACAAAAAGTGTTGAGCAGATCCTAAATTCATTCAAAGTAGTGATTGATCTGCAGAGAGAACTTTTAGATATTACGGATGAGGCAGGAGATGAGGGTACAAATTCGCAAATGAGTGACTATATTACCGAGCAGGAGAAAGAAGTATGGATGTACAATTCTTATCTTGGAAAATAAGCTCCATCAAAAGCATGGAAATATTTCAAAAAAATCGCCTTACATTTAGGCGATTTTATTTTTTATTTTTATATTTGCGTTAAAATTACACATATTATGAGCGACGTGAGACTAAACTCTATCCTGGATAATGATTTCTATAAAATAACCATGCAGAATGCTGTGGTAAAACTATTCCCAAGTTCTATTGTAAAGTATGAATTTATCAACAGGGGAAAGCACCATTTTCCGGAAGGATTTGACGTTGCTTTAAGAGAAGCTGTGAATAAAATGGCTGAACTTAAACTTACGAAAGATGAAAAAAAGTTCATGGCAAGAACATGTCCCTATATTGATCTGCCCTACCTTGATTTTTTAGAAGGCTATCATTACGATCCGTCTGAAGTGAAAATCCACCAGGAAGGCGGCGACCTTTCCGTTATTGTAGAAGGACTTTGGTACAGAACGATTCTCTGGGAGGTTCCGCTGCTTGCATTGATCAGTGAGCTGCATTATGAAATGAACCACATGGAAAGAGATTCCAATAAAGTGGTAATGAGCAAAACGATAGAAAAGGCAGACTCATTAGGAAGACTTGGAGTAACATTTGCAGAATTTGGAACCAGGAGAAGACATTCTTATAAGGTACAAAACCTGGTGATGGAAGCTTTAACGCAGAAAAAAGAGTCTACATTTATCGGAAGTTCAAATGTTCATTTTGCCATGAAGTATGGGGTAAAGCCCATCGGAACGCATGCTCATGAATGGTTTATGTTCCATGCTGCCGAATATGGATTCAAAATGGCGAATGAAATGGCACTGGAACATTGGGTAGATGTTTACAGAGGCGACCTTGGAGTAGCTTTATCTGATACGTATACTACTGATGTTTTCTTCCAGCAGTTTGATAAAAAATTTGCAAAACTTTTTGATGGTGTACGCCATGACAGTGGTGATGCTTTAGAGTTTGCCGATAAAACAATTGCCCACTATCAAAAGAACGGCATTAATCCTATGTTTAAGTACATTATTTTTTCTGATGCTTTAAATCTTGAAAAAGTAGAAGAAATTACCAATTACTGCAGAGGAAAAATTGGTATTTCATTCGGAATAGGAACCAATCTTACAAATGATGTAGGAGTAAAACCAATGAATATTGTAATGAAATTAATTGGTGTACAGGCTCCAAACAAAGAATGGATTCCTACGGTAAAATTATCCGATGAGCATGGTAAATATACCGGAGATCCAAAGATGATCGAACTGGCGAAAGAATTTTTAAGAATAAAGGATTAAATTAGATTTTAGATATCAGACGTCAGATTTTAGATATCAGACGTCAGATTTTAGATATCAGACGTCAGATTTCAGATATCTGACTGATATAAATAATAAAGTAACTATGAAATTAAAAATTTATTTATTCCTCACTCTTTTAGTGCCCATTTTATCCTTTGCACAGGAGCAAAAAGCAGAAAAAGCTAAATACAATCAGAAGCTGGCAGATTCTTTAGGAGCTGATAAATACGGAATGAAGCCTTATATGATTGTCATGCTGACAACAGGTTCCGTTACCATCGAAGACAAAGTCAAAATGGGCGAAATCATGAAAGGGCACATGACCAATATCGGTAAACTGGCGAATGAAGGCAAAATTGTCGCAGCCGGCCCTTTCCTTGAAAAGAATAAAGAAAACTACCGTGGCATGTTTATTTTTAATACCCAATCTAAAGAAGAAGCTGAGCAATGGTAAAAACAGACCCTGCAGTTCGGGCCGGCGTTTTCAGCTATGAAATTCTCCCTTGGTATGGTTCAGCAGCGCTGCCATTATATTTAAAATATCATGACGGGATTTCGAAAGAAAATCCTTAGTCACCTAACCCCTACCTGTCCAACTGTAAAAGTGATAATTTTAAACAAAAAGAATAAAACATTCAAAGTAATTCAAATTAAATTCAAAAAAAATAAAATTAACTCATTTGTTAAATATGAATATTGTTTTCTATTTGCCTTTATAATAAAATAGTATTATATTCGGTGAAAACTTTTATCATATGAAAAAATTACTATTCTTGAGTTTCACAGCGCTCTCTATAATGGGCAGCGCTCAGATTTTAGTCACGGAAAGTTTTGAGAACGGAACTTATCCAGGTTTTACAATTACAGGCGGATATACCGGAACTCCTACAACCTATATTGTAGGGAATTGTGACGGCGCAATATCCATAGGTGCTGAATCATATGGCTCCAGTACTGCCAACAGAACTATAAACCTGTTATACACCAAACCGGCAAGTGTAACAGCCAATGGAAAAAAAATTGATATTTCCTTTTCATATTCAACACTTGCTTATGACACTTCCAGTTTAATCGGAGGCAGTATTAACGTTGAATACTCTACAGACGGTGGTACCACATATACACCCGTTAGTACTCCTATTACATTAACTGCGGCAGCCCAAACCTGTGCATCATATACAGGTACAATTCCTGAAAGTGCCAATGTAAACGGAAATTTTATGCTCCGCATTCAGACGGTAGGTACTACGGGAACTACTTATGATTTTTACAGCTTTATAGATAATGTAAAAATTAAACAGGAGGTTACGGCAATACCTGCATGTACCACTATAAGTGCTCCCGTAAGTGGTGCAACCGGAGCATCCGTGCGTCAGCAGATTTCCTGGGCAGCAACAGCCGGAGCAGAATCCTATAAAATTAAGGTAGGTACTACCTCAGGCGCCTCTAATGTCTATAGCGGAACCACATTTAACACATTCTATACTCCTACAGCATCTACTGCTTTTCCTCAAAACACAACGTTATATACAACCGTTACTCCTACAAATGTTCTGGGTGATGCCACAGGATGTCCGGAAATTTCATTCACAACCGGTGCTAATCCTTTTGCTCCTTATTGTGGTCCTCTTCTTGCTAAACTTGGTGTATACCCGATATCCAATGTCGTTTTCAGTGATATGACCAATGCCTCCAGCGCTACTGCAAATACAGGTGACGGCCAGGAAAACTTCACCAATAAAATAGCAAGTGTTGTAAGAGGAACTTCTTATCCAATAACTATGACAGGAACTTCAGTAGGAACAACCAACCGATTTGGATTTACTGTATTCATAGACTGGAATCAAAACGGAAGTTTTGCCGATGCTGGTGAATCTTACTTTGTTACTTCCGATTTTGCGGGAGGTACCGGTACGCCTTTAACCGTTAATAAAACTATCGCTGTTCCCGCTACCGCCGCTTTAGGAAACACCAGAATGAGAATTAAATATCATTTTAACAGCTCAACAACTTCTGTAAGAACAGAATTATCTAATCCATGTGCGGACCTTAACCAAGGCCAGGCAGAAGATTACACCATAAGCGTTCAGGATGTACTTTCTACATCAGATATAAACCTAAGTAAGAAAGCTGACGTCTCTATTTATCCTAATCCATTTAAAGATGTATTGAGAATTTCTGATACAAAAGGCGTAAAATCTATTATGGTAAGTGATATTTCGGGCAGACAGATAAAAACCCTTAGTCCAAGCAACGAACTGAATCTTTCTGAACTGAATTCAGGATTATACCTGATCAACCTTCAAATGGAAGATGGAACTGTAAAAGCGATAAAAGCGATTAAAAAGTAGTTTCTTAGAAAATTTATAATAATAAAAGGGTTATCTCATTTCCTGAGATAGCCCTTTTTACTTTTGGTCCCATGCCTGCCAATGAAGAACCCTTATATAAATGTTATTTAAATTAATTCCTATTTTTCAGATTAACCAGCTTGTCTTTGTCAGATTATTTATAGCATCATAAAGAAAAATATATCTTGTTCCAATGAATTAATTTGATTACTTTAGCGTATAAGCAACTCAACTTACACAACTCATTGTAAGCAAGTTACCAAAACCAATACCATAATTAAAAATTAAACTCATGAAAAAAATGAATTTTACAAAACTGAAGAGAACGGAACTGAAAGATGTATTCGGAGGAACACTGTATCCGGCAGAATGCCCCGGAGGATGTCATGGCGAAGCAATGATCAGATGTCCTGACGGTACCACTACGATGACGAATTTTATATGCATGGGAGGAACCTGCCAACCGGCAGCCATGTGCAAACCATTGGTTCTTGAACCTTTTCCTGATCCGGTTATCATTACCCCATAATCTGAATGAATAAAAAAAGTGAGCTTCCCCGCTCACTTTTTTAGTATCTCTAAAACTATTGAAAAATGGAAAAGCAATATAAGATGTTAGAATCTACAAAAAACGTTTAACAAAAAGGCCGGGATCTTCCTCACGGATCCCGGCCTACAATGAACAAAATAAAAGAAACTATATTGCGTCCTTATGCTTTTTGCGATAGGCATAATGGAAAATAATGGGCAGTACCGTAAATGACAGCAGCATACAGATAATCAATCCTCCTACAATCATAATGGCTAATGGTTTCTGAATTTCGGAACCCATTCCGTTTGACATCGCTGCAGGAAGAAGTCCCATAGATCCCATTAAGGCAATCATGACAACCGGGCGGATTCTGCTTTTGACTCCCAGAGAAATAGATTCTTTGAGCGACATTCTGTTTTGCAGATTCTCTTTCATTACGCCAATCAGGACGATACCATCAATGGTTGCCACTCCGAAAAGGATAATGAAACCGATTCCCGCTGAAATTCCGAAAATGGTTCCGGTAAACCAAAGGGATAAAAATCCTCCGATAAACGCAAACGCCAGTGTGATAGAAGAAATCAGTGTATCTTTTATGTTTCCGAAATTGAAATACAAGAGCATCAGAATAAGCACTAAAGAAATCGGTACAACCATTGCCAGCTGTTTTGCGGCTCTTTCTTTACTTTCAAATTCTCCGGCCCACGTCATTTTATGGTTTTTCGGAAGCTTTACTTCTTTATCTACTTTCGCTTTGGCTTCTTTTATGGTACTTCCAAGGTCACGTCCTTCGATATTAAATCCAACTCCGATGTATCTGCTGTTTCCTTCACGGTAAATAAATGATGGTCCCGTGTGATAATCAATGGTTGCAATTTCTTTCAGCGGAACTTTTTTATTATCCTGAGTCGGGATGAGAATATTCCCCATCTTTTCGGGTGTATCTCTGTATTGTTTTTCAAACCTGAGCATTACGTCAAACATTCGTTCTTCTTCGTAAAATTTGGTTGCAGCCTGCCCTCCGATTGTCATTTCAATAACTGCCTGGGCATCTGCTGTGGAAACACCATATTTTGCCATTTTAGAATCATGAAGCTGTATTCTTAATTCCGGAAGTCCTATATTTTTGAAAACATTCACATCTGATATTCCGGGAACTGTTCTTATGGAATTGGCTACCTTATTGGCATAATTTTCAAGTTCGAAAAGATCATTACCAAAAATTTTAATGACCAGCGGAGCTTTTACTCCGGCTACATATTCCTCCACATTATCCTGTATCGGCTGGCTGAATCCAAAGTTGATACCCGGAAATCGCTCAAGGGAAACCCTCATTTCTTCAAGAAGTTCTTCTTTGGATATTTTTTTCTTCCATTCATTTTCCGGCTTCAGCTGGATATTAAATTCGATATTAAAAAATCCGGTGGGATCGGTTCCGTCATTCGGACGGCCTGTCTGGGTCATGACAAATTTAACTTCATCATATTTCATGAGAATTTCCTTCATTTCTTTTGTTAACCGTACAGATTCATCCAGATTGACGCTGTTTGGAAGGGTTGCTCTTACGTAGATGGCGCCTTCGTTCAATTTTGGTAAAAATTCAGATCCGTAATTGGAAAATCTCCATCCACAAACGGCAAGCAAGGCAACGAAACCAATAATAAATCCTTTTTTGTGACGGTCGCTGAATTCGTAAATTCTATAAATATTGACTCTGAAGAATCTTGAAATAAAGTTTTCTTTTTCTTCAATATTTTTTGTCAACAAAAGTTTACACATGGCAGGAACGTAAGTCAGGCTTAAGATCAATGATCCTAATAATGCATATCCCAACGTAAATGCCAATGGAGAGAACATTTTCCCTTCTACTTTCTGGAAAGAGAAAATCGGCATCAGGGCAACGATCAGAATTAACAAAGCAAAGAAAATATAGCTTGCCACACTTCCCGCGCTTTTCTTGATGATTCCCAGTTTTGAAATCTTATTGAACCTCCGTACTCCTATCGCCCTGGCTTTAAGTTCGAGGGCAACAAAGACGTGTTCGACAATCACCAGCGTTCCTTCCAGGAGTAGTCCGAAATCCAATGCTCCCATGGAAATCAGGTTAGCCGGCAATCCCTGAATTTTAAGCATAATAATGGCAAACAGGAAAGCCAAAGGAATAACTGATGCTACAATAAAAGTGGTTCTCCAGTTGTAAAGGAATATAAATACAATGATAGAAACGAGAATGACTCCCTCAATAAGATTTTTGGAAACGGTATGAACGGTAGTATTCACAAGTTCAGTACGGTCGATGATCGGAACAATCTGCACATCACCTGGAAGTTCTCCCCCGTTCAGCTGCTCGATTCTGTCTTTAAGTTTTGCAATGACTTCACTTGGGTTTTCACCACGAAGCATGATCACAATTCCTTCTACAACATCATTTTCTTTGTTGTATCCTACCTGTCCTAATCTTGGTTTCGCAGAAACTTTTACTTCCGCTACATGTTTCACCAGAATAGGGGTAGAACCTTTTACCTCAATCTGAATATTCTCAATATCATCTTTTTTCTCTAAAAGACCAATCCCCCTCACTACATAAGCCTGATCACCTTTTGCCACTACATCTCCTCCTACATTGATATTACTCTTCGAAACCGCTTCATACACATCCAGGGGGGAAAGGTCATAATTGTGTAGTTCCGTAGGATTAATTTTTATTTCATATGTTTTTTCTTCTCCACCAAAGCTCACCACATCCGCTACACCGGGAACGGCAAGCAATTCTCTTTCCACAACCCAATCCTGGATAGCAGTCACTTCTTTAATGGGAAGCTTACTTTTGATAATGTATCTGTAAATTTCACCTGTAGCACCGGACGGAGGCTCAATGCTGTATTCTGCTCCTCCGGGAAGATCTACATTTCCGAGTTTGTTGGAAGCATACTGCTGTGCATAAAAATCATTCACATGATCATCAAAAATCACGGTAACCACAGACAATCCGAATAAGGAAATAGAACGCACCGACGTTTTGTTCGGGATAGCATTCATTTCTTTGGAAATAGGCAATGTGACAAATTTCTCTATTTCCTCAGCACTTCTTCCCGGCCATTGGGTAATCACCCTGACTCTGGTATTGGTAACATCCGGAAATGCTTCAATAGGAGTATGCATATAGGAATAGATTCCTCCGGCCAGCAAAAGGAAAGTTCCCAAAAGAACGATCAATGAGTTTTTTAGTGAGAAGGAAACTATATTCTGTACAAATTTTCGCATTACTTCGTGGAATTATTTAATTGGTTTTTCAGGTTTTCATAGATCAGCAGTCCGTTGGAAGCAATGACATTTTCACCTTGTTTTAAATTGCCTTCTACATAAATATATTGGCTGTTGGAAGCAATCTCCGTTACCGGTCTGATCTCAAGCTCACAGTCTTTTTTATACACGACGACATAGCTTTGGTTGTTATCAAAGATCAGCGCCTTTGCAGGAATAGCCAATGCAGATTTGTTTTGTGCATTAACCGGCAATACAACATCTGCAGACATTCCGGGCCTTAGCTTCATTCCATTATTATCCATAATGATTTTGGCTTTGAGCACTCTTTCATTTTCATTAAAAACCTGGGAAATAGTATTGATCTTACCTGGAAAACTGTCATCCGGATAAGCAAGTGTTTTTACCACTACCGGCTGATCTGCATAAACATGTCTCATATTGGTAGCATATACATTGGCCATAACCCATACTTTATCCAGATTGGAAATGGTAAACAGCTGGTCTCCGCCTGCCGTAACAGGCATTCCTTTGGAAATATTCTTTGAAATAACATATCCGTCTGCCGGAGCTTTTATCTGAATGGTATTTCCCCCTGCCGAATACAGCTGCATATTTTTCTGCGTTTTGGAAAAATTGGATTGCAGTATGGCCACTTCAGAACGAGCTTCCTGCAAATCTTTCTGAGAAGCAATATCATCTTTATACATCGCTTCAACGGAGGACAATTTTCTCTTTGCCACTGCTAGCTGAGCCTGTAAGGTTTGGGTATCATCCTGCATTTCGTTGACCGCGGTACTCTTTACGCTTGCCAGCGTCTGTCCTTTCTTCACGTAATCACCAAGAGAGAAATAGGTATCAATTACCACTCCGTCCACAAGACTTACAAAGGGAACCGTTTTGTCCGAATTGCTTTCCACTTCTCCCGTAAGGGTAATGCTTTCTTCTATGGGAAGCATTTCGGCTTTGGCCAGTTTAATATCTTTTTTAAGTTCTTTGCTGATGCAATAGCTTTTTTCAGCTTCTTTATTTTCTGCTTTTCCGGCACAGCCTGTAAAGATGATGAGGGCAGACAGGTAAGCCGCAGCAACGTATTTAGTAATATTTTTGTTCATATCTTATAAATCTTGTCCTACAACATACTGCAGGTTTTCGTAGTATTGATTAAGTTCTTTTTTAGTATCCAGGATGATCATTTTATTTCCGATGTAGGTATCCAGAAAGTCCATGTACTCCAGCATGCTGATATTTCTTAGCCTGAAATTTTTCTCGTGGCTTACCAGCAAACCATCCAGTGTAGATTCATAGCTTTCATCAATTTCTTCAGAAACCTGCTGTGTTCTGATATAGTTTCTGAAAACCGAGACAATTTCGTTCTCCGATTTCAACATGTTTTTGCGGGTTTCAAGCTTGCTTTTCTCAATCCCGAGCTTAGCCTCCTGAATATTTCCTTTGTTACGGTCGAAAATGGGAAGATCCATAGAAACTCCTAATCCTATAAAGTCTTTCATGATATTTCCACCACGGTCGTACCCTATGGAAACAGCAACATCGGGAGTTTTCATAGCATTTTGAATTTCCAGATTTTTGGCGGCGCGTTTTTCATTATTTTTTGAGATCATGATATCCGGACGGTTTTCTTTTGCCTTTTCTATCCATTGCGTTACTTCCAGATCTGAAAGTTGTTTTTCAGGCATCACAAATGAATCTGATATCACCAGATAAGATTGAGAAGGCAGCATCAATAATGCTTTAAGCTCTACCTGCTGCTCTTCAATTTCCTGTTTTAATGAAACCAGCTTCTTTTTGAATTCAATTTCCTGTGCTTTTAAGCGGACATACTCAGCTTTACTGATGTTTCCAAGGTTTAATTGATTATTGTAGGATTTTGTTAATTTCTCAATGGAAGCGATCTGTCCCTGATAAATTTTCTGCTGTTCCTGATTGTAAAGAATCTCAGTAATGGTATTTCGGAGCGTCTTCTTAAGTTCACGCAAAACTTCCTGCAGTTCGTATTTCTCACCTTCCACTTCTATTTTCTGCAGTTCAATATTTTTCCTTCTCTTGCCAGCAGTCTGAATCACCTGCTCTATCTCCGCAGAAATCTGGGTGCTTTTCCCCCAGTTTCCTATGAGTGCCGGCTGTTCTTCAATATCATAGGTTCTCCATAAATTGACTTCGCTGATACTTAATGTAGGATTGGGCCAGTATTTAGCCTGAACAGCTCTTGCTTCGGCTTGTGAAATTTCAAGCTTCTGCGCGATAAGGTCAAGATTTTTGGCCAGAAAAATAGTTTCAGCTTCCTTTCTGCCGATTTTCATAGTGTCTGAAATCTGTGCTGAAAAGAAACTGAAACAATGAATATAAAATAGTGTAAAAAATAGCTTCTTCAAAGTGTCTTATTTTAAGACCACAAAGCTATTTGTCTAATATTAGAAGGAATTGTAAAGAAAATTAAAATTCGGTTAGTTCAACATTAGAGTTTGATTAGAACTTTTTTTATTCCTGAGAATTGTGTTCGAATTAAGATGTTTTGCCTGCTCCTATTGAATATTTTAATCTCCCACAGATTTCACGGATGACACAGATTTTTTAAGATTTAAAATGAATCTAAAATCATCAATTTGCGAGATCTGGGAAATCTGTGGGAGAAAAAATCAAGAATTAACAGGAAATTCAAGGAGAACGCTTGTACCTACGTTCACAATAGAATCAATTTTCATCACGATACGATGATGATCAAAAATACTTTTTGAAAGCGATAAACCAATTCCGCTGCCTTTTACAGCATCTACATTTTTTCCTCTGTAGAAAGTCTCTGATATTTTCATAAGGTCTTCCGACGGAATTCCTCTCCCTTCATCTCTGACTTCAATATTCAGCTGACTGTTCTTTTCTGATAATGTGATCACCACAGGTTTGTCATAGGAATATTTGATGGCATTTTCTACAATATTGTATAATGCCAGGTATAGCAGTGTTTCGTTTCCAGGGAATTCCAGCAAAGCGGGTTTTGTTACCTGAAGCTGTATCTTAATAGATGAATGGTTTTCTTTTGCCTTGGGTTCTAATTTTTCATAAATCTTCCAGATCAGCTCATCTACTCTCATTTGCTTATGGGAAGATTCAAGTTTTGTCATTCCGGACATCAGCAAAAGATTGTTGAGAATATTTTCTATCTCGTATACATTTTCCAATGACTCTTTAGCCACTTGCCTGTATTCTTCCGGAGTACGGTCTTTTTGGGCAAAGACTTCCAGATTTCCGGAGATGGCTGCCAGCGGTGTTTTAAATTCATGGGAAACATAATTGATAAAGTTCTGCTGTAAGAGTACATTTTCAGAAATTCTGCCCAGCAGTTTATTGTAGGATTTTATAAGGTCTTCAACTTCATCATTGGTATTGGTAGGCGTTATGATTGCCGTAGAAATAGTATTATATTCCACTTTATTGATCCGTTCCACAACATTGGAAATGGGTTTATAAACCACCTTTGAAAGATATCTGCTCAGAAAATAAATTGCAAGCAATCCAATTAACAATACGGAAAGCATGATAATTGCCAGCCTCAGGATCTGTGACTGAAAAGAATCATTTGAAGATTTCACAAAAACCACAAAATCACCCTGATTGTCCGGATAAAAAATCCCATAGTAGAATTGATTATCAGACATAAACTGTATTGCTTTATTATTCCGCACCACCTGCAAATGGGAAAGCTTTATATTCTTATCATTCAGGTTATGCCCAAAAGTCACTTCATTATTCTGGTTATAGACTGCAACCCTGTTATTCTGAATCAAGTGATTATATTCTTTTTTGATCTGAGCATGGCGGTCTTTCGGAAGTTCATCTTTTTCGAGATAGTAAATGGCAGAAATTAGCGCTGTATTTCTCAGCTTTTCAAAATAAAAAATCTTGGTACTGTCATAATAGGCAAAGAATATCACCGCAGATGTGATGATAGAAACAATGCCAAACGAAAGGCTTGATATAAGGGTAAACCTGTTTCTGAGCGTCATGATCAGTCTTTAATCAAATATCCGGTTCCTTTCACCGTATGAATAATTTTCTGTTCCGTTTCATCAATCTTATTACGGACGTAGGAAATATAAACATCCACTACATTTGTTGTATTATCAAAATCAATTCCCCAAACTTTATGTAAAATCTGGGTCCTGCTCAGTACTTTATTTTTATTCTCCATCAGGAAAGTAAAAAGCTTGTATTCTGTAGGAGAAAATTCTATTTCCCTGTCATTCTGTGTTACCTTATGAAGGTCGGTATCTATGGTAATATTTCCACATGATAAATATTGATCTTCTTTCTGATAGCTTAATTTATTCCTTCGGGTTAAAGCTTTAATTCTTGAAATCAGTTCCTCAAAATGGAAGGGCTTTGATAAATAATCATCAGCACCCATATCCAGCATTTTGATCTTATCATCCGGACTGTTCAATGCGCTTAAAACCAGAATCGGGGTATAATTTCCTTTAAATCTGATAATTTGAGTAAGCTGCATCCCATCCAATCCGGGAAGCATAATATCCATCAAAATAATATCAAAATCATAAGTATGAAGAAGTTCACGCGCTTTTTCTCCAGAATCGGCAAGGGTCATATTATAGCCAGCCTCAGAAAGGCCTTTTATCAGGAAATTGCTGATTCTCTGATCATCTTCTACCAACAAAATATTCATCATTTTCTGAAATTTCCCATAAATATAAGTATTCTAGTTCAGAAAGGAAGCTGGAAGAAGGAGGAAGGAGGTAATAGACTTTTACAAAACAATTGGATTCCATTTTATTCATCTTTTAAAAACATGGAAATTAATTTAAAAAAATTGTCAGTTCTTATCTGCACAGAAGTAACTTCCAACATCCCTCTTCCTTCTTCCAGCCTTTTTTCATAATTTTGGAAGATGGAGATGTTATATTTAATTGTTGGGTTTGCTGCCGGCGGCTTGCTGGGAGCGGTTATATTATATTTTGCGCTGAAATCATCAATGGTTTCAAGAAGTTCTTATGACTTGCTGAATAGCTTATCTATCAAAACCCAGTCTGAGCTTGAAAATTCAACCCTGAAAATTCAGGAGCTTACTCAGAATATCAGCAAAGAAAAAGAAGCCAATATCCTGCAGCAGGATCTGCTGGATGACCTGAAAAATGAATTTTCTAAAATCTCTGCCGAATATTCTTCCTTAAACATCCAGTTTCAGGAACTAAAACAAATCAATCAGAAACAGACTTCCCAGATAGAAACCCACATTCTTGAAAAGCAGACCCTTTTTGCTAAAAACTCCGAGCTTTCTGCAAAAAATGAAGGTCTTCAGAAATCTCTTGACACTCAGAAAGAAGAAATTATTAAGATTCAGGAAGATTCTAAGCTTCAGTTTGAAAACCTTGCGAATAAGATTTTAGAAGAAAAAACAGAGAAGTTTACCACTTTAAATCAAAATAACTTAAAAAATATCCTTGAGCCTTTTCAGGAGAAAATTGCTGATCTAAAGAACAAGGTTAACGAAGCCTATGAAAAGGAAAACAAAGAACGTTTCTCTCTTGCAGAAAAAGTAAAAGAACTGGCAGAACTTAACCAGCAGATTTCCGAAGATGCCAAAAAACTGACCCGTGCCCTGAAAGGCGAAAGCAAAACGCAGGGGAACTGGGGTGAAATGATTCTGGAAAGTATTCTTGAAAAATCCGGGCTGGTAAAAGGAAGAGAATATTTCCTGGAACATGAATTGCGCGATGAAGACAACAAAGCCTTATTCTCCGAATTCTCCGGAAAGAAAATGCGCCCTGATGCTGTTGTAAAATATCCGGATGAAAGAAATGTCATCATTGATTCTAAAGTATCATTGACTGCTTTCACAGAATTGGTAGACGAAACGGATGCCGATGTTTACGCTATAAAACTGAGCCAGCACCTTGGATCTATCAAAAATCATATTACACAGCTCAGTCAGAAAGCCTATGATGACTATGGAAAATCATTGGATTTCGTGATGATGTTCATTCCTAGCGAACCTGCTTATATTGCGGCAATGCAGGCAGATCAGAACCTCTGGAACTATGCCTATGAGAGAAGAATCCTTCTGCTTAATCCAAGCAACCTGATCACTTCGCTTAAACTGATTGCGGATCTTTGGAAACGTGAATATCAAAACCGAAATTCCATAGAAATTGCAGAACGCGGAGCCAGACTCTATGACAAATTCGTAGGTTTTGTGGATAATCTGGAAAAAGTAGGCAGAAATCTGGATCAGGCAAAAAATGTATTCAATGATGCTTACAAGCAGCTTCACACCGGAAATGACAATCTTGTGATTCAGACTCAGAAGTTGAAGGCATTAGGAATTAAGAATAAGAAAGATCTGCCTCAGAGTCTTATTGACAACAGCAGCTTCACTGAACCAACTGAAAGCTAAACTCTTACGTCTTCATTTGTATCTTATCTTAGTATTTCCACTTTAGTGTGGAAATATTTATAAAATCTTTGTCTATCATTATGATTGCAGCTATTATCAATTTTAAAAAGAAAAAATTAAGTCCCCTTTGAGATTACCTGGAAAAGTCTTTTTATCAAAACCAGGGAAGTTCAATCATAAATTTTGCATAATTTTGTGGAATGTTGATAGAAAGTTTTCAAAACGATAAAATAAAAAATGTCACTAAGCTTCTTACTGACAACAGGTTTCGTAAAAAATCAAAAGTTTTTGTAGTAGAAGGCCAGCAGGAAAATGAAAGAGCGATACAGTATGATTTTGAGCCGTTAGAGTTCTTCATCTGTGAAAATATCTTCAAAGGAGCGATTCCTGGTGGAAAGATCCATTATGTAAGTGAAAAAGTATATGAAAAAATAGCTTACAGAGGAAGTTCTGAAGGAATTATCGGGGTCTACCAGGCCAAAGAAACTCTGCTGTCATCATTTGTTCCTAAAGA
This sequence comes from Chryseobacterium sp. CBSDS_008, assembly GCF_049959325.1. Taxonomy (NCBI): domain Bacteria; kingdom Pseudomonadati; phylum Bacteroidota; class Flavobacteriia; order Flavobacteriales; family Weeksellaceae; genus Chryseobacterium; species Chryseobacterium sp. CBSDS_008. The sequence goes on along the minus strand of NZ_CP188202.1, from coordinate 3,701,311 downwards.
AGATTCTACAGTAATTATTGTTGAAGGGGTAGAAAAACCGGGAAACCTGGGAGCGATCTTAAGAAGCTGTGAAGCTTTTGGCGTAGATGCACTCATTGTTGCAGACGGAAAGACAGATTTTTATAACCCAAATGTGATCAGATCCAGTGTAGGATGTCTTTTTGGAATGGAAGTATACCAGGCTGAAAATGAAGAAACCCTGGAATTTCTTCAAAAGAATAATTTCAATATCTATACAACCCTTATGGATGAAAGCGCTGAAGACCTGTATAGGAGAGATTTCAGACAGCGTTCTGCCGTATTGTTCGGTACCGAACACTCGGGATTGAGTGATTTCTGGATTGGGAAAGGAAAAAATACATTGATTCCGATGGCTGGAAGTATTGATTCTCTGAACTTGAGTAATGCGGTGGCGATTACCTGCTATGAATCTTTAAAGCAGAAGAAAGGGTAAATACGAAATACGGGTTGAATATTATTTCTGCAACTTTTTATTAAACTTTGTTATGAATGAGATTGCTTCGCCTCCGGCTCGCAATGACTAAGCATAAAAAAACCGTTTCACTGGGTGAAACGGTTCTTTTATTGTTAAGCGTATGCTAAAATTATTTCTTAGCAGCGTCTTTTGCAGCATCTTTAGCAGCATCAGCAGCTCCTTTAGCAGCATCAGCAGCTCCTTTAGCAGCTTCTCCAGCTCCTTTAGCAGCATCTTTAGCAACTTCAGCTCCAGCAGCAGTAGTAGCAGCAGCAGCATCTTTAGTAGCTTCTACAGCAGTAGTTGCAGCAGAATCAACAACTTTAGCAGCAGAATCAGAAACTACAGCAGCAGAATCAGCTACAGTAGCAGCAGCAGAATCAGTTGCTCCTTCAGTAGAAGTAGCTTCAGTTTTTTTACAAGCAACTAGAGAGATTGCAGCGATAGCAGCTACGAATAATGACTTTTTCATAATAAATTAAATTTAATTTTGTTAATATTGTTTTATAAAATTTTCTTCTGTTCTGTTATTTGAACAAGACAAAGGTAGAGCAGTTAGAAAGTTTGTCTATGAAAAATAATTGTAATACCTTTGTAAAATAGTTTTACAAAACAATACAGCTGATAATCAACAATTTAATTATTTTTTGAAAAATTGACAGATTTAGATCTATTACACTTTGAGCAGCTAAAAAAGGATGTTCAGGGTCAATACTTAAAAGAACATACCCCTTCACAGGATGATATTTCCAAGTGGAAGGGTATCGATATTATATATTTCCAGGAAGACCTGCGCAAAAAGGCGAAAGGGAACATCAGTGAAAAGTCCTTTTATACGTATTTCAAAACTTCACCAGTCACTAAACTTCCAAGAATAGATATGCTCAATTTATTGAGTATTTATGCGGGCTACGACTCATGGTATGAGTTCAAGAAACAGCATCTTTTTGCCGGCGAACTGCTTCAGGAAAATGATAATCTGGAGGAAGAAGAAATCAATGAACTTGAAAAAACAGTAGCTGAAGCCCCTGAACTCCAAAAAACGGAAATTCTACCTAAAAAAATCGAAATCCGAACCCCGGAAAACACTGATTTACAAAAATCAAATATTGATAATCAACAAGTTACGCAAAAACAAGTAACTACAAATGAAATTGAAATTTCATCTGCTCCGCCTAAGAAAAATTTCTTCAAAAAGAACGCCTGGGCATTCGTTACTTCAATCTTAATTACCATAACCGGTATTTTAGGATTTAAAGATGTACTTTTTTCAAAAACTTATAAATATTGTTTCATTGATAAAGACAGAGGTGTTTCTGTAATCAATACCTTAGAAATAATGGTGGTGAAAGAAAATGAGTCTCCATTGATGTATAAAATAAAACCGGGTGAGTGTTTCTATTATTCTACCAAGGATAAAAATTTAAAAATGCGCATCAGCGCTCCTTTCTACGAGCCTCTGGAAGTCAACAGAAATCTGGAGAACGCCCCTGAAGAAGAAAAAATAGAACTCAAGCCGGACGATTATAAGATGGCGGTGTATTATTTCTCCATCAAAGATATCAAGGGTGGAAATCCTGATGAGCAGGTTGCACTGATTAAGCAGAAAAGAAGCCAGCTGGAAAATCTGATCAGCAGCAATGCCGTAATCTATCAGGTATACGATAATGACACCTATGGAATAGAAAGACTGGATAAACAGAAATACATTACTCTGGTAACCACGCCAACGACCTCTCTGAAAAACCTGAATGTAATAGAAATGAAAAAGGATATCAAAGGAAAGATTGTATCCATCAAATTTAAAATTGCTACCACAGATGAAAAGAATAAATAATTTTTTAATTTTCACCGTGCTTCTGACTTTATTTATTGCCTGTAACAATAAAACCTCAGAAGTAAGCGACCTCGATAAACTGCGAAACAGCAACAATGAAAAAAGCTATCCTGCCGTACAAATGGACAGTATGCAGGCTATCAATTCCATCACCAAACAGAAAGTTCAGGAACTTCTTGATCTGTCTACCTTATATCTTAGCGGAAACAGAAATACGGAAATAGATACAGTTATCTATTCACAGATGGAAAGTTATTTCCATAAACCTGATTCCCTGACATTTAAAACATTACTGAAGGAACTTGACAGTATGAAAGTAAAAACAGCAAAGGTGAGCAACCTCAATGTTTATAAAGAATTTTATAAGAAAGACACACTGGATTATGCCAAATTCAGTGTGGAATACTTTGACAATAAAAACAAGTCTCTGGGAAGTTTTGAAAAAAATGCCCAATATATCCTGCTCTCTACCTCTAAGCTTAAGAAAGAATTTAAGTTTTACTTTTTAGATTTTTATTCGAAGCCGCTTAAGAAAGACAGCACTTCTGCAGGAGTAACCAAATAGTCCAGGGAAATATCATTTTCCCAGACATCGTCCACATATTCATCGGGGTCAAAGTAATTGACTCCGATTTTTTTTGTCTCGGGAGAGATACTTTGAAACAATGCATCATAAAAACCTTTGCCATACCCTACCCGGTTTCCTTTTCTGTCACAATACAACAACGGGGTAATCACATAATGAAAGTAATTTTCCCCGGAATCTTCATTAGAAACAGGTTCTGCTATTCCCCAGCGGTTGGTTTCAAAAACGGTATCTTCAGATATCTCAATATTAATGAGTGTATCGGCAACAATTTTAGGCACATAAACACGGATATTCTGTGCTAAAAAATAATCGATGAAGATTTGGGTATTAATTTCTTTTCTGGCAGCAATCGGGATGAAAATATGTACTTTCTCCGATGCTTTTGGGTTGAAATACTGAATAAAATTTTCAAAAATCTTTTCAGATAACAAGAAAGCCTCATCTGAAGACAAGGCTTTTCTTTTTTGGGTATATTTTTTTCTAAGCTCAGCTTTAAGCATAACTATTAAGTTGTTTTAACTGAAATAATTTACCAGACAAGCTTTTGAAGCTTTATCGTTTAGGATTATGCGTTTTGTGCAATTCTGTACAGTTTATCAGATAAACGAACTCTGAATGGAAGTTCGAAAGTGATCTGATCTCCCGGTTTAGCCGTTTCACAAGGTCCACCATTTGCATAGATTTCAGTAATGGTAACCTCCTGCTCACCTGTTGTAGGACCTGAAATTAACACTTTATCTCCAACTGACAATTCTTTATTTTCAATTAAAAACTGGGCAATTTTTGATTTTGAGTAATAATGTTCTGCTTTTCCAATCAACTCTTTTTTAACAGCAATCTTTTGACGGATATTTTTTGTTTCAGCTTTTGCCAAAGGTTTTCCCGGTAAATCTCCTGAGTTTTTAAATTTAAGAGCATCAGATTTTCCTTTTCTGAATATTTTATTTCCAACCTGAAGTCCCTTTCTTAGCTTCACCTGTTCGTCCCAGGGCAAATGTATGATATCCAGACATTCTGTAGAGCAGCAGTTTTCCATGGCGGCTTTACATTCATCACACTGGATAAATAACAGGTGGCATGCATCATTCGCACAGTTTGTATGATTATCACATGGTTTTCCGCACTGGTGGCATTGTGCAATGATATCGTCTGTAATTCTCTCCCCTAAACGGTGGTCAAATACAAAGTTTTTACCAATAAACTTACTTTCTATTCCTTCTTCTTTTATCTGGCGGGTATATTCAATAATACCGCCTTCCAGCTGGTAAACATTTTTAAACCCCTGATGCTTGAAGTAAGCACTTGCTTTTTCACATCGGATTCCTCCGGTGCAATACATCAACAGGTTTTTATCTTCTTTAAAATCCTGCAGCTGTTCGTTGATAATCGGTAAACTTTCTCTGAAGTTTTCTACATCCGGAGTGATAGCCCCTTCAAAATGTCCTACTTCACTTTCGTAGTGATTTCTGAAATCCACGACAATGGTATTAGGATCTTCAAGTAAATTATTGAATTCCTGTGCCTTTAAGTGAATCCCTTTATTGGTGACGTCAAAAGTTTCGTCATTCAAACCGTCTGCAACGATTTTATTTCTGACTTTTATAGTTAATTTTAAAAAAGAGTAATTGTCGTGGTCTATTGCTACGTTCAAACGGATCCCTTTCATGAAGTCATATACTTCCAGCGTATCGCGGAAAGCCTCAAACTGATCTGCTGGAACACTCATCTGAGCATTGATTCCTTCAGTGGCTACATAAATACGGCCAAGCGCATCAAGTGCATTCCAGGCTATAAATAATTCGTCGCGAAATTTTTTGGGATCTTCAATTTTGGCATACGCATAGAAAGACAAAGTAAGACGGTCTTTACCGGCTTCAGCAATAAGTTGAGCTCTTTCTTCTGCGCTTAAGGTGTTATACAGTTGCATGCTATAAACGTTTTAAGTGAGAATAAAATTTTTGCAAAGATAAGAATTTTTGAATTAAGTATATTGATGACACAAATCACCCCCTGACAATAATAGCTGGCCAGCAACACATAACGGATAACTTTATAGGATAAGTCTGCCATATTTTCTTTAATTTTTTTTTAAGTTCTGTTAACTCTGACAGCAGGAATTATGACATAAGACACAAAATGATATAATGGCCGTTAAATTTTAGTTAAAATTGAAACATAGCATGCTAATTGCTTACTTATTTAACATTAAATTTGTTCACTCAAAAACATAAAAAGAAAAATTAATTAATAAACAAGAAAGATATACAATGAAGAGTACTTTAAAAAAACTATTACCATTTGCAGTAGTAGGAGTATTATCCGGAGCTACTACCGTTGGAGCTTTACAATATTTCGGACATGGTTCCAACAATGGAGATCAATCTTATTTTACAACAGCTGCACCGAATACCTCATTCGCAGGAATGAATACAGGAGCAGTAGGGGATGATTTTGTAAAAGCAGCTAAAACAACAGTTCCTGCTGTAGTAACCATTAAAAATTACCAAAACAGAACAGCAAGCAGAGCTTCAGAACAGGATCTGTTTGACTTTTTCTTCGGAGATCCCTTCGGAGGAAGGGGCCAGCAGAGACAGAAGCAGCAGCAGGCTCCCGATAATATACCATCGGGAATGGGTTCAGGTGTAATCATCTCCCCGGACGGCTACATTATTTCAAATAACCACGTGGTAGCCGGCGCCAATAAGCTGGAAGTGGTACTGAGCAACAAGAAATCATATATCGCAACATTGGTAGGAACAGACCCTAACACGGATATCTCGTTATTAAAGATTGAAGAAAAAGGTCTTCCTTATTTAAATTTTGCCAATTCTGACAATATTGATGTAGGACAATGGGTGCTTGCAGTAGGAAATCCACTTGGATTAAATTCTACCGTGACTGCCGGTATTGTTTCTGCTAAGGGAAGAGGTATCGGAATCCTGGGAAGCCAGGGAAAAGCAGCTAACCCTATCGAAAGTTTTATTCAGACCGATGCTGCAATCAATCCGGGTAACTCAGGAGGAGCACTGGTGAATACGAATGGTGAGCTTATCGGGATCAACTCTGCGATTCAGTCTACTACAGGATATTATCAGGGGTACGGATTTGCCGTTCCTTCCAACCTGGCACGAAAAATCGTTGAGGATATCAAAAAATTCGGAATTGTACAGAGAGGTTTCTTAGGCGTTCAGTCTTTAGATCTTTCAAATGATCAATTGGTGAGTTCATATAATCAACAATATAAGACTAACCTGAAAGTAGGTTCTGGAATCTATATTACAGGATTTGGTGAAAACAGCGGCGCAGAAGATGCAGGTCTGAAGAAAGGAGATGTTATCACAAAAGTAGACAGCTACGATATCACTGATTTTGCGGATCTCTCTATGTCAATTGGAAGCAAACGTCCTGGAGATAAAGTACAGGTAACCTATTTAAGAAATGGTAAAGAGGGTACTACTAATGTAACGCTTAGAGATCAGAAAGGAGGAACCTCCACCAGAACAAAAGCGGATCTTAGTGTAACTGAAAAAATCGGATCAGAATTCCAAAGCATTGATGACAGAACAAAAGCGTATTATGGCTTAAATAGCGGAGTTGTTGCTAAAAATGTTGTAGAAGGAAGCGAAATGGCTAAAGCAGGAATTGTAGACGGTTATATCATCACAGAAATCAATGGTAAGCCAGTAAATTCGCAGAAAGATGTGGAAAATTTACTGAATAAATTCTCCGGAACCGCACAAATAAAATACATGGACGACTACGGAAGAAATTACCAGAGAGGATTTAAAATGCCTTAATCAGAAAACCACTGGTTTTCATATCAATAAAAAAACGCTGCAGAGATCTGCAGCGTTTTTTTATATTTTATTTAGGCTTATTCATTTTTTCAGCGATTCTTTTCTGCTTATTCCGCTCGTAGATCACTTCTACAATTTTACCGCCAATCCAGGAAAAAGGAAAGAACGTAAGGAATATAGAGATCTTATAAAATGTTGGATGGTATGGAAAAATAATTACATCCAGCATCGCAATAAAGAGCATAATAAAACCAATCAGAATAGCATAGGCTACTTTGGCATATTTGACGATTATGGCTGTTGCAACTCCCCCAACAGTAGTTCCCAGTCCGGAAATAAACAGGAGGAAGCCGAAAAATGCATGGTCATCTTTCATGCTGAAGAGAAACCTTTGCCAGTGCTCAAACGGAGCAAAAGCCTCAAAAGTTACCCATTGCGGAAAAGCCCTTATACCAAGAGTAATAATAAGCCCTGCAATACCAAGACCTACCAGAACCGCAATTGTATTTCTTATAAAATTCATTAATCCTGATGTGCAATCATAGAAATTTCGATATCCACATTTTTAGGCAGGCATGAAACCTGTACTGTTTCGCGGGCAGGATAGCTTTCTGAATCCAGGTAAGAGGCATAGATATCATTCATTACAGCAAAATCATCCATACTCTTAAGGAAAATGGTAGCTTTCACAACGTTTTTAAAAGTCATGCCGGCTTCAGTAAGGATCGCTTCCAGGTTTTTCATTACCTGGTGGGTTTCCTTTTCAATTCCCTCTACCAATTTACCAGTTGCAGGATCTACAGGAATCTGTCCGGAGATATATAAAACTCCATTTGCCATATTAGCTTGTGAATAAGGTCCGATTGCTGCAGGTGCATTAACTGTGTTGATTATTTGTTTCATAACGGATATTTATTTTTTTATGTCATATTGAATCACTGTCCACAAAATTCATTTAAGAAAATCTTGTCAGCAGTGATTGCATTAGATTTATTGATTGCAAATATAAAATTTATATTGTCAAATGCCAATCTGATATTAGAAAGGTGCATTAGGCTGGGTAAAGCTTCGGTCTTTGTACTTCAGTGCATCACTTAAGATATTGGCTTTTATACCAATAAAGAAGTCATATACTTTATACTGGCCAAAAGGAACCCAGTTAAAATTGATGGTAAAACTTCGCTGATCTCTGGAAAAACCAATTCTTGTATAGGCCAATTCTTTAGTAACCATATCATAATGGGTACTTCCGTTGATATTCCAGTAAGGCGTCAGCTTGATACTACCATCTAATCCTATGGATGCAATTTTATTGGCAAATCTGCTCAGTCCTTTAGAATAAGCATAATTGGCACTGATATTTAACGTCCAGGCCTGGTCAAAGTGCGCGTAATGATCATCATCAAAATAATAATTTTCATTTCGGACCTCTCCCTTCGACGAATATTTTTTAGCATAATCCGTCTTCTCTCCAAAAATCTCACTGCTTAAAGGATAAGATAGCTGCACATTGAACCCCTGTACACTGAAGTGCCCGAACTGCTCTGTTCTTACTCCCGTATCCTGTCCCGGTGCGAAATCAATTTTATAAGGCTCTAATGCAAGACTGGTATTTACAGTAAGTTTATTATTGAAAAATGAAGACTGACCGTTGATTGAAAATACAGACCATGGGTGATCTTTAGCTGCGAAGTTGTAGCTTCCCGCAAGGTTTAAGGATTCAAAAATCTTGATTTTTTTCACTCCTGTAGAATCACTCTTCGACTTTACTTTCATTTCAATATTGTTACCGATATTGAAACCTAAAGCTCCCTGCATTCCGCTTGACGGGCTTCCGATAATTCCTTTTTCGAAAATAGAATAAGGCGTCAGCGCTCCGTTTGCATTGTAATAATTTCTGTAATAACCGAAATTAGGACTTGAGAAATCCGGTGAGTAGGTAAAGCTCACACTTGGTGTCATCATATGTCTTACCGCTTCCACTGCAGATCCTTTTTTGAATTTCATCATCCCGAAAAGTGTGGTCTGAAGACTGGCAGAGGTAGAGAATGTAGAATATCCTGTAAAGTTTTTATTGATCTCGTCAACGGTTACGTTCTTTACTGGATCATAAAATCTGTTAAGCGTTTTTGTAGTCAAAGCATTGTCGATATTCGCACTTAAGCTGAAAGTGAAATATTTTGCCAATGTTGTATTGGTTGCCAATGCAATATTATTTTTAAGTCCTGTCTGCATCTTGTCCCACATTTCTTTTTTAAATAACTCATTTTCCTGGGTATTTACGAAATTGGTAAGATTGAATCCGGTATTCACGGTAATGTTTTCAAGAAGCCCCTGTCTGATTCCTGTTCTTGATTTAAAAAGATAGAATTGGTTTATTGCGACATTCATCTGTGGAAGACGAAGGTCTGCCAATCCCGTTGCAAAGTTTTGGGAATAAGATGCCGTTCCTGTAATGGTCATCGGAAGTTTCAGGAACCTTTTGGTAAGCGTTACTGTAGAGTTCTGCTGGGTGTTCAGTACATTCTGGTTGAAAATATAGTTATTGTTCAGCGGGTTGTTATAAAACTTGGTACTTACAATATCCACAGACGCGCTGAAGGTAAGGAAAGGGTTGGCCTTAGAATCCTGCGAATGGGTCCAGTTGATTCTATAGGTACTGTTTTTGGTATAATCATCCAAACCTTTGATTCCTCTTACCATTGTTCCAACGTCTGCCGTAAAGTTTCCTGAGTAACGGTATTTCTTCTGGTAATTCACCTGAGGGCGCAGATTCCAGCTTCCTTTTGTATAGATATCAGCTAAAACTTTAAGGTCAAAGTGTTCCCCAATCGGCTGGTAATACCCTATTCCGTTCAGGAAGAAACCTACATCTTCCCTTTCCCCAAAACTTGGGATCAGGATACCTGCTGCTCTTTTATCTGAAAATGGTAAAATAGCAAAAGGAAGGTATAGCGGTGTAGGAACCTGTTCGATAAACATCTGGATAGGACCTGTAACGATCTGGGATTTTGTTTTGGTTTTAATCAGCTTAATATTATAAGCTCTCATAAAATAATCCGCTGCTGTGTCTTTTTTCTTGATGAAATAATCATCCGTTGTATAATCCGCTTTTCTCATTGCGAATACGGAATCGTTATATTTTTTAGTTTTCTGAGCTATAATTACGCCCTCACTCTCTTCAGTTCTTGCATTGAAAGCGATCGCCTGCTTCGTTTTTGTATTATAGCTGAATTCGTTGGTTTCGTATTTCTTTCCGGCCTGTGTGGTGATTACCGGTTCAATAATCTTCCCTAAAGAGTCTTGTTTTCCTCTGGCATAGATCAGGTTTTTATTATCATCGATAGAGATATAATCGGCATCAATCTGCATATCCTGATATTTTACCTGAGCATTTTTGTTCAGGAATGTCATCTTTTTCGGAACATCTCTTCTCTGATCATCTGCTTTTGTGCGGAGAACATCATTTAAGGGTTCTTTTTTTACAACTATGGTATCCTTTTTGGAAATAGTATCATTAACCGCATTTTTAGGCAATTTTTCAGGAGTTTTCTGTGCTAAAAAATTGTTAAAAATTAGGATAATTAAAATTTGTAATATATTTTTGAAGACGGTTTTGGCCAATTTTATTCTATATAATTAAGGCCCAAAATTAATATAATTTTTATAACTGTAAGATGCACAAACAAAATTTTAAAATAATTTTATCATTTCTCCTTATCCTTACCGGTAACTTTATTTTCTCTCAGAAGAAGCTTACTATCGTTCTGGATGCAGGACACGGAGGAAGTGATCATGGAGCCAACAGGACTTATTCTGATATCGGAAGAGTGGCAGAAAAAGACATTACACTTGCTATTACATTAAAAGTAGGTGCCATGTTAGAAAAAAACAGGGATTTCAAAGTAATATATACCCGAAAAATTGACGAGTATCCTTCTTTATCCGACAGAACCAACCTGGCCAACAGGAGTAAAGCAGATCTTTTTATATCTATTCACTGTAATTCTTCCCAAAGACCTACAGCCTATGGTACAGAAACGTATGTACAGGGGCCTAACCAGAATAACGAAAACCTTGAGGTAGCCAAAAGGGAAAATGATGTAATCTTTCTGGATGAAAAGGATAAGCAGACTTTTGGTTCTTATAATCCCGATTCTCCGGAATCATTGATTGCCCTGAAACTTCAGCAGAGTAAATATCTGGAATCTAGTCTTCTTTTGGGAGGATTGGTTGAGGACAACTTTGTTAATAAGGATAAAAGGTCTTCAAGGGGAGTTTTTCAGAAAAACCTTCACGTTCTCCGTATGAATGCTATGCCATCCGTACTGATAGAAACAGGCTTCATCAATCATCCTGAGGAAAGTCACTATATCGCTTCAGATAAAGGGCAGACTGAAATTGCAGAAAGTATTTACAATGCTGTTATTGATTATAAAAAGGCAATTGACAGAAAATCCGGCGGTTCTATTGCTGTCAGAAAGCCTGAGCCTGAAAAGCCGGCAGAAGTTCCCCTGAAAAATGATTTCAGAATCCTATTGATGAGTTCTCCTACGAAGTATAATGAAAATGATCCTGCCCTTAAAGGCCTGAATTATATTCTTACACTTAAGGAAAACGGGCAATACAAATATTATTACGCTGTAACCAATATGGCTTCTGTAAAAGATATTAATCTTAAAACTGCCAAGGATGCAGGATTCAGGAATGCCTTTGCTGTTGGATTTATGCCTAATCAGAGAATCAGTATGGGATATTATACTATAGAAGTATTTGCCGGTGATAAGCTGAATGGCAATTCTTATATCCTGCAGAATTTAAAAGATGTGGAACGAAACAAAGACAGTGGCGTATTCTATTATACGTATGGAAAGGTGTACACCCTGGAAGATGCTGTGAAGCTTCAGAAAGAGCTTGATGCTAAAGGTATCAAAAATACGGTGATACAAAGAGTCTACAAATAAATCCAGAAAATAATTTTGATGTTTAAAAGTTAATTCCTACTTTTGCGACCTCAAAATTCGGCCTATTCGTCTAGTGGTCAGGACTCAAGATTTTCATTCTTGCAACAGGGGTTCGATTCCCCTATAGGCTACAACAAAAACAATCCCTGAATCTTACTGATCAGGGATTTTCCATTCCAAAAGTCAATAGTATCTTCACGGATTTTAAAAGTACGCTCGTATATGCTTTGTGCAGGATGAATTTCGAAAACTTTTCTTTTAACTGAAAATTGGTTAAACAATATAAAACAATGTCCAAAGTGGCTATTAAACATTATTCATAGTGTTTTAAAACACTGTCTGAGAAGACGGCTTTTTATGTTGCTATTTTTTGTATTGATAAATACCATCATTATTTTTAATAATTTCAGTTGTAATATAATTGAAATTTTGATAATATATCGGTTCTCCTGTTTCATCCGAAAGAATTAAAAAGTCTCTATTATCAAAAAGGGATTTTACTGAAACCGTCCAAGAGTCTATAATTTTGCCTTTAGGAATTAATAACTCATCATCTTTTTGAAAATTGATATTTATTATATTGTCTTTACCATAAGCTCCTTCTGTTAAGTCAGTTATAATTTTTATTGCCTTTTCTCTAATTTTATCTTCTGTCTGTTTCATTACTTTATTTTTATTGGTTCTAAATTAAAATCTTTTCTAACTTTATTGATATAGTACAGTGCTTCCTCAAATTCTTCTTTTGACCATCTATGCCTATTGGCTAAAGTTTGCCCCCAAACGTAGGTTTCCTTTTCTAATGTACTTAACGTATGATATACATCTCCTAATTGCTCAAAATGTTTTACGTGAGACATTTCGTGGAAAGCAACCAACTCTGAAATATTTTTGGGAAGCACTAGTTGTCTATTGACAGCATCAAACCCTCCTGCAATTCCATTTTTTCTCATAAAATAAAACAAGTCATCTACATTACTGTAGCCCATTACAGGTGTAAAGAGTCTTTTAATACTTCTTATATCATCCTCCATTATAAGGATTATACCCTTTTCTTTAAGAAGTCCTCTTAGTCTTCTGATTTGTTTAGCTGTCAATATTTTCCCTCCAAACTCATCTAGTCTTCGGGTTGCCATCCAGTCCAACTCATTATCAGTTAAACCTGACAGTTCTCCCAACGGCTTATTTCCTTCCCCAAATATAGCATCAATTTTCTTTCTAATCCATTCCGCAACTTTACCACTTTTTATAGCTTCCAGCATTTCTAAAAACTCTTTCTCCAACCACTTGTAAAGATCTTTGGCGGTATTAGCTATTTTCCTACCTATATTTTTGGTGAGGTGTATTCCCTTCGCTCCTAATTGCTCAGCTTTAGCAGCCATTCTACTAATTTTGGTAGAAAGACTGGCTACTAAAGAACTTCCCCCTGTAAAATATGCAATAATAGCATCCAAGATAAGTTCAAAAGCAACGGCACCAACGAAGTATGCCCAAAAATATTCATTCAGGTCTTTTATTTGGATAAATTTCTTTTTCAGCATATCAAAAAACTGAGAAATTTCTTTCCATATCTTTCCGTCACTAAAGAGATTTTTAATACCTTCAAAAAATTCTTTAGAGTTTTTGGCAAATAAATCTACAAAATCCTCAATAAATTCGAGTTCTTCCTGATGCTTTGCCAATTCCAAAGGACTGCTTTTTTCTATTTCAAAAAGTGGAAATTTTTCAACCACCATTGCCAAAAGCATAATAATAGTTTGTACCAATGAGATTAACCCATTCAGCAAACCACATAGGAAGGCATTTATTTTAGCGATCTCACTATTGAGTTCTACTTTTATAAAATTTTCAATTCCTGAAACAACATTCAACAAATCATTAAAAACAGCTTTTAGCTTATTGTACACAATTTTAATACTTTCAGGCATATTGTCTTCTATGGCATTTTTCACTAAAAAGGTGACAGCAAAAAGAATATCATCCGCAATAGTAGGTGTAGCCTTTACAATATTGAAAACGGCAGCAGTAGAAATTTCATCAAATGAAGTAATGAAGTCTTTAAGGTTTTTCAAACCGTTTGCCACAATATGTGGGGACTCAGACATATTCTTGTATTGATTGTTGGGAAAAGGAACTGGAATTACAGGTTTGTATTTCATTTCCTGTTGCGGATAGCCGATTGTTCCTATTCTATTATGGTAGTTGCTGTACATAGGCAATACATAATATTTTATGTAGTCGTAGTTTTCCTCTGTGAACTTCCATTTTTCAGTAGCTTCTATGCCTCCCTTTAACCAATCTGCCAATTGGTTGTTCAATGAAGATATTTTTTTGAAGGCATCATTTATCTTACTTTTATCTAAAATTTCCAAGTAAATAGCACCTTTCAAAAGGGTTGTATTAATCCCATAATCTTCCGCAATCACTTTTATAAGGCTATTGAAATCTGAAACACTTCTGTCTAAGGTGTTTCCATCATAATTGATTGTTTTTCCCTTACTGTAATAGTGTTTTATCAATTGCTCCCTTGCATAATCTCCCATTTTTACCCGACACGCTGTTCCAAAAAAATTACTGGTATTTTTGGAGGTCATTTCGTAATAAATTGTAAAGTAATCAGGTTCTATAGGATCTTTTTCATACCTGTCAAAAACTTCTGTCCCACTTTCGCAAAAAACAGCCTGATGATGAACCACACTGTACTTTTCTGATTTGGGATAGCTTTCTTTTAACTCTGGGGGTATAAAAAAGGTTTCATAAAACACACTGTTTTTTCCTAAAGGACTGTCAATTTCTCTGCTTAAAACATAATCTAATCTTTGTATCATATCATTTGAATTTGAGCCAAATGTAGATGTGAGGAACGACAAAACACGGCGTATTAAATTTATTTACTTGAATCTTCTGCTCATAATCTTGCCGTTACCCATATTTGTATTAAGAATTGTTTTGAAAAAAGCATTCCGTGTTGTTATATATGACAAAAGCATTATATTTGCAAAAATTTTCCATATTGGTTACACAAATATGGTCACACTGATGAAAAATATTATTGATAAATCATTGTTTGTAGTTGTCTACAGACTACCAAATTTTATATCATGCCGGATTTAAAAATACAAGAAGCGAAATTGCTTTTTAAGAAAATCCACTCTAACCCAAAAAGTTACGATTTACAAATCAATGAAGGCGGGATTACAGGCAGAGATGATAAAATCAGTTTCAGGCTTTACAGGACTGGAGAAAGGGTTGCTTTTGAAGTAACAATTGACGAACTTACTTTCACCAATACCACTGGGGAATGGAACAACGCACTGATCATGCTGGGAAATACGATCAAAAAATTAGAGAAAGAACAGGAAAATTTAAAAATAGAACAGGCAATAAATAAACTAAGAAAGTACCTATCAGAAGAAAATAAATTTTTTTAAAAATAAATTTGGTAGTTTAAAAAAAAGTTTATAGTTTTGCACTCACATTTAAACGATATGGCAAATCATAAATCAGCACTAAAAAGAATCAGACAAAACGAAACTAGAAGACTTCGTAACAGATATTACCACAAGACTGCTAGAACAGCTTTAAAAGCTTTAAGAAATGAAGAGAACAAAGCTGCTGCTACAGAACAATTGCCAAAAGTTATCGCTTTATTGGATAAATTAGCTAAGAAAAATATTATCCACAAAAACAAAGCGGCTAACTTGAAAAGCAAATTAACAAAGCACGTTAATAAATTAGCGTAACAATATAGCCGGCCCGTTCGTCTATCGGTTAGGACCTCAGATTTTCATTCTGGTAAGAGGGGTTCGATTCCCCTACGGGCTACTTACATCTTATAAAACCACTGTAATAACGGTGGTTTTATAAAGATCACAGTAGAAAAGCTATATTAAAAATAAATCTAACCGGCCCGTTCGTCTATCGGTTAGGACCTCAGATTTTCATTCTGGTAAGAGGGGTTCGATTCCCCTACGGGCTACAATAAGAGTTGATACTTATAAAACAAAAAATCTAACACATTACTTGGTAATGAAAGATAGAGGGCCCGTTCGTCTATCGGTTAGGACCTCAGATTTTCATTCTGGTAAGAGGGGTTCGATTCCCCTACGGGCTACAAAAGGACTTTTCAAAGTCCTTTTTTCGTTTCTAATACATAACATTTCGGTAATTTCTTTAAAAAACAACTGCAGATTTACGCATTTGACCGGCCAATTATACAGACTGAAGCTTAATTTAAACAATACTTTTCCAACCAAACCTGTCAACCAGACCTGGAGTATGATTGTCCATACCAATGACAAAGTCATATTAAATTTCATTAAAATATCACCAACAATGGAAATATTATTCTATTAATGTTTAAATTTGAATAAAACTATTTATTCTAAACATATAACATGAAATTCAATTTATTCCTAGGAAATCAATTCTCTTTTAAAGCCGTATTGATGGCTCTATTTCTATTTTCTGCCGGTACAATATCTTTTGCTCAGAACAGAATTTATGCTCACGCTCAAAGTTCGGGTGTATTCGGAGTAGCATGCCTGGGCTGCCGGGTAGACAATCCGCTCAATGCAGTGGGATTTAACGAAGATGATTATCAACAATGGTATTGGGAACAGCACTTCTGGGAGGAATTCAGCAAACCACAGCCCGCAGGTGTTTATATAATGAATGTACAGACTAAGGAAGGGAAAACATATTCCAGAAAAATATTAATCAAATAATTCAATAAGTAAAATAACAAGTGCGGCAGACTTAATAAGGCTGCGGTATTTTCTGTATTCATTTCCAACGAAATACAGAAGAATATTTCTTGAATAAAATAAAATCATAATTGATAGTATCAATAAATCATTAACAAATCACACAAATATGAAATAAATTATACAACATAATTATTTTATTTATAAATTTACAAAAAGCTAAAACCCAAAAATTTTCTACATATGAAAACTTATTTATTACCTGGCCAACGCACGATGAGAACTGCAGCTTTGGCATCATTCCTGTTTTTAACAAGCACAATGTCTTTTGCACAGATTGTGAAAACCTATGCAAGCAGCCAAACCAACCAGGTGTTGGGAGTATGTTTAGGCTGCGGAGTATTGAATCCTCAGAATGCAGTGGGAAGTAACGAAAGTGACTACTCTACTATCCAGGTTTCAGTAGGTCTTTTAGCGAGAACAGAACAGACACTGATCTTCCCAACTACCAATATCGCCAACAATACCAATAAGCTTGTGATCGGAATTGGTTCAAATGGCACTCCACTGTCTGCTCAGGTATTGGGAGGGGTATCGATTGAAACCTTTAACGGGGACGTTTCCAATAACGATTACCAGAGTCTCAACAATGCTCTGATCAACCTTGGAGCCGGAGATCCAAGCAAAGGTGAAATTGAGCTTACCATGAACATTCCTTTTGACCGTATTAAAATTAATGTGAATTCAGGATTATTGAATATTGGCGGTGAACTTAGAGTATACTATGCTTATCAGTACAAGGATCCGTTCATCAACTTCATGGCTCACAATCAGAATGGGCAATTCACACTTGACAAAAATGTTGCTGCAGAAGGTTCGGAAGTCACTTTAACCAATACTTCAGGAAAAGAAGTATTCCGTTCCAAGTTGAGTTCTAATACATTTGAAGCAAAACAGCCACAGGGTGTATATATCATGAATATTACTACAAAAGAAGGAAAGACATATTCTAAAAAGGTGATCATCAAATAAGAGAAGATACATAATAACCGGCCCGGCAAGCTAAAGCTTGCCGGGTTTTTATATACCAACTTATTATCCTTCATATTCTGCAATATTTTATAAAAAACCCTGACCAAAACTGGCCAGGGTTAAATTAACAAGATAACTATCTAAATAGTTTTTAGTTTTTGATCAGTTTTTGCTGATATACCGCTTTATCGGTCACTGCTTTCAAAATATAAGTACCTTTTGGAAGGGCACTTACATTGATCTGTCCGTTGTTCAGCTGTACATTGACTGCTCTACCTGAAGCATCATAGATAGAAACATGCTGAATCTTCTCCCGGGTTTTAATCGTAAGGATATCAGTAACCGGATTCGGGTAAATACCGAATTCAAGTTTCTTCACCTCAGCAGTTGCCAAGGTTGATGCTGTACTGTTAACTGTAATTGCTTTTTCCACCAGCTTACCGTTTGAATTAAAGCTGATGACGATATCAGATGTACCGGAAACAAGCGGCGTCAAAACCAGCTCATCATTATTATTAATCACAGCAGAAACGGCTGTAGGATTGCTGTTTGATTTGATTGATTTCACAACTGATACCGACAGATTGTCTGCATCAGAAACTATTGATTTCAGGTCAATTGCTGTTGTACTTCCCGCGGTAACCTGTGAAGGCAAAGTATTGCTGACAACAGGAACTGAATTATTGGTAAATACCGTTATTGAAGGAAACCAATAATAGTCATTCAGCGTTTTGGTACTGATAAGAGCTCCGCTCGTATTGTAGGTATGAATCCAGTTTTTCTGGTAATGTGCTCCGTACCCGCTTTCTGTTGTGTTTAAAACAAGCTCACCGGTAATTGGATTTACACGCAGTGCCGCACCGTAAGGAATCTGCTTAAACTGTCCTGTCTGTCCGGGAATGGCTGCAAAGTTTTCGTTAAACGTTTTCGTGGTCACATCAAATCTCACAATCTGCGTTCCTGAGCTCCAGCTGCTGATTGAATTGATCCAGTATAAGGCATTTTCTTTGTTACTGGCAGTAAATCTGCCTGCATTCCATGCCCCCCAGTCACCGATATACTTTGTTGTTGGAATATTGTAAACCTGTGTTGCAAAAGTAGCAGGATTGATGCTGATCAGCTTCTGATCCTGGATTCCCCATACACTTCCGTCTTTGGCCTGAACCACCGAGTAGAACCCTCCGGCAATAGTACTCACTACTGTATCTGTATCAGGATTAATTACTAAAATTCCGGCCCCTTGCTTCACTGCAAAAACATATTGTGAAGTACGGATCATGTTGCCGATCTGTCCTGTTCCACCTGTTCCGGCAATTAAGTTACCTACCTGTAAATTATCAATATTGAAAAGAACGATTCCTGTAGAAGTTCCGATATACCCTTTATGCTCGTTCACCCCTACAAATGATCTTCCGTCACCACCTCCGATGTTGCTGAATCCTGCAAGTTTCTGCATCGTCTGCGCATTGGCTACAACCAATCTTCCTCCGGGAGTATACTGAGTATCTCCTCCATCCGCAGCCTGTTTTGATACGAAATAGAATTTATCTCCATAGATGGTTCCGTATTGTGTCGTTGCTCCGAAAGCCTGGTTATTGTTGGCGTTACTATACACACGGTAATTGATCTGACCATTATTGTCAATGAAATTCACGGAACCGTTGGTATGACCAAACCATTCTTCGTTTACCATAAAATATCCATTGGTAAAACTGGTGGAAGCTACATATGGGGAAACAGGAGTGATAGTGGAAGAAACCGGAGTTTGACTAAATCCTACATTAAAGTTCCAAACATCCCAAGATCCGTTTTCTAACACACGTGAAGAAGCTCCAACACTCGAATATCCGAAATCACCATCTGCCGGGTTTTTCACCCAATATGCCCAATATCCGTTCACTGTCCAGCCAGACTGCCAGTGATCGCTGGCAGCATCTACAATGGTATAGCTGTCAAAATCATAAGCTGTGGTATTCACAAAACCATTTACCGGATACAACGGATAAGTGGTATTTCCGCTTTTGATCAGTGCATTGGTGTTCTGCCCGTTAAGGTCAAAACCAATTCCACCGACAGCTGATCCAAACTGAGTTCCCTGATACAATAATGTGTATAATCTGTGATCTGCTTTAGCAATAGCCTTCAGCATGTCTTCGCCAGTGGCATTTCCGTCCCATTTGAATCCCCAAACCATTGCATCAGGATTTTTGCTATCGTTCCACTGGACTACAAAAGCAGCCTGATTGGATCCTGATCCTACCCAATACTGAATATCAGAAAAACTGATGGTAGTGGCATTAAGGTTGCTGATCCCTGAAATATCATTTCGGGGTACACCCTGAACTTTTATCTGTGCATTTGATACGCATGCAAACAGAAAAAGCATCATAAAAAGATAAAACTTTTTCATTTTTTATTAATTTAAATAGATTGTATAATTGAACTATTATTTGAAATGTAGATCATAGGCTCCTGCCACTTCTGTAGAAACTTCTCCCAGCCAGCCAGCTTCCTGATTGACTCCCGTATATATCTTCATAAAATCGACTCCCGGAAGTTTCACATATTTTCCGTTTCTGTCCACCGCCCAGGAAATATCAATATTAGAAGCTGCATCAGTATTCGGGGCATTATCTGCATAGCCGAACTCATATGATTTTCCTACCCAATAGGATCCGTCTCCGTTCTGGTCAAAGAAATTATTGGCAAGTCTTGTTCCTGAGAAATTATAAGCGGGATCCGTAAACCATAAAGGATAATAACTCTGGGTGTGAAAAGTATTCTTTGTTTTAAAGCCATGGTTTCCGAGGTTGTCATTCCATTTGATATATTCTACATCGGTTTGCCAGAATTCGGTTCCGGGTACAGGAGTTTTATTTTCGTCAGGCTTATGATACGTTATGCTGTAATCTTTTATAGTGGTATTTTTAAAATATTCACTGCCGGCAATTTCGTACCATTCATCATTGTCCGGTTTTCCGTTTTTATTTCGGTCGTAGGCCACCATAATAATTCCCGGTTCACAAGATCCTGAACGCTGATCAGCAGCATCATTTCCAAAAAATGCATTTCCCAGTACTTTAAAATCTCTTCCGTTCAGATTGGGAATAGTATGATCAAAACCGAAAACTACGTATCCGCCATAACCTCCCAAACTGATCATGGTAGAATTTCCTCCAACCAACGATTCATTGGCTTTCTGAAGCATATTTACAGCTGTATTTCCTGGTACATATTCCGGAATTTCGTTCATAAACTGTCCTACAGCAGGGCGGAACTCTAATACTTTAGAAATATATTTACTGTAAGGTGTTTTTTCTTTGCTAACGATTATTTTGGAATGAAAAACCTGCTCGTTTCCTTTATTGTTGATCTTTAAAGACAAAGGATAAGCATCGGCTTTCGGACTTATAAATTCTAGTTCTGAGTTCTGAGAAATAATAGAGTCATTAATACTCCATACAACCGACCCCGCAGCATGAGTAGGAATGCTCAGAACTTTAAAACGCTCAATGGTATAGGAATCATCTAGACCGTTGAATGTAAATTCTTCTTCATCATCATGTTTACAGGCTATCACACCTATCAGGAAACATGATAAAATTCCCGTTTTCAAATAAGTAAAGGTATTTCTGTTCATTTCTTAAAGTTTGGTTATTTGTATAAAAAAGCGAAGTGGGCAGGAATATTTCCGCCCTCTGTCTTCCATTTTAAGTGTCCGTTTTTATCAAAGCAATACACAAACCCCATGGATACGTAATTTCTGGCGTCTGTCATATAGATATCTTCTGTGATCGGATTTACTGCAATTCCGTAAGGTGTTTTAATGGCAGTTTCATATTCTTTATCAAAAATTCTGTTGGCGATAATCTCTTCTGTTTTTACATCAATGATCCCAAATGTTTTTTTGTAACTGTGGGTGTTGTAATTGAATTCATTTCCATAGAAATAAAGTTTATCATTAACGATTATCATTTCACTGACAGAGAGATTGAAATTTTTCTTCACAGTTCCGGTAGCTGCATCTATCAAATACAAACTGGAAGGAACGTTATAATAATCTCCTCTTGAGGTTACATACAGATCACCGTAATTGTCTTTTTTAATGTGGTGAAGATTGATGGCAACCTCTATTTTTTTGAGTTCTGTAAAAGTGTTCAGATCGATGACGGAAACTGTATTGTCATAATCGGGAGCTTTGTATCCTCCGGAATTGGCCACAAATAATGTATTCCCAACAATTTCCAATTCTTCCGGCTGGTATCCTACCACCACTTCACGCTGAATGGAAAGAGAAGTGGTGTCAATCTCCACTACTTTTCCCTTAGGTGCTTTTGGATTAATAGCTACCGGACCGGCATAGCTGCTGGCATACGCTTTCCCGTCTTTGAAGGCAAGATATCTGCAGTTTTGTAATGGAATAGAAGTAATACGTTTAGCAGTTTTAGCATCCAGTACTTCAATTTTGTTGGAAACATTGACAACGATATAGAGTTTGCTTCCGTAGACTTTGATATCATTTCCTACATCTCCCAGTTCTTTTATCACATTCGGGTTGATTTCTGCGTAGATATTGCGGTAATAGGTTCCTTTGGTATAATCAAAAAAGTCCAGCGTACATTTGTTGCTTCCCATATTTCCTTCATTGAGCATATAGAAGCCTTTTATTGCTGTATTTTCTGAGGGAAGACCTTCTACCACTTCCTGACGGACGATAATATCATCTGTACGGCATGACGTAAGAAAAGCTAATACAAGAAATAAAAAATAAAAGTTTAGTTTTCTCATAGAGTGAAGTTTAGAATAAGTTTAAAGTTTCTTCCGGGCATCGGATAATTGATAACCACATCATAGTATTGATTGAAAATATTATTCACCTCAAGGCTTACTTTAAACTGATGATTTGCCCAGCTGAACTTTTTCTGAACAGACAGATCGTGAGTATACCAAGGCTGTACATAATTGTATTGAATGTTATCCTGATTCACGTCATATCTTTCTCCTACGTACATTGCACTGTAATTGAAACCCCAGTCTTTATAATCCGCCATCAGACTGAAAGATCCGCTATGCCATGGGGTATAAGGAATCTGATTGCGGTAGAAAGTGTCTTCCGGATCGCTCATATCTCTTGCACTTTGATAAGTATAGGAAAGCAATGGTCTTAGTTTTACTTGTCCCAGCTGCATTTCGGTCTGAAGATTTACATCAGCTCCTATGATTTCAACCATTCCAAGGTTCATCATCAGCCAGCGGAACATACTTCCGTTAGGTGCAGCTACGATTTTATCCTGTACTTTGTTGTAATAACCATCTACTTTAGCATAAAAGCTTTTAAAGAAATGGTTGTTGTAATTCTTCTGATAGGTAAATCCTACATCATACTGATTGGTGAATTCCGGCTTCAGATACGTATTTCCGATATTGGTATAATACAAATCATTGAAGGTTGGAAGTCGGAAAATCCTTTTATAAAATGCTCTAAGGGTAAGTTCGGGAATGATTTCCGGCTGATAGCTCATAAATACGGCAGGTGTCCATTCTCTTGCATCTCCCGGCCTTTTGTTTTTTCTTACTTCTTCAAAAGTAAAGGTTCCTAAAAGGCTTCCCAGGATTTTGAACCTGTTCCACTGATAGGTTGTTGCCAATGCTACCAGTGTAGTATAGCGTGTTGGATAAGAAAAGTTATCCAGATTGGCATCCAGGTTATTGTACTGAAAATCCCCGCTCAGACTGACATCCCAATTGGGTGTGATAGAATAGATATTGGATGAGGAAAGATAGAGCTCTCGCTGGATATAGGTGTTATCTGTATAAATAATAGACTGCGAACGAACCGTATCCATAAAATGGGTATAATCGTAAGCAAATTTTGCTTTCAGCTGTGTTTCCAATTTGGGAAACAGCTTTTTTCTCAGGTTGGCCTGCACAAAATAATTTTCATCGGAAAGTCTCGCTCCTCTTCCTCCGAAACGCCCGTTGACAATAGGAGCCGGCATTCCGCGGTTTGAAATATAACCGTAGCCACGGATATTCCAGCTTCCGTTATTTAAAGTTCCGTTTAAAGAAGTTTCAAAACGTTTTGCCCGAATATCTGAATCCTGTCTTTTTGCAATGGTATCATAAGCCTGCTGTCCGTCTGGATATTTTTTGGCATACCGAAATCTGTAAATTCCGTCACTCTGCATAAACTCTCCACTGAAGCTGGCAGAAACCCTGTCTGAAATCTTCTGCTCCAATCGGAATGACGGATTGAAAAGATCAATGGAAGCACTCTTCGCTCTGATAACCAGATTAGTTTTTCTTGTTCCTTTAAATACAGGCGTTTTAGGCTGTAAATAAATAGATCCCGAAGATCCGAAGTCTTTTGCCGGCTGGAAGATTTCACTTTTCTGACCGTTATACAATGATATTTCTTCCAGATCATCCAAAGAATATCTTCCCAGATCCACCAGTCCGTTTTGGGCATTTCCTAATTGAATTCCATCATAGAAAACGCCTACATGCTGACTTCCCATGCTTCGGATATTAATGGTTTTCAAACCACCCAATCCTCCATAGTCTTTGATCTGAACACCTGAAAAATACCGCAGTGCATCTGCTACAGACTGGCTGTTCAGTCTTTCCAGCTGCTCTCCCTGCAGGGTTTGTGCCGGAAGGATCTCTTTAAAACTTTTCTTGTAAAGGCTGATCACCTTGATGGATTCTTCCTTCAGCGTGTCATTCTTCTTTTTTTGAGAATATAAAAGTTGAGATGTGATCACCAATATTGTGAAAACAGCTTTATGAATTGTAGAAGTAGTTAGTTTTGCCGCCATTAGCTCATTTAGGATAATGATGACGCTAATGGATATAAGAATACAACGACAAAGCACAGCTGTCACTGCACAGAATCATTGATGTCCTAAGCTTTATTCCACGAAAGCGTCAAACGATTATTTTCTGGCAGGTCTTCTGACTTACTCCATTTTTGAAATCCTTCCCATAAAAAAACAGTGGATATATTCTTCAAAAACTTTGGTGCGGAGCTTACAGCAGCGGGTCTGTTCCGGATTTTCACCGGATTCCCTTTTAAGAGCTTTTTACGGCTCACCAAATTCCGGCAAAGATAAATAATTATTCCTAATACCCAAGTAAAATCATGATTCATAAATAATTAAAGCTCCCGAAGGAGCTTTAACGTGATTTTATCAGGGGTTTCACTTTAAATTCCAATATTCAGGAAAATACTGAACCTTGATTTTGCTTCAATATCTCCCCCAGCCAGATGAGTGTACATGGGAAGCATTACTTCACTTCCCAGACTCAGCTTTTTATAAGAAGCTTCAAATCCCAGTTTTCCGTACAAAGCACTTCCTGCAGTATTGGGTAAACCTTCATCAAACTGTTTGTTCTGAGCATAAACCTCTCCCTGCACTCCGGTTTTTACAGAAAAAATGGACTTATCATTTCCTGCAACCTGATAAAAACCTGTTGCGGCATAGTTCCATTGATTTCCAAAGCGGTAATTTTTTTTATTCTCTGTTTTGATGGTATAATCTGTATTGACCAATACGGCCACTTTATTTTTCTGAAATTTATAATTCAAAGCAGCCTGATAATCCCAGCTTCCGGTTCCCAGCTGAAAACTCGGATTAACACCGGAGACTCCTTTTTCATCAAATTTTCCAAGCGGAATTTTCACACCCAAACCTCCGCTAAGGTGATGGAAATTATCCTTGGAGCTCATCAGCTGGTAAATTCCCATCAGGTTCAGATCCCCTATTCCATTGATTTTAATATCTCCCTGCATGGTTTTCTTTTCATGAAAATGAAAGGGCAGACTTATATAAACACTCAGTTTTTTAGTCAATGGAATTTTTCCCCAAAGCTGTAACGTATTGAAATACTGATCCTGTGTAAGGTCTTTTACAAATAAGTTTTCCTTTGCTTTGTAATGTTGTGCAAAGTATTTGATTCCGATAAACTGTGGGTTCAATAAAGATTCAAAGCCGGAAGATCCGTTACCGGCTGCACAGCCGCACGCATCACAATCATCATCAAAATCGAATCTGCTAAAGGTTTCAGGAACAATATACGCGCTATCTCTAATGGTCTTTGCCTGATACTGACTAAACAGGATCAAACTTACTATTACTATAATCTTCTTCATGTTTTCTATAAATTATTCTGCAAATTTTGGATTGGATATAAAACTTTTGTCCGATAATGTTTTCAGGAATGCAATGATCGACTGTTTTTCCTGGCTGTTCATGACAATTCCCACATGACCGTTCTGTTTCAGCTGAGGATCAAGATTGGCATTATCTTCTACCTGATTCGAATAGAAATTAAGGACCGCATCTAAGGTATAAAATCTTCCGTCATGCATGTAAGGCGCTGTATATTCTACATTTCTTAAACTCGGAACACGGAATTTCATCCAATCTACCTGATTAAGGGTCACTCTATAACGTCCTGCATCCTTGAATTCAGTGTTATAATACATTCCTGTATTTCTGAAACTCTCATCAGTAAACAGTTCTCCGCTATGACAGGAAGCACACTTCTGCCCGAACAAAACCATTCCCTGAGATTCTGCTGAAGTTAGCTGCTCTTTTCCCTGCTTGAATCGGTCATATTTTGAATCTGCAGAAATTAAAGAAGCCATAAACTGCGACAATGCTTTCAGAATTCTTTCTCCGGTAATGGTTTCATCACCATACGCTTCCCTGAAGAGTTTTTTATATTTCTGATCATCTTTTATCTTTGAAATGGCTTCCGGTATGGAGCTGTCCATTTCATTCACGTCGGTAATCGGGCTGATGGGCTGTTCATTCAGATTATGAATTACACCGTCCCACATATACCTTTTCAAAAAAGCCATATTCTGGATGGGTGGCGCATTCCTGATTCCGATTCTGTCATCTACACCATGACTTACTGTGTGGCCATGATGGGTAAAAGCATTTTCCTGAATATGACAGAAACCGCATGAAATGGTATTATTTCTGGAAAGCCTGCCTTCATAGAATAATTTTCTTCCCAACTCCACTCCATTTTTAGTTACCGGATTGGTTGATTTATCAAAAGTCATTTCGGGAAAATAAGACGGAAACTGCAGGTTATACGCTTCATCTTTTTTCAATGGCTGAATCACCTCATCAGAGCAGGAAATACAACTCAACAGAAATACAAGCAGAACCAGTATCGTTTTAACAAAAAAATTAATCATTGTGAACGTGGTCTACTTTAAACATTTTTGTGAGATTGTTGGTAACATCTACCAGGTGTTGGTTTGAGCCCATCAACATGTCATTGGCTGTGGTGAGGGCAAGTGCCTTATCTCCGCTCAAAAACTGGTTCAGATCGGCCAGAATATGAACAGAAGGACGAATTTGTGCCGTTACTCTTGCTGTGGTAGGAAGGTTTAATGTGATTTCGCGATAAAGATCCGCTGTATTATTGGCTTCAGTATTACCCATATTTCCGGTATGGTTCATAAATTCTTTTGAAGGAGCATCATTACCATATTTCCCTTCCAGTTTTACAAAAACATAACCGGCAGCCCATGACCATGACATTCCTTTCTGCTTGGCTTTTGTCCAGAATTCAGCCTGTCCATCCTGCCCTAGTAAATATGCTTTCTGGCTGACTCCCAAACCGAATTTTATTTTTTTGTAATTGTTTTTCGGAACACCATCCAGGTTAAGATATATAATTCCGGCTACAGCGTCTGCCTGATCTACAATAAAAGCGCCTTTATCAGGATTGTTTTCATTGTATTTAAATTCGTTTCCGTTTTCATCTATCAGCGCGATATTGCTGATGACGTATTTCAAAGCGGAGAAATTATGTTTCTGTCCGTTAGAAGAAGTCTGAACCGTTTGATTCAGAACAATGTCTCCTACATTATTAAATCCGTTTTCAAATTTGATCTGAAGTTTTCCGGGTGTTGCATCCTGCGGATTATCATCCCTGCTGCTTTCGCAGGATACAAAAGAGAATAAAGTAAGGGCAATAAAGGATAGTGATAAAAATTGAGAAATTTTCATTGTTGATTTTTTAAGTTGAATACAATTTGAATGTGTTATTTTGAATGCAAAAACATTCTTTTTTTACCACAAAAGGCACAAAAGTTCTTACACTTAAGTGATATTAAGTGATAAGCCTTATGTACATAAGAACACTTAAGCTTTTGTGACTTTTGTGGTTAGATAGTGATAGTACAACTTAAAAAACCGGTGGTTTGAAAATATGGGTAAGAAACAGAAAAGAATAGGCTGTTTCGTAAGTAAAATTGAAATTGAAAAACGTTTGCTTTTTAGTAGTAATAATCTCTGTAGTATCCGGCAGGATATAGGTATCAAGGACCTTCTGTCCTGAATTTTTTATCTTTTGAAAGGGTGAAGATTCCGAATCATTGGTTTTGGCCAGTTCTTTACTCAGATAACATTTTCCATTACAGTGAATCTCCGGTCTGTTTTTATTAATACAGAGAACTTTAGCAATATAATCATAATTTACAGCATACTCTACTACAGGCACTAAAGGTCTTAGCACCATATAAAAGGTAAAAAGTATGCTGTACAATAATTTCATCAGGCTATTTCTTGCTTATCGCTTCGTCATATCTTCTGCTGATTTCTTTCCAGTTCGTAACGTTCCAGATCGCAGTAAGATAATCTGCTCTTTTATTCTGATATTTTAAATAATAAGCATGCTCCCATACATCAATTCCGAAGATAGGAGTTCCTTTTTCTTCTACTACATCCATCAAAGGATTGTCCTGGTTAGGAGTAGAAGAAACGAATAATTTCCCGTTTTTATCTACAGAAAGCCATGCCCATCCTGATCCAAAACGGCCTGCTCCGGCTTTAGCCATTTTTTCTTTAAAAGCATCCATACTTCCGAAAGTTTCAGTGATGGCTTTTGCTAATTTTGCAGAAGGCTGTGTATTTTTCTGAGGCGTAAGAACAGTCCAGAACAGTTCGTGGTTGTAATGCCCTCCTGCATTATTTCTTACTGCAGCCGGCAGTTTTGAAACATTGGAAAGAATCTGAAACAACGTTTCTTTTTCCTGTGGAGTTCCTGCAATAGCTTTATTCAAATTGGCTGCATAAGCTGCACCATGCTTTGAATAATGAATTTCCATCGTCTGGGCATCAATATTTCCTTCCAGAGCATTATAAGCATATGGCAGAGGAGTCTGCTTAAACTGAGCCAGTGCAAACTGAGCCGCGAAAACTGCGCTTAAGGCAGCTATTTTCATAATCTTCATAACGTTTTTGTTTATGGTTTAACAATGTTTTCTATTAGCTGGAAGATGGGAGATGGAGGCTGGAAGTAATTAATGCCATAACATAAATTCTTCAACTTCCATTTGCTTCTACAGCTATCTCAAAAATCGCTAGATCTTCCCCGTCCGGAATAACTTCCAGCTTCCAGCTTCACTCTCCCAGCTTCCTTATTTCAATAATTTCTTAATATCCTCTTGCTAAGCGGGAAGATGGGAGATCGAGGCTGGAAGTAATTAATGCCATAACATAAATTCTTCAACTCTCATTTGCTTTTACAGCTATCTCAAAAACCGCCAGATCTTCCCGTCCGGAATAACTTCCAGCTTCCAGCTTCACTCTCCCAGCTTCCTTATTTCAATAATTTCTTAATATCCTCAATCAGGATTTCTCTGTCGGGATGGTATTTACCCGTCAACATTGGCGTTTTACCTTCCGGATCTTCGTAATTCAATCCTGAATAATATAAAATCGGCATATTTTCTTTATTATATCTGCAACGGATATTTCCTTCCTGATCAACCAGGGCAATCATCCCGCTGTGGTTCAGACTTTCTCCTTCATCTTCTTTGTCACCAACATAGATATTAAACTGATCAGCAAGATCACCAATATAGGTACGGTCTCCGGTCAGGAAATGCCAGTTCGGAGATTTTGCGCCTATTCTTTGAGCATGTTCTTTCAATGCTGCGGGAGTATCATTTTCCGGATCAATGCTGATGGAGATAATACCAAAATTGGGATCATTGATCTGGTTTTGAATAGCCTTCATATTCGTATTCATCACCGGACATATGGTAGGGCATTTGCTGAAGAAAAATTCTACGAGATATACCTTTCCCAACATATCTTTATTGGTAATTTTTTTGCTGTTCTGATCGGTCAGTTCAAAATCAGGAACTTTCATCACGGTGTAAAGGTTCTTTTTAAAATACCCCATTCCTACCCCGATTCCCAGGAAAAGTAATGCTATAACCGCTATGGGTATGATCACTTTACTTTTATTATTGGTTTTTTTATTTTTGGGCATATTTCTCAGGGCTTTTTTTGAATTCATCTTTGCAGTACACGCTGCAAAAACCGTACGTTTTATTTTTATAGACAGCAGTATCTTTAAGAGATCCGGCCGTTTTCATATGACAGATAGGATCTACTTCATTCACAACCTGTATATTTTCTATCTTTTTTCCGGAAGAATCCATGTGGCTTGCATGCTTTACCTTAGGCGTTTCCTTGGCACACGACAGCAATGATATTGACAGCAGTGCAGCCAAAATAATAGGAGATGTCATTTTAATGTTAAATTGAAATTAATAATGTTAGATAAAATTATGATACAATGTACAAGTCTGAGAAAACACATAATTCCTCAATGTATTTTAACTGCATAATGTATCTTTAATGACTTATCAATAAAAGCTTTAAACTCTTTTACCTCATAAACTAAAAATATAGTTTACAATAAAAATTAAGCCAATGGAGGATGGAATATCCTTGAAAAGTATTCTGAAGAGTGAGAATTAAAGTAACTGGAATCAGGAATTTCAGAAAGCGATTCCGAGGTCAAATAAGATGAGAAAGAAAGGATATCATGAGAAATAAAAACATCTAATCCGGCAATTTTTATGGTTTGGGAGCTATTGGACTGTTTTTCTGTTTTTGCCAGTTCCTTTTCCACGTAGCATTTTCCTTTACATGTAGATTGCGGTACGTTTCTGTTCTCACAAAGGTTTTTCACAATATAATCATAGTTTACTGCATAATTTACCAATGGCAAAACGGGACGTACTGCAACGGTAAAAATGATGAATATGGAAATAAATACCTTCAATGATTTTGTTCTCTGCTACAAATATACTACTTCAAAACTGTTTTCCGGATGATTTATGATGAATGTCAGTATGCTTGTTTACTGTTACCCACAAAAATTACAAAACTGTGCCTGTCATCGGAATAATATTATCCCGAACTTTGAGTAAAATTTAGTTCTTTATATACAATTTAATCTTGTTGATAAAGCTTTGCTGATGTTTTTGGCAGAGCTTTTTGTTTTTAAAGTGTTTTGTTTTGTTGGAAATCGCAAAGACGCAAATTTCTTTTAATGCTTACTGCTTTAAGGCGCAAGGATTTTATCTCCGATAAAATTTAATACTGCTAATAATGATCTGAATGCTGCTAATCATTAATAAGCAATCTTGCTGAAAATCTTTGATTTTCTTGCGTCCTTAAAAAACAACACAATTTTTATCTTCTTTGTGCCCTTGCGATTTCCAACAAAAAAATCTGTTACCTTTTTTAAATTAAATTTTGATGTGTATGCGATGTTGGAAACGCAAAGACGCAAGTTATTTTTTAATGCTTACTGCTTTAAGGCGTAAGGATTTTATCTCCGATAAAATTTAATACTGTAATAATGATCTGAATGCTGCTAATCATTAATAAGCAATCTTGCTGAAAATCTTTGATTTTCTTGCGTCCTTAAAAAACAACACAATTTTTATCTTCTTTGCGCCCTTGCGATTTCCAACAAAAAAATCTGTTACCTTTTTTAAATTAAATTTTGATGTGTATGCGATGTTGGAAACGCAAAGACGCAAGTTATTTTTTAATGCTTACTGCTTTAAGGCGTAAGGATTTTATCTCCGATAAATTTAATACTGCTAATAATGAGCATGATCATTGAATTCCTACGGAATGACAAGCTGTGTGTATCATTTTTATATTAATTGTATTTGTCAGTCATAGTTTATATGGAAAGTAAAGACAGTCCTTTTGTCACTCCGTAGGAATCTCAGCTTCATAATATGGATTTCAATGGAATGGCTGGCACGATGTATTATTAAAAACAAAAGCCCCACTGAAATCCAGCAGAGCTTTTATTGAATATAATTGAGTTGTGTTTATTATTTGCTTCTTAAAATTTCATTCTCTGAATTCTTACGGCATTTAAAATAGCCAGCAATGCTACTCCTACATCAGCAAATACGGCTTCCCACATGGTTGCCAGTCCACCGGCTCCCAGGATCAGAACAACGGCTTTTACAGCGAAGGCAAGAATGATATTCTGCCAAACGATCTTTTTCGTTTGCTTTCCGATGTTGATGGCCATGGGAATTTTACTTGGTTTGTCATCCTGAATGACAACATCAGCTGTTTCAATGGTGGCATCACTTCCTAAGCCTCCCATCGCAATTCCTACATCACTTAAGGCCACTACAGGAGCATCATTCACGCCGTCTCCTACGAAAGCGACGGTTTGATTTCTGGCTTTGATTTCTTTAACTTTATTGACTTTATCTTCAGGCAGCAGATCCCCGAATGCATTGTCAATTCCCAGCTGGTCCGCTACGTATTTCACAACAGTTCCTTTATCACCGCTCAACATGGTGGCTTTTACATTCATTTTATGCAAATTGTCTACGGTTTCTTTCGCGTCTTCTTTTATACTGTCTGCAATCGTGATATATCCTGCAAACTTATTGTCATAAGCAACCGCAATGACCGTATGCACAATATTGGCATGGTTAAGATCATAACTGATGTTGAATTTATCCATCAGCTTAAAATTCCCAACCAGAAGTTCTTTCCCATTAATAGTCGCTTTCAATCCGTGACCAGCTATCTCTTCTACATTTTCTAAAGGAATAGCATGATTGATCTCTCCTGCATAATTGTGAATAGCCGTTGCCACCGGGTGGGTACTTTTACTTTCAAGAACATTGACCATCTGAAGGATTTCTTCTTTATTAAATTCAGGGCTCATGCTTACTTCCTGAACTTTGAATACACCTTCCGTCATGGTTCCTGTTTTATCCATCACTACATTCTGAATGTCTGCAATGCTGTCCAGGAAATTACTTCCTTTGAATAAAATTCCGTTTCGGCTAGCAGCACCAATTCCCCCGAAATATCCTAATGGAATTGAGATCACAAGGGCACAAGGACAGGAAATTACCAGGAATATCAATGCTCTGTACAGCCAGTCTCTGAACTGATAGTCGCTCACAAAGAAATACGGCAGTAAACAGATTCCTATGGCAAGAAATACAACAATTGGAGTGTATACTTTAGCAAATTTCCTAATGAATAATTCTGTTGGAGCTTTTTGAGCCGTGGCATTCTGAACCAATTCCAGAATTTTGCTCAGTTTACTGTCTTCATAGGCCGTATTTACTTTTACCAAAGCAATACTGTTCATATTGATCATCCCGGCAAGGACCACTTCGCCTTTATTTTTGGTATCAGGCTTACTTTCTCCCGTTAAAGCAGCCGTGTTGAATGAAGCTGAATCCGAAAGCAGTTCCCCATCCAGCGCCAGTTTTTCACCGGGTTTCAGTTGAATGATGTCTCCAATTTTAGCTTCTTTTGCTTTCATAGTCTTTGGCTGATTATTATCCATAACCGTTACCTCATCAGGACGCTGATCCAATAATGCTTTTATATTTCCTTTAGCTCGCGTAACTGCCATAGACTGGAACACTTCTCCTACAGCATAAAACAGCATTACTGCGACTCCTTCAGGGTATTCTCCTATGGCGAAAGCACCAATAGTTGCGATGCTCATCAGAAAGAATTCTGAAAACACATCTCCTTTGATGATACTTTTATAGGCATCTTTCAATACCGGGAATCCTACAGGAATATAAGCTGCCAGGAACCACACTAAACGTACCCAGCCTGTAAACCATACGGGTTTTATATAGTTATCAAAAGCAATTCCTAACAATAAAATGATAAAGGATATAATAGCCGGAAGAAACATCTGAAAGACTGTCTGATCTCCGGAGTCGTGAGAATGATCATGCCCGTCATGGTCATGTCCGTCTCCTTCTTCGTGATGATGTTTGTGTCCTTTTGTATCTGGTTTTTCCGGGGTTGTACTACAGCATTTTTCCATAACTGAATATTTTTATACAAATGTAAAGATGAGACTGATGCAATGCTATTGCAAATTTTCAAGGCAGTTTTCGCAGATTCCTTTAGCAAACAATCGTATTTCGTCAATCCTGAAATTGGTCTGAATGTTTTCCGGGAAAGAAACATCTTCTTTACAGGTGGTTTGCTTGCAAATCTTACAGTAGAAATGCAGGTGCCAGTCTTTATGTGTTTTTTCATCACAATCGTCTTCGCATAATTTGTATTTCGTGGTTGTATTTTCCTGAATGCTGTGAACAATTCCTTTTTCTTCAAAGGTTTTCAATGTTCTGTAGATGGTAATTCTGTCAGCATTGTCAAAATGATTTTCTATTTCAGAAAGAGACAAAGCTGCTTCCTGGGAGCTTAAGAAATCATATACCAAGATCCTCATACTGGTAGGTTTGGTATTTTTATCAATGAGTTTGTGTTCTATATCCTTTTTCATATTTACAAATTATTACATTTCATAATAGGATGTATTCTCTTTTTTGGGTGGAACATTCTGCTCACCGATCATTTGCCTGATATTGACTTCTATGGTCTGTGCCAGAGAGGTCATTGGTGTATCTACAGGGCCATTTTCAAACGGATCCTGCATGATGATGGATGTTTTTTCAATCGCAATGAATGTCACCGGGACCAGGAAAGTGATTGCAATTTCTACCAACAGCTGTGAATCATCAAGTCCAAACGGAAGGATAGCCGCAAAAACATAGATCAGAATATGAACTAAAACACTGTAAGAACGCGGGAAAACCGTATTCTTCAGTCTTTCACATTTCCCCATGCTGTCGCAGAGCCTTGTGATGATATCATTCAGCTGCATCTGCTTAAAATCTGTCAGTCCTTTGGAAACTGCAATTTCTTTCAGCTGTCTGGAGTGTGCATCCAGAATTGCATTGGGAATATTGGCTCCTTTGATCTGATGTTGATCCAGATATTGCTGAACTTTTTCAGAAAATGGAAGTTTTCTCAGTGATTCTCCAAGTGCATACGTCCAGATGATCTGTCTTTCAGCAAAATCTTTTATTGTTTTGTCTTCTCCTGCCGGCATAAACTGAATAATCAACCTTACAAAAGTTCGGGAATCATTAACAATAGCGCCCCAAACGGTTCTGGCTTCCCACCATCTTTCATAGGACTGGGAGGTACGGAAAGCCAGCAGCAATGATACTGCTGTTCCCAATAATGCCGGGATATTCAACGGCAGTGATATTTTGCGAAACCATGGCAATTCGTCCAGAAGGCCAATGGCTATGGCAAATATTCCGATAAACAGAATCTGGGTTTTTATCTCACGGATGAAATACCAGACTGATATTTTTTTGTTTAATAACATAATCGGGTTATTTATTAAAATTCGGTGAGGTTATCTTTAGTTTCTTCCAACCGTTTTTATTCAATAAAAATTACGTAAACAGCTCTAATTTAAGGATAAAAATCGATATTCTACTGGTTCCGGCGCCTTTCATTAGTGTTCGTGTTCTCCTGAATTCACCAGTTTTGCATTCACGAAAAATGCTCCTTTCACTACTATTTTTGCATTGTCCGGAATATTCCCTACCGGAGTTATCGCGGTATATCCCATATCAGCTGTTCCTTTCACTATTTCTATTTTTTCAAAGTTTAAAGTTTTCGGATGTGGTTTTCCTTTTTCTTCGTACTCTTCTTCCACTTTTTTATCGGTTTGAATAAACACGTAGTATTTCCCATCGGCTTCCACAATGGCCTCAGTAGGAACTGCAGGAGTTGTACTTTTATCAAGGCTTACAATTCCGGTGATATTCATTCCGTCAATCAGTCCGGATTTGTTCCCGATCACTTCGCAGTGCATGGAAATGGTTTTACTTTCGTTTTCAAAAGAAGATCCTATGCTGTAAATTCTTGCATCATATTCGGTTTCCGGATTGTTGGTCAATTTAAAATGAACAATCTGCCCTACTCTCATTTTAGGGAGGTCTTTTTCAAATACCTGGAGATCGAGATGAATGGACCCGTTATCAATCACCGTTGCAACGGGAGAGGAAATATCCACATAACTTCCAATCTGTGCGGTGATACCGCTGATTGTTCCGCTGATGGGTGCAGTGATCACCAGACCGGATTTCATATTTCCATTGCTCACTTTTCCCGGGCTTATTCCCATCATTTGAAGCTGTTTTAAAAGGGATGCCCTTTTCGTTCTTAAGGTTTTAAGTTCTGCATCAGCGCTCTGAAGGTTTTTCTTGGCTCCGGCATCATTATCAAAAAGTTCTCTCTGTCTTCTGTACTCCTGTTCTGCATAGGTTATTCTGCTGTTTGTGGTCAGATAATCTTCCTGAAGCTGGATGTATTCCGGGTTGGCAATGGTGGCAATGACCCGTCCTTTTTTCACGATACTTCCTACCTGAATATTGATGGTTTTGATGATTCCTCCATACAGGGAAGTGATTGTGGCTTTATTACTGTTAGGCACGCTTAGCAAACCGTTGGCTTTTATGGTGGATGTCAGCTCTTTCATTTCTAGGGTTCCCAAAGCAACTCCTACAGACTTCATCTGCTCTTCTGTAAGAGAAGCTATGGTTTGGGGCTCCTCGCCATGGCTTTTTTCCGATTGTTCGGTTTTAACATCTGCCTTTTCCTGCTTTCCGCAGCTTATAATGGAAAGAGCCGTAACTGTAAGATATATGATATTGTGTTTTAGTTTCATGTTATTTATTGATGATTGAATTAATAGTAACTACAGATTGATTCACCTGTTGGATGGATTCCAGATATTTCAACTGGATATTTGTGGCAGTCTGCAGGGCAAAAAGATATTCCACGTAGGAAATTTCTCCTGTTTTATATCCCAGCTGAGCTGCTTTTACAATTTTCTCTGCATTAGGCAGTGCCTGACCTGTATAGTAATCATACTGCTGTAAATCCTGCTGGTACTGGCTGAAAGCATTTTCCAACTGAGCAGAAAGCTGTTTCTGCTGCATTCTAGCATTGGTTTCAGCGACCTGTTTTTCATATTCCAATGCCTGGATTCTTGCTTTTGTAGCCCCAAATGTCAATGGAATAGCAACCCCTACTGTTGCCGACTGAAAACGTTTCCCTGAGTTATAAAAATTCTCCTGCCCGTTGATGGTATGAAGACCTATCAAAGACTGGTTGGTATATCCTAAGCTGAAATCAGGAAGCCCGAGAGATTTTTCAACTTTCTTATTTTTTTCAGCAATTTCCATTTCCTGGTAAAAAGCTTTTACAGATGGGTTGTTGCCAACCACAGCACTATCGAGTACATTTTCTGCTTTTAAAGGGGCATAATCTTTATTAAATGGTACTTCAATATCTTCTGACGTATTCATAAGAGTTTTTAAATTCTTATAAGCATTATTCAGATAGACTTCATTTTGTCTGAGCAGCAGATCAATTTCTCCTTTTTGAGTTTCCGCGGTACTGATTTCGATCTTTTTGATATCACCTGCTTTGAATCTTACAGTTGCAATTCTGATAAACTCTTCATAATATTTATCCAGGCTGGTCAGCTGTGCCTTATTATACTGAAGATATTCAATCTGATAATAATAGGTACGAACCTGTTTTATCAGTTCATTAGCTGTAATTTCCTTATCAATCTGCCTGCTTTTAATATTCTCATTGATTAAGTCTTTTCTTGCTTTAAAAAGGGTTGGAAAAGGAATGCTTTGTGAGATGGCAAACGACTGGTCAAACCTTGGACTGTTGTATTGCCCAAGCTGTGCTGTAACCCCTAACTTAGGAAGTTCTTTTGCAGTTGGTCTTAATGCTTCAGCAGATTTAATGCTTAAATCTTTAGACTGCAGGGCTAAATTATTGTTCACCGCCTGTTCTACCGCCTGTTCTACAGAAATCGGTCTGGACTGTGCCTTAAAAGTTTGTCCCAGCATCATTAATCCTACAACAAGAACGGCAGTAATGGTTCCCGTATTATTATTTTTTCTTTTCAAAATCTTGGTATTAAAAATGATATACAGCATCGGCAAAACAAATAGTGTAAGGAATGTTGCTGTTACCAGCCCCCCAATCACTACTGTAGCCAATGGTTTTTGCACTTCGGCACCCGCACCTGTAGAAATAGCCATTGGCAAAAATCCTAATGAAGCTACCGTTGCCGTCATTAATACAGGTCTTAATCTGGTTTTTGTTCCTTCAAATACTCTTTTCAGAATATCGGTTTCGCCTTCTTTTTCTAATTGGTTGAATGTTCCTATCAAAACAATTCCGTTCAATACTGCCACTCCAAAAAGGGCAATAAATCCGATCCCGGCACTGATACTGAATGGCATATCTCTCACTAAAAGCGCAAATACACCACCAATAGCACTCATAGGAATGGCTGTAAAAATCAATGCTGCCTGTTTGAACGAGCGGAAGGTAAAATACAACAGCATAAAAATAAGAAGCAATGATATCGGAACAGCGATCATCAGGCGCTTGCTCGCTTCCTGAAGGTTTTCAAACTGTCCTCCGTAGGTAAAGTAGTATCCGGAAGGAAGTTTCATTGTATTCAGTTTTGCCTGAATATCTTTCACCACACTTTCCACATCACGGTCTTTTACATTGAATCCGATAACAATTCTACGTTTTCCCTGCTCACGACTGATTTGTGCGGGTCCTAATTTGTAACTAATATTTGCCACCTGCGATAATGGAATCTGTGCACCTGTAGCAGAAGTAATCATCAGATTATTCACATCTGAAATATCCGTTCTATGCAGACTGTCCAGGCGGACAACCAGATCAAAACGTCTTTCATTTTCAAAAACCTGTCCGGCAGCTTTCCCTGCAAAGGCTGTACTTACGGCATTGTTGACATCTTCGATATTCAATCCGTAATTAGCGATTCTTGTTCTGTCATACTGAACATTAATCTGTGGAAGGCCACTCACTCTTTCAATCTGAGGGGCTGTAGCTCCGCCCACTGTCTGAATGATTTTCCCAACTTTATCTGCATACACAGCTAAGGAATCAAGGTTTTCTCCAAAGATTTTTACCGCAACATCCTGTCTGATCCCGGTCATCAGCTCATTGAAACGCATCTGAATAGGCTGGTTTTTTTCAAAAAATACGCCAGGAATTGTTTCTAATTTTTCGCTGATCTCATCGGCTAACTCATTGTAAGATTTTTTGGTTTTCCATTCGCTTTGCGGCTTTAACACCACAATCATATCGGTTGCTTCAGGTGGCATTGGATCTGTAGGAACCTCAGCGGAACCGGTTTTCCCGACTACCATTTTCACCTCATCAAACTGTTTTATAATTCTTGATGCCTGCATGGAGGTTTCTATACTCTGACTGAGCGAACTACCCTGTGGTAAAATACAATGGAAAGCAAAGTCTCCTTCCTGCAGCTGCGGAATAAATTCACCACCCATATTTTTAAAAATAAAAGCAGAAATAAGAAAAACGACAGCCGTTGCTGACACGATAATATATTTTACTTTGATCGCTTTCTGCAATAAGGGCTGATATATCTTTTGCAGACGGTTCATCATTTTATCAGAGAAGGTTTCTTTATGGGATATTTTCTTAGATAAAAAGAGAGCACTCATCATGGGGATATAGGTTAGGGAAAGAATCAGGGCTCCCAGAATGGCGAATCCTACTGTTTTGGCCATTGGAGTAAACATTTTTCCTTCTACACCAGCCAATGTAAGAATCGGAATATATACAATAAGGATGATGATTTCTCCAAAAGCAGCACTGCTTCTGATCTTTGATGCAGAAAGGAATACTTCTTCATCCATTTCAGATTGCGTCAATGCGCGGACAGATTTTCTTACGCCCAAATGATGCAGGGTAGCCTCAACAATAATTACGGCACCATCTACAATCAATCCGAAGTCTATCGCTCCAAGGCTCATCAGATTGGCACTTACCCCGAAAACATTCATCATTCCCAATGCAAAAAGCAAGGAAAGTGGGATGGCTGAAGCTACGATAAGTCCGGCTCTCAGGTTTCCTAAGAAAATAACGAGAACAAAAATAACGATCAAGGCTCCTTCATTGAGGTTTTTCTGTACAGTATTGATGGCTCTGTCTACAAGATCTGTTCTGTCGAGAAATGGCTCTATAATGACATCATCCGGAAGGGATTTCTGTATAGTCGGAATTTTTGCTTTGATATTGCTGACTACTTCATTACTGTTGGCTCCTTTCAGCATCATCACTACTCCGCCTACAGCATCTACTTTCCCATCATACGTTAATGCTCCGTAACGAACAGCGCTTCCTAAACGCACATCGGCAACATCCTTTATAAAGATCGGAACGCTTCCGGTTTCGTTTTTAACCGCAATATTTTTAATATCTTCTAAAGAGGTTACTAAGCCAATTCCACGGATAAAATAGGCGTTGGGTTTTTTATCAATATAAGCTCCTCCGGTATTGTGGTTATTTTTTTCAAGGGCTGTAAATATTTCCGTGATGCTTGTTCCCATTGCTTTTAAACGGTTGGGATCAATGGCCACTTCATACTGTTTTAATTCGCCTCCGAAACTGTTGATCTCTGCAACTCCCGGTGTTCCATTCAACTGTCTTCGGACAATCCAATCCTGCATGGTGCGGAGTTCTTTGGCATTGTATTTCTTTTCGCTTCCTTTTTTAGGGTGAAGAATATACTGATATACTTCCCCAAGACCTGTACTTACAGGAGCCAGCTCAGGAGTTCCTACTCCTTTCGGAATTTCCTCCACTGCATTTTTCAGCTGTTCATTAATGAGCTGTCTCGCAAAGTAAACATCTACATTTTCTTTGAACACCACTGTAATTACAGAAAGTCCGAATCTTGAAATACTTCTTGTTTCCTGAATATCGGGAACATTGGCAATACTCTGTTCAATAGGAAAGGTAACCAGCTGTTCCACCTCTTGTCCCGCCAATGTAGGACATACGGTAATGATCTGCACCTGATTGTTGGTGATATCCGGCACAGCATCTATAGGTAATCTGGTGGCACTCCAGATCCCCCAGATAATCAGCACCAGGGTCATCAATCCAATGATCACCTTATTTTTAATACTGAATTTTATGATTTTATCTAACACGATTGATATTTAATTTTTATTGAAAAGTGAATGCACACAGTATAAAATACTGCAGCAAAAATATCCTGAAAACCCCTGCAATGGTATTGCAAAGTTTCAAGCACAGGTAAATATCAGAAAGCAAAAGCTTTCTAAAAGTCAATAAAAATTAAATTTTAGGAGGCTGCCAGATAGGATCGTAAACCTGGTAAGCAAAGTCGTTTTTGTGGAATAAGATCTTTTTTGAAAAGTAAGCAGGAATCTGCTCGGGAATTTCCAATAAAGGATCCATTTTAAATGCTGAAACTGTTATCTGGCAACAGCTGCAGGCACACAGCGGAGAACAGATATCTCCTTTTTCTGTGGAATGATTTTCCTCAATACTCAGAGAAATCATTTTATTCCCCGAATTCTGCGGATGAGACACATCAGCACATGGCATTAATGATAGCGCCATGAAATAAAATGCCAATATCCATCTTAAGAGATTCATGGGTACAAAGGTAGAGATTTTTTCTAAAGTTGAAACCTTTCTTAACCGGCTCATAAAAAGTATGATTTTTAGCTACAGTTTATTCGACACAATAAATTTGAGCTAAAAAAAATTCACGATATGAACAAATTTTACTACAAAAAAACAACAAAACAGAATATTTATTAAATAAAATACATTATTAAATTACTTATATTAAAATATATTAATTCACAAAATAAAAATCAAAATATTATATCTATTTTTATAAATTTGCAAATAAAACAATAACTCATCAATAGGTATTTACCAATTGTTGATAAAATTATTATTAAACACGACACCAATTGTCGCCTTGCAGTTATAGCTTTACAAAAAAATAAATTTTAATTATAATTATGAAAACACAATTATTTTCGATGGCCTTATTGGTTTCATCCCTGGCATTTTCACAACAGGCCCAAACATTTTCTGAAGTTACTGTACAGGCATATTCTCCAACTATATATTTAAAAAGAAGTGTAAACGATGGTGGCTTTATCAGAGGAATTCAGACTCAGTATCTTAATGGAGATAACGGATGGTTTTTTGGTGATCTTCATGGTTCTCAATGGGTCGTTTCCAAAGGAGATTATAATGACCGAAAGCTAGTAGTCAATGATAATGGAAATGTGGGAATCGGAACCGTAAGTCCTAACAGCAAACTACATATCGCCCAGGACAATATAAACAACCAAAATTTGTCTCTGGGCAAGTTTACATCTGTAGGACAAACCGGGGGTAGTGCTATAGTCAGTTTAGCATATAATAGTACTACGGCTAATCTGGAAGTAAATTCTACCTACTCAGGCAGTGGCTTCAGATATGGAACTTATGGTGACTTTAATATTGAAAATGAGATTACAACCCCGGATTTTGGAGCGATTAATTTTATTACAAACAAGAAAGTACAACTTGCCATTAAACCCAATGGAAATGCTTTATTACAGGGAAAATTTGAAGCCAAAGAAGTAAAAGTTACTCTAACTCCTACTGCCGATTTTGTATTTGATGAAAAATATGATCTTCCAAAATTAGAAGAAGTTGAAAAACATATCAAAGAAAAAAAGCACCTTCCTGAAATTGCGTCTGCTAAAGTAATGGAAAAAGAAGGTGTAAATGTAGGTGAATTCCAAATAAAATTATTGCAGAAAATTGAAGAGCTTACTCTTTATTCAATCGAGCAGAATAAACAAATAAAGCAACAGTCAGAACAGCTGAAACATCTTAAGGATGAAAATGAAGCTCTAAAAGCCCAATCTGCTAAAATTGAAAAACTGGAACAGCAGGTTCAGCAACTCTTATCAATACAAAAATAACCGCAAATGAAAAGAAAATTACTCTCACTATCATCCCTGATGATAGGATTCTTCGGCTTTTCCCAAACCGAAGTGTATTTCAAATATGATGAGGCCGGAAACCAGCGATACAGGGGAATCGACGCTGCTGGTAAACAAGCCGAAGAAATGGTTTCAAAAGAGTCAAAGGTAGCAGCTGTTACCAGACAAGCTCCTGTTATTGATGAAAAAACATTCCTGAAACAAATACGTCTGTACCCGGTTCCTGTTAATGACTATCTTACGATAGACTGGACAGAAGAAGTGGATGGCCTAATAGAATCCGTTTCATTGTATCAGCACAGTACAATTCACTGGAAATTCCAGCAACAGAATATCCCGGACTTAAACCGTCAGGTTAAAATCAATATGACTGGTTATGACTGGGGAGTGTATGTTTTGCGCTTTACGCTAAAAGATGGCAGAATTTTCAGTAAAAACATCACCAAACGATAAATAACCATGAAACCTTACGATAAGAAAATACAAGTATTTTCATCATTCATACTGTCATTATGGTCAGTAATGGGCTTTTCACAGACCATACTGTATCAGGCAGAAAGTACCTCAAGAACGGTTCAGGATCCGCAGTCGGTTGTATTAGCTCCGGGATTTTATGCTTCATCAAGTTCATCGAACCCTTTTGTAGCGAAAATTGGTCCTGCAACGGAAAACCCGGGTGGAGGACCCGTGGATTCAGGGGCAGGAGTAGGCAATCCATCGGGGACAACCGCTCCGAC
Source organism: Chryseobacterium sp. CBSDS_008 (assembly GCF_049959325.1). Lineage (NCBI taxonomy): Bacteria > Pseudomonadati > Bacteroidota > Flavobacteriia > Flavobacteriales > Weeksellaceae > Chryseobacterium > Chryseobacterium sp. CBSDS_008. The sequence goes on along the minus strand of NZ_CP188202.1, from coordinate 3,658,102 downwards.
AGGACAAAGCTTCCATGATACCAAAGGTAACATAGAAGTTGCAGGAGGAGGTCAACTGCAATTTAGTTTACCCATTGCCTTACCTCCCGGAGTAAAAAGTGTAGCTCCGCAAATAGATCTTGTCTATTCCAGTGATTCCGGAAATGGAATTGCCGGTTATGGCTGGAATTTATCTGGTATAACTTCTATTTCCAGAACTGGAAAAAACATAGGAAAAGATGGAGAGGTAAAAAGTATCCAAATTGACTATTCTGACTATTACAGCTTCAATGGACAAAGGCTTATTTTGAAATCAGGAGAATACGGAAAAGATGGTGCAGAATATATCACCGAAAAGTATTCCAACATCAAAATCAAGTCCCTTGGAAATATGCCGAACTGGAAACAGCCTGAATATTGGGAGGTAACTTTCGAAGACGGCTCCCAAGCCTGGTATGGAGGAACGGCTCCCGGCTGGAACAATGCTACCAATCGCTTAGGATTTAGTATCGTAAAATGGAAAGATGCTCAAGGGAATGTTATCAATTATAGCTATGATCAGGAAAATAATGTCAATGTTATAAAATCTATCACCTGGGGCGGAAATGAAAATTTAGGAACACCTTCTTTTAATGAAATCATTTTCACTTATAACGATAGAAATATCTTTGAGGGAGCATACATCAATGGTCCTGGAACTTTGTTTACACAAACAAAAATTTTAAAGGATATTACAGTAAAAACAAACGGACAAGTCTTCAAAAAATATACGCCAGAATATATAACCGATTCGATAGGTTATCAGTACGTTAAAAAGATTACTGAATCTAATTCGACTGGCGAGTCGGCGAATCCCATTGTATTTAACTACCCTGCTCAAAACCCAACTTCTATAAGCGGTTGGAACATAGACAGTCAGGCTTTGTTTGATAAAATTAAATTTACCGGAGACTTTAATGGAGATTCTTATCTTGATTTTGTAATGACCGATGGAACTATTAAGTTGGGGGCTTTTAATGATGATTTTAATGTTATTCAGACTAATAAAATCTTCAATTCCAGTTCTGTTGTTGTTAACACATTCCTGGATGAAACAAAAAAAGTGGTTAATGGTAATGGGGTTGCAGAATATGAAGGTGGTAAAATTTCGGTATATACTTTTAGAAATAATACTTTTGTCAAGGTATTCGAAAAACAGGTTTCTCAAACACCATGTACAACTTGTTCAGCTGTACTAAATGAAGGAGATCTTAATGGTGACGGCATCTCTAATGTTTTTCTTACTTTATCTGGGTCGGGGCTTGTAGAAAATTACATTATAGATCTGAGCAACCAAAGGAATTCTGTTGCTACTTATACTTTGGATAATGGGATTAATGAAAGTTTATATACAGATCAAAAATATATAGATATTGATAGTGATGGAAAGGTAGATATCATTAATGTGTCCAACACTACATACACTGTATTTGAATTTGTAAAGACAGAACCCGATGTGTACTTAAAGAAGATTAAGTTTTCCGGAAATTTAGAAGAAACCAAAGGGAATGAGTTTCCTGTATTATTTGGGGATTTCAATGGAGATGGAAAGCTTGATTTTACCCTTCCTCTTACTGAAGGTAAAGTGGGTAAAGATGACTGGAAATTTTACATTGGAACGGGAAAAAGCTTTAATACAGCTTTTAAACCTGATTTCTTAATGTATAAAAATGAAAACACACAGAGTAATGGGGCTTGGTTAAAGTTTAGTAGAACCATGTATTCTATTTCCGATCTTAATGCTGATGGAAAATCAGATATTGTTCAGGTTCATTCCTATTCAAATCTTTTAAATTCAAATTCAAGAACCATGGGGGTTGTTGTGAATGGACTGATTTCAAAAGGATCTCCTATATTCGGAGCCATAGATTTTGAACCCCAGAATATTTATACCTTTCCTATCCCACCTCAGTTTACCATCGTTCAACCTTACGATGATCTTTCCATCTATCAGCCGATAACCAATGTGATAAGATCTAATAATAACTATTATAACGTTTTCTTATTCAGGAAAAATAATGTTCTTAAAATTAAGGCACCTACGGGGGTAGATGAATTCAAAAGAATACAGTCAATTACCCAAGGAGGAATCAGCACCTCTATTAAATACTTGGAAATTGTTCCTGATAATACGACAACTCCTACTTTCTATAAAAATCCAAAAAGTGAATTATATCCTTATTTTTCATTAAATAGGATCGACAGAGGGTATGCTGTATCACAACTTCAACAAGAAGGTAGAAAACAGGATTTCCGATACAGGGGCATGACTTTGCATATGCAAGGAAAAGGAATGATAGGATACTATCAAACCGCCCGTTCTTCATGGTATGCTGATGGATTGGAGAACACAAAGATATGGTCTGGAACAGAAATAGACCTTCAAAATGAAGGCGTTCCAACAAAAGAATGGAGCATTAGAACTAATGATGAATCGAAAGTTTTCCCGGCAGATATCTCAGAAAACAACAATGAGTTATTAAGCTTAAAATCAACCATTTACCAAAATGACTACCTGCTAAACGGTCAGATCGTAGATTATTATTCTCTCTCTATTGCGGACAGACCGAAAGTTATTACCGCTATTTTTCCAAAAAGCACCAAGATAAAAGATTTTTTAACGGGTACAGTAACAAATAACACAATATCCTATAATAATTATTATCTTCCGGTACAAACAGTATCAAATGTTAATAATGGGTATGCAGTAACTACTTCCACAGTTGATTACATACACAACCCGGCAGGAACAGGTTCTAATTATTATATTGGTCGCACAAAATCCAAAACCAATATATCACAGGCTTATGGTGATACGAAATCAGACAAAGAAGAGTATATCTATGAAAGCAACCTCTTAAAAAGCCTGAAAACATGGAATAGAGACAATACTGGATATTTACAGGAAACTTACAATTATGATGGATTTGGAAATATTACTCAAAAAGTAGTAAGTAATAGTATAGATTCTCAAACACAAACGATAGCCAGCGTTTATGATTCGAAAGGAAGATTTGTAGAAAAAAAGACTGATAATTTAGGATTAGAAACTAATATTGAATACAATGATTGGGGACAGATCAAAAAGCAAACTGATCCATTGGGTAATACACTTGTTAATACTTATGATGGCTGGGGGAAACTTTTAACTTCCAAAACCAATTTGGGAGGAACAACCACCTATCAATATAACAGGGATGATAGTTCCAATATAACAATTACTCAAAATGACCCGGATGGTGATGTATCGAAGAAATTTGACAATAAATTAGGACAGAATTATAAAATCTCTTCCAAAGCATTTGGACAAGGACAATTTATATCTAAAGAAATTCAGTATGATATTTTAGGAAGGAAAATCAAAGAATCCGAGCCTTATTTTGAAGGACAGACTCCGAATCAATGGAATGTTATCACTTATGATGATTCTGTATTTCCTACAAAAGTATCAGCTGTAGAATTTAATGGTAAACAAGTGGAAACTTCTGTTTCCGATTTAACAACAACGATAAAAGAGCTCAACGGCTATGGCAGAACTACGTCTAAAACTACTGATGCCTTAGGAAATATAGTCGCTACCACCGATAAAGGGGGAACAATCCAATTCTCGTATGATGCAGCCGGAGAACAGATCAAGGCTCAATATGCAGAAAATATTGTGACTACTAAATATGATTCTTGGGGGAGAAAATCAGAATTCAATGATCCTTCCAACGGATTATATAAATATGAGTATGATGCTTTTGGGCAACCGAAGAAAATCATCAGCCCGAAAGGAACTAAAGAATACATCTATAATAGTTTAGGACAATTAATTTCTCAAAAAGAAATTTCTACCGCGGATGGTGGGGAAGCAACCAATAAGTTGATTTCTTTCTCCTATGATAATAAAGGAAGAATTGTTTCAAAATCTGGAACTTCGAAAGGAAAAGCATACAGTTCCAATATCAGTTATGATCCACAGGGACGAGTATTATCATCCTCTGAAAGTAATAATGGAAAATACTTTATCCAGAACGGCATTACGTATAACGATAAAGCAAGAGTAATTTCTTATGAAAAACAATTGTATTCTTCCGGTATTTTAACTAAAGTTCAGATTGAAAATGTATACAGCACATGGAACGGTGAACTGTATCAGGTAAAAGATAAAAACTCTGGTAAAATCCTGTGGGAGCTAAAACAAGCCAATGCCAAAGGACAGGTGCTGAAAGCAAAATTAGGAGCAGCAGATATTAACAATATCTACGATGCCAATGGCTTCTTAACGAATGTCAATCATTCTTCCTCAGTAAAACCAAGTATTCTGCAACTATCCTATTCATTCGATGCAATCAGGAATGAACTCAAGAGCAGAACTACCGGAGGAGATTTTAACATTAATGAATCTTTTGATTATGATGATAATAATCGTTTGGTGAACTGGACGAATCCTGTAACCGGAATCAAGCCAACAGCCAATAGAAATGTTTACGACATCAAAGGAAGAATTACCCAAAACGATCAGGTAGGTACGATCAAGTTTGAAAATTCTGCTAAGATTTACCAAGCTACAGGAATGACATTAAATGCTGCCGGAGAACAGAATTATAATAATGATCTTATCCAAAGTATTGTGTATAATGAAAACAACGATCCTGTATTCATAGACGGAATGAAAGGAGATGTAGCCTTCCAGTATGGCTTAACAAGTATGAGACAAAAGGTTACCTATGGAGGCAATTTTAGTACAGATGGAGAAGGCAAGTTCACCAAATATTACAGTGAAGATGGTAGCTATGAAGTTGTAAAAGATAATACGACAGGGAAAGAAAAACATATCATTTATATTGGCGGAACCCCGTATGAATCTAATATTGTATATTTAAAGAACTTTACGGAGAGCAGCGGTTCTTACAAATTTTTGCATAAAGATTATATCGGAAGTATTTTAGCCATCAGTGATGAAGCTGGAAATAAGCTGGAACAAAGGCATTTTGATGCATGGGGTAATTTCACCCATCTACAAATAGGAAACGGAGCGATTATCACCGATAAAAATATAATTGATAATACTTCATTATTATTGGAAAGAGGTTATACCAGTCACGAGCATTTTGCAGAAGTAGGAATCATCCACATGAACGGTAGATTGTATGATCCTTTATTAAGGAGATTCTTAAATGCAGATGAGAACATCCAAGACCCTACAAATACGCAGAATTATAATAAATATGGCTATGTACTGAACAATCCACTGATGTATAATGACCCTAGTGGGGAATTTGCCATTGTTGCCTTGATAGCGGTAATGGCCAAAGCGGCCTTCGCTGCAATTGCAATAACCGCTGCTACCTATACTACCATAGCATTAATAAAAGGAAATTGGACGGTTAGCGGATTTTTTAGGTCTATTTCTTCAGCAGCGATTACCGGAATGGTAAGCGGAGCACTGTCTTTTGGGATAGGAACACTGTTTCAGGTCGCCAGTATTGCCAATTCTTTAGGAACTACAGGCGTTACGCTGGCAAGAGCAGGATTACACGCCGTAAGCATGGGCGTCCTATCTTCTGTTACAGGTGGCAGTTTTTGGAGCGGAGCTGCTAGTGGCGCTTTCGCAAGTTTAAGCGGTGATTTGCTAAAAGGTATTAAAAGCGGCTTTTTTGCAAGTGATACGGGCAAAATTTTAACGGGTATGACCTCTGGAGGTGTAGGAAGTGTGTTAGCAGGAGGAAACTTCTGGGAGGGTGCTATGAGCGGATTTTTTGTTATGGCTTTTAATCATTTAGAACATAAAATAGATAACCGGTTCGATACAGAAAAAAATAAGAAAGCAAATTATAAGATTCCAAGAAAAACCGTAAATGCTTCAGACGGTGACGGGGTTATGGATAAAATAGGAAAGGCATTAGGTGGTTTAGGAATATCAACCAACACCAAATTAGCGATCATGCAATTAGTAAAAGGAGATCTTACCGCTTTTGGAGGCTATTTGAAGGGGTTGGCTAGGTTTGGGCAAGGAATTGCTGTTTTAGGTGCAGGAGTAGCACTTTATCAATATTCGATTAATCCTACTACGGCAAATCTTCTTAATTTTGTAATAAGCACAGCTTCAATTATCTTTTCACCGGCTGCTAGTTTAGCTTTAGGTTTTTTAGATGCAACAGGAGCTAGTGGCAAGGTTTATAACTATGTGGGTAATATAATTGATAATCAAGTAGGCTATTCTGTAGGAAAAGCATTCTTTAACAACTTTCAATATACCTATAAGCATATCCAGACACAACTGGCAAAACCATAATCTATGAAAACACTTACTTATTTATTTTGGAGCTTGAAAAAATATTATGAAAAAGTTTGGTTAACAAAGGGACAGTACAATTGGACGATATTAGTTTTTAGTCTCCCCTATAATATTCCTATAATGTTTTTTTCGGGAGCCTTTGTTCAGGTATTTATTAACCCTTATTTAGAAATGGAGATATTGCGAATAATTATATTTTTATTATTTACTTTATCAATTTTCTTTTTATTAGCGCAGCCTCTGAAGTTAATTTTCCCAAGGAAAAAGATAGAAAGCTTATCTTATACAAAAGAGGAGGTAAAAAAATATCGATTAAATATTTTATACTTTTTCCTGGGTCTCATGCTCTTAATTGCTTTATTAGTAATCTATAAAAAGTATGTTAGCTAATCGAGAACAAAGGTAGTGTGAACTATTGTATTCGGAGCTATTTACGGAAGTGTAAGCTTTCCCAAAAACAGGAAACTACATGGGATTTATATCTTTAATTATAGGATTAGTCATAATATAATCACTGTAAAATTTGATAGAAAATTATATGATCCTGACGAATCAATGTATCAGAATATTAATAAAATTGACGTTTGGGTATTTCTGTTTTTTACGTGGTAAACCGTTGCTCTTTTAGCGACGGTTTTTTAGCAAAAAAACCACCGCAAAAGCAGTGGCTTAAAAAAATCAATCTAATTATGGACTATATCTTATAAATTCGGGTTATTCTCAAATTCCCTCTGAGGAATACTGAATAAGTAATAATTACTGTTTGGAGTAAATGCAGATTTATCCGGAAAATCCAAAACAGAATGCCCTTTACCGTCTACTGTTTTCACTGTTCCATCTGGTGTAGTTATCTGAACTTTTATCGGTTTACCATCAGCATCTACGAATGGTTTTCTTACTACTGTTCCCTGCGTTCTGATAATATCTGAAAGGGAAAACCCTTCTCCGAATAATTCTTTTCTTCTTTCAATCAGAACGGCATCTACTACTGCATTCTGTGTTAATGAACCATTATAAATATTAGCATTTCTGGCAGATTTCAACTGATTCAATACTGCTACCGCTTGAGAAACATCTCCGTTTCTGGCTTCAGCTTCAGCTTCGATCAGATACATTTCAGCGGCTCTCATATAAACAATGTCTGCAATAAGGGTGGGTTTAAATTTAAACTTGGCATACCTCAGCAAACCTTCTCTTCCTTTCTGCCCGTCCCATGAAAATAATTGATATCTGATGTCATTGGTATCAAAAAGGTCTTTAAAATAAGGATCCGCCATAAAGCTGTAATAGTAACTTCCCGATGAAGATACATCCAGATAATGGAAGGCATAACTTTCATCAGACTGTTCCTGGGTCTGCCCATGCCCCCAGATCCACTCTGCATTGTTGATGTCATTAAAGCCATCTTTATACTTTTCAGGAGCCATTAGAGAGAAACCTTCCCTTGCGATTTTCGCTGATGCTGAAGCCTTACTCCACTCACCGGTATTCAGATAAGTTCTTGCTAAAAGTCCGTTCACTACAGAACGGTTGATCTTATCTTTATTATTTCTTGTATAATTTTTCAACAGGTTATCAGCATCGGTAAGATCACTTTTAATCAAAGTATAGATTTCTTCAAGACTTGCCCTCTTCTTCCCTACCGTACTGGTTGTAGAAGGTTCAGTATAAATGGGAGCTGTCAGCGCTGATTTGTCTTTCAGATAGCTGAATTGGTAAAAGCTTGCCAGATTCAGATAACAAAAAGCACGTAATGCTTTTGCCTGTCCTTTCACCTGATTTTTTTTCTCCTGGCTCCCTTCTGTCCCATCAATTCTTGTAATCACATTATTCATATTGTTGATGGCGGAATACAGCATAGTCCAGATAAACAACGGGCGGCTAGCCGTACTATTCACCATTTCTGTAAAGGCATAAGTAGATGCAAAACCGTATTTATTGGTCAGTACCGCTACATCACTTCCCATGGCATCACTTGCTCTTAAAACAGTGGAATACCCGATATTGGCATAGGTTGTCCCGTCATTATTAAATTTTGCCCAGGTACCGTTCACTACTGTTTCAGCACTTTCAGCGGTTTTAAAAACTTCCACACTATTGGCCTGATCCGTTGGCGCAGTATCCAGCTCGCTTTCGCAGCTTGTCAACGACAAAAATCCGATAAAAGCAAATGATATATATTTTAATTGTTTCATTGTTTCAATTTTAAAAGTTAAAGCGTTGCCTGAAGACCAAAATTGATCGTTCTCATGGCAGGATATCTGTAATACGTTGTTCCGTCCAAAGCCTGCTCGGGATCCATTCCCTTATGTTTATAGAAGGTCAGAAGGTTTTCTGCCTGGACATAAATTCTGAACTTTTTAAGTCCGATTTTCTCAAAATAAGATTCAGGAAGCGTATATCCCAAACTTACATTTTTAAGCCTTGCGTAGGTACCGGAATATAGGAATCTTGAAGAGGTTGACGTCCAGTTATTCGTTGTGGTACTCAGTCCAGGAACATCTGTATAAGGATTTTCCGGAGTCCATCTGTTTAACATTTCTGCGCTCCATGCGCGTCCTCCGGCACTTCCGTTATGCATGATAGAAGTATAGTCGGTATCTAAAATTTTCCCTCCGATTTTGAAGGTCAGTAATCCTGAAAAATCAAAATTCTTATAAGTGATACTGGTGCTGATTCCTCCAGTCAGTTTAGGCAATGCAGAACCTTGCAGCAATTTTGTAGCTTTTGAATATTCCGAAGTAGTTCCTTCCACTGAATTTCCACTGGCATCGGTAGAAACTGTTTTCCACAATGGCTTTCCATTGCTCGGATCTACCCCTACCCATTCCGGAATAAAGAAATCATATACAGAACCTCCTACTGTCAGTAACTTAGTTCCTACGACCAGAGAACCACCAGGCAACTTGGTTACTTTATTATTTAAAGTACTCAGGTTTACATCCACATTCCATTGGAAATCATCAGTCTTAATCGGAGTTGTAAATAATGAAAATTCAAATCCTGTATTCTGAATCGTTCCGATATTGGCAGGGTAATCACTGATTCCCAATGATGGAGCAACCGGCATATTAAACAGAAGGTCCTGGCTTTTTCTTTTGAAGTATTCGATATTTCCTTTAATCCTGTTATTAAGAACAGCGAACTCCAATCCTACATTTAAATTAAGGTTGGTTTCCCACTTCACATTATTGGTAGATGTTTTTTCAAGCGTGGTTCCCGGTTCTCCCCCAAGACTGATAAATCGGTACAACTCCTGATATGCATAATAAAGAGGCTGTCCGTTGGGACGAAGTAATTTATCATTTCCCTGACCTCCATAACTGGCTCGCAATGTTAATTGATTGAAGACATTTAAACTTTTAATAAATTCTTCATTGGATATCTTCCATGAACCTCCTACTGACCAGAATCTTCCCCATCTGTTATCTTTTTCAAATCTTGAAGAGCTGTCTGCTCTTCCTGATGCGGATAAGAAATAGGTGTTGTTATAATCATATTCTACTTTTCCCAGGAAGCTTAATAAGCTTAATTTATTACTGTTTCCACTGAAGCTCCCTAATAGAGAAGCCGCATCCGGCTCATAATAGTATGGCAGAGAAAACTGGCTTCTTGTTCCGGAAATTGTCTGATAATCATATTTATAGAATTCGTGTCCTGCTAAAGCATTGATGTGATGCTTTCCGAACTTTTTATCATACGTCAGTATATTGCTGGTGGTATAAGAAAGCGTTCTGGTATTGGTTTTCGTCACCGAACCTCCGATTTCAGCACCCTGTCCCAGTAATGGATTTGAATAATAATGCCCGTTATAATTCACCAAATCAACAGAAAAGCTGGTCTTGAATTTCAACTCCGGTAAGAAAATGAACTCCATGAATCCTTTTCCTGAAAAGTTATCTTCTTTATTTTCGTTTTTGTCTAATGGAAGGGTTGCTGCCGCATTTTGATTCTGAAGCGCATTCGTAGGTCTGTATTTTCCAAAATCATAAACCGGGTTTCCATCAGCATCCAAAATGTAAGTTCCATCAGCATTCCTCTCATAATAAGGGTAGAATGAAGGGATGAATCTTGCCGCATTGATGATATTACTGGCCTTGGAATCCGAAGAAGTAGGTGCCTGCTGAACACTGTTTGTGTAATTTAGGTTTACCCCAACATTCAGCCATTTTTTTACTTCAGAATTGATTTTTAATCGGGTATTGTATCTTTTATAGCCTGATTCAATCGCCATTCCTTTATCATCAAGATAGCCCAGGGAAAAGAAATAATTGCTTTTCTCACTTCCTCCACTGATATCAAGATCTACCTGATTTCTTGAAGCTACTCTTTGTAAAATATCTCTCCAGTCGTCATTCCAAAGTGGTGAGGCACCCGGTAATAGCTTTCCATCTGCTCCTACCGGTTTTGGATAAGCGGTCCCATAAGGATTGATTCCAAGGGTAGAAACAAGGTTATCCGTTGCCATCTGGGCAGCCTGCTGAGAAGAAACTTTTCCGGACTGATATCCGTTTCTCAATGCTTCCCAATAGAGTTGAAAATACTGATCCGTATTTACCTGTTCATAATCTTTGACAGCTCTTCCTGAGAATCCCTGACTGATATTGAAATTGACTTTAGCTTCTCCTTTTTTACCTGATTTTGTAGTAATGATGATAATTCCGTTTGCTCCTCTTGAACCATACAAGGCACTTGCTGTAGCATCTTTCAAGACACTGATAGATTCAATATCGCTTGGGCTGATAGAGTTCAGGTTTCCGTCAAAAGGAATTCCGTCCACCACATATAAAGGGTCGCTGGAAGCACTGATGGAGCCAATCCCTCTGATCCGGATGGTAGAAACCGCGCCGGGCTGTCCTGATGCACTTGTTGTTTGGATCCCCGCAACCTGCCCTTCTAATGCTTTGGTAATATTGGTGACAGGCCTGTTATTGATCTTATCGCTGGAAATGGTTGCTACTGAACCTGTATAGCTGTTTCTTTTTGCCTTTCCATAGGCTACCACCACTACTTCATCAATTTCTTTTTCATGGAGGCTGTCTTTGTTCGGCCTGGAATTCTGCGCGCTTACACTGGCCACTCCCAGAAAAAATACAGCAACCGGAGGTATCCAGGTTTTAGAATTGAATAAATTTTTGCTAATCATAATCAATTTTATTTATCATATATTAAAAATTTACCCTTTGCAGAAAAGTCAGCAAAGGGCATCGATAAATACGATAAACCAAATGCTTATTTTTCCTTAAAAGGCTGAATGTAACACCTTGCCGCACGGGTAGGTTGTTAAGACTTCACAGGGTCAGTTCCCTCCGTCTTTCTTTATAAGCCGATCGAAATATGGTTGCAAAGCTAAAAACTTTTAGTCTACAAAACAAGTAGACTTATAGATTTTTCATGATAAATTTTAAAAAATTAACATAAAATTTTAATAAAATCCATTATAATAAGGAGTTGCAACCGTTGCTATATTCTCATACATGATAAATATCATTATTAATAATTCAAAGTCATATAAATTCAACCTGAGGTTAATTTGTGTGTGATTAATTGAAAAAAGTTTTTAATTTTATAGGATGAAAGTTTTGATTATAAACGGGCCAAATCTCAATCTTTTAGGAACCAGAGAACCGGAAATCTATGGAAATGTTTCTATGGAAAACTATTTGGAAATTTTAAGGTCCGAGTTTCGGTCTCATGAATTAAAATATTACCAGTCGAATATCGAGGGAGAACTTATCAACAGGCTTCAGGAAGATGATTTTGATGCTGTAGTGATTAATCCGGGAGCTTTCACCCATTATTCTTATGCTATTGCAGATTGTTTGAAAAATATCCGCAAACCAAAAGTAGAGGTTCACATCAGTAATATTTACAAAAGAGAGGAATTCAGACAGAAGTCTGTAACGGCAACAAATGCGGATGCGGTTTTATCTGGCTTTGGAATGGATGGATATAGATTGGCTTTATTAAGCTTGAAATAATTTTTTCAACCACAGATTACCCAGATTTTCACAGATAATTATGGATAGTAGGAAAGGTAGGAGGTAATATTTACTGCTATTAAATTGCGAGAAATAAAATAAGAAAGCCTCATCGTTGATGAGGCTTTCTTGTATGTTGATTGATAACTATCAGATAGTTTGTTCCTGTAACTGAGGTCCTGAAGCTATTAACTTCTTCCCTTCTTCTGTATCACAGTACTGTTCAAAGTTCTTAATATATCTTGAAGCAAGATCTTTTGCTTTTTCTTCCCATTCTGAAGCATTTTCATAGGTATCTCTAGGATCTAAAATACCTGTAGAAACGTTTGGCAATTCAGTAGGAATTTCAAGGTTCATGATAGGAACCTGAGTTTTAGGGGCATTTTCGATTGAACCATCAATAATAGCATCAATGATGGCTCTGGTATCTTTCAGAGAAATTCTCTTTCCTGTACCATTCCAACCTGTATTTACCAGATAGGCTTTAGCACCGTGCTCCTGCATTTTACCGATCAATGTTTTAGAATACATGGTTGGGTGTAATGTAAGGAATGCTTCACCAAATGCCGGAGAGAAAGATGGCTGAGGTTCTGTAATTCCTCTTTCAGTTCCTGCTAATTTCGAAGTATACCCGCAAAGGAAGTGGTATTGAGCCTGGTCTTCATTCAGGATAGAAACCGGAGGAAGTACCCCAAATGCATCTGCAGAAAGATATACAATCTTCTTAGCATGACCTGCTTTAGAAGGCAATACAATTTTGTTGATATGATAGATTGGATAAGAAACTCTTGTATTTTCTGTGATAGATCCGTCAGTATAATCTGCTACTCCATTGTTCACAACAACGTTTTCAAGAAGTGCATCTCTTTTGATTGCTCTGAAAATATCCGGTTCTTTTTCTTCTGATAAGTCAATTACTTTAGCGTAGCACCCACCTTCATAGTTGAATACTCCGTTGTTATCCCATCCGTGCTCATCATCACCGATAAGGTATCTTTTAGGATCTGCTGATAAAGTAGTTTTACCTGTTCCTGAAAGACCAAAGAATAAAGCAACATCCCCTTTTTCTCCTACGTTTGCAGAACAGTGCATGGAAGCCATTCCTTTTAATGGAAGGTAGTAGTTCATCATGGCAAACATCCCTTTCTTCATTTCTCCTCCATACCATGTACCTCCGATGATCTGTAGTTTTTCAGTAAGGTTGAACATGATGAAGTTCTCAGAATTTAACCCTTGTGCTTCCCAGTTCGGGTTGATAGTTTTTGATCCGTTGATGACTGTGAAATCCGGCTCACCAAAGTTTTCCAGTTCGTAGTGAGAAGGACGAATAAACATGTTTGTTACGAAATGCGCCTGCCATGCTACTTCAACGATAAATCTTACTTTAAGTCTTGTATCTGCATTCGTTCCACAGAAAGCATCTACCACATAAATCTTCTTAGCTTCAGAAAGCTGGTTCATCACTAGTTCTTTACAAGAGCTGAAAATTTCTGATGTGGTAGGTAAATTTACTTTACCATCCCAAAAAATTGTATCTCTTGTAACATCATCCTGAACAATATATCTGTCTTTAGGTGAACGACCTGTGAAAATTCCTGTTTTTACTGACACTGCGCCAGATTCTGTAAGTTCAGCTTTCTCAAATCCCTGATTTTCAGGAGAAACTTCAGCCTGATATAATTCTTCATAAGAAGGATTATACACTACTTCATAGTTTCCTTTAATCCCCAATTTTTCTAAATCCTGGATGATTTTAGTGTTTTTCATTTTACTTATATTTTCTATTTCTTTATTGACTTCAACAAAAATAATATTAATTATTTGTTAAAGATGGTTTAAATATACTGATATAAGTCAGAATGACAAATAAAAAAAAGGAATTGTAAATTACTGATTATAAATTAATTATATTTTCCCATTCAAAAACGGTTGTAAAACCTTTCTCCCAAAAATAGTCTTTAAAGCCCCCAAATTTGGCACTCATTACAAAATCTCCGCCCCATGCACCCAAACTTTTGACAAATGAGGGGCAATCTGAGAATAATTTTTCTTTAACTGTGGAAATTTCAAGAAAATCAGCGATTTTTCGCTCATGAATTATCATTAATTCGGAAAAATTTTCCAATTCACCGCATAACATTATTTTCTTTGTGATATCTGAAAATTCATTAACCAGTTCCGGAGACTTCTTTTTTGATTTATAAAAACTGATTCCTTCTCTGCTGTCCTGCTTCTGATTTAAATGAATAAAAATAAGTTCATTTTTAAAAGAAGGACTGAAGTTTACTTTCTCATATTTTATCTCAGGCTTACTTTGGAAAAGGACTGCAGATTTTTCCTTCGCTACTGCGATATCATATCCGCTTCCTCCCAGGCTGACCGTATTCAGATGGAAAGGGTCAATTTCTGCCCATTCTGCAAGATTGGTCATGAGAGTGGAACTGCTTCCTAAACCATAATCCGCAGGGAACTGCAGATTGGTCTTTAAATAGTAAGTAGAATTACTTTTGAATTTAGTTTTGGAAAGCTGCTGAACATTCTTTAATGTTTTGGCAATAAATTCAGCGCTTGATGGAATATTGGCTTCAAGGATCTGCCAGGTTTTATAATCAATGACAGCTTTCAGCCATAATGTGTTCTGATGATAGGCTTCCCAGAAAATCAGGGAGTTTTCGTCATCTTTTTCTTCAAAGAAAAACTCTTGTCCCAGCCTGGTAGGTACCGCTAAGACAAGAGCTCCATCGATTGCGAAATATTCTGAAGTAAGCATAAGCTTGCCCGGTGAAAATATCGCGTTCATATTTTTTTGTTTAGATGGCAGAAGCAGCTTCTACTGATCCGTCAATTTTTTTGATCAATCCCTGAAGGGTTTTTCCCGGTCCTACTTCTACGAAGTTAGAGGCACCATCTTTAATCATATTCTGAACAGACTGTGTCCATTTTACAGGACCGGTAAGCTGAGCGATCAGGTTTTGTTTGATCTCATCAGGATTCGTTACCGCTGTTGTTGTGATATTCTGATATACAGGAATCGTTGCTTTTCTGAATTTTGTTTTTTCGATAGCTGCTGCCAGTCTTTCCTGTGCAGGCTGCATCAGTGGTGAGTGGAAAGCTCCGTTTACCGGTAACAGCAATGCTCTTTTGGCGCCTGCTTCTTTCAGTTTTGCGCAAGCTTCTTCTACTGCCGGTGTTTCTCCTGAGATTACCAATTGCCCCGGGCAGTTATAGTTTGCCGGAACAACAATTCCGCTGATCTGTGCGCAGATTTCTTCAACCTTAGCATCGTCTAATCCTAAGATAGCCGCCATAGAACTTGGATTGGCATCACAAGCTTCCTGCATAGCCTTCGCTCTTTCAGAAACTAATTTTAAACCGTCATCAAAGGATAAAACCCCGTTGGCAACCAAAGCTGAAAACTCTCCTAAAGAGTGTCCTGCTACCATTTCAGCACCCAGGCCATTTACGGCTTTTAATGCTGCTACTGAATGTATAAATATTGAAGGCTGGGTAACCTCTGTTTTCTTAAGATCCGCATCCGTCCCGTTGAACATAATGAAAAGAATATCGAAACCTAAAATTTCATTGGCAGATTCCATCAGATCTTTAATATCTTTTCTAGAATCATACAATTCTTTTCCCATTCCTACGAACTGAGAACCCTGCCCTGGAAATACAAGTGCTTTCATGTATTGAATTAAATATTATGCAAATATAACTATAATGTTAACAATATTCCTTTAAAGAGCTATAAATCATTTAAGGTACTAACCTGATTACTCTATAACCGGTATTTACATAAGCACCGTTAGCTTTAGACTTCACAAACTCAAATTTTGTAGCAAGCTGAGTCTGAACTTTATTCATCTGTTTAAAGATTTCTCCTTTTTTATTTTCTCTGGTTAGCATGTCGTTGACAACATCAAAACCTACAATAGCATATTTTGGCGGAGTTTTACAGTATTTGGCTTTATAGGCTGCCAGAATTTCTTTTTCAAAATTTCCGTCAGTGTTGATCTTCCTATCCATCAGATAAACCAGACTTGCCTGGCTCAATTCATCCACTTTCTTTTCAAAAACCGGAGAATAGAACATACTGAATGCTTTCACACCCTGCACTTCTTTAGAAATAGCAGCAATTTTGTTGGCAAAGGCATCGCCTGCGGCATTATCATCATTGGCTAAAATAGCAATAACCGGTGCAGACTGCCCTGTCATCATATTCTGGTCCAGCTGAATATCTGCCGGAGAATTAACAATAATGATATTAGGATTTTTTACAGCCTTTTCAAGACCTGCTTTGATATAGTTGGCATTTTCTTTCTTAGCATCTGCCACTATATATATTTTCTGGTCTGAATACACCCCTTTTACTTCTTCTACAATCTTATCAGCATACGTCTGATTGTTGGTTTCAACAATAATAAGGTTACTGTAATTATATAGTTCCGGAGTGTTTGCAAATGGTGCTACAACCGGGATTTTCTGATTTTTTGTAAAATCAAGAACATCAATTACATTTGATTTGAAGAAAGGGCCGATAATAAGATCTGTATTATCCGGATTAATCTGTGTTAAAGAATTTTTAAATGAAGCCTCATTTCCTGAGTCTACCACTTTAATATCCAGCTTTTGTCCTCCTCTTGCATTTCTTTCAATAGCCAGTTTAGCGCCTGTCAGAAAGTCAAGTGCCATTGTCCTATACTGGGTTTCATTGGTGCTGTACCCGAAAGGCAGCATTAGGATAACACTCAGTGCATCACCGTTTTTCTTTATATAAGCTGCATCCTGCTTTTTGATCTTTAGAACCATTCCGGTTTTCAACCCATGTGAAAGATCAGGGTTCAGAGCAATAAGCTCATCAATGGAAACCCCGAATTTGTTAACGATGGAGAAAACCGTATCTCCCTGCTGAACTGTATAGGTAACATAATCGTCACCTGCAACAATATTGGAAGAGGGCGTTGATTTTTCGTTCCCGGAATCCATTTTTGCTTTCGGATTCGCGGGTTCAGAAACGGTATCAACGTTCGTATTGGTATTGGATGTTTTTATTTTAATAGTCTCACCAGGTTTAAGCCCCTTTTCTTCCAATCCCGGATTTAAAGCAAATAGCTCCTGCTGGCTGATTCCAAATTGTTTCGTAATTCTGTAATAATTATCTTTAGACTGAATCACATAAGATTCTCCTTCTACAGCAGGGGTAACCGTTGTAGGGGTAATCGTTGTGATTGTTTTTTCTACAGGAGGTTCAGCCTGTTTTTCTCCTGTTACAGCCTGCTGAGTTCCACCGTATTTTTTAATGCTGGCAAGAGGCAATGTGATTTCATCTCCGATTTTCATGTGAGAATCCAGTTCAGGATTCAGCTTTCTCAAATCGGTTTCAGAAATTCTGTATTGTTTTGTGATGCCGTAGATTGTTTGCTTTGGCTGTAAAACGATTTTTCCCAGGGAAGAAGCACTTGTGGTTGAAGTTACTTTTTCTGCCGGAGTTGTTTTTGTTACAGCTTGAGTGGCTGTTTTTTCTGATTTTATAGTTAAAACATCTCCGATCGCCAGTTTGCCGTCTTTATGCTTTGGGTTTAGCTTCAGCAATTCATCTACAGTCATTCCATACTTTTTTGCAATGTTGTAAGGATTATCACCTTGCACAACCGTATGTGATTTCTGGGCTGAAACTCCCAAAACCATACATAAACTGGATAGAATAAAAAACCTCTTTATCATATTCGATAATTATAATTTACAAAAATACTTCTTTAAAATTAAATGGCAACAATTATTAATTTGGAATCTTGAACCACCATTTCTTCCAAACAATTTTCAAGCCACGAATAGCCATAATCTGAAAAGAATACACTAAAGTTATAGACTCTCTCCTGCCATGTTTTAGCAGGATGAACATCTAAAAACAGATTTTCAAGTCTTTCCAGCAACTCATTCTGTTTTATTTTTTCGGCATGAAGCAAGCGCTTTTTCATTCTTTTGAATGACTTCAGCTGTCGTACCTCCTCAGCCTTTACCATATTTCCGAATGATTTTTCTGTATTTTCTGCCGAAGCTCTCAGTGCAGAGAAATTGCTGATCAGTAATTTTTCTTTCTCTTCGAGTAATTGTAAAATAGGATTATTTTTTAAAATTTTCTTATTGGTAAGTATCGTGAAATTCTGGAAAAAATCTTCTATCTTAAGATCCAGCTTCTCAATTTTCCCTACTGTTTTTTCTTTCAGGAAAAGCATAGAATTTCTTGGAATCAGGATAGGGAAAGGAATATTAATTTTTGAGTAATAATCTTTCAGTTCCAGCCAGTACATGATTTCGGCATTCCCTCCGATATAAGCCAGATTAGGAAGTACATTTTCCTGATATACCGGGCGCATTAAAGCATTCGGACTGAATCTTTCAGGGCAATTTTCCAATTCATTCAGAATTTCTTCTTCTGTAAACTGAATTTCTTTATCTACAATGATATATTTCTGTCCGTTAAATTCAATTCTGTCTCTGGTTTCGGAAAGATAGAAAAGGTTAATTTCACGAGGATTTACCTGAACCTTCCCATATTTCTCTGTAAGAAAATCTACTTTATTTTCAGATGTCTTTTGTAAGCTGAAGTTCAGAAGTTCATCTTTGAAAATCTCCTTCATCTGATTTTTAAGCGCTTTAGAATCTCCATCTAAAATTAAAAGTCCGAATTCTGAAAAAAGACGGTTAACAAGAATCTTAATAGCTTTTGTTAAAGTATTTCCCACTTTATAAGCTTCCTTCATCATTAGGATCAGCTCTGTCCCGAAAATAGAATCTTTGAATTCTTTTTCAAATTCAGAAATAAAATAAGTATCACTGATCTCAATTCTTCCTACGGGGCCACCGGATTTCTCGTTGGTTTCATAGTAATTATTTTCGGTCTTAAGATGATTGATCTCTGCAAAATCATGATCCTCGGAAGCCATCCAATATACCGGAACGAAATTAAAATCGGGAAAATTTTCTTTCAGATAGGTACATGTCTTTATCGTCTGAAGAATTTTATACACAAAAAACACCGGCCCTGAAAACAGATTTAGCTGATGTCCTGTTGTAATGGTGAAAGTGTTTGGCAGTTTAAGATTCTCAAGGTTTTCTTTCTGCTTTGAAGAAAGAGTGAGTCCGGAAAGCTGGTCTTCAAAAACATCAGATAAAATATCTCTCTTTTCTGATGAGAACGAGTCTTTTTTAAGATGAATCTGCTGTCTGAAATGATCTAAGGAAAATGTATTATTTTCAAAACCCTCAATTTTCTGATTTAAAAAATCTTTTACCAGCTGAGGGATGCTTTCTATATCGTTAAATGATATTTTATTAATTGTTTTCAACCTGTATCGTTTTTAGTTGAACAAATACCACACAATCCCGATGTTCAGTCTGAAATCATATACCGGATAATGTGGAAATGCGTATGCTTTGTTATTGGAAATAACAGTTCCTATCTGCTGGCCTTCTATGAAAAAGAACATTTTCTTTACTTTCATATTGATATAGATATCGGCGATAGGCTGTCCTCCAATGGAAAATGAATCCGCTCTCGGAAGAATATATTCATTAAGAACAGGGAAATATTCTCTTGAAGCAAATTTAGAGAAATAATAGACTTTAACACCTGCCTGAATCTCTGCTGCTTTTTTAAAAGCCTGGGTCTGGTAGAAGAAATTGGCTCTCCCGATAAAGCCCGGCATCGGAAGCAGTTCTTTATTCGTTAAGGTATTCTGGAAATGCAGTCTTGTATTCAGATGGAATTTATTGAAGCTGAATGTGGCATCTCCTCCAATTTGTGATATATTCACTGAATTGTCACTTTGCTTCGGACTTCCGCTGCTGTCAAAATAAGTATAGTTATCGATTCTGAAGTAATTGGCAAAAATTTCTGTTTTAAACCACTTCAGATTAATGCTTCCTCCTATTTCCATTACGGATTGGTTCTTCGCATTCTCAAGATAATAATTGAAGTTATTATATACAGAAGTATTCAATAAATAATTGAATGACGGGTATGCACTTTGGAAATTCACTTTAGCATTAACAAAATAGTCTTTGACGGGTTCAAATTTCAGGTTATTGGTTGTTTTCAGGTAACTTTTAAACTGACTTCCGTTTGAAAATTCCAGGAATGAATTCAATTGAATTTTATCCCAGAGCTTTACCTGCAGGTTTCCTACAGCACCAATTCTGTTTTCTTTTAATTCACCCGGAAAAGGCACTCCATTAAGGGCAACAACATCTCTGATTCCAAATTTTATCATCTGATAACGTACACCGGCATCCAGTTTGAACTTTTCATTATTAAAAATCAGGCTTACGGTATTGCTTAAATTTTCAGAATATTTTTTTGTAGTTAGCGGAAAGCCATCAACTAATTCAGTAGGCTCATCATACCAATAAGGCTCCAAAGCAGTTTGATTATAATAATATTTGTTCCCCTGATGAGAAATAATATGTCTGATACTGAAAGGAAATTTTCCGGAATTGAAGGGAGTAAACTGATGGCTCAGATAATATCTTCTGTAAGAAAACTGTGAGCTTGAAGAGGCCAGATTTACCTGAGCATTTTGTCTGTTGCTATAATTGCTGTCCCCGCTCTGAAACAGATTATCTTCCGTAATACCACCATTTTCCTGATTGTTTACATTCTGATGAAGATAATGTGCAAACAGCTCATAGTTCCCACTTTTTGAAACGTAGTGTCCTGAGAATATGGTATTATTATTGGCCGCTAATGAGTTTCTGTAAAGCCCCTGAGAACGAAGTCCCATATATTCAAGAGCGAAATTGAATCTTTTCCCGATATTCTGGGTATAGGTAGATCTTAGAGCGGCACCGTTACGCATGGCATTGTGATAAATAAATGATGCGGTAGGTGTTTTTACGTCATAATATTTCACGTCATTTGCCCCAATGATCATATAAGATTTATTGGATGGCAGTAAGGAAAGATTTTGCTCATCATTCACTTCAAATACCAGCGGATTGAACCCTGAGCCAATATTGGCAGGCTGTACTCTCCCAAAGTTATCTTTATTATTTTGTTGTGAAAAGATATAGGTTTTATCAAAAGTCATTACGGTATCAAAGACTTTCTTTTCAGAAAACTGAGTCTGATACAGGTAATCATTAATAGTAGGCTTGAAAATTTTCAGGGAATCTTTCTTCCCGGAATCGATCACCAATGTGTCTTCTTTTTTGGTTTGAGGCTTAGCATCAGCTTTATTAACAACCTGAGCATTGGCTACAAAACTTAAAGACAAGAGTATGAAAAGGATGTACTTCATTATTCATTATTGTACAGCAAAAATAAGAAATAAAAGGACATAAAAAACCCCACAAAATGTGGGGTTAATTTTATATATCAATATTTGATATTTACTTACTGACCTGTAAATTCTTCATCATAATCTCCAAAGCTTCCTAGTGAAGCACCAGTAGCAGGATTTTTAACAAAGAAGTTAACACGAAGTTTCAATACTCTTGTACATGCATTGAATGATGATTTAGTTCCATCAGCAGCATCTTTAATGTAGTTAACACCACCATTAGAGTTAGAACCAAGGCTCTGCTCAGGCGTCGTAACAGCATAAGTATCAGGATTGTACTTCAAAATCATATCAGCACCATTATCCATAAAGCCAATCACTTTAAATGTACCAACACCAGCTGTAACTCCTAAATCCTGAATAGTATAAACTGCAGTAGGATCTTCTTTCCATGAAGATACATTGTTTTTGAATTGTCCATTTCCAACAAATGCAGAAGACGGACAAGCTTTAGTATACGTCAAAGTGTAAGTCTGATCAAAAGATGTATTAGGAATTGATGAAGATTGTAGTTTAAATACAATTACTTTAGGTGCAACTGTAGCTCCTCCTTCAAGAAGTTTTACTTGAAATTTACCATCTGCCTTACCTGCATCAACTGTTACAGTAGGATTTACAATTTGGAAATCTGTACCTTCTACAGCTGTTGAAACAGTTTTATCTACAACAAGTTTTACTTGTGCTGATGAAGACAATGTCTGAATAGTTCCAAAGTCAATATCAACTGTAGTAGAACCTGTTCCCATTTTCACAACCGCTTCGCTTCTTACTCCTTTATTGAAATGTAAATATGGATCGCCATCATAAGTCTGAGCTTCGTCCTTACAACTGTTGAAAAAGAAAACGAAGGAGGCCAATATTAGGAATGCAAATTTTTTCATAGATTTTATATTATTATATTAATAACCTGGGTTTTGTTGAACATTAGGATTTGCATTAATTTCATCCAATGGAATAGGTAATGTAAATCTATAATCACTAGCAGGTAATGTAAGAGGCATAGTCTTATTGTCATCATCATAAACATCTCTGTCTACTCCAACGCCAGCAGCTACCCCCATTCTTTTTAAGTCTAAATAACGGTGACCTTCAAAACATAGCTCTCTTCTTCTTTCTAAAAGAATATCTGCATATGCTTGCTGAGGAGATGTATAAGTAATAGTAGCAGCTAATGACTGTTTCGATCTTGTTCCTCTGATTGCTCTAACACGAGTTGCAGCAGTTACTAAGTCACCTTCATGTACAGCAACTTCAGCTAAAATCAGATACATTTCTGATAATCTGAACATTTTGATATCATTTCTTAAAGCCATTGTAGAACTTGCAAGAGGAGCGAGCTTACCAGGATATTTATCTATAACGATAACATCGTCTTCTCTAGCATTTGGTCCGTTAGGATAAAGCTGATCAAACTTGCTTGACGGATCAACAAATACATCAAATCTAATATCTCCACCTGGTAACTGATTAAGGAGTGAGAATAATTTTCTACTCATATCAAAATTTACGGATCCGTTAATATCAGTTGTGTTTGTAGTCCATAGTCCAGCAATATTTGACCAAGAACCAGTAGAACTGTTAGGTCTATATAATGACCATAAGATCTCACCTCGACCACCATTCGCAGCGGTAGCATCTTTCCACATATTAGTATATGCAGTACCATTACCACTTGATAGGGTTAAACCACTGGTAGTGATAGCAGCTGTAGCATTAGCTTTAGCATTAACATCATCACCTTTGTAGTTATAATATCTTGCAGCAATAGCATTAATTGATGCTTTTTTATCGAAATAGTGTTGTGCAGAAACTCCTGTAGAAACTACGCTTCCGTTGAAGTTCGTAAGTGCATATTGCAAATCAGATTCAATCAAAGCAAAAACTTCAGAGTTTTTGACTCTAGGTAATTTTGTATTAAAAATATCTGCAGGTTCTGTACTAAGCATTACCCCTAAAGCATTAGGATCCTTCATATTGGTAGAGAAATATGACTCCAAAGTAAGATAAGCATAAGCTCTTAAAGCTCTTGCATTTACTAATATACCTGTATATAAAGCTTTATTAGCATCATTTAACGAGTTATAATTAATCAATGTACTTCCCTTCAAAAGAATATTTACTTTATTGATAATGTTATAATTACTTACCCAGATACCTGACGGCTGGCTTGTTGTAGAATTAAGTACAAATCTGTGTGTTAAGATATCTGATGTACTTACACTGCTAGGCCCAAATCCAACCTCATCAGTGAAAAGAGAAGTAAAAAAGATCTCATTAGTTGGGTTTACAGCTGGATAAACACTTCCATTAAGAAACTTCTGCATATCTTCTACTGATTGAAAAGCAACATTTGCATCATTAATTTCTCCATCTTGGACAATTTCTAGTGCATCGTTACATGACGTCAGCACTAAGAAAAACGATAATATATAAAATACTTTTTTCATTTTAATAATTTTTTAGAAATCAATTTTCACCCCTACTGTATACATTCTTGGGTTAGGGTATACACTTAAATTAGATCCTGTAATTGGCTCAGGGTCGAAACCTCTCCATTTTGTCCATGTATAAAGGTTTTCTCCTTGTACATAAATTCTAAGTCCTGTAATTGGCAGATTCTGCAACTGATCTTTTCTAAGCTGATATCCTATTGTAAAAGATCTAATCTTTAGGAATGAAGCATCCTTAATAAAGTAGTCTGAATCTGCTGTATATCCCCAGTTTGTAGCTCTTAGGCTTGGAGTATCAGAATTTGAATTCTGAGGAGTCCATGCATTTAATAAGTCTGTTGACATGTTTGAAGACCCAACAGCACTAGAACCTAATCCTTCAGGGTTAGCTAACCAATAAAGAGCATTATCAAATTTCTTAACTCCTTTTTGGAAAGTGAATAATCCATCAACGAAGAATCCTTTATAATTTGTTTCGAAACCAAAACTTCCTGCATACTTAGGAATTGGACTCACGTCAAGGAATTGTGCATCTTCCACTTTTGGAGCCTCTGTTACTCCACCGTCTTTAGAATAGAATAACAGGTTACCATTGCTCTTATTAACTCCAGCATATTTATATACATACCATTCACTTAGAGTATGACCAGCCATATTAATGGTATTACCTGGTTCAGGATCTCCGAAAATCGTATAGTCATTAATTTTATTGTTGTTATAAGAACCATTAGCAAATACACTTAAAGTAAGATCACTAGTTTTTATAACATTATAACGCAATCCAAGTTCAATACCCTTATTAGTCATTGATCCATTGTTACCAGATACGCTATAAGAACCTGATACACCAGAAACAGGGATTGTACTGAATAGATTTGTTGTTTTCTTCTGGTACACATCAAGAGTACCTTCCAGTTTATTATTAAGTAAAGTGAAATCTAATCCAATGTTCGCCTGAGCAACATCTTCCCATTGTACTAAAGGGTTTCCATAAGCAAAACCTAATCCAAGAGCGTTACCATATCCTGTAGGAGAAGTATATAAGTCTCTTACAATCTGGCTAGCTGTTAATAAAGGGTTTGAACCCGGAGTAGCTGCAAGAATATTCTGGTTACCGTTTGTTCCATAAGAAGCTCTCAGCTTAAGACTATTGAATGTAGATCCTTCCATGAAGCTCTCTTTGTCAATATTCCATCTACCTGCTACAGACCAATATGTTGCCCATCTATTTTCTCCAACAAATCGGTAAGATGCATCTCTTCTTAATGTACCACTGAAACCAAATCTTCCAGCATAGTCATAGTTAACAGTTCCGAAAACAGCTACTGTTCCTGCTGTAACTCTTGAAGCACTTACAGAAGGGATATAAGGAGATGTTGCAGTGTTATCAAATGGTACGTATCCTGTACCCGAACCTGGCACATAAGTTCTTGGATCCAATCCGTTTTGTCTTCTTGTTGTAGATCTATAATTTACTTTATTATATTCCATGTTCACGGAAGCATCCACAGAGTGTTCACCCAATTTCCCACTATACAATGCAGATATTACATTGTTAATAGTTAAGTCTCTTGTTGTTGTTTGATCCTCATTACCCGTATATTTAGCTGTTCCTTGTGTTGCTAAAGCCAGGTATGCCCAAGGAGCTCTACCAGAGATTCTATCACCTTGCCTGTAATCAATACCTAGTTTATTACTAATAGTAAAGTTCTTAGTAATATTATAAGAAGCACCCAAGTTTGCACCGATTGATATCTGATCTACCATGTTTGGAAGGTTTCCTCTTGTTAGTAGATTTTGCAGTACATAGATGTTGTTACCATTATTGAAATTAGTACCAATACTATTAAACAACTCTTGCCCGTTAGCATATTTAGTTGGAGATAAATATGGCAACCCTTGAAGAACCCCTAAAAGTGGGTTTTGTACAGAGTTATTTCTGATACCAGTATTTGTTTCTTCTAATAATTCGTTTCTTCTTGAGAAAGCAAGAGCAATTTGTGAGTTAACGTTTAACTTATTATCTTTTGATTTAGCCTGAATGTTTGACCTAACAGTAAACCTCTTGAAATCAGTAGTCGGCACCGCTCCTCCTTGCTCCATATAACCAAATGAGTTATAAGAAGATACGTTTGCCCCCCCTGTAGAAAGTGCAACATCATGGGACTGGAACATCTCTGGCTTAAAGAAATAGTCTTTCCAATTTGTATTAATTCCTTTAGCTAAAGCATCCTTAGCCTTTAGGTATTCCGAGTTAGTATCCGATAATCCGTATAATTTCATAATCCCCATATACTGTTCAGTATTGGCAAGATTATATTTATCAAGTGGTCTTAGTGACATACCTGTCATTCCTGTATAGGAAAGCTTAAAACCACTGTTATATTTACCTCTTTTTGTTCTGATAACCACAACCCCGTTAGCACCACGGTTACCGTATACGGCAGTTGCTGCAGCATCCTTCAAAATAGTAGTTGACTCGATGTCATTAGGATTCAAGTTTCTATATTCTGAAGCATTTGATGGAATATCATCAATAACGATTAAGGCATCTGTATTACCATTAATAGAACTCGTACCACGAATCAATAAGCTAAACTTAGCAGAACCCGGGCTACCAGAACCACCGTTCATGATCACCCCTGGTGCTGATCCTTGTAAAGAAGTTAGCATGTTGACATTTGGCCTGTTCTCGAAGAATACCTCCCCAACAGTATTAGAAGCTACAGTTGATTTAGGCTTTGTGATACTTTTTGAGTAACCTAGCAAAACTACTTCATCAATTGATGTTTCTTTTTTTACCGTGTCCTTTTTCTTAGTTGTTGTCTGCTGCTGCGCAATTACCATTCCTCCAAAGAAAAATAGCGCCCCAGCACTCAATACACGTAATTTAACATTCATATTAACAAATTTTAATATATTTAATGGGCAAATATGTTAATAAATATTAACATCTACAAATTAAACCAATGTTTAAACTACGCTTTTTTTTGATATTTAATTTAAATTTTGCATAAATTAAATAAGATTCCTTAATGACAGATAGTTTTTATTATGTAAATAATATTTTTTTTACACTTTCAATTCGCTTTAACAAATTATTAATAATTAAAAAAATATTATTTAGAATTATTATAAATTGCACAAGTGTAGAAAATAAAAAAACCACTTTATAAAAAAGTGGTTTTCACATATTTAGGATATATTTATTTCAATTTCTTCTTCACAGCAACTTCTTCATAAACTTCAAGAATATCTCCGGTTTCGATATCGTTATAACCTTTCAGGTTCAGACCACATTCGTAGCCTTTTGTGACTTCTTTAACATCATCCTTGAAACGCTTCAAGCTTTCAAGTTCTCCGTCAAACTTCACAATACCGTCTCTTAACAAACGTACTTTAGACTGTCTTGTTACTTTTCCGGTAAGAACCATACAACCTGCAATTGTTCCGACTTTAGAAATCTTGAATACCTCACGGATTTCAACATTACCAATCACCTGCTCCTGAATTTCCGGAGAAAGCATGCCTTCCATTGCTTCTTTTACCTCATCAATTGCTTTATAGATGACAGAATATGTTCTGATTTCAATTTCCTCACGGTCTGCAAGTTCTTTTGCATTAGCACCTGCTCTCACATTGAATCCAATGATAATTGCATCTGATGCTGCGGCTAAGTTGATATCAGATTCAGTGATCTGTCCAACACCTGAGTGAAGAATTTTAACACTGATTTCTTCTGTTGATAATCGTTGTAACTGATCAGAAAGAGCTTCTACAGAACCATCCACGTCCCCTTTCAGGATAATGTTTAATTCTTTAAATTCCCCTAAAGCAATACGTCTACCCAGTTCTTCAAGCGTCGTATGTTTCTTAGTTCTGATTGACAATTCTCTCTGTAATTGTTCTCTTTTGTTTGCAATAGCCTTACCTTCACTTTCATCGGCATAAACACGGAATTTATCTCCTGCGGTAGGAGCTCCGTCTAATCCTAAGATCGTTGCAGGAATTGATGGACCTGCTTCGTTAAGATTTTTACCTCTTTCATCAAGCAAAGCTTTTACTTTACCATGATTTTTACCTGCTACCACATAATCTCCGACTTTTAAAGTTCCGGATTGTACCAGCATTGTTGCCACATACCCTCTACCTTTATCTAAAGATGCTTCAATAACAACTCCGTTTGCCGAACGTTCAGGGTTTGCTTTTAATTCAAGCATTTCTGCCTGTAATAAAACCTTCTCCAATAATACATCTACATTATTACCGAATTTAGCTGAAATCTCCTGTGCCTGAACATTTCCACCCCATTCTTCTACTAAAACCGGGGGGTTCAAGCCTGAAAGCTGTTGACGGATGTTATCAGGATTTGCATTAGGCTTATCAACCTTATTGATTGCAATAATCATTGGAACCTGAGCAGCCTGAGCGTGAGCAATAGCTTCTTTCGTCTGCGGCATCACATCATCATCGGCAGCAATTACAATAATTGCAATATCCGTGATCTGTGCACCTCTTGCTCTCATCGCTGTAAAGGCTTCGTGACCAGGTGTATCTAAGAATGTAATTCTCTGACCATTTTCCAGTTTCACGTTATAAGCACCGATGTGCTGGGTAATTCCTCCTGATTCACCAGCAATTACGTTCGTTTTTCTGATGTAATCCAATAATGAAGTCTTACCGTGGTCAACGTGTCCCATTACCGTAACTACAGGCGCTCTTTGCAATAAGCTCTCCTCAGTATCAACTTCTTCTTCAGAATCTGTATCTTCAAGATCTGCATCCGAGAATTCAATTTTATAACCAAATTCATCTGCTACTAATAATAAAGTATCCGCTTCAAGTCTTTGGTTCATGGTAACCATTACCCCAAGTGAGAAACAAGCTGAGATTACTTCAGTTGGAGAAACATTCATCAAACTTGCCAATTCACCTACTGTGATGAATTCTGTTACTTTAAGAGTTCTGTCTTGTGCTTCAAGCTCCTGCTGGCGCTCATCCTGCTCTCTACGGAAAGTTCGTTTGTCTTTTCTGTGTTTTGCAGATTTAGATTTACCTCCTTTATTAGTAAGTTTTTCTAATGTTTCTTTAATTTGGTTTTTAACTTGTTCGTCAGTTAATTCAACCGGCATAACTCTTTGCCCGGGTCTGTTATTCTGACCGCCTTTTTTGAAGCCACCACCCTGACCGCCTGGACGGTTTTGGTTGTTGTTTCCAAAACGGTTTCCACCTTGACCACCCTGGCCCGGAGGTCTGTTTCCCTGACCACCTTGCCCCTGGCGGTTACCACCTTGTCCACCGTTATTATTCTGACGGTTTCCTTGGCCCTGGCCTCCCTGGTTATTGTTATTATTTCCTGAGTTTTGATTATTCCCCTGACCTTGTTGGTTATTCTGGCCACCAGGTTTTTCAATTCTCTTTCTTTTCTTTTTTGCTCCGGCACCTGGTTTTGGTGCAAACTGAGTCAAGTCAATCTTTTCACCAACGATCTTGGGACCGTCAAGCTTCTGATAAACAGTCTCAATTTTCTGTGGTTCCTGAGATTCAGGCTCAGCCTCTACTTTTGGAGTTTCCACTTTTTTCTCTTCTGCAACAACTGGTTTTGGAGTTTCTTTTACCGGTTCCACAGGTTTAACTTCTTCTTTTTTCTCCTCCATTTTTGGCTTGTCTTTTTTCACAGGTCTGTTTCTAGATTCTATTTGAGACAAATCAATTTTATCCAAAACTTTAAATTCCTGCTTTTCAGGCGCTGCTTTAACTTCCGGTTGTTGTTCTTCTTTCACGATTTCTTCTTTCTTTTCTTCAACCGGTGTCGCAACAGGAGCCACAGGAGCTGCAGGAGCTTCTTCAACTTCAGGCTTCTTAGGTTCTAAGTCTATTTTACCTAAAATTCTCGTTTCTGGTTTATTTGCTTTAGCTCTTATCACTTCAGGGGTTTTCTTTTCTTCAATTTCCAGCTTTTCTTCCGGAACTTTAGTGATCACCACCTCATGGGAAGCTTTTCTTTGTTCGCCGTCTTTAGCAAACTCAGCCTCCAATGCAGAATATGCCGCTTCTTCCAATTGAGCGTTAGGATTGCTTTCAACCTCGAAACCCCTTGATTGTAAAAATTCTACTAATCTGGACATCGAAATGTTGAATTCCTTAACCGCTTTATTTAATCTAATTTTTGGCATTTATATTATTTACTGTTTTTTAATTTTTAAAATTAAAGTATTTCCTTTTTACTGTTTATTAAAATTTATTTAAATCTTAATCTTCAAATTCTTCTCTCAGAATACGTTTAACCTCTTCGATTGTTTCTTCTTCAAGGTCTACCATATTTAAAAGACTTTCAGTTTCTTTATCCAATACTGATTTTGCAGTTGTAAGTCCTACTTTCTTAAACTCATCCAAAATCCACTGCTCGATATCATCGTTAAATTCTCTCAATTCAACATCATCATCCTCGCTGGACTCTCTGTATACATCAATTTCATATCCTGACAACCAAGAAGCCAGTCTGATATTCTGTCCTTGTTTTCCAATTACTTTAGAAATCTCTTCAACAGGAGTATATACTAATGCATAGTTTTGATCCTCATTGATGTCAATTTTATTGACAGTAACATTTCCTAAAGCTCTCTTCACCAAAATTTCAGGGTTTTTAGACCACTGAATAACATCGATGTTCTCATTTCTCAACTCTCTTACAACGCCATGAATTCTTGATCCCTTAACACCTACACAGGCACCTACCGGATCAATTCTGTCATCATAAGCATCTACTGCAATCTTCGCCTTTTCACCAGGAATTCTCACTACTTTTTTCAGCATAATTGTTCCGTCCTGGATCTCAGGAATTTCCAGCTCTAATAATTTCTCAAGGAATTTAGGTGCAGTTCTGGAAATAATAATCTGCGGTTTAGAACCTTTAAAGTCTACTGTTTCAACAATAGCTCTGATATTCTCACCCTTTTTAAAGAAATCGGATGGGATCTGGTTTTCTTTTGGTAAAATAAATTCATTTCCTTCATCATCCAACAAAATCACGTGCTTATGACGGATGTGGTGGATTTCCCCTACAACTATTTCTCCAATTTTATCTCTAAACTGCTCGTACAGCATTGCATTATTGTGTTCCTGAAGTTTTGTAGCCAGAATCTGCTTAAGGGTAAGAATATTTCGTCTTCCCAATTGTGCAACAGGAATTTCCATTGTAAAGTCCTCACCTACTTCGAAGGTAGGGTCAATCTTCTTTGCTTCAGAAATTTCAATTTCCAAATCATCATCTTCAGACATTTCGTCCTCTACAATTGTTTTATTTAAAAATATCTGAAAATCTCCTTTATCCGGGTTTACAATCACATCAAAATGATCATCTGAGTCAAATCTTTTTCTCAAAAGAGTTTTCAGTGAATCTTCAATAATTGCCATAAGATCAATCTTACTGATCCCCTTTTCGTCTTTAAAATCACCAAAGGATTCAATCAACGCTATATTATCCATCTATTCTTTTTTCTTTTTAAAATTTAATTACTACTAATGCTTTTTTGATCTCAGAGTAAGAAATCTCTTTCTCCTCCTCTACATCTACTTTTCCTTTCCCGATATCTTTCGGTTTGCGGTAACGCAAAGTAAGTGTGATCTTCTCTTCATCTACTTTCGATAATTCTCCTTCAATTTTAGAAGAATCCTCCAGCATTACCTCAATTTCTCTTCCAATATTTTTACCGAACTGTCGTGGTGTGGATAATGGCTCGCTTAGTCCGGCAGACATCACCTGAAGGCTGAAGTCATGCTCTTCACGATCCATATTAAATTCAATGGCACGGCTTGCATCAAGACAATCCTGCAAAGAAACTCCGTTATCACCATCTAAAATCACTGTAATATCATCCCCTGCAGAAATTTTAAGATCAATAAGAAACAGATCTTTTCTGGTCTCAAGGAATTCATTTAATAATTCTTCAATTCTTTTTCTAAACTCCATAAATATTTATCTTGATTTACAGTACGAAAAAAGGCTTTCTTCCGAAGCCTTCCCATTTTTTCCGTAAATCCATTGCAAATATAAGCTTTTTTTCTAAAAATACAAAATTATCTTAAGTATCAAGCAAATAGCGCCAGATTCATTTACAATAAATTAAAAGAGTATGTCACAGGATTTTTATTACTTTTGTCTTAGAATTTTAAAACAAACATTTTGAATATAACGATTGTAGGAACAGGTTATGTAGGATTAGTTACAGGAACTACCCTTGCAGAGCTTGGCAATTCAGTATACTGTGTTGATATTGATGAAAAAAAAGTAGAAGGTATGAAAAACGGCATTGTTCCCATCTATGAGCCGAACCTTGAAGAAATGTTTTTGAGAAACATCCAATCTGAAAGATTATTTTTCACTACCAACCTTAAAGAAGCTTTAGACAAAAGCGAAGTGA
Organism: Chryseobacterium sp. CBSDS_008; assembly: GCF_049959325.1. Lineage (NCBI taxonomy): Bacteria > Pseudomonadati > Bacteroidota > Flavobacteriia > Flavobacteriales > Weeksellaceae > Chryseobacterium > Chryseobacterium sp. CBSDS_008. The sequence continues at coordinate 3,625,606 of NZ_CP188202.1, read as the reverse complement.
TATATCTGGCACTGCCTACGCCACCTGGTGAAGATGGTTCTGCTGATTTATCTTATGTACTTCAGGTAGCTCATAATATTGGCGAGCTGATGACTGAGTACAAAGTTATTGTGAATAAAAGCACCGTTCCTGTAGGCACTGCGGACAGGGTAAGAGAAACAATCTCTGCCCAAACAGCTATTGCTTTTGATGTGGTTTCAAATCCGGAATTTTTAAGAGAAGGGTTTGCGGTTGAAGACTCTATGAATCCCTCAAGAGTAGTCGTAGGGGCCAGCTCTGAAAGGGCAAAAGACATCATGTCTAAAATCTACCAGCCTTTTACCAATATTGGGATCCCTATCATTTTTATGGATGAGAAGTCTTCAGAACTTACCAAATATGCAGCAAATTCATTTTTAGCGGTAAAAATCACTTTTATGAATGAAATTGCCAACTATTGTGAAAAAGTGGGCGCAGATGTAGATAAGGTAAGACTTGGAATGGGTAGTGATGACAGAATAGGACACAGATTCCTATTTCCGGGAATCGGATATGGCGGAAGCTGTTTTCCTAAAGATGTAAAAGCACTTATAAACTCCGGGAAACAGGAAGATTTTAATTTCCAGATCCTTGAAGCTACCGAAAAGGTAAATACAACTCAAAAAGTAATTTTAGTATCTGAAATTGAAAAATATTTCGGAGGAAGCATTGCAGGGAAGAAAATTGCCATGTGGGGACTTGCCTTTAAAGCCAATACAGATGACATCAGAGAAGCTTCATCCTTGGACAACATCGCTCTTCTGCTGGAAAAAGGCGCAGAAATTGTAGCATATGATGCTGTCGCAGAAAAAAATGTGCAAAAACTTCTGGGCAATAGAATACAATATGCCAAAGGAATGTATGACGCACTGGAAGATGCAGACGCATTATTCATTGCCACAGAATGGCCGGAATTCAAAAATCCGAATTTTGAACTTATGGCTAAAAAAATGAAAAATAAAGTCATTTTTGACGGTAGAAATATGTACCCGTTGGAAATCCCTGAGCAAAACGGATTTTATTATAAAAGCATAGGAAGAAAGACCATCTCAAAATAAATAAATGAAAAACATCATCATTACAGGAGGCGCCGGATTTATTGGCTCCCACGTTGTAAGAGAATTTGTAAAAAACAATCCGGATACTACCATCATCAATCTTGATGCCCTTACGTACGCCGGAAATCTGGAAAACCTAAAGGACATTGAAAATGAACCTAATTATGTTTTCGAAAAAGCAGACATCACAAAACCTGAAGAACTTAGAAAGGTTTTTGAAAAATACAATCCGGATGCCGTTGTACATTTAGCCGCAGAAAGCCATGTAGACAGAAGTATTACCGATCCTATGGCATTTATTAACACCAATGTAAACGGAACAGCTAATCTTCTGAATCTTTGTAAAGAGTTCTGGACATTAAATCCTGATCATACCCACGGCAGATTCCCTGATGAAAAAAGAACAAACCTCTTTTATCACATTTCAACGGATGAAGTATATGGAAGTTTAGGAGAAACAGGATTCTTTTTAGAAACAACGCCATACGACCCCCAATCTCCTTATTCTGCTTCAAAAGCAGCTTCTGACCATTTGGTTAGAGCCTATGGAAATACATATGGAATGCCTTTCATCGTATCCAACTGTTCCAATAACTACGGACCGAATCATTTCCCTGAAAAATTGATTCCTCTTTGTATTTCAAATATTATCAATGAAAGACCTCTTCCTATTTATGGTGATGGGAAATATACCAGAGACTGGTTATTTGTCATTGATCACGCCAAAGCAATTCATCAGATCTTTAAGGAAGCAAAAACCGGTGAGACTTATAATATCGGAGGATTCAATGAATGGCAGAATATTGACCTTGTAAAAGAACTGATCAAACAAATGGATGCTAAACTGGAAAGACCGGAAGGCTATTCTGAAAAACTGATCACTTTTGTAAAAGACAGGCCAGGCCATGATAAACGTTACGCTATTGACGCAACGAAGCTAAATAAAGATTTAGGCTGGAAACCATCAGTAACCTTTGAAGAAGGGCTGGGGAAAACCATCGACTGGTATCTTGAAAATAAGGAATGGCTGGAAAATGTAACTTCAGGAAACTATCAGGATTACTACAGCAAACAATACAGCTAAAGGTCCTGCTATGGAAGGAATATACAACAGACTAAATAAATATATTTTTCTCTAGTATAACAATCCGGAAATAGCGAAATAAAATCAACTTATAACACAAAAGAAATCCGCGTAATACGCACAACAAATGAAAGGAATAATATTAGCCGGAGGATCCGGAACAAGACTTTACCCTCTAACGATCGCAGTAAGCAAGCAGCTGATGCCTGTTTATGATAAACCGATGATCTACTACCCGCTTTCTACACTACTATTGGCAGGAATCAAGGATATTCTGATCATAACAACTCCACACGACCAGGAAGGTTTCATCAAACTTTTAGGTGACGGTTCCCAGATCGGCTGTAATATAGAATATGTTGTACAGCCAAGCCCTGATGGTTTAGCACAAGCTTTCATCCTGGGCGACCAGTTTATTGGTAACGATCCCGCAGCACTGGTACTGGGAGATAATATTTTCTACGGTTCCGAAATGGGAACTTTACTGAAAAATAAAACCAATCCGGACGGAGGCGTTGTTTTTGCCTATCACGTTGCCGACCCTGAGAGATATGGTGTTGTGGAATTTGACAAAAACCTGAAAGCTGTTTCTATTGAAGAAAAACCGCTGGACCCCAAGTCAAACTATGCTGTACCCGGTCTTTATTTTTATGATAATAATGTGGTGGAGATTGCTAAAAATATCAAGCCTTCTGCAAGGGGAGAACTCGAAATCACTGATATCAATAATGTTTACTTAAACAATGGAAAGCTCGAAGTAGCTGTTCTCAACAGAGGTACCGCATGGCTGGATACAGGAACTTTTGATTCCCTTCACGACGCTTCAGAATTTGTGAGCGTTATTGAAAAAAGACAGGGATTTAAAATAGGCTGTATCGAAGAAATTGCATTCAGAAATAAATTCATTAATGAGGAGAAACTTCTTGAAACAGCTGCCAAATACGGTAAAAGCGGATACGGTCAATATCTTAAACAACTTATCGGAAAATAATAAATACGATTTATAAAAATCACAGACTATTGGTTTTATAGCCAATAGTTTTTGTTCATACCGACAAATATCAATATATTAGTTGTTGATTTTTAGTTTTATTGCTAATGAAAATTCATAAACTAAGAGATATGGTAAGAATTAATTATTATAAATTTGCAAAAACTTACACAGATGAATGAACCACAACAGAAGTGGACTGAAATAATTGAAGCTGATCATTCCCTATTTGACATACAGCTTAAGGAAGTATGGCGATATAAAGATCTGATTTATATGTTTGTAAAGAGAGATTTTATCTCAAGTTTTAAACAAACTATACTAGGTCCCATTTGGTTTTTTATCAATCCTATTTTAACAACAATAGTCTATATGGTTGTTTTTGGCGCTATTGCCAGACTGCCTACCGATGGTGCGCCGCCGATTCTGTTTTATCTGGCCGGTGTTACCCTTTGGAACTATTTTTCAGCATCTCTGCTGGCTACTTCAAGTACATTTTTAGGAAACTCGGCTATCTTCGGAAAAGTGTATTTCCCCAGACTGGTCACCCCTATTTCTATAGTAATATCCAATCTGATGCGCTTTTCCGTACAGTTTGTATTATTCATCCTGGTATGGGCATATTATTTGAGTCAGGGTAAAGTACAGCCTAATATTTGGGTTCTGGCAACTCCTTTTCTGATTGTATTGATGGCATTTTTTGCTTTGGGAGTAGGAATGATATTTTCAGCACTTACCACCAAATATAAAGACCTCAGTATGCTTCTGGGATTCGGAATCAGTTTATATATGTATGCTACACCTGTAATCTACCCGGTATCTTCACTTCCGGCAGGTTTCAAAAATCTGGCCTACTATAATCCCCTGACAGGAATTTTCGAATGTTTTAAATACGCATGGCTGGGTGTAGGTGATTTTTCACCATTGATGCTTGGAATCAGTACAATTCTTATTCTTATTCTTTTGATGATAGGAATACTGATATTCAATAAAGTTGAAAAAACTTTCATGGATACCGTATAATTATAGGTAATTATCGTTTATTAACTTAAAATCAAATCTAAACATGCTGGCTTTAAAAGCAGAAAATATATCAAAACAATACCGTCTCGGACAAGTGGGAACGGGAACTTTATCACATGACCTGAACAGGTTCTGGCATAAAGTGCGAGGCAAGGAAGATCCTTATCTTAAAATCGGGGAAGCCAACGACAGAACAACGAAAGGCGATTCTGAATATGTATGGTCTTTACGGGACATCAATTTTGAAATTGAGCAGGGAGATGCTGTAGGAATTATAGGAAGAAATGGTGCCGGTAAATCAACGCTGCTAAAACTTTTAAGTAAAGTAACCAAGCCTACTACCGGGAAAATTTACACTCAGGGAAGAATTGCTTCTTTACTGGAAGTGGGAACAGGATTCCATCCGGAAATGACCGGACGTGAAAATGTTTACCTTAACGGAGCTATTCTCGGCATGACCAGAAGAGAAATTACCCGGAAATTTGATGAGATCGTAGATTTTTCAGGAGTAGAAAGATATATCGACACTCCTGTAAAAAGATATTCTTCCGGTATGTACGTACGTCTGGCATTTGCAGTAGCTGCACACCTTGAATCTGAAATTCTGATTGTAGATGAAGTGCTTGCTGTAGGGGATGCAGAATTCCAGAAAAAATGTCTCGGAAAAATGGGCGATGTTACAAAAGGGGAAGGAAGAACCATTCTTTTTGTAAGCCATAATATGACTGCAATTAAAGAACTTTGCAATACTGGAATATTACTTAACCAGGGACAGCTGGTATATAATGGAAACATTCTTGATACTATTGTAGAATACCAAAAAAACTCTGAAACCCAAAATAAATATATCCACGAAGGTCCTGTAGAGACCGCATTAGGGAATGAAAACATAAGAATTCTTGAATTTTCAGCACAGCCGTTACAAGGCGAATTGATAGACATAGAATCCGGAATTCTGATCAAATTAAGATTTTTTAATTTTAAAGCTGGTATAAATTTGGATGCTACATTTGAGTTAAGAACCTACGAAGAAGTTCCGGTTTTTCATACTGCAGCTTTAATCTCCACTGATAATAACTCAGAAAGAAGAGAATACAATGTTGAATTTATATTACCAAAAAATCTTCTTAATGCAGGCAATTACTATTTTAAACTAATTTTTGGAGAAGATCAGAGAATTCCTCTATTTATAGCTCATAATACTATTGGCTTTGAAGTTGAAAATGTGAAATTTGGTAAAAACATGAGTCTTCTCCCGGGAGTTATAAGACCTGAACTAGATTTTAAAATTAATAACCAATGATTAATCCTGACTATTTTAATTTAGATAAAATTGGCAATTCATCTCTCGGTTTTATTACAGTTGCTGAGAGCCTAAAAAATGTACCATTCGAAATCAAGCGCGTATACTGGACTTATTATACTCCTCAGGATGTAATGCGAGGAGGTCATGCTCATAAAAAACTCCAGCAGATTATATTTGCTGTTTCCGGAACAATAGAATTTACTACGATCGATCTGCAAGGAAATAAAAAAACCTTTATACTAGATTCACCTTCACAAGGATTATTTTTACCCAAATTGATCTGGAGAGATATTAAATTCAGCCATAATGCTGTTTTGTTATGCCTGGCCTCAGAACATTATGAAGAGGATGATTATTTCAGGGATTTTGAAGAATTTAAAAATTTTCAGCAATGATACATCCACTCGCTGACGTACAGTCTTCAAATATAGGGACAGGCACTTTAATATGGCAGTTCTGTGTTATTTTAAAAGGCGCAAAAATTGGAGAAAACTGCAATATCAATTGCCAGGTATTCATAGAAAATGATGTTTACATAGGCAACAATGTTACTATTAAACCAGGTGTTCAAATTTGGGATGGTGTTACTCTTGAAGATGATGTTTTCGTTGGCCCAAACGTAACCTTCACTAATGATATTTTCCCTAAATCTAAAAATAAAGATTTCACTCTCAGAAAGACACTTATAAAAAAAGGGGCTTCTATTGGGGCAAATGCCACTATTCTCGCAGGAATTACTATCGGTAAAAATGCTCTTGTAGGAGCAGGAAGTGTGGTAACAAAAAATATATCTGAAAATGAAATATGGGTGGGTAACCCCGCAAAATTTTTAAAGAAAAAACAATAATGATAAAATTCCTTGATTTACAAAAAATCAATTTACAGCATCAAGATGAAATAGAAGCTCAGCTTCTAGAAGTTTTTCGTTCAGGATGGTATTTACTGGGGGAAAAGACTCAGACTTTTGAAAACAATCTTGCTTCTTATATAGGAGTTTCACACGCTATAGGCGTTGCTAATGGTCTGGATGCGTTACGCCTGATATTACGAGCCTATATAGAACTGGGAGTAATGAATGCTGGAGATGAAATTATTGTCCCGTCTAATACTTATATTGCTTCCATCCTTGCTATTTCAGATAATGGGCTTGTTCCCATTTTGGTTGAGCCGGAAATAAACACCTATAATATTGACATTTCAAAAATTGAGGAAAAGATTACGGTAAAAACAAAAGCAGTCCTTGTTGTTCACCTTCAGGGAAGAATTGTTTTTTCTGACGAATTAAAGCAGATTGCAGAGAAAAACCATTTAAAAATAATTGAAGACAATGCGCAGGCAATAGGAGCAGAATGGAATGGCATAAAATCAGGAAGTCTCGGTGATGCGGCAGGATTCAGCTTTTATCCCGGTAAAAATTTAGGAGCTTTAGGGGATGCAGGTGCAGTTACTACCAATGATGAAACTTTGGCAAAAACCATCAGAGCCTTGGCCAATTATGGTTCCAATCAAAAATATATCAATATTTATAAAGGTTTAAACTCCAGGCTTGATGAGATTCAGGCATCCGTGCTGGATATTAAGCTTAAATATATTGATAATGAAAATAAGATAAGGAGAGAAATTGCAAAACGGTTTATTAATGAAATAAAGAATCCTACAATCATTCTTCCTGAATATCCTGAAAATGAAGATGAGCACGTATGGCATGTCTTTGTGATTCGGTCTGAAAGAAGAGATAAACTTCAGGCTTATCTTACAGAAAACGGCATTCAGACCCTCATCCACTATCCTATTCCACCGCATCAGCAAAAAGCTTACAAAGAGTGGAGCCTTTTATCTTTTCCTATCAGCGAAAAAATCCATAAAGAGGTTTTGAGCCTTCCTATAAGTCCTGTAATGAATGAAGAAGAGATAAACATGATTATTAATTGTTTAAATCAGTTTTAAGATCAATATATCTAAGTTCCAACACTACTTTAATGCAGACAGATACACTTTCTAACAGAGAAAAATTACTATATTCAAATAGACAGTATTTTGAATCATGTATTCAGATTGCACAAAAATTATTTGAAGAAAAGCTATATGAAGACTGCATAAATTATATTGAAAAGATAGCTTCTTTTGGCTGGTTTAATTTTTCGGGATACTATAAAAGCAAACCCCTGGAAATACTTTTATACAATATCCAACAAAAGATTTTATCACCTTCTTTACAACACAGGCAGCAAAGCAAATCCAATAAAATTCTGCATATCTGCTCTGAGGTTTATACTTCAGGAGGTCACTCAAAACTGCTTTACAATTGGATAAAGAATGATCCTGCTAAAAAGCATACCATCCTAAGCACCCGGCTTTCTCTAGAAGAGCTACTGGAGGTTAGTAATTTTTATCTGCAAAACAAAAATGATGTAAAGCATATCAGCGTACTATCGTCATCAAAAATAGAATCGGTAAAACTCTTAAATCAGCAGGCTTTAAATGAATATGATGCTATATTACTTCATATCCATCCCGATGAAGCCGTCGCCCATATTGTTTTATCCCAAAAAGACATTACAACGCCTGTTTGTTTGATCAATCATGCTGACCACGTTTTTTGGCTGGGAACATCAATTGCTGATATGGTTCTTCAAATCAGGGAATCCAGTATATCTTTTGATGTGGAAAGAAGAGGAATTCCGCTGGAAAGACAGTTTTTCCTGCCTATTCCTGTAGAAAACTCATGTGACGTACATGAAAAAAAGGATACAGAAACAAAAAACATTAAACTTTTAAGTACAGGAACTTCCTATAAATACAATCCAAATGAACAGTATAATTTCCTTAGGGAGGCCTATCGGATTGTAGAGGAAAATCCGGAGGTAATTTTTAATATCGTTGGGATAAGCCCGGATTCAGTCTATGCAAAGGAGTACCAGCATGACAGAATTGTTTTGCATGGTATTGTTTCTACATCTGAGCTGAGTGATATTGAAAGCATCACCGATATTTATGTAGAAGGCTTTCCATTGCCATCATTTACAGCCCTTTTGCAGCCCGCTTTATGTAAAATTCCTTTTGTACTTCACTATAATCCGTTACCTTTATTTAAACTTTTTAGCGAAAATAAAGATCACGGAACTCTCTATCCAAAAAATGCAGAAGAATGGCACAACAATATCAAGCGCATGATCCGTGATAAAAAATACAGGGAAGAAACAGCGCAAAAACAATATGAATATGTCTTAAGTAACTTCAGCATTGAGGTCTGGAAATCCAGTATAGAAAAACTTTATAACATAATCAGCCAAAAGAATCATTCATTCTGGAAGTCTTCCCCTGATAAGTTTTATGATAGCGAAAATGAAAAAATTCTTGTAACTATCGATAAGAAAAGATTCATGCATTACAGCTTCACAGAAAAACTATCTTTACGCGGAAAGTATATGGTATATCAGATGTCAAAAATCAGAAATGCTAATATAATATACATCAGGAAAAGAGAATTAATAAAGTATTTTACCCAGAGACAATGAATTCCACCACAAATATTAACCGCAGTAATAATTTTGATTTTCTTCGTCTGCTTTTCGCCAGTTTGGTAATAGTATCACATTCTTATCCCCTTACAGGTAAGCCCGAAATAATTGGCATATTAACAAAGGAACAGCTTAGTCTGGGTTCATTATCTGTAGACTGTTTTTTTATCTTGAGCGGTTATCTTATCATGACAAGTCTTGAGCGGAGTAAAAGTCCACAGGAGTATATGTGGAAACGTATGTTAAGACTTTATCCTGCTTATATCCTGCTTTTATTACTTACAATGCTTTTCTTGCCTATTCTATACCAGGGTGACAATATTTTTCAGGAAAAAACATATTGGAGCTATTTCCCTAATGCACTCTCTTTATATAAAATTCAATATGAAGTAAAAGGTGTTTTTGAAAATAATCCATATCCAAAAGCAATTAACGGAAGTCTCTGGTCTTTATCCTATGAGTTTACCATGTATATTGCTTTATTATTTTTATTCCCGGTTCGTAAACATAAGTACCTCATCATTATAGTTGGTGCTATTTTTCTCATATCATATTATTTAACCATTACTGAAAGTCATTTTTTAGAAAATACAATGCAAAAACTATTTTTGCAGCCTAATGAGTTTTATAAGCTTTGCACATATTTCATGGCAGGAAGTTTATTAAAGCTCATTAATTTTGAAAAAATCAATTTATTTTGGGTACGATGTTTGCTTTTTTTAACATTGATAGCATCTTTATATTTTGTATTTTACAAGTATGTAAGCCCTGTTATTTTACCGTTATTAATCTTATTTATCGGCGTTAACAAAAACCGATATATCAGCAGTATAGGCTCAAAAATAGGAGACATTTCCTATGGAGTTTACATTTATGCATTTTTAATACAGCAGATACTAATGTATTATTGGGGACTGGGAACTATCAAGCTTATGATAGCAAGCATTATTATCTCCTATATTTTTGCATATGCTTCGTGGCATCTTATCGAAAAGAAAATGTTAACGTATAAAAATTGGGTAAAATGACATCCCAGAATTATAAAAATAAGCTTGCTATAGTTATTCCTTATTATAAGATCGATTTTTTTGAGGAAACTATAAGATCTGTTGCATCACAAAGCAACAAGAACTTCACTTTATATATAGGAAATGATGCGAGTCCTACCGATCCTTTACCCATCATTCAGAAATATTTTGGCCCAGATGAATATGCATATTTTAATTATAAGCAAAATGTTGGAGGCAAAAACTTAGCCCTTCAATGGGAACGAGTATTGGAAAATGTTCAAGAAGAATGGTTTCAGATATTAGGCGATGACGATATGATTTCTGAAAATTTGGTAGAAGTATTTTATCAAAACTTACCTTTGGCAGAAACAAAGGAAATTTCAGTCATAAAATTTGCACACCAGTGGATTGATGAAGAAAATAACGTAATAGAAAATTTCGATTATAATTTTTCAGAATTAAAACCTTCAGAATTCTTTATCAAAAAATATAATCATGAAATACAAAGCAGTCTTTCTGAAAATATTTTTAAACTGGATATCTACAAAGAAATTAAATTTGAAAAAATAACACTAGCTTGGGGAAGTGATGATTTAGCAATACTTTTGTTTGCTGACAAAAATAATATTCTTTATAACAAAAATACCAAAGTTAAAGTACGAATTTCGGGATCCAGCATTTCCGGATCAGATCATTTAGATGATCAAAAGCAAAAGGCCGGTTTTGAATTAAAAGAAACTCTGGTAACTAAATATTCTTCATTATTCAGTTATGAATTTATCTCCGGAGTAGTAGAAGAATATTTAAATTCCAGTCACTACAGAAGATATAATGCTCATTATTCCGTTATTTTCTTTTATCTTAAACATTTTAGAATTAAAGCTTTTTTAAAAGCCCTCAAAAAAATATATTACATCAAAAAAAATGTCATCTAAAGTTTCCATCATAGTGCCGTGCTATAATCAAGAAAATTATCTTGATGAATGTTTACAGTCCTTACTGAATCAGTCTTTCACAGATTGGGAATGCATTATAGTGAATGACGGATCCACAGATCATACCGCAGATATAGCAGAAAAATGGGTAAAAAAGGACCGTCGGTTTATTTATATTGATAAAGAGAACGGAGGTATTTCTTCTGCCAGAAACGCAGGTCTTGAAAAAGCCAGCGGAGATTATATCCAGTTTTTAGATTCAGATGATACTCTGGATTCTGAAAAATTTTCCAAAAGCCTTTCAGAAAGTACAGAATATGAATTGATAGTAAGCCAATTTACAATTTACAGAAATGGCCAGCATTTACCCGGCTATAATAAAATTAAGAAAGACTATCTAACATTTGACAGTATCGTTTTTGGATGGAATTTAAAATTTACCATACCTATACATTGTGCTCTTATTTCCAAAAGACTTCTGGAAGGATTTCGTTTTGATCTTACTTTACAGCATAACGAAGATTGGCTGATGTGGATATATATTATGAAAGATCATCCTAAGGCTATGCTTGTTGATGAACCTCTTGCTCATTACCGGAAGGAAAATAATACACAAAGCTTATCTTCTGATTATAATAATATTCTTTTGAGAAGAGTTCAGATCCTCCCTGTATTAAAAAAATTATATGGTGAAGAGCTTCACGATAAACTGTCATATCATATGATCAATGTCTATACAACCCAACTGATACAATTAAAATCTGAATTCAATAAAATAACAGGGGGCAAAGTGATCTCCTGCTACCTGGCGTTCAAAAAGTATTATTATAAACTTTTTCAGAAAAAAAATTGAAACACTAAACACAATGACCTCATCTGTAGCCCTCTGCACTTATAACGGTGAACATTATATTGCCGAACAGCTGGAAAGTATTCTCCGACAGAAAAAAGCGGTGTCTGAGATTATAATATGTGATGATGGTTCCACAGACGGCACTTTAAATATTCTTTCCGGATATGCGGCACAATTCCCAGATATCATAAAAATATACGAAAACCCTGAAAACCTGGGATATATCGCCAATTTTGAAAAAGCAATGAGCCTATGTTCCGGAGATCTTGTATTTCTCTGTGATCAGGATGACAGATGGCTTACAAACAAAGCAGAAGTTATAACCAATATTTTTGAAAAAAATCCAGCAGTAAATATTGTAGCTCATAATATTGATTTATTCGGAGAAACAATCAGCAACACTAAGAAAATCACCTATTGGGATATAGAATCTGTGAATCCTGATCAATTTACAGATACCCGTAATATTATAAAACGGATTTTATTTCAGGGAAACATATTCCCCGGTATGAGTATGGCTGTACGAAATACATTCCTTAAAAAGCATCTCCCTTTAAAGAAAATCAACCCTGTGATTATCCATGATTATGAATTGCTATTACTTGCCGCTGACAAAGATACAGTATGGGTAGAAAAAAGCATTCTGGGTGAGTACAGAATACATCCTCAACAGAACATCGGATATAAAGCATTCTCTCAATTCAGTCTTTCCGAAAAAGAGACTATATCCAGGGAATCCCTTTTCACCACTTTCAAAAGGTTTCCTTTTGTTAAAAAAACAATCACTGCCCTCCAGCTTAATCCCGAGCTGGAAAACGGATACAAAACCTATTGCATGCAGCGGTATGAAGAATACCTAAAAAATCTGCCGTTTTTGGAACGCTGGATAACTTCAATTAAAATGAAATACTATTTTCATATATTTGATTATCTGAAATAACCAACACATCACACAATATGAAATATTGTTCCCTACCCACTTACACATCTAATGAAAATAACTAGCGCATGATTATTGGCAATGGTATTATAGCAAAAGCTGTAAAATCTTATGATAGAGAGAATATACTCTTTTTTGCATCTGGAGTTTCCAATTCATTGGAAACCCGCCCATCGGAATTTGAAAGGGAATTTTCTCTTTTAAAGAGGATACATAGTGAGAATAAGGAGAAAAAACTTATTTATTTTTCTACCTTAAGCATTCTTGATCAATCCAAACAGAAAAGTCCTTATGTTATTCATAAAAAAGAAATTGAAAATTATATAAAAACCTACTCAGAAAATTACCTGATCTTAAGAATAGGAAATATTGTAGGAAAGGGAGGAAATCCCAATACACTTTTTAATTTTCTGAAAACCCAGATTACTTCCAGCCGTGCATTTGCCCTTCACACCAAAGCCAGAAGACTTCTTTTGGACATTGATGATATTTGCTGCTTCATGGAAGCCAATTGTCTTGAAGGCTCTAATAAGATCATTAACCTGGCCTTTCCATACTACTATGATTTAAAGGAAATTGTTCATGCTATTGAAAAAAGAACAAATCAAAAGGCCTGTTACTCTGAAGTAAATGAAGGTGATTTTTATAAGGTGGATTTCGGTGAAGAAATCGGTAACTTTTTTTCTGGCATCAATCCTGAAAATTACCTGGAAACTTTAACCCAAAAGTATATTTGATATGACCGTCATACATATTATTATTGTTACCTACAATGCTATGAAATGGGTTGACAGATGTTTTACCAGCTTAAGAAACTCGTCGGTTCCTGTAAAATGTATAGTCATAGATAATGGCTCCACAGACGGTACCCAGGAATACATACAAAATAATTTCCCGGAAGTGCACTTCACTCAGTTACCGAAAAACTTAGGTTTCGGAAAAGCAAATAATATAGGAATCGAAAAGGCCTATCAGGATGGAGCTCAATTCTTTTATCTGATGAATCAGGATGCATGGATATATCCGGACAGTTTTGCTAAAATGCTGGAGGTTTACCAGAATCATCCGTACCAAGATGAAATCGGGATTATAAGCCCAATGCATATTGACGGTTCAGAAAAGCACCTCGACATTTTCCTCGACCAGTATATTGCTAAGGGTTATGAAAAAACCAGAATGATCTCTGACCTTTATTTTCAATCACTCAAACCCTACTACGAAATTGATTTTGTAAATGCGGCCCATTGGCTGCTCCCGAAAAAAACCATTGAAACCATTGGAGGATTCAACCCTTATTTCTTCCATTATGGAGAAGATAATGAATATGTCAACCGTATCCATTTTCACCATAAAAAAATACTGCTTGTTCCCGGCAGTAAGGTAGTACATGATGGTGTTCAGTCACTCTACAAAATAGATTACACAAAATACGAAAATGTCAGGATTGAGATCAATATTCTGAATCCAGCTTTACCGAACGCTCTTCAACAGGAGAAAAAAGCCTTGAAACAAAGCATGTTCAAAAATATAGTGACCGGTAATATAAACAAGTATAAGCAACTGACTGCGAAGTATAAAAAAATCTCCTCCGACGGAGAGATACTAAGCAATTTGCGAAATCAACTGATTAAGACAGGCCCTACTTTTCTTAATCTGTCGTAAATTAGCTGTACAAAATAGAATATTAATGATGAAAAATAAAACAATATGTGTGGAATAGCAGGAATTATAAGCAATAATGCCAGAAATTATCAGCAGGAAATCCTGAATATGACAGATGCCCTGATCCATCGGGGACCGGACTCTTCACATTATGAGTTCTATGAAAACGCTGCACTGGGACACCGCAGACTTTCCATTATCGATCTTTCTGACAATGGAAAACAACCCATGTTTTCCAATACTAAAAATGAATGCATCGTCTTAAACGGCGAAATCTACGGATATCAGGATATCAAAAGACAATATGCCGAATACCCTTACCATGGGGAATCAGATACAGAAGTCATTCTCGCCATGTATCAGAGAAAACAGGAAAACCTCATCTATGATCTTCCGGGAATGTTCGCCTTTGCAATATGGGACGACCAGAAACAGCAGCTCTTCTGTGCAAGAGACCGTTTCGGAGAAAAGCCTTTCTATTACGCTGTCGGAAAAAACAATGAATTTATTTTCGCCTCAGAGATCAAAGCCATTCTTGCTTCCGGACTTATTAAGCCTGAAGTAAGCCAGGAAGCTCTCTCCCACTATCTTCAGTACGGATATGTAAGCAGCCAGCAAAGCATTTATAGTAATATATATACCCTTCCCCCGGCTCACCAGCTGATCTGGAGAGATGGAAAAATTACCGTATCACGATAC
Organism: Chryseobacterium sp. CBSDS_008; assembly: GCF_049959325.1. Classification (NCBI taxonomy): domain Bacteria; kingdom Pseudomonadati; phylum Bacteroidota; class Flavobacteriia; order Flavobacteriales; family Weeksellaceae; genus Chryseobacterium; species Chryseobacterium sp. CBSDS_008. Next base: position 3,610,506 of record NZ_CP188202.1, on the reverse strand, counting down.
TACAGCCTTCCCGCAAAAAACAGGACAATCAGCCTGTCAGATGCTAAAGAAGAGTTTTTATATCTTCTGAAAAATGCGGTTAAAAAACAGCTTATTGCCGATGTGGAAGTTGGGAGTTTTCTAAGCGGCGGGCTGGATTCTTCATCTGTTGTGGCTCTCGTAGATGAGTTTTTACCACATCAGACCACCATCAGTTTCGGATATGATCATAAAAACAATGAACTGAAATATGCCAGAGAAATTGCCGACAAGTACAAAACCAACCATATTGAAGTTCACGAAAAAAAAGAAGACCTGGTCACTTCGCTTTTAAAGATCACTCCTTTTTTCGATGAACCTTTTGCAGATGCTTCATTTATTCCCCATTATGAAATCTGTAAAGCAGCCAGAAAAAATCTGACAGTAGTATTATCAGGAGATGTCGGAGATGAGCTGTTTGGCGGTTATCATTTTTATACAGTTGAAAATAAAATGAAGCAGCATTTCAGCTATAAAAATATTGTGGCTCAATTTGGCTTAAAACTCTATCAGAAATTAAGAACAACTTCTTTCATTACCCGGAAGAATATCCAGTATTCTTCCATTATGGATTTTCACCTGAATGCGGTAAGAAATAATTTTAACGAAACTGAACGCATTCGCCTGGGGGTTCCTTCACAATATGTACAAACCTATAGCTTTACTCCGGATACCGATTCCCTCAATGACATCATGAGAGTGGATCTCGAAAATTATGTTCCGGCCAATATGATGGTAAAATCGGATAGAATGGCAATGGCCAATTCTCTGGAAGTACGAACACCTTTTCTTGATCTTGACTTTGCAGAATTCTGTATCCAGCTGCCCGATCAGCTGAAATTAGATAATAACAATGATAAAATCATTCTCCGGGAAGCAATGGGATCTTACTGGACGGAGACCATCAGGAAGCGCCATAAACAGGGATTCGGGCTGGGTGTAAAAAACTGGTTTGAAGAAGAAAACCTCATGAACTTCTCCAATGATCTTCTGAAAAATCCTGACCATAAAGTTTTCAATTTTATTGATTTTAAAGCCACCCAAACATTTCTGAACAAAGATGAAAGACATTGGAATCTCTTACAGCTTGCACTTTGGGCAGATCATAACAATTCTATATTATAATGCTTGATATCTCTGTCATAACACCGGTTTATAACGCTGCTGAATTTCTGGAAAAATCAGTAAGATCTGCAGTACAGTTTGAAGAAGTAAAAGAAGTCATTTTAGTTGAAGATCAATCTACCGACCATTCACTGGAAATCTGCAGACAGCTGGCGGATGAAATTCCCAAGGTAAGGTTATTCCAACATGCCGATAAAGGAAATCATGGTGCCGGAGCTTCAAGAAACCTTGGCATTGAAAAGGCAACGGGCTCCTTTATTGCATTTCTTGATGCAGATGATTATTATCTTCCCAACAGATTTGATGCGGAAAGAGAACGATTTAAGGACCCTAAAATAGAAGGTGTATTTAATGCAATCGGTACCGAATATCTTACTGAAAAAGGAAAACGGGAATTTGAGGCTAAGTTTAAAGAACTTACTCTCACCACTGTCAATTATCCTGCTGAAGGAAAAGAAGTTTTCCGTGGACTTCTGGGCCTTACTCCTGAAAAATTCGGCACATTTTTTACGCTGAATGCATTAACCATAAGAAAGTCTTCATTAGATTCTCCTCAATTAAGATTCAATGCAGCTCTTCGTGTGCATCAGGACTCAGATTTTATTATCAGGCTGGCTTACCATTGCCACCTGAAAACAGGTATTATTGATCAGGCAGTAGCCATGAGAGGAGTACATGATAATAACAGGATAACCAAAATTACCAGATATACCCCGGAATACAACCAAAGGCAGATACTTCTGTGGAAGTCCCTGCATCAGTGGGCAGAATATAACCAAATCTCTGCTGAGGAGAAAAAAAGAATCTATCTGATGTATAAATCCTTTGATCTCGCATCGAAAAAAGGAATTGTAAAATATTTTGGTATTTTGCTGGAGTTCATCAAAAACCCTGAAATACTAAAAACAAGATACCGTTTCACCTACTATTCCAGATGAAAATGAAGATATCGGTTATTATACCTGTTTACAATGCAGAACTCTATATAACCAAGGCCGTGGAATCTGCCCTGCAGTTTTCCGAAGTCTGTGAGGTACTCCTGATTGAAGACCAGTCACCGGACAATGCACTTGAAATATGCAGAGAATTAACAGAAAAACATACAAGAATACAGCTTTTTCAACACCCGGACAAAGGAAACCATGGTGCCGGTGCCAGCAGGAATCTTGGCATTGAAAACGCAACAGGTGATTTTATTGCTTTCCTTGACGCTGACGATTATTTTCTTCCCAACAGATTCGACGGGGAAAAGGAACTTTTTAAAGATCCAAAGATCGAAGGTGTATTTAATGCAATCGGTACTGAATATCTTACGGAAAAAGGAAAACAGGAGCTCCATGCTCACCATCAAAACAATGATTTACTGACCGTTAACTATCCCGCAGAAGGGGAAGAAGTTTTCCAGGGGTTACTTGGTCTTACTTCTAAATTTTTCGGATCATTTTTCACGCTGGATGCATTAACGGTAAGGAAATCTTCTCTGGATACACATCATCTGCGCTTCAATCCGGCTCTCCGTCTGCATCAGGATTCTGATTTTATCTTTAAGCTCGCCTACCACTGCTACCTAAAATCAGGAATACTGGATCAGCCTGTAGCCATGAGGGGAATTCATGATGATAACAGAATTACCAAGATTAAAAGATATTCTCCGGAATATAAGCGGAGGCAATATCTTTTTTGGAACTCTTTATACGAATGGTCACAGTCCCTGCCGTTAGAAACAAGTGCTTCCAGACATATTTCCCTCCAGAAAAAAGCATTTGAATTGTCTCTGAAGAAAGGATTTTCAAAATCCTTAAGTGTATTGGCAGCTATCCTTAAAAACCCGAATATATTGAAAACAAAATACCGATTTATTTTTACCCATCATGAAGCTTAATAATCTGCAAATATTAAGGGGAATTTCCGCATTGCTGGTATGTTGCTTCCATTTCTCCGAATACATCAATTTTCAGAATTTTGCTCTTGGAGACATTCTATTTAAAAGAGGAAGCATAGGGGTTAGCATATTTTTTGTGATCAGTGGGTTTATTATGGCTTTTACAACACTGAGCAAGAATTTCAGAGAAGATATTTTCAAAGAAATAACTTTATTTTATAAAAGAAGAATTATCAGGATTGTTCCTTTATACTTTTTGCTTACACTGGCATGGATGGTCATAGGCAGAAATCTCATGTCCTATTTTCATGGAGAGGGTTTAGAAAGGCTTATTCATTCTATATTATTTCTTCCACAGAAGGACATTTTCCCGGTACTTTATCTGGGGTGGTCTCTCAATTGCGAAATGTTTTTTTATCTGATATTCGGGATTTCCCTTTTATTTTATGCCAAGAGATATATTTTTATCATTCTTTTTTTTATAGTTACCTATTTTATAGGAGTGCTGTTTCCGTTTGACACAGCCTATTACCAGATGATCACCAGCCCTCTGAACCTTTATTTTGTAACCGGAGTATCATTTGCCATTCTATTAAGCAAGATCCACATCAGTAAACTTTGGGCTATTATTATTTGTACGATAGGGATCATATCGTTCATTGCTTATTTATTGGGCCTTATTATTATAACGGATATGTTAATAACCTTAGTGGTGGTTTCTTTATTTGTATTTTCTTTTTTACTTTTTGATGTCACTTTTCACCTTAAAGGAAATCGTTTTTTTGTATTTCTGGGTGATATTTCTTATTCTATGTACCTCTCTCATCCTTTTGTAGAGATATTTTTCAGAAGATTTAAAGTGGAAGGATACTTTAATATTCCCTACTTTATGTTTAGGATAGCTATAGTAATTGCACTGGCTGCTTTCCTGCATCATTTTGTAGAAAAAAAGATCACTGAATACTTAAAAATAAAATTAAAAGCTTAATTTCGGTACTTAAAAGGTACTAAAGAAACACAATATAATTCTTCAATTGATTGAAAAAGATGAAATGAAAATGAAAATATCAGTAATTATTCCTGTTTATAATGCGGAAAGATATGTTTCACAGGCGGTGGAATCTGCGCTTCAGTTTGATGAGGTACTTGAAGTTATTCTGGTGGAGGATCAATCTCCGGATAACGCATTGCAGGTGTGCCAGAAGCTTGCTGAAAAATATGACAGGGTAAAATGTTTTCAGCATCCGGATAAAAAGAACCATGGTGCAAGTCCCAGCAGGAACCTTGGCATAGAAAAATCAACCGGCGATTTTATTGCCTTTCTTGATGCTGATGACTATTTCCTTTCCAATAGATTTGATGCAGAAAAAGAACTTTTTAAAAATCCTGAGGTAGGTGGTGTATATGGGGCACTGGGTGTTGATTATTACTCAGATGCTGCAAAAGAACAATATTATAAGTTATTTCAGGACAGGCTCAGTACTGTTTACAAAAAACATCCTCCTAAAGAGGTCTTTTTGGGTCAAATTCATATGTTGGGAAGTTTTGGGCTGTTTAGTATTGATACTTTAACTATACGAAGACTGGCTTTACATAAAATCAAGCCATTATTCAAGCCCCATCTGAAACTTCATGAAGACACAGAATTTCTGATCCGGCTGTCTTACTATATTGATCTTTATCCCGGAATTATAGACCAGGCTGTTGCGATGAGAGGGGTACATGAAGACAACCGTATCACAAAAGTGGATGCTCATATCATAGATCCTTCGGTTTCACGTGCCCTACTCTGGAAAGAGGTTGAACAATGGGCCCTTACGGAGCAGCATATTGCGGATGAAATTAAAATTCATATTAAAAGAATGCGCAGAAGTTTTGAAATTGCCAAAGCTCCTTTATTGAAGAAGTGGAGCATGATTATAAAATACCTGTTTACTGATTATAAAAGTATAAGATCCGGATTATATAATATCAATTTCAGGTATTCGTTAATGAGATAACCACCCGGACAAATGAAATCATTAACTCAATGAGAACTTTACAGCTTTAGTTTAGCCACATAATTTATAGAAACACCAATGACCATGGATTAAAATCCAAAGCATCACATTAGATTATTTCGCAATAAATAGTTAAGAAAATGAAAATATCAGTAATCATTCCTGTTTATAATGCAGAAAAATATGTCTCCCAGGCAGTAGAATCTGCGCTTCAGTTTAATGAAGTGCATGAAGTTATTCTGATAGAAGATCAATCTCCTGACAATGCCTTGCAGGTTTGTCATCAGCTTGCACAAAAATACAGCAAAGTTCATGTTTACCAACACCCTGATAAAGGCAACCATGGCGCAGGACCAACCAGAAATCTTGGAATAGAAAAGTCTACCGGTGATTTTATTGCCTTTCTGGATGCGGATGATTATTACCTTCCAAACAGATTTGATGCTGAAAGAGAACTGTTTAAAAACCCCGAAGTAGAAGGTATTTATGGAGCGCTTGGTGTGCATTACTATTCTGAAAAGGCAAAGGAACAATATTATCCGCTATTTAAAGACAAACTTACTACTGTATATCAAAGATGTAATCCTAAGGATGTTTTTCCCGGCCAGCTTTATATGCTTGGCTCCTTTGGTTTATTTAGTATTGATGCACTGACAATTCGCAAAAGCGCTTTGGTAAATAAAGTAAAAACATTATTTAAATCAAGTCTGAGACTCCATCAGGATACGGAATTTTTATTTCGTCTTTCCTTTTATCTGGATCTTTTTCCGGGGATCTTAGATAAGGCAGTTGCAATGAGGGGCGTACATGAAAATAACAGGATAACGCAGATTGATTCTAAAAAAATAAAGCCGGCCACTTCACGTGTCCTTTTATGGAAAGAAGTAGATGACTGGGCAACCACCGAAGCAACAATGCCTGACCATATAAAACTGCATATTAAAAGAATGTACCGAAGTTTCCAGATTGCGAACGCCTCATTCCTGAAAAAATGGAAAATGATTATTACCTACCTGGTATCAGATTATGCCAGTATACGCAAGGGGATTTATAATATCAACTTCAGAAAAGAATTATTTTAGCCTAAACTACAGGTAAAAAAATAAAGTGATTATGATCTCTAAGAATGAGATAACAAATAACATTTAAATTTATATTTATATTTAATCTGTTTATTTACCGGCCTTAATGGAGTCCGCAATACAGGAAGTTAATTTTTTACCGGATTCCTTATACAGGTGGTTTCCGTCCGTATACAGGTAATCGTTATACTTTTGCGAGAAATCCAGAAATTTTATATTCTGTTTACGGGAAATATTATGCAGTAAGCTGCTGAAATGAGGAAACTTTTTGTTTTCAATCATCATAATCTTTTCAGAGCCGGGAATCCGTACCAGATAAACAGTTCCTTTTGTCCTCAGGTAATTGATTATTTCCTCCAATGCCCGGAGACGTTCCTGAGACAGGTCAGCCTGCTGGGCCAGACCTTCATAAAAAGCTACTTTTTTCTTAGTTCTTATCGCCACGGAATCTTTATGCATATTAACATTAATTTCCATCCAGCCATCCTCGTGAAGAAATGAATTGGACTTTCCTATGGCAGCTCTTTCCGTATAAATTTTAAACCAGCTTCGGGTATAATGTTTTAAAAGATATTCATAATTCGGAGATCTGTCATATACATGCATATCATTGAGCGGCGAGCGTTCTTCGGGAAAATCCTGAGCCTTTTTAACACTTTTATTCAGAGAAAGTGCCCAGGGGTCAGCCGTTACAATAAAAATACCTTTTTTGGTTTCCGGATCCAATTTCCTTTTTAAAGCCTTTAAATAGATCTGCCCATAGGGAGATTCTACTACATTCAGAGAGAAATTATCAAATTTTCTGGACAGTTTATCTTTAAGAATCCCAGGGATCACTCCCTGAGATCCCCTTGAATCTCCTAAAATAATATTCTGCGGCTTTTCAACAGCAAAATGCATATAATTATCATCCGTATTCCCATCTGCATAGCTTCCCAATACAGCCAATATCGTTGTTACAGCCAGAAAATAAGGTGCTACTTTTATTAGAAACTTTTTCATGCTAAAATTGAAAATAAATGAACTCGTTATTGCCAAAGTTGGCATAACGGAGAATGATATAAATGATGATTCCATAAACGGTACGGCGTACCCATGGATTGAATCTTCTGATCTGCAGCCCGTGAAACTGCTCCCGGTTAATCCATTCAATGATCAGCATACAGCCAGCCAATGCAAACGCTTTTACCGGTATATGGGCTGGAAAGGAGAACAGCTCCCAGCTGCAGATACGCCTGAGGTAGGCCCATGCCTGAGAGACAGATTCCGACCTGAAAAAAATCCAGGCTATACAGGTAGCAAAGAAGGTAATCAGTATCTGCAGAATTTCCTTAAGAGACGGAAACCATTTTCCCTGTGCTGCTACCTCTATATTCGTTCTGTTTTTCTCCATGATCAGCAGGGGCATAAAAAATAAAGCATTAAGCCCGCCCCAGATTATAAACGTCCAGTTTGCACCGTGCCAGAATCCTGATACAAGAAAAATGATAAATGTATTTCTTATTTTCATGGCCAGACCACCTTTACTCCCCCCTAAAGGAATATAAAGATAATCCCGGAACCAGGAAGAAAGTGAAATATGCCATCTTCTCCAGAATTCTGCTATATCTCTTGAAAAATAAGGAAATGCGAAGTTCTTGAGCAGTTCAACCCCAAAAAGCCTCGATACTCCCAGCGCAATATCAGAATATCCTGAAAAATCACCGTAAATCTGAAAAGCAAATAGTAATGCTCCGATCACAAGATTGGCAGGACTTTCTGTTTGATAATTATTAAAAATTTCATTCACCAAAGGGGCACAATTATCTGCAATAACCATTTTTTTGAAGAATCCCCAAAGAATCTGGCGCATCCCGTCTGCAGCCTGCTCATAGCTGAATGTTCTTTTTTTCTGAATCTGGGGTAAAAGATGGGTTGCCCTTTCTATAGGCCCGGCCACCAGCAAAGGAAAATAACTTACAAAAACCGCATAGTCAATAAAACTGCGTTCAGCACGAATTCTTTTTTTATAAACATCAATTACATAGGAGAGCCCGTGGAAAGTATAAAATGATATTCCGACCGGCAAAACCACATTCAGCAGCCAGATATTCACCTTGAATCCCATGCCGCCCAGGAGATCGGCAAAGCTTTCAACAAAAAAATTATAGTATTTAAAAAAACCTAAGAATCCGAGGTTGATCACAATGCTTACAGTGAGCCAGAATTTTGCTTCACGGTTATTCCTGCTATTTTCAATCTTTATTCCGGAAAGGTAATCCAGACCAATAGAAAACATCAGTAAAAACAGGAACCTCCAATCCCAGCATGCATAAAAATAGAAGCTTGCCAACAGCAGGAGCCTATTCTGATTCTGATATTTCTTATTAAAAACAAACCAGTATAAACAGAATACTACAGGTAAAAAAATAAGAAATCCTATTGAATTGAATAACATAACGTGTTTTTAAAAGTTATGATATACTGACATTTTTTGGCACATCTTCCTTGAAGCATGAAGCCTCTATCTGTTTTATATTGTTGGGGAACATTTTTCATTTCAATCAGTTTAAACAGTTGATTACATTATATATAATATACGTGGATATCTTCCGGAAATAAATATACATTTCTTTTCCTTATATAAACCTCTGAGATTTTTAGAAAAATACACCTGTTTCTGGTAGTCCGGAAAATACTGTCAGTGGTAGTTTTAAATTCATAATTGTGTTTATGTATGTATTACTGTAATTAATGCATTTCTATTTTATTGGCAGCTTTTTCAGATAATCTCTCAAAGGTTTTTCAATACACTGATAAAACAAAACGGAAGTACAGATTAAAACAATGATATATATCCCGAATACCTGGTCTATCTTTATACTATAACCGCTCCATTGTATGACTTCCCTGAGTATATACAAAACCGGAATATGGGTAATATAAACAGCATAGCTTGCTTCTCCCAGATATTCCAGTGGTTTCATGGAAAACAGCCTGGTGATCACCCCGTTATTTTTAGATATAAGAACAATAAAGGGAATAAACAATACAGCCATTAAACCATTGTGGTAGAAAAGAGGAATAAAAATAAGTGACAATATGATAAGTATAAAAATGAGTACTAAAGGTATATCATAATTGGTCTTCTGATGATTTTTTACAAAAAATATTCCTGCCAGATTTCCTGCCAAAAACTCATTAATATGCATTAAAGGGAAATAGTAAAGCAGTTCATGACTTTCCGTGTGGGGTCCTTCATAATAAGATGATTCCGCATAAAGTCCTGAAAAAAATTGTGTTATGATCCAGATCATGCCGGTAATCAGCCAAATACTTTTATTCCCTTTGGCATAGAAATAATTATACAGGATAGGGAAAATCAGATAGAATAAAAATTCTACAGAAATAGACCAGCCCGGAAAATTCAGGATCATTGCTTTTCCCGGAATCCAGCTCTGAAGACCAAAAAGGTATAAAAAAATCTTATAAAAACTGAAATTGGAATACCGTGTAACCAGATAAAGCAAAAGCCCCAGTACATAAAGAGGATAAATTCTTGCGAACCTGTTTTTATAATAATCAAAACAGTCTATCCTTTCTTTCTTATGATAGGCCACAACCATGATAAACCCGGAGAGTATAAAAAAATAACTTACTCCTACATTAGCTTTCAGAAAAACATTTGAAATGTAATCTATATTGTAGAGGAACATATCTTTGTTAAAATGGGAAATGACAATAGCCATTGCCGCAATAAACCGGGTAAATGTAATCTGAGGTATTTTCATAGGAACGGTTTAAACAGCCCGTATTATTAGTATATTTAAACTATTCATGATCCAGAATTCATACAATTTTCCAACAAAAGATTTTCCGTCCGGTTTACTTGATAAAAATTCCGATGTATTTTCCCTCGTACTCTACTACTGTTGTTTCTATATGATTCTTTTCACAAAAATCCTGATAGGCAGAATTATCACCGATATCATCACTGATAAAGACCCCGCCTTTTTTTAAATGCATATACAGCTCATTATAAGCCCACATTCTTCCGTTATAGCTTTTATCAGAATCATAGTGAAGAACATCAAATACAGCATTTTCAGCAAAGATTTTGGGAAGTGACTCTTTATCTGCAAAACGGAACAACTTCCAGTTGCTTTTGAGCTTTTCAGGAACTACATATCCCACATATTGATCTCCATCCTGAGCCAGATAAGGCATATCCGAACTATAAAGGGTTCCTCCTCTCTTTGTTAGGGATAAAAGAGACGCCAGTGAAGACCACCCGTAAGCAACACCTGTTTCCACTACATTCTGTGCATGGGTAAATTCACAGGCATAATAAATCAGTTCGAGGGCTCCCGGACCGCCCATTTTCACCGGGCAATTTTTTTCTTTCTGCGCCGCATCGGCTAAAAGCTCCTGATATTCATTACGGAAAGGTTTTATATCAATTCCGAAAAGCTTGTTAACAGCATCCTTCTGTGAAATGCACTTTTCTGCAGCCCAGGAATTTGTTTTATCTTTTCCTTTAAAAGCATTTCCCCTATTGACTGTATTTTTAATAATTTTCCGCCCCAATTCCGGATAAAGGTCGGGTCTTTTCAAATACCCTAAAAAAGTTTTGAGAACTCTAGTTATTTCACTCACCGTGTTGTCTTTATTGAAGCAAAAATAAAGATTTTTTTTTATTCTTGTATAAAGCCTTCCACATTATCACAATATTATAGCATAACTTCTATGGGCCCACAGATAAACTTCTTAATAACTATCCAAACTCTGAAATTTTGCTATGTTTATAACACACACAATGAAAAAATTTAGAACATGTCTGAAAAAATTCTTTTGAACTTATCGGAAGTGGATTGCTATTTGATAAAATGTTATTGATGAAGTAACATTACCACATCAGAATACTCTACTCAATTTAAATTACACAAAATGAAATTTTCAATATTAGTTGCTCATTTCAACAATGCAGTCTACTTCAAAGATTGTTATGAAAGTATTATACAACAGACATACACTGATTGGGAGGTTATTATTGTAGATGACTGCTCAGAAAAACATGAGAAAGAAGCCTTACAGGAGCTTATCCGCAACGATGATCGTTTTTTTTTATATGAAAATGCAACCAACAGAGGGGTAGGATATACCAAGAACAAATGCATAGAACTGGCAACCGGAGAGATATGCGGCTTCTTAGACCCTGACGATGCCCTTACCCCCGATGCCCTTGAAAAAAGTATAAAACCCTATTCTGATCAGAATATCATAGGAACTTATTCAAGATTTTATATTTGTGATGATCATCTGGCTATCCAAAAGCTGTTTCCCCACTCCGGAAGAATAAGGAACGGAAGTCAATATTTTTTTAATATCAATTTTGAGATCGCCCATTTTTTTACTTTTAAAAATGATAAATATACCAATAGGGATATGATTGACGAAACCTTGTCTTCTGCTGTAGATCAGGATCTTTACCTGAAACTTTATGACAAGGGGGAGCTGGCTTTTATTAACAGAAGTCTTTACTTATACAGAATTCATTCACAGGGAGTTTCTCAAAGTAAAAGTAAAAAGGAAAAACTTTACAGGAACTGGCATAAGGTATTGTACAATACCCTTACAAGAAGGGGAATTAAAACATTTTATAAAACAGATATTCAACAGATTTCCAGACTTCCTGATTTTATTTTTAAAAAACAGAATACCTTATCATCTAAGTTCTTTAGAAAAATAATCAAAACAATAGACAATTTTTTACATGGAAGTATAACTGCGGTACCATTGCTATTTCTCATATAAATCTTAAATAAAATCCGGAGTACTGCTGCAAGGGAATGTTTTATAAACAGATACAGAAAATATAGCTTTTAACTTATATAAAAACGAGTTATATTTGTATAACTCAAATGATAAAAGACAGTATATGTTCTATGACTTTTTTGAAAAAATAAACAGGAAGAAACAATTGTTTCTGCTGAAAAAACATCCTAATGTATTTTTTGAAGATCTCAAATTAGGCGTGGGAAACCGCTTTATTTTAGATCATAATCTACAGAAGCTAAGCATCGGCACTGCTGCAGACTTTAGGAATTATACCTGTATCCTGATCAATAAAAATGCTATCCTGGAAATAGGAAGCCACTTTTTTATGAACAATTTCTGTTCTATAAACTGTTTAGAGCATATATCAATCGGCGACAATACTTTGTTCGGCGAAAATGTCAAACTCTATGATCATAATCATGCGTATGAGACCTACCCTGTCATGAAAGTAAATCCTTCTGAATTTTCAAAAGCCCCCATAAAAATAGGAAACAATTGCTGGCTCGGAAGCAATGTAACCGTACTAAAAGGGGTAACTATAGGCGACAACTGTATCATTGGTGCCGGATGCACTATTTACAAAGATATCCCAGCCAACACTCAGGTTATCAACAAACAGGATCTAATTTTCAACGCTCTCTAAATAATGAAGTTTTCCATACTCATCGCTCATTATAACAATGCGGCCTTATTCAAAGATTGTTACCATTCTTTACTTAAGCAAACGTATCGGGATTGGGAAGCTGTAATTCTGGATGATGCGTCCACAGAGCAGGAAAAAGAAGAAATACAATCAATTATTCGGGGAGACAAAAGATTTAAATTCTTTGAAAATGAAAAAAATTCAGGAGTGGGGGTTACCAAAAGTAAACTTATTGAACTTGCTACCGGAGAAATCTGCGGCTTTGTAGATCCGGATGACGCCATTCTCCCCACAGCCATTGAATCCGCAGTCCATCTTTTTAAACAAAAAAAGAATGCCGTTCTTACCTATTCCAGATTTATGATCTGTGACAAAAATCTTAACCCTATTGCTCCGTTCAAATCTTCAAAACAGGTACAGAACAGAAATCCATATTTTTTCAATTATCCTATTCAGATAGCCCATTTTGTAACGTTCAGAAAAGATATTTATGAGCAAACTGAAAAAATGAATCCGGAATTAAAAATTGCAGAAGACCAGGACTTGTATCTGAAAATGTATGAGCAGGGTAATATTTATTTTATTAATGATACAAATTATCTCTACAGGACCCATGATGGAGGAATTTCTCAAAATAACAATAAAGAAAAATCCTACGATTATTTTGCACAGGTAGTTTTTAAAGCTATGAAGCGGAGAAACCTTAAAATGATCAATGGAAAAAAAATTCCTGAGAAGTATTCCAGCGACAAGGAAATCTTTGCCCTTCTGGAATATCAAAACGGAATTTTATATAGGATAAAGAAAAAAATCTCCATTACTTTACAAAAAATTTTCAGATAATGTCAGAAAACAGAAAAATAAAAGTTCTTTTCAGGCATCGGTCTATGGAAATGGGCGGTGTGGAAAAAGTGATATTAAGTATGCTCAACAATCTTAATCCTGATAAATTTGATATCACAGTGTGCCTTAACCTCAACCAGGGAGAGCTGCGTGATGAGTTTCCCAAGCATATCAAAAAAGTTTATCTTACAGAAGGCAAAGAAAGTTTTTCACAGAACCCGCTTCTCCATAAACTACAGCTTATCCGAAGAAGACTGAGGCTATCCAAAGCATTAAAAAATCATGCAATTTCTGACCGTATTTTAGGAAATCAAAAATTTGATATTGAAATTGCTCCTACCTACGGTGCATTTTCATCTGTAATCAATTCCAGTAATAAAGATTCAAAAAAAATAGGATGGTTCCATTCTGAGATCAACGTGCCGGGAATGAAACCCTTAGTTCCGGACATCCTTAAGAATTTTCCACAGTTTGATCATATGATTTACTGTTCCCAGAAGATTAAAGACATTATGCATCAGTCTTATCCGGATCTGAAATATCCAGCTGAAAGTGTGGTGATCAATGCCATTCCTATTGAGGAAATTAAAAAGAAAGCAGAAGAGAAAATAGATAATTTCCCTGAAAGTCCGGTATTTGTTTCTGTGGGACGTCTGCATAGCAGAAAAGGTTATCATAAACTGATAGATGCGCATAAAAAACTTATTGACGAAGGGCTTCATCATCATATTGTAGTGGTAGGAAACGGAGAGGAATTTAAGAACCTGACTGATCAGATCCAGCGCAATAATGTTCAGGAAACTTTTATCCTGACGGGAAACAGAATGAATCCTTATCCCTACATTAAAAATGCAGATTATTTTATCCTGTCCTCAGAATCTGAGGCATGGCCACTCGTCATAGCTGAAGCACTGATCCTTCAAAAGCCTATTATTGCTACTGATACCGGAGATGTAGGCCTTATGATCAAAGACCGTGAAACAGGATATCTCATCAATTATGAGGTAGATGAAATGTATTCAGCCATGAAAACGTTCCTTACCGATCCCGACCTTGTTCTCCACATCAGAGAGAATCTTAAAACTATTGAAAATCAGTTTGATAACAAGAAAATATTTGACAGCGTAGAAAACATTATAGAAACACTGAGCAAACAATAAGTTATTGGGCAGAATACCCTCCGTCAATCACAAGATTGGTACCCGTGACCCATTTTGAGGCATCAGATAATAAAAAAATACAGGCATTCGCTACATCTTTAGGTTCACCTATTCCCAGCGGATGCTTTTTTATGATTTCTGATGAAGCTTCTTCACCGATATTTTCAAACATCTTTTCTAAAATCGGCGTATTCACCATTGCAGGGCTTATGCTGTTGACACGGATATTGCTTCTTGAAAGCTCCATTGCCAGCGAACGGGCTCCGGAAATAACGGCTCCTTTACTGGCAGAATAAGCGGCTTTCCCAGCCTCTCCCACCATTCCTGCAACGGAAGAAATAAATACAAAACTGGAGGTTTCATCTTTATATTTCTTTAAAGATAAAATTTTGGCAATTTCAAGTCCGGCAATGACATTAACAGCAAATATGTCCTGATACAGCTGAGAATTGTGTTTTTTTAACGGCAGTGTTTTTTCAATACCGGCACAGTGTATAAATCCCGATATCTTACCCAGAGCTGATACTTTATCTGCTATAACCGCTTCAAGATTATCAGATTGGGTAATATCTTCAGCAATAACCTCTGCTTTTGTTTCTGGATTCAGCATAGAAACGGTCTTCATCAGTTCTTCCTGGTTTCTTCCTACAAGAATAAGATCAGCGCCACTATTGCTGCATTCTACAGAACAGCTTCTCCCGATCCCGGAAGAAGCGCCTGTAATGAGAATAATTTTATTTTTTAATGAGAAAGCATCCATTAATCTTCAAAATTTTCTTTTCCTATAACATTCATCAGATCCGAAACGGTTTCGACATCTTTAAAATGCTTGGTATCGATTTTTTTGCTGAAATTTTCATCTACAAATGCTATAACAGAAAGTAAGCTGATAGAGTCGTAGCTTTCCAAAGATTTTAAATTCGTTTCAGTTGTTAATGTTTCATCTTCTTCCAGTTCTTCCTGTAATTTTTCTAAAAAAACGGATGTCTTCATATTTTATAATTTTAAATGTTTGTTCTGTTAAATTTCAATAATGGTTGCTCCCCATGAATATCCTACCCCGAAACCTGCCATTAAAACCTTATCTCCTTCTTTCAGCATTCCTTTATCCATCATATTTTTGAGGGCAATAGGAATGGTAGCAGAAACAGTATTACCCGTTTTTTCCATATCAATATAAAACTTTTCTGCCGGTATTTTTGTTTTCTTTCTTAAATAATTCAGCATAAAAGAATTGGCCTGATGAAAAACAAAGTGGTCTATATCATCCATGGTCATTCCGTTAATCTCCAGCGTTTCTCTTACCAGCCCGGGAATATTTTCAATGGTAAAATTAAAAATTTCAGGACCATTCATGTAAATATTTTCAGGACTGAATTCATGCTCAGGATTCAGTTCAAAATCTTTTTTGAAAGCTCCTTTCTTCACGATAAGATTTTCTGCACCGCTTCCATCTGTTCCCAGGCAGAACTGATAATCATTACCGTTCCCCCTTTCAATAATTGCAGAGGCGGACGCATCTCCGAATATGCTTCGGTTGCCTTTATCATCAGGATGAATATGTTTGGTATACGTTTCTGAAGTCACCAAAAGAATACGCTTTGCAATGCCTGCAGAAATCAATCCTTTTGCAAAAGCCAGCCCATAAACAAATCCTGAGCATCCAAGATTAAAATCTATCGCGCCGATATTTTTTCTAAGCCCCAGTCTGTCCTGCAAAATACAGGCCGTTGTAGGCAGAAAGTATTCAGGGCTCTGGGTACAGAACAAAATAAAATCTACGTTATTTCTATCATAGCTTTCGAAAATTTTTTCCGAAGATTGTACAGCCATATCCAGTACGGTTTCATTCTCAGAAGAGATATGGCGCTGGGAAATTCCTACTTTCTCCTGAATACGTTCAGAGCTCCATTCGGGAAACTGTTTTTCAAGATCCTCATTAGTTAACACCTGCTGAGGCAGATAATATTCTATTTTTGAAATTTTCATCATATTAATAAATTCTCTTTCTTTGCAAAAGTAACGAAAACAAATTTACACTTGTGATGATTTTTATATTCAGAATCCTATTAAAAATAGACGCTCTCTATCATACTTTTTTGAATAGAGCCAGCCTTGAAGTGGCAAAATACAGAGGTATGAAAGTAGGAAAAAACTTCAATATGCCTGATAAAGTGTATTTCGGTACTGAACCTTACCTTATCGAAATTGGCGATAATGTAAATATTGCAGGAGATGTGAGGTTTGTGAACCACGGAGGCACCACTACTCTGCTTAGAAAACTTCCCGGATATGAAGATGCCAGAATTCTGGGAAGAATAAAAATCGGAAATAACTGTACTATCGGGCTCAATTGTGTGATTATGCAGGATGTGCAGATTGGAAACAACTGTATTTTAGGGGCCAATTCTGTATTATCACAGTCTATGCCGGACAATACGGTTTTTATAGGAAACCCGGCGCAATTTTTATGCACCATTGAAGATTATGGTGATATTGTTCTTAAAAACAACCCTGAATATCCCCGTGAACTGGAGAAAGACAGAAAAAAACTGGACGCCTATATCAAAGAAAATCTTCCTCACAAGTATAAAAAAGCGAGAAAAATTAAATAAATTTAGTCTTGCAAAATCTTAAAAAAGAAAAAAACAAATTGAAAAAGAAAAAACTCCTCATCCGTATAGGTTCATTACGTCATGGTGGTGCTGAGAAAGTATTGATCAACTTTTTAAAGAATCTTCCTGCTGATAAATATGAAGTTGACCTTTTACTTAATCTTTATTCCGGATTATACATTAAAGAGGTTCCGTCATGGGTGACACTATACTATCTGACAAAGGGAGAAATGATAACGACCAACAGGCCGCAGGATATTCCTGTGAAAGCTTACAGGGTACTTTATCAGAAAATGTTTCTTTGGTTCCCTTCCCTGCTTTATAAATTTGTTTTAAAGAATAAAAAATATGATGTAGAGATTGCTGCCATCCATGCGATGCATCAGGAAATACTATCAAGCCCTCAGAAAGATTCGAAAAAGATCATCTGGGTACAGAATGACATTTTCAACTTAAAGGAATATACGCCGGAAATTATCCGGCAGTTTTTTAAGTTTGACAAAATCCTTGTGATCTCTAATAAGCTGCAGGACGAAATGTACAAGCTGGCTAAAAATGAAACGGAAAAGGCATCAGTAGTAAAAATTTTCAATCCGATTGATAAGAATGACACCCTGAAAAAAGCCGATATTGAAGTTAACGATTATCCTTTCACCAGTGACCTTCCCACTTTTGTAACGGTGGGAACTGTTTATCCCCAGAAGGGCTATGACAGGCTGCTGAACGTTCATAAAAAACTGATTGATGAAGGCCTGAAACATCAGCTTTTAATTATTGGTGATGGTTATGACTTTGATACTATTCAGAATCAGCTCAATACGCTGGGGCTTCAGGATACTGCAAAAATGCTGGGTTTCAGCAGCAACCCATACCCTTACATGAAAAAGGCCGACTTTTATATCATGTCTTCAAGACATGAAGGATTCCCTACCATTATTGCTGAAGCTCTCATCCTCAACAAACCTATTTCTGCAACGGATATTTCCGGGATAAGGGATCTTCTGCAGGATGGAAAGCTGGGAAATATTACCCCGAATTCCGAGGAAGGAATATATGAAGGAATGAAAAAGTTTCTTACTAATAAAAATGCAACTGAAGAATACAAAAAACAGATCTCGGAAACCGAGCTTCCATTTGTTCTGGAAAAATCTGTGGAGCACCTTCAGAAAATAATTGATGAAGTATAAAACATTTACGATGGCCGATTATTCTATCATTCAAAAAGACTTTTACCGGGAGAACGGAAAGTGGCTTTCTACTTTTCAGATCTGGAAAAAATGCATTAATCCCAATCTTCATTTTGTTTATATACTGAGAATGGCTCAGAAGTATCAAAAGAAGCCCGTTCTGAATACTTTCTGGAGAATTGTATTAAGACATTATCAGATCAAATACGGATTTCAGATTTATCCTGAAACTCGGATTGGGGAAGGGTTTTATTTAGGACATTTTGGAAGCCTGGTCATCAATCCGAAAACAATTATCGGGAAAAACTGCAATATCGCCCATGGAGTGACTATAGGCCAGCAAAACCGTGGAAAAAATGAAGGCTGCCCGGTTATAGGTAATGAAGTCTGGATAGGCACTAATGCAGTCATTGTAGGAGGGATCACCATCGGAAATAATGTATTGATTGTTCCTAATTCTTATGTCAACTTTGACGTTCCTTCCGATTCTGTTGTCATAGGAAACCCGGCTAAGATCATTCCTACATCAGATGCAACTAAAGATTATATCAATCGTAAAGTATAGTAATTCAACAGTTATAGTAAAAATCCACTTGAATTCACCAACAATTTCGTGTACACTTGAAAGGGATTGCTGCAAATAAAAACGCAGTCATTAGATTTTACATATTCCTATTATTTTTTTCTATTAATAATATAAGCAATTAATAAATTAGGAACCCAGCATAACCATGCTACTGCAATATAAGAGCTTTCTGCATTTCCCATCACCATTTTCAGTAAAGGATACCATAATCTTAATGTCACCGCAGCAAAGGTACAGGCATAGCTATACGTCATGAATTGCTGATGTTTAATGATATTCCCCCTTCTTATCTGCATAACGGCGGCAAGAGTTGTCACCAGCCAGATTACTCCCAAGCAGATAAATCCTGTTGCTGATATAAATCCCCCATTCGCATAAAACCCCATATACACAGCTGAAACAGAACTTATAATCACCCCAATTACATAAAGTCTGCCTATAAACCTGTGTATTCTGATATCTTTATTACGGAATGAATACTAAACTGGCTCCATCCAATAAAAAGTGCCAGCCCGCCGAAAATAATATGAGAAAAAAAGGCTGACTTCCAGATTACATTATGGAGTACTTCCAGGGGTTTTGAACCCAAAAAGGTATATTGATGTTCTACAAAAGCATAGATAAAAGGATATAATCCGATAAGTAATGCCAACACACACATCCTCACAAACAGTAGCGTTTTCATAATTGCCAATTTAATTTTCTGTAAAAATGAGCATTATAAAAAGCTTCAATTGTTCCAAAATGAAAGGTGGCACCTATTTACAAATCACTAATAATAAGACACTTAAAACAACTATTAAATACCTGTAATAAGTTACTCCATATGAATACTTTGGCTTTTTACAAACTCTGTTGGTGAACAATTCATGTACTTTTTAAAATTTCTATTGAAAGAGGTTTTAGAATTAAACCCACACTCAAAAGCTAATGAAAGAATCGTGTATTTTTGATTTTCCGGGAGTACAACAGTACGTTTAAACGCTTCAATACGCTGCCGGTTGATATAATCATAAAAGTTTTTATGCTCCATAGAATTAATAACCTGAGACAGAAGATTGGGATGAACATCTAATAATTTTGCAATATTGTTAAGATGAAGTTCCGGATCTTTGTACAGTTCTTCATGTACCATTTTATACCTAAGCCTTTTATAATAGTTTGTACAGCCCCATCTCCAGGAGAATTTTTCTGATATTTTACGACTTCATTATCCTCCCTTGTTGCATCTGCGAATACATTAATCGACCTTTAAATTATTCATTTTTTATCTAATGAAATAGTTTTTTAATAATTATTCTCAAACAAATATAAAAATGGTTACATAATTAAGAATATTTTAATTAACAAATCTCAAATTTTAATTTATACTTCGTAATTTTATCCTGCTTTTTAAACGTTTGGATTACCTTATAGATCTCAATAGCTGTAAGGCAAAGCATACCGGAATATTAGATATGATTTTAAGCATATTTTAATATTAAACTTTGTTAAAAGTGATTGATTTTTTAACAAAAAGTATATTTTTGCATAATTATTGATTTGGTCTATTGATTTTGGAAATAATTTAAACGAAATAAATAATTGTAAATTTAAAATTATGTCACAATCGTACGAGGTTATTTTTGAAAACAACAAAAAATGGGTTGAATCCAAACTGGCTGAAGATCCAAGTTTCTTCCATGAACTTGCAAAAACCCAGCATCCTGATTATCTGTACATAGGATGTTCAGATAGCAGAGCTACCGCAGAAGAGTTGATGGGAGCAAAACCCGGAGAAGTATTTGTTTACAGAAATATCGCCAATGTGGTTAACACTTTAGATATGAGCTCCACAGCCGTTATTCAATACGCTGTAGAACATTTAAAAGTAAAACACATTATTGTTTGCGGACATTACAACTGCGGTGGTGTAAAAGCAGCGATGACTCCTCAGGATATGGGATTATTGAATCCGTGGCTGAGAACGATCCGTGATGTTTACAGGCTTCACCAGACAGAGCTGGATTCTATTCAGGACGAAAACAAGCGTTATGACAGACTTGTGGAACTTAATGTTCAGGAGCAGTGCATCAACGTAATCAAAATGGCCTGCGTACAGGAAAGATACATTTTAGAAGAGTATCCTATTGTGCATGGCTGGGTATTTGACCTCAGAACAGGTAAAATCATTGATCTTGAGATTGATTTTGAGAAAATCCTGAAAGACATTCAAAAGATTTACAACTTAACAAGTTCTGATTGGGTAATGAGCAGAAAGACCAAATAGTTTTTCTAAAAAGAAGGTAAAATGAAATTCTGGAGTATTATTGTATTACTGTTTTTTCTGAATTTTACAGCGCTGCCAGGCATTGCTGCGGTTGCGGGGTGGGATATTGCAAGAACGAATGTAATAATCAATGAAGAAGAACCACATTCTCATCCGTCCTCATTTATTGTCTACGAAAAGACTATTCCGAAACCTTTAGATGTTTTTGATTATCTGAAGTTTTCTGAACCTGATGCTCAGGGCGTGTCTTTTGTTCTGATTGATGATTCTTTTCATCTTTCACCCTTACTTACTATATTTTCTCCCCCTCCGGAAGCGTAACTCCTATAGTTAGATTTTTTTGATACCATTTCCATATCATTTTTGATATCGGATACACACGTATTTAAAATTAATTTTTTTCAACTTCTTATAATTGACTTATTTACAATAAATAAGCCGGTTATACCTTACAGCTTCACATTATGAAAAAGACATCTTTAATAGGAGGAATCAAGGAGAATTTTCCTTCAGGACTCGTTGTATTTTTAGTAGCACTTCCGTTGTGTTTAGGAATTGCTTTAGCATCAGGTGCCCCACCTTTATCCGGTATCATTTCCGGTATCGTAGGCGGCCTGGTAGTAGGAACAATCAGTAATTCAAATATTTCAGTATCAGGACCCGCTGCGGGTCTGACAGCTATTGTTTTAACAGCAATTACAGATCTTGGCGCATTCGAACTTTTCTTGTGTGCAGGGATTATTGCAGGACTTATTCAATTGGTTTTAGGGTTTGTAAGAGCCGGAAGTATTTCCAACTATTTCCCGAATAATGTCATTGAAGGAATGCTGGCTGCCATAGGGATCATTATTATTTTAAAACAGATTCCACATGCCTTGGGATTCGATAAAGATTACGAAGGTCATGAATCTATTTTTGATAACGGGCTGAATTTCGGATACTTTACAGAATTATTCGGAGCCGTCCATCCGGGTGCTATTGTTATTACTTTAGTTTCTGTGGCGATCCTTATCGCGTGGGACAAAATTCATGTACTGAAAAGAATGAAAATGCTACCGGGAGCACTGGTTGCCGTGATAGTAAGTATTCTTTTGAATCAGCTCTTTAAGATGTCCGGAAGCGCTCTGGCTATTGAAAGCCAGCATTTGGTTTCCCTACCGGTTCCGCAGTCTTTTGATGATTTTAAAAACCTGATTACAACGCCTGATTTTAATGGTTTTACCAATCCTAAAGTATGGATCGTGGGAGCAACGATTGCCATTGTAGCTTCTATTGAAACATTACTTTGTATTGAGGCGTCAGACCGTTTAGACAGACAGAGAAGAATCACAGATACCAATCTTGAGCTTAAGGCCCAGGGAATCGGGAACCTTGTGAGTTCTTTTATTGGCGGCCTTCCGATGACTTCTGTTGTGGTAAGAAGTTCTGCCAATGCCAATGCGGGAGCAACCTCTAAAATTTCCTCTATCATTCACGGAGTCTTTTTATTAATCTGTGTCCTTTCTATTCCTGTTGTTTTAAATTTAATTCCCTTAGCAACATTGGCTGCGGTATTAATTTTAGTAGGATATAAATTGGCAAAGCCTGCCACATTCAAACATTTCTGGCACTTAGGGAAATTCCAGTTTGTTCCGTTTGTAGCAACAGTGGTAGCGGTAGTGGCAACAGACCTGCTAAAAGGAGTAGGTATTGGTCTTGCGATCTCCGTTTTCTATATTCTGCAGGGAAATATGAAAAGAGCTTATTATCTAAGCAGAGAAAAGCTGGATGATGCGGATGGCATCAATATCAAACTGGCTGAAGAAGTATCATTTTTAAATAAGGCAGCGATCAAAAAAACACTTAAAAATATAAAACCCAACTCTACAGTCATCATTGATGCAAGAAACACTTCCTATATTGCAACCGATGTGCTGGAAATGATCCAGGACTTTGCCAATATCCGTGCAAAGGAACAGGACATCAATGTAGAACTGACAGGTTTTAAAACCTCATACAGAGATTACGAAAGAAGTGAGGATTCCCATATTCTGGTTACCCATAAAAGGGCTATGTAATCTCAACAATTAATTAATTTTTTTAACTTTAAATTTGAAAACAATAAAAATATGAAAGCACATACATACGAAACCCAGTCTACTATTACTCCTGAGAAAGCATTAGAATTCTTAAAAGAAGGAAACCAGAGGTTTGTAAACAACCTTAAAGCAAACCGAGACCTTCTTGAACAGGTGAATGCAACCCGTGAGGGACAGTGGCCTTTTGCAGTAGTGCTAAGCTGCATAGACAGCCGTACTTCTGCGGAGCTTATTTTTGACCAGGGATTAGGAGACGTTTTCAGCATCAGAATTGCCGGAAACTTTGTGAATCAGGACATTCTGGGATCTATGGAATTTGGCTGTAATGTTGCCGGTTCCAAGCTTATTGTAGTGCTGGGACACACCAAGTGCGGGGCTTTGAAAGGAGGTCTTGACGCTGCACAAATTGAAGGTCTGGGAATGGATAACCTGAACCACCTTATCAATCACTTCAACCCTATCATCAATGAAATCATTGAAGAAAACGAAGAACGTTCATCAAAAAACAGCTCGCTGCTGGAAAGGCTTAATCAGCAAAATGTAAAAAGTGCGATTGAAGATATCCGTAAGCAAAGTTCAACACTTAAAAACCTTGAAGCCGAAGGTAAGATTAAGATCGTTGGAGCCAATTATGACGTTGAAACGGGTGCTGTAACCTGGTTATAAAAAGTAAAACTCATTAAATTTCAATTATAATTTGCAGAAAATGCCATCGAAATCCGGTGGCATTTATTTTTTATCATGTTTAGATCCATATAAAAATGTTCAGGCTCCCTGATTACCTACACAGATGGAATCTATTATCTGTTTTCTATTTTCCGTTAAATGCAGACATGGTATTATTCAAACCTGCAAATACAAAAGAAAGACTGGCCTTAGCGAAGGTTTCGATTCTCTCTGTAAGCTTTTCTGATTCTTCCTCATTCCAGGTTCCCAACACATAATCTACCTGTCGGCCGGCAGAAAAATCTGCAGAGATTCCAAAACGCAGTCTTGCATAGTTTTGAGTCTGCAATACTTCATTAATATTTTTAAGTCCATTGTGCCCGGCATCAGAACCCTTTCCTTTCAATCTTAACGTTCCGAAAGGAAGAGCAAGATCATCGGTCACGATCAGTACATTTTCCAAAGGAATATTTTCTTTCTGCATCCAGTATTTTACTGCATTTCCGGAAAGATTCATATAAGTATCCGGCTTAAGGACAAAAACTTTTCTGCCTTTATGCTTTCCCTCCGCCAGCCAGCCAAAATTGGAGGTATTGAATGACACTTCAAGGGTTTCCGCTATTTTTTCAGCTACTTTAAAGCCTATATTATGTCGTGTATTTTCATATTCTGAGCCTTTGTTACCAAGCCCGACGATTAAATATTTCATCAGAAAATTTTTGCAAAATTAAGGGATAAAAAATAAAAAACTCAATCTTCGGAAAGATCGAGTTTAAATATTGTTAAAAAAATTCTTCTATTGTGGTTTGTAGATGTAATTAACGCCATATCCTTTTGTCATATACGTCTGGGGATCATAAACGTAATTGGTACTCTTTACAATCGGAGTTGGAATAGGTGGTGTAAGATCTGTTACCGACCATCTCTTAGGATTGTTTGGAGATAAAATAAGACTTTCTTTATCATTAATTACTGTAGATAATAATCTTGAGATTTTATATACGTGTGGCAACAGTGTGAAAGGGCTCACCTGATCATCATATGCATAATATTCGTAGCTATATTTCCTTGTAACCGCTCCAAATAAACCTCCTGACATTGTTCCGTAGTACCTTACTACTTTTGATACATTATCTCCTACATAGGTATAACTCGTCTTAGAATAATCTGTGAAATTAAGAGGAACTCCCGGAACATCCGGTCCATTTTTCATAATAATAGAATCCAGCTTTCCTGTAGAAGTACTGTACTTGATCTCATAAGCCGTTTTCTCTTTTCTCAATAATGTCTGTGGTCCCGAAGTAGTTGCCGGTGGCACAGGCGGAGGTCTTCTGAAGATCGAACGGCTTTCAGAAATAAGCTGCAGCCTGCTATTATTCGCGTAAGTGAATAATTGAGTGTAGGATACACTGTCTTTATCCAGTTTTCCGTTTCCGTCAAGATCCAGGAAACCATTGAAATTGACCTGGCTGATTTTATCACCACTGTACATAATATCGGTAATTGAAGCACTGTCTGTGATTACTTTAGTCACAAGAAGTCCGCTGTACTGATATTCTGCAATCGTATCTTTATCTGTAATTTCTCTGTATAATGCTCTGGGACCGCTTAATCCTCCTGTATTGTTAAGATCCAGCAATGGATTTCCGTCCTCATCCAGCATGTCCTTGCAGGAATGTACTGAGGAGAACCCTGCGATCAGTAAAATAAAATAGAAAATTTGTTTCATTTCCTTGTAATTGATTATTTTTTTGACAAATATAATTTTTTTTTGCCTAAAAATTGTATTATTATTTATATTCCGGTAAGATTAATAACTATATTTCTCCTATAAATTTTTATAGGTAAAAGTTAAATTCTGATTTTTCTCAATAGTTACATATCCCTGATTGTCATAAGAATAACTCTGAGATGTATTAACAGGAGCAGCTGGTGCCGGTAATTCTATAAACATTGAGGTAGGATTGTTCGGAGATATTTTATAGAACTGAGCCGGATTAATCAGACTTCGCGTGATGAAATAAACTGCCGGAAGTGTTGAATACGGACTTTTCTGAGCGTCATAGTTCTGAAAGCTATACTTGCTTACGACTGCCGTACCCATATTCGGGTTTCCGTTGATATCCAGAATACCTTTGGAACAAACTACCTGAATAACATTTTCTCCGTTATATACAAAGCTATAGTCTATAAACCTGTTATAGGCACTTATTCCTCCTTCTTTTCTCTTCTCAAGAATCTTGGTAAGCTTATTGGTAGTTGCATTATAGGTAAATGCATAATCACTTACAACAGAAACCGATGGAGTTGCTCCGGTTGCTGTAGAAGTAGCATTGTAAATCTTTTTACCTGTAGCATCAGGAACAATATTAAATTCATACACAAGGCTGGATGCGGCAGAACTCACATATTTAATTTTAGTAATATTTTTATTCGTATATGTTACCGTTCCCGTATAATAAGCACTTCCTGCAAAAAATTCATCTTTAGACACTGCAGTCTGTAAATCTCCGGTTACCGCTGTAGTAGTGTATTCTTCCTGGGTAACACTATTGGAACTTACCTTCGCCAAAATCTTTTTAGGAGGTGGTCCGTCATCCGGATTCGGGATGGATTCTGTAGGATCTGAGGTCGTATTACATGCTGTCAGCAGCCCAAGAAAAGCAATACCGGCAAACATTTTAAAAAAATAGTTTTTTACCATATAGAATTTTTTTAGCTTGTTCAAATATAATTCAATTTTTAATAATACACTTTACTTTATCTGAACAAATTCACAATAAATAGAGTTAATAAACAAAAAAAATCTAAAAACATAACGTTTTTAGATTTACGATTATTGTATGATTATGAAAATTAATAAGGCTGCAATATGGATGTTGTCAAAACAGACTGCGACATATCGCTATTGAGGAAGTTGGTATTCACTGCTGTTCCTACTCCAAGTGTAGACCCGGAAATAGCTCTTTTTGTACAGGCCACTTTAACTTTATAATCGTTTTTGGGCTGAAGGTTGGTGAGTGTAGCATTGAGATTAAAAATTTTATAGGCACCGGGATCTCCAAGCAGCACATCTGTTCTTACCGCTTTCAGCACATCATCTACAAATACGCCACAGGCAAAACTGGCAGAATTTGAACCTGTTTTCTGTACAGTGGTCTGAAATGAAAAAGTGGCTTTGTTTGTTTGATTGGTCACGGAGAAACTATCCATGGTTCCCGAAAGTACAATCCAATCAGTACCCAAGCCTATTCCTTCGTTATAAGGATTAGTCGGGCCATTGTTTCCGGAAAAGCTTACTCCTAATTTGTCTGAAACGGTATTAATTGAGAATACAGACATACTTCCCTGTCCATCGGCAATTTTTATTTCTTTCCAGTCGTTTGCATTCAGCACTGAATTATTATGAAATATGTAACCTGCTGTTCCGGCAGAGCCTTTCAGGATATCTGTGCCTCCTGTTCTTAATTCTTTCGCGATATTAAGATCTCCGTTCACATCCAGCATATTGGTAGGAGCAGGAGTATTAATACCCACCTGTGCATGAACAGCACCTGCCAGCAGCAGAGATGTTGTCAATAATATTTTTTTCATAATCAGCCTTAATTTATAATTGTATTAAACGTCTCCGGAACTTCGTATACATCCACCTTAAGAGAGGACTGTGAAATAAAGTCATTAATATTGCTATTGGTATTCGTTCCTATTGTAAGGATATTACCGGACGCTCCATAAGATCCCAGCCTTGTACAGGCGACATCTACATTATGAGTTCCTTTGGCAAGATTATCCACAATTCCAATCTGGGTATGGGTAAGAAAGGGATACGAAGTTGTGATCGCTTTTAAATTCCTCTGTCTCAGGTTGACCAGTTTGCCGTCCACAAAAATACCACAAGCATAGTCTATTGAAGTATCCGTTGAGCCTACTGCTCCAAAGTCAGCCTGAACCACTGTTTCAAACTGGAAGTATGCCTTACTCTGAGTACTGAATACGGTAATTTCTTTTGATAGACCGGTTATTTTTTTAAAGCTGGTAAGGCTGGTAAGTTCTTTTCCTTTGGTAAAAGTAGTTCCTCTTGAGGTAAAACTTACTGCAGAATCATCAGAAGATGTAAATGAAACCCCTACTTTATCTGAAAAAGAGTTATTATAGATCAGATAAAATTTATTGGGTTCATATTCAGGAATACGGAGAGATTTCCAGATAGGAGTAAAACCTTCTCCCCTTGAAACCAGCAGCTGATCATTATTCCCGTGGAATACGGTATTATCAGTACTTAGAATACCTATTTTGTTTCTGAAATTCACGTCTCCGTTTACGTCAAGTGTTGCCTTCGGAGCATTCGTCTTTATTCCTACCTGAGCCGTTACCAAAAGTCCCATGGTAAAAAGCAGTGTTGATAATATTTTTTTCATTATTAGTCGTTTTTATAGCTCACGTATTCAATAACATCCATCTTCATAGTAGACTCCAGAGTAAATGCACTGGATGCTCCGTTTGAAGACTGTACATTACGTCCGATTGCAAATTGTGAGCCTGCATTTGAAGTATCGATCTTTCTGCAAGCCACTTCAATATTATGAACTCCCACAGGAACATTCTGTTCAGTATAATTAAGAGTAAAAATATACTCCTGGAGACCAGCTTTACCGCTGTTATTATTAGAAGCAATTCTGTCAGGACGTACAGCCACTAAGGCGCCGTTTCTGAAAACACCACAGGCAAACCTGACACTTTCTATTGTGGTAGAGGATGGTGCTTTTATTTCAATTCCTGTCTGGAACTGATAGGTAAGCCTATTTTTGCCATTTTTGATCGCAAAAGAATTACTAAGACCGGCAATCTTTTTCCAGTTTCCCTTTGTAAGATCTGTGATATTATCTCCAACACTGTTTTTATAAATACCATCACCGCCAACATTATCACTCAGGGAGATGATACCCACCTGATCTGACGACAGATAAGAATTGATCAGCTTATACTGTCCCTCTTCCATAAAGGAAACATTCAAAGATTTCCATACAGGAGGTAATCCCTCACCCTGAGAAACCAGTACCTGGCCGTTTAACCCGGCATCTCCAGCCTGGGTTGAAGTTCCGCCTACTCTAAGTTCTTTTCTTAAGGTGGTTTTCCCGTTCACATCAAGAACAGATTTCGGTTTAGCGGTACCGATTCCCACCTGTGCGTTGGCGCAGAATGAAAGAAGTCCAGCCGCGCAGCAATATATAATTTTTTTCATAATAAGGACTACAAAGGTACATAATGAAGTCCAAAAAATTCCAGTTATACATCGCTAAACCTATAGAACTAAACACATTAGAGCATAGAATTAATCACACATAAAAGTAGAATTATTTCTACATAACTCTACTTTTAACGTATAATAAAAACAACATAAGGTCTCAAACCCTTACTGTGCGGGAATCTAAAGAATTCTTTTAATCATCGGAAAGTGATTTCAAACCCTTAAAAAAGGGCTTAATTCTCTTACGCAGGAATATTACAAAAGAAAAACATGATAACAATCACAAAAAAGCGTATAAAAATTTAATGTTTTTATACGCTTTTCATGAATTTTATAATTTTGTTTCCAACAAACAAAATATAAAATTTAATTATGTTCAATGATGGCTTTTAACAGGAGATTGACCTCGTCTACATTTTTAACCTTTTCCTTCCTCATCATCAGCTGGTTACCTTCTTTCCCGGGCTTCTCTTTAAGCTGCGCTTCAGCAGGATTGCGGGTCAGATAATTAATGATATGCCTGAATCTGTCTGTCTGATAAAATTTATCCTGAGGATTCCCCGGGAAGTACCCTAAAAACACCCCGTTTTTCATGACAATCTTCTCAAATCCGATATCAGCAGCAAGCCATTTCAGGGAAACACTCTTCAAAAGATTTACAGCTTCTTTAGGCAGCGCCCCAAAACGGTCGATAAGTTCCAGTTCAAACTGATGAAGATCTGCTTCATTATTGATCTCTGCAATTTTCTGATACAATAACAGCCTTTCTTCTGTATTGGAAATATATGAATCCGGCAGCATCAATTCTAAATCTGTATCGATATTGACATCCTTCACAGATTTGAAAAGCTTCTGTCTGTCTTCTTCATTTTCAAAAAGATTTTCAAAATCAGCATCATCTTTCAGCTCTTCCAAGGCTTCCTGCATCAGCTTCTGATAGGTTTCAAACCCCATTTCATTGATAAATCCACTCTGCTCAGCACCTAAAAGATCACCGGAACCACGGATCTCAAGATCTTTCATCGCAATCTGGAAACCGCTTCCCAAATCTGAAAACTGCTCAATGGCTTCCAGACGTTTTCTGGCATCAGAAGTCATCATATCGAAAGGAGGTGTTATCAGATAACAGAATGCTTTTCTATTACTCCGCCCTACTCTTCCCCTCATCTGGTGAAGGTCTGCCATACCAAACCGCTGCGCATCATTGATAAATATCGTATTGGCATTGGGAACATCTACTCCGCTTTCTACAATGGTAGTAGAGACCAGGACATCATATTTACCTTCCATAAAATCCAGGACATTCTTTTCCAGCTGTTTCCCTTCCATCTGTCCATGTCCTGTAATCACTCTTGCATCCGGTACCAGCCTCTGAATAAGTCCTGCAATATCTTTAAGGTTCTCAATTCTGTTATTGATAAAATACACCTGCCCGTCTCTCTGAATTTCGTAGGAAACCGCATCACGAATGATTTCTTCATTAAACCCGATCACCTGTGTATCTACAGGCTGCCTGTTAGGAGGTGGTGTTTTGATAACTGACAAATCCCTTGCAGCCATTAATGAAAACTGCAGAGTTCTCGGAATAGGAGTCGCCGTAAGGGTAAGGGTATCAACATTATTTTTCAGTGTTTTCAGTTTATCTTTTACCGAAACTCCGAATTTATGCTCTTCGTCAATAATCAGCAATCCCAGATCTTTAAATTTGACGGAACTGCTCACCAACTGATGGGTTCCGATGATGATATCTACTTTTCCGTTCTTCAGAGCTTCTAAAGTTTCAGATTTCTGCTTAGCTGTTCTGAATCTGTTAACATAAGAAACATTGACCGGAAAGTCTTTAAGCCTTTCTTTGAAACTTCTGTAATGCTGGAAAGCAAGAATGGTTGTCGGCACCAGCACGGCAACCTGTTTGCCATCTGTAGCGGCTTTAAAGGCAGCCCTGATCGCCACTTCCGTTTTACCGAATCCTACGTCTCCGCAAACAAGCCTGTCCATAACCGTATCTGCTTCCATATCTCTTTTTACATCTACAGTAGCCTTTTCCTGATCCGGAGTATCTTCGTAGATAAAACTGGCTTCCAATTCGTTCTGCAGATAGGAATCCGGCGTGTAAGCAAATCCTTTTGCTGTTTTTCGCTGGGCATATAATTTAATGAGGTCAAAAGCAATCTGCTTAACTTTCGCTTTCGTTTTCTGTTTTAAAGATTTCCAGGTTGGAGATCCCAGTTTGCTCAATACAATTTCTCTTCCGTCGGGGCCATTATACTTGGAAATTTTATGCAGTGAATGAATGCTTACATATAATAAGTCTCCGTTTTTATAGGTTAGCTTAAAACATTCCTGAATCTTACCGTCATTATTTACTTTTACCAATCCCATAAATTTCCCGATTCCATGATCAATATGGGCAATATAATCTCCAACCTTCAGAGACATCAGGTCTTTCAGGGTCAGCTGTTCAGATTTCGCAAAAGTATTTTTAGCTTTATACCTCTGGTAGCGGTCAAAGATCTGGTGATCAGTATACACCATGAGTTTGTGGCCATTGTCTACAAATCCTTCATGAAGCTCAGACTTAAAGCTTTTGAAAGGAAGCTCATGTTCAAGCTCTTCAAAAATAGATTCCAGCCGTTCTTTCTGTTTTTCTGTAGAAAAGGAAATCCATGTATCAAATCCGTCATTCTGCTTTTCTTCAATGTCTTCTATCAGCAGTTCAAAGTTTTTATGAAAAGAAGGTTGTGGAAGCTGTTCCATCCTGACTTCCGCCATTTCCTTCAACCCTTCAATCATGATTCCTCCAAAATCAATGGTTTTGAATTTTTTATAATCAAACAAGAACTCCTGATCAGAAATGAAAAGTTCCTGAGGAGTTCTGTGGGCAATATCTTTATTGAGTGTATCATATTTCTCCAGAGACTTTTCGTAAAATGATCTGATTTTCTGCATTCCCACCATTCCGTTTCTGGAAACTACAAAACTTTCTTCAGGCAGTAACTGCAGCAAAGAAACCCTGGTTGCGGTCACTGAAAAGTTCATATTGGAAACCAATTGAAAATCTTTTACCTTATCTACCGAAAGCTGTGTTTCAATATCAAAGGTTTTAATGCTTTCTACTTCATTCCCAAAGAAGGTAATTCTGTACGGCTTTTCGTGTGAGTAGGAAAAAACATCTACGATCCCTCCCCTTACCGAAAACTCTCCCGGCTCGGAAACGAAATCAGCCTGCTGGAAATGATAACGATTAAGCAGCTCATCTACAAAATCAAAATCCAGCTGATCACCCACTTTAATATGATGAGAAATAGCTTTAAAATCTTCTTTTTTCAAAACCTTTTCAGACAAGGCTCCGGCGTAGGCCACAATAACTTTCGGGGATCTTCCTGAATTGATTTTATTTAAAACCTCAGTTCTTAAAACAAGATTGGCATTTTGGGTCTTTTCCACCTGATAAGGCTCAAGATGGGTAGCAGGAAAATACAGCACCTTATCCTTTCCCAGAAGATCTTCCACCTCAGTATTGGCATACAATGCATCTTCCTTATCATCTACAAGATAAAGAATATTTTTCTTCCGGGCCAAAAAGAGCTCTGCCACGAAAATAGAAACTGAAGATCCGGCACTTCCTTTTACGGCAATATGCTGATTATTTTCTAACTGGGTAAAAATTTCTTTCCCAAACTCTTTCTGCATAAGGTCTGGAAGAAACTTTTCATTGATGGATTTTAACTGCATAGATAGTAATGGTATAAACGACAAAAGCGATTTCGGGAGTTTTCCGAAACCGTTGCTGAAATACAAAGATACGGATATTTTTTTCTTTGCTTAAAAACCTAACGGACTTTTAGATTTAAAACAACCAATCAGCCAATAAATCTTAATTTTTTACAATTTTATTTAATAACCTGTTAAAAAAAATCAACTAATTTCTCCATGGCATAGTGTTTGGCATTTCCAGTTTATCAAACATTAAGAATAATATTATGAAAAAAGCAATTAAAATCTTAGGAGTTATGATGCTGTTGGTATTTACAGCATTATCTTTTTCGTCGTGCAGTAAAGATGACGACCCGGTAAACAATGAATTTTTTGCCGGAACCTATAAAGGAAAGATTACGTATAACGATGGAGGTTCTACCAATATCAGCACGGATAACGGAAGCGTATTTGTAACCAAGATTGCCAGCGGTACCAAGTATAATTTTGCTTTCTCAAACAGTATTCCGGATCTTAACGGAATAGAGTTTAACCAGGAAGGAGATCATACCCTGGTAATGGTTGGTTCTACAGCAACTTCTTATATCAGAATTGACAACAATACTTTAAAAATCTTATTTGCAAAAGACGGCAAGACATGGACAGCTAACTGTACACGCTAGATTTGTCTATTTATATATTATATTATGTAGCCTGTCTTCATCATTGAAGGCAGGCTTTTTCGTTGTAAATGAAGCGTTTTAATTTTTTTTTAAGCTGTAATAAACTTTAGTTAAGTTTAAAAATACAAATTTTATAGCCTGCTTTTTGTATATCTTTATTCAACAAAAAGCAAACAATAATTCTTATGAAAAAATTCTTATCTGCAATGTCTCTGATCCTGGGATTAGGACTTGCCACTGCCCAGCAGACTGCTCCCGCTAAAAGCACTCCTGCTCATCCACCTGTAAAAGCAACGGCTGCACAGGCTGCTAAACCAGCAGAAACAAAAGCGGCTAAACCGGCAATGGATGCAAAAGCAGCGAAGCCTGCACAACTGGCTGCCAAGATGAAAAAAGACGGTACTCCGGATAAGAGATATAAAGAAAACAAACATCTGAAAAAAGACGGTACTCCGGACAAAAGATACAAAGCAAACAAATAAGCACAACATTAACATATAGTTGTTATTTTCATAATCAAATTTCGAAAAGCCGATGGATATTCTATCGGTTTTTTTATATGAAGCTTCGTAAAAAAATGATTCCAGATTCTCTACTTATTTATAAATTTGACCCATGTTAAACTTCTTCAAGAAAAATGCAGCGCTGATCTGGGCAAAGAAACATGTTCAAAAAGCTGAGGATTTCAAAAAAAATGCTGAGAAAAACCAGGAAAATCTGTTAATTTCCCTGGTAAGTACCGCCCAAAAAACACTCTTTGGGCGTGAACATGATTTTGAAAACATCCGTTCTGTAAAAGAATACCAGGACAGAGTCCCTGTAGCAGACTATGAAGATCTGAAGCCTTATATTGAAAGGGTAAAAAAAGGACAAGCCAATATTCTCTGGCCGGAAACTCCAGAGTATTTTGCCAAAACGTCCGGAACTACTTCAGGAGCTAAATATATCCCGATTTCTAAAGAAGGAATGCCGTTTCAGATTGCCGGAGCCCAAAGCGCCCTTTTCCACTATATCAGCAAAAGGAACAACGCAGATTTCGTAAATGGGAAAATGATTTTTCTTCAGGGCAGCCCTGAGCTGGAAGAAGTCTTCGGAATAAAAACAGGAAGACTGTCCGGTATTGTGGCACACCATATTCCCAAATACCTTCAAAAAAACCGTCTGCCAAGCTGGGAAACCAATATTATGGAAGACTGGGAAGCCAAAGTAGATAAAATCATTGAGGAAACAGAACATGAAAACATGACTCTGATCTCAGGAATCCCGCCATGGCTGATCATGTATTTTGAGAAGTTAACGGAAAAACACGGCAAAAAGGTCAAACAGCTTTTCCCTAATCTTCAGCTTATTGTTACCGGAGGTGTCAATTATGAGCCATATCGTGATAAAATGGAAGAATTACTGGGTGGCAGAGTAGATATTGTTCAGACTTTTCCTGCCTCTGAAGGCTTTTTTGCTTTTCAGGATGATTATACCAAAGAGGGACTTCTGTTATTGACTAACCATGGAATTTTCTATGAGTTTATTCCTTTGGAAGAATATGGAAAACCAGAGGCAAGAAGATTAACCTTACAGGAAATTGAACTCCATAAAGATTACGCGCTGATTCTCACCACCAATTCCGGGTTATGGGCTTATTCTATAGGAGATGTTGTGAGATTTATCAGTAAAGATCCATACAGGCTTCTCGTAAGCGGAAGAACAAAGCATTTTACTTCGGCATTCGGGGAACACGTGATTGCTTTTGAGGTAGAAGAAGCAATGAAGGCAGCGCTTGAAAAATATCCGGCACAGATTACCGAATTTCATCTTGCTCCACAGGTAAATCCGGCTGAAGGACTTCCTTATCACGAATGGCTGATTGAATTTGAAAAGGAGCCTGAGCACTTAGAAGCATTCAGAGATGAGCTGGACAGGCAGCTTCGGGCGAGAAATACTTATTATGATGATTTGATTTCGGGAAATATTTTACAGCAATTACAGATTACAAGGCTTCAAAAGAATGCCTTCCATGAATATGCCAAGTCACAGGGAAAACTGGGAGGACAAAACAAGACACCGAGATTGGCAAATGACAGAAAGATTGCAGATCTATTAGAAATTTACAAATTTTAGTTATATTTTTTCAATTCCAAAAACATATATTCAAAAAAAATTATAAATTTGAAAAACTAAAAGAAAATAATGAAAGCATCTGTACTGTTGAAATCATCTTTACTAACGTCTTTATTTGTTATTACGTCTTGTGCAACGACAAAATACAGCGAAGATATTTCAAAAAACAACTACTCCAATCTTGAAGCCGGAAAAATATACAAAGTAACGATGAGAGATGGCTCTCCGAAGCAGACCATTTTATTCCGAAATGTCGTTGGCGATAATATTGTAGGTACAGCGGGTAAAAAAGACAGTACAGAAGTAATTATTCCTAAAGCCAATGTAGCTGCTGTAAAAGACAGAAGAAAGGCAAGAATTGCTGCCGGAGCCACTATTATCGGTGCGGCGGGAGTTGCGGCAATAGTTCTTAGTTCTTCAAGAGCTGACTAAAATAGATTTTATCTTTCGGAAGATATTTACTATATCTTTTAAAAATCAACATATGAATAGCCTTAAATAAATTTTTAGGGCTATTTTTGTTCATGATTTCCTTTACCCCGTTACAAACATTACAAAATGTTGAGTTCAGAAATCTTCTTACCGGGAGATTTTTTATTGTTTTAGCTTTCAGAATGCTTGCCACTTTATTAGGATGGTGGGTATATCAATTAACAAAAGATCCTTTTTCAATAGGTCTTATAGGACTTTCAGAGGTAATTCCTGCTGTAAGCTGTGCGCTGTATGCCGGACATGTTATTGATATGAATGAGAAAAAAAGACTGCTTCTCATCTGTAATTATGCTTATATTTTTCTGATCGGGCTCCTGCTGATTCCGGCCTTTCTGGATGTAGAAATGCATTTCACCGGCCATCAGATTACCTATTATATTTATGGGGTTATCTTTTTTACGGGAATAGCAAGAGCTTTTATTGGTCCTATTGTTCCTTCCATGATCCCTACAATCGTAAAAAAAGAAAATCTTCCCAACGCAGTTACCCTGAACCAGGCAACTTTCCTGATATCTTCTGTTTGCGGGCATGCTGCAGGTGGTGTTCTTATTGGATTTATCGGCGTAAAGTGGACATTGGTTGTTATTATATCATTAATATTTGTTGCCTCATTGTTTTTCTGGCAGCTTCATAAACAGCATTCGGAATACAAAAAGGAAACTGTAAATGTGGTGGAAAGCATGCGTGAGGGTATCTCTTATATTTTTAAAACGAAAGAGATATTAGGGGCTTTATGTCTTGATATGTTTGCGGTGCTTTTTGGCGGTGCAGTAGCTATGATCCCTGTATTTGCCACGGATATTTTAAATTCGGGAGCAGAAGGCTTCGGCTTGCTGAATGCTGCTTCAGATATTGGTTCCATGTGTATCATAACTATTTTATCTGTTGTTCCGCTTCGAAAAAATCAGGGAAAAATCCTTCTTGCGGTTGTTACCGGATTCGGGCTTTGCATTATCGGGTTCGGGTTATCCAAATTGTACTGGCTCTCTTTTATGTTTCTTGTCATGAGCGGAATGCTTGACGGAATTTCTGTGGTTATCCGGGGTACAATTGTACAGCTAAAAACACCCGATCATATAAGAGGAAGGGTTCTGAGTGTCAATTCAATTTTCATTATGTCCAGTAATGAAATGGGACAGTTTGAAAGCGGGCTCATGGCCAAATTACTAGGCGTGGTACGTTCTGTGGTATTCGGGGGCTGCATGACCGTTTTGGTTGCTTTGTTTGTGGGAAGCACCAACCCTAAGCTGAGAAAAATGCAATATTAATTTATTGTTTATCAATCTATTTAAAATCGTATACGAAAAAAATCGTAATTCGAAATACTTAAAATCAGAATAGAACGTTTTCTATTCTGATTTTACTTTTATAGCTGTTTTTTTTAAGTTTATAAAAGAATTAAATCTTAAATATCTATCAAAATCACCAATATGTTTACGATGTTCACAGAATTCAACCGAAAGAATAAAATACAATATTAAAAACCAATACATTAGTTTCATTAAATATATCTCAAAATCTTTAATTTAACGTTAATAATTTTTTATATTTGCCTTTATAATATATCCCTTATGACTAAACTTTTACTAATTTTGGGCTTTCTCATTGTAAATTGCTGGACAAAAGCCCAGTCCTTTACTGACAAAGCGCTAAACCAAGCCGTCTTGCAGCTCAATGCTTCCAAAACCGCCAGTGATTATGACATTGTTTTCAATAAATTTTCAGGAGCAAAAACTTCAGAAACATTACAGGCTAATTATTATGCTGCTGTCGCTTTATACCTTAAAAATGAAACCCTGCTAAAGAAAGCATCAGGAGCAAGCCTGTCAGATGACAATGCTTTAGCCAGAAAAATAGCCACAGGAACATGGACTGCACAAAGAGATCATGCTGAAATCAATATATTATTAGGGTTACTGTATGTTCAGAAAATGCAGATTGATGGTTCTCAAAACAATCAGCCGGACCTGGATGTCATCTCTCAAAGTCTGGCAAAAGCTGAAGCCAACTCTGCGAACAATCCTAGACTAACTGTTCTTCAGGCAAAAATCAAAGAAAAAGCAGGTGATAAATCCAATGCTGACATTTTATATCGTAAGGCTTTAGGCGAATTTTCCAACCAAAGTCCTTCAGACAGCAAATCTCCTACATGGGGAAAGCAACTGATAACTTCTGTACAATAATCTGAAGATAAAAATTAAAATGACCAACATGAAAAAATATCTACTTATTTTTCTATTTTTTGTAGCTCAAATGGCTTTTGCGCAGCAGGACTGTGCTACTGCCATACCGATATGCAGCGATGCAGCCATTTCCCTTAAACCTAACGGATGGGGAAATATTAAAGAAGGCCAGGTAGGCTGTCTGGGTCCTAATGGAGAGAGTAATTCCATATGGCTTACTTTCAGCATAGAGACTGCCGGGACACTGACTTTTGTAGTAACTCCTACAGGTCCCACTGCAGTAGGGATTGATTATGATTTTGCCCTGTATGGACCCAATCATAACTGTGCCAATACAACAGCTACACCATTAAGGTGTTCTTATGCCGGCGTTAATGGAACCATCATCAACCCTACCGGGCTTAACATGACCTCTACCGAGACAACTGAAGGAAGTGGTGGTGATGGTTATGTAAAATATATTGATGTGCTTCCCGGACAAGTGTA
This sequence comes from Chryseobacterium sp. CBSDS_008, assembly GCF_049959325.1. Classification (NCBI taxonomy): domain Bacteria; kingdom Pseudomonadati; phylum Bacteroidota; class Flavobacteriia; order Flavobacteriales; family Weeksellaceae; genus Chryseobacterium; species Chryseobacterium sp. CBSDS_008. The sequence goes on along the minus strand of NZ_CP188202.1, from coordinate 3,571,632 downwards.
TCATCTTCTCTTAAATAATTATTCTATAGACATTGCCCCATTTACCTTAACTTTTGGAGGAACGGCTAAGCTTCTTACTCCATTTGACCATAATTCGGCACAGGTTTATCAGCCAAATCCGTTTTTACAGCCGGGTCCTACCCAAAACGGAGAGATCCCGGTATGCGGTAAAATTGTAAACTATGATTTTTCTACACTTTCCTCACAGATCTTAAATGGCAACTCTAATTTCTCAGTAAAATATTACGCTTCACCAACAGATGCACTAGACGATACCAACGCAATTACTACACCTATAAATATTAATGTAGCAACAACTTATACTTATGCAATCAGCTATGTTGATCCGAACAGCTCAACCAGTTTCTTAAACCAGTGTAGAGAATATGGACAGATAAAATTTCTTGATAAATCTTTTACACTGAATCCCGCAACACTTACTTCCTGCAGCAACAACAATTCAGGGACTGCAATGTATGACCTCTCTACAGCAACTGTAGGAGCTGCTCCTAATCACATATTAAAGTATTATCCTTCAATGTATGATCTTAATAACGGAACTAATGAGATCACCAATCCTTACATGTTTGTTTCGGCAGAAGGGTCAGTTTTTGTAAAAGCAATCAACGAATTTGGCTGTACAGCGTCCGCAGAAATTACGCTTAAATTTTATCCTTTGGTTACAGCAGCAGATGCTTCACTCAGATCATGCTTCATAGAGTCAAACCCATCTACAGCTTTATTCAATCTTGCTAATGCTCCGGTAACAAGCCCTACGGGAACTACAACCAAGAGATACTTCCCATCGCTAACCGATGCAATAGATGCAACAAATGAAATTTTAGGATTTACCAATTATATTGCTCCGAATGGATTTGTATACGTTAGAGTATCAGATACCCGAGGATGTTATACCGTTGCAAAAATCACCCTGACAGTGATTGCTCCGGTAACCTCTAATGTTCTGAAGGACAAAGTTATCTGTATAGAAGACACCACAACTTTAGATGCCGGGCCTGGATTCAAAAGCTATGAATGGAGTACGGGAGCTACAACACAATCTATCAAAGATGTGGGAGTAGGCACTTACTGGGTAAAATTAAAGACAGGAGAATGTATTGCCACTCAAAAGGTAACGGTATATCCTTCTGAACAGCCGGTTGTAACAAACATTGATGTTTCCAACACTACATTAACAGTCAATGTTAACGGAGGAACACCGGATTACCAGTATTCTATGGATAAAATCTTATGGCAGACCTCCAATACATTCTCTAATGTAGCAAGAGGAACATACAAAGTGTATGTAAAAGATGCTTATGACTGTGAGCCTATTGAAGTTACAGTAGTGGTTCCTAATCTTATTAATATGATTACGCCAAACGGAGATGGTGTGAATGATGTGGTAGATTACTCTGCTATGGCAGGCAAACAAAATCTTGTATTGAGCATTTTTGACAGATATGGAACAAAGATCCACCAGGGAGACAAGTCAAACGGATACAAATGGGATGGAACAATTGCCGGCAAGAAAATTCCGACAGGTACATACTGGTATTCTGTAACATGGAATGAGAATGACAAAAAGAACACCCCTTTCAAGTTCTCGGGTTGGATTGTTGTAAAAAACAGAGAATAAACCTTTCGATATAAAAGCCGCTTTGGCGGCTTTTTCTTTTGCAAATAATGATAAAAATTTATTGAATTTCTAGTTTGTTTAACAAAAATAGTTTTAACAATGAAAAAAATATTACTTCTTTTTATTTTATTGATAACACAAATGGCCTTTGCACAGTCAGACTGTATCACAGCAATTCCTATCTGTGGTAACTCTGACATTTCTTATACCCCTTCAGGGCCGGGAAATATCATAGAAGTTCTTAATCAAAACGGGGGATGCCTCAGCACCAATGAAAGATATACCGTATGGTACACTTTCACGGTATCTACACCAGGTACGCTTGCGTTTAAAATAAAGCCTAACGACCAGAGCGATGATTATGATTTCGCAGTGTATGGCCCCACAACAAACGGCTGTGCTTCTTTACAGAATGCTGATCATGTTTTCATCCAGCCAATAAGATGTAACTATAGCGGTACTCCGGGAGACACAGGTCTGGATCTTGCTCTTGCTCCACCTGCAGTATTCCCTACCAACCCTCCTGGTACTACAGCCAGTATGAACAATGGTAAATGGAGCCCTTATATGAATGTGCTGGTAGGTCAAACATATTATTTGGTCATTGACAACTACAGTAGATCAGTGAATGGTTTCTCTTTAGAATGGTCAGGTACGGCAAGCTTAAGCTCTGCATTTAATGATCCGGTTTTGTCCCCTAACCCATTCATCACTCCGGGTATTCCGGGAGCCGGCCCCAATGATCCAAGCCAGGTAATGGTTTGTGCGCTGCCTACTCAGTTTGATTTTTCAACACTTTCAGCAGCTATTATTAACGGTAACAGTTCTAACTTTGCAGTTAGTTATCACAAAACAACCAACGATGCCCTTACAGGACAAAACCCACTTACTATAACCACTGTAGACGGGACAACTACATACTATTACCGAATTGTTTACCACGATCCTACAAACCCAAACAATCCTATCAACGGATGTTTCATTACCGGGAAATTTAAGTTTGTCAATGCAGGTATCACAGCCAATTCTGCTACCCTATATTCCTGTAACAATAATGGCGCCGGTACTGCCAACTATAATTTAACAACAGCCAATGTATTTGGAGGCTTGGGAGCAACGATTAAGTATTACGCTACCGTTGCTGATATGAATGCAGACATCAATGAAATTACCGATCCTACGAATTACGTTTCTGCTGAAACAACAATATATGTAAAAGTTGTTTCTACCTTCGGATGTATTGCAACCACTACAATCAGACTCCTATTCCATCCAACGGTAGTATTGAAAGATGCTGTACTTCAAAACTGTTATATTGACAATGATGTTACCCGTTCAACATTCGATCTTTCTAAAGCTGATATCGGAGTAGCCGTTCCAACCCCTACCGGAACCATCATTAAATATTATACATCAGTAGCTGATGCCAAAGCGCAGACCAATCCTATTACAGCAGCATTAAATTATCTTTCCGAAAGCAAAACGGTATATGTAAGAGTAGACAATAACAAACAATGTTATTCCATTGCCAAGATAGAACTGATCGTATTACCTCCTGTAAAATCTGCCGTACTAAAAGATAAAACAATTTGTGCAGAAGCCAAAACCACTCTGGATGCAGGACCTGGATTTGTAAGCTACGAATGGAGCACAGGTGAAACTACACAATCTATCAGCAATGTAGGGGTAGGTGCTTATTGGGTAAAACTTCAGACCGGAAAATGTTTCACACTTCAGGAAGTACGTGTACATCCGAGTCTTCAGCCGGTAATCTCAGGAATAGAAATCACCAATAACAACATCACGGTAACCGCTACAGGCGGAGTTCCTCCTTACAAATATTCTGTTGATGGTGTTACATGGCAGGATTCCAATATATTCACAGGACTTCCAAGAGGAGAGAATACGATATATGTAAAAGATACCTACAACTGTACTCCTGTTCAGGTGACTGTGACTGTTCCTAACCTTATTAACGCAATTACACCGAACGGAGACAACGTAAATGATGCTATCGACTATTCAGCCTTAGCATATAAGAAGAACCTTATCTTCATTGTATATGACAGATATGGAAACAAACTTCATGAAGCTAACAGAATGAGCAACTTCACATGGGACGGAACAGCTTTCGGTAAGAAAATTCCAACCGGAACTTACTGGTACACCATCTCCTGGAATGAAAATGATAAAAACAATACCGAAACCAAATATTCCGGATGGGTATTGGTAAAAAACAAAGAATAAGCTTGGCGACCTCTTTATTGCAAAATCACCTCAGACCGGGGTGATTTTTTTATCAACAACTGCAACCTCCTGTTTACAGTATTTTCCGAAAGACTGCTAATAATTTGTTGAATACTATTTTTATATTATTTTTTAAATAAACTATCTTTGCACCATGGCGCAGAAAGAAACATTATCATCCCTGACACACGGAAACTTTGCAAAAGAATTGTCTATTGCGGATGGAAAAATGCCTCCCAATGCAGTGGATTTTGAAAGACTTGTTATCGGAACTTTTTTGATCGACAAAAAAGGTCTTGACCATTCCATTGACCTCCTTACCCCGGAGGTATTTTATGATCCGAGACATCAGGTCATCTTTTCTACTATCCTGAAGCTTTATGAAGGCAACCAACCGGTGGACTTAATGACCATTATTCAGAATTTAAAAAAAGAAGATAAACTAAGCCAGGCAGGCGGTGATCACTATATCATTGATCTGACGATGGGAGTAAGCTCATCTGCCCATATTGAATATCATGTACGTGTTATTCTTGAAAAATATATTTTAAGAAGCCTTATTAATGTTTCCGCCAACGTTATTGATTCTTCCTACAAAGAATCAACCGATGTTTTTGAACTTTTGGATAAAGCTGAACAGTCTTTCTTTGAAATCACCAACGGAACGATTAAAAAAGGATTTGATACTGCCAATTCATTAGTAAAACAGGCTATTGATACAATTAAATCTTTAAAAGATAAGGAGGGCCTTTCAGGGGTACCTTCAGGATTCCGGGATGTAGATAAAGAAACCGGTGGATGGCAGAATTCTGACCTCATCATTATTGCAGCCCGTCCGGCGATGGGTAAAACAGCATTCCTTCTTTCCATGGCAAGAAATATCGCTGTAGGTCACAAAATCCCTATGGCACTGTTCTCGCTCGAGATGGCATCTGTACAGTTGATCACCAGAATGATTGCTTCTGAAACAAGAATCTCTTCAGAGAAGCTAAGAAAAGGAACACTGGATGATGAAGAATGGCAAAGGCTGTTCTCCAATGTATCTGAGCTGGAGAATGCTCCTTTATATATTGACGAAACTCCTTCCCTTTCCATATTCGATTTCCGTGCAAAATGCCGAAGACTGGTAATGCAGCATGGCGTAAGACTTATCATGGTTGACTACCTTCAGCTGATGACTGCAGGGAGCGGTGGAAAAGGAGTTGGGAACCGTGAACAGGAAATCTCTATGATTTCACGATCATTAAAAGCGATTGCCAAAGAACTTAACGTACCGGTAATTGCTCTTTCCCAGCTTTCAAGAAGTGTGGAAGCCCGTCCGGGGAAAAGACCTCAGCTTTCAGATCTGAGGGAATCCGGAGCGATTGAGCAGGATGCAGATATTGTATCTTTCATCTTCAGACCGGAATATTATAAAATTACCGTTTGGGATAATGATGAAGAAGGACAGGAAACCTCTACTGAAAACCAGGCTGAGTTAATTATTGCAAAACACAGAAATGGTGCCACAGCAGATGTCAGATTATCGTTCTTAAAACATTTTGCAAAATTCGGGGATATTGAGGCTGCTTTTGACAGCGGTGCAGGAGGAGGATATCCTTCCGGCTTTGGAGAACCGAGCGGCTTTGACAAAATCAAAACAACGATTCAGCCAGGAGCAGCATTTGACCTTCCGGACAGCTCAAAACTTTCCGGATCTTCAATGAACGACTTCGATGATGATGATGACTTCCCGTTTTAAGACCAAGACTAAAGTTCAGATCAATTCAGTTTAATTTTACTGTCAATACATCAATTTTAAAAAACAGATTTGAGAATCGAAATTTATACCGACGGCGCTTGCAGCGGAAATCCGGGAAAAGGCGGATATGGAATTCTCATGCGTGTTCCTGAAAAAAATTACCAGAAAACATTTTCCAAAGGTTTTCGAAAAACCACCAACAACAGAATGGAACTTCTGGCTGTCATCACGGCATTGGAAAAGCTGAAATCAACGGAAAATGACATTCATATATATACCGACAGCAAATATGTATCTGATGCGATCAATCAAAACTGGATTGCCGGATGGATTAAAAGAGGGTGGAAAAATGTAAAAAATCCTGATCTCTGGAAAAAATTTGTTGAGCTTTACAATAAGCATACCCCTAAAATGCATTGGGTAAAAGGCCATGCGGGACACTTTGAAAATGAGCTTTGCGATAAATTAGCAGTTGCCGCAGCCAGCTCTCCTGATCTCGAAATTGACACCTATTTTGAGAATCTGGATAACAATTCCTTATTTTAATTCAATTAACACAAATACGCAACCGCTCCTGGAATATTCAGCATTATATCATAATAAGCGTTATATTTTTAAAATATTATTAAAATTTTAGCAAAATTAACATTAAATACATACTAATTGATTGGGATTTAATATCTTTACATATTAATCTAAGTCCCATTATAAATGAATAAAAATCTATTATTGTATTTATCTGTTTTTTTACTCTGTATAGCCGGGAAGTCCTTTGCCCAGACTTATCAGCTTGTCGGAAACCCGGTGGCCACTACCGGATGGACCATGGTTTCTCCCACCCAGGTAAACACAGATTTTATTCAGCTTACTCCGGATACCAACAACCAGTCCGGTTCAATCAGGCTGAATGACCCTATCAATCTAAAATATTGTGACAAATGGAGAGTGGAATTTGATTTCAGAATGGATTCCAACCAAACCTCCAACGGGGATGGAATTGCCTTCTGGTATCTTGCCAATCCGCCCGTTGCCAGTGTACTGGGTTCCGGTCTTGGAGTTTCTCAAAACGCTGTTGGTCTTATCGTAGGGCTTGACACTTACAACAATACCACGACTGCAACAATGAGCAAGGTCCACGTTGCCTACGGACAGGTTCAAAATACAACCGACAATAATAACGTCGAATTCTTCAATGTTCCGGGAAGCTCTTTCCACTCACCAGACCTGAATACGACACAGCCTTTTCAGGGAACAACCTTTAAACATGTTGAGGTAACTGCACAGATAGATCCTGCTGCCCCTACCAGCTGGATCATCAAAATAACAATAGACGGTAATGTCATCTGCAATCAGTCTTTTGCCCCTTCGGGCACGGCCGCCGCAATGACTGTGGGCTATTTCGGGTTTTCAGCATCTACAGGAGGTGCAAGATCAAGACATTCCATTAAAAACGTAAAAATTTACACTGATAAAGTTCCTATTTTACAGAATTCGGCAACTCAGTCTTTCTGCCCAAACCCTACTTCAGGATATGGATCTGTAAACCTGACGTCTTTTAATTCACAGTTCGTAAGCAATCCTTCAAACTATACATTTACCTATTATCCGTTCGGAAGCTCAACGCCTATTGCCAATCCTGCCAATTATCAGTTCAATGCAAACACAACCGTTACAGTTGTTATTAAAGATAATGCAGGACTGCTTTGTGACAACCCGGATGGTAAAATCTTGTTGGTTCTCGCTCCTTTTAAGGCTGATGATAAAACCATTACGGTATGCAATAACAACAAAGCCGGAACTGCAGCTTTCAACCTCAATACAGCGAATGTTACTGATGTTCCCGGAGTTACTAAAAAATATTATAAAACGTTGGCTGATCTCAATGCTGATGTTAATGAGATTCAGAATCCCAACAACTATATATCTGCTCCCGGAGTTGTTTATGTAAAAGTTACAACGCCTCAGGGATGTACAGGATCCGCAAAGATCACACTCGCTTTCTATCCTGACACGCCTGTGAAAGAAGCTGCCTTAAGATCATGCTTTATCGAAAATGACATTACCCGTGCAATTTTCAATTTAACTACAGCAGATGTTACTCCTTTAGGCGCAGGTGCTGCCAAAAAATACTACACATCAGTAGCTGATGCTTTAGATGGCACCAATGAGATCATGAATTCTCTTCAGTACTTATCAGCAAGTAAGGCCGTATATGCAAAAGTAACCGATCCCAACGGATGTTTTAATATTGCTAAAATCAATCTTGTAGTACTGCCCCCTGTGACATCATCTGTTCTGAAAGACAAAACCATTTGTATTGGTGAAAAAACAGATCTGGATGCAGGTCCTGGGTTTGATGGCTACCAATGGAGCACCGGGGAAACCACCTCATCGATTAAAGATGTAGGAGTAGGTTCTTATTGGGTACAACTTAAAACCGGTAACTGTATCACAACGCAGATTGTCCATGTAAAAGCATCCGCAAATCCTGTGATCTCCGGCATTGATATTGACAACAATACAATCACCGTAAATACTGCAGGAGGAACTCCTCCATACCAATATTCTTTGGATGGAGTCAATTGGCAGGCCAGCAATATATTCACAGGCCTGGCAAGAGGAGAAGTAAGAGTATATGTAAAAGATCTTTACAACTGCACACCTGTTGAGGTTCAGATTACCGTACCTAATCTAATTAACGCGATTACTCCAAACGGCGACAATGTAAATGACTTCATTGATTATTCAGCTCTCGCTTACAAAAAGAATCTCACCTTCATCGTCTATGACAGATATGGGAATAAACTTTACGAGGCCGGGAAAATGAGAAATTTCACCTGGGACGGAACAGCTTCCGGTAAAAAAGTGCTCACAGGAACATATTGGTACACCATCTCATGGAACGAAAACAACAAAGACAACACGGAAACCAAATACTCAGGCTGGGTATTGGTTAAAAACAGAGAATAAATTGCACTATCTGAAACTACCTCCTTTGAGGTAGTTTCGGTATTAAAAAGAGCACCCGCACAACCAGATATCGGGGCCAAATAGCGCTTTTTATGATCAGTATAAACACAAAAAAAGAACAATTTTATATCTAAGAATAAACATAACATCATAATCCATCCACTATGAAAAAAGATATACTCATTTTATTTTTGACTATCTTATTATGCCTTCCGGGAAGATTATTTTCACAAACCTACCAACTTGCCGGGAACCCCGTCAATACAACCGGCTGGGATCTTGTCTCTGATGCCGTGGTAAGCGGAGACTTTGTAAGACTTACAAGCGATCAGACCAGCAGATACGGGGCCATAAAGTTATCCACTCCTATCACCCTGAGTTACTGTGATAAATGGAAAGTGGAATTTGATTTCAGAATTGACGGAAACGGAACCACACAGTTTGGAAAAGGAGACGGCTTTACTTTCTGGTATCTTGCCAACCCACCTACAGGATTCGTATCGGGAGGAGGATTGGGTATTCCTGCCAATGCTTCCGGGCTGATGGTTGGCTTTGATATTTTCAACAATACTACCGAGGGTCAGATGAGTAAGGTTCATATTCTTTATGGCACCAATAATACGGCAGGCAACAATATTGAATACAATACCACTCCGGGAAGCACATTTCACTCCCCGGACCTTATTACCACCCAACCGTTCGTGGGAGATACCTACAGACACGTTGAAGTAAATGGAGAAACAGATCTTACCAACCCCACAAACTGGATTATCAAGGTAAGAATAAACGGCGTCCTTATTGTAGATCAGTCTTTTGCCCCGTCAGGAGGTGCGGTAGGAATGTCACAGGGGTATTTTGGGTTCTCAGCAGCTACAGGTGGTGCCAGCGCAAGACACTCTATTAAAAACGTTAAAGTATTTGTAGATAAAGTTCCTATTTTAAGTAATACTATTACTCCGTTCGTATGTACAAATCCCGCTACCGGAAATGGTACCGTAGACCTTACTTCCTATAACTCTCAATTTGTAAATAATCCTGGGAATTATATTTTCACCTATTATGTATTGGGAAGCTCTACTCCTATTGCCAATCCTTCGAGCTTTCAGTATTCGGGAAATACTACCATTAAAGTAGTTGTCAAAGATCCCACCTCTACACTTTGTGATAATGGTGACGGGGTCATACAGCTTAATCCCACTCCATTTGCCGCAACGGATGCCAGCCTTACCGGATGTAATAACAATAATGCCGGTACAGCAACCTTTGATCTCAACACTGCTGCCGTAACAACTGTTGCCGGAGTTACCAAGGAATTCTACCCTACCTTATACGATCTGAATAACGGTACAAACCAGATTACAAATCCTTCAGCCTACGCGTCTGCAGCCGCTACTCTATATGTAAAGGTAACAACTCCCCAGGGCTGTGTAAGCACATCAAAAATTACACTGAATATTTACCCTGTTGTGGTTGTTAATGATATCGAAATAAAATCCTGCTTTATTGAAACCAATCCATCTATGGCTTCCTTTAATCTTACAGGGGCTGTAGTTTCCCAAGGTGGACTTACAAAAGAATATTACCCATCATTAACTGATGCAATCAGTGGAACTAATGCAATCTCTACTCCGGCAGCATACATTGCACCTAATGGAGTAGCCTATATTAAAGTATTCAGTGCAGACGGATGCTATTCTATTGCTAAAGTTACATTAACGGTAATACCTCCTGTTTACTCAAGAACTTTACTTGATCAGACGATCTGTATAGAAAACACTACAACTTTAGATGCAGGAGCGGGTTTCAAAAGCTACGAATGGAGCACAGGGGCTACTACACAATCTATCAAAAACGTAGGGGTAGGTACTTATTGGGTAAAGCTTAAAACCGGAGATTGTATTGCTACACAAAAAGTAACAGTCTATCCTTCTGACAATCCGGTTATTACCACTGTTGACATTTCAGGAAGCACAGTAACGATATATGCCAATGGCGGAACCCCTCCTTACCAGTATTCTATGGATAATATCAACTGGCAGGATTCCAATATCTTTACCAATATTGCCAGAGGGGAAGCTAAAGTATATGTAAGAGACGGTTACAACTGTCTTCCTGTTGAAGTTAATATCACCGTACCTAATCTGATCAATGTGATCACTCCTAATGATGATGGTATCAATGATTTTGTTGATTATTCAGCGCTTGCCAATAAGCAGAATCTGGAAATAGCCATCTTCGACAGATATGGCTATAAAATGTTCCAGGCAGACAAAACCAACGGGTACAAATGGGCAGGAACCACTAACGGAAGCAAAAAAGTTCCTACCGGAAATTACTGGTATTCCGTTTCCTGGAATGAAAATAATAAAAACAGCACTCCGATAAAATTCTCAGGCTGGATTGTGGTAAAAAACAGAGAATAATTACACTTTCCATCACACCAAAAGAAATCACCCTGCATGTCGGGGTGATTTTTTGTATAAACAGGCGGGAGATATTTCATTTTAAAGACATTTTATTCATATTCAATTCTTAAATTTGTCCTATGAATTATTTGGAAGCTTTAAGCAGAAGATATTCTGTAAAAAAATTCAATCATCAGATTATTCCTCAGGAAATTCTTCACAACATTCTTGAGTCGGGAAAGCTGTCTGCCAGTTCGCTGGGACTTCAGCCTTATAAAATTGTGGTTGTTGAAAGTGAAGAGATGAAACAGAAATTGATTCCGGCTTTCTATAATCCATCACAGATTTCCACCTGTTCCCATCTTATTGTGATTATCTCAAAGAAAATTATTGAAGAGAACTATATCCGGGGTTATTTTAATCATATTTCTGAAGTAAGAGATACGCCTATGGAAACACTGGATCCTTTCAGAAACAGTATTAATCAGCATATCAACCAGAAAACACACGATGAAATTTTCAACTGGGCAGAAAAACAGTCTTATATCGTATTGGCCAATCTTATGTATGCCGCTGCTATTGAAAATATAGACTCTTGCCCTATGGAAGGCTTCCGCCAGGATCTTATAGAAGAAATTCTGAATACCGATCCTGAAACAGAAAAAGTAACCGTTACCCTCGCTTTAGGCTACCGTTCCGAAGAAGACCATTTCCAGCACATGAAAAAAGTAAGAAAACCAAACGAAAAATTGTTTAAATTTATTTAATATTTTAAACGATTGTACCTAAAGCCAGCATATGATAAAAGCGGATGTATTAGTAATCGGTTCCGGCATTTCCGGACTTTCCTATGCCATTAAAGTTTCTGAACAGCTCCCTGATGCCAAAATTATTATTGTAACAAAGTCTGATGAAGACGAAAGCAACACCAAATATGCACAAGGCGGCCTTGCTGTTGTTACAGATTTTCAGAATGATAATTTTCAAAAACACATTGATGATACGATGCGTGCCGGTGACGGAGAAAATAAACGCGATGTTGTAGAAATGGTGGTCAGAGAAGCTCCCGCGAGATTCAATGAAATTGTAGAATGGGGCGCCCAGTTTGATATGAAGAACGGCAAATTTGCTTTGGGAAGAGAAGGAGGCCATACCGAAAACAGAATCGTCCATCATAAAGATATCACTGGTTTTGAAATTGAAAGAGCTTTATTGGAAACCGCCAAAAACAGCCCGAATATTGAAATCCTTGACCATCATTATGTTATTGATATCATTACACAGCACCACGTTCCGGGAAAAGAACTTAATGAAGGAGATATTCACTGCTACGGGGCTTACATTCTGGATGAAAAATCCAAAAAAATCAAAAAAATCACTTCTAAAATAACGCTGGTTGCCACAGGAGGCGCCGGACATGTTTATAAAAACACCACCAATCCTACAATTGCCACAGGAGATGGAATTGCCTTTGTAGCCCGCGCCAAAGGAAAGGTTTCCAATATGCAGTATTACCAGTTCCACCCAACAGCTTTGTACAGCAAAATGGATGGAATGCTATTTTTAATTTCAGAAGCAGTTCGTGGAGACGGCGCAAAATTAAGAACCAAAAGGGGCGAAAAATTCATGCATAAATACGATGACCGTGAAGAATTAGCATCCAGAGATATCGTTGCAAGAGCCATCGACGCCGAAATGAAAATTACCGGAGACGAATTTGTTGGCTTAGATTGCAAGGAAATGAACCATGAAAAATTCCTGGAACATTTTCCCAATATTTATAAAAAATGTAAAGACGAAGGAATTGATCCCTTCACCCAGCTCATCCCTGTTGTACCTGCCTGCCACTATTTAATGGGAGGCATTGAAGTAGACAGAGATGGACAGTCTTCCATCAGAAATCTTTTCGCAGTAGGAGAATGTACCAACTCCGGACTTCACGGTGCCAACAGACTTGCCTCAAACTCACTCCTTGAAGGATTAGTATTCGGGCACAACGCCGCTATGAAAACTGTTGCCCTCTTAAATGAAAACAGCTTCAACTTCGATGATCTTAAGGCTGTTCCGGAATGGAATGAAGAAGGAATGAAAATCATGGATGAAATGGTCATCATCAGCTACCTCAGAAAACAGCTTCAGGAAATGATGAGCGATCTGGTAGGTATTGTAAGAAGCAACAGACGTCTGAATATGGCATTACAAAAACATCAGGAAATTGCAGCTGCTGTAAATGAAATCTATCACTACTCTATTCTTTCCCCACAATTGTCAGAACTTAGAAACCTAACAACCGTTGCACACCTCATCATTACCCAGTCTATGGAAATGACGGAGAATAAAGGAGCATTTTATAATAAAGATCTATCGTAGAAGCTCTAATGAAGATTGTAAATTTAAAAATAACAACGATAGTAAACCTATTATTCTATTCAGGAAAGGTTATTATTGCTTTTTTCTTATTAATTTCGATATTAATTTGTTCAATTTTTAGAAAAAGTCTAGATGGGTCAGTATTCATTATCGCACCTGTTTTAGCTATTATCTTAGGTTATTTAGGGAATATAGTATTGAGAAATTATTGTATTTCTAAATCTAAACATCCTTTAATTTTAAGCATAATATGCAATGTTTTAAGAATTTCTAGGAGAAAAATTTCAACTAAACCAATCCAAATAAATATTAAGCAATTTATTAAAGACAATGATTTATCCTTAATTTATTATTATATCAATAAACCTACATATCCTGTTTTAGTTTTTAATAAAAATAAAATCCGTTATTTTAGACTGGAATAATTTCAAGTGGGATTTCTACATAAAAAAAGAAGGAAGATGTAGTATAGAAGTATTAGAATTCATGGGAATGAATCAAAACAACACATCTATAAAGGATCGTATTGAATTTGAAAAAATAGAAGCAAAGAATCATGAGATTGTTATCTTGTTTATTATTCATGATTTATTATTCGGGAAAGGCTTATCCAGATATTATTAAAAAAGCATAACAAATGAAAAGACCAAGCTACGTAACAGATAAAGCATTAAAAATTTTTATAAATAATGCCTTAGAAGAGGATATTCAGGATGGTGATCATTCTACACTTTCAACAATTCCAAAAGAGCTGGAACAAAGTGCAAAACTCCTGGTAAAACATGACTGTATCCTGGCTGGAGTAGAATTGGCTGAGATTATTTTCAAAACTTTTGACAAAAATCTAAAGGTTGAAACGTTCATTAAAGATGGTGAAGCAGCAAAAGCTGGAGACATCGCTTTTATTGTAACCGGAAGCGCCAGATCTATCCTTTCTACAGAAAGGCTTGTTCTTAACTGTATGCAAAGGATGAGCGGTATTGCAACCCTTACCCATGATTGGGATTCCAGATTGGTAGGTACGAAGACAAAACTTTTAGATACGAGAAAAACCACTCCGAACTTCAGAATATGTGAGAAATGGGCGGTGGCCATTGGCGGCGGAACCAATCACAGATACGGTCTTTACGATATGATTATGCTTAAAGACAACCATATTGATTACAACGGAAGTATTACCAATGCTGTAAAAATGGCAAAGGAATATGTTAAAAAGACCAAGAAAAAGTTAAAAATAGAGGTTGAAACAAGAAACCTTGAAGAAGTGCAGGAAGCTATCAAGGCAAAGGTTGACAGGATTATGCTTGACAATATGGATGTGAAGACTATGAAAGAGGCTGTAAAAATGATCAACGGTTCATGTGAGTCTGAAGCCTCAGGTGGAATTACCCGCGATATGCTGAAAGAAATTGCATCAACAGGCGTTACATATATATCCGTGGGAGCCCTTACACACTCAGCTGATAATATAGATTTGAGTCTCAAAGCAGTGAAATAGCGTTGTATTTTTAACAAAAACACCCCAGCTTTGTTAAAAATTCAATAACATGACTTTTTTCATACAAAAATTCAATTTTTACTCATATCATTGATATTTAACACCTTAACATTATTAAGACTGATTAAAAATTAACATTGAGTTAATAATAGTTAAATTTTATTTTGCGAATTTTGCAGAAAATTAAATCTAATTATTACTAACGATTATGAAATTAATCAACAAATCAATACTGACTGCGGTAATTACATTATCTACAGCTAGTGTTTATTACGCTCAACAAGTTCAGGACACAGCTCAGGCTAAGTCTAAAGATATTGAAGAGGTAATTTTAAGAGGTGTTACGGATATCGCTAAAGATAGAAAAACACCGGTTGCTGCATCTACAATTAAAGCAGCACAACTTGCAGAAAGATTAGGTAACCAGGAGTTACCTGAGATTTTGAACACTACTCCATCTGTTTATGCAACAAAATCCGGAGGTGGTTTTGGTGATGGAGGTCTTACAATCAGAGGTTTCGAATCAAGAAACATCGCTGTAATGGTAAACGGTATGCCAGTTAATGATATGGAAGGTGGTACTGTTTATTTCTCAAACTGGACAGGATTATCTGATGTAACAAGTACATTACAGGTTCAGAGAGGTTTAGGTTCTTCTAAATTGGCTATTGCTTCTGTAGGGGGAACAGTAAACTTCCTTACCCGCTCTGCTGATATGAAAAAAGGAGGGGTAATCAGGTTAGGTGTTGGTAACAATGATTATTTAAAAACATCCTTCTCTTACAATACTGGTAAATCTAAAGATGGCGTTTCTGCATCATTCTTAATGAGCAGACAAGCCGGAGGTACTTATATTGAAAATACAGATTATGAATCTTATGCATATTTCTTTGCATTAGGTTATGAAATCAACAAAAAACATAACTTACAGTTTACAATAACTTCTGCTCCTCAGTGGCATGATCAAAGAACTTTTGCTCCAACCATTCAAAATTATATCAACTATAATCCTGAATATGATGGAAAGAGTCCTTACAGAAGATACAATTCTGATTTCGGATATTATACTGATGCTTCAGGAAACAAAGTTGCTTTAGCGAACAGATCTAACTATTACTCTAAACCAGTAATGATGTTAAACTGGGACTGGACAATGAGTGAAAAGTCCAAGTTAAGTACCGTTTTATATATGTCTAATGGTAGAGGGGGTGGAACAGGTGACCTAGGTAAAGTAGGAGGAAAAGGAATGACTGATTTCTATGATGCGGCTGGTCACTTTAATTATGATGCTATTTTTGCAGCTAACGCAGCGGTTAACTTAAATACCGCAGGAGCAGGAAGTACTTTGATTCGTAGATCAAGTATCAACTCTCACAACTGGTATGGTATCTTGGCTAACTTCCAACATAAAATCAATGACAACTGGAATTTCTCGATAGGTACAGATGACAGATATTACTATGGATACCATTATCAGGTTGTTAGTGACCTTTATGGAGCTGCAGGATATAAAGACAAAGCAAATCAAAATTTAGCTCCAAGAATCGTAAGCAATACTTATGATTATAAAAAACTTAGCTGGAATCCTTTTGGAGGTAAATTAGCTCCATCTGAAGACCAGATTGGATATAGCAATGACGGAGAAGTACTTTGGTACAGTGGATTTGCACAAGTAGAATATACGAAAGATAACTTATCTGCATTCTTACAAGGTTCCGTATCTAACCAGGGTTACCAGAGAATTGATAACTTTGTAGTAGACGGAAGTACAGTAAAAGGTCAGACCATAAACACGAAAACAGGATTTAAAAACATTTTCGGATATAATATTAAAGGGGGTGCTAACTATAACATCAATGAGCAACACAACGTTTTTGCTAACTTAGGTTATTATAGCAAGCAGCCATTCCTTAACACGGTTTACCCAAGTAATCAGCAGCTTATTAACCCTTATCTGACTAATGAGAAGATTTCTTCTGCTGAAATCGGTTATGGATTCAGATCTGCAAAATTTACTGCAAACGTTAACGTATACAGAACACAGTGGAAAGACAGATGGTTGAGAAAAACAGGTCAGACTTTCACTTTAGCAGACGGTTCAACTACTACAGGTTATTCTGAAATCAATGGTATTACTGAAGTTCACCAGGGAGTAGAGTTTGATGGAGTATACAGACCTAATCGTTTCTTAGAAGTTCAGGGTATGTTCTCTTGGGGAGATTACTATTACAAAGGAAATGCTAGTGTAGCTTCTTTCGATGATAACAACAATCCTGTTACTTTAGCTGGCTCAGCAGGAAACGAGCTGTACTTAGATAAAGTAAAAGTAGGAGGTTCAAGCAATAACAGTATTCCTCAGATGACTGCATCATTAGGACTTACTGTAAAACCTGTAAAAGATCTTAATATCTTTGGAACCTGGAGATATGTAGGTAAACTTTATTCTACTATTGACACTGGAACATTCACTAACGTTTCTGCACAGGAAAGAGGAGTATTGAAATTACCTGACTTCAACTTATTCGATGTTGGTTTCTCTTACAAAATCAGATTACAAAACGAAGCTCAATACTTCACTATTGGAGCTAACGTTTACAACTTGTTTGATAAAGTTTACATCTCTGACTCTGCTACAAGTGTATTTGCTGACGATAAGCCAAAATATCTGGCTGATGGGAAAACACTTAATTCTCAAAATCAGACCTATGAGCAGTTGGGCATGATGTACAAAGGCCTTGCAACGGGTAACCGTGCTTATTTCGGATTCGGAACTACTTGGGCAGCAACATTATCATTCAACTTCTAATAATATCACAATATTAGATTTTATAAATATCAATCCCGGCTTTGAGCCGGGATTTTTGTTATCTTTGTGTACAAAAAAATAGGATTATGGATTTTTACAACATTTTACTTAATGCCCACAAAGGTTTCGGGTATCTTGAAATTCTTTTGGTAACATTATTTATCATTGCACTGTTAGCGACCATGTTTGGTTTCAGTGGAAAAGTGAACAAATTTTTGAAGAAAACAACGCTATTCACAATGATTTTCTTCCACGTTCAGTTTTTATTGGGAATCATTATGTTGATCACCACTTTTAGCAAAGGATTAAACATGGGAGAAGTAATGAAAAATGCAGCATTGAGATTCCAATATGTTGAACATCCATTCTCTATGCTTATTGCAGCAGTTTTGATGACTATTGTCAACAAAAAAGTAAAATCCAATGATACTATTTCTCTAGGAGTAGTGATTATGGGACTGATTGCTGCAGGTTTATTTGCATTCGCGTTCCCTTGGACAAGAGTCTTTGGAGCTTAAAAAAGATAAAGAAATTATATGCGTTATAATTTATAAATAGTTTAATCTTAAATTTTTAATTAAATCAATGAAAGTAGCTGTAGTAGGTTCAACAGGAATGGTTGGACAAGTTATGCTTAAAGTTTTGGAGGAGAGAAACTTCCCTGTAACAGAATTAATCCCGGTTGCATCCGAAAGATCTGTAGGCAAGAAGGTGAAGTATAAACAGAAGGAATTTACCATTGTAAGCATGAAGGACGCTATAGCTGCCAAACCGGATATTGCCATCTTCTCTGCAGGAGGTTCTACTTCTCTTGAATTCGCTCCACTATTTGCAGAAGCAGGAACAACAGTAATTGATAATTCTTCTGCATGGAGAATGGATCCTGATAAAAAATTAGTCGTTCCAGAGATCAATGCTGATGTTTTAACTAAAGAAGATAAAATCATTGCAAATCCGAATTGTTCTACCATTCAATTGGTAATGGTTTTAGGACCTTTGAACAAAAAATATGATTTAAAAAGAGTAATTGTTTCTACTTACCAGTCTGTAACAGGAACTGGGAAAGCTGCAGTGGACCAGTTAAATGGTGAAATTGAAAATTCGGTGAACAAAGAGAGCCAAATCAGCGGAGATGATTCTATCGCAAAAGTATATCCTTATCAGATCTTCAAAAATGCGTTGCCACACTGTGATGTATTTGCTGATGATGATTATACCAAAGAAGAGATCAAACTGATGAAGGAGCCTAAGAAAATATTAGGAGACGATACCTTTAACTTAACAGCAACTGCTGTAAGAGTTCCGGTTCAGGGAGGACATTCTGAAAGTGTGAATATCGAGTTCGAAAATGAATTCGAACTGGATGAAGTGAGAAAAATATTGGCTGAAACTCCCGGTGTTATTGTAATGGATGATGTGAAAAACAACCACTACCCGATGCCGCTGTACTCAGAAGGGAAAGACGAAGTTTTCGTAGGAAGAATCAGAAGAGATCTGTCACAGCCCAAAACGCTTAACCTCTGGATCGTTGCAGACAATCTGAGGAAAGGAGCAGCAACAAACGCTGTACAAATCGCTGAATACCTTGTAGCAAACAACTTAGTATAAACTAACAAAATAAAAAAGAGTCTCAAAATTGAGATTCTTTTTTTTATCAAACTTACTATGAATAGCCAGAAAAATACCCACCAAGAGAAAATAGGATTCCAGAAACTAATAGCAGCGTTTGGAATAATCCTTTTTATCGGAAAGATTATTGCCTGGAAACTTACCAATTCTGATGCTGTGTTTTCTGATGCTATGGAAAGCATCGTCAATGTCATCAGTGCGTTTATGGGGCTTTATGCACTCCATCTTGCGGCCAAACCTAAAGATGAAGATCATCCGTACGGCCATGGAAAAGTAGAATTCGTAACCTCCGGTATTGAAGGAGCCCTTATTGCTATTGCCGGTGTTATGATTATCTATGAAGGAATTCATAGCCTTATTATAGGAAAAACATTAAGTAAAATTGATCTTGGGATATGGATTATTGCAGCCACTGCAGTCATTAATTACCTGCTGGGATATATCTCTATAAAAAAAGGGAAAAGAGAGAATTCGCTGGTTCTCATTTCATCCGGCAAACATCTTCAGTCCGATACGATTACGACTCTTGGGGTGGTTGCCAGCTTAATAATTGCTTATTTCACCAAAATTTACTGGCTGGATTCCGTAGTGGCATTAAGTTTTGGGCTTTACATCATATTTATAGGCTATAAAATCGTCCGGAAATCTTTAAGAGGGATTATGGATGAACAGGATCCTGAAATTTTAAATCAGGTCATTAGAATCCTTGAAGAAAACAGACATGTAGAATGGATTGATGTACACAATATGAAAATTCAGCAATTCGGATCTTCCCTGCATATTGATGCCCACATTACTCTTCCCTGGTATTACGATCTTCGCGATGCCCATAATGAAATGGAAAAAGTAATTATACTTCTTGCTAAAAATATGAAACGCAGTATTGAGTTCAATTTCCATATGGATGACTGTAAACCGGTTTCATGCCCGGTATGCCAGATCAAAGACTGCCCTGTCCGCGAAAAAGATTTTATCAGACGGGTAGAATGGACTCCGGAAAATGTAACCAGTGTGGAGAAACATACAGTCGCTGAAGGAGAATATAAAAATTAAATTTGCTTTTTCAGCTTTCTTTGCTGATCACCTGCTTTCTGTAATAAAACATCGGAACAATCAGCAGTATGATCAACGGCTGAATGACAAACCTTCTCATATAAAAAGAAAAAAGATAGCCTGTTTCAAATCTGTCATGAATACAATACAGGTAAATGGGAAGAGAAATCATAAACACAATGATCATCATCACAGCACCCTGCAATGTCCATTCTTTATTTTTAAATAAGCCATAAATAACCAGGCAGGAAAAGAAAAGGTTCAGCGTAAATCTGAATACATGTCCGGCAATAAGCTTCCCCCATTCAAACACAGGGAATTCAATATTTTTATTCGCTTCATGAAAGTAGTCTAAAAAAGGATCATAAAATAAAGTTCCCTCCATAACTCTTACACCAATAAGCCCGCAGATTCCTGCGATAATCAGAAGCCAGCTAAGAATTTTCATGTTTTAAAGCAAAAAATTTAATCCAGATCAGCCAAAGTACAACAACACTTCCATAAATTATAGCAGGGAAAATAAAATCATGAAATATCTTTCCATATTCCTTATGATCTGACATGACGATATTCAGCCCTACAATTCTCAAAAGATTTATAATGTATAATATTGCTAATCCTGCTCCCACAAAAACAAAAGTCTTTACCCCCTTATAAAAAGCAAAAACAAAAGACACAAATAAAATAATAACAGAAACAGCATTACATCCTTCCACCATTCTTGTCACATAATTCTGTTTTACATAAAACCATACCTGCTCGTTCTTTACATCATTATAAAGCTCCGTAGGATAACCTATCATGTTCTGCAGAGAAGCTACCTGATTAGCAATCATTCTTGAAAAAGAATCCAGCCCGGAATCTTTACCACTATTCAGGTAGAACTGATAAGCGAAAAGCAACACCAGATACATAATAATAAAGCGCAATAAAATACCTAAAACAGGTTTAAAGTCTTTCAGCATACTGCAAAGATAGAAATTAGCATGTAATATCCGGAATTTGAATAAAGAAACTTAAACCAGGTGTAAAATCCAACATTGCCTTCGTATAAAACTTAAGAATTTTCATAAAAATATTCAATTAAACAAATAATATACATTTTAAGCATAATACCTTTTTATCTTCAGCCATTACTTCTTTACACTATAATTTACAACTCATGTTAATTTAGTATATTTGTTTCCATATTATGACTTCTGAAAACGCAAAACGATTTTTTGAAAACCATGTAGGCAAAAAATCTTCCGAATTCGTCACATTAGCTCAAAGCGGCTCTGCGAGAGTCAATTTTCTGGCCACTACAGGTGCTGAAAAATACATTATCACCTATAATGAAAATATCCCGGAAAATGAAAGTTTCCTGTATTACTCTGAGGTTTTTTCAAATTTAAAACTCAATACTCCTTACATTCTTGCTGTTTCTGACGACAGAAAAATGTATATCCAGGAGTTTTTGGGAGAACATACCCTTTCCGAGGTGATTGCAAAAGAGCCATTATCCCCAGCGATAAAATCTTTGGTACGGCAGACTTTAGAAAAGCTTTTCCAATTGCAGATACGCACACAGGGGAAAATTGATTTTTCAAAAACCTTTGAGTATGAAAGCTATGACGAACTTCCCGTGATTCATGATCTTTATTATTTCAAAAACTTTGTGGCCGATTTTCTGGAGCTTGAATACAACAAGTCTGCTCTTCTGAAGGAATTCAAAAAAATCGCCGTTCTTATTGAGAACCTTGAGCCTAAAGGAATTATGATCCGTGATTTCCAGGCAAGAAATATTATGGTGAATGAAAAGAACGAGGTCTCTTTCATCGATTACCAATCCGCAATGAAAGGTCCATTAATGTATGATGTCATCTCTTTTCTTTTTCAGGCTAAAGCCAATTTCCCTGAAGATTTCAAACAGGAAATGCTCGACTTTTATATTCAGCAGTTTGAAGATCCTGAAACAAGGATTCAATTGAAAAATGCGGTGATGCCCATTCAGATGATGAGATTTTTACAGGTTTTAGGAGCTTATGGATTCCGAGGACTGATTCAGCGTAAACAGCATTTTACAGCCAGCCTTGAAAAAGGAATTCATAATATAACACAGTTTGCAGACTCCTGGGAGCAGATGAACAATTATCCGGAACTGAAAAAAGTAATTCATCAGCTGACATCAGAGAAGGCAAAGCAAAAAATTGAAGAAATAATAAATAAATAAGTCTTCGGCTCCGCTCAGACTGACAAGATTGAAAATATTGAGCAAAACACAAAATGATTTCAACATAACAAAATAAGCCTGAATGGTTTAAAAAAGATAAAAAGAATATGCTACACATCGATATACACAGCTTTTCATACAAGAAAGGGGGAATTCCTAAAGACCACTCAGGAAACGGCGGAGGCTTTGCTTTTGACTGCCGTGGAATATTAAATCCGGGAAGAATTGAAGAATATAAAATCCAGACCGGAAATGACATCGGAGTTCAGGAATACCTGGAAACAAAAACGGAAATGCCAAAATTTTTGGAACTGGTAAAATCTCTTGTTTCCATCAATATTGACAATTATTTAGACAGGGGCTTTGAACATCTCCAGATTAATTTCGGATGTACCGGCGGGCAGCACAGATCGGTATATTGT
The DNA here is from genome assembly GCF_049959325.1 of Chryseobacterium sp. CBSDS_008. Taxonomy (NCBI): domain Bacteria; kingdom Pseudomonadati; phylum Bacteroidota; class Flavobacteriia; order Flavobacteriales; family Weeksellaceae; genus Chryseobacterium; species Chryseobacterium sp. CBSDS_008. The sequence goes on along the minus strand of NZ_CP188202.1, from coordinate 3,548,640 downwards.
GCCATAAAAATTGCTGAATTTATCAGAGAAAAATATCCTGAAGGAACAGCAATAACCCTTCATCACGATGAACAACCGCAACTGAATTCATAAAAGATAAGCGATGATTGATAAATGATTATTTTCCAATGTTATTTTAATGATCATTTATTAATTATAAAAGTTTTATCATTCATCAACTATCATTTATCAATTATAAAAAAATGAAAGCTCTAATTTTTGCAGCAGGAAAAGGTACACGGCTTAAACCATTTACGGATTACCATCCTAAAGCTTTGGCCAAAGTAAACGAAGTTCCGCTTCTGGAAAGAAATATCAAATATCTGAAAAGTTTCGGAATAACAGATTTTGTGATCAACATCCATCATTTTGGGAATCAGATAGTTGATTTTTTACATAAAAACAACAATTTTGGTTGCCAAATTGAAATTTCTGATGAAACCAACGAGCTTCTGGAAACAGGTGGCGGCTTGATTTTTGCAAGAAAATTTCTTGATCACGGAGAAGATTTTTTAATCATGAACGCAGATATCCTTACCGATCTGAACATCAATGCATTGGTAGAATATCACAAAAAGATAAAAGATTTTGCTACTTTAGCGGTTTCGGACAGGGAAAGTTCGAGAAAGCTCCTTTTCAATGATGATATGGTTTTGAGAGGCTGGCTGAATGTACAAACCGGAGAACAAAGGCTGGCTGAATTCAATAAAGGCTTTAAAGCGCTTGCATTCAGTGGAATTCATTGTATCAATCCTCTTATCTTCGAAAAAATAAAAAGAACAGGCAAATTCTCTGTTATGGAAGAATATCTGGACCTCATGCAAACCGAACATATACATGGTTTTGTGCATGACAGTATTCTTATTGATGTTGGAAGACCATCATCCATAATAGAAGCCGAAAAACATTTTAAATAAATTTTGCAATGGAAATTGATGGAACTAGGGATGAAAGTTTAGTAAATCCGGAACTTGACATTAACGAAACAAAACTACACAATAGCTTCAGACAAAAAACATGGGATGAAACAATCACCAAAGACAGCTGGATGGTCTTTAAGGTCATGGCTGAATTTGTGGACGGCTATGAAAAGCTCGCTAAGATTGGACCCTGCGTTTCTATATTTGGTTCTGCCCGGCTGAAACCGGAGAACAAATATTATGAAATGGCTGTTGATATCGCTGAGAAGATCACCAAATTAGGTTTCGGAATTATCACCGGAGGCGGACCCGGGATCATGGAAGCGGGAAATAAAGGCGCTTTTAATGCGAAAGGAAAATCTATCGGACTTAATATTGATCTTCCTTTTGAACAGCATTTTAATCCTTATATCAATAAATCCTATTCCATGAATTTTGATTACTTCTTCGTAAGAAAAGTAATGTTTGTAAAATATTCTCAGGGATTCGTAGTAATGCCCGGAGGCTTTGGTACCCTGGATGAACTTACGGAAGCGGTGACGCTGATTCAGACTAATAAAATTGGAAAATTCCCAATCGTTTTAGTTGGAAGTGAATTCTGGGGTGGATTACTGGATTGGTTTAAGGCAACGCTGTTAAAAGAAGGAATGATTGCTGAAGATGATCTTGAACTTTATCGTGTGGTAGACACTGCTGATGAGGCTGTAGCGCATATTAAGGCATTTTATGACAAATATTCTGTGAATGTAAATTTTTAATTGGCATATTATTTGTGACTTGTAACTAACAACTATGATTGTAAATCTATTAATTAAGATGAAAAAACTTTTATATATATCAGGAATTTTAACATTTTTTGTGTTAATGAGTTTTATGTATGTAGACTTTTTCTCTTCAATGACCAAAGTGGACTATATTGATGGAAGCAAGACATTGAAGTTTACCACAAAAATGAATACAAGCCATATCTCTGACGCTATTAAGATCAACCCTAATACGGCGGGATTTGAAGCAGAGGTAAAAAAATATGTGAACAATAATTTTGATGTATTTGTCAATGGAGCTCCTAAAACGATAACCTTCACGGGAAGTCAGGTCAGCGGAGAAACTGTATGGGTGTATTTTGAAACCGGCGGCGTTTCGGATATCAACACCTTAAAGATTAAAAATACGATCCTTTTAAGCGCTTTTCCTAAGCAGATTAATCTGGTCAATATCGCCTACAAAGGCAGCCAGAAAACAATGAACTTCCAAAGAGGAAAAGAAGTGAACGAGGTCTCTTTTTAACGTGAATCAGATATAACCATTATAAATGGAACCCTGGAAAGATGAACTTTTCAGGGTATTTTTTTGGACTAATAAAAAATCACCACAAGGAGATTAATTAAGTACAAATACCTAATCGTAAATTTCAGCATTTACACTCTAATATTTTCATTTTCACCCATGTACATTTGTATTGTAATTACAACCAACAGTGTGAAGCCGGAATCACTTAAATAACGGGGCGGAATCTGAAAAGCCAGATGAGTAAGAAAACACCAAACAAAAACTAAATATCATGGAAGATATAGAACTAAAATCATCCAGCCAGGAAATAGATGTCCTGATTGTTATTGACACAGATTATGTAAGATCTACTTACCAAAATCCAAGTAAAGATCCTAATAATCCTACCGGAATTGATCATAACAGCCAGCATATGATCGTTTCGAATGCCAACGCTATTTCCGGACAAGGTTCCGCTGACCTGAACTTCAGCGCAAGAGCCGGAGATATAGTTTCTTTCAGAGGAACATCAATCTATCAGAATTCCGATGATGCTGTAATTATTTACAATATTAAATACTGGTCCGGAGATCAGGTTTTCAACAGTTTTATATACAATTCCGTTGAAAGAAGACAGGCGGCTGTACCTAATTTAAATTCTCAAAATGGTCTTCCTGCTGCCAGCGCCGACATCACTTTTGCCAGTATCGACTCTAAAGTAAAAGCAACAGGCAAAGAGAACTTTTATGTACAGTTCGGACTTTACATTTTAGATCCGAATGACAGTAATAAACAGATTCTGTATGGTTACTTTTACTGGGATCCGACAATTACAGTTAAATAAAAGGAAATAAAACCCTCGTATAATAAAATCGGGCAGCTTGACAGCTGCCCGATTTTATAAGGTATATTAGAATATTGTATCCTAATATATTACTCAATTTTAATATTATCGATCTGAAGATCATACACTCCATCTTTTCCTGTTTTAAGGGCAAACATTGGTTTTCCAGCGGTAATATTAAGATCGGTAAGGCCTGTAAGGGTAAGCTCAATCAGTCTCCATTGTCCGTTCGTGTTGATAGATCCGTTATATGAATTCGTACTTTCAGGGCTTAAAGTAGCACCTGTAGAGAATGTTGCTAAATTGAATGTATAGAAAGCAGACGTATTAGGAGCCAATGGTGTTGCTCTATATACATTGAAAGAAAGTGATTTTCCTGATGCAGTACCTTTGATATACATTGTAATTCTCTTCGGAGTTGCTGGTATTCCAGACGCCGCATTCGCTGTAAATACATAGTCATTATTAGCAGGTGTACCTTTAATCTGAAGGGAATTTGTGCCGTTGTACCCCAAGCCAATACCTTGAGATGCATAAGGCATAAGCCCAAAGCTATTTAAACTTGAAAGGAAAGATGCCCAGTTTTCAAAGTCAGAGCTCGGGAAAAGATTGACAGCAGAAGCAGAAGGAAGTTCCGGCTCACCTGGGGTGAATCTGGCGTTCGGGAAGTTAATATCATCAAGATTTCTGATATAAGCCTGATCTGTGAAAATCGTTGCATTACTTGAGCTTGTAAAACGGCTCAGAAGAAGAATGATATCACCGCTTTTTTCATATTTAGGAGAGATCGGAGATTTCGCAAATGTTGCATAGTTGCTGAAACGAAGATCTAATCTTCCTGCTTTTTTATCCGTAATATAACGGTCACCTGTTGCTGATTCGTCAGCAAAAGTTTTTGTCAGTTCAGGCTCTTCAAACTGAACGTTTTTAATTTTCACAAGCTGGTTGATGTGAGCACCGTTTTTAAGTGCGTCAGCGATAGAGTTGAATTCTAATGGCTTCATTACAGCAACTACAGGTTTTTGCCCGTCACAAACTCTTGCTATATAATTTGAAACTTTATTGGGGTTGATTCTACCAATAGGATAGTTAGGGTCATAAGAACCTACTTTAATATTCCCATTAACACCCTGAACGATTAATCCTTTTAAATTGATTCTTACTAAAGCTCCTGTTGGAAAATCAAGGTACTGGTTTCCCCCGTCGATATCAATTTCTATCCCTTGTACCGGGTTTTCAGGCTTATCCTGAAGGAACATCATTTTATAAATATTTCCAGATTCATCGCTTGAAGAAACATAAGCTTCCACGATATAATCTTCTTTAATAATATCAGCTTCACCTGGCTTTGCTTTTGCAATGGCTGCAAGGTCAGATAACGGGTGGTTAGCTGCCGCAAACTTGTTGGTACATTTAATTTCAGGCACCTCATAATCATCGGTTTTTACACAAGACGAGAATGACAACATTGTGATAGCACTGAAGACCGCTGCTTTAAAATATATATTTTTCATTGTTTTCGATTTTTAATTTTAGTTTTTTAGAATCTGAATTGAAGGTTAACAAAATAAGATCTACCCTGGTTATACCAATATTTAGGAGCGAATACCATGTTTCCGCTGTCATAATCATTAGCATAGTCAGTATAGTTAACATTTCTCGTCTGCTCAAATCCACCTGTAATAAAGTTTCTGTTATTCAGGATATTATTTACCGATGCGGACACCAATACATAATAGTTACCGATCATCCAGGATTTCCCTGCATTCACATTGAAGAAGAATGCTGAAGGTAATTTTGTAGGTGCAAGAACTCTTGCCAGTTCTTCCTCAGTTACGTTGTCATAAGGCACTCCCGGTGTATTGGGATTGGTATAGAATCTTTCTGTTCTGGTTACAGGAGACGGATCCAGGAATGAATGCCCGAAATAGTTCCATGTTGCTCCCAGCCACCAGTATTTAGGGCTGCTGTAACGAAGACCTAAAGTATATGCCTCCTGAGGAGTTCCACCCTGTCTGTAGTTTTTAAGTGTTGCTTCCCCCATGTTGGTATAAGATCTTGATACGATATTTCCGTTCCCGTCAAGTTCTCTGAACGTTCCAACAGCATCAGATGCGAAATAAACCGTAGGATTATTCGTATATGTATACTGTCCTAGGCTTAATAAACCGCTAGCCGTTAAAGTAGGAGTCATTTTTACCTGTGCACCAAGCTCAATACCCATGTTTCTCTTGTTTGCTCCTGCCAGTACCTGTGTAATGAAAGCACCGTCCTGAATAGGAGCCTGGTCTCCGCTTTCGGTAAGCGTTGTCAGCTTAACACCTTGTGCGAAATATCTTTGTACACTTGTCTCGTTTTGTGTATTAACAAGGTAACCTGTCAGTCTAAGTTTAACGATCGGCGTAGAGATTACATAACTCAAGTCGTTTGCATCAACAACAACGTTCTTGATCCCCGGAGTGGTAACACCACTTACTCTTGTATTAAAATAAATATCATTCAAGAAAGGAGACTGTGAAAAATACGCTCCGTTATAAACAAGGAAGTTTCTACCATTGATTTTATATGTAACCTGTCCTTTGATGCCTGCATTCCAGAAGTTTTGGTCTGTACCTTTTCCGTAAGAAGACTCATACAGATAATGTTGGAACAATCCTTCTCTGCTGTTTGTCGTATACCCGAATAATCCGGAAATAAATACATCAAATTTCCCTGTTGCGAATTTGAAAGCAGGGTTTATTTTAAATTCCTGTCTTCTGAAAATATAGTTGTACCCGATTTTGTCACCTTCTCTTTTGGCAACATCAGTATCGCTTTCTTTCGTATTAAATTTTCCCCAGACACTTCCTGCAGTAGTATTGGATGCAAACGGGTCCATATTCAGGGCAAAATCAGCACCTAAAAGGTCATTTACTTCTCTGTACTGCTCAGATCTGTAATTCTGGTAAGATAAGTTTAAAATAAAACGGGATGTATCATTAAAGTTATAAGTATAGTGAGTAGCTACATTCCATACTTTATCATCTTTTACATCATCCACAAGATAATAAGCAGCTCTTCTACCACCAAGCGTAGCATTATATTCTACATTTCTGTTGGCATTGTAAAGATTATCCCAGTTGATCTGTGTATGTGACTGGTCATCATTGGTCCACCAGTCTCTTGTGATTCCGATGTTGGCAGCCTGTTCAGGCGCTGGGTTTGTATAATTTAACCAATAGCTTGGTAAATTACGGTAATAGGTTGGAGATGGGTTATTGGCTCTGTACCAATCTAATCTTGAGCTGTACTCTTTACCGAACTGGTAAGAAACAGACGTCCATAACTGAGAATTTTTATTGATTTTCCAGAAATCCTGCAACTGGATCATCGGCTGGAAGCCTCTTTTGACTCTTTCATTTCTCTTATCCCCGTTTTGCCATCCCCAGTAAGAGTTGTAATGAACACCTCTGAAGTCATACACTTCCTGAGTACTTGGGCTTGAAGAGCTTCTCGTGTATTTGGAACCGATAGCATTCAAAGTCATGGTATGGCTGTCACTGAATTTCTTCTCAATACCAAGATATCCACTGTATGCATCATAAGCGGTACCATCCTGGATCCCTTCCTGTGCCCATCTTCTGGCGATCATTCCTGTAAATGCCCATCCGTTCTTATTCATTCCGGAAGAGAATCTGTAAGACAATCTGTTGGTATAGTTTCTGTTGGTCAGAGAGTAGGTCAGCTGGCTGCCTTTTCTGTACTCGCTGGCTTTTGTATTCTTGTAAAAAACTCCGGTAGTTCCTCCGAAAGCATATTCTGAAGGCGCATTGTTAGCTGCAATTTCCGGGTAACGGGTAATTTCGTTCAATCCACCCCAGGTGCTGAAGTCTACATCTCCATTATCTGCAGCGGCCATAGAAACCCCATTGATCATATTCTCACCTGTTCTGCTATCAATTCCTCTCGGGCGGAACCAGTAGGGTCCTAAATCGAAACTTGCAATTCTGTTGAATACATCCTGAGAAGACTGCAGTAATCCTACAGTGGCCGTTTGCTGTGCACCACCACTATCACTTTCTCCCGAGTCTTCTATGATAGCAAGTCCCTGGTCTGCCCCGTTCAAAGCAGAATAGAGCGTAATTACTCCAAGATCTTTTCTTTTCTCATCACTGGTTACATCAAATTCGAAAACCTTTGTTTCAAAATTGGGTTTTGTAACCATAATCTGATAATGTCCGGGCATCAAATCCGTAAATTGGAAATATCCGATTTTGTCTGCCTTTGCATCATTTCCTGCTCCTTTTAAATCTACACTTGCTTGCTCAACAGGCTTTCCTTCCGCATCCTTAAGATACGCAAACACTGTTGTCTGCGCATAATAATATGAAGCAGGCAGCAAAGTAAATAAAGAGATCAATGATAGTTTTTTAATCATGAGTATATTTATTTTTTTAATACTTTTCTTGTTAATTTTCAACAATTTAAAAGTTGGGGGGCACAAATTTAGTCAAATTTTGTAATTCGCCACTTTTTTAACGTAATTTTTTCTTAACATTGCAATCTTTTAAGAATCATTATATAATTGACACTAAGGCAATTGCTTTTAAATTTACAAATATTTAAAACGCAGTGAATTAAAAAAAGTAAATTTGTAAATTAAATAGTATTAATAATAACTCAAAGAGATGAAGAGATTTTCGAGTCTGTTTGCCATCATTATTTCGATCATGGCATTCTCACAGCAACAGGGAAAACTGAGAAAAGTAGCTACCGTAGGTTTTTTAAACGTAGAAAACCTTTGGGATACTATCCGTTCAGCAGATTATATCGATGGGACCAAAGACATTAAAAATCCTGCTTTTCACAGAAGTATTCCTATAGATTCTATCAAATTTCTGGAAGCTGAAAAATATGACGGACCCTGGAGCGACGGTGCTCTGATTGGCAAAAAAGTAGTTAGAGAACAAGGTGGTTCTGAAGAATTTACCCCAAAAAGTCCAAAGAATTACGGAAGTAAAATTTATAAGGCAAAACTGGCGAACGAAGCTAAAGTAATTTCTGAAATGGGGGCACAATATACCAAAACTGCTCCGGCAGTAGTTGGATTAATTGAGGTTGAAAACAGACAGGTTATCCAGGATCTTGTGAATGAACCCGCTTTAAAGAAATATGATTACGGAATCATTCATTACAATTCCTATGACTACAGAGGGATTGACGTTGCATTGATCTATCAGAAAAGAAGATTCACCCCTACCAATTCTTTAAAAAAAGAACTGGTAATCTACGGTGACAACGGAAAAAGAGAATATACAAGAGATATCCTTGTGGTAACAGGGTTTTTAGACAATGAAAAGGTAGCATTTTTTATGAACCACTGGCCTTCAAGAAGAGGGGGTGAAGCCATTTATTTACCTAAAAGAAATGCCGCAGCAACATTGTTAAAACAGCAAATGGACAGTGTAAGAGCAGCTGACCCAACAACAAAGCTTTTTGCCATGGGTGACTTTAACGATGATCCTGTAAGCCCAAGTTTAAAAAACCACCTGAAAGCACAGGCAAGCCCGAAAGATTTAAACGAAGAAACACCATATCTTAATCTGATGTATCCTTTATATAAGAAAGGAGTTGCCTCTCTTGCGTATCAGGATGCACCTAACCTGTTTGACCAGATTATTGTTTCTAAAAACGTAATTTCTGACCAGGTAACAAAAGAATACGCTGTATATAAAACAGAAATCTTTGCACCACCCTATCTTGTCAATAAAGAAGGAAACTATAAAGGATATCCTTTCAGATCATGGAATGGAGACCAGTTCACAGGAGGCTACAGTGATCACTTCCCGGCATTTGTAGTTCTTCAGAAAGAACCATAAAAAGTTAGGCACCCTTATTGGAGTACTTTTTTTATGTAAATACCTACATCATGAAAAATATTATTTTATTAGTAATGATTGCATGGGTACCTTTCAGCTGTTTTTCTCAGGAAAACACAAAGAAAGACAAAGAGCAATATGAGATGAAGCCTTCCAAAAATGAAGACGGAGAATGGGATCTTACGGTCATTGATACGCAATTCGATTATTTTATGAGTGCTGTGGCTAGACCTATCAGCCAGTACACAGAATCTTATCTGAAGACAAAAAATACATTTTTAGTTAATGAATGGAACAGTTACTATAATTCCGGGAGATATAGAAATATTATTGAATCCGGGATAGATTATGATCCCCAGGAAAATTACGGGATCAGGTTTGAATATAAATTATACCAGGTTTTCGTATATGTGAACTGGAAGTATAAATTAAAATGAACGGATTATCCGGAAGTGATGCGATAAGGTAAATTTAAAACATAGTCAATAAAAAAGGTTCAGAGTAATGCTGAACCTTTTTTATAAATGTTGTTGAAATTCCATTGAAATACTCAATAAATAGCATTTCTTAATAGCATTTCGAATTTCCGTAGTAAAAATACAACTCTTTGATTTAACGATGCAAAAGTAATTAAAACAGAGACTTAACATAAAAAAATAATTCACAACAAATTGATTTTATTTTATATTTTAGTAATGAATTTAAAAAAACTCATTATGAAAAAAATTATTTTATTAGCAGCTTTCGGAGTTGCTGGATTAGTAAATGCTAAAAGCACAGTGGTATCAAATCTTTATTCCAAGGTTACAGAAACCAAAGAAGAGGAAAAGGAAAACAAAGTAAAAGCATTTGGATGTATGCAGGTTTTTGTTCAAACATCTTGCGGACTTAATTCATAACAACATGGTGTAGCGAATGGGGGACCGAGTGTTTAATGAGCGATGCAGAAGCCGTTGAACAAATTAACTGCCATCAGTAATAAAAAATAACTCAGATAGTAAATAAACTATCTGAGTTTATAATTATGTAAAAATGAAAAAAATATTATTACTACTTATTATTAACATACTTCAAGCACAAGAGGTGAAATCAAATACCGCATTTTATTATACATACACATATATGCGTGATTCCTTAGATAAAGACCGGAAATTTGACGAGACGATGGTACTACTTTCAGATGGTAAAGAGTCCATCTATAAAAGTTTCTCCAAAATGCGAAGAGATTCAATCGTACAAAGCAATTTTGCGAAAGGAAATTACTCTATAAACTTTGCCGCCATGCCACAAGCAAGGGTAAATCATGAAGTATTTTACAGTGTAAATAAAAAAATTAAAATACTTGATAAAATCGTCAATAAATTTTACGGATATCCCACAGAAATAATAAACTGGAAAATAGAAAATGAGAAAAAGAAAATAGGTGAATTTAATTGTCAAAAAGCAATTTGTATGCTCAACAACAGAAAGTTTATTGCTTGGTTTACTTCTGATATTCCATCTAATGATGGTCCATTTCTATTTAAAGGCCTTCCGGGGCTGATTGTTGAAGTGTATGATTTAAACTACTATTTTACATTTAGTTTGGTTGGCATTAAGAAACAAAACCTGATTATAACTTTACCAAAAAACTTTATTGAAACAACAAAAGCAAATTTCATTAAAGAAAGAACCGATTTTTATGCAGATCCTGCTGGAAAAGCTAAAATGTATATGGGTAGTAGTGTTCAATTAGCAGACCCAAAGGTTATTAACGAAAAATTTAAAAAAGACAATCTATTCATAGATTAAAGAATAAAAGGAGACTGTCTAAAAAGCATCCCTCTCTCGGACTTCTTGTCTGACAAATTTTGTCATTTAAGAAATTCTCAGAGTTGTTGGTTTACCTTTTGAGACGGTCTCCTTTTCATTTTTATAATAGCTGAAAATTATTTATTGAATAATTCCTCTACTTTATCCCAGTTTACTACATCGAAGAATGCAGAAACATAGTCAGGTCTTCTGTTTTGGTAGTTTAAATAATAAGCATGTTCCCAAACATCTAATCCTAAAACCGGAGTTCCTTTAACGTCTGCTACAGGCATTAATGGGTTGTCCTGATTTGGTGTAGAAGAAACAGATACAGAACCGTCAGCATTTTTTACCAACCAAGCCCATCCTGAACCGAATCTTGTCTTAGCCGCTTCAGAAAAATCAGTTTTGAATTTCTCAAGACCTCCGTAGTTTTCGATGGCAGCTTTTACGTTTCCTACAGGCTCTTTGCTTCCTCCTGGCGTTAAAATTTCCCAGAATAAAGAGTGGTTGAAGTGTCCTCCTCCATTATTTCTTACTGCTGGTTTATCAGTACCTGTCTGGCAGATTTCTTCGATCGTTTTTCCTGCCAGCTCAGTTCCTTCAATTGCTTTATTTAAATTGTCAATATATGCCTGATGGTGTTTTGTATGGTGGATTTCCATAGTTTTTGCATCAATAGTCGGCTCTAATGCATCATATGCATATCCTAGTTTTGGTAATTCAAATGACATAATCTTTATTTTTAATGTTATACCCAAAAATAGCCATTATTTAAGGTATTATCAAGGATTGTATATTACTTTAATAAATCTTTAACATTGATACATTGATTTAGAATGAATTAAGATTTATTTTTATTTAACATTAAAAATAATCATTACATTTATATCATAAAAAATACAATTGATGAATACAAAAATAGCAACTGCCTTATTGGTTGGAGGCTCATTATTTCTTTCAGCTCAAACCAAAGAAGAACTGAAAAAGAAATACGAGAACAGTAATCTCCACAAAGAAACAGATAAGATGATGCAATCCCATCATTCTTATCAGGACAGCATTATACTTCCTCCTCTTCACTATACCAATACATTTTACAGATTAAAAGATAATATTAAAGATTTTAATTCTTTATCCATTGATATAGAAGTCTGCAATACAGTTCCTAAAAATTATTATTTCTATATCTCGCCCTTCAATATGGCATTTAATAATATCCCTATTTACGGAGGTATACAGTCAAAAGGCGACGGTACCAATTCAAAAACCGGAAAAGATGAAGACTACATTCCTTTCAACGGAATTTTTTCCAGGTGGTATGAGCGCGATAAAAATGCTTTGAAAACGAATGGTTATTTCATCAGCTCAGACACAGAAGGCGATTTCATTAGTGTAAGAAAGCCAATCGGCTGGAACAGGGGCTCCTATCGTATTACAATTAAAAAAGACGGTTATATTCCGGGAAAACCTCTTCCTGAAAATATTAAAGATAAAGAAACTTATTTTACCTGGGGAGAATATGAGCATACTTGGCTTACAATGACTGTTGAAGACCTGAGATCTCATAAAACTACAGTTATAGGTTCTCTGGCATTTCCGGGAAAAACAATCAAAATGGATAAAAACCTCTGCTTGTTTCTGGAACAGTACAGATACATTATTGATTTTGCATCTAAACCCCGCTTCAAAAACCTCGAAAATCACATATATTACAAAGATATTCCTTACATAAAAATTATTCAAAAGAATATAATGATCAACGGAAGACCTGCGGATATTGAGCAAGTAAAAACACTTCATAATCATACCCATCATCCAGATCAGGATTCGATCAAAGGAAAAATGCCTGTATTATCAACAGATAGCTTTGACTCTAAGAAAAATGAACTTATTCTGGAAACAGGAATATTGAATTCAAATAGAAAATAAAAAAAAGCACGGAGACCATAATCTTCGTGCTTTCTATTTAACAATATTAAATTAAATTTATTTATTCATAGACATCAGGAATTCTTCATTATTAAGAGTTCCTTTGATGTTCTTATTTACAAATTCCATAGCTTCTACAGGATTCATTTCAGAAAGATATTTTCTGAAGATCCACATTCTCTGAGAAGTCACTTCATCCAGAAGCAGATCATCTCTACGGGTGCTGGAAGAAATTAAATCAATGGCAGGATAAATTCTTCTGTTAGCAATTTTTCTGTCTAGCTGAAGCTCCATGTTACCTGTACCTTTGAATTCTTCAAAGATGACTTCATCCATTTTAGATCCTGTATCAATCAATGCCGTTGCAATAATTGTTAGCGATCCTCCACCTTCAATTTTTCTTGCAGCTCCGAAAAATCTTTTCGGTTTGTGCAGCGCATTCGCATCTACCCCACCGGAAAGAACTTTACCTGATGCAGGAGTCACCGTGTTGTACGCTCTTGCTAATCTTGTAATAGAATCCAGTAAGATCACGACATCATGCCCGCATTCTACCATTCTTTGTGCTTTTGCAAGAACAAGGTTGGCTACTTTCACGTGTTTTTCTGCTGCCTCATCAAATGTAGAAGCAATTACTTCTGCATTTACGCTTCTTTCCATATCAGTAACCTCTTCCGGACGTTCATCGATCAAAAGAACCATCATATATACTTCCGGGTGATTGGCAGCAATAGAGTTAGCAATATCTTTAAGCAACATCGTCTTACCTGTTTTTGGCTGTGCTACGATCATTGCTCTCTGACCTTTTCCGATAGGTGCAAATAAATCTACAATTCTGGTTGATACGGTAGATTCGCTTCCTGCAAGATTGAATTTTTCTTCCGGGAAAAGCGGGGTCAAATATTCAAAAGCTACACGGTCTTTGATGAATGCAAGGTCACGTCCGTTAACTTCTGTAGGTTTTAATAATGAAAAGTATTTTTCACCTTCTTTCGGAAGTCTTACAATTCCTTTCACTGTATCTCCGGTTTTCAACCCAAAATTTCTGATCTGTGCTGTAGAAACATACACATCATCAGGAGAAGAGATATAGCTGAAATCGGAAGAACGTAAAAATCCGTAGTTATCTGGTAAGATTTCCAGAACACCTTCAATACTCACCAATCCATCGAAATTGAATTCTTTTTTATGGTCGTGCTGCTCCTCTGCCTTTTCAGAATGTCTGTTTTGATTCTGATTTTGGTTTTGATGCTGCTGGTGCTGGTTTTGGTTTTGATTTTTATGTTGGTTTCCACTGTTCTGTGGGTGGTTGTGTCCTTTTTGAGGTCTGTTAGCCTGTTGCTGTTGAGGATTATTAGGCTTTTCTTCAGCCTGAACCGGCTCTTGAGATTCTGTGTTTTTTGGAGCTTCTGTTTTTTCCTGAGATACTTCTGCGTTACCTGTATTGGTAGAAACTCTTTTTCTTTTCCTTTTTGCCTGAACTGCGGCTTCTTCTGTTGTTACAGCGGCTTCAGCTTTTGGCTCTTCCGGTTTTATTTCTTCAGAAGCGGGTATTTTTTCTTCTGTTTTTTCCTCTGCTTTAGGTTCTACCGGATCTTTAATAATTGTTTTTGGCTTGGCTGCCGTTTTTTTCGGGGCAGCTTTTTTTGCTGGGGCTTTAGCAGGTTTTTCTGCTGGAGCCTCTTCAGTATTTATACTGGTGGTTTCTGTGGCGCTGAAATAATCTTTTGCAACTTTAGGGTTAGAAGCCTGAAAGTCAAGAATAGCAAAGATTTTGTCATTTTCATTGCTGGTTCTTGCAACTTTAACGCCCAAATCTTTTAAGATTTTAGTCAGTTCCGTTACGGATTTTGACCTTAACGTTTCTATGTTAAACATATTTAATGTAAAAATGTAATTAATTGTGAGTAAGAAAAGTAAGTCCGGTGACTTTTGTTTTCAAGTACATTGTATAATGCAAATCTACACTTATTTTTGAATTGTGCAAAATTTATGTTATTTTTGCCAAGAATTTAATATTCAATGCTACAGAGAATACAAACTATATGGACGTTATTGGCAGTTTTAGCTGCAGCTTTCCTTTTTATAACAGGACAGGATGTTGTCATTACAGACAGTATTCCTTTACTTAATATCGGCTGTATAGTGCTTGTTATTATCGGAGCATTAAGTATTTTCAGTTTCAAAAACAGAAAAAGACAAATTTTGCTGAATACCATCAGCATCATTATAAACGCTTTGTTGATTGGTATATTGGCGTACTGGTTACTAAACTTATCCGGAGGAATTCAATTTCCTGAGAAGGGTATTGAGCCGATTTTCCCATTGATTGCGGTAATCTGTCTGCTTATTGCAAACATATACATCCGTAAAGATGAGAGGCTCGTAAAATCTGTAGACAGACTTCGATAGCCTTACAACGATTTTTTGAGTGAGAACAGCTTCTTTTAAGGAGCTGTTTTTTATTTCACCTTATATTCCTATTTAATTATGTAAATTCATTGCAACTTTTTGATCAAAAATGACAGATCATATAACTTTTAATAAAAGACAATGAAAAAGCTAACGTATCTTACTTTATCCCTGTTCTCTGTATTTACTTTTGCTCAGGAGGTTTCCCGGGAAAAAGTAAAAACAGTTCTTTCCACCCTCGCTTCAGATGAAATGAAAGGCCGTGAAATCGGAACTCAGGAAAATGAAAATGCGGCAAACTATATTGCTGCACTTTTTAAAGAAAATAACCTGGAATACTGTACAGGTAACTCTTATCTCATACCATTCGACTATAAAGGAAAAACAGCATACAATGTTTGCGGAGTCAAAAAGGGCAAAACGGATCAGTACCTTGGATTTTCAGGGCATTTTGACCACATCGGAACCAGTGATAAAAGTGGCGATAACATTTACAACGGAGCAGACGATGATGCCAGCGGAATTACCACACTTGTAGGTATTGCCGATTATTTTAAAAACAAGAAGCCTGAATTCTCCATGGTTTTTATGGCTTTTAATGGAGAGGAGAAGGGAATGCTGGGATCAAAGGCTATTTCAACTGATAAAAATCTGGATCCTATTTATAACAAGATGACGGCTCTTTTCAATTTTGAAATGGTAGCTACAGAATCCCAATGGGGTAAAAATGCACTGTACATGACAGGAGACGGATTCTCAGATCTTGATGAGCTATTTAATAAAAATGCGGTAAACGGATTAAAAATCAATGCAGACCCGTATGCAAAACAGCATCTGTTCTACCGTTCGGACAATGTCAGCTTTGTAAAAAAGAAAATTATTGCCCACTCATTTTCTACCGTTGACATGACGAAAGCTTCTCATTACCACCACGAAAATGATGATATTAACATTGTTGATTTTGATAATATGACACAGATCATCAATAATTTCGGAAAAACACTGGATACATTAAATCCCAAAAATTTTGCCCCAAAATATAATGATCAGGTACAATTTTAATTAAACCATTATAAAAAAGAACCGCTGAATAAGCGGTTTTTCCTATTAAACAACTCTTTCTATTACCTTCTGTTCCTATATAAAATTATGTTTATTTTGTTCCAAAAATAATTCATAAAAATCCTGTGTTTGTAACAAAAAGGCAATTTCTTAAACATATCCATTAAAGTAAAACGGGATTAAGAACGTCTTATCTTTTAATTTTACGTAATTTTGCTATCCAATTTTCTCCATTGAATGAACGAATATAAAAAAATCTTAAAGTTCGCGAGACCGCATCAAAAATATATCTATGGAAGTTTGTTTTTCAACATTCTGTATTCTGTATTTCAGATTGCTTCCTTAGGGACCATTTTACCGGTTTTAGGAATGCTTTTTGGCACTATAAAACCCGAGAAATACGAAAAGCCACCGGTTTATTCAGGTGAGATTATTGACTTTTTCTCTTATCTGAAGGAATATTCCAACTATTATGTACAAACTCTGGTAGACCAATACGGAGCACTAACGGTTCTTGCATGGCTGTGTATCATTACGGCCTTTATGTTCTTACTGAGAAATGCATTCAGATATTTTGGATCATTTTTGCTGATCAACTACCGTGTGGGGGTTACCAAAGACCTTCGCGGAGCGATGTACAGAAAAATTCTTTCTTTACCGGTTTCATTCTTTACGGAAAGCCGAAAAGGAGATCTGATGTCCCGTATGTCTAATGATGTAGGAGAAGTGGAAGGAAATATTTTAGGAAGTTTGATCGAGCTGATCAATGCTCCTTTTATGCTGATCAGTACCCTGGTTACCCTCTTCTTCCTGAGCCCGGAAATGACCCTTTTTTCACTATTGGTATTGCCTGTTATGGGTACCATGATTGCCTTGGTAGGAAAAAGCCTGAAAAAAGATTCCCACGAAGCACAACATGAAATGGGAACCATTTTTTCTATTGTAGATGAAACCTTGAAATCTTCAAAAGTAATCAAGATCTTCAATGCTGAAAAAATCATGGATAACCGATTCATGAGATCAATGAACAAATGGATCTCAAGTTCTATCAGCCTGGGAAGAAAAAAAGAACTTGCCTCGCCGATGAGCGAATTTTTAGGTTCTATTACCTTCCTGATTATCGCATGGTATGGGGGAAAACAAATTATTGTTGAGCAGAGCATCTCTCCTGCTGATTTCCTTGTATTTTTAGGAATGTTCTTCCAGATCTTACCTCCCGCCAAAAGTTTATCTACAGCCATTTCCAATGTACAGAAAGGTGAAGCTTCTCTGAAAAGAGTATTGGAAATTCTTGATGCAGACGTAAAAATTGAAGAAATAGCAGAGCCTGTTTCTATTACCACCCTTCAAAATAATATTGAGTTCAAAAACATTGGTTTCTACTATGATAAAGCGAATCTGATCCTTAAAAATTTCAATTTAACGATTCCAAAAGGAAAAACAGTGGCTTTAGTAGGTCAGAGCGGAAGCGGTAAAACAACTATTGCCAACCTTTTGGCAAGGTTCTATGATGTTTCGGAAGGAGAAATTCTGATTGACGGAACTGATATCAAGCATTTAAAATTACAGGAATACCGTCAGCTGTTGGGAATGGTAACACAGGAATCTGTACTATTCAACGATTCTGTTTACAATAACATCCTGATGGGTAAACCTGATGCCACTAAAGAAGAAGTGATTGCAGCAGCTAAAATTGCCAATGCAGATTCTTTTATCACCAATCTTTCCGAAGGATATGATACCAATATCGGAGACGATGGAAATAAGCTTTCCGGAGGCCAGAAACAAAGGGTTTCCATTGCAAGGGCAGTATTGAAAAACCCTCCTATCATGATTCTTGATGAAGCAACTTCTGCACTGGATACGGAATCTGAAAGATTTGTACAGGATGCCCTTGAGAAAATGATGGAAAACAGAACCTCTCTGGTAATTGCCCACCGTCTGTCAACCATTCAGAAAGCAGACTGGATTGTGGTCATGGAAAAAGGTGATATTGTAGAGCAGGGAACACATCATGACCTGATTGCAAAAAGAGGAATGTATCACAAGCTTGTTGAACTTCAAAATTTTGACTGATATTTTAATTTGATTTAAAATGAACCCTATACAAGAGTATTTCTACAGAATCGAAGAGCCTGAAAGAAGTACTCTTTTATTTTTGCGTGACACTATTTTATCCTCAGATCCGGAAAACATTACAGAAACATTCAGCTTCGGTCTTCCCTTTATCAAATACAGAAAGAAAATGCTGTGCTACTTTTATTACAGCAAAAAATACAGGAAACATTACATCAGCTTTTACCACGGGGACAGGCTGGATTATCCTGAACTGATTCAGGAAGGCAGAAAGAAGTTTAAAATCCTTCTCATTGACATGGAAGAAGATCTCCCTGTAGAATTTATATTAAATCTGACAGAAGAGATTAAGAGCTATATAAAATAATCGTACCGGAACCATCTTTAAAAACTTTATCATTGTGGATTTTCCAGCTACAATCTACTTAAATTTAATATTATAAGATGGAATTCAATTTTTGAGAGAGTTAATAGACCCTTTACCTTGCATCAGTACCAGCTTGTGTTTTTTAAGCATGCAAATTATTGATCCAAACCGAAAAGGTTTAATCTCCCGATATGCAATATTACTCATGTGTATTTAAACTCAAACGCTCAAAATGGACTTACCTCTCATCAAATAAAAAAAGAGAGCTTAAAGGCTCTCTTTTACTTTCTCTTTATAATAAGAATTTTAATTTTCTTTCATTCTGGCAATTACATCCAGACCTCCTTTGGTAATATCACCGATCTTACAGATAATCTCGGTATCCAAAGGCAGGAATACATCCATTCTGGAACCGAACTTGATAAATCCGAATTCGTGTCCGGCTTTTGCCTTATCACCTTCATTACAGTAGAAAACAATTCTCCTTGCCACATAGCCGGCAATCTGTCTGAACACTACTTTATGGTTGGTTAAAGTCTGTATGGCTACAGTTGTTCTTTCATTCTCTGTAGAAGACTTTTCGTGCCATGCTACCAGGTATTTTCCGGGGTGATATTTTTTGTAAATCACCTCTCCTGAAACCGGATATCTGCAGATGTGAACATTCAGCGGAGACATGAAGATAGAAACCTGGATAGCTTTCCCTTTTATAAATTCATTTTCTTCCACTTCTTTGATCATTACCACTTTCCCGTCCACCGGAGCAATTACGTTTTCTCTGTGGTCAAGAATATCACGGTTTGGAACTCTGAAAAACCAGAATATTAAACTGTAAATAACCAACAAAGGCATAATGATCAGCAGGGACCATATTTTAAGGAAATAAATCGCTAAAACGCCCAGAATGATAAAAAGTATGGTCGCAACGGTAATCGTTCCTTTTGATTCTCTATGTAATTTCATGAGACTAAATAAATTTTTCTAAAATAAAGTACAAATATACGACAGGAACGCAGATAATAAAACTATCCAGTCTGTCTAATACTCCTCCATGTCCGGGAATGATGTTTCCACTGTCCTTCACACCGAAGTTTCTCTTCAGCTGACTCTCTACCAAATCTCCTAATGGAGCAAAGGCTGCAATCAAAAATCCTACGATCATCCAGTTTCCTCTTAATTCAGGCTGGTAATGTTCAATGAAGTAAGATAAAACCAATGTTAGAACAACACCTCCTGCATATCCTTCCCATGTTTTTTTAGGAGAAATTTTGGGAGCCATTTTATGCTTACCGAAGAATTTTCCTACCAGATAGGCAAAGGTATCACTGCTCCAGATCAGAATAAACAGAAACAGCACCTCCAGAGAGAAACTTTCATTATAGCTGGAGAACTTGGGCAGCCCCAATGCAAAACTAAACGGGAGCGCCACGTAGATAACGGTAAAAATAAGTTTCCCGCTGTCGAAATATAATTCGTTAGGATATTTGAATAGAGTCACCACAGCAATTCCAATCAGGGCCAGCGCCAATATTTCACTGAGCCTGAAATCAAAAAAGAAATCGTGGTTAAAATATCTTTTGGAAAACATGTAGAATATAAAAATAACCAATGGATAGACCACCCATTTTTCATATCCGTTTCCAAACTTCATGATTTTGACACATTCCCATGTTCCTACAACCAGCAGCAAGCTCATTAAGCCGTGATAAAGATATTGTTGTTTGATAAGGCCGGGCGCAATGCTGTTCAGCAGCTGTGCTCCCAGCGGAGTTGAACAAAGAATAATGATGGCTACATAAATGATACCTGATAGGGTTCTTTGAATGAGATTTTTGTCCAAAATTTATAATTTAGAGGTGGTTGCTTAATCTTCAAGCAGCAATAAAAACAGTTTTGTATTGGAATTCGAAGAACTGTCCATTTTCGACTGGCTGCCGCTGATGGAGGTAAGGTTCTTGATATTTCCGTTTCTTTTTATTTTCCCCATGGCATCATTCAGGTTGTTTACAATCTGAGAAACATTGGCAATGATGATAATTTTATCGGGAAGCCTTGAAGAGTGATAATGGAGAATATTATTATGTGAAAGCATGATCCTGCCGTCATAGGCGATCAGGTATTCACAGGTAATGAATGCGGCATCATTAGACTGCTGCAGTTCTGAAGTATACGGTGTCTTCACAACGTTCAAAAAGTTCTGAAGTTCTTTATCCCAGCAGAAAAGGTTGTGGATACCTTCTATTTTGATAATTTGATTCAAAGTTTGTAGAGCCTCCGCTTCATCTGCACAATAATTAAAAAATCCCCCTGAATGCGTAAATAATTGCGCAAACTTATAGTCAAGATCCGCATTTTTCAGCGAATCCCCAAGTTTTTCCAGGCTCTGTTTGTCCTCTTCTTCAGGCTGGTTGGTAAGTTTGCTTACAATCCTCTTGAATAAATTCAACTTAATCTATTTTTAGTCAACTTTATACAAAAATAGAAAATAAATTACAATAGTGTCCAAAATATCTCCTTAAATATGAAAAAACCTGACAATTTGAGGTTGTCAGGTTTTTAATAATTCTATTTTTAAGAGTCTTAAAGCTGTGTCGGGCTTTCTGGAGCCTGAATTTCACTTTCTTCTTCTTTTTCTTTAATCTGCGGTGCTTCTACTGCTACCGGCTGATCTTTTTCAGGAATCGTATTGGTAACCGGCTTTTCTGTCAATTCAGGATCCCATGCTCTTTTCCCGAAAATTTCTTCCAGGTCTTCACGGAAGATCACTTCTTTTTCCAGTAATTTATTGGCCAAAGCATCAAGTTTATCTTTATTCTCTTCAAGAATCCTTACTGCTCTGTCATATTGATTTTCAATGATCAATTTGATCTCTGCATCAATTTTAGTAGCAGTTTCTTCAGAATAAGGTTTTCCGAAATTATATTCAGACTGGCCTGAGCTGTCATAATAAGAAATATTACCAATGTTTGGACTTAATCCATAGATTGTCACCATTGCCTGAGCTCTCTTCGTTACTGTTTCAAGGTCAGAAAGTGCTCCTGTAGAGATGTTATTGAATATCACCTGCTCTGCGGCTCTACCTCCCAATGTTGCACACATTTCGTCCAGCATCTGCTCAGTAGTGGTAAGCTGTCTTTCTTCCGGAAGATACCATGCTGCCCCCAGAGAACGTCCTCTTGGAACAATCGTTACTTTTAAAAGTGGTGATGCATGTTCTACCAGCCAAGAGATTGTAGCGTGTCCTGCTTCATGATAAGCAACTCTTCTCTTTTCAGATGGCTTGATGGCCATATTTTTCTTTTCAAGTCCACCGATAATTCTGTCTACCGCATCCAGGAAGTCCTGTTTTGTAACAGAAGTATGGTTATATCTCGCTGCTATCAATGCTGCTTCGTTACAAACATTCGCAATATCTGCCCCACTGAATCCGGGAGTTTGTTTTGCTAAGAAATCTCTGTCTACATTATCATCAAGCTTGATTTTTTTCAAGTGAACATCAAAGATCTGTCTTCTTTCATGAAGTTCCGGAAGGTCTACATAGATAGAACGGTCAAAACGTCCTGCTCTCATCAAAGCTTTATCAAGGATATCTGCTCTGTTGGTGGCCGCCATTACAATGACATTGACATCGGTTCCGAAACCATCCATTTCGGTAAGAAGCTGGTTCAATGTATTTTCTCTTTCATCGTTTCCTCCGGAGAAGTTATTTTTCCCTCTTGCACGACCGATAGCATCAATCTCGTCAATAAAGATGATCGCCGGAGATTTTGCCTTAGCCTGAGCAAAAAGGTCTCTTACTCTGGAAGCTCCTACTCCTACAAACATTTCAACAAAATCAGACCCTGAAAGTGAGAAGAACGGAACTTTGGCTTCACCTGCAACGGCTTTTGCCAATAATGTTTTACCGGTTCCCGGAGGGCCTACTAAAAGGACTCCTTTAGGAATTTTACCTCCCAGTTTTGTATATTTTTCAGAGTTCTTCAAGAAATCTACAACTTCCTGAACTTCTTCTTTAGCTCCTTCCAATCCGGCAACATCTTTAAATGTCACCTGAATTCTTTCTTTCTCGTCGAAAAGCTTCGCTTTGGATTTTCCGATGGAGAAGATTTGTCCGCCAGGACCTCCGCCGCCACCCATCTTTCTGAAAAGAAGGAAGTAGAATAATCCAAGAATAGAAATCCAAACCAGCGCAGGAATTAAGATATCCATCAACGCATTTTTTCCTGTACCGTAATCTTTGGTTGTTTTAATGACCGGGCTGGTAGCTTTGATCTGTTCAAATTTCTGAAGGAAAAGCTGAAGATCTCCATATTTTACAGAGAAATCTGCTTTAGGTGCCATTTCGAAAGCAGAAAGAGGGTTGTTTTCTTTCCCGGCCTTGGAGACCATTGCCGATTTTGCTTCTTTTGTCAGGAAAACATCAGCTTTCTCTATGTCTTTGTATATAATTATATTCTGAACTTTCCCCGCCTGCATTTCTCTAAAGAAACCATCTTCATCAATAGATTTTGCGGCATCACCTCCAAGGAAATTGGAGCCAAAGAATAGCAAAAGAGCTATGATTGCAATAGGAAAGAACCAGTTGAATCCTTTATTATTCATTTAGACTTTTTAAAATTTTTATTATTCATTTTCAATTCTGGTAATGACTGCGTCACCCCAAAGCTCTTCTATGTCGTAGTACTCACGTACCTGTTTTTGAAATATATGAACCACCACTGAAACGTAATCTACCAGTACCCACATTGCATTTTCAGTACCTTCTACGTGCCAAGGTCTGTCCTGCAGTTCGTTTCTTACTTTTTTCTCTACACTTCCTGCCAATGCAGCAACCTGTGTATTTGAGTTTCCACTACATATCACGAACGTTTCTGCTACGGAGTTTTCGATGTTGGAAAGATCAAAGATCATAATGTCTTCCCCTTTTACATCCTGGATAGCTTCAACGATTTTATCTATTAACGCTTGTTTTTCTGCTGTTTTATTCATTAAAAAAATACTATAATCTGCAAATTTATTGTTTTTTCTTTACTTTAACCTTACTTTTACCCTCTTAATGTCTTAAAGTTTTCTTAAATGAGCCAACTCTTCTACCTGAAGGAATGTTCTTCTACTAATGACGAAATATCAAAGTTTTTACTTTACGGAAATTCAAATTTTGTAGGACTGCATACTTTTAATCAAACAAAAGGCCGTGGTCAGTATGGAAATACCTGGACTCAGACTGCCGGAAAAAACATCGCTTATACGCTGGCAGTGAATACTCAGAACATCTTGTGCTCCGACTTTATATTCAATTACTATACCGCAATGATAATCCGGGATTTCCTTGCCAAATTGTCTGACTCAGAGGTAAAAATCAAGTGGCCGAATGATATTATCCTTAAAGGTAAAAAAATCGTTGGAATTTTAATAGAAAAGAAAAAGATTAATCAAAATAATTATTTTATCATCGGAGCCGGACTCAACGTCCTTCAGGAAAATTTTGATGAAATATCCAATGCGGGATCGCTTCTGACACAGACAGGAACCCGATTTGACCTGGAAGACCTTGCTTTAAATCTTCATGAATTTCTGTCTGGAAAACTTAAAAACATTCCTTCCGACCAGGAAATTCTGGATGGATTTAATCAAAACCTTTTCAGAAAGGATCAGGTATCTGTTTTTGAAATTGAAAAAGAGCGACAAAATGGCATCATCCGAAATGCAGACGAAAAGGGTGAGCTCTGGATTGAGCTGGAAGACGGAATGCGTTCTTTTTATCACAAAGAAGTAAAATTGCTTTACTGATTGGCTCTTTTGATATACAGATAAAGAGTAAGCGGCAGAAACACCATATTAGGCAGCCACATGGCTACAGCCGGAGACAAACTTTTATTTTCTGAAACTACTTTTAAGGCTTCAAATGAAAACACGAAGATAAAGGCCAGCGAGATCCCTATTGCCAGATTGATTCCCAATCCTCCTCTTTTCTTCTGAGATGACAGGGAAAGCGCCAGGAATGTCAGAATAATGATCGAAACAGGCATTGAGGTTCTTTGGTGGAGCTCATTCAGGTAAGAATTCAGATTACTGTTTCCTCTTGCTTTTTCTCTTTCAATAAATTTCAGAAGTTCAGGAGTGGTTTTATTCTGCCCCAAAAGCTCGTTAGGAAACAGCTCTTCCGGAGAGTGCCCGTAGTTTTTTCTTAATTCTATTCCGTTACCGAGTTTTTCGGTATTGTCTTTATTAATTGTTTTTTCCAGATAGTTATTGAGAACAAACTGTTTTTTAGCCTTGTCCCAATATACCTCACTTGCTTTCAGCTCGTAGATCATTTTTCTGTCTTTATCATATTTCTGATAGACAAAACTGGAGCCTCGTTTTTCTCTCTTGTTCCAGGAGTCAACGAAGATATATTCTGTTTTACTCAACTGTGAAGAAGCCGGAGCTGTTCCTAAAATCTTTTCTTTATTGGCCGCGTTATAGGTATATGCTTCCAGTTCATTTTTCTTGATATTGGCCCATGGCAGAACCATATGGTATACCACAAGGGCAATCAATCCGATAAAAATAGAGGTTACCAGATAAGGTTTGGAAAACCTGTGAAAACTGGCTCCGCTACTGATAATAGCAACAATTTCCGTATTATTTGCCATTCTGGAAGTAAAATAAATTACTGAAATAAATACCAGAATGGAAAGGAAAGTCACCACAAGGTTGATGATCCAGAAGGGATAAAAATGGATAAGGAAATAGGTCAGATCCAGTTTCGGATCAATGGCCTTGGCATTTTCTATCCTAGGAATTTTTTGCTGAACGTCAATTACCAATACGACTATAGACAATAATACCAGCATGAAACTGAAAGTTCCAAGGTATTTTTTAATGATATATCTGTCTACAATTTTAAGCATATTCTTTTACAGTCTTTGTCTAAGAACCGGTACTACAGAGTTTTTCCATTCGTAGAAATCTCCGGCAATAATATGTTCTCTGGCTACTTTTACCAAATCAAGATAGAATGCCAGATTATGAATCGAAGCAATCTGTTTTGCCAGATATTCTTTAGATACAAACAGGTGGCGAAGATACGCTTTTGAATATTCACGATCTACGAAACTGGTTCCAAATTCATCCAAAGGCGAAAAGTCACGCTTCCATTTTTCATTTTTAAGGTTCATTACCCCCTGCCATGTGAAAAGCATTGCATTTCTTGCATTTCTTGTCGGCATCACACAATCCATCATATCAATTCCCAGTCCGATAGACTCAAGGATATTCCATGGAGTTCCTACTCCCATCAGGTATCTTGGCTTTTCTTTTGGAAGGATGTCTGTTACTTCATCAGTGATTCTGTACATTTCTTCTTCAGGTTCTCCCACGGAAAGTCCTCCGATGGCATTTCCTTCGGCTCCTGCTTCAGAAATTACTTCTGCAGAAATTTTTCTAAGGTCAGAATAGGTAGAGCCCTGAACAATAGGGAAGAGCCTTTGCTTGTGTCCGTATAATTCAGGATTATCATTAGTCCATTCAATACATCTTTTCAGCCAACGGTGGGTAAGCTCCATGGATGATTTTGCCTGGTTATACTCACACGGATAAGGAGTACATTCGTCAAAAGCCATGAAAATATCGGCTCCGATCTGTCTTTGAATCTCCATTGATCTTTCCGGGGAGAACATGTGATAACTTCCATCGATATGAGATTTGAATCTCGCACCTTCTTCCGTCATTTTTCTGCTTCCCGCCAGTGAAAATACCTGAAAACCTCCTGAATCGGTAAGGATAGGAAGGTCCCAGTTCATGAATTTATGTAAACCACCGGCATCCTGCATCGTTTCCATGCCCGGACGAAGGTATAGGTGGTAAGTATTTCCCAGAATAATCTGGGCTTTAATGTCTTCTTTTAATTCTCTCTGATGAACTGTTTTCACACTGGCTACAGTTCCCACAGGCATAAAAATAGGAGTTTGAATCTTCCCGTGATCTGTGGTAATCTCCCCTGCTCTTGCTTTTCCTTCAGAGGTTTTTTCTATATTAAAAAATTTCATCTCTATACTTTTTTAATGCACTGTTTTATCAGTGATTTCCTGTAGGATTAAACTCTCCAGTGCCATTTATCTTACCAAAGGTAACACAGCTCCGTTTTGTTTCAGTTTATCCTTTACATATTTATCTGCTTTGGGATCTTTCTTCAGCAGGAGTTCCTGTGCATCATTGGCAATCCCATCCATTTCTTCTTTAATCACATAGTATTTGAAACTGTCTACAAAATCATCTGGTTTCACCTTGTATGACTTCAGCACAGCTCTTGTACCTGCTTCCATATTTTTGTCAGGATATACATAAATAGCCTGATCATTGACCGCAAGATCGGCAATAATTTCTGCCATCATATCTTTATCGATCAGATTTTTAGGCTTATCAATATAATCACTGCACGAAAACAGCAACAGCAAAACGAAAATAAAGATTAGCTTTTTCATCAGTTTCATAATCTGTTGATGATTGATTTCCATTTTAAGTTCAGTACTCCGAAAACAGCTTCATGGATAATTCCGCCATTCATTTTGCTTTCTCCTAAAATTCTGTTGGTAAATATAATAGGAACTTCTACAATGCTGAAACCTTTTTTAAATGCTCTGAATTTCATCTCTATCTGAAATCCGTATCCTTTCAATTTTACATTATCCAGGCCTATTTCTTCCAAAACTTTCCTTGAAAAGCAGACAAATCCGGCTGTGGTATCATGAATTGGAAGTCCCAGTACAAACCTTACATATTTGGATGCAAAGTAAGATAGCAATACCCTACCCATAGGCCAGTTCACTACATTTACTCCTTTTGAGTAACGGGATCCAATTGCCATATCAGCATTGATGCACGCTTCAAACAATTTTGGCAGATCATTCGGATTATGTGAAAAATCGGCATCCATCTCAAAAATATAGTCATAATTATTTTCGATGGCCCATTTAAATCCATGAATATATGCCTTTCCAAGCCCATCTTTCACGTGTCTTACCGACAAGTGGAGATAATGGGGATGTTTCTTCTGCAACTCCTTCACAACCTCTGCTGTACCATCCGGAGAAGTATCATCCACTACTAAGATATGAAAGTCATCCTCCAACGCAAAAACCGCGGAAATAATATTTTCAATATTTTCCTTTTCGTTATAGGTCGGGATGATGACGAGTTTTTTCATTTCAGTTTGCAAAGATAGTTTATTTAACCTTTTTATTTTATACAAAATAATCTATAATTTTGCAAAAATATTTCTCGGGGATTAAGCGCATGAAACAGAAACTTTTATTCAACAGATCTGAACAATACGTAAAATCGATGGGAGCAAATATTTTAACTGCAGAGTTATGGATGGGGTATCAGGAAAATCTGTGCCGGCTGTATTCTGAAGTTAGATAATAAATAAAAAAATTAAATTTTGCCATCATCACAACACTTCATCAATCACGTAAGAATACCTGAAAATAATGATTGGGTAATCTTCATTCTTGTGGGCTGTATATTTCTATATGTTTTTATGATGAACGTCATAGAAAGGGATGCCAGCCTCAAGGATTTTCTGCTTCAGAAATATTTTGATGCAAGCAATAACCTTCCCAGCTGGATTACCACTTCCTGTGTCACAACACTTACCTTGTCTGTATTAATTTCACAGTACATTCCTGTTGTACCGAAATATATTGCCGTTCTTCAGCTTTTTGGGTATCAGCTCAATAAATTCGGGTATACCTTGTTGGCTGTACTGTTTTTTTATGTCATAAAATCAGCATTAGGTTTTTTATTTTACCAAAGTATAGGGGACGGGAAAAAATGGACAATTTTCTATTTTACCTCCACAAAATTCTATTTCATTCTTTCATTTTTGCTGATAATTCTTTGTGTAACCCACTATTACTTCCCTATAGACAGAAATAAAATGTTTTTATATTATGTCTGCTTCTTTTCTTTTGTATTCATTTTCAAAGTCTTTTTCTATTTATTTCACAAGAACAAGATCCTTCCGGAGAAATGGTATTATAAATTTTTGTATATTTGCACCCTCCAAATCGCACCATTATTATTGCTTTGGAAGTTGTTATTTTTTTAATAAAAGTCAATGATGAGAATAAAGTCTATATTGGTTTCTCAACCAGCGCCTAGTGAGTCTTCTCCATATTTGGATATAGCGAAGAAGGAAAAAATAAAGATTGATTTCCGTCCATTTATCCACGTCGAAGGGGTTGACAATAAAGAGCTCAGAACACAGAAAATAGATCTGACGCAGTATACCGGTATTATTTTTACCAGTAAAAATGCGATTGACCATTACTTCAGATTAGCAGAGGAACTGCGTTTTGCCGTTCCGGATACGATGAGATACATCTGCCAGTCGGAAGCAATTGCCAACTACCTTCAAAAACATATTGTGTACAGAAAAAGAAAAATCAGCTTTGGGGAGAAAAACTTCTCAGATCTGCTTCCTCTTTTCAAAAAATTCCCAACTGAAAAGTATCTGCTTCCATCTTCAGATGTTTTAAGTCCGGATATTGTAAAAACCATGGCTGCATCTAATGTAGAATGGACAAGAGCGATTATGTACCGTACCGTATGCAGCGACCTTACAGATATCAATGTCAAAGATTACGACATGCTGATCTTCTTCAGCCCGCAGGGAATCAAATCGCTACAACAGAACTTCCCTGACTTCAAACAGGATGAAACCAAGATCGGAGTTTTCGGAAACACGACTTTGGCCGCCGCAGAAGAAGCAGGATTAAAAGTAGATTTAATGGCGCCAACGAAGGAAACTCCTTCCATGACAATGGCCCTGGAAAAGTATATTAAAGCACTACACAAATAGTCTTTACAGTAAAAAATACCATCAACCATCTTTTCAATAAAGGGAAGATGGTTTTTTTTTACCTAAATTTGAACAAAAATTAACATTGAATGATATCTGCGTAAATCACATACTTTCAAAAGAAAAGTATATGACAGATTTTACTCAATAAAAAATCAAAATATCCGGATGAAAGCTCCACAAGCGAAAAAAATAGAAAAAGTATTAGAAACCCACGGCGATAAAAGGATCGATAATTATTTCTGGCTGAATGAAAGGGAAAACCCTGAAGTTATCCAATATATTGAAGAAGAAAATGCTTATGAGGAATTCATCATGAAAGATACAGAAGCTCTTCAGGAAGAGCTTTTCGAAGAGATGAAGGCACGTTATAAAAAGGATGACGAGTCCCTGCCTTATTTCTTTAATAGATACTGGTATATTGTGCGTTATGAAGAAGGCAAAGAATACCCTATTTTCTGCAGAAAGCACAAGAGTCTTGATAATGAAGAGGAAATTTTACTTGACGTTAATATTCTGGCTGAAGGCAAAGAGTTTTTTGAAGTAGGCAGTGTAGCGGTAAGCCCTGGTAATGAATTGGCTTCTTTTTCTTCAGATGATGTAGGAAGAAGAATTTATACGCTTAATTTTAAGAACCTGAAAACCGGAGAAATCCTTCCTGATACGATTCCTAATACAACAGGAAAAGCAGTTTGGGCGAATGACAATCTGCATGTTTTTTACATCAGAAAAGACAAAAACCTGCGCGCATTTCAGGTGTACAGGCATCAACTGGGAACAGATTCAGCGGACGATGTTCTGATCTTTCACGAAGAGGATGAAACTTTTGATGTAAACGTATTTAAAACAAAATCTTTACAATACATTTTCATTGCCAGCTCCAGCACTATTTCTGATGAGCACCGCTTTATCCCTTCTGATGATGTATTTGCAGAATGGACGGTGATCCAGCCAAGAATAGACGACCTTGAATACTCGGTAGAACACTATGAGGATGAATTTTATATCATTACCAACGCTGATGACGCGATCAATTTCAAGATTGTAAAAACAAAAATTGATAACTGTGGTATGAAAAACTGGGTAGATGTCATTCCACACCGTCCCGAAGTTTTATTGGAAGGGTTTGAGATCTTTAAAGATTATCTGGTCCTTGAGGAAAGAGAAAAAGGCCTGCTTCAGATCAAAATCATTGATGAGAAAACTCAGGAGTCTTATTATTTACCTTTTTCTGATCCAACGTATACAGCTTATATTGGAATCAACCTGGAGTTTGATACAGAGATTTTACGTTACGGCTATACTTCTCTTACACAGCCAAGTTCTACATATGAGTACAACATGAAGGAAAAAACGACAAAACTGCTGAAGCAGCAGGAAGTCCTGGGCGGAAAATTTGTCCCTGAAAATTATATTTCAGAAAGAATCTGGGCAGATTCAAGAGATGGAAAGACGAAAGTTCCTATTTCTTTGGTATACCATAAAGATACCAAAAAATCGGCAGATACTCCGCTTCTTTTGTATGGGTACGGAAGTTATGGCCATACTGTAGATGCCAGCTTTTCAAATGTAAGGCTATCGATTCTGGACAGGGGATTTATTTATGCAATCGCTCATATCCGCGGTGGAGAATATCTGGGAAGGGAATGGTATGAAGACGGAAAAATGTTATTCAAGAAAAATACATTCTTCGATTTCATTGATGCCGGAAAATATTTAATCAAGGAAAATTATACTTCATCCAAACATATGTATGCGATGGGTGGAAGTGCCGGCGGACTGTTGGTGGGTGCTGTGGTTAATTACGAGCCTCAGTTATTCAACGGAATTGTAGCGCAGGTTCCTTTCGTGGATGTTGTTACAACGATGTTAGACGATACAATCCCGTTAACTACCGGAGAATATGACGAATGGGGAAATCCAAATGACGAGGAATATTATCATTATATGAAAGACTACTCTCCATATGATAATGTGGAAGCTAAAGATTATCCGCACATGTTGATCACTACAGGGTTTCATGATTCCCAGGTACAGTATTGGGAGCCAGCAAAATGGACCGCAAAACTGAGAGAATTAAAAACAGACGATAATATTTTAGTCTTCAAAACAGATATGAGCTCCGGACATGGAGGCGCAAGCGGAAGATTTGAATCCCTAAAAGAAGATGCGCTGGAATATGCGTTTCTTTTAAAGATAAATGATAATTCATAAATGATAAATGATGGATAGCCCGGATTATAATACAATTTTCGCTTTTAAAACAAAGCAGCTAGCCATCATGATCATTAAAGAATTTTCTAAACTTCCGCATAATGAAGCTTTTTCTGTAAATCAGAAAACAAATATTCCGGTCTTCTACTTCTATGGCTGCTAATTATAGAGCTATGTGCAGAGCAAGATCAAAAGCTGAACGATTTTCTAAAATATCTATCGTGATTGAAGAAACTGATGAAACTTTGTTTTGGCTTGAAATGTTAGAGGAACTGGAATATGTTCAAAAAGAAATTGTAACAGATATAAAAACAAAAACCGAAGAAATACTGAAAGTAACTTCTTCCTATAGAAAAATGCTAAAGAGCTAACTTTATCATTTATCAATTATCAATCATCATTTATCAATTATATGAACGAGTCCGAATACTGGAAAAAAATAGAACAGTTCTTCGAAGACAATTTTCAGACAGAGAAGAACCCGCCCATTGAGACCCTTTTATTCCTGATAGGGTTACAGGAGCTGGGAAGCGGCCAGCAAAAATATACGAAGGAAGACAAGGTAAACCTGATTCACATTGCAGTCTGCAGATTGCTGGAACCTTTTGGGTATTATAAATTTACCCACTATG
Organism: Chryseobacterium sp. CBSDS_008; assembly: GCF_049959325.1. Lineage (NCBI taxonomy): Bacteria > Pseudomonadati > Bacteroidota > Flavobacteriia > Flavobacteriales > Weeksellaceae > Chryseobacterium > Chryseobacterium sp. CBSDS_008. The sequence continues at coordinate 3,516,414 of NZ_CP188202.1, read as the reverse complement.
AAGACGGATGGCCACAGTTTGAAAGCCTGGAAGAACTTCCAGAATTAAAACCTAATGAGCAGACTTTGCTGATGAAAAAGGCAATTATCCAGTACTTTCAGGAGGAAGAGCTTATATAGGCTGGAAGCAGGGAGATTGAGGCTGGAAGTCAATCACCGACGAGCTAATCTTCAATATGGAATAAAGAATCCAGATCTTTCCTTGGAAAGATCCGGATTCTTTTATTAATCGTTTATTTTATAATTTCAGATTTATCCAATGAGTTCCTCCAATTGGGTTAATCCCATTTTAAATCCTTCTTCAAATCCCATATCCATGAGCTTTTTCATCACTTCAGGAGAATGGTAATGGATATTAATGGTTACTTTTGTTCCCTCTTCTACTCCTGTAAAACCGATAAGCCATTTTGACCTTGGAAAATCTTCATTGATATTTCCATTTTCATCGCAGAAGCCACTCATCCATTCGAGACTTCTGTGTTCTGTAATTTCTCCATACTGAGTCTGGGCATACATAGGTCCTTTTTCACCGTTTGGGCCTACCATGGTATACATCCATATTCCTCCCTCCCTAAAATCCTGACTTATCGTTTCGCATTTCCATGGCTTGGGACCCCACCACTGATCCAATAACCCGGCCTGGGTAAAATGGTTCCACACTGTTGAAACATCAGCCTTATAAATCTTCATGACATATGTGCTGGGAGCGTCAAAATCTTTGTTGAAAATAATACTAGATTCCATATATATTTATTTTTAATAAAGTTAGCACTTTAATTTGTTGAAAGGACTTTTCATATGACAAGTAAAGGATAATTCATAAATAATTGTTAAAAAACACTCTTTTAAGATAAAAAAAACAATTTTTTGGCTCGTTTTTTGTTTATGAAGTCTTAAAACAATTAATTTTAACATTCATTTTTTCAAAACATATATAATTAAATAATGAATAACAAATTCATCCCAATAATTTCAGTGTTTATGACGATCTCACTGATTGTCTTCGTGACGCTCCAATTTTATTGGTTGAAAGGCTATTACGGTGTACTGGAACAGGATTTTTCTAATAAAGTATATGCTGTTTTGGAAAGTACTTCAAAAAGTATTGAAGAAATTGAGGCCGATAAATATCTGAACCAGGATTATAAGGATTTCAGAAAAAATATTATCGCCAACAGCAAGCAGCCGTCTTTAACTACGATTCAGCAGGTTGAGGACTCTGGTACCCAAAGACAGATTATTTATTCCAAAAACATTATTGAGAAGACACAGCTCCCGATTTCCCAAAAAGGAGATTCTATTAAGCTGACCACTTTATATACAGACGAGGCTGCTTATAAAATAAAAAGAGATACCACCAACCGTGAACTTCTTACCACAGACATTAATCAGGAGATTGAAACGGGAGATTACTCCATGAAAGAGTTTGTTAAAGTATATGGAAACAACCTTCCTATCACCAAAAGGGTGGATCCGAAAACGCTTGATTCTGTTATCGCCAAAGAACTTAAAATAAGAGGAATAACTGCCAAGTTCGGATATGGAGTTCTGGACAGAAATAACAAGCTTACAAGCATTGCCAATAAGGCTTACAAAGAAAAGAAAGACAGCAATACGTACAGCTTTCCTCTTTTTGCAGATAAGAAAAATACATTATACAGTCTTGCCCTTGTTTTCCCTAAAAAAGAATATTCTCTGGCGATGAATAACTGGCCGATGCTTTTAGGAACATTTCTTTCTCTGCTTACGATTCTTGGGATTTATATCATTTCCATCAATTATATGATGAGGCAGAAGAAACTTGCTGAAGTAAAAACAGACTTCATCAACAATATGTCCCATGAGTTTAAAACACCACTGGCAACCATTTCTGTAGCAACAGATTCATTGGCCAATGACAAAATTGCCACCAATCCGGATAAAGTAAAATATTATTCTGAACTGATAAAACAGGAGAATTTAAGGATGAAAAAGCAGGTGGAAAATGTTCTTAATATGTCTAAACTTGAAAGAAATGAGGTAGAACTGTTTTTAAGAGAAGCCAATGTAAGGGAATTAATCAAAAGAACTACAGAATCTTTCAACCTGATTGTACAGCAGAGAAACGGAACGCTTACGCAGAAGTTCAATGCTACCCATTATAATTTTAAGATAGACGAATTCCACATTTCGAATATGCTGGTCAATTTACTGGATAATGCGAATAAATATTCTCCTGAAGCACCGGAAATACATGTGGAAACAAGAAATGAAGGAAACTGGTATGTCATAGAAATTTCCGATAAAGGAATGGGAATGGATACCCAGAATAAAACCAAAATTTTCGAAAAATTCTTCAGGGAAGAAACCGGAAATATTCACAACGTAAAAGGACAGGGATTAGGCCTCTCCTACGTTAAGAAAATTGTAGAACTCCATAAAGGACAAATTATCGTAGATTCCCATAAAGGAACAGGAAGTACATTCACGATAAAACTCCCGATGGGCTAGAAAAATAAATGACAGATGATAAGTGATCAATGATAAAAAGATGTCTTTCAAATCAACTATCATTTATCATTCATCAATGATAAAGTTTAACCAAATATCAAAATAGAAGATAGAGTGAGGAAGTTCATTCTTAATTGTTAATTATTAATTATTAAAATTATGAGCAACAGAATATTATTAGTAGAGGACGATCAGAGTTTCGGGGCGGTGCTTAAAGATTATTTGACCATCAATAATTTTGAAGTAACTCTTGCCACTGACGGAGAGCAGGGACTTAAAGAATTTACAGAAAATGAATTTGACATCTGCATATTTGACGTAATGATGCCTAAAAAAGATGGATTTTCGTTAGCTGAAGATGTAAAAAAGATTGATAAAAATACACCGATCATATTTCTTACCGCAAGAAATATGAGAGAAGATATTTTGAAAGGATATCAGTTAGGAGCTGATGACTATATCACAAAACCATTTGATACTGAGCTGCTTTTATACAAAATCAAGGCTATTCTTCAGAGAAGTTCTACCTTGGAAAATGAAGAGCAGGAGCAGTTCAAGATCAGCAATATTTTCTTCGACTCTATGCTGAGACAGTTGAAAGTAGGAGATAAAGAATACAAACTTTCTCCTAAAGAAAATGAATTGTTAAAACTTCTTTGCATCCACAGAAATGATTTCATGCCGAGAGATCTTGCGTTAAGAAAGATCTGGAAAAAAGAAAATTACTTTACCGCAAGAAGTATGGACGTTTATATTGCGAAGCTTCGTAAGTTATTAAAAGACGACGAAGGATTGGAAATTATCAACGTTCACGGAGAAGGATTTAGACTTTTGGTAAAAAATTAATCCAAAAATCAAATTATAAGTATAAAATTAGCAAAACAATTGAAAATGTTTTGCTAATTTTGTTTCATACCCATGGATATGAAGAATACATTTATAGGTTTAATCACCGTATCACTATTAGCTGTATCCTGTAAAAAGGATGAAAGAGCGACTTATTTAAAAGAAGAAGCCAACGCCGGACAGCCCAACGTAGCCCTCAATACACCCTCAAAAACAGCACTGATGGACCAGGCAGGTATTCCATCTACCTCCACTCCTACTCCAATGGCAGCAGCTCCGGGAATGAATCCCCCACACGGACAACCGGGACACCGATGCGATATTCCCGTAGGACAACCTCTGAATGGCGCTGCTGCAACGGCAGCTACTCCTGCGTCACAAAATGTAAATGTGAGTGGAGGGAATACGATCCAGATTGATCCGAATGCCGTATCACCTGGGAAAATTACTCTTGACAACAATGGAAAACAGGTAAAAACAGCTCCGGGAATGAACCCTCCACACGGGCAGCCAGGACACCGATGCGATATTCCCGTAGGACAACCCTTAAACAGTAAGCCAGCTCCGGCATCACAGCCAGCACAAAATATAGTTCAGGCAACTCCAAGTCCTTCTCCTGCACCCGTTGCACAGAATCTGGCAATGGGAGAAAAGCCAAAGCTAAACCCGGCACATGGTGAACCCTGGCACAGCTGTTCTCTGAAAGTTGGTGATCCTTTACCATAAATTTTGTATTTTTGCAGATATGAAGCTGTTTCACCTACTTGCAATAGTGTTTTGCCTGGGAGTTTTTTTAATTCCCAAGGACAATTTCTATGGGCAGGTAATGCAGGAAACATGCTGCAAAGCAGAATCGTCCAAAAAAATGGACTGCTGTAAAAATCATTCTTCAAAAAAAGACAGCAAACATGATAACACAAAATCATGTAATGATGACTGCTGTTCATCATGTGCTGCCTGCTACACTTTTATTGAAACTCCTTTCTCAAAAAATCTACGCCTGGAACTGTCTTATTACAAAGCGAATAAGAATGCTCAGTTCCGATATTCAGATCCTTATCTTTCAGACCGTTTAAAGGAAATCTGGCAGCCGCCCAAGATAGGTTAATTAAAATACCCTGAGTTCATTATACTACGTAATGGACTGTTTTTTAATTAATTTAAACTTTTAAACAAATGAAATTACCTATTTCCAGGTTGATACTTGGTGCATTATTCCTATTTACACAATTTATATCTGCTCAAACACTTTCAAAAAACCAGTTCAAGGTAAAAGGGAACTGTGAAATGTGCAAAACAAGAATTGAAAGTGCCGCGAAAAAAGCTGGCGCAAAAACAGCAGTTTATTCTATTGATCTTCAAACACTAACCTTAGAAACAGACAAAGTATCTTCTGATGATATCCTGAAAAAGATTGCAGAAGCAGGTCATGATAATGAGAAGTTCAAAGCAACTGATACAACGTATGAAGGACTTCCGGGATGCTGTCATTACGACAGAGATGCAAAGACTTCACAAGCAGAAACCAATCATGAGCATCATGTAAGCGCTCCTACTTCTGCTAAAAAAGAAAATGAATTCTACGTAAGAGGAAACTGTGCTTCATGTAAAGCCAGAATTGAAAAAGCGTCAAAAGAAGCCGGTGCCAATACTGCAGAATGGAATGCAGAAAAACAAACGGTTACTTTAAATTTTGATCCTTCAAAAACCTCATCAGATAAGATTTTAAAGGCTATTGCTGATGCCGGACATGATAATGAAAAATATAAAGCAACAGATGCAGTTTACAATGGGCTTCCGGGATGCTGCCTCTATGACAGGGATTTTACTTTTGGCGAACCCAATCCAAAAGTACATTACGAAGAAGGAGCAAAGCATGAAGTCCATAAAGACAATGACATCTCTGTAACTAAAGAAAATCATTCCCAGCATGAAAAAAACATCGACGGAGTTGTTGTAACAGGTTCTAAGGCAGCAACAGCTTTAAGCAAAAAAGAAGCCGGACTTGTTTTTAATATTGACAAAAAAGAGCTGCTAAAGGCGGCTTGCTGTAATCTTTCTGAAAGTTTTGAAACCAATGCAACGGTAGATGTTTCCTTCAGCAATGCGGTTACAGGAACAAAACAGCTGAAAATGCTTGGTCTGGATCAGAAATATACCAGCTTAACGAAGGAACAGTTACCAGAAATCAGAGGGTTGGCTTCTGCTTATGGATTAAACTTTATTCCGGGAAGATGGATTGAAAGTATTCAGCTTACCAAAGGAGGAAGCACGGTAACAAATGGTTATGAAAGCATCACAGGACAGATCAATACTGAACTTTTGAAGAATGCAAAGACTCCTGAAACGTCACTGAACCTTTTTTCTGACTTTAATGGAAGAGCAGAAATAAATATTACCAATGTTTCTCCTATCAACGATAAATGGTCACAGACTTTCCTTCTTCACGGAAACGGAACGTTTGGAAACACAGATATGAACCATGACGGTTTTCTGGACAGACCGAAAGGAACACAAATTAATGCTGCTTATTTGTTGAATTATAACGACCTTGAAAAATCAGGATTTGGGTCTCACTTTGGAATTAATTTTATCCGAGATGAAAGAACGGCAGGACAGATTGGTTTTGATAAAAAACTGGGTCAGGATAAACAACCTTTTTATGGGGTAGGAATCGATATTTCAAGATTTCAGGTTTGGAATAAAACAGGGTACGTTTTTAAAGGAAAACCTTACCAGAGTATCGGATGGATGAACCAGTATGTGTATCACCAACAGGACAGCTTTTTCGGATTGAGAAATTATTCCGGGCAGCAGCATACGTATTATTCCAATTTAATTTTTGAAAGTATCATCGGAAATACCAACCACAAGTATAAGGCCGGTGCAAGTTTCTTATATGACGGTTATAAGGAAACCTATTTGCTGGATGATATGAGAAGAAACGAAATTGTACCTGGGATTTTTGCTGAATATACTTTAACAGGGTTAAAATATACTTTAGTAGCGGGTTCCAGAGTAGATTTCCACAATCTGGCAGGAACTCAGTTTACACCGAGACTTAATTTCAAGTATGATTTCACCCCTCAGACTATTTTAAGACTTTCTGCGGGAAGAGGATTCAGAACAGCAAATGTTTTTGCGGAAAGCCAGCAGTATTTTGCTTCCAACAGAGCGATTAATATTTTACCTAACGGAGGAAATATTTATGGATTAAGACCTGAAATTGCATGGAATTATGGAGCAAGTTTACAACAGGAATTCAAATTATTCGGAAGAAAATCGAGCATTATCGCTGATTTCTTCAGAACCGATTTCCAGAACCAGGTATTGGTAGATTTGGATAAGTCTCCTCAGCAGCTGACTTTCTATAATCTGGATGGAAAGTCTTTTGCGAATTCATTCCAGACCCAATGGGATTTTATGCCTGTCAAAAATCTTGAAGTAAGATTGGCTTATAAGTATTATGATGTACAGGCGGATTATATCGGTGGAAGAAGAGAAGTTCCTTTTATGGCGAAACACAGAGGGTTTGTGAACTTGGCTTATTCAACCAATAAAACAGATAAAGGAGGATTCTGGAGTTTTGACACCACTTTAAACTGGGTCGGAAAACAGAGACTTCCCGATACGTCAACGAATCCGGCGGAGTTTCAGTTACCGACTTATTCAGAATCTTATGCAGTTCTTAATGCTCAAATCTCAAGAAATTTCAATAAAAAGATCAGAGCTTATGTAGGGGGAGAAAACCTTACTTCTTACTATCAGAAAAATGCGATTGTAGATTTTAAAAATCCATTCGGAAATTATTTTGACGGCGGAATGGTATACGCTCCGATTATGAAGGCGAACTTTTATGTGGGACTGGATGTGACGTTTTAAAAGCTGGAAGCTGGAAGAATGAAGCTGGAGTGCTATTAGCCTATAAAGTTCTTATATGGGATAAACTACTGGTAAACTCTGAATAAGAGACAACGTTTTAAAGGCGGGAAGCTGGAAGAATGAAGCTGGGAGTGCTATTAGCCTATAAAGTTCTTATTATGGGATAAACTACTGGTAAACTCTGAATAAGAGACAACGTTTTAAAGGCGGGAAGCTGGAAGAATGAAGCTGGGAGCGCTATTAGCCTATAAAGTTCTTATATGGGATAAACCACTGGTAAACTCTGAATAAGAGACAACGTTTTAAAGGCGGGAAGCTGGAAGAATGAAGCTGGGAGTGCTATTAGCCTATAAAGTTCTTATATGGGATAAACTACTGGTAAACTCTGAATAAGAGACAACCTTTTAAGGCGGAAGCTGGAAGAATAAAGTTGAAAGTGCCTACAACTGAGTAAAATTTATCTTATTGAGGATAAAATCTGAATACCCAAAAACCTTATAGGTTTCAGAAACCTATAAGGTTTGATTTTTACCATAAGCAGGTAAATTCGCCACTCATAACGGAGGAAATCCAAGAGTTATGAAAACCTCAAGTAACTCCCATCTTCCAGCCTCAAGCTCCCTTACTTAATAAAAAAATCGGCTTTAATATTAAAGCCGATTTTTTTATTTATCTTCCAAAGTCATCCTGTACTCTTACAATATCATCTTCATCTGAAGGATTGGATGCATCGGTATGCTGCCAGATTTCAGCTACAATTCCCCAGCCTGCAAGACCAATTAATCTGTGTCTTTCTCCCTGTTGAAGTTTTACCTGATCTTTCGGACCGTATTCTCCCAATTCTCCTTCTTCATCGGTATTGCTTCTTTTGATTCCAACCGTTCCTTCCACTACCTGCCAGATTTCGGCTCTTCTGTGGTGGTACTGCCAGCTTAATCTTGCTTCCGGAGCTACGATAAGGATTTTCGGGCTTAGCTTTCCTCCTATTCTCAGATTATCTACATCAATACCATCAAAATACTGGTTGGCAAAATCCTGTGCCTGTGTTTCATCAATCACAAAGAAACCTCCCCATGGTCTTGTATCGTCTTTTGCTGCAATGTTAAAACCTTGTGTCTGCAGCATGCCTTCTACTCTATCGAATATTTCTTTTTTTTCTGTACTCATACAGCTTATATTTTTAATTTAAAAATTATTTATTTGATTCTTCTTTTGACATTGAATAAGGAAAATCTTTTTCCTGTGAGCCTCTTTCTTTGTTGGGTTTGCTGTCCATTTTAAAGTCTAAAACCGCTCCCTTCATCAGCTCTTTATGGCTCAGCCAGTTTTTGGAATAAGTCTGCTGGTTTACATTCAATGATTTTACATATAAATTTTCTGCATTGTTTTCCGGAGCTTTTATTTCAATTTTCTTACCATTCTCCAAATGGATGGTAGCTTCTTTAAACAACGGTGCTCCTAATACATACTGATCTGTTGCAGGCGTTACCGGATAAAAACCAAGGGCTGAAAAGATATACCACGCAGAAGTCTGCCCGTTATCTTCGTCACCACAATATCCGTCCGGAGTCGCATGATAAAGCTTGTCCATTACCTGTCTTGCCCAATATTGAGTTTTGTAAGGTGCTCCTGCATAATTATAAAGGTAAATCATGTGCTGAATAGGCTGGTTTCCGTGGGCGTACTGGCCCATGTTCATGATCTGCATTTCTCTGATCTCGTGAATTACTCCGCCATAATAGCTGTCGTCAAAAACCGGTGGCAATGAGAATACCTCATCTAATTTTGCTTCAAATTTCTTCTTTCCTCCCATCAGTTCTGCTAGACCGTCAATATCCTGGAAAACAGACCATGTGTAATGCCAGCTGTTTCCTTCTGTAAACGCATCTCCCCATTTGAAAGGATTGAACGGTTTCTGAAAGTTACCATCTTTATTTTTACCACGCATTAAACCTGTTTCCTTGTCAAATACATTTTTGTAATTGTAGGCTCTTTTCTTATAAATATCAATTTCAGAAGCAGGTTTCCCCAAGGCTTTTCCTAACTGATAAATTGAAAAATCGTCATAAGCGTACTCCAATGTTCTTGCTGCATTTTCATTGATTTTTACATCGTAAGGAACATAACCTAATCTATTGTAATATTCTACGCCTGCACGGCCTACCGCTTCTATAGGACCTTCATTATTTGCTCCATGTTTTACGGCCTGCCAAAGAGCTTCCGTATCATATCCGCGAAGTCCTTTGATGTAAGCATCTGCCACTACAGATGCGGAGTTGTTTCCAATCATAATATCAGAATATCCCGGACTGCTCCACTCTGGTAAGAAACCTCCTTCTTTGTAAGCATTGGCCAGCCCTTCCTGCATTTCCACATTGATACTAGGGTAAACAAGATTCAGGAAAGGATATAGAGCACGGAAGGTATCCCAGAAACCGGTTCCTGCAAACATTCTTCCGTCAACAATTTTACCATTGTAAGGACTCCAGTGTTTTATTTTATTCTGAGCATCCACTTCATATAATTTCTGTGGAAAGAATAAAGTTCTGTACAAAGAGGAATAAAAGGTTCTCATCTGCTGATCTGTTCCTCCTTTTACGTCTAATTTTCCTAATGTTTTGTTCCAGATATTTTTAGCATCGGTTTTTACCTGTTCAAAGTTTCTGGTTCCTATTTCTCTTTTCAGATTCAGTTCTGCCTGTTCAAAGCTGATGAATGAAGAGGCTACTTTTGCATACACCGTTTCTTTATTTTTAAGTTTAAAACCTACGACAGCTCCTGTATGATCGCTGGTAATTTCTAATTGGTCATTAACCAGTTTATCATCTTTCCAGGTTTTTGTCAGTTCAAAATCTTTATCAAACTGAACGACGAAATAGTTTTTAAAATTATCATATTTCCCGGTAGAGTATTTTGTGGTATACCCAATAATTTTTCTTTCTTTTGGTAAAATTTTGATGTAAGAACCTTTATTCAGAGCATCAACCACTATGTAAGCGCTGTCTGTTTTGGGAAAATCAAATTTAAAATAAGAAGCTCTTTCTGTAGGCGTAAATTCTGTTGTTACATTGATGTCGGCCAGATAAACACTATAGAAATAAGGGGTAGATACCTCAGCTTTATGGCTGAACCAGCTTGCTCTTTCGTCTTCTTTAAACTTTACTTTTCCTACTCCCGGCATGATGGCAAATGCGCCGTAATCATTCATCCACGGAGATGGTTGGTGTGTTTGTTTGAATCCTTTTATTTTATCTGCATCGTAGGTATAAGCCCATCCATCGCCCATTTTACCAGTTTGTGGTGTCCAGATATTCATTCCCCATGGAAGCCCTACTGCGGGATAAGTATTTCCATTGGATAATGAAGGTTTGGACTGTGTTCCCATCAAAGGATTCACGTAATCTACGGGAGATATGTTCTGCCCCAATGCCCAGGCCTGTAACAACAGTAAGCAAGTAGAAAATATAAACTTCATTGTATCTTTTCGTTTGTTAATTTATATACGCTTTTTTTAATGCATAACTGGCAGCTCCAAGAATGGCCGCATCTTCAAATATAGCCGAAATTTTAACCTGCAAGTTAATATTATTCTTTGTTAAATTCTGAATAAGTTGTTGTTCAAAATAAGGATATGCTTTGGCAATATTTCCTCCTATAACTAAAACTTCCGGTTTGTAATGATCTACATATCTGACAATAAATTCTGAGAATGAGTCTGCATATTCATCAAACATTCTGGTTTGTATTTCTGTGGGTTTGTCCAACAAATCTTTGGTTCCTGAGATTTCTTCTCCGGTGAGTTCTTTATAACGATTTACAAACCATCGTGTTGCCAGATAATCTTCACAGATAGAATCTCTGAATGGAGAATCCCATAAATCTTCATCAGCGGCAAATTCCCCGTTAAAGAAAGTCGTTCCTAATCCGGTACCGAGAGTCACTCCAAAAATCCTGCTGAATCCCTTGGCACAGCCTCCGAATACTTCTCCTTCCATGAAGGCTGCGGCATCATTCACAAAATGAATCTGATCCTGGGAAATATCCAGTCTTTTTGCCAGTTCTTCTTTAATATTTACCTGATAGATATCAATAAATTTTCCCTGCTGCATAAGGGATATTCCATTTTCATAATCGAAAGGACCCGGCATTGCGATACCGATTAAAAGGTCTTCTTTCACAAGATCATGAGCCACTTTTTCAATGGCGAAAACCCAAGCACTGAAAATAACTTCTTTATTTTCGAATGCATCTACATGCTCTCTTACATAGGTTGATGAAATGATTTCACGTTTTTCCGGATCTACCTGAGCCAACGTAATGTGTGAACCTCCGATATCGATTCCTACTATATTCTGCATTATTTTTTATTTTAAATTCAAGACCTCCTGTGACTGAAAAAACAGACAAACAGAAATAAGCTCCTGTCTGTCTGCTTTATATTTCAGACTTTATTTTATTGTTTTCCGATAACTATTTCATTATCTGAAATTTACTTCACGATAATTTTACCGGTTGATATTACTTTCCCGTTCGCAGATGTAATCTTGTAAATATAAGTACCACTGATTAAATCCTGCGTATTCACTGCATTATTATTTTGATTAATATTCTGTTTTTTGAACAGTTTTCCTGAAGCATCATACAATGCCACTTCACTGACAGAGCTGTCGCTGATGGCAAAATGAATGTCATTTCCTCTTTTCACAGGGTTCGGGTAAACTGCACTGTTGTCTTTTACGGATTCTATATCTTTTACGGCAAGAGATGCTGCACAGGCAACGTCTGTTCTCCAGTTCGCATCTGTCATATTGACCAGCGTGGCAAAATGAGTATTTGCCGTAGCATCTAATGCTCCTACACCGCTTCCTTCATCCATTTTCCAGTTGGCTTCAAGACCAGTAGAATTGGCAGGAACATTACAGCTGTTGCTCAATATTTCCTGTGGTGTCAACGCTTTTTTCCATACTCTGAATTCATCAAGAAAACCATTGATTGTACGGGAATTGTCATAATTTCTTCCCAGATAAAGAATTCCGTTTGCTGTAAAGTTACCCGTTACTGCAAAAGTAGCATCAAGATTACCATTGACATAAATTTTCATGGCTGCTCCATCATAAGTAGCCGCAATATGATACCATGTATTGGTATTGAATGCTGTATTGGTATTCAATTTCACCTGTGATGAACCGAAGCTCAATATAAACTGAAGTTTGTTATTCGCCAGGTTTCCGTCTCCGAAGCGAAGCATTGCCGAGTTATTATCTCCCACTTCAATACCCATCACTGATGAAATGTAAGGGAAAGCGGTTTTAAATGAGTTTACTTTTACCCATCCTTCAAAGCTCATTGCATTTCCGCTCAGGTTAAATTGGCCTGCGTTAAGATAGTGCGTGCTTCCATTGAAAGCAAGAGATCTTGCACCCGGACTTGTAACCGGAGCAAAACCGCTGTTGAATGTTCCTTCTCCGGAATAGGTACTTGTAGTTCCTCCCGCACATGAAGCCTGTACTTTCCATACATAGTTTGTATTCGGAGTCAGGTTTTGTAGTGAATAGGAATTGGTTGTAATGTTCGGGATTTCAGACCATGTTGTTGCTGCGGTAGTTTTATACTGTAGTGTATATGAAGTGGCGTTGCCTGCATCCCATGACAGCTGAGTGGTATTACCAAGGAAACTTCCGGAAGTCAATCCTGATGGCGTAGTGCAGCCACTTCCGGAGTTGAACCTTGGTGCAAAAATATAAGTACTTGTTAATGTCGGTGAGCAGTTAGACTGTATTCTCCAATCATAATCTGTATTCAGGGTAAGGTTATTGATGACAATATTATTTCCTGAATAATTATTGGCCACATTTGTCCAAACTGTTGAATTGGCTGGTTTGTAATCAATATTATAAGACTGTGAAGCATTGGAAGTCCAGTTCAGTTTTGCTGAAGTTCCTGTCACATTGGAAACATCAAGTCCCAATGGCGGATCGCAGGTTTGTCCCTGAGACCAGGAATATAATTGTCCGCTTAACAATGTATTTTCATTATAAAGAATATTCGACCCTGTACTCAAGTAGCTGGCTACATTGGTTCCTGCCAGATCATACCACATGAATACACCATATTGATCATTCATTGTGCTGGTCGCTAAGCTTGCCAGTGTAGTGGCAGACGTTGAACTTGGATTTGAGTTTTGAATCCATGTAGCAGCTGCTGAGATTTTGGATTTATTAAGAGGAGGAACTACAGGAGCATTGTATGTACTGTACATCGCATTCCAGGTGTAGTCGATATAATTCCCGGCCAGATCTCCATTATAAGTCTGTCTTGTAGAGCGGGTCCGTAATAATAGAATGTAATCAGTTTATCCGGCATTGCTGCTTTCAATTCCTGCAAAAGCATGACAAAAGAGCTGTTATTAGGCTGCCCTGTTCCGTTGTTTCCGTATCCTGCATATTCGTCATCAAGGTCTACTCCATCCAGACCGTAGGTGTAAACGGTATGAGCAACCTGCAGAGCGAAATCTTTTGCAGCCTCACGGTTAGGAAAATTAGAAATTCCGGCTCCCTGGTGGTTTCCTAAAAGATCGAGTAATACTTTTATTCCTTTTTGCTGTAAGGGTTTTACGTAGGTATTAACATCATTCAGAACTTTAGTAACGTTGTTATTGTTTGAAATATAAGCACGGCTCTTAGAAACATCGTAGTTGATATTCGCTGCAAAAATAATGGCTACATCAAAAAGCTGTCTGTTGGTATTCTGCAAAGTATATGAACCCGCATTCAACGGATTATTGTTATTCACTTCCACATAGCAGACTCCCAAAGGATTAAGCTGCTGCGCTTTGAGCAATGGGGCTGCCTGAAGCATCAGGGCCATTAAGGGAATAAAAAAGGATTTTTTTCTCATAGTATATTAATTTGTAGTAGAAAATCATTGGGCCGAAGCCCAATGACTGGTTTTGTTATTTTACAATTAGTTTTTCGGATTGTTTTAAACTTCCATCATGAGATTCAAACTGGACGATATAGTTCCCTGCAGGAATTCTATTTAATTCGTATTGATTGTCTCCAGAGTTCAGTGATTTTGTGTCTACAATTCTTCCGTTAAAATCATAAACCGTTAATTTTCCTTTGCTGTATTCATCCGGAACAGAAACTGTCAGTGATGAAGATTTGCTTACCGGATTAGGATATAATTTTATTTGAGTTTTAATGCTTGTCTCTCCCGCATTGATCGCCTTTTGGCCCGCAGTTCTTGCTAATGCTGAACTTCCTGTTGTACATGGTACATCTGTTCCCCAATTGGAAGCATCAACACCCGTTAACGTTAAAGTCACTCCGTTTCCTGAAGTATCCTGAACGGTAGAGCCGCTGCCTTCGTTAAATTTCCAATAAGCGGCCAATGAAGTTGCCGGAACGGATACATTACACATATTCTGACTGATTTCTGTCTGACTCAATGCACGTTTCCAAACTCTTACCTCATCTATTTTTCCATTGAAATTTCTAGAAGTATTATATAAATATCCTACGTTGAATGCGCCTGTTGAATTCACACTTCCGGTTTGTGCTTTGGTTGCATCCAGAGTACCATTGATATAAATTTTCATATTGGCACCATCGTAAGTAGCTGCTACATGATACCAGGTATTGGCATTCAGAGCCGTTGCAGAAGCCAGTTTTTGCTGAACGTTATTGATACTTACCACAAACTGAAGTTTATTATTCGCCAGACCGGCATCTCCCAATCGTAAGAATGCAGAATTGCTGTCGCTTACTTCCGTACCCATGATGGAGGAAATATTTGGAGACGCTGATTTGAATGACGAAGGTTTGATCCATCCTTCAAAAGATAGGGCAGAACCGCTTAGATTCATACTTCCGGCCGCTCCTGATTCAGTGCTTCCATCCAAAGACAGAGCATAAGAACCTGTAGGTATTGTTCCTGAAGTACTTGTAAATCTTGGCGCAAACATGTAGGCGCTTTTCACGCTGCAGTTGGTTCTGATTCTCCAGTCATATTCGGTATTGGCTGTTAATCCGGAAACAGTTACTGAAGTGGAGCTTGTTGCAGATACTGCGTTCGTCCAGGTTGTTGAAGAAGCTGGTTTATAATCAACATCATAAGTGTTTGTTCCTACGGCTGACCAGTTGAGTTTGGCACTTGTTCCTGTAAGATTGCTTGTGTACAGCCCGATAGGTGCGTCACAATTGGTTCCCTGTGTCCAGGATTGTAAAGTACCGCTTAAAACAGTCGGTTCTCCATATAATGTTTGAGTTCCTGCTGAAAGCTGTGATGTTTCATTAGTTCCATGCAAATCATACCACATGAATACTCCGTAACCCCCATTTTTAGTTTGGGTAGCCAGGCTTGTTGTTGTAGAATTGGAAGTATTTCCCATCCAAACGGCAGCCGGAGAGATTTGTGCTTTGGTAAGAGGTGGTACATTTGGGGCAGAGAATGTGCCGTACATAGCATTCCAGCTGTAATTGACATTGTCTCCTACTCTGGCTCCATTCCAGGAAAGTCTGGAAGCGGCAGGACCATAATAATAGAATGAAATAATTTTATTCGGTAATAATGCTCTGAGTTCCTGAACAAGCATGACAAAAGAGCTGTCATTGGGCTGGCCTGTTCCGTTGTTTCCATATTCTGAATATTCATCATCAAAATCAATTCCATCAAGACCATAGGTGTTCACTGTATTGGCAAGCTGTAGTGCAAAATCTTTCGCCGCTTCACGGGTAGGAAAATTACAGATTCCTGCACCCTGGTGATTTCCCAAAATAGTCAGAACCACCTTCATCCCTTTTTGCTGAAGTGGCTTTATGTAAGTATCTGCATTCGTAAGAACCTTGGTAACGTTGTTATTGGAATACAGATAAGCTCTTCCACGGCTGGTATCATAATTAATATTGGCCGCAAAAATATTCACCACATTAAACAGATAGCTGTTTGATGTCTGCAGTTTGTACGCTCCTGCGTTCAGGAGGTTGTTGTTATTCACTTCCACATAGCATATTCCTGTAGGACTAAGCTGCTGTGCATTAATCAGAGAACCAGCCTGAAGCATCATGGCAATCAGTGCGGTAAAGATGGATTTTTTTTTCATTGTATAATTTTTTTAAGGTGTTTTGGTGTCTGAATTTTGTATAGCATTCCCCTGACACCTTCTTTTTTGGGAAGGAATCTCAGATGAAAAAGCCATATAAAAGGGGGTGCTATGTCAGTAGCTCTGGGCTTTCGTTAAAGGTTTTCCATAACAATTCTCCAAACAGGGTATTGGCCCATGCAAACCATTCTCTGGTGAACTTTTTAGAGTCGTCTTTATGGAAGGATTCATGCATAAAGCCTGTTCCTCCGTGCGTTTTCTGTAAGGTATCTATACACCATCTGATCTCACTTTTATCTTTGGTAGTGAGTGCCTTCATTATGATACTCATTGGCCAGATCATGTCAAGTCCGATATGCGGACCTCCTATTCCTTCTGCCAGCTTACCTTTAAAGAAGAACGGGTTGTTTTCTGACCAAACAAATTTTCTTGTATTCAAATAAACAGGGTCATCAGCTTTTACCGCATCCAGATAAGGCAGTCCCAGCAAACTTGGACAGTTTGCATCATCCATCAGATTGTAACTTCCGAAGCCATTTACTTCAAAAGCATAGATTTTTCCAAATTCAGGATGATTGTAAATTCCGTATTTTTTGATGGCTGCATCTACCTCCTCAGCCAGGCTGTTCAACTGTTGAGCCAACGTTTTTTCATTTTTAATCTGAGAAACCATTTCCGCTGCCTGACGTAAGCTTACTACTGCAAATAAGTTAGACGGAATCAGGAATCCATAAATAGTAGCATCATCACTTGGACGGAACATAGAGCTGATAAGACCAACCGGTTTTGTTGGATAACCATATCCTCCCATAGGAACTCCATCTGTTGCCCAGGCTGTTGTACGCTCGAATTTGTAAGGTCCCAGATCATGTTTTCTCTGCTGTTCTGTGAAAGTCTGTAGGGTAAGTTGAATTCCTTTCAGCCAGTTAGCATCAAAAGGTTTTGTATCTCCTGTTGTTTTCCAGAAGTGGTAGGCCAGACGGATAGGATAACAAAGCGAGTCAATTTCCCATTTTCTTTCATGGGTTCCCGGCTTCATATCGGTGTGGTCATATTCTTTCCATTTGCTGATCTTCTGATCATCATTATAGAAAGCATTGGCATAAGGATCTTTAAGGATGAATGTCGTCTGTTTATGGATTACTCCTGAGATCAGCTTATGTAGTTTTTCATCTTTTTTCGAGAACTGCAGATAAGGAAAAACCTGTGCGGAACTGTCACGAAGCCACATGGCATCAATATCCCCAGTGATCACATAGGTATCCGGTGTTCCGCCGGTTTCTGTATAGTAAACAGTAGTATCTAATGTATTCGGGAAGCAGTTTTCAAAAAGCCAGCTCAGCTCTTTGTTTTTTACTTTCTTTTTAAACGCTGCTATAGCACTTTCTACGGATTCGCTGGTAAAATGTCTTTTATCTTTGGGAACACGGACAACAGGAAAATCATCCAGCACTAAATTTTTAGCAAAAACATTTTGAGTAAACAGCAATCCGGCTCCTGCCAGTGCACTTGTTTTAATAAAATTTCTCCTTTCCATTGATACTTTGTTTCGTTTATTTTTATGAGTCTTATTTTACAGGTTTGCTTCCCATTACGAATCTCAGCTCGCCACCGTTCATGATATCGCTGTGGTTCAGTTCCCAGCTTTTGTATTCTTTTCTATTCAGGAACATTTTCTGTACATAGATATTCTTATCAGATATTTTGTCTGCAATTACGGTGAATGTTTTTCCATTCTCCAGTTTTAAAGAAGCTTTCGGGAATTGTGGTGCTCCGATGGCATAAACAGGTTTCCCAGGTGTTACAGGATAGAATCCTAATGATGAGAAGATATACCATGCTGACATTTGCCCGCAGTCTTCGTTATTAACGATACCATCAGGTTTAGCTGCATACATATTGTCGCGGATATATTTTACCATTTTCTGAGTTTTGTAAGGACTTCCTGTATAATTGTACAGGTAGGGAACGTGATGCCCCGGCTCATCCCCGAATCCTAAAGACCCTATGAATCCTGAGATATCAACATGCTGTTCTCCTTCCATATGAAGAGCCTCTGTAAAGGTTTTATCCAATTTTTCTTCAAATCCTTTTTTACCTCCGTAAAGATTCATCATTTCATCAATCTGATGCGGAACAAAGAAGTCATAGGCCCAGATATTTCCGGAAACCCAATGTGGCTGCAGTTTTTTCCAGTCGTTAAGGGTAAAATCTGCTAAGAATTTCCCGTCTTTCTGCCTTGGCCAGAAGTGGTTGTTTTCTTTATTGAAGGTATTCAGAAAGTTCATAGAACGTTTTTTATACACTTCTGATTCTTCTTTTTTGCCTAATTTTTCAGCAAGCTGATGAATACACCAGTCATCATATGAATATTCCAGTGTTGCCGAAACAGAAGCTCCGTTTTCTGATGGGGTATAGCCTAATTTGATATAATCATTAAGACCTCCACCGCCATCACTGCTGCTCATTTTATCTGTTAAAGAGGCATCTTTCATTGCGGCAAATGCTTTTTCAGCATCAATACCCGGAACTCCTTTTGAAATAGCATCCCAGATTACCGAAGCACTGTGATAGCCCAACATACAGAAGTTATCATATCCACAAAGCTCCCAGATCGGCATATGGTCTTTACGATCCGTATACCGGCTGATCAGAGAATTCGCAAATTCTTTTGTATGTTTCTGATCCATTATGGTCAATAGCGGGTGTGTCGCTCTGAATCCGTCCCAGTATGAATAAGTACTGTAGTTGGTAAACCATTTGGTATTCATGTTTTCCTGAGCGGCAACATAATCTCCATTCACGTCCATGTATAAATTGGGTGCAATGAAGGTATGGTAAACTCCCGTATAGAAAATTTTTCTCTGGCTGTCGGTTCCTCCTGTTACCTGGAATCTTCCGATAAGATCTCTCCAGGTCTTTTGAGCGGTTTCTTTCGCTTTTGCAAAGTCGACATTTGTTGCTTCTGTATCGAAATTTTCCTGTGCGTTTTCTGTACTCACCGGAGATAAAGATACTTTTACTTCAATGCTTTCCTGATCTTCTGTTGAAAATCTTACAAAAGCTTTAGCATCTTTGGCAAGGGCAATTTTTTCATCATTTTTGATTTTTCCGTCAGCATAAACGCCGTAAGACTTAAACGGTTTGGAAAACTCCATTACGAAGTAAGCAAATCGTTTACCTCCCCAGCCATTGCTGTAGCAGTACCCTTTGATTTTATTATTGCCTTCTACACTTACTAAAGTATGGTAGATATTTCCGAAGATTTTGTTGGTAGGATCAATAATGATGTTAGATTCATCACTTTTCGGGAAAGTATATTTATGAAACCCCACTCTTGGGGAAGCGGTCAGTTCAGCTTTGATTCCATAGCTGTCCAGCATTACGGAATAATATCCCGGAGATGCCACTTCTTTATCGTGTGTAAATTTTGAACGGTAACCGGTTTCCGGTTTATCTTCTGATCCCGGAACCATTTTTACTTGTCCTACCGTTGGCATTATCAGAATATCTCCAAGGTCTGCCCAACCTGTTCCGCTAAGATGGTTATGACTGAACCCCATGATCGTTTTGCTGCTGTAGTGGTATCCGGAACACCAATCCCAGTCGCCGCTTTTCGTATTCTGATCCGGACTCAACTGTATCATCCCGAATGGCGTAGTAGCTCCGGGAAACGTATGCCCATGTCCTCCTGTGCCTATAAAAGGATCTACCCAGGATAAAACATCGTTTTTATTTTGCTGGGCACTGCTGGCTACAGAAATCAGGGTGGTAAAAAAGCAGATTAACAGTTCTTTTTTCATGATAAGAGAGGTATCGGAGATTTTTTTGTTTAAAAGTTGGTTTAAAAATAGGAAAACCATTATAAAATTCCCAGAAAAAGGGAAAATTAAGATGATTAACCTATTTTCCTAAACTTTATATTACTGTATTAAATTGAATTCTTTTTCATAAAATCAATAATTTCTGAGATATATCCAAAGGCAATCGCAACTACGGTATCAGCAGCACCGTAATATACTGTTACTTTGTCTCCCTCGGTCAATGCTGCACAAGGGAAAACCACATTCGGCACATCTCCTGTCAGTTCATACAATTCAGCCGGAGCCAACAGATAGGGCTTCGTTCTGTACAATACTTTTGTAGGATCTTCAAGATCAAGCAAAGCTGCTCCCATTGAATATCTGAATCCTCTGCAGGTATTGATCACTCCATGATAGAAAAGCAGCCATCCTTCTTCTGTTTTGATAGGAACCGGCCCGCCTCCGATTTTTGTACACTGCCACGCACTGTCTTCAAAAGGAGTTACTTTCATCACGCAGCGGTGTTCTCCCCAGTATTTCATATCAGGGCTGTAACTAATATAAATATCACCGAAAGGCGTATGCCCGTTATCACTCGGACGGCTCAACATGGCATATTTACCATTGATTTTTTCAGGGAACAAAACTCCGTTTCTGTTGAAGGGAAGAAAGGCATTTTCGCACTGAAAAAATTCTTTAAAATCAAAAGTATATCCAATTCCGATGGTAGGACCGTTGTATCCGTTGCACCATGTGATCCAGTAGCGGTCTTCTATGAAGGTTACGCGGGGATCATATTTGTAATCGGATTCAATCATATCCGTATTTCCTGCCTGCATTTCAATAGGGTCAGGGTTGATGTCCCAATTGATTCCATCTTTACTGAAACCCGCAAAAATATTCATCTGTACGGCCTTGTTATCACAACGGAAGACTCCGGCAAATCCATCCTCAAAAGGGATCACCGCACTGTTGAATATACTGTTGGATGTTGGTATCGCGTATCTGTTAATGATCGGGTTTTCGGAAAACCTCCACATGATATCATTACAACCTTCCGGGCGATCCTGCCAGGGGATCATTACTGATTGAGCTGTCATAAAGTATTTTTTACTTTTTATTTAAAATTTGTTTATTAATTGATTTCTTGTCCTTTCTGATTTTCCGGATAAGGAAAAGGAACAAATAAGGTGGCTAAAAATGCAGGAATGGTAGCGATCAATACCCAGATAAAGAACATTTTGTACCCGATCCAGTCACTGATCATTCCGCTGAACATTCCGGGAATCATTACGCCAAGGTTCATAATACCTGTGGCAAATGCGTAATGAGCCGTTTTGTGTTTTCCGGGTGCAATCTGCTGCATCATGTAGAGCATTAACCCTACGAAACCAAATCCATATCCGAAATACTCCACTACTACGGCAATTCCTACCGGTAAAAGAGTATCTGGCTGATAATGCGCTAGTAATGCATACACCACAAATGGAATATTGAATGCACAGCACAGCCATATCAAAGATCTTTTCAATCCGCGGGCGGAGATAAAATATCCTGCCAGTACGGATCCTAAGATGAATGCTGCAGAACCGTACGTTCCATAAATAAGCCCGATATCTGAAGTGGACAGTCCTAATCCTCCTGAAGTTCTTGGAGCTTTAAAAAATAAAGGAGCGATTTTGATGGCAAACCCTTCTGCAAAACGGTACAGAATAATGAAGAGTATACACCATAAAATTCTCTTTTTGGTAAAGAAAGAGGTAATGACTTCTAATAGTTCCTGACGAACATTTCCAGCTGTTTTTTCTTCCTTTTGTTCTTCTCTGTCTTCTTTCGGCAGAATAAAATAATGGTAAATAGCCAACACAAAAAACAGTAATGCATAGATCACCATAATGATCATCCATGCATGCGTAACGCCTTTTGTTTTTTCTAAAACACCAGCGAAATAAACCAATGCGCCGCTGCTGATGATCTTAGCCAGATTGTAAAATGCACCCTGCCAGCCAATGTATTTTGCCTGCTCTTTATTGGTTAAAAAGCCAATATACGTTCCGTCTGCTACCACATCATGGGTAGCCCCACAAAATGCCACTACTGCAAAAAGAGCAATACTGTATTTAAAAAAATCATGTAAAGGCAGACTTAATGCAATGAGGGCAAACAGAATTCCTATCACAAACTGAGTAAAAACAACAAAGAATTTTTTTGTTTTATAAATCTCCAGGAACGGGCTCCAAAGCGGTTTTAATGTCCAGGAGAAAAGGATAAGGGCTGTCCAGAACGTAATCTGCGCATCCGAAACACCCATATCTTTATACATGATTCCTGAAACCGCATTAATGGTTACAAAGGGCACACCCATTGCAAAATATAATGTAGAAATCCAGAGAATTGGCTGAATCCGACGGGTTCCGGAGTTGTTTTTTCCCATATTTAAAAATAGATTCTAAAAAAGAGAACATCTCAAAGATTCATTCAGGCTAAAAACGAAACTATAAATTTTTTGGAGATTCTACTCTATTCTCCCGCCTCAATGAATGTTTCAGATAAAAATCTGATGTTGAGATGTCTCTTTATTAATGAGTAATTCTGAGTATTTATTATTTTTTATCCCACCAAAGCTTAGTACCTCCGGTATCAGGGCCTCCAAGATACTGAACAGCTTGGGAATAGTTAAGTGTGTTATTGCGGTATTTTATTGGGATAGGAATCCTTCTGATCATAACATCTGTGTTAATAGCACCTTGACTATCGTTTAGAACATTTTTGAAAATAATCGGATAATGAGTTCTTCGTTGTTCAGCCCATGCTTCAGAACCGTCAGGATAAATAGCAATCCATTTTTGCGTCATGATTCTTTCTAATTTCCTTTCGAAAGAGTCTGTTTCATTCCATTTTATGGTGATTGTACTCAACATGGGACTTCCAGATAAAATACTGTTTGATGAATTTTTAGGGTCAATATAAGGGGCTTCCGTTGAAGTTGCATCTGCAACATACGTGGCATACTCAGTACTTTTTCCCCATTCTGCAAATGACATCTCAATACCTTTATTGTAGTTTGTCCCAGCATCTCCGGCTCCTGCATATCCTCTAATAGCAGCTTCAGCTTTCAGGAACCATATTTCTGATGCAGTTATGATTTTGTTTTTACCGTTAGAATTTGAAAAATAGTCACCGGTTGCTGAGATTGCTGCCGGTTGAGAAAAATTTCCATATCTATCTTTACTTCCTCCTAAATCAGCTCCTAGTCTTACTCCAATATATTTTCCGTTTACAGTAGGGTCCACTGCGGGCTTTGCATAAGATGAAATTCTGGGATCATTAAATCCATTCATATATGCCATTAATGGAGCTCCAATTTTACAGTCTCCCCAGGAATAAATAATATTATATAAAGGAGAGGCTCCTCCATAACTCACTAATGCATTAGTAGTATTGGTATCAATTAAACCAGCAGGAGAATTTAATGCTTCTTCCGCATATTGTTTTGATTTTGCTGGATCTGCATAGCTTATTCTCATGGCCAGTCTCAGTTTCAATGAATTTGCAAGACGAGCCCAATTAGCTGCATTCCCCGCAAAGACAAGGTCTCCTTTTTTCAGGACAGACTGATCTTCAACACTCATATTTTTCTGGAGTGCTGAAATTGCAGCTGTAAGATCTGTTATAAAATAATTATATGCATCCTGCTGACTGTCAACATCAGTAATTCCATTTGCATTTGGTGTAAGGTATTTACTATATATTATTGGACCATGCGCATCAGAAACCTTTTGGGACGCAATTACCCTTAATATCTGTAAGACAGCTAATGAATGAGAGAAATCTATCCCTGGATAGTTCTTTTCGGTAACAGTAGTAAAATTTTTAATTTGCTGAAATACATCTTCTAACTGAGTCATCATTATTCTTTCGTTCCATCCATCCATCATAAAATAAGTTGTATTATTCTTACCTCCATTATATGGTGTTGCGGTACTGAAAAGTCCACTGTACATATCTGCATTTAAATTAGTCTGCAGCTGATACACCCAATCAGTAGGGTGGGCAAGATTTCTCTGCATCTGTTTTAAAGGATTTACCAACTGTACAAAATCAGCATTTAGTTGTTCACTACCGAGACCTGAATATTGAGAATTAATATCGTCAAAATTACTTGTACAGCTTAAAACTGAAGCTGCTACACTACCTCCTATTAGTATTATTTTTATTATATTTTTCATTGTTATAAAATTAGAAAGTTGCTTTTAATGAAACACCTAAAGATCTTGTAATCGGCATACCAAACATATCAACACCTACTCCGCCCGGATTTACACCCGATACTTGCTCTGGATCAAATGGCGCTTTTTTGTACAAGAAAAAAAGATTGGAGCCAGTTACCCCCACAGTTGCATTCTGTAAAAATTTTGACTTCATATTAAATGTATACGAAATTGAAGCTTGTCGTAACCTGATAGCTGTTCCACTATACATATATGCCTCTTCTACATTGGACACGGCTTCATAATATGCTTTAGCATCTGTCTTGGCTGTATAAGTCTGTCCATTTTCTGTAACAGCATTATTAATGGAAACTCCACCGTTATCTCTAGCATCAGCAGTTATTTTACTTACCCCATATCTGTCATTCATCATTTGTGTATAGCCCAATACTTTTCCACCAAATCTGCCATCTATCAAGAAATCAACATTAAGTTTACCAATAGTAAATGAATTATTAAGGCCAAGCATAAATTTAGGATTCGGATTTCCTAAATATTCTACAGCTCCAGTATCAAATAGTGGAACCCCTTGATTATTCACAACAATTCTTCCCTGATCATCTCTTTTAAAAGTTCTTCCATAAATATCTCCGAAAGATCCTCCTAATTTTAACTTATTATATCCTCCACCCAAAAGTGTAAAAAGTTTTTCATCTGAATCATTGAAATATTTTGAAGGGAAAAGCTCAACAATTTTATTTTTATTTGTTGAAAAGTTAACTGTTGAAGTCCAGGAAAATTTTTCTTTTTTAATTACATCTACAGCTAAAGATGATTCCAACCCAGTATTTCTTATCTTTCCGGCATTAATATCTAATTTCCCTCCAAAAGTAACCGAAAGGTCTGAAGACGCTTCGATACCTTGAAGATACTGATGAGAATTATTAGAGTTATAGTAAGTAAAATCAAAACGAAGCCTATTCTTAAACAGTCTCAGATCTGTTCCCACTTCAAAGGTCTTATTTTCTTCAGGCCTTGGGAAGAGAGATTCATACCCACTACGCACTACCGGATAAGCACTATATGTACCTACAATACTACCTGCATTAAAAATCAGCTGGGGCATTGTAAATGTAGGATCTAATGCATTACCTACAATGGCATAAGAACCTCTTAATTTCCAGAAGCTGAAAAAGTCTGGTAACTTCAAAATATCTGAAAGAATTGCATTTAAACCTACAGATTCATAATCAAAAGAAACATTTCCTAATCCTGCTAAAGTAGAAGACCAATCATTCCTAAAAGTTAGGTCCAGATACAATTTATTCTTGAATCCGATATTAGCACTTGCAAAAACAGATTGATCCTGTCTCCTGGTATTGGTAATCGTATAGTTTTGACCATTCCCATTTTGGCCTGTCCATTGCAAATTGTTTAAAGTAAACAAGTTAGGCACCACCAATAGGTTATTTTCGATTGTTGTTACTGATGCTCTCTTATCACTAATACTCGCTCCTACAGTAAAATCTAAAGTAAAATTGTCGCTTATATGTGGATTTCCACTTAATAAAACATCACCGTAAGTGGATCGGTTATCATATAAATTTTTGTAAATCTTACCATTATTGTTCCCCCCCATTACAACAGGCAGAGAAAATACAGCGACATCTCGCTGAGTATCAGAATCAAAATAACTATAATTCCCTCTTACTTTAGCAATTAACCAAGGATTAATTGCATAGCTTAACGCGGCAGATCCATAAAAATTCTTATTCTTAGTGGTTACAGCATTCCTGTTTAATATCCAATATGGATTTTGAGATTCAACACCAAAACTTCCATCAGGAGCAATAGCCCACCAGTTTTGTGCTGGCAGATATCTTTCCTTATTAAAATAAGTGTAATTATCACCACTAAAGTTGTCAAAATTTACACCCCTCGGAAGCCAATACAAATTTGTTAGCGGAGAAAAGTAAGAGCCTGGGGTAAGTCTGTTTTTAGTATTCTGCATGGATGCCATTACATTTACATCCAATGTTAATTTATTCTCTAAGAACTTACTTGAATTTCTAAAATTAAGATTGTACTGGTCAAATGAAGAAGTAGGAATCACTCCTTTATTGGTGGTATTACCAAAAGAGAATAAATTAGTACTTTTTTCATTACCGGACTGGAAGCTAAGACTGTTGATCCAGGTGGCTCCTGTTTTGAAAAAATCTTTTGTATAGTCTTTAGAATTTCCTTTTGCTCCCCAGCTTTGCTGAGAACCAGTTTGTCCTGATGCCGGATCATAAGGAATTGTCTGTAGGTAGCTATTCTGCAATTCAGGTAAAGCATATACTTTATCCATGGTTAGACTGGTAGAATAAGTTAAGCTGCTTTTCCCTGCTTTTCCTTTCTTTGTGGTGATCAGTACAGCTCCATTACTTCCTTGAGAACCATATAAGGCAGATGCTGATGCCCCTTTAAGAAAATTGATACTTTCAATATCCTCAGGATTTATTGTACTCAATATATCTCCGACATCAGGCATAGATGCATAAAAGTCCACGTTTGGCCCTCCAACACCATTAGTGATTGGAATTCCATCAATAACATATAATGGCTGACTGTTTCGTGTAGATTTATCCCCACGCATCACAACTCTCACAGATCCGCCAACACCTCCATTCGTTCTGTTGATCTGTACGTTGGAAACTTTTCCATTGATCGAATTTAATAGATTGGGAGTTTTCACTTCTGTAAGCTCATCCCCGCCAATCTGCTGACTGGAATACGTCAAAGAGCGGGCCTGCCTTTTTATCCCCAAAGAGGTGACTACGACCTCCTCAATACTGTTTGTCTTCGTAGTGTCGGCTGATTTTTTCTCCTGTGCATTCGCAGAAATTGAAAAAACGAACAGAACGGGTATAACTGCTTTTCTCATAAGGTATAGATTCGTTAGATTAATTGAGAATCAATTACATTGCTTTATTTTTCAATACAAAAACATTATTGTTTTTTCAACAAAATTTTGCCGTTTATGTATTAAATTATTTAAAGTTTTGTTAAGATTTAATTCACATTCACAAATCTAAATTTTGTAGCCAGTCTGATATAATACTATTTTATCATAAAACGATATTATTTTTTCAGCAATTTTATTTAAACCCGATTAAACCTCTAAATACCAATAAAATACGCCTGATTAAATTCTATCAAAAAAAGAGGATTTATCTTCATTTTATCAAAAATAAAACCGGATTATGTCCGGTTATGTCTTTTATTTTGAGCTGATCATGTAAAAAAGTAAATTCTAAAATGAATTACTCGATTTTTTTAACTCCTTTAAACTGTTCTTTAAATTCTGTGGGAGTTGTTTTTTTGATAGACTTAAATACTTTGTTGAAGTTGGCAATATTATTAAATCCAGCTTCAAAAGCGATCTCAAAAACAGTAAGATTTTTTTCCATCAGCCAGCGTGCAGCATAGCTGATTCTTATCTCATTCAGATAGTTAATGAATGTTTTTCCCGTTCTTTTTTTGATAAATCTGTTGAACGTCACATTGCTCATATTCACCAATGAGGCTGCTTTATCCAGCGTTATTTTATTCTCAAAATTCTTATGGACAAAATCATGGACAACCTTCATTTTATCATTATCAGCAAAAGTCTCGAGTTCAATACTATAGGATGATAAAAGTATTTTATTTTCTGCTACAGCCAATTCGTTCAGAATCTTCATTATTTCTATAAAAGACTCAAAGCTGTTCATCTTGGACAGGTTGAGAAACGAATCTTTTAGTTTCTCAGCAGTTTCGGAAGAAAAAAGAACTCCTCTGATGGAGTCTTTCATCAGATTGTTGATGGGCTTCAGGATATTTTTCTCCATGAGCGACTGTTGAAAGAAATCCTGATTGAACTGTATGGTGATTTCGTGGGTTTTTCTGTTTTTGCATCTGTAATTGGCCCAGCAGTGCGGCAGATTGGGGCCTACCAATACCAACTCTATATTTCCAATTTCTCCGGTATGATCTCCAACCATTCGGCGATACCCTTTTCCTTTGTAGATAAAATTGATTTCAATTTCCGGATGATAATGATATGGAAAGTCGAAAGACGCTTTGATCCTGTCAAACACGAGAAAACTATCCTCAGGAGACAGTGGAGTTATTTCTCTCAGAATATTTTCTAATTCGCTCATACAGGCAGTTATGAAAAAAGATTAAATAATATAGGTTGTGATACAAATCTTTGTAAAAATGATAAAATAATATCAATGTAAAAACTTATTTTCGATTTATTTTATTCCAATCCTGTATGCCAGGCACCAGAATTTTGGGTTTCAATAATTTAATACGGCTTACATCATGCTTTTTTGTATCTTTAGACTAAAGTTAAAGAATGCCACAACAATTTATTGTCGATCTGGAGCATGAAGATCCTGCCTATTTCAACTGGCTTTTCACCAGAAATGAGAAGTATACCCACTAATTTCAAGAAAATTCCTCTTCGGAGAAAAAAGTGCAATATTTAATACCTTTTATCCATTGAATACACCCGAACACAGACCTACCTTTGTAACATCAAAATCAAACAATATTAAATACAAAAAACAAACATTATGAGACGTAACGCAACAGCCGTTTGGAACGGTACCATCAAAGAAGGAAAAGGACATTTAACAACTCAGAGTACAACTTTAAACCAGACTCAATATTCTTTCAACAGCCGTTTTGCGGATGGTGTAGGGACAAACCCTGAAGAATTACTGGCAGCAGCTCACGCCGGATGCTTCACCATGAAACTGGATGCGGAATTATCACAGGCAGGCTACAATCCTGAAGAATTAAAAACAACTTCTGTCATCACCCTTGATCCCAATATCGGAAAGATTACAAAATCTGAACTGACGCTGACTGCTAAAGTTCCGGGAATCTCAGAAGAAGAATTCCAGAAATTTGCCAAGATTGCTGAAGAAGGATGTCCTGTAAGTGCCGCATTCAACTTTGAAATTACATTGAGTGCTACACTAGAGAATTAAGATTCAAAGCATTTATATCAATAGGAACGGGCTTTAGCCCGTTTTTCTATTTTAAAAACAAACCTATTGGCTTTAGCCAAACTTAAACCCATCAATATTTACATCAATTAATTTTATTAATAAAATATACCGAATGGTATATTTTTGTATATTTGCCTATAATTAAGAACCAATGTCGAAGGCAGAAAAAACAAAACAGCATATCATCGAAAAAACAGCAACTCTTTTTAATACAAAGGGTTATATTTCTACATCGCTGTCCGACATAACCCAGGCAACCGGATTGACGAAAGGCAGTATCTATGGAAATTTTGAAAATAAGGATGAAGTAGCTATTGAAGTTTATAAATACAATGCCGGACTGCTCGGAAAAACGCTCAGCCGTTCTTTTGGTGATGAATATCCTACTTCTTTGGATAAACTTCATGCCTTTGTAGATTTTTACCGGAAAAACTGGACGATAGTTTTTGCCAACGGCGGATGCCCGATAATGAATGCGGCCACTGAAGCTGATGATTCTTTTCCTGCACTGAAAACCCAGGTGAGAAGATCTTTCGGGCAGTGGATGAACAAAATATCAGATGCCATTGCTGAAGGACAAAGTAAGGGTGAAATTGACACAAACATCGATGCCGGGCATTACGCTTCCCTATTCATTATGCTGATTGAAGGCGGAATCCTGCTTTCAAAAACTATGGGTGACCAAAGCTTTTTACACCATGCTTTAGACAGAATCACCAGCATGATTGATCATGAACTCAATATTCTTCCATCATAAATAATACAACATGGAAACAAAAAAAGTGGCTATTGTAGGATACAACAGAATTCCTTTTGCCAGAATGAATACCGCTTATTCGGAGCAGGGGAACCAGGATCTCCTGCTTGCTTCATTGAACGGATTGATAGACCGTTATCACTTAAAAGGAAAACGACTCGGAGAAGTTGCCGGCGGTGCAGTAATTAAGCATATCTCAGAAAGCAACCTCATCAGAGAAACCGTTATGAATACGACTCTTGACCCTGCAACTCCCGCATGTGATCTTCAGCAGGCATGTGATACAGGTATTGAAGCCGCTATTTATATTGGAAATAAAATTGCATTAGGACAGATAGAATCCGGTATTGCCTGCGGAGTGGAAGCCATGAGCAACATCCCGTTTGAGTCTTCACCAAGATTAAGAAAAGCCCTGTTAAAAGCCAATAAAGAAAAATCAGCATTCGGAAAATTAAAACAACTGTTAAGCCCAAAACTGAAAGACTGGATGCCGATTCCTTACAAAGGACAGGAACCCAAAACAGGGCTGGTAATGGGAGAGCACACAGAAATTACTGCAAAATATTACAATATTCCAAGAAAAGAACAGGACGAACTGGCTTTAAAAAGTCATCAGAATATGGCAAAAGCGTATGATGAAGGATTCTTTGATGATATGATCACTCCGGCTTTTGGCTTAGATAAAGATAACAACCTGAGACGTGACAGCAGCATTGAAAAGCTTTCACAACTAAAACCTGCTTTTGATAAGCAGAATGGAAGTTTAACGGCAGGAAATTCAACGCCATTTACGGATGGTGCTTCAGCAATTTTACTAGCCAGCGAAGAATGGGCAAAAGCCAATAACCTTCCCATTTTAGCTTATATCAGTTTTTCAGAATTGGCAGGAATAGAATACGTAGAAAATAAACAGGATCTGCTTCTTGCTCCTGTTTTTGCCGCAGAAAGAATGCTTAAAAAAGCAGGGATGAATTTATCTGATTTTGATTATTACGAAATTCACGAAGCATTTGCAGCACAGGTTTTAGCCACCATAAAAATCTGGGAAAATGAGGAACTTGCGCAAAAAATCGGACTGGAAAAAGCTCTGGGAAAAATAGACAGAAGCAAACTGAATGTAAAAGGAGGAAGCCTTGCAGCGGCCCATCCATTTGCAGCAACAGGAGGAAGAATTATCGCAACCTTGGCCAAATTACTTCAGGAAAAAGGCAGCGGAAAGGGATTTATATCCATCTGTGCAGCCCGCGGACAGGGAGTAACCATGATTGTAGAAAAATAAAAACTCAAGTATGGATAGATTAGCACAATTAAAACAATTCATTGGAAAAGAATTTGACCAGTCACCATCTCCTTTTATGAAATGGCTCAATCCCATCGTTCTTTCTGCAGATGAAGGACAATTGGCATTTCAGTATACGGTAAGACCGGAATGGCTGAATCCCATAGGAAACCTTCATGGCGGAGTTACAGCTGCCATAGTAGACGACATCATTGGTGCAACCATGTTTTCATTAAATGAAAATTCTTTCATAACCACTATAAATAATGTCATTGATTATTTTTCAACTGCAAAAGAAAATGATAATATTGTAGCTGAAACTAAAATCATTAAAAGGGGAAAGCAGTTTGTAAACACGCAGTGCGAAATATGGAATGCAGATAAAACCCGCCTAATAGCGAGAGGAACCTCGAATTTATTCAAAATCAATAACTAAGTATGAAAAGAGTTGTCATTACAGGTCTTGGCGCAGTGACGCCTTTGGGAAATAATGTCGAAGAATTTTGGCAAAACAGTATCAATGGAGTGAGTGGAGCAAATAAAATTACTCATTTCGACACAGAAAAATTTAAAGTTCATTTTGCTTGTGAGGTTAAAGGTTTTGATCCAAAAGTTCATTTAACACATAATGAAATCAAGAGAAGTGATTTATTTTCACAATATGCCATGTACTCCACTGCGGAGGCACTCAAAGATTCCGGTCTTGAACTGGAAAATATGGATCCATTTGATGTAGGTGTCATCTGGGGAACAGGACAAGGGGGAATGTGGACATTCGAAAGTGAGGTCATGAATTTTGCAGCTGGGGACGGAACTCCAAGATTCAATCCTTTCTTTGTACCGAAATTTATTGCCAACATGGCATCGGGAATGATCTCCATGAAATATGGTCTTCAGGGGATCAATTATACCACTGTTTCTGCTTGTGCAACAGGAAATACGGCATTAATGGATGCATTCAATTATATCCGTCTTGGAAAAGCAAAAGTAATTGTGAGCGGCGGTTCTGAAGCGGCAATTTCTCCGGCTTCAATCGGAGGATTTTCCATTATGAAAGCCATGTCAACAAGAAATGACGATTTTGCAACCGCCAGCCGTCCTTACGATGCAGAAAGAGATGGTTTTGTGATGGGTGAAGGTTCCGGGACTTTAATTCTGGAAGAATATGAACACGCCAAAGCAAGAGGAGCAAAAATCTATGCAGAATTGGTAGGTGCAGCAATGACAGCGGATGCCTATCACATGACGGCACCTCATCCTGACGGTGTTGGAGCAATCAAAGCAATGCAGCTGGCTCTTAACGAAGCGGGGATCAATGTGGATGATATTGATTATATTAATCCTCATGCCACCTCTACTCCTCTTGGGGATCTGGTTGAGCTGAACGGAATTAATAAATTATTTAAAGGAAGTAAGAATCTTGACATCAGTGCTACAAAATCTATGACCGGCCACCTGTTAGGAGCTGCGGGAGCTGTGGAAGCCATTCTTTCTATTAAAGCGATTCAAAACGGAATTATTCCGCCAACAATTAATCTTCATTCTATTGATGAGAATATTCCGCAGGATATCAATATTGTATTTGGAGAAGCGAAAGAAAAAGATATTACCTATGCTTTAAGTAATGCTTTTGGATTTGGAGGACACAATGCGACTTTAATTTTCAAGAAATTCATATAATTTGAATTAAAATAATTGAAAAATCCCTGTATGGAAATCATGCAGGGATTTTCATATCTTATCTTAATTATTATATAAAATCCGCATCAGGAATGAAAAAGTCATCCTCATGTTCTGAAATCGGGATATAAAGCCTCTCCCATTTTTTACCTTTCACTATATCCCAACTGTGCCCCATACCTTTAAGATCTTCAGCTAAAAGGATGATTCCTGGTTTAATAATAAACGTAGTACCATCTGTTACTTTAAATCTTATATTGCCTTTGATCGTAATAACATATTGCCTTCTGGGTGCCGGATGGCTATTTTTTTCCCATTCTTC
Source organism: Chryseobacterium sp. CBSDS_008 (assembly GCF_049959325.1). NCBI lineage: Bacteria > Pseudomonadati > Bacteroidota > Flavobacteriia > Flavobacteriales > Weeksellaceae > Chryseobacterium > Chryseobacterium sp. CBSDS_008. The sequence continues at coordinate 3,482,997 of NZ_CP188202.1, read as the reverse complement.
CGTTTCATTACTTATCCAGAAACCCTTTGCATTGATATGTTTAAGAGTGGGCATTTTACCTTTCTCAAAAGTACATGAGCCATCAGGATTATTAATCAGTCTTATGGCTGAAATGAATCGTGTAGACATTTCCAGAGCTACACTTATATTTTTGTGATTTTCATCTTGTCCATTCATCATTCTATTACTTTAAGGGTAAAAGGGTTATATAAATGTAATTGTTATTTTCGAATTGCAGGACTATTTTAAAAGAAAAAGAGCAGCCAAATCTGACTGCTCTTTTTTTCTTTATGCTTTCAACCATTCTGAGGAAGAAAGATAATTCTGATCAGGATAATAGATGAACAGACAGTTTTTTCCTTTAATCGTATTGATTATAGACTGCGTCAGTTCTCTTGGGACGGCAGGGCATCCCCAGCTTCTTCCAATTCTTTTGTGCATCGAAGCAAATGCATCACTCACATAATCCGCACCATGCATTACAATTGCTCTTCTGTATGCAGCATCATTAAAGCCCTTATCCATTCCCAATAATTTAAGAGAGTATCCGTTATCACCCTGATATGTTGCATCCGTGATATAAAATCCCAGACTGCTCTGCAGCGAACTTTCCTTGTTAGAAAAATTCGTCGCAAATTCTTCGCCTGTATTTTTTCCGTGTGCCACCAATGAGTTAAACAAAACTTTCTTCTCTTCCAGGTCAATGATCCAAAGTCTTTTTGTGTTAGAAGACATAGAAAAATCGCAGATAGTCAATAAGTGCGAATCCTGGGTAAGCAATCCTGCTTTTTTTAAATTTTCATAGCCAGTCAATGCTTTTGAGAACACTTCATAGTTCAGTTCATGTTCAGGGTCAAATGCAATAGATTGGTACAGTGCTTCTGATGAAGACACAGCTGTTGTGTTCTTCTCAGATTTCGTTTCAGCTACTTTTTCAGTTTTCGTTGTTGTTACATTCTCACTTTTCGCCGCTACTCTTGGGGAAATGTAGAATGAAGTCGTCACCATGTAAACAAGGCCTAATACGCTATAAAATCCTTTCATCCAATACTATATAAATCCAAATTAGTGGGGCAAAATTATAAAAACATAATTACCAAGGGGGTATAACTCTAAAAAGTTTAACGCTATTTAAGAAACTTTAACGTCCTGATTCTGTGAAATAAAGCACTTATTTTTGCGAATCCGGAACAAATTTCAGGCTCACAGAATTCATACAATATCTCAGCCCTGTAGGTTTCGGGCCATCATCGAAAACATGTCCCAGATGGGAATCACATCTTTTGCAGAGCACCTCTACACGGTCCATCCCATAAGACTGATCTCTTACATAATAGACTCCTTCTTTATCCGCTTCAAAGAAACTTGGCCAGCCACAGCTGCTGGAAAATTTTGATGTAGAACGGAACAGATGGTTTCCGCACACCGCACAATAATACTCTCCTATCTCATCAAATTCGTTATATTTTCCTGTAAAAGCTCTTTCTGTTGCAGCTTCTCTGGCAATTGCATATAAATCCGGTGCAAGGATTTTTTTCCATTCATCATTGGAAACATTGAGTTTTGTAGTATCTGTTCTGGAATAGTATGGATTGTTTTTTGCTTCTGTATTTTCCATAGGAGGGGTTTTAAGAGGTTCGTATTTCTGCGTACATGCCTGCAGAAAAAATAATAAGGTGACTGAAACTAAAAATTTCATCGTAAATTTCATTCTTTAACCGCAACAATTTTGAGGTTTAAAAGCTTTTATTAAGATTAAACGGTTTCATAACCAAATTTAGTAAATTTGAGAATATGAATGACGAAGCAAAAAGAAAACAACTCAGAAAATATAAAGCATTTGCCACAGGATTATTTGTACTGATGGCTATTATTTTCATTGTTACCACTATTTTACAGAAGTCTGATAACTCTCATTGGATCGGCTATGTACGGGCATTTGCTGAGGCTGCTATGGTAGGGGCACTTGCTGACTGGTTTGCAGTAACCGCATTATTCCGTCATCCTCTGGGACTTCCTATTCCCCATACCAATCTGATTGAGAACAGTAAACAGAGACTGGGAGACAATCTTGGGAGCTTTGTGGTGGGCAATTTCCTTTCTCCTCAGAATATCCGTCCTTATATCCAAAAACTTAAAGTTTCTAATTTTGTAGGGGAATGGCTGGGGAAGGAAAAGAGCCAGGAGATTCTGATTAAAAACCTTTCAGATATTGTTCTTGATATTCTTAATAGGCTTGATGATTCTACGGTAAGCCAGTTTATCAGTAAGAAGGTTGCTGAAATGACGGATGATATTAAGCTTAATAAAGTGGTTGGAAACGGAATTGGCTATATTCTTGAAAAAAATGACCACCAGAGAATTATCACCAATCTTTCTAAACAGATCAAAGAATACATCATTGAAAACGATGCAATGATTCAGGAACGGGTAAAAAAAGGAAGCTATTCTTTCATTCCATCATTTGTAGACACTAAAATTGCCGATAAAATTGCTGACGGACTTTCTGATTTTTTTAAAGAAATAGAAGAAAACCCCGAGCATGAAGTAAGAGGATTGATTACCCAGAAAATTCATGAATTCTCTGTTGATCTGAAAGAAGATCCGAAATGGGATGAGGAATTTAAAACCATTAAAAACGGACTTCTGAAAAATGATAAACTGGATGAATATTCCAATGATATATGGGTTTCCATTAAAAAAACGCTGATGAAAGAACTTCAGGAAGAAAATTCTTCATTGAAAAACTATCTTTCTAAAAACCTGAATGAGTTTGCTCAAAATTTAAAGACCGACGAAAACCTTCAGAACAAAATTGATCATTGGGTTCGGGTGACGGCTTATAAATATATTCTGAAAAACACCCATCAATTCGGGAACCTCATCAGTACAACTGTTGGGAACTGGCAAGGGAAAGAACTGAGTGAAAAGCTGGAGCTGGAAGTAGGAAAAGATCTTCAGTTTATCCGGGTCAACGGAACGCTGGTTGGAGGGCTGGTCGGACTGATTATCTACACCATCGCTCACTTTTTCATTTAAAGAACTAAAACCACGATCGCTCAGCCATGAAAAAAATTTTCACTGTATTCTTTTTCTTTTCCCTCTCATTTTTTCTCTGCCAGAAGGTTGAATTAAAGAAGGTAACAGATTCTTCCCAAATTTTCAAAGGAGAAATTGCGGGCGTTCCCATTACTATGCAGCTTCATTTTGCAGGAATTGCTGACTGTAGCCTTTATCAGTATTTTGTAGACGGATGGTATTATTATGATAAGTATCAGAAGAAAATTACGGTTACAGGAGTTTATGATTACGGCAAATTGTCATTATACAACTATGGTACTAAGCAAAAAAAGAATTCAAAAATATTAAAAGAACGAATCACATCGCCACAAAGCGTAGAAAAAGCAAATGAAACAGCACAATCATTAGTTCCCAAAGAATATATTATTTTTAATCAAAATGATACTAAAGAAAATATAATCCGGGGGAATTTTTATCCGGATAAAAAAACGCAGCCGGCAAAGCTTTTTACCGGCAATGATATGATTTACCGCTACAATAATTATCTGATATTACCCGATCATAAAAAGATCAATACTTTTGATTTTATTAATCAGCATGGAGGAAATGAATTGATTTCCTATACATCCGGTGAAAGTAGAAACCGGATATTGCTCTATTTTGAACATTCTTCAAATCTCAATGCCTGTGGGAGATGTGGAGCCAGTGAAGGTGAGAAAGGCTACAGGGTTCTTTATTTCACGAAAGACTGGAATTATAAGAATTATGAAGAATTCCTGATAGAAAGCTGCCTTGAAAACATCTATGATGCTGTCAAAACAAAATCCAGAGACGGGCAGACAATACAATATAAAATAAAGAAGTCTGACAGTGTTCCTACCCATATGCTTACCGTAGATATTAAAAATGCATCAGTAGTAAAGTCAAAATAAAAAAGAGAGTCCTGTAAGCTCTCTTTTTATATACTGCATATTATTTCCTTTTAAATTTCTTCAAAAGATTAGAATAAAATTCATCTGTTCCTATTCCTAGTTTCTTTGTTTCAGGAAAAAGAATTTTAACAAGCGGCACTGAAAAGATCAATAAAAAGATTAATTTCATAAGATTACTGCTTTCCCCGTCTTTATCAAAGAAGAACATGATTACAATTCCTATTGCTAAGGCTATAAATGTAAAGATTCTCTTCATGCTATCTCGGTAATCTGCCTGCTCTTTTCAGAATTTCCTTATTGATTTCGTTGATCAGTTCCGGACCTTCATAAATAAATCCTGTGTACAGCTGAACCAATGTTGCTCCTGCATCCAGCTTCTCTATAGCATCTTTTGCAGAATGAATTCCTCCCACCCCAATGATTGGAAATGCTCTGTTACTTTTTTCAGAAAGGTATTTGATCATTTTTGTACTTCTCTCACGGATCGGCTTCCCGCTTAATCCTCCGTTTCCTATCTGCTTCAAAACTTCCGGAGAGGTTTTCAGACCTTCTCTATTGACAGAAGTATTGGAAACTACGATACCATCAATCTTTGTTTCTGCAATCAGGTCAATGATTTCGTCTAACTGATTGTTGTTAAGATCGGGAGCAATTTTAAGCAATATAGGTTTCTGTACAGATTTTGACTGGTTTATTTTCTTTACTTCTGTAATCAGCTCTCTCAGATATTCTACATCTTCAAGTTTGGCGTGGCTTCCTACATTCGGGCAGCTTACATTCAGTACAAAGTAATCTACATGAGGATGAAGGCCTTCGAAACAATCCAGGTAATCCTGGGTATAGTTTTCCAGGCTTGTATCTGTATTTTTTCCAATGTTTCCACCGATGATTATTTTTCCTTTATTGGATTTCAGTTTTTCAATAGCTGCTTCAAGACCATCATTGTTGAATCCCATTCTGTTGATGATTCCGCCGTCTTCAATGAGACGGAACAATCTTTTCTTAGGATTTCCGGCCTGAGCTCTTGGGGTTACCGTTCCGATTTCTACAAATCCAAAACCAAGATCTCCCAATTCATTAAACAAAACAGCATTTTTATCAAAACCGGCAGCCAGTCCTACTGGATTTTTAAATTTTAATCCAAAAACTTCTCTTTCCAGACGTTTGTCTTCAATAGGTTTCGGAAAAAATAATTGAGTGAGAAATCCAAAATTCTTAAGCATTGAAAATGTAAAGTGATGAACATCTTCAGGATCGAAATTGAAAAGAATCGGACGAATGAGCGATTTGTACATTGAAAAAAAGTTTTACAAAATTACTCATTTTAAAATTAATCTTTAATTACCCTGTGATATTTTATCAAAATGTTTGATATATAGTATCTATAAGTTGGAAACGAGAAAGCTATTTTAACGCTATGATCGCTAAGAATTATGAAAATCCTGAAAAAATTTTTGTTCGCAAGGGCGTTTCACTAAGCGAAGTACGCGCTATGAGTCTTTGCTGAACGAAATGCCCTTGCAACCGGAAAGAAACCATTTTTCAATAAACTTTGTGAACATTAAACAATAGCTACGATCTGTCTATGCCGCAAACGAGTAAGCTATTTTAATGCTACAATCGCAAAGAAAGATGACAATTCTGAAAACATTTTCGTTCTCAAAGGCTTTTCATTAGGCGAAGTGTGCGCTATGAGTCTTTGCTGAACGAAGTGCCCCTGCGAACGGAAAGAAACCATTTTTCAATAAACTTTGTGAACATTAAACAATAGCTACGATCTGTCTATGCCGCAACCGAGTAGCTATTTAATGCTACAATCGCAAAGAAAGATGACAATTCTGAAAACATTTTCGTTCGCAAAGGTTTTTTATTAAGTGAAGTACGCACTATCAGTCTTTGCTGAACGAAGTGCCTCAGTGATCGGAAATAAAAATCATGTGTTAGTTAAACTTTGCGAACATTGCGTTAAAAAACCATTACCTGCTGAATGGAGTGAGATTAGTAGATTTGATAGCTTATTTTTAATTAAGAGTACGCACTCAGATCTAGTTTCAGGAGATCTCCTACTCTTTTGAACTCTTCATCTATAGTTGCATTTATTGTAATTCGTTCATTAGAAACAGGATGGTTGAAAATCAATTGATGGGCGTGAAGCGTCATTTTACTGATCTCAAAAGTTTGAAGCCACAATTTATTCTGTTTATTACAGCCGTGCTTTCGGCAGCCTAAAATAGGATGCAGAATATGTTTAAAATGCTTTCTCAACTGATGAAATCTTCCCGTTTCGGGAATAGCTTCTACCAAACAATATCTTGAAGTCTGATGCTTTAAAAAAGGCAAATCTATTTCCGATGTCTGCAAACGGCGGTAGTACGTAACTGCATTTTGCTTCACTTCATTTTCATTGACTAAATCATAATCAATCGTTTCTTCTTCTTTTGCCCAGCCACGAAGGACAGCCAGATATTTCTTCTCCACTTCTCGTGATGCAAACTGTTCGCTCATGACTCTAAGGGTATCTTTATCTAAGGTAAACAGCAGAACACCCGAAGTTTTTCGGTCTAACCGATGTACAGGAAACACTTTTTGGCCGATCTGTTTCTTCAGCTCCTGAATAGCATAAGTATCAGCCTCTCCCGCATAGAAAGATTTATGAACTAATAATCCGCTGGGTTTGTTGATGGCAATAATATGCTCGTCGCGATAAAGAATTTCTAACATGGTACAAAAGTAGAAATTTTCGATTGATATTATATGCTGCCATAACCTAACAGGTTTTGAAAACCTGTTAGGCTTTACAAATTCGTTTATCAATAGCCCCGATCTAAGAGAAAATCCCGCAGTGAGGCGGCGGAGCGAAGCAGAGCCGCCGAGCGAGGAATTGCAACGGAGAGCGGGTTCCCGGCTCCTGAAAAATTAAATTGTCAATATTTGTCTGTTTATTAACTGCTTTTTTTATTGAATCTCATGATTTTGGATCCAAATTGCTATTTTTGCATTTCAGACGTAAAAAAATTATGGCAAAGCAAGAAGATGTTTTCAAGAAAGTGATTTCTCACGCTAAAGAATATGGTTTTATTTTCCCATCGAGTGAGATCTATGATGGTTTATCCGCTGTTTATGATTATGGACAGAACGGTGCCGAACTTAAAAATAATATCAAACAATATTGGTGGAAAGCGATGGTACAGCTTAACGAGAATATTGTGGGTATTGATTCGGCGATCCTAATGCACCCAACGACATGGAAGGCATCAGGCCACGTAGACGCTTTCAACGATCCATTGATTGATAATAAAGATTCTAAGAAGCGTTTCAGAGCAGACGTTTTGGTGGAAGACTATTGTGCTAAAATTGAAGATAAAGAGAACAAAGAAATCGAAAAGGCAGCGAAAAGATTCGGTGATGCTTTCGATAAAGATCAGTTTGTAGCTACGAATCCAAAGATTCTGGAATACAGAGCAAAAAGAGAGGCTATTCTTTCAAGACTGGCAAAATCTCTGGAAAATGAAGACCTTGCTGATGTAAAAGCGTTGATTGAAGAGCTTGAAATTGCAGATCCTGATACAGGTTCTAAAAACTGGACAGAGGTAAGACAGTTCAACCTGATGTTCGGAACAAAGCTGGGAGCTTCTGCTGACAGCGCAATGGATCTTTATCTGAGACCTGAAACCGCTCAGGGTATCTTCGTTAACTTCCTGAATGTACAGAAAACTTCGCGTCATAAGCTTCCTTTCGGTATTGCACAGATTGGTAAGGCGTTCAGAAACGAGATTGTTGCAAGACAGTTTATTTTCAGAATGCGTGAATTCGAACAGATGGAAATGCAGTTTTTTGTAGCTCCGGGAACAGAACTTGAATTCTACGAGCAGTGGAAACAAAAACGTCTGAACTGGCACTTAGCTTTAGGTTTGGGAGACGAGAACTACAGATTCCATGATCATGAGAAACTGGCTCACTATGCAAATGCTGCGGCTGATATTGAATTTAATTTCCCATTTGGATTTAAAGAATTGGAAGGTATTCACTCAAGAACGGATTTCGACTTAAAAGCGCATGAAGAATTTTCAGGAAGAAAGCTTCAGTTCTTTGATCCTGAAAGAAACGAAAACTATGTTCCTTATGTAGTGGAAACTTCAGTAGGTTTAGACAGATTATTCCTTTCTATATTCTCACACTGTTTAAGAGACGAAGTATTGGAAGATGGTTCTGAAAGAACAGTTTTATCTTTACCTCCGGCATTAGCGCCAATTAAAGCCGCTATTCTTCCATTGATGAAGAAAGACGGTTTAGCAGAATATGCAGAAAAGATCTTCAATGATCTGAAATATGATTTCAACTTATTCTATGAGGAGAAAGATGCCATCGGAAAACGGTACAGAAGACAGGATGCCATCGGTACTCCTTACTGTATCACGGTTGATCACGATTCTTTAACGGACCATACCGTAACCATCAGAGACAGAGACACGATGCAGCAGGAAAGAGTTCCTGTTTCAGAGTTGAGAAGGATCATTGATGAGAAAACGAACTTCAGAAATTTACTTTCTAAAATATAGTTGAAAAGCCCTGGTTTCAGGGCTTTTTTTATTTTTAGCAACATATGCGTTAATTTATTACTTTTATCCCTCAAATTTTAACCATGAAAAAAATAACGCTGATCATGTTTGGACTGCTCCAGACATTTGTATTTTCCCAAACCCAGGATTTGACAACACTGGCTGCCGGGGACCATGTGGGAATGAATGCCCTATTCGATGACAAAGACAATCTTTACGGTTACGTTTCTCTATATTCTTACGGAAAATCCGGTGATAAAACCAAAAAGTTTGAATACGTTATACTGGATAAAAACCTCAACCCTGTTGCCAATAAAGAGTTTGAAGGAGATATCACAGCAGCATCCTATTTAGGATATGTTGATTTTAAAGGACAGATTATTCTAAAACCTTCTATGATAGATTATTCCCTCGTAAAAAGCAAAGAGGTATTCACACCTGTTTCTATGGTGATTAATCCGAAAACAAATTCTATTACCAGAAAAATATATTATGACTATCTGGAAGACGGTACTTTCAAAGAGATCAACGAGCCGAAAAGCTGGAAAGAACAGCGTAAGGAAAACCGTGATGAGAAAAAAGAGAAAGGCTATAACTACATTTCTGCCGTAGGAGAACTGAAAGAAGGAGGTTATTTTGCTGTTGAATACAAAGATTACGGAAAGTACGAAAACAGCAACAGCCTTATGAAATTTGATGAAAACAAAAAAGAGGTATGGAGATATAAATACAACACGGATGGAAGCAAAAAGTCTTACACAATTTTATCTGTGCTGGAACGAGACGAGAATTATATGTACTGCATCATGAAAAGAGTGAGTGACAAACAGAAAACATTCAGTCTCATGGTTCTTGATATGAAAACCGGAAAAGAAAAGTCCAACAAACCGGTTACCGGATTATCTGATGATACAATAGACAATATTGAATCCTTCTATTCTAATTACAGAAAGATTGACAATGATAAAACCTTTGATGATAAAGTGGTTCTGCTGGGAAGAAATTATGACAACTTGGAATCGGTAGGATTTGCCAGAATGATCCTCAACAAATCTGATTTTTCAGTAGATACCAAAGTCATCAATTATGAGCCCAATATCGCTGCTTTTCTTCCAAAAGTCAATAAATACGGTATGGTAGAAAGCGGTTATATGCTTCAGACCAAAGATATGTACTTCATGAACGACGGAAGTGTCGGTATTTTATCAGAAAAATATAAACCGGCAGGTCAATATAACGCTCCGAAGACTACTGATCTTGTGTATATCTATACCGATAAAGATTTCAAAGTGAAAAATGTACAGGTTTTTGAAAAAGAAAAATCAAAATGGGTAAACAGTGATTATCTGTTCTCACAGTACCTCAACGGTGGAAAAGACGTGGTATTTTTCTACCGCGATTATCAAAAAGATGAAGTCACCAAACAGAAAAGATGGAACCTGTTTATCAATACTATTATTGATGGAAAATTCAAACAGGAGATTATTCCTATTTCTGAAAAAGACAATTATGCCGTGACTCCGTATGTGGGAAAAGAAGGCTATATTTTGCTTCGGGAGTATAATGAGAAAGAAAAATTCAATAAGATCCGTTTGGAGAAATTAAATTACTAAAAAGGAAGAGCCTGTCTCAAAAGTGTCATTCTGAATACAGACTGAAGTCTGCGAACGCAGTTCAGAAGTGTAATAAAGAATCTCATACTTCTGGTTATCAATGAGATTCCTCCTTCGCCAGAATGACAAAAGCCAAATTATTTGATTTTTGAGACAGCCTCTTTTTATTTTAAGTTTTGGCTAAAGCCAGTGGAATTTTATATTATTTCAAAAACGGGCTAAAGCCCGTTTCTATTGATGTTTTAACTATTTATATCAAGATCAGTTTACCTTTGCTATAGTTTCATTTGCCTGATAAAAGTCTGCAATATTTTTTATTTCATCAAGGCTTAAGTTCCACATAAAATTCAGGAACTGCTGGTAGCTTTCACTTTGATTTTTGGGTTCTATTCTATCCAGATACCGGTTCAGGTTATAGTTTTTTCTCGCTTCATATATTTTAGAGAAGCATCTTCCCAACCAGCTTTTATAATACTTTTCTTCCTCATCATCCTGCAAAAACTGCATGGCCGTATAAATTCCCAGGCCATAATCCTCTGAATGAAAATAGTTGGGCAGAATTTCCATTCTGGCTGTTTTCTTTAATGTTACAAACAGATCCGAAGGTTTTTCAGGAACAGCTGGTGTTTTAAGCTCTGCAAAAGTCTTTTTGAGCATTTCAATCCTTCTGGATACTTCAGGATGTGACGCCAGAGAATCTATATTCAGTTTTTCTTTGTAGAAATTATAATTGTACAGAGAGAAATCTTCCTTTTTCATCCACTTTTCATTGAAAGCCTGCTTGGGAAGATTAAAGAGCTTTTTATAAGTCTCCACCTTCAGCTCCCTGGGTGAAATGGTATCAAAATCCTGCAGTCTTTGAAGAGCATTTACGAATTCCGTTTTCCTGAAATCACTGTTTTTGAAAATAACATAGCCCAGAGAGTCTGCCTGCATTTCACTTTGTCTTCTTTCTACTCCTTTTTTATAGACCGTATTTTTAAAAATGTCAAAAGCCTTCTGATTCCGGCTCTGACTTCTGCTTTCTGTTGTTGATTTTATACCTTGAACCAGAACTTTATCCTGCTTATCCTGTTCAATAATTTTTAAAAAAGTTTTCAGGGAATGTTCTTCTAGTTTGTGTCCCAGCTCATGAGAAATTACAGCAGCAATCTGCTCTTCATTGTGCAGCCAGCTGTAAAGACCCATATTAATTACAAAAGTGCCGTCAGCAAGGCAATAGGCATTGGGAGTATTGTCCTTGGCAATCAGAATTTTCAGGTCCTGAGGTATTTTAGGATTATTCTTTTTAAGACGCTGAATCATAGACTGTATACTGGCTTCAAATTCAGATTTAAAGATAAAATCCTTATTCTTCACCTGCTTTTCAAATTCAGTTCCGAATTCTTTATAAATTTTGGATAATTCTGAACCTGTTTTCCCGGAATACCGGGCCTTTAACCTCTTTACAGCTTCCTCATTATTCCCTTCAAAATTCTTTAAAAATGCCTTTCTCTGTGTATAATCTGCAGTATCTATCGGTTTATAAATCTGTGCTATTGCCATCATCGACAATAGTAAATACCCTAATACAATTAATTTTCTGGTCATAGTTTTCATCAATAAGAGCAAAAATAATGTATTTGATGATTGATTTTAATTTTTATAGCCAAATTATTCTAAATTTGTTAAAGACCCATTCATGAAAAAATGAGAATACTAAAGTATATGATAGGCGGAGCTGTAGCAGGTGCTGCAGCAGCTTATTTTCTGGGATATGATTATTTATTTAGTGGTATTTCCAAAACCTATCTTAAAGGAAGATCAAGCGCACATATTGATGATGGAAATCTTTTCCCAAGTAATCCTATTGCGACAGAAGAACCCCTACTCTGGGAAGAAGATCCGGACTACAATAAAAAGGAATTACCTAAACATTTTGTTGAAAACTTAAAACACTCCAAAACAGCCGCTTTTGTAGTGATCAGAAATGGGAAGATTCTTCATGAGCAGTATTGGGACGGCTATAATCAGCTTTCACAGACCAATTCTTTTTCGATGGCAAAAGCAGTAACAGTCATGCTATTGGGAAAAGCGCTGGAAGAAGGCGTTATTCCGACTATTGATGAAAGGCTTTCTGATTTTTATCCTGAATTTAAAAATAAATCTTTCGGAAATCAGGTTACTCTTAAAAACTTAGCCCAAATGGAAGCCGGACTGGACTGGGATGAAAATTACAATAATCCGTTTCTTCCCAATGCCAGAGCTTATTATGGAAAAAGCCTTGTAAAAGCTGTGTTTTCGAGAAAATTTAAAGAAGAACCGGGAATCAGGTTCGAATATCAAAGCGGTTCTACACAACTTCTTGGTTTTGCACTCCGAAAAGCACTGGATAAACCGTTGGCAAGCTATTTATCAGAGAAATTCTGGGTTCCTCTGGGAATGGAACAGAATGCTAAATGGAGCACGGACGATTACGGCATGGAAAAAACCTATTGCTGTATTCATTCCAATGCAAGAGATTTTGCCAAGCTGGGACAGTTATTTCTGGATGACGGAAAAGCAGGGGATCTGCAGATCCTCAATGCAGAATTTATTGAGCAGATGAGAACTCCTACAGAAAAGTCTGAAAACATTTATGGAATGGGACTTTGGATCAATCATGACAACCCGATCAAACATTATTATTTCCTGGGATTGCAGGGACAATATATAATTATGGTTCCCGAACACAATATCGTTATTGTAAAAACCGGAAGCTATTTTAACAACCCTAAAAATGACAGAGGAAGACCTGACCAGGTAAAATTCCTTGTTAATGAAATTGTACAATTATTCCAATAAATACTATGGAAAAATACAGCGTAAAAGTTGATGAATACCTTGAAAAATCTCCGGGTTTTGCACAACCGATCTTACAATATCTCCGTGAAATCATTCATGAAACATGCCCCGATGCAGAAGAAGCTATCAAATGGAAATTCCCAACTTTTATGTATAAAGGGAAAATCCTGTGTTCTATCACCGCTTTCAAGCAGTATTGCAGCCTGGGATTCTGGCTTCATCAGGAAATGAAAACTTTACAGGAAATAGAAACAACAGCCGAAAAAAATTCACTATTCAGTTTAGGAAAAATAACCTGCATTGAAGATCTTCCATCCCGGGCTCAGCTGAAAATCGCTATCCAAGAAGCCATGGAACTTACAGACATGGGATTTACTATGAAAAAGGCTCCTCCATCCAAAGTAGAAATGGAAGTTCCGGATTATTTTCAGTCAGCATTAAATGCCCGGCCAAAAGCAAAAGAAATTTTTGAAAAAGCGTCACCTTCTTTCAGAAAAGAGTATATTGCATGGGTTACAGAAGCCAAAACAGAAACTACCCGAAATAAAAGATTGTTCCAATCTTTGGAATGGATAGCCGAAGGTAAAGGCCGGAACTGGAAATACCAGAAAAAATAAAAACACACACAATGAAGAAAAAAAATATTCTCTTTTTCTTCCTTATTATTTCAATTTTTACATTTGCTCAGACATTTGATTTTGAGTGGCAGTATAAGTATGCCCGAACGCTTTCATCAAAAAATCCGGACAGCTCAGAAATTGTTCTGAATAAGATTATAGATTCTGCTCAGAAAAGGAATCTCCCGGAATTTCTTGCAAAGGCTTATTATTTAAAGTCTTTCAACAGCTATTTGAAATCGGATGCTGAAAAGAGCCTTGATTTTGCTGATAAAGCACTGAAAATATCTACTCAAAGCAATTACAGCATTGGGAAGGCACTGGCGTACAGAATGCAGGGAACTCAATATGCAAAACTCGGACTGCTTAAGGAATCTTCCACAAGCCTTCGAAATGCTCTGACGGAAGTAAAAAATAATAATACGGAAGAGGGACATGAGCTGAAAGGAATGATCTTTAATTCTTTTTTAATCCTTCTCAATAAGGACCAGTATAAAGAGAAAGAGTACTATTCTAAAAGTGCAATTCAGGAATTTCAGAAGCTTAACAATGCAGCCAGACGGAATGAACTGCTGATTTCCGCTTATACCAATATGGGATACAATTTATCTGAGGTAAAAAAATTCAAGGAAGCCAAATATTATTTTGTAAACGCTCTTTCATTGGTAGGAGAAAACAATTATTATCTTCGGGCCAACATTCTTAATGATATCGGATTTTCGTTTTCCAAACAGAATAAGCCGGACAGTGCAGTCCTGTATTACCGGAAATCTCTGGCCATTACAGATCAGTATGGTTTTAATGAAAAAAAAATTGAGGTTACCAAAAATCTTGAAGAAGCCTATACCCAGCTTCACGACCGCCCCAATACCGAGAAATATAAGCTTGAGAATCTCAAATTAAAAGACAGCATCGCCTACAACAAGGCCATGGCCGTTAACACAACATTATCAAAAAAAGAGGAGAACTTTCATCAGCAACTCACAGAAAGCTACAGCATTTCAAAAGGACTTATTATAGCATGCCTTGCTTTGATGACTGTTTTAGGAGCGGCGATTTTCAATACCATCCGTCTCCGTAAAAAACATAAAGAAGCGGTTGCCAAAATTTACAGAGAAGGGATTTCTCCTGTTGTGTATGAGGAAGATCCACAGGAAGCTTCTGAAGATATTCAGACAAAAAATGCCTCTACTCCGGCAGAAATAAAAATTTCGTCTGAAGTAGAGGAACATATTTTAAACGGATTAAAAATATTTGAGGAGAGCCTTGAATTTAACAACAAAAACATTTCACGGTACAATCTCGCAAACACCCTGAATATCAACACCAAGTACCTTTCAACAGTTATTAAGAAACATAAAAAATTTAATTTCAATCAATACATTAATCATCTGAGGATCAATTATATTGTCAATCAGCTGAAAAACGAACCTCAATACAGAAAGTATAAGATCAATCACCTTGCTGAAATCACAGGATATTCATCTCACAGTGCTTTTTCTCTTGAGTTCAAGAAGATCACAGGACTGCATCCGTCTGCCTTTATTAAAACCCTTGATGAGATCTCCTGATTACTGTTCTGCTATGGTCAGATTATTATAACCTCCCGTATTATTAAGCGAAAAATTCGCAACATTTGAATTATTTAAATTAAACCAGATATAAGGCATCAGCCTCTGCCCTGCCGTCATATAGAACGAAGCCGTGCAGTTACTTCCTGCATCAATATTTCCTACACTGTTTGAGGACATCGTATTGGCACATTTTACGGTGTTGACAATATTGGTAGCAGCCAATCCTGTTGTATTATCATAAAGCTGCCAGATCGCTTCTATCTGAATAGGATTTAGAGGATCAGCAGTATAATTAATAGCCAACGGAGCCAGATCCGTAGTGAAAGTAGCAACATACATTCCGTTCCTGGGGGCTGTAAAGATTCCTGTAGCGGCATTGAAGCTCGTCCCGGAATTACTTTCAAAGGTCTTGCTCCAGTCTACAAGATAATTACTGGCTCTGTTCTGCAAACCTGCGGTTATAGTTGGTGTAGAAGGAGTTGCCAGCTTTACGTTATTCGTCGTTTTAGCCGCAATAACAATTACTTTATTGCTAACCGGCTGCGCCGTCAGCAAAGGAAGCCATTCATTTCCGTTGGAATATTCCACTCCACTGTTATAGCGTACTGCACCTTCATCTGCCACAACCGCTGTAAGTGTGGAAGCTCCAAAGCCGATCGCTCCGTTTCCGGAATTTCTGGCATCCACCTTTACCGCCGGATTGAGAGTTCCCACGCCTACTTTTCCCGAACTGCTCACAATAATATCATTGCTCTGCTGAGCCGGAGTAAATGTAGATCCTGATGAAGGATTATCTTTTTGCCCATCAATATGCAGAATGCCCTGTGGGTTTGGGGTATTGATTCCAACCTGTGAAAATGCATATTGGAAGCTTAAAGTCATTAAAATCAGTAAACAATTCTTTTTCATCATTTATTTTTTTATAATCCGAAAATACTTAAAGAAGTAAGTGTAGAATCCGTGTCCAGTGTTTTTGAACTTCCCAGTTTTTGATTCAGGCTTACGGTAATATTATCTCCCTGGTTCAGGTTAAAAATTCCGGAGCAGTTCCCTGCAACGCGGTTTCCGATCGTATTATTTCCAGGATAGCTTCCTACACATTTGAAAACCTTACCGGTTGCAGAAGAGGTAGAATTGGTTTGAATTAATGTTTCATATCTTGAATCGTCCGCAATACTTCCGGAAGCCAGTGAAAAGGTAAAGGACGCGATATATACTCCCGTTTTTGAAGCGGTAAAAGTTCCTGTACCTGCATTAAAACTGCTATTTACATCGGTTTTTTTAGTCCAGCCGGTAACAGTAGTCGGAATCCCGTTACTGAAACTTTGTATGGAAGCATTTTCGGCATCCACAAAATCATTGGCCGCCTTATGAGCCAATACTACCCAGGCCGTTCCGTTAGAAAAACTTAAATCCTGAGTTCCGGAATTATACCTCATCGCTCCGGCCTTTGCTGCAGAAGCAGATTGTGAGGTCCCTCCGATTCCCATTGCATTTAAACGTTCGCCTGATCTGAGATCCAGCCTTATTTTCGGAGATTTTGTTCCTACCCCTACATTTCCTGAAGGGGTAATCACTACGTCATCATAATACCCGGAAGGTATTGAAACATTTGTATTTTTCTGGCTGTCAATGTGTACTGTTCCTTCCGGAGAAGACATATTGATTCCTACCTGGGCTTTTACCCCTATGCCAAAGCAAATGAGTAAAGCCAGTCCTAATTTTTTTCGCATATCAGAATGTGTTATTGTTCTACAATAGAAAGATTTACAAAGCCATATTCATTGCTTGCAGAAGATGTATCTGTTCTCAGGCTCAGGCTGCCGTTATAAACCGACTGGTAGATATAGGGCTGCAGAGTATCGCCTTTATTCAGCTGAACTCCGGCTACGCAAGAGCCTGCTACCTGTGCCTGTTTTGAAATATTTGAATAAGATTTTACGCATTTTTTTACGGCATTGCTTCCGTTTACAACATATCTTGCTTCTGAAAAATAGCCCGAAACTATCGGGATTCTTACAAAATCATACGTAAAAGAAACAAGATACACTCCGGTTCTTGGGGCTGTAAAAACGCCTGTTCCGGGAGTAAAATTTCCTGTGGGATCAGAAACTTCCGTCCATCCTGCAATACCTGTAGAAACCTGATAGGGAATTTTAACCGCAAAGTTCGCTTCCTGAAGATTGGCTACTACTACGGCTTTGGTAGGGGAAGAAATAAGGTCCTGCCATACCACACCGTCTGAATACTGCAACTTACCTCCATTCAGCGGGTTATATCTCACTGCACCTCCACCCGCCGCTGAGGCGGTCTGACTTGTCTCTCCTATTCCGATAGAGTTGTCTGTATTTGCTACTGAACGTGTATCTATCTTAACGGCTGGCGTTAGGGTCCCGATTCCTATTTCTCCGGCAGAAGTGATGGCAACATCATTGGCAATTTGTGCAGAAGATGGAACTCCGGATGAGGGATTATCTTTTGCCCCATCCACATGAAAAGTGGTTTGGGGATTTGAGGTATTAATACCTACTTGAGCTTTTGAGTAGCTTATGGTAAAGCACAGAGGAATCAGGATCCCCTTCATCAAAATACTTTGATTTTTCATGTAATTTGTGGTTTTTAAATCGTGTACAATTCTTGGCCAAAGATACATGTAAAAGCACGTCTTATACAATAGCTCTATTTACCCGAAAACACATAAAATACTGATTAACAACAAAATAACATATAACTTTACATTATCAAAATACGGAATTTTACTATTTAAATAAAACTCATATGCTATTTTATTGGAAATTTTTGAAGAATTTTTGTTTTTTCAAAGAAAAAATTTTAGTCTCAATGGAACCTAAAGTTCGCTTCCGGCAATGTATTCTTTTTCAGGAAGGCTTCATATTCGGGGGATAGTTGTGCACGGCCAAATGTATTTTCCCCGCTCATGCTTCCGAGACGCACTTTATCCTTTCCATATTTTCGGTTCATGGCGTCCATGGCTTTCATCACGGGAAGATGCTGGTTTTGAATATCTTCCTCAAAAAGGCCAATCTGTCTCTGATCTTCGGGAACAAAATCATTCACCATGACCCCTGCCCTTTTATAGTGAAAGCCATCTCTGTAAACGGCCTCAAAAAGTTCATTCACTACTCTTCCGATTAAGATCGACGAATTGGTAGGATTAGAAAGAATCCTGGTCATTGCATTTTTGTACTCGGGAAGATCTTTTCTAAAACGGTTGGTCTGTACAAAAACAGTAATCATTTTGCAGCAGGTATTCTGCTTTCTCAGCCTTTCTGAGCAATACATTCCAAAAGTTTCTACCCTTTCTCTTACTTCTTCTTTATTGGTAAGCATCTGCATGAAACTTCGGGTAACGGCTATGGATTTTTTGGGCGAAGGCGCATCCAGTTCCAGCTGACGGATTCCCTTCAGCTCATTGATCATTCTTACTCCATGAATTCCCATTACTTTCCTGACCCACATTTCAGGTTTCTGAAGAAGATCCCAGGCTTTATATACACCACTGTCATTCATTTTGGCGGCGAGCCTTCTTCCTATTCCCCATACATCTCCTATGTTGAGCCATTTCAAAGCTTTTTCAATTTTTTCAGGAGTATCCATGATATACACTCCTTTAAAATTATCCGGAAATTCTTTTACGATTCTGTTGGCTACCTTACATAAGGTTTTGGTAGGAGCAATTCCTATACTTACCGGAATATTTTCTTTCTCATCAATCTCTTTTTTGATTTTAAGACAATATGTGTAAATATCAATGTATTTGAATCCCGTTAAATCAAGGAAAAGCTCATCGATACTGTAGACTTCATGATCCAGAACATAGGATTTGGCAATATTGATGACCTGCTGGCTTTTATAATTATAGAGTTCGAATTTTGCGGAAAAACTTTTAACATCATGTTTCTGAAAAAGCTCTTTGTACTTGAATGCAGGAGCTGCCATAGGAATTCCCAGGTCTTTTGCTTCTTTACTTCTGGACACAACGCACCCATCGTTGTTGGAAAGAACCACAACGGGTTTGCCTTCAAGATCAGGATCCAAAGTCCTTTCACACGAAACAAAAAAATTGTTACAATCTACCAGAGCGTACATGACAATTGTATAGTAAATATCTATGCAAAATTATAGTTTTTAAAGAATAAAATAACCTTTTAGACTATAATTAACATCATATTTAACAATCTGAAAAACAAACATATAAAATTTTCAAATACGACATCTTTTGTCGCATTAGCATTTTACTTTTGTTTTCAAAAAACATTATCCTGATGCAGATTAAATCATTCTCAAACGTTCTTCCTCAAGGTCAATCTGATAAAGCTGATGACGGATAATCTCTTCATTCACGGATATATCTTTATTGAGCTCTGAAAGAAATTGTCTCTGGCTTTCCAGCATTTCAAAAAAGATATCTTTTGTCTTTTCATTCATCCATTCTGCATCATTGGCCTGTATTTTTTCTTCCCAGTGTTTCAGCATTTTTTCCAATCCGGCATGACTGTTCAGTTCACTATCATGCTTGTTTTTAAGAAAATGATAAACATGCTGTTTCAGTTTGTGCTTTATTTCTTCCCGGGCTTGTTTGTCTTTCTCTTCATCCGTAAAATCATCGAATATATGTCCGTACTTTATCAGGTAAGGCAATGTAAGCCCCTGTACAAGTAATGTAAGCAGAAGTACAACGAACGTAATGAACAGGATAAGGTTTCTGTTGGGAAAGGAAGTCCGTTTTCAAGGGTAATCGGAATGGCCAGTGCCGCAGCTAATGAAACAACACCTCTCATTCCCGTCCATCCAAGCATCAGGGGCAGCAGCAGACTTCTTCTTGTGGAAGAGGTGCGGGGTGCTACACTTGGACGAAAAATCAAAGTAGCCAGCATTGCGGCGTACGAACTTATGATTCTGGCAGCAATCAAAATAGCGGTCACCAATACTCCATATTGAATGGCTGTACTCAAAGGAATTCCTTCCCACCGCAGTCCGCCAACAATTTCAGGTAGCTCAAGGCCTATAATTAAGAATACGATGCCATTCAGGATAAAAACAAAGCTTTCCCATACGCTATAGCCTCTTATGCGGCTGGTACTGTTTAAAAATATCATCCTTTTACCTGACATATAAAGCCCTCCACAAACAACGGCTAAAACTCCGGAGCAATGGAACTGTTCTGCAATCCAATACATCAGGTAAGGCTCAATAAGTGTCAGTGCAATATCCGAAGAGGCATCTGTAGGAAGCCGTTTGTGAGCCTGTACAAAAATCCATGCCAGTAAAAGGCCGGTTCCTATGCCTCCGATCACCATCCATAAAAAGTCTAATGAAGCTTCCTGCCATACAAATTGGCCGGTTCCCACCGCAATCAGGGCAAAACGGAATATAATCAATGAAGAGGCATCATTCAACAAACTTTCTCCTTCCAGAATAGCGGATGTAGTGGATGGTATTTTTACAAATTTCATGATCGCTCCGGTACTTACAGCATCAGGCGGAGATACAATGCCTCCGAGTAAAAACCCAAGTGCAAGGGTAAATCCGGGAATAAAATAATTAGCTGCCACCGCCACTGCCAGCGCCGTGAAAAAGACAACCAAAAAGGCAAAACTTCCAATAATACGCCACCATCTTTTCATTTCTTTAAAGGAAATAGACCATGCGGCTTCAAATAGCAGAGGAGGTAAAAAAATAAAAAAGATAAGGTCAGGATTAATCTTTACCACAGGCAATCCTGGCACAAAGCTAACGAGGAGCCCGAATACAACAAGTAAAATAGGGTAGGCAATTTTTAACTTAGCAGCCCACATATTCAGCAGCACAATGGCTGCAACCATAGCCAATAAAAAGGGTAAAATGGTATGCATTTAATATTGTGTTTTTTATTCCGTCATATTTACTACTTCTATTTGATTTTAAAAAATTTAAGAACAATTTTTTCTTATATTATATGTTTACAGATTAATTTTAACCTTATACCCTTGTTCATGCATTATGTTTTCCGCCTCGTATTGGATGTTATAGAATTTTAATCAAATTTCAAATAAAACACGTCACGTTTCGTCGCTTTCGCGCTATACTTTTGTCCTATAGCAAAATAAGAAAATATGGACAAAGTAACCTTAGAACGAATTCAGAAACTTCACCCGTTGATAAGAGATGAAGTAAAGCAAATTATACAGGAATGTGACGAAGCACTTACCGGAAGAGCTAAAATACGGATCACCCAGGGATTAAGATCTTTTGAAGAGCAGGAAAAATTGTATGCAATCGGAAGAATTACTTCAGGAAAAAAAGTAACCAATGCCAAGGCAGGACAAAGCATTCACAATTATGGTCTTGCCGTAGACATCTGCCTGATGATTGACGGAAAAACAGCAAGCTGGGACACTGTAAAAGACTGGGATAATGACACTGTTGCCGACTGGTACGAGTGTGTAAAAATTTTCGCCCGCCACGGATGGGACTGGGGTGGAAACTGGAAAACATTTAAGGATCTTCCCCACTTCGAAAAAAAGAATATTCCGTCTAAAAAAGGCCCTGTAAAAACCAGTTGGAGAGTGCTTTTGAAGTTACCAAGAGATAAGCAGAATTACGTTATCTTTTAGTGTTATTTATTTGAAAATAAATAAAATACGACACGTTCTGTCGCTTCCCCAGCCTACCTTTGCTTTACAAGAAAACAACGAAAAAGCAATGAATCTCAATATGGAACTTAAAGATTTTTCTGACAAATTAACAGGTTCTGTAGATTTAAGATTGCATGTGTCCTTTTAACAAACCATTAAAAACATCACATGAAAAAGACAACCATTCTTTCTTTAGACGGAGGTGGAATAAGGGGAATCGTCACCTGCATTATTCTGCGTTACATAGAAGAACAGCTCCAGTATTATGATAAGCCGACAGCCAAGCTCGGAGATTATTTTGATCTGGTAGCAGGCAGCAGCACCGGAGGTCTGATTGCTTCTATTATTTTATCTCCTGACGGAGCCCGAAAAGCAAAATATTCTATTCAAAAAGGATTGGAATTATATGCTGAAAAGGGCGGCGACATCTTCCAGGTTTCTTTCTGGGAAAAACTGGTCAATCCATTTGGATTATTGAATGAAAGAATTTCTCAGGAAGCTCTTGAAAAAAACTTAAATGACTTTTTTGGAAATTTAGAATTAAAAGAATTAATAAAACCATGTTTAATAACGAGTTATGATATTGAGAACAGAAGAGCAAAGCTTTTCAACTCATGGAAAGCCAACCTCAGCACGGACAATTTCTATGTAAAAGATATCTGCAGAGCAACTTCAGCTGCTCCCACCTATTTCAGTCCTGTTCAGATTAAATCAATGTATGGACAAATTTTCAGCCTGATTGATGGTGGTATGTTTGCCAATAATCCAGCACTGTGCGCTTATGCAGAAGCAAGGAAGATTCCGTTTGCTGAAGTTTTAAAAAACCATCAGAAAGCCAATCATCCGGGTGTAAATGATATGATTATTGTTTCTATAGGAACAGGAATTGAAGCCAGGCCTTATTCTTTCAAAAGATTGGAAAAAGCAGGAAAAATTGGGTGGGTAAAGCCAATCGTTGATATTTTAATGTCTGCCAACGCAGAAACGGTAGATTATCAGCTGGGACAGATGTTTCAGACATTAGGCTTAAGAAATCAAAAAAATTATTACCGTTTGAATCCATCATTGAAAAATGCTTCTACGGCAATGGAAAATGTAAGAAGATCCAATATTGAGAATTTGATCCAGGCCGGACTAAGCTATATTGATGACAACAGAGAAACGTTGAACGAAATTGTTCAGAAACTCATCAAAAATAAAATATAAGCTTTTAACCTTATAAACGTAAGATATAAGCTCTTGGGATTATATTTAAAAATTAGAAAATCTTTTTAAACACGTCAAGTTTTGTCGTTACGCGCTATTACCTTTGGAGTATCAGAAAGACCCAAAACAACAATCATAAAAACTTTTAAAAAGCCTTTGAATTCAACATTCTCTTATGCTGAACAGCCTGAAATATGTTCAAAATATAACCAACACCTCATCACACAAAACATGGAAACACCAGATCACAAAACAGATATACTCTTCGATGAAGATCTCTATACAATAGAATGGAGCGATATCGAAAATGCTGAGATGGATTATGAAAACTATCTCAATGACATTGAAAATTTCTTCAGGGAAGATTTTGACAATGATATGATTGAACAAAATTCATTTTAAAATATAATTTAATACACGACAAGTTCTGACGCTGTCCGCCATTACCTTTGAAATCTCTATAATACCTATACAGCAGTCTCATTAATTAGCTTCAACACCTTTGAATTCACCATTCACAAAATGCTGGACAGCCAGAACTATGTCTGAAAATGTAAGCACCAGAATGCACCTGTTTCTATAAAAAACGCAGGACACTAAATTTATTAACCAACAAATTACACAACGTTTTATGAAAACAAAACAAGAATTAAAACTCTATTTCGAAAATGGAGATATCCCAAAGCAGGAAGACTTTTGGGAATGGCAGGACTCTTACTGGCATAAGGGTGAAATGATTCCATTAAACAAAATTGAAAACATTGACGCCTTAAGTGTTGGAGGCCTACTAGAGAATATAAAAACAGGAGGTGTTCGCGATTGGGTCCTTGGCTCTTACAAAGCTGGTGAAGTTGTTAAGTATCTTGATGTTTTATGGAAAGCCAAAACAGATATTACAAGTGCTGTTCCAGGTAATAATGCTAATTGGGAGGTTTATTTTCCATTTCCTAAGTCACCGGGTATTTTTACATCACATTCCACCACTTTGACAATTGATGTTGTTACTAATACGGTGAATTTAATTGGGACATCAACAAATAAAATTATTACCAACCAAAGCGTATTTAATGTCCGGGCACAGTCTGTTGATACTTCAGCAAACCCGACATATTATGCAATTGTATATAATACTGTAAGTACAAATGCAAGAGTCGTTACAATTTATGATAATGCTGCAAGACCACTCGGGGTTAATGATTATGTTTTATTTTATGTATTATATTTAAATTCAACACTGCAGGATGTCTTTGGAGCCAAAGGTTACACGTTCATTAATATAGCAGGAACAACTGCTTATCCAATAAAACCTGTCGCACCTGCTGATGTCTTGTATAATAAAACATTTTCAACCTGGCAGGAATCGAGAACGTCAGATGAAAAATTTTGGCTTAGTAAAGCAATCTTAGATGCCGAATTTTATAATGTAAAAGATAATACCGTTGTTACATTATATGGACTTGGGAAAAACGTTACAACCACTAACTCATATCTGGGTTTTATTTATGCAGAAACAGGTAAGCCCGCACTTTTCCTGTATGCAGATGAATTTAACAATGCTTTTTCTATGCCTTATGATCCTGTATTACATGCAGGGGTAAAAACATATTATCTCAGATCGGGGACTAAAAGGGAATCCAATACAACAATATATGGAAAGGTAACAATTGATTGGTCTCAAGTTCCTAACCAGAAGAGAGTAGTTGAAAGTAATTCAGGAGTTAGCAATAATAGTAATTTAAGCAGGACATTATATAAAAGGTCAGAGGTTTTTAATAACCCTTTAGGATTTGTAAAGTTTGCACGGTCCCATAGTTTTAATGACTATTATTCTGCACCAGCGCTAGAGAGTTATGAGGGACCAGATGGATCCGGCATTCCAAGAAAGCCTTATCAGGATTGTAGAGAATGGTCATTAAAGTGGGACGAACTTGTTACTCATGTTCCTCCTGGATATTCAATTATCAAGGAAACGCTTACAACTGATGTTCCTACAGATACAAATGTTGAAAGAAAACTGCCAATTTACGGCTATACTTTCTTACCCAGCAAGTTAACCTCCGGGGATCCCACTGGAAACAATGCCCAGACATTGCCACGTATTATTCTAAACTGTTCAATTCACGGTTTTGAAAAGACACCTTCATTTGTTGCCTATGAGCTCATGAAACAAGTTCTGACAAATTGGAAATCGCATCCGTTTTTAGAATATTTACGATTTAACGTTGAATTCGTGATTATACCGTTCGCAAATCCACATGGATGGAATGCCGGATCCGGCGCAGGAACCCGCAAGAATTTTAACTCGGTTGATTTAAATAGAAATTTTCCGACATTCTGGGCAGGCGGAGGTACTTCTGTTGACTCAACATATCCTGGCCAAGCAGCATTGTCAGAAATTGAATCTCAGGCAATCTATAGATTCATGCAGGAAAAAATCACATCAAACACGATAATGGGTGTGGATTTCCACAATTTCCATGGCACACCACAGGCAGATCCGAAAAACTATAATATGGCATGGGTTGTGAATCTTGGCTCCGAATTAGGTCAAAGTTCAGCAAATATTTTAATGAAAGAACTATCGGCAAAATACAAGACTAAATCTTTACTAATTCCACAATCTGATGATTATTGTATCGGACAGTCGAATAACTATAACGGCCCGGGCTTTAGTGGTTCTGCTATGAAATCTTTGGGCGCTCTTTATGCTTCAACGTTTGAAGTCTGTCAGAACTTCCGGTTCAATCCCGTTTTTAAAAGCCACGACAGTGATGCTATTACTTTTGGCTTGGAAACATTTACCAACTATTTACGAATTTTTCTTGCTGAACATTTAGAAGAATATAACAGGACAAAGTAGGAAATAGTTTCTGTATTTGGTGATTTAGGCCTTGGAGATCCTGGCATTCTGCATACCTAAAACTTATATTAACCCTATAATAATTCATTTACTCTAACTCTTGAGTACACAAAAAAATAAACAAAATGCCAACAAATAATACATCGAAAAAATCCGCATTTACCGTCGGAAAATCCTTAATAGGAGAAGGAATTATTAACTATAAACAAACAAACTTTATGAACACAAACAATCCATCACAAACACTTTTCAGATTCGTAAGCTTAAGAAACCCGCAATTACCTGATGAAGATAAACAAAATAAAAAATTCATTACAATTCCGGATTCTTTAAAAAGCGACAATACATTTTATATCCCTGTAGCTTCAGGAACAAGGCCTAAGCAGGAATTGTTGAAAGAGAGAGCTGCTGTTTTTGCCCAGAATGCCAATTGTATTGCTGATATGGAAGCAATGAAACAAACATATGGTATTGTGTACGACTACGCACTATGGCTTGCAAAAAATAAAAATACATGTACTACCAATCAGTACATGACTAAATCCAGTGAAGTAAAGGCATCTCCTTCGTATGCTTTTCCTAATCTGATCAATTTATGGAATAATTTAATTTATCAGGTAGCCACACAAAAAGATTTTTATTTGAAAGAAGCATTGATGCAGATCTTACTGGCGGCTCATACTCTTCAAACTGCTCCATCTGCCTTTAATGATGAAGAACTTAGGGAACTTCTATCTGCACGAGTAGTTATTCCAAAAGAGCTTATGCTTGATACTCCGGATGCTCATCCCATTGGTATTGCTTCAAAAATGGCAGAACAAGAATCCGGAGAAGTAACATCACCCTCCTCTTATATGGAAAAGCAGCAAAATATCCAGGAGGCCCAGGCTCTTCTTAAGAGATATGAGGTGCTAACAAAAGAGATGTCTCTTATTGAAAACAGCTATAAAAAAGAATATACGAGAGAATATAAAATCAATGAAGAAAAACACAATGAATCCACCCAATCTATCCTTGATGAATATTATGCCCGTGTAGAAGAAGCAAGAAGAAAATATTGTGAGATCAGAAATCCTGAACTCCCTTATAATCCCGAAGATCCCTGTAACAAACCAGAAGAAATTCCTTATCCGAAGCTTCCTAAATTTGAGTTCTCGTTCCGCCCTGAAGTTGATGCAAGAACTCTTGCGAATGCCCTGAAGCCCGATAGTATTGATACCATATTATCTCTTTTAGATTATGATTTTTCAGTACCGGATAAAGCAATGCTTGACAATACTGAAGTAATTGACAGTCTGCTGGCAGGAAGAAATACATTCAATGAATTAAAGGACATTATTTCAAATGCCACAGAAAGAGCCAATAACATTGTTCTGGATAATATCATGGATAATTCAGAAAGCTATACAAGTATTGGTGGAGTTATTCTTCCTGTCTCAAGAGTAGAAACGATTCCTTTTACCTATCAGTTATGCCCAAGGCATATTTTAAGAAATACGTGCCTGGACTTATCTATCGATGTTCCTGATGCTTCCTGGAATGTAGCAAGTATGAGCTATACTTTCTATACCAATGCAGGACCACTTTCCGGCACCTATTTTGAAAAAAGCCGTGTTGGTAATAAGATTTTCTTAAGCAAATTATTAGGAAGCGCAACAACAGACGGTGTTTACATTTCTCAAACGGAGAACTTTACGATGGATGTCAAAATCACCTTTACCAATGGTAAGGTAACAACTTTCTTCCCAAGAATCATCACGATGAAGTCTTGCTATACTTCATCTTTCGAATTTACTAACGAAATTAAAGATCCTATTCAGGAACCTGATGACTCTTATATCCCTTCCGGATTTGGATTTAAGCAAATCGGTATTGCTGATTATCTTAAAGTAGAACAGACTACCCATGCTTACGTAGAAGGAGAAGTGGCACATATTGAAAATGTAATGGCCCGTGAGTACCGTGAAAAGGCGACAAGAAGACTGAGAAGAAGCGAAAACACGACTACCACCTCTTCAGATACTGAAAGGGAAAAACTTACGGATACCACTACTGCAACCAGATTTGAGATGCAGACTGAGATTGCCAAAATGATGCAGGAATCCAGAGATACCAATGTACAGGCACATTTTGATGCCAGCTGGAAAATGACAGGAGGTGCATCTATCAGTACAGGAATTGCAGGCGGATATGCCACCCATTCTTCCAAAGAAGAAAGCACAAGACAGGCGCTTACACAAGCCCAGGATGTTACAGCCAGAGCATTAGACAGAGTGGTAACAAAAGTTCATGAGGAAAGGATTGAAAAAATCATTGAAGAGTTTGAAGAAAACAATAAACATGGTTTTGATAATACAAAAGGTGATAAGCATGTTGTAGGAGTTTTCCGTTGGGTCGACAAACTTATGAAAAACCAGATCTATAATTATGGAAAACGCCTGATGTTCGAATTTATGATTCCTCAGCCTGCAAAGCTTCATACACTAGGAATGACATTGGATAATTCAGCAACGAAAAGTGATCTTGTAAAACCAGAAGACCCAAGAAAAGCAAGCTATTTACCGTTGGAAAATTATACCGCTTTAGGTAACGAAGCTGCCTTAAAATATTGGATAAGTAAATACAATGCTGAAATTGATGAGAGACCTGCAGAGTTTTTTGCTATAAGTAAGTCATTCAGCGGGCGTGATGGAAACTTCGGAGGAAAAGATGATGACAAGGTTCAGATTGTAAACGGAAATGGAGAAGTTGAGGTTCCGGAAGGGTATTTATTAAAAACTGTTGATTATACTTTCCAAACCTATCCACACAGCTTTAAAGGTGCTCACCAGGCTTTCATGACTATTGGAGGACAAGGTACTTCCTGGATCTCTTCACCGATCAGTACACAGGTAAGTGGAATAACGACAACCCTGAATATCAAAAATAAACTGGAATTTAGTTTTGCTACCGGAGAAAGCCCAATTATGCAGGGAACTTTGAAGCTGAACTTAGAACTTACTCCAGAAGCAAGAAATGCATGGCTTCAAAAAACATTCAAAGCAATTATTGACAGCTATGAAAAGGCTTTGGCAATTTACGAACAGAAAATAGCGGAAGAAAAAGCTACCGGCATCCAGATTAAGGGATCCAATCCAGGATTCTACCGTCAGATTGAAAATACGGTACTTCGTAAAAACTGTATCTCTTACATGATCAACAGAGCAGCCAATTCTACTCATGGCTATGGTATGGCAGGACTAACCACCGGAAGCACTTTTACAGATTATGAGACCGACCTGTCAACAAAACTGGATAAATATACTGCCTTCTTAAAATTTATGGAACAAGCCTTTGAATGGGAAAACCTTTCTTATTATCTGTATCCTTATTATTGGGCTAATAAAACAGAATGGACTAATCTTTACCAGACTGAAGATGTGGATCCATTATTCAGAGCATTCCTGCAAAGTGGTATGGCAAGAGTGGTTGCTACCGTTCGTCCGGGGTTTGAAGATGCTGTTCAGTTCTATATGGCAACGGGTAAAATCTGGAATGGAGGCGAAGTTCCTGTCATTGGGGATTCTCTTTATCTATCTATTGTAGATGAAATGAAACAACCTAAAGGTATAAAACAAGGAAAAGCCTGGATCACAAGACTTCCAACTTCATTAAATATCCTTCAGGCTGAAAGCATCGGATTAAAAGTAGCACATGCTTTACCATTCAGTGCCGAAGATCCTAATGAATTTGAAGTACCGGGAGATGTTATCACAGAAAGTAACTTCGTAAAAGATAATTCCTTAATGGGAACTAAGTCAAGCACAAAGCAAATCCAGTTTTCTCTAAAAAAGCTAGACAGAATGAATGATTTTAATACCATTGATGATTTAGACCAGGCCGGTGAGTTTCCAAGAAAATATTACTGTATGGGACAAACCATTGAAATTGTAAGAGATGCCACATGGGCAAAAACAGACTCCTTGATAAAGCTCTATGATGCTTTGGCTGATGGACTTTCTACAATAGATGGCATTGAAGCATTCGCAAACAATGAAAATGGTGTTACCATCCGGGTGGATATAGACAAAATTAAAAATTTCAAATTTGTCAAACCTCCTTATACTGATGCCTCAGATACGATAAGTTTTACCACAGACGGGCTGACTTATTTAAAATTTGGCAATGACAATTTTGTAGGTTCTGCAAACAGACTTTTCGACAAAGATGACAATCTGATTGATTTTCAGGAATATACTGATAAAATCTCCTTGTCAAAATTCTTAATTTAATTCTTAAACTTAAACCATGAGCCGAGTAAAACTCGAGGCTATTTGGCAGCACGATAAAGTGCTGCCTTATATCCTCACAACCCTAAAGGACAAGATTGATGATATTACTGCTGTTGAAAAGATATTTCTTTTTGGAAGCAGAGGACGGGTACCTTTTGATGAATGGAATACTCTCGAAGGAAAAGACTGGGATGTTTTGGTACAAGCTAAATCTAAGCTTAAAAATGTCCACGTACTGGTTGACAAAGATTATTATTTGGACCTTCTCGTTTTTGATGAACAAACAATTAAGGAGCATTATTCCAACAATAAGCTTGCAATGATTTTCCCGGAAAATGAACTCAATTGTAAATCATAATCATTTAAAAACAATCAATAATAACAGGGTTATGCCCTGTTTTTAACCTTAAAATCACAAAATGAGTTTAGATATATTAAATAATAAAGGGAGTAGTAATCTGAACGGATCTAAGCTCCTAACTGAAAATGACATTCAAAATGAATTTTTTAAAGAAACTTTTTTCACCAGTAAGACAACTTCTTTCGATGAAATAAGTGCATTTAAAAACAGTCCATTTGGACAATACTGGAATAAATTTTTGCCAGCATGGGCTGTAGCAGACTATGGTCCTGCCAGAATCCTGAACGAATCTAATTTTAGCATCATAGATCTTTTACAAAAATTCAATAATGCAAAAGCATCATTTTATAATGATTTGATTAGTGAAAACTGGGATGAAATAAAATTTAAAGTGTATGCCAATCCAAACGGTCAGGAGGTTTTAAAACAATATGCTAATACTGATTTTAAACCGAATGATGATGAGGTTCTGTTTCTTATTGAAACTGACGATGGAAAATTTGACTTTGGAAAAATTGTCAGAGTAAAATTAGGAAAGAAAGCAATAGAAAAACTTCAATTTCAATTTCCATTTCTAGGGCAGACTAACGAAGAAAATCTTGCTGAAGAATTTTTAAAACGTCCTTTTGAAATAAGGAATAATTCAAGTTTCGACTTTGTTGAAGCGGGTAAGGAAGTAAAACTTGATCCCAAGGAACTAAAAGATCTTCTGGCAAAGGCCATTAAATATGATTTTCAGCAGAAAAAATTTGATGACATGTCTTTATTTCTTGTATTTCTTCAGGGAAGTGAATATCTGGGATTAAATATTCCAAAAAAAATACTGGAATTTTCACACTGGATGAGATCAAAGAAATATAATGAGGAAAAATACTGGAATGCTCTTTTAAATAAAGGATTTACTCCTGCTTTTCTCCCCAATGTTATCGTTACTCAGAATAGAGAAGAAATAAAAGAGTCTATAAAGAACAAATTAAAAAAACAGATTGATGATGTTTCAAAATTCAATCAAAATGATGCAACTATAGAAAAAATATTTAAAGAGATCCTGAACAATCTTTTATTATATTTGTTTGAAAAATTTTCTTCTTTACTGGATGAAGGATTAAAAAAATTTGATGAGGTTTTACCGGAAGGAGAAATACTGAATGAGATATATAATCTCAATGCTTTTTTAGTTGGTCTTTGGAATGGATGTTTAGAATTTGCCGCAGGACTTATAGATTTAGTTTCTTTAGTCATGATGATTGCCAGAGATGGCCTTGGTTTCACGCTTACCGATGCATTGGGAGAGGCTTTTGAAAATCTTTTAAATGAGCTTGTTTTTAACTTTGAGAATTTCATCAAAAACCTTTGGACAAAACTTATTACCGCATTAAAAGAATTTCCTGACTGGTATTTAAAGTATGGAACCAATCAATATTATTGGTATAAAAAACTTGGAGAGCTTACTCCTGATATACTTACTTTTCTTGTCCCAGCCTTGAAGGCCGGAAGAGCAGCAAAAGCCGCTGAAGAGGCTTCTGTATTAAAAAAAGCAGCGACTACAGCTGAAAAAGATTTAGAGTATCAAAAATATTTGGATGGGTATTATGAATCACTAAGAAAGCAATCAGATGATTTTTCTAAGAAATTAGAAGAGCAGTCAGCAAGACAAGAGGCTAAAGAAGCTTTTGATAATGCAGAGGACGAATTAGATGAAATTGTTAAGGTACCTTTTGAAAATTTACAAAAATTCCATTTAATAACTAATAAATATCCAAATGATCCATTTCCTATAGATGGGAAATTATATGGTATTGCAGAAATAGATAACGGTTTACTAAAAATAGATGGCAAGCTTATATCTTATGATAATGTGAATTTTGTTATAACAGAAAAAGGTGAATTAAGACTCGGATTTAGACATATTTTTCTTGCAAATGGAGATGAGGTTATTGCCGCTGGTGGCCTTAATATAAAAAGAGGTAATATTAAGAATATAACAAATATGTCTGGCCATTTCAGGCCTACATTAGACGAAGCCAACAATTTTCCAGAAATATTTGAAACAATAGGAGTTAATTTAGATAAAACATGGTTACGTATAACATATGAAACATCTGAAACAATTGACGGGACAAAAACTATTCAAAGAAAAATTAAAAAATAATTATGAAAGCAATAAACATCATTGACGATCTACAAAAAAACGATCAAGATTTAGAAAAATATAAGGATTATTTTAAACATCTTGATAAAGCTAGTAGAAAAAGTTTTTGGATAGAATCTTTTTCTATTGATAACATACTTTTAAAAGAAGATCTATTTTTAGATTATCCAGAAATCTGGGTTAATTTTGATAAACAGGATTGGGTAGATGTTTTAAGGAAAAACTCACCTAGACCTCTCATTCTAGAAACATCTGATTCTAAAATATGGGATATAAATAATTTTAAAGATTTAATTGTACTTAATAAGTACCTAAAAATAAATCCATTTTATTTATTATTTGAAAATAAAAGTTCATTTTTAACTGAAGATATAAAAAGTTGCTTTAATTATGGAATCTTATTAAGTGGTTTATTTTATGAACCCGAAGAATATATTAAGGAGTTACTTGAAGACACAAACCTAAAATATTCCAATCTTATAGAAATTTCAAATAATCTAAAATTTCAAGGGTGCCAAGAAAGGTTAAGTGATCCTGAATCACTAAAAAATTGGTTGAAAGAAAAATTGAGTATTATGTGATTATAGTTTTTCATCTTAAATCTAAAGAAAGAATTTCATTTGTTTTTATGAACAGATATGAAAATATGTTGTATTGCTTTAAAAGATGCAAAGTTTAAAAGATGAGAAAGTTCTTCAGCTGCTTATTCCCAGCTGGAGGACTATTTTTTAAACTCTATTTTTTTTCGGGATACAAAAATGTGAAGTATATTAAAATAGTCAGTTTTATTTATGGCCGATGGCAGTCAAGAGAAAATCTTTTGAGAAAAGTATTTTGAATTTTGTTGTCCGCTCATTACTGACTTTTTCCAGTAAGAAAATTATTGAGGGTGAATTTCATTCTTACTTCATAAACCTATCATTAAATAAAACACGTCAAGTTTTGTCGTTTTCCCGCCCTACTTTTGAAGCACAAATAGAGAAACAAAAAACAATCATAAAATTTTGACTAATCCTTAAACTCAGCATTCACGACATGCTGAACAGCCACAACTATGTCTGAGAGTCTAAACCTTGAAACATAGCCGGCTTTAAAGACTGAACCTCTCTAACTTAACCTATTTAATACAAAAAATCACCCAATTTTATTATGAAAACAAAAGAAGACTTAAAACGATACTTCGAAAACGGAGATATTCCAGTACAGGAAGAATTCTGGGAATGGCTGGATTCTTACTGGCATAAAAATGATCTGATCCCATTAAACCACATTCAAAATAGTGATCAATTAATACAGCAAAACAGCAGTTTTAATGATTATATCAATCCAACGCTGGAAGTTGGTGCACTGGCAATTTCCGGATCTGCCGGATTTCCCACAGGATCAACCATAAGAGGAAGAACGGAGTCTTTTTTAGATATCAGCTATGCCGCTCAGATTGAACTTCTGGGAGATATGTTATTGCAAACTATTTTCTATTATACCGATACAAATGTTTTTATTTCAAAACAGGATATAAACGCAAAAACATTTACGCCAACCATTCCTGCAACAGCAAAGAAATGGAAGGTTTCCCTGCATCATACTGACAAAACGCAAACAGTTACCCAACCCGAATTAAATGCAATTAAGATTAATTGTTACTCATCTAAGTCAATCACATTTAATGATATTGTAGAAAATGCAAAAGCTTCTATAAAAGTCATATCAGAATACAATGATTTAGAAATTAATTTAGGAGAAAATATTCCTACAGAAATCGGCAGGATAGCAGTAAATAATGGTTTCAATTCTACCTCTGATACAGGGATAAGAACAGCTTTAATTCCGGTAGTTTCCGGTAAATATTTGATTAGCCAGAAAGCAGGATATAAAATTTCCCGTGTTGTTTTCTATAAGGATGGAATATTCGCTAACCAGAATGTTACGACCAATGACTTTTCAGTAGATAATGCAAGCGCTAATCAGGTGAGACTCGTTTTCGAAAAAAATATTCCAACGGATATTATCACAGAGCAGGAACGTCTTGATTTTACATACGTTGTAAAGAATATCAGTGCCAGTAAGTACGATCAGTTACTAAATGAAAGTAAAAAAAGTAAACCTCTTCCAGCTGCGATTTATACGATCAACGAACAGGTTGGCATCCTAAATACCAATGACACCGACATCAACTTTGATTTAGCTAATCGTAAGATCATAATTTCCGGTGGAGCAGTCATTGACACGGGAAACACAACTGTAGGGAGAATTAGTTTGCCTGCCTCAGCTTCGGGTATAGATATGCCTTCTGCTATAACAGCCGGCGTTGTATTGTATAATAAAACCAACAATACAATCATTGTTCAAAGCCAGACATCTGCACCTTTGTTAAACCATTTGGTTTTATTTACTTACCGGTATAGCGGTTCATTTGCTGGTTTTTACGTTACCGGCCTGAAAAATTATTCTGTAAACGGAGTTCCCGTATCTCAAAAGGATACACGGCAGATGAATAAATTTGCAGTCGATAATTTCGGAATTAAATATTGGAATGCTCCGGTTTATACCGCCTTCAATCCTTTAACTCTTACATCAGATGTACTTTACCCCATGTATGATCGTATAATAGCGCCTTTCTCAAATCATGTTACAAAGACAGTTATCGGTCAGACAGAAGGGCCAATACCTTATGACATTTTGCGGATTGATATTTCATTTAACAGAAAAACGCCGCCAACACAAAGGCGCAGAAAGCCCCGTATATTTGTATGTGCAGGAACACATGGGGGTGAAAAATTATCTGTTTATACAACCTATTTATTCTTTAAACTGTTGCTTGAAAATCCTAATAAGGATGAGATGATAGATGCGTTACGTACTAATTATGACTGGACATGTATTCCACTGGTTAATCCATATGCATTGAACGTTGGAAACGTTGGTGGTACAGAATCAGTAAGATGGAATCATAATGGCGTAGATATTAATAGAAACTTTGATTACCGATGGTCCGAATATGCTGACGGCGGACCTGGCTCACAATCTTATAAAGGTACTGCTCCGTTTAGCGAAAAAGAATCACAATTGGTGAGGGATACTTTTAATGCTGTCAAAACAGATACGGTATTATTTATTGATTGCCATAATTTCGGATCAGGAGTTAATATTGATTATCGGGCTGCCTGGTTTGCGTCATCATTCAATACTGTTCAAAATGCCATATACTCATTGTGCGACAGATTAGATGCTGAAATAAGAAAACGATATAGTTATTTAGCAGATAAAGATCTGCTTGCTTTTTCCGATATTGACGGCAGCTCTCCGATGTCTCAGGCCTGGATGGGAAACCAGCAAATCGTAGCAATGACAATGGAAACAGATCAGGGAGACTTTTACAACCCGACAGATTCCTCATCATTTAACAGCAATGTTATTACAAGAAGCATAGAGACATATGTAAATACATTTTATTCTTTAGGTAAATATGCTGTTGATTTTTATAACAACAGGACATAGTAAATGACGTACCAAAGAAATAAATTCAGATATATTTAAAGTACTACTTTGCAGAATTGTATGATCTGCAGAAGGTTGTACATTGATTACCTTAAGGATATTTTCATATAAAGTTTCCACAAAAAAATAAAACACGACACGTTTTGTCGCATGAACCGCATATATTTGTCTTATAAAACTTTACCATGAATGCAGCCCTGCTGCACCCTAAAAATAGAGAAATGAAAAAAGATTTTTATCTGACAAGATATGCCTTAATTATTAAAAGATTAGAAAGTTCTCCGGCTACTTATTCCCAGCTGGAGGACTATCTTTTAAACTCTTTTGAATTCCAGGATGCAGGAATCAAGAGTTACTCTATCCGTACCCTGCAGAGGGATATCCGGGAAATTTCCGATCTTTTTAACCTCTCTATTCACAACAAAAAAAAGGGTGACAACCGGTATTATATTGAGAGCCGCCCCATTATGGAAGTGGATGAATACAATCAAAAACTTCTGGAATCTTTCCAGGTGAGCAATGCCCTGAATCTACATCCCGATTTTTCAGATTTTATCTTTTTTGAAAGCCGTAAACCTACGGGTGTAGAACATTTTTATGACCTGTTCTTCGCTATCAGAAATAAAAGAGTGGTAAGTTTTGAACACTATAATTACAAAAACAAGTTGATGACTTCCAGAAAAGTGCATCCTTTAGCTTTAAAAGAATCCAAAGACCGGTGGTATCTCATTGCTATTGATACAAAAGACAAAGTTTTAAAATCATTCGGGCTGGATAGAATCAATTATCTTGATGTGGCCAAAAATCAGTTCAGGGAGAAGTATAAATACAACTTCAGGGAGCATTTTAAAAATGCATTCGGAGTGATGAATCTAGCAGAGCAGAAACCACAGAATATTGTATTGAAATGCAGCCGCCATCAGGGAGAATATATCAGAAGCTTTCCTCTTCACCAATCACAGAAAGAGACCAAAGAAACTCCGGAAGAGATCTATTTTGAATTCTTCCTCCATCCAACTTATGACTTTATGCAGGAGCTTCTTTCTTATGGAAAAGAAGTAACCGTTCTGGAACCGAAAGGTTTAGTTGATGAGATCCGCAATCATCTGCAGGAATCTTTGAACCGCTATCTTGAAAGCTGATTATAAAAACCATATTTCATATTTTTTGTTATATTTACATAAATATACCCTTATTGAAAACTTTATTCATTGGCATCAGCTGCTTTATCTCTTTCTTTTGTCTTGCACAGCAGAAAGAAGAGTTCAGACTTGTAAAGAGCTATTATAACCAGCACAGAAATATGCTGAATAAAGAGTTCAAAAAGAAATTTGACGCAGAATCCAGCACAGTAAAAAAGGCTGCGATAAAAGGTGACTTTCTCTTTTTTATGAAAAAAATGGACAGCATTGAAAACAATGCGCTGATCGGAGCTTTATTAAAAGTCAGAAACCTGGAAGATCTCCAGACCATCAAAAATCCCGGATTTACCTCATCTGAGAAGCTTTCAGATGCTGAAAAGATTGCAGATTATCCTGGCGGAATCAATTCGTTAAGGCAGGAAGTAGCCAATCTGCTGTATGTTGACGGGGTATATTCTGAAGAAAAACTGGTAAAAACAGATGTTGCTTTTATTGTAGAAAAAGATGGTACTGTCAGCAATGTTCATGCGCAGGGTAATAATTTCACATTCAACAGGCAGGCAGAAATAGCATTGTATTCTCTGGCAGAAAAATTTTCTCCGGCAATGATAAAAGGTGGTCCTACGATCTATCGCTTTAAACTTCCCCTAACTTTAACGATAACAGACTAAATGTTTACCGACGAATATTACATGAAAATGGCGCTGCAGGAAGCAGAGGCCGCTTTAGAAAAAGATGAGGTTCCTATCGGGTGTGTGGTGGTTTCCAATAACAGAATTATTGCAAGAGCCCACAATCTCACTGAAACACTGAACGATGTTACCGCCCATGCTGAAATGCAGGCCATCACTTCAGCAGCCAATTTTCTTGGAGGAAAATACTTAAAAAACTGTACACTGTATGTAACGATGGAGCCTTGCGTGATGTGTTCAGGTGCACTTTCCTGGTCGCAGATTTCTAAAGTAGTCATCGGAGCGCGTGATGAACAGAGAGGTTTTATCAATAAACATCTTTCTCTGCACCCTAAAACAGAAGTTATCACAGGAATCATGGAAGCTGAATGCTCTTCTATTGTGAAAGATTTTTTTAAAAGTAAAAGATAATCTGCACATCCAACGAAGAAATGATAATAGCAATATAAAGAGGCTGTCTCAAAAGCCAAATAATTTTGGTTTCTGAGACAGCCTCTTTTTTATAGAATCCGGAATAATTTCATATTCCTTCTAATTAATCTTTAAAAACAGAATACCTTACAATATCAAAATATTCTCCGTCTTTTTTCATTTCCTGTTTCAGAACAGCTTCCTTCGTCATTCCTATTTTCTCCATAATTCTTCCTGATGCCGGATTATGGAGGAAATGGGTAGCAAAAATTTTATTAAACTCTAATTTTTTAAAGCCAAAATCTACAATCGCTTTTGCCGCTTCTGTTACCAATCCTTTATTCCAGTAAGGAATTCCGATCCAGTATCCCAGCTCTGCTTTATCATCATCCCTGTCATGCAGCCCAATAGCCCCCATGATCTGGCCTTCCTTATTCCGGATAGCAAAAGTATATCCTGTTTGATTATCAAAAGCTTCTTTTGCCATTTTCAGCCAGGATCTGGCATCATTTTCCACGTATGGATAAGGAATATTGGAGGTAAGATCAGAAAAAATCCTGTGCTGAAGATATTCAACGATAAAAGGAACATCTTTTTCTTCCAGTTCTGAAAGAATCAGTCTTTCTGTTTGTATGATAGGAAATTTTTCCATGATATGAGGTTAAGGTTGTGGGTAAGACTAAAGTATAAGCTGGACAAAATCTCAACCTTAATCATTTAATTT
The DNA here is from genome assembly GCF_049959325.1 of Chryseobacterium sp. CBSDS_008. NCBI lineage: Bacteria > Pseudomonadati > Bacteroidota > Flavobacteriia > Flavobacteriales > Weeksellaceae > Chryseobacterium > Chryseobacterium sp. CBSDS_008. The sequence goes on along the minus strand of NZ_CP188202.1, from coordinate 3,443,903 downwards.
ATAAATCTTTTCCGAGGAAATAGAGTCCTTTTAATGTATGGAGCCTGTCCATCACATGAATCTTATCTGTCAGAGGCTTGTAGACATGGGAAACCCCTCCGGTTGCTACTACAAAGCAGTCATCATTCACTTCTTCATTGATGCGGTCTACAAAACCTTCCACCATTCCCAGAAAGCCATACACCATACCGCTCTGCATACAGGTTACCGTATCCAGTCCCAAAACAGATTTTGGCTTTTTCAGTTCAATATCCGGAAGCTGTGCCGTCTGGTTGATCAGTGAATTCAGAGAAGTAACAATTCCCGGAGCAATAATTACCCCCAGAGTCTCCCCTGTTTCCGCTACACAACTCGCTGTAAGAGCCGTTCCGAAATCGATCACTATTTTTTTCCTTCCCGGATACAGATTGTGTGCAGCGACAAGGTTGGCATAGATATCCGTACCCATCTGCTTGGATTTTGCCTGTACCGCTGAAGGAGTATTCCTATCGATGATCACAGGAGTAGTTCCGTGGATTTTTTTAATTCCAGAGCTCATCACTTTGGTCAGCTGAGGGACTACCGATCCGATAATGACCTTATTGATTTCTTTAGGTTCGATTTTATAGGTCTGATAAAGCATCAGCATCTGTACATAAAGTTCATCTGCTGTTCTGTAAGGTTTTGTATTGATGACCCACGAAATATCACAATTATCGCCATTGAAAAGCCCAAATCTGATATTGCTGTTCCCTACGTTGATTACGATTGAATTCATTGACATATTTTTCAGAAGAAATTCATGATATATAATTTGAAATTCCTGCTTGATTTTAAGGGACTAAATTTAATCATTTTTATAAAAACCAGCCTCCAATCTCTTATAAATTAAGCCTATCTTAAAAATTATTCTATAAAAACTTTTTTATACATAAGAGGTTCCGCTTGACAACAGCATGGTAAAAGGTATCAAACCCATTACAGGAAATCAAATACGATGTATTGAAACATGAAACAAGTATTTTTTTAAAAGCGGATAGTCTTTTTAAATTAACCGGCGCGGAAATAAAATTTCCGCGCCGGTTATATTATGATTTTGTATGGATTATTTCACTTCTACAAAATTATTCTCCATATTCACATCTGCAATTCTCTGGCTGAAGTCAATTCCCAGAGCAGACAACTGAGATTTGGTGTAAGGAATGGTAAGGGTATATTCTTTCTGAGTCCATGGCCAGTAAGGCATTGTTTTAAAATCACCGTAAATATCTTTTTCTTTCCATGTATGTGTCATATTCAATGGAATCTGGTAAGTAACAATCTTCTTATCCGTTGTCATCACACTGAAATCTACCGGCATCGGGACCTGACCATTATTGACTAAGGTAATCGTTGTAGATTTTGCATCGTATTTTACCTCTTTAATTCCATAATCAATCGTTTTTGTTGTATTGATCCAATAATTATGGAACCATTTCAGGTCCATCCCGGAAACTTTCTGTGCAATGTGAAGAAAATCCCTGTCTGAAGGATGCTTCATGCTCCATTGATCATAGTATTGTTTTAAGGTTTCCGCAAGATTCTGCTCTCCCATAATATACCCAAGCTGCACCAGGTATAACTCCCCTTTTACATAAGAAGCATAGGTATAAGCTGTACCATTATCATGGTGGTCTCCCAACCACACAGCCGGTTCTTCAATTCCTTTTTTAATAAAGTTTCTGTAGGCATCCACTGTTTTTGCAAACGGATTCGGCAAATCTTCTGGGAATAACTGATACATGGTATATCCTTCCGCATAGCTTGTGAAACCTTCATCCATCCATGGGCGTACAGATTCGTTAGTGGCAAGCATCTGCTGATACCAGGAGTGAGATCCTTCGTGAGCCATTAAACCCATTAAGCCTTTAATATCCTTCGCTTCACCTAAAATCATCGTACACATTCCGTATTCCATGCCGCCGTCTCCTCCCTGGATAAATGCATAGGTTGGATATACATACTTTCCAAAGTGGGCATTCATAATCTGGAAATACTTGGTGATATAAGGCTGTGATTCTCCCCAGGCTTTTGTTTTATCATTTTTCTGATATACCAGATATACTTTCGGTCCTTCGGGAACATTAAAGCTCTCTACGGAATAATCCCTGTCTGCACTCCATGCAAAATCAAGAATGTTTTTTGCCGTCCACTTCCAGGTTGCCTTTTTATCCTTTCCTGTCTTTATTTTAGCATTGGCATCATAGCCTTTTACTTCTGCAGGATTCTCAAGAATACCTCCTGCTCCCACTACATACTCTTTATTGATTGTAATGGTAACATCAAAATCGGAGAACGGTGCGTGGAATTCTCTTCCCAGATAATCAAAAGTTGCCCACCCGTCATAATCGTATTCTGCAATTTTCGGATACCACTGCGTCATCGTCATATCTACACCTTCCCTGTTGTTTCTTCCGCTTCGTCTGATCTGCTGGGGAATCACAGAATCCCAGTCCATCGTAAAGGTAGTTGTGGAATTCGGTTTGACAGGCTCTGCCAGATATACTTTCATAATGGTTTCCTGAACTTCAAACTTCAGATCTTTTCCATTTTGTTTAATCCAGTGGATATTCTGGGCACCTTCCTGGTCTTTAGGAATGGAAGCCAGCCTGGAAACTCCGTCTTTCTGCAGTCTTCCGTCACCATTTTTCCCTTGGGAAGCTACTCTCTGATCCATCATAGAATTCGGTTTGAAAGCATTCCAATATAAATGGAAATAAACCACTTTCAGCTCATCCGGCGAATTGTTGGTGTATTCTATAGTTTGTTTTCCCTGATAGGTAAATTTTTCAGCATTGACATCAATATCCATCTTGTACTTCGCAGCCTGCTGATAATAAGCTCCTTGCTGAGCCTGAAATTGTGAAATGATAAACGCAAAAATGATTGCAGCCGATTTTCTCATTTAAAATTTTATTTTTTTTAAAGGTAGGTAATTTAGACAAAACCCTCAAATAGGAGTTATTCTGGAGTTTTATTCTGTTTGCTGTGGTTTTAGATGGATTTTAATCTGATTTGTTAAATTCATTTTTGAGCTTTCTTGAAATGATCCTTGTCAAGGTTTCAAACCTTGACAAGGATCACCGATTCACAGCTTTCCAAAGATGTTTCGTCTATTTTCAGACGCTTTTTAATAATTTTTTGATTAGAGTAACCTGTCCCAGATGATAATAGCTATGCTCAATCATCCCATCGATATTTCTTCGGTAGGTACCGTATTTTTCATCAACGAAAACCTCATCAAGTTTAGAATCGGGCATCTGTTCTAATAATACGGCAAACTTTTCAGAATCTGCCCAAAGCTTATTCAACAACTCTTCCCATTGATCCTGAGATTCTATGGGAGGAAGATCAAAACTGAATTTATCTTTGATCTCAAGACCGCCGCCTTCAAAAACATTGACAATTCCGGCAATATAATAATCAATATGAAAAGTGAGCATTGCAATGGTGTTTAAAGAATTTATCTTTGTCACTGCCTGTTCCCAGCTTATATCCGAAAGCTGATCTTTAAAATTGGTATTGGCAATCCAGAGACCATCCAGCAGAACCTCTCTGAATCTTTTTGATAATTGTGACACTGAACTCATAGTGATATCATTTTTGTCTTCTAAGATACATAATAATGATTCTCCTCAGACACAAAAAAGCCTCAGGCACAAAATGCATCTGAGGCTGATATTATAATTTTAAATTACAATTATTTTTTAGCAGAAGCTTCTTTTTTACCGCTTCTTAAAATCTTTTCAAGGATTCTTAACGTAATCAGATAAGTCGGTTTTACTCCTGTAAGTCCAAGACCTCCTGAAGATAATGTACTTCCTGTTTCCAACGGATTATCTGATGCATAATAAGCATAACATACAAAAAGATCTGGTGAAATATGATGCCTGATTTTGGAAGCTACCTGAATGGCTTTCTGATAGTGCGCTCCCTCCATTTCAAGACCGATTGCCTTCCAGGAAGTATTCATAAAATAGGAAAGGATATCTTTATTCTGCAGGGAAGTTCCAAGAACAGTAATCATTGGCCCCTCAAACGCCTTCAGCTCATCATCTACAAAATCTTCCAGCTTTAAAGCATTTTCAAAAGGATAATTATCAGCAGTTCCTTCAAAAATATGAGAAGTAGGAATCATGATATCTCCTTTTGCTCCGTTAAGAATACCTGCCTTACCCATGATGGACACAGATTTTACATGCATCATGTATACTTCTCCTTTATGTTCAAAAGGTCTGAGAAGCTCATCCATTACTTCGAAAGCCTGTTCGCCAAAAGCGTAGTCGAAAACCATCATGACATCATCTCCGCCGAACTTGCAATCTGCAAATGGTGTGTTTTTTAAATCTGTTTTGCTGAGGTCAATAATCTGAACATCAATATTACTTCCACTCTTGTCCGCAATATAAATCAATCCTTCATCCAACGCATATTTCAAAACCTTATCACGAAGTTCTTTTTTGTTGGAAATCTCTTCATACAATTTATAGTCTACTTCATGATGCTGTTTCTTTTTAAGTGCATTATTGGCATACAGCATATTTTTCACCGAGTGCATATTGGCAGAAATAATATGCAGCGGACGCATGTGAAGGTTGTTTTCAAACAAAACCTCTTTTACTTTATGGGCCCATTTTTCACCAAAATAATGGTGTCCTACTCTCTCCTTTAATATAGCACTGAAATGAATTTCTCTTTCTCTGCTTCCTTTTGCATCCTCAAGACTTACTTTTGCTAAGTTGTAGATGATTTTGAATAAACGGTCAGGATTATGATCATCCCCGAAAGTATTATAAGCTCTTAACGTTTCATCAAAAGATCTTCCTATTAAAGAAGAAAGATGAATAAGTGCCACCTCTTTTTCTTTTCTGCTGTATTTCTTTTCACCCTTTACTACCTCTTCAATAATTTTGAAGGCACGTGTCGGCTTCCAGTTTTCATCCTGGATAAATGCCAGGTTACGGATTTTATCAGCTTCTATAAACAGGAATGTAAGGTGTGTAAGAATGTCATAAATTTCGGAACGGCCCAAAAGAACCTCAATATTCATCTGGTGTTCGTCTATTCTATAACAGTTTCTTCTTCTTTTCTTGGGAACAATAGGTTCGAAACTTCCTTTATCAAAACCTTCATCAGATGTAAGATGAATAAAAGCACATTCTTCAATTCCTTCAGGAAGCCTGTCCAGTACATACATCAAACCGTCCAGCTCCAGTTTGCTTGGAATATTCATGGTTCCATAAATTTCCGGATTGATGGTCTTTAACAAACTTCTGATACTCTCTCCTGAAACTCCTCCCGGCTTGAAAAATCCTCTATAAAATAAGTGTCTCATAGAGATATATAGTCTTTCAATAGCCTCTGTGGTTTCTCTTGCTCTAGAATTTGTCATAAAATAAATTTCACACAAATATACAAAATCTTTACCCACTTTATTTTAACTGTCTTTTAATAAGTCGCTTAATCCCACAGAATTATTGTAAATTGTACACCATATAATATATTTACTTTATACTGTCCAAAACAAGCTTAGAATCTCACATTTTAAGTATTAAATCTCCAAACACCCCACTCAAAAAACACCAAACAACTGTTTAAGTTGTATAAATTTTCATAACACCCCTTAAATTTTTAGGGTTAAAACATTTTCAATTCATTTTTTTTGTAAATTTGCCCTGTAAAAATCAACCCAATTATGTCAACCTTAAGATTCAAAGCATTAGAAACCCTGCCATTTAAGGATTTCAGAAAAGACAACTCTGTGGAAATCCCTGCGAAATTATCAGAGCTGTTCTGTAAAAATGTTTTCTCAGAAGAAACCATGAGAGAATATTTAACGAAAGAAGCATTCGGTTCTATTATGGATGCGATTAAAAAAGGAACTAAGATCCAGAGACACATTGCAGACCAGGTAGCTGTAGCAATGAAAGACTGGGCAATGAGCAAAGGTGTAACACACTACACGCACTGGTTTCAGCCTCTGACAGGCACTACTGCAGAAAAGCACGACTCATTCTTCACTCCAATTGAAGGAGGAAGAGCTATCGAAAGATTCAGTGGAAACATGCTTATCCAGCAGGAGCCCGATGCATCGTCTTTCCCTAACGGAGGTATCAGAAATACTTTTGAAGCAAGAGGATATACAGCCTGGGACCCTACATCTCCGGCATTCATTATGGGAACTACATTATGTATTCCTTCCATCTTCATCTCTTATACAGGAGAAACATTAGATTATAAAGCACCTCTTTTAAGAGCGCTGAACGCTGTAGATGAAGCTGCAACCAATGTAATGCAGTATTTTGACAAAAACGTAACTAAGGTAACTCCTACTTTGGGTTGGGAGCAGGAATATTTCCTTGTTGATTCAGCTTTATATCAATCCCGTCCGGATCTTGTATTAACAGGTAAGACACTACTAGGACATTCTCCGGCAAAAGGACAGCAGCTGGATGACCACTATTTCGGCTCTATTCCTACAAGAGTAATGAACTTCATGAAAGAGCTGGAAATTGAGTGTATGAAATTGGGTATTCCTGCAACAACAAGACATAATGAGGTTGCACCCAACCAATTCGAGCTGGCACCCATGTTTGAAGAAGTGAACGTTGCGGTAGACCACAACTCTTTGTTGATGGATATTATGGCTAGAGTAGCTCACAAACACCACTTCCACATCCTGTTCCACGAAAAACCTTTCGCAGGAGTAAACGGAAGCGGAAAACACAATAACTGGTCTTTAGCAACAGATACTGGAGAAAACCTGTTAAGCCCTGGAAAGAATCCAAAGAAAAACTTACAGTTCTTAACATTCTTTGTAAACACCATCAAAGCTGTTCACGAGTATGCAGATCTTTTAAGAGCAAGTATTGCTTCTGCAAGCAACGACCACAGACTTGGTGCCAACGAAGCGCCGCCGGCAATTATTTCCGTATTTATCGGAAGCCAGCTGTTCAGAGTTTTGGAAGAACTTGAAAAGGTAACGAACGGAAAATTATCTCCGGAAGAGAAAACAGAATTAAAATTAAATGTAGTTGGAAAAATTCCTGAAATCCTATTAGATAATACGGACAGAAACAGAACTTCTCCATTTGCATTTACAGGAAATAAATTTGAAATCAGAGCGGTGGGTTCTTCTGCAAACTGTGCAGAGTCTATGACGGTAATGAACACTATTGCTGCAAAACAATTAAATGATTTCAAGAAAGAAGTTGATGCTTTAATTGAAAACGGTCTTAAGAAAGACGAAGCAATCTTTAATGTATTGAGAGAATACATCAAGCAATGTAAAAACATTATGTTTGAAGGTGACGGATATTCTGATGACTGGGCAAAAGAAGCTAAGAAAAGAGGATTAAACAACCTTAAAACAACTCCTGAAGCTTTAAAACAGGAAATGGATAAGAAATTCCTGGATCTGTATGAGGAGATGGGAATTTTCAACCACAGAGAAGTTGAGGCAAGAAACGAAATTAAATTAGAAAAGTATTCTACCGTTATTGATATTGAAGCAAGAGTGTTAAGTGATATCGCAAGAAACCACATCATTCCTTCTGCATTAAACTATCAGAACAGATTAATTGAAAACGTAAAAGGTCTTAAAGAAATCTTTGGTGACAAAGAATTCAAATCTTTAGCAAAGGAGCAGATGAGCTTAATTACAAGTATCTCTGAAAATGTTTCTAAAATCAAGCTTGGTGTTGAAGATCTTATCAAAGCCAGAGAAGCCGCAAAAAGCATATCAGACAGCCAGAAACAGGCAGAAAACTACTGTAACAAAGTAAAACCATTATTTGACCCGATCAGAGAAGCTTCTGATTCATTGGAAATGATGGTTGACGATGAGCTTTGGCCAATGACAAAATACAGAGAAATGTTGTTTACAAAATAACACCTGTAAAGTTCCATATTAGTTTAAATTCCTCGGTTTTCCGGGGAATTTTTTTGTTTTATTAACAGTCTTGTAAATGAGGGCTTTAAATTATAAAACCTGATATATAGAAGAAATTCGATTGGGTTTGTTAAAGAATCTTAATAAAAAAAACCGCACACTTACCAAAAACAGGCCGTTGCGGTTTATTTTTCTTTAACATATGTAAATTATATGTTAAAATGTGTTAAAATAAGATCCTGACAATTATCATATCAGGGGTCTTTTGTTCGGAATCTCTACTTTTGTAATGCTTTTGAAAATAAATATTCCTTTTTAACACGGATAATCAAATATATATGAAGAAAAGAGTTTTGTTTTATTTAGTTGCTTTAGTTACTACAGTTTCATTGCAATCGTGTGCTACAAATTATGTGGTTTCAAAACCAGCAACTTACACAAAAGAATACAAAACAGATGCCAAACTAGCTTCTATAGATAACAAAAAAATAGAGCAGGATAAGCAGAGACTTATTGACTCTTTCCTTGCGGAAAAGGCGGCATCTATCGCTAGTGCTAAAAAAGCAGTTAAGAATTCTGAGATTGCAAAAGCAGTCAAATATAATAAAACCATCGACGGTATCCTTGAAGAAGCTGAAACATACCTTGGAACTCCTTACAGATACGGAGGAACAACCAGAAACGGTATAGATTGTTCAGCTTTTGTTCTTTCCGTATTCGGGGCAGCAGCAGGTCTTAGCCTACCAAGAGTAGCGGCATCTCAGGCGCAGGAAGGTGAAAGAATTGAAAAAGGAAATCTGCAGAAAGGAGATTTGATTTTCTTTTCTCATGGAAGAAGAATTTCTCACGTAGGTATTGTAGAAAGTGTTTCTGAAGAAGGAGAGATCAAATTTATCCACGCAGCAACATCAAAAGGAGTAATGATTTCTTCATTGAATGATTCTTATTGGGGACCTAAATTCAGATTCGCTAAAAGAGTGATTAACGAAGAAGGAGAAGCTTACAATAACTTAGCCTCTGCCACTCCCGCTACACCAGCAAATTTTTAATTTTATAAATAATTGATTTAAATAATGAAGCCATCAGAAACCTGATGGCTTTTTTATGTACGTTATGTAGGATAAGTTGTTTCAGCTAACGTCTTGTGGGTAAATTATTAAAAAGACCCACTCCTATTGAATCAATATTTATATTTTATGAGCAATCGATACACGGCCGAAGACATTAGCTGCTCTTATCAATTTCAATATCCAGTTTATACAGCAATCCATATATTTCAGAAAGCGAAAATTTAGCCTTTTTAAGCCTGTTTAAAGCTGGATCTATCGAATAGCTGACCGAAGACCTGAAATCTGCCTTTTCGAGGTTTGTACCGTCAAAAACAGCACCTGACAGATCGCAATTACTGAAAACCGCATTTGATAAATCACATTCAGTGAAATCTACCTCAACCAGCCTGGAATTTTTGAAAATAGTTTTCTTAATAGATGCCTGATAAAAAACCGAGTTATTTAAGGCACTTCCTTCAAATTTAAAAGACAATCCGAACGGATTACAATCTGTAAACTGCAGACCGAACATTTTACATTCTTTGAAAATCACATTATGAAAGGCTGTCTTCACAAGTTTTGCCATGCTGAGGTTGCATTCGATAAATTCACAGTCTGTAAAGCTGAACCCGGACAGGTCTGCATATTCAAAATTACAGTTTCTGAACATACAGTTTTCATACTCGCTCTTTTCTACAGAAGGTTGCGTGAAATCTTTGCTCTCGAAATTTTCATCTGAGAAATAGAATTGTTTCATAAAATGTATTGATGAGATTTATATTTTCTCTCGTTGATTTTGAGATGGTTCCGATTTATTTTGAAATGATTTTTAAACAAAATAATGGCAATCTTCCATCATCCAGCTTCTTTTTCTACACCAAACTGTTCTTATCTGAATAATTAAGTTTAAAGAAAATAAAAGTCATCATCGAGAAAGCCAATAAAGAACTGCCCCCATAACTGAAATACGGAAGAGGAATCCCTACGGTTGGGAAAAGCCCCATAACCATTCCTAAATTGATTGAAAAGTGCATTAACAGAATCGAAGCAAAGCAATATCCGAATACGCGGTTAAAAGTAGATTTCTGCTGCTCTGCCAGATAGTATATCCTGCCGATATACACCATATAACACAGGATAAGCACTGCACTTCCTACAAAACCCCATTCTTCACCTACCGTACAAAAAATATAATCCGTTTCCTGTTCCGGCACAAATTTTCCCTGAGTAACGGATCCCTCACGGTAACCTTTTCCCCAGATTCCACCCGATCCGATAGCTGTTTTGGAATATAACAGGTTGTATCCGGAAGTATCTCTGAATGCCTTTTCACCTTTATAAAGAACCTCAATTCTTTCTCTCTGATGCTTAGGCAGTTTTTCTAAAATATAAGGAGATCCGAAAGCCAGCCCGCATAACAAAAGAATGGATCCTAAAATTCCTGAAATAGAAATCACATCCCAGGACATCCTGTGATAGTTCATAGCAATCAGAACACCGGCAATTACTAAAACCGCTATGGCAACATAAACAGGAGGAACAGCCAATGATATCAGAAAAACACCGGCAAAAATAAATCCGACAGTGAATAAAAGACCGCTCAGCCCTTCTCTGTATAATGCAATGAAGAATGCGATAAACACAAGCATGGATCCTACATCCGGAATGGCAAGAACTACTGCTGCCGGAATCCCAATAATGGCCAGAGTAGTCCATAAAGACTTTCTGTTCTTAAGATTAAAATCAGGTCCGGAAACATAGTTGGCAAGCATCAGCGCTGTTCCTATTTTTGCAAACTCTACAGGCTGCATGGTAAAGCTACCGAATTTGTACCAGTTCTTCTGTCCCAGGATTTCTTTACCAAACGGGAAAAGGCCTATCAGCAGCAAAACTCCGCCGATATAAATAATCCCGGCCATATTCTCAAAGAATTTACTTCTGCTAAAGAAGATGATAAGTCCCACGAATAACGAGATACAGAAAAACACTAATTGTTTTTCACCCAGTTTCTGGTCAACACTGTAAATATTTGCAATCGCAAAAATGCAAAGCAGGAAATACAGCCCAAGGCCCAGTTTATCTATTCCTTCAGTCCATTTCATTGCTTCACAGGTTTTTTAGCAGTTTTATTTTTTTTAGCGTCCTCTTCTATTTTTTTTTGTAGTTTGGCTTTTTGCTGTTTCACCAGCTCCAGACTATCCTTTATTTTTTTCTGTTTAATTGAATCAGGTTTAGGATCAACGTACAAACCTTTACGCTTCAAATCGGCGATCCACTGTCTTTTATATTCCGGCATAAAGCTCGAGGTGATCATTTTTTTGTAAAGATTTTCTCTTTTCAAATCACCGGTAATATACTTTTCAGCAATCACCGTACAGGCCGGTCCTGCCCATGTAGCTCCGAATCCTGCATGCTCCATTACTGCAACGACTACAATTTTAGGTTTTTCAGCAGGGGCAATCAATACAAAGATAGAATTATCCTTTCCCTGTGGCACCTGCGCGGTTCCTGTTTTGGCTAATTGTGTAAAGTCGTTGGATTTCAAGCCTCTTGCTGTTCCTCTCAAAACTACGGCTTCCATACCTTTTAGTACGGGCTCAAAATGTTTTGGATCAACCAACGTTTTATGCTTAACCTTAAATCTTGGATCAGGATTAGGTTTTCCATCAATACCTTTTACAATGTGAGGGGTATAATACCAGCCTTTATTAGCAATGGCTGCAACATAATTGGCCAGCTGGATAGGCGTCACCAAAACATCACCTTGTCCCATCCCGTTATAAATAGCACCGGTAGACATCTCATCCCAGTTTTTAAAATCCTTTCTCTGGGAACCGCTGGCTTTCATGATGGCTTTAAACCTTTTTTCATAAAAATCACCCGATGGTATTCTTCCTCTTGCTCCCACAGCAAAGTCATTATTTAAAAACTCCCCAACCCCAAAACTGCTCATGATCTTTTTCCATTCATCAACACCTTTTGAAGGATTTCCAGGGTACTTTTTGATTATGGCAATAAATGCATAGGTAAAAAAACAGTTACTGGAGACCTGAATGGAAGGAATGAGCGGATCTGCTCCACCATGGCCTTTAATTCTTTTACCTTTATAGAAAAATCCGCCGCCACAAGGGAAAATAGTTTTTTCATCCATTACTCCCATCTGCATTGCAGCCAGGGCAGTCAACAATTTAAAAGTTGACCCCGGAGGATATCCCGCCTGTAAAGAACGATCAAAAGTGGGTTTATTTTCATAAAGCGTATCTTTTGATAAGGCATATAAATTTTTTGACTTATTAGGACCGGTGAAAAGATTCGGATCAATATCCGGTCCGGTTGCAGCAACCAATACTTCCCCGTTATTAGGATCTAAAGCAACAATTGCTCCGTGTTTGTTCACAAGCATTTCTTCAGCAGTTCTCTGAAGGTCATAATCAATAGTTAATGTAATATCCTTACCCGTAACTACATCTTTATCCAAAGCCCCGTTTTTATAAGAACCGATATTCCGGAGTCTGATATCTTTTTGGATATATTTCACTCCTTTTACACCACGAAGTTCTTTTTCGTAAGATTTTTCAACTCCCGTTTTTCCAATGAAATCTCCCGGTAAATAGTATACAGAATCTTTTTTTATTTCGCGTTCATTGACCTCACTGGTATATCCCAAAAGGTTCCCTGAAGTAGAAACTTCATATTGACGCTGAGGCCTTTGTACGATAGTAAAAGCCGGATATTTAAAAATAATTTCCTGAACTCTTGCAATATCTTCTCTGCTCAGATCCTTCAGAAATGTCATTGGAGTCAGCTTGGAATAATACTTCTCCTTTTTAATAACATCAATTCTTTTGATAAAATCAGCTTTGGAGATCTTCATCAGACTACAGAATCCCAATGTATCAAAATCAGGCCGCATTAAAGCCTGTGTAAAAGAGATTTCATAAGCAGGCTGATTTCCTACCATGATTTTACCGTTTCTATCAAAAATAACTCCACGCTGGGGAATGACATATTCGGTTTTGATGGAAGTATTCGCTGCATTTAATGCATAGCGGTCTGTAAATAACTGCAAATAAGCAAGCCTCGCCACAAAAATAAGGGCGATGACAACAAGGATGGAAAAAATTTTTAAATAACGTGTGTTCAAACTTTTTGTTTGATTTTAAATATTAATGCGTAGATGACTATAAAGATAAACGAAATTACGCTTGTCACCAACACATTAAATAATATTTCAAAAAACCTGCTAAACTTAAAGAACTCAATATACTGTACTAAAAGCTGATGCAGGAAAATACTTGAAAATAAAAACAGTAAAAACTGCGTCCATTGAAGGGACTGAAAAGAGAAAAAATCCGTAGAGGTATCTGTAGAGGTCCTGAAAATCAACGTCCTGAAATATGCAATCAGTGTTGTTGCAAATGCATTGATTCCCCATGTAGAAAGAAAGCCGTCAATAGCCAGCCCTATTAGAAAACTCAATGCCAGGAACTGAAATTTATTTCTGAAAAACGGATAGAACATGACAAATACGGGATATAATACCGGAGTATATTTCCCGAATAGCGTAATCCTGTTCAATACAAATATCTGTAATGCAACAAGAAAAATCATGATCAATATATCGGTAAATAAAGTCCTGCTAATCATTTTCTTTTTTTATTACAGCCTGCATAGTATCCTGAATCTTCTGCACTTCTGCTTTCTTAAGATTCTTCACTACATACACTTTACTCAATGCACCCATTTTTTCACTCAGCTCAACGGATATATCCCAGAAGCCGGTTTTATTATCTACAGAATATCCTGCAATAGTACCAATGGTAACTCCTTTAGGGAAAATTGCAGATTTACCGTCTGTAACAACGGTATCACCTACTTTTAGTGCAACATATTTTGGAATGTCTGCAAGGTGCATCACCCTGGAGTTGTCTCCATTCCATGTTAAAGTACCGAAATATCCTGAATTTTTGAGTGCTGCATTAATTCTGATCTTGTTTACACTTAACACGGACTGCACCAGTGCATAACTGTCTGTAGAATTAATCACAATTCCCGCAATACCTCTTGGCGCCATTACTCCCATTTGAGGAAAGACTCCGTCTCTGCGGCCACGGTTGATTGTAAAATAGTTATTTCTTCTGTTGATACTGTTGAAAACAATTTCTCCATCAACAAAAGTATAGATCTGCCCCCCGCCAATGGTATCATGAACTCTCCTGAAAACAGGATTTTTTGATCCGTCTTTTCCATAAAGCTCAGTCATAAGGGCTTTATTCTGAGCTACAAGATCTTCGTTGATCTGTTTTAGCTTCAGATAAGAAACTCCTTCATCAATATATCCGGAAACCCAGGAATTGAAAGCAGCAGTCTGCCCCGCAATCCAGGATTTCTGCATGGCATTTCTGGAGAATATCAAAACCAGAGCAATAATTTGCAGGAATATAAAGAAGACGAAAAGAGTATTCTTCGAAAATAATCTCAGCAAAAATCCCATTCAGATATAAAGTCGTAAAAAGTTAAAATTATTTAATTAAGAAATTGAACTTATCCATATTCTTAAGCGCAATACCTGTTCCGCGAACTACAGCTCTTAACGGATCTTCAGCAACAAATACAGGAAGACCTGTCTTTTTATGGATTCTGTCCGCAAGACCTCTTAATAACGCGCCTCCTCCTGCAAGATAAATACCTGTCTTATAAATATCAGCAGCCAGTTCCGGCGGGGTAAGAGAAAGTGTTTCCATTACAGCATCTTCGATTCTGATAATCGATTTGTCTAATGCACGTGCGATCTCTTTGTATCCAACCATAATTTCTTTAGGCTTACCTGTAATAAGGTCTCTACCCTGTACCGGGATGTCCTCGATATCTACATCAAGATCTTCCACTGCAGAACCTACTTCAATTTTAATTCTTTCAGCGGTTCTCTCTCCGATATAAAGGTTATGGTGGGTTCTTAAGTAATAAGCAATATCATTGGTAAATACGTCTCCGGCAATTTTTACAGACTTATCACATACAATACCTCCCAAAGCTACCACAGCAATTTCCGTAGTACCACCACCGATATCGATGATCATATTTCCTTCAGGTTTCTGTACGTCGATCCCAACTCCAATTGCAGCTGCCATTGGCTCATAGATCAGTCTTACTTCTTTTGCGTTTACTTTCTGAGCAGAGTCTCTTACGGCTCTTTTTTCTACTTCAGTAATACCAGAAGGGATACAGATTACAATTCGTAATGCCGGCTGAATGAATTTACCTTTGATCCCAGGAATTTTTTTGATAAATTCCTTAATCATATGTTCAGAAGCGTGGAAATCAGCAATAACCCCATCTTTCAAAGGACGGATGGTCTTGATATCCTCGTGAGTTTTACCTTGCATATGCTTAGCCTGTTCCCCTACAGCAATGGGTTTACCCGTAGAACGTTCAATTGCGACAATTGACGGTTGATCTATAACAATTTTATTATTATGGATAATAAGGGTATTAGCCGTTCCCAGGTCTATCGCAATTTCTTGCGTAAACATATCAAATAAACTCATATTTTTCTTCTGATTTTAAGTTTACAAAGATATAAATTTAACACTACTAAAGAAATTTCCCACTAACTTAATTTGGTTAAAATTTTATTAAAATTTATAATTCTTTATTAACTTTCAGTTTAGACATTTACAGACATTGAGTTCAACTAAAATTAATGGGATGTTAAAAGGGTAAAAAAGAGCAATCATGAAAGCACAAAAAGGCCGGCAAAGTCATGAGTTTTAAGACAAAAACATCATCAAGTGATAGAGGAAGCTGTTTTACATTTTATCATGCTGTCTTTCTGCCTCACAAACCGTTTGTGGATCTTTGCTTCCCTTAACTTTTATAGTTTTTTACGATAATTATCATATACACTATCAGAGAATGATTAATTAAAAAAATCGTAAATTTGCGACTGCTTATGTTACAGTATTCCAACATTCATCAAACGTCAAATTTTGCCGTGCTTTCAATAAGCTACGAGAAAGCCGACGTAGAAACCAGAGGAAAGTTTGCATTCTTTGATGAGAATATCAAAAACTTCGTTTCCAGGGTCCACCAGGAAGACCTGGGGGATGCATTTGTGGTTTCTACCTGTAACAGGACTGAAATCTACACCACGTCTCCCAATTATCTTTTGGTTGCTGAAGAGTACTGCAAAACGATTGGGGTACAACTTACGGATTTTCTTCAATTTGCCAATATCCTTACAAAAGAAGAAGCATTGATTCATCTTTTCAGAGTTGCTGCCGGTCTTGAAAGTCAGATTATCGGAGACTTTGAAATTATCGGACAGATCAAAAAAGCATACAGCCGTTTCAAAAAAGAGAGACAAAATTCAAATCCTTATCTGGAAAGAGCAATCAATGCAGCTATTCAGATTTCGAAAAGGATAAAAAATGAAACCGGTATTTCCAATGGCGCAGCTTCTGTTTCTTATGCTGCAGTTCATTATATTTTAAACAGCCAGAAAAGGATCACTGAAAAAAATATCCTTCTTTTGGGAGTAGGTGAAATTGGACAGAACACGGTTGAAAACCTGGTAAAACATGTCTATCAGCCGAAAATTAAAATTGCCAACAGAACTCAGGAGAAAGCTGAAAAGATTTCCCAGAAATATAATATTCCTCACGTTGATTATTCTGATTTTGACCAGGAATTAAAAAATACTGATATCCTTATTGTAGCAACAGGAGCGAAGCATCCTATTGTCAACCAGTCGCATTTCCCGAACGGAAAAGAAACGCTGGTCATTGATCTTTCTATTCCCCATAACGTTGAAAAGAATGTTACTGAAAACAAAAATGTAACATTGATTGATGTAGACGAGCTCTCAAAACAGATCCAGGAAACAATTCAGCAGCGCGAAAAAGAAATCCCAAAAGCTGAAAAAATTATTAAGGAACTGATGAAAGACTTTCTTGAATGGGAAAAAAAGAGAAAGCTGGCACCCAATATTCATCATTTCAAAGCGGTTTTAAAAAATATGGAACGCAATGAAATGCATAATTTTTACAAAAAAAATAAATACATAAACATCACGGACATGGAACTTTCTGACAAAATGATCCAGAAAATCACCAACCGTTTTGCAAAATATATCATCGACAATCCTTTAAAAGCCGAAGAAATTAGTAAATTAATGCACGAAATATTAGTTGAACAACCAAACAACGAATTCAATGAAAAGCATTAGAATCGGAACGAGAAATTCCGCACTTGCACTTTGGCAGGCTAGAGAGGTTGCGAGGCACCTTCAGAACAACAATTATTTAACGGAAATTGTTCCTATCGTTTCTTCCGGCGATAAGAACCTTAACCAGCCACTTTATTCTTTAGGAATTACCGGGGTTTTCACAAGAGACCTTGATATCGCCTTATTGAATGACGAAATTGATATTGCCGTTCATTCTTTAAAAGACGTTCCTACTCAATTGCCTCAAAATATTGAGATGATTGCTTACCTGGAAAGAGATTATCCACAGGACATCCTGATCAGAAAAGAATCTGCAAGGAATAAAGAGTTCCATGAGCTTAAACTTGCCACCAGCAGTTTGAGAAGAAGAGCTTTCTGGCTGAGAAATTATCCGACTACTGATTTTTCGGATATCCGAGGAAATATTCAAACGCGACTTCAAAAACTGGAAGACGGAGATTTTGACGCAACCATTTTATCTTTGGCCGGAATCAAAAGAATGAAAATGGAAATCGATTATGAAATGCTTCCATTAATGATTTGCGCTCCATCTCAGGGTGTAATTTCTGTGGCAGGACATACCGGCAAACCGGAGATCAACGAAATTGTACGCCAGATTAATCATAACCAGACTCAGATCTGTGTAGAAATCGAAAGAAATTTCCTGAGCACTTTAGAAGGAGGCTGTACTGCGCCTATCGGAGCATTTGCAGAAATCATCGGCGACCAGATCCGCTTCAAAGCAGCACTTTGTTCTCTGAATGGGAAAAACTGCATTGCTGTGGATGAAAACTTTGTGTATACTCCAACAGAAAATTTTGGAGAAAAGTTTGCAAAAGTTGTTCTTGAAAACGGAGGAAAAGAATTAATGGCAGAAATCAAAAGCCAGATCTAATACTTCAGACTGTAAATTTCTTTAACCGTCCTTTTCATCTTCTTAATTTTACAGACATGAAAATCTTATTTACCAAAAATATAGACCAAGCTATTATACCCAAAGAATTAGGAGGGGATATCCTGGTTGATTGTGTTGAGGTAATTAAGACCAGCCCTATCATAATCAGTCCTTTCGACCTGAAAAACTATTCTCTGATTTTCACCAGTGTCAACGGAGTGATGTCTTTTTTTAAAAACAGATTTAAGCCCAATGAGGATTTCACTGCAAAAAACTACAACAAGATCTATTGTGTTGGTGAAAAGACAAAAAGAGAATTAAGAAAGCATGGCTTTGGCACATTTAAGGTGTTGAAAAATGCTGAAACGCTTTCCAGGTTCATTATTGGAAAATGCCAGCATGAACAGTTTCTTCATTTCTGCGGCAATCTTGCCATCAATGTTCTGGACAATGACCTTCCGCTTCAAAACATTAAGTACAAAAAAGTTACGATTTATAATACTGAGGAAATCAATCCTGTAATAACTGAAAAATATCATGCTGCAGTATTTTTTAGTCCGAGTGGAGTTCGTAGTTTTGCAAGGCGAAATTCTCTGGAAGGGATGAAGCTTTTTTCAATTGGCGAAACCACTTCCGGCGAATTAAAAAATTATACGCAGGAAAAAATTTTCACTTCTGGGGAAAATACCCTAAGTTCAATCTTTGAGCTGATAAGAAAAGAAATCAGAAGTAGAATTTAGAATATCTGTTACCGGAATACTGCCGGTAATATTAGTTTAAATAGATTATGATTAAAAACGACCTATATTTAAAAGCACTTCGCGGAGAAACCGTTGAAAGACCTCCTGTCTGGATGATGAGGCAGGCTGGAAGATATCTGCCGGAATTCATTGCCTTAAGAGATCAATATGATTTCTTTACAAGATGTCAGACCCCTGAGCTTGCAGCTGAGATCACGCTGCAGCCTATCCGTAGATTTCCTTTGGATGCAGCGATTCTGTTTTCTGATATCCTGGTAGTTCCACAGGCAATGGGGATTGATTTCAAAATGAAGGAATCTGTGGGGCCCTGGTTAGATACCCCTATCAGAACAATGGAACAGGTTCAGAATATTGAAACTCCGGATGTGAATGATACTTTAGGTTACGTTTTTGATGCTATTGAGCTTACTCTTCAGAAACTGGACAATGACATTCCATTGATCGGTTTTGCGGGTTCTCCATGGACAATTCTTTGCTACTGTGTGGAAGGAAAAGGAAGTAAGACATTTGATATCGCAAAATCGTTCTGTTTCCAACAGCCTGAAGCAGCACATCTATTGCTGCAAAAGATTACAGATACTACCATCGCTTATTTAAAGAGAAAAGTAGAGAAAGGAGTTTCTGCAGTACAGGTTTTTGATTCATGGGGAGGAATGCTTTCTCCTACAGATTATCAGGAATTCTCTTGGCAGTACATCAATCAGATCGTTGAGGCATTAAGCCCGCTTACTCATGTGGTGGTATTCGGAAAGGGATGCTGGTTTGCCCTGGAAGACATGACCATGTCTAAAGCTTCTGCTCTTGGTGTTGACTGGACTATTAAGCCGGAATTTGCAAGAACACTGACGAATCATACGATGACCCTGCAGGGGAATTTTGATCCTGCAAGACTTCATTCAACGCCTGAAACGATTAAGAAAATGGTGAATGAAATGATCAACCGTTTCGGAAAAGACAGATATATTGCTAATTTAGGGCACGGAATTCTACCGAATGTGCCTGTTGAAAATGCTGAAGCATTCATCAGAGCGGTGGTTGACTGGAAACCGAATTTATAAGATTATTTCTTTTGAAAATATAAAAAAACCTTATAGGATATTCTATAAGGTTTTTTGTGTGATTAAGTTTGCTGCCTGGTTGTCAGCTTATTTCTTGAGAACCTTCTTCTTGAGAACTTCTTTATTAGTAGTGATCATAAGAACATAAGCACCTTTAGGAATATCTGATAAATCATATACATCAGACTCTTTATTAAATGTTTTTATTAGTTTTCCGGACATGTCAGTAATACTGATTTTTTCAATCCTATTTTGAGAGGCTAATGTAATATGAACATTATCTTTTACCGGATTCGGGTATATTTTTACATCATCTGAATGCAAAGCTTCTGAAGCTGCCAAAACGCCACTGGTAATTTTCACATTATCTACTACAACCCCATAGGAATAGTCTCCGGCATCGTCATAAACAAATCTTAGTTTAAAAGCCGCATTGGCGTAGGGCGTCAAATCTATATTTGCTGCCTGGGCATAGGAAGTTATTATGTACGAAAAGGTATTAAAATCAAGATCCCATACTCCTGCTTCACCTGAAACGGTAAAAACCTGAATCCACGAAGTTCCGTTAAACACCTCCACTTTTAAAGTAGAGTCAAGATCATAAATCATATTAGCATAATTAAACGAAAGTTTTGGACTTGAGGCTCCGGTAAGATTAATCACGGGAGAAGTCAGCCTGGCATTCGTATTAACTCCTGTCGGGCCTGCGTCGTCGTCATCAAAAAAAGCCGCCCCATCGGGAAAGCTTGCAAAACCATTCTGTGCACCCACGTTCCAGTTATAAGCAGTATCCGGATTTTCTACCGTCCATCCGGTCGGCAGGGCATTACCGTTGAAGTTTTCAGAAAAAACCTGTGCGTCACATACTCCACAAATGGATAAAAATAAAATAAATAATTTTTTCATAATATATTATTTGATGTTTATATAAAATTAATAAATAATATTTTACAAAATATAATTATACATAAAATCAATGCATTACATAATTTTTAAGAAATATCTAAATTTCATCTATTATTTATACATTTATATCTAACCAAAAAGGTATCACATGAAAAAACTAAACAAAGAAAAAATGAAAAGCATTATGGCAGGAGGAGAAATCTGCCTTGAGTGTGCAATCGGATATTATCAGGTCATTATTGATGGCCGATGTTATTGTGTACCAATGGACTAATAAAAAAGCAGCCATTTGGCTGCTTTTAACTTATATAATAAGATATTGATTAACTCAACATTCTTTGTGCTTTCTTAACCCCTTCTACGAGAATATCAATTTCCTCAAAAGTATTATAAACCGCAAAACTTGCTCTTACTGTTCCTGCAATATTAAAGAAGTTCATAATGGGCTGTGTACAGTGATGCCCTGTTCTTACAGCAATTCCCATCTTATCAAGGATCATCCCTACATCAGAGGCAATCCCCACTCCTTCCAGGTTAAACGAAACAACACCTGTTCTCTTAGCTTTTTCACCATAGATCTTAAGACCTTCTATTTCCAAAAGCTGTTTTTGAGCATATTCTAATAATGCATTTTCATGATTCTGAATATGGGTATGCCCTATTCTGTTCATAAAGTCAACAGCAGCACCTAAAGCAATATTTCCACCTACATTGGGGGTCCCTGCTTCATATTTGAATGGTAGACCTGCATAAGTAGTTCCTTCGAAAGAACATGTTGCAATCATCTCTCCTCCTCCATGGAATGGTGGCAAAGCTTCTAATATTTTACGTTTCCCATATAAAATACCCGTTCCCATCGGAGCATACATTTTATGGCCTGAAAACACAAAGAAATCACAATCAAGTTTCTGAACATCAATCTTGAAATGCGGCGCAGACTGAGCCCCGTCTATAACGATATATGCATCCGTATTTTTTCTTGTTTTTGCAATAATTTCTTCAATAGGATTCACAATTCCTAATGCATTAGAGACCTGGTTTACAGAAACAACCTTTGTCTTTTCACTTAAAAACCGGTCAAAATGATCCATCTGAAGAATTCCGTTTTCATCAATAGGAATCACACGAAGTTTTGCACCGGTTCTTTCACAGAGCATCTGCCATGGAACAATATTGGAATGGTGCTCCAGATATGAAATAATGATCTCATCATCTTTCTTCAGTTTCTGTGTTAAAATATAAGCGATGAGGTTTAGACATTCTGTTGTTCCTTTTGTAAAGATGACCTCAAAATCATGTTCAGCATTAATGAATTTCTGGATTTTCCTTCTTGAAAGCTCCATTTCTTCCGTTGCCAGCTGGCTCAGCGTATGAATTCCTCTGTGAACATTTGCATTAAGTTCGGTATAATATGTATGACAGGCCTCCAAAACCGAATTTGGCTTTTGGGATGTAGCTGCATTATCCAGATAAACCAGGGGCTTACCGTTCACTTCTCTGTCCAATATAGAAAACTGGCTTCTTATTTCCTGAATGTCAAACATTTATTTATTTTTTAAATTAAACCGTCCTTATTTAGAACCCTTCAAATTTACGGCTTTTTTTTCGAAAGGAGGTACGAGGTTAGCTGCTGATATTGTTCAGCTGATAGAAATATTCAATGATGTATAACAAAGAAAGCTATAAAGATAATACTAAAGGAATATAAAGTGGCAAGCTTACTCATCAGCACATTCTTTTTGACTAAAATAAAAGACCCGCCAAAAATTGACGGGTCTTATATTGTTTAAATAAGCAATTCTTATTCTGCAGACTTTTCTTCTGTTGTTGGAACATCAGGAGACTGAGTTGCAACTTCTTCTGCTTCCTCTTCATCTTCATCATCCATTGCAGCTGCACCACCTTTCATTGCATTTCTAGACATCTTAACAGCAACTACTACTGCATTGTCCGGGTGCATGAAAGAGTAACCTTCTGCTTTGATCCCACCGATGTAAAGTTTGTTACCAATTCTTAATGGAGTAACATCTACAACGATTTCGTCAGGTAGGTTAGCAGGGATAGCTTTTACTTTTAGTTTTCTGAAAGACTGACGTAAAACACCACCAGCAACAACACCTTTTGAACGTCCGATAATTCTTACAGGAACCTCCATGATAACTGGCTTATCGTCAGATAACTGATAGAAGTCGATGTGAAGAATTTTGTCAGTGATCGGGTGGAACTGAATATCCTGAAGAACAGCTGGAATTGTTTTTCCGTCAACCTCAATAGATACCGTGTGTGCTTCAGGAGTGTATACTAATCCTTTGAAAGCTCTCTCTTCAGCAGAGAAGTTCAAAGGTGCTTCACCTCCATAAACAACACAAGGAACTAATTCAGCATCACGTAAAGCTTTTGTAGACTTTTTGCCCACGCTTTCTCTTTTTGTACCTTGAATTGTAATAGATTTCATTTATAAAAATTTTAAAAAATTGTTCTGATTTTAATTTGCAAATTACTTAAAATCAATTAAATAATAAACTTACTGCTAATTGATTTATGTTCATGAACCATCGTCATAACGTCTGCAAATAATGGGGCGCAAGATAGCACTTTTATTTTAGATGACAAATTATTTTTAACAGGAATTGAGTCAGTTACAATAACTTCCAACAGTTTTGAGTTCTCAATATTCTCGTAAGCCTTACCTGAAAGCACTCCGTGAGTAGCCATAGCTCTTACTGTTTTTGCTCCTTTTTCAATCAAGATATCTGCGGCCTTACAAAGCGTGCCTGCAGTATCAATCATATCATCAATAAGGATAACGTTCTTACCTGTAACGTCACCGATAAGGAACATTTCTTCTACAACATTTGCCTTTTTTCTTTCCTTATAAGCAATTACTACTTCGGCACCCAGATGGCCCGCATAGTTTTTCGCTCTTTTTGCACCTCCCATATCCGGGGAAGCAATGGTAAGGTTATCAAGGTTCAGAGATCTGATATGGTCTACGAAAACAGTAGAAGCATACAGATGATCTACCGGAATTTCGAAGAACCCCTGAATCTGATCTGCGTGAAGATCCATAGTCATGATTCTTGTTGCCCCTGCTGCAGTAAGAAGGTTAGCAACGAGTTTTGCACCGATCGGCGCTCTTGGTTTGTCTTTTCTGTCCTGTCTGGCAAGTCCGAAGTAAGGAATTACTACGGTAATGCTCTTTGCAGAAGCTCTTTTTGCTGCATCAATCATTAGAAGAAGCTCTAAAAGATTGTCTGCAGGAGGGAATGTAGATCCAATCAGGAAAACTCTTCCTCCTCTTACAGATTCATCCAAAACAGGCTCAAATTCGCCATCGCTGAACTCCTGAAAGTTGATTTTTCCTAATTCTTTCCCATAACTCTGGGCAATTTTCTCTGCCAAGTCCCTGCTGGTTCTTGTACAAAATAGATAACTTAACTGATCGGCCATTTTTACTTTTTAAAAGATTTTGCAAATTTAAAAAAAAACCACAAGATTTACTCCTGTGGTTTCTAAGTTTTTATTTTATCAATTATTAAGGGAACTTAACTCCTGAATATTTGTTCGGATCTACCTGTGGAAGTGTAGACTTGTATTTAGCATTAATCGCCTTAATAAATTCATTGGCAACAATACCATATCCGCGTCCTGTAAGGTGAACTCCATCTAAAGAGAAAGCTCCTCCTGTAACAAATTTCGCAGTATATCTTACTCCGTTAAATAAAATTCCTGACTGCGCATTCAGTTCAACCATTTTACTGTTTGCATCTACAAACGCAAGTCCATAGGAATCAGCAAGCCCTTTTATAGAAGCATTATACGCCGTTGTTGCAGTTTTCACATAGCCGGCCTCTGTTTTTGTCAGCACATGCTGGTTTTGCAATGGATAAGAAATTCCATACACATTTACCGGAGCCGGAGCTCCTGCTGCAGTACTTCCAATCACAGAACTAGTCGTAAGCAAAATATAATCATCTGCTGTTGCCTGTCTTGCCTGTCCGAAGATCTGACCAAAAGCAGCTGCCGTAAGTGCGCCCAGAGATGGAGTTAAAGCAACGGTAAGCTGAGCTGATAAATCCGTCAGAGCAACATCTTTAATTAAAACAGGGTTTGGACCGGTTGCAGATAGTAAATTAATTCTATCTCCAGCTCCAAAAGCAGTAAGCGCCTGCTTCAAAGGACCATACAGGCTTGTGTTAAGAGTTGTCAAGTTTGAACCCAAAACAGCAGGTGTCAAAGGATTATACGGAACTGTTGTAAAAAAAGGTACGGAAGTAACTGAAGGAATGTTAGCAATAACACCTTTTGTTGTTCCTACACTTTTAAGACCGTCTAAAACCGCTTTAATAGATCCGGCAACAAGTGCAGGATCGGAGATATCATTCGATTTATAAGTTGTCGGGTTTGTATTTCCTGTCTGAACCGTGGCAGCAGTATACGTTGTAACCCCTCCTATTGTCTGGGAGTTTGTTCCTCCGTTGGTAGCATAGGATAATACATCATTATTTCCTATCCAAAGAGAGAAGAATGTCGCTTTCTGAGCCATGGCATCAGCCAGCACACTTGTTGTAGCAGAAGAAGCGAATCTTACAAAATAGGGATTAGCCGTGCCGGTTGCAAGACCTGCCTGACTACCATAGCCAGGAGCCACCAAGTGGAATGATTTCGCACCCGGAACCCCCATATTATTATAAGAACCACCGCCAGACAATACATCTAATGCAGCAGCAGGAGCGCTTGGTACCGGAGACAAAGACCCATTAACCACCTGAAGGGTTAACTTTCCAGGAAATCCCGGAAGATTGTTAAATCCGCCTACATCATTAGGCATCAATGGCTGTTTAAAGTCTCCTCCACCCGCAAGCTTCATCTGCGCAGCAATCATGCTTGGATAAGATTCATTCTGGCCGCTGCTGTACAGGGCGCCATCACGATAACCCGAAGTAAGCGAGTTTCCTAATGATATATATTTTGAAAAATCTGCTTCTCCTTTTGTTACCGGAATATCTTTCACATCCGTATCGAAATCCGTATTACAGCTTGTTACTGTAAAAAGAAGTGCAGAAACTGCAATTGTCGATATTATAATTTTTTTCATAGTCTTCTAAAATTAAAATGGATTATAAGATAAACCTAACCCTAAGTAGAATGCTGTTGCTTTAGACTGTCCATAGAAACCTAAATTAGCATTATTTACATTTCTGTATTGAGGCATTGCATATCCTCCGGCGATATCAATTCCGAATTGTTTCAGCTTAAAGCCTATCCCTCCTGTTACCACATACGTATCATACGAAGGTGTTTCCGGAATAAAATTGTCAGTAGTATAAGGTGCTTCATCATAATAAGCTCCTAAGCGCCCGTAGATCATATTGGTAAACGCATATTGAGTTCCCAGTCTGAATGTTTTAGAGTTTCTGAAGTTCTTAGGATTTGTAAGAACAGTTGGATCTGACGGATTATTTCCAATAGGGGCGTTGTCGAAATCTAAAGTAAGTTTGCTGTATCTTTCCCATCCATGATAGTTAAAATCTGCAGAAACCTGCCATTTTGGCGTCACTTTATAAGTTAAACCGATTGTATATTCTTCAACCAATGGAAGTGTTGCTGAAAATCCGTCCTGTCCGGCAGCATTCAGCTTCAGCTGGTTGTAAATAGATTGAGATGGGAACTGGAATGTAGCAGTCCCGTTTTTAGCTTTCATATCTATTGCTGAACGGTAAGCAATACTTACGTCTAATTTCGGATCAGGTCTGAAATAGAAACCGAAACCATATCCGTGTCCGCTTGCTTTTTTATCATTGATATTAACCTGTCCTCCAAATTGTGTTACCGCTTTATCCCAGTCTACAACTCCTTTTGCATAAATATAGCTGGCACCAAAAGATACCCAAGGAGCTAACTTCACAGAGATCATAGGCTGGAAGTAGAAACTTTTCAGTTCTAATTTCTGAACCATTTCTTTACCTTCCCAGTTTTCAGGCCATTTGATTGTACTTCCAAAAGGTGTTGTTACACTAAGACCCACGGTAAGCTTCTCTATTGGTCTATAAGTAATCGCAGCATAGAACGGAGTTCCTACAGGGTTATCTGTTTCTGTACTTTGCAAAGTATTGAAGTTTTGAAAAGTAACCTTGTTACTTGCAGCAAACCCTCCTGCCACTACACTCAGTTTGGAAGGGATGAATGACATACCCGCCGGGTTAAAGAATGTCACACTCGCGTCTTCGGCATGAGCACTAGTATGCGCCATTGCCAATTGTTTTACCCCTTGCAGGGAAACTCTGAAGCCTCCTGCGTAAGATAGAACTCCCGCCAATAAAGCAGTTGATACTAATATTTTTTTCATAGACTATTATTATATAAGCCAAATATAAAATTATTTTGAATACGCCTGTTAATATTTGCTAATATTTTAAACAATATCTTAAAAGAAAACTATGTTTAAAATAATACCTTGAAAGAAATAAAGGAAAAACAATCATTATTAAAGGGTTAAAAACATTTAACATAAACATTTGTTTTACTGTTTAATTTCAAACAATTGTTTAATATTAAGCTGTCGCGCACCCAAAAAACAGAACAGAAGAGTAAAATGGTAATAAATGTTAAATAAAAAAATGCACATTCTTTTATCCCCTTATTTCGGGCTTTATCCAGCCTCAAGCGTTCATTCTTCTTCGAAATACAGAAATGTTTTATCTCGAATCCAGGTTATTTAAGTATTTTAGAATGGCATAAAGATAAAAATACATAAATTTGCAGATTAATAAATAATAGTAATATGAGTTGTGGATGTAAAACATCCGGCGATTCTGCACATTCTTGCGGCCCTAAAAAAACCGCAAATGGCTGTGAAAATGTAAATACCTGCGGGAATAGTTATAAATTAAGTGTTTTTGACTGGCTTTCTAACATCAACAATCCGGCACCAAACAGGTGTGATTTTGTAGAAGTTAGGTTTAAAAATGACAGAAAATCGTTTTATAAAAATGTAAATAATATTCCTTTACATATTGGCAGCGTAGTTACAGTAGAATCAAGTCCGGGACACGATGTAGGCGTTGTAAGCCTTACGGGAGAATTAGTAAAAATTCAGATGAAAAAGAAAAAGTTTTCTGAAGAATTGGCACTTAAAATATACAGACAGGCCAACCAAAAAGATCTTGAGGTATGGCAGGAAGCAAGAAAAAAAGAAGAGAGTGTAAAACTTGAAGCAAGAAAAATAGCACAGAGATTAGGGCTTGAAATGAAAGTTACCGATGTGGAATACCAGGGTGACTCTTCAAAAATCACGTTTTATTACACCGCTGATAACCGTATAGATTTCAGGCAATTAATCAAAGATTATGCCGGCGCTTTCCGTACCAAGATCGATATGAAACAAATCGGTTTCAGACAGGAGGCAGCAAAAGTAGGCGGAATCGGATCTTGCGGACGCGAGCTTTGCTGTTCTACATGGCTTACAGATTTCAGGTCTGTAAATACAAACGTTGCAAGATATCAGCAGCTGAGTATCAACCCTCAGAAACTGGCAGGACAGTGTGGTAAGCTTAAATGCTGCCTTAATTATGAGCTGGACAGCTATCTGGATGCTTTAAGCAATTTCCCTTCTTCTTCTACGACTTTGGAAACAGAAAAAGGAAAAGCATTCTGTATCAAAATTGATGTTTTCAAAAAGAAAATGTGGTTTGCCTATGTAGATAGCTCTATGGCATGGTATGATTTTGATATTGATCTTGTTAAAAAGCTGATTGCAAAGAACAGAAAAGGAGAGAAAACACTTCCTCTCGAAGATCTTAAACAGCCTGAAACTTCTGTCCACACTATTGATTTGATCCAGGAAAACAATGTGGATCGTTTTGAGAAGAAAAACAGAGGAAACAGGAACCGAAACAATCAGAACAAGCAAAATAACAGCCCACAAGGACAGGGACAGGGACAAAAAAGAAGCAGACCGGAGAAACAGGAAAGACCGGAAAGATCTGAAAAAACCGAAAACCCAAATGCTCATTCTGCAAATCAGACCAAACCACAAAAGCAACATCCACAGCAGAAAGCACCTGTGGAAAAAGCAGTAAATAATTCTGATGCCGATAAAAAGCCACAGAACAACCCAAACAAGAAGAAATTCAAAAAGAAATATCCTCCAAAAAAAGATAATAATGCGTAAAACTTTAGGATTACTTTCACTTATCCTTTTCTTTAGCTGCAACTCTTCCTCAGGAGGAGACGTCATCATGAACTCCGTTGACAACAAGTGGAATAAGAAAAGTGAGCAAAAATTTAATCTTGAAATTTCAGATCCGCAGAATCCTAAAAATATTATATTTGTCGTAAGAAACAACAATAATTATCCTTACAGCAATATAAGGTTTATAGTGAATTTCACCAATCTCCAGAACAAAAAAAAGGAAACAGACACCCTGAATTATGTACTGGCAAAACCAAATGGAGAATGGCTTGGTACAGGGTTTGGTGATACGAAGGAAACTTTGTTTCAGTATAAATTAAATTACAAATTTCCGGGAAAAGGAAAATATGAAATCGGTCTTACCCAGGCGATGAGAAATGATAACCTTCCGGGAATTGAGGATATTGGGGTAAAAATAGAAACGGCTAAACCGTAACGATAAATGGAAGAAAACAAAAAAAATGCAGGAAATAAGGGGAAAACATTTCCTCTCCCTCCCAAGAAAAAGAAAGATACCTCCTGGAGAAAATGGGTCTCGTTCATTTGGATCGGACTTGTTGCAGTAGTTCTGGGAATTTCAGGACTTTTCTTTTCGGTTTCTCAAGGATTTCTTGGGGAAATGCCTGATGTAAAAGAACTTGAAAACCCGGATATCTTTGTTGCTTCTGAGATCATTTCTTCAGACGGAGTAACCTTGGGTAAATTCGAAAAAGAAAAAACCCAGCCCATCGTTTACAAGGATCTTCCTCCTTATCTTATTTATGCCCTGCAGGCTAAAGAAGATGAACGTTTCAAAGAACACTCGGGAATCGACTTATATTCTGTTGCCAGAGCCGTAGCTTATGGGGGCGGACGTGGTGGAGGTTCTACCATCACTCAACAGCTGGCAAAACTTCTTTTCACAGGAAACGCTTCTCAGAACAAGGTTCAGAGAGCATTCCAGAAACTGAAAGAATGGGTTGTAGCAGTAAGTCTTGAAAAAAGATATACCAAAGAAGAGATCATCACTCTTTATTTTAATAAGTTCGATTTCCTTTTCAATGCCAATGGGATTGAGATGGCTTCCAGAGTGTACTTTAACAAGAAGACTTCCGAGCTTACATTACCTGAAGCCGCCACCTTTGTAGCGATGCTTGAAAACCCAAGAAAAAATAATCCTTACAGATATCCTGAAAAGGCTAAAGAAAGAAGGAATGTAGTATTGGACCAGATGCAGAAAACCGGATATATTGATGCTGCAACCTATGAAAAAGCAGCCAATACCCCGATAGAAGTGGATTTCCATCCTATCAAAAGTATCACAGACGGATATTCTGCTTATTACAAATTCTATCTGAGAAAAGAGATTGATAAGTATCTTGAAGCTCATGAAAAAGAAACCGGTAAAAAGCTAAACCTTTATAAGGACGGTTTAAAAATATACGTTACCCTTGATTCTAAAATGCAGAAATATGCAGAAGAGTCAATCAGGGAACACTTAACTGATCTTCAGAAGAGATTTGATGCAGAACAGAGAGGTAGAAAGAACAGACCTTTTTATTATCTGAATGATAAACAAATCAAAGACGTGATGGTGCAGGCTATGAAAAGAACCGGCCGTTATAAGCTGTTGAAAGCTGACGGAATGCCTGAAGATTCTATCATGATGGAATTCAAAAAACCTATCAAAACTTCACGATTCACATGGAGCGGAGAAGAAGAAGTGGAAATGTCTCCATGGGACTCTATCAGATACCACAAACAGATTGCACAGGCAGGTTTAATGTCTATGGTTCCGGGAACCGGAGAAATAAAAGCCTGGGTAGGAGGTATAGACTGGCAGCACTTCCAGTATGACCACATCAAGCAGGGTAAGAGACAGGTAGGATCTACATTCAAACCTTTCGTATATGCCACCGCTATTATGAAACTGGGAATGACGCCGTGTTCGGCTGTTTCTAACGGAACTTATGATCATAACGGATGGCATGTACCGGGAAGAGGCGGAATGCTTACGCTGAAAGATGCATTGGCACACTCCCAAAACCCTGTTGCGGCAAGACTTATTGAAATGACAGGAGTGGATGCTGTAATCCAGACTGCAAGAGATCTGGGAGTAACAGAAGATATTCCAAGAAACAATACCATCGCTTTAGGTTCATCAGACATTACAATTTACGAAATGCTGGGTGCTTACAGTACTTTTGCCAACTATGGTAATTACAATAAGCCGGAAATGATCTGGAGAATTGAAGATGCCAACGGTAGAGTAATCAAAGAAGTCAATGTAGAACCGAAAGAAGTAATGAATCCAATGTATGCATACACCATGATCGAACTGATGAAAGGTGTTGCACAATACGGAACGGCTTCCGGAGAGTTAGGAAGAAGAGGAATCTCAAAAGCAGTAGAAATTGCCGCTAAAACAGGAACCACTCAGAACAACTCCGATGGATGGTTTATGGGAATCACACCAAAACTGGCAACCGGAGCATGGGTTGGATGGGAAGACAGAGCAACCCACTTCTTTGGAACAGGGGAAGGTCAGGGTGCTAGAATGGCATTACCTATCTGGGCTATTTTCATGAAGAAAGTATGGGCTGATAAGAGCTTAGGTGTTACTCCTGATGATAAGTTTGTCAAGCCTTCAGACTGGAAAGACGGATGCTCAAATCTTAAAGGACTAAGCGGAGGATATGGAGACGATGGAAGTCTTCAGACGATCGATGAGATCAAAAATCCAAGACCGGCAGATCCAACTCCTAAAAAACCAACAGAAAAGAAAGAGGACAATATCAATGAAAATCTTCATTCCAATGATGAAGTAGATTTCAATAAATAAATTCTCTTTTAGAAATACACAAGACCTTTCAATAATTTGGAAGGTCTTTTCTTTTATAATTTATACCTTTGAAGGATGAATATCGAACGTATCAGACAGCCATTTATTGAGATTTTCCCCGGTGATTTTTCCAACAACCCTATGCAGAGAAATACTCCGAAGGTTTTGTTTGCCACGATCAAGCCTGCCGGCTTT
This sequence comes from Chryseobacterium sp. CBSDS_008, assembly GCF_049959325.1. Taxonomy (NCBI): domain Bacteria; kingdom Pseudomonadati; phylum Bacteroidota; class Flavobacteriia; order Flavobacteriales; family Weeksellaceae; genus Chryseobacterium; species Chryseobacterium sp. CBSDS_008. Next base: position 3,411,888 of record NZ_CP188202.1, on the reverse strand, counting down.
GATAAACCTGCACTGATTGCCTATAATGAACCATTATCAGAAGAAATAGGATTAGGAAAATTTGAAGATAAAGATCTCGGCTTTCTGGTTGGAAATAGCCTTCCGGAAAACGTTCAAACCTATGCCACAGCCTATGCGGGACATCAGTTCGGAAACTGGGCGGGACAGCTTGGAGATGGAAGGGCCATCCTTGCTGGTGAAATAACCAATGAAGCTGGAAAAAAGACGGAAATACAATGGAAAGGAGCCGGAGCAACCCCTTACTCCAGGCATGCTGACGGAAGAGCCGTATTGAGATCTTCTGTACGCGAATACCTGATGAGTGAGGCCATGCATCACTTAGGAGTACCTACAGCAAGAGCACTTAGCCTGGCCTTTACCGGTGAAGATGTAATGCGCGATATCATGTACAACGGAAATCCAAAGTTAGAAAAAGGTGCGGTGGTTATCAGAACTGCTGAGAGCTTTTTACGTTTCGGACATTTCGAGCTGATGTCTGCCCAAAGAGAATACAATACTCTTCAGGAGCTTGCCGATTTTACCATAGAAAACTATTTCCCGGAAATTACATCTGCGGACAGTAAGAAATACAAAGAATTCTTTGAAAACATCTGTACCCGGACCGCTAACTTAGTAGTTGAATGGTTCAGAGTAGGCTTTGTACATGGCGTTATGAATACAGATAATATGTCAGTTCTGGGATTAACTATCGATTACGGTCCTTATTCTATGATGGATGAATATGATCTGAATTTCACTCCCAACACAACAGACCTTCCGGGAAGGAGATATGCATTCGGAAAGCAGGGCCAGATCGCCCAGTGGAATCTTTGGCAGCTTGCCAATGCTCTTCATCCGTTAATCAAAGATGAAAAATTTTTAGAGGATACTTTAAATAATTTCGGAACGTATTTCTGGGAAGCTCATGATCAAATGCTTTGCAAAAAATTCGGGTTTGACCAGCTTCGAAAAGATGACGAAGAATTTTTCACCCGCTGGCAGGGATTGATGCAGGAACTCCAGCTGGATTACACCTTATTTTTCAATCAACTTGCAAAACTAACTCAGGATACTAACATATCAGAGCATTTTAAAGCGGTGTCATATAGTATTCTGAATGAAGAAAAGCTGGCAAAACTGACTAATTTCATGAAGAATTATGAAGCAAGATTAGCCTTAAACTCAATTTCAAGAGAAGCTTCTTTAGCCATGATGGAAAAAACAAACCCCAAATTTATCCTCCGGAATTATCTTCTTTACGAATGCATTGAAGAGATCGGTAATGGCAAAAAAGAAATGCTGAAAAAGCTTACAGAAGCCCTTGAAAATCCGTACCAGGAAATATATCCGGAATTCTCTGTTAAAAGACCTTCGGGGTTCGACGATATTGCAGGATGCTCTACGCTTTCATGCAGTTCGTAGTTGACAAATTTTCATAAAATATTAAAAACAAGTAATTATTTTCATTTTTTTATTATTTTTACTATCAACTTTAAACGTAAACCAAATGAAAACAAAATTACTATTCATCTTCTTAGTCTCTTTTATATTTGGGAATGCACAGATTCTCTCAGAGACTTTTCAGGGTACGATATTTCCTCCAACAGGATGGACAACAGGGACAAACGTAGCATCAAGACCTTGGGGATTTACTACAATCATATTTAATGCAACCGGACAGGCTACATTTAATATCACAGGTGGAAAATCTGCAGGTATCGGATGGATTGCCGAGGCTCAGGACGCACATTTAACAAGCCCTTCTTTTAGTCTGGTAGGAACTACTAATCCTGTACTAAAATTTAAGGCTAAAATAGGGTATGAATACATGGTTGATCCTAATCCTAACGGAGATTTAAAAGTAGAGATATCCACAGACGGAGGTACCACATGGAATCAGGTATGGGTTGAAGAAAACTATGGTGTTTATACAGATTATGAAACACTGGATATCACAGTTAGCTTAACTCCATACGCAGGGCAGGCTAATGTTAAATTCAGGTTCCATTACGTAGCCAATGACGCAGACAGTCTTTCAATAGACGATGTACAGGTTTTATCAAGCGCTACACTATCTACTCAGGAAACAAATGCTAAAGTAAAAGAAATTACTGATATTTATCCAAATCCAACAAAAGGAGAAATCAATATAAAAACAGACAAAAAAATCAAATCTGCCACTGTATTTGATGCAAGTGGAAAATCTCTGCTTACCAATACTTCGGAAAGATTAGATATTTCCTCACTTCCAAAGGGAACTTACCTGTTAAAAGTAGACTTCGCAGACGGAACATCTACCACAGAAAAAGTGATCAAACAATAATAACGTTTATACAATCTTTACATAACCACCAACTTTTGGTGGTTTTTTTATTTTACTTTTGCAAAAAATCTGACACGTGTCTTTTATCAAAACAAAAATCACCCATTTTTTTAAACTGGTTTTTCCTTCCACCTACACAGAACTGGCTGTATTCCTGTTTTTCCTGATCTGTTATGGAATTCTGGGATCTTATATTGCCCTTCATTACAGGATTATTTTTGACAACAGGATTCCATGGGATGCTTATTTCAGTTTTGATAATAAATCGGTCCTCATGACCGGAGGCAGCTTTGAAAGGCATCCCCTATCCTACTATTTTTTTAACTGGATAAGAGAGTTTTCATTATGGATTTCAGGAGGAAAAATGGATGCCGGCTTCAGGCTCACTCTGGCGTGGCTGAGCAATATTATCATCACATTGAATATCATTCAGGTTTTCAAATATTTAAAGAACATCATCTGCCTTCCATTATGGTTAAGCATCCTAATCATCTTATTCTTTGGAGCTTTTTCAACCAACATTATCCTGTCTTTTACTCCGGAAAACTTTACCTACACTTTATTTTTACTCTCATTATACAACCATTATGCAGCAATAAAATTAAAGAAAGAAGAGAAAACGCCCGCAACAGCTTTATCACTGGCAGGCATTACTATCGGAGGACTTACCATCACCAATTTTGTAAAAGTTTTTATTCCTCTTCTTTTTGAAAAAGACCTTTTCAGAAGCCGGAAAAAATTCGGAAATGCTGTATTGAGAGTAATGATCGCGGTGATCTGTTTTGTACTTCTTTATCTGAATAGAATTGATTTTAAATATCAGAATATTTTTTCAAAAACAAATCAGCAGTATGAAAAATTCTCAAATGTAGAATCAATGCCGGCATGGGACATGATTCTTTCGTTCTTTTTCGGAGGTAATATCCTTTTTCCCGGATTTATTATGTCAGACAAGCATAATATGAAAGGTTTTAATTTTAAAGGTCTTTATATGAGCCTTTATTCATCGCCACTTCCTTACTTTTTTATAGCCGTATTATTGATCCTTATAAGTTGGAGTTATCTTAAAAATTTTAAAAATAAATGGGTTCAGGTGATAGCTCTTTCATTTTTGGTGGATATTATCATCCATTGTCTGATGAGGTTTGGCCTTCACACTTCCTATATCTACGGAGGACATTTTGTTTTTGTATATCCTTTGCTTTTAGGATGGCTTTTTTACGCTTACAGATCATCACCAAAAATCATGTCCTTTTTAACATTAACCCTGGTTATATTATTCACATATCTGCTGGTCAACAATATTTTCAGAATGACAGAATTTTTCTGGTTCATGGAAAATTATTACCAATAAAAAAACTGAGAAAAAAATTCTCAGTTTTTTTTATATTGAAATAAATCATGCTTATTTTGCTTCGGCACAGAAGATCCTGTACTGCACTGCTACTGCAGATTTAAAATATTCCCTTATTCTGGAAAGATCACCGGCGGCACTTTGTTTTGTGAAATAACTTCCGGCAAGAATCTTGTAATTCGGTCTTAAAGACGCATCTGTTTCTACCTTCAGGTTAGGAAATCTTTTTCTGAAATAAGACTTTACCTCATTAGCTTCTTCATTACTTTTTACTGTTGTAATCTGAATTTTGAAACCTAAAATTCTAGGATTTTTTCTACAAATTTCAGCATTTGTAAGTTCTCTGCTTGGCACAAAGATCTTAGGGGGTTTTGTATTTATCCCTGTAGAAATTCCACTATCGTTATTACTGGAATCTTTAGAAGAATTTGTTGGGGTAACTTTTGCACATTTACCTTCTACTCCTTCCAAAGCAGCATTTATTTTGGAATCCATCGTGATGACAAGCTCCGTTCCTGACAGGGTATCCTTTTTAACAACTTGTTGTGCCTCAATATTATAAAATCCAAATAATGATAATATCGAAAATATTTTGATTAGATTTCTCATTTAAACTTGTTTCCGCAAATTTATACAAATTAAAAAACTATACCAAACAGGTTATTTAGAATCAATACAAATTAAACGTAAATGATATTTTCCCTTTTCGATATACCGTTAAATTCCTGTTAAAAATATTATTTTTGCGGAATTGATTGAATGTTCAATAATTTACTAACATAAGATAATTTAAATGATTAGTTGGAGAAAGCATTATAAAAAAACGTTGATCGCAATAGGCTTATTGCTATCAACCAGTGCTTCATTTTACGGGCAAGACGGCGATCCTAAAAACGGAGAGAAACTTTTCAAAGCGAATTGTACTGCATGTCACGCGCTGGACAAACAAGTTGTAGGCCCGCCATTAAAGGGGGTTGTAGAACGTGTAAAGACAGAAGGTGGTGTAGACAAAGATTGGCTTCACAAGTGGATCAAAGACAACAAAGCTCTAAGGGCTTCTGGGGATAAATACGCCAATGAGATTTTTGAAAAGTTTAACAAGACTGAAATGCAGGTCTTTCCAAATCTTACAGATAAGGATATTGACGACATTTTAGCTTTCACAACTAACCCTCCTGCTCCGGAGGAGAAAAAACCGGAAGCAACTCCTGCAACTGACGCTACTGCGGCAGCTCCTGCAGACAAAACTACTACAAACGTTGTCATCATTTCACTTTTAGCAATCGCAGGTTTACTGGTTTGGATCTTGGTAAAACTAAGACAATTGGTAAAACTGGGTCAGTCTGAGGACTTAGCCGGACTTAACGAGACAAGAGTTCGTTCTTTCAGTGAAATGTATGAGAAGTTCCACTTCATTGGTAAGGGTTTATTGGCAATTCTTGCTATTTTAGCGGCTTACGGGGTATGGAACTGGTTAATGTGGATCGGGGTTTACAAGGGGTACAAACCAGAACAGCCTATCTACTTCTCTCATAAAATCCACGCTGGAGAACAGAAAATTGACTGTCAGTTATGCCACTCCAGTGCTAAATACGGAAAAGTATCTGAAATTCCTTCTATGAACGTTTGTATGAACTGCCACAGAACAATTTCTGAATACAACGCAGATCACTACATGGAGCCAGGAAAAGACAAGGCATTCTATGACGGAGAAATCCAGAAGATCTACGCAGCAACAGGTTGGGATCCTGCAAAACAACAGTACACAGGAAAAACACAGCCGGTGGAATGGACAAGAATCCACAACATGCCAGATTTCGTTTACTTCAACCACTCGCAGCACGTAATTGCTGGAGAACAAGCGATCATCAATTCTTTCAACAAAAAGAATCCTAACAACAAAATTGATGTTGTATGTAAAGCTTGTCACGGTAAAATTGATACAATGAATGTTGTTCAGATGGCTAACGACTTTACTATGGGATGGTGTATCGAGTGCCACAGAACGACTGAAGTTGATATGAACAACGGTTATAATAAAGAATACTTCAAAAATCTACATGACAAGTTGAAAAAACAATATCCTCAGGATGGAGGTAAGATCACTGTAGATGCAATTGGAGGTCTTGAGTGTGGTAAATGTCATTATTAATAACTAAAAAATTAGAAGTATAAATGGCTTCAAACAAAATACAATTCAGAAGTATTCATGAACTTAAAGATCCGGCTTTGAATAATAAGCTGGCTCAGAAAGAGTTTCAGGAAGAAATTCCGGTAGAAGATTTCCTTGGAGATGCTGAGAAAAACGGATCAAGTACTTCAAGAAGAGACTTCCTTAAATTACTAGGATTCTCTACAGCAGCAGTTACATTAGCTGCCTGCGAAGCTCCGGTAATCAAAACGATTCCTTATGTGGTAAAGCCGCATGACATTATTCCGGGAATCCCTAATTATTACGCTTCAACCTATTTTGACGGTTTCGACTTTGCTAGTGTTTTGGTAAAAACCCGTGAAGGTAGACCCATCAAAATTGAACCCAACCCGGCTGGTGGTGATTTAGGTAAAACTAACGCAAGAGCTCAGGCAAGTGTACTTTCTCTTTATGATAACGATAAAGTAAAACAGCCTAAACTAGACGGTAAAGATGAAACTTTCGACAAAGTAGACAGTTTCGTTATCAAAGGTTTGGAAGAAGCTAAAGCGTCAGGCAAAAAAATTGTGGTTTTATCACACTCTTTTGCTTCACCAACTTTCAAAAAGTTATTCGCTGAATTCAAAGCTAAATATCCTACAGCTGAATTAGTAACTTATGATGCTTTCCCTTACTCTGCACAATTAGATGCAGCTCAGGAAGTATTCGGACAAAGAGCATTACCTGTTTATGACCTTAAAGGTTCTGAATTGGTGGTTTCTTTCCAGGCTGATTTCTTAGGAGATTATAATGCTTCAAGCTTAGAAACTTCTTATGCAGCGGCAAGAAAGCCGGGACCAAACATGCTGAGACACATCCAGGTGGAATCTAACATGTCATTAACCGGTGCTAATGCTGACTCAAGATACAGATTAAAACCAAGTGCTGTAAACAAAACATTAGTTGAGGTTTACAACGCAATCGTAGGGGGTGGTACTTCTGATAAGACTGCAACCGAAATTGCTAATGAATTGAAAGCAAAAGGAAGCAAAGCTGTTGTTTTTGCTGACGGTTCTAAAGGAGCACAGGTTTTAGCACACTTAATCAACCAAAAATTAGGTTCAGTAGCTTTCACAGGGAAAGCAAACTTCCTGAAAGAATTTGACGGTGCAAGATACCAGGAATTCTTAGGATGGGTAAACGGTGGACAAGTTGGTGTATTAATTACCAACAACGTAGACCCTATCTACTCTCATCCAAAAGGAGAAGATTTCAAGAAATCTTTATCAAAAGTTCCTTACGTAATTGCTGTAGCAGATAAGAAAAATGAAATGTACAAAGCAGCGAAAGCTGTAATTCCGGTAGCTAACTGGCTGGAGTCTTGGGGAGATATCGAACCACAGACAGGAGTATATTCATTAATGCAGCCTACTATTCAGAAAATCTACAAATCAAGACAGATTGAAGAGTCTCTATTGGTTTGGAAGAATGGTAAAAACAATGCAGCAAACAACTACTACGATTATTTAAAAGCAAGCTCTGCTTCTCTTTTAGGTGGTACTTCTTTCAATAAAGCATTGTATAACGGTATCAACGCTTCTACGAATGCAACTTCTCTTGCTTATGCAGGTGGAAATGCTGCTCAGGCTGTTGCTGAACTAGGAAACTTTAAACCTTCTGAATTAGAATTAGTATTATACACTAAGACTTCAATGGGAGACGGTACTCAGGCAAACAATCCTTGGTTGCAAGAATTACCTGACCCGATCACAAGAATGTCTTGGGATAACTACCTTACAATTTCTCCTAAAGACGCAGAGAAATTTGCAATTGACAACGATCTTAACGCGAGAATGCAGCTGGACGGTTCTATTGTAAATCTTACTGTAAACGGAGTTAAAATAGAAAACGTTCCTGTATTCGTACAACCAGGACAAGCTGAAGGATCTGTAGGTCTTGCACTTGGTTATGGTAAGAAAAATTCGGGAGCAACTGCAGATACCGGTGTAAATGCTTATCCTTTATTCGATGGTTCCAACCTTGTTCTTTCAGGGGTTAAAATCGAGAAAACAGGAGAAGACCACGAATTTGCAGGTATTCAGCTTCAGAATACATTAATGGGTCGTTATGAAATCGCGAAGGAAGTTCCTTTGGCTGAATTCATTAATGTAGCTTTTGATGATGAGCACAAAGGATGGAACAAGCCTTTGGAATACCATACGATTAGCGGAGCACTTCCGGCAAGAAAAATTGACCTTTGGGATGCTTTCGATGATACAGACGGACCTCACTTCAACTTATCTATCGACTTGAACTCTTGTACAGGTTGTGGAGCATGTATCATTGCTTGCCAGGCTGAGAACAACGTTCCTGTAGTAGGTAAAGAAGAAGTAAGAATGTCCAGAGATATGTACTGGTTAAGAATTGACCGTTACTACTCTTCAAGACAGAAAGTTGAAGTATATGAAGGATTAAAAGAAGGAATGGCTGTACCTGAATTGTATGGTACTGCATTCGGAGATGGAGGGGCATTGAATCACCCGGCTGATAATCCAGATGTAATCTTCCAACCAGTAATGTGTCAGCACTGTAACCACGCTCCATGTGAAACAGTATGTCCGGTAGCGGCTACTTCACACGGTAAGCAAGGTCAAAACCATATGGCTTACAACAGATGTATCGGTACAAGATATTGTGCAAACAACTGTCCGTACAAAGTAAGACGTTTCAACTGGTTTACGTATAACCTAAATGACAAGTTCGATTTCAACATGAACAACGATTTAGGAAGAATGGTACTTAACCCGGACGTAGTTGTAAGAACTAGAGGGGTAATGGAGAAATGTTCAATGTGTATCCAAATGACTCAGAATACTATTCTTGAGGCTAAGAAAGAAGGAAGAAGAGTGAAGGATGGAGAATTCCAGACTGCCTGTTCTAAAGCTTGTTCTACTGGTGCAATGACATTTGGAGACATGAATGATAAAGATTCTTCAATCAGAGAGCAATATGCATCTAACAGAAGATATTATTTACTAGAGGAGATCGGAACAAAACCAAACGTGTTCTATCATACTAAAGTAAGAAACAGAGTAGAAAAATAAAGTTTAAATAATAAATAGGTAAAAAATGTCAGGACATTACGAAGCTCCGATAAGGGAACCTCTAATTATTGGTCACAAAACTTATCACGATATTACAGAAGATATCGCACGACCTATCGAAGAAAGAGCAGGTAAATTATGGTGGATCTCATTATATGCTGCACTAGTTCTATTCCTCTATGGATTCGGCTGTATCGCTTACACTATCGGGACAGGTATTGGAGCATGGGGGCTTAACAGAACTATTAACTGGGGTTGGGATATTACCAACTTCGTATGGTGGGTAGGTATCGGTCACGCCGGGACCCTAATCTCCGCAGTATTATTATTATTTAGACAGCGTTGGAGAATGTCTGTAAACAGATCTGCAGAGGCGATGACGATCTTTGCGGTTGTACAGGCAGCAATCTTCCCTGTAATCCACATGGGTAGAGTTTGGGTTGGATACTGGGTATTCCCTTTACCAAACCAATTCGGTTCTCTTTGGGGGAACTTCAACTCTCCTCTACTTTGGGACGTATTTGCGATCTCCACGTATTTCTCAGTATCAACGGTATTCTGGTTCATGGGACTAATCCCTGACTTTGCAATGATCAGAGATAGAGCTAAAACTCCCTGGACTAAGAAAATTTATACATTCCTTGCATTCGGTTGGGGTGGTAAAGCAAAACACTGGCAAAGATTCGAAGAGCTTTCTTTGGTTCTTGCAGGTTTGGCAACTCCACTTGTATTCTCAGTACACACAACCGTATCTTTTGACTTCGCAACTTCAGTAATTAAAGGATGGCACTCAACGATCTATCCTCCTTACTTCGTTGCCGGTGCAATCTTCTCAGGATTTGCAATGGTACAGACCCTATTGCTGGTTGCAAGAAAAGTGTGTCACTTAGAAGAATATATTACCATGTATCATATCGAAATTATGAACATCGTAATCATCTTAACCGGTGGTATGGTAACGGTAGCTTATGCAACTGAATATTTCATCGGATGGTACTCAGGATCTAGATTTGAAGACTTTACATATCTTTCTCCGGGTGCTGCTGTAGGACCTTACTGGTGGGCATTCTGGTCATTGATCATCTGTAACCTTGTTATTCCTGCTTCTTTCTGGTTCAAGAGACTAAGAACGAACATTATCTGGACATTCATTGTTGCATTGATCATCAACATCGGTATGTGGTTTGAGCGTTTTGATATCATCGTTATCAACCTTTCAAGAGACTACTTACCAGGATCATGGACTATGTTTAAGCCAACGATCATTGATGTGGGTGTATACTTAGGAACAATCGGATTCTTCTCTGTATTATTCTTATTATACGCAAGAACATTCCCTGTAATTGCACAGGCTGAATTAAAATCGATTTTGAAAATCTCAGGTGAAACTTATAAAGCAAAAGAAGGAGATGAGCACCACTAAAATTGTATACGGACTTTATGCTGACGACGACGATTTAATGAACGGCGTTAAAGCATTCAACGATAAAGGAATCGCAATAAACGAGGTTTATACTCCGTTTCCGGTTCACGGGCTAGACAAAGCTTTGGGTTTAAAGAAAACCAGAATTTCTGATGCCGCATTCTTATATGCTCTTTATGGGGTTACTATCGGTGCTACATTAACCTGGTATGTAATGAACCACGACTGGCCTCAGAATATTGGTGGAAAACCAGCTTTTGACTGGGGACACAACATGCCGGCATTCGTAGTTCCAATGTTCGAATTAATGGTATTCTGTGCCGCTCACATGATGTCTTTAACTTTCCTGGTTAGAAACAAAATGTATCCGGGAGCTCCGGCTCAGAATCCTGATCCAAGAACTACTGATGATAAATTCATGATGGAATTTGTAACTGAAGATGTAGAATCTGTAAAGCAGTTGCTTATTGAAACTGGAGTTGAAGAAATAACTGTTAAAGACGCTTAAAATGAAAAAGAATGTATTAAAAATTACAGCAGTTTTAGGTTTAACAACAGTTTTACTTAACTCTTGCGGACCAAAGGAGAACACTCCGCTGGTATATTTCCCGGATATGTATTTTCCGGTAGCTTATGATCCATTGATGAAAGCTCAGGATGCTTATTCAGATCATGAAAATGAAATTCCTGCTTTTGTTAAAAATAATGGTGCAACAGGTCTTTCTCCGGTAGAAGGATCAGTTCCTCAGAATAAAGACGGTGTTTTTGAAGAAAGCTTATTACCTAAAAATGTTGACGAGTACAACGCTGGGTATGATGCTTCTAAAAAACTTACCGTATCTCCTTTGAATCCGGCTAATGCAGCGAAGGATCTTGAAAGAGGTAAAATATTGTTTGATCACACTTGTGCGGCATGCCACGGGACGGGAGGTGATGGACAAGGGCCTATCGTACAAAGTGGAGCATTTTCTGGAGTCCCCAACTATGCTGACAGAGAAATTACTGTAGGATCTGTTCATTATGTATTAACAAACGGTAGAAATGCCATGGGATCTTATGCGGGACAATTGAACGCAGGAGACCGATGGAGAGTAGCCATGTATGTGATGAGTGCTTTCAAAAAAGGAGCAGCAGCACCGGCAGCAGCTACAGCGGCGGCACCAGCAACAACTGAAACGACTACCGAAACTAAAAAATAAGAAAAGAAATGTATAGTTTTTCACCAAAATTAAAATCAACATCTATAATACTTCTTGTTGTAGGTTTAGTTCTTTTCGGTATTGGTTTCTTTTTGAACAAAGGAATTTCTACTGAGAAAATAGAACAAATGATGGAAGCTGTTCATGCTTCAGGTCATACTGCTCCTACACACTCAAGTGAAATGGTTGGACCTCAGGATCACGCTGCCCACCTTGAGCACGCTACATTGCAGGTACACAACCAGCCTTTAGCAGCAATACATTTTGTAGCTGTATTTTTCTTTGGAGTAAGCTGCTGCGTATTGTTCTTCTATTCTATTCAGCACGCTGCCCACGCAGGATGGCCGATCATCATTACAAGAGTAATGGAAGCTATTGCTTCTTACATCCCTTATGGTGGTGCGATCTTAGTAATCCTGATGATCCTAAACATCACTCATAATGGTCATTTATTCCATTGGATGGACCCTGAATTGACAAACCCGGATTCTCCGCATTTTGATGTGATCTTATTCGAGAAGAAAAAATTCTTAAATATTCCTTTCTACGCAGTAAGAACTTTAATCTATGTGATTGGTGCTTCTTTCTTCGCCTGGAAATTAAAAGCTCAGTCTAAGAAAGTAGACGAAACGAAGTCTAAAGTAGAGTATCAAATGCTTTACAGATGGGCAGTAGGATATATCGCATTCTTCGGATTTGCTTCTGCAGCCTGGGCTTGGGACTGGTTGATGTCTATTGACCCTCACTGGTATTCTACAATGTATATCTGGTATTCAATGGTTAGCTGCCTTTCAAGTGGTATCGCTGTAATCATTTTATTAAGTGTTTATCTTAAGAAAAATGGTTTCTTACCACAGTTCAATGATAACCACTTACACGATTTAGGAGTATTCCTTTTCGCTACAAGTATGCTTTGGACCTATACATGGTTTGCTCAGTTCATGCTTTACTGGTATGCCAACGTGCCTGAAGAGGTTAACTACTTCTTCGGTAGATTCCAGCACTACTCTCCTACTTTCTTACCGATGCTGATCATCAACTTCTTATTACCACTATTGGTATTAGTAAGCAGCAGCATCAAGAGAAACTACAAAGTAGTTACCACAATGGCAGTCGTAGTGATCTTAGGACACATCTTAGACTACTTCAACATGGTAATGCCGGGAACAGTAGGACCATACTGGAACACTCCTGAAGTATTCCTGTTAATCCTTGGAGCAATCCTGTTCGTAGTTGGATTATTTATGTTTACTGTACTTTCAGCTTTATCTAAACTGAAGTTGATCCCTACAGGAAACCCATTCTTACACGAATCTGAAATTTATGAGTATCCTTTCTAAGGACTTGTAACAAAATAAGCAAAAGGTTGATCATTTTATGGTCAACCTTTTTTGTTATAATAAAACAGATATAAGATCTAAGGTCATGAAATAAATCCCTACATTTGGATAAAACAAACACAAATCATGTCAGAAAATAAAAAACTTATCATCATAGGAAGTGATAAACCTGTGATAGGAACAAAAGAAATGTACACCATTTCTTCAGTAAACGACTGGCTGGATCTCCTTAAGCCCATCAAAAATCCATTGGAGGTTTCGAAAACACACTGGGAAGTTATGATACATACCAAAACAGGTTGGAGAAAAGGAGGAAGTGATAAAGAGGGACAAACCGTACCTTTTACCTTTGGACAGAAAAGCCTATTGCATAGAGGAATAAAGATCATTGCACGTCAAGCAGAGGATTATGCAGAGCTTATTGTACATCCGCAACGGGCAAAAGAACCTAAAATAACTAAGGTGGAACTTCTCGATGTCAATTATAAAGCTATTCCAAAAGGAAAAAAGTTAAGCTATAAAGATACCATTATTGCAAGGGCATATTGTGTAGAAATGTTCGAGATGAATATTGCTTTTACTCTTTGGGAAGATGATGCTCAGGGAGAAGGACACAATCCTACAGTAAATGCGTTGAATAGAATTAATCCTGTTCCTGTACTTAGTAGAGTGAATGAGAAAGGGATAGCAGAAGTTGTTTTCAGATTACCTTTCTATACGATGGCTGTACTGATTGCCAATACACGCACTGCAGCAGGTGATAAAAGTGAAGGAGCAACCCACGAATATTATGTAACGGCTGATGTGGTTAGTAAACATATACAAAAAGCAAGTCCAAACGTAAATGTAGTTAATCCTACTCACAACCCAGAGCCTCCAAGACAAAGACAATGGCCTAAAGGGCACACTCCCTCACCAACCAAACTTGACTCTGAGAAACCCAAACCCCAATCCGATTCTTCAAAATTCCCGGTAACTACAGGCGGAAAAAATAGTGATGACCCCCAAGGAAAAATCCTGAGTGCTGAATTTGTAGATAACAATGGGAACAGGCTTCACTCTTCGAAAATAGGAACTACTGTAAGAATAAAGATTGTTGCCAAGGAGATGAAAGACAAAAAAGTGAAGGTAAAAATATGGGAAGAAGATAATATCAAATGGGCTAATGATTTGATCTTTGAGAAAGATTGTATTTTAATTGGTGACAACAATTACATCAATCATGTACAACTTACAAATCCAATGTTTGATAAAGCCAAAGATGGTGGCACTGACAGCAGCAGGCAGGATTATTTTATTGAAATAATCCACCATGATACCTCTGTGACATCTGAGGTAATACCTGTGAGTGCAGATGCAGAGCCTACAAAGGTGGAGAGTGGAAGAAGTGCAACGATGGTGAAAGAACCGAAACAAGAGAAGAAAGAAGAAAAGAAAAATACTACTAAATGTTATTGTTATTTGCAAAGTGTAGTTGATACACCTTGTAATGGAAAAGGAAATGCTGTTACAGATAAGCATTTTGAAAGTTTGGCTAAAGACATTGGCGTGGAAGCAAAAGTTTTTAAAGCTGTTGCAATTGTTGAGTCAGGAGGAAGAAAGTCCTTTCTAAATGTAAATGGCGAACAAAAAGCAAAAATCCTTTATGAAAGACATTATATGTATCGTTTTTTGAAAAAAATAAAAACACAAGAAGAGCTAAATAATTTGAAAAAAAACACGCCTGATTTAGTACACAATATCGGTACATATAAAGATAAAAATGCAAGTTATGGTTCTGAAAAAGAGCAATTTGAAAAATTGAAAAAGGCAAAAGAAATTGATAGTGACTCAGCAATAAAGAGTTGCTCTTGGGGAAAATTTCAGGTAATGGGTAAATATTATAATTATTTATATACTTCTCCTATTGAAATGGAGAAAGCTATGAATATGTGTGAAGTACAACATTTTGCTTATTTTAAAGTTTATTTAAAAGATGTTACAGGTGCTTCTATGATAAAGGCAATGAAAGAAAAAAACTGGGATAAAATAGCTGAACTTTATAATGGACCTGATTATGAAATAAATAAATATCATACAAAAATGAAAAATCAATATGAAAAATTATAATATAAAAATCTTACAATTTACACTACTTCTTACTTCATTAACTTTATTCAGCTGTAAGAAAAAATTTAATTTATCAACTAATGATTCAATTATTGAGAAACATGATACTATTAGTATCAGTATATCAGATAAATATTTGTTAACAATTAATAATAACGAAACTATAGATTTTTTTCAACCTATTAAAAATAAGTTAATTACCGAAGAGATTGATGCTCAAGTATTATATGAAAAAAACTATATTATCTTAAACTTAGAAATAGGTAATAATGCTAATTATTATGAAGATATTTATATTTATAAATCTCTGCCTCTTATTATTGAGAAAAGAGTATCAACGACTATTATAAAAAATACTTCAACACCTGAAAAATTAGAATGTATTGAAATTATTAATGAACCATTAAATAATACTTCTAGATATAAATACTCAAAATCGAAAGATAAAAAATGTAAACAAACTATAATAGCTTCCAATGGCTTTCCTAAAAATGAAATTTTCCATTTAATTACTTGTGGGAATAACAGATTTTCAATTCACATAGATGATAATCGTTACGAGATATTAGATAGGGAAAAGATCATTTCTAGAGGTAATATACAAGGTGAGACGACAAAAAATGAACGTTTTTTTACGTCTATATTTTTATAATTTTCAACAACTATATTATCTTCATAAAATACTGCCTCAATTTTCCCTAACTTAATTTTTTGTTCATTTTATACAATGTAAATCTGAAAAATTAACTTTTTATAAACAATAAATTCATAGAAAAAAGAATGAATTTTCCTATAATCAATCAATTATCATTGGACGCTTAGTTGAACTCTAAGAAATTTGAAGTAACATCAAAGACAATGTAATTAATCTGATATTTTATCTACAAATGAACTAAAAGTGAGAATAACTGTATTTCTAAAGACTAAGACAAGAATATGAAAAATAAAAATCCAGTATTAATAAAGGTTTTATTAAATTTGCAACAAACCAAATAAAAATGAAAAAGTTTTCTTTTCTACTTGTTTTCAGTCTGTTGCTTTTTACAGCATGTAAGAAAGATCATGTAGATGCTACGAATACTAAAACACTGCAGTCAAGTATCAATGATATGACTTCCAGTTTACCTACCATTAAGCAGATTAAGTTTAATGAAGCTCTTTATATCCTTAAAACATTTGGAGTAGAGGCAGATGGTGATATTAATGAGCTAAAAGCCCTTGGAAAACTGATCAACGGAAAAAAAGTTCCTGAGATCATGTCTCTGGCAGACGAAGTTGCACAGAAAAACGGAATAGAATGGGCAAGTACAGCCCCTCCATCACTGGGAGAAATGAATATCTTCGGAGATGATAAAGCTAAAGAAAGCGACCCTAACGATGTAAAAGCAGGATCATTGAGTCTCGTGACAAGACCTACAGGAGATGACGGAACCGGAGCGCCTACAGCCATCCAGATTGTTCCAAGACTTGTAGATGCAGCCGGAAATCCGGTATCATTTACAGGAGCTGGTCTTGAAGCCACTCTTGAAGTATTCAGCAATGGTGTAAGACTGGCAACAGCTAAAAACCTGATGCAGGACAATAATTTTAAAGGATTTAATTTGAAATTCTCGTCTATTCCTGCTTCAAAAGTAATAGACAACAAGATCGACATTACTGTTTCTGTAAAAACTACGGCCAAAACTTTCAAAATGTCAAAAATAGGTCTTGATGTGAATGCTGCAGCCCTAAAAGTGCCTGCTGTTCCAAAAATGGATTCTACGGCCGTGTCTGAGCAACCAAGCGCTGTTGTCGATCCAAGCAACCCAACAGCTCCTTCCGGAACAACTACAGATCCTTCAACAGCTACTCCTGCAGCACCAGCTGCTCCGAAACAGCCGTCTGCAGATCCCAAGAATACGGTAAGCAAATTTTTGAACAGTGTAAGCTCTCAAAACTTAAAAGCAGCATACGAAACTGCCAGCAACCCAAGCTGGGGAAGCTATGAGTCTTTCTCAAATCCTACTTCAGGTTTCGGATCTGTGAAGAATGTAAGCGTAAAAAATATTACAACTAACGGTGCCTCCGCCAACAGCGCCAGTGTAAACGCTACCTATGATGTGACGGATAAAAGCGGTAAGACTACTTCTTTAAAAGTAACTTTCGGGCTTAAAAATGTAAACGGAGACTGGAAAATTTCCAGCTATAAAATCAATTAATAAATGGCTTCAGCAGAACTGATCAAAAAACTGGAAGAAACAATTGAAAATATCCCCGATTTTCCCATTCCGGGAATAAAGTTCAAAGATATTTCACCCATCTTTTTGAACCCAAAACTTTATGAAGATGTTATTGCAGATCTTGCAGCCTTCAGTAAAGGAAAAATAGATGCAGTCTGCGGTATAGAAAGCCGTGGTTACCTTTTCGGAATCGCTATCGCTGTGGCATTGGAAGTTCCGTTTATCTTAATCAGAAAAGCCGGAAAACTTCCTCCCCCTGTTATTTCAGAAAAATATGACCTGGAATATGGGAGCGCTATTATCGAAACCCGCGAAGGGCAGCTAAAACCAGGACAGAGAGTATTGATTCATGACGATCTTCTGGCAACAGGCGGAACTACTGAAGCCGCGGCTAAATTAGTAGAAAAACAAGGAGCGGTTGTCTCACAGTTCAGTTTCCTGATCGGCCTGAAAGACTTAAAGGGTGATGAAAAGCTGAAAAAATTTGGTGCTGAAATTTACCATATTTTAGGATATTAAGATTTAATATAATGCTTCGACAGGCTCAGCATGACAACGCTAATCATTTACTGTGAGATTAAAACAGGTAATATTAGAAGAGCCATACTGAACCTCTCGAAGCATCTTTTTTTTAATAAATTCATCATTCACGAGTAGCAATTCACAAGATTTCATCAATAATACTCACAAAGTATTTTGTAAATCTCTCAGAAACAATTAAATTTGCATTTCAATTTTTAAAAACTTATGGCAAAATTGGGAAAGAGTGCTCAGAACGAGCAAGAAGGTAAAGAAACGGTTGAGTTCTTTAAAGACCTTGACAGAGAAGCTTTAAACACTGAAAGATTTGTTGAAAAATATTCAAAGCCGCTAGGTTTTGTATTTGGAGCATTGATTTTAGGGGTTTTAGGATTCTTTGCTTATAAGCAATTCGTAGTTGCTCCAAAGAACACTGAAGCTGTGAAAAGCTTCCTTGCTGCTCAGAAAAGCCTTACTGAAGGTAAAGATAAAGATGCTTTGGGTGGAAAATCTGCAGCTAATCCTGGTTTTATAGGTACAGCTAACGAGTATTCTTCTACTGATATCGGTAAACTTTCTGCTTACAATGCCGGTTTATTAAAATTCAAAGAAGGAAAATTCCAGGAAGCATATGATCTTTTGGATAAGTTCTCTTCCAAAAACAAAACTTTGATGGCAATGAAGTATGGAGCGATGGCAGATGCAAAATCAGGTCTTAACAAAAATGACGAGGCTTTATCTTTATTAGACCAGGCAGCATCAGCATCTGATGATCCTTATACCACCTATTATTTCACAAGAAAAGCAGGTATCCTTGCATTAGGATTAAAGAAAAATGCAGAAGCTAAAAAGTACTTCTCTGCAATTGATGAGAAATATCAGGACTACGACAACGGAATGTCTGATTCTTATATTGAAATGACTAAATATTATTAAAAAATGGCAACAGTTAATCTTTCCGATTACAAGCCACTTCATATAACTAATGCCGAGGATTTTTCTATCGGCATTGTTTTTTCTGAGTGGAATGATTTTGTAACCTACAATCTTCGTGATGCAGCTTTGGAAATTCTTGAAAAAGAAGGAGTAAAGTCTGAAAACATCAAACTTTTCCCTGTACCCGGAGCTTTTGAATTAAGCTATGCAAGCATGCAGCTTTGCAAAGAAAGAAAATATGACGCAGTAATCTCTATAGGATGTGTAATCCGTGGAGAAACGCCTCATTTTGATTATGTATGCTCTGCAGTAGCACAGGGAATTAAAGACTGCAATATTATGACTGATACACCGACTATTTTCTGTGTATTAACAGATGATAACAAGGAACAATCTATCGCTAGAAGCGGTGGTGATCTTGGAAATAAAGGGGTTGAAGCAGCAGTAACAGCCCTTAGAATGATTGATTTCAAAAAGAAATTATCAGATAAAAAAGGAAATATCGGTTTTGGACACTCTTAACCTGTAATTCAATTTGACAATAAAGAAGGGCTATTTTTAATAGTCCTTTTTTATTGGAATATAAAATAATTCACAAATCTTATTAATAAAAGGGATGTTTTTCTTTTTTTCTACCAAAAGTTATCTACAAAAACTATCTTTGTGAAAACTATAAAAACAGTCAGTACATGTTTTTAAAAAAAATAAAACCTTTTCTGTATTTAGGAATTTTCTATCTTATTATTTCGCTGATAATAAGAACAGTATTCTTTTTTCATCCTATTACTACAGCCAGTTTTGGATTCTTCGAAGTCGTAAAAGTTCTGCTGATTGGTCTGGTAAATGACATTTTTGTTTTCATATTGGCCAGTTCCATTCTCGCACTTTACTTCCTTTTTCTTTCCAATTCGAAATATAAAAAACCTTACGGTTACATTATTTTGGGGATGCTGGTTCTGTTCTTCCTTTATATCTGGCTTGTTCCCAACAATATTTTCAAGCAATATGGAGGATCTGTCATGGAAATAGCTCTTGCTTTCGTAGGCATAAAAACTCTTTTCTTTGGATTGATGCTATTCCTTCCTGCTCAAAGAACTAAGATTCGCAATGTATTATATTTCATCACATTACTATTATATGTTCTTCTGATTATTTTCAATGGAGTAAGTGAATATTTCTTTTACAATGAATTCGGGGTACGTTATAATTTTATTGCGGTAGATTATCTTATCTATACGAATGAAGTGATTGGAAATATCATGGAAAGCTACCCTGTTATTCCGTTATTTTCCGGGATAATGATTGTTACGCTTGCCATTACGTGGTTTATTTATAAGAAAACAAAAAATGAGCTTCTGGAGCTTCCTGACTTTAAACAAAAAATGGTGCTTCTGGGAAGTTTTATCGTGCTTTGTGCCCTGAGCGCTCTGGCGATACCTTCCTTGATGCAAATCAGATCAGACAATGTTTTTGCTGATGAAATTGAAGCCAACGGACTTCCCAAGTTTTATTGGGCATTTACCCACAATGAGCTGGATTATTTCCAGTTTTATTCACAGATTAACCAGCAGCAGGCTGAAAAGAACTTCCTAAGCCAGTATCCACAGCATACCTTATCAAGGACAATTGTTGCAGAACAGCCTGAAGTAAAGAAAAATGTAGTGCTGATCTCTATAGAAAGTCTTTCTGCAGATTTCATGGAACATTATGGGAATACACAAAAAATCACTCCGTTTCTGGACAGCCTTGCAGAGAAGTCACTGATGTTTACTAACCTGTATGCTACCGGAAACAGAACGGTACGCGGACTGGAAGCTTTAACCTTGTGCATTCCGCCAACTGCAGGAGAAAGTATCATCAAAAGAGATGACAATAAGAATAAATTCACAACCGGAAGCGTCTTCAAATCCAAAGGATATGATGTGAGGTTTTTATATGGCGGATACAGCTATTTTGACAATATGCAGGATTTCTTTGCTGGAAACGGCTATGGTATTGTAGACAGAAACAACTTTAAACCGGAAGAAATCACATTTGCGAACGTTTGGGGTGTTGCTGATGAAGATATGGCCAGAAAAGCCATTAAAGTAATGAATGCGGAAGCCAAATCAGGGAAACCGTTTTTCAATCACTGGATGACCGTTTCCAACCACAGACCATTTACTTACCCTGACGGAAGAATAGATATTCCAGGGACAGCAAAATCACGTGAAGGGGGTGTAAAATATACAGATTATTCTCTTAAACTGTTCTTTGATATGGCTAAAAAACAGGATTGGTATAAAAACACTGTTTTTGTAATCATTGCAGACCATTGCGCATCCAGCGCCGGAAAAACAGAGCTTCCGATGGATAAATACAGAATTCCTGCGCTCGTCTTTTCAGAAGGATTCGTTCAGCCTCAAAAATTTGATGGCCTTATGTCTCAGATAGATGTGATGCCTACCGTTTTGGGACTATTGAATTTCAATTATCAATCCAAATTCCTGGGACAGGATGTTTTCAAAAAAGAATTCCAGCCTAAGGCTTACATTGCAACATATCAGGATTTAGGCTTTGTGAAAGACGGACGCCTGACCATTATTTCTCCGGTAAAAAAAGTGAAACAGTATTCTTTGGAACTGGAAAAAAGTGATTTACCACCGGCATTCAAGCTGTATTACGACGAGGAATTGTTAAAAACCCCGGATCAGAAACTGGTAGATGATGCTGTATCAGCATATCAGTCCACTTCTTACTGGCTAAAAGCGAAACAACTTAACAGATAAATATCTAGATATTTTCGCTTATAGTTTGGCGTAAAATATTTAAATTAACCCATAAATTTATTAATATGAAATGGACAGACGACAGAGGCGGAAACGTTGATGACCGCCGTGGTTCAGGAGGCGGAGGCGGTATGATTGTAGGAGGCGGACTCGGAACTTTAATTATAGCAGCCATCGTATTCTTTTTGGGAGGAGATCCGTCCGGTATTTTGAATTCCGGCAGTATACAGCCTTCCGGAAATTCCGGAGAACAAAGAGAACTTACAGAAGGCGAAAAGCAAGTAGGGCAAATGGTTGACATGATGGCCAAATGGAATATTCTTACCTGGGATCAGATTTTTAAAGAAAACGGAATGACTTACAGTGCACCTCAAGTTGTTCTTTTTGAAAATACAACAGAATCCGGCTGCGGAACTGCACAATCTGCTATGGGACCTTTCTATTGTCCTGCTGATCAGAAAGTTTATATGGATATGAGCTTTTTTGGTGAGCTTCAGCAGAAATTCGGAGCTAAGGTGACGGAATTTACAGTAGCTTATGTTCTTGCACACGAAGTAGGACATCATGTACAAACGCTTTTGGGAACAACTCAGAAAGTGGATGCCTTAAGAAGAAGCGGAAGATATTCTGAAGAACAATTGAACAGAGTATCTGTTGCTACAGAATTACAGGCAGATTTCTATGCCGGAGTCTGGGCAAAAAGAACCAATGACAGCAAACATATCCTTGAACCTGGCGACATTGAGTCTGCAATAGATGCTGCAGAGGCTGTAGGTGATGATAACATTCAGAAAAGGGGGCAGGGATATGTGGATCAGGAAAGCTTTACTCACGGGTCATCTGCACAGCGTAAAGAATGGTTTATGAAAGGTTATAACACCGGAGATATAAGACAAGGTAATACATTTAATCAGCTTTTAAAATAAAATTTAACAAAAAACACAATGAATCGGGGAATAATAAATGTAGTTGTTGTCGCTATATTTTTCATCTGTACATATGGTTCAACTTATCCAGCGCAACAAAATGAAAGTTCCTTTTTAAAAGTAAAGAGGATTGCTACCAACGATTATATCAAAAAGAAAATGAAATATTATCATTTTGGTACGCTTCCATTGTCTGAAAGAAATAAAGCATTACTTACCAAAAACAATATACAGATTATTAATAAAAACTGTATAGCTATCCCAGAATTAATGTATTACAATAAAATAATCCTGGAAAAAACACACATAAAATTATAACTCTGAATAAAAAATGCGGTCTTATTTTGAGACCGCATTTTTATTTATTGCAATTCAATTGGATTTGAATTTTTCTTGGCTTCTTCTTTTACTCTTTCTTCCATTCTTTTTCTCATCTCTGCCGGGTTTTGATTTCCACCGCCACCTCCAGAGCCTCTTCCGCCTCCGCCACCTCTCGTTGGAGCGCTAATACCTCCTGCACCTTGGTTCATGAATGACATTGGATCAGTTTTAAACTTTTGCTGCTGCTTTAAGTAATCTGTTCTTTTTACTTTTAACGTATTTCCAAACTGATTCAAAGCAGGAAACTCAGCGATTTTATAGTTTTTCATTAAATCGAAAGAATAATCTCCCTTATCATCTTCCACTTTTACGATCAGTCCCGGAAGTCCTCCAAACTTGTATGGCCCGTCCTGATAAGGTAAGTCTGTTGTAAACCATGCCGTCCATTTTCTTCCGCCAAAATCAGCTTCAGCTTTCTGCACTTTATATTCACCTATTTTTCTGGTTTCCGATTCAATTTTCCAGTTCAGCGGTCTGTCTTCTTCATATGAATAGATATCGCGCCCGATTCTGTCTTTAAAATACGTCTTTTGGTTTGTTTTATCCTTTTCTACAGAATAATTGATATTCGTTCTCAATCCTTCCATCTGATCCCGGTTGATACTTGCTCTTCCGCCTCCCCCTTGAAATGCTTTTTGCATGATAGAATCTCTTTTGATCCTGTTTTCAGAATAAAATATAGATTTTTCAGGAGAAATATCCAGGTAAGCATTTTCAGTTTTAATATCTGTTTTATTTTCTGCATCCGGCTTCATAGTCACCTCATACACAAACCTGTTTGTCTGTGCAGAAACATTCTGTATAAAGAGTGCCAATGCGATAACACCTAATTTTTTCATTGATATTTTTATTTATTTTAATTCAATTGGGTTCTGAGCTATACTGGTGAAAGAAGGAACTTCTACAGATGAACCTTGTGACATCGGCATTCCCTGATTGTCACCGCCTCTTCGCCTTCCGCCACTCATGCCTCCCCCATTCATTCCGCCGTCCATGCCGCCACTATGTCTTCCTCTTCCCATAATCATATTTGCTCCTCCGCTATTTCCGGCCATTACCTTTCTGTTTTTGCCAAACTCCAGTTCCAGAGCAGCTTTATCACCATGGAAGTTAACCCTTGTACTTTGTTTAGCATCAGAGTTGATTTGTTCTTCAAAAGCATTTTTAACAGTAATTTTTTTAGCAAGATCGAATTTATAATCTCCTTTGTCATCCTCCAGCTTTACAATCAGTCCCGGCAATCCTGAAAATTTATACGGGCCGTCAGAAACAGGGATATCTTTTGTAAACCATGCGGTCCAGACTCTTCCTCCAAATTCTGTAACGGCTTTTTGGGCAGAATATCCATTTTGCTTTTCCACAACATTGGTTACTTCCCATTTTACAGGTCTGTCTTCCTGGTAATAAATTTGTTTTCCAGCTGCTTTTTCATAATAATATACTTTCTGATCCGGAATACTTTTAGAAATAAAATAGCCAAAGAAAGTGGGTTCAAAATGTTTCTTACCTTCCAGCTTTGAAAAATCTTTTTCTTCTTTTTTATCATTTTCTTTCGCTGCTGATCTTAGAGAAGTAAAAAGAGAGTCTCTTTTCAATTTATTTTCGCTGATAAATAAGGAGCGGTCTCCTTTAATATCCAGAAAGGTTCTTTCGCTTTTCATGCTTACCAGATTAATAGAATCCGGGTTTACCAGTGTTTCGTACACAAATCTTATTGTCTGTCCGTAAGACACTGCGGTGAAAAACAACACAAAAAAAGCAGTTATTTTTTGTTTCATTGCCAATTTTATTTATAGATATGAAATACGTTTCAAGGTTAAAAGAGAAATAAAATCTTCACATAAGCATAACAAATTTATCTTATTTTAACATAAATCCTCGTCTTTAACCTTGCTATTAATATCAGAATCATTAAAATAGATATCTTCGATTTGAGATTGCGGAAATTAGTTCGTATTTTTGCATCATTAAATCATTCTAAATAAATACAATGATAAAAGTATCAGACTATGCAAAGGAGAAAGCCATTCAGTTGATGACTGAAGATGGTTTTAACCCTGCTGAAGATTATATACGAGTAGGGGTGAAAAGCGGCGGATGCTCTGGTTTAGAGTATGTTTTAAAGTTTGATAACCAAAAAACAGACGCAGATCAGATATTTGAAGATAATAACATTAAAATTATTATAGATAAAAAATCCATCCTTTATCTGGCAGGAACCACTCTTGAGTATTCAGGAGGATTGAACGGAAAAGGGTTTGTTTTTAACAACCCGAATGCATCCAGAACATGTGGATGCGGAGAATCATTTAGTCTTTAGAGAAAAGACATTAGATCCTAGATTTCAGACCTCAGAGCTATTCTGAATTCTGAAATCTAACATCTGAAATCTAAAAAATAATAATGAGTAAATATACAGAAGACGATTTAAGAGTCGATCTAGAAAATAAAAAATATGAATTCGGTTGGGAGACGAAGATTGATTATGAAGATTTCCCGATCGGTTTAAATGAGGATATCATCCGTGCGATCTCTGCTAAAAAAGAAGAGCCGGAATGGATGACCGAATGGCGATTGGAATCTTTTAAAATCTGGTTGAAAATGGTAGAACCCGAATGGGCCAATATCAAATATGAAAAACCAGATTTTCAGGCAATCCGTTACTATGCTGCTCCTAAAGTAAAGCCTGAACTGGCAAGTCTTGACGAAGTAGATCCTGAATTGTTGAAGACATTCGCAAAACTGGGGATTAATATCGAAGAGCAAAAAAGACTTTCCGGAGTTGCCGTAGATATCGTAATGGACTCCATTTCTGTGAAAACCACTTTCCAGGATACATTGGCAGAAAAAGGAATTATTTTCTGTTCAATCTCTGAGGCCATTAAAAACCATCCCGATTTACTAAGAAAATATCTTGGAAAAGTAGTTCCGAGAGGAGATAACTTTTACGCAGCATTGAATTCCGCAGTATTTTCTGACGGAAGTTTCTGTTATATTCCTAAAGGCGTAAAATGCCCGATGGAGCTTTCCACTTATTTCCGTATCAACCAGGCCGGAACAGGCCAGTTTGAAAGAACACTTCTTGTGGCTGATGAAGGAAGTTATGTTTCTTATCTTGAAGGATGTACCGCACCATCAAGAGATGAAAACCAGCTTCACGCTGCGGTAGTGGAACTGATCGCTTTAGACGGAGCTGAAATCAAATATTCAACAGTTCAGAACTGGTATCCGGGTAATGAAGAAGGTAAAGGAGGAGTATTCAACTTCGTAACAAAAAGAGGGCTTTGTGAAAGAAATGCAAAAATCTCATGGACACAGGTTGAAACAGGTTCAGCAGTGACGTGGAAATATCCGTCTTGTATCCTTAAAGGAGACAATTCTATCGGAGAGTTCTACTCTATTGCAGTAACCAATAACCACCAATATGCTGATACCGGAACAAAAATGATCCACATTGGAAAGAATACCAAATCAACGATTATTTCCAAAGGTATTTCTGCCGGAAAATCTCAAAACTCATACAGAGGATTGGTAAAAGTAATGCCTTCTGCAAAAGGAGCAAGAAACTTCTCCCAGTGCGACTCTCTATTGATGGGTAATGAATGTGGAGCTCATACTTTCCCTTATATTGAAATCAAAGACCCTACGGCACAGTTAGAGCACGAGGCAACGACATCAAAAATCGGTGAAGATCAGATTTTCTACTGTAACCAGAGGGGAATTGATACTGAAAGAGCAATTGCATTGATCGTAAATGGTTTCAGCAAAGAAGTTTTAAATAAGCTTCCAATGGAATTCGCTATTGAAGCTCAGAAATTATTGGAAATTTCATTAGAAGGATCAGTAGGATAAGAAAATATGATAGCTACGGAAAGATTAATTTTAAGAAAACCTACAGAAGAAGATTTTGAAAGATTCTTTGAAATTAATCATGATCCACAAACCAATATTCATAATCCAAGCGGTCCAATGAGTTTTGAAAAAGCAAAAAATACATTTGCAAAAATTCTCGATCATTGGGACACCCATCATTTTGGAAGCTGGGCTATTGTTGAAAAGGAAAACCCTGAAAATATATTAGGTTTTGGAGGACTGAGCTACAAACTCTACGGAGACAAAGAAAAATTGAATTTAGGCTATCGTTTTGCTTCCCAGGCATGGGGGAAGGGATATGCCACAGAATTCACAAAGAAAGCTATAGATTTTGGCTTTAAGGAGAACAATGAAGAAATATTCGCAATTGTTCGTCCCGGCAATATAGCTTCTGTTAAAGTTTTGGAAAAGGCAGGTATGATACAAATCGGGACACTTGATGATGTTCCTGGTCAACCTGAAAGTTTAGTATATAGAATTCAAAAATAATTTGTTTAAGCAAATAAAATGTTAGAAATTAAAAACCTTCACGCCAAAATTGAAGATGGCGCAGAAATATTAAAAGGTATTAATCTTGAAATAAAGCCGGGCGAAGTTCACGCTATTATGGGGCCGAACGGAGCAGGTAAATCTACTCTTTCTTCTGTAATCGCCGGAAAAGAAGATTATGAAGTGACCGGTGGAGAGATTCTTTTCGAAGGACAAGATATCAGTGAAGATGCTCCTGAAGATAGAGCTCACAAAGGAATTTTCCTTTCTTTCCAGTATCCAGTGGAAATTCCGGGAGTTTCTGTAACGAACTTTATCAAAGCTGCTTTAAACGAAACAAGAAAAGCAAACGGATTGGAAGAAATGCCTGCAAAGGAAATGCTTGCCTTAATCCGTGAAAAATCTGAGAAACTGGGGATCAAAAAAGATTTCCTTTCAAGATCACTGAACGAGGGATTCTCCGGAGGTGAAAAGAAAAGAAACGAAATCTTCCAGATGATGATGCTTAATCCTAAACTGGCTATTCTTGATGAAACTGATTCAGGATTGGATATTGATGCTTTAAGAATTGTTGCAGATGGGGTAAACCACTTTAAAAATGAAGGAAATGCGGTGCTTTTGATTACCCACTATCAAAGACTGCTTAACTATATTCAGCCTGACTTCGTTCACGTGTTGGCAGATGGAAAAATCATCAAAACAGGTGATAAATCTTTAGCATTAGAACTTGAAGAAAAAGGGTACGATTGGCTTTTAAATTAATTTGAAATTAAATATTTGAGATTTGAAATTATGGCCACTATAAATAATTTTGAGGATTTAGATATATGGAAAAAATCCAGGGAATTATGCCAAAAAATTTTCATCTCACTAATACAAAATTCAAATTGCAGTCAAAATATTAAAAATCAAATCGACCGTTCATCTGCTTCTGTAATGGATAATATTGCAGAAGGTTTTGAAAGGGAAGGAAATAAAGAGTTTATTAATTTTTTATCTATGTCGAAAGGATCATGTGGAGAAGTAAGATCTCAGTTGATCAGAGCATTTGATAGAGATTTTATTAACGAGAATGAATTTAATGATTTGGAAAAAGATTATGCGGATTTATCAAAAATGATTTCAGGTTTTATGAAGTATTTAAAAACCACCGAACATAACGGAAATAAATTTAACCGCCCATAATTTCAAATCTCAAATTTCAAATTTCAAATAAACAATGAGTTTAAAAGAACAAATTATAGAGAACCATAATGAATTTTTGGAGAGTCTTCGTCACAGGTTTCTGGATGACAGTAGAAAAGCAGCTCTTCAGAGATTCGAAAACCTTGGTTTTCCGACAAAAAAAGACGAAGAATATAAATATACCAATCTAAAGGAAATCACGGAAAAAAGCTACAACTTCTTCCCGAAAGAGAACCATAATATTACCAAAGAACAGTTTGATGAACTGCATCTTGGTGAGGAAAATTTCGATTGGATCGTTTTTGTAAACGGGAAGCTTCACAAAGAGCTTTCAAAAGTATCTATTGAAAATGTAGAGTTCCTTTCTTTCAACTATGCATTGAACGATGAAAAGCACAGGGAGGTTTTTGAAAAATATTTCAATACCATTGCTTCCAGGGAACAGGCCTTTACCCATCTAAACCTTGCTTACTGCAAGTATGGTTTCTTCCTTAAAGTTCCGAAAAATGTTGTGATTGAAAAGCCAATCCACGTTTTCTATATTTCTCAGAATCAGGAAGAGAATACATTCTACAACACAAGAAATCTTTTAATTGTAGAAGAAGGAGCAAAAGTAGAAGTAATTGAAAGCCACCATAATTTTGACAGCACTTATGTATTGACCAACTCTGTAACGGAGATCTTTACGTATCCTAATGCAAAAGCAGACTGGCACAAGCTTCAGAACGATAACAACACCACCTATCTTATAGACAACACTTTCGCAAGACAGGAAAAAGACAGCTTAACAACTGTAAATACATTCTCGTTCGGAGGTAAACTGGTAAGAAACAACCTTGATTTTATTCATAACGGATCCAATATCAATTCATTCATGAACGGAATCACCATTATCGGAAAAGATCAGCTGGTAGACCACCATACGGCGGTTCACCATAATTTCCCGAACTGTGAAAGTTATCAGAACTATAAAGGAATCTTCGATGGCAATGCACACGGAGTTTTCAATGGAAAAGTTTTTGTTGACAAAATCGCTCAGAAAACAAACGCTTATCAGCAAAACAACAATGTACTGCTGAGTGAAGGAGCAAGTATTGATACAAAACCTCAGTTAGAAATCTTTGCAGATGATGTAAAATGTTCTCACGGTTGTACAGTAGGCCAATTGAATGAAGATGCCTTATTCTACCTGAGAGCAAGAGGAATTTCTAAGAAAGAAGCGCAGGCATTACTTTTATATGCTTTCGCGAATGATGCCATGCAGAATATTGATATAGAACCTCTAAAAGAGAAAATCTCGAAGCTGTTGGCTGAGAAATTAGGAGTTGATATAGAATTTTAAGACTTATATATTGATAACAAAAGCACTTCTTTTTGAAGTGCTTTTTTGTTGTTGTGACAGATGATATATCTGTTTTATTTCTTAAACCAGCCTTGGTTATCTTTATTATCTGAACGCTTCTTACCATTATCAAAATTGTAAGCCAGCCCTACACCTAATGTCTGCTTCAGCTGTGTTTTCCATATCTGATTATGATCATACAGCAGATCCAGCGTAACATTCGTAGAAATATATTTATTGATTTTCATGCTTAAAACCCCGCTATATCCTAGCACAAGCCTGTCCGGATGGTCAAGGTAGTTTGAGAATACAGACGCTGTATTTAACAGGCTGATGTTCTCCATAATTTTCAGTTTATACATGGCTGTTCCCAGAAAACCGAATTGGAAAAGAGAAGAATCTCCATCATTTTTAAGACCATAAGTTCCCGCTTTCTGAAGATCATTATCCAAAACAAAAGTCCATCTGGCATTCGCCGGACGTAAAGTCACTGTAAGATTGTCATTTGGACGGTAAGTAACTCCGGCTCCTAAATTCAGGTATCCAGGCGCCATAAAATTGGAAATCTTCTTAGCATCAGGATTGTTTCCATCTTCATATCCGGGGGCAAACTGAGTCTGAAGACCAGCTCCTGCTGAGAAATACCAATGCTTTGCAAATTCTCTACCGTAGTTTGTAGACAGGTTAATAACATCCTGAGTTTTTCTTACTCCTGTTCCCTGCGTGTTATTTTGTCCGTAGCCCAGGATAATAATGTTTTCCCAAAGGTCTTTTCCTTTTTCATAAGTAAGATTGTAATTGACACCGGCAAGCCACCCTACATTGTTGGCTCCTCCTCCTACCCAGTTTGAAAAGGCAGCCTGATTAAGCATTAATGTGTTTTGTCCCTGAATAGACCATGCTTTAACAGTGTCTGCTGCCGGAGCATCTGTTTTAGTTTCCTGCGCCAAAGCTATCGCTCCAAAAGAAATGGAACTGATCAATAAAAGTTTTTTCATAAATGACGA
This sequence comes from Chryseobacterium sp. CBSDS_008, assembly GCF_049959325.1. Classification (NCBI taxonomy): domain Bacteria; kingdom Pseudomonadati; phylum Bacteroidota; class Flavobacteriia; order Flavobacteriales; family Weeksellaceae; genus Chryseobacterium; species Chryseobacterium sp. CBSDS_008. Next base: position 3,381,260 of record NZ_CP188202.1, on the reverse strand, counting down.
TTTATTACAAATGTATAAATAATAATCTACGCCTTCATAAAATTCACTTTAAAATGAATTTAACATAATTTATTTTATCCTTATAACAAGTTGAAAACAAATACATTAAACGTCAACTACATATCTTTCAAACTTAAAGAAACTTAAAGTTACCGTATTTTAAAAGCAAAAAAACACCTCATTTTCCGAAGTGCTTTTCATGTTCAAATATATAATTTTATTTTTTGATCCACCATTGACTGTCTTTACGGTCAGATCGTTTCACGCCATTATCAATTGTATAGGCGAACCCGATTCCGAGGGTTTGTTTAAGCTGTGTCTTTTCGATCTGATTATGATCGTAGAGCAAGTCTACCGTTACATTGGAAGAAATATATTTGTTTACTTTCAGATTTAATAATGCTCCATAAGCAAGAACAACCCTATCCGGACGGTCAAGATAATTCGAGAAAACAGAAGCCGTATTCGTTAAGTAAATATCTTCCATTATTTTCAATTTATAAATTGCCGTTCCCAGGAAACCGAATTGTAATAAAGAGGTATCACCATCATTTCTTAATCCGTAGCTTCCTGCAGTCTGAAGGTCTTTATCCAAAACAAAAGTCCATCTGGCGTTGATAGGACGTAAAGTGACCGTCAAATCATCATTGGGTCTGTAGGTGATACCCATACCAACGTTTAGATAGCCGGGGGCCATAAAATTTGAAATTTTCTTTGCGTCAGGATTATTCCCGTCCTCATATCCTGCTGCAAACTGAGACTGCAGCCCTGCTCCTGAAGAAAAATACCAGCTTTTCGAAAATTTCCTCCCGTAATTGGTGGACACGTTGATTACATCCTGTGTTTTTCTTATTCCCAGACCTTTCGTATCGTTCTGTCCATAGCCCAGTATAATAATGTTTTCCCAAAGATCCTTATCTTTTTCATAGGTCAGATTGTAATTCACACCGGCAAGCCATCCTACGTTGTTGCCTCCTCCTCCTACCCAGTTTGAAAAGGCTGCCTGGTTGATCATCAAAGTGTTCTTTCCTACAACTGACCAGGATTTTACCGTGTCTGCCACAACGGAATCTTTTTTCAATTCTTCTTGCGCACTTGCATACATTCCTGTAAAAAAGGAAAGAATCAATAAAAACTTCTTCATTACTCTAAATAATTTCAATGCAAAAATATAATATAATTTTTTTAAGGTAAATTCAGCCTTAAAAAATTCATTTTAGTAAAGTTTAATTACCTGATAAGTTATTTCTATAAAATCAGTGCCAGAATAATGGGTTCAAAAGTTAAATTTGATACCTTTTGTCTTAAAATCAGATTGGTAGAACGCTTTCATCGCCAAATTTTCCGAAATTTATCATTGGCTTTTGATTTGACGTAAAATCCCCATGTTTAAGAATGTAATTTCCAAAAGAGCGGTTATATATCCATTGCTGATGCTTTCAGCAATGTGGTTCGGGTACTTTTTACAAACACAGGGCTTTTTTCAGAGCTGCTTTGGAGCCATTATTCCCCTTTTGCCCGAAGGACTGCTTGGGGTGATTACATCTCCCCTGTTACATGGAAATATTGATCATATAATAGGAAATTCTATTCCGATAGCTGCCCTTATGTTCTTGCTGTATCAGTTTTATCCTTTAGTTGCCAACAAAGTTTTTATTATCGGCTGGCTGGCAACAGGGCTTTTGGTATGGCTGCTTCCTCCTATTGATATTCTTACAGGCGAATATATGTACACCTGTACGATCGGAGCCAGCGGCGTGGTGTATGTGCTTGCCTTTTTCCTTTTCTTCAGCGGGGTATTCAAATGGAATACAAAACTCCTTACTATTTCAATGCTTGTGGTATTGTATTATGGAAGTTTAGTTTGGGGAATGCTTCCCGAAGAACTGTTTTACAATATGCAGGAACCGAGTAAAATTTCATGGCAGGCCCACCTTTCGGGAGCTGTAGTAGGAAGTATTATAGCATTTGCCTTTAAAAATGTCGGAGAAAAAAAGAGAAAATTTATCTGGGAGTTTCCCAATTATTACAGTGAAAAGGATGATAAACTGTGGCAGGAATATAAGGAGAACCACCCTGAAGATTTTATGGAACTTCCCTATAAGAAAAAAGATGACATCTGGGATCACCTGGATGAATTGAGAAAGAGATAAGTTCAACACTTCATATAAAAACCGTCTAATACATTAGATGGTTTTTTTATATCTCTCATTAGCTGATCTTTAATTTAAGATCAAAAAATTAAGCTCATTGTATTTTCTCTTCCTCAGAGAATATCTTTTCTAAAGCCATTATCCCCAATTATTCCTCGTAAAACGAATCCTCACACTGTCTGAAATGATTTACTTACTGATGATTCAGCCTAGATACGTAGCTTTTGATTTACATAGGGCAAATTTTAAATCTACGTAATAATAAATTTATATCTACAAGTAATATTCTGGATTTTGTTTCAATTACATGAAATTTGTTTCACTAACCGAACACCCATAAACCACCTAAAGTCAATACATTCAGCAATGACCGCCATCAGCAAACTATTGAATTTACTGCTCGTTCTGGAATAGAGTCCGATTGTAGAACACAATTCAAAGAACATTAGGATTTACAGGTGCACTTATTCTAAATGCCAGAGCAAAAACTATTAGTGGAAGAAAATAATACTTGTTAAACATTCAAAAAAAACATATGGTTACTGATAAACAATTAAAAAAAATTAACGAAAGAATAGTAAAGGTTCAGGCTAAAACATCAAGGGAGTCGGGTTCATACTCACACTGAGACTCAAACAGAGGTAAGAAACCAGAGTTTTTCCCCTCGCAGATAAGTTTGTTCGGATTTTTAGAATAAAATGAAAAACCAGTGTCAAAGAAATACAATCACCAAAATTAATTTGATAGTAGATATAGATAAATATGTAAACAATCGCAATTTATAAATACATCAATTGCTATTGTTACTTTAATGATATCCTATATTTAAATTGTTCTTTAACGATATGTCCATAACATTTAAAAAAATAAAAATATATGATTAGTGAAGAAAAATTAAGAAAAATTATTGAAAAAATATCGAAGGCCCAGAATGATGGAAGATCCGGAGTAACATCTTTAAGTTTACGTTCATTAGATATAGACACAGAGGTGTTAAAGGAAATAATGCCTCAAATACTAAAGATCAATAATCTTATGAAATTGGATCTATCGATCAATTCAATTACTCAATTACCCGAATCTGTAGCACAGCTATCTAATCTCACTTCGCTTGATGTATCAAACACTTCAATTACTCAATTACCCGAATCTATAGCACAGCTATCTAATCTCACTGAGCTTGATGTATCAAACACTTCAATTATTCAATTACCCGAATCTATAGGGCAGCTATCTAATCTTACTGAGCTTGATCTATCACGCAATTCAATTACTCAATTACCCAAATCTATAGGGCAGCTATCTAATCTTACTAAGCTTGATCTATCAAAAAATTCAATTACTCAATTACCCGAATCTATAGGGCAGTTACCTAATCTTACTGAGCTTGATCTATCACGCAATTCAATTACTCAATTACCCGAATCTGTAGCACAGCTATCTAATCTCACCTCGCTTAATGTATCAAACACTTCAATTACTCAATTACCCGAATCTATAGCACAGCTATCTAATCTTACTTCGCTTGATGTATCAAGCACTTCAATTACTCAATTACCCGAATCTATAGGGCAGCTATCTAATCTTACTGAGCTTAGTGTATCATACACTTCAATTACTCAATTACCCGAATCTATAGGGCAGCTATCTAATCTCACCTATTTATCGGCAGCAGGTACTAGAATTACAGATTTACCTGAAGAATTAGCTAATTTGGAAAATATTATGTTAGATTTTCGGCTCTCCCGTCTTTCTCCGGAAGCTCTTGGGCTTTTGACTCGTATGGAAGGCCGGGGCAATGTTAACGTTTTTACTGATATGTCAGCCCATGATATGCTTGAAAGCCATGAAAATGTATTGAGACGACTGTATCCGGATGACCAGGAGCGGAAGCAGATACTAGCAGGGATAGAAAATTCTGATTTGGATGATACCACTATTATCTATGGTACTCAATATCCGAAGAATAAGTCCGCCAAAGAAATCATAAAGGAATTTTTAAGTAAAGTCCCTCTTAACAGTGGATCTGAATATAATTTGTATGCCCCTACTGTTAAGATACTTTTAGCTAAGTTGCAAGACCTTAACATCAAAAAAGAAGACAGAAATCTGTTACTGATAAGAATGGCTACATCTCTTGGAGACTGCGCTACTCCGGTTAAAGAGCTTTTGATGAAAATGAAGATAGAAGAGCTACTAAAACAAAGTGGTGGCTTATCGGAAGTGGATGAGCAGATGATAGGAAGGCTGGCACTCATGGAGGAAGCAGGCAAGCTAAAAGGTTTTAGGGACAATGAAAAAATAGAAGCAGTGAATGCTCTTGTAGCCTTAGTATATTCACCAAATCGTGTAGATCAGAAACATCAGGCGGTGATGAAGGCCGTTCCTGATATAAAGTTTGTTGGGGAGAGTATTAGAGATCTTCCCCTTATATCGAGTTATCCGGTATTTGGTTTTACGTTGATAAAAGATAAACCTGAATTAATTGAGAAATTTGCTGCTTTGGTTTGTGAAATGAATGGTGATAAACCTGTACAAATATCTGCTGGTGAGTATAAGTTAGATGAGAAAAAGCTAATGAAACTAAAAGATAACCTTTTGCACTTCAATGAATTACAAAACGACTCCATTGCAACAGAACGGAAGAAGTGTATCCAGGAATATCCGGAAGATATGCAGAAGTTTATGGAAAATCCTGATATATCGGATACCCTTTTTTCTGCTGATATGGATGAAGTGGGAGAGCTGATGAACTTCCCTGGCCATCAAGAAGAACTTAGGGGTTTGCTAAAAAATGAGAATAAGGAAGAATCCATAAAGCAGAAATACACAGATTATGTAAAGGAACAGCAAAGTAAAATTGAGGCTTTTGTAAATCAAAAGCAAGCTCCCCAGAACACACAAACAGAGGGGCAAGGACTGTCAACAGAGAACACGATGAGCGATCATAACAGGTATCATCAGATGGCTTCTGCCCAAATTCAACCTCAAACAGGGATACAAAGAAGTGGATCACATATTCTCTCGGGGTCTGCTCAATCTCAAACAGAGGTACAGAGAGAGTCCGCTCATCTTCTGTCAGGCTCTGCCGGACATCGTCGTTAAAAAAGAGATTCCTAGAGCGATTTGGTTCTCAACGAAGACCAAGATAACAATACTTATAAACATTAAAAAATACTTGTCAAACATTTTAAAAAAAACATATGGTTACTCCTGAACAATTAGAAGAAATTAACTATAGAATATCATTGGCCAATCTTGGACCATGGGAAACAAGCTTGGATTTGTTCAACTTATCTATAGATTCAGAGACTTTAGAGCTAGTGATGCCTGAAATATTTAAGATCCAGAATCTTACGGAACTTAATTTAAGTAACAACAATCTTACGAGCTTACCCGACAGTATAGGTGAACTGTCAAACCTTACCCGTTTGTTTGCCACAGATAATGAAATTCAGAATCTTCCAGGCACCTTAGGGAATTTGGGGAATCTTGAAAGCTTAGATTTTAGTGGAAATCCTCTTTCAAATAAATCAGAAAACCATCTGACTCGTATCACACAAACAATACAAGATGTAGCTAATAAGTATGTATATGCATTAAATAAATTGTTCCCGAATGATGATGAACGGGTGGAGATAGCAACACAAATAGAGACTTCTGATTTAGATCCTGCATCTATTACCAGTGAAGCGGTTTCAGGTGATAATATTATTCAGAATACAGTGATAAAATCTTCCAAAAATGCAATAAAACTATTTTTGAGCAAGGTGCCTGTTGATAATGGGTATGAACTGAGTTTATATGGTCCTACCGTTAAAATGCTGCTATCCCAACTGCAGGATCGCAATATTCCCATTGAGGACAGAAATACGATACTGTTAGGAATGACGAGTTCTCTGGGAGACTGTAATACTCCGGTTAAAGAGCATTTGATGAGAGTGAAGATTGCAGAGCTAATAAAATCAGGAGAAAAATTATCGGAAGAAAATTATCTGATGATAGAAAGGCTGGCCCTTATTGAGGAAACAGGTAAGCTGAAAAATCTATTACCAAACGAGAAAACAGAAGCGGTAAATGCCCTGGTGAGTTTAGTTTATTCTTATAACCATATAGTACATTTAGCTGAACAATCAGATATTCACTTAAAATTTATAAATGGGAAAAATGAGAATCTTAGGAAAGATAGAGATCTCCCACCTATATCAATAAATTCAGAACTTGGTCTTAAATTACTAAATCCTGATTTAATTAAGGAATTTATAACTTTGGTTGGTACAGGAAATAATATTGATATACGTCATGAATTAAATGAGGAAAAATTAAAGGAATTAACAAACAATTATTTGACTGGCCTGGGGTTACAAAGCGATACTATTGCAGTAGAACGGGAGAAGTATATCCAGCAATATCCGGAAGATATGCAGACGTTTATTATGGAAGACGACAAAAGATCAGATATACTCCTTTCCCCTGATATAGAATTGATGAAGTTCACTGCCCATCAGGAAGTACTCAGGGAATTGCTAAAAAATGAGAACACAGTAGAATCCATAAAGCAGAAATACGAAGATTATGTAAAGGAACAGCAAAGTAAAATTGAGGCTTTTGTAAATCAAAAGAAAGCTCCCCAGAACACACAAACAGAGGGCCAAGGACTGTCAACAGAGAACGCCATGAGTGATCATAATAACAAGTATCATCAGATGGTTTCTGCCCAAATTCAACCTCGGACAGAAGTGCAAAGAGGGGAATTGGGTCCTGTACAACGCTCCCAACATCAAACCCCAACAGATACACAGCCAGGGGAATCACACTCTCTGCCACGCTCTCCCAGACCTTAAGGCAGAACACTTGGGGTTTCAACAAAGATCAGGATAAAGAATATATGAAGACTAAGAGTAGTGAAAATTAGAAGAAATCAGTTCTCTATAATCGATATTTAGAGAACTGGTTTAACATGAAAACAAAGAGTAATTGTTTCAGAAATATATAATTATAGAACCGAAAAAACCGTGATTTAAGGATACCTATTAAACGTTTAAATAAACTTATTTTACTACATTTGAAAAAAAACACACATGACCTCCGAAGAAAACTTATATGCCATCGCCCTCCGCGAGTGCAGCCAGATTGGTGATATCCATTTTCATAAACTTGTCCATACTTTCGGAAGTGCCCGCGAAGCCTGGAAAAGAGCAAAGAAAGAATATAAAAAACTGGAAGGGATAGGACCAAAGACCGTTTCTGATATTGGAAATAAATCTCATCTGGAATTCGCAGAAGAGGAATTAAATTTTTGCGAAAAAAATAATATTCACATCAGGCTGAAACATCTTAACGAAACTCCTTTCCTTCTGAATCAATGCAATGATGCACCTGCTATTCTTTATCAAAAGGGAAAGATTGATGAGGCGCTGCAGAAAGTAAGCATTGTAGGAACCCGAAATATGACAGCTTATGGCCAGCAATTTATTGAGGATTTTTTTGAAGCAGCCCAATCATCAAAATATACCTCAGTAAGCGGTCTTGCTTTGGGTATTGACAAAGAAGTTCATGAGCAGTCTATTCGTACCCGGAAGCCTACTGTAGGAGTTCTGGCCCATGGTTTCCGATATTTATATCCCTCAAAAAACAGAAAGCTTTCTGAAAAAATTGTGCAGGAAGGAGGCGCATTAATAACAGAGTTCAGTTCTTCAAGAAAACCGGACCGGGAGAATTTCATACAGCGAAACAGAATTGTAGCGGGATTATCTCCGGCAACTATTGTAGTGGAAACCGGGTTTGGAGGAGGATCAGTAAGCACGGCCGCTTTTGCCAATGATTATAACCGCGATGTTTTTGCGCTGCCTGGAAAAATTACAGATATTTCCAGCCAGGGATGTAATCAGCTGATTTACCATAATAAAGCAACAGCTATTTCCACGATAAAAGATCTTATCAGCCTGCTGGGATTTAATGGCCCGAAAGAAAAAATTGGAGAGTTATTTCCTTATAGCGAAATCACCGTACAATTATCTGAAAATCAACACTTAATATATCAATCTATCAAAGAACATCCCCAGATTTCTCTGGATGATCTGGCCCAGAAAATAGATATTTCTACGTACAGAATCCTGCCAATAATTTTAGAATTGGAACTTTTAGGGAAAGTAAAATCATTTTCCGGGAGGCAATTCATTGCAATTTAAGATTTAATGATTTCTTAATATTGCATTATTTCACACATAACATTTAATTTTTAATAAAATTTGATCATAAATTGTCAATTTAATAATATTACGAAACATTATTATTTAATTTTTAACAATGTTAAAATATAGTGTTGTGAATCTTGAAAAAAAAATTAAATTTGTTGACAATAATATTCAACCTTAATATATGGAACAATATAATATTGACCAGAAAATCCAAGAGTTTATTGCAAAAATTGAAGCAAAAAATCCTAACGAACCGGAATTTTTACAGGCTGTAAAAGAAGTAGCCGTAACTGTAATTCCATTCATTGCTACTAAAAAAGAATATACCGGAATGAAGCTGCTTGAAAGAATGGCTGAAGCTGAAAGAATTATTATTTTCAGAGTTCCATGGGTTGATGACAAAGGAGAAATCCAGGTTAACAGAGGTTTCAGAATTCAGATGAACTCTGCTATTGGACCATACAAAGGAGGAATCCGTTTCCACCCTACTGTAAATTTATCCGTTCTTAAGTTCTTAGCTTTCGAACAGGTATTCAAAAACTCTTTGACAACTCTTCCAATGGGAGGTGGTAAAGGAGGTTCAGATTTTGATCCGCAAGGAAAATCTGATATGGAAGTTATGCGTTTCTGCCAGGCTTTCATGACAGAGTTATGCAAACACATCGGTCCTGAAACAGACGTACCTGCAGGAGATATCGGTGTTGGAGCAAGAGAAATCGGATATTTATTCGGGCAGTACAAGAAAATCAGAAACGAGTTTACCGGAGTTCTTACAGGAAAAGGGCTTGCATACGGAGGTTCACTGATCCGTCCCGAAGCTACAGGATACGGTGTTGTATACTTCGCTGAGCAGATGCTTAAAACTATCGGACAGGATTTCAAGGATAAAATAGTAACCGTATCAGGTTTCGGAAATGTTGCCTGGGGAGTTATCAAAAAAGCAACCGAGCTAGGCGCCAAAGTGGTAACAATCTCTGGCCCAGACGGCTATATCTACGATAAAGATGGTATCAGCGGAGAAAAAATTGATTATTTATTAGAACTTAGATCTTCGGGAAACAACAGAGCTGAAGACTATGCTAAAAAATATCCGTCTGCTGAGTTCCATGCCGGAAAACGTCCTTGGGATGTGAAGTGTGATGTTGCATTCCCTTCTGCAACTCAGAACGAATTAGATTTAGATGACGCAAGAAAATTAGTTGAAAACGGATGTATCTGTGTAACTGAAGCGGCTAACATGCCTTCTACATTAGATGCGATCAACTATTTCTTAGACAATAAAGTATTATTCTCTCCTGGTAAGGCTTCCAACGCTGGGGGTGTTGCTACATCAGGATTGGAAATGACCCAGAACTCTATCCGTCTTAACTGGACTTCCGAAGAAGTGGACGCAAGATTAAAGGAGATCATGATCGGTATCCACAAAGCTTGCAGAGACTACGGAAAAGACGAAGACGGTTATGTAAACTACGTAAAAGGTGCAAATATTGCCGGCTTCGTAAAGGTAGCAGAAGCAATGTTGGCTCAGGGAGTTGTATAATAAAAAACAAAGGTTGGGAAAAGCTCCCGACCTTTTTTGATATAGCCCGTTCCCGGGATAATGGGAAAAAAGTAAAAAGTGAAAGGAGAAAGCGCGGCTATATGCTGCGCTTTTTTTATTTTTATGCAATGAGAACCTTTAAAAATATTGATGAATATATTCTTCTGTTTCCGATAGAAGTACAGGAGAAATTACTTGAGTTGAGAAAAGCAATTCATTCGCAGGTACAAGGTCTGGAAGAATATATTGGCTATCAGATGCCGGCATTCCGGTACAGAGGAAAGCCTTTCATTTATTTTGCCGGATATAAGAAACATATTGGAGTCTATCCCGGAGCTGAAGGCATACTTAATTTTGAAAAAGACTTTAAGGAAAGAAAATATAAATTTTCCAAAGGAGCCGTTCAGTTTCCCATCACCGAGGATCTTCCACTGGATCTCATCAGTAAAATGATTCAATTTAAAGTAAGAGAAGCTGAACAAAAAAAATCCTGAAATACAGGATTTCAGGATTCCGACTAGTGTTTGCTAAAGGTCTACTTTTTCTTTTTCTTGTCTTTCTTTTCTTCTTTAGGAGTATCTGCAGGCTTGGTGGCATCTGTAGGTGTTGTACTTACCGATGGATCAGTAGTTGCCGGAGCAGTTTCCATGGTCGTTGCAGGTGATTTTTCCTGTTGACTCTTTGGATCCGAAGGACTTGTAGTCTGTGTATTCGGTTGTTGGGTCTGAGTTGTCGTTGGGTTATTAGTAGAAGTATCGGCCGGCTTTTGTGTTGTTGATTGTGCTGATACTGCGATTACTCCTACTAATGTAAACGCTGCCGTTAAAAATAACTTTTTCATAATGTAATATTTAAATGATTGTTTAACTTAAACGACGCTTCATTTATAAAATTATGTGTAAAAAGCTTATTTAACGTACTTTATAATTATTTAAGAAGATTTTGCAAAAATAAGTTGGGCTAATTTGGCTGGAAGAGTGATGCTGGAAGCTGGAAGTTTATTTCAGTGAAAATATTAACTGAGACGGTTTATTATCAAAACTTCCCTCTGTTATCTTCCTGCTTTCATCCATGAAATCTACTTCATTACATTCTTCATCATTTTTTCCACAAATTCAAATGCTGCCGGACAGATCACTGTATTTTTCAGCATCAAATTATTAATCTGGTAGATCTTCTTCCGGTCTGTATGAGGATATTCACGACAGGCTTTAGGTCTTACTTCATAGATAGAGCAGGTATTATCACTGTTCAGGAAGAAACAAGGAAGGTTTTGCAGTACTTTATCGTTATCTTCATCTACTCTTAAAAATTTAGCTTCAAAATCTGCAGATTTCATCCGGAGATGCCTGGCAATGCGTTCGATATCTTTTTCAGTATAGAGAGGACCGGTTGTTTTACAGCAATTGGCACATTGTAAACAGTCTATTTCATCAAAAACTTCATCGTGGGTTTCCTGCACCATATAATCAAGGTTTTTGGGCGGTTTTTTTTTCAATCCGTCCAGAAATTTCTTATGCTCTTTCTGTTTTTGTATCGCTTGTTTTTTATAAAAATCTACATTCATTTATTCTTTATTTATCGCTGAATCCGGAAGTTGTTCTTTCTTGTAATCATTAATTTTATCCAGATCCAGGACTGTTGAGAGGTTTTCTTTATCAGGATAATACATCGGGACAAATTTAGCTCCATACACAATTTCCCCCGTAGTGTACGAAGACCTTTGAACCACTGTATTTGAAAATACTTCATCAAACGCACGTACCTGCACAATAAGCTCAATATCCGTATTTTTAAAATCTTCTTCGGAAAAGCCATAAAACGGAGAGTTTTCATCAATTTTATGCACTACAGTCCAGTTGAGAGCCAACGTATTAATTTTACTCATCTGGGTATTAAGCCTGTAAAAATTACTTTTGGCAGTTCCGTTTTCTATGATTTCAATGGCAGCGGATAGAATCACATCTGCATCCGTCAAGGCATTATTTTTATACGGAGCCAGCCTGAACATTAATGCTGAAGATTCCTGAAAAGGGGCAATAACTGCAATATCAGAAAACCTAAGGTAGGCCCGCGGCCTTGAAAATCGTCCGTAAAAAAGCCCCGTTGCAATGGCAAAGGTAAGCAATCCCAGAAAAGCTTCAAAAGTAGCCACAAGACTTGCCAAAAAACCTACCGGTGCTATTCTTCCATATCCAACCGTGGTAAATGTCTGGGAACTGAAGAAAAAGACGTCTATAAATTCATTTAGCGGATCGCTCTTATCTATTCCTGTAAGATGTTCCACCCCAATCAGGTAATAGATCATAGCAAATACAAGATTAATCAGGATATAAGCAATAACCAGATAAGAAATAAAGCGAAATGAGGACAAATTCAGCATGATATGATACCAGCTCAGCCTGTTGAAAACATTTACCCCTGTTCTCTTCACATTGGGAAGCCCGTCTTTATTGATAAACCTCCCTGAAGCATTCGTTCCAAATCCACTGTTTTCAGTATTTTTCTGACTGATTTTTTTCCTGAGTCCTTTGGTCATTTTTTAATCATTTTGACTTGTTATATTATGTTCCTCTACAATAAGCCGGCTAAGGATCAGCTCTTCCTTCAATCTATTTTAAAAAGCAAAGTTAAGAATAGAATCTATTAAGATGCTTATGTTTTTTAACATTCATTTTTACCTTTATTCATCCAGATGGCGATTACTTTCCCGGAAGCTTCATGGTACTTTTATTTAAAAGAATGTATAAAAAAACAGCAGAAATCAAAATTTCTGCTGTGTATACAATTTTAAGAAATGAATTTTATATTCTTTGTGCGGGGGATTCCAGTACAGTAACACTTACATTACTGACAGATTTTACAGTCCCTGATTCTCCGTGTACATTGGAAAGAAAATCGGGGAAACTTTCAATAGGAAAAGCCCAGTAATAATGTCCGTCTGCCGGAGAAGGGAAGTTGGCCTGTAATCTTCCGGTCAGCTTCATAGGCACAAAGTATTCAACAGAAGATCCTTTTAATTTGGTCAGGATAGAAATAGTCTTTTTAGAGTGGGCCGGTACAATAGTCTTGTAACTGCTGGTTTCTGTAATTTCTTCAGAATTTTCTGTACCTTCCGTTGTATCTCCTCCTACAACAACTTTAGTGCTTGCTGAGGCTTTTGCAACCAGGGGAATGTCTACGGATACTGATGCCGCCACTTCAAATGAGCCAGATACAGTACGTTTCCAGGAAGTTGAATATCCTTTTTTATAAGAATAGGTTACCGTAATTTCACTTTCTCTGTCGCCATTATTAATAGCTTCCGTGGTGTAGGCATTATCCGGCAAATCTACTCCATCTGTCTTTATGGTTACTTCGGGAGTTCCCAGTACAATGGAAACATTGGGATTAGGAGCTGTATTCCGGGCATCGCCGTCTACGGAAAGATCAGGATTAAATATAAGCCCATCCGGAACCTGGCCAGAGTAAGCAAAAACATTTTTCAGCCTCGTTTTTTCTCCGGAATAACTGATATCATATCCCATATCTTTCAGGTGATTGGCCTTGAAAGGAATTTCACGCTCTTCATTGGGCGAATTATAGTTTCCCCCCAGGTTATTATTGCCCGGCAATTTAAACTCATCTACAATTTTCCAGCCTTTCTCAAGCATCTCTGCTTGTGTCATCGGTGCATTCTTTACATCAGCATAATTTACATTTTCTGAAGCATCATTCATAGAGCTCACTTCATCCCTTGAACATGATACAGAAAATACTAATAATAAAACTAAAACAGAATTGATTTTTTTATTCATTTTAATAATTTTTTAGTGTTTAATACTTAAATTTACAAAAATCGAGCTCTTTTGAGGCATATTTTTGCGAATTAATCAAATTTTAATGTTTCCCAATTTTTTATTTTACCACTTCAGAATATGGTTCAAATCATCAGTAAAATACTGTTTATATGAAATTTATCAATTCCCAAGCTGGATTTTTTACATGAATAACACTACATTTGAACTATGAAAAAGCTTGAATCACGAGAAGACATTGAGCATCTTGTCAACGCATTTTATGCAAAAGTAGTTAAGGATGACACGATAGGATTCTTTTTTAATGATATCGCTAAAGTAGACTGGGACAAACATCTTCCTAAAATGTATTCTTTCTGGGAGTCTATCCTGTTTGGGCAGATGACATATAAAGGAAATCCAATGGGTGTACACTTCCCGATCAATGAGATACAGGCTATGGAGCAGAAACATTTTGACAGATGGCTTGAGCTTTGGCGAACCACCATTGAAGAAAATTTCGTGGGAGAAAATGCAGATATGGCTATTTACAAATCTGAAAATATTGCAAATCTAATGGCATTCAAAATGGAATTAGCCAGAAGACTTTAATCTCATGTGGAGTTCGGGATGCGAAATTCCGGACCTATTCCGGATATTGGATTTGTTTTTCTTTTCTTTCTAAGGAACTATTACCGTAAAGATATAGGCAGCCAGATTCACCAGCAGAACTGTTCCGTACAGGACATTTGTTTTTCCGCGGCTCAGGGAAAGCATAACGATAAATACAGATAAAGAAAGCAGGATGACGTCTTTTTTGTCCAGCCCTAATACCAATGGGATATCGTACATGATGCATACCACAGAAACAGCAGGAATAGTTAATCCTATACTTGCCAGCGCAGAGCCCAATGCCAGATTTAGGCTTGACTGTATTTGATTTGCTCTTGCCGCACGAATAGCGGCCACTCCTTCAGGAAGAAGAACAACGGCTGCTATAATAACCCCGACCAAAGATTTTGGCGCGCCAAGACTTCTTACCATATCTTCAATCGTACCTGACAATCCTTTTGCCATAAGCACTACAATTGCAAGGCAGACAAGCAGAAAAACAAAGCTTATCAGTGTTTTGGCCAGCGTAGGAATATAATGCTCTTCCGGATGTTCATCAGGAACAATAAAATAGCTTCTGTGTCGAACGGCCTGTACCATCAGGAAAACACCATAAATGACGAGACAGGCAATGGATATAAAAATAAGCTGGGCTTCGTTATAGAAAGGTCCGTTAACACTTGATGTAAAATTGGGAAGGACCAGGGTAAGCACCAGAATTGAAACGATACTTACCAGATAAGTAGTTGCTGAAGTTCTTGCAAAGAACTGCTCATGATATTTAACACCGCCTGCAAGGATACAGATTCCCAGAATTCCGTTTAGAATAAGCATTACAGCGGCAAAAACGGTATCTCTGGCCAGCGTGATCGCCTGATCTCCGCCGGCCACCATCAGCGAGATGATAAGCGCTACTTCAATTATCGTAATACAAAGGGCCAGGATAATTGTTCCGAAAGGCTCCCCTACTTTATGGGCTACGACTTCAGCATGATGCACAGCCGACAAAACACTTCCGATCAGTAAAATACCTGCAAGGATATCATAAAGAATTCCCGTTCCCATTAATCCGGAAAAATAGTATCCTACCGCAAGAAGAGGAAAAATATAAGTGTAATGTAAGAATTCTTTAAGTCTCATAAAGTGATTACAAAATACAAAAAATCTATACTATTTTCAATATCAAAAGAAAATATTAATGTTATTTTAATGAGGCCAGAAGTTAAAGTCCTGATAATCTGTCAGCATATGAAACAACAGCCCAATTCCTATAATCCTGATATTTCCTCTAAAAAACAGCATCAAAAAATACACCGCAATGGCATAGTAGGAATGTAAAAAATGGAAACCTATGCTCTGCCTCGACGGATCAAAAACAGGATGGGCAAAAAGATGGTCCAAATCTACCAGCATTGTTGCCAATAATATAAGATACACTTTCTTCCAGTGTTCAGGATAAAAGACCAGCGCTATAAACACCGGAAATACAAAATGCAAAAAATAATGTGTGCATGTTTTGAGCAATTCAATTTCTGATGAAGCCATTGATGGATATATTTTTCAGTTGTATATTACCAGCGTAAAATTAAGGGTAAATCTCCTTTCTTCGCTTTTATTTTCACCCAATAATCCTGTGCTTTATTTCCATACATGATGTAATCAATGTCAGAAACAATTCTTTTTTCAGTGATACTCAATGTTTTCAAAGAAGAATACAGCAGCGCACTGTTTCTGATTACAATATAATTTTCTTTTAGCTGAGGTGGTAATATTACCTGTTTTCTGGTTGATTGTATGACGACTCTGCTATTATTCCGGGTAATTATATTGGGCTGAAAAGGGATTGCTGTGAATTGACTCTCCCCGTTAATCCACTTTTTAGATTGAAAATACGCCCAGGTTTTACCGGGATCACTGCTTTTAATATCAATAATATAGTTGGGCTGTAGAATTTTCTGGATAGTCTTTTTTTCAACCTCGTTAAAATTATCATCATATCCATAACTGATAATCGTATCATTTACCTGCTCAAGATCCGCAATGGCTTTTAAGGAAGCTGCCTGTGAAGAATCCGCTAAGCTCTTATTGAAAAAGCGGGCAAATTTTCTAATATTTTCCTGGTCAAGTTTCAGCTCAAGAAAATGATTTTCTTTCTGAGACTTTGAAGCGACAGTATTAAAAATTTCTGGGTTTGAATTGTTTTTGATCTCAATTTCATCATCATTTAATTCAATAGAAAAATTTTGAATCTCCTGTCCGGAAATAAAAGAAATGCTCCCTGCTGTATTTTGAATCAGCTGGTCTGCATCCCGAACAGAATTTGCAGAAGTCTGAAGAAACTGCCTCTGAATGGCTGCAAAAGCCAGATCTGAGGTTCCTGCAATGCAGCGGTCTCCTTCTATCATAAGGAAAATCTGATCTTTCTGAAAACGGTTATTTCCTTTATCTGCAAAGTTTTGTCTCTTTAAAAAAGCAATAAATTTCCGGGGATCTTTAAGTTCTAAAACGCTATACCATTCGGAGAACTTAGTATTTTTAATATGGAAAATCTGCAGAAAGTCCGGAATTTTGACTCCTGAATCTTTAAGTGAACCCGAACTTTTACCTTTTGTCTTACCAGACCACCTTGAAGGGTGCATTGCTAAGCTGAAGAGGTATTGTCCTGTTAATTTCTTAGTATCAATTAAAACAACTGCATCTGCATTATCAGGAATATACCTGAGGTTCTTATCTTTACGAAAAGCCACAAAATACACGGCAACTGCGAGCAATACAATAAACGGAACAATAATCTTCTTTTTATTCATCTATAAGATTTGTGGCTTCTTTTCTGTTTCTTTTGTTTTAAAAAGCTGATCAAATATGTCAAAGAGATACATTAAGCTGTTCTCTGAAGAATCTTTGATGTTATAATTCATTTCAGTCTGGATGCTTTCTCCCTTTACTTCAGTTTTATAGTATAATTCCCCTACATTTTTTCTGATGGCATCCAATGCTTTTCTTTCTTTAGGGCTTTTGAATTCTTTATCTAAACCGGTTAAAAGTTTCCGGATATCCAATCTTCCGGATAAAGGATATTTTGCTGAATCTTTTGCCCATTTTCTGGAAATACCGGATTGGTTTACCGGTAAGATATTATCTGCAGAACTCATAAGATATACAACTCCATCTTTTACGGTAAAGAACAGCTGATCAATATATCCGCCGTCTTTTTCTTCTTTGAAAGTGTACAGGTTTCCTTTTTTAGAGAATCTCTTAGACAGTTTTTTATGGGTAGCCAGCATATCAAAAATACGGTTCCAGTAGCCTTCATTTTCTGTTGCAAAAGCAAAAGTGAAGTTGGGAACAGCGATCTCTTTGGTTTTCTTTACTTCTTTTTCGTTGAAATCAGCATCATATTCGTAATCGGTATATTCCACCGTTTTGGATTTCAATTCATTCAAAACAAAGATTCCGTTTCCAGGTGCTATTTTCGTAATGGCTTCTTCATCCAGAATAATCTTCATGGTTTCCATGATCAGCTCCATTTCTTTTTTGTACTCATTTTCTCCGGAATTCTGAAGAAGGCTGTACATCATGTCGAAACATTTTGCCCCATTGACGTTCATTGCATAGTAACCAACGCTTTTCTCATTGATCAGCTCCAGCAGCTTTCTGTTTTTCTTCCCTTTATAAATAGCAGAGATATTCTTTTGGATATCCGCATTTTTGTGCTGATAATTATTAACCAGTCTTACTTTATCTTTATCAAAATACAGGTTGTACGAATAGTTGGAATTGTACATATTTTTGAAAATCTGTCCATAACTGTAATATTTCGTCATTTTACCGTAGATTCCTTCATTAACAATTCTTCCATAATCCGTGTAAACAAAAACATCGGAGTTAGCATCTCTGAATGCCAGCATTTCTTTAGGAGCTTCTATTTCTAAATTTGAACTGAAATACTGATCAAAACGGTCTTCAGCGTTCTTTTTTACAATCTTGAAGTTTTCTCTGCGGATAGAATCCTGCTCTTTCCGGAAAGCTTTTTCTTCTTCCTCATCATACGTATCACCAGACATTTCCTCTTCATTTTCAGGACTCCCTGCATTTTCTTTCTCTTCAGGATATTTATGGTGCTTTTGCAGGTATTTGATATCTTTCTGAATTCTTGCAATCTCGTTATTGTTATCTTTAATGCTTTCTTTCAGATACTTAATATCTTCCTTCAGATTTATGATTTCCTCTTTATAATCAAAAGGCTTTTCCGGCTCATCAGTATAAGTGCTGTCTCCTGTATCAGCATACGCTGAGTCAACAGCGACAACCGCAGTACTGTCCGTAACAGCTTCTTCTGTCCAAAGATCTTTATATGGCTTGGTATAGCTGATCATGCTGAGAACTGCCCGGTTTCCGTTCCACGCCACAAAAGCATCATCATTGATATCTACATAAGAATAATTCTTTCTGGTGGAAACCTCCTGTCCTTTTCTCTTTACAGAATTAATGAATTCCTGGAACTTTTCTTTATTATCAATGATAAAATGGGTGTTATAGGTCTTAATGGAATCATTAAAGCTTGCATAATGATACTGAACAGCATCATATTTGATTCCGGTTTTGGAATAATCTGTCCATGAAGGCGCTTCTTTACTTTTTTTGCTGAGTTCATGCAGCAAAGGGTTCAGCTTATTCCAGTTGATTTTATTATTAAGCTGTTTTCCGTTCACTTCCATATAAAATACGGCATCAGACGGAATTTTCATACTATTCTGAGCAAAAACCAGTGTAAATCCAAAGAGTACAAAAATAATTTTTTGTGTTTTTAATAAGATAGATTTCATGACTATAGTTTAGAAATTTATTGAAAAAGAATGGTATTTTGTAGTTGCTTTTTCTGAAGGATCAGATCCAGGATATCAGCTTCCAGTTTAAGAGCCTTTTGGTTAGGAGAAAGCACATACATGTTGTTGGTTTGCGACTTCACCCTATTTTCGAATTGCATAATGGAAGTATATTTTGCATCGTTAAAAACTTCCTTGTCTGCCTTGCTCATCTTGTCATAATCTGATTTGAAAGTATTGACTTTATTCCTTGTGAATGTCTTTTTTTCAAGATTCTGGCTGTAGACCTGTGCTGGAACCATTTTACCCAATATTTTCTGAGCCTTCAGTTTTTCGAGACCGGCATTGATATTTTCAATTTTTTTGAAATTACAGGTCAGCCTGATGATATAATTATCAAAATCCATAGATGTTTTCACATTGCTGATTCCGGGGGTTCCTTTAAAAATTTTGGCAGCTTCGTTGATTTTGTTTTCAATTTCTGCCTTTTTCGGTACTTTTTTTCCGTTGATGGTTTCCATTTTGGAGATGGAAGCCAGCCTTGTCTTACTCTTGCTGGCGTTAAGAATAATAGTATATTCGCCTGTTCCGTCAGCTTTTACATTCACTTTATCAAGAATGTCGAAACAGCTTGTCAGAAAGAGCAAAGGAATAAAGAGAAGAAATAATCTGAGAAAATTTTTCATGATTGGGTTTAAAAGCACAAAATTACTCAATTCCGGCCTCAAATCCTTATAATCTTTAATTTTTTAAATATAAATAGCTGTTTTCCGGTACTTTTTCAAGACAGAAAAAATAAATATCCGGTTTTATTCTTTTTTAAAGCCTCCCTTTCAGATAGTCCTGGCGAAGATCCTCATCCAGCTTTTCAATAGCATACCGAAGACAGGTTCTGGGCATTTCTTTATAATACTGATTCAGGTAGCGGATCAGTTCTTTTTCATTTTTATTTCCCATTTCCCTTAACAGCCATCCGTTTGCCTTGTGCATCAGATCATGAGTATGTTTCAGATTTCTGGTTACAAATTCTTTAGTCAGATCAAACGATCCTTTTTTTATATAATGCATTGTCCCTACAACAGCTATTCTCTTATGCCACATTTCATCAGACTCTGAAAGCGTTCTGAGAAGGCTTTCTTTTTGATTTTCAAAGGCATATCTGCCCAGAATTTTATAACAGCTTGAATCTACAAGATCCCAATTGTTAACATAAGGAAGGTGGTTCAGGTAAAAAGTGATGGCCTCTTCCTTTACCGCTTTATCTTTTGTTTTTTCAAACTTTGACGTCAGCATGAAAAGAGCCGTTAACCTGTGTTCATGATATTTTGAGGAAAGTAATGTACTCAGTTCTTCCAAATTGATTTTCGGATAGTATTCTTTGGCCACAGAGCGCTGATCAGGAACTTTTACACCCAGAAACAAATCACCTTCACCATACTCTCCTTTTCCCGTTTTGAAAAACCTTGGAAAGAATTCTGCTTTTTCCGGGATGGACAGAACGGCTAATGCTTCCTGTATTTCTTTAACAATACTCATATTTCTGAATGGCTGTTACGTTTATTAAACCTTCTCTTCTACAGCAATACTTTCCTGCTCTTCTTCTTCCCTCGCAATTTTATTAGGGTTGGCCACTTTAGCAATAGTAAGGCCCTGAACAATAATTGAAAATACCACCACACAATAGGTAATACTTAAAATAATTTCACTGTATTCGCTTTTTGGAATAGACATCGCCAACGCAATGGAAACTCCTCCGCGGATTCCGCCCCAAACCAGAACTTTCACGGTTTGCGGACTGAAGCTCCTTCTCAGGGAAGTAAATTTTGTAGGCCCCCAGATGGAAATAAATCTTGCAAACAAAACGACCACAATAGCCACCAGACCAGGAATCATGAAATGTTTCAGATCTTTAATCATTAAAAGTTCGAACCCGATGAACAGGAATAATACAGCATTCAGAATTTCATCAATCAATTCCCAGAATTTGATCAGATAATCCTGAGTAACCGACTTCATTTTGAAGCTTCTGTTGAAATTTCCCATAAACAATCCTGCAGCAACCATCGTCAATGGCCCTGAAATATGCATTTGACGGGCAATAAGATAGCCTCCCATTACAACGGAAAGCGTTACCAATACGGAAATAATATAATCATCCACTTCACGCATCAATCTTGAAGTAACCCATCCCAGCAGAACCCCAAGTAAAAGGCCCCCTCCTGCTTCTTTAAGCAAAAGCAGCCCGATGGTTTCAACACTCAGATCCACTTCTTTTCCAATTGCCAGCTGTAAAATCACCGTAAAAACCACAACCGCCATACCGTCATTGAAAAGAGATTCTCCGGCAACCTTTGTTTCCAGTGATTTGGAAACGTTGGCCTGTTTCAGAACACTCAGAACCGCAACAGGATCTGTAGGCGAGATCAGAGCTCCAAAAACAAGGCAATAGATAAAAGGAAGCTTAACCCCCACATAAGGAAGCAGATAAAACATTCCAAATCCTACTACAAAAGTAGAAATAACAACACCTACTGTGGAAAATATCACTACCGGCCTGAACTGTTCTTTCAGATCATTAATATTAATATGAATTCCTCCTGCAAAGAGCAGAAAATTAAGCATAGCTCCCATCAACACCTCCGTAAAGTCGATGCTGTTCATAAGGTTATGTAAATGTCCGAAAGTTCTCGGAAGCACTGTTTCTCCGAACATTACCAGAAAAATAGAAACCACAATGGCGATTACCATAATTCCGATGGTGCTCGGAAGCTTTAAAAACCTGTAATTGAGATAGGCAAATATTGATGCTAATACGATTAATGCTGAAAATGAATAATATAATTCCACTAAGTGTTTTTTATTTAAGATTAATTGGTGAGCTCCAAATAAAGTATTTTAATGTAGATTTTACTGCCTTCTTTTTCCCAGGTATCAAACATTCCGTCCTTGGCGGTTTTTGAACCTCTTGTATAGCCCTGTCCTACATTCAGAATATTCAGCAGGATGTATTCATCGCCTACAGAATTGACGATATAGGCTGTTTTTTCAGATTTTCCGTCTCCTGAGCCTTTTATCCCGTCAGTAAGCGAACGGAACTGATTAAGGTGATGCATAAAGTTGTTCCCATCCTTTAAAGAATCATATGCCCTGAGCAGGATCAGCAAAATATCCAGATTGGTAGGATCTTTATCATACAACGCCCTTCCCTGTTTGACGCAGTCTGCAAAATTATTCTGCTTAAAAGCCTCCACCAGGCTTTTAAACCGGTCTTCTGAGGTGCTTATCTTATCATCTCTAAAGTTTCTTCCATAGTAAAGATATTGTGATTCTATACTGTCCAGAGACTTGGGATATCCTTTAAACTTAAAAATAAGCTTCTCATAATTGTAGGGCGAATCAGAACTTTTGAGACTTTTCTCAATAGCCTTCAAATCAATTTTGAATTTTTGCCCGAAGCCAAAAACTGAAAAAAAGATGAATAAAAGGAAAAAATGATACTTCATTAATTGTTGCTTTCTTCTTCGTCGTTGTCGAAATATTCGAAAAGGAAATCGTTGTATGGGAATCTGGAAATATGAATTTTCATGACCTCATCATAGATCATTTTTTTCATTTCCGGGAAATTTTCCTTCGTTAGGGCAGAAATAAAAACCGTTGGGTATTTTGATTTTGCCATCCATGTCTTTTTCCATTCTTCCAGAGAGATATTTTTACGGGTAGAAGGGGTAAGATCATCCTCATCCTTTTTCTCGTAATTGAAACCATCAATTTTGTTAAAAACCATAATCATGGGTTTTTGATGGGCATTGATTTCCATCAAAATATGATTTACAGATTCTATATGATCTTCAAAGCTTTCGTGAGAAATATCAACCACATGGATCAAAAGATCGGCTTCACGAACCTCATCCAAAGTGGATTTGAATGATTCTACCAGCTGAGTCGGCAATTTTCTGATGAAACCTACTGTGTCTGTCAGCAGAAACGGTAAATTTCCGATCACCACCTTTCTTACAGTAGTATCAAGTGTTGCGAATAATTTATTTTCTGCAAAAACCTCAGATTTTGAAATGGAATTCATCAAGGTAGATTTACCAACGTTGGTATATCCTACCAAAGCGGCACGAACAACCTTTCCGCGGTTATTACGCTGAGTTGCCATCTGCCTGTCAATCGTCTTCAGCTTCTCTTTCAGCAATGTAATCCTGTCACGGATAATACGGCGGTCAGTCTCTATTTCCGTTTCTCCGGGACCCCTCATCCCAATTCCCCCTTTCTGACGCTCAAGGTGAGTCCACATTCTTGTCAATCGGGGTAAAAGGTATTGATATTGTGCCAGTTCTACCTGGGTTCTTGCATAAGAGGTCTGCGCTCTCTGGGCAAAAATATCAAGAATAAGATTGGTACGGTCCAGGATTTTAACTTCCATTTCTCTTTCCAGATTTTTAAGCTGTGAAGGAGAAAGTTCATCATCGAAAATTACAGTTCCAATCTCATTTTCTTTTACATATTCTTTTATCTCAATGGCCTTTCCGCTTCCGATAAAGGTTTTGGAATCAGGCTGAGTCAGTTTTTGGGTAAAACGTTTTTGTACGGTTGCTCCTGCTGTGAAAGCTAAAAACTCAAGTTCATCTAAATACTCCGTCAGTTTTTCTTCGTCCTGATTTTGAGTAATAACACCCACCAAGACCGCTTTCTCATAGTTATGTTCTTTCTTTTCTAACATTAAGTTCTGTCTATGTTTATGATTTTTACAAGTTAATATTTTTCATAAAAAAAACAAAATCAATTTTTATTTAATAGCATATTTTAAGATAAATTTAAGTTTACTGATGAAAGATGTACAAAAAATCAATAACTTTATATAATAAATTTCTGATTTTTAATCATTTAAACCAAAACTAATCTCCGGAATATCATGATTACCCATATTAAATGTATGATTATTGATGATGATGAACTGGACAGGCTGGTTCTTCAGCATTATACAAGACAATATCAGAACATTGAAATTGTCGCCTCTTTTGGTTCTGCAGAAAAGGCAGTTCCCTATCTTGACCTTCCTGTTGATCTTTTGATTACAGAAACCAATTTACAGGGTATGAGCGGTCTTGAATTCCGGAAGCTGGCCCATAAAATACCCGCCTGTATTTTCGTAAGCTCCCATCCAGAAATGGCTGCCGGAGTTTTTGAGATGAACACGCTGGACTTTATCACCAAACCCCTTACCGCTGAGCGCTTTCATTACTCCATGGAAAAACTTGTTGATTTTTTTGAAGTTAAAGAAAAATGCAGATGCTATGATACTATGATTGGAGAAAACTGTATTACCATAAAAGAAGGAGGCCATATTTTTCAAATCAAAATGAAAGATATTCTGTATCTGGAAGCCCTGAAAGATTATACCAGGATTATCACCCGTGAAAAAAATCATTGTATTTTAAATTCTCTGGGAACTCTTCTGCAAAAGAATTTTTTTGATTCTTTTGTCAGAATACACAGGAGCTATGCCGTTCCGCGCCATCTTATCCGCGGAAAAAGCTGTCATGAAATAGAGCTTCCTCATCACATCAAACTTCCTATTGGCAGAACTTATAAGGATAATCTTTCTTTTTTTAATCCTTAAGACTCCAACAAAACATTTAAACATATATGCATAAAAATGCCATTGGTCGATTATTTCTGCCGTTGGTCTATTTTCCTTTCATCCGATTGAGATAGGTGGTAATTTAGTCTTCCCAAATTCCCAGAAAACACATCTATTAATTCAAAACTGTTATCCATGGAAAGAATATCTATTTACTGTATTATTCTGTCAGTCTTTTCCATTCCCATACTGCACGCACAATCTGCAGTTTTGGCAACCGGGCTGGATGCATCAGCAGCTAATGGTTTTGTTTCTTACAGTGTAGGTCAGATGACCTATCTCGAAAAAGGAACAGGACAGGTTCTGGAAGGCGTTCAGCAGCCTTACGAAATCATCACGCTGACTACCCTTGAAAGCTCATCTGAACTGACCGGCATTCTGCTCTATCCAAATCCTTTCAGAGATTATCTGTATCTGGATTTTACCTCAAATAATTTTAAAGGATCAGAATATCAGCTATTCGATGCCCAAGGCAAACTGATAAAAAAGGATAAGATTTCACAATCAAGATCTGAGTTTAATTTCTCCTCGCTTCCTTCTGCTATGTATATCATCAGGATTACCCAAGATGGAGAAAATATTAAAACTTTTAAAATCATTAAAAAATAAAAATACCATGAAAAAAATATTATCACTGTTTTGGATCCTGATGGGTTTCTTTATGGGAATTTCTCAGGTTCCGGAAAAAATGAGCTATCAGGCTGTCATGAGAAATGGTTCCGGGCAGCTCCTGGCCAATCAAGGGGTCGCCGTGAAAGTAAGCATATTGCAGGGATCTCCTGCCGGAGCCACCGTCTACTCTGAAAGACTCACCGGAAACACCAATGCTAACGGACTTGTTAGTCTCGAAATAGGAACAGGAACGGTGCTTACCGGGACTTTCGCTACAATCAGCTGGTCTTCAGGAATTTACTATTTAAAAACAGAAACTGACCCTGCCGGAGGAACCAACTATACTATAGCAGGAACCAGCCAGCTGCTGAGCGTGCCCTATGCGATGTATGCCAAATCTGCTGGCGGCGGCGGTGGAACTTTTACAATCCCGTATACCAATACCGTCAATAATGCCTCAACTTTATTTTCATTAACCAACGATGGCGACGGGACATCTCTGGAAGGGAATAACAGTACTACGACTTCAAATATTGCCGCAGTACGAGGAGTCGTTACCAATACGGCTCCCGGAGGGTTCTCTTCAGGAGTACGCGGCATCAACAATGGCACTGGTGGATTGGGAGTAGGTGTATATGGAAGCCAGGCCGGAAGCGGTTGGGGCGTATACGGTGTTACTCCCAATGGATTAGGCGTATATGGTAATGCCAGCGCCAACGGCACCGGAGTGTATGCCAACAGTAATACAGGAACCGGTCTTACGGCTACCAGTAACAATGGAATTCCTGCGAGTATTTCAATCTTTAATAACGCGAATAATAATATTGCCCTTAATGCATCCAGTGTAGGAAACGGCACGGTTGTGAATGTTACAACCAGCGGCAACGGAGCGGGAGTGAGAAGTTCTACCGGAGCCGGCTTCGGGGTAAATGGAATAACTTCTTCTCAGACCTCTGCCGGTATTGTAGGCGACAACAACGGAGCTGGTGAAGCTGTAGTGGGCCGAACAACAAGTGATATTGCCGGGGCCGTAGTAGGCCGTAATGACGGAGGCGGATATGGAGTGAGAGGCTTTGTTGCTACCAATACTTCAGGGACCGGTATCGGTGTTTACGGACAGGTAGGTTTAAATAACAGCACAGGCCGTGCCGGAAGATTTGAAAATTCTAACCCAACGAATACTACAGGGAATACCGTTGAGGTAGAAACCAATGGAAACGGGAATATTCCTGATAATACTCAGGGCAATGCAGCGTCTTTCCGTGTCAATAACGCAAATAGTGTGGGAGCAGCGGTAAGAGGTGAAGTAAATACTATTTTCGGAAATTTTGGGGCTGCTGCTATCTTTGGAGTTTCTTCAGGAACAGGAGGCCGTGCAGGTTTATTCTATGCATCAAATCCTTCAGGAAACGGAGCTGCATTAATCGCTTTGACTGATGGAAACGGAAATGCTATCACGGCGAATGCAGGTAAAAACGGAAATGGTGTTGAAACCAATGTAGACGGAACGGGTAATGCTCTTTATGCCTGGGTACCTACTTTTTCCACCGGACGTGCAGGAAGATTTAATAATTTTAATGAATCCAATACCAGCGATGTCATTACAGTAACTACTGTCGGAAACGGTACTGCCGGAAGCTTTAAAGTAGACCGGATTACAGGAACTTCCCCTGCTGTAAAAGGTGAGGTGAACTCTCAGTTTGCCAATTTCGGTACAGCAGGAGTATATGGACTGTCCTCAGGAACGGGCGGATATGCGGGGCTTTTCTACTCCAGTAATGCTTCAGGAAACGGACCTGCCGTTTTAGCCTTAACTGAAGGTTCAGGAAACGGGATTACCGCAAATGCAGGCGGAAATGGAGATGGCGTAGAAGCTTCTGTAGATGGTAACGGAAATGCCATTTCAGGTTTTGTTCCTAATTTTGGCACTGGTAAAGCAGGCAGATTTGCCAACTTTAACAGCGCTAATGCTCAGCCAGTTGTACATATCACCAATATCGGAACCGGAACCGGAATACTTATTAACCATCAGGGGTCTTCAGGAGATATTGCAATATACCAGAGTGCTGGTGCCAATATGGCGCGTATCAATAAGGCGGGGCGTGGATTCTTTAATGGTGGTACGCAGAGCAGCGGAGCAGACGTTGCCGAAGTCTTTGATGTGGAAGGGAATATTTCCGAGTATGAAACCGGGGATATTCTTGTCATCTCAACAAAAGCAGACAGAACGGTTGAAAAATCTTCAACACCTTATTCTAATCTTGTTGCAGGGGTGTATGCCACCAAACCTGGTGTACTTCTTACAGAAGAGCATATTGACACCGATATTTCCAATAAAGTTCCTATGGGAGTCATTGGTGTAATCCCTACCAAAGTATGTCTTGAGAACGGAAAAATAAAAAGGGGTGATCTCCTGGTCACTTCATCCAAGGCAGGCGTTGCTATGAAAGCCAACATTAAGAAGGTAAAAATAGGACAGGTAATCGGAAAAGCACTGCAGGATTATGACCAAAAAACGATCGGAAAAATTCAAGTATTAGTCAACATAAAATAAACCGTTATGAAAACAATATATATTATCTCATTATTATTTTTAAGCACAATTATCTATGCCCAGGAAAATAAACGGGCTGCTCCGATAGAAGAAGACCAGACACTGGTTTTAAAACAGGCTAAGGAACAACAGGCAAAACTTATGCAGGAAGCTAAGGAAAGAGAAGAGAAGAAAACTGTAAATTCTGGTTTGGTTTCTGATCACGGGCTGGAAGTTAAAAAACAGGACTCCAAACCCAAAGCCGTTGCAGACAATTCAGGAAAGCTTCTTCCCAATACAGCAACTCTTGAAGACATCAAAAAAACAATCCCTAACAGACAGGCATATTATAACACAAATTCTAGGAACACAAAAATGAACGTTACCGGGCTGCCTAACACGGCAACCCTGGAAGAAATAAAAAAAACAATTCCCAAAAACTAATGACCCTCATAAGCTAATAACCGCAAAAAAGCTATAACCAAACTAGATTTTTCAAACAAAAGAAGTCCGCTGCAATGCGGACTTTTTATATTGTAGAACGGAATGATTAATCCCAATCAGCAGCTACAAACTTCATTGAATTTCCATGTTCATCGGATAAGGTAAGGAAATGCCCTTCCACCGAATATTTGGTCATCGTTTCAATTTTCTTTTGAAAAGATGTTTCAAGCTCCATATTCTGGCAGGCTTTCATGGTGCTTATTCCTCTTGAAATTTTCACTTTCCCTCCTTTTTTAAATTCAGAAACCAATGACATACGGTTGCATCCCATGTAGGCACTTCCCTGAATTTTACCATCAGCCATTTTGGCCGTAAGGTTCATTTCTGCATCATTGGCAATCAATTGATCTTTTGAAAAGCCTTCGAAGGAAATCAGCATCCATGGCCTTTGAAGATGCAGATTTTTATCCGGTACTGAGGAACAATTTAAAACTACTCCTAAAAGTAAAACGGCAAAAAGTGATAATAGTATTTTTTTCATGCGGATTATCATCCCATTTTCATACCAACCCGGGACAGAATCTCGTAAAAATTAGTAAATTAGCGACACAAAAATTATTTTATAAAATGAAAAGACTATTTCTACTATTCACTTTCTTACTGGGCTTTGCTCAGATGAGGGCGGATGAGGGGATGTGGCTGCTAATGCTCATCAAAAGACTTAACGGTGTTGATATGCAAAAAGAAGGTCTGCATCTTACGCCTGAAGAAATTTATTCTGTGAACAATTCAAGCCTGAAAGATGCTATCGTGAGTTTCGGTGGTTTCTGTACGGGTGAGATTGTTTCTGATAAAGGACTTATATTTACAAACCACCACTGTGGTTACGGTGCTGTTGCTGCGGCTTCTACACCGGAAAAAGATTATTTGAAGAACGGATTCTGGGCTATGAAACAGAAAGACGAATTCAATGCAAAAGATCTTTATGTAAGATTTTTAGTGAGAATGGATGATGCTACGCAAAGAATCAATTCTAAACTAAACAACAATATGACCGGGGCAGAGAGAAAAGCTGTTATTGACGCTGAGACTAAAGCCATCCAGACAGAAAACTCTGAAAACGGGAAATATACTGTAGTGGTAAAAGATTTCTTCAACGGAAACGAGTTCTACTACTTTGTATACCAGGATTATAAAGATATCAGATTAGTAGGTGCTCCGCCTTCATCACTTGGAAAATTCGGAGGAGATACAGACAACTGGGAGTGGCCAAGACATACTGCAGACTTCACTGTTTTCAGAGTGTATGCTGATGCTGCAGGAAACCCTGCTGAATATTCTCCAAGCAACACCCCTTTGAAGCCTAAGCATTTCCTTCCGGTTTCTCTTAAAGGAATTAAGCCTGGCGACTTCTCCATGATCTTAGGATACCCTGGAAGAACAAACCGTTACCTGACTTCTTACGGAATTCAGCAGATGGTTACTAAAGATTACCCGGCGTGGGTTGAAGCTTCTAAACTTGCCATGGATGTTATGAAAAAGTACATGGATAAGGATAAAGCAACACAGCTTAACTATGCTTCTCAATATGCTTCAGTAGCAAACTACTGGAAAAACAGACAAGGAACTATCGATGCGGTAGTGAAAAACGGAACTATTTCTGACAAACAAAAGATCGAAGCAACTTACAACCAATGGGCTGCAATGCCTGGAAATGATCAATACAATGGTATTTTAGAAGACATCGGTGTATATTATAAGCAGGTATCTGACAGAAATGTTGAAAGAAACTACGCTTCACAGTTCTCAAGAAATGCAAAATATATTACCCTTGCATTACAGGTAGGATCTGCTCTGAAAGCATATGCTGCTCAGGACATGCAGGGAAGATTAGCGATGAAAGCTAAAACAGAAGCTGCAATCAAATCTGCATATGAAAACTTCAATCCAGCTTTAGAAGGAGAAATGCTTGCTGCTATGACCAGCCTTTATCAGGCCAGAGTTAAAAATCCAGAGGTTGCTTCTGCTACGATATTAGGCTTAGATGCTAAAAATGTTTCTAATCTTGCCTATTCATCAATCTTCGCTAATAAGACTTCTGCAACAAACTTCTTATTGAATCCTGATGCATTGAAGCTTGATGCTGATCCGCTTTGGAAAGCCGCTAACGGAATTATAGCAGATCAAAAGATAAGCACAGAAAGATTTGTTAAAATAGATGACAATTTTGCAAAAAACAACCGTCTTTTCTTAGCAGGTTTAATGAAAGCTATGCCTGAGAAGAAATTCTATCCGGATGCTAACTCTACTATGAGATTAACGTATGGTACTGTAGATAAATTACCCATCAGAAACGACAGAAACTATTTCGGGATTACTGATAATTATTATACTGATATGACCGGTCTTGTTGGAAAATACAAGAAAGGTGATGAAGAGTTTGATCTTCCTCAAAGATTGATCGACCTTTACAACCTTAAAGATTTCGGACAGTATGCTGATGCTGCGGGATACATGCCTGTAAACTTCCTTTCCAACAATGATATTACAGGAGGTAACTCCGGTTCTCCGGTAATTGATGGTGACGGAAACCTTATCGGTATCGCTTTCGATGGAAACAGTGAAGCATTAAGCGGTGATATCGTATTCGAGCCAGAATGGCAGAAAACAATCAACGTAGATGTTCGTTTCGTTCTTTGGACAATCGATAAGTTTGCCGGTGCAAGAAGATTAGTGGATGAATTGAAGCTTGTAAGAGGGGAAAACACTCCGGCTGATACAAAAACTAAAAATCCAGGTACTACAACAACGCCTAAGAAAGCTAAAAAATAATCTTATAGGATCTATTTTGAAACCGTGAAATTTACTTTCACGGTTTTTTTTTATTTTTGACTGTTACCCTATTATTTCATCATGCCTTTTAAAACCATTGAATTTACAGCCCTTATTCAGCAAAACGGAGAAATGAATGCTGCATTTGTAGAATTTCCTTTTTCTACGGAAGAATTGTTTAATAAAAAAGGACAGGTAAAAATTAAAGCCCTCTTCGATGATAAAGTTGAATACCGGGGAAGCCTTGTCAAAATGAAAACGGATTGTCATATTTTAGGTTTAACACAGGAAGTCAGAAAGCAGCTTGGTAAAACCTTCGGAGATCAGGTTTCTGTTTCCCTTATTGAAGACAAAGAAGAAAGAATTGTTGAAATCGCTGATGATATCGCCTCTGTTTTTAATGCAAACCCTGAAGTAAAAGCTTTATTTGATGCAATGAGCTACACCCACAGAAAGGAATATATCCGCTGGATAGAAGAAGCAAGGAAACCGGAACAAGAGAAAACAGAAAGATCAAAATGATCCAGATGATTCTGGATGGAAAAAAGGGAATATAGATTTCCTCATTTTCTCTCCATTGTATTATATTTTTAATTGAAATTCAAGGATTTTTGGAGCCTGAGGATTTAAGAACCAGAATTCAGTGTAAATATTCTGCTTATTGCAGTAAAATAATTATTCTAAATGAATAAGAAGATACATTTTCTCTACTCTAGCTCAATAGGGTTATATCCTTTCTTTTCTGTTTCGCTTATTTTTGGTCTGTTTTGACCATCTGAAAATACAGTCCCCATTTTTTCTAATTCATATTTAATATTCTCTCTGAAATTCTTTGTTGCCTGGACTAATTCATCTTTTGTAACTAACTTAGCATTATGGTAACGAGCTTCATTTATCCTTACACTCTTTCCTTTCAGCTTGGAGCTCGGTACTGATTTTACCAGTTCAAAATCATAGTCTCCCGTTTTATCTGCTATTTTTACAATTAAACCAGGTAAACCACTGAATTTGTATGGACCATAAGCAAAAGGAATTTCAGTTGAATACCAAGCAACCCAGTCTCTTCCTTTATAATGAACCTCTGCCTTTTTACAATTAAAAGAATTAATTACTTTTGTTTCATTAACTAACTTCCAATCACGAATTACAGGACTATTATATGATAATAGGGTCATTCCTGCTGCCTCATAAAATTGTGAATTCTCATTTGTCTGGATAATTAAAAATTTAAATCTTGATGGTGGTAATCCTCTCATATCAATATTAAAACCATTCCTTTTATTATTAAATTGCTCTGCAAAAATAGAGTCAAATTTTAATTTATTCTCACTCGTGAAAAAGGCACGTTTATCACTTATTTGCAATGAAAAAAGCTCTTTAAAAACATTATCACTTAGGGTATTTGGCTTATACTGAAGTAAGTAAGTAAATTCTCCTCTTAATGAATCACTAGTAACTGTCTGTGAAAGCGAAATAGAGAAAAAAAATAAAAATATAATTGCTAAAATTTGTTTTCTTGTAAAATTCATATTGTTTATAGAAAATAACAAATCGTTCAAACAAAAATTATAATTTGAACGATTTTTAATTGTTGATTAATAATCGAAGCTTTTTCTATTTAATCTGAAACATGATTAAGTTACCAAAGTTGACAATAATTTTCTTGAATTTGTTCCATCCAATTATACCATTGAGATGGAGTCCAATCTTGACAAGTGTAAGCTGATATACAACTTGCCTGAAAAACTCCACATTCTACTTGTTTTTTGGCAATTTTCTTTACCTTCTTATTGTTTTTAGTAATTATTGTAGTAACTTCTTTTGCTTTTGAATTTACTTTTTCAACCTTTCCTTTTGCACTTGCGAAACCTACTACACCAAGTGCAGCAATTAATAATAGTTTTTTCATGATTGTAATAAATTTTAAAATTGAATATCAAATATAGGAATATAAGTCAATAAAAAAAGAAATATTATATTATGTTAATTTATTCATTTAATGCATGTTACATGATTTAAATACGAACGTATAATTTATTTAATTATATTTCATTTTCTAATGAAATATTTGGTGTAATGTGGGATTGTTTACAGAATAAAATATTTTCACAGTTGTTGATTTACAGTCGCCATATTAGTAAGACTTTGGTTTTATCCAGAATGTAAAAACCGATTTTTAAATTATTCATTAATAAAATACCCCGGGACAGAGCTCCGAAGTATTAAAAGTCAAAAGTGTAAGTTGAGCTGTGTTTGCGTAATAACCACTTGTCCAAAAATTTCCGCCCCAAAGTTTAGCTTTAACTTCAGGAAAACGTTTGAAAATTTCTTTAGCTGTGATACTTTACATACAAATTTCACTAATTGACAAATTTGGAACACTTTGTATCAAAAAATGAATATGGTTATCTTCATATCTAATTTCTAAAAAATGGATTTCATAGCGATGAGACAATTCAATATATATTTCTTTCAAACCAGTTCCAAATTCTTCGCTAATAATCGAATTCCTGTATTTCACAGGAAAAACAATATGGTAAAGAAGTAAGGTTTTATTATGCCTTTTTAAAATATGGCCGTCCATAAATCAAAGTACATCTTTTTATTCTTTATCCATTCCAGAATTCACGGTCCAGGCTTCTGTATTGTATGGCTTCTGAAATGTGATGAGACAGAATATTCTCAGATCCTTCAAGGTCAGCTATTGTTCTGGCAACCTTCAGGATCCTGTCATAAGCTCTGGCTGAAAGATTTAGTTTTTCCATGGCCAATTTGATGAGACCGAAGGATGTTTCATCCAATTCACAAAATGCCTCAATTTCTTTAGGCCCTATCTGGGCATTACTGCTGATGTTGAGATCCTGATATCTTTTATTCTGAATATCTCTTGCTTTCAGGACGCGTTCCCGGATGTCACTGCTCTTTTCTCCTTTTCTTTTTTCAGAAAGCTGCTCAAATTCTACCTTCTGGACTTCAATATGGATATCAATCCTATCCAGAAGCGGCCCTGAAAGCTTATTCATATACCGCTGCATTTCATAAGCAGATGAGGTATTATTCGGATCATCGGGAAAGAACCCGCTAGGACTGGGATTCATAGAGGCTACCAACATAAAACTTGCCGGATAGTTTACGGTAAACCGGGCTCTTGAAATAGTTACTTCACGATCTTCCAAAGGCTGCCTCATGACTTCCAGAACGGTTCTCTTAAACTCAGGCATTTCATCCAGAAATAAGACTCCGTTATGAGCAAGGGAAATCTCACCCGGCTGCGGGTAGCTTCCGCCTCCCACCAATGCTACATCAGAGATAGTGTGATGCGGAGACCTGAAGGGCCGGACTGTCATCAATGAAGCTTCAGTGCCTACCTTACCCGCAACAGAATGAATTTTTGTTGTTTCTAATGCTTCTTTCAGTGTCAAAGGAGGCAAAATACTGGGAACCCTTTTGGCCAGCATTGTTTTCCCGCTTCCCGGCGGCCCGATCAAAATGATATTGTGTCCGCCGGCTGCGGCAACTTCCATTGCTCTTTTGGCAGTTTCCTGTCCTTTAACTTCAGAAAAATCGAAAGGAAAGTCATTGATTTTTTCATGAAATTCTTTCCTGGTATCCAAAGTCATTTTTTCAAGAGGTTTACCTTCGTTAAAAAAATCAATAACTTCCTTGATGTTTTCTACTCCATATACGTCCAGATCATTTACGATGGCTGCTTCCCTTGCATTTTGCCCGGGAAGAATAATTCCTTTAAATCCTTCTTCTCTGGCCTGAATTGCAATGGGCAAAACACCTCTAATCGGCTGCAGGCTTCCATCCAGGGAAAGCTCGCCCATGATAACATAGTTTTTAATATCCTCCGCCAATATCTGATCTGAAGCGGTTAAAATCCCTATAGCAATGCTCAGGTCATAGGCAGAACCTTCTTTTCTGAGATCTGCAGGAGCCATATTAATGGTTATTTTCTTTCCGGGAATTTTATATCCTACATTTTTCAGCGCAGCCGAGATCCTATAGCTGCTTTCTTTAATGGCATTATCGGGCAGCCCCACCAGATGGTATCCCACTCCGCCGGTATCTACATTTACTTCAATTGTAATGGTCTGCGCAGCCACTCCATGAATGGCACTTCCATAAATTTTGATCAGCATGGTGTGTTTTTGAGGTAAAAATAATCAATATACTATTTTGAAAATCTGGGGTTTATATTAATATCATTCTAGGCAGGCTGAAATATTAAAAAAGATTTTAAGAAAAAAGCTCTCTGGGGAAAGCAAGGTGATTATAATAAAAATCGGTACAAATTTCTTTGTACCGACTCAACCATTATTAAAAACTAACGAAAAGATTATGTCATCTGAATTACAGAAAATATGAGAGGTAAGTCAGGAAGCGGATGCCGGAAAGAGAGCACTCTTTTGGGGTAATTATGACGTCATTAGATTAACAAGGATGAAAATTTATCTATTGAGCGTAAAGTATTACAATAAATTACTTTAGTTCTTCTTCAATATAAAGAGCATCCCTCTCTGACATCCATTCTTCCTTCCCACAATCAATATTTTAGCATCTTCAGATTATGTAATCCTATTTCTTTATAAATCTATTTTTATATTCACTGCCATCTGCACTTTTAGAAACGATGATATAATTTCCAGGCACCAGCTGGCTCACATCAATGGCCTGATTATACCGGTGATCAGTTTTCTTCAGAACAAGCTTGCCGGACATATCTATAATGATAACTTCTTTATAGATTTTATCTGATTCTTTCCCGATATAAAGGTACTGTGCTGTAGGATTGGGATAGAGTGTAAGATTATTGTCTTTGATCTTTGTCTCTCCTGTTCCCAAATTGCTGCAGAATTCCCAGTTTCCGAAATTTACCTCCACAAATGCAAACGGATCCAGCATCTGGCATTGATCCGGACAATATTCTGTGCAGGCATAAAATCCATATTTCCCGGAACTTGTTGCCACATATGTATCTCCTACTACACCGGGGATGATGCAGGGATCTCCTGCCACCGGAGGGTTACTGCCAGGCACACATTTGAACCAGGTATGCTTGCCATATACTACAGGAAATATATCGTCAAACTGTACAGAAGCCCCGTTGCAGACATTCACGGTTCCCATATTTTCTTCATAAGTACCCGGAGTATAAGTGGTCATCATCGCCGGAAGTCCATATACAAACCCGTCTGCGAATACTGCCTCGCTTTCTGCTGTACAGTCTCCATCAGTAACCACTACTTTAAAATAATTCAGCTGCTCGCTTCCATTAATGGTTAACTGTTGTGATGTGGCTCCCGGAATAGCTACCCATGGATTGTTATTAGGGGTCTGCCAGGTCCATGCCTGCTTATACCATTGGTAACTTTCGTAAGTCTGTGTAGTGGAAATTATTTCATCTTCCACATCACAGAATAAGATTGTTCCCGGATATTTCTGTCCAAGTCTCGGGCTGGTAACGGTAGGGGTACACTGTGCTTTTAGATTCAAAATGCTGAATAATAAAAACACTAAAAAAATTAGTTTTGTTTTCATATATAAATAATTAAGTTCGGTTTTATTTTAAATCCCCAGCATTAATCCAACAACACTCTTATTCCAAATTTCATATTAAAATGAAGTGGCTTTTCTTTATAAATTGTATTGGGAGCGTTTTCCTTTTTAAAATGATATCCTATTCCCGGTTCTGCATAAATTCCAACTTTATCAATAATCTTCAGCTGAAAGCCTGCAGCCGCATTGACAGAAAACTGTAAAGGCTTCGGTTCCAGTCGTTCTTTTGAAGACTGTTTTATTTCATCATTGACAACATAAGTGGTTGTAATATTTCCTGCTACAGGTTTTTCCAAAAGCGCTCCCCCTGTAATATATCCTGTAAATTTCCCTTTCTGAATAATATTATAATTGACCTGAACGGGAATTCCGATATAATGAACCGTCTGATCTCCTTTAATATAATTGCTGTCACTTCCGGAATGCAGTTCAGAAGACAGTTTGGTATAATTCAGTCCTGTTCCTATTCCCCATCTTTTTCCTAAATTATAGTAAGCCGAAAGTCCGAATGTAACCGGTACTTTATGCCTGATTCTCGCTTCTACCGGCTGGCTTTGATTCGCCAGCAATATTGCGGTCAGAGGATCATCATGGTATTCAGAAGTACTCCATACCTGCTCAACATTCATCGCTTTTCCTGTGATTGAAGCATAGCCCGGAAACTGCTGTTCTGCAGAGTTGGAAGCCATATTTCCCGTCAGCATGCCCAGCATCCATGATTTTTTATCGCTGGATTTTGTGGTAGTATGCTTTCTATTTTCGGCATATACCTCTTTTATTTTCTCCTGTTTAAAAAGCATCTCATCAGTCTCTTGTTCTTTAACCGGTTCTTTCACGGTATCATCAACAGATGGTAATTTCTGAGCCAGCTTAGCTTCCTGCTGAGAAGACTCGGATGCCAGTGGAGGTGTAATAATAGCCTGAAGCTTTCCTCTCTCACTCTTCTCTCCGTTATCAAGATGTCTTTGAGACCCATGCTTTTTCGAAGCACCTGTCTTCCAACGGTTTCCAGCTAAAAAGGCATTTGTTTCTGATGTTACTTCAATGCCTGAACTCTGTTCGTTTGTTATAGATTTTAAAGAACTTTTTTCTTTTTTCTCACCTGCCGGTTTCTGAGCCAATATTTTTTCTGCATCATTCCGGGACAGTATTTTCGTCAGTAAAAAAAGGAGCGCAACAGCAGCGGCAATACCTCCGATACGGTAGAATAAAGATCTTTGCCCAGCACCGGCTGCTCTTTCCTTATTGGCCGCTCCTCCTTCATGAATTTCAGGAATAAATCCGGGAATCTTATGCTCTTCTCCCGAAAATAATTCATCTCTGATGTCATCCCACAATCCCTCCGGAACATCCTCTTCATGGTCATCCATTCTGCTTCGCAGGTTATTTAGCCATTCATTATTCATATTGTGCTTTTTTTGACATTTTAAATTCTTTTATTTTCTGAACAAGCAGTCCTTTTGCACGGTGAAACTGAGATGCAGAAGAATTTTCAGCAATTCCCAGCATTCCGGCAATCTCTTTATGGCTTTTTCTTTCAAATACAAACAGGTTAAAAACAGTTCTGTACCCGTCAGGCAGAGATCTGATCATTGTCATAATATCATCGCGGGGAATTTCTTCAAAATCCGGATCCTCTTCATTAGGGATATCCGGCAGATCATCTACTTCCACAGCTGATTTAAAATCTCCTTTCTGTCTTATATGCTTCAAAGATTCATTGACTGTAATACGGGTCATCCAGGCCTTTAAAGAACCACATCCTCTGTACTGAAACGATTCTATTGAACGGAACATTTTGATAAAGCTGTTCTGAAGGATATCATGAACATCTTCTTTTTCATTGACGTAGCGGGAACATATATAGGTCAGATTTCCGGAATAAGCTTTAAAAAGCTCTTTCCAGGCAGCTTCCTCCTTCTTCAGAAGGTGCCTTACCAGAATCTGTTCTTTACTTTCTTCCATATAATGCTACTGCTGCCGTATCCGGCGGATGTTATAAAACGGTCCATCAAAAATAGATTGCATCTTATTAAAGTGCAATCCATTTATGTTAATATCTAATTAATTTTTTATACAGAACGGAAAATTATAATCAATAACCGTATAAGGCGTAACCAGCGTACCATCTACTGTAATTTTTTCTGCAGTGAGAGCATACCTGAGTGTTTGATCCAACCCTACATAATATCCTTTTTGCTTCGCTGCAAATTCTACAATGGTCTTTTTATTAACGCCATCTACAGGAATCTGAATTTCCATTGTTTTCGGGGTAAAGGTAAGCTCTATCACATTATTCGCGGTATTGATCACTGCTGCATATGTAAGATTATACTTTACTTTTCCCATGGTCTTCAAAGCCGTTTCTGCCTTTGCAGGGTCTTTCACCACTGTTTTTACAATTTCGGCAATTGGAAATTCGGCAAATGAGATTGTATCTTTCTTTACCTGGAATTCTTTTACGCCTTCTCTTTTACTATTTCCCTGTACAATAACCAGCTTGCCTTTATAATTTCCTTTTAAGTCTTCCATTTTTACAGGAGGTATGTCCGGGCCATCGTTATCATTACATGAGAACAGGACAAATCCTGCTAAAACCATTAAAACTGTTATAAAAAATCGGGGTACTGTCAATTTTTTCATTGCATTATTTTTTCGTTAAACATTATTTATTTTCGAGTACTCATCTATATAAACCCCACTTTTCAAAAATCTTGCATAATTTTTTTAAAAAAGAGTAAAAATTTTCCTAACTAACTGATTTAACACGTATAAAATTTAATTATTTCTAGGCAAATTCCGGATCTTCATGTAAAATTCAATTGATAAAACAGCAAAAAAGGAAGCTATGTCATAATAGCTTCCTTTCTTATTTAGCTTTACATGTTACTGTACTCCACCGCCAAGTGCTCTGTAGAGATCAACCTCGGCATTTAATTTTTCAAGGGCTACATTGATGGCTTCCAGATCATTCTGCAGTTTATTATTCTGGGCAGTAATAACTTCCAGATAGGTTGCCATACCGCTTTTATACAGTTTCAGGGCTACATTGATTCCTTTGTCCAGAATGGCCGTTCTTTGTTCCAAAAGTTGAAGTCTTTCTGAAGAACCATTGGATTTCGCCATCGCATCTGATACTTCTCCAACAGCGGTCATTACAGACTGTTTAAAATTGATGGCTGCCTTTTCCTGTTCAATCAGTGCTGTTTCATAGACTGTTTTCAATTCTTTTTTCTGAAAAACCGGGGCTGCCAGGTTAGCAGCGATTGCTTTGGTTATAGATCCCGGAATATCAAACCATGAACTGAATTTGTTGGAGTTCACTCCTATTTGCGGACTCAGGCTGATACTTGGATACATTGCCGCTTTTGCCAGTCCGGTTTTGGAATTTAAACTGATTACATTAAATTCTGCCACTTTCAGATCCGGTCTGCGGCTGAGCAGCTGTGCAGGAAGTCCTTCTGAAAGCTTATTTTCAGGTATCATTGTTTTCAGATTTCCTTCTCTTTCAATTTTAGTTGGATATGCGCCGCAAAGGATACTCAACGCATTTTCCTGGATAGAAATATTCTGTTTTGCCAAAGGAACCAACAGTTCTGCTGTTTTCTTTTGTGCTTCTGACTGCTGAACAGCTAATGAATTAATCTGCCCAGCGTTAAACTGAAGATTCATCATCTTAAGGGTATTGTTGCTCAGTTCTATATTCTGCTCTGCTATTTTAAGCTGTTCATCCAGGCTGATAAGATTGTAATAAGCCTGTGCCACCTGAACAACAATTCTGCTTTTGATCGCATTTAAGTTTTCTTTCTGTCCAAAATATTCTGCAGCAGCAGATTCTTTCTGCATTTTAGCCTTGCCCCAGATATCTACTTCCCAGGAAAGCCTTAGTGCCGCACTGAAATCATCTATATATTTTGTCCCTACAAACTGCTCATTAAGAGAACCGTTAAGGGTATTTTTGGATGCCCAGCTTCTATTGGCGCCCGCTGTAAAATCCAGTGTTGGCATGAGACCCAGCTTAGCTTGTTTATAGATCAGGTCCAGCTGTTCTATATTTTTCAGGGCTACATTTACTTCATTGTTTCTTGAAAGCGCTTTGTCGATTAAACCAATCAGTTTAGGATCTTTGAAAAAAGTTTTCCACGGAAGCACTACGGTATCTCCTGTTACCTGTACAGATTCTTTGTATGTTTCGGGAATCTGAAGATCTGTCCTTGTATATTTTTTCCCTACGGCACAAGACATCAGCAGTGATGCCATTGCGCCTGAAATAAGGAGATTTTTTATCTTAAATATTCTCATTTGTCAATTGATTTTCTATCATATTATACTTCTTTTTGGCAGAGAATTTCTCATCCAGATACTGGAAGAACATGTAGAGTACAGGAATTATAAAAACTCCTAAAATCACTCCGCTCAGCATTCCCATGGCAGCACTTGTACTGATGGATTTGTTTCCTGAAGCCATTCCTCCTGTAGAAATCATCAGCGGAATCATTCCGACAATAAAGGCTAATGAAGTCATGATAATCGGGCGCAATCTCGCTTTTGCTCCTTCCAGTGCAGAATCCAGGATCGAAAGTCCTGCTTTTCGTCTTTGTATGGCAAATTCTACAATAAGGATCGCATTTTTAGCCAAAAGACCAATAAGCATGATTAATCCTACCTGTACATAGATGTTATTATCCAGTCCGATTGCTTTTATTCCTAAGAACGCTCCTACAATTCCCGTTGGGATGGAAAGCATTACGGCTAAAGGAAGGATATAGCTTTCATATTGAGCGGCCAGCAGCAGGTATACAAAAAGTAAACACAATCCAAAGATGGCAATTGTCTGATTCCCCGCAGATTTTTCTTCTAAACTCAATCCAGTCCATTCGTAGCTGTAATCAGATGGTAATTTGCTTAATGTCTGCTCCAGCTTACCCATCAGTTCCCCGTTGCTTACTCCTGGCTTCGGAGATACGTTGATATTTAATGAATTATAAAGATTATAACGCTGAACGGATTCCGGGCCGTAGACTTTTTTCAAAGTGATCAATGTGCTTACCGGAACCATATCTCCTTTATCATTCTTTACGAAAATATCATTGAAGGCTTGTTCATCCATTCTGAAAACTCCGTCCGCTTTAATATTCACTCTGTAGAATTTCCCGAATCTTGAGAAATTCTGAGACTGATCTCCTGAGAAATAGGTCTGAACGGTTCCCAACAGGTTTGAAATGCTTACTCCCAGCTGTTTTGCTTTATCTTCATTCACTTCAAGTTCCATCTGAGGATAATCTGCCCTGAACATGGTGTAGGCAAATGCCACTTCCGGAACCTTCATCAGCTGGACGATCAGCTCATCTGCTCTGGCTTTAAGAACCTGAGGATCTCTTCCCATACGGTCCTGGAGTACAATTTCCGCATCATTCGTCATTCCATATCCTTCTACCGGAGGCATTCTGAAAGTCATTACACTTCCTTCTTTGATGACTCCCAATTTTGCAGCCGCCATATCTACCACTTTCTGAATATCCTGAATTTCACCTCTTTCTTTTTTAGGTTTCAGTTTAACAAATCCCATCGCATAAGCCGGTCCTGCACTGTTACTAAGCAGGTTGTAGCCTGTAATGGAAGTATTTTCCTGCACTGCGTTTACCCCTTTTAAAATCTCATTGATTTTGTTGGAAACTTCCGTAGTCTTAGTCAATGCGGTTCCCGGAGGCATGCTTAAGGTGTACATAAAGAATCCGTCATCTTCCATCGGCACAAAACTTTTAGGCGTGTTTGACATCAGCCATCCTGCAACACCGATAACGGCGACTATTAATCCTCCCGCAATCCATTTTCGTCCTATTAAGAATCGTACTCCTTTTGCATAACGGTTGGTCATATTATTAAATCCTGCATTGAATGCTACGGCAAATCTTTGCCCGAATCCTTTTGGCTTTTTACCTTCTCCCGAATGGTTATTTTTCAAAAATACAGCACATAAAGCGGGAGTTAAAGTCAATGCATTAACCGCTGAAATAATAATCGCTATGGCTAATGTATAGGCAAACTGCTTATAGAATAATCCTGCTGAACCGGACATAAATCCGATGGGAATAAATACCGCAGACATTACCAGCGTAATGGAAATCACCGCTCCTGTAATCTCACTCATCGCCTTGTGGGTAGCCTCTCTTCCTGAAAGGTCTGTTCCTTCCATATTACTGTGAACAGCTTCCACCACTACAATGGCATCATCCACTACAATCCCGATGGCTAGTACAAGGGCAAAAAGCGTCAAGACATTAATGGTAAATCCTAAAACCAGAAGGAAGAAGAAGGTACCGATAATGGCTACCGGAACCGCCACTGCCGGAATAATCGTAGATCTGAAATCCTGCAAGAAAATAAATACCACAATAAACACCAGAATAAATGCTTCTATCAAAGTAGATTTTACCTGTCCTGTAGCTTCATCCAATCTTTCTTTGGTACTCATTACCTTCGTATATTTAATACCCGGAGGGAATGATTTTGATAATTGGTCAATTGCTTTATTGACCCCTATTTCAATCTGATTGGCATTGGATCCTGTGGTTTGCATGATCGCAACAGTAACTGCATTTTTCCCATTGGAAAGGTTGTCTCCTGTATT
This sequence comes from Chryseobacterium sp. CBSDS_008, assembly GCF_049959325.1. Classification (NCBI taxonomy): domain Bacteria; kingdom Pseudomonadati; phylum Bacteroidota; class Flavobacteriia; order Flavobacteriales; family Weeksellaceae; genus Chryseobacterium; species Chryseobacterium sp. CBSDS_008. Next base: position 3,337,892 of record NZ_CP188202.1, on the reverse strand, counting down.
TGAAATGGCTCCGAATTCCACACGGGCTACATCTTTAAGCCTGATGACCTGGCTTCCGGTATTTTTAACAATAATATTTTCATATTGTTCCGGCGTATTCTTTTTTCCTTTATATCTGATTACATATTCTAACGCAGCGTCAGATTCTTCCCCCAATTTACCCGGAGCAGACTCCAAACTGTGGTCTGCAATTGCTGCCGATACATCTGCCGGTTCAAGTCCGTAGGATGACATTTTCTGAGGGTTAAGCCATATTCTCATGGAATAATCTTTAATCCCGAAAACCATGGCCTGTCCCACTCCTTTTACCCTTTTAACCTGCGGAATAAGGTTGATATTCGCGTAGTTCTGAAGGAAAGTTTCATCATATTGTTTATTATCTTCCGTATAAATATTGAAAATCAACACCATACTGTTCTGCTGCTTGGAGGTGGTTAATCCCATTCTCACTACCTCCTGCGGAAGTATCGGGGTGGCCTGCTGAACCCTGTTCTGCACATTTACCGCCGCCTGATCAGCGTTCACTCCCTGCTTGAATATAACGGAAATAGAGAATGTACCATCATTACTTGCTGTGGATTTCATATATTCCATATCTTCCACCCCATTGATCTGTTCTTCCAGCGGAGTTACCACGGAGCGGATCACGGTTTCACTATTTCCTCCCGGATACGACCCCGAAACGGTAATCGTGGGCGGAGAAATATCCGGGAATCTGGTCACCGCCAGCTGGTTTAATCCTATAATCCCTAAAATAACGATGATAAGGGATATTACCGTCGCCAGTACCGGACGGTCTATTATCTTTTTTAACATTTTTAAATTTTCTAAGAATGGTTATACAACTATTTCAAAGGAACAGTTGTCGCAACAACCTGTGCTCCGTCTGTAAGAGCGTCAATCCTGTTGATGGCAACCCTATCTCCTGCATTCACGCCTTCTTTGATAAAATAATCCTGAGATGTACTTCCTGAAACCTTAACCTGAGTCATTTTTACTTTGTCTTTGCCATCCAGCTTATACACAAAAAACCTGTCCTGAATATCCTTCACTGAAGTTTTCGGGAGTCTGATTACACCATTCAGGGCATTGTGAATCACGACTTTAGCGGTTCCTCCGGCTCTTAATAATTTATCCGGGTTCTGAAAAACGGCTTTCATCTGAATACTTCCGGTATTTCTGTCGAAGTTTCCGCTGGCATTTTCCAGTTTCCCTTTAAGAGAATAGGTGGAGCCATCTGCAAGGATAAGCTCTACATTTTCTACAGTATTTCCCGATGCGGCCGCTTTGCTGTGGGCAATAAAATCAGCTTCATTCATTGAGAAATACACATTAACACTGCTTATGCTTGAAAGGGTTGTCAAAGGAGAAGCATCTGACGGACTGATAAGGTTTCCTACTCTGTTTGGAATCCTTCCTATGTATCCGCTCACTGGCGCTTTGATATACGTAAAATTGGCGTTAATCTTTGAGGATCCCAATGATGACTGTGCCTGTGCTACCTGTGCTGATGCTGCTTTATAACTTGCCTGAGCGGTTTTCAGCTGCATATCGGAAACTACTTTTCCTTCTACAAGAGGTTTCAGCTTTTCTACTTCAAGTCTTGCGGTTTCCTGCGCTGCCAATGCCGATTTCAAAGCGGCTTCATTGGTATTTACCTGTTCGTTGTATACCGATGGATTTATCCTGAAAAGGGTCTGTCCTTTGCTTACATACTGTCCTTCTTTGATATATACAGCTTCCAGATACCCTGTCACCTGTGCCTTAATATCTACATTATCCTGCCCTTCTATGCTTCCCGGGTATCCTGTAGATACATCAGCATCTCCGGACTTCACCTGGATAAAATCTGTAGGCAATGCCTGCTGCATCTGCTGGGTATTTTCCTGGCCATTCCCAGAGTCGCACGAATAAAGTACCGCCGCAGCCGTAAGTGAAAGTACCAGATATCCTTTTCTGTAATTCATAACATTGGTTTTAAATTTTACAGCAGCAAAATAACTTCATATAACAAGGATATTCATTCAGAAATCGGGTGAAGTGTCTTTAATTGCAAGTGAAACGTATGATACCAAAAATGAAAAGAAAGACGGGGTTTTCCTTTAGAAATATGATAAAAAAGAGATTTTCATGTGGAAATAAGAGTGAAATTATTAAGGATAAATTAATGTATTTCACAAGTAAAACGAAAAAGAGGATGTCTCAAAAGTGTCGTTCTGAACACAGGCTGAAAGTCTGCGAACGTAGTTCATCAATGTAGTGAAGAATCTCATGTATTTGGATATTGATGAGATTCTTCCTTCGTCAGAATGACATAGGCCAAATTATTTGACTTTTGAGACAGCCTCCTCTGTATTTTTTAGAATTAATAATCCATCCAGGATTTAAAAACCGAAGCTTTTTCCCGGCTTACAATCACTTCCATATCAGGCTGTTTTCTCAGTTCCAGCTTCAGTTTTCCATTAAAATGATTAAAAATCTGTTTTACAGAATCGATATGGATGATAAATTGTCTGTTGGCCCGGAAAAAGAATTTAGGATCCAGCTGTTTTTCAAGCTCTTCCAATGTTTGCGGTACATTCTCTACCACTCCGGTATTCAGCATGGCTTTGCTGATCCCCAATTCGGTATAAAAGTATAAGATATCTTCTGCCAGAACGGTTTTATATCCATCCCTGTGGGCAATCAGGAAACGTTTTCTGTAATCTTTCGGCTGGATATAATTCAACAGGCCTTCAATAGCAGATCCTACTACCGGAACGGCTTCCATAAAGGTTTCATAGCGTTTTAAGGCAGCATCAAGCTCTTCTTCATCGATGGGTTTCAGAAGGTAATCTACACTATTGTATTTAAATGCCCGTACTGCATATTCATCGTATGCGGTGGTGAATATGACGGCACTTTTAACTTCATGCTTGTTGAATATCTCAAAGCTGAGCCCATCTGCAAGGCGTACGTCCATCATAATTACATCCGGAACAACATTATTTTCCAGCCAATGTACTGTTGAGGTTATCGAGTCTTCCACAGACAGGATTTCAATATGGGGCCTTAACTTCAGCAACAGCCTTTTTAACCTATCGGCATTGGGTCTTTCGTCTTCAACGATTAAAACTTTATTAATCTTCATATCAATGGGAGTTTTACAATAAATTGATCTTCCGTTTTTTCGATCAGCGGCTTGGGATATCCTAAGATTTCGTACCGTGCAATGATATTGGTGAGCCCTACTCCTGAGGAATCCGGCTTATTAATCAAAGGCAGAAATGTATTAGAAACTACCAGTTCTCCTTGAGGATTGGTATAAACATGGATTTCCAGCGGATTCACCTTTGAAGTCTGGTTATGTTTAATGGCATTTTCAACCAGTAATTGTAAAGACAGCGGAAGGGTAAATCTGGATCTGTATTCTTCCTGAATATCTATTTTGAATATAACGCCTTCACCAATTCTTTTTTCGATCAGAAAGATGTAGGATTCTAAAAACTTCAGTTCTTCTTCTACGGCAATGATATCTTTTTTAGAATTGACCAGCAGATATCTGTACACTCTTGCAAATTTCTCGGAGTATTCATATCCAAGCTGCTGATCTTCCAGAATAAGCTCTGATAATACACTTAAATTATTGAAAATAAAATGAGGGTCGATCTGCAGCTTAAGTGCCTGAAGCTCTGCCGCCATGGCCGCCTGCTTATGCTTGGATGCCCGAAGTTTATGCTGAGCGGCTTCTACAGCTGTTTTCTTCCAGTTTTCCAGTAAATAATCCACGGTATTAAAAGCACTGATAATCAATGATATTACAATATTGGTTGCGATCCACTGTCCCAGAAGGGTATATTCTTTACGGGAATCCATCTCTGGTAATGTTACTGAGGTACAGTCTACAATGGCATTAATAATAATTACAATCATCACACTTCCCACAATCTGCAGCAAGCCCTGAATGAGCAGTCGCTTTACGGTTCTGTTCCGCCAGGGAAGCCACCTATTGAGCGTCCTGTCTATAAATATACTGACCTCTGAGATGATGATAGAAAAAAGGACAATCCATGAGGCATCTTCCAGAATCATCTGCAGCGGAGTATCCAGATATCCTTTCCAAATGGGATCAAAAGGATCTATCAGATAGGAGAAAACACAGAAAGTAACCACGGCTAAAGCCCAGATTACGAGCCTTCTTTTCATGGTGGAAAGAATCTTCTTATTCCGTACTATATTTTTCCTGATGGTAGAAATCCTATTCATATCCGGGACTTTATGAATGTAAATATAGAAATAGATTTTATAGGAAAGGTTCCTATTGTAGACGAGACCGCCAAAACCGTAACTGAAACGTAAAATAGCAGCGTTAAAATGAATATGACAGTTCATCACCTGAAAAAGACATTTCATCATCATTTTATGCAATATCACCCTATTTTTACAGTCAGTGAACTGCTGTGTACCATAGTTTTGCAGTATTATCCGGTACAATGAAAACAATAATTGTCTGCACAGGTTTTTCCCACGAAGCTGAAAATGCCACGCATTATGCAGCATCTATGGCCAAAGAAAATACCCTTACCGTCAATTCCCTAAACGTAGATTAAGATCAATAAAAATCTGTAACATTTGAATTATCTTTTTGCCTGTAAAGGCTGAATTTTACACTTAATCTTGTTTAAAAGGCCTGGAAATTATTTTTTCCGGGTCTGTTTTTAGATATTTACAATCACTTTTCCTGCAACACGGCAGGTCTCAACCTCTAAGTGGGCTATGGCTATATCTTGGCTCCTCCTCCAAAAACACTTTCCGGTACAATGCCATAAAAACACAAAACTATGAACTGAAATATCGAAACAGGGAACAGATATCAATGATGCTATCCATTATAGTAAATGGTTCTAAAATACAGAAAAACCGGAAAGGAGAATTTATTTTTTATCACAGGATATGTGTTGTTTTCCCTGATTGATATTTTCTGTTATTTTTATTTCAAGCTGACAGGTCTGCCTACGGACATCTTTATGTGATTGGTTTTTTAATGATTGTTTTCTTTTTGTACTTATTGTATTATTACAATTATTATATGTCCCGTTGCTCAAAAAGATACAGGTCATCATTCTGGTTCTTTTTGTCCTCAATATTGCTGTAATGTTTTATACAGAAGATAATCTGCTTCATCACTTTTCTTTCAATATGCTCTATGCAGATATTCTTCTGTTGTTATTTTCAATTATTGTGTTTCTGTACCAAACCTTTAATTCTGATAAAATACTGGAAATCAAAAACTATTTACCGTTCTGGATTTCAGTAGCTTTACTGATATTTTTATCGGAAGCATTCCGATACTGTTTTTCAGAGCTATTGTTTCGGAGACGATTTATTTCTTCATTTTATTTATGCTGAATCTGATCAGTAATGGTATTCTCATATTGGTTTAATTTGGAACAAACAAGAAAAAATCAGATAAATGCTTTTCAGATATGGAAGAGAATAATTTGGTTATCATCTTTACCATTACTTTATTCATCGTTGTTTTGACAATGATCTTTATTTATGCTGTTTTCATTAAGAAAAAAACAACCTTGCTGATAGAGCAAAAGGAAAAGGATTTACGGTTTGAAAAGGAACTGGCTACTTCACAGGTAGAAATGAAAGAGCAGACACTCAATTAATTTAATTTGTTTTAATTCTTTTTTTATATCCCAATGTTTAAAGTAATCAAAGTCTTTTATTAATGGTAACTCTTCTTTTATTCTCATTTTATTGATTATATTTAAATCATCCTCTACCCACCTAGACTTTGTTTTTAAAAGTTGATGCATTACATATTCTTCATGAATTCTTTTAGGAATTCTTTTATTATTGTTTTTCATCTAATAAACAAGACACCACAAAGAAGCTGTAAATCATGTTCTATACTAAGCTTTAAATATTATCATAAAAAATTAAATCTTTATAATCTTTTAATTCACTATTCTGATCAACATCTACTACAACTGGGTAGTAATCCTCGACTGCAGGGTTGATATGTCCCACTGATTTGATAATAAATGAAATTCCCTTATCTTTATTCACAAATCGTTTATTATTCAAAATGCCCTGCTCTTCGCTTAATATTTTAATATCAAAAATATTTTTTTGGTTTGGCTTAAGTTTGTTAATAATAAAGTAATTTAAAACTTTAATTTTCATATCCTAATGATTTTAATTCGCTTTTAAAAAAATCTAATATTTCCTCAATTAACTTTATTTCATCTTTTGGCAACTTCCATTTTTGCGCATTTTCAAGCAATTCTTCGGCTGCTTCTTTTTCCATTAAGTTTTCAGCAATTTTGTTTCCATACTTGCTCGCCCATTCATCATATAGACCACTTTTAAATTGCTGAGCATGAATTAACTCCTCATACACTGCTGAAGTTGTAGCTCTTGGTCCTAACATAATTAAATCGTCACCTAAAGTTATAGCCTCTATTTCGACTCCTAACTTTTTCTCTACCTGCAATATATTCAAATGATTCTTCATCGAATCTCATTTCTCCACCCAATTCGTTAAATTCCTTTTGTAGTTTTGATAAAAGCTTTTTATCTATTGGAGTTCCTTTAACCGTTGAAAATAATTCTTTTCTCTTCCTTTCCCTCTGAAAAGCTGTTTTTTCTCTCTCGATCTTCTCCTGAATCCTCTTCTGCTTATCCTTTACCATCTTCTGTTTAGGAGATAAACCACGGTCCGCAACCTCTTCGCCAAATCCAAAGACCTCATCTAAAACCTTTCCTAATTTAGAATAAAAACCGCCTTATATAAAGCGGTCTTAAATCTATTTTATCATAACTAGTTGGACAATGTCCTTTTTTAAATCTATATCATTATCAATTTTTATCTTTGTGGCTAGAGACCTATATTCATTAATATTATCGATTTTTTTAACTATTTGTTCGCCTTCAATTTCAATGGTTCCCATTTTTTTCCCATTAACAATCAATTCCCAGAATGAATTTTCTACCATAGCATCATGATTATGCATAATTCCAGTAAAAAAAGTCTTTCCAAAAGACATTTGAAAAATGCCATTTACATATAATATAATATCTTTCATTTATTTAATATTTTTATAAAATTCATAATCTCTATCTCTAAGTATTTTTAATATTTCTATATCTTCATCAATTAACCCCAAAAGTCTTTGATGTCTTATCATAAAGTCCTTTACATGATATTCTGCATAAGCTATATCTGATGTATTTTCAATTATTTTTATACTTTTTTGTGTACCGTGTAAAAACTCTTCTAAAACAGCAGCTTTACTTGGGTTATTTTTTAATAATATATGCTTAAGATCTTCTCCTCCTACATTCGCTTCTGCCCCCATCCATTCTAAATACCTAAAATCATCCGTTCCTTCTTGTGCTATTTTTACAATCCTTTTCTTTGAAATATTATTAATTAACTGTTTAGATGCTTTTTCCACACCTTCCATTCCCTCTCTAAATAGTTCTAGCTTCTTCTTTTTCCCTTTCCTCTCAATTTCCTCCTGAATCCTTCTCTGCTTATTCTTCACTGCTTTCTCAGCAGGAGACAAACCATGATCAGCAACCTCTTCTCCAAATCCAAAGACCTCATTTAAAATCTTTTCTAATTTAGAAAAAATTTCTTTTGATCCGTTTTTAAATTCCCGGAGAGTCATTCGAATAAATTCTATAATCCTGTTGAGAGCATTCTCCGCTTTTGTAATTGCCTTGGTGATCTTTTCCAGCGGATTCAGGATAAAGCTTTCTACGGATTTGGCCAGTTTCGCGACTGCTGCAGTTCCACCTGTAAGAAGCGTTTCCACAATAATATCGATGATAATCCCAATGATATACCCGTAATAATAAGCTGCTTTTTCCAGTGTGATCTGAGGAATCTTTTCTTCCACCCACTTTACCAGACGGACGATGGTTTTTAGCTGGAAGGTAATGCATTCCTTAAAGAACTCCAAATAATCAAAAGTCAGAATTCCTTCCAACAGATCTTCTATCAGTTCCAGGAACATTTCCCCATATTCCACTTTCCGGTCATTTACTTTATCCATGGCAGCGACTGCTTTGAAAATAAAGCCGATGATGGAAAAGATTCCGGCAATAATATCTACCAGACTGTTATAAATACCGCACAGAAAGGCATTGGCAATCTGATAGTTTTTATAGATAATATGCTGCATTCCGGTGAGCGGGTCTGCAATGAACTTCTCCAGCTTGTCGATCTGGTTAAAAAAGAAAGTAAGAGATTTATTGATTCTTTTATAGATAAAAGCAGGGAAGAACGTTTCAGCGTTGTTCAGCAGACTATTAAAATCTGCCTTTGCTTCATTGATGCTTTCAAACAATGATTTTACAATTTTAGCATTGATTTTTTTCTGGCCTGCAAGATTTTCATAAGGATTCTGAGATGCTTTATGCTCATAGAAATCTTTTATCTCTTTATAAAATACCTCCGGAATAAAAGTGGGATTGTACTCTCCTTCTTTCGGGCTGGGATTCCATCCGTTTTCTGAGATCCTTAGTTTGACTATGTTTTCAGCAATACCTTTTGTAAAAAAAGTTGAAGCTGCTTCTAAAGCTTCCTGTTTAAAAAAACTGAATATTTCTCCGATACTTTTATCCTTCAAACCGAGAAACCAGCTTATAAAATCTACTTTATTTCTGTAAATACCTTTTTCAATAAGGTTTTTGAGTGATTTTGGTGTAACGGTTACCTCATGTTTCCTTATAAAACTGAGGATATCTGCAAAAGGCATATCCTTTTTATTTGTAAGCCCTGCTCCCGCTACAGCACGCATTACCGTATTATGGTTATAGCGGTCATCAATTTCTAAGAAAAGGATCAGCTCATTGCTATTGGGTAAAGCTTCCATATAGCGCTGAAGGAGAAAAGCTCCGTTTTTGCTGGCAAAAAGAACAACATCAATTCCCGCTATAGTCTGGCTGAATCTGCTTTTATAGACAACCACTTCCCCGATATTTCCTCCAAATACAGGATCATCTGAATAGATCTGAAATCCATTACCATCTACAACTGGTTTCCCACCGTAATAAGTATTGGCAATCTGCCTTGAAGTTTTTTGCTTTAATTCCGGCGGAGATTCCTGAACCGGGAAGATTGTCTCAAAAGGACCAGGACTATTATTCCCAGGAGAGAAATCCGTGATATTCCTCAATAGAGGGTTATTTAAAATTTCTAAACTCATTTTGTGATTTTTTAAGGTGAATAAAGGGCAGGGCTTTAAGACCCTGCCAGTAATTAATATTTCTTAAGAAAGTGCATCTAGGTTCTCTTTGTGTTTTTCCACAAATTCATCCAGATAGGAAGCCAGAAGTTCTGTAAAACCAGCTTTATTGTTTTTCAACAGCCAAAGCATATACTGATAGCTTGGTACTTTTACCAGATCGGTATTCATATCACCTTCGGGTTCTGCAACAGGCAGCTCTATAAGATGATTGTCTCCGTCACGAAGGTAGCTCCAAGTCTCTTTATAGATGAGCCATTCCGGGGTTGGGAGAGGTATATTAACTTCTTCTCCGGTTTCCATATCTTTCAAAATCTGCTCATATCTGAAGCAGATAAACTGCAGTTTAGATTTGGCATCAATATCCAGCACTCGGATATGCCTTTCGAATTGTGGAAGTCTTGGATGAGACTGTAGTGGCAGCTCTGCAAGATGTAATGATGTATTTTCAATACTGTTAAGGATTTCCTTAATATTTTCTGGTATAATTAAATGTTTGTTCATAATTTTTGTTTTTAAGACAATAATATTTTTCCAAGTACACTCATTGTTAGTGACCCTTGGCCGCCACTTCCTCTTGAGAGATAAAATCTCCTTGGCTGTAGATTAAAGGTTGAATTAAATTGCTGATAAGTCACGCCATTGCTTTCCGCAATTACATATACAATTCCGTTATAATAAGCAATGTGAAAGGTTTCATTTCTGATTGGCAAAAGCTGTCCTTGATAAATGATCCAGCTTCCATCACCTCCATAATTTGAAAAGCCATAAAATACTCCATCATCTCCACGGATTCCGCCAGAAAAGGGACCTACGAAATTAGCACCATAATTACTTTGGTTATTATTAACTGAAAAAGAGACCATAAATCCGGCGTTAATATCTGAGATAGAAATTAAATTATCCGTTTGTGCAGATGAGCCCTGAGCAATTGATATAGAAGTATCAGTGATTATTGCGCTGCCTGTTAGTGTAGTCCAATTAGCAATTCCCGTAAACTTACTATAGGTAAGTCCTGCTTTTACAATGAGCTCTGGTGAGCTGGCATTTGTTAACCCATTGTGTGTCACGAATATCTTATAATATCCTTCTGGTTTTGTACTCCAGTTGATCCCAAAATTCAAATTATTTGGAAAGTTCTGCATCACCGTAAAATTATCTACACTATATTCTTCTGGAACTGCCAGGTTGATACCGTTGACATCTTTTACCCTTTTCACTTTGATATATGCGTTGGAAGAAACATTATCTACAAAGAGATTTAATCCCACTAATGTTGTGTACTGAATAAAGTTTTTCGAATTATCAATAAACGGGAGCAATAACACATCTATTCTTGGGGTTCCGATTGAATAATTCTCAGTAGAAAGTTTCATACGGTTTCTCCACGCCGTCTTTTCAGCATCATTCAGCAGCAGTGGATAATTGGAAATCATATTTTTTCCGTTACTCCATGAAAGCTGTCCGGACGGATTTTGAACCATCATTCTGTTAAAAGTTGTGTCTGCAGATTTATCATTCAGCCCGGTTATCGAATAATAAAATCCGGAAGCATTAAGGGTCCAGTTAGCACCAAGAGTCAATCCCGCACCAGAAACTGTGGTTAAAGAGGAGTTTGCTATATTTTTTCCCAAATCACCCGCAGGAAGTTTAGCAACATTACCATTATCATTCAATCCTATTATTTTAGGGTAGTCCTGCGCATTTCCATCTGTCAGAGGGGTTTCCAGCTTCTTAGCTAATTTCTCTTGTGTCTTGATATTATATTGAGCCTGACTTGCCATTCCTGCTGCTAAAAGATCCGCATTTGAAATACTGACATGATTATCAGCTAATTCCAGGGGAATAGTTCCGTCAACAACAGCATGGGTCTTTAAATCACCGTTTTCATCAACGGCATAATCTGTGTAAGATAGGGAGCCAGGTGCTGCTACCTGATAAATAGCATTCGTTTCCCTTTCTCCAATGGGAGGCAATTCATTGACACGTATAATTTTTCCTATAATTGGCATTTTTTTAATTTTTAAGGTTAATAATTATTTTATTTCCAGTCTCCTGAAATAACTTTCTGACCTTCCAGTGATTCTACTCCAAGAAGATTGTCATTAGGTTCAAAATTGAATCTATCCTCAGTTATTACCTCGGAAGGAACTTCAAAATCATCTGGGTTCTCAATAGTAAACGGCAGTGCATGAGCGACTTTCAAACCGATACTCTCCGCCTGAAGGATATTTAAAGTAGTAGGAAGTCTGGTGATCCATGCTTTTCCATGTTTTTTTCCTTTTGGCTGCTTCATTTCATCTACAATTGATAAATAAAGGTCATCTCCGATTACAGGAACTTCTCCACCGTTCCAGATTTTTCCTGTAGCCAGATAAAATTGTACAGCAGCTTCAAAACCAGGACGTACTGTAGCAATCACCCTGGCCATACCACTTTGTAAGAATGCTTTGAAAACAGGATCTGTATTTTCTGCTTTATATAAATCTGACCAGTTGTGTTTATTTCCCCAATAATAAGGGTACAGATAATAGGACAGATTTTCCCATTCAAATGCCTGCTCCATGAATTTTACAAAAGCGGAGTATTTGTCAAGATCCTTAGAAAGCTTCGTTTCATAATCGGTAAATGAGCTTCCCTGCGTCAAACCTGACAAGCCATAACCATGAATAGTGCCTGGATCCCTGTCTGCCATATAGGAAATACAGTTTTTTCTGAGAACAGTATTTTCAATCTGTCTGTAGAAATTCGGATTTGAGTCTTTGATGGCAACGGCTTTATTTTCTTCCACAGAAACAGCGTTATTATATTCTGCTAAAGCGACTTCGTAAGCATCAATAATAGCCTTGAACGTCTTAAGCTGCCATTGTTTTTTTGCATCTTCTGTCAGCACACATGAGATAGAAAGTGATGTTTCAAAAGAATAAAATCTGTCTGTAGAAATACTTACTGCCACGTCACCGGTATACCCAATGAAACTTCCGTTTTTGCTGAATCCTGTTGTTGTAGCACCATCAATAACACGTTTATCTGCGATATTAATATTCAATAATGAGCTTACGTATTCTTTTCCGCCTCCACTAATTGAATATTCTGTACTGATATATCCTTCCGGAATTTTCACCACATCCTGTAGCCCTATGGCACTTGTTGCTCCTGCTGTGGTACTCATGTCCGGAGCCTTATCCCTACCATATGCAAAGCCTTTGGTTACCTTAATATTGTTTTGTGGAAAACTTTCCATTTCCACATTATATTTGCTGATCCAGTATTTCAATGTGGCTTCATCGGCAAGTGCACTGAAATCTTTCATTGACATTACGTCAGATGTTCTGGGATCTTCAGGTTTTACAAATTTACTTTTCGCCATTCCCAGCAAATGTAATTTTGCAGGCTCAGGAATCATGAATTCAAATATCATACGTTTCCCATAATCGTAGATCTGATTCTTCATCAGTTTATCTACCCATCTGTAAACGCCTACTACATGTTTATCTCCTTTTTTATTATCAAAACCATGAGAGTTGTTTTCTTCAAATTCTTCAATAATTTTCTCGATTCTTTCTTCATGAACTTTTGTAACGATCCTGTCCATAGCTCTTGATGTAATATCCTGGGCCTGGGTAACAGCCTGTCTGGTACTTTCGTCTCTGGAACTATGACTGGCGTTGCCTAATCCCATACTTGTATTGATGTTTGCATTTCCCATTTTATAACTGGCATTTACTCCAAACTGAGTATTGCTGTCTGATGCTTCCTGCATCATTTTAGCGATCTCATTCTGCATTTCAAAACGGGTAGCCGTAGTAGAGTCTGTAAGCTGCTCTCTTTCAGTATCTGAAGATGTCGTCGTTGTATTTTCACTTCTTCTTAATCTTCTGGTGGATTTCTCACGATATTCTCTGGCCATAATATTCTCAATATGGGCTACTTCACCTTCAACATAGGCATGAGTAGTCTGTTCCACTTTCAAATAGTCTGCAATACCGATTTGTTTAAATCCGAACCCTGATGGAATAAAGTTATTTTCATCCTCAGTATCTACAGGTTCTTCTTCGTCCACCTCAAGTAAAAAGTTATCAGAAAGGCAAGCTCTGGCTTGCAGTTTATTGATATATATATTAGCAGGCTTTCCACTCGTAAACATGATTTTAATACTTATAGACGCATCCTGTATTGTATTAAAATCTAATCCCGGCATACAAAGATCATTAAGGAAAATAATATTTCCGGATCTGGATTTCACATAATAATCGCCATTAATGGTTGCAGAACCATTACCCGGAGTCAGGTCATAAGAGATATTGCTGACCTCCCATGATGAATCCGGAACTGTAAGAGCTATATCAAAGGTAAATCCCTGATGCACATATTTTGGACAAATCTGATAAGTAAAAGGAACCGCCACTGTTTTTGCCACAGGAATAAGGACTCCTGCTATACTGGCGTATCCTTCATTATCCGTACTGGTATTTTCAACAATAATATTATTCGATTTTTCAGCTGCTTCTTTCAATAAAGAATCAATCTCCGAAAAAGTATTTCTTCCTTCCAAAAGACCCGCAAGATCAAAAGAATTCAGTTCTGCAGACCTTTGTTTATATGATTCTGTCTGAAAATCATATCCGAGAATATCAAGCAGTGCATCTAAATTTTCGGGCTTTATTGCTCTTAATAAAAAATCGGCTTCTATTTCGGACCTGAATTGAAAATTAAACTTTGGCAATACCGGTTCAGGAATATCTGGAATTTGCTGACAGGGATCCGCCGGATCATATTTTGCCTCCGGGCTCCTTACCTGACAATATTTCTCTTTATTAGCAGCCATCTCTTTTTTATATTCTTCAAGAATTGAAGCAACTTCATTCTGATAAACTTCTTCTTTTGCCGCATATTCTTTTTGATAGTCTGCTTTATACAGTCTTTCAATGGTAGAGAGGTTTTTCTTTAGTGCTTCATATCTTTTCAGTTTAATCTTTTCAGCAGAGATAAGCTGCTGACTTTTCATTTCTTCTGTTGGAAAAGTTTCTTTGGGGCCTTCAGAAATCATTCTTGAAGCAGTTTGTGATGTAGTAAGAGAACCATTTTCCATCATCAGTTCCTTAGGCAGAATAACTTTTGCATCAAGTGCTGTTTTCATGTCCTCTTTACTGGACACTGTAAGAATATGAAGTGCCAATAGCTGCTGCATGACAACTTCCTTGACATAAAAATCTTTCTGTGTCACTACCTGATAAATCAGATTATTCCATAAACTAATCAGGGGAGGAGCTACAGGCGCACCCTGTGGATCGGTTAATACTGCTTTTTTGGCAAGAACCTCCTCATAAGTACATGTGTTTTTATTTTTTGCCAACCAGGTTCCAAATGTATAGTAAGCCTTATAAGTTCTTTTGAAACCCTCTAAACTATTTGAGCTGTTTGGGTCTGCTGAAATACGTTCCGGATTATTTACATAATTAGCTGCACATGTTTGCAATAATTTTTGTTTTGTGCCGGCTCCATTAACAACCGGAACATAAAAAGCATTATCATTTTTCAGATCCTGAGGAGCAACAATGAATCTCTTATCTTGTTTGGTATCATCAGATAACTCCGGGTTTCTTAGACTTACAAATCTGAAAAGTGTTTGTAATGGGGTATTTTCTACAGGAGCGCCTGTAGTGGTATTTTCCATTTCGTTCATTTTGTGTAATTTTGTGTAGGTTAAAATAGGTTGAGATCTGAAGCTCTTTTTAGTAGATTGTCTTCAGGTTTTAGCCTTATTTTTTTAGGTGGTTTCCGGCAAAAGATATCCACCTGGAATTTTTAAGTCTAGTTTCATATTGTGTTTTTTTCTTGAAGCAAATATCACCCCCAGAAGCGACAGAACTTGACGTATAAAAAAGAATTTCATTTTTCTATTCTAAACCTTGAAGCAAAAACCATTAGTATTCTCAATATTTTAATACATTTGTTTAAAACATATTTCAGATGAATTTCGAGCAGATCAACTTACACCTTGAAGCTTATAAAGAACATGATCAGATTCTGGATGCAGCAAAATATCTGATCCATTCTTTTGATCTTGAACATGAAAATTTTGCAGGGTTCGGATTCAGGGAAGAACTCTCTCCTACTTCAATGCTTCTTACAGCAGAAGGTGAATTGGGTGGACCGCAGACTGTAATGATCCCAAGAAATTTATTTGATTTTGACCTGAACCTTGTTTTGAATATGGTTGCCCACGAAATGCTTCATGTAAGGCAAAAAGCTGCCGGAGAGGTTATTGAAGACAAAAATGAAAGGGAATTTCAGGCGTATTATGAGATGCTTTTTCACAAAATCTTTCCTCAGATTCCTGAAGTTTCAGATTTCCATAAAAAATTCTTCGGAGAAAAAGCTTTGGAGTATTATAAAAGAATGGGCGAAGGTTCAATATTACAACAAAATATGCAGAACAGAAAAAAGAAGTAGAACATTTAATCAACGAATTACCATGACAGTAAAACCAGACATCACCTGGGCAGATTTTGAAAAAATAGACATCAGATGCGGAACAATAATCTCTGTGAATGATTTTGAAAAAGCAAAAAATCCATCGTACCAGCTGGAAATAGATTTTGGAGACTTAGGAATCAGAAAATCGTCAGCCCAAATTACTTCTCTCTACGAAAAAGAAGGGCTTATTGGAAAACAGATTTTAGCCGTAGTGAATTTTCCTAAAAAGCAGATTGCCAATTTCTTAAGTGAATGTCTTGTGTTGGGCTTGTATGGGGAAGACAAAAAAGACGTTACTCTTTTAACGCCCTCATTGCCTACAAAAAACGGAATGCAGGTAGGATAACACCCTATTAAACATATCCCCCCTGGAGAAGTCTCTAAGGGGGCTTTTATGTTAGATATTATTATTTATTGATGAAGGGTCTTTACCCCAAGATTTGTAATCTGACCAAAACTTACGGATACGTTAGGTGTATTTTCGTCAATATATCCTGTACTGTTTCCTGCATCATAAGAAACAGTATAATTTCCTTGTGGAAGCCCGGAAAACATGAAAAAGCCATCAGGATTAGGCATCGCAGTAGAAACTGTATCTGAAGCCATGATGGCATGAACAACTGCCTGAGCTGCCTGAGGCTGCACATATCCTTTTATCTGTCCGTTGGTAAGCTCAGAGAAAGCCCTTATTACCGGTTTTAAAATGTAAGATCCATTCCCTGTTGTAACAATAGATCTTCCGGCATCAAAATCTATCCATACAGTGTATGCTCCATTTGCTGATAACGTTTGGTTCCAGTTAAACTTCAGTCCGCTTTGCTGAGCCGAAGGAGTTTGGAGCGGATGAGTGACACCATTTACAACCACACTGTTATTAGGTCCGAGTACCATTCTCATCTGAGAGATATTACCCTCCGGAAGTACAGCCTGGCCTAGAAGAACATCTGTTCCGTTTTTAAAGTTGAGAAGATTATAAACCCCTGGATTGGGAAAGTTGAGTGCTGTCCAATCTCCGTTACTGTTAATTTCAATCCGCTGGATATCAATATTAACAGCATTATATGCTGCAGGGCCGTCAGTAAGCCTTACATTCACTGTAGCAGTACCATTTTCATTGGAATCATTGCATGATGCCAGAAGAAATAAGCAGATACCGCTCGCCATAATGAATAACTTCTTCATAATTAAAATTTTAGGTATAATAAAAACGTTTTGGATAATTGGTCTATTATGTCATATATTAGATTACAAATAACAAAAAATGATCCAAAATATACCCCTGGAAAGAATTTTATTCCTTGACATTGAGACCGTTCCACAGGCCGGTTCCTGGGACGAATTATCCGAAACAGAGCAATATCTGTGGGATAAAAAAACAAGATTCCAAAGAAAAGAAGATGTTACGGCAGAAGATTTTTATGACAGAGCCGGTATTATGGCCGAATTTGGAAAAATCATCTGTATCACCATAGGAATGATTGAAAAGAATGACACCTTAAAAATAAAAAGTTTTTCGGGACATGATGAAAAGAAAATGCTTCAGGAGTTTGGAGAAATCTTCAACAGCCCAAGGCTTTACAATGTCATTCTCTGTGCGCATAACGGAAAAGAATTTGATTTTCCTTGGATTGCCAGACGATACCTTATCAATGGTATGCAGCCGCCGGCACCGTTTCAGATGTTTGGAAAAAAACCATGGGAAATACCTCACATAGACACTATGGAACTGTGGAAATTCGGGGATTATAAAAGTTTTGTATCATTGGAATTACTGGCCCATGTCTTTGGTATTCCTACTCCGAAAGATGATATTGACGGCTCAATGGTTTCATCAATTTACTACATAGAAAAAGACTTGCAGCGAATTGTTGACTATTGTGAAAAAGATGTCTTAACTTTGGCAAATATTTTCCGGCGCATGCGTCAGGAAGATTTGTTGAAAAGGAATATCAATCTAGATTAAAAAATGAAATTTACAGACGATCAAATTGCTGACATTGGTGAGGAAATCATTGGTGTGTTAAAAACCGTATATGACCCTGAAATTCCGGTAGACATCTACGAATTAGGGCTTATTTACGATGTCCAGATCTCCGATGATGCTGACGTAAAAATTATAATGACCCTTACTACTCCCAACTGTCCTGTAGCAGAAACACTTCCTCAGGAAGTAAAAGATAAAGTGGCTGAAGTAGAGAACGTAAAAAGTGTAGATTTAGAGCTTACTTTCGAACCAAGCTGGAATAAGGATATGATGAGCGAAGAGGCAAAGTTTGAGCTGGGAATGCTTTAAATATTACCCTTGACTAGTCCTGAAATAATGATACAAATTAAAGGATAAAAATAAATAATTAAACCAGAGTAAATTTACTTTTGCTTTGGTTTTTTGTTTTATAAGTTTTCATTTTTAATTTGGACTGTTCATGCATTTGATTTGGTGTTAAATAATGATTTGAAAAATGTGGTCTGAACTCATTATAGATGCTAATGGATTGCTCCACAATTTTTCTTCTCATTGAAGTCTCAATATCATATTTATCAATATCGAATTCCTGTTTTAAAATACCATTTACTCTCTCTGCAATAGCATTTTCATAAGGATCAGAGTTCTGTGTCATACTGCATTTTATCTTATGCTTTATCAATATTTTCTGATACTCATTTGAGCAATATTGCAATCCCCTGTCAGAGTGATGAATCAATGATTCTTTATCAGTTTTATTGTTCTTTAATGCCTTTTTCAATGCCATCAGGCTACTTTCCGTATTGAGATTATCTGCAACATAGTGACCTACAATTTTCTTAGAATAAGCATCAGTTATCAGACTTAAGTAACTCGGTTTTTTCCTGTTTCCAATATAGGTAATATCTGCTACCCACACCTGGTTGGGTTTGTTGATACAGTACTCCAAAATCAGATTTTTATGTTTTCTGAATCTATGATGAGAATTGGTTGTGATATGATAGCTTCTCTTTGATGTGATCAATAAATGATTAGCTCTCAAAATATCAAAGAACTTATCCCTTCCTATTTTCAGAGATCTTAAAGGTTCCCTCAAAATAAAATATAGCTTTCGACCTCCTAATTTTGGCATTTTTATGCGGATATCTTCTACGAGGGTTATTACTTTTAATGCTTTGCTTTGTGAGCGTTTATATCCTCGGATACTTCTGTAATAGACTTGTCTATCCAACCCGAACAATTCGCAGGTAAAAACTATGGTTTCTTTTTCTTCACTGCGGAAGTTGGTGATTGTTCGGGTGATGAGTTTTTTCTGATATCAATATCATATTCTTTCTCAGCAAGATTTATCATCATATCAAAAAATATAGCTTTTTTATCAGCAATGTAAGCCTGTTTCTCTAAAAATGCTTTCTGTTTTTCAAGCACTTTAACTTCTGCCTCTAATTCCATGATACGCTGTTCAGGAGTCTTTTTCATGGTAAATGGTGTTTGGTATTCCCAATCAAAGGTACCATATTTTCTCAACCAACTAACAATTGTTGAGCGTGCTTGTATACCATATTTTTTCCGACTGTCTGTAATTCCTGATTTTCCCGTTTCTATTTCTCTTACAATTTGAAGTTTCAAATTCAAACTGTAATCTTTCTGGGTACGCTTGACATAGCGCGTTTCTAAGTTTTCTTCCATAACGATTGTTTTTTTGTGTATCGCTATTTCAGGACGGGACACCTTAACAATATAAAACCCCGAAAGAATTCTTTCGGGGTTTTTGTTTTTTAAATATCTTTTGCTATTTCTTTTCCTTCTCTCCTGCTCCATTCACTCCATGAGCCTACGTATAAATCAGGAATTGGAAATCCGGCATAGTCCAGCGCTAAAATGGTATGGCATGCAGTAACTCCCGATCCACAGTGAATAATCAGATGCTCAGGTTTGTTTTCTAATAACTGTTTATATTTTTCTTTTAAAATTTCCGGCTCCAGAAAGTTTCCGTTTTCATCAAGATTTTCAGAAAAAGGAACATTGATGGCTCCCGGAATATGCCCTGCTACCAAATCAATAGGCTCAGAATCACCTCTATAGCGATAAGCATCTCTTACATCAATAACCGTAGAAGAATCGTTTTTCAGCTCATTTTCAACAACTTCCAGACTCGAAACAGGAAAACGCCATTGTTCTTTTTTGATTAAAGGAGCTTTATCAAATATTTCTTCTCCGGAAGAAAATCCTAATCCTGCTTTTTCTGCTGCCTGCATCCCTCCGTCAAGAACCTGAACATCTTTAAATCCGAAAGATCTTAACATCCACCACGCTCTTGCCGCTGCATTTGAAGCATTTTTATCATCATAGACAACAATATGAGCATCTTCTGATATTCCAAGATTTGAAAGCGCTTCAGCAAATTTGTCTACAGAAGGAAGCGGATGCCTGCCTCCAAAGGCCGCATTGTCTCCTATCTCAGCCAGATCTTTATCCAGATCTATGAACCGGGCTCCTTTAATATGCTTTTCAAGGTAGTTTTGCTTTACCTCTTTTCCTGTTCTTGCATCAAGGATAACAAGATTTTCTGCTGGAATATTTTTTAGTTCAGATGGGGAAATTATTGGAGACATTCTGTTGATTTTGGGTTTAAGATTAATATATTTTGGCTAAAGCCTAAAACCTATCGTATTGTAATATAGTAAAGCGGGCTTTTAGCCCGCTCCTATTTATTCTACATGGATATTAAAAATGAAAAATATCCTTCGCTTTGTTATAAGAGCTTTCAAAATTCAGTAGATTCAGTTTATGTTCTGCCTTTTCCACACTCATAAAATTGATCACCTGCTCTGTAGGCATATTTCCTACAAGATCATCCTTGGCCATAGGACATCCTCCGATTCCTTTGATAGCACTGTCAAATCTCCGGCAGCCTTTATCGTAAGCTGCTTTTAATTTTGAATAAGAATCTTCATAGCGGTTATGAAAATGTCCTCCGAAGTTAATATCCGGATATTTCGAAGGTATTTTTTCAAATAAAAGAGCAATCGTTTCGGGAGTTGCAACGCCAGTTGTGTCAGACAACAAAATATCTTTTACTCCGATATCGGAAAACCGTTGCGCCCATTGGTCTACATCCTCCCATTTCCACATCTCCCCGTATGGGTTTCCAAAGGCCATAGAGAAATAGATATTGAGCTGCTTCCCTTCACTTTTTACCAGTTCAAGCATTTTAATAATTTCATTAAAAGCTTCTTCCTGGCTTTTATTGGTATTTCTATGCTGAAAGGTCTCGGAGATAGAAAATGGGAACCCCAGAATATCTACCGACTGGTGTTTCAATGCTTTTTCGGCACCTCTGTAATTGCCGATAATGGCTGAAACTTTAGTTCCGGAACGTGATTTGTCAATATTTTCAGCTACTTCATCAGAATCAGCCATCTGCGGAATTGCTTTCGGAGAAACAAAACTCAGACAATCCAATACATCAAAGCCAACATCCATCAAGGAGTTGATATAATCTATTTTTTTATCGGTAGGGATAAATTCTCCCCATCCCTGCATGGCATCTCTAGGACATTCGGTAAGAAACATTGTTACTTTTTGATTTTCTCAAATATAATAAAACTAAACTACTTAGTATACTGTACATGCAAAGCTAACACTATTTTGATTTTCAAAGATTTATATCCCATTTATAATTTCAATATCTGATATTAAGTCGCAAATAACGTATTCTGAGCATCAAATTTGCTAACTTTGTTAAAATTTAAGATATCTGATGAGTACAATAGAATTCAACCCATTGTGGAAAGAAAAATTACTGAACCGTTTTCTTAGTTATGTAAAAATATATTCAACCAGTGATGCAGAGAGTGAAACAACACCGTCTACTGAGCGCCAGTGGGATATTGCCAATTATATTACTGAGGAACTGAAGACTATCGGTCTGGAAAATGTTTCAATAGACAGCAACGGTTATATTATGGGCTATGTTCCTTCTAACCTGGAAAATGATGACAGACCAACCATCGGGTTTATTTCACACTATGATACTTCACCGGATTTCAGCGGTGAGAATGTAAAACCTCAGGTTTGGAAAAATTATGATGGTAATGATCTTCTTTTGAACCAGGCGACAGGATTCACATTATCTCCTTCCAAATTTGAAAGCTTAAAAAAATATATCGGTCAGACATTAATTACAACTGATGGAAATACGCTTCTTGGGGCTGATGATAAAGCGGGATGTGCAGAGATTGTAACGGCTGCGGAATATCTTATTGCCCATCCTGAGATCAAGCATGGAAGAATTGCAATAGGATTTACTCCGGATGAAGAAATCGGAAGAGGAGCTCATCAATTTGATGTCGCTAAATTTGGTGCAGAATGGGCTTATACTATGGACGGCGGAGAAGTTGGAGAGTTGGAATATGAGAACTTTAATGCGGCCGGAGCAGTTGTAAAAATCCACGGACTGAGCGTTCACCCGGGTTATGCGTACGGAAAAATGATCAATGCAGCTCTTTTAGCCGCGGAATTTGCTCAAATGCTTCCGGCTAACGAAACTCCTTCAACCACAAAAGGTTTTGATGGATTCTACCATTTAATGGATATTACAGCTGATATCTCAGAAGCAAAACTCCAGTACATCATCCGTGATCATGATGCAGATAAGTTTGAAGCCAGAAAGAAATTCATGGAGGAAAAAATAGCTGAATTCAATCAAAAACATGGTGAAGGAACTGCTGAGGTGGAAATCAAAGAGCAATACAGAAATATGAAGCAGCAGTTCGAAGGTAAAATGCACATTGTGGATCTTGCAGCAAAAGCAATGACTGAGGCGGGTATAGAACCAAAGATCAAGGCAATCAGAGGGGGTACAGACGGTGCTCAGCTTTCTTATATGGGACTTCCCTGCCCGAATATCTTCGCAGGAGGAATCAACTTCCACGGACCATACGAATATGTAGCTTTGGAAAGTATGGAAAAAGCTACTGAAGTCATTATTAATATTGTAAAAGCTTAATAAATCATGAAAAAGGTCTTAGCATCAGCATTCATTTTCACTTTTATTTTCAGCAGTGCCCAGGTTTCCGAATTTGAACGGGCAGATTCACGCTATGAAAGAAAGAAAACGGCTCTGTATAACAAATATCCTAAGCCTAATGATTTAAGAACCAAGAAAGAATGGCTTTTAACAGAGGATAAAATAACGGCATACAAGACGGCTTTGGACAAAGCTTCTCTTGAGGATCAAAAAATGATCACCGCAGACCCTCCGGTAAAAACAAAAGTGACTAAAGAAGCAGAATATGATAAAGGTAAAGCCACTTTTCAAAAGCTTTTGTATGAAGCTGTAGATCTTGACTTTCTCAACTTTTCTTCGGAAACCTATAAAGCAACCATAAGTTTTGTTGTAGATTCTAAAGGAAATGCTCTTAATCCCAATGTAAAAGGAAATAATGAAGATGTAAATGCTTTCATTGAAGCTGCTTTTTACCGGATTAAAGATAAAGGCAATTGGAAACCGGCAGAAGAAAAAGGGAAACCGGTCTCATCAAATGTTTCTGTTCCTTTAGCATTGACTTTTAAAAAATAACCCTTAATGAATAAAAATTATTCATCATTAAATCGGAAGAGCTTTCTTCCGATTTTTTTATATATCATTCCAAAAACAATCTTGCTCGGGGATTTGGTTATCTACCCTGCAAAAAACTACAAAAATGACATCCTGTCCTCCAAAAACCATATGATATCCCTTTTATTTTTTAACTCTATACCGTTAAAAACAATATATTTTCAACAAAAAAAAACATTTAATATTCAATTCCCATCATATTTAAATTTTTACTGATTTTATGAATGTTTTTTTCTTCCACATTATTACTTTCATCAAAAAAAATTTTCACAATGAAAGTAAAATCTATTTTATTATTAATCACTTTTTTCGTGGCCAACCTTGTGGCGGCATCAGTACCCGGCACTATTACGTATGATGGAAATACCTATAAAGTACCCCTGGGGGGTAATGCCTTTATAACACATCCTACAAGTAATGGTACAGAAAAAATTACAGATTACGGGCTAACGCTGTGGACAAGCTCCCAAACCGTAGTAAGTACTTATTTTAAGGTAAGCAATGGCGGAATGCTGAATATCAAAGTAAGAGCAAAAGTCTTTTTTGACAAAAGCAGTACAATCAAAGTTACGGTCAATGGGGTTTCCCATAAGGTCTTTATGAAAGGAACTTCGTTTAACACCTATTCTGCAGGGAGCTTTAATGTAAGTGCAGGATATGTAAAGGTTGATCTGCAGGGTGTCAGTAAAAACGGACTCTATTTCGGGCGTGTATCTGATCTTCTGATTGATGGGCCTGCAACGTCAGGAAATACCATTTTCTCTAACAATCCGGATTATTATTATTGGGCAAGAAGAGGTCCTTCGTGCCACCTGGCCTACAATATCCCTACGGCTGATAACGTTTCCTACTATTATAATGAAGTAACCGTGCCTTCTGGGCAGGATAAGGTCGGTTCTTATTTTATGGTAGACGGTTTTGGAGAAGGTTATTTTGGAATGCAGGTCAACTCTGCCACAGAAAGAAAGATTTTATTTTCTGTATGGAGCCCATTCGAGACAGACAACCCCAATTCAATCCCTGAAGATAAAAAGATAAAATTAAACTGTAAGGGACAGAATGTCAGCATCGGAGAATTCGGAAACGAAGGATCAGGAGGGCAAAGCTTTCTGAAATTCCCCTGGAAAGCCGGAACTACTTATAAATTTCTATTGAAAGCTAATCCGGACGGTGCAGGTAATACAGATTATACAGCATGGTTCTTTGCTCCAGAAACCGCTGCCTGGCAGTTGATTGCCAGCTGGAAAAGACCTTATACCAATACTTACCTAAAGGGATTTTATAGTTTCGTAGAAAATTTTGAGGTGGAAAACGGCTATCTGGGCAGAAGAGCTGAATTCGGAAACCAATGGGTAAGAACAGCACAGGGAAAATGGATACCGGTTTCAAAAGCAAATTTCACTGTTGATGATACTTACAGCGCTAAACAAAGAGTGGATGCATCCGGCGGAACTGTTAATAATAAATTTTTCTTAAGGAACGGTGGATTCACCAATGAGTATACTCCGGTAAATTCATTACTGAGCGTTACTGCGCCGGCTCAGGCTCCTGATATCAACCTTGCGGCCTTACCGGGCTGCAATGATAACATCGGTACTGTACAACGTTCTGTAGCAGCTCCTGAACCAGCAGACAATATAAAGTTGTTCCCCAACCCCGCTCATAGCGTTATTCAGGTAAAAGGTCTTCAGAACAAGCAGTTTTCATACAGCATTTACAACGTACAGGGCAAAGAGATTAAAAATGGCCATACAAACGGAGAGGAAATACCAATCTCCATCTTATTGGAGGGCACTTATATTCTCAATATATATGGTAATAATGCCATCATAAAAAGTCTGAAATTTATTAAAAACTAATGTACTCTGTGAAAATGGAATAAAGTGTTGTTCTTTACCGGCAGTGATATATACCTTATTTACAAACATTTAAAAGTAAAAAACAATTTGATTTTTATATATTTACAAAACAGATCATTGTAACTATTAACTTTTAACATCAAATTGAATTATGAAAACATTAAAAAAACTTTTGAGAAAAGACTTATCTGTAATCCTGGGCAGCGGAGGAGACGGCTGCCATATGGGCGGTGATTCCTATAATTGCCAGAACGACTGTCAGTGCGCATGGGGGAAAGCCTGTGAAATGTATGAAGACGGAACTCCCGGACAATGCATCGCTGTAGGAGGTGGCGGAAATCCAGGCGGTGGCGGATGTTATCCTCCTTCTATCTGTGAAGAACAGCCTTACTAATAATAAAAACCGGGAGCATTACTGCTCCCGGTTTTATTTTTTCATCAGGAAACAGGTCCTTGTCAATGCAGCCCTGCCATTCATCAAATAAAATTTCATTCCACCCTTCATAGTTGTTGTTTTGCATCAGATTTTTAACAACAATAATTTATGAAGCAGCAATTTTTAGCACTGGGTGCTCTTCTATTATGCATTTTCTGCACTATAGAAACCCAGGCACAGCAGACTCCGGCTTTTCACATTGGGGTAAAGGGAGGGGCCAACTTTACAAAAACCTCAACAGAATCTTCTTCCCTGGAAGGGAAATACGGATTCGGTTATCAGGCAGGGGTAATGACAAGAATGGACATCGGAAAGCTATATCTACAGGGAGAAGCTCTGTTCAGCAAAAAGAAAACATCCTACCAATCCCAAGACGGAAGCTCTTCAAAACTTTCCTGGAACGCTATTGAAATTCCTGTAGTGGTAGGATATAAATTGATTAAAACCGACGATTATAACGTTAGGCTATTTGCCGGAGGTGTCTACAGTTATGCTTTCAGAAATAATCTATCTACATCTCGGGCTCTTCAGGAAGGCTTTAAAAAGTTCGACAAATCCAATATCGGAATTACAGGAGGTATTGGAGTAGATTACAAGAACTTCACCGTAGATCTGAGATATGAAACGGGTCTTTCAGGCATTAGTAAAGAATTTAAGTCAAAACCCCACAGTTTTTCCCTCGGAATAGGTTATTTCCTGTTCTAAAAAACTTAAATTATCTTTACCATTAGAAACTGTTTTCCCTGCAGTTTCTAATTTTTTTTATTAATCTATTTCCATTTCCATGACAAAATCTTTTGTTTTAAAAGAACACATATTTACTTTCATTTTCTGGTTTGTTCTCGCTATCGTATTATGGTGTAATTTTCAGTCCATGACAGAAAAATACCTCGCTATGATTCAGGCTGTTATCATTGTGGGTTCTTCTTTTACATTTACTCATTTTTTAACCAATAAGCTTCTTCCAAAAGCCTTACGGGAAAAAAGAATGAAACGGTTTCTGGTGCAGGCGGTAATGGTTATCTTCATGTTAAGTGTGATCTTTTCTGTTATTTTCACCTACCTTGAAGTCTCTCCGAAATACGAACTTCCACAAGATTTTCTGCACCAGCTGCCTTTTTTGTGGCAGGGCTTTTATATGTCTTTACCCGCCTCATTCCTGATCAATGGAGCGGCATGCGGTATCAAATTCTATAAGGAGCATGGAAGAATAGAGCGCGATCATATCCTTCTTCAGCAGGCTCATCTGGAAAATCAGCTTAAGCTTTTGCAGGACCAGATCAATCCTCATGTAGTTTTCAATATTTTAAATCATATTCATATTCTGATGAAAACGGATACACAGCTGGCAGATTTTCTGCTGATGAAATTCTCAGATATTCTCCGGTATCAGCTGTATCACTGTAATCAATCCATGGTGCCTCTGGACAAAGAGATTGAATATCTACAAAACCTTGTTGAGGTAGAAAAACTGAGGTGGGGAAATGAACTGGACGTCAAAGCAAACTGGGAAATGGATAACAGAAAAAACTTTATCGCACCTCTACTTCTCGTTCCTTTTATAGAAAATGCGTTTAAATATGTCTGCAGGCTTCCGGGTCACAAGGGTTACGTGAAAATATCCTGTAAAGAAAAAGACAACCGCCTCTATTTCTATGTCGAAAATTCTTATTCAGATATAGCGACCTATAAAAAGAAAGACGGAACCGGCGGAATTGGCCTTCAGAATGTAAAAAAACGTTTAAAACTGCAATATCCTGATTCCCACAATTTGAAAATTGAAACAGATCACCACATCTTCAAAATAACTTTAACATTAACATTATCTGACCGTTATGAGCTCTAATATCCCTAAAATGAAATGCCTTATTATTGATGATGAGCCTCTCGCAAGATTCCATCTTAAGGAACTGGCCGGCCAGATTGACTTTTTATCAGTTGAGGGAACCTGTGCTACCGCACTGGAAGCCGACACGAAAGTAAAAGAGGGTGAAATAGATCTTCTTTTCCTGGATATCAATATGCCGTATCTTTCCGGCCTGGAATTCCTGGAACAGCTTGAAAATCCCCCTTTATGCATTCTTACTACAGCTTACTCTGAATATGCACTGGAAGGATTTCGTCTGCAAGTCGTGGATTATCTTTTAAAGCCCATTGCCTTCAACCGGTTTTATCAGGCTGTAAATAAGGCACAGCAACAGTTTATTATCAGCGAAAAACTGAAAAAAAACACTTCCCTGGATGACCCTTTCCTGTATGTAAGGCAGTCTGATACTTTCATTAAGGTTTCATGGGTTGACATTCTGTATATTGAAAGTATGCAGAATTATACCAAACTTCATTTTAAAGATAAATCACTGACGATTCACCAGACTATGAAAGCTATTGAAGAATCGCTTCCTTCAGATCATTTTTTCAGGATCCACAAATCATACCTCATCAATATTACCCATATTGATATGATTTCAGGCGGACGTCTTTTTATCAATAAAATTGAACTTCCCATATCCCGTACCCGGAAAGAAGAACTGCTCAATCAGGTTGTATATAAGAAATTGATAAGTAAGTAGCCGGAAGCCGGAAGTTATTAAGTTCAATAAAATCGAGTATATTCGATCAATATTTTAAAAATTTAAACTTCCGGCTTCCGGTTTTCATTTTTTATGGCAGGTTCCAGCGTAGAGATACTGCTGCATAAAAGGTACTGGCAAATTTTGGATCTGCTACTTTTTTTTCTCTGAAAATACTTTTGATCTTACGGTCATTTTCGTTAAAGCTTCTCAATATTGCGGTTCCTCCTGTGAGGCGTAAGGTAAGTCTGTCATTAATTTTTAGTTCCGGTCTGAGTCCTGCGGTGATCTGCTGATAGCCCAACAGCATAGACTTTCCGTCTATATTTCTTTCTACGGTCATGCCGCTGAGGTTGACAACAGCTTTTAAAGCAAATTTGTCTGAAAACAGATACCCGGCTTCCATTCCTTCCGGGAAATTGATATTGAATTTGATTTTTCCGTGCGTTTTCCAATCAAAATAAATCCAGGGCAGAATCATCGGGACGCCAAAGGCTGTGGTAAGTACAGGTCCTCCACCCAATGAAAGATTAGGATTAAAATGCCTGATAAATAAAATTCCTCCCTGCCCCAGCACATCATCAAAATCAATCTTTTCAAGGTCTGTATACAGTCCTACAGACGCGGTCATCATCATACTCCACTTTTTGCCCAAAGGTCTCATATGCTGTATTCCCACCTGTGCATTCAGCATTTGGTTGGGAAATAGAGAAGTTTCGTAATTTTTGTGAGTCATCTTTGCATAGGATCCGCTGAGCAGCATAGACCATGATTTTACTTTCCCATCACTATCTTTTTTTACGGATAAAGGAATGCTGAGATTCAGATCTATTCTTTTAAAATCACTTTTAGAATTCGTCTTTGTACTGTCTTCCGGACGGATATAGCTGGAAGCCGGAATATATTCGGTTTTAAGCTCTGCGGATAGCCCGGATTGGGCATTTACCCAGTATCCTAATTGCCATATACAGCATAAAGCTGTCGAAAGGGTTCTTTTCATATTTTAAATTTTATGCAAAGAGAACCCTTTGACTATTTTTTACAAAAATTACTTGATTAAGTGCCCGGATTGTATGACAACAGGATCAAATAAGAGGATTAGTTTCCGGATTGGAATGCATAGGTAAGCGTTCCCTTTTTTGAGTCTGAACGATACGATACCCAAACCACACGGCAACCAACGCCATTGCAGAACGCGTTACTACCATTGGGATTATAGAATCTGCTTCTAAAAACCCCAGCAATGCTGAGATTAAAAAAGTCACCATCAGCTGCATAAAACCCAGTAAGGCGGCCGCGGTTCCCCTTCCTTCTTTAAACGGAGATAAGGCATGAGCAGACGTAATTGGAAACAAAATACCGATAGCCAGTAAGGATAGATAAAGCATTGCAATTTCTAAAGCTACCGAAAGATTTTCAGCAGCAATAAGAATATGAAGT
Organism: Chryseobacterium sp. CBSDS_008; assembly: GCF_049959325.1. Classification (NCBI taxonomy): domain Bacteria; kingdom Pseudomonadati; phylum Bacteroidota; class Flavobacteriia; order Flavobacteriales; family Weeksellaceae; genus Chryseobacterium; species Chryseobacterium sp. CBSDS_008. The sequence goes on along the minus strand of NZ_CP188202.1, from coordinate 3,308,273 downwards.
GTGCATACCGCCAGCAAAAAAATCGTAGCTGCAAATAAAAGCGTTGAATTGCTTATTCTTTTAATCAATTTGGGCGTAATATAAGCTGCTGTTATCAACGCCAGTGAGTTAAAAGCAAATATAAAACTAAACGTACTGCTCGAAAACCCATGGATTTCCATGAATAAAAACGGAGCATTGGAGATGTAAATAATCAAAGAGGCAAAAGCAATGCTTCCAACCATTGTACTGTCGATAAAATCCCTGTTGGAAATAATCATTTTCAGCTGGTATTTCAATCCTTTTTCATCTGATATTTCATCATCAGGAAGATTGATTCTGGTATTGGTTTCCGGTACATATCTGTATACCATGAAAAATGTAATCAATCCCATAATGCATAAAAACGCAAAAGAGCTGTTCCAACCCCAGAATTTAAGAAATACACTTCCCAGTAACGGGGCTACAATCGGAGCAATCCCACTGATCTGCGATTGCTGTGAAAAGATAGTGACTGCTTTATGCTTATCATAAAGATCAATAATAATCGCCCTTCCGATAACAATTCCGGCACTACCTCCGAATGCCTGCAGAAAACGCATAGCCCATAAAACATAAATATCTGAGGTGAAATAAATGGCGGTTGCCCCTACAATAAAAAGTAAAAGTCCGCAGTACAGCATGGGTTTACGCCCCTTCTTGTCTGATAAAGGTCCCCATAACAACTGCCCGAAAGCAAACCCTGCAAAAAATACAGAAATGGATATCTGGATATGCCCGATATCAGTATTAAAAATCTTCGCCATACTTGGGAAAGCAGGAAGATAAAGATCTATACTAAGCGACTCCAGCGTGTTGAGCAGTGCAAGAATAAGCACTACTATATTCAAATTCTTCTTCATAAATAACGATAAGCCCTCACGGGCGATTTTTTCAGCTGCAAAATTGCTGTAAAAAGCATCGCCTTTCAATAAAAGAACTGAAGGAAGTATAGGACAAACTGAAGATTTAAAATCAGGAATAATTTAAAAACAGGAATTTAACCCTGATATTATAGTAAATACTGAAGATTAACTTTTTCCATTATTCTTAAAATAATCGGGATTTTGGCCGGTAAGCTTCTTGAAAAACCTCGAAAAATATGAAGCATCGTTAAAACCAAGTTTAAAAGCAATTTCCTTTACCGTGAGCGCTCCAAAGCTAAGTTCTCTTTTGGCTTCCAGGATAAGGCGCTGGGAAATCATCTTTTTTACGGTTGTTCCTCTCAAATGGCGTACAATATCATTAAGATGATGGCTGCTTATCTTTAACTGATCTGCGTAGAAACGTGTTTCTTTGTGAGTTATATAATGTCTCTCAATAAGTCCCACCAGCTCCTGAATACGCTGACGGTCATTCAATAAAGGCTCCTGAGGGATAATCTGCTCCCCGATGATGATACAAAATGCTTTCAGATATGCTTTTAAGAGCTCTGTTCTTGATGCTCCTTTATATTCCTGCTCCATCAGGGATATAATTGTACTGCAGGTTTTTTCATTTTTTGGATTTAAAATAAAAGGAAGCTCTCCTCCTGTGAGGACTGATTCTATATCACAGGCTTCGTTGAAAATTTCCCGGCTTATTGCCAGTGCATATCCTTCCTCGCCTTCAATTTTCATGTTGAATGCCTGCCCGGGTGCGATGATACAGATTTGATTGTTCTCAAGTTTGTAGCTTTCAAAATCCAGTTCTAAACGGCTGCTTTCATAGACCTCTCTGAACCAGATAATTTCAAAAAAATTATGCCGGTGAACATCATGAAAATTCTCCGGGCCTGCCGCACTCAGTGTGCTCATCTGAAATTTTTCAGAAGTCAGATGGTGAACCGGGATTTCTTTTTCTGAGGTGGTCATTGTATTGTAAAATAATTATCGAAAACAAAAACCACAGCAAAAAAAGTGCTGCGGTTTTCTTACAATATTTAAAATTAAATAATTTTTCGGTTTGAGAAGTTATTCCTTTAAAAAATTTCTTCGTTTGTTTATTTAGCTAAAAACAAGATAATAAATTAAACTCCAGATTATTACAAAAAATAAAACGAAAACAAAAGACTCTTTCAGATTCTGATCTCTTTTCTTTATATAGTGTTTATATAGAGTAACCATTATGAATGTTATAATTACTAAACAAGTAATACTGTAAAGGTATACATCTTAATGGTTTAAAAAAGCATCCCATCCCTGCGCTGTAAGGGCTACCAGCTGGTTAGACCCTCTTGCCACCATAAAGTTTCCGTCTTCTTTTTCTACCGCATGACCTATGATGGTAAAATCCGGATGGTTTTTAATTTTATCAAAATCATTGGGTGAAATCGTGAACAGCAGTTCATAATCTTCACCACCGCTTAATGCAGTCATTACCGGATTTAAATTCATTTCATCCGCGGTAGAGATCGTAAGGCTGTCCATCGGAACTTTTTCCTCATACAATCTGAATCCTACTTTTGACTGATCTGAAAGGTGAAGGATTTCGGAAGCCAGACCGTCTGAAATATCAATCATGGAGGTTGGCCTGATATCCAGCTCTTCCAGAATCTTTTTGACGTCTGTTCTTGCTTCAGGTTTCAGTTGTCTTTCCAGGATATAATCATAACCTTCCATTTCAGGCTGCATATTCGGGTCGGCAAGGAAAACAGCATGCTCTCTTTCAAGAATTTGCAATCCCATGTATGCTCCACCCAAATCTCCTGTTACGACAAGAAGGTCATTTGGTTTTGCCCCGCTTCTTTTTATGATATTCTCCTCATTCTCTATTCCCACAGCGGTAATACTCATTACCAACCCGGAATTGGAGCTTGTAGTATCTCCTCCAACCAGATCAACCTTGTATTTTGCACAAGCCGCCTGAATTCCGGAATAGATTTCTTCTAAAGCTTCCACCGGAAAACGGTTGGACACCGCCAGGGAAACCAAAATTTGTGTAGGAGTTGCATTCATTGCTGCAATGTCGCTTAAATTTACGACTACAGCTTTATATCCTAAATGCTTTAAAGGAACATAACCCAGATTAAAGTGCACTCCTTCAGCCAGTACATCTGTTGTAAGAATTACTTTTTTGTTATCAGGATTAATAACTGCCGCATCATCTCCTACTCCAAGCTCCGAAGATTCGTTGGATAACGGAAAATGCTCTGTCAGATGTTTAATAAGACCGAATTCTCCTAATTTCGAAATGGGCGTCAGCTCCTGTGATTTATCTTCAAACATGATTTTTTTGTATTAATGTAAAATGTAAAATGTATTCATGATGTTAAAATCATTACCACATTCAACCTAAAACTTTGAATTATTTAATTAATTCTGCCGGGTCAATATTGCTTGGATGGAAAGGAAGTTTCTTGAAATCTTCTTTTGACAATACCACTGTTTCCGGGCTCTTGTATTTGTTCATTGCTTCTACTACATCGTCTGGCGGAGTAGTCATTTTTCTAAGCATCATATCAATCCATACTCCTGTAGCTTCTGATGTTGCACAGTGTACGCCATCGGGTGTATAGAATTTGTGCAGGAAACGGTAGATTGAAGAGTCTTCTGAGCATCCGTCTATTTCCACACTTACGATTACCGTCTGATCAGCATAGATCTCTTTGAAAAAGGAATACCTCTCATGCAGGATCACCGGCCCTATTCCCCATCTGCTCAGCTGGGTAACCCCCATTTTCTCTTTAGTCATAAAAGCCATTCTGGCTTGTGCACAATACTGTACATATGATGAATTGGCTAAGTGCTTGTTGGCATCAAGGTCGCTCCATCGCACTTCAAATTTATGGTAGAAAATCATTTTGAAAATCGTTTTTGGTATTATAAAATAATAATCTTCAAAAATACTCAAATAAGATGGTTTATAAAAATTGTACTTTTGAAAAAATAATCTTCCGCATAGGATTACATTTACATGAAACAGATCATTATTATCGGAGGCGGTGCTGCAGGCTTTTTCTGCGCATCCAATCTTGACGAAAAAAAATATACAATTACCATTTTAGAGCAGAACTCAGATGTCCTTCAGAAAGTTAAGATTTCCGGGGGTGGACGCTGCAATGTGACGCATGCATGCTTTGATCCCAGAGAACTGGTTCAGTTTTATCCTCGTGGAAATAAGGAGCTGCTAAGTGTTTTCAGCAAATTTCAGCCCGGGGATACGATGGAATGGTTTGACCAGCGCAATGTTCCGTTGAAAATTGAAAACGACAACAGAACTTTCCCTGAAAGTAATTCTTCTCAAACGATCATCAATACTTTTCTGAATGAAACTCAAAAGAAAAATGTAACTGTACAAACAAAATGTTCAGTAAAAGAGATTGAAAAACAGGACGAAAAATATATCGTAAGAACCAATTCCGGAGATTTTGAGGCAGATTATATCGTATACACTACCGGAAGTTCTCCAAAATCGCTGAAAATTATCGAAAATCTGGGGCATAAGATTGTAGACCTTGTTCCTTCTCTTTTCACATTCAATATTAAAGATGAATTGCTGAAAGATCTTCCGGGAACAAGCTTTGAAAATGCAGGAATTTCAATTCCAAAGCTGAAAACTGAAGAAAGCGGACCTTTGCTTATTACCCACTGGGGACTTTCCGGACCTGCCGTTCTGAAAATTTCCGCATGGGAAGCAATAAGCCTCGCAAAGCTTAAATATAACTTTGAAATTGATGTTAATTTTATTTCCATAGAAACGGATGAAGCAGAAGAAATCTTCCAGAATTTCAAAAAAAGCAATCCTAAAAAAACGATCGGACAATCCAAAATCTTTGATATTACCAACCGATTCTGGCAGAAGATTTTGGATATTTCAAGGGTTGACCTTAATAAACAGGTGGCTAATATTTCCGGAAAGGAAATGCAGAAAATCATTGAAAACCTTTGCCGAAAAAAGTTTCAGGTAACCGGAAAATCTACTTTTAAAGATGAGTTCGTAACTGCCGGAGGTGTTGATTTAAAGGAAATTAACTTTAAAAACATGTCTTCAAAATTACTTCCTAATTTCTATATTGCCGGAGAAGTTCTCAATATAGATGCCGTGACAGGAGGCTTCAATTTCCAGGCATGCTGGAGTGAAGGATGGCTGATTGCGCAGGATCTCAATAATTTATAAAAACATAATCTTTAATAAAACTACAAGCATAAAAAAAAATCTCACTTTCTTTCTTCTTTTTTGTCTGTTTTTAGCATACAGCCAGGAAAAAATGATTGTTTCTAATTGGACTGCATTTACGCAGGCTATTAATATAGAGAATAAACAAGGCTGGAATTTTCGGGTAACGGCAAAAATCAGAAAAGAAAATCAGGATACCAGCTCAAACTGTGGGTTATGGTGCAGGATAGACAATAAAGACCAATCTGTTGGTTTTTTTGAAAATCAATATTATGGAATCAAAGTTACCAATGAATGGAAAACATATGAAATAAAAGGAACCGTTGATGCAGCAGCTAGGATTATAAATGTTGGGGCTTTTGCACAAGACAACGGAGATTTCTATTTTGATGATTTTAAATTGGAAATCAATAACGGAAAATCTAAAAAATGGATTGAAATTCCGTTGGAAAATTCAGGTTTTGAGAAAGATATGACTACATCAAATGCTTGGTTTGAAGGAATCCGTTCTCAAAAGGTAACCCATGTAAAACATTTTACAATTGGAACTTCAGATTACAAACCGTTTAGCGGCAATAAATCACTGGTAATCAAGGGACATGACATTATTGGTTCCATGCCTCATGGAAAATTTATGGATGTTAATGGTGTTAAATTATATTATGAAATTTATGGAGAAGGTGAACCTTTGCTTATGCTTCATGGTAACGGACAATCTATAAGTGCCTTCATGAACCAAAAGGACGCTTTTGCTAAAAAGTACAAAGTAATCATTGTGGACTGCCGTGAGCGTGGAAAATCTACTTATGACAAAACGAAAGAGCTCACCTTTGATATTCAGACAGAGGATCTTAAGCAGTTTTTAGAAAAATTCAATCTCAAAAAGGTAAAAATTCTGGGATGGAGTGATGGAGGTATTCTTGCTTTGTCTATTGCGATGAAACACCCCCAATTAGTAGATAAAATTGCCTGTTCCGGAGCCAATATTTTTCCGGAGGGAACCAAAGATGACGAGTTGAAATCCATGAAAGAAATGCTCGTGAGCCTTACTAAAGAGAATAAAGACCACAAAAATGATATCTTTATTGATCTTCTGAATCTGGATTTGAAGTATCCCCAATGGAAGTATGAAGATCTGAATAAAATTCAGTGTCCATCTTTGATCATTGCTGGAGATAAAGACCTTATAAAAACAGAACATACAGTAAAAATAGCTGAATCTATTCCTAAAGGGCAACTGGCCATTATCCCAAATGCAAGCCATTTTGTTCCTGAAGAAAAGCCGGAATTGTTCAATGAATTAGTCATTGATTTCTTTGAAAATAAATAATCTGAATACACAATATAAACAAACCATGAAAAAAACATTAGCATTCATTTTATTCTTTGGATTTGGGCTTGCATTTTCTCAGGTAAAGGAAACTCAGGCACAACCCGTAGAAGATCATTCAACAGATCATCCTGCAGACGATAAATTTGAACCATATCCTGGAGGGATGATGAAATTTCGAAAAGATATCGCAGACAAAATAAATTTAACCCGGATAAAGGATATAAATTTGAAAACAGGGACACTCTTTTCGAAAGCAAAAATTATAGTTAAAGCCAATGGTAGAATAGAAAATATTCTAGTAACAGGAGATGATCCCGATTTCAATAAAGAAGTAGAAAGAGCAATCAAATCTCTAAAAACAAAATTGAAACCGGCAGAACGCAATGGAGTACCTGTTCGTTCATCTTATTCGGTTCCTTTTACCTTAACAATGAATAATTAAAGTGCTATCAGTCAAAAAAAGCATTTCTTCTTTCTTTAAAACCCTCATCATCATAGGGTTCGGGTATTTCTTTTGGCTGATGCTGAAGATTACATTAGAATACATTCCTTTTAATCCTGAAGTCAGTTTTCTGATGATCAAACAGACGGAAGTGGTAGAAAGGCCGGAATATCTTCCGCTTTTCTATACGCATGTTTATACGAGTATTTTTATACTTCTTTCTGGTTTTCTGGCCATTCTCAGAAAAGATTTTGGAGTAAGAAGCTTCCACCGGAATATGGGGAAAGTGTATATTTTTCTCATTTTGATTTTTGCTGCACCTTCAGGAATTTATATGGGGATATTTGCCAACGGAGGCCTTTTATCAAAGAGTTCTTTTGTTATTTTAGGCTTTTTGTGGTGGTTTTCAACGTTCAAAGCGTATCAGCTGGCCAGACAGAAAAAGTTTAAAGAACACAAGCAATGGATGTGGCGGAGTTTTGCTCTTACATTATCTGCTATTACCCTGAGAATGTGGAAAGTAATTATTGTATATTTATTTCATCCCAATCCAATGGATGTCTATCAGATCATTGCATGGCTGGGCTGGATTCCCAACATCCTTATTATTGAATATTTAATCACAAAAAAGCATATATGAAAATTTTACATTACACTCTTATTTCCTTACTGGCAGTTGTTCTGGCAGGCTGTAAAAAAGAAGGAAAAAATAATGAATCCGTGAAAGATTCCCTTACAGCCAAAAAAGACTCTGTTGGGGTGCCTGAGGTTCATCAGGAATATTACGGAATTTATACCGGGGAATTTGCCGGAATGGAAAAAATAGTTGACGAAACAGATGGTTCGGAATATGATGTCAGCAACTACAAAAGAATTTCATTAAAGATCAACAGAATCACCAAAGACAGCGTGTACGGGCAAAGTATCGTTAATGGTAATCAGCGCCCGTTCCGGGGAGTTTTCAATGAAGCATCAGCATCATTTGTCCTTGATGAACCGGGAAATGACAAAACAGACGGAAGATTTGAAGTTAAACTAAAAGGTGACAGCTTAACCGGAAAATGGAGTGCTTTTGATAAGACAACCGTTAAAGCTCCTTCAAAAACCCTTAAACTGGCTAAAAAAGAGTTTGTTTACAATCCGAACTTTATGCTGGATAAGGATTCTGATCTGGTAGACTGGTCAAATCCTAAAGAGTTTACTGAAAAATATAAGGATGAAGAAACCGGAAAAACAGAAAGCTATAAAACGTCTAAAAACCGAATCGCTTCTGAAGCCATATTTAAACTGAATGCATCCAAACAGAAGCTGACGGAAAAAGACCTTAAAAATTTAAGAAAACTGGACCTTGAGATCATTAAAAATTCTGTATTTGCCAGACACGGCTACTCCTTTAAAAAAGAAACCTACAGAAATTTCTTCGAGCAAACAGACTGGTACATCCCGGTTTCCAGCAATGTAGACAATGATCTTTCGCCTCTGGAAAAAGAGAATGTGGCTTTACTGAATCGCTTTACCAAATATGCAGAGGATAAATATGACAGTTTTGGGAGATAAGCAATAGGTGCTAGGTTGCAGGGATTAGGTATTAGGGGTTGAGGTTAAGCTATCATTGTTTGTCATCCTTACAAAAATATAGAGAATCAGGCAGCCTATGGCATAACACAGATTATCAATCCATGAGAAAGAATTTCCGATAACAATATACATCAGGCTTCCAGGGCGGAAGCCTAATTTTTCCGCAATATGGAAAAACTGTGCAAATTCTATCAGAAATGAAAAAATCAGAATTCCCAGAATCAGCTTTTCATTATTTACTTTTACAAAGCTCTTTACGAAAGTATAAAGAAGCATCACCACAATAACATCACCGAGATAAGCCCTCACAAAGAAAATATGGCTTAGCCTGGTAGCAATCAATACTTCCGTAAGAAAAATACAGATTGTCAGAAGGAAATATTTAAGGCTGAATTGGAATTTCGTTTCAAATGGATTTGACAGTTCTTTTACGCGGTTCTTCATATTAAAAAACATAAGCTTATTTTAATACTATACAAAAATAAAATTTACATATTATATCGATCATTTACAAATGAACAATTTATTTTTTAATACCAATTCATTTTTTTTAATACTTTTACAACCTTAAATTAAAACCATGAAAAAAGCTTTTTTACTTATGCCAATTTTCTTTTTGGCATCATGCTCTAGCAGTAACGATGATGATACATCAGCTGGCAACAACGGAAATAATAATAACAACGATCCGGTTTTGGTAACCAAAATGACGATGGACGGAGATGTTTTAACGTTTTCTTATAACGGTTCAAAAATTGCTCAGATCAAAAATCTTACTGAAGGAAGTGTAACTACATTTACCTATTCTGGTGATCTTATCTCACAATCTGTAGTTAATGGTTCAAATACCTCTATTACGACTAAATTTGCTTATGACGGAAGCGGTAGATTAACTAAAAAAACAATTAACGGGACTGATTTCGGTGGACTATGGAATTCCGAATCTAACTACACTTATCAGGCTAACAACAATGTAAAAATAGTATATACTGCATCTACTTCAGCATCAACAAGAAGTGAAACAAGAAATGCTGTACTGAATGCTGATGGTTCGATGAGCAGCTGGACCGGCACTCTTTCAAGAACCCAAAATAATACTACTGAAACAGCAACTTCTACTTTAAAAACAGTGGTGTATGACACAAAAAATGCTCCTTTAAAAAACATAACAGGTTATTTAAAGATCATTGATAATGAAGATGAAAGCGGATCATCACACAACACATTAAGTTACAACCATACCATCACTTACAATAACGGAACCGGAACTGAATGGACAATTTTCAAATCAAATTTCGAATATAATGCCAGCGGTTATCCTACAAAAGAAATCCGAAGCTATTATGATAAAACAGGAACTACAACTACGGGTTCCACAGACGTTAATACTTACGAATACAATCATTTATAATACAAAAGAGCCACTAAGGCTCTTTTTTTTGCAGGTATGTTAATTTTTTCACAAGCAATAGAATTATATAAATGTTTTTTATATATTTGAATTGAATCAAACTAAAATTACCATGAAAAAATTAAAAAATCAGAAAAAACTGACGAAAAAAGCATTGAAAGACATTACCGGCGGTAACGGTCCCGGAGTTTGCTGGGAAGGTCTTTGCAGGGTGAGAGGAACGGATGATGAATACACGGTGGGACCTTTGGACAATACGGGGTATTGCTGCTAATCCCATATATTTTAAACTAAAACAATAACCAAAAATCAAATTATCATGAAAAAATCAAACATTCAAAAAAGAAAACTGACAAAAAATGAGTTAAAACAAATCAACGGAGGCAGCGGACCTCTTTGCCCCGGAACTTGTTTTTGTAATATTGATGGAGAGATGACCATTGGAGCATGTACTACCAAAGGAAACTGCTGTTAATACAGCTGACTTATCAGATAAATTAAAAAAGATTGAGGGGTTTCCTCAATCTTTTTTTGAAAACAGCATTTCACAGCTAAAAAGTTAACATTTTGAATCACAATATTTTGGCCATAAAAAAATAACTTGTAAATTAGCTTTTACCAAATTAAAATATTATGAAAAATTTAAAAGATCAGAAAAGAAGGCTCAGTAAAAATGAGCTGAAAGAGATCAGCGGCGGTGCCAACAGACCGATCTGCCCAAGGGTAATAAGCTGTACAGATCCTAATACCGGAGAAGAACGCTATGGTGTTCCCGGGATGCAGGATGGATTTTGCTGTTAACCATATGTATAACACTTAAATAAAGGTATATGAAAAATCGGGACATTCAGAAAAGGAAACTCACCAAGGCTGAGCTAAAAGAAATCAACGGCGGCGCAACCTGCGCGGAAGGCTTATGTAAACTGAGAGGAGTAAACCACTTCCTCATCATCGGCCCAAGGGGTAGTGACGGGTATTGCTGCTAATTAAACTTTAACTCTATTAAAAAAATGATTGGACTACCCTCCAATCATTTTTTTTATCGCATTCAGCTTCATTAAAGCTTCAATAGGGGTTAAAGTATTGATATCTATTTTTGTAAGCTCCTCACGGATATTTTCCAGCACAGGATCATCCAGCTGGAAGAAAGAAAGCTGCATATTTTCTTCTGTCACTCTCTTAATGCTCTCTGAAGTACCTCCGCTTCCCTGGGTTCTGCTGGCTTCAAGGGTTTTAAGGATTTCATTGGCTCTGTTGACCACTTTAGAAGGCATTCCGGCCAGTTTTGCAACATGGATTCCGAAACTGTGCTCACTTCCTCCCGGAACCAGCTTTCTCAGGAAAATGATATTTCCTTTGTTTTCCTGGATAGAGACGTGGAAATTCTTCACCCTCTCAAAGTTGACGGTCATTTCATTCAGTTCGTGATAATGGGTCGCAAATAACGTCTTAGCCTGTGTAGGATGCTGATGAAGATACTCTGCAATAGCCCATGCAATAGAAACCCCGTCATAAGTGGACGTTCCACGGCCGATTTCGTCCAGTAAAATAAGGCTTCGTTCTGAAATATTATTAAGAATATTCGCCGCTTCGTTCATTTCTACCATGAAAGTAGATTCTCCCGCAGAAATATTGTCGGTAGCGCCTACCCTTGTAAAAATCTTATCCAGCAATCCTATTTCAGCATACTTCGCCGGCACAAAACTTCCGATCTGTGCCAAAAGACATACTATAGCCGTCTGACGCAGAATTGCCGATTTACCGGCCATGTTCGGTCCTGTTACCATGATAATCTGCTGAGAATCTTTATCCAGGAAGATATCATTCGGGATGTATTTTTCCCCCAAAGGAAGAGCATTTTCAATGATTGGGTGTCTGGCTTCTTTTAAATCGACCGCATAACCGTCATTTAAAACAGGCTTCGTATAGCTCTCAGAAACAGCCAGTTCAGATAATCCGGCAGCTACATCCAACTGGGCAATAATGTTAGAATTTCCTTGAATCTGATCAATATAAACCATCGTTTCCGAACATACATTTCTGTACAGCGAAGTTTCCAGGACCCCTATTTTTTCTTCGGCACCCAGAATCTGGTTTTCATATTCCTTCAATTCTTCGGTAATATATCTTTCAGCATTCACCAGGGTCTGCTTTCTCACCCAGTCATCCGGAACTTTATCTTTATGCGTATTTCGGACTTCAATATAATATCCGAAAACGTTGTTAAAATCAATTTTAAGGCTTGTAATACCGGTTCTTTCAATTTCTCTCTGGCACATTTCATCCAGGAAACCCCGTCCTTTGCTCTGAAGGTTTCTCAACCTGTCCAGCTCTTCAGAAACACCTTCTTTAATGATATTTCCTTTGGCAATACTTACCGGAAGTTCTTCATTAAGATGATTCTGCAGGAATTTAATCAGCTCTTCCAGGTCAAATAAAGGCTCCAGCCATGCCATCACATCGGCATGAGGATGCAATAACGCTTTGATTTTATGGATATTAATTAAACTTTGGCGCAGATACCCCAGTTCTTTAGGTGAGATTTTCTCTGCGGCCAATTTTCCCATTAACCGGTCAAGATCAGAAATGGATTTCAGAAGCTGGCAGATTTCGTACTTAAGAACATCATTTTCGTTTAAGAAATCAATCAGAGAAAGTCTTCTCATGATTTCATCCACGGATTTTAAAGGAAGAATAATTCTCCTTCTCAAAAGCCTTCCTCCCATTGGAGTAGATGTTTTATCAATAATATCCAGCAGTGATTTCCCCTGTGGATTGCTTGGATACACGATTTCCAGATTTCTTAAGGTAAAGTTATCCATCATCAGATAATCTTCCTGAGGAATGATCTGCAGTTTTGTAATATGGGCAAGCAGATTATGATGCGTATCTTCTACCAGATAGGCAAAAATAGCCCCTGCAGCCGTAATGGCTAATGGACAGCTCTCCACACCAAAGCCTCTTAAAGAATTGGTTTTAAAATGATTCGTTAGTTTTTCGTAGGCAAAATTATATTGGAAAGCCCAGTCTTCAAGCTTAAAGGCATTTTTATTTTTGATCTGCTCCGGAATCTGTGTACTTCTCTGGAAAATAATCTCACTCGGATCAAAAGTGTTCACAATGTGCAGCAGCTTTTCCAGATTTCCTTCGCTTACCAGAAACTCTCCCGTAGAGATATCTACCAGGGCTATTCCGTATTTCTCTTTTTCTTTGTGTAAGGAAAGCAGGAAATTATTCTTTTTGGAATTTAAAACCTGGTCATTGAAAGTCACACCCGGAGTAACAAGCTCAGTTACACCACGTTTTACAATTCCTTTCACCATTTTTGGGTCTTCCAGCTGATCACAGATGGCCACTCTCATGCCTGCTCTTACCAGCTTGGGAAGATAAGAATCTATGGAATGGTGCGGAAATCCTGCAAGCTCCACACTGCCTTCTCCATTATTTCTTTTGGTAAGGACAATTCCCAGGATCTGGGATGTTTTCACGGCGTCCTGCCCAAAAGTTTCATAAAAGTCTCCTACTCTGAAAAGTAAAAGCGCATCCGGGTATTTACCCTTGATGGTATTGTACTGAGTCATCAGCGGAGTTTCCTTCTTCGTTTTTGCCATAGTAAAAAATGAGCCCCAAATTTAGAAAAATAAATTCAGGGTAAGAGAATTGTTTGGGGGTTAATCTTTCTCTACTTTTCTTTATCAGTAATTAATCGTATTTTCACCATCAAATCACATTATTCATGGAATTTCCTGTTTTAGAGACTGAAAGGCTTATTTTACGTCAGCTTACTTTTAATGATACCCAAGATCTTTTCGAATATTTTTCTTTAGATGAAGTTATGGAATATTATGACCTGGACACCTTCAAAACGGAAGATGATTCCCGGCGTATCATCCAGCATTTTAACGGTGAATTCGAAAAAGGAAAAGGATTCAGATGGGCGCTGGAACTGAAATCTGAAAAGAAAGTTATCGGAACCTGCGGTTATCACAACTGGTACAGGGAACATTCGAGAGCCGAGATCGGCTATGAGCTCAATCCAAAATTCTGGCAGCAGTCTTATATGAAAGAAGCCATCCTTCCTATTCTGATTTATGGATTTGAAACCATGAGACTGCACCGCGTAGATGCTTTTATAGATCCGTACAATATTGCTTCGGAAAGATTGTTAACTTCTTTAAATTTCAGCAAAGAAGGAACATTGAAAGATTATTTTTTTGAAAAAGGAAAATTCGTAGATGCAACGATCTTCGGATTGATTAATAAGTAGGCGGGAAGCACGAAGACGGAAGCTGGAAGCTTCTATTGGCCGTTTAAGTAATGGTTATTCTTTAAATAAAAATGAAGTCTATGAGTACTAAGCTGTAAAGACACTTCCTTCCTCCAGCTTCCACCTTCCTTTCCCTTTTATATTTCTGATTTCATATGTTTTTCCAAAGCCTCAGCGCTTTTGTTATAGGCCCATTTCTGCTTGTAATCCACCCATCTGGCTTTAAAAAGCTTACGCATCAGTTTATCCGTGTACCTCATAATGAAAACATGATACAGCATATTGGCAAAAACATTCGGTTTATTGGGTAACGCCCTCAGTGAAAGAGAAAAGCCCGGTTCCAGATATCTGTTAAAGTGCCAGAAAGCCCCCGGAATAAAGAGTGCATCGCCATGCTCCATAAAAATTTCATAGCCTTTGGCATATTTCAGCGCCGGAAACTTTTCGTAATCCGGATTTTCATAGTCGATCTCATAAACGGTATGAACGGATAAAGGTACTTTATACAAAAACGGAGACTGCTTCTGATCAAACAGCAGAATTCTTTTCTTTCCTTCAAAATGAATATGCATAAAATCACCCAGATCCACATCGTAATGCATTAAAACATGTGCTTCACTGCCGCCGAAAAATAAAGTCGGTAGCCTTTTAAAAAATTTTATTCCAAGATCAGGATAGGTGAAGTTTTTCAGCAGTTCGGGAAGCCTGTCTGTGATGATATAGAAAAAGATACGCAGATCCGAAGGTTTGCTTTTAATCGTATCAATATACTCTTTCATTTTCATATGGGTAACGGGAGCATCAGAACTTTTTGCCGCATCAGCCGGCTTATTGTCATATAACGGAACTTCCTGATCCCCTGCCTTTTCCCGGATATAGGCCAGATTCCATTTATCAAAAGCATCCCACCGGCTGGCAAAATTCTTAATCAGAAGAGGCTTCTGCTTTTTGAAATAATTTTTCTGAAAATCTTCTTTACTGATATCATTCACAATATCTACGTTTTCGAGGATCATGTAGTTTGTATTTAATGCGAAATAAAAATAGTGTTTTTTTAAAACCTGAGAAAATTAAGTTAAAAGGGCAGGAAGCCGGAAGAGGGATGCTAGAAGTTAAGATTTGTCTTGCAAACGTCTATACATCATTCTATAAAAAGATTTTTATGGAAAACTTAGAGCTCTTCTTCAGCTTCAATAAACTTCCCGCTCCCAGCTTCAGACTTCCTTACTTTATTAGCAGAGCTCAGATGAAAAATTTATATTTGTGATAATAAGTGAATTTATGAGAGCCTACAATACGAAACATTTCCTTAAAATCCTTTTCAGTTTACATAAAAGCGATACCCTGAAAATTCTTTTCCCAAGTATGATTCTTGTAGGCCTTTACTCGTGGGGAATTCAGTATCTGGAAGTGGAATACCTTCATCTTACTTCAAAATCGGGAATCAGCAATGTAGGAATGATTCATTCTCTTCTGGGTTTTGTACTTTCCCTTTTGCTGGTATTCAGAACCAATACCGCTTATGACAGATGGTGGGAAGGCCGAAAACTTTGGGGAAAACTGGTGAATGACACCCGAAATTTTGCGATAAAAATCAATACAATTCTTGGTGGTAACCGTCAGGATGCTGAGCAGATTGCAAGATATTTAAAATTCTTTCCTCACTTTTTAGCCAAACATCTTTCCAAAGAATCTACAAGGCTGGCTTTGGATGAAGATTATTCTGAAATTGAGAACTCCTTAAAAAACCATGGCCCGAGCGAAATTGTTATCCTGCTAAGTTATAAACTGAACCAGCTAAAAAAAGAAGGGAAAGTTTCAGAAGTTGAAATGTTGTATTTAGACACCCAGCTTTCTGGATTTCTGGATGTGTGCGGAGGCTGCGAAAGAATTAAAAACACCCCTATTCCGTATTCCTACTCTTCTTTCATTAAGAAATTTATTATTCTGTATGTCTTTGCGCTGCCTATTGCATACGTTATTACAATAGGTCTTTTTATGATTCCGCTTACCGTTTTTGTATATTATGTATTGATGAGTCTGGAACTTATTGCAGAAGAAATTGAAGATCCTTTCAATAATGATGAAAATGATATTCCAATGGAAACCTTAGCCCAGAATATTGAGAAGAATGTACATCAGATTATGAACAGAAAATAAAACCCTGTCTAAATGTTTCTGTCTATATTTTGACCCCAAAAAACTATTTACTACTTTTGAATTAAGATACCGGAAAATTATCTTATACTTATCAAACAGCAAAGACAAAGGTCAGTAAAAAGAAAAAAATAATCTCACAAATAATATACAATTGGTACAGAAACTAAAACTGGAAGAACTTAACAGAATAGATGTAGAAACATTTAAGAAGGTTGAAAAAATTCCGTTGGTCATCATTTTAGATAATATCAGAAGTATGCACAATGTAGGTGCAGCTTTCAGAACGGCTGATGCTTTTTTAATTGAAAAAATAATTCTTTGCGGAATTACCCCGCAGCCGCCCCACCGTGAAATTCATAAAGCAGCATTGGGAGCAACGGAAAGCGTAGACTGGTCTCATGAAGCGGAAACCAATACGGCGATTGCTGACCTGAAAAGAAAAGGATACGAAATCATCGGAATTGAGCAGACCAGCGAAAGTCAGCTTATCACGGATTTCACGATTGACAGATCAAAAAAATATGCACTGATTCTCGGAAACGAAGTAGAAGGAATAAGCGATGAGGCTCTTCCTGATATTGATGTATTTTTAGAAATTCCCCAGCTTGGAACCAAACATTCTCTTAATGTAAGTGTATGTGCCGGAATTGTGATGTGGGAATTCGCAAAAGCATTAAAATAAAAAAACTGCATATGTCCTTAGTAGACAGTGCAGTTTGAAATAAATCTAATAAAAAGTAAAAATGAAAGGCGACAAAGGTACTTTATTTTTTTTTACAAACAAATTTTGACGGCACTTTTTTTGTTTCATCTTAAAAAAAGTCGTGTTTTCAGAAAAAGTTTCATTTAATTTTTTATAAATTAGCACAATGTTTATCAAGGACTATATCTCAAAAGACTTTCCATGTTTTAGCCTGTCTGACTCCATAGAGCTGGCCAGAAATACATTGGAAGATTTTGGATATTCCCATGTTTTCATCAAAAAATCACATCACTTCTACGGAGCCCTTGCCATGGACTTTCTGTATGAGGAAGATGGGGGAACCTTGAAAGACCTTGAGCGTCAGATCGAACGGTTTGCCATCCTGGAGGACAGCAATATTATGGACAGCATCCGTCTGTTTTATACCTTCAGCAGCAATGTGATTCCTGTGATTAATAAAAATGAAAAATATCTGGGGTATATTACCTGTGAAGATGTTTTCCAGGACCTTTCCCGTTATCCTTTATTTTCAGAAACAGGAGCCATTCTTACAGTGGAAACTCCGGCCAGAAAATACTCTATGACGGAAATTACCAATATCGTAGAAAGCAATAACTCGAAGTTTTACGGAGGGTTTATAAGCTTCATGTCTGAAGAAGTGGTCCAAATTACCATAAAGATCAGCAATGAAAACCTGGCCTCGATAGACTCTACATTTGACCGGTATGACTACAGAATTGTTGAAAAATACTATTCTGATGAGAAATCCGACCTGTTTAAAGACCGTTATGGTTTTTTACAAAAATTCATAGAAATATAACATGAAGGCAGCCATATATTCTCAGAAAAAAGATCTTGATACTTTTTTATATTTAAGCAAGTTTATCTCTGAACTTGAAGCCAGGGATGTAAAATCTGTTCTGTATGATGAAATGGCCGAAGCACTTCAGTTTTCAAAAATATTCGAAACCTTCAACTGTAAGCAGGACCTTCTGGACAAAGAAGTAGACCTGTTCTTCACTTTCGGTGGAGACGGAACAATTGTAAACTCTTTAACCTTCATTGAGGATCTTGAAATTCCTGTTGTGGGAGTCAATACAGGAAGACTTGGGTTTCTGGCCTTTTTCACTAAAGAAGAAGCATTTAAAGAACTGGATTCTATCTTAAAAGGGGAAGTAAAAACAAGCCGCCGTTCAGTAATTGAAGTCGTTTCTCCAAAGCTTGAAGGAGCTTTTCCTTATGCTTTGAACGATGTTACCGTTTCCAGAAAAGAAACCACGTCCATGATCACCGTAGATTCTTACATCAATGATGAGTTTTTGAACGTATTCTGGGGTGACGGAGTGATCATTTCCACCCCTACCGGATCTACCGCTTATTCTCTGAGCTGTGGGGGACCTATCATATCCCCGAACAACGAGAATTTTGTCATCACTCCTATCGCTCCTCATAACCTGAATGTGAGGCCTTTGGTAGTGAATGATAAGGTAGAAATAAAATTCCGGGTGGAAAGCCGGGTACCTCAATACTCTCTTTCCCTGGACTCCCGACTGATACATATAGAAACCGATAAGGAAATCATCATAAAAAAGGCAAAATTCCAGCTTCTTCTGGTGCAGCCCAACAGTTTGAGTTTCTACGAAACCATCCGGCAGAAGCTCCTTTGGGGCAGAGATAAAAGAAATTAACAATTTCTTAAAAATGATTACCTTTACACGAAATTAAATCACCTAATAAATTTATACTAAAAAGTAAAACATGAGCAGAATTTTTCCGGCAGGAGTTGCCACAGGCCAGTTAGTTACTGATATTTTTCAGTATGCTAAAGAAAACAAATTTGCATTACCTGCAGTAAACGTAATTGGATCAAGCAACATCAATGCTACAATGGAAACTGCAGCAAAGTTAAACGCTCCTGTAATCATACAGTTTTCGAATGGAGGAGCTGCTTTCAATGCAGGGAAAGGATTAAGCAATGACGGACAGAAGTCTGCCATCTTAGGAGCTATCGCCGGAGCAAAACATATCCACACTCTTGCTGAAGCTTACGGTGCAACTGTAATTCTACACACAGACCACTGTGCAAAGAAATTACTTCCATGGATCGACGGATTGATGGATGCTAACGAAGAATTCTTCAGGCAGACCGGAAAATCTCTTTACTCTTCTCACATGTTAGACCTTTCTGAAGAGCCTTTAGAAGAAAACCTTGAGATCTCAGCTCAATATTTCGAAAGAATGGCTAAGCTTCAGATGACTCTTGAAGTAGAAATCGGAGTGACTGGTGGTGAAGAAGATGGGGTTGACAACTCAGACGTTGATAACTCTAAATTATATACCCAGCCTGAAGATGTAGCATATACGTATGAAAAATTAAAAGCTATTTCTGATAACTTTACGATTGCTGCTGCCTTCGGTAACGTACACGGAGTTTACAAGCCAGGAAACGTAGTTCTTACTCCGAAAATCCTTGAAAATTCCCAGAAGTATGTTCAGGAGAAATTCGGAACAGCTGCTAAACCTATTAACTTTGTATTCCACGGAGGTTCAGGATCTACATTAGAAGAGATCAGAGAAGCTATCGACTACGGAGTTATCAAAATGAACATCGATACTGACCTTCAGTTTGCATATACAGAAGGCATTAGAGATTATATGGTGAACAATATTGACTATTTAAGAGCTCAGATCGGAAACCCTGAAGGAGAAGAAAAACCTAACAAAAAATTCTATGATCCAAGAGTTTGGGTAAGAAAAGGTGAGGATACATTCTCTGCAAGATTGGTGAAAGCATTTGAAGATTTAAATAACGTAAATACTTTAAAATAAGAACTGTACATTTGTATCAATGTAAAAATATTCATAAGAATACATTTACATTGGTACATTTTACATTTATACATTAATACAAACAAAAATGGCATTCGACTGGTTTAAAAGAAAAGCAAAAAACATTACCACTTCTACTGATGAGAAAAAGGACGTTCCCAAAGGACTTTGGCATCAGACTCCTTCCGGAAAAGTAGTGGAACATGATGAACTAAAGAGAAATAACTATGTTTCTCCTGAAGACGGATTTCATGTAAGAATAGGAAGTGCAGAATTTTTTGACATCCTTTTTGATGGTGGTAAATTTACCGAACTGGATGCCAATGTTGAAAGTATTGATATCTTAAACTTCAAAGATACAAAGCCTTACAAAGACCGTTTGAAGGAAGTAAAAGCCAAAACAAAGCTTACAGATTCTATCAGAAATGCGGTAGGAACTGTAAAAGGAACTGAAATGGTAGTTTCTTGTATGGATTTTGCTTTCATTGGGGGATCTTTGGGTTCTGTAATGGGAGAAAAGATCAGAAGAGCAGTAGACTACTGTATCGCCAACAAACTTCCGTACATGATCATCTGTCAGTCCGGAGGAGCAAGAATGCAGGAAGCCACTTACTCTTTGATGCAGCTGGCAAAAGTTCAGGCTAAATTAGCACAGCTTTCTGAAGCCGGGCTTTTATACATCGCTTATCTTTGTGACCCTACATTCGGAGGAATTACAGCGTCTTTCGCCATGACTGCCGATATCATTATGGCTGAACCGGGAGCACTGATCGGTTTCGCGGGACCAAGAGTAATCCGTGAAACGATTGGTAGAGATCTGCCGGAAGGATTCCAGACATCAGAATTCTTACAGGAAAAAGGATTTGTAGATTTCATCGTAAAAAGAACTGAAATTCAGGATACTGTTGCCAAAACAGTTAATTTATTAGCGGTAAAAGCATAGTATCTGTAACAAAACAATACAATCTCTCTCTAATTAGGGAGAGATTTTTATTTTATGAGGACTTTTAAGATATTTTTCAATACCATCAGAAGTATGAGTTTTAAAAAGATTATGCGTCTTTTATCACTTGTCCTTCCCCATCCTCTTTTCTCTTTGTTAAGCTTCTATGCTACCGTAAAAGCTTTTACCATAGCCCAGAAAAAATTCCCAAAAACGGCCTCCAATAATGGAATCGGGAATGCTTTCAGGCATGCCCTTTGGTCCTGCTTCATTATGATGTACTGCTGTAAAATTTCGTCTCCTAAAAAGGCGCTTGACTTTTGTAAAAGAATGACAGACCTTCATGAAGAACTATTCCCCAACAAGCCCCTGGAAACCAAAATGGATCTTCACAACAACAAGTTCGGAATGGATTATTTTATGGATCTTCTACCGGGAATTCACCGCCAGTTTTTTGAAAAAAGCTTTTTTGTAGACGGATTGGTAAAAAAAATGGACGATGCCAAGGTTCTGAAAAACCTGGACGACGATTTTGAAGGGTATCTTGTTTACCTGGAAGAGTAAATAAATCATTTCATCTTAAACGCTAAGGATCGCAAGGAAAATACATAAGCTTAATGTATATTTTCGGCCGCAAGGGCATTTCATTCAGCGATGTTCTCTAATTTAAATGCTCTTTGTTTAGTGCGAACGCCTTTGCGAACGAAAAAATCATACATAATTATTAGAAACCTTTGCGGGCATTGCGTTAAAATAAGCTAGAATCAGCAAACTATCATTAATTTTCTTTCACTCCGGAATAACAAAAGACTTTAGTTATTTTTGCGGTTTAAAGTATTTTTGATAAGTTTAAACAATTAAATCAATTAGATGGTTCTCAGCAGAATTTGGTCGGCTTTCATTATCATTGCCATTGCCATTGCCAGTATAAAATATGTTTCGTCCAGCAACTACAAAACCATTTTCAATGATATGGTGGTGGGGAAAGGCGGTGATACGGTGAAGATTGCATCTCAGCCTATGAATACCCTTTCTCCTCTTGTCAGAGACAGTCTGATGAAAAAAAATGATTTTGCAGACAGCAGAATTCACTATAAAACAGATTCTTTAAAACAGAATGTAAATGTCTACCGCGTTCAGGAAGCCGATGGAGTCATCGGAACTTCAGAGACTGCAGTAAAGATCTGCCTCGGGCTTATCGGAATTATGACTTTGTTTATGGGATTCATGAGTATTGCTGAAAAAGCAGGAGGTATCAACCTTTTAAGCCGTTTGATCCAGCCATTTTTCTCCAAATTATTTCCGGATATCCCCAAGAATCATCCCGCATTCGGACATATGCTGATGAATTTCAGCGCCAATCTCCTTGGGTTGGATAATGCGGCAACTCCATTTGGACTAAAAGCCATGGAAAGCCTGCAGACTTTAAATCCCAATAAAGATACCGCCAGCAATTCACAGATTATGTTTTTGTGTCTCCATGCCGGAGGTATGACTTTGATTCCCGTGTCAATCATTGCTATTAGAGCATCTATGGGATCAAAGACCCCTACAGATATTTTTTTACCATGTATGATTGCTACTTTTGCCGCAACATTGGCTGCGATGATTATTGTCTCTTTATATCAGAAAATCAATCTTCTTCGTCCGGTAGTAATAGCTTACGTTGGAGGAATTTCGGCAGTGATAGCATTATTGGTCATATATCTCGTGCAATTGAGTAAGGATGAACTGGATGATTTCAGTAAAGTAGTAAGCAATGGTTTAATTCTCTTCATTTTCCTAGCCATTGTACTCGGAGCTGTTTACAAGAAAATCAACGTTTTTGATGCCTTTATTGAAGGCGCAAAAGAAGGTTTCACAACCTGTGTCAAGATTATTCCTTACCTGGTCGGGATGCTGATTGCCATCTCGTTATTAAGAACTTCCGGCGTTTTTGATGTGATCATTGACGGAATGAAATGGGTGGCCAACGTTGTCAATATGGATCCAAGATTTGTAGACGGGCTTCCGACAGCCTTGATCAAACCTTTATCCGGTTCCGGAGCCAGAGGAATGATGGTGGATACGATGGCAACATTTGGAGCCGACAGCTTCCAGGGGAAGCTGGCAGCGGTGCTTCAGGGAAGCTCAGATACGACGTTTTACGTAATCGCGGTTTATTTTGGAGCCGTGGCTGTTAGGAATACCAGATACACGATAATTGCCATGCTTCTGGCTGATTTAGTCGGTGTTATCACTTCCATTGCGTTAGCTTATCTATTTTTTGCTTAATTTAAAGTTGCAGGTTGGATTGTTGCTGGTTTTTTTAACGTTAAAAATGCATTGATGAGTTACGAAAGACCTGATATTTATAATATGGCTTTTAAGCTGTTTATTGAAACACATAAGTATCACTTCCAACTGCCAAACTATGAATTATATGAATTGGGCAGCCAATTGAAACGATCCGCAGAATCCGTTGAAGAAACCATTACAAAGGTGACTTCATGAGGTTTCTCACCTACTCTCAGGCAAGCTGTGAGAAAACGGTATGCCATTTGTCAAAAGTCAACAGGCTTTATCCTGAATTAAGCTTAAGCTTTAAAAAAAATCGAGGAAAAATCAATAACTTTATAAAATACATTCACTTAAACTGGCGAACATAACCCAAACTAGCAACCAGCAACCAGCAACAAAATTACCTCACTATGATTACCGATAAAGAATTCACCCTTAGACTCATTCGCCAGCTGACCCAGGCATTAGAAAAGCTTATCCTGGACAAACCTGAAGAGAGCTTAATGCAGAAAGAACTGGATTTTGACACCCTGATGAGAGACATTTTCAAAATGAATTTCACAGAAGTTTCTTCTAAAACTAAAGAAGAAATAATTGCTATTGTCAATGAAAGACAGGAGAGAGACCACAAAGATTATTATGAAATGCTGGGAAATCTTTTCTACTTTACCGGCAGACAGAATCAGAATAAAGATTTTCAGGATAAAGCAAAGACTTTCTATGAGCTGTATCTTCAGACCAGCGGAATATTTGCACTTCCCATTATCAACAGAATAAATGAATTAAAAAAAGCACTTGAATAAAGTGCTTTTGTATTTTTAGAATGTGATTTTATACGTTCCGGTAGAAGAAGTACTGGCTTTCTCAGCCTTTACGTATTTCTTAACCCAGGCTACAGATGTAGAGGCTACACAAGGATCTGAAACGCCGCCTGATCTTCTTGCTGACACTACATTTCCGGCTTTATCTACGGTGTAGGCAATAGTAATAGAGCCGCTTGCCGTACAGCTGTGAGAGGGCTGTGCCCCACCTCTTCCCATTGTTCCGGGAATATAGCCCACCAGCTTTCTGTCTATTCCTACCTTGCTGTCTCCGTTTCCATCTCCGCCTAAAGGATCTCCTGCATTTCCAATGCCATCACCTGTTCCCTGGCTTCCGGCTTTTGTTCCTCTTCCTTTGATGAGGTTTCCAATAGCAGCATTTCCTTTTCCGTCGCCATTTCCTGTTTTTGAGTTGGCTGTAGCAGCGCCAGATTTCTTAGTATTTTTAGAAGCACTTGTACTCGTAGCTTCTTTTTTTTCAGATTTTTTTGATTCTTCCTTTTTAGGAACCGTTGCTTTTGAGTTATTTCCCGTGATAACTTTCTCTTTAGTTTCTGCTTTCTTTGGGTCAGGAGCAGGCTCTGGTTTTACAACAGTCTTTGTTTCCGGAACGGGTGTTTCCGCGGGCTCCGGAGTCACTACTTCTGTAGCAGCAGCAAGACTTCCAGGCTGCTCGGCGGGCTCTTCAATACCCTTTCCGTTTCTGTTGTCGCCAAAGTTCACCAGCATTGTGGTTACATTTTCCGGCTCTTTATCCAGCTCGGGTTTTAATTTATATAAAAAAACAAAAAGCAAAATAGCAGCCCAAATAAGAATAGAAAGCAGTGCGCTTTTTACCCTGTCTTTATTTTCTTCGCTTCTGTTTGCTGTATAGCTTCTCATCTTAAAACGTAATTCTTTCCGGAAATCCGGATCTGTTATTTGTCTTTAACGGTTGCAATAGCAATGTTAAATTTATGTTTTTCAGCAATTTCCATCACAAAAACAACATCTTTATGCAATGTATTTTCGTCAGCTCTGATTGTGAACGATTGATTGGTCTGACCAGCCAATTTATCTACAATCATCTTCTCCAATTCTCCTTTATTGACAGGATTATCATCTACAAAGAATGATCCGTCCGGTTTGATGCTTACTGTCACAGGATTGGGTATATTGTCGTCAACAGCTCCGGCTTTCGGCAGATTCACATCAATAGCACTCTGATTGGCTGCCGAAGAGGTGATCATAAAGAAAATCAGCATCAACAGGATAACGTCTGTCATCGCTGCTAAACTGAATTCCGGGTTCGCTTTATTTCTTCTCTGAATTTTCATCGTAAGAAAGATTTATAAAGGTTTGTTGATAAGGTCTAAAAACTCTCCTGACATATTCTGTGCTTTCAGTACAAATTTATCAATCCTTGTTAAAAGGATATTGTAACAGAAATTAGCAGGAATAGCCACCGCCAGACCTACAGCGGTCTGTCCCAAAGCGGTATAAATACCTTCTGATAGTGTTTTCGGAGAGAAAGATCCTGTGGCATGGGACAGATTAAAGAAAGCAATAATCATCCCGATTACGGTACCTAAAAGCCCCAGCATCGGTGCAATACTTGGTACTACAGCCAAGAGGTTCAGGTTTTTCTCCATATTGGCAACCTCTACCTGCGCCTGCGCTTCCATAGCACTTACAATATCAGAAACAGGGCGCCCCAATCTTGAAATTCCTTTTTCTAAAATTCTTCCTTCCGGAGAGTTCTGGGTTTTGCAGTAATCTGCTGCTGCCTCTATTTTTCCAGCTTTGATAAAGTCTTCGATATTATTCATAAAGTTGGAATCTGTTTTTGAAGTCAGCCTTTTGATAAAGAAAAATCTTTCAAAAAACAGGTATAGAGAAAATATGCCCAACAGCAATACCGTGACCATCACTATTTTAGCGAAAGCACCTCCATGGAACATGATCTTCCAGAATGAGAACTCTAAATTGTCTGTAGCAACTGCGGGTGTAGCGATTTGTGCAAATAAAATCTGAGAAAGTTCCGTTAACAGCATTAAATGTGAATTTATTAAATTTTCAACGACAAATGTAGGAGAATATTATGAATTGAACTCTTAAAAATTGCTTAAAAACAACTTAAAATTTGTTACAATTTTATAAATAGCAAATTTCTTTCCAAAAAGACTTTGAAAAGAAACTGTATTAAAGAATGACGGCAAATTGGTTAATCTTCGTCTATTTCAATAACATCCTGCTTGAATTCGCATTTTAATCTAAAAGGAATCGGTGTATCTGATCCGGTATAGAAATCATCAATGGTTCCTTTCCAGATAACCTGAAGCTCTCCTTCTTCATTTCTGTCAAAAAGAAGCTCATTATCATAGATATAGGCATCTTCGTCATCGAAAAGATCTACTTCTGTGTAGGTTTCTTCGTCAGAATCATCGATTTTGATGGTTTTTCCTTCTATTTCCGACGACTCGATAGGGAAATCGAAAACTTCGAGTGAAAGCTGCGGAAAGTTGTACTGCAGTGAATCATCGTCCACGTGATCCAAACTGTCATCCGTAATAACTTCAACCTCTAAAAGGTGTTGCTGGTTGCTGTAAACGGCCTTACAATAAGTATTTCTGATATTGTATTTTAGCGTTTCCTCCGGATGGTAAATTTTTAAAATCCCTTTCATTTTTTCTTAAAAAAGAACTGTAATAATATGATTGTTAAACGTTTTAGACAAAGATAAAAAATTGATTCAAAGTTAAAAGGATTTTGAAAATAATTTTTTTAAAATCAATGCATACAATAAGACTGAATATCCCAATAATACTTACTTTTGTTTTCATAAAGATTCTGAAAATGAAAAACATTGTATCAAAAGGTATTCTAGGATTAGGGTTGATGATTGGTCTTGCTTCCTGCAAAAAATCGGATTCTCCCCTTACAAAAGTGACGCCCAGCAACCTGGATTCTATTGCTTCCAACTATTATGAGCAGTATCTTAAGCTATATCCTTTAGAGGCTACAGCACAGGGAGACGGAAGATATAATGACCAGCTTCCTATCAATATTGATAAAGATTTTATCTCAGGAGAAGTAGCATTTTACAATTCTGTACAGAAACAGCTGGAGCATGTAGATTACAAAACTCTTTCTGATGAAGATAAAGTGGTGTATGATGTTCTGGATTATACTTTAAAAGATAAAACTGAGGCTTATGCCTATCATCCGGAATATATTCCTTTTACCCAATTCGGGGGGCTTCCGCTTACTTTTCCCCTGTATGGAAGCGGCCAGGGCAACCAGCCTTTTAAAACAGAGAAAGACTACAGCGACTGGCTGAAAAGAATGGAAAAGTTCCCGGAATGGATGGATGCCGCTGCGGACAATTTCCGTGAGGGAATCAGCAATAAAATAGTGCTTCCTAAAAAACTGGTTGTCAAGATGATTCCTCAGATGAAAGCCGAGGAAATTACAACTTCTGATATGGAAAAGAATATTTTCTACGGGCCTATTAAAAATTTTCCTAAAAATTTCTCACAGGCTCAGAAAGAAAAATTTTCAGCACTTTATAAAGACGCCATTTCAAAAAAGATTATTCCTGCCTACACTAAAATGGGTGTCTTTTTAGAAAAAGAATATCTTCCAAAGGCAAGAGATACGGACGGATACAACAGCCTGCCTAATGGGAACGAGATCTATAATTATTATGTAAAAAGCTGGACAACCACCAAAAAGTCTCCTGAGGAGATCAATAAGATCGGATTACAGCAGGTCGCTATGCTGCGTGCAGAAATGGAAAAAGTAAAACAACAGGTAGGTTTCTCCGGAACGCTGGAAGAATTTATCACTTTTGTAAAAACAGATCCTAAAGCAATGCCTTATAAGACTTCTAAGGAAGTTTTAAATGCCTTCAACGGTATTCTAACGAAGATTACTCCGAAACTGAAAACGATGTTTAATGTAACGCCCAAAACAAAGTTTGAGATCAGACAGACAGAGAAGTTCAGAGAGGCAAGCGCCAGCGCAGAGTACATCCCGGGAACTCCGGATGGAAAAAGAGCCGGTATATTTTATGTTCCGCTTCCGGATCCCGCTAAATTCAATGTTACTTCAGGAATGGAATCTCTTTTCCTTCATGAGGCTATTCCGGGACATCATTATCAGGTTTCTTTACAGCAGGAGAACAATCAACTTCCTAAATTCATGAGATTCGGATGGTTTGGAGCGTATGGTGAAGGATGGGCTCATTATTGTGAAACATTAGGTCCTGAATTCGGCTTATATACGGATCCTTATCAGAAAATGGGGTATTTAAGTGATCAGATGCTGAGGGCGGTAAGGCTTGTGGTAGATACGGGACTTCATACCGGAAAAATGTCACGTGAAGACGCCATTAAATATTTCTTAAGCAACATTTCTTATGATGAAGGATCTGCCACAGCAGAAGTAGAAAGGTATATGGCAATGCCGGGACAGGCCTTGGGCTACAAAATAGGCTCATTAAGAATTCGTGAACTGAGAGAAAAGTATCAGAAAGAGCTTGGAAATAAATTCAATCTGGCAAGCTTCCATGATGAAGTATTGAGCCAGGGCTGCCTTCCTCTGGATGTTCTGAACAGAAAAATGGAGCTTTGGGCTCAAAAGCAGAAATAAGATATATCAATAAAACTAAAGGGTACTGAATACATAGCAGTACCTTTTTCATTTCAATCCTCTATTCAGTAAATTTGAATAATTTTAAAATAAAACCCCATGATCACAGAAAGCATCAGGTCTCTTTACAACAGAGATTTAAATAAATTAAAAGCAGAGATAGAAGCCTATCAAAACGAAGAAAATCTTTGGAAAACTGATAAAAATATTGCCAATTCTGCAGGTAATCTCGTTCTCCATCTGGTGGGAAACCTCAATCATTTTATAGGAACACACCTTGGAAACTCAGGATATGTGAGGCAACGCGACCTGGAATTTTCACTAAAAGATATTCCAAGAGCTGAGCTTATTGAAAAAATAGAAGCTACTACAGCCATGATAGACTCCGTTTTTGCTCAATTGTCTGAAGAAGATCTGAAAAAAGAATATCCATTGGTTGTTTTTGAGAGAGCCATGACAACAGATTACTTCCTGATCCATCTGGTTGCTCATCTTGATTATCATTTGGGACAGATTAATTACCACAGAAGGTTATTGGACATTTAATCCATCAATTAACAACTAAAATAACGCAACGATCACAAAGTAATTGTTGCGTTTTCTTTTTCGTTCGCAAGGCCGTTTCACTCAGCTAAGAAAACATTGTCCTGGCCAAACGAAGTACCTCTTTGCAATATTTGCATTAAAATACAACGGGTTACTTCTCAAACATCATTTTTGTAATAAAATCCTTCTCTCCTTTTCCTCTTGCCGGAGAATATTCTCTCCCATAGAAAATAATCTGAAGATGAAGTTTATTCCATACTTCTTCAGGGAATAGCTTCTTTGCATCACGCTCTGTTTCCACTACATTTTTTCCGGAGGTAAGTTTCCATTGTGTCATCAGACGGTGAATATGAGTATCTACCGGAAATGCAGGAAATCCGAACCCCTGACTCATCACCACTGAAGCGGTCTTATGGCCTACTCCCGGAAGCGCCTCCAGTTCTTCATACGTCTGAGGAACAATGCCATTATGCCGCTCCAACAGAAGTTCGGCCATTCTTTTCAGGTTTTTGGCCTTAGTATTAGACAATCCTATTTCTTTGATCAGTTCTTTGATTTCAAATTCTTCCAGTTTGGCCATCCTTTGCGGGGTTCCAGCTACCGCAAAAAGATCAGGTGTTACCTGGTTTACCTTTTTATCTGTGGTCTGTGCAGAAAGCGCTACAGCAACCATTAATGTATACGGATCGGTATGGTCTAACGGAATAGGTGTGGTGGGATATAATTTATCCAGTTCTCTCTGAATGAGCTCAGCTCTTTGTTTTTTTGTCATGTAACCCTTAAATTTGAACAAAATTAAATCATTATGCTGAAAGTTGGAGATAAATTACCTGAATTTGAAGGACTCAATCAAGACGGGGAAACAGTAACCTCATCAAAATTAATCGGAAAGAAACTGGTGGTTTTCTTCTATCCGCAAGCCAATACGCCAACCTGTACAGTGGAAGCCTGCAACCTTAGTGATAATTATTCTAAGCTTAAAAAAGCGGGGTTCCAGTTATTGGGAGTAAGTGGTGATTCTGTGAAAAAACAGAAGAATTTCCATAGCAAATTTGCTTTCCCTTATGATCTTATTGCAGATGAAAGCCGTAACATCATTGAAAAATTCGGGGTGTGGCAGGAGAAAAAAACGTTTGGAAAAACCTATATGGGAATTGTAAGAACCACTTTTATTTTTGATGAAAACGGGGTTTGTACAAGAGTCATTGAAAAAGTGACTTCAAAGACTGCTGCTGAACAGATTCTGGAAGGGTAGTTTTAACGCAGATATCACAAATGCTCTCACCAATAACATAATTTAAATCTATAAGGTATTGGTGAAAGTATTTTTACTGTTTATTCTGTTTCGTAATAATTTAACTCTTCGGTCTCACCGGGAAGGGTGACATGCTTCTTAAACTTTAATCCCAGTTTTTCGATCAGCTTTTGGGAAGAAATATTATCTTTTGAAATAATGGCCGATATTTTTGTTAACCCGAATTCATCCATTCCGATAGATTTAACCTTTTGAGCCGCTTCAAAAGCATACCCTTTACCTTCATACTCTTCCAGCAGAGAATATCCGATATCCACAATATCCAGCCCTTCTCTTTCGAAGATTCCTACAGCTCCTACTTTTTCATTTCCTTCTTTGGTTACTAAAAGATAGTTTCCAAAACCTAATCTTTCAATCTGTGGAGCAAATCTGTTCAGTATATAATTTTCAGCATCTTCAATACTATTAACATTACGGTTACCGATATGCTGAATAAATTTTGGTCTGTTGTAAAGCTCAAAAATAAAATCTTTGTCTTCAGGAGACATGGGACGAAGGATTAACCGCTCGGTCTCATAGATATCATCTGCGTTTGGGTGTTTTTTTAGGCTCATCTTTCTTTGGTTCTTCTTTTTTTTCGATTTTTAAAAGTCTCGGGTTATTAGCACATTTCTTATTGTAAAGCTCAATATAGGTTCCATTGTCTTTAACGTGGGTTACAGCTCCTGTTGATTTATTTATCGTTACTGTATAATGGGTTTTCTGGTAAGGACATTCTTTTGAAGTAAGCTTTCCGAGGTCCAGATAGTAATTTGAGTTATCTTCATGGTAATTTCCTGCAAGATCCTTAAACTCCTCATCTACCATATATCCGTCTGCGGCTGATACGACTGCGGCCTCCTGAGCATTATCAATTCTATCTACAAACTTTTTCAAGCCTTCAACATCAGTAATATAGTTTACTTTTCCTCCTTCTGAATAAGCAATATAATAAAAGCTGTCTTCACTGGGGAAAAGATTAAATCCTGAGAACTGAGGGGTATAATTTACCTTACCCGAAATCTTGATTTCCTCACCTTTCCCATAGCTGTTGTATACCAACACCCATGAATCTACCCTGTTACTCGGGTTGATCTGCTGTAAAATTGCAGGAATGTTTGAAAATTTTTTCTTCTCCTGAGCATATCCTAAGATTCCCAACAGTAAAAATGTAAGAATTGTAAATTGGGTTGCAGCTTTAATCATAATTTAAAAATCAGCAGAAATATACCAAATATTACATGAACTTTTCGCCTTTCTTAAAACTTTTTAAATCAAGAACATAATCCTTGATAAGCTGATCATTCTCCCTCGGACAGATAAGAAGAGCCTTGTCTGTATCTACAACAATGTAGTTCTCAAGGCCATCAATGATCACAGCCTTGTTATTATTTTTTAAACGGATGATATTTCCTTTTGAATTATAAGAAAGTAAATGCTTTAGTTTTACAGCGTTTCCGTCTTTATCTTTCTCTGTATTTTCATATACGGACGTCCATGTACCCAGATCGCTCCATCCTAAGTCTGAAGGAATCACATATACGTTCTTTGCTTTTTCTAAAATCCCGTTGTCAATAGAGATTTTCTGAACCTTTGGATAAATGGTTTCAATACAGCTGTTTTCTTCTTCTGAATTGTATTCACAAGCCATAAAGTGCTGCATCATCTCGGGAAGATAAAGATTAAAAGCGTGGTGAATACTTTTTACATTCCATACAAAAATCCCGGCATTCCAAAGGAAATCCCCACTTTCCAGGAAGCTTTGGGCAATTTCAAGGATGGGTTTTTCCGTGAATGTTTTTACTTTAAAATATTCAGAACCCTTTTTTTCTACAAACTGAATATAGCCGTAACCCGTATCAGGCCTGGTGGGAGTAATACCTAATGTTACCAGATAATCATTTTTTGAAGCCACCTCAAATGCGAGCTCCACTTTTTCCAAAAACACATCTTCTTTTAAAATCAGGTGATCGGCCGGCAATACAATCATCGTTGCATCCGGATTGATCTCAGCAATCTTGTTCGCCATATACAGGTTACAGGCTGCCGTATTCTTCATCAGCGGCTCACCGACAATATTCTCCTCGGGAATCTCCGGAAGCTGTTGATGGGAAACAGGAACATACTCTTTATTCGTAATCACGAATATCTGCTCTTTAGGAATTACCTTACTGATTCTGTCATAGGTCTGCTGAATCATAGTGCGTCCGGTTCCTAAAATATCCTGAAACTGTTTTGGAAATTTTTGCGTACTCATCGGCCAGAACCGGCTCCCGATTCCTCCCGCCATTATCACGCAGTATCTATCTGATTTTAACATTATTAGCTACATTTTTCTACCCTTGCTAAAGGCTTGAAAGAATACTTCCTTCCAGTAGCCAGGTTCTTACAAAGATAGTTTTTTTTAACCAGACCCTCCAATAAATACTTTTCGTTGCGGTAGATAAAAAAATCTCCCTTTTGAAGTTCCTCGATAAAATGAAGGGTATCATCTTGTTTCTCAGTATGAAAATACCTTACCAGATCCGGGCTGGCCATGAAATTGGCTTTAGGTGACTTTGAAAATTTTATAATGATAGGCCTCAGCTCTTCGTCATAAATTTCAAGGCTTTCCAGCAGCATATTTCTGAACGTTTCTTTCCATTCGTTGCCGTGAGGAGAAATTTTTCTTCCATATTTTTCGAATGCAATAAGATGTGCCAGCTCATGAGTCAGCACGAAGAAAAATAACTGCGGGGTAAGCGTAGAATTTACTGTAATTTCATGAGAATGATCCGGAAGCTTCCTGTAATCTCCCAGTTTTGAATTCCTGTTTCTTGTAACTTTTATATGAATATAGTGATCTGAAAACCAGATTCTTAAATATTTAAGAGTATTTTGGGGTAAATATTTTTCTAATGATTGAATAGGCATTTTACAAACTTAATGGAATTCCCGCATAGAAATTCAATAGTTTAAGACTAAAAAGATAATTATATTTTGCCTGCGCTACTGATCCCTGTGCATTTGCATAGTTATTTCTCGCTACATTTACGTCATAGATTGTTGTTCTTCCTGCAGTATAGCTTTTATCCGCAAAGTCAAGAGCCAGTTTCGAGCTTTTTTCTGCCTCTAATGCGGCAAGATATGTTTCATAATTGGCATCAGCATCAAACTGGGCCTTCTGTATATTTTGTCTTACTGTTTGTTTCTGCTGTTCAAGAGAAATTTTGCTAACGCTTTCATTTAACTTAGACTGCTCAACCTGTAGTTTGGTTTTCCCTTTATTAAAGATGGGGATATTAAGTGACAATCCTACATTCTGTCCAAACTGATCTTTATATTGCTCAAAAAAAGTTCCCTGCACAACACCTGGTGGAACATTAAAGGATTTATTGTAAAACGTATTAAGACCAGCACTAGCCGTTAATGTAGGCCAGAATGCTGTTTTACTGATTTCAGTCTGCGCTTCGGCAGATCTTATCCTGCTTTCGGCAGCTTTTATCTGAGGCTGTATATCATAAGCTTTTGTAAGAACCTCATCAACATTTATCAGTTGTGAATCAAGTGCTTCAGGAATTTCTACATTTTCCACATCAAAATCTTTGTAATCTGAAAGCTGCAAAAGCTGGGCGATGGCAAACAAAGCTCTTCCTACGTTCACCTCCGCTGTTTTAAGATTCTGCTTTTCTCTCGCCCAGGCGGCTTCTGCTTCCGCTAAAACAGTCTGTGCAGTGGTTCCAACCTGAGTGGTTATCTTTGCTCTGTCATGCTGCTTTTTAGCATTTTCTACAGCGCTTTGAGAGATTTTAACAATCTCTTTGTTCAGCAAAGCTGTTAAATATTGCTGGGCAATTTGTACCGAGATATCATTTTTGATGGCTTCAATATCATATTGGCTGGCTTCTACATCAAACTGAAGTTTCCTTACATTTTTCTCTAATCTTCCATTATTATAGACCAAAACATCGGCACCTACACCAACACTATTGTTGAATCTATCGTTTCTATAACTTCCTGCTCCCAATGACCCTTGTCCGAAACTTACCCCACTCGTAATACTTCCCGATACAGAAGGCAGATAGTCTCTTTTTGCTGCTTTAAGGTTGTACTCCTGGTTTTGCTTGGTATATTGATTTTGGATAACCTGAAGATTATGCTCCACCGCATAGCTTACACATTCTTTTAAGGACCATTTCTTCTGAGCGCTTAAACCCAGACAGCTTAGTCCAAAAACGATAATCCAACCTTTTTTCATATTATGTAGATGTTTATTTGTTTTAATGGTCATATGGAATCGCATCACCTTCGTTCAGTATTTGAGCAGCAAATCCCAGCGATTTCATATTAAGATTTTCCCTATTAGACGAAGTAAATATAAAAAAGTTACAGCTTTAATAATTAATATTTTTTAGCTCCCCGCAGAATCTTCATATTATAGCAATGAGATTACTCATCGGTTTATGTAAGAAGCAATAACAATCTCCTCAGTCACTATATATGACGCTTCCGGGGAAGAATGCTGGCTGATAAAAGATAAATTCCACAGAGTTTATCTTATCTTCTTTAACAGCAGTGAATGCCATTATTATTGTAAATGTGGCGCTGGAAAACGAGAAACGATTGTCAGAAAAATAAAATTTTAATTAAATTTTCATATATGTAAAAGAGAGCCTTCGCTGGCTTTCTTTTTGTTGAATCTCAAATGAATTTTTGACAGTAATTTATGCGTAATGACTATTTTTGCCCCGTGTAGCAATTCACAAAAACTTTAAGAAATTTTGTATCATGACAAATGCGCAATATCAGGAAGCTATTGACTGGCTTTTCGTACAGATGCCCAACTACCAGATAGATGGACAGAAGGCTTATAAACCCGGTTTAGACAACATTACAAAGCTATGTGCTTTTTTTGGAAACCCTCAGGATAAGATCAAATGTATCCACATTGGCGGAACCAATGGAAAAGGTTCTTCAAGCAATATGCTGGCGTCCGTTCTTCAGGAAGCCGGCTATAAAACAGGATTATATAATTCTCCGCACCTTGTAGATTTTACTGAGCGTATAAAGGTCAATGGAAAAAACTGTAATAAAAAATTTGTCTTTGAGTTTATTCAAAAACTAAGAACTCTTCCGGAGGATATTCGTCCCTCTTTCTTTGAATTTACAACCATCATGGCTTTTGAATATTTTTATCAGCAGCAGGTAGATTTTGCCATTATTGAAGTTGGATTGGGAGGAAGACTGGACTCAACAAACATCATTACACCTTTGATTTCGGCTATCACAAATGTTCAGCTGGATCATCAGAATATACTGGGTGACACCATTGAAGAAATCGCAGCTGAAAAAGCTGGAATCATTAAAAACAACATTCCCGTTATTTCCGGTGACGAAAATGAAGTCGTAAAAAATATTATTTTGAAAAAAGCCGGGCAGGAAAATGCTCCTTTTACAGATGCTACTCTAATTAATACAAACCTTGAGTCTGATCTGAAAGGAAAATATCAGCAAAAGAACATCAGGGTTGTTCTGGCTGCAGTAGAGGAATTAAGAAAACTGAAGGTCCCTATTTCTGACCATGCTCTTAAAAATGGGCTTCTCCATGTTCATCAGAATACAGGCTTCATTGGCCGCTGGTTTGAATTTTCAAAAAGTCCGCTTACGATTTGTGATACGGGGCACAATCAGGCGGGTTTGGAGTATGTTTTTTCACAATTAAATTCAATTGACAGGCACAAGCATGTCATTTTGGGGTTTGTTAATGACAAAAAAATAGATGATGTGATGAAAATACTCCCTGAAAATTCTGAGTTCTATTTTGCGAAACCATCTGTCAACAGGGGCAGACAACCGGAAGATTACGAAAACCTGCTTCAGGAGGCGAAAATTTTTTATAAAATTTTCAATTCCGTACAGGAAGCGTATCTGTCTGCAAAAGAACGCTGTACAAATGAAGAAATGATTTTCATTGGTGGAAGCAATTTTGTAGTGGGAGATTTTTTAGAAAAAAATTTGGAGATTAAGGAATAAGTCGTATATTTGCACCACTCTAAACAAGAGAACAAGTCTAGAGGGTTCTTAGCTCAGTTGGTTCAGAGCATCTGGTTTACACCCAGAGGGTCGGGGGTTCGAATCCCTCAGGACCCACAGAAAAGGAAACGAAACCTTTCAAAAAAATTCGGGTTCTTAGCTCAGTTGGTTCAGAGCATCTGGTTTACACCCAGAGGGTCGGGGGTTCGAATCCCTCAGGACCCACAAAAAAATCTCTCTTTTTCAAGGGAGATTTTTTTATTTAATTTCTTATTTATAATCTTCCCTCCGCTTTTCCCTATATTTATCTACCTTTGCCTGCATTTGAATTTGCCCTACGTGAAGCAGCTCCATATCATATCATTCAACTATCCCTACCCTCCTTCTTATGGTGGTATTATTGATGTATATTATAAAATTAAGTCCTTATCTGATCTGGGAATAAAAATCCATCTTCACTGTTTTATAGATGAGGTTCCTTCAACGATTGATCCGGAAGTCAAAGAGATTACGGAAACTGTATTTTTTTATAAAAAGAAAAAGAATCCGCTTCTTTATTTTTCAGGAATACCTTTTGCGGTCGCTATCAGAAATTCTCAAGTTCTTCTTAAAAATCTGGAAAAGAATAAAGCTCCCATCTTGTTCGAAGGCTTACAAACAACCCATATTATGCGGCTTCTGAAAGATAATGGCCACAAACTTTATCTCCGTTACCATAATAACGAAACAGAGTATTATAAAGGTCTTTCTTTTTCAGAGAAAAATGTATTCAAAAAGTTAATTTATAAAATTGAATCTTTAAAATATACCGGATATCAGAAAAAAATTTTAAAAAAATTTGAAAGCGTATTCTGCCTGTCTGAAAAAGAGTATAACGAAGTACAGGCCCATTCGGAAAATGCACACCTGATTCATATCTTTCACGGTAACGAATCGGTAAAGGAATTGGAGAAAAAAGGAAAGTATTTTCTTTTTCATGGGGACCTCACTACCGCTGACAACAAAAGAGCATTGAATGATGCTATTGATTTATTTAAAACCCTTCCACAGTATAAATTAGTTGTAGCATCCGATCGTGCCACTGAAGACATTAAAAGGAAAATTTCAACAGCTGAAAATATCAGCCTCACCCCTATTCAAACCACAGAAAACCTTCACCGTCTTCTGGAAGATGCCCATGCCAATATTCTGATTTCTTACCAGAATTCGGGAACAAAAGTGAAGCTCTTTAATACGCTTTATCACAGCCGTTTTATAATTATTAACGAGAATATTACAGATGATCCTGTTTTGAAGAGTTTATGCTTGCTTGGATCTGATATGGATGAAATCCGCCAACAGATTATCGCCTCTGCTGAAAAAGAGTATCAGGATACTGAAAAGAGAAAAGAAATCTTAGAAAAAAATCACTCTGACAAAGCTAAAGCTAAGGAGATCATAAAGATTATTTTTAAAAATTAACCCTATCCACCACTTTCTGGATATTAAATTCTTCAAGACAGGCCCAATCACCTCTGTAACATTCTTTATCTCCAAAAACAGAACATGGCCTGCAGCTGAGATCTTTTACCTGAACCACATCTTCTTCACTCTGCCCAAATCCTAAAAATCCGGCATACGGATGAGTAGCGCCCCAGATAGAAACACATCTCGTCCCTACGATGCTCGCCAGGTGCATATTGGCGGAATCCATTGAAATCATGAGCTCCAGCTGAGAAATCTGATTGAGTTCTTCGGTAAGATTTAATTGCCCGGAAAGATTTTTTGTATTGGGAATCTGAGCCTCCCATTTCTCAAGGGTTTCCGTCTCTTTTTTACCACCTCCAAAAAAATAAACAGTATGCTTTTTGGCAAGAATTCTGACAAGCTCATATGATTTTTCCAGGGGAAGCATCTTCCCTGTATGTTGGGCAAAAGGTGCAAAACCAATCCCCGATTTATGCTCTGAAAGCGGTTTTAATTGATGAGAAAGCTCTACTTCGAAGCCCATTTCACGAAAAACATCAGCATATCGCTCCACCGTCTTTTTCAGCTGTACTTTTTCCAGGTTCCAGACATCCGTAAGATGTTCCTTCTCCTCTTTGCCTTTATCAATTTTGAAAACCTTAAACCCTTTCCTTCTGTATATTCTATCCAGAATCTTAGTCCGGATTACATCATGGAGATTGGCAATACAATCCGGATTAAACTCACGGATCAGCTCATTGCTGAGTTTCCTCAAACCAAAAAATCCTTTATAATCATCCAGGTCGATTCCTTTAAAAGTGATGTTGGGAATTCCCGCAAACAGGGCTTCGAAATTTTTTCTGGAAACCATAATAATCTCCACGCCGGGATTCTGCTCCAGAAACTCTCTGAAAACAGGCACAGTCATTGCAACATCTCCGAATGCGGAAAAACGATATGCTAAAATTCTGGTCACGGTTATGATTTCAGTTGATAAGCAACTGCATAAAATTTGATCTGCTTCGTCATCGCCATCAATCCGTTGGCTCTGGAAGGTGAAAGAAATTCCTGCAGTCCTATTTCTGCAATAAAATCAAAATCAGAATCCAGGATTTCCTGCGTGGAATGTCCACTATAAATACTTACTAATAGTGAAACAATACCTTTGGGTAAAATGCCATCAGAATCTGCATTAAAGAAAAGTTTCCCATCTTTAAATTCGGCATCAATCCAAACTTTGCTCTGGCAGCCTTTAATCAGATTTTCTTCTGTTTTTCTGTCTTCCGGTAAGCCTTTCAGTTCTTTTCCAAGATCAATAATGTACTCATACTTTTGCTCCCAATCTTCAAGAAAAGCGAATTCATCGATTATTTCCTGCTGTTTTTCTTTAATGGTCATTTTAAATCAAATTTCTTTCTGCAAAGATAACCAATTTTGTAAAAATTATTTACGGGCTGCTTTTTCAAAAAGTTTCAGGATTTTTGTTTCTTCATTTTCCCAGCAAAATACATCTGCAGCCTTATTCAGTTCACTCTGATAATGCAGTCTTCCTCTTTGAAGAACCAGATTAATCGCTTTCTGAATGGTTTCGGGCTTATGGTCCGGAATAATTTCCCCTACATCAAATTGTTTTTTTATCCTTTGCATCTCCGGAAAATTGATCATTACAAGCGGCACTCTGGATTGAATATAGTCACAAACCTTATTTGGAAGTGAATAATAATAGCTTACGCCGTTGTTTTCTTCGAGACTGAATCCTGCATCAGCAGTTTTGGTTATTTCCCTGAGGTTTTCCGGTTTCAGCTTTCCCAGGAAAAATACTTTATCCTGCAGTTTTTGCTGAATGACAAGCTCTTCATATTCTTTTTTCTTTGGTCCGTCACCCGCTATTTTCAAGAC
Organism: Chryseobacterium sp. CBSDS_008; assembly: GCF_049959325.1. Taxonomy (NCBI): domain Bacteria; kingdom Pseudomonadati; phylum Bacteroidota; class Flavobacteriia; order Flavobacteriales; family Weeksellaceae; genus Chryseobacterium; species Chryseobacterium sp. CBSDS_008. Next base: position 3,268,562 of record NZ_CP188202.1, on the reverse strand, counting down.
AGCATCTTTAATATGATGCATTGCCACAATCATTTTTTCTATCCCTCTGGATTGATTAATCGCTCCCTGATACAAAATAATTTTAGGATGATTTTCCGGAATTTCTGGTGCAGAAAGGATCTTTCTGGGAATATTTCTTACCACCACCGGATTGACATTATACTGTTCATGAAACCATTCGGCATAGCTTTCACTTTCTGTCATCATCAATTCCATGTGAGGAACCAGCTTTCTTTCGAGCACTCTCCAGAATTTCTGGGAGAACCTGTTTTGAACCGATGGCATTTCCGTGAAAATTTCATGACTGTCAAAGACTAACGGGATGTCCAGTTTTCTGGCAATGAGATAATTTGGCAGAAGAGCGTCAATGTCATTGGCATGAAGGATCGTATCTTTGTCCGCTTTTTTCTTCAGTTCTTTATATAATTTCCAGTTGAACTCAAAATAAGCCGTCTTTAAGCTTTTGGACTTCAGCGCTATTCTTGAAAAAGGATAAGGACGATCCATTTTTTCATTCCCTTCCCAGTCATTACCGATCAGATCTATGGAATAGCCGCTGTCAAAAAGGGTTTTGCATACCTTTTCGATCCGCTGGTCGGTATACAGATTACTAAAGGCGGACGTAATTATTTTTTTCCTCATCAACCTTTCTTACCTAGAATTAAATGATAGATCTGAATGAAGCAGATTAACCCGTTTGGGATGATAACCGGCCATAGCAGGTCGCTAAAGAAGCCATAAATGACAGAACAAAAACTCAATACAATAAAAACAGAAGCAGAATAGCCGATGTAAGTGGTAACTTCAGGATTCATGGGGAAAATTTATGGATAACAAACTTAATCATTTTCAATAAGATAATAAAATTTTTTCTGCCATAAAGTCATTAATTGGTTTTTGGTAAAATATTTGTAATTTAGATAATGAATAAAAGGTAATGTTGCCTTTGTTCTAATGAGATATATTATGGATTATAAGTTTTCACAAGGTTTGAGCCAGGTGTTCAAACAAAGCAAAAGCGAAGCTAAAAGGCTGAAAAGTGAATTTCTTAATACAGAACATCTACTTTTAGGTATTATAAAAACGGAAAACTCTGCAAAAGAAATCCTTCAAAACCTTAATGCGGATTTAACACAAATCAGAAGAAAAATTGAAACTCTAAATACAGCAAGTCTTAATCCTATTTCTGAAGAGGTTACCAATATTTCTTTCACTAAAATGGCAGATCATGCTATTAAACGTGCAGAGTTAGAATGCCGACAATATAAAAGCAATGAGATTAATACCGTTCACCTGCTTTTAGGTATTCTTTATAAATATGAGGATCCTACTTCAAATATTCTGGGAGCTTATGACATCGATTATGAGGGAGTTTCAAGAGAATACCAGACGATGCTTAAAAATTCAGGACAGGCACCACAGATGAGTGCTTATGATGATGATGATGAGAGAGAAGAATTTGAGCAAATGAGAAAGCCTACAGGAAATTTAGGTTCTGCAAAAAGTAAAACACCTACATTGGATAACTTTGGTAGAGATCTTACTTCTTTGGCTAGAGATGGAAAGCTGGATCCAGTGATTGGCCGTGAAAAAGAAATTGAGAGAGTTTCTCAGATCTTATCGCGTAGAAAGAAAAACAACCCTCTTCTTATCGGGGAGCCGGGAGTTGGTAAATCTGCTATCGCTGAAGGGCTGGCATTAAGAATTCAACAGAAAAAAGTGTCGAGAGTTCTTTACGGAAAACGTGTGATCACTTTAGATCTGGCCAGTTTAGTTGCCGGAACTAAATACCGTGGCCAGTTCGAGGAAAGAATGAAGGCGATTATGACAGAACTTGAGAAAAACAGGGATGTCATTTTATTCATTGATGAGCTTCATACGATTGTGGGAGCAGGAAGTTCTACAGGAAGTTTAGATGCTTCCAATATGTTCAAACCAGCTTTGGCAAGAGGTGAAATTCAATGCATCGGGGCAACGACCCTGGATGAGTACCGTCAGTATATTGAAAAAGACGGGGCTTTAGAAAGAAGATTCCAGAAAGTAATGGTGGAGCCTACTTCTATTGATGAAACGGTTCAGATTCTGAATCAGATCAAAGATAAATATGAAGAACACCATAATGTAATCTATACTCCGGAAGCTATTCTGGCGTGTGTCAACCTGACATCTAGATATATTACAGACCGTTTCTTACCGGACAAAGCGATTGATGCGATGGATGAAGCAGGATCACGTGTTTATATCAAAAACATGAAAGTTCCTACGGAAATTATTGATTTTGAAAAGAAAATCGAAGATATTAAAGAACTGAAACAGAAGGCTGTAAAAGCTCAGGACTACCTTGAAGCGAGAAAGCTGAAAGATGAAGAAGAACGTCTTCAGATGGAACTGAATTCTGCTCAGGAAAAATGGGATAAGGATGTAAAAGAGAAAAAAGAAACCGTAACGGAAGAAAATGTAGCGGAAGTAGTTTCTATGATGAGCGGCGTTCCGGTAACGAAAGTTGGTAAGAACGAGCTTGACAAACTTGCCCAGATGGATGAGAAGCTTAACGGAAAAGTAATCGGGCAGGAAGATGCTGTGAAAAAAGTAGTGAAAGCTATTCAAAGAAACAGAGCGGGTCTTAAAGATCCTAACCGTCCTATCGGTACCTTTATTTTCCTTGGAACAACCGGAGTTGGTAAAACCGAGCTGGCTAAAGTAATGGCAAGAGAGCTTTTTGAATCAGACGAGTCTCTGATCAGAATTGATATGAGTGAATACATGGAGAAATTCGCGGTGTCAAGATTGGTAGGTGCGCCTCCGGGATACGTAGGATACGAAGAAGGTGGTCAGCTGACGGAAGCCGTAAGAAGAAAACCTTATGCGGTAGTTCTTTTGGATGAAATTGAAAAAGCCCACCCTGATGTATTCAATATTCTGTTGCAGATTCTGGATGAAGGACATGTTACGGACAGCTTAGGAAGAAAGATTGACTTTAGAAATACCATCATTATTCTGACTTCAAACATCGGAACAAGAGATCTTAAAGATTTCGGAGACGGCGTAGGATTTGGAACTTCTGCGAAGAAAACCACTTCAGACTCAAGAGCAAGAAGTACCATTGAAAATGCCCTTAAAAAAGCATTTGCTCCTGAATTCTTAAACAGGATTGATGATATTGTAATCTTCAACTCTCTGGTACAGGATGATATCAAGAAAATTATTGATATTGAACTGAACAAGCTTTATGGCAGACTTGAAAAATTAGGATATAAAGTAGAGCTTACTGAAGAAGCAAAAGACTTTATTTCTGAAAAAGGATGGGATAAAGATTTCGGTGCAAGACCATTGAAACGTGCGATCCAGAAATATATTGAGGACTTATTGGCAGAAATGCTGGTAAACAAGCAATTGAGCGAAGGAGAAACCGTAATTCTTGATCTTAACGAGGCAAAAGACGGATTGATCGGGAAAACGCAGAAAACGAAAAAATCAGCGGCTGAGAAATCTTCTCAATCGTAATTGAATAAATAAATTTAATTTTAATAGAAAAGCACCGGAAAATTTTCCGGTGCTTTTTGTTTTATTAATTTTGGCTAAAGACGACTGAATTTTGGTCTCTGATTAAACGGACTAAGCCCGTTTCTATTGATATACCAGGCATTAAAGTCCTACCACAAAACCGATATTCGGGATCAGACCACTTGAAAATACACTGGAATTCTCTTTCCAAAGTACGTTATACATGAGTCCCAGCTGCATAAAGGAATTATTCCCGATTCGCTGCATATATCCTCCTCCAAGGTACAGCGCATTTTCTTCCGTATTATATTTGTAATCATAGTATTTATCCTTGTAGTCAACAAAATAGTGCTGGTAATTTGCCCCCAAATAAAATGATCTGGCAAAATAGTAATTGATAAAAGGTCCTACTCCGAACATGGTAGATTTATAATAATCTGAAGTCTGCCAGGAGACAGTTCCCACTACTCCTCCTTCAAGATCATCCGTAAGCCTGTAACCTACTCTTGGTGAAGCAGAAAGGTTAAAGGCACTGTTGCTTCCAAATCCCAGCCCAATGCTTCCTCCGAAGGTCCATTTGCTGTTTTCCTGTACTGGTGTGCTTACTGAAACCTGGGAAAATACTGATCCTGAGCTTATCACCATCATAGAAATAATAAACTTTTTCATATCTAGATATATTTTGTTTGATGATATTTTATCCATCTATCACTTATTATCAGCATATTAAGATGGTCATTATAATTACTATCGTTTTTATCAATGTTTAAAATTATGGTTTTTTTACGACTTTATTAATTGTATTTTTGCCGCATCAAACTAAGAACTCCCGTTAAGAGTTTCGTAAAATTGAAAATACAATGAAAATAGTAGTAGGCCTCTCCGGAGGTGTAGATTCTAGTGTTACAGCTTATCTGCTGCAGCAGCAGGGCCATGAAGTGGTGGCCTTATTCATGAGAAACTGGAACGATGCTTCCGTAACATTAGAAGATGAATGTCCCTGGATTGAGGACAGTAATGATGCCCTTATGGTGGCACAAAAGCTTGGAATTCCTTTCCAGGTGATAGACATGAGTGAACTTTACAAGGAACGTATCGTTGACTATATGTTTGCCGAATACGAAAAAGGCAGAACTCCCAATCCTGATGTACTGTGTAACAGAGAAGTGAAGTTCGATGTGTTTATGAAAACCGCAATGTCTTTGGGTGCCGATAAAGTAGCTACAGGACATTATGCAAGGGTAACTTCCACTTTTGATGAAAACGGTAAAGAAATTTTCCATCTTCTGGCCGGAAAAGACAATAATAAAGATCAGTCTTATTTCCTGTGTCAGCTAAGCCAGGATCAGCTTTCAAAAGCGTTGTTTCCGATCGGAGAACTTACAAAACCACAGGTAAGAGAAATTGCAAAAGAAATCGGTTTGGTAACGGCTGATAAAAAAGATTCCCAGGGATTATGTTTTATCGGGAAAGTGAGCCTTCCCCAATTTTTACAGCAGCAATTGAAACCCAATGAAGGTGAAATTGTAGAAATCTTCAAAGATTCTCCTTTATTTTCGGAAGAAAAACCTGAATTCTCATCCAAAGAAGAAGAACTTGAGTTTTTATCAAGAAAAATCAATTATAAAAAAGCTGACGGAAAAGTAATAGGGAAACATCAGGGAGCCCAGTTTTTCACGATCGGACAAAGCAAAGGTCTTGGAATAGGCGGACACAAAGAAAGCTGCTTTATCATCTCCAGAAATATGGAAAACAACATTCTTTTTGTAGGAGAAGGAAGTCATTTCCCAGGACTTCACAAAAAAGCACTGAAAATTGATAATGCTGAACTTCACTGGGTACGCGAAGATATGAGGCTTCAGCATGGAGAATCAATGGAAGTAATGGCCAGATTCAGATACAGACAGCCTTTACAGAAAGCAACGCTGTACCAGTTTGAAAATGCTTTTTATATTGAATTTGATGAGCTTCAGTCTGCTATTGCTGAAGGACAGTTTGCTTCATGGTATATTGATGAAGAGCTTATCGGCAGTGGCGTGATTTCGTAAGAACTTTGGGTTTCGGGATACAATATTCCGGGACCAATACCAGAAGAGGTTTACGTCCGTTCCGATTTGAAAGTATGGCTATCCCATTTACGATCAACAATACATCATAAAGCCCGGAACATTTTGTTTCGGGTTTGTTTTTTATAATAGGGTTACTTTATCTTTTCATTGACATGACCTGACATAAAAAACACTGTCACAATACATTCTGCTATTAAAATCATAACCAGAAATCCAATAGGTTTCCCAAGCATTGCTCCTCTGATCAGCTTTATTATTCCCAGTAAAAAAATAAAACCTGCAATATAAAGTGTTGTGTTAGAAATAGCTTTTTCAAAGGATTTTAACATAAAAACCGAAACATAGAATCCTAAAATCAGGATCAGATAGAACTTCAAAAATTCTGGTCCTTTAAGAATAACCGGATTAAATGTCTGATGGGTCGTCCCAAGCCAAATAAAGCTTATCACAACCGGAACTGAATGAATGATGGCCTTTTTCATAGTGATAATTTTTTATCCTCCACAGCCACCACATCCTCCACAACCACCGCAGCCGCCTCCACAACCTCCTCCTCCGCTGCAGCCAGAGCTGCCGCAGCTTCCTCCTCCGTCACTATTTTGCTTGTCCTTTCTGTTAGGACCGGAAACCTCGTTATTTCCCACGATTGACCCTATTGCTCCAAGGATGAAAATAATTACAAATACCACTGCTGTAACCAGTAATCCTGTAAAACCATCTCCTTCTGTACATGAAAATAGCAGCAATAAAATAAAGACCGGGGAAAAAAAAGCCATCTTTCTGATCCACAATTGCACTTTGCTTTTTTTCTTCAGCTCATTCCATATTTCTTCAGGAGCCTCCTGCTGAAATACTTTCCGGTAGCTGGCTAATGTGTCCTCAAACCAGTTCTGATGCTTTTCTTTCTCCGCAAATCCTCCTTTGGAAGGATGATGATGGAGCGGTCTTTTTAAAATGTGAGGGCAGAAATCTTCCCAATAGTTCTGAGTATAGATCAGATGCATATGCCATACTTTATCTACTATTTTGCTGGGAGAAGCGCCATTGGGAAGAATACAGCAGAGATACACAAACTTTTTATATTCTTCTATTGCTTTTCTTGCAAAATCAAGGCTCCAGCTTTCTTCTTTTGCGAGCTTTTTTGAGAAAGGAAAATCAACGCCGGGAGCATCCATAGAAAATCCCTGTATTCTGTTCCAAAGGGATTCATCTTGTACTAACATTTTTGTTTCCATTGTTTTAAATTTTGTTTTTCTATTCAAATATCAATGGATTTAAAAATATAAAAGTCTCGTAAAAATCTTTTTTGGTTTGAAATAAATCTTAAATTAGTCTTATAAAAAGCATTAAGCCTGCCACAAAAAATAAACAGATGAAAAAGGAGGATATTCTGCATCTTGAGAAACTGATGAACTTCTTAAGCCGGCAATTTTTAAAGAAAAACAATTGGGAAGATGTTACCAAAACTGAATGGTCCTACATCAGCGCTGAACTGAATGAACTGATTATCAATGATCATTCTGAAAAAGAAATTAAAAAAGAACCAGATCTTCTGGGAACGAATTATCTGTATGAACATCTGATTATTAATAAACTAAAGAAATTCAAACAGAATGAAAATGCAGTTTTAAGCAGACCCAATCTTGCTAAATTGAGCCTAATTGTCAAAGTTTTAGGGTATTCCAATTACATAGATTTTATTAACTCCAATACGGAAGCCTTTAATTTCAATGATCTGAGGATTGATATGAATAATGTTAATCTGAACACTGCTCTTTTAGACCGTTTAATAGGCTGCTGGTATTCTTATAACAGAAATCTTCCTGATAATCCTTTAATGGCAAAAGAAGACCGCATATGGCGTTCTGCTATGGAGATTTATAAGTCGGAAACCACCGGAGAATATTTTATTGAAAGAAGCGGCGGGGATCATCATAAATATTTCGGAAAGGTAACCGCTTATTCGGATTATGTGTTTATCATCATGAACAGCAATACGTTTATTCGTCAGAGGCATTTCATTTCAAGAATAAAAGATAGTAAAGAAAAGCTTAAAAACCCGGACTATAAGCTCCACGAAATCCACTTTATAAGCACCTGTATAAGCTTTAATCAGGAGCCGATTGCCCTGTTTGAAATCTTCAGGAAAGCAGACAGAAAAAATTTTATGTCAGATTCTATCAGCTTTCCTATTGATAGTGATGAAATTCCTGAATCTATTGTTAAACAGCTTGAAGACACCGAATCTAACAGAATTGATTACAGATAGTTAAATAGAAAAATACAGAAGTTTAGCATTATAAAAAAAGGCTGTCTCAATAATATCATGATCCATAGCAGTTTTCGGGTTTGTATTTATTTCTTCTATGTCCAGAAGTATTTTACCCATTCAAAACCAAATCGGATTGAGCGTATGTATTGGAGAAATACGGTGCTGCCCCTCCAATGGAAAATGTAGGCAGCGGTTTTTACTGTATTTTCCTAATTTTGAGGATAAAAAATAGAAAGGAACAGTTTAAAAAATATTAATATAAGATCCATGGTGTTTGTTTTTTAATTACTCTTTATCAACTGACTAACCAGTCTTTAAAATCTTTTACGCGGTCTCTGCTTACCGTAATTTCCTCTTCGGGCTGAAATTCCAGATCTACTTTGTAATATGGTGAAGTATGAATATTTTTTATATAATCTGAGCTGATAATAAACTGTCTGTTGACACGGAAAAATTTCTTCTCATCGAGAACGTCTTCCAGCTCATCAAGGGTAAAATCTGAGGGATAAGTGCGGCCTTCGGTCTGAAGATAAACGATTTTATTCTCACTGAAAAAGCAGCTTATTTCATGAGTCTGTATTATTTTGAGGTTGTAGCCTATTTTAACCAAAACCCTGGAAAGGGTGGATTTTTCTTTTCTGATCAACTGCTTGATGTCCTGAGAACCATTCGTATCGTTGGCAGGAATAAATGATTTAAATTTCTCCACCGCACCTTGCAGATCTTCATCCAAAATGGGTTTTAAAAGATAATCAATACTGTTCAGCTTAAAAGCTTTCAGGGTATATTGGTCAAAAGCTGTTGTATAGATAATGAAACCTTTGGTTGGTGTTTTCTCAAAGATATCAAAAGACAGTCCGTCACCTAAAACAATATCAGAAAAGATCAGCTGCGGATGCTCGTTTTCAGAAAACCAGGCAACTCCTTCTTCTACGGATTCTATTTTGGCAACTACTTCAATTTCAGGAAAATTACTCAGCATTCTTTCCAATTTCCTTGAAGCAGGTTTTTCATCTTCTATAATGACAGTTTTGATCATTGAGCTTTAATTTTGGTTTTCATATTTTAGGAAATAAAGTTAGATAAAAAGCGGACAGATTTTAATAATTTATCGGCTTTTTCTCTTCTCTGAGTTCTTTTTCAATCATATTTTTTCCCATTCGGAATCAAAGAGAAAGAGTTTTACGGCTTTAGTAAGGATGATAAATCCCCAGATCACAAGGAAGATATAGCTGTCAAACCATCTAAAATGGATCATCTTTTCACCAAAAATATCATCAGGAATGATAAGAACAGCAAACAGGGCAAATATAAAAAGGCTTCTATAGAATTTTTTGATGTTGCGGGTTCTTGTACAGGCAGTTTCGTAATCCATGATCGTGTAAATTTTTAGTTATTATTGCTCTTTAGAATGTTTTTATCTGTTTTTCTTCTTTCTCCATCAGCTCCTTTATTTTTCTTTCTTCCCAGCTTTTTCCTATTCCAAATACGTTTATTGCATGAAATGCAATTCCAATTCCCCAGCCCAGTGCAGGCCATAGAAACCACAGATATCCAGGAGCCGTTACAAGGTTCAGTATGGCCAAGAATGGAATAACTATACCATAAGAAGTAAGGTTTCCATAGAACTCTTTCAGCTCTTTTACTCTTTTTGAAGCTTTTCGGTAAGCAATTGTTTCTTTATTCGGTAAAATTTCCATAATATTTTATTTTAAAGGTTAATTTGTTTTTCTTGAGTCAAAGGTAGCTCAGATAAGGGGTTCAAATCAATTTTATATAACCGAATGGTAGAAAATGATATCCGAATGGTAAAAGTCTGTCATTAATAGATAAATGGAATCAGTTTCTTCGTGCTTTTTCTGTATTCAATATACTCTTCCCCGAACTGCTCCACCAAAGCCTGCTCTTCAATTCTGATCCTGTAGGCAAAAGCTAAAAAAGGAGGCACAAAAGCAAAAATTAATGACAGCCAGTTATTTAGATACAAACCAAGCCCAAGAGATGTGAGCAGGGAAAAAGCATAGGAAGGGTGTCTCAGATACCTATAAAACCCTTCTTTTTTAATTTTATGATCCTGCCTGATGGTAATATCTACCGTAAAATATTTTCCAAGAGATCTGATAATTATATATCTTACAATAATCCCGGTAAGAATGAAAAGCTCACCCAGATAATGAATCCAGTTTCCATCCACAATCGGAAAACGGGTATTGTAGGATATAAAAACTGAGGTCATGATGGAAAAAGGGATGGCCAGCCATAAGAGATTCAGGGTAGATTTATCTTTATCCTTTTTATCTTCTTTACCGGATTTGAGCATGTTTTTATACAGGAACTCAGTGAAAAACCAGGCAGCCATTGAAATGTAGAACAGGGTTGATAAGGTATTCATTTTCAGGAAGTTTTTAAGTTAATCATTCTGTAAAAGGTGTAAGAGAACAGCAAAAAAGGAGTATCAGCCTAAGAAATAACAATTTACATTTTTGCGATTTCGTTCTCATGTAATTTGTCTTTAATGATCTTTCTGTTTATCCATCAGTTCCTTAATCTTTCTATCTTCCCATTTTCTGATAAAATTAACACGGGGTAAAAAAACGGTAACAGCGTGTGCAGCAAGCCCTATCCCCCAAAAGATAGCCGTAAAAAAGTTTTTAAACTGAAAATAGCTTTCACCTGGCTTCAGACTTATATAATTATAGACAACAATCATTGCATTCACGGCAACATAAGCGAATAAATGACCGTAAAAACCCCTTAATCTTTCTACCTGTCTCCTGGCACGCTGATATTCAATATTATTTTCGTCAAATGATTCCATCGTTTTATTTTTTTTGCTTGTTCATAATTTCCCGGATCTTCTTTTCCTGCCATGATTCTCCTACTCCAAATACCTGAAAAGCGTGGGAAGCAACACCAATTCCCCATCCCAGCACCGGAAACCAGAACCAGTGGCTTCTGCTGTTTGTAAATAGATTGATAAAAATTAAAAATGAACATACAGTACAGTAAGAAATCAGATTTTTGTAAAATCCTTTTATTTCTTTTACTCTTTTTTGAGCACGGATGTATGCCGCAGAATCATCTTCATGTTTGACACTGGAAATATAAGGCTTAGCCAAAAGCATCGGAAGTTTTACTTTAAAATGATCTTCAGATTTTTCTATAAAGACATTTCGTTCCGTAAGAAGGGAATAACGCTGTACAATATTGGCAAGACCTATTCCTGAGCTTTCTTTGATCTGTTCCCTTACCTGAAGGTTATTTTCAATGCAGAGTGTATCTCCATCTGAAAAAATTCTGATGATCAGAGGTTTTGATGATGTGGCAAAATTGTGCTTGATACAATTCTCCAACAACAGTTGTAAGGCCAATGGAACCACATATTTCTGGTAATCTTCTTTAGCGACATCAAAGGTGAAATCTACACTGTCTTCAAACCTTGTTTTCAAAAGCTCACCATACGTTATCGCAAATTCTATTTCATCTTCTACCGTTACGAGCTCTTTATCTTTCTGTTCAAGCACATAGCGGTAAATCTTAGACATTGAAGCGGTAAACTTCTGCGCCTGCCTTGGATTTTCATCAATCAGAGCGCTTAAGACATTCAGTGAATTAAAAAGAAAATGAGGATCCAGCTGGTTCTTTAAACTTTCAAACTGGGCGTTTGCGGATTTGGCAATAAGCTTCTGCTCCACCACTTCTTTCCTGGAGGTCTTTTTGAGCTCTACCATAAAGCTCTTGGCATGAAGGAAGGCTGAAATAAGCAACGCAATATTGATGGTAAACCAATTAATAAAATTATATTTTCCCAGGAAATACTCTTCTGTAGTCGCTGCTTTTTGGATGATCACAAAATTGATATAATTACAGAAATAAACCAGTACAATATTGACAACAATAATAGAAATAATACTTATAACGGCTCTTTTGGTAGTTGCTTCCGACCATGGAACTTTTTTATTCAAAAAGCTGTTCAGCAATCCGTTTCCTCCTCCCAGCACAAAAGAATAGATAAAAGAAATCAGGAGTGTATACAGAAAGTTTTCAAGATTCTTTTCGTCAGTAAAGGCGAAAAAGAAAAACATGGAGACTGCCAGTGATACCCAAAATAGGACGATAAAGTTTTTCCGTTTCATGATCTGTTTTCTTGACTCAAAATTAGTTTTTATTAAAGGTACCAAAAATTAATTCTTACCGAACGGTAGATTTTCTTTTCTGAGTGGTATTAAAAAACCTTCACGAATGAAGGTTGATTTGTAAAATAGTAAAGGTTATTTAGCTTTTTCTTCCGGAAGGCTAAGGAAATAATCAGCTTCTCCTTTTCCCCAGTTGGGATCTAAAGGTGTTTTAGGCTTAAATGTTTTAAACATTGCCTGAGCATCTTTAAACATTTCCAGTCCTTTGGTTTTGCTCCCTCCGTACTGCTCAGGAGTAAAATAGACATCTTCTGCTTTAATCAGGGCAATTCTAGGATTCGAAGGTTCCAATTTTTCTGCAATATTAAGTTCTTCAGCAGCTCTTGCGCCATCTGTCATATAACGCTGGGCAGGGTTTACCATCATTCTCAGGGAGTAAGACATTTTTCTCAACAGGTGTATTTCTGCATTATCTGCTCCTGCAAGGTTCTGAGCCATTGAAAGATGCTTCTCAGCCTGATCTGCAATGGCATCCAATTCCTGCATTTTTCCGTCTCTCATCAACGTTCTTCCTTTTTGGATATAAGAAAATGCCGCATAGTAGGCCGGAAGCCATTTTGAGCTCTCCTTACTTCCTATTCTCTGGAAGTCATTGGCCAGGGTCTGGAAATCTTCTGCTGTTTTACAGGCTTCTATTCTGGCTATTTTTTCAGACATTATTTTGTCGTAATCTGCCTGTGCAAAAGCTGTTAAGCTCATCAAAGCTAAAGCAAAGCTTAAAAAATATTTTTTCATAATATTAAATTTAAATGTTTGTTCTAAGATATGTTTTTATAAATTATTATTGATTGCATCATCTGTTTTGTCTACTCCGAAGCTTATAAATGCTCCTATGAAGACAAAAGTATTGACTGGCGGAACGACTGCTGAACTTCATTATAATCTTTTAACCGTCCCTCATTCCGGGTATAATTAATCACTTCCCCATTTTCAGTTTTAGAAGCAATATCATAATAAGGACGCCCCTTTGCGTAGGTATAAGACAAGTTTACCCCGAGTTTCCATTCCGGAATAAATCTTTTGGCCACTGCTGAAAGCGTATGCTGAGCTGCGAAACCTGGCTGCAGGCTTACAGGGTAATTCAGAAAATCTCTTTTTGAATCCAGATAAGAATAGCTGATCCAATAGTCGATATTTTCAAATGTTTTTTTATTATCTCTCCAGAAAAACTCCAGCCCTTTTGCATATCCGTATCCATCATTGTTTAAAGCCGTCTGAATCTGTTCTTTATCCTGAGTAACATTGAAGGTTTTGATCAACTGGTCATATTTTTTATAAAACGCCTCAAAACGTAATGTTCTGCCTTCTGAAGCTCTCTGAACCTGAAAAATATAGTGCTGTGATTTTTGGAAACCTAGATTTGCAGGCCCATTGATGTATTTACTTTCCGGATTCTGATAAAAAAGTCCGTACGCTAAGGATGTGGTCCAGTCTTTGGCAAGACGGTATGCAATGGCAAAACGAGGGGCAATATTATCTTTTTCTAAAAAAGAAGAATGTTCTGCTCTTACTCCAATTTTCGCAGACAATGCATTGCTGAATCCGAGATCTGTTTCCACAAAAGCGTAAGAAATCAAATCTTTATAATGTTTCTGTACCGCTTCAAAATTCAGGTTTTCATCCGTATTATTCAATTCAATACCTCCTCTCAGCGCACTGATTCTGTTGATTTTTCTTTCAAGAACAGCTTTGAAATTCAGATAATTTCCGTCTGTCAGAAGTTCGCTTCTGTTGGATTCAATGCCGTTGGTTTCTGTAGAAAAATGAAGATCCGATCTGTTGTATGAGTAAGAGCCACCCACATTCAGAAGGTATTTGCCGAATTTCTGTTTAAAGGAAAGATTATGAAACGTATTTTTACCGTTAAGCTTTACCAGGCTGAAATCATATCCGGATTCAAGGCTTTCTGATCTTACTCCCATTTTATTGGAATTGAACATGCCAAAATATTTGAAAAAACCTCCTGATTTTGTTTTAAACCTGAAATTCAGATCTCCGTTAAGCCCCTGCGGTGCTTCAACAAAGTCTGTATTAAAATTAAAGACTTTCTGCATCAGACTTAAAAGAGAATAGCCCGCTGTAGCTCCGTAGGAATAGCTTTTATTATCTCCGAGCTTCTGAAATCCCGCATTTACGAAAATAGGTGATATTCCAATATTATAAGAACTTTCATCCGGAAGATCAACACTTTCCAGCATCAATGCTCCTGAAAGAGCCTGTCCGTATAATGCAGAATAGCCACCGCTTGAAAATATATTGCCTTTAAAAAGAGACGTATTGAACTGATCTCTTCCTGCAATTCCCGGAACAGAATTAGAAAAATAATTGTTGATAAGGCTTCCGTCCATAAAAATTTTAGACTCGGTTCCTGTTCCACCACGGATGAACAGGCCTTCTGTTCCGCCTACTTTCTGAACTCCGGGAAGATAGGTCAATGCTGAAGAAATCTGTCCGTCTGCTCCTGCTGTCGTATAAATATCAATCGGGCTAAGTAATGCTGTTGCCCTTTTCTTGTCACTGGCTTCAATAGACCCTGCAGAAACTACTACTGCGTCTATTTCGCTGATCTGTTCTTTAAGATCAATATTCAAAGAAATATCCTGATTCTCAATAGTAACCATTCTTTCAATATTTTCATATTTTGGATGGGTAAAAGTTATGATGTGAGCTCCTTTTTCAGAAGTTTCGAATGTAAAATTCCCCTGAGCATCTGTTGTAGCCCCATCATAGGTGTCTTTCAGCGTCACGTTTACTTCCGCTACGCCTTTATTTTTGAAGGAAACTTTCCCCGATATTTTCACCTGGGAATATCCCATGATGGACGTGAGAAAGAGAATCAGGAACAGTATGTTTTGTCCTTGTGTTTTCATTTTTATTGTTTTCTGGATCAAAAATAGCACAAGAAATACCCTTCTGTAAAAAATTTATTACCGAAAGGCATTCTTTTGCTCCCGAATGGTAATTAATGAACCGGGATGCAGAAATCCACGATCATCTTTCCTTCCGGATGTTCTTTAAAGTTGGAGTGATAGATTTCGTAAGGAAAAGTTCTCCTGGTAGTGTAATTGTTCTCATTCATCCATAAAAACAAAGAAACCCAGCACTGTTCAAAGTCGTTGAGGGTAATTTCGCCACTTCCAACAATGTATTTCCCTCTCTCTAATGTTTCGGGAAATACTTCTCCTTCCTGTTGTCTCAGTTTTTCACCCAAAAGCATACAGGCATGAATTCTTACTTTATCAAGAGGGGTTATCTTGCAGCTGTCATGATAAACTGAAATCATTTTAAGATTCTCCCGAGGAAAGAGGTTTTTCTTTTTTGCCCAGTCAATCAAGATGTTGAAAGAAGGTTCTACATTGGCCATTCCAAGGCTCATTACGGATGCCGGGTGCATTTCAGGCATTTCTTTTACTTCAATTTTTAAATTCATATTGGTCCAGTCTGACAGGTTTTCAATGTTGCAAATGTATTGGCTGAAAACCGTATCTACTTGTCCGTTCTTGCTGTGTACCGATAAAATCCTGTGAAATTTTTCCGGAGCCGATCTGCGGAATTCTGTGGGTGCAAGACCGTAATGTTTTTTGAATGTTTTGCAGAAAGCTGAGTGGCTTGAAAACCCAAGATTCCAATAGATCTCTTTGATTTCCATACTTTTATGCATCGCCAGATGAAGGGCACTTTTTTCTATTTTCTTCCGGATAATATAGTTCTGAAGAGTTTCTCCTGTGACCAGCTTAAATATCCTGTGGAAATGAAACGGTGAATAGGCACTTATCGTTGCAATTCTTTCCAGAGACAAATCCGCATCAATATGATTATCAATATATTGAATTGTTTTTACAATCCGTTTTTTATACTCTTCCAATTCAAGGTTGTTAGTTTACAAAGATATTTTTCGGGCCCGGGATTTTGTTGTCTTTTATTGCTATTATCAAAAATGGAGTTTATTTTTTATTAAATATTTATGCTTCAAAATGTTTAAAAATGAGAGCTGTTTCTTTAATTTTCTGATCCGAAGAGGCTATATAGCTATGGTAATCTTCATGAATAAAAATCTCTCTGGTGAAGAATCTTTCACCTTCTATCATACACTCGTCTTTTACAACTTCAAAAGTATCCAGAGGAAGCATCATTCCTACTCCATGGGCTTTTATTACGGCCTCTTTTCTTGTCCAGTAAGTGAAAAAACCTTTCATCTTATCTTCAGCATGCTGAATTTCCTCAAGTTCTCTGCCGGTCATCTGAAATATAAAATCCTGATAACTGATCTTCGGATCATTAAATTCCACATCTATTCCCAAAGGATATTCTGCAATGGTACAAACAACAAGATCTTTAGAATGCGATATATTAAAATGAAGATCATTTCCTTTCAAATAAGGTTTTTTGTTGGGAAGAATGCCTAATTCTGCTTCACAGATGCTATAATGCGTTCTCAATCCATAATGTAGAAGAACTTTTCCCAGTAAAGAAAGCTGGGTATCCTGCCATCTTTTGTATCTAAGAATATCCTGTCTGATTTCCTTAGAAAAAGCAGGCAGATACTGGTCCAGAAGAGATTGGTGTTTTGCTTCACTGATAAATGTGTACAGAATAATCATTATTTTTTTTCCTGATATAAATGCCAGATTTACAAATAGCTTTCAGCGACTAAAATAAGCTTTTTTCACCTCTTTTAAAAAGTTAACCTCCCCTGTCTGTGTTTTCAGAATTAAAAGTTTAAAATAAGCCCTATTAAGTTTATCACACAATTAACTTTTAAAAAAGACTGCGATCATAGAGCGCTTTGGAAAATCTTTTTTAAATTTATCGTAAAATCACTTTAAATCATTTAAAAAATGAAAGTACAAACATTAGCATTATTGGCGGGTTGTGCATTTTTGGCTGCTTCTTGCGGTACCACAAAAACGTACGCTGTAAATGCCAAAAGCGGAACGCAGACAGGAGGAACTGCAAAGTTTACCCAAAACGGAAACGAGGTTACGATGAAGCTGGATATTACCAATCTTACGCCCGGAATCCATGCAGTACACATTCATGAAAAAGGAGACTGCTCTGCAGCAGACGGAACTTCTACCGGAGGCCACTGGAATCCTTCCAAGAATGATCATGGCAAATGGGGAGCTGAACATTTCCATATGGGAGATATAGGAAACCTGATTGCGGATCAGAACGGAACTGCAACATTGACTTTCAAAACAGACAAATGGTGTCTGGGCTGTACCGATGAGTCCAAAAACATTATTGGAAAAGGCCTTATTGTACACGCTGCAGCAGATGATTTCCATACCCAGCCTACCGGAAATGCCGGAGGAAGAGTGGGATGTGTAGAAATTAAGTAATTCCATTATTCAATAATAAAGCCGCTAATTTTCATTAGCGGCTTTATTATGTTTAGGATTTAGCTCCCATATCTGATACAATATTCATTGCTTCCTGCAGGTAAAGATCTTTTTTCAGATTTTTGATCCACATTTCAGATTTTTTCTTGAAAGCTTCGTCTTTTTTCTCTCTTTCAATCTCGCTTGGATACATCATAAACTGAAGTCCATTTTCAAATTTCGTCAGAGCCTTGAACTTTTCAATCTGAGACTTTCTGGTTTTCATCAGCTCGTTGAACTTCGTTATATTCAAGGTAATATTTTCCTCTTTATCCAATTTTTCTCTCCATTGAGCCGACTCTAATAACAACTGATAATTGCTGTTTTTAGCCATTCTGTCTGCACTTGCTTTTTCAAGCGCCTGGATGTTGAAATAGTTCAGCTTCTGGAATTTTGTAGACGGAATTTTATCCCAGGCCAATGCATAATCATCATATCGCTCTCCTACCTCAGCATAGGTAAAGAAGTCTTTCATCTGGATATCCGAAACAATTCCTTTTCTCTGAGTAGATTCTCCAGTAATTCTATAGAATTTCTGGATTGTCAGTTTTAAAGATCCGAAATCATCTTCCGTGTTCAGGAATCTGTTCAGGTCAACAAAAGTCTGAACGGTTCCTTTTCCGAAAGACTGCGGAGATCCAATGATCATTGCTCTTCCATAATCCTGCATTACTCCTGCAAGAATTTCCGAAGCGGAAGCAGAAAGCTCGTTTTGCATGATCACCAATGGACCTGTCCAGATCGGAGCTTCATTTTTATTCTTAAGCGTCTGTATTTTCCCGTTTCCGTCTTTTACCTGTACGTAAGGTCCGGCTTCCATGAAAAGCCCCATAATATCTCCTACTTCGGTTAATGAGCCCCCTCCGTTATTTCTAAGATCAAGAATGATTCCTTCAATATTCTGTTCTTTGAGTTTAATGATTTCATTCTTGATATCATCGGAAGCGTTTCTTCCTTTGGCATTTTCAAAATCTGCATTAAAACTCGGAAGGTTGATGAAACCATATTTTTTGCCATTCGGAGCGTTCACTACAATACTTCTTGCAAAAGTATCTTCAATAGCAACCTCTTCACGGATCATGGTTACGTCTTTAATGGTGCCGTCTTTTTTCTGAACAGTCAGCGTTACCGGGGTTCCCTTCTCACCTCTGATCAGCCTTACCGCTTCATCGGAAAGCATTCCTACAACATTTACAGCATCTTCTTTCGGCTTGGATTTTACTTTCAGGATTTTATCACCTTCTGAAAGCTGCTTAGATTTCCATGCCGGAGCCCCGATCGTAAGAGCTCCCAGATAAAGATACCCTTTTTTCTCCTGGATCACAGCTCCGATACCGATTACTTTTCCGGTAAACTGAGTATCAAAGTCTTCTTTATCTTTTGGAGAATAGTAGTTGGTATGTGGATCAAATACTTCTGTGTACGCATTCATATACACGGTAAACCAATCCATTTTCTTTCTCTTTTTGAATCTTGTAAAGGTATCTTTTACAAGATCTTTTACTTCATCAGTTGCTTTTTTGATCTTCTCATCCTGAGTAAGCACTTTCAATTTGATGGTATCTTTAAGCTTGTATTTCTGAACAGAGTCTTTCTTTTCTTTCTGAGCTTCTTCCTTACTGTTCATCGACTCAACTTCCTGAAGGATATTGTATTTGATGAATTTCTTCCACTCATTATACTGTTCCTGTTTGCCGGCAGGTACTTTTTTTAGTTTCGGCTCAAGAGTAAGGGTTTCATCTTCCTGAAGATTGATCGGCTTACTGAAGATATCCTGGGTGATTTTATCAATCTCATCCACTCTCTGGTATAGCCTGTCAATCGTAAGCTTATAGAATGTAAGGTCACCCTGGCTGATATAATCATCAAGCTTTGTTTCGTGCTTGCTGAACTCATCCATATCAGATTGCAGGAAATATCTTTTTGACGGATCTACCAATTCGAAATAATGCTTATAAACGTCCTTAGAATAGGCATCATTGATAGACTTGGGGCTATAATGCAGATAAGAAAGAGTGTTTTTTACGCTCACCATTATTGTCTGCATCTTTTCATCGTCATTCTTTGGCGAGTTGAAACAAAACATTAGACTGGTTAATGGAATCAGGAGTAAAAATTTATTCAGTTTGAAATTTTTCCACATAAACTGTCTTTAATTTATTAATTTTTTTAAAATAAGTATAATAATTAGTAGCAGTAAGTCTGGTACTGTTACAAATGATCAAATTTAATACCTTATTTACAAATATCGATAGTTTTGACCATTTTTATTTAAAGAGATCTATAAATAATAAAAACAGTGTTAGTCAGTTCCTATTATCAGGGTGTTTCATTCAAAAACTAAATAATTGTTTGTCTGTTTTCAGTATATATCCGATATTTTATTTTTGTTGAAAAACTAAAAAACAGTACCACAAAAATTAACTTTTAAACATAAAGGCACAAAATATGCTGGGACATAATTATATAACATTAAAATATAAAGTCATGAGAAGTTTATTATGGTTAATTGCAGTGATCTGCATCGTCGTTTGGCTTCTAGGAATGTTAGGAATATTTCCGGGAATGAGCACGGGATATTTAATTCACATCTTATTGGTCATTGCTATTGTTGTTATCCTTTATAACATCATTACAGGCAGAAAACCACTTGATTAGTTATTATTTTGTACAACCACTTAAAATTAAACAGTTATCAGGCTTAGCAGATACTTTTCCAGCTGATTTTATAACAGATTTTGCCGGGAAAGTATTTGCAGAGCTATGAAGCATGCTGATCTAAATCTGCAGCTGACTGTATTAATTTTGATTCATCCAGGTTTCTTTTTTCTGAAGTTTATACTCTTCTCCATTTCTGCTGCTGTCTCGTTTTATGATCATAAGATGTGATTTTTAATTCTGATTTTACAGCAATCAATAATCAATCTGCTGTTTTACGGCATCTTATTTTTACCTACATTTGATGTATTGAAAAATGATTTGTTCAATGCTGAAAGTGAACAAATTTACCTTGTTTGAATAAAAAAAAAATTAAAGATAATTTATGGAAAGACCGCTTATTCTGGTTACTAATGATGATGGAATTACAGCTCCTGGTATCAGAAATCTTGTAAATTTTATGAATGAAATCGGAGAAGTAGTTGTTGTAGCACCCAACTCTCCTCAAAGTGGAAAAGGCCACGCTATTACCATTAATTCTACCCTAAGCTACGAAGAAGTGATCCTGGAAGGCCCGCAAACAGATTTTTCATGCAGCGGAACTCCTGTAGATTGTGTAAAAATGGCTCTTGACAAAATTCTCAAAAGAAGACCTGATATTGTAGTTTCAGGAATCAATCATGGAGCAAATTCTTCTATCAATGTGATCTATTCGGGAACGATGTCGGCAGCAGTAGAAGCCGGTGTAGAGGGAATTCCTGCGATTGGATTCTCATTACTTGATTTCAGCTGGGAAGCTGATTTCAGCCAGGCTAAAGAATTTATCCAGAATATTGTAAGAAGAACACTGGAGAACCCAATGCCAAAAGGAATTGTACTGAATGTGAATATTCCCAAACTTCCGGCTGAAGAAATAAAAGGGGTAAAAGTTTGTAAACAGGCTCATGCAAAATGGGAAGAAAGCTTTGATGAAAGAATCAATCCACATGGTAAAAAATATTACTGGCTAACAGGGTATTTCAACAATATGGATGATTCCGAAGATGCTGATGAAACAGCATTGGCTAACGGATATATTTCCATCGTACCGGTAAAGTTTGACCTTACCGCATACGAATACATGAAAACGCTGGAAGAAGTCATGACTTTTGACACCGTAAAGGAAGCCAAGTAAGTTTTCTATATAAATAGAAAAGCGTGAAATTGGATTTCACGCTTTTATGTTTTGTAATCATCTGTTTCAACAGGATAAAAATATTATTTAAAATAGCACTTTGTCTTCCTTCCTAAGTTCTTCCAGATAGCCTTTCTTTTCATCCCGGTAGAAAAGGTTCATGGTTTCGAAAGGGATCAGTTTTAAGTCTTTATTCACAATATGAACACAAGACTTCTTTACTGCTCTTACATCAAAATCATAAGCATCCATAAAATTCATGATAATAATTCTGAAGAGGTTATCGTAATCCAGATCCGGAGCACACACTTCCGGAAGACAGCAAAGTAATTGATTAACTTTAGGTTGTACTTTATCTACAGAGATTCCGGTACTGAAGATGTCCAGTAACTGCATATGAAGTCCTGCGTCCTGTTCGTAAACAATGGTATTTCTTGATTCATTATTCAGAAGATCAGCGGGATTAATGTATCGGGTTAAAGGTATAATTTCTCCCTGGAGCTTTAAAATATATCCCATTGCCAAAGCATCCGGATTACACGGAACGGGAATAATATCATCAGCGTTTAATATTGGAAACTGATTCAGAATTTCCTGTCTTACTTCTGTTAATGTAATTTTTTCGTGTGCTGAATCGTCTCTGTTTCTTCCCGCAATTTCTACAGGCTGAAAAGTAATTCCTCTGACGCATTTCTGTTTCAGGGCGAATTCAATGATTTTCCCGATTTCATCAATATTTTTTCCTTTCTGAAGTACAATAACCAGCGTGGTAGAAAGATTTAATTCATTCAGCTTTTCCAGGGCTTTCATTCTTACTGAAGAGAGGTCTTTCCCTCTGAAATCTTCAAGAACTTCCGGGTTGAAGGAATCAAACTGGAGATAAATTTCAAATTCCGGAGCATATGTCGCCAGTTTTTCAGCAAACCCAGGGTCATTGGCAATCCTTATGCCGTTGGTATTCAGCATCAGGTGCTTTATGGGTTTCGACTTGGCGATATCCATGATCTTAAAAAATTCCGGATGAATAGTAGGTTCTCCTCCACTGATCTGAACAACATCCGGCTCGCCTTCGTTTCTGACAATCGTGTCAAACATTGCCTCAATCTCTTCCAGACTTCTGTGGCTACCATAATGAGGTGATGACATGGCATAGCAGGTAGGACAGGTAAGATTACATCTGTCGGTAACTTCCACAATGGATAGACAGCTATGCTGCTCATGGTCTACACAAAGCCCGCAGTCATAAGGACAGCCATATTCCACACCGGTTCCAAAGTGAAGCGGCATTTCCGAAGCCTTGTTATAATTTCTTATATTTTTATAATATGATACATCTGAAGCAATTTTGGTCTTGAAAAAACCATGGTCAGGGCATCTCTTTGTCATAAAAACAGCTTCATCCTCTATAATAATTTTTGCGCCTACCCTTTTGAGGCATTCCGGACAAAGACTAATGGTATAATCGTAATAAGTATAGTTTCTTACTGGCATAGTTTATTTTTAAAATGCTTATCCACAGATATATCCACTTATAATTCCACAGACCAATAAACAAATAACAAAAGTCTGTATAAACTGTTTTCTGGTGAATTTCCTGTTATCCTTACTTTCATAAATAAGTTTTGCAATAAATGTAACAATAACAGACAAGAACATAGCGCCCAAAATCATTGCCCCAACGATTATGATTACCAGACCGGTCATATCACCAACTTCCAGAAGTGTTAATAGGTTCATCTTTAATATTTTAAAGTGGTTTGACTGTTTTTAATAGTATAAATGTAGTAAATAATTACACAAATACATACAAGTTGAATAGTTCCCAGATTTCCTGCAATTTCAACCCTTGGTTTAATGAAGTCTAACAGGAATCTAAATATGAAATAACTCAGCATAAAGATCTGAAAAAGAAAACCCGATTTATATTTCTTCTGTTTCTGAATATAGTTAAGAACTACCCAAAGACAAACAAGAAAGACTATTTCGTATAGGGCAACAGGATGTCTTGCATATTGATCACCCAAATGCATCCCAAACACAGAATCTGTTGGAATGCCATACGTTTCCTCATAAACTCCTGTAAGAAAACAGCCAATCCTCCCAATGATCATAGCCAGCATTAAAGGAAAAACCACCAGATCTCCTGTACTTTCTTTATGATTAACTATTTTTTTAGCCAGTTCAACACCTAATAATCCAAAGGCCAGGCCTCCGACGATTGTATTACTGGACCAAAGCTTCTGAAAGCTAAAATTCTCAAACATTGTATAAGGATTTTCCAGATTTCCGATCAGTTTGGAACCTAGCAATGCTCCTGCCGTTGCACCTATCAACACTGCGGCAGAAGTATTGAACGACAGCTTCTCAGCAGATTTTCTTTTAAGGTAAAAATAATACCTCATGCCCAGGAACATTCCAACAGCCTCAAAAAGGGGGTGTGCAAGAATTGTTGTACCGAAAATGTGAAAAGTTACAGGAAAATCCATGGCATCAAAAATAATCCATTTCAGATTATTCACTACCTTTATTCTGACAAATAATTACAAAATGCGTATAGAAAATGACATAAAGCTTGGGTTCAAGGATGTAATGTTCCGCCCAAAGCGTTCTACTTTAAAATCCCGTTCAGAGGTTGATTTGCAGAGAGAATTTACTTTTAAACATACGAAGAAGAAATGGACAGGGGTTCCCGTAATTGCGGCCAATATGGATACCGTAGGGACTTTTGAAATGGCGGTAGAGCTGGCAAAAGAAAAAATTATTACAGCAGTTCACAAACATTACACCCCTGAAGAATGGAGCAGGTTTTTGGAAAGTCAGCCAGAAAGTATTCATCAGTATATTGCTTTGAGCACAGGAACAGGAAAATCAGATGAAGAGAAAATAAAACAGATCCTCGAAAAGCACCCAAAAATTGAGTTTCTCTGTATAGATGTAGCGAATGGTTATTCTGAGCATTTTGTTGGATTTGTGAAGAAAGCCAGAGCCAATTTTCCAGATAAAATTATCATCGCCGGGAATGTCGTTACAGGAGAGATGGTGGAAGAACTTCTTCTTGTAGGTGCAGATATCATAAAAGTAGGTATCGGGCCTGGGTCTGTCTGTACAACCAGAGTAAAAACAGGCGTGGGATATCCTCAGCTTTCTGCTATTATTGAGTGCGCTGATGCAGCCCATGGTTTAGGCGGACATATCATCGCTGATGGCGGTTGTAAAGTTCCGGGTGATGTTGCAAAAGCCTTTGGTGGCGGTGCAGATTTCGTGATGCTGGGCGGCATGTTTGCCGGTCATGATGAAAGTGGCGGAGAAATCATTGAGGAAAATGGCAAAAAATACCGCCTTTTCTATGGAATGAGCTCTAAGACGGCAATGGACAGGCACTCCGGAGGAGTAGCAGAATACCGTGCCTCTGAAGGAAAAACAGTGAAAGTAGCTTATAAAGGTCCGGTTTCAGAAACGGTAAAGGATATTTTAGGAGGTGTGCGATCTACCTGTACATATGTAGGTGCTTCAAAGCTTAAAGAACTTTCCAAAAGAACTACTTTTATAAGGGTTAAGGAACAGGAAAACCAGATTTTTAAGGATTAAATAAATGAAATAAAAGGCTTTAGAATATTATCTGAAGCCTTATTCTTTTGTTCTGATGTATTTTTTATTAAAATATTTTTGGAGCTGGTCGTTTATAAAGGTTTCTTCTTCATTTACAGATGACATTTCGCCAAAAAATAATACTCGCGGAACGACTTTTATCCTGTCTACAACAACAGAATCCTGAGGAGAATTTCTAATGACCGCTACTCTTTTATTCATTTCTCTTTCATATTCTTTAAGATCTGTAGTCAGAAGTTCCATTACTATATTTTCACCATTGAAATCAATATTAAAATAAGTATATTTTTCCGGGAAAATTTTGAAATCCGGAAGAAAAATGATAAAGAGAGAAACCCACCATAGCTTTTTAACTTTTTCAAATTTAAAGAAGAATACCAGTGAAAAAGTAATCAGAAAATAAAAGATGATACTTTCAAACTGTCTTGCAATAGAGGTAAGAATATAGCTTGTAAATAACAGAGGAATCAATGAAACAGACCAAAATAATATAGCTTTTTTAAAGGTTACCTGAGCAGTGATTTTCTTTAGTTCTTCTTCAAAAACCTTAATAAACAATGGAATTATGAGAACAACTTTAACTCCTACATATATCGCATCAGCACCAAAAAGAGCTATTCTCTTCAGCCATTTTACAATTCCTCTTTCCACTTCTCCCATTCTGTTGAAATTTCCAGGAGCGAGAAAACATACAAACAAGAAAATGATTCCCAATAGTACCAAAAACAAATTTTCCTTAGACCGTTTCTGAATATAATAAACTAATAAAACTCCTTCAAGAATCAATGCCAGAATTTCATTGGAACCCATCAGAATGATGATAAATAAAACGGAAAGATAAAACCATATTTTTTGTCCTGTGTCCTCCCTTTTTTTGAAAAAATAGAGTAAAATGCCAAATAAAATAACAGGAACGAAATAGACATTGGATCCTGTGATCCAGAAATAATGCTCCGGCAAGCTTACCAGAAGCACTGTATAGAAAAAAAACAGAAGCAATCCTTTTTTAACGGACTCTTTCAAAGAATAATTAAAATATTCTTTGAAATTTAATGCTGAAACTCCAATAAAGGACAGCATCAAAAAGACAGGATATATCTTTGGAAGAATATTATTGCTGTCGTAAAAAACAGGATTAAACATATTGATTGAGTATCCGAAATACCTTCCGCCCCAATTTGTATAGGTATCTATAAAACTTTGCAACAATCCTACTTTTCTGGTCGTATAGGACCAGAAATAATCATCGGTCTGATATACATTAAAAAAACTGATGTATGCCAGACCGACGCCTATTAAAACCGACAAGAATAATACTATATTCTGTACTTTTTTCATTTATTAAGTTAGCATTCCACCGTCAACATTTAATGTCTGTCCGGTAATATAAGCTGACATCTCGCTGCCCAGGAATACACATGCATTTGCAATATCTGCAGGCTGCCCTCCTCTCTTCATTGGAATTTCTTCTCTCCATCCCTGAACTGTTTTCTCATCCAGAACAGCAGTCATTTCCGTTTCAATGAAACCTGGAGCGATGGCATTACATCTGATATTTCTTGATCCTAATTCCAGGGCCACAGATTTTGTAAACCCGATTACACCTGCTTTAGAAGCTGCATAGTTAACCTGTCCGGCATTTCCTTTTACTCCCACTACAGAAGTCATATTGATAATAGATCCTGATCTGGCCTTCATCATGGGTTTGATAACCGCTTTGGTAAGGTTAAAAACTGAATCCAGGTTTACTTTGATTACTTTATCCCAATCTTCTTTAGACATTCTCAATAACAGGTTATCTTTTGTAATTCCTGCATTGTTTACCAAAATATCAATCTGCCCGAACTCTGTCATTACATCTTCCACCAATTTTTGTGCTGCATCATAATCTGATGCGTCAGACTGATATCCCTTAATTTGGGTTACAGAACTTAAAGTTGCTTCTAATTCTTTTGCTTTGTCTACAGAGCCGGCGTAGGTAAATGCTACTTTTGCCCCTTGCTGAGCAAACATTTCAGCGATGCCTTTACCGATTCCTCTTGTAGCTCCGGTAATTAGTGCTACTTTTCCTTCTAATATTTTCATATCTATTGACAATTATTTTCTTTTATAACTCATTCAGCTTGTGACCGCTGACTTTTATAGTTTCTACAATTCCTTTCCGGAATTAAACGGTTTGCAAAGATATTATAAATTGTTATTCAACACATTTAAATTGTTAAAATACTGGTTTTTTTTGATGATTCCGGGGGCTTTTATTAAGTTGAATGAAACTATTTTTAAATCTGGTAAAATAAATAAGATCTGTTTTTTTGCTTTTATCGAATCTCCGTACTTCTTTGTTCAGAAATATTTATCATAAATAAAATAATATCTATCAAAGCCTCATTCCGAAAATTGGAAACACCTAATTTTCCATCTTTTTTAACCACATTTCTTTTTCAGCATTCCCGAAAGCTATACTATCTTCGTAAACAAAGGGTACAATTTCTGTTCCTTTCCCATCCGGAATGCCATAAAAATTGTCTGTATTTCTGCAAACCACAGGTTTCGAGTTCATATACTGGTTAGTCTGTACTGTACAAACTACAGAACACAGTAACAAAAACTCATTTCAAGGAAAATCAAATAGAATTATTAACAATAAGAACAATCTCTCCTTTTAAAGTTTTACTCTTAGAAAATTCAATTAATTCATTGATTGTCCCCCGTTTGGTTTCTTCAAATTTCTTAGAAATCTCCCGGCTTAAACTCACTTTCGTTTCTTCACCAAAGAATTCCTTGATCTGCTCCAGCGTGGTATTGATTTTATGGGGACTTTCGTAAAGAACAATGGTCTTTTTTTCTTCAGCAAGCTGCTTCAGCTTTGTTTGTCTTCCTTTTTTCTGCGGCAGAAATCCAGCGAATAAAAATTCGTTGTTGGGTAATCCTGAAACTACAAGGGCCGGAATCAGAGCTGTTGCTCCGGGAAGGCAGATCATATCGATATTATTATCTGCACCAGCTTTTGCCAGTAAATATCCGGGATCCGAAATACCAGGCGTTCCTGCATCGGTAATAATAGCGATATTCTGGCCGTTTTTAAGGTCTGTAATGACTTTCTCCGTTGCCTGATGCTCATTGTGTAAATGATAGGATTTTAAAGGCTTGGAGATTTCAAAATGTTTTAAAAGTACACCGGAAGTTCTGGTGTCTTCACATAAAATATAATCTACTTCTTTCAGGACATTTACTGCCCTGAATGTCATATCTTCCAGGTTCCCAACGGGTGTGGGAACAAAATATAGGATTCCGCTCAAAATTATAAGAATTTATTTTCCACCAATACCCAAAGTCTCTGAGCATATTCATCCACTTTATTCCATTTTCTTTCATAATACAGATCGCTCAGATATTCTTTGGCTTCTTCCAGTGTTCTGAATTTATTCAGCTGATATACGGTATCATTGAGATCTATCTGGCTTCCTTCAAAGAGCATCTTCGTGAAGGCAAGCTTGTCATTAAGATCCAGCTTGAATTCAGGTTTCAGCTTATCTGCTTCCATGAAATTGGTCGGAATATTAGATTTCAGAATGCTTCCTGTGTCTTCTTTTACAACCGGAGCCGTCTTTTCTTCCTTAGGAAGCTCCCTTTCCAGATGGTCGTCATCAAAAAGGGACTGAACAGCCTTCATTCCTTTGATATTGGCTAGTTTTATTTTTTTCTCCCGATGGTATTCTTCTAAATTTTCGAAGCTTTCATCGGAAGGATGTTTATCTGTTTCTTCACGAAGAGGTTTATCTATTTCCACAATTTTTCTGCGGTCATAGACTTCAGCAAGGATGCTTTCTTCTTTTGTTTCTTCCGAATGGTCATTTTTTATCTCACTCAGAATATTTTCCACATTGGAAGTTTCTGTAGCCATTTCTCCCTGTTCTATAGAAAAGTTTGAAGCTACAAACTGTTCTTCGTTTTCTTCAATCAGGATTTCATCTTCCAGGATTTCTGTATCAAAAATACTTGGAATTGTTTCTGTTACCGGTATTTTGTCTTCATCTACCGCTGCAAAGTCAGTATCTTTTTTAGATTCCGGTTGAGAAATTTCCTCTTCCTCCTCTTCTATTTCATTAAGCTGATTATTGAAAACAGCTTCTTCCTCCGTTACTTCATGATGAAAAAGATCTTCATTGAGGTCTTCATCTGAATCCGGTGTGGAATCTGCAAGAATTTTGTCTTCATCTACAAAATTAAGAACGGCTCTTTGTTCCGCTGACACTTCGGTTTCGTCAATTTCATTCAGCGCATTATTAAATACCGCTTCTTCTTCCAGAATTTCCTGATCATAAGTCTGTTCCTGACTATTTTCAGGTGTTTTCTCGATATAATTTTCCTCCACAAAATTTATCATATTTTCATGGAATTCGTTTTCAACAATTTCATTCAGCTGATTATTAAAAACGGCAGCTTCTTCTTCGGAACCGTCCAAAAAGACTTCATTTTCATCAATTTCGTTCAGCTCATTATTAAAAATGGCTTCCTCTTCTGTTACTTCATTTCCTCCATCATGATGTTCCGGGTCTCCTGAAATAAAAGATACATACCGACTGTCCGGATTCTGCACCTGATTATCTGTTGTGAAATATTCAATATTTTTTTCCAGCAGTTTCAAAAAAGAAATCCTGTTAGCAAGCTCATCTACAAGATCCTGCTTAGACAGTAATTCGTCTATGTTACTTATTTTGTCCAGATTATCAATGATATTCATGGACTCAAAAAATATCTTTTCCTTTAAATCTTGGATATTCTGCATAATAAGATTCTTATTAAAATTGCTTACTTTTGATGTTAAAAATATACGGCTAATTTAACAAATGTTTTTAGAAAATACAATTAATCATTCCAAACAAAGCGGTTGGATGGAAGTGATTTGTGGCTCTATGTTTTCCGGTAAGACCGAGGAACTTATCCGCAGATTGCGAAGAGCAGAAATGGCAGGACAGAGTGTGGAAATTTTTAAACCCAAACTGGATATACGGTATTCTGAAGAGGACGTAGTTTCTCATAATCAGAATAAAATCCGCAGTACAGCGGTGGAAAATCCTAATGAAATTCTTCTCCTGGCTTCCAATTGTGATGTTGTAGGAATTGATGAAGCTCAGTTTTTTGATGAAAGCATTGTTGACATTGCCAATCAGCTGGCTAACAGCGGCATCAGAGTGGTTATTGCAGGATTGGACATGGACTTTCTGGGCCGTCCGTTCGGACCAATGCCTAATCTGATGGCAACTGCCGAATATGTTACAAAAGTGCATGCTATTTGTAAGAGAACAGGTAATCTTGCCAACTATTCTATGAGGATTTCTCAGGGAAATAACCTGGTAGAATTGGGAGAAACTGAAAGCTATGAAGCAGTAAGCCGCCGTGTTTTTATTGATGAAGTGCTTTCAAAAAGAAAATAAACAGGGGAAGACAAACAGCAATTGCAAATCATGAAATTGCTGTTTGTATCAAACCATACATCTATTCAATTAATATAAAATGAAAAGCGGAAAAGCGCTGTCGTAAAATATTAAAAGGAAAAACCAGATAATAAACTGAATCTGTATCCCTTTCTCTATTTTACCTTTTTGCAATTTCGCATAAAATAAAGCAGAAAGGGTACCAATGAATTATACAGTACAACACATTGCAGAGATCACCAAAGCGCAAGTTATTGGAGACAGAAATTTATTGATCAAAAATATTGCTTACGATAGCAGGATTATTTATTCTACGAAGAATACAGCCTTTATCGCCATCAATACACATAAAAATTCTGGTGAAAAATTTATTGAGTCTGCAATGGATAGGGGTATTAATGTCATTATTTCTGAACATCATTATCCGGAGTTTGAAAATATAACCTGGATCATTGTTGAAAATTCCGTAGAGTTTCTTCAAAAATTAGCCAAATATCATTTCGAACATTCTCATTTACAATCTATAGGAATTACAGGAAGTAATGGTAAAACTATTTTAAAAGAATGGTTATATCAATGTTTATGGAATGAGTTTCCTACTGTAAAAAGCCCTAAAAGTTTCAATTCTCAGATCGGTCTTCCGCTGTCTCTTCTTCAGATCAACGACTCTCATCAGGTGGGAATTTTTGAGGTGGGAATTTCCAAACCGCATGAAATGGAAAAGCTTGAGCCTATTTTCCATCCACAGATCGGATTACTGACCCACATCGGAACAGCTCATGCTGCCAACTTTTCTTCCGAGGAAGAATTGATTGATGAAAAAATCAGTCTTTTTAAAAATTCTGAAGTCATCATTTATAATGGTGATAATTCTCTGGTTGATCAAAAAATTAAAACCACATATTCAGATAAAAAATTAATTTCTTACGGTTTTAAAAAAGAAAACCAGGTTTTTATCAACAACAATATTTCTAAAGATGAAAATATTATTGTTGAATATTTTGATGAAGAAATAAGTTTTCCGGTCCATCAAAGAGATGAAGCAACATTAACCAATGCTATGGCGCTTATTACAGTATTGAAGGAGCTGAATATTGAAAATAAAAAGATCGTTGAAAAAATCAACCTTTTAAAAGCCGTTGAAATGAGGCTTGAAGCGATTGAAGGAATTAAAGGCAACATTGTCATCAATGATTCTTTTAACCTTGACCTCGATTCTTTAAAGACTGCCCTGCAGTTTCTGAATGAATACAACAAATCCAAAAAGTCACTGGTCTTAACGGATATCGTGGGAGTGAGCACTAACTCCAAAGAATTATATGAAGAGGTTTCTGAACTGGTAAACGAGCAGCATTTTGATTCCGTATTCCTGATTGGTGATAAAATTTCAAACTTTAGTGAATTATTTAAAGCTAAAACATATACTTTTATTGACACTAAGGAGCTCATTGAAAGTAAGCACCTTACTGAATTGGAAAATCAGATCATTTTACTGAAAGGAGCCAGAAAATTTGAAATCGAAAGGCTTAAAGATATCCTGGAACTCAGAAAGCATGATACGGTACTGGAAGTAAACCTTAATGCAATTCTTCATAATATCAATTATCATAAATCGCTGCTGAAACCGGGAACTAAAATGATGGCTATGGTAAAAGCCAATGCCTACGGATTAGGAAGCTTTGAAGTATCAGAGTTTCTTCAGCATCACCATATCGATTATCTCGGGGTAGCTTATGCCGATGAAGGTGTCGAGCTCAGAAAAAAAGGAATTACAACTCCTATTATTGTTATGAATCCTGAGCAGCACAGTTATCAGACAATCATAGATTACAACCTTGAACCTGAAATTTACAGTTTCAGAGTATTGGAACTATTCTATGAGGCGGTTCAGAAGTCGGGCTATGATAAAAAGTATCCTATCCATATCAAACTTGAAACAGGTATGCACCGTCTTGGTTTTAAATATTTTGAACTGGATCAGCTAAGCGAAACTTTAAGTCAGAAAAATTTAAAGGTACAAAGCATGTTCAGCCATTTATCTTCTTCTGATATGCCTGAAGAAAAAGAATTTACTTTGAAACAGTTTGAGGTTTTCGAAAAAAATTCAAGCTATCTTATTGAAAAATTAGGCTATACTCCTATCCGCCATATCCTGAATTCATCCGGAATAACAAGTTATGCGGGTCATCAGTATGATATGGTAAGAATCGGTATCGGTATGCTGGGAGAATCGCCGGATCCTGAAATTCAGAAACAGCTTCGATCTGTGGTAAGCTTTAAAACCGTAATTTCACAGATATCAACGGTTGAAAACGGCGAATCTGTAGGTTACAGCAGAAAATATAAGGCTGATCATCCTACAAGAATTGCGACCATACCGGTAGGATATGCAGATGGAATTCCAAGACTGATCGGAAATCAGGTAGGCAATGTTGGCGTCAATAAAACGCTGGCACCTATTGTAGGAAATATATGCATGGATATGATGATGATTAATGTCGATCATATTCCGAATGTAAAAGAAGGTGATACAGTAACGGTCTTCAATGCTCACCCAAGTTTAAAAGAATTCGCAGGATACTGCAAAACGATAACCTATGAAGTATTAACCTCCATTTCGCCTCGGGTGAAACGGATATATATAAAAGATTAACTATGAGAAAACTCCTGCTTCTGCTTTTCATATTCCAGCTGTTATTGATCCACTCTCAGGTAAAAAAAGATTTGGTAATTCCGAAAAATCCAAAGATAGGCTTGTCGCTTGCCGGTGGTGGTGCCAAGGGGTTTTCACATGTAGGAGTTCTTAAAGTATTAGATTCTCTGGGAGTAAAAGTGGACTATATTTCCGGAACAAGTATGGGAGCCATCGTTGGCGGATTATACGCCGCCGGCTACTCCGGAAAAGAAATAGAAAAGATAGTTATGGATACGGATTTTTATTCTCTGATTATGGATCCCAAATCCCGGCAGGAAGCCAGCTTTTTCAATAAATCTGTAGACAAATACCTCTTATCCATTCCGCTTAAAAACGGAAAAATCACGCTTCCCTCCTCTATCAGTACCGGCCAGAGAAATGTTTATCTTCTAAAAGAACTTTTTAAAAACGTTTCCAATATTGACGATTTTTCCAAAATGCCTATCCCATTCTTATGTGTAGCTACCAATCTGGAAAGCGGCAATATGCAGATTTTTGAGAAAGGAGATCTTGTACAGTCGATTATGGCAAGTTCAGCATTTCCTTCCTTAATGGACCCGGTTAAAATTGGCGACAGCATTTATATTGACGGAGCCATGACCGTAAACTATCCCTCAAAGCCTTTAAAGGATAAAGGAATTGATATCGTCATCGGTGTGGACCTTAACCAGGATCTTTCAAAAAGAGAGGATTTAAACAATATTATAGCCATCCTGAACCAGGTCATTGACTTCGGAATAAAGAAAGATACAAGAAAGCAGTATAAATACACAGACATCAATATCAAACCCAACCTGAAAGGAATGTCTGCAACAAGCTATGATGATAAAAAGAAAATTCTGGACAGTGGGTATGTGGAAGGATTAAAATATTCCCAGATACTTGAGCAGCTTCCAAAGAGACCGTTTGACCGTCTCAGACAGCGTGTAAACCCAATATATTCCAACGTTTATAAGATAGACAGTATTTCTAT
Source organism: Chryseobacterium sp. CBSDS_008 (assembly GCF_049959325.1). Classification (NCBI taxonomy): domain Bacteria; kingdom Pseudomonadati; phylum Bacteroidota; class Flavobacteriia; order Flavobacteriales; family Weeksellaceae; genus Chryseobacterium; species Chryseobacterium sp. CBSDS_008. The sequence continues at coordinate 3,234,593 of NZ_CP188202.1, read as the reverse complement.
TGAAGGAAGTAAAATATTTGGGAAAAACTATACCCTCGGAAAAATGGGATTACGTCTTCCCTCTCTGCAGACCTATGGAAGTATTAATAAAATGATAGATAAGCTGGTTGCCACCAACAATTACAAATTTATCAATTATGATATCGTTCAGGAAAATGACGCGAACTATTTAAAGCTTTATGTCACCGAGGATGACACCCGTCACTTTTTAAAATTCGGGTTACATTATGATGAAGTTTTCAAGACCGGACTTCTTTTGAATTATTCCGCCAAAAGACTTTTATTTAAAAACTCAAATCTTTCCCTGGATGTTGTTGTAGGAGACCGCTTGAGATATTATCTGAATTATTTTATAGATAACGGATATATTCCGGGATTTGGACTCTATTCATCCGGAATGAGCTTTGATATTAAAAATGTGGACAATTACGTTGTAGACCGCTGGGAATGGATCAGAAACGAAGCTTATATACAATCTGTATGGAAAGATAAGTTTGCTGTCGGCGGTGGTATCAGCCATGACTATTTTAAAGCTGAAAACAGCAATGGAGACAACAGACGGTACAGCCGTTTTCTGAACCCTTATATCTTTATTAAAACCGATACCCAGGATGATAAAGAGTTTCCTACAAAAGGGGTTTATTTTGCAGCTGAAGGAAAAGTGGTAGATCTTTTAAAGTCAGAAGTTGACAAAAGGATAATCCAGATCAAAGCCGATCTTAAAATCAATGTTCCCCTTGGTAAACAATTCACTTATCGTCTTAATATCTTTGGCGGAGTTACTATCGGGGAAAATCTTCCATCCTATTACCAATACAGACTGGGAGGAATTTTTGAGCAGAATCTGATTAATTTTAAAAGCTTCGGAGGATTTTACTTCGCCCAGCTTTATACAAATAATGTCATACTGGCATCTAATGATATCCAGTTTAAGTTTAATAAAAACTATTTTATCAGTGGAAACTTCAGCTTTGCCAATTTATCAAACGATATTAAGTTTGAAGATGCAGTTAAAGTAAATTATAGCTCACTGGGAATTACGGCAGGTTATAAATCTCCTTTCGGGCAGATTAAAGTAAACTTCAGCCACTCACTTAAAAATAACCAAAAAGGTATATTCAGTGTTATTTTAGGACACTGGTTTTAAAAAAATGATACAGTTCTTTTATGAAAACTTGCCAGAATCGGTAAGTACAGATTACAAAAAATGGCTGGAAGATCTTATTCTTTCAGAAGGAAAAAAGCTAGGAGAAATCAATTACATTTTCTGTGATGACGAATATCTTCTTAAGATCAATCAGGATTATTTGCAGCATGATTATTATACGGATATCATCACTTTTGATTATGTAAAAGGCAAAACAATAAGCGCTGAGATTTTCGTATCTTTGCAGCGCATTTCTGATAATGCCTCTACCCTTTCCCGGGATTATGAAGAAGAATTACGAAGAGTGTTAGCCCATGGAATTTTACATCTGGCAGGGTATAAAGACAAGACAGAAGAGGAAGAAAAAGAGATGCGGAGAATGGAAGATCTGTACCTGGATAAATACAGGGATTTAAAGTTTTAAATTGAACAATCACTTAAAGTCCCATATCTAAAGTGCTCAATTCTAGCCATAATATACATTTATCTAGAGTGCATTCTCCAAAAATGTTTCACGTGAAACATTAGATATAAAGATAAGGTTTAAAGCTTAAAACAAGCGATATAAAATGATTTCAGAAATATATGATGTGATAGTAGTAGGTGCCGGACACGCAGGTTGTGAGGCAGCAGCAGCAGCAGCCAACCTCGGTTCAAAAACACTATTGATTACAATGAATATGCAGACCATCGGACAGATGAGCTGCAACCCGGCAATGGGCGGAATCGCAAAAGGACAGATCGTAAGAGAGATTGATGCAATGGGAGGATATTCCGGAATTGTAGCAGACAAATCTGCTATCCAATTCAAGATGCTTAATCTTTCAAAAGGTCCTGCGATGTGGTCTCCGAGAACCCAAAATGACAGAATGCTTTTCGCCGAAGAATGGCGCCTGGCATTAGAGAATACTCCCAATCTTGATTTCTTTCAGGATATGGTGAAACAACTGGTTGTTGAAAATAATAAAGTAACCGGAGTGGTTACTTCTTTAGGAATTGAGATCAAAGGAAGATCAGTAGTTCTTACGAACGGAACTTTTCTTAACGGATTAATCCACGTTGGAGATAAACAATTAGGCGGAGGAAGAATGGGTGAACCAAGAGCTTTTGGAATTACAGAACAATTGGTCACTTTAGGTTTCGAAGCAGGAAGAATGAAAACCGGTACTCCACCAAGAGTAGACGGAAGAAGTTTGGATTATTCTAAGATGGAAGAACAAAAAGGAGATGAAAATCCTCAAAAATTCAGCTACCTTGATACTCCAAAATTAACAAAACAGATGAGCTGCCATATCGTATATACCAATGAAACGGTACACGATATTTTGAGAGAAGGTTTTGACAGAAGCCCAATGTTCAATGGTACCATCCAAAGTTTAGGTCCAAGATATTGTCCAAGTATTGAAGATAAGATCAACCGCTTTGCAGAAAGAAACAGACACCAGCTTTTCGTAGAACCGGAAGGATGGAAAACAGTTGAGATCTATGTAAACGGATTCAGCTCTTCTCTTCCGGAGGATGTACAGATCAAAGCAATGAAGCATATTCCAGGATTTGAAAACGTAAAAGTATTCCGTCCGGGTTACGCTATCGAATATGATTACTTCCCTCCTACCCAATTGAAGCATACACTGGAAACAAAACTAATAGATAATTTATATTTTGCAGGCCAGATCAATGGAACAACCGGATATGAAGAAGCTGCAGGACAAGGTTTGATTGCAGGAATCAATGCACATAATAAAGTACACGAAAAAGGAGATTTTATCCTTAACAGAGATGAAGCCTATATTGGAGTATTGATTGATGATCTGATTACAAAAGGAACTGAGGAACCATACAGAATGTTTACTTCACGTGCAGAATACCGACTTCTTTTAAGACAGGATAACGCCGATATCAGATTAACTGAAAAAGCATTCCAGCTTGGATTGGCAAAAGAAGACAGATTAAGACGAGTTGAAACTAAAATATCTGAAAGTCAGTCACTTGAAGAGTTTCTTCGAGAAACTTCTTTAAAACCCGGAGTTATCAATCCTATCCTTGAGTCTATAGAAAGCAGTCCCGTAGATCAGGCTTACAGAGCTGCACAAATTCTTACGAGACCAAATATGACATTAGAAAAACTGGACGGAATTGATTTTATTAAAGAAGTTTCCAGCCAATATAATGACGAAGTAAGAGAACAGGCAGAAATTAATATCAAATATAAAGGCTATATTGAAAAAGAAAAAGAAAATGTAGCTAAACTAAACCGTCTGGAAAACATCAAAATTCCTGAAGATTTTGACTATACCAAGCTTTCCAGTCTCTCTGCAGAGGCGAAGCAGAAAATGTCTAATGTACGTCCGAAGACCATTGCACAAGCAGGAAGAATAAGCGGGGTTTCCCCAGCAGACATTAATGTTTTATTAGTTTATCTGGGACGTTAAAAAAATGTTTCACGTGAAACATAAAAAAATAAAAGTGAAGATTAAGGTATTCATAAGTGAAAAAACATTTTGAATATCTTAATTTTTTTACCATAATACATATTAACTTCAATGAAAATAAAAGATCATTTTCTTTCACAGGAAATATTTGAAATTAAAGAAACAGAAACCAAAGGAGTCTTCAAAACCACCCCTGTTCCATCTAACATTTCCAGATACTATGAAAGCGAAGATTATATTTCTCATCATCAGGATTCAGGAAGCCTGAAAGAAAAACTATATAAATTCCTTCAGTCATTCAATCTGCAGTATAAAAAAAATATCCTTGTAGACAGAATTAAAAAAGGATCTAAAGTTCTTGACTATGGATGTGGAGCCGGAGAATTTGTAAAATATATAGAGAATGATTTTGAAACTATAGGGTTTGAACCGGATACCGATGCAAGAAAAGCTGCCATCGGAAAAATAAATAAAGCTTCCATATTAGACAATATCAATAACGTTGAAGAAAATAGTTTAGATGCAATTACATTGTGGCATGTATTTGAGCACATCGAAAACCAGGATGAAATGTTGAATATTTTCCACAGAAAGTTAAAAGAAAAAGGACTTCTTATTATTGCAGTTCCCAACCCTACTTCATATGATGCCAAACATTATAAAGAATATTGGGCTGCTTATGATGTTCCGAGACATATCTATCATTTCTCTAAAAACGGTATGGAAAATTTAATTTCCAAAAATCCTGACTGGAAAATGAGAAAAATAAAACCTTTGGTACTTGATTCGTATTATATCGCCATGTTGAGCGAAAAATATAAAAAATCACCGCTATTTTGGCTAAAAGCGGTCATCTACGGAACAATTTCGAACATAAAAGCCTTATTTTCGAACGAATTTTCAAGTTTGATATACATTATCGAAAAAAGATAGAAAATCGATTTTTGACCCGTTTATGAAGGTCAATTTTCAGCATTTTAAGCTTAAAAAATAAAAACTCAGGATTTTTCTCCTGAGTTTTCTTTTTTCTGTATCATATCCATATTATAATTATTCCTCAATTTTATTATATTAAAAAATAAGATTGAAATTTACCTTCCTTCACTATCAATAAAAAATATCTCCCCTACTCTATTTTAATAGTAGAGAAAAATGGCAATCACCTACACAGTAATTTATGTACTTAAAGTTTTTATTGAACTTTCACATTCAGTTTTCGACAAAAGCATACAAACCAGCAATAAAAAGAATAAATTTAGTTTTAACAAGACAAATCCTCACAAAAACAACTTAAATTTGACCTCAAAATAAAAAACAGATATAAATACCCTGAAAAAGATAAAAAATCGATTTTTAAGCTATTTATGCAAGTCGATTTTCATCATTTTTAACAAAAAAGAAAAATTTAGGATGAACTGGCAAATACATTCCTTGCCACCAACAAAATGAAAATCAAATTTACTCTTAAAATAATTCTTCCACTATATAAAAACAAAAACGAGCTCCCTACTCTACTTTAACATTTCCAATAGAAATAATTTTCTGTTTCAAAAAAATAAAATTCAGAAAAATTGATTGGTTCTATTTTTAAGAAAACAGAAAAATGTTAAATTTAATAATTGTGAAGAATTTTAAAAATCAACATTTAAATTATTTAAAAATTGAAAGTTCCTAAACGATTTTAAATTTCATTGAAAATTTTTTATTCTAAAAAAAAAGATTAAAACTGAATAAAATTTATCCTGAAAAGATCTTAAAAAAATCAAAAAGTCATTAACTTATTCATTTTATTGTACTTATCTACTGATTTCTAATATTATGCTAAGTAGATTACACAAAAACAATAAGTGACAAAATAGTTAATAAATTAGTTTAATCATTAATATTCAATAACATACAACACTATCACTAATATGTGAAATATATAAATCATTAAATTTAAAGATCTAGGATTTGTAAAAATTTGTGTCTACCATTTTTCTAGTAGAAATTTAAAATTAAAACAATCTAAAATACTATTTTCTAAAACAGATAATGCAAAACCTATCTCTCCTGATCAATATTCAAAAAGATAATTAGAATCACACTTCAACCGGAATAAAAAAATCATAAATATTCATTTACCAAAGTAAAATGAGAAAAAAAACCTAAATAAAATCACTTAAATTTATAAATTTTACAGGAATATTCTGATCATAAATTTACTGATAAGCATAAGTTACTGAAAGAGAATTCAACCTAGCTTCATATAACTATAAGTTATATCTAAAATAGTATTAAAACTCCGATCAATAAAGGATTTTCATTAAGATTAGAAAATAAAAAAAACCTGCTAATTATATTAGCAGGCATCAAAATATCTATTCTTTTTATTACTTATTAATTGCAGCTACCCCTGGTAACTCTAGTCCTTCAAGACTCTCAAGCATTGCTCCGCCTCCGGTAGAAACATAACTTACCTGATCAGCATATCCGAATTGCTTAACAAAAGCAACACTGTCTCCTCCCCCAACTAAAGAGAAAGCACCAAGCCTTGTTGCTTCAGCAATACTTTCACCTAATGCAACAGTTCCCCCAGCGAAATGCGACATTTCAAAAACTCCGATCGGACCATTCCAAAGAATAGTTCTTGAATTCAGCAGTACATCATTAAACTGATCTCTGGATTTATGTCCTGCGTCAAGTCCCATCCATCCTTCAGGAATTGCATAGATATCAGCTTCCTTTCTGTCTACATCATTACTGAAGCTTTCAGCGATGATCGCATCAGACGGAAGATATACTTTTACTTTATGTTCTTTTGCTTTTCCTAAAATCTCAAGTGCCAACGGAAGCTTATCTTCTTCTACAAGAGAATTACCCACTTTACCTCCAAGGGCCTTAATAAAAGTAAATGCCATTCCTCCTCCGATAATCAGATTATCTACTGCAGGAAGAATATTTTCTATAATGGTAATTTTAGTTGAAACTTTAGAACCGCCAAGGATAGCTGTAACAGGCCTTTCCCCGCTCTTTAATACTTTATCAATTGCCTGAAGCTCCTTAGCCATCAGTAAACCGAAATATTTAGTTTCTGGAAAATATTGAGCAATCACTGCTGTAGAAGCATGAGCTCTGTGCGCTGTTCCAAAAGCATCATTTACATAAGCATCTCCAAGCTTTGCAAGTTTCTCAGCAAATGCGGCATCTCCTTTTTCTTCTTCATTATGAAAACGTACATTTTCCAATAATAAGATCTCCCCAGGTTTTAAATCAGCTGCAGCCTGCTCTGCCTTTTCCCCGATACACTCATCAACAAACTTTACTTCCTGTCCTAAAACAGCAGAAACTTCGCCAAGAATATGTTTAAGGGAAAATTCATCTTTAACCTCTCCCTTTGGTCTGCCAAGATGTGTGATTAAGATGACAGAACCACCATCATTAAGGATCTTCTCCACTGTAGGTTTTACAGCAACAATTCTTGTATTGTCTGTCACTTTCAGTTGATCATCCTGCGGAACATTGAAGTCCACTCTTACCAGAGCCTTCTTATCTTTAAAATTAAGATCATTGATTGTTTTCATAAATAGATTTATTTTTTAAAACCCTATAAAACTGCCGTGCTCAAAACCCGTCTTAGCTTTTGGAAAATCTCGCAGGAACAATTTTATAAATCACATTAAATTTTTGTTTCACAAATGTAAGGTTTTAAACTTTTTCAACAGTTTGATTAAAATAAAAGTTTTCAAAAACTTTCCCCGAACCCAATCACCCATTAATCAACAATTTTATCTCTTTAAAAAAAAGAAATAATGTAGTTGTTGTTGAGTGTTGTTAGTTTCGGGGATAAGTTTTAGTGTAAAAATTGATAACATTCAACTTTTAGTCAATTCATATTTAACTCACAATATAAATCCTTGTAAACCCGCTATTTCACGCACTTATTAACAAATGTTGATAACTTTATATAAAGCTATTATTAGTAATTTCAATATGGAAAAATCTGGGGATAGCTGAAGAAAACATCTGGAAAGTTGTGGTTAAATTTTGCGGAAAGGTTTTCTATTACGAAATAAATTGATCTTTGAAAATAGAAAGTTGATAAAAGTTTTCCACAGTTATTCACATACCTTTTCACAATTAACTCAGGGTTTACTAACACGAATTGTTATTATTCTTACCTTTGTAAGGAAATAGAATCTAATAAAGCTTAATAAGAGTATTATGAAAAGAAAAATTGCCATCGCAGCAGACCATGCAGGCTATGAATATAAGGAGATTGTTAAGAACTACCTTTCAGAACGTTTTGAAGTTCAGGATTTTGGAACGTTTTCCACAAACAGTGTGGATTATCCGGACTTTGTACACCCTGCGGCAACCTCTGTGGAAAACGGAGAAAATGAGCTGGGAATTCTGATCTGCGGAAGCGGAAACGGAGTTCAGATCACTGCGAACAAACACCAGAAAATAAGATGTGCATTATGTTGGATGCCGGAGATTGCAGCACTGGCAAGACAGCATAATGATGCCAATATGATTTCAATACCGGCACGGTTTATATCTAAAGAACTGGCACTTGAAATTGCAGATAAATTTCTTTCAACAGACTTTGAAGGTGGAAGACACCAGAACAGAGTTGACAAAATTGCAGTTTGCTAAATATATTAAGGCTTGTAAATCATATTACAGGCCTTATTTATTTTTTATTCATACATTTGCAGTGTCCGATAGAAATTACACTCTATTATTCTACAAAGCCTTTCTTATATTTGAAACATATATAAAAGAAGGTTTTTCTCTTTTCTTCTCAAGAATTGTATTAAATTTATACAAAACTAAAGCTCCCGTTCTAAGTAAACTGAAAGATAATTTCTGATGATGTACGGAAAGAATCTAATGATGAAATTGAATAACCTTATATAAAGAAGGAATGCGGAAGATTTAGAAAAAGGTTTTATTTAAGCTAAACCAAAAACAATTAAAAGAAAATTAAAATGCCAAAAAAAAGAAAATATATAAGTCATAAAAATGATTTAAAAATGATGGAGATCGGAAGACTGATTCTCCGGTTTATGAATGCGAACTCATCCAAAATTTATAATTATAAGCAGATTGCTGAAGGAATAGATTACAAAAATCCAAGACAAAGAGAACTGGTGATCCAGGCACTGCATAAACTTCAGGGATCTGAAAAAATCAAAGAAGTAGAAAAAGGAAAATATATCGTGAACCTCAAAATTGCAGGAACACTTACCGGAATTATTGATTTCAACCAAAGTGGAAATGCTTATGTAAGTGTGGAAGGACTGGCGGATGACGTCTTCGTTCACGCCAAAAATGTGAAGGATGCCCTGCAGGGAGATAAGGTTCTTATTATAACTTATCATTATAAAGGAAAGAAACTGGAAGGGTCTGTTTTGGAAGTTCTGGAACGTAACAGAACGGAATTCGTAGGAACATTCCAGAAGGTTGCTCACAAGGATTTTGGGTTTGTTGTTTGTGATAAAAAATCAATCAATACAGATATCTTTATTCCGAAAGGAAAATTCAACACTGCTGAAGATGGTGATAAGGTTATTGTAAAAATGACAGAATGGAGACCGGGAGATAAGAACCCTGAAGGTGAAATCACTCAGGTACTGGGTGCTCCGGGGGAACATGAAACAGAGATCCACTCTATCCTTGCAGAATATGGATTGCCTTATGAATTTCCGCAGGAAGTAGAATCTGACGCAGATAAAATTGACAGAAGTATTACTGATGAAGAAGTAGCGAAACGTTGGGATATGCGTAATATCTGTACGTTTACCATTGACCCGAAGGATGCGAAGGATTTTGATGATGCTTTATCCATCAGAAAGCTGGAAAACGGAAACTGGGAAATCGGGGTTCATATTGCAGATGTATCTCATTATGTGGTTCCGGGGACTATTCTCGATGATGAAGCTTATCAGAGAGCAACTTCGGTATATCTTGTTGACAGGGTTGTTCCGATGCTTCCGGAAGTTTTGAGTAATGATGTGTGTTCCCTTCGTCCGAACGAAGATAAATATACGTTTTCAGCAGTTTTTGAACTGAATGATCAGGCTGAAATTCAGAAACAATGGTTTGGAAGAACAGTGATTCATTCAGACCGAAGATTTACCTATGAAGAAGCTCAGGAACGTATTGAAACCGGACAGGGAGATCTGGCTGAAGAGATTAATACCCTTGACAGGCTGGCAAAGATCATGCGTAATGAACGTATAAGAAAAGGGGCTATTACTTTCGACAGAAGTGAAGTAAGATTCAACCTGGATGAAAATAATGAACCGATTGGAGTGTACTTTAAGATCAGTAAAGATTCCAACCACCTGATCGAAGAATTTATGCTTTTAGCCAATAAAAAAGTGTCTGAATTTGTATCCTTGTCAAGAAAAGGTGAAATCACCAATAATACATTTATTTACAGGGTTCACGATGATCCGGATCCGGCAAAATTGGAGTCTTTGAGAGACTTTGTAGCTACTTTCGGATATAAAATGGATCTTGCCAATACCAAGAAGGTTGCAGAATCTCTGAATAAACTGCTTCATGATGTGAAAGGAAAAGGAGAAGAAAATATGATCGAAACACTGGCGATGAGAAGTATGAGCAAAGCGGTGTATTCTACAGAACCAATTGGCCACTATGGTTTAGGTTTTGAATACTATAGTCACTTTACCTCTCCTATCCGCCGTTATCCGGATTTGCTCGCCCACCGTCTTCTTCAGCATTATCTGGATGGAGGAAAATCTCCGAACAGAGGCGAGCTTGAAGAAAAAGCAAAGCACTGCAGCGCCATGGAAAGACTGGCGGCAGATGCGGAAAGAGACTCTATTAAGTTCATGCAGGTGAAATTCATGGAAAAACATCTGGGTGAAATTTTCAGAGGAGTGATTTCCGGAGTGGCAGAATTCGGTTTCTGGGTTGAAATTCCTGAAAATGGAGCTGAAGGATTGATCAAATTGAGAGATCTTGTAGATGATTCATATATGTATGATGCGAAAACCCATGCAGTATACGGAGTAAGACATGGCAATAAATACCAGCTTGGAGATGAAGTTCAGATTAAAGTAGTAAAAGCGAATCTGATTCAGAAGCAGCTTGATTTCCAGATTGTGAAGTAACTAGAATAACAGAAATAAAAGAAGGCGATCACAACTAATGATTTGGGTTGAGAATCGCGTATATGACAGAGTACAGTAAAATTTTATAAAAGAGACCGTTTTCACAAGTTGTGAGACGGTCTCTTTTAGTCATTTATTTTTTCACAAATTTGAATGAAGACTCCTCTGAGTCTAATTTGATAAAGTAAATTCCACTGGCAAGATCCTGAATATTGATTTTTTCAGTGTTGTTATTTATAGTACCTTCCTTAACAAGAGTTCCAGAAGCATTAAATACTTTAAATCCTGATTTTTTAGTCAGACCAAGAACTTGGAGATAGTCAGAAGTTGGGTTTGGAGCTATTTTAACGTAATTTTCTGTAAGTTTAACGTTGGATACATTCAATGTCTGATTTGTAGCTCTGATATTGTCAATATCTAATGTTGCTGTAATAGGATCTGAATCCCAGCTTGGGGCATCATTATGTAAAATACGCATTTCTTGTACATGAGAGAATGTTGTAGAATAAGGATTTAATCCCGATACTCTTACCACAGAAGCCTGATTTATCGGAAAGGCTATTTTTTTCCAGCCTGCTCCCGGAATAACTGCTATTGGATTAGTGGTACTCCAGATTTCCTGTTGAGTGTTGGAAACACTATATCTGAATGATAATCTTAAATATATGATTTCACTTCCGGAATTTCTTACATCCATTGAGATATAAGTAATACCCGCACTGGTAAAACTACCGGTCCACTGAGCATTATTAAAAGTCATCAGATTAAGATTTGAACCAGAACCATTTGAACTTACACGTAAAAAATTGTCCCCTGCACCCAATGGTCCCCCATCAAAAATATTCGCATTAGGTATGGTATTGTTTTTTGTCCAGTTTCGGGTAGTGAAATCTTGAAAATCATCAACCTGTCCTAGTGTTACTTGAGAAAAAGAAATTGCCGGAATACTTAATAAAATCGAAAGTAGAAAATGTTTCTTACGCATCATTTTTGTTTGTTTTAGTTATTAGTTAATATGAAAATTAGAGAAGTGCAAATATATAAAATATACTTATGGATGCAATAAAGATATTTGTAATACATTGCGTTGTAGTATGAATGAAAACGTTTTTAAATCTTTTATTTGGATGATTATTTTTTAATTTACAGGTTTTTGATAATGAGGCTTATTTTAAAACAGGACTTTATTGAATAATTAAATCATAAAGTCTAACTTTGTATTAAACGAAATGAATTTTTTTCATTTTAAAACACTACTTAATGCTAGAACTTGTACTATCTGCCATCATATTAGGATTTATGCTGAGCCTGGTTTTCATAGGACCTATATTTTTCCTGTTAATTGAAACCAGCTTTTCCAGAGGCCCCAAACATGCCTTATCATTAGATCTTGGCGTTATTACTGCAGATTTATTATGCATTGTAGCGGCGTACTATGCCAGTACAGATATTGTAACGTTAATAGATAAACATCCTGGGTTTTACAGGATCACTTCTATTCTTATTTTTGTCTACGGTATTGTGATGCTGGTAACCAAGACCAAAATGCATATGCCCGGAGAAGAAAAGATCATTGGCCAAAATTATATCAAGACATTTTTCAACGGTTTTTTCTTTAATCTTTTAAATGTTGGGGTCATCCTTTTCTGGCTGGTAACGGTAATTTCCGTAAGGAATCAATATCCGGACACCAGCAGTTTTATCTTCTACATAAGCATTGTACTGGCAACCTATCTTTCAATAGATCTTGCCAAGATATTTCTGGCAAAACAATTTCACGATAAACTGACACAAAAGCTTGCCAATCAAATCAGAAGAGTTGTTGGCTGTATTCTTATTATCTTCAGTTTCTTTATCTTCCTGCAGAGTTTCAAGAAATTCAATCAGTTTGACAGACGGTTGGAGGAAGCTGAAAAGAAAGAAGTAAAATATCAAAAAACAAAATGAAAAAAATGATCTTTCCAAAGTCTCTTAAAAAAGGAGACAAAATAGCTGTTATTTCCCCTGCAGGAGCAGTAGATGCCCCTCAACTTGAAAAGGGAATAGAAATGATTAGAAACAGAGGTTTTGAACCCGTTCTGGGGGAACATCTTTACACCAAGTTTTCAAATGGTTATAATTATGCCGGAACAGAAAAGGAAAGAATAAAAGATATTAACTGGGCCTTTAACGATAAAGCAATCAGAGCGGTATGGGCTTCCAGAGGAGGCTACGGATGCCAGCACCTGATTCAGCATCTTAAGCTGAAAAACTTTACAGAAAACCCGAAATGGTACATCGGATATTCCGATAATACCGTCATTCAAAGCTATCTGTTGAAAAAAGGGTATGGGTCCATCCATGGACAAACCATCAAAACATCCAGCTTTGGCGTTACAGATGAAAGCTATGACCTTATCTTTGACATTTTAAAAGGAAAAGCACCAAAATACAGTCTTGAATCTCATCAATTCAATAGAAAAGGGGATATTAAAGGCGAATTGGTTGGTGGGAATTTAGCCCTTATCTATGCCCTTCTGGGGACCAAATATTCTTTTGAATTTAAAGACAAAATTCTGTTTATCGAAGATATCGGAGAAAACTTCTATGCCCTGGACCGTATGATCATGACACTGGAGCTGGCAGGTGTCTTCAATAAAATCAAAGGGTTGATTGTGGGTGGAATGACCAATATGGGAGACGAAAAGGAAAACAATAGCTATGAAGAAAGCTTTGATGAATTTGCTTACAAGCTGATCTCAGATAGAATTTCAAAGTATAATTTCCCTGTAGCATTTGCTTTTCCTAATGGACATATTAAAGACAACAGACCCCTTTTAATCGGTGCAAATGTTAAAATGAAGGTCGGGACTAAAGTAAAAATAGATTTTTAAAATACCACTACCCTCCTATCTCCAGACTCTTAAACACAACATATGGCTAACCATAATGATTTTGGAAAAATAGCAGAAGATATGGCCGCAGATTATCTTCAGAAAAGCGGGTATAAAATCCTGGTCAGAAATTTCCGTTTTCAGAAAGCAGAGATTGATATCATTGCTGAAAAAGATAATCTTATTATTGTAGTGGAAGTGAAAGCCAGATCTACGGATTTTTTCATTCTTCCACAGGAAGCCGTTACCAAAACAAAGATAAAAACAATTGTTTCCGCAGCCAATTACTATCTGGAAGAATTTAATAAAGATAACGAAGTCAGATTTGATATCATCTCCGTTCTTCCCGATGAAAGTAAGAATTTAATTATTGACCATATCAAAGATGCTTTTCAGGCCTTTGATGCAAATTAATAAATCAATTATGAAGACAATATTAATCACCGGAGCTACTTCCGGAATAGGAAAAGCAACCGCAGAGCTTCTTGCAAAACAAGGGAACAGAATTATTATCTGCGGAAGAAGAAGTGAAGTACTGGAAGCTGTAAAAGCAGAGCTTTCTCAATTTACCGAAATATTTAGTTTAAAGTTTGATGTAAGGAATCTCAAAGAAGTGGAAACCGCTATCAATTCGCTTCCTGAAAACTGGAAAGAGATTGATGTTCTGGTCAATAATGCAGGAAATGCTCATGGATTAGATCCTCTGTCGGCAGGGAAGACAGAGGACTGGGATTCTATGATCGACGGAAATGTAAAAGGACTACTCTATGTTTCCAAAATGATTATCCCAGGTATGAAAACTAAAAATTTAGGTCATATAGTAAATATCAGTTCTGTTGCAGCAAGACAGACGTATGCGAATGGAGTAGTGTACTGTGCCACGAAGAAAGCAGTAGATGTTATTTCTGAGGGGATGAGGTTAGAGCTTACTGAATTTGGAATCAAGGTAACCAATATACAGCCGGGAGCAGTAGAGACAGATTTCTCTTTGGTAAGATTCAAAGGAGACAGCGAGAAAGCTTCTACCGTCTATGCTGGATATGATGCCCTTAAAGCGGAAGATATTGCCGATGCCATTGCTTATTGTGTGAATGCCCCGAAACATGTTACTGTTTCAGATATGACCATTTATCCAAGTGCTCAGGCAGAACCGAGAACAATTTATAGAAAATAGTCCAAAATAATGGAGTAAATTTGCAGTTTAGATAAAACAAAAAAATGAAAATTCTATATCTGGAAACATCGTCCAGGAACTGTTCGGTAGCGGTATCAGACAACGGGAAACTGTTATGTCTTTGTGAAGAAGTTTCTGAAAACTATAAACAGTCTGAAAGTCTTCATACCTATGTGGAATGGGCATTGGAAGGAGCGGGGATTTCACTTAAAGATATCGAAGCTGTTTCCCTGGGAAAAGGTCCCGGATCTTATACGGGATTAAGAATTGGTGCTGCCTCTGCAAAAGGATTTTGTTACGGACTAAAAGTACCTCTTGTAGCCGTAAATTCTCTTGAAAGCATGATAGAGCCTTTTTTAGGTGGTAACTATGATCTTGTAGTGCCTTTAGTTGATGCAAGAAGAATGGAGGTTTATACGGCCGTTTATGACGGTAAAACAGGGAGGGAGTTATCTGAGACCGAAGCTAAAATTTTAGATGAAACCTCTTTTGAAGAATTCAGCGATAAAAAAGTTCTGTTTGTAGGGGATGGGGCTAAAAAAGCAAAAGAAATCATGAATCTTCCCGATGCTGTTTTTAACGAAGATGTTTATCCTTCTACACAATATCTCATCAGGAAGACCCTGGAAAAAACAGAAAACAGGGAATTTGAAGATATGGCTTATTTTGAGCCTTTTTATCTCAAAGATTTCCATGGAGTAAAGAAAAAGAAATCGTAAGATTCTATGACTATAAAAATAAGCATACAATAAAAAGCGAAGAATAAATCTTCGCTTTTTTATTTTACTGAGGTCTTGGTGGTACCTTTGACGCAGGTTTTGTTTCGTTTGATTTTTTAGGATTTTGCTGCTGATTTAATTGTTGTGGAGCGCTGTTACTGTTTTGCATGCCATCCAGCTTCTGCACAGTTCCGTTATTCATTTGTGGAATACCCTTATTTTGCATATCAGGTTGTACGGGGGCGCCTGAAGGCTGCTGGGGAATAGTATTTCCCTTATTGTCAGTCGCCTGGAAGCTCAGATCACTTTTCAGGTAATTCAGCATCTCTTTAGCCCTGATCCCTTCAGGAGTTTTAGAATAATTCAGCGCAATCTGTTCAAGCTGAAGAATCATTACTTCTTTGCCGCTGGATTTCCCGGCATTGAATGCATTTAAAAGATATAATTTAGGAACCAGTGCATCTTTTGGGAACTTCTGGATCGTCTGATCTATTACATCCTTACTTTCAGCAAATTTTTCCGATTCAAACAGGGCATAGGCCTTTTTATATTCATTTTCAACTTCTTCTGTTGATTTTACAAATGATTTGTTTTTAGGATTTCTCGCAAATTCAGCATAAGAGGTATAGGGATAATCTGCTAAAAGAATTTGTTTTGCCCTTTCAGAGGCCTGTGGATTTTTTTCATAATTCATGGCAAAAATCTCATATAATGCCTGCAGCATTACTTTTTCTTCCGGCTTTACGTCTACAAGATCATACAGCGTTTTGGTGGCCAGGGGAGTGTTGGTAAAATAGTTCTGATACATAATCCCAAGTCCTAATGAAGCAGTGTCCCTGTCCTTTTTTAATTGGGATAGTTTACCCTGATCCGTAGGAATCTGCTCAATATAATAGGCAGGCTCAAAACGTCTTGGATTAGGTGCAGAAGTTACCCCCAATGCTTCATTCTTCATATCTTCAATAGAAGCCATTTTCTTGGAAGAACGCCAGTTATCAGCAAGAGCACGGTCTCCCCAGATTTGTTTGAAGGAAGAAGTTCCTTTGCTTACAGTTCCTGAATTGCTGAAGTAAAACCCTTTTGTAGTGACTCCAAAATCCTCAAAAGAATTGGAGCTATTGGCAAAAACAGAATTAGCACTATAATCTCCGGTATCAAATCCTTTGCTTCTTTCTGCCCGTCTTCTTTCCTGTTCCTCTTTTTCTTCCTTGACTTTTAATTTGGCAATATATTTTGTGAAATAATCGGTTTTCTGAGCATCATCCATTTTCGCCAGAGACAGAATACTGTCATTCTTTTTGATAAGATAATAATTTCTGGAAATCTTTTTGATGTATTCAGACTGATCCTTTAATAAGATTTTTGACGGCTCATAAGTCATTACAGCAAGGGCAGAATCATAGTAGCTTCCAGCGCCGATATAATCATTTTTGTCTAGGTAGCTTTTTCCTATTTCATAGTAAGCCAATCCGCGGATCTGAGGGTCAGAAACCTTTTCAAACAATGATTTTCTGAAGAATTGCTGAGCTTCATCTTTCTTGCCTGCTTTATTGGCCATCAAACCTAAGGCATAGTAAAATTCATTCTTTCTGGAGCCGTATGTCCCTTTTTTACTGATTCCTTCCAGGTAATTTTTGGCACCCGCATAGTCTCCCTTGCCATTAAAAGTTTTAGCAATGGCAATCTGAGACTTCACTTCGAATTCAAAATCATTGGCATATTTGTAAGCCGCAGTATAGCTTTCCCTCGCCTTATCATTCTGGTTCAGATTTTCCAGAACCTGGCCTCTCAGATAAGCGATCCTGCTTTTCAGTTTTCTGCTGGTATTCAGTTCAAAAGCATTATCGAGTTCTTTGGCTGCTTCTTCTTTTTTACCTGCATCAAGCAGAGATTCAGAATAATAGATACTCAGGAGTTTTGCATAGCTTTTACTGAGGTCTTCTCCTTTCAGTTTTGCAAAAGTTTCATGTGCTCTGTGGTAATCTTTGATTTGATCATAAGCAAGCCCCTGATAAATTCTTGCTAAAGCTATCCTCTTATCATCCTTCATATGGGTGAAAACATAATTAAGCGCATCGAGTGCCTCCAGGGATTTACCCCGATAAATTCTCGCCTGAGCGAGGATCATATAAGCATCAAATATCTGCTTATTTTTCTCTTCACCATTTCTGGTTACCGAATATTTATTAATTGCTTTCAGGGCCTTCGCTTCCGCAATTTCAAGAGTAGTTGCTCCCTTGCCCTGTTCACCCTCAGGTCTGGCAGGTCCGTTTCCTGAAGATCCTCCAGGCCTGTTGGGAATGCCGGAATCACCTCTTCCAGAAGGTCTGTTGGCTACTTCAGCCATCTTCATAGAATTCTCTGCAAAAGCTTCAGTCTGACCAAGATCACTTCCCAAAGGCTGTTCTTCATAGGTAAGAATAGGAATATAAGGTGCATAAAAATTATCCTTATGACCCTTGTCTCTGGTTGTAAATTCACTGTTTAATGCATCTTTCGCATTAAAAAGAGTATTATAATATGTGGAAAATCCTTTCAATAGTTTTGATCGCTGCTCCGGCTTTTTTGTTCTGGTAGAACAGGAAGCAACAAGGCATATTACTAAAAGGAACAATATATTCTTTTTCATTATTCAATATAACTCGCTAATCTGCTTTTTATTATCACCCGTTTGATGATTTTGTAAAAATAATAAAATTTTATAATGAATAATATTTATATTTTTGACGAAAAATATTTTATTTCTTCTTTAATAGATGTCCGAAATCCTTATAATCTTTTAAATCAGGGACATTTCTTTCAATATTTTGTAAACAAGATGGGTGGGTAGGCCCATAATGGTATAAAAACTTCCTGTAAGGCTCGTGATCTTCGCCATTCCCAGCCATTCCTGAATACCATAACTCCCGGCTTTATCGAAAGGCTTATAATTTTTGATATAATAGTTTATTTCTTGATCAGAGAGATTGTCAAGAGTAACATCGGCAACATCGGTTTCTGTAAAAGAATGGGTTACTGTTTTGATGGTAATTCCGGTATAAACCTGGTGGGTTCTTCCTGAAAGGCTTTGCAGCATCTTAAAGGCATCATCTTCATCTTTAGGTTTTCCAAGGATCTGATGATCAACTGCGACTATCGTATCAGCAGTCAGCAGGACTTCATCTGCTGCCAGACGTCTGAATGCTTCTGCTTTTAAATCAGAAAGATAGGCTGCAGCTTCTTCTATTTTGATATGTTCTGGGAGAATTTCTTCACAGTCTATTTTTACGACTTCAAATTCAAAACCAAGGCTGGAAAGAAGCTCTTTTCTTCTTGGTGATTGTGACGCTAAAAGTAATTTCATACCGTTAATTATACAGATTGTGTATTATCATCATGCCAGTTTCCCTGCACTTTCATCACCTGTTCAATCACATCGCGCACTGCTCCGGTTCCTCCTTTTTTCGGGGAAATATAATCGGAAATACCTTTTACTTCAGGGACTGCATTTTCAGGACATGCTGCAATAGCTGAGTTTTCCATGATATGAATATCCGGAAGATCATCACCCATGGTCAGAATTTCTTCGTTTTTAAGATTGTGTTTCTTCTTAAAGTCTTCGAAATCATCTATTTTATTGTGGGACTTCGGGTAGTAATCCTGTATGCCGAGGTAATTGATCCTGTGTTTTACCATTTCATCATTTCCTCCCGTAATAACACCGATCAGATAATTATTTTTTAAAGCCTTCACCACCGCATATCCATCCAGGACATTCATTACCCTGCACATATTTCCTCCCGGAAGCAGATAAACACTTCCGTCTGTGAAAACTCCGTCAACATCAAATACAAATGCCTTAATATCTTTTAATTTCTCTTTATAGCTCATACATTTTCTGAATAGAATGATTCATTGTTTTATAAATTTCAAGACTTTCGTCTTTTAATAACTGTTCATGCAGCTGTAAAATCCTTACATCATTTCTTACTGCAGGTCCGGTTTGCGCCATTTTAGGCTCAATCTCATGAATTTTCTGAACCGTTTCATCGATAAGCGGTAAAAAATAATCGAACGGAATTTCCTGAGAATCTGAAACTTCCTTAGCTCTTGAAAACAGATGATTCACAAAATTACAGGCAAAAACTGCAGTAAGGTGAATATATTTTCTTTTTTCGTGATTGCTTTCCATTACCCTTTCTGAAATCTTTGAAGCAAGGTCAGTCAATATTTTTTGGTCTTCTTCATTTTCAGCTTCTACAAAAAACGGAATTTTCTCATATTCCAGTTCTTTGGATTTTGAAAACGTCTGTAAAGGATAGAAACTTGCCTTTCTGTAGTCACCGGCCAAAACTTCTTTAGCAAGAGAGCCTGAGGTGTGGGCAACGAGGCTGCCTTTTCTGGTAATAATTTTCGAAACTTCTTCCACAGAATTATCACTCACACAGATGATATAAAGATCTGCCTCATCCAGATGATCTGTAGAGTAAGGAACCTTTAATTCTTCGGAAATCTTACTTAATTCTTTTTCGTTCCTGCCAAAAATCTGGGCCAGGGGAATGCTTTTCAAAGTGAAAGCTTTTGCCATATGATAGGCAACGTTTCCGGAACCGATGATTACAATTTGCATATAACAAATATAAGATTTTAAGACGAGCCGGGAAAGGAAGACGGCTTCAGAAATCCTGTTCTTCGGTATAGGCACGTTTATTGCGTAAGTGTCTCATATTATTTTTAATATTTAAATTGAAAATTGGATTTTTAATTTAACTTTCAGCTATTTTTGTAATCCAAAACAATGAAGGCATCTTATGAAGATTAAGGACGCGGAAATTATTTCGTTGATGCAGAATCCACGGACCCAGGATAAAGGGGTCCGGGCCTTGATGGATGCCTATCAAAGCAGATTGTACTGGCACATAAGAAGAATTATTGTGGACGGTGATCTTGCACAGGATACGCTGCAGGAAACTTTTATTAAAGCTTATCAGAATTTTCATCAGTTTAAAAATGATAGCCAGTTGTATACCTGGTTGTACAGAATTGCTACCAACGAAGCACTGCAGCAGGTCAACAAAATGAAAAAAATGCAGAAGACTGATGAAGACCCGGAGTATCACATGCAGAATCTCGTAGCCGATAATACTGAAGGTGATGCTGAAGAAATACAGATTTTACTGCAGAACGCTATACAGAGCCTGCCCGAAAAGCAGAAACTGGTATTTATGATGCGGTATTATGATGATTTACCCTACGAAGAAATATCAAAAATAGTAGATATGTCAGTAGGGACTCTGAAAACAAATTATCATTATGCCAAACAGAAAATAGAAGATTATATTAAAGAAAATTACGAAAAATAATTTTTTACCCAACAAAGATGAAAGAGTTCGACATAGAAAAACTAGAGCGTAAAAACATTTACAAAGTTCCTGATAATATGTTTGAAAATATTCAGGAGAACGTTATGAATGATATAAAGACAAGTAAAAAAGCACCTGTCTTTAAGCTGAACTGGATGTATGCGGCGGCGGCATCACTGGCTTTGATCTTTGGAGCAACCTATGTTTTCAATTCAGATAAAGATACTGCTGAACAGCAACTGAATGCTAAAACAGCTTATGTTGCCAATAACACAAAAGCAAAAACAGAAAGCGAGCTTGCTTATGAAACTTTGAAATCTGATTTAACTTCTGTTGAAAATAACAATCAAACAGTTGAAAATCAAAAAAATAAAAATATCTACGCTTCTAAAAGCGGGGATGAAACTGAAAAAATAACAGAGAAACCAAAACCGGTGAAAACTGTAAATAAAAAAGAAGAAACACGAATGAATGATTATCTAGACTCGTTTTCTAATTCTGAAATTGCAGAGTTAGCAAGTAATTCGACACAGGACGTTTATTTGGATATTTATAATTAAAAGAAGATGAAAAAGATATTATTGACGTTTTTGATTATTTACGGCTTTGGATTAAATGCCCAAAGAACTGATTACGACTGGAAAAAGATGGATCCTAAACAAAGGAAAGAAATTATCAATAATCTTTCTCCGGAAGAAAGAAAAGAGCTGCTGAAGAAATTCAGAAACAATATGATTATGGATAATCTCAATGTTGATCCGGATGATAAAGCAGAGTTTACCCAATTGTATAACGAATATCTGGACAGCCAGAAGCAGATAAAAAGTCAGTTTAATTCAAATTTTGATCCTGAAACTTTAACAGATGAAGAAGCAAAAGCAAAGCTGCAGCAAAGTTTTGAATTGGGACAGAAGCTATTGGATAACCGAAAAAAATATGCAGATAAAATGCAGCAGGTGATACCCTGCCAGAAAGTGCTGAAGCTATTTCAATCCGAGAAAATGATGAAGGATAAAATGGATGAAAGAAACCCTCATGGAAATATGAGTGCTTCGGGACCTAAACAAAACCCATAATAGTTTATTTTTTTAATGTTGGACGGCTCTTACAGATTTTTCTGTGAGAGCCGTTTAATTATTTATCAGAATTTTTAATTTTGTGAAAAAACAAAGATGAAACTAAAACTGTTATTTTTTCTTTTCCCCCTATTTATTTCTGCTCAAAAGAATCAACTTGTAGAACTCAGGAAAAATATAAAAGATAAAAGTCATACTGCCCAATCTCTTACTTTACTTGACAGAAGAGAAGATAAATTTATAGGAATTATATCTCATAGAAAAGACCCTTATGAAGTGAAATTTGAAAAAGATGATCTGGAAAAATTATTTTCAGACTGGTTTATAGAATATAATAAAGAACGTGGAAATAATGAATATTTCCTTATACTGGAATATTTAAAAGTTAAAGATGTACCAACAGAAAGATCAGTTATGGGACATTTGGATATGCAGGCAGCTACTTTTCTTAAAAAAAACAATCAATTTTATTTTCTTAAAAAAAACAGAATTTCAAAAGATTATCAACAGAAAGACCACGCTTATATTACTAGAGCTATAGCGGCCAGTATATCAGCAGAATTATCCAATATTATAAAGGATTCCTATGATACAGAAGAATTGAACATTCCAATTTCTGAGGTGGATATGGAAAATTATGAAAAAGTAATATCTGAACAGTTGCCAATTTATAGTTTAAGGGCTTTTACAGACGGTGTTTATAGAGATTATAAGTCATTTGCAGAACAAAAACCCGATAAAGAGCTTATGGTGAAAAAGAATAAAGAAGGGGTAATTAAAGGGGTGAAAAGATCCGATGATTATGATAACCTACACAAAGAAGTTTTTGCAGTTGTTGATAATGGAATTGCTTATAAAAAAACACCAGTAAATTTTATTGAAATTGACAAAGATAATAATGGCTTCTTTATAGTAGCATCTGAGGAAGAGCTCTTTCCGCAGAATAATACAATGACTATTGCAGGAGCGGTGTCTTTCGGGATAGTAGGTGGTATAATAGGTGCTGTAATAGATGGTGCTTCCTCAAAAGCTCGCAAACAGAATGCAACGTATTCTAGAGTAGGAATTGATAGACTTACAGGAGAGTATATTTTACCAGAAAATTTTAGGAAATCAAAGGAATAAAATAATTTCCGGGTTTTTGATTTTAGTTCTATTGCTAAAATAAATGACCAAAAATGTTTTTTAGAGTATGCTTTAAGGAAAATGATATGTTAATTTATGCTTCAAAATTATGTGTGATGAATTCACTTGCAATTTCTTATCTTTGCAAATTACAAGATTCTTAAATGAAAAACATACGAAATTTTTGCATAATCGCTCATATCGACCACGGTAAAAGTACCCTGGCAGACCGTCTATTGGAGTACACGAATACGGTTACCCAAAGAGAATTACAGTCTCAGACGCTTGATGATATGGATTTGGAGAAAGAACGTGGGATTACGATCAAGTCACACGCGATCCAGATGGATTATGAGTATAAAGGAGAAAAATATATTTTAAACCTTATCGATACACCGGGACACGTTGACTTCTCTTATGAAGTATCCCGTTCTATTGCTGCCTGTGAAGGAGCGCTTCTTATCGTAGATGCTGCGCAGAGTATTCAGGCACAAACCATCAGCAACCTGTATCTGGCATTGGAAAATGATTTGACAATCATTCCGATTTTAAATAAAATTGACCTTCCGTCTGCAAACCCTGAAGAAGTGACTGATGAGATTATGAATCTGATCGGATGCGAATATGAAGATGTATTGAGAGTTTCCGGAAAAACAGGAGAGGGTGTTCATCATCTTTTGGAGCAGATCGTAGAAAGAATTCCTGCGCCGGTAGGAAATCCGGATGGTCCACTTCAGGCTTTGATTTTTGACTCTGTTTACAACCCGTTCAGAGGAATTGAAGCCTATTTCAAAGTTGTGAACGGAAGTATCACCAAAAATGAAAAGATCAAATTCTTTGCGACAGGAAAAGAATATGGAGCTGATGAGGTGGGTACCTTGAAGCTGAAGCAGGTTCCGAAGAAAACCATCCATTGCGGAGATGTAGGATATCTGGTTTCCGGGATTAAAGATGCCCGTGAAGTAAAAGTAGGAGATACTATTACTTCTTTTGAAAAACCGGCTGAAGGTCCGATTGATGGATTTGAGGAAGTAAAGCCGATGGTATTTGCCGGTATTTACCCGATTGATTCTGAGGATTTTGAAGAATTGAGATTCTCTCTTGAAAAATTGAGACTGAATGATGCTTCTCTGGTTTTTGAGCCGGAAAGTTCTGCCGCTCTTGGATTTGGTTTCCGTTGCGGATTCCTGGGAATGCTTCACATGGAAATCGTTCAGGAACGTCTTGACAGAGAGTTTAATATGAACGTGATCACAACGGTACCCAACGTTTCTTATTTCGGATATACCAAAAAAGAACCTGAAGTTCCTATTCTGATCAACAACCCGTCTGAAATGATGGATCCTTCAACGATGGACAGAGTAGAAGAACCTTTCATCAAGGCTTCTATCATTACAAAATCTGATTTCGTTGGAGCTGTAATGACTTTATGTATCGAAAAGAGAGGAGAAATCGTTAACCAGAGTTATCTGACATCAGAAAGAGTGGAATTGATTTTCAATATGCCGCTTGCTGAGGTCGTGTTCGATTTCTATGACAGATTAAAATCCATCTCTAAAGGATATGCTTCATTCGATTATCACCCAATCGGATTCAGAGCTTCCAAGCTGGTAAAAATGGATATCCTGATCAATGGTGATATGGTAGATGCTTTATCTTCATTGATCCACGATTCTAATGCTTATTACATCGGTAAAAGAATGTGTGAAAAGCTTCGTGAACTGATCCCGAGACAACAGTTTGATATTGCTGTTCAGGCTGCATTAGGAACGAAAGTAATCGCAAGAGAAACTATTAAAGCTTTAAGAAAAGATGTTACCGCAAAATGTTACGGAGGAGATATTTCCAGAAAACGTAAACTATTGGAAAAGCAGAAAGAAGGTAAGAAAAAAATGAAGCAGATTGGTAGAGTAGAAGTACCACAATCAGCATTCATGGCCGTATTAAAGTTAAATGATTAATTATTAACCTATTGTAAAGTAAAAACCGCTTCAGACGAAGCGGTTTTTTATTGATTTATTTCTTACGGGTATATTTTATCTCCATGGTTTTGTATTCTTTGCCTGTCTTGGAATCCGGCCCGTACATTTCCAGTTTCTGTGTATTGTCATCTATAAAGGTGAAAACTTCCCTGAAATCACAATCTTTTCCAGGTCTTGAAGGATCTGTCATTTTCCCTTTAAATTCAACCGATTTTGTGGAAGCGTTCCAGTCTCCTTCTCCATGCATGATCCCGGTTCCCATATTGTCGATCCAGGTACTTACAAACTTCTTCTTTGCGTTGTCATATCCTACAATACTCATCCCCTCAAAAGGCATTCCCATAAAGTTGCCTTTGTGATTGCTGATCTGATAACGCCCGCCATACATCATTTTATTGGTGGCTTCGGATTTACTCATCATAGGTTTTCCTCCGTTTTCCATCCACATGGTGGTTTCCCCTGTCCATGTTCCATCAGATTTTGCAAGCATTTTTTGCATTTCCCCCGGAGTTGAGTATGCCATCCAGTCTTTCATAGCCGTTGCTGAATCTACAGGTTTCCACTCAGAGTTTGCCGCCGTGGAATCTGCTTTATCAGAACCAGCAGCAGCTGTCGTTTTTCCTTTTTCACAAGCTATTAATAAAAAAGCTACGGAAAGGATTGATAGTAAATTTTTCATAATTATTTAATTTTAAGGTGGTTAGAAAGGTGTATTAAAGATAAGAACTTTTATTATAACTGAAATTATTTTTTAATACAGACATAAATTGTAACTTTGTGTATTCGTAACGCAAATCAATTTATGGAGTCTCCAAAAAAATTACAGGATATAAAAGTGGCTGTAGATGCCGTTATTTTCGGATATTTTGATAAAAAAGATCTTCAGATCCTTCTGATTAAAAGAAATATTGAGCCTTTTAAAGGAGGATGGGCACTTCCTGGCGGACTTGTTCTGGATGATGAAAGTGTGGATGATGCCGTAAAAAGAGAATTGTATGAAGAAGCCGGCATAAAGCCTGATTTTTTGGAGCAACTGTATACTTTTGGCAATCTGGGCCGCGATCCAAGAAACAGAGTGGTTTCTGTGGCTTATCTGGGGCTTGTGAACCCTTCTTACCATGAACTGTTTGCGGATTCTGATGCTGAAGATGCGCAATGGTTCAGTATTAATAAGTTTCCTTCATTAGCTTTTGATCATAAAACAATCATTGAGACTGCTTTAAAAAGACTTCGTACCAAAATTCAATACCAGCCGATCGGCTTCAATCTTCTTAATGAAGAATTTCCTTTTTCAGACCTGGAAAACCTTTATACAACCATTGTAGGACAAGAAATTGACAGAAGAAATTTCCGTAAGAAAATTATGAGCTATGGTCTGCTTAATGAAACCAATAACGTTAAAAAAGAAGGCAGCGGCAGACCCGGAAAACTTTTTACTTTTAATAAAGAAAAATATAAGGAGCTTGAAGAGCAGGGCTTTTACTTTGAGATTAAATAAGATATTTAAACACAAATTTCACAAATGTTTTGCACAAATATTCACTAATAGATACGTAGTGGCAATTACAGAACAAAAAGATTAATAAAATACATTCAATAGAAACGGGCTTTAGCCCGTTTTTTTATGACCAAATTCCATCGGCTTTAGCCAAAACATATTAAAATTAGTGTTATTTGCGATAAGAATTTGTGTCTTTAGTGTTTAATAAAATTAAATTTTTATAACTGATAGTCAGTTGTTTATATATATTAGTGTAAAATTAACGCAAATAAATTTGGTTAATAAAATGATATTCTTTTAAATTTGTGTCAAAATAACGCAATCATGAAATACACGATACAAAATATTACAGAACGATTTCAGAAAAAAGAAAAGATCAAGTTTCTCTTTTTCTGGCCATACGGCAAAAGATATGGTTACCAAATCATGTTTCAGCCAATGGTTTCCGGGAAGTTTTGAAGAAAACGGGATTACTTATAAGACTGCAGAACATTATATGATGGCAGAAAAAGCCAGATTATTTAATGATCCTGAAACAGAAGAGGAAATTTTAAAGGCCAATACTCCCAATTAGGCTAAAGCCTCGGTAGAAAAGTAAAAAACTTTGATCCGAAAATCTGGGATGAACATAAATATGAGTTAGTAACCCGGGGAAATCTTTTAAAATTCTCTCAAAATCAAAAATTCAAAGACTTTCTTTTATCAACCGGAGATAAAATTCTTGTAGAAGCAAGTCCCTATGATAGAATCTGGGAATCGGGATGCTGGAAACAGACAGCAGGGCAGAAAACCCTTTGCTATGGAACGGAGAAAACCTTCTGGGATTTGCTTTGATGGAAGTAAGAGATGAGTTAAGAAGGTAAATACAACCAGACATAAATAGTAATTATGGAAAAAATAGAATTACACTCACAGATATTTCTCATTGAAGATTTTCTGAATGAAATGGAATGTGATCGTTATATCAGTCTTTCAGAGGAAAAAGTTTTTGAAGAAGCAAAAATCAATGTATTCGGACGTCAGCAGATGAATAAAGGAATCAGAAATAATGACCGGCTGATGATTTTCGATACTATACTAGCTAAAGAGCTTTTCAAAAAAGCGGTAGACTTTCTGCCTCAGGAACACGATGGATATCAGCTTCTTAACTTTAATGAAATGCTCAGAGTTTACAAATATGCGCCCGGACAGCAGTTTAAAATGCACAGAAACGGAAGCTATATCCGAAATGAAAGAGAGAAGAGTTTTTACACCTTTATGATCTATCTGAATGATGATTTTGAAGGAGGAGAAACGGAATTTGAAAATTTATTTGCCGTAGCTCCCAAAAAAGGGACAGCACTTATTTTTCACCATCCTTTAAGACATGAAGGAAAGACGCTGGTCAGTGGATTGAAATATGTTTTGAGAACAGATGTAATGTATTCAATGATTTAATGATGAGAAAGATATATGTATTTGGAAATGGAAATATTTCCTGGGATAGTTTTAACAGAATTTATATTGAAACTTTAGAAAATTTTGATATTTCAGATTGTGAATTTTTGATAGGTGACTATACAGGAACAGATACCTTAATGATGGAATTCTTAAAAGATAAGGCTTCAAAAGTTACCATTGTTCATTTAAATGCTAAGCCAAGATATTTTGCTAATACTTTTAATACCAAAGCTAAAAACTGGAAGAGGATGGGAGGATTTAAATCTGACGAAGAAAGAGATTCGTATGCTATTTCTGAGTGTACTCATTTTTTAGCTGTAGATTTTAATTCTGACAATAAAAGAAAAAGCGGAACTCAAAAGAATATAGAAAAATGTTTTTCTTTAGGGAAAATTAGAATATAAAGCTATGTATTTTTGTTTTTGCGTAATATTAACACAAACAAAAATGTTTGATCATGCAAGATGAATTAAAACCCAGATTTATCGAATCATTACAAAGAAATAATGATCAGATCAGAGAGGACCGAGCCAAGATCATCGGAGCAGATTCCGAATTGATCTACAGACGCAGAGTTGAAGATATCGAACTTAAAATCAAAAGACTCGAGCGCAAACAGGAAGGGCTTATTGATATCAGTCCTTTAGACAGAAACAGTCTGACTTTTTCGGATTTTAATCCTGAAGCATTCGTTCAGAAAGACATGGAATTATCATTAACAATCAGAAATCTGAATATTCAGCTCGAAGTGACTCAGAAGAGATTTGAATATTTATTTGGAAAAACATTGTAGTCATGGGAAGTACAAGATACGATTTAGACGCTCGTTATGACAGAGCAAGCAAAGCAGGTTACGGAACAAAATCCGCAGGGGAAATTTTCACCCAGAATGCCAAAAGAATGGCTCATGAATCTATGAATCCTCACGGAATTTCTTTCAGAGAATCCAGAGATTCAGAAGTTCATCCTCATTCAGTTCCTGTTATTTTAGGGCTGGATGTTACCGGAAGTATGGGGCATATTCCCCACGAACTGATCAGAGACGGATTGCCAAAATTAATGGGTGGAATTATACAGGGAGGAGTTCCCGATCCGGCCTTATTATTCCTTGGAATCGGAGATCATGAATGTGATGGCTATCCGCTTCAGGTCGGACAGTTCGAGTCAGGAGATGAAGAACTGGATATGTGGCTTACACGAACTTATATTGAGTCCGGAGGTGGTGGAAATGCGGGCGAAAGCTACCTATTAGCCTGGTATTTTGCAGCATTCCACACCAGAACAGATGCTTTTGAAAAAAGAGGACAAAAAGGATTATTGTTTACCGTAGGTGATGAACCTTGTTTAAAAACACTTTCTGCCTCTGCCATTAGGGAAATTATGGGCAAAGGGCAGCAAACCTATACTCATTTTGAATTGCTGGAAGAAGCAAAGAAAAAATATGAAGTATACCACATCAGTGTTCTTCATTCCGATCAGGCATTAAGGGCAGACAGAGGCTGGAAAGAATTATTAGGACAAAACTGTGTATCCATAACAGATCACAGAGAAATTCCCAATGTTATCAAAGGAATTATCTGTGATAAGTTTAAAAATCAAAGCTTTGGAACAACAGGAACTGGAGGTTTAGATCAGTTTCAAATGCTTTAAAACAGAGCAATTGCCATCCAGAAAATTAAAAACACAAATGAAGATGGCAAAGGCTTTCATAAAATAAATGAGATGAAAAAGGCGCAAATAGTAATAGGACTTGGTTTTGGTGATGAAGGAAAAGGGATTACCACGGATTTTCTGGCTTCCCAGCATCCGGAGGCTGTTGTAATCAGATTTTCAGGAGGTCAGCAGGCTGCCCATACGGTGATGATTGATGATAAAAAGCATGTGCATTCCAGTTTTGCGGGCGGTGCACTTCGCGGTCTGCCTTCTTACTTCACCGAGCATTGTACCATCCATCCTGTTTTTCTGCTCAATGAACGGGAAGAATTAAAGGCAAAAAAGGGAAACACAGAGCTGCATATTCATCCATTGGCGATAGTGACAACTCCTTTTGATGTATGGCAAAACAGAACGAATGCCCGCAATCTGGAACACGGAACCTGTGGAAAAGGAGTAGGAGCTACGATGAAAAGAAACGAAAGTCCTTATAAACTATTTGCCATAGACCTCATAGCGCCCAAAGAAATGCTAATAGAAAAGTTGAAAGGAATTGCCTATTACTATGGCTTTGTAGATGAAAACGAGATCAATGTACTTTTAAAACCTTTCTTAGATGCTATTGAAGCAATTAATTGGAAAATAAATGATTATAATTACCTGACTTCGTTCGATCACCTTATTTTTGAAGGGAGTCAGGGTATTTTGCTCGATATGGATCATGGCGTTTTTCCCAATGTGACTTATGCACATACCACTTCAAAAAACGCTTACGAAATCTGTAAGCTTTTAAAAATTGAAGACATTGAAATGTATTATGTGACAAGAAGCTACTCAACCCGCCACGGAAACGGCTGGATGCACAATGAAAAAGAAATGAATCTGAAAAATAATGAAGAGGAAACCTGTATTTTTAATGAGTATCAGAAGGAGCTAAGAACCGGAGAAATAGATTATAAACTACTGAACTATGCCTTAAAACTGGATGGTGCTTATGTATTTCCGACTAAAAAGAATCTAGTTGTTACCTGTTTAGATCAGATTGATGAACAATTGAAATTAGAAAACCTGGATGTTGAATTTAATGCTGTTTACGGATCTTATTCTCCGTATTCAAAAGATTTTAAGCAGATTGTTTAATTCTCTGAAGAAGAAATCAGAAATAGGATAAAAGCATTAATTTTATATTTAATGATAGAATAAGGAATGATAAATGATTGAAAATAATAACCATGAAAAAAATACAATATATAAAGGGAGATGCTACCCGTCCTCATGCTGAAGGAAAGAAAATAATTGCCCATATCTGTAACGATATAGGAGGTTGGGGAAAGGGGTTTGTAACTGCCATTTCAAAAAGATGGAAACAGCCGGAACAGAAATACCGTGAATGGTTTAAAAACAAAGAAAATTTTAACCTTGGGGAAATCCAGCTGGTTCAGACAGAAGAAGATATCTGGGTCTGCAATATGATTGCTCAGCATAAGATTATTACCCATTCAGATGTTTCACCCATAAGATATGATGCAGTAGAAAAATGT
Source organism: Chryseobacterium sp. CBSDS_008 (assembly GCF_049959325.1). Lineage (NCBI taxonomy): Bacteria > Pseudomonadati > Bacteroidota > Flavobacteriia > Flavobacteriales > Weeksellaceae > Chryseobacterium > Chryseobacterium sp. CBSDS_008. The sequence continues at coordinate 3,203,461 of NZ_CP188202.1, read as the reverse complement.
TTATTAAAACTAGCTCACGAAGTTTCCCAACAACAAGCCTCAGTACATATGCCGAGAATAGGATGCGGCCTGGCAGGAGGAAAATGGGAAGAAATAGAACCTATTATTGAAAAAACATTGCTTTCCCAACATGTAGAGGTCTATGTGTATGATTTTGAATAAATAAACTACAATGAAAGAATTTGAGATAAGAGCAGACTATAAAAATGATACTATAATCGTTTACCAGGCTTATAATAAGGCAATTGGAAAGTCAGCCGTAGAGCATCAGAAATTTACAGCTCCGTTTTCATTTAACAGGATGACCTGGATAAAGCCTTCTTTTCTTTGGATGATGGAACGAAGTAATTATGGACAGAAATCCAATCAGGAATGTATTTTGGCATTACATATTAAAAGAGATGCCTGGGAGAAAGCTTTAAGTAAAGCAATTCTTACTTCGCCTGAAAAAAGAGTCTATCCTGATCCGCAAAACTGGGAAAAAGATTTTGAAAATGCAGAAGTATATGTGCAATGGGATCCTGAAAGGAATATTAAAGGAACGAAACTGAATTACCGTTCCATTCAGGTAGGAATCAGCCGCGCACTGATTGAAGAATTCAATGAAAAATGGATTGTAAAAATAGAGGATTATACTCCTTTGGTTAAGAAAATACTGAACCTTACGAAATCAGGAGAATTCGACAAAGCAAAGAAGCTGTTGCCCGAGGAGAAAAAATACCCTTTATCTGATGAACTGGCTCACAGAATCGGAGCCACAGTTTAAGGAATGAGAAAACAAAAATTCATGAAAACTACAACATTATACAGACCAGTAGGAGAAAAGAAATGATCTGGAAAAAGTGGCAGATCAATATCCTGCACAGAATGTAGGAGCTGGAAACCACAACGAACTATGGGTTCCATCAGAGAACTGGAAGGCTTTAATAAAGCCATTTAGGAAACATCAAAGTAACTAAAGTATTTATTGGAGATGATTTTGAAAGAGCAGGAAATACTGAGTTAGAAGAATTAATGTCTAATATTAAAAACTAACTATGACAAATAAAGGAATGGCAAAAGATACATTGGATATCCTTGCCAAAAAATATTATATAAACGAACATAACGAAAAAATAACTATAGAAAACGAATTGGAAATCTGTAAAAAAGAAACCGTTCTTTTCACCCCGGAACAACTTTCTGAAATGAAAGAGGCCCCGATGCCAGAAGCCATTTTTGATACAAAAATTGAAACATGGAAATGCAGTTCTTTAAAAGCTATTTTACAATTGGCTGAAGAAGAAAATCAGGAGAAACTCATGTGTCTGAACTTTGCATCAGCAAAAAATCCTGGTGGAGGTTTTATCAACGGAGCAGAAGCACAAGAAGAAAGTCTGGCAAGAACTTCAGGTTTATATGAAAGCTTACTTCAGGCATGGGATTATTATACCATTCACCGTGCAATGGAATCCTGTTTTTACACAGATACAATGATTTATAGTCCCAATGTTCCGGTTTTCAGGAAAGATAATGGTGAACTGCTTCCTAAACCTGTTCTGTGTAATTTCATCACTTCTCCGGCTGTCAATGCAGGTGTGGTAAAACGTCAGGAACCGGAAAGAGCACATGAAATTATCGATGCAATGGATCTTAGAATGGATAAAATGCTTTCATTGGCTTTACAGCAAGGCAATGAGGTCCTGATCTTAGGAGCTTGGGGATGCGGTGTTTTCAAAAATGACCCGAATGAAATTGCAGGATTATTCAGAAAATACATTCAGGGAAAATATAAAAATAAATTTAAGAGAGTGGTTTTCGCAGTGCTTACGAAGAAAGAAGAAATGCTGAAACCATTTGAAGAAATACAATGAACATTAAGGTAGAAAAATATAAAGAACAACTGAGGGACTGGCCTCAGCAAGGATATCACATCATGGCTCAATATGATGAGGAGAAAATTGTAGTATATCAGTCCTATAAAAAGGAAATTGGAGAATTTGCAGTGAAGAATCAATTCTTTGGCGGAGGTTTCAGCCTAGAAAGAATGACATGGATAAAGCCTAATTTTCTTTGGATGATGTACAGAAATGGTTGGGGCAGAAAAGAAGGTCAGGAATGCATTCTGGCTATCCATTTGAATAAAGAAGCTTTTATAAAATATCTGGAAAATGCAGTATATTCATCATACAATAAAAACTTAGGGATTTCCAGAAATGAATGGCAGAATCAGATAAAAGAATCATCAGTGAGATTGCAGTGGGATCCGGATCATAATCCTTTTGGAAATAAACTGGAAAGAAGGGCAATTCAGATTGGCTTGAGGAATGAATTCACTCATTCTTTTGCTAAGAAAGATATTATTCTCATTGAAAATATTTCAGATTTTGTAACAGAACAATATCAGTTTGTATTGAACGATGATCTAGATAATCTGATAGTTCCTGAAGAAAAGCCGCTATTATTTGATGATGAGGTTTTAAATAAAAAACTCAACTTAAGATGAAAACTGAATTAATAAAAGGAGACATCACAAAAATTCAAGCTGATGCGATTGTTAACGCAGCCAACTCATCCTTATTGGGTGGAGGCGGAGTGGATGGAGCTATTCACAGAGCAGGAGGTTCACAGATACTGGAAGAATGCAAAGCCATCAGAAACAGACAGGGCAAATGCAAGACTGGCGAAGCTGTAGTAACTACTGCGGGAAACCTTCCTGTAAAGTATGTTATTCATACGGTAGGTCCGGTTTGGAATGGAAATGAGGAAAAAGAATCAAAACTTCTGGCAAACTGTTATCGCAATTCTTTACAACTAGCAGAAAGCCTTGGTGCTAAGACTATTGCTTTTCCTAATATCAGTACAGGTGTATATAAATTTCCAAAAGAGCTGGCAGGAAAAATTGCAGTAGATGAGGTAAGAAATTTTAAGTCGGATATCATTGAGAAGGTTATTTTTGTCTGTTTTGATGATGAAAATGAAATGATTTACAACAAATTATTAGAATAAGCCCATGAAAAAACTAACCATATTAAGCGGCGCCGGAATAAGTGCCGAAAGCGGAATAAAAACCTTCAGAGACGGAGACGGTCTCTGGGAAAATCATAATGTAACAGATGTGGCAAGTCCGGAAGGATGGAGAAAAGACAGGGCTTTGGTCCTTGAATTTTACAACCAGAGAAGACGTCAGCTTCATGAGGTACAGCCGAACGAAGCTCACCAATTATTGGCTGAGCTGGAAAAATATTTCGATGTTCAGATTATTACCCAGAATATCGATGATCTTCATGAAAGAGCAGGGTCTACCAACATTCTTCACATCCATGGAGAGCTGTTCAAGTCATGTTCTTGTAATAATAAAAGCCTGGTTTATGAACAAAAAGAAGATATCAATATCGGAGACAAAGCAGAAGACGGGGCACAATTAAGGCCTTTTATCATTTGGTTCGGAGAAGATGTTCCTTTATATCAGAGCGCAAGAGAAATTATAAGAGAGGCAGATATCCTGCTGGTAATCGGAACTTCTTTGCAGGTGTATCCGGCAGCCGGATTGATTCATGATATCAAAGACGATTGTCTTTTAATCGTCATCAACCCTAATGAAACAGGATTTGGCTACGGACAAAGAGCGGTAGTGATGAAAGAAACCGCCACCCAGGGAATGAAATTATTATTTGATAAACTGGTCAACCTTGCCTGATGGAAAATAAAGTGAAAGCAGGAATTATGGGCGTTTGTATTGGAGATGCTCTTGGAGTTCCGGTGGAATTTAAAAAAAGAGAAGACCTGAAAAGAAATCCGGTCACAAAAATGCTGGAATACATGTCCTGGAATCAACCCAAAGGAACGTGGAGTGATGACAGTTCTCTTACACTTTGTTTAGCCGAAGAGCTTACCAAGGGCTACGATCTGGAAAAAATTGGACAAAGCTTCGTAAAGTGGAACAAATATGGCCACTGGACTGCCCATGGAAGGCTTTTCGATATCGGAGGAACGACAAGACATTCTCTGGCGAGATTAATGAAAGGGGAAAGTGCCCGATTTTCAGGAAATATTTTTGAAGAAGACAACGGGAATGGTTCTTTAATGAGGATTCTTCCCCTTGCTTTTTATCTTGAAAAAGAAAATGATATTCAGAAACTTTATCTTACAGTAAAAGAAGTTTCAGCAATAACTCATGGTCATTTCCGTTCTGTTTTTGCCTGTTTCATCTATGTTATTTTTGCCATTCAATTGTTGAAAGGAAAGAACAAAAAAGAGGCCTATGAACATACTCAGGAAGTTGCGTTGGAATATGCAGAAAAGCAAGGGTTTAACCCAAATGAAATTGAGCTTTTTGATAGAGTTCTAAAAAATGGTATTTCCGGCTATCCTGAAGATGAAATCAGGAGTGGCGGATATGTCCTGCACAGCCTCGAAGCCTCTCTGTGGTGCTTTTTAAACTCTGAAAGCTACTCTGAAGCGGTTTTAAAAGCCGTCAATCTGGGAGAAGATACCGACACCACAGGAGCCATCACCGGAGGTATTGCCGGAATTTATTATGGATATGAAAATATTCCACAGGAATGGATTTCGGAACTGGTAAGAAAGGATGATATTGAAGCATTGTGTGAGAAACTGCACCAAAAATTAAAGAGTTAAAACACAAACCATGAACGAAATAGAAAAGAAAAAAATAAGTAAATTTTTAAGCCTGATCTTACGTCATCAACCGGAAAGTATAGAACTGAAGCTGGATGAAAACGGTTGGGCAGATATAGAAGAGCTGAGAGCGAAAGCAGTCAAAAAAAGAATATATTTTACGCCTGAAGAATTAGATGAAGTGGTAGAAACTAATAACAAGAAGCGTTTTGCTTTTAACGAAGATAAAACAATGATCAGGGCCAGTCAGGGGCATTCTATTGATATCGATCTGGCGTTGGAAACAAAACAGCCGCCTGATTTTCTTTACCACGGAACAGCAGAAACCAATATCAATTCTATTTTAGAAAAAGGAATTGAAAAAAGAACCCGCCAGCATGTACACTTAAGTGCTGATAAAGAGACCGCTGCAAAGGTAGGAATGAGACACGGGAAGCCTGTGATTCTTACCATCAGAACCGGAACAATGCATCAGGATGGATTATCTTTCTACCAGTCTGCAAATGGAGTATGGCTGACGGATTTCGTAGATGCAAAATATATTTCGAAGTAAATGAGCAGAACATTAGTAATAGGAGACATTCACGGAGGATTTAAAGCTACAACAGGTTCTTGAAAGAGCAGCTGCAACAGAAAATGATCGGCTGATCTTCCTTGGAGATTATGTAGACGGATGGAGCGAATCTTCCCAAATTATAAAGTTCTTAATCGAACTTTCCGAAAAGCAGGAATGTATTTTCATCAAAGGAAATCATGATGCCTGGTGTGAAGACTGGCTGGCATTGGGCCTAAGCCCTGATGTATGGCTTTTCAACGGAGGAAAGAGTACTGTCGGGAGTTATAAAGATTATCTCCCGGAAGATCTGGATCTTCACCTGGAATTCTTTCAAAGGATGAAAAACTATCATATTGATGATCAGAACCGGTTGTTTATTCATGCCGGATACGCTTCCATGCACGGCCCGGAAAGAGAAGTCTATTCCAGTAACTACCGGTGGGACAGAACCCTCTGGGAAACGGCTGTGGCAATGGATACAAAACTGAAAAAGAACTCGGAGTTTTATCCTAAAAGACTGCTTTTATACAATGAAATATATATTGGCCATACTCCAACCCTTAATATTGGAGCTACGGTTCCGGCCAACAAAGCCAATATCTGGAATATGGATACCGGAGCAGCCTATACCGGATCTTTATCCATCATGGATATTGATACTAAAGAATTCTGGCAAAGCGATCCGCTTCCTTCTTTATATCCAAAAGAGCAAGGCCGGAATTAAACGCATATAAATAAAATTTTCAAATTTTTCACAAAAAAACCTAACAGGTTTTCAAAACCTGTTAGGTTTCTATCTGCAAAACAATGTTACCTTTTCGACCTTTTGCAATTTTGACTGCAAACACACTCCCATTTCTCACAAAAGATAACTACTTTTAAAGTCTGAAAATATGACTTCAATGAAACTGAAATATCTTGTAATCACCCTAAGCTCTACCTTATTTTTTGCACAGAAATCATTTCAGACTCCTTTTGAAAAAGGAAATGGAAACCAGACGGCTACCTACGATGAAATGAACAGCTACTATCAGGATCTGGCTAAAAATTTCAACACGATTCAATACCTTAAAAAAGGAGAAGATGACAATGGGAAACCCATTTATGTGGTAGTTTATAACCCTTTTCCTGAAAAAGATCTGGAAAAAGTAAGAGAAGACAAAGCCGTTCTCTTTGTCAATAACGGAATTCATCCCGGAGAGCCGGACGGAATAGATGCTACGATGATGCTGATGAGAGATCTTGCTGCCAAGAAAATCAAAACTCCGCAGAATTTTATCATTGCCGCTATTTCTGCTTATAATATAAGTGGAATGCTGAACAGAGGCTCCTATTCCAGAGCCAATCAAAATGGTCCGGAACAGTATGGTTTCAGAGGAAATGCAAGGAATTATGACCTGAACAGGGATTTCATTAAAGCAGATTCTAAAAATGCCAGAAGTTTCCAGGAAATCTATCAGTGGCTGAAACCTGATGTTTTTATTGATAACCATGTCAGCAACGGAGCGGATTATCAATATACATTTACTTATATTTCTACCTTTAAAGAACGTTTGGGAAATACGCTCGGAGCCTATTTCTATAATGATTATCAGGCTAAAAATCTTGAGGACATGAAGAAACTGGGGTATGAAAGTACTCCCTATGTGAATATTCACGGAGATGTTCCCGAAGTAGGATTTACCTCATTTGAAGACTCACCGAGATATTCTACAGGATATACTTCTTTGTTCAATTCTTTAGGAACAGTTCCCGAAACCCATATGCTGAAACCTTATGATAAAAGAGTGGATGCCACTTACAAATATATGCTGGTCAACCTGCAGAATTTAGATAAGGACTATCAGAAAATAAAGCAGCTTCGCATTGAAAATTTAAAACAATATCAGGCAGGAAAACAATATGGTATCCGCTGGAAAATAGATTCTACAAAATTCTCCACCAGGGATTTTAAAGGCTATGAAGGAAAATACAAACCCAGTGAAGTTTCGGGAAAGCCAAGACTGTATTATGACCGGAACAAGCCTTTTACAAAAAATATAAAACTTTTTACTACTGCAGTACCCACAGGATATATTACCATTCCGAAGTATTATGTGATCCCGCGATCTCAATATCGCGTGATTGAAGAATTTAAAAGGAATAACATTCAGATGAAACCGATTCAGAAAGACAGCGCTTTGGCAGTCGAATCTTATAAAATTAAAGATTTTAAAACCGTTAAAAATCCTTACGAAGGACATTATCTGCATTTTGAAACAACAGTTGATACATCAAAAAAGGATATGCTATTTTCAGAAGGAGATTATCTGGTTTCCACCAGTCAGCCTGGTGTAAAATATATTATAGAAACCCTTGAGCCTGAGGCATTAGACTCGTTTTTCAACTGGAATTTCTTTGATGGGATTTTAGCGCAGAAAGAATACTATTCCGCTTATATTTTCGAAGATACCGCTGCTGAACTGCTGAAAAAAGATAAAAAGCTGAAAGAGGCCTTTGAAGCAGCCAAAACATCCGATAAAAAGCTGTCCGAAGACGGAGAGGCACAATTGGATTGGATCTACAGGCATTCGCCTTACTTTGAAGAAAAGACTTTCAGACAATATCCTGTTTATAGGGTGTTGTAGAGATTTTTCATAAAAAGTCTGATTATTTTTGTTTTTTAATGTCGATTTGCTAATCAATATCTTTGTTTTTTATTAAATTAGTGTCAAAATAAAACACTATGAAACAAATTTATCGATTCGTAACATTACTATGCTTTGTGCCGATAGGCATGCTGGCACAATATTCTCAAAGTTTTGATTCGGCAACAATGCCCGCCGATTGGACGATAATTAATGGAGGAGATCCCGGGACCTGGGAAACCTTTAGTTCCTATGACTCTTCATTCAATGCTCCTCATTCAGGAACCCATTTCCTGGGATTGGAATATGGCAGTACTGCCCATGATGATTATGTGATCAGCCCTGCTATAGTAGTCACTGCAGGGGTATCAGATAAGCTTACTTTCTGGGCAAGAAACAGAGGGTCCGGGCTTGCTGAAACGGTGGATATAAAAGTATCAACAACAACTCCTACTATTGCAGGTCTTACCAATACGCTTGCTGCTGCAGTAAAACCTCCTACTTCATGGAATCAGTATACTTATGATCTAACTCCGTATGTAGGGCAGACAATTTATATTGCCTTTTATTCCACTACAGAAGATATCTGGTTTATTGGGATAGACGATTTCCAGATTTCAGCAAACAGTCTATCGGTTTCTGATGTAAAGGCGGATAACAGCCGTGCATCCATCTATCCAAATCCGGCAAAAGATATCTTATACATCAAAAATAAAACGAAGATATCTGAAATCAACATTTATGATCTTAACGGAAAACTAGTGAAAAAAGAAATCATGAATGCAGAAAACGGAAGTGTAAATGTAAGTGATCTGGCATCAGGAAATTATATAATAAAAGTCAAAGATAAAGAGACTGAAAAAGGCTATAAAATGATTAAGAAATAGCATTTTTTATAATAGAATTAAAAAGACGTTTCCGACGAAACGTCTTTTTATTATTTTGGTAAGCCTCTCTTCAAGGCCATCTCTGCTCTTTTAACCGCCATTTTCTCCTTCCAGTCCATGTATTTCTTTTTGAAATTAGACTTCATGATGTCGTCAAATTTACGCTGTACCGTAAGATTCCATAATGAGTGTGCTTTTACGGCCCATGATTTGTCCCATGCTCTTAAAGAAATAGAGAAACTTCCGTCAAGGTATTTCATCCAGTGCCACCAGCCTGTAGGCATAAACAACGTATCTCCATGCTCCAGGTAGCATTCAATTCCTTCTACACCATCCAGTGCCGGGAATTTTGTGAAATCAGGGTTTTCGATATCATAATCTTCCAGGGCATAGGTTGCATACGGAATCTGATAAAGTCTTTCTTTCCATTTATAATCAAAAAGAAGGATATGTTTTCTTCCGTTGAAATGCGTATGGAAAATATGAGCCATATCAATATCAAAATGAAGAAATGTTACCGATCCTTTTCCGCCAAAGAACATATTCGGGTACTTGTCAAGGAAGCCTCCCATTAATTCTTTGGGAGAAATATAATCTTCCAGCAGTTTCGGAGCGAATTTTATAGGATCGAAAAGAAAAATTCTAAGGTCAGTAGGCTCCCGCTGTATAAGATCTATATAATCTCCAAACTTCATTTTTGCTGCCGCTGCATTAATGGGAGCAGAAGGATCTGCTTTTGAGCTGTCATAGAGCGGGACTTCCACATCTCCTACAACCTCCTTCATATACTCCATCGTCCATTTTTGATAAGCGGGCCATTTTTTTGCCATATTCTTGATGACAACGGGCCTTCTTGGCTTCAGATATTTTTCGTAGAAATCTTCTTTCGAAATGTCATCTACAACATCTATAGGCTTTAAAATAATTCCCATTTTGTAAATTTTATGTTACAAAATTATTAAATATATATTTATGTAAACAGCGTTTAATTTTTTTTTAATCTATGATTCAAATCAGATTTTACTATCTGGTTTCAATGAACAGATCGAACATACTCCTTATGCTGAAAAAATGTTCTTTACATGCTCAATAAATCAAAATATTTTTCAGATTTATTCCGGAATTTCCAAAAATAATAATACTTGTATTTTTAATCATTCATAAACCAAAATATAAAAATAATAAGTAGTAGAATTAACCAAGAATAAACATACTTTTATCCGGAAGTCAAAATGTTAATATAACTACATTTGTAGTGATAGTGATTTAACTTTCATTTATAAAATTCATCTTTATAGAAAGTGTAACAAAAAACTATAATGATTAACTAATTAAGCAAATAATTGTATGAAAAAAAATATTTCTTTATTTCTGATGCTTTTTTTTACGGTACTTACTTTTGCACAGAAAACGGTTTCAGGAAAGATCACTGATGATGACGGGGTAGCGATACCAAGTGCCAGTGTTACCATAGAAGAACCCGGTAAAGATGCTATTCTGGCTTATGGTATTACCAATTCCAAAGGAGAATATAAAGTAACCTTCACTTCTGCTGAATCCAATGTGGATCTTAAAGTGAAAGCATTTAATCAGAAACCTCTTACAAAGCAGATCAGCAACAGCGATCAGAACCTGAATTTCAAAATGCAGTCTGAAGCAACAGAAATCAAAGAAGTACAGCTGAAAACAAAAATGATTACCGCAAGAGGTGATACCATCTCTTACGACCTTAAAGCTTTCAACAGCAAAAATGACAGAACCCTGGCGGATGTTATGAAAAAGATTCCCGGAATCGAAGTGAATACCGACGGAACAATCCTTTATCAGGGAAATGCCATCAATAAATTTTATGTCAACGGAAAAGATCTGATGGAAGGCGGTTATGGAACTATCAATAACTCTCTTCCGAAAGATGCTGTACAGAAAGTAGAAGTATTGGAAAACCACCAGCCGGTAAAAATCCTTCAGGACAAAGTACCTTCAGATCAGGCAGCCATCAATATCAAGCTTAAGAACTCCGTAACTATGACGGGTAGAGGAGAAGTAGGAACAGGCTTCGGCGATCCATGGCTTTGGAATGTAAAACTGACTCCCATGTTTTTCGGACAGAAAAGCCAATGGGTAGTCAACTATAAAACCAATAACATGGGTGAACAGGTAGAAAATGAGGGAAATATTCTGGCTTTCGGAAGTTCATGGGAAGGAAGAAGAAGTAATATTTCTCAAAATAACTGGCTGAGTGTAGAGAATGCATCCGTGCCTGATCTTCCGGTAAAAAGATATTTGATGAACAGTGTTCATTATCTGTCAGCAAATTATCTTACCAATATTGATAAGAAAAAAGAATGGGAGCTTAAAGCTAACGCAAATTATACCAACAATGCTGTAGACAGAGAATCTTATAGCCAAACCGATTATTTTGCAACATCTAACCAGCTTGCTTCAAGAGTTACTCAGAATATTTTCAATAATTTCTATACAGATAAAGCAAAAGGAGAATTGATATTTACTAAAAACGCGAAGAAAGGGTTTTTTAAAAATACAACAAGCTTTTCGCAGTATTGGAATGCAGACAGAGCCGTTGCAGACCGGACAGATGGAAGCAGCAGCAGGCATGGCGAGGAGGCAATAGAATCTCCAACCACTTCATTTCAAAACTCTTTGAGTACCATTATTCCATGGAAAGAGAAAATGGTTAATGTTCAGTCTTATATTAATTATCAGACCGATAAACAGACGTTGGAGGTTTCACCTGCATCTTACTTACAGATTCCGGGATTTGCTGCTGCAGACCTTACAGATATTGTAAGACAAAATATGAGACTTAAAACTTTCGAAGCCAATCATTCTGCCAACTTAGGATTTTCAGCTAAAGGATGGACCTTTACTCCGGAAGTTGGATTTAATTTTAAAATGACAAATCTTACGACAGATCTTACAAACTTAGAGAATGATAACTTTGAAAGACCCAATGAAGCATATAATAATGATTTGAAATATACTACAGCAACACCATATGGGAGTTTAGGTGTAAATTATAAAAATGAATCATGGATGGTATATGCCAATTTTCCCGTAAATTCAAACAATATTAAAGCTGAAGATCCATTAAGATTTGTTTCAAAATCGGTAAATAAAGTAACCTTTGAACCTAATATCTTTGCACAGTATTCCTTTGCTTCGTTCTGGAAAGCTTCACTAACAGGAAATATCAGTAATAATTTTGGTGAAGTAAACACAGCCTATTCAGGATTTTTAATGACGTCACCCAATGGTATAAATGCAATGGATGCTGCTAACCCAATTCCTCAAAACAATACAAAATCCGGAGGAACAAGAATAGAATACAGAAATCCTTTGAACAATTTGTTCTTTAATCTTAATTACAGATTATCCGATGTTAAAAGAAACCTTATTTCTTCTCCGGTAAGAAATGAAGCAGGATATACAACTGTGAAATATCTGGAGCAGGATAATCACACAAAAAATAATGGATTTAGTGGAGAAGCAGGAAAGTATTTCCCGAAATTTAAAACAAATGCTTCATTAAGCTATAGTAACAATACTTCAATATCAGATGCCTACCAGAATGATAAATCATACGAAAGCAAAAACAATTCTCAGTCTGTAGGGTTTAAATTCAATAATACCTATTTCAGTTGGATGAGTGTTGATTATAATTTTACTATTTCCAGAACAAAACAAACCAATACAAGTGCAACGCCAGAATTGAATAATGAAAACTCAAGAAATGGATTTAATCATAACTTAGGAGTATTCTTCTATCCAATGGAAAATCATACCATCGGATTTAATTGGGATCAGGTAAATAGTAGTGCCGGAACTCAGAAGTATAATAATGGATTCTATGATTTATCTTATCAGTTCAGCTGGGCAAAGAAGAAGATAGATTTTGAATTGAAATGGATGAATATCGCAAACAAAAAAGTTTTTGAAACGTATGATATTAATGCACAGAGTATTTCTTACACAAGAATTCAGCTCCGTCCCAGCCAGGTCATGTTTACTGTAAAATTCAACTTTAAATAAAACAAAAAACCAATCCGGCCGGATTGGTTTTTTGTTGTGGATATATGGATGTATTACAATTAAAAACTTTGCTGGTCTGCTGAAGGCCCATAGCTTCCCGGCAAAGGAATATTGTTGAGTCTGTAATATACGCCCAGCTGAGCCCTGTGATGAGTGATCTGGTTTAAGGCATGCCGGATTGCTCCGTATTTGCTCCAGTTTGCCAGTTCATGGCCGTCATTTTTAATCGTCCAGCTGGGGTTCAGGTCATCTTCTGTACTGTTTTCCAAGGCGGCTTTTGCCGACTGATAATCTTCCTCCAGTTTTTTCATGAGATCATCTCTTGTAGAAAGAGTGGTTGGTTTGTAGTCTCCTTTGGCAAAATCCAGTTCAGAAGTTTTCAAAATCGTGTTAGGCCATTCAAAAACTTCGACAAGGTGAGTCGCAAGAGGCATCATTTTCATACTTTTTTCATGGGGAGCAAAATCATTTTTCCCTTCAGGAAAAAGTTCAATAAATTTTTTTGTGGTTTGAAATTCCCCTTCCAGTTCGGATTTTAATTGAGATAAGGTGTCCATAATATTTTGTTTTTTAGAAACTTAAAGGTAAGCTTTTTAAAAAAGAAACTGTTTTAAGAGAATCATAATTTTTTAATCATCAGCTATTTGGAATACAAGAATATTTTTATCAGAAAATAAAATTTCAAAAAAATTGTAACAAAGGAAGTGATATGATTACTAATTATATAAACTTACTACAATGAAAAAGTTATTCTCCGTATTTCTTATTGCTCTTTTTGCTTTTGCCGGAGCTCAGGAGTCAAAAGAAACTGCTAACCGTTTCTTTTATGAACTGACTTTTAAACCGAAGAAAGATTCAGTAAAACTGGATAAAGTAGTGACTATTTTAGATATCACAGATAAGAACAGATCGATATACCAGGATTATACAGTGATTGCTCAAGATTCTATCATGAAAATTGAAATGGAAGCAATTAAGAAATCAGGAATGATGAGAGACTTTTCAAAATCTCTGAAAACACCAAAAATTTCATCCAGGATATATAAGTCATACCCAAGTATGAAGGTACAATATGTGGATAAGATAGCTAACGGATTTACTCCAACTAATATTGGTTACAGTGAAGAATTAAAATTCAACTGGAATATCTTAGCTGATAAACAAAAAATAGGAGAATATAACGCGCAAAAGGCAACAACTGATTTTGGAGGAAGAACTTGGACTGCTTGGTTTAGTACAGATATTCCATTTCAGGACGGACCTTATAAGTTTTATGGGCTTCCTGGTTTAATTGTAAAAATTGAAGATGCTGATAAAAACTACTCATGGGTATTGCAGGGAAATAAAAAAGTGAAAGAGTATACGGAATTCTCTTACATTGAAAATTTAATGCACGCTTCAGGAGGAAAAGTAAACGAATTATCGAGAGAAAAATTTGAAAAAACATTTAATGATTTTAAAAAAGATCCGTTTTCTTCTGGGAGACCCATGATGACACAAGAAATGATGTCTAAAACCATCCCTGGAATGGATGGGACGGTAGGAGATATGATGAGAAAACAGGAAAAGCAGTATAAGGATTTTTACAATGCTAACGACAATCCCATCGAAAAAGAACAGCCTTCTGACAAGAAGAAAAAATAAGCATTCATATCAACTAAATTATATTTTGAATCAACCCGGATACAGCAATGTGTTTGGGTTGATTTCTTTTATCCCAAAACGTTATTTAGATTAAATTTAAATAGCGTATATTTGCAGGACTAAAAATTAGGCTTTGAAAGAGAAAGGATTACATAAATTAAGTGGATTCCCTAAAAATAAAACAGGGAAGATATTGGGGTATGATAATGACCATCTTAAAATGCCCAATAAAATTATTGAAATGGGACTTCTTCCGGAGACCGTTTTCAGAATTTTGTATCAGGCTCCATTCAAGGGACCTATGTATGTGGAGTTTGGAGCAGAAAAAAGCCGCATTGCTCTTCGTGAGGAAGAAGGAGATTACATCATTGTTGAAGAATTGAATTAATGCAGGAAAACAAGAAAAAACAGATCCTTTTAGTCGGGAATCCTAATGTAGGAAAGTCAACGGTTTTCAATACACTTTGTAACAAAAAGCAAAAGACCGGAAACTATGCCGGCGTTACCGTTGCAAGCCATTCGGGGAACTATGTTTATAAAAACGAAGAAGTGGAGGTTATCGACCTTCCGGGTTCTTACAGCGTATATCCCAGTTCAGAAGATGAAGCTATTTTTTCCAAATATCTTATTGACGAGCAGAAAAACTACGCAGGAGTTGTTTACATTCTTGAAGCATTAAGCTTAAAAAGAGGACTGCTGCTGTTTCAGCAGATCCAGGACCTTGGAATCCCTATGATTTTGATTGTCAATCAGATTGATCAGGCAGAAAGAAGAGGAATTACCATAGATATTCAAAAGTTTTCCGAAGCATTAGGCATTCGAATTATTCAGACCAATGCCAAAGAGCAGATCGGAATTGATGCAGTAAGAGACGCTGTTTATAACAATGAATTTGTAAAAACAGATAAAGTTTCATTTGAAACACCGCACGAACACAGAGATTTTATTCAGAAGCTGGCAGCACATAAAGGTTTCGATAACGAATATAAAGCCTGGATGAGCCTTTCATTAGGAACAGATCTGGGAAGAATAGGATCCGTAATGGAACAGCTCAATGAACCTGATAATAAAAGCCTGGTTCCGAAAAGATTACAGGTTCAGGAAACCGTTAGAAGATATCAGAACGTAGACAAAATACTGGCCGATGTTATTTCTAAAAAAGCCCAGTTCAAAGAATTGCTTACCGAAAAACTCGATAAAGTTTTAGTTCATAAATTCTGGGGATATGTAGTCTTTTTAGCCATTTTGTTGATTATTTTCCAAAGTGTTTTCTTCCTTGCAGAATATCCGATGAGCTGGATTGAGGAAACATTCTCATGGCTGGCTGCATTTACAAGCGAGCACCTCCCTGCAGGCCCTGTTAATTCGCTGATTTCAAACGGGATTGTTCCCGGAATTGGGGGAATCGTGGTTTTTGCACCACAAATCGGGATTCTTTTATATTTCCTTTACCTGTTGGAAGATTCAGGGTATATGGCAAGAGTGGTATTTCTGATGGACAGACTGCTCCGCCCGTTCGGACTGAACGGTAAAAGTATCGTTCCGCTGGTGTCTGGAACTGCCTGTGCCATTCCGGCGGTGATCTCTACAAGAAACATTGAAAACGTAAAAGAAAGACTGCTGACCATATTGGTAACCCCATTTATGACATGTTCTGCGAGACTTCCTGTTTACAGTATTATCATCGGACTGATTATTTCGGAAGGAACATTTTTAGGAATAAAATATAAAGCACTGGTATTGATGGGAATGTACCTTCTGGGCTTCTTAGTTGCCTTATTCTCCGCTGCCATCCTTAAAAGATTT
This sequence comes from Chryseobacterium sp. CBSDS_008, assembly GCF_049959325.1. Classification (NCBI taxonomy): domain Bacteria; kingdom Pseudomonadati; phylum Bacteroidota; class Flavobacteriia; order Flavobacteriales; family Weeksellaceae; genus Chryseobacterium; species Chryseobacterium sp. CBSDS_008. Next base: position 3,187,271 of record NZ_CP188202.1, on the reverse strand, counting down.
ATTAAAAGTAAAGGAAAAACGTACCTTGTAATGGACCTTCCTGCCTATAAAAAACCACTTTTTGGATATGACTTTAAAATGGTTCTTGGAAAAGTGTGGGAGTTTATTACCGGAGCCGGAAAAATCATTTTTATTGTAAGCATCATCATCTGGTTCCTGAGCTATTTTGGACCAAGCCGGAAAAACAATGAATGGGTAGCTGCAGATGTTCACCTTGATCATTCTTATCTTGCAAAAATGGGTAAAGGAATAGAACCTGTAATAGCGCCCCTTGGCTACGACTGGAAAATGGGCGTAGGAATCCTTACCAGCTTCGTTGCAAGAGAAGTTTTTGTAGGAACCATGTCTACACTTTACAGTCTGGAAGACGATGCTCCTGAAGTAAAAGTAATTGATAAAATGAGAAGAGATGTAAAACCCAACGGAGAAAAAGTCTTCAGTTTTGCAACAGGAATTTCAGTTCTTCTTTTCTATGCATTTGCAATGCAGTGTGTTTCTACACTTGCAGTAGTCTACAGAGAAACCAAAAGCTGGAAATGGACCGGCTTTCAGGTAGTCATGATGACAGGTTTGGCATATTTTGTGTCGATGATAGTATATCAGATTTTAAAGTAATGGATTCATCATTAATTATTCAATACGTACTTATTGCATTAATAGTAGCATTCGCCTGCTACTCTTTATTTAAAGTGCTTAAAAAGAATTTCGCACCCAAGAAATTCAGCTCCAAAAGAACAAACTGCGATAAAGACTGCGGATGTTCTTAAACAGGGCTTAACCGGAATATCAAAAAAATAAATGTATTTTCATTGTTTGAAAATATATTTATTTTGACTCTAAAAAACACAATTACGGTTCTCACACTGTTATCGGGCATTTTCTATGCTAAATGCCAGACAGATACAGCGCTTGTTACATCTTACAGGGATAAGGTGATGATACGCCTTAATCTTGATACTAACCTTGAAAAGTATATCATTTCCGAGAAAGGTACAGACGATAGTAAAATGGAGCTTTCCATCAATAACAAGACAAAAACATCCGTATCTATTGACTACCGCGTCATCAGTGCCACGCTTTCCTTCTCACCCAAATTTATCCCCGGAAACAATGAGGATGATCTGAAAGGAAAAAGCTCTTATACGGATCTGAGCTTCAGGTTTTTCCCTAAAAGATTTATCCAGACTCTCTATTATAAAAAGGTAAAAGGGTTTTACTTGGAAAACATGAAAGATTTTATTCCGGACTGGAAGGAGACCGATGCTTATTTGCAGTTTCCGGACTTAAAAGTGCTGAGCTTTGGAGGAACAACGTCATATGTGCTCAATAAAAACTTCTCGGCCAAAAGTATATATACCCACAGCGAATGGCAGAAAAAAAGCAGCGGTAGCTGGGTTCCCTATCTGGATTATGATATCAGCTTTTTTACCAATACAATCAATGAAGTAAAAAACAAAGAGATTCAGTATAAAATAGGCGGTAATATGGGATACTTTTACAATTGGATTATAAGAGATAAGGTGAATGTTGCTCCTTACCTTTCTCTGGGAATTGGAGGACAGTTTTCAAGTTCCCGGCAGGAAAATGAAAAGAAAGAAAACGAACAGTTCGTAACCCTGAAGATGGAGGGAGGACTGCATGTCGGATATAACTCGGACCGCTTTCTTTTTGGAGGGAGGATAAGCTTTAATACCTATACCTATCAGAAAAGCGGAGAGACGGTAGAAAATAATAACCTGTACGGACTGATTTATATAGGATATCGTTTTGCACCACCGAAAGTTGTAAAAAATACTTACGATAAAATCCAAAAAAAGATTCCGGTTCTATAAGTTGAATGGTCTTTTAAGTATCTTTGCGTCGGAAAATTTGGAAAAGAAAACAATAAAAGTAAAAACATCATGTCATTAATAAAATCTATTTCCGGAATTCGCGGAACCATTGGGGGAAAAGTAAATGATAACTTAACACCGCTGGATGTGGTAAAATTTGCTTCCGCATTCGGAACCTGGCTTCAGAATAACAAAAATAAAAAAGACCTTACCCTGATCATCGGCAGAGATGCCAGAATTTCCGGGCAGATGGTTTCTTCTCTTGTAACCGCTACATTACAGGGATTAGGTATCAATGTAGTAGACTTAGGACTTTCTACAACCCCTACGGTAGAAGTAATGGTTCCTGAGCTGAATGCAGACGGAGGAATTATCCTTACCGCTTCCCACAATCCAAAGCAGTGGAATGCCCTGAAGCTGTTAAACGAAAAAGGAGAATTCATCAGTGGTGAAAACGGTGCAGAAGTACTGGCGTTGGCTGAAAGTGAAGATTTCAATTATGCAGAAGTAGATGATCTTGGAAAATACGAAACAAGAGACGACGCTTTTGATATCCATATTCAGCAGATCCTGGATTTGCCAATGGTAGACGTGGAAGCAATTAAAGCGAAGAATTTTAAGGTAGTGCTGGATGCCGTCAACTCTACAGGAGGCATTGCTATTCCTATGCTTTTGGACAAATTAGGCTGTGAAACCATCAAATTATACTGTGAACCTACAGGACACTTCCCTCATAACCCTGAACCTTTGAAAGAACATTTAGGGGATATCTGCGAATTGGTAAAAAAAGAAAATGCAGATTTAGGCGTTGTGGTAGATCCCGACGTAGACAGATTGGCCCTTATTGATGAAAAAGGGGAAATGTTTGGTGAAGAATATACATTGGTAGCAGTGGCAGATTATTTACTGAAGCATAAAAACGGAGCAGCTGTTTCCAACCTTTCTTCAAGCCGCGCTTTGAGAGATGTTGCCCGGGCCCACAACTCAGAATACTTTGCAAGTGCTGTAGGAGAAGTAAATGTAGTTACGCTGATGAAAGAAAAAAATGCTGTAATTGGAGGAGAAGGAAACGGAGGAATTATCTATCCTGAATTGCATTACGGAAGAGATTCTTTAGTAGGAGTTGCATTGTTTTTGACTCATTTAGCCAAAGAAAATAAAACCGTTTCTGAGCTAAGAGCAGGATACCCAAGCTATTTTATGGGTAAAAAGAAAATAGAACTGACTCCGGAGATTGATGTAGATGCTATCTTAAGCAAAATGGAGCAGGAGTATCAGAATGAAGAGGTTTCTACAGTAGACGGTGTTAAAATAGACTTTGAAAATAACTGGGTTCACCTTAGAAAATCCAATACAGAGCCGATCATCAGAATTTATACGGAAGCTAAATCTCAGGAAGAAGCCGATAAGCTTGGTGATGATATTATTGCTAAAATCAAGAGTTTAATCTAAAAATATACGAAGAACGGACAATTGCTCCGTTCTTTTTTTATTTGAGCATATTAAAATCAGATTTTTATTTCTTAAAAATAATCAAGAAAAGTTCCGGGCGGACTAACGCTGATATTAAAAGTATCAACATCGTATGGAAGACCGAGATACAAGCCGGAAAATAGCTTGCTATAAGTATTTAACCCCAATTTCTGTTTTTTTATCCACAATCCTTTTATTGGTTTTCTTTTTTTACTATTTTTATAATAGAAATTAATGAAATGGAAAATTCAAAAAAAAGTTGCAACTTTGCATAAATATTTGAATATCAGTTTCAGATGTATTATTAACTAAACGTTTGCCGAGGTTTGTAAGCAAATTCAGACATCAGGCCGACAAAGAGGACACTATTGGAAGAGTATTTTGGAAATGAACTTGTAAAAAAGTTCGAGGAAATGATGGAAAACAATGACGAATTCTACTTCGATACTGAAGAGTTGGAAGATATCATTGTTTATTATTTGGAGCTTGGTGATTTTAATTACGCCGACATGGCTGTTAATTATGGACTAAAGCTTCACCCTAATTCGTTGGATATTAAGATCAAAAGACTTGAGATCCTTCTGGAGTGGGAAGAGTATAATACGGCGAAAGAACTTATTGACGAGCTGAAAGGGGCTTCTATGGAGAACACAGACTTTTTGGTTTGTTACGCCAAGTATTATTCGAACTTAGGAAATCCCAGAAAATCCATTGAAATCTGCAAAAAAGCTTTGACATTAGAGGAAGAAGAAAACTTTCTCCACAACTTTATTGCGGATGAATATGTGAATCTCGGAGATCCTTTTAACGCTCTTAAACATTACAGAAAAGCACTGAAGGAAGACCCGTCGGATGAATATTCGCTGGAAAACTGTATGGTGTGCTTCAGTGATCTCAATAAGAGCGAGGAGGCTATTGCCTTTCTTAATGAATATTTAGATGAATTCCCTTATTCTGAAACCGCCTGGTTTGAATACGGACAATTCTATTTCAACAGAAAAAATTATGATGAAGCAATAAGGGGCTACGACTACTTACTGGCAATCAACTCAAACTCTGTGGGAGTATACGCCAATAAAGCAGCCTGTTATGAAGCTTTGGGACAGTATCAAAAGGCGATCGAAACATATGAGGAGATGCTGGAGCTGGAATATACAAAAGCATTTACTTTTTATAAGATCGGATTATGCAACAAGGCCTTAAAACAGCCTATCTTAGCTTTAAATGCATTCCAGAAATCATTGAGAGAAGATCCTCAGTTTTATCTTGCCATGATGGAGCAGTCTTATCTTTATGAAGAAATGGGCGGGATGTCTGAAGCACTGCATTATGCCAAAGAAGCCACACAGCTGAATGAAAACAATCTTGATTATCAGAAGAGATTGGCATTTTTGTTTATTGATTCCGGAAAGTTTGAAGAAAGTCTTTCCTGTCTTAAAAAGCTGGTAGATGCAGAGCCTTCAAGGTTCTACAACTGGTATGCCTATTCAGAAGTTTTGATGTTGGTAGGAGAATATGAAGATGCGGTAACCGTTTTGAACAGTGCCATTAAAAAACATTACAGGGCTGAACTGTTTTATCAGTTGAGCAATTGTTTTTTCAATCTGAAAGACCAGGATAAAGGAATGGATTCACTTCAGAAAGCTTTAGATCTTGATCCGTCTCTGGTTAAGGATATGCAGAAAAAATATCCTTTCATTAAAGACGAAGTGAAAAAGGTTAAAGCCGGTAAAGTGAAGAAAAAGAACTAGATTTAAGTAACAAATAACAAAAAACCTGCAGAAATGCAGGTTTTTTTATTGAAAGTTGTATTCGTAAAAAAACTTATCCGGAGCGCTGCTGTTGGGGTTTCCGTTTATATCCAGGGACTGTCTGTTTTCTTCAGACGGATATCCTGCGGTATTAAAAGTCGTCGTATACTTATGAGTGGTGGTTCCGGTTGCGGTTCCTCCTCCGGCTGTAGTATAGGTAAATTCTCCTTTATAAGTACTTAAGCTGTTTTTTATATTCGAAAATAGCATGCTTACCCCGTCACTGCTCTCATTTCCGTTGAATATAATCTTGTCAAAACCTTTTACATTCTTAAAAGGATAGTTCTTATCAGTGTAAGTGTAAGTCTCTTTTTCTGTGTAATTAACCGTGTTTCCATTTACTGTTCCGGTTCCTGAGCCGGTGCTGCTTATCATATTTCCATTGCTGTAGGTAAACACGCTGTTAATGGTTGAAGAGCCGGTACCTGAATTTGTCTGCCTTTTTACACTGATCTCTGTATTGCTTGTGTAGGTATAGGTAAATGCAACCGTATTTTGTATGGCTCCGGCAGTAGAATACTCTTTAATAACCGCTGAGGCCATGCGTCCGTTAGAATATCCATATTCAACCGCACTTTCGAGACTATTATTCTCGTAATTTTTAATGCCGGTAACGTAATCATCAGTATAAGAGAACTCAACTCTCTGCCCTTGATTAATATTGTTAATCATGCTGATAATTTTAGTTCCATTGTAATTGATTTTCATTACAATACCATCTATCGTCATTTTCGTAGGAAGAACCACACTTTGAACAGATGGGTCACTGTTGTCAAAAGAAGCGTCATCAGCATCGGAGCAGGAAAGCGCAGTTAGGGCTATAGACCCCAAAAGTAGAAATTTTTTCATAGTTATAAGTTAAATCATTCAAATATAATTCAATTTATAATATGATTTTACTTTTTTGGGTTTGTTCTTAAAAATATGAGCCCGCCGATAATGACACCTGCCCCTATAAATTGTAAATAAGTCAGTTTTTCACCATCTATAATTCCCCAGATAATAGCTACAATGGGCATTACCAAAGTAACGGTTGAAGCAAAAAGCGGACTGGAAACTTTTAGTAAACGGTAATTCATCGTCATGGCAAGGCCCGTTCCGAAAATAGATAAAAGGCTCACAAACATAAGTCCCAGCAGATTATCTTTCGAAAAACTGAACTCCGAAAAGAACCCCGTGCTTGTCAATGCTATCACTGAAGGAAATAATAAGACAAATGAGAAAACAAAAGCAGATAGCACAGTAGACGAAACTTCCATAAGCTTCGATTTTACTGTTGTTGTACTCAGGGCGTAGCATAAAGTAGCCAGTAGCAGCAATAAAATCGGAATCATTTTCAATTCCCCGCCGTCACCTCCTCCAAAGGCCAGTATACAGACCCCCGTAAAGCTTATTAACGTTCCTATAATCTGTTTTTTCGTTGTTTCGAATTTCCATACCAAAGCACCTACAATAATTACGAAAATAGGCATCATTGAGTTGATAATCCCTGCAATGCTGCTGCTTATTTCAGTTTCAGCAATCGGGAACAGAAACATAGGAATGAAGTTTCCGGTAAATGCAGCCAGGATTAGCCACTTGAGATGTTTTTTAGGGAAAAGTCTGTAATTGGAAATGGCAACAGGAAGTAAAATAATTCCGGCAATAAGAACCCTTAAAGCCCCTACCTGAAAAGGATTAAAATGCTCCAGAGATTTTTTGATTAAAATAAAGGATGATCCCCAGATAATACTCAGGACCGCCAGAAGAACCCATTTTTCTTTATCTGCGTTCATTATTTTCGTGTAAGATTTTTAGAAACTCTTTTTTGGGAATCATTTTTGCCCCTAAGCTTTCAAGATGTTCTGTATGTGATTGACAGTCAATTAACTCTAGGCTATTTTTATTGCTTTCTACAAAGTGGATAAACCCGGCTTTGGAGGCATTGCTTACCTTAGCAAACATGCTTTCACCACAGAAAACGTTACCGATCTGTAATCCATAAAAGCCCCCGACAAGTTCTCCATCCTGCCATACTTCAATGCTTTTGGCCAGTCCATATTCATGAAGCTGGATGAAAGAGTTCATCAATTCATCAGAAAGCCACGTCCCCGACTGTCCTTTTCGGGTTGCCTGCTGACAATTCCTGATGACTTCTCTGAAATTCCTGTTCTCTGAGAAAGTAAAGATATTTCTGTTTAATATCTTCCTCATTGATTTCGAAACCTTTAATTCTTCAGGAATAAGAACAAATCTTGGATCCGGGCACCACCAAAGTATTTCCTCTTCAGGGTTATACCAGGGAAAAATACCCAGTTGATAAGCAAACCAGATACGTTCTACAGACAGGTCGCCGCCAAAAGCAATCACTCCCTCATGCCCGTCATACAGCTCAGGGTCTGGAAATGAAATTTCGTTTTCGTCTAATCGGATCATTTTTAGAAAAAAAATCCCACTTCAAAAAGCAGGATTTATATTTGTTCTTTATTTTTCTAATTAAAAAGGTAAATCGTCATCGTCGTCTCCGGCAAACGGATTCTCATTAGAAACAGGAGATGCCGACTGCTGAGGCATTGCCTGAGTAGGCTCAGATGCATTCTCTGAAACTTTCTCTACTCTCCACCCCGTAATAGAGTTGAAATATTTGGTTTCACCCTGGGGAGAAACCCATTCTCTACCTCTGATATTGATTCCTACCTTTACGTTTTCCCCTTCTTTAAGGTTATCTAATAAACTGATTTTATCAGATAAAAATTCTATGTTTATCGGCTGTGGATACTGTTCCTGGGTTAAAATAACCATTTCTCTTTTTTGAAACCCGCTCGCAAATGTTTGAGCATCAAAAAGTTTCTTTACCGTTCCTTGTAATTCCATATCGTAAATATTAACGATGTAAAAGTAAGAAAATGAAATGTAATAAAAGGTGCCATGAAAAAAAAATGTACAAATTTTAATTTTTTTCCCTGAAAAGTTTGGTAGTAAAGGAAATTGTCCTATATTTGCACTCACAAAAACGAAGCAAGCTCTTTAAAACTTACAATATAAAAAAACCAGCGGATGTGGTGTAATTGGTAGCCACGCCAGACTTAGGATCTGGTGCCGTGAGGCGTGGGGGTTCGAGTCCCTTCATCCGCACTATGCGAAAATAGCTCAGCTGGTAGAGCACAACCTTGCCAAGGTTGGGGTCGCGGGTTCGAATCCCGTTTTTCGCTCCACACCATGCCCTGGTGGTGGAACTGGTAGACACGCAGGACTTAAAATCCTGTGTCCGCAAGGACGTACGGGTTCAAGTCCCGTCTGGGGTACAAGACCCTCTGTAATATCTTACGGAGGGTTTTTTGTTTTAATAGAGAACGTTCTTTAAATAAAAAATTTATATTTGTAATAAATACAGCCTGAATCTGTAAATACAGATGGGCAATACCAGCGGATGTGGTGTAATTGGTAGCCACGCCAGACTTAGGATCTGGTGCCGTGAGGCGTGGGGGTTCGAGTCCCTTCATCCGCACTAAATAAGCTCTTTTCAGAGTCATTAAGAAGATTGGAACATTTGTTCGAATCTTTTTTTTCGCCCACACATCATGCCCTGGTGGTGGAACTGGTAGACACGCAGGACTTAAAATCCTGTGTCCGCAAGGACGTACGGGTTCAAGTCCCGTCTGGGGTACATAGTCCTCCGTATAATCTTACGGAGGATTTTTTATGTCGTAAATCATATGAAAACGATCGGGCGAGAAAGTAGAGCGAAAATGAAGATTATGGGTTTAAGTCACCGTATAATAGTAGACTGAAATATCGTATTGCAACTCAATCTTTTATCATGTAATAGGTGCTGCAGTATTGGCAGCAATGGAAATCCTTTGTTTTTATTGATGGCCTGAAGCCGGAATTCTATAAAAAGGCCGTCTTCACAAGTTTGTGGGACGGCCTCTTTTATTTTCTTATCATTTCCGTATGGGGAATATCATCTTCCAGGTATTTCCTGCCCGTATCTGCAAATCCGAACCCGCTGTAAAATCTCAAAAGATAATCCTGCGCTGAGATTCTGATTTCAGCAGTGTGAAAACGATTTTCTATGGTTTCTACGGCATACTGTATCAGCTGTTTACCCAAATTTTTTCCTCTGGCCTGTTCGGTTGTAAGAACCCTTCCAATGGATGTTTCGTCATACTTTATGCCTTTATCAAAAACACGGCAGTACGCAAGCACCTGCCCGTTTTCTTCTGCCCAGATATGAACTGCTTTCTGATCATAATTATCCAGATCAGGATAGGGACAGTTTTGTTCAATTACGAAAACATCTATACGGGCTTTCAATACAGCATACAATTCAGGAACAGTGAATTCATCAAAAGTTTTGATTTTCCAGACCATGCTACTCATCGAAACTTATATTATTAAGCGTTAGAAAATCATTGGTCTTTTCGATAAAATCCAGAATATGATCTCCTCCCTCTTTCTTTTCTGCCGAGGTAATATACAGCTCTGGTAGATCTTCCCATGTTTTATGAAGTTCGGCTTTATAGTCTTCAACATTTTTGACAACAGCATTCGGTTTCAGTTTGTCAGCCTTTGTAAAGACAATTGAGAATGGAATTCCGCTCTCACCACACCACTGGATAAATTCCAGATCAATTTTCTGCGGAGTATGTCTTACATCTACCAGAACAAAAAGATTTACCAGGTTTCTCCTGTTCAGAATATAATTGGTGATCAGTTTTTCAAAATCCTTTCGCTGAACTTTGGAAACCTTTGCATAGCCATATCCCGGTAAATCGGTGAGATACCAGTTTTCATTCACCAGAAAATGATTGATCAGCTGGGTCTTTCCCGGGGTCTGTGATGTTTTGGCAAGGTCTTTATGATTCATCATGGCGTTGATCAGTGATGATTTTCCCACATTTGACCTTCCGATAAAAGCATATTCGGGAATATTTGGTTCAGGACATTCCTGCCACTTTCCGCTACTCTTTACAAACTCTGCTGTCTTGATAATCATTTTTGAATGTATTTTAGAAAAATAAACCACTAAGAAAAGCTCTTAATGGTCATTGTTATGTATTTAAACTTTATCTTTTATCCAGTTGTACAGGATTTCATTGAATTCATCTGGCTTTTCCATCATGGCTGCATGGCCACATTTGTCAATCCAGAATAAATCTGAGTTAGGAATAAACTTGTGCATATCCTCTGCCACTTCCGGAGGAGTAACATTATCCTGTTTACCCCAGATCAGACAGGTAGGCGTCACAATCTTCGGAAGATCGTTCAGCATATTGTGTTTAATGGCGCTTCTTGCCAGCATTACCGTTTTTATTCCTTTCATTCTGTCATTTACCACTCCGAAAACTTCATCTACAAGATCCTCTGTTGCAATCTTTGGGTCATAGAAAACTTCTTCCGTTTTCTTTCTGATATAAGAACGGTCATTTTTTCTTGGAAAGCTGTCCCCGAAAGTTCTTTCATACAATCCGGAGCTTCCTGTAAGAACAAGATTCTTTACCAGATCAGGTCTTGCCAACGTCAGAATAAGTCCTACGTGACCTCCCATTGAGTTTCCTACAATAGATACAGGCCCTGAAATATGACTTTCTATAAATTTGATAATATATTTTGCGATAGTGGTAAGATTCGTATTGAGTACCGGCAGATCATAGATGGGTAACTGAGGTACATATACCTTAAACCCTCTTTCCGAAAAAAAATCTACCATTTTATCGAAATTACTCAAACCACCCATTAACCCGTGCAACAGCACTAATGGATGTCCTTCTCCCGCTTCTACATAGGAATATTTCTTTTCTTTTTTTGTACTAAATATCATAAAACGCCTTAATAAAGCCCTGCAAAAATACAAATTAAACCTCAAAAAAATTTTGATTATCCTAATTTAAGATAAAAATAATATAATATTCTGCTTTTTAACTTTTTTTTTCGAAACTGCTTTATTATGGCTTAAATAACACTTTTAACAAGTCTCTTTATATCAGTATTTTACATTATTGAAATTCAATCTTTAATAAAACTTATTAACATTGAGTCAAAAAGTGGGAAAAAGTGGGAAATTTTGGAAATTATTATATAAATTTGTCCCAAATGAAAAATTTCATTGGGACATATGAGTGCAAAATTGACGACAAAGGCCGCCTGAAAGTTCCTTCATCTTTAATCAAACAGATGGAAAACTTCGATGACAAGGCTTTTGTGGTCAAAAGATCTGTGTTCCAACCCTGTCTGGAGGTTTATCCTATGAATGCATGGGACAAGCTGATGGGCAAAATTAATAAACTGAACAGGTTCATAAAAAAGAATGCTGATTTCATACGAATGTTTACGGCAGGAGTAAAAACAGTAGAGCTGGACAACGCCGGGCGGTTACAGATCTCAAAAGATCTGACGGTTTTTGCAAATCTTCAGAAAGATATTGTGATCACCAGTGCAGGAGAGCTCTTTGAGATTTGGGATAAAGGCGCCTATGAAAAGGTGATTGCAACCAATGAAGCTGATTTTGCAAGCCTTGCCGAAGAAGTGATGGGCTCTTTCGATGAAGAATAACTGTAGTCGGTAATTAATTTGATTATTATTAAATAAAAAACACAATTAAGCATGTATCATAACCCCGTTTTGTTGAAGCAGAGTGTTGATGATTTGGTGACGAATCCTGACGGAATATATGTGGACTGCACCTTTGGAGGCGGAGGCCATTCAAGAGAAATCCTGAGCAGGCTTTCCGATAAAGGGAGATTGTTCAGCTTTGATCAGGATCTGGATGCACTTAAAAATACAATTGATGATCCACGTTTTACCCTGGTCAATCAGAATTTCAGATTTCTGGAAAACTCATTGCTGATGTATGGCGTTTCACAGGTTGACGGTGTTTTGGCAGACTTAGGAGTGTCTTCCCATCAGTTTGATGAAGCGGACAGAGGATTCTCAACAAGAAGCAATGCTCCTTTGGATATGAGAATGAATGTGATGCAGAATCTTGATGCCAAAAGAGTGATCAATGAATATGAAGAAGGAGAACTTGCGGATCTTTTCTATCATTATGGAGAACTAAGAGAAGCAAGAAAGCTGGCGAGGGAAATTGTTCATCACAGAAAAACAAAAAGTATAGAAACTACGGAAGACCTGAAAAAACTGTTCAGCTATATTCCGCCCCACAAGGTTAATAAATTCTATGCTCAGCTTTTTCAGGCCATAAGAATTGAAGTGAATCAGGAGCTTGAAGTATTGAAAGAAATGCTGATTCAGGCTTTCAATGTTTTGAAACCGGAAGGAAGATTGGTAGTTATTTCTTACCACTCCCTGGAAGACCGGCTGGTAAAGAGATTCCTGAAAAACGGAATGTTCGAGGGAGAGCCGGAAAGAGATATCTACGGAAATTATAAAAAGGCATTTGAATTGATAAAGAGTAAAGCGATCATTCCTGATGACAAGGAAATCGAAGAGAACTCAAGAGCAAGAAGTGCCAAGATGAGAACAGGAATAAAGGTATAAATGATAAATCATAAGTGATAAACGATATCAATTATCTTTTATCATTAATCAATTATAAAAAAGCTTTGGCAAAAAGAACAACAAATCGCCCCCAGAAAAGACTCACTTTTATAGATATTATAAAAGGAAACTTTCTGAACCGTGATGAGATCAAAATACATTACAGGTATTTTCTCCTGTTGTTCATATTGATGATGGCCATGATTTATACCAACCATCTCGTCGATAAAAAAATTAAAGTTGTAAACGTCCTAAAGGAAGAAACGGAAGAATATAAATCACGAAATGCTTACGCCCAGAGTAAGCTGATCAAAGTAAAAATGGAATCACAGCTGGGGAAAGAGGTTGCCCGGGATTCATTGATGACCCTGGAAAACCACCCTCACAAATTGCTAATAAAACTGGACAGTACAGATGCAAAAGCAAAATGAATACGACAATAAACGTAAGAAAACGTTACGATGGGGCTACCTCTTTGCAGTGGTAGCTTTGTGCGTGTTTGTCATGTTTCTGGCAAGGATTGTCATTCTTCAGAATACCAATGTCCAGGAGATAAAAGATGATTACATTAATAAAAACTATCGTGAGGCTACGTTAAAGGCGGCACGAGGTAATCTTTTTGCTTCCGACGGTTCTATTCTCGCTACAACGGTTATGCGATACGATATCTATCTTGACTTCAAAACGATGAAAGATACGGTGTACTCCAACAACATCGGAGCATTAACTGATTCCCTGAGCAAAATGTTCGGAAAACCTAGAAGTGAATTCCGACAGAAGTTTGACGAACAGAAGAAAAAGAAAAACCAATACTACACGTTGGTAAAAGGGCTTGATTTTGACCAGTACGACAGAATCCGAAAGTTCCCGATCTTCAAAAGAGGTAAAAATAAAGGGGGATTTATTGTTGACAGAAACTATAAAAGAGAACTCGCTACCTCAGAAATCGGAGCCGGAACCATTGGTATGGATAACGGAGAGCTTAGATCAGGACTGGAGGGAGCTTTCTCAAAATATCTGACAGGAACCGACGGAAAAAGACTTGAGCAGAGAATCAATTCTTCGCAATGGAAACCCATCGACTTCTGGAAAGTTCAGGAACCTGTAGACGGAGAAGATGTTTACACGACCTTAGATCTTAGGATTCAGGATATTGCACACTCCGCTCTGGAGAAGCAGATGATCCATTTTGAAGCAAAACATGGTACCGTAATTGTAATGGAGGTTGAAACCGGAAAAGTGCGTGCCCTTGTGAACTTAAGAAGAACAGAATCAGGAGATTACGAAGATTCCTACAACTATGCACTGAAAGATAATATAGAGCCGGGATCCACTTTTAAAACCATTTCGCTCTTAGCAGCAATGGATGACGGTTTCATTGATGAAAATACAACCGTAAACGTAGGAAACGGAGTGTGGACATATGCCAAACAAAGAATTTCAGACGGACACGGCGGCGGAACTTATGATATCAGTGATGTTTTAGCGAAATCCAGTAATGTAGGAACGGCGAAACTGATCACAAAATATTATGCAGAAAAGCCACAGATTTTCCTTGATCACCTGAAACGCTGGAAATTATTCGATAAAATGGATATCGAACTTCCTGGAATTACAAAACCGAAAATTGTAACGCCACAAAATAAAAGATGGAACGCAGCAACACTGGCTTCCATTTCTTACGGATATTCTTCCAACATCAACCTTCTTCAATTGACAACCTTCTACAATGGGGTTGCTAATGGAGGGAAAATGCTTAAGCCTTTATTCATAGATAAAATACTGAAAGACGGTAAAGTGATGTATCAGGCAAAACCGGAAGTAATGGTCAATAAAATGGCCTCAGAAAAAGCGGTTAAAATGATGACCAGCGCCTTAACAAAAGCAGTAGAAAAAGGAACGGGACGAAGCATTTTTACACCTAACCTTAAAATGGCAGGGAAAACCGGAACCGCAAGATTTGAATACTGGCTGCCAGGTCCAATGAAATACAGAGCATCATTTGCAGGGTTTTATCCGGCAGACGCACCGAAATACACCTGTTATGTGATGATCAGTGAGCCCAACACATCAATAGGATTTTATGGGGGGTCCGTTTCAGCGCCGGTGTTTAAAGAAATTGCAGGAAAAACATTCCTGAAAACACCACAGAATATTGAAAAAGAAATGCTTGTAGACAAAAAGGTAAACCTGAGCAAAATGGTTGAACCTAACGTTAAAGTAGCAGTAAATGATAAACAGATGCCTAATGTAGTAGGATTAATTGGTAAAAATGTAATCCCGCAACTGGAAAACTTAGGCTACCGTGTCGACTATAAAGGAGTAGGAAGAATTAAAGAACAATTTCCGCTGGAAGGCACAACAATCAGTAAGAACCAGAGAATTTATTTGTCTCTGCAGAATTAAGAAACAAGATCCCGAAAGGATAATTTAAACCAAAATAGGGCAAAGCCTTATTGATAAAGATGATTATAACAGAATTAGTAAACAGAATCCCAGTACTGGAAATTCAAGGTGATAACAGCCGAGAAATTACTGAATTGGTGATTGACAGCAGAAAGGTTACAGAAGGCTCTCTTTACATTGCAATGAGAGGAACTGTGGTAGATGGCCATTCATTCATTGCATCTGCTGTTGAAAAAGGAGCCGCAGCAATCGTTTGCGAAGAATTCCCTGAAACATTGACAGAAAATGTAACGTATGTTCAGGTAAAAGATTCATCCAAAGCTTTAGGACATCTTGCTTCCAATTACTATGGAAACCCTTCTCAGAAGCTGAAACTGATAGGAGTTACAGGGACTAACGGGAAGACATCCGTTTCCACCCTTCTTTTTGACGTGTTCAAGAACCTGGGGTATCCTGCTGCTTTACTTTCTACTGTTAAGATCAGAATCGGTGAAGAAATTATTCCAGCTACCCACACCACTCCTGATGTGATTACGATCAACAGGATTTTGGCTGAAGCGGTAGAAAAAGGATGTGAATTTGCTTTCATGGAAGTAAGCTCGCACGGAATTGCCCAGAACAGAATTGAAGGATTACACTTCAAAGTGGCAGGCTTTACCAACCTTACCCATGATCATTTAGATTATCATAAAACGTTCGGAGAATATTTAAAAACTAAGAAAAGATTTTTTGACGAATTAGAAGATACAGCCGTTGCTATCACCAATGTAGATGATAAGAACGGTAACGTCATGCTTCAGAACACCAAAGCTAAAAAGAAGTCCTATGCTTTGAAAACTATGGCAGATTATCACGGAAAATTATTGGAAGTGGATTTCAACGGAATGCTGCTGAACTTCAACGGAAAAGAATTTTGGACGACACTTACCGGGAAATTCAATGTATATAACTTGCTTCTTGTCTTTGGTATTGCTGAAGAGCTTGGTTTTGAGCAGGATGAAATTCTTCAGGCCATCAGCAAGCTAAAAAGAGTTTCAGGAAGATTTGAAACCTTCAAATCAGATGGCGGAATATTCTTTATTGTAGATTATGCGCACACTCCGGACGCTTTGGAAAATATTCTGGACAGTATCAACGATATCAGAACCAAAAACGAAAGATTAATCACCGTATTCGGCTGCGGAGGAGACAGAGATCACTCCAAAAGACCTGAAATGGGAAATATTGCCACTAAAAAATCAACACTGGCAATCATCACTTCAGATAATCCGAGAACAGAAGATCCCGCGCAGATCATCAAAGAAATTGAAGCAGGCGTTGAACCGCAAAATTTCAGCAAATACACTTCAATTCCGGACAGACGAGAAGCCATAAAAATGGCGATAAAATTTGCAGAACCTAAAGATATTGTTTTGGTTGCCGGAAAAGGCCACGAAACGTATCAGGAGATTAATGGTGTAAAACATCATTTTGATGACAAAGAAGTAATTAATGAGCTTTGGAAATTAATGTCTAAATAGATTGAAAGATTAAACTCATTTAACGATTTAAAGATTTGATGATGGCGAAGAATTTTGAAAATTTCCCTGTATATATCAAAGTTTAGATCTTATTCAAAAAGTTTATGAGTTTCTTCAAAATCCAAGCTTTGCAAAAGAATTTGAATTTAATAACCAAATAAAAAGAGCGAGTTTTTCAATAAGCAACAATATTGCGGAAGGCTCAGAGTATAATAATAACAGACAATTTATAAGATATTTAAAAATTGCAGAAGGCAGCTGTGCAGAAGTGAAAAGCATGCTGATTGTGAGTAAAAGATTAAAATTAGGTGACGAAAATAAAGCCGAAGAAATTATCATCCTTTCAAGAGAGGTTTCTTCAAACATATCAAACTTTATTAAGTATTTAAGTGAAAATATTGAGAAACCCAATCTTTAAATCTTTAAATAAATTAAATTTTTAAATAATAAAAAACAGAAACATGCTATACTATCTATACGAATATCTAACCAACCATGGAATTCACGTTCCGGGATTAGGATTGTTGAAATACATTTCCTTCCGTGCCGGAATGGCTGTATTATTCTCGCTGATTATTGCTCTTGTCTATGGAAAAAGAGTCATCAATTACCTGAGAACAAAACAGATGGGGGAATTGGTACGTGATCTTGGATTGGATGGGCAGAAACAAAAAGAAGGAACTCCTACCATGGGAGGGTTGATCATTATCCTGGCAACCATTATCCCGGTATTGCTGTTTACAAGGATTACCAATGTGTATATTGTCCTGCTGCTGGTTTCAATGTTCTGGATGGGAGCCATCGGTTTCCTTGATGATTACTTAAAGAAAATCAAAAAAAATAAAGACGGGTTAAGCGGTAAATTCAAAATTGTAGGGCAGGTCGGATTAGGGCTGATTGTCGGAATTACAATGTATTTCCACCCTGACATCACCGTAAAAAGAAAATATGCAGACGCCAAAGTAGTGAACAGAAACAATGTAGAGCAAAATTTTATGCCTACAGAGAAAATTACTGTTTCTACCGTTCCTTTTGCAAAAAATAATGAGTTCGACTATAGTGGAATTTTATTCTGGATGAATGATAAAGATGCCCACGAGTGGGCATGGATTGTCTTTATTCCCATCGTGATCTTCATTGTAACAGCAGTTTCAAACGGGGCCAATATCACAGATGGAATTGACGGTCTCGCAGCGGGAACAAGTGCCATTATACTGCTCACGCTGGCTCTTTTCGCCTATCTTTCCGGAAACATCATCTTTGCAGATTACCTTAATATCATGTTCCTTCCCAATATGGGGGAAACCACCATTTTTGCCGTGGCAATGGTAGGTGCCGTGATCGGATTCTTCTGGTACAATACCTATCCTGCACAGGTTTTCATGGGAGATACCGGAAGTCTGATGCTTGGAGGAGTAATTGCCGTTTTGGCCATTATTTTAAGAAAAGAGCTGTTGATTCCTGTATTATGCGGAATCTTCCTGATTGAAAACCTGTCTGTAATGCTTCAGGTAGTAGTTTTCAAATACAGAAAAAGAAAATATGGGCTGGAATATGCCCAAAATAACAGACTGTTCAAAATGTCACCATTACACCATCATTATCAGAAAGAAGGATTCCACGAAAGTAAAATCGTGAACAGAATGATTATCATCGGGGTAATACTGGCTATTGTATGTCTGATCACATTAAAAATGAGATAAATTGTAAAAAGTAAGAATGTATTAACGTATTAATGATTACCACCAGGATACATGAATACAATATACATCAATACATCAATACAAAAATAATATGAAAATAGTTGTTTTAGGAGGTGGAGAAAGCGGATGCGGAGCTGCTTATTTGGCTAAAAAGAAAGGGCTGGAAGTATTTCTTTCAGATAAAGGAGCCATTAAGGATAACTATAAGCAGTTTCTTACCGATAATGAGATTGAATTTGAAGACGGAAACCACGATGAAGAAAGAATTTTAAATGCTGACTGGATTGTAAAAAGCCCTGGAATTCCGAAAAAGGCGGATATCATCAGTAAAATTCATGAAAAAGGAATCAGGCTTTCCTCTGAAATTGAATTTGCTTCTGAATTTACAGATGCAAAGATTATCGCCATTACCGGAAGTAACGGGAAAACAACAACAACTTCCCTGATCTATTATATCCTGAAAAATGACGGATTAAATGTAGGATTAGGAGGAAATATAGGATACAGCTTTGCTAAGCAGGTTGCCGATGAAAACCATGAATATTATGTATTGGAAGTAAGTTCGTTTCAATTGGATGATATTCAGAATTTCAGACCCTATATCTCTTTGTTGCTGAATCTGTCTCAGGATCACCTGGATCAGTACAACTACAATTATGAAGAATATGCTTTGGCAAAATTCAGAATTACTGAAAATCAGGAGAATGACAACTTTTTCATCTATAACAAAGATGATGAAATGAGTAAAAATCTTCTTGAAAAGCTTGAAATAAAGGCTAAAATGATTCCTTTCTCAATAAAAGAGAAGCTGCAGGAAGGAGGTTATATAAATGAAGATGAAATTGTGGTAAAAATGAAAGACCAATTCTCAATGAAAGTTGACGAATTGTCTCTGCTGGGAAATCACAATGTAGCCAACAGCTTAGCGGCATCCATTGCCGGTAAGATATTGCAGATCAACAATGAAAGCATACGACATTCATTAATGACTTTTCAGGCGGTGGAGCACAGATTGGAGTTTGTTACCGAAATTGAAGATGTAAAATATATCAATGACAGCAAGGCAACCAATGTAAATGCTACTTACTATGCCTTAGAAAGTATGAAAACACCAACCGTTTGGATTGTTGGTGGATTGGATAAAGGAAATGACTACACCGAAATTGAAGATTTAGTCAAAAGAAAAGTGAAGGCAATTGTTTGCCTTGGAGTAGATAACAAGAAGATCATAGATTTCTTTAAAGACAAGAAAGAGTTTATTTATGATACTTCAAGCATGGAAGAAGCTGTAAGGATTTCAAAATCATTGGCTAAAAAAGGCGATACGGTCTTATTATCTCCATGCTGCGCAAGCTTTGACCTGTTCAAAAGCTACGAAGACAGAGGGCGCCAGTTTAAAGAGCAGGTATTAAAATAAAGGTAAAAAAGTATAGTGTATTAACGTATTAATGATCGTCAATTTCATCAATACATTTTACATCAGTACATGAATACAATACTATGGACGAACAGAACACAGAAAGCAGATTTGAATTTCTAAAGGGCGATAAAGTACTTTGGATGGTCATCCTTGTGATCTCCATTTTCTCTATCTTCCCCGTATACTCTGCAAGTTCAAATCTCGAATATATTGTTAATAACGGAACCACAACAGGTCACGTTATCAAACATATGTTCTTTGTAGTCTTGGGATTAGGTATTATGAGACTGGTAGGAACCGTAAAATATGAATACATTGGAAAGCTCAGCAGTATTCTGCTCGGCCTAATGATTATTCTGTTGGTAGTTACCATGTTTACAGGACAGACCATTGATGGGGCCAGTGCTTCCAGATGGCTGAAAATCCCGGGAACGCCCATCTCTTTCCAGCCCTCATCATTTGCCTTTTTAATGTTGATTATCTATCTGTGCAGATATTTAACCAAAAAGATCACAAGAGAAAGACTTCCGATAGAGAATATCATGTATATTTTCGGACCTATCCTCCTGGTTTTCGTATTGGTAGCCAAAGATAACGGGTCCACAGCATTGATGATTTTAATGGTTTCCGTAGTGGTTCTTGTCATAGGACAGCTTCACTGGAAATACATTGCAGGGTTTATCTCCGCATCATTTGTAGCCATTGTATTATTTTTATTAATAGCCCTGAATACGAACATGATTGGCGGAAACCGTGTTCATACATGGATGAGCCGTGTAGAAACATTTACCTCAAGCAAAGCCAAATCAGCAGATGTAGATGATGAAAGCGTAAAAGCGAAAAATTATCAGGTGATGCAGGCCAAAGCAGCCATTGTACATGGCGGAATTACCGGAATGGGTCCGGGGAAAAGTGCCTTGAAACAAATGCTTCCGCAATCTGCCTCCGACTTTATTTTCGCGGTTATCGTAGAAGAATATGGGGTAATAGGAGCCGCTTTTCTGATCAGTTTATATCTGATCATGATGATAAGGATCGTGATGATCGCCAGTAAAATGCCGGCATTTTTTGGATCGTTGCTCGTGCTCAGTCTTGGAGTAATGATCTTTATCCAGCTTTCAGTCAATATAGCTGTTGCGGTGAATCTGATCCCGGTAACAGGGCAGCCGCTGCCTTTGATCAGTTACGGAGGAACCTCAATGCTGGTAACCTATTTGCAGTTAGGCATTATTTTAAATATAAGCTCAAGAATCCAGATTTATGATGAAGAAGGAATGGGCAAAAAACAAAGTATAGCAGAAATAAACGATATCGCTTAAGATGGACAAAAAGTTAAAAATAGTATTATCAGGCGGAGGAACAGGAGGACATATCTTCCCGGCCATCGCCATTGCTGATGAGATCAGAAGAAGATTTCCTGATGCAGAGTTTTTGTTCATCGGAGCCAACGGGAAAATGGAAATGGAAAAAGTTCCGCAGGCGGGATATAAAATTGAGGGAATTGATATCGCAGGAATCGACAGGGGAAATTTATTATCCAATTTAGGACTGCCTTTTAAGATTCTGAAGAGTTTATCAAAATCTAAAAAAGTAATCCAAAACTTCGCTCCGGATTTTGCCGTAGGAACCGGCGGATTTGCCAGCGGCCCTGCGCTTTATGAAGCAAGTAAAATGGGTGTCCCGATTTTCATCCAGGAACAGAATGCTCATGCAGGGGTAACCAACAAGATTTTAAGCAAGAAAGCTAAAGCCGTTTTTACCGCTTATCCAAAAGTAGAAGGGTTTCCCGCAGAAAAAATAAAGTTCCTTGGAAATCCGATCCGCTCAACTATTGTTTCGGGAATGCAGGAAACAGCGGTAGCAAAGGAAAAAATGGGATTAGATAAAGACAAGCTTACCATTTTATCGGTAGGCGGCTCATTAGGATCCAGAACGTTAAATAATGCCTGGAAAGAAAACCTTGAAAATCTTAAAGAAAAAGGGTATCAATTGATCTGGCAAACCGGAAAACTGGATTACGGCGAATTGTCTTCCAGCCTCCAGCTTCCCACTTCTGTTCATTTGAAAGAATTTATCAAAGACATGGAACTGGCTTATTCGGCAGCTGATGTCATTGTTTCCAGAGCCGGAGCTATTGCCATCTCAGAGCTGGCTGTAGCACAAAAACCGGTACTTTTGGTTCCTTTTCCTTTTGCAGCGGAAGACCATCAAACCAAGAATGCCATAAACCTGGTTGAAAAAAACGCAGCCAGAATGGTGAAAGATTCTGAAATGCATGAAAAATTCTGGAATACATTATCAGAAATCTGCGAAAATGAAAATGTAAGAAAAGAAATGTCCGACAATCTGAAGTATTTTGCCAAGCCAAATGCGGCAAAAGAGATTGTAGACGAAATATTTAATAAACTGTAAAAAGTATCATTGTAAAATGTATTAATGACAACAATACTCATGAATACATTGGACTTTAATACAGCAATACAAAACAAAGAAATGAACATTTTACAAACATATCAAAACTTTTACTTCGTCGGAATCGGAGGCATAGGAATGAGTGCATTAGCACGCTATTTCAAGGCATCCGGAAAAAATGTATTGGGTTACGATAAAACCAATACAAAGCTTACTCAGAACCTGATGAATGAAGGGATCGATATTGTTTTTGAAGACCTTATTGATGAAAGAATAACTTCCCTTCAGAAAGAAGATACATTGGTAATCTATACTCCCGCTATTAAAACACTTGGAATTCTAGATTATTTCAACCAAAATCAGTTTGAAGTTCTGAAGAGAGCGAAGGTTTTAGGATTAATTACAGAAAATACAGATTGTATTGCCATTGCAGGAACTCACGGTAAAACAACAACTTCCACGTTGGTGGCCCACTTATGCAAAGAGGCAGATCTTCCATTCTCATGCTTTTTGGGAGGAATTTCTGAAAACTTTAAATCCAACTTCCTGTTTAACGGGTCCCAATATTCTGTGGTAGAGGCAGATGAATATGACAGAAGCTTCCTGAACCTGTCCCCGGACTGGGCGGTAGTAACTTCTACAGATGCAGATCACTTGGATATTTATGGAGATAAAAGTCATATTGAAGAAGGATTCAGACAGTTTGCGGCCTTGGTTCCTAAGGATCGGCAGCTTTTTGTAAGAAAAGGACTGGAAATTGGCAGAGGCCATCAAACCTATGCAGTCAATGAGCCTGCAGATTATTATTCAGACAACCTGCGTATGGACCATGATAAAATTTATTTTGACTTCCATACCCCAACGGAAACGATTAAAGATTTTGTCTGGGAAATCCCGGGAATCCATAATGTCGAAAATGCTACTGCAGCACTGGCTATTCTGCATAATTTAGGCGCAGATTTTGATACGCTGAAAAAAGCAATTTCGAATTTTAAAGGAATTAAAAGAAGATATACCAAACATATTTATCAAAACGGTAAAATTTATATTGATGATTACGCCCATCATCCTACAGAAATCAATGCTGTAATGGGTTCAATCAGAACGTTTTATCCTGATAAAAAACTATTGGTAGCCTTCCAGCCCCACCTTTTCAGCAGAACAAGAGATTTCGCAGATGGATTTGCAGAAAGCCTAAGCAAAGCAGATGAACTGATCCTTCTTGATATTTATCCTGCGAGAGAACTCCAGGAGAATTTTGAGGGAATTACTTCAAGCTGGCTGCTGGACAAAATAATATCAGATAAAAAAGAAGTATCGACATTATCTGATGCTTTTAAAAAAATAAAAGAAAAAGATTTTGATATCCTCCTTACGGTAGGCGCAGGAAATATTGATACCCTGTATGATCCTATCTGTGAGTGGATTGAGAAAATTTGAGTATAAACGCAATGCTCGCGAAGAAAAATATATAATCGTTCGCAAAGGCGTTTCACTCAGCAAATGAGAATAACAACAGATTTTTATAAAAAAACGAAATATAAAAATTATAGCCGTAGCTGAGTGAAACGCCCTCGCGAACGGAAAAAATAAGAAGATTGCTTTGCGATCATAGCGTTAAAATAAAAACACAAAATGTATGATAGAAAATGAAATTTCAGAGATTGTTTTCGATGCTGGAATGAAAATACATCGTACCCTTGGAATTGGACTTTATGAGAATGTATATGAAGAATGCTTAGTTTATGAACTAAAAAATAGAGGATTAAATGTAGAACGTCAAAAAAATATTGACATAGACTATGAGGAGTTAAAGATTTTTAAGGCGTTCAGAGTAGATTTATTAATTGAAAACAAAGTAATAATTGAAATAAAAGCAGTTCAGGAGATTAATGATTATCATTTTTTCCAGCTTTTAAATTATTTAAGAATAACAAATATAAAACTTGGAATGATTTTGAATTTCCATTCAATGTTATTCAAAAATGGAATAAAACGAGTTGTAAATAAATTGTAAAAAATAATAAATGTATTACGTATTCATGAATACATTTTACATAAATACATGAATACAAAAAATGTATGAAAAATAAATACAGAATATTAAAAATTGTTGTCACTGTAATTATCTTAGGATTACTACTGAGCTTCTCATTGAGGAGATTCAGCCGTGAGCAGATTACGGACAATAAGATTTCTGTAAAGATGAGCGAGAAAACGCCGGTTTATTTTGTCGATGAAAAAGACATCAGGGAAATTGTAAAAAAAGAAAATCCATCAGGAAAAGTAGGTGATCTTAATATTCCTGCTTTAGAAAAAAAGATCAATTCACTGCCGGCAGTGGACAGTGCCAATGTTTATCTGAATCTGAACGGAAAACTGAATCTGGATATCAAGCAAAGAGTACCAGTGTTCAGGCTGAATAAAGATGGAAGAGACTTTTATGTGGACGAAAAAGGAACCGAATTTCCCATCTCAAGAACCTATTCGCATCCATGTATGCTGGTAACCGGAAATGTACAGCCGGATGAATATCAGAAGCTGGCAGAACTGGTAGAAAAGATTGACAAAGATGATTTCAGCAAGAAATATTTTATTGGAATCTCAAAAAATAAAGACAGCTATAGCCTGCTTACCAGCGAAGGAAACTATAGAGTAGAAATTGGAGACCTTGATAATATTGATTTTAAAGTAAAAGGATTTAAAACTTTTGTTGAAAAATACCTGGTATATCAGGACCCTCAGAAATACAGTATGGTTTCTGTAAAATATCAGAATCAGATTGTCACTACTTTAAACCCTTATTTTAAAGAAAATGACAGTATTTTAAAGGCAGGAAAAATGGAACTGGCAAAAGCACCTGTAGCAGCAGCTAAAAGGACGGAAGCTAAGCCAAAAACAGCGGAAGTAAAAAAAGCAAGTTCCACTCCGGTAAAACCGAAAGAGGCTGCAAAGCCGAAAACCCATACAAAAGAAACAAAAAAAATAGAGAAAAAGCCTCCCGTCAAGGCCCAGTCCAAGCCTAAGGCAAAAGTAAAAATAGAATAAGTCTTCAGGCATTTATTACACAAACAGGAGATCATCCTTATAGATTTAAAAAAGTAAAAAAGTAGAAAAAAATCAAATCGATATAAAATGGAAAATCAAGAGTATTCAGTAGGTCTGGACATCGGGACGACGAAAATAGTCGCGATTGTCGGGAGAAGGAATGCACACGGGAAAATAGAAGTTCTCGGTGTAGGAAAAGCTAAAAGTCTTGGTGTTCATAAAGGGATTGTGAATAATATTTCACAAACTATTAATTCAATCAAGGCTGCAGTATCCGAAGCACAATCCAGTGCCGGAGTTCCTATCCGCAAGGTTACGGTAGGTATTGCAGGAAAACACATCCGTTCTCTGCAGCACTCCGATTATATTATGCGTGAACATCCGGATAAATTTATTACAGACGATGACATTGAAGCATTAAAAGATCAGGTAAAAAAGCTGGTTATGCTTCCCGGAGAAGAAATTATCCACGTACTTCCTCAAGAATATAAAGTGGATTCCGAGGGTGAAATTCAGGAACCGGTAGGAATGCATGGAAAGCGTTTAGAAGCAAACTTCCACGTTGTCGTAGGGCAAATGGGCAGCATCAGAAACATTGCAAGATGCGTTCGTGAAGCCGGACTGGAAATGGAAGCCCTTACGTTAGAGCCATTGGCGTCTTCAGAAGCTGTTCTTACAAAAGAAGAAAAAGAAGCCGGTGTGGCAATTGTTGATATTGGTGGTGGTACAACCGATATTGCGATCTTTAAAGATAATATCATCCGTCACACCTGTGTGATCCCTTACGGAGGCGGAATTATCACCGAAGATATCAAAGAAGGCTGCTCCATAATAGAGAAACATGCAGAGCAGCTGAAGGTAAAGTTCGGTTCGGCTGTTCCCGAATTGGAAAAAGACAGTACTTTTGTAACCATTCCCGGGCTTCACGGAAGACCGGATAAGGAAATCTCTTTAAAAACTCTGGCACAGATTATCAATGCAAGAGTAGAAGAAGTGTTGGAAATGGTTAATACAGAGCTGAAAGCCTATGGTGCTTTTGAACAAAAGAAAAAATTGATTGCCGGAATTGTTCTTACCGGCGGTGGTTCAAACTTAAAGCATCTTCGTCAGCTGGCCAATTATACCACAGGTTTTGACAGCAGAATCGGTTTTGCAAATGAATATATCGCCAACGATAAAAATCAGTATCTTAAAGGCCCTGAATTTGCTACATCTATCGGATTGCTGATGGAAAGTTTGAAGATCAGAGACAAGAGGCAGAATATTGATGAAGCTGTAGAAGCTGTTACTGAGCAGCCAAAACCAGAAGTGGCTGCAGTACAGACAGAAGCCGCTCAACCTGCTCAGCAGGCAGCCCCTGTCCAGGATCAGCAGGCTGTTGAGAATGAAAGACAGGAGAACAGAAAAGCGAAATTGACCTTCGGGCAGTCGCTTATGGAAAAAGTAAAAAAATTCTTTGAAGAAGTAGAGTAAATTATAAACGATGAATGATAATCGATAAACGATCAATTTCTTATCTGTTATCATTAATCAATGATCAATTATAATTGTAAAAAGTATAGTTATGGAAAATATAGGTACACAAGGATTTTCGTTTGATTTGCCAAAAGGAAATTCATCCATTATAAAAGTAATCGGTGTAGGGGGCGGTGGAAACAATGCCCTGAAGCACATGTACGAGAAAGGAATTCACGGAGTTGATTTCGTGATCTGCAATACAGATGCTCAAACTTTAGATAATAACCCGGTAGCCAATAAAGTTCAGTTGGGAACCTCTATCACAGAAGGTCTTGGAGCTGGTGCTGACCCTGAAGTAGGAGAGAAATCTGCCATCGAGAGTATTGAAGATATCAAAGCTGCTATGGGACAAAACACCAAAATGGTGTTTATCACTGCCGGAATGGGTGGTGGTACAGGTACCGGAGCTGCTCCTGTCATTGCTAAAGTGGCAAAAGATATGGGAATTCTAACCGTAGGTATTGTTACTGTTCCTTTCAGCTTTGAAGGAAAAAGAAGGTTGGAACAGGCAGAAAACGGTCTTGATAAATTAAGAAATAATGTTGACTCACTGATTGTCATCAACAATGATAAACTAAGACAACAATTCGGGAACCTTGGATTCAAGCAGGGATTCTCAAAAGCCGATGAGGTCTTAACCAATGCAGCGAAAGGCATGGCAGAAGTTATTACCGGTTACTTTGATGTAAACATTGACTTTAGAGATGCTAAATCAGTGCTTCAGAATTCCGGTACGGCATTGATGTCTACAGGAACGGCTTCAGGGGAAAATAAAGCCGAGGAAGCAGTAAGAAAAGCTCTTGATTCCCCATTATTGAATGATAATAAAATCACAGGCGCTAAAAACGTGCTGTTATTGATCAGAAGTGGTGCTGAAGAAGTTACCATGGATGAGATCGGTATCATCATGGATCATATCCAGAAAGAAGCAGGAAACACTGCAGATATCATTTTTGGGGTAGGTGCTGATGAAGAATTAGGAGATGCAGTAAGCGTTCTTGTTATCGCTACGGGATTCTCTAATGACAATAAGAAATTTGCCGGACCTACAGAAAAAATCAGAATCAGTCTTAACGACAGCTTTGAGGCTCCAAAAAACTCCCCTTTCAAAACCAGAGAGGAAAGAGAGGCTGCCCCTGAGACAACTCATGATTTTGGAGGGAAAAACCTTTTCAGACTGGATGACGAAGACCATGACGCTCCGTTCAATGTGACGTCTGCTGAAAAAAAAATGATTATTGAAGAAGAGCAGCCCAGAACTGAGATAAAATTCTTTGATAAAGAGGAAGATACGGTAAATGCTCCTGAACAAAGCTGGAGGAATGACGAAGAAGGAGAAGAAGAATACAGCTTATTCTCTATTGATGAAGAGCATGACGATCCTAATGATCTTGAGATCCAGTCTTTCTCATTTGATTTTGAAAATAAAAAAGATGAGCCACAATCCGGAACTCCTATCAACAACTCTTTTTCAGAGGAAAAACCTGTTGAATTCAGTTTCTTTGTAAACGAGCCTGTAAGAAACGAACCTAACAAGGATTTCGGACAGCCAAAAGCAGAATTTAATACTCCTGCCAATGCTGTGGTAGCTGAGCCGGCTCAAAAAATAGAAACATTCTACCAGAAACAGGAAGGGCCAAAGGCTGAAACAAAATCAGCTTTTGAAGGCAAAACAGAAATTGAAGCGCCAAAAACTGAAGAATCAGAATTCACTTTCGTGAATAAAACGATCGATCAGGAAAGAGTGATTGAAAGAAGAAATAAATTAAAAGAATTCAACTCCCGCTATCAAAGCTTTGACAGCACAAGCGAATTCGAGTCTATTCCGGCTTTTAAAAGAAAAAATATTTCGATTGACGGAAACAATGCATCAGACCAGAACATCAATACTTACCTGTCTGATAACAATGGATCTATGCAGATCAGAGAAAACAGATTTTTAAATAAAGACGTAGACTAAATAATATAACAATGTACCAATCTAATAATGTAACAATTCTGTGCATTTTATAATTGGTACATTGCTATACTGTTACATTGGTAAATTAAGTAAGATGAGTTTAGAAAATACAATAAACGAAGCTATAAAAACAGCAATGAGAGCTAAAGACAAAATTGCTCTGGACTCTCTCCGCGCTGTGAAATCTCAGATATTACTGCTTAAAACGGAGGCTATTGGAGCCGAAGTAACTGCAGAACAGGAAATTGCTATTCTTCAGAGAATGGTAAAACAACGTAAGGATTCTTACGATCAGTTTACAGCACAGGGAAGAAATGACCTTGCTGAAGTGGAAGATGCTCAAATGAAAGTTATCGAGCAGTTTTTACCCAAACAGCTTTCTGCTGAAGAATTAGAAACAGAAATCAAAAACATTATTTCTGAAACCGGCGCTGAATCTATAAAAGATTTAGGGAAGGTAATGGGAGTTGCATCAAAAGCATTAGCCGGAAAATCTGATGGAAAAAGTATTTCCGAAATGGCTAAAAAGCTCCTTTCTTAAAGTGTTCCGTGTTTGAACTTAGATTAATTTCCATACCCATAACACGGCTCGCTCCATAACTATAGGATATACAACCTTTGCATATCGATTTGATTAAAGAATCCCGGGACTGTTCAGTTCCGGGATTCATTTCTTTGGATATTAAAGTTTGCTAATCAGTTTGATTCTAAACTGAAAAAAGAGTTAATCTACTGCCATATTTAAGAAGTATTTAAGTGATTGATTGCTTGAGGGAAAGCCTTAAATGTTTTTTTCATGGTCTTTGTTTTTCAGAATCATTTCAAATTTAACAATAATATTTTATTATTCCTAGAATTAATTCATCTTTTTTATGATATTATTACAATATTAATATTTGATTAATTTTTTATGACTAAACGATTGATAGTTTTTATATATTGAACAAACGCCAGGAATTGCTTAACTTTGTACAGATAAAAAACAAAATATATGTATCCAACAGATTTGGTAATGCCTATGAAGGCAGAGCTTACAGATAAAGGTTTCCAGGATTTAACAACTCCGGCTCAGGTAGAAGATGCCCTGAAGCAATCCGGAACTACATTATTGGTCATCAACTCCGTGTGCGGTTGTGCGGCAGGAGCTGCAAGACCGGGAGTAGTGTACTCTTTGACGGGAGATAAGAAACCTGATCATTTAACAACAGTATTTGCAGGATTTGATACTGATGCTGTAGCAGAAGCAAGAAAGCATCTTGCTCCATTCCCTCCAAGTTCTCCATGTGTAGCACTTTTCAAAGATGGTGAGTTGGTTCACATGCTGGAAAGACACCACATTGAAGGAAACCCTGCAGGCGCTATCGCAGCAAACCTTCAGGCTGCATACGATGAGTATTGTTAATAAACAAACATTTATATATCAAACCGTTGCAAATTTTGTAACGGTTTTTTTATTTAATCACGTAAAAAATTTTCTGAAAATTCAAATATCATTATATTTGTTGGAATGGCAACCAAAGCACTTTTCAATACCGTAGTCAACTGGTTCATCCGCCAAAGGATTGACCAGATACAGAATTTCATGGACCATCCCATTGAAACACAGAAAGGTATTCTCTTTTCGCAGCTGTTTCACGCGGAGGACACAGAATATGGTAAACTATACGGATTCAATTCTATATCAAGTTATCAGGATTTTAAAAACAAGGTTCCGATTGTTACTTATGAAGAAATGGAGCCCTATATTGAAAAAGCAAGACAGGGATATAAGGATGTAAGCTGGCCCGGTCTCATTAAACATTTTGCCAAATCATCCGGTACTACCAATGCTAAAAGCAAGTTTATTCCTATCTCTGCCGAAAGCCTAGAGTACTGCCACATGAAAGCAGGGAAGGACATGGTTTCCATTTATGCCAACAACCATCCCGAGAATCAGCTTTTTAATTATAAAAATTTACGTTTAGGCGGAAGTTCTGAGCTGTATGCAGATTTTAACACAAAATTTGGCGATTTATCCGCTATTTTAATTGATAACCTCCCGTTTTGGGTAGAAATTACCACTACGCCGAGCAAAAAGGTTTCTTTGATGGGGGAATGGGAAAGTAAGCTGAAAGCCATCACTTCCGAAGTTAAAAATGAAGATGTGGGAAGTATCCTCGGGGTGCCAAGCTGGATGATGGTTCTTCTGCAAAGAGTATTAAAAGAGACCAATGTAGAAAGTATTTCTGAGCTTTGGCCAAATTTAGAGGTGTTTTTTCACGGCGGAATCAGTTTTAAGCCCTACAGGGAGCAATTCAGACAGATCATCGGAAAAAACATCAATTACTACGAAATTTACAACGCTTCCGAAGGCTTCTTTGGTATTCAGGACAGGCCGGATAGTGATGAGATGCTTCTGATGCTGGATTATGGTATATTTTATGAATTTATCCCCATGGACCAGTTCCACTTTTCAAATCCGAAGGTCGTAAGCCTTGAAGATGTAGAAGTTGGAAAGAATTATGCCATGGTAATCACTACGAACGGTGGTCTCTGGAGATACCTTATTGGTGATACTGTAATTTTTACTTCAACCAATCCTTTCCGAATAAAAATAACGGGAAGAACGAAACATTATATCAATGCTTTTGGAGAAGAACTGATGATTACCAATGTGGAATCTGCCCTTTCAAAGGCTTGTGAAGCAACGGGTGCATTAATCACTGATTTCACCGGAGCGCCTGTCTTTATGAAAGGAAATGAAGGAGGTGCCCACGAATGGATTTTTGAATTCAGCCAGCATCCGGATTGCCTGGACAACTTTGTTGATGTTTTTGACAAGCATTTAAAAACCATAAACTCAGATTATGAAGCAAAAAGATACAACAATATCACCTTAAAAAGGCCTATAGTACATATTGCCAGGGAAAATCTGTTTTATCACTGGCTGGAGGCCAAAGGAAAGCTTGGCGGGCAAAATAAAGTGCCAAGACTAAGCAACGACAGGGAATATATTGATCCGTTGCTGGAAATGAATAAATAAAGAAAGGTCTCCTTTCTCAATTGCATATTAAAAAAGCCGTAATTCAATTAAATTACGGCTTTCTATTTTATTTGCTTAAATCTTCTTTCACTTTCTTCGCGGCTTCCTCTACTTTCGAAGCCCCTTTTCTTGCTGCTTCTTTTGCATCTTTTCCTACTTTATCCGCTTCAGTTTTAATGTCCTTACCTGCTTGGTTAAGATCCTGTTTTGTCTTATCTGCTGTGGCATCAATTTTATCTTTCGCTTTCTGGGCAGCGTCGTCAATCTTATTTCCCGCTGCGTCTACTTTTGTTGCAACGTCTTCTTTTGTTTTGTTGATTTTTGCAGTGTCTACACCTTGTGGAGTTTCTGTAACTGTAGTTGTGGTAGTGGTAACTGATCCGTCAGGGTTCTCTACCTGTTCTGTTTTTGTTGTTGATTTTGTACACGCTACAGTGAATACCGAGATCACTATTGCGGCTAGAATTTGCTTTTTCATATTTTTATTTTTTTAATGGAATTTAAGTTATTCTGTTTTGGTTTCCGGAGCCGAAGGTTTTTCTGATGACTTCTGTTTCTTTTCTGCCTCTGCTTTTTTCTTTTCTTCTTCCGGTTTCCCTTTCTTTTCCTTTTCAAGTTCTGCTTTAAGCTTGTTTTCTTCTTCCAGAAGCTTTTTAGCCTGCTTTACAGAATCAATATACTGAGGAGAAGACATTCTTATCTTACGTGCAATATCTACTGAAACTGCGCCTGTAGAAAAGGAATCCACAGCAGCAGTATCATAACGTACTTTAACTTCCTGCTCAGCCCCGAATCCGGGAGATTCTTTTTTGGAGCAAGCCGTAAAGAGGATGGTAAAAATAAAAATTGCAGCCAGTAAATTTTTCATGGAACTAATTTAGCAGAAATTCTGCAATTACAGGATAGTGATCCGATAATTTCACAGTCTGGTCTACTTTATAGCTTAATGGAATAATTGATTTTGAACTGAATATATAATCAATTCTCAAAGGAATTTTATAGTCGTGAAAACTGCTTGCACTTCCTTTTCCTGCTACCAGAAACGCGTCCTGAAGGTCTTTTCCAAGATTATAATATTCATATGAATTGGGAACAGAATTAAAATCGCCGGCCAGAATAACAGGGTAAGGTGATAAATCTACCATTTTTCTGATTCTTTTTACCTGATCTTCGTGCGCCTGAAACGTTGGAGTCATATGAGAAAGCAGTGTTGAAATGTTTCCCAAACCTAATCCATCAAGTTTCGTAAACATAGACTTATGCAGCCTGAATGGTTCAAGATAAACATTAATAATTCTAATGACTTTTCCATTGATATCTATATCAGCGTAGAATGAATTTCCACGTGCCTTCTCATCGATAAGTTCAGCCTGTCTTACAATTTTATGTTTAGTTTTAAGAATAACTGAGGGGTATTTTATAAGATCTCGTTTGATAACCCGGTTAGTATCTTTTTCCTGTACAAGAATAATATCGGCATCCTGGGCTTTGATATAATCCTGTACTTTATCCCAGCCATACTCTCCATACTTTACATTAAAAGTAAGGACCTTGATATCCCGTATTGTTTTTAGATTTTCTGTTTTAGGAGAAAAGTTGATCCATCGTCTGATCGGATTATAGAAAATAAGTGTGCCCAATGCAAAAGCGATCGCTATTTTTTCTTTTTTAAAGATCCAAAACAGGGTAAGAATTACATGTGCCAGCATCAGATATGGAAAACCAAGAGACAGAAGATTCAGGTTGCCCAAAATATTGGGTGGAATCCACGCATTCCCCAATGTGCATAGCAGCAAAACGGCAACAACGATATGTATAAATAGTACTATCTGGTTCGACTTCATGAAAAAACGGTCTTGGTATGGTTTTCTTTCAACAAAAATCCTACCAAGCAGATAACTTTAACTATTTTTTATGATTATTGGCTCTCCGTAGCAAACTTTACTGTGACAGGATAATGATCTGAAATACTTACAGAACGGTCAACTTCATAAGATATTGCCTTTAATGATTTTGAAGAAAAAATATAGTCGATTCTAATGGGGAATTTATAATCGTGAAAGCTGGTGGCACTTCCTTTTCCTGCGGTTAGAAATGCATCGTCCAGCCCATCTGATAAATGGTAATATTCGTAAGAGTTGGGTACAGAATTAAAATCCCCGGCAAGGATGACAGGATAGGGTGAATTATCAATGGCTTCACGAATCAAGCTAACCTGTTCCTGATGTTTCTTAAAGGTGGGAATCAGTTTTTTAACTACATCTTTTACCTTTTGTTCATTGGTGTCAGTATTTCCGTTGAGCTTCACCATATCTTTTTCAAAGTGGAACGAGTGCAGATGGACATCAATAAACCGATATATCCTGCCCTTAATTTCTATATCAACCTGCAAACCGGGTACCCTTACACTTTTATCCTGTGATTCTATAACCTTTTCACTAATAATTTTATGTCTGGTTAAAACAGTTAATCCAAAAGGTGGGTTAGCCTTTTGATACCCTTCAAATTGATATACTATGCCAGCGTCCTCCTGTAAGAGAAGGACATCTGCTTCTTGTGATCTTAGGTAAGGTCCAATCTTCTCACTTCCTCTACCTCCAGCATTAGTATTGAAAGAAACTACTTTTATATTGGAAGCTTCATTTTTAGGTGATGAATAGTTAACCCAGCGTTTGACAGGGTTTATAAAGGCTAGGCCGGCAAACATAAATGCTAAAGCTCTTTTTTTCCAGCTGAACACCCAGAATATGGTCAGGATAATATATAGAATCATAAGAACCGGGAATCCTAATGACAGCAGGTTAAACCATGGAAAAATCTTTGGCGGTACGTAAGCGTTCAGTAAAGTACCCAGCAGCAGAAACAAAATTCCCAGGTGGATAATCAATACTATGAGTCGGAAAATCTTCACAATCTTACTTTAGTTGAATCTGTATAAATGCTTTTTCCAAATTCTGGCCAGCAGCCAGCCAACCAAAGCTCCTCCTACGTGAGCCAGATGAGCAATACCCCCGCCATTACCGGAAATACCAAGGTATACAGAGATAACCACAATGATTGGCAACAGGTATTTTACTTTAATCGGTACCGGAATAAACATGATTCCGATTTTAGAGTCCGGATATAGTGTTGCAAATGCCGCTACCACTCCAAAAATTGCTCCGGAAGCTCCAACCATTGGTGTTGCAACAATAGCTTTAAAGCTTTCCAGTAATTCCTTTTGTTTAAGAATAGAACTTGTATTTCCGGTAAATTCAACACTTGCACCAGATAAATAGGCATTTACATTGAACCCTAGCTGCTCTAATTCATGGGAAAGCTGCTGAACTTCAACAAAATTCCATGCATTAAAAAGGAAAAATGCTCCTAAACCACTTGCAAAGTATAAAATCAAATATTTTTTATCTCCTAATGTTTGCTCCAGAATTGGCCCAAAACTAAAGAGCGTCATCATATTAAATAAAATATGCATGATACTTCCATGCATGAACATATGAGTAATCACCTGCCATGAATGGAAAAATGGAGAGAACGGATAAAAGCCCGCAAGGTAGCCAATCATCTGGTTTCCCATGAAGTATGTCACAATAAATACTATAACATTGATGATAATGATATTCCTTGTGATGGGTGGTATATTGTTAAACATATTTTTTAAAATTTGTTTTTAAAGTCGTTAAACGGAACCTCATAATAACATCTTTTTCCGTCCGGTAAAAATTCCGGGAAGCCTAATGCTGTAAAGTCTTTAATAACCTGTTCCGCATCTTTTTTATAAATAAAGTCAAATCTTGACTTCGACTGCATTTTGTTCCATTGATTATGGTAATACTGCATAAATTCTTCTTCTGTCTTGTATTCCAGGATCTCAAAAAGGTTTTCCAGGAACTTCATGGCCTGTGTTTCTTTCAGTCCTTCAGGAAGTGAATCTATCCGAAGTACACTTTCATGAGCAATTTTCATGTCAAACCCTAATTCCGGAAGATATTTTTTGATCGAATTGTATTTTGTCTTTTCGATCTCATTCATATGATACTCCAGAGAGAAAAGAAGGGCATGGCTGTTTGTGCTTGATTTTCTGACAGGTTTATTATGTTCAGATGTCAGCAGCCTGTGCATTCTTCCGAGATCCAGCATGAGTGTTACATCCCCTTTATTGAAAAGCCAGTACCCGTTTGGAAGCCTCATCAGATCTTCGTCAAAATCTTCATCTTCAAATAAATTGATCTTTGAAGGTTCTGCTGTTATATTCTGATGGTACATTTCCGTAAGGTTCTGAATTTCTTCCGGATGCACTACATTTCTCTCTTCCAGGAACGGATTATAATCTTTATCTACAATAATTTCAGGCATTTTGATAATCCCTCCGCTGTTTCCCCCGCCATTGCTTTTACTTGGAATAGGTTTATTCATCATCTCATCCAGCTCCGGATCTCTGTCAAAATCAAGACTTGGAGAAACATTGTAAATTCCTAATGATCTTTTAATGGTTGACCGAAGCAAAGCAAAAATAAGGTGCTCATCTTCAAATTTCACCTCTGTTTTCTGCGGATGGATATTCACATCTATTTTCTCAGGATCAAGCTCCAGGAAAAGGAAAAACGAAGGTACATATCCCGGCTGAAGAAGTCCTTCAAAAGCTTCCTGCACTGCTTTATTGAAGTATGGGCTTCTGAAATATCTTCCATTTACAAAAAGAAACTGCTCTCCTCTTGCTTTTTTGGCCCCTTCAGGCTTGGCAACAAACCCGTGAAGCTTACACCAGATGATATCTTCTTTAATAGGAATCAAAAGCGGCTGAAGTTTCCTTCCGAAAACATCTACAATACGCTGCATCTGACTTCCTTTTCTCAGTCTGAAAACGGCTTCATCATCATGGAACAGAGAAAACTCCAGGTTCTCATGAGCTAATGCAACACGCTGAAATTCATCTATTACGTGTCTGAATTCAATATTGTTATTTTTCAAAAACTTCCTTCTTGCAGGAACGTTGTAGAAAAGATTTTTTACTAAGAAGTTTGATCCGTCTGCTGTCTGAACAGGATCCTGAAACTGGAAAACTCCACCTTCGATATAGATATTGGTTCCGATGGAAGTGTCTTTCTGTTTCGTTCTCAGCTCTACCTGGGAAACGGCTGCAATAGAAGCAAGCGCTTCACCACGGAATCCTTTTGTGACAATTTTAAAGATATCTTCTGTCCCTTTGATTTTGGAAGTAGCATGTCTTTCAAACGCCATACGGGCATCTGTCTCAGACATCCCTTTTCCGTCATCTACCACCTGAATGAGGTTTTTCCCGGCATCCCTGATGATCAGTTCAATTTTCGTTGCATCTGCATCAATAGCATTTTCCAAAAGTTCTTTCACGATGGATGCAGGCCTCTGCACCACCTCTCCTGCTGCAATCTGGTTGGCTACATGATCCGGTAAAAGCTGAATAATATCTGACATAAAAACGTAAATCAACTTACAAAAATAGTCAATGAAAACGGGAATTAAAATACTAAAACCGTGATTTAATATTTAATTATCAACATTTTTGCCTATTTATCCCCAACTGATTTTTTTAATGTTTGTAATGAAGGGCGTTAGCAGGTTTATTGATTCAATCTGGAAATTTTCATTTCAATGACCATTAAAACATAGCAAATGAACAATAAAAACACAGGTCCGGAAGTTGTTTTTTCAGAAAAATGCCCCTATTTTATGATAAAATAAGGGCACCTACAGCTAGTTTATACAAAAAATTAATAGTGTGTTTTTTACATTTTAATCCTCAAAGACAAGCTTTCTTTTCTTTTCTCTTTTAGGAATTCCGTGGATTTTCTCATACAGGTAAGCAAAAATATTGGGTTTTTTATAAATCCTGTTGTACCTGTATTTCGTATTAAAGTGGCGGATATGAATTTTATAAGCATCATACCCGATTACAATCAGCAGACATATACTGATTACATAAAACACCCTGAATTCCAGATAGTAATAAGTCAGTCCTGAGAATACAGCTCCCATGACATACGCAAGCATAATACTCATCAACAGTTTTGCCCTGCCAATCAGTTCGCCGTTTTTTCTGTATTTTTTCTGGGTAAACAT
Organism: Chryseobacterium sp. CBSDS_008; assembly: GCF_049959325.1. Classification (NCBI taxonomy): domain Bacteria; kingdom Pseudomonadati; phylum Bacteroidota; class Flavobacteriia; order Flavobacteriales; family Weeksellaceae; genus Chryseobacterium; species Chryseobacterium sp. CBSDS_008. Next base: position 3,149,571 of record NZ_CP188202.1, on the reverse strand, counting down.
TGATACCAGGATTCCCAGGTCGGTGGTTGTTCCGGTAAGGTGGGTCGTTTTCACAGAGAAGTTGGAGATACTTGCTGTTAATCCGTTTTGCAGTCCGGTAGCAAAAAGCATCAGTGCTACCAGATATTCTGTTTCTTCCAATGTTTTCTGGTAATAAAACTGCCCGTAAACTCCTACAAAGAGAAGGCATATGATTTCCAGCACAATAGGCATAGAATGGGCAAAATATTTACTTTCCTTATTAAAATTGATGACAATAAAGTTGGACAGGAAGCTTCCGAAGAAGAACAAAAAGATCCATCCACCTACTACGCCTACCTGCGTCCAGTTTCCTTTACTGATCTCTGCCGCTAAAATGGCATAATGTCCCGTTACATTCGATGTGAAAGAGAGAAATATCAATAGGGAAGCTATATTTATAGTACCCGCCGTGAAGGCAGTCAGCGTCCCCAATCTGATATTATCTCCCAGTGTCCTGCTGTTACTATAATTTCTTAACATCTTTTATCTTTTTTAAATTGTGTTTATTTTCAGACCTCTACAAAGATTTCTGCCAGTCTTCCCCTTTCCGGAAGTCTTTCTCTTACTTCAACAGCAATTTCATGAGACTGCAGTTCTTTACATTTTTTGATGTAAGGAATCAGATCAAACTTTCCGTTTCCTTTACTTTTGATGGATGGAGAATAATAAGCCTCCTCAATATTTTCTGCCTTTACATACTGATTGAACGTTCTCTGGAAGCTTCCTGTAAAGACATCACAAATGATTTTATTAATCAGGTGGGGATATTTGTTACTGATGATTCCATAGGCATCACAGAATTCTGCCGGTCTGATTTTATTGAAAACAGAGGTTTTGGTACTGAATAAAAGATCCCTGATAGAATCTCCGGAATCATAGCCGGCAGCCAGCAGGATATTATACTGGTTCTGATCTCCTGATGCGTCTTTCTCTTTAAGTACTTTTTTCAATATGTTCAATGACTCAAGAGAATAATCTGTTGCAATTAAAATTGTTTTAGCCATGTTCTTTATTATTTTGTATTGTGTTTATCTTTTTTGATGATACAAAACTAGAACGACTGTATTAGAAGACCTTTGGAACGGAATTAAAATGTGATTAAAGAGATTAAAATGAGATTAGAAAATGGTTAAGGGAAGTTAATATAGAGAAAGACAAAAATCAAAAAAGGATATAAAAGCTTGTTTTTCAGAATAACATAAACTAAAAACGAGTAAAAAAGCCAGAATAGAGATTCTTATTTGTTTATCTCTTGACCTTTCTGCGTGCTATAGAAATTAGGGAAGCGCATTTGTACGGTTGTTCCCTGATTTTCGTGAGAGCTTACGATTAGCTCACCGTGGTGCATTCTTACGATATTCCTTGCCAATGGAAGTCCGATTCCGTAGCCTTCATAGTTGTTTGTATTGGAGGCCCTGAAAAAAGGATCGTAGATTTTGTTCATTTCTACTTCAGGAATTCCGATACCATTGTCTTTTACAATAATATAGACATCGGTATTGGTGGCACCCAGAGAAACTTTAACCTGCTGGAAGTTAGAATATTTACAGCCATTACTGATGATGTTGGCCACAGCAAGATGCAATAGCTGCTCATTACCCTGAACGTTCAGTTTTTTCGGATTATCAGGAAGCATACTGATATCCAGGTAAATATTATTCCGGGAATCAATTTTTCTGAGGGTTTCAATGACGTCCCAAAGCAGCTGGTCAATTCTCACCTTGTCCATTTTCTGGATCTTTCCATCGAATCCGGTTTGGGCGATCATTAGTAACGCTTTAATCTTTTTATCCAGCTTTTCGGCTTCATCAAGGATGATTCCGAGAGTTTCTTTGTATTCATCAGCCGTTCTGCTGATGGAAAGCGCTACATCGGCCTCGCCCATAATGGACGTCAGGGGAGTTCTCAATTCGTGGGAAACATTTCCGATCAGGTGATTCTGGGTTTCAAAAGAAGTTTCAATACGGTTGAGCATATCATTGAAAGTGTTTACCAGCTCATTCAGTTCTTTATTGTCTGGCTGTGATTCCAGTCTCAAATGAAGGTTTTCAGAACTTATTTCCTTTACTTTTCCAGTGATTTTTAAAATCGGTCTGAATAATGTTTTAGACAGATAAAAAGAAAAGATCATACTGAAGAACAGAGAAAGTACAATACAGGTTATCAATGTTCTTTTTAAAAACCCAAGATAATAGACCACATAATGGTTTTTGGCAGAAGCTATCGCAATATAGTCTTTATCATCATATCTGAAACTCTGCCCGATATAATAGAATTCTTTGTCATTATAATTGGATTCACCTTCTTTGATGATATTTTTAAAAAAATAATCGGGAATATGAACTTCCTGAGATATTTTTTTGAAATTGGAATCGGCAGGAATTGCAAAAACGTAGTCTTTTTCCATCGGAAGTTCCTCATCATTCAGGCTGTTGAGAATATAATTTTCCGGAAGATCAAGATGATCTTTGCTTTTTTCGATCTGAACAATTGTCGCCGTTCTGATCTTCAGCAGCTCATAAAACCGCTGGTGTGAAAAATTAACGATAGAAAAGTACACCAAACCACTGAACAACAAAATGATGGCGGTAAAAACCAACATCAAAAGCACCATCGTTTTGGTCTGATTTGTAATGACTTTATTAAACATTTGTTATGTCTTTTTCAGCACATATCCCATTCCTATTACAGTGTGAATCAATTTATTATCATCCTGGCTGTCCAGCTTTTTTCTTAAATAATTCACATACACATCTACCACATTGGTTCCCAGCTCGTAGTTTACGCCCCAGACTGCATCCAGAATTTCTGCTCTGGAAATTACCTTTTCCGGATTATTCAGGAAATACAGCAGCAGTTTATATTCTGTGGAAGTAAGTGAAATATCTTCTCCGGCCCGGGTTACTTTCTTGGTATAATCATTCACCACCAGATCCGAAAACTGAAACACATGTTCATTATCAGGCTCCGGTTCAGTGATTTCCTGCGGACCATTGTTGTTGCTTCTCCTTAGCAGAGACTTTACACGTGCCACCAGCTCAATAAATTTAAAAGGCTTTACCAGATAGTCGTCGCCCCCGCATTCTAATCCGAGAACGATATTTTCAGAGGTTCCCAAAGCTGTCAGAAATAAAATCGGAACGCTCTGATTGGTTTTTCTTATTTCTTTACACACATCGAGACCATTCATTTCGGGAAGCATAATGTCTAGAATTACCAGATCGAAATCATTGGCCTGCACCAGCTGCACTCCTGTACGGCCGTCAAAAGCCACAGAAATTTCATACCCGTTTTCCTGAAGTCCCTTTTTAATAAAAGATACCACACTGGTTTCGTCTTCGATAAGAATAATTTTTTTCATAAATGAAATAAGGAGTTTTACAAAAATAGGGAAATTTTATTGGGAGAAAAAGCAAAGAATCTCAGAAGCCAGGCAGGTAATTAATAAACTTTAATGAATTGATTCTATTATATTTCAAACTCTTTTCAGTATTTATTAGAGTTCATTATATGTTTGATAATGAGATAATTAAGGTGAAAACAGTTATCAATAAGGGATCGGTTGTTTCAATATCATATTACTTTTTAAAGAGAATATTACGATGAAAAGGCAATAGGAAAAAGCCGGCTACTCAGATATTTATAAGAATAAAAAAAAGTAAGCCAGCGGATTTAAATTTGATAAGTAGAACAAGGATATTACTATCCAGGTTCTAATGTTTTTTGTTTATTTGTTGAAAACCAGCTCCATCTGAACGTCTGCGCGGTCATACTCTGCATGGTTGACAGGAGTATGGACAAATCCAAGTTTTTCGTACAGCTTTATGGCCGGAACCAAAATAGAATTGGTAACTAAAAAGACTTTTTCTGCCTTTAATTCTTTTGCTTTTTCCACTAAAGTATTTCCCAGCAGATAACCTAATTTTTTTCCCTGGGCTTTAGGGCTTACCGCCATCTTTGACAGCTCAAAAGTAAGGGGGGTATCTTCTGTTTTTACCAGTGCACAGGTTCCTACAGCTTCTCCGTTCAACAAAGCAAATACAATGTGGCCGCCTTTATTTATAATTTCCTCTTCAGGATGATCCAGCAGCTTATAATCGCCTGGCTCCATTACAAAAAACGTTTTGATCCACTCTTCATTCAAAGTCCTGAAAGCTTCTTTATACTGTGGTTCATAAGCTATAATTTTTACTTCATTATTATTATCATTCATTGCTATAAGGTTTAGTAAATTCTGTTTTTTATCATTTTTCCCAGCTTCTCCAGATCATTTTCCACTCTATCTGTCCATTCCAGCGCATAGTTTAAACGCATACAGTTCTGATACTGATTATATTGTGAAAACATTCTTCCGGGAGCAAAGTTTACTTTCTGGCTGACCGCTGCATCATAAAGGTCTTCGGTACAAATTCTTTTATCCAGTTCCAGCCAGAGCATAAAACCGCCTTTGGGCTCTGAAATTTTCGTATTATCCGGAAAATATTCAATCACCGACTTCTGAATCTGAAGATAGTTGGCATACAGCTTTTTCCTGAACATTCTCAGATGGTGGTCATAACGTCCGTGGGCCAGGAAATCAGCAATCACATCTGAAAACAAAGAAGGTCCGCTTACCGTCTGAACAAGCTTCTGACGGATAATTTTCTCTTTAAATTTTCCCGGAGCCACCCAGCCTACTCTAAAACCCGGAGCCAGTGTTTTGGAAACCGAGCCTACCCACATCACAATTCCCGCTTCATCATAAAACTTACATGGTTTCGGTCTTCCTGCTCCGAAATAAATATTTCCGTAGACGTCATCTTCCACTAGGGGAACATTGTGCTCGGTAAGCATTTTGACCAGTTCTTTTTTATGCTCATCAGGCATTTGGAATCCTAACGGGTTATTATAATTCACTACGAAACAGCATGCAGAAAGCCTGGGAAGCACTTTTTTTAAAGCATCCAGATCCACACCTGTGATGGGGTGGGTAGGAATTTCTACCGCCTTCAGTCCTAATAACTGAATTGCCTGAAGAATTCCGAAATAGACAGGGCTTTCCACGGCCACCGAATCCCCCGGCTGCGTCACGGCCATTAAGCAATTATAAACAGCATTCATCGCTCCGGAAGTGATGACCAGATCATCTTCTGTAATTTTTCCTTCCATCACCATAGACCATTTGGCGATTTCCCGGCGCAGCACTTCACTTCCCTGAACGGGTTCATAATTAGTTCCGCTGTCACTTTTCCTTTTCATCACATCAATCATACATTTCTTCATCTTGGCCACCGGAAGAAGGCTTTTCCCCGGAATCCCAAGGGCAAACTGTGTCACATCCGTACCGCCAATGCTCCCAAATACTTTGTCAATAAGATCCTGGGGGGTATTCTTTCCTTCCGAAACTTTCATCTGAGCCACAGATGGCAGTGCGAGTTTTCGCTGGGAAGTCTGGCTGACGTAGTATCCATACTTGGGACGTGATTCTACCAGGGATCTGCTTTCCAGCTCCATATAAGCCTGTTTTATGGTATTTAAGCTTACATTATAGAGTTTCTGGGCGCTTCTCAGTGAAGGGAGCCTGTCTCCAAACTGTAGGGTTTCACTTTTGATCTGCTCTGTGACAGAGTTGGCTATTTTAAGGTACAGAACATCTTTCGGCATGGTGTTACGGTTTTAAGTAAATGTACAATTTTTCGCGTCTTTATTCAGGATTCAGCCAGCTGATCATTCGTCTGATACTGCTTTTTAACTGCTCCGGATTCCTGAAATTAGAAGTATTATTACTTTTAAAATATTGTTCAGCACGGGAAAAAAAGTTTCTCTTTTCAGTGGCTGACATTTTGTTTTTATCATATATTTTAAAAAAGATTTCATCCTTCTCATTCACGATAAGGCTGGCAAAGGCCAAAACTTCCCGGTCATTTTTGGTCAAAAGAAAAGGCAGTCCGAAATTCTGATCCACATTTTCAAGATGCTGTGTTTTCAGATAAATATTTTTCAGTACCGGCATGTCTGATATATAAGCCTCAGCATATTGAAACTGTTTCTGATGTTGAACGGTTGTTTCCATATTTTCTTCTTTAGCTAAACAAAATTAGGGTGTATTTGGTTTCGGATACAGATACAGAACTATACAATATTGTGGGTACAGATTTTTTTATTTAAACAATTGAAATTCTTTTTCTTTATAAATATAAAAGACTGCTTCTATCCGAAGCAGCCGTTTGCAAATATTTTTAACATTATTTCATATTCTCTATCTTTGCAAAAAAGATTAACAAGATGAGTTTCTTCGGAACCAATATTAAGAAAATAAGACAGGTTAAAGGTCTGAGCCAAACAGCTTTTGCAGACCTTTTTGACCTAAACAGAGGGGTAATAAGCTCATATGAAGAGGGACGTGCAGAACCGAAAATCGAAACTATACTTAAAGTTGCGAGTCATTTTAACCTTAATCTTGATCAATTGCTTACTGAAACGTTACAGGCAGGGGAATTAGTAAATGTTTCCGATACTGACCAGCTTATGCTTTTCCCGTTTCAGAGCAGCAAGGAAATACATACAAAAGGAGAGGAGAACAGTGCCAATGAGACAATATTGCAAAAAATATTAGCATCTGTACATGTGGTGTATGAGTTTTCTCCTGAAAAGCCACTACTTCCGCAATATCAATATGGCGATATTTTATTTTTAAATAAGGCGGACCTGAAAACGGATTCTTTATCTAATCTGGTAGTATATAAAGACAACAGCCTGCAATATGCATCCGAAGCTAAAAATAAAAACATTGAGACTCGGGAATATTATAAGATTATAGGATATGTTTCAACGGCAGATAAGAATATTTTCGCGGGCATTTTTGAGAGGCTCGAAAGGCTGGAAAGTAATGGATGATAAGTCCCAGGCTCTACTTCCCGGAAATCGCTTTTAAAATAATAGGTTCCAGATTGGAAGGAAGGTCTGCAGATTTGATCTGATATTTTTTAATTTTCATTTCCTTACACCAGTTTTCCCAGTATTGTTTGATAACAGCTTCTTCGAAAGGGTTTCCTTTTTCGGGATTGATCCCTAAAACGATGACCTCGAGATTACTTAGATTTTCATTTGCTTTTACAAAACCATAGCCATTTTTTTCAATGCTATTTTTAAAATCAGAGTTGGTCAGTTTATTGGCTTTTATGAGCTTGGCTGTTAAATAGGAAGTTCTGTAAGAGTTTTCCTTTTTCTCGTCAAATTTCGTGTTTTCATGGTACATGTATCCATCCGTCAAAATGAAAAGAATATTTCTGCGATCGTCTTTTATACAGTAGTCATTGACTTTGTTTTTAAAGAATTCCCAAATATCTGAACCTACATATTGGCTGTCTTTAATAGCTGATTGGTAAATGTTTAAAGGCAGTTCAGCATATTTTTTATCTACGGAATCAAAATAATTTCTGGGGGTATCTTTATTGAAGGAAACTTTCAGCTCTTTAGTAAGCTCATTCATTTTCGGGTCTGAAGGCTCCGGATTGAAGAAAACCTGCATTTGATCATCATAGGTAATGATCTTCTTTGATTTAATATGATTTAAAAATCCTTTTTCAATAGCTTTGATATATTCCGTGTCCCGTTGGTAATATTCCATTGTAGGATTCGGATTTGTTTTAGGATCAATTCTGTCTGAAAGATCGATTAAAATGCTGATATTCATATTGTTTGAATCAATAACAATTGAATCTTTAGCTTTATCTTTTTCCGTTTCTGTTCCCTTTTTGCAGCAAGAAAGTAAAGAAATCATTACCAAGACATAAAGTATTTTTTTCATAATATATGGCTATAAAGATGATAAATAAACTAAGTTCTGATTGTCGGAATTAGCACCCACGGTTTCCAGATTGGTATTGTAAGTAGCAATGCAGTCATCAATCATTGTTTGTTTTTCCGTTCTTGATACGGCTATTTTTTCACCGATAAAAGTGATCCATCCCTGAACGTATTCCGAAGCATACAGCTTGTAATCTTTGGTCGGAATAATAACTCCGTCAATAATATTCTGAAGTTCTTCGATTCTTCCCCGCGTTTTGATAACGGTTTCTTTTATTGTGCCGATACCGGCAAGGATTTCTTCGATTTCTTTCTTCAAAACATTGATCTTATCCTGTAAAAACTCAACTTTTTTCTGCCTGATTTCCTGTTCATTTTTGATCTTATCTTTTTCACGAAGTTCTTTCATGACAAAATCGAAAACGACTCCCCAAATAATGTAGACAATGAATCCGGCAAAAATAATTCCCCAAAACTGAATCTTGGTAAAAGCTATTTTGAGATCAAAAGCCGGAGAATCGAAAGTTTTATTGAGTTCGTATAATTTTGATTCAATTTCATAGGCTAATATGGAGTCGAAAACAAAAGTCACAATGAATAATAAACCTAATTTGATATAATTGGCTCCTGTTTTATTTTCATTAAACATGTGAATTAAAAAACCAAGACCAAGGAATACGAAGGGAATTAATGTGACAAATGCTCCTTCAATAACACCTTCATTCCACGCTTTGCTGAAAGCCTGAGCGTCCAGAACACTTTGAATAACAGTGCTTTTTGCGTCAAAACTTTTAAAAAAAGCCGAATATGACGTTGAAATATAGAATGTTAATAGATACAAGCTTATAGGAATCAAAAGGATGAAGCCTATCCAGAATTTTGCAGAAGCTCCTTTCGAAGCTTTTACATTATATTTTTCAGGATTTCTGGGGAGATCAAGAATTTCAGCTTTTAAATTTTCAATCGTATGTTGATGGTTTTCAATTTCTAAGCTTTTATTTTTTGACTGTTCTTCTTTAGTTTCCTGTGAGACAAACAAAGCTTTGATCTCAGTTTCCCGATTTTTCTGTTCGTTGACGTAGGACTCTTTCAGTTTTTGCTGCTTTTCTACCATTTCCTTTTCTTCATTCTGAAATTTGGAATAAACAGCATCCAGGCAGATAGACAGGGTAGAGTGGTTTCCATTGGTTCGTGAGCTGTCCCTGTAGCCGGATTCATGATAGGTCCTTTTTCGGGTTTCTTCGAAAGATTCGTTGTCCGGGTCTGTTTCATTTTTGAAAACCGGTTCCTGTCCGGTTTCTATTGGAACAGATTTTAGTTTAAATAAATTTTTTATACTGGTAGTATCCATGATGGGTTAGTTTTTTAATTCATATAAAATTTCGTTTTTGTTCTTTCCGATTTTTACGGCTTCAATGAGATAGTCTGCAATGGCAGGTACATTTTCTTCCAAAAAGCCAAACATCAGAACGTACTTCTGCATGGCAGAATATTCATTTGGAGAAACAATTCCATCTGCCCAGATCATGACGGTGAGATCATACAGATACTCTACTTTTTCTTCAATAGTTTGGGGAACCAATGATTTTAAATGAATCGGATGTAAAAGAATTTCGTCTAAATTTTTGGATGGAATTCCTCTTTCTTCCGCGCATCTGTAGAGCATTTTTAGCTCTAATGCACTGAAATCGTCATCACAGATTGCCATTTGATACAGCCTTAAGAAATGGGCTTTGAGGGTTTCAGTTATTTGATTGTTTTCCATGATCGTTATTGTTCTTTTTCTTTTTGTTTTCTGGGATTAATGATCCTGTCTCTTGAAACAGTTCTTTGATGTATAGGCATTGAATGCTCTGGAGTTTCTTCGGCAGCTTCTTCATCCTTTTTTTGTTCCTTTCTTTCTATGAAGTTGATCAATAGGAATAAAACTCCCGTTATGGTATCAATCGGGATCCAAATACTTTTCCGATATAGATAAATAGGGAAAACGGGATTGAAAAGAATAAGAATTACAAGAAAAATTATACTAAAATAATATTGCCTAAAGCTTAACGTATTGTATAAAACCAGTAAAGCTCCGATGGATACAAGAATCCTGAGGAAAGTATAATATTCTATAGGGAGTCTGAAAATACCGATGAAACAGCATATCGCACAAAAGGTGAGAAATGGTTTCATTGTAATCTCTCTTTAGCTTCGACCTGTTCTTCATACCAAAACTTTTGAGTGCTGAAATCTAATGGCCAGTCTTTCTCCGCTTGTCTTTTAATAGAATTATCTTGAATTGTCTTCATGTATTCATAAGCTTCGACTTGCTCATTTATCCAGAATTCTTGAGTTGTATAGTCATTGGGCCAGTCTCTTCGGGCTTTTTCTTTTAGTTTTTCTATGATGACCTCTTTTTGAGGATCTGATTGTATTTCTAACTCTTGAGGATGAACTTCAGATGCCTCTAGTGTTTCTATTCTTTTTGATGAGCGAGAGTTTTTTTTATCATCCATGCTGCCGAATGCTATGAAAATAAAGAATATAAAAAATACGGCTGAAATGAAATGGTTAAATTTTTTCATGGTTTTTATTGCTAAAGATTAATACGTTAGGTTGATAGAAAGGAAGTATGGTGCCAAGACTATAAAAGATAAGATCAATGAAATCAAATGTTCCCGGTATTACTTTGAAAAGCTGTAAAAATTCTGAAAATAAGGCAATAAATGGGAGGATGAAAATCCAAAACAAACTCTCTTTGTTTATTCGTTGTTTCCATATTTCAAGCATTAAGACAGTATATGAAAATAACCATAAACCATCTGGAAGACTGTATTTAAACCAGTGGAAAACATGAAAAGTATTTCCAAAATCATTTAATATACGCACCGCATTTACAGAATTTAACCAGCTGAACATAAGGAGTTGATCAGAGCGAAATACAATGTATATCATCCCTCCGAAAATTACAGGGAGTAAAAGAATGAATATTTTCAGCTTCAGTTGCATTATTTTACATCTTTGTAATAGACATATCCGACTTTTCCGCTTTTTTTCACCTGCACTTTATACCAGAAATCCTGTTTGGATAACTGTTTTAATTCAGTGTTTTTTGGAACGGTCTCTATTGCTTTAGACTTTAGAAAAGGCTTTTCATAGATCTTCGTTACTGCAATCCCTGCAAAATACCGGTTGTTGGTATTGATGTTGATTTCATCAATTCGGATTTTCGGAGAATTATAAGATTTACTTTTTTTAGCGTAATGTAAATCTGGTGATGCTTTAGATTTTTTTTTACTGGAAGATGATTTCCTTCCATAAGAACCACCACTGCATACGCCGCAGCTTCCTCCGGAAGAGCAATGAGCGCAACCTGTACAATTGGAGCAGGCACTGCATGATGCAGAACCGGTACATCTTCTGCCGTGGTATGAGGCTTCGGAGCCGGAAAAACTGAAAGAATCAGCAGTCAATATACCAATGCTTAGGATGAGTATAGAGATGAATGTTTTCATGGATATTAATTTTAGGTATAGTTTTCCAGTGTCTGATGAAGCTGGTTTCTGTAGTTGTAGATTTCATCGAGCGTATTCAATAAAATCTTTTCTCCAGCTTCCTTTCCGTTATGAAAAGTCTCCAGATATTTATTTGTTGTATTAAAGTGCAGCCTGCAAAGAGGTTTTCTGTTGTTGTCATCCAGCAAGATTCCGAAATAGGATAGAGTATCCCGGTATGCAATCCTCGAGGAAGGAATTTTCTCTCTGAGAATAGCTTTTACAATTTGAAATCCTTCCAGCTCTTCTTCTGTGGTTACGATTTTAGAATCGTTATTTTGATCTATGGGTTGTGATGTTTTTACACCGTCTTCTTTTTTTTCTATCTGTTCATTAATGCTTAATGCGGATTTTAACCGGAAGCTGATGGATTCATTAATAGAAGTCGTCAAAGCCTTTTTAGCATATTCTTTGAAAGAAAGCATTCTGTTGGCTGTTAAGGGCTTTTCAAAGAAGCGGTTCACTAATAATTTTACCAATTCATCAGATGGATTTTCAATCTCTTTTTCGAATTCTTTTCTGATGGCCTTGATATATTTTAGCGCTTCAGCAGAATCGAGAATGCTTTCCAGGTTATAATCTTTCTTCGTGAAGCTTTCCAGAATTTTAATGGAACTGTCTTTTAAATCTTCAATATTGATGGTGAAAAAAGGTTTTTCATCCATGATATTGGGTTTTTCCAGATCTGTATAAAAGTTATAAACTATACCGTTGGTTAAAACTCCAAATCTCGTTTTCGAAACATGATAATATCTATGAAGCTGCGAGTTGTGGGCATCTGCACTTTCTTTCCAATGCTTGCATTCAATAATGAAGATAGGCTCATCGTTATTTTTGATCACATAATCTACTTTTTCTCCTTTTTTCGTCCCGATATCGCAGACGTGTTCAGGGACAACTTCTGTGGGATTGAAAATATCATAGCCCAGGATTTGTATGAAGGGCATTACAAAAGCATTTTTTGTAGCTTCTTCTGTCCCGATCTGGTCTTTCAGTCCAATGACTTTCTGGTGTAACTGGTCCAGCTTAATTTTAAGATCCATAGTTTTAGTTTTTTATAGTTTCGTCAACGATTTCTGCCGTTGGAGCATTTGATTTTACGGAGGCAATACCGTTTTCCATGCCGGATTTTGAACTGTACATTTGGCTGTTTCCAATAATTTCACCGTTTCTTGCTTTTAAAACAAAATAGTCTTTTCCGTTTTTCGCAACTCTTCTGTCGTATCTTGAAAGATCCTGAGAATTGACCTTTACGGACTCAATTCCTTTTTGACAAGATGCTTTCTGAACATACCCTTCACTGGTTAAAATAATTTCACCGTTTCCGGCTTTCAAATTAAACTGATACTCTTTGTTGACTCTTTGTGTGATTACAAATTTCCCCATGATTATTGTTTATTTTTAATGAATCTTTCTGAAACTTCTGTTTCATTAAGAATTTGTTGATTTGGTAAAATGATTTGAATTTCTCCGGAAGGATTTTCTAAGATATAAGCGCTGGATCTGCAGTTTTGAAACGATAGTTGAAAGCTTTTAATCCTGAAATAAACCCATTGTGTATTGTTTTTTCATAGACGTATTGAGAACAACTGGTTCTGAAAATACATTTTCTTCTTTTTGCAGGAGGAATTGCCTTCCAGTACATTTTAATAAGAAGAATTAATAAGTTTTTCATTTTCTTTTTTACTAAAAACTACCATTTGATAAGAAGTCATATAACCCGGTTTGACGGTATTTCCAAAACAGCCCTCTACGGGTTGTATATACGTGGATACACTCTCCAGTCTTATATATTCCCCGCCATCAATGGTGTGAACTTTTATTAAATTGTCTAATTGTTCTGCAATATTCTTTGCACTCATATTTTGTTGATTCGCAGTGGCAACAAATGGTATTACTTTGTATTCCATAATTGGTTATTATTTAATATCCCAAAAATATGAGCATTAAATCTGGGTCCGTTACGGGTTTCCGTAAAAACGGGCAAAAAATAAAAAACCTTTCAAAAAATTGAAAGGCTTGTATAGGAAACTGTAAAACAAGATTAAATGATGCCCAGGTCTTTGCAGAAAGCAACAAGCTGTTCATTGCTTGCTACATTGAGGTTTTCTTTTAAGCTGTTGAGTCTTTTTTCCACACTGCTCAGGCTGTTGGGCTTGATATTATTAGCCTGCAGATAGGTTGGAATATTTTTTTGCTGTACTCCCTGGGAAAGAAGAGAAACGAGTGTAATATCATAGGATGTAAACTCATAACTATTGAGTTTTTTTACTTCCTGTTTAAGATCAAGGGACAGATAGCTTTCATTGACGTAAACCGCTGCAATCGCTTTTTTTAATTCTTTGGAATCATTTCTGGCTTTACGGACAAAGCCGTTGATCTTACAGTTATTAAAAAGAGAATCGATAATTCCTGATTTACGTTCTCCGGAAAAGACAATAATTTTTAATAAAGGCTGTAATTTTCTGGCCTCTTCAATCAGCTGTTTTCCATCTTTAATATTCTGTAGGTGATGGTCTTCTTCATATGAAAGATCAGTGATCAATAAGTCGTAAGGGTCGTTTTCCCGGATAGATTTTTTTACTTTTGCTAAAGCATCATCACAATAATATACATAATCAACATTCGGAATGTTGAGCTCTTCTAATGTTTTTTGGACAGATAAACTACCCATCTCTTGGTCTTCGGCTATTAAAATTTTTTTGAACATTCTTTAGATCGTTTTAAGAAACAGGAAATGAAATATTAATCTTCAATCCTTTTTCGGATTTATTGTCAAAAATAATTTCTCCTTGAATAGCAGCAATACGGGTTCCCGTATTTGTCAGTCCATTTTTGTAGATCATATCACCTGGAATACCGATTCCATCGTCTGTATATTGGATTTTGACTACATTATTTATTCTTTCAAATTTAAAAATAACGCGTGAAGCCTGGCTGTGTTTTTTCATATTAACAAGTAGCTCACGGATAACCTGATAGATATCTTCAAAGGAGAATTGAGAAATTCCGGTCCATATTTCTTTTTCGTTCCCTACGATATAAGTATCTACCGTTTCATTTTTAAAAGATGCGATAAGGTTGGATATTCTATCTTTATGGTCCTTTCTATCATGTCCCGGATCAGGCTTTTCGTAGGAAATATCCCTGGACTTTTCGTAAACAAATTCCAGTTCATCAAGAGCATCTTCCTTATCAAAATTTTCCTGGTTTTCTATTTTGGTCATGACTTGGTAGATGCCGTTGGCTACGACATCATGGACTCTTTTTGAGATTCTTAGCTGGTCATTTCTCAGTTTAAGTTCATTCTCCTGTTTAAGCCTGGCCTGTCTTCTTCGGTATAAAATGATGATGATTACAATGGCAATTATTGCAACTGCCAGAGCAGCTTGCTGACGTATCAACTGATTGTCCTTTTGAGCCTGATCAATCTTTAGCCGTTGGTTTTCTGTTGCCTTCTTCTCGCTGTCGTATTTAATATAGGCAAAACGATTTCTATTGGCATTTTTGTAATTCTGAATACTGTCTGAAAGTGTTTTATATTGTATGAAATTGGAGATAGCGTTAGAAGGTTTATCAACAAAAGAAATTCTTTCAATGGCTTCCAGACGATCTTCGGGACTTTTTATTTTTTCTGCCGTGCTAAGCATTTGTTTTGCATAAAACAATGAAATATCTGGGTTGGTTTGCTGATATAACTCTGCTAAATGAGAATAACTTGAATTTGCGCCCCAGTTATCATTTTGCTGTAACTTTTGTACTAATAATTTTTTAAATTCTATATGAGCGGGATAATCTTTATCCTGAAGCCATCGAGTATAAACAATATTTTCTTTAATTCTGTTTTGAAGATTAATATCTTTTATTTTTAATAGATCGATACTTTGTAAGGCTTTTAATGCTGAAGAGTATTGGCCTTGTCGGTACTCTGAAGCTGCTTTATTATTAAGAATAGTATATTTCTTTTCAATAGATTCATTTTTTTCCGCAAGAGCTTTACTATACCATTCTGTTGCTGAAGGGTATTCTTTTTGATCATATTTTATGTCTCCGAGGGTATTATATACAGAGTAGAGGCTTTCGTCTCCTTCTCTCATAAAATTTAGGGCATCGACTAATGTTGTTTCGGCACCGAATATATCGCCGGTATATTTTTGTGCAATTGCCTGGCAGATTAGGCTCTTAGAAATATTGGAAGAATCTTTTGCTTTATAATAGTAATTGAGTGCCTGCTGAAATTTTGAATAAGCCTCAAGATTATTTTTAAGGAGCAAGTTTGTTCCTTCATTATATAATTGATCTGCCTTTGCAAGATCATCGGTTTCCGTTTTTTCTTTACAAGAAACAAGGATTATTAGTAAAAATAATAGATGTCGTATCATATTACTAATATAAAAAAACCGTTCTAAAAAAGAACGGTCTTATTTTTCCTATTTTTTGGGTGGAAGAACAGGTCCTGTATCACCTCCGGTATCTCCCGGATCTACTCCTTCTCCCGGATCTGTCAACTGAACTGTTATCTGTCCCTGATTATTACTATTATCTGATGTCGTGTTTGCGTGGTTATTTGAAAATGCTAATCCCAGTAGCATCAATATTAATTCTAACATTGGTTTAAAAATTTAAAATTTGGCACTGGTGTTCTTCCTCACGAAACAGATCGTAAGCAGTGTTACACGGATAAAAATTTCGAAGCGCTTCTAAATTTTTGGGAAGTGAACCTTCAAAAACGGAGGAGAAACATCTGCTTCCCAACCCGGAGTTTTCCTCCGTTTTATCTGGTGATTTTTGAAATCAGGTTTTTGAATTTGTTTTTTTATTGTTTGTTCTTGCTGATCTCTGAGGACAAAGTAAAGACAGAAACGAATGTCATTCCTAGACAGTGGAAAGACAGTCGATAGAATGTAAATGTCTGGTTTTTACGGAAATCCGTAATGCAGTTGTCTAAGTTTTGTCTAACTTAGACAGCACTAATCCATTTAAACTAATTCCATGTTTGATAAGAAGAAATTATTGCTTAAAAAAGCATACGAAAAAGCAAAAAAAGAGTTAAACAGAGTTTACTCTAGTAATGCTTCTGTTTTAACTTATCTAGCTCTAGAGCTAGAGGGGAAGTTTGGTTCTGCTAAGGATGTAAGAACCTTTGTGAGATATCATAAAAGACTTATTAAAGAAAATAAGGATTATGAAATAGATGAAATTACATTAGATCAATTAAGCTGGTATGTGGGATATGATAATTTTGAGGAATTTTGTGAAAATGCAGTGATTGAAAAAGATGCAGGGGAAACGAAGATAGAACTTAAAATAGATCAGGATGAAGATTCCCTTTCTGAAAAATTATCTAAAATCATTATAAATATCACCAATCAACCCATTTTTAATGTACCTCAATTGGCGAAAAATGGATTGGGAGTTGGGGCTATGGTATTGACTTTAGCTTTTGGGTTGGCTTATCAAGGACGGGGATTGGGTGAAGATAAATATATGTATTGGAATGGAGAAGAATATGTAGGGACGAACGATGCAAATGCTAATCCTAACTCCGAGGTGGTGGCAATGAATAAAAATATGTTTACCCATTTTAAGAAAATTACAAGACCAGATACTTTAACGGTAGAAAATGCTGTAGGTAAGGCATGGTATTCGAAACATAATAATAAGGTGGAGTTCTTCACAATGGATGGAAAAAATCCGGAAAATGGAAAAGAACTCAAAAGTGTTAGTGAGCATATGGTGGATTTTTATGCTGGAATAAAATAAAATATACTCTGTTTCAATACATCACAAAAAAAGCGAACATCAAATAGATATTCGCTTTATATTTTTTAAGCCTCATTCAGCATTCCCAGTTCTCCAAAATGTTTTTTAAACTTCTGGATCTTCGGACCTACTACGGCGCTGCAGTATGGCTGTGTTGGGTTTTCGTTATAATAACCCTGGTGATACTGCTCTGCGGGCCAGAACTTTTCGAACTGCGTTACTTCTGTCACATATTTTCCGGGCCATCTTCCTGATTCTTCAGATTTTTTAAGGGCCTCTTCCGCCTTAGCCTTTTCAGCAGCATCCTTATAATAAATTACAGAGCGGTATTGGGTTCCGATGTCGTTACCCTGTCTGTTCAATTGAGTGGGATCATGAAGGAAGAAAAATACATCCATTAGCTGTTCATAAGAAATAATGGCAGGATCATAAGTGATCTGTACCACTTCTGCATGCCCTGTTTCACCAGTGCATACTTCCTGATAAGTAGGATTATCCTTATGCCCGCCCGAATATCCTGAGATGGCAGACTGTACGCCTTTCAGCATGTTGAAACAGCTTTCCACACACCAGAAGCATCCGCCACCGAAAGTGATCTGTTCTAAATTATTGTTATCCATTTTTGGTAATTATATTGTTTTATGGCCTTTCCAAGTAGGCAAAAAGCAGATCAAAAGTAAGAAAAACTTTTTCATTTGAACATGATTTTTACTTCTTAAACTCAAATTACAATGATAGATATAGCAAATGATTTTAAACTCGATTAGGAAGCATAATTATGAATTAATATAAGGTATAATTTTTTAAAGCAGCCAGTATAGCAATGTTATAAAAATTCCTCCATTTTAATTTAAACACAAGTAACACAAATGTTTTCACAAATAAACACGAAAAAATATAACCTAATCATCTGCGAAAATCCGTGAAATCTGTGGTCAAAAAAAGAAGCATCTAAAAAGGAAAAATATTATTTAAAAAAGCTTTCAAAGCTATTTTGTAAACATAAATAACACAAATGTTTTCACAAATAAGCACGAAAAAATATAACCCAATCATCTGCGAAAATCTGTGTAATCCGTGGGCAAAAAAAGAAGCGTCTAAAAAGGAAAAATATTATTTTAAACAAGCTTTCAAAGCTATTTTGTAAAACACAAGTAACACAAATGTTTTCACAATAAACACGAGAAAATATAACCCAATCATCTGCGAAAATCTGTGTAATCCGTGGGCAAAAAAAGAAGCGTCTAAAAAGGAAAAATATTATTTTAAACAAGCTTTCAAGCTATTTTATAAACACAAGTAACACAATGCTTTCACAAATAAGCACGAAAAATATAACCCAATCATCTGCGAAAATCTGTGTAATCCGTGGGCAAAAAAAGAAGCGTCTAAAAAGGAAAAATATTATTTTAAACAAGCTTTCAAAGCTATTTTGTAAAACACAAGTAACACAAATGTTTTCACAATAAACACGAGAAAATATAACCCAATTATCTGCGAAAATCCGTGTAATCTGTGGTCAAAAAACAAAAGCACCCTAAAAAGGATGCTCTATTATTATGTAAAAGTCTTCAGTTATTTTTCCCAAACCAAAGCACTCGCTCCAAGAATCGCAGCGTCTGCTTCGTCAAGTTCACTGAATACCAGTTTTACTTTATTTCTGAAGATCGGAAGAAGATTTCTTTCCATATGAAGTTTAGCCGGTTTTAAAATAAAATCTCCAGCTTTGATTACCCCTCCGAATAAAAGAATAGCCTGTGGTGAGGAGAACATTACAAAATTAGCTAATGCCTCGCCCAGTTTCTGGCCTGTATATCTGAAAACCTCAATAGCAATAGGGTCTTCTTTCATAGCACACTCGTATACTGTTTTAGAATTGATTTCGTCTTCAGGATATAGGTTCAGCATAGATTCCGGGAATTCTGCTCTCATTTTCTTTGCTGTAATGGTAATTCCTGTAGCGGATGCATAAGCTTCCAGGCTGCCTTCAGATCCCGTGCTCCAGTGTTTTCTACCGCCGGGCTTTACAATTGTATGTCCCAGTTCTCCGGCAAAACCGTCATGTCCATAGATTAAGTTTCCGTTGGCAATAATACCACTGCCTACTCCTGTTCCCAGTGTAATCATGATAAAATCTTTCATTCCTCTGGCGGCTCCAAAAAGCATTTCTCCCAGGGCTGCAGCATTGGCATCATTGGTAACCGTACACGGCAGATTGAATTTTGCAGTCATCAGCTCGGCAAAAGGAATGACACCTTTCCAGGGAAGGTTGGGGGCAAGCTCTATAGTTCCTTTGTAGTAATTTGCATTGGGAGCTCCTACTCCGATTCCGTCAAAGTGTGCTTCAGTACCATATTTTTCCATCATAGGATGAACATGCTCATATAAAGCATCGATGAAATCCTCAACTTTGTCATAAGCATCGGTTCTCAGGTTTCCTTTATCCAGGACTTCTCCACGATGGTTTACGATTCCGAATTTAGTATTGGTTCCGCCGATGTCAACTCCAAGGGCAACTTGTTTTGATAAATCTATTAATGACATTTCTATTATTAAATTCTAGGGGCTAAAATTATAAAAAAGATTGTATTAAAGGATTATTAACTATGTTTTATTTACTATTTTAAGCTGTTTTTACCTTTTTTTTCTTTTTTCGCCCCCACCAGATCATAAATCCGGTAACCGGAAGTGAAGCACAGATAATACTTACAACGAAAGCAATAATCTTGGTGGGAAGCCCCAAAATAGCGCCTACGTGAATATCGTAATTGGCGTTTACCACCTTTTCGCCGAAGTTTTTATCCTTCGGATCATGAGTATGAAGAAGCGCTCCGGAGTTTTCATCAAAGATTAAGCTGCTGCTTTTATGATAAGAATAGGAAAGGTGTTTTACATATACTTCAAAGTTGGGGTGTTCATGGTCATCCATGTGCGGATGGCCTAAATCTATAGCAAAACCATAAGACTCGGGATACTTTGTCTGTACTGTATGGATGATTTTATCCAGTGTTCCCTCTGTTCTCAGCTCAACAGGAGCTTTTGTTTTAATGTGTGAGAAGTCAGGATACTTGGTTTCTCCCCCGGAAAATATTACATAGATCATCGCCTGCACCACAAAAAACGCATAGAAAAGTCCTGTAATTGAGAAAATTAAAGCAAATATTGATGCATAAAACCCCAAGACATTATGAAGGTCATAATTTTTCCGTTTCCAGCTTTTAATATTTTTCCATTTGAAAGCAAAACGCTGTTTTCTTGCCGCTTTGTTCTTTGGCCACCACAGAATAATCCCGGAAATAAGCATTAAGATAAAGATGATAACCGGAATTCCCACGACATAAGTTCCCCAATCCTGTTTCAGAAGATAACTCCAGTGGATCATTTTTACAATATTGAAAAATCCGTTTTTTTCATCATATACCCTCAGTACTTTCCCGGTGTAGGGATTGACATAAGCTTGTTTGTAGATCGGAAATTCATCAAAATAATTCCAGGCATCCGTATTATGCTCATACCAGAAGAACATATAGGACATCTTTTTGTCAATAGGAACGTTTACCCAGTGGATCGGATATTTTTCTTTTACCTGTTCCGCAACAGTTTTTTCCATCATTCTGATAGGAAGAACCTGCTTCTGTTCAATATTTTGCTCATGGTGGTAGATGACGTCTTTTCGGGTGATATTTTCCACTTCATCCTTAAAAACGTACAATGCTCCGGTAATAGAGATAATAAAGATCAGAAAGCCTATTCCCAGTCCGAACCACAGGTGCAGTTTTGCAGACCATTTTTTAAAGAATCCCGGTTTCTTTTTATGATGATGATTTTTCTTCATATTGCAGTAAAAAGTAAAGCAAAGATATTTTACTTTATCTCGTTTAATTAAAATTTATATTCAATCATGAATGTCCCCCTCATTCCAAGAGCATTCGTGAAATCACTGTCTCTTGCTGTCCACCATGAAATAGCAGGCTGATATACTTTGTTGAACAGGTTTTCAATACCCAATGACAGTCTCCAGTTGTTGCTGACCTCATAGCTTGATTTAAAATTAAAGACGGTATATTCAGGAACATATCCTTCACCATAAGCATACAATCCGGTCTTCGCATTGGGCTCAAATCTGTTTTGTTGGAACGAGTGAAGCATATCAAGACCAATGGATAAAGCAGGGACAGGTCTCGCCTGAACATAAGCCAATACTTTAGGCGCAGAAATTCTGCTGTTATTGATCTTTGCAGAATAATCACCATCATCTTTTACGGAAGTAATTCCTTCCATCCAGCTGTAGCTTCCGCCAAACTGGATCCATTTTACAGGAGTAAAGTGTAAAAATCCTTCCACACCGTATACAATTTCAGGAGATCGCTGAATCATTAATGCCCTGTCCGGGCTCTGTACGAATGAAGCTCCCAGTTTGGAAGTGCTTACATAAGAGGTTAATTCATAATTCAGCCAGCTGGAAAGCTGTCCTGTTGCCCCCAATTCGTAATTGTTAACGATGATTGGTTTGGTTTCTAAACTTTTAATAGTCTCAGAGGTTGAGGTTCTTAAAATTCTTCCTAACTCATTGATAGAGTAGGCCTGAGAGAAGCTTCCGAAAAGGTTGATGTAAGGCTCAATATTATAACGGATACCAATATTCCCTACCAATGCATTGTAGTTCAGTTTTCCACCTGCTACAGGAATACTTTTCGTGAAAGTTCCGTCACTTTTAAGGGTTGAAAGGGTATTGAAGTCATCTACATTCACTTTGATGTTTTCATAGCGAAGACCTCCTTTGATTGTGAATTTTTTAAAAAGATCAATTTTTGCCAATACAAAAGGAGCAATATTGGTCATGGTCATGTTGGGAGTCCAGAAACGGCCATCTTCCAGCTTTTGTACGGTTTCATCATTCAGGATATCCGCTCCGTAGATGATTTCTCCCTGAGAGTTGGCTGAATTCCAAAGCTGGGTATCAAAATTGAATCTTGCCCCTGCTTTTTTTGAGATCACATTAGACTGTCCGCCGTTGAAAAAGGTGTCACTGTATCCGTAAACGGTTTTAAAATCCTGATAATAAAGGTTGATATTCAAAGACGTTCCTGCGAACAGGTTTTTATTGTCATAGCTCACTCTGATATTATGGTTTTTCGGAGTTCCCTGCGGCGTTGTCTCCAGACCTTTTCCGATTCCTTCCCCAATGGTAGGCGTGATGCCGTATTTTCCTGTCTTTAATCCTACATTAAGGTCTGATCTTGAAGAATATCCGATGTAAGATGCTTCAATTCTTTGATTTTCGTTGATATTATAACCTATTTTCAGCAAGCCGTTGTAATTGTCCATTTTGGCAATGCTGTAGGTAGGGCTTATTAAAATACCATCCCCATCTTTTGTATAGCCCGTTCTTTCGTAAGCTAATGAAAGGGTATAATCAAATTTATTGATCTTTCCGGATAAAAGCTGGCTGGCTCTTACTCCTAAAGTACCACCATATGGCTGTCCAGTAAAGCCAATCTGTGAAATTCCTGAGATCTTTTGATCTGTTTTGTTTCTTTTCGTAATATAGTTGATGATCCCTCCGTCTGCTCCGTTACCATAGATGGACGAAGCTCCTTTGATTACTTCGATTCTTTCGATCGCTGAAGGATCTATAGTTCTTAAATCTCTGGCTCCGTTACGAAGTGGAGTAGATTGTGGAATTCCATCAATCAAAACCAAAACCTGGCGCCCTCGTAACGTCTGTCCGGTATTGGAAGTCTGCCCTGAATTGGTTCCCAAACTGGGAACAGTGTACTGCAGAATACTTGTAATATCTGAATTAACCGTTAGCTGTGACTGGATTTGTTTCTCTCCTACAACGGTAATGGAGCTGGGAACCTCTTTTATGCTTTCCTTTTTCCTGGAGGCAGTCATCACAACCTCATCCACATTTTTGGTTTGTAAACTATCTTTTACCTGGGCAAAAACAGTAGCAGTTCCTAAGCAGGCAGCTGATAAAAGCACTTTTTTCATTATATTTTCTTTCCTTTTTTCTTTCTTTTCCCCCACCAAACCAGAAATCCGGTTACAGGGAGCGATGTACACGTAAGGCCGGCCATAAACCAGATAATTTTTCCAATGATTCCAAAGTAGGAACCGGTATGGATATCATAATTGGCATTGGAATATTTCTCAGCAGTATTGAGATTGTGATGAGGTTTGTTGTTCAGTAGTTTTCCGGAGTATTTGTCGAATGTCAGGATGTTTCTTTCGCTATATCTGCCATCCAGTCCGTACACTGTTACCGGAAGGCTTTTCAGTTCTTTCCCTTTTTTGTTCTTTCCGTTTAAATTGATTCTGAAACTGGATGAACCTGCATACAATTTTTTGGTCTGCGCTGCGGCTAGATCAAAAACAGCTTCATTTTTTACCATCAGTGAATCCGGAGACTTGATTTCTTTTTCTTTTGGAGCTTCCCAATAACCGGATATCGCAAGGTTAAAGGTATTTTTTACATACAGATATGCAAAATAGATTCCCGTAACACTCATTATTAAGGCAATGAATGAAGCATAGAACCCTAATACATTGTGAAGATCATAGTTTTTGCGTTTCCAGTTTTTTACATTTTCCCAATTGAACCAAAAACGTCCTTTTCTGGCATTTTTATTTTTAGGCCACCATAAGATGATTCCTGTAACCAACATTATGATAAAGAGAACGGTCGGGATTCCTACAGTATAGGGTCCCCATTCGGAATTGAGCAGAAGTCCCCAATGGATATATTTCAGAATATTGAATACATCATATTTTTCATCATAAACGGCCAGGATTTGACCGGTATACTGATTTACATAAACCTGTTTGTTGATGCGTACCTGCTGGAAATAATTCCAGCCCTTTTTACTTTTTTCATAATAAAGAAATCGGTAGGATTTGCTTTTGTCTAAAGGGATTTCTACTGAGCTTAACGGATGTTTTTCGTTGAGTTCCAGTGCTACTTTTTCACGAAGCAGATAAATAGACAGCGGCTTTGTTCCAATATCCTCTTTTTTCAGATAAATGGCTTCTTTGCGTAAGCTATTCTGTACTTCATCCTTAAAAATATATAAAGTCCCTGATAGAGAGACTATAAATATAATGAAGCCGACGGATAAACCCAACCACAGATGCAGTTTTGCGGACCATTTTTTTGTTGAAGAAACTTTCTTTTTATGATGATGTTTTTTTCTCATAGCAAAAGGTTAACCCCATGAGGGGCTAACCTTAATTTTTAAAATTTATATCCTATTGATAATCTCCAGTTACGGGGAGCATTGTAGATCCATGCATATTCGCCGGCATCTCCTCTGTATCCGCTGTAAAGCTTTTTGTTAAGGACATTATTCAGCATCAGGTTGACATCAAATTTTTTAGCAACATAGGAAACTCCAAAGTTGGTATCAAAATAATCCGGAAGGCTTTGATCTTTCGTGGCATTTACTCCATACCATGATTGTCTTCCTCCCTGATACTGATATCCTGCTGAGATTCCGAAACCCTTCATAAGACCATTTTCAAACCTGTAGTTTACCCATGTATTCTGTACATTTTTTGCATTTCCGGGAGACTGTATTCCAATTCTTGTAGGATCTGTGTCTTTGACAGTTTTTGCATCTGTATAAGCATAATTGATGATAATATTCAGGCCTTTGATGATTTCTCCTTTGATATCGGTTTCAAAACCTCTTGCTCTTTGCTCACCAGTAGCGACCTGGAAAGGAGTCCCTCCATTTTGTTCTTTAGGACCAGCAACAAGGATATTTTGTCTTCTGATTTCGTAAACGGCAAAAGTAGAGTTCCACTTTCCTCCAAACCAGTCTTTTTTCAAACCGAATTCAATGTTCTGACCTCTGAAAGGATCTGTAATCTTAGTTTCGTTAACCCCGTTTCCGGATTGCGGAACAAAAGTCTTATCATAAATACCGTAAGCGGAGAAGTTTTGATTAATAGAATAGCTTATCCCTACTCTTGGGGTAAATTCGCCGGCCTTATCAGGCACAATAGGAGTTCCCGGGCTAAGGTTCGGATAGGCAGAATACGTTTTACCGCTCGTATATCTTCCTGCCAGTGTTACTCTCAATTTATTATCGAACATCTCAATCTGATCCTGAGCATAATAAGAGGTATATTTTACTCCCTGATCGTTATAAAAAGGAGCAGAAGTGTTTAAAGTATAAAAGTCAGATGACGGTAATTTTGAAGGATCTACACCATACTGAACATTATAAATATCTATTGGAAATAGCAGGGTTTCTTTACCATCTACAATTTTTGAATAGGAAGAAAAGTCTGCATTATATTTTCTGTCTCCGTAGTCGAATCCTGCAATTATTTTGTGTACAATATTTCCTGTATTCAGTTTTCCTCTTACATACGTCTGGAAAATGTGGTTTTTTCCTTTTGCCTGCCAGTTGCTTAAGGTTCTGTTCAATACATTCTTATTGGCCGGGTCAAAAGTTCCCCACCATGAACCTCCGTCATAATTCAGATCCAT
This sequence comes from Chryseobacterium sp. CBSDS_008, assembly GCF_049959325.1. Lineage (NCBI taxonomy): Bacteria > Pseudomonadati > Bacteroidota > Flavobacteriia > Flavobacteriales > Weeksellaceae > Chryseobacterium > Chryseobacterium sp. CBSDS_008. The sequence goes on along the minus strand of NZ_CP188202.1, from coordinate 3,123,960 downwards.
GTAAGCATACTGTGTGCTCCAAACCCAATCTTTGGAAAGTTTTTGATCTAAGCTTAAAAATAAACTCTGATCTTTTACTTCGGTCTTTTTAAAGTTCGGATCATTAAAGTTAGTGTGTACATTCAGTGAAGCATACCCGTCATTAGACATCAGATAAGCTCCCGGCTGATTGAATTTTAAGTATTGATAATTATATTGTGCCGTAAATGTAGTCGTCTTTGTAGGTCTGAAAGTAAGGGAAGGCGCAACAATGATTTTACTCGTTTTATCATTTTCAACCCAGGAATTGTTAGAGCTTCCCATTAAATTGATACGGTAATCTAACACGCCGTCTTTCACAAAAACCCCGTCAAGATCAGCTTCTCCTCTGAAAAGATTATAGCTTCCCGTTGTGAAACGTACACTGTTGGCAAATTTTCCCGTAGGCTTTTTGGTTACTACATTATAAAATCCGGCAGGATCTCCCATAGAACCCATAAATCCGGCAGGACCCTTTACAAACTCAATTCTGTCAATAATAGAGGCGTCCGGATTGATAGGACCCCACGTAGAAGAAACATTCATCCCGTTCATGAAAGTGGCAATACCGGCACCTCTCATGAAAACATTGGAATACACATTGTCCCAGTGTTCTACTTTTCTTGCCCCGCTTACATTACGAACAATTCCTTCAGACATATTCAGGGTAAGCTGGTCAGCAAGAACCTGTGAGCTTACAGACTGTACATTCTGAGGAAGCTCAAGAATAGGAGTCTGGATTCTTAATGAACCTGAAACCTCATTGAGCTTGTACTTCTGATAATATCTTCCGTTAACAACTACTTCTTCAATATCATTGGATTTGATGGTATCTTTTTTTTGCGCAGAAACCAGCATTGTTCCCAGTGCGGAAGCACAGATCAGTACATTTTTCATGAAAGTCAAATTTTCTGCAAATATATTATTTTTAACTGTTCTAAATAAATAATAAAGTTGATATTTATCATAAAATTATTATATAGTGAATAACAAAAAACCGCTATGACCAATGCCATAGCGGTTTTTAGATGATATTATTGTATTTTTCTTAAGCCGGAATTTCTCCTTTGTATAAGAAAGAAATAATTTCTTTGTTTAATTTGTCGATCATTTCACTGAATAAGTGGAAAGACTCCTGCTTATAGATGACAAGCGGATCTTTTTGCTCGTAAACAGCTCCCTGTGATGATCTTCTCAAGTCGTCCATCTCACGAAGGTGAAGTTTCCAGTTTTCATCAATGATTGATAAAGTGATATTCTTTTCGAAATCGTTCACTAAGCTTTCACAATGGGTATCATAAGCTTCTTTAAGGTCAGCTACAATAGTCATCGTTTTATGCCCGTCTGTGAAAGGAACCTGGATCATTTTGAACATCGATCCTTGATTTTGATATACATTCTCAATAATTGGGAATGATTTTTCTTTCAATAGGTTCAGCTTCATTCTATAGTCTTCCTGAGCTGCCTGGAATAAGATATTCGTCAGATCCTGAACATTTTTATTATTAAAGTCACTTTGCGAAATCGGAGATTCCATAGTAAAGGTTTTAATAATTTCATATTCAAAATCTTTATAACTTCCTGAAGCTTTTCCTTTCGCAACGATAGAATTGGCAACATCGAAAATCATATTCGTGATATCATATTTCAGGTGGTCTCCGAATAAAGCATTCTTTCTTCTCTTGTAGATTACATCACGCTGTTTGTTCATTACGTCATCGTACTCAAGGAGTCTCTTTCTGGTACCAAAGTTATTTTCTTCTACTTTCTTCTGAGCTCTTTCAATAGACTTGCTGATCATAGAGTGCTGAATTACTTCACCTTCCTTATGACCCATTCTGTCCATCATTTTAGCAATTCTCTCAGAACCGAACAAACGCATTAAGTTATCTTCAAGAGATACATAGAACTGAGAGCTTCCCGGATCTCCCTGACGTCCCGCTCTACCTCTCAACTGTCTGTCAACACGTCGTGAATCATGTCTTTCGGTACCGATGATGGCTAAACCTCCGGCTTCTTTTACTTCTTTAGAAAGCTTGATATCCGTACCACGACCTGCCATGTTTGTTGCAATCGTTACAACGCCCGGCTGTCCTGCTCCAGCTACAATCTCCGCTTCTTTTTTGTGAAGCTTCGCATTCAATACCTGATGTGGAATCTTTCTTAACTGAAGTGCTTTTGAAAGTAACTGAGAAATTTCAACAGAAGTAGTTCCTACAAGTACAGGTCTTTTTTCTGCTGTTAATCTTTCAATTTCTTCAATTACAGCATTATATTTTTCTCTATTGGTCTTGAAAACCAAATCTTGTTTGTCATGTCTCAAAATAGGACGGTTTGTTGGAATAACCACAACGTCCAATTTGTAGATTTCCCAAAGCTCTCCCGCCTCAGTTTCAGCAGTACCTGTCATCCCCGCAAGTTTGTTGTACATACGGAAATAGTTCTGAAGCGTAATAGTGGCAAAAGTTTGAGTAGCGGCCTCAATTTTTACATTCTCTTTGGCTTCAATCGCCTGGTGAAGACCATCTGAATAACGGCGTCCTTCCATGATACGGCCTGTCTGCTCATCAACGATTTTTACTTCACCGTCAATAACTACATACTCATCATCTTTTTCAAATAATGTATACGCTTTCAATAGCTGGCTCATGGTGTGAACACGCTCAGATTTTTCAGCAAAATCAGAGAAAAGTCTTTCTTTTGCTTCAAATTCTTCTTCTTTAGATAAATTTTTAGCCTCTAATTCAGCAATCTCAGTTCCGATATCCGGAAGTACAAAGAAATTGGCATCAGAGTTACCTTGAGACATGTATTCAACACCTTTGTCTGTAAGGTCTACCTGGTTGTTTTTCTCCTCAATTACGAAGTAAAGATCTTTATCTACAATCGGCATATCACGGTTGTTGTCCTGCATATACTGGGCTTCAACTTTCTGAAGCAATGCTCTGTTCCCGCTTTCCGATAAGAATTTGATTAATTGTCTGTTTTTTGGAAGACCTCTGTATGCCTGAAGTAATTTGAATCCACCTTCTTTGGTATTTCCGGCAGCGATTAATTTTTTCGCTTCGTTGAAAATAGCAGAAACCGTTTTCTTCTGAACTTCTACAATTCTGTCAATAGAAGGCTTAAGAACATCAAACTCCTGTCTGTCCCCCTGAGGTACAGGACCGGAAATGATCAATGGTGTTCTTGCATCATCTACCAATACAGAGTCAACTTCATCCACGATCGCAAAGTTCAGTTCTCTTTGTACCAGTTCTGAAGGTGATGTCACCATGTTGTCTCTCAGATAATCGAAACCGAATTCGTTATTCGTTCCGTAAGTAATATCTGAGTTGTATGCTTTTCTTCTTCCGTCTGAATTCGGCTGGTGGTTATCGATACAGTCTATAGACATTCCGTGGAACTGATAAAGAGGACCCATCCATGCGGAGTCTCTTTTCGCAAGGTAGTCGTTCACGGTTACCACGTGTACTCCTCTTTCAGGAAGTGAATTTAAATAAATAGGTAATGTTCCTACCAGAGTTTTACCTTCACCGGTTGCCATCTCGGCAATTTTACCGCTGTGAAGAATAACCCCTCCGATAAACTGAACATCATAGTGGACCATATCCCAAACTACAGGAGTTCCGGCAGCGTCCCATGAGTTTTTCCAAACAGCTGTGTCTCCCTGAATGCTGACAAAATCTTTTCCTGCAGCTACCAGTTCTCTGTCCCAGTCATTTGCAGTAACACGGATTTCTCCATTCTGAGCCCATCTTCTTGCAGTCTCTTTTACCAATGCAAAAGCTTCAGGAAGGATCTGAATCAGAATTTTTTCTTCAATTTCGTATGATTCTTTTTTTAGAGACTCAATTTTTGAGAAAAGAGCTTCTTTCTCATCAACGTTTGTTGAATTTTTTATCTGCTCTTTTATCTGTTCTATTTGAGCTGTGATCTTGCTGGTTGCAGATTTTATATTCTCTTTAAACTCAGCCGTCTTTTGTCTGAGCCCATCATCCGTCAATTGCTGGATGTTAGGTTCTACAGCTCTGATTTTTGTTACAACTTTTTTTACTTCTTTTAGGTCCTGCGCTTTTTTGTCTCCCAAAAACCCTTTAAGAACTTTGTTTAAAAAACTCATAAATTTTTTGCTTTATGCTTAATGCAAGATGCTTTAAGCGTTTTAAATGACACGCTTATCGTGTAAATTAATATATAAAAAAAGGCAAAAAAGCTCTAAGCACATAGCCTAAAGCTTATCGCTTTATTAATATTCGTCTTCGTTCCAAAGGAAATCTTCATCAGTAGGATAGTCACTCCATACTTCTTCGATAGATTCATAAATTTCCCCTTCGTCTTCGATTGCCTGAAGGTTTTCAACTACTTCCATAGGAGCACCAGTTCTGATTGCGTAGTCAATAAGCTCTGCTTTTGTCATTGGCCAAGGTGCGTCACTTAGATATGAAGCTAATTCTAATGTCCAGTACATAATTTTCTAATTTTTTGCAAAAGTATAAAAATAGGTTGTATAATAAACTTTTTTATACTTGATTTTCAATTCTTTTTATAATTTTTTATTATAAATGGCTGTCACAAACTGACTGGCAGCTATGTCAGCAATTTACTTAATGTCGTTTTCTCAAAAACCATTCCACAAATTTTTTTATGCCATTTTGGAAGTCTGTGGCTGGTTTATATCCTATTAAACCCTTTGCTTTGGTAATATCTGCATTGGTTTTTGTGACATCTCCGGGCTGCATTGGCAGAATTTTTTTAATGGCAGATTTTCCTAATGCCATTTCTATAGTGGCTACCATCTCTGATAAAGTGATTACCTGGTTTTCTCCAAGGTTCAGAATCTCATATACTCCTGAATTGTGCTCCAGGTAAAGGATAGACTTTGTAATTCCGTCAATAATATCATCTATATACGTATAATCTCTGGCCGTATTTCCGTCTCCATAGAAAGGTATTTCCTGATTTTCTGAAATAAGCTTTGTAAATTTGTGTATCGCAAGATCCGGTCTTTGCCTTGGCCCATATACCGTAAAAAACCTAAGCTGGATCATATCTATATGGTATAGGTTATGATAAACGTGGCCGATAATTTCTCCACTTTTCTTGGTGGCAGCATACGGTGAGATTGGATTATCTACATTATCTGTTTCTGCAAACGGGATTTTTTCATTATTTCCGTAAACACTTGAAGAGGATGCACAAATAAACTTTTTAATATTAAAATCCTTACACAGTTCCCAAAGATTCATAGTACCTCTTACATTCACTTCTTCATATTCCAGAGGACGTTCAATAGAAGGGCGTACCCCGGCAAGTGCCGCAAGATGAATCACCATATCAATATGATGATTTTTAAAAATGTCTTCAAGACCTTTCTGATCCCGGATATCCTGCCAATAGAGGGTATATTGGTCAGAAGAGCTGAGGGAAACCAAGTGCCGGATGTCAGCCTCTTTATCCGAGAACTCAAAATCCGGAATTTTGCCAATTGACTCTAAAGTATTTTTAATTTTTACCTGATAGTTGTAAAAATCATCAAAATTGTCAACGTTTATGACAGAATGTCCATTTCTTAATAATCGCTCAATTAAATGAGAACCAATGAATCCACTACCGCCTGTTATGAGATAAACCATTTGTATTTTTTATGGGTACAAAAATATAAATTTTACTTTTTGAAAAATATAATCATTAAATTTACTTAAAAAAGTAATATAAATATAATATGCAGTTTCAAGGGCAAATTTTAAAGATGACAAGCTACGATGATAAACCCATTCAATACTACCTCAGTCTTTCAGGAGATCTGATTCATATGAATGAGCTGTTTGGAAAGGAGTTAAGCATAAAACATGTTGGATTCCAATGTGTAAATTGTGGCGAAAATAAACCGGTTTACAGAATGGGATTCTGCAAAAACTGCTTTTTTGAAAGCCCTTATGCAAGTGATACTATTATCCGTCCGGAACTTTCTACAGCACATTTAGGGGTGGCAGAACGGGATCTGGAGATTGAAAAACAAATTCAGCTTCAGCCGCACACTGTGTATCTGGCTTATACAGGAGATGTAAAAGTAGGGGTAACCAGAAATACGCAGATTCCTACAAGATGGATTGATCAGGGAGCAACTTTTGCATTACCCATAGCAAGAACAGAGAACCGTTATGAAGCAGGAATGATAGAAGTAGCTTTAAAAGAACATTTAGCAGATAAAACCAATTGGAGAAAAATGCTGCAGGATGATTTTGAAGGAGAAATAGACCTTGCAGACTTCAGACAAAAGATCAAAGAATATTTTCCCGAAGATTTTCAGAAATTCTATAGGGATGGGGAAGAATTATGGATGTTTGATTATCCTTTTGAAAAACCTGAGAAAGTCTCTTCATTTACGTTAGACAAAAAACCAGAATTCACAGGAAGGCTTACCGGTATTAAAGGACAATATCTGGGATTTGAAGGAGTAAACTTCATCAATGTAAGAGGGCATGAAGGATATGTGATTGAGCTGGAAATCAGGAATTGATCGATATAAATAAAACCAAATCACACAATATGAGGAAATGGGTTAAAAGGATATTAATAAGCTTCGGAATCCTGGCAGTAATTCTTCTTGCCGCGAATTTCGGACTCAATATGTGGCTTAAAACCCAGCTTCCCAACTACATAAAAAAGAATACGGATTATAAAGTTTCCTATAAAACCCTGGATGTAGATTTAGGAACAGGAAATATCTTGGCTACCGCAATTTCTGTAAACAGTAAAGATCCGCAAAATACAGATGTAATTGGATTGCAGGGAACTGTTGATACCTTGAAAATAAGCCGTTTCGGGCTCTATGATGCTCTTTTTAATAAAAGAATAAGCTCTTCAGATTTGCTGCTGGCTAAACCCAATTTAAATGTCATTCTCGCAAAGCCGGCCGATCATAAAACCGGCAAAAAGAAAAGTCCCTTTTTGTTTGAAAATATCAGGATCAACACCGGGAAAATTGCGATTTTCAGGCATACCAGACAAAAATTTTTATCTGTACAGCAGCTGGATCTTTTTGTAGAAAATTTACAGATGACAGAAGAATCTGTAGAGAATAAACTACCGGTTGTTTTCGACAGCTACAGCATTAAAGGAGAAAAATTCTTTTTCCGTCCTGATCAAACATACGCTGTAACCATCGGGACAATTAATACGGCAGATGGACAAATGTCAGTGGAGAATTTCAGACTGACTCCGCTTCTTTCTTTTGCTCAGTTTAAAAGATTTTATCCTAAAAAAACAAGGCTATTTGAATTCAATGTTCCAAAAATGGAATTCAAAGACATCATATTGAATAAAAATAAGGTGTCTCTTGCCAATGCAGATATTCAGAATCCTGCTTTTACAGTATACAATACAGGAGTAAAAGAGAAAAAGAATGAGAAAAAATCAAATTTTGAAGTTGATTTAAAAAATATTAAGCTGAATAATGGCGTAGTTCAGATCAATAAACCAGATGGAAATAAGCTTTTATCTGCTGGGAATCTTAATTTAAATATCAATCAGCTGATATTTAATAAAGAAACTTCTGAACAGGTCATTCCTATAGGATACAAAGATTTTACCATTGCAGGAAGGAATATTGAATATTCCAATGCTCAGAATGTTACAATAAGAAGCTTAGCGTTGAAACCCTCAAATGGTGAAATATGGGATGTTATATTGACGCCGGCCTATTCTGCAACAGGAAAAGCAGTGACAGCATTAAAGACAAATCATATTGCCTTTAATATCAATAAACTGGAATTTGTTGACAAAAAAATGAATATTGACCTTAAAGATCTTCTTGTAGAAAACATCAACGGAACTTTTAAAGCAGGTGAAAAAACAACCCATAAGTCTGCGGAGCCCGGCATTATTAATTCCATTATTATAAGAAAAACATCCTTAAAAAATTCAAACATTACTTATGATAAAGGAAAACAGCCTTTAACTTTCCATGATCTTAATGCAACGGTAAATAATATTGAGTTATCACCTAAACCCAATCAACCGGGGCTTTCCTTCAAAGTGAAAGATTATTATATTACCACGAGAAACCTCGCTTATAAAACAGCGTTTTATAACATGAGTCTTGGGCTTCTTAAGCTGAATAAAAATAAAGTACAGATTAACAATTTTGCTATGAAGCCCCTTGTTTCAAGAGCACAGTTTATCAAGATGATACCTGTGGAAAGGGATCTGTATGATTTAAAAGCCGGACAAATAACGGCAGAAGGAGACTGGGACCTGTTTTCTCACAATAAAATGATCAATGCCTCCCAGGTAGAGATTAGGTCTGCAAATGCCAATATTTTCAGAAGCAAGATCCCGAAAGACGATCCAAAAATAAAAGCCTTGTACTCAAAAATGCTGCGGTCTATCAAAATTCCGCTGACAATTAATAATCTTGATCTGAAAAACTCCATCTTAGTTTACGAAGAAGATACTCCGGAAAGTTTGGGACCTGGAAAACTGACTTTCAGCAACTTTAATATGAATGTTAAAAACCTGAATTCTGCTAAAATAAAAGGAAAACCCACCAAAGTGGATATTAAAATCAATTGTTCTTTCATGAATCTCTCACCACTTTCCGTAAACTGGAACTTTGATGTCGCTGATCAGAAAGATAACTTTACAATTTCTGGTAAAACGTCCAATCTTCCCGCCAGTGGAATCAATCCGTTTATCAGACCTTATCTTCACGTGACGGCTACTGCGGGAACTATTCAGGAAATGCTCTTTAATTTTAAAGGAAATCCTGCCGGATTACACGGAACTTTTAACCTAAAGCATAAAGATCTTAAAATTGCCGTTTTAAATAAGAATAATCATGAGAAAAAAGGCTTTCTGACGGCTGTAGCCAATGTTTTCATAAAATCAGATTCAGGAAGTTTCCCAGAGTCTGTTGCTGTAGAAAACGTAGAACGTGATCCCACAAAGTCTTTCTTCAATCTCTTCTGGAAAGGAATTGAACAGGGATTAAAGAAAACACTGATAGGTGTAAATGTAGAAAACACTGAAAAGAAAGTGAAAAATGCAGTTTCATCGGTAAAAGAAATGAAACAGTCCGTAAAAGAAATAAAACAGGAGATCAAAAATAAAACCTCCAAAGCGGAAGATGAGAAAAAAGAGAAGAAAGGTTTTCTGAACAATATCTTCAAGAAAAAAGAAAAAACGGAAGAATAATTCCTTAAACCATTAAGGTAGACGATTGATTGAAATCTTCCGTTAAACGACCTTAATGGTTTAAAAAATTAATACCCGTTGTGCATTATGAATTAAAAGAGAAAAAGTTGTTCATTTGATTGAAAATCAGTAAAATGTATTAGCAATAAAACATTTACAATGAACAACTTGAATGCAAATTACGAAAGAATTTTGGAAGTTTTACGAAAAATATCAAATGAGAATCTACTGTCTTATCAAAGACGAGTTCCCAAGTTAAAGGATTTGGAATTGATTAGTCTTGCCTTAACCGCTGAATTTATGGGTATTGATAGTGAAAATCATCTTTTTCGACATATTCCCGATACAATTGGGCAAAAAATAGATCGAAGTGTCTACAATCGGCGCAAACGTAGATTGGCTACTAAGATTAATGAAATACGAATGAAACTAGCCATAAGTTTTAATGAATATGAGAAGTTCTTCATCATTGATAGTATGCCTGTAGAAGTTTGCAAACTTTCCAGAAGCCACACCTCGAAAATTTGTAAAGATGCTGAATATTGTTATCCAAACAGAGGTTTTTGTGCCTCTGAGCAAATGCATTTTTATGGTTACAAACTTCATGCGGTTTGTTCCATAAGTGGTATTTTTCAAAGTATAGATTTAAGTCCAGCCTCTGTTCACGACATTCACTATTTAAAAGATATTAAAGAGCAATTATCAGATTGTACATTACTCGGAGACAAAGGATATTTGTCATCTGAAATTCAAATTGATTTGTTCAATTATGCAAATATAGAATTAGAAACGCCTAGAAGACTGAATCAGAAAGATTACAGACCTCAATTTTATTTGTTCAAAAAACAGAGAAAGAGGATCGAGACCCTGTTTTCGCAATTATGTGACCAATTTATGATTAGACGTAATTATGCAAAGAGTTTTGATGGATTTAAAACCAGGATATTAGCTAAAATAACGGCTTTAACCGTTGTACAATTCATCAATAAAGCCTATTTCAATCGAAATATCAATAACTTAAAAGTCAGTATTATTTAAAATGCACAACGGGTAAAATTAATATAAAATAGAATCAGTTAAAAGTTGAATTCATCACTTTCTAAAATGGGAATGTCTCTTAAAAACCTGTCAAATTCCTCACCGGGATAATTGCTGTCTGCTCCGTAAGAATCTATAATCATTCCCCTGTTTCCACTATTGTCTTTTACGACATACAGAACAGCGCTGTCATCAGGATTACTGTCTCCTTCAAAACGATAAGTTTTCAAAATAACCAGCTCCGAAGGCTGATAAATTTTGTCTGAGTTCTCAAACTTCATTTCACATTTTTCATTCATTCTGAACTCCCTGTGTATTCCTCTTTCAGAAAGCGTTTTCATGACTTGGCTCAAGGTCGTCATTCTGTCAATGTTTTCTGGATTTTCCATAATAATATTTTTGTTGGTTAAAGTACAATAATTAAACCATTACAAGTTCTAAATGTAAGAAAAATAGCAGATTGTAGTTTCCTTAAAAATAAAGTTTAATGTTAACAAAATTTATAATTTGAAAAAACAAAATAGGTATACTTTTTGCAATGGTATCAACAATAAATCCGAGAAAATATGAAAAAAGAAGTTGGAGTTTTACTGGCAGGGGGAGTTGGTCTTTTGGCAGTATTAAGTTTAATAAGTATAAAAAAAATCTTGACTAAAAAAGATAAAAAATATAGTGATTCCTATTCGGATTATCACAGACACTTTGATGAAAAGAACCATGAGGATGAATACCATGGTGTAGAATTTTACGCAGTGAAGTAGTAAAAAAATATATTTAATTATGTTTAAATCCAACGCTTTTGAAAGTGTTGGATTTTTTTGTGGAAAACTTTAATGTTAAAACTCATTATTTTATAAAAAATCCATTATAATTTTACACCGGAATGCCAAACGAAAATTTCATAAAAGGTCAGGGAGCTCAGCGAAACGTTATCAACCGTTTCGACAGGTATACCTATGAGCCTGAAGACGAAGATTTCGAGACAGTAAAAACCTCTTTTACCGAAGTTTTCCCAAAAACCATTGTCAATCAGGTAAAAAGCGAAGATCTTCCCATGGAATATTCTATGAACCCTTACCAGGGATGTGAACACGGCTGCTCCTACTGCTTTGCCAGACCCACCCACGAATATTGGGGCTACAGTGCAGGAATTGATTTCGAAAGAAAAATCATGGTAAAGAAAAATGCACCCGAATTACTGGAGAAGTTTTTTCAGAAAAGAGGCTACAAAGCAGCTCCGATTCTTTTATCAGGAAACACAGATTGCTATCAGCCGGCAGAAAGGCAGTTTGAAATTACCAGAAAATTACTGCAGGTTTGCCTTGACTACAGACATCCTGTCAATATTCTCACAAAAAATGCATTGGTATTAAGAGATCTCGATATTTTAAAGCCAATGGCGGAGCAGAATCTGGTTTCCGTTTCTTTGAGCATTCCGACAATCAATGAAGAACTGAGGCGAAAGATGGAGCCAAGAACCAGTTCTGCAAAAAATAAATTAAAAGCCATAGAAATTCTTTCCGGAAACAATATTCCCGTGCATATAATGGTAGCTCCCATCATTCCCGGGCTTAACAGCGATGAACCGCTGAATATATTGAAAGCCATTTCTGATGCTGGAGCTTCCGGATTTGGATATACGCTGGTAAGATTAAATGATACCGTTGAACCTGTTTTCGTGAATTGGATTGAAGCTCATTTTCCTGACAGAGCGCAGAAAGTATTAAATCTCATCCGTTCTATGCGGGGCGGGAAGCTCGGAGATAAAAGATATTTTGAAAGACAGAGAGGAGAAGGAAATATTGCTGAAATGATTCACACAACTTTTAAGATCGGCAGAAAGAAATTTTTTGAAGGTAAAGAATTTCCTAAACTTTCAACAGCTAACTTTACCGGAACCCGTGACCAGCAATTGAGACTATTTGATTGATCATACCTCAAGAAGCTTATTCATATATAATATATAGTATTAAATATAATATATAGTATAAACAATCTTCATAATCACGGCTCCAGCCCTCCAACCCTCCAGCCCTCCGACTCTCAGCCCCTCCAACTCCCCACCGCAATCTGCGGGGTACCATTCCTATCAGGGCTAGGGAAGAAGCTGTTGATGAATGATAAATGATAATTGATAAATGATAATTGATGAACGATAATTGATGAATGATGAAGTTCCCGGGTTCGGGTTCCGGGTTCCGGAATATCCCATTCTGTATCATCATCAGTTTTTTATATTTTATAAGGAGGCTTTATCCTTTTACATTAAAAAGCTTGTATGTATATATATATACATACATCATCTGTGAACATCTGTGTAATCTGTGGTTCATTAAAAACAAGTAGGAGCAAGCTTCATCAGGTTCTCCTCAAAAAGGCTTTCTCTTTTTATATACCTCTATTATATACATTATATCTGTGAAAATCTGTGTGATCTGCGGGAAAACCCATATCATCCTATATCCATCACAACAAAAACATCCAATAAGAGCGGGCTACCCTTCTTGGCATACCCAGCCAGGCCGCAAACGCCAGTTTACGAAGCAAGCCCGGTCTTCCCCAGAAACACCCGCCCTCTGGGCTTTACCCCAACCCTATATTGTTAAAAGCATGTATTCGTTATAATATAATTTAATTACCATTACCCATTATCGTTACCTATAACCTATAACCTATAACCTATAACCTGTCAGCTATAACCTATACCACCCAACCCCTCTCCAACGCTCCCACTCTCATACCCTCTGACCCACCATCCCCCATTCCAAACAAATGTTTAAAATTTTTCTCACTTTATTTCAGTTGGTTAAGGTTCCATATGAAGGGAATATGAAATTTAAGTTAAATAAATTTGTTTTGCGTTGTAAGAAGTTGCTATCTTTGCCCCACTGAAAAACGAGAGAGATTCGGTAGCGCAGAAGAGCCTTTAGATAGGCAGAGACGATATTACTTCCAAAAAGAAACAGACGAAAAAAACATCAAAAACTTTTCACAAAAAAAGTTGCGGGTTAAAAAAGAGTTTGTATCTTTGCAGTCCCAAACAGGGAGCGCAGGAGTAGAGAGCGATTGAGGGTTATGGAAGGGGTTAAGGTTACTTAAAAAACTTTAAAATTTTCTTTCAGGACATTTGGTCAAATCAAAATAAAGTTTTACTTTTGCACTCGCAAATGCGGAGCGCCACTGACAGAGAAGAGTGCTTCGTTGAAAAGCGAAAGATAAAAAGATCATTGACATACAATATAACAACCAAGTAAGGAAAAACTAAAGCGTTAAAAAACTTTGAGTGAGTCAGACAAACATACAATGGAGAGTTTGATCCTGGCTCAGGATGAACGCTAGCGGGAGGCCTAACACATGCAAGCCGAGCGGTAGAGTCTCTTCGGAGACTTGAGAGCGGCGTACGGGTGCGGAACACGTGTGCAACCTGCCTTTATCAGGGGGATAGCCTTTCGAAAGGAAGATTAATACCCCATAATATATTAAGTGGCATCACTTGATATTGAAAACTCCGGTGGATAGAGATGGGCACGCGCAAGATTAGATAGTTGGTGAGGTAACGGCTCACCAAGTCTGCGATCTTTAGGGGGCCTGAGAGGGTGATCCCCCACACTGGTACTGAGACACGGACCAGACTCCTACGGGAGGCAGCAGTGAGGAATATTGGACAATGGGTGCGAGCCTGATCCAGCCATCCCGCGTGAAGGACGACGGCCCTATGGGTTGTAAACTTCTTTTGTATAGGGATAAACCCAGATACGTGTATCTGGCTGAAGGTACTATACGAATAAGCACCGGCTAACTCCGTGCCAGCAGCCGCGGTAATACGGAGGGTGCAAGCGTTATCCGGATTTATTGGGTTTAAAGGGTCCGTAGGCGGACTCGTAAGTCAGTGGTGAAATCTCACAGCTTAACTGTGAAACTGCCATTGATACTGCGGGTCTTGAGTGTTGTTGAAGTAGCTGGAATAAGTAGTGTAGCGGTGAAATGCATAGATATTACTTAGAACACCAATTGCGAAGGCAGGTTACTAAGCAACAACTGACGCTGATGGACGAAAGCGTGGGGAGCGAACAGGATTAGATACCCTGGTAGTCCACGCCGTAAACGATGCTAACTCGTTTTTGGGCTTTATGGTTCAGAGACTAAGCGAAAGTGATAAGTTAGCCACCTGGGGAGTACGTTCGCAAGAATGAAACTCAAAGGAATTGACGGGGGCCCGCACAAGCGGTGGATTATGTGGTTTAATTCGATGATACGCGAGGAACCTTACCAAGGCTTAAATGGGAAATGACAGGTTTAGAAATAGACTTTTCTTCGGACATTTTTCAAGGTGCTGCATGGTTGTCGTCAGCTCGTGCCGTGAGGTGTTAGGTTAAGTCCTGCAACGAGCGCAACCCCTGTCACTAGTTGCCATCATTAAGTTGGGGACTCTAGTGAGACTGCCTACGCAAGTAGAGAGGAAGGTGGGGATGACGTCAAATCATCACGGCCCTTACGCCTTGGGCCACACACGTAATACAATGGCCGGTACAGAGGGCAGCTACACAGCGATGTGATGCAAATCTCGAAAGCCGGTCTCAGTTCGGATTGGAGTCTGCAACTCGACTCTATGAAGCTGGAATCGCTAGTAATCGCGCATCAGCCATGGCGCGGTGAATACGTTCCCGGGCCTTGTACACACCGCCCGTCAAGCCATGGAAGTCTGGGGTACCTGAAGTCGGTGACCGTAACAGGAGCTGCCTAGGGTAAAACAGGTAACTAGGGCTAAGTCGTAACAAGGTAGCCGTACCGGAAGGTGCGGCTGGAACATCTCATTTTAGAGCGTCTTTTAGGACGATAAACAAAATTAGTATCGCAAGATACAAGTACTTACTTAAAGTAAAGCTTTAGTTTTTTGTTTGGTTGGTTATATTAAAAAATACAAAACCCACTAGAAATTAGTAAAGGGATAGAGAGATTTTAGATTATAAATTATAGATTTTAGATTTAAATAATCATTTAAAATTTTCAATTTAAAATTTAAAATTAATAATGAAGTCTCGTAGCTCAGCTGGTTAGAGCGCTACACTGATAATGTAGAGGTCGGCAGTTCGAGCCTGCCCGAGACTACTAATTTTGAGTACAGGAGTTTGATAGTATTAGAGTATAAGGGTTTAAGGCTCAAACGCTCTAAGACCTTCACTCACCCACTCAACTAGAGGGGGAATTAGCTCAGCTGGCTAGAGCGCCTGCCTTGCACGCAGGAGGTCAAGGGTTCGACTCCCTTATTCTCCACAGTTTTGGAGGTTTAGTTTGAAAGTGACGATTGGAGCCAAAAACAACAATTGTTTACTAAACCAAAAGAAAGACATTAAGATCATTGACATTAACGGTAAAGACATCACAAAGAGAAAACCGAGCGCATAAAGCGCTTGAGTAACCAATAGGAAAGAAATCGTTAAGGGCGTATGGCGGATGCCTAGGCTTTCAGAGGCGAAGAAGGACGTGGTAAGCTGCGAAAAGCTGCGGGGATTGGCACACACGAATAGATCCGCAGATGTCCGAATGGGGCAACCCGGCATATTGAAGATATGTCACCTCTTAGGAGGAGCAAACCCGGAGAACTGAAACATCTAAGTACCCGGAGGAAAAGAAATCGAAGAGATTCCGTAAGTAGTGGCGAGCGAAAGCGGATTAGCCCAAAAGTCGTTATATGTTTAATAGAATGTTCTGGAAAGAACAGCCGTAGAAGGTGATAGCCCTGTATATGAAAGGCATATTTTGATGATAAATGAGTAGGGCGGGACACGTGAAATCCTGTCTGAATATGGGGGGACCATCCTCCAAGGCTAAATACTCCTGAAAGACCGATAGTGAACAAGTACTGTGAAGGAAAGGTGAAAAGCACTTCGAATAGAAGGGTGAAATAGAACCTGAAACCGTACGCCTACAAGCGGTCGGAGCAGCGTAAAGCTGTGACGGCGTGCCTTTTGCATAATGAGCCTACGAGTTAATTTTACTAGCGAGGTTAAGGTATTAAGTACCGGAGCCGGAGCGAAAGCGAGTCTGAATAGGGCGCATAGTTAGTAGGATTAGACGCGAAACCTTGTGATCTACCCATGGGCAGGTTGAAGCTCTGGTAACACAGAGTGGAGGACCGAACCGGTTGACGTTGAAAAGTCTTCGGATGACCTGTGGGTAGGGGTGAAAGGCCAATCAAACTGGGAGATAGCTCGTACTCTCCGAAATGCATTTAGGTGCAGCGTCGCAACAAAGTTTATTAGAGGTAGAGCTACTGATTGGATGCGGGGGTTTCATCGCCTACCAATTCCTGACAAACTCCGAATGCTAATAAATGTTCTGCGGCAGTGAGGGCATGGGTGCTAAGGTCCATGTCCGAGAGGGAAAGAACCCAGACCAACAGCTAAGGTCCCAAAATATATGTTAAGTTGAAACAACGCGGTTGGACTGCATTGACAGCTAGGATGTTGGCTTGGAAGCAGCCATTCATTTAAAGAGTGCGTAACAGCTCACTAGTCGAGCGGTCCGGCATGGATAATAATCGGGCATAAACATATTACCGAAGCTATGGATTTATATTTAAAATATATCTGGTAGGAGAGCATTCTATTTGCGCCGAAGCAGTATCGTGAGGTATTGTGGAGCGGATAGAAAAGAAAATGTAGGCATAAGTAACGATAAAGCAGGCGAGAAACCTGCTCACCGAAAGACCAAGGCTTCCTCAGCCATGCTAATCAGCTGAGGGTTAGTCGGGACCTAACGCGAACCCGAGAGGGGTAGTGGATGGACAATGGGTTAATATTCCCATACTTGCTCACACTAAAAAGGGGACGGTTGGATGTAGCTGCTAAAGACTGACGGAATAGTCAAGGCCTAGCCTTCGGGCGAAGCTGCTGTAGTGTAATCTGATCCAAGAAAAGCCGAAGTGAAGCAACCCGTACCAAAACCGACACAGGTGGTCGAGGAGAGAATCCTAAGGTGCTCGAGTGAGTCGTGGCTAAGGAACTAGGCAAAATAGTCTCGTAACTTCGGAAGAAGAGACGCCATCAGCAATGGTGGCCGCAGTGAAGAGGCCCAGGCGACTGTTTATCAAAAACACAGGACTCTGCTAAATCGAAAGATGCTGTATAGGGTCTGACACCTGCCCGGTGCTGGAAGGTTAAGGAAGGTGCTTAGAGTTAAATCGAAGGCATTGACTGAAGCCCCAGTAAACGGCGGCCGTAACTATAACGGTCCTAAGGTAGCGAAATTCCTTGTCGGGTAAGTTCCGACCTGCACGAATGGTGTAACGATCTGGGCACTGTCTCAGCCACGAGCTCGGTGAAATTGTAGTATCGGTGAAGATGCCGATTACCCGCAATGGGACGAAAAGACCCTGTGAACCTTTACTATAACTTCGTATTGACTTTGAGTAAGTAATGTGTAGGATAGGTGGGAGGCTTTGAAGCAGGCACGCTAGTGTTTGTGGAGCCAACGTTGAAATACCACCCTTTACTTACTTGGAGCCTAACTTCTTTCAGAAGGACATTGCGTGGTGGGTAGTTTGACTGGGGTGGTCGCCTCCAAAAGAGTAACGGAGGCTTTCAAAGGTACCCTCAGCACGCTTGGTAACCGTGCGTAGAGTGTAATGGCATAAGGGTGCTTGACTGTGAGACCTACAAGTCGATCAGGTGCGAAAGCAGGACATAGTGATCCGGTGGTTCCGTATGGAAGGGCCATCGCTCATAGGATAAAAGGTACTCCGGGGATAACAGGCTAGTCTCCCCCAAGAGCTCACATCGACGGGGAGGTTCGGCACCTCGATGTCGGCTCGTCACATCCTGGGGCTGGAGAAGGTCCCAAGGGTTGGGCTGTTCGCCCATTAAAGTGGCACGCGAGCTGGGTTCAGAACGTCGTGAGACAGTTCGGTCTCTATCTATTGCGGGCGTTAGATGTTTGAGAGGGCTTGATTCTAGTACGAGAGGACCGAATTGAACAAACCTCTGGTGTATCAGTTGTACCGCCAGGTGCACCGCTGAGTAGCTACGTTTGGAAGAGATAAGCACTGAAAGCATATAAGTGCGAAACTCGCCTCAAGATGAGACATCTTTTAAGGGTCGTTGTAGATGACGACGTTGATAGGCTATAGGTGTAAAGACAGTAATGTCATAGCCAAGTAGTACTAATTACCCGTAGATTTATAGTCTATGGTTACTATTAAACCAGGTGCTTTATGTGCATTGAAGGTTTTGTCTTTGTGAAAGTTTTTATCGATAAACCAGATGTCAGGTATAAGACCTCAGATAGCAGACTTAAAGTCTGAAATCTGAAATCCAGCCTCTGATATCTTATATACCTTCTTTAGGGTGGTTTTAGCGGTGGGGCTCACCTGTTCCCATTCCGAACACAGAAGTTAAGCCCACCAGCGCCGATGGTACTGCTAACGCGGGAGAGTAGGCCGCCGCCAGTTTTTATTTTATTTTTAAAATCCTTTATCTTAAATGATAAAGGATTTTTTTTGGCTTATACCCAACCCAAACCGCTCAACTTAATGGGCAATGGGTAATGAGTAATGAGTAATCCAGGCTCATACATCCATCTTCTTCCAGCTTCCCGCTTCCCGCTTCCCGCCTCCAGCTTCCATTCTTTACTGGCATTATTGTACTTATTATTTTTCTTCAGTTAATAGGATTAACTCAATTATAAGTTTTGGCTACAGCCCGTTCCTGTTGAATTGTTTTTATTTTTAACCACAGATGGCACAGATTGACACAGATGATTATGCATATAATGAATATGTGGTTTGATAAAACAGGATGGTTTCGGCTAAAAGATAGGAGTATGGTTTGTTCTCATTCCATATAAATAATGTGCTGAAGATATAGAATGTGAATATTCATATCCGAAACGAAACCCAGGTTACTTTCAGGTGCTATTTAAGCCCTTAAATCCTTTATTATTGATGGAGTAGTTGTTCTTACATGAAAGACTTAACAATGCTTCAGAATCCATCTATTTAAAGCTAAAGAAAAACAAAAACCGCTTCTGCAAAGAAACGGTTCATTAATTTTATGACATTTTGATTTTTTCAATCTTACATATCACTGTTTGTGTCCGGACATTTGAAATCATCACTGCAGGTTGCACAAACAATTACTCCGTTGCAATAATACATACAGAAATCTGTTTCAGGAAGATTAGCACCTCCGGAAATGTTTTTTAATTGGCCTTTTTGTAGTTTTTTTAAATTTTTCATATTGTTTTAATTAAAAATTTATTGGTAAAGTAAAATTAAACAAAATATTTTTAATTAAACTACATGTGATAGATTAAAAAATAAAATTATATAGATTGTACATCAATTTGTTTATTTTAAATAGTTAATGATATGAATACTATTTTAAGCCGGTTTTATATGAAAGCTTATAAGCTAGGAAAATTAAAAAGCACTAAATATGAAATTTAAAGAAATGGAAACAAGAGAATTGATAACTTTTACAGGAGGAAATAACAAATGCTATGACCTTAGAGATTCACCCGTATATTCTTGTGAAGAATTTAATAATCAAGGAACGGTTCTTACAGAATGAATAGCTATACAATAGGTGTCTTATGTTTTTAATCAAAGTATATTGTAAAAGAAAAATGGCTGCCTTTATCTGAGGCAGCCATTTTCTTTTTATTTTTTTATCAATCCTAATTCGATCAATCTTTCATGCAGGAATTCTCCGGCAGTAGTATCTTCGTATAATTTTGGATTGTTTTCATCTACACAGTTCTCAAGTGCATTTAAAGACATGGCACTGATGGGATGCATAAAGAAAGGAATTGAATATCGTGAAGTGCTCCACAATTCTCTTGGCGGATTTACCACCCGGTGAATAGTAGATTTCAATTTGTTGTTGGTATGCCTTGAAAGCATATCCCCAACATTGATCATCAGCTCATCCGGTTCTGCAATCGCATCAATCCATTCTCCATTGTGATTCTGAACCTGAAGTCCTTTACCCTGCGCTCCCATTAATAGAGTAATAAGGTTGATATCCCCATGTGCAGCTGCTCTTACTGCATCATCCGGCTCTTCGGAAATTGGCGGATAGTGAATAGGTCTTAAAATAGAATTTCCCTCCGCGATTTTGTCATCGAAATAAAATTCATCTAAACCAAGATGCAATGCTAGGGCTCTCAGCACATACTGTCCTGTTTTCTCAAGCATCTGGAATGCCTCTTTACCTACTTCGTTGAATTTTGGAAGTTCATCAACGATAACGTTGTCCGGATACTCAGTTTTGTATTTTGAATCATCAGACAGATACTGTCCGAAGTGCCAAAATTCTTTTAAGTCTCCTTTTTTGAAACCTTTTGCAGTTTCTTTACCGAATCCTACATAACCTCTCTGGCCGCCAATTCCTGGAATTTCATACTTCTGTTTCGTTTCCACTGGCAGTTCAAAAAAGTTTTTTACCTCACCATACAAATCATCCACTAGGTTGTCATCAAGAAAGTGGCCTTTTAAGGCTACAAAACCAATTTCTTCATAAGCTTTTCCGATTTCATTTACAAATTTCTGTTTGCGTTCCGGGTTGTCCGAAAGGAAATCACGCAGGTCTACACTAGGTATTTTATCCATTTTTAGAAATTTACGAACAGCAAAATTACATTTTTTTTAAATTAAATGATTTTAAAATCATTATTTATAAGTTAAATTTGCTGTATGAAAAAATATTCTTCTAAGAGAAGTATCCAAATACTTGCACATCTTCTTCAGCAGTACGGAATTGCAGATATCGTAATTTCTCCGGGGTCAAGAAATGCTCCTTTGGCCATCCATTTTTCAGAGGTAGATAGTTTTAACTGCTACAGTATTGTAGACGAAAGAAGTGCTGCTTTCGTGGCAATGGGAATGGCGAAAAGTGAGAAGAAGCCGGTAGCCATTACCTGTACCAGCGGATCAGCAGTAGTTAATTATTATCCTGCCGTTACAGAAGCTTTTTATCAGAATATTCCACTCCTGGTCCTTACGGCAGACCGACCTACTGATTTTGTTGATATATTCGATGGGCAGACGATAAGACAGAAGGATGTTTTTCACCAGCATTCCTATGGTGATTTCCAGTTACTGGAAGACAGCAGGGAAAATGCAGAAGATATTAATTTTGATATCATTAAAAAAGCCATCGAGCTTTGCTTTGAAAAGCAGGGCCCGGTACATATTAATATTCCTTTGGAAGAACCTTTGTATGAATTGGTTTCAGAGCTTCCAACTTTTCCTGATGTGGAAAAAACAATTAAGCATAAAGAGTATGAAATTCCGTCCAATCTGATTGCGGAGTGGCATACTTCACAAAGAATTATGCTGTTGGTGGGAACGAGAGACTACAGTCCGGAACTGGAAAACCAATTGACACAATTGGTAAAAAACCATTCTGTTGTGGTATTAAGTGAAGCCAATTCAAATTTGCATCATGAGAAGTTTTTCAAGCATATAGACCGTTATATTTTTAATTTTACGGAAGAAGATTATAAAACATATGCCCCTGATCTGTTGATTACAGTAGGACAGAATGTGGTTTCGAAAAAAGTAAAACAATTCCTGAGAAGCGCCCGTCCGAAGCAGCACTGGCATCTGGATGAAGTATGGCAGCCGGATACTTATTTCTCTCTGACCGAAAAAATAGAAGTTAAACCTGAGGTTTTCTTCTCAAAACTGTTGAAATTTATCAATCTGGAACCCAGGCCTTATTTTAATCTCTGGGATGTTTTAAGGGATAAAAAAGATGCCAAACACGAGCAGTTTTTAAATGCCATTGAGTTCTCGGATTTTTATTTCTTCAATAAAGCATCACAAACGATTCCTGAAAATTATAATATCCATGTCAGCAATTCCTCCGGGATTAGATATGCGCAATTATTTGATTTTGGAAAGAGAAAAGTATACTGCAACAGAGGAACCAGCGGTATTGACGGTTCTACTTCTACCGCTATGGGGTTTGCCATTAAAAATGAAAATCCAACCTTACTGATAACGGGGGATTTAAGTTTCTTCTATGATATCAATGGGCTTTGGAATCAATATATTCCGCCATTTGTAAGAATTATGATCTTCAATAACGGAGAAGGAAACATCTTTAAAATTATTCCGGGGCCTGGAAATGCCAATCCTAATACACTGGATGAATTTATTGCGACAAAACACCGCAAGAACGCAGAATCTCTGGCCAAACATTTCGGGTTCTCCTATATCAGAGTAGAGGATGAGCTTACATTGGACAGGGTGATGGAGAATTTTTTCAAACCTGATGCACAGCCTAAAATCCTGGAAGTAAATACTTACGGGAAAAATAGCGCAGATGTGCTGAAATCTTATTTTGAATTTATGAAATAATCTTAAAGGTCAAGATACTCTTCATTCCCCGGCAGGTTGACAATTCTGTCGATAGGATAGATAAACATATCATCGAAATCATTCAATGCATTAATGATCTGGAAATGGGTAAATTGCTTTATATTCTGTAAAGTGATTTCCGTTTCTTTGATCTTTTTATGTTTTAAAAGATATTGTCTCTGCACTCCGTTTAAAAGATAGGTAGAAGGAGTAAACCAGTCTTTTCCTTTTAAAAATAAAAGATTGGAGAAAGAGGTATCAGTGATATGATTATTCTTCACGATAATAATTTCTTCTGCTTTGGCCTTCATTTTCATTTTATCCAGCTCCTTACGATCTTCAAACTTAAAAGAATAATCAAAGCTGTTGTTTTCTATCAGCTGAAAATCATGAATCTCGGGAATAGCATAAGGTATCATCTGTGTTCTGACCTTCTTATCAAGGTCATAGGAAATTCTTAATTTGAAAAGGCCATCTTCATCATGCTGCAGATTTTTATAAATCTTTGCCAGATCGATGGGGTCATCCTTACCAAAATGGGAGAATGTTTGATTGACACGTTTCTGATGTAAATCCAATAGAAAAACCTCCTGATCTTCTACTTTAATGCTTTCAATGAATTGGGACATAGATTTTATTTTTCATTTCCTGATATTCGTCTTCTAATTTACTCATGTGCGTTATACCGCCTCCGCTTTTGAAATAAAGCTGATCTCCTTCTTTTTCAATAAAGCGTATCATTACACAGCTGTCAACATTCCGGCCATCAAACCAGCCGCATACGCCTGTGTAATATCCTCTGTTATACCCTTCAGCATCCAGAATTATTTCCAGTGTTTTAGGTTTTGGTGCTCCTAAAATAGAGCCTGCAGGAAGCAGTTTCTGCATTATACTTCCTATTTTTCCTGTAAATTCGGGCTTTACTATTCCTGAAATTTCGGAACTCATGGCAAACAAATCTTTCTGCCGGGTTTTGATAAAATCAATCTGCTGGAAATGATCTACTTTAACTTCATCAGCCACCATACTCAGATCATTGCGGAGCAGATCTACAACAGTATAATGCTCTGCTTTTTCTTTCTTATCATTTTTCAGGATTTCTGCTGCATTTTCAACAGAAGCATCAATCGTTCCTTTCATGGGATAAGTAAGAATTTTATCATCAATGATCTTTACAAAAGTTTCAGGAGAAAAAAATACAAAAAAATCTTTATAAAAAACTTTGTACTTTGCATTTGAGTGATAAAAAATTTCTTCTAAGGTTAAATTAGTCTCTATTTTTGTTTTTCTAGTATAATTTACTAAATAAGAATTTCCTAAGCGAATATTTTCCTGAACTTTATCAAAGCCGATTTTAAAGCTTTCCAATGTTTCTGGAAATGATTTCCATACTACTTTTTTATCCGGTGTGTGTGTTGTTTTTGTGTTTGAAAACTCTTGAAAATCAATAATTAAGCCTTCTTTTTCAATTTCATGTTTCTGGTATATTTCAACATTCTCCGTAAGAAAGTCGATGACAAAAAAATAGGGAACCTTCTGAAGAGAAAGTTCGTCCATTTCCATAAATTTTTGATGATTCACTGAAAACATTCTGCAAAAATACTTATTGATGTTTACTTTTGCATAAATTTTTTATGATGCAGAACAAATATCCTCAGAAACCGGGAATAGATTTTATATTGAAGCAGGCTTTTTTTTACTGGAATAAAACCCTGGTTTTTCAGCTGATGTTTTCAATCATCTTTTTTGGAATATTGCTTACCGCGGTTATGCTTTTTGGTACGAAGTATGACATTTTCTCTTACAATAAAGAACTTGAAGAAGCCTTTCTTCAAGGTACGAAAGTTTATCTGAAAAAAATGGAAGAAATTACGGCTACTGAAAACTATCAGATGTTCACCCTGGCAATCTGGGGAACCACAGCGTTTCTGTATCCGTTGAATCTTGGGATGTTCCAAATATTCCGTAAACTTGATCTTAAAGAAAATATTGTAATAGGAGATTTATTTGCCGGTTACAATGGGCTTAACTTTTTTAAGTATGTAGGGTATTTTCTTTTCTGGTTTTTCATTTACAGATTTACTGTTCCAACCATTATTTTGGCATTGATCTGGGTTGCCGTGACATTATTTGTCGCTCCGCTCATGTTCTTTACCAATAAAAGAATTTTCGAAGCTATCTCCCTTAATTTTAAAGTGCTTAAAATGTATTTTGTGGAAATTATGGTCTGCGTAATTGTTGCTTTTTTATTCAAGTACTTAGGTTTTGTGCTGTTTTTGATAGGAGGCCTTTTCACTTTTCCTTTTTGGAATGCCATGATTTACTCACTGTATAAAACGGTCTTTTCAGAGAAAAGTTAAAATTCATTCGTGTTTAATATGATTTTTTACTAAAAAAAACTAAATTTGGTAAAATCATTAAATATTTAAACTATGTCTGAATTTAACGAATTTGATCAGCAAGGCTCTGTGCCTAACAGAGATACGGGGGCAATTATTTCTCATGCCTTTGAAATGTATAAAGGTGTTTTTGGTTACGGAATCGTAGCGATGGTCATTTATCTAATCGGAGGGTCTGTTATTCAGATGCTTACAGGATTTGATTCTGCTTCTATGGTTGAAGAGATGAAATCTTCAGGAGGCGAATTTAATTATTGGAGCGCTCCGGGCCTTCCTTTGTATATGGGGGTTTCCAGCCTTTTTGGTCTTTTATTATCTCCTTTATATGTAGGATTAATCTACATGGTGAATAAATATAATACGAAAAACCCGATTGAGTTCTCTGATCTTTTTATCGGATACCGTCAGAATTTTGTAAATATATTGATCTACAGTCTTCTTGCCGGAATTATTTCATCAGTTGCCCTGGCATTGTGTGTACTTCCAATTATTTTTGTATATCCTTTTCTTTTAATAGGATACCCGATTTTGTTATTTGAAAATGCCTCAGCTACAGATGCTCTGTCGAAATCTTTCAACATTGCTAAAGAAAACTATGGAACTTTCTTATTAACCGGATTTTTAGGATTCCTGATCTCTATAGCAGGGGTTATCCTTTGTGGAATAGGAGTTATCTTAACGGCTCCGTTTATTATGATTGTAATGTACTCTACATATTGTGCATTCTTAGGGAAGCCAAGACAGATTACGTACAGCAATAAAATTTAAAATACATGACGAATAAGGACAAACAAATAAGCAGTGTTGCGATAAAACAGATGTCGTTGCTGGCTATTATTCTTATCCTGGCGGGACTGATCTGTTTTAATCTGGCATTGTTTATTCCCTCGGTTCTGGGGGCGATTACCATTTATGTAGTCTGCAGGAAATATAATTTTTATCTGCAGGAAGAAAAAAAATGGAAACCATCTCTTGCGGCTTTTGCATTAATGTTTGCGAGTCTTATTGTTCTTATTCTTCCGGTCTATTTTATTGCTGATCTGATTATTGATAAAATGGGAAATGCCCAGGCTTATATGGCTAAGTTCAATATTTTCCTGGATAAAATTCATTCTTATATTTTCTCTAAAACAGGATTTGATATTCTGAGTAAAGAGAATATGGCGAAACTGAAAGATTCTGTAGGAAGAATTTCTACATCGGCAGTTAGTGGTACATTCAATACCCTTACTGTGGTAATGTCCATGTATTTTATGCTCTATTTTATGCTGGAAAAGCCAAGACTCTTTGAAAAAATTCTGACTTCTTCTGCACCATTGAAGCGATCCAACATTTCTTTGATTGGCGATAAAATGAGAAAACTGATTATGGCCAATGCTATCGGGATTCCGGTTGTCGCAGTAGGGCAGGGAATCGTAGCGCTTATCGGTTACCTCATTTTCGGGGCTCCCGGGGCGGTATTGCTTTTTGCATTAACGGCTGCAGCTTCAGTGATTCCTGTGGTAGGAACCGCCATTGTATATGTTCCGGTGTGTATCTTTATGATTGCTGAAGGAAATACAGGACAGGGGATAGGTTTAGCAATCTACTGTCTTGTAGTAGTAGGTCTTACCGATAATCTCCTGCGTTTTACTCTTTTAAAGAAACTGGAAAATATCCATCCACTGAATACGGTATTCGGAATCATTATGGGAATGAATCTGTTTGGCTTTATGGGGCTTATTTTTGGTCCTATTCTGATCTCATTGACTCTTCTTCTGGTTCAGGTGTACAGGAATGAATTTTCAGACGAAGATACCCCGCCGGATCTCGAATTGCCCGGGCAGGATGATATCACAGAAGTATTAATTTAATTAGATAAAAGTGGAAGGACTCAATCCCGAAATATTAAAAGAAATCTGTGTAATGAAAATGCCTTTCGGTAAATACGAAGGAACAGTTCTGGCTGATCTTCCAATCAGCTACCTGGAATGGTTCAACAGAAGCGGAATGCCAAAAGGAAAACTGGGAATGCAGCTTTCAACAGTTTACGAGATCAAATTAAACGGGCTGATGGATATTCTAGCGCCCATCAGGGCGGCTGTAAGAAACGGATTGTAAAAATTAAAATATACAAATTCAAGTATAAAGTTTCGGCGACATCGAAGATTGGACGACATATGTCTAATTAAATTTGGAATAACTTTCCGGAATTAGCTATAAAATGAAAATGATTGGCTTTACCTGTCTGGGGGTAGAACCAATCATTTTTTTATTTAAAGATCTTAAGCGTGATTACTGTTTCGTAAAAATTAAACCTTTTGTTTCAGGCAAATATATAGTTTTATCAGTTCCTTGTGGACAATCTCCTGTTGTAAAGACCATATCATCAGGCCTGTATTCCCAAGATATTTGGGTGGAATTTATTTTCTTTAAATAAATATCTCCCCAACCTACATGGCAATTTGTACCACTATAATAAAAAATTATTGTATTTAGTGTTGGGCGTGTTTTTGTACTATATAGTTCAATATTAGGAATATTATTATTTTTAGTATCCTGTAAAACCACTCCAGAAGAGTTTTTAACTATGTATTTAATTACCAAAGCATCCATATAGTAGTTTTTATTAGTTCTTTCTTCTAATTTATTTTCAATTTTCGTAATAAATAAAGTGATTTCATTTCCTTGATAATTAGCTTTATAAGTCCCAATGTATGGAGTTAACTCATTATTCAAATCTTTGACATACGCATTTTGAGGTATATTTTCCATTAGAGTATTCAAAGGAAGCTGTTGTGCTTTACATGCTACTGTACTTGCAATTAATCCTACTATTATTGCTGTTTTAAAATATATTGTTTTCATAATGTTGCTTTTTAAGGACATGGTGTAGCTGTTGTACTGCTTCCACTGCTGTCTAATGTTATATTTTGAACGGTTCCGTTATCTTCTATCTTTTGTAGATTTACTTTTCCTTCTAATCCCATTTTTTTCAATGTATCAAAAAATAATTTTTCTAATCCTTTTCTGTTTAAATCAGCTCCAAGGTAATCCACATAAGATAAGTTTTCGGATAATTCTTTTTCTCTATCCCTATAATCTTTAATTAATTTAACAAAATCATATTTAGTGTTATACAGAAACCCTGCCAGCTCCTGTGTTGTTCCACTAAAGGTGGCCATATAATTATAATACCTATAACCATCTGGACAGGTTGAACATTTTTCAGAACCAAACATTCCCATAAAACCATCTCCAATATTTCCATTAGGTTGTGCCATTGAAAAATCCAGCATCTTTACAATGTCAGGGGGAGAAAGCATTTTAATACCTGATGGAGTATGGTTGTGGTAACCTCCTTGGTATCCAGCAGTATCACCCAATTCAACTTCATGTCCTCCACCGGGGATTGTTCCTGATGTAGTTCCATCAGCTTTTATTTTAACTCCTATTTCGCTACCTATTTTAGATTGGTTTTTAAGTTCTGTAATTTTTGCCTGCACATCAGCTTTACTCAGTATATTTTTTGATTTTTCACACGGGTTCTTAGGATCCTGAGGGTTTTGTGTTTGACTTCCGCCAGCTCCTCCGTAAGTCTCGGATCCGCCACTCATTCCACCACCATTGCTTCCATAATCTACATAAGGTTGGTAATAATGATTAACAGGTCCAGTAATATCTCCATAAACATTAATTATGACGGGTAGTATATCTTCTGTTTGCTCAGGCTGTCCACCTCTTGATGCTATTGAAGGTGAATTATAAACGTTTTGAAAATTTGAAATTATACTCTGTACTTCGGGTGAATTATTTTTCAATACTATAAAATTAACCCAATCTCTTTTGGGATTCACCAATCCTACCAATACTGCATTAACTGAGCCGTCTTTTATGATTGGATAGGCAATTCCTTTTGTTGTTTCTCCGTACGTGACACTTCTAATATTAAAATAAATGTCTCCTACTTCGTTTTGGAATTTCTGTGTAAAAACTGGATTATTGTTCATGAACGTCTGAATAATTTCCTTAAAAGGTTTGTGATAACTGATGTATTCAGAGTTCTTTTGTGTGTTTTTTTGAGAGTCTAGATTGCTCTCAAACCTGCTAAATGCTTCGATTTTTTCTCTTTCAGTTCTTTTTTCTTCTTGTGTAGCTTCATCGGTCCTACACGAATTGAAAAAAAACAGCGATACTGTTACTAATAGCAGTAACCGCAAGATAAATTTTTTGTTCATCAATTTGTTATAATTTTTAAGTCGGCTAATATAATATTTTTAATTTGGTAGCATATGGTTTTCCCTATATTTTGAAATATTTTTCCACAAATTTATATATGTGGAGCGACAAAACGTGACGTATTATTTTTAGGATTAGCTTTTCTTTGTTAAAATATTTTTTAGATTTTGGATTGTCAGTTTTAGCTCTCAACCTTGCAGAAACTATAATAACGTACATGTATAGGATTTCGGCGGCATCGAAGATGCCGCCGAAATTATTTTATATCAGTTTTGTTAAGCTTTTAAAGCTGCAATTTCATCTCTCAGCTTGGCAGCTTTGATAAAGTCAAGATTTTTTGCCGCAGCTTCCATTTCTTTCTGTTTCTGCATAATCATTTTCTCAATATCCTCACTGGCATAGCTGGCTTTTGTTTCAGCAACTTTCTGAAGAATTTCTTTTTGGGTATATTTCTCGTCCGGAAAGTCTTTGCTTCTTCCGACAAGATTTTCGGAAATCTTTTTATTTAAAGCTGTTGGTTTAAGGCCGTTGTCTTCATTATATTTCATTTGCTTGGCACGGCGGTATTCCGTTTCATCCAGAGTAGCCTGCATTGATTTGGTGATCTTATCGGCGTACATAATTGCTTTCCCGTTCACATTTCTTGCGGCACGTCCTACCGTTTGTATCATTGATCTTCTGCTTCTCAGCATTCCTTCTTTATCAGCATCCAGAATGGCAACCAGTGAAACTTCAGGTAAGTCCAATCCTTCTCTCAATAAATTAACTCCAATCAATACATCAAAAAGTCCTAAACGAAGATCCTGCATGATCTGAATACGTTCCAGCGTTTCAACATCGGAATGGATATATCTCGTTCTGATTCCGAATTTGGTGAAGTATTTGGTAAGTTCTTCCGCCATTTTCTTTGTTAAAGTCGTCACCAAAACCCTTTCATCAGCATCAGATCTTTTGTGAATTTCTTCCATCAGATCGTCGATCTGGTTTAAAGTGGGTCTTACCTCAATAATCGGGTCAAGAAGTCCTGTCGGACGGATGATCTGCTCTATATAAGCTCCTCCCGTTTTTTCCAGTTCATAATCGGCAGGCGTTGCAGAAACATAAATAACCTGATTCTGCATGGCTTCGAATTCTTCAAACTTTAATGGCCTGTTATCCATGGCAGCAGGAAGCCTGAATCCGTATTCTACCAATGATTCCTTACGGCTTCGGTCACCACCATACATTGCATGGACCTGTGGAACCGTTACGTGGCTTTCATCAATCACCATCAGGAAATCTTTTGGGAAATAATCAATCAGACAGAAAGGTCTGCTTCCAGGCAGACGTCCATCCAGATATCTCGAATAGTTTTCAATTCCGGAACAATAACCCAGTTCTTTGATCATTTCAAGGTCCAGTTCTGTTCTTTCCTGAAGTCTTTTTGCCTCCAAGGGTTTTTCGATAGAATTGAAAAAGTCTACCTGTTTTACCATATCATCCTGAATCTCTCTGATAGCGCCATTCAATGTTTCTTTGGAGGTCACAAAAAGGTTGGCGGGATAAATCTGAATCTGATCAAAACCAGACTCTACATTTCCTGTAACAGGATCAAAGCTTTGGATTTTTTCAATTTCATCACCGAAGAACTGAATTCTGATCGCATTGTCAGCATAAGCAGGAAAAACATCTATTACATCTCCTTTTACACGGAATGTTCCTCTTTGGAATTCATTTAATGTTCTGGCATATAAAGCATTAACTAATGAATGGAGAAGTGCCGTTCTCGTTACTTTTTCACCGATCGCTATGGAAATTAAGGATTTATGAAATTCCGTGGGGTTTCCGATACCATAGATACATGAGACAGAGGCTACGATCAAAACGTCCCTTCTTCCTGAAAGAAGGCTGGCTGTTGCGGAAAGACGTAATTTTTCAACTTCTTCATTAATGCTCAGGTCTTTTTCAATATAAGTTCCTGTTGTGGCAATATAAGCCTCAGGCTGGTAGTAATCATAATAACTGACAAAATATTCCACGGCATTTTCCGGGAAGAATTCTTTAAACTCCATGAAGAGCTGTGCTGCCAGCGTTTTATTGTGTGCGAGAACTAAAGTCGGGCGCTGAACATTTTGTACAACATTTGCAACAGTAAAGGTTTTTCCGGAACCTGTTACCCCAAGAAGTGTTTGATATTTCTCACCGATTTCTATTCCCTCGGTAAGTTTTTCAATAGCTTGAGGCTGATCTCCGGTAGGTTTATATTCTGATTGAAGCTTAAAATCCATATAACAAAAATACAAAAGAAATTATTAGACCGTATAATGTTTTGAAGATGAATATTTTGATAATAAAATTTTAATTTGTTAAATGTTGTTGCAAAGTTTTATAAACTATGCTTCCTTGTAAAGTACATTTAATTGGCATTATTTTTCCATTCATTGTATAACACCTAATCATAATACTATGAAAATCAATCAATTTTATATCCCGGCACTGAGCCTTTTTCTTATTCTATCATCTTGCAAAGAAAATCATGCGAATGCTCAGAAGACCGGCAATGACGGAAGCGTAGAGAAAGAAAGGCCCAATTCTGACTACAAGCCGGCATTTAAAGGGCAGACAAGAATCAAGGCAGTAAAGACAGTTGCGGCTTATAATGTAGAGATATTGAATAAAGATTTGGGAAGACCTTGGGGAATTATCAATCTGCCTGACGGGAGATTTCTCATTACCGATAAGAACGGGCACATGAATGTTGTTTCAACAGATGGAAAGCAGGTTTCAAAAATAGAAGGTTTTCCAAAAGTGGATTCCAAAGGGCAGGGAGGAATGCTGGATGTTGCCCTTGATCCTGATTTCAAAACAAACAATATAATTTACTTCACTTTTTCCGAGCCGTTTGGAAAAGGAAATTTAACTTCTGTTGCGAAAGGTAAGCTCTCTGCCGATCTCAAAAATATTTCAGCAGTACAAGTGATTTTCCGGGCAGAACCTTCTTATGATGGTGATAAACATTACGGAAGCCGCCTGGCTTTTGATAAAGAGGGAAATTTATTTGTAAGTACCGGAGAAAGATCAGATAAAGTAACCCGTGTGTATGCTCAGAAAACGGATAACTATCTTGGGAAAATCCTGAAGATCACAAAAGACGGTAAGCCTGCTCCGGGAAATCCTTTTATAGGGAAACAAGGGTATAAACCGGAAATTTATGCTTACGGAGTCCGAAACCCGCAAGGAATGGCCATCGATCCCAATGGAAACCTATGGGATGTGGAAATGGGTCCACGAGGAGGAGATGAAATTAACCTGATCCAGCCGGGAAAAAATTACGGATGGGGAGATGTAACC
The DNA here is from genome assembly GCF_049959325.1 of Chryseobacterium sp. CBSDS_008. Lineage (NCBI taxonomy): Bacteria > Pseudomonadati > Bacteroidota > Flavobacteriia > Flavobacteriales > Weeksellaceae > Chryseobacterium > Chryseobacterium sp. CBSDS_008. Next base: position 3,091,395 of record NZ_CP188202.1, on the reverse strand, counting down.
TATGGAATTGAATATTCCGGAGATAAAGTAGGTCAGGGAATTACTCAAAAAGAAGGAACTGAACAACCGGTTTATTACTGGGATCCTGTGATCTCACCAAGCGGAATTGCTTTCTATACAGGGAATATTGATGAATGGAAAGGAAACCTGTTTATTGGATGTTTAAGTGGCGAGCATATTGACAGAATTGTAATGAAAGATAATAAAGTGGTTGGTGAAGAACGTCTTCTTGCAGATCAGAAAGAACGCTTCCGTGATGTATTAAACGGAATAGATGGCAATCTGTATGCTGTAACAGACAGTGGTAAACTTTATAAAATTTCAAAAAAATAGAAAAAGCCTACTGGTTATCAGTAGGCTTTTGTAAGGAAGCTGGAGGCTGGATGTTATTGGAGTTAGAAATAAGTTTTTCTCTCTTGAAACTTCCATCTTCCTTAAAATTTAAAGTTTAATCTGGCAAAAACCTGTCTTCCGGAAAATCCCATCTGCACAGGATCAAAAATACCGCCGGATTCTGTATTTCCATCACTTACCTGAGTGGTTTGCAGAGTAGGATATCTGTTGAACAGATTCTTACTGCCCAGGGTTAGGTTCAGATTCTTGCTAAATTCGTAACCAAAAGAAAGGTCGGCTGTTACTTTTGGATTGTAGAGCTGTTCTGTACCATCATAACCAATCAGGGTAACCTTATCAAATCTTACCAGTTGAAGATTTGCATTGAATTTACTGATCTTATAATTGAGGTTTAAATTCACTTTTGTTTTCGGAGCAGAAGCAAGGATAAAAGCCTTTTCTCTTTCGCTTAGGTAAATATTTTCTTTCCCTGCCAACAGTTCCGAAGTATTCACTTTAGTGATTTCCATATCATTATAGTTTCCGGCTAAAGTAGCGGTTAGTTTTCCGGAACCGATATTTTCTGTATAGCTTAAGATCACATCAACTCCTTTTGTTTTCGTATCAATCGCATTGGAAAAGAACTGTACCTGGTCAATATAAGGGTTCTCTTCCTGAACGTTTGCGGGTAAGTCTGCCTGTGCGAAATATCCGGTAAGAACAATTCTGTTTTTTACCTGAATGTAATATCCATCCACTGTCGCTGTGAACTTTCCTGTGTTGAACGTGAATCCTGCACTTCCGTTCACGGAGGTTTCCTGTTTCAATTGAGGAATTCCAAGGCTGCTTGCGATGTTGCTATCATTAGATGCGAGCTGGATAGTGACTAATTGCCCTCCCTGGAAATTGGTAAACTGCTGGCTGTAATATTTCTGAGCCAGAGAAGGCGCCCTGAATCCCGTTGAAACAGAACCGCGGAATGCAAACTGAGGAGTGATAGCATACCTTGTTGCAAACTTACCATTCAAAGTACTTCCGAAATCATTATAATTTTCAAACCTTCCGGCAATGCTTATCATCCAGTTTTTAGTCACATCCAATTCAGTATCTATGTATGCCGCAAAATTATTCCTGCTTTTGCCGATATCGCTGGAATATCCAGGGAATCCCTGAGATCCGCCCGGTCTTACATTATTGTCATTTAAAGGATTGGTGACCAGTAAACTTTCAGGGGTGTCTGGTGTCACTGGATTTCCGTTCTTATCATACATGGTATAGGAAGCTTCTTCCCCTTTGATAATGTCAAATTTTTCATACCTGAACTCGGATCCGAAAGCAATATTAAGCCCTTCCAGTACTTTGAACTGTTTCACAGCGTTAAAGCCGGTTGTATTCTGCAGCAGTGAATGTCCTCCGGCATTAAAGCTTGTAGGAGATTTGATTCCTAAAGTTGCATTAATGGTATTGTCAATTTGGTAGGTAAATCTGTTGTTGCCAAATGCATTATAAAAGTCTACATCCCAGCCCGCAACTTTAAATTTTAAACCGTTATCAAAGGTGAAGTCTGTAATGCTTGTGTTTTCAATCGGATTAAATCCTGCCGGGTAAACTTCAGGAATATTTCCATCTGCATCTGCTGTTCTTGTCCATGCGTAGGCTTTAGTATTTCTGTGCGAAAAGCCTTGTCGGGAATAAAACTTCAGTCCATCTGATAAAGGAAGCTCAATATTTCCGAAAAAGTAAATGTTCTGAGCTTTTGCATCTCCGAAACGCTGTCTTGGGGCTGGTGGATCATTGTAAACATCCGGATTGGCATTTCGTATGGCGTAATCTTTATTCACAAACTCTACGGTAAAATTCCCAAAACCCCCTTTTGAACCTATTTTCGTTCCTAAATTCCCACTGAAATCAAAGGTGGTTCCATCTGCTTTGTGATCTGAAACCACATCATTATTTCCGGGACTTTTAAAAAGATTCATTCCATAAAATGAATTTCCTTCAAAACCCTTGTCTCTGTCGTTGAGAATAACATTAATTACTCCTGCGATAGCATCAGAGCCATATTGGGCTGCAGCGCCGTCACGAAGCACTTCTACTCTTTTTATGGCACCAATAGGAATGGTGTTCATATCATATCCGGTGTTTCCTCTCCCTTTGGTTCCGAAAAGATTGATCAGTGATGACTGATGGTATCTTTTTCCATTGAGAAGAAGTAAAGTCTGATCCGGTCCAAGACCTCTTAAAGTAGCCGGATCTACTGCATCAGCACCGTCAGATCCTGATTGTTTGTTGGAGTTGAAAGATGGTGCAGAAAACTGTAAAAGCTGGTTGATTTCTACTTGTCCTGTTGACTGGCTTACCTGTTTAATGTCGATGATATCAATAGGAACGGGAGTATTAACCACTGTTCGTTTTTTATTTCGGCTTCCGGTGATTGCTACTTCGTCTATTTTTGATTCTTTAACGGTATCCTTTACCTGCTGTGCATAAGAGAAGGCGGAAACTCCAAGGAAGATAATACTGATGTATTTTACTTTCATATTAATGATTTTGAGTGATGATTCAATCAAAATTATCAATATTTATTTTTAAATCAATGATAAAATTAAATATTTAGTATGAATATATTAATTTGTTGTTGATTAGTGCTAAATTAGGAAAAATAATAACTTAATATTAAAATTTAATGAAAAATTTTAATATTAAAAGCTGGTAATGATTCTGTTAATTCCTTCTTCCAGGATTTCTTTTGATGTAGAAAAGCAGATTCTGATGTGTCCTTCCGCTCCCTTTCCAAACCATCTTTCTGAACCGGGTACAATGGCAACTTTTCCCTGTTTTAAAACATGCTGGGCAAATTCATCACTGCTCATTCCGTTTTTAATTTTTGGAAACAATACAAACGTGGCTTCAGGAAGATTAGGCACTACAATTTCTGAGTGGTTTAATAATGTGAAAGCAAGATCCCTGTTGTTCTGCAAATGAGCTAAGAATTCCTTGTACCAGGGCTTTGCTTTCTCCAGGGCAACACTTCCGGCAATCTGGGATAATGTAGAAACACCTTCAATTGTTGAGTTGAAATTTGATTTTTCAGTGAAATCTTCAAGAATATCCTGATCACTGCACAGCACAGCCCCGATTCTCAGTCCGGCAATTCCGAATGATTTTGAAAACCCATACACCGTAAAGCTTTTTCTCTTTGCTTTTTCAGAAACGGAAGAATAGGTATAAAAGTCTTTATTGTCATAAATAATATCACTCCAGATCTCATCACTCATTACCCAAAGATCATGTGCCGCTGCAATTTTTGCTACTTTTATTAATACTTCTTTAGGATAAACCTTTCCGAGCGGATTGTGCGGATTGCATATGCTGATAAGCTTGGTTTTAGGACTGATTAAAGAAACCAGTTTTTCAAAATCAATTTCTCCTGTTGTTGTATCTACAGGGCAAAGCATTACTTTACCTCCTGCTGTTTCCACCGATTTTTTGAAAAGAAAATCTACAGGATCCAGAATAATGGCTTCATCTCCGGGAGTAAGAACATAGGATGCGATCAAAAACATTCCCTGGGCAGCACTGTTGACGGCCAGAATATTTTCAGGGGCAAATTTTCCGTGTTTTTCTGTATTAAAATGATCTGCAACACTTTTCCTGAATTCCGGAAGGCCGGAAAAAGGTCCATAGCTCAGGTAGCCGTCTTTAAGATATTCAATAATTCCCTGTTCTATTTCAGGAGCCGTCCGGAAGTCCGGATCAGCAGCGGTAAGAGGAATAATTCCGCCTTCCAGGGTTGCCCATCTTCCGTTGTAGGCCTTTCTTTTCAGAGCTTCAAAGTTGATATCGTTATTGGTAAACATATTTATTTATAGGATATGGGTAACATATTTTCTGTTTGTTGGCTCAGCGGGAGCAGGAACTGATCTAATAAAGTTCTTCCATTGTTGATGTGAATCTCAATTTCAGGCTTTCTTTCTGTTTCATATCTGCTGAAGGTTTGTTCTATATTGTCTTCTTCAACTAAATATTTAGTTAGAATGAAAGAGTCTTTCAATGCAGAAGTAACTCCCTGGCTGGTAAATGGGATCAATGGATGTGCTGCATCGCCGATAAATACAATGTTATCCTGGTAAAATGAATTCAGTTTTTCTAATTCATACACACACCATAAGTGCACATTTTTATAGTCTGATTTCTGTATAATTGAGGGAACTACCGGATGCCAGTCTTTAAAAATCTCAAGCATATATTTCTTTAGGTTCCCAACAGAACACTCGTTGATCATATATTTTTCATTATCAAACTGTGAATACCAGAGAACAGTATTATCAGAAAGCTTGAGAATCCCGAAGGTAAGACCGCCTTCCTCATGATGAAATTTTATGAAATCATTTTCAATAGCATCTGCAATCTCTTTATCGTGAATGATATTGACGACTTCACTTTCCCTTACCATTTTCATGGTTTCATCTTTAAAAAGACTTCTTCTGATACGGCTTCTGGAGCCATCGGAAATGATTGCTATCGCTGCATCGATTTCAGTGCCGTTGGAAAGCATCAGTCTTCCTTTCTGCCTGTCATTTGGAGTAACGGTTTCTTCATAAGTAATCTTTTCAGGAGAAATATTTTGAGCCAATAAATTAATTAATGAATTTCTTGATATAGCGAAAACATTGCCCAGTTTTTTCTCTCCCAGAATTTTCCCGGTGTGGGAATATTGTATGTATTTCTTTAGAAATCTTCCATGCTGAAAAAGGAGGTCGGGCTCAATAATCTCATAAAGATAGTTCATCCCTTCCTGCGGAATGAGAAAGCCATGACCCGCCAGATCCTTCTTTTTTCTCCTTTCATAAATGTGGTAGTCGATGCTATGCTTTTCTAAATAATTCGCCATGCTTAAACCGGAAATACCGGCGCCCACGACAGCTATTTTGTTCATTTTTCGGAATAACGGATTTTTCAGGTTTTTTTAAGTAGTTTGAATCTGTTTTATAAGATCGGCACAAAATTATAATTAAAAACCTTCACTATTTCAAAAATGAATCAATTTGATTGGGTTTTATGAAAAATAAATGAAAAGCATAAAAAAACCGGAAAAATTCCGGTTTTATGATTACGCTTTTTCAAGCTGTACGGTAAAGTGTCTTAAGATTTCCGGTTCCCAGGTGATCTTATATCCTTTTGCTATTTCTTCACGTCTTTCATATACGTTTTTGATAGCAGCAGCAATATAATCCATATGGTTATTGGTATAGGTTCTTCTGGGGATTGCCAGACGTACCAATTCTAATTTAGGATAGCGGTTTTCTCTTGTAGCAGGATCTCTGTCTGCCAGTAACGTCCCGATTTCTACGGTTCTGATTCCTGCTTCTTTATAAATTTCAAGTCCTAATGTCTGTGCCGGATATTCTTCACGGGAAACATTCGGAAGGAAGTTTAATGAATCAATGAATACGGCGTGCCCCCCGATTGGTTTCTGAACAGGGATTCCGTATTCTATCAGTTTGTTACCCAGGTATTCAACCTGTGAGATTCTGCTTTCTAGGTAAGCAAATTCAGTGGCTTCATCAAGACCCACTGCTAGCGCTGCCATGTCTCTTCCGGCCATTCCTCCATAGGTAATAAATCCTTCGTAGATAATCGTAAAGTTGGAGGCTTTTCTGAATATTTCTTCACTATTCAAAGCAATGAATCCTCCGATATTTACCAATCCGTCTTTTTTGGAGCTCATTGTCATTCCGTCCCCGTAAGAGAAAATTTCCTTACAGATCTCTTTAATGCTTCTGTTTTCCTGCCCGACTTCTCTTTTTTTGATGAAATAAGCATTCTCAGCAAATCTCGCCGAATCGAAGAATACAGGGATTCCGTATTGGTCAGATAGCGCTTTCACAGCTTTCATGTTTTCCAAAGAAACAGGCTGGCCGCCGGAAGAGTTGCAGGTAATTGTAATTAAACAGAAAGGAATGTTTTCTTTAGGGTGGCTTTTGTAAACTTCTTCCAGTTTTTCAAGGTTGATATTTCCTTTGAAAGGGTGAAGATCATTAATGTCAAAAGCTTCATCAATTGTACAGTCGATAGCGTGTGCCTTTCTGATTTCGATGTGTCCTTTTGTGGTGTCAAAATGCGAGTTTCCGGGAACTATGTCACCTTCTTTTACCAATACTGAGAAAAGAACGTTTTCAGCAGCTCTTCCCTGATGGGTTGGTAATAAATATTTGAATCCGGTAATTTTTTCAACAGTCTTCTGTAGTTGCTCAAAAGAACGGGATCCGGCATAGCTTTCATCTCCGGTCATCAAAGCAGACCATTGTTTATCAGACATTGCCCCGGTTCCGGAATCGGTAAGCAGGTCAATATAAACCTGTGAAGATCTTAAGTTGAAAAGATTATAATTAGCATCTTTAAGCCATTGCTCTCTTTCTTCTCTGGTAGATTGGTAGATTTCCTCCACCATTTTAATGCGGAAAGGTTCCGCGTACGGTAAATTCATGAGTTAAATTATGTTTTAAATTGTTTTGTAAAGAAAATGTGCTTGAAAATAATTTTTCAAAATTCATCAATGGTATAGATAAGATGGGAAAAGTGATTATTCCGGCGCCTTAAATATATTTTCATCAGAATGGAATCCGGCTACACCGCCGCTCACTGCAAACTTCATAGCAGAAGCTGCTGTCATTCCCACTACAGGTTTGATGTTTTTTTCTTCAGTAACAATTACCCAGCCCGAGATGGCGTACGAGTGGGGAAGATATACCGCAACGTAATTATGCTTTTCAACGTCTGACATTTCTTTTTGAGTTAAAAAACCGATTCTCCAGATCTCCGGATTTTCATTGGTTTTTACCCATACAGGATCGTTGAATTTTTTCTTGTCGCCTACGAACGAAGACATCACGTCTTTCGTAGGTGTGTAAATGTGTTTTATTCCCGGAGTTTTCTCCAGTAAGCTGTCCATTGTGTCGAAAAAGAATCTTCCGACCACGAATTTATTACCCAAATATCCTAAGATCGCAGTAAACAGTATGATTGATACAAAAACAAGCCCCGGTACCTGCTTGGCCAAAGAGGGAATAAGATTGTCAATTGCACTTACAATATACCAGATTACAAAAATGGTAAGCCCGATAGGACCAATAATAACTAAGCCCTGAAAAAAATTCTTCAGGAAAAGGTTGGCAATATTTTCAAAGCTTGGCTTTTTCAATGGGTGCTCTTTACTGTTTGTTTTTAACCGTGAATGGTTTCTTTATTTCCGTAGGATTTAATAATATTGGCTTCATATTCCAGCCACTCTTCCCAGCGCTGGTTTACTTTTTCAGGGTTTCCAAGCTGTCTTGCAAATCCGATGAATGTTGTATAATGATTGGCTTCAGAAATCATGAGTTCTCTGTAGAAAACTTTAAGCTCTTCGTCTTTTATGTTTTCCGTAAGCACTTTAAATCTTTCACAGCTTCTGGCTTCAATCATGGCCGCAAACAGCATTTTGTCTACGATGAGGTCTTCTCTGCTTCCCTGAATGATAAATTTTGCCAGCTGGTTCACATAATCATCTTTCCTTGCTCTCCCAAAAGTATAGCCTCTTTTTTTGATGAGCTCATGAACCTGATTGAAATGATCCAACTCTTCCTGGGCAATGGCAAGAAGTTCAGTCACAATTTCAGGATATTCAGGAAGCATCGTGATCAGTCCAATGGCATTGGTAGCTGCTTTTTGCTCACACCATGCATGATCTGTTAAAATTTCTCCAATGTTTCCTTCTGCAATATTTGCCCACCTTGGATCGGTAGGAAGTTTCAACTTAAACATGTTGTAAAATTTTTGTAAATTTAAGCAAATTGACGTAAGAAATATGACTTTATTTCAATTTGATCATTAAAGTCTTAAGAAGCGGTCTTTCTTCTTAAGAATTCCAGAATCTTCCAGCCTGATGTGTCTGCTTTTTTCAGTCCTGCTGAAATAAGGAATGCCAAAATGATATTAACAATATAAATAATAACCATCAAAATCCACCACGGCATATATTCTTTTAACGGAACTACTAGGAAATAGACCAGTGAAGAACTGATTCCCTGTGCAAAGTAGAAGAAAATAGCATTCTTTCCAATATAGGTAATGAGGTTTTCCTTTGTGATTTTTAAACGGTTATAAAGTACAAACAGTGTTACCAGAGAGAATAATGCCCAGATAATATAAGGGATTTTTGGAGGGAATTTATTTTTGTTGATTTTATAGAAGATATCTCCTCCATAGTACCAGAACATCCATACGAGAGCTGCCCCTACAAGTCCATATACTATAGGAATTGCTTTTGAAGGAATCTTTTTTCCACGCATTTTATTCCCTATTAAGAATACCGCAAGATAAAAAGTGACATATCCCACCTGTCCTGTTGGGTAATATTCCGGGAAGATGTTGAATAATAAGGTTAAAGCAATACAAAGCCCGATGAACCAATTGAGATGTTTTGGAAAAAACCTTAGGATCAGCACTCCGAAAACAGTGAGTATATAATAGACTTTAAGATACCAGAAACTTCCCATTACTACCGGGAACGTATCTGCATTAGTATATTGGTGCAGGTACCAGTTTCCGAGATTTTCCCATTGCGGATATATTGAGATGCTTGTTGTGGAATATTTAGATCCAAATGTGGAATAAAAGCTTTGGAGCCATTCCATGGAAAAGAAACTGAGTCCAAACACTTTAAATAAGTAATCTAAAAAGAACAGGAGCGTTACAAAAATCATATATGTAATCTGCAGTTTCAGCAGACGGTAGAATGTTTTTTCGATATTGGCTGCGGATGTAATACCACTAAGCGCATAAAAAAGGGCTACGTCAAAAACAAGCGAGAATACTCTTACTTCTGCAGGAATATAAAACTGTCCGGACCAGAATGCTGTATGGATAAATATGATGGAAAGCGTAGCCAGCCCCTTGGCAAAATCAATATAGAGATCTCTGTTCATTATAGAGTGCTTGGATTGTTTGTTTTTTTCAAAAATACAAACAAATTGATTGTATAAACATAAAAAAAGGTTAAAAACAAAAAGGGACGGAACATAATGCCCGCCTCCTTTCTTAAATATGCTAAAAATGAATGTTCTCGTTTATTGAAGATGTTTAAATTCTTCTGCAGAAATTTCTCCTGACTGAATTTTTCTCAGCTCATCTATATATTGACTCATGTAGGCGTCAATTTCAGGACTCACGGTGTTTTTACCCATCTTATAGGTACCGTTCAAAACTCCCTGATAATAATAGAAGAAGTTGTAATCAAAATCGGAAGCATTAAGGTCATATTGACCTAAAAGGAATCCTAAACGAACTGCTGATCTTCTTTGTGCAGGAGTTCCATGATGTCCGGGATTGGTGGTCTGATAATCTCCGATGCTTTGTGCAAACTCGTAGGCTGCTGCAATTTCGGAGAAATTGGTTTTGTTGTAGCCATTTGGTCTTCTCAGATAATATCCTGCAAAACCATCTGCTTCAAGTTCGTTTGGTCTGGCAGTATTTTCACTTACAGAAGGAAGCCCGAAGATATACTGCAGCTGATGTCCATATTCATGAGCAAGAATCATTGCGTTGACAATATCACCGCCTTTTGCTTTTGCATCATAATAGATAGCATAACCATAATAAATTCTTCCATTACCATAAGATATGGCATTGTAGGTAGAATTAAAATTGGTAGGGTCATTCACAAATCGCAGAATAGGATTACTTCTTCCCCACAGGCTTGCAATTTTAGTCATTTGGGCATTCATAAAATTGGTGTCTGTGGAGTTTTGAAGTCCGGTCACTAAAACAGAATTATTGCTCCAGTTGTTGTCTACATAGGAGCAGATTTTTTCCAGATCTCCGGGTTGATCAATTTTAGCACTAAGTGCTTCTTGCTGAGGTTGAACATTGTTGTCCATTCGGTCATCACTACATGCTGTCAATGAACTTACAGCGATGGCGCCTGCCAGTAAGCAGAGATTAAAGTTTTTTTTCATATACAAATCAATTTGGTAAATCGAAGATATGAAATTATCTCTTAAGTGTGAGTACTTTATTGTTAAAAATTATTCAAAACATAGTGAATAGGATTTAAATTAAAAAAACATTGCTTTGATTGTAAGCTATTTAGAAATTTATATGTATATTTGCACCTCGAAATAACTAAAAATTTATAAACAATGTTTGCAATTGTAGAAATAGCAGGGCTTCAATACAAAGTTGAGCAAGACCAGAAGTTGTTTGTAAACCGTTTAAAAGGAGATAAAGGAGGAAAAGTTTCTTTCGATAAAGTTCTTCTTACTGTAAACGGTGCAATCACTGTAGGCGCCCCAGCTGTAAACGGAATCACTGTGGAAGCAGAGATCCTTGACCACGTAAAAGCTGATAAAGTAATCGTTTTCAAAAAGAAAAGAAGAAAAGGTTACAAAGTGAAAAACGGTCACAGACAATCTTTAACTCAAATCGTAATCACTGGTATTACAGGTTTTGAAGGTGGAGCTAAAAAAGCTGCTGCTAAAAAAGAAACTGTGAAAGGTGAAGTTCTTTCAGACAACGCAACTGTTAACTTTGGTGAAGATCACGAGCTGAACTATCACTTAAAGAAAAACAACTTGTCTCAGTCTAAAGAGAACAGAGAAACTTTAATTACTTTAGGTAAAGCAGTTAAAGTTGAATTAGAAAAGAATGTTCTTACTCATGAAGAAGTAGATGCTGCTATCATTAAGAACATCGATCAATTTAAAGCACTTAATAAATAATCCAGTAATAAAATGGCACACAAGAAAGGAGTCGGTAGTTCCAAGAACGGTAGAGAGTCTCACTCTAAAAGATTAGGTGTGAAGATTTTCGGAGGACAAGCAGCTATTGCCGGAAATATTATTGTTAGACAAAGAGGTACTCAGCACCACCCAGGTGATAACGTGGGAATTGGTAAAGATCACACTTTGTTTGCATTAGTAGATGGTAAAGTAGTTTTCAGAAAGAAAGCAAACAACAGATCTTTCGTATCTGTAGAGCCAAACGCATAATTGTAAGCGTTTTATAAAAATTAAAACCTCAGTTTTTACTGAGGTTTTTTTATTGGCTGATTTTCATATATTCATTTGTTCGTGAAATATTTTATATTTGTTAACTGTTTAGTTTGGGATCAGTTGCGATAGCCGAAAAGCAAAAAGAGTAGGCAAACAATAAAACAAAATATCATGAAAAATGTAAGAAAATTAACCAGAAAGAATTTAAAGGAAGTAACCGGAGGTGTAGCAGCAGAATGTCCTTCTATGTTTCAGTCTTGTGATCAATGGTGCAGGTGGTCCGCATGGCAGAAATCACACTGCATGCTTTCCCAGCCGTGTACAGAATGTTTTGAATAGTATCAGAAAGTATAAACAGAATCTTCGTTAAGATAAAAAGTAGCGCTGAGCCTTTAATAGTATTCAACATTTTTTAAGTATTAAAAAAAAGTTAAATAATGTCTCATGGTTGTGAAATATTGATATATTTGTCCGTAATAAAAAATCATTGCGGAAGCCGAAAAGCAAAGAGAGCAGGCAACAAATAAAACTAAACAACCATGAAAAATTTGAAAAAACTAACGAAAAAAAGTCTTAAAGAAATCAATGGAGGAGAGGGTACAGTATGGTGTCCACCAAAACCAATTACTTCATGTGGTACATGGTGTGGACTGACAAAGGAGCAGAAAATGTGTTGCCTCCTTGATGTAGAAGAACCTTGCGAATGTTTTTAAATATCTGATTTTATAAAGCTGAAAATAAGTTCGGCGGCTTCTTTGAAGCCGCCGAAACTGTTTTATATTCTATGCTGTTTAGAAACCTAGCTGAAATCCCGCTTTAACACCGAATTTTGATATATCTGGTCTGTCAAGATAATTTCCTCTCCAGTTAAAATCAACTCTGAAAATTCTAAGGTTTCCGATCCCTATATTTTCAATCCCGAATCCGTATTCATAATATATATGTTCGCTTGGTGCGGAATATCTGAAACCTTCCACGTTGATTGCCTTGGAAGCATCACTTAATGTTCCGTATGCCCCTCTGATAAATGCAACTTCTCTAAGCTTCAGTTTCTTAATTAAGGGAATATAAGAAAGGATCTTTCCGTTAAAATGGTGTTCCAGCTGAAGTGTGGTATAGGCATCTGCAACAAACTCATAATAGTTAAGCTGAGAGAATGTATTCGGTACCAAACCATAGGAAAGATTGGCCGGAATGATGTTTTGTAATGCTAGAGGAACGGTGTTGAAGTTCTTTCCTGCTTCGAAATTAACCACTAGCTTACCCATACTTCCAATCAAAAACGGCTTGTTAAACATAAACTGCAGTTTGTCATAATTAAAGTCAGCATTAAACAAACCTTCAATGCCTCGGGTGTATCTCAACACAATCGTTGGAGCCAGGTTTCTGGCCTGGTAGCGGTCAATCCCGGTTTGTGGAAACTTAGCTCCGGGTTTTGCGATTAAGCTTATGGTAACGTGAGAGTCATTCACTGTTTTTCTTAGCTGGCCATCTTTGTAATACATCAGGTTGAACTTCTCCGGAATAGCAGATTTGATACTCTGCATGACTCCATCTACTCTTATCTGGAAGTTTTTCCAGGGTTCAATAGCTGCAAAAACACTAGTTTTATTTACAGAACTTAAAGAAATGTTTTCTCCTCTTGCGAAAAAAGTACTGGAAGATGAAGATAGCGGGGTAACCCCATCACCGGATGTAAGCTGTCCTCCAAGCTGAACGATATCTCTGCTGGTTCCTGCCCCAATCATAAAGCGGTTAAGCTTATTGAACATATATCTTGCCTCTACGCCGTATTTAAACTGTTGATCTTTGAAACCATAAGCTGTGTAAAACTGGGCTCTCCAGGTATCATTCAATCCGAAATAGGTTCTGGCTCCTAATCTTATTCTGTCACCCTCTACTTCATTTCTTCCGTAAATAGAAAAAATAGGACCGATATCTATCCCTTTAAAAGCGTTGTAATATCGCGAACTAAGTGTTTCAACCAGTTTTACAATACGGTTGAATTTCGGCGTCTGCTGAAGCTGGTCAAGCATATTGTAAACTCCCTGCTCTGCTTTGGATAACGTGTCTGGTCTCGCTTTGGTCCAGTATGCTTCATCTTTATTGGTGAACTTATCTTCGTATTCTTCTTCCGTCCTTTTAAATACTTTCGGATCAATAGGTTTATTGAACTGATAATCAGAATAATCTACTGATCTTCTGGCTATGATACTTTTTGCTCCTTTCTTTTTTGAGAAGGGGCTCATTTCAAATTCCGTGACCAGTTTTTTAGGAAGAAAAGTAGTTTCGTCAGGATTATCATATTCCAGCTGAGTGTAAACACTGTTGACAAAATTGACATTGATTTTCTGCGTCGATTTCAATGTAGCGCCTAATACAGCATAGGTATCCGTATCTATGTAAAGATTTCCCTGAAATGCAAGGATATCTTTTCGTTTAGGCTGGTACCTGATCTGAAAGGCTTTTTCCCCACGAATAGTAATGGTGTCCATAAGACTGTAATCGTAGGTGCTGAAGCCATCTGTTCCCACGGGGCTCTGAAATCCGATATCGAAATAATTCAGGGTATTGTCGTAAATATTAATATCACGGTACAAGTTTTTAGCTGACACCGTAACCACCTGGTTGTCCTGAAAGCCTGAGGTTTTTTGAGCGACTAATGTTCTTTTGCTATCCTTATCCGGTTTGTTTTTACCATAGTTTTCATAAACAGCTTCATTTAAGAAAATAGGAAGCCCAAGTCTTCCACTGGCCGTAGAATCAGCATAGTCGAAAATGAAATCCAGTTTGTTGAAAATCTTTTTCTTCATAAAAGTACTGTCCAGATTGTTCAGGTCAAACTGTGTTTTTTCATACTCTTTATAGGAATAGGTATCGAACTTTTCCAGTCCGTTATTTCTTTTTTGTGACCAAACTTTCTGCATAATGGCATAAGCCGGGTTTTCTTTTTTATTCTTATATTTAGTCTTTCCGCTTTGAAGAACAATTTCCTGGATATCACTTACCTTGGCCTGTGAAAGCTGCACAAAAATATTTTCTGCATTTTCCGGAGTGATATCAAGAGTTTGTGTCGTATAATTTTTTCTGGAAAATTTTAACTGATGAATAATGCTATCCGACTGAATGATAAAACTCCCTGAAGTTGTTGTCAGGGTAGGAGTTTTGTTGTCGTTGATGAAAATATCAACTTTATTCAGTTCTTTATTGTTCTTTTCGTCAACCACTTTACCGGTGGCTTTATTTTGCGCACATACGGAACCGGCGAGAATCAGGAAAAAAAATAAGAGATAGTGTTTTTTGGAGTTATTGTTTAACATCATTCGTTTCTTCAGGCAATTAGCATAAACAAAAAGCATGCAGTTTATTAAAAAAAGAGGCAAAAAAATAAAATATTTTTATTCTATACTATAAAACGACAAAAGTAACAAAATAATATAAGCATTACCTAAAAATTAATAAGTAAATTTTAATGCTTAAAGGATAAGAATCAGAGGATTAATTAAAGGAATAAAAATGCCTAATTGCTGTTTGTTCTACAGCTTTTTACAGAATTTATAAAAATAAAAAAGACTTACAGAAATGTAAGTCTTTTTGCTCCTCCTGCTGGGCTCGAACCAGCGACCCTCTGATTAACAGTCAGATGCTCTAACCAACTGAGCTAAGGAGGAATGTCCTTTGTTTTAAGTGGTGCAAATATAATATGAATATCCGTACTAAGCAAGTTTTATCCTTTATTCTTAGTGTTTTTTAACTAAAGGTATTGAAATTCAATAAGAAATATTTTTACTTTTTTTAATTCATTTCTGAAATATTCTGACCAATAGTGGAATAACTTCAGTCCGTTCCTGAAACAGCGATTCCTTATCGTTGTTTCAGTATCAGATATTTTTATCTGCGATCAGATAACGTGGTATATTATTTACTTCTTTAAATCTTTAAGAATTTCCTGAACAGCTCGGTCCAGTTGGGGATCATTGTTCTGAAGGCGGTCCATAAAGGTATTTTTTACGTAAATATCAGGTTTTACACCTGTTTTTTCAAGGTTCTGCCCATCCAGAGTATAAGTTCCCCATGAAGGCAGCCTATAAGAAGATCCGTCTACCAGGCCTTTGGCAGAAGTGAAAATAATCCAGCGGTAAGTATCCTGTCCTATAATTTTGCCCAATTTCAGGGCTTTGAAACCGGCGGCGGTCATTTCGGCATCACTTAATGAAGCTTCGTTGATCAAAAGCACAATAGGCTTTCCGGAAGGAGCAAAGTTCGGCTGTGTGGTAATTTTTCCTTCACGGTATTTCCATTGGAGATAAGGTTTTTGAGAGAGGAAGTTGAGGACTTTATCGTGAACATTTCCACCTGTATTGTAGCGTAAATCGAGAATAACAGCGTCTTTTCTGTTCTCCTGTTCCACCATATCCAGAAGAAAGCGGTCCAGTTCATCAGTAGACATATTTTTCATGCACGAATAAGCAATGCGGTTATTGCTAAGCTTGTCAACGCGCTGATGGTTGTTGTAGATCCATTCGTCATAAAGCAATCCTTTTAATTCCATATTGGAGATAGGGTGTACTTTGGTGGTTACATTTTTACCATTACGGTTGAACGTAAGTATAAGCTCATCCTGTTTTTTAGGAGTTGTAAAATAGGTTTCGCGGTTTTCATTAGGATCCACCTTTCTTCCGTTGACTGCAATGAGCTGGTCGCCGGGTTTAATATCAACACCAGAGCGGAAAGCAGGAGATTTTCTCAGGATACTTTCCACAACATAAGGCTGGTCTTTTTTGAAAATAACCCCTGTTTCGTTGGTGAAATAGTTCAGGAACATTGTTTCCTCTTTTCCGGTTGAAGAAAATCCGGTGTGGGAGGAATTAAGCTCGCCTAAAAGATCATTAAGTAAAATTCGCAGATCATTTCTGTTGTGTACATATGGCAGATACTTTTCGTATTGCTCTTTTTTCGCTTTCCAGTCGATACCATGGAATTTTTCATCATAGAAATTTTCCTCAACACCAGTCCATGCCTCAGCGTACATCTGGGTAAATTCCGATGCGAGATCTTTATCAAAACTATACTGAATATTTATTTTCTCAGGCTTTAAAGCGGCTACAGTTGTTTTATAAATATTACCTTCGATCAGGGCAAACAGGTTTTTCTCGTTTTTAGTAAGGTAATAAGCTGCTTTATCAAATACTTTTTCGGATTTCGCAGGCTCAAAATCAGTGAACACCTTTTTGTACAGCTGTCTTTTTCCATTATCCTGATTGGAATTGAATAACAGGATTTCCTTTTTATCATCTGCAAAAACGGCTGGATCATCCTGATAGCCGTATCGGTCAGTAACCAGCTCGATTCTGTCCAGAGTATCTTCAGAATTTACTTTCAGTTCTTTTATGACAGGCTCTTTTTCTTTCTCTGCCTTTTTCTCTTTGTCTTCTTCTTTTTTATCTTTACTGTCTTTGGTTGTATCAGAAGGTTTTGTTTCCTTTTTTTCTTCAGTAAAAAGGTTGTCGAATTTTTCAGATTTAAAAGGTTCGTCAAACCAGTCGAGAGCCATACGGTAAATATTAGACTTCTGCATTCCTAAAGGATAGGACGGATTGGTTCTGTCGCTGGCAAAATAAATATACCTGCCGTTTGGTGACCAGACAGGATCCTCTTCCGAAACACCGGTATTGGTAAGGTTAAGCGTTTGTCCTTTTTTGATGTTGTAGATGAAAATATCAAGCTCAAAGTTTCTTTTAGCAGAGAACAGTACATATTCATTATTAGGCGAAAAAGAAGGTCTTGAATTTTGGAATGCCCAGATTTCGTCTTTTACAATAGTTGTAGAATTAAAGCTTTTTAAATCCAATAGCCTTACTTCATCACGGCCGCTTAAATAAACTGCTTTTGAAAGGTCATTATTCAGCGTAATATTACGGTTATTGCGTAAATCCTGAGTTAATTGTTTGGGCTGGCCTTTGCCGTCTGCGGGAATCGTAAACCAGTTCTGGTATCCATTATAGGTCTGACTGTAAAGCAGGGTTCGGTTATCTTTCAGCCATTTTACTTCCATTGCGCGCTCTTTTCCATCGGAAACCTGCTGTGCGAATTTTCCTTCAACATCAGAAACAAACAATACGCCACGGCTTATAAAGGCCATTTTTTTACCGTCTGGAGACACATCATAATAGGAGATGTTATTTTCTACATTGAAATTCTGTTCCTTTTCCAATGTTTTATTTGTATTTAGATTGATGTTCAGAGGCTTTGCGCTTTTTGCTGCTGCATCATATATGTAAAGCTGATAGTCCTTTTCAAAAATGACTTTAGACCCATCGGCTGCTGCGAAGGGCTTTTTAATAGAAGTATCAAATTGTGTTAAAGCAGTTTTTTTACCATTTTCAATTTTATAAAGATTGTATTCGCCATTATTTTCATCAGAAATAAAATAAACAATACCATTTTTATCTACACTGGGATTGAAATCCTTTCCTTCGTAGTGGGTGTACTGTTTGAAAGAATTGCTTTTTGGGCTGTATCCGAGAATATCAGGATTGTTTTCTCCTTTATAACGCTTACGCTGTACCTGGTGGGCGCTTTCGGATGAGCTTGTGAAAAGGTATTCACCGGCAGGAGTTTCTGCGAGGCCATTGGTGTTGTTAAAATAATTACTGAAAAGCTTTTGCGGAGTTTTTCCTTCAATGGTAGTTTTAAAACTGCCGAAATTATTATTTCTGCTGGAAGTAAAATAAATCGTTTTGCTGTCCCATGACCAGTTTTCCATTTCATCTCTTCCTGTATGGAAAGTCAGCTGCTTGATTGTTCCGCCTTCTGAAGGCATTACATATACATCATAATTTCCATATTGATTAGAACTGAATGCAAGCCATTTTCCATCAGGGGAAAGACGTGGACTGATTTCTTCTCCGTCCAGTGCGGTAATTCTTGAGGCGTTTCCACCCTTGGAATCTACTTTCCAGATATCGCCGTCATAAGAGAAATAAGCTGTCTGCCCATCCGGGCTTAATGAGGGACTTGATAAGAAATAAGACTTTTCCTGTGCCGAAATCCCGATAATAGAAAATGCTGTGAATAACGAAATAAGAGTTTTCTTCATGGTATAATTGGGTATTTATACAATACTATATGTTGGTTTTATTCTTCTTTGTCATTGTAGAGAAGTATTCATTTGCTGAAAATTTCTCAATCTGTATTACTCTAAAAAGAATAGTCGGATTATTAACAAAATAGTTACAGGAAAAATGCTTTAAAAACTGATAAAATTCAATGAAACAGATGAATATTTCATAAAAACTGAATACAATTTGAAAATATTTTTTAAAGTGTAGGCCGTAATAGTGGTAAAACGCAAAGATTATATTCATTCATCTCATTGTTAAGGAGGCTAAGATGGCGACAATGTCTGATGAAGCTGAGTGAACATTCGCATGCTTAGAAAGAATCAACAAAGTTGATTTTCATCTTTGCTCCCTTAAGAATTAACATCGGATAAGCCTTTGCGTTAAATTTAAATTATAGAGGCGAATATATTCTAATCTTCACACTAATCTGTGTGTTATAGGTCATTAATGCAAAATTGTTCATAGTAAGGCACAAAAAAAGACCTACATTTCTGTAAGTCTTTTTTGCTCCTCCTGCTGGGCTCGAACCAGCGACCCTCTGATTAACAGTCAGATGCTCTAACCAACTGAGCTAAGGAGGAATGTCCTTTGTTTTAAGTGGTGCAAATATAGGACGAATATTTATACCTTACAAATATTTTTTAGAAAAATTTTCAAAAAATTATAACTTCCCTGTAAATACCTTGAAAATGTCGCTTCCAAAGATCAGTAACATCAATCCTAACAGGAAGATAACGCCGATCATCTGGGCATTTTCCAACACTTTCTGCGGTACCGGTTTCCCTACAATAATTTCATATAACGTAAATAAAACGTGCCCGCCATCAAGTCCCGGAATAGGAATAAGATTCAGGAATGCCAGCCATACAGAGAACATTGCTGTAAAGCTCCAGAACGCTACCCAATTGATTGTAAAGCTTCCGTCAGCGGCCTTGTCTACAGGCATATTCTTTACAATTGCAATAGGTCCTCCTACATTCTTATATCCCTGAACTTTAGAGTTGAACATGATTTTGAACTGCTTCACCTGAGTGGTTAATGCTTCAATAGTTCTTGTAAACCCTCTTGGAATAGCCTCTCCGAAAGAATATTTCTTATTGGTTACGATAGATTTTGCAATGCTTTTTGTGTCAATTGCAATACCCAGCTTCCCGTTTTTATCCACAGAAACTGCTGGTAATGTCTGCAAAGCCCCGTTTCTTTCAACGTCTACAGAAACTGTTTTTCCTTTATTTTCACTTAAAAGAGCGCTTACTTGATCGAAGAACACCGCTTTTTTACCGTTGATTCCTACAATTTTGTCTCCTTTTGCCAGTCCTGAAGCCTGAGAAGAAGGAGTTGCCAATGAATCTATGACCATAGAAACTCTTGGAGTGATATACAATTTTGCTTCTCTCTGCTTAAGAACATCAGCTACACCATCTGCATTTACCGGGAACGTAACTTCCTGACCGTTTCTTAGCACGGTAACATGATCACCTAAAAGGATATTAATTGATGTGTTTTCAAGTCTTTCTGCCGGTTTTCCGTCTACGCTGATAAGTTTATCACCGTTCTGGAATCCCATTTTCTTTCCTGCTGCAGTAGCTTCAATACCATTATTGAATTTTGAGATATCTGTATATGTTTCACCGTTAAAGAACGATAGAGAACTGTAAATTAACCACGCAAGGAAAAAGTTAACTGTAACTCCTCCCAACATAATGATCAATCTCTGCCAGGCTGGTTTTGATCTGAATTCCCATGGCTCTGCCGGCTTTTTCATTTGAGCAGTATCCATGCTTTCATCCACCATACCGGCAATTTTAACGTATCCTCCGAAAGGAAGCCATCCGATTCCGTATTTGGTTTGTTCAGGATGTTTTCTCCAGTCATTGTCCGGAAGTTTTGATATATCGATAGGAACTTCTTCCTTCTTTCCGTTGACCTCTATTACTTCAGAATCCGGCAGGTTCTTTGATAAAAACTTATACTGCCATTTTCCGTTGATTTTCTTCATGGAGAATATGGAGAAGTAAGGATCAAAAAACAGGAAAAACTTCTCTGCTCTGGTCTTGAACCATATTGCCGGTAAAAAATGCCCAAGCTCATGAAGAAGCACAAGTATAGAGATGCTCAGAATGAACTGAAAAAGTTTGATTGCTATTTCCATTAATAAATTTTAGATTTTAATTTGCAAAGGTAACAATTATCAAAACTATGCCAAATAAAAAAGCTTCCCTAAACGAGAAGCTTTGTCATATTTAAAGACATTTGTTTATAAATTGAAAGAAACGCCAAGGCTGCCATTGTTACCCACCTCTGCAAAGACTCCTATTTTCTCTGTAAAGAAATAGCGGGCTCCGATGTGAGCGCCAACGCCGAAGTCTTTTCCAAGGACTCCAAGATCCACACCGGGGTAAATGTCCCATTTTGAAGGCAGGTTCAGAGCTTCCTGTAAATGAAAATTCAGTCTTCCAAAAACAAAAACACGATTATCCTTATCGTTGTTTTTATAATTGTCAAAGTAGCCATTAATTCCGGCACCTATTGAAATAAGGTTATTGAGGCCATAGTCATAAGTTCCCGTCACTCCGGTTCCATATCCCCAGGCACTCAGCCCCAGTTGTATTTTCTGATCTCCCTTCCCTGTCCAGGCCTGAGCATTAGCCATGGCCCCAAAGAATAAGATCGTCACCATAAAAAACAATTTCTTCATAAATTTTTAATTTTTAAGGATATTAATAAAAATATCTCTATCAAAAATGAAACCGAAAGAATGCAATGATTACAAAAAGGATTGACTTTAATAAATTATTAAGAAATATAACCTTATTTGCACAGACAAAACTCTTTTTTCTGCCGTTTAATTTCATCTTTTGTAATAATAAAAACCGTATTTTTATACATCAGATTTGAAATAATTTAAAAAGAATAAAAGATGAAAGTTGCAGGGCTTAATTTAGATATCATCTGGAAAAATAAAACTGAAAATTTTAAACTTATAGAAAACGAGTTTCAGAATGTAGAAGCAGAGCTGTTTCTTCTTCCCGAAATGTTTTCAACGGGTTTCTGTATGGATGCTTCTGAAGTTTCGGACAGAAATAATGAATCGCTGGAGTTTTTGAAAAAAATCTCAAAAGAAAAAAATGCAGCATTCTGTGGAAGTGCTCCGGTAGAACAAAACGGAAACTTTTACAACAGGATGTTCTTTATAAAGCCAGATGGCGAAATATCTTTTTATGATAAAAGGCATTTGTTTTCCTTTTCAGGAGAAGATAAAGTGTACACACCGGGAAAAGACAGAGTAATAGTTGAATATAAAGGAATACGCTTCCTGCTTCAGGTTTGTTATGATCTCCGTTTTCCTGTTTTTGCAAGAAATAATGACGATTATGATGCTGTTTTATATGTGGCCAACTGGCCTGAGAAAAGAGTAGGAGCATGGGAACATTTGTTGAAAGCCAGAGCGATTGAAAATCTGTCTTTTGTATTTGGTTTAAACAGAATTGGAACCGATGGAAATGACTTGTTTTATCAGGAAAGTTCTCACTGTTTCTTTGCGGACGGAAAAGAAATCTCCCAAAAGCAGGGTAATCTTGTAACCACAACATTGAATGTGGATGAATTGAGAGATTTCAGAACCCATTTCCAGTTTTTGAATGACCGGGATAGTTTCTCCATTCAATTGTAACAAAAAGGCTGGAATTCAATGAATCTCAGCCTTTTTCTTTTATCTAAACATATTGCTGCAAAAGGTTCGTTAACGTATTCACATCATGAACACCACTTTCCTTCCATAGCATTTCTCCTTTTTTAAAAATAGCCAGCGTAGGTACTCCACGAACTCCGTATTGAGCTGCCAGTGCGGGATATTGGTCTACATCAACCTTTATGATTCTGGCTGCTTCACCCATATTTTCTTTTACCGTATTTAATACCGAAGACTGTACTTTACAAGGCTGACACCAGGTCGCGAAAAAATCTATAAGTACAGGTCTTTCGGAATCAATGATTTCCTGAAATTTTTGTGACATAGTTTAGTTTTTTATGATCTTATGATATTTTGGATTGGCATACAAAATCAGTGATCGGGAATTTTTCCGTCTTTTTGATTCCGTTAAAGCCACCTTCGATTTCAGTAAAATTCCTGATCCCGTGCGAGTTAAGAATGCTTGCTGCAATCATACTTCTGTATCCGCCTGCACAATGAAGAAAGAAGTGTTCAGAATCATCAATCGTACGTGCCCAGTCACTGATGGTATCCAGGGGGTTGTTATAAGCATTGTCGATATGCTCTGCAGCATACTCACTTAGCTTTCTTACATCAATTACTCTTGCATCTGCCGTGAACTGCTCCGCAAATTCAGACGGAGTGATTCTTTTGATTTCATCAGTTTCCTTACCTGCATTTTTCCAGCCTTCAAAGCTGCCTTTAAGATAACCTACTACATTATCAAATCCTACTCTGCTCAGTCTTGTAATGACTTCCTCTTCAGTTCCTTCATCTGTTACCAGTAACAAAGGGTGCTTTACGTCAACGATCAGGGTTCCTACCCAGGGAGCAAAATCTCCTTTCAGCCCTATATTGATAGAGTTGGGAACAAATCCTTTATGGAAATCTGCAGCTCCTCTTGTGTCTAAAATCAATGCCCCGGTTTCCTCTGCCATAGCTTCGAAATCTTCTGGTGCAACAGGATGCAGCCCTTTGTTCATTACGACATCAAGGCTTTCATAGCCTCCTTTGTTTAATGCGACATTCATCCCGAAATATTTCGGTGGTGCTGTTAAGCCATCAAGAACTTCTCTGATGAAAGATTCTTTATCCGGCTGATTAAGAGCGTAATTTGTCTTCTTTTGATTTCCTAAAATATCAACAGTCTCCTTCTGCATGTTTTTTCCACAGGCAGAACCGGCTCCATGAGCTGGGTAAACCGTGATGCTGTCATCCAAAGGCATGATTTTGTTCTGAAGGCTGTCATACAGAATACCGGCAAGGTCCTCCTGAGTAAGGTTCGTGGCTTTCTGTGCAAGATCCGGTCTTCCGACATCTCCTAAAAACAGGGTGTCACCTGTGAAAATTGCAGTTTCAACACCATTTTCATCTATCAAAAGGTAAGTGCTGCTTTCCATGGTATGTCCCGGAGTATGCATGACCTTTATTTTTATTTTTCCGATCTCAAAAATCTGATTGTCTTCAGCAATAATTGCTTCAAATGCCGGAGCAGCAGTAGGTCCGTATACAATCGGAGCTCCTGTTTTTTTACTTAAATCCAAATGGCCTGACACAAAATCAGCATGAAAGTGAGTTTCAAAAATATATTTTAAAGTGACATTATCTTTTTCCAAACGATCCAGATAAGGTTTTACCTCTCTTAGCGGATCAATAATGACTGCTTCATTCTCTGATACAATATAATAGGCACCCTGAGCCAGACAGCCCGTATATATTTGTTCAATTTTCATTGGGTCTTTTTTTTAATGAGTTAAAGATACGAAGTATTAGATAAATTCTAAATGAAATGTTAAATCCCATTGATAGTTTCTTTCAATACTAATTAAACGCACGTTTAATGTGTGTATTTTTTTAGCAAAAAGGATGCCTTACATAATGTTAAGACGGGAATTCTGTTTTTTATCATGTTCTTTTATGGGAGGCATTTTTTTAATAATTAATCGCTATGGTTTAAAATTTGTTTAATGCAGGAACAAAATTTTATTTATGAGGTACTGAAAGTTCATCAGAAAATATCCGAAGTATCTTCCAAAAAATTTTATATTTATAAGTTTAAAAAAACAATCAGATGGCAGACAAAGCACAATTTATTGAAGAATTAAATGCTAGATATACTCCGAAAGGAGAACATATTATATTAGGAAAAGGAATGCTGGATGGAGAAGTCGTTCCAGACGTAAACGTAACGATTCCTTTAAAAACCATTAACCGCCATGGCCTTATCGCCGGAGCTACCGGAACCGGTAAGACGAAAACATTGCAGGTGTTTGCAGAACAGCTTTCCCATGCAGGAATACCCTCTCTGGTTCTTGATATTAAAGGAGATTTCTCGGGAATTGCTGAAGCGGGGCAGATGAACCCTATTATTGAAGAAAGATATGCCAAAACACAGCTTCCATACAATCCACAAGGTTTTCCGGTAGAATTGATGAGTATTTCCGGTGGAAAAGGGGTCAAGTTAAGAGCTACTGTTACAGAATTCGGGCCTGTTTTATTAAGCAAGATTCTTGAGCTTAATGATACGCAGCAAAGCATCATGTCTATTGTTTTCAAATACTGTGATGATAAAGGACTTCCGTTAATTGATCTTAATGATCTGAAGAAAGTGCTGCAATACGTGACGGATAATGCACAGGGAAAAGCGGAGCTTGCCGCCAATTACGGATCTATTGCGCCTGCGTCTCTCGGAGCAATTTTAAGATCTATTGTAGCGCTGGAACAGCAGGGGGCGGCAGGATTCTTTGGAGAATTAAGCTTCGATGTTCAGGATTTGCTGGAAACAAGAGACGGAAAAGGAGTTGTGAACATTTTAAGAGTAGCAGATATTCAGAATAAGCCACAGCTGTTCTCCACGTTTATGCTTTCGCTTTTTGCCGAAATTTATATGACATTCCCGGAAGAAGGGGATAGTGGTAAGCCAAAATTGGTGCTTTTCATTGATGAGGCCCACCTGATTTTTGATGAAGCATCCAAAGCGCTTCTTTCACAGATTGAAACCATGGTAAAACTGATCCGTTCCAAAGGAGTAGGGATCTATTTTATTACCCAGATTCCTGGTGATGTCCCTGAAAATGTACTTTCTCAATTAGGATTGAAAATACAGCATGCACTAAGAGGCTTTACTGCAAAAGATAAAAAAGAAATTACGAAAGCTGTTGAAAACTATCCCACCACAGAATATTACAATGCTTCCGGCCTGATCCAGAATTTGGGAATCGGGGAAGCTTTTGTCACTGCTTTGGATGAAAAAGGAATACCTACACCATTAGTACATACTTATCTGATCTCTCCGGAATCAAGAATGGATGTTTTGAGTGATGGCGAAATTTCCGATCTGACTTCCAGATCGGCACTGGTTGCAAAATATGAGCAGCCTGTTGACAGGGAATCTGCTTACGAAATGCTGACCACCAGAATGGAGCAGGCCGCACAAAATCCAGCACCAGCCCAAAAGACAAAACCGGTAAAAGAAGAGCCGGGAATGTTTGAACAGGTATTACAGAGTAAAGCCGGGCGTACTTTTACCTCTACATTAATGAGAGAAGGGGCAAAAGCTATTCTCGGAATGTTTGGCCTGGGAGGCAGAAGAAGATAATTTTGGAAGATAACCTGCTATATTTTGATATATTTTTTGTTATTTTAGCAGGTTATCTTTACTTAACAGTAATAGAATCGGATTTTATTGGGGAATAAGATGCCGGGTTAAATAAATGACAAAACAGCAGTTAACACACAGTAAATGTATTCAATTATAGATATAGAAAGTAATGGTGCAGGTTATAGAAATGAATGCATTATAGATATCGCCATCTACAGATATGATGGTCAGAAAATTACTGACCAGTTTATCTCTCTTGTAAACCCCGAAGGTGATATTACCCCTTTTGTACAAAAACTGACCAGTATTACCCCTAAAATGGTCAAAACAGCCCCGAAATTTCATGAAATTGCCAAAAGAGTCATCGAAATAACTCAAAATACAACATTGGTAGGTCATAATATTGATTTTGATTACAGAATGCTCCGTCAGTCATTTAAAAGGCTTGGTTATGATTTTAAAATCAATACTTTAGATACAATTCCCTTAGCGAAAAAACTGATTCCTGATGAGGTAAGCTACTCCTTGGGAAAACTGGTAAAATCATTAGGGATTCCTTTGACCAATCATCATAGGGCTGAAGGCGATGCTAGGGCTACATTAGAACTTTTCAAACTCCTGATTTCAAAAGATATAGAAAATGAAATTATCCAGAAACAGCATGATGAGTCTAATGCAAAAACATACATCAACAAGATAAAAGAACTTACCCAGGATCTTCCTAATGACAAAGGTTTTGTGTATTTTCAGGATGAAGCAGGACGTATTATGTTCTCGGATTATGTTCAGGATATCAACAAATTTTCCAAAAAAGTTTTCAATTCCAAATCAAAAAAATGGGAACGGATCCAGAAAGATGTTGAGCAAATCAATTTTGAGCTTACCGGAACTGATATTATTGCCAAGCTGATTCTGAATTCCAAAAATATTAAAAAGAAAGAGGTCTTACCTTTCGGGCTGTATTTCAGGAATAGCAAATATGTAGTTGAGAAAAATACACTCAATAAAACTGAAAAACCGGTTTTAAAATTCAGGTCATTTACCCAGGGGACAAAAGCCGTTCAGTTTATTGGTTCTCAGGAAGAGCTTCATGATTTTTCTGCATTGAAACAGAGGATAGAATTCAGAAAAAGAAATGAATTGTGGCTGGGCCAGGGAAGAAAGCTGGGTGAAAAGCTGTTTTTAATCATAGAAAACGGAAAAGTGATTTCCTTTGGCTTTTATGAATTATTCACCCAAATCCAGACGCTGAGTAAGCTGGCGAAGCTGAAAATTGATCTTATGTTATCTTCCGCAGATCTGAATAATGAATTGCAGCTGGCACTGCTCCGCGGTGATTTTGAGATATTGCCGCTCCCCAAGTAATAGAGAGTGTATACGTTACAGATTCTGTACTGGAGGAAGTATAATTCAAATCAGTTTTTCCGAAGTAAAAAATAAATAGTATTTTTGTAAAAAATAAATAGAAGCAATGCAAAATTTTAAACAACATAAAACTGGAAAAAAGGGAGCTGTAAAGTTCTCTAAGGTTTGGAATATTTAAAAGACTTGTCTTGCATAAAAAATAATCAATGTGGCAGGCTCTTTTTCGAAGAATCTGCCTTTTTTTATGTTAAAATGAAATTATGAATTCAAAAGAATTATTAAAGATTGCCAGTGAATTTGGCACACCCGTGTATGTTTATGATGCTGAGTCCATCAAAGTTCAATATGAGAAACTTACATCTTCTTTTTTAAAACATACTAAGTTCTTCTATGCGGCGAAGGCCTTGACCAATATCAACATCCTCAAATATGTCAAGAACCTGGGTGCTTCTTTGGATTGTGTATCTATTAACGAAGTCAAGCTTGGATTAAAGGCAGGGTTTTTGAAAGAAAAAATATTGTTTACTCCTAATTGTGTTGACTTGGCTGAAATAGAGGAAGCAATGACCTTCGGAGTTCATATCAACATTGATAACATTTCTATTCTTGAGCAGTTCGGGAATAAATACGGAAATTCATATCCGATTTTAGTAAGAATCAATCCGCATATTTTTGCCGGGGGTAACTATAAAATTTCAACAGGGCATATCGACAGTAAATTCGGTATTTCCATTCATCAGGTTCGCCACATCGAAAGAGTGATGAAAAGTACAAACCTGAATGTGGAAGGACTTCACATGCATACAGGAAGCGAGATTAAAGATCCGGACGTATTTCTGCAGGCGCTGGAGATTATGCTGGAGCTTTCTGAGCATTTCCCGAACCTGAAATATCTGGATATGGGAAGTGGTTTCAAAATTCCATATCAGGACAGTGAAGAAGAAACTGATGTAAGAACACTGGGAAAAAAAGTAGAAAAAGTAATTTCTGAATTTTCAAAATCTACCGGAAAGAAATTCGAATTATGGTTTGAACCCGGAAAATTTTTGGTAGGAAAGAGCGGCTACCTACTGGTGAAAGCTAATGTAATTAAGCAGACTACAGCTACGGTATTCGTAGGCGTAAACTCCGGATTCAACCACCTGATCCGTCCTATGTTTTACGATTCTTACCATATGATTGAGAATTTATCCAATCCAAAAGGAGCAGAAAGAATTTATACGGTTGTAGGAAACATCTGCGAAACCGATACGTTTGCTTGGGACAGAAAACTGAATGAAGTAAGAGAAGGCGATATTCTTGCTTTCCACAATGCAGGGGCGTATGGTTTTGAAATGAGTTCAAACTTCAATTCAAGATTAAAACCTGCGGAAGTACTATTCTTAGATGGGAAGGCTCACCTGATCCGTAAAAGAGACGAGTTTGAAGACCTGTTGAGAAATCAGATCGAAATAGTAATGTAAACCTGAAACATATTATATAAACAGCCACCCGGAAAGGTGGCTGTATTTGTTTTTTGAATTGGCATACTTTACCTTTTATTAATGGACTAAACCTCACAGGTTTTCAAAACCCGTGAGGTTTAAATAGAAAAAGAATTTAAAATTAAATTACAATTTTTTAACATTGAAACCTGACAGGGATTCCAACTTTATTGGCTAAATTTGATAGAGATAGGAAATTATTATTCCCGTCAAATACTATTTTTCATCAAAAAACAACCACCAAAACAGAGAAATTATGGCCAAAAATATAGCAGAGCAGATTGTTGAAATGCTCGAAAATGCCAATGTGAAAAGAATTTATGCGGTAACCGGCGACAGCCTCAATCATCTGAATATTGCTGTCAAGAAAAGCAGCATCCAATGGATTCATGTACGCCATGAAGAGGTAGGAGCTTATGCTGCCGCTGCTGAGGCTGAACTGGATGGTCTGGCAGTATGCGCAGGAAGCTGCGGCCCGGGACACGTTCATCTTATTAATGGAGTGTATGAGGCACATCGTTCTCATGTTCCCATGCTGGTGATTGCTTCCACAATTCCGAGTGACGAAATGGGAATGGATTACTTTCAGGAAACCAATACGATAAAACTCTTTGATGACTGTAGCTATTATAATCAGATGATTACAAGACCGGAGCAGGTGCAGAGAACCGTTCAGACGGCTATTCAGCATGCCATTTCCAAAAAAGGCGTTGCGGTGATAGGTCTGCCGGGAGATGTTTCTGAGCTGGAGGCAGAAGAAGGATCTACTTCCACTCAACTATTTAAAACCAATCCTGTTATAAGGCCTTCGGATGATGAGCTAAAAAATTTATCGGCACTGATAAACGACAGTAAAAAAGTAACGTTATATTGTGGAGTCGGAGCTGCTGAAGCAAGTGAGGAAGTTATTGCATTATCCCATCTGTTAAAAGCACCTGTAGGATATTCATTCCGTGGCAAAATGGCCATTCAGCCGAATAACCCAAATGAAGTGGGACTTACAGGATTGTTAGGGTTCCCTTCTGCGTATCATGCCATGCACGAGGCGGATCTGGTGATTCTTTTAGGTACAGATTTTCCATATCAGAAATTCATGCCGGTAAAAAATAAAATAGTACAGATCGATGAGAGTCCTGAAAGATTGGGAAGAAGAGCAAAGCTTGAGCTGGGGCTTGCAGGAGATGTGAAAGAAACCATTAAAGCACTGCTTCCCTTACTGGAAGAAAAGACAGATGTGCACTTCCTGAATGAGCAGCTGGCATTTTATGATAAAGTAAAAGAAGGGCAGCTGGAATATGTAAAAGATTTTGGAAAAGAAAATGCGATCCAGCCGGAATATGTTGCCCATACTTTAGACCAATTGGCTAAAAATGATGCTATTTTTACCGTAGACACCGGAATGTGCTGTGTGTGGGGAGCGAGATTTATTACGGGAACCGGTGAAAGGAAAATGCTTGGTTCGTTTAATCATGGTTCAATGGCGAATGCAATGCCAATGGCCATAGGAGCGGCTTTAGCTCACCCTGAAAAGCAGGTGATTGCGATGTGCGGTGATGGAGGACTATCCATGTTATTGGGAGATATGGCCACTATTTTTCAGTATAAATTACCCATAAAGCTGATTGTGTTCAACAACAGAACCCTGGGAATGGTAAAGCTGGAAATGGAAGTGGGAGGAATGCCGGATAATGAAACCGATATGATCAATCCTGACTTTGCCATGGTAGCACATGCAATGGGTTATCCCGGCAAAAATGTACATTTGCCGCAAGATGTGGAGGGTGCTATCAAAGAATGTCTGGAGTACAACGGACCTTATCTTCTGAATATTTTTACCAATCCTAATGCGCTGGCTCTTCCTCCTAAGGTTGAATTTGACCAGATTATGGGAATGACCAAATCTATGGCACAGCTGATGCTGGGAGGTAAAATGGATGAGGTTTTTGAAACCGTAAAAAGCAATTATAAACATATCAAAGGCTTGCTATAAACCAAAAAGTAAATGAGTTTCAGGTAGATCTGAAATTCAGAATCAATATTTAAAACTTCATACCTGGTGTGAAGTTTTTCTTTTTAATCAATGGGGTAAATATTTACCTTTGTTTATTATTAGTAAACAAAATTATGAGGACGATACTTTTATTTTTGGCCTTATGTGCAGTGAATTTTTCATTTGCACAGGATCAGGAAGAACGTGATGATTCATTTATAAGAGACAGCAATAAAAATCTTTTAAAAATAGATATTAAAGAACCTTTTATGCAGGTCGCTGTAAAATGCAATGATTTTAAACCAGCGGCTTATGATGGAGGTGTAGCAGCATACAAAGATATCCTGAACAAATACATGTATGCGTATCTGAATGCTGATTTTTATGCTTTGACGGGAGATTTTATATTTACCTTAGTGCTTGATGAAAAAGGAAAAGTTCTAGATGTGAAAGGAATGCCTAAAGTTGCCAACAGCGAGGTTTTTTTTGATGATATGCAGTATGTGGTGAGAAGAATTAAAAAGAACTGGACTCCGGCGTCTTGTAACGGACAGCCAGTAGCTTCACAGATTAAAGTTAAAATGAACTTTTCTTCCATTTCAGCAGATATTGATTAAATAATTTAAACACAATAATGAAAAAAAAATTGATTGTCTTCTTTCTGGCTTTTGTATCTGTATATAAAGCACAGATACTTGATGAATACCCGGAAAAACAAAGCTTTTATGAAGGTGGAACCGTTAACTTCTATAAAGATGCCCATGAATATCTTGTCAATAATAACTTTAAAGAGTGCAGTGAGAAGGAGATTTATCAACCCCGAATCATTGTAACAGAAAAGGCTGAGGTGAAGTTCATCAAGGATTCAGATACAGCTAATATTGCAAGAAACAAATGTGCATATGATCTTTCCAGGATACTTCTTAAAAATCTTAAAAAATGGAAACCTGCTGAAGCAAAAGGGTGGAAAATTGGGGCAATCACGGAATTTATTTTATATCCAAAGGACTTGATGAGCAATTATAAACCGGGTTATGATGCCGGCAAATTTGTTGCACATGCTAAGTATCCGGAAGGAGCGAAAGCTTTTCATACCTTGTTTCACGATAATTTTATGACGATTTTTTCAGATTACCAACTTAATGGTAAAGTAAATCTGGAATTTTATATTAGTAAAGACGGGCATATTATTAATCCCAGAATTTATCCCGAGGTTGATAATAAAAATTTCAATACTGATTTTATGCGGACTCTTTCCAGGATGAAAAAAGTTTGGGTACCAGCATTTTATAAAAATATTCCTATCGTTGAGAGGATTTCATTTCCGGTACAGTTTTCAATCACATTTACTGAAAGATAATCCTGACATTCTGTCACAATATTTTGTATCTTTGCAGACTTATTCGTTCGTAATTTATTATTACGGGCCTTAAATTGATTATCGTGCAGGAAAAATATATAGACGAAACAAAGCAGGGCGAAGCTTTTGCTATTGCCGAAAGACCGGAAAATTCTAAAAAACTGTTTTTAGAGAGCTATGGTTGTCAGATGAACTTTTCTGACTCTGAAATTGTTGCATCCATTCTTAATGAACAGGGGTATAATACAACGATGAAAGTTGAAGAGGCTGACCTGATTCTTTTAAATACATGTTCCATCCGTGAAAAAGCGGAACAGACCGTGAGAATGCGTCTTTCCCAATTTAAAAACCTGAAAAAAGAAAAGCCGAATATGACGGTAGGGGTGTTGGGATGTATGGCGGAAAGGTTGAAAACCAAATTCTTAGAAGAAGAACAACTGGTGGATCTTGTTGTAGGTCCGGATGCCTATAGAGATCTGCCGAATCTTTTAAAAGAAACGGATGACGGAAGAGATGCCATCAATGTTATTCTTTCCAAAGAAGAAACCTACGCAGATATCAATCCTGTCCGTTTAGGAGGAAACGGAGTTACCGCTTTTGTTACCATTACCAGGGGTTGTGATAACATGTGTACATTCTGTGTAGTTCCTTTTACCAGAGGAAGAGAAAGAAGCCGTGATCCACACTCTATTATTGAAGAATGTAAAGACCTTGCTAATAACGGATATAAAGAAATTACCCTTTTAGGACAAAACGTAGACTCTTACCTTTGGTATGGAGGTGGTCCTAAAAAAGATTTTGCCAAAGCTTCTGAAATGCAGAAAGCAACAGCGGTTAATTTTGCTCAGCTGCTTGATTTGGTGGCTAAAGCTGTCCCTGAATTAAGAATCAGATTCTCTACTTCAAATCCGCAGGATATGAGTCTGGATGTATTCAGAATGATGGCAAAACATGACAATATCTGTAAATATGTACACCTTCCTGTACAAAGCGGAAGCAATAATATGCTTGAAGCGATGAACAGACAGCATACCCGTGAAGAATACCTTGACCTGATCAGAAAAGCGAAGGAAATTGTTCCTGAAGTAGCCTTTTCTCAGGATATGATCGTAGGATTCTGTAACGAAACAGAAGAAGACCACCAGGATACGCTAAGCCTGATGGGAGAAGTGGAATATGACTACGGTTATATGTTTGCATACTCAGAAAGACCGGGAACCCCGGCTCATAAGAAAATGGAAGACAATATTCCTGCTGATGTAAAGCAGAGACGTCTTGCAGAAGTTATCGCACTTCAGGGAGAGCTTTCAAGACAAAGAATGAAATCTTATGTTGGAAAAGTTCACCAGATTTTAATTGAGGGAATTTCCAAGAAGAACAAAAACCAGTGGAAAGGAAGAAATTCTCAGAATGCCGTATGTGTTTTTGATAAATTAGAGGGACAGAAAATAGGTGACATTGTGAACGTTTTTGTGTATGACAATACCCAAGGCACACTTTTAGGGAGAACAGCGGTATAAAATTAAGTTTCAGGGGCTCAAAGGAATTTAGCTCCAAAGGAGAAAAAAATTGTGACCACTGAAACTTAAAAAAGAAAATATATATTCTGAAAAAAGATCAACGGTTATATTACCGTAAGATTTTTAGTAAATTGTGGAAGAAAGACAGGGCTGCTCAGAATACAGCATTTGAATCAGTCTGAAAGATTCTTTACTGGATGAAGAATTGGCAAATAAACTGCTGGAGTTTACAAAATCACTCGATGGCTGATGCCGAAAGAGATAAAAGGTTTACAAGTAGATTATTATCAGTATTTAACCTATAAAAATGAAAATAGAAAAGTTTCAGAGGTATTACCTTAGCTTTTTGCTACTTATCGTTTACACCAATACTATTGCACAGGTCAACTGTAATGCAGTAGAGGGTGAGGACTGCAAAAAAGCATGTGAGTTATACAACTGGGCTTCAGATTTACAAGGTTTCGCAGAATCCCAGGAAGGCTTGGATAAAGCCATTGAACTGTGCCCCGATTTCTCCCATGCTTATATGGAAAAAGCCGTTCCATATCTTAAAAACGGAGACTTCATAACCTGGAAGATTTTAATTGATAAAACGGTTGCTTTAGATCCCAAAATACACCTTGGCTATAGAGGCTGGACCAAGTTTCAGTTCTTAAGAGATTATAAAGGAGCTATCCAGGATGTAGAGAAATTAAAAAAATATGAGCCCGGAGATTTAGGAAGATCTCAAAACGGAGACTATAATCTGGATGTCGTAAGAGCGATGTCCTACAGTGCTTTAGGACAGAACAAAAAAGCGGCTGGGATTATAGAAAGGCTTCTGGCTGCCAGAGGCTATGTCAAGGGAATGTTCGATCATTATCAGCTCGGGGTTACCTATTTTGGGCTGGGAAGATATGACAAGGTCCTGCAGAATTTTGAAAAACAAAGCAAAGAATATGACTTTGCGGAGAATATATACTTTAAGAGTAAAGTTTCTAAGATCAGAAACAAAGATTATTTGGATTTAAAAAAGTTAGCCTTACAAACGTATGATGAAGGAAAGACTATGAACGATGTCTACACCCATCATTTTAACAAAGTCTACAGAAAAGAGATTGAAATGCTGTAGAAGATTAACATTAAATCAATAATCAAAAATTTACTTATGAGCAACGAGCTACAAAACATAAAAAACCGTTTCGGAATTATCGGGAACTTTCCTGCACTCAACCGTGCCCTGGAAAAATCTATCCAGGTTGCACCTACAGATATTTCTGTACTGGTAATTGGAGAAAGTGGGGTAGGAAAAGAATTTATTCCGAAAATCATTCATTCAGAATCCAGAAGAAAACATCAGCCTTATATTGTGGTAAACTGTGGTGCAATTCCGGAAGGAACCATAGATTCTGAATTGTTCGGACACGAAAAAGGAGCTTTTACAGGGGCTACAGCTACCAGAAAAGGATATTTTGAAGTCGCTGACGGCGGAACCATCTTTCTGGATGAGGTGGGAGAACTTCCGCTGCAAACCCAGGTCCGTCTTTTAAGAGTGCTGGAAAGCGGTGAATTCATGAAAGTAGGTTCTTCACAGGTTCAGAAAACCAATGTTAGAATTGTGGCCGCTACCAACGTGAATATGATGAAAGCCATTCATGACGGAAGATTCCGTGAGGATTTATTTTACCGATTGAATACCGTTCAGATAGATATGCCGCCTTTGAGAGAAAGAAAAGGAGATGTTCATTTGCTGTTCAGAAAATTTGCAATAGACTTTGCGGAAAAGTACAGAATGCCGGAGCTGGAGCTGGAGCAGAGCGCTGTTCATTATATAGAAAACTATTCTTTCCCGGGTAACGTCCGCCAACTAAGAAACTTAGTGGAGCAGATGACCGTTGTGGAGAGAAACAGAAATGTAACCGCTGAGAAACTTGCCGAGTACATTCCTATGGAAACACACCTTCCAATGGTGGTGAATACCCAGAATGCTCCTAAACAAAACGATTTCGGAAGCGAAAGAGAAATCATGTATAAAATTCTGTTCGATATGAGGAATGATATTAATGATTTAAAATCCTTAACTTCGGAACTGATCAAAAACAGAGGAACAGCAGATCTGAGCAATCACGAGAAAAACCTGATCAACAGGATTTACACTCCTGAAAGCCAGCCGCAGCCAAATAACGGATCATTATTATATTTTGAAAATAATAACGATACACCGGCAGTTCAGACTCCTACGATCATTTCGACTCCTGATGATAGTTATGAAGATATTGAAGATATCGAAATTGAAGAAAACAGGCCGGAATCACTTTCTCTGCAGAATAACGAAAAGGATTTGATTATCAAAGCATTGGAGAAGCATAAAGGACGTAGGAACAGAGCGGCAGACGAATTGGGAATCTCACAGAGAACTCTATACAGAAAAATAAAACAATATAACCTGGAAGATTAGCACAACATAAATAATGAAAGTCAATTTAACACCTAAGCCGGTAAATTTTAAACTCGGTGAATATATTAATAAAGGATTCGAGCTTCTAAAGAAAGATTTCGGGAACATTTTTATAGCATTTTTAGTATGCTTTATTATGTCGATTATTCCTTTCTGCGGATTGTTAGCCATGGGGAATCTATACAAGTACCTTCAAAAACTTAGCCGTAATCAGGCGGCAAGCCCGGGAGATATCTTTGATTTTAAAGATTTTATGCCTTATTTTATGCTGCAGTTAATTGTTATCGGTGGTTTTCTATTACTTTACATTCCTTTAATGGTTATTATGGCAGTATCGGGTGCGCTATCTGAAGGTCATCAGCCTAACCCGATGATCATGTTTTTAATGTTCCCTTACATTTTTCTGATGTTTGCTGCTATTTATTACTTCGTATTGAAAGGGTTTTATATCATTCCATTAATCAGCCTTAAAGGAATTACAGAAATAAAAGAAGCCTGGAACATTTCAAAAATAATGAGCAAAGGAAATTTATTGTCAATCTTTCTTTTCTCATTTGTAGTGGGAATCTTGGCTCAGATTGGTATTTTGGCCTGCGGGATAGGACTTTTCCTTACGATACCGTTTTTATACACCGCAAAATATTTTGCTTATGAAGATGCTATGCAGCAAATTGAGTATGATGAAATTACTGAAATTGGATCTAAAAATGAATTTTAAAATTAAAAATACCAGCCTGAAACAGTCATTATTAACAGTGATGCTTTTTGTATTGCTGGGAGTTTTAAACTCATGCTACAGCTTTACGGGATCGTCTCTTACAGATGAGAAAACAGTTCAGATCAATGAATTTCCCAATAATGCACCTCTCGTGAACCCTGCATTATCACAACAGTTTTCTACCGCAATTCAAAACAGATTCCTTCAGAGAACCACTTTAAAAGGAACAAAAGAAAATCCTGATATTCTGATAGAAGGAGAAATAACAGACTATTCCATTACCCCTACCACAATCAGCTCCAATACCCAGACCAATCCTTCTGGCGGAGTGATTCAGCAGGCACAGAATAAACTTACGATTACAGTAAAGGTACATTATGAAAATAAAATTCATCCGGATGCCAGTTTTGACAGAACGTATTCTGATGAAGCCGCTTTCAACAGTGATGTATCACTAAGTCAAATCGAAGACCAGCAGGTAAAGCTGGTAACTGATAGAATTATTAATAAGATATTTAACGACATTGTAGCGAACTGGTAAGATGAATCCGAGAGTTTTAGAATTAATAAAAAATCCGAAAAATATTCAGTTAGAAGACCTTGGTCTTTTGAAAGAAGAGATTCACGCATTTCCTTATATTCAAAATATCAGGGCACTTCACCTGTATGGAGTGCATCTGTACGAAAAAGAAAACTATCAGAAAGAGCTTTCTACAACGGCAGCATATACTACTGATAAAAAGATTTTGTATCAGCTGATTAACGGAAAAATCAGACAGGAGACTAAGCCCGAGATTATTGAAGAGAAAAAACATTCTGAAACAATTGAAAAGCCTGCTCAGTTTGTTCCGAAAGCCAAATCTTTCCCTATTAAAAGAGAAGAGGAAACTCCTTTGGAAAAGCCATCTGAAGAACGGGATGATAGTTGTATGTTGCCTGTTTTACAGGCAGTTAAACCTATTTATGTAAATGGCGAACGAAACAGAATTTTATTTGAAGGAGAAGAAAACTTCCTCGAAGAAAAAAATTCCGAAACGATAGATCTTGAATCCACTCTGGAGTCAGGAACCTTAGTAACCCAAAAGACTGAGCCGGCAGCCGAACAACCTGTTCAGGAATCCAAAGAAGAGCCGCAGGCTGAAGCTGAGGATCGTATTGAAGAAACCTTTACACCGGAAGTCATCATTCACGAAGATCAGATTTCTTCAGAAAAAGAAGCAGAAAAAATTGAAGATAAGGAAGACGTTAGCTTCCATGAAGTAGCACCTTTATTACCCGAGGAACATGTTGAAGCAGAAACAGCGGAAGAACCTCTGGATACAGGTGTAACGGATACTGAAACAATCGCTGCTTCCCAAGAAGAGCCACCCGTAGAAGAAATGGCTCATGCTGAAGTAAGCTTCCATGGAACAGATTCATTTATGCCTGACGTTATAATCCAGCCAAACAATGAGGAAATTGTTGGGGCAGCTGAGGTTTCCCAACCTAATGTCAATAAACATGAGGAGGAAATGAGACGTCTGATTGAAGAGGTTGAGAAAAAAATGAAGGAGACTAAACTTGTTCCGCAAGAGGAAGAAATAGTGCCTGAAGCAGTTGAAGATCATGAAATTAGCTTTGCTGAAACTCAAAGTTTTCATTTCTGGTCAACCAGTGAAGACAAGCCTGAGGAAATCAAAGAAGTGCCGGTACAGGAAAAAATTGTTGAGAGCCAATTGCCCGTAGAAGAAGAGATTAACGCTGAAATTCAAGAAGAAAAAGAAGAAGAAACCCAGGAAGTTCATTCTGCATGGAAACCAATGAGTGTGGAATCCAATTTGCCGGATTCTTTACTCAGCAATTCAGAACAGATATCAGCTCCTGAAATAAAAACGGCGACAGTAGAAGCAACACCCGCTGCAGAACCTGAAGTAATAACAGAACCATTTATAACTCCTGAAGCTCCTGAAATAATTACAGAAGAAGTTCAGGATGATATTGTGTCTGTGGCAGAAAAAACTCCCGAAACAGCACAGGGTTCTGAATCATCTGAAGAAGAAAAAAGTACTGCAAAAGCAAAAGAAGATGTTCCGGTAATGAATGTTTCATTTTTCGGAACCGATATTTCTACCCTTAAGGTTGAAGAAAAACCAACGCAAAGGAATGAAGAACCTGTAGAAAAAACGCAGGAGGCAACTATGAAGAATACGACTCAATCATCAATAGACAGTAATGTCCCCGGGTTTATTAATACGTGGCAAAGCTGGCTTAAGATGGGCAGGACAGAAGAAATCGTAAAGGAAAAATCCGAAATCAAAGAAAAGGCCATTGAAACCTTTATTGAAAAGAATCCCAGAATCAGTCAGTTAAAAGAAGAAAGTACGTATGTTGTAAAAGAAAAGAATGATGATATCTCCCATTTAATGACTGAGACATTGGCCAATCTTTATTTTGAACAGAAATTATATACAAAAGCAATAAAAGCGTTTGAAATATTAATCAAAAAAAATCCAGAGAAAAAAGAATATTTTGAATCCAAAATTCTGGATATTAAGGACTTCAGAACTAAAAACTAAAAAGAAAAGGTACTGATGATAACAGTACCTTTCTCTTTTATAAATTCTGTGAATTATTTTTACTGCCCCTTAACTTTTTCCAGGCCTTTCGTCCGAATACAATCACCAGAACCAATGTGATTATGGCAAAGATGGCTGCAATAACAGGAGCTGCCATAGCGAGAACAGACATAACCCCCGCTCCTGCCGTCTCCGTTGTCCCTACCACAGAATTTCCCAATCCTCCGGTAGTCGCTGTAGAAGCGGCCCGTATTCCTGCAAAACCGGAGCTGATAGTAGCTGCCGTACCGCCGCCGGCAATTAGTGCCAGAGCCCATTGTGGGAAAGTTCCCAGCTCTGCAAACTGGCTCGCAAACAATA
This sequence comes from Chryseobacterium sp. CBSDS_008, assembly GCF_049959325.1. Classification (NCBI taxonomy): domain Bacteria; kingdom Pseudomonadati; phylum Bacteroidota; class Flavobacteriia; order Flavobacteriales; family Weeksellaceae; genus Chryseobacterium; species Chryseobacterium sp. CBSDS_008. The sequence goes on along the minus strand of NZ_CP188202.1, from coordinate 3,051,803 downwards.
TAGAGCCGGCAACCGTGGCCATAGGAATAGATACCGTATCCAGTAAATGGTCAATAAAAGGGATATAATAAGCCAGAATCTCAATAATTGTGGCTATTCCTGTTGTAATAAGCGTAGGCAGGCCTGCAAGCCATTCAAAATGCTCATTCATAGGAATCCAGTTGAAATAAGAGGCAAGACTTACAATAAACATAGGGAGAAATACCCGGAAGCCTGTAGCTGCCGCCAGTCCGATGCCAATAAATGCACTGATTATATAAGAAAAATAGGGAACGTTATCTAACATATTAATTTTCAGATTTATTGTTTTCCCTAAAATACAAAAACTATCCGAAGATCGATATGAAATTTCAGTTCATATGGAAATATTACTTTTTCTGGGCTTCGCAGAGCTTTATAAACTGAGCCTCCACATCCTGAAATTTCGGAGGCATCTCCGGAGAAACCCAAAACAGCATAGCCATAGTTCTTTCTCCAAATGACTGCTTGAAAAGATCTTTGTTCAGACGATAGCACTCTCTCAGTAATCTTTTAATACGATTCCTGTGCACAGCCCTTTTAAAGTATCTTTTAGAGACGGAAACTCCAAACCTTGGAGCTTCTATCGGAAGACTGGTTTTATCCTTCAGGATAATAATTCTCAGATTTCCGCTGGTTCTCCATTTGCCTTTTTCAAAAAGCAAAGCGATCTCCGTATTTTTTTTGAGCTTTTCTGCTCTTGGATATTTGTAGTTCTGCATTAATCTTTCGTCTTTTTCACTAAATGATTAATCACTTCAGCGGCAGCATACAATCCGAAAATTGCAGGAATAAAGCTGATGGTGCCATAGAATGATCTCTTATAATTGCTTCCGTCCGTCATTTTCAAACTTTCCTCCTTTTGAATCTCATTAGAAAATACACATCGTATGCCTTTATTGATCTTTTCTTTTTTTAATCTTTTTCTCACCTGTCTGGCAAGGAAACAGTTGTGGGTTTTACTGATATCCCTTACCATCACCATGCTTGGGTCTACTTTTCCTCCGGCTCCCATTGAACTCACAATCTTGATTTTTCGTCTTCTGGCAGCTTTCATTAAACAGATTTTCGGCGTCACACTGTCGATACAGTCAAGGATATAGTTAAACTTTTCAGAATCAAGTACTTCGTCCATTCTCTCAGGGTTCAGAAACTCGTTCATTTTGGTTAAATGAAGCTGTGGATTGATATCAAGAAGCCTTTCAGCAACAACGTCTACTTTATGCCTTCCAACAGTAGAATGCAATGCAGGAAGCTGTCTGTTGATATTTGTAATATCTACTGTGTCACCATCCACAATGGTCATATTTCCCACTCCGGCCCTTGCAAGAAATTCTGCGGCAAAAGAACCTACTCCGCCTAAACCTACCACAAGCACATTGGCTTTGGCCAGCTTATGCAATCCATCTTCCTTGATCAAAAGTTCAGTTCTCTCCAGCCAGTATTTATCCATTTTGTATTGAGTATAAATTTTCTAAAATTTGTTCATTAAGTTGCTCCAAAGAAATTCCTTTTATTTCTGAAACTTTAAGGTACGATTCCCCGATGTTAAAATCTTCATTGTCAGTTTCTAAAAAGAGTTTGTCTAATGGAGTGTTTTTCAAAATATCCTGCAAAGATAAATTATACAAAACAGCTTTCCCAAAACTCAGGTAAAAATTATTGGCCAGAAGATCTTCCGCAATTTGGCGTTTTTTATTAAAGCCATGGATAATCATGGGCTGTTCCGCCTTCTTTTTAAAAGAAATGATTTCATAAAACTTTCTTACACAATGAATAATCAGCGGTTTTTTTACTTCATTGGCTATTTTGATCTGCCTTAAAAAAACTTCCTCCTGAATATTCTGCTCCACAGAAACCAAAGAATCCAAGCCGCATTCACCAATAGCAAAACAGTTCTGGGACATCATGCTTTTTATCCGGGAAAACTGCTGTTCCATATGGGTCACATCAATATCTTGCGGATGAATTCCAATAGAATAAGGGAAATCAGGCGGAGTTTGGTTAATACCCAGATTGTAAATTCCGTTCCGGATATAGTTCTTATGGTGATGAAAATCAAAAAATTCCATATTCAAAAGTAAGTATTTTCAGATTTAATTTAAAATTATTAAACAAACGTTTATAAATCTGTTAAAAATTTCTTAACTTTACTCAAAGTACACTCATGAAAAAAAAATTTACGGAAAAACAGATTCATATATTGGATATTGCGGAAGAGCTGATTGCAAAAAAAGGCTACGAAGGAACTTCCGTAAGAGATATCTGCTCTAAAGCGAATATCAATGTCGCTATGATCTCTTATTACTTCGGTTCTAAAGAGAAGATGATGTCTTATCTCTATCAGTACAGGGTGCTGAAGACCAGAGAAAATTTTTCAGAATTCGCAGATACCATTAAAGACGGTAAGCCTGAAATGCAGCTGCGGGAAATGATTAAGTATATTGTTTCCCAGCTTTTCAAGTATAACTATTTCCATGGTTTTGTAACCCAGGAACTCCGCCATACGGAAAACCTGAAAGATGAACTGCTTGATTTCTATCAGCTATTCGTAAAAAAACTGGATGAAGTCATTAAAAAAGGGGTTGCATCCGGAGTTTTTACTTTTACTCCCAAGCCTGAAGATATTCTTACCATGATCATCGGGTCCACTTTATTTGTAATCAGGAATAAAAACTTCTATGAGCTGTATGTTCCGAGTAAAAATGAAGAAACCTATGCCAAAGAAGCGGAGAAAAAGGTGAGAATGAATCTTTTATTAAGTGTTTTTGCGATTTTGGGATACGCTGCAGACTAAAATTACGTTAAATATTCATAAAAAAAAATCTATTGGCAAAAAAGTTATATTTTTGCAAATTAGTAAATCGGCTGTGTAATCCGAAAACTGTTGAATTTTTTATATGAAAAAATATATTTTAGGCCTTTTTGCTGTAGCGGTGGTTACATCTTGTGTAAGCCAGCAGGAAAGGGCGATGAGGAGTGCTGATAAAGAGTTTATCCTGAAGGCCGCTAATGAAAACTTTGCTAAGAAAAAGTGGAAAAATGCATTGGCTCTTTACGATAGACTTGCCAATCTTGTGGCGGGAACAGATGACTTTCCTAACGTAGGTTTCAATACAGCTTATGCCAACTATTATGATAAAAGCTATAAGCTGGCAGGTCACCAGTTTAAAAATTTCGCAGTAAGTTTTCCAAAGGATCCAAGAGCAGAAGAAGCAGCATATATGTCTGCATTATGTTACTATGAAGGATCTATGGATTATAACCTGGACCAGTCAAGTACAGAATTGGCAATCAATGAGCTTCAGGAATTCCTGAACAATTATCCTAATTCTGAAAGATCTAAAAATATCAGCCAGCTTATTGATGAATTGTCTTACAAGCTTGAATTTAAAGCGTATGAAAACGGAAGACAATACTACAAAATGGGAGAGTATAAGGCTGCGAATGTAGCATTTGAAAATGTTTTGGAAGATTTCCCAAGTACAAAACTCCGTTCAAAAATTTATGATTATATCATGAAGTCACGCTATGAGTTGGCGATGAAATCAGTTTATAATCTTAAAGATGAGCGTATTGAAAGTGCTCTGACGTATACAAGATTGGTAGAAAAAGAACTTCCAGATACAGAATATTCTAAAACAGCAGCCGACCTTAGAGGAAAACTGGAAAAGGAAAAACAGAACTTTGCAGTTGTTAAAAAACAAACGGAAGCAAGAATGGCAACTTTAACAGCAAGACAGAAAAAAGAAGCTGAAAAATTAGCCGATAAAGATAAAAACGAGCAGCAGATTAAAGATCAGATCAGCAATGAAAAGAAAGCAATGCAGTTACAGAGGGACAGTGCAGCACTTAAGACACCTCCTCCGGCAGCCACTTTCAAAATTCAAAGATAATTCGTAAATTTGCCATCTTAAAATAAAAATAATTTTCTCAAAATGAGTGTAAAAGATACAAAAGCAGAAGTAAATACTATTACTTACGATAAAGATAAGATTGAAGATAAAGTAGGTTCAATCTATGAAGCTATTGTTATCATGGGAAAGAGAGCAGAGCAGATCAATGCGGAGATCCGTACGGAGCTTCACAACAAATTGGATGAATTTGCTGTTCACAATTCTACATTGGAAGAGGTTTTCGAAAACAGAGAACAGATTGAGATCTCTAAACATTACGAAAAGCTTCCAAAGCCTACTTCAATTGCTATTGAAGAATGGTTGAACGATGATGTCTATTTCAGAAAAACAGAAGAGAGAAAATAATCATCTGTGCTTTAATAAAATCAAGGTCATAAAGGAATTCACTTCTTTTATGACCTTTGTTATTTTTAAAGCCTCATGGTGTGGGAAAAAATAAGTACTTTAGTATTTCAAAAATTAGAACTAAATGAGTGTTTCCGGTAAAAAAATACTTATCGCTGTCTCCGGAGGAATTGCGGCTTACAAAATTCATTTTCTGATCAGGGATTTTGTGAAGAAAGGAGCCGAAGTACAAGTGATGATGACTCCTGACGCAGAAAACTTTGTAACAAAACTGAGCCTGTCTACATTATCCAAAAAACCAGTATATTCAGATTTCTACGGCGATAACGGAACATGGAACAGCCATGTGGAAATGGCGCTGTGGGCAGATGTTATGATTGTAGCTCCCTGCACAGCCAATACATTGTCTAAAATGGTTCACGGAATGTGTGATAATCTCGTTATTGCAACCTATATGTCTGCAAAATGTCCGGTGTTTATTGCTCCTGCTATGGATCTTGATATGTATGCACATCCTTCTGCAAAAAAGAACCTGGAGCTGGCAGAAAGCTTCGGACACACTATCATTCCTGCGGAAAACGGAGAGCTGGCAAGCGGACTGATTGGGCAGGGTAGAATGGCAGAGCCGGCAACTGTTTTCAATACCGTTGAACATCATTTTACTGCACATAACCATTCCAGAAGTCTTGAAGGAAAAACCGTTTTAATTACGGCCGGACCTACATATGAAGCTATTGATCCGGTAAGGTTCATAGGAAATCATTCATCAGGGAAGATGGGATTCTCCCTCGCAGAAGAAGCTTCAAAAAGAGGAGCAAGGGTGATCCTTGTTTCCGGACCAAGTTTCCAAACCATTAACGATCCGAATGTAGAACTTCATCAAGTGACCTCGGCAAAAGAAATGCTGGCCAAAGTATTTGAATTTTACGACAGAATAGATATCGGTATTGCCAGTGCAGCGGTGGCAGACTATGCTCCCAAAGAAGTAGCGAAGGAAAAAATCAAAAAGAATGATGAAAACCTGACGATAGAACTGGTGAAAAATCCGGATATCCTTAAAACAATGGGAGAAAAGAAAACCCATCAGTTTCTGGTAGGATTTGCACTGGAAACCCAAAATGAAGAGGAAAATGCAAAAGGAAAACTGGAAAAGAAAAATCTGGATATGATTGTTCTGAATTCCCTGCGTGATGAAGGTGCCGGTTTTAAAAATGATACCAACAAAATCAAGATATTAACCAAAACGGAGAAAAAGGAATTCAACCTGAAATCCAAAGACGATGTGGCGAAAGATATTCTCAATTTTGTTGAGGCTCAACTTTTAAAATAATTTTAATAAATTTCCGTTCTCAATTTTTAATAGACAATGAAAAAAATTATAAGTTTATTTTTTCTGTTTTTTATATACACCCAAAGTTTTTCTCAGGAACTGCTGTCCACGGTACAGGTAAACTCCAAACAGTTGGGAGGAAGTAACCAGCAGGCCTATAAAGCGTTGGAAAAAAGCCTCCGGGACTTTATCAATAATACAAGCTGGACAGGCAAAAGGCTTCAGAATTTTGAAAAAATAAAATGTGCTTTTTCTATTGTTATTTCTGAAAGAGACGTTAATAAATTCAAGGGAACTATTGTCATCCAGGCTGTAAGACCGGTTTATAACACAACATATGAATCTCCATTACTGAATCTCCAGGACCAGAGGTTTGCTTTTGAATATATTGAAAATGAGAGTCTTATTTTCAATGAAAGACAATTCTCCGGGAAGAATCTTACGGATGTGATCAGTTTCTATATTTATGTGATTCTGGGGATGGATGCCGACAGCTTCCAGTCTATGGGTGGATCTCAATGGTATGCAAAAGCACAGCAGATCGCCCAGAATTCCCAAAACAGAAATTATGAAGGCTGGAATACCATCAACGAGCCGAGAAGCCGTTCTATTCTGATTAATGAAATCATGAACCCTAACTGGAGCCAGCTGCGTTCTACCATTTATACGTATCATAGAGCAGGACTGGATAACCTTTTCAACCAGGATCAGACTGCCGGGAAAAAAGTGATTTTTGATGCTCTGATGCAGCTGAAAATGTATGAAAACAGTTTCCAGCAGGCATTTTTCTTTAATCTGTTCATGGATACCAAAAGTGACGAAATATTCAATATTTTCAATTCCGGAAATAACGGAGGTTTAATTCTCAATGATCTTAAGCAGAATATGATTATCCTCTCGCCAAAGAATATAGACAATAAGTGGAATAAATGGAGAGTTTAGGAACTCTTGAATAAGTTTTAAAGATCGTATTATTGATGAGCGCGCAATAATTTTAAACAAATACGTCCTATTAGCAGTTAGCTTCCATAGGAACTGGACTTGATCCCATCGGGACCTACTGTTAATAGAAAAAAGTGAAGTCTCTGTAAAAAAAATAACTCCGGAGGGGCGACCTATTAATTATGCTTTAATTAATCGGACAAGAATGAAAAAAAACTTATTTTTACAGTTCAAACTCAAATTGGATTATAACCCGGACTATCAATGCTTTCGAGAATTTATATTAAAAACTTTGCCCTGATTGATACCCTTGAAGTATCATTGAAAAATGGTTTACAGGTGATTACCGGAGAAACCGGAGCCGGGAAATCTATTATTTTGGGAGCTCTGCGACTTATTTTAGGAGAAAGGGCCGATGTAAAATCTATCGCCAAAGCCGAAGAGAAAAGTGTAGTGGAAACCGAATTTTCTCTCAACAATCAGTTTAAGAAATTCTTTATTGAAAATGACCTGGATTACGAGCTTCAGACCATAATCAGGAGAGAAATCCTTCCTTCAGGGAAATCGCGTGCATTTATCAACGATGTACCGGTAACACTGGATATTCTTAAAGAACTTTCTTCACAGCTGATCGATATCCATTCCCAGTTTGAAACATCCAATCTTTTTACCTCAGAATATCAGTTTAAAATTATTGACGGGTTTTCTGAAAATAAAAAGATCATTGAAGAGTATCAACAGGAGTTTTCTGAATTTCAAACACTGAAATTGTTGTTGAAAAAATTGAAAACCCAGCTTTCAGAATTCAATAAAGAAAGCGATTATAAAGAATTTTTACTCAACGAATTAGAAGAGCTGAAGCTTGATGATGTTGATTATGAAGATATTCAGAATCAGCTTTCCATTCAGGAAAATGCAGGAATGATCTCCGAAAATATTGGTCAGATTCTATCGAGGTTCCATCAGGAAGAAATAGGAATTCTGTCATTCTTTAACGAGGCCACCAATAAGCTGTCTAAAATTTCTGAAGTTTCTACCAGTTTTGCAGAACTTGACGAAAGGCTGGAAACTTCTTTTGTAGAACTTAAAGATATCATTTCCGAACTTGAACATGAAGCGGAAAGAGTTGAAATCAATCCGGAAAATCTGGTATACCTTACCGATCTTAATAATAAAATCAACGCTTTATTCCTGAAACATAATGTTTCAGACCTTAATGAACTGATCGAGATCAGAAATCAGCTGGCAGGAGATCAGAAAGGAGCCTCAGACCTAGAATTACAGATTGAAGAAACAGAAGAAAATATTTCTCAAAAAGAAAAAACGCTTCAGAGTCTTGTTGCAAAGCTTTCCAAGAACAGACATAAAAATATTCCGGTTTTCATCAAAAAAGCTGAAAGCCTTCTCAAGAAATTAGGACTGGAAAAAGCAAAGGTGGATATAGAGTTACAGGATGCTGATGAATTCAATCCGTTTGGAAAAGAAAATATCCAGCTGTTGTTCCAGGCCAATTCAGGGTTCCCTTTAAGGCCAATTCAGACGGCTATTTCCGGAGGAGAAAGATCAAGAGTAATGCTTGCTGTAAAGAAGATCATTGCAGAAAGTGATGAGCTTCCAACCCTTATTCTGGACGAAATAGACACCGGAGTTTCAGGAAAAGTAGCTGAAGAGATTGGAAATCTTATGAGAGAAATGTCCGAAGATATGCAGCTGATTGTTATTTCCCACCTCGCACAGGTAGCTGCCAAAGGAAATGATAACTATAAAGTGGTAAAACAGGATATTTCTGGCAGAACACAATCTACCATTATTCCTTTGACCAGCGAAGAAAAGCTGAACGAAATTGCCCAATTGCTTTCCGGAAGTAAAATTACGGAAGCTGCCTTAGCACAGGCAAAAGAACTTATCGGATAATTGTAAAATACTATTTTTTCCTAAAAATTTGTAACATATTTTGCATTATATTTACTAATATAAAAAACTAAAATATGTTTCTAAAGTTCCTTGGGCTTGAAATCAAAAGCTTTTTTCGTGGTACTTCTTTAGGGATCAATCTGACCATGAAAATCCTCCGTTTCATAGGAATACTTTACTTCATAGGTTGTCTTGTAGGGGGTGCCTTTGCTGCCTTTTTCTATATTCAGGAGGAAATGCATCAGAATCCTTTACAGGTAGTTTCAAAATTCATGATTGTAGCTTGGATTATTGATCTTGTTCTTAAATATCTCTGGCAGGAAATCCCTACACAGAATATTAAACCCTTCCTTACCATGAATATCAGGAAGAATACACTGGTCAATTATATGCTGTCCAAAACTTTCCTTTCCGCTTTCAGCTGGCTGAGTTCTTTATTCTTTATTACATTTTCACTGATTGCTTTATATAACGGATATAGTATTTCAGGAGTAGTGGTGTGGCTTGTAGGAGTGATTTCATTACTGTACCTGAATAATTTCATCAATATTTTCTTCAACGGTAAAGAAACCCTGGCTGTGGCCATAGGAGTGTGCTTCCTGGTGATAGGAGCGCTGGCATATTACAATATGATCCCAGTTCTGTCTTATTCTGAGGCGGTTTTCTTCAGCTTTTATGAAAAACCTTATTTTACACTCATTCCTGTTGCTTTATTTGTGATATTGTGGTGGTTATGTTTCCGTTACCTTCGTCAGGAATTTTATCTTGATCAGGGGCTTGAGGCCAAGAAAACAGTAGGGAAAACAGAGAATATCGCTTTCCTGAATAAATACGGAGTGACCGGCACCTTTATCAATAATGATATCAAAATGCTGAGAAGAAATAAAGTAACCAAAGGCATTCTGCTGGGCAGCTTTATGTTTCTGTTCTATGGGTTGCTGATGTTTAGTTCTTCACTCTACAAAACTCCGGCTATGATGATGTTTATGGGACTTTTTGTAACAGGAGGTTTCCAGTTTCTGTTCGGACAAAGGGTGCCTGCTTTTGACAGTTCATATTATCCTTTGATGATGACCCTGAATGTACCTTACAAAGAATATTTAAAAGCAAAATGGTGGCTGATGAATATTGTAACGGGTATTTCTATCATTGTAGCGCTTTGCTATGCTTATTTTGGCTGGGAAGTTTATATTACATTCTTTGCCGCAGGATTATACAATATTGGAGTGAATTCCCAGTTTACCCTATGGTCGGGAGCATTCAACAAAACTCAGATCGACTTGAATTCAAAAGAGAAAAGACTGGGGCAGAAAGGGAGCTTTAATATGGTGGCTATACTTTTACTGATTCCTAAAATGCTTCTTCCTATGGGAGTATTTGCGCTGGCAAAATATTTCACAGGAATTACGGGAGGAGTAATAAGCATTGCTATTATTGGGATCATCGGATTCTTTATGAGAGAAAAGATTTTCGGGATCATTGTCAAACACTATAAAAAAGAAAAATACAGCACACTTGATGCATTTAAAAATAAAGGTTAAGCCATGATCAACATACAAAATTTATCCAAAACATACGGAAAAGCAACGGTTCTTAATATTGAACATCTTGAAATACCAAACGGGGAAACATTTGGTCTTGTAGGAAATAACGGAGCAGGAAAAACAACCCTTTTCAGCCTGATGCTGGATTTGATCCAGGCTAGTACAGGATTTGTAAGCATTGACGGAATTAAGGTCAATGAATCTGAAGCCTGGAAAAATAAAGTATCAGCTTTCGTAGACGATACCTTTCTCATCGGTTATCTTACTCCGGAGGAATATTTTTACTTCATTGGAGAGCTGAGGGGCCAGAACAAAGCCTCTGTAGACGAATTTCTGAAGCCTTTTCATGATTTTTTCAATGGCGAAATCCTGAAGTCCGGAAAATATATCCGCGACCTTTCAAAAGGAAATCAGAAGAAAGTAGGAATCGTAGGCGCCATCATCGGAAACCCTGAGATTATTATCCTTGATGAGCCTTTTGCCAACCTGGATCCTTCTACGCAGATCAAACTTAAAAACCTGATTAAAGAATTATCAAAACAGGATGGTGTTACCTTTCTGATATCCAGTCATGATCTTTCCCATACCACAGAAGTCTGCAACAGAATTGTCGTGGTGAACAAAGGTCTTTTGGTAAAAGATATTCAGACCAACCCTGAAACTTTAAAAGATCTGGAACAATATTTTGCAGATCAGGTTTCAATTTCGGATATTTAGTACCACAAAAAAGTGATATGAATTCGATAGAGTCACAGAACGTAACGGACTATCCAAATAGCAATACTATTTTCATGGTCTGGAAACTTCATGACAGTCCACAGCTGAAAGATGTTTTTCAGCAGCTGTGTGCTTTGGTACTAAATCTTAATAATTCCGTTTTCAACAGGTTTCCGGACAGCAGAGCAAGCTGCGTAATGGGAATCGGTGCTGAAGCATGGAGAAAACTGGAGCTTCCAACACCTATGCCTAAGGAATTAGTCAGTTTTGAAGAAATAAAAGGAATAAAACATACTGCTGTTTCTACTCCCGGAGACCTTCATTTTCACTTAAGAGCAGATAATAAAAGTCTGATCTTTGATATGGGAATTGAAATATCAAATTTACTGAGCTCTGTGGCAGAAAGCATTTTGGAGATTCACGGATTTAAATATTGGGACGCACGTTCTATTCTTGGTTTTGTAGACGGAACAGAAAATCCCCATGGTGATGACCGTGATTATTTTGCTAAAATTGGCGATGAAGACCTTCAGTATAAAGGCGGAAGTTATCTTTTCGTTCAGAAATATCTTAACAATATGGCTGCCTGGAAAGGGTTGTCCACGGAAGATCAGGAAAAGGTAATCGGAAGATCTAAGGAAAATGATATTGAAATGTCTGATGATGTAAAACCTTCAAACTCTCATATTGCCTTAGCCAACATTGAAGGTGAGAATGGAGAAGAATTGAAAATTGTCAGAGATAATATGCCCTTTGGAAGCCCTTCCTCGAATGAGTTTGGAACCTATTTTATTGCCTATTCAAGCACATTTACGACAACCAAAAAAATGTTGACCAATATGTTTATAGGTGATCCGCCGGGAAATTATGACAGGATTTTAGATTTCAGCATGGCAGTTACCGGAACGCTTTTCTTTGTTCCTACCAGAAATATGCTTGATGAATTCTCAGGATAAAGTGCAAAGCTGTCTTATTCAGGCAGCTTTTTTAATATAGAAACTGTTTAAACTTTTTTGTACAATCCATAATAGTTAAAACACGCAAAGAAAATGCATATTATTTCTATTTAAGGAAGCAAAGAAATACGGATAATTAAGCCCATGCTTCAGACCAGATTTCATCTGCTAAATTTTGGCTGCCTTAAATTCTGCACCTTGAAAATGAAGCCTTTGCGTTTTTTATTATTCGGATTTAAATTATTCTGAAAAATTAAAATAAACGATAAATAAAATTTTTTCAAAAAATTGTAACCTTTTTTTGTTTTCATTGTCTTTAGTATAGAAACAGATAAGCATGAAACTTTTGTTCGGAAATAAAAAGAATGATTTATTGAGCCTCCTGAAGAAACAGGATCCGGCTGCACAGAAGGTTTTCTATGAACAGAATGTAAAGAAATTTCTGAGTGTAAGCAAAAGCTATGTGAGCGATTTGTATCAGGCAGAAGATTGTCTCATCAAAGCATTCTGTAAAATTTTCAGACACATAGAAAGCTTCAGGGAAGAATCGAATCTGGAAAGCTGGGCGAGAAGAATTGTAGTGAATGAATGCCTGAATTTTATCAAAAGCCATAAAACGGTTTTCTATCTGGACGAAATCAATCCATCTTTTCACGAAGACATTCACGAACCGGAGATTGACTGTGATTTTAATGCGCAGGACCTTTTGGATCAGCTGCCTGATGCCTACAGGATGGTTTTTAACCTCTATGTGCTGGAAAATTATTCTCATCAGGAAATTGCTGATACATTGCAGATCTCAGTTGCAGTCAGTAAGACACAGCTGTTCAGAGCTAAAGAGAAATTAAGAAAGATCTACTTTCAACAACAAAAAAAAGTGAAAAATGAAAACGTTTAAAGATAATATTGAACATCAGATCAAACATCAGATTGAGGAAAGAGAGATTGCTCCAAGCCGCGATCTGTGGTCTGAAATAGAGGTTCATAACAGAAATAATACTCGTCCCAAATCAAAAGTAAACTGGTTTTTAGTGGCTGCATGTTTGATGTTGACATTCAGTTTGGGAAGTGTTCTGTTTTTTCTTAATCAGCCTTCAGAGATTCAACCGAAAATGGTAAAGAAAACAGAAAAGAGCACTCCAGAAGAAATCGTAAAAGATCCGGTTCAGAATACTCCTCAGGTGGCAGTTGAGAATAATGATAAAAAGGAAGTAAAGAAAACACTTTCCCCGGATAAAGAAGAAGTGATTTCTGCTGTGGCAATAGTTCAGAATAAACTTATTCCTAAAGAAACTAAACTGGAGCTTCCTCAGCTTTCGAATCCTAAACTGATGGCAAAAGCCGATTCTTTAAAAACTCCGGCTAAAAAGAAAAAATATGTAGATCCTTCTACACTTCTTTTCTCAGTAGAGCACAAAGATGTCATCGAAAAAACAAAGGATGGAAGTAATGTGGCTACTACTATTGATTTAAATGCAAGATAATTTGTCCGAAAAAAAATAAAAATTAATAATATGATCAAGAAATTAATCGTAATGGGATTGCTATGCTTTTTTCAGCGTCAATCTATGCACAGAAAACTTTAAATATTAACCTTTCTTCTAAAAAGATACGGAGGTAAGCCCGATTGTAAAAGAGAAAGTGGAAGAATATGCTACAAAAATTAATACCATTATTCAGGAAGAAAAAAAGCTTATGGAAGAAGAATTGGTGGTTTTGCAGGCCAGAAACCTTGATAAAGCAGATTTTGACAGGGAAAAAGCTCAGATTGCAGACCGTTATTCCGAGAAAATGAATAAAAGAATTGAAGAACTTGGGTTTGATCTGGATGATGTCATTCAGAAGCAGGTAAGGTATTCACTTTTGAATACAGATGTTACTTCGAAAGAAGAGCTCAAAGAGAAACTGTTGAAAAAATTCCGTCCCAGCAGAAGCTTTACAGGATATTTTTCTTACGGAATTATGACTTTGACAAACAGCTCTCAGGATAACGAACTGGATAAAAATATCGGATTTGCCAATAATCTGGAATTTGGTCTGAAACTGAATTACCAGCTTAGCAGAACAAGTCCGTGGGCCATTACTTCAGGATTAGGATTCTCATGGAGAACGGTAAGAGCGGATAACAACATGATGTTTATAAGAAATGCTAATCAGGGAGTTGCTTTGGTTCAGGCTAATGAAAATCTGGATAAAAGCAAGCTGAGAACAGGATATATTATGGTTCCTCTCGGGGTACAGTATAATTTCTCCAAGCTTAAAAATGCCGGGATGGATATCAAATACCGCAGCTATTACAACGGATTTAAAATTGGAGCCAATGTATATGGAGGTGTAAAAATGTCAACCAACAATATTGTAAAAGGAATAGACGGCGAAACCCGGGACCGCGGAAATTATCAGGTGAATCCTTTTGTATACGGAGCACAGATTACGGTCTCATACAACAGCTTCAGTCTCTTTGTTAAAAAAGATTTCAGCAACTTCTTTAAAGACAGTTATTTCAAAAATGATAAAGCGCTGATATTCGGCCTGGCCATCGGATTAGATTAAATATATTGTTGATAACAAAACGAAAAACTCCGGGAAAGGCTCCCGGAGTTTTTGCATTGTATCAGTTATAGAATCATTATTTTAAACTTCCTACCATATCTTCAGGTTTTACCCATTCGTCAAACTGTTCAGCAGTTAAGAGACCGAGATTGATGGCCTCTTCTTTCAACGTAGTTCCGTTTTTATGGGCCGTTTTTGCAATTTTAGCCGCATTTTCATATCCGATATGAGTATTTAAAGCCGTAACAAGCATTAATGATTTGTCTACAAGCTCTTTAATTCTCTCATGATTCGGTTCAATACCTACCGCACAGTGGTCATTGAAAGAAATACATGCATCAGCAATCAATTGGGCAGATTGCAGGAAATTGTAAGCCATTACCGGTTTGAAAACATTCAGCTCATAATTTCCCTGGGTTCCGGCAAAAGAAATGGTTGTATCATTTCCTAAAACCTGTGCACAAACCATCGTCATGGCTTCATTCTGGGTAGGATTTACTTTCCCTGGCATAATAGACGATCCCGGTTCATTTTCAGGAATATGAATTTCTCCGATTCCGGAACGTGGGCCCGATGCCAGCAATCTGATATCCTGTGCAATTTTATATAAAGAAACGGCAAGCTGTTTTAAAGCTCCGTGAGATTCAACAATCGCATCATGAGCAGCAAGAGCTTCAAATTTATTTTCTGCAGTGATAAAAGGATGATTGGTAAATTGGGCAATATATTCAGCTACTTTTACATCATACCCGTTAGGTGTATTCAATCCTGTACCTACAGCCGTTCCTCCCAAAGCCAGTTCAGAAAGGTGAGGTAATGTATTTTTTAAAGCTCTCAACCCGAATTCCAATTGAGCCACATACCCGGAAAATTCCTGTCCCAAAGTAAGTGGAGTAGCATCCATCAAATGGGTTCTACCGATTTTTACCACATCTTTGAATGCTTTTGACTTTTCAGCCAGCGTATTTTTTAGTTTTTCTACAGCCGGGATTGTTACTTCCACCACCTTTGTATAAGCAGCAATGTGCATGGCAGTTGGATAAGTATCATTGGATGACTGGGATTTATTCACATCGTCATTCGGGTGAATTTCAGATTTTTCACCTAAAGTTCCTCCGTTATTGACGTGAGCTCTGTTTGAAACTACTTCATTCACATTCATATTCGACTGCGTTCCGGAACCCGTTTGCCAGATCACCAATGGAAACTGGTCATTAAGTTTTCCTTCCAGAATTTCATCACATACTTTAGCAATCATATCTCTTTTTTCCGCAGAAAGTACGCCCAGATCAGTGTTGGTATAAGCGGCAGCCTTCTTCAGATAAGCAAAAGCTTCAATGATTTCGTGCGGCATTGAGCCTTCAGGTCCTATTTTGAAATTGTTTCTGGAACGTTCCGTCTGTGCACCCCAAAGCTTATCTGCAGGTACCTGCACTTCTCCCATGGTGTCTTTTTCTATTCTGTAATTCATAGTGGTTGAAATTTGTATGATCTTATTTTTAGCCATAAAAAATTGTTGACATTATTCATGTTTAATGAAAGAAATAATATTTTGGTTTGATTTATTTAGCTTTTATAAAGGTACTTATAAACTCAGAAACCTCCAATTTATAATCATTATAAATATCGATTTAAGTGACTGATTTTACTCATATTTTTAGAGGAGGACGTATTTTTGTACAAACAAAAATTGAATGGATTTTAGATATCAGGATCCGTATCCTATTCAGAAAGATGATACGGTGTACAAGAAGCTTACATCAGATTATGTAAAGGTTGAAAAACTGGGTGACAGAGAAATTTTAACAGTAGATCCGAAAGGACTGGAGTTATTAGCTGAAGAAGCGATGGCAGATGTTTCTTTCATGCTTCGTTCTTCACACCTTGAAAGCCTTAGAAGAATTATTGATGATCCTGAAGCTACAGATAATGACAGATTCGTTGCTTATAATCTTTTGCAAAACGCTGCAGTAGCTGTGGAAGGAGCTCTTCCTTCCTGCCAGGATACAGGTACAGCTATCGTAATGGGGAAAAAGGGAGAAAATGTATATACGGGAGTAGATGATGGCGAATACCTGAGCAAAGGAATTTTCAATACCTATCAGAAAAGAAACTTAAGATATTCTCAAGTGGTTCCTTTAACCATGTTTGATGAAAAGAATTCAGGTTCTAACCTTCCTGCACAGATTGATATCTATGCTAAAAAAGGAGATTACTATGAATTTTTATTCTTAACAAAAGGAGGAGGTTCAGCCAATAAAACATTTTTATACCAAAAGACGAAATCTTTATTGAACGAGAAATCCCTTGAAGAATTCGTTAAAGAAAGAATCTCAGACCTTGGAACGGCTGCCTGCCCGCCCTACCACTTAGCGTTGGTAATCGGAGGAACTTCAGCAGAAGCCAATCTTGCTGCAGTGAAAAAAGCTTCAGCAAAATATTACGACCATCTTCCAACAGAAGGGAATGAGGCCGGACAGGCTTTCAGAGACCTTGAGTGGGAAGCTAAAGTTCAGAAAATCTGTCAGGAAAGTGCAATTGGGGCTCAGTTTGGAGGTAAATACCTTACTCACGACGTACGAGTGATCAGACTTCCAAGACACGCGGCATCTTGTCCGGTAGGAATGGGAGTTTCCTGTTCTGCAGACAGAAATATCAAAGGAAAGATCACAAAAGAAGGAATCTTCCTTGAGCAATTGGAGCAGGATCCGAAAAGATTCTTACCCGATACCCCTCCACATCTGGAAGAAGCTGTTGAGATCAACCTGAACAAACCAATGCCGGAAATTCTTGCAGAGCTTTCCAAATATCCGATCAAAACAAGATTAAAACTGAACGGAACCCTGATTGTTGCAAGAGATATCGCTCACGCAAAAATCAAAGAAATTATCGACAGCGGGAAACCAATGCCGGACTATTTCAAAAACCACCCGATCTATTATGCAGGACCTGCAAAAACTCCGGAAGGAATGGCTTCAGGAAGTTTCGGGCCTACTACTGCCGGAAGAATGGACGTTTATGTAGACGAATTCCAAAGCCACGGCGGAAGTATGATCATGCTGGCAAAAGGAAACAGAAGCAAAGATGTGACCAATGCATGTAACAAATACGGAGGTTTCTATCTCGGATCTATCGGAGGACCGGCTGCTATTCTTGCCAAAGACAATATTGTGTCTGTAGATGTAGTGGACTTCCCTGAATTAGGAATGGAAGCCGTAAGAAAAATTGAGGTAAAAGACTTCCCTGCATTCATCATTACCGATGATAAAGGCAACGATTTCTTTGCAGATCTTGCCCACTAATTAGTTTAAAATTAAAATAAATAACAAAATAGAACACTGATCTTTTGTGTAAAAAGGAAAAAAGTTCTATTTTTGCCTAAAATCTTTAAGAGAATGATAACGATTTTATCAGCATTTTGGCCGTTCTACCAGTTCCTATGGACTATATTCTTCATTACTATGTTCTTAGTAGGATTCTGGTGTATTTTCATGTTCTTCGGATTGGTAATTCCAATGTGGCTAACTGAAGGTTTAAAAGAATATTTCGGAAAAGTAAAGCCTTTCGACCCTGAAGATGTCAGAAGAAAGCTTGTTTCTGAACAGGAAGGCGTAGAGGTTATCTATAGCGAGCCTAAAGGAAACGGACCTTTCCTACACGATCACGGACATCATCATTAATTGATTGTCATTGCTTTTTCACCTGAATTCTGAAAAAGTAATATCAAAGCAAAACAATATATATAAACCGCTTAATGTATTTTAAGCGGTTTTTCTATTTATTATTTCTCAGTCTTTCAGGAGATACTCATATTTCTTTACAGCCACAACTATTGCACATTCTTTGATCATAATTTCTTCATCAGTGCCAAATGATTCCTGATCATTATTCATGCGTCTTTTTTTATTTTTTTCCGGGAAATTGAAATATTTGATAAAGGCAGATCGAAAATAGTGGCTATGAAAGAAAAATAATATTATATTCGATAAAAAATAAACAATGAAAAAAATATATTCTGTTGTTTTTCTGTTGATTACATTATTTGTTTTTGGACAGATCAATTATACCATTACACCCAATCCGTTCAATGAAACCGATGCCGTTACGCTTACGGTTCCCGGAAGTCAGATTGATGAATCTGCATGGGGTGTTTCCAATAATGCGATTTATATCTGGACCTGGTCTTTTGACACCAATTATCAGAACAGCCAGGATTGCCCTACCAATGGGAGCTGGAATAATTCCAACGATCTGAATAAACTGAATTATAATGCTGCAACAGACAGTTACTCACTTACTTTTACTCCAACCACTTTCTTTGGAAGAACAGGAATCGGCAGGTTTGGGTTTTTATTAAAAGATAAAACAGGAGCCCATCAGACTTCACCCGATATTTTTGTAAACGTAGGAATTTTAAGCTTAAACCTTACAAATCCTCTGGCAAATAGCCTGACCTCTGTCCCGGTGGGAAATTCCATCAATATTACCGCTGCAACCAATGTTAATGCAACATTTCAGTTAAAAGCCAACGGAACTGTCGTAAATTCTACCACAACTCCATCACAATCCTATTCTTATAACTATACCGTTACTCAGGATGCCAGTATGGAACTTGTTGCCACACAGGGAACCAATTCTAAAACGGCAGCATTCATTTTACAGGTACCGAGAAATGTAGTTTCTGAAGCAATACCCAACTGGATCAGACAGGGAATTAACTATCACCCGACAGATCAGACCAAAGTAGGGCTTGCCTTATATGCTCCGGGGAAAAGTTTTGTACATGTTATCGGAAGTTTCAATAACTGGGCGGTGAATGATACCTATTTGATGAAAAGAGATACTACAAATCCGGATTTGTACTGGATTGAATTAATCGGGTTAACTCCTCAGCAGCTCTATACCTTCCAATACAGAACGAACGATCTGAGAAAAGTGGCAGATCCATATTCTCCTCAAATCTTGTCTTCTTATGATGATCAATGGATTTCGGCTTCTACCTATCCGAATTTACCGGCATTTCCTGCCGGACAGGGTTTTGAAGTTTCAACATTTAAAACAGGGCAGGCGGCTTACAACTGGCAGGTGACCAGTTTTCAACGGCCGGCAAAAGAAAATCTGGTCGTCTATGAATTATTATTGAGAGACTTTACACAGGAAAAAAACTGGCAGTCATTGATTGATAAAATTACTTATTTAAAGAATTTAAAAATCAATGCTATAGAATTAATGCCGATCATGGAATTCGACGGAAACCTTTCCTGGGGATACAATACTTCTTTCCATTATGCATTGGACAAAGCTTATGGAACTCCGGAAAAATTCAAAGAATTTGTTGATCTCTGCCACCAGAACGGAATTGCCGTGATTCTGGATGTAGCATTTAATCATGCAACCGGCCGCTCTCCTTTAGTAAGACTTTGGAATATAGATCCCGATGGTGACGGCTATGGTGATGTTGCGGCAAACAATCCTTATTTCAATCAGGTCCCGAAACACTCCTACAATGTATTTAATGATTTTAACCATACCAGTCCTTCAACGCAATATTACGTTGAAAGATGTCTTCAGCAATGGCTGACTGAATATCACATAGACGGATTCCGCTGGGATTTAACCAAAGGATTTACTCAAAGTTGCTCTGAAAACGATGAAGTCTGCACTAATGCCTATCAGCAGGACAGAGTAGATATCATGAAACACTATGCAGACAGACAATGGGCTCTCGATCCGAACTCTTACATGATATTCGAACACCTGGGAACAGATGCGGAAGAACAGCAGTGGGCGAACTACAGAATAGCAGAAGGAAAAGGTGTTATGCTTTGGAATAAGCAGACAGATCCTTACAATCAGAATACAATGGGATATCAGGAAAACAGCAATTACGACCGTATGAACCATAGTCTTCACGGTTTTACCAATATGAGTGCTGTAGGCTATGGAGAAAGCCATGATGAAGAAAGGCTGATGTTTAAAAACCTTGCATACGGGGCAGTCAACGGAAGTTATAATGTGAAAAACCTGAATACTGCTCTTGAAAGAATGAAAACTTTCGGCGCAACCTTCTTTACCATTCCCGGCCCGAAAATGATCTGGCAGTTTGGAGAATTAGGATATGAATTCAGTATCAACAGGTGTGCAAACGGTACCATAGACAGCGGATGCAGAACAGATGAAAAACCTGTTGCTTTTACGTTAGGATACGATACCAATACAAACAGAAAGGCTGTTTACGATACATGGGCTAAAATCATCAATATCAGAAACACCTACCCGGTTTTTAAATCTAAAACATACAGCATAGAATCCAATAACCTTACGAATGACCCCAATGGTCTGATCACAAGAATCTATGTGTATGACGCTGCTATTATAACAGGAATAAAGAATGTCGTGGTATTAGCCAATTACACTACTTCCGTACAGAATGTGGTACCTTACTTCCCTTATGCGGGCCAGTGGCAGAACCTGATGGATAACAGCATTTCAAATATAATCTCCACAACGGCTCCGATTACTTTACAACCGGGAGAATTCAGAATCTTTGGAAATTATGCAGGCGCTTTGTCAACAGCAGATACCAATGCTGCCAACAAATTATCCCTTCAGATTGCAGATAACCCGGTTCGAAACGGAATAGCTAAGCTGGTTTTCAGCAAAGCGAAAAATGGAGAAATTTCAATTTTTGATATGACGGGTAAAAGACTGGATTCTTTCAAACTGAACAAAGAAAACGGTACGTTTGAAGCGAAAATCAGTTATCCTGCAGGAATGTATCTGGTACAGCTGAAATCGGATACAGGAATAGCCATTCAAAAGATGATTGCTCAATAAAATAAAATCATAAAAATTATAAAAAGGCAAATTTGCAGTATAGCAGATTTGCCTTTTTTGTACATTTAAAAAAATAGTCTACTTTTGCAGTAGATTTATCAAGAAAGGTGGAGGGATTTGGCCCAAAGAAACCTTAGCAACCTGCACGGTTCCAGCAGTGTAAAGGTGCTAATTCCAACCCTTAGGGGGAGATAAGTGAAGTCAATACTCTATATGAATTCCATTTCTTGAAATCTTATGTATCTGCGGAAACATCCGTCAGATCCACATTATTAATTGGCAAGAATAAAAATGAAAAAATTAAGTACAGCTGTATTATTGCTTGGAGCAATTCTGATCGCCGCTCAGGAAAGTGAGGAAAAAGGAAAACAGATTGAAGATATCATCATCGTCGGAAACCGGAATGTCAAAAGAACAAAGCTGGAAACACCGGTCCCTGTAGATGTAATTAATATTGATAAAATCCAGAGAAGTTCTCCACAAATGACGGCTCAGGATCTCCTGAACTATGTCATTCCTTCGTTTAACGCCGTGAGGCAGTCTGCTTCAGATGGTACAGAACATATTGATCCTGTAACTCTGAGAGGAATGGGGCCTGATCAGGTTTTGGTGCTGCTTAACGGAAAAAGAAGGCATTCTACGTCTCTGGTAAATTACCAGAATACAGTAGGAAACGGCTCTGTAGGGACAGATCTGAGTACCATCCCGGTGATTGCAATTGATAGGATTGAAGTCTTAAGAGATGGAGCTGCCGCACAATACGGTTCTGATGCCATTGCAGGAGTGATCAACATAATTCTTAAGAAAAATACCGGAGCTTCAGCAAGCCTTACCTATGGATTAACCGGAAGAAATGACGGCGACACTTACCAGGCCGGAGCCAACTACGGAACTTCATTAGGAAAAAAAGACAGTTATATTAATCTTTCATTACAATTAAGCCACAGAGGGAAAACCACAAGAACACAAAATCACGATCTTGATATTTTCGGGAATAATTTTGCGTATGCATTTGCTGATGATCCCGCAGCAGCAAGAGCGGCAGATGATGCAGAAATTGAAAAAAGGGGATTAACCCGTGACGATTTTAATTTTCAGATCGGAGACGCCCAGATCAGACAGGGACAGCTGTTTTTCAACGCAGAATACCCTTTTAACGATCATTTTATAATCTATTCTTTCGGAGGATTCAGTGTTAAAGAAGGAAAAGGGTTTGGTTTCAGAAGGCTTCCGGGCGAAACGTCTAATGTGGTTTCATCCATTTACCCGAACGGGTTTCAGGCAACGCTGGCATCTCAGGTGTATGATGTTTCTTATGCTGCAGGAGCAAAATATAATGTCAATGACTGGCTTTTTGACCTTAGCAATACCTTTGGAAGCAATACTTTCAATTATAATGTCAATAACACCAACAATGCATCTCTCGGCGCAAAATCACCCACCCGTTTTTATGCAGGTGCCCATAGTTTCCTTCAGAATACCATTAATCTTGATGTTTCTAAAAATATAAACCGTTTCAATATCGCATTCGGAGGCGAATTCAGATTTGAACAATACCAGATTAAAGCCGGCGATGAAGCATCTTATACCCAATATGACATCAATGGAAATGTTGCCACAGAAGGATCCACAGTGCTTGGCGCGGGCGGATCTCAATCCTTTATCGGATTTTCTCCAAATAATGCCTTGAAGAAAGACAGACATTCCACTGCGGTATATGCGGATGTTTCCTATGATTTAGATAAAAAACTGAACATTGATGCGGCTGCAAGATTTGAAAATTATTCAGATTTTGGAAATACGCTGAATGGAAAATTGGCGGTGCGGTATGAGTTTGTAAAAAACTATGCGGTAAGAGCAGCGGTAGGAACAGGATTCAGAGCACCTTCTCTTCAGCAGCAGTATTTTAATAACTCTTATGCCGATATTTCCACTTCCGGTTCCGGAATTGTAACCAAAGGGATTTTCAGAAATGATAGCGATGCAGCGAGAATTCTTGGATTTGATAAACTCAAACAGGAAACTTCTGTCAATGCAAGTGCAGGATTTACTCTGAAGCCATTTAATAAGTTGACTATTTCCATAGATGGATACTGGATAAAGGTAAAAAACAGGATTGTGATTACCAGCAATATTACCGATCCAAGACTGGATCAGTTTAAAGTTGAAAGCGGAAGATTTTTCGCCAATGCCATTGATACGGAAACAAAAGGAGTAGATGTAGTGCTTTCTTATGACTGGATTCTAGGTAATGGAAAATTAAATATGAATCTTGCCGGAAACTATACAGAAACAAAAATCACAGATTTCCATTTTCCGGAAAACTTAGGAACTCCGCAAAATGAATTCTTTGGACCGGATCAGATCAATATCATTGAAACTTTGTCACCCAAAACAAAAGCTTCATTAGGATTGAATTATGGAATGGGGAGGTTCAATTTTCTCGTAAGAAATACCTATTTTGGCAAAGTAATAAGAGATGGTTATCCTTTTGGAGGCGTCCAGGAATTCTCCCCAAAGGTAGTTACAGACATCAGTATTGGATATGATATTACAAAAAGTATCAACTTTACGGTAGGAGCTAACAATGTTTTTGATGTTTTCCCGGATCGTCAGATTTATGAAAATTCATATTATGGAGTATTCAAATATGCGCCGGTTCAGATGGGAACACTGGGAAATTATTTCTTTGGAAGGCTTAATTTTAATTTTTAATCATTAAATGAGTACTACCTCACATCAGATTGGCTGGAAAACAGCCGCAGCTATCGTGGTTTCCAATATGATCGGAACAGGAATTTTTACAACCCTGGGATTTCAGTTATCCGATATTACCAATACCTACAGTATTTTTTTGTTATGGAGTATCGGAGGAATTCTGGCTTTGTTCGGGGCTTTTTGCTACGCTGAATTAGGCTCGCATTTCAAAGGAAACGGAGGTGATTTTATCTATCTCAAAGAAACCTATCATCCGCTGTTTGGATACCTCATAAGCTGGGTTTCTCTGATTATTGGATTTTCCTCTCCTGTGGCGCTGGCAGCATTGGCGATGTCAAAATACCTCTCTGTATTTGATTATTCTTTTGGCAACGGTTTTGCGATTGCCGCCATCTTCCTGGTTGCGGTTGCGTTATCATTCAGTTTAAAGACATCCAGCAGGTTTCATAATTTTTTCACCTTCATCAAAATAGCCTTTATTATTGTATTGGTTATTTTGGGAGTTGGGCTTTCAGATTCACCACAGATTGGCAATAGTTTAAACTTCAGTGACAGCTGGAAAAATGAGATCATGCTTCCTGCATTTGCTACGTCTCTGGTATTTGTCACTTACTCTTACACAGGCTGGAATTCGGCTTCTTATATTGCCGGAGAAATAAAAGATGTTCAGAAAAACCTTCCAAAATCTTTGATTATAGGAACTGTTTTTGTGACGGTAAGCTATATTCTGGTGAATTATATTATGCTGAAGCATGCCCCAGTAAGTCAGCTGGCAGGAAAAGAAGACGTGATGGGTGAAGCCGCGATCAATATGCTGGGACCGGCATTTGGAAAAATTGTTAATATTTTTATCGCTCTGCAGCTGGTGGCAACCATTAGCGGATACCTGTGGGTAGGATCAAGATTAACGCAGGCTTTTGCAAAACATACCTATATCTGGAAACCATTATCGGCAGGTAACGAAAAAGGGATTCCGGTAAGAGCTATTTTTACCCATGCAGTGATCGCTGCTGTTATTATTCTGACGGGAAGTTTCAAAGAAATCTTCGTGTATACGGCTTTTATTTTACAGCTTTTCGCAAGTCTCGCAATTTCTACCGTATTTTTCCTGAAGAAAAAAGACAGAAAAATTTTTAAATCCAACGCGTTCCATATTTTTCCGGCTGTTTTTCTGCTGTTCAGTATATATATCCTTTATTTTACATTTATTCATAATCCTAAAGAAAGCCTGATAGGATTGGGAATTATTGCAGTAGGAATTGTTTTATATCTGATAGACAGAAGACTTTCCAGAAGATATTAAACATAAGTTTAATCTTATACAAAGTCTGATAAACCAATTTGCAAAACTGCCTTTTTGTGGTTTTGCTCCCTTTATCCCTAATGCTCAAAAATTTATGCTGATTTGGAATTTTAATTTTGAATTAATAATTCTTATCTTTGCACCCACAAAATTTCTACAATGTCTAAATCATTAATTCCAAAATTAGAAGCTATAAAACAAAGATATAATGAGGTTGCAGACCTTATTATACAGCCTGATGTTATTTCAGACCAAAAAAGATATTCTTCTTTGAACAAAGAATACAGTGATTTGGGAAAAATTGTAAGAGTTTACGATCAGTACAAAGGTGCACTGGATAGCATTGCAGAATCTGAGGAAATCATCGCAGATGGTTCAGACAGAGATCTGGTAGATCTCGCTAAAGAAGAAAAGCTGGAAGCGCAGGCTAAAATTCCGGGATTGGAAGAAGAGCTGAAAGTATTATTGATTCCTAAAGATCCCGCTGATGACAAAAACGTTATCGTAGAGTTACGTGCCGGAACAGGTGGTGATGAAGCAGCTATTTTCGTAGAAGATATCTACAGAATGTATACTATGTATTTCAAAACAAAAGGATGGAAACATGAAGTGACAGACTCTAACGAAGCTGCAAAAGGATACAAGGAATTGATCATGAAAGTGGAAGGAGAAGGCGTTTACGGAATTATGAAATTCGAATCAGGAGTTCACCGTGTACAGCGTGTTCCTGAAACAGAATCTCAGGGAAGAGTACACACTTCCGCCATTACAATTGCCGTTCTGCCGGAAGCTGAAGAAGTGGATGTAGAGATCAACCCTGCTGATATTGAAATGCAGACATCCCGTTCAGGAGGTGCCGGAGGTCAGAACGTAAACAAGGTTGAAACCAAGGTTCAGCTTACCCACAAGCCTTCAGGACTTGTAGTGGTATGCCAGCAGGCCCGTTCTCAGCTGGCTAACCGTGAATTGGCAATGGAAATGCTTCGTGCCAAGCTATACGATATTAAATTGCAGGAAGTTCAGGGAGATATTGCGGCGCAAAGAAAAACAATGGTATCTACAGGAGACCGTTCTGCAAAAATTAAAACGTACAATTATCCTCAGGGAAGAGTCACAGACCATAGAATTAACAAATCTATGTATAATCTGGATGCTTATATGAACGGCGATATCTCTGAAATGATCGATGCCGTAATTATGGCGGAAAATGCAGAGAAAATGAAGGGGGAAGAAGAAAATTATTAAAAATTACAATACATAAAACAAAGCCTCTGATCCTTCAGGGGTTTTGTTTTTTCCAAATGACTGAACATACAATATAGACTATGAAAAACTACAAAATTATTTTGATGCTGCTGCTTAGCATGATGGGGCAGCACCTTATGGCTCAGACTGAAGTAAAGAAACCTAAAGAAGCATTTGAATTGTTCTTCGGGACTTTCGTCAATAACGATGAAGCTGCCTTAAATAAGCTTAACGATTATTTAAGACCTACAGTAGAAGGACAAAATGCATACCAGGTAGATTTTAAAGAAACTTCAAAAGAAATGATGAACGGCAGTGTAGAAAACTTCCTGTCAGCTTTCCCGAAAGCTACGGCTGCAGCCTGTAAAAAAGAAGCAGAAGAGTATTTTACCGCGATGTTTGGGAACTTTAAAAAAGGAAAACTCACTGTTAAAAATGTAAAAGTTGTCCCTAATGAATATGTTAAAGATGAGAAAATTGCAGAAATTACGTATTCTGTAAATTTCCTGGTTCCGTCAAAATTAACCTCCGGGCCAAAAGGAGATCTTCATAAAATAAAAGCAGAAGACCTGAAGAAATATTTGATTCAGGCCGTTCAGGATTTTAAAAATGCTGATAAAACAGTAACCACAGATCAGAATTTTAATCTCTACGAACTGAAAGAAGGGGATAAAATATACTATTGGAATGGGAGCCCGGATGAGATTGTTACCAATCTTACCGATTTTTACTTCGAAAGTTTCGGAGCCAATGAATAACTGAAAATACTTTTATTAAAGAATAGAAAGTCCCAATTTGAAGGACTTTTTTTATTTCACATACTTTACGTATTTTTGAGAAAAACCGATCAGTATGAATTTTAAACCTATATTGTTAACTGCTGGAGTGTTGTTTTCAGCATCTTTTTATTCTCAGAAAATGAATTACCCTAAAGCATTAAAAGGAAACCAGACAGATACCTATTTCGGAAGCGCTGTTTCTGATCCTTTCAGAGATCTGGAAAATGATTCTGAACCTACAAAAAAATGGGTAGATGAAGAAGTTGCTTACAGCCAGAATTACCTTTCTAAAATTCCGTTCAGGGATAAAATAAAAAGCCAGCTGAAAGATATCTGGAACTATGAGAAAATTTCAGCACCTTTCAAAGAAGGAGATTATACCTATTATTATAAAAACGATGGTTTGCAGGCGCAGTCTGTTTTGTACAGAACAAACAACAAGACCAATGCAACAGAAGTATTTTTAGATCCTAATAAATTTTCGGAAAAAGGAACAACTTCTCTTTCCAACCTGTCATTCAACAAAAAAGGAAATCTTGCTGCTTATTCTATTTCTGAAGGAGGAAGTGACTGGAACAAGATTATAATCATCGATGCCGTTACCAAAAAACAGATTGATGAAACCTTACTGGATGTAAAATTCAGCGGAATTTCATGGCAGGGAGATGAAGGATTCTATTATTCAAGCTACGACAAACCAAAAGAAGGGACGGTACTTTCCGGAATGACGGATAAGCATAAAGTATACTTTCATAAGTTGGGAACAAAGCAGTCTGAGGATAAGTTGATTTTCGGAGGTGATAAAACGCCAAGAAGATATCTGAGTGCCGGCGTTTCTGAAGACCAGAGATATCTTATCATTTCTGCGGCAAATGCTACCAATGGTAATGAACTGTATATTAAAGACCTTAAAAAAGGAGGCGACTTTGTACAAATGGTAAACGGATTTGATATCAATGCCAGCATTGTAGATACACGGGGTGATGATCTTTTCATTTTTACAGATAAAGATGCTCCAAATATGCGTCTTGTAAAAACAACCATCAGCAATCCTGCTCCATCAACATGGAAAGATGTGATCCCACAGACCGGGAATGTATTGGGAATCTCTTCCGGTGGAGGATATTTCTTCGCAACCTACATGATTGATGCCATAGACCAGGTAAAGCAATTCGATAAAACAGGAAAGCTGGTTAGGGAAATTACCCTTCCCGGTAAAGGAAATGTTTCAGGATTTGGAGGAAAAGAAAAAGAGAAAGATGTTTATTTTTCTTTCAGCAATTATATTACACCGGGAACCACTTATAAATTTAATGTAGACTCAGGGAAATCTGAAGTATATCAAAAGCCGAAAGTGAAATTTAATCCGGATGATTATGTTTCAGAACAGGTATTTTATACTTCCAAAGATGGTACAAAAGTTCCTATGATGATTAATTATAAGAAAGGGACTAAGCTGGATGGCAAAAATCCAACCATTCTTTACTCTTATGGAGGGTTCAATATCAGCCTTCAGCCATCATTCTCTGTAGTAAACGCTATCTGGATGGAAAATGGCGGTATTTACGCTGTTCCAAACATCCGTGGAGGAGGTGAGTATGGTAAAAAATGGCACGATGCCGGAACAAAACAACAAAAGAAAAATGTTTTTGAAGACTTTATCGCTGCTGGGGAATATCTTCAAAGCAAAGGATATACTTCAAAAGAATATATGGCCCTGTCTGGAAGATCAAACGGAGGATTATTGGTAGGAGCAACAATGACTATGCGTCCGGATCTGGCAAGAGTAGCATTTCCGGGAGTTGGAGTTCTGGATATGCTGAGGTATAATAAATTTACAGCCGGAGCAGGATGGTCTTACGATTATGGTACTGCAGAAGACGGTAAAGAAATGTTTGAATACCTTAAATCATATTCTCCGGTACACAATGTAAAAGCAGGAACCTGCTATCCATCCACAATGATTATCACCAGTGATCATGATGACAGGGTAGTTCCGGCACACTCATTCAAATTCGGAGCAGAACTTCAGGAAAAGCAGGCTTGTAAAAATCCTATTCTTTTAAGAATTGAAAAGAATGCAGGACACGGTGCCGGAAGATCAACAGATCAGGTGATCAGTGAAAATGCAGATCTTATATCATTTGCTTTGTTTGAGATGGGAATAAAAAAATAATTTAAATTTATACCAATACAAAAGGTCAGGCATTTGCCTAGTTATGGTCGGAAGAAAATTCCGACCATTTTTGTTTTTAAGTTTTAAACACTTTGGTTGGATCGCCTCCTGCAAAAATGATTAAAATTGCAGTTATCATATCCCTAAGTTCCATTGCTATACGTCTTTTTGCTGTTTTGTAGCCTAAATTATTTGCTTTTTTGTAAATCAAAAGCAGCATTGAAGCAATCATGGTCATATAGACCATTACTTCAATTCCATTTTTGTTGAGTGAAACAAGATGGCTTAAATTCAGCTCTTGCTT
The DNA here is from genome assembly GCF_049959325.1 of Chryseobacterium sp. CBSDS_008. Lineage (NCBI taxonomy): Bacteria > Pseudomonadati > Bacteroidota > Flavobacteriia > Flavobacteriales > Weeksellaceae > Chryseobacterium > Chryseobacterium sp. CBSDS_008. The sequence goes on along the minus strand of NZ_CP188202.1, from coordinate 3,022,205 downwards.
CATAAATCTGAAAAATACCTCAATATCCCAACGCTTTTTGTAATAATCTGAAATATCTTGGGCAGAAAGTTCAAATTCATTCGTTAAAAACCAAAATTCTTTGTTTGTTTTTTCATTTTTGATGACCATCAATCGGAAGAATGTTTCCACCTTTTCTTCTCGATAATGCAGGTTTCCTCGCTTATTTTGTATAGGTTTTCCTGTGTAGAGTTTTACTTTACTGTCTTTAATAACTTTCCAATCATCCCATTTTATTGGATTTTCTGCTTTAAGAAAAGATCCAATCTCTTCAAATTTTCTGTTTTCTTTGGAACGAACAATAAATTTTATACACTTTTCTTCAAATTCTTTCATTGTTCTTGTGGATTGTAAACCTCTGTCTATGATATAAATATTATCGTGATATTCTTCTTTTTTTACCTGCTTCAAAATAGATTCAGCAAGGGCATTGTCTTCTGTCGAATATTTTTGTCCTGTAAAAATCTCTACTGCCGATGGTAGAATTCCATCAAATGAAAAACTGAATTTTACCAGCTTCTTACCGCTTTTCTGATCAATTCCTTCCTTAAGCTTGTTACAGGTATCGGCAACAGTGGTACTGTCAACCCTGATTAAATTATATTTTTCGATTTCGCTCCTCGAATAAAGTTCCGAAAACTTTCCGTACATCTGTTCATAGATTTCTTTGAAATAAGTAGAATCTATTTTTGAAAGACGCTCTGAAATCGAACTCCTTCGGACTTTTTCCTCTTCTCCTAAGCCGAATAATGCTTTGAATCCGCTGCTATTAAAGGTATCTTCCAGAGTTCTCTGACTTAATTTTTCGTTATCGAAAATGCAAAATAAAAGCAAGTAGAACATTTTTTTGCCATGCAAAACCTTACTGTAGTAATCTACTTTGGTGGTAGCAGAAAGATGGCTTAAAAGGGCTTCGGGAATAAACTCTAAAACATCTTTAAGTGATATTTTGTGATCCCTAAAAACTGACATAAATAATTGATTATCAATAATAAAGATACAAAATAAAAATCAAATAAACAAGTTAATTAATTGAATAACAATATGTTATGTTGTTTTTTAAAAAATCGGAAGATTTTATCTTCCGACCATGACTAGGCATTTGCCTGACTTTTTTCTTTTGCTAAAATTAAGAATAACAGACCGTTAACAGAAGTTTCATGTTTCGCTCAAAAAAATTAACTTTACGGAGACAAAAATAATTGGAATGCGAAAGACAGTTTCTGTGAAAAAACCGGATTTTATTGTATCACCTCTGGAAAAAGAGATTTACAATTTTGAAAAAGACGGGCTTGAACTCAAATCATCCTATGAGAAAAAAGATGTAAAAGATGAATCCTTAACACAGACTTCTCCGGGAATTGCACCCTATCTGAGAGGGCCATATTCCACGATGTATGTTCAAAAGCCATGGACGATCCGCCAGTACGCAGGGTTTTCCACAGCCGAAGAGTCCAATGCTTTCTACAGAAGGAATCTTGCTGCCGGTCAGAAAGGACTTTCAGTAGCATTTGACCTTGCAACACACAGAGGTTATGACTCTGACCATTCAAGAGTGGTGGGCGACGTAGGAAAAGCAGGTGTTGCCATCGATTCTGTGGAAGACATGAAAATTCTTTTCAATGAAATTCCATTAGATCAGATCTCAGTATCAATGACCATGAACGGGGCTGTACTTCCCATTTTGTCTTTCTATATCGTAGCGGCAGAAGAGCAGGGTGTAAAACAGGAATTACTTTCAGGAACCATTCAGAATGATATTTTGAAAGAGTTCATGGTAAGAAATACCTATATCTATCCGCCGGCGCCTTCTATGAAGATCATCGCAGATATTTTTGAATACACTTCGCAAAATATTCCAAAATTCAACTCTATTTCCATTTCAGGATACCATATGCAGGAAGCAGGTGCCACACCGGTTCTTGAAATGGCCTACACACTGGCAGATGGCCTTGAATATGTAAGAACAGGGATCAAGGCAGGAATGAATGTAGACGATTTTGCCCCAAGACTATCTTTCTTCTGGGCAATCGGGATGAATCATTTCATGGAAATTGCTAAAATGCGTGCTGCAAGATATATCTGGGCAACCCTTTTAAAACAGTTTAATCCTCAGAATCCAAAATCTCTGGCATTAAGAACCCATTCCCAGACTTCCGGGTGGTCTTTAACAGAGCAGGAACCTTTCAATAATATTACAAGAACAGCCATAGAGGCATTGTCTTCAGCATTAGGAGGAACACAGTCTCTCCACACCAATGCATTGGATGAAGCCATTGCCCTTCCTACGGATTATTCAGCAAAAATTGCAAGAAATACTCAGATCATTCTTCAGCAGGAAAGCGGCATATGTGATGTGGTAGATCCAATGGGTGGAAGTAACCTGGTAGAAAGCCTTACCCAGCAAATGATCGAAGAAGCGATGAGGTATATTGATGAGGTAGAACAGGAAGGAGGAATGACCAAGGCAATTGAAGCAGGAATTCCAAAAATGAGAATCGAAGAAGCAGCCGCTAAAAAACAGGCTAAGATCGATAGCGGTGAAGAATTTATTATCGGAGTGAATTCATTCAAATCCTCATTAAAGCAGGATCAGATAGAAATCTTAGATATTGATAATACAGAAGTTCGCAGAAAGCAGATCGAAAGGCTGAACACCATTAAAGCTGAAAGAAATACTGAAGCTGTAGAACAAATCCTCAATGAAATCCGTGAAAGCGCCCAAACAGGAAAAGGAAACCTTCTGGCATTATGTATTGAAGCAGCAAGAAGAAGAGTTACCCTTGGCGAAATGAGTGATGCCATGGAAGAAACCTTCGGAAGATATAAAGCAAATATTAAAACAATCTCTGGTGTATACGCAATGAATGCCGGTAAAAATGAATACTTTGAAAAAGCCCTTCATCTGACTCAGAAATTTGAAGAAGAAGAAGGACGCCGCCCAAGACTAATGGTAGCCAAAATGGGACAGGACGGACACGACAGAGGAGCAAAAGTGGTAGCAACAGCATTTGCCGATATGGGATTTGATGTGGATGTTGCTCCATTGTTCCAGACACCGGAAGAAGTAGCTAAACAGGCCGTAGAAAATGATATTCACATTTTAGGAGTATCATCATTGGCCGCCGGACACAAAACATTAGTTCCGCAAGTCGTAGAAGAATTATCCAAATTGGGTGCAGATGATATTACCATTGTGGTAGGAGGAGTAATTCCACAACAGGATTATGAATTCCTTTATGCCAACGGTGCTGACTTTATTTTCGGACCTGGAACCAACCTTCCGAAATGTGCAGTGGAAATTTTAGAAAGATTTTTAGAAAAATAAACAGAAAAGTTTTAATTTCAGCACAGAAATTAAAAGCATACCTATGAATCTGAAAAATATGATAAAGCCTACAAGGAAAAAACTGTTTCTTCTTGTAGGCTTATTTATTATTACCGGGGTTTTCCTGTTAGGTTTAGGTAAGGAAAATATACTGATACAAAGTTCGCGGGTTGTAGCAGACACCGCTATGGTTAAAAAGCATTTGACGGCACTTACCCAAACTCCACAATTCCGTAATCATAAAAATATTGACCAGCTGAATGCAGTTGCAGACTATATCCATCAGACTTTCAATATCTATGGCGACAGCACCGCTTACCAGGAATATAAAGTGGATGGGAAAATATATAAGAACATAATTACCTCTTTTGGAACAGAAAACAAAAAACGGATCATCATAGGAGCTCATTACGATGTTTGCGGAGATCAGCAGGGTGCAGATGATAATGCAACCGGAGTTACGGCCCTCCTGGAACTGGCAAGAATGCTTAAAGGACAAAAGCTGAACTATAGAATAGATCTTGTGGCTTATACCTTGGAAGAACCTCCTTATTTCAGAACCGAAAACATGGGAAGTTATGTCCATGCGAAATACTTAAAAGACAATAATATTGATGTGTATGGAATGGCCAGCGTGGAAATGATTGGATATTTCAGAGATGAAAAGGGATCACAGAGCTTTCCTTTAGGGATCCTTTCATGGTTTTACGGTGATAAAGGAGACTTTATTACTTTAGCTAAAAAGTTCAGTGGGGCAGGTCCGTTTGTAAAAAACTTTATTAGCAATTTTAAAGGTTCAAAGCAGATCAAAGCAGAAACTTTTCCAGCACCTAAATTTGTAGCAGGAATAGATTTTTCCGATCATCTCAACTATTGGAATTTTGATTTTCCGGCACTCATGATCACGGATTCATCTTTTTTCAGAAATAAAAATTATCACGAACCTACAGACACTCTGGAAACCCTCGATACAAAGAGAATGACAAAAGTTATTGATGCTATTTTTCTCAGTATTATTCACCTTAAGTGAAAAAAATAATTTTGATTCTCAGAAAAATGTATATATTTGCACCTGAAAATCAAGTTTAACCAATAAAAAAACAACGAAGCAATGTTCAGAACAAAACAGAATTCTACAGTTGGATTGCCACTTATGGTGGTAAGGCTTCGCGGTTTGGTACATTCTTAGAATAACAGTACAATGAAATATCAAAACCCGAAGTCGTAGAGATTTCGGGTTTTTTATTGCGCAATATTTCAAACTCCAAGTTTACCCCGAAATCTTTTTAGTGTCATTAAAGACAAAATAGGATGAGGTTCATTCCTCAGAACTATTAATGTCTATTATTAATCCATCCAACTAATATTTTAGTTGATTAAAAGTTATGTGAGATAAAATGAAAAACTTTTACAGTCTCGCATCATACTTCTATGAACAATGGAAAATGATAACCTTCTGCATTTCCGCCTGAGAAGCGTTAGGAGCAGAAAAAGAACAATTAGAAAAGATGTAGAAAAGCAGATAAGAACAAAATACAAACGTAGTAGAGAACTCTGGAAAATAAGAAGAAATCTTCCGTTGATACCATTAGATAAACCTTATCAAAAAGGATTTGTAAGATTCTTTGTCGTAAGGGATGATGTAAAACAATCCAGGGACGGAGATTTTTTCGAAGGAATTTTAAAGAAGATAAATACCTATATGTATTCTGATAACCGAAAATTTCTAAAAAAGAAAAGAAAGTTCGGAAGAAAGATATATGTAGAAAGAGAACAGAAGCTCAGGTATATTACTTCATTTTCCTGGAATTACCCAAAATGGAACTTACCGACAGAGAAAGACAATACTTTGAAAAGAAGGATGACTACTGTCCTGTCCGTAAAATATTCGGAACCTACTATATATTTACCGAACCATGGAGATTTACTCTGAGAGTAAAGCCCAATATGATTACCCATTACAGACCCTTGGATTTGGAGCTGGAAAAAGAATATGCAGCGCTGGATTCCTATTTGGGACAGCATAAGGTAATAGGGATTATGCACAAGACTATTTTATGTAAGTCGAATCCATGGAAAGAAAAGTATCAAAGAAAACTTATCAAAAGCAGGAAATATGTTACCTGCACAATGTCTGCAACAGAGGTTGCAGAAAGCTTACAGGACGTATAAGTCCAAATGTTATTTAAAACAAAAACAATGGGAAATTTAAAACTAAAAGGAAAAGATATATTAAAACTGGGCTATCCGAATAACCAAAGCGTAAACGTGGCATTGGAAGTCATGAAAAGAAATTTTGCAACCAAAAATATTCACCATGTAAAATCTCTGTTAAAGGAAATCCTGCTGAATCCGGAGAATTTTGAAAAAGATCTCACCTTCGGACAGATTGCAGAAACCTTACTTTCATCTAAAAAGACAGAAAAGAGAATGCTGAATTCACAGCGTGCTTCATTTCAGATTTTTGGAAACAATATCTCGGAAGAGGCAAAAAATCAGCTGTACACTGCTTTGAAACTGCCTGTTTCTACTCAGGGAGCATTAATGCCTGATGCCCACAGCGGGTATGGACTTCCAATAGGAGGTGTTCTGGCAGTGGAAAATGCGGTAATTCCCTACGGAGTAGGTATGGATATTGGCTGCAGGATGAGCCTCAGTATTCTGGATACACCCGTTTCATATCTTGACGGAGCAAGAGATAAATATGAAAAAGCACTTGCCGAACATACCAAATTCGGAATGTATGAAACACACAAATCTCACATAGATCATGAGATTTTTGACAGAGATACGTTCGATATGATCCCGGTCTTAAGAAGATTGAAGGGAAAGGCCATCAAACAGATGGGATCCTCAGGCGGAGGAAACCACTTTGTTGAATTCGGAGAAGTGGAAATCACCGAAGAAGACGAACAAATTGGCCTGCCAAAAGGAAAATATCTGGGAATACTTTCTCACAGCGGTTCGAGAGGCCTCGGAGCAGAGATCGCACAGTATTACTCAAGAGTGGCAGCAGAACAGTGTCCGTTACCCAAAGAAGCTCAAAACTTCGCATGGCTGGACCTTAGTGCCCATCTTGGACTGGAATACTGGACGGCAATGAATCTTGCAGGAGATTATGCCTCAGCCTGTCATGATGATATTCACAGAAGGCTGGTAAAAGCAGTCGGTGGAAGAGTAAAAGCAAGAATTGAAAATCATCACAACTTTGCTTGGAAGGAAATTCATAACGGTAAAGAAGTGATCGTTCACAGAAAAGGTGCTACTCCTGCCAATGTAAACGAATTGGGAATGATCCCCGGATCCATGACTGCAAAAGGATTTATCGTTCGCGGTAAGGGAAATCCGGAATCCCTGAATTCGGCTTCACATGGAGCAGGAAGAGCCCATTCAAGAGGTGAATGCAGAAGCCTTTTCACTCAACATGATATCAAAAAAGAATTGAAATTGAAAAATGTCACGCTTATGGGCGGAAATGCAGAAGAAGCACCTATGGCCTACAAAGACATTAACGAAGTGATGAAGGCACAGAGCGAATTGGTAGATATCCTGGGAACATTCCAGCCAAGAATTGTGAGAATGGACAAATAATTAGTCTAATACTTTACAACCTTATAGGTTTCCAAAACCTATAAGGTTTAATAATATACCAACATAAAAAGTGGAAAAATTAATACAGATCACTTCAGGAAGAGGTCCTTTAGAATGCCAGTGGGTTGCAGCTAAGGTTCTGAAGACCTTCCTTGAAGAGGCAAAACAAAATACAATAGAATACGAAATCATTCATCGTGAAAACGGTGATGAAAACCTGACATTAAGATCAGTGACTGTCCTTTTAAGAGGAAAAGACTTAAGTCCGTTTTTAAAAAGCTGGCTGGGGAGTGTTTGCTGGATTGGAAAAAGCACATTCAGAAAGCTGCATAAAAGAAGCAATTGGTTTATCGGGATTTTTGAACTGGAGAATGTAAAAATGATCGAATTCAATGAAAAAGATATCCGGTTTCAGACAGCGAGAAGCCAGGGAAGCGGCGGGCAAAACGTAAACAAGGTGAATACTGCCGTGCGTGCCACCCATATTCCTACTAATGAGACTGTTTTTGTACAGGATTCCCGTTCACAGCTGGAGAATAAAAAACTTTCCGTGAGCAGGCTCAAACAGAAGGTAATGGCTGTTTATATTCAACAACTGGAAACAAAACTGAAAGAAACCTGGTCTCTCCAGATGCAGGTAGAACGCGGAAATCCGGTTCGCACATTCTCAGGAACAGATTTTAAAAAAAATTACGAAGAAAAGACATTCAAAAAACAAAGGAATGCCTTGAAAAATGAACTCAAAAACTACAAAAATGACCTTAACTAAAAGCAAATATTATTTTGAAGCGCTAGACTATTTTCCATTCAATATTTCTGAATGCATGGATGCGCTGAACTATGCACTGTCCTATGAACCCGAAGATGCAGACAGCCTTTGCCTGATGGGAAGAGTCTATTCTGAAATTCTAAAAGATTATGAAACAGCCAAAAAATATTTTGATGAAGCGATGCAGAGTAATATCGGAAATATCAATACTCCCAAATATTACATCGAATGTCTTTTGAATAATGAAGACTATAAGGAAGCAGAAAAATTAATTGAATTTGCGTTAAAGCTAAAAGGGATTGATAAGGCCGAAATGCTCAACTGTAAATCTTCTTTACTTGAAAGAAAGAATGAGTATAAACAAGCCCTGGAAATACTTAAGGATGCTAAAAAGTTTTGCTATTGCAGCTCTATGCTTGAAATTTTGGAAGACAGAGAAAAAATGATTAAAAGTAAAATGCCTGAAACACAGACTATAGAGAAAGAGGAGATCAAATAAATCTCCTTTTTTGATAAAATAGCGGGTTCTGTAAGCCATTTATCAAAAAATGATCTTATTCAAAAGTTAAAATTATAAAACAAAAACTTTAAAAGAATAAATAATATGATAAAAAAAAATCAAAAATGAAGGGATATTGAGGTATTTTTAATTTTCATGTTTTTTTGTAAGTTATTAATATTTAATGTTTTATATATTTATCTTCCTAAAAAACAACAGATGAATAAAAATTTCTTTTTATTAACGTTTTCGGTAGCCGCATTTTTTGCTTTCGAAAATGTTTGTGCCCAAAATTCTGCAGAGCTCATTCAGGACTATTATCACAAGAATGGGCAGTTAGCACAAAAGAGTAATAATGATGCATCAGGAATCATTATCCTGAATGAAGATCCTTCAGAAAGTCTTAAAGCCCGTATTGTAGATGTGCAGCAAACGTATAATGGCCTTAGGATCTACAATGCTTTAGGAAAAGTAGTGATCAGAGAAAATAAGATTATATCAGAGAAAAATGAATTTAAAAGAAATGTAGTTGTTGCTGATCAGAAAAGCACTGTTCTAAAATTTTCAGACGATCTTATCAAGAGCAAGCTGGGGCTGAAGGATGTTTCTGAAATAAATTACTCTTCAGAGGTGTATTTTGAAAAGAATGGTATATATGTACTTTCAAAAGAATTGTTTGTTTCTGATAAAAACTCTGCTGATGTATGGCATGTAATAGCAGATGCAGGTACTGGTGAAATCCTCACCAAAGATAATATGACAGTCAGCTGTAGCTTTGAAAATAATGCAGATGATCATAGCCGTACCGAAACACCGGAAGTATCTCACACTGCTTATACCGCGCTTGCCGGCACAGAAGAAAAAGAAAGAATCAAAACGGCTTCCAGGCTGCTGCCTAATAATGCATCTTACAAAGTGTATCCATTACCAACAGAAGCTCCTACATTTGGTCCCCGTTCTCTGATCAGCAACCCCTGGGATCTTACCGCATCCCCGGAAGGCTGGCATTCTGACGGGACCAACAGCTATACGATAACAAGAGGAAATAATGTTTATGCCTATTCTGATCAGAATAACACCAATACACCGGGCTATTCTCCGGATGGCGGAAGTTCCCGTATTTTTGATTTTCCTTTTGCGGATGGAAGATATGATAACCCTTTTACCTACAAAGATGCTGCTATCACAAATTTATTTTATATGAACAATAAGATGCATGATCTTTTCTATAAATTCGGATTTACAGAATCTGCCCGAAACCTTCAGACCAATAATTTTGGAAATGGCGGTATAGGTGGAGATGCTGTCAGAGCAGAAGCTTTTGACGGCAGCGGTCTTAATAATGCCAATTTTAGCCCTGGCTATGAAAAGATGGTCAACGGACAGCCGCAGGTACAGACTCCCAGAATGCAAATGTTTCTGTATGATAGAATACAAACAGCTGACGATCCGATAGTCAGATATCAGTATAATTCTCCTGCTTCCATTGTGAACAGACCAAAAGTAATGACTGCAGGAGCGTCGTTTGGCCCCTTGTATGGTCCTCCCGTAACAGGAGACCTGGCAGTTTCGGTACCTGCTGATGCGTGTACCGCACCTGCCGCCGGAAGCCTGGCTAATAAAATTGCAATCATAACATCTGCTAATTGTGAATTCGGTCTTAAAGCCCTCAACGCACAGAATGCAGGAGCTGTGGGGGTAATTATGTATAGACCTTCTTCCGATATACCATCTGCAATGGGTGCAGGAAATTATGGAACGCAGGTAACCATTCCTGCTATCAATATAGGGAAAACAGAAGGTTTATTCCTGATCGGTGAACTCAATAACGGAAGTACAATCAATACAACGCTCAATTTTGATTATAGTGGTTTTAAGAATGCATGTTATGATAATGGTACTATGGCTCATGAGTACGGACATGGAATATCCAACCGGCTGACCGCACAGGGCTATAGTTGTCTCTCATCTACCAACAGCACGGAACAGATGGGTGAAGGCTGGTCAGATTTCTTTGGAATTATGGTGACCGCCAGACCCGGAGACACTTCGTCTATTGCCAGAGGACATTCAACTTATACGAAAAACGAGCCTACAACCGGGAATGGCAACAGGCTGGCCAAATATTCCCCTGATTTTAGCATCAATGATTATACCTACGGGAAAACAAATACAAATACAGAAGTTCATCAGATAGGCTTTATATGGGCAACCATGCTTTGGGATCTGGCCTGGAAGTATATCGAAAAATATGGATATAATAATGATGTGCTGGCAAGCAGCGCTTCAGGAAACGCAAAGGTTCTTCAGATTGTCATTAACGGGCTTAAGCTGCAGCCATGCAGCCCCACTTTTATTGATGGAAGAGATGCCATCCTTCAAGCAGATGTTATCGGGAATGGAGGAGCTGATAAATGTATGATCTGGAATACATTTGCAAGAAGAGGGTTAGGTGTTAATGCTTCTGCTGGCAGTAAAACAGTAGCCAATGACCAGGTTGAAGATTTTACCGTACCTGCAGAATGCAATACAGCCCTGGCCGCCCAGGAAATTAAAACATTAGACTCCAGGTTTATTGTTTTTCCTAATCCTACTTATGATGAATTTTTTATTGGAAATATTGATAAATCTTCTAAAGAAGTTAAAATTACAATGTTTGATATGTCCGGTAAATTAGTATTGGCAGATTCCAGAGAATCAGGATCGAAAAAGGCTGTTTCTACAAAAGGACTTCAGAAAGGAGTATATATGGTTCACATCAGTCAGGGAGATCAGTCCCAGGTTGAAAAACTTATTGTAAGATAGTCATTGATAATTGTGTGTTAATAAATAAGCTTTCAAACGAAAGCTTATTTTTTATTCACAGAAATCAGATAATCATACACCATTTGATGTTGATCATCCGTCAGTTTAGCCCTTGGAGCCATTCTGCTTAAAGTGTTGATCCATCCCTGGTCGTCATGCTTGGTAGGTTCCGGCAGTTTATGACATTTTGTACAGGAATTTTCAAAAATGGTCTTTCCTTGCGCCAATTGCTCGGATGAGGTATACTTTGGCCCTGTTACAGCCACGCTTTTAGGTCCGCATGATACCAGAAATGCTGATGCTGCGATACCGGTTAAGAGGAATTTTTTCATATTCTATTTTTGTTTGATGATTACTTCTTCACAGAAACAATATAATCATAAACCCATTGGTGCTGTTCATCCGTTAATTTTGCCTTTGGGGCCATAGAATTCATGATTCCTACCCATTGTACGGGATTGTGTGATGCAGGATCCGGTAATTTATGACATCTTCCACACGAGTTTTCAAAAATAGTTTTCCCTTGGGCAATCTGTTCTGCTGTAGATGTTGAAGTTCCTGCAGCAGCAGTGGATGGAGCAGCTTTCGGCGTACAGGATACCAGCAAAATAGCTGTAAACGAAGCCGCAGCGATGAGTTTTTTCATGTTTCTTCTTTTTGATACATAACAAATGTAATGAATTCCTTAAGCCCTTGATACAAGGCGTTGTAGTTTTAATTTAGAAGAAATAAAAATTAAATTGATAAGAATCCGTTATTATCAAATCACGGCAATTCCCGTCTTTTGTCACATCATTATGAGCCGGCTATTGACCATTCGCATTTTAATTATTAATTTTGAATCAATGAAATTTTCTACAGAAGAGCTAATAGAAGGAATACAGTCAGGACACAAACGCCTGATTGCAAAAGCTATTACATTGGTTGAAAGTAAGAAAGCAGAACACAGAATACAGGCAGAAGACCTTTTGAAGAAGATTATGCCCCATACCGGAAACTCTGTGAGGGTAGGTGTAACCGGAGTTCCCGGTGCTGGAAAATCCACTTTTATAGAAAATTTCGGACGATTGGTTATTGCCCAGGGTAAAAGAGTAGCAGTATTAGCAATTGACCCTAGTTCTGCCATCAATAAAGGAAGCATTTTAGGAGATAAAACCAGGATGGAGGAACTTGCCAAAGAAGAAAATGCATTTATACGTCCTTCCCCAAGTTCCGGGTTTCTGGGTGGAGTAGCCAATACTACCTTTGAAACCATGATGATCTGCGAAGCTGCAGGATATGATTATATTTTGATAGAAACAGTGGGAGTAGGACAGTCAGAAGTTCTGGTGGCTGATATTACCGATGTTTTCTTATTCCTTAAAATTATTGGAGGCGGAGACGAACTTCAGGGTATAAAGCGCGGAATCATGGAAATGGTAGACCTTATTTTTATCAATAAAGTAGATCAGGACAATCTCCAGAAAGCAAAAAATACAAGACTGGAATTAAAAAGAGCGCTGGATTTTATTCCGCCTAAAGAAAAAGGCTGGAAAATTCCTGTTTTATTAGGTTCTGCTCTACACAACGAGGGGTTACAAGACGTTTATGATAAAATCTTCGAGTTTATTGATCTGAAAAAGAAAAGCGGCCGTTTTGAAGAAATCAGGATTCAGCAGGCCGAGAAACGCTTTGAATACTGGGTTCAGGAATATATTTTATCCCTGATGAAAAAGAGTAATGCAGTAGAAGAAGCTTATCGCATGCACAAAAAAAATGCTTCAGCCATGGTTTCCAACCCAAGTACTGAAGCAAAATTATTTGTTGAAAAGTTTTTATCTAACGAAAACAGAGATTAAGGTTTTTCCTTTTCCTGTTTGGCCTCAGTTTTTGAAATATATCCGTCATAACTAATCGGCTGTCTGTCATTACTTCTCATAGAAACAAAAGCTTTACCGTTTTTAAAAATTTCAATATTAACTTCGTCTACATTTCTCACATCTTTAGGTTTGAACTTAAAAGTCCAGGTACCCTTTTTGTTCTGTGTTTTACTGACTGTAAAATCTTTTGAAGTAAATCGGTAGCTGTTCTCACTTGTATTTCCGTAGGTTGGATTGAACAGCCTTCCAAAGTAAGGTAGAACTACATCCAGTGTATTTTTACTTACATCAATGGTATAATCTCCATTCAGATTAAGCATTCTTGTTGCAGTAGAGTTAGGGATGGAATTCATGACATTGATAACATCATAATTCGTAGGATTGGCCCTTTGTGCATAGAAGGTAAACTCCTGAGAATCTACCAGCGTATTCACTGTTTTCGGATCTAATGAACCTTGTGAAGCACAGCTCTGAAATAAGAACAGGAATCCAAAAATCATCAGTAAAGAAATATACTTTTTCATAATGATATAATTATTAAATTTAAACAGCAAAATGTATGCAAATATATTCTTAATTGAATATTTTGGAATAAAAATTGTTAAGGTTGAATTATTAACACTCAAACTATGAAAGTTACACATCTATTAGGAATAGGAGCTATTGCTCTGTCGGCTGTTGCCTGTACTACAAACCCGATTACGGGAAGGTCTTCTTTACAGCTGGCCAACAATTCGGAAATTTTAACAATGTCTTCGCAGGAATACAGAACGACATTGTCTAAAGGTAAAGTAATTACCGGTACGGCAGATGCAAAGAGAGTGGTAAATGTAGGAAACAGAATTAAAAGTGCAGCAGAAAGATATTATCAGAGCATAGGGAGATCAGCAGATCTTGCCAACTACAGCTGGGAATTCAATCTTCTGCAGAGCAGCGAGCTGAATGCCTGGTGTATGCCTGGTGGTAAGGTAGCCGTCTATACGGGAATTTTACCGGTAACAAAAGACGATAACGGACTTGCGGTAGTACTGGGACATGAAGTTTCCCACGCATTGGCAGGTCATGGAAATGAAAGAATTTCCCAGGCAATGGTAGCCCAATATGGAGGTGCTATTCTGGGAGGAACAATCTCCAATTCACAATGGGCCAGTGTTTTCCAGAAGGTATATCCTATCGGTTCACAGGTGGCTTTATTGAAATATGGAAGAGGCCAGGAATCTGAGGCAGATGAAATGGGACTTTACCTGATGTCTATGGCAGGATATGATCCGAGAGCAGCAATTCCTTTCTGGAACAGAATGGAAGCCGCTTCTACAGGAGCAAGACAACCTGAATTCTTATCTACCCACCCGAATCCGGAGACAAGGATTTCAGATATCAACAAGGATCTTCCGAAAGCTTTAGAGTATTATAAGGCTGCGGGAGGAAAAATATAATTAGAATTTTAATCTTGAGTAAGGCCTTATTAAATTTTTAGTAAATTTGGTAAGGCTTTTTTTATGTAAACACCTAAACACAATATTATGAAGAGTTTATCAATTACCGGACTTATACTTTTAGCAGTTTCTGCATTGCTTTTCTATCTGACAACTGATTTTGCTGTTGAACAAATAAAAATTTCGCACATTATGGGAATAATGGCAGGAATTGGAATAGGACTTATCATTGGCGGAATGGTAGGGTATGTAAGTAAGGGAAGTGCTATAAAGGCAGAACAGAAGAAAAAAGAATTCAAACAGCTGCAGAAAGACAAAGAAGAGCTTGAAAAACAGGCAGCAGAAATTGCAAAACGCCAGGCTGAACTTGAAGATCAAAATAAAACCCCTCAAATTTAATCTGAGGGGTTAAAGTTGTTATTTTCGATGTTAAATTAGAATTTATATCCTAAACCTACCATAAACAGGTTAGGTCTGTTATCATATCTGATTTCTGAACCGGAAACTTTATTAATGAAATTTCTTTCATCTTTACTGAAAGCACCTTCATATCTTGCATTGACAATAAGCTTTTTGATTTCGAGCTGTGCACCAAACTGGTAGCCTACTGTAAAGTCATTTTTAGCATTCTCTTTGAAGTCATTGTAAGTATTGTCTTTGTTTAAGTTAAAACTTCCAACGGGTCCTACAAAAACGCCCAGCATATTTCCTAAAAGGTTGTATCCCAAAAGAACAGGAACATCAATACGGTTGCTTTTTACATCAAAAGTAGTATTTTCTGTAGTAAACTCATTTTTGAAGTGAGTATAATAGATTTCCGGCATCACAAATAATGAAGTAGGAAGCCCTACTTTCAGTGAAAGCCCAACATTGAAACCTACATTATTTTTACCTGTTCCATCAATGGCATCATTTACTGTCCCTTTAATATTGGACCATGAAGGTGAGCCTGTTGGAAAAATTAAGTTCGCTTTACCTGCCAGTGAAATCTGTGCAGAAGCCCACATTGAAAACCCTAATAACGCTATACTAAGTACCTTTTTCATTATCTTCTATTTTTGTATTTGTAGTTTCAATCGTTTTATCATTCTCAAGTAAATATTCTCTCAGCTCTTTAAACAGTTCTGAAGAATAAACGAAATCGATCAGATTTTTATTGCCTGCAGTAATCAGAATGTCTTTATTGCCTTCCCATTCTTTGATTCCCAATCGTAGGTATACAATTTTCTCGCCAATAGTCATTACAGAATTCATGTCGTGGGTATTAACGATGGTTGTAGTATTGTATTCTTTTGTGATTTCGTAAAGAAGGTCGTCAATCACCTTTGAAGTATACGGATCGAGTCCTGAATTGGGCTCGTCACAAAACAGGTATTTGGGATTATTTACGATGGCTCTTGCAATAGCAACCCTTTTCTGCATACCCCCGGAAATCTCGGAGGGATATTTTTTGTCGGCCTTATCAAGGTGTACTCTTCCTATTACTTCAAAAACCCTTTTCTTTTTTTCTCTGTACGTAAGATTGGTAAACATATCAAGCGGGAACATGATATTCTCTTCCACTGTCAAGGAGTCAAATAAGGCACTTCCCTGAAATACAGTTCCGATTTCTGAACGGAGATGCTGTTTCTCATCCCGGGTCATGGTATTTATATCCTTACCATCAAACAGGATTTCTCCGGAAGACGGCATATAAACATTCAATAAACTTTTTAAAAAAACGGTTTTACCGGAACCACTCTGCCCAATGATTAAGTTTACTTTTCCTTTATCAAATGAAGTTGAAATTCCCTTAAGCACTTCAACATCACCAAAACTTTTCTTAAGATCTTTTACCTCAATCATCAGCTTAATATTAATTGGGTTAAAATTAATTCGGAAATGATAATGAACACCATTGTCCATACTACTGCCTGCGTACTGGCTCTACCTACTTCCAGCGATCCGCCTTTTACAAAATATCCGAAGTAAGAAGGAACTGTGGCAATAATAAAAGCGAAAACGGTTGTTTTGGCAAATGCATAATAAATAAACAAATTAGGCATATACATTTGAATACCAACAATATAATCGTTTTCTGTCCAGTTTCCTGTTAAAATCCCGGCAATATAGCCTCCGCCAATACCAAATACAATACTGATGGCAATAAGAAGAGGATTAAAAAGCATACAGGCGATGATTTTAGGAAGTATCAGAAAATTGGGTGAGTTTACTCCCATAATGTCCAATGCATCAATCTGTTCGGAAACCCTCATTGTTCCAATACTGGAAGCAATATATGAACCTACTTTACCTGCCAGAATCAAGCTGATAATTGTAGGCGCGAATTCCAACACCAGAACCGCTTTCGTAGCATATCCTACAAATGAAGTTGGTATGGGAAATGAAGAAGCATCAAAGTTATTGAACATCTGAATAGCAACTACAGCCCCCACGAAGATCGATGTGAAGACTACAAGCCCGAAAGAATTTACTCCCAAATCATTAATTTCTCTCATGAACAGCTTCCAGAAAACCCTCATTTTCTGAGGTTTCTGCAGGGATTTTCCCAAAAGGATAATGTATTCCCCTATGGCTGTGAAAAACTTTTTTAACATACTGCTAAATTAGACTTTTTTATTTAATTGGACTAGAGTCCCGGATAAGACTAAAGCCTGGTTTTGTGTTAAAATTATTTTCGTTATTTACCTTGTTTCTTTCTTTATTTTGCATTTTTATCTCCTCCTATGACCAATAAAACGGTTTTTAAAATAATAACCAGATCAAGGACAAAACTCCAGTTTCTTACGTAAAAAGCATCGGCCAGAACTCTTTTTTGCATCTCTACTTCCACATCCCCGAAGTCACCACGCAGTCCGTTTACCTGTGCTAAGCCCGTAATGCCAGGGTTAACCATGCTTCTCAAGCTGTACCTTCCGATTTTTGGTTTGTAATAATTGTCTACAGACAGCATATGAGGACGCGGACCTACTACAGACATTTCTCCTTTCAATACATTAATGAATTGCGGAAGTTCATCAAGGCTGGTTTTTCTTAAAAATCTACCCACTCTGGTAATTCTGGAATCATTGACGGAAGTGGTCTTGGTGGTGGATTCATCATTAACAACCATTGTTCTGAATTTGATACAATTAAAAACCCCTTCATGGAAACCATATCTTTTCTGAAGGAAAAAAACAGGGCCTTTGGAAGTGGCTTTGATTAAAATCGCAATGATTGGAAATACCCATGAGCAGATGAAAAGCAGTATAATGATAGAAAAGAAAATATCAAATGTTCTTTTCATCAGGAAATTAGAATAATAATCCAGCGGGTATCTGGCCTGGTTCAGTACCGGCTGAGTCTGTATATATCCAAGGTCATAAAGGAAAAAATCGCTTTGTGTGATACTTGGAATGAGTGAGATATGAATCTTATTATCTTCTGCCAGTCTGAAAATTTCATTTTCCAAATTTTCATCATAAGAGTTTTCCATTGATAAAAACAAGGTATGGATTCCATTCTTTTTCCAGAAAATGACCAGTTCGTTGATATTGATCTCAGCATTCCCGTATTCAAATATCCTGTATCCATAATCTTTACGGTCGGTAAAGATATTCTTAAGAATCTCTGTAGAATGGCTGTCACCCAAAAACATCACGTTCCTGTAATTAGCTCCAAGGGATCGCAGGTACTTGATTGCAAAATAGACTAATGATTTTGCCAGGAAGATGGATATAAAAAGATAAAGTGAAAGCCAGTAAATATCCGAATTGAAAAATACGTTGTTACTTACTTTTCCTATAAGCAGAACGCCAAGTATAAAAAAAAGGAAATGGATTAAGAGGCGTTCAAGAAACAGGGTATAGGTAAGGTTTCTCGGAATATTGTATATTTTTGTCCTGCCGCTCAGAAGCACCCAGAACAAAAACAACAGAATCAGAGAAAAAATGTTCTGATACCAGGTTTCTTTATTGTATTTTAAACTTTCGTTTCTGCTTATAAAAAAGAATATGAAGACAGATGCAATAACCATGAGGTCAAGCAACATAATAATCGATTTCAGGTATCTGGAGTATCGAATTCTCTGCATCTATCGTATTTACCGTATAAGCCCAGCTAATTTACACTTTTTTACGGGATATTCAGATATTTGTGAGTCTGAACAGAAGCCTGCCATTCCGGGTTTTCCAGGATGAAATCAGTGATCTTAGGGTACATGTCATTTCTTTTGCTCCATTCACTCTGCAGATAAAGCTTACAGTTTTCAGAAACTTTTGCTGCCTGTTCCTGAGCAAATGTGAAATCATGTTGATTGAAGATGATCACCTTAAGCTCATGCGCCTTTTGGTAAATCTCGTCTTTAGGCAGTCCGGTTTTCTTTGGTGAAAGCGTAATCCAGTCCAGATGGCCGCTCATAGGGTAGGCCCCTGAAGTTTCGATATGAATGGTACAGCCCAGCTCCTTCAGCTTGGATGTCAACACATCCAGGTTCCACATTAAAGGCTCGCCGCCGGTCAGTACAATTGTTTTACAGTGTTTTGCAGCGGTTTCTGCAATTTCTTCCGCATTCATAAGGGGATGGAGTTTCGGGTCCCAGCTTTCTTTTACGTCACACCAGTGACATCCTACATCGCAACCTCCCAGCCTGATAAAATAGGCGGCTTTTCCGGTATGTGCTCCTTCTCCCTGTAAAGTGTAAAAATGCTCCATCACCGGGAGCATTTTACCTTCTTTTAATAAAATATCTTCTTCTTTGTTCATTTTAAAATTAGTCGTTATAGACCGAAGTTTTGTAAGCAATGATGGTATTTTTCATCAACATTGCTCTTGTCATTGGGCCTACTCCTCCAGGTACCGGAGTGATCCAGCTGGCTTTTGCAGCACAGCTTTCAAAATCTACATCACCTGCAAGGTAGTAGCCTTTCGGAGAGTCGTTGTCTACTCTTGTAATACCTACATCAACGATTACTGCTCCTTCTTTAATCATATCTCCTTTTAAGAAATGAGGATCTCCCAAAGCGGTAATTACGATGTCTGCTTTTCTTGTATATTCTTCAATATCTTTCGTGTATGAGTGTGTAAGGGTAACGGTAGAGTTTCCAGGGAAATCTTTTCTTCCCATCAAAATACTCATTGGTCTTCCTACAATTTTACTTCTTCCGATAATTACACAGTCTTTCCCTTTCGTTTCAATATTATATCTTTCCAGTAATGTTAAAATACCGAAAGGAGTTGCCGGTAAAAAAGTGTCCATTTCAAGAGCCATTTTTCCGAAATTTTCAGGGTGGAAACCATCCACATCTTTTCTGGGATCAATAGCATTGATGATTTTTTCCTGATCAATCTGATCCGGTAAAGGCAGCTGAACGATAAACCCGTCTACTGCTTTAGATTTATTAAGCTCGTCAATTTTTTCCAATAGCTCAGATTCAGAAACTGTGCTTGGAAATTTGATTAAGCTGGATTGAAATCCTACTTCCTCACAGTCTTTCACTTTAGAGTTTACATAGGCCTTGCTTGCTCCATTATTTCCTACAAGAATAGCCACCAAATGGGGAGCTCTTCTTTTGCTTGCGAGAATCTTTTCTACCTCAACCTTGATCTCCGCTTTAATTTCCTTGGATACTTTAAGTCCGTCAAGAATTTCTGCCATTTTTACTTTTTTACTTTATAGATTTACTTTTACTTTCTTTTTACTTACTATTTATTTTCCTTATAGTAATTGATCAATCCATTGGTAGAGCTGTCATGAGAGTTTATTGCCTCATTGTTTTCAAGCTCAGGAAGGATTTTATTGGCTAATACTTTTCCTAGTTCCACTCCAAACTGGTCAAAGCTGAAAATATTCCAGATCACTCCCTGAACAAAAATTTTATGTTCATATAAAGCAATCAGCTGGCCCAATGAAAAAGGAGTTAATTCCTTGAATAAGATAGAGTTGGTAGGGGTGTTTCCGTGGAAGACCTTGAAATTGATCAGCCGGTCTATTTCTTCATCAGATTTCCCTGCATTTCTAAGTTCTTCCTCCACTTCTTCTTCCAGTTTTCCGAAGGCAAGTGCTTCAGTCTGAGCAAAAAAGTTGGCTAATAATTTATCCTGATGATCAGAAACCTGGTTCGGGCTTTTTGCATAGGCGATAAAGTCTGCCGGAATCAGCTCAGTTCCCTGGTGGATCAATTGATAAAATGCGTGCTGACCGTTTGTCCCTGGCTCTCCCCAGATGATTGGTCCTGTTTCATATTCTACGAATTCTCCATTTCTGTCTACGCATTTTCCGTTACTTTCCATATCTCCCTGCTGAAGATAAGCTGCAAATCTGTCCAGATACTGAGAATAAGGTAAGATGGCATAAGTAGTGGCTGCATAGAAGTTACGGTACCAGATTCCCAAAAGTCCCATTAATACAGGAACGTTTTCAGAGAAATCTGCAGTCTGGAAGTGCTGGTCCGTATCAAAGGCTCCTCTTAAAAGCTGTTCGAAGTTTTCATATCCTACAGAAAGTACGATACTTAATCCGATTGCACTCCAAAGAGAATATCTTCCGCCTACCCAATCCCAGAACTCAAAAATATTTTCTTCTGCGATTCCGAACTTCTTAACTTCTTCAATATTAGTAGATAAAGCAACAAAATGCTTCGCTACATCTTCCTGTTTTCCTGCTTTCAGGAACCAGTCTTTAGCTGAATTGGCATTCGTCATTGTTTCCTGAGTCGTAAATGTCTTGGAAGCAATGATGAATAAAGTAGTTTCAGGATTTAAATCTTTCACCACTTCTGCAATATGATTTCCGTCCACATTGGAAACAAAATGAACGTTTAATCTTGTTTTAAAATGCTTTAAAGCCGAACAAACCATCACAGGGCCTAAATCTGATCCTCCAATCCCGATGTTTACTACATCTGTGATCTCTTTTCCACTGAAACCTTTATGCGCTCCTGAAATAATTTTTTCGGAAAAAGACTTCATATGCTCAAGAACGCTCTTGATTTGTGGCTTGATGTTTTCGCCATCCACAATAATTTCACGGTCAGAAAAATCTCTTAAAGCGGTGTGCAATACAGCTCTTCCTTCTGTTTCATTGATTTTATCTCCTGAGAACATTCTGGAAATAGCATCTTTTAACTGGCTTTCTTCAGCCAACTGCAATAAAAGATCTTTTGTTTTTGAATCAATTAAGTTTTTAGAATAATCAAAAAGGTAGTTGTCCTTTTGGAGGGAAAATTCGTTAAAACGGTTCGGGTTATATTGGAAAAGGGTTCTAAGATCAAAATCATTTCCACCGAAGTGTTCGTCAAGTGCTTTCCAGCTGTTGGTTTGTGTTGGATTTATTTTTGATAGCATATACAGAATTTTTATCATTCAGAAAATCATATATCGGATGAAAGTAGCTCATAATTCATAATGATTTATTTCTGATTTGCAAATTTACGGAAAAATAAAACCTCAGATAAATTTGAAGATGAGAAATAATGATTTTTTAAAGAACAACACCTCAGAGTAAGTTTCAGGTGTTATAAAAAGTGTTTCGTGACAAGAGTTTTGCATGTTATTCTTCCATTTCTTTCAGGATTTTTTCCAAACTTTTCTTTTTCTTAAAAAATAAATTATAGCTGCTGCAATTAATAAAATTGGCCAGATATTGATAAGAGCTACTATAATTCTCTGAATCAGATAGAAGCCGTACACGAAACCATCTTTAGCATCATAGATGAAATTATATTTATACTTATTGTCAATGCTTGTTGTGTTGGTCACTGCAATTTCGGCAATGCGCAATTTCGGCTCTTTGATATAGATGTCTATGGTGCTGTATTTAAGATCGTCTGTCATATTCATGCTTTGCAGCTTTTGAAGATTCCCTTCAGATATATTCTCATTGTCCAGCGTTACTTTATCTTTATTTGTTTTAAGCTTACTGATATTCTCAGAAGTCTTTTGATTTCTTTTTCCTTCCAGTTCGGAATATTTGATATTGGCCGTTACATCTTCCGCATTGATGGATCTTGAATTAAGAAATAATTTATTGGTATTGATGGCTGTTAAAAGTTCACCAAGCTTTTCAGTAGGAATGCGTACCTGCATTCTGTTCTCAGTCTGATATTTTTTTACCAGCATAGCCTCTTCATTGGATGTATTGTAGGTATTTTCAGACACCACATTACTTTGGAGATTACTAGTGGTAACAAACCCGCCAAGCTCCTGTACTGATTTTTCAATAGCGATGGTTGCATTATACACATCTTTTACTTCCATACTCACATCTGCAGTCTTGATGAACTGTTTATCTTTTACCTTCATATCTGCAACAGATGAGATGCTGTCTGATACAACAGCTGCTGCAGAGTCTGAAGTGGCATAAGCATTAAGATCTGTTTCGGCAACTTCGCTCTTTTTGCATGAATAAATGCCTAATAAAAGAACAGCAGATAGAGATAATTTAAGGTAAGTGGTTTTCATAGCGTTGATTTTTATTGTTTTCCTGAAGTCAAAGTTCAGTCAGGATCTTTTGTAACGCTTGAAAATCAAAAGTAAATAGCTTGTAAACAGAATATGATATTTTAATTGACTGAAATCAAGTATTTTGTAAAATAGTATTGAGCTCTGGCCACTACTTTCGGAGCAATTTTTGCTTATCTTTTACAAACCAAAACTACAATCTATCATTATGTCAAATACCTTTTCCAAAATCAGAAACGCAATAAACTTATTTACATCCATAGATTTTGATCAGCTGAGTGCCATTTCCCAAAAAGTGGATCTGCCAAAACTGATGCATAATTTTTCAAAATTGGATGATAAACAGCTTTCCGGACTTATGAAAATGCTTGATCCGGAAAAGAAAAAGAAAGAACTTCCGCCCATTGACGGAGATTTTTATGACATCTACCACACGCTTACTCCGGAACAGCGCGAAATTCAGCTGAAAGTAAGAGCATTCATGGAAAAAGAAGTCAAACCTCTGGTGAATCATTACTGGCTCAGAGACGAATTTCCTTTTGAACTGATCCCGAAATTCCAGAAACTGGATATCTGCGGAGTTACCTATGAAGGATATGGCTGTCCGGGAATGCCTTTCCTGATGGAAGGGGTTATTGCGATGGAAATGGCAAGAGTGGATGCTTCTATTGCTACATTCTTTGGAGTACAATCTGGATTGGCAATGGGCTCTATTTATATCTGCGGGTCTGAAGAGCAGAAACAAAAGTGGCTTCCACAGATGCAGAAATTTGAAAAAATAGGCGCTTTCGGGCTTACAGAGCCGGAAGTAGGTTCCGGAGCGGCAGGCGGACTTACCGTAAACTGCAAAAAAACACCGGAAGGCTGGGTTCTTAACGGCCAGAAAAAATGGATCGGTAATGCTACTTTTGCTGATCTGATCATTATCTGGGCAAGAGACCTGGACAGCGGAGAAGTGAAAGGGTTTATTGTAGAAAAAGATAATCCGGGATTTTCTGTAGAGAAGATCAAAGGAAAAATGGCTTTAAGAATTGTCCAGAACGGATTAATCACCTTAAAAGACTGCCTTGTAACCGAAGAAAACCGTTTGCAGAATGCCAATTCCTTTAAAGATACCGGAAAAGTACTGAGAATGACCCGGGCAGGAGTAGCCTGGATGGCCACAGGCTGCGCACGAGGTGCCTACGAAAGTGCTCTGGATTATACCAGAAAAAGAGAACAGTTTGGAAAACCTATCGCCTCGTTCCAGATGATTCAGGGGCACCTGGTAGAAATGTTGTCTAATCTTACGGCAATGCAGACCATGGTTTTCAGGTTATCTGAAATGCAGGATGAAGGAATTTTAAAAGATGAACACGCCTCTTTAGCGAAAGTTTTCTGTACACTCAGAACAAGAGATATTGTTTCCAGGGCAAGGGAAGTAATGGGAGGCAACGGAATTCTGCTGGAATACGATGTCGCCAGATTTGTTGCCGATGCAGAAGCAATCTATTCTTATGAAGGAACAAAAGAAATCAATTCGCTCATCGTAGGACGATCGATTACAGGCTTCAGTGCTTTCGTATAGGTAACAGGTAGCAGGTAGCAGATAATAGGTTACAGGTAGTGAAAAGCAACAATAGACTCATCTGAAGTTTACTGGTACTGCCATCTGTAACCTATTACCTGCAATCTTAAGAAACTAAATGTTTATATTTTTCTTTGTTGTCAATAAGTATCCAAAGGTTGATCAGGAACATTACTCCGGCAATACCCATTCCCATTGGAGATTTGTCCATAGTGAAAACGTGGGTAACGATTCCTACCATCACAGGTAATATAACAATAGCCCCCAACGCTCTTGTTTTTGGAAAAATGAATAACAATCCGCCAATGATCTCTACGATACCCACCAAAGGCATCAGCCAGCTGATTTCTCCAAAAGCTGCGAAAAGTTTCATCTGCTCCGGAGTGGGTTTTTCCATGGGCATATAATTAAAAAATTTGTTTAATCCGGCATTAATAAACATGAGTCCGAAAAGTAAGCATAAGATAAATTTTATTATTTTCATGATTGATGATTTACTATCAAATGTAAAATAAAAATTAGATATTGTGGTTTTTATTTAGCATAAAATATAAAATCATTGTTAATGTACGTTAATTAGTGATTTTGTATAATTTTTATTGTATATCTTCGGAAGGCAATTAAACTAATACATCATGCTAAAAAATCTTAAAAAATTAAACCGTACGGATTTAAGAGAAATCCAAGGCGGAGGAGGTATTGAAAAATGTGATATCGGACCTATAGGATGTCCTTGTAAAATTCCGCCTGGTGACCCTTGCTTAGGCGGTGGGGGAACGCCACCAACACCGGATTATGGGTACTGCCCGGACACTCAAGGCTATATTCTTTGTACGGAAATCTGTCCAAACGGGATGAGTCCTTATTGTGCTCTTCCATAATAAAATAGAAAGACTGTCTTGAAAGGCAGTCTTTTTTATTAAAGTTTAAGATTTAAATATTTTAAGTTAGGAGTAGGTCAATTATTACTCATTGCCATTACACATTACTATATTCTAGTCCATTTCCTTCAACGTAATATTCTTGGAAATCTTGTAACTCTTTTTCTTCTTATAAGGTTTGGGTTCTTCCCCAAGCAATCTTCCCCAGGGTTTAAGATCATCCACTCTTTCACAGATAATTTTTATAATAGCAATCGCTGGTATGCACAGGAACATTCCTGCAATTCCCCAGAGATGTTCTCCCAAAAGAATACCGATAAAAGAAAATAAGGCATTGATCTTTACTTTGGAGCCTACCACAAATGGCAGTATAATATTACCATCTACAGCATGAATGCCAATATATCCTAAAGCGACATAAATACATGTGGAAGGAGTAGAAGTGGCAAAAGCTATAAAACAGGAAATTAACAGAGAAATGAAGATTCCCAGATACGGAATAACGTTTAATAATCCCGTCAAAACCCCTAAAAGAATCGCATATTTCACGCCCAGAACTGTAAGAAGGATGGATGTAAGAACAGACACGATAATCACCTGAAGAAAAAGTCCGAAGATATATTTCTTGGTCATGATCCTAATCTCGTTCACAGCCTCCTGCACGCTTGCTTTATGTCTTTCGTTGAAAACCGTAACGATGAAATTATTTAAAAGCCTTCTGTAATTTAAAATAAAGATAAAAAACAGGGTAAAAAAGATAATAAATCCAAATCCTGTTGAGAAAATTCCGAAGGTAAAACCTAAAATAGCCGCTGAAGAAGACAGAAGTTTATTTAATCCCTGATTGATATAATCTACCTGCTCATCCACCTTCACATTGAATGTTTTGGAAATCCAGTGCTGTAAACCACTAAAAACGGTGGTAAACTGCTCCCTGAGATGGGGAAGATCCTTGCTGAAATCAGATAACTGATTGGTAAAGAAGTAAATAATACCGCTTAAAATCATCAACATAATGAACACTGAAGTCATTGTGGACATTGATCTCGGAAATCTTAGCCTTCTTTCCATAAATGTTGCCGCCGGCAAAAACAGCATCGCCATAAGGAATGCCAGGAAAAACGGAGCCAAAATACTCTGCCCTAATGCCAGAAGATAGCCAAGACCAATAATGGAAACCACTACAAGCGTAAGCTTGACAAGGAAAGGAAGTCTAAGAAAATTCATAATTTAAAAATCTGGAGTATGGATAAAAATAAGAAAACGCTTCTGAATTGAAAAATTTTTTATTCAATCCTTCAGGATTTTCTTTATTGCAGCAAATTTTATTCCACCCAATCAGTTGAATTATGCTTTTTATCCCTAAAAACAGAAACACGCCCTGAATCTCAGAACGTGTTCCTTATTGAGAAGTTAATATGTTAAGTTGTTTTTACTCTTCAATGGCGATGTCAATGACTTCCTCCATTCTGTTGACGTAATGTACCCTCAGATTCTTCAGGTAATCTTTTTTGATCTCTTCCACATCTTTTTTGTTGGCTTCACAAAGAATAACGTCTTTAATGCCTGCTCTTGTTGCTGCAAGTAGCTTTTCTTTGATTCCTCCTACAGGAAGTACTTTTCCTCTTAATGTAATTTCTCCCGTCATGGCAAGGTGAGGTTTTACCTTCTTGTTTTTAAAAGATGAAACCATTGAAGTCAGCATGGCGATACCTGCAGAGGGCCCGTCCTTAGGAGTTGCTCCTTCAGGAACGTGTACGTGAATATTTTTCTTATCCAGATCTTCCTGGGGAATTCCCAGTTCGTCATGCTTGGCTTTAATATATTCAAGGGCAATAGTGGCGGATTCTTTCATTACCGTTCCCAGGTTTCCGGTCATCGTTAATGTTCCTTTACCATTGCTGAGGATACTTTCAATATAAAGGATATCACCTCCTACGCTTGTCCAGGCAAGACCTGTTACAACACCCGGAACTCCGGTTATTTCAGATAAGCTTTTGGGTCTTGGAACTCCAAGGATTTCATCTACTTTTTCAACTGAAATTTTCGGATCGTATTCTTTTACCAGAGCAGTCTGTAGCGCTACCCATCTTGCAACGGCAGCAATTCTTTTCTCCAGTGTTCTTACACCGCTTTCAGAAGTATGCGCTTCTACGATATGCTTAAGTTCTGCGTTCCCAAGTTTGAATGATTTTGCATCCAGGCCATTTTCCTCCTGTTGTTTCTTGATTAAATGTCTTTTGGCAATTTCAATCTTTTCCTCCAAAGTATAACCGGCAATCTGTATGATCTCCGTTCTGTCTAAAAGAGGAGTCTGAATTGTTGAAAGTGAGTTGGCCGTAGCAATGAACATCACTTTTGACAGGTCGTAGCCCATCTCCAGGAAATTATCATAAAATGATTTATTTTGTTCAGGATCAAGAACTTCCAGTAGTGCTGAGCTTGGATCTCCATGAAGACCCTGTCCGATTTTATCAATCTCATCAAGAACAATTACCGGGTTAGAAGTGCCGGATTTTTTGATAGACTGTAAAATCCTTCCCGCCATGGCGCCGATATACGTTTTCCTGTGTCCGCGGATTTCACTTTCGTCATGAAGCCCCCCTAATGATAATCTTACATATTTCCTTCCTAACGCATCAGCAATAGACTTTCCTAAAGAAGTTTTTCCAACCCCCGGAGGCCCTACCAATAATAGGATAGGAGACTTCATGTTGTTTTTTAATTTCAAAACAGCCATGTGCTCGAGTATTCTTTTTTTGATATCTTCCAGTCCAAAGTGTGCTTTATCAAGTACTTTTTCAGCTTTTTCAATATCAAAAATGTCTTTTGTATAGGTGTCCCAGGGAAGATCGGTGAAAAAATCCAGATAGTTTCGCTGTACGTTATAATCCGGAGAGTTAGGATTCTGACGCTGAAGCCTGCTGATTTCCTTCTGGAAATGTTCCTCTACTTCCCTGCTCCATTTTTTGGTCTTAGCCTTGGCAAGAAGATCTTCAACATCACTTTCAGGTCCTCCGCCCAGTTCTTCCTGGATGGTTCTGATCTGTTGGTTCAGAAAATACTCTCTCTGCTGTTTGTCAAGATCTTTTGAGGTCTTCTGATGAATCTGATTTCTCAGTTCCAGCTTTCTGAAGTCCTCGTGCATCATTTCGTAGCATTGATTCGCTCTTGTCATCAGGTTTTTCTCTTCAAGAAGCTTTTGCTTTGCAATGGAAGAAAAATTAGCATTGGTACAGATGAAATTCAGAAGATCATCATTATTATTAATATTTTTGATCGCAAAGTTGGCGGCATTGGGAATATTCGGATCCAGCTCTATAATCTTTAAAGCAAGATCTTTAATATTTTCCAGTAATGCCTCGTATTCATCCTGATTTTTAGGTCGGGTATCTTTTAATTTTGATATTTCTGCCCTGAAATAAGGCTGTTTTTCAATGATTTTTTTAATCTTAAATCGGTGAAAGCCCTTAGTTATAGCAGTAATATTGCCTTCCGGAAGCTTAATGATCTTAATGATCTTGGCCAAGGTTCCGGTTGTATAAATATCTTTTTCGGAAGGCTGCTCCATATCCGAATTTTTCTGGCTTACAATTCCAATGAAATCTCCGTTCTTCTGTGCTTCCTCAAGAAGCTGTATAGAGGTTTTTCTTCCGGCAGTAATGGGAATTACCACATTAGGGAACATTACCATATTTCTTACGGGAAGTATCGGGAATATTTTCTGTTCGGAATTTTTATCAGTCTCTGCGAAGTCGGAAAGATTGATTTCTTCAGTTACGATATCAAATCCGTCGCTGATCATTTCTTCTAAACTAATATCTTCAAATTCTGTCATAGTCAATCGAATGACAAATTGTCATTTTCGTTTTTTGTCGTTAAAGGGATTTTTTACAATATGCTCTGAAAACGTGTGGCATATTATAATATTCTAAAAATGCACAATACTTATGCCATTTGTTTTTTAGTTAAAAATACGGTCAAAATTTCCTTTTTTGGATAATCTTTGCATTTAAAATCAAAATAAAGCAGTTCTGTTTCTGTAATTTCTTAAAAATGTGTATTTTCGCAAACTGATAAAAAACTATAATTTATAAAATGGCAATTTTAGGACAGATTAGGAGTAAGCCTTGGCTTTTAATGGGAGTAATAGCCTTAGCGCTTTTGGCGTTCCTGGTGAACCCCGATAGTATCGACAAGGTTTTTGGTAAGAATCCTGACGTTTTAGGAAAAGTAAACGGTGAGAAAATCACCCGCGAAGAGTTCAATGATCAGCTTTTCGTGCTGCAGCAGCAGGCTGAACAGCAAGGTCGTCCGAAAAACGGTCTTGAAGAGCAGGCTTGGCAGTTACTTGTACAATCCAAACTTATCAAACAGCAGTTTGAGAAACTAGGCTTTGAAATGACTGATGATTATTTCTGGAATCAGATCCAGTACGATCAGATGTTTGCTCAGAATCAACAGTTCTTTGATGAGAAAGGTAATTTTAAAACTCAAGAGCTTAAAAAAGAAATTGAAACATTACAAAACACCAATCCTCAGGGATATACTCAATGGTTGAAAACAAGAAAGACAATTGAGTACAGACTAATGGCAAGACAGGTGTTTACTAATCTTTCAGCAGGTATCACTACAGGTAAGAAAGAAGCTGAAGAACTGATGAAACAGAGAGATCAGCTTGCAGATATCGACTTTGTAAAAGTAGATTATGCAGCATATCTTCAGAAAACAAAGATCAATGTTACAACACAAGATCTTGCTGATTACATCAAGCAGCACCCTGTAATGTTCAAAGCTGAGCCAAGCAGAAATATCGGTATCGTATTTTTCCCATCTAAACCTAGTGCAGCAGATGATGCCGCAGCCTTGAAAGAAATTACAAAATTATATTCAGGCGGTACAGATGCAAGCGGAGGTACAGAAAACTTCCAGAATACTAAAAACGATTCTATGTTTGTAACGGCAAACTCTGATGCGCCATTCAACCCTCAGTATGTGAATCCTACTCAATTGCCTCCTACTATCAAAGATCAGATCACTTCAGCAGCAGTAGGTCAGACTTTTGGTCCTTATAAAGAGCAGGATGTTTATGTAGTATCTAAGCTTGTAGGTAAAAGACCTTCAGATTCTACTTTATCAAGACACATCCTTATTGCATTCAAAGGAAGTCCTGCAGGTGAAGGAGTAACAAGAACCAAAGAGCAGGCTAAGAAATTGGCAGATTCTATCGGTGCTATTGTAAAAGCTGCTCCTGCTAAATTTACAGAGTTCCTTAAGCTTTCCAATGATCCGAATTCTGCCGCTCAGGGTGGTAGCCTTGGATGGACAACTCCGGAAACGCCTTTCGTTCCTGAATTCCTTACTTACCTTGCGAACAATCCTAAAGGAGCTACAGGGGTAGTAGAAACTCAGTTTGGTTATCATATCATCAATATTGAAGATAAAAAAACGGGATCAATGGGTTATAAGGTTGCAAACCTTGTGAAAGCAGTTAAGCCTTCAGATGCTACTGAGGCTGAAACAGATAAAAAATCTAGAAAATTCATCCAGCAGGTTCAGGGGAAATCTTTCAACGATTTCGTGAATATTGCTAAAAAAGCTAATTACCAGTTTTCTAATCCAAAAGCGGCCAAAAGATTTGAAGGCCAGCTTCAGGGCTTAGGTACTGAAAAAGATGCAGAAATCCTTACCTGGGCTTTTGATAAGAAAAGAACAAAAGGAGACACTGAATTATTTACAGTAGACGGAACAGGTGATAAAATTGTAGTTTATCTGAACGGAAAACAAGATGCAGGTCTTGCTGATCCTGAATCGGTAAGAGACCAGATTGAAGTTATCGTTAAAAATAAATTGGCGGCAAAACAAATTTCTGATAAAATTGCAGCAGCAAAAGCTTCCAGCTTAGATCAGATTGCTAAATTGTTTGCAGCTCCAAAACAATCAGCTCAGGTGAACCTGTTGAATCCTTCAGTAGCTGGTGCTATGGAACCTAAAGTTGCCGGTGCCGCATTTGGTGTTGCAAAAGGTAAACTTTCCAATCCGGTTGAAGGTGGAACAGGGGTATATGTTTTGATCAAAAAATCAGAAACAGTAAACAAACAGCCAGGAGATCTTAAACAATTTACAGAATCTCTTACTCAGAGAAGTGCAGGAATGTTCGGACAGGCCTGGATGAAGAGCCTTCAGGACAATGCAGATATCGAAGATTACAGAATCGAGATCTGGAACAAGCTGGGGAATCAGCAGCAATAAGAAATTCATTTCTATAATATAAAAAGCGACAAAAAAATTGTCGCTTTTTTTTGTATTTATCGCAGAACAATAAAGGAAAAGATTTATTTAAAATGTATTATATTTGCTTATTAGAAAAAAATTAGCAAGTGAAGTTCAGTAAAGAATTAAAAGCTGGTGTGATTGCACTTCTAGCTATCGTAGGCTTTGTGGTGTTGTTTCAGTTTATGAAAGGGAAAAGCCTTTTTACTACCGACAATATATTTTACGCAAAATATGACAATGTGGAAGGTCTAGCACAGTCTTCGGCAGTCTCTATTAATGGTCTGAAAGTGGGCCAGGTAGATAAGATTATTCCTTTAACCTCAAAAGACGGGAAAATTAATTTCGTTGTAAAAGTGACCATTGATAACAAATTTGAATTTTCAAAAAATTCATCACTGGAAATCTTTGAGCCAGGCTTAATGTCCGGAAAAGAAATGAGAGTAAACCTTATGTATGGAGGCCCGACTGCAAAGGACGGTGATACCCTGAAAGGAGCTTTTAAACTGGGGACGTTGGGAAGCCTTTCTTCTCAGGTAGGTCCTGTAAAAGACCAGCTACAGGTAGTTCTGCATAGAGTAGACTCCTTAATGGCTAATGCCAACCAGATTTTTGATACTCAAAACAGAGCAGAAATAAAAGCGCTATTGGCTAACCTTAATAAAACAGTAGGCGCATTACAGACCACTGCCGGAAGTGTAAACAACCTGGTTGGGCACAATGATCCAAAACTGCAAAAGGTGCTGGATGAAGCAAGTCTTACCATGCAGAGTGGGAAAGTGACTTTGGATAAATATGGTAATCTGGCGCAGAGCATTGATACTAAGCAGTTGAATTCAACAATTGCCAACTTAGATGCTACCGTAGGAAAATTGAATCAGGTGATTGGGGGTATAGACAAAGGAGAAGGAAGTTTAGGTAAACTGATGAAGGATGATCAGCTTTATAACAATCTGAATTCCGCTTCTACTAACTTAAATTCATTAATCGAAGATATGAAAGCGAACCCGAAAAGATATATCAACTTCTCGGTTTTCGGTAAAAATAATAAAGACTAATACGCCTTATGCAGTACATCGATAACATTATTTTCCTGATTTTATTAGTGGCGGGATTTGGGCTGTTTGCCAAAAGCCTCCAGAAAATCTATAGAAACATCAGGTTAGGTCACGAAATCAATAGAAACGACAGAAAAGGAGAACGCTGGGAAACGATGGCTCGTGTGGCCATGGGACAGAGTAAAATGACAGCACGTCCTGTTGCAGGTGTTTTGCACGTTTTTGTCTATGTTGGTTTTGTTATCATTAATATTGAATTAATAGAAATTGTTGTTGATGGAATATTTGGTACACACCGTTTTTTATCAAGCATTTTTGGGCATACATTTTATAATTTCTTTACAGCAACATTAGAAGTTTTAGCACTTTTAGTAGTGGTTGGGGTTGTCATTTTCTTTATTCGTAGAAATTTTTACGGAGTGAAGAGATTGACGATGAAAGAACTTTTCGGTTGGCCAAAACAAGATGCCAACTGGATTCTTATCATTGAATTTGCCTTGATGATGGCTTTCTTTAAAATGAACGCTTCAGATTTTATTTTACAGTCGAGAGGTGTGTTTCCGGAACATGGAAGCTTCCCGATCAGTGAGATGACATTCGTTCCGTTTTTGGAAATCTTTAATTTTGATAACGGATTTTTGATGTTCACAGAGAAAGCGGCATGGTGGTTTCACTTTGTAGGGATTCTTTTCTTCATGAATTATCTTTATTACTCAAAACACCTGCATATTATTCTTGCGTTTCCAAGTACATGGTATGCGAATCTTGATAAAAAAGGAAAATTCAATAATCTTGATTCCGTAACAAAAGAGATCAAATTGATGATGGATCCTAATGCAGATCCCTATGCTGCTCCGGCTGAAGGTGCTGAAGCAGATGCACCTTCTAAATTTGGTGCAGAAGATATCTTCGATCTGAATCAGGTACAATTGCTGAATGCTTATTCATGTACAGAATGCGGTCGCTGTACTTCCGTTTGTCCGGCCAATATCACGGGCAAAAAGCTATCTCCAAGGTTAATCCTGATGAAAACCAGAGACAGGCTGGAAGAAGTAGGAAGAAATATCGATAAAAACGGGAAATTCGTTGACGACGGTAAAAAACTGCTGAACGACTATATTACAAAAGAAGAACTTTGGGCCTGTACCACATGTAACGCATGTACAGAAGCTTGTCCGGTATTGCTTGATCCGCTTTCCATTATTTTTGAAATGAGAAGATTCCTGGTGATGGAACAGTCTGCTGCTCCACAGGAACTGAACCTGATGATGACCAATGTGGAAAACAACGCGGCTCCTTGGCAGTACAATCAGGCTGACCGTCTGAACTGGGCATCGGAAAACTAGATAATTAATCAATTTGAAAATTTGAAATTGATACAGATCTATATCATTTCAAATTTCCAAATTCTCACATTTTCAAATTGAAAAAGAAATGGATTTCAATATAAAAACAATGGCAGAATATGCTGCCGAAGGAAAAGCCCCGGAAGTTTTATTCTGGGTTGGATGTGCGGGAAGTTTTGATGACCGTGCCAAAAAAATTACAAAAGCATTCTGCAAGATATTAAATAAAATAGGCGTTGAATTTGCTGTTCTGGGACAGGAAGAAAGCTGTACCGGAGATCCTGCAAAAAGAGCCGGAAACGAATTCGTATTCCAGATGATGGCTCTTACGAATATTGAAGTACTGAATGCGTACGAAGTTAAAAAAATCGTAACAGCCTGTCCACACTGTTTTAATACTCTGAAAAATGAATATCCAAGCTTAGGCGGACACTTCGAAGTTGTGCACCATACTCAGTTCCTTAAAACTCTGATGGAAGAAGGAAGACTGAAAATTGAAGGTGGAGCA
Source organism: Chryseobacterium sp. CBSDS_008 (assembly GCF_049959325.1). Taxonomy (NCBI): domain Bacteria; kingdom Pseudomonadati; phylum Bacteroidota; class Flavobacteriia; order Flavobacteriales; family Weeksellaceae; genus Chryseobacterium; species Chryseobacterium sp. CBSDS_008. The sequence goes on along the minus strand of NZ_CP188202.1, from coordinate 2,987,828 downwards.
TTCAAAGGGAAAAAAATTACTTTTCATGATCCATGCTACTTGGGACGTGCCAACGACGAATATGAAGCTCCAAGAATGCTTCTTGAAAAGCTTGATGCTGAGCTTGTAGAAATGAAACGCTGCAAAACCAACGGACTTTGCTGTGGGGCAGGAGGTGCACAGATGTTTAAAGAACCTGAAAAAGGAAATAAAGACATCAATATTGAAAGAACGGAAGAAGCTTTATCCTTTGAACCTAAGGTAATTGCTACAGGATGCCCTTTCTGTAATACCATGATGACGGATGGTGTAAAACACTTTAACAAAAACACTGAAGTAGCTGTAAAAGATATCGTAGAACTTCTTGCTGAAGCAGAAGATTTATAATTGAAATCCTATACAGACTTATGAAGCTGGAATGGAGACTCTCCTTTTTATTTATCATTTCAATACTTGCCCTTCTTACATTTTGGAATTATCAAAACAGGGTATATGATTGGGATATGCCGGGTTATATGGGATGTATGTATATTTCCGAGTTCCCGGATTCACCGGATAAAGTCCGAATCCTAACATATGAGGAAATAAAAAAAGAGGCTCCTGCAGAACATTATACAGACATCATCGGAATAAAGCAGTGGGACATTCCAAGGCAGTATTTCGTAAAAAATACACAATCTTTTACAGAACAATTGCCCTATTTTCAGATCAAAGTAGGATATATTCTTGTCATTACTCTTTTTTATAAACTTGGGTTTACAGCACCAATGGCCGTTTTGTTTACCAGTCTTATATCTTACTTTTTTTCGGGGTTATTATTGTTTTATATTCTAAAACTCCTGTTTCCAAAGAAATATTGGCTTGCCATAGCTCTCACAATTGGTGCTATGATATTGCCGCCAATGACTTATATGTCCAGGGTTTCTACGCCGGATATGTTTATTTTCCAGTTTATGCTGATCTTTATTATCGGTTTAATAAAAAATTGGGATAAATGGCCCATGTTTGTGCTTCTGTTCGCTATTACTTTTATACGGCCGGATTATATTACATTTACGCTTACCTATATTGTTGCTGTTTTCTTTTTCCGTTATTTTCAGGAAAAGAAAATTGATTTTTCCTATATCGCACAGGGATCAGTACTTTTGATCATGTACCTGGCTATCATTAAATATTATCATTATCCCGGTTGGGAAGATGTCTTTTATGATACCTTCATTGATAGGAGACCTTTTATTTCCAATCATCCTGTAGACGTTAGTTTAAAGCAGTATCTGAGTATTATTTACATCAAAATTATTTACTTTAAAAAGGTAACTTTATCTTTAGCCATTATGATTGGGGTTATTTTCTGGCGTTCTAAAGATGCATGGATGAGGATGATCTCAGTCCTTTTTGTGGTGAATGTCTATATTAAGTTCTTTTTCTTTCCACAGTCGGCTGCATTAAGATTTTTCTTCCCGTTTATTTTTCCGGTTTTCATTATGATGCTTTATGTACTGAGCAAAAAATACAATGATCTTCAACTCGGGAAAATTGCGTAATTTTGTATTTACAATGATATAAGCATTCAATGATCATTAATGGTAAGAGTTGATTGTTTAATATATTGAAAAATAAATAGTTGTGTTATGAAAATTGAAGAATCTAATATTGTAGAAACCAACGACTACAGAGTCATTATATATCCGGCTTCAAGACCTCTTGAAACAAAAGAAGCGAAAGCCATTACTGAAAAACTGTTTGATTTCCTTGCCACATGGGCTGCTCATGGGAAACCACTTTCTTCTTCATTTAAAATTGAAAAAAATCAGTTTATCATCGTATGTGTTGATGAAGAAAAAGAAATGGCCTCAGGATGCAGTATTGATGCTTTAGGAAAGATCATGAGAGAAATTGATGAAGAATATCAATTGGGGCTTTTTGACAGAATGAAAGCAAGCTTTGTTGAAAATGGCGAAGTAAAAACTTTAAAATTAATGGATTTTAAAACCAAGCTGAGAAATGGAGAGCTTTCAAACGATATCCAGGTTTTTGATTTCTCAAAAAATACCTATCTGGATTTTTTAAGCCACTTTCTTCTTCCTTTGGAGAAGAGCTGGGCGGCTTCTATAAAATAATCGCTGGTAAGCTGATACAACAGAATAATCATTAAGTGGAAAATATATTTCCACTTTTTTGTTTTAATGTATATTTGTACAGATTCGAGTAGACTAATGCCTAAAGTACTTTTTTTAACGACATCCCACAGCTATAATGATGACCGGATTTTTTATCATCAGGCAAAAGCTCTTAGAGATAATGGGTATGAAGTGAAAATATGCAGTTTATATGCTGATTATAAAGGTACTATTGATGAGATTGAAATAGAATCATATGCCATTCTGGAAGAAAGTGTTGAAAAAAAAATGAAGACTTTCCGGAAAGTTTGTGATGATTTTCAACCCCAGATCATTATCTGTTCCGAACCTTTGGCTGCTGTGGCTTCAAAGGAATATGTAAAAAAAAACAAGGTAAGCTGTATTTATGATGTTACAGAATGGTATCCTTCCATGTCGATGCTTCAAAAGTACCGGTTTCCGATTAAAATTTTTCAGGCCGTAAAATTTTCTCTTATTCAGTTGTATGCCGGGCTTTTAAGCACCCATTTTATTTTTGGTGAAACAACCAAAAAGTTTCCGTTAGCCTATTTTTTCGGATTTAAGAAGAAGATCATTGTTCCTTATTACCCGGATGCTCTTTACATCAAAGAAAGTATAAAGAAACTCAATCCGGAGGTTATCACACTGTGTTATACGGGGCAGATTTCTAAGGATAAAGGAATTGAAAACTTTTTCAATGCAATAGATCAGCTTCGGCAAAAACTTCCTGAATTACATATTAGAATTCTCATTATCGGATCCACTGCTGAGGAAAGTGATGAATTCTACTTTTCATCATTATTGAAGAAATATTCTTTTGATGATATTGAGATCAGAAAACCTACCAATTTTGAAATATTTACAGCAGCATTTGCAGATGCAGATATATGTTTTGACCTTCGGGAAATTAATTTTGAAAATAATCATTCTCTGCCGATAAAGCTGTTTTACTTTATGGGAGCAGGAAAACCGGTAATATATTCAGATTTAAAAGGTATCCGGAAGCATATGGGAAAGCTTTCATTTGGTAACCTGGTAGATCCTCATCATGCAGATGCTATCTCGGATATGATCATCAATTATATCAGGAATCCGGAACTGTATCAGTTACATGCCCTGAATGCACAGAAAGAATTTAAAGAAAAATATAATTGGGAACTCATAAAAGATTTCTTTGTTGATTTTGTGAAAGAATCTATTGATAAATAATCATCATGCAGCTTACTATTATTAAAACTTTTGTCTCACGTTTTCTTATTCTGATCCTGAGTTTTGGGCTGGTGATCTATTCTACGAATATGTGGGGCAGTGAAGGAAAGGGAACCATTTCTATTGTAGTGGCCAATGCAGCTGCAGTGAGTTTTTTCAGCAATATTTTTTCAGGAAGCAGCGCTTCTTACTTTGCTTCAAGATTTAAAATAGAAAAGATATTATTATATGCTTATCTCTGGTCTCTTCTAACAGGTCTTTTAATCCCGTTTTTATTCAATCTGGCTTCTATCCAGGGTGAATATCTCTTATATCTTATCGGAATATCTGTTTTTTCTTCATTACTATCCACCAATATCAGCTTATTTATTGGAACACAGAATATTAAAAGGTTCAATCTCTATACAGTTTTACAACAGCTCGTTCATATTGTATTTATTGGAATACTGGTTTATCTGTTTGATAAAAAAGACGTGTCCGCCTATTTCCTTGCCCAGATAGGATGTCTTGCACTCCTGTTTCTCACGAGCTTTTTTCAGATTATTAAAAAATGTACTATTTCCGAGATATTCTTCTGTAAAGAGGTGGGCAGAAATATGTTTGAATATGGCTGGAAAACGCAGCTGAGCGCTTTTGTACAGTTCCTTAACTACAGACTTTCGTTCTATTTTTTAGAGTATTTTGAAGGTCTCGCCAGCGTAGGAATCTTTTCGATTGGGGTTACTTTTTCTGAAGCAATCTGGACGATTACGCGCAGTATTGCGGTCATTTTATACTCAGATGTGGTCAACAGTAAAAGCAGGGAAGAATCTATAGAGAAAACCAAAGAATCTTTAAAACTGACTTTTTTTCTGATGATAGGTTTCGTTTTGGGAATCATTATCATACCATCTCAGGTTTATGAAATAATTTTTGGGAAAGAATTCAGAAATACCAAGGAAATCATGCTCCTTTTATCACCCGGAATTTTCGCTATTGCAGTAAGTGATATGGTAGGACATTACTTTTCAGGAATGAGAGATCTCAAGATTCTTAATGTGAAGTCCATTGTCGGATTGATTGTCACGGTGATATTTTCTTTTATTGCAATACCCAAATGGGGAATTTTGGGGGCTTGTATGGCAACCACGTCATCTTATCTGGTCTCGGCAATGCTGTTGTTCACCAAGTTTTACAGTTCCACCCCATTTAGTTTGAAAGACTATTGGGTTTCAAAAGAAGAAATACAGCTTTTAAAAGAAAAATTCCTAAAGAAATAATTGTTCTGGTCAGTAGGCAAAACAAAGTCATTTCGCTATTTTTACAAATCTATTAAGTCATACTATGTGCGGAATCAGCGGTTATTATTCATTTCATAAAAGTATTTCCTCTACAAATATTCTGGAAATGAATCAGGCGCTCAGGCACCGCGGACCGGATGATGAAGGATTCTGGATGTATGATCATGGCGAGGGAGTTTCCTTTTCAGGAAATGATTCTACCCTAAAAATTAAAGAACAGTTTCCGGTTTTACAGGAAGGAGTTTCAAATATTGCCTTGGGTTTCCGTAGACTATCCATTATTGATCTTTCGGAAAAAGGGCATCAGCCCATGCTCTCTGAAAATGAACAGATCATCATCACCTTTAACGGAGAGATTTATAATTTTAAAAAATTAAGGAATGAGCTTGAGACTTCAGGACATGCTTTCCGGAGTATTTCTGATACTGAAGTTATTCTTAAAGCTTATGAAGAATGGGGGACAGCAGCCTTTGAAAAGCTGGATGGGATGTTTGCCATTTGTATTGTAGATCTGATCTCACAAAAGCTTATACTGGCAAGAGACAGGGTAGGAATGAAACCTTTGTTTTATTATCAGCGTGAAGAAGGATTGGTTTGGGCATCAGAAATAAAAGCATTGCTAAAAAATGAATGGGTAAAGCCTGAAATCAACTGGGATGGAGTGTATACCAACTTTCTTTTTCAGACAACACTGGCCCCGCAAACCTGTTTTCAGCATATTTTTTCCCTTGAACCCGCATCTTTTATGACCATAGATTTAAAAAATCAACAAATCACTAAAGAAAAATTCTGGAAGCTGCCACCGCCGTCTGCGAAAAAAATTTCTGAGGAAGAAGCTGTAAGAACAATAGACGAACTTCTTTCTGAAAGCATTTCAGAGCAATTGTATGCAGATGTTCCGGTAGCAGTGATGATGAGCGGAGGGATAGATTCTACCTTAATTGCTTCTAAGTCAAAGTCTTTTAGTGCCAATGTTAATACATACACCATATCGTATCCGTTTTCTGAAGAAGAAGTGAGAAACGCCTCGCTGGCTGCCAGACATTTTGGTGTTTCCCATGAGATAAAAAAAGTAAGTGATGAAGAAGCACTGGAGCAGCTTAAGGAAAACATCCAGCACTTTGAAGAGCCTTACAGCAGCTTTGAAGTGTTGATTAATGCTGCCAAATATGCACATGATAAAGATTTTAAAGTGGTATTAAGCGGAAACGGAGCCGATGAACTTTTTGCAGGCTATTCTCATACTTTGAAGCTGAACAGATGGCTTCTGATGAGGAATTTTAATTTTATAAGCCCTTTTATCTTCACGAAAGATAAGTTTTCGCAACGGGTAAAAAATTATTTCTCTCAGGATTATATGTTTGATTTTTTCAGACAAAGCCAGATCAGTATGATGCCTTTGGAAGCTAAAAACGTTATACAGCCGGATATTTACAGTAAAATTAATCCGGACCTTTCAGAATATCATCTTTCAGAAACAAAAAACTATTCAGCGTATTTTGAATATGATATGAAATATTCACTCTCTTCACATCACGTTTTCCGGGATGACCTCAGTGCAATGAAATATAGTGTCGAATTCCGTTATCCCTATCTGAGTAACCGTTTGATAGACTACGTATCGGCACTGCCGGAGAACATTCGGTTTAATGGAATCCAGAATAAACCTTTATTGCGTAAAACAGCTGAAAAATATCTTCCTGAATCCGTTTTGAATATGCCTAAAAAAGGATTTTCATTTCCGGTCAATTATTTCATTAAAAACGAAAGAAAAGTAAGTGACTTTATTACTGGAAATCTGGAAAGTTTAAAAAAGAGAAATTTCTTTAACGCTGCAGTGATTGATAAGTGGTGGAATCATCAGGAACATGAATATGACTGGGTAAAAATATGGCAGCTGGTGACTTTTGAACTATGGTATCAGAAATATTTTGAAAAATAAAGAAGCAGCCTAAAGATTAATATTTTACCTTTGTATTTATGATGAAATATTTTTGGTGCACTTTTGTAGCGGTTTTTGCACTCATCAGTTGTAAAAATGATGATGATTCTTTGCAGAGAATAGATCAGGTACTTAATATCTATATGAAAAACAGTGCCGGTCAGGATTTGCTGAACAGTAAAAAAACCGGATCTTATACCGGATTTTCTGTTAATGACGTTTTTGGAACGAAAGATATTTCTCCGGTAAGTATTCCATTAAAAATGACTACAGATTCATTGTTTTATATGGAATACCTGGCAGGTGCCAAAAGAAGACGCATGGATTCTATAAGCCCCGACAATCCGGGAACAGGAACCTCTTACTATTCCAGGATGCAGATTACATTTACAAAAAGTACCAACGTGAATGAGAATGTTACAGGGACCCTGGAAGTGCAGTATCGCAATACGCCAACATTATTTCAGGTTTCAAAGGTATTATATGACGGAAACGAAGTATTTTCAAAAGGTGCTGATGCCCCCACTTCAATAAATACCGTCACGATCACAAAATAATTTTTAAATTTGTACAATTGTTAGCTGACTATAGCTAAACATCTAATATTTAACATCTAAATAAAATGTTACAAGTCAATTTTCTGCGCGACAACAAAGAACGCGTTTTAGAAGGTCTTAAGAAAAGACAATTCAAAAATCTTGAGTTGGTAGACGAGGCTATCGCTGCCGACGACGAAAGAAAAAGAATCCAGTTTGAACTAGATTCCCAGCTTTCCGAAATCAACAAAATTTCGAAAGAGATCGGACTTTTGATGAAAGAAGGAAAAAAAGAAGAGGCGGAATCAGCAAAATCTAAAACAGCACAATACAAAGAGTCGAGCTCAGAATTGAAATCCCAGCTGGAAATTAAGGAAAATGACTTAGTGAATATCCTTTACCAGCTTCCAAATATTCCTAATGAATTGGTAAAAAGTGGTGCTTCTGCTGATGACAACGAAATTATTTTCCAGTCTCATCCTGTAGAAGGTCTTGGTGAAGGAGCAATTCCTCACTGGGAGCTGGCAAAGAAATATAATCTTATCGATTTTGAACTGGGAGTAAAAATTGCCGGTGCTGGTTTTCCTGTTTATTTAGGGAAAGGAGCAAGATTACAGAGAGCTCTTGTTCAGTATTTCTTAGACAAAAACGTAGAAAAAGGGTATACAGAAGTGAACCCTCCCCACGTTGTGAATGAAGCCTCAGGTTTTGGAACCGGACAGCTGCCGGATAAAGAAGGACAGATGTATTATATCAACGAAGATAAACTATATCTTATTCCTACGGCTGAAGTTCCTGTGACGAACCTTTACCGTGACGTATTGCTTGACGAAAAAGATCTTCCGATTAAAAATACGGCATTCTCACAGTGCTACAGAAGAGAAGCGGGAAGCTACGGGGCTCATGTAAGAGGATTGAACCGTCTTCACCAGTTTGAAAAAGTAGAAATCGTAAGAATTGAAAAACCAGAAAATTCTTATGCTGTTCTGGAAGAAATGGTAGAGCATATCAAAGAAATACTTACAGATCTTGAACTTCCTTTCAGGGTATTAAGACTTTGCGGGGGTGATACAGGTTTTGCATCAGCAATGACATATGACTTTGAAGTATGGAGTGCCGCTCAGGAAATGTGGCTGGAAGTAAGCTCTGTATCAAATTTTGAAACGTTCCAGGCTAACAGATTGAAGTGCCGTTATAAAGGTGATGGTAAATCTCAGCTGGTTCACACTTTGAACGGTTCAGCAATGGCATTACCAAGAATTATGGCAGCATTGCTTGAAAATAACCAGACTGCAGAAGGAATCAAACTTCCTAAGAAGGTTGCAGAATATGCGAGATTTGATGTGATCAACTAAATAAATCTTTTGATTTAGTATATAAAAAAAACCACCGGATTGCGGTGGTTTTGCTTTATTCTGTAACAATGATAATTTTTTTATCGGCGTTTTTGAGTTTTGTATCATTATCGTAGATAGCTTTCAGGTCGTATTCTATTCTTACTGAATGATCATCAATCTGTTTCAGCCAGTCGTGTTTCCCTGAAATGGATTGTATTTTATTTTCAAATTGTAATGTAGTACCTATCTTTTTGAAAAACATGATCATCATGCCTGCTGTTTTTTCAGTTTCTTCCTTTGAGCTTTTGGAGCGGATAGCTTCTTCAATACTTTTAAGATTAAAATTATCCGTATTAATCGTCAGGGTTTTTCCATCCCAGTTGTTATAAATATTCTGATCCAGTGGCAATTTCTCAGTTTTTGTAAAACTTTTCAGAGCCTGATAATCTTCCGGAAGAAAATGTTCCATTTTAAAAGAAAGTGCGGCCAGTTTATGATCTTCTTTTGTTGATTTCATGAAAATCTTTTTCATGATTCTGATTGAATCCGGATTTTCGGTTTTAAGTTTTCCTTCCTTTTTTGCAAGATCATACATACTTGTCCAGCTTGCAGGAAGTTTATCCATATCTCCAAATTCTTTCTGCTTTAACGAGTCCGGCGTCATGGCCATCATTTCTGCCATGAATTCTCTTGTATCGATATCGGTGACAGAAGTGGAAGCGGCATCTTTATGATAGACAATTTCAGAATTAATACTGCAGGATTGCAGCATAAAAAGACTTATCAGCAATAAGACAATGGTTTTCTTCATGGTGTATGTAAATGCAGTTTAATGGCAGTTAACGGCTTCGTTTGAATTTTTAATAATGGTCATCGCTTCTGCTTTTGGAGAAACATACGGAATTCCCAGCCCAAGACCTCTCAGAATAAATAATCCTCCCAAAATAATCATGATCACAGGAACAGCTTTTAAAACTTTTACCCTAAAGGCCTGACTCATCAGATTTCCGGCCAGAACTATGGCGAACATGAACGGAAGCGTTCCCAGGCCAAATAAAGTCATATATAAAGCTCCCTGCCATATTCCTCCTCCTGCAAGGCTGGCGGTAAGAGCCATATAAACCATTCCACACGGTAAAAAGCCATTTAACAGGCCTGTTGTAAATCTTGAACGGTAATCTGCTTTCTGAAGTAATTTTCCCAGATTCATTTTTACGCTGTACAGAAATTTAGAGAGAAAAGGAATTTTTGAAGCAAAATCTTTTCCGCCAAATGAAAATACAGCCATAATGATCAGAAGAACGCCGGCAGTAATGGTAAGATATTTTTGAAATCCTGCCATTTCAAATCCCTGTCCGATAACACCGAGAAGTGCACCCAATAATGAATAGGTAAAAATTCTTCCGAATTGATAGGTAAGGTTCTGAAGGTAAAAATTGGCAGCCTGTTTTTTGGTTAATCCCATCGACAACGCAATAGGTCCGCACATCCCGATACAATGGAAACCGGAAGCAAAGCCCAAAGCAATAGCCGATACAATAAGTCCTATTTCCATATCACATCATAATCCATTCGGTAGTCTGCTTTATCTTTTGTCCAACTTAATCTTAATGTGTAGTTTCCTACTTTCAATACCTGTGCTGGTATTGTGAAAGACTGGCTGGCATCAAGCTGTACAGATTTTTTGATATCTAAATTCTGGTCGTCGGTTCTGTTTAAAACAAATTTTACCGTAGTATTTGAGTTATTATAATCTTTTGGAAAAGTAATTTTAATTCCTTTGGAATCCTGGCTGTATACAGGTTTTTCCTGTAATTCATCTGCTTTTTTCTTCGCATCAATCACATCCTGGTACTTCAACTCCTCTTCGTAATAATTATCTGTTACCATTTCAGAGTTCTTCTGCCCGTTCGGAAAAAGAAACATCATGGATAATATAAAAACTATGAATGCAAGTAATGCAATTACAACACCGTGTCCCCAACTAAAGTTCTTCATTTTTTTCTAATTAAAATTGCAGTTTGAATGGTCCTTCAAAATAAGTCTGATATGAATCAATCAGTTTGCCTTTCATATCATAAACACCAATCGTGATATTTTGTTTAGAGAGTTTCATTTCATTTTCCGGGAAGCTGATATTGATGGTTCCTTTAGAAATTTTATCTCTGTCTACCTGAATTTTGCTTGATGCACTATAAGTAATTTCACCGTGTGCCGGGTCGATTACTTTGATGGTAACCATTTTCTTCTCATTCGTTTTATTCAGGAATGTATAATTATAGGTATTGGTAATTTTACCATCTCTCACAAAGAATGTGCTTCCTGCCGGCTTGATGAATTTAGCTTCCATCTCGCCACGGCTGTACAGAAGATATCCTAAGAATCCTACAAGAAGGAATAAGAATATAGAGAATCCTTTCATTCTTCCTGTAAACTTGAACTGGGTTTCTTTTTCAATTTCGTTTTCAGAAGCATATCTGATCAGTCCTTTTGGCAGGCCTACTTTTTCCATTACTTCATCACAGGCATCAATACAGGCTGTACAGTTGATACATTCCAGCTGCTGTCCGTCTCTGATGTCAATTCCGGTAGGGCACACTACAACGCACTGATGGCAGTCTATACAATCTCCTTTGCCGGCCGCTTTACGGTCTTCTCCTTTTCTCCATTTTGATCTGTTTTCCCCTCTTTTGAAGTCGTAGAAGACATTGATGGTATCCTTATCAATCAATACTCCCTGAAGCCTGCCGTATGGACAAACCAATGTACAAACCTGCTCTCTGAACCACGCAAATACAAAGTAAAATGCAGCGGTAAGAAGAATCATCACAATAAAATTGGTAGGATGGGCAAATGGTCCTTCACCAACAATTTTAAACACTTCTTCATATCCTACGATATACATAAACATAAAGTGAGTGATGATCAGTGAAATGATGATATAAACAGTCCATTTTAAGCTTCTCTTCCAGATTTTCTCACTGTTCCACTCCTGTCTGTCCAGCTTCATCTGCTTATTTCTGTCACCTTCAATCAGATATTCGATTTTACGGAAGATAGATTCCATAAAAATTGTCTGAGGGCAAATCCACCCGCAGAAAATTCTTCCGAATGCAATCGTAAAAACAATAATGAAAATTAAAGAGGCAATAGCACCTAAAGTAAGGATAAAGAAGTCCTGTGGATAGAAAGGCTGCCCAAAGATAAAAAACTCCCTGTCTATAACATTGAACATCAATAATGGGTTACCATTGATCTTGATGAACGGTAATGTAAAATAAATAACTAATAATAGATAGCTTACAATATTTCTATAGTTGGTATATTTCCCTTTTGGTTTTCTAGGAAATACCCATCTTCTTTTTCCGGATTGCTCCATTGTCCCTATAGAATCTCTGTAAGTTTCAGGGTCCAGAACCTGTCCCTGTCCGCCGCGTACTTCTATTTCTTCTATGTCTGACATATGTAATAGGTTTTAAAAAAGAAAAAACATAATTCGTTACTATTTTTATCTAATAACAAATTATGTTTTTTTCATATGTTTCTAATTTTTTAAATTATTCTTTTTCCCAATGTGCTTCAGTTCCTTGAGGAGCTGCTCCTCCCTGAGCCGGAGTCACTGGTGGTTGTTCCTGATTGATGTGGTATACATATGCTGCAATCTTTTCAATCTCTGCTCCTGAAACTTCTCCGTTTTTACCGAATGCTCTCATCGCAGGGTTCGTAGGAGAACCATTCCAGTCCATATGGAATACGTTTTTGAATAAAGTCTTCTCAGGCTGGTTGATCCAGTAGTTATCAGTAAGGTTTGGTCCGATACCTCCACTACCGTCTTCCTTGTGACAAGATGCACAGTTTGTTTTGAACAATTCTTTACCTTCTGCGATATTATCAGCTGAGTATTTAGCTGTTTCAATCGTTACAGGAGGCTGAGATTTCTGATATTCTTCAATACTGGCTAACTGTTCTTTATATTCTTTTTCATATTCGCTTAACGGGTGAGCGAAGTCTGTGAAAGAGTACGCTGCAATATATACAATACAAAAAGCGGTCCCAAAATAGAATAAACCTACCCACCATTTTGGCAGTTGGTTATCCAACTCCATGATTCCATCGAAACCGTGGTCGATAAGGATATCCTTTTCTTCAGTAGCAGATTGCTTTTTGAAAGCACTTTGGTATAACCTTTTGAAATAAGGCACTTTTTTCTCAGCTAAATAAGCTGCCTTTTCTTCAGGAGATAATTTTTTGAATTTGTTGTTTTCAATAAGGTCTCCAATTGCTCCATGAATATAAGCAAGGATACCGGCGATCACAACAGTTCCCCAGAAGTAAGGTGAAGAAAGGAACGCGTAGCTCTGTACAAATAAATAATAAAAAACTATTAAAAGTCCGATTATTATTAAGATGTTTATAACAACAGGTGTTCTTTGTTTCATAAAAAATAGTTTAATTTTTTAAATTAAAATCGTCATCTTCTTCATCCCCTAGAGGTGCCTCTTCTTCTTCTTTGTAATATTTTTTAGGTCTGCTAAAAACATAGATTACTAAAGCGATGAAGAACAGCATAAAGAAAATCAGAGCCAGTGTCTGGTAGAAGCCAGCATTTTCAGTATTGGATAATATATCTTTAAAGTTCTGAGGAATCATAGTATGAACTTTTTAACGTTTTTAGTTATTACTTGCTGTTTTGATTTCAGTTGTTTTGATATCTGTACCTAATCTCTGAAGATAAGAAATAAGAGCTACAATTTCTTTTTTCTCTAATTCTCCCTGAGGTCTCTTCGCATAAGCCTGCTTAAGGTCATTTGCTTCAGAGAAGATATCTTTTACAATTTTTGCTGATTGGTTATTTGCCCATTGATCTGCAGAATCGATTTCAGCCTTAGTATAAGGTACATCGAATACATTCTTCATCAGCTTCATTTTGTCTATCATCTTGGTTCTGTCTAGGTCAGTAGCAATTAACCAAGGATAACGAGGCATGATAGAACCTGCAGAGGTAGATCTTGGGTTATACATGTGTTTGTAGTGCCAAGAACTTGGGTTTTTACCACCTTCTCTATGTAAATCCGGTCCTGTTCTCTTAGAACCCCATAAGAATGGTCTGTCGTATACGAATTCTCCAGCCTTGGAGTATTGTCCGTTTTTCCCGTTGAATCTTGTAATCTCATCTCTGAACGGTCTGATCATCTGAGAGTGACAAGCGTTACATCCTTCACGAATATAGATATCTCTACCCTCAAGTTCAAGTGGTGAATAAGGTTTTACTGCTGAAATCGTAGGTACACTTTTCTTAAGAGATAGTGTAGGGATAATTTCAATGGAACTACCGATAGATATCGTAATGAAAGATAAGATACCTAATAATACCGGAGTTCTTTCTAACCAAAGGTGAGTACCTTCTCCTTCTTTTCTATTTTTGCTGATGTTTGCTAATGCTGGAGCTTCAGCAGGAACTTCTTTCTGGAATGATCCTTTTCTTACCGTAGCAATTACGTTTACGATCATTAGGATAGATCCTGAGATATAGAATAAACCTCCTACGAATCTCATTTTAAAGTAGGGAATAATAGCCGTTACTGTATCCAACCAGTTTTTCCATAATAAGGTTCCGTCCGGGTTGAACTGCTTCCACATTAATCCTTGTGTAAATCCTGAAATATACATTGGAACTGCATAGAAAATGATTCCTAAAGTACCTAACCAGAAATGCCAGTTAGCTAATTTTACAGACCAAAGTTTTGTTCTCCACATAATGGGTACCAAATAATAGATAACCCCGAATGCCATGAAGCCATTCCATCCAAGAGCTCCTAAGTGTACGTGACCGATAACCCAGTCTGTAAAGTGACCAATTTTGTTGATGTTTTTAGTTGCCAAAAGCGGTCCTTCAAACGTTGCCATACCATAACAGGTAACAGCTACTACGAAGAACTTAAGGATAGGATTTTCTCTTACTTTATCCCAAGCTCCTCTTAGCGTAAGAAGACCATTTAACATACCTCCCCAGGATGGTGCAATAAGCATGATAGAGAACCCTGTTCCTACCGCCTGAGCCCAAGCCGGAAGAGCTGTATACTGAAGGTGGTGAGGACCAGCCCAGATATATACGAAAATTAATGACCAGAAGTGAATAATGGATAATTTATAAGAGAATACCGGTCTGTCTGCAGCCTTCGGAAGGAAGTAATACATTAAGCCTAGAACCGGAGTCGTCAATACGAATGCAACCGCATTGTGTCCATACCACCACTGTACAATAGCATCTTTTACCCCTGCATATGCTGAATAAGATTTCCAGCCTGTGAAAGATAAAGGTACTTCAAGGTTGTTGAAGATGTGAAGCATTGCTACTGCAATCCAGGTACCAATGTAGAACCAGATGGCTACATAAAGGTGTCTCACTCTTCTCTTAGAAATAGTCAGGAACATATTGATACCAAAAATGATCCATGAGAATGCGATCAAAATATCGATCGGCCACTCGTGCTCAGCATATTCCTTAGAGGTATTGATTCCCATAAAGAACGTAACGAACGTAGCAACGATCATAAACTGCCAGGTCCAGAAATGTAGCCAAGACAATGTGTCACTGTACATTCTTGTTTTTAATAATCTTTGTAATGAGTAATAAATACCCGTGTAAACAATGTTACAAACGAATGCAAAGATTACGGTATTGGTGTGCAACATTCTGATTCTACCAAAACCAAATGCACCATGAGTGTTTATTAACCCTTCAATATTGCCCGATGCCAAACTTTTAATCGTTGTGTCATCCGTCCCGAAAAAGAATTCAGGTAATTCGGGGTAGAAAAGCATTAATGCCGCCGTAAGCCCGAACGTAAACCCTATAAGACCAAAGACAATGGTCGCATAAAGGAACGCACGGACAATACTATTGTCATAACTAAACTTCTGTGTTTCCATATCAACTATTCACTATTTTTCTCAATTTTTATTATTTTCTCCTATTTCTTCCTCGTCTTTATTTTTGTTGCCGGGTTCATCATTTTCTTTGACTTTTTCATCATCAAAAAGGATTCTGACAGCCGGAGATTCATCATCCTCAAACTGTCCTTTTCGGGCATACACTATAAATACGACCAAGAAAATCGCAGCTAAAGAAACACTGCAGAGGATCATTAAATATAGAATATCCATTGGACAACAAAATTAACCTATTTTCGGGGTTCAAATTTAGTGAAAAATAATGACATTCATCACGAAATGCCGATTTCATCTAATTTAAAATCAGTCTAAATAAGGGCGTTTACGCCTGTTTTTTGAAATATTTCCGGCCCAGAATCCAGGTTGAAAGTGTTGTAAAGGTAACTACTGTGATCGAGCTGATTGGCATAATGATGGCCGCAAAAAGCGGATGCATATGTCCTGTAACAGCGTAACTTAAACCAACAATATTGTATAGAAAACTGATTATAAATGTCATTTTCACAATGGTGATAGAGCCCTTGCAGACGTTCAGATAATGATCAAGTGTAACCACTTTGTCACCATTCATGATTACATCGGAAGACGGTGTAAAGCTGTTTGTGTCATCGGCAATGGCTATTCCCACGTTACTTTGTTTTAAAGCTCCCGCATCATTAAGTCCGTCTCCAAGCATGGCAACTTTCATGTGCTGGTCCTGAAGGTTTTTAATGTAGTTCAGCTTATCTTCCGGGCTTTGGTTAAAGGCCATTCCTTTGTAATTGGGAATAAGCTCCTTAAGCTGGCTCTCTTCTGAGGAATTATCTCCACTCAGGATAAATACTTTATAACCGGCTAATTTTGTGAACAGTTCCCTCAATTTCGGACGGTATTCATTTTTAAAGATGAATTTACCCAGATATTCGCCGTTTTTGCTGATGTAAACTGCTGTTTCAAGATTTTTAGGTTCCTGATTGTTGTAACGTGCTGAACCAATTTTATAAAGATTTCCTCTGATACTGGCTTCATATCCCTTTCCTGAAATTTCAACAAATTTCTCTACCGGAAAATACTCATCATTTACCTCGATAAATTCATAAAGAGACTTTGAAAGCGGATGGTTGGAGTTCTTTAATAACGTTTTAATATTCAAAGAATCAAATTCGCTGATTTCAGATCCTTCATATTTGATATTAGATCTTTTTCTGTGGGTAATGGTTCCGGTTTTGTCAAAAACAATGGTGTCAAGCTTTGCGATTTTTTCAATCGTTAAAGTATCTTTTACATAGAACTTATTTCGGCCTAAAATCCTCATAATGTGTCCAAAAGTGAACGGTGCAGACAAGGCAAGTGCACAAGGACATGCAATAATCAGAATCGCAGAAATAACCTGGAACATTTTCTCCAAATCAATAAATGACCAGTAAATTCCAGATACTACAGCGATACCTAAAATGATGAATGTGAAATATTTACTGATGCTGTTTGTCAGTGTGTCAAGTCCGGTTTCATGTTTTTTAAATGCTTCTTTGTTCCAAAGCTGGGTAAGATAACTTTGATCTACGTCTTTAATAACTTCAAGTTCTAGTGATGACCCGATCTGCTTACCTCCGGCAAAAATTTTGTCACCCGGCTGCTTGCTGATACTTTCACTTTCTCCTGTGATGAAGCTGTTGTCGATATTTCCTTCTCCGTTGATCAGAATAGCATCTACCGGAATGATTTCCTGATTTCTAACTAAAATCCTGTCACCTACTTTTACAGCAGAAAGAAGAATGTTTTCCTGCTTCCCCTCAAAATCCACTTTGGTTACGGCGATAGGATAGAAGGATTTGTAATCCCTGTCATAAGAAAGGGCACTGTAAGTTCTTTTCTGGAAAATTTTTCCCATCAGCATGAAGAAAAGAAGTCCGCAAAGGGTGTCAAAGTATCCGGGACCATAATCTGTTACTACTTCATAGATACTTCTTCCGAAGAGGACAAATATTCCCAGTACAATAGGGACATCGATATTGACAATTTTATTTTTTAATCCGTACCATGCGGATTTGTAATAATCAGAAGCAGAATAAAATACGACAGGACAGGCCAATAAGAACATCAGGGTTCTGAACAGCCCTTTATAATGTTCCATCCAGTAATCTTCTCCTCCTACATATTCAGGAAATGCCAGGAACATTCCGTTTCCGAAAGCAAAACCTGCAATGGCAAATTTTATCAGAAGAGATTTGTCGAGATGGTCAACATTTTTTTCAGCCGTTTCAAGACTGATCATAGGTTTGTACCCCAGATTTGTTAAAAAATTAGCCAGTTCGCTTAATTTCATATCGTTATGATTGAATGAAATCTGTAAGGTCTTTCTTGTAAAATTAACCTGCGAATATTTAATATGCTTATTTAATGTGTGAAGGCTTTCCAATAGCCAGATACAGGAAGAACAGTGGATTACAGGAATTTTGAATGTGACAAGACTGGTGTTTCCTTCAGAGAAATCGGTGACCTTTTCAAAGATTTCCGGAGTATCCAAATAGTCAAACTGAGAAGAATTTTCATCACCCGGACGAATTCCCGCTCCTTTATTGAGCTCATAGAAGTTGCTTAAATGATTTAAATTTAGAATTTCGTAAACAGACTTACATCCGTTACAACAGAAAGTCTTTTCATCAAATAAAATTCTCTCTTTTTCTATCCCTTGACCACAATGAAAACAGTTCTCGCTCACCCCATAAAATATTGAACTACAAAATTATAACAATTTTTTTTGTTTATCGTGTTAAAAAGTTCTATTTTTGTGATAAATATCATATAAAATGCCGCAGGAACAACAGATAGCAATTGAAGAGAGGTTCGCCAAAGTTTTTAATGATAAATCATTTAAGGAAAGACTTTCTAGCGCAGATTTTGAAAAATATATTAATGGCAAAAAGAAACTGAGTTTTCAGAAACATGACACCATTTTTGAGGATGGTGAAACTCCAAAAGGAGTATATGTCCTGGAAAAAGGTGCTGCCAAACTTTCGAAATCAGGAGCGTTCGGGAAAGACCAGATTTTAAGATTTATCAAAGAAGGAGATATCATCGGCTATCGTTCTTTGCTTTGCGGGGAAAATTTTCAGGCCAAAGCAGAAGCAATGACGGACATTGAATGTGTTTTCTTACCTGCTGATATCTTTATGTATCTTTTGGAAGTAGACCCACAGCTGTCATTTGTAATGCTTCAGAAAATCTCATACGAATTAGGAGAATCATCCAACACCATTACTTTCCTTGCACAGAAAACGGTAAGAGAAAGACTGGCAGAAATTCTGTTGCTTCTGGAACAGAAACTGGGAGTAGATCCTGAAGGTTTTATCAAGATCTCTTTGACAAGGGAAGAAATTGCCAATATTATTGGTACGGCTACAGAAAGCGCCATCCGTCTGATTTCGGAATTCAAGCAGGATAGCCTGATTGAAGTCGACGGAAGAAATATCAAAATCTTAAATCACGACAAACTCATGAAACTCGGTCACGTAGTTTTATAAATCATACAAAAACTTAAGTCGGCTCAGGGCCGACTTTTTAACTTTTAAAAATAGATAAATTATGTCTGTTCACTCTGAAATTAAAAAAGTTACGACTGAAACCTTGCGTAAAATGAAATTCGACAAGGAAAAAATAACAATGCTTACAGCCTATGATTTTACCACCGCAAAGATGGTAGATGCAGGTGGAGTAGACGCTATTTTGATTGGAGACTCTGCAGCGAATGTAATGGCCGGTTTTGAAACTACATTACCTATTACGCTGGATCAAATGATCTATCATGCTCAAAGTGTGGTAAGAGGAACCGACAGAGCTTTGGTAGTAGCAGATTTACCTTTCGGAACTTATCAGAGTAATCCAGAAAAAGCATTGGAGTCTGCGGTAAGAATGATGAAGGAAGGTGGAGCGCATGCCGTGAAAATTGAAGGCGGAAAAGAAATTTCCAAGTCTATCAAAAAAATCATCAATGCCGGAATTCCGGTCATGGGCCATTTGGGATTAACACCACAGTCGATTTATAAATTCGGAACGTATAAAGTAAGAGCTAAAGAAGAGGCAGAAGCTGAAAAACTGATCGCTGATGCACAACTTTTGGAAGAATTAGGATGTTTTTCAATCGTATTGGAGAAAATTCCTGCAGATTTAGCGAAAAAAGTGACTGAGAGCATTTCTATTCCTACCATCGGAATCGGGGCTGGAGCAGATTGTGACGGACAGGTTTTGGTATATCACGATATGGTAGGAATGAACAAAGGTTTCAGCCCGAAATTCTTAAGAAGATACCTTGACCTTTACACAGAAATTACAGGAGCAGTTTCTCAATATGTGAAAGATGTGAAGAATGTAGAGTTTCCAAACGAAAACGAAAGCTATTAATCTATGCAGAATCAACAATCTATCCAGGGAATATTATCTATTGCAGCACTGATTTGTCTTGCTGTGGGATGGTTTAATCTATTCTCTCCGGAAATTAATCATTTACTTTCAAGAAAAGTTTTTTATGTGCTGATAGGCGCAAGCTTCTTTATTCAGGCTCCGCTGCTTACCAACAAAAACTTTGTTTATGCAATGTATGCGGCCGCTGCAATCTGTGTACTGGGAGCATTCATTCCGGAAGATTCAAAGCTTTCAGCCTTAAAAACAGTGGGGCTTCTGGCGGGAATCATCCTGTCATTATCCAATAGAAGAAGATAGACTGAAGAAATATGAAGGAGCAGATTATCTATGAAGACAACCATCTTCTGGTGATTAATAAAAAGGTTGGCCAGCTCGTTCAGGGTGATAAGACCGGTGATGAATCACTATTAGAATCCATCAAGAATTTTATAAAAATAAGAGATGCTAAGCCGGGAAATGTTTTTCTCGGCTTGGTTCATCGTATAGACCGGCCTACATCTGGCTTAGTGATCTACGCAAAAACGTCCAAAGCACTTTCCCGCCTTACACAGATGGTGAAAAACCGTGAAGTGAAAAAAACGTATTGGGCGGTTGTGGGTAAAGAAATGATTCCCCAAAGTCAGAAATTGGTACATTATTTAAAGAAAAATGAAAAAAATAATAAAGCCATCGTCTTTCCAAAAGCTACAGAAGGAGCAAAAGAAGCCATTCTTACCTATCATGTGATCAAAACACTGGATAATTACCTCCTCTTGGAAATTGATCTTGAAACCGGAAGACATCATCAGATCAGAGCACAGCTATCCAAAACCGGAGTTCCGATTAAAGGAGACCTGAAATATGGCGCACCACGTTCCAATCCGGATGGAGGAATCAATCTTCATGCAAGGAAACTGGAGTTTATTCATCCGGTTACCAAAGAAAACATTGAAATCATAGCTCCCGTTCCGCAGAATGATGCAATCTGGAGAGCTTGTGAAGACTAAATATATAATCTCAAACTATAACATGAAATTCAAATCACTTTTATTAGCCATATTGCTGGTTATGGCATCTTGTTCAGACAATGATGAAATGCCTATTGATAATTCACAACAGACGATTACTGAAAATACTAGTAAAATATCGTGGAATTATCCTGTTTTGTCACCTGTCTTTAATGGATTGGAACAAAATTATATGTTCGAATATGATGCTCAGGGAAGAATTAGTAAAAAAATAGGAGGAATTTTGAAGTCATCAGGAGCTTCGGGAGCTCCGGACCGATTTACAAATCTGATTTATACTAAAATATCGTATACAGGAAATACGGCTGTTGTAGGAAGTTATAGCTCAGATCCATCATTTAATGTTCAATTGAATGAAAGGAAATTTGAATTTGATAATCAGGATAGAGTTATTAAAGTAGTTATTCCACAGGTTAATAATTCATATATGGATAAGTATCTGACCTATACTTATGACACTTCAGGAAAGTTAATTGAGATTTTAACTCAATATCCTAATGTTCCATACGATCCAACTGACCCGCAAGATTATATTTTGACCTACGTAGAAAAGTTTATTTATAACACCTCAGGAAATTTAGAAAAGACAATTAAAACTGAAAAACATAATAATATTGATGCTTATGTTACGAATGAAATTACATTGGATAACTTTGACTCTGCACAAAATCCATTTAAGAATTTGGGTGTTTTTGAAGAGTATTTCTATTTCTCATTATCAAAAAATAATCCTCAAAGAATGATTTCAAAAGAATATAAGCCTTATAGCTCCGAGTTTTTTCTGAGCCAATCAAATTGGACTAATCAATATAATTCTGATGGAAGCTTGAAGCTGTTTTACTAAAGAACTATTTAAATAAAATGAAGACTGTCTCAAAATCGAGATAGTCTTTTTTCATTATAAGCAAAAATCAATTTTGCTTATTTCAAAATAATGTCTAACTTCGTCAAACTTTAGGGGTGTCTGTTACCAACAGACTGAGACTTTACCCTTTGAACCTGATCTGGATCATACCAGCGTAGGGAAAAGTAGATGACTTTTGCGGTACATTCTATTGTACAATAATAGCCATTCCTAAAGTGTATTTAAATTATTAGGAATGGAACTTATTATCAACCACACCCGAAAAATATTTGATGTACTTCCCGAAAATCTGGAAGCACTACTGGCTATAGAGCTGCCCGGAAAGAAAAAAGGCATCGCTGTAGCGCTCAACAATCGCATTATTCCCCTGTCAGTCTGGGCGGAAACCATCCTTAACAACAACGATTCAGTTTTAATCATTACTGCCACTCAGGGCGGTTAATCACATATTTAATACCAAAATTTATGGCTCACTCCATTACATGTTCGCCATTTCCGAACTCAAAGAAAATCTATATTGAAGGAACAATACATCCTATCAATGTAGCAATGCGTGAAATACAGCTTAGCCCCACCAAATTGACCAATGGCGGCTTTGAACATAATGCTCCGGTAACCATTTACGACACTTCAGGTCCTTATACGGATGAAAATGTAGTTATTGACATTCAGAAAGGACTTCCAAGGATCAGAGAACAATGGATTCTGGACAGAAATGATGTGAATATTCTGGACGGAATTACCTCTGAATACGGAAAAGCCCGGTTAGCAGATCCACGTCTGGATGAATTAAGGTTTTCCTATGATCATAAACCCAAAGTAGCACAGAAAGGAAAAGAAGTTACACAGCTTTACTATGCCAAACAGGGAATCATCACTCCGGAAATGGAATATGTGGCGATCAGAGAAAATCAAAGAATAGAACAGCTTGACTCTGTATCTAAAGAGATGGCTTTTCAGCATCCCGGACATAGCTTTGGCGCCAATACTCCGAAAAGTAAGATCACACCGGAATTTGTAAGAGACGAAATTGCTGCCGGAAGAGCTATTATTCCCAATAACATCAACCATCCGGAAAGTGAACCGATGATCATCGGAAGAAATTTCCTGGTGAAAATCAATGCCAACATCGGAAACAGTGCCGTTTCATCCACTATTGAAGAGGAAGTAGAGAAAGCAGTATGGGCCTGTCGATGGGGAGCAGATACGATCATGGATCTTTCCACAGGGAAGAATATTCACGAAACAAGAGAATGGATCATCAGAAACAGTCCGGTTCCGATTGGTACTGTTCCGATCTATCAGGCATTGGAAAAAGTAAAAGGAGTTCCGGAAGACCTGACATGGGAAATTTTCAGAGATACCCTGATTGAGCAGGCAGAACAGGGAGTTTCCTACTTTACAATCCACGCAGGAGTTTTATTGAGATATATTCATTTAACAGCAAAAAGAGTTACCGGAATTGTTTCCAGAGGTGGATCAATCATGGCGAAATGGTGCTTATTCCATCATAAAGAAAGCTTCCTGTACACTCATTTTGAGGAGATCTGTGAGATCATGAAGAAGTATGATGTGGCTTTCTCTCTGGGAGACGGTCTTCGTCCGGGATCTATTGCAGATGCCAATGATGCCGCTCAGTTTGCAGAACTGGAAACTTTAGGTGAACTGACAAAAATTGCATGGAAACATAATGTGCAGGTAATGATTGAGGGTCCGGGGCACGTTCCGATGCATATGATCAAAGAAAATATGGAAAAGCAGCTGGAAGAATGCCATGAAGCTCCATTTTATACCTTAGGTCCTTTAACTACAGACATAGCACCAGGTTATGATCACATTACTTCAGGAATCGGGGCAGCCATGATTGGATGGTTTGGCTGTGCAATGCTTTGCTATGTGACACCAAAGGAACATTTAGGACTTCCGAATAAAGATGATGTAAAAGTTGGAGTAATTACTTATAAGCTGGCAGCGCATGCAGCAGATTTAGCAAAAGGTCATCCGGGAGCACAATACAGAGATAATGCATTAAGTAAAGCCAGATTTGAATTCAGATGGGAAGATCAGTTCAACCTTTCACTGGATCCAGAGACAGCAAGAGCTTATCATGATGAAACACTTCCTGCAGAAGGAGCGAAAATTGCCCATTTCTGTTCCATGTGCGGACCGAAATTCTGTTCCATGAAAATTACGCAGGAAATTCGTGAATCTGCAGAACAAGGGATGCTGGATAAATCACAGGAATTCATCGAAAAAGGGAAAGAAATTTATATATGATCCTTGTAATCACCCCTGAATTGATTGTTCCGAAAGAAACTGATACTATTAATCAGATGTTTCAGGAAGGACTTGATCTGCTTCATATCCGCAAACCATGGCTCAGCCGTAATGAAATGTTTGAATTTATTACTCAGATTGATGAATGTTTTCATTCACAGTTGGTACTGCATACACATTACGATCTTGGAAAGGAATTTACTATTTCAAGATTTCATTTCAGGGAAATTGATCGGAGAGAGAAAATATATAAACCTTTTGTGGAAGAAAATACGATTTCAACTTCAGTACATGATATCACAACATACAATACGTTGGATAAAGAATGGGAATATGCATTCATAAGCCCGTTCTTTCCAAGTATATCAAAGAAAGGTTATGGATTAAATTCAACCATTCAGGAAGAAATAAAACACCGGAACAATCCGTATGTAAAATTGATAGCCCTTGGAGGAATTAATCAGGATAATATTCATGAAGTTTTCGAAGCAGAAGCAGATGGAGCCGCTTTATTAGGTGCCATCTGGGGAAGCGAAAAACCCTTAAAAGTATTCAGAAAATGCAGGAACGTCCTTATGTCATAAGTATTGCAGGCTTCGATCCCAGTGGTGGAGCAGGCTTGTTATCAGATAGTAAAACCTTTGAACAATCGAAAGTCATGGGACTGGGAGTGTGTACAGCCTTGACATTGCAAACAGCTTCCAAATGTCTGAGCTTAGAATGGCGACAATTGGATGAAGTGACAAAAGCAATTCAGGTGTTGATGGAAAATTACCCGGTTACAGCAGTGAAAATCGGAATTGTAAAAGATGCAGCATTTCTGGATGAAATTATAAAAATGGTAAAGAGTAACGATCCTGAAGTAAAAATAGTTTGGGATCCCGTTCTGAAAAGCACTTCAGAATTCAATTTTTTTGATCTTGAAACACTTCCTCAATTGAAAAATACAATTAATAAGTTGAGTTTAATTACACCTAATTATAATGAGTACAGTGTTTTAAAGGAAAATAATCTTTTACCGGATTCCAATAAATGCTCATTGCTGATCAAAGGAGGACATAGAAAAGATCATTTAGGAACGGATGTTTTAGTTGAAAAAGAAAAAGCAATTGTTTTACAACCCAACAGCCATAATGAAGAATACTTTCCTAAACATGGTTCGGGCTGTGTCTTATCATCAGCCATTACAGCAGAACTCGCCAAAGGTGAAGTTATGGAGTCTGCCTGCCGGAATGGTAAATTATACATCGAAAAATTTTTAAAAAGCAATCCCTCTTTACTGGGAATGCATTCATAGAAAATATGGAAAAATTACAATACATATCACAGGGAAACACAATTCAGGAACAGGAATTTCATATCCGAAAAGCCCTTGACAACGGAATCAAATGGGTGCAGGTAAGATGGAAAAATGCTCCTGAAAACGAATTAATCAACCTCTGTGAAGTTTCAAAACAACTTTGTTCAGAATATCAGTCGGTTTGTATCATCAATGATTATGTACAAATAGCCAAAGAAATAGATGCAGATGGTGTTCATTTAGGATTAAACGACAGCGCTATCGAAGAAGCAAGATTAATCTTAGGTGAAAATAAAATCATTGGTGGAACAGCGAATACTCTTTCAGATGTCATACAGAGAATCAATGAATCTTGTGATTATATCGGTTTGGGGCCATTGAGATTTACCACAACCAAAGAAAAATTAAGTCCTGTTCTTGGGTTTGAAGGATATCAGAAAATCATAGATGGGTTAAGCGAGCAATCAATTGACATTCCTAAAATATTTGCAATCGGAAGTGTTGGCCTTGAAGATATTTTGCCGTTACAGGAGATCGGAATTTATGGTGTTGCCATATCAGGATTGATTACAAAGCAGCCGTCCATTATTAACGAACTAAAAAAAGTAATGATATGAACAATCAGAAATTAGAAATCGCAGGAACAACTTTTGAATCAAGACTGTTTTTAGGAACAGGAAAATTCGGGAGTATGAGAGATATGGTACAATCTGTCATCGCATCAGAAACCAATATGGTAACGATGGCTCTTAAAAGAATTGATGCCCAATCTAATGAAGATGATTTACTTGATTCATTAAAAGAAACCAACGTTCATCTTCTGCCCAATACTTCCGGAGCCAGAACCGCCAAAGAAGCAGTATTGGCCGCACAATTAGCCAGAGAAGCATTGGAAACAAACTGGGTAAAACTGGAAATTCATCCGGATCCGAAATATTTGTTACCAGATCCTATTGAAACTTTATATGCAACTGAAGAACTTGCCAAACTGGGATTTGTGGTGATGCCTTACATTCATGCCGATCCTGTTTTATGTAAACGTCTTGAAGATGCCGGAACAGCTGTGGTAATGCCTTTGGGAGCACCTATTGGAACCAATAAAGGATTAAGAACACAGGACTTTCTGGCAATAATCATCAGCCAGAGTAATGTTCCTGTCGTGGTAGATGCCGGAATCGGAGCGCCGTCAGATGCTGCAAAAGCAATGGAAATGGGAGCAGATGCGGTGTTGGTGAATACAGCCATTGCCGTTGCCGGAAATCCACTGAATATGGCTTTAGCTTTTAAAGAAGGGGTGATTGCCGGAAGAAGAGCCTTTGAGTCAGGATTGGGAGCAATAGCCAACCATGCCGAAGCTTCAAGTCCGCTCACTTCGTTTTTATTTGAATAACCCAAAATCATGAAAAGCTTTAAAGATGTTTTTGAACGTTATCAATGGGATGAAGTAAAGAATAAGCTTGAAAAAGTAAGTCTGTCTGATGTAAGATACAGCCTTCAGAAAAAGGATAAAACCCTTGATGACTTTCTGAATCTGCTTTCACCAGCCGCTTCCTATGAACTGGAACTGATGGCAAGAATGACGCAGATGCTTACCCAAAAACGATTTGGAAAAACCATTCAGTTGTATGCTCCGCTGTATCTCAGTAATGAGTGTCAGAATATCTGTACCTATTGCGGCTTCAGTCTCGATAATAACCTGAAAAGAAAAACGCTTTCCGATACGGAACTGATGATTGAAACCTCAGTGCTAAAATCTATGGGAGTGAATCATGTATTACTGGTAAGTGGAGAAGCCAATAAAATAGTAGGTGTGCCTTATTTTCAGAATGCGGTGCGTAAGCTAAAACCTCATTTTTCCAATATTTCCATTGAAGTTCAGCCATTATTGGAAGAAGAATACAAACTGCTTCATGAAGAAGGCGTGCATTCCGTTTTGGTGTATCAGGAAACCTATCATCAGGATGTTTACAGAGAATACCATCCAAAAGGTAAAAAATCAAACTTCCATTTTCGCCTGGAGACTCCGGACAGAATAGGACGAGCAGGAATTCATAAAATTGGGCTCGGAGTTCTCCTTGGGCTTGAAGATTGGAGGGTTGATAGTTTTTTCAATGCCTTACACATAGATTATCTTCAGAAACACTACTGGAAAAGTAAGTTTTCTGTTTCCTTTCCGAGACTCAGACCGGCAGAAGGAATCATTGAACCGAATTTCATTATGGAAGACAAAGACCTTCTTCAGTTGATCTGTGCCTACAGAATCTGGAATGAGGACCTTGAAATCTCCATTTCTACCAGAGAAAATGAAGTCTTCAGAAATAATATAGTATCTCTGGGAGCAACAGCCATGAGTGCGGGATCAAAAACCAACCCCGGAGGTTATGCCGTAGATAAAGAATCTCTGGAGCAATTTGAAACCAGTGATGAACGAAGTATGGATGAAATCAGACTCATGATCAAAAATGCAGGCTATGATCCTGTAATGAAAGACTGGGATTCCGTGTACAGTGGATTTTAAAATTTTTAAACCAAATCCGTCTAAACTTTTTACAATGATTATTTTTAACCAAAAGTCATAATAGTTTAAACACTTAAGTTTTGTAGAGTCAAGCGTTATGCATATAAGTACACCTAAGTATTGAGAAAATCTTTGATTTTCATCGTATGTGAACTTTTCTCTGGAATCATTTTAAACTTACTTAAGTGGGCTAAAGTGTTTTAAAATGAAAATTTTTGTGACTTTTGTGGTTTTATAAAGTTTAAACAACTTTACCGTTAAGAACTTTGAAGAGGTGAAGTTTAATCAAGGATAATATATTTTTAAAACAAGCCTCAATTTGGCTTTCCTTAAAAACTTAAAGAATCTTAATGGTTCAATTATAATTATGAAAGAAGATGATTTTTCAAGATACAGCCGTCAGATATTTATTGAAGAAATAGGATTAGAAGGACAAAAGAAAATAAGGTCTTCCAAAGTTCTTGTCATAGGAGCAGGAGGTTTGGGAAGTCCGGTTATACAATATCTGGCTGCTGCAGGAGTAGGAACTTTAGGCGTTGCAGATTGTGATGAGGTTGAGCTTCATAATCTGAACAGGCAGATCATTCATACTGAAAATAGAGTAGGATTATCCAAAGTAAATAGCGCAGAAACATTTGTAAAAGAACTTAATCATCAGGTTAAATTGATAGGAATTGAAGAAAAAATCAATGGAAATAATGCCGATAACATCATATCTCAATACGATGTTATTGTGGATGGCTCAGATAATTTTTCTACAAGATATCTGGTGAATGATACCTGTGTGACACTGAAAAAGACTCTGGTTTATGGAAGTATTTTAGGGTTTTCGGGACAGGTTTCTGTTTTTAATCATAACGGAAGTAAAAATTTGAGGGATATTTTCCCGGAACCTCCTTTTGATGAAGATGTGGCGGATTGTGACAGCCTTGGTGTATTGGGAGCTCTTCCCGGAATGATAGGAAGCATGATGGCGCTTCAGGCGTTAAAAATTATCACGGGCCTTCCGGTAAGTGTCAATCAGCTGACATTGGTAGACACGCTGAACTGGAGATTTCAGACGATAGATTTTTGATGTAAATATAAACACTAATATCACTAATGTTCTCACAAATAACACTAATTCAATATCAATAGAAACGGGTTTTCATTCAGAGTATAAATGAATAAAGCCGGTTATTTTTTATACACAGTATACACTTTGACCTTCTCGCTGATCTGGCAGATTGTACAGATTTTATGTTAGTATAGATCAATAGAAACGGGCTTTAGCCCGTTTTAAATTTTAGAAAACCATCCATCTGGCTTTAGCCAAACCTATTCTACAAAAAAACAGGCGTAAATCATTTTACACCTGTTTTCATTCTATTATATAAAGAAGAA
Organism: Chryseobacterium sp. CBSDS_008; assembly: GCF_049959325.1. Classification (NCBI taxonomy): domain Bacteria; kingdom Pseudomonadati; phylum Bacteroidota; class Flavobacteriia; order Flavobacteriales; family Weeksellaceae; genus Chryseobacterium; species Chryseobacterium sp. CBSDS_008. The sequence continues at coordinate 2,958,699 of NZ_CP188202.1, read as the reverse complement.
TTACTGTGCCTGCTGCATTACACCTCCGTTATCCTCTTTTTTAGTCTGGTTAAGAATATTTGGATCTTCTTTTGCCAGCTTATTTCTTGTTGGAATTTTATAATTGATAGAAAATCCGAAATTTCTCGTGTCATATTTACTGCTGATCATTACCGGATTTCCTGATGGCGGATTAGAACGTACCTGCATCATCTGTCCGTTGAAAATATCATTCGCAAAAACAGAAAGTGTCAGACGGTTGTTCATAAACTTCTTCGTTAGCGTAATATCCAGAGAGTTGTTGAACGGTTTTTCTGCCGTGAAGTAGAAATATCCTGCCTTTGGAGTCAGATAGCTGTAATTGGCTGTCATTTTGATATCTTTAGGCAAAAGAATCTGAGTCATAATATTGAAAATCCAGAATCCTTTATTATTCAGATTGTCGATTTCATGTTTCTGATAACCGGCATATAAATACATGAAGTTGATTTTATCAGGATTGAAATCAAACTTCATAATTTCGCTCAAAGGCTTGCTGAAAATCATAAAAGGAACCGGTAGCCCCACATTGAAGTTGTGAATTTTCATATTCGAAATATTCACCTGCTCGTTGTAAAGTTTTCTTCCGTCTTTTCGGATGATCTGTGCCACCTGATTGCTTGCCGAACTTACGCTGTATCCGATAAATGCATAATCAAAAGCTGAAATTTTCAATTCATAATTATCAAAAATAGTGGGCTGCAGGTTCGGGTTACCATTCACTTCCGTGCTGGGTCCGGAAAACGTTACGTTATTCGGGTTCAGGGCAGAAATACTCGGTAAGCTGATTTTCCTGTTGTAATTCGCGGCAATATAAACCTGGTTCATCATGTTATACTGTACACTCGCGTTCGGGAAAAGCTTAAATTTATTGAAAGGAATCAAATCAGCTTCAACCACCTTTTTATCTTTAATATATCTTGTTACCCCGGAAATATCATAGTTTTCAGCACGGGAGCCTAACGTGAAATCAAATTTTTTCAGTTTAGCCTGAAACTCCAAATAGGTAGATGCCGTTTGTCTCTGGTATTCAAGATTGGTTAAACCAAAACTTTCTGTATCATAATCCTGTCTTTCATATAATCCTCCAAGGCTAACTTTTCCACCGTCAAGAAGCTTGATAGGCTGGGCATAATCTACTTTAAAGTTGGCAATATTCATTACAGATTTATTGTTCAGAATATCTTTTAATCCGTTGGTAGGGCTATCGAGAGGTTCAGTGGGGTAGCTTACAAATGTGCCATCCTGAAAATAATTATCCTGAGAAAATTTACTGTCTGATCTTGTATAACCAAACTGGAAGTCCAGTTTCTGAGATTTATCAGCAAAACGCTTCTGATACGTTACCACAGCTTCCTGTCTCAGGTTGTTGGTATGCGCAACATCTGATGAGGTATAGAAAGCTTCTTTTAAATCCTCCGGATTTCTTTTGAAAGGCAAATCTCCATGACCATTACTTAAAGTGTAGTTGTCATTATTATTGTGATAAATATCGTAGTTTAATAATAATCTGTCCTGCCCCAAATCAAAAGTCAATCCTGATTTTGCAAAATATCCACGTCCATATCTATCGGTATGACTTGTTAAAAGCTCGTCCTGCTGGCCATTCAGCATACTTTCACGGTAGTTCTGACCTACGTTCAGCTGCCATCCGAAATATTTATTTCTTGCATTTAAGTTAACAGAATTGGTGGTTCTGCTTCTGTATTTATCATAATTCGTGAAAGAATAATTCCCCGAATACGTAGCGGTTAAATACTTATTGGCGTTTTTGTTTGTGATGATATTCATGATGGCTCCTCCGGAAGTAGCCGGAAATTCAGCGCCTGGTTGGGTGATTACCTCAATTCTTTCTACCGAATTGGCAGGCATTCCTTCAAGGAAAGAGTTGAGTTCATTCGATGTGATGTTCAAAGGTCTTCCATTCAGATACACTTCCAGCATTTTCCCTGGTACATCATTCCTGCGATATCGGTAGATACCAATCCTGGAAGTTTTTTAATTCCTTCCAGAACATTCCCGTTGTTCAGCTGAGGCTGTTCGGAAAAGTCAAAAATAGTACGGTCTGCTTTTTGTTCAACGGCTTTTTTAGTTTTGGTAATGACTACCCCTTCAATTTGTTTTTCCTGAGGCTTATTACTTTTCTCCTGAGATAAAACCAGAATAGAACTTACCAGTGATAAAGCGAATATAGTTTTTTTCATATGTTTTTACTGATATTCGGTTAGACGATTAAAAATATACTTTGTTACAGCTGCTACAATAATTTTATTTATTTCAATGATGAAAATTCAATAAAATCGTATGCTGATGAAGAAGAGAAAAGCTGTTGTAATACCGCTGCATGGTCATTTCCTGCAATCACAATAATTATTATGAGATGTTCTGAGTTTTACGGAACATTATGAGATTTCTGCTTAAATGAATGGTAAATCAGCTTTCTGAAAACTTTGTGAGAATCCATAAATCTTTCATTGTCAATCTGGATAAAGTCCAAAATAGTAGGATGAAAAAAGTAATTCTTCCAATAAAATTCCTATTGAGTCTTCTGGATAAATTGAGGCGAGTTTTTTCGGAAGATTTATATTAAAAATTAAACCTTATAGGTTTTTAAAACCTATAAGGTTTAGTGTGCTTATTAAATTTTATTAAGCCTTTTCAATTTGGTTGAAATAAAAAAAGACAGCTTCAATTGAAGCCGCCTTTATATTAATTAATCTAACAATTAATCTTATTTTTCCTGTTGTTTGATCAGGTTCAGAGCGGAACCGGCCTTGAACCAATCAATTTGCTGGTCATTATAAGTATGGTTGGCCATGATGATGTCTTTAGTTCCATCGGTATGAATGAATTCTAAAGTCAGTTGTTTTCCTGGTGCGAACTGGTCAAGATCTAAGAAGTTAACGATGTCATCTTCCTGGATTTTGTCGTAATCTGCTTCATTAGCGAAAGTAATTCCAAGCATCCCTTGTTTCTTAAGGTTGGTTTCATGGATTCTTGCAAATGATTTTACCAATACAGCTTTCACCCCAAGATGTCTGGGCTCCATTGCAGCGTGCTCTCTTGAAGAACCTTCACCATAGTTTTGGTCACCTACAACGATTGTCGGAATGCCTGCAGCTTTATAGGCTCTTTGTACAGCCGGAACTTCACCGTATTCACCGGTTAATTCATTTTTAACCTTATTCGTTTCCATGTTGTAAGCATTCACAGCTCCGATCAACATGTTGTTTGAAATATTGTCTAGGTGGCCTCTGTATTTAAGCCATGGCCCCGCCATTGAAATATGGTCGGTAGTACATTTTCCGAAAGCTTTTATTAATACTCTTGCTCCTACAATGTTTTTGCCGTCCCATGCCGGGAATTCTTCCAATAGCTGAAGTCTGTCTGAAGTAGGGCTTACATTAACCACAACGCTTGAACCATCTTCTGACGGAGCCTGATAGCCGTTGTCATCTACCGCAAATCCTTTTGATGGAAGTTCGAACCCTTTAGGCTCGTTAAGTTTTACCTGCTCACCAGCTTCGTTAGTTAAAGTGTCCGTAATTGGGTTAAAGTCCAGTCTACCTGAAATTGCTACAGCCGCTACCATTTCCGGAGAGGCTACGAATGCGTGGGTATTCGGGTTACCGTCAGCTCTTTTCGCAAAGTTCCTGTTGAAAGAGTGGATAATAGAGTTTTTCTCTCCTTTTTCGGCACCTTCTCTGTCCCATTGTCCGATACATGGTCCACAAGCATTGGTAAAGATTCTTGCGTTTTCAAATTTTCTGAAAGAATCTAAGAAACCGTCTCTTTCCGCTGTGAATTTCACCTGTTCAGAACCTGGATTGATTCCTAAGATGGCTTTAGGTTTTACACCTTTTGATACCGCATCCTCAACAATGGAAGCCGCTCTTGATAGATCTTCATAAGAAGAGTTGGTACAAGATCCGATAAGAGCCCACTCAACTTCCAGCGGCCATCCGTTAGCCTCAGCCTTAGCTCTGAATTCAGCAACCGGAGTCGCTAAGTCCGGAGTGAAAGGTCCGTTTAAGTGAGGAGTCAGTTCAGAAAGGTTGATTTCTATTAACTGGTCAAAATATTGTTCAGGATTGGCATATACTTCAGCATCACCCGTTAAGTGTTCAGCAATTTTATCAGCAGCATCTACTACATCCTGTCTTCCGGTAGCAGCAAGATATCTTCTCATAGAATCATCATATCCGAAAGTAGAAGTTGTAGCCCCGATTTCAGCACCCATGTTACAGATAGTCCCTTTACCGGTAGCGGAAAGAGATTCTGCTCCTTCACCGAAATATTCTACAATACATCCTGTACCTCCTTTTACGGTAAGAATTCCGGCTACTTTTAGGATGACGTCTTTTGCAGAAGTCCATCCGTTCATTTTACCGGTTAATTTTACCCCGATAAGTTTTGGCATTTTAAGCTCCCAGGCCATTCCTGCCATTACATCTACTGCATCAGCACCTCCTACTCCGATGGCTACCATTCCTAGCCCTCCCGCATTTACCGTGTGAGAGTCAGTACCGATCATCATTCCTCCAGGGAAGGCATAATTTTCCAGTACAACCTGGTGAATGATACCTGCTCCCGGCTTCCAGAAGCCTATTCCGTATTTATCACATACAGAGCTTAAGAAGTTGAATACCTCAGAGTTTTTGTTGATCCCTTCCTGTAAGTCTTTGTCAGCACCTACTTTCGCCTGGATCAGGTGATCGGCATGAGCCGTGGAAGGAACAGCCACTTTGGGTTTTCCTGCCTGCATGAACTGTAAAAGCGCCATCTGTGCTGTTGCATCCTGCATGGCAACTCGGTCTGGTGCGAAATCTACATAAGAATTCCCTCTTTCATATGCTTGTGTAGCATTTCCTTCCCAAAGGTGGGTGTAAAGGATTTTTTCTGAAAGGGTAAGAGGTTTTCCCACAATTTGTCTTGCTGCTGCAATTCTTTCCGGGTAGCGCTCATACACCTTTTTGATCATATCAATATCAAAAGTCATATCGTATTTTAGTTTTATTCTTTTTCCGTTAAAGCTTCTTTTCCTGTTGTTGAAAACAGGAAAATTACTTTTCTATATATCAAAAAACGTTCCTATATTCCATAAACAGGGGGTGTTTTTGATCTTAAATCAATAGATTTTATAACTTTCAATTTAAGAAAAAAATAGAATTTATTTTCTTGATTTTAATGAAAAAAAACGTATTTGTCTTAAAATAGAAACATTCTAAACAAAAAATTGAAAGATCTTAAATCCTAACGGACTAAAATCTTTCAATGATATAATTTTCAACAGTCTTACGACTTATTTATTTTTCTATTAGTGAACGCTTGTACTTGTCAGTTCTTTGATGGATGGTACAAACGTGGTAAGGTCAATACCTTCCACTGCAGCTTTATACTCATCAATGCTAGGAATTCTTCCGATGATCGCAGAAAGAACAACAACCGGAGTTGAAGCAAGCAGGGATTCTCCTTTTTTACGTTCAGAATCTTCCACTACTCTTCCTTGGAAAAGACGGGTAGAAGTTGCCAAAACAGTGTCTCCTTTAGCGGCCTTTTCCTGATTCCCCATACATAGGTTACATCCTGGACGCTCAAGGTACATTACATTCTTATATTCAACACGGGCTTCTCCTTTTGGAGCGTTGTCATCAAATTCAAAACCGGAATATTTTTCTAATAATTCCCAGTCTCCTTCTGCTTTTAACTCGTCAATGATGTTATAAGTAGGAGCTGCTACTACAAGAGGAGCGTTGAATTCTACTTTTCCCTTTTGTTTTTCAAGGTTTCTAAGCATTTGAGAAACAATCTTAAGGTCACCTTTGTGAACCATACAAGATCCTACGAAACCAAGATCTACTTTTTTCTCACCTCCATAGTAAGAAAGATCTCTGATGGTATCGTGAGTATATCTCTTAGATACATCATCGTTGTTTACATCCGGGTCAGCAATCATTGGCTCAACGATAGCATCAAGATCTACAACAACTTCAGCATAATATTTAGCATTTGCATCAGGAGTCAAAGCAGGTTTTTCCCCTGATCTGATCTCTGCAATTCTTTTATTCGCTTTGTCAATTAGTCCCTGAAGAACTTTATTATGGTTATCCATACCCTTGTCAATCATGATCTGGATTCTGCCTTTTGCAATTTCCAGTGATTCAATCAAGGTATTATCTTCGGAAATGTTGATAGAAGCTTTTGCCTTCATTTCAGCAGTCCAGTCTGTAAATGTAAATGCCTGGTCAGCAGGAAGTGTTCCGATGTGAACCTCAATGATTCTACCCTGGAATACATTTTCTCCTCCAAACTGCTTCAACATCTGAGCCTGGGTTGCATGAACCACATCACGGAAATCCATGTGTTCTTTCATGTTTCCTTTGAAAGTTACTTTTACAGATTCAGGGATTGGCATAGATGCTTCACCCGTAGCTAATGCAAGCGCAACGGTTCCTGAGTCAGCTCCGAAAGCTACCCCTTTAGACATTCTTGTGTGAGAGTCACCTCCAATGATGATGGCCCATTCGTCTACTGTGATATCGTTAAGAACTTTATGGATAACGTCAGTCATTGCATGGTATTCACCTTTCGGGTCACGGGCTGTAATAAGACCGAACTCGTTCATGAATTTCATCAGTTTCGGAATATTAGCCTGTGCTTTTTTGTCCCATACTGAAGCTGTGTGGCATCCTGACTGGTAAGCACCGTCAACAACCGGAGAAATCACGGTTGCTGCCATTGATTCCAATTCCTGAGCAGTCATAAGGCCTGTTGTATCCTGAGATCCAACGATATTTACCTGTACACGAACGTCCGAACCAGCGTGTAAAACTTTTCCTGGAGTTGTTCCTACAGCATTTCTGTTGAAAATCTTTTCTACCGCAGTAAGGCCCTGCCCATCATGAGAAATTTCTTTAGACGGAGCAAAAACAGGCGGTGTTTCAATGCTTAAAAGCTGAGCTGCGAATGTCTGTAGTTTTTTACCAAATACAATAGCGTATGATCCACCCGCTTTGATGAACTCCATCTTTTGTGGAGTGAAAGATTTGGTAAGGTCGATCAATTCTTTATCGCCGTTATATAATTTCTTTTCTTTTGTATTGATTGTTAAAACAGTTCCTGTTGCTACTGAATAAGCTTCTTCAAGCACTACATCGCCATTTTCGTTACGAACAGGGTTTCCGTTTTCATCTACTTTCTTTACCCAGTTTTTAAGATCGATTCCAATACCTCCGGTAACATCTACTGTTGTAAGGAAAATGGGAGAAATGCCGTTTGTCCCTCCTACAATTGGAGCGATATTTACGAATGGTACATACGGGCTGGCCTGTTTTCCTGTCCAAAGAGCAACGTTATTTACTCCGGACATTCTTGATGAACCTACACCCATTGTTCCTTTTTCAGCGATAAGCATAACGCTTGCGTCAGGATGTTTTGCTTGTAAAGCTTTAATTTCCTGCTGTGCCTCAGGAGTGATCATACATTTACCATGAAGCTCACGGTCAGATCTTGAGTGAGCCTGGTTACCCGGAGAAAGTAAATCTGTAGAGATGTCTCCTTCACCGGCGATATAAGTTACCACTTTGATTTCTTCAGGAACTTCAGGAAGTTTAGTAAAGAACTCAGCTTTTGCATAGCTTTCAATGATTTCTTTTGCAATTTCGTTACCACTGTTAAATGCTTCCTTCAAACGGTTGGTATCTGCATCATAAAGGAAAACCTGTGTTTTAAGAACGTTCGCCGCTTCTTTAGCAGTAGCCGGGTTGTTACCTAAAGCAAGGTCCAGAAGCACTTCGATAGAAGGGCCACCTTTCATATGAGATAATAATTCAAAGGCAAACGCCGGGGAAATTTCTTCTACTATGGATTCACCCAGAATAATTTCTTTTAAAAATTTTGCTTTTACTCCCGCTGCGCTTGTTGTTCCGGGTAATGTGTTATAAATGAAAAATTGAAGAGAATCCGATCGGTCAGCATTACCTGAATCTTTAATTTGTGTAATGATTTCACTTAGTAATTCAGCACTATCAATTGGCTTTGGATGCAGCCCCTGGATTTTTCTTTCTTCAATCTCTTTGATGTAATCCTTATAAATACTCATAATAGAAGGTCTTTCAAAATTAAAGGTAGGCCTGCTTTTTCTTTACCGGTCTGTATAAATACAGGTAATGACATTTTGAGTTCTCGCATTTTGATGCAACATTACCGAATAGAGTCAGCATAATCTACACTTTTTTAAAAGTTTTTTAAAATTATCAAACAATTCAAAATGTTCCCAAAATTACGAAATTTTACTATTTTATAAGAGTGAAATTATTTAGATTCTTTATAAATATGAATTTTATAATATCTATTTTTGGTCATATTTTTGTAAGTAAATGGTGAATATGAAAAATATCCTGAATGTTTTGTGTGTTTTTATTTCGATTTTCGTTTTCTCACAGGCCCAATCTGTGAAGAAAATTGGTGTAAAGAAAGGTACAAAAACCACAGTCAAAAAAGCAGCTGCAGCCCGTCAGCCCAATCCAGATCTTGTGGTGATCAATAAAGATCTTCCGGTCCTGATTCCTAAAAAGAAAGGCGGTCAGTACGGGTATATAAACCAGAACGGTAAATTCATTATTCAGCCGGAATACCATATTGCTGTATTTTTTTATGAAGACTGCAACCTTTTGAATTCTCCCAATGCAAAAGTCAGAAAATTTGGAACCAAAGAGTATGCTACTGTAGAAAAAGATATGATTTCTTACCGTATAGACCAGTCGGGAAAAAGGGTTTATCAGTTCAAAGAAGCAGATTTTGGAAAGTGTAAATTTGAGGAGTATAAGCAGCAGTTGTTCCAGGCCTACATTCTCAACGGCTTTTACGGAATTATAGAAAAATCAAAGTTTGTAAACGCTGCGGATTACCGGCAGTATCAGATTTATCCTCAATATCAGTACCTGTTCATTCTGGAGGGAGACGATGTAGCTAATCCTATGATTGTTGCTTCCAATAATGATAAATTTGGAGTTATTGATGTTAATAATAGAATTATCATCCCGTTTGAGTATTCCAATATTAAAAGAAATTTCAGCTGGAAGCTGGGCAAAATGTTTGAAGTGACAAAAGACGGTTCAAATTATTATTACATCGACGCCAACAATAAAACTTATTAGTAAGAAATGATGAATGATACATTTGATAATTCCTGTTTTTCGAAGTATTTTTTTATCCCCGTAACTCGATATCCCGTACCGTGTAGCCCCAATTTTAATTCATATATTTTTTGTAATTTCGCAGCTGAAATAAAGGGGTGCTTTAACAGGCTGAGATTATACCCAATGAACCTGGAACAGATAATGCTGTTTAGGGAACCATTTAAATAATTGATAGATGATTAGTGATACATGATCAATAAACATCAGTTATCATTTGCTGCTTATCAATTATCTCATAATCACCCCTTTTATTCATTAAATTTCAAAGATTTATAGAATGAAAGGATTATTTTTTTTAGGGCTTAGCGTAGGTTCTGTAGCTTTTATCCAGGCTCAGAGTAAAGATTCTCTGAAGATCAGGGAAATTGAGGCTGTCAACTTTACCAAAAGACTGCCGGTAGCAAAGGAAATCATTAATGTACAGAAAGATCTGGACGGTAAAAATTTGGGGCAGGATCTTCCTATTCTTTTAAAAAACCAAACCTCCGTTATTTCTACCTCCGATGCAGGAAACGGAGTAGGATATACCGGATTCAGAATACGCGGAGTTTCGGGATCAGCCATTAATGTAATGATGAATGGTGTTCCATATAACGATTCTGAAAGTCAGGGTACTTTTTTTGTAAACGTTCCGGACTTGACAAGTTCTGCGTCACAGATCGTTATTCAGAGAGGGGTGGGAACTTCCAATAACGGTGTTTCTGCTTTCGGAGCAAGTATTAATGTACTTTCTAAAGATCCGGAAGAGAAATTTTATTTTAAAACAGATGACAGCTACGGATCTTTTAATACTTATAAATATTCAGCTGAGATAGGGTCCGGTAAGTTCTGGAAAAACCGTCTTTCTGTAATGGGAAGATATACCCATATTCACTCTGACGGATATATCGACAGGGCATCATCAAACTTGCGTTCATACAATTTTACCGCTTTATTTGAAGAAGGAAATACGAAGCTCCGTTTAATGGCTTTTGGAGGAAAAGAGAAAACATATCAGGCCTGGAACGGAATTGACCGTAAAACGTGGGAAACTGATCCTAAATTTAATATTTCAGGAGCCATCTATGATGCGAGCTGGGAAAATATTGTAAGCTTCTATGACAATGAAACGGATAACTACAGACAGAATCATTATCAGCTGCTTTGGGAACAGAAATTCAGCGACCGCTGGAATCTGGAAACCACTTTCCATTATACAAAAGGGAAAGGATATTACGAAAATTACAAACAGGGAGATCCCTTTTCAAGATACAATCTGCCTGATATCATTGAAGGCGGGCAAACTATAAAATATTCAGATTTTATCAGAAAAAAATGGCTGAACAATGATTTCTACGGAATGGTTTCTACATTGTACGGGAAATTTGAAAATCTCGATCTGAACTTTGGTGCCGTTGTCAATCAATATTACGGAAGACACTACGGAAATGTTACAGGAGTATTTTTTCCTCAGATTGAAGAAAACGAGTATTACAGAAGCCGCTCCGTAAAGAATGAAGTATCCGGTTTTGCAAAAGCTTTGTTAAGAGTAAATAACTTTGAGTTTTTCGGTGATTTGCAGCTTAGAAAAATCAATTACAACACAAAGATCCTGATGGCAGGAGATGGTGAAGGCGCTGATTTAAGTAAAAACTGGCTGTTTTTTAATCCAAAAGCCGGAGTGAATTACAGAATTGAAGGCGGAAAAGTATTCTTGTCATACGCGCATGCACACCGTGAGCCGAACAGGGATGATCTGATGGCCAATAACGATGTGAAAGCAGAAAAGCTTCACGATTTTGAAGCTGGTTTTGAAAAACAATTCGGAATTGTATCATTTACTGCTAATGTTTACTATATGTATTATGTGAACCAACTGGTTTTAAATGGTGAACTTAATAATGTAGGAGCATTCATCAGAACAAATTCAGGGAAGAGCTACAGAAGAGGAATTGAGGTGGGTGCTTTGGCCAAATTATCCAGACAATGGGAGGTTTCCGGAAATGTTACCTTAAGCCAGAACAGAAATCAGGATTTCAATATTCAAAATGGTGATATTCCTAAAAGCCTTGGGAATACCCAGATTTCATTCTCTCCCAATGTTGTAGCCAATTTAAGCCTGAAATTCAATCCTACAAAGAACTTCCAGTTGGTTTTGATGAATCAGTATGTCGGAAAACAATATCTTGATAATACAGAAGATGTCAACCTTCAGCTTAAAGATTATTTCCTGACAGATTTCAATGCTCAGTATCAGTTTAAAATTGCCAATAATGAAGTAGCATTAAAACTGCTGGTGAATAACCTGTTCAACAAAAAATATGTGAACAACGGATCGGTGTATGAAGGACAACCTTATTATTTTTCTCAGGCAGGAACGAATTTCATGTTTGGAATAAGCTGGAAGATCCAATAATGACAAGGTTAGGAAAGTAATAAGTGAATTGAAAAATGCTGTTTTACTCATTTCATTATAATTGTTAATCTTAAAAAAAGAAGTTTAAATAACCGTATTCCTGTTTTCATACAGAATAATCAAAGGACTGTTTCGGCAGCCTTTTTTTATAAAGTTAAATATCTTAAAAAGTCATGAAAAAGTTATAAATTTGCTGCCAAATGAATATTTCAGCATACATTTTAGAATACTTAAAACAATTTGGAACTGCCACGGTTCCAGGCTTTGGGGTGTTTTCACTGAAAAATTCTAAGGCTATTATCAATTCCGAAAACGGAAGTATCTTACCTCCGGCCAGTCAGATTGAATTCACAATAGACTATGAAGTGCAGGCTGAAGATCTTACTGCTTTTATCGCAGAACAGAAACAGATGTCTCTGGAAGCTTCAAGAAGTGATCTTAAAATTCAGACTGATTTTTGGAAGAAAAAACTTCAGGCCGAACAGGTTCTTGAAATTCAAAACCTTGGAACTGTTTTCATTGAAGAAGGACACACCCACTTCAAAGGAAAAAGAATAGAATCCGGGCGTCCGGACTTTTATGGATTGGAAGAGATCCGCTTTTCAGATATCAATAACGGGGAGAAGGTGGCTGCTTCAGTCAACCGCGAAAAGGATTTTAAATTCAAAAAAACAATTCTTTGGATTTTCCTTCTGGTTATACCGGTTCTGGGAATTTTATACCTGGCATTCACCCAGCAGGAACTTCTTTTCGGTAAAAAATCTTTCAATAATGTTTCCGTACAGACTTCTACCCATAGAATCGTAAAAGATACAGTGAAGGTAATGGTACATACCCCTGAAGCACCCGTTGCAGATTCTTTGAAAAAAGATTCATTAGTAAAACCTGCCGGAAAAGGAGTGAAATCTGCTCCGGCTGTTCCAAACAACACTAAGACTAGATGGCAAAAATAAAAAAAGCGTCAGAATCTCTGACCATTATGACCAATATCGTTCTTCCGAACGAAACCAATTCTTTAAGAAACCTTTTCGGTGGTGAGCTGTTGGCAAAAATGGACCGTTGTGCGTCTATTTCTGCAGCAAGGCACTGCGAACGAAGAGTAGTAACAGCTTCTGTAAACCACGTATCTTTCAATCATCCGATTCCGGAAGGTGGAGTAGTGGTGTTGGAATCTAAAGTTTCCAGAGCATTTTCTACTTCTATGGAAGTGTATGTGGATGTATGGCTGGATGACCCGATCAATCAGAAGAAAGTTCATACCAATGCAGGAATTTATACCTTCGTGGCTGTAGATGAATTCAACCGTCCGATTCCTATTCCCGAAATGATTCCGGAAACAGATGAAGAAAAAGAAAGATTTGCTGCAGCATTCCGTAGAAAGGAACTTTCATTGATCCTCTCCGGAAGGATGAAACCTTTGGAATCTGTAGAGCTTAAAAAACTATTCCAGGAACCACAGGAGCCTAAGAAAGATAAAAAGTAATACTTTTTTAAAAACACAAGAAACACGAATGTCTGGCACAAATTTTCACAAATGACTTGTGCCGGATCAAATGAAAAAATAAAAAATGGATATTTCAGAAAATGATATATCAAAAATAGTCTACGAAGCTGGATATATAGTTCATAAGGCATTAGGACCAGGACTTTTGGAAAGTGCTTATGAAGAATGTCTGTTTTATGAATTAAATAAACATAATATTCTTGTAGAAAGACAAAAACCGATGCCCTTAATCTATGATGAGGTTAAAATGGATGTTGGCTATAGGCTTGACTTGATTGAGAAAAAATTTGTGCTTGAAATAAAATCTATAGAATCATTACAAGATATCCATTTAGCACAAATACTTACTTACCTTCGCTTAAGCAATTGTAAACTTGGAATGTTGATTAACTTTAATGCACTTCAGTTTAAAAATGGAGTTAAGAGAGTAATTAACGGTACTTTATAATTTGTGCTATTTGTGAAATAAATTAGTGTCATTTGTGTTTAAACTATGAAAATACTTCTTTTAGATAAAAATCATCCTCTTATCACTGAACAGCTTTTGGCTCAGAATTTTATATTGGAAGAGGATTTTACATCGTCTTATGATGAGGTTTGTGATAAAATTGAAAATTATGACGGGATTATTATCAGAAGCCGTATTCCGTTAGACAAAAACTTCCTGGAAAAAGGCAGGAATCTGAAATTTATTGCAAGAGTAGGAGCCGGAATGGAAAATATAGATATTCCTGTTGCCGAAAAGCTGGGAATCCAGCTGATCAATTCTCCGGAAGGGAACAGAGATTCTGTAGCAGAGCATGTAGTAGGAATGCTGCTTGTCATCATGAACAGACTTTTTATTGCTTCTCAGGAGGTGAAAAACGGGATCTGGAAACGTGAAGAAAACAGAGGCGATGAGTTGTTGGGAAAAACAGTAGGATTGATTGGCTATGGAAATATGGGAAAAGCTACTGCGAAAAGACTTTCAGGATTCGGATGTAAAGTGATCTTCCATGATATTCTTCCAGGTCTTTCGGATGATTATGCAACACAGGTTTCATTAAATGAATTGAAAGAAAAGGCAGAGGTTGTAAGCTTACATATTCCTTTGACTTCAGAAACCCATTATCTTATTGACGAAACCTTCATTGCAGAAATGAAAAACGACTTTTATTTTGTCAATACGGCAAGAGGAAAGAATGTGGAAACTAAAAGCTTAGTAGAAGGATTAAGGTCAGGGAAAGTAACAGGGGCTTGTCTGGATGTATTGGAATATGAAAAGTCTTCTTTCGAGAACATTGAATCAGAAAATGAAGATTTAAAATACCTTCTTGAATCAGAAAAAGTGATTGTCACACCACACATTGCGGGTTGGACGCATCAGAGTAAAGAAAAACTGGCCCAGTTTATTGTAGATAAAATTATAGCTTCGCATTGTTAAACAAATAATATTGCGAAACAATAAAAAAGGTGAAAGGCGAATTTGCAAAAGTGAATTCGTCTTTTATCTTTTATAACAATATTAAATTGGCATGCATAGCAATCTTAGTTCTTCTCTGCTTCAATTCATTTATGTTAAATAATTCATAATATCCTCTCTTATTTATTATTTATTTTTGAGTTTTATTAAATTGCCGCTCATTTTTGAATCTCATGACGACGCGTAATTTAGTACTTATCTTAACTGTTTTTTTATCACTGTTTTCTTGCAAAAAAAAGTCTGAAGCCAAAGAAGCTTCGGCAGAAAATACAACCAATCTTCCTAACTACGGAAACGTAGATCTGGGAAGCGTTTTCACGAAAGGTGACGGACAGCTTCTGAACAGACAGACAACAGTAAGCTATATAGATCAGTATTATAAAAAGATATGGGAAGGAGGAGATCTTAGTGGCGGAATTCTTGTTGCCAAAGGAGATGAAATTCTTTATGAAAATTATAGAGGTTTCGGAAGAGAAGGACATCAGATGCCAATTGATAAAAATACACCTTTGCATGTAGCTTCCGTTTCAAAGACCTTAACGGCAATGGCCATGATGAAACTGATAGAGGCAGGGAAAATAAAATTTACAGATCACCTTACCCAGTTTTTTCCGGGATTTCCGTATCCGAATGTTACCGTTCAGACTTTACTGGACCAAAGAAGCGGTCTTCCGAAATATGAATACTTTATTACCAAGATACAACCTGCTCCGGCAGAGCTTTCCAAGACGTTCATTACCAACCAGGATGTATTGAATATGATTATCAAGTATAAACCTGATCTGGCAAGAGATACAGATACAGGATTTATGTATTGTAATACCAACTTTGCTTTATTGGCCCTATTGATTGAGAAAGTAACCAAAACTCCTTTTCCTCAGGCGATGAAAGAAATGGTTTTCACACCATTGAAAATGAATAACACTTACATCTTCCAGGAAAAAGATATTCCTACAGCTTCACAGTCTTTCTATTACGGGGGAAACAAGCTTTATCCTTTAGACAGGCTTGATCTTATTTACGGAGACAAAAATGTATATACTACACCAAGAGACTTATACAATTTCTCAAAAGCAATGTTTTCAAAAAACTTCCTGAAGCCGGAACTGATGCAGATGATATTCACTCCTTACAGCAATGAAAAAGCAGGCATGAATAATTATGGATTAGGATTCAGAATGAAAATATTTGATAACGGTGAAAAACTGACTTATCATAACGGATGGTGGCATGGTACAAACTCTGTATTTGCCCATCTTTTAAAATCTAAAGTGACCATTGTAGCGATTGGAAATAAATATTCAGGCAAAGTATACACAGCCCTGGCATTATCCGGGTTATTTGAGGATTTCCCGCTGCAGAAGGATAAGCTTCATACGGTGATGAATGACAATAAAGATACTTTGAATTCCGGACAGGAAGTTTTTGGAGAATAATGTTTACTTTTGTCTAAACATTTTCATGAAAAGGTTTCTTTTATTATTCGTTATCTGTTTTCTTGTACATTCATGTGCAAGGGTAGGATCTCCTGTAGGAGGGCCTAAAGATACTCTGGCACCAAAGTTTTTAAGCTCAAATATTGATACCACAAGGATTAATGTCAAAAGAGATATTCGCGAACTCCGTCTGGATTTTGATGAATATGTGACATTGAAGGATATTAATAAAAACCTGATTATTTCGCCTCCTATCAAAGGGATAACAAGGATTCTTCCTTCGAATATCGCCAACAAATTTGTGCTGATTCAGTGGACGGATACGCTTCAGGCCAATACCACTTATAATTTCAATTTCGGGAACTCAATTGTAGACAATAACGAATCGAATATATTGAGGTATTTTAACTTTGCCTTTTCTACAGGAGACAAGCTGGATGATCTTTATATCAGTGGTGTAGTACAGGATGCGCTGGATACCAAAAAGAAAGCCGCAACAACAACTGAAAATAAACTGGTGGTTGGATTGTATCAGGTGAAAGATACGATGGATTATAAGAAAAAACCTTACTATATTACCAAGGTAGATGAAGATGGATATTACGAATTAAACTATCTGACTCCCGGAAAATATAAAATTATAGCTTTTGAAGACGAGAACGGGAATTCTATGTATGATCCCGGTAAAGAAAAAGTAGGATTCCAGAAAGATCCTGTCAATGTTGAGAAATCTGTTTCAGGATTGAATTTAAAAGTATATCCTTCCAAAAAGCCTGTGAAGTATGCAGAAATGAAAGAGATCGCAGGAGGAATTTTAATGACGTTCGAAGGGAATCCTGATGAAGTGAAGGTTCAGTCAATGAACGAGAAATTAAAGGATGTAAAAATAACACACAATCCGAAATCTGACTCTGTGAGAATCTGGTTTGATGCAGTAAAGGATAATGTAGGTCAGGAAGCGAATGAAAAACTTATTTTCACCCATAATAAAGGCCCGAAAAAAGATAGTGCCTACAGTGTTTCTTTATTTTACAGATATAATAAAAAGAATGCGATGGATGTCTTCAGTGATAATGACGGGACTTCAATCGCTCCAAAGGCAGATCTAAAAATTGCTTCAAACTATATTATTGATAAAATTGAACCTTCAAAATGGACTTTGAGAGCTAAAGGAGACAGTTTAACCACTATACCATTTACTGCTAAAATTTCAGAAACAAATCCTTACCAGATCCTGGTTCAATCGGATTTTGTAATGGGAAAAAGCTATGAGCTTACTGTTCCTAAAGAAACCGTATCTTCATTCTTTGCAAAAAATACCCAGTCTAAGCGTTTCGACTTTGATGTTGCTAAAGTTGACCAGTTTGGAAGCGTTGAGTTCTCTATTTCCAATGCTCCTGCAGCAAATTATTGGATTCAGCTGGTAGATTCTTCAGACAAGATAGCCTATCAGAAATACACAAAAGGAGATAACGTAAAGTTTGATATACTCAGACCTGGTGAATATATCGTAAGAATTCTGGTAGATAATAACGGTAATAAATATTGGGATGAGGCTGATTTTGCCAATGATATCTTTGCCGAAGATGCCTATATTTTCTATAAAAAAGTTATTGTAAGAGGTTTGTGGGAAACAAGAGAAGATTGGGATCTAAAGGATACCAGAACACTTGATAGTCCGAAATCATCAACATCAACGTCTGCAACATCAACACCTGCTTCAACTTCAGCGCCTGCCTCCGCTTCTATACCAGAAACAACGGTTTCAGCTGAATCTACGACAACAAAGCCAGTGTTGAAAAAAGAATTTAAATCCGGTAATGCCGTTTTAACTCCCGCAAAATAAGCAGATGAAAACAGCTAAGAAAATACTATTCTGGACACTGGTGGCATTTGCACTCATTCAGTTTTTCCCTGTTGACAGGACCAATAAGCCTGTGGATGCTGCTGTCAACTTTGTTGAGACAAGGAAATCACCGGAAAAGATCAGAACCCTGCTTAAAAACGCCTGTTATGACTGTCACTCTAACGAAACAGTTTATCCGAAATATGCTTTTATTGCTCCCGTCTCGTGGTCTGTAAAAAGCCATGTGAATGAAGGCCGGGAACATCTTAATTTTTCTGCCTGGGGAACATATAATAAGGAATTGAAGGAGAATATGCTTACTCAATCCATTCAGACGATCCAGAACAGAACAATGCCAATGCCCGGCTATATGGTCTATCATAAAGTAGCGAATCTTTCAGAAGCAGAAAGAGCATTGCTGATTCAGTATTTTCAAGAGATGCTGAAGACTAAATCTTATTAATTTCTACCATAAAAAACTCCCGTAGATTTTACAAACTAAGCAGATTGTTTTATAACAATTATCTGTCTGATCTGTAAAATCTACGGGAGAATATTTACAAAAATTATTTCTTTAAATAGCGCTCAAAAAACCGTTTCTGGGAATCAAAAGCAATATCTTCAGGATCCAGATCCTGTAAAGGAATCCAGACTGCTTCTGAGATCTCAGAAAGTTCAAGATGTACCTCAAATTTTTCCGAAACATTGTATTCATAAAACAGATCGATTGTATTGTAATCAATTTCCTTGTATTGATAAATGTTAGGAAGGCTCGTAAGGTATTTCAGGTTAGAAATATCAATGTCAAGCTGAAGTTCTTCAAAAAGCTCTCTTTTACAGGTTTCTTCTGCACTTTCTTTAGGGTCGACAAATCCTCCCGCAAGATCGAGTTTTCCTTTTTTAGGATCCCTGTTTCTTCTGGTAAGATAAATTTCATCACCACATCTGATGACAACAGCTACAGCGCCTGCCACATTATTATACAGGGTAAAACCACATTCCGGGCAGCTCCATTTCTTTTCGCCGTCCCAATGTAAAGACTCTTTGCCACAGCTTGGACAATATTTCAATATTTTCATTGAGCAATATTAATATTTCTCGGGTGATAACTCAAAATAACATCCCTTAATTCTTCAGTTTTCAGGTGCGTATAAACCTCTGTGGTGGTAATACTGGAATGTCCCAGCATTTCCTGGATATAACGCAAATCTGCCCCATTCTGTAATAAATGAGTCGCAAATGAATGCCTGAATGTGTGTGGAGATATTTTTTTGTTAACCCCTGCTTTATCTGTAAGTTCTTTGATAATAAGAAATACAATTACTCTGGACATCGATGTTCCACGGCTGTTCAAAAACAGAGTATCTTCATATTTCTTATTGATCTTGCCTTTAGAGCGTACCTCTTTGATATAACTTTCAAGCATATCTGCAGTAAAGTCGGCCAAAGGAACAAAACGGGTTTTGTTTCCTTTTCCGTTTACCTTGATGTATTGCTCTTTAAAGTTGATATTGGAGATCTTCAGATCAATCAGTTCAGAAACGCGAAGTCCGCAGCCATAGAGTACCTCTATGATGCAGTGGTTTCTTTTTCCGAGATCTGTATTGACCTCAATGGCAGCAATAATTTTGTTGATATCAGAAAGGCTTAAGGTATCAGGTAAGTATAATCCCAGTTTAGGGCCTTCAAGTAATGCTGCAGGATTGTCTTCACGATATTCATCTTCAAGCAGAAATTTAAAGAAAGCTTTGATGGAGGATATCCATCTTGCCTGTGATCTCTCACTGAATTTCTGTTTGGAAAGATTGAAAATGTATTCCTGCAGGTTTTCGTAACCTATAGAGTCTGGACCGACGTTTTCCAGATCTTCTTCTGCATAATCTTTTAATTTCTTAATGTCCCGAACATAGGCGTCGAGTGTGTTTTCTGAAAAATTTCTTTCAAAACGAAGAAATATTTCAAAATCTTTGATCTTTTCATCCCAAGTCATTTGTGCTTATTTTTTTAGTTCACAGTCCGATATTTGTTCTATTTCAATGTTATGGTTTCTGAGGAACGATATTCCATCGTCGTCCGAATACTCATTAATGTACACCAGTCTTGTAATTCCTGCCTGCAAAATCAGCTTACTGCATTCTTTACAGGGAGACAGCGTCAGATATAACGTTGCCCCTTTTGCAGATTGGGTAGAAGCAGCCAGCTTTAATATAGCGTTGGCTTCAGCATGCAATACGTACCAGTGTGTTTTCCCTTCTCCATCTTCACAGCAGTTTTCAAATCCCGAAGGAGTTCCGTTGTAACCATCTGAAATAATCATCCTATCTTTTACGATAAGAGCTCCCACCTGTTTTCTCTTACAGTAGGAGAGTTTTGCCCATTCCTGAGCCATTTTTAGATAAGCCTTATCAAACTTATTCATACCACAGCATTGTTTTTTTTCGAAATAATTTGGATTAAAGTCTTTAGAAAGATTAGAAGTTCGGCTTTCTCTTCTCTAGAAACGCAGTAACTCCTTCTTTCTTATCTTCCATTTCAAAAAGTTCTCCGAAATATTTAATTTCAGCTTCAAAACCTTTCTCCGTATCAGATAAATTCACGGCATTTATTGCCTTTGATATTGCCATTGGTGAATTGTAGGCAATAGTGTTTGCTAATTCTTTTGTTTTGGTTAATAATTCTTCGATAGGATATACTTCATTTACCAGCCCGATCTCTTTTGCTTTTTGAGCAGGGATCATTTTGGCTGAGAAGATCATTTCATTGGCAATACCTTTTCCCACTAGCTTTGGAAGCCTTTGGGTTCCTCCGTATCCTGGGATTAATCCAAGAGTTACTTCAGGAAGTCCCAATCTGGCGTTTTCCGATGCATATCTGATGTGGCATGCCATGGCCAGCTCCAAACCTCCTCCTAATGCAAAACCGTTTACGGCTGCAATGACAGGTTTAGACATATTTTCAATTTTGTTGAACAATGTATTTTGTCCGTTTCTTGCAAGTTCTTCCGCTCTTTCCTGTCCGAATTCGCTGAATTCCTTGATATCAGCTCCTGCTACAAAAGATTTCTCTCCACTTCCGGTAAGGATGATTACTCTGCAGGAAGTGTCGGCATTAAGCTCATCCAGCGCAGTACTGATTTCCTGAATTGTTTTTGCATTTAAAGCATTTAAACTTTCAGGTCTGTTTATAGTAATGATAGATAATTTATCTTCTTTTTTTAATAATATGTTCTCGTAACTCATTTTTCCACTTTAAAATACTATCTTTTGCAAATTATGAATTTTTTACAAAAAAAAGGAAAAAATATTATTTTTTTTTCCTTTTTTTTAATTTATCATTCAATATGATTATTTGGAATGATTCATCATATTTGCATCAATATTGACATTTAGCTGAGAAGCCACTTTCATGCCAAGCTCAATGTTGGCACGGAAAAAATGACATAACTGCCGGTTGATAATCTCGTCTTTTTTGGGGCCGGTGATACCATTCATACTGCCTACAATATTTTTGATCAGATGATCCCTGTCATCTGCATTCATTGCTTTTGAATACAGCAGTCCGGGTTGGGTATAATGATCACTGTCATTGTCATTTCTGTTATAGCTGGCAACATGAGCGCTGTCCAGCTCATATTCATAGCTTTTATAAGATGGATCCGGCATAATATCATCGAAGCTGTTCGGATGATAATTCGGTTTATCCTGATATTGGCTTGAGTCTGCCATATAGCCATCTCTTTGGTAATTGTTGACGGCAAAAGGGCATCTGTTCACTTCCAGCTGATGGGCATTTACTCCCACTCTGTAACGGTGTGCGTCAGGATAGGAAAATAGTCTTCCCTGAAGCATTTTATCCGGTGAAAAGCTGATTCCGTTGATCAGGCTGCTTGGTGAAAAAGCTGACTGCTCAACGTGGGCGAAATAATTGACAGGAACTTCATTAAGCTCCATTTCTCCTACTTCGATCAAAGGAAAATCATCATGGAACCATACTTTTGTTACGTCAAATGGATTCCATCTGAAATCTTTTGCCTGTTCCTCAGTCATTACCTGAATATACATTGTCCATTTCGGGAAATCTCCGTTTTCGATAGCGTTGCAAAGATCCTCCTGTGCAAAATCAGGGTTTTCTCCGGCCATTTTTACCGCTTCTTCATCAGTGAAATTTTTGACGCCCTGCTTGGTTTTGAAGTGGAATTTCACCCAGACTCTTTCATTTTTATCATTGATCATAGAGAAAGTGTGAGATCCGAAACCATGCATATGTCTGTAACCATACGGTGTTCCCCTGTCTGACATTAATATGAGTACCTGATGAAGCGATTCCGGATTTAAGCTCCAGAAATCCCACATCATTGTGGCACTTTTTAAATTGGTTTTCGGCACTCTTTTCTGAGTATGGATAAAATCCGGAAATTTTTTAGCATCCTTAATAAAGAATACCGGAGTATTATTTCCTACAAGATCCCAGTTTCCGTCTTCAGTATAAAATTTTAAGGCAAAGCCTCTTGGATCTCTGGCGGTATCTGCACTCCCTTTTTCTCCTCCTACAGTGGAAAATCTGGCAAACATTCTGCATGAATTTCCTACTTTTGAAAACAATTTTGCTTTCGTATACTGGCTGATGTCATGTGTTACAGTAAAAGTTCCGTAAGCTCCGCTTCCTTTGGCATGCACGATTCTTTCAGGAATTCTTTCTCTAACGAAATGTGCAAGATTTTCCTGAAGAATAAAGTCCTGCAGCAATACCGGGCCTCTTGGTCCTACCGTCTGTGAATCCTGATGCTCATAATAAGGTGCGCCGTTACTTAACGTTAATTTTTTAGAATCCATATCATTAATGATTTGTATAAAATGTTTTTCTTTTTCTAAATCCAAGTGTAAAGGTAGTGAATATCAAATTTACTTGAATTTTTAATTGGTAATAGCAAAAACGTTATATCTTTGTAATAGATAATATTAATCAAATGAACATTCAGCAACTGGAATATCTTATCGCTGTTGATAAGTATAAGCATTTTGGTAAAGCAGCTCAGGCGTGTTTTATTACCCAACCTACGTTAAGTGCCATGATACAGAAATTTGAGGATGAACTGGATGTAAAGGTGTTCGACAGGACTACCCATCCGATTCGTACCACGGATGTAGGTCTTCAGATTATTGATCAGGCGAAGGTAATTATAGAGTCTGTGAATGAGCTGAAAAATAAAGCTAATCTTTTGAATAATATTTTAGGAGGAACCATTAATCTGGGAATCATTCCTACAGTTTCTTCTTTCATTCTGCCAACGGAAATTTTCAAATTCCTGGAGGATAATCCAAAGATCCAGATGAATGTAAAAGAAATGACCACTGATAATATTATCAAGGCTTTAAAAGCAGGAGAACTGGATGCGGGAATTATCTCTACTCCTTATGATACTGCTGACGAGTTTTATCAGGATTTCTTATTTAATGAAGAGCTGATGATTTACAGTTCCAATACAGAAGCCAATAAAAAGAACTCTTACATCATTCCTGAAGATCTGAATGTAGAAAAGGTTTGGCTGCTTGAAGAAGGAAACTGTCTGAGAAATCAGTTTGAAAATATCTGCCACCTGAAAGAAAACACCTTAAAGCCTAAAAATTTAGACTTCCTGGCCTCCAATATTCAGACTTTGGTACACATGGTAGATAAAGTAGGAGGAATCAGTATTCTGCCGGAGCTTGCCCTGAGCCAGCTTTCAGAAGAGCAGAAAAAAAATGTGTTCCGGTTCAAAAAGCCTTTCCCTTATAGAGAAATCAGTATTATTTATTATAAGCCCACCTTTAAGCAAAAGATCATTGATGAATTGTCACATTCTATCAAAACTTCTTTAGAACTTAAGCTGAATTATCACGAAAGTCCCAAAGAATTTGTAAGCATTAAGCCTCAGTAACGGAAATGTCTTAAAGTGATAGAAATCATCAATTTAAATAAATTTATAATTAATAAACAAAATTTTTGAGTATTACGAAAATAGTACTTAAATTTGCTGACGTTTATTACGAGGAAAAATTTGACCTGATTGCAACCTCTATAAAAAAATGCTAAAACAGTATTCTTTTTTCGGGCAATTTCATTCATATTTTTCGCAAACATTATTTTTTAAATCTTTAAAAACAAAAGAATTATATGTCTTATTTATTTACATCTGAATCAGTTTCAGAAGGACATCCGGATAAAATTGCCGACCAAATTTCCGATGCATTAATCGACCATTTCTTAGCATATGATAAAGATTCAAAAGTAGCATGTGAAACTCTTGTGACAACCGGACAGGTGGTATTGGCAGGAGAAGTAAAATCAGATGCTTACCTTGATGTGCAGACGATTGCAAGAGAAGTAATCAACGGGATCGGATATACCAAAGGAGAATATATGTTCAATGGAGATTCTTGTGGCGTGATCTCTGCAATCCATGAGCAGTCACCTGATATCAACCAGGGAGTTGACAGAGCTGTAAATGATGGATCTTTCGAAGCCAAAGCAAACGCACAGGGAGCAGGAGACCAAGGAATGATGTTCGGGTATGCTACTAATGAAACGGCTAATTATATGCCGCTTGCATTGGATCTTGCTCACACCATTCTGAAGGAGCTTTCTGCAATCAGAAGAGAAAATAAAGAGATCACTTACCTTCGTCCGGATGCAAAAAGCCAGGTAACGATTGAGTATTCTGATGATCATAAGCCAATCAGAATTGATTCTATCGTTGTTTCTACCCAGCATGATGACTTTGGAACAGAAGAGGAAATGCTGAACAAGATCCGTGAGGATATTAAAAATATTCTGGTTCCCAGAGTTGTTGCACAGCAAACAGAGGAAATCAAAGCTTTATTTAACGATCAGATCAAATATCACATCAATCCTACCGGAAAATTTGTAATCGGAGGTCCTCATGGAGATACGGGGCTTACAGGTAGAAAAATCATCGTAGATACTTACGGTGGTAAAGGAGCCCACGGTGGTGGTGCTTTCTCTGGAAAAGACCCTTCTAAAGTAGACAGGAGTGCTGCGTATGCAACAAGACATATTGCTAAAAACTTAGTAGCGGCAGGAGTAGCTGATGAAGTTCTGGTACAGGTTTCTTATGCCATTGGTGTAGCTGAGCCCTGCGGTTTATATATCAATACTTACGGAACGGCAAAAGTAGATCTTCATGACGGGGAGATTGCGAAAAAGGTTTCTGCGATTTTTGATTTAAGACCTTATGCTATTGAGCAGAACTTGAAATTAAGAAATCCTATTTATCAGGAAACAGCTTCTTACGGACATATGGGTAAAGAGCACTACATTGCTGATAAAACATTCAATAAGGGACAGAAAAACGAGATTACATTAAAGGATCTTGAGTTCTTTACCTGGGAAAAGCTTGACAAAGTAGAAGAAATTAAAACCGCTTTTGGAATTTAATTTTTGCTTTAAAGAATAATAAATGAGCTGCTTTATCTCTGGATAAGGCAGTTTTTTTTAATTTTACACCTAATAATATAGAAAGATGATGAATTTTCGAACTGTAGTTGCTGTCCTGGCCCTGTTTTTACTCAGTACAATGGTAAAAGCTCAATATACGATGCACAAAATGATCAGTGTGGGATATACCTACCAGAATCAGAGTTTTGGCGAAGTAGGCGGTAAATTGCTTTTTCTTAAAAATGATGATGTAATTTACAGACTGGGAGGATCTGCAATGATGGGGTCGATGGGTTCCAAATTCGCTATTATGCCGAAACTGCAGGCAGATGTACTCCTTAATTTTGAAAAAAATGTAGATTTCTACCATTCTTTTTACTTTTTAGCCGGAGTTGAAGGAACGAATAAATACGTTGCCCCTAAGATAGGAGTCACCTTATTTGGAATGCTGGATCTTACAGGAGGCTATGCTTTTCCTGTTGGAGATACCCGATTGAACGGGAAAGAGATGAAAGGTATTAATGTTAATTTTACATTAAATATCCCTACAGTCTTCATTCATGACATGTTTAAATGACTTTTTTTAGATTTTTCTCTATAAAATTTAATAATAGGTTAACAGTTATTAAAAAATTATTATATTTACATCATAATAATTTGTACCGCCTATAGATTAGACTCTACTCTAGAACTGTTTTGTTAATACAGCAAAGGCCAGAAGAAATATCTGGAGGAATGCCTGTCTGCAAATATTTATATTGAGAAGAGTTATGAAATCAAAATCGGATAGTTTACTAATTTCCCTTTATCAGAAAGGAGACGAGGCTGCATTGTCAACCCTTATTCACCGACATCAGAGAGAACTGTTTACATTCATTTTTTACAAAATTAATGATGAAGACTTAGCTAACGATATCTTTCAGGATACATTCATGAAGATTATCGTAATGCTGAAGGAAGGACGTTATAATGAAGAAGGTAAATTTATTCTTTGGGCGAAAAGAATTTCTCACAATTTAATCATCGATCATTTCAGGGCAAAGGCCAAGAATATCAAAGTTTCAGAAACTACTTTTGAAACCGATGAATATTCTATTTTTGATTTGCTCAGAGAGCCCTCAGAAAATATTGAAGATCAGCTTGTGACGAATCAGATTCAGGAAGACCTTCTGAGAATGCTGCAGTTTTTACCACAAAACCAACAGGAAGTTATCAAACTGAGGTTTTTTGATGGTTTAAGTTTCAAAGAAATTGCAGATCATACAGAAATGAGCATTAATACAACCTTAGGCAGAGTACGGTATGCGCTGATAAACCTGAGAAAAATCATGGATGAAAATAATATAATATTAACAAGATAGATAATATTTCGAAAAATTTCACGTTTTAAAGAAAACATACTTCGCCTATGAAAAAAAATGATTCTTTAAAAGTGAAAACTTTGAAACCTAAGAAACAAACCATCGATTTTCTGCTCAATTTTTCTAAAAATCTTGAAATTGTGAAAAGCAAGAGCAAACATTATCCTATCTCGAAAAATTAAAATTATTAACTTTGTGCTGTATGAAAATGCAGCACATTTTTTTTGACCTGGATAATACACTCTGGGATCACCGCAGAAATGCCTATCTTACCATCAAAGACCTTTTTGAAAAACAGGAAATTACTTCGAAGTATCATATTGACTTTGAGGAATTTCATTCTGTTTACCATGATATTAACGAAGAGTTATGGGAAAAGATAAGAGACGGGATTATTGGCAAAGAGTACTTGAGAGAACACCGTTTTTATGATTCATTTAAATATTTTGGAATAGAAAATAAAGAGCTGGCTCTTTATTTTGAAGAAAATTTCCTGGATCATATTGTGAGCCATAATGAACTGGTGGAAGGAGCAGAAGATGTTTTAGAATATCTGAAAGCTAAGAATTATACATTACACATTATTTCCAACGGATTTCAGGAAGTGACCGAAAGAAAATGCACCCTGTCCGGGATTGCACCTTATTTTAAGACGATTACCAGTGCAGATGCCGTAGGAGTCCGAAAACCTAATCCGAGGATTTTTGAATATTCTTTAAGCCTTTCTGAAGCCAGCAAAGAGGAAAGTATCCTGATCGGAGACGACTGGATTGCAGATGCTATGGGAGCAACGGATTTCGGAATGGATGCAATCTTCTTCAATGTTTATAAAGAAGATAAGCAGAAGGAAGGTTTAAAAGCCATTACCCATCTTCAGCAGATTAAAGAATATTTATAAAATATTAGATCATAAGGCCTGATAAAGAGCCGCTAAGTTCAACTTAGCGGCTTTTATATTTTCAGGAATAATTATGTATTTTGAAAATCGGCACAAACATCTGTGTCAATCTGTGGTTAAATTAAATTCCTTCCTGCTTATTTTCCAACAAAATCATTTTTCCCAATTCTTTCCCAAATTGATTGGCAACTTTGCTTCATCATAATAACAGAAAAATGTAATAGTATGAAAAATGTAAAGAAAATCACCGGAGTATTGATGATCATGTTCTTATTGATGGGAGGGTTTATTTCCGCACAGGACAGAGCAATCAGTGCCAATCAGTTGCCCAAAACAGCCAAAAACTTTCTTGCCGGCCATTTTAAAGGAATACCGGTAAGTTCAGCAATTGAAGACCGAGAAATTTATGGAGTAGATGAATATAAAGTATATCTCACTAACGGGATGAAAATGGAGTTCGACAGCAATGGAAACTGGAAAGAAGTAGATGGTAAGCATCAGAAAATCCCCTATGGCTTCATCCCCGTATCGATCAGAAATTACAGCACCAAAAATTTCCCCAATACTTATATCGTCAAGATCGAAAAGAAAAGATGGTCTTACAAAGCAGAACTTTCCAACGGATTAGAACTTGAATTCGACAGAAACGGAAATTTTAAAAAAATTGATGATTAGCACTTCACTGAATATAAACACTAAATAGTAATAATATGGTTAACTGGAATTTAATAAACAGCAGCGGAAGAAAGATTTCTTCTGCTCAGATTAGAAAAAATATAGTTTCATTTATGACAAGGAACCATCCTTGCAGCGTAATTCAGTCTATTGAAAGGAAATATAATGCTTATAAAATTCTATTGATGAGCGGTTTATGTCTTGTTTTTGATGCAGACGGCCGGTTCGTCAAATTAAATTGATTTTAAAGCTGGAGAGTGGAAGAGGGAAGTAATAAAAGCTTCATAGATTGATGGGGTATAAATAACTTCCAGCTTCTCTCTTCAATTCTTCCCGCTTATAATTCATATATTTGATATAAGTTAATTGTGCAGCAGAGCATAGAGATCCAGGATATGAAGATTTTAATAGTAGAAGATGAACCCGAACTGAAAAATACCGTGCAGAAGTTTCTGGAGGCAGAGCATTTTATTGTAGAATATGCGGAGAATTACAGTGGAGGGCTGGAGAAAATTATTTCCTACGAATACGACTGTATTTTACTGGATATTATGCTGCCTGACGGAAACGGAATAGATCTTCTGAAGGAGATCAAAAAAATGCACAAGAAAGATCCGGTAATTATCCTTTCTGCCAAAGATTCTGTGGATGATAAGGTGACCGGGCTGGAAATAGGAGCAGATGATTATCTGGCGAAACCTTTTCACCTTGCAGAACTGATGGCAAGAATCAAATCTGTGATCAGAAGAAAGAACCAGGATGGCGAAAATATTATCCGATATAAAAATATAAGCATCGATCCGGAGAGCAGGGCTGTGAAAGTGGGAAATGAGGAGCTTATCCTTAACCGCAAAGAATATGATCTTTTGTATTATTTTGTGATCCATCCGGAAAAAACTTTACAGAAAACAACACTGGCTGAAGCCATTTGGGGTGATTATATCGATCAGGCTGACAGCCTGGATTTTATTTATTCCCAGATTAAAAACCTTCGTAAAAAACTGAAAACCCTGAACGCAGAAGCTGATTTCCAGGCTGTATACGGAATAGGATACAAATTCATCTGATGAAAGTCTCTTTAAAATATTATACCATAAAATACCTGATCACGGTTCTGTTGCTGATTATAGCAGTATGGGCGGGTCTTTTTTATGCCTATATTCTGGATGAAGTGCATGATAATGTGGATGATGGTTTAAGGGACAGAAAAATACAGATTATTAAAGCGGTCTATCTTAATCCCCAGCTTTTAAAGAATAATGAATTTGGATTCAATGAATTTAAAATCAATCCGATTAAAGCTGAAGAATATCAAAATAAAAGCAGGCTTTACAACAAGATGTATTATATGGAATATGATGATAAAGACCAGCCTTACCGGGTTCTGGAGGCAGATTTTATCGATCAGTTTAAAAATCAGCAGAGGCTTGTTATAAGAACTTCTACCGTTGAAGAGGACGAATTGATCTACGATCTTACGACCGCTTTGATTGTGCTTTATATCCTTTTGGTGATAAGTATCGTAGCTGTTAACGGATATCTTCTTAATAAGGCGATGCGGCCGTTCTATCTGATTTTGGATAAACTTAAAAAATACCAGTTCGGAATTCCTTTTTCCCAGGAAAAACAGAACTATAAGATCTCCGAGTTTGAAGAATTAAATGTGGAGATCAATGAAATGATTGAACGTAATGAACTTGTTTTCTACCAGCAGAAGCAATTCATTGAAAACGCATCCCACGAGCTTCAGACTCCGCTTGCCATAGTTATTAATAAGATTGATCTTCTTATTCAGAATGATAACCTCGATAAAAAGAGCCTTACTTTTCTTACGGAAGTTAAGAATGATCTGAGAAGAATGGTCGGCTTAAACAAATCCTTACTGATGCTTTCCAAAATTGAAAACAGCCAGTTTAATAAAACTTCAGATGTTGACTTTAATGGAATGATTGCTCAGTTAGTTCAGAATTATGAAGATTTCATTACATTTAAAAAAGTAGAGGTCAATGTCATTGAAAAGGGGAAATTTATTGCAGATTTTAATCAGGATCTTGCAGATATTCTGCTGTCCAATCTTCTTAAAAATGCTGTTAAGTACAACAATGAAGAAGGAACGTTAAATATTATTGTTGAAAATAACCGGATAGCATTCCAAAACAGCGGAACATCTGTACCTTTGGATAAATCAAGAATTTTTAACCGTTTCTATAAACAGGGATCAGATCATACATCCACCGGACTGGGATTGTCTATCATTAAGACCATTATCAAACAATATCCGGGCTGGGATATTAATTATGAATTTGGAGATCAGATGCATTACTTTATCCTTACGAAGAATAATGCTCTTTAAATGCTTTACATCAATAGAAAAAGAGGCTGCCTCAATGTGTCATTCTGAACAAAATGAAATGTAGTGAAGAATCTTAGATTCTTCCTTCGTCAGAATGATAAAGCCAAATTATTTAACTTTTGAGACAGCCTCTTTCTTATGTTTACAACTCAGAATTAAAATCCTAAGCTAGTTCTTACTCTTTTCAGCGTTTCCTGTGCAATAGGTCTTGTTTTCTCAGCACCTTGCTGAAGTTTTGCTTCAAGCTCATCAAGATTGTTCATATAGTAATTGAAAGTCTCTCTTTCCTTTTCAAAACGTACCAGAATAAGATCCAGCAATTCTTTTTTAGCATGTCCGTAACCGAAATTTCCGGCAAGATATTTTGCTCTTAATTCTTCAGTCTGTTCAGGCGTAGCAACAAGTTGATAAATCTGGAATGTTTTATCCGTTTCAGGATCCTTAGGTTCTTCCAAAGATTTCGAATCCGATTCAATACTCATTACCTGCTTTTTAAGTTCCTTTTCAGGCAGGAAAATATTGATGATATTTCCTCTTGATTTAGACATTTTCTGCCCGTCTGTTCCGGGAACATACTTGGTATCTTCCTGAAGCTCAGATTGTGGAAGAACAAGAATTTCACCCATCTGGTTGTTGAATCTTGAGGCTACATCTCTGGCAAATTCCAGGTGCTGAAGCTGATCTTTGCCTACAGGAACAATTTCAGCATCATACAGTAAAATATCTGCAGCCATCAGAATAGGATAGGTAAAGAGACCTGCATTTACATCCTGAAGCCTGTCAGCTTTATCCTTGAATGAATGGGCCAATGTTAATCGTTGATAAGGAAAAAAACATGATAAATGCCAAGAAAGTTCACAGGTTTCAGCGATATCACTTTGTCTGTAGAAATATGTTTTTTCAGTATCTAATCCACAAGCAAGCCAAGCCGCAGCAATCTCGTAGGTATTTTGTCTTAATGTCTGCGCATCTTTAATCTGTGTAAGGGTGTGAAGATTCGCAATAAATAAAAATGATTCATTTCCTTCCTGCCTGGATAGTTCGATAGCAGGAATAATGGCCCCTAATAAATTTCCAAGATGGGGTGTTCCGGTGGCTTGAATGCCGGTAAGAATTCTTGACATTTGTTTAAAATTTATATTTAAAAATTAATGAATAGCAAATTTACGAGGTTTGACGGGAATAATAAAAGATAAAAGATAAAAGATGTTGACCTTTAAAATTCAACAGAGGTGGACAGCCCAGCTGCTTTAAATTGAGAACTGATCTATTGCTTTAGCCAAAGCCTATCAATCTAGAATAATCAATCTATCATTCACAATCATCCTGTGACAATCTGCGCAAACCGTGGTTAAAAAACTAAGGAATCACAATTTTCTTTCCTCCAAATTTCGGTTCCACTCCAAAAAGAAGATCCCAGTATGCTTTGGCTTTAGCGAAATACTCTCTCATATTGGTTTTTAAACCTGCGTATTTGTTCACATCAGCAGCATTATACCCAAAGGCTTCTATTCCAGTTTTCCTGGCCAGGAAAACTGCTCTTTCGTTATGAAACCTCTGAGAAATAATGATCAGCCTGGTCTGGCCGAAAATATCCTTTGCTCTTACCACAGAATCCAGCGTCCTGAAACCGGCATGATCCAAAATGATTTTATCGTGCGCAATTCCCTGCTGCATCAATGCCAGCTGCATATCTACAGGTTCATTATAATCTTTGGTGCTGTTATCACCACTGACAATAACGTATTGTATTTTTCCGCTTTTTAATAAATCTGCCGCGGCTTGAATTCTGTTATAGAAATACGCATTCGGGGTTCCGTTGCTCAGCAGTTTTCCGGTGCCCAGTAACAGGCCTGTTTTGGCTTCCGGTACATCAGCAATATTATAGAAAACAAAAGGTTCACTATTCTTTTTGATGCTGTAATTTGCCCATGCCATAAAAATAATTCCTGCAACGAGAAGAAGCAGGAAAATTTTAAGAATATTTTTGATTATTTTCTTCATCCGAAATATATCATTTAAAACTCAAGTCCGTTCGGAAAAGCTTTTTTTCTGAATATCAATAAAAATGCTGCTCCTACCGTAATCGCAGAGTCGGCAACATTGAAAATATATTTGAAGAATTCAAGATGTTTTCCTCCTATTAAAGGCCAGCTTTCAGGAACATGCCAGTCTACCAGTGGGAAGTGTAGCATATCTACCACACATCCTTTCATAAATGTAGAATATCCTTGCCCGAAAGGAGCAAACTTGGAAATCCCTCCATAGCCTATCCATCGGTCTATACTTGGATCGTATACCGTTCCGCTGTCGAAGATCATTCCATAGAACATACCGTCAATAAGGTTTCCGATAGCTCCTGCAAAGATGACAGCCATTGGAATCAAGAGATAGTTGGAAGCTCCTTCTTTCAGCCATTTCTTAAACATATACACCATTCCTCCGATCAGGAAGATTCTTAAAATAACCAGAAAATACTTTCCGATAATTCCCCCGAAATGAAAACCGTAGGCCATTCCCGGATTTTCCACAAAAGTCAGTTTAAAACCTGGTAATACCGTTACACTATCGTCCAGATTGAAATGGGTTTTGATATAAATTTTTGAAGCCTGGTCAATTAACAACACTAAAAATGTTATTGCTAAGATCTTTTTCATTACTGTTCTTTAGGTTTTGAAGGCTTTGATGCCGGCTTTACATTTTTATTGTCGCTTGCTTTCTTGACCACTTTCTGTCCATTGAACGAGCTCTTAACATGAGCTTTTTCAAATTTAATATTCATTTCCTTCAGAACGCTTTTCAGTGCACTCAGCTCCATAGAATTTTTAGGATGTACTATGATAGATTCCATTTCTTATATTTAATTTTTACATTTTAGACAATTCATTAAGTCTTTTTCTGTCTTTCTCAGACAGATCATTGACTCCGTTTTTGCCCATCTTACTCAACAGTCTGTCGATTTCTTTCTCCCGTTCGCGTTTATCAGAATTGAATTGATCATCAATAGTATAGTTTTTCTGTGGATCAGGAAAAAATCTGTTTTTGATCCATGCCCTGTGGAAAAACAACAATACTGCTGCGATGATAATGCCCAAAATTAATAATTCGCTCATGGGTATACATTAAAAATTAGGTTTATAAAGTATCCATGAATACAATATAAACCCAAAATTATTTTCAAACCTTACGGTTATTTTTGCATGTTTTTCGCTTCGATGCTCAGCGTAGCGTGAGGAACGGCTAAAAGTCTTTCCTTAGGAATCAGTTTTCCTGTTACTCTGCAAACACCATACGTTTTATTTTCGATTCTGATCAAAGCATTTTTAAGGTCGCGCACGAATTTTTCCTGTCTTCCTGCCAAAATAGAATTCTGCTCCTTGCTCAGCGTTTCTGCTCCTTCTTCAAAAGCCTTAAAAGTAGGAGATGTATCATCAGTTCCGTTATTCTGGTCATTGATGAAACTCTCTCTGATAAGCTGAAGATCCTTTTCTGCTTTTTCTATTTTTTCTTTAATAATTGCCTTAAATTCCTGTAAATCAGCATCGCTGTATCTAACTCTTTCGTCTGACATATTCGTTCTCTTTTTTAATAAAATTATGAAATGGAATTTGAAATATAATAACTACATGTTAATTTTTTTCAACATTTATCTTAAAATTAACCTCATCTATTTCGATTTCGTTAAAATTTGAAAGTGAAGATACAATTTCTATTTTATTTGACAAGACTTCAGAAGAAATATATTCCTCATTTTTCTTAATATCAGCAAGGAAAGGTGAGTTTTCTTCAATGGAGATATTAATTTTATCTGTCAATTCAAAGTCTTTATCTTTTCGCAGGTTCTGAATTCTGTTAATAAATTCTCTTGCGATCCCTTCAGATTTTAATTCATCGGTTAACGTCAAATCTAATGCCACAGTTGTTTTACCGTCTGAAGTAACAGTCCATCCCGGGATATCTTTGGTAGAGATTTCCACATCATCAGGAGTGATCTCATATCCCTGAACATCTATTTTTCCTTCTTTTTCAAGAGCAGAAATCTGTTCTGTGGTAAGATTGGCAATTTCGGCACCTACCATCTTCATGTCTTTTCCTAATTTAGGACCCAGCGCTTTGAAGTTGGGTTTTATCTGTTTTACAATTAAATGGGATGCTTCTTCAGCATTGATTAACTGTAATTCTTTCACATTGACTTCCTGTTTGATCAGATCAGCTACAGCAAGAATCTGCTCTTCTGTTTTAGCATCCAGTACAGGAACCAATACTTTTTGTAACGGTTGGCGGACTTTTACATTTTCTTTCTTTCTCAAAGAGAAGACCATACTGGTAATATTCTGAGCCAAATGCGTCTTTTCAACCAGATCCTGATCAATTAAGCTTTCATCAGCTACCGGGAAGTCTGTAAGGTGTACAGATTCACAGTTTTCTTTACCTGTTACTTTATTTAAATCCTGATACAATTGATCCATAAAGAACGGAGCAATTGGAGCGGAAAGCTTAGCTACTGTTTCAAGACAAGTGTATAAAGTCTGGTAAGCAGAGATTTTATCATCAGAATAATCTCCTTTCCAGAAACGTCTTCTGCATAACCTTACGTACCAGTTGCTCAGATTATCATTCACAAAAGTGCTTATTGCTCTGGCTACTCTTGTCGGCTCATAGTCTTCATAGAAAGCTTTCACTTCCTTGATCAGAAGATTAAGCTCAGAAAGGATCCATCTGTCGATTTCCGGACGGTTTTCCACTTCTTTTTCCGAATAATTGAATCCGTCTACATTCGCATACAAAGCAAAGAATGAATAGGTATTGTAAAGCGTTCCGAAGAACTTTCTTCTTACTTCGTCGATTCCTTCAATGTCAAACTTCAGGTTTTCCCACGGGTTGGCATTGGAAATCATGTACCAACGGGTAGCATCCGGTCCGTACACAGCAAGTGTTTCAAACGGATCTACTGCATTTCCTAAACGTTTTGACATCTTTTGTCCGTTCTTATCCAGAACAAGACCATTACTCATTACGTTTTTATAAGCAACAGAATCAAACACAGCCGTTCCTATTGCATGAAGCGTATAGAACCATCCGCGGGTCTGGTCAACACCTTCTGCGATAAAATCAGCAGGGAATGCTTTATGATTGTCTATTAATTCTTTATTTTCAAAAGGATAATGCAACTGTGCATAAGGCATAGAACCTGAATCGAACCAAACGTCGATCAGGTCGCTTTCACGCTTCATTGCTTTTCCTGAATCAGAAACCAATACCACTTTATCTACTACGTTTTTGTGAAGATCCACAAGCTCATAGTTAGACTCAGCCATATTTCCGATGATGAAACCTTTGAACGGGTTTTCAGTCATCAATCCTGCTGCAATTGATTTTTCGATTTCGTTGTATAATTCTTCTACAGAACCGATGATCTTTTCTTCTTTCAAATCATCTGTTCTCCAGATCGGCAACGGAATACCCCAATATCTTGAACGGGAAAGATTCCAGTCATTTACATTTTCCAACCAGTTGGCAAAACGTCCTTCTCCGGTAGCTTTTGGCTTCCAGTTGATTTCTTTGTTTAAATTAACCAGCCTGTCTTTTACAGCCGTCATTTTCACAAACCATGAATCCAGCGGATAGTACAATACCGGCTTATCTGTTCTCCAGCAGTGTGGATAAGAGTGGACATATTTTTCTACTTTGAAGGCCTTGTTTTCTGTTTTCAACAGGATGGCAAGTTCTACATCCCATGACTTCTCAGGAGCTGTTCCTTCATCGTAATATTCGTTTTTGATATAAGTTCCGGAGAATACCGCAGGAACATTTTCTCCTTTGATGAATTTCCCCTGTAAATCTACCAATGGTACAAGATTATCATTTTCATCTTTTACCAACATTGGCGGAATTTCAGGCTGAGCCATTTTAGCCACTCTCGCATCATCAGCACCAAAAGTAGGTGCCGTGTGAACGATACCTGTACCGTCTTCAGTCGTTACAAAATCCCCTAAGATTACTCTGAACGCATTCTCAGGATTATCATTTGGCGTAAACCAGGGAACTAATTGCTCATATCTTGTATCAACAAGTTTTTCCCCTGTGAATTCTTTTACTATTCTGAAAGGAATTACTTTCGTTTCCGGAGTATAGTTGGCAAAATCCTCATCTGTACCTTCTGTATATTTTTTACCGAAAACTTTAGGTAGAAGAACTCTTGATAAAACAACTGTTACGGGTTCAAATGTATATTGATTGAAAGTTTTAACTACAACATATTCAATATCTCTACCAACAGTAAGAGCCGTATTGGATGGAAGCGTCCATGGAGTCGTCGTCCATGCAAGGATATGAACATCTCCGTCAACATCATTGAACAATGCTGAAGAGTCTTTTTTTACTTTAAACTGAGCTACAACCGTTGTGTCTGAAACATCACGATAGGTTCCGGGCTGATTCAGCTCGTGAGAAGAAAGTCCTGTTCCTGCTTTCGGTGAGTAAGGCTGGATAGTATACCCTTTGTACAACAAGTCTTTGCTGTACAACTGCTTCAATAACCACCAAACGGTTTCCATATATTTTGACTTGTACGTGATGTACGGATCATCAAGGTCTACCCAATATCCGATTTTCTCTGTGAGGTTATTCCAAACATCGGTATAACGCATTACTGCTTCACGGCAAGCTTTGTTGTAGTCTTCAATAGAGATTTTTTTGCCAATATCTTCTTTCGTAATTCCTAATTCTTTTTCTACACCCAGTTCCACAGGAAGACCATGCGTATCCCAGCCCGCTTTACGGAAAACCTGCTTTCCGTTTTGAGTCTGGTAACGGCAGAAAATATCTTTCAATGCTCTTGCCATTACGTGGTGAATTCCAGGCATACCGTTTGCTGAAGGCGGACCTTCATAAAAAACAAACTCAGGATTTCCCTGACGAATCTCAACACTCTTATTGAAAGTTTTATTTTGTTTCCAAAATTCCGCTACATTCTCTGCTACGTCAATAAGGTTGAGGTTTTTGTATTCTTTAAATTGGCTCATTGTAAATATCTCAATATCGTTGATTAATTAAGTTTGCAAATTTACTAAAATTTGTCGGTTTATAATATATGTTTTATTTAGGTAATTTCTATTAAAAAGTTCAATTTCAGAAATATAAATGAAGAAAGTGAGAAAAAGTGAATATTGAATAGTCAAAAAGTGAATTTTTGCTGACAACTTTATGTGAAAAATCAACACGATTATTCAATAGGAGTGGGCTTTAGCCCACTTAAATAATAAAAATATATCCAATGGCTTTAGCCAAAACCTAATGATTACGCAAAGTTCACAAAGATCTTATGAATGGGTTAAAATTGTTCGCAAGGGCGTTTCACTCAGCAAAGGAAATAAAATAAAGGTGATTCTAAAAATGAATATCCCAACAACAGCTTATTGGCCTAAAATTCGTACATTTAAATAGACCTAAACCAAATGCTGTATGAAAATATTTCCCAAGCTGATATTTATTATTTGTTTAATCAATAGTATCATTACACAGGCTCAGACCTATCCACAGAATTATTTCAGGAATCCACTCAATATTCCCATGCAGCTGGCGGCTAATTTTGGAGCTGTCCGGACGAATCACTTTCATATGGGGCTGGATCTGAGAACTAACAGCCAGGAAAATTTGCCGGTTCTTGCCGCTGCAGAAGGCTATGTAAGCAGAATAAAAGTGGAGCGGTACGGATTTGGAAATGCACTATACATCACTCATCCCAACGGTTATACCACAGTATATGCCCACTTGAACAAATACTTCAGTAAACTGGATGAATATGTAAAAGAAAGACAATATCAAGACGAAAAATGGGAACAGGACATTACTTTTCAACCCGGGCAGTTTCCGGTGGAGAAAGGACAGCAAATTGCATTGAGCGGAAATACCGGGGGATCTGCAGGCCCACATTTACATTTTGAAATAAGAAATACCAAAACAGAAGAATGTCTTAATCCGTTACTTTTTGGTTTTGCTATTCCTGATAATATAGCGCCGATTATCAGTGGACTGTATTGGTATGACAGACGTTTTAGCACCTATGAACCCGGTGCGAATGGAATTGCAGTAAAAAAAGCGGGAAATGCTTATACTGCTAACCTTGTTCAGGTCAATTCTCCGGAAATAAGTTTTGCCATTAAAGCAGTGGATAAGGCTAATCAAGGATTTAATCTGGGAATTTATGATGCAGAACTATTGATGGACGGTAAGCTGATGTACAGTTTTAAAATTGATAAAATACACTACGACGAAACCCGTTATATCAACGGCTGTATCGATTATACCAAATTCATCAGGGATAAAACAGCAATCCAACACCTTTCGGCTTTACCGGGAATGAAACTGCAGAATTACAGTCTTTCAAATTTAACAGGGATTATCAGCCTTCAGGATGAAAATGTTCACAATATTGAAATTATTCTGAAAGATGTCAAAGGCAATACAAGCCGTTTAACAACAAAAGTTCAGTTCAATAAAACTTCAGACAAAATATCTTCTACAGGAAAAACTGTAATGCCTAACGAAGGGAAAACTATTTCTACCGAAAATGCAGAAATTAACTTCAGCAAACATGCGGCTTATGATGCTGTAAACTTTAACGCCTATGAAAAGCCGGATGCTGATCCGGGTACTGTTTCAAACAGCATTATTTTACATAGCCCTTACATTCCGGTTCAGGACGGATATACGTTGAAAATAAAACCCAATAGAAAATTAACCAATGCAGAAAAAGACAAAGCGGTTATTCTTTTTGATTATGGCAGTGACAAGGATGTTGTCAAGGTAAAATGGAATGGTGACTGGGCAGAAGGACTGTTCAATAGATTAGGTACCGCAAAATTATTGATTGACAAAAATCTGCCGTCTGTTTCGGCAGGCTGGACGGAAGGAACCCTGGTTAATAACAGCTCTTTACTCTTAAAAGGAACCACGAAAGTAGGAGATATTGTTTCATTTCGGGCGGAACTGGATGGAAAATGGCTTCGCTTTGCCAGGGTAAAAGATAATTTTGTTTATACTTTTGATGAAAAATGCCCGAAAGGAAGCGGCTCCCATACACTAAAAGTAACCACAGTCAATACAGCCGGAAACACCAATACACAAACTTTTACGTTTCAAAGATAAATCTGTAGCCGATCATGAATACATTTTACATGAATACCTTCTACAATCTTGTAATTTTAAATAAATTTGCCTTTTAAAAATTAAAATCATTGGAATTTTATCCGTCAATCGAGAAAGCAGATGCTCAGGAAATCAAACTATTTCAGGAAGAAAAACTTCGTGAGCTTTTGAGTTACCTTGAAAATCATTCACCTTTTTACCAGAAGCTGTTCAAAGAAAACAATATCCGTATTGCTGACATTCGTACGTTGGAAGATCTTCAAAAGATCCCTACCACCACAAAGAATGATCTCCAGCAGTATAATCATGACTTTTTCTGCATAACACCGGATAAAATTGTGGATTACAGTACCACTTCCGGAACATTGGGAGATCCGGTTACATTTGGCTTGTCCGATGGTGATCTTGAGAGGCTGGCTTACAATGAAGCGATATCTTTCGCCTGTGCCGGGATTCAGAAAGGAGATGTTGTTCAGATGATTACCACCATAGACAAAAGGTTTATGGCTGGGCTTGCTTATTTTCTGGGCTTAAGAAAAATGGGAGCGAGTGTAGTGAGAATGGGACCTGGAATTCCTGAATTGCAGTGGGATTCTATTTTCCGGTACCAACCGAAATACCTGATCACCGTGCCTTCTTTTCTGCTGAAAATGATTGATTATGCAGAGAAACACGGGTTGGATTATAAAAACTCAAGTGTTTACGGGGCTGTATGTATCGGGGAAAGTATTAAAAATCAGGATTTTACAGATAATATTCTTTCCCAGAAAATTAAGGAAAAATGGGATATAAGGCTCTTTTCAACCTATGCTTCTACCGAGATGAGTACTGCTTTTACAGAATGTGAATTCCAGATCGGAGGCCATCATCACCCGGAACTGATCATTACAGAAATTCTTGATGACAACGGAAACCCGGTAAAAGAAGGGGAAAATGGAGAGCTTACGATCACCACTTTAGGAGTAGAAGCCATTCCTTTGTTAAGATTTAAAACCGGAGATATTGTAAAAGCTCACTATGAGCCATGCCGGTGTGGAAGAAATACGATGAGGTTAGGTCCTGTAGTAGGAAGGAAGCAGCAGATGATCAAATACAAAGGGACAACACTGTATCCTCCTGCAATGAATGATATCCTGAATGATTTCAATTCTATTCTATGCTACCAGATCGTAATTCAGTCTAATGAAATAGGATTGGATGAAATTCTCATAAAGGTGAGTACAAAACAGGAACATGAAGCCTTCGTGAATGAAGTTCGGGATCACTTCCGCGCAAAATTAAGGGTAAGTCCTAAAATTGAAATCGTAGATTTTGATATTCTGTCCAAAACCGTTTTTAACCCAAACAGCAGAAAGCCGATTACGTTTATTGATTTGCGTTAATCAGTTTTCTCTAAATGAGATTTTTCTTTTGTTTTTACACTTATCTTAAGGTAAATTGTTGTTATTTTTCTTCACTACATAAATAAAATAGTATTTTTTTATAAAACGCTGATTATGTGTATTTTGTTTTGTAGTTTTGTTGGATTAAAACATAAAAAAATGAATAAAAATTTAATTTTGCTTGCTGGCATTGCTATAAGCCTGACGCTGGCATCTTGTAAAAAACAAGGTGTTGAACTTGAAAAAGAACTTTCGGCGGCAC
The DNA here is from genome assembly GCF_049959325.1 of Chryseobacterium sp. CBSDS_008. Lineage (NCBI taxonomy): Bacteria > Pseudomonadati > Bacteroidota > Flavobacteriia > Flavobacteriales > Weeksellaceae > Chryseobacterium > Chryseobacterium sp. CBSDS_008. The sequence goes on along the minus strand of NZ_CP188202.1, from coordinate 2,917,323 downwards.
ATACTAAATTGCAGTCTGATCATAACGAATTAGAAACCGCTCATCTGGCGATGGAAAAAGAACATACTGATTTTACCAAGTTACATAACCTGCAGAATGAACCTGCTACCAGTGAGCATAACAAAATTGAAACTTTACATACGGATATTTTGCAGCAGCATGCGGATTTGATTGCCAGGCACTCTGAAATCATTAAAAAGCATGATGAGTTAGAGAAAAGGCACGCAACTGAGAATTTTGATGTAAACCAGTTAAAAACTGATCATGATCAAATGATGAAAGAGGATGAACAACTGATACAGGAGCATAAAAAGATGACGGAAGATCATACAAAAATGATGGCAGAAGACGATAAGATAAAAAAAGAAGATAAATTGAAATAATTTTATAAAAAAACGGTCTGAACTTTCAGACCGTTTTTTTACTGTTATCAATAAAAGTAAATAACTTTAGGCGCTTAAATAAAAACTAATTTAAAAATATGAGAAAATTATTATCATTGCTGTTCATGGCAATTGGAGTGGTAGCCTTTGCCCAAAATCAAATTAATATTCAATCCGGAAATTTTGACTTTTTAAAAGATCAAAACGAAGTAAATGTTCAGTTGGTATTTGATAATGCAGTCTATCAGGAGAAGAACCTGACGGAAGCTCAATATCTGGAAAACAGAAAAACTGATATTACAGCCAAAAAAAGCGAAGCTGTGTGGAAAAATTGGATTTACCAGTGGGAACAGTTTAAAAATTCTGAATATTTGGACTATTTTCTCAAAGGTATTAATGGGAAATCCAAAAAAGTAGTTTTCAAAAAGGATGCACAAACAAAATATACTCTGATTATTGATGCAAAATGGATTTACGCGGGCTGGTATGGCGGAATGATAGGTTCTCAGGAAGCAAAATTAACAGCAGATATGAAATTTGTAGAAACTGATAATCCTTCAAAAGTAATGATGAGATTACAGGCAGATAAAATAGGTGGTAAGCAAATGAATCAGCAATTTGCATGGGAGTACGGAAGAATAGCTGCAGCTTATGAAGTTACCGGTAAAAAATTAGGAAAAGAAATTAAAGCAGTTATAAAATAAACAAAACGGTCTGTAAATTCAGACCGTTTTTTATTGTTGATTTTGCTGTTCCTGTTTTTCTGACTTGATCAGGTTCGCAAGGTTTTTAATAGCTGTATCATGCTTTTTCACAAAAGGATTGTCTTTATTCCATACATAGCCTGCTAAAACAGCACAGATCTTTTTCTTGACATCCAGATTTTCCGGCTGGTGGAAGAAAAGCTCCTGAAGATTTCCGGTGTACCATTCTTTTACATAGGTAGTGAAAACATCCACTCCATATAAAATATAGTCTGTGTATTCCTTCTGCCAGTCTACTTTTTCTCCGTTTAACTGTCTTAAGGCAAGTTTTGCCGCCAGCATTCCGGATTCTGTGGCAAAAGCCATTCCTGAAGAAAATACAGGATCAAGGAATTCAGAAGCATTTCCTGTTAAAGCAAATCCGTCTCCGAATAAACTTTTAACCGAACATGAATAATCTTTAAGATGTTTAGGTTCAAAAAGAAAATCTACATTCCCAAAACGTTTTACATAATAATCAGAAAGAGAAATCGCCTTTCGTAAAGCTTCAGTGGTATCTCCGTTTTCAGATAATTTATCAATATATTCAGTAGGACCTACAATTCCTAAACTTGTGTTTCCGTTGGAAAAAGGAATTACCCAAAGCCATACTTCAGTCTCAATGATGTCAAAAGAAATTAAAGTTCCTTCTTCTCCCGGTTCTCTGTTGATATCGTTTACATGGGAAAAAATAGCAGAGTGAGGAGATAATTTGGAAGGCTTTTCAAGGTTCAGCAGGCGAGGCAGTACTCTCCCATAGCCGCTGGAATCGATAACAAATTTGGCATGGATTTCTTTTGTTTCTCCATCCTTGTTTTTTACCGTAGTCACAGAATCTGTTCCTTCAAATTTAATGTCAATAACTTCGGTTTCAAATTCAAGGTCAATTCCTTTATTAATCACTTCCTGAGCAAGAGTGTTGTCAAAATCAGCTCTCGGAACCTGCCAGGTCCAGTCCCAGCCTTCTCCGAATTTGTTGCTGAAATCAAAAATGCAGACTTCGTCACCGCGAAGGAAACGGGCCCCAAGCTTTTTTTCAAAGCCCATTTTGTCTAAAGCAGGGAAAAGTCCGGCCTCTTCAAAATGGTCCATTACCCTTGGAATTAAGCTTTCACCCACTACCAGTCTTGGAAATTTTGTCTTTTCAACTACTTTTACGTTGACATTATTCTTCTTTAAGTACGAAGAAGACACGCATCCGGAAGGCCCAGCCCCGATTACAAGAACGTCAACAAATTCTTTGCTCATCTTTGATTTTTTATTTTAATAATAACTTTTATCTTTGCCGCAAAATTAGTGACAAATAATTAATATTTTACAAAATTATCAACTATTACTTTTAATTGATGAAAATAAATAACTTTTTAGAACTGAAAGACTTTCAAAAAATTATCATTGAGAATGAAAAAATAGAACTGGATGAATCACTTTTGTCAAGGGTGGATAAAAGTTTTCAGTTTTTAAAAGAGTTTTCAAAAAATAAAGTAATATATGGTGTGAACACCGGTTTTGGGCCCATGGCTCAGTTTAAAATCAGTGATGAAGACACCCACCAGCTTCAGTATAACCTGATCAGAAGCCACTCTTCAGGAATTGGAAACCCTTTGCCTGCAGAAGAAGTAAAAGCATGTATGCTGGCAAGATTGAATACCTTATCATTAGGAAATTCAGGAGTGCACCAGTCTGTTATTTATCTTCTTCAGGAGCTGATCAACAGGAATATTACTCCACTGATCTTTGAACATGGAGGAGTAGGAGCAAGCGGCGATCTTGTTCAGCTGGCTCACCTGGCATTGGTACTGATCGGAGAGGGAGAAGTATTTTACAAGGGAGAAAGAAGATCTACCAAAGAAGTTTTTGAAACTGAAGGCTTAGAACCGATAAAAGTAGAGATCCGCGAAGGTCTTGCTTTGATGAACGGGACTTCCGTAATGTCAGGAATCGGTATTGTGAATGCTTATAAAGCCAATCAGCTTACTGATATTTCTCTTAGACTCTCGTGTGCGATCAATGAAATTGTACAGGCCTATGATGACCATTTGTCAGAAGCCTTGAACGGAACTAAGAAACATTACGGGCAGCAGAAAGTAGCAGAAAGAATGCGTGCTCACCTGGCAGACAGTAAGCTGATCAGAAAAAGAGAAGAACATCTTTATACTCATTTTGAAGAGCAGGAAAAAGTATTCAAGGAAAAAGTTCAGGAATATTATTCTTTACGATGTGTTCCTCAGATTCTAGGTCCGGTATTGGATACATTGGAATATACGGAGAAAGTTCTTGAGAATGAGATTAATTCAGCGAATGACAATCCAATTATCAACGTTGAAGACCAGCATGTTTATCACGGAGGAAACTTCCATGGCGATTATATTTCTCTGGAAATGGACAAGTTAAAAATTGTTGTAACTAAGCTGACGATGCTTGCAGAAAGGCAGTTAAATTACCTTTTGAACTCGAAAATCAATGAAATTTTGCCTCCTTTTGTAAATTTAGGTAAATTAGGTTTCAATTTCGGGATGCAGGGGGTACAGTTTACGGCAACTTCTACTACGGCAGAAAGCCAGATGCTGTCGAATTCTATGTATGTTCACAGTATTCCGAACAATAATGACAACCAGGATATCGTTAGCATGGGAACCAATGCTGCGGTGATCTGCAGAAAAGTAATTGAAAATGCTTTTGAAGTATTGGCAATAGAAGCCATTACCATTATTCAGGCTGTTGAATATCTTGGGTTCCAGGATAAGGTTTCATCATCTACAAAAAAACTGTATGATGAAATCCGAAAAATTATTCCTGCCTTCTCAGACGATATGGTCATGTATCCGTATCTGGAGGAAGTGAAGAAATATATGAAAGGAATGTAACTATTGGCTGTCATGGATTGTCTGTTCAATAAAGATATCCTCTCAACTTAAAAAAACTAAAAACGATATAAACACTAACGCATGAAATGTGCAATTGTAACAGGTGGCTCCAGAGGAATCGGGAGAGCAATCTGTATAAAACTGGCCGAAGAGAAAAACTATCACATCCTTATCAACTACGCTTCAAATGAAACGGCAGCAAACGAAACGTTGGCTAAAGTGAAAGAATTGGGTGCTACCGGAGAAATCCTTAAATTTGATGTAGGAAATACCGAAGAAACACAAGCTGTCTTAACAGAATGGCAGGAGAGAAATCCTGATGCCGTGGTAGAAGTGATCGTCAATAACGCCGGAATCACAAGAGACGGTCTTTTTATGTGGATGCCGAAAGAAGACTGGAACAGTGTAATCAATACAAGTCTGGACGGATTTTTCAATGTAACCAATTTCTTTATTCAAAAACTGCTTCGTAACAAATACGGAAGAATCATCAATATGGTGTCTGTTTCCGGAGTAAAAGGAACAGCCGGCCAAACAAATTACTCTGCAGCAAAAGGTGCTTTGGTAGGTGCTACAAAAGCTCTTGCTCAGGAAGTTGCCAAAAGAAATGTTACCGTGAATGCCGTAGCTCCTGGTTTCATCAAAACAGATATGACTCAGGACTTTAATGAAGAAGAACTGAAAGCCATGATTCCTGCCAACCGGTTCGGAGAAGCTGAAGAAGTGGCAGATCTTGTTGCCTTTTTAGCATCTAAAAAATCTTCCTACATTACAGGAGAAGTAATTAATATTAACGGAGGAATTTACTCATAATAATCTAACAATATATCGATGTACCAGTGTACCAATGTTGGATGAATCTCAATAAAATATTGTTACATTACTAGACTGCTACATTGTTAAATTAAATATAAACAAATGGAAAATAGGGTTGTAATTACCGGAATGGGAATTTATTCCTGCATCGGGACGTCTTTAGAAGAGGTCAGGGAATCCCTATATCAAGGAAAATCAGGTATTGTTTTAGATCAGCAGAGAAAAGAGTTTGGGTTCAGGTCAGGTCTTACCGGAGTGGTTCCGAAACCAGATCTGAAGAATCTCTTAAACAGACGCCAGCGTGTCAGCATGGGAGAAGAAAGCGAATATGCTTACCTGGCTACCATGGATGCATTAAAACAGGCGAATCTGAACGAAGAATTCTTAGATGCTCATGAAGTAGGGATCTTATACGGAAATGACAGTGTTTCCCAGGCAGTAGTAGAATCTATTGATATTGCAAGGGAAAAGAAAGATACTACATTGATGGGATCGGGAGCGATCTTCAAATCAATGAACTCAACAGTGACAATGAACCTTTCTACCATTTTTAAGCTGAAAGGAATCAATCTTACGATCAGTGCGGCATGTGCAAGCGGTTCACACTCACTGGGGCTGGCTTATATGATGATCAAGAATGGCTTTCAGGATATGATTATCTGTGGAGGAGCCCAGGAAACCAACAAATATTCCATGGCGAGCTTTGACGGATTGGGAGTATTCTCAGCCAGAGAAGATGAGCCAACAAAAGCTTCCAGACCTTTCGATGCAGAAAGAGACGGATTGATTCCAAGCGGTGGAGCAGCCACTTTGATTGTGGAAAGTTTAGAATCTGCCCAAAGGAGAGGGGTTCCGATCATTGCAGAAATTATCGGTTACGGTTTTTCTTCAAACGGCGGTCATATTTCAACGCCAAACGTGGACGGACCGGCCCTGGCTATGGACCGGGCTTTAAAACAGTCAGGTCTGAAAGCTTCAGACATCGATTATATTAATGCTCATGCAACTTCTACTCCAATTGGGGATGCCAATGAGGCAAAAGCAATCTATGAAATTTTCGGGGGTGAAGTTCCGGTAAGCTCTACCAAATCCATGACCGGACATGAGTGCTGGATGGCAGGTGCAAGTGAAGTTATCTACTCCATTCTGATGATGCAGAACGATTTTGTGGCTCCGAATATCAATCTGGAAAACCCTGATAATGAAGCACAAAAGATAAATTTAGTCGCAAAAACAAAAAATCAAAAAATTGATGTATTTTTGTCAAATTCTTTTGGGTTTGGGGGAACCAATTCTGCACTAATAGTTAAAAAATTTGATTAAAAACATGGAAAGGGAAAAAATTGTTGCTATCGTTAATGATTTTCTGGTCAACGAATTCGAGGTAGACGGAGACGAAATCACTAATGATGCCAACCTTAAAAGTACACTGGGCTTAGACAGTCTGGATTATATCGACATGGTAGTCGTGATTGAATCCAATTTCGGAGTGAAATTAGGAGAAGCAGATTTCAAGAAAATGGTGACATTTGATGATTTCTATACTACGATTGAACATAAGATTGCTGAAAAAAACGCTTAATTATTGAGGAAATCTTTATTCTATAAATTGTGCCAATGTAATACTATCATAGTGCCCCGGTAACGGAAACTTGGGAAAAAGATAGTATTACATTGGTTCTCTGTTATATTAAATACATATATGAACAAGTGGAAAGGTAAATCTAAAGGAACAGTACTCGGATACAGAATCTTCGTCTGGTGTATTAGAAATATCGGAATCAGAAGTTCATATGGGGTGTTGTACTTTGTGGCAGCCTACTACTCACTGTTTCAGAAGCAAAGCAATCAGTATATCCTTTATTACTTTCAGAAAAGACTGAATTACGGATACTGGAAATCCAAAATTTCTATATTCAAAAGCTATTTTACCTTCGGAAAAGTTCTGATTGATAAAACAGCTATTTCTGCCGGGCTCAGAGATAAATTTACCTATGAGTTTGACGGTGTTGAAAATCTCAGAAATCTTTTAGCCGCTAAAAAAGGAGGAGTGCTGATCAGTGCTCATATCGGTAATTTTGAAATTGCAGAGTATTTCTTTGCTGATATCGACTTCGACTGTCAGATCAATCTGGTAACAACAGATCAGGAAGTCACCGTGATTAAAGAATACCTGGAAAGTGTGGCTGTAAAAAAGAGTAATATCAAGTTCATTTATGTCAAAGAAGATATGTCGCATATCTTTGAGATCAATCAGGCTTTATCCAATAATGAGCTTATCTGTTTCACCGGAGACCGCTATTTTGAAGGGTCTAAATATCTGGAAGCAGAACTCCTGGGGAAAACTGCAAAATTTCCGGCCGGTCCGTTCCTGATTGCCTCAAGGTTAGGCGTTCCCGTAGTATATGTGTATGTGATGAAAGAGAATAATCTTCATTACCATCTGTATGCAAGAGTGGCACAGAATATCAAAAACCGCGATTCACAGGGTCTTTTACAGTCTTATGTTCAGAATCTTGAAGCTATGGTGAAAAAATATCCGCTTCAATGGTTTAATTATTTTGATTTTTGGGATGATGTTGATTAATTTTTCTATTTTTATCCCGTAAAAACTAACAAAAGCTAACAACCATTAAGATGTACCGAGATTTAAGATTGTCAAATAGTATGACCAGAATAGAATTTCTCTGCTTACTATACCAAAGTAATCTTTAAATATCTTAAATTCCCTGTTTCTTAATCATTAAAGCACATTCTCTTTTGAAGAAAGAATACGACATACTTGTAATCGGCAGCGGATTGGGAGGTCTTGTTTCAGCTCTTATATTGGCGAAAGAAGGTATGAAAGTATGCGTTCTGGAAAAGAATAACCAATATGGAGGAAATCTGCAGACTTTTTCAAGGGAAAAACTGATCTTTGATACAGGAGTCCATTATCTTGGAGGCTTGTCCAAAGGGCAGAATCTGAACCAGTTCTTTTCCTACCTGGAAATCATGGATGATCTCGAGCTTCAATTGATGGATGAAGACGGCTATGACAGAATCAGCTTTGGAGAGGATGAAACAGAATATCCACATGCACAGGGATATCAGAATTTTGTGGAGCAGCTTTCCAAATACTTTCCCGAAGAAAAAGAAAATCTTGAAAACTATTGTGAAGAGATTCAGTATATCTGCAGCCAGTTTCCCAGATATCATGTGGTGGGAAAAGACAATTACAACGAAGAAATCCTGCATCTTAATACCAAAAGATTCATCGAATCCGTTACCCAGAACAAAAAACTGCAGTCGGTTTTACTGGGTTCGAATTTCTTATATGCCGGAGATTCTGAGAACGTACCTTTTTATGTACATGCTTTAACGGTAAATTCTTATATCCAGAGTGCCCACAAATGCATAAAAGGGGGAAGCCGGATCTCTAAACTGCTGATCAGGAAACTTAGGGAATATGGTGCCGAAGTACATAAGCATTCAGAAGTTTCTGAATTTATTTTTAACGAAAATAATGGACTTGCATCTGTAAAAACAAAAACAGGAAAAGAATACGCTGCCAAACGATTTATTTCAAATATTGAAATCCGCTCCACTATTAAGCTTATTGGAGAGGAAAGACTTAAAAAATCCTTTCTGAACAGGGTTTTAAGCTGGAAACCGGTTTCATCATGTTTTAGTATTTACCTGGTCTTAAAACCTCACTGCCTTCCGAATTTTAATTATAACAGATATCATTACTCATCAGAAGAGCAGGTCTGGAATGCATTTCGTTACCAAAAAGAAACGTGGCCGGAAACCTATATGCTTTCCTCCACTCCTTCGAAGCACCATCCCGAATTCGCAGAAAGCCTTACCGCTATTTCTTATATGGATTTTGATGAGGTTAAAGAATGGGAAGATACCTTCAATACTGTAGCGGATGAGCATGAAAGAGGAAGAGCTTATGAAATATTTAAGCTTGAAAAAACAGAAAAAATGCTGGATGCTTTGGAAAAGAAAATTCCGAATCTAAGGCGGGCTATTAAAACAATATACACTTCTTCTCCTTTGTCTTACAGAGACTATATCGGGAATTTTGAAGGAAATATGTACGGATATATGAAAAGCTCAGAAAATCCGCTGAAAACAATGGTTTCTCCCCGTACCAAAATAGATAATCTCTTTCTGACCGGACAATCCGTGAATATGCATGGGATCTTAGGGGTTACTATCGGAGCTTTTAATACCTGTGCTGAAATTATTGGAAAAGAAACGATAGACAGCAGGCTGACACAAATGATTAATAAAAACTAAAGTGAAAAAAACTAATACCATATTCAGATCTTATAAAAAAGTTCTTTTTTATCCTGCTTTTGTTTTTTTCCTCACTTCCTGCGGAATCTCAAAATCTATACATCACGTTCCGGATGTACAACAGTATTCTTTGGAGGTCCCGGAAGTAACCCGCGTCAACGACAGTACCTTCAGTTACAATCAGAATTATCTTACCAAAAATAAACAACAGCTCTGGGAACTTTATATTAAAGGAAATCCTTTGCAGCTGGGATATAATAACGGAGCCCTTACACAAAGCTTAATGCAGCAGCAGGAAAATATCTTTTTCTCAAAAGTGGAAGGATTTGTACCTTCGAAATTCAGGCAACGACTGCTGAGAGGTTTTTTAAAATGGTACAACAGAAAGATGTATCTCAATGTAAGAGAAGATTATCAGGCAGAATTATATGGCTTATCACAATATTCATCCGGCCAGTATGACTTTATTGCTCCTAAATATTTAAGAAATCTTTACCTGCACGGAGCCCATGATATCGGGCATGCCATGCAGGATCTTGCCATGGTAGGCTGTACTTCTCTTGCGGTATGGAACGAAAATACAGAAGACGGAGACCTGTTGATCGGAAGAAATTTCGATTTTTATGTAGGGGATGATTTTGCAAAAAATAAACTGGTAGAATTTGTTCAGCCGGAAGAAGGAATTCCTTATATGTCAGTAAGCTGGCCGGGAATGATCGGTGTGGTTTCCGGAATGAACAAAGAAGGAATCACGGTAACCATTAACGCGGGAAAATCAAAAATTCCTTTGACGGCCAAAACACCTATCTCCCTTGTTACAAGAGAAATTCTGCAGTATGCTAAAAATATTGAAGAAGCGATTGCGATTGCTAAAAAAAGAAAAGTTTTCGTTTCAGAATCCATACTTGTAGGAAGTGCGGCAGATAAAAATGCAGTCATCATAGAAGTTTCACCTAAAAACTTCGGAGTGTACAGCGTACAAAATACCAGCAGGGTTCTTTGCACCAATCATTTCCAGTCGGAAGCCTATAAAGATGACAAAAGAAATCAGAAACACATTCAAGAAAGTCATTCTGAATACCGATATGAAAGGCTTCAGGAGCTTTTGCAGGAAGAAAAAAAGCTCACTCCGGAAAAGATGGCTTCTATTTTAAGAAACAGATCCGGATTGAAAGATAAACAAATAGGATATGGCAATGAAAAAGCACTCAATCAGCTTTTGGCTCATCATGCCGTTATATTTTCGCCTCAGAAAAGACTGGTTTGGGTTTCTTCCAATCCTTATCAGCTGGGAGAATTTGTATGTTATGATCTGAATGAGATTTTTTCCGGTAAACAGTTGTCACAAAGTCTCTTGGCGAAAATGGGATTGAATATTGCCCGTGATCCCTTCGCGGACTCTGAAGAATTCGAAAAATATGAGCAGTCTAAAATGTGGGGTAAAGAAATCAATGAGGCTGCTGAAGATAAAAACACACTGTTAACAGATGATGTTATCCCTTCCTATCAGGCTATGAACCCTGATTTTTGGCTGGTATACTACCAATCGGGGAAATATTATTTTAATAAAAAAGAATATTCAAAGGCAAAATCTGAATTTGAAAAAGCTTTGGCGAAGGAAATTACAACCGTTCCGGACAGAAAAAATGTAGAAAAATACCTGAAGAAAACCTTAAAGAAACTGAAATGATCCCCAAATATATAAAACTGCTGTTCTGCATTCCTTTTGTCATTATCATCTGCCATTCAGTATACTTGTGTACAGTGTACGGCTCAATACCAGACAGTATCTCTATTCACGGTTATGGGACTATGAAAGATAATTATGGAAGCAAAATATTTGTGGTGTTCCCCATTCTTATGAACCTGGCTGTACTTTTGTTTATCTGGTTGATTATCAGGAGACCGGATAAAATAAAATTTACGTTTGAAATCAATGAAGATGAAAGGGAGAAAATATACCATATCACACAGCTGGCTTTGGTAATTATTGCGATATTTGTTACCATAATGATGACTCCATTATCATTTTCAGATGTTGTTTATAAATAATTGATTATGAAAAAACTTTTAACCTTATTCTTTACCGTATACGCTATGTTCTCATTTTCCCAAGACAGAAAAGAGATTGGGGATACTTTTATCAGAACGCTGCTGGCCGACAAAAATATAGAGAAGGCACATGCTTATTTTGACCCTTCTGTAGCAGGCCAGATTCCTGTGGAACAGCTTAAATCTATTACAGAACAGCTTCAGACTCAGCTTGGAGAATTTAAAAATATCCTTGAAGTGAACAATCAGGGAAATATCTATTACTACTATACCGAGTTTGAAAAAACAAAACTGGATATTCAACTTACTTTTGCTGAGAATAATAAAATGCTGGGTTTCTTTTTAGTTCCTCATAAAACATTTGAGAAGCCGGATGAGAAGACTACACTGAAAATAAAAAGTGATGATATTGAACTGAACGGAACTCTATTGGTTCCTCCTTCCAATGACAAAAAAAGACTGGTTATTTTTGTTCATGGTTCAGGAGCACATGACAGGGACGAAACCATTGGGGAAAACAAACCGTTTAAAGATATTGCAGAATACCTCTTACATAATGGAATTGCTTCCTACCGGTATGATAAAAGAAACTATTCCTATCCTGAAACATTCAATGAAAAGTCTACAGTAGAAGAGGAAACCATCAATGATGCGGTAAATGCAGCCAGTTATTTCAAAAATAATCCGGACTATAAAGGATATGAAATTATTATCCTGGGACACAGCCAGGGAGCTTATATGATGCCTGAAATAGCGAAAAGGGCACAGGCTTCAAAATATATTTTTATGGCTGGGAATGCAAGACCGCTTCAGAATCTTCTGGTTGAGCAGTATGAATATCTTCACACGATAGATCCTGCTAAAGTTCCTGCTGAAGCTGTTCAGGAAATTAAAAAGCAGGTTACATTTTTAAATTCATCTGAATTTAATGTAAACTCACCGGCATCCGAGCTTCCTTTGGGCCAATCAGCGGCATATTGGAAATACGTAAAGGATTATAATCAGCTTAATGAGGTGAAGAAAATCAAAGTTCCGATGTTTTTTGCGCAGGGAGGAAGAGATTATCAGGTAACAGAGAAAGATTTCAACCTTTGGAAACAGGCACTGAAAAATAATAAAGCAGCAGTATTCATGTTTTATCCATCTTTAAGCCATTTATTCATTGCCGGTTCCGGAAAACCTTCTCCAAAAGATTACGACACAAAAGGAAAGGTGGATGAACAGTTTTTAAGAGATCTGATACAGTTTATTCTGAAGTAATTTTTAAGTCTTTTTGATACATTGACATAACTGATAGTCTAGTTCGCTGAGATTATTTTTTATGTAAATATTCTAAAAAATGTGTAACATTTTGGATTGCTTGCCTACTTATTATTAAATATAATCTACTAATATTTGTTAAAAGTAATCTAATGAAAAAAATTCGACTCAGTGTTAAGCTTTTGTTGTTTTGTTCTCTTTTCAGCGTAAGTGCATTATCTGCGCAAAAATATGAACAGACTATTAAGGACTATGTTAATTCCGCTCAGGGATCATTTCAAAGAATAAATCCTGAACTGAAAGGATTTAAAATTATCAATGTAGATCCTTCAAAGAGCTTAAATGGAGATGTTGTAGGTATACAGCAGACAATTAATGGTATCCCGGTTTTTGGAAGCTCTGCCAATGTTTTGATCAGAGGCGGAAAAGTCTTAAGCTTTACAGATACCTTTATTAAGAACTATCCTTCTGTAATTAAGGGTAAGGAAAGTGCTAGAAAGGAGGATTTAATAGCAAGTACGATTCAAAAACTGAACGGGTTGTTGTCCGTAAAGAATATTGATGGAAAAGAACAGCCAATAGCGGCTCATTCTGTTTATTTTGCAAAAGGAGGAGAATTGATCTTAGGGTATCAGTTCTATGTTGAAGAAAAAGGAACAGGTAATGTATGGAATACTATTGTTAGTACAGATAATGGTACTGTTTTGTACCAGGAAAATACAACTTTGTCTTGTAGTTTTCATGATGAAGCTTATGATCATCATTCTGAATCTTCCGTACAAAATTTTCCGATCTCTTTACCTGCAAATATCACTGCAGCAAGCCTGCAGAAGCCTTCCAATTTTGTATTAGTGCCTGATAATGCTTCTTATAATGTATTTGCATTCCCTACAGAAGCACCTACATTTGGTTCCAGAACATTGCTTACAAATCCATGGGATCTGACAGCTTCACCGGAAGGATGGCATTCTGATGGTACTAATCATTATACAATAACAAGAGGTAATAATGCTTTTGCATACACTGACGAAAATAATCTCAATACACCACAATTCTCTCCTGATGGGGGGGCAAGCAGGACGTTTGATTTTCCTTTAGATATAACAGCCAGCCACACAACATATACTTCGGCGGCAGTAACCAATTTATTCTATAATGCGAATAAAATGCATGACGTATTCTATAAATTCGGATTTACAGAATCTGCAAGGAACTATCAGGTCAATAACTTTGGAAATGGAGGAACGGGTAATGATCCTGTTCTTGCGGAATCCAGAGATGGCAGTGGTCTTAATAATGCCAACTTTAACCCGGGTGTCGATGGAACAAGCGGAAGAATGCAGATGTTCCTTTTTTCACCGAGTGGCAATGTAAGATATCTTTATTATAATTCACCATCTACCTATACTGCCAGGGCTCCAATAGCTACTACTGCTAATTTTGGACCTCAGATTATGGGGAATCCGCCTGTAACAGGAGATCTTGCTCTTTCAACGCCTGCAGACGCCTGTACTGCAGTTACAGCCGGAAGCCTTGTAGGAAAGATTGCAGTGGTAAATGCAGCAGGATGTGCTTTTGCCGTTAAAACAAAGAATTTACAGAATGCAGGGGCTGTAGGAGTTATACAATATCATCCGTCAAGTAATACACCTATAGGAATGGGAGGAACTGACGCTACCATCACAATTCCTACCATCATGGTTGGCATTTCCGAAGGACAGTTTCTTGTGAATGACTTAACTAATGGTATTGTTGGGAATGCAACAATAAAAACAACAGCCGTTTACAAAGATGCAAGTTTAGATAACGGTGTAATCAGTCACGAGTACGGGCATGGTATTTCTAACCGTCTTACAGGAACAGGAAGCTCTTGCTTATCTTATGTTTCATCTAATGAGCAAATGGGAGAAGGATGGTCTGATTTCTTCGCTTTGATGATGACAACAAGACCAGGGGATACTTCTTCTATAGCCAGAGGTGTGGGTACTTTTGTTTCCGGGCAGGGAACTACAGGATTAGGAATAAGACCGGCAAAATATTCACCTGATTTTACCATTAATGATTATACTTATGGACGTACTAATGGAATGAAAGTGAACGCAAATAATCCAATTCTTGGGGCTCTTACAGTTCCGGATGTTCACAGTATTGGGTTTATCTGGGCCTCAATGCTTTGGGATCTTAACTGGAAGTATGTAGATAAGTACGGGTACAACAGTAATGTTCTGGCAGATCCTAACAGCGGAAGTGCAAGAGTTTTACAATTGGTAATGGATGCTCTTAAATTGCAGCCATGTAATCCTACGTTTGTACAGGGAAGAGATGCAATTCTTGCTGCTGATCAGGCATCAACAGGAGGACAAAACAAATGTATGATCTGGACAACATTTGCTAAAAGAGGATTAGGAGTGAATGCATCTGCAGGTGCTCTGAATGGAGTAGCAATTGGGGCTAACCAGCCTTTGCCGGAAATGAGTGATCAGGTAGAAGACTTCACTGTTCCTGCAGAATGTGCGGCTTTGGCTGTAAAAGAAATCAATAACTCTAAAGGAATATCAATCTATCCAAATCCTGTAAGAAATGAATTTACGATAAAAACTCCATCTGATATCAATTTATCAGGAATTACTACCGTTTCTATCTTTGACTTTACAGGAAAACTGATTTCCAAAGAAAGCATTAATCTTAACAAGCAGAACACCATCAGTGCAGAAAAACTGATCAATGGTGCTTATATTGTGAAAGTTAGTAACGACTCAATTGATTATTCTCAAAAGATTATCGTTTCTAAATAGCAAATTATAATAATTAATTATAGGCCTGGAACACTGTTCCGGGCTTTTTTAATTATTTTCCGGATTTACTTTATTCAAAAATAAAAACGCAGTCATTCCTGAAAGAGCAGAAAGGATAGTGCTTAAGATAAAACTGCCGATGATATATTGCAGCAGGTTATTTTTAATCAGTTCAAAATTTAAATCCTGGCTTAAAATATCGCTGTCTCCACTTACAAATGGTGCTCCAAGAAAAAGGGAAGCTGCAATAATAAAAGGAATAAAAGGAGGAAGGCTCACATTGGAAGCTACAAATGCAAGGACTTTATTGAGCTTAAAAAGTACAGATAAGCTGATCACCAGAAGCGTCTGAAATCCCCAGAAAGGCGAAAGCCCTATGAAGACTCCCAATGCGATTGAAAATGCTTTTGTACGGTTGCTTCCATCACTCTCTAAGACATCTTCCTGTATGAATTTTTTAAAGCTTTTTTTTTTGAAATTATTCACGAAGTTTCTCGGAATAATGTAAAGTAAAGTAATCGTTACCAGAATCGTATTCAGGATACTGATTCTCGTAAAATCTTTGAAAGGCCTGAAATGTGAAACCCGCTCTGCCGGATCATATGAAACCTTAACCGGAACATTTTTAACCGGAACATGCCTCCATGCAGTTCTTACAATAATTTCGATCTCAAATTCAAACTTAGGGGTAAAATATTTCTTTGGAATTTTATGCAGAGGATAAAGTCTGTAGCCGGACTGCGTATCTTCCAGCCTGATTCCGGTTTCAAACCAAAACCAGAAATTGGAAAACCGGTTTCCGAAGCTGCTTTTCTTAGGAATGCCGTCCTGAGACATATTTCTGTTTCCAATCAGAAGAACATCCTCTTTTTCCTGAAGAAGAGCCTCTACAAATACAGGGATATCATCCGGATAATGCTGCCCGTCCGAATCAATGGTGATGGCATAATCATACCCAGACTTTTTGGCTTCTCTAAAACCTGTTTTAAGGCCGTTTCCTTTTCCTTTATTCTCTGGCAGGGAGATTACGGTAATCTGAGGATATTGGGCCAGAATCTGAGAGGTAATATCTGTGGAACCATCATTGACCACAATAATACTTCCGGTATAGTTGAGAACACCGTCAATAACCCTTTTCAGGGTTTTCGCATTGTTGTAGGTCGGTATTAAAACGCATATCTTCTTTTCAGAAATTGCATTTTGTACTTCAGCAAGGGACATTGTTTTATTTTAAAGTGGCTCTTTCCGCCTCTGTCATGGTTTTAGATTGCATTGCAAACCTTTTGATATAGCCTTTTAATGCTGTATTCTGTTTGCTGTAATTATTCAACAGGAAAGTTTTATCATCTTTCAGACTTCCGCGGTATCCTACAATTTTTGGGATATTTTCCTGAACGCTCAGCCTGATCAGGCGGAGTTCCGCATTATTGGGATTGCTTTTGATAACGTTTTCAAGACTTGTAGCTCCTGTTTTTACCAATGATTTCCTGTTGCTTTTGGTAATTTTTGCCTCCATGATTTTCGCAGCAGCCTTATATCCTACAGTAACGGCGTCAGAACCGGATTGCTTTTCTGCAGTTTCGATGAAACTTTTTGTATTGCTGTTAGATTCATTGGCTTTTGCATAGCTGTTTCTCAGTGTTTCAAGGTCAGACTGAAAGAAGAAAACAAATGCGGCTATGAATGATAAGATTAATTTCATGATGGTATTCTTTTATAGCTTACAGACAATTTCAATGCAATAGTCTCGCCAAAGGAAGTTATATTTTTTACTTTCACATCCTCTTCACTTTCGTTAATGTCCAGCTGAAGTTGTAAATCAGGAGTCTCAAAAGGATTGATGATCGCCATAAACTTTACATTGGAAGCTGTTTTTAAGAATAATTTTGAACCTGTAAACTCCTCAGTCAGTTCTTTAATGATCTGCATCATGCAAACCCCGGGAGTTACCGGATTTCCAGGGAAATGGCCTTTGAAAATATCGTGGTCTTTATTGAGATGAATATGAGCAGTAAATATTCCGTCTTCTGTCTTATCGTGTGATGTTAAAGTATAAAAGTCTGTAAGAATGGTTTGCATGATCTTATTTTTTTAAGATTAAATGTACAATACAATTCGGTTTGAAAACGATATTTGTAGGCGTACAGTTCTTATTCCGTTTCGGTTATTTGAAATAGTTTTATATTGATCTTAAAATCTTTGTGCTGTAGATGTAAGCTGTCCGCGAAGATAGGTTTTTTTGCATCAAAAGTAAAATCGATTTTTTCATTATTATTTTTCGTGTGAATGATCTGTTTCAGTAAACCGTTTTCCTTGCTGAAGAATAAATAATAGCTTTTATTCTCAATTTTTGAGAGATAAATTTTAGCATGATCATTTTCAAAGCTTTCGCTGACCTGATATTTTCTTTTCAGAAGCTGCTGGAAGTCGTTTTTCAGGAAATTGATCACTATTTTTTTATCAAGGTCAGGAAGTACATAATTCAGCTTAAAACTATCGTCAGAAATCTCAAAATCAATCAGTTTATTTCCAAAATCTGAAGTTAAGGCAACACGGTGCGTCGTTTCATTCAGTTTTTTGATGATCAGAATTCCACTCACATGGTTTTTATAAATATCCATCTGGCATTTATAGACATAATCTTCACCGGAAGAAAAGTATAAATTTTCCACGATCTTTTCAGAAGAGGAAACAGGTCTTGCTTCTGTTAACGTATACGTTTTACAGGAAACAGCCAGTATCAGAATCAGGCTATAAAGAAAACTCTGACGCAGGAATGGAAGCATTGATCTTTGTATTTTTGAAAACAATATTGGTAGTATCTCCGGAATCTTCGGTCATATTCACCTGGGAAACCGTCGACTGGTTCTTAGGGAAATACAGCTCAATCTGTTTGATGTATTTCAGGAGCTGTGATGTCTTGGGAATAAACTTCGCCACATTATGATTTCCGTTCTTAAAATACGTTACGGTGAACTCAGGATCATTAAACATCGTTCCGTTTGAGCTTCCTACAATCAGTTTATTGATTTTTTCAAAAGTTTTGCTCTTGGCATCTACGGAAGACTTTTTCCCCTGATCATTGATGAAGATCTTGTTGCTTTTAAAAACAATACTGTACTGATAAGGCTTGGTATATCTCCAGCTCAGCATATTGGGAGTCTGTAAAGACATTTTTCCATAGGTAATGATGCTTTTATCCAGGAAATCCATTTTTTTGGTCTGGGTAAAATCACTCTGTAAAGTTTTAATCTCTTTTGTATCTGAAGAAACCTTCGATACAAATGCTTTAGCTTCAGCTCCTGACATGGGTGTGTTTTGGGCAAAAAAGAAACCGGAAACCAGTAAGAATACCCCTAAAACAATATTTTTAATCATTTTCTATTTGAATTTATCACTGTATCAACAGTAAAGGTTGAATATTTTTTGTCCTTCAAAAATACTAATAAATTGGCCAGCACACGAAAGGTCTTTTCCGAGGTATCATGAAGGAGGATAATGCTTCCTTTTTTCAAGCCTTTCGTTACTCTGCTGTAGATTTTCTTTTCATCATCAGTGATGGTGTCTAAAGACCTTACGTTCCATCCGATGCTTATTTTATGAGTTCTTTTGATTGCTTTTGCAATATTGGGATTCGTTACGCCGAAAGGCGGTCTGTAGAGATTGGTCTTGATATTTCCTGCACTTTTCATGATTTCATCACATCTTTCAATCTCTTCAATCATTTTTGAAGTCGATAAAAACCCGGTGGAATTGGAATGGGATAAGGTATGATTACCAATCGTATGGCCTTCTGCAATAATTCTCTGAAATGTCTGAGGATATTTTTCAATCTGTTTTCCGATACAGAAAAAGGTTGCTTTTACCTCATGTTCTTTAAGCAGATCTAAAAACTTTGGCGTAAATTCAGTAGGGCCGTCATCAAACGTAAGAGCCACTTCTTTGATTCTGGTGCGTTTATGGGTAATACTGTTGACAAAATATCCCAGTTCAATATCAAATGAACCCCAAACCACTACTGCAGAAAAAGCAAAAAAACAAAACAGATACACCCAAAAGCTTCCGTGGAACGCATACATAAAAACGTTACAGAAAAGATAGAACAGGATGAAGGGATAGTGTTTCATTGCTGGGCGCTTTATATTGTTAAACTTTATGAATTTATATCCATTTTGTCATTCTGAATATAGCGAAGCGAAATGAAGAATCCATCATATAAAAGCAGAGATTCTTCCTTCGTCAGAATGACAGCAGTACTGTTTTTATTATATCATAAACTTTTTTACCCTCTGTCAATTAAGCTTTTTCCAATAATACCAGACTGTGATCATCACCCGCCAGATGATTGTAAAGAAGTACATTCTTCACATTTCCTTTTTTCTCTTCATTGATCATCATAATTTCAGGGATTTGCTGTTCCTTAAGAATATGACAAGCCATAAATATTGAAAAACCACTCGCTGTATTGAATTCTCCGCTCAAATGCTTGTAATAAAGCAAAGATGAGTCCGGAAACAGATCCATTACTTTTGTATAATACATATCTGACTTTGCATCTCCACTGAATCCTAAAATAACAGCATCAATATCATGATTGGAAAGATTGTTTTGAGTTAAGAAATTTTGGATAAAATCCTGCACTTCATTCAATTCAATTGTATTGCTGATCTGAATATTCTTAAGCTTGGCGTACGAGCTTTCGGTCTTGTTTTTTCCTACAACAAAAAAGCTGGCACCTTCTCCCCAGATTACTCCATTGGTATTAGAATTCAAATAATCGGCAGGAAGATCTGCTTCTTTTTTGATCGTATTGTTTAAGCAGTAAAGTTCCATGGTTCTGGCTGTCTGTTCATCTGTAGAACCTACCAGAACATTTTCTGCTTCTCCGTCATGGATCTGAAGCTGTGCATCCAGTAATGAAAACTCCAGGGAAGAAGAAGTGTTTACATACGTGAAGTTATACGCATGGCACTGTAATCCCAGAGCAATTTGTCCGGCTACTGTGTTGTGGGTAGACTGGATGAAAAAGGTAGGAGTAAGGAACTCTTCATGATTATCAATCACGTTTTTCAGGAACTTTTCAGAATCCTGGGAGCAGCCCATTCCGGTTCCTACAATGATGGCATCCGGCTTTTCAATTCCAGCTTCCTTTAATGCATAGTGGGAAGCTACAGAACTCATTTTTACTGTTTTAGACATTCTTCTGATCATTG
Source organism: Chryseobacterium sp. CBSDS_008 (assembly GCF_049959325.1). NCBI lineage: Bacteria > Pseudomonadati > Bacteroidota > Flavobacteriia > Flavobacteriales > Weeksellaceae > Chryseobacterium > Chryseobacterium sp. CBSDS_008. The sequence goes on along the minus strand of NZ_CP188202.1, from coordinate 2,896,907 downwards.
CAGGCGGAATGAACTCTTTGTAATTAGGTTCTATCGCTTTAATGATGTTTGATGAATTCTCAGCAGTAAGGTTCTGAAGAATATTTTCATTTAAAGTGTCCTGAACTGAGATACAGGATGTACTGTTGATGTATACTGCACTCATGATTTTGAGAAAATTAAAGTGGAACAGTTTCCTCCAAACCCAAATGAGTTGGAAAGCACGTGATTGATGCTTTTCTCTTTCAGTTCGGTCACGGGAGTGAGATCAAACTCTTCCATTTTTGTTTTAAAATTCAGATTTGGGAAGATCATGCTGTTTTGCATGGCTAAAATTGAAAATACAGCTTCAATTCCTGCGGCAGCGGCCAAAGTATGTCCAGTGAATGCTTTTGTAGAGCTGAATTCAGGAACCTGGTTTTCTCCGAAAATTCGGATCATGGCAATTCCCTCAGATAAATCATTGTTGGGAGTAGCTGTCCCGTGAACATTGATATAATCTATATTTTCTTTTTCCAATCCGGAGATTTTCAGGGCCTGCTGCATCGCTAAAAATGCACCCTGTCCGTTTTCTGAAGAAGCGGTCTGATGGTGTGCATCATTGGCATTTCCGTATCCAGAAAGATAAGCCAGAACTTTTTTATTTTCTTTTTTGACAACTTCTTCAGATTCAAGAACTAAGAAAGCCGCGGCTTCCCCAAGATTCAGTCCTTTTCTGTTGTTGTCAAAAGGAGTGTTGTAGGAATCCGTAAGAATCATCAGGGTATTGAAGCCATTCAAAGTAAATTTTGAAAGAGAATCTGTTCCCCCGACAATCACACGGTCTAGAACTCCGTTTTTGATCAGTTTTGCCCCCATCATAATAGCATTAGCTGCCGATGAGCAGGCTGTGCTGATGGTGGAAACCATGCCTTTTAATCCCAGATAATCAGCAATTGCCAATGAGGAGCTTCCGGCATCGTGAGCGTCAATATATTTTTGCTTTTCAGGAAAGTCTTCGTAAGAGTAGAAATATTTTTCTGTAATATCCATTCCGCCTACACTGGTAGAAGAGATAAGCCCCGTTCTGCAGCTATTGATATCTGAAATTCCGGCACTTTCTACAGCTTCTTTGGCAGCAATCATTCCCAGTAAAGAGGTTCTTGTTACGTTGTTGTCTTCATCAAGCCGAAGTTTCTGTACAAGCTCTTTATTGGATAATTTTATTTCACCCGTTTTAATAAGTCCGGCATGGCGGGTTTCAAACATTTCGATATCTGAAATTCCGTGTTTTCCGGATTGTAATGAAATAAAATTTTCCTCCACATTGTTTCCGATGGAGGAAATGATGCCCATTCCTGTTATGGCAATTTTTTGACTCATGGTATTCAATAATGTAACAATGTATCAACCTAACAATTTACCAATAATTGCTACATTGCTACACTGTTAAATTGTTATATTGATTATTTTGTTCTGTTGTCCTCGATAAATTTAGCCATCGTATCGATAGACTGGAAAATTTCCTTTCCTTTCTTAGGATCGGCTAATTTTATTCCATAGTCTTTATCAAGAAGAACGATCAGTTCCAAAGCATCGATAGAATCTAATCCTAATCCTCCTCCGAATAGCGGATCAGTATCTTTGATTTCCTCTACAGATACATCTTCAAGGTTAAGGACTTCAATAATTTTGTGCTTCAATTCTGTTTTTAAGTTTTCCATAAATATTATTTTAATGTAACAATATATCAATATACCAGTTTACCAATGGTTGTTATTGCCTTTAGCATGGGTACATTGTTAAATTATAATGTGAGCAAATATACAAAAGCTTTGTAATTTTCCTGATACAATTCCACCCAGCCGCACAATACTTTGTCAGCTTTTCCGGACAGCAGAATTTGTTCAGAATAATCATTTAAAAATTTTTCATCAAAATCATCCAAAACGAAAAAAGCATTTTCTGTCTGCATTTTGTGTTTAATACTGATTTCTCCCACGCAGATGTTGGGTAGAGTATAGACAAAAACTGCCGGACTCGGATAGAAATTATCCTGATCATTGATACTTTCCTGGTATTTGAAATCCGTATCCAGACTGGAAGATCTGTTGGCAAAAACGATAGCTGTTCTGCTGTGGTCTTCGTTTTTCAAAATGATTTCGGCGGAAAGAAAAGCCAGTTTGCTCAGGTTATCCATTTTATGAAATTTAGGATAGCTGAGATCTAAGCTTTTATAAGCTTCTTTGGCAAATTCGTGAAAGGTTTCGCTTTGGCTTTCAAAAATAAGATTTCCGTCAACGGTTATTTTTGAATGTTCTATGGTACAGCTGTTTGTTTTCTTCATCACTTTCAGTTTAACATTTTTCCAGCACAACAGCTGCGTTACATCCGCCAAACCCAGAAGCGGTCTTTAGAATATATTTTATTTCTGAAGTTTGGTTTTCTCTGATGATATTCAAAGGCTGGGTTACTCCCATTTCTTCAAAATTCTTTGAGGGAATCAAAGTATTGTGAAGAGCTCCTTCCATAGAAATAATACTTTCCAAAAGTCCAGATGCACCAAGGCAATGCCCGTAATATCCTTTCATACTGTTGAGGGGAATATTCTGAAGATCCATTCTGTTGAAGGCAATGGCTTCCATTTCGTCATTATATAAAGTGGCTGTTCCATGGGCAGAAATAAAATCGATTTGTTCCGGAGAAACATTCGCTTCAGTCATGGCATTTCTGATGCTGGCATACAAACCGTCACCCGTTCTTGAAGGTCCGGAAATGTGATTGGCATCATTGACGGCAGAGTCTCCCAGTACTTTAAACCTGAACTTTTCGTTTTCTGGGATTCTTCCTTCGTCAGAATGACAGCTGGTTATATAGACAGCAGCTGCGGCCTCACCGATATTGATTCCGTCTCTGTTTTTATCATAAGGCTTGCAGGGGCCTGATCCTATAGCCTGAAATGAATTGAATCCTGAAATAACAAATTCAGAAAGTTCATCACCTGCTACCACAAAGGCATCTTTATATCTTCCTGCCTGGATCATATTCTTGGCAACAGAAATGGCCATTACTCCTGAAACACAGGCGTTAGAAACGATGATTGGTTTTGTTTTAAATCCAAAAAAATCGGCAATTTTTTCGGCTAATTTTGATAAATAAACGCCTTCCGGTAATTCAGACTGGTTTTTTAACAGACTGATATTTCCTTTTGTGGTGGAAAGGATAAAGGCTGTATCTTCTGATAGAGTATGTCTTTCAACAAGTGGCTGTAAGCTTAAAAGAAGCATTTTTTCCAGTCTTGTGAAATTATGAATGTCATTCTGAGCGTAGTCGAAGAATCTGTTGAATTCTTCATTCAGTTTATCAGAATCAATCATAGAAGCATAAAAAGCATCCTGACTGTCTATAATTTTATGTAAAGCAACTCCTGATTTTCCTTCCAAAAGAGCGTTCCAGTTGGAATCAACATTGAAGCCCAACGGAGTTACACAATTGTAGTCTGTGATGTAAATTTCCTTATTCATGATAATCCCATTTTATCTTTCCAGTTTTGAAAAAATTCCGGATTGTAAAGGCATAAGCTTCCATTGCTATCAAGAAAAACCTGAATCGTTTCGCCGCTGCATACCAATTGATCTTCCTTATTGAAAAGCTCATATCTGTAGATAAGCTTGGCAGAAATAGAGTTGATAAAAGTAGTTACAATCCTGAAGGTTTCTCCGTATTTTAAAGGAAGAAAATGTTCACAGGTACTTTTTACAATCGGGGTTACATATCCTGCATTCTGAATATCAAGATAAGTAAGGCCGTGCTGGCGGCCGAAAGCTTCCCTTCCGTCTTCAAAATAAACGATGTAATGCCCGTGCCAGACAATTCCCAGTGGATCTGTCTCGTTGAATCGTACCCTTACTTCTTCGGTACAGGTTAATATATTTTCTTTAGACTGCATTTTGTTTCTTTTCGTAAAAAATGGAAATGGCTACGGTGGCAAGATAAAATAAGAACAGTAAGATCAGCTCTTGGGCAACTCCACCAATGCCGCTGTTTCTTAAAATAATATCGTAATAGGCATTCAGTCCCCAGTTCATAGGAGAGAACTTGGCTACGGTCTGCATGAATTCCGGCATTAGAAATACAGGAACCCAGATTCCTCCAATGGCTGCCAGTACAACTACAGACGTTGCTCCAAATGGGGCAGACTGCTCCTGTGTATCAGCAATAGTTCCCAATAAAACCCCAAATCCTATGGCTGCCAATCCTGCAAACAGCGTTACGATAATAAGCTGGGACATCTTTCCGGACACATCAAAAGCCGGAAGATCCATATAAGGGAAAAGATAGATTCCTACGGCAACCATCAGTAAAAACTGAATCATACAGATGATCAGATAGGTAAATGTTTTTCCTAAAATATGTACAAAATACGGAGTAGGACTTATTCTGGCCCTTACACTTGTTCCCTGGCTTTTTTCTTTTACCAGATTGATGGATAAAGGAACTACAATAAAGAAGATGGCAAAAAGAGTCCATGCAGGAACGTTATGCTGAACAGAATTCGGCATGACGTCCATTTTTCCTTTTTTCGGGGTGATCTCTTTAAAGCTGATCAGGTTTTTATTTTCGTCAAGTTTTTCTGTAGTTCCCAGCTGATCCTGGAATGCTTTGTAGATTTTTTTATTCTCAATCTCAAAAACCATTTTATTGACAGAATTCATCACCGAATTTTTAAATCCGGCATTGGTAGCAGGATCGAAGTATAAGTGAATTTCTTTAGCTTTAGGAGCTGCCGTTTTTACTTTTGCAGAATCTCCTTCCAATCCAAAAGAGCTTACAATGGTTTGAACTTTAGAATCAATATTGGAATTTAAATCTTTCGTTAAATTTTCCGGAATGACAATCGCCATCTGATAATCTCCGGAGAATACGGCATCCTGGGCAGATTTTTCATTGAAATTGGTCAGCAGCTGGAATGTTTTGCTGTTTTCCAGTTCCGCTTTTATGTTTTTTGAAACTTCAGATTTGTCCTGATCAATAAAAATGATTGGAATCTTTGATCCTTCAAGGTTTTTAAAGGTAGAATCCTGAATAAGGGTAATGGTTACAATCAGAAGCAGTGGCATCACAAAGATGATGACAATTCCCCCGATATCTCTTTTCAGAAGAAGAATTTCCTTAATAAAGCTTCTCCACAGTTTATACAACAACATCTCTTAGTTCTTTTCCGGTTAATGAAATGAAAACATCTTCAAGGTTTTCTGCACTTGCCACTCTGTTTACCAGTTCTTCAGGTGTTCCTACGGCATGGATTTTTCCATGATCTATAATGGCAATTTTGGTACAGAATTCTTCTGCTTCCGAAAGGTGATGGGAAGTATAAATGATGCAGGTTCCCTGTTTATTTAAATCTAAAAGATAGTCAATGATTGCTTTTTTGGATTGAACATCGACTCCCACAGTGGGTTCATCCAGGAACAAGACCTTAGGATTATGAAGGGTTCCGGCGATGAGGTTGCAGCGGCGTTTCATTCCTCCTGAAAACTGTCCTACCTGCTTGTTTGCAAATTTTGAAAGTCCCATAATTTCCAGGGATTCATCAATTGCTTTTTTAAGCTGGTTATGTTTCAAACCATACAGGCTTCCGAAAAACATCAGGTTTTCTTCCGCCGTAAGCGTTGGGTATAAAGCATATTCCTGAGGGACAATTCCGATAATCTGCCTGATTTTAAATCCATTTGAGTGTGGGGATAAGCCATTGATCGTAAATTGCCCCGAAGTAGGTTTTATCAGACCTGAAAGCATAGAAATTAAAGTAGTTTTCCCTGCTCCGTTAGGCCCGAGAATTCCATAGATTTCGTTCTTTTCGATATTCAAAGAGATATCGTTTACAGAGAAATCTTCAGAATTCTTGTACTTCTTGTATAAGTTTTTGATCTCAATCATGTTTTCCGCCATATCAGATCGCTTTTCTCAGTTTTTTATAGAAAGCTTCTTCCAGATCTGCAATATGCAGCATCGTTTTTGAAAGTTCGTTATAGATATTACTTTTGGAGTTTCTGTTTTTATACACCCTGGCAATATCTACGGCAAAATCCCTCCAAAGGTCACCAATAGAAGTAATTTCTTTTGATAATTCCTTAAGTTCATCATTTTTAAGAATAACAGCCGCTTCCTGAAGAAATGCACCATAAATAAATCTGAACCCTCCACCTCCGGTTCCGATTTCTTCCTGCATTCTGATTAGCTGTCCCAAATAATGGTTAGTTACTTTTGTTCCCTTTTTTTCTGCCCATTTCGGGATACTTTTGGCTACCCATCTCATGGCTTTTACCCCGATAAGCGGTACCGGTGCCAGCATATTTTTGCAGGTATCTTTAATTCCTTTTTTGATGGCTTCTTCAAGATTTACATTTTCAGGAACATAAACAGGGTAATACATATGTCCTTTTGGAGGCAGTGCTCCTTTTGCATATCTTACCTTTTCCAGTTCCGCTTCGGAAAGGGATGTGGTATAATCCATCACCGGATCACTGATCAGGAATTTTCCGTCTTCTTTTCCGTAGACCACAAGATTGTGGGCATTGAAGTGGAATTTATATTCTTCAGGGAAATAGGTAAGGTTGAAAACGCCTACCTGAAGCCCTGTAGGGATATTTTGTTCCAGATTTCTTTCAAGAGCTTTCTGGGCATCTTGAGGATTTGAGAACTTTTCTCTTTTGATTTTAATTCCTAATCTTTTGGCTGCTTTACTGAAAATAGCACCCGGCATCGGACGATAGCTGAAGCCCGGAGCAAAATTCACCTTTAAAAAAGGAAGATAGACAAAAAACAACCCGGAACCGATCCCGAAGATCATAGGCTCACTTAGTTTCAGTCCTTTATTAAGCAGTAGATTAGAAGCAACACCGTTTTCGCAATGCGCAGTCTGATGGTGTTCAAAGTTTAATTTCATTTGCTGATTGTATCTTTTCATTGGTTAAATGAAACGGGCTTTATATTGCCTCATTTCATTTATTTTCCGTTGAAGTTTTTTAATTCATCCACTGAAATTCCGAAAGCTTCGGCATATTTTTTCAGTGCATTTTCGCTTAGTGTATTAAATATTTTGGGTTTGAAATGTCTTTTTACCCTCCATTGCCACATTCCTACGTAGGAAGCAAGAACGCCAATATCCATTTTATTCAGTTCCATAAAGTAAACGATGGGACTTACAGTATGATTGGCAACATTTTGTTTTGCTTCCTCAATTCTCTCATAAATAAGTTCCATAGATTCATCCAACGCAGCTTTCTTGGCATCCCAGCCTGTACTGTTTGCTGTCGTGTAGTTGTCATTCTCATCCGTCACATACAAAACTTCCGTCATGTTGGCGGATTTAAGGTTACTTTCGTCTTGAGGCAGATCTTGTTTTTTCATCTAAATAATGTTGTTTTTTTAGATTCCAGATGAAATAGGGTTCACCTGTTTCTGATTCTTTTAATCAGGTGGCTAAAATAATGAAAATACATCACATGGTGATCGTAATTACGAAAATCCATTACTATTACATTCCAATATGCTGTCAACCTCGGTTGTACTTAAAAATATTAACTGCTGTTAAATTATAAATATTATTTTTTAGTTGCCCTAGTCATCAAAGTTTCACAGATTTGATAATGTTTCACGTGAAATAATTCATCTTATAATGAGTTTTTTGACTTGTATTGCATTGGTTGCCAATTGTTTAATATAGGGTGATAAGTACGTGAACAATTAAAAAAGTAAGCGGTTTTGTTCTAAGGTGGTTATAATCAATTCAATAGGAGCGGGCTGTAATTCTGAGCGGAGACGGAGAGAGCCTGCTTGCAAAAAATAAAAATCAGCCTGCTTTAGTCAAACCTTTATTTTAAACACAAATAGCACAAATGATTACACAAATTTTTCACAAATCCACTTAAGATTACTATTTAGGATAAAAAAAGCTGTACGTTTTGTACAGCTTTCTATTCTATGTTGAATTGATCTTACGACTTTACCTCCTGAATAAACAGGTTGATTTCCGCTCTGATCAATAATTCATCATTGTTAAATGTTTCACAGAAGATGTGGCAGATGTTCTCAAACTGTGAAATAAGTGAAGCTTTGGAAATGATTTTATCATTCACTTTGGGAAGGGCAAAAACTTCAATCTTCTTGATATTGGTGATAAACCCGATTACTTTCGTATCCGCTTCAGGATTTTCAAAGAAGCTTTGCCCGAGGATAGATGAGCAGGTTTGTGCCAGGTTTTCGATAAGGCCGGCTTCTGCAAACTCATGGTTGTGAACAAATATATTATCTTCTTTTATTTCAAAGGAAGTCACTACTTTTTCTTTGGTCAGCTCAAGGATATAGTCTGCCATAAGCATCGGTTCACGATGCGGTAAAAAGTTGTGTATATTGATGATATTCTCTTCCTTTATTTCCATTTTCAGTTTATTTTACAGCGGTTTTCATTTGAGATTTTGCAATCACTTCACCGTTCAGTTTCGTAACGATATCTACCAGAGTTACTCCCATTACTTCATTCAGGATGGTTACCTCGGATTCCAGCTGATCTCCTACTTTAGGCAGCATTTCAGCTTCAAATGATTTGATGGCTCCGATATATCCGGTTGGGGCATCTTTTCCCAGCAGATAATATTTATATCCTGTGTGCAGGGCAACGCTCTGTGCCTGATGCTCGATAAGTCCCGAAGCCTGAAATACTCCGTCCTGGATAAAAAGGTTGTCTTCTTTTATTTCAAAACCTGACAGCAGGTGATTTTCAGAATATTCAGATAATCCATGAACCATCACAAAAGGAAACCGTTGCGGAATAAGGCTTTCCACAAAATCTTTATCGGATGTAGGCAGTCTGTTTTCCATTTAGCAAACGGTTAATAAAGCGCAAGAATAAGCGAATCTTCCACTTTCAGGGACACAAAGAAGTACGTTTTCCCCTTTTTTCAAGGTTCCGGAATTCATCAGTTCTTCAAGGGCGATAAATATAGATCCTGCTCCGATATTTCCTACTTCAGAAAGGTTATAAAACCATTTTTCCGTAGGGAAGTCCATTCCTTTTTTAGCAAATTCTTCTCTCAGTCCGTCTTTAAAATAGCCTGAAGAAATATGAGCCAATACGTGATCAATTTTTTCCGGGTCTAAATTATGCTTGTCAAAAGAAGACCTTAAACTTTCTGCTCCTTTCACAAGGATATATTTATCAAGGATTTTAGTATCCTGCTTGATGGCAAAAATAGATTGCTTCAGCCATTCATCAGAAGGGTAGTCTGCCCATGATTTCAGGCTTCCGTCTTCCAGTTTGTCGCATCCGGCATACATACATGCCTCAATTTCGTGGGCATACGAATAGAAATCAATGAATTCTACTTTTAAAGAAGTGCTGTTTTCTCTCGGTTTATTTTCCAGCAGAAAAGCGCCTGCCCCGTCAGAAAGCATCCATCTCAGGAATTCTCTTTTGAAAGCGACAATAGGTCTCTCTTCGAGCAATTTTAAGTTTTCAGCTTCATGGTTGAATTTATCAGCAGTCATCCAAGCAGACATTCTTTCGGAACCTGCACATACTGCATTTTCCTGTACACCGGCTTTTACGGAAAGGAATCCATAGTTCAGGGCATTCATTCCTGAATTACAAAGACCTGTTGAAGTATTAATCTCAATAGATTTTCCGATGTTCAGCTCACCGTGAACCATAGAAGCGTGAGAAGGCTGGATCTGGTCTGGTGAAGTAGTTCCTACAGATAACAATTTCATATCTTCCTTTTTGAAGTTTTCGTCAAAAAGGCCTTCAATTGCTTTAGCGGTAAGCTGCGCATTAGAGTGGGTAGGGTTTCCTTCCTTATCTAAAGCGTAGTATCTTGTCGTAATTTTATTATTTCTTAGGATAAGTGATTTTGCTTTGGATGGCGCATCATTGATAAGCCCAAGATAAGTCTCCATTTCATCATTCGCTACCGGCTCATTGGGTAAGTATTTTGATGCTTTTGTTATAAATACGTCGTACATTCTATTTTAAATTAATTCCTTGTAAATATCTTTTTTGTTTTTGTCTTTTAAACCAAAATATAGGGGTTGTAAGCAGGTGTAATACCAAAACGACAGGTGAGATAATCCATATCGCTGCCATCAAATATACCTTAAAGAATTTTATCAGCAATGGACGTTTCTCTTTTTTCTTGATAATCAGATTAGACCATACTGTAAAAATTTTGTTTCCCACCTTTTCTACACGTACTAAAAACGGACGGATTTCAATGGCTCCGTTTTTCACAAGATCCGGCTGCAGAGTATTCAGGTCGTTATTACTGAAATGTCTTTCAATAATCTCGCCATATTTTACAGAACCTGTAATTTCTTCATCAGAAATGCCCGCAGCGGGAAGCATTCCAGATTTTTCTTTCCGGCCCGTGGTAAGCCATCTGAGAATGGTCAACACACTGGTGTAATTGTCGTGCCGGTCTACCAATGCGATGTTCCCGACCAGTTTTGCCTGTAAATCTCTTAAATATACCTTTAATTTTTCCTGGGAAAGCATCCACATATTTCTGGTTCCGGAAATAGTAACCACAGGAGTGTCTTTAAGAATGCGCCCGGCGTAATCACTTTTTAGAAATGAAATAATAGGAATGGACGGTGTGAGATACCATACCTGATACCCAAACAGAATAAGGTCATATTTTTTGTTCAGAACTTCTTCGGATGGAGGAAGAAGTTCTTTAGGAATCTGTAGATAAGATTCAGGAAAAGTGTTGAAAAAAACATCACCCGGCCAGGGAAACGGAAAATCTTCTTTCAGCTTAATATTATAATAGGTAACATCGTATTTCTCCTTTTGAGCTTCAAAAGGCCTGGCTATGTTCCTCACAATGTCTTCGAGCTGACCAGTCTGTGAATAATATATGACAAGTATATTTTTCTTCATTAGTTTTCTTTAGGGTTTACAAAAATATGTTTTTCATATTTATTATTCAGTTTTAAATACTTTTATTGATTCAGAACTCCATTTTAGTGTATAATTTTTATTTTCAAACAACGTGTTTTTAGTATTTACAAAAATGACAGTTTCGGGAAGCTCCTGTATATCATTCATTGTAAAGTGATCGTCTGAAATCAGAAGAACATCCATCTTTTTATTCACTTCAGAAAGGTCTTTTATATACTGTATCTTTCTTCTTTTTACCAGATAGCTGTGGGAAGCTATAGCTCTTTTTTCATTATTCCTGATCAGAGAAAAAATTCTTCGGTCGGCTTGGTATAAAGTTAATAAAGCATCTTTCTGTCCGAAATCATCAGCTATATGAAGAATGTTGGCTTCGTTGGCAATATGCTTGTTCAGCTCGAAATATACTGATTTGTTGGTATTAAAATCATTTTTTACTTCTTTTACCATTTCACTGTCTTTATACAGATAGCTCAGGAATAATTTATTTCTAAAATAGTTTTCATCTTCAATTTGTTCTCTCAGTTTCGCAAATTCTTCTCTGAAATAAGCATTGATTTTCTTGGTTCTCTCGGAATAATTTTTCCCAAAACTTATATCATCTTTACTGATCCTGCTGCCTACTTTTACGGTAATGCTTCCGTCGTATATAATGAAATCTCCTTTCGGTAATACTTCAGAATTCCCGTGAATATACAGTGGAAGAATATCCAATCCAAACTGTTCCGCAAGATAAAATGCTCCCTTATGAAATCTTTTTACATCATTAGTATATGAACGTTCTGCTTCAGGGAACACAACAAGGGAATAGCCCTGTTCAATTTTTTCCTTTAATTTTTCCATGCCGTTCTCAATTCCCTGCGAAACAGGATAAAAGCCCAGCGCTCTTACCAGTTTTCCAAAAACAGGAGACTGATATACCCAGTCATTCACCAGATAAATGATTTTGTGGGTGGCCATTGCGATAGCCAGGGTATCAAGGAAAGAAGTGTGGTTAGCAATGATGACAGCGGGTTTGCTGAAGTCCTCGAATGTATTTTTAATGACCTTCTTCTTTACAAATGGATTAGAATAAAGGACAGAAGTTAAAAATCTGGCTAAAATAAGTTTGATAATATCCAGGGTTTTCCCTTTTGAATTTTTCACAAAGAAGCTTCCGAAGGCCGAAAACAGCAGTCCGCCCAACCCATAATATAGGAATGATATTACAGACCATATGAACAATCTGAAGGTAATCGGAGAAAGTCCCTTTTTGGCTCTGTTCGTAATCAGCAGCCTGAACCAGAACGGATACAGGGTAGAGGTAATAATAATCACAGAGAACATTCCTATCAGGGCCACTAATGCTAAAGAATGCAGTGCGGGATGCTTGGCAAAGATCAGAGATCCAATAGAGAGAATAGTGGTGAAAACCGCAAGAATAATAGATGTTCTGTAAGTTGGCAATTCATTTTTGCCTGTGGTATGCTCTTTTTGCATCGCTTGTGTAAGGAAAATGCTGAAATCATCTCCCACTCCAAACACCAGGGTACAGACAACGGTGCTGAAAATATTGAGTTCCAATCCTAAGAAATAAAGAATTCCGGCTGTCACAACACCCGTCAGGACAATAGGGAACATGGTGAGAACCGTTAATTCAAAGTTTCTGAAGAACACAATAATCGTTAAAATGATTGCCAGAAGAGAATAATTGATCAATGTATTGAAGTCTCTTTTCAGCAGTCCAAGAAAATTCTCGTTCATCTGCTGACGGTCAATGGCAAGAGCATCATGTTTCTTTTCTATATCTTTAATGAAGGTGTCCCGTTTATTTTCGTCCACTTTTACAACATTGGAAACGGTGTAAAAACCATTTTCGCTGCTCATGAATTCTGAAATCTGAAGAGCCTTTACTTTTTCATAATCTTTAAGCGATAATGAAGAATAATTTTTATGCAGGGCTTCATTGAAACTGTCAAAAGCCGAGCTGTTGAATCCGAATTTATTTCCGTTGCTAACCAGCTCAGAAATGGCCTGATCCTTCTTTTGGGTATTCCAGAAACGGTTCCATTCCTCAATTTTTTTCTGCTGGTCCTTTTCTGAAAGGACGACACTTCCGATAGAATTATAGCTTAAAATCTTACCCTCTTTCTTCTCATTTTCAAGAAAGCTGCTTAATTCAGAATTTCTGGTTAATGCTTCTTCTTCAGAATTTCCATAAGAAATAGTATAAATAGATTTTGAAGTGATGTCGGAAAGCTTCTGCAATTTTGCTTCACTGATTTTCAGTTCTTTCGGGATATAATTCAGCTCCCCGATATCTTCATTAAAACCTACATGCCTGAATCCAAACAGGCAGGCCAGAATGATAATGGAGCACCCAATAATAAGGGGTTTGTTTTTCTCGTACGGATAAGATCCGATCTTGTCAATAAAGTTGGTGTTGAGATGTTCTCCCTTTTCTTTTGGTTTATAAAGCTGAGGAACTATGATTAATGCTGTGATCGAAGAAAGAATAACAGTAATGGCAGCAAAAAGACCCAGGTCCTTCAATGCTTCAGAACGTACAAAAACCAAGCACAGAAATGAAACGGCTGTTGTTGCACTACTCAATATAATCGGTTGGGTAATCTCTTTGTAAAGCTCTTCAATATTATTATTATGCTTGTAATGTGTAAGGATATGCAGGGCGTAATCAATGGTAATCCCGATCAGAATGGCCCCCACGCTTAATGAAATTGCTGAAATTTTATCTTTAATAAAATAAAGAACCAGGAGTGCAAGCAGTACTGAAAATACAGTAGGCAGAAACACGATAATGGGAGTAAAGAAATTCCTGAAGTAATAGATCAGCAGAATCAGCAGGACGGTCATCGAAATAACTACCGTATTCTGGATGTCTTTTTTGATCTGCTTCGCATTGGCCACAGCAATCACCGGCGAACCGAAATAGCTGATTTCTGTTTTCCCCCTGAACTGTTTGTTGATTCCGTCTTTGATAGAATTAAGCTGATCTACAAATGCTTCATTGGCTTTCGTATCATTGCTTTTGTTTTTAGGATCAATAAAAAGCAGGAGGTTTTTACCGTCTTTGGTTACAATATAGCTGTCTTCGAGTTTGAAGTCTTTACTGATGTTTAAAGCATTTAATTTTTTAATACCTAGAAAAGTTAGTCCCAAAGGATCCTTTTTAATAAACTCTTTAGTGACAAGGCTCGTTGGGGAAACCAGTGAGATGTAATTGTTTTCTACCTGTTTTGCAATGCTGTCTTTCTGAAGCTTTCGGTCAATTTCCTTATAATCATTCTCATTAAGGAACAAGGGTAAATTCTGACTGACGAAATCAAAAGTTTCGGAAATCTCATTATCGTTCACTTTGCCCTGAACAGAACCAATATATTTTTGCAGAGGTTCCAGTTTTTTTAGAAAACTATCTGCCGTTTCAGAAAGCAGGAAGCTGTCTTCACCGGATCTGTTCTCTATAATAACAATAATTTTATCCGAAAAATTAAGCTGCTTAAGAACTTTTGCGGTGAGATCCGACTTTTCATTTTTAGGAATAATCTGATTGATATCTTCCTCAAAATTGATCTTTGACGCAAAGAAAATGCACAGGACGGCAATTCCCACGGCTGTCAGGACCGATAGGATCTTATTTTTGGAAATCAGATAATATAAAAATATAAAAAAGCGATGCATTGCATTTAAATCAAGTCTGCAAATTTAATTTTTTAAGCATTAGTTCAAAATAGTTAACGAGAAGTTTTAACTGAAAATCAATAAAATATTCTAGGAAGATTCAAAAAATATTCTACTTTTGCAAAAGTTCCCTTTTGAAAAAATGTATTTTAAACCACAATTATTATTAAAAAAATAAGAATCTGTTTTAGATATGTTGAAAAGAAATGATGAAAAAATAAACGGATTTCTATTTGTAATAGTACTTCCGCTTCTGTTGTTTGCGATGTCTTATTACGGATTTGAATCTTCCTATACAAGACTGAAAACATCAGAAACAACCCCCGACTTTTTATTTTCCTCGGTATATGCTTACAGAGTGATTCCCAATTATCTGAGTGTACAGATGACAGATCTGATGTACAGTCTCATTAACGGTCCTCTTTTCTTCTTCAAAGATTTTCTGTCCAAAAACGGAACTCCTTTTTATCATGGGCTTTTCCTGATGAACAGTGTATTCTTTGTTTTATGCTCTTTGATGTTGAATGCTGTTTTTCAACTGAAATCAACGGGACTCCTTTTGAATGGTAATGCAAGAAGGATTATTCATCTTTTATCTGTGTTTTTTATTGTGATAACACAATATGCGCCGACTAATTGTGATACGATTGCACTCTTCTGTTACCTGGCAGGGGTGTTTTTAACCCTGAAATACTTAGATACCGGAAAAAATATTTTCTTTATTATTCTTATCGGCCTTATTGTAATCTCTACTTTGGTAAGAGAAACAGCCTGTTTGAATATTGCTTTTTTTGCAGCCGTATTTTTCAATAGTAAAGAGTTGAAAAAAGGAAATTATCAGATACTCTGGAAATTAATGCCGCTTGTTGTTGCCTTCCTGATTCCTTATCTGGGCTTAAGGGCTGTGCTTGTGCAAGACGAAACTACTTTTGTGGAAGGGTTTTATATTAACAGGAATTTCTCCAGTCCTTTCAATCTTGCAGGATTGGTTTTTGCATTAATTGTGATTTATTTTATATATACGCTTTCTACAGAAGAAGAAAACAGAAACGTTTTTGGAAAGTATTTTTTCTTTTCTATTCCATATCTTATTATGATTACTTTAGTGGGGCTTTTTTGGGAAGTGAGGCTTTTTTTGCCTTTAATTCTGACCGGAATAATCACAGTATATCATCAGTTTAAAAAAACATCAGAGATTTAGCATGAGTTTACTACATCCATATTATTTAATTGCAATCCTCTACATGCTGTTTTTCAGTGTTCAGGAAGTGTATGGGAAGAAGGTTGATAAAAAATGGTTCTGGTTCCTTGCTGTTTATTTTATTATTATTGTTGGTTTCAGAGATAGTGTAGGTCCGGATTACGGAAGTTACAAAGGGATTTATATTTACTCCGATACCAAAAGCTATTACAGTATCTTTATGAAGATGCTCCATATGGAAGGTGCAGAAACCCTGGATGTGGAATGGCTGTATACTTTGATTAATAAAATCCTTCTCAACGTTTTTGATGCACCTTTTTATATGGTGACGCTGGTCATTGCTATTTTTGCGATGACCTTTAAAGTAGAATATACAGAAGACAATACCTTTTATCCATTTACTTTTACCCTTTTTATGTTTATTCCCAACTTCTTTATCGGAGAAAGCGGGCAGATCAGACAAAATCTGGGAACTTTTATCGTATACTTTGCAATACGGTATATTAAAGAACGGAAATTCTGGCATTACCTGTTTTTTATATTCATAGGATCGGGTATCCACAGTGTCTGTTATTTATTCCTGCCCATGTACTGGCTGGCACGTGTTCCGTTGAATAGAACAGTAATGCTAATTATGATTATAGGCTCTGTCTTTTTATCTCCGTTTGAAATCTATAGGAGCTTCGGTGGTTTCTTAGATGGGATGGCCTCGGATAGTACTCTCGTAGAGGGATTCAATGGGTATATGGATGAAACTGTACAACGATTGAACGGTGGTATTGGGATTCCGGAAGTGATGATGGCTATCCTCACATTCTTCCTGTTTGTTTTTGATACCAAGATGAAAGAACTTTATCCTTACTACGAATATCATAGAAATTATGCGGTAATTGGGATCTGTCTTTATTTTATCTTTAGAAATAACCCCATTTTCTCGTCGAGACTTGCAGGAGCCTTTATTGGATTCTCCTATATCATTATTCCAAATGCAATGTATGTTGTTTCCGGAAGGGTTAGAAATATGATCTATGCATTTATTATTTCACTTGTCGTCTTCAATTTTGTCGTCTTCTCTATATTTAATAACATTAAGGCAGGCCGGTTTTCCATAGAGCAATATAAAAATTATATCCTTCCATAAGTTGGTGAAGGTTTAAGATTAAAAGACAGCTTTAGGCTGTCTTTTTTATGCAAAAGTATTATTGGTTTTTGTGGCACTTTGTTGAGTTATGATTAAATTATTAATAATATAATTTATTTATTGTGTAATTATTTATAAAATAAATCTCTTTTTATTGATGTAGGCTTAAAAATTGTATTCCGCTAATAACACTAAATCTAAAGGTATGAAAAAGTTAGTTGGTACATTAGCGGCAGTCTTCTGCCTGATATCATTAGGAGGCTTTTCCAGAGAAAATATCAAAGGAAATCTTCCCTTGACTGAACAAATAGGAACTGTATGGACTGATGAAAATACAGACTCATTGACCAGACCGGCACATGAATTGACGAAATCATTGCTTCCGGACTGGAAAAAAGCCCCAAACAGTTACATCTTTGATCCGGGGCAGAATAGTGAAGGATTACTGGTTCCTGTAAAGAAAGCATATGCTATGTGGGAAGGAGGTGGATATCTTAACGGAAGTGGTATCCCTGCCGGTACGGTGACAGCAGATGTTTTATGGGAAGATGTCCACGGACTTATAAAATCCGGAGTCAATTACGCTCTCGAAATAACAGGAACCGGACAGGATGCAAAGATAAAAGTGCCTGTCAATAAGACAAAAAAGGGAAATGCTGTAGTCGCCCTCAAAGTAAACGGGGAAATTTACTGGAGCTGGCATATCTGGGTAACGGATGATCCTACGAACGGAACGTCCTATAGAAGTTTCAATAATGTCAAAAGGATGAAATCAGATGGAAGCACTGAAGTTATTCCGGACGCCGATTGGAAATGGATGGATAGGAATCTGGGGGCTACTTCCAACTCTATTACAGCATCAGACTGGAACAGGAGTATTGGACTGCTTTATCAATGGGGACGGAAAGACCCGATTCCACCCCTGGTTACAAGAGGAAATGATTTCTATGAAGCCTCAGGGTCCATCGGCAGGGTAAGACATAGAGGAGCAAAGAACATGACCAATGCTTTCAGTATTGATGATCTCAGAAAATTCGTTCTGCTTTCCGCAGCAGAAGTAACCAATAATATAAGGCTTTCTGTAAAAAATCCTTTGAGTCTTATTTATGTCAATAAAGACGACAACTCCGGTCAGGCTTATTACAATAATAATGTCAATCTTCCGGTCAATTGGTTTGGTAAATCTACCACATTGCCGAACAACAGGCTTTCAGAACTCAATCTTTGGTCTGATAACGCACAGGGAAAAATTGAAACCGTTTACAATACCGACGAAAAAGCAAAACCTTATAGAGATAAATCTCCTTATGATCCTTGTCCTAACGGATGGCGTATTCCCTCCATGCTGGTTGCAAATCTGGCTTCACCATCGTATGTAGATGATATAAGAATAGACTTTTCACCTTTCGGAGCGAAAACCAATATGGGGAAAAATGTTTTTGAAACCAACAAATACCATATTATAAAACCTACTGATGCGGGAGTTCCGGCCTTCATGACGGGGTTTAAGATTTATCCCAATCTTGGCTTTGATCTTTCAGCAGTAGGAGGATATAATATGGGGATTTTCCCCGGAAACGGGCAGCTTATCAGAGGAGCTCACCTGGGACAGTATAGTGATCAGCATCATACCGCACTTTGGACGGCTACGATGCCCCGGCAGTTTGATGCTTCCCCGGCTGTTACTGTAAGAGGACTTTCTATGATTCCTGATAAAGCGCAGCCCGATATTCCGGATCCTAATTATCCAACTATTAAAGGACGTTATTATTACTTTCCTATGTCGGTAATGTATACTTCGGATGCAAACGGCTGCAGATGTATAAAAGATCCGCTATACATTGTTAATGATTATGATTTTCCAACAGAATATCTGCCCGCAGCCACAGAATACAAAGAAGGGCTCAATAATCCGAATACTTATCAGATCGTTAAAAGCGCAACCGCTGCTATCATTGAAATTCCGGTCAGTAAAGCATTCTCTGTACAAAGCCAATTGCTGAATAACTCTGAAATATTAAATCCTTCCAGTTTTAATAATTTAAAAGCAAATGTTCTCTGGACAACCAATGCAGGTCTTATCAATAAAATATCAATAGTGAACCCTTCACCTTCTTCCCTGCAGGATATTGCCAATTCTGAAATATCTGTAGAAGTTGCTCCCAATCAAAGCGGAAACGCTGTAGTGACATTGCATAACGGCAGTATATCTTCACCGGTATACTGGAGCTGGCACATCTGGGTTACGGACTCTCCTGTAGGATCTTACGCTTATACTACCGAAAGTCCGGCTCAGGTTGCAAATTATGTGAATTATGTAAACAAAGCCGATGTAATACTCCAGACAATCTTTATGGATCGTAATCTGGGGGCAACAGAAGCTTTTCCTAATGTTGCCAATCCTCAGGCGCCTACCGCAGATGAACTGTTAAAGATACGCGCCTCTACCGGACTCCATTATCAATGGGGAAGAAAAGATCCTATTCCTGCGTTCCAATATGCGGATAACAGAAGCTTCTATAATGTATTTTTGGGAACAGCAGCAGCCAATGGAACCGTTTCCTATAGTACACTGAACCCGTCTGGCTATAATAACCTTTCAGGAGGTTATATTGTACCTTATAATACCTATGCTGCAGCCTCCAATGTACAGGTACCCGATAAGCCGGCAGATAGGATTTCCAAAATATTATCTTATTCTGTGAAAAATCCTCTGGTATATATGATTCCGAGTAGGTTTGCTCCTTATAACAGTGCGACACCCAATTATACCAGCGGAACAGACTGGCTGGCAGAAGAACCCAATTTAGCTCCGGACAGATGGGGCAGAGGCGGCAGGAAATCTCCTTTTGATCCATGTCCCGAAGGATGGAGAATTCCTGACCTTACCAATGTAGCGTTGGTTTCGGGGGCAGATTTCGGGCAGACTCCCTGGTATAAAAAAGATAAAAATGTTGCGACTTCATACAGTATTATCACTGATTATTTGGGAGTAAGAGTAAGAAATTCTAGTAATGCGACAGTAGGATATATCTTTAGTAATTCTGCATATCCTATAGGAAATTACCCCAATTCCGGATCAAGGGGATTCAGAAGTGTGATAGCAAATCAGACAGCACAAGGGACGTTCAATGTTCTCAATTTTCAATATCCGGCTGTGTGGACGGCGGCTTTAAATTCAAATTATCTGGGACGACCAGTCAATGTGCTGTTTGATGCGGCTTCTACAACCAATAGAGCCATAGTCTTTCATGATAATAATGATCCGTACTTCGGTACAGGTTGCCGGTGTGTGAAAATAAAATATGATGCCAATGGTGATGAAAACGGACCGGTTGCAGGAACTGCCGTAATGTCTAAGCTTCTACATTAAGCATTGTAAATACCGAACTTAAAGTTGCCAGTAATAAAATTTCCTTATATCCAAGCCAGTTTTCCAATATCCTTAATATTAAAGCTACGGAAAATAAAGAATATCATTTCCAGCTTTTTAATCCCCTGGGACAAATGATAAGGTCAGGACAGTTTATCAATAACCAGACAGATCTCTCATTCTTAAACGCAGGCGTGTATTTAATAAGAATAAATAATTCAGAAGCAGCTGTAAAAATTATAAAACAATAAATCTTTACAATAGAGATGTAAAAGGCGGGATAGGACCTCTTATCCCGATTTTTTACATACGAACATATTTTTACATCTATTATGGTTGATGAAAAATTCTATATCATTAAATATTGAAATTACATAACAGTCTAAAACCTATACTACAAAGGGTTTGTTTCTTCAAAAAACAAGTGCTGAAAGAGGGTGTAATCCACTCCGATTGTTAAATTAAACCCGTTTTCCAAAAAGTATATAATAAAAAAGCTTTACTTTTGCAAAAATTTTTAGTTAGAATGTCGAAAAATTTAGTAATCGTAGAGTCCCCGGCAAAAGCAAAAACTATTCAGAAATATTTAGGAAAGGATTTTGAAGTGAAATCCAGTTTCGGGCATATCCGGGACCTTCCTAAAAAAGGAATGGGGATAGACCTTGCCACATTCAGTCCTGATTACGAAGTTTCAGCAGACAAAAAGAAATTGGTAACCGAATTAAAGGCCGCCGTAAAGAAAGCCGATATGGTATGGCTAGCTTCCGATGAGGACCGTGAAGGAGAAGCTATTGCATGGCATCTTGCGGATGAATTGAAGCTGAAGCCTGAAAACAGAAAAAGAATTGTTTTCCATGAGATTACCAAAAACGCCATTCTAAAAGCCATCGACAATCCAAGAGATATTGATCAGAACCTGGTAAATGCACAGCAGGCAAGAAGAGTGTTGGACAGAATCGTAGGTTTTGAAATGTCACCCGTTTTATGGAAAAAAGTAAAACCGGGACTGTCTGCAGGAAGAGTACAATCTGTAGCAGTTAGATTAATCGTTGAAAGAGAAAAAGAAATCCGTGAATTTACTCCAAAAGCAAGCTTTAAACTTGATGGAATCTTTTTAAATAAAGCAGAGCAGGAAATTGCTGCCAAACTGAAAAAAGACTTCGAAAAAGAAGAAGAAGCAGAAAAATTCCTGGAGCAGGCAAAAACTGCAGAATTTAAAGTTCTCAATGTTGAAACCAAGCCAGGCACACGTTCGGCTTCAGCTCCGTTTACAACATCTACATTACAGCAGGAAGCTTCGTCAAGACTCGGATATAACGTAACGAATACCATGCGTCTTGCACAGAGATTGTACGAAGAAGGGTTCATTACCTATATGAGAACAGACTCTGTAAACCTTTCCCAGGAAGCCATTGAAGGAGCAAAAAAACAAATTACATCAGAATACGGAGCAGAATATTCTTCTCCAAGAAATTATACTACAAAATCAGCCTCAGCACAGGAGGCTCACGAAGCTATCCGTCCTACGGATTTTGGAGTGAAAAGCATAGGCGATGTACAGCTGAATAAGCTGTATCAGCTTATATACAGAAGAACACTTGCTTCTCAGATGGCTAATGCCAAAATTGAAAAGACAGTAATTGAAATAGGAAATGCGTCATTGCCACACCATTTTGAAGCACAGGGAGAGGTGATCATATTCGACGGTTTCCTGAAGGCTTACGGAATTGTGAAGACAGAAGACGATGATGAGGAAAACAATGATAAATTATTGCCAAAAGTAAGCGTAGGAGAAGTATTGAACTATAAAACCATTACTGCTACTGAAAAATTCACAAGACCAAGTGCCAGATATACGGAAGCCGGATTGGTGAGAAAACTCGAAGAATTAGGGATTGGAAGACCATCAACTTATGCCCCGACCATTCAGACCATTCAGAACAGAGAGTATGTAGACAAAAGAGAAATCGAACCGCATACTCGTGAAGTGATCAAAATGTCTTTGGTAAAGGATAAGATCAAAAAAGTAGTTCTTGATGAAAAATTCGGTGGGGATAAAAATAAATTCATTCCTACAGACATTGGTGAAGTGGTCAATGATTTCTTAACAGATAATTTCAGAGAAATCCTTGATTATGGTTTCACTGCAAGAGTAGAAGAAAGCTTTGACGAAATTGCAAGCGGTGATCAGAAATGGAAAGAAATGATGACGAATTTCTACTCAAAGTTCCACCCGAGAATTGAAGACGTAGAAGAAAATGCAGACCGTGCAACGGGAGACCGATTATTGGGAGTGGATCCCAAGACCGGTAAAAATGTTCATGCAAGAATCGGAAGATTTGGAGCGATGATCCAGATTGGAGAAACTGATGATGAGGAAAAACCGATCTTTGCTTCGTTAATGACCGGGCAGAATATTGCAACCATCACTTTCGAAGAAGCATTGGAATTATTCAAGCTGCCTTTTGATTTAAGTGAGGTTGACGGACAGCCTGTTTCTGTAGGAGTTGGCAGATTTGGTCCTTATGTGAAATGGGGAGAAACCTATATCAGCATTCCGAAAGGTGAAGATCCGCTTTCTGTAGATCAGAAGCGTGCAGAAGAAATTATCAGTGAAAAAAAGATTGCCGATGCACCTATTGCAACATATAAAGGAGAACCTGTCACAAAAGGATCTGGAAGATTCGGACCATTTATCAAGTACAAAGATATTTTCGTAAATGTTCCGAAGAAATATGACTTTGAAAACCTTTCTCAAAGCGATATCAACGAACTGATTGATGCCAAGCTTGAAAAAGAAGCCAACCGGTATATCCAGCAGTGGGAAAAAGAAAGGATTTCTATTGAAAACGGAAGATGGGGACCTTTCATCAAGTTCGGAAAAGCCATGTTCAAAATTCCCAGGAAAGCAGACGATACCAAATATGAAGCTGATGAATTGAAAGAGCTTTCTTTAGATGAGGTTAAAAAGTGGATTACCGATCAGGATCCTAAAGCTTTTGCAGAGAAGAAAAAACCTGCAGCTAAAAAAGCAACTACAGCAAAGAAAACAACAGCTGCCAAAAAGCCGGCTGCCAAGAAAAAGTAAATATAAAATAATGATACAAAGCCGTTAACAGATGTTGACGGCTTTTTTTATGAACAAAAGTATCCAGGTCTTACTCAGTTTCTATGTTTTTTGTATGTTTGTTCCATCAAGCAATTAATCAATTATTACATTTTAAATTAAAATATGGATTTCGAAGACTTTATCATTTCACCAAGAAATTTCAAAACAGAAAGTTGGCAGATAGGAAATCGGATTACAAAAGATATCAAAGAAGACAGTATCGTTCTTTTATTTGTATCAGACTACAGAGGTGCAGGCGGAGATGCAGAGGTACAGGATTTTACAGCCGTAAGAAAAGAATTTTATAAGCTTTCACAGATGGATTTCGAAATTCCGGTGGTAGATCTCGGTGATCTGGTATCCGGGAAATCTGTTCAGGATACGCACTACATCTTACAGGAAGTACTGTCAGCATGTCATTATAAAAGAGCTATCCCGGTGGTGATAGGCGGGTCCAATGATTTCGCGTTTTCGCTGTTTTCAGCATTGAATTTCCACAAGAAAAGTCTCAACTATACCCAGATCAGTAATATTATTTCCCTGCAGCAGGGAGAAACCATTAACGAACATACTTTTTTAAGCAAAATTTTCGGGGCCAAAAATTTCTCCATTAAAAATTATCATCATCTGGGCTACCAGAAACATTTAAATGAAATGGATTCCGTAAGGCTGATCAAAGAAGTGGAATTTGATATTATCCGGTTGGCTGAAATGATGAATTCTACAGAAAAGACAGAGCCTTTCTTCAGAAAAGCAGATCTGGTTACCGTAAACTGTGATGCAATTGAAAGTTTCAGTGAGCCTTTTTCAATGAGCCCACAGGTAAATGGCTTGAACAGGAGAGAAATCTGTGCCTATATGAAAGAGATCGGATTGAGTGAAAGCCTGAAATCTGTCGGAATTTTTAATTATAATATTTATTCGGAAAACCAATTGAACCATCAGCTTTTAGCACAGATGCTGTGGTATCTGATCGAAGGAATCAACATCCAGCATTCTCATCCGAAGGAAAGACATTATGAAATGTTCTATGTTTTGATAGATGACAGGCAATATGCATTCAGGCGTGATACCTTCAGTAATTTATGGTATTTTGGTGATGATGAAAATATAGAAAACTGCATTCCGTGTTCCAGAAAAGATTTTGATGAAGCAAAGAAGGGCTGGCTGAATGCAAGATTGACGAAAATTTAATGTATGACAAATGTTCCCTCAAAAGTATCTATTATTGTTCCCGTTTATAATGTCGAAAATTATCTGGCAAAATGCCTAGATTCCCTGGTGAATCAAAGCCTTCCGAATGTTGAGATTCTTGTCGTGAACGATGGAAGTAAGGATAACTCTGAAAAAATCATTGAAGGATATGTACAAAAATATCCGGATAAAATAAAAGCTTTTACCAAAGAAAACGGCGGCTTAAGCGATGCCCGTAATTTTGGTATTGACAGAGCTGCCGGCGATTATATAGGTTTTGTAGACAGTGATGACTATGTCACCGAAACTATGTTTGAGGAAATGCTCCTTTTAGCGGAACGGCATCACGCTAAAATGGTGATCTGTAATATCCAGAAAGTGGATGAAAACGGGAAGATTATCCAGAAACTGACTCAGCTTCCTAATATGTCTGAGAAAATAAACCTTGAAAATAATTTCTCAGTGTTTTCGGATATCAGCTACTTTGCATGCAATAAGCTGTTCAAAAAAGAACTTTTTAATCAGAAAAGGTTTAAAAAAGGAATTCACTTTGAAGACATTCAGCTTATTCCGCAACTCTTACTGGAATGTGAAACCATAGCGCAGACCCAGAATTTCCATTATCAGTACCTTGAACGCACCGATTCTATTACCAAAACCCATACTGAAAAGGGGCTTGATATGTTAAAAGCAGTGTCTGATGTAGAGCAGGTATTCAAAAAATCGTCTTATTCCCATAAAAAAGAAGCATTAAAAAATTTCCAGATTTTTGAAGGCATTTACTCGTTTTTAGCCTATCTGGCTTTTGTGAAAAAAGAAGAAATATTTTATAGTATGTCTGACCAATTAGTTCTTTTTATGAAGGAAAGACAAATAAAAATTCAAGATATATTGAAGTATAGTCGTTTTGGTAAGAATTATCTTTTATCTTTGCCTTTGAAGAAAAAGATTTTTTATCTGTTGTTTTTTGCCGGACAGAAAAGATTGATAAGAAAATTGATTTAGTAAACACAAATGTAAGTACTATTGTTTCGGTCAATAGAAAATGATGATGACGCTAGCTCTGTATTATGATTTTTTATTTAGGAGATATAAGTGCTGAATAAGAAAAGAATGAAAAATTTTGAATTGTTCTTAGGCGGATCAGGAATACCTATTTTCTATATAAAGATAGGACTAGGCTTCATGTTCTCCTTTTTAATTACTTTTTTCTCTATTCCCACCATTGTCAAGATCTCAAGAAGAAAGAATTTGATGGATGAGCCGGGAATAAGAAGCTCGCATCTTAGAGAAATTCCCAATCTGGGAGGAATTGCCATCTTTTATTCAATAGGAATCTGTGCCTCTATTTTTGCTTACGAATTATTTGATCTCTACAAATTTTTATTTGCCTCATTAATAATCCTACTGTATGTAGGAGTAATGGATGATATTGTTGTTATGAGAGCTTATAAAAAATTGGTGGCCCAAATTGTTGTGTCTTCATTGGTAGTCATTGGTTCAGATATAAGAATCAGAAGTTTATTCGGAATATTCGGGGTGTATGAGCTGGAATATTTTGTAAGCGTAATATTCAGTATTGTAACATTTATTATTCTGATTAATGCATTCAACCTGATTGATGGAATAGACGGGCTGGCAGGCGGATATTCTGTTATATGCAG
This sequence comes from Chryseobacterium sp. CBSDS_008, assembly GCF_049959325.1. Lineage (NCBI taxonomy): Bacteria > Pseudomonadati > Bacteroidota > Flavobacteriia > Flavobacteriales > Weeksellaceae > Chryseobacterium > Chryseobacterium sp. CBSDS_008. The sequence goes on along the minus strand of NZ_CP188202.1, from coordinate 2,870,632 downwards.
TGCTTTATTTGGAATCAGCTATTACCGTTTAGGAGAATATAATTATCCGCTGGTAGTGCTGTCTGTTATTATTATTGGAACTGTATTGGCGTTTTTATACTATAATTTGTCAAATTACCGGAATCGCAAGATATTTATGGGCGATACAGGTTCCATGCTGCTTGGCTTTTTGCTGGCTTTTACTTCCATTTGTTTTATAGATATTTTTATAGATAAAAAATTGGTTGATGTACCAAGATACCATCTTCAGTCTGCTCCTGTAGTGGCAGTCGCCATTCTGATTCTTCCGATTGTAGATACGTTGAATGTAATTGTGGTAAGACTTTATAATAAAAAATCGCCGTTCGATGCTGATAAAAACCATATTCACCATAAGCTGCTGAAACTGAATCTTACACACAGAAGATCTACTTTTTATATTATTCTCTACTATCTGATGATTGTTGGAGTAGCATATTATTTAAGACATATTGACGTGAATCTTTTATTATTGGTAATTATTTCACTGGGTTTTTTCGGTGCATACTTGCCGGATTTGCTATATCGATTAAGAAATAACAAAAATTAACAATTAAATATTACTTTTGTAAATAATATTATATAATATGATGAAAAATTTTAAATATTTATTTTTAATATTCCCTCTTTTAGTTACCTCATGTATCACAACAAAGGATGTAAGATATCTGCAGCCAAGTGAGAGTCTTGTGATTAACGAAGAAGGGCTTGTTCCCTATAACATTCCTGTGTATAGGATTACCAAAAATGATATCCTTAATCTTAATATTGTGACCACTCCCAAAGGGGATGCCGCACAATTTTATTCTTCTTACAATTCCTCTGGAGGAATCGGTGGTGGAAGCGTGGCAAATTCTGCCACATCTGGCGGTGGCTCAGTAGGGAGCGGTGGCTCTAATTCCGGCTTAAGCAGAGGAGGTAATATGAATTTTTATTTTAATGGACTGAAAGTTGACTCCAACGGTGATATCAATATTTTTGGAATAGGATATGTAAAAGCAGAAGGAAGAACATTAGATGATATTAGAAAAGAAATTCAGGAAAAAGTAAATGAAAATTTCCAGGAAGGTAAATCTGAAGTAAGGCTGAACACAGACGGTATTACTTATTACATTCTTGGTGATGTAGAAACTACAGGACTCTCAGGAGAAAAAGTTGCCCATAAAAATACCCTTACGATTACTGAAGCTTTGGCCATCAATGGAGGGTTGAACAGAACGATCGACAAAAAAGAAATCATTATCCACAGAAAACTTCCGGAAGGAATCAAAATTGCCAAAATAGATCTTACCCGCGAAGATATTATGAACTCTCCCTTCTATTATGTGCAGAACGGAGACGAAATCTATCTTAATACAAGAAGAAAGAGCTTGAATGGGTTTGGAAAAGATCCTATTCAGACATTGCTTACTGCTGTGACTGCATTCACAACAGCATTGACATTATATACAATCCTGCAAAAACTTTAAATGCTATGATTCCAGAAAGAGTAACCGCTGCAGAGAAAAATAATTCTCAGAAAGAAAAGTATGGGTCTTTTGCATTATTTGATTTAGAGCATTTTTTAAGAAGAATTCTTAAGAACTGGTACTGGTTTGCATTCATGTTCATTATCGGCTATGCCATTGCATGGGTATACAGTAAATACTATGCACAAAATATTTATGCATCCGAATTATCACTAAGTACTTCCAATAAAGGTTCTGAATTTCTGCCAACACAGTCTAACCAGTCAATTAATTTCATTTGGGGAGATACAGGAAATCAGGATGGGCTTTATCTGAAAAAGATGCTTTTATCCCGATCGCACAATGAATTTTTAGTGAAAGAATTGGACCTTTTTGTAAATTATTCTACGAAAGGACTCATCAAATCTACTTATCTGGACAAAGATGATTCACCCATCTTTCTTCAGATTGATAAAAAACATCTTCAACAGATTAATTACCCGATAACCCTGATACCCAAAGGAGATGAAGCCTATCAGGTGATTTTGCCCGAAGAAGGAGAATCCACGAACTTATATAATTATGAAGTTGAAGGTTTCCAGAGTATCAATTCATATAGTAGACCAGCAGATAAAGTTATTAAAATCAATGAGTGGTATAATTCTCCTAACCTGAGATTCAGACTGCTCAGGAATCCTTTTCCTACTAAAATCAAGCTGGATAATATTATTGTAAGCCTGAACTCAGTAAATGAAAGCGTAAACGAAATTGTTTCTACCACAGGTGTAGACTTTGATAAAGAAATCAAGTCTATTATGATTATTACTAAAAAAGGGTATAACCTTAACGGAACAGTTAATTTCCTTAATAAATCTGTTGCTGAGCTGCAAAAAAAGAGGTTGGCTGATAAAAATATTGTTAATAAGAATACAGAAGTCTTTTTAAAAGATAATCTGGATAATATCCGTAAAAAGCTTGATTCCAGTGCGAATGTACTTAATTATTTAAAAACTTCAGAAAAGCTTTATAACATTAAAGACAGGGACGAAAAATCTCTCGATAAAATAAAAGAACTGGAAGCAAAAAAAGCAGATATCATCAGTAAAATCAATTCTCTGAACAATATCAAAAACTCGCTGCAGTCTCAAAGTTTTGATAAAATGATCGGGACCAATGCTGCCGGCTTTGAAGATGGAGTATTTTCAGCAACGGTTTCTGAACTTAAAGCCTTATATGCAAAAAAAGCTGAAATGGCTACTATTTATAAGCCGTCATCAGAACCAATGAGAGAAATCAACAGGCTTATTGATGAAGCAAGAATGGGATCGTCCAACAGCTTAAGAGGATATTATAACAGATATTATGAAGAGATCAGCAAAATTGATCGTGATATTTCAGGAGCCAATTCAGATTTAGCTTCTTATCCTGAAAAAGAAAGAAAATATCTTGATGCAGAGCGAGGCTATAATATGATTGAAGCCACTTATAATAGCCTGTTGGGAAGACAGAGCGATACCCGAATGAGAATGGCAACCAATCAATCTGATATTACAGTGATTGACCCGGCTAAAAACTTAGGACAAAGACCTATTGCACCCAATATAAAGCTAGCAAAGACCGCTATTATCTCAGGAATGTTGCTGCTTCCGCTATTATTTATCTTTGTTGGCGAAGTGTTTGACAGCAAGATCAGAAATATCAAAGAACTTTTAGCCGCTACGAAGATTCCGCTTCTTGGAGTAATCGGAAATAACAGCAATGAAAATATGCTTACCGTTCTGGAGCAGCCAAAATCTTCCGTATCAGAAGCCTTCAGGGGAATAAGAGCAAATATGAGATTCCTGATGGATAATGAAAGTGAAAAAGGGAAAGTTATTTTGATTACATCCTCCATTGGAGGAGAAGGAAAAACTTATATTTCTATCAATCTGGCATCTGTAATAGGTTTAAGTGATAAAAAAACAATCTTATTGGGGATGGACCTTAGAAAACCAAAAATCTTTGGTGATTTTAAGATTGATAATAAATATGGGATCTCAAACTACCTGACAGGAGAAGTGGGAATTGATCAGATTATCAACAAAACAAAGATCCCGAATCTTGACGTTGCTACTTCAGGACCTATTCCTCCCAACCCATCTGAGCTTTTAATGAGCCAGAAAAATATTAAGTTTATAGAAGAACTTAAAGAAAAATACGATTTCATTATTATAGATTCACCACCGGCAGGGCTAGTGGCAGATTCCTATGAGCTGATGAAGTATTCTGATGCCAATATTTATGTTGTACGCCATGAATACACAGAAAAGTACATGCTGAAAATGATTACGGAAAAATATCATAATGATGAAGTTAATAATTTGGGGCTGGTTTATAATGACTATAATATAAAGCAGGGGTATGGATATGGCTACGGGTATGGCTATGGATATGGCTACGGTTATTTTGATGAAGATAAAAATTATAAAGAGCCATTATTGATAAGGATCAGAAATAAAGTACAGGTATTATTTAATAAAAAATAAAGCATTAAACCCTCATTTAATGGGGGTTTTTTAATATGTAGAGTGTTTTCATTCTATGAAAAAAAGAATATTTTTGCCACTTTGCCGTTTACTTTATAACAAATTATGTTTTTTTGTTTATTTTTAACTAAACATTAAGATTATCATTAATATAAAAATGTTTTATATTTGCAAAAATTAAATTTTAAAATAACCATAAATCCATATTCTTTTATGAATAAAAAATTATTGTTTAGCTTCCTTGCCTTCCTTGGAGTGGTAGGTGTTAAAGCACAAAGAAACGAATTGGGAGTTCGTCTAGGTATGAGTAACCTAGTGGGAGATGTAGGAAGGACAAATTATATTTTACAAAAGCCGTTGGATTTAAGCAGAACATCAGATTGGGGTATCCCGTTTTATGGTGGTTTATTATATAGATTTAATTTTAACCCGCATCAAACCGTTAGATTGGATTTAGGGTACAACCAGATCCAGTTTAGTGATAAAGCTGCGAAAGAAGATTATAGAAGAAATAGAAACTCATACGGAAAAAATAATGTGTATGAGGCGAGTTTAATGTTTGAATATAACTTTTTCCCTGTAAATAATGAGCAGATCAGCATGCTGAGTCCTTACATTTTCGGAGGTATCGGTGCTTTGATGTTTGATGCTCCTAAAGCTACTCTTGTGAATGACTTCAGAAGGGATGCTGATGGAGTGGCGCAGGCTCCGATCAATGAATTGGATTTTACGACTACAACAGATTATTCATTAGGGAAAAAAGTAACGATGCATATCCCTTTTGGTGTAGGTCTGAAGTATAAATTCAACCATTCCTGGGCTATATTTGCAGAAGCTACATTCAGATATACATTGACGGATCAGTTGGATCACAGTAAGATCCTTTCCAAAGATGTAAAGACTTCTTTTAATGCTGATATTTTGGATCCTGCTACCGGCGGTTCATTATTACAGTCAGGAAATTACTATGCAGTTTCTAAAGAAAGAGAAGCAGAGTTTATTAAAAAGAGAAATATTGGAGATGGGAGATCTAATGACTGGATAAATACATTCAGTTTAGGACTCACCTATTCGTTCGGAAGACCTCCATGTTATTGTGAATAATATGTCGTTGATTAAAGATAAAATAAATTCTGAGAATTTACCGAAACACGTAGCCATCATTATGGATGGTAATGGAAGATGGGCAAAATCTCGTGGCGAAGAAAGAACTTTCGGTCACAAAAATGCCATTAATGCTGTAAGAAATGCCATTAATGCCTGCAATGAGATCAATATCCCTTACTTAACATTGTACACATTCTCTTCAGAAAACTGGAGCCGTCCGGCCGAAGAAGTGAATACGCTTATGAATCTGTTGGTAGAGACCTTGCTGCTTGAAGCAGAAGAGATCTTCAGCAAAGGATTAAGGATGCATGTTATAGGGAATTTGGAAAAGCTGCCTTCATTAGTAAAAGAACAGCTGGAACGTGTGGTAGAACTTACAAAAGAAAACACAAAAGGAAACCTTGTATTGGCTATAAGCTATGGCTCACAAAATGAAATACTGCAAGCCGTAAAAAATATAAGTTCTGATGTAAAAGAAGGAAAAGTAGAGATAGAAAACATAAACGAAAACTTATTCGAAAGCTATCTTTATACAAAAGATTTTCCTCCTGTAGATTTACTGATCAGAACCAGCGGTGAAATAAGGATAAGCAATTTCCTGCTTTGGCAGATCGCTTATGCAGAATTACAGTTTTTAAATGTTCTGTGGCCGGATTTCACCAAAGATATTTTCTTCCAGTGTATTGTTGATTATCAAAACAAGGAAAGAAGATACGGTTTAACCGGAGAGCAAGTAAAAGGCCAATAAAAATTAAGAAAAGAAAGACTCGATAAAATGAAGTTTAGACTATTACCCATCATTATGTTTGCTGCTTCTGCACATTTTTATGGACAAGTAACTCCACAAGACAGCACAAAAGTAAATAATGCTGTCCACGCAGAAAATGAGGCAGGAACTTATACACTTAAAGACATCGTTGTAGATGGGGTAAAAAAATATACACCAGCTCAGATCTTAAGATTTACAGGCCTTACAAAAGGAGAAAGTGTAGACATCCCAGGCCAGAAAATCAGCAATGCTGTAAAAAAACTTTGGGATACCCAATCTTTTTCTGAAGTGGAGGTTTATGTTCAAAGCATTGAAGGACAGACGATCGTTCTGAAATTTTACCTGCAGGATCTGAAAGAGCTTGGAGAAGTTAAATTTACAGGAAAAGGAATCGGTAAATCTAAAAGCGAAAAACTGGCAAAGGATAATAACCTTAAACCGGGAACCAAAATCACACAGAATTTGGTTTCAAGCCTTAAAACCAACGTTCCTAAAGACTATATTAAAAAAGGTTTTGCAGATGCCAAAATTTCTATCCAGGATAAAGTAAATGCAGGAGATCCTGCGTTGGTAGACTGGACAATCAATGTAGATAAAGGGAAAAGAATTAAAATTGACCATATTGAATTTGAAGGGAACGAAAATGTAACCGACAGAAAACTTAGAAATAAGGCTTTCAAAGAAACTAAACAAAAACGTTTCGGTATCGGCGGTATTCTGAAATCCTCAAAATTCATTGAAGATAAATACCAGGAAGATAAGCAAGGCCTTATCAGTTATTACAACTCCCTGGGATATAGAGACGCCAAAATCGTTTCAGACTCAGTATGGAGAAATAAAAGAAATAACTACGAAATCAATGTAAAACTTAACGAAGGTAAAAAATATTATATCGGGGACGTTACGTTCACGGGTAATACCGTATACTCTACAGAATATTTACAAAGATTATTAGGATATAAGAAAGGGGATATTTACGATGCTGTAGGATTCAACAAAAAAGTTGGGGAAGACGGAGGTAAAGAAGATGATTCAGATATCAAGTCTGTTTACATGAATAATGGTTATCTTTTCTCCAATGTTACCCCTGTTGAGAAATCAGTATCAGGAGATAACGTAAACCTTGAAGTTAGAATTAATGAAGGAGAACAGGCTACCTGGAATAAAGTAACATGGCAGGGGAACACGACAACCCATGACCACGTTATTCTGAGAGCACTGAGAACAAAACCGGGAGAACTGTTCAAGAAAACGGAAATTAAAAGAACGTATTTCGATCTGGCAGGGATGTCATTCTTTGACCCTCAGCAGATCGGTCAGGATATTCAGCCTAACCAGGTGGATAATACCGTTGATATTAACTGGAAACTGGTAGAAAAAGGATCTTCTCAGGTTCAGTTACAGGCAGGTTACGGTGGTAACAGTTTCATCGGTACTTTAGGATTGACATTTAATAATTTCTCATTAAAGAATTTCCTGAAGTTTAAAGACTTCAAGCCGGTACCGCAGGGAGACGGTCAAACGTTCTCTATTCAGGTTCAGGCAGGACAGTATTTCCAGAACTATGGCGTATCATTTACAGAACCTTGGTTATTTGGTACAAGAGCTACAGCCCTTTCTGTAAGTTTAAACAACTCCAGGGTAAGATATACAGATCAGTACGGAGCAGCTCAGAAGCTGAATATCTTCTCTGCTTCAGTAGGATTAAACAGACTGTTAAACTGGCCGGATGATTACTTCTCACTTTATACCGGGTTACAGTTTCAGAAATATGACTTTAACAACTATCCGTTCCAGTTTGGAGATACTACAGAAAATAACGGTACTGCCAATAACTTCAGTATCAACCTGGGATTGAGCAGAAACTCTGCAGGGATTGACCCTATTTTCCCGACAATGGGATCCAATATCGAGCTTTCAGCAAAACTGACTCCTCCATACTCATTGTTTAAGAAGAAAGATTATTCCACAATGTCAGCAATTGACAAGTATAAGTGGATGGAATTCTATAAAATCAAATTTAAAGCAGATGTGTACAATGAAATCATTGGAAAACTTGTCCTGAGATCTTCTGCTGAAATGGGATTCATGGATGGATATAACAGCCAGCTGGGAGCTCCGCCATTTGAAAGATTCTATATGGGAGGTACAGGTCTTTTCGGAGGTAGATATGACGGTAGAGAATTGATTCCTTTAAGAGGGTATGAAAATGCCAGTACAGAAGGAGGCCAGGCAGAAGATATTACCCAGAGAGGAGGAGGTACACTCTATAACAGATTTACTTTAGAATTAAGATACCCGATCTCAATGAGCCAGACTGCAAAAATCTATGCATTGACATTCGCTGAAGGAGGTAACGTATGGAACTCCTGGAGTTCTTACAGCCCTTTCCAGTTGAAAAGATCAGTCGGAGTCGGGGTAAGAGTGTATATGGGAGCATTTGGATTGATCGGATTTGACTTTGCACTTGGTCTTGATAAGACATTATCAGGTGATAAGTCCGGATGGAGAAATCACTTCTTGATGAACCAAACATTATAATTATAAATATGAAGCACTTTAAAATAATTTTCACATTCGCATTACTCTTATTTTTTGGGTTGAACAATGCCCAGAAAATCGGTGTAGTGGATACTAATGAAATTTTAAATAAATTACCTCAGTATAAAGAAGCTGAAGCCAGATTAAATTCTCAGATCGATACCTGGGAGTCTGAACTTCAAAGCCTTCAGACTGAATATGAAAGAAAAAAAGCTGCTTTTGAAAGTGAAAAAGTTTTATTGATAGGGGACCAGCTTAAGCTTCGGGAAAAAGAAGTAACAGACCTCGATAAAAATATTAAAACAACAACCAGCCTACGTTTTGGGGCTAACGGTGAAATTACAAAACTGAGAACAAATCTGGTTCAGCCTTTTCAGGATCAGATCTGGGGAGCCATCAAAACAATGTCCGAAAAAAATGGCTTGGGCATAGTTCTTGATAAAAGCAATAACATTAGTGTTATTTTCCTTCAGTCAAAATATGATTACACTGAAAAAGTATTGTCCATTCTATTGAAAGGAACAGACAAAAAGGAAAAAACAAATAGCAAAAGCAAAAAATAATTAAAGAATTAACTTTTGCTATATTTTAAAATCTAAAAACAAATTAAATTATTTATTTACCAGTTATGAAAAAATTAAGTGTATTATTTGCAGCAGTAATGATGGTTGTATCTGTAGGTATGGCAAAAGCTCAAAAAATTGCTACTTTAGATGTAATGGGAGTTCTTAACGCTATGCCGGAGAAAAAGAAAGCAGATGCTGATCTTAAAACATTCTTAGATACAAAACAAGCTGAGATCAAGAAAAAAGCTGACGCAGCTCAAACTAAATATCAGCAATATCAAACAGAAGCTCCTAAGAAAACAGCTGACGAAAACACAGCAAGAGAAGCTGAAATGAAAAAATTAGCTGAAGAAATTCAGCAAATGCAGGAGAAAGCTCAAAAAGATCTACAGTCTAAGCAAGACGTAGCTTTCGGACCTATTGAGAAAAAGCTAAATGATGCCGTAGAAAAAGTAGCTAAAGCTAATGGATATGATTATGTTATGGATGCCAACTCTACAGCATTCCTTTATAAAGCAGGCCCAGATGCAACAGCAGCTGTAAAGAAAGAATTAGGAATTCAATAATTTCAGCAAATTAACAAAGATTTATAAAACTAACCGCCTCTTTTAGAGGTGGTTTTTTTATTTTTGCGGAATGGAAAAAGAAGTATCAACTACGGTCAAAGTGAGGTTTAGTGACTGCGATCCGATCGGACATTTGAATAATGTAAAATACCTTGATTATATGTTCAATGCCCGGGAAGATCATGTAGAAACATTTTATGGATTTACCTATGAAGAATATACCAAGAAAACCGGCTGTACCTGGATTGCCATTCAAAATGAAATAGCTTATTTAAAAGAAGTAAAATATAACACACAGGTCGTCATCAGCAGCAAAACCATCGATGTACAGGATAGAACAGCAAAAGTCGAAATTCTGATGAAAAGCTTAGATGAAAAAACAATCCATGCTGTACTTTGGGTGACTGTTATTTATTTCAATGTTAAAACAAGAAAATCTGAAGTTCATCCTCAGGATATCAAAGAGATTTTTGATAAGTTCTATGTAGATCTCATCCAGAAAGACTTCCAGTCAAGAGTGAAGTTCTTGAGATCTCAGAATGCCAAAAACTCATAACCACAATTCTTATTGAAAACTCCAATTTAAAATAATAATAAACAAATGAAAAAAATAGCAGTAATAGGTAGTAATGGGCAATTAGGAAACTGCATAAAAAAGATAGCTCCTGACTTTGAACATCAATATGAATTCTTATTTACAGACTCATCCACTTTAGATGTTACCAATGAAGAGCAGGTGAACGATTTCTTTTATGATAACAAACCTGATTACTGCATCAATGCTTCAGCATATACAGCTGTTGACCTCGCAGAGAATGAAAGAGAAAAAGCTTTTGCGGTAAATGCTGATGGGGTAGCTCATCTTGCTCAGGCATGTGCAGATTATAAATCTGTGTTGATTCATGTTTCTACAGACTATGTTTTTGATGGCGCTACAAATCTTCCCTACTCCGAAGATGATTTTACCAATCCGATAGGAGCATATGGAGAATCAAAAAGAAAAGGAGAAGAGCTTGCCCTGGAAATAAATCCCCAAACCATTATTCTGAGAACTTCATGGCTGTATTCAGAATTCAATAAAAACTTTGTGAAAACAATGCTGAACCTGTTCTCTCAAAAACAAGAATTAGGAATTGTTGCAGATCAGTTTGGACAGCCAACCAATGCAAACGATCTGGCAGAGGCAATTATGCAAATCATCCAGGCTCCGCGTAAAACCTATGGAATTTTCCACTTCTCAAACTATCCGGAAACAACCTGGTTTGAATTTGCCAAGAAAATTGCTGAGTTCTCAAAGTCACCAGTAAAACTAAATCCGTTAACAACCGAGCAGTATCCCACTCCGGCCAGAAGACCTGTAAGAAGTACAATGTCTTTGGATAAAATAGAAGAGACTTATAAAATAGAGCCCAGACATTGGGAAAACAGTCTCGAAGAATGTGTTGAAATACTTTCACACCAATAATATATATATGAAGAATATTGCAATCCTCTTTTCCGTATTATGCATCCAGCTGTGGAGCGCACAGAATGTTTATATGACCAGAGTTGAAAAAACAAATGATAACTCAGATAAATTCTTCTTTAGAAAAGAGGATACCACATCAGATGCTGTTTATTTAGGAGAAGTAGAAGTACAGGGATTTTCAAAAGATGATGCACTCGTATTTTCTTTGGTATATAAAAAAGCAAAAGAGATCGGTGCCAATACTTTTGAATTAAGGCCTTTCGAAAACGTGGATGGAAGTGCTCAGTCATTCAATGCTGCCAATTATAAGATTGCTTTATATTATACGCCTAAAGAAAAACTGGCCGCCCGGCATGGCGAGATGTACATATTTGCATCCTCTGAAAAAGATCAGAAAATAAGTATCAATCGTAAAGACTATACCATCTCTCCCAGATCATTTTTTAAATTAAAAGTTGTTCCTGGGGAAATCTATACAATTTCAACAAGAAAGCTTTTGGGATCTACAATAAAAGTTCAGCCAAAAGCCAATGATGACAATCTTTATTTTCAGGTTTCATCTTTAAAAGTAAAATCAGACAACTCAGGAGTAGGAGGTTTAAACTTAAAATCTGGCGATATTATTGGCCTGGAAAAATCCTATGCAGAATTTTTGAGCGTAATATATAAAGAAAGTAATCCGTAAAAATCAATTATTGCCGTTCTATTTGTGATCTGGTTTTAAATAAATTTAAATTAAATGCATTCTGTTTAAAATTTTTCTCACTTTATTTCAGTTGGTTAGGGTTCCATATGAAGGGAATATGAAATTTAAGTTAAATAAATTTGTTTGCGTTGTAAGAAGTTGCTATCTTTGCCGCACTGAAAAACGAGAGAGATTCAGTAGCGCAGAAGAGCCTTTAGATAGGCAGAGACGATATTACTTCCAAAAAGAGACGAGCGAAAAAACATCAAAAACTTTTCACAAAAAAAAGTTGCGGGTTAAAAAAGAGTTTGTATCTTTGCAGTCCCAAACAGGGAGCGCAGGAGTAGAGAGATTGAGGGTTATGGAAGGGGTTAAGGTTACTTAAAAAACTTTAAAATTTTCTTTCAGGACATTTGGTCAAATCAAAATAAAGTTTTACTTTTGCACTCGCAAATGCGGAGCGCCACTGACAGAGAAGAGTGCTTCGTTGAAAAGCGAAAGATAAAAAGATCATTGACATACAATATAACAACCAAGTAAGGAAAAACTAAAGCGTTAAAAAACTTTGAGTGAGTCAGACAAACATACAATGGAGAGTTTGATCCTGGCTCAGGATGAACGCTAGCGGGAGGCCTAACACATGCAAGCCGAGCGGTAGAGTCTCTTCGGAGACTTGAGAGCGGCGTACGGGTGCGGAACACGTGTGCAACCTGCCTTTATCAGGGGGATAGCCTTTCGAAAGGAAGATTAATACCCCATAATATATTAAGTGGCATCACTTGATATTGAAAACTCCGGTGGATAGAGATGGGCACGCGCAAGATTAGATAGTTGGTGAGGTAACGGCTCACCAAGTCTGCGATCTTTAGGGGGCCTGAGAGGGTGATCCCCCACACTGGTACTGAGACACGGACCAGACTCCTACGGGAGGCAGCAGTGAGGAATATTGGACAATGGGTGCGAGCCTGATCCAGCCATCCCGCGTGAAGGACGACGGCCCTATGGGTTGTAAACTTCTTTTGTATAGGGATAAACCCAGATACGTGTATCTGGCTGAAGGTACTATACGAATAAGCACCGGCTAACTCCGTGCCAGCAGCCGCGGTAATACGGAGGGTGCAAGCGTTATCCGGATTTATTGGGTTTAAAGGGTCCGTAGGCGGACTCGTAAGTCAGTGGTGAAATCTCACAGCTTAACTGTGAAACTGCCATTGATACTGCGGGTCTTGAGTGTTGTTGAAGTAGCTGGAATAAGTAGTGTAGCGGTGAAATGCATAGATATTACTTAGAACACCAATTGCGAAGGCAGGTTACTAAGCAACAACTGACGCTGATGGACGAAAGCGTGGGGAGCGAACAGGATTAGATACCCTGGTAGTCCACGCCGTAAACGATGCTAACTCGTTTTTGGGCTTTATGGTTCAGAGACTAAGCGAAAGTGATAAGTTAGCCACCTGGGGAGTACGTTCGCAAGAATGAAACTCAAAGGAATTGACGGGGGCCCGCACAAGCGGTGGATTATGTGGTTTAATTCGATGATACGCGAGGAACCTTACCAAGGCTTAAATGGGAAATGACAGGTTTAGAAATAGACTTTTCTTCGGACATTTTTCAAGGTGCTGCATGGTTGTCGTCAGCTCGTGCCGTGAGGTGTTAGGTTAAGTCCTGCAACGAGCGCAACCCCTGTCACTAGTTGCCATCATTAAGTTGGGGACTCTAGTGAGACTGCCTACGCAAGTAGAGAGGAAGGTGGGGATGACGTCAAATCATCACGGCCCTTACGCCTTGGGCCACACACGTAATACAATGGCCGGTACAGAGGGCAGCTACACAGCGATGTGATGCAAATCTCGAAAGCCGGTCTCAGTTCGGATTGGAGTCTGCAACTCGACTCTATGAAGCTGGAATCGCTAGTAATCGCGCATCAGCCATGGCGCGGTGAATACGTTCCCGGGCCTTGTACACACCGCCCGTCAAGCCATGGAAGTCTGGGGTACCTGAAGTCGGTGACCGTAACAGGAGCTGCCTAGGGTAAAACAGGTAACTAGGGCTAAGTCGTAACAAGGTAGCCGTACCGGAAGGTGCGGCTGGAACATCTCATTTTAGAGCGTCTTTTAGGACGATAAACAAAATTAGTATCGCAAGATACAAGTACTTACTTAAAGTAAAGCTTTAGTTTTTTGTTTGGTTGGTTATATTAAAAAATACAAAACCCACTAGAAATTAGTAAAGGGATAGAGAGATTTTAGATTATAAATTATAGATTTTAGATTTAAATAATCATTTAAAATTTTCAATTTAAAATTTAAAATTAATAATGAAGTCTCGTAGCTCAGCTGGTTAGAGCGCTACACTGATAATGTAGAGGTCGGCAGTTCGAGCCTGCCCGAGACTACTAATTTTGAGTACAGGAGTTTGATAGTATTAGAGTATAAGGGTTTAAGGCTCAAACGCTCTAAGACCTTCACTCACCCACTCAACTAGAGGGGGAATTAGCTCAGCTGGCTAGAGCGCCTGCCTTGCACGCAGGAGGTCAAGGGTTCGACTCCCTTATTCTCCACAGTTTTGGAGGTTTAGTTTGAAAGTGACGATTGGAGCCAAAAACAACAATTGTTTACTAAACCAAAAGAAAGACATTAAGATCATTGACATTAACGGTAAAGACATCACAAAGAGAAAACCGAGCGCATAAAGCGCTTGAGTAACCAATAGGAAAGAAATCGTTAAGGGCGTATGGCGGATGCCTAGGCTTTCAGAGGCGAAGAAGGACGTGGTAAGCTGCGAAAAGCTGCGGGGATTGGCACACACGAATAGATCCGCAGATGTCCGAATGGGGCAACCCGGCATATTGAAGATATGTCACCTCTTAGGAGGAGCAAACCCGGAGAACTGAAACATCTAAGTACCCGGAGGAAAAGAAATCGAAGAGATTCCGTAAGTAGTGGCGAGCGAAAGCGGATTAGCCCAAAAGTCGTTATATGTTTAATAGAATGTTCTGGAAAGAACAGCCGTAGAAGGTGATAGCCCTGTATATGAAAGGCATATTTTGATGATAAATGAGTAGGGCGGGACACGTGAAATCCTGTCTGAATATGGGGGGACCATCCTCCAAGGCTAAATACTCCTGAAAGACCGATAGTGAACAAGTACTGTGAAGGAAAGGTGAAAAGCACTTCGAATAGAAGGGTGAAATAGAACCTGAAACCGTACGCCTACAAGCGGTCGGAGCAGCGTAAAGCTGTGACGGCGTGCCTTTTGCATAATGAGCCTACGAGTTAATTTTACTAGCGAGGTTAAGGTATTAAGTACCGGAGCCGGAGCGAAAGCGAGTCTGAATAGGGCGCATAGTTAGTAGGATTAGACGCGAAACCTTGTGATCTACCCATGGGCAGGTTGAAGCTCTGGTAACACAGAGTGGAGGACCGAACCGGTTGACGTTGAAAAGTCTTCGGATGACCTGTGGGTAGGGGTGAAAGGCCAATCAAACTGGGAGATAGCTCGTACTCTCCGAAATGCATTTAGGTGCAGCGTCGCAACAAAGTTTATTAGAGGTAGAGCTACTGATTGGATGCGGGGGTTTCATCGCCTACCAATTCCTGACAAACTCCGAATGCTAATAAATGTTCTGCGGCAGTGAGGGCATGGGTGCTAAGGTCCATGTCCGAGAGGGAAAGAACCCAGACCAACAGCTAAGGTCCCAAAATATATGTTAAGTTGAAACAACGCGGTTGGACTGCATTGACAGCTAGGATGTTGGCTTGGAAGCAGCCATTCATTTAAAGAGTGCGTAACAGCTCACTAGTCGAGCGGTCCGGCATGGATAATAATCGGGCATAAACATATTACCGAAGCTATGGATTTATATTTAAAATATATCTGGTAGGAGAGCATTCTATTTGCGCCGAAGCAGTATCGTGAGGTATTGTGGAGCGGATAGAAAAGAAAATGTAGGCATAAGTAACGATAAAGCAGGCGAGAAACCTGCTCACCGAAAGACCAAGGCTTCCTCAGCCATGCTAATCAGCTGAGGGTTAGTCGGGACCTAACGCGAACCCGAGAGGGGTAGTGGATGGACAATGGGTTAATATTCCCATACTTGCTCACACTAAAAAGGGGACGGTTGGATGTAGCTGCTAAAGACTGACGGAATAGTCAAGGCCTAGCCTTCGGGCGAAGCTGCTGTAGTGTAATCTGATCCAAGAAAAGCCGAAGTGAAGCAACCCGTACCAAAACCGACACAGGTGGTCGAGGAGAGAATCCTAAGGTGCTCGAGTGAGTCGTGGCTAAGGAACTAGGCAAAATAGTCTCGTAACTTCGGAAGAAGAGACGCCATCAGCAATGGTGGCCGCAGTGAAGAGGCCCAGGCGACTGTTTATCAAAAACACAGGACTCTGCTAAATCGAAAGATGCTGTATAGGGTCTGACACCTGCCCGGTGCTGGAAGGTTAAGGAAGGTGCTTAGAGTTAAATCGAAGGCATTGACTGAAGCCCCAGTAAACGGCGGCCGTAACTATAACGGTCCTAAGGTAGCGAAATTCCTTGTCGGGTAAGTTCCGACCTGCACGAATGGTGTAACGATCTGGGCACTGTCTCAGCCACGAGCTCGGTGAAATTGTAGTATCGGTGAAGATGCCGATTACCCGCAATGGGACGAAAAGACCCTGTGAACCTTTACTATAACTTCGTATTGACTTTGAGTAAGTAATGTGTAGGATAGGTGGGAGGCTTTGAAGCAGGCACGCTAGTGTTTGTGGAGCCAACGTTGAAATACCACCCTTTACTTACTTGGAGCCTAACTTCTTTCAGAAGGACATTGCGTGGTGGGTAGTTTGACTGGGGTGGTCGCCTCCAAAAGAGTAACGGAGGCTTTCAAAGGTACCCTCAGCACGCTTGGTAACCGTGCGTAGAGTGTAATGGCATAAGGGTGCTTGACTGTGAGACCTACAAGTCGATCAGGTGCGAAAGCAGGACATAGTGATCCGGTGGTTCCGTATGGAAGGGCCATCGCTCATAGGATAAAAGGTACTCCGGGGATAACAGGCTAGTCTCCCCCAAGAGCTCACATCGACGGGGAGGTTCGGCACCTCGATGTCGGCTCGTCACATCCTGGGGCTGGAGAAGGTCCCAAGGGTTGGGCTGTTCGCCCATTAAAGTGGCACGCGAGCTGGGTTCAGAACGTCGTGAGACAGTTCGGTCTCTATCTATTGCGGGCGTTAGATGTTTGAGAGGGCTTGATTCTAGTACGAGAGGACCGAATTGAACAAACCTCTGGTGTATCAGTTGTACCGCCAGGTGCACCGCTGAGTAGCTACGTTTGGAAGAGATAAGCACTGAAAGCATATAAGTGCGAAACTCGCCTCAAGATGAGACATCTTTTAAGGGTCGTTGTAGATGACGACGTTGATAGGCTATAGGTGTAAAGACAGTAATGTCATAGCCAAGTAGTACTAATTACCCGTAGATTTATAGTCTATGGTTACTATTAAACCAGGTGCTTTATGTGCATTGAAGGTTTTGTCTTTGTGAAAGTTTTTATCGATAAACCAGATGTCAGGTATAAGACCTCAGATAGCAGACTTAAAGTCTGAAATCTGAAATCCAGCCTCTGATATCTTATATACCTTCTTTAGGGTGGTTTTAGCGGTGGGGCTCACCTGTTCCCATTCCGAACACAGAAGTTAAGCCCACCAGCGCCGATGGTACTGCTAACGCGGGAGAGTAGGCCGCCGCCAGTTTTTATTTTATTTTTAAAATCCTTTATCTTAAATGATAAAGGATTTTTTTTGGCTTATACCCAACCCAAACCGCTCAACTTAATGGGCAATGGGTAATGAGTAATGAGTAATCCAGGCTCATACATCCATCTTCTTCCAGCTTCCCGCTTCCCGCTTCCCGCCTCCAGCTTCCATTCTTTACTGGCATTATTGTACTTATTATTTTTCTTCAGTTAATAGGATTAACTCAATTATAAGTTTTGGCTACAGCCCGTTCCTGTTGAATTGTTTTTATTTTTAACCACAGATGGCACAGATTGACACAGATGATTATGCATATAATGATTATGTGTTTGATAAAGCAGGCTGGTTTCGGCTAAAATGTAGGAGTATGGTTTGTTCTCATTCCATATAAATAATGTGCTGAAGATACAGAATGTGAATATTCATATCCGAAACCCGGTTTATCTTAACTCATAATACTTTTCAGGTGCTATTTAAGACCTTAAATCCTTTATTATTGATGAAGTAGTTTTTGTTCTACATCAAAGACTTAATAATGCTTCAGAATCCATCTTATTTAAAGCTAAAGAAAAACAAAAACCGCCTCTGCAAAGAAACGGTTCATTAATTTTATGACATTTTGATTTTTCAATCTTATCCGCACGTGCTTAGTTAGCTCCAATTGTAAAAACTATCTGTGCACTATAAGTTGTTGCAGGAATTGTTACAGAAACACCACCTATTTCTAATTGTACATTAATAGCTGAATAATCTACACTGTTGCCGAGCCCTAATAATCCGCTAAATGTAATTGTTGAAAGTGTTGCCGAGCCGGCTTGCGGTATTTCCACGAAATTAACATTTCCGCCAGTAATAGTGGCACTGCAAGCTACACAAAGGCCGTTGATTTTAGTGGTACCCCCACTTCTTTTTGCATAAAGCTTCAGAGCACTGTTCCAGGAAGTAGGAACATAGTTCATACTGATCCTTGCCCCTGAACTTGTAAGAAGGTTCAGAAAAGAACCGGGTAAATTACCGGATAACACAAGCTGGCTAGGATTATCGTAGGTTCCCGCATAGTTAGTACCAGCCTCAGTAATGGTAGGTACGCTGACCGTCCAGCTGGTCCCTGCAATATTTATGGTTTGCCCTTGAAGATAGCCACCCACTATTAATGCAATAATGTATAGATATCTTTTTAAGAATTGTTCTTTGAAAAAGGGACTTTTGATTTTCATTTTTAAATTTTATTCTGTAATAGTGTAGGTGATGACGATAGCTGTATTGGCCTGTGCCTGTAAATTAGCATACGTATTTGTGGCAAGTGAAACCGTAAGCGCATGGCCATTGTTAGCTCCATTTCCGGTATACGCTCCTCCAATACCGCTGATAATGGTAACAGGAGTGGTGGTAAGGATAACCTGTCCTGCAGATGTTCCCAATGTTCCCCCTCCAGCTCCGGAAGCAGAAGCTGCCTGCAGTCTTATATTGACGCCGGCAATAGTTTTATTTACAGAAGCTGTAATTTTTCTGGTCAATCCTCCGGGAGTAATGGCAGAGGTATAGTTGATCCATTTTGAAGTATTGGGAGTTGGAGTCCCCAGAGCATTTCCGGCTTCTGTAGGAGCTGTGAAATTCAAAGTAATACTTCCTGTAGGTTCAATATCCATTAAAGTTACAACAGGTAATGTTAAGCTGACAGTGGTACTCGCAGTCTGGGAATAGATTGAGCCAGATGCAATAAACAATGCTATTAATATTATGGAACGGATCAGAATCATTTCTTCTTTTTTATATCATTATATCCTACTTTCAGGGATTCCTGCTGGTATTTTATTTCTATCTGCTGTTTAACAACATTGATGCTCAATTTCTTTATTTCTGCGGGCTGTAACGTAAACTGAAACCTGTCAGTTGAAATTTTATAGCGTTTATCCAGTCCGTTACGGTATACTTTAACGGTCCAGTCGCCGGGTCTGAGATAGGTAAAGTCAAAATCTTCTCCTATGAAACATATCTTGCGGTAGGTCTGATCATTATTGGTAGCTTCCACAATAATACTTTCTCTTTTTTTCTTGTCTTTCCCAGCTGTCAGCTGCCCAAAATCGGGTTGATCTTTTTCTCCTGTTTCTAAGAATTTGACGTGCCCCTGAACATTAGAAGCTGTTGTCAGTCCGAAGTTAAATGTATTTTCTTTATTTATTAATGAAAGAGCTGCAGGAAAAGTTTGAGTCGGAATGTCATTGATTTCTGTTGTTGAACGGTCTATTTCAAGGAAATAGTTGTCAGGAATAACATTTTTAAACATATAATTTCCATCTTTATCCGTAATGGAGAGATAACTTCCAAGCATTAATCGTATTCCTTCGGTCTTTTTTATCCCCAGGTTGCTGATATTTCCCGATAACGAAGTATATTCCGCCGTTTTCTGCACCGGAACGTTGGGCCGCCAGGTATAACGCATGGAAAATATGAAATCTTTATTTCCGATTTCGCCTCTTTGCAATGAATATCGTCCGGATAGATCAAGCTCATTGCCAGGAAATAATTGCTGGTGAAAAAGAAGTTCAAACAGATTTCTGTCTTTAAAATATTCTTCAGGCATATAATTGTTCTGATAAAAAATACTTAAGCTGGTCTTGTCGGAAAACCGGCTGAAGATCCTGGCTCCGTAATAAAGGTTTTTCTGATTTTTGAGCTGATATCTTGAGCTGATGGCATAGCTTCCGAAAATATTAAATGATGTTCTGAATTTTTGAAAGGAAAGATTTGCGGAATAAAAACTTGAATTACCCCTAAATCCTGTCAGATAGTTATCTGTTTTACCCAATTGCCCGTCCAGATTTATCTGAAATACTCCGATCTGCTGATTTATACTCACTTTGAAATAACGTTCATAATAATCAAACTGTTTGGGTTCTAACCGGTCTTTATAGGCTTGATAGCCATTGTTAAAAATAACGAAACCGCTGGGCAGGTATCTGTATTGCACGCCATATTGAAAATACTTTCTGTAAGGGGCTGCGAGCAGCAGAGTATCTCTCTGGAAATTTTTAGCATCCTGCATATAATTGGCAAATACACTTATTTTTTTGGTGATAGTGTAGTAAATATTACCATTAAAGGTATTCGTATTGGTAAAGTATCCGGCAAAATCAGGGCTGGCTCTCATGTACATTAAACTTCCGTTCAGTTTTTTAAAAACGGCATCAGCCTGAAATAAATAGGCTGTTCCATCAGTTTTCTGTGTAGTACTGTACGCCAATTCTCCCGACAGGTTAATATTTTTTGAAACTTTAAATTTTCCCTTAGCATAGGGAAGATGGGCGTCTGAGTCAAGTTTTACATCCCCATATCTGACTTCTTCCTTTCCTGGAGTTTTATAGAGATATCCTACAGAAATTTCAGACTCTTTCCGGATTTTAAAGGTAGAATACATATTAAATTCATCTTTAATATCTCTGAAGAACCTGGGGTGATTATAAAATCCGCCAAAGCTCACTTTATTAAAATCATAGCGGATTTCCGCCCCACGGCCATATCTTGCAAATTCTGTAAGATAGGAGGATGAATAGGTTTTATCACCGAGATGAAGGAAAAAATTGTCCCGTTTATAATTCACAAAATATTCTTCATACTGGGTAAATGTATTGAGCTCTACCGGATTATGGGTGACCGCTCTGAATTCAATCTGATTTTTATTGTCTTTATCAAGTGTCCCTTTACCGTAGATCTCTCCCTGAAAGCCGTCATTATAAACACCCAGATTCTGCATGCCAATGAAAGATAATGAAACAGCAACAGGAAGTCTGTGATAAATATCGTTTTCAGTTGGCTTTACTGATATAACCTGAGTACTTGCATAAACATCCTGATTTTCTTTGGGATTATTCTTTGAGCGTACCGAAAGATTAAGGTTCTGAAATTCATTTTGGGCGAGTTCAGGACTTGTTACTTTATGAATGGTAATAATTGTTGATTCATTGGGAGCCAATACCAGTGATGACTCATTATCAACAATTGCATTTTTACTTCCCAGCACAAGTTTCTCGGTTATATTACCATTGTTTTTTAAAAGAAAAGAGGCCCTGATTGTTTCTCCGGCTCTCACAAATTCGGGTGTATTTAAAGCTGTAACCAAAAGACTGCTGTTTCCGGAAACGGTAATTTTTGAACTTTTTGCAAATGATATTCCGTTGCGGTCAGTAATGTTTAATGTTACAGAATAGGTGCCTTGCCCCGTTTCTGCCCCAACACGCAGCGGAACCAGATATACGGATGTTTCATAAGGAGCCATCTGAAATTCCCCTTTTGCCAGAATAGGATTAATGGACGGACTTGATGTAGCAACTGAAATATCATAAGTCTTGCTTTCAGCTGAATTATTTTCTAATGTAAAGGGAATAGAAGTTGACATTCCCGGCATTAAACTATCTTTTTTACTGATCAATCGGTTGGATTGCTGTTGAGAAAAAATAAA
The DNA here is from genome assembly GCF_049959325.1 of Chryseobacterium sp. CBSDS_008. Classification (NCBI taxonomy): domain Bacteria; kingdom Pseudomonadati; phylum Bacteroidota; class Flavobacteriia; order Flavobacteriales; family Weeksellaceae; genus Chryseobacterium; species Chryseobacterium sp. CBSDS_008. Next base: position 2,848,742 of record NZ_CP188202.1, on the reverse strand, counting down.
TGCCGGGAATAATAATAGGATAATAAATAATGTCCAGGTTTTAATCATTTTTTACTTCTAATTCCACATTGAGTGCAAATGCATTCTCCTCTTCATCGGTAGCTATTATGGCGGCTTTGTACTTATCCGGTGGTACTTTACTGATGTCAATGAAAAATGTTTTGGAAGTGTTCGGCAACAATCCCATTGTTAAGCTTGAATACGTACCTACTTTTTCACCCGTTTTTCGGTTATAGATTTCAATGACCGCTGTAGGTTTACAGTATAGATTGCCATTATTGGCTATAGCGATCTTTGCCGTTTGCTTGCCCTCCTGTTTTTCTACCTTTACACTTTCAAATTTAAGGTCCGGTCTTGCCCTTTCAGTTTCAAAATCAGTAATAACCTGAATTGCATATCGTATTACAGAAGTGATGCTCACTCCCGGTTTTTTGTCACTGGGCTTTATTTCCTCTACAGGCTCTACAATGATAATACTCCAATAGCTTCCCGGATCCATTGCCTGATTGGGAACTGTTATTTCATAAAATATCTCAGTCTTTTCTTTACCTTTAAGAGTAACCAGATTGGTGTTGAGCTTTATCCAATCTCCGTTACTGCGGCTATTAGTGCGTAATGCTGTATAATTGATGGTTCCATCAGCATGGTAGGTATAATCCTGTAAAAATAATTTTACACTCTGAGGATTGCTGCTTGTGTTTTCAATGGCAACTTTTCCTTTGTAAACCTTTCCGTTTTCTATTTTATAAGAATGCGTAAGCCCGTTGAGGATCACAATGCCGGCATGTAAAAAGCTGAACTGCAAAATCAGGGTGATCAAAAGAAGAATACGCTTTATCATGGGGATAGTTTGGAGTTAAATTAATTGTAATACAAAAGCAGGAAGAAATTGAATAACAACTTCTTCTTGTTTTTGAAAGACAGCATAAAATTTATTTAAATTCTAATTGTCAGATATCGTATAGGTAACGGTAGCTACCACAGTGGCTGTTGCTTGTAAATCTGCATAAGCTGCTACGCCTCCGGGGCCGCTTCCTGCAGCAAGTGCATAGGTAAGATTATGTCCGTTATTGGCTCCGTTTCCGGTATAAGCACTTCCAATTCCTGAAATGATCGTCTGGTCAGCGGCACTTAATGTCAATAGACCTGCAGAGGTTCCTAGTGTTCCTGCACCGGATCCGGTAGCTGCCGCAGCTGTTACGTGAAGATCCACACCGGGAATAATGGCATTCATTTTTACGCTGACGTTACGGGTAGGGTCTGCAACAGATTTGATGGAAGAATAATTAAGCCATAAGGTAGTATCGGAGGCTGCCGGGATAACAGGGTTCCCTGCTTCCGTAGGAGCTGTAAAGCCAAGGGTAATATTTTTCGTGGCTGCTGGTTCAATATCTACCAAAGCAACTTCGGGAATAGAAATTGTAACGGTGTGGTTGTCTGTATTGGTATCCTGCGCACTCAGATTCCCGGATAGAGCAAACGCAAATAAAGACGCTGCAATAGTTAAATTTAATTTTTTCATGATGCTAATAATTAGTTAAGTGAATATAACGAAATTCAGAATATCTTGAAAAAAATATATTATAAATTTTATATTAATGATTATTTACATTATGTAATGCATTATAATTGGGGAATATTTCATTAGAGTAAAATAAAAAATCCTGCACTCATTTGTACAGGATATTATCGATATTTTAATCGTTTTCTATGCCCAGTGGGGATCAGAAACAGAAACTTTTCCGGTTTCCACTCTTCCTGCAAAATGCCAGAGATGATCGTTTAACGTTAATTTCAAATCATACCAGCCTTTATATTTATCAAGGTCAATGATAATTTTTTCTTCCGGCTTTTGTACAGAAATTGTTTTTTGATTTTTTGTATAAAGGTCTTCCAGACTTAAAGAAATATTTTTCTTTTTGATAGTTCTGATGGTCAGTTCAATCTGATTTTTTGAGGTTATATTGGTCAGAATAACCTCAGTTTCTGCAATATTATCACCTTTAAATTTCCTGAAAAAGCCGTTGGGACCGAAAATTTCGTAATCATAAGCCCCGGAATGTACAGCATGGGATAGTTCCTGCCCGGAATATAAGGCATATGAAAAATGATAATCATTACTGTCAAATTGAGTCCTGTCATAGATCAAAAGCGGAACTCCATTTTCTTTTAAATTGGACATTTTTATATGGTTTCCCTCCAAATTGACATGAAAATGATAGGGCAGCGGATTGGATGGTTTCAAACCTCTTTCCTGAATGTCAAGCAGGTGATCCTTAAGTTCATTTTCAGCATACCATTTCAAATCCGGAACAGGCTTGTTTTTGGCTGCATTAATGGTTTTGGCATAGTCCTTCTGATCCAGATAATTCATCTGTGGAGCTTTTATACTGGAAGAATTAAATGCTGAAGTAAGGTCGCCGCATACCGCTCTTCTCCAGTCGCTGATATTGTCAACATGCACATTCTTGTTGAATTTCTTCATGATGAATTTCTCCAGAAACTGCAGCACTGAAGTGTGATCCGATACCTCGGAATTTACAAAACCTCCTTTGGTCCATGGCGAAGCAATAATCATAGGGACTCTGTAGCCCAATCCAACAGTTCCTTCTATTTTTTCATAATTTTTTAAAGAAGGATCAGACATGTATTCCTGGGATTTATCCACATATTCTACTCCTTCTTTCCCGTTCATATCAACTGGCTGGCTGGGGTTTACCGGTGGGGCGAAAGGCAGTACGTGATCAAAATATCCGTCGTTTTCATCGTAATTAATGATGAAGATTGTTTTTTTCCAGGTTTCAGGATCTTTAGTAAGAATATTTAAGACCTCAGAAATATACCATGCTCCATACCACGGTGATCCCGGATGATCTGAGAAATGCTCGGGAGCTACCAGCCAGGAAACCAAGGGAAGCTTTTTCTCTTCCACGTCTTTGCGGAACTGGAATAATACATCGCCCTCAGGAACAACCAGCCTTTCTCCGTTTTCATCTTTCCCGATTTCCAGTTTCCAGTAATCAGGATCGTTGGAGTTGGTAGTGAATGCTTTTTCGTGCAAGTTTTTTTCTTCCTTAGAAAGCTTTGAATAATTATCCGGATGGTATTTCACCTGATCTTCCTGAACTTCAGCCAGCATGGCTTCCAGTCTTTCTTTCTGCTTGGGATCTTTTTCAATCTCCTTTTTCAGATAAGCTATGATATTGGGAATATTTTGATAATATCCTTTTGAAAACTTAACGTTGAATTTTGAAAACCATTCAATCGGGTTATCGGTGAAATTACTTAACCACGCTTCCTGCTCGCCGGACATTCCTTTCGGAAGGCTGATTTCGTTCTGATAAATTCTCCACGAAACATTCTGCTGTTCTAAAATCTCCGGGAAAGTTTTCCATTTTGCCTGTCTTGCTTTGTCATAATCAATATTTTCATTCACAACATTGGCTTTCACTTTTCCGTTTTGCTGTTCCCTCAAGGTTCCGGACCAAAGGAATAACCTGTTCGGTGTAGTCCCGGTAAGTGAAGAGCAGAAATACTGATCGAAAATAGTAAATGCATCTGCCAGCTGATAATAAAACGGAAGATCTTCACGGTTATAATAGCCTAATGTCAGTGGAATATTCTTGTACTCTTTATTCCCTGAAGCTTTAGCCTGAAGCCATTGGTCATATTTTCCTTTATTCAGTGCTTTCTGCTGATCAGCCCATGAATGGGGCAGGGAGCTCATCCACGTAGATTTTGTATTTCTTAAATCGAGGCGGGCAGGAGATGCATATTTTCCCTCATCGTTCTTTTGAAAGAATACGGAATGGCCGTCCTGTTTTATAAAAGCCCTTTTATCCAGAAAGCCTCTTACTCCTTTAAGCGCACCAAAAGCATGGTCAAATGAACGGTTCTCCTGCATCAGGATAACAACATGCTCTGCATCATAAAATGTAGAACGGGCAGCCGGATCAATGGCTAAAGCTTTCAAAATAGAAGGATGCAGAACACCTGAAGTTCCGAGTCCCGCTAATAAAAGACTTGATTTCTCTAAAAATTCTCTTCTGTTCATGTTCAATCGTAATATGAAAGAAACCGCAAGTTAATAGGATTTTCCTGCGGTTTCTTTGTTTTTATATAAAAATAATCAGATTTTTATTGTAACCACCAGGGTTTAGAGTTGATATTATCATTTCCTCCATACTGAGCGGCTAAAGCAGCTTTTAAATTACTGCTGTTATAGTTGTATTCAGACTGCGGATATCGGAATCTGAAAGGAGCTGCAACTCCGGATTTTAAAGGATAGTTCGGGTAGCCTGTTCTTAAATAATCATAATAAGAAGTCCACTGGGCCTGGTGGAACATGGTCATATATTTTTGGGTCATGATCTTTTCCAGCTGTGTCTGTAGTGGATCAGCATTATTATAAACTACTAAAGGAGTTGCCAGATATTGATTCACATCAAATCCTGAGAAATATTGTCCCGGATTTTTTACATACGTCTGATAAAAATTGAAACTTGCTTTGATGGCATTATCGTAATGTGTTTTGGCAGATCCCGAAATCCAGCCTCTTGCAGCAGCCTCTGCCAGAATAAACTCAAGTTCCGAATAACTTAATACAGAAGCGGGCTCATTGGTAGGATCTTTATAAAAACGATCGTTTACTTTGGAAATGTTTTTTGCTGTGATCAGTGCTGCATTATCAGAGTATGGGGATGTAGGATTTCCACCGTTATATCCTGTATAATCAGTGATGGCTTTTCCTGCTTCTTTCGCTCCGGTAGTCTGTGCTGCAAACGTAAACAAACGTGGATCATGCCTGTCTTTGAACATATTGATAAAATAGTCTGCCATATACAAACTGGAGCCATATCCGCTGTTGTTAAACATGGTATATCTGCTGTCTGCAGCATCAGCGAATTTAAGTTCACCGTTATCTGCAATGGATGTCATAAGAGACTGGCTTCCTGCAATTGAAGCAAATTCAGAAGCGATATTATAACTTCCCACCGTTGTTTTTTTAGATAAAGTGATCAGAATTTTGAGACGGAATGAGTTGATCAGCTTTTTCCATTTTAAAGCATCGCCGTTGTATACAATGTCACCTTCAATTTTATCGTTGGTATTAATAAGATCATTGGCTTCTTTTAATTCTGATAAAATTCCGGACATGATGGCTTCCTGAGTATCATACTTAGGCTGTGTAATTCCGGATTCACCCTTTGCAGCCTCAGAATATGGGGCACTTCCTACTTTTAAGCTGATATTAAAGAAATGATAAGCTCTTAAAAACTTTCCGATGGCCAGATAATTTTTATTTCCTCTTTTCTCTGCCTCCTGCATCATTTTTCCTGTATTCAGAAGTCCTTTCGTATAGACTTCAAAAGAAGTGTCATTCCATTTCATATACTGATACGAATTTTCTCCATCAGTACCAATCATCATTCTTGAAGCATACATATTATCTCCGTCTACCTGGAAGGTATATTTTGAAACATAGGTTAGAAGATATTTCGGATCAATGCTGGCTTGGTCATTAGGGTTTTCATTGATGGTCTCCAGATTAGATTCGCATGAAGCCAATGTCAGAAGTCCTGCAGCAAATATAATCTTCATTAACCCTTTGGCTGTTTTGCCTTTTAGCCCTTTCACTATATTGATATTATTTTTCATTGTCTTGACGTACTTTTTAGTTAAAACTTAAGATTAAAATCGATTCCGAACCATCTGCTGGATGGATCCTGAATATCGTTGCTTACATCCTCTTTTCTCCCTGTTCTGATTTGGAAATCAGGATCTGAGTAAAGATTCTTCGATTTTTTCCACATTGCCAGGTTATAAGCAGAAATATTGGCAGTGAAACCTTTCACCATCCCTTTCGGATTAAGCAGCGAAGAAAAATCATACTCCAATACTACAGATCTCAGCTTGATGAAAGTTCTGTCAAAAACGTTGGCAAATTCTTCACTTTCATCCTGCGTTACCCTTGCCTGGTATGGATAGTTCTGTGCCCAGTCCTGGAAGCTGATTGCTTTTGTGTGTGGCGTATAAAGACCGGTTGCAGGATTGTAGTTTACTCCATCCGGTACAAAATAATACGTTCCCGGATTTGCATATTCAAGATCTCTGTAGGCTACAGAATTAGGATGTTTTCCTCCCCACCACATTTTTTCCACTACCTGGGATCTCATTATACCTCCTATGCTTCCGTCTATTCCAATATTTAAAGTGAATTTTTTATATTTAAATGAGTTGTTGAACCCAAAAGTCCAGTCCGGATTGAAATGTCCCAGGTTGCTTGGTGCATTGGCTCTTGTCGGCATTCCTGTATTGGCATCAAGAATAACTTTTCCGTCCGGGGACTTTTGCCAGGTATAGTCATAATAGCTGTCCATTCTTTCGCCTAACTTAATGTTTTGGTAGTTCGGCATATTATCATAAATGGAAGTCAGCTTTTGTTCGTAAGTACTCCAGTTGATCAATGTTTTCCAGCTGAAATCAGCGGTTTTTACCGGAACCATACCCAGAGTGATTTCAAAACCTTTAGTGGTATATTCGTTTCCGTTTACATATTGTGAGGTGAAACCTGATGATTCTGCCGCCGGGAACTGAAGGATATTATTATAATCTAATGTTCTGAAATAAGTGGCATCTAAAGTAATTCTGTTATTCAGGAAGCCAGCGCTTAACCCTAATTCATATGATTTTGTCTGCTCCGGCTTCAAAGAGTTTTCTACATTCAGCGTTGTTGGATAATAATAAGTCGGATTTCCGTTGAATGTAATTCCCTGATTATTCAGATAATAATTTCTGATAGAATAAGGCTGGAAGTCATAGGCTACTTTTGCCCATGAAGCAGAAAGTTTCAGCATATTGACAGACTCCGGAAGCTTTACCAGGTTTGAAATTACTGCACTGATTGACGCAGAAGGATAGAAGTAAGACCTGTTGGCCTTAGGCAGAGTAGAAGACCAGTCGTTACGACCTGAAATATTGATGAAGAAAGCATTGTACAATCCAATATCAATGGTAGAATACGCACTGTAAATCAGCTTTTCCTTCAGATAGGTGTAATTTTTCAGTGCTCCGATAGAGTTTTCAAATGTGTATACTTCAGGAATTTTCAATCCGTCCGTAGATCTTTCATTACTGTTGTTTTTATAATAGAAAGCTGAACCTCCGGCATTGATGGTGAAATCAAAGTTGTCAGATATTTTTTTCTTGTAGGTCGCCAGAACATCGTAGTTAAGGTTCCATGTTTTATTATCTTTCAAAATATAACCACCGCTTCTCGGCGCACTGTAATTGAAATAAGAATAAGGACTCAGTATTTCCGTTTTGCTGTGGTTTTCAACAAGGGATATTTTACCTTTTACCGATAGATCCTGTGTAGCTTTATACTCTAAACCTGTCTGTGCATTGATAATATCGGTTCGGTTTTGATTCTTGTAATATTCAGCTCCGAACCATGGGTTATTGTACCATGCATAATTCCAGTTGGCCTGTGCTCTTCCTTCTTTTCCGGGAATCCACATGTGATTTTTCAGGTCTTTTCCGTCTACATCACCACCCATCCAGATTAGAATGGTGTACATGTGTCCGCTTGGGTTGTAATCGTAGTTGGGGATATTAGGGGTGAAAGCCTGGTTGAAGTTGAATTTCGTATCAAAGATCAATTTCTCACCAAGATGGTTTTCAGAAGAGAAGTTGATTCCATATTTCTGAAGATAGGAATTGGGAACCCTGTCATCATAATTCATGAAATTTCCTGAGAACCTGTATACATCTTTATTATTTCTATAGCTGATCGCAAAATTATTATTGTTGATCACCGCTGGTTTTAAGAAAGTATTTAAATTATCATGGTATTTCCAGTCGATCGGAACCCTTTCATACCTTGACTTATCATCATACTGAGTTCCTGTCACAGCTCCGTACCACGGAACTACCTGGCCGGTTACTTTATCCCTGACCGGACTGTTCCACTGGGCAATCTGTAAACCGGGAACAAATTTTGGCCCCCAGATCATATCTCCGTCATTCACCCCGCCATCAGCTCCGTCCCAGAATTCATATTTCCCATGGGAACCGTTTCCGTATTCAGTCTGGGTTTTCGGAAGATTGGTAAATCCTCCGGTGATCATGGTATTCTGAGAGAATTCTACAGAGAAACCTTTCTTCTTTGCATTTTTTGTGGTGATTAAAACGGCTCCGTAACGACCTCTTGAACCATATAGAGCAGAAGCGGTAGCCCCTTTCAATACGTTGATATTTTCAATATTGTTAGGATCTAAATTCTGGAAAACCTCTCTTTCCACAATCACACCATCAATGACAAACACCAGGTTGGAGTTTCCTCTCAAAGTAAACTGCGGCGCCTGCTGCATTCCCGTTGGGTTAGATACATTCAGGCCGGCAACCTGCCCGGAAAACAGGTTTCCAATACTTGGTGTGGTAATGGTTTCAAACTGTTTCGTTCCCACTTCCTGAGTAGAATACCCGATCTTCTCTTTCTTCTTGGCAATACCTAATGCGGTAATGACAACGCCTTCAATCTGCTTTTCGTTTGGCTTTTTTAAGACCACGGTATACTGTTTTTTTGAAGAAACCTCAACGGTATAAACAGAAAAATCAGGAGCAAAAAATTCAAGGATGTCTTTTGGGTTTGCAGAAATGGTGAAGTTGCCATTTTCATCTGTGATAGCGGTCTTTCCTGTGTTTTTATCGGTGATATTCACACCGGAAACACCAGAACCGTTTTCAGCTTTTACATTTCCGGATATATTAATTTCCTGGGCAGAAAAATAAAGAGGAAGTAAAAAAACGGCAAAAGTGGCTAGAGTTTTCTTCATTTTTTTGAAGACAAATTTAGCTGAGTACTGTTACCAGTGTTTTAATGAAGTATTAAAATAAAAATACGATTTAATATTTTTTAACATGAAGAATTAATAGAAAAGTAAAATAGAAAATGTCTTTTGTATAGAGACTTTTGCTTTATTATATGAATACTAGTTAGGATGCTGGGAGAGGGAAGCTGGAAGTTATGGTGGTGTTGCCAACTTCTTGAAGCCCTCAGTAATAAATTTTTGAAGAAAAGCCTTTCTATAAAATAATAGGATAGTAAAACTGTGACTTCGATAACTTCCAGCCTCCAGCTTCCCTCTTCCTTTCTTTTTAAAACCTGCTCAGAATTCCCCAGTGAATTTTGATATCATTAAACTTAAAAGGATTTCCAAACTCATTACCATTAGACAGCTGGAAACTCATCAAACCGATAGGAATGAAGAAATTGAAACCGAGCCCGACACTGTAGAGCTTGGGTTTGACATGTAAGGACTTATTATTGAGCTGTCCGTATTGTCCGAAAACATCAAAGAAGGCCTGATTGCCGATCAGGTAGCGGTATTCCAGACTTCCATAATAATAAAAGTCAGCAGCGAGGGAATTTTCATTGAATCCCCGCATGGAGTTCCAGCCTCCAAAACGATATAATTCATTGGCTGAGAACTCTATTTTAGAATCCATCATGGCACCCTCCGCTTTAATGTTCAGGAAGTGATTTCCGGAAATATGATAATTATGTTCCCCAAAGAAATAAAACTGGTTTTGAGTTGCTTTGATATTATCTTTAGAATAAGTGGTTGTTAAGAAATCATACCCGGCATTGATCCTTGTTTTATAAAGAAAAAGATCAATATCAGTAGGTTCTGTCATTTCAAACCATACCCCGATCCCTTTTTTGTTGTAGTCTTTTCCCTGCACGTACAGAGAATCAATAATCGTGGAGGTTTCCAAAGTTCCTCTGAACCCTATTTTATTTCGGTTGTTGATATGATAATAGAAAGCAGGCAGGAATTTTACATTGGCAAACGTAGAATCCTGTCTGTAGATATTCACTTTTGCATTCATCCCGACATTCGATTTGAACAGGTACGGAATATCCACCTGAAGATCAAAATTCTGCCCTTTATCCGGATTTCTCTGCCAGTATAAATTGACCGTTTCAAAACCATTGAACATATTCCTGAAGTTGACATTCATGGTGCCGTTTAACGTAAACTTTGAGCTTTTGTCATTTCCAAAACCAATAACACCATCGAAGGTATTCGTCTTTTTCTTTTCCAGAAACAGATAAATGCTGGTGGAATCTTTTGTGAATAAAGTTTGTGGCTGCCGTTCAAGAGTCAGAAAGGGATGGCTTTGAAATGTTTTGTTGATAGCCAAAAGGTTTTTGTCATCATAGTTTTTGCCTTTGAACTCCTTTTCCATGTTTTTGATGAACCTTTTGGGCACTTTTTCGTATCCTTTTATAACAAAGCTGTTGATCGTTCTTTTATCATTCTTGTTGATGTCAAGCTCTATGATAGGGTAGCCGTTTTTCTGACCTTTATATTTGGATTTGATTCTGCTGAAAGAATAGCCTTCATCAATATAAGTCTTATTGATACTTTTTTTGGTGGAATCTAAATTCTTAGTGAAAAAATCTTTCTGAATTTTCAGTTTCTGAACCAGAGAATCCGTAAGGTTGACATACGTTTCATTAAAATTCTTTCCTTTATCGTAGAAAATTTCAGTGCTGTCGCCCTTTATTTTTACATCTTTCAGTTGGGTAAAGAAATAATTGCTTTGAGCCAGCGAATCCAGAAACTTGACTGCAGAAGTGGAATCTTTTACTTTTTTTCTGATTTTGGTTTCCGTATCAATCAGCCAATACTGTTTCTTCTGCGCTTGGGTAAAAACGCAGAACAGTACAAAAAATATTTTAAAAAACAGTTTCAATTTATCATTATGAATGTGAAGGGAATTGAGAAATCTTCAGTAAAAAGATTCTTCACTGCACTTCTGAACTACGTTCGCAGACTTTCAGTCAGTGTTCAGAATGACAATGCGCCTTATCAATCAACTAATTTTTATCCAGTTTATTATATTTCTTCATTAAATTCTCATAAGTTCCCTGGGGAAGAATCCATTTCAAAGGAACCCCGATTTTCTGCCCGAATTTACCAAAATAATAATGAGCTTTCCATTTATTTTTTGCTAAAAGTTTTTCAATGTATTCTGCTACTTCCAACGGCTCAGTTCCGTCATTCACATGAGAATTCATCAGCGCATATACTTTGTCAAAAACATTTTTATAAGGCTGGGAAACTCTTGCAATGACTCTGTTATCTGCAATATTGGTTTTAATATCTCCCAAATGCAGCGAGCATACGTCAATATTCCATGGGTATACTTCATACCTCATTGCTTCTGTTACTTTATCCAACGCCGATTTTGAAGCGGAATAAAATCCGCGGAAAGGCAGTCCCATTTCACTTCCGATGCTGGAAACATTGATGATTTTTCCAAACTTGTGCTCACGCATATTCGGAAGCACAGCGCTCATCATCTGTACAGGTCCGGCAAGATTCAGGCTGAAAAGTTTCAGAATATCTTCTTTCGTAGAATCTTCTACGGCACCTACCATTCCCATTCCGGCATTATTGATCAACACATCAATTTTAGATTCTGTTTTTAAAACCTCAGCTACAGCATTCTGAACAGCGGTGTTATCGGTTACATCAGTGGGTATAGATTTGAAATACTGGCTTTCTGTATGTTTTCTGCTTAATCCGTATACTTTATGTCCTTTTTTACCAAAATATTCGGCCAAGGTAAACCCTATTCCTGATGAGGTTCCTGTTATAATGATGGTCATTGAATTCGTATGATTTTTAATGTTTATTTTCTTCTGATGCCTGTGAAACGTTTTAAAAGTCCTTGTTCAAAAGTAAAATCTATTTTCAGCAAATGTAAAAAAAGAAAAATGAACTCGGATATTTATTATTCCTGAAATAATTTTAATGATTTCTTCATGTATTTATCCGGTATGACGATAAACTTAAGACAAACTTAATCTCAATCCTGCATTCAATATCACGGGAATGATTACTTTTAATTGCTTATATAATTGAAATACAGGTTTTTGATTTTGTTTTGTGGTAGATGAAGTTTTTAAAAAGCTAAAATTTATTAATAAAAACATAAGAAACCCTTAATGATTGTTGGATGCAGACTGATCTAATTTTGCACCTAATCAAAAAGGAGATCATGAATGTATTTAAAACCCCTGTCTCAGTAATGTATTTAACGGGAAGGGTATTACTTATTGGTGCAATATCAGCTTCACCGATGTTCCTCGCTCAGAAAAAAGACAGCTTAAAAGAAAAATCCATCGATGAAATTGTGGTTGTCGGGTACGGAACACAGAAAAAGAGTAAAGTTTCCGGTGCCGTTTCGGAGGCTTCACTGGATAAGCTTACTTCCAGATCTTTGTCTGGTGTAGGAGAAGTTCTTCAGGGCAAAGCCCCGGGAGTAACTGTTGTCAACGAAGGTGGAGATCCTAACGGGGCACCTAAGGTAAATATTCGTGGGTTGGGTGGTATTAACGGAGAAACTCCTCTGTATGTTGTAGACGGAGTGGTTTTTAACGGAACGCCATCTATTAATCCCAACGATATTCAGGATATTTCAGTCCTTAAAGATGCCTCTGCAGCTATTTACGGAGCCAGATCTTCCGGAGGGGTGATTCTTATTACCACTAAAAAAGGGAAAAAAGGAAATCTTACCGTAGATTTTGATGTTAAATACGGCCTGAACGAGGCCTGGAGACTGAAAGAATCTCTGAATGCAGCAGAATTCCAGGATGTGATGTACAAAGCCTATGAAAATGCAGGCAAGCTGGGAAGTCTACCAATGGCTTTTAATCCCAATCAATATCCGGACGGAAGAATTACCAGAACAGACTGGATGAAAGAAATCTTCAGAACCGGAACTATTCAGGAATATAATGTGAACTTGAGCGGGGGAAGTGAAAAATCCAGATATTTTGTGGGAATGAACCACAGAAGTCTGGAAGGAATCTTACTGAATACTCAGGCAAAACGATACAATTTCAGAGTGAATTCTGAACATAAAGTAAAAGACTGGCTGACGATCGGAGAAAATATGTACTATAATTATTCTGACGGAAACACAGCAGATACCAAGAGTGGATATACGGGAGCTTTGGTAGCGGCCATGTATTATCCGCCGAATGTTCCGGTATATACGCCAAGCGGTGCGTTTTCAGGACTGCCGATTGATGTGGCAGGAGGTTATGGGGATATGATCAACCCGGTAGCGTATCTAAAAAGGATCAGCATCAGAAATCCTACCCACGAAATTTTAATCAATCCTTATGCTGAAATTACACTGGCAAAAGATTTAAAATTCCGTTCCAACTTCTCACAGACTTTTAAGCTTGGGGATGTGAAGAACTTTACCTACAGAGTTTTGGAAGTAGGGAAAATTTTTGATACCAATAATTTGGAATACCAATCCAATAATTCTTCTACAGCGCTTGCAGAGCAATTATTAACGTACAAAATTTCAGCAGGACAGCATAATTTTGATTTCCTTGGAGGGTTTACCTTCCAGAAAACAATTGATGATGGCTTTGTAGCAAAATCGTATGACTTCAGAAGTGAAGCTGAGGTTTTCCAACATCTTCAGAACGCTGCGGATACCAATAAAGATGTTTCCAGTTACAGATTCAAACAATCTTTGGTTTCTTATCTGGCGAGAGTAAACTATGATTATGCAGGAAAGTATATCGTAAGTTTATTGGGAAGACGTGATGGCTCTTCACTGGTGGCAAAACAGAACAGATTTGCTAACTATTATGCGGTTTCCGGTGCGTGGGTAGTTTCAAAAGAAAATTTCATGAAGGATATTTCATGGCTGTCTAGTTTGAAGCTGAGAGGAAGTTATGGTATTCTGGGTAACCTTGGAGGGATTTCACCACAAGCTGTAAATCCGTTAATGACCAGAGACAATAATGTTATTTTCGGTCAGGATCCTTCACAGAATATTGCATATTATGCAACAACACGTCCGAATCCCGATCTGAAATGGGGTAAATCTGAGCAGACCAACTTCGGGGTGGATGCTTCATTCCTTCACAACAGCCTTTCCTTACAGTTCGATTACTTTGTAAAAAATTCCAAAGATCAGATCTTCAATGTAAGCTTACCCAGTACGGCAACGTATAATAATCAGTATGTGAATGCCGGGTTATTTCAGGATAAAGGGTATGAATTAGGAATCAATTACAACAAAATAGTTTCAGGTGATTTTACGTTCTCAGTAGGCGCCACGATGAGTCAACTAAAAAATACGGTGAAGCAGCTTGCCAATGTAGATGAGATCTTTATCAATGATAATGGAGTAAGAGGTGTATTGAAACCAACTCGTGTAAAAATAGGTGACCCTCTGTATTCTTTCTATGGATATAAAACAGGAGGAATTTTCCAGACTCAGGAAGAAATTAATAATTATAAAGATGCCAACGGAAATCTTATCCAGCCGAATGCCAAGCCGGGAGATATCAAATTCCTGAAAAAGGAAGGAAATACAGGAGTGCTTAATAATAATGACTTCGTTAATCTTGGAAGTCCGTATCCTAAGTTCTCTTATGGATTCTCTTATAATATGACCTGGAAAAATTTCGACCTGAACTTATTCTTCCAGGGAGTATACGGAAATAAAATATTCAACGGGATGAAGTTTATTTCTTTGAACCCGGGTGGAACAGGGCAGAACTACAACATGGATAAAGATATCCTGAATGCATGGACTCCTCAGAACACGAATACCGATATTCCAAGACTGGTACATGGCGACCCGAGTGGTAATTATTCCAAAGTATCAGATTTCTATGTGGAAGACGGATCTTATTTAAGACTGAAGAACCTTACCATCGGGTATTCATTACCCAAAGAATTGTATAGCAGGCTGGATGTAAATAAAGTGAGAATCTATATGACTTCCAACAACCTGTTTACCATAACGAAATATACAGGATTTGATCCTGAAGTAGGAATGAATTCTTACGGAGTAGACACCGGAAGATATCCTCAGGCACGCTCATTCATCTTTGGAGTGGAGATCGGATTATAATTTTTTTAACCAACAAAAAGTAAAAGAAATGAAATTTTTCAATAAAATATTTTTAATATCAGGAATATCCGTTATGCTTCTCTCATGTACAGGAGAATTGGATGTTCAGCCCGAAGGAACACCCACTGAAGCCAGCTTCTGGAAAACAGAAAATGATCTTATTACAGGAGCGAATGCCATGTATAAGCCTTTATTCGACGGAGAATTCTATGGAAGAGGTCTGTTCTGGTTTATCAATGCCAGTGATGATATGGTAACCGGAAGAGCAAAAAGTGAAGCGGATAATGCAAAAAACTTCAGCAGCAATTATATCGCAGCAGGAGATCTTGAAACCCAGTGGAACAAAAGATACAATGTAATCGGAGTGGCCAACCGTGTAATCCGTAATGTGGATAATATTCAGACTTCACAGGCTATTAAGAATAAATACCTTGGAGAAGCCCTTTTCATGAGCAGCAGAATGTATTTTGAACTGGCTTACTCTTACGGAAACGAAAAAGCCGGAGTTCCGATTATCGACCGTTCAAAAGATCCGGATCCCAACCCGATTCCGAGAGCAGCCAACGTAATGGAAAATTACACCTACATTGTCAACGACCTGAAAAGAGCAGCAGAATTATTACCTACTCAAGCAGAACTTCCTGCAAAAGATTACGGCAGGCCTCATAAAGCAGCAGCATGGGCATTGTTAGCAAAAGTATACCTCTTTATGAAAGACTGGAAAAATGCAGAATTCTGGGCCAATGAAGTCATGACCAAAGGAAACAGAGCTTTATTGGGGAATTTTTCAGATGTTTTCAAAGCTGAAAATAACTATAGTTCAGAATATATCTGGTCTATCCCGGGAACTCCGAAATTTACAGCCTGGGGAAGTATCCTTCCGGGGGTAATGCTTGAAAACAAAGGATGGGGAGAATATAACGGATGGGGATATTTCCAACCGACTAAGGAATTGTTTGATGAATATGAAACAGGAGACCTTAGAAGAAGTGCTACCATTCTGAAAATAGGTGACAAATTTACCTTCAACGGAAAAGAAAGAATATACGCTTCTTCCAATTCCCTTACAGGATACCAGTTCAATAAATATATGGATGCCTTTAAATATCAGCTGAACAGCGGCCACGTAAGTGCCAACGGAGATTATCCGTGTACAGATCTTGCTGTTCCGATCATGCGTTATGCTGAGGTAATCCTTATCAAAGCAGAAGCTTTACTCATGCAGGGGAAATCTGCAGATCAGGAAATCAATATGATCAGAGTACGCGCAGGTTTATCTCCGAAAAACGGATGTACATTGGCCGATCTGAAGCATGAAAGACGTTGCGAACTGGCAGGGGAATGGGCAGACAGACACAGAGACCTTGTCCGCTGGGGAGATGCACAGGCAGCTTATGCTAAACCGCTGCACGGGATCAACGGACAGGTAGTCTGGGCAGCAAGAAACTTTAATCCAGCTGTACATAATGTTTGGGCAGTTCCGCAGGCTGAAATCGTAAACAGTAATGGGATCATTAAACAAAATGAAGGCTGGTAAAATTTTAATCTTTTATATATAAGTCACTATATCATTGCAGAAGCTCCTGCGATGATATAGTTTTTTCAAAGGTATGGAGATAGGTCGTTTCATTTGACCTATAAAATAATAACGATATACGAATGAAACTATCAAAAATATTAGCAGTATTGGCTCTGGCTGTTTTTTCCGAAAATCAGGCTCAGAATTATTTACATTACAATGTAGGGAATGCGCATTCGCATAATGACTATATGCAGGAGGTCCCTTTCTGGCAGGCTTATTATGCCAACTTTGGTTCTATTGAGGCAGATGTTTTTCTGGTAAAGGGAAATCTTTGGGTAGCGCATACCGAAAAAGAACTTTCGGCAGACAGAACACTGGAAAATCTTTATCTCGATCATATTTCAAAACAGATTAAGCTGAACAAAGGAAATATTTATCCCGATGCGGGTAAGAAACTCCAATTGCTGATTGATATTAAGCAGGATTATAAAACATCACTGGAAGCTTTGGTAAATACTTTAAAGAAATATCCCGAGATCACTGGAAATCCAGGAATTAAAATTGTCATTACCGGAGGAAGACCTCAACCGTCAGATTTTAAGAATTATCCGAACTATCTTTACTTCGATGGAGATCTTGATAAAAACTATTCTCCAGAAGAATTAAAAAGAGTCGGAATGTTCAGTGCAGACCTTCCGGGATTGGTAAAGTGGAATGGAAAAGGAATTCCAAGGGATGAAGAAACTCAAAAGATTAAAAGTGCAGTGGACAAAGCTCATGTTCTGCAGAAGCCGGTCCGCTTTTACGGAGCACCCGATTTTCCCAATGCATGGGTAAATCTGATGGATTTGGGAGTGGATTATATCAATACGGATCATATTCCGGATCTTAAAAAATTCATGAATACGATTCCGAAAAACTTTTATAAGAATACAAAAGAATACGCCACTTATACACCAACTTATCAATCAGATGGCGTGGAGAAAAAAGTAAAGAACGTGATTCTTCTTATTCCGGACGGAACTTCTTTACCACAATACTATGCAGCTTTCACAGCCAATAAAGGAAAGTTAAATGTTTTCAACATGAGATCCACAGGGCTTTCCAAAACCAATTCATCCAATGCTTACATTACAGATTCAGCACCAGGCTCCACAGCATTTGCAACCGGTGTGAAAACCAAAAATACGTTTGTAGGCGTTGACAATATGGGAAAAGCACTCGCACAAATTCCTGATATTATTGCTGAAAAAGGAATGGTTTCAGGCCTGATTTCCACAGGAGATGTCACCGATGCTACTCCTGCAGATTTCTATGCCCATTCAGATAACAGAAACAGTTCAGAGTCTATTCTGAAAGATTTTGCTGCTTCGAAAACTAAAATACTGGTCGGCGGTCCTACAAGCGGATTGTCTCAGGATAACCTGCAGAAATTCAAAGAAACAAAAATAGATCTTTACCAAGATTTGAAATCCGTAACTAAAATAAATAACCGTACGCTGATTATTGATCCTCTGGCTTCACAAAGAATAACCAATGGAAGAGGAAACTGGCTGGCTGATGCATTTGATCTTACTTTAAATGATTTAAAGAACAATAAAAAAGGATTCTTCATGATGATTGAAGCTTCCCAGACCGATGGCGGAGGCCATAGCAATAATATAGAACAGCTGGTTACAGAATTGCTGGATTTTGATCATGTAGTAGGGAAGGCCATGAAATTTGCTGACGAGAATAAAGAAACCTTAGTAATTGTGGTGGGAGACCATGAAACAGGAGGGTTAACGCTTTTGGACGGGAGTTTAAAGGATGGCTGGATTTTCGGAAACTTCAGTACGAATGATCATACCTCTATTCCGTCAAGTGTTTTTGCTTACGGACCCAATTCAAAAGAATTCACAGGATTGTTCGAGAATACGGAGATCTTTAACAAAATTCTGGCCGCTTACGGAATTCAGAAATAACTTTTTAATTTATACTTTTACTTTTACAAAGAGGGACTGTTTCAAAAACGAAACGGTCTTTTTTTATTAATTTAAAATTTTCAAAGATTAAGCTAATACCTATAATTATTCTGTGTAATTCGTGAAATCTGTGGGAGATAAAAACAGAACAAAATTCAAAAAGGCTGCCTCAACAAGAGAGGCAGCCTTTGAGTATATCTAACAAATAATAATTTAGAAGTTGGTCTTAACAATTAATTCAGAAAGTTCAGCATTCACAAAGTCAATCGGCATTATACCAAATGAACCCTGAGTGTTGGTTTGGAAAAATGTTTTAAGTTTTGGATTAATGGCATTGGATACCGTAGGAATGCTGGGGATTCCGAAGATTCCGGGTTTATAACCGCTGGTGAAATTCACGAAAAGCTTACCATTGGTATCATTTTTAGCTTCATTAAGAAGACTGAAAATTCCATTCCACTTATCATCATTGTTGGTTACCTTATAATAATCCTGTACTTTCAATTGCACACCGGAATTGTTGATGTCAAAGGTCGTATTGTCTGCCCATGGTGAGGCATTAATTCCTTTGGTTGTTCCCGAAGAAAATCTTCTTAACAGTTTGATTTTTCCTCTTACAGAACCCAGCGTAGGAATATTGGATCCAAGATCCCATTTAGAAGTATTTTTCTGTACATAAGAATCAAAAGTCTGCTCAAAACTTCTGGTCGTATTGGAAGCATCATATTCTTCCTTTACAGACATGATAATTGTTTCTGATGGATGGCTGTTAAGGAACGTATAGCAAGCATTAAGCACATCATCAAAATTCAGATTTTGGTAAATCGCTCCGTGATGAATGGTGAAAGCATTGTCAATATGTCTGCAACGTATATCCAGAAAACGGACTCCGGCATTCAGTTGTTCTGCAATGCTGAGGTCTTGAGTTTTAGCAGTACCTGATACAACAGGGGCATCTACACGTGCTCCGGAATCATGAGTTCCGGGAATTGAGATTTTTGAAAGGGAAATATTATCCTGAAGACCGGACATCCAGCTATTCATTTCAATGGTTGCCAAAGAAGTCTTGTAGCTCGATTTTGTTAAAGAAGTTAAATTGTTTTCATTAGAATCCCTTTCCATAATGCTGTCGTTTGAACAGGAAAAAAAGATAGATGCAGTAACCACCCCAAGAGTGATGGCTGTCATACGTTTCATGCTTTGTTTGAACATAGTTTTTTTTATTTTTTAATGCAGCTTAAAAATAAGAATATATCAAAGCATAAGGAGTTAATTTAACTTTAAGAGATAATTAAGTTGCTATAAAGTCAGGAAGTTGGAAGGCGGATTTATATTAACGCAAAGTTTATTTTTTGTTCCGGAAATAGAGAGGGGGCAAAGATGAAATCAATGAAATTGATTTTTTCTAAGCGGGGGTGAAAAATTAAGCTTCATCACCGACATGTCGGCCTCTTAGCTCACTCTAATATGATGATAGAATTATTTTTACTTTGCGTTAAAAAAATATCTATGACAAATTCATAATAAAATGAATATTAAAAGTTCATCGATCAACGGTAACCTCCAGCGTCCAGCTTCAGTCTTCCCTCCTAAAAAGCAAAATCCTCTTTCAAACCGGGAATCTTAAACTTATGTTCTCCGATAAAGAAATCATTCATTTTAATAAGCGGGAATTTATGGGTAAATTCTTTGTGTGAGTTTTCGGGTACTTTGGTGTCATCATCACAGGATGAATATTCTCTGTCAACAATAACCTTTCCTGTAGAGAAATTGATTTCATTCGTAAAACTGAAATCACAGGTATCTTCAAAATGATCGTGTAAACCTATCAGATAGAAATCTCCGTTCTGAAATCTGAAGGTATGTTTATATTGCTGGGTATGTCTTGAATTGGTAAAAAATAGCTGTTCAATAATAAGGCATCCATTTTTTATATTGATTTTAAAAGTATTGTTAGAAGGATAAAATCCGAATCCGCTTGAAAAAAGGATGGTAGCATTTTCTTTCCATACTTTTAGACCGCTGTTTTCCTTTTTCAGAATATAGAAAACCCTTTTATAGTCACCTGTACCTTCCGGGTTTTGCATGCCTGATGCTTCTATATCCGTATTAAATATCAGGATAATTTCATCTTTTCCGCCTTTGTCAAGATCACCTTTGGCTTCTGCAATCTGGGTATACCCTTTCGGAACCGAAAAATTTTTCAGATTCTGAGCAGATAAGCTTGAAACAGATAAAACAAACAAAAAGGAAAATGAAAAGCAATGTTTCATGGTTATTATATACAATTAAAATGTGGTAATCCGAAATAAAATCATTTTCAAATTACCACATTCTTATTCTGAAATTAATGGGACAGTATGCTTTCAAGATCTTTCCAGAACATCGGATAAGACTTTTCCACCACATCTTCATCCTCTATATTAAGTTCTTTAATCAGGCTGAACGGAGCAAAACTCATTGCCATTCTGTGATCCTGATACGTTTTGATAGAGATATCGTCTTGTGGCTCTCTAAAACTGGTTGATTGAATGGTTAAATCTGTAATTTCTGTTTCAGTACCAAGCTTTTTAAGCTCATTATATAAGGCGAGAAGTCTGTCGGTTTCCTTTACTCTTAATGTACCCAATCCTGAAATCTCAAAAGGAATATTTAAGGCTGCTGCTGTTACACAAAGAGTTTGTGCAATATCCGGGCAGTTATTCATATCCAGAACAATTTTTTCCGGGAAAGAAAAATCTGGCTGAGGTTCCAGCGTTAATTGATGCTCGTCTTCAGAGAATGTAGTTTTAATTCCGAAGAATTTTTCATAAATGTTGGCAATCGCAGAATCTCCCTGCGTTGATTCTTTGTAAAAACTTTTCAGGTGAATCGTTTCTCTTCCTAATGCACAGATAGAGTAGAAGTATGAAGCCGAGCTCCAGTCGCTTTCCACTTCATAATATACAACATCAGCATTGTTTTCAGAAGTGAAAGGTTTTACTTTGATCGTATTTCCTTCAAAACTGCTTTGGATGCCAAATTTTGTCAGAATATCAAGGGTCATTTCAATATAAGATCTTGAGGTTACTTCTCCCACAAGATTGATGATAAGTCCGTTTTCAAGCTTTCCTGCAATAAGAAG
Source organism: Chryseobacterium sp. CBSDS_008 (assembly GCF_049959325.1). Taxonomy (NCBI): domain Bacteria; kingdom Pseudomonadati; phylum Bacteroidota; class Flavobacteriia; order Flavobacteriales; family Weeksellaceae; genus Chryseobacterium; species Chryseobacterium sp. CBSDS_008. Next base: position 2,827,168 of record NZ_CP188202.1, on the reverse strand, counting down.
CAGGGACGTAATAAACTGGCTGGAAATATTGGCCGGAACATTCACAGAAGTTTGAATGATCTTTCTTCCTGTAATTTTTAAAGGAGGAAAACCTTCATTCTCCATATACTCAATTTCTACCCCAAGATCTCTCAAAGCATTTACCAGATTTTTGATAGGTCTTTCTTTCATTCTTCCGGAACCGGTAAGAATTGTTGTCTTTCCTTCCTGAATAGAATAATAAGAAGTAAGAAAACGCATTGCCGTTCCCGCGTGATGAATGTCTACCACCTCTGTATTCTCAGATAATGCTTTTTTCAGCAATTGAGTATCCTGAGAATTGGATAGATTTCCGATTTTTATATTACTAAACAGACTTTCCAGAATCAATAAACGATTCGAAATACTTTTCGAACCGCTGATCTGTACTGTTTTATCTCCTGATAATTTTGATTTTTCTAGCTTCATTATTTCTTCAGATTTTCAGAATTCATCTATTAGAATTCAGATTGATTTGAATATCCGAAATCTAATAGATGATTCTTATTTAAGTTTTTCATTATTCTGATGCCGGTCTTTATCCCGGTCCGTCTTGATTTTCATTTTTCTGTCGAAAGCGTCCTGCAGGTTCACGCCGGTCTGATTGGCCAGACACAATGTTACAAAAAGTACGTCTGCCAGTTCTTCGCCAAGATCTTTACTTTTGTCGCTCTCCTTTTCGCTTTGTTCACCATACCTTCTGGCAATGATTCTTGCCACTTCACCTACTTCTTCTGTCAGCATCGCCATGTTGGTAAGTTCATTAAAGTATCTTACCCCAATGGTTTTTATCCATTCATCTACCTGCTTCTGTAACTCAGTAATTTCCATTATTGATACGCTCCTAAAGTTGGGTTTATGGTTCTGGATACATTCACTATATCAAAAGGAACGGTTGCTGCAACGGCTGTATTTCCTTTTCCAATGGCTGGAGAAGTGGATTTTACCCTTAAATTCATTTTAGCCATAAAATAATTGACAAACTGTGGATCGGTATTCTTGGTTGTTTGTATCACATTCGGATTATTGTCAAAAGTGAAGCCGGATCCTGTTGCACTCGTATATTTGATTAATGAATTTTGGAGTAGGAATTCAAACTGCTGTCCCGGGGTTTGTTCAAAATGAACGGCATCATCTCTGTCAGAATATACGATGCTGTTTTTAATATCAAGCTGCTGTAATGCTCCCTGTTGTGTTTGTCCGGCATCATTCTTCCATTCATTGGCAGCAAAAATTCCAGCTCTGTCAAAAGAACTCATTGTTTTGGAATAGTTGGCAATAGTAGCATGGGTATAGCTGTGTTTCCCCCCAAGGAAGATACCGATACATGACAAGCCGCAGTTGTTCATCACCAGGTTATTGGCATTTACAGTAGAACCTACTGCATAAATTCCATATTCAAAGAAAGTATGAATAAATGAATTGGTGATTGTAGCATTGGTCTGCTTCATATCAAGCCCTCTTGTTCCTCCAAAAAGTCTTGCATGGTTCATTTTCAGGGTAGAATTCGCTTCCATTTTAATAGAATTCCAGTTTTTAGGAATTGTATCATAATAAGGGTCATTTCTGTCACCACGAAGGATAACCTGATCGGCCTGAGTTCCATTGATATTTAAAACAGCTCCGGAAGAAACTTTCATTCCGCTGTTTTTGTGAAAATATACCTTAGTTCCGGGATTGATGTCCAGAGTTACACTTGGATTGATGGTAAGATTTCCGTAGATGATCTTCGCTTTATTATTATTCCACGTGGTGGAATTGCTAATCACATTCGGATTGCCGGGAGTCTGAATAAAAAATTCTGCATCCTGAACCACTGAAAATAAAGTCACATGCTGCTGCCCGGTTGGGCCGGTGAAAAGAACTTTATCCTCGGCAATGGCTTCCGGTCCTGTAGCTTCCGGAGCAATTTCAACAAAAATATAAAGGCTGTCTTTCTTTCTTAAAGGAACATTTTTAAAATCGTATCCCGGTTTTCCGTCTACATTGATTCTATATAAGGAAGCAGCTCCCTTTTCAAGATTCACTCTGGGAATCAGGATATCTTTATCTTCATTATTATACACTTTTACCACATAGGTTTCTGAACGTACCTGATGATATACCGTATCACAAAATACTGTGTCTCTTGAGAAACGGAGTTCCTGCGTAGGGCTGTCAAAGGTAATGTCATCCTTATTACATGATACTGCTGCAAGTAGGATCCAGAAGGAAAAAGCCAGTAATAATTTGAATTTCATTGAAATTAAGTTTAAGTAAGTTCCAAATTTAACGAAAATACTTTGAATTTCTTATCTATAAAAAAATATTGAATTCAGTATTTGGAAATTTAAAAAAATGTTGTATTTTTGCAACCTAAAATTTAGCAGAGAAATATCCATTACTATTTCGAAAGCAAACTTAATTTTTTTAAAAATAGTATTATGAAAAACGGAATCCACCCAGAAAATTATAGACTTGTTGTTTTCAAAGATATGAGTAACGACGAGGTGTTTCTTTGCAAGTCTACTGCAGAAACAAAAGACACTATCGAGTATGAAGGACAAGAATATCCATTAATCAAAATGGAAATCTCTTCAACTTCTCACCCTTTCTACACTGGTAAAGTAAAACTAGTTGACACTGCAGGTAGAGTTGATAAGTTCATGAACAAATACAAAAAATTCGCTAAGTAATTTTTGTATACTTAAAAATATTGAAGTCTTCCAATTTTTTGGAAGACTTTTTTTTATTGTTAAAAAATTGCGGATGTTATGAATAAGTTGAATCCATGGTATGCCTTTCATCTCTTTGTCTGTTATCTATCCATCTATTATCTTTTTTATCTTATTCCAACTTCTCTCATCTTTTTGTATTTTTGTTTCTAAATAGTAAGGCTTAACCTTGGTCTCTGCCTTCTACCCTCTAACCCCTAACTTCTAAAAAATGCAATTAGTATTTTCAGACGCACAATATTGGGAAGACTTTCTTCCGCTTACTTTTACCCGCCCTGTTGCAGCCATGCGATGCGGAATCCTTACATTTTCTGAAAGATGGCAGAAAATCCTGGGAAATACTGAGGTGACCTACTTCACGGAACAATATCTTCAGGATAAATTTAAAAGCCCTGAGGAAAAAGAAAGCCTTTTTCTGGTTCCGAATTTCTTTCCTACAGAAACAGTAATTCAACAGATTAAAGACCTTAAACAGGGTGAAGCATTGGTTTATGAAGATGAATTGATCGCAGCTAAAATCAATATGAAAGATTTTTCTCTGAACCAGATTGAAAAAATGACGGATATTAAGGAGGATCTTATTTTCTTTAAAAGACCAAAAGATTTATTTACCTATAACCATCACGCAATAAATTTCGATTTTGACCTGCTTACGAAAGGAAGAACATCGCAGGAGCTATCCTCCACAAATGGCTTTTTAGGAGATAAGAAAGATTTGTTTATTGAAGAAGGAGCTTATATAGAGTTCTCAACGATCAATACAAAGACAGGGAAAATTTATATCGGTAAAAACGCTGAAGTGATGGAAGGCTGTCATCTTCGCGGCCCGATAGCACTTTGTGATGATTCTAAATTTAATCTGGGCGCAAAAATCTACGGGGCAACCACAGTGGGGCCGCACTGCAAAGTGGGAGGCGAAGTGAATAACATTATTATATTCGGATATTCCAGTAAAGGACATGAAGGTTTTGTAGGGAATTCAGTGATTGGAGAATGGTGTAATTTCGGGGCAGACAGCAATTCTTCGAACATGAAAAACAATTACGGGAACGTAAAATTCTGGAATTACAGAGCTAAAGCCTTTGAAGATACAGGGTTGCAGTTTGCAGGTTTGATCATGGGAGATCATTCCAAAACGGCCATCAATACCCAGCTGAATACAGGCACTGTAATAGGAGTAGCATCCAATATCTTTAAACCGGGCTTTCCACCCAATCTTGTAGAAAACTTTTCATGGGGCGGAATGAAAGATGATGAAAGATTCAAACTGGATAAAGTATATGAAGTAGCAGAAAGAGCCATGGCGAGAAGAAAAGTGACTTTAACAGAAGAGGATAAAGCAATTTTGAAACATATTTTTGATACGTATTAATAGAGAAACCTCAGACATTTTCTGAGGTTTATTTTTTAGTTTGAGTATAATAATTGTAAACTATCCAGATATCCTTTTCCGGAAATTACCAATACTTCTTTATCTTTGAAAAAGAAGTATTGGTAATTTGGATTTTCTTTTTTTAACTTATCAAATTTCTTTTCACTCATACTTTTACCATTAAAATAGTAATAATCAGGTGGGCTTTCAGATGTTACTACTACAGCTCCTATTTCTAAATATCGATGCTGGGACTCAATCTGAAACTCTTTTTCATTTATTTGTTCTTTTTTAGAGAAAATAATTGAGGTATTTTCGTAAATATCTCCATTTATTGTATTAGGTACTTCTCTGTTGGGGTTTTTATAAGTTTCATCATTTAACTTATCAAAATTAAAGTATAAGACATTTTTTCTTTTAATCAGCTTATTGGGTATTTCTAAAGTGAAATTTCCATTTTCATCTGTTATTGTTTTTACATATCTTGATTTACAAATGAAGAAAACTTCAGCATTAGATATTTCCTTGTTAGTTCTTTTAAAGATCAGTTTTCCTGAAACCTTTATAACGGCCGCCACTTTTTGTTCAGTAGTAATTTCAGAATTATTTTGAGTCTGTGCCCGAATAAACGTAAGATTGGTAATTAAAATAATTCCTGCAGCAGTCATAGATAATAACCGTTTTGAAATTCTTCCGCAGATTTCTTTGTCATTGGCTGTCTGAAGAATCTCATTAATTTGTTCATCTGTTTTCTCAGTAAAATCTACGACACATTTAGAACATTTCTCACAGAATTTCCCGAAAGGAAAGTCTTGCATATTTTCCCAGTTTTCAGGACAGGGCTTTGGGATTCTAATTTGCTTTTTCATAATCTGTGTTGGTAAATAAACCTCTAGTGCTGGAGGTTTTATACTATTGCTTTGTTAATACAATATCTTTCGGGAAATTAATAGGAAAATCTCCATACTGATCTACATAGGCGTTATGCTGGCAATTAGGATCTATAATGCTTGGAAGATATTCAAAATGTAAGGTCATTTGATTTCCTGTGAAATTTGTAATATCCAAGGTTGCAGTTTTTCTACACATGTTTTTAGGATAGAAGTATAATCGTTTTATATTTCCATTTTTTAAATTGAATCCAATTCCATCAAACTCTGGATTTTGGTTATCAAAATTAGATATTCTATCTATTTCAATTGTTCCGTTCGGAGCAATTACTTTTCTTTCACCTAATATTTTGTCACGATAATAGTAATTAAAATTATCCCCAGATTTATATTTTATTTTTCTTAAATCTAAATATAAAGTTTTATTATCCCATACTCCTTTCCATACTCCTATATATTTGTCTAGTTCGTTGTTTGTGTCTTTATAATAAGCCCCATTAGGAACATCTTCCTTATAGTTTAAAGGATAGGTTTGTGCTTTACATGAAATTGCTAAAATTGTAATTAGCATTAATAATATTTGTTTCATAATATTTATTGTTAATTTGGACAAGGAGTTTCTTTTCGGTCACCGTTTACTAAGTTTAATTGTACATTTCCATTCTCTGTGGTTTTATATAGCTTCAGTCCTGGCATATTCATTTTGTCATTCATGAATTTTAAAAACTCCTTTTCTAATTTTTCCATGTTAAAACTTACATCACCACTTACGTTTGCAATAGTTACAGCCTTATTTAGATACTTGTCAATATAATCTTTATCCAAGTTTTCTAATTCCTTCTGTGTGTAAAGAGGTAAAGGAGTTACAGATGTTGCATCAAAATTAAAAGAATAATTTCCATTACTTGTTACTAAAGTAAATGTAAGATTATTTAATGGTATCTTAGGCATATTCTTAGGTACTGAGTTCCAATTCTGTGCCCAAACAATCCATTGGTTAAAGAAGATGATATCGCCTGGTGAAAACATTGGATACAATCCATCATAATGTGAATGCATTAATGTTATCGTGTTTGAGAATGCTTTGAGATCCACTTGTTGTGTTCCAGGTTTATTTTGTAGTAATTGATTTTGTAAAGATCCATCAGAATTAGTTCCTATCCTATAACCACTTTCATAGCTGTCAGTAGTTTTTCCTTCGAGAGAAGTAATATTATTTTTAAATGTAATATTCGTGGTTTGTGTTTTTAATTTTTCACAGGGGTTTTCAGGATCTGGGTTTTCAGGATAAGGAAATCCGCTATCACCACCAATAGGATCACCACCTCCACCCGGACATTCTCCGTTGGGTCCTACAATTCCTATACACTGATCTATTTCCTGTTCTCTTTCTTTACATTTTACAATAGAATATGTTTCCCAATGCCCAGCGCCGGTTTCGGGATCCGGTAGATTCTCACTATCCGGCATCCATACAGAATAATAACTTGTTGTACATATAATGTCCCTTGCTGCAAGGTTGGCGTTATTATTTGGATGTGCCTTTTTCTTATATTTTGAAAAAAGAAGATTCTGAAAAAAAGCCATATGGTTACTGAAATCAGTAAAATAGAAATAGATATTATCATTTTTTCTTGGAACCTGTAGTACAGAGGTCACCTTTCCGTTTTCTACTATAGGTACGATCAGGAAACTTTCATTATAAGTTCCTACTGTAGTGGCATAATCCCAATAAATAATCCCGTTTACTTTTTTTATTTTTGATTCGTTCTCAAAGTAGATCTTTATTACATTTTTAATATAAGTTTCATCTTCTTTCCAAAGACTTTTGGAAGTATATTCTTTCGATGTAGGATCTACAGAAGAATAAATCTCATCCTGTATGCAGGAATGGAATAAGGTAAAAAGAATGGCCAGCAGGAACAGCCGGAAAATTAAATTTTTCTTCATAAGCATTTGTTTTTTAGTGGTTAAATATATACTTTTTTTACTCTACAAATGTGTGAATAATAAACTGAAACAATACAGTAGAAAAATACTGGTTTCCGTATTATTTTTCTAAAAGAAAAAAATATGTAATTTTGGTAAAAATACATTGTGCTATGACGCTAGGAGAAAAACTGAAAAAAGCGAGAATCAATAAGAACTTTACGCAGGAATACCTTGCCGAAGTACTGAACGTTTCCCAGAAAACCTATTCCAATTTTGAAAATGATAAAAGTAAGCCGGATTTTTTTCAGGTAGAGCATATCGCAAAAGCATTGGAAGTAAGTGTTCTTGATTTTTTAAGCAACGATGGACTTTCTTTTCATTATGACAATATACATGGTGGAAATAATGGTTTTATCTACCAGACTCAACTTCCGGAAAAACTCATAGAACAGTATGAAAAAAGGCTTTAGGATAAGATACGGAGGTTGCTTACCTCAAACAGTTACTCGATAAAAAATAAAAACTTCAAATTTTTTTGAAGTTTTTTTATTTTTGATGTAATAGATCTGTAACGGCAATTGTCTTACCTATAAGAAACAAAACTCATGACCCAAGAAACTTTCAAGAATACGGTGTTTATTCTCAAAGACGAGATGTATCGTTTTGCGAAGCGGTTTGTCATGAGCAGCGATGAAGCAGAAGATGTCGTACAGGATCTCATGATGAAGTTTTGGCAGAAAAGGGATGAGCTTGAGCAGTTCGGGAATTTTAAATCCTATGCGCTGAAGTCTGTCCGGAACGAATGCCTGAACCGCCTGAAGCATCATGATGTAAAAATCGGTTTTGCGGATATGCAGCTTCACCGCTCGGAGCTTTACAGTATGGAAGTTGATAACCTTAAGGAACATATTGTAGGATTTATCAATCAGCTCCCCGAAAAGCAGAAGATGGTCATCCACTTGAAAGATATAGAAGAGTATGATGTTTCCGAAATTTCTGAAATGCTGGAAATGGAGGAAAATGCAGTAAGGGTAAACCTGATGCGTGCGAGACAAAAAGTAAAAGAACAAATCTCACAACTGATGAGCTATGAAAAAAGATCAATTACAAGATAAATACAACGAAGTCTTCCGGGAGATCAGGGAAGATAAAATGAACTGGAGCTTTGAAGACTTTCTTCAGGCTGCAGAAGATGCGGAGCCTGAACAGGATAATACACCTGTTATTCCATTGAACGGAAAAAGTAAGCCGTCCTTTCCCAAATGGTTCTGGATGGCCGCCGGTGTGATACTGATTTTCAGTATCGGTTTTCTCCTGAATAATTATAATACAGATATTCAGGACAGGGAAAAGCTGGTAAAAGATGAGATCTTAAAACAGAAGTCCGGGTTTATTGAAGAAAATAGTGATCACCAGGAACAGGTTGCCGTTAACCATACTGACTCTATTTCCGGAGTGAAAAAAGATTCTGTTTTTCAGAATAATCCGGTAGCAGAAAAAGATGTGCTGGATGAAATACTTCCAAAAAGAGGAAGACTTAAAAAGGAAACAAAGCCCAGATACGTAAGCAATACCTTAAACAGCAAAAGCGTAAATGATTCTGCTGCAGCGTACAATGATTCGTATGTGATTGTAAACGGGAAAAGAATCAGCAGTGAAAAAGAAGCCATAGATGTTGCCAAATACTCATTTATGAAACTAGGAAACGAGTTTAAAAAAACAGTAGCATCTTCTCAAAAAAATGAAAATCTTGAAAGCGAATACTAAAAATAAGATCAATCTCATGAAAAAAATATTTTTTATAATAGCCATAATGCTAAGCAGCTTTGCAACTTATTCTGCACAGACTGATAAGCTGAACAAACTTTTTCAGGATTTTGAAAAAAACGGAGGGGTTACATCCATCAATATCAAAAAACCGATGTTCAAACTCTTGAATACCATTGATGTGAATGACGCCTATGTTGGAAAGATAAAACCTATTTTGAACGATGTAGACGGACTTAAAATTCTGATTATCCCGAAAATTACTTTTCCGGATCGTTTGAAAGACGAAAACCTTGCCAATATAAAAATGAATGAGGAGAAGACAGATAGAGTGAACAATGCATTAAGATCTCTGAATTTCAACGAGCTGATGTCAATGAGCAGCGATGGAACTTCAATGAAGTTCTTAGCTGAAGAAGAAAGAGACAATTATCTGGAAAATCTGGTTTTCAACGTTGATTCCAAAGAAGAGAATATCATTTTTATTCTTAATGGAAAAATGAAGTTATCAGATGTTAATAAAATCATTAATTCTGGCGAAACAACAACGTCTTCTGTAACAAGTTCTTTAAAAAATGACCTTACCTCTGGGAACACTTCTTCTTATCTGAATGGAGATAACAGAAATGTAGGGGAATTCTCAAAAATAGATGCCAGTGTAGGGGTAAATGTTACCTACAAACAGGAAAATACAAGAAGTGTAAAAGTAATTGCTGATGCAGATAAGCTCCAATATGTTATCACCAAAGTAGAAAATGGAGTTTTAAAAATATATGTTGACAATAAAGGAGTAAAAAATCTAAGATTTAAAAACCTGAATGTCAATGTTTCTGCTCCTAGCATTAATGCTATAAAAACATCATCAGGCAGTGTCTTTACTGCAGTGAATCCTGTTACAGAAAGCAGTTTGGCGATTGAAGCAGAATCTGGCTCTATTATTAAAGGAACATTCAATGTGAAGGAGACAGCAGCGGTGGAAGTAAGCTCAGGTTCTGTTCTGGACGTTGATATTAAAACATCAAAACTGGTATTGGACACCTCCAGTGGCGCAAGTGTTAGTATATCAGGAGAGGCTGCCTCTGCTGTAATTGATATCAATAGTGGAGCATCCTGTAAAGCAGATGACCTTAAGATTGCCACTGCAGTGGTAGAATCTACTTCAGGTGCAAGCCTTTCTCTGCTGGTTACTGATAAACTAAAAGTAAGTGTTTCTTCAGGAGCCTCTGTAAAACTGAGAGGAAACCCTGAGCTGGATGCCAGAGTAGATAAAATTTCCGGTGGTAGTTTCAGACAAATAAAATAAAAACTAAACTATGAAGACTCTTAAAAACATTTTCCTTGCTATTCTCACTATAGGTATGCTTCAGTCGTGTATCGTATCAGAAAAACCAAACATCGGCTTTTTTCAAAACTCAAAGTATGACTTCAAAGGAGCACGGTTTGCAAGTATTAATATACCGATGGCTCTTGCCAAATCCTATATTAAAAAGGCTTTAAGGGAAGATGGTGAAAGTGAGGAAACGATCAGTCTGGTAAAGAAAGCCTCAAAAATAAAAGTTCTTACTGTAACCAATGGGAGCAGAGAAATGCTCAATGACTATACCCGGTATCTGAACGATAATCATTATGAAGAATGGGCAACCATAAAGCATGATGGAGACAATATTAATATAAAGGTAAAACAGGATGGAGACGCTATAAAAAATATGCTGATTACCGTAGGTTCCAATAATAATGAAATGGTATTTGTAGATGTGAAAGGAAACTTTACTCCTGGTGATATCTCAAAAATGATTAATTCTGTTTCCGTTAATTAATCCCAAACATCCATAAAGATCTGCTAAAGGCTTATGCCCAAAGAAGAGAAAGTTTACAATGAACGATTCTTTGCCAGTAAGATAGTCAATGGAGGTGTAGGTTTGCTATCCGTAAAGCCAAAGAAAAATAATTTTTAACAAAAATAAGAACCTTTCACAAGTAGTTTCAACATATTCAATTATTTTGTACCGTAACCGTTCTGACAAGGAGCGGTTTTTTCGATTTAAGTTATTGATTATTAAATTTTATTTAAACTATCAAAAAGGATTTTCATATCTCACTAAAATAGCCTAATTTTGCAAAGAAAGTAAAGATGTCTATTCATAACAAAATTGTAGAGACAGCCATCACTTTCGATGACGTTCTTCTAGTCCCTTCTTATTCAGAAGTTTTACCTAATCAGGTTTCATTAAAATCAAGACTTACCGACAAAATCACGCTGAATGTTCCGATAGTTTCCGCTGCGATGGACACTGTTACTGAAGCTGAGCTTGCAATTGCTTTGGCAAGAGTGGGTGGGTTAGGCTTTATTCACAAAAATATGACGATCGCTGAGCAGGCCGCTCAGGTAAACCGTGTGAAGCGTTCCGAAAACGGAATGATCTCTGATCCGGTAACATTATCCAAAGATCATACGTTAGGACAAGCCAGAGATCTTATGTCAAGATATAAGATTTCAGGTCTGCCGGTAGTAGATCCTGATAATGTCCTGATCGGAATTATTACCAACAGAGATGTAAAGTATCAGGAAAATCTTGATATGAAAGTAGAGGAGATCATGACCAAAGAAAATCTGATCACTTCTGATAAAGATACCAATCTTGAAAAGGCAAAAGAAATCCTTCTTAAGAACAGAGTTGAAAAACTACCTATCGTAGATAAAGATAATAAACTTGTAGGTTTAATTACTATCAAGGATATTGATAATCAGTTAGAATACCCGAATGCTAACAAAGATCAGAATGGCCGCCTTATCGTAGGTGCCGGAGTAGGTGTAGGGGAAGATACACTGACAAGAATCGAGGCTTTGGTGCAGGCTGGCGTTGATATCGTAGCAATTGATTCCGCACATGGTCATTCTAAAGGAGTTTTAGACAAGATTTCAGAAATCAGAAAAGCATATCCTACTCTTGATATTGTAGGCGGAAATATTGTAACTGCAGAAGCTGCTAAAGACCTTATCAAAGCAGGTGCAAATGTACTTAAAGTAGGAGTTGGTCCAGGGTCTATCTGTACAACGAGAGTGGTTGCCGGAGTAGGTGTTCCTCAGTTGTCAGCGATCTATAACGTTTACGAATATGCTAAATCTCAAAATGTGACCGTAATTGGCGACGGAGGTATTAAACTTTCCGGAGATATTGTAAAAGCTATCGCTAGTGGAGCAGGTGCTGTAATGTTAGGTTCACTTCTGGCAGGTACAGATGAAGCTCCGGGAGAAGAAATTATCTTCCAGGGAAGAAAATTCAAGTCTTACCAGGGAATGGGAAGCCTTTCAGCAATGAAAAGAGGAGGTAAGGAAAGATATTTCCAGAGTGAAGCTAAGAAATTTGTTCCGGAAGGAATTGAAGGAAGAGTTCCACATAAAGGAAAACTGGAAGACGTAATTTTCCAGTTGACAGGAGGTCTGAGAGCCGGAATGGGATACTGTGGCGCAAAAGATATTGAAACGCTTCAGAAAGATTCCAAACTGGTTATGATTACAGGAAGCGGATTGAAAGAATCTCACCCGCATGATGTCATCATCACACAGGAAGCTCCGAATTATTCTTTATAATAATTAAGAATCATTAATATAAAAATGTCTCCATTCCGATGGGGACATTTTTTATTCAACCTTTGTATATTTAAATCTCGGTTTGATAACCTTGTTCAGGAATTGTCCCTTAGATTTTACCTTTCCAAACTGCTCAATAATAGTGGCAGGTACTTTAAAGTAGTCATAAACCGCCCCTGACTGATATATAATTCTCAATATTTCAGTGTCAGGAAAATAAATGAAATGCTTTACAACACTTGATGGCATAATCCAGTTCATGCAAAAAATATTCCTGAAAAATAAAGCTTCCGGAATTTCCGAAAGCTTCATTAAATTTATTTTAAAAATAGTAATTTATTTTTTCACGAATTTAAATTGATGAGTCTGAAAATTTCTTGTATTTATTTTTAATATATAACCTCCCGGAATAAGTTGTGAAACATCAAGCTTTGAATCAAACATTTCAGACTTTACAAGGCGTCCGTCAATAGTAAAAATCTGGATTGACAGCCCATCTTCTATCCCTGAAATACGGATGAAATCGGTCACCGGATTAGGGAAAATCTGAATTTTATTTTTAGAAAGTTCTGCTGTTCCCAATGTGGTGGTCTGTACATCACCCGACATAGTAGAATTTCCTGCAGCAAGATTTCCATTACACAGCCCGGTTGTAAATGCCGTATTCTCAACCCAGGTACCGACACTGTTGCCAGGAGGAAAAGAGACTGTATTATTTCCTGTAGAATTATAATACACCAATTTAGGATTTGTAAAGGTTCCATATCCTTCGTCAGCAAGAAATTCCCAACGTGTGAGCGTATTGTTCCATTGTATTTTAAATTCACAAGTGCCCAGGCCGCTGCATGGCTCTCCGTCAACAGGTGTGGTAATGTAAATGTTCTTGTTATTGACGTCAACTCCGGTTTTATTGAATATAAAGGTTTGATCGTCAAACAAATTGACACATCCTTTAAAAGTTATGGTCTGTGCGAAAGCTGTGCTTCCGATTATCAGACACGTAAAGTAAAGAATTTTCATAGCGGTTAATTTTGAGAGGGAAAAACTCCCGTCAGTGAAATGATACACTTCAGGGTAAGAAAAGGAGGTCTGTTTTCATGAGGCTGGCTTCCACCTGTGTTTCCTATCATTGTACTTTTCATCAAAGTATTAGCGGCTGTATCAGAATATTCTTTATCAAGACCTTTTGTGTCAGCAGGTAAATTATTTGTTGGAGTACTTTGATTTCCCTCGGCAGTCACAGCACTTACCGTATGGTTGTGGGCCGGCATCTGCGTCACCGTTAATGTCACACTTTCAGTTCCCCCGGTCTGTCCCATTGTATAGGTAGTGGGTCCTCCCGGAGCCTGCCCGTTATGAACAAGTACTCTTCCTCTCATATCAGGTAACGCAAAATTAGTGGTTCCGTTCCCGCCATAGGTAGTTCCCAAAAGAGCAAAAAGAGCTTGGTTCTGAGCGATAGGCAGGAGCTGCCCGTTACATTCTGCCCAGTATTTTGGAACAAAATTATAAGGAACAAAGGCTATCTGTCCTAGAAATGGATCTGATGCCTGAGCTTTTACAGCAGGAGCAAATGCACTGCATATCAGCAGGGTACATGCAAAAAATAAGTTTTTCATGATAATAAAGATTTTATGTAGTATAAAATTAGGAAATATTTTATATAAAACCTTTAATTAAAAGAAAAACCTTTCGCTATATAGCAAAAGGTTAGATTTTATTTATTGAAAACTATATTACAATAGATTTTTTCTCTTTAACGATCAAAGTTTTAATTACATTTTAGTTTTTTAGATTGTCTTTAAAGTCTTCAATCCTGAAATCTGTCAGTGCATTTCCTTTTTCAATTTTTTCTTTGGAATACAATCTGAAATCATTTTCAGTTTTTTCCAAAAGATAGTCATATGGGCCTATATGAGAGATGAGTTTTACCAGAACCGGAGAAATTTCAAGACAGATAAATAGTCCCATAATAAAAGCGGCAGCAAGCCCTATAACAGCAGAATTTTTTCCAAGCTCGTCCAATGCCTGCAGCCTGGCAGCAAACCCATTGAACTTATCTTCAAAGGTTTCAGTAGATTTTCTTTCTGTTTCCAGGTTGGTATATACCTTGGAAATTTCTTTATCCAGATATTCCAGTCTTGGAGCTGCCTGCTTTTGGAAATTCTCAAGATCCTGTCTTCGTTGTTCTTTTAATTCCTGTTTACGTTTGGCATTTGGCCCGTAACCTTCTTTTCCACTGGTTAAACCTGATTGTTTCCCCAGGATTTCTTTTTCAAGTTCTACGGAAGCAGAATCATAGGCCTTCTGATACTGAGCAATTTTTCCTGAGATCTGCTGCTTTTCTGTCTCAAAAGGGCCGCTTTGCTGAAGAATCCTTCCATTCATTTCTCCCTGGAGCTGTTTTTTGTTTCTTTGGATAATGGTATTCAGCTGTTTGTTGACTTCCTTTTCAAAAATTTTAAGTTCCAGCGGCTTAGAAATGATAATTCCCAGAAATGTAGCCAGTATAAGACGTGGAATGGCCATCAGAATCTGATTCCACCATGTTCCTGTTTTTTTGATGGAAGAAACAATATAACGGTCAAGATTGAAGATCATTAACCCCCACAGAATTCCAAATCCTACGGAAGCCCAGATATTGTCGAATACCGTATACATGGCATAACCTGCAGATAAAGTGGCGAATACTGCAGTGAAAAGTACAATCCCTCCAATCCCGGAAAATTTATTCCATTCGCTGGGAGTCTTTCTTAAGATGTGGATGTTCCCGCCTGAACATACCATCAGAAATTTTTGGAACCAGTTTATTGTATGAGTCCCTTGATTTATAGTTTGTTGGTTTGTTTTCATAACTGAAAATTTATACAAAGGTAGTACTAAAAATCATACCAATGTAAAAGATAGTATTATGTTTTACCAAGTAACTATGTGAATTTACCTAATGTATTGCGTTTGAGTGCATTAAATTTGCTTTTGAAATATAAGTGGAAAAGATGAAAATTATTTCAGTCTGTCCGGATTCTGCTTCAAAAAACTATCCCATCCGGAGTAAGATTTGGTATCTGCGATCGTTCCGGAATTAAAATGATGGCAAACAGCAACCGCAAGCCCGTCAGAAGCATCTAAGTATTTCGTAGGGAATTCTTTTAGCTGAAGAAGGTTTTGAAGCATTCCGGCTACCTGCTCCTTACTTGCATTTCCGTTTCCGGTAATGGCCATCTTGATCTTTTTTGGAGAATACTCGGTAATAGGGATGTTTCTGTAAAGACTGGCAGCCATAGCAACTCCCTGCGCACGTCCCAGTTTCAGCATACTCTGTACGTTTTTTCCATAAAAAGGGGCTTCAAGGGCCACTTCATCCGGATGAAACTCATCAATAAGAGACAGTGTTCTTTCAAAAATATATTTGAGCTTGGTTTCGTGGTTGGGGTATTTTTTTAAGATCAGTTCATGGATAGAAACCATCTCCATTTTTCCTTTTTTTATGGAGATGATGCCAAATCCCATTACAGTTGTCCCCGGGTCAATTCCTAAAATTATTTTCTCTGAAATCATTGCTTCAAAGATAGGGCTTTCTATGTTTTAAGTATAAAAAAGAATCCACAATGATTTTCATACCTGTTTAAAACTTTAGTACCTTTAAACAAAAATGATTATGAAAAATGTATTTAATGTACTTATTGTTCCTGTTTTCCTGTTATGCAGCTTTCAGAAGGAAGGAATTTTAACTCAAAGTAAATATCCGGAATCTGTTGCAAAGAGCGACCGGATTATTTATTTGTTTTTTAAAGCCGGTAAAGATCAGTCTGGAAATGCAAAAATTACTCTCCAGAGTACTAAAATTGCAGACGGCAGATTGAAACATATGCCTTCTTTTGAAAGAGGTGATATTCGTGAAGGTGATCTTATTATCACATTGTCTGAGTCTGGTGGAAAAGAGGTTGGGAAACAGCTTGTAAAAAATCCTTTTAACCCTGAACTAGAGGTGTATGAAAAAGAAGGAATTTCAAGACACAAAGCTTTCCTTCAGAATGCAGAATTCAGTGTCCGGTTTTCTTATTCTGAAAATATTCAGTCAGTAAAGATTGAAAAAGCAACTGATGATGGAGTACAGGTAATATTCACACAAAAACTATAATTATGAAAAAAACTTTATTATCCCTTTTGATAGGAAGCAGCTGTTTTGCGCAGACATTTGAGACGGTACCTCTTTTACAGAACGGAGATAACAGCAAGCGAATTGTTATTGCAGTTTTAGGTGACGGATTCACCTCTGCACAGCAAACTGCTTTTACTACATCAGCTCAGGCTACAGTCAATTACCTATTCACAAAAAGCCCTTATACAGAATATAAAAATTATTTTAATGCCTATGTGGTAAAAGTGGTTTCCACAGAATCAGGAGTGAAGCATCCGGGAACAGCTACGGATGTTGCTGAGCCTGTAATCCCTGTATCCAATCCTAATAATTATCTTGGCTCTACTTTCGATGTCGGAGTTCACAGATGTATCTACAGTAATACGACCAATAAGGTAGGACAGGTTCTGGCCGCTAATATTCCTGATTATGATATCACATACGTGTTAGGAAATTCTACGGAATATGGAGGCTGTGGAGGTACCTATGCATTTGCTTCACTCAATGGCTCTTCAAATGAAATTGTAGTGCATGAGCTGGGACATTCCTTTGGTAAATTAGCCGATGAATACTGGTTTTCGGGTTCACTTGAATCTCCGAATAAAACCCAGAATTCCAATCCTGCCACCATTAAGTGGAAAAATTGGGTAGGATTGAATGGAGTAGGCGTATATCCTCATGCAGAAAGTCCAACGTGGTTCCGCCCGCATCAGAGTTGTGAGATGAGGTACCTTAACCAGCAGTTCTGTTCCGTATGTAAAGAAGCAATTATTGAAAGAATCCATAGTCTGGTTTCTCCTGTAGATTCTTATACTCCTGCAAACAATACTTCTGTTGACGCAACATCCAGTGTCACTTTCACGGTTAATGAAATTCTTCCCATTCCCAATACCCTGGCTAACTCGTGGAATCTGAACGGAACGGTTCTGGGAGCAACAGGAAATAGTGTTACGATTACCCCGGGGCAACTGAATAACGGAAATAATACCTTGATATTTTCGGTAGTTGATAACAATCCGCTTTTGAAAGTAGATAATCACAGCACTCTTCATGTTACCAGTGTTTCCTGGACTCTGAGCAAATCAACCCTTAAGCTTTCAGAAGTAAAAGCAGAAGAAAGACGCTTCAGCATGTATCCAAATCCCACAGCTGGAGAATTTTTTATCAAAGGAAAACAGGAATTTTCAAAGAATGTAAGTGTGGAAATATATGATGCTTCCGGAAAATTAATCCCGTCCGGATTTGAATTGAAAGAATCTGCACTACGGGTGGATATTAAAAATTATCCTGCAGGTACTTATCTGTTGAATGTAAAAGAAAATAAAAACCTGATTATTTCTCAGAAGATTATAAAAGAATAAAATTGAAATAAACCGGGGACAGCCGGATTTAATTTTCCAGCTTTTTCTCTGCTATAGACACCCATTGTCCATCGTGACGCAACAGTAAAATTTTATCAACTAAGAATTTAGTTTTGTATTGCATGGTTTTGTATTTTTCCCAGGCTTTGAGGTAATTATCCCAGGTCAGATCTCTGTATCCTATCGTCATATGAGGATTGAAAGAATAATTGCCAAAATTGAAATGTTGTTTTACCCTATAATAAAGCTCTGTTAGGTGAGGATTATTATCAGGCTGAACAAATATTACAGGATTCTTTGGATTAGGAAAACTTCCAAACCCATCAAGTTCTATTTCAAAAGGAGTCATTTCTGTATTGATCTTCTGAAAAGCAGTGTGAATATCACCCTCCAGTTCTGATTCTCTGGAAAAGGGCGGGAAAAGAGTAATGTGTGCTTCATTTTTTAACGCCCTGGAACTGGCGTAATGAATTGCCAGATCTCTTTTGAAGAATTTTATTTCTTCAATAATCTCCTGAGGAGGGTAGATGGCAATGAAGTACATTTTTTTCATAAAGCAAATTAAGAGTTTTTTACATTAAATTCTAATACATAAGAAAATTATGCATAAGTTTGTAATGCATATAAATTCTTTCATGAAAAAGAACAGCCTTTATAAAGGTACCTTACAGAATATTATTTTGAAACTCCTTTCAAAAGAAATTAAAATGTATGGATATCAGATTACCCAAAGAGCTAAAGAGCTTACTCAGGGTGAGCTCGAAATGACAGAGGGAGCCCTTTATCCATTGTTACACAAATTGGAAAGCGATGGAATGATCACTTCCGAAATTCAGAAAATCAACGGAAGAGAACGGAAATACTATCTGCTGACCGGAAAAGGAAAAAAACAGCAGGCAGAACAGGAATTTGAGATGAAAAGCTATTTACTCAACCTACAGACAATTTTTAATATATGATCACAGAGGCACAGGAAAATAAAATGACAGATTATCTGGTTGCTCAACAGCTCTCATTAGATATTCTTGTAGAAATCAGAGATCATATGATCAACCAGATTTCGAATATTCAGTGTAATGAAAATATCAGCTTTGAGGAAGCCTTTTTAAAGGTAAAAGAATCCTGGAATGGAGAGTTTAAAAAGGTGAATTACCTGTTATTTTACCCTGAGAAAATTCCTTTGATTGCCAAAAGAATTATTCAGGAAAAGTACAGTGTGCTTTTCAAAAAATCTTTGATGGTAGGTACCCTGGCTTTTGCTGTCAATCTATTGCTGATTTTTATATCAGGAAATCAAAAGCAATATGATCTTTTTTTTAAACTGTTGAATGGCTCCTTTGTAACAGCAACGATATTAATCTGGATTTTAAATTATAAAATCTGGAAATATATTAAAGCTGACTTTAAATATAGGGGGAAATCTCTTTACACCATGTATCAGCAGAATCTGGGATTAATGGTTGTTTGCGCCAGCTCCATGATGCAGGTGGCCATAAGGAGCGGACATTATGCTTACCGGTTTTTCAGAGAACAGAATTATACTGATGTGGTAGGTTTTCTGATGACTTTGATTCTTCCCTTTTGTATTACAGGTCGCTCTCGTTTTTGCCGTACTCAATTTTATTGAGCATAAAAAGAATTTATTAAAAATGCAGGAATTTCTGAAGTCAGCATAAACCATCAAAATTAATCCTTTGATCTAAGCTGTATAAGCGTATTCTCAAGATGATCTGTGATCTTTTTTACTTCAATATGAGGCCTGAAAATGGAGCTTTTCCCTTTTTCTTCATTTGCGATGTTAGACAGGATAATTACGGATGTTTTTGTATCCGGATAATAGATGTTTAAGGACGGAGAACCCTTTATATAACCACTGTGAAAATAAGAATTAGGTTGCCCGATATTAAGCATGATTCCATAGGCATAGCCCATCTTTCCAAAGATAGCATGGCGTCTTTCTGAACTTTTTGCCATAAACATCTTCAGGGTTTCAGGTTTTAAAATTTTTCCGCCATACAGAGCGTTATTCCATGAATGGAGGTCCTGAATAGTAGATAAGATTCCACCAGCCGGAGTTCCGATTTCTCTTCCCCCTAATCTTTTCGGCATGTTGGGAACTTCCTGAAATGTACCGGGTGTACCAAGATAGGCACTTGCGAAATTTTTCCCTGTAAAAATATCGCCTGTAGAAGAATGCGTCATTCCGGCTTTTTTAAAGAGCTCCAGTACATTCTCACTATATGGTTTTCCGGAGACTTTTTCCACAATCTTCCCAAGGGTATTGAATCCGTCGTTGGAGTAGAAAAAATCTGATCCGCTTTTGAACATCAGTTTTCCGCCCAGCATATTCAATCCAGAAGTATGATTTAACAATTGGTGAATCGTTATGTTTTCATATTCCCTGGTCTGGAATTCTTTCAGGTATTTTGAAGCTTTATCCTTTACGCTGAGCTTTCCCTGTTCCATCTGAAGCAGGATCAAAACAGCCGTGAATTGTTTACTCACAGACCCTATGGCAAAAATGGTATTGCTGTCAATTTTCGTTTTTCTCTTAAAGTCAGCATATCCGTTTTCTCTTCGGTAAAGAGGTAAAGAATCCTTGAAAACAGCTATGCTCCCATTAAAATGATACTTTTTGAAGGTGGAATCAATCTGTTGTTCTAAAAGTGTTTTCTGAAAAGCTGTGATGGTAGAATCAATAATTGCTTTTTTATCAACAGGAGAAGCTTTCGGAGCTTCAGTTCTACAGGAAAACAAAAGACAGAAAAAGGACAGGAGTAATAAATTTTTGATCACAGGTGTTGTATTTTTAAATGATGGTTGTGTTCTTAAAGATACTAAAATATCTAAAAGAGCATTAAGGGATGCAAATTGCGTGCTAGAAAGGGTTTTTTAGGTAAGTTAAATATCATTTTATGATTCTCTTTTAATACTTTTGAATATTATTTGTCACAAAACTATGAATGAATATTTGAAAAGAGATTCAGAAAACATACGGCATCTGCTGGATATTGTCAAAGAACAGGGCGCAGAGTACCTGAGCACTATTGAAGAAAGAACCACATCCATCATCCATCATCATCCATCAGAAAAACATGAGCTGCCCGATACAGGATATGGCACGGAAGAGGCACTTCGTATTTTCAACGAAAAATTTGAGCCGATAATGGTTGGTTCCGGAGGTCCGAGATATTGGGGATTTGTAACCGGCGGTGCGACACCGGCATCGGTAGCGGGCGACTGGCTTGCCACTGTTTATGATCAGAATACCCAGACGATGAAAGGGCAAGGTGATATCTCAGGAATCATAGAGGTGGAAGCTATACGGCTTTTGCTGGATCTCCTTCAGCTTCCCGAAAGTTTTTTGGGAGGCTTTGTAACGGGTGCTACTATGTCCAACTTTACCTGTTTGGCAGCTGCCCGCCAATGGCTTGGCAAAGAGATGGGAAAAGATATTGCCAGAGAAGGTGTTTCCGGAGAAATAAAAGTGCTGGGAGCAACACCCCATTCATCTTCCATCAAATCACTGTCACTATTGGGATTGGGCAGCAATAACATTGTTCAGATTAAAATTCAGGAAGGAAACAGGGAAGCTATTTGTATTCAGGATCTTGAAGAAAATATCCTGAAACTTAACGGAGAGCTATTTATCCTGATTTCCAGCGGAGGAACAGTTAATACAGTGGATTTTGATGATTTTAAGGCAATCAGTAAACTTAAAGAAAGGTACAGGTTCTGGTGGCATATTGATGCGGCTTTCGGTGGATTTGCAGCCTGTTCAGAAACACACAGGCATCTTGTAGAGAATTGGGAATTTGCGGACAGTATAACTGTGGACTGCCATAAATGGATGAATGTACCTTATGAAAGTGCTGTATTTCTGATTAAAGAGCAATATAAAATTCTACAGATTGAAGCCTTTCAGAATTCAAATGCTCCCTATCTTGGAGATCCTTTGGATAATTTTAATTACTTAAACTTCCTTCCTGAGAATTCAAGAAGGCTGAAGGCACTGCCGGCCTGGTTCTCTCTCATGGCATATGGTAAAAAAGGATATCAGGAAATTGTAGATGATAATATATCCTTGGCGGGACAGTTTGGAAAGCTGATTGAAAACAGTGATGATTTTAAACTGCTGGCTCCCGTAAGATTGAATACCGTTTGCTTTACCCTAAAAGATGTGGCAAGACAAAACGAGGTGGATTTATTTCTTGAAAAGGTCAATGATACAGGAAAAGTCTTTATGACGCCTACTTTTTATAACCGGCATAAAGGAATAAGAGCGGCTTTTGTCAACTGGATAACCAGTGAAAAGGACATCCGGCTGGTATTTGATCTTATGAATGAAATTATTGCAGAAATAAAATAATAAAAGCCTGTGGATCAATATTCACAGGCTATTTTAATAACAGATCACTGAACCAGAAAACATATTCTTCATCTTCGTCTTCAGGAGCTGTTTTAGGTTTAGGGTATGTTTTTTTGACTGTTTCGCCGATCTCAAACTCAACTGGGTTTTTGAAAATGGGTCCGTCAAAGGTAAAGGTGTGAAACTCCCCATTTTCTCCACATGGATCTACATTTTCAGGAAGGTCATTGATGAATTTTTGATCAATAATCCGTCCTGCAAAACTTTGATCGAGGTAAGATCCGTTGACGCAGGTTACAATAGTTTTAAAGCCAAGCTCTAAAAATTCATAGATGAGGTTGGTGGTATTTTGTTTCCAAAGAGGAAATATGGCCTTCATACCAATAGCATTTAATTGGTCTTCTCTGTATTTTCTTAAATCTTCCAGGAAAATATCTCCAAAAATGGAATGTGTAATCCCCCGAGCTTTAATTTCTGCCATTTTTTTGCTCATGATTTGCTGGTATTCTTCCATGGATGGCTCTTTGGGAAGCTCCATTTTCATTAAAGGAATTCCAAGGCTTGTCGCTTGTTTTTCTAAAAGAGAAACATGGACTCCATGCATGGAAATTCTTTGAAATTCCTCATTGATGCTGGTGAGAAGAGTGGAGATCTCATATTGATCCTCCTGGAGTATTTTATAAAGGGCGAAGGCAGAGTCTTTTCCACTGCTCCAGTTGAATAAAGCTTTTGGTTTCATCTTAGAAATAAAAATCTTCCAAAAATAGGAAGATTCCGTGAATTAATATTTTTTAGACTGGATTTCTCTGACAGGAATAAAAGCACCGTTAATATAATCGATTTTCTGTTCGAACGGGTAAGCAGGATTTGAAGCAAGCAAAACGCCCACCGCACCGAAGAACATTCCGATACTCAGATTACCTGCATTGGGGCTGCCTCCCGATCTTAGTTTTCCTACAAAATAATAGTCGTTGTCTTTTTTTTCAGCTTTATTAAAGAGGTTTTCGATAGGAAGATAAATGTATAGCTCACCTTTGTAAATAACTGCATAGATGTCTTCCTTTTTTATTTCCTGTTCTTTTCCGTCAACAGTTTCGTAGATCCTTACAATTTTCGGCATGCTGCCATAAAACTTTACGTGGGTGATTTCTTTTTGAGGCTGCTGGTTTTTTAATGAAAGATAATCCTTATAAACACCATCTTTTAACTGGGTAGAATTATATAAAGCTATAGACTGTTTGTCAATATCATCAAATTGTTTAATCTGTTCAAAAGTATATTTCATTGTTGTATCAGCTTTTCTGGATACATTTTTAGCAATGAATTGCCCCAGCATTTCACTGCCTTTTCTTACAATTTCTTTCGTTACATCTGATGCTTTGTGATCAACAACTGTATCTGTTTTTTCAAGTAAAGAATAGGTTCCGTCTTCATTTTTTGCGAATAAAAACCCCTGGAAATAACAATATCCGAATTCTGTAAATGCTTTAGAAACTTCGGCAAAATATAATTGTTTAAGATATAAAACCAAACTTCCATTCTCTGCATTGCCATTATTTAAGCTGTTTAGAACACTTTGGAACTGTTCGGAAAGCGGTGATGTGGGAATAACTCTTGCTTTTGCATTCAATGCGCCCTGCTGTACAATTCCTATTGAAGTCGTATCTATTCTGTCATCAATAACTTTGATGGTTTTATAATAGCTTTTATCTGCTTGATGGGTGGGAAGACTGATTGTAAAATCTTCTGTACGTTTCTGCGATAAGACCATACATGAGGTACAGAGCGCTGTTAACAATAACATTCCTTTTAAATGGGTTTTCATAGTGGTTATTTTGAACTGTAATAACGAATAAATTTAATGATTAGTTTATGAAAATAATAAAACCCCAAAGAATTTCTTTGAGGTTTTTTATTAATATATCGGTCTGATTACGACTTACATATTTCTTCTGTATTTACCGCCCACTTCAAATAGAGCATTGGTAATCTGTCCCAGAGAACAGTATTTCACAGCATCCATCATGACTTCAAATAAGTTCTGCTGGTTGATGGCTGCATGCTGAAGTTTTCTTAACGCTTCTTCAGATCTGTTGTCATTGGCTTGCTGGAAGTTATGAAGAGACACAATCTGTGCCTGTTTTTCCTCTTCTGTAGAACGGATAACTTCTCCTGGTAAAACCGTTGGTGAACCGTCTTTTCCTAAGAATGTATTTACTCCGATGATCGGATATTCACCGGTATGTTTCAGCCATTCGTAATGCATAGATTCTTCCTGGATTTTTGAACGCTGATACATGGTTTCCATGGCTCCCAGAACACCGCCTCTTTCTGTAATTCTGTCGAATTCTGAATAGACAGCTTCTTCTACAAGATCTGTTAATTCTTCAATGATGAATGATCCCTGAAGAGGATTTTCGTTTTTGGCCAATCCTAATTCTTTATTGATAATTAACTGGATTGCCATGGCTCTTCTTACAGATTGCTCAGTAGGAGTCGTGATCGCTTCGTCATAAGCATTGGTATGAAGTGAATTACAGTTGTCATAGATCGCATACAGTGCCTGAAGAGTAGTTCTGATATCGTTGAAATCGATTTCCTGAGCATGCAGAGAGCGTCCTGAAGTCTGGATGTGGTATTTCAGCATCTGGCTTCTTTCATCTGCTCCGTATTTTAATTTCATCGCTTTTGCCCAGATTCTTCTTGCTACACGTCCGATTACTGAATATTCAGGGTCGATACCGTTGGAGAAGAAGAAAGATAAGTTGGGTGCAAAATCATTGATGTCCATTCCACGGCTTAAATAGTATTCCACATACGTGAAACCGTTGGCCAGTGTGAATGCCAATTGGGAAACCGGATTGGCTCCAGCTTCAGCAATATGGTATCCTGAAATGGAAACAGAGTAGAAGTTTCTCACTTTTTCTCTGATGAAATATTCCTGAACGTCACCCATTAATCTCAACGCAAATTCCGTAGAGAAGATACAGGTATTCTGAGCCTGGTCTTCTTTTAAAATATCAGCCTGGACAGTACCACGAACCGTGGCAATTGTTTTCGCTTTGATTTCCGCATATACATCAGCAGGGATTACTTCATCACCCGTTAATCCTAAAAGCTGTAATCCTAAACCATTGTTGGAGGGAGGAAGTTCACCGTTATATTTCGGTCTTTCTAAGCCTTTGTCGTCAAATTTCTCCTTAAGCTTAGCTTCTACTTTAGACTCTAAACCGTTTTCTTTGATATATTTTTCAACATTCTGATCGATGGCCGCATTCATGAAGAAAGCCAGCAGCATCGGTGCAGGACCGTTGATCGTCATTGAAACTGAAGTCAGTGCATTTACAAGATCAAACCCGGAGTATAATTTTTTAGCATCATCCAATGTTGCAATAGAAACCCCCGCATTTCCGATTTTACCATAGATATCCGGTGGTAAAGCAGGATCCTGACCGTATAATGTTACAGAGTCAAATGCTGTAGACAAACGTTTTGCAGGCATTTCTGCAGAAACATAATGGAATCTTCTGTTGGTTCTTTCAGGACCTCCTTCTCCTGCAAACATCCTTGTAGGATCTTCACCTGTTCTCTTGAACGGATAAATTCCCGCTGTATAAGGGAAGCTTCCCGGAAGGTTTTCCTGCCCTTTCCATTTGATCAGATCACCCCAGTCATTGTATTTTGGTAGTGCAATTTTTGGAATTCTTAAGTGGGATAAAGACTCTGTAGAAGTTTCAACCTTGATCTCTTTTCCTCTTACGAAGTAAGAATAAAACTCTGCATGGAAAGCTTTTTTCGTGTCGTCCCAGGTTCTCAGGAAATCGATATTATCCTGTTGAAGCTCTTTTTCTGCCTTTTGATATTCAGCATCCAAAACTTCATTGGAAATGATATTTTTTACGCCTTCAATATGATACATTTTCCTGGCTAATTCAGCCTGCTTTTCAATATTGAGGTCGTATTGTTTGTTGTTTTCAACGATTTCAGAAAGATAGCGGACTCTTTTCGGAGGGATAATGGTTACTTCTTCTGTGATTTCCTGCTCTGCAAAAGTATTTAAGTTCAAGTCTGCAAACTTTTCGTTTACTTTTGAAACCAATCTGTTGTATAATTCAGTGGTACCATGATCATTGAACTGAGATGCTTTTGTGGCATAAACCGGCATGTCTTCCAATTGGCTTTCCCATAAAAGGTGGTTTCTCTGGAACTGCTTTCTTACCGCCTGAAGAGCATCCAGGGCTCCGCGTTTGTCAGATTTGTTCAATGCGACAAGATCCGCATAGTCTAACATGTCGATTTTTTCCAGCTGTGTAGAAGCTCCATATTCAGGAGTCATTACGTACATGGAAACATCTGCGAAATCCGAAACTTCTGAGCCAGACTGCCCGATCCCTGACGTTTCGAGGATGATTACATCCGGGTGAGCCAGCTTCAGTACATTCAGTGCAGAATGAATAAACGGAGATACAGAAACGTTGTTTTCTCTGGTGGCCATAGAACGCATATACACCCTTGGATCATTGATCGCATTCATACGGATTCTGTCTCCCAGTAAAGCACCTCCGGTTTTTTTTTTCGAAGGGTCAATGGAAATAATCGCGATTTTTTTATCTGTATTTGAACGTAAGAAACGTCTTACCAATTCGTCTGTCAAAGAAGATTTACCTGCTCCTCCGGTACCTGTAATACCAATAATCGGAATGGTTAAATCTTTAGATTTTTCGTCGATTGCTTTTACAAGATCCGGCTTTTCTTCTGAAAAGTTTTCAACGGCAGAGATGATTTGTGCAATGCTAGATGGGTTTTCAAAGCTGATATCATCAAGATCTTTGGCTGTAACATCTTTTCCTGTAGCAAAATCTGATCGGTGTACCAGATCATCAATCATTCCCTGAAGGCCAAGCTCACGGCCGTCATCCGGAGAATAAATTCTGTCGATTCCGTAAGACATAAGATCTTTGATTTCTTCCGGAAGGATGACACCGCCACCGCCACCAAAAATTTTGATCTGAGGTGAATTTTTTTCTCTCAAAAGGTCGTAGATATATTTGAAATATTCATTGTGACCTCCCTGGTATGAGGTTAATGCAATTGCATTGGCATCTTCCTGGATCGCTGTATTTACAACTTCTTCTGCTGATTTATCGTGTCCTAAGTGGATCACTTCGCATCCTGTTCCCTGAATAACACGACGCATAATATTGATTGCAGCATCATGCCCATCAAATAATGAGGCAGCAGTTACGATTCTTACCTTGTTGGTTGGAGTATATTTTTGGGTTTCCATAAAAAATTCTAGACAGTTTCTAAGTTCTCAAATATAGTAATAAAATGAAAACCTTGTCTTGCAGTGTAATGTTTTGATTTTTAAACGTTTAAATTAATTATTTTTTTAGCAGGGCAGTCTTTGCCAGAGGCGAGGCCTGTATTTTCCGGATTATTAGGATACTCCATAAAAATATAAATGCCGGCAGATCAAAATCTACCGGCATTTTTCCATTGCTTCAACCTGATGTGGGTCTTTAATTGTAAAAAAGCTTTTGTTTTTATTGTTTTTCTGAAAATAGTGTTCTTCTTTTGCTGTCCAATCCCAAGTTCAATCCTAAAAATGAAATGAGATTATCCTTATCACCGTAATTCTTTCCAAAAGCTGCATTAATGTACACACTGTCAGATACTTTATAATTAATGATTCCGTTGGAACGATAGGTGTTGTCCAGATCACTGCTTCTGTAGATAAATTCATAGCCGATAGAGAATCTATTGTAGACGAGCTCTATTTTTCCACCAAAATCATAATTGTTGGTTTTGCTGAATCCGTTAGCAACATCATAAACTGTTTTGTCCTGCATGTATCTTGCAACGGCATAGAAATTTAACCTTTTTTCCGTTTTTGAAGTGTCTGTAGAGGTTTCTTTGATGGTTACTTTGGATTTTACCTTATTTTGATCTTCAGCAGAGCTGGGATTTTGTCTTTCGAGATTAATTCCGGAACTCATGGTCATCCAAAATCCCAATTTTCCGAATTGATTATTCTTGAATTGATTATCTAAAAAGAAAGTGCTGTAGGCCGAAGCCACATCTAATTGAAAAGCAGGTTTTTCGTCAAGGTACTTTTTATATTTTTCAGTTTCGGTTTTATAATAATCTGTGACAAACTCATCTTGTGCTTTTTCAAGTTTTTCTTCCTTTTCGCTTGGGCTGATGTTAGATGTGATGATCTCTTTGAACTGTGGTGATTGTTCAAACTCTCTTTGAATATCGGTTAATTCCCTGGAAATGTTATTGTTTGAATTCGCAATGGCATCTATATTTTTTTTATTCCTTACCTTAAGTACTGTGGTTCTTAAGGAAAAAGATGCAGAAGGATTTTCTGTGTCAAGATTTTCAATTTTATAATTTCTCAGAAAGGCCAATGAGAATGAAACATTTTTTGCTTCACTGAAAATGTTATTCTTATACTCATAAGTATTGTCCGGTTTTTTAATACTGTTAATGCCGGCATATTTCAAAGCATCCATCTCCGTTAAAGGAAATAAATGAGTGGGGGTAAGTTCTACTGCATAAGCATTAGGAAGACCGTCACTTTCGCTGAAAGAATTAACTATACTGGTCATGAAAGCCTTTTTCGATTTTGGAGTTTCCAAATCCGAACTTGCTAAGCCGAGAAGCATTACACTGGGTGCATTGGAAAGCTCCAGTTTATTTAGTTCTGCACTAATTTCTTTGTTTTGAGAAAATAGCAATGTTGTTCCGGTCACCAGAGCTGTTAGTATTAATATCTTTTTCATAGCTCAACTTTTATGTATTTATAAACTCCATAGATAAATTTACCGGATAAATCTTTAGTTGTTTTCCCTTCAAAAGGATTGAAATGAAAGTTCTTACTAGGGATCTGAGGAAACTCAAATTTTATTCTGCATGTATTGATTAAGATCTGCAGATGGTTCACCTGCATATTAATATTAAAAGAGGTTGCGAAAAGTAAATTATTGGATTCTAAATCTGCTTTTGGAATGGTAAAAGAAAACCCATCCTCTTTTAAATTGTTGTCATCTATCCGCATTCCATTGATGATAAAATGGGGATCGCCAAATTGTGTGTTAGCGCTTATTATTACATTCACTTCCACGTTATTTTCGTGAAAGTCAGCAATTTTTACTGTTTTGTAGGGAATTTTTTTCATGTCTATTAATTTTTTTGTGTATTTTTTTTAAAATTATTGACTCATTCTCATGAGGATTTTGGCTTTAATTTTATTTCAAATTTATCATTTGTAACATCCGTTGTCAATTACCTTTTCGGGTGATATGATATTGTTTTAATGACCGGATCCAATTTTTCAGGAATAAAAAAGTGCAGCTTCTGATTCAATAATTAAATTGTGAGTACTGATTCTGCACCCCAATTAAATTCTCTATTTTTGCAGCATATTTTACAGACATGCAAAAAGCCTTGATGTATTTCGCTTTAGGAACGGTAGTAAGCTTCCTGATCAATTATTTCTTTTTAAGTTCTGAAAACATCGGACTGGATATTTATTATGCCTTTGCCTTCGGCTCTGCCTGGGGAATTGCTTATTATCTGGATACTCCTGATTTTACACTGCCTAAAAAATTAGGCCTTTCATTTGCAGCCATGGCGGTTCTGGTGCTTATCGGAGCTTTAATTTTTAATCTTGAGCTGGCGATTCCATCTATCCTGAAATTTTCAACAGTTTTTGTGGCCTACTATTTATTTGCAAGCTTCAGGGGAAATAAATCCCTTAGAAACTAGGCTAATGAAGCATAATAAAGCTTAAATACATTAACGCCAGAAACATCAGAATCAATCCTATATAGTTTACTATAAATAATAAGGAACCTTTCAGAATACTTATCCTTTTTTTGGTTTCGTATACCCTGTGGTGTGCTACAAAGAAATAAATGGTCATATAAAGGCCAAGCCCCAGACTGACTAAGACATACAATAAGGTAAGTAAGCTGCTCTCCGGAAGAAAGCTTGCAATTTTTTCTCCCACTATAAATATCATTATTGCTAACAGAAGGAATGAGAAATAGTGAAGGGTAAATATACCATGATCAAAGTACCACCATTTTTTCTTGTTATGAAACAGCCATAGAAAGAATGCAAATATCGGGAGATATACAAAGAGCGCTTTAGGAATGGTATGAATAAAATTTTCTTTATACTTTTCCCAAATCTGATTCTTGCTGTATCCGTCTTCTTTCAATTCAAATACTTTTTCTGCAACGGGCCTCATTAAGGAATAGATACCTGTGTTGTCCTTGGCAAGAATAGAATCATATTGTTTTATTGTATAAGCATGCATAATGGATGCTTCCTGAGGATCAAATGTACTGTCAAACAGTTCATCTTTTTCCTTACCGTCATTTATTTGTAAGGTATCGAGTCCTTTTTGTGTAGTGGCTGCCGTTTCATGCGAGAGGACGCCTTCTTTTTGCAATTTTTTTACAAGGTCTTTGGAAATATCTTTCTGATTTTTTGCCCTGGTTTCTTTTTTAATGTGACTCGGTTTCTCAGCTTCCTCTTTGGCATGAGGTAAAATATTGGGGATGAAAAATGTCAGGAAACTTATGAATATATATAGTTTTACAGGAGCCACATATAATTGTCTTTTACCCGCAAGGTATTCTTTGGTAAGTCTTCCTGGCCGGGTAAACAGATATTGTATGGTTTTCCAGAACTGCCCGTCATAATGGGTGAAATCCTCAATAAAATGAGTAAAGAGAAAATGGAAGGGCTGTCTGCTTTCAATATTTTCCTGTCCGCAGTGGGGGCAAAACCTTTCTTCAACGTGGTGCCCGCAGTTCAGGCAGGTTTTATCTTCTCTTAGTTTTCCGTGGTTCATGGATTTTAGAATATGGTTAGCGCAAATATAATTATTTCATTGAAATTATAATTATATTAGTATGTTTTACGGAAATCTTTAAAGTAAATTTAATAAAAGAAAGAGTTGAGGGAATAAACTCTTTGCTTTTTCATTTGTGTTTTTAGAATCTTCGACGTATTTTTTCGGCACAACAGTTTTCAATATGTATGCCAGAATTGTAAATAAGTTAAAATCTATTGACAGCGAGGATATAATGAAGATTATATAGATTAAATAAAATATGTTTTTGGGTTACAAAAATAATTTGTACCTTTGCACACCCTTTTAGGGGTAAATTATGTTTAATCTTTAACTAAAACGTGTGAATACATTAAGTTACAAAACTGTTTCAGCGAACAAAGCTACTGCTAATAAAGAATGGGTTGTGGTAGACGCTGAAGGACAGCCGTTAGGTAGATTAGCTTCTACGGTTGCAAAGATTTTGAGAGGTAAGCACAAAACGAATTACACACCTCACGTAGATTGTGGTGATAACGTAATCGTTTTGAATGCTGGGAAAATTACACTTTCCGGAAACAAGTGGGCTGATAAGACTTATATCTGGCATACAGGATATCCTGGTGGACAGAAGTCTATGACTGCGGCTGAACTTCAAAAGAAAGATTCTTTAAAGGTATTAGAGAAGTCTGTAAAAGGTATGTTACCTAAAAACAGACTAGGAGCTGCTATCCTTAAGAACCTTTATTTATATGAAGGAACTGAGCACAAACATGAAGCTCAACAGCCTAAAACAATTAATGTTAACGAATTTAAATAATTAATTATGTCTATAGTTCACAAAATCGGAAGAAGAAAAACTTCTGTAGCAAGAGTTTATGTAAGACCAGGTTCTGGAAACATTACAGTAAACGGAAAAGATGCTAAAGAATATTTCTCTACAGACGTGATGGTTTACAAATTAAACCAACCGTTTATCCTTTCTGAGACTGTTGGTCAGTATGACGTTACCGTAAATGTTTTCGGTGGTGGAAATACAGGTCAGGCAGAAGCTATCAGATTAGGTATTTCAAGAGCTTTATGCGAAATCAACGCTGAGTTCAGATTAGCATTAAAGCCAGCTGGTTTACTTACAAGAGACGCAAGAATGGTGGAAAGAAAGAAGCCAGGTCAGAAAAAAGCAAGAAAGAGATTCCAATTCTCAAAACGTTAATTTTCAGACTTCAGATTCAAGATTTCAGATTTCAGAATTTATTCAATCTGTTGTCTTTTATCTAAAATCTATTTATCTAAACAAAAAAATTGCCCGTTACGTTTAGCATCCAAACGCTTCTCCCATCTAAAGAAGTTGTTGATTGTTTAAAAGACGGAAAGTAAACTAACAAAAACAGAAAACATGGCAAAAGCAAATGTAAAAGACCTTTTAGAGGCTGGCGTACACTTCGGTCACATGACTAGAAAGTGGAATCCAAATATGGCTCCATACATTTTTATGGAGAAAAACGGTATTCACATTGTAGACTTACATAAAACAGCAGTTAAATTAGATGAAGCTTGCAGTGCTTTAGAAAAATTAACTTCTGCAGGTAAAAAAGTTCTTTTCGTAGCTACTAAGAAGCAAGCGAAAGAAGTTGTTGCAAAACACGCTTCTGAACTTAATATGCCTTATATTACTGAAAGATGGCCAGGTGGTATGTTAACGAACTTCGTTACTATCAGAAAGGCTGTAAAGAAGATGAACTCTATCGACAAAATGAAAAAAGACGGTACGTTCGAAACTTTATCTAAAAAAGAAAGATTACAAGTTGACAGACAAAGAGCTAACCTTGAGAAGAACTTAGGTTCTATCGCTGACATGGTGAGACTTCCATCTGCTGTATTTGTAGTTGATATCTTAAGAGAACACATCGCGGTAACTGAAGCTAAGAAACTAGGTATTCCGGTTTTCGGTATCGTTGATACAAACTCTGACCCTAGAAAAGTTGACTTCGTTATCCCAGGAAACGATGATGCTTCTAAGTCTATTGATATGATTCTTAGCGTAGTTTCTGAATCAATCAAAGAAGGTCAGTCTCAAAGAAAAGCTGATAAAGAAAAATCTAAAGAAGAAGGAGAAAAAGTATCTGCTGATACAGATGCTGATTTCGATGCAGAATAATTAAAGATTTTCTTTACTATAGGAAAAACGCTGGATTTCGATCCAGCGTTTTTTTATTTGTTTATATTAAGGCTTTTATTATTAAAAAATAAAAACCTACAGTATTCTGCAGGTTATATTTAGTTTGAAAGTTTTATAGAATAGGAAGTCGTTATATACTTTGTAGATTGATAAGTCGAGTTGCATAAAATTCCGGATAAGCTGTAGTTCTGATTTTTAGGAACCATAGTATATCCTATTTTTCCGGCTCCGATTGGGATTTTCTTGAAGAAATTATTCCCGGTTACCGTAAGCACCATGTTGCAGGGAGATTTGTTTTCTACCGAAATAGAGGTCTTAGGATTCTTAGGATCATCGCTGTTAAGAAGATCATTAAGAACTTCTGTTGTTTCCGGCTTATAAGTCTTTAATAGTTCGTTATATTCTCTTTCCGTATTGGCTGCTTTGTTGCCTGCACTGCTGCCAGGGTAGGGGTAGGAAGTTCTTCCCGGATAGCTGCCATAGTTTACATTACAGCTGGCAAGAATTAATGAGATCCCGGTAAGAACTAATAGTTTTTTCATCCTATTTTATTTTTTTTTGACTTTGTTTTTTTTGGTGACTTTTCCGGTATCGGTTCCTTTTGGACAGATTTCAGTTCTGCACCAGGTTGTTTCGGATTGTCTATCGTTACAAATATACTTTTTTTAATATCTTTTGTAGAGGAATATTTCATATCGCAGATATTGCTGTTGAGTGTATATAAACCCTTGGTAAGCACAATAAAGTTTTCTGAATGGGCTGCAACAGCCAGATTGTAAAACTCTTTTCCTTCAATTCTCAGTACAATATTGCAGTCTGAGCTATTTTTAAATAAAAGAATTGACTCGTTCCGGCTGATATCCTTATTAAACATAGCATTCAATACCTTTACTGTTTTTTCCTTATGCTGAACAGTTGTTTCAGCAATGAGCTTTTTAAATTCTTCAGCATCTTCCGAATCAGGATTTCTCATAATGCTTTTAGGAATATCTGCAGTAACAGGCCTGGCTTCCATTGGCTTGGCGGTACGGGCTCCTTTTGTCCATTCTGTGTTTTTTAAAGCAATAAGTTTTGGCTTCAGTACGCTTTTCTTAGGATCGTCAGGGTGTGCGTTCTTCAGGTATTGTTCAATTTCTTTGATATTTGTGCTTTTTAGAATCTCTTTACTGCTTTTTTGAGCGTTTGTAAAGGTCGGGATAAGAAATGTGAAGAATAAAATCGTTAAAAAATTTTATTTCATCAAGTTTTTATTTCATCAGCTTATCCGGAATTTGATATACGTAATTGTTTTTCCCTTTGCTGAGAACAGCTCTTCGTAATACGTTTTGATATCTCTCAAATGTTCCGTATTGGGATCATATTCCGGGGCACCATAGATATCGTGATGGGCAGAAATAATTTCATAGCCTGCTCCCTGCAGATATCCAAGCGTATATCCGTGCAGGAATTCTGAATCAGTTTTCAGGTGGATAATCCCTCCTGGCTTAAGGAATTTTTTATAACGGTTTAAAAAATCCGGATGTGTTAATCTGTGTTTTGTTCTTTTATATTTGATTTGTGGATCCGGGAACGTAATCCATATTTCATCTACTTCATTTTCAGCAAAAAAATAATCTACAAGTTCAATCTGCGTTCTCAAAAAAGCCACATTATTCATGTTGCTATCTACAGCTTCTTTAGCGCCAAACCAAAATCTTGCCCCCTTGATATCAACTCCGATAAAGTTTTTTTCAGGAAATGTTTTTGCGAGTCCTACCGAATATTCTCCTTTTCCACAGCCTAATTCCAATACAATTGGATGATCATTTTTAAAGAAATTTTCTCTCCATTTTCCCCTAAGTTCGAAACCATTTAAAGCCTCTTCCCTTGTGGGTTGGATTACATTCGGTAATATTTTGTTTTCTGCAAATCTTGCTAATTTATTCTTGCCCATTGAGTTATAAAATGAGTGCAAAAATAGTGAAAATTTGTGGAGTATCTTTGTCTTTTGGGGGTAAAAGACAAAGAGATCATTCGTTTCCAGCTGATATTAATGGCTACCCAACGCCACCATAATAGGCCTTTCAATTGTTTTTTGCGAGGCATACTGAGCTCCGCAAACAAGGCTGGTAAAAAGATACTGGCCTTTTTCTATAACAATTGAGCCTTCGCCCTGGGCAGGCACAGCCAGTCTGTATTTAGTAGTCCCTACACCTTCCATTCTTACAATGATATTACAGTCAGATTTATTTTGAATCAGAACAATGCACTCTTTGGTATTGGGATCATTATCAAATAAAGAATTAAGGATTTTGACTGTCCTGTTTTTATGTTCCACAGGAGATACCGCCATAAGCATATTGAATTCTTCTGCTTCAGCATTAGGGATAGCAGCATTTGCAGTGGTGTTAACAACAAATGTATTCTGAGCAGTACTTGGTGTGTAAACAGTAGTAGGCTGCTTTGCTGCCAGTTCAGCCTTATATTTTGCAATTTGCTTCTGTTTGATGATGGCATTCATTTCATCAAAAGTGATCTTTGTAGAGGGTCTTCTCCTCAGCATAGCGAGCATTTCCTGCATATCTTTTACTTTCTGGTCGGCAGGATGTGCATTTTTGATGTATTCTTTCATCATTTCCATTACCCTGGGTTTCAGGACAGATCTTCGGGGATCATCGGGATGGGCATCCCTTAAGAAGGCATTGATTTCGTAGATATTCTTACTTTTCAAAATATTACTGTAGTCTTTCCCTTTTTTTTGAGCAGACATCGTAACGAAAAACATACAACAAAGAAGTAAAAGTACTTTTTTCATTAATTAGTATTAAATTAAAATTTGGTGCTTCTATTTAATTTGCTTTCCGGGTTGGTTAGTTTTAATTGAATAACGAAATACCGGTGTTTTTATTTTAAACACTTGTTTGTGAGATAAATTTAAACATATTTTTGAATATCAGAGAAGAAAATGCTGTTAAAGTTGAATTATTTACATTGAAAGAATTGTGAAATGACAACAACCGTATGTACAGGCAAAAAAAATCCATGTAAAGCACATGGATTATTACGTTATTCTAGTTATTGGCTACCACCTCCTGGAGATGTGAGCTTCTAAGTCTTTTCTGATAGATTGGAAGGTATTTTTCAATAGGAATTTTTATCGCCTCAAAATTACCGGCCAATACATAAGCCTGGATGTTTTCAGAAGTATAAACAAACTGGAGGAAGTTATCAATTAAATTTTCAGGGATTTTAAATTTCGCGAAATAATCTTTCCCCAGATAATTTTTGATTTGTGCCACAGAGCTGTTCATTCTTTCATAAGCCTGATAACGCTGCTTTTTCTTTCTTTCCCCGGAAAGGATGTCATAAATACTCTCAAGACTGAAAGTAAGCCCGCCATCCCGAAGTCCGGCAACAGGAAGTTCAGGTGGAGTGCCGTCACCTTTCGGTTCAGGAAGACCAATTACTTTTTTAAGAGCATATGCTTTGTCTTCTTTTCTTAAAGAGTTTACATCATACCGAAGATTTCCGGTAGGCTTAAATCTGCTGAGTACAATTTCCTGAATTTCATAATAAGCAATTTTAAGCTCAACCAGGTTTTTTTGCTGCATTGACTGAGGAGTCAGCTTAATATCTTTTCGCTCGGTCACAATAGAGGTAAACCGGATCACATCCCCGGCGTTGGCGGGAATATTAAAATTACCATTGTAATCCGTAAGAACGGTTTTCTGTGTATTCAGGTTAGTGACATAAACCTGATTGAGATATAAAATAGAGTTGTCTCTCAGAAATACCTCTCCGGAATATAGTTGTGCATTAATTTTTGCCAGAAAAACCAATAGCAGCAAAGTAAACAGTTTCTTCATATAATGTGCAAAATTACATAGAAATAAAGCAATTTTGCTTAATTAGATATGGAATAGTGGTTAAAGTTATATTAAACTTTAACATTTAATTGTTAAGGAGTGTTAGAAATCTGTCAACACTTTAAAAAGGATGATTTATACGTAAATAAGCCGGAAGGAAATAATACTGAATTTAAGTAAAACTTCTTTCGGCTGCTTATTTTTATCTGTGCCTCACCAGCAGCCAGCTCGTGTATTTTATCATAAGGCTGGAGCCATATTCTGTCCAGGTGACAAAATACCAATAAGTAGCAGTAGGAACATATCTGCCGCCAACTCTTCCGTCCCAGGTGTATCTGTTTTCAGGAGTTCCTCTGAAAACCTCTGCTCCATATCTGTCGAAGATCCGGAATACAAGATTCTCATTTTTCATTAGGGCAGAATAGCTTATTTCTTCATTATAACCGTCTCCATTTGGAGTAATGGTGTTGATCAGATTAATGATAGCAAATGGTTTTTTAACATCCTCGCATATTTTAGAGTCTCTTACAAATACAGTGTGCTCTCCTCTGGGTACATTGTAGAAAGTATTGGAGCTCTGCCATACTACCCCATCCAAAGAATATTCATAAGGAGGTATGCCGCCGCTTACTCCGACTTTTACTGTTGTACCGTCAATTTCAATAGATGTAATCGCAGGAAGCGTCAGTTCTGTAACATTTACATATTGTTTGTAAACACAGCCGTTGAAGGTAAGTTCTACCCAATAACTGCCAGGGGCAACATTGGTAATGGAAGGAGTAGTTGCTCCTGTGCTCCATAAATATCTTTCAAAGCCGGATCCCGCATCAAGTGTAGTGGTGGTTTTCGGACATATGGCCTTATCTTTTAATACCTCTGATTTTTTAGGAATTTTAATGTTGATTATAAGAGTGCCAATTTCCGGACAGACTCCATTTTTTTGAAAACGGATGTAGTAAGTCTGAGAAGTTGTAATATTAACAGGGGGTGTAATTATATTTACATTGTTTTGTGCATCTGCTAAAGTGGCATGGAAAGTAAATGTAACATTCGGGTCCAGTGTGAACTGGGGAATAAACTGAGCTAAGTTGACACTTTTTATTCCATCCAAATCATCATCACAAGTACTTTCTACAACAGTCTTAGTAATCAATGTTATTTTTTCTCCGATACTGAATTGTAAAGGTTTTATCACAGAAGCACATCCATCCGGAGAATCTACTCTGATGTAAATCGTTGTAGTTGCGGTATAGCTCCAGTTGTTAGGAAGGGTATTATTGTTTCCGGCGTTGGCATCTGCCAGATTTGCATAATATCTTACATTAGGAAAATAATTTGGATTATTCAGTACAACAGGAGTGATGCTAGAAAGTGTAACAATAACTGTTCCGTCCAGATTATCATCACAGAAAACGCCGTTGTAATTATCCAGAATAATAGCTTTATTAAAAAGAGATAATGTTATTTGTGCAATACTTTTACAGCCAATATTGTTTTTTATAACAGCGTATATGATGGTACCATTCGGTGCGGTATAAGCTGTTGTATTAGTTATCAAGGCTCCTGCATTTTCATTCTGAGCATCCAAAAGGGATGGATAATAAGTAATGGTCACGGGTGAATTACTTGTAACGTTGGCGGTAGTAAGATTGAATGTTCCTTGTCCATTGATATCACAGGCAAATAATGTTGTATTCATTACTGCAAGAGTCTGAATATTGATGGTAACAGTTACTGTTTCACAATCCGGGAAATCCGGATCATTTCCGCAAAAGGTATAAGTGAATGTATCTGTTCCTGGTGTACCGGGTGTATTTACAGTATATGTAATAATGCCGGTAGTAGGGTTTACAGCAGCTGTACCCAATGACGGTGCTGCCGTGATAGCTACAGTACCGGGAACAGGAGTTTGTGGCGAACTACTGAATGCAGGGGTTATAGTTTTAGCACTACATACGTTATATGATGTATTGGTTAGTTTTGTACAGTTTAAAACCTTAAATTTTTCAGTGATCAATGGTGCACAACTTCCCATTGTTACAGAACATGTATAATATCCTGGTAGTGCAGGAGTAAACGAAGAAGCAGTAGCTCCAGGAATAATAACTCCATTTCTATACCATTGGTAGGTATCATAGATGAGAGGATCCACCGTAAGAACCATTCCCGGAATACAGCCGCCTCCGGATTGTAAAATAACGGGTTGTGTAGGAAAACCCGCAAAAAAGCCTCCATACCCTACAGCATCACTTCCGGCAGTAATTCCGGCCATAATTGCTTTATCTGAAACTACCGTAATCGTACCTGTCACATTGGGAATGCCATAGGTAACCCAATTGGTGGTGCCTGTCATATTGTACGGGCCGGTTATAGCAGGAGGATTTGCCCCATTTACTGTAATATTAGCCCCTCTTTCGGTAATGAGGTTGAGTTTTGTAGGGATATTCAGAATGCCTGTGGGGTGATTATTGGAAAGAACAAAGTTTTCATTAATAAGCCCGAGCTCATTAATCTGTTTCGGAAGGTAGCAGTTTAAAGCAGGAATGAAATTGAATCCTCCAGTATATGTTTCACTTCCCATATTTGAATCTCCGGCTAAAATCTGGTAAACATAAGCATTTTTAGATGTTTTGAGATATAAATTATAATGTCCGTTTCCTTGAAGAATATATTTGGAGTCAGGAACAACGAAATATTTTCCCGCATTGATGATTGCTATAGGAGCTATTTCATTGTTGACATAGATCTGAGTATTGTCTTCACTCGCAATTACAATAGCTCCTTCTGTATGGGAGCCAATCGGCCCGTTACCTTTTACAATGGCAAATTCATTTCCAAGTCTGTTGACAGGTACTGACTGATCCATTAAAATATCTGAACCAGATGGAAAATTTCCGGCATATTGTCCGTTAAAGTTTCCATTAGTAACATTAATGGGTTTGTTTGAGGTAATTTTCGAACCAATAAAACCGTTAAAGTTTCCTGCAATGTTCCCAATTCCATCAATGATATAAGACTGTCCTTTATTTAAGGTGAAAGTCATTGTTGGATTGGTCGCTCCGGTCATTCCGTTTGAAAACTGAACGGTAGGGCTATATCCGGAAATGGTAACAGTGGTGTTATCTTCAGTGGCCAGTACGCTGGTCATGAAGTTCAGAATAGGATTGCTCACAGTGATAGGTGCAGAAGCGGCGTAAAATTTTAACCCTGTGGAAGGGATTCCTTTGGAAGTAATGATTTCCGCATGATTGTATACCGAAAATCTTAAATTGGCATAAAAAGGGAATTCTGCTTTAAGGTATAAGCCTTTGGTTGTTGGGATAAATAAATCCGTCTGCAGTTTGGTAATAATATAATCCCTTAATACATCAAATTTCTGTGGATTATTTTTACTGATAATTACCGTTCCAATCAGAACGTTATTATTATAAATATTTACAGGAAAAGGAGTCGTTCTGTTGGTGGACAAATACAATTTCTGATAAGGATTTGGAGCAACTGTCCTGTCTATCATGGGAGCAAACCAATGCTCTCGGTCCAATTGGGCAAAAGCAGAGGTGAAAATGTAAAACATAAACAAAAAAGATAAAATTTTTTTCATTCAGTGGTAGTCTTTATCACAAATTTAGTAATAAATAGTATTAAATTCTTGAAAAAAGAATAAAAAAACCATGATTCCTATGGTTTAAAAATCCGGGTCTTTATTATCTAGGTTTTTAACATCATTTTAATTATGAAAGTTAACAAATAAGCCACGATTAAACAATCGTGGCTCATTCAATATAGTTTTAAACTAATTATTACTCTCTGTTTTTAACAAGAATCCAACCTGTATATTTTATTGGAGTCTTTTCTTTGTTGGATTCATTCCAGGTGATATGATACCAGTATGTTCCTGTTCCTAATTTCTTATCAAAGTGTTTTCCATCCCATCTGTAGTTGTTGAATCTGTTTCCGGTGAATACCATATTTCCATATCTGTCATATACTATAAAGCTCAGATTTTCTTTATAAGCCAGTTCACTGTAATCTATATAGTCATTTACATTATCTCCATTAGGGGTAATGGCATTTAACAGATTAGGAATTGTAACTTCTACAGCAACAGGAGTGCAGTTATAGTTGTCTTTTACATAGAAAGTGTGCTGTCCTCTTGTTAAACCTGTGAAAGTGCTTGAATCCTGCCAGTTAGCTGTTCCGTCAACTGCATATTTGTAAGGAGGTTTACCACCGCTTACAATTACTGTTGCTGTATTGTTGTTGATCTCAATGGTTTGAATTACCGG
Organism: Chryseobacterium sp. CBSDS_008; assembly: GCF_049959325.1. Classification (NCBI taxonomy): domain Bacteria; kingdom Pseudomonadati; phylum Bacteroidota; class Flavobacteriia; order Flavobacteriales; family Weeksellaceae; genus Chryseobacterium; species Chryseobacterium sp. CBSDS_008. Next base: position 2,785,851 of record NZ_CP188202.1, on the reverse strand, counting down.
ATCTTCAACTTTTTTCACCTTTACGGTCTGAGGAAGGAAACATCCGTTCTTACCAAGTATTACGGTGTATTCTCCAACACCCACGTCTCTGATACCTGAAGTAGTAGCACCTGTGCTCCATTGGTATGAATCGTATCCTGAACCTGCATCCAGGTTAGTTTTCGCATCCATACAGATATACTGATCTACAAGGATTGGAGACTTTTTGATTGGAAGTACAATTAATTCAATTTTTGCATTTGCTGTACATCCTTCAGCAGTAGTTACTTTCACATATACAAATCCTCCTGTTGAAGGGAAATTTTCAGGCGTTGTAATTTCATTAATCCCTGCAGTAAGATCATTCAGAGTACGGTAATATTTTTTTATAACAGCATTATAGTCTGTTACCTTTGCTTTTGTAAGATCAAAATAAGCGTAAGGAGCCACATCATACCAACAAGCCTTAATAGAGGTGTCAGTTACGATGAACGGTACTACAGTAAGGTTTAATGTTACCTGCTCGCAATCTGTAAACTCAACTGAGTTTCCACAGAATTTATAAATGATTTTGTCTGGACCTAAATATCCGGGATTGGGTGTATAAGTGATTGTCCCGTTTGGATTTACCACAGCTGTACCCTTTGTAGGAGGGGTTAAAATTACTACTGTACTTGGAACCACCGTTTGGGTGGAAGAAGTAAACGCAGGTGTGATAATTTTAGTGGAGCAGGCATTGAGAGCTTGCGTAGTTTCTTTTAAACAGTTTTGTACCTTATAAATCGGAGTGGTGATAGGAGGGCATGTTCCCATTGTTACTTTCACTGTATAGTTTCCTGATTGTGTAGGAGTGTAAGTATAAGTTGTTGCACCAGAAATAGCAACTCCCTCACGGTACCATTGGTAGGTTTCATATCCGTCATCTACTTCCAGAATAAGCCCCGGAACACATTCTCCTGCTTTTTTGGCAATGACAGGAATGGATGAAAATCCGGCAAAATATCCTCCGTATCCTGCAGTACTGTAACCTCCGTTGATGCCTGCTGTTACGGCTTTTGTAGATGTGATTTTTAAATTTCCTGTTACTCCTGTTATTCCATAAGTAACCCAGTTGCTGTTTCCTGTCAATGGGAATGGCCCATCTGTTGTCGCAACAGGGTTATCATTTACCATTACGGTAGCTCCAGTTTCTGTTAATATATTTAATTTTACGATTAAGTCACTCTGTGTTATACTTGCTCCGCCTGCACCCAGGGGCATCTCATTAATTTTACCGATTTCATCAATTTTTCTCGGTAGGAAACAGTTTAATGGCGGAATGTAGTTGAATCCGTTGGTTGCAGCGTTCGATCCGATTCCTATAAACTGATAAAGGTATACATTCTTAGTCGTTGAAATAAACATATTGGAATGTCCTGTACCTTGGCTCACATAACTTGTTTCATTGATTCTGTACCATTGTCCGGCAGCAAGGGTTGCAACAGGAGTAGTGCCTCCATTCAGATATACTTCAGTATTATCTTCCGTCGCAATGATAAGTCCCCCCTCCATATTAAGATTAGGAGCGGTAGATCTGGTTTTTACCATAGCAAAAGTATTGCCAAGTCTTTCAACCGGAACAGATTGATCCAGAATAGGGTCTGTACCGGATGTTGGGGTTGAGAAGTTACCGTTGCAGCTTCCATTGGTAAGGGTTACAGGCTTATTGGAAACCACTTTTGCTCCCATGAAACCTGATTGATTGGCAGATTGTGAACCAGAACCTGCGAAAATAAAAGATTGCCCTTTCTGCAATGTAAAAGTATGAGAATTACTGGTAGGAGTTCCGTTGATGAAAACTACTCCTGCAGTAGGGTTCCAGGTTACTGTTACGCTGGTATTATCTTCAGTAGCCATGATACCGGCAGTAAAGTTGTAAACAGGGTTGGTATCAGTATTAGGACTTTGAGCAACAAAAAATGTTTTCCCGATTCCTGCTTTTCCTTTGCTGGTAATAACTTCCCCGTGAATATCCTGGGCAAGCCTTAAACTGCAGTAGAAAGGCTTTGTTCCTTTCAGATAGAGCCCTTTATTGCCAACGATAAAAGCATCAGTTACTGTACCTGTAGAAATAAGACTGTTGGCAACCTTATAGGTTTGAGGACTACCTTTGCTGATGGTAACTGTGGTAACAGGAAGATTGTTGTTATAGATTGTAACATCAAAGGGAGTAGGAGAGTCAGTGGAAAGATATATCATGTTGTTATAACTTCCGTAACTGTCGTAATAAGGAGCAATCCAATGCTCGGTATCCCTTTGTGCAAAGAGTGTATTAATTGTCAAAAAAATTAATACCAGACTGAGTAAAAATCTTTTCATGTGTATGGAATTAGGATTTCTACAAAATTAAAATAAAAAATGAAATACTTTTAATAAAATTTAAATAAATGTTAAAAAAATGTTACCATTTTTTAATTAAAATCCATCTTGAGTATCAAACTGCTAATTGAATTTCATGCTTATTCTATTTTTTAGTGTTGGTGGAAGACGGATATTTTTTCCATATAGTATAGTGTCCATATTTATGAATAAAAAATCCCGGTGAACTTCACCGGGATTCTATATTTTTTGAAAGATGTGCTTATAGGCTTACTCTTACAAATCCTGTTACTTTTAGGTCTTCGTTTACAGATTTTACGTAATCAGCAACTGAGATACTTCCGTCTTTAATGAAATCCTGGTGTACCAATGTGTTGTCTTTGTAGAATCTCTGCATTTTACCTTTAAGGATGTTATCGATAATGTTTGCAGGCTTACCTTCTTCAGTAAGTTTGTGTCTTTCGATCTCTAATTCTCTGTCGATAGTTTCCTGAGAAACAGCAGTTTCGTCAAGAGCGATAGGGTTCATTGCAGCTACCTGCATAGAAACGGCTTTAGCAGCTTCGTCAGCTCCGTCTACTTTAGCAGAAAGAGAAGTGATTGCAGCGATTTTGTTTCCAGCGTGGATGTAAGCTCCCAAGAAATCTCCCTGGATTCTTTCGAAAGAACCGATTTCAATTTTCTCACCGATAACTCCTGTTTGCTCAACTAATTTCTCAGCAACAGTGATTCCGTGGAAATCAGTAGCTAAAAGCTCTTCTTTAGTAGCCGCGAAGATTGCCATTTCAGCTAATTCGTAAGCTAGCTCGATGAATGCTTCGTTTTTAGCAACGAAGTCAGTTTCACAATTTAAAGAGATTACAGCACCTAAAGTGTTGTCTTCGTTTACTCTTGCGATTACTGCACCTTCAGTAGATTCTCTGTCAGCTCTGTTAGCAGCAACTTTTTGTCCTTTCTTTCTAAGGATATCTACCGCTTTTTCGAAGTCTCCTTCAGCTTCAACTAGAGCTTTCTTGCAGTCCATCATACCTGCACCTGTTTGGTTTCTTAATTTAGCTACGTCTGCAGCAACTGGTGTATAAGACATAATATCTATTATTTTTTATTTAAGATTAGTATTAATTTTCAGCTTAATTTTAGAGCAGTGCAAAGATAATGATTTTAATGATAAACTAAAAAATGACTTTTCACGTTATTAATATATTTAATACTATTTTAAAGATTTGATTAATGAAAAAAATCTTCTTTCTCCTATTTATATGCATTTTCTCTCTTGGATTTTCCCAAAAAAAGAAAAAAACAAAATCTAAAGCCGTTGTTGAAAAAGAAACTGTAATTATCTATACAGAGCAGGAAGCTGAAATTTCAAAAGAAGCGAGAGTGATTGCCGGATTTTTGAAACAGAATCCCGGACATGCCAAAACAGATTATTTTAAAAGAAGACTGATTGATATTATTATGGCGGGTAATTCTCCTGAAGCAAAACCTACCATTAAGCCAATCAGCAAAGAAAAAATTGAAAATATTGTAAAAAATAATGAGCTGAACAGTGGTAAAACGGTTGCTGTGAACAAACCGTATACTGCTAACGGTAAGCCTGTATCTGATAATACAGCGGCGGCGATTGAGGCTTTAAAAGAAGAAAGGCGAACTACTTCGACAGGTACTGCAGGTGCAGCAAAAACTGCAGGAACATCCAAATCAGGACCCAGTGAGGAAAATAAGAGAACAGCGGCTATGCTTACCCATCTTTTCAATAATGATATAAACAAAAATGAGGCTTATGTAAATATTAAAAACAGGTCAGCATGTAACCTCGTAGTAAAAATAAGCGGTAAAAAATATTATAACCTGACTGTTCCTGCAAAAGGAGAAAACTTTATCCTTGTAGATAAAGGAGAATATATAATGACAACAATGGTATGTGATGCAAAATATTCCTCTTTGAAGAAAATTTCTCAGGATATTGAAATTGCACTCAATGTTTCAGAATAGATTACAATAAACAGAAGAAAACTAAATAAAAAGGTTAAGAAGAAATTCTTAACCTTTTTATTTTTTTATCCTTTAAATTGACCCATCGCAATGAATTTATCCTGTCTCTGGGTTTCAAGCTCCTGTCCTGTAAATTTGGAGAACGCTTTGATATTTTGTAAAATTGAATTTTTCAGGTTCAGATAAGTTGTTTCCTGATCATAATGAGCACCTCCAAGCGGTTCCTCAATAATTCCATCAATAAACTTTTCTCTTAAAGCATCTGCCGGAGTAAGGTTTAATGCATTGGCAGCGTCTTCCTTGTGATCCCAGTTTCTCCATAAGATAGAGGAACAGCTTTCCGGTGCAATAACAGTATACCATGTGTTTTCTAACATATATACTTTATTTCCTACCCCTATTCCTAATGCACCACCACTTGCCCCTTCTCCGATAATATAAGTGAAGATTGGCGTTTTCAGCTGAACCATTTCAAAAATGTTTCTTGCAATAGCCTCACCCTGTCCTCTTTCTTCAGCTTCCAATCCCGGATAAGCTCCCGGTGTATCTACTAAAGTTACTACAGGGATATTGAATTTTTCAGCAAGCTTCATTAGTCTTAAAGCTTTTCTGTATCCCTCCGGATTTGGCATTCCAAATCTTCTGTGCTGTCTTTCTTTAGTTGTTCTTCCTTTCTGAGTTCCTATGATCATTACTTTCTGACCATCAAGGGTAATCAATCCTCCAATCATTGCCGGATCATCAGCGAAATTTCTGTCTCCATGAAGTTCTAAGAAACTGCCTTTGTCTGCCATTCCGTGGATATAGTCCAATGTGTAAGGACGATCCGGGTGGCGGGACAGTTGTACTCTTTGCCAAGGCGTAAGGTTTGAATAGATTTCTTTTTTCTTTTCTAAAATCTTATCCTCAATCTGGCTGCATGCTAATTTTACATCAACACCACTTTCTTCTCCTACTAAAGAACAGGTCTGGTATTGATCCATCAATTCTTTGATAGGAAGTTCGAAACTTAAATATTCCATTTCTTGAAGTAAATTAAATCTTTCAAATGTATGAAAAATTATGGTTATTCTATTTAAAATTATTTATAGCATTGCTTATTCTGGAGATACTTTCCTCTTTACCAAGGGTTTCCAGAATGTCCGGAACATCCGGTCCTTTCAGTTCTCCCACCAAAGACAAACGCAGCGGCATCATTACTTTACCCATTCCCAATCCTTTGCTTTCAGCGAAATCATGCATCTTTTCCTTTAGCGTTTCAGCAGTAAAGTCTGTAGATTCGAAGGCAACAGCCAGTTCTCCTAAAATTGCAGATGTTTCATCATTCCATGCTTTTTTTGAAGCTTTTTCATCATAAGAAGCTGGGGCTTCAAAGAAGAATTTTCCGTTTTCATAAATGTCTTTCGGAAAAGTGGCTCTTTCTTTCATAAGATGAATCACCTTCAATAGCTTTTCATCCGATACACCGGTAAGATCAAGATCTGTATTTTTCAGAACCTGAAGAAGCTCTTCATCAGACTTCATCTGAATATACTGGTGGTTGAACCATTCAGACTTTTCTTTACTGAATCTCGCACCGGCTTTATGTACTTTATGAAGATCAAATTCCTTGATCATTTCATCTAAAGGAAGTATTTCCTTGTCATCTGCAGGAGACCATCCTAATAGGGCAACCATATTGATGAAGGCGTCAGGAAGATAACCGTTTTCTCTGTATCCTTTAGAAACTACACCTGTTGCAGGATCTTTAAAATCAAGCGGGAATACCGGAAATCCGAATTTATCTCCATCTCTTTTACTTAGTTTTCCTTTTCCTTCAGGCTTTAAAATTAAAGATAAGTGTGCAAACTGAGGCGCTTCCCACTGCATTGCTTCATATAATAAGGTGTGAAGTCCTAACGATGGCAGCCATTCTTCTCCACGGATGACGTGAGAGATCTCCATTTCGTGATCATCAATAATATTGGCAAAATGGTAGGTTGGCATTCCGTCATTTTTCACAAGAACTTTATCATCTAAAGTATTGGTATTGACAGAGAATTTTCCACGGATGATATCCTCAAGATTTAATACCCGGTCAACAGGCATCTTGAATCTTACCACATAAGGAGTTTTCTCGTCTAATAGGCGTTGAACTTCTTCTTCAGGAAGAGCAAGGCTGTTTCTCAGGCGGTTTCTCGTTTTATTATCATAAGAGAAAACATCACCTCTGGCTTCATATTCTGCACGTACAGCATCCAGTTCCTCTGCAGTATCAAATGCAATATAAGCATACTCTGTTTTCAGGATCTGCTCAGTATATCGGTCATAGATATCTCTTCTCTCAGATTGTCTGTAAGGAGCAAACTTTCCTCCTTTCTTAGGACTTTCATCAGGGATGATTCCGCACCATTCCAAAGCTTCTTCAATATATTCTTCAGCGCCTTCCACATATCTGGCAGTATCTGTATCTTCAATTCTCAATACAAATTCCCCACCTTGATTTTTTGCAAAAAGATAATCATATAATGCGGTTCTTACGCCTCCCAGATGTAACGGCCCTGTAGGACTTGGAGCAAAACGTACTCTTACTTTCTCCATTTCAATTTTAATTTTTGCAAATTTACTTAAAATTATGCGTTTAAGAGATGATTTATGATCTGGTATTGGTTTTTTGATTCTAACTTTTTTATTTATTTCTGCAGATCTTCGTGAAATGCTGTATGAAAGCTTCCAGTCTTATATTTCAGGATTGAATTTATATTTGTTTTTTTTATAATGTGTTTGAATTGGTTTTCGGTATTTAATATTAAATTCCAAATTGAGATGTGTAATTTATTTATTAATGTTTTTTTAATTAATTATTAAATTCACTAAATAATGATATAAATCATTATTCAATTATTTTTTCACAAGGTAATGAATATTATATTTGCGGAAACTTTTAAATAACCTATGAAAAAACAAATTTTATTTTGCTTCAGTAGCTTACTGATGCTTTTTATGAGTTCATGTTCAACAGAAGAGCTGAACAATGAGGTAACCCCTGAAAGCCCTGCAGCAAAGGCTAATAACCGATTGGCAGCTGCCAAATTCGCAGGAGACGGAGTTTACGATGTCTTAGGACACGGTTATAATGTTACCGGTGAATATGCCAATGCAACAGCAGCCGGTTTTAAAGTGATCGATATTGACCGTTTTAAAGCAGAGCAGACCAACAGACTAATCAGCGAAAACACATTCTCCCAGGAATACACTGAAGAATATGGAGAAAATGCTGAAACGTATTCTAAAATGGTTTCTACCAAAGTAAATGTTACGGCGGGTATTCCCTTATTCAAGAAAACACTTTCAGTAGGATTCAATTCTGCAGTGACTACCAACAATAAGTTTGAAGGGAAATACATCTACGGAAGCTACAACCTTACCATTAAACAAAAAAGAGTAAGATTCAATGCAACTACAGATATGTTGGGCGATTATCTTACTCCGGAATTTGTTCAGGATTTACAGACAAAAACTCCACAACAAATTGTAGAAGACTACGGAACTCACGTAACGCTTGATATTTACACAGGGGCGAAACTGGATGTTTTATTCCAGGCAGAAACAAGAAGCCAGAGTCGTGACCGTGCTGCAAGAATTGGAGTAAAAGTAGGGATGAAAGATATCTTTGATGTAGATGTAACCAACGATGTGAATACTTCAGAATCATCCATGAACTATTCTAAAAAATTATCCTTTAAAACAAGAGGTGGAGATCCTTCAAAAGGTTTGGTAGGAGAGTTGAATCTTGATACGTCAAATCCTAAAATCAACATTTCCAACTGGCAGAACAGCTCTAATGCAAGCAACACTGTTTTGGTAGATTTCGGAAGCAACGGATTGGTAATTATCTATGACCTGGTAAAAGACGCTGCTAAAAAAGCTCAGCTTAAAGCCTATGTAGATCAATATCTTATAGATAATAAAGTGTATATGGAATTCAATACAATTCCTGTTTACAGATATTATAACGGAGTAGATCATTATTATACTAAAACTCTTGGCAGCTACAGCGGATATTCTTATGAAGGAACAGAGTTCAATGCGTTCTTATATAAAGCTCCAAACACAATTCCTATCTACAGATACTATAATGGTAAAGATCATTATTATACAAAGACTCCGGGATATTATCAGGGATATGTAGACGAAGGAATTGAGTTCAATGCTTTTGCTGCCCAACAGCCTAATACGGTTCCTATTTACAGATACTGGAATGGTAAAGACCATTACTATTCAAGATCAGGTGTAAGACCTTCCGGATATGTATATGAAGGAATTGAATTTTACGCTTACTAATTAAAAATATTGTTATTTTACAGCAAGACAAGATGCCGCCTCAGCTTTGAGGTGGCTTTTTTATATTGGCAACACAAATAAATATTCATAAAAAATTTTCGTTGATAAGAGGAACACCGGAAGAATATTTCAGGCAGTCTTACCATTAAAAATGTATTTTTGTAGCTTATAAATTAAAATGATCAATGAAAAAAGCAATCTGTCTTTTTATCGTAGGAGAGAAATACTGGAAAATGTACAATAAAAACAGAGCAAGCTTTGAAAGCTATGCTAAAAAATGTGGTGCAGATCTGAAGATCATTGATCAACCTATGGACGGTAAATTTCATCGTCCGCTTCTTTCTCAAAAATTGTTGATCCCTTCTGAAACAACAGATTACGATATGGTTCTTTTTTTGGACCTGGATATCATTATTTCAGATAAAGCGCCTTCAATCTTTGATTATCTTCCTGAAGATAAATACTTCGGGGCAATTCTGGATCCAAGAGGAACTGATGAGTTCAACAAAACCTGGGGACATATCCCGAGAATTCTGGAAGAAACCAGTGAAATATATTTTACCGACCGCCATTTTGAAGCCAATTCATTATTGCAGGGAAGTATTAACGGCGGTGTATTTATTTTCAGACCGAAAAAAATAGCGGATACTTTTAAAGAATATTATTTTTCAGACCATAATCAGGGAGAACTGAATAGTTTTGAAGAAACACCATTCGCTTACTTTTCACAGATCAATAATTGGTTTGAAGCTTTACCGCCGGCATTCAATGTTCAGATCCTGTATAAAATAAAAGGAACAGAAAAAGGAAAAGAAGTAGAAGATGAAGAGAAAAAAATTCCGGGATTTTTCAGGAAATATTATTACAGAAAAACAGGAAGCTGCTTTTATCCCACAAAGAAGTATAAAAATTATGTGCAACAAATTATTGCTGAGAATTATTTTACCCATTTTTCTGGCAATTATCCTATAATCTACAATTAAATTATGAGCTTACTTTCACGCTTCTCCAGCAAATTTATAACAGTTTCTTACGGAATCACTGTCAATGATGAAGTTAAAGAACTAAAGAATTTATTGGATATTCTCCTTCCTTTGATCGATCAGAATGATGAGGTCATTGTCCTCCAGGATATCACCAATAAAAATAAAGAGGTTACAGAGCTGCTTGCGGATTATAATACTATTGTTAAGATTGAAGCAAGACTGGATGGAGACTTTGCAACGTTTAAAAACAGATTAATAGAAAAGGCAAAGTGCCAGTACCTGTTTCAGATTGATGCAGATGAATATCCTACCGAACATTTCATCAAAACATTGAAACCTTATCTTAAAAAAGAAAAAAGTGTCGAAATGTTTCTGGTCCCAAGAATCAATATTGTAGAAGGAATTACAGAAGAATATGTACAGCAGATGGGCTGGAATATGAATGCCGAAGGCTACATCAATTATCCTGACTACCAGGAAAGGATTATCAAAAACAACAAAAAAATCTTCTGGAAAAATAAAGTACACGAAGTTTTGTATGGAAACAAAAACTTTACAGAAGTGCCAAAAAAATACGAATTATCATTAGTTCATAAAAAGAATTTTGAAAAACAGAAAAAGCAGAATGATTTTTATGAAACATTGGAAGATTAATCAGTTTGAATTATTAGAAAACTAAAATGGAAAATTTAGGAATTAACGTTTTTGGATTTATAAATGGAGAATTTGGTATTGCAGAAGCTACAAGGCTTAATTGTAAGGCAATACAGACGGCAGGAATTCCCATCAGTCTGATCAATTACAATGTGAATACCAATCACAACAATAATGACCTTACTTTTACGGAGTTTTCTGATCACGCCCCTTATCCCATCAATCTGATTCAGATATCTCCATCTGAAACTCCTAACTTTTTTGATTATTTTGATCACTCTTTTTTTAAGGATAAATACAATATTCTTTATATGGCATGGGAATCTGAGACGATTCCGGAAGATTATGTGATGAATATGAATCTTTTTGATGAAATCTGGACTCCATCTACTTATTGCAAAGAGTGTATCGAAAAATACGTTAGCTTACCTGTAAAGGTTATTCCACATCCTATCAATATAGAACTTGCAGATACTGATGACAGAGATGCGGTGCAATTTTATGATAAAAGCCTTTTTAACTTCCTTTTCATTTTTGATTATAACAGTTCTGTTGAGAGAAAGAATGTAATCAATCTGATTAAAATTTTCAGAGAGACTTTTGATCACGGAGATAATAATGCTTTCCTGACGATCAAAACTTCGCGTTCTCAAAAATTTCCTACAGAAAAAGAACAGCTGATACAGGCTATTGGCGATTCAAAGAAAATTAAGATTGTTGAAAAGATTTTTGATAAAAATGCCCTGAATTATGTGATCAGCAATTGCGACAGCTATATTTCTCTTCATAGATCTGAAGGTTTCGGTTTGACCATGGCTGAAGCGATGTATTTTAAAAAGCCTGTTATCGCTACAGGATATTCCGGGAACCTGGAGTTTATGAATACGGAAAACAGCTTCTTAGTTCCGGCAGATGTTATTGCTTCTGATTCTCGTGTCATTAATTACGAAGCCAATACCGTTTGGTCAGAACCTTCATTACAGGAAGCAGGGATTTATTTAAAAACTGTTTACGAAGGAAAAGCAGAGGTGGAGGAAAAGGCTGAAAAAGGACAAAAAACCATTGCAGAAGATCTTTCACTGAAAAGGATAGGGCAGCTCATCAAAACAAGATGTGAAGAGCTTTTTGCTGAGAAAAGAATCGGACAGAACAAGTCAACATTAATCAAGCTGTATGTGGAAAACATTTTGTTGAAAAAAGATTTAAGGATTTACAAGAAGAGTGCTCCGATTCAGTTTATTTACAATATCAAGATGTATATCAGAAATAGAAAAGGCAAGAAGTAATCATTTCCTGCCTTTGATTTTTTTAAGGAAAGCATTTACTTGCTTTCTTGCTTTATTATAAAGAGTTCGTTCAAGATAATTGATTTTTGTCTGTAAGCTTTCAATTTCACTCAGATAGAACACATTGTTTACATCGCCACCACTTCTTTCTTTTTTGCCGAAGTCATCAATAAAACCAAGTCTTTTTCTGAATAGTTCTCCGATAGATTGGAGTGAAAAATTTTCAGCGATTTGTGATTTTGCATTTTCTCGCATTACAGTCAGACTCTCAAAATTGTTTTTGATATAACGGAGCTTTTCAACAGCATCTTTCAGGCTGGGTCTGGCAAGTGTTAAACCTTCGTCAATCAGTCCTTTCGTATTGGAAGTTTTAATAAAATCATACTGAATAAGAAAGCTGTTGTTTACATTCATGAAATCCAGGTTTCCCGAATAACCGGTTCCTACTACAATTTTTCCATACGCCATTGCTTCTGCCATGGTTAGCCCGAAACCTTCAGAACCATGAAGGGAAATCAGTACGTCAGCCTGCTGGATCAGCGAATGCAGCTTTTCCTTTGAAAAATGCTCATTAATGATAATTACATTAGGAATAGTACTATAGGCTTCCAAGGCTTTCTGGGCATCTTTGCTTCTCTCAAGATTATGCGTTTTTACGATAAGAACACTGTTTTTATCTTCTTTAAAAACGGTGGTGAAAGCTTCAAGCGTAGCCTCCGGGTTTTTCCTGATAGTTGTGCTTAATGAATCGAAAATCGTAAGATAAATCTTTGAATCCTGAGAAATAGTATACTGGTTCAGATCAAAATCCTTAGAATCTGCCATTTTTTGAATTGGGTGAGAAAATCTGATCACCGGAATTCCTGTATATTTTGTGAAAATATTCACACAGAAATCACTTGGAACCCAAAGCTCATCAAATACATTCAATATTTCAACAACCTTATCGGAAACTTCAGGAAACTCCCAGGCCCAGTAGATGATGTTGTAATGATCCTTAAGATTCAGATCCTGATTCTTGGAAAAAAAATTGTTGATAAAATTGATATTAATATGGAAAATATTAATTGTGGATGATGCTTCGGAACCTGTATCAATTCTTTCAAAAGTTTCGCTGGAATAATTAATCCGGTTTACTTTGATACCGATTACTTCCAGTGCTAAGGCATTCAGCCTGGTCGCTTCGGAAATTCCGAAATTCCCGTCAAAAAAACCATGATAATTTACACTTAATGACATAGCTTATAATGTTTTAAGTTTTTCTTTTACTTCTTCAGGTGAAAATGCTCTCAGGCTGTCCACAGAATTGCTGCTTAAAGTATTCCAAAGTTCTTCATCATTATTCAGCTGAATGATAGATTCTGCAAAGCTGCTTTCGTCATTGGCAATCAATACATTTTTTTTATCGGTAAGCTTCATTCCTTCAGCACCAATATCTGTGGTAACCACCGGTAAAAAGTATTCAAAAGCCTGCCCGATCTTGCCTTTTACCCCGGCACCAAATCTTAAAGGAGCCACCATAATTTTTGAATTCATAAAATGCTCTTCAATGCTTTCCACAAAACCTAAAAATTTAAACTTAGGATATAGTTTAAGATCCAGCTTTTCTGCAACATTGCCGATGATGCTTACTTCCAGTTCAGGATTCGTCTTCCAGACAATGGGCATTATTTTTTCATATAAAAATTTCACTGCATCAATATTCGGTTCATGTATAGAGCCAATGAAGGTAATTCCTTTACTTTCACTGAAGCTTTTTCTTTCAGAAATATCAATTTTAGGATAATGGATATTGGAAATCGTAATGATTTTATTTTTATCAGCATACTGGCTCATAATCTCTTTCTCTTTATCAGAGATCGCAATAATATAATCCAGTTGTGGAGCAACAACGGTTTCCAGGCGGAAAAAATGTTTATAATTTTTCTTTAAAGAAATGCGGGCCGGTTCCAGTTCAATCGCTCTTTTAAACCTTAAAAAATGAATATCTACCATATCGTAAATGAATTTGGTAGAAGGTAAAACGGCTTTCATTTTTTTATAAAACAGATTCAGGGCCAGAGGACCGTTGAACCAAACGTAATCTATATTTTTAAAGGAAGACAGGAAATCAAGGATATTCTTATACCTGTTGTTTTCTATGTAAACGATAACATTATGCTGTTGATAAAACTTCACATAAGAATCATCTTCAAACATATGGGGAGCGAATAAAATACAGTTGTATCCTGATTCTTTGTAAATAAATATAAGTTCTTTCAGCCGGTTGGCTCCGGATTCTTTATCATGGGCCGGGAAATCTCTTGATACAAACAGGATTGTTTTTTTTGAAGCGTCATACAGGTTGATATTGACGATATCCTTAGACTGAAGATATTTGAGTTTTTCTTTTCTTTCGAAGTGTTTTTTTATTTTTTTTAAGATTCCCATTTGTCAGTTTTTAGTATCCAGTTCAAAAACTTTATTTACCCAACTATCCAAAGTGTATCTGTAGTAGATTTCTTCCGGAATTTTCTCGTAAGGCTTTTCAAAAAAAGATTTGTCAAGATTACTAATATTTTTGTTTAAAATCAAAATATTATTGGGATTGTAAAAATCATAGGTTTTAATGGCTTCGTTATCCGTAATGATTTTCTTATCCAGCGCCATCGCCTCAAAAACCCTGAAGCTGAGCCCATATTGTCCTGCGCGCATCAGATCCAGTAAAACTTTAGAGTTTTTATAATATGTTGGAAGAGCATCATGCGGAATTTTTTTGATACTGAAAACCAGGAAAAGATTTTTAGGCACTGTCATGAAGATATTCGTCAGCTGATGTTTCCATGATTTTTTTCCGATAATCATGATCTGGAACTTCAGTCCCTGCTCAATCAGCTTTTTAGCCAGTAATTTTATCAGAGAAACCCTTCTGTTATCGTAAGATGTGATGTAGAAAAGATCCATTTCAGGCTGCTGGGTTTCTTTCGCACAGTGCGGAAGGTAAATGTAATTGGTTAACTTTTCAAATCCGTGCTTTTTAACATCGATATAATCAAAAGAAAATACCTTGTCAAAAAGATACAGTTTATCTTCTACAGGAACTCTTTCAAGATTGTCATACAGATAAGTAACCAGCCGGTCTGTATATTTTCTTATTTTTTTAAGAGTGGAAAGATCGAATGTATCCGGATTCATCACGAGTATCTGATCCTGATGTCCTAATTTTTCAAGAGAATCCAGAACGTATTTCTGCCTTTTTTCAGTCTTAAGATTTTTGTTTAAAAAAGTTTTGCTTAAAGCATTGACAGCCCTTTCATTGAAGTTGGAATGAGTAACGGTACTGATCTTTATATGATGTGCATCAATACCGCGTTTGCATAATGTTTCAACAATATACTTATCATAATCCCAAAAATCATAACTAATGATACAAATCTTCATTCAACTAATTTTGCTCTTTTTTTAATGATTCATAGGTTTCATAAACGCTTAAAGACTGCAGGTAAGATAACTGATACCCTTCTTTTCCGTCTAAAATACCAAGTCTCATTATATAGGCTTTAAAGAATTTAAAAGCTGTTTTAAGATATTGAACCCAAACACTGTACTTTTTTCCTTTTGCAGCCAGTTCTTTCCCCTTTAAAACTCCGTAATGAATCATTTTTTTTCTATATGATTCATAATCTGAAACGGAGTAATGGAGTAATTTATTTGTTAAAATCCCGATGGTTCCGTTAACCTCCAGAGTTTCATGCACCTTTTTGCCTGCCATATATCTGGCTTTCGATTTTCTGAATAGCCTGAAATTTTTATCAGACTGTGTTCCTGAAAAATGAATAGGTTTCTGGGCAAAAAAGAATTTCCTGTAAAAATAGTAGGCATCCTTTTGCCAGGGTTTATTCAGCTCATCAATAATTTCCTGTTTCAGGGCCGGTGTAATTCTTTCATCACCATCCAAAAATAAAACCCAGTCATTAGTTGCATTATCCAGCGCCATATTTCTTTGCTTTGTAAAGTCTTCAAATTTATTTTGAATCACCTTTACATTGGGAAATTTCTTCGCAATTTCTACAGTTTTATCCGTGCTAAATGAGTCTACTACTATTATTTCATCACAGAAATCAAAAGACTCGAGGACGTCCTGTATATTTTTTTCCTCATTATATGTTATGATTAAACCACTTATATTCATCACAACGGTTTGTTTGATAGAGAAGTACGTGAATACTTCCTTAAAATTGTTTTTTAAACTAGTTTTACTCTGTCAAAGATAAGTTTTAATTTGAATTTTATAATCGAATCTTTGCCTTTTATAATCAATTCTACACAGTTCGTATAAGTGCTGTGTAGAGTAATAATTCACTTTACCTCCAATTCTTACTGCAAAATCAATTCCTATTTTTTCAAAATAGAAAAAAAAGCTGATTTATTTACTTTTTTTTGAAGATAGTTTCCATAGGAATTTGCCAAAACCTTAAATGACTGTGATGTTTTGAGGCTGAGAATCTCCATAAGAATAAATATACAGTAAGGGTATGGTTCTTTGTTCACCATACCCATTAAATTTTTTCTTAAAGAATTTTGCCTGAGGATATTTCTGACTGAAGATCTCTTTTGTCTTATCTGCGGAAAAGCTGTCGGCAATCATAATTTCATCAGCAGTATCTGTAAATGAATCCAGAAAGTCTTACGATGTTCTATTTTTCATTAATAGTAATGTCTGCAAGTGAAAAAGCCGTTTATTTATATTCAAGAATGGTCTTTTCAATAATTTTTACACAATCCAGTAATTGTTCTTTAGTAATAACCAATGGTGGTGCCAGTCTGATGATGTTGCCGTGTGTAGGTTTTGCCAGCAATCCGTTTTCTTTCAGCTTCAGGCAAAGATTCCATGCAGTGGAGCTGTCAGGAGTATCGTTGATCAGAATAGCATTTAAAAGGCCTTTTCCTCTTACTTTGGTAATAAGGTCTGTTTTTTCGATCAGTTTTTCAATTTCAGCTCTGAACAATTGTCCGAGTTCTTCAGCTTTTTCAGATAGCTTTTCTTCAGCTACTACATCCAATGCCGCTACAGCTACAGCACAAGCAATAGGGTTTCCTCCGAATGTAGAACCGTGCTGTCCAGGCTTAATAACATTCATGATATTATCATTCGCCAAAACAGCTGATACAGGATACATTCCTCCGGAAAGCGCTTTTCCTAAGATTAAGATATCCGGTTGTACATCTTCGTGGTGGCATGCAATCAGTCTTCCTGTTCTTGCAATACCTGTCTGAACTTCATCAGCGATGAAAAGTACGTTGTATTTTTTACACAGCTCAGAAGCATTTTTAAGGAAGTTTTCATCCGGAACATACACTCCTGCTTCTCCCTGAATAGGTTCTACCAGGAATGCTGCAATATTTTCAGCATCTCTGCTAAGAACTTCTTCCAAGGCTGCAATATCGTTATAAGGAATTTTGATAAATCCTGGGGTAAAAGGTCCGTAGTTTTGGTTGGCATCCGGATCATTAGAAAAAGAAACAATGGTTGTCGTTCTTCCATGGAAATTGTTTTCGCAAACGATGATTTTTGCTGCGTTTTCCGAAATCCCTTTTACTTCATAACTCCACTTTCTGGCTAACTTTACGGCTGTTTCCACAGCTTCAGCCCCGGAATTCATTGGTAAAACTTTATCAAATCCAAAAAGAGAGGTAATTTTCTGTTCGTATTCCCCTAATTTAGAATTGTAGAAAGCTCTTGATGTTAAAGCCAGCTTTTGTGCCTGCTCTACCAATGCTCCTACAATTTTTGGGTGAGAGTGTCCCTGGTTCACAGCAGAATATGCTGAAAGAAAATCATAGTACCTTTTGCCCTCCACGTCCCAAACGAAAATACCTTCTCCGCGGTCCAGAACTACCGGAAGCGGATGATAATTATGAGCTCCATGTTTGTCTTCAAGGTCAATAAAATACTGTGAGTTTTTTGTTTGTTCTGCTGTTGACATATATTTTGGTTTTCAACAAATTTACGCAATATTAATGATATGCATGAACAAATGCCCAGTATGGTTTTGGGATATAATTGAAGTAGATTTTAAGCTGGAATAATATCGTATTAGAAAATATTTGCTCTGTAGACAGGTAGTTTTAGGTATTATATCTTTCTTATGATGGAATTTTAATTTTCGCTACTTTATTAATTTTTATGATCCAAAAATAAAAACTGCCTCAAAAAGAGGCAGTTCCAATTTATATTTTAAATAATCTTAGTGATTATCATATTTTCTATCCATTACAAAATCTTCCATGAATTTTGTAGTATAGTTTCCTGCAAGATAGTCTTCGTTATCCATCAGTTGTCTGTGGAAAGGAATGGTAGTTTTTACCCCTTCAATATAGAATTCTTCAAGAGCACGTCTCATTTTCGCAATAGCTTCCTCACGGGTTTGAGCCGTAGTGATAAGCTTGGCGATCATTGAGTCGTAGTTGGAAGGGATTGTATATCCGGAATACACGTGAGTGTCTACTCTGATCCCGTGTCCGCCAGGGATGTTTAATCCTGTGATTTTTCCTGGTGACGGTCTGAAGTCTGCATAAGGATCTTCTGCATTGATTCTGCACTCAATTGAATGTAATTTAGGGTAATAGTTGATTCCTGAAATAGGAGTTCCCGCAGCAAGAAGAATTTGTTCTCTGATCAGGTCATAATCAATTACCTGCTCAGTAATAGGGTGCTCTACCTGGATTCTTGTATTCATTTCCATGAAATAGAAATTTCTGTGCTTGTCTACAAGGAATTCGATCGTTCCTACCCCTTCGTATCCAATAAATTCAGCCGCTTTTACAGCTGCGTCGCCCATTTTTTCACGAAGTTCGTCAGTCATGAAAGGAGAAGGTGTTTCTTCCGTTAATTTCTGATTTCTTCTCTGTACAGAACAGTCTCTTTCAGAAAGGTGGCAGGCTTTACCATATTGATCACCGGCAACCTGTATTTCGATGTGTCTAGGCTCTTCAATCAGCTTTTCCATATACATCCCTCCGTTTCCAAAGGCAGCTACAGCTTCCTGAATTGCAGATTCCCAGTGATCTTTAAGATCTTCGGCTTTCCAAACAGCTCTCATCCCTTTTCCACCACCACCGGCAGTAGCCTTGATCATTACAGGATATCCGGTTTCTTCAGCGATTTTTACAGCATGCTCATAAGATTCGATTAATCCGTCAGAACCTGGCACACATGGTACGCCAGCCGCTTTCATGGTAGCCTTGGCATTAGCCTTATCACCCATTTTTTCAATCTGCTCAGGAGAAGCACCAATAAATTTGATACCGTTCTTTTGACAGATTCTTGAGAAGTTAGCGTTTTCAGATAAGAATCCGTAACCCGGATGAATGGCGTCAGCATTGGTAATTTCCGCAGCGGCAATAATGTTAGGAATTTTAAGATAAGAATCTTTACTCATTGCAGGGCCAATACATACTGCTTCATCAGCAAATCTTACATGAAGACTGTCTTTGTCGGCAGTAGAGTATACCGCAACAGTTTTGATTCCCATTTCTTTACAAGTACGTAAAATACGCATTGCAATTTCGCCACGATTGGCTATTAATATTTTTTTGAACATCTTCTTCAATTTGAAAATTAGATAATTTGAAAATTAGATAATGTTATTTTAATGTAGAATTTAATCTAACATCTAATGTCTAACATCTAACTTCTAAATTAAGATGGATCTACTAAGAATAATGGTTGGTCATACTCTACAGGAGTAGCATCGTCAACTAAAATTTTAACGATTTTTCCGCTGATTTCAGATTCAATCTGGTTGAATAGCTTCATTGCTTCAATAACGCAAACTACTTTACCAACAGCAACTTCGTCACCTACATTTACAAATACATCTTTATCAGGAGATGGTTTTCTATAGAAAGTACCGATCATTGGTGACTTGATCGTTACATATTTGCTGTCATCAGATGCCGCTTCAGCTTTTTCAGCAGCAGGAGCAGCAGGAGTTGCAGCCGGTGCCGGAGCAGCTACCGCTTGTGGTGCAGTGTGGTATACTGCGGGCTGTGCATAAACAGTATCGCTTCCAGCTAATGGAGTTTTAATAGTGATTTCGAAATCTTTAGTTTTGTACTTCACTTCTGAAACTTCAGCTTTAGATACAAACTTAATAAGATTTTGTATGTCTTTAATGTCCATAAATTTGATATTTGATTTGGTGCCAAAGATACCAAAAAAACGTAAAAAACAACAAAAAACCGCCAAATTTTATCAAAATTGGGCGGTTTTTGTATTAAAATGAGGCTTTTTCAATGAAAAGCGACTCTTAGTTTTCTTCAGTAGCAGCTACTTCTTTTTCCAATACTACTTTACCTCTGTAATAAAGTTTCCCTTCATGCCAGTGAGCTCTGTGGTATAGGTGAAGCTCTCCTGTTGTTGCATCTTTAGCTAATTGAGGAACTACAGCTTTGTAATGAGTTCTTCTCTTATCTCTTCTTGTGGACGACTGTCTTCTCTTTGGATGTGCCATTTTCTAATAACTTTTTTAATTGATGAGCGATGAGATTCATCATCTCATCATATTTAAATTATTCTATTTAATTATTGTCTTTTAATTTTCTTAAAGCATCCCATCTAGGGTCACTTTCATGTTCTTCCTCTTCGGTTACCTCAATATCTTTAGGACTGAACTGATCAAGAATCTGAAGATCTTCATCACTTACATTCGGTGAAATCTTTTTCATCGGGATAGAAAGCATTACATTTTCGTAGATTAAATGGGCTACATTGAAAGCATGCTCTGTGCTGGGAATAGTAATGACATCTTCATTGCTGTCATCATATTCTTCCCCGAAATTCACCAGAATTTTAATTTCATTCTCAATAGGATAGTCGAAATCTTCATTTGTGATATCACAAACCAACTCAACCCATCCATTAATTTTAATCTCAAATTCTAGAAAAGTAGTATGTTTATCAAGTGATACATTTACTTCTATTCTAGGATTTGTAAATTCCTGTTCAGTGTCAAATAATTGAAAGAACGTTTTATCTATCTCAAACCTGAACTCGTGTTTTCCGTTTTTCAGTCCGGAAAAGCTTACGTCATAGTTTCTTAACTTGTCCATAAAATGAGTGTGCAAAAATATGCATTTTTTTTATAATAACAAATAAAATCTACAACAAATTGTTTTAAAATTTGTTTTAAAGATTTATGCTTCAGTTTCCTCCGGTAGATCTTCATCTATTCCGTTGTCTACAACCATTTTTCTTGGCTGAAGGCGGTCATTCATCAGTTCGCTGTATTCACTTCTGTTCTTGAAAACCTTGATTGCCGTGAAGATCGCTTCTGTGAAACTCTGTTCATCGGCCACATTTTTTCCTGCAATATCATACGCTACTCCATGATCCGGAGAAGTTCTGATGAAAGGAAGCCCGGCTGTATAATTTACCCCTTCTTCATAAGCCAGTGTTTTGAAAGGAGCCAGTCCCTGATCATGATACATGGCCAAAACTGCATCGAAATTCTTGTATTTGTTCGGCTGGAAAAAGCTGTCTGCAGGAAAAGGTCCGAAGGCCAGTATTCCGTTGTCCGAAAGTTCTTTGATTGCCGGAGCGATAATTTCAATTTCTTCATTTCCGATGACACCGCCATCGCCTGCATGAGGATTTAACCCTAACACTGCAATTTTAGGTTTTTGAATACAGAAATCTTCTATAAGCGTTTGATTCAATACCCTGATCTGTTTCTTTATTTTTTCTTTGGAAATATTTTCAGCGATCTGTGCAATAGGAATATGATGCGTGGAAACGGCTACTTTAAGATCTTCAGTAACAAGGAACATCAGTCCCTTTTTGTTGAATTTCTCTTCAAAATACCCTGTGTGTCCGGCATGTTTAAAGCCCATTTTTACCATTTCATCTTTGTTGATGGGAGCAGTCACCAGGACGTCAATATCTCCTTTTATCAAAGCCTCAGTTGCTGCCTCCAGAGAATCAATCGCCATTTTCGTAGATTCTTCCGTGGGTACTCCCAATTCTACATTAACATTTTCTTTGGTAAGGTTAACCATATTTAGTTTCCCTGCCTGGGCCTGTGAAGGCTCATTAATATAGTTGAAGTTAACATTCAGCTTAAAAATATTTTTCTGATAAGTGAATAATTTCCCCGAACCAAAAATTACAGGAGTGAAAAAATCTGTAATAGTTTTGTCTTTCAGAGACTTCATAATGATCTCAGGACCGATGCCATTGAAATCACCGATTGAAATTCCTACTCGTACTTTATGGTTTTTTGGGCTCATTTTGATTATCTTTGAAGATTATAATTTACAAATTTAGCAAAAAATAATATGTTCACAGGAATTATTGAAGCAGTTGGTGTTATTGAGAAGATTGAGGAAAAAGGAAGCAATATAGATTTTACGCTTACATGTCCTTTTACAAACGAGCTGAAAATTGATCAGAGTCTTGCACATAACGGATGCTGCCTTACAGTGGTTGAAATAAAAGACAATCAATATGTGGTAACAGCCATCAACGAAACGCTGGAAAAAACCAACCTTGGAAAATGGGAATTGGGAACTGTTGTAAATCTTGAGCGATGCATGAAGATGGATGGAAGACTGGATGGGCATATTGTTCAGGGACATGTTGATAAAACCGGTGAAGTTGTTAATATTGAAAATAAAGACGGAAGTTATTTTATTACCATGAAATATGAAAATGACGGAAGTTTTGTTACGGTGCCACAGGGGTCAATCACGGTAAACGGAATCAGCCTTACCGTTGCTAAAAGTGAGGATGCTCAGTTCTCTGTAGCCATTATTCCTTATACCTGGGAATTTACTAATATGAAACATTTGAAAATTGGTGATAAAGTAAACCTGGAATTTGATATCATTGGTAAGTATATTGCTAGGTTAATTAAAAAGTAGAATGTCGATTAATAAGTATAAAGGATATAGCTTAAGGAACCGGGTGTTTTTCGGCTTCTTACTGGTATGTTTTTTAAGTGTTGTGGCTACTTCACTTGTCCCGTATTTTGTTCTGAGGAATAATTCCCTGCAGCAAAGTAATATTGACATGCAGGAGAAAACTACTGCGGTAATGAGGTATCTGGATTATGCCGTAAGCCGTACACTTGTAGAAACTAAAGATTTACCAACCGTTTTAGGAAATAAAATTTTTGAGATAGGGGATATTAATCAACATGATATAATTATTTATGATCTTAAAGGAAATTA
The DNA here is from genome assembly GCF_049959325.1 of Chryseobacterium sp. CBSDS_008. NCBI lineage: Bacteria > Pseudomonadati > Bacteroidota > Flavobacteriia > Flavobacteriales > Weeksellaceae > Chryseobacterium > Chryseobacterium sp. CBSDS_008. The sequence goes on along the minus strand of NZ_CP188202.1, from coordinate 2,763,059 downwards.
CCTTCTTTCCAATAAAGATGAAGCCTTGGTTGAGCAGAAAACAATTCCTATAGAGATTGTTAACAGGATATTAGCCACGGATGCAAGAGTGGATCTTACAAGATATGATGCTGTTAAAGATGCAAGGTTAACCTCTTCTTATCTTCTCTTAAAAAATAATGAACTGAAACCTATAGGAATAGTCTATATTCCTTTATATCACAATGAATCTGCTTACCTTGAAGTGCTGCATCAGTATGTAAAATATATTCTTTTAGTTGATATATTTCTCATTCTGTTTAGTATCTGGATCAGCTGGGTTACTTCTAATAGTCTTGCAAAAACAATTACGAAATTCTCTGACATGATTACCCGTATTACATTGTTTGAAAATGAAATGCGTCCCATCAGGTATTATAAGAATGATGAGCTTAATGCGTTGGCAAGAGCTTATAACAGAATGATTTTACAAATTCAGGATCAGAAAGAAAGGCTTAGGTTTAAGGCATCTGAAGAAGCATGGAGAGAGATGGCCAAGCAGGTGGCTCATGAGGTGAAAAACCCATTAACACCGATGAAGCTTACGATTCAGAATTTTGAAAGAAAATTTAATCCGGAAGATCCTAATATCAGTGAAAGAGTAAAACAAATGAGTAAAACTATTGTGGACCAGATTGATCTGATTGCCACTGTAGCCTCAGCCTTCTCAGAATTTGCAAAACTTCCAGAAAAAAATAATGAAGTCATCAATCTGAATACGGAAGTGGAAGATATTCTCCGTGTTTTCAATGATGACAGTATCTTTATGCATGCCAACAAGAGTAATATTATGATCAATATGGACAGGATTTACCTTTCCAGAATCATAACAAACCTTGTGACCAATGCTAAGCAGGCTGAAAGCGAACATAGAAAGCTAATCATTAATGTAGACGTAGAGCAGCATCAGAGAAGAGTAATGATCTCTGTTCAGGATAACGGAATAGGTATTCCCGAAAATATGTACGAAAGAATCTTTGAACCGAACTTTACATCAAAAAGCAGCGGAATGGGGCTCGGTCTGTCAATGGTAAGAAAAATGATTGAAGATTATAAAGGTGAGATCTCCGTGAAATCAGAAGTAGGAAAAGGGTCTACATTCATTATTACACTGCCTACCAATTTATAGTGAAGCCTTTTACATTTAAACAGTTTGAAATTCAGCAGTCTAAAGAGGTCTTCCGTGTAGGAACAGATGGAGTTCTGCTGGGGGCGTTGGCAGATGTTGAGCGTGCTTCCAATGTGCTGGAAGTAGGAACAGGTACGGGGTTGATTTCCCTGATGCTGGCGCAAAGAAATCCACGGGCAGAGTTTTTAGGAGTGGATATTAATAAAGATGCTGCAAGGCTTACCCAACTCAATTTTGAAAATTCGCCTTTTTATACAAGGCTAAAAAATTTCCATCAGGATTTTAAAACTTTTGATACACAAGATCGGTTTGATCTTGTTGTATCCAATCCACCTTATTTTGAAGAATCAGGATCTGAAAAAGACAAGATTGCCCGTCAGACTGTAGAATTAAACTTCAGGCAGTTGATAACCAAAGCATCAATGCTTTTATCTGAAAATGGAATTTTTTCAGTCATTATTCCTGTTGAAGCAGAAGAAGTTTTTGTTTTAACAGGGAAAGAAATAGGGCTGTTTCTGTGCCACAGAGTCAATATCAAAGGAATTGAAAACTCGAAAACTAAAAGATTAGTTCTGGAGTTTTCGTTACAAGAGCAAGAAATTAACGAATCTGACTTTATAGTAGAAAAAAGTCCGAGACAATACTCGGACCAATATCTTGAACTCACCAAAGAGTTTCATGTTTTTAAATAGAGAAGTTGGTATTTCCAACTTTCTTAACCTTTAGTTTCCTATTCAAATAATTCTGAAGTATCCAATACAGAAACTTTTCCGTCTTCACATCTGATGGCTTCACCAGGGAAGTTTTGAATCATATGGTAATCATGTGTTGCCATTACTACTGCGGCGCCGTTTTCAAGGGCAACCTGCTTCAACAGCGTCATAATTTCATTCGAAGTTTCAGGGTCTAGGTTTCCTGTCGGCTCATCGGCTAAGATAAGATCAGGGTGGTTGAGAAGTGCTCTTGCAATGGCAATACGCTGCTGCTCACCTCCGGAAAGTTCGTGAGGCATTTTATGCTTTTTGCTCTTCATGTTCACGCTTCCTAAAACCTCATTGATGCGGTCTTCCATTTTTATCTTGTCAGTCCAGCCTGTTGCTTCAAGAACGAATTTTAAGTTTTTCTCAACGGTTCTGTCGGAAAGCAGCTGGAAATCCTGGAATACAATTCCTAATTTTCTTCTCAGATTTGGAATATCAGAAGGTTTTAGCTTTGCCAGTTCAAATCCTACAACAGTTCCGTGTCCTGATGCCAATGGAATGTGTCCGTAAAGCGTTTTCAGAAGGGAACTTTTTCCGGAACCTGTTTTTCCGATAAGGTAGCAGAATCTACCTTTTTTAATGTTAAGATTTACATCAGAAAGAACAGTGAAGTTTTTTTGCGCAATCTTTGCGTGCTGTAAACTTATAATATTGTCTCCGGAGATATTTGTATGTGGCATAATTTAATTTTAAAGGCTGTTTCTAATAAAAATATTTCAACTTTTAAAAATAGAAAAAAGATGTTGATGTAGCCTAAATTTTAGTAAATTTTAACAACAAAAAATGCCTGAAAAGCAACTTCTCAAGCATGTTTTGTATATGATAATAAAAAGATTATCTCTTAGCGCGTGCAGCACTTACAGTTAAACTCTTTCTGCCTTTAGCTCTTCTCGCAGCCAAAACTCTTCTTCCATTTGGCGTAGACATTCTTTCTCTGAAACCGTGTTTGTTTCTTCTCTTTCTTTCTGATGGCTGGAATGTTCTTTTACTCATTATTATATGTTTAAATCGTAATTAATCTATTAATTTTCAGGTTGCAAAGATATATAAATTTTTATAAGTTACAAACTTTAATTATCTTTTTTTAAAATAAATGTAATGTTTTTCAGTGAGGCATTTACAACCCCTTATAAGAAAACCATTTTCCGGAGGCAAAAATAATATTTAAATGATTTATATAAAAGCTCTATCTTTGAAAACTTTAATTTTAACGAAAAATAAACACCGGATGTTTACACCAGCAGAACTTTTAGATATCAATATATTACTTACCCAAGAGAGCAAAATTGTGATTCTTACCCATTATAATCCGGATGGAGATGCTATTGGTTCAAGTTTGGGATTGAAGCACTATCTGAAAGCAAAAGGAATTCATGCAGAGGTTATCGTACCGAATGATTTTCCGAAGTTCCTGAAATGGATGCCGGAGTCCAAAAAAGTTATTATTGCAGAATATAAAAGAAAGCTGGCTTCTGATATGATTGCAGGGGCAGATGTTATTTTCTGTCTGGATTTTAATTCTCCGTCAAGAATCGGATTATTGGGAGACTGGCTTATAAAAGCGCCGGGAAAGAAAATTCTTATTGATCACCATCAGCAGCCGGAACAATTTGATTTTGTTTACTCAGATACGGTAATTCCGGCCACTTCACAGATGATTTATCATTTCATTGAAGCAATGAATGATGAAAAACTGGTGAATCAGGATATGGCTGAATGTCTTTATACCGGAATTATGACGGATACCGGAGGGTTCCGATTTCGTTCTACCAGTGCAACGACACACAGAATCATTGCCAATCTTATTGAAAACGGGGCTGATCCTGCGATGATCACATCCAATACATGGGATACCAATACGGTTTCCCGTCTGCATTTACTTGCTTTGGTGCTTGGAAGAATAGAAGTGGTGAATGACGGAACAGTGGCAGTCTTAAGCCTTACCAGAAATGAGCTGAAAGAGTTTGGTTTCCAGAAAGGAGATACAGAAGGTTTTGTTAATTATGGTTTAAGTATTGCCGGAGTAAAAATGTCTGCATTCTTTATGGAAGACCTGTACGAAGACTTTGTTAAAATTTCTTTCAGAAGTAAAGATGATGTGGATGTGAACCAATTCTCAAGGAAATATTTCAACGGTGGCGGGCATATTAATGCGGCCGGTGGAAAATCTTTAGATTCTTTAGCCGGAACGATAGTCAACTTTAAAGAGAAAGTAAAAGAAGAAGGTTTTTAAAGAGTTGAAAGACTGAAATTTTTAATCATTAGGTTTTACGATATCCCTTTTCTTCAAGTTCCTGACAGGTATATTCATACACCTGCTGAAACATTTCATCCATATATCTTTTGTTGAAAAGGCTATATTTCGTCATCTTTGGCGGATCTAAAAATATATTACAGTATTTTGCTTTCGAATACACGGATTTTGCAATCGCTAAGTGAAGAATTCTGTCAAATTCCTTCATCAGACTCATTTTTTTTAACTCATCATAGCTGATCGAGTTGACATGAGAGGCAATCAGGAAATTGCATTTATCCATAATTGGTTCAATGGGAAGATTGTCCAGAACACCGCCATCTACATAAATTTTTTCCCCTATCCTTACCGGAGGAAGAATAAAAGGGACACTTGATGAAGCCAGCAGCGGCCCGAAAAGTTCTCCTTCAGAAAAAAAGTCTACAATGCCATGAGTCATTTCTGTGGCAGCAACGTAAACCGGGATTTTCAGAATACTGAAATTGTCTTCCGGGAAGTAATCTTTGAGGAGTTTTAAAATAAAATTAGAACTGAAAATCCCGTTTTTTGATAATTTTAAAGCTGATCGCGAGAAAAAGGAGGTTTGTCTTACAATTTCCATCATCTCATCCGGCGTTTTTCCAAAAGAATAAAAAGCACCAATGATAGAGCCGGCACTGGTTCCGGAGATAATCTGCGGTTTCAGATGATATTCTTCCAGAGCTTTCAGTACGGCAATATGGGCAATCCCACGCATTCCTCCGCCTGAAAGTGTAAGCCCGATGACCGGTGGTGCCGGTGGTTTCTTTTTTTTGAATGAAAATAAAGCCATACCAAGTTATCCTCTACTAATATACAGGATTTTTATTAAATACGGCTGTAATATGTCATCAAGCGATGTTATAAAACCAGTTTCTTGGGAAGATTGTGAAGAAGTTCTGTATTGATGATTTCGGCACAGATGCCAGGCTTTTCCCAGTGGCCATTGTGTCCGCAGTCCAGAATATAAGATTTGATATTCGTTCTGTCCGGAAGATGTTTGATCATCATATCGGTTTTTACCGCATTATCATGTTTTCCTGCCAGTACCAGTATTTTGGCCTCCAGGTTTTCGAGAACATGTTTTTTGTCGGTTCTTTCTACCATGCCTTTTACACAGGCAAGGGCACCAAGATTGTTGGTGGAAAGGGCGGTTTCAAGAGCGGTTTCAATTTTCCCTTCCAGGATATCTCTTTCGTTCGGGTTGAATAAATTGGGAACGCCGGCTCTTGCATAATGGGCAAATGCATCCTTAATGATTCTGTAGCTTTTGATACGCTGTTGTTTTTTCTCTTCATCATCCGGAAAGTAAGTAGAGAAAAATAAAGTCAAACTTTTTAAAGAATCGGGGTATTTTTCAGCAAAGGCAAGTGAAGTATAGCCTCCCATGGAATGTCCTAACAGATGCACTTTTTCTAAATGCTGATGATCTAAAACTTTTTTTACCTCCTCTGCCATCAGTTCCATGGTATGAACTTCTGCAAGAATTTCGGACTGTCCGTGGCCGGGAAGGTCAATTTTGAGCAGTGAAAAATCTTTGGAAAGATGATGTTCCATATCGCTCCATATGGATATGTTTTCCATAAATCCGTGAAGAAGTACCAATGTTTCCTTTCCGGTTCCTTTTCTTTCAAAGTTCAGCATGATTCCAAAATTATAGAAGGTTAAAAATAATTGAGCAGATTGCACACTGCAGCTCCGTTTCTTCCTTCAAATGTAAACAAAAAAGAGCATTTTAAAAATGCTCTTCGTCTTTTTATTGAGTTAATTCCTTGTAAACCTTTGTTTCCCATGGTTTGATGTCTGTTACGCCATATCTTTCCTTTTTAGATATAGCGAGGTTATCCAGCATGTCTACAAAATTTTTGTAATTGGCTTCATCCGTTGGTTTTATAATAACCGTGAATTTGTTCTGTGCAGGAGCGTTTTTATAAGCTTCAGCAATGATTTTTGAAATCTTTATTCCACTGAAATCTGTTTCTTTCAGATTTCCTGTATTCAAGTCTTTCTGATTGCTCTGATGATAAAATACACGGTTGTCTTTTCCAAGGATAAATGTAATCTGATTTTGATCGCCGATTACGGGAATATCTGTTGGATGAAGGTTGGGATCTTTAGCGGGCAGCCCCAGATCCATTACATTAGGTTTTGTAAAATTAGTGGTGAACATAAAGAATGTGATGAGCAAGAACCCCAGATCTACCATAGGAGTCATGTCTACCCTGATCATTTTTTTCTTTTGTTTGCCTTGTTTTTCTTGTGCAATTACTTCTGCCATGATTAAAAGTTTTAAAATGTTAAACGTTATTTTTTAATAATTCTTACAAAACATATGCCTTGTTTGTGGAATAATCAATAGATTCATGAATCTATTGATTGTTTTTATAATGAATTTTAAAATATTCCCGCGTCTTTTTAAAAACTGATCACCTTAATATAATTTGGTTTACTGATTAACTTAATTTGGCACAGATTTAAATAAAAAAAACTCACACCGTAAAGTGTGAGTTTAAATGATATATAAATAACTTACTTATTCTTTTTGTAGAAATTAACACCGCATTCCAGGAATTTTTTGAAATCCTCTTTAGGCATGTACCCTGAAACGGGGGTGTTGATTACTTTCCCGTCCGGAGTAATTAAAACATAGTGAGGCTGTGAGTTATTGTTAAAATTAACCTGTTGGAATAAGCTCCATCTGTCACCAATTGTTTTTACCTTTTTGATCTGCCCGTCACCAAGGTCTATTTTGGTTTTTTGATCCTCGGGAAGCTCCTCTTTATCATCTACATATAAAGAAGCCAATACTACATCATTCTGTAGGATGGGTAAAATATCTGGTTCGCTCCATACAAATTCCTCCATTTTTCTGCAGTTTTCACAACCGTATCCGGTGAAGTCAATCAGGATAGGTTTATCCTCTTTTTTGGCAAGCTCCACTGCTTTGAAGAAATCGTGTTTCGGGTGCATCCCTAGAATTCCGTCTTTTTCATCATGGAAATAGCTTACGTTCAGCGGAGGTAAAATTCCGCTTAATAATTGAAGCTTCGGACGCTCAGAAGGGATCAGACCCTGGATTAAGTAAATCACAAAACCAATTCCCAATACTCCCAATATCTTTCTTGTCATGGAAATTTTAGGCTTTTTATCATCATGCGGGAATCTGATGAATCCTAATAAATATAATGCTAATCCTAATGCAACAATGATCCAGATGGCGATAAAAAGTTCTCTTTTTAAGAAGAATGTTTTAGATACAAGATCTGCTTTAGAGAGGAACTTCAACGCCAATGCCAGTTCTACGAACCCTAAAACCACTTTTACCGTATTCATCCAGCCTCCTGATTTCGGAAGACTTTGTAATGCCTGCGGGAATAAAGCCAGTAATCCGAAAACAATAGCCCATGCCAGTCCGAACCCTGCCAATGCAAATGTCAGCAGCATTGGAACGTTTGTAGAACCCGTTACGGCACTTCCCAATAAACTGCCTAATATAGGTCCTGTACAAGAGAAAGAAACAATCACCAATGTTAATGCCATAAAGAAAATACCGATAATACCTCCGGCTTCTTCCGCTTTAGAAGACTTGTTGGCGATAGAACTTGGCAACGTGATATCATAATACCCGAAGAAACTTCCGGCAAAGAATATGAATATAATAAAGAAGGCAATATTCAGCCATACACTGGTAGAAATCTCGTTGAAGATATTTCCTGCAATACCATCAATAACATGGAAAGGAATACTCAGTAAAACAAAGATAAGAAGGATGAAAAACCCATAGATAAGAGCATCTCTTTTCCCTTTTGCTTTGTTTTTACTTCCTTTGGTAAAAAATGAAACCGTTAATGGGATCATCGGGAAAACGCAAGGAGTAAGCAAAGCGATTAACCCTCCGATAAATCCTAGGAATAGGTAAGTCCAGTAGTTTTCATCCACTTTGGCAGACGCTGTACCGCAATCCGTCAAAGGCTTTTTAAAATCGATCGTTTCAATTTTCAGCTGTTTAGGATCCAGTTTAGAAGTTTCTGTGACCACAGCTTCAGTTTTTGCCGGATTTTCAGTAACTGTTTCTGTTGTTTTTACCGAATCTTTTACAGGATCAGCTGTTTCTTCAGTGGCAGCCGCTTCCGTAGCCCCTTTTGGCGTAACTTTTTGGTTGAATTCTAATGTATTGGGAGCCAGGCAAACTCTGTCGTCACAGGTCTGATACGTAATCTCAGAAGTAACATCCGCAGGTTTTGCAGGATCTTTTAATTTAAATTTCTGTTTAAATCCAGCCGAATTGGAATAATAAACAATGGTTCCCCCGAATGCTTCAGAAAATTCTTCATGCTTTTTGCCTGTTTCGGTAAACTTTCCAATCAGCTCGATATTCTTTCCTGTCACTTTATACTCAGTAGGAATTCCGGTATCTTCCGGTAAATCTTTTGAATAAATGTGCCATCCGCTTTCCATGGTAGCATTCAATACCGCTTCGTATTGGTTGTTCCCAAGATCGTTGATGGTAAATTTAAACTTTACAGGATTTTTTATCTGCGCATTCATTCCTGTCGCTAAAAAGAGCAGAATTAATAAAAACCAATTTCTAAATTTCATTGTTCCTTTCATTAAAAATTTTGAGACTCCACTTTGTCTTCTCGTTCTTTATATATCTTCTATCCTGCCTGAAAGGGATGATCCCAAGTACAGAATCATTACTGTCAGTCAGTATCCAGATTTTTTGCCTCGCTAAAATAGATAATTTTTCGTCCCTAAAAAACTTAGAAACTTTCTTTTTCCCCGAAAAGCCAGCCGGATAAAACTCGTCTCCCTCTTTTTGTTTTCGCAAATAGAGCGGAAAATGGAGTTTCTCAGCATCAAAATCCCATTCCCATCCTTTATTGAATTCATCAATGTGCTCAATATGATCTACGAGATTGATATTGATCTGGTTTTCTGAAAAATCAAAATGTCCGATCAGCAGTATTTGTTCTTTAGATTCTTTTTCGTTGTTTCTATCAATGAAAATCAGTTCATCACGATTGATAACTAAGTGGTATTTTTTTGAAAAAAAAGAACTGTTATTTTTGGCTTTAAAAATTTTGACGATTTCTTCTTCCTGGTTGAAACCGTATTTTTTTAAAATTTCAAATTTCACGAAACCGCTTTGCTGATTCAACTTTTCCTTTGATAGTATTTTATAGCCTTGGTTAAATACGGTAAGCTGATTTTCTATCTCATGGATCTGCTTCTGAATAAAATCTTTGGTTTGATTCAGCAGAGAAGAACTTTTTCTGAAGTTTTCCAGAAAATGATCATTGGTTTCCATCAGCATCGGAACAATTTCATTTCTGATTTTATTCCTCAGATAATCATTCTTTTTATTAGACAGGTCTTCCCGGAATTCAATAGCATGCTGTGCGGCAAACTCATATATTTCTTTTTTTGAAAAGGCTAGGAAAGGGCGAAGTATATGATTATCATTCGATGGAATTCCGCTCAGCCCATTGATGCCGGCAGCTTTGGAAAGATTGATGATGAAAGTTTCCAGCTGATCATTCAGATGGTGGGCTGTAACCAGAAATTCCAGTTTTTCTTTTTCCTGAATTTCTTTGAAAAAGGCATACCGAAGTTCTCTCGCCCAAAGCTGGATTGAGTTTTCCGGTTTCTGATCTTTTTCTGAAACTTCATACAAATGAAATTTTATATGATTTTTCTCACAAAAATCCTGCACTGTTTTCTGATCCTGGTCAGAATCATTTCCACGGAGTTTATAATTGATATGGGCAACCTGAAACCGGAACTGCGTGCCTTGAGTTTCATGTCCGAAATCCCGGAATAAAGAGGCCAGAACCATAGAGTCGGCGCCTCCGCTTACCGCCAGAAGATAGGTGTGATTTTCCGGTTCGTGAACGAGATTTTTTAACTGATTGATAAAGGTTATTTTTTTCAACATATATGTTGAGAATTTCTTTTATGCAAAGATAACCGATATAATTCAATTGAATTTTGCTAACTTTGAGTAGTCTAAAAATGATTATTTATGAAGATTTTAAAAATTTTAGCAGTTTCTGCAATGGCGATGGGAATGACATCTTGTGTCAGCAAGAAACAGTATGATGCTTTGAGCACAAACTATAAGCAGTGTATTGAAAATATTGGAGAAAGACAAAGAGAAATTCAGGATTTGAAATCTCAGAACTCTGCATTGGCAGGTGAAAATAATTTACTGAAAAGCCAGCATGATGCTTTAAAGTCATCACTTGATGCATGTTTGTCCAATACCGGAAAAAGTTCTGCTAACATTGATAAACTGGTAGGTGAAATTAATGCTTCTAACTCTTATATCAAGCAGCTGATCTCCAGCAATGCTAAAAATGACAGCCTGAACCTTGCATTGTCTAACAAACTGAAGAGATCTTTGGATAATGTATCAGATGAAGATGTACAGGTAAAAGTACTGAAAGGAGTAGTGATGATCTCTCTTTCTGATAAAATGTTATACAAAACAGGAGATTACAATATTTTACCTGCCGCTCAGGAAGTGCTGGGTAAAGTAGCTAAGGTGATCAATGATTATGATAAATACTCTGTATTAATCGAAGGTAATACGGATAATGCTCCGTTAAATTCTCCGAATCTTCCAAGAGATAACTGGGATCTTTCTGCATTAAGAGGTACCTCTGTTGCGAAAGTTCTTCAAACCCAGTTTGGTGTAGATCCGGCGAGAATTACTGCTGGAGGACGTTCTGAGTATAATCCTAAAGCTACTAACATGAGCGTTTCAGGAAGATCAGAAAACAGAAGAACGGAAATCATCATTATGCCTAAACTTGATGAGTTTATGAAGCTGATGGATATCACTCCTAAAAAATAATCACAAAACCATACATAATAATAAATCCCGGAGCAATTCGGGATTTGTTTTTTATGATATTTCCTGGATATGAATAGATATATTTTAAAACAAAAAAATCCCGAAGGTGGTCGGGATTTTTTAATCAAATTAATTCTTCCTTTTTCAGGTGCGAAATAATTCGTTGCAAAAATGAAGTGGATATTTCTGTCTTAGCTTTTGCTGCAGAAGAATCAGCTCTACTTTTCAGTACAACTTTTTTGTGATTCTCATGGTTAGTTTGTGTCTCTCCTGCAATCATCTTGTTTCTCTTAGTGTTTTTACCCCTTATTCTCTTTGCAAACTTAAAACTAATACCATAAAATAACATCCGTATTTTCCCGGTATTTTATATGGGGATTTCACTGAAATAAATGATGACTTAATTGTGATAAATAAATTATTTCAATCTAATTGTTTGGTTAACAAAATAATATGTATATTTAAATCTCTATATAAGGAAATAATAAAGAGGTGTCCGAAAATCTAAAGAGTAGGAATTTAATACTAAACTAAAATAATTATGAAAAATTTGAAAAAACTTTCAAGAGGAGCAATGAAAAATGTACAGGGAGCAGTTATGGATTGTAACCCACAGATCATCTGTCAAAGAACCACCGACTGCTGTCCGGGATGGGTATGTGCCTCAAGAGGACAATATTGTGTAGCTTTATAACAAACTTTTAAAGCTAAGTACATAAAGCAAGAGGGATTTATTTCTCTCTTTTTTTGTATCTTCTTTTTGAATTTAAAAAGTAGCTTTAAAATCCTTAAATTTGTTTAAATTAAAATTATATGAGTTTTTTTGAAGAAAAGAATCCTGAGATGGACAGATATTTGGAAGCACATGCTTCTTCGGAATCCGACATTTTGAAAAAACTGAGAAGAGAGACCTACCAGAAGACAACACAACCTCATATGATTTCCGGATATCAGCAAGGAAGATTATTGACGATTATTTCCCAGATGATGCAGCCGAAAAGTATCCTTGAAATAGGTACATTTACAGGATATGCAACCTTATGTCTTGCGTCAGGTCTGGCAAAAGACGGGAAAATTACTACTCTGGATGTGAATGAAGATCTCGCTTATCTCCCTAAAAAATACTTTGAGTCAAGTGAATATGCCGGTCAGATAGATTTTAAACTTCAGGATGCCAAAGAATTTTTGCAGGAAACGGATGAATTTTTTGACCTGATTTTTGTAGATGCCGATAAAGAAAATTATGCTGAATATTTCAAACTTATCAAACCCCATACAAAATCAGGTACAGTAATCCTGTTTGATAATGTTTTGTGGTACGGAAAGGTGTTGGAAGAAAATCCAAAGCTGAAATCTACGCAGTCTATCCAGGAATTAAATGATTTAGCGGCAAAAGATGAAGATTTTGAAAATCTTATTTTACCTTTGCGTGATGGAGTCAACTTTCTTCGCAGAAAGTAATTAAATATCCAAAGATTAAAATAGTTAAAGAGGATACAGTTCGTATTTTTTCTTTAAATTATTCAATCTTTAAATTGAGAGTTAATGAATAAAGGAATTTGTATTGTTACAGTAGCGCCGGTTCGTGCAGAGAATTCTGACAGAGCTGAAATTGTTACGGAAATATTGTTCGGAGAAAGTGCAGATATTTTGGAAGTGGATAAAAACTGGACCAAAATAAAAATGCACTATGATGGCTATGAAGGATGGATGGACGCCAAACAGCTAAAACCGATGACAGATGAAGAACTTGCCAATAGAAAAGTGACTGTCGTTACTGAAGATTTCTCTTCCGTATTAATGAATGATGGTAAGACTTTACTGTCTATGGGCTCAGAAGTAGAGTTTCCGGTAGTGGCTTCAAGAAGAAGTCATGATGTACGCGAAAGTATTGCACTGACCGCAAAAGAATTCCTGAACGTACCTTATCTTTGGGGAGGCAAAAGTTTTTTTGCAGTAGACTGCTCCGGATTTACCCAATTGGTTTATAAAATCCATAATATAAAAATACCCAGAGATGCCTCACAACAGGCTGAAGTAGGAGAACCACTAACTTTTGTAGAAGAAACACAGCCTGGAGACCTTGCCTTCTTTGAAAATGCAGAAGGAAAAATTATCCATGTCGGAATTATGCTGGACAATCAAAAAATTATCCATGCCTCCGGGAAGGTGAGAATTGATACCCTGGATTCCACTGGAATTTTCAATAAAGAAATGAATAAGCATACTCATAAACTGAGAGTGCTGAAAAGTGTAATTTAATCATGATTAGTCTCCTCTGAAATGGAAAATATTCTCTTTACAATTTTTGATATTTTTAATTTTGGATGGGTGGTTTTTCTGTGGTGGTTTACCTTAAAAAACTATAACACCCTGCCAGAGAGAATTCCTGTGCATTTTGATATGGAAGGAAAAGCTGATGGATTTGGTGGAAGAATGTACGCATTTCTGATGCCTGTACTGGCTTTGGGATTATATGCGCTATTCGTTTATGGTATGAGGCATCCTGAAGATACTAATTTCCCCGTAGAAATTACAGAACAGAATATGAATGCTCAGTTTTTAGTTATGAAAACCGGATTAAGAATTCTTTTTGTGATACTGGCAGTTATTTTTACGAATATCCAGGACTATATATTCAGATATGCAGTTGATGATCAGGCGAAGCCCAGGATTTCATTTGCTTCCATTTTTTTATCCGTTGTGCTGTTTGTTCCTCTATTGCTTTTCATTACTCATCTATTCAAATGATACATTCTAAAAATAATTCAGAACACTATACCTGGGGAGATCATTGTGACAGCTGGATCCTGAAAAATACCGGGAACTTATCTGTAAAGCAGGAAAAGATGCCTGCAGGAACTTCAGAAAAGCTACACTTTCACAAGGTGGCAGAGCAGTTTTTTTATATTCTGAAAGGAGAAGCGGTATTGTACATCAATGAAGAGAAATTTTTGGTTCAGAAAGGGGAATCCGTTTCCATTGAACCCGGGTCAAAACATTTTATCTCCAATGAATCTGATGAAGAAATTGAATTTTTAGTCATATCAAATCCCCCGGCGGAGTATGACAGAATTGAAATTAAAGAATAATTAAAATGGCTTTTCTCTACAATATATTTATCAGCCTTCTGACTTTTGGAATGAAAGTTTTTGCATTGATTAATGATAAAACTAAAAAAGGTGTTGAAGGGAGAAAACAGTCTTTGGACAAAGTGAAGTCAGCATTTTCGAAGACGGATAAAGTAATCTGGATGCATGCTGCAAGTTTGGGCGAGTATGAGCAGGGATTGCCTGTATTGGAAAAGCTTAAGGAAAATTTCCCTCAGCACAAAGTACTGGTAACCTTTTTTTCTCCGTCAGGATATGAGAATGTGGTTAAAAAGAAACATATTGCAGATGTTATCTGTTATCTGCCATTTGATAAAAAAAGCACTGTAAAAGAATTTATAGCTCAATTTAATACTGAACTATTTTTTACGGTTAAATACGATTACTGGTACAATCTCCTTGCTGAGTTAAAAAATCAGGGAACAAAAATCTATGTTATCTCTGCATTGTTCTATGAGAGGCAGTCTTTCTTTACTTCCTATGGAAAATGGTTTGTAAGGCAGCTTCAGAAGGATGTAGATTGGTTTTTCCACCAGACTCAGTTTTCATTGGCTCTGGCAAAAAGTGTAGGGCTGGTAAAGTCTTCTGTAACGGGAGATACAAGATTTGACAGGGTAAAACAGCTTCGTGAAAGGAATAATCACGTAGATTTTATTACAGATTTCAAAGGTCAAAATAAAACGGTTGTTTTCGGAAGTTCATGGCATGCTGAAGAAAAAATTGCCGAAGTGGTTTCTCATAAAAATAATACGGTAAAACTTATCATTGCACCTCATGATCTGAAAAGAGTAGGGCATTTGAAAGGTATATTTCCAAATGCATTATTGTACAGCGAGATACAAAAAAATCAGGCAGCAAAGCCTGGAGGCCAAATATTAATTATAGATAGTATTGGGCTGCTGTCAAAACTATACTCTTATGCAGATGCAGCCGTTGTAGGAGGAGGGTTTCATGATGCCGGCCTACACAATATTCTGGAAGCGGCAACTTTTGGTGTTCCTGTAATTTTTGGGAATCATTACAAAAAAAACCCGGAAGCTGACGATCTGATCTCAGCGAATGGCGGGAAGTCGTTTCCTGACGAATATACAGCTGCAGAATTTGTTTTATTTCTCTTGAATGAAGATAATAGAGAAGAGCTTACAGAAATATCTCAAAATGCAAAAGAATTTGTAGATGGGAAACCCGATTCTACCAAAATGATTCTTCAGAAAATTTTATCTTAAGAATCCCTGGCTTTTAATATCCTTCATGATCTGGTCAATATTTTCAGGAACTTTCTCACATTTAAACCAATTGAAATCCAGACCATTATTGATACACAGTTTTTGCAGGTAATGATTTTCTAAAATTTTATCTAAAGTTTCATTAAGGTATTCATCAATCTCCATCCAGTAATCTTCATCCAGCTTTTTTATAAGAGTCAGAGATTTGAAGACTTTATTGATAATATAAATGTAAAGCTTGTACACGTTGTCAAACCTTTGTCTGCTGAGGTCGCTGTTGCTTTCCAATATTTTGTTAACGAGAAGAAGATTCAGTGAAACTTCCCCGAATTTATCAGTAGTGATTTTTACGTGTTCGGTGATTTCTGCACTTATTTTTCGAACAGTAGACAGGAAATATTTGGCATTACCCACATATTTTGAAGCCAGAAGTACCTGTTCCTCCACATGTTCTTCCATAGAATTTCTTTTGTCATCCGTGGTTTCCGGATCAATCAGTTCAAAGTAAAGCTTTTTAGATAATAATTTATCTTTTCTCAGGAGTCTGAAAATAAGCTTGTCTTTATCGGAACCTGAAAAAGCACTCAGAGCAGCTTTGAACTCTTTAGAATATTCCATTAATTAAAAATTTTTGAATATTTCAGGAATCCGTTTAATGCCCAGTTAGCGGTATAATACAGCGATTTTACTGTTGAGAATCCCATGAAATCTTTATAAACAAGATATTGGTCTTTAATAATATTTTTTTTCTTTCTGGAAACACTGTTTTCACGCATTCTGTATTTAGCCATCGTCTTTTTTACAGGAATCCCTTCAGGAATTACTTTTAAAAGATTCAGCCACATCACATGATCTTCACGTTTGCTTTTTACAGGAAACAGAAATTTTCCAACCCTTTGGGTGTCATACATTGTGGAGACGGGAGCAAGACGGCAGGTTTTCAGCAGATTGGAGAATGTAACTACCTTATCCGCCAGAAAATCTTTCAGGATAGGCTGAAGCTGTTCATCACACCTTGAATAGTTACAGTATACGAGTTCTGCATTGTGCTCCTTCATATAATCCGTCATGGTTTCAAGATATTCCGGATACCAATAATCATCAGAATCCAGAAAAGCGATATATCTTCCCTGTGCTCTTTCCAGCCCGTTGTTTCTTGCATTTCCTGCACCTCCGTTTTTCTCCAGTACCCGCAGTTTTATTCTGGGATCATTATATTTTCTGATGATCTCAACAGTATTATCTTTGGAAAGGTCATCCGTGATCAGCCATTCCCAGTTTTCGTAGGTTTGGTTAAGAACAGACTGTATGGTTTCCTCAATAAATTCTGCAGAATTATAACAGGGAGTGATAATGGAAACAAGATCTTTCATTTATGCTTTTTGAATTGTAAAATTATAAAAATCTTTTTTCATAAAAATGCCAGGAGCTTACACCTACCGCAATAACCACCAACATACATACCAAAGCCATTACAAATGGATTGTAATCTTCAAACAATCCTAATGTCTGGAAAGTTCTGATAATAGGAAAATGGAAAATGTAGATTCCGTAGGTGAAATCACCATATTTTCCGAAATTATTTAAGAATTTAAATGAATAGGCAATATACATGACGATAACGCCGATCATCATCGGAGAAAAAAGCTGAATTTTTAAATATAAATCAATCCAAACAGTGGCGAGAGCAATGATGAAAATTATATTTTTATGTTGGATGAATTTATCAAAATTAAAGTAAATCAACATTCCGGGGATAAAATAGGATAATGTTCCGGGAAGCTGCTTGGCAACTGAAATTTTATGTAAAGATTCAAAATAATTGAGATAAATAAGCGACAAGAAGTACAAAATAACCAAGCTTATATTTCTGTACTTATTATTCTTTCCGAAAAGTAAAAACAACAAAGGAACCGCAAAATAGTAGCACATTTCTATTTTCAGTGTCCATAGGGCACCATTCACTGCTTGGTTTCCAAAAACTCCGGGGAGCCAGGGTGCTTTAAAATTTAAAAATAATGAATTCCAAAAAAGGTATTTGTAAACTTGTGTATTACTGAAATATTCTGTGAAAGAATACGTACTTACCAAGCTTAATAAAATCGCACATAAAAAAATAACCAATAAATAAGCGGGAACAATTCTTTTGATTCTCTTTTTTAAATAACTTTTCAGGCTTGAAGACCTGTCATAGCTCCTTGCAATAAGAAATCCACTCACTGCAAAGAAACCGAAAACGGCAATTTCTATAGGGCTGTGTTCAAAAATCCTGAGATCAGGAGATGCGCTGAGGGTACCAAGATGTCCAAGAAAGACAATAAAGGCAAGGAGAACCCGTATAAAGTCAAAATTGTTTTTCGTAATATCCTGCATTTGTATTTTTCTTTCTTACAAAAATAACTTTTTTAATAAAATGAATGGTGTCAATTTATTCATTATTTGTTAAATAAAGGGAAAATGAGGTCTGGCTGTTTTAAAATATATATAAATAAAGGTCAATGAAATAATTTTTCATAAAAAATAGTAATATAAATCAAAAAAATTATAATTTTAGCGCTTGAAAAAATTGATCTATGAAGAAATTAGCATTACTATTTGCAGGTTTGTCATTGTTTGCCGCTACAGGATGTAGTGATAACAATGATACTGTTCTTGAAGCTCCTCTAGTTGGGACCTGGCAGCCATTGAAAGAAGTGGTTACTACTGTTGAGACTGGTGAAGATCCGGTTTCTAACACGATTACTTACACGGATTGCCAGAAGCAGACCAGATGGTGGTTCAGCCCTGATTCCAAAGGAGGAAAAACAAACTGGGGCGATACTGCTACACCCGGCCAGTGTGCTATTCTTTCAGAAATAAAATTCAACTATACCTATAATAAGGAAGGAAAAGATGTGCAGATGAAAATTCAGGGAGTCGTAGAGCCGCAGAATGCAAAGATTATTACGTTGGATAATACAACGCTCAATCTTGCAATAAGAGAAGAGACTCAGGATCCTACTGTATTTCAGACAAGAACTTATACGTTCAAAAGAGTTAGTCAATAATAGTATATACTTCAGGATATAAACAGATCTCATCTCCGGATGGGATTTTTTTATTGAGCAGAGAATGGCAATTCATCATAAATTAAATTTCTATTTCCTTTAAAATCATTATTTTTGTGAATCTTGTCAAAAAGAAAAATAATTCAGTCTAACATATAACATATATATAAAGTGTTTTACGATCATCAGCAGATAGAAAAAAAGTGGCAGAAATACTGGGAGGAAAATCAAACCTATAAAACCTCTAATAACACAGACAAACCTAAGTTTTATGTACTCGATATGTTTCCGTATCCATCAGGAGCAGGACTTCACGTAGGTCACCCGCTGGGATATATTGCATCGGATATCTATGCGAGATACAAAAGACACCAGGGGTTTAATGTACTCCACCCGGTAGGATATGACAGCTTTGGACTTCCTGCTGAGCAATATGCTATTCAGACAGGACAGCATCCGGCGATTACGACGGAACAGAATATCAACAGATACGAAGAGCAGCTGAAAAAAATTGGCTTCTCATTCGACTGGAGCAGAGAAGTAAGAACTTCAGACGCTTCTTATTATAAATGGACGCAGTGGATTTTCATCCAGTTGTACCACTCCTGGTATAATAAAAATACGGATAAGGCAGAATCTATTGATTCATTGATTCAGCATTTTGAAGAAAAAGGGACAGAAGGTTTAAATGCCAATCAGAATGATGAATTAAACTTTACTGCAGAAGAGTGGAAGAATGCTTCCGATATTGATAAAGAAGATATCCTGTTAAACTACCGTCTTGCTTACAGAGCAGAAACCACGGTGAATTGGTGCCCTGCATTAGGAACTGTATTGGCTAATGATGAAGTGAAAGATGGAAAATCCGAAAGAGGAGGATTCCCGGTATTCCAAAAGAAAATGATGCAGTGGAGTATGAGGATTTCTGCATACTCTGAAAGATTATTACAGGGATTAAATACATTAGACTGGCCACAGCCGTTGAAAGATTCTCAGGACCACTGGATCGGAAAATCTCAGGGAGCGCAGGTTCAGTTCAAAGTAGAAGGCTATGACGAAACGGTTGAGGTGTTTACGACAAGACCTGATACCATCTTTGGAGCTACCTTTATGGTGCTGGCTCCGGAAAATCCTTTGGTGGAAACCATTACTACTGCTGCACAAAAAGCAGAAGTAGATACTTATATTGAAGAAACTTCCAAAAAAACGGAGAGAGACAGAATGTCTGACGTGAAAAACGTAAGTGGGGCTTTCACCGGAAGTTATGCCATCAATCCGTTCAGCAATGAAAAAATGCCGATCTATATTTCCGATTATGTATTGATGGGATATGGAACAGGGGCGGTTATGGCAGTTCCTGCACACGATGAGCGTGATCACAGGTTTGCGAAGAAATTTAATCTTGAAATCAAGAAAGTGGTAGAAACTGAAGAAGACGTTCAGGAAAAATCTTTTGATTCCAAAGATTCCGTTTGTGTAAATTCTGATTTCTTAAACGGATTACATTATAATGAAGCAAAAGCAAAAATGATTTCCGAGATCGAAGCAAAAGAAATCGGTCATGGAACTACAAACTACAGACAGCGTGATGCTATTTTCTCAAGACAGCGTTATTGGGGAGAACCAGTTCCTATATATTATAAGGATGGGATGCCCTACACATTGCCAACATCCGCTTTACCGTTAGAACTTCCTGAAGTTGAAAAATATTTACCTACAGAAGACGGAGATCCGCCATTAGGAAACGCAAAAGAATTTGCCTGGGATGAAACCAACCAGAAAGTAGTGGCTACAGATCTTATTGATGATATAACCATTTTCCCGTTAGAATTATCTACAATGCCGGGTTGGGCAGGAAGCTCATGGTACTTCCTTAGATATATGGATCCTAATGATGAAGAAACTTTTGTTAAAAAAGAACTGGCAGATTATTGGGGACAGGTAGACTTATATATAGGAGGAAGCGAGCATGCAACCGGCCATTTATTATATTCCCGTTTCTGGAACATGTTCTTAAAAGACAGAGGATATATCAGCCATGATGAGCCATTCCAGAAATTGATTAACCAGGGGATGATCTTAGGGATGAGCGCATTTGTATACAGAATTGACGGGACTAATCAATATGTATCTAAAAATTTAGCAAAAGACTACCAGACTCAGCAGATCCACGTAGACGTATCCTTATTAAAAGGTACCTCTGACGAATTGGATACTGAAGCCTTCAAAGCATGGAGACCTGATTATGCTAATGCAGAATTTATTCTGGAAGACGGAAAATACATCACAGACCGTGAAGTAGAAAAAATGTCCAAGTCAAAATATAATGTAGTAAACCCTGATGATATCTGTGATGAATACGGAGCCGACGGTTTAAGACTATATGAAATGTTCCTGGGACCATTAGAACAATCTAAGCCTTGGAATACACAGGGATTAAGCGGAGTATATGGTTTCCTTAAAAAATTCTGGAACCTGTATTTCAATGGGGAAGTATTTGAAGTTTCAGACGAAGAACCTACAAAAGCAGAACACAAAGTTTTGCATACCTTAATAAAGAAGGTAGTTTATGATATTGAAAATTTCTCTTTCAATACTTCAGTATCATCCTTTATGATCGCTGTGAACGAGCTGCAGAAAATAAAATGCAGCAAGCGCAATATTTTAGAGCCGCTAGCCGTTATCATTTCTCCGTATGCTCCTCACATCTGTGAAGAATTGTGGAGTTTATTAGGGCACGGTACATCGATAGAATTTGAAAAATTCCCGGCATTGAATGAGGATTATCTGGTTGAAGACGAAATTGAGTATCCGGTAAGCGTAAACGGTAAAATGAAGTTCAAAATTTCACTTTCCGCTCAATTATCTGCCAAGGAAGTAGAAGATTTGGTGATTTCTAATGAGAAAATGCAACAAATTTTGGAAGGTAAAACCCCTAAAAAAATCATTGTAGTCCCTCACCGTATTGTGAATATCGTAATTTAAAAAAAAATTAACATTGGGAAATTAAAAAAAATGGGTGTCTTATTTTTATGATTTTTTAATTCAAATGTTAAATTTGGATAAAATAAATAAAATAATTTAAAATAATTATTATTTCGAAATCGTATTAAATTTTCTTTATCAAAAAAAAGCAAAATGTTTAATTAAGACTCTTGCATTTTAATTAATTTTGCCTTTAATTTACACCCTGTAAAATTTTAAAACAATATAATTTAGTTAAATATGGAAATGAATGTTTCAAAAAATGATGAGCAAGTAGTTGCTAGAAAGGCAGGAGGTTTAAATCCAGCTGTTATTATTCCTATTCTATTTATTATAGGAGTATGTATTTATTTATTCGTTCTTGGGAGCCCAGGAAACTTTAAAGATGCAGACAAACTAGGAAGTGGTTCTGTAGCTTTTTCAAGTGTTGAAGGAAAAGACATTCACCCAGAATCGTTTTTAGGTATTATCTACAAAGGAGGGGTTATTGTACCAATCTTGATTACTTTCATGATTACGGTAATCGTTTTCTCTTTTGAAAGATATTTCGTTCTTGGTAAAGCAGCTGGAAAAGGAAACTTAGACAACTTCGTTGTACAAGTAAGAAGCTTACTTAACCAAAACAAAATTGACGAAGCTATCGAAGAGTGTGACAGACAACAAGGTTCTGTTGGTAACGTAGTAAAAGAAGGTCTTACTACTTACAAAGCACTTTCTCACGATACTACATTAAATAAGGAGCAGAAAATGGTAGCGCTTAACAAAGCTATCGAAGAAGCTACTACTCTTGAGATGCCAATGCTTGAGAAAAACATGATGATCCTTTCTACTTTAGGTACTGTTGCAACATTAGTAGCACTACTTGGAACGGTAATCGGGATGATCAAGGCGTTCTTCGCATTAGGTTCAGGAGGAGGTACTCCGGATGCTGCTGCTCTATCTACTGGTATCTCTGAAGCCTTGATCAACACGGCATTAGGTATTGGTACTTCAGCAATCGCTATTATCCTTTATAACTTCTTTACATCTAAAATTGACGGATTAACTTACAAGATCGATGAGATCTCTATGAGTATCCAACAATCTTTCGCTGAATTCAACTAAGAATTAGCAAGATATTTGCATTAGCAATTAAAAGAAGTTTAATTAAAAATATTTTATAATAATGGCGAGAGTCAAACCAAAAAGACATGGAGTAATTACGGACATGACTGCAATGTGTGACGTTGCGTTCCTACTCCTTACGTTCTTTATCTTGACCACTCAGTTTAAAAAACCTGACGTGGAGCAGATCAAACCGCCATCTTCAATTTCGGAAAAATTGCTTCCTGATGCTAGTTTAATGACTATCAATGCTACTCCGGACGGAAAATTCTATTTCCAGCCAGTAGACAATGCATCAGAAAGACTTGCTCTTTTGGAAAAAATGGGACAAAAGTACGGCGTTACTTTTGACAACAACCAAAAAGCAGCTTTCCAGAAAGTTCAGGCAATTGGAGTTCCAATGAACCAGCTTAAAGGTTATTTGGATATGCCTGCAGATGAGCAGAAAAATTATAAGAGTCCTACAGGAATTCCTATGGACAGTACAAATAAACAATTAATTGATTGGGTAAAAGAAAGTTTGAGCGTTAACCCTGACTACAAGTTAGCTATTAAAGGTGACGTTACAACGCAGTATCCTAAAGTTAAAAGTCTATTTGAGGGTTTAAGAGATATTGATTTTCTTAAATTTTGGTTGATTACATCACAAGAAGGTAAACCTAACGAATAATATCGATAGAAATGGCAGAAGTACAAGTACAAGAGAAAGGCGGCAAGGGCGGCAAGGTCCGTTCCAAGAAGCAAAGTACCAGAGTCGATATGACTCCGATGGTGGACTTGGGTTTTCTATTGATTACCTTCTTTATGTTCACAACTACGTTCAGTAAACCGAACGTTATGGATTTGGGTCTTCCGGCTAAACCGAAAGATGAAACAAAAAAACCACCTCCAACAGAAATTAAACTTTCGAACTCAATTTCTATCTTATTAGGAAAAAATAACAGAGTGTTTTGGCACCAGCAGGATGCAACTTCCTTGAATGACCAGACTCTTATGGAAACTACTCTTGATAGAGAAGGAATTAGAAAAGTAATTCAGCAGGCAAAATCTAGAGCTGCAGATCAAAGTAAATTTACCGTGATCATTAAGCCAACTGATGATGCTATATATAAGAACTTTGTTGATATTCTTGATGAAATGGCAATTACCAAAAGTGAGCAGTACGGGGTTACTGATATCAAGCCTTGGGAAAAAGCGATTTACGAGAAAAAAGTAGGAGGTGCTGCTGCACCGGCTGCTACAAAGTAATTTAACCATAAAATTGTATATCTAATCTATGGCAGATGAAAATGTATACGGTCAGAATCTTACTTTAGACGAGATCGTATTTGAAAATAGAAACAAGGAATATGGTGCCTATGATCTTAGACATCAGTATCCGAGACTTTTAACTAAGTCTTTTATCATCGGAACAGCATTATTCCTTTTGGCAGCTTTGTCTCCGTTCATCTATCTTACGATTAAAAATCTTACAGCTCCTCCTAAACAAGAAGTAAAGGCAGATCTGGTAGATATTATCGAGGAAGAACCGATTATCGAGCAGCCTAAAGAAGAAGAACCACCACCACCTCCGCCTCCAAAAGAGGAAGAGAAAATCGAAGTGATTCAGAACGTGGTTCCAGAGCCTGTAAAAGCTCCGAAAATTGAAACACCACCACCGCCGATTTCTAAGCAGTTGGAAACTACAACTGGTTTGAATAATCAGGAGGGGGTAAAAGCTCCGGCTTATACACCACCACCGCCGCCACCATCTACAGGTACTAAAGCTAGTACAGTAGAAGTGAAAGCGAACAACCCGAACGAGATCTATAAAGATGTTGACCAGTCTGCAGAATATCCTGGAGGTATGGGAGCATTAAGAAAGTTCTTGGGAGATAACTTCGATACATCTTTGATGGAAGGAGGTGAAGGAACACTTAAAGCTAAGCTTAAGTTCGTTGTAGAAAAAGACGGAACTGTATCTGCGGTTACCATTGAAGAGAAATCTCCAAATGCTGACTTCAACAGTGAAGCTGTACGTGTAGTTAAGAAACTTAAAAAATGGACTCCTGCGAAAAGAAACGGGGAGAGCGTTAGGTCTTACTATAGCGTACCATTTACGATGAACTTTGAATAAGACTTATTTATTCAAAATATAAATAAAAAGAGAAGCATATGCTTCTCTTTTTATTTTTTTTGGTATTTTTGTTACATGATGTTCAATTGGTTATCCCTGGTTACGGGATTGTTTTATATCGTTTTAGGAATTGTAGTGATTGTCTATAAATTCTTCTTTACTATTTTAGAGCCTGCTGTTGCCTATGCATTAGGAGTAGTACTGGTTATTTATGGTATTTTCAGAATTTACAGAGCAATCTCAAGAATTAAAAAATCGAGAAATGAAGAATAGTTTCAAGCTTGCAGTAATTTTTGTGTTAAGCATAATACTGGCTGGCTGTAAAAAGGAGAAAAATACTCCTTCCTATCACAAAGGTGATCTTACAATTTATACTGACGAATCTTTTCAAAGCGTTACAGAAGCATTAGCCGAAGGCTATATGATCAATTATCCTGAAACACACATTAAAGTAGAAACCAAGAAAGAAGATTTAGGACTTCTTGATCTTCTGAAAGGAAATGCCAAGGTGATTGTGATGTCCAGAAATCTTAATCCTGAAGAAATAAAAACATATGAGGAAAGAACAGATTTGAAGTTTCTTCCTGCTAAATTTGCTGCAGATGCAGTAGTTTTTGTTGTTCCTAAAGATTCACCGAAAGAAAGTATCTCCATGGAGGAAATCAATAACGGGCTGATATCTGATAAAAAGGAATTTATCTTTGATGGAACTAATTCCAGTAATCTGAATTTTGTCGCTGGAAAATTTAAAAAACAGCCAAAAGACCTGAAATTTTCCATTATTCCGGGAAATCAGAAGATTATAGAGGAATTAGGAAAATATCCTGATAAAATAGGGGTTATTGGGCTTAATACTTTTAGCCGTCCTTATGATAAAACTTCAGAAAAATTGAGAGAAATGGTAAAGGTGCTTCCTGTAGTAGATAAAGGGAAATCATATAATGCAGATTTTGAAGGACTACGTACTATGGAATATCCGTTTACAAGAGTACTGTATTTTCTTATTAACGAAGGTAATTTTAATATTGCCAATGGATTTATAAGATTTTCGTGTACCCATTTAGGTCAGAAAATTGTACAGAAAGAAGGCTTGCAGCCTTATAACCTGTATAAAAGAGAAGTGCAAATGCGTTAAAAAAAATTAAATTCACAATTTATCCCTATTAAAAATATTGATTTGGTCTGAAAATTGTGTAGAATATAACTCAATTATTAGAAAATATAAAATGAAAGATATAATGAATATGAATGTAAAGAAGATTGCTTTTGGAGCAGCCGTGGTATTTTTTACCGGTTTTGCCTCTGCACAGACATTGCAGGATGGTATTAACAGTATAGACAGTGATAAATTTGCGCAGGCAAAAACAAACTTCACTGAAATGATCGCTAAAGAGCCTACAGCTGAAAACTACTTCTATTTAGGAAATACTTTCTTAAGACAAGGAGAACCGGATTATGCTAAGGCGATTGAAAGTTTCAACAAAGGACTGGCTGCTGACGGTAAAAGCTATCTGAATAAAATTGGTTTAGCTGCAGTTAAATTAGGTAAGGGTGATAAAAATGCTGTTGCTGAAATTCAAAAAGTAGTTACTGATTCCAGAGAAAAAGATGCTGAAGTTCTGTTCAGAGCTGCAGAAGCTTTAACTTTATTTGAGAAAAACAATTCACCGGATCTGGCTATCCAGTTTTTGACTAAAGCTATTGAGAAAGCTGAGAAAAAAGGAGTTCCTGCACATTATTATTATACATTAGGAGATGCTTACAGATTGAAAAGATCTCCTGGAGAAGCAATGTCGGCTTACGACAAGGCTTTACCTGTAGCTAAAAATAAAGCTTCCGTTTACACAAGAATGGCTACTTTATGGATGGCTGCACAAGTATGGCAAAAAGCCAAAGAAAGTGTTGATAAAGCAATTGCTGTAGACCCTACTTATGCTCCTGCATATAAGGCATTAGCTGGTTACGATATTAGATACCAACAGAACGCAAAAGCTACACAAGATCTTATCAACTATACCAAATATGCTGATGAAGATCCATATACTCAATTAGAAATTGCAAAATTATACTTCACAAATGAAGATTATGCAAATTCTAAAATGGTATTAGATAAGATTTTTGATAAAATCGATGATCCTATTAAGTTCAAGTTAAGAGCTTACAATGCATATGCAGATAAAAATTATGCAGATGCTAAACAAAATATGGATACTTTCGTTTCTCAGGCTGAGAAGACAAGAGTATTACCTGCTGACCAAGGTTTACAGGGACTTATTGCTGCTGGTTTAGCAAAAGATGAAAAGGATGCTGCTAAAAAATCTGCTTTAATGGCTGAAGCTCAGCAAAAAGTGGGTATTGCAAAAGCTGCAAAAGATGAAACAATGAAGTGGGATCTTGAATTGGCTAACATCGCAGGTGGTGGAGGTGCTTCACAAGCTGAGGCTGATAAAGGACCAACTAACCCTACTATTGAAGCATTGAAAAAACAAGTAGCGGCTAACAGCCAGGACTCTGATGCTCTGTTTAAGCTGGCAACAGCTTACCAAGATGCTAAAAACTGGAACGGAGCTATCCTTACTTGGCAGAAAATGTCTGCACTTCTTCCTGACTGGGCACCGGCGTATTACAGCCAGGGGTATTCTTACCAGCAGGCAGGAAATAATGATGCTGCAAAAATTGCTTATGAGAAATTCATCAGTACAGTAAAACCTGCTGACCAGGAAGCGAACAAGCAGACTCTTGCGTATGCTTACTTTGCCGTAGCTTATATGAGTAAAGATTCTGATGTTGCAAAAGCAAAAGATTATGTAGCTAAGTCTTTACAGCTGGATCCTACTTATCAGGATGCTGTAAAATTAAATGCTGAAATCAATAAATAATTTAAAATTTAAATTATAGCTATTAAAACTTCCCATTCATAATGTTTGGGAAGTTTTTATTTTAAACCCTATCTTTGAATATATGAAAACTGATATACTTGCTTTTGGTGCACACCCTGACGATGTAGAACTTGGATGTGGCGGAACTATTGCTAAAATGGTTTCTGAAGGAAAAAAATGTGTTGTTGTAGATCTTACAAAAGGAGAACTCGGAACAAGGGGGACCGATGAAACCAGAAAAGCTGAAGCAGCAGATGCCGCCAAAATTTTAGGGCTTTCCGCACGAGAGAACCTTGGAATGAAGGATGGCTTTTTGGTAAATTCGGAAGAATACCAGATGAGGATTGTGAAAATGATCCGCAAATACAGGCCGGAAATCGTTTTGGCCAATGCTATTGATGATAGACATCCCGATCATGCGAAAGGAGCGAAATTAGTATCGGATGCGTGCTTTTTATCCGGACTGAGAAAAATTGAGACTGTATTAGAAGGAGAACCTCAGGAAGTGTGGAGACCTAAACATGTATTTCATTATATTCAGTGGAAAGATATTAAACCTGAATTTGTAATTGACATCTCAGAACATCTTAATACCAAGCTTGAAGCCTGCATGGCATATAAAACTCAGTTTTATGACCCATCTTCTAAAGAACCTGAGACGCCGATTACCACAAAAGACTTTTATGAAAGCTTGACGTACCGCGCACAGGATTTAGGGCGATTATCGGGAGTTACTTATGCTGAGGGTTTTACGTCTGAGAAGTTAATTTCTTTGAAAAATTTTGATGGAATTGTTTGGTAGTTGACGAAAATGTCCTATATTTGCACTCAGAAAAACGGTGATTGTAGCTCAGTTGGTTAGAGCGTCGGATTGTGGTTCCGAAGGTCGTGGGTTCGAGACCCATCATTCACCCAAAGAAAGTACACTTTTTGAAAGTGTACTTTTTTATTTTGTACTATTTTCAGCAGCTGCTGAAAATTTCTTTTTTCTACTTTTTTCTCCAAAATTTTTCACGCATTACGTTTTATATTCTTAGCAGACACATAAAAATGGTATTCTTTACTCCTTTTAAATAAATTTATGGATTAGATGGCTGAAACTTTTATATTTGTTTAGCTAAATCACGAGATGTAATTCTCGTTAAATTATCTCAAAAACCAAAACTATTACGATGAAAAAATTCTTTACAATTCTCACTTTATTATTTGTACTAACATTTTATGCTCAATCTTACTATAAAAATATGTTTGATGAGAAGCATTATGATACATCATTAGGTAATTCAGATAGCCCTGATCAGGCTGAGTTTTCTTGGGGGGTGCCTGCTCATATGGAAGCATTAGTATTAATGTATGAAAAGACAAAAGAAGAAAAATATGCTAAAACCTTAATTAAGTGCATGGGAAATGTGATTGATCGAAGAGATGATCTTAGAGGTCAGGTGCCGGGATTAAGTCAGATTTTTGATTATCGTCATGTTTCAGGTGCCGCATGGTCCACTAATCATTACAATGCCACAACAGATATAGGGTTGCCTTATTCTCATTTAGTGCATAGTGCTAATATTACATATCCTATGGCTAAGTTTGCAGCTATTGTTAAAAATGATGGTAGCATTCAAAATATATTATATCAATCAGGTGGTCGTTATAATGGAATGACTTTTAAAGATATTGCTGATGATCTTAAACAAAAGGTAAAAGAAACGCTTCTTTATCATAAAGACCAGTGGTTTACGGAGTATAATTCTAATCCTAATGATAGTATAGGTTATTATAAAGAAAGAGATTCTATTAATCCTAACAATAACCCTCCAATAAATTATAAAAGCGTAATAGCTCCCTTTAATATGCAAAGCTCTATGGGACGGGTTTTGGTACAAATGTATAAAGCAACAGATGATCAAAATTATCTTAAACAGCTTAATAAAATTGCTAATTTCTTAAAATTAAATACCTCTGTTAACAGTAATCTAGGGTCATATACTTGGAGATATTGGAACCATTTTAATTTACGTGATGATATATCCCACGCAGGCTTAACGGTGAGCTTTCCATATGAATGCTTTAAATATAATATAAAGAATAGCACCAACGATTCTCTTTATACATCTTTAGATATGAAGAGATATGTTAAAAGTTTTACAAAAGATATTTATCAGGGACCTTTATCAATCAATGATGCAGTGAATTATAACGGGTTAAAATGGAATATTAAATATAGTACTATAAATAATGTTTCAACGGATATTAATACCAAATATGATTCATACGTTTCTTACATGTGGCTATATCTATCCTCGGAATATGATAAAAAAATATATCAGATAATTGCAGACTTACAAGCGGCAAAAAATTATTATGATCATATTAATGTAGAAGGGTCATCTTTGACATTGGCGCTTTTAGCAAATTATGAAAACTTTATAGTACCTGTGAATACTTATCATTTGTGGGGAGAAGATTCTGATTGGAGAGGTGTTGCAAAGGGGAATTTTGATGACGATGATGACGATGAGTTTGTGAAAATCAGGAATTATGATGGGTTGATAGGTACTCTGGAACCTTATGGTAAGAGTTTCCGTACTGTTACAAACAGCATAGTCTATAATGGCTCCTACAATTGGAAAGGCTTGGGTGCTGGTGATTTCTTTGGGGATAATAAAAGCGAAATTATTGCATTGAGTGATCATACTGATTTTAATAAGAATGGCTTTTATATTTTTAAAATTGAAAATAACCAAATCGTTGAGCATTCAAAATTTATAGGTTTTGGAGCAGAGTCAGATTGGGTGGGAATTACTGCCGGGAATTTTATCAGTGGAGGGAAAGATGATTTTGTTGCTGTCCGAAATTATAATAAAGAAGTAAGAGTATATCAATTTAATGGTACTGACCCTGAATTGGTCTATTTTAATCAGCTCAATCTGCCTGCAAATTCTAAAATTAAAGCAGTTGCGGCTGGTAATCTTGACGGCGTTGGTAAAGATGAAATTGTATTGCTTATTGATGCTGATGACTATATGCAGAATGGTGTATATGCATATAGTATTGATGATAATGGAGTAATGACATTGATTGATAAATCTATAGGATTTGGCGCGGCTTCAGATTGGAAAGGATTAGCTGTTGGAAATCTTGATGGAGATGGAGCAGATGAAATTATTGCTCACAGAAACTTTGATGGAGATTATAAAGTTTTTAAAATGAAAGAATCAAATGGAATTAAGTTTTTAGATAATATTGGAATTGAAAGCTTCCCAGTATTGCAAACCAAGAACAATGTTATGTGTTTTGGAAACTTTGATCTAAGTTCAAAAAATGATGAACTGGTTACTCTTAGAAAAGATGGTGGCATAGTGATGTTTTCAGCCGCGAAAGTTGTCAAAAATCCTCCTGCAGCCGGTAAACAATCAGATCCATGTCAGAATGAGCAGCCGGAAGTGTTATTCAGCTTTCTGAAATCAGCATTTAAAAAAGAGTCAAAAGAAATAATATCAGCAAGATAGGGAAATCAGTATGACGAATTTTAAATATAAATATTAAAATAAAATTCAATAGAAACGGGCTTTAGCCCATTTTTTTGTAATAAATCAGTTACAAAGTATCATTATTACTAAAAGATTCCGGTTGAACTGCCGGATTTCAGCCCATAAAAAAAGCATCTTTTTCAGATGCTTGTGTTTTTAGAATATTCTTTTATTAAACTTCGTCGTCAGAATCAATCGTGAAAGATCTGCTTTTGAAGTCTTTGTCATGTTTTTCTGAAATTACATCCTCACCCTTTTCATTAATGATGAAATCTGTGGACTCATTAAACATCTCCTGGAAACTCTTAAAATCTTCCTTATAAAGGTAAATTTTATGCTTCTCGAATGTAGCTTCCCCATTCTCTCCGAAATTCTTCTTACTCTCAGTGATGGTAAGATAATAATCTCCTGCTTTCGTCTCGCGCACATCAAAGAAATAAGTTCTTCTCCCTGCTTTTAACACCTTCGTGAAAATCTCATTTTCATGGCGTTCCTTGTATTCACTCATTGTTAGATATTTTTTAATCTTGTTAAGAACAAATATAAAAGAATTCTTTTAATCACAAAATTTTTTTTATGATTTATTTAACAATTGAGAACGAAATGGCTATGCAGTTACAGAATTGGCAATTTCGGTCAGGTTGATAATTTGATGGGCTTTTTGAGCGCTAGACTCTCTGTGTGTGATAATTATGGAAGTAGCATTACTGATTTTTTTATCAATATTTTCCAGAATATTCTGCTCCGTTTCAGTGTCTAAAGCCGACAGCGAATCGTCAAAAATAATGATATTAGGGTCTTTTATTAACGCTCTTGCGATACAAATTCTTTGCTTTTGTCCCCCCGAAAGCATGACCCCGCGTTCACCTACTAGTGTTTTATATTGATCTTTAAACTCTACAATATTTTTGTGAACATCTGCAATATGGGCATACTCTACCACTTTCTCATGAGAAGGATGATCAATGGCAAAACCAATGTTATTTTCGATAGAATCAGAAAATAAATAGCTCTCCTGTGGAATATATCCAATGAAGTTTCTGTAGTTATCCAGATTATGATCTTTCAGGCTTTTACCGTCAACTAGGATTTCTCCTTCACTAGGATCTATCAGTCTGCATAAAAGTAAGGCAATCGTTGATTTTCCGCTTCCGGTTTTACCCATAATCGCTAAAGATTCTCCCGCTTTTACTTTAAAGCTTAAATTATCCAGGGCTTTGATTCCCGTATTGGGATATACATAAGAAACATTTCTGAACTCTATATCTCCTTTAATAGGATAATTCTCAAAATTAGTGTTAACGATCTCAGATTTCTTATCCATAAATTCATTGATTCTCTGCATAGATGCTTCTGCTCTTTGATTCACAGAAGTTACCCATCCTACCATAGAGAAAGGAAAAATAAGGGTGTTGATATACATAAAGAAATCTGCAATCTTACCGATGCTTAATTCTCCCGCAATATACTTAGCGCCGCCAATCCAGATGATAGCAACATTTAGCAATCCGATTACAAAAAGAATAATGGTAAAAAAATAGGCCTCTGTTTTGGCTAGATCCAAAGCCTTGTTCTGATAGTCAGTAACTTTGATTCCATAATTTTTTTCGATATATTTTTCTCTGGCGAAAAATTTTACCACACGGATTCCGGAAAAGCTGTCCTGGACAAAAGTTGAAATAGCAGACTGGCTTTTCTGCATAATTTTCGACTTTTTATTGATGATTGAACTTACTTTATAAATGGCATAAGATAAAATAGGAAGCGGAAGTAAAGTCCACATGGTCATGGAAGCATCCGTTTTTACCATATAAATAGCCGTGATCACTACAAGGACAATTAGGTTGGCCACATACATCACGCCGGGGCCAAGGTACATTCTTACCGCCACCACATCTTCACTCAATCTGTTCATTAAGTCTCCGATGGTGGTCTGTTTATAATCTGTTAAAGATAAATCCTGATAATGTCGGTAAATTTTATTTTTAAGCTCATATTCTATCCTTCTGGAAGCAACAATGATAGTCTGCCTCATCATAAAGGTGAAAAATCCGGTTAAAAGAGAACATCCTACAATAATTCCAACATAGATTAAGACCTGCTGGTTAAAGCCCAGATTCCCACTTTTGGTAAGTTCATCTACGGATTTTCCTACAAACTGAACCTTATATATATTGAAGAAATTACTGGCAATGATAAAGAGTACCCCCCAAAACAGTAGTATTTTGTGTTTCCAAAAATAAGGGTTTAAGGTTTTTAGCGCTTTCATATAGTTTGACAAAATTACAAAAATGTCATCACATTACGAATTTCATCAATTTTAAATTTTGTATCTTTGCACCCATAAAAAAGCTCTTTGAATGTTAGGAAGACGACAAATCCGTGAAAAAGTAGTACAAACCGTGTATTCATACTACCAAAATCCTGTAAAATTTGATGTTTTAGAGAAAAATATGTTTACCGGGATAGAGAAAATCTATTATCTGTACATCTACCAGCTTAATTTTTTGGTAGCCCTGAAAGAACTGGCCGAAAATCAGATTGAGATTGGAAAGAATAAATTTCTTAAAACTGATGCTGATATCAATCCTAACCAAAAATTCATCAACAACCAGGTGTTGCTTAAACTGGAAGAAAATCCTGAAAGATTATTTTTTACCGGTCAGCACAAGCAATTGAAATGGGATATGCATGATGATTTATTGGTAAAAACTTTCCAGAGGATCACTGCAGGAAAACGTTATCAGGATTTCATGAAAGAAGAAGGATACTCTTTTGAAGAAGATCAGAAATTTATTGGTAAATTATTCCTGAGATATATTGCTGAAAATGATGATTTTCATGATTATTTAGGAGATAAGGAACTTTCATGGTATGATGATATTCATATTGCCAATTCAATGGTACAGAAAACAATTGGTTTCCTGAGAGAGGATGAAGAAAGCAGAACTTTGATCAAGATGATTAAAGATGAAGAAGATAAAACTTTCGCGGCAAAACTGTTGAGAGATACGCTGAACAACTGGGAAAACAACGAAAAGAAACTGGAAGAAAGACTTGAGAACTGGGATCTGGAAAGAGTTTCTTTAATGGATAAGGTAATTTTGTCTACAGCGATTACTGAACTTGACAACTTTGCTTTCACGCCTTCAAGAGTCATCATTAATGAATATATTGAAATTGCAAAAGTGTTTGCCACAGACCGTTCCAATATCTTCATCAATGGAATTTTAGATAAATATTGTAAAGATCAAAATAGAATATAAAATGAAAAAGACGTTATCAATTATCGCCTTGTCAATTATAGGCTTTGGGTTAGTTTCATGTAAAAAAGAAAACAAAGAAACTCAAAGTACTGAGACTGCAACTACCGATTCTACAGCTGTTGCGGCTCCGGTAACTACAGATTCTGCAGCAGCACCAGTAACAGGTGAAGCAGCAGCACCGGTTTCTAACAAGCCATCTACTTCCGTTGCTTTATCTGAAAATAGCTTCGATTTTGGGAAAATCAAAAAAGGAGACAAAGTAGAGCATGTATATGAAGTTACCAATACAGGAAAAAACCCATTAATTATTTCTGAAGTTAAGCCAGGATGCGGTTGTACTGCTCCAGACTTTACAAAAGAACCGATTATGCCTGGTAAAAAAGGAAAAGTTACTTTGCACTTTGACTCTTCAAGCTTTGACGGAAACGTTCAGAAGTATGCAGATGTTTTCGCAAACGTAGAAAAATCTCCAATAAGATTAACGTTCACGGCGAACATTCAACCATAATATTTAAAATATGTTAACACTATTTTTACAGGCAGCAGGTGGATCTTCACCTATGATGCTGATCATGATGGGGGTAATGTTTGTTGGGTTTTATTTCCTGATGATCAGACCTCAGATGAGAAAACAGAAACAGGAAAAAAACTTTCAGGAAAACCTTAAAGTTGGAACAAGAGTAGTTCTTACATCAGGTCTCCACGGAAGAATTGCTCAGGTTCAGGATGACGGTTTCGTAATCGAAACTTTATCCGGAAAACTGAAGTTTGAAAAAGCAGCAGTTTCAAGAGAAATGACTGAAGCCCGTTTTGGAGATAAAGCAAAATCTGCGGATAAAACAGATGACAAAAAAGAAACAGCAACTGAAGAAAAGAAATAATTCAGTCTGAAAATATTTAGATGCGGCGGGTGAACGAAGTTCACCCGCCGCAATTTATTTGTACAATAAGTTGGCCCACTTGTCAAAGCAATTAGAGAAATTAGTGTTTAATAAAAAATTATCTTTGCTGTATGAATCAAAACGCAAATAAAACAGTTCTTATTCTGGGCGCCAATTCGGATGTAGCAAAACAATGTATAAAGCAGTATCTTGAAAAAGGATTTTCAATAATGGCTGCTTCCCGAAATACAACATCTCTGAATGATTTTATCCGCTCAAATAATCTGGATCGTTCAAAAGTTTCTGTTTTGTATTTTGATGCTGCTGATTTTGATTCTCATCATCAGTTTTATTCCAATCTTCCTGTAAAACCTCATATTGTAGTCTATGCTGCAGGCTTTTTAGTAGACAATCAAAAAGCTCTCACTGATTTCAAAGGCGCAAAACAAATGATGGAAGTCAATTACATGGGCGGAGTGTCCATTCTGAGTATTATTGCAATGGATAAGGGCAATAAGAACCTGGAAAGGATTGTTGGGCTCTCTTCATTATCAGGAGTAAGAGGAAGAAAAAGTAATTTTGTCTACGGAAGTACAAAGGCTGCATTTACCCAGTTTCTCGCAGGGTTGAGACAAGAACTGGCTTCCCGTAAGATCACTGTGAATGCTTTGGTAATCGGTTATATCAGGACAAAAATCAATGAAGGGCTGGAATTGAATGAATCTCTGATCATGGAACCTGATTATGTGGCGAAATTTATTGTCAATGCAGGGAAATCATTTATCATTGTTCCGGGCTTAAAATGGAAGATTATTTACCATATTCTTAGACTTTTACCGGAAAGTTTAGCTGCAAAATTACCTTAAGTAATATTTTATTAATGTTATTTTTTCTTATGGCTGCCACTTCGGTATCGTTTTTGTAATTCTATGACCCGAAAATTATTTCTTCCTGCAAGATTCAATTTCTGAATGATTATTGAATAAAGCTGAAATATTCTGCTCAGCTGCCAATCTTATTTTCAAGGATAAATATAATTTACTTTCACTCATACAGTGGAAGCAAATTTCTTTTTTCAAATCCTGCAGGAGATGCCAATATCTATTCATAGTAAAATATATACAATACAAAAATGGACGATTTAGAATTGAACAAAATTCAACAACACTGGGATACGTTAATCTCTTCAGCCATTTCATGGGCACCGAGAATTTTTACTGCAGTCATTTCTGCATTATTAATTTATCTGATTGGATCGTGGATGATAAGAATGATTAAGAAACTGGTTCAAAAAGCTTTCAAAAAACGAAATATGGAAGCTTCACTGCAGCACTTTCTTTTAAATATGATCAATTGGGGACTTAATATTTTGTTGTTTATCGTTGTTGTAACGCAGCTGGGAGTACAGACTTCTGCATTTGTTGCCATGATTGGTGCCGCAGGTCTGGCAGTAGGTTTAGCGTTACAGGGATCATTAACGAATTTTGCAGGTGGAATTTTAATTTTATTACTAAAGCCTTTTAAAATTGGTGATTTTATTTCTACCAATTCAGGAGTTTCAGGAACTGTAGATGCAATAGATATTTTTCATACGAAACTGGTCACTCCACAAAACCACCTGATTGTTATTCCTAACGGGGTGGTTTCAAACAATAGTATTACCAATTTTACTCAGCTAGGAACAAGAAGAACCTCGTTGGACATCGGAGTTGCCTATGATGCAGATCTTAAGCATACGAAGCAGATTCTAATGGAAGTCATTAAAAATAATCAGTACGCCCTTACAGCACCTGCGCCACAAGTAGTGGTTACCGAACTTGGAGAAAGTGCCATCAATTTATCAGTAAGGGTAAGTGCTTCCACGGAAAACTTCTGGACGATGAATGAAGAACTGATTATTGGTTGTAAAGAAGCTCTTGACAATGCAGGAATCGGAATCCCTTTTCCACAGAGAGATATACATGTTTACAACAAGTAGAATAATATCAAAAGACTCCCGCATATTTAATGTGGGAGTGTTTTATTTACTCCATATCCTGCAGCAGCTCCAAGGCTTTTATCATATCAATTCCCTTACCCAATACAGGTTTAAATAAATCCCCTTTCTCTTTGATTCTGTCAAGGGCATTATTAATAGTAAAATCTGTAGGTTTCAGCCCCGGTTTTAATTCATCCCAATCCAGCGGCATAGAAACGGATGCCCCTTGTTTGGGTCTCAGGCTGTAAGCGCTTGCAAGGGTCTGCCCGGTCCTGTTCTGCAGATAATCAAGATAGATTTTTTTGTTATCTCTTTTTTGAAGACTTCTTTCCAGGGTCGTAATTTTAGGCAGCTTGTCATTGACCTGTTTCATGAGAATATGCGCAAAGTCCTTTACCTGGTCAAAATCATAATGTGCCCCCATTGGAATATAGATATGAATTCCTGTACTTCCGGAAGTTTTGCAGTAGCCTTTTATTTTGATTGCTTTTAGCACCTCATTTACCTGAAGAGCTGTTTCAATCACCTCATCAAATGTGTTTTTTGTAGAAGGATCCAGATCTAACACCAGATAGTCAGGATGCTCAAGATCCGGTAAGGAACTGTTCCAGGGGTTGAGGTCAATACAGCCCAGATTATTCAGATAGGCCAATGTAGCCTTGTCATTGCAGTAGATATAATCAATATATTTATCATTGGATTCAGAATAGACCTGTGTTGTTTTTATCCATTCAGGAATATGGTCTCCTGCATCTTTCTGATAAAAGCCCTGTTCTTCAATTCCGTTCGGAAAGCGGTTAAGAGAAAGCGGCCGGTTTTTTAAATGCGGTAAAATATAAGATGCCACAGACTGATAATAATCAATGACATCTCCTTTTGTTATGCCGTCTTCAGGAAAATAGACTTTATCCTGATTTGTCAGCTTTACAATATGTTTATCCAATGTGATTTCTTTTTCTTTCTCAGAAACTTTTGTTTTTTTTGATGCTGCTTTCATTTTTATTTCTTTAGGTTTTTCGGTGAAGGATGAATCCTGAAGATCTTCAGGACCTTTGTCTTCCCTGATTGTTATAAAAACAGGATGTCTGAAGATTCCGTCCCGGGTAATTTCAGAATATTTGATTTCACATACCAGCTCAGGCCTTGTCCAGGTTACCGGCATGTTGGTCTTGGGAATTGTTTTGAAAGGTGAAGATTTTACAATTAACTTCTGAAGTCTTTGATAAAGCTGTTTTAGAGAAGTAGCATTGAATCCTGTTCCTGTATGACCACAGTAAGTAAGCTGCCCATTGATATATTTTCCCAATATCAATGCCCCAAAGCTTTCCCGTGATCCTCTGGGCTCTGTAAAACCACAAATCATTACTTCTTCTGTGTCAGAAAACTTTATTTTAAGCCAGTCACTGGTTCTGTTATTTTCAATATACAGACTATCAGCCCGTTTTGCAATCATCCCTTCCAGCTGCATTTTTTTCATCTGAGAAAAAAACTCAATCCCTTTTTCCTGAATATGATCGCAATATTTAATTCGATCGGTTTCCGTAAGCGCTTCTTTTAAAAGTTCCTTTCGCTGAATAAGGGGAAGCTCTTCTGTAGAATGGCCATTCAGCCAAAGAAGGTCGAAAACCTGATAGACAAGGGCTGCATTGGGATTATCCCCGATTTGCTGCAGAAGCTGAAAACTAGGCTTTCCCTGTTCATCATACACTACAACTTCTCCATCCAGAATCATGTGATATTTTTGTTTATCGAAATCCTGGGTGATTTTATCAAATTTAGATAAAAATGAAATTCCATTTCGGGAGTAGAAGAGCGGAGATTGATGGCTGAGATCAGCAATGGCTCTGTAGCCATCCCATTTTATTTCAAAGATCCAGTCTTTATCGTTGAAGGCTTCTTCTGAAAGTTTGGCCAGCATAGGTTTGATAAAAGACTTCAGTTTTTTCTCGTTTGTTAAAGAATTAAAACTTCTGAACCGTTTCTCAGTTGTTATGACTTCTTTTTTTCCTTTGTTTTTAGGCTTTTTTTTTCCTCTAAAAATTGGGTAACCAGAGATTTTGGTGAAGTATTTTCTTCAGCATCATACGGACTTTCTGCAAACTTATCTTTATGTTTAATGAGCAGCCATGAGTTATCCTCTGTATTTTTCATTTTAACCAAAGCAAATTCACCTTTCAGTTTTTTGCCATGTAAAATAAATTTTAAAGAACCTGCATGCAATTCTTTCAGAAGCTCTTTTTCATCAGAAAGTTGGGTGTTTTCTTCCAAAGGTTCATACGTTCCGCTGTCCCATATTTCTACCTGTCCGGCACCGTAATTGCCCTCAGGAATATTTCCTTCGAAATCTTTATAATCGTAAGGATGATCTTCCACCATCATAGCCAGGCGTTTGTCTTTTGGGTCTAAAGACGGGCCTTTCGGAACTGCCCAGCTTTTCAAGACTCCTTCCATTTCAAGCCTGAAATCATAGTGAAGCCTGCTGGCAGCATGTCTCTGAATAACAAAAACCAGTTTTTCCTTGCTTTTTTTTGTTTTTCCTTTTGGTTCGCTGGTTTCATCGAACTTTCGTTTTTTATGATAATCTTTGAGAGCCATTATGATGCGGATTTGGATTTGGAACTGTTCAGGCTGGCTTTTAACTGTGCCATGAGGTCAATCACTTTGCCTTCTTTTGCGGGCTGGGCTTTTTTGGCTTTTATATTTTTGCCTTTTGCTTTCTGCTTGATGATCTTCATCAGTTCATCAGAATAGGTGTCTTTATACATTGCAGGATCAAATTCCTGAGAAAGCTGCTTGATAAGGCTGACCGCCATTTTGAGTTCTGCCGGTTTGGGTGCTTTATGAGCAGGAATTTTTAAATCTGCATATGCTCTTATTTCCTGATCAAATCTCAGGCGGTTAAGAACCAGTATATCATTTTTGTAGGGGCGGATCATGCCAATGGTTTCCGTCTCACGAAGTACGAATGTGCCAATCCCTACCATTTTAGTTTCTTCAAGTGCTTTTAATAAGAGCCTGTATGCACTTTCACCATTTTTCTGGGGTTCCAGATAATAAGGTGTTTCAAAATACACACTATCTACTTCCACTTCCTTTACGAACTGGTCAATAGAGAGTATCTTTGTTTTTTCAGGGCTTGCGGCTTCGTAATCTTCCTCATCCAGAACGATATATTTGTCGTCCATGAGATAACCTTTGACGATATTTTCCCATTTTACCTCTTTCCCCGTGCTTTCATTGACTCTTTTGAACCGGATGTTTGAAAAATCAGATTTATCAAGCATGTCGAGATCCAGTTTTGTAGTTTCTGTTGCCGAATAGATTTTAACGGGAATATTTACTAAACCGAATCCAATGGCGCCATTCCAAATTGCTTTCATTGTCTTACGTTTTTAAAACTCAAGCAATTAATATGCCGCAGGAGGCTTGTGTGGTATCCTTAACAGGCTTTTGTTATCAAATGACAATTGTTTTTTAGCATTAACTTTTATATCTTTATAATATCCGCAATCCGTGGTTACAAAAGAAATATGGAAGAGCTTTTTATTTATATCAAAAAATTTGGAACACTGAATCCGCAGGATGAATTTTTGATTGCTGAAGGAATTCAGGAAATCACGGTTAAGAAAGGAGAACCTTTTATAGAAGCGGGAAAGGTGAGCCAAAGAATTGCTTTTGTAAAAAAAGGTGTTTTCCGGTCTTTATATTACAATAAACAGGGTGATGATTTTACCCGGTATTTCATCTATGAAGGAAGATTTATCGGAGATTTTCAGGGGTTTAATGATCAGCTGCCTGCTCATGAAGATATTGAAGCTATTACCGATGCTGTATTGCTGGTGATAGATCTTAAACATTTTAAAATTCTGGAAGAGAAAATTGCCGTATGGCCGGTTTTATTTGCCAGAATCCATGCTTTTGTAGTCGAGAATAAGCTCAAGGTAGCCAGTATTATGCTGAATCAGGATGCTAAATCGCGCTATATTCATTTTTTAAACCATTATCCAGGTCTTGCCAACAGAGTTCCGCAGTCTATGCTTGCTTCTTATCTCGGGGTTACGCCTTCTTCATTGAGCAGGATCAGAAGAAATATAGTCTAGAATTAATGATAAATGATAATCGATAAATGATACCACTTTGGGTGGAAGAGTAATAGAGTTTGTGAGTTTTTACTAACTTCTAAAATCTAGCTTCTAGTTTCTCAATAAATCTCTTTTTGTCAAATGGCAATGGTCTTTCTGTCTGGCTGTCATAGCTTTGTCCCATAAAATTAAGTACAAATATGGATATTGTATTAGGATTACAGTGGGGTGATGAAGGAAAAGGGAAATTCATTGATCTGATTAGTGAAAATTATGACATTACAGCACGTTTTAATGGCGGTTCTAATGCTGGGCACAGTATTGAAAGAAACGGCCGCAGAATTACACTTAAAATGATCCCTTCGGGAATCTTTATGAAAGGAGTGCAGAATGTGATCGGGACTGGAACTGTTCTGGATCCTGTAAGTTTTAAAAAAGAAATTATACATCTTCAGGCGTTTGATGCAACGGTTCAGCCGGAAACCAATGTGGTTATTTCACTCAAAGCTCACTTTGTGCTGCCTACGCATAAGCTTCTGGATATTTTTATGGAAGAAAGTTCTGATTACACAACCATCGGAACCACCAAAAATGGGATCGCGCAGGCTTATTCAAATAAAATTTTAAGACAGAATGTAAGAATAGGAGATATGTTTGCTCCTGACTTTAGAAGCAGAGTGCAGCACATTTTAGAAAGAGATTATAAGATGTTAAGCGCAGGAGACATGCCGCTGCCTTCTTTGGAGGAAATAAGTAATGAATTTTTTGAAGCGGTAGATTTTTTAAAGAGATTCAATTGTATTGAAACGGAAATATATCTGAATAGTGCTTTGTCAGAAGGGAAAAAAATCTTAGCGGAAGGTTCTCAGGCGGCAATGCTGGATATTGACCATGGAACCTATCCTTATGTAACCTCTTCATCCACCACAGCTTCAGGAGCGAGCAGTGGGCTAGGAGTTTCACCGAAAAAGATCGGTGAAATATTTGGAATAGCAAAAGTATACTGTACAAGAGTAGGGAACGGAGTATTTCCAACCGAGCTTTTTGATGAATTAGGGGAAGAGATCAGAACTAAAGGAAATGAGTTTGGCTCCAATACAGAACGTCCGAGAAGAACCGGATGGCTGGACCTTCCTGCTTTAAAATATGCCGTGATGATCAACGGAGTTACCCAGCTGGTTCTGACGAAAGCCGATGTTTTGAGCGGATTGAAATCTGTAGCCGTCTGTACCCATTATAAATTGGAAAACGGAATGATTGAAACTGTTTCCGGGATTCTTCCTGAAAATGG
Source organism: Chryseobacterium sp. CBSDS_008 (assembly GCF_049959325.1). Lineage (NCBI taxonomy): Bacteria > Pseudomonadati > Bacteroidota > Flavobacteriia > Flavobacteriales > Weeksellaceae > Chryseobacterium > Chryseobacterium sp. CBSDS_008. The sequence goes on along the minus strand of NZ_CP188202.1, from coordinate 2,720,525 downwards.
AAAGTCAATATTGAAATGGTTTGATGGATGGAATGCGGATTTTTCTGTCTTGACGAGCCCTTCAGAATTGCCGAAGGAACTAATAGAGTTTCTGTCATTTTTGGAGGCAGAATTAGGGATCCCAGTAGCTTATCTTTCAACAGGACCGGGAAGGGAGCAGATGCTGAAGATGAAATAAAAATATAGATCTGAGGATTAAGCATAAAAGTAAAGCGGGGCAAATACCCCGCTTTACTTTTATGCTTTTAAATTCAACTGTAATTCTAATTCGTCGAGCTGTGCATCAGCAATAGAAGCCGGTGCATCAATCATTACATCCCGTCCTGAATTGTTCTTAGGGAAAGCGATATAATCTCTGATCACTTCGTTACCATCAAGAATAGCTACCAAACGGTCAAATCCGAATGCTAAACCTCCGTGTGGCGGAGCTCCGTATTTAAAGGCGTTCATAAGAAACCCAAACTGAGCTTCTGCTTCTTCTCTGGTAAATCCTAATAAATCAAACATTTTAGACTGAAGATCTCTGTCAAAAATTCTGATCGATCCTCCTCCGATTTCATTTCCGTTCAGAACCATATCATAAGCGTTGGCTCTTGCTTTTCCTGGATCAGTTTCCAACAAGTGGATATCTTCCGGCTTTGGAGAGGTGAAAGGGTGGTGCATCGCATGGTAACGTCCACTTTCTTCATCAAATTCCAACAGAGGGAAATCAACTACCCAAAGTGGTGCGAATTCGTTTCCTTTTCTTAATCCCAAACGGTTTCCAAGTTCCATTCTCAATGCTGAAAGCTGAGCTCTTACTTTATTTTCGTTTCCGGAAAGAATCAACATTAAGTCTCCTTCTTTTGCTCCGAATTTTTCAATGATTTTTCCTAAATCTTCTTCGTTATAGAATTTGTTTACTGATGAGGTTTTCACTCCGTCATTCTGGAATTTTGCCCAAACCATTCCTGAAGCTCCGATCTGAGGGCGCTTTACCCAATCAACAAGCTCATCGATTTGCTTTCTTGTATATTCTGCACATCCTTCTACATTGATTCCGACCACTAATTCAGCCTCATCAAATATCTTAAAGTCTTTTCCTTTTACCAGTTCATTCAGTTCTACGAACTCCATTCCGAAACGGATATCCGGTTTGTCATTTCCATATTTTCTCATCGCATCTGCGAAAGTCATTCTTGGGAAATCTCCGAATTCCTGACCTGTAATATCTTTTATCAGCGTTTTGGTCATTCCTTCAAATACGTTCATGACATCTTCCTGTTCTACAAAAGCCATCTCACAGTCGATCTGTGTAAATTCCGGCTGTCTGTCGGCTCTTAAATCCTCATCGCGGAAACATTTTACAATCTGGAAATATTTATCCATTCCACCTACCATCAAAAGCTGTTTGAAAGTCTGTGGAGACTGTGGCAATGCATAAAACTGTCCCGGGTTCATTCTGCTTGGTACTACGAAGTCTCTTGCTCCCTCTGGAGTTGACTTGATCAGAACAGGAGTTTCCACTTCAATGAATCCTTCCTCAGATAAGTAATTTCTTACTTTCTGTGCCATCTTGTGACGGAAGATCAGTTTATCTTTTACCGGATTTCTTCTGATATCCAGGTAACGGTATTTCATTCTTAATTCTTCACCGCCGTCTGTTTCATCCTCAATGGTGAAAGGAGGAAGCTGGGAGTCGTTCAGAATAGTCAGTTTTTCTACCAGAATTTCAATTTCTCCTGTTGGAATATTAGGGTTTTTGCTTACTCTTTCAATGACTTTTCCGGTAGCCTTAATCACAAATTCACGGCCCAGTTTTTTAGCTTCTTCCATCAATTGTGCAGAAGAGCGGTCCTGGTCAAAAACCAGCTGGGTAATTCCGTAACGATCTCGAAGATCTACCCAAATCATAAATCCTTTATCACGGATAGTCTGTACCCATCCTGATAGTGTAACTTCTTCATTCAGATTTTTCAGAGATAGCTCTCCGTTGGTGTGTGATCGAAACATAATTATTTGTTTAAAGTTCAATGTTTAAGGTTCAATTCCGAACCTTGAATTTTTCGTTGGCAAAGATAAGATTTTTGCAGGTTTTATAAATAAAAAAACTTCCTTTCGGAAGTTTCATATATTGTTTTAGGTTTTTTAATCTCTGTTACCGCCTTTTGCTATCAGAATTTTCTTTACTTCTTCGCTGCCTTTTGTTTCATCAGCTACTTCAAGAGGTGTTTTGTTCTGACATTTTTTATTAACATTGGCTTTATTATTCAAAAGATAGTTGATAATGTTCTTTCTATCAGACATTACACTAAAACCAAGAGGGGAATAAAGTATATCTCCAACAAGGAAGCATTTGTTGTAATCTCCGGGGGCAAACTGTTTCTTAAATGTTGCTATATCATCAGAATAAATGGCTTTCATCTTTTCCTGAGTCATCTTTTGGGCAGATAACATGCTGCCAGATAGTAACAGTCCAAATAGAAAGATAGTAGAGATTATTTTTTTCATAAGGATAATTTTTAAGAATATACAAATCTAAATTAAATTTTATTACCAATTGCTAAGTTTTCCTACTAATTGGATTTGTATTTTTGGGATTATATAAAATAATTGATTACGAAATGACGAAATATATTGAGTTTTTGAAAAAAGCATTCAGCGGTGAGGAAACTGATTTTACGAAAGTGAACATCAGAAGTGCCGTACTGCTTTTAGCCATTCCGATGATGCTGGAAATGGCTATGGAATCTGTATTTGCACTTGTTGACCTCTATTTTGTCGGCCATCTGAAAGAAAGCGGTTTTGCTATCCAGACGGTAGGACTTACAGAATCTGTACTTTCGGTGATGTATTCTATTGCGATTGGGATGAGTATGGCGGCAACAGCATTGGTCGCAAGAAGAATTGGTGAGAAAAACCCGGAACAGGCTTCCAGAAGTGCTGCGCAGGTATTGCTTGTTTCCTTTGCCATTACTTTTGTATTAAGCTTACTCGGAGTGATCTATGCGGAAGAAATTCTGATTTTAATGGGTTCTAAACCCGAAGCGGCTGCTTATGGAAAGAACTTTACCAGAATTATGATGGGAAGCAGTACGATTATCATGCTTTTATTTTTAATCAATGGTATTTTCAGGGGAGCTGGCAATGCTATGATCGCAATGAAAAGTTTATGGATGGCCAATATCGCCAATATTATTCTCTGTCCGATACTGATAAGAGGATTGGGGCCTGTTCCTGCTTTGGGATTAACCGGAGCCGCTTTGGCGACAACAATAGGACGCAGCATTGGGGTTATTTATCAGTTGTACCATCTTTTGGTGGCCGATACACAAATCCGTATAAAGATTCCTTATTTTAAACTGAATTATGGATTAATCAAATCCATTATCAAAATAGCAACACCCGGGATCTTTCAGTTTGTTATTGCTTCGTGCAGCTGGATCTTCCTCGCCGAACTTGTAGCAACTACAGGAGGTGAAAATGCTTCAGCCGGTTATCAGACCGCTTTAAGGCTGATGATGTTCTTTATGCTTCCGGCCTGGGGTTTAAGTAATGCAGCATCTACGCTGGTGGGGCAGAATATGGGCGCAAATGAGATGCTGAGAGCAGAACAGTCGGTGATGAAAACCGTGAAATATAATGTCATCTTTATGCTGGTGGTGAGTCTGATCTTTCTTTTTATGGGGAACTTTTTAGTGGGGTTTTTTACCCAGGAAATTGCCATTAAAGATTTTGCTAAAAATGCGCTTCAGATTATGAGTATAGGATTTATTTTCTATGGAATAGGAATGGTGATGATCAATGCCTTCAATGGAGCTGGCGATACATGGACACCCACCTGGGTTAATCTTTTTGGATTCTGGCTGTTTCAGATCCCTCTGGCTTATTTTTTATCCAAATATCTTGAAATGGGGCCTAAAGGAGTGTTTATTTCAATTCCGGCAGCAGAAACTTTAATTACAATCGTTGCCTTTATTTTATTTAAAAAAGGAAAATGGAAAACGATAAAAGTTTAAGGCAAGGTGCTGGAAGATGGAAGAAGGAAGTACTGGCAGCTTGAAATATTTAAGCTAGCCTTTGTTAACAAAAATGAAAAAAGATAAGTAATCTGCTTGTTGAAGATTGGATGCTGGAAGCTGGAAGTACTTGCTGCCTGAAATATTTAAACTGGCCTTTTATCATCAAGATGAAAGAAAATAGGATTAATTGATAACAGAGAATCGAAAATAGTAACCTGATAGTAGCTGCCAGCATCCATCCTCCAGCTTCCCTCCTTAGTTTATAAAACTTTAACAACTTCATTAATTGGATTTTAGTATTATATTCTCTAAATTCGTAGTACAACAAATACATAATACTATGGGAAAAGGAGACAAAAAATCAAGAAGAGGAAAAATTAATTCAGGAAGTTATGGAAAAAGAAGACCCCGAAAAGCTTCAAAGTCTTTTGCCGCTTCTGAAGAAAAATCTAAAAAGTAATCAAAAATAAAAAAGACCGAAGATCATATCTCCGGTCTTTTTTTATGAAAATTAAATTAATTATTTACCTCCAAGAATATTTCCAAGGATGCTGCCTAATCCACCGCCGCCTTGTTGTTGGTTTCCACCACCGCCCAATACACTTCCCAGTATATCATTCAGAGGATTTCCTGATGATTGAGACTGGCCGCCATTTCCTAAAACACTTCCAAGAATGTCATTTAAAGGATTAGACTGCTGAGCCTGAGCCTGGTTTGATGCATTTCCAAGGATTCCTCCCAAAAGATCTCCCAAACCACCTGCGCCTACATTACTCTGCTGTTTCTGCTGCCCGATGTAACCCATGACAACAGGTGCAAGCATAGCAAGGATAGGACCTATTTTATCTATTGAAATCCCCGTGTTTTGCGACAGCTGGTTTTCAACGGTACTTTTTTGCCCACCAAAGATATGATCAAGAATAGATCCGCCTTCGGCTTGTCTCGCCTCTATTTGTGAAGCGTCATTTAAGATACTTCCGTTATGGTCTTTATCTAAAGCACTATTTAAAGCTTCCGCTTCTTTAGCATCCTGAGATTTGTTTCTAAGATAAGAAATGATAAGAGGGGCCGCTACAGCTAATAGGGCAATTACCTGGTTTTTGCTGATCCCGAATTTATTTTCAGCCTGTTCAGCAACCTGGCTGCCGGTGTTCCCTGTAAGTAAGTCAATTAAACTCATTTTTGTGTTTATTAAGTATTTAATAAATCAAAGTTATCAAAAAATATGGCTCAGAAAATGACGGTCTTTCATAATTATTGTTAAAGTTTTCTGATCTGTTCTTCCGTGTAACCTTTGCTTTTTAAAAGCTTTATATATTCTACTGCACTAATGGTCATCCACTCAATAGGTTCAGGAGCCTTTTTCTTATCAATAGTGAACTCGAGAATACCTGCATTATTATTCATCCATGGAAGTGTATAATAATTCAGTCCGCCTTTATATTCTTTAAATGTGTGAAATTCTTTTCCTTTTTCTGTTAGAAAGATAGCTTTAAACAGCAGAAAGTACCCTGCCGGAATTAATAGACAGACCCATGAAAATTTTCTCAGATGAGCATACTTTGCAGAAGAAAGACCATATCCGATGGATAAAGCAAAAATTATATTGAAAGGCAAAAAGAAAACGTAATTGTCTGATACAGCATAAAACGTGGAAAATCCATATACACAAACTGCTCCTGTAGCAAAAACAAAAAACATTTTCCTGTTAGTTTTATAAAGGTATACAATACCTGCGCCTCCAAAAAATGTAAATATGTTGAAATTATAAATAAGATATACCAACGATTGAAAAAAATCTTTTACATACTGAATCATGCTTTTTTTCAAAGAATCTTCTACCCAGGTTCCCTGATCAGAACTGTAAGGAGATGTGAAAGGGAGCCCCTGAGAAATATTGAGAATAAATAAAAAGCCGAATAATATGGCAAAAATCAATAGTGCAGCTGCTGTATATTTTTTTTCAATTCTGAAATAAAATAAGAAGACCAGTAAAGCAGGGATCAGAAGGATATTCTGAATGTGTACCCATAAACTGACTCCTAAAAACAGACCGCTCAACGGGATATACATTTTTTTCTTTTCAGTAAAGCTTTTTATAACTGAAAAGAAAAAAAGACTTACCCAAAGAGAATTGTAAGTATATACTTCTACTATTTCTGCATTTCTCCAAAACGTAAAACTGAAACCGAAAACAAAAGCAGCTGTAAGAGATGCCCATTCTGTTTTTGAAATACTTTTCACTGCGAGATAAACGACAGAAACTGTAGCAGCTCCTGAAAAAACCACCAGAAACCGGCTTGCTTCAATAGCATTGTTACCTGCCAGATTTTTAATAAAAATAACCGTATTAATATATAAAAAGTGGCTGGTTGCAGTGGCAGTTGTTTCCCATATGCCTTTTTCTGCACTCAATACAAATCCTACACAGTCGGCAAAAGGAATTTTTGAAAAACTTCCGAAATAGTAAATCCCGAGAAAAATAATAAACAAAAATACAGCTGATAAATATTTGTTCATATTAGTTCTTTATGATCGGCACATTAGAACAGGCTTCTCCGAACATCAGAGATTTTACGATAGGTTTTAATTGTTCTACCAATTCGATATAAGCATTTTCCGGGATTTCTTTATCAGAACAACCTTTTACAAGTACCCTTTTTCCTCTCATTTCCTCAAAATCATGAGTCTGAATAGCATTGTGCATTAAAATAACTTCCATATCCTCACGGTTTCCAAAAACTATTTTCTTTGCTACATCTGTAAGTTTGGCTGTTAAAACAAAATATGCCCAGAGTGGAATAATAGTATCTACAGAATTGTAGATGTATATATATTTGTCCTTATATTGCTCAGTATCGATGGCGTCTACCTTTTCACGGAAATCTTTTTCCTTGAGGATCATTTCCTGAAAAAGAAAATCTTTAAGGTCAATACCCTTTCTTTCCCCTTTTGGAAGTAAAGTGGCAAGGTCAAAATTGATAAGGCCGCTTTCAGCAACTTTATTCCGGATTTCAAATTCTTCTGACATTTTTTATCATTATCTTTGAACAAATTTACGAATTAAGATCATATCTATTTTAATTTGTTCTCTATCCTTACTATAGAAATGAAGTATTACATTATTGCAGGTGAAGCTTCAGGTGATTTGCACGGAAGTAACCTGATGAAGGCCTTGAAACAAAAAGATCCGAACGCAGAGTTCAGGTTTTGGGGTGGTGACCTTATGAAGGCTCAGGGCGGAACACTGGTAAAGCATTACCGCGACCTTGCTTTTATGGGATTCCTGGAAGTCGTTATGAACCTCCGTACCATTCTGAATAATATTAAGTTTTGTAAACAGGATATTCAGAAGAACAGACCTGATGTTTTGATTCTGGTGGACTATCCGGGTTTCAACCTGAGAATTGCCAGATTTGCCAAAGAACTTGGGATCAAAGTTGTGTATTATATTTCTCCACAGCTTTGGGCATGGAAAGAAGGGCGCGTAGAGACTATCAAGAAGTATGTGGATGAAATGATGGTTATTCTCCCTTTTGAAGAAGACTTTTACAGAAAACATGGCGTTCATTCCCATTTTGTAGGCCATCCTTTGCTGGATGCTATTTCGGACCTTCAGGAGATCAGTATTGAAAAATTTAAATCGGAACACGGACTGAATGAAAAAGAAATCATTGCATTGCTGCCGGGTTCCAGAGAACAGGAAGTGGAGAAAATGCTTGAAATAATGCTTTCCGTAAGACCGAATTTTAAAAATTACCAGTTTGTAATTGCCGGAGCACCGAGTCTTCCTAAAGAATTTTATCAGAAATATGTGGATGACAATGTTCATTTTGTATCCAATAAAACCTATGATTTGCTGAGATGTTCCAAAGCCGCTTTGGTTACTTCCGGAACAGCTACACTGGAAACCGCTTTGCTGAATATTCCTGAAGTGGTTTGCTATCGTGGAAGCAAGATTTCTTATGCTATTGCTAAAAGATTAGTGAAAAATATCAATTATATTTCTTTGGTAAACCTGATCATGGACAGAGAAGTTGTGAAAGAACTGATTCAGAACGATCTGAATACTAAAAACCTTGTAGAAGAGCTCAATAAGATTTTAGCAGGAGAAAAAAGAGAACAGGTTCTGAATGATTATAATCTTCTGAGAGAAAAATTAGGTGGCAAAGGAGCCAGTGATCATGCCGCTGAGGTGATCTTGAAAGTATAGTTCTTACAGAGCATCCGCGAATTTTAATCTACCATTTAACTATGAATTTCTATACCCGTTTCTTATTATTACTGGCATTCACATTGTTTTTCTCAAATAGTTCTGCCCAACAAGGCAATTCAAGAGAGAAAGTTCAGATATTCTATTACGGCTGGTATGGAAATCCGGCAGCCGACGGAAGTTATCAGCACTGGAATCATGAAATTCTTCCTCACTGGAGTAATCCGAAATGGAACAACTTGGGTCATCACCAAGGAGGAGATGATATTGGAGCCAATTTTTATCCGGCGCTTGGAAATTATAGTTCCAACGATGCAAAGATCATTGAAAAACATATGAAAATGATCAAAGACTCTGGAGTAGGAGTGGTGGTAGTAAGCTGGCTGGGAAAAGATTCATTCACCGATAAAAGTCTGATCAAATTTCTGGATATTGCAGATCGTTTTGACTTAAAAATTGCATTTCACATTGAGCCGTTTTATAAAAATACTTCAGAATTAAAAGAACAGCTTTCCTATCTTATAAAAACGTATTCCCGTCATCATGCTTTCTATAAAAAAGAAGGAAAACCTCTGTTTTATGTATACGACAGCTATAAAATTCCTAAAGAAGAGTGGGCGAAAATGTTATCCGAAAATGGAGAAAAAACAGTCAGGAATACAGAGCTAGATGCACTTTATATTGGGCTTTGGGTTGAAAAAGATGACTCGGAATTTTTTGATTCAGCAGGCTTTGATGGTTTTTTATACTTATTTTGCCAGCGAAGGTTTTGTATATGGAAGTACAACTGCTAACTGGAATTTCATGGCCCACTACGCTAAAGATCACAACCTGATTTTTATTCCTTGTGTAGGACCAGGCTATTCCGATACCAGAATACGCCCATGGAATGAAGCAAATTTCAAAAGCAGAGACCATGGAAAGTATTACGAAAAGATGTTTGATGCTGCAATCAGCGTATATCCGGATTTCATTGGGATTACATCATTCAATGAATGGCATGAAGGGACACAGATAGAACCTGCTACTCCTAAAAAAGTGGGTGATTTTAAATATGAAGATTATGGGAAAGACCCTTTATTTTATATTAAAGAAACGAGGCGTTTAACGGATAAATTTTTGAAAAAGAAGTAATATACTTTCAATCGTAATCTTTATAGAAAAAAATCAAGTGCCCTGTTAATGTTTTTATGAAACACAAAGTGTTTATTTAGCTATTTAAGAGATAACATACCATTAGTTAATTATCTACTTTACAAGGATAATTAATTGAAATTGCACAAGCAGCCACATCTTATTCTGGTAATATGTTTTATCCTTGGAATTCTTTCTCAGGATAGAATGGTAATGGCTGAACCTATTATTTATTGGGTTGCATCAGTTTGCTTGATTCTGCTGGCTTTAATTTGCTTTCATTCTTATATGCTGCACAAAGCCAAAACTGTTTTACTGTTGCTTTTGTTTTTTGGAACAGGGATTATTTTTCACTTTTATAATATTTCTTCATCCGATGGCCAGCTGCAGGTAAAGAAAAAGGAGACTGTTACTTTTAAGATTTCTCAGAAATTACATTCTACTGAAAAATATAGAAAATACGAGGGACCAGCACAGAAAGGAAATATAAGTTTCAACTCAATTTTTTATGTTCCAAGGGATTATAGAGAGCTGGATTTTATTCATTACTATAAAGCTGAGGCTTATATCACACAGCCTAAGGCCCCCCAGTATGACTTCCAGTTCGGATATGCCAGGTACCTGAAAAGGAAACATATTGATTGCCTGGTTTATATTTCAAAAGATATTATTTCCGGAAAGCGGGATGATTTAACACCTGCAGATAAGCTGCGGCAATACAGGCTTGAGATTCTTAAGAAGATTGATAAAACCGGAATGTCGGGAAAAAGTAAAGAATTTTTAAAAGGTATCATTCTGGCGGACCGAACAGAGATTGATGCAGATACCGTACAGGATTTTAATAAGTCCGGGCTGGTTCATTTCCTGGCCATTTCCGGAACCCATATTGTTGTTATATTCGGAATGATTTATTTCTTACTGATCCGTTTTACTCCTTTAAGATTCAGGAAATATGCAATTATTTTAAGCCTGGCTTTTATTTGGCTGTTCGCTGCTTTTATTGGATTTGGAAATTCAGTTTTCCGGTCGTGTATCATGCTGAGCATCTATTTTATTTTCATATTGCTTCAACGAAAACCGGATCTGCTTCATTCATTGGCTTTATCCGCTTTTTTTATCTTAATTGGAGACACACAGCAGCTTTTTGATGTGGGGTTTCAGCTTAGCTTTTTAGCAGTTTTAGGAATTTACTGGTTGAATCAGCCTCTTTTGAAACACTTTCCGAAACAGGATAATTATATTAAAAACTTAGTGTTTAATACCATTACAATATCTTTATCAGCACAGCTGGCAACCCTTCCTCTGGTATTATATTATTTCCATCAGTTTTCATTAATCTCAATCATCGCGAATTTTGTTATTGTTCCTTTCTCTGAAATCATCATTGTTTTTTCATTTTTAATGACTGCTCTTATTTCCTTTGGAGTTGATTTTGAATTGCTAAACATAGCATATGACTGGATTATTCAGATTTTACTGAAGCTGATCCATTGGTTTGCAGAGGTTGATATACTGTACTTTGAGAATATTCCAATGAATGGGATGGAAGTTTTATCAGTACTGGTAGTTGTCTTTTTACTGCGATCTGTCATCCTAAAAGCCAATTTTAACCACTGTACAAGATTGGCAATGGCAGCTTTGGTATTTCTGATGATAAGAACCGGAAGTACAGCTTTTGAAAATCAGAAAGAAGAAATATTGGTTCATGATTTTAATAAGAACAAAATTTTTTCGATAAAAAGTGGTAGTAAAGTATGGTTCTGGATTCCGGATATGGAAAATAAGACACAGGTTTTACAGTATATCATAAATCCCTATTGTGCTTCCAGGAGGGTGGATCATTTTGAGATAAAAATCATGTCACCCTCTGTTCAAAAAGTAGTTTTCCGAGATAAAATTTATGATCTGAAATGATGGCTCTTCATGTAAGGTTTTCCCGTATTTATAATATGTAAATTCTTATTTAGAAAGATTACAAACTGTCTAATTGTGAGATTTCTCACTTTTTGATATAGTTAACATTTCTTAATTTTGTGGAAAATCAAATGTAAACTTATATGGCAGGTTTAACGAGTTCTACAATAGGTAGAAAATATGCTATGGCATTGTCGGCTATGTTTTTGCTGATATTTCTGGTGATGCACCTTTCTGTAAACCTTTTGTCGGTTTTTGGTGAGGACGCGTACAACAATGCTTCGCAATTCATGGGGTACAATCCTCTTATTCAATTTATAATGCAGCCAATTTTGATATTTGCTGTCGTTTTCCATTTTGTAATGGGGTTTGTTTTGGAAATTAAAAACCAAAAGGCACGCCCTGTGAAATACAATTCAAACAATCCTTCTCACAATTCTACCTGGATGTCTAGAAATATGATTATTTCCGGTGCTGTGATTTTGGCTTTTGTTTTTCTTCATTTGTATGATTTCTGGCTTCACGAGATGAATTACAAATATATTGACGGACTGCCGATCGAAGAAACACGTTTTTGGGGAGACCTGCACGCAAAGTTTGCTGATCTTTGGAGAGTAGTTTTATATGTCGTTTCTTTTGTTTTGCTGGGGCTACATTTGGCCCATGGTTTTCAGTCTTCATTCCAGTCTATCGGAGCAAGACATCCAAAATATACCCCGGTGATTAAAGCTTTCGGGACATGGTATTCAGTCCTTATTCCTGCAGGTTTTATTTTTATTGCTATTTATCACTTCGTAACTCAATAATATCAATATACTAATATGAGTAAATTAGATTCAAGAATTCCAGCGGGTCCTCTTAAAGACAAGTGGAAAAATCATAAAGACCATATGAACCTTGTTGCACCAAACAACAGAGATAAGATTGATATTATTGTTGTAGGTACAGGTTTGGCAGGAGGTTCTGCTGCAGCTACATTAGCTGAGCAGGGATATAACGTAAAAGCATTCTGCTACCAGGATTCTCCAAGAAGAGCGCACTCAATTGCCGCTCAGGGAGGAATCAACGCAGCTAAGAACTATCAGGGAGACGGAGACTCTACTTACAGATTATTCTATGATACCATCAAAGGTGGTGACTATAGAGCAAGAGAGGCCAACGTTTACAGATTAGCTGAAGTTTCTGCCAATATTATTGACCAGTGTGTTTCCCAAGGTGTTCCTTTCGGTAGAGATTACGGAGGTCAGCTGGATAACCGTTCATTTGGTGGGGTTCAGGTAAAAAGAACCTTCTATGCAAAAGGACAGACAGGACAGCAGTTATTATTAGGTGCTTATTCTGCAATGAGCCGCCAGATCGGTAAGGGAAGAATCAAAATGTACAACCGTCATGAGATGATGGACCTTGTAATTGTTGATGGAAAAGCAAGAGGAATTATTGCAAGAAACCTTGTAACAGGTGAAGTTGAGAGACATTCTGCTCACGCAGTGGTAATCGCTTCAGGAGGATACGGAAACGTATATTTCCTTTCTACCAACGCAATGGGATCAAACGTTTCAGCAGCCTGGAAAATTCACAAGAAAGGAGCTTACTTCGCAAACCCTTGCTACGTACAGATTCACCCGACTTGTATTCCTGTTCACGGAACACAGCAGTCTAAACTGACTTTGATGTCTGAATCATTAAGAAACTCCGGAAGAATCTGGGTTCCTAAAAAAATTGAAGATTCAGTAGCGATCAGAGAAGGTAAATTAAGACCAGAAAATATTAAAGAAGAAGATAGAGATTATTATTTGGAAAGAAGATATCCGGCGTTCGGTAACCTTGTGCCTAGAGACGTTGCTTCAAGAGCTGCTAAGGAAAGATGTGATGCAGGATTCGGAATTGAAAATAATGATACAAAAGAAGGTGTTTACCTTGATTTCTCTACAGAGATCATGAAAAAAGGTAAAGAAGCCGCTATCGAAAAGCATATTCATAATCCAACAGATCAGCAGATCTACGATTTAGGTAAGAGCTGGGTAGAGGAGAAATACGGTAACTTATTCGTAATGTATGAGAAAATTACTGCTGATGATCCTTACAAAACTCCAATGAAGATCTATCCTGCGGTTCACTATACAATGGGTGGTGTATGGGTTGATTACAATCTTCAGTCTACTATTCCCGGATGTTTCGTAATCGGTGAAGCGAACTTCTCTGACCACGGGGCAAACAGACTTGGTGCTTCTGCACTGATGCAGGGTCTTGCAGACGGATATTTTGTGCTTCCTTATACGATTGCAGATTACCTTTCTGCAGATATCAGAACAGGAACAATTCCTACGAACTCAGGAGCGTTTGATGCTGCTGAAAAAGGAATTAAAGAGAAAATTGATTTCTTCTTAAACAATAAAGGGACTCATTCAGTAGATTATTTCCATAAAAAACTGGGCCACATTATGTGGAATAAAGTAGGTATGGGAAGAACACCTGAAGGTTTGAGAGAAGCAATCAAAGAAATTGAAGAAGTAAGAAATGACTTCTGGAAAAATGTAAAAGTGCCTGGTGAAGGAGAAGGAATGAACACTGAGCTTGAAAAAGCATTCAGAGTTGCTGACTTCCTTGAGTTAGGACAATTAATGGCTATCGATGCACTGCACAGAAATGAATCTTGTGGTGGACATTTCCGTGAAGACCATTCAACTCCGGACGGAGAAGCGGAAAGAGATGACGTAAACTACAAATACGTCGGAGCTTGGGAATATCAAGGAGAGGATATCAACGCGGAAGTGTTGCATAAAGAAGAATTGATATATGACAACATCGAGGTTAAAACTAGAAGTTATAAATAATCTCCAACCTATAAATATAACATTATGAGTGCAAAAAAAGGCTTACATCTTACGCTGAAAATTTGGAGACAAAAGAATAATAAAACTAAAGGTCAGTTTGAGACCTATAAAATATCAGATGTATCTACAGACTCTTCATTTTTGGAGATGCTGGATATTTTGAACGAAAACTTAATTAACGAAGGTAAAGAACCTATCGCTTTCGATCACGACTGCCGTGAGGGAATCTGTGGTATGTGCTCCCTTTACATCAATGGCAGAGCTCACGGGCCGGATACAGGAATCACTACTTGCCAGCTTCACATGAGAATGTTCAAAGATGGTGAAACAATCGTTATTGAACCATGGAGAAGTGCAGCTTTCCCTGTTATCAAAGACTTAATGGTAGACAGAAGCGCATTCGACAGAGTAATGGCAGCCGGAGGTTTTATCTCTGTGAATACATCTGGTAATACATTGGACGCTAATGCCATTCCTGTTCCTAAAGAAGATGCAGACAAAGCAATGGATGCAGCAGCTTGTATCGGATGTGGAGCTTGTGTGGCTACATGTAAAAACGGATCAGCGATGCTGTTTGTTGGTGCTAAGGTTTCCCAGTTTGCTTTACTTCCTCAGGGTAGAATAGAGGCTAAGAGAAGAGTTCTGAACATGGTAAAAGCTATGGACGAAGAAGGTTTTGGAAACTGTTCAAATACCGGAGCATGTGAAGTTGAATGTCCTAAAGGGATCTCTCTTGAAAACATTGCAAGAATGAACAGAGAATACATGGCAGCTTTTGTAGATCAAGGATAGAATTGATTTCAAATACATAAAAAAATCGCCTTCATTCTGGAGGCGATTTTTTGGTGACAGGAATGACTCTGTTAAAGTTTGTTAACTTATTGATAGATTTTTGTCATTCTTTATTTATTAAGTATATATTTGGAGGGTAGATGAATCGTTTTTTTAAAGACTTTTTTAATACCTTTTGCTGTCAAAAGAGATTATTAAATATTGAAATCTTCTTTTTGGAAGGCAATATAAAATTTTTAAAAAAAATAATTAGTGTGAATTAGCAAGCCCTAAAAAGCGTATTTTTGTGTAATATTAAAAATTGAAATGAAAAAATATCTTTTATTGTTTATCATCACATTTTTTGTGATGTCTTGTTCAAAAAAAGTAGAAGTAAAAGGAAAAATTACTGGAAGCTCCCCATTGGAAAGAATTGAATTTGTAGAAGCTTCAGGAGTAGGAACTCTGCCTTTGATTAATATAGGTCTGGATAAAGACGGAAACTTTTCAGGAAGCTTCGAAGCACCGAAAGACGGAATGTATGTAATCAACTATGCAGGCAGACAAAACCTGATCTATCTTGAAGGTGGACAAAAAGTAAATATCTCAGGAAACGGGGCTACTTTCCCAAATGAATATATAATTACCGGAGATGCTAAAAAGAACAACGATTTCCTTACAGCAAGCATGAAGTTCCTCGCAGACTATGGTAGCAAAGTTAACTTGGCAGGATTAATGGGTGGAGACGAAGCTGCATTTTTGAAAGGAATGCACAAAGTAGAAGCTGACATTAATAAAAATGTAGACGATCTAGCAAAGAAAAATAATCCAAGCAAAGGACTTCTTGAGTGGAAGAAAAACGATATTAAAGTTACCATACTTAATTTGCTTGCCAACTATGAAATGTCTCACGGACCAATGTCCGGTAATCCATCTTACAAAGCTTCTAAGGCTTTCAAAGATTATGAGACTCAGCTGGAAACTGATAAAGAAGCTATGGTGAAGAGTATTCCTCTTTACAGACAGTATCTTCTTGTGAAAATGACTCCTGATTTCCAGAAATATGCGGAAGCCAACAGCAAAGGAAAAACAGGAATTACAACTTCTGAAATGTTTGCCCAGTATTTAAAAACAAAAAAGGATTTATCTCAAACGGCAAAAGACTACCTTTTGGCATTTGTAATGGCTCAAGCCGATATTCACCCAACAACTACGCCAGCAAATATCGATAAGATTAAAAAGATCATCGACTCAGATATTAAAGATGCTACTATTAAAAGTGATCTTTTAAAAATGCAGGTAGCCATTACAGGACTTAAAATAGGAGAAGCAGCCCCTGAAGCAGCTTTGGCAAAACAAGACGGAAAAGCTTATAAGCTTTCTGAAAACAAAGGAAAACCATATATGCTGTTCTTCTATGCTTCATGGAATCCTTATATCAGCGAAGCTACAGTACCTGTATTAAAAGAAGTGGTCAACTTCTATAAATCCAAAATGAATTTTGTCTTTGTAAACGTTGATGATACAAAAGACCAATTCATTAAAACAAGTAACTCTTTATTAAAAGGAATTCAGGGAGTAAATGTTTACGGTGAAGGAGGTTTGAACTCAGACATCGCTAAGAAATATGGTGTGTACGGATTTAAATTACCTTGCTTTGTAATTATTGATAAAGACGGTAAGATCGCCAGCAGATCATTTGTAAACTTGGGTGAGCAGGAATTGGTAACTATTCTTGACAAGCAGACTGGTCTTAACGCACCAAAGGTAGATCCAAATATGCAGATGCAGCCACAGCTTGACCCTTCTGCAGCTCAGCAGCAAGCTCCACAGCCAGCAAATCCACAGCCGGCTCCAACAAAATAATAAACTTTAACACAGTATAGAAACCTTATCTTCGGATAAGGTTTTTTTTATTGTATTTTTGCAAACTGAAACGTAAAAGTTTCAATTAGGAAAATAGAAAATTTTAGAATGAGTAAGAAGAAAAAAAGAGATCTGACTCTTGAAAATATAAAATTGTTGACTGCCGGAGCAAAAGGGGTGGCAATTGGAAGAACAGATGAAGGTAAAACAGTAATGGTTTCAGGTGCAATTCCAGGTGATATTGTTAATGTAAGGGTGAAAAAAGCGAAGTCAAAATATTATGAAGGCGAAGCTATAGAAATTATTGAAAAATCACCTTACAGAGTTGATCCCAAATGTATTCATTTTGGTACCTGCGGCGGATGCAAATGGCAGAATATGAGCTATGAAAAGCAGCTTGATTTTAAACAGGAAGAAGTATATAATAATATTAAAAGAATCGGTGGAATTGATAACTTTGAAACAGTTTCAATCCTCGGATCTGAAGAACAGTATTTTTATAGAAATAAAATGGAATTTTCTTTTTCCAATGCAAGATGGCTTACCCAATATGAAATCAGTTCTGAAGAGAATTTCGGAAGCAAAGATGCCCTGGGTTTCCATATCCCTGGAATGTGGAGTAAGATTCTTGATCTGAAAGAATGTTTCCTTCAGGAAGATCCTTCCAATGCCATACGATTGGCTGTAAAAGAGTATGGGGTAAATAATGGCCTGGACTTCTTTGATGTGAGGAATCAGGAAGGGTTTTTAAGAACCTTGATGATGAGACAAAACTCAAAAGGAGAATGGATGGTTCTCTTCCAGCTCTACAGGGAAGAAAAAGAAAACAGGGAAAAGCTTTTTGAATTCCTGTTGGAGAAATTCCCACAAATTAAAACATTGGTATATGCTATTAATTCTAAACAGAATGACTCTATATATGATCTAAATATCAATGTGTATTTTGGGGAAGGATATCTTATGGAAGAAATGGATGGGCTGAAATTTAAGATAGGACCGAAATCATTCTTCCAGACCAACTACAAACAGGCTTTGGAATTATACAGAAAAACCCTTGAGTTTGCAGATCTGAAAGGCGATGAAGTGGTATATGACCTGTATACAGGAACAGGTACCATTGCTCAGTATGTGGCAAGAAATGCAAGACAGGTAATCGGAATAGAATCAGTACAGGAAGCCATCGATGCGGCTATAGAACATGCTGCATTGAACGGTCTTACCAACTGTACCTTCTATTGCGGGGATATGAAGGATATTTTCAATGATGAATTTATGGCAAGCCATCCGAAGGCAGATGTTTTGATTACGGATCCACCAAGAGATGGAATGCACCAAAAGGTTGTAGAGCAGATTTTAAAACTTTCACCGGAAAAAGTAGTTTATGTAAGCTGTAATTCCGCAACTCAGGCAAGAGACCTTGCTTTGATGAAAGATCACTATACATTGGTGAAGATCCTGCCGGTAGATATGTTCCCGCAGACACACCATGTTGAGAACATTGCATTGCTGATTAAAAAATAAATTTATTTAAATTTGAATTTCAAATCTTAATATGAAGTACTTTAAATTTCTCATTGCGGTCTGCTTTTTAGGGTTGCTGTTTTCCTGTGGAGGAGATGATGATATCTGTGAAAGTGGCGAAGGAACTCCCAGAATGAAGGTGGGTTTCAGATCGCTGGCGACTGGAAAAGACACAACAATAGATACATTATATGTATCAGTAGATTATGGAGCAGGAAAAGTAGATCTGGGGAAACTTGCGAACATTGATTCCAGGTTAATTCCTTTACGTGTAGACAACTCGCCTTATACAGATGTTTATTTTAAAACCAGATATAAAGGTCCGGAGTCTCATATAAAAATCAGCTATAGTACGAAGTCTACCTATGTATCTCCGGGATGCGGAATCAAAAAATCTTATGAGAATTTAAGTTCAGAATTAATAACTCCGGATCCTGTTCAGAAACTGGAAGCCGGACAAAATCAAATAGAGAATGAAGACAAGACTAATCTTTACCTTCTTTTTTAGTTTATTTACTATTATAAGCTGGGCGCAGGACAAAAAAGAGGAAATTGAGACGAAGGTTCACGAAAAATATAAACCCAATTTCATGGTTGGTCTTGATGTATTGAATACCGGTGCCGGATTTTTTTCGGATAGAAAACTGTATCAGGGATTTATTTCTTCAAAAATAAGAGGAAATGTACATGCGATTGCAGAAGCTGGTTTTGAAAAAAATATATACCAGAAGAATGGTTATGATGCTAAAGCAAGCGGTCCTTTCGTTAAATTAGGAGCCTTCTATATGCTGGCAAAGGATACAGAAAATGAATTCAACGGATTTTATGCCGGTGGAAAAGTTGCCGGATCATTTTATAATCAGGAATATATGGCCGTTCCCGTTCGTGGATTTGGAGGAAGTAACTCCTCTGAAGCCTTTCCTTCCTCATCACAGTCTTCTTTTTGGCTCGAAGGAACCATTGGAGGCAGGGTGCAGTTATTCAACTCAAACTTCTATATTGATGTAAATCTTCAGCCGAGATATATGGTATACACTTCTAAGCAGGATGATATTTCACCAATGATCGTTCCGGGATTCGGGAAAAGTTCTTCAAAATTTAATATGGGATTTGCATGGAATATTGCATATAAATTCTAAATAAAGATAATTTGGATAAATAATAGCCCTGGTAAAATTTTATCAGGGCTATTATTTTATTATTGTTCTATCTTTATTTTTGTTTTAATCATTGTTTATATATGTTAGTATTTTTACATAAATATATTCTTTTTGTTATAAAGGATTGTGGATGTAAATAAGTGTTTTAAATTGAATATTCGTGTAAATTACGGTTTGATATTTGTATTTTAACATGACTTGCTGATTATTTTTTTAAAATATATTATAGATTTTATTAAAAACTAATATATTTGTAAAGTTTATAAAAATTAAAGATGCAAAAATCTACTACTTCAAAATCTCTCTTTTTATTACCTTTATTATGTGCCAGTTTAATGAGTGCACAAAATACTGGCTGGACAAGACAGAAGAAAGAATCTGTTACTAAATCTCCACAGGAACTTGCAAAATTTAATGGTTTCGATAGATGTGGTACCACAGAATATGAAGACTTCTTAAGAAGACATTTTCCGGGAAGACTTACTACGGAGCAGTTTGAAGATTGGTTAAGACCATTAATTCAAAAAGCTAAGAATGAAAAATCACAGAATGGAGGTATTGTTACGATTCCTGTAGTTGTTCACGTTATTCATGGTGGGCAAGCAGTAGGTACAGCTCCAAATATTGTAGATGAACAGGTAATATCTCAGATTACAGTAATGAATCAGGATTACCGTAAATTGACAGGAACTCCAGGGTTTAATAATAATGCTGTAGGAGCAGACGTACAAATTCAGTTTGCATTGGCAAAAGTAGACCCAAATGGAAACCCTACCAATGGAATTGATAGAGTAAACTTATGTCAGACTTCTTTTAAAAAAGATGTTATTGATGCCTATGTAAAGCCTGAAACTATTTGGGATCCTACTCAATATATGAATATGTGGAGTGTGCAATTTGCCTCTCCAAATACGGATTTGTTAGGATATGCTCAATTCCCGGATGGTTCTAACCTTCCCGGATTAGATCCGCTTGGTGGATATGGTAAAACAGACGGTGTTGTTGCCAACTTTGCTACATTTGGAACTAGTGATTTGAATACTAACGGTACTTTCATGTTATCTGCTCCTTATGATAAAGGAAGAACAATGACTCACGAGGTAGGACACTTCCTAGGATTAAGACATATCTGGGGTGATGATACTTGTGGTGATGATTATTGTGCAGATACTCCTACGGCTCATGCTGCTAACGGGGGCTGCCCGACTAACATTGCAAGTTGTAATGATCCTTTAGTGATGGAAATGGTTCAAAACTATATGGATTACACGAATGACACATGTATGAATATCTTTACAATTAACCAGAAAGATAGAATTACGGCTGTTATGAACAACTCTCCTAGAAGAGCTTCATTGAAGACTTCTGTTAAGGATATCGCAATTCCTTTGTTTGCAAATGATGCGGAAGTTAAATTAGAAAGAACCTGCTCTGCGGTTACTTGTTCAGGAGCATTGAATGTTCCGGTATCTTTATTCAATAGAGGTACATCTCTTCTTACGTCAGCACAGATCACTTATACAATTAATGGTGTTGCACAAACTCCATATACATGGACGGGTAGCCTTGCTCAGGATAAATCCCAGCTGCTTAGCCTTCCGGTTGCTGCTGGTACATTAGGTGGTCCAATGACGATCAGTATCAGTACTGTAAATGGAGGAGCCGATCAAAGAACTTCCAACAATACAATTACTAATACCTATGTGGGAGCACCAATGCCTGTATCGCAAAATGTGGTATTTAATCTTCAGTTAGATTATTATGGATCTGAAACAAGCTGGACATTAAAAAACAGTGCAGGAACTACTGTATACAGTGGAAGTGGCTATGCGGATGCAACAACAGCTAACCTTCCTGCATTAATTACTCAAAACTGGACATTAAGTGCGGATGACTGCTATACATTTACAATTAATGATGATTATGGAGATGGTATTGCATTAGATGGAGGATATTATAATATCAAAACTACATCAGGAACTGTTCTGTTATCTGGAGGAAGCTTCACAACTTCTCAAAGAAAAGTGATGAAAGCTCTGGTTTTAGGTACAAGCGAAGTTGATAAGAAAGATAATTTTGGAATCTATCCAAACCCTGTAAATGATGTATTAAACATTACTAAAGTTTCTGCTAAAGCTACTTTTGAAATCCACAATGCAGTAGGTCAACTTGTGAAAAAAGGTACAATTGATAATAACAAAGTTAACGTAGGTGAGTTGCTAAAAGGAAATTATATTATTACCGTAAAAGATAATAATATTTCAGAAAACTTTAAATTCATCAAAAAATAGAGATAACCTTTAAATATTAGTAAATCCCCGGCAATCCCCGGGGATTTCTTTATTTAAAGCATAAGTGTTTAATTTGTTGCTTTTTTTCAAAAAAAACCTAAATGAACCTGTAAATTAATAATAAAAAATGATTAGATTTGTCTGATTAATATTATAATGAAAACATTATGAAGAAATTCTTTACCTCTTTAATTCTGTTTCTCTGTTTGATTTGCACAGGCTTTGTCTCCAAAGTCTCGGCACAAGCAGGCCAGATCGGGACAGGAACAGGTACCTCTGTGTATCTCCCCATACGTTCCTATTATGGGTATAGCTATTCCCAGCAGATTTATACCGCTGCGGAAGTCTCGACTGCCATTGGTACGTCGACCTATATCACGGCTATAAAATTTTATGCCAACACCGTTTCATCCTCTCAGGCTGTATATAAGGATTGGGTGGTATATATGGGAAATACAACCCAGAATACCTTTACATCCAATACAAACTGGGTTCCGTTAAGTTCTTTAACTCAGGTGTATGCCGGAGATTTACCTACTTTAACAGATGGAAACTGGGTAACTCTTCAATTGGCTACACCATTTTTATGGAATGGAACAGACAACCTTGTGGTTGCTGTCAATGAAAAAACGCCGGGTTACTCATCTTCTCCAGGTACAGCCTGGGGATCTTACAATGCAGGGGCAAACAGAGGTATGATTTATTATGAAGACTCTGCAAACCCTGACCCTGCTTCACCGCCTACTGCAAAAGACAGGCTTGCCGATATTCCCAGAATACAATTCGAAAGTCATCAGCTTCCAGCTTGTTCAGCAGCACCGCCTACTAATATCACGGTTTCAAACCTGACAACAAATTCAGCTAATGTAGGTTGGTATCTTTCTGCAGGAGCTACTTATGTTGTAAGGTACAGACCTGTATCAGGAGGGCCTTGGATAACAATTAATGTTACGACTCCTTTGGTTGGCAATCAAATCATTACAGGGTTAACTGAACAGACCCAGTATGAAGTGCAGGTAGCTACGGTCTGCGGTGGTACTCAGGGAGCATTCTCTGCCAGCGTAAACTTTACAACTCCGGCACTTAGTTATTGTGCTTCAGCTGCTACAAGTACTTATATTGATGGATATATTAACCAGGTTATTGTGAATGCACAAGGAGCGCCGTCCATGGTTAGTAACTCCGATCAGAGTGGTTATACAGATTACAGTACAGATCCTACAAGAGTAGTTACTTTGGTAAGAGGTGGTACTGCTACCGTTTCTGTTTCAAAAACCTGGCCGAATTATCAATATAGCTTCTTAACAGGAGTTTGGATTGACTTTAACCGTAATGGTATTTTTGAAAGCACCGAAAGAGTACTTACTTCACCAAGTAATACAACTACTCCGGTAACTGCTACATTTACAGTACCAACTGCTGCGGGTGGTGCATATACTGGAAACCTGACTACAAGAATGCGTGTTGTATTAAACGAATACAGCCCTATTAATGCTTGTGGAACATATTCTTATGGGGAAACTGAAGACTACGCGGTAAAACTTATAGATTTATCAGGATGTACTACAGCGCCGCCTTCTGGCATCATGGTGAATAACGTAACTCCTTCTTCAGCTAATGTTACCTGGATATCTACTACAGGAGCTACTTATATTGTAAGATACAGAGTTTCTCCTTCAGGAGCATGGCAGCAGATTGCAGTCAATACACCATTAATCAGTAATCAATTACTTACAGGATTATTGGAGCAGACTGCATATGAAGTACAGGTAGCTACCATTTGTGGAGGTACAACAGGTGCTTTCTCACCAAGTGTGAACTTTACAACACCGTCTCTTACCTATTGTACAGCAGGTCCTACAAGTAATACTGCGACAAGTGGTTATATTAATAATGTCACGGTAACTCCTACGAATACTCCTATTATGTTGAGTAATTCCGGATCAGATAATTATAAAGATTATACACCGGATCCGACAAGAGTAGTGATCTTTGAAAGAGGTTCAGCAAATAATAAAATTTCTGTAAACAAATACTGGCCAGGATCTCCTACATCATATGGAGTTGCAGCGTGGGTAGATTTTAACAGAAACGGAACCTTTGAAACAAGTGAGAGAATTCTGAATAATACCTATAGTACAACCACCCCTGTAACGGCAACTTTTGCAGTGCCTACCGTTGCGAGTGGAAATGTATATACAGGAACTCTTCCTACCCGTATGCGTGTTGTCATGAGATATTTTGATAATGCGAATGCTTGTGGAACATACTCCCAGGGAGAAGTGGAAGATTATGCTGTAAAATTTGTAGATCCTCAAAGCTGTACAACAGCTCCTCCAACAAATATTACAGTAAATAATATTGGTGCAACTACAGCCACCGTATCATGGGTTGCTACTGCAGGTGCTACCTATAACATAAGATGGAGAGTTGCTCCTAGTGGAGTGTGGCAAACCGCTACAGTTCCTGCGGGCCAGAACTACTATGGAATTACAGGTCTTTCTGAGCAGACCAATTATGAAGTTCAGGTTTCTACGACTTGTAATGGTTCTACAGGATCCTATTCAGCGTCAGTAACATTTACAACCCCTCCATTGTCTTACTGCCAGATGACAGGTACAGGAACGAATGACCATATTTCGAATGTAACAGTTACTTCTTCGAACCTTGGAGTTCCTCCAATGAATAATACTTCAGTACAGACAAATTATACCAGTTACACTACTCCTGCGACACTTATTACCTTAGATGTAAATTCTCAGAATAATAAAATTTCTGTAGCAAAGGGATGGACCGGGTCAACAGGAAACGATGCTGTAACAGCATGGATTGATTTTGACAGAAACGGGCTGTTTACAGATGCAGAGAGAATCTTAATTTCTCCAGCCAACACAACAACGCCTGTTACCGCTACATTTGCTGTTCCTTCAGCAGCTTATACAGGAGCACTGACCACTACCATGAGAGTTGTACTGAAACGTACAAGTGCTCCTGTAATGTGTCAGAATGCCGTAGATGGAGAAGTTGAAGATTACAGGGTAAGAATCAGACCTTGCAGCAACGCTACTCCAAATGCACCAACATTTACTACCACGCATACAACAGCTACCGTTACCATTACAGGAGCAGGTGTAACTTATGTAGTGAGATACAGGGTTCAGGGAACAACAGCCTGGACGGAAGTATATGCTTCTACACTATTGGGTAACCTTCCGTTAGTAATTAACAACCTGACACCAGCAACTACGTATGAAGTAGAAGTAGCAGCGATTTGTGGAGATGTTGTGGGAACAGCAACACCAATCAAGACATTCACAACAAGATGTGATCCTACGCCTCCTAATGTGACAGTAAGTAACATTACTCCTACAACAGCATTGATTACATGGGCTCCGCTTGCGGCAAGTTCTACGTATACCATGAGATGGAGAAAAGTAGGTGCTACAACATGGAATATTGTGAGCTTACCGGCATCGCCAGCCAATACTTATGTATTAGGAAGTGCCGCTCCATTAGAACCATATACGACATATGAAGTACAGATCGCGAACCAGTGTAATGGTGAAATAACCCTTAATCCATATTCAAACCCTAAAGTATTTACGACAGAAAGAATCTGCGAGATTCCGCCGCCGGGATTGACGATTACCCAGTTGCTTCCTACATCGGCAGCGATTCAGTGGGATCCGTTCCCGGGAGCTACATATGTTCTCAGATACAGAAAAGTAGGTATTCCAAGCTGGACAGAAGTTCCATCATTAGTTAATAACCTTGTATTGACAGGTCTTACAGAATTAACGAAATATGAAATGCAGGTAGTAAATATCTGTAATGGTACACCAGGGAACTATACGCCTCCTTATTACTTTACCACACCTACAGTAATCTACTGTAAGATGAAATCTGAAAGTTCTGTAGGAGAGCATATCTCTAAAGTTACTGTGAAGCCTACAGGTAAGAAAACGATGGAGAATGAATCCGGCGCTTCTACCTATACGGATTATACCGGGGTGCCTAAAACCTTCATTGAGATGATTCAGGGTTCTACAGACAATGAGATCATTATTGAGAAGAAATGGACCGGTACTACTTACAACGAAGGAATTGCCGTTTGGATTGACTTCAACAGAAACGGAGAGTTTGATATCAACGAAAGAGTATTTACCTCTTCACCTAATTCAAACAGTCCTGTATCAGGTAAGTTCAATGTACCGACTGATGCGTTTGTAAGCATGACAGACTACAAGTATGTAGTGATGAGAGTAGCAATGTCCAGAGATGGTATTCCTGTAAACTGTACAGACTTCAAGAATGGAGAAGTGGAGGATTACACGGTAAGAATCTCTAAACCGGTTGTTGCTAACCCGATTGATCAGACAAGTGTTATGATTTATCCTAACCCTGTAAGCTCCGTATTATTTGTGAAAAATGTTAGCAAGAGAGCTAAATACAAAATCTACAATGCTGCAGGTCAGGTAATCGCTGACGGAATCTTGTTAAACAACCAGATTAACGTAAGCAGACTGATTAATGGTGTTTATGTGATTGATATCGATGATAACGGTAATACTGTTCAGAAGAAATTTATCAAAGAATAAGTACGTTACATTTTATATAGAATAAGCCTCCAGGAATGGAGGCTTATTTTTTGATAAATATCTCAGTGGAAATTGCCCTTCAGAAATAGTTTTTTTCAGAAAAAAACTCGTTAGAAAAGCTTCTAACGAGTTTTATTTATTCAATACTGAAGATCACCTTTTCGGTCTGTTCTTTTAAACCCTCCAGATTGGTATTGTTGTAGATGATATAATCTGCCATTTTAATTTTATCCCTTTCAGGCATTTGCTTTTCCATGACAGCCTCTACCTCGCGGTAGGTTTTGTTGTCTCTATCCATTACTCTTTTAGTCCTGATATTATCTTCAGCAGTTACCAAAAGAGATTTGTAGCATTGTCTGTTAAGCTTTAGTTCAAACAACAGAGCTGTTTCTTTGAAAACTAAATATTTACTTTGTTGCTTTACCCAATTTTCAAAATCAATCTTTACAGCAGGATGTATGATTTCATTTAATTGCTGAAGCAGATCTTTATTGCTGAAAACTTGGTCTGCAACAAACTTTCTGTCATATAATCCGTTTTTACCATACGATTCTTCACCAAGAAGTTCCTTGATTTTTATTTTCAGATCTTCGTTTTCATTAACGATGGCCTTAGCCCTTTCATCTGAATAATAAACAGGAAAACCGAATTCCTCTATAAAACGGGCTACCGTAGTTTTTCCAGAACCTATTCCCCCTGTTAAACCTATGATCTTGGGTGCCGGTTCCGGCTCTGTCTGCTGTGTTTCTGAATGTAACTCTTCCATGATTTAAAATTAATATCCAAAAACATCGTTAAAGCTGAACGTCTCATCAAGTCTTACCCCTTTATCGGTCATTTTAAGACTTGCAAGCTCATTGTGAGCATCATGTTCAAAGAACAATAAATATTCGTTATCTACACACTGCTTAAGGAATTTTCCTTTCTCTTCCAGTGTTAAAAGAGGTCTCGTATCATATCCCATTACATACACCTGGTTGATGTGCCCTGCCGTAGGAATAAGGTCAGCTGCAAAAACAACTGTTTTTTCCTGGTATTGAATTACCGGGAGCATCTGTTTTTCCGTGTGTCCGTCTACAAAGATGACATCCATTTTCAAATCCGGTGCAAAACCATAGTTTCCGGTAGTGGGAAGTGGTAAAAAATTCAGCTGTCCGCTTTCCTGCATCGGTATAATGTTCTCTTTCAGGAAACTCGCTTTTTCTCTTGCATTAGGCTCAGTTGCCCACTGCCAGTGATTTTCATTTGTCCAGAAGTTGGCGTTTTTAAAGGCAGGTCTGTATCCCGTCCTGTCGTCATTCCATTCTATAGCACCACCACAGTGGTCGAAGTGAAGATGCGTAAGGAATACATCTGTAATATCCTCCTTTATAAAGCCATATTTTTTAAGATTTTTATCAAGAGTATCATCTCCCCAAAGAGCATAATGCCCAAAAAATTTATCATCCTGTTTGTTACCAAGGCCGCAGTCTACCAGGATCAGTTTTTTTCCATCTTCAATAAGCAGGGAACGGGTTCCCAGCTCGATCAGGTTTTTTTCGTCTGCCGGATTCGTTTTTTCCCACAGACTCT
This sequence comes from Chryseobacterium sp. CBSDS_008, assembly GCF_049959325.1. NCBI lineage: Bacteria > Pseudomonadati > Bacteroidota > Flavobacteriia > Flavobacteriales > Weeksellaceae > Chryseobacterium > Chryseobacterium sp. CBSDS_008. Next base: position 2,692,650 of record NZ_CP188202.1, on the reverse strand, counting down.
TTGGGACGACTCCGAACATAGCACCGCCGTCCAGTTTAAATTTTCCACATTGTATTGGATATAACTTCATATGTATATTTTGATTATTTCTTTATTAATTTCATTTTCGCCGCAATTTTTCTTGCGTTATCATCAGACTGTTCAAGCTGGTTAATAATATTGTCAAAATCAGCTTCTTTTCTGTTCTGAGAAAGTTTTTGCTTGATGAATATTTCGGTTGGAATTATTTTAATCCCAAAAGCTCCCTTCATTTCCTTTTCCACAAACTCTCTTCCCATATCCTTTACCATCATCGGGCATTGCTGGAGTTTTTCATATTTGGATGTTAATTTATCCAAATGGGCATACAGTTCATCATGGTCCATTAATTCAACTTTTCCGTAGATCTGCACTGCTTCATAATTCCAGGTGGAAACATTAATATGGTCATACCAGCTGCTGGATATATATGTGTGAGCTCCTAAAAAATCACAAAGGACTTCATCGCCGTTTTTTAAGACTTTCGCCTGCGGATTAGCTCTCGAAATATGAGTTTCAATATAAGCATTTTCCGGGTCATCTTCATTCAGCATCATCATAGAATGAGTGGCTCTTATCTTATCAGCGGAAGAGATCAGTAAAGCAAAAGAATTTTCTTTGATGATCTTTCTCATCACATCAAAATCTTCACTTCTGTATAATTTAGGTATAAACATAAACTAATAAATTCTCATTAACCTTAAACTTTAAACTGAAAACTTTAAATTAAAAAAGCTCTCCCGGATTTTTAGGTCTTGTAATATTTAAATGTTTGTAAGCTTTGTCAGTCACTTCTCTTCCTCTTGGAGTCCGGATAATAAATCCTTCCTGAATCAGAAAAGGTTCATAAACTTCCTCCAGCGTTTCAGGATTTTCAGCAATAGAAGTGGCCAGGGCAGAAATACCAACCGGTTTTCCCTTAAAATTTTCAATCATGACACGCATGATCTTATTATCCATCTCATCCAGACCAAATTCATCCACATTCAGAGAATTCAGGGCATATTTGGTGATATTGATCTCAATTTCACCATTCCCTTTTATCTCTGCGAAATCACGTACCCTTCTCAATAAGGCATTGGCAATCCTTGGGGTTCCACGGCTTCTTCTTGCAATTTCTAAGGCTGCATCTTCATAAATGACTACACCCAAAACTCTTGCACTCCGCTGAATAATCATTGACAAAAGTTCAATAGAATAATATTCCAGTCTGCTTTGAATCCCAAATCGGGCAAGCATAGGTTTAGTCAGCATACCACTTCGTGTAGTGGCTCCCACCAGTGTAAAAGGATTCAGCCCGATCTGCACACTTCTGGCATTAGGACCTGTCTCCAGCATGATGTCAATCTTGTAATCTTCCATCGCAGAATACAGATATTCCTCTACAACAGGGGAAAGACGGTGAATCTCATCAATGAAAAGCACATCATTTTCTTCCAGATTGGTCAATAAACCGGCTAAACTTCCAGGTTTATCCAATACAGGACCGGAAGTGATCTTACAGTTTACACCAAGTTCATTGGCGATAATATTGGCCAGAGTAGTTTTACCCAGTCCCGGCGGACCGTGTAATAAAACATGATCTAATGCTCCGCCGCGTCTTTTTGCAGCAGAAACAAAAACTTCAAGGTTCTCCAGCGTTTTTCTCTGCCCCGCAAAGTCTTTAAAGCTCTGGGGACGGATCTGCTCTTCCTGCATCAGCTCCTCTCTTGAGTAGTTTTCCTTATCTGGATGTAAAAAATCTGGCATTAATTCATTTCATTTACTTCAAAGATAGCAAATTTAGACTAAGGTTGAAAAGCAGATTGAGAAAACGTTAAGATTGATACGGAGGTTTATGCGTAGGTTGAAAATGAGAAGACCTAAGATTTAATTAATTGGGATATTTTAAGTATTTTTGAGAGGAAAAATTATTAATAAAAATTAATAAAATTTTGACTGTTTAGCAGACAAGTACTGATTTGATGAATTGATGAACTTGAATCTAAACATTGCACTAACTTTAAACTAATGAAATTAATAGGACCATTTAAGCAGGTGGTAACGCTTGCTGACTTACCATTAAGAGGAAAACTTTCCGATGAACAGCTGGAAATTATAATAGACGGAGGAATTGTAGTAGATCAGAATACCATTCGGAAAGTTGGAAATTTTGAAACATTAAAAGCAGAAAATCCTACCATACAAATTGAACAAATCGAGGGCGAGCAGGTTGTTCTTCCTGCCTTTGTAGATTCACATACACACATCTGTTTTGGAGGAAACCGTGCCAATGATTTTGCCATGCGTAATGCGGGGAAAACCTATCTGGAAATTGCAGAAAGTGGTGGGGGTATCTGGAGTTCCGTACAACACACAAGAAATGCTTCGGAAGAAGAATTACTGAAAACGTTGGTAGAAAGAATCCACTTTTTAGTTGATTTGGGGATTACGACCATTGAAGTAAAGAGCGGTTATGGCCTGGATGTGGAAAATGAGCTGAAAATGCTTAGGATTATTAAAAAAGCTCAGGAGGCAACTAAGGCGACTTTAGTTCCTACCTGCCTTTCCGCCCACTTAAAACCAAGAGATTTTGAAGGAAGCAATCCGGAATATCTTGAATATATCATCACAGAAATTTTACCCAAAGTAAAAGAAGAAGGATTGGCGAACAGAGTAGATATTTTTATTGAAAAGTCCGCATTTCAGCCTGAAGAAAGTAAAGAATTCTTACTTAAAGCAAAAGTATTAGGCTTTGAAATTACCGTACATGCAGATCAGTTTACCCCTGGAAGCTCAAGAATTGCAGTAGAAGTGGGAGCGAAGTCTGCAGATCATCTGGAAGCCACAATAGATGAAGATATTCAATTTCTGGCAGAATCCGATACCGTGGCAACAGCCCTTCCGGGAGCTAGCCTGGGCCTGGGAGAAAAATTTACGCCGGCACGAAAATTATTAGATGCAGGAGCTATTGTAGCCATTGCAAGTGACTGGAATCCCGGTTCGGCTCCAATGGGAAATTTAATTACCCAGGCTGCTATTTTAGCAACATTCCAAAAGCTGACTACTGCTGAAGTGTTAGCAGGAATGACCTTCCGTGCTGCATATGCTTTGAATCTTGAGGACAGAGGACAATTGGAAGCCGGAAAAAAAGCAGATTTTGTCACTTTTAGAACCAATAATTTCCAAAATGTACTTTATAATCAGGGAAGCTTAAAAGCCGAACATGTTTATATTGATGGAAATCTGATTTAAAATTATAAATTAACCATATTTGCTCTTTAGTCAGCAGTTCTAAATTTCTGGTGATTGAAGAGCAGACAATAGGCAAATGACTGAATAATGAGTAATATTTGGCAAGGCAGATTGGACGGAGAAGAACTTCTCTATCACAGATTATTTCAAAGAGTTAACGAAGAACGTAATTACGACAGCATCTCTGCAGGAGATATTGCGTTGCATGGTTTTGCTGTGGATGAAGGAGTAAGAAGAAACAAAGGCCGTCAGGGAGCCAAAGATGCTCCGGATGTGATCAGGAAAAATATGTCTAATTTTCCGGTGATTCTTCCGGATTTTTCAATGCTGGATTTTGGAAATGTTACCTGTGAAGACGGCAACCTGGAAGATACTCAGAATAATCTTGCCAAAAATGTTTCAAAAGTTCTTTTAAAAGGAGGAAAGTCCCTTGTTTTGGGTGGCGGACACGAAGTTACGTATGCTCATTATTTAGGCGTTAAAACAGCCTTCCCGGAGCAGAAAATAGGCATTATTAATATTGATGCTCATTTTGATAACAGACAGCCTGAAAAAGGAGTAGGACCAAGCTCCGGAACCGGGTTCTGGCAAATCGCTCAGGAAGGGCCAATCAATTCTCTGCATATTGGAATTCAAAGAAACTCCAATACGTTGAAGCTTTTTGATACAGCTCATCAGTATGGGATGAAATATATCCTGGCCGACGAACTATTCTTTGAAAATCTTGCATCCATTTATCAGCGTATTGATGAGCTGCTTGACAATGTAGATTATGCCTATCTTACAATCTGTATGGATGTCTTTAATGCATCAATTGCTCCCGGAGTATCGGCTGCAGCGTATAATGGTATCTTTGCAGATGCAGCCTTTATGCATTTTTACAGGCATATCTTAAAAAATAAAAAATTGGTGGCGCTGGATGTAGCAGAAGTTAATCCTTCTTTTGACATTCAGGACAGAACCGCAAGACTGGCAGCATGTCTTGTGAATGAATGGCTAATGATGTAAGGTAAAGTTATATTCTTCCGATAGAGAAAATCATTTTTTTATTGACCCTTAAGGAATAGAATTTGCTGAATTCACCGTGCTTTTAAATAAAAGCGCTCATAAATTCATTAGCTGAATTTAAAACAGAAATTTATATTATGGAACAATTACTTGAAAGCAAGCTTATTAAAGCTGATAAAGCGTTTTCAGTGTGGAGAAAAATGCCGTTTGAGGAAAGGCAGAAGTTAATTGCAAAAGCAGCAGAAATTTTAAAGAATAATTCGGAGAAATTTGGGAGAATCATTACAACAGAAATGAATAAACCCATTTCAGAATCAATTGCTGAAGTAGAAAAGTGTGCTTTAATGATGAATTATTATGCCGCAGCTGAAAATATATTGAAACCTGAAAAAGTTGAATCTGAATTTGCTTATTCTGAAGTGCACTACGCCCCGAAAGGAGTGATTTTAGGCGTAATGCCCTGGAACTTTCCGTTTTGGCAGGTATTGAGATTCGCTACTCCTGCAATGTTGGCTGGAAATACAGTAGTTTTAAAGCATGCATCAATTTGTTTCGGAAGTGGAAATGCCATCGAGGAAGTTCTTCTGGAAGCAGGTTTTCCGGAAGGTATTTTCCAGAATCTTGAAGTAGGACATCAAGCGGTAAAAGAAATCCTTGAACACGATGCTGTAAAAGGAGTGAGCTTAACAGGTAGTGGAAAAGCAGGTGGGGAAGTGGCTTCAATAGCTGGTTTAAATATCAAAAAATCCTTACTTGAATTAGGTGGAAGTGATTCCTTTATCATTTTTGATGATGCTGATTTTGAAGAGGCAGCAAAAGCCGGGGTGAAATCCAGGCTTCAAAACTGCGGGCAAACCTGTACTGCAGCAAAAAGATTTATCATTGATGAAAAAATCGAAGATACATTCTTACCTGTATTCATTGAAGAATATAAAAAATACGAAATTGGAGATCCTTTAGATAAAGAAACCAAATTAGCGGGAATGGCCAGACCGGATCTTGCTGATGAATTGGAAGCACAGTTCAACAGGGCTTTGGAAAATGGGGCAGAAATCATCATTCCTTTGGAAAGAATTTCGGAGAATGAATTTAAACCTGGCTTAATCAGGGTTCAGGAAGGAAATCCTATTTTAAAAGAAGAACTTTTCGGACCTCTTGGAATGGTTATGACTGCAAAAACTGATGCTGAAGCTTTACAAATGGCCAATGATATTCCTTTTGGACTTTCCAATTCTGTCTGGACTAAAAATAAAGAGCGTCAGCTATTCTTCATTGAAAACCTTGAATCAGGAACAGTCAATATCAACAGAATGACAAGTTCTGATCCACGTTTTCCGTTCGGAGGAACTAAGGCTTCGGGATATGGTACAGAATTGTCTTTATTGGCTTTAAAAGAGTTTGTAACGGCTAAGACTATTGTAGGAAATTAAAAGTATAAAGATGTCATTCCGAGGAAGCAAGGAATCTCAGAGATTCTTCACTATACCCCGTTGCGTTCAGAATGACAAATTACCGCATATAAGTTAACAGTAAACTTTACACTATAAATAAAAACTCCCGGAAACTTGTTTCCGGGAGTTTTTTATGCTGTTACAAAAAGTAATTTTGCTTATTGCTTATTGCTTATTGCTTATACTGTAGTCAGTCTCAATGTATTGGTTTTTCCACCTTCATATGATGGAGTAGCATTGATGTTGATAACGAAGTCTCCGGTTTCGATATAGCCGTAGTTATGTGTCAGCATATTTACCTGGATGATTGTTTCGTCAGTAGATTTTTTCATATCATAATAATATGCGTGAACACCCCAAAGAAGGTTCAGCATTGTAATCACTCTTTTGTTCCCGCTGTAGACAATGATATGAGAGTTTGGTCTGTGTGCCGCAAGTTGGAAAGCAGTGTATCCTGAATGAGTAAGTGTTACAATAGCAGAAACGTTTGTTGTTTTAGCAATTCTTACCGCTGCAAGACAAACCCTGTTGGTAATGAATCTCTCATCGATGCAGTTATAATCTTTTTCGATAGGCTCATTTTTGTGTTGATAAAAATGAGTGGTTTCGATATTCTTTACAATTTTAGCCATGTTTTCCACCACCTGTACCGGATATCTGCCTACAGAAGTTTCTCCTGATAGCATTACCGCATCAGCTCCGTCCAATACAGAGTTGGCTACGTCATTTACTTCCGCTCTTGTTGGCGTAAGGCTGTTGATCATTGTCTCCATCATCTGGGTAGCGATAATCACCGGCTTAGAATAGAATCTTGCTTTTTCTACCAGGTTTTTCTGGATCGCAGGAACTTCTTCCATTGGAACTTCTACTCCAAGGTCTCCACGGGCAACCATTAATCCGTCACATTCAAGAAGGATTTCTTCGATATTTTTTACCCCTTCAGGTTTTTCAATCTTAGCAATGATCGGAGTTTTGAATTTTCCGTTCGGATGTGCTTTGATAAGCTCCTTCAAGTCGATAATATCCTGAGCATGACGAACGAATGATAAGGCAATCCAGTCAACTTCCATATCAAGCATGAAATTAGCATCCTGAATATCTTTTTCTGTCAATGCAGGAAGAGATACATTCGTATTAGGTAAATTAACTCCTTTTTTAGAACTTAACGGACCTCCTTGAATGGTTTTTGCTTTTACAGTATCTTTTTCATTGGTTTCGATCACTTCCAACATTAGTTTTCCATCATCAATAAGGATTCTTTCCCCTACTTTTACGTCTTGTGGAAACTGTTGGTACGTCATGTACACCTTCGTAGAATCTCCCTCCATCTTTTCATTGGTGAAAGTAAGAATATCACCTGGATTCAGATAAGATCCTTCCTTTACAACCCCCACTCTCAGCTTAGGACCCTGAAGATCTCCCAGGATTCCCACTGAATATCCATACTCGCTGTTTAGTTCTCGAATTATTTCAATATTTGTTCGAACTAAGTCGTAATCTGCATGGGAAAAATTTATTCTGAAAATATCAACACCCGCTTTCATTAGATCTAACATTACCTCCTTCGATGATGAAGCAGGCCCTAGTGTTGCGATAATTTTTGTCTTCTTTAAATACTTATTCATAATACTGGATAATTTGATAAAGTTCCTCTTCAGAACTCAATGTATAATCTTGAATTGGAAACACAAGATTTTCAGGGAGCAAAATTACGGAAAAATCAGGAAACTGTTCCGAACTATGCAGAATATATTCCACATCTACCTGATTATTTAATAAAAATTTAATGTTTTCTTCTTCTGTAAAGAGTTCTGTCTGAATTTTTTTTTGCTTACTTTCAGAAGATTTATTGGAAATGAAGGTAAAACAGGTCTTTGTAAACTTGTGATAAGCCTCATATCTTGGAAAAAAATAATCATAATACCCTCCATGAAGGACAAGGTCTTCCTTTCTCGAAAAATTGAGATCGTTAGTATGATTTATTTTGTAGAAAAACTCATGAGCAGGTATATCTTTGGCTAATCTTACCAATCCTATGGCAATATCTTCAAATTCTATATCATCAAGATCATAAAGTTTTTGAATTTCCAAGTATATTTTCTTTTTTATTTAAAATATAAAATGCCCTCTGTGCTGCCTTTTCCTCTGCTTTCTTCTTGGAAGTCTCTGTTGCGTTAGCAATTTTTTCGTCTCCCAGCCATACATGGCACCTGAATACGACAGATTTATTGGCCTGTATTTCCTCGCAGGTTTCGTACTTGATATTCACCTTCTTTTTCTGGCTCCATTCGAGAAGGAGACCTTTATAGCTTACAATTTTATTTTCAAGCTTATTGATCTCGGAAGGGGTCAGCAGTTTTTCCAGAATAATCCTTTTGCAGGCATCATAATGGAAATCTAAATAAACGGCACCAATTAAGGCTTCGAATAAATTTCCGGAGATATTCTCGCCCAAAGCCGAAGAATTGTTCTGCTTTTGCAAAAGGTTGGTAAGCTTAAGATCTTCTCCTAATTTATTGAGGTTTTTCCTATTAACAATTTTAGATTTCATTTGCGTCAGGTATCCTTCATTAGCCTGAGGATAGGTCTGGAACAAATGACAAGAAATAATTGTACCCAAAACAGAATCTCCCAAAAATTCAAGTCTTTCATAGTTGCTGTCTTGATTTTTAGAAGAATTTTTCAAAGAAAAAGCCTCGCGGTAAAGAGCAATATTTTGTACCTCTGTACCCAAAACTTTTTTAAGCTCGGTACTGAGAAAATACTCTCTCTCCGTTAATTGTCTTTTTCTTTTTTTGAGAAGGAATTTAGAAAAGTATTTCTGTAACTCCATTCATTGAATTTAGATTTTCTTAAATAGAACGCAAGCGTTGTGCCCGCCAAATCCAAAAGTATTGCTCATGGCTACTTTTACATCTTTCTTCACAGCTGTATTAAACGTAAAGTTTAGTCTGCTGTCAATATTTTCATCATCAGTAAAATGGTTGATGGTAGGAGGAACAGTACCATGAATAATAGTTCCCAAAGCAGCGATAGCTTCAATCACCCCTGCAGCACCTAACAGGTGGCCGGTCATTGATTTTGTAGAATTAATCTGAATGTCATAAGCATGCTCGCCTAATAATTTCGAAATTGCATTGGATTCTGCGATGTCTCCTAATGGAGTAGAAGTACCATGCATGTTGATATGATCTACTTCATCAGCAGTTAAGCCTGCGTCTTCCAGACAACTCTTCATTACGAGATAAGCACCCAGGCCTTCAGGATGTGGAGCGGTCATGTGATGTGCATCAGCACTTAAACCTCCTCCTAATAATTCTGCATAAATTGTAGCACCACGTTTTACAGCGTGCTCATATTCTTCAAGAATAATAGTTCCCGCACCTTCACCCAGTACAAATCCATCTCTGTCTTTGTCAAAAGGTCTTGAAGCTGTTTTGGGATCATCATTTCTTGTAGAAAGTGCCATCATTGCGTTGAATCCACCGACACCACTTGCTGTAACGGCAGCTTCAGAGCCTCCGCACACAATCACGTCTGCTTTTCCTAATTGGATCAGCATTTTGGAATCAATTATAGCATTTGCTGAAGATGCGCATGCAGATACAGTAGTATAGTTGGGCCCGTGGAATCCGTATTCTATTGAGATATGTCCGGGAGTGATATCCGCGATCATTTTCGGGATAAAGAAAGGGTTGAATCTCGGGATTTCCGTATTGGCCCATCCTAATACTTCAGTTTCAAAAGTCTCTAATCCTCCGATTCCGGAACCCCAGATTACACCGACTCTGTTTTTATCTACATTGTCTTCTATAATACCGGAATGTGCTACTGCTTCTCTTGCAGCAACAAGTCCCAATTGAGTATTTCGGTCCATTTTTTTAGCCTCTTTCTTATCAAAATGCTGTAGCGGATCGAAGTTTTTTACCTCGCAAGCGAACTTTGTTTTAAAGTTTGTGGCATCAAAAAGAGTAATCGGAGCGGCACCGCTCTCACCTTTCACAAGATTTTCCCAGTATTCTTTTGCATTATTTCCTATTGGTGTTATTGCTCCAAACCCGGTTACAACTACTCTTTTTAATTCCATAAACTTTGTTTAATTTCTTTTTTGTTGAAGAATATTATTTATTTACTACTTCTTCGATGTAAGCGATAGCGTGTCCTACAGTAGTAATTTTTTCAGCTTGGTCATCAGGGATCTGAATATTAAATTCTTTTTCAAATTCCATGATTAACTCAACTGTATCCAATGAGTCAGCTCCTAAATCGTTAGTGAAGCTAGCTTCAGGAGTTACTTCTGTTTCTTCAACGTCAAGCTTATCAGCGATGATAGCTTTTACTCTTGATGCAATGTCTGACATAGTAAATTATTTTTTTAATTGTTAGATGGTGCAAATATATAAAATTCTTTACGATAAAACATTTTTTTACTCTTTTTTGTGGACCAGAAGCTCTCATTTTGGATTGTTTTACTTTAGTCTTTTCGTTTTCAGGAGGTTATATTGTTGTTGATGTAAAGATGTAAATTGTCATGAAAAACTAAAAGAAGATCTAAAGGATAGATTATGCAAATTTCAGTATTATTAGCTTCGTGTTTTATGAAAATTAGTTTTCTTTCTTTCTTTCTTTCTTTCTTGATGGTTGTCATCAGCCAGCTTTCAAATTAAGGATGTATAAAGATTTTTTATAAATTCTTTTTAAGCTATACAATTCATTGTATAGTTTATTTCATATTGGTTGTAATGTTATTCGAAATACCCAAACACTAATATCTTTGACTAACTGAGAATTTTGTTTCATGTTTAGTCATTTAATGATAATGTTTTTGATGAAACTTAAGTTTTAGCCCTGATTCTAACGCTGGTTATTGCTTTGTATAGTAGATAGCTGGAGAAAAATCCGGATACCTTACCATTAACGTGTCATTTATTTTTTTTACCCTAAACTCATCAGCGCTATACAGATTGCCGGTAGTTGGTTTGCGGGTTTCTGTATAAAAATATAATGTACTTGAATATCCTTCTTTTTCAATTGCCATTACCAGGTTTGTATTTTGGGATTGGTTTATTAAGCTGCTATAACTTATATTATTAGGTAAGATGATATCATCCTGTGTGAATTTTATGTATTGAACTGGTGCAACACTAGTTTGTTTCCATGCCCAAACACCTTGTATCCACGTTGGCGGGTGGAAATGCTGTGCCGGAGGTTGAGGAGTTGTGGCGTTTTCAGGTTCATTATTAGGTAAATTATCATCATTCCCGGAACAGTTGAACGTTAAAAATGATAATGATAAAAGAGATAATAATAAATTTCTCATGGTTTAGTTATTATTAAGCTACTCAAATGTTGAGTATTGTTATTAATTAAATTCAAAATTTGGTTTGTGATTTGCCTTTTTGAAACATAATAAAAGAGTGTTTCACTTTTTCTTGTCCCAATTATTAACGTAAAGATATGTTTTTTGTTATAATTTCTTACCCGTTGTGCATTATGAATTAAAAGAGAAAAAGTTGTTCATTTGATTGAAAATCAGTAAAATGTATTAGCAATAAAACATTTACAATGAACAACTTGAATGCAAATTACGAAAGAATTTTGGAAGTTTTACGAAAAATATCAAATGAGAATCTACTGTCTTATCAAAGACGAGTTCCAAGTTAAAGGATTTGGAATTGATTAGTCTTGCCTTAACCGCTGAATTTATGGGTATTGATAGTGAAAATCATCTTTTTCGACATATTCCCGATACAATTGGGCAAAAAATAGATCGAAGTGTCTACAATCGGCGCAAACGTAGATTGGCTACTAAGATTAATGAAATACGAATGAAACTAGCCATAAGTTTTAATGAATATGAGAAGTTCTTCATCATTGATAGTATGCCTGTAGAAGTTTGCAAACTTTCCAGAAGCCACACCTCGAAAATTTGTAAAGATGCTGAATATTGTTATCCAAACAGAGGTTTTTGTGCCTCTGAGCAAATGCATTTTTATGGTTACAAACTTCATGCGGTTTGTTCCATAAGTGGTATTTTTCAAAGTATAGATTTAAGTCCAGCCTCTGTTCACGACATTCACTATTTAAAAGATATTAAAGAGCAATTATCAGATTGTACATTACTCGGAGACAAAGGATATTTGTCATCTGAAATTCAAATTGATTTGTTCAATTATGCAAATATAGAATTAGAAACGCCTAGAAGACTGAATCAGAAAGATTACAGACCTCAATTTTATTTGTTCAAAAAACAGAGAAAGAGGATCGAGACCCTGTTTTCGCAATTATGTGACCAATTTATGATTAGACGTAATTATGCAAAGAGTTTTGATGGATTTAAAACCAGGATATTAGCTAAAATAACGGCTTTAACCGTTGTACAATTCATCAATAAAGCCTATTTCAATCGAAATATCAATAACTTAAAAGTCAGTATTATTTAAAATGCACAACGGGTTAAGTATTTATTAAATATACTACGACACGTTTTGTCGCTTTGTGGATGTACATTTGCATCACTGTTGTAAAGAATAAATAAAGACAATGTCATCCTGTTGAGATTGAATTAATTAATTTATATCTTTGCGCAAAATAAGGTTAAAACAAACTTTAATTTAAAAACAAATAATGAAAAACAAATTTATTGTTAGGTTACTCTCTTTGGTAACTATTATGGTCTTGTTATATTCCTGTAGGAACGAACTAACATCAGAACAAGAAACCTACAACAACAGCGGTCAATTCAGACCAACATCCAAAACAATTAGTTTAGAACAAAGTAAACATAAACTAGTTCTTAAAACTGAATTACAAAAAGCACAACACAATCTAAAAGAAATCAAAACCAACATATCAGGCAAATCAGTTGATTATGCAAATGGAGTTTCGATTGACACTGATAATGTAACTTACATTGAATATGGACCAACTTTCCATACCTACACATTTAATCTGGATAGAGAAAATGCTCCTGAAAATGCTCCTTTAGAAAACCTTGTGTTATCCTCATTACCTGATGGAACTTATAAGGAGCTTTTAGTTACTTATAATTTTACACCGCAAGAAAAACTTGACTTACTTGCAGGAAAAGGTGTGAAAACAACTGGTAAAACAACAGCTATTGAACTTGCAAAAGGAACATATGGAGGAGTGATCTCTAATAGAAGTATGGGAGGTGCTGAATCATGTTCTTATCAAACGGTAGATATCTATTTCTCCTGCTATACGGGAGAACATCACCAAGGAAATGAAAGCAGTTGGGGAGGCTGTAACTGGCAAGGTGAAGGAGGTTATCCTCCTCAACACCTGACTGTAGTAGCATTAGTCTGCACAGCAAGCACAGCCTTAGGTGATGATGGTTCACCAGGAGGTGGTGAATTGGGACCCACTACAGGCTTAGGAAGTGGACCAAATGAAGGAACTCCTACTATACCAACACTACCACTTCCAAGAAACACTCCTTGCGGGAAAATAAAAACACAAAGAAGTAATGCAGACTTTTATGCTAAAATGAGTTTACTGGAATCTAATACAGGATTAAAAATGGAAACTGGATTTATACAAAAAAATGACGGTAATTACGAATATAAAGACAATGCCACTGCTACTGAGACTAGTAATTCATTAGGACTTCCTAATGCTAGTTTACCTGAAAATAAAAATATTAAAGGTTACATACATACGCATGTAGATGATTTTACATATTATGATACTACAGAAGGGGCAGATGCTACAAGATATGGTATAAAAATATTTTCTCCTGCTGATGTAAGTTATTTTATGGATATGATAAAAAATGCAAAAGATAACTTTAATGATTTAGGAATGGTTTATGCTGTAATGGTTTCAAGTTCGGTAAATTATCAAATTCGTTTTACTGGTAACGAATATCAGATTAAAACTTTTACGGACGCTGATGCCATAGCTTTAAAGAAATCTTATTTTGAATTTATGAAAAGTAGAATAGGTAAACAGAAACAATTAGAGTTAGGCTTTCTTCAATTCATAAATGACAGAATGAATTTAAAAGGAGTAAGTTTGTATAGAATGAACACAGATGGAACAACCACAGAAATTAGCCTTAATTCTGATAAAACAGATACAACAGAAACAAATTGTCCAAACTAAAAAAAATATTATGAAATACTTATTTTTTACTTTAATCTTTTTTACTATTTCTTGTAACGCACAAGTAATTTCTTTAGAAGATGCAGCTCAATGTCTAACAAATCCTAATTGTCCAAACTATAATTATGAAAAAGATATTAATAATTCTCTAGATAAATATATCAGTACATGGAAAGGAACTTATAATGGAAAAACCTATGAGATTCAACTCAAAAAAGGCATTTATGAGGAGATAGGTATAAGAAGAGATAAATTAATTGGTAGAATGAAAGTAACTGATACTAACGGAAATATAATTTATAATTCTTTTAACGAAACTAATGATGCAACGATTAAATTTAATGGCGTAGGATTTCAAAAAGATTTAAAAGCATACATGATGTACTTTATTGGTAACAGTGAATTTGCTTGTGGCGAAGAAGGAATCGTTTATTTAAGAATTAAACCAGAAACACCAAATAAAATGAGTATACTGATGTTGCAAGATGCTGACATTACATGGGGAGAATGTCCACCAACCTACCAACCTACTATACCATATAAAAAATCAATATCCTTGGTAAAACAATAAATTAAAGTTGATGAAATAAAAATGATTGGTTATACCACGGACAGGTAAAACCAATCATTTTTCATTTTAAGTTACTTTCAGTATAAGCCATAGAATCAAGGTTTAAGACTTTGAAAACACAATAAGAATAGCTTAAAAATACTTGCTGACGATCGATTCAAGAACAGGAAAGTACCTTATATGTTAATATATTATGTAAGTTAATCAATAATTTCATTGTATTAAATTACTCCTATTCTGTGAGTGAGAAATGGTACACAGTCCCAGATCCTATATTTATTTGTATATATAATTAAGATCTTATAAAGATTAGTCGTTTTTCACCTAGGCGTTTACGGATTCTAGCCCTTATCTTTTTTTTCTGGTATTATCTGTATCAAAAATAATTTTTAGGGGCTGGAATCCTGATAATTACTTTGATATTATTAAAAAAAATATGTATTTTGATAGTTGTTTATAAACTATGATTAAAATAAAATTATATGGGAACAATAACTTTACGATTTATGGGAATTGATGATGAAAGAAGGATTATGGATGTAATAATGCAAACCGTAGGTCGAGAAGGCAGATACATTCTTAGAATACAAAATAATCTAAGTTTTGAGGATTTAATGGCTAATCAATTAGTTCAGTATAAAGTTCTGAGAAGAAAAATGATTAAAGATAAAGATGATGTAGAATCTTTTGAGTATAGCGAAGGAGATAATTTTGCTTCTGCAAAACTCAAAGGTGCTTATAAATGGGTTGAAGAAGAAAAGAAAAAGCTTAATCCAGATTATTATATGAGAATGTGGAATAAATTGAGTAGCAACGTCCTTATTGCTGCGGTAATAGGAGCTATTGTTGGAACATTATTAACAGTATTTTTAACATCATTATTAAAATAATAAATATGAGTACAGAATTTTATACACAAGCAACAAGATATGAGAATTTAGTTAGAATAGCTTTCAATTGTCAAAGAGGAACAAAGAACGGAGCTGATTTGAGTTTTATGCAAAATGCAATGACTATGGAGAACGGAGATACTTATGCCAAACACTTAGGAAGTTTTGAGAAACAATTTGATAAGGTTAAGAATTACACTTCTAAAGCATTAATTAAATTATCAAAAACAAAACCATTTTCTTCTGAAAAAGGATTTTTCTTAGACTTAGAAGGGAAAGTAAATTATGTAGGTACAACTTCTCAGTTGATGGATATTGTTAACGAATCAATGGATAAAGTTTTGGAGTTGAAAGAATAATTTCCACCAGCTCTCCGCGCATCATAATGATATATGTATTCAATCTCTGAGATTCCTAAGACTTATGCGTAATAAATACTTTATAAATGTCTTTAAATCCTTACTGATAGGCTGTTTAGTGTGATTTTCGTTTTACTTGACAAAATGACATCCATTTAATGGATCAATATCAATCAAAATGAAGTATTCAAATTAATTTTAAAATAAGACTTGTATCTAAAAGAACATTTTATACGGTCTCCTACACAACAATAAAAGCTTTTTTTTACCCTATCGTTCAAAGATTTTAGCCCTTATCTTTTCTTTCTGATAGATCAGTACCAAAAGTAATTTTTAGGGGCTGGAAGCTTGAAATATTAAGACAAAATAAATTTACGATTTTTGCAGATGCAATTTAAGTAGAAGCTTCACTTATTTTAAGTTTTTATATGTCTCAACATAAGATGAAGGAGTTAAATTATCAAATAATAGATAAATTAAGAATGAATCGCCTAAAGTAATTTTTTGTTCATTTAATGTAATTTCGATTGCTCTGTTATCAAATATAAAAGGTTTGTACTTTCTGGCTTCATCGAGAATTTTATGTGTTTCTTTCTTGCTTAACCATCTAGTAACAATACCTTTTGAATTAAATAGTTCTATCAATTTATCCAAATCTATCGCCAAATATATTTTTAATCTTCCAAATATAATGTCAAAAATATTAGCAACACCAAAAGGTTTAAAAAATATTGGATCTTTTAATGGGATGCCAATTAAATTAACGTAATCCACAATCACATTTTTTTCATAAATGTGGTTGACAATCTCCTTGAATAGATATGGCGCAATAGCTCTTTTATTTTCTCTGTAAATCCCTATGTAAATTATTTTTTCGATTTCTCCATAAGCTGAATAATTTAGTTTAGATTCTTCAATAAGATTCATTAAATATTCATAATAATATTTTCTTATATGTGTAGATTCTAAAACTGTTATTTTTTCGTTAGAAAAGGGATCAATTCCTTCTTCATTCTTAAGAAAATTAGAAACTTTAATGCCTTTTTCCATCTGTTTTAAAGTTCTTTCTGCTTGGTCAAAAAACTTACTATCTTTATCGGAGTAATCAATTTTAGTTACATCAAAATCATCTTGTTCTGCATAATCAAAAAACTCATAAATCTTTTTCTGTACAACTCCTTCTTTGCATTCAACTATTTTAATTAAATCTTTTTTTATTAATAAAATATCACCTATATCAATAAAGGAGGTTAAATCTGTTATTAATGCAAAACTAAAATCATCCTCTTTGTGAAAATGTTCGACCGCTCTTATAACAGATTCTAAATTTGTATTTAATAAATCTGGTCTATTTTTATCTCCTGAAAAAAATCTTCTTGCCTTATAATAATCTCCCTTGAATACTTGCCACGCAATAAAATCTGCAAAGTGCCTTAAAATTTTGATTTTATATTGAGTTAAACTCAGTTTAGAATTTAGCTTATTAACTAAACCTTTGTTTTTATCACGTCTGGCCTGTTTCTCATCTTGTTTAAGGGCTTTGAGTTCCTTTAAAAGAGGTACTATTTCTTGAATTATTAAATTTTGTCCAAGTCTAAAACCTTTGTGAACCTGGGAAAGAAATTCTATTTTCTCTTTTTCAGTAATTTTTTCTGGGTTTTTAAAATCAAGGGGTTTATTCCTGATTCCATATTCAGCAATTAAATGAAAAATTTCTTTAATTTTTATTTCAAAAGTTTCCAATCGTGAGTTGTTTTTTTAAGCTTTCTGCTAACGGGAAAGCATTGATAAAATTTGGTATTTCGATGAACTTTAATCTAATATCTTTTTTATTTCATACAATTTGATGATCCAAATTCCATCATTTCGTCTATACCAAAGGTTTAATTTTCTACTTTTTTCAAGTGGTAAAATAGAAATTAACATATCCTTACTTTGATACTCGATTGTTTGTGTTCCAATGCTTTCAAGAAAAGAGATTAATTCGAAATTACTTTCGGATAATTCAATTATGTCTTTTTGTAAATCTATTTCAGATAAATATGACAGAATTTTATTTGCTTGTTCGATGATCTTATTCATTGTATTTAAATAGCAATTACTTCATATCCAATTCTAGATTGTAATGAAATGTAATCCGAATGATTGTTACCAATGCAATAGATTTTAATCCTTTCATCTTCAATTTTAACAAATTGAGCTGTAATACTATAAGGTAAATCGCCTGTTATAGACGTTACACCTTCAATTGAATAGTTTTTATCGTCTGCTGGGATAACAATTTTAAAAACCAATGTATCTCTCGTGTAAATTTTAGTTTCCATAATTATTTTTTTACAGTAAATTTAGATTATTTTTTTTATATGTACTTTCGTAAATGGCACATAAGATCTAAATATACACATTGTGCTAACTATATTATTTTGCATGTACCAATTGCATTTTAAGTTGTGAAAATAGGAAGATTATTGATTATCATGTTTGTAAATCAATTAGTTGAAATATTCTAGTAAATTCGAGAGAATGGGGTATGCATACAAAACCAGCCCACCTAATCCAAAAGGGAAATGACTTTAAAAATAGGGGGTGGCTTCTTAAGATTTATATTATTATGATAAAATTTCAACTCTTTATTTTCTCTTCCTGTTAGGAGCAATGTTATCTCTCACTGTTTGCTGACTGATGTTTATACTTCTATACTATGAGAGTGATAAGGCAAAGACAAATATAATTTAGATTATTTAAATTATCGTGTGTGTTAATTGCTGAAGCATTCAGAAGTAAATAAAAAATTAAATTGTTGTCTATATGTTGTCTAAAAATAAATAAAACCACTGATTGTCAGTGGTTTTAGTGGAGTTGGAGGGAAATGAACCTTGTTAAAATTATCATAAAGCATTTTATATAAGTGTGCTAATTATCAATATTTTATGTATATTTACATAAATAAAAACAAGTTGTTTTTATGGTTAATTATAGAAGTATTAGCACCTAAATTAGCACCTATGAATTATACATTTAAATTAAAAGAACCAAACTCCCAGAAAGAAACTTTAATTTATTTTCGTTCATATTTTGGTAATGAAAATAAGAATTTTATTTATTCTACGGGTGAAAAAATAATACCGACTGAATGGGATTTTGAAAACAGGCAACCTAACGATCTTAATGGGCGAACCAAAAGAGCAGAAAACCATCGAAGTATAAAAAAGCAATTGGATAGGTATAGTGGTTTTTTTACAGAAATTGTCAATCGTTATAAAAATATTAATGAGGAAATGACGGTCGATATTGTAAGACAACGATTTGATGAAGAATTCAAGAAAGCTACAATTAAAGACGATTTTTTTAGAATATATCAGGAATTCCTGGATGAGAAAGAGAATGACTATACAGGCAATGCAATTTCAAACTCAACACTCAAAAGATATAAATGCAATAAAACCCTGCTTGAAGATTTTCAAAAGGAATATAAAATTAAGGTTACGTTGGGCAAATTTGATGATAAGATTTATAATAAGTTCTTAAAATACTGTATCGAGAAGAAAGAACATTCAGCCAATACTGTTCACCGTAACGTTGGATTATTGAAAACCTTTCTATCATGGGCGCTAGAAAAGAAATATACATATAACAGCAGCTTTACTAATTTTAAAAAGCCTCCAAAATTCCGTACCGATGAAATTGCACTGAATTACCAGCAGGTTGAAGAAATTTACCAATATGATTTCAGTAAAAACAAGAGATTGGAAAGAGTGAGGGATCTTTTTGTTTTTGGTTGTGTTACTGGACTGCGTTTTGGAAATTACAGCCGTGTTTCAAAACAAGATATCCAAGGAGATTTTATCAGGGTAATTGATTTGAAAAGTAAAACAAAGAATCTTTCTATTCCCCTCAACAGTATTTCTCGGGCTATTTTAGAAAAATATGATTATGAACTTCCCAATATTTCCAATCAAAAAATGAATGAATTTATCAAAGAAGTCTTTCAGGAAATGGAATTTACTGATGAGATAAAGAAAACCATGAGGTATGGAGATGAATTAGTAGAAAAGAAAACGGAATTCTATAAACGAATTTCGTCTCATACTGCAAGAAGAAGCTTTATTACGATAATGAAAAATAAAAGAGTTCCTGATAAAATAATTATGTCTTACACAGGTCACAGAAGTTTAGAGGTTTTCAATAATTATTATAGACCGAGTGAAGAGGATAAGGTAAATTATATGAATGAGGTTTTTAAATAATCATTAATTTTGATTATGGATCAAAAGAAACTATACGGACGGTGGAACTTCTGGGAAGAATTAGCTGGCTATCCCATGATGATCTATTACTGGATTAGAGGCGAGAGAATCAAGAAGTTACTTTATAAACGGATTGAGAAAGCACGATTCCGAGCCAATCAGATTATTTTGACAGAAAAAATAAAGCATGAATTTATAATTGATTATGAAAAGACAGATAATTTCTTCAGCCATCATTTTAAAAATATTGATGATTCCAGAAATCATAATTTTCAGGAAAAGATTGCCTATTGTTTACAACAATATAGAAAAGAGTCTTCAAGGCTCATGAGTTCAAGCAACATGATGAAGCTTCAGGAGAATTTTCTTAGCGGGGCTGAAACTACCCTTTTTATTTATTTTGCTTTAGATCATAAAGTGAAAAGAGAAATCCATTTGTCGGATATTATGATTGGGGAAAACAGTTCTGTTCTGCTGTTTGATTTTCTAAAAGCTAAAAAATACATTGATGAAAATCATAATTTACTCGTAGATCAAAAGTCTTCACTGATAAGAATACACCGTTTCTTAAAAGATAATTATATTATTAATCCCGATTTTCAGGATATTACGATTATAGAGGCTATGGAAAATGAATACAATACCAATTTTGATAAAGGAACATTTTCAAGAGCTGTCATTGCTAAAACTTCTGATTTTGAGGAAAGTATCTATAAAGAATTATCAAAAATATTTAACATTAAGTATTAAACTTTATGCAATTGAGTAGAATTGCATATTTAATAATCCCAATCACACACTTTTGCCTGTATAATTTAAAAATCTTACAAAATGCAGGCAACCAATCCCTTTCAAATCATTCTTGATGAATTAGGAGAAATAAAAGACCTAGTCTTTTCCCTAAAAAAAGAACCTGAAATTGAGCTAAAAAAGAAATTCTATTCCATCAAGGAATGTTCAGAAATTCTAAAGCTCGATTATCAAACCGTACGCTCGCACATTTTAAAAGGCAATATTAAGGCAGAACAAATAGGACGATTCTACCGAATCAACCATTTAGACCTAATGAACGCTTTACATGAAGTGAAATCACTTAAATACAAAAGGTAAACAGTTCTAATTGTTTGTCCGAAACCTTATTGTTTAACGATCCGTATTTCCTGTACGGAATTAAACCTTTAAAAAATGAGCGAAAAAATCCCCTATTTACGAGTTGGAACCACCTATTATAAAACGATTGAAAAACCTTTGATCTCAGGCGATAAAATATCGATTCTTGTCCGCTGGAACCGTGAAACCATTATCAGCGATCATGGAAAAATTTATGTTTCCAAAGTTCCGAAATATGATGGATTCTGCTGTATACCATCTCATTTGAAATACCAACAGATTATTGCAGGTTTTTACAATGTTTACAATGAAATTCCTTTCCAACCTATTAAAGAAAATATCAGTCTGGCTTCTCTTGCTGAAAAAATTCCGTTTTCCCTTATGTTTATGGAACACATTTTTGGAGAACAGTTGGAACTAGGGTTGGATTATATCAAAATCCTGCTTCAGTATCCTGTGCAAATGCTTCCGATCCTCTGTCTTGTCAGTAAAGAAAGAGCCACCGGAAAGTCTACATTCATTAAATGGCTCAAAGCAATTTTCGGACTTAATATGACCTATATTAAAGGGGATTCCTTCAGCAGCCAGTTTAATTCAGACTGGGCTTCCATGCTTCTTGTTGCAATAGATGAAGTATTCTTCGACAAAAAGGAAATTACCGAACGGTTAAAATATCTTTCCACCACCAATAAAGATAAGAAAGAAGCCAAAGGAAAAGACAGAGAAGAAATAGAATTCTTTGGAAAATTCATTTTATGTTCCAATAATGAAGATAATTTCATCCAGATTGATGAGAACGAAATCCGTTTCTGGATAATCAAAGTAAAATCTATTCAAAGTGAAAATATTGAGTTCCTACAAAATCTAAACAAAGAAATCCCCTATTTCCTGCGCTATCTGATTGAGCGCCCATTTCACAGCCATAATAAAACAAGAATGTGGTTTACAGATTCTCAGATCAGAACCAAAGCCCTTGAAAAGCTTGTCTGGAAGAATAATAACAAGCTGGAATCAAAGATCATTGAGCTTCTGTATGAATTTTTTGAGACTACGGAAGAGCTTGTAATTCATTTTATCCCGCAGGATATTTTCAATATGCTGGGTAAAATGTTCAGGAACCAGTACTGGACGGTTAACGATATCAGAAAGCTTCTGAAAGAAAACTGGAAGCTCGAACCCCAAAATAATTCATTAGCCTATATCAAGCACGATATTGATTATAGCGGAAGCTTCTACCAGCAGAATAAAACAGGAAGGTATTTTACAGTGGAAAAGGATTTTATTCTCCAAAAATTTGATGAAATGATGAATTAATTGATAATGAAAAGAAAATCAATGAATTATATCTCATCAAAATCCTCATCAAATTTTAAATCCCTGATTTTTGATGAGGAACTGATGAGAAGAAAAAGACAACTTTGATGAGATGATGAGAGTTTGATGAGTAAGTAACTTTCTGTATTACAAAAAGATATAGGGTTTTCTCATCAATTCATCAAAAAATTTCCAGTTTGAAACCCGGACACACAAACTGCTATATACACTGAGCGATATAGGTAAAATCATTGTAGCCGGAAATTAAAATAAAGGTTATAACGGACGAAACTATAATATAAAACAACAATTACATAATTATATCAATATGAACTGTAAACAATTTAACACCATTCCGTTGGAAGAAGTCCTTCTTTCTCTCGGACACCTTCCCACAAAACAAAATGAAAAAGAAGCTTGGTATCTCAATCCATTTGCCAACGAAACGCAAGCCTCTTTTAAGCTTGATAAACAGAAAAACTTGTGGTTTTTGCACTCCGAAGGAATTGGCGGGAACAATACTGATTTTATGCAAAAATATTTGAATGCTTCTGTAAGCGAAGTTTTATCGTGGGCAGAAAAACAGAATTTTTCTTCTTTTCACCAGCAAGAAAAACTATTCCTTAGTCCAAAAACTGTTCAAAAACCTGGATATCAAATTACAGGAATTCATGATCTTCAAAATCAAAACCTTAAAAACTATCTTCAGGAAAGAGGACTTTCACCATTTGTCTATCCTTTTGTAAAGGAGGTACATTTTACCATTGGTGATAAAAATCTTTATGCGATCGGGTTTGAAAACCAATCAGGAGGTTTTGAATTGCGGAATTCCTTTTATAAAGGGGCATTACTGAAAAAAGACATTTCAATCATTAAGATGAATAACGATCATAATTATTATCAGGGAAAACTCCAAAACACAGCAGTTTTTGAGGGCTTTATGGATGCATTATCTTTTATTGAGATGAAAAAGCATGTCATTGGAGATATTATTGTCATGAATTCCTCCGCTCTTGTTGGTAAAGTCAAAGAGCAGTTGAAAAACTATTCCATCATAGCTCTCTACCTTGATAACGATCATGCAGGACTTAAGTGTAAGAATGAGATTTTACAATCTTTTCCCCATGCTGTAGATTGTTCTCAGCTCTATTCCGTACATAAAGATCTCAACGAATATTTGATACGAAAAATTAAAAATGAAAAAAATGTAGAAGCCAAACACCTGTCTGAAAGCTTGCAGGAATCCAGAGAAAAAACCGAAAAACAGGACTCTGAAAACAAGCAGGGTTTTAAAAGGAAAAGGGGATGAAATGTGCGATATGGTTTTTACCAGCTTTCTGCAAAAATTATGTGCTGGGTGCTTAGTGCAAAAAGTACCCAAAGTTTACAATAAGCGTGTCCGCTGATTGTAAAATTGGGATTTTTGGTTTTCTCTTACCGTCGAAAACAGGAACAGCTCTATAGATAAAATAAGCGTAATAATCCCTCGAAAAATCAAACCAATCAAACCAATCAAACCAATCAGATGAATCAGAAAAGCAGTGATAAAAACAAAACGAATAGGAAGGGGGGGTATCAAATTACGCAGGGATATAAGAGCAAAAGATGATAAGGTGTGTGGTATGTTTTTTAACAACTATCTGCAAAAGTTAGGAGCTCATTAGCAACTTTGAAGGTCGGTTCCCTCTCAACAAAGTTGCTTCTTCGCTCTGCCGAGGGCTTTTACCATCAATTTAAGGCAATATAGTGTTTATTTTCTGAAGATGTAAAATTCACCCGCCTTTTTGTCTAACGTGCGTGAAATATTTTTGCGAAAAATTGATGAAAATAAATTTGCTATTTACAAATAGTATAGGATGATGATCTAGCGTGCGTAAAATAAATACAGGTATAGCCCAAACATGTGTAAAAATTACCCACCTTTCTGTATACCATGCGTAAAAAAGATACAGGTTATTTCTCAACCTGCGTAAATGAGTATACCCCTTTTTTGATGTATAAAATAAATACAATCTACTTAGCCAACACATTTACACTAATCCACTATAATACAAATATATAATAGTGTAAAAAGACAAATATAGAATTCAATAAATATGGTAATGCAGAAATATACAATTACATGAAAACTTCCATTAATTTTAAAACAGCAAAGTCCGACTCCGAGATCCATAATTTCAGGAAAAAGACTTTTGATTATATCAGAAAAGATTTAACTCCGAAAAATGAATATTGGTTCGAAGATAAAATAGCCGACCGACAAAGAAAGATTGAAACCTATTGTAAAGAAAAATCGGGAAGAAAATTACAGAAAAATGCGTTACCCATTCGTGAAGCCGTTGCTGTCATTAAGGAAAATACCACCATGCAGGATTTACATAATCTTTCCAAAAGATTAGAAAAAGAATTAGGGATAAGGGTATTTCAGATTGCCATTCATAAAGATGAAGGACATTATGATAAAGAATCTAAAGAATGGAAACCTAATTTACACGCTCATCTGGTTGCCGACTGGCAGGATGTAAAAACAGGAAAAACCTTAAAGCATCATCCTCGTGAGTATTCCAAAATGCAAGATATTACCGCAGAGTGCTTAGGTATGGAAAGAGGAATTGCAGGATCAAGGGCAAGACTGGAAGCCATTGAGTTTAAAATACAAAAAAAAGACGAGGAATACAAAGCGCTGGAAGAAAAAATTGAAGAAATGAAAGCGGAGCTTATTTCCATAAAATCCGAAGACCTGATTGTAAAAGAATCAGATTTTCTGGGGTTCCAACATATTAAAACGGATAAAACCGTTGAAAATTACAAGAAAGCTTTTAAAGTGTATAACAGTCAGCTGTTGAAGAATAAAGCAGAACTAGAATCCAAGTCAAAACAAATTACAGAGCTTCAAAATAAAATTGATAGTCTAAAAAAGGAAGTCAATATGCTTAAAAATAAAAATTCAGTCCTGCTCACCAATCCAAATATTTTTGCTGGTGAAAGAAAAAAATACCTGGATTCTGTTTTATATACCCTCGTAAAGTCAATCAAGCATGAAAGGGTAATGAATCCTAATCCCAATAGAGAGGATTTTCAAAAACTCCTTAATGAAATGAGGCTTATTTGTGAAAAAACAGCGGATAAAAATAAAATTCCTTTTTCTGTTTTGGATGAGTTTTTTAAAGATTCCAAAATTGCAGGGGCTCTATTGTCCTTATTAAAGTTTGGGAGCCACCATATTCCTGAAAACGATAATTATCTAATTTGATCAACACTTTTTCTCCTTTGGTAATCTTACCGGAATTGATGGCGGGAACCTGCATCCTTCCAACCAATGCTTCTTTATCTTTTGGAAGAATTGATAAAACAGGATCACCCGTCTTTACGAACTGGTTTTCCCCGAAATATTGCTGAAAGCTTGCAATACCATTAGTTGAAGAAACGAGTAAATAACCTTGTTCCCATTGTTTCAAGGCTTTTCTTAACTGTTCAAATAATTGCAATGTTTGTGAGGAATAAGTAATTTTATCTTTTTCGGTATTAATGCTTGCTCCGCTTTTGGCTTTGTTAAGATTGAAAATTCCTTCTTCCATTTGAGATAGCGAGATATTAATGTTTTCTATACTTTGCTGAGCCTGTAAAAATTTTATTTTTTCATTTTCCAACTCCATTGCTGCAATCACACCCTGATTAAACAATTCCTGTGAACGCTGGAAATTTTTCTTTGTCAGTTCATATTTTGCAACCTCAAGGCTTTTTTGTTGTCTCAAATTAGCTATTCTGCTTCTGGATTCCGAAATATTCTGATTGGCTGCTAGATTTTCAGGAGCATAAGGCTGTAATCTTGTAAAGAGTTTTTCATCCTGAAAAGCCTTGGCAAAAGTATTATAATCACTTTGAAGCTCTCCTAATTTATAGGTTGAAACTTCATTGACAGGAAAAGAAGATAACTTGGCAGAAGAAATAGAATCCACTAACTTTTTAAGCTGTAAGACATCTTGATAATGGGCTGTAGACTGCAAAACCATAAGTACCTCATCTTTCTTTACCTCTTGATGATCTTTAATGAAAATTTTTTCAATTTTAGAATTAACTCTTGACTGAAGCTTTTCAGGTGGATTCTGGGACGTTACAATGATCGGAGCCGGAATAAACTCTGGATATCGAATCATGTAACTCATTAGTAAAATAAGCAGAAGGATAACGAAAATAATAGAATTTCCCCAACGGATCATCCAGTGAGGTGGCTGCGTAAGAATATCCTGAACACTTTCAGAACGTAATTCAATATTATCTAAAATATCTTTGTTAGTTTCCAAGTTCTAGTTGATTTTTTACAAGTCTATAATATTCTCCTCTCAATGCTACCAATTCAGCGTGATTTCCTTCTTCCACTACCTTTCCTTTATCTAAAACAATGATCTTGTCAGCATGCTTTACCGTAGAGAGTCTATGAGCAATAACAACGGCAGTTTTTCCTTTGAAAAACTTTTCTAAATTTTCCATAATGACTTTTTCATTATTCGCATCTAATGCGCTGGTAGCTTCATCAAAGAAAATATATTCCGGAGATTTATAAACGGCTCTTGCGATAAAAAGTCTTTGCTTTTGTCCGCCACTTACTCCAACTCCTTCGTTTCCAATTTTTGTGTTATAGCTTAAAGGTAAACCTTCGATAAATTCTTTAATATTAGCAATTTCTACTGCTTTTCTTAATTTTTGCTTATCAATATAATCTTCACCAATAGCTATATTATTGGCTATACTATCATTAAATACATAACCTTCCTGCATTACGACACCACAATGATTCCGCCAGAACCTCGGTGAGATATTTTTTAGATTCGTGTTTCCAAGTTTAATTTCCCCTTCATTGGGTTCATAAAATTTCATTAGCAGTTTCAAAAGTGTTGTCTTTCCGCTACCGCTGGCTCCAACAATGGCTGTTGTTTTCTCGTAAGGAATGGAAAGACTTATATTTTCAAATACAAATTGATGTGAACCGATGTATCTGAATGATAAATTTTTAATTTCAATATCTTTTTGGGGGATTTCGGAAACATATTGATCTTCTTGGGATTCTTCATCTTCCTTATCATGAATTTCTCCTAATCTTTCTAAAGATATTTTAGCATCCTGAGTTTGACGGATAAAATCTACTAATTGTAATAATGGACTATTGAGTTGACCAATTATATATTGAACAGAAAGCATCATTCCCAATGTTAAATTTCCACTAAGGACAAGCTTTGCAGAGAGAAAGCTCACTAGAATATCCTTTATTTGGTTAATGAAATTTCCTCCAACTGATTGCCACTGTTCCAACGAAAGAGATTTAATATTAATCTTAAATAACTTCACCTGTAAAAATTCCCAGTCCCACCGTTTTTGTTTTTCAGCATTGTGCATTTTAATTTCCTGCATTCCGTTGATGAGTTCAATCACTTTACTTTGCTCCTGGGAAACTTGTGAAAACCTTTTGTAATCTAATTCTTTTCTTCTTTTTAAGAAAAATAAGATCCATCCAATATAAGAGATAGCACCCACAAGATAAACGATAAAAAGCCTATAATCATAAAATAATAATATTATACTGAAAATAATCAGGTTAACTAAAGAAAATAATGTATTAAGTGAAGAATTGGTTAAAAGCTGCTCAATTCTATGATGATCATTAATTCTTTGCATAATATCTCCGGTCATTCTTGTATCAAAGAAACCAATGGGAAGTTTCATGAGTTTAATAAAGAAATCTGAGATAATGGAAATGTTGATCCTTGCAGAAAGGTGTAGTAAAATCCAGCTTCGGATAACTTCAATACCCATTCTTCCTATGAAAAGCATGATTTGGGCGATTAAAACAAGATAAATAAAATTAAGATCCTGATTTTGTATCCCGACATCGACAATACTTTGGGTAAGAAAAGGAAAAATAAGAGACAGTAAGCTTCCTGCTAAAAGACCGACGGCAAGTTGAATAACTAAAGACCTATATTTCAACAAATATTTTGATAGAAAAGAAAAGCTGGCTTTGCTCTGGTTCTCGTCAAACTCATTTTGGAAAAATGAAGGAGTTGTTTCTAACGCCAGAATTACTCCCTCTTCTGTACTCTCGTCAGCATTATTACCAATCCAGAATTTAATAAACTCTTTTTTTGTATAAGTGATGAGCCCATAACTTGGATCTGCTAGGTAAATCTTCCCGATTTTGTCAATTTTATAAATAACAACAAAATGCTGTTTATTCCAATGGCATATACAAGGTAAAGGAACCTCATCTACTAAAGTATTAAAATCAATCTTAATACTTAATGCCCGAAATCCTAAATTCTCAGCTGCATCACTTAAACCAAATAAACTACTTCCTTCTCTTGTTGTCTCCGATAGGTTGCGAATTTGTTGTAAAGAGATATTTTTACCATAATATTTGCTTACAATTCTAAGGCATGTAGGGCCACAGTCCTTGATATCAGGCTGGATATAATGAGGGAATTTTTTCAACTATTAATTTTTTGAAACTTAAAATAGAATTGTTATAATTATTTATAAAATATGGGTTCTGTAATACCTTCCTTTAAAAAAATATCTTTATTCATATTGAAATGTCTTTCAGTCATTAGATTTAAATATTTTTTTAAAGGATCAAGGTTGTATTTTTTTCTCAACTTATCTATATTGATAGTATCAATTAAGCCATTTTTAGGTTTAGCTTGTCCATTTTTTTTGTATTCTATTTGAGTCCCAAATAACTGTTTCTCGCCGTTATTAACCTTAATCCGATCATATAAAAGAGCATAATTGTCTGGACTAGCATTTTTTTTACTAACTTCCTTTTTTAAGGATTTCAAAACTTTATTTTGAAAATCAACAGATTTATCATAGTGTTGTACAATTGCCCAAAACTGTGTTTCTCCTTTTTCTCCTACTTTATCAATCCCCAAATATCCATATTTTTTATAAAGTAACTCTGCTCTTTTTGTATTATCTATCATAACACTATCCTTAAATGCATTCCATTTATCACGAGAGTAGTTTGCATATTTTCCTTGAGGAATATATGCTGCAACCTGATCTATTTTTCCCATTGCATCTATTTCATTTGTCAAATCTCTTTTTTCAGTGATTGACAATGCATTTTTGCAACTTACAGTGGTTAATAAAAGGGAAATAGCAATTATTCTTTTACACATATCTGTTTTTTTTAATAAATATAATTTTTATTTTTCCACAAATTCTGATAAACCGTAATATTCTATTGCTTTTTGTTTAATTGGATTTTTACTCCACTCATCCCATTCTCCGGTATAGGGATTATAACCACATTTCAAAGGTTTGGAAATATCTAGACCATCATTATTGCTGCTGGTGCGTTCTGTGTAAGCCCTACAATCTGTACAGATATAGCGAAATTCACAGTCCTTACAAACTTCTATTTTATCTTTGCTAAGATTCCAGTACTTCTTGAAATCTGGATCTTGCAGAGTTGTCTCTAAAGTTGTATTTTTTATATTGCCAAAAGCTTGTGACATCGATGGACAGTTTTTTATATTACCAGATACATCTATGGCTATTTTTTTATGAAGACAGGAGTTATAATGATGAGATTCAGTAAAGTTTTTTAGTTCCGGAGAGAAATAAAAGTCAGAAATGCAACCGCAAAAAATTGATGATACCTTCTTGTGGGCTAATTGTATAACAGGGAAATATGGACTTTCATATTCTTGAATTTTTGTATCAGCACAAACATAGAGTTCTCTAATTCTTTTGTACTTTCGACCTAAATCTTTGAAAAAATTCAAAGGAAAATCAAAATAATTTATTATTAATCGAATTGATCTTATGCCTGTCGACTGAAAAATAGGAAGTACATTTTCATAATCTTTTTCGAAATAATGGTCATGAAATCTAAGCTCTACTGATTCACAACGCATTTTATCCAATAATTTTACATTTTTACGAAGTAATTCAACCGAAGTATTTCCTCCAATTTCAAAAATAGCATTACTGATCAAATTTGGTGAATCATAACTAAGATCAATTGTAGGAAATCTATCATGAAGAGAATCATCTATAAATATAAATTCTTCTTCTAATAAAAATTCTATATAAGAATCAAACACTTCCAGATCTTCTATATCACTATATGCCTTTCTAAGGTTATCCAAATTTCTTTCGGTAGTGAGGTTGTTCAAAATTTCAAAAAGAGTATTGGGAATTATTTCATAGTTTTTTCGTTGAACATCACAAATAATACTTTGAGTACTACCTTGAACTAAAAAACAACAAGAAAATAGATAGATATATTTATTTGTTTTTTTCATTATCTAGAATTTCAAATTTGCTTATGGGCTTATAAAAAAGAAAGCTAAATGTTTCTGATGAATTTATTCTGTCAATATCAATAAGTACAGCCTTCCCCCCACTTACAGGTTTCAGATTCTTTAAAAGAATACTTTTTTTATATTTATTTGTTTTCATGATCTTTTTGAATTAGATTTTTTGCAATTTTTTTTTCAATATAATAATTACATGGGTTTGAAACCATTCCAAATTGCCCTAATGGATTTACTTCTAAAAAAATCAATTCATTATCTTCGGAACAGATTATATCTAATGAGCCTGTTTCTAGATTTGATTTTTCCATAAATTTTTTAATTTTATTTTCTTCTTTGGGAGTTAATTTAAACGGGATATTTCTATTAGGTAATTGGTTATCATATTGTCTGAAATCAACAGCAGTTTTTTCATTTTTGGAAGAGAAAATAGCCATAGGATAGCAATCACCTTTGTCATAGAAAATCCTTAATTCGTATTTCTTTTTAATCTCAGCCTGAAACAATGATGGAAAAAAAAATGTCGGAATTTTTTCTTTAATATAATCCTCAGTAATTCTTGCTGTAAAAGTACCCATTAATTTTTTTGTTGGTTTATCATAAAATGATTCAACATCACTAATAGGTTTTACTATTATTGATCCATGTTTTTTGAAAAAAGTAACAAGTTCCTTTTTATTATTTGTAATAAGGGTATCAGGTATTTTAAATCCTACTTCCTTTGCTATAGAGAGTTGTTCTGTTTTTGACAAGAATTCTTGGAAATAATCATGTCTATTATACCATTTGTTTTCTTGAAAGCACGAAAAAAAATATTGTGTTAGCGCATAGAACTCTTTTCGCAAATAAGAATTCACCTTCTTATTTCTGTTTAACGTATATTCTGAATTTAACCATCGTCTGTACCAGATAGCATTTACTTGTGAAGGATTAATATCATTAAATTCACAATCATTTAAATTATCAGAAAATAATATTGTGTGCTTATTTTCTATAAGTTCTTTTCCATTGATTCGCCTGGCGTTACCACCAAGGTGTTGAATCCATTCAAATATTATATCAGTAGTATATTCAAATTGATCTTGACTAAATAATAGTATCATTTTACAGTAAAATGTGTTGTTATTATTGATTTAATATACTTCTCAATCTTTAAGATTGAGAAGTATTTGATAATTTACTATTTATCCTTATCAGATTTACTATCAGAACAGTCTGAAGCACCATTGCTTCCACTATCAACACAGTTAGTATCTGTAAATGATTGAGTAGCCATAGCCATCAATCCTCCTTGTACCATATATAGCCCATCTTTTTTGATACTTTTTGCTTGTAACTTTTTCATATTGAATAATTTTAAATTATTTATCTTTCTTTTGATCTCCACAATCCCACGATCCTGATGTTCCAGTTTCAACACAATTAGAACTATAAACAGTATAATCGGGAGCCATTAGTCCTCCAAAGATTGTTTGAACATTTTTCTTAGAAATCTCCTTTGATTTCAATTTTTCTAATTTTTTCATGTTAATTGAAAATTTAATTAATGATTTATTTTTGTCATATAACCCTGACTTGGGTTTGCTGATCAGCTTTATATTTAATTTTTGTACTGTACACATACAAAAAGAAAATATCGTTTGTGTTTTTATCTGGAACAAAGATGCCGCAGCTTTTTCGCTAATACAAGAAAAGTATATCAGGATTTATAAATCTTGGATAAACATTATAAGAAATTTATAAATTCAGGTAAGATAATTACAATATAAAGTGCAAATTATCAGCTATTTACATTCAAAATCCCTATAATCAGTAAGAAAGGATTTGAAAATGCCTATTTTTGCATTTTGAAACACAATATGCAAAAAAGATTGTTCCTTTATCTGTTGATTCTTTGTCAGAATTTATACTTTTCACAAAGTATAAAGGGATTTCGTATTCCAGACTCCTTAAAACAAAAGAGTTTTGAGCAACTAGAAAAATCCTTTGAAAAACAACTTTATAGCAATACAGATAAAGCTGAAATTTATGCTAATACAATTCTTTTGAAGGGCAAGAAAAATAAAAATGGTGAGAAAATGGCTGATGGATATGAGTCATTATATAAAATTAGTAATAATAAGCCGGCCATTTCATTTATAGACAGTATGATTACTGTATCCAAAAAAATGCAAAATTCTGAATATTTGTCTAAAGCTTATCGATATAAAGGAGTTTATTATTATTATGTTGCTGATTATCCCAAGTCGTTAGATAACTATTTAATTGCTAGAGATTATGCTGAAAAGGATAGTGAACTTTACCATAATATAAATTCCTGTATAGGTTTACTAAAGCTTGAATTGCAGAATTATCCAGAGGCTTTAAAACTTCTAATAGGATATAAAAATTATTTAGAAAAGAATAATCTTACATATCAAATCAATTATGAGAAGTGCTTATATAATTTGTCTTATGCCTATCATGTAAGTAATAATTTAGATTCTTCAAATTACTATGTAAAACATGGGTTCGAACAAAATTTAAAAAGTAAAGATCAGGATTTATATGCTTCTTTATCATTAGTTTCCGGCATCAACACTTTCAAACAAGGAAATTACAAGCTTGCTTTACCAATTTTGGAGAAAGCATCCAAAATTTTCACTAAAAACCCTGACAATATTCAAAATGTAGCTCTTAGTGAGTACTATATAGGGCAAGTTTTATATCATATTAAGAATAAAAATTTTATAGCTCGATTTGAAAGAGTAGATTCAATCATAATAGCAAGTAAAAATGTGTCCTATGAATTACGAAATACTTATCCACTTTTAATTGATTATTATAAAAAAACAGGAGACAAGGAAAAACAATTATTTTACATTGAACATCTTTTATCTCTAGATAGTATCTTAAATAAGAACTATAGTTTTTTATCCACAGAAATCAATAAAAAATATGATACACCTCTTTTGTTAAATGAAAAGGAAAGCCTAATTGCAGATTTAAGTTCTAAAAATTACACCTTATTCTGGTTGTTGGGTGTAGGTGGTTTGCTTATAACTAGTTTGATATTTTTACAAATAAAAAATAGAAAAAAAATAAAATTATATCAATCTAAAGCCAACCTATTAGCTAAACATCAAGATATAAAACATGTTATGTCAGAAGAGGTTGAGGTAACAGATAATAAAGCAACTTACCCTTCATTAAAACAAGAAACTGAAAAACCTAAGCTGTCAAATCTATCTGATAATAAAATTAAACAGCTTAAAATACGATTAGAGGAATTTGAAAGCCGTAAACGTTTTTTAGACAAAACAACCAATCTAGATTTATTATCAAAAGAACTCAATACAAACAGGGCCTATTTGTCAAAATTAGTAAACGAGCTCAAAGGGCAAAATTTTCCTCAATATCTTAATGAATTACGAATTAATTACATTATCGAAGAATTAAAGAAAAATAAAAATTTACAAAAGCTTACAATTGCTGCTATTGCAGATGAAGCAGGATATAATAATGTGGAATCTTTTACTAATGCTTTTAAAAAAATTACAGATACCTTGCCTTCTTATTTTATAAAAGCATTAAAAGAGAAAGACACACTGTAATTTTTATTTATCATATAATCAATTAGTTATATTTAAATTTATACGAAATTTATAAATTTCGGTATACAATTTTTGAATAATTATAGATTAATTTCGTTGATTTGTAAAACAATTAAATTAAAAAAACAACAAGATGAAACAAAAAAAAGAGACCTCGAAAAAATTATCTTTAAAGAAATTACAGCTAACAAAAATTATCAATCCTAATTCAATTAAAGGAGGTGACGATTTAAATTATTTTAATGGAGATGATGAACCAACAGGTACTGGTAGAACAAGGAGATAAATCTACATAATGATACATCGATTAATTTTCATATTTTTGATCTATTTTGTTTTTGGAATGACAAATGCCCAGAAAACAAATGCTCCATCAAAGCCAGTTACTGAAAATTATTTTGGAGTTAAGGTTGTGGATGAGTTTAGAAATTTTGAAAATTTAAAAGATCCTTTGGTCATTAATTGGATGCAATCACAAACCAATTATTCAGATTCAGTTCTTAATAAAATTCCTAATAGAGAATACTACATTAATAAAAGAATCGAATTTGATCAGCGACAATCATTTTCCGTAGATAGAATTAATATTACGGAAAATGATTTTTGTTTTTATTTAAAGAAAAGAGCTGATGAAAATACAGCAAAATTATTTTACAGAAAGGGATTTAAAGGTATAGAAACAGAAATTTTCAATCCCGAAAATTATAATCCGAAGTCTGATAAAAAATACATAATTAATTATATTAAACCTAATTATGATGGCTCTAAGGTGGCCATTGCACTAACAGAAAGCGGGAAAGAAATTTCTGAGATGATTATATATGATTTGAAGTCTCATAAAATACTTCCAGATCTTGTTACAAATTGCTGGCCAACGAACGGGGGAGGTATTTCATGGCTTCCGGACAATAACAGCTTTATTTATCTTCAGTTTCCCATAACAGATCCTAATTCTGATCGGTTTATGAAAGACATGCAGGCCGTTGTCTATAAAATAGGACAAAATTCGAAAGAATTAAATGTAATTTTATCAAAAAAAAATAATCCTAATTTAAAAATAAACTCTGAGGACTATCCTATAGTAAAACTTCCTACAAAAGAAAGCCAATTTCTATTTGGTTATATGGCAGGTGCTACAAATTTTAATGATACTTATTTCCAACCAGTTAGTCTTATCAATAAAAAAAATCAATGGAAGCTACTCTTTTCTAAAGAGGAAAAAATTGACGGATTTATTGCAAAAAATGACAGTATAATTTATATATCAGAAAAAAATGGTGTTAATGCGATTTATTGTACATCATTGAAATCTCCAAATTTTAGAAATCCTAATCTAATAATTCCTAGCATCCCCAACGAAGTAATTAATGGACTTTATCAAACTAAAGACGGTTTTGTCTTTAGCAGTTCAAAAAATGGTGTGGAAGCTAAACTTTACCTTTATCAAAATAATAAAATTGAAAACTTGATATTGCCATTCCCATCAGGTGATATTACTGTAACTACTCAAAATAATGATTCTAATGATTTCTGGATAAATTGCACAGGATGGAAAAATGATAATGAACGTTTTAAATTTGATTCAATAACAAAAAAAATTACTCCTGAAAATTTAGCATCGATTGTAGAGTATCCTGAATTCAAAGATATTATAGTAAAAGAAATAACTGTCAAATCTCATGACGGACTGGATATTCCACTTTCTTTAATATATAAAAAAGACCTTCCGAAAGATAAAAGAAATCCCCTTTTAATAGATGCTTATGGTGCTTATGGAATCAATAATAGCCCATTTTTAGATATGACATTTATGCTTTGGGCATTAAAAGGTGGCATTGTTGCTATTGCTCATGTAAGAGGAGGCGCAGAAAAGGGCGAATCATGGCATTTAGGCGGCTTTAAAGATACTAAGCCCAATTCTTGGAAGGATTTAATATCTTGTGCTGAATATATGATCAGTGAAAACTATACATCTGCCGATAAAATAGCCATTTGGGGACAAAGTGCAGGAGGTATTACAGTAGGAAGAGCTATGACTGAAAGACCTGATCTATTTAAAGTTGCTCTCTTAACAGCAGGAATAGTAAATAGTTTGCGGATTGAGGCAATGCCAAATGGATTAAATAGTGTCAAAGAATTTGGTTCCAAAAATATTGAATCCGAGTTCAAGGCTCTATATGAAATGGACGCATATCATCATATTAAAAAAAACATAAAATATCCGGCAACCTTTATTACTACCGGCATCAACGATCCACGGGTAGCCCCTTGGATGCCTGTTAAATTTGCGGCAAAATTACAAACGGATAATGCCTCAAAGAATCCTATTTTACTTAAAGTTGATTATAAAGGTGGACATGGTGGCCGAGATCTTCTTTTAAAGCAAAAATACTTAAATTTATCAGATGTTTTTGCCTTTGCCTTTTGGCAGCTTGGCCATTCTGATTACCAGCCAAAAGAAAACAAAAAGAAATAAATGTCTCGTTTTCCTTATCAATTTTTTGATGAATATGTAGTACGTACTCCTTCATTTTCACGCAAAAACTTTCAACAGACAATAAGTAGTAAAGATGAAGTTACGGATGCAGAACTGAAAAAAATCTGTACCAATCCAATATTTCAGCAAGCTATTTATTTAGCTTCACCCAATCTGTATTAACCAAATGGATTAATTCAGAAAAACAGTTTTTACCAAAAGAGCACCAAAAACTAAAACACACTATTTTAAAATATTATAGCCGAATAAGTACACGCTGTATTTCATTTGGCTTATTTTCATCGGTTGGGTTGGGAACTTCAGTTTAGGCATTCCCAACATAGATAATCCGGAATATATACGGTCAACAATCCGGGACAGAATACAGGACTTAGTTGTATAAATTCTATGTCATTCTGTCAGATATGCACCCAAAAAGGGAAAAAAAGGAGCAATTATCGTATCAAAAAGTATTTCGCGATAAAAAATTCCGGAGCATATGCGGTCAGTGTGTAGAATCTTGAAAAACTGACCATAGTAATCTGATCAAAATGATCAGTTCATTCTGTTTCAAATTGGTTCTTCCCCAATTTTGGTGGTCAAGACGGAGCATATACCACACGTTTCCTCAATAAATCAAATCCCGCTCTACCATACATCTGCCGCTTTATCGTTTTCAGTCGGTTAACGTTTCTTTCTACTGTACCATTACTCCATAGTAAGGTGAGCGCATTTTCAACAGCGGGATATCCGCTAGCAGTCCTTTGGCGAAGGAATCTATTTCCTTTACTCCCGAGGTGCTTGATAATGTCTCCTGTTCACGGTCCGGTAATAGATCTATCACTTTTCCTGTATGGAGGTTGACCAGGATACTACCGTAACTTTCCCTTTTTTTATAAGCCCAATCGTCTACCCCAATGGCGATCACACCTTCTATTGCTAAAAAATCGCTCTTTTCAATCAACCGAAGTATAGTAGTATCGCTCGTGGGCATCGACAATATGCCACAGATCCGCTGTGCAGGTCTTTCGCCGGCAAGAAGCCCTAGTTTCCTGATCTTACTTTCCAGACGCTCAGTCCTTCGTTTATATGGCTTGAAATGACTATTGAACCGCTCGGTGAACACTTTGAATGGACATTCGTCTTGATTACAGTAAAACTTACGTGAGCGAAGAATAATCCTGCAAGTTTTACCAAAGACAGGAAGGTCTGCGATCTTGCGGGTCTAATAGCTAAGGATTCTTTTCGAAGTTATGCAGCAGTTTGGGCAGGCAGCAGACCGAATAGTGCTCTGCACATAGATTGCCAGTACATCTAGTTGGTTATATACTGATATCACCTTGAAGGTATCACCATCATCCGAAAAAACAAGTTTTGATGCATTCATTAAAATTTGGACGCTCAACACAAGACAAATATGATAAAATTACCACCAAAATTGGGGAAGAACCAGTTTTTCAAGATTCTACACTTATAATAAAAAATCAAGATTTTCTCATTTATTAAATTTCTTTCTATAATTGGTTTCTGATCAAAAGTCCCTTGGCGAACATCCTAATATTATTGCAAGTAAATTTAAAATTTTATATTATATTTTGCAGTTTTTGATATAGCTATCGTTGTTTGATAGTGTTAGCCATAATATTTATTGCAGTTTGTTCATCAAAATTCTTGAAAGCTTCTACAGGAATCTTCAATGCCTAGGATACGGCTTCGAGTAGATTTTCATCATTCACTTCCTTTTGTTCGAGCAATGATATTTTCTTCTTGTTCCAATCTTCCCCAAGGTCAAAAGCCAAAGCTTCCTGCTTAATCCCCAGCATTTCTCTGAAACGCTTCACATTTCTTCCCTAATGTATTTTGTGTTCCATATTATAGATAAAAAAGAAGCCCACGCCGTTGTATATACTACCATGTATTTAGTGAGTGCTTTTGACCTCACCCTACGGGTGTACAAGCACCCTCGTTATTTTTTTCGGCTATCCAATGATTAATTCGATACCCGCTTTTTCTGCTTTATATTTTATTTTGGTCTGCAACTGATAATAACTCCAGTTGCGAAGCACAAATTCCTGTTCTTTTGCAATACCTATCTTGTCTTCCTGATTTTTAAGAATAAGTGTGCCCGCCTGTTGCTTGATACAGAAATCGATAAGCTTCCGGCTGTATACATGAAGCCTATGGTTTACATATCGACTTTCCAAATTTTCTGTTTTATAAAGCGCCTTTTGTTTGCGTTTTACTCCTTTTCCACAGCGGGCATAGGCTACACCGGATTGCATCCTCTTTTGCCTTGCCTGAATGGCAAGCCTGCGGTATAAAAACTCCTCTTTCGAGCCGATATTGATTCGTACATTGCCAATTTTTGCTACAATAGGATGCTCCAGAGACAGAGAAGCTTCTGCAATGATTTCGGGTTTTAAAAGATGCTGTTCTTTTTCAAATTCAAATGCAGCAAGCCAATAGATTTTTCCATCTTTAAGCTGGATCTGTGATGTACAAAGCTTTATTTCTCCTCTTAAAAGGCGTTCCATTATCAGTCGCTTATCAGTGTAATCTCTCCCTAAATACGTTTTAACAGGAATAGCAAACATGTTGAAGCAAAATGCTTTATTTTCAGTATCATACTTCATTTTGCTGATGCATTTAACCGGAAGCGGAATAGGAATGTCTTTTTTAAAGTTCCTCAAAGATTTTAGGCCCTGCCAGTAGTCGGCTTTGTTCTTAGAAAAAACAGATTGAATTGTATTGTTCAGGCTTCCCAGAATATCGGTAGGGATCTCTCCTTTGAAACGGTCAAAAATCATGCGTGCCGTTGTGTTTGTTTTCGAACGTGTAAATATTCCCATTTGATCTTTGGTTGCATCGGCCAGCTTGTATTGGATTTCTTCGGTGAAGTAAAAGAAATCCTTAATCATTTCCTGAACATATAGATGGGA
This sequence comes from Chryseobacterium sp. CBSDS_008, assembly GCF_049959325.1. Taxonomy (NCBI): domain Bacteria; kingdom Pseudomonadati; phylum Bacteroidota; class Flavobacteriia; order Flavobacteriales; family Weeksellaceae; genus Chryseobacterium; species Chryseobacterium sp. CBSDS_008. Next base: position 2,652,995 of record NZ_CP188202.1, on the reverse strand, counting down.
AACAATTAAATTAGCCGCTCGGAAACACCGGTTCTGATAACGGTAGAGCTTTTCCCAAATCTCCTTTTTCTCATTGGGAGGAACATTAATCAGCAGCTGAATTTTTCTAGTTAATGTAATCGTTGATTTTTCCATTTCAAAAAGGGCTTTGAGAGGTATTTCGATTTTGTAGAAATTCATAAGCATATAGAAATTCCCGATGGACCTGCTTTTCAGAAAGTTTGAGTTCTCGTGCAATAACAGTAAAAGAAGATTTTTGGTCAACCCTTCTTTTCATAATCTCTAGCTGCCGGTTACTGAGTTTTTCTGACTGCTCTTTATTATCGAAAGTTTTTTCCTGTGAATGTTCCAAAGGACTTCCTCTAAGAATTCTCCGAAGATCATTTATGGCTCTGCTTACCTCATTGCTTATTCCTGTCACACTGCTTCCCATTGCTTCTGCTATTGGTTTATACTGAAAGCCATATTCAAGGCAAAGTTCAATCAGGTGTTTTCTTTTGGGATCTAGTACGTTTAAAACCTTTTTAACTTCATCAAAATCTTTTTGATCGGATTCCTGACGAAGAAGATGCTCTTTATCATGTAGTGGATCGTAACCTGCTAGATAATCCTGATAATTCTCAAAACGCTCAAGGGAAGTGATTAAGCGAACGAATTTATTTTTCGGAGCATTGAAATACGATATACAGTCTCTTTTTAAAACAAACCGTAAAAAGCCAAGAATATGATTCGGAGTTTCAATGGAATCACGGTGTAACCAAAGTTTGAGAAAGGTATCCTGAACAAGCGTTTCCACAACAAAATCATCGTCGAGCATTTGCCTTCCGAGCCAAAAGAGAAGTCTTTTGTACCGTAAATATATATGTTCTAAAGAAATCGGGTTACCTTTTTTCAGCAGCTCATATAGTTGCTGATCGTTTAACATGCGAGGCAAAAAGTCAGTTCTTTTCATAGCAGTATATTTAGCTAAATTATTGCTGGGAGGATTTCAATCTGATATCCAGATTTTTCTATTGTGATAAACCGAGCTTTAGAGTTTTATGTACTGTTGTCAAAAATTTATCTATTGGATATTGTAATTTCTTTCTTAAGCTTTTGGGCATCTTGATTGATATCAATAATCATTTTTTTTGCCTCAAAAACACTTTCCCTATTCTTTTGCCTTTACAGGATCAGAATTTGGTAGTTATGGAACAAAATATTACTTTTAAGGTGCGAGTTTAAGAGAACTGGCTTTAGGAGTTGGCGTATTTTGTAAATCCATGTTGAAACATACCTCACTTTAATGTTAGGTATAGAGCTGATGGTCTTTTTATTGAAAATGGTGGATTAACCTGCCGGTGGTTCCTTAATTGGAATGTTGGATAATTTCGTTCTCATATTAACTATTTTAAATGTTGGTATAGAACGAGTCCATTTTTGGAAAGTTATAAAGAATAGTCCCTTGCCTTCCACTGCCAGATTGGTACGACCAAGCACCTATGACACAGCTTCCAGCAAGGGACTATTCCCCGCAGTTTTGTAAATATACAAAATTGGCGGAGAAGTTAATTCCCTTGTGGTTCCGCGTCTTAAAATTGGTCGTTTTATCTGACGGAACTCGTTTTTATAGAGTATTCTCTATAGTTGAACAAAGATATAACAAATAATCGTAGTAACCAAATATTAAAATACGATTTTAAATAATTTAAATTTTGAACTCAGAAAATCAAAGAATTAGGAATATAATTAAAGATTATCGGCATCATTTTAAGCTAAGCCGTGAAAATATTATTGCATTATCAGGTCTTAATAGAAGTTCTTATACCTCTATTGAATTAGGCACTGGGAATGTAGACTTTGATAAGGTAAGTGCTATTTCAGAAATATACGGCCTTCAAATTTGGGAGTTTATAAATCCTAAGCAAAAAATTCCAACATTAGAAGAATTACCGCTTGCAACTAAAAAATTGGTTATAAATCAGAAAGACAAAGTGATTTATACAAAAAGAAATAATCTGAATTTACCAAAAAAAATAAAGATAATCTTGAATTCTGGTGAGCTCCCTGTGGAGTTTACTGCATCTGATATTTGGAAATTACTTCCAGGACATATCAAAAAAGATATTAAGACTATTAGAGTTACTGATATCATTTCTAGAAAATCTTTTTCCCAAATAGTCTATCCTATAAGAAAAAAAAGAGGGAGGGAAAATTTATTTAAACTTAATTGTTCAACCACATAGTCTACATATTTTTTCTTCTTCACTTTTTACAATGTCCACTAAATTAAGAAATCACATTTATCTGTGTTCCTAAAATAGAAAAGATCTTCATAATACAACAAAAAACCAGAATGAATCCTAAACTATAACTGAAGTTTTAACCGACAGAAAAACTCAATACTGTGAAATAAAAGAACAGCACAATATCAGTTATATTTAGCAATTAAGATATTGATCATGAAGATCAAAACAAAAGCTAAAAGCCGACAAATAATTACATTTGTGAACATTTTATAGAACTATACAAGATGAGTTTTATGCGATTGCTTTCAGAAAAATTTACAGAAGTATAGTAGAACTCCAATTTGATCTTAACAACTGGCTGTTGAACAAATACATTGTCTGATAGCGTTCATTATATTTTTGTTTAGGTGTTGTTTAATAATTTTACAGCAGGTTCTTTAGGAGAACCATCTCCATTGACATACATATACAGTGTTGTCGTAGTAATTCCTAATTTTTTAGCTACATCCTGTGCTACGGAATTTCTGTCAGACATAGCATTTTAAGGCTTGTTCATCCATCTTTCTGGGACGTGTTCCCATTTTCCCCCTGGCTCTTGCTGCTTCCAGTCCCGCTTTGGTTCTTTCAGCAATAAGCTCCCTTTCAAATTCTGCTAAAGATGCAAATATTCCAAAGCATAGTTTACCATTGGGTGTTGTAGTGTCAATCTGTGCTGCGGTTCCGGCAAGCACTTTAATCCCTATTCCTTTTTTTTGAAAGTCCATCAACAAGATTGATCAGATGCTTTAAATCTCTTCCCAGGCGATCCAGTTTCCATACCACCAAAGTATTTCCTGGCTGCAAGGCTTTGAGACATTCTTCAAGTCCGGGCCTGTAATCCTTTCTTCCGGAGGCAAGATATTTATAAATTCTCCCCGGATCTACTCCCGCATTCACTAAAGCATCATGCTGCAGATCCAAGGATTGGCTGCCATCACTTTTTGATACCCTTATATATCCTATATTTATCATAATTCTAACAAGATAAAGATATAAACAAATATAAAACTTTATTTTGTTTTTCTCTGTGGGGGTATCTTGTGTGACTTTAGAAAATAATCAGTGCATTTAATCTTATCAGAAAAACGAACTTTTTTCTTGCTGGGCCTAAAATTCATAAAACTGTACATTTGAAGTGGGAAAAATACAATTTCTCATTTATTAAGAAGGGGGCTCTATATTTTTAGCGCCCCTTTCATGTTTAGACCATTTGAACTAACAGACTACGAAAGAAGCCCAAAACGTAAAGGAGTTCAAAGAAAAGAAATAATTCAGCTTCTCCAATCGGGGCTGGAAACAGCTCCTGAAGTAGCAACACTATTCGATGTCTATCCGGCTACTATTTTATGTCATTACAAACTATTATCACCCTGTCGGCACTTTAAGCAAATCTTCTTTAAGCTGAGAACCGGTAATTTAAATACTATTTTTTGATCCCTGCCTTGCATCCTTATCCTTTAATAGATAGGTATTTTTGCGGTATTTTACCCAAAAGGAGAAACGACCGCAATAGCTATAGTTAAAAAACTACCATCATTTAGTGATAATACGACTAGTAATCAAGGTTTTATTTGTGTTGGAATTGGTAATTTTAATCTCGGAAAAACTCTTAAAGGTTTCTTAAAAGATAGTACAGCATAAAGTTGATAGAACTATAAAATGTATCTAAGATTTACCTTAAGGCCAATTTTTCTGAATATTGATTTAAATATTAATCATTAAATATATGACAAATGAGAAAAATGTATTTATTACCGGTTTTCCTTGGGGCTCTATGTTACGGGCAGGTAGGGATCAACAGTGTAACTCCCGTTTCTACGTTGGATGTAACGAGTAAAACCACGGACGGGAGTACTGCTGAGGGATTAGCACTTCCCAGAGTAACGGGAAACGCTTTAAAGGCTGCTGAAACGGCTGGGGTATATGGTGCTAATCAGAATTCTGTTTTGGTATTTGTTACTGTGGAGCCTGACCCTGCCAACCGTACGGGTCAGGTAGAGGGAATGGATGCTCCCGGCTTTTATTATTTCGATGCTGGGAGTAACCGCTGGGTAAAGATGATTTCCAGTGGCGCTACTACCGCGGCTGTGACCCAGTTATCATGTTCAACACCCATTAATGTGGGATCCTTGGAAGCGGGTGATCCTGCCGCTGGTGTAAGCATCAGTATTCCTTATACCGGAGGGAACGGTGGTTTTTACTCTGGGATGAGCATAGCTTCTGTCGGGGTAACGGGTCTTACCGCTACTCTTTCTTCAGGAACCTTAAACAATGGGAGTGGGAATTTAGTTTTTGATATTTCGGGAACGCCTTCTACTGACGGTACTGCGACATTTGATATTAGTTTTGGAGGGATAAACTGTGGTTTCATTAGAACGGTAGATCCTGCAAGCGGCTTTGCTGATGTGGTTGATGTTATTATTAACGGCCAGACCGTTCAGATGATGACCCGTAACCTGGGTGCTGATACCAGCCTGGATCCTAATATTGTTGTCAAGGGGATTCATGGAAATTATTACCAATGGGGTAAAAGGAATGCGGTAGCTGACGCCAATACCCCTGCCACTGCCCCTGCAGGATGGAGCACTGCTGCTGCTGCTAATGGGGCTTGGAACACGGGTACTGAGGCTGTTCCTAATAAAACAGTCAATGATCCATGTCCTACCGGATTTAGGGTACCTACCCGAAACGAGTGGGTAAGCTTTAATACCAACAGTACGACCTCCAATATGGGGACTTTTGTTGCATCTCCAGGTAGCGCCACCAATTTTACTGTCGCCAAAGTCTTCACTAACAATGGAAGTACACTAACCTTTCCTACAGCAGGCTACCGGAACGCCGCATCGGGAGAACTGAACTACCGAGCTTACAACGGCTTCTATTGGAGCAGTACAGAGAATAGTACGAACGCCTACCACCTGGGCTTCGGTAGTGGTGCCGTTAATCCCGCGAACAATTACTACCGTCCGACCGGATTCTCAGTCCGTTGTATTTCTCAATAGATTTTTACCCATTGTATTTATTTACTATTGAGTTATTTAACAATTTACTATTTAGAATGTATTAAAGGCACAATAGTATAATTTAACATAAATTAATACAATTAACATAATCAATAATGTAATTCTTAATATAATTAACGCAAATAGGATTAATAACATTATAATGTAGTTAATTCATTCAAAAACAAAAAAAAAGATATGAACTACTCCAAGTAATTTTATCATTAGCTTTAAAAGGCTATTAAGGTTTTTTTTGATTCAAGCCTGTGCGGCAAATTACTTTGCCGCACTTTTTAAAAAAACTACACCATGGTAACTAATAACAATAACAATAACAATAACAATAACAATAACAATAACAAAGAGTCTTGAGCCATATGATGGATACGTATACTTTAATACCGTATAATAACTCAGTTAGAAAAGTATGGTCTATGTGCGGTTAAAGAAAGGCCCACTTAGTTAGTATCCATGAGAACCTGTTATGATAAATGAGTGATATATTGTTACAGGGTTTTTGATCCCTCAACAAAGCGCGCGTAAGTAAGAATAAAAAAAAGGAAAGCTAAAAACACAAAGTTTGTATAAAGCAAAGACGGGTAGAATGGCTGTCAAGCATAGGGGAGCATAGGTTCGTTGCTGCTGCCGGGAATTATATTTTTGACGGTACATTATTTAACATTTGACATTTAACATTTAACGTTTTAACATTTGTTTTTTATCTGGCAGGCAGCACGGCGCCCCCAATAAAATAGGATAAAATAATGTAAAAAAAAACTAAAAAAACAAAGTTTCTATAGAGTAAATACTGTTCATGGATTTACGATTATACGGGAGTTCGTTGCTGCTGCCGGGGGTTATATTTTTGGTAGTACAATTTAACATTTTTTTCATTCCTTAGGCAGTAGCGGCGCCCCTCCCCAAAGATGTGCAAGATGTGCTCATTCCGTAAGGAATGGAAAGAAGGACCGGAACGGTCAAAATTTTTTTTTAAAAGGTGTCTTTATGGTAGTTATAGTAATTAAAAATTATTTGTCATAATAATGACCCTTAGCCTTTAAAACACTATTACGTCTTGATCATTGATACTGTATATCAATCTGTCTTTCTTATTGATTCTCCTTGACCAGTAGCCTGAAAGATCACCTTTTAACATTTCGGGTTTTCCTGTTCCCTGTTCCGGATGCTCTATTAGTTCCTCTAAAAATTTTGTAATCTTTCGGAAGCTGACAGGATCAGTTTTTTTAAAGTCTGCTATTTCGGCAGTTGCTTTATCTGAAATTTCTAAATTATAAGCCATAATTTATAATTGCTCTAAAAATTGATGAAGTCCTGCTCTAGATTTAATTTTTGCAGAATGTCCTTTAACAATTTGCTTTTCTGATTCTTTTATTTCAGAAATGAAAGCTTTACTATATCCTGTATCTTTTATTGCCTCTACAGGAACTACATAAAAAGCTTTCCCGTGTCCTCGGCTAACAATGACCCTTTCAGTTTCGGCCAGATCAGCATATTTTTTCATGTTCTTGCGAAATTCTGTATATGTGATTGTTTTCATAATAAAATTTATTTATACAAATGTAGTAAAAAATAAGTACTTGTTTAAGTACTTATTTAATATTTAACACTATTTACTAAATAGTGTTATAGAGATTTAATCTAAAAATTAATGCTTTTGCATCGTATTAAGGGGTCGGCCGTGCGACAGTATACCGATATTTGGAAGCTAGGGGGCAAAAAAGATATATAAATTAATTAACATATTTAAAACGCTGGGTATCTGGTCGCTTGAAATTTCTATTTTACTTTTGGCCCGAATCGGTAGTTGCAACCTATTATAATAGCAAAATTTGGTACTTTTTATTAACACCGGAAGCTTAGTCCTGGGAAAGTGTGCAGCTGATCTATTCCTGAAGATCCGGAACCTACAAGATCCTCACAAACTCCGGAAGCTGAAGAAAGAAATAGTAACCAGGATAACCGGGTTCCGGCTCCGTAATTCCACTCGCCCGGTTGCATCAGGATCAACACCGGAAGTTCTTACGTGGAGAGTATATCATTATAAAAACAATTTTTTCTATTTATTTTTCTCATTTTCACCACTTCATATTCTCATTTTCACCACTCATAAAGTTACGCAAATTCTTTATCCATCGCAATTACAGGCGCACTAAAAAGTTAGTATAAAAGTGTTTAGTTTTTATAAAAGGTATTCGCCTATCGGCTCATCGGCTATTTAAATTTAAAATAAAGGGGAAAAAAAATTAAAAAACCACTCATTCTGTACAAATTACTCTTTAGTTCCAAAAAAAAATAAAAAGTTGTCTCAATTTCAATACCTCTTAATCTCAATTTCACCTCTTAATTTTTTCACTTTTGAAATTGTGTGCCTGGAACATCCTAGCAAGAACTGGATTTTACTATAGCTTTGCCCTAATTCTAAAAGATTCTCAATTTATTATGCAGTTCTACATTCACAGGTCTTCCTTTATATTTTCCCTGATCCTTTGCCTTTAATACTCCATCAGCCTGCCTACGCCTTCTATCTACATAATCTTTTCTTGCAGTAGCTGCTAGGATATCAAGCATCATTGCATTGACTGCTGACAATACCCATCTTTGAAATTCATCATCTATGTTTGCAAAAGAATGACTGGTAGGTAGATCCATAGATATTACTTTTATCCGGTTATCTAATATTATTGATTTTAATTTTCGCCAGTCCTCTTCAGATAATCTGGTTATCCTGTCAATTTGTTCTATCAAAATTGCGTCTCCTGGTTCTGCCGTATCCAGGAGCCTGAAAAGTTCCGGACGCTGAAGCTTTGCCCCGGATTCATTTTCAATAAACCAAGCTGAAATTTTGACCTTCAGGGATTTGGCAAATTCTGATATAGTATCTTTTGCTCTCAGAGCATCCTGTTCTTTGGTAGAGGCTCTTAAATAGGCATACACTCTCATTATTAGTTCATTTTAAGTAGTTTCTTTAATCTGGTGTAATATACATTAAATTTAACCATTAATGCACCATATTAAAAGTAGTTCAATATGGGTATACTTATAATGTAAGATATAAAAAAGAATCCCTAGCACAAAACAAACTAGGGATTCAAAACGCTTCATTTTTAGGAAATGATCAGTAGATTATAATAACGCTTCTACTTTATCTATATCAGTTTCTTGAATTTGATACAGCAAACATGCTAAATGAAACAATGTGTTTGCCTTAAAATCAAATTTAAGTCTATTGATGTATTTTCAACGGAACTAAGAGAATTTTGATATATTTTGCTGCTTAAGCTTTTCCGGAAGATCTTTCATCTGATATCCTTCTCTAAGAAGCTGAATAATAATTTCCACACAAAAGGCTTTCTATTTTTTTCTAAAGGATTATATACTTCCAGAATAAAAGAACAGCGATAGGGAACAATAATAAATAAATAATCCAGTAAAGCCGTTGTGAAATATTTGACAAGAGCAACTTTCTACCGTTATGCTAAAATACTTGACAGTCATACAAATGAGGAAATAAAAAAAATGGCAATTAATAAAAATAAATGATAATAAATTTTGATATGTTATAACAATGTTATAACTTTGAATTATGAAAACAAAAGTTAGAAAAATAGGTAACTCCTTTGGTATTATAATAGGAAGAAAGATCCTTGATCAGGTAGCAGTAGATAAAGAAGTCTCTTTGACTGTTGAGGATTCTAAAATTATAATAGAAGCTGTTAAGAGTAATAATCCCCGGGAACACTGGGAAGAAATGTTACTAAAAGCTAATTCTTTAGAAGATCAAGAGCTTTTAGAAGATTTTGAAAATGAGTTTGATAAATCGGAATGGACATGGTAAAAAGATTTGAAATATATTTTATTGATCTTAATCCTACGATAGGAAGCGAAATAAGTAAGATAAGGCCCTGTGTAATAGTATCACCAAATGAAATGAATACCGCTTTAAATACTGTAATCATTGCCCCTCTTACTTCTACTATAAAAAAATATCCTATGAGGGTTAATTGCAAGGTAGATGGTAAGAATGGACAGATTGCATTAGATCATCTGAGATCTATAGATAAAAGAAGGTTAAAGGCGAAGCTTACAAGCCTTGATAAACCTACACAGGATGAAATTATAGAGACTTTACTCAATATTTTTTCTTAAAAAAAATAATTAAATATCAAAAAAAGATAATAATGGCTTTATCCTCTCAACAGGTAAAAAGAGTAGTAGAAATTATGGAGTACATTAATGATAAAAAGTTACCTTCTTCTACCTAATATTGATACAATCCTTATAGAAAGAGATGAGGATGGAGAATGTCAGAATATATATTAATTATTCAGCCATTTCAAAAGAAGTATTTGATAGATATCAGTCAACATTTGCGACGCAAACCTTTTCTTCTTATGTTACACAAATTGAAAGCGAAGATGGTAAGATATTTCAAATGGGATGGTATGAGTAAGGGGAACTTTAATAATTAATCTCAAAAAACGATGCGACTTAAACACATAGACGAAGTTAAAATTGTCCTTATTGCAGAAGTAGGCAATCTACGAAACGTAATTATTTGCTATTAAATTTCAAAAAACGATTTATTTTTAATATAAATAATGTTAAGTGTCTCAGATGATCCATTAGTAGAATGAAAAGTTTATTAGCACCCGTTTTAGCACCTTAAAATAAAAAACCCTATAAATCAGCGATTTACAGGGTTTTAAGTGGAGTTGGAGGGATTCGAACCCTCGTCCAAACAAGCAATACATAAGATTTCTACATGCTTATTCTACTATTGGTTTTCGACTGGAGGCAGAGAGCAGACACCCAACTTCCAGCTTATCTTCTAAGGTTTTCGAATTTTAGCCGAAGCGTCTAAAATCTTATTCCTGCATTCCTATATCTCAGGATCAAACGCCGCAGAACAGAGCATTTGTGAGATATCTTGCTTCCTTACTATCTTCAGGAAAACGCTTGATCTACTATACTTCGATATTAAGCTGCAAGAGCGAACTCTTCGTTGCCAGTTAAAATTGTGTAGCAAGGGATTATAGAGATCGCGCTACGGTTCTCTGCATGCTTACTTACCCATTGGTCTTGCTGTCGAAACCAGTCAACCCCATGATTAAAGTGAATGCAAAGATAGTGCTTTTTGTTTACATTTCATTAATGCAGGTTCTTTTTGATGAAAATGTGATGTAGCCAATAGATTCGAGTTTTAGATATTTGATGCATGTGGATAAAAATATTATACTGTGTTAAGTGCTTTTAATAATAGGTTTTCAAAGCTAATAAAGATAGGAAAGTGATGGTTTATTGCAATATATTTTGTGTTTTAATAAAAATTGTCTAGTTTTGCAATCCAAAATGAGATGTAAAATATGTTAATAATTCCAGTAAAAGATGGTGAATCCATCGACAGAGCTTTAAAAAAATACAAGAGAAAATTTGATAAAACAGGAACTGTTCGTCAATTAAGATCTAGACAAGCATTTATCAAGCCTTCTGTAACTTTGAGACAAGCCAGACTAAAAGCGGCTTACAAACAAAGAGCGCTTAGCAAAGAAGAGCAGGCTTAAGATTTTTTCTTAACCATATATTAATTCACTTCTTAAATTCTTATATTTGAGGAGTGAATTTTTATTTTTATACCTATGATGCTGGAAAAGTTTTTAGAATACCTGCAATTCGAAAAAAGGTACTCACCTCATACCGTTACAAGCTACAAAAAAGACCTTGAAGACTTTTCCCATTTCTTTCTCCGAACAGAATCTTCCGATAACTTAGCCAAAGCAGACAAGAAAATTATCAGAAATTTCATTGTTGAGCTTAGCGAAAAGGATATTTCCAAAAGAAGTATCAATAGAAAATTATCATCTCTTCGCAGTTTTTATCTTTTTCTTTTAAAAATAGGTGAAATAAAAGTTTCACCCACAGAAGGAGTTTCCTCCCTGAAGTTTTATGCTGAAAAACAGATTCCTATGTCTAAGGAGGAAATGACAGACCTTAATGAAAGGATCTTTGGGCAGGTGCATGATGTGCTTGAGAAATGCATTATGGAAGTGCTTTACCAGACAGGCATGCGTAAAGCAGAACTTTGTGGCCTGATATTTGAGAATGTTGACTTATACGGAAATGAATTAAAAGTAATAGGAAAAGGGAATAAACAAAGGATAATTCCTATTTCCGATGCATTGTCTGAACTCCTTAAAAGTTATCTTGAAGTAAGAAATCCACAGACAGAATTTAAATCCTGGTTTTTTGTAAATAAGAAAGGGAAAAAACTCACCGAAAAATTTGTTTATGTGGTAGTTAATAAGTACCTTAGTCTTGTAACAACGAAAGAAAAAAAAAGTCCTCATATCCTTCGGCATAGCTTTGCTACTCATGTTTTGGATAATGGGGCGGAGATCTCCAAAGTGAAAAAAATATTAGGGCATTCCAGTCTTGCAAGTACTCAAGTCTATACAAATGCTAATATTGAACAATTGAAAAAAGTGTTTAATCAGGCTCATCCTCGAGCATCAAAAAAAGAAGAATTATGAAGATTTCAGTTCAATCAATTGGTTTAACACCACACGAACCACTAGAGTCACACATCGACAAAAAAGTAAGCAAATTAGATACCTTCTATGACAAAATTCAGGAGTGTAAGGTATTTTTAAAAGTGGAAAATAACGCTGATAAAGCTAATAAGACAGCTGAGATTATTTTAGCGGTTCCGGGAGACGATATCGTTGTAAAGAAGACATCCACGAGTTTTGAAGAAAGTCTGGACCTTTGCGTTGATACAGCTAAAAAGCTATTAATCAAGAAAAAAGAATTGGCATAGGAAAAAAAGTTAAAAAAAGTTTATAAAATATTTGAGAATTCAAAAAATCCGTTCTATATTTGCACTCGCAAAAAAGGAACAACGATCTTTTGAATTCTTTTTTATATTTGCCTCCATAGCTCAGTTGGCCAGAGCACGTGATTTGTAATCTCGGGGTCGTGGGTTCGAATCCCTCTGGAGGCTCATAAAATATAAACTTTTTGGGGAGATTCCAGAGTGGCTAAATGGGACTGACTGTAACTCAGTTGCTTCGGCTTCGTAGGTTCGAATCCTGCTCTCCCCACTTTATATTTTTATAAAAAAACTTGCAGGATTAAATTAGTTTTCTTAGTTTTGCACAGCGTTTACCAATAGTTTTGGAAACAAAATTGCGGAAGTAGCTCAGTTGGTAGAGCGTCAGCCTTCCAAGCTGAATGTCGCGGGTTCGACCCCCGTCTTCCGCTCAAAAAATCACACTATAAAAGTGATTTTTTTTAACACTGAAATCTGTAGAGTAGAGTTTCTCGATCCATTTCAGTCTTTTATTAAAATGCCTCCATAGCTCAGTTGGCCAGAGCACGTGATTTGTAATCTCGGGGTCGTGGGTTCGAATCCCTCTGGAGGCTCATTTTAATATAAAATATCTGGGGAGATTCCAGAGTGGCTAAATGGGACTGACTGTAACTCAGTTGCTTCGGCTTCGTAGGTTCGAATCCTGCTCTCCCCACATTTTATATTATAAAAAACTTGCAAAATTAAATAAGTTTTTTTAGTTTTGCACAGCGTTTACCAATAATTTTGGAAACAAAATTGCGGAAGTAGCTCAGTTGGTAGAGCGTCAGCCTTCCAAGCTGAATGTCGCGGGTTCGACCCCCGTCTTCCGCTCAACGAAAAATCACGCTCATTTAGTGTGATTTTTTTAGTTGATGCCGACTTAGCTCAGCGGTAGAGTGCTTCCTTGGTAAGGAAGAGGTCACGGGTTCAAGTCCCGTAGTTGGCTCTCAATTTTCCCGAATTTTCTTCGGGATTTTTTTGTCCCGGTTTTATCAGGCCAGTTTTATAGATATGGCGAATTGAGAATCATTGATACTAAGATTTGACATATTAAAAATATCTTGGAATCAATTTACACGGCAAATTCAATATTCCATAAGAAGTTGCCTGAAGACATTGTTTAATGAACTATTAGAATATGGCTGTGTGGATTTGGATCACTTTCTAAGAGATCAGAAGCTCCGGCAATTAGAGAACTCTTCACAGATCGGAAAAAAGTAATTGTTTTACAGCATCTACATAATAATTTTACTGAGTCTTATAGATATGCAAATATCTTCCATTATTCAGGAGCCTGTACTACGGCATTATTTAGACTTCAGATTGATATCGGAAATCAAGAGTATAAAGTTTTAATAAAGAAAAGAAGAAATTTGAATGGGAAACGAAGATAATTATTTCTGTAGCGGTTTCATATTGGTGCCAAATTTTACTTGAGTGTAAATCAGACGATGGATTATGTTTTCAAAAGGTTTACACCCAGGATCAGCTCAGATTGCTCCAAGCCAGATTGAAAAATGTTGGAGAACGAATGTGAAAATTCGGATAAAATAATAGATCCAATTTCTAAGCAGCTAATATAAGTTACTGAAAATTTTTATTCTGGAAACATTTATTCCCTGATAAAACCTGACCAGCCTCAGAACTCACAGAATGCTCCAATCATTCCGATTAATTTAGCTCAAGGTATGGCAAGTCATTTATCCCCGCAAACGACAAAAGAATATACTATTGGAAAGTCTGACAGGAATAAGGAGTATTTAAAGAAAATTTCAATTAAATAAAATGAAAGCCCAGATTTAGGAGTCTGCATTTAAGATTTCAAAAAATCCAATAGCAACGAGTGGAAATTTTTACAAATGTAGGTATAATTTATTTTACAAACACTTGTAAGTGCTTTTGTCTTATTTAGTAAATATTAGCTTTTCATTAGACAATTTAGAGGTTCTTTATCATCAATAAATCTGTGTAATGCTTCGTAATTGATATTATCCATTATAGAAATTATTCTTTACTTTAAAATTACAGATAGAAAAAGCCTTTGAATTTTTTCAGAGGTTCAAAATGTTTCTTTTTGGCAAACGTTATGCTATATAATAGCTCTATATGAAGTATTTAATTTTTTTTTTCTTTAGCACTTTCATTTATGCTCAAAATACACTCTCTGGAAATGTTTTGTCAGAGAGTGACTTTGTATTACAAAATGTAACAGTTGTCAATGTGAAAACTGGTAATAAAACACTTACTAATAATGATGGGAATTTTAGTATTGAAGCCGATGTAAATGACGAAATACGATTTATAAAAGAAAATTTTGAAAGAGGGTCAAAAGTTGTTCAAAATAGTGATTTTTTTACTCCATTATCTATTCAGCTTGTTCGAGTGCCTACAGAAATAGAAGAGGTAAAAGTGGCCGTAAAGCCTACCGGAAATCTAGGGAAAGATACCAATAGATTAAAAGTTGACCATTCTAAAGATATTCTTCAAAAGGAAATAGGATTGCCACAACCTAAAGGAATTCAAAGGGAGAAAGTTCCAAAAAGTCTACCTTTAGCAATAGCTACTTTAAATATTGATGCCATTTATAAGTTAACCAGTGGAACAGCTCGAAAAATGAAAACTATGTATAAATATGAAGATAAGCAAAGAAATATCAATTGGATAACTGAACATAATGGAGACGAATATTTTACGCAAAGAGGAATTCCAAAAGAAAGAATCAGAGAGTTTGTTGATTTTTCAATAGTAATAGAACCTCTAATACCCCAATATATCAAATCAAATAATTTATCTGCTGTAAATTTTATATTAGAGAAAACCACTTTTATTTATATTGAAAGATCAAAAAAATGATTTTAATAATTTCTTGCCAAACCCAAATAATATTTTTATAGATAAAATATAAAATATTAAAACGGATAAAGATTTAACTAATTCGTTAAAACTCATTGTAAATCCTCCATGATAGGCAGAAGTAATAATATTCAGAACTGTTAAAGGAAAACGAATAATTGAATCTCTGTTTAATATTATCTGATAATAAAAAAATGCTCCAATGAGCATGATATTAAACAGCCCGTAAAATGCAATAAAATAATCTTTTATATCTAAATTTTGTTTTTTCCTTTTAAAAAAAGAGGTAACTGTTAATTTCAAATTATTTATTGAGTGAAAATTGAGATTGGGCTTATTTAGCAAATCAGACAATATCCAATATCCATCTGCTCTTAAAAATGGTAATAGATTATAGAGTGCCTTTCCTGCAATTACCAACGCTAAAATTTCAATAGTTTGATTTTTTGTGAAAAACCCTATAATAGACAATGTAAGACAAAAAATAATTTCAAAATAAACTCCGGCACTATTTACAATTATTCGTTTCCATCTGTTCAATCTCCAAATATCTGTAACATCTGCAAAGAATACAGGTATGAAATAAATAAAAAAACCGAAGCCAATTCCGCCATGTTTAGCTTTAAAATGATGTGAAGCTGTGGCGTGACCCAATTCGTGAAAAATTATTGAAGAGAAAGCCAACATCATAAAATATGGAAATATTTTCCCAATATTTAATTCTCTATAATCATGGTAATTTATGTAAAGATTAAAAGAAAATACAATAACACTTAAAATAAATAGAGGTATATAAACAGATTTTTTAAATAAAAAGCTCAAAAAAGGGACTATTTTGGAAACGAGTTCAGATTTTAGAAAAATAAATCCAAATTTTATATAATTAGGAATCTTGATATTTTCTTTTATTGAATCGCTGTGACCAAAAACACCATACTTATTTAATTGACCAAAAAGAGATTCAATCTGATCTTGTGATAAAGGTATTTTATTGAGTTCTTGGAATTCTCTTTGTATTTCTGATAAGGTTTTGTTACCATCAACCAAACTTAAAAGATCATAATATTTTTCATTAAGTTTTGTGTATTTATTGAGTTGTAAATTATGTAGTAAATATTCATTTTCATTGAATTTTGAGAACTCAATGTCTGATGAGATTGTATATATGTGATTTTCATCGATCATAATAAAGCCTTTAAAACATAAGCTGTGGTAAGAATCTTACTTTTATAAGGTTCAAATGCTTTTGGTTTTATAAAGTTTTCAGCAATCCAACCTCCGTCATTTAGTTGGTTATCAAGTAAGTACTTCTGTGCATTATTTTTTATACCTTCTAATTCGGAAAACTGAAATAGATTTATGCAGAAAACAGCAAATGAGGTTGATAAATTTTTATATTGCTGCTCATCAAAACTTCCATCTTCATTTTGTGCATCAATTAAAAATTGTTTTACTTTTTGTTTTTCTGATTCATATTGGTTGGGGAATTTATTAAGCAATCTTAAACAAACATAAGTGCCGTAAAATCTACCATAATACCATCTGCTCTCCCAATATCCCAGTTCTTTTTGTTCTGAAATAATATAGTTTATAGCATTGTTGATCGTGGATTTGTATTTTTCAGCATCAAATAATGTTAAAGCGTATATAAAGTTAGCCACTACTTCAACATCCGGACCTTTGCCCCATTTGGTAGAATTAAATAAATCCTGTTTTACTTGTTTTTCTGTAAGGTTTTCTTTTGGAATAATCCAAGTTTCTATTCCCCCATTGGCTGTAGTTCTATCAAGTATGGCTGTTTCAATGGCTTTGATACAATACTTATTTATTAATTCTGTATTACCAGTTCTGATAAACTGTTGTATAATTTGTCCCAAATCATCAATATCTGCAGCTATTTCCTGAACAGTAGGAAAATAAGACCAAGCTCCTATACTATCATTATTTTGTCTTTCAACTAAATATTGGTTTTCTTTTTGAAAGAAATCTTTAGCATTAATAGGGAAAGATTGAGTAATATCAAATAAACAATCATTCAGCAAAGCCCTTTGAAAAGTATCGGAAGAATGTATATCCGTATCATTTTCAAAACCTTCAATGCTTCCTAAATACATAATATGTTTTAAGTCTGCATAATTCTGAAGAAAACCAGATTTGATAAAATTTAATCCTTTGGAAAAGACCTTACTATTTAATTTTTCAAAGTCAAAAAATTCATTATCCTTTATAAAGTTTTTTTTGATTTTTGCTCTTTCCTCTATGGTTTTTATATAACTTTGTGTAGCATTTCTATATCCATTAATAGTATGTTTAAAACCATCAATAGTATCACACCATAAACTTTTTTCAGATAATCCTTCAATAGTCTTTTTAGCTTTATCTAAATAGAAAATAGATTCATTTAAAATGTCAACTCCTACACCCTCTATATAAAGTAATTTTTTTAAAATATTGATGTCATTATTATATTTTGTGAAATCTACCAATTTTGACAATTCATAAACGGCTCTATTGAATTGTTTTTTATTAAAATCATCTTCAAAATCAGCAATATCATCATATAGCTGAAAGCCTATTGAAAAATATTTATGAGATTCAAGTAGTAAGTTATAAGTTTTCTCGTTTTTATTTTCTGAAAGAGTATAAAGAGAATCAATGGCTACTTTTCCAAAGGCTGATTTTTTATCAGCTACTTCATTATATTTTTCTATACTCGGGCTTTCCCAAAGTTTTCTTTCTAAAAATATGGCTTCCCGAAATTCTGTTTTTCTTGTTTTCCATAGATCCCAAAACACACAGTCACGATCATAAATATAAGCAAGAGTTTTTATAGCATCTTCTTGTAAAGTTAGGGCTGAGAAAAGTTCTGTTGTATTTTTATCATCAATAATCATATCTAGTCGTAAGGTAGATTGATAAATAGCAAAGCCTGCTGCATCTAGTTCTAGAATAGTTTTATTAGATACTTCTTTATAGTGGTCGCGAAATTGGGATGCGTAATGATTATAAAAGTCGGGAGATTGGTGTTTAAGGCTCATCAATAAATTCTTGTTCTTGTTTTGATAATAAATCTTTAGTGTTTTTTATTTCATTATCAGGTATGTAACTGATAATGTCTTTTTTAGAAACATCTATTTTGTTTTGTAAGTTAGTTTGTGGTAATTCTCTAGCATTAGTAAATACTATTTCACGCATCCTACTAAAGTTTTCAGACTTTTTATTATTAGTTATAATACCTTTCTGTATTAATGTAAGCTTAGAAGGCATATACTTTTCATTTTTCTTATAAAAATCATAGATAGTAATAACAGATTTTGTATTTATGTATATTTTTCCATTGTCTGATTTATACTCCCTTTCAGACTTGCTATAAGTCTGTTCTACTTCCATATAAGTGACCGCACCGGTTTCTTTATCTAAAACGAAATTCCCTCTGAATGTAGTTCCTCTCCTTGCAAGAGTTTCTGTTTCAAAAGAAAACTTTTTCATTATATCGTCTTGATAAACAATTTTTGTTTTAACTGGAATTTTGTTTAAACCGAATTGCAAAATTGCTAATTCTCCGTTTAAAAACATTCTTCCGTTAAACCAAGAAATAGAGCGACGGTTAGTGAACTTTTTGAAATTGATTTCAGAATTATCCACTTTATAATATTTCACTTTATCTAATGCGATCTGTAAATATTCATCTACATTCCCCATAAGTGTCATCCCAACAGCATTTCTTGTTGTGAAAAGATCAATATCGGCAATCAACAAGCTGTTAATTTTATTGTTAATGAATAATTTATCTTTATATTGTGCATTGTACAAATGAGACTTTGTATTGTAAAATTTACTATAGTTTTCATATAAGTTCTTCACTAGAGCATTAAAGTCAAATTTTGTAAGAATAACATCTTCAATTTTGTTATAGGTAGGCTTTAGGGAAATTTCCTGATTTTCTTCTGTAATATTTTTAACAATTTTTTTATCATAAAAAGGTACTTCTATCGAAACCTCGGAACTCCTATCTCTCAAAGGAAGCCTTACTATACCATCTTCATTAGTGTAAAGAATTTCTTGATTGATTGAGGTTTTGGCATTTTTAATTGGAGTTTTCGTTTCTTCATCCAAAATCTTTATTCTCATTTGGGCAGAAGTGTATAAAGACATAAGAAATGCGATAAAGAATGTTGTTTGTTTCATTGACAATTTATTATACATTGTTAGGGCTAAATTTACTTAGAAATAGGCTATTAATTTAAAAGCCTCTAAAAGAGGCTTTTAATTAGAAGATAGTCCAAGTTACAATAGTTACTGAACCGGGCTCAGGGTCATCTACACTTGCATCAACAGCAGCAGTCATTTCAAACCTTTGCTCCAATTCTTCCATTTGGAACTCATGTAAAAGTTCAACTTTTTGTAATTCTTTTTCTTCTTGAGAAAGATTGTCTTTTGTCATAATGTTTATTTTTAATAAATTTTGCATTTCAAATGTATATGAAAATTTCGAATGTGTAAATAGATTGTTGAAAATATAATGAACCCGATAGGTAATAAGTGGTTTTTTATTTAAAATATACTAAATAGTGCGTTTTTTTTGTTATTATTATAAATGAATATTGCCTTAAAATAAAATGTTATTTTTCAATGTTTCCTACTAAAATGAGATTATCAAGCTGTTTCCATCAACTCAGATACAAAATAAAATCCCCGGAAGTGTTCCAGGATCAGTAATATACATTTCATTTTTTTTTAAAGGTGTCAAAGCCGACATTTTTGGTGAAATATTATAGGATTACATAACTGGATTTGTTTTCCCTGTTAAAGCTTTATCACATTCCTCAATAATTTTCGTTACCTCATTCCTTACTAAAGGGAGAAGCTTTAATATTCTTTCTTGTGTAATCTTCCGTTATTGTTTTATTTTTGTTTCATCTTTAGAAGATTACGCACCTGAAAAGTTGTAATTCGTCTCACAGGACGGATGAAATATTTACAAAATCGTTTCCGGATTGATAACCTCAATATTTGTGTCCTCATCGTGTTTAAAAAACTTTTACTTCACCTTTAGAATCACAATCATAAAAATTTTCGTTAAATTCGTGTAAAATAAAATTTTGATGAATATTCTTTTATTAGAAGATGATCTCATTCTGTCTGCGGAACTTTGCAGATTTTTAGAATCGAATAATTTTAGCTGTGATAAGATTTATGATGGGGAAACTTTTCTCCGCCAGATAAAAAATAATACTTATGATCTGTATTTGCTGGATATTAATGTTCCAAAAATAAATGGCCTTGATGTCTGTCAGACGATTCGTTCTTTTGATAAAAATACACCCATCATTATCATTTCTGCCTATGGAGATATCTCTGATAAAAAAGATGCCTTTACCAGACTCGCAGATGATTATTTGGTAAAGCCTTTTCAGTTTGAAGAGCTTCTTTTAAGAATGAACTCCTTGTTGAGAAGAAAAGCACCGTCTGATAATTCGGATCAGGATATTCTCAGAATTGATGATCTTATCATTAATAAGACAGAGCAGAAGGTTTATCGTGGAGGAAATGAAATAACCCTTACGCTAAAAGAATTCCAGCTGCTGGTTTATCTTGCGGAAGCGCAGGGAAGAACGGTTTCCAAACAGCAGATCACAGAACATGTATGGGAGCATAATTTTAATACAAATACCAACACTGTGGAAGTTTATATCAATTTCCTGAGGAAAAAAATTGATAAAGATTTCAAAGTAAAACTGATCCATACCCGCTCAGGTTTCGGATATTACTTAAGTCCATTATAAATGTCTTTAAAAAGAAAGATAGCCTTAACGATCAGTATCGCCTTTTCATTGCTTTTTGGAATGGTGATGGCGGTTATTTATTTATCTTTTAACGACTTCAGAAGGGATGAATTTAAAGAACGGTTCAGGCAAAGGCTTGAATTTACTTCCCATTTCATTTCAAAATCTAAAGACTTTGAAGAAGAAGCTCCGGTTTTCTTCAATGAAAATTCAGACAACATTCTTTTAAATGAAAAGATTTTAATTTTCAACGAAAAGAAAGAACTGATCTACAGCACGATTAAAGACCGTAATGTTACCTGGGACAGCGCCATGCTTAAAGAGTTGGATAGAAAGAAGATCATCTATACAGAAAAGACAGTTCCGGAGATCTATGCTGCGCTTAGAACAATCAATGGAGAGAACTATTATATTCTTACCAGTGCTTTTGATACCAATGGGAAATCGAAGTTGGGATATCTTAAATATCTTTTGATTACAGCTTATGTGATGAGCACTATGCTGATAGGTTTCTTCAGCTATTATTTTGTTGAAAAGTTCCTCCGTCCGCTGGAAGATCTGAACAAAGAAATTTCTGAAGTTACAGCTCATAAACTTACTACACAGATTCCTGTTCAGCAGTCCAATGATGAAGTCAGTGTTCTTGCAAAATCTTTTAATACAATGATTGGGAGGCTGGATGATGTGTTTCAGTCGCAAAAAGACTTTACGGCAAGTGCTTCGCATGAGATCAGAACGCCCATTACCAGAATGGCTTTTCAGTTGGAGAACCTGATTAAATTTGAAGCGCACTCTCCCGAAACTCTGACTTCTCTAAAGCAGATTCAGCGGGATGTTTATCAATTATCGGATCTTACAAATTCTCTGTTGCTGTTGACAAAGTTTGATAAAGAAAATATTCAGAGTATTTATGAGGAGGTAAGAATTGATGAAGTCATTTTTGAAGCTTTCGAAGGAGTAGAAAAGAGTTATCCACAGCTTAAACTGGACTTTCTGATTAATGAGGATAACTCCGAAAATGCTTTTCTGACAATAAAAGGAATACAGTCATTATTAGTGATTGTTTTTATCAATTTGTTTAAAAATGCAGCTGTATATTCTGACAATACAGAAGTACAGGTTTTGATTACCGAAACGAATGACAATCTTTCCGTAGAAGTTATTTCCCACGGGCATACAATTTCTGAAGAAGAGCAGGCCAAACTGTTCGAAGCGTTCACCAGAGGAAATAATGCTCAGAATATTGCCGGATCGGGCTTGGGCCTTAGAATTGTTAAAAGAATCCTGGAATATCACGATGCGGATATTGCGTATTCTTCTCCTGAGGAGTATATCAATACATTCACTTTAATTTTTAAAAAATAATTTTTACAGTAGCTGATCTCAAAATAGTTGCTTTTTTGTTAAACTTAGGGTTAAATTTTTAACTGAAAATTCAACAGTTGGAGAAAAATATATTGTTTTTATTCATTAAACATTCGTTAAAACGTCCTGTCTGAGCTTATTTTAATATTTTTTTAAGCGTCATTTAAGTTTCTTTTAATCGCATCAAAGCAATTTTGTAATTTAAAAAGAAAATAATGAACAGAATTGCAGTGCTGTGCCTCGCCGTTTCCTCACTCATGGCGGCACAACAGCAGATGTCTCTTTTGGAATGCGAAACCGCTTTTCAGAAGAACAACCTCCAGCTGCTCGCCGAACAATACAACATCAATATGGCTGATGCGGATATTCTGCAGGCTAAAATCTGGGAATTACCTCAGTTAAGCGGACAATTCAATGCTTATAACCCTCAGGATAAAAAGATGTTTGATGTAGGTCATTCAAAAGGAGCAGGAATTACACAACTGATCTATATGGGTGGGAAAAAGAAAAACGAAATTGCTTTTGCCAAATCCAATAAAGAACTTGCCCAGCTTCAGTTTTCCCAGCTGCTGGTGGATTTAAGATCCCAGCTTCGTTCTGCTTATTTCAATCTTTACTACGAAAAACTAAAACTGGAAAATACCAACAGACAGTTAGGCTATATGAATGATCTTTTAAATGCCTATCGTGTACAGTCTGCAAAAGGAAACGTTTCCCTTAAAGATGCTGTCAGATTACAAAGTATTGTGATCCAGCTGAATCATGATAAACTGGAGATCAACAAAAATATTCTGGATTTTGAGCAGAGCTTAAAAGTTTTAACAGGTGTTTCGGAAGAAATTGAACCTACAATGTCTGAAACCGAAGCTAAAGAAGCCCTGGCAGCGCAACCTTTCGGTGATGAAGAAGAGCTTAAAAGTAAAGCGCTTGAAAATAATGCTGATTACCGGTATAATCTTAAACTCATTGATAACAGTAAGCTGTATGCCCAGTGGCAAAAATCCTTGAATGTACCGGATGTTACTGTAGGTGCTTCATGGGACCAGGCCGGAGGAACCTTTAACAATGAAGCCAATCTGACTTTTGGTATCCCGCTCCCTCTGTGGAAATCAAACCAGGGAAATGTAGTAAAAGCCAACTATGCTATTCAGCAGAATCAGAAAAATGCCGATTTCCAGAAGCTTACTCTTGAAACCAAAGTTCAATCCGCCTATAAAACCTGGAAAGCTCAGTATGACCAGCTTCAGGATGTGAAAACTACAGACCTCCAGAATATGGAACTCGTCTACAACGGTATGCTGAATAATTTCAGAAAAGGAAATATAAATCTGATTGAATTTACAGACTTCATAGACAGCTACAGAGAAACAGCCCTTCAGATTTATGATATGAAAAATGAGATCATGCAGTCTGCAGAGCAGCTTAACCAACTAGTACAAACGAAAATCTTCTATTAAAATCATGAAAACATATATTATTCCCATATTGATCACCCTTTCGTTAACGGCCTGCTCAAAAAAAGAGGAAGAAAAAAGTCGCCACGCCCAAAAAGGCTTTGAGCTTAGCAACACGATGTTGAGCTCTATCTCCTTAGCAAAAGTTGAAAAAAAGAATATAGAAGATCAATACAGCTTTTACGGAAAAATCTCAGCAGACAAAAACAGTTATATAGATGTGTATCCGCTGGTAGGGGGAAATGTAATGAGTGTGAATGTAGAGCTGGGAGATTATGTGAAGAAAGGACAGGTACTGGCAACCATCAGAAGTACTGAGCTTGCGGAAATTCAAAAAGATGTAAGTGATGCAAAAACAGATCTGATGGTGGCAAAAAATAACCTTCGTGTTGCAAAAGAGCTCTACGAAGGAAAACTAAATACAGAAAGAGATGTGCTGGAAGCTAAAAGCCAGCTGCAAAAAGCCGAAGATCAATTGCAGAGAGCAGCTGCTGTAAGTACGGTTTATAATGTGAAAACCGGCAATATATACAGTGTAGTAGCACCTATAAGTGGTTATATTGTTCAGAAAAGTATCAATAAAGATATGCAGCTCAGAAGTGACAGAAGCGATAATATTTTTGATGTTGCCAATACCACCAATGTATGGGCGATCATGAACGTTAACGAATCTGATATTGATAAAATCAGCCTTGGAATGAAAGCTCAGGTATCTACACTTTCTTATCCGAATAAAGTTTTTGACGGAAAAATTGATAAAATATTCAAAATTATTGATCCGCAGACCAATGCCATGCAGGCAAGGGTAGTATTGGACAATGCCAACGGGCTTTTGATTCCGGACAGTAAAGCCACTATAAAAGTTTCCAGCCTGGAAAGCAATACAACACTGACAGTTCCATCCAAGGCAGTGATTTTTGATGACAATAAAAGCTTTGTGGTGATCTTTAAATCCAGAACAGATGTGAAAATCAGAGAAGTTAAGGTCTTAAAGCAAGTAGGAGATGTCACCTACATTGCC
The DNA here is from genome assembly GCF_049959325.1 of Chryseobacterium sp. CBSDS_008. NCBI lineage: Bacteria > Pseudomonadati > Bacteroidota > Flavobacteriia > Flavobacteriales > Weeksellaceae > Chryseobacterium > Chryseobacterium sp. CBSDS_008. Next base: position 2,628,379 of record NZ_CP188202.1, on the reverse strand, counting down.
GATGGTCTGAAAGAAGGTGAAGAAGTGATTACCAATAACCAGCTGCTGATCTACCGTTCACTGAACAGCTAGTCTTATTAAACCACTAAGAATGTTTGCATTTTTCTTTAACGGCTTTTTTAGGTCATCAATTTATCTGTCATGAATAAATTCATAAAAAATATAATTGCTTTTTCATTAAAAAATAAAGCATTTACTTTTATCTGGGTTGCGATTTTAGCCATCGCCGGTTTTATAAGTTTCAAAAATATGCCTATTGAAGCTTTTCCGGATGTTACCAATACCCAGATTGTAATCATTACCCAGTGGAATGGGCGTAGCGCAGAAGAAGTAGAACGTTTTGTCACTACACCCATCGAATTGGCGATGAGCCCGGTTCAGAAGAAAACAAGTGTGAAAAGTACCACGATGTTTGGACTTTCCATTGTTAAAATTCTGTTTGACGACGGGGTGGACGATACTTTTGCCAGAAATCAGGTCAATAACCAGTTAAGAACCATTAGCCTTCCTGATGAGGTAGATCCCGAAGTACAGCCACCCTACGGGCCAACCGGTGAGATTTTCAGATATACGCTGGAAAGCAAAACAAAAGACTCGAGAGCATTACTCACCCTGCAAAACTGGGTGATAGACCGTGCTTTAAGAGGAGTGCCCGGTGTTGCTGATATCAACGTCTTCGGAGGTCAGGATAAAGTTTTTGAATTAAGTATTGATCCAAGAGCATTGGATAAATACAATCTGACTCCGCTGCAGGTATATGATGCAGTCACCAGAAGCAACCTGAATGTAGGAGGTGATGTTATTGAAAAAAATGGTCAGGCTTATGTGGTAAGAGGTATTGGTCTCGTAAAATCAGTGGCGGATATCGGAAATATTACCATTCAGAATGACAGTGGAAACCCTGTTTTGGTAAAAAATGTAGCCGAAGTTCATGAAAGCTCTATGCCTAGAGTAGGGCAGGCAGCACTGAATCATCATGACGATACGGTGGAAGGAATCGTTGTGATGAGAAAAGGAGAAAATCCAAGGGAAGTTTTGGTAGGAGTGAAGGCTAAAATTAAAGAGCTTAACGAAAAAGTACTTCCGAAAGATGTCAAAATGGTCACTTTTTATGACCGCGACAATCTGATGGATTTTACAACCCATACCGTAATGCATAACCTTATTGAAGGAATTGTACTGGTAACGGTAATTGTCTTAATCTTCATGGCTGACTGGAGAACAACCCTTATTGTTTCCATCATCATTCCTCTATCCTTACTATTTGCCTTTTTATGTTTAAAACTGGCAGGAATGAGTGCCAACCTGCTGTCATTAGGAGCGGTAGACTTCGGGATTATCATTGACGGAGCCGTCGTCATGGTGGAAGGTCTATTCGTAATGCTCGATCATAAAGCACATCGGTATGGAACCGAAAAGTTTAATAAACTGGCAAAAGGGGGCTGGATCAAGCAGACCGGAACCGGACTAGGAAAAGCAATCTTCTTTTCAAAATTAATTATCATCACCTCTCTGATTCCTATTTTCTCATTCCAGAAAGTGGAAGGAAAAATGTTCTCTCCCCTGGCATTTACATTAGGATTTGCATTAATAGGAGCGTTGATATTTACATTAACATTGGTTCCTGTTCTTTCACATATTCTTTTAAATAAAAACGTAAGAGAAAAAAATAATCCGTTTGTTAACTTCTGGGACAGAATCGTTTTGAAAGGCTTTAATTTAACATTCAAGCACAAAAAGATGAGTATGATCGTGGCAATTTCCTTTTTGGCGGTCACGTTGTTTTCGGGTAAATTCCTTGGAACGGAATTCCTTCCCCAGTTGAATGAAGGTTCATTGTGGATCACTGCTGAAATGCCGATGAGCTCCTCACTGAAAGAATCTCTGAAAACAGCAGATCTTTTAAAGAAGGACATTATGGGTTTCTCAGAAGTGACAGATGTTCTCGCGCAGACGGGAAGAAGTAATGACGGAACGGATCCCAACGGTTTTGGATTCGTACAGTTTGCCGTTAACCTTAAGCCGAGAGAAGAGTGGAAACGAAAGATCACCTATGATGAACTGATCAATGAAATAGATAAAAGACTCAGAAGCTATCAGGGAATTACTTTCAACTATTCCCAGCCGATTTCCGATAACGTTGCAGAAGCCGTGGCAGGTTTTAAAGCTGAAAATGGAATCAAAATCTATGGTGACAACCTGGAAACCCTTGATAAATTAGCTCATGAAGTTTTATTGAAGATTAAAGACGTACAAGGTGTAAAAGATCCGGGAATTATTAAAAATATCGGCCAGCCGGAAGTAAGCGTTGTGCTTGACAGGGATAAAATGGCGGCGTATGGAGTAATGCCGGCAGATGCACAGGCTGTACTCGAGATGGCCTTTGGTGGAAAAACCGCTTCAGAAATGTTTGACGGTGAAAGAAAATTTCCGATCCGTCTACGCTATTCACAGGAATACAGAACCAATGAAAACGATATTGCCGCTTTGATGGTTCCTACTCAGGATGGAGCAAAGATTCCTTTAAAAGAAATAAGCACCATTGTTAAAGATAACGGCGCCGCATTTATTTACAGAGATAATATCAAACGATATATCGGGGTTAAATTCTCAATCCGTGACCGGGACTTGGGAAGTACAATTGCCGATGCTCAGAAGAGAGTTGCAACTATTGAACTTCCAGACGGATATTCTGTAGGATGGACCGGGCAGTTTGAAAACCAGCAGCGTGCCTCACACCGTCTGACTCAGGTAGTGCCGGTAAGTATTCTGATGATTTTCTTCCTGTTGTTTATCCTGTTTGGAAATATGAAAGATTCCCTTTTGGTATTGGCTAATGTATCATTTGCTTTAATAGGCGGAATTATTGCCTTACATATTACGGGAATCAATTTTGGAATATCTGCCGGAGTGGGGATGATTGCCCTTCTGGGAATTTGTATCCAGAACGGGGTGATTCTTATCACAGAATTCCATCAGAATGTTAAAAATGGTCTTGATATAGACACTGCCATATTAAATGGGGTGAAATCCAGAACCAGGCCTGTAATTATGACGGCGCTCATGGCCTCTATCGGTCTTATGCCGGCAGCATTATCTACAGGAATTGGTTCAGAATCTCAAAAACCCCTGGCGATTGTTATTATCGGAGGGCTCATTACCGCAACAGTGCTTACACAGCTTATTTTTCCGATTATTTTTTGGATTTTCAACAGAACAAAAAAGCTCAGTCAGATCTGAGTTTTATCTTTCATTTATATATTAATTGAGCCTGGAATATTCTGTATTCCAGGCTTTTTAATAAAAGGTTTCAGAAAGTTTTTTTCAATTCGGAAAAATGTGTAAATTTGCAGTCTCAATACGTTTAAATATAAGGTTTGTCCTTCACTGGATGATAATATTGAAAGTTTTTTTAATAAAAAGTTTTTGGTATTTAAAAATTCATTATATTTGCACACCGAAAATTTGAAAAACAATAAATAAATAATTTTAAATCATGGCAAAGGAAACGTTTAATCGTAACAAACCACACTTGAACATTGGTACTATTGGTCACGTTGACCATGGTAAAACTACACTTACTGCAGCTATCAGTAGTGTATTAGCTAACAAAGGTCTTGCTGAGAAAAAAGACTTCTCTGCTATTGACTCTGCTCCAGAAGAAAAAGAAAGAGGTATCACTATTAATACAGCTCACATCGAGTACGAAACTGAAAACAGACACTATGCACACGTTGACTGTCCAGGTCACGCCGACTATGTTAAGAACATGGTAACTGGTGCTGCTCAGATGGATGGAGCAATCTTAGTATGTGCTGCAACTGATGGACCAATGCCTCAAACTAGAGAGCACATCCTACTTTGCCGTCAGGTAAACGTACCAAGAATCGTTGTTTTCATGAACAAAGTTGACATGGTGGATGATGCTGAGCTTTTAGAGCTTGTTGAACTTGAACTTAGAGATTTATTATCTACTTACGAATATGACGGAGATAACTCTCCAGTAATCCAGGGATCTGCTCTTGGTGCTCTTAACGGAGACGAGAAGTGGGTTAAGACTGTTGAAGAATTAATGGATGCAGTTGATACTTGGATCGAGCAGCCTGTTAGAGATCAGGATAAGCCATTCTTGATGCCAATTGAAGACGTATTCTCTATTACAGGTAGAGGTACTGTTGCAACTGGTAGAATCGAGGCTGGTGTTATCAACACTGGTGATCCAGTTGATATCGTAGGTATGGGTGATGAGAAATTAACTTCTACTATTACAGGAGTTGAGATGTTCAGAAAAATCCTAGACAGAGGTGAAGCTGGTGATAACGTAGGTCTATTATTGAGAGGTATTGAAAAAACTGACATCAAGAGAGGTATGGTTATCGCTAAGAAAGATTCAGTTAAGCCACACAAAAAATTCAAAGCTGAGGTTTATATCCTTTCTAAAGAAGAAGGTGGACGTCACACTCCATTCCACAACAAGTACCGTCCTCAGTTCTACGTAAGAACTACTGACGTTACAGGTGAGATCTTCTTACCAGAAGGTGTAGAAATGGTAATGCCTGGTGATAACTTAACAATCACTGTTGAATTACTTCAGCCAATCGCTCTTAACGAGGGTCTTAGATTCGCGATCAGAGAAGGTGGTAGAACAGTAGGTGCAGGTCAGGTAACTGAAATCATCGACTAATTCACACTAAAACAATATAAAAAAGCTTCCGTAAGGAACATTCTTTACGGAGCTTTTTTTAACTACGGGCATCGTCCAATGGTAGGATACCGGTCTCCAAAACCGTTGATCAGGGTTCGAATCCTTGTGCCCGTGCAAATATAAATTATGAGTTCACTTATCGATTTTTTAAAAGGTTCTTATAACGAATTCAGACATAAAGTTGAATGGCCAAAATGGGCTGACCTTCAGTCTTCTACAATTGTAGTGACTATTGCGACAGTTATTCTGGCTTTATTTACCTTTGGAGTTGATGAATTGTTTTCAAAAGCAATCAGCAACATAATAGGAATGCTAATCAACTTGTTCAATTAATAATTAAGTATTTTCCATAATGAGCGAATTGAAATGGTATGTGCTGAAAGCTATCAGCGGACAGGAAAATAAAGTGAAAAACTATATTGAGACAGAAATCAAGCGTTTAGGGTTTGAGCAGTACGTTACTCAGGTGGTTATTCCTATGGAAAAGGTGATCCAGATTAGAAACGGTAAAAAAGTTCCTAAAGAGAGACCTTACTATCCTGGCTACCTGATGATTGAAGCTGATCTGATGGGAGAGATTCCTCACGTTATCAAGAATATTCCTGGTGTTATTTCTTTCTTAAGCTTAACAAAAGGAGGAGATCCTGTTCCAATGAGAAAATCAGAGGTAAACAGAATGCTTGGTAGAATGGATGAGCTGTCAGAATTTGCAAGCGATGTTGAGATTCCTTACGTAGTAGGTGAAAACGTTAAAGTAATCGATGGACCTTTCAACGGATTCAATGGTACAGTTGAGAAGATTCTTGAAGACAAAAAGAAAATTGAAGTTTCTGTATTGATCTTCGGTAGAAAAACTCCAATGGAGCTGAGCTACATGCAAGTAGAAAAAGTATAATACATTTCTTATAAAATATAAAAAGACTGCTGATAAGCGGTCTTTTTTTGCATCGTATTTTTCGATGAAGTTTGTCTCTCTTTTTGATTAACAAACTTTATTATTTTAATTAATTTATCATAAATATAGAAAATAGATTTTTCAATTTTTTCCCGGTTGTTAGAGTTCTTTTAAGTTTGCCAAGATTGTCTTCCGTATTTTTCAAATTCAAAATTCTGTTGATTGCTTTTATATAGTCGTTTACACTGATTTAATTATCACTTCAGGGTGATAATATTAATTTTTCCGTACATTAGTTATTTTTCGAGCTTTAATTCACCTTTAGATGGCATGCTTCTTGCAACCAAGCAGTTAACTAATCCCAAAATTTATGTTTTCTTATTTTCATACACTGGTTACAGCAGTATGGAATGTATGCTTTTAATAAGCAGAAAATATAAACCAGGATCAGTTATTCAGAAACACAAGTCTTATATAAACACATAACCCAATGACAAAAATTATTTCGATGATCATTCTGGTGGGTGCATCTGTGCTCACGAGTGCGCAGGTTGGTATCAATACTGCGGCCCCGGAAAAAGAGCTTACCGTGAACGGTACAATGAAGACATCAGGAATTGTTTTCAAGCAGCCTATGGAAAAACTGAAAGCGGACGAGAATTACACTTTCATTATCAAATCTCCGGCTCCGGAAAACAAAATTACAGCGTACAATGATTCCTTTGTACCTAATTCACCGGCACCTATTAATCTTGTTCAGTTCAAAATCACCTGTGATCCTACAGACAAGGATTGGGTAAATCAATTTGACACAAAGATCAATTCCAAGAAGTTTTTGGTGGTGATCTCTTCATTTGGCTTTACACAGCCAACAAGAACGTATTCTGCCGACTGGCTTACGCCCGTGCCTCAGATTTTTGCCTATTCTTCAGGAGGAACATGGAAACTGAAAGCGGATTATCAGGGATTCGCACCTGATAACTCTCTTCCTACCGGAGTTTGGACACTGAACTTGCTGGTGTTCGACAGGTCATATGCCAAAGATTTCAATACGACACAAAATCTTAATGCTTCAGCAACGGGTGCTGCTGCAGCTCCGTTAATTCAATAAAACATAAATTATATGAAAAAAATTATTGCGATACTCTTTACGGGTTTTGCTGCCTTAAGCATGAATGCCCAAGTAGGAATTAATACTACAACACCCAAAGGAACTCTCGATGTTGAAGGAGAAACTTTGATAGAATCCTATTTAATAGATACTGAAAATACAAAGGCAAGTGGAAATTATCTTCTCCTTACCCGTTCAAAAGATACTTCACCGGTAGGTAAGGTGAAGCTGCTGGATATATCGCTCCGTAATGTAGCCCCTGTAAACATGTATAATGTTGTATTGAAAAATGTGAGACAGGATGAAGTTGTGAATCTCAATACAGGATTGGATGCTGGTAAATATGTTGTGGCCATTACAGGTGCTGTATTTACGGAAGCGGTTTCAGCAGCGAATACAACGACAACTCCCAAATCTTATGGTTCTTATTCCACAGAAATTACGCAGGTTACCAGTGGTGGTAAAACCTATCATGCCATTAATTTAGCTTTTAAAGGAGCCGGTACGGTTTCTGCTCAAAACGGAACATGGACCTTTACATTGAATGTCTTTGAAAAATCATTAGTTAAAGACTGGGGAACCTTTAACGGTTCCGTTTCAGTATCTGCTTCACCAGCTTATTCAGGAGTATCAACCAATACGCCGCTAGGGCTTCAATAAAAAAACTATGAAAAGAAAAATTTATATCACAATAATCATATGTCTGGGGATATTTTTGAATGCCCAGAAAGGAAAAGTAGGGGTGAATACAGCAAACCCTACCGAAACCCTTGATGTTAATGGAAAAACATATACAAATTCTTTATACCTGAGAAATCCGGGAGAACCTACTATGACGGGAGGCAGCTTTTTGGCAACTTCAGAGAATGCATTGCAATTATATGATCCGGCTTTGGAAAGCAGCGGATTGTTTAATTATCTTAAACTTACTCTTACCGGTGTATCTGGCACAGGAATCGCAGATTATGATACTAAGATCGATGCCAATAATTTTCTTGTTGTGCTTCATAATTATTCATTTAAATTAAATGACGGCAGTACCAGCGTGATGCTGGATTACGGAGACAACGGAATTAATGACAACAAACAGGGATCTCCTGAGGTAGCGGCATTCAAAAGTAATGGAACATGGCATATCAAAGCAAGATTTACAGACAGCAGAATTATTGCCACAAATTCCAATCCGCCATCAAGAACTTACAACAACTTTACTGTTGACCTTTATCTGATGGCTTACAAAAGATTGATTACAAAACAAAATATTAGCGATATCAGTGATGATCTTGGTGGAAGCGATGGTTCTACACGAACGATTAACAAGCCGGCAGGTTTTTAACAGGTTTTCTTATTATGTAAATATAAACGGTCATTCAGATGAAGTGACCGTTTTTGTTTTTCCGCTAATAGTTGAAAATAAACTGCAGTATATTATGATTTATTTTTTAAACTTTTTAAAAATCAGCAATTTCCGTTTGCTATTTCAAAAATATTTTATACTTTTGCAGTCCAAAAAGTAGGTTTATTGTTATGTGAGTGCATAACCTACTGAATAATAAATGCTTCCAAACTCATTAATTATTCAAATTTAAAAAACAAACAATGGCTAAGAAAGTCTTTAAAATGGTAAAGCTTCAGGTGAAAGGTGGCGCAGCTAACCCTTCTCCACCAGTAGGTCCAGCATTGGGTTCTGCAGGTGTGAACATCATGGAGTTTTGTAAGCAATTTAACGGAAGAACCCAAGATAAGCCAGGGCAAGTTTTACCTGTAGTAATTACAGTATACGAAGACAAATCTTTTGAATTCGTTATTAAAACTCCACCTGCAGCAATCCAGTTAATGGATGCAGCTAAGATCAAGGGAGGTTCTGGTGAACCAAACAGAAACAAAGTAGGTTCTGTAACTTGGGAACAAGTAAAGAAAATCGCTGAAGATAAAATGGCGGATCTTAACTGTTTTACAATGGATTCTGCTCTTTCTATGGTTGCAGGTACTGCTAGATCTATGGGGTTAAGAGTAACAGGAACAAAACCAACTAACGCTTAAAACTTAAAGAAATGGCAAAATTAACTAAAAAGCAAAAGGAAGCTTTAAGCAAAGTAGAAAAAGGAAGAATCTATAACCTTGAAGAAGGTTCAGCTCTTGTAAAAGAAGTGAACACTGCAAAGTTTGATGCTTCTGTAGATATCGCTGTAAGATTAGGTGTAGACCCAAGAAAAGCAAACCAAATGGTAAGAGGTGTTGTATCTCTTCCTCACGGTACTGGTAAAGATGTTAAAGTATTAGCTCTTGTAACTCCGGATAAAGAAGCAGAAGCTAAAGCTGCTGGTGCTGACTATGTAGGTCTTGACGAATATTTACAAAAAATCAAAGAAGGTTGGACAGATGTTGACGTTATCGTTACTATGCCAGCTGTAATGGGTAAATTAGGTCCGTTAGGTAGAGTATTAGGTCCAAGAGGTTTAATGCCAAACCCTAAATCAGGAACTGTAACAATGGAAATTGGTAAAGCAGTAACTGAAGTAAAAGCAGGTAAAATTGATTTCAAAGTAGATAAGTATGGTATTATCCATGCAGGTATTGGTAAAGTATCTTTTGATGCTGCCAAGATCAAAGAAAATGCTCAGGAATTGATCCAGACATTGATCAAAATGAAACCAACTGCTGCTAAAGGAACGTATGTGAAGAGCATTTATTTGTCTTCTACAATGAGCCCGGGTATTGCAATTGATACTAAATCTGTTAACTAATAATAATCCTTAAGACAATGACAAAAGACCAAAAAGTTGTAGCAATACAAGAGATCAAAGATTTGCTTCAGGATGCAAAAGTAGTATATGTAGCAGATTTAGAAGGTTTGAACGCTGGTAAATCTTCAGATTTCAGAAGACAGGCTTTCAAGCAAAATATCAAAGTGAAAGTTGTAAAAAATACACTTTTACAAAAAGCAATGGAACAAATTGAAGGAGTAGATTACTCTGAAATGTTCCCATCTTTCAAAGGAAACTCAGCGTTAATGATTGCTGAAACAGCAAACGCTCCTGCGAAACTGATCCAAGGATTCAGAAAGAAAGAAGAAAAGCCGGCTTTAAAATCTGCTTTTGTTCAGGAAACTTTCTACGTGGGTGACAATAACCTGGATATGTTGGCTAATATCAAGTCTAGAGAAGAAATGATCGGTGAAATCATCGGATTACTTCAATCTCCAATCCAGAGAGTTGTTTCTGCTCTTCAAAACAAATCTGAAACTGTAGAAGCTAAAGCTGAAGAAGCTGCTCCTGCGGTAGAAGAAACTCCTGCTGAAGCTCCTGAAGCTGCTGCAGAAAGCACTGAAGAAACAAGTGCTGAATAATTACACTCAAAAAATTAAATAAATAATCAACAAAAACATTACAACAATGTCAGATTTAAAAAATTTAGCTGAAACGCTAGTAAACCTAACTGTAAAAGACGTAAACGAATTAGCTGCTATCCTTAAGGATGAGTACGGAATTGAGCCAGCTGCTGCTGCTGTAGTTGTTGCTGCAGGTGGGGCAGGTGAAGCTGCTGAAGAAAAGACTGAATTCGATGTAATTCTTAAGTCTGCAGGTGCTTCTAAATTAGCTATCGTTAAATTAGTAAAAGATTTAACTGGTGCTGGTCTTAAAGAAGCTAAAGATATCGTAGACGGAGCTCCTGCTGCAATTAAGCAAGGTGTTTCTAAAGACGAAGCTGAAGCTCTTAAGAAGCAATTAGAAGAAGCTGGTGCTGAAGTAGAATTGAAATAATTTTCAATTGTATATAAATATAGAAACCCGGGCAATTTTGTCCGGGTTTTTGTATGTAATCCTCTATAGGGTGTCTTTTACTTTATAATAGTATTTCAATATTCTTGGATCGTATTTTAATATATTTTATTATGGTTGATTATTTCACTATAATTTACACTATAATATGAGTATAATTTATTACTTATCTATTTTGTGTAAATTTTTATTAATAAAGTGTTGTTTTAATTGAAAAATATTATATTTGTATTGAAAAACACAATATAATTGAACAAAAATTATTTTCTTTCCTATAATCATAAGATAGCACTTTTATTGCTGGAAGCTGTGGGAAAGCTAAACACTAAGCTGATATCTCTAACAATGCGTAAATCCGTATTATCTTGTTGTATAAATCGTCAACACAGCTTAAGCAGCTCTTCATTTCACCAATGGATTGGAAATGGAAATGGGTTGGGAACTCTTCATCATAAATCTACAGGGCAAACGACTGTAAATATCCGCTGCAATGGTTCTTTGCCGGATCTATATCTTTTAATCTAACTACGCAGTGTTTGCTGATAATACTTTTGTTGTCATTTATTATTTAGATGAAACATCTGAGAATTACCTTTATCAAAAAATACATCTGTAAACCAGGAAATATGATGATAATGAAAAATAAATATTCACATCACCCTTTTATCAGTTGGTCTCACCTATAAACGCACAGTTAGGTATTAAGACTTTTCTGTTTAAAACGACCTTCGGAATGGAAAGGTCACCTTTGCAGACTGTTTGTTCCGGGAGTGACGGAATCAGAACAAAAAGCCAGGAACTATGAGAATCAAAACGGAAGTGTAGGACCACTGCAGAAAAGAAGCCTATGAGGAAGTATACTAAAGTAAAAAGTAAATCAAAATAAAATCTTGGATTATTATGAAATAATCATAGGATTAGCTTGTGTTGTGGAGGGGTTGCTCATTTTGGGCAGCCTCTCTTATTTTAAAACCCTCAAAATGAGATGATTTATTTGTTATTGTGGCTAACTTTTTGTATCTTTGCCCCTCTTTTGGCGCTAAAAATTGTTTATAAATTTATAAAATATTGAAAATCAACTCTTTCATTGTGTGAACATGGAAGGGGTTTCGTGTATATAAATAGTACAATAATGCTGCCTCAAAAGTAATAAAAATATTTTGCATTACGCTGTGAAAAGATATACCAGTGTTGCAGTTAGAAAGAACCAAGTACAAAGTTAAAGAACATAAGGACTTTCGTGAGCGCCAAAAACACTTTTACCTTATTACTTTTACCTTGTTTTCTAGTTCTTTTCTGATATTTTTTAATGAATCAAAATATTTTTTAACCCTTTCTTAAAAGTTTTATGAGTAAAACAAAATCAACAACTCAAGGAAATCCGAGAATTAATTTCTCATCAGCGAAAGGAAAAATCATCACGCCAGACTTTTTGGATATCCAAATTGAGTCTTTCAGAGAATTTTTCCAGCTTGATACACTTCCTGAAGCCAGAAAGACAGAAGCTCTTTACAAGACTTTCCAAGAGAATTTCCCAATTACGGATTCAAGAAACCAGTTCGTATTAGAATTCTTAGACTATCTGGTAGATTCTCCACGTTATTCAATCGATGAGTGTGTGGAAAGAGGACTTACCTATTCAGTTCCTCTAAAAGCGAGACTTAAATTATATTGTACTGACCCGGAACACGAAGATTTCCAGACTGTGGTTCAGGATGTATATTTAGGTCCGGTTCCTTATATGACGCCAAGTGGTTCTTTCATCATCAACGGTGCTGAGAGAGTTATTGTTACGCAGCTTCACCGTTCACCTGGTGTATTCTTCGGACAAACTTACCACGCGAACGGGACAAAACTTTACTATTCAAGAATTATTCCTTTTAAAGGATCTTGGATGGAATTTACAACCGATATCAACAGCGTAATGTACGCGTATATCGACCGTAAGAAAAAATTACCATTAACAACTTTATTAAGAGCAATCGGGTACGAATCTGATAAGGATATCCTTCAGATCTTCGACCTTGCTGAAGAAGTGAAAGTTTCTAAAGCTGCCCTTAAAAAAGTGGAAGGGAGAACATTGGCTGCGAGAGTATTGAACACCTGGTTCGAAGATTTCGTAGATGAAGATACAGGTGAAGTAGTTTCTATTGAAAGAAACGAGATCATCCTGGATAGAGAAACAATCCTTGAAAAAGAACATTTAGATCTTATCCTGGATGCTGGTGTGAAATCAATCCTGATTCACAAAGAAAACAGCAATGAATTCTCCATCATCCAGAATACATTACAAAAAGACCCTACCAACTCTGAAAAAGAAGCGGTAGAATATATTTATCGTCAGTTAAGAAATGCAGATCCGCCAGATGAGGAAACTGCAAGAGGAATCATTGAAAAATTATTCTTCTCTGAGCAGAGATACTCTTTAGGTGAAGTAGGACGTTACAGATTGAACAAAAAATTAGGTCTTAATATTCCTACAACAACTGAAGTTCTTACAAAAGAAGATATCATTGCTATCGTAAGACACCTTATAGAGCTTGTAAACTCTAAAGCTGAAGTTGATGATATTGACCACTTATCAAACAGAAGAATTAAAACTGTTGGTGAGCAATTAGCAGGACAGTTCGGGGTAGGTCTTTCTAGAATTGCAAGAACAATCAAGGAAAGAATGAACGTTAGAGATAACGAAATCTTTACTCCGCTTGACCTTGTAAATGCTAAGACATTAACATCTGTAATCAACTCATTCTTCGGGACCAACCAGCTTTCTCAGTTCATGGACCAGACCAACCCTCTATCAGAGATCACTCACAAGAGAAGATTATCTGCACTAGGGCCTGGTGGTTTATCAAGAGAAAGAGCAGGTTTCGAGGTTCGAGACGTTCACCATACTCACTACGGAAGAATTTGTCCGATTGAAACTCCGGAAGGACCAAACATCGGTTTGATTTCATCCCTTGGTATTTATGCTAAAATCAACAGACTAGGTTTCATCGAAACTCCATATAGAAAAGTAGAAGGTGGTAAGATTGAGCTTAACGCAGATCCTATTTACTTAAATGCAGAAGACGAAGAATCTAAAGTAATTGCTCAGGCAAACGTTGAATTGAGCGACAACGGTGATTTCTTAACAGACAGAATTATTGCAAGATTGGATGGTGACTATCCGGTAGTAGAGCCTGAGCAGGTAGACCTTATCGACGTAGCACCAAACCAGATTTCCGGTATTTCCGCTTCATTAATTCCATTCCTGGAGCATGATGATGCGAACCGTGCATTGATGGGATCCAACATGATGCGTCAGGCGGTTCCTCTATTGAAGCCACAGGCTCCAATCGTTGGTACAGGGCTTGAGCAGCAGGTTGCAAGAGATTCAAGAATCTTAATTAATGCTGAAGGAACAGGTACGGTACAGTACGTGGATGCTGACAAAATCGTTATTAAATATGAAAGAAGCGAAGACGAAGATTTAGTACAATTCGAGTCTGCTACGAAAACATATAAACTTACTAAGTTCAGGAAAACCAACCAGAGTACAACCATCACACTAAGACCAAACGTAAGAGTAGGTGATGTAGTGGAGAAAGGACAGGTACTTTGCGACGGGTATGCTACTGAAAAAGGAGAATTGGCTCTTGGTAGAAACTTAGTGGTAGCGTTCATGCCTTGGAAAGGATATAATTTTGAGGATGCGATCGTAATCAACGAAAAAGTGGTACGTGAAGACTGGTTTACTTCCATCCACGTAGATGAATATTCTCTTGAAGTTCGTGATACCAAGTTAGGTATGGAAGAGCTTACAGCAGACATTCCAAACGTATCCGAAGAAGCTACCAAAGATCTTGACGAGAACGGTATGATCAGAATCGGTGCTGAAGTGAAGCCTGGAGATATCATGATTGGTAAAATCACTCCAAAAGGTGAATCTGACCCGACTCCTGAAGAAAAACTTCTTAGAGCAATCTTCGGTGATAAAGCCGGTGATGTGAAAGATGCTTCATTGAAAGCTGACTCTTCATTAAGAGGAGTTGTTATCAACAAGAAGTTGTTCTCCAGAAATATTAAAGACAAAAAGAAAAGAACTGAAGAAAAACTTAAACTTGAAGAAATTGAAAACACTTACAAGGCTAAGTTTGACGAGTTGAGAAATACTTTAATTGAAAAATTAAATACACTGGTAAGCGGTAAAACTTCTCAGGGGGTACAAAATGACCTTGACGAAGAAATCATCGGTAAAGGTGTGAAATTCACTCACAAATTATTAACTTCAGTTGAAGATTATGTAAACGTTAGTGGTGCAGACTGGACAGTAGACGCTGATAAGAATGAATTGATCAAGCAATTGATTCACAATTACAAAATCAAATACAACGACATCCAGGGAGTTAAAAACCGTGAGAAATTTGCAATTTCAATCGGAGATGAGCTTCCGGCAGGGATCATGAAGCTGGCTAAAGTTTACATCGCTAAGAAACGTAAACTGAATGTAGGAGATAAGATGGCAGGACGTCACGGTAACAAAGGTATCGTTTCAAGAATCGTTCGTGAAGAAGATATGCCATTCCTTGAAGATGGAACACCGGTAGATATCGTATTGAATCCACTTGGGGTACCTTCCCGTATGAACATCGGTCAGATCTATGAAACAGTTCTTGGATGGGCTGGTCAGAAGCTGGGTATGAAGTTCGCTACACCGATCTTTGATGGAGCTACTCTTGATCAGATTACTGAATATACAGAGAAAGCGGGTCTTCCTAAATTCGGCCACACTTACCTTTATGATGGTGGTACCGGAGAAAGATTTACTCAGGCTGCAACTGTAGGGATCATTTACATGCTGAAACTAGGACACATGGTAGATGACAAGATGCACGCACGTTCTATCGGTCCTTACTCATTGATTACTCAGCAGCCGTTAGGAGGTAAAGCTCAGTTCGGAGGTCAGAGATTCGGAGAGATGGAGGTTTGGGCACTTGAAGCATTCGGTGCATCTAACATCCTTAGAGAGATCCTGACTGTGAAGTCGGATGACGTGATTGGTAGAGCAAAAACTTATGAAGCAATTGCGAAAGGTGAGTCTATGCCTGAACCAGGTATTCCGGAATCATTCAACGTATTACTTCACGAGTTACAAGGTCTTGGATTAGACGTAAGATTGGAGGAGTAAGATATCAGATGTCAGACACAAGATGTCAGGCTATGACACTCTAAGAATTTTATAATCCTTGAATTTGGAATGATGATTTCGTCTGAAATCTGAAATCTGAAATCTAAAATCTAAAAAAAATTATGTCAAATAAAAATAAATCAAGTAGATTTAATAAAATAACCATCGGTTTAGCTTCACCGGAGTCTATTTTACAAGACTCAAGAGGGGAGGTTTTAAAACCGGAAACTATTAACTACAGAACTCACAAGCCTGAAAGAGACGGGCTGTTCTGTGAGAAAATCTTTGGTCCTGTAAAGGATTACGAATGTGCTTGTGGTAAATACAAGAGAATTCGTTACAAAGGGATCGTTTGTGACCGTTGTGGAGTAGAAGTTACTGAGAAAAAAGTAAGAAGAGAGAGAATCGGGCACATCAACCTTGTAGTTCCAATTGCACATATCTGGTATTTCCGTTCATTACCAAACAAAATCGGATACCTTCTTGGAATTCCTTCTAAGAAATTAGACATGATCATCTACTACGAAAGATATGTAGTGATTCAGCAGGGTATTGCTAAGAAATTAGACGGTTCTGATTTTGAAAACATGGAATTCCTTACAGAAGAAGAGTACCTTGACATCATGGAAACTCTTCCTGTAGAAAACCAGTATCTTGATGATTCTGATCCCAACAAATTCATCGCCAGAATGGGTGCTGAAGCGGTAGAAGATCTGTTAAAAAGAATTGATCTTGATGCATTGTCTTTCGACTTGAGACACAAAGCTCACAACGAAGGTTCAAAACAAAGAAGAACTGAAGCTCTTAAAAGGTTGAACGTTGTAGAAGCATTAAGAGGTGCTAATACAAGAATGATCAACAGACCGGAGTGGATGATCATGCGTGTACTTCCTGTTATCCCGCCAGAACTAAGACCATTGGTTCCATTGGATGGAGGACGTTTCGCAACTTCTGACTTGAATGACCTTTATAGAAGAGTTATCATCAGAAATAACCGTTTGAAGAGATTATTGGAGATCAAAGCTCCTGAAGTAATCTTGAGAAACGAGAAGCGTATGCTTCAGGAATCAGTAGATTCATTATTCGATAACACAAGAAAATCTTCTGCAGTAAAATCTGAATCAAACAGACCGTTGAAATCACTTTCTGATTCATTGAAAGGTAAGCAGGGTCGTTTCCGTCAGAACCTACTAGGAAAAAGGGTTGACTACTCTGCGCGTTCGGTAATTGTTGTAGGTCCAAACTTACAGCTTCACGAATGTGGTATTCCTAAAGATATGGCAGCTGAACTTTACAAACCGTTCATCATTAGAAAACTAATTGAAAGAGGGATTGTAAAAACAGTAAAATCTGCAAAGAGAATTATCGACAGAAAAGAACCGGTAGTTTATGATATCCTTGAAAACGTGATGAAAGGTCACCCTGTTCTACTGAACAGAGCACCTACGCTTCACAGACTGGGTATTCAGGCTTTCCAACCTAAGATGATCGAAGGTAAGGCAATCCAGCTACACCCATTAGTAACGACGGCCTTCAACGCCGATTTCGATGGTGACCAGATGGCGGTACACTTGCCACTAGGACCAGAAGCGATCCTTGAAGCTCAGTTATTGATGTTAGGTTCTCAGAACATCCTGAACCCTGCAAACGGTTCTCCAATTACAGTACCATCTCAGGACATGGTTCTTGGTCTTTATTTCATGACCAAAGAATTGAGTTCTACAGAAGATATGAAAGTAAAAGGTGAAGGTCTTGCATTCTATTCTCCTGAAGAAGCGGAAATCGCTTATGCTGAAGGCAGAGTATCTTTAAATGCTAAAGTAAGATGTAGGCTGCCTATCAAAGAAAACGGTGAAATCGTTACAAGATTAATCGAAACTTCTGTAGGTAGAATCCTATTCAACCAGATTGTACCTAAGCAGTCAGGATATATCAATGAACTTTTGACTAAGAAATCATTGAGAAATGTTATCGGTAAGATCCTTGCTGATACAGATTTCCCTACCACTGTGAAGTTCCTGGATGCAATGAAAGATTTAGGATATTCAAACGCATTCAAAGGAGGTCTTTCTTTCTCACTTGGGGATATTGTAGTTCCTGTTGAGAAGAAACAAATGATTGCACAATCAATTGAAACTGTAGACGAAATTAGAGCTAACTATAACATGGGTCTGATTACCGATACAGAACGTTATAACCAGGTAATCGACGTTTGGACTAATACCAACGCCGGATTAACTGAAATGATCATGAGCAGAATGAAAACTGACCAAGGTGGTTTCAACTCTGTATACATGATGCTTGACTCTGGAGCGAGGGGTTCTAAAGAACAGATCCGTCAGTTATCAGGAATGAGAGGGTTGATGGCAAAACCGCAGAAAGCCGGTTCTACCGGAGCGGAGATCATCGAAAACCCGATCCTTGCCAACTTTAAGGAAGGTCTTTCGATTCTAGAGTACTTTATCTCTACCCACGGTGCCCGTAAGGGTCTTGCGGATACCGCTCTTAAGACAGCCGATGCTGGTTACTTAACGAGAAGATTGGTAGACGTTGCACAGGACGTTATCGTTACAGAAGACGACTGTGGTACTTTAAGAGGTACTGAAGTGACTGCACTTAAGAAAAATGACGAGATCGTTGAAAAGATCTCCGAAAGAATCTTAGGTAGAGTTTCTCTTCATAACATCTATGACCCTGAAACAGATGAGATGATCACTGAAGCAGATCAGGTAATTAATGAAGCATTAGCGAAAAGAATTGAAGCAGCAGGACTGGAATTTGTTGAAGTTCGTTCACCATTAACTTGTGAGGCTAAAAAAGGTATCTGTGCGAAATGTTACGGTAGAAACTTAGCAACAGGTAAGATGATTCACATGGGTGAAGCGGTAGGTGTAATTGCAGCACAATCCATTGGGGAACCAGGTACTCAGCTTACATTGAGAACCTTCCACCAGGGGGGTACTGCAGGAAACGTATCAGAAAACCCTTCTATCGTTGCAAGAAGAGATGGTATCGTGGAAATGGATGAAGTAAGAACAATTACTTCTGAAGATGAAAACGGTAATACGGCTGAAGTTGTGGTTTCACGTTCAACAGAATTCAGATTAGTGGCTGATAATGAGTCCAGAACTCCATTAATGATCGCTAACGTACCTTACGGATCTATATTATCTGTAAAACCAGGTGATAAAGTGAAGAAAGGAGATACAATCTGTAGATGGGATCCGTATAACGCGGTTATCATTGCTGAAACTTCAGGTAAAGTAGAATACGAGGATATTATCCAGGGTATTTCATTCCAGCTTGAAATTGACGAACAGACAGGATTTGAAGAGAAAGTAATCTCTGAATCCAGAAATAAGAAAGCCGTACCTACCTTGAAAGTGGTAGACTCTAAAGGAGTTGAGCAGAAAGCTTACAACTTACCGGTAGGAGCCCACTTAATGGTTAACGATGGTGAAAAAATTAAGGCTGGTAAAGTCTTAATCAAGATCCCAAGAAAATCTGCAAAAGCAGGGGATATCACTGGAGGTCTTCCGAGAGTTACCGAATTATTCGAAGCAAGAAACCCTTCAAACCCAGCGGTTGTTACTGAAATCGACGGGGTAGTTTCTTACGGAAAAATCAAGAGAGGTAACCGTGAACTTATTGTTGAGGCTAAAACTGGTGAAAGAAAAATTTACTTGGTAAAACTTTCTAACCAGATTCTTGTTCAGGAGAATGACTTCGTAAGAGCAGGTTCTCCACTTTCTGACGGTTCTATCACACCGGAAGATATCTTAAGAATTAAAGGTCCAACAGCAGTTCAGGAATACTTAGTAAACGAGATTCAGGAAGTTTACCGTCTACAGGGGGTAAAAATCGACGACAAGCACTTCGAAATTATCGTAAGACAGATGATGACGAAAGTATCTATCGTAGATGGAGGTGATACTCAGTTCCTTGAAGGGGCTCTTGAACACAAGTACGACTTCTTGGAAGAAAACAACAGAGTATTCGGTCTTAAAGTAGTAGTAGATGCCGGTGATTCAAAAGAATTCAGACCAGGTCAGATGATTACTGCAAGAGAACTAAGAGACGAAAACTCTAAGTTGAGACGTGAAGATCAGGCTTTAGTTGAAGTAAGAGAAGCTTTACCTGCTACAGCAACGCCTGTGTTGCAAGGTATTACAAGAGCAGCTCTTCAGACGAAGTCATTTATGTCTGCAGCATCGTTCCAGGAAACAACTAAAGTTCTTAACGAAGCAGCCGTTGCTGGTAAAGTAGATGCTCTGGGCGGTCTTAAAGAAAATGTAATTGTAGGACACAGAATTCCTGCAGGTACAGGTCTTAAAGAGTATCAGAACGTTATTGTAGGTTCTAAGAAAGAATTCGAAGACCTTAACTAAAATTAATGATTTGAAATTTGGGGTTTGAAATTATTTTTATATTTTCACAATCTCAAATTTCGAATTTTAAAAACATAATTTATAACAATGGACAACAATCAAAATCCACAAGACGGAAACATCAACATCGAATTAAACGAAATGGTAGCTGCTGGTATCTATGCTAACCTGGCTTTAGTAAACCACTCTCCATCTGAATTTGTAGTAGACTTTATTCAGTTGATGCCAGGTGTTCAGCAGGCTAAAGTAAGATCAAGAGTAATTCTTGCTCCACTTCACGCTAAAAGAGTATTAAATGCTCTTCAACAGAACATCGCTAACTACGAGCAGCAGTTCGGAGAAATCAAAGAAGTTGAGCCTTTCGTATTAGGAGGAAACAACGTTCAAGCGTAAAAGATTTCTTTTGTAATCATATAATTGCCCCGGATTTATCCGGGGCTTTTTGTTTTTTAATTAAAAAAATAATCTCTTTAATTAAAAAAACAAAAAAAAACGCTCAAATAGGTATTTGGTAAATTTTTGTTGTTTTTATTTGTAAATTGATAACTTATTTACATATTTTTTAATACTTTGATATTTATTTAGTATATTTGTAAAAAACAAATGAAGATGAAAATCTATACTATTGCGTTAGCATTATTTTGCACTTATATTAATGCACAGCAGAATACGCTCAAAAATAATCAAAAACATTTACAGAAATTGTATGCCCAATATGGCAAGGACCTTAAACAGCTGCATAAAGCTGCTAAGGCAGCTGGAATACCACCCAATGAATATTATGAAGAAGATTACAAAAGAACAATGGATCCTGTTACCGGGAGAACCAACTTTGAAGGACTGGTAAAGGTAAACCAAGATATCTTAACGGGTAAATATCAACCTTCAGAGCCTATGTCTTTTATTTCTAACCATACTGCTTCTGCTAGTAGCAAAATAGTCAACGAGCCCTGGATAGAAAGAGGTCCTTATAGTGTAGGGGGAAGAACAAGAGCAATCATGTATGACCCTAATGATCCTACAGGTAAAAGAGTTTTTGCAGGAAGTGTTTCAGGAGGACTTTGGGTAAACCAGGATCCTTCCGTGGCGGCTAATCAATGGCAGCCATTGAGTACATTCTGGGCGAATACTTCCATTTCAAGTATTACTTATGACCCAAACAATCCACAGGTCTTTTATGCCGGTACAGGGGAAATTGAAACGGGCAATGCTAAAGGGTCTGGAATATGGAAATCGGTGGATGGAGGTGCTACCTGGGCACAGATATTTACAATACCGGTAACCTATTCGAATGGAATAGGAAATGGAAACTTTTATATTAATGATGTTAAAGTTAGAAATAATAACGGAATCTCAGAAGTATATGCAGGGGTAAGTGGGACATATGTATCAACTCCTTCTTTTAATGCCGGATGGCAGGGGGTAAATCAGGCTGGATTATATAAATCAACTGATGGAGGGGCTACATTTACTAAAAACACCAGTTTACTGGCTTTAGATACAACAACAAATACAACCAGTACAACAGGATATTCTATTCAGCAGATAGAAATTGGAGCAGATAACGCCGTATGGGTTTCCACCAGAACTTCCAAACTTCCAAATATAGACTCAGGAGGAAGGATTTTTAAATCTGCAGACGGAAATACTTTTAATCAGGTTTATAATGTTGGGAATACAGGAGCAAGAGTTAATTTTTGTCTTTCTAAAACGGATGCTAATAAAATCTATGCTTTTATGCAGGGAAGCTCTACAACTACAGAGCCTATCAGAATTGCACGTTCTGCTGACGGAGGTACAACATGGCAGGCTACCAATGATACAGCGCCTGTTTTGACATTACCTACAGCTACAGATACAAGTATTCCTCCTAATGACTTTACCAGAGGACAATCTTTCTACGACCTGATTATTGCAACCGATCCTTTGGATGATAATACGGTTTATATCGGAGGTGTAGATTTGTATAAATCTACAAACGGAGGAACCAGCTGGACACAGATTTCAAAATGGTCCAATAACAATAACATGGCTGCTTTACAGGTTTCAACGGTACATGCGGACCAACACGAAATCGTATTCAACCCTTATAATAATTTCGCTACAGGGCAAATGATGTTTGGAAATGACGGAGGGATCTATTATGCTGCTAATAAAGCCAATATCGGAGCTGTGGGTGGCTTTGCTGCAAGAAATACCAGATACAATGTAACACAGTTTTACTCTGCAATGCTGAATCCGACAAAAAACCCGGCAGATGAAGAATTATTAGCCGGAGCACAGGATAATGGGTCATGGTGGATTTATGGTGTACCACAAGCTAATAATTTCCTAACCAGCCAGTCGGCTACAGGCGGAGACGGGATGTATACGGAATATGATGATCAGGATACTTATGAAATAGCAAGTTATACCAACAACAACCATTATTTATTAACTAACGGCTCTCATAATCTTATTTCTACCAGCGCCAATAGGAGCCTGGGACATTTTGTAAATGAAATTGCTCTGGACAGAATCAATAATGTCTTTTATTCTTACCGTTCAGGGCTTACGCTTTTCAGAACAAGCGGACTTTCTGCATCTGCAACATCTTTTACCAATGATGTGGTTACGGTAGAAACTGCACAATCCGGAGAACAGATTTCATGGATGAAAGTCTCTCCTTATACAACCGCATCCACAACACTTTTTGTAGGAACCAACCTGGGACGAATTTTTAAAGTGACAAATGCCAACACCACAGCATATGCATCAACTTTGTTAACATCACCAATAACTGGAACTGTTTCTGACATAGAATTTGGTGCCAACGAAAATGAAATGATTGTAACGTTCTTCAATTATAACCTTACCAGTATTTTCTATTCTACAGATGGAGGAACTACGTGGCAGAATAAAGAAGGAAATCTTCCTGATATGCCGGTAAGAACCATATTAAGAAATCCGGATAATCCAAATGAGGTATTGGTAGGAACAGAAATGGGAGTTTGGGGAACTACTGATTTCCTGGAGCTAACTCCTGAGTGGGCTTCAGTGACTGGAAATATAGGAAATATAAGAATTACTAATTTAGATTACAGACCTGCAACCAAAACAGTTCTGGTTTCCACTTATGGAAGAGGAGCCTGGACAACACAGAATACAGTTCCATTGTCGACCACAGAGACTAAATCCAAAAAGCATATGAATATGATATATCCCAATCCATCGAAAGGGATTTCCCATCTGAGATTTGATACTGCTAAATACAGCAGTGTGGATATAAGTATTGTGGACGCATCGGGCAGACTGGTATACAGTAAGAAAAATGTAAAGTCTGATGAAGAGTTTGGTCAAAAAATGGTACCCGGAAATTATATACTGAAAGCTGAGTCTAAAGGTGAAATAGTATATAGTGGTAACTTCCTTGTATTAGGCCGTACAGGTGGCGATGATGATTAGAAAATGAATAATCAATTATATTTAATGGTATTTTGGATGCTGGCTTCCTGCGGGATGCCGGTATCCTCTTTATATCAGGATAAGACCGTTTCTGTGATCTCTGCTGAAAAAACAGAATGGGTGGGAGGAAGAGCAGGAGTAAGGGGAATCATGTACACCATTAAGCTGAAGAAAAAAAATAACAGTATCCTCATGGTAAAAACTTTGACAGCAGAAGGAAATACCGTTTCATTTGTTCAGAATAATACAGGCAATGTAATAACAATAAGAGGAAATCTTCAGTATAAAAATGATCAGGATGCTGACATCATTGATCATATGCCTGCAGGAGCACCTGTAGAAAATACTGTTTCTCAGAAATTAGATCCAAAAGACAATTGGATAGCGTACACTGTAAAAGGATCTGAGACACTTCACAAAATAAATATATCAAAATTTACTTCTGTAGAACGATCTGGAGAACTTGTCCCTTAAAAAATCTTTCATTCTTTGAATAAAAAACTACTATTTATTTTTTTATCTATTCCGGTTATCATATTATTCAGTAATGTGATGTATTCTGTTATTTTTCATGTAAAAAGAGAACTTTATGAAAAGACACAATACAGCATTACACAGAGTAATTTCAGAAAATCTGAAACCATATTTTTTACAGAAAAAGATTTGGAAAATGCAGAATGGAAAGAAGAAAAAGAATTTACTCTGAAGGGATTGTCCTATGATATTATCAAAATCAGTATAGTTAACGGGAAGAAATATTTTTATTGTTATATGGGATAAAAAAGATATTATCATCAATTCTTTATTAGACTTTTCGAAAAAGTTTGCTTGTAAAAAAAATTGCTTAACATTACAGATTGATCTTCCAGGTCACAGCAAAAATCTGATTAAGATACCGGGCTTTTTTGCCATTTTTGAAAACAAGCAATTCCGTTTTTTCTCAAATAATTTCATAGAAACAATTTCCAGACATTATCATCAGCCGGAATACGCTCATTATTTATCCATTGTTATTCCTCCTCCCGAAAGGGCTTTATTGTGAAGTGAAAATAATATTAATGGTAACAAATTTAAATAATGAAAAAATATATATGCATAGCAGCTTTGTTAGGTTGTACTATTGCACATGCTCAGCAGACACAGGAAGGATCAATTGATGAAGTCAATATCCTTGGAAGAAAAAAAATAAAACAGGAACGGGCAGAATTCAAAAGACATGCGCAATCTGTAGAAACCCTTTCTGAAGAAGATCTTAACAGAAATAATCCTGCCGCAATAGATCAGACTTTATCCACCATGCCAGGACTTCAGGTGGATAAACGAACCAATTTCGGAGGTCAGAGACTCGTGTTGAGAGGATATGGAAATGACCAGAAATTTAATAACTGGGGAGTAAAAGCGTACTGGAATAATATGCCCTTAACAAACGCCGAAGGAATCACCGTTCTGGATGATTTGGATTTTGCTTATGTAACAAATGTTGAGGTAATAAAAGGCCCTGCCGCAACAATGTACGGAGGTGGTGTAGGCGGAGCTGTTCGTTTCTATACCCGTCCGGACTTCACAAAAGGAGCATCTGTTTCAGAAAATGCAATGTTTGGTGCTTTCAAAACATTTCAGTCAAGAACACAACTGAATGTGGCAGACGATAATTATTCAATAAGTGCTGCATACGGACATCTTGAAACAGACGGCTACAGGCCGAACGGAGGAGGACTGAAAAACTTCTTCAATGTAAATGGCACAGTGAAATTAAGCAAAAAAGACCAGCTGAGTTTCTTTGCAAGCCAGGCTTATTCCTATGAACATACTTCAGGCCAGATTTCATATGATGAGTACTACGCAGGAATTGATAACGGAAATCCCGCTTATATCAGAAAAAATTCAGGAACGAAAATAAAATCAACAAGAGTAGGATTAAGTAATACAGTCAGTCTCACTTCCAACTTAAGAAACTATACTACGTTATTTTATTATAATGCAAATACAGAAAGTGTTTCTGCAGGAGCATATGGAATTACGAGTTCCCCGAATGTAGGATTGCGTTCCACTTTTACATTAAAAAACGAGTTTCAGGATTTTGAAAACCGGTTAGATTTTGGTGCCGAGATACAAAATTCTGTGTCTACTGCTTCAAGTTACAGGTTTACAGGTTCAGAAACAGAGCCTTTGCAGACAACAGGGATGAGCGGGGCATCATATTTTAAATATAATAATAATCAATCTACCTATTTTGTGATTGATTATCTTACCTATAAACCATGGGGACTTACATTCCTGGCAGGAATAAGTGGCAACAGAACCAACTATGGCAGGAAGGATCTTTATGCCTTACCAGATTTAGTTACCGGACACAAAGACCAGTCATTCAACAAAAAGTATGATATGGCTTATACGCCTCACTTCGCCTTACAGAAAGAATGGAAACATCAGATCTTTAATCTGAGCTACAGTGAAGGTTATAATTCTCCCACCGCAGCTTCTTCATTTATAACTGCAACCAATACGGTAAATGATGATTTAAAGCCTGAACGCGCGAGAATGGTAGACTTCAGTGTACATGGGCTTTTACTCAATACGAAGCTGGATTACCGTATCTCCGCATTCAGAATCGATTATTCTGATAAACTTACGCAGTTAGTAATTCCTGGAATCACTCCTCCAGGACAAACATATTGGGGCAATACAGGAAGCCAGAAAAATACAGGGCTTGATTTTAGCGTAGGATATCAATACAGAACAGAAAATTCTTTTATTGAAAGAATTGTTCCATTTGTTAACCTTTCTTACTACGACACAAGGTATAAGGATTTTTCAATCTACGATCCAAAATATCAAGACCCTGTTACAGGAAAGACGGTAGGAAAGCTAATGGTATATGATCATAAAACGGTTGTTGGAGTTCCAAGAAATAAATATGCCATAGGATTAGATATCTTTACCAAACCAGGATTCTATCTTGTAAATACCTATAACTATCTGGGAAATGTATATTCTGATTTTAACAATACAAATCTCGTAAAAGGTTTCGGATTGCTTAATTCAAAATTAGGGTTTAAAAAATCATTTAATAAACTTGATCTGGATCTGTATGTAATGGGTAATAATCTTACGAGTCAGATCAATTATACTTTCCTATTCTTAGGAAATAATATTAATGATTCAGATAAAGGAAGTAATTATACGGTTCCAACAGATCTTAATCCGGGGCCTCGAAAAGCCTATTTCTTTTATGGATTCAATGTAAAATACAGATTTTAAAACTAAAGACAGCTTCATTAAAGTGAAGCTGTTTTTTTTAAACTGCTTGTAAAAACAGTATGAATACATATAAAATTTGTCTAATTGTTAATTTTCTTTAATAAGATAAAAATACATAGTAACGATGTATCAATTTCATACCTTTGTTTAAGAAAAAGTATAAAATCTAAAATATGATTGATAACTCGTTTGCTGTAAGTAAATTTGGTTTCTTAGGCGCTGATTTTTTATCAGAACTGGAAAAACATGCCGTTGCTATTGACATAAAAGCCAAAACTGAAATCATAAGGGAAGGACAGAAAAATAAATTTGTACCCTTTTTAATAAAAGGATCTATTAAAGTTTTTACCCTTAATGATGGAAGAGAACTTATCTACTATTATATTAAGCCAAAAGACAGCTGTCTGATGACCTTTTCTTCTATTCTGACAGATTATATCAGTAGAGTATACGCTATTGCCGATGAAGATTCTGAAGCTATTCTCATTCCCGTTTCCATCATGCACGAATGGCTGATCAGATTTCCGGAAATCAATAAACTGTTTTATCATGAATACGACCGCAGATTCTCAGAAGTTATGAATATGGTGAATGATGCTGTTTTCCACAGGCTTGATAAGAGAGTTTTGAATTATATTAAACAGCAGATCTTATCCACAGGAAATAATCCTATTAAAATTACCCATCGTGAAATTGCAAGCAGTCTGGGAACTTCAAGAGAAGTGGTAAGCAGGGTTTTGAAAAAAATTGAAAGCGAAGGAGAAATTGTTCAGAGCAAAGAAGGAATAAAAGTTCCTGTAAATGATAATGTTAGAATAATCTAATTTTATTTGTTTGAAAAGTTTATTCCTATCATTGATAAAAACAATTTGGCTGGTGACTTTTATCACCTGTTTTTGAATTGAGAACTCAATAAGTTTGTTGTATCATAATTTAATTCAAATTGTATATGACAAAAACTCTCTTATTTTTGTCAGTGTTTTCTTCAGGTCTTGTCTTTGCACAGGAAGACCTGCTGAAAGATATTGACACTGTTAAAACCCAAACAGAAACCTCACAACCCGCCTTCAAGGCCCTTCAGATTGTTACAGGACAGTCTACGAAGCTGGCAGCCAAAAAAGAATGGTATATTATTGTTGCCCATAGATTTGGTGATATAAGCGCAGGATTTAAGGACTTTTTTGGTCTGGATCATGCCTCAACCAAACTAGGCGTTATTTATGGTATTTCAGATGCTGTTTCAGTAAGTCTCTCCAGAGAAACCAATATGAAAACGTTTGAAGGAGCCGTTAAATACAGACTGGTAAGACAAAATGAAAACTTCCCGGTAGATATTGTGGGGTACAATGTAATGGGTGCCAATACAGAGCTGGATAAAGATAACTATCCGCACCTGAAATTCAGCGACAGACTTTCTTATCTTACCCAGGCATTGATTTCTAGAAGATTTAATGATAAGCTTTCACTACAGCTTACCCCTTCCTTTGTTCATAAAAACCTTTACGAACCTACCATTGAAAATAAGAACCAGTTTCTGGCAGGTTTGGGAGGACGCTATAAAATTTCAAAAAGAGTTTCTGTGAATGCAGAATACTTTGTGAATTTCGACGATCACAGTTTTTATAAAAACCCATTATCATTAGGGGTAGATATAGAAACAGGAGGACATGTGTTCCAGCTTTTACTGACGAACTCCCAGATAAATTCAGATATCGGATATCTTACCAATGCCACAGGAGCATGGGGAAAGGGACATATTTTCTTTGGGTTTAATCTTTATAGAGTTTTTTAATATGAAAAAGCTAACATCCTTATTGATACTGTCGTCAGCAATCATACTGACGGCTTGTGACAGCAGAACTTATGAAGAGATTTCTGACAATACACCCATCACAGTACCTGTAAAATATACAACAGATGTAAAACCAATTGTAGATAATAACTGCATAGGCTGCCATTCTGCAGGAAGTTTTAAACCGCTGGTTACTTATGATCAGGTGAAAAATAATATAGACGGAATTCTGGACCGCATCCAAAGACCTAATGGTGATCCCGGGAAAATGCCTCAGGGAGGATCATTGTCTGCAGCCCAGATCAATATTTTCATCAAGTGGAAAGCTGATGGGTTAAATGAAAATTAAAAAAATTGATATGAAAAAATTAACACTATTAAGCGTATTACTGCTCTCTGCCGGTTACGCTTCAGCACAAAAATACAGCTCTAAAACAGGGAAAGTAACTTTTGAAGCCTCAGTTCCTCTGTTTGATGATATTTTTGCACAGGATGACAACAACATTGTAATTCTGAATACAGATAACGGTGAAATGGCATCGGTTTCAACCGTCAAAAACTTTCATTTTAAAACAAAATTAATGGAAGAGCATTTTAATGAAAGTTATGCGGAATCTGCAAAATATCCGAAAACGACTTTCAAAGGAAAAATTGCCAACTTTGATAAAACAAAGCTTACGGGCAGCCCTCAGAAATATACAGTTCAGGGAACGTTAAACTTTCATGGAGTAGACAAAGCGGTAAACTCTTCGGCCACTTTATATGCAAAAGATGGAAAAATCTATATGCAGGGCAGTTTTATGGCTAAACCCGCAGATTATAAAGTGACCATTCCGAAAATGGTTACCAAGAAAGTTGCAGAAAATGTAAATATTGAATACAACTACGTAATGGTAAAACAATGAGAAATATAATCTTAGTACTAGGACTCTTTCTGAGCGCATTAGTATCTGCTCAGGAAAAAGCAAAATCAATATTTGATATGGCCAGAAGCGGAACAGTTGCTGAAGTACAGGAGCTGATGAAGCAAAATCCGGATGTAATTAATCAGGTTAACGAAAACGGATTTTCACCACTTATTTTAGCCTGTTACAGAGGCAATGTAAGCGTTGCTGATTTTCTGATTGACAATGTAAAAGATGTGAATTACAAAAGCCGTGAAGGGACAGCATTAGCCGGTCTTGCCATAAAATACAACAAAGATCTGGTAGAACATCTGCTAAAGAAAAAAGCAGATCCCAATATTGCCGACGCTACCGGCTATACTCCTTTGTTCTGGGCAGTAAAATCCGGAAATAAGGACCTGATAGAACAGCTGCTCAAATACAAAGCAGATAAAACCAGGAAAGATTCAATGGGAATGACCCCTTTTGAATATGCATTACAAACCAATAACAAAGAAATTATAAATCTCTTAAAAAATTGATATGAAAAAAACTCTACTAGCGCTTAGCGTACTTCTTGCCAATTTTGCATTGGCGCAGTTTTCGTCAGGAACGGTAAATTTACCGAATACAGCCATGACGGTGAAATTAGATACGACTCCCGCCGGGGTAACGATCACAGTAACGGGAGACAGCAACTCTATGTTGGGAATTGGCTTTGGTGGAAATGGTGTAAATCTGGGGGGAATGTCGGCAGGTTCAGACGGATTTATATATAATTCTTCTGCCAACAGAGATTATTCATTCACCGGCCCTATGATTCCTCCTACCGTTGATCCTTCTCAGGACTGGACAGAAACCTCCAACACTGTTTCAGGATCTACAAGAACAGTCGTGGCAACAAGAAGTCTTTCCGGAGGAGCAGGTGATGTTGCTATTGCCAATGCTGCAGGAACAATCAATATCTTCTATGCAAGAAAAACAGGGACGGGGATAGGATATCATGATGCAGGAAGAGGGTACGCATCATTAACACTGACTGCATCTACCTTATCTACCAATGAGATTGCTGCTAACAGCAAAAAGGTAACTCTTTACCCAAATCCTGCTAAGGCAACAGTGAATTTCAAAAACTCTGATAAGATAAACTCTGTTGATATCTATGAAGCAACAGGAAGAAAAGTAAGATCAGTAAAGCCTGAAGGCGAAAGCATCAGTGTCGGAGACTTGAAACCAGGAAGCTATTATCTTGAAATTCAGCTTAAAGATGGAACTGCATCTTATGAAAAACTGATTAAAGAATAATTTTTCAGAAAAACACACCTAAATATTTTTTAAACAGGTACCTCTGATTTTTCAGGGGTATCATTTTTTTCTTACAGTACCAATTTCAGGGCAATTGCTGTAAAATTCATATATTTGTGTAGATCCTGGTTCTTATCAAAAGGTAGTTTCTTAACCTTATAAATTTACACATCAATGGAATTTAAAACTTTGGCAAATACAACTGTAGATGAGTTGTTATCGGCATTCAATCATTCATTTTCCGATTATATTGTTCCTTTTCATTTAACAAAAGAGGTGCTTATCTCAAAAATTGCTGCAGAAAAATTAGATATGAGTTTATCTGCCGGAGCATTTGAAGAAGGAAAACTTGTAGGCTTTATTCTCCAGTCTGAAAAAGTTGAAAATGGAGAGAAGGTAATCTACAATGGCGGAACAGGAGTGGTTCCGGAAAGCAGAGGTAAAGGATTGGTAAGAAAAATGTATGATTTTATCATTCCTGTTTTAAAAGAAAGAAATGCCAATACTTTACTTCTCGAAGTGATTGAAGGAAATCATAACGCGATCAGGGCATATGAAAATTTAGGGTTTACTATTGTCAGGAGATTGCTTTGTTTTAACGGAAATATCCAACAGGGAAAAGAAAATGCTGAGGTTGCTATACGTGAACTCAAAAACTTCCAATGGGAGCTGCTGTGTTCTTTCTGGGACATTGAGCCGTCATGGCAGGGATCTGTTTTCGTATTGGAACCGATGCCGGAAAACTATGTGACACTGGGAGCTTATGATGGAGAGAAGCTTGTAGGATATATTGTTTATAGCCCTGCAGCAAAAAAAATATATCAGTTTGCAGTAGATAAGAGGTACAGGAATCGTGGAATCGGCACAAAGCTTTTTAATGCTATTAAAGCAAGAAATGGCGGACAAACTATAGCATTGAACAATGTAGACGATTCCTCAGAAAATACGGGCAAATTTCTTAGTGAAAAAATAGGTCTGAACAATTGGCTGTCTCAGTTTGAAATGAAAAGACCTGTTTAGCAGATCTTAATTTTGATTTAAAAATAATCGGTTTTAATATACTTTTAATCTCTTAAACTTTTCCGGCAGGAGTATAGGATGTAACTTTGCGGAAAATTAAAATAATGAAGCGAGGAATCCACTTTTTACTGCTGCTTATTTCCTTTACGGCATTTGCACAGCAGGTAAATATTGATACAACCCAGGTGGTCATCCCGGGAAGACAAAACACTCCTGAAGCACAGTCAAAACCTTATGTGATTATGATATCCGCAGACGGTTTCCGGTATGATTATGCCCGGAAATATAATGCTCAAAACCTTCTTAAACTGGCTGATAACGGTATAAAAGCAGAGGCAATGATTCCCAGCTATCCAAGTATTACTTTTCCTAACCATTGGAGCCTGATTACCGGACTTTACCCCTCACATCATGGATTGATCGATAACTTTTTCTATGATTACAAGAGAAAGGAAGCTTATGCCATGAGCAATAAGAAAAATGCTGAGGATGGAAGCTGGTATGGCGGAACTCCGCTTTGGGGACTTGCTGAAAAACAGGGAATGGTGTCAGCTTCTTTAATGTGGGTAGGATCGGCCAGTGATGCAGGCGGAATAAGACCGGCTTATTATTATCCTTACCACGAAAAATTCACTCCTTCTGAAAAAGTAGAGAAAGTAGTAAACTGGTTGAAATTACCGGAAGATAAAAGACCCCATTTTATTTCATTATATTTCCCGGAAGCAGATGGAAGCGGACATCATTTCGGACCGGATACGGAAGAAACGGAAAAGGCAGTTCATCTCATAGACCATGCTGTTGGTGATCTTGTTAAGAAAGTAAATGATTTAGGTTTAAAAAATGTCAACTTTATTTTTGTTTCCGACCACGGAATGATCAAAGTAGATGGGGGAGCACCGTTGGAAATTCCGGCAGTTCTTTTTGATAAAAACAGATTTGATTTTTACAATTCCCAGACCCTGCTAAGAGTATACGTTAAAAATCCGGATGAGGTGAAAGCCGTTTATAAAGAACTGAAAGCCAGTAAAACAGATGATTACGAGGTGTATCTGGATAAAAGACTTCCTAAATATCTGCACTTTGCAACAAGAGATGACCGGTACAGCAGAATAGGACAGATTCTTCTGATCCCGAAAGCACCAAAAATCTTCCTGGAAAAAGGCAAGAAAACATCCGTTGGAAAACATGGCTACAATCCTAAAGTTGTTCCGGAAATGAAAGCTACATTTCTGGCATGGGGACCGGAGTTTAAAAATAATCTGGTTATCGGGGAATTTGCCAACGTCAATGTTTATCCTTTGGTTGCAGAAATTTTAGGATTAAAAATTGATCAGCCGATTGATGGAAAACTGAACGTTTTAAAACAAACATTGAAAAATAAAAAATAGTCTGAAAAGTAAAAATATAGTATAAAAAGTTTCGGCGCACCAAGGTGCGCCGAAACTTTTTTATTGACTTAAGAGTTACAAAGACTGTATATCAATTACGAAACGGTATCTCACATCACTTTTCAGCATTCTTTCATAAGCTTCGTTGATTTCCTGCATTTTGATGATTTCAATTTCGGAAACGATATTGTGCTCGCCGCAGAAATCCAGTAACTCCTGAGTTTCTGCAATTCCACCAATTACCGAGCCCGCTACAGACTTTCTTCCCATAATCATGGGAACAGTATTCAGAATAGGGTCTAAACCTCCAAGGTATCCTACAAGAACATGTGTTCCGTTGATGTTTAATGTAGCCACATATGGATTTACATCATGCACATATGGAACCGTATCAATAATCACATCGAATTTTCCTTTTACAGCATCCATTTGGGCATTATCTGTGGAAATAACAACATGATCAGCTCCCAGTTGTTTGGCATCGTCAGTTTTTCCGGGAGTTCTTGAAAATAAAGTAACTTCAGCACCTAGCCCTTTTGCCAGTTTAATAGCCATATGGCCCAAACCGCCTAGTCCTACAACAGCTACTTTAGAGCCAGGACCCACATTCCAGTGTTTTAAAGGAGACCAGGTTGTGATACCTGCACAAAGAAGGGGTGCTACAGCTGCCAGATCAAGATTTTCAGGTACTTTTAAAACATGATGAGAATCTACCACTACTTTTTGGGAATACCCTCCAAAAGTATGACCTCCCAAATGCTTGTCCTTACCATTGTATGTTCCTGTAAAGCCATTCAGGCAGTACTGTTCAAGATCGTGCTGGCAGCTGTCGCAGTGGCCGCAGGAATCTACTATACATCCCACTCCGGCAAGATCGCCAACTTTAAATTTGGAAACCTCGCTTCCTACTTTAGTAATTTTTCCAACAATTTCATGTCCCGGAACTACAGGATATAAAGATCCGCCCCAGTCGTTTCTTGCAGTGTGAAGGTCGGAGTGGCATACCCCGCAGTATAGGATTTCAATCTCTACATCCTTTGAGGTTACCTCTCTTCTTTCAATATTCATTTCTTTCAGATCTGCCGTGATAGACTCTGCGCCATAGGCTTTTACTGTGATTGTACTCATTTTTATACTTAGTTTATTTAGGGTTGTTGTTATGTTCTACGTTTGTTACAGGTTTCATTCTACAATTCCTGAGTATTGGGCTGATAACAATAGAGTGGGGCCTACTGTCTGGAACCGTCCCTCCTGTGAAATCATCCGGTGAGCTTGTGCTCAGGGAAAAAATGTTTACATTAAAAGTTTCCATAACTATACAAAAGTCGACACTTTGCCGTAAACCGGACTTATACAGATTACCGAATTACTTACCAATTTTACAGGCCTCATTTCAGTTACAAATGAAAGTGGTAATTTTGAATAGTTAATAAAAATATACTTCATGGAAAATCAGGAGGTTGAAATCTATAATAGTGTTGCGGAATATAATAAAATGGCGAATCATGAAACCCTGCATCCATTGGTCAGTATCATTGATTTTTCCAAGTCTGATCCTATTTGCCAGTATAAAAGAAAGTTTGGTTTTTATACTGTTTTTCTGAAAGACGTAATGTGCGGGGACATGCAGTATGGAAAACACAGCTACGATTATCAGGAAGGAACATTGGTGTTTATTGCTCCCGGGCAGACCTATGGAATTTATAATAAAGACCGATATGTTCAGCCTGCAGGTTTTGCCCTGATTTTTCATCCTGATCTGATAAAAGGAACCAACCTGGGGAAAAATATCAAGGAGTATTCATTTTTCTCTTATGATGTACATGAAGCACTCCACCTCTCTGAAAAAGAAAGAGAAGTGGTACTGGATTGCTTTAAAAATATTAAGCTTGAGCTGGAACAGGCTATTGACAAGCACAGCAAATCTTTAATTGTTAATAATATTGAGCTGTTTCTGAACTACTGCATGCGCTTTTATGACCGCCAGTTCATTACAAGAGACCATATCAACCAAGGTGTTATTGGGAAATTTGAAAATCTGGTAGATGATTATCTTAAATCCGAAAATCCTAAAAATATAGGTTTCCCAATGGTCAATTACTTTGCAGAAAAACTGAATCTGTCTGCCAATTATTTTGGCGATCTGATCAAAAAAGAGCTGGGAATTTCCGCTCAGGAATTTATCCACAACAAACTTATAGATATAGCCAAAGAACAAATTTTGGATCAGGGCAAAACGATCAGTGAAATTTCCTATGATTTAGGATTCAAATATCCACAGCATTTTACAAGGCTT
This sequence comes from Chryseobacterium sp. CBSDS_008, assembly GCF_049959325.1. Taxonomy (NCBI): domain Bacteria; kingdom Pseudomonadati; phylum Bacteroidota; class Flavobacteriia; order Flavobacteriales; family Weeksellaceae; genus Chryseobacterium; species Chryseobacterium sp. CBSDS_008. The sequence continues at coordinate 2,592,938 of NZ_CP188202.1, read as the reverse complement.
TTCAAAACGAAAGTAGGCATCTCTCCAAGTGAATACAAAATCCTGAACTAGTTTTTTAACACGAATACATTAATCTTTTCACGAAAGACACAATAATTATTAGTGGATATTAGTGTGCTTATTTGTGACATTCGTGTTTAGATTATTTTTTAACACGAATAACACTAATCTTTTCACGAAAGACACAATAATTATTAGTGGATATTTGTGTATTCATTTGTGAAGTTTGTGTTTAAATAATTAAATTTAAAGAGAAAAGTTTTCACAGTTTTAAGATGACACCAAATCAGCAAGATACCACTGTTTTTAATACCAGATTCGGGAGAATTACAGCACTACAAGAAGAAGGGATTATCCGGGTTAAAAGTATCCGGTATGCTCATTCTGAAAGATTTAAAAAACCAGTCGCCGTAGAAGCTTCTTTATCTTCAATCATTATTTCTCCGGAAAAAACGCCGGTATGTCCGCAGGCTTTGAGTCCGCTTGTAGAAAAAATGATTGGCGCTACACCTGTTGAAAGCTTTGAACCTGATGAATCTACGCAATATCTTTCCATAACCCGCCCGGAAGTCATATCTGAAAATGCCAAGCTCCCTGTTGTAGTCTGGATCCATGGAGGCTCCCATGAGATAGGCTGTGGTGACCTGGCTACTGCCGATCCCGCTGAATGGGTGAAAGAACAGCATATGATGGTGGTTACGGTTTCATATCGTTTAGGACTTTTTGGTTTTCTGGGAGGTGACGAAAAAAGACCGGCCAATCTCGGACTATTGGATATAATCGAAGCATTGCGATGGATAAAAATCAATATTGCAGATTTCGGGGGTGATGAAAACAGTATCACACTTCTCGGACAGTCTTCAGGGGGTGATGCTATTGCCCATTTAATGATTTCGGAAGGTGTGGAAGGCTTATTTCAGCGTGTAATTATTCAGAGCGCTCCTTTGGGGCTGCGTCATAGAAGACAGAAAATGGCTGCAGAATTTCTGAAAAAAACAGAAGTACTGAAAGATGAAAGCGATGTTTTTAAAATGATGGATGAGTACAAGGCATTTGTACCCTCCGTAATAAGATACGGTTTGAAAGCAGCCATGCCTTTTGGTACCCAATATGGAAATTTTCCCCTATGTAAAGAAGAAGAGTCGGTGGAAATGTGGAAAAAGAATGCTCAAAATTATGACGTTCTGATTGGTTTAAATAACGATGAGACTGCCTTTTATCTCAAAACCTCCGAAGCTTTAAATAAATATTTCGGAAAAGGATTAGGCTTAAAAATCATGGATAAAACGGTTGAAAAAACTACAGCATTCATCTATGGAAATCCGGCAAGACAGTTTGCCCAAAACCTCGCTGATGCCGGCGGAAATGTATATCTCTTCAGAATTCATTCAAAATTGAAAGATAATCATATCGGAGCACCCCACTGCATTGATCTTCCTTTGATTTTTGGAAACGAATCAGCCTGGAAATCTTCTGAGCTGCTGAAAGAAATTCCCTGGAGCCGTATTCATGAAAATGGCAAAAAATTACGGGCACTCTGGGCAGAATTCGCCAGAACCGGAAAAATATCAGATACCTCTGAAAAACCGGAAATACTGGAACTCCGAAAAATGTAACCGGACATCAAACTTATAAAATTTCTAATCTTAACAAATATCTCAACTGAAGACGTAAATATTCCCCTCCTTCGGAGGGGTGGCAAAAATTCAAAGAATTTTTGACGGGGTGGTCAACTGTATTTTCAATGATTATAGGTTGTTTTGTAAGAAAACTTAACCGTCAGGAATTAAGGAGTTTAAAGGCCGGAGATATCAACAGAGACAGAGTATGCTGTACTTCCAACGAAGACGGGCAATGTTGTGAATGGGCAAAAGATATCTGGTACTGTCAGTACATTTATTGTTAATTTCTAATAAAAGAAAGCCTTGTCAAGGTTTAAAACCTTGACAAGGCTCTTATTCAGGAATCCAAACACTTATATTTCCTGCGGGAACAGGGAAATTTCCCCATCCGTTTTCATCAATAAGCACTTTTTCTTTGAATCGTTTCAGCAGGTCTTTAAACTTCTTTCCGGCATAAATCTTTCCTACTTCCATAGGCTTGTTATAAGCATCTTTATTGCTTAAAACCACAGCACATCCGGTATGTTCATCATCGCCTGTACGTACCCAGCCGAGGCAGTTGGCATCCTCAAAATAATCCTGTTGATCACCGTAAGCATGATCTTTTCTTGCTTTTAACAGCTCTTCAATACCATCTACTTTAGGCATAAATATTTCCTGGTCATTTCCTTCTCTATCTTTATCCACATAATGGGCTCCATAAAGATCAGGATAAAATATACATGGATAGCCGTCTTTTCTCAATAAAATAAGGGCATACGCAATAGGTTTGAACCATGGTTCTACAGGGGCTTCAAGATCTTGTAAAGGTTGTGTATCATGATTGGCTACTAAACTTACAGAATGCATAGGATCAGCCTGGGTAAGCGTTTCATCAAAAATTCTTCGGAGGTCATAGGAGCTGCCTTCTTTTGAGGCATTATGAAAATTATTCTGCAGGGAACTGTCGAAAAGACTCATACAGCCTTCTGTCACTTCAATGTATTTTTGCAGCAGATGAAGATATCCAGGAGCCCAGTATTCACCTACAGCGAAAATATCTTTTCCGGAATTGGAACGGAGCAGTGTGAGCCATTCTTTATAAAAATCAAAAGAAATATGTTTTAAGGCATCCAGTCTCACGCCGTCAAAATCGGTCTGATCAAAGTACCATTTTGCCCAATTATTAAGCTCTTCCCGTACAAAAGGATTCCGGTGCTCAATGTCATTGTACATCAGATAGTCATAATTTCCCTTTTCATCATCTATCATTTCTTCCCAGTCATTTCCATATTCTGACTGTATTTTGAAGATGTGGGAATCCATTCCCTCCGCATAATCTACACCACTGAAACAGGTGAAATTCCATACAAAGTCGGAATATTTTTTTCCCCGTCCGGGAAATGTAAATTTGGTATACGATTCAATCTCGATCACATCGGAAATTACTTTCTCCCTGTTTTCTTCGTCTACTTTTACAACTTTGAATTTTTCCAGTTCATCACCGCCGGCTTTATGTCCGAGAACAATATCTACAATGACTTGTATATTTTGCTTCTTTAAGGCTTTAATGGCTTTTATATAATCGTTTTTAGTGCCGTATTTTGTAGAAATGGTTCCTTTTTGGTCAAATTCTCCCAGATCATACAGATCATAGGCATCATATCCAATGGAATAACCTCCATTTGTACCTTTATAGGCTGGAGGAAACCATACTGCAGTTATTCCTAGTTTTGCTAAATATCGGGCCTGTTTTTCGGCTTCTTTCCATAGCTTTCCGTCTCCTTCAGAATACCAGTGGAAAAACTGGATCATGGTTGGGTTCATAAATTTGCTGATTTGGTGGATACAAGTTAGCAAAAAAATATGAGCTATTCATTTTCGAATTCTTCAAACGGGATTTTTAGTTGAACGGAAACCTGTTTTTTTTCTTCCGTATTCAGTTGAGAGAGAGACAAACCAAGCAGACGGACCGCTTTATCAAAGGGACGAAGTTCCCAGAGTTTTTTTCCGGTATTGAAGTATTGTTCCGGTGACGAAAAATAATCTTCCCGCGTGATGCTCCTTGTGAAAAGAGAAAAATCTTTATATTTTATTTTTAACGTCAGGGTTCTCCCAAGAATATTGTTTTTCTGCAGTCTTTGATGGATTTCCTGTGCAAGGCTTTCCAGCTTTTCATTAATCTGCTGCTCATCCAGAAGATCTTCAAAAAATGTTCTTTCCACAGCCACACTCTTCTGAATACGATGAGGTTTTACCTCAGAAGTATGGATGCCTCGGACCACATTGTAATAATGTCTGCCAGACTTTCCGAAAAGTTTTACCAGATCTTCAAGCGATCGTTTCTTTAAATCTTTTCCTTTATAAATCCCTAAACTAAACATTTTGTTAGCCGTAACTTTTCCAACGCCATAAAATTTTTCCACCGGCAGCTCTTCCAGAAAGATTTCTACCTTATCAGGGTGAATGGTCTTCTGCCCATTGGGCTTATTGATATCCGAAGCTACTTTAGCCAAAAACTTATTAACTGAAATTCCTGCAGAAGCCGTAAGTCCGGTCTGTTCAAAAATTTTCTGACGGATTTCCTTGGCGATCAGGTTGGCAGATTCCATTCCCTTTTTATTTTCGGTGACATCCAGATACGCTTCATCCAGAGATAAGGGTTCTACCAGATCAGTATATTCATGGAAAATTTCCCGGATTTTTTTTGAGATTTCTTTATATCTGGCAAACCGGGGCGGAACAAAAATAAGATGTGGACACTTTTCTTTAGCCGTCTTACTGGGCATTGCGGAACGGACACCGTATTTTCTGGCTTCATAGCTGGCGGCTGCCACTACACCACGGTGCTGTCCTCCTACAGCGATGGGCTTGCCTTTAAGCGTAGGATTATCATGCTGCTCCACAGAAGCATAGAATGCATCCATATCCACATGAATAATTTTACGAAGAGGCAAAGAAAAATCCATATACAAAGATATGGATTCCTGTATTTATTTATATAAGGAAGCTAGGAGCTGGAAGAGGGAAGTTAATATTACCCGATAAGGGAATTAAAGAACTGCTTACTAAATAATAAAAAACGAAGTAGTAATTAATAACGTGTCAATAACTTCCAGCTTCCATCTCCCTGCCTTTTACGATTTCAATCTCATCAAAAGAATATGAGGTTCAAAACCTGCTTTTTCATAAGCTTTGATAGCGGATTCATTTTGAGCATAGACTTCCAGTCTTATCTCAGTGATTCCTCTTGATTTTGACCACGCAATAAGTTCATCAGTAATCACTTTATTGATGCCTTTTCCTCTATGCTCAGGCTTTACATACATAAAGCCGAGATAAGAATACTGCTCAAATTGGTAGTAATATTTTTCTGACTTTTTGATCAGGGCATATCCTGATGCAATGATTTCATTATTCTCTTCGGCAACAATTACAGTTGCGTCCGGAGACCGCATAAGGCTGTTTAAATCATAATAATGAATTTCCCCCTCAATAAGGGTGCTGTTGAAAGGTCTTTCTGCGGTAACAACTCCCTGTTCAAATTCTAAAAGGATGTCTAAATCCTGTTCTGTAGCTTCTCTTGTGATCATGGTGGTAATAAAATAAAATTTTAAAACCCATTGAAAGCATCAATTTCAATGAGTTTGTATTTTCGTGGGCTAAAAAAAATGATAATTATTTTAAAATTTGATCTATGGTTTGCTGAAGTTCGGGATCTTCAGGTGATATTGAATAATATTTTGCAATAGAAGATTTCTGATCAATCACCATATATCTGGGGATCCAGTTAAGATCCACATAATTATTAAAATCATTTTTCCATCCGGAAGCAAACCAATAATTTTCTTTGTTTTTCATATCAAATCTTTCAAGACTTTTTTCAAAACCCTCTTTTGAACGGTCTAATGATAGAAATACAAAATCAATATTCTTATTATGTTCTTCTAATTCTTTAGCTTTTGGAAGTGCGTTTAAACAATCCCTGCACCATCCGGCCCAAAAATCAATCACTAAAACTTTTCCTTTATGCTGGTCAAGAATCTGCTGAATGGTAATGGTTTTTCCCTCTTCATCTTCCAGTTTCTGTTGTAAAGCTTCTTTTGAAAATTCCGTTTTAACGACTGCAGGTACTTTTTGTGAATAACTTATCCCAAAAATACCTATCATAAGTATTAATATTAACTTTTTCATCTCGACAATTTCATTTATACAAATCTAAACAATGAATTGCAATCTGAGATTGATTTCTGTTGAATTAGGAAAAATTTATAATATTGATGGATTCTATGGGATGGGAGAGTGGGAGTGTGAAAACCACCCCGTCAAAAATTCTTTGAATTTTTGCCACCCCTCCAGAGGAGGGGAATGTTACGTCTTCAGTTGTAGTATTAGGTTATTTTACTGATAATTTTTAATCAGTCCCTTGACAACGGTAATTACGTTCGGCATTGCTTTATTGGCGGCATTCAGGACTTCTTCGTGAGAAACGGCAAAAGCTACCTCCGGTCCGCCAAGATCCGTAATCACGGAAATACAGAATACATCCATTCCCATATGTCTGGCAACAATTACTTCGGGAACGGTGCTCATTCCTACCATGTCACCGCCAATGGCTTTGATCATGCCATATTCGGCCGGGGTTTCAAAGGTTGGCCCCTGAAGTGCAACGTAAACTCCCTGATGGATTTTTATATGATGCTCTGCAGCAGCCTGTTCTGCTGTGGCAATCATTTTTTTGTTGTAAGGTTCGCTCATATCCACAAAACGCGGTCCGAGCTCATCTCTATTTTTTCCACGAAGCGGATGTTCGGGCATCATGTTGATGTGATCTTTCAGAATAACGATATCTGCAACGCTGTAAGCCGGGTTTACCCCACCGCAGGCATTGGAAAGAATAAGATTTTTAATTTCCAATACATGAAAAACCCTTACAGGGAAAGTTACAGTTTCCATGGAATGTCCTTCATAATAATGGAAACGTCCGCTCATTATCAGTACTTTTTTCCCCTCAAGAAGTCCATACACCAGCTTTCCGGTATGCCCGGCCACTGTAGTTTGTGGAAAATGAGGAATATCTTTGTACTCTAAAACATGGATCGGTTTTATCTCATCCTGTAATTTTCCCAGCCCGGATCCTAAAACAACCGCAAAATCAGGAGTTTCCTGAATGATATTTTTGATAAAATCTGCGGTCTCTTTAATTTTTTCTAACATACTCTAAGATGATTTGATTGAATTCTTCTTTCTTATCAATCAATACATTGATCGGCCAGTAGTAAACAATTTCTCTAAGATAGTCAAAAGTTTTCAGACGTACATAGTCTTTCTCTGTGGTTAATATCAGTTTATATTCGCCTAATTTTTTATACTCGGCAAGGATTTTTTTAATATCATCATCTGTAAAATTATGGTGATCTCTGAACTTTAAATGTTTCACTCTTTTTGAGAATTTTGCCAGATGTTCCAGCAGCGGTTTTGGGTTCGCAATTCCCGTGATCAGCAGAATATCGTAATAATTGAGGTTATTATCTGGAAGCATTTTATCTTTTCCGTATACATTTTCATCATAACCGATCGATGAAAAGAATACTTTCTGTCCGTAAGAAGGTCTTATTCTTGAGATATAATATCTTTTTGTTTCTTCCGTCAGTTCGTCAGGGCATTTGCTGACCATGATAATATTGGCTCTTTTGTATCCTGATCTTGATTCTCTGAGATCTCCGGCAGGCAGAAGATAATCTTTAAAAAACGGATCATTAAAATCGGTCATCAGAATATTGAATCCGGCCTTGATCGCTCTGTGCTGCATAGCGTCATCCAATACCAGAACTTCAAGGTCCATATCATCAATTACTTTTTTGGCTCCGGGAACGCGTTCTTCGGAAACGGCAATGACAAAACGGTTTTTAAAACGCTCAAAAAGCTGCATCGCTTCATCGCCAACCATTTTGTAATTACTTTCATAATTGGTTACTTCATAGCCCTTTGTCAGCCTTCCGTAGCCTCGTGAAAGCACTCCGGTTCTGTAATGTTTGGATAGGAACTGGGCAAGATACATCACCATGGGAGATTTTCCGCTTCCGCCCACAGAAAGATTCCCGACATTGATTATCGGAGTCTTGAATTTTGTAGATTTAAAAATTCCCAGATCATACATTGTGTTCCGGATACCCGTTACCAAATGATAACCAAGGGAAAAAGGATAAAGGTACCATCTTTTCATACGATTGCAAAAATAGGAATTTTCATAAGCATTTGGTATATTATTCTCAAAGACTTTTCAACAAATATTTCGTTAAATTAAAGTATTTTTGTGGAGTTATTAGAATACATTGAGATACTTTATTGAATTTTCTTACAACGGAAAGAATTATTTCGGCTATCAGATACAGCCGGATGCCATTTCTGTGCAGGAAGAGCTGGAAAAAGCGCTGTCTACCATTTTGCGCGAAGAGATTAAAACTACAGGTGCAGGAAGAACAGATACAGGAGTTCATGCCAAAAAAATATTTGCCCATTTTGATACAGATCAGGAATTAAGCGATCAGCTTACACGCAGGCTGAACAGTTTTCTGCCGCCTGATATTTCCATCAAAAGGATTTTTCCTGTAAAAGATGATTTTCATGCCCGCTTTGATGCAACCTACAGAACGTATGAATATTATATTTCGCTGGAAAAAAATCCGTTCACACAGGAATCTGCCTGGCAGCACTGGAAAAGATCTCTGGATATTGATGCCATGAACGAAGCCTGTAAAATTCTTTTTGAATATGAAGATTTTACCAGTTTTGCCAAATTAAAGACCGACAACAAAACCAATATCTGTAAAATCTACAAAGCAGAATGGGAACAGAACGGTTCGGAACTGAAATTTACTGTTTCTGCCAACCGTTTTCTCAGAAATATGGTTCGTGCTATTGTCGGAACCATGGTAGAAATCGGAACCGGAAAACTGAAACCCGAAGATCTCCGTAAAGTAATTGAAGATAAAAACCGCAATGCGGCAGGAACTTCAGCACCGGGACACGGGTTGTATCTCGTAGATGTGGGATATGAATTTTAAATAAAAAACTAAAAAATAATAATCATGTTATCAGTTTTTATTCTTATCGGTGCTTACCGATACTATGCCCAATTAGCAGAAAGGTTTGGAAAAACAAAGTGGCAGTATGGTATTTTGGCTATCAGTATTTATCTGGGAACCCAGCTTTTGTTAGGTTTCGGTTATGGTATGTATTTGGGAGTAACAGATCCTGCATCCGTAGAAAATGTGAGTTATACAGGGTTTTCAGGAGTGAATATCGTTGGTTGGCTAATCTCTATTGTTGCAGTTTGGGGAGTTTATAAATTCCTTGAAAATAAATTTCTCAAAGAAAGATCTGTAAAACCAATAGTCGAAATTGAAGAAATAGGAAAGCCTCTTGATCAGTAAGATTTGCAGAATCTAATATTAGAAATTAAGGCTATTCTTGAATAAAAATGAGGTTTATTATAAATAACCAGGATTGAAATTGATAAAGAACATGTACTGGCTGGAGGCAAAAGAATGCTTAATATATTCATTCTGTAAATGGTAGGTATCTGAAATTTTCTATGACGATTTGCAAAAGTTGTAAAGGCAGTCCGGTTATAAAGTCTTATTTTTGCATAGAATATTTTAATTCTTTCTTTCGATTCGTACAATGAAAAAACAAGATACCTGGGGAATTATAAAGAGGCTGTTCTTTATCGGAATGAAATTTCGTTCTTGGTTCATCCTTACCCTTATTATTTCCATATTCCTTTCGATTGTTTCTACTTACAGACCTTATCTCACCATGCAGGTGGTGGATAATGATATTACAAAGCTGCATGATAAAGCTTTGATGATGAAACATATCTATATTCTTGTCGGATTGGTGTTTGCTGAAACAGTTTTAAACTTTTTTCTGGTTTATTTTTCAAATTTTATCTCTCAGAATGTGATCAGGGATATCAGAGAGCGGCTGTATGCGAAACTGATTTATTTCAAAACTTCCTTTTTTGATAAAACCCCTATCGGACAGCTGGTCACTCGTGCAGTAGGTGATGTGGAAACGATTGCTACGGTATATACGGACGGTTTCCTGATGGTTTTCGGAGATATCCTGAGAATTTTGTTTGTATTGATTATGATGTTCAGTACCAATGTCCATCTGAGTTATATTACACTGGCTATTTTACCTTTAATGGTTGTTATCACGAGATTCTTCCAGAAAAGGCTGAAAAAAGCTTTTGGAGATGAGAGGAACTGGACTGCCAATCAGAATTCTTTCGTTCAGGAAAGACTTGCCGGAATGTCTATTATTCAGGTATTCAACAGACAGGAATCTGAATTCAAAAAGTTTGACGATATCAATGTTACGCTTAAGGAAGCTTTACTGAGAACTGTATTTATTTTCTCACTTTTCTTCCCGGTTGTGGAACTTATTTCATCATTATTCATAGGATTTATCCTTTTCTACGGAGGCTATATTACAATCAGTGCCGGGGTAGTCATTGCATTTATCCAGTATATCTCAATGCTGATCCGTCCTTTGAGACAGATTGCAGACCGTTTTAATAATATCCAGCGAGGAATTGTGGGAGCAGAAAGAGTACTGGGATTGATGGATGAAGAAAACTCAATGCCTAATAACGGAACGGTGAAGAAAGATCATTTTGCCGGAAAAATAGAGTTCCGGGAGGTGCATTTTGCATACGATGAGAAGCAGGAAGTACTGAAAGGAATCGACTTTAAAGTAAATCCGGGAGAAACCGTAGCGATTGTAGGAGCAACAGGTGCCGGAAAATCTACCATTATCAGTTTGATTACACGGTTGTATGATATTAATTCAGGAAATATTCTGATTGATGATATAGATTTAAAAGATTATGAATTGTATAATCTGAGAAGTCACATCGGCGTGGTATTGCAGGATGTATTCCTTTTCCATGGGAGTATTTTTGAAAACCTTGCCTTCGGGGATGACAGTATAACGCTGGATAAGATAAAAGCCGGCGCCAGAGAAATTGAAGTAGATCAGTTTATCGAGCAGCTTCCGGGCGGATATGATTATGTGGTGAGCGAAAGAGGTTCATCTATCTCTTTAGGGCAGAGACAATTGCTTTCTTTCCTGAGAGCTTATTTATCTGATCCTAAAATCTTAATCCTGGATGAAGCAACATCTTCCATTGACCACGAAAGTGAAAAGCTGATTCAGAGAGCAACAGAAAAAATTACTAAAAACAGGACCTCCATTATTATTGCCCACAGGCTTTCCACTATTGAAAAAGCAGATAAGATTATCGTTATGGAACATGGTAAAATAGTGGAGGAGGGGAAACACCTTGAACTTCTGGATAAAAACGGATACTATGCCACTCTTTACAAAGCCCAGCTGCGTCATGAAGTGGAAGTGGAGGAAGGGGAAAAATCGTAATCCTGAGAATCTGTTTCAGGAATTTAAATAAATAAAAGAGAGTTATTATCAACTCTCTTTTTTATATTCAATCAATTTCTTAACACTGAATCCGTCTTGACTTTTTGAAAATACAAAAGGGTTGAAGAAATTTGTGTTGCAAAACATAAAAATTCCTTATCAACCCCTATGTACAAAGTACTAAGCAAAGATACAATAGAAATGGAAATAGTACCTTATCTACCAACCCCCAAAAGAGGGTTTAAAGCAAAAGTCCCTTTATATGAGATAGTTAATTGTATTTTATATAAATTAAAAACGGGAGTTCAGTGGCATTTGCTGCCGATATTACATTTGTTCAGCGATAAGACACTGCATTATAAAACCATATTTGGTTATTACCGAAAGTGGTGCAAGGAAAACATATGGAAGACCTGTTGGATAGGTTTTCTGGGTCGAAACAAAGGTAAAATCGACTTATCCAGTGGCGATTTGGATGGTAGCCATACCATAGCTGTAAGAGGAGGAGAAGAAGTCGGATATCAGAGAAGAAAAAAGCATAAAACGACCAACGCTCTATACTTTACGGATAGACAGGGGCTCCCTCTGGCTATGTCTAAACCTGTTTCAGGTAATCATCACGATCTTAATAATATTGAACTGCATTTTGATGAAATCATAAATACTTTACAACAGGCAGCCATTTCCGTAGAGGGGCTTTTTATGAATGCAGATGCCGGCTTTGATGCTGAAAACTTACGCAGAATTTGTCAGCAAAAAGGAATCATCGCCAATATTGCTCAGAATAAAAGAAATTCAGGCATAGATAGTGAGTTAGCTTTTGATGAAGAATTATACAAAGAAAGATACAGCATTGAACGAACAAATGCCTGGATGGATAGCTTTAGATCTTTGTTGAACAGGTTTGATACGACAGTATCAAGCTGGATTGGGTTCAATTACTTAGCCTTTATTACTATCGCATGCAAGAAATTTAAAAAAGTCAAGATGACCTCACTTTTTAAAACTACAGAACACAAAATTCTGAACAGTTCCAAAAGGAGTTGTATGATCTTCAGTAATACATTTTACTTTTTTAAAGCTTCTTTCAAACTTTTTGGACAATGATTCCTCATCATACTGTTGAATATCCAAGCCGCTGCATTTGGTGGGCCCGTTTTTAGAAAAAATCCCGAGGATCATAAACTTATTCACGTGCTTTTCTGCAATACCAATGTATTTTGAAACCTGCTCTGAAGTTGTAAGGAAGTGAAAAGCAGCTCTGTCATGCCAGATATCATAAGTTTCCGTAGGTTTGTAAGTGGTAATATCTGTTACAATCCATTGTACTTTATTGGCTGAGTCTCCAAGTCTTTCCTGTGCTTTTCCCAAAGCTTTGGCGGAAATATCAAGTACCGTAATATTTTCATATCCTTCTTCAAGAAGAAAATCAACAAGATTGCTGTCTCCGCCGCCGATATCAATAATGCTGGCATTTTTTCCCAATCCTGAAGACCGGATAAAATCAAGCGAGGTCTGAGGCTTTTTCTGGGTCCAGCTTACCTGGTCAGGACTTTTGGTTTCGTATACCTTTTCCCAGTGATTTTTGTTGTCGGAAGAAATCATGATTCTTTTAATTGATTATTGATCTCTTCAAATTTATTAATTAATTCGTCAAGTTTTCCTTGTTGCTTCTTTATGGTTCTTGGTCTCAGATAAAACCAGTTGAATGCAATCCAGGCAGATGTCACGGCATAAGTCAGAATACCTGAGCCCAGCGTCATTCTTGAAGTATATTCATACATATAAAAGCATATTCCCAGAAACAGTATGATGAAATACAGATTGAGTATCGTGGTCTGCATAAACTTCTGTTTGTTTTTTACCACATATAAGCTTTGGAGATACTCATTGTTAGACTGTGTCTGATCAATTTTGTAAAATACCATAAACATTTTATTATAAACAAACAGGAACATGACCATAGCCAGAATAACCAGCACAATTCCGATTTTTGTAGTGATCATCTGAGGCTGATAACGGTACCAGATAAAAAGAATTAATAAGGAAGTGGTGATTAATCCAATGTTGGCAAAGATCAGTCTGCGCAGATTTTGGTTTCTGAATTTTTTCAGGTTGCCAAGAAGCTCTTCCATATTGGGTTTGCTGGAAGTCTGCTGCTTCCATATATTTTTGAAATCTATATTAGTAGCCATTTTCTTTAAACTTTTGCGTTAATTTTTCTTTTATCCTGTGAATCTTTACCCTGATGTTGGATTCTGAAAGTCCTACGATATGGGCGATTTCTGCCTGCTTCACCTCTTCCAGTTCCAATGAGATGATGATTCTGTCTGTTTCAGGAAGCTCTGAAATAAACTGATAAAGCAGCTGGATCTGAGGTTCCATGGATTCCTGTTTTTTTTCTTCAAGATTGATAGGCAGATCTGCTTTGGCAAATTTCTTTTCCTTTTCAATCTGCCGGAGACAGTTATTAGAGGCAATTCTGAAGATCCATGTTCCCACACTGGATTCATTCCTGAACTTTGCAAGCTGCTGCCAGACAATGATAAATGTTTCCTGGGCAAGATCCTGCGCAAGCTCGGTATCGTTCACATATCCCATGCATAAACGGAATATCCTTTGCCAGTAGAGTTCGTATATCTCTTCAAAAACCATTATTTCGCGGATAAAAAGTGAGTAAGCTGGTTAAAATACCAATCCCTGTCATCGTACATAATGAAATGTAATCCTTTTGAAGCATACTGCATCTCAGCATTTTTTAAATTTTTATACTGACCTTCAATCGTTGGTTTAAGGTTTACAAAAAAAGATTCCAGAAGAATAAGAGAAGGGCACTGTATATTTTTTATTTTTTCTCTGAGATCGGTATTGGAAAAATCACAGTACATTTTAGCAAATGTTTTTCGGTCAGATTTCATGCTCCAGCCAATGACGGTTTCCTGCATAGAAGTATCTGCCAGAAGGCGTGGTATAGCCTGAGTCTGCATTTTACGGAACTGTTCATCATTCATGGCTGTTAACTGAGTAATGGTAGATGAACAGTCATTATTTTCTTTAGAGGTAAAATTTGGATCAGAGAAGGCAGCCAGGCATGGAAGGGCATCTACAATAACAATTTTACCGGCAAGCTCAGGATAATCGGCTGCAATGGCCATTGCAAGACCGCCTCCCATGCTGTGTCCGATGATCACGGGCTTGTCAATTTTATTATTTTTGATATAATCTGCAATTCCTTTTTCCCAATCTTTAAAACTGGCGTCCGCTTGTGGTTTCGTTCCTGCGAATCCTGCCATTGTTAAAGTATAACAAGTGTAGCTTTTTTCAAATTTTGCAACGGTTTCGTTCCATACATCTCCTGAAGAAGCAAATCCCGGAATAAATAGTAAAGACTGATTTCCTTTTCCCGTTTTCTTTACTTCAAAAGGATATGCTGTTTGCTGTCCGAATATATTGCATACCGCTAAAAAAAATAACATGATGATCAGAAGGAATGTAAATTTTTTCATGATTTCTAAAGTTTTAAGGTTTATTTGTCTTTTAGAGACGAACCTTTAAAAAATGTTACACACAATTTAATTTTTTTTTGAAAAAAATATTTTTCCTTCTCCGAAACCCTTATCATCAGGACAAAATCATATGAAATTTATTTTTATAAAATGGATACTTTTATTTTTGATACATAAAATAGCTTGAAAATTGAAGACTGCTAATCCAATATTCTTCCATAAAACCTGCTGATATCAAAATATAACCCCGGAATTTTATATTTGTCTTTTTCAAACTCCTGATAATCACATTTTCCTTTCAGGGTTTGTGATTTTGTTTCCATTTGAAACCTGTTCAGAAGTACATATTCATCCGTAACGGAAATCACATGAAAACCTGTCTCACATCTCAGGCCGTCACCGGATGTGAGAACAGCATTTAATAATCCATGGAAATTTCCTGCAATTTTCTCTGCTGTGGCATCATCTTTATTCAAATGGTATAAATAAGCGAGATAGTTCATGGCACGCAGATCCATAGGATTTTCATCCAAAATATCCAGAAACAGCCGGATTCCTTTAGAAAGATCTTTTTGTGAAATACCTTCGCCACGATAATATTTTGCTACTTCTTCAGCTTTTTTCCCTGTTTTATAAGGCTGATATTCTTTTTGAAAGGTATATCCGAAATAAAGATGGCGGTATTGATTACTGGTAAGAAGTGTATCGTTCTGTTTTAATCTTTTTAAAAGTTTCGGATAATAGAACTCAGAATTCTTATCCTCAATATTTTTTTGAATTACAGCATAATCCGGTGCTTTGAATTCCATTTTCTGACCATGCATGAAAGTAAGCAGTGCTAAAAAGAATAAAGAGAAAAATGCTTTAGTATTCATAGTTTGTATAAGGTTGTTACAATTTTTCACAAAGTTAAAAATATGAAATATGTATAAATTGAATAATATTGACTGACAATATGTAAAAAAAATAATAAAATATTGCCAAAGTGTTACTTTGTGTCGATAAATTTACTAACTTTATTCGGAATTTGAGATGGTACCCCTGACATTTGAAGGGGTAAATGGAATTTTTAACTAAAAAACTAAAAATATTAATGAGCAGTAGTATCCAAGATGAATTTAAAGTCTTCAAAGACGAATTGAGAAAGTTGAATATCGAAGTACAGAAAGTTGTAAAAGTAGGAAACGGGAGTATGGATTTCCACGAGGTTTTCTACAAATCGCCGAGGTATGAAGAGGTAAAAAGTATATACGTCCAGCGTCATAATCTGGATAGTATGATTGAAAAATTTAAACAGGCCTATCATTAAAAATAGAACGCGCGCCGCAGATTTCTGCGGCGCGCGTTTTTATAAAGTTCTGAAATTTCAGTCTTTATCTAGTGTAGAGGTCTCCCTGGTATCTTTCATGCCGGTATAAACAACCAGGGAGAAAAGTATACAAGCGGTAATGTACCAGTAAAAATACTCTTCAGAACCAATCTTTTTGAACCAAAGTGCAATATATTCTGCTGTTCCTCCAAATACAGCAACGGTAATGGCATAGGGCAGACCTACCCCAAGTGCTCTGATTTCGGAAGGAAAAAGTTCGGCTTTTACCACTGCATTGATAGATGTGTATCCGCTTACAATAATTAATGCAGCCATAATCAGGAAAAAAGCACCCCAGATTGAAGTGGTTGTACTCAATGCTGTAAGAAGCGGAACAGTACATAAAGTTCCAAGAATTCCAAAGCCTAAAAGAAGCGGCCTTCTTCCGATTCTGTCAGAAAGTCCTCCAAATACAGGCTGCAGGCAGGCGAATATAAATAATGAAATAAAAGAGACCAATGTAGATTCTTCCTTGGTAAGATGTACGGTATTCACCAGAAATTTCTGCATATAGGTTGTGTAGGTATAAAATGCCAGCGTTCCTCCTAACGTTAGTCCTACAACTGTAAGCAGGGCTTTCGGATGTTTAAGAAGTTCCTTCACGGTTCCTTTTCTCTTTTCATTCACTGCCTTTTTATTCTCAAAAGCTTCCGTTTCATGGAGATTGGCGCGAAGGTATAATGCAATGATGGAAAGCATTGCTCCAATTACAAAAGGAATCCTCCATCCCCATTCTTCAAGCTGGGTTTCCGTAAGCAGTAATTTCTGTAAAATAAGCTGAATTCCCAATGCGATAAGCTGCCCGCCAATCAAAGTAACATATTGAAAGCTGGAATAAAATCCTCTCCGGTCCTGGGTAGCCATTTCGCTGAGGTAAGTTGCAGAAACTCCATATTCACCGCCAACACTCAATCCCTGAAGTAATCTTGCCAGTAAAAGTAATAATGGAGCTAAAATTCCTATCGAATGGTAAGTAGGAGTAAGGGCAATCAGTAAGGATCCAAATGACATCAGCAGAACAGAAAGGGTCATTGCTTTTTTTCTTCCGATCTTATCTGCAATACTTCCAAACAGCCATCCGCCGATAGGACGCATCAGAAAACCTACAGCAAATATTCCTGCAGTATTCATCAGCTGTGCATTCAGATCAGAATCCGGGAAAAACGAATGTGAAAAATAGATGGCGAAAGCTGCATATGCATACCAATCATACCATTCAACAAGATTTCCGATAGATCCGCCTATAATAGCTTTGATTCTTTGGCCCGTGGTGATTGAGGATGAGTTCATAAAATGTTGTTTTCCGGAATAGTTTTTAATAATGGCAGCCAAGATACAAATTTCATAAAAAAATAAAACCGCCCTGAAAAAAGACGGTTTAGAACTGCAGGAGGATATCGTTTAAAATCTATATCCAATGGAGAGACCGCTTCTGAAGCCTGCCCATGGACCATCCACTTTTATTCTGGCACCATTGGCATTGGTTTCTACGGTATATTTTACAAATGGAATATCCAGGTTTTCAATTTCTTTTTTTAGCTGAGCCTGCATATCAGGAGTCAGTACATAATCTGAGGTCATGGTGAAATCACCTTTTCCGCTTCCGTAGTGAGCACCTGCAATCCAGAAATCCAGGACAAGATTCTGGCTTCTTGTCAGAAAGAATTGTACTCCAACCATTACTCCGCCACTGTTCCCTTTTGTATCTCCCTGTCCTTTAAGGGGAACCTGATAGGTAATCCCATTAGGACCGTGATAGTCATAATAAAAATCAAAAGTATTGGAAGTGACGCTTGAATAGCGGTAATAAGGAGCAAAATAGAATCCTTTTCCATAACCTTTTCCGATGTAAAACCTTGGTTCCAGGGTGAAATTCGTGGCTTTTACCCTAAGATTCTGGAATCTTTTTTCATCTTCATCTTTCAGAAAGGTATTGATGAAAGGAACTTTCCCTTCCGGCATGGTTCCGAAACCGATGTTTAGCGAAAACCATTGGTTGATAGCCCGCTCGTAAGACAGATTGATATTTCTGAATGCATAAGCCGTAATATTGGTCTTGATGATATTCATCTTTTCCGCCTGGCTGCTTTGAATTTCCTGTGCTCCCGATACAGAAAACAGAAAGCACGGAATTAATATAAATGCCTTTTTCATGACGCTATATTTTGTGATGTAAAAAAATAGCAGCAAAAAACGGGCTGAATTTAACATAATAATTAGAAATTAAAGAGAATTTATACACAATTTTCAAAGAACAGCGGAGATAAATGTAATAAACACGGGAGATTGATTGTCCTAATGGTATAATTCATCTTCATACATGAAAAAAACTATATATACCATCTTCTTTCTTTGCAGTGCCTTTATATTTTCACAGGAGAAGAAAAATGATACGGCTGATGTGGCTGCAACCCGAGAAATTCAGGAAGTTATTTTAAAATCACAACGTAAAAAACAATTTGCAGACAAAGCGGTGTATACTTTTGATAAAGAAGCGCTGGAAAAAGCCCGCTATGCAAAAGATCTGCTCCGTACGCTTCCTGAATTACAGCTGAACCCGGTAGAAAATACCATCACCAGTACAAAAGGTGGAACTATATTATTTCTTATCAATGGCATTGAAGCTACAGATATGCAGATCCGCAGTGTTGCGCCCGGTGAGGTTGTGAAAGTGGAGTATTATGATATTCCACCGGCTAGATGGGCGACGAGAGCCGATACTGTAGTTAATATTCTGACCAGATCTACAGAAACGGGCTATGTTTTTGGGGCAGATGTTTCTACTGCTTTAAATACAGGGTTTGTAAATGGTTCTGCCTACGCCAATTATACAAAAGGAAAAAATAATTTCGGACTGGAGTATTCCCTGAACCTTAGGGATTATAATGACAGAAGGGTGAACAGCATTTATGATTATCAGCTGAACGGAAAGCATTACCGTTCTGACGAAAACAGAACGGATCATTTCGGATATACTTTTCAGAATGTTGCATTGCGCTATACCAGGCTTGTTCCTGATGATTATGCTTTTCAGGCCAAACTGAATATGGATATTTTCAGCAGGTTTTCAAAAGGAATAGGGCAGAGCGTTTTTACGGAGGATAATCTGAAAGAAGAACATGCTATGTTTAAAAATAATGGTTCGGATTACGTGATTCCTAAGCTGGATCTTTATTATTCCAAAAAGATGGGTGAAAAAGATGAGGTAAGTATTAATGTAGTAGGATCTCATTATACAACAAATACTTCGGAAACAGCCAGCGAATGGATCGTGGGTTCCGGACTTTCGGTATATGATAATGATATGATGCTGAAAGCAAAACAGACAAGTCTTGTTGGCGAGCTGGCGCACACCCATGATTTTAAGGCAGGAAAACTTTCATCCGGATATCGTATTTCAAGATCTTCTATTTCCAATGATTTGAATAATCTCGCCGGATATTCTCAATACAGTGTTAATTATCTGGAACAGTATTTTTATACGGAATTTGCCGGAAAAGTAGATAAATTCAGTTACCGCATCGGAGCAGGCCTTACGAATATTCACAACAAGAGTGCAGAAAGTACTTTTGATGAATGGACTTTTACCCCGAAGGTTATTCTGGCGTATCAGATGAAAGGCAATCAGAATCTTCGTTTTACAGCAAGTTATAATCCGGTAACCCCATGGAGTAATGCTTTGAGTAGCAATGTGGTGCAGCTGGCTCCTAATATTGTTCAAAGAGGAAATCCTTATTTGGAGTCCCAGCAGGTATTTTCTAATAACCTGACCTATTCTTTTAATAATAAATATTTTGATTTTAATGCAGGTTTGTTTTACCGGTATACTAACAGGGTAATCAATCAGTATTACGTTCAGGATGATATATTGGGAGGTTATGCACTGACTTATGAAAATGGGAAAAGCGGACAGCGATATGGAGTACAGCTTACAGGATCCTATAAACCTTTCGGGAATAATCTGTTTGTGATAAAAGCTGTGATCACACCAACTTCTGAAACGGTAAGAACAAGTACGGGTGCTTTGATCAAAAATGATTATTTAGGAAATTACTTTTCGCTTTCTTCGGAATATAAATCTTTCTCAGTTCAGTATCAGTTCAATGTTCCGGTGTATAGTCTTAGCGGTGCTTTCCTGAATACCAATGAAAACCAGAATAATATTTTTCTAAGTTATAAACATAAGAACTGGACTTTTTCCACAGGAATGTACTGGATAGGAATGCCTTCAGAATACAAAACGAAAAGTTTACCCGAGAGCCTGGTAGATTATAAGGTTCATACTCAGATTATGAACAATAAATCAATGTTTGTATTAGGGCTGAGTTATGATTTTTCCAAAGGGAAGAAGACAGAAATTCAGCGAAAGCTTAATAATGAAACAGCTCCTGCTGCTACTTTTTAAGAGTTGGTTCTAGGAGAGGAAAGGAAAGCTGGAAGATGGGAGTTTACATTGTGCAGATTATAAAATAGAATAAAAATTAAACTCTATTATTCTTAGACTGAAATAGCTTCCAACCTTCAGCTTCCCTGCCAAAAAAAATCCCCGCTCACTTGTAGGAGCGGGGATTCTGTTTTTATTATTTCTTGATGAATTTTGTATTCTTTGTCTCTGTCGTATTTTTTCCACGGATCTCAATGAAATAAGATGCCGGCGGAAGGTCTGAGATTGGAATGTTTCCGGATTTTACATCTGAAGTTTTTACCAGTTTGCCATCCAGACTGTAAATGTTTGCTTTTGAATAGTTATCCGTATTTCCTTTGAAACCGATAAAGTCCTGTGCAGGATTAGGATAAACCACTAAATTTTCTTTTTTTACTGCATTGCCGGTTGCCAGAAATGTTTCACTTAAAGCCAGTGAAGTAGCTACTGTCTGATTGATGCTCAACAATGGAACACTGATATTTCCGCTTGTAGAATTTAACAGTGCATATCTGTGAGAAGCATCATAATAAGCATAAGCCGTATTGGTAAGCGTTCCGATAGGGTTGGCATATATAATATCAAAAGATGAATACAGGTTAAAGTTCTGAGTGTATTTTACTCTGAGGACATTGCTGTATGTTTGGTTACCTATAATCAGCGTCCCATATGCATCAGCAAGTGCAGTCATTGTCCCGCTGAACAATCCGTTCGCAGAAGATGAAGAGAAAGTTCCTTTTGCGGTGTCATTTTGGGCTGGTCCGTAAGTAAGTGGGTAACTGATATAAGTACCATTATCCACGGTAAAGTTTAAAGTTGCCTGTGGGTTTACAATTCCTGTGATTTCCAGTTTAGTAGCAGAAGCTTTATAATAAACGGTTGTTGCTCCGTCTACCATTTTAATAGTAGAACCAGGAAAGGTTGCTGTTTCAGTAGAAGTGGGAACTGAATAGGTAGTTTGTGATGGAATTCCCATCGTAAGACCTCCATTTGAAAATGTAGTGTTAGCCCCTGTTGCAGAGTTGTTTACAGCTCCTGTTACATGATTGTAATTAATAACGTTTCCAGCAATAGGATCATTGGCTGCTTTTGTAAGCGTAATCTGCGCGGAAAACATGGCAGATGCTCCTAATAAAAGGAGTAAAGATTTTTTCATAGTCAGAAATTTTTGTTAAAAATAATTAAAAAATAGTATTCAAATGATAATTTAATTTGTTTTTAATTGAATTTTTTTTAAAACCGCCTGCTGGTATGATCAGCAGGCGGTTCTGTGCGTTAAAATTATTTAAGTCTAATTGCTCATCACCATTTTACGGTAAGTATAAATATCTTCAATGGTTACGACGCTCATTCCTTTTCTGATGGCAAAGTCCACAATTTCAGGGAGTCTTGCCATAGAACCGTCCTCATTGGTCAGCTCACAAAGTACGGCATCGTCACCCAGGTTAGCCATTTTTACAAGATCTACACTTCCTTCTGTATGGCCGCGCCTTTCAAATACACCGCCTTTTCTGGCGATCAGAGGGAAAACGTGGCCCGGGCTTGCGATATGGTCTGCCTTTGCATCTGATGCCACAGCTGTTCTGATCGTTGTTACGCGGTCTCTTGCTGAAACACCTGATTCCACACCTTCTCTGGCTTCAATGGAAATTGTAAAGGCAGTTTGATTTTTTGAATTGTTGTTTTCCACCATCGGACGGAGGTTGAGGTGGCGGCTTTTTTCCTCAGAAATGCATAAGCAGACAATACCGCTGCATTCGCGGATCAGAAGTGCCATGTCCTGTTCTGTAATAGTGGAAGCGGGAAAGATGATATCGCCTTCGTTTTCACGGTTTTCATCATCTACTAAAAGAATGCCTTTTCCCAGTTGTAATGTCTGAAGTGCTTTTTCTACACGTTCTCTGGAGCTGGCTCCGAATTGTTCTAATAATTTTTCCATGTTATTTTACTTTTAAAAGTTAAAATAGTCTTCGGTACATGGAAATGAAATACAACACAACAAGAGTCCATAAGGAATCTTATTGGTCATCTCATTTTCTTCTCCCATCCAGACTTTAACTGTCGGTTCCGGAATTTCACCAGATCAGTCCTTTCCGGAGAAAGGAGTCGCGGACTGTAACCGCCGGTAGGGAATTTCACCCTGCCCCGAAGAAAACTTATACTAAGTTTTGCTGTATGTTGTAATTTAAATTTTTATTTCATTGAGTAGTATTTAACGCACAGGCTGCTAATTTCGGGAAGTTTTTTGAAATGAAAAAGATATTTTTCAGATTTTATAAGCCATTCAAAGGGCTCATTTTTATGACGGGTAAGTATTGTTTCTTTTCAAAGTTTTAAGCTGTTCTCAAAATTTTGTCCATCTTCTTTCCTTTTGCCAGTTCATCAATCAGTTTATCCATATACCGGATATTTCTCATCAGTTCATCTTCTATTTCTTCCACACGATATCCGCAAATGACGCCTTTGATCAATGAGACATTCGGATTGATGCGAGGAGCCCGTTCAAAGAACGTTTTTAAATCAGTTTTGTTATCGATTATTTCCTGTAACTCTTTTTCGTTATATCCTGTCAGCCAGAAAATAATTTCATGTACCTCTTCTCTGGTACGGCCCTTTTTCTCTGCTTTTTGAATATAATGGGGATAGATACTGGCAAAAGACATTGCGAAAATCCTGTTATTGTGCATGTTAAACAATTTAGATCAGTTTTTTTATGACTCCATCAAGAATAGCATTGAATTCCTGAGGTTTTTCCAGCATAGGATAATGGCCAACTCCTTCAATGATAGCGTAATGATAGTTTTTCAAATATCTGCGGTTCGCTTCCAAATCAGTAGGAGAAGCATCAGAATTGATAGCAATTACAGGTATCTGGACCTGTTTGGCGATGGTATTGAAATCAGTTTTATATAATGGTCTGAGAAGATTGATCGCCAGTTCAGGCTTATTCTGAAGAAATTCATGCTGTAGTCTTTCTTTTACATCAGAAGGTGTTTCTTCAACAAACAGATATTGAGGCAGAAAGTTTTCCACAGCATATTTAAAATCAGCCATGTACTGTGAGAATAAAACTTCTTCTGCCTGTTGTTCTGTAAAAGCTTCGTCTAAGTTTTTCAATGTATCAATCAGAATCAAGGCTGTTACCTGTGGAATTTTTAATGACGCCTCAAGCACATAAGCTCCGGACATAGAATGTCCCACAAGAATGATTTCCTGGGAATTAACAGCTTCAGCAACTGCTTTAATGTCATCTGCATAGTTTGCACTCGTCCATTCCTGTCTGGAAGAATCTGATTTTCCGTGTCCTGCAAGATCCATCTGAACAATATGATACTTTGTTTTGAAATATTCCTGCTGGTCTGCCCACCATTCAGTATTACCAAGCCAGCCGTGAATGAAAATCAATGTTGTATTTCCGCTTCCGGATTCCTTATAATGAATTTTCTGGCTGTCTGGCGATATCGTGTATTTTTCCATTTAAATTATATGTATTAGTGTATTTTTTTAATCTTATTTACAAAAAGTCTTGTAAATAAGAAGGTCTTATGTTAACGTAAAAATAAACATTACAATGATGCAGTGTTTACTTTACGATTTATTTTTTGGATTTGATATTAAAAATTATAACACCATAGGGGTTTCCGGAAGTATCCTTTATCTCACATTTGAAATAAAACAGATTCTTCAAATACTGTTGGTGAAAAACCTCGGTCCGAAAAGTTATTCCCGTTGGGAGCGCATTGGAAGCATAGGCTTCAAAACTTTCTATTTCGTAACGGGATCCAGTAGTGAGAAAATTGAATATTTCCTTCAAAATGCAATTGGTTATATATACAAAAGGTACAATGGGATAGTTTTCGAAATGTCCTTTACACTGATTGGGCGTAAAAGGTTCCGTTGAAATAATAAAGTGCTGAGAATTTTCTGTGTAGATGATTTCACTTTGCGGGAGATTTTTGTCATGATATTCTACCGGAACTGTGCTGTAAATATCTTTATAAAAAAGTTCGAATGCTGCTCTTGTGATAATATAATAATCCAGCTCTGCGGAATATAGCAGTTCTCCGGAATAGCTGTCTTTTATATGAGTATGGGTTTTTCCTTTTCTGTTTGACTCGAGAATGCTTTTGCTGGTAATTGTAATGGAGGTGGGTTCCCTGTAGGATACTTTTCTGATTCTGATTTTTTCACCCAGGAAATAAATTTTCTCTCTGGTTTCATCATTGAGGATTTTGTATAGGCTGAGACTTCCCAATGAAAATATGAGTTTTACCAGATCGGAGAAATTTTCATTTTCAAAGTTCCAGTCTCTTATCTCTGTTTCAATCGTATGATCGCGGAAAAGTATATTTTCAGGGATAGACATGTAAGGTGGTGTTTCCCCAAGATAGGGGATGATGTTTTCTTTGATGTCGGTTGCTGTCATTTGAATGAGGGTTTATTCGGTTATTAAATTTATTTTTCAGTTGTGGATAACTTTTCATCATAGTGCATAATAACATTTGCGGATACCTGCAGGTTTGTGTTTGCTGATTTTTTAATTGAGCATTTAGGAACGGTAAATAAAATGTACCAATATGGATGTCTTTTTTTGTTAATTTATTTTTAATTTATTGAATATAATTTAGTTATATATTTTATTTCTTTTATTGGTGATTTGTTTTTAATGCAATTTATAAAAAATATTTATAATGAATAATGAATGTTTGTTCATTATTTGAGAAGTAAAACTGTAAAAAAGTGTGAATAAGTTATCCACATAACTTATCAACACAATTTTCTATTGTGGAAATTGTGTGAAAATTAATAAGTCTTGTAAATTAAATAAAAACAGCTGTTTACAAGCTTTGTTTCAATGGTTGGAAAACTTATCCATAGTTTATCCACAGAGAGAAATTAGAAATGAAAAGTTATCCACAAATAATTAAATAAGTGGATAACTAGTATTTTTTAATTTAAATTGTTTGAAATCAGTAATTTAAAATAATGTCAATTGATACTCTGAAATTCTCTTTCAGACTTATCCACAAAATTGAATGTTTTATTTCTGATCTTTATAAATATTCCAGAAATTAAAATCAGTCATCGGGGCATCCGTAATACCGATATTTCTTCCCATTGTTACAATTTGTCCTCTGTGATATGTTCCATGCAGAATAGCATGCTGAATATATTCATATTTTGAAAAATCACACTGAAACCATTGGGATTCTATCTTTACATTTTTTGACAGATCTTCCTCAGATAAGCTTTCCACATAATCTACCAGCATTTGTGAATTGTTTCTTATCGCATTGAAAACATCTTCTTTGCTGGTGGTTTCTGTAGTTTTAGTAAAATCAAAATCATTCTTTTCAGAAATATGACTCCACCAGTATTCCTGAGTTTGCCAGATGTGGTGTAATGTTTTTAAAATAGTCGGAAAACTTGAAATCGTTTCCTGATTCAGCTGTTCGTCAGACTTTGTGGATAACCAGTCAATATATTTGTTGACTACCCAGTTGTTGTACTGTACGGTTTTATTGACTAATGTTTTTAAGCTCATAATATTAATTATTTATTGGGGTAAAAGAAAGTGTTATAATCCGAAATGCCGGTCTTTATTCGTATTCTCAGGATTAATGAGCGCTTTGTTGCTGTAAGTTGCTGCTTCAAAATCACTAATGTTTATAGAAAGAAAAGAGATATCAGGCAGTAATTCTGAGAGTTGTGTGTTGATCTGTCTGGAAAGTTCAGATTTTTGTTCGGTAGTGCGCCCTTCCATGATATATCCAAACACATGCAAAAAATTTTTCTTGCTTGCACCTAATCTATAATATTGATAAGGCTGAAGCCTGACTTTAATATCATTGGGAGCAAACAGAGCTGTTGCATCAGCCGCTTCATAAACGGCATCCATTAATTCATCAGGTGTTCTCTGCTCAAGAATATCCTGTGAACAATCTATAATAAAATGGGGCATAGATTATATTTTGTGATTTGATTCTGTGTGATATAAAAATAATAAAATATAGTGACGGATACTCAAATAAAAACCGTTATAGAAAATATAACGGTTTGGAAATGTGTGTTTTTTACTTTGTAAATACCGATTTTATGGTTGTTAATTTTTAGCTTAGGATTCGTAAATAAGCTGTACTACACCAGATCTGAAAACATGGGTTTTAACCAATTTTAAATGTACTCTTTCCTTTATATCTTCAAAAAGAGGTTTCCCTTTCCCCAGAGCAATCGGATGTACGGATATTCTGTAGGTGTCAATAAGATTGTGCTGAATAAAAGTTTTAATTAAACTTGCACCTCCATACAGCCAGATGTCCTTTCCTCCCTGATTTTTTATTTCTGAGACTTTATCCACAATGTCAGAACTGATAAAAACAGCATTTTCATCTTCCCTGTTTTGACTGGAAAAAACAAATTTATTTTTTGAATGAACCGCTTCCCAAAGTTTTTGTTCTTCCGGACCTGCATTTTCTTCCGGCTGATAATTTCCCCAAGCATCATAGCTCACTCTTCCGTAAAAAATAGTGTCTATTCCCGAAAGAAACCCGTTAAAATCCATATCATCATCCATGATGCACCAGTCTGTTTCTCCGTTAGGCCCTTCAATAAATCCGTCCAGGCTGGTGGCCAGATCAAGTATTATCTTTTTCATGTGTTAGTTTAAGTTGAAAATTAAGGAATACAAAACAAATTTCGGTATTTAAATGATATCTTTTTCTGTTTTCTTCATCTGGTATATCCTGTTAACATTCCAATAATCCCTGTAATTGGAGGAATTCAGGAGGGTGCAGATATTCCGGTCATTAAAGCTGAAATGATGACAATAAAAAGCGTGTAACTCCTTCCTAAACGGATTTACAGATCTTCTTCAGCGGCCCAGGTATTAAATGCAACCTCTGCACCGCCTGTTTCTACAATCCTGTCTTTGCAGGTCATTATTCCCAGTCCGTGTTCACTGTCCCATGAGCAGGTAAAACCGAAACCAATATACGGATAGCCGTCTTTTACCACAGAAGTAACATAAAAACAGGTAGGGGATAAAAGATCAGAAAATCCGGATATATCGTTAATGTCAGGCATGAAATCACGTTTGTCTCCTTCCTGGTAACCGTAGGTTTGCTGCAGTTCCGGATATTGCTTCAAGAGCTCATTTAATATGTTTTTCAGGATTTTTTCCTGATTCTCTTTCAGATAATCCAAGCCGTTCTGCTGTTCGAGGGTAGGCTCGTACAGGTAATCATCTTCTTCATCAAAAAGCTCGTACCGGAATTCGTTATCTTCTGTATTGAAAAAGGTTTTCCAACAATCCAGCTCAATACTGAGGTCAGGATATTCATCACTGTCTTCAGTCCTGTCAGGTAATTCCCTCGGGCTTTCAAGATGCCGATTGAAAAACTCATAGCAAAACGGAGCTCTTGAAAAAATATAATCCGGGTTTTCGGCATAAGAAAGCCTGAAATATTCCAGTGCCTTTTCTTCATTGCCACATTCAAGACAGCATTCTCCTGCGTAATAATGCAGGATATAGGAAGGGGTGTTTTGTGAAGCGGTATGACGGTCGGAAAACGTCAGCCACCGTGCCATATTATCAAAGTCTTTTACCTGGATGTACTCATTAATCATACGGCTGATGATAATGTAGGCCTGATATATATTGTATTTTTCATCATCAGCTTCCCTCCATTTTTCTTCTATAAAACCTGTTAATTCTTCTTTTGTAATCCTGGATGTTTTGAGCATCGATTTTTCCAGAAAAGTGTCAATTTCATGGATCAGATTTTCGGCGTTCGACATATAATTTGTGTGTGGTTTTAAGTTGGTAAGTCCGTATTTATAAGTACCGGTTTAAAATAAAGGTTCCCCGTTCAGATCCGTTGTCAGCACTTCACTCATATAATCAAAAAAAGGACGCATGGCCAGCAAGGTCATCATTGCTTCTTTCTGAAAATTGTCTGATAAAACCTCCCTGTCAGTAAATTTTCTCATGACTACAAACTGTTTTTTTCTGATCAGATCTATGGCCGGATGATTTTTATCAAAACCTCGTGGTGCCGTTTTTACGGAATCTCCTTTAATCTCTCCGAAATATTTTATGAAGGTTTCTTCAGAAATAATTTTTTCTATTTCTGTGGTGCTGATTTCAAATTCTTTACGGATACGAAGTAAATCGCTGGCTTCAGGTCCCCAAAATCCACCTCCTGCAAAGCTGTTGCCCGGTTCCAGCTGAATATAATATCCACCTCTCAGCATGGGCTTCGAACGGGAATATCCCACCCCGAAATTGGTCTTATAGGGTGTTTTGTTTTTGGAAAAACGTACATCATTATAAATCCTGAAAATATGAATCCCTTTGAGCTGATCATGTTCCTGAAGCTCATTATAGATCTGAGTAAAAAGAACTTTGTTTTCTTTTGTAATTGAATCATATTCGGATTTATGCCGGGCAAACCATTCGCGGTTGTTGTTGTCTTTTAATTGGGTGAGAAATTCAAATGCTTTTTTCATTCAGATCAGGGTTTTTCTTCGTTGATATATTCTTTATAATCTTCTTCTAATTTGTTAATTTCCTCTATCAGGAAATCATAAATATTTCCTTCAAATATATCGTAATCTTCCTCGTCATATTTGTCGTACTCAACTTTGATGATGCCGTTGTCGGTATAGGCTCTGTACAGATTTCCGCTGCGTTTAAAAAATAACTGCCCCAATGGCTTTTCCCGGTATTCAAGAGCTTCCTCATGCTTTTCCTCAAAACCCATCCATGAAGGCATTTCTTCATCCTGCGAAAGGCCATATACAAAAAAGCCGTATCCGAATTTCCAGGCCGGAAGAACATCAAACTCCTGAGGCCGCTTCCATATTTCTTCTTTAACTTCAAAAATTAAGGAGCCGAATGTTGTCAGGAAATCTTTAATATCTTCACTGAACGTAAAACCCGTACTTTCTTCATACTTTGTAATTTGTTCTTCGGTTGCCGGTTTGGCCACAGAGCCCATTACAAAAAAGTCATCATTTAATTTCTTTTTTCTGTCCCAGAATTCTTCTTTAGTTGCCATATTTTGTTTTTGGTTTATGCCGTCATCATTGATCAGACCGTTATTGAAACAAATATAAGGGAAAGTTGAAAGTAAAAAAATGGAGACTTATCTTTCACGTTTCTCTCTAACTTCTGTTTCAATTCTTCACTGATCAGGTTTCTATCAGGTAGCGGCTCATTATTTTCAGGAAATAGCTGCATTCCTTTACGTAATCATGTGAAGATTAGATGAAAATGGGATATGATTAACAAGATAGGGGCAATTAGATTGAAACCTATTACCTGAAAATTTTAATCTGCTGTAAAATTCCTTTTTCATTTTTATAACTGAAAATATAAGTCCCGCGCTGTACTTTAGATAAATCTATCGTTTTATTATAGTACGCAAAACCTTTGCTGATCTGCTTTCCATCTGTGGAATAAACGGTAAATTCAAATTGATTGCTGTTATTTTTATTGCTAATGATAAAACCGTCTTTAGCTGCATTGGTATAGACTTTTGTTTCCAATATACGGTTCTCACTGGTTGTATTGGCGAGTGTACTATCGCTGATATCAGCCACCTGTATGCTTTTAATCGCTGATTTGGTTACAGATGTTGTGCTTCCACCGATGATGTATAATTTATTGTTATAGACTTCTGCGGCAGCGTGTCTTCTGGGAATCATATTTGATGACAGCTGATGGAATTTATGGGTTGTCGTATCAAAATAGGCCAGAAAAGTCTGATTATTATAACCTCCGGCAATAAAAATCTTATTACCGGATACCGCTAATGAATGTCCGGATATCCCTGCTGGCATCGTAATTTGATCGGTCCAGCGACTGGTGTTGATGTCGTAGATATTGATCAGGCGGGATGAAGTGCCGTTAAAGCCTCCAATGACATACAGTTTATCATTCACAATTTTACCCTTAGCTTCTCTGGCGGTAGGCATATCCGGTAATGGATGCCATGTATCTGAAGCGATATCATAATATTGGAACCTGTTAGAAAATGCAGTGGTTGCAGCGCCGTTCAGTCCACTGCCGCCGAACACATATATTTTTCCGTTATGGATAGCAGAACCTGCATTCCCTGTATAGGAGCGGTTAACAGCTCCCTTCGTTACCTTATAGGTTTCGAGGTCTACAATTTCAAGATGGCTGTTTCCCCAGCCATTAAAAATATAAATCTTATTATCGTAAGTCTCCGAATTAGCAAATTTTTTGGGACTCAGCGTAGCATTGAGAAGGCTCCACTTATTATCAGTAATATTATATTTTTCAATATAATTGGCATTGCCTCCGCTTTCCTGATATCCATTGCTCACATAGATATTATCGTCCACAATGACACTGGTTGCAGCACCTCTGCCTACTGACATATTGGCGAGACTTTTAAATTGAAGCGTTTGTGCATGGGTAAGCAGTGAGCCCAAAAATGACAGGAATAATAATTTTGTTTTCAAGGGTGTTGAGATTTAGTGTTTGGTATAATTGATTATCATATTGATTTTGTAACTTCGAGTGATTAATTTTATTGACTCAAATCGGGAAACTTTGCACAGGGAATGTTTATTGAATCTTTGAGATTTGATGAGTTATAGAATATAAATCCATTTTATATCCATATTCGTTTTTTTCGGCTAAGCCATAGCAGTAAACCAATGATTTTTCTATTTGATTTATTTTATTAATATTTTTTTCCTTGAAGCTGCTTGGTATAAAAATATCAAATTTGTGTTTATTTTGATATTTACCTCCATAGGTCAATGGTATTTTAATATTGTTTCCTATATCTATTTTAGTTGTTAGATATCCTCTAAGAATGCAGATGAATGGTTTATTATCAAGATCAAGCTTTTGAACAATCTGATCCTGTCTCATAATTAAATCTGCAATAGGAATACTCTGCCTGTCTTCAGTTCGGATAAATATTGCTTTATGATCAAAGTCCTGAATGGAGATCAAAGCATTCAAAAATATTTGACTTCTTCTGCCTAAATATCGTCTGATAATTTTTTGTTTTTCCTGTGGTGTAGAGAATTTTTGTAATCTTTCTGCTCGGGGAAGAATAGTGGATGTTAATCGCTGGATATTGTGATTATCATTTTGTGATTGTAAGCT
This sequence comes from Chryseobacterium sp. CBSDS_008, assembly GCF_049959325.1. Taxonomy (NCBI): domain Bacteria; kingdom Pseudomonadati; phylum Bacteroidota; class Flavobacteriia; order Flavobacteriales; family Weeksellaceae; genus Chryseobacterium; species Chryseobacterium sp. CBSDS_008. Next base: position 2,561,446 of record NZ_CP188202.1, on the reverse strand, counting down.
TTGAAGTTTTTCAATTTCACAATCCTCCTTATGACTTATATTGGGCCAATTTTTAAAATGTGGATCAAGTTTATGTACTCCACTGTTATATTGAATTTTTACAAGGCATTCGGGGCATTTAAATCTTTCTTTATCATACTTTTCAGGATGGTCATCTACTTCAAGACTATCAATTAAATCCGGACCATTATCATAGAGTGCTGAATTGATTCTTGCCATATTTTTTTGGTATTGTTTATTTTTCTGCTAATGAAAAAGCATTTGTAATGTGCCATGAGACTTTATTGAAAGTCCAATGCAGAGTGAATAGGACAAAGTACTTTTTCAATGAATTAAATTTACAAAAAAGATGAATAGGAGATCATTTTTTTAAGTCGGGAGATCTTACAGAGTGGTAACATTTATTTAGTATAATCTCCTGCAACAATAGATTTTTCCATTATTCCTACAATCTCAGAAACGGGAATGGTAAATATCCCGGCCTCTCCTTTATCGAATTCTCTTTTCCAGTAAGAATATCCGTCCATTTCAAGGGAATCCGGTTTTTTTCCGGTTTCATTTTTCAGATTAGTGACACTTTTGTTCAAAGCTTCTTCTGATATGGGAATATGGCTGAAATATTCTGCAAAACCTGTAGGACTGGCAGGGTTTTTAATTTTCAATCCACTGATGGAAATATGAATCACTTTTCCGGTTTCAGGATATTCTTCAATCTTTAGGATTTTAAGGATTGAGCTTTTTTCCGTAGGGCGGTTTTTATAATTCCATTCCTGGCCGACACGGTATTGGTCTTTTTTTGTACAATTGGAAAACAGTAAGAATATTCCTACGATTAAAGTATAGAATTTCATGAAGGGAGGTTATTAGTTTTGTTTTATTTCAAATAAGTTTGTTCAAGAAGTTCCACTGATTCTGCTTCAGTTAATGGTATCTTTTATCGATATTATTTGTTAAATTGAATGAGATCAGATTGTTGTTTCAAACGATGTAAATATATCGTTATTTTTATAATTTAGATTTTCTACTAATTTAAATTACTAATATTCATCACGGAAACCATAATTTAATAAAAACCGCTCTACAAAGTAGAACGGTTAGTATATTAATCTGCCACGGTCGCTGACCGTTACATCATTCCTGGCATTCCATCTCCCATTGGCATACCTGGTTCCTTTTTTTCACTTCAGTGATTACACATTCAGTGGTAAGAAGCATTCCGGAAACAGAAGCTGTATTTTTAAACTGTAATTGTTGGTAGCAGTTTATTTTAGTACGCTATTTACTTCAACGACTTCAAAGTCGTCATTGTTCTGCAGCAGGTGTTTTAATATAGGAATATGTCCTTGTCCAAATATGAGGATAACGTATTTGTCATTGGGATCTATTTGAGTAATGATATTAGCGTAAACGGCTAAATTCCTCAGATACCAATCAGAAACTGATTCCGCACCAATGTAATTGTCTCCAGCACCCACTTTTACAATATATTTTAAGTACAAGGATAAATTTTTCTGCAATAGTTCTTTTGTATTGATATATTTCAGTATTCCGGTTATTGAATTTTGTTGTGTGACACGATCCATTTCAAGCATAAAGTTTTTTGCTGTAGTCCCTAATTCATTTAAGAGATATAACTGATTTTTTTCTTTAGCAGTAACAGAAACCAAACTGTCATGTTTCATTCCATAAAAAATATCTACAGAATTGATGTGTTTTAAATTTAATTTTTTAGCTAATCTAAAACCAATTTGCTCTCGTTCAGAAACCGTTTATGTATACTTGTTTTTGGAATAGGCATTATACAGACTATCAATTTGCTTTTGCTGATTCAATGGTTTTTCTATCATCACTTTATCAGCATTTGTCCGTTTTAAAACTTCGGTGAGTTCTTCCAGTTCTTTCTGTCTTTTCGGATCTAAAAAATTGTCAGTCTTTAGTTCAAAAGCATCTAAATGAGGGGTTTCGAAGTGAATGGTCCCGATTAATAGGATTTTGGTTTTGTGTTTAGACTCTTGTCCAAAAATTGTGGTTAATGATAAAAGGATAATTAAAAATGTGAAAATTGTTTTAGTGAAAGTCATTCTTTAGGTTATTAGTTTATTTTTTGTTAAAGATAAAGCTTATTGCGAGACGTAAAGATGAATAACAATAAAATTAGTAATTGATTGAAACGGCTGTTGTAGATTTTGCTGATTCGCTGTTTTTTCATTCTAAACAAAAAACCGCCATGCAAAAGCAAAGCGGTTAATATATACATTGTTTTAGCGACCCGTTGTTACATCATTCCTGGCATTCCACCTCGCAGGTTCAGCGCTCTTCACTTCAGATCTGCTTTAAGCATGTGAACAGATGCTTTATTTTGAAGCTTTATTTTTTCTAATACTCAAAGCTTTCTGCTTTATCCATTGTAAAGCAATATCAACAGGTGCTGTATCGTTGCCGGAAGAAGTGTTGTGCCCCAGTTTAGAAAAAAGAGCATATTCGAAAGGTTTGCCTTGAACTTTAAGTGAATTCAATTGTTCTATACACAGCTTTACCGGAATCTGTATATCTTTTTCGCCAAAAAGCCAAAGCCCTGGAATGGAAAGTGTATTCAGATAGGTTTTTGGGTCAGTTGCCACAAATTGGTACCTGTCCGGATCATTTCTGGTATGCTCAATGGCATCTGCTTCTGTATGATTTTCCCAGAAATTATTGTTTCCATTGGTATAAAACTGAAATCGAAGTTGTTCTAACGTTGTAATGGTAGGGCAGCTAAATAAAGCCATAAATTCAATTTGTGGATTTTTGCTTGCAGCAATCGGGATGATCCATCCTGCCTGACTGAAGCCAACTAATCCAATGGGTATTTTTTTATCTTTCAAATAGGATTGAAATGTTTTTACGGCTGCATTGGCATCGTGAGCTAATAAAGTAAGATTAGCCGTGTCGATATTATTCGTGCCGACAGATGGCCCTACATACACACCGCCAGATTCTCCCACACCACGTTTATCATAGGTGAGTACAGCAATGCCTTCTTTGGCAAGGCGTTTTGCGAACTCCATTTCTCTTTTTACCGGATCAGATCCGTGAACAATGACAACTGCCGCTAATGGTTTTTCAGGTTCTAAAATTGAGCCTGCGAGAATGATGCCCTGACTTTCAAATTTTACATCCTGAATGGTAAAGCCGGGCGATTGTGAAAATGCAAATTGTGGAAAAGCTATCAATAATAGCCAAAAATATAAGGTAGAAAAAAAGTTGATTTTCATAGATCATGGTTAGCTGTCAAATATAATATAAAAAACCGCTCTATAGAATAGAACGGGAGTATATTAAATTGTTTCAGCGACACGCTGTCTTTATTTTTTCCCTCTTCTTTCAATAACGAGGTACGCTGCATCCAGCATTTTGATCAGATGGATGTATGGGTTTATCATATTCCTTTCCGGGAGATTGTTGTATACGCCAAGTGAAATAGGCCATCCCGGATATAAAATAATCAAACTCCTGCATGCTGTATTCTTTGAATGCTTTTTTGAAGACCAGTAGAGGATTTTGATATTCTTTCTCAGAAAGCAGGCCAAGAACTAATGGAGAGACTTCTTCCAACGGAATATTGACGATCTCTTTCTTTTCCTTCATCGCTATGAAGTAACCTGCACGGATGAATGTCCGCATCGCCTGGTAAAAATGAAGAATGACGGACGGATCTTCTTGTATCCGGCTATTTCGTTTGAGAGCATAATTCATAATGTTGTTTAGCTGTTTTTTGGATGCTGTAAGGTCATTGAACTGAAAATAGGTTTCCAACAGCTGTAAGCCACAATGCTTCTTCCGGCCTTTGCCAAGCCGGGATTGAAAGTCTGTTTTGGTTTTTTTCATGAGTTTGTATTTTTTTACTGTACGATTTTACCGGCCGTAAAGGATGAAGTCCGCCTGAACTTCCTGTCCATACAAGCCCAATGAATATGAGAGAATTTATGTTTTTCTAAAAGCCCTAAAGCCGCAATGGATTGTACACCCCATTGTACGTATCATGATACTTTATGTTGTAAAGCAGGCTTAGAAAAAGATGATTGTAGAAAACAGAACGACATGAAAATAAAAACGGCATGAGACTCTACAATATCCGCTTTTGAGGTACTGGTATACCCTGCACACAGATAAGAGAGCCCACGCCTAGGTCGTGAGCTTCCTGCTTATCATCTTGCGTGCATAAAAATTACCAGTTTTCAAAAGCAAGGTTCTAAGCAATAGCTTCTAATATTCTTTGAAGTATCGCAAAGCTACATTTATTGTAGCTTATTATACAAATATAATATAATTTTTGGATTGTAGGTTAATTCGACTACAGTTTTTTATTGTAAACTTTCCAAATTGCTTTGATAATGGTATTGCAATGGATAGAATTGAGTTTCGAATAGCTTTTGGAAAAAGAGTTGAAAAATTTAGAAAGAAGTTGGGATTAAGCTATCGGGAGTTAGCTCAGAAATGTGATGTAGACCACAGTAATATCAGCAAAATTGAAAAAGGAGAAGTTGATTTAAGAATTTCAACAATACAGGAACTAGCTAAAGGATTGGAAGTTCATCCTCAAGAATTATTCGATTTCAAAATAGAATAAAAAAACAAGCTCCGGGGTCTTAAGACTTCGGAGCTTGTTTAAGAAATTACTTTACTTGCATTTATTACATAATTTACTGTATAACGTATGTTAAGCGTAATTTATATCATTAGCTAGATTTTCATATGAATTATAGTGTAAAGTTTGATCATTCTTTATTTCGTCATATACATTTATTTTTCCAGTCACATCAATTACTTCGATTACAATAGCATAACTCTGTGTATAATTCGGATCTATAATACCCCTTGTATAAAGCCTTAAAGCAACTTCCCATTCGCCATCAATAAAGTTCCTTGAAAATGTTTTTTCGAATTGTAGTATAGGACTCCATTGTCTAAAATAATTATTTGAATCAGACAAACTTATTTCACGATGTCCCCTTCCTGTATTTTTAACAAGTTTAACAGATAATCTTGTTTGTGAATATTCTGTCGGACTGTTGATATCAACTTCAGGATTATATACGATAGTAATTTTTAGTTTTAATTTTGATTCTTGATCATTAACAAATTGATGGGGAATATTAAATTTAACATAGTCATAGTTATCTAAATCTAAATTTCCTTGATATAAATATGTTGCTGAATTATCTGCATATATCGTTTTATTGATATTAGGTTCACCAAAACCTGTAAATTTATAATCAAAATCAAAATCTTCAAATATCTCTCTCTTTTCAGAAAAATGAATAAGTAAAGCTTTAACTAAATTAGTATTTGCAAAGGGATAATAATCAAATAGCATTTGTGAATATCTAGAAACTAAAGGTGAAGAAAAACTAGTTCCGTTATCATAGGCTAAACTGATTCCATCATCAAAAAAGCCACAGGTTGCAATTCTTGAAAAAGGGGCAAGCACATACGGGGAGACTAGGTTTCCTCCATGAGTTACAAGTTCAGGCTTCAATCCTCCATCTGTACCTGGGCCAATTCTTGAAAAAGGAGATATATGATCTCTTTTTGAAACAGAACTTTCAAAATCGAATTTTGCAATTGATCCAACAGTTAAAGATAATAAAGATTCTGCCGGAGAGCCAATTCTAGCATTTGGATGGGTAAAATGTTCATCAGGATATTGACCTAAGCTAGATAAAATATTTCCTGATGAGACTACAAAAAGCACATCATACTCTTTAGATAATATATCAAGTGTATTTGCTAAATGTGATCTATAATTATCTGTTAAAGAAAATGGGCTACCTAAGGATAAATTATAAACTTTAATTTCTGTATGTAATGATTCTATTACTTCTGTAATTACTTTACTTAAATCGAAATCATTCATACCAATTAGATTACCAGATCCGTCAATTCCAAAAACAGGTACATCAATTACATAACAATAAGGATCTAATTTTTTTTGTGATATCTGATATTCAATATTATCTCCAAATATACATCTACTAGCAACAAAAGTTCCATGAGAATATTGAGGGGAAATTGTACCGTAAGGAAGATAACTATTTATTCTGTGTCTTACAAAGCTTGGGATTATTGGGCCTTGAGTTGTAATTCCTGAGTCAAAAATGCAAATCGCTGAACTGGAAGACGGAGGACTTATTATAATGTCATGATTTATACTATCACCTTTGATACAATTTGTAACATAATAATCTAGATTTAATTGAATATCTTTAATTGAATTGAATTCATTTAAAATATTTTTTATTTCTTCTCCATTAAGGTAAGATTTAACTGAAACTATTTTGTTTGAAATATTGCAAAATGAATATTCTAAGTCACGGTCGTGAAATTCTGAATTTAATAGTTTTTCTAGAGAAAAAATCTCATTTGATTTTAATCCGCTAAAAAAATTAATAATTATATTGTATTTTTCTGTAGATTCTAAATTTATACTAACTACTTTTGTTTCATCTGGTATTGGTTTAATATTCTCAATTGGAGCAAAATAAGTTTTATATTTATTTTCTTCCGTATAAATATATTCATCTAATTTAGTTTCAAACTCCTGAAACTTTTCATTATTTATTTTAAAATTCCCAATAGATTGATTATCTGGAATAGTGGATATTAATTTAAACCCTAGGTTTTCAAATTTCGAAGAATGATTTTTGATTTTTAAATCATCTAATGTGCTGATTTGTAGAAAAATATCACTTAATACCTGTAGATCTTTTTTTCTAAATTCGTGTTCCTTAAATAGCTCCTTACTGCTTTTTAATGACAAGCCATGTTCAGAATAATTATCTCTTGGAACAGATTCTCCAAATGCGTTTTTATTTATCTCTTTTTTCGAGATATTTTTATCAGGAATTTCAAAATGATATTTTTTTGCCATCTTGATTAGTTTGTTATTAGATTTATTTCAAATATACTTAAAATACATATCTTATTTATTGATAATGGTAGAATGTATTTTTGACTAAGTTAAAGTATTGAAATATTAATTCCTTACGGAAAACCGTATTTTATCAAAAAACAAAAAACCGCCCTATAAAAATAGAACGGTTAGTATATTAAATGGTCTCAGCGACATGCTGCGTTACATCATTCCTGGCATTCCACCACCCATTGGCATAGCTGGTTCAGCGCTCTTCACTTCAGTGATTACACATTCAGTGGTAAGAAGCATTCCGGAAACAGAAGCTGCATTTTCAAGGGCAACTCTTGTTACTTTGGTAGGGTCAATGATACCTGCTTCAAGCATATTTACATACTCGTCAGTTTTAGCATTGTATCCGAAGTCTCCTGATCCTTCTGCTACTTTAGCAACAATTACAGAACCTTCACCACCTGCGTTGGCAACGATTTGTCTTAATGGCTCCTCGATTGCTCTTTTCACAATTTTGATACCTGTAGTTTCGTCAGAATTGATTCCTGTAAGGTTTTCCAAAGCTGAGATTGCTCTTACTAAAGCAACACCACCTCCGGCAACGATACCTTCTTCTACAGCAGCTCTTGTTGCGTGTAGTGCATCATCTACTCTGTCTTTTTTCTCTTTCATTTCTACTTCAGAAGCAGCCCCTACATACAACACAGCAACACCACCAGCTAACTTAGCTAATCTTTCCTGAAGTTTCTCTCTGTCGTAATCAGAAGTTGTAGTTTCCATCTGAGCTTTGATCTGAGCTACTCTTCCTTTGATTTTCGCTTCGTCACCACCACCGTTTACAACAGTTGTGTTGTCTTTGTCGATCGTTACTTTTTCAGCAGTTCCAAGCATATCTAAAGAGATGTTTTCCATCGTGAAACCTTGCTCTTCAGAGATCACCTGTCCACCTGTAAGGATCGCGATATCTTCTAACATTGCTTTTCTTCTGTCTCCGAATCCAGGAGCTTTTACAGCAGCAATTTTAAGAGAACCTCTTAGTTTGTTTACTACCAAAGTAGCTAAAGCTTCCCCTTCAACTTCTTCAGAGATAATTAATAGAGACTTACCACCTTGTGCAATTGGCTCAAGAACGGGTAACAATTCCTTCATTGAAGAAATTTTCTTCTCTACTAAAAGGATATATGGGTTTTCCAGTTCAGCTAACATTTTCTCAGGGTTAGTCACGAAGTAAGGTGACTGGTATCCTCTGTCGAACTGCATACCTTCTACAACATCTACTGTTGTATCGATACCTTTAGCTTCTTCTACAGTGATTACCCCTTCTTTACCTACTTTTCCGAAAGCTTCAGCGATTAAAGCACCGATTGTTTCGTCATTGTTAGCAGATACAGAAGCTACTTGCTTTACTTTGTCTGTAGAATCTCCCACAGCCTGAGACTGTGCTTTAAGGTTTTCAACAACTGCTGTTACTGCTTTGTCGATTCCTCTTTTAAGATCCATTGGGTTAGCACCTGCAGCTACGTTCTTAAGACCTTCTCTTACGATAGCCTGTGCCAAAACAGTAGCGGTAGTAGTACCGTCTCCTGCAATATCGTTAGTTTTGGAAGCTACTTCTTTCACCATCTGCGCTCCCATGTTTTCTACTCTGTCTTCAAGTTCGATTTCTTTTGCTACAGAAACACCATCCTTAGTTACGTGCGGAGCACCGAAAGATTTTTCAATCACTACGTTTCTCCCTTTAGGACCTAAAGTTACTTTTACTGCATTAGCCAATGCGTCAACACCTCTCTTTAGAGCGTCTCTTGATTCAATATCGAATTTTATTTCTTTTGCCATAATTTTTTATTGTATTAATGATTTTGTATTCTGAAAATATCATTTTTTACATGAATACATTTTACTTTTTACAAATTATCCGATGATTCCTAATAAATCAGCTTCTTTTACAATTAAGTAATCTTTACCTTCCAGTTTCAATTCGGAACCTGAATATTTTCCATAAAGAACTTTATCACCTACCTGAACTGTTGTAGGCTCATCTTTTTTACCAGGACCTACTGCCACTACAGTACCTTCTTGCGGCTTTTCCTTTGCAGTATCCGGGATAATAATACCTGAAGCTGTTTTAGTTTCTGCTGCGATTGGCTCTACCAGAACTCTGTCTGCCAATGGTTTAAAGTTTACTGACATAATATATTTAATTTTTTAATTATTTCTGAGTTGTAATTCTCTAAATGTATGCCATGCGGTGCTGATGGATGAAATGGCAGATTTTTACTTCCGAATGTGAAAATTTGGCAGAAAAATAAGAAAGCCGGAAACTTCCGGCTTTATGATATTGTTATGAGAGGACTGATCTATGGGCAATACTGCCCAGGTCCGATCCAAAGGATACATTGCCCTTTGTAATTGTATTCACAGCAGTAGCGTCCGGCAGCTCCTCCATTGATAGATTTCTGAGCATCCCTGCTTAATAATTTGGCATTTTTCATAGTAATAATTTTTTGTTTGTATGGTTTCCTGAACATTTATTGTCAATCAGGGTTTTTGACATCTGGTGTTTTATGTCTTCTATCAAATATAAATATTTTTTCCTTATCAGGTGACATAATTTGTTATTTTTTTAAATAAAATTTTGATTATCAGGTATTAATGCTTTTTATATATGTATTTCCACTCCATGAAAGAACATAAATAAAGCCGGAAATTTTCCGGCTTTATTGTAAATTGTTATCAGATGATTGAACTAAGGACAATACTGTCCGGGTCCGATCCATAAAGTGCATTTTCCGTTTTCGTCGCGTTCGCAGCATACAAGTCTGGCTGCAGCAATTCCGCCAAGTAGAGATTTTTGAGCTTCTCTGCTTAATAATTTAGCATTTTTCATAGTTAGAAATATTTTGATTTGTACAATCCTGAACATTTAAAGTCAATCAGGTTTTTGACATGGTGTGTAATTATTCAAATATAAAGCTTTTTAAGCCAGGTTGTTATATTTTTTGTAGACGGAAAACAGGTGTTGCTATTAACCCATGATAATTTACTGAACCATTTCAAGAGACATTTTTCTTCCTGCCATATCCATATCCTGCTTTATGATTTTTCTTGTTGCAGCATCAATATAATAGGTTGTGGTAGTTGCTTTGCTGCTGATGTCATCATTTGTTTTCACCGCCCATACCGGCTTCCCTTTATATTCTGTTTTTTGAGTGTCCAGAATGTAAGCTTTCATGATCCCTTTTTTCTCAGATTTCGGGTTGTAATCAAATATGGAAATTTCGGCAGTATAGTTTTGTTTTAGCGGAAGAAACCGTATCAGCATAGCATAACTGCTGCTGTCAAAATACCGGCTTGCAGGAAGGTCAATGATATCTTTTTTCTGGGATTTCTTATCAAGATAATATCCGGTGACTTTATCTTTACCGGATTTGAGAGCCATATCTCTCATAGAGTTGTAGGAAGAATGATAAACCGGAGCGAAATCCGATATTTTTACAAGGGTAGAATCAGTCCATTTTGCATCCGGAGCCTTACTCAGTTTTACTGTGGTTCTGATGAGAAGATCTGTTTTGTTCAGCTTTTTGAACTCTGTAATAATGCTTCCGATTTCTGTTTTTGCACCGGCATTTTCAGCATACCACACCGCTTCAGAAGTTTCATCCTGTATCAGCTTTGAATTGATCCCCGCATTTTCCGGACTCAGCAGAGTTTGGGCAAAAAAATTAGCACTGCTTATTATTAAAAGGAAAAGAATAGTTCTCATGATCTTTTTAATAATAAGTAGTGCTGTATTGTTTAAAAGTTACAACCTTTTGATTTTAACTTTTTCCTGCGGCCTGCATCGGATTAACCTTACCGGTTGAGCTTCCTCTTACAGGTCCTCCTTCCTGTTTTTGTTTGAACAGTTGGAATCTGGAAGTTTCAGTACCTGATCCGGTGCTGCTCCAGAAGTTATTGGTCGTATCAATATCAGCAGTTTCTTTCATTGGATCAAGCTGAATGGATTTCAGTTTCTTATCAAAATAATAAGTCTTGGAAACTTTTTGCTCATTCAGTCTCCAGATCTGCGCGGCAGATTTATCATATAACTTGGTGCCGTCTTCAAACGTGAATTCAAGGATGATAGGCATTACCAGTCCGCCTTTGTTCACAAAATCAATCTGGTACCCTGTAATATTTTTGAATTTTTCCTTATCCTTGGCGTCTAAAGGAAGACCGGCTTCTGTTTTGATCGTGTATTCCTTGTTATTATCCACCTTTTCCTGGCCCCTGTCATATCTGTAATAGAAATCCTGTACTGCTTTATCAGTATCTGCATAGAATTTAATATTCTTATCTTCTCTGTTTCTTATTTTTGAAAGATCTTCAAAACTGTTTACTAGTGGCTTTTCAACCTGATATTTTACTTCAGCAGCTGCTTTAGGGTCAGTCTCCAGGTTTGGAACCGCTACTGTTACTTTATCAATAGCAATATCTACAGGATCGGTGCCGTAAAACCAGCCTCTCCAGAACCAGTCAAGATCTTCACCGCTGGCATCTTCCATGGTACGGAATAAATCTGCAGGCTCAGGATGTTTGAATGCCCATCTTTTGGCATACGTTTTAAATGCTTTATCAAAAAGCTCTCTTCCCATGATCGTCTCACGAAGAATATTCAGTCCTGTAGCAGGTTTTGAATACGCATTGGGACCATACTGAACAATATTTTCAGAGTTGCTCATAATAGGTTCCAGCTGATCTTTCGGCAGTTTCATATAATCTACAATTGTCCATGCCGGTCCTCTTTTGGATGGGAATTTATTATCCCATTTTTCTTCCGTAAGATATTCTGTGAACGTATTCAGACCTTCATCCATCCAGGCCCATTGTCTTTCATCAGAGTTGATGATCATTGGAAAGAAGTTGTGACCCACTTCATGAATGATTACTCCGAGCATTCCGTTTTTGGTTCCTTCAGAATAGGTTCCGTCTTTTTCGGTTCTTCCGAAATTGAAACAGATCATTGGGTATTCCATTCCGCTGGCAGCTTCTACAGATTGTGCCACTGGATACGGGTAGGGAATGGTAAATTCTGAATACGTTTTAATGGTATGAGCAACAGCTTTTGTGGAAAACTTTCTGTAAAGGCCATACGATTCTTTTGGATAGAAGCTCATTGCCATTACCTTATTGTTGTTTTCCGGAATGGTTACACGCATTCCGTCCCAGACGAATTTTCTGGAAGAAGTCCATGCAAAATCCCGAACATCCTTCGCTTCAAAAACCCAAGTTTTTCTCTGTTTTGAATGGTTTTTCTCTGCTTTTTTAGCTTCATCCAATGTTACAATTTCAATAGGGTCAGAGGCGTTTTCAGCTTTTCTGTATCTTGATAACTGTTCAGAAGTTAATACCTGATCGTAATTTTTACATTCTCCTGTTCCGCCAACAATATGATCGGAAGGAACATTCATTGAAACTTTAAAGTCTCCGAAAACCAGGGCAAATTCACCTCTGCCTGTAAACTGGTGGTTCTGCCAGCCCTGGAAATCGCTGTATACACACATTCTTGGATACCATTGTGCCATAGTATACAGGTCATTGCCATCTTCAGGGAAATTTTCATAACCTCCGCGGCCTCCCATTTTTATTCTGTTGGGGATATTGTAATTCCAGTCTACTTTGAAAACGAATTTTTCACCCTTTTTCAGAACTTTAGGAAGATCAATACGCATCATGGTCTTGTTCACCGTATATTTCAGGGTGTTTCCTGAAGCATCAGTTACTTTTTCAAGAATGACGCCATAGCCGTTATCCTTCACCGGCAGCTCTGCTGTTTTAAGCTGTTGATCCGTTGTTGAAGGATGAATTACAGATGAAGTATCATAGCCGGCATTTCTGATGCTTGAATGTTCATTTTCATCAAGCTGCAGCCAGATATAATCCAGATCATCCGGAGAATTGTTGTAATAAGTCACCGTTTCCGAACCTTTAAGGTTTCTCTTATCTTCATCCAGATAAGCGGTAATATTATAATCAGCTCTGTTCTGCCAGTATCCGTGACCGGGAGCTCCTGAAGCTGTTCTGTAAATGTTGGGTGTTGGCAGAATAGTTCCCAGCTGCTCAAACTTGTTACCGTGATTGCTGCCCGGATTATTCTGAATATTTTGTGCGGTGAAACATGTATATGCCAATAGTGAAAGTGAAAGTGTAACTCTTAGTTTCATAACCGAAGTGATTTAATAATGTCAAAGATAGTAATAAGCAGTTGAAATAATAAAAATTTTTCAAATTTAGAAAGGAATCCTTTCCAAAGTCATTTTTAAGGATAAGGCAAACACACCGGAGGAAACAAACAGGATCCAGTCTTTCTTATTTACTTTAAAAATATTGAGCAGAATAAAAAGAACGATCAAAATCGCGAAAACAATTACAATTTGCCCCAGCTCTAAACCAATATTGAAGCCAAGAAGCGGTAACGCTATGCTCTGGCTTTTTGCAATCATTACTCTTGCCGTGTTGGCGAATCCCATTCCATGAACGAGACCGAAGATGAGGGCAAGGTAATAATTGGCCCGCATCAATGTTTGTTTCTGGTTTTTCATGATAATATTATCCAGGGAAGTCAGAACAATAGTAAGAGGAATTAAAAACTCAACCCAGCCGGAAGGAACTCTGAAAACATCGAGAATACTTAACGCTAATGTAATAGAATGTCCAATAGTAAAGGCTGTTACAAGAATCAGGATTTTTTTCCAGTCACTGTAGGAATAAACTGCAATCAAAGCCAGAACAAAAAGCTGATGATCTAAGGCATCCAGAGAAATGATATGCTCCCAGCCAAGGTTTAAATAGAATAAAAAATCCTGCATTTTAATGATATTGAATTAATAATATTATTTTAGATTGTAATTGTTGAATTTTGCTGCTTATTTTAAAATATTTTGAATTTAAATTAAGATAGTATAATTGTGTTATTGAAAATTACACGATTATGGAAATCAAAATTACTCCATGCAAAAGTAAACATTTCATATAAAGGGACTAAGTTCTTTAGAAATGTTTCCATTGTTTATTAGGACTTTACTCATGTAGTTTTTATAACTGCTGCTTTTTTTATATTTGCTGTAAAATAGAATATATGCCGGGTAAACTTTTTTGGGGATTTCTTTTACTGTTAACAGTCGTTTTTCAAAGCTTTGTAAGCAGTGATGCTGTGCATCCCTATCACGTAGGCTCTGTAGAAATCAATTATAACTCAAAATCCAGAACATTTGAAGTGACGGGAAGATTCTTTCTTGATGATATGGAAAGCGGACTGGGAAAAAAATATGGCGGAGCTTTTCATTTCAATGATGAAAAATACAAAGCGAAACTGAATGACGCTTTACAGAAATACTGTTCAGAATATTTCAAATTAAAAGCTGATAACAAATTTCTGAAGGTAAACTATATAGGCTATGAAGAAGACCAGGAATCTGTGAATGTGTTTATGGAATCCGAACCGGTAGCCACACCTAAAAAAGTAGAAACAGCAGTGAGTTTTCTTTATAACCTTTTTGATGATCAGATCAATATCGTACATATCATTGTGAACGGACAAAGAAACAGTGAAAAACTTACCTATCCCAACCGTTATCTCTATAAACAGTTCTGAGAATATTAATTTTCCAGCTGAAGTAATGTGTTGATTCCTTTCGCATGGGCGAGCAGATCAGGAAAAAAATCATCATAACATTGCTGAAGAAGATCTTTATTATTTAAAAAGGCCTCAAAAACAGGAATGTCTTTATCAAGATATTTTGCTTTATTCAGTACATTCTGAATACTGAATTTTATTCCCCAATCTTCACGGTAATTATAAAGCCAGTCGTCCTGCTCCATTTTGGCAAGCATCTTTTTAAAATTTTCTGGCAGCCACTGTTCATGGGCGTTTAAAACACTGTAAACACGAAGGGAATGAGCTTTCCATCCTGCCAGAGAATTCAGGGAAAGATCCCTGGCTACAAAATGATCCATCGAAACATCTACAAATGCGCCGGCATACAGTCTTACCAAAGGAGCAAATATTTTTTTGGCTTCATGAATAGCAGGATGGGAATCTGTATACGTGTCAATAGCTCTGTGGAGGGTAATTCCGTCCTGAATATCTTTCGGGAAAGTAAAACGATCCCTGTTACGGATAAAATCTTCGAGAAATTGTCCCACGATCTGCCCGTCGGTAAAAGAAAGAAAAGAATGAGCCAGATAATTCATAACTTAAAGGTATGAATTAAATGCTAATGTTGGGAACAATAGTGAATAGTGAATAGTGAATAGTGAATAGTGAATAGTGAATTCGCTTCGCTTGTGAATTTTTTTATCCTCATTTCAATTGACGATTGATTTGCGCAGCAAAATTGACCATTCACAATTAAAAAAGCCTCTCATGGAAATCCTCAATTTTACTCACTTCTTCTATCTTTATCCCAAATTTTCTTTTTGGAATTTTATTAAGATTGGAAACAAATATTTTTTCATACCCCAGTTTTTCAGCCTCGGTAATTCTTTGTTCCACCTGTGCTATAGGACGTATTTCACCGCTTAATCCAATTTCACCGGCAAAGCAGTAATGTTCCGAAATGGCAATGTCTTCATTGGAAGAAAGAACAGAAGCGATAACCGCCAGATCCAGCGCCGGGTCGTCTGTTTTTATCCCTCCGGTAATATTCAGGAAAACATCTTTTGCTCCCAACTGAAAACCCGCTCTTTTTTCCAGTACCGCTAAAAGCATATTCAGCCTCTTTGAATCAAAACCGGTGCAGCTTCTTTGAGGAGTACCATACACCGCTGTACTTACCAATGCCTGAATTTCCAGAAGCATAGGCCGGTTTCCTTCCAGGGTTACGGCAACGGAGTTACCGGAAAGCTCTTCAAATTTTTTGGTGATCAGAATTTCAGAAGGATTTTTGATTTCTTTTAATCCTTGTGAAACCATTTCATAGATCCCAATCTCGGAAGTAGATCCGAAACGGTTTTTGTTAGCTCTCAACAATCTGAAAAGGTGATTTCGGTCGCCATCAAAATTCAGAACTACATCCACCATATGCTCCAGCACTTTCGGTCCTGCGATTTGTCCGTCTTTAGTGATGTGTCCTACAAGAAATACCGGAGTGTTGTTTTCTTTGGCATATTTGATGATCTCATTGGAGCATTCCCTTATTTGGGAAACAGTTCCGGGAGAACTTTCGATCAGCTGAGACTGCAGTGTCTGAATGGAATCTATAATCATAAAATCAGGTTCCAGTTTCTTTGCTTCATGAAGGATCTTTTCCAGTGACGTTTCGGTGAAAAGAAAACAGTTCGGATTCTGAATATCGGTAAGTCTGTCTGCTCTCATTTTAATCTGGGAAGCACTTTCTTCCCCGGAAACATAGAAGATTTTTTTCTTCATTTTCAAAGCAAGCTGAAGCAGAAGTGTAGATTTTCCGATTCCCGGTTCGCCTCCAATTAAGGTAACAGAACCTAAAACGATTCCGCCTCCTAAAACGCGGTTCAGTTCTTCGGAGGGCGTTTTTATTCTCGGTTCCTCACTCGTTTCCACTTCAACAATATTGATCACATGTTGTTTGGATTTTGAAAAAGGTGGCGTTTTGTGAGAAGGTTTTTCAACCACTTCTTCTACTAAGGTATTCCATTCTCCACAGTTTTTACATTGTCCCATCCATTGAGGATACTGGGTTCCGCAGTTTTGACAGAAATATGCTGTTTTCAGTTTTGCCATACTGCGAAGTTATAAAAAAAGCATTTTTCTTTCAGAATTTAAATGGATTTAATAGTAAAAACTAATCCATGCACAGTAGAAATATCTTTCATATCTTAGCTTCATTCAATTAAAATATTAATGTAAAATATCATTACAATGAAAAAAGTATTTTTATCTTTCGTATTTGCGCTTTTAAGTGTTGTCACATTTGCACAAGGTACCTGGCAAGCAGACCAGATGCATTCTTCTGTCAACTTTAATATTAAGCATATGGGCATTAGCTTTGTACAGGGAAGGTTTGATAAGTTTGACGGAAAAGCAGCCACCAGCGGTGCTAATCTGGATAAGGCCGATCTAAGCTTTTCTGTAAGTGTTTCTTCTATTAATACCGGAGTGGACATGAGAGACAGACATCTTATCAGTGAAGATTTCTTTGATGTGGCGAAATATCCGGTTATTGAATTTAAAAGTTCTTCCGTGACAAGAGATAAAAACAACAATTATATCGTGAAAGGAAAGCTGACGATGAAAGGAGTGGAGAAAGAAATCAGTGCTCCGGTTACATTCGGCGGAATTACAAAAAATAAAGACGGAAAAGAAGTCATGGGGATTCAGACGAAATTTACAGTGAACCGCCTGGATTATGGAATTAAATATGATCCTACAGGAGCCGGTGTTGCAAAAGATGTTGAAGTAACGGCTTACTTTGAACTGGTAAAGCAATAGTATTTCTAACTATACATAATATAAAGGTTTTCCATTTGAACGGAAGACCTTTTTTATGAAAACTAAAAAATGTAAGAATTTATTTTTTCTTAATAATGAATGCTTTTTTCTAATTAGTGGAAAAAGTATCTAGCTAGGGTTAAATCCTAAAATCTGAGATCCTCTATGTTATCATGATCATCATTTTTTATTCCTCCAGTAGCTATAAGTTTATATTTGTCAATAAGATCAGAAATTAAAAATTCAATGGGACTGTTAATAGAATTGAAAATAAAATTTATGATAGGAGAATTTATTAGGCCTTTATCTCCTAATGTTTTAATGAAAAATTCGAAATCATTACTAATATTAAGATATAATAGGATGGGGCCATACCACCACTCTGATTTGATATATTGAAAATAATCTATTTTTCTATTTGATGCAATTTCCTTGGCTGTCAAATATTCCTGAAATCTTAGATGCCCAAAACCATAATTTTTATTACCAGTCATTGGAACTAAAATTTCACATGGAGAAATTAATTCTTCAATACCTTTTTCAATTTCATCTACAGTGTACTTATATTTTAATTTTTTTAGAAGATATTTACTGATGTCTTCCAAATCCATTTCTCTTAAATTTAGAGAATGTAGATGGAATGCTATTTTTTGAGAAAGATTTTCAAGTAAGGATGGCAAAGAAGATATCCTTGTTGTGATATGTTTTACATTGTCATAATAACCTGTAAATAACTTTAATCTTTCTTCGTAAAGCCTTATTTCTGTTGTGGGTAAATTTAAGCCATTTTCAGCTAGTACACATAATGTTGTAGTTAATAATGGATTTTTGATGAATTTATCCATTTCTTCATTTTTCCGAAGATGGCTTAGAACTATTTTTGGTGTAGATTTATTGTTTCCAAACCATTTTTTTATGAAATCTTCTCTTTGGTTATTAGTAAAGGGGAGGAGAGTTATTGAGAAAAAAGGTATTTGATTAATGTATTCTCCATAATATCTAGAAGAAATAATAATTTGTATTTTATGATATATTTCCGAAAACTCTTTGATAAGTTTTGGTAAATTAGGTTGTGGTTTGATGGCTTCGTCTATTCCATCAAAAATTACTATAGTTTTTTTATCAGATAAATATTTTTTTAATTCAAACATACTTATCGAAATACCAATTTTCTTTAAGTAGAATATAATTAGTTTTTCAATGTATTCAACGCTACTACCTTCGCTTTTAATTTCAATATTAAACTCTTTTACAACATAACCTAACGGAAAAAGAAAAATTTTTTTATCTGATTCTTGTTTTTTATGAGAAAACATTTCGAGACTTGTTGATTTTCCAGCACCGGCTTCCCCTAATACTGAAATATTCAAACCTGTTTCAAAGATTTCATTAATCGGCACTCTAAATCTAATATTTTCAAGGTTTTCACCATATTTATAATTTGATTTAATACCTAAGGTTTCTATAAAGTCGTGATTTTGAAAATCAAAAATTTTTGAGCATTTATTTATGATATTATCGCATTC
The DNA here is from genome assembly GCF_049959325.1 of Chryseobacterium sp. CBSDS_008. Lineage (NCBI taxonomy): Bacteria > Pseudomonadati > Bacteroidota > Flavobacteriia > Flavobacteriales > Weeksellaceae > Chryseobacterium > Chryseobacterium sp. CBSDS_008. The sequence goes on along the minus strand of NZ_CP188202.1, from coordinate 2,542,569 downwards.
ATAAATAAAGTCTTTTAATAGTTTACGAGTATATTTTTTATTATTTATAAGTTCAACATTACTTTCAATATATTTTCTTTTCTCTAATATTTGTTCACATAAATTTTTTCCATTTATTTTTATTCTAACTTTAAAATTGTAATTTTTTATTTTGAGTAATTTCTGCTTTTCTGATAAATTCTGAATAAAATTTTGATTTAGTGCCAATCTCGTTTTATGATTTTTTATGCTCGAATCTAAATTATCAATTTCATATTGCTCATTTTTAGTAACAATTAATTTGGAGCTTTTCTTTATTGAGCTAATTTTTGCTGTTTCTTGGCTAATATTCTCTGTAATCAAATTATTTTCATTGGATAAATTATTTATTTGTTGCTGAATTTTATTGATTTCATCTAAATTTTCTTGATAAATTTGTTCCTTGTTTTGATACTTTTCTTTTAGAATTCGAAAGTCTTGTTCAAGAAAAGATAAATTAAAGTCACTTTTAATGTCGATGCAAATATTTTGAAATTTATTCCATTCTTCAAAATTTAGATTAATAGTTTTAATTTTTGGTTCAAAACCATAATTAAAAAATAACTCAGTGGTTTGCTTGCCGATTGAGAAATCAACATCTGTATAGATAGTTTTGATATCTTTAATTCTATCTTTACCCAGAGCTTTTAAAAGAATATTATTACTAAATTTTGGAGCAAGTTTAGTCTTTATTTCAAAATCAATTCCCTGGAATGCTTTAATTAAGTCAGGTGTTTTGTCCATAATTAAATCTACTAACCTTGGACCGTCAATAATTTTTATATTGCCTTTTAAAGTTGGGTAGTCATCGAAGATCGTTAGTAATGTTTTAGCATCAACTTCATGTGAACTTATTAGAAATACTTTATGAGGGATTTGTATTAAACCATTTGAATGTGGTATTTTTTTATTAAAACATACAGAGAGTTGATTTATTATTGTTTGTAGACTAGATTTGTCACTTGAAGAATTTGTAAATTTAAAATGTTTTACTTGTGCCACATTTAAATAAAGATCATTAAGTGGATCTTTTTCCCAGAAAACAATATCTTTACCTTCCTCGGAGGTACCTCCAAAAAATTCCACTTTCTCATACAAAGTTTTTAATACTGGAATTATTAAATCTTTTGTAAGATTATTTTCTGGATATTTTTTTATTGCTTCTAAAACTAGCTCTTTACGATTCATATTAATTATTCTTCTTCTAAAATACAAAAATTCATAACAAAATTGCTTTGTATCTCTTTTTCCCATAACTTTGCACAAACCTAATCTAATGAGTAAAAAGAATACAAAGTACATCTTTGTGACAGGAGGTGTAACTTCATCTTTGGGAAAAGGAATCGTGTCTGCTTCTCTGGGACTATTGCTAAAATCACGCGGTTTTAACGTAACGATCCAAAAACTAGATCCTTATATCAATATCGACCCGGGAACTTTGAATCCTTATGAGCACGGAGAGTGCTATGTGACTGAAGATGGTGCAGAGACGGATCTGGATTTAGGCCACTACGAGCGTTACCTTGATGCTCCTACATCCCAAAATAACAACGTTACTACAGGGAAAATCTACCAGACTGTAATTGAAAAAGAAAGAAAAGGAGATTTCCTTGGAAAAACAGTTCAGGTAATTCCTCATATTACTAACGAAATCAAACGCAGAATTAAAATCCTTTCTAAACAGAACTACGATATCATTATTACTGAGATCGGGGGAACTGTAGGAGATATCGAATCTTTGCCATACATTGAAACTGTTCGTCAGCTGAAATGGGAACTGGGAGAGCGCAATTCTATGGTGATCCACCTTACTTTACTGCCTTATCTGGCTTCAAGTGGGGAATTGAAAACAAAGCCATCCCAGCACTCTGTACGTCAGTTGATGGAAAGCGGAATTATGGCAGATGTTTTAGTATGCAGAACAGAACACAAGATTCCTAAAGATCAGAGAGCAAAATTAGCTCAGTTCTGTAACGTTCCTTTAGACAATGTTATCGAATGTAAAGATCTTGAAACGATCTATGAAGTTCCGATGTATCTTCAGAAGCAAAACTTTGATGATGTAGTATTGAAAGAACTGGATCTGAAAAGCGATAAAGAAGCAGATCTTAAAGACTGGAAGAGTTTCCTTAAAAAATTCCAGAATCCTAAGAAAACCGTTGAGATTGCATTGGTAGGAAAATATGTTTCCCTTCAGGATTCCTATATTTCCATTGCTGAAGCTTTCAAACATGCAGGAGCAGATCTTGAAACTGAAGTAAAAGTAAGATGGGTGTACAGCGGAGATATTACTGAAGAAAATATTAAGGACACACTAAAAGGAGTGAATGGTATCCTGATCGCTCCAGGTTTCGGGGACAGAGGGATTGAAGGAAAAGTTCTTACTGCAAAATATGCAAGAGAAAATAAAATTCCAATGTTGGGAATCTGTTTAGGTATGCAGATCATGACGGTTGAATTTGCAAGAAATGTTTTAGGACATACAAAAGCGAATTCAGTAGAATTTGATACGTCAACTCCGGATCCTGTGATCTCATTAATGGAGGAACAGAAAAATGTAATCGATAAAGGTGGAACAATGCGTCTTGGAGCTTGGAAGTGTTCATTGAAAAACGGATCCAAACTTTATGACATCTATGGAAGCAAAAATATTTCTGAAAGACACCGTCACCGTTATGAGTTCAACAGTGATTATCTTCAGGAGTTTGAAAAAAATGGTTTCCTTGCAACAGGAACCAACCCTGAAACAGGTTTGGTAGAAGCCCTTGAACTTCCTGATCACCCGTTCTATGTGGGGGTTCAGTATCACCCGGAATACAAGAGTACGGTAGCAACGCCGCATCCTTTATTCAGAGCTTTCATTAAAGCTTGCGAAAAGAAATAAGGTAAAATTTTATCATAAACGTCTACCCATAAACTCAGGCTGATTATTCTCAGCTTGAGTTTATTATATAGTAACAACGTAAAGCATAGAGTTTTGATAAAAAAACAGTATTTTTGTCAGCTCAAATTACGTACACCAATACGTATATTTTAAATTTAAAATTTTAATATAAAAATAAAATGCAACAAAACAACGGAATCGATAAGAAGCAAATGATTAGTTTCGCGGTTTTATGCCTTGTTCTCTTCGGTTTTATGTTCTACTTCCAGAACAAACAAACAAAAGAAGCGGAGCTGAAAGCTCAGGAGCAGAAAACGGAACAGGCCAAAAACACCGTAAAGCAAACTCAGGCAAATAATATCAATCCAAATGTAACTCCTAACGCAATTCAAACGGCAAGTCTTGGAAATAATGAATTAAAACTTGAATTTTCAAGCTTAGGAGGACAGGTTTCCAAAGTAGAGCTTTTAAAGTATAAAGCCTACAACCATAAAACAGATAATGCAGATCAGCCTCTTTACCTGATCACTAAAAATAACTCAAACTACGGCTTTCAGTTTAAAGACAAAACGGGAAAGGTGATCAATACTAAAGATTTAGTTTTCTCACCTGCTGTTAATGGAAATGCTGTAACTCTAACTGCAGATTATAATGGGGCTGTAATTCAGTTCATTTATACACTGCTTCCTAAATACACCCTTGATTTCAAGGTAAGAACTCAGGGGCTTTCTAAAATTACTTCAGATAATAAAGCAGATTTCATCTGGGATTATAATGTAAGAAACCTGGAAAAGGGTAGAGCTCAGGAGCAATCTCACTCAGAATTTTCTTATGCTTTCAATAATTATAAAGACTATGATTATGATGGAAGAACCACGATGGAAGAAGAAAAAGAAACCCTTAACTGGATTGGTGTAAAGCAGCAGTTTTTCTCTTCAGTAATTGAAGCTAAAAACGGATTTACCCAAAGCAAAGGGAATCAGGAAAATGTGGAAGAGGGAGAGTATTTGAAGAAATTCAATTATGAAGGTTTCGTTCAGATGACCGGAAGTGAGTTGAACCAGGATTTCACGTGGTATTTCATGCCATTGGATTTACCTTTGCTTAAATCATATGACAAAAACTTTGACGAGATTCTTCCGTTAGGTTGGTCGTTTATCGGAGCGATGAACCGTTACTTCTTCATGTGGTTATATAGCATTATTGCTGCCTGGGGATTATCAGCAGGCTGGGTGATCTTTGTAATGACAATCATTGTAAAACTGATCTTATCACCCATTATGTATAAGCAGCACAAATTAAGTGCAATGATGAAGGTAATCCGTCCGGAAATTGATGAAGTAAATGCTAAGTTTAAGGATGCAGATCCAATGAAGAAGCAGCAGGCAACGATGGAGGTTTACAGAAAAGCCGGAGTGAATCAGATGGCTGGATGTTTACCGGCATTGGTTCAGATTCCTATCTTCTATGCATTATTCCGTTTCTTCCCGAACTTCATTGATCTTAGAGGACAAGGGTTCTGGTTTGCAAAGGACTTAACGGCTTATGATGATTTGATTAAGCTTCCGTTTAAAGTTCCATTCCTTGGGGATCACCTAAGTATTTTTGCCTTAGCTTGTACGGTTGTGATCTTGATCTATACTGTTATGACTTCAGGAAATATGCAGCAGCCTCAGCAGGAAGGAATGCCTAATATGAAAGTATTAATGTATATCTTCCCGATTACATTCCTGTTCTTCCTTAATACTTCCGCTTCAGGTCTTTCATGGTATTATTTTGTATCGAATGCGATTAACATCCTAATCATCCTGGTTATTAAATACGTGATTCTGGATGAAAAGAAGATCCATGCTCAGATTCAGTCTAATAAGGAAAAACCAAAAGCAGAAGGTAAGTTCCAAAAGAGAATGAGAGAAATGATGGAGAAAGCTCAGGATCAACAAAAAGCTCAGGAGCAGCAAAAAAATAAGAAGAAGTAATTCTTAATTATAACATAAAAAAGAGAAGCAATTGTTGAATTGCTTCTCTTTTTTTATTTGAAATATTATTTAGAATGGTTTTAAATTTTTAATCAAGGTGTGTGAATTTAATAATTGATAATCAGGTGTTTTTAATCATATTTCAGTCTGAAAGATTGTCTGTGATGAGGTGTCGGGCCATGCTTTATAAGGGCTTCCTGATGTTTTTTTGTTGCATAGCCAAAATTGGTGTCCCAGCCGTATTCAGGATGCTCTTCATGCAGTTGAATCATTAGTGTATCCCTGTAATTTTTAGCAAGAATTGATGCTGCAGCAATAGATAAAACCTTAGAATCTCCTTTAATAATGCATTGATGGGGAATGTAATTATAAGGATGGAATTTATTTCCATCTACCAAAATAAGTTCAGGTGTGATGGTGAGTTTATCCAGCGCACGATGCATCGCATGAATGCTTGCATTGAGAATATTATGCTCGTCAATAAAGGAAGGAGGGAGCTCTGCAATGGCATAGTTCTTCACATTATCTTTAATATAACCATCCAGTTCCATGCGGGTTTTGAATGTTAATTTTTTTGAATCATTCACCATATTTTGTTTGAAATCATCGTCTAAAATTACAGCAGCAGCTACCACCGGCCCGCTTAAACATCCTCTTCCCACTTCATCACATCCCGCTTCGATGTAAAGGTTTGACCAGTTTTTTATTAGCTCCATGAATTGTTTCTATAATGCAAAAGTATAAAATTTTGTAATAAGTTATTTTGTTGATTTTTTATTGTTTTCACCCTAAATGTGTGTATGGTTTTGTGATTTTTTTAGTTTTTGTATTGTAATTGTTAATTGTTTTGGTTTTTCATATTGATGAAATAATGTGTTTTCATTTGAGATATTGTTAGTTTTATAATGTTTTTATGATAATATTTTTTATTACTTATAAAACTTTAACATTTTTTTTGGTTAATTTATGAAAGTTTCACATATTTGTAATCTGTAAAAATAATTGAATTTGATATGAAGAAATTAACTGCGAGTGTTTTCGCGGTTGTACTATCGTCATCATTTGTGATGTTGTCAGCCCAAAACACAAAAGATACCCTAAAAACTAAAAATATTGAGGAAATAGTTGTTACTGGAGCCTTAGGTATTAAAAAGAAACAAGACGCTGTTACAGCGGCAAGCCAGGTAGTAGGAACTAAGGAACTTAATGCAGCATCAAACCCAAATGCTGTTCAGTCATTGACAGGTAAAGTTGCAGGTTTGCAAATTACAACAACAAACGTGGGTGTAAACTCAAGTAACAGAATTGTATTAAGAGGGACCCGCTCTATAACAAGTGACAACCAAGCTCTTATTGTTATAGACAATGTAATTTCTTCCTCGGCTGTATTTCAACAATTACCCCCTGATGCAATTGAAAGTGTCAATGTTATTAAAGGACTTCAAGGAGCCGCTTTATATGGTTCTCAAGGGGTAAATGGAGTTATTGTTGTTACTACTAAAAAAGGAAGCAATAATCAAAAAATTCAGTTTAATCTTACTTCATCAGTTGAAATTTCCTCTGTTTATAAATTGCCAAAAATACAGACTAAGTATGGGCAAGGCGTTCAGGATGAGACTTTCAGTGATGTAGATTATAATGGAACAAATCATGTTCCTTGGGAGAATACCTCTTGGGGACCAGCTTTTGATGATCCAAAAATTGGGGGACAATATGTAGAAACCGGCTTACCACAAGCAGATGGAAAGTTTCTATTTGCGCCATATGCACCAGTTAAAGATCATTTTGCGAAATTTTTTAAAACCGGAGTTACTTTCCAGAATGGAGTATCTATGAACGTTGGTGGATCTGACGCGTATGCTTATTTGAATTTGAACAGAATGAGTAGTGATTTCATGGTGGAAGGAGATAAAATGCTTAAAAATTCATTCTTATTTAAAGCAGGTAAGAAATTCGGGAAATTTAGAATAGATGGTGATATTAACTATATTTACAGATCTACTACGGAAACAAGTCATGATTTATATGGAGAAATGTTACAAATGCCAAGTAATATTGACATCAGGAATTATAGAAACTCTGGACTAGAAGGCAATTATAGTGTTTATGCGTTGAATCCATACTGGACAATTCAGAATGAAAGATATAATGCAAAGACTAGTTTTATTTCAACTATAATAGGCCTTCAATATGAATTTAATGATCATATTAATGTGACATATAAAGGAGGTTTGCAGAATACAATGGGGGATTTTGATAATTATAATAATGGTTTCAAATTTACTCGTCAGTATAATGGTACAGGGACAGGACTAGACGAAACCTATTTTTCTGACTATGGAACAGGTGATGTTACCTCTCTTTTTAGACAGAGTCTTTCCAAAACTTCAAATTATTATGGGGACTTATTAGTAAACTTCGACTATAATTTAACGGATAATATTGTATTTAAACTTAACACAGGTATTAATACCCAGGACAATAATTATAGAATTAACGAAGTTGGAGGTGAAAACCTTAAAATAGCCAAATGGTATAATTATGCCAATGTTTTAAATCCATATTTAGCTTACCAGTTAAATAATTACCAATTAAGAAGCCGTGTATTTGCTGTATTAGGGAACTTGGATTTGTCATATAAAAATTATTTATATTTGAATGGTACTTATAGACAAGAGTGGAACTCTGTTTTTTCCGTTCGTCCAACAGGTACTTATGAGCAGGATTTACGAAGCTATGGGTATTTTTCTGCCGGTCTAAGTTTTATACCTACTAATGCTTTCGAAAGCCTAAAAGGAGATATATTGAATTATGCAAAAATATCTCTATCATATACAAGTGTAGGAAACGCACCAATAGCTGCTTATGCTGTAGATCAGATTGGGTCATTCCCTACAGGCTATCCATTTGGAACTAATACTGCTTACATTGCCAATCAAAATCCTACATCAGAACTTATACGGCCTGAAAATGTTTATACGAAAGAAGCAAACTTATATTTGGGCTTCTTTAAAGATCGATTGACTTTAACAGGTTCATATTCGCAGTCAGATACAAAAAGATTGATTACTCGTGTAACCTCTAGTTCAACTACAGGTTTGGCAAGCCTTCAGAATAATTTTGGAAGAATGGTTAATAATACATATGAACTTGAATTAGGGATTACACCCATTAAAAGCAAAGATGTAGAATTAAACATTAGAGGGTTTTATTCCTCTTCAATAGCTAGAATTAAAGAATTGCCAGAAGGAGTAGATGAAGTGAATCTATTAAGTTATTCAACTCCTGGTGTTGGTATTTTTGCAATTAAAGGTGAAAAAATGCCAATGATAAAAGGAACAAAATACCAGCGAGATCCTAATGGGAACATTATTGTTGATTCTAATGGAAATCCTTTAACAACATCTACTTTTGAGATATTAGGAAAAGCAAATCCAGACTACATTTTAGGTATGAACCTTAGCTTTAGAGTTAAAGGCTTTACTCTTTCTGGTACTATGGACTATAGAAAAGGTGCTAGTTTTATCTCAATGTCTAAAAGGTTATTGATGTTTACTGGTGCAGATCCTATGACTGCTGATTATGATAGAAGTCAAGGGTATGTTATACCAAATTCTGTGCAGCTTGTTAATGGAAATTATGTGACTAATACTACTCCTGTAGGAAACAGTGCAGATTATGGTGGGGCAGTATCTTATTTTACAGGAGCTGGAAGAAATATTGGTGAAAATCTTGTTGTTGACGGAACAGCATTAAAGGTAAGAGAATTAGCTTTAAGCTATAGCTTGCCAAAATCACTTTTAGCATCCACTTTTGTTAATTCTGCTACTTTAGGAGTTTTTGCAAGAAATCCGTTTATAAAATATGCAGATAATAATTTGAATTATAATGATCCGGAAACTGCTTCTGGTAACGGTAATGCTAATGGAATAGCATTAGACACACAATATCCGAATTATAGAACATTTGGATTTAACTTAAATGTAACTTTTTAATTGGACGAGAATTATGAAAAATATTAAAATAAGTACTTCGTTAATCATTGGAGCGCTGGCTTTAGCCTCTTTTCAATCATGTAATAGATACCTAGATATTAATGAAAATCCAAATGCTATTCATATTGAGGAAGTAACTCCGGATTTATTATTGCCAGGAACAAATACCCAGATATTTAGAACGCAGGCAACTACCATGAATGTTTTTGGTAATTTAATGATGAACTCTTGGGCTGGTAATTCATATGTTTATGGTTCTCCTTATGTAAGGGAGTTTAACCTTAATACTGTAGATAATAGTTTTTATAATGGTATTTGGGATGGGTTATACCGTAACATGGCAAACTATAAACTCATAGAGAACTATCCTAATAGTGATGGTGCCCAAGACTATTATGTAGCAGCTGCTAAAATTATGAGAGCATTTTATATGCAGACAATTGTTGATTTGTACGGAGATGCTCCTTTTTCTGAAGCGTTTAATTATCAATCAAATTTGACTCCCAAATATGATGATGATAAAAATATTTATCATGCTGAAATTGAAGATTTGGAAAAAGCTATTTCATTAATTCAGCATGCAGGATCAAATGTAATAGCTTTGAATCCTTCTACAGATAATATTTTTGGAGGATCAACTACTAAATGGGTTCAATTTGCTAATACTATCAAATTAAGATATCTTGTAAGAATGAGTCGACTTACAGGTTCCGAGGCTACTTACAGAGACCAGAAATTAGCATCATTAAATGGCGCCGCTTTTATTAATGAAGATGTTTTGATAAATCCTGGTTATTCTGCTGCTACAGATGATCAACAAAATCCTTTTTATGGTACATATATCAGAACAACTGCAGGAACCAGAGTAGGGCAGGTTGTTACTGTTTCAGAGCATTTTGCTAATGCATTAAATGGTAATCCAAATAATTTGGTATTACCTAATAATCCATCAAATATATATGATAAATATACCGGGCTTGTTGATCCTAGGAGAGGAAGAACATTTACATTGGTTTCTGGTGCTTTGAAAGGTATTCGTCAAGGTGCTTTAGCTGGTGAACCCGGTGCTCCGACAGGAAATAACTCTGTTTCCAGAATTGGCTTGGGAATTACAGGTGAATTATCTACTGTAAACAATTCTACAAATATTAGCCTTGGTTCTACTAAATCAGGAGTAATCATGTCTAAATCGGAAATTAAGTTTCTTCTTGCAGAAGCTGCTTTAAGATATCCTTCTGCAAACTTAGGGAATGCTCAGGCCCATTTTGAAGATGGAATAAAAGCTTCATTTGCTTATCTGGGAATAGTAGATCCACCGGCTCCAGCTCCTCCTGTAATAGGACCTTATATTACTTCTGCAAATCTAAGACCAGGATTGGGTTGGACAGGATCTATGGATCAAAAAATCGAAGCAATTATGACACAGTCTTGGATTGCAAATACAAGTATAAACCCTATTCAGTCATTTATTAATTATAATAGAACTGGCTATCCTTATACTCCATTAGCAACTACAACTAATAAGCCAAATAAACCATATCGATTGATATATCCTGTATCTGAGTATGTAGCAAACTCATCAAATGTACCAAATGTTTCAAGTGCTGATGCATTCGTGAGAAATCAGTTTACTCCATTTTGGAATCAAAATTAATTCTTACTAAACAATTTTAATATATTTTACCGCCTTCGGGCGGTTTTTTTATTTTTAGGTCTATTTTTTCTGTATATAAAAATACATGCTAAGCATAATATCTGTATTAATTATAGACATATTTGTTTTCTTTCTTGATTTCAAGTTATTGACATTCAGGTTATTTTATTTCTTTTTATTCACAATCATTATAGATATTATCAATTTAAATGATTGTTATTATTTCTTAAATCAAATTAACAATTAATTAGTTTGTTTTTGTTAAAAATTTAGTTTTTAACTTATTTCAATATGTTATTTATTGTTTCTGTTTTAAAATATTGAAATAAATATATTTTTTTAAAATTTTGCTTTGTGATATTAAGAAAGTTTTACAAATTTGTAGGGTACAAAATTAATTTGATATGAAGAAACTAACAGCAAGTCTTCTTGTTTTGGTATTATCTTCTTCTATAGCTGTTGCAAATGCCCAGCAAAAGAACGATACTATTAAAACAAAAGAGATCGAGGGCGTGGTCGTAACCGCTCTTGGTATTAAGAGAGAAAAGAAATCTTTGGGATATGCCTCACAGGAGATTAAAGCAAGTGCTCTTTCTGATGGAACAACGAACACGGGTAACATTGGAGCTCAATTATCTGGTAAGGTAGCTGGTCTTAATGTTACTACCAACAATAACTTTGGTGGATCAGCAAATTTGCTTATCAGGGGTGTTAAAACATTAGGAGGAGGAAACCCATTGATTGTAATTGATGGATCACCAGTTAATAATACGTATACACAAGAGAAATCAATTGATTACGGTAACGCCTTATCTGATATTAATCAGGAAGACATAGAATCAATTAACGTATTAAAGGGTGCCGCAGCATCGGCTTTATATGGAGAAAGAGGTTTAAATGGTGTTATTGTTATCACGACTAAAAATGGTAAAGGAAAAGATGATGGGTCATGGGGTGTTACTTTATCATCTTCAGTAAATGTTGGCTTTATTGATAAATCAACATTTCCAGAATATCAGACGAGATATGGAGCTGGATATTCTCAAAAATTTGGATCTAAAGGCCCTGGAGGCTTAAATAATGCGAATTTTGGAGCAGATGCTTCTTGGGGACCAAAATTTGATCCTAATTTATTAGTGTATCAATGGGATTCTTTTGATCCAACATCTCCTAATTATAAAAAAGCAACACCTTGGGTAGCAGCTAAAAATGGACCGATTAAATTTTTTAATAACCCGGCTACTTATACAAACACTGTTACATTAGAAAAAGGAGAAAAAGGAAAAAATATTAGTTTTACTTATGACAATATGATGTCAGATGGTCTTATGCCTAACTCGCATATTAATAAAAATACTTTTTCCCTAAAAGTAAATTATGATCTGACTTCTAAATTACATTCTTCTTTCTATTCTACAATGACATTACAGGATACGAAAGGACGTAGTATAACTGGATATAGCGATAATACAGTTACAGGTTTCAGACAATGGTGGCAAACTAACGTAGATGTAAAGGATCTTGAAAGGGCTTATTTTGCTAATGTTAATCCTAGTATTGCTAGTGCAGCGAATAATTATGGGAATGTTACATGGAACAGAAAGTCTGCTTCTAATGGGGCTCCGGCATATTGGAATAACCCATACTTCCAAGCGTATCAAAATTATACAAGTGATAAAAGACATAGAAATTTTACCTATGCTCAATTAACTTATGATTTATTAGATAATATTTCTGTAACAGGTAAGGTATCTTATGACAGATCAAATCTTTTTGCAGAGAATAGAGTAGCTGTTGGATCTATAGCTCAGCCTTTTGGACAATCAGGAAATGACGTATCTTCTGGTTATGCAAGACGTGATGTGCTTAGAACTGAGACAAATTATGATTTAATGGTGAATTATAAATTTGACATTACTGATGACATTAATGTTTCAGGAGTTTTAGGTGGAAATATTAGAAGGAATTATTTTAATTCTGTATATGGCTCAACTGAAGGAGGATTAGTTGTTCCTGGAATTTATGCACTATCAAATTCTAAAAAAGCTCCATTAGCATCAGATGAGAGTGAGTATACCACACAAACTAACTCAGGGTATATCACAGCATCATTTGATTTTTTCAAAAAGTTTTATATAGATGGAACGTGGAGAGTTGACCAAAGTTCAACGCTGCCGGCCGGTAATAATGTATATAACTATCCGTCAGTGACCGGATCTCTAATCATGTCGGAAATTTTGGATACTAAGAGTTGGATGAACTTTTGGAAATTAAGAGCAAACTACGCAGAAGTAGGAGGTACTGCAGATCCTTATATGCTGACAAATAATTATAGATCTGCAGGGATTTTATCAGGTGTAGGAATATATAGTTCAATTTTGAATCAAGCGAATCCAGATCTAAAACCCCAGAGGTCTAAGGAATTTGAAGTAGGTACAGAAGCACATTTCCTAAAGGATAGAATAACAGTTGATTTTGCTTATTATAAAACGAAAACGATAGATCAGATTATCACACTTCCTGTTTCTTCAGGAACAGGCTATACTGGTAAAGTTATTAATGCAGGGAGAATTGATAATACAGGGTTTGAAGTTCAGTTAGGATTGGTGCCAATAAAAACAAAAGATTTTACATGGAATATTGATGCCAACTGGTCTAAAAATAAAAACGAGGTTGTGAGCCTATATCCTGGAATTACTAACCTTCTTCTGAACAGCTTCCAAGGAGGAGTTTCTCTGAATGCCAGAGTAGGAGAAGCTTGGGGTACTCTAATCGGAAGTGATTACGTCTATTTGAATGGACAGAGAGTTATTGATCCTGACACAGGAATTTATCAAACTAATTCAAATCAAATTATAGGTAATACTACTCCTGATTGGATTGGAGGCATCAGAAATACCTTTAGCTATAAAGGCTTCTCTTTAAGTTTCTTAATTGATATGCGTAAAGGTGGAGATATTTTCTCAACGGATATGTATTATGGTATGGATACAGGGCTTTATAAAGAAACTGCTATTGGCGATTACAGAGATAAGGATGTTATACTTCCTGGAGTTTTGCCAGATGGTTCTCCTAACAATATAGCATTGTCACAATTTTCAACTGGAAGTAACTATGGATATGAGACTCAGCCGGCAAAAGAATTCGTATACGATGGATCATTTATTAAACTAAGAGAGGCTAGCATTGGTTATATGCTTCCTAAATCTTTATTGGCTGGAACCAAAATCTATGATGCTAAAATCTCTATTGTAGGTAGAAATTTGTGGATCATTCACAAAAACCTTCCGTATGCTGATCCAGAAGCTATGATAGGTGGTGGGATTAATTCTTATGGATGGTCAATAGGATCTATGCCAACGACAAGAGATATTGGAGTAAATGTTACATTCAAATTTTAAAAAATCAACAATGAAAAATATATTAAAAACTGCATTAATGGGCATATTTATATCGGCAAGTTTGGTATCATGCCAAAGTGATATGACTTCGCTGAATGAAGATCCTAAGCATCCATCGGTTTTACCGTCAGAAAATTTACTAGCAACTGCACTTTTTCAGTCTTCTTACTATATGGATAACCCAAGTGTGAATTTTAACAATTATAGATTTTTCACACAGCAATGGGCAGAGGGTCAGTATCCTCAGGAGACTCAATATGATTTAGTGACGAGAAACCAGCCTAGAAATCATTTTAACAGAATGTATGTATACAGCATCAATAATATCAGACAGGCAAAAGAAAATCTGAAAGCAGAAGTGGAAACTAATGATGTTCGTACAAACAAATTAGCAACATTGGAAATTGAAGAGATTTTCATTTGGGAAAACCTGGTTAATACTTTTGGTGATGTGCCTTATTCCGAAGCTTTTAAGCCTAATGAGATTCTTACACCAAAATATGATGATGCTAAAAGTATTTATATAGATTTAGTTAAAAGAATTGATGCAGTCATTGCCACAGTAAAACCTGCAGCAAAAGGATATGGATCTGGTGATTTAGTTTACTCGGGAAATATGAATAAATGGGTAAAATTTGCCAATTCTGTGAAATTAAGACTGGGAATAAACTTGGCAGATGTTGACCCAACATTGTCAAAAGCAACTGTTGAATCAGCAATTGTAGGCGGTGTAATTTCTTCTGAAGAGGAAGCCTATAAGTTTGCCTATGATGGGAATACGTTTTCAAATCCTGTTTTCGATAATCTTGTAGCTTCTAACAGAGATGATTTTGTTCCTAGTGAATTAGTTATCAATACTATGAATAGCCTTTCGGATCCAAGAATGGATAAATGGTTTACAAAAGTTGGTGGAGTTTATAAGGGAGGTATTTTTGGTGAATTAAATGACCCATATAGTGATTTCTCTCATCTAAACGATTATTTCAGATCATCTACAACAGCTTCAAATTTATTAAGTTATGCAGAAGTAGCTTTTCTTAAGGCTGAAGCAGCAGCTAGAGGGTATTCAGCAGGTGGCACAGCAGCAGATCTGTATGCTACTGCAGTAACAGCATCTATGAAAGAAAATGGCGTTTCAGATACTAGCATTACATCGTATCTTATTGCTAACCCTTATAATGCAGCTAACTGGAAACAATCAATCGGAGTTCAGGCATGGATTGCTATGTTCAATAAAGGATTTGCTGCATGGAATTTTACGAGACGTTTAGATTATCCAACTCTTGTAAATCCACCAAAATCTAACCTGTCTTCAGTACCATATAGAATGCCTTATTCTGATCAGGAATATGTGTTAAATGGGGCAAATGTTAATGCTGCTGCTAGCAAAATCGGTGGTGACAAGGCAACTACAAAGCTATTCTGGGATAAATTTTAATTTTTATACAGTTAAAATAAATTTGTGAAATTATAATCTAATGCGTTATATAAAATTTTTTATAGGGGTTTTTCTCTTTATGGCTGGTACCTCATGTTCTTCTAGCAATGATGATAATAGTATTATAGAAGACCGTGTCAATATCACTGGAAATTGGAAACCATATAAATATGAATTTAGAGGAAAGACAATTTTGTTAAGTGAGTGTGAGAAAAAGGGCCAAATATCAATTAATACAGATTTTTCAGGTGTTTATGAAAGGTACAATCTTGTTAATTCCGGTAATTGTGATCTTACTGAATCTTACAGTGGTAAGTGGAGCTTTGATAATAGTAGTTTAACACTAACTTATAGTGAGGCAGGAATTGTAAAAACATTAAAGAGAACTGTTCAGTCATTTGATGATTTTGAGTTAAGAATTTCGGATAATTCTAAAGATTTAGATGATACACCTGGAAATGATAATGCAATTTTAGTTTTTGTTAAACAATAATCCTTATATAAACCGCCTTCGGGCGGTTTTTGTAATTATGACAAAGGTCAATGATATCGGTTGAATAGATATGGAAGATTTATTTTTAAATTGATTTTTTATTTCATATTTATTTATTACCTTGGTCTAAAGAGACTTCTACAGTCTTTACAACTAAATTAAAAAGTATTATTATGAAAAATCTAAAAAAATTATCGAAATCAGAATTAAAAAAAATTGCAGGTGGATGGGTTCCCCAGCCAGGACAAAATTGTCCAGAGGGAACTTGTCAGTATACTGAGAATGGACCTTGTAGAATTTACAATCCGGACAAATGTTATTAATAGCTCTATAGCTTAAAAGCTAAAGGAATTACGTTTATGAATTAATAAAAGAGTTCGGTAATTGTTACCGAACTCTTTCCGTATATTTGTACTTCAAAATTTTGAAATGAAATGCAGGCTATTACATGTGGCCTTTGAAAAAATAAGTATGAACACATGAATATTAAAGATATTATAGAAGAAAAGCTTTCAGAGGTTATTTTAAATGTATATCAGTTAAAAGACATCAAGCTGGAAGTTCAGGAAAATAAAACGGAATTTGCGGGGGATTTTACAATCGTCACTTTCCCGTTGGTAAAACAATTGAAAAAAAATCCTGAAAGTATTGGGGTTGAATTAGGGGAAGCTTTGACAGAACAGACGGAACTTTTTGAAAGCTTTAATGTCGTAAAAGGATTCCTTAATGTTAAAGTTAAAAACCAATTGTTTGTGGATAACTTTAGATCCGTAAGCAATAATTTTTCCACTGTAGAAAAGAAAAATGCTACGGTAATGGTAGAGTATTCTTCACCGAATACCAATAAACCATTACATTTAGGACATATCAGAAATAACTTATTAGGGTTTTCAGTAGCTCAGATTTTAAAAGAAGCAGGATATGATGTGATTAAAACCCAGATTATCAATGACAGAGGAATTCATATCTGTAAATCGATGCTGGCATGGGAGAAATTCGGGAAGGGAGAAACTCCTGAGACTACCAATACCAAAGGAGATAAATTTGTTGGAAACTACTATGTAGAATTTGATAAAAATTATAAAAAAGAAATTGCAGAGCTGGTAAACCAGGGGGTAGGAGAGGAACAGGCCAAAAAAGAGGCTCCTGTGATGAAAGAAGCTCAAAAAATGCTTTTAGATTGGGAAAATGGAGAAGAAACGGTAAGAGCGCTTTGGGCAGAAATGAACTCATGGGTTTACAAAGGATTCAATGAGACCTATAAAAGATTAGGCGTTGATTTTGATCAGGTTCAATATGAAAGCAACACTTATATTTTAGGAAAAGATCTTATTCAGGCTGGATTAGATAAGGGCGTTCTATATCAGAAAGAAGACGGTTCTGTCTGGTGTGACCTTACAGACGAAGGACTAGATCAGAAATTATTGTTACGTTCAGACGGTACATCTGTTTACATGACTCAGGATTTGGGAACAGCCGTAGAGCGTTTTAAGCAAAATAATATTCAAAAGTTAATTTACACTGTTGGAAATGAACAGGATTATCACTTCCAGGTTCTATTTAAAATCCTGAAAAAATTAGGATACGAATGGGCAGATCACTTATTCCACCTTTCTTATGGTATGGTTGAACTTCCTGAAGGGAAAATGAAGTCCCGTGAAGGAACCGTAGTAGATGCTGATGATCTGATGCAGGAAATGTATGAAACAGCGAAATCTAAGGCTCAGGAACTTGGAAAGCTGGAAAACCTTTCTGAAGAAGATAGAGAAGCTTCTTATGAAACGGTAGGACTGGGTGCGTTGAAATATTTCATGCTTAAAGTGGACCCTAAGAAAAAAATGCTTTTCAATCCGGCAGAAAGTATCGATTTTAACGGGAATACAGGACCGTTTATCCAATATACCTATGCCCGTATTCAGTCATTATTATCTAAAGCAGCTGCTTTGCAGACAGAAACCGCAGATATTGAATTAAACCAATCTGAAAAAGAATTGATTATGCAGCTGACTAACTTTAAAACGACAGTAGCCAAGTCAGCGGAAACCTTAAGTCCGGCTTTAGTAGCAAACTATGTATACGATCTTGTGAAAGCATACAACTCTTTCTATCAGAATAATCCTATTCTGAATCATGAAGATGAAAATGTAAAACAATTCCGTTTGAATATTTCGGATATAACAGCAAAGACGATCAAAAAATCGCTAGAGCTGCTGGGAATCGGAACCGTAAACAGAATGTAAAAATAGAAAGCCTCCTGAAAATGGACTGCCCCCAAAAAGTTAGACGCTTTTTAGGGGCATTTTTATATATGAGAAATTAATAATCTAGCATCATAACCCAAATCTCGCAACCCGCATCTACGTTTTATCATTACTTTCACCGTGCATTTGTTTCAGACTATCTGCATACAGTTTAGCGGGAGTCCAGCGTGCATGTTTAGAAAGAATCACTTTATAGCCTTTTTTGTATGTGTAGACCTTTGTGAATTCGGCACCGAAGAATATCAGCATGCAGGAATAATTGATCCACATCATAATCAGAATGACTGTTCCGGCAGCTCCAAAGGCTGAAGTAGGTTTTATCTGGTTGAAGTAAAGGCTTAATAAAAATTTTCCGAGAGTGAATAAAACGGTGGTCAGGAATGCCCCTTTCCATACCGGTTTCCAGCTGACCAGAACATCAGGCAGCACTTTAAACATTAAGGCGAATAACAGCATGACAAGGCCGAAACCTACAGCAAAATTGACGGTTTCTACCAGCATATAGGTTTCAAAACCGAAATATTGAGTGATAATCGTATTAAACAGGCTGATCAGAGAAGATAAGATCATCGTGATCATTAAAAGAAATCCTAAAATAAGAATCATTCCTAAAGAATTGGCCCTGTCCAGTAAAAATTTCACTAGTGCTTTTTTTGGAGCTGCCTCTACTTCCCAAAGCGTATTCAACGAATGCTGAAGCTGAAAGAAAAGAGTGGTAGAACCGAAAATTAATGATCCTACTCCTACGGCTTTCATAAAAATATTCTTTTTGTCAATAAGAGCACCTGCCAGCATTCCTTCAATGCTTTTGGCTACATCAGGTCCCATAATACCGCTGATCTGTGTGCTGATCTGTCCTCGGATCGCTTCTTCACCAAAGAAATTTCCGAGTACCCAGATAATAATGATCAATAATCCCGGGATAGAGAAGATGGCATAATAGGCCAGACTTGCTGAATCTTTTGATGCAGAAGAATTATTCCATTCTGTAAATGTATCTTTCAGAACCTCCCAGAAAAATTTAACAGTTTTGATCATACTAAAAAGGATATCCGATGGCAATATTTAAAACAAGATTATCTTTTCTCCAGCTTGGATCTCCGAAATTGATTTTATCGAAGGCCCATCTGTCCCCTTTCTGATAGTAGGGAACTCTCAGTGGCATCGCAAGATCAAGTCTTAAAATCAGGATAGAAAAATCCAGTCTCAGACCTACTCCGGCTCCCACCGCAATTTCGTTTAAAAAGTCCTTTGAAAATTTAGCTCCCGGTCTGTTTTCATCATCGTGGAGCAGCCAGATATTTCCGGCATCCACAAAAACGGCAGCATTTAAAAATTTATAAAGATTGGCGCGGTATTCTGCATTTAATTCCAGCTTGATATCTCCGGACTGATCAAAATAAGTACCCGGCTCCAGAGTTCTCGGATCAAAACTTCCCGGTCCTAATGTTCTCGCACGGAATGCTCTGATACTGTTGCTTCCTCCTGAGAAAAACTGTTTGGAGAAAGGGATAAATTCTGAATTTCCGTATGGATAGGCAATTCCTCCAATGAATCTCGTTGCCAGGGAAGACTTTTCTGTAAACTTATGATAGAACCTGAAATCGTTTTCAATCTTTACATACTGACTGAAAGGAATTCCGAATATTTTCTTTTCCTTATCTTTTTTTACGTCAGCCCCCGTAACCAGCCCTGTAATATTACCTGCAAGATCAAGCATACCTTTATAATAAATAGTATTGGTTTTTGGCAGCATAGTATTGGTATAGGTATAAGAATAGGTAGGCCCGAAAATCAGCTGTCTAGCTACAATTCTCTGCATAGCAGGATTTCCATTAGATTTGGCTTTATATTCATCTGTAACATTTGCCGGGGATACCAGCGTAATGTCAATCACCTTCAGCTCATGTTCTTTCCTTGCATTTTCTTTCCATACATATCCGAATGATCCGGTGAAATTATTAAGTGTATAATATTTTGTTCTGTTCTGGAATTCATATCCCAAAGTGATATTCGTTCTTGGAACAAATTCACTGGAAGAATGAAAACGGAATGGTGCTACAATTCTCGGAATAGAAAGCTGCGCATTGGCTCCTGCACGGAAAATATTATTGGCATCCTGAGCGCCACCCATCTGGAAATCAAAAGCTCCGTAAATTGCGGCTTTGAATTGTTCTGCACCCCGGAAGAAATTTCGGTGCGTCCAGTTCAGATTGAGTTCACTCCCTGCATAGTTGGCCGAATTTGTTCTTCCCAACGCTTCCAGACGAAGTGACTGGATTTGTCTTGGCGTCAATAAATAATACGCATCAAATTTATGACGTAATGAATCCGATACAATGAACTCATTTTTTACAAACTTGAAAACGCCGAGACTGATCAATCGGTTTAGCGTAAGATTATGATTGGAGCGGTTATAAAGATCTCCCTTTTTGAAATACAGCGCTCTGTCAAAGATCTTCGGTTTGAATTTATGCTGGGGATCAATGACGTAAATATCGTCAAAAGCATATTTTGAAAGAGAATCTTTATCCATCGGGATGCTGTATTTGCCATCTTTTACATCCTGAATGTTGTAATTGGGAAATACAATAACATTATCAATGCTGAACTGCTGAGTCGCTAAATCCGGAGTATTGTCCTTCAGCTTTACATTAAGTTCTACCTTATGATTTTTGCTGACAGTACTATCTGCCTGTACAATAATATTATCGGGATGAAAATAATAGAAACCTCTTTCCTTTAACCTGTTGTCAATTCTCTCTCTTTCTGCTTTGATCACATCCAGGTCAAATGGTTTCCCGTTTTTAAGGAGCGTCCTGTCCGTTAAACTCTGAATTTCCTGATTAACCAACGTAGAATCTTTCTGGAATTTCACCCCATCAATCAGATATCTGGAACCTGGTTTTACCGTATAAATAACCTGAGCCCTTTTATTCTTCGAAATTGTGTCATAAGTAGCTTTAGCATTAAAATACCCTTTGTTTTCGGAATAATTTACAATAATATCTTTATTGAACTCACGGTCTACATCACCTAATAATACAGGTTTTTCGCCCATTTTATATTTAAGCCAGTAATTAAACCCTTTATCCTTTTTCGGCTCTTTCGCTATATTATAAAAATACAGCTTGGGGCGCAGCCCTAAAAATGTAGAATTGGGCTTGGGAGTCAGGTTGGCTTCCAGTGCAGACTGCAGTTCTTTTTTTTCTTTTTTTGAAATTGTGTCGTTTTCAATTTTTACTTCAGCTCCTGTGTAAAGCATCTGACCTTCTTTCAAAAACCTGGTATTGCTGCAGGAGATTACCGTTGATGCCATTCCGGAGACCAACAGATATTTACAATAAATATGGAACTTATTATTCATTATTTAAATTCTACCACTTGGTTATTTTGATTTTTTTTCGGTTTTTTCTCTCTGGATTTCTGGAAAATCTCCCGGAATTTGTCATAATCCAATGTAATAATGAATCCGACCCCGGTTTCTATGATCTGCCCCTGAAGAGCCACCTGATATTCATCCTTACGATAAGCACGCAGCATATACCTTCCGTCTTTGGAAAGGCTGTAATCTACAGAAACATTACCCGCAATATTGGTCATGTTCTCATTCTGGCGGGCCTGGCCTTCCAGTCCGAAGTTACTTCCCACTGTTACTTTCAGCCGGTCATTCAGTAGTTTTTTACTGATGTCTACATTCAGATCGGTTCTTGTATTTTTCTGTCCTGTGGAATAATCCTCTGAAGAATCAAGTCCAAAATTAAGATCTACACCTTTGATCAGACCTGCCGCAAGATTGTTTAATTGTTGAGAAAGAATTTTACTCACACTCTGCCTTGCCATCGTTTCTGCAGACATTCCAACACCACTTTCAAATGGATTTTCACCGATAAAACGATTCAGCAACAATAAGGCAAATACCTGTTTGTTCAGTTCAGATTCCTGAGTTCTGAGCTGGGCGAGTTTCTGATCGACAACATCTTTTACATTCGTTGATATAGAATTGTTTTTTTCTTCTGTTGTAATATCAAAAGTAAGTTGAGGTTTTAACAGCTCACCTTTCATTTTCAATAAAGCATTGAATGGTATTCTCTGTTTAAATTGGTTAATCAGTGAAGCGCCTCCGTTTTCAGTGCTTACCTGCTGCTCTACAAGGTCAATAGGCGGAGCCTCT
The DNA here is from genome assembly GCF_049959325.1 of Chryseobacterium sp. CBSDS_008. Lineage (NCBI taxonomy): Bacteria > Pseudomonadati > Bacteroidota > Flavobacteriia > Flavobacteriales > Weeksellaceae > Chryseobacterium > Chryseobacterium sp. CBSDS_008. The sequence goes on along the minus strand of NZ_CP188202.1, from coordinate 2,520,272 downwards.
GTTTTGTAGACGGCTGTAATATCCATTTGAGCCATCGTAGGCTCACCGGTCCAGGTAATGGTACTTCCTTTCTGGATATCAAATTTACGCTTAAGGAAACTTACAGAGAGATCATAACTTCCTTTTTCCACTTCATATACTCCTACCAGTGTGGTTTTTCCTGACGGATCTATTCCTCCGGTTAATTCCGCTTCACCCTGAAGCTGTACAAAATCACCATTGGCTTTATCAATAATCAGCGACAATTTTGCATCCTTGCTGACTTCTATATTAACACTTACATCCATTCCTTTGATACGGCTTTGTGCATTTAAGGAATCTGCCTTGATCGTTTTATTTAAAACCACCTGATCCTGATCTATAAATTCAACAATACCGTCTCTTTCCTGTAAAGATGGGGTAGACTGGGGAAGAACAAAAGTGAAATCCGTATTGTCGGCTACATTCAGTTTTCCGTCTACTTTAGGGAGGTCAAGATTTCCCCGGATATGAAGACCGGCATCAATAGCAAGAACACCATACATGATTGCATCATTGGACTTTTCTGAATTAACCACTTTGAAGTCTTTGGCATTCACATTCAGGTTAAAGGCAAAATCTCTGTAGGTCTGGGTAAGAACCTGCCCGTCTACAACAAGAGCATTTCCGTCTTTATCTTTGATCTTGAATTTATCAAACTCAATTCCACGGCTGGTAAAGTCTATTTCATCACTCAGATGTCGGAAATCGCTTCCGGTTTTGGCTATTTCCAATCCTGCATCATTGAATTTTACTTTTCCTAAAATATTAGGTTTATCAGTGGTTCCGGTGATCTTTAAGTTTCCTGAAAGATAGCCTTCCGTATTGGTAATCGCGTTCATCGAGAAGCCTTGTATACTCTTCATCTGGAGCTGGTTGATGGCCATATTCAGATCGAAGGTACTGGAAGAGGTATTATAATCTCCAAGGATTTTTACATCATTATTATTTCCGGAAAGAGCAATGTCAGCATTTAAAAGATTCGGTGAAGCATTGTTTACTTTTACAGCAAGATTTCCGACCGGGCTTCCGTATACAATTAAATCAGAAATATTCAGATCGGAAGTAAAGGACATTTTTTTCGTTACATCCCGAAGCTGTGCTGTTCCGTTGATGGTTCCTCTGGCCAGCACAGTATCTTTTTTGATCAGTTCTGTAATGGTTTCAATTTTAAAATCTTTCAACGAAATATTCAAAGGACTGGCCGGGCTATTACTTTCCGACTGAACGGCGATTTCACTGTTTCCATTGGAAAGAATAAAATTATCCGCCAGAATTCCTTTGCTGCTGATCTGGATTTTATTGTTTTCAGCAACATTCCAGTCTGTATAATTGAGTTTTAATCCGTTCGGATTCAAGGATATTTCTGTAATGTCATTCAATGATTTTGCATTTCCTGCAATCAGGAATTGGGTAGCATCTTTATCGTCTTTTGTCGTAACATTATACCGGATCGTATTGTCTGCAACATCTCCATCAATGTTGATTTTACTCAAAGAAAAGCTTGAACTTTTCAAAGCAGCAACATTCAGGCTGTACTGCAAAGCCTGATTTTCATTGGTAACTTTTAAAGCTCCCTTTTCAATAGTATTTTCACCGTATAATAATCGTGGGATCTGCCCGTCAATTTCAATTTTCTGAGAATCGGCATCATAGTTTCCTGCAATATTGATCGTTTCAAAATCCTTAAGATCCGGAACAAACTTTCTGATCAGATCATCATTTTTGATTCTGGCTGTAAAGGTAAAATGCTGTCCGGGATCAATTTTCTGGTTTTTATCCGGCTTCTGGAACTGATAATATTGATTGACAGTTTGCGTTAAAGCACCAAAAATCTGGGTAAGCTTATACTTGCCTTTCAGTTCCACATCTGCAATCTGAGAATTGAAAATAATCTGTGTTGAATCCTGAGTAGATGAAGCCTTCAGGTTGGCTTCCTGCACCGGATATACTTCTTTGGTATCTGAGAATGCAAAATCTTTAAGGTTTACATATCCATTCAGATTATTCGGGTCTAAACTTGTGAAATCACCATCAATTTTCCCTGCAATGATCATCGGTTTTTCATAGAAACCAAGTTTGTTGATATCCAGCTTGATGACTTCTCCGTTCACTTTTACCGTAGGATTTTTTTCGTCATACATTCCGGAAGCGGTCAGATGTAAACTGGCATTCGGGTCTTTTGAATCCAAAATCACGTGATATGCCCCCTTGTTGATCTTTCCGGTAAGGTTCATGTTTTGATAACGGTATCCTTTGTAAACTGCTGAAGCTACATGTCCTTTTAAGTCTGCATTGGCATTTTTGAAATCAAAACTTTCACCCCTGGCTGCAATCTGTGCTGTGACAGGGCCGATATCTTTATTCTGAATAATTTTTCCTACCTGTACACCCTGCAGATTAGCTTTTACGTTATACAGTTCATGATTCTTTCTACGCATGTCTACTTGTGCTTTAATAGCTGCATTCCCTAAAGTAGAGTAGAGGTTTAGGTCTGTATTGACTACTTTCGTTGTTCCTTTTGCATTGCCTTTGATGCTGAAATGGGAAGGAAGTGAAATATTGGAAGGAAATGTGTTTTTAGGAACAAGATTAAATATCGTTTTGGCACCGGAAGAAAATTCCCCGATTCTCAGATCATAGTACAGCTGGTCAGGATTCATGGCATTTTTAATTTTTCCTGAAGCCGTTATCCTCAGCTGATCAAGCCCTGAAACTTTGAGATCCTGGATTAAAAGATCATTTACGCTTCCTTTTACATTGGCGTTAACATTTAAAACAGCGTTCGGATATTTGTTAAATGGTACTGTATTTCTTAAAGTAGGAACAATATTCAGAATGTCGGAGAATCCTATTTTTGAATTTTTAATGTTGGCGGAAATCTTTACAGCGCCCAGATTTGAGCTAAGCTGATCGATGGAGTTGTAATTTAAAATAACCTCATCACGCAATATTGTTTTCGGGGTTTGAAGATAAAGGTCTTTCAGGTACGCTTCTTTTTCTGCATACACAAAATCCGTATTGAATTTCTGGATATCCAAACCTCTGCCTTCTTTGATTTCTGCCGAATTTACTGTTCCTGCGAAGGTGTTATTTTCCATTTTGAAGCTTCTCACCTCCACATTCATTTTTGATAAGTTAAGGTGGTTGAAGTCGATTCCCTGTCGGGTCGGAGCAATAGCGGTATTGTTATAATTTATCTTTGTATCATTCAAAACAAGCTTTCCTAAGAGAAGCTTCATGGTTTTATTCTGATCAGAAGCTTTGGAAACTTCAGGTTCTTTTGTTTTTTTCGGGTTGGCATTCTGGGCCGGAAGATAAAGGTTGGCATTAATATCTGCCCCGGAAAGAAATACATTCGCTATGTTGTAAGCATTATTTTCAATATCCAGTTTATTCACCTTTGTGCTCAGCTCTTTGAATATAACTTTTGCAAATGTTTTGGTGTTTTCATCCCCGTAATCAATATCGAAATGGGTAAGTTTAATTCCTCTCAGTCCAATATTCATCGGCTTCTTTTCATTGAGAGAATCTACTTTTTTCTCCACCTTTTGAGCCACTTCCTCTACAAGTCCCTGCTTTAACTTTAATTTTAATCCGTCAAGGTTGATATCATTAACCGCATAATTATTTTTGCTGAGATCAAAAGTTTTTACCCTTGTATCAAACGACTTGAAATATAGCTTAATGTCGTTTTTCGACTGCTGGTCATTGAAAGTGACCCCAATATCTTTTAAATTAATTTTATCAAGAGAAATAATAAAGGGTTTGGAAGGGCTTTCTTCTTTATCGCTGGTGGCAAAGGCATCGATAATATAATCAAAATTGAATTTCCCGTCTGGCTTCCGTACAACATTGGCACGGGCTCCTTCCATGCTGACTGAAGTAATATCTGCTGTAGAATTGAGCAGCTTCAGCATATGTAAACCTACATCCAGTTTCTTCACTGCCAGAAGGGTGTCTACATCCTGGCCTTTGAGATAAAGGTTTTCCATGACGAGACTGTTGGGGAAACCGATGTAAACTCTTTCAAGGCTTACAGGGGTTTTTATTTTTTTCTCAAGGTAAACAACGAGCTTGTCTTTGATGAAGTTTTGAACAGCAGGAAGCCTTAGGCTTAATATCAACAGGGTAAGAAGAACCAATATTGAAATAAAGGTTATTGCAATACGCCTTAAGAGTTTTGTGGTGTTGATTTTCAGTTTCAAATGCGATGTGGTTTCTAACAAAGATAATAATACTATTTTACTTAGTCTTTGTTGTGGTACCATTTGCGAATGCAAAAATCCTGCCTTGGCCGTCTTTTTATGGAATATTTTAGTTTGTAGTTGTCAAGTGAATAGTTGAGTAAGACGAACCAAGGCAAGGATTGTTATTGTAAAAAACGCCCCCTTTTATCATTTTTTTAATGTTGAAAAGGTTAGTTAGCAAAAATGAAATTCAAATGTTAGTGTAGTTGTAAAGGGGGCGTGGCATGTTTATATGATAGATAATAATTTTTTTAATCGTTTCCGTTTTCCCATTTCGCTTCTTCTCCCTGTGGGGCGGCACCGCCTTGTGCTGTGGTGATAGGAGCAGTTTCCTGGTTGATATGGTAAATGTAGGCCGCAATTTTTTCAGCATCTCTTCCGGTAATGGTTCCTTCCTTAATGAAAGGTCTCATGGTAGGATTGTTTGGAGAACCGTTTTCAAGCATCCAGAATACATTTTTAAATAGGCTTTTTTCTTTGATATTGATCCAGTGGGTGTCGGTAAGATTAGGTCCGATACCTCCTTTTCCTCCGTCTCCGTGACAGGTTACACAATTGGTTTTGAAAAGTTCCTGTCCTTCTGCGATGTTATCAGCACTGTACTTTGCAGATTCCAGGTTGATCTGAGGAGCACTTTTTTCATACTCTTCGATGGAAGCTAACATTGTTTTTGCTTCTTTGGTATATTCTGCATCCGGATGGGCATAATCTGTAAAAGAGAAGGCTACCAGATAAACTGCACAGAAGATACATCCGAACCAGAACAGACCGATCCACCATTTCGGAAGAGAGTTGTCCAGCTCTGTGATTCCGTCAAAACCATGGTCGATAAGGATATCTTTTTCTTCCGTAGCGGTTTGTTTCTTGAAGGCAGAGTTCCATAATTTCTGGTAATAAGGAACTTTTTTTTCTTCCAGATATTGTTTTTTCTCTTCTTCTGATAATCTGCTGAAGCTTTCATTTTCCACCAGATCTCCTATCGAATTCATGATCAGCAGCAGGATCGTAGCGATTACTATCAGCGCCCAGAAAAAAGGGGAAGAAAAATATCCTGAATCTCCGGCGAACATTTCAAAGGCCATGATCGTTAAACCTATTGTTGTTGCGATATATATTGAAATTGGGGTTCTCGTTTTCATTGCAATACAATTTAAATGTTACTCTACACTTGCGGTTTGTACCTGTGTTGTTTTAATATCTGTACCTAATCTCTGAAGATAAGCGATCATGGCTACAATTTCTCTCTGCTCAAGCGGTACATAGGCAGCTCCTTTTGTAATCTTTTCTTTGGCCATCTGATCTTTTACATCTGCAGCTTCGGCGTAAATTCTCTGTACAATAGCTTTTGACTGGTTATCTGCCCATTGGTTGGCAGAATCGATCTGAGCTTTTGTATAAGGAACATCAAAGGCATTTTTCATCAGTTTCATTTTGTCCACCATTTGTGTTTTATCCAGTGTATTGGTAATCAGCCATGGGAAACGCGGCATGATAGAACCGGCAGAAGTAATTCGTGGGTTATACATATGCTTGAAGTGCCATGAATCCGGGTTTCTTCCTCCTTCTCTGTGTAAATCCGGTCCCGTTCTCTTAGATCCCCATAAAAATGGCCTGTCATATATAAATTCTCCCGCTTTGGAATATTGCCCGTTTTTTCCTTCAAATCTTACGACTTCATCACGGAACGGTCTGATCATCTGAGAGTGGCATGCATTACAGCCCTCACGGATATATAAATCTCTGCCTTCCAGTTCCAGTGGAGTATATGGTTTTACTGCCGTAATGGTAGGAACACTTTGCTTCAGTGACAACGTAGGAACAATTTCTACCAATCCGCCGATGGCTACCGTGATGAAAGCTAATATTGAAAGGAGAGTAGGCGTTCTTTCCAACCAAAGGTGCACCCCTTCGCCTTCTTTTCTTGAGCTTCCGATATTGGCTAATGCAGGTGCTTCTGCAGGAACTTCTTTCTGGAATGAACCGGCCTTGATCGTTTTGATAACATTGATCACCATTAAAATAGCACCGGATAAATAAAGTATACCTCCCAGGAATCTCATTTTAAAGTATGGAATAATTGCAGTAACAGTGTCCAGCCAGTTTTTCCATAATAATGTCCCATCCGGGTTGAACTGTTTCCACATCAATCCCTGTGTGAACCCTGAAATATACATGGGTACGGCGTAGAAGATAATTCCTAATGTTCCCAGCCAGAAGTGCCAGTTGGCAAGCTTTTTAGACCAAAGGGATGTTCTCCACATGATCGGAACCAGGTAATATACCACCCCGAATGCCATAAAGCCATTCCATCCAAGGGCGCCTAAGTGTACGTGGCCAATTACCCAGTCGGTATAATGCCCAATTTTATTTAATGATTTTGTTGCTAATAAAGGTCCTTCGAAAGTAGCCATACCATAACAGGTAACAGCTACTACAAAGAATTTAAGGATCGGATTTTCTCTTACTTTGTCCCATGCTCCTCTTAAGGTAAGAAGGCCATTCAGCATTCCTCCCCATGACGGTGCAATCAGCATGATAGAAAATCCTGTTCCCACTGCCTGAGCCCAAGCCGGTAAAGCTGTATATTGCAGGTGGTGAGGCCCGGCCCAAAGATATACAAAGATCAGCGACCAGAAGTGAATAATGGATAATTTGTATGAGAATACCGGCCGCTGAGCTGCTTTTGGCATAAAATAATACATCAGACCTAATACAGGGGTGGTTAATACAAATGCTACTGCATTGTGCCCATACCACCATTGTACCAATGCATCTTTTACACCTGCATATACAGAATAAGATTTCCAGCTTGTGAAAGATAACGGAACTTCAAGGTTATTGAAGATGTGAAGCATGGCTACAGCAATCCAGGTCGCCAGGTAGAACCATATGGCTACATATAAATGTCTTACTCTTCTTTTGGCAATCGTTCCGAACATATTGATTCCGAAAATAATCCATGAGAATGCAATCAGGATGTCAATAGGCCATTCATGTTCGGCATATTCTTTAGAAGTATTGATTCCCATAAGGAATGTGATCACTACACTGATAATCATAATCTGCCATGACCAGAAGTGAATCCATGAAAGGGTATCACTGTACATTCTGGTTTTAAGGAGCCTCTGCATACTGTAATAAGCACCGCAGAAAAAAGAATTACACACGAAAGCAAAAATTACAGCACTGGTATGAAGCATTCTGATCCTTCCGAAGCCCATGGCTCCCTGGGTATTGATCAGCCCCTGAATATTACCCGAAGCTAAGCTTTTAATAGTTGTATCATCCGTACCGAATAAAAATTCCGGCAGTTCGGGATAAAAAAGCATCAATGCAGCTGTAAGTCCCAGCAGAAATCCTACAAGTCCGAATGCGATAGTCGCATAGAGGAATGCTCTGACAATATTATTGTCATAATTAAATTTTTGCGTCTCCATAAATTCCAATAGTGTTTACCGAAGTGATATTTTCTCTGAAAAAAAAACTATTTTAGACCTTTTTCTCGGTTGAAAATAAATATCATGTAACGTGTATAATGTTTTGCCAAAGGTATTTATTAACTTTGTTGGAGGCTAATAGATAATCTTCTAAAATATACCGAAAACTACTAAAACAAAAACGATGAAAATATGCGGTCAAAATATCAGAAAAATACGTAGAAGCAAAGATCTTACGCAGGAATACATGGCCTTTGAAATGGGGATTTCCCAGAAGGCATATTCCGATATTGAGAATTCCAAGGTGAAAATCAATCTGGAGATACTGACTAAAATTTCTGATATTTTAGACATCAAACCGTCGGATATCTGTAGTATTTCGCATAAGTGTGGAACAGATGGATATGACAATAAATATCAGAGCCTTTTGGAATACATGAAAAAGAATGACATTTCCATCCCGAAAGAATTTTTATAGACCTGTTTTCTTCTTTTACATTCAATTAAAACAATTATAAACAATGACCTCCTTCAATAGTTGAAAGAGGTTATTTTGATCAAAATAAATTTAATAGTAATTGTTAAGCAGGTTGAAAAGTCACTCTTAATTTTATCTATTAGAGGCTGTTTTTAATTATATTCTGGTATTTAGGAACAGATAATAAAAAAGAATATAGAAATTCCCTGCTGTCAGCAAGCTGAATTCTCAATTTACCCCATGGAATGTGAATTTCTCTGAAAAGTTTTTATATATTTAGCGACCGAATAATTCATTCAATGAGCAGCGAAAATAAAACAGGACAAAACGAGACTTTAGTTAGAGGATTAACAAATCGACATATACAATTAATTGCCCTTGGAGGTGCCATAGGAACAGGATTATTTCTGGGAATCGGGCCGGCTGCAGTACTGGCAGGACCCTCCGTAATCTTAGGCTATGCCTTAGCAGGGATTATTGCCTTTTTCATTATGCGTCAGCTTGGTGAGATGGTAGTTCAGGAACCCGTTTCGGGAAGTTTTAGCTACTTTGCCTACAAATATTGGGGAAATTTTCCAGGATTTGCTTCGGGATGGAACTACTGGATTCTCTATATTCTTGTAAGTATGGCTGAGCTCACGGCAATTGGGCATTATATCCACTTTTGGTGGCCGGAAATACCACTCTGGGTTTCCAGTTTATTCTTCTTTATAATAATCAATGCGCTTAACCTGGCTTCTGTAAAGGTGTATGGGGAAACAGAATTCTGGTTTTCTATTATCAAAGTAGTAGCTATTATTGCGATGATTATTTTCGGAGTCTATCTTTTAATAAGTGGAACAGGAGGAGAAAAAGCAACCATTACCAATCTGTGGAATGACGGAGGTTTTTTTCCAAAAGGATTATTTAATAAAACAGAAAACGGATATTCAGGATTATTTGCCGCCATGGCGATGATTATGTTCTCGTTCGGAGGACTTGAGCTTATCGGAATTACAGCGGCAGAGGCCAAAAATCCGGAAAAAACGATTCCACAGGCAACCAACCAGGTGATCTACAGAATCCTTATTTTCTATGTAGGAGCGTTGGTAATTTTATTTTCTTTAAGTCCATGGAGAGATATTACAGAAGGATCCAGCCCGTTTGTAATGGTATTTCAAAATCTGAACGGTCTTGAGTTCAGTCTTTTCGGAAAAGTGATTCAGTTCAATACTTTAATTGCTAATGTTCTCAACCTGATTGTTTTGACAGCTGCTTTGTCAGTGTATAACAGCAGTGTTTACAGTAACAGCAGAATGCTTTTCGGATTGGCCCAGCAGGGAAATGCACCGAAGTTTTTGAAGAAGCTGAATAAAAATTCAGTTCCTACCAATGCAATCATTGTGTCTTCGTGTTTTGCCGGGATTTGTATCATCATCAATAAATTAGTGCCGGAAAAAGCTTTTGAATACTTAATGGCTTTGGTGGTGTCCACACTGATTATCAACTGGCTTATGATCTGCTATACCCATTTGAAATTTAAAAAAGCAATTAATAAATCCGGGATTCTGTCAAAATTTCCATCGATATTTTACCCTATATCCAATTATATCTGTATTGCATTTTTGGTTCTGATTTTAGGACTGATGAGTATTACAGGAATGGAAATTCAGGTAATTCTTATTCCGATATGGATTGGTTTTCTGTTTGTGATGTATAAACTATACAAACCGAAATAAAGTATAAAACAAATTTAACATGTTTTTGAAAGGTGAAAATCAATTGATTTTCACCTTTTTTTGTTTCTTCATGGGATAGATATTTTAGATTTTCGGTTATTTTTCATATCTTGGGAAGAGGATATATTTCAAAACCAGGTGAAAATTGTGATCTTTTTTTGAAATTCCGGTGGACAAGCCGAACACCGCATCACAAAGTAGGCAAGCTTAAAAAAAACACACTATTATGGCTAATCTGTTTCAAACACTTACCAACACGGTTAAACACTGGTATATTCCATTAATCTTCGGAATTCTTTTTCTGATCTGCGGCTTTTATGTATTCAGCGTACCCCTTGCAACGTATGTTACACTCTCTGTTTTTTTCAGTGTCTCATTCCTTTTTTCAGGAATTACTGAAATATTCTTTTCCCTCCAAAACAGTAAATCTTTACAAGGATGGGGCTGGTTTCTTGTAAGCGGATTGTTAACAACCGCAATAGGAATTTATCTTATTGCAAATCCGCAGATTTCAATGACTGTACTCCCGTTTGTTATAGGATTTACTTTATTGTTCCGTTCTTTTCAGCTGCTGGGTTTTGCTTTTGATTTGAAAAGCATGAGAATAATGAGCTGGGGAAATGTGGCCCTTGCCAGCGTAGGAGGAATTATATTTTCCCTGTTGCTGATATTCAATCCGGTATTTACAGGAATATCGCTGGTAACGCTTACTGGTGTTTCTTTCATTTTCATGGGAATCGCTTCCATTATGCTGGCTCTGGATTTAAGAAAGGTCAAAAAGATTCCCGGAAAAGTAAGTCAGGAACTTAGAGACAAAATTAAAGCTATACAGGATGAAATTGATGATCTTAAAAAATAGTAGATTTATTAATAAGGCCTTGTAAAAGGTCTTTTTTTGTATACTATTTGAAAATACAAAAAAAAATATTTATCCGACAGGAATTTTTTACGACAAGTTCTGTCGTATCCTACCTATATCTTTGTATTATAGATTACTTAGGAAAAGGACATAAAGCTGGAAGACAGATTGTAATTTATGGTCATAGCCGTGGGGGAGCTGCCGCTGTTAGAATAGCAAATAAATTAGGAGATATGAATATTCATGTTGCCGAGGTAACTCTATATGATCCTGTAGGTATGTATGGAGGTGGTGATTTTGTGTTCACTCACGCTAATGTAATGAAGGTAACTAATTATTACCAAAGAAACCCCATTGACAGATTCTTATTTTGGGCAGATAACCCTTTTGTAGGAAGTCCGGTTAGTGCTAAATTTCAATGGCCAGTAATTAACAATGTTGACTTAACAGGAAAATATTTTAAATCAGGAAAATTAATGAACCATCTTAATATAACGACTTATGCAATTCAACATCCATAAACTAGAAATTGGATTATTTGTTTCAATATTCCTTTTAATAATAAGTTGTAATAGAAAATCTGATGTAGGAAAACAACTTTTTATAAAGGTGAATTCAATTGATAAAGAAACTAGACAAGTGCGAGTGAATACATTTGATACCATTGAAGTTAGAACTCCTGGTATTGGATATCTCATGAAAACACAAGAAAAAGTAGGAGAATATATTACGGATTCGTCTGGTTCTGTTGTTATCAAAATTTATACTGACAAAAATTATCATCTTATACTTGGCGGGGATAATGCTTACGGTTCAGTAGATATTAACAAAGGAAGCATGATAAATGGTCAAATGGTAACAATTAAAGTTACATCTTTTAATAAAAGATAAATTTTAATTTGATAAGATAGCCTTTATTAAACAGTTATAGTAAAAATTACTATAACTGTTTAATTATTTGAGAATTTATTGTATTGATTTAAAAAACAAAAACCATCCTTAAAAAAGGATGGTTTGTAGACTCACAGGGATTCGAACCCCAGATGACTGAACCAAAATCAGTAGTGTTACCGCTACACCATGAGTCTGTTTGTTTTTAGTGGTGCAAATTTACAGCTTTTTTCTTTATATACAAGAACTTTTTAAAATTTTTTTTAAATTTACTGTAGAATTTATTTACGGAAAACATGCTGATAGACTTCAATAATCTCAATATTAATAAATTATCATTCGATACGGAATTTGAAAAGAAAGTGAAAAATTTTCTGGAAGAATGGTTCTCAGAAAAAGCAGGGGTAAAGGTTCAGACATCAGGCTCTACCGGAGTTCCGAAAGTTTTTGAGATCGAAAAAAAGAAAATGATTAATTCCGCAATAATGACGTGTGATTTTTTAGGATTAAAAGAAGGTGATACCGCATTGCTTTGTCTGCCTGTAGAATACATCTCGGGAAAAATGATGATTGTTCGTTCCATAGAAAGGAGACTGAAATTAAGAATTGCAGAACCTTCCCTGAAATCTGTTGAGAATTTAGAAGAGGAAATAGACTTTTGTGCAATGACACCGCTTCAGGTAGAAAACTCATTGGAAAAACTTTCCCTGATTAAAAATCTGATCATTGGAGGCGCTGCCGTATCACAAAGCCTGAAAAATAAAATTCTGCAGATGAATCTTAGTCCTTCAAACCGCATTTTTGAAACCTATGGCATGTCTGAAACCCTTTCCCATATTGGGTTAAAGCAACTAATGCCGATGCAGGAGGAGCATTTCACTGTTTTTGAAAATGTAACCATTTCTTTAGATAACAGAGGATGCCTGAAGATCTTTGCGCCCAATGTAAATGCTGACGAATTGCAGACTAATGATCTGGTGGATATTAAAAATGAAAAGAAGTTTAAATTTCTCGGAAGAATTGATAATGTGATCAACTCAGGAGGGGCAAAAATTTCTCCTGAAACCCTTGAAGCTTTAGTAAAAAAAGAACTTCCGAACGAAGCTGTATTTATGGGGTTGCCGGACGAAAGTTTGGGTCAGAAATTGATATTGATTATAGAAGGAAATGAATCCGATGAGGTGAAAAGAATAATATCGGAAATTCCGTTTGAGAAAAATTTCCACAGACCGAAAGAAATTATTTTTATCAATGAAATCCCGAGAACACCCAACGGAAAAATAAACAGACTGGAACTGTATAAAAGGATAACGTAACTCTCTAGAAGGCGGTTACTGGTATTTAAAACTAAAAAAATGAAAGACTTTTCAAAAGAACTCAGTTTCAAAACTTCCCGCAGCAGCGGGGCAGGCGGGCAGAATGTCAACAAAGTGGAGACTGCTGTTACCGTACTTTGGAAAGTGGATGCCTCAGAATTTTTCAATGAAGAGGAGAAAATATTGATTCAGGATAAACTGAAAAACAGGATGAATGCCGATGGTTTTTTATTCCTCACGGTTTCTGAAAGCAGAACCCAGCTGATGAATAAAAATAGAGCTATTGAGAAAATAACTGAAATTGTGAACAAAGCACTCATTGTTCCAAAAAAGAGAACTGCCACAAAGCCTTCAAAAGGCCAGAAACAAAAAAGACTGGACAACAAGAAAAAACTTTCAGACAAAAAAGAAAACAGACGCTTCAGGTTTTAATTAGTTTTTCCGCAGAAAACTTTATTTTTGCCGGAAACTTTTAAACCATGATAAAAAAATTAATCACACTTGGAGTATTCTCAATCTCCATCATGTCTTTTGCTCAGAAATTTTCTATCAGACCTTCCGTAGGGTATGCATGGCGAACAGCAAAAACAATTCCCGGACTTAGCAGGGAAGAAAAAGAATATATAAAGGACCTTAAAAACGGGTTGAACTTTGACATCGCAGCCCATTATGAAGTAAAGGAAGGTCTTGCATTTGGATTAAAATATTCTAATTACCGTGCGTCCAGCAATGGATTTTTACTTGGGAATGTCAACGGAATGCCTGTGTCTGTTCCTGTAACGACAAAAGATAATATTACATTTTTCGGAGTTTCCGGGCTTATTTCAAATAATAATTCATCTACAAGACATAAAATATTTGCAGATCTGGCACTTGGGGTAATATCCTATACTACAAAAACCGGGGATGTAAAAGGAACAGGAAGCACTTTCGGGGCAGAAATCGATTTTGGCTACCAGTATCAGATCAGCAACAACTTTCTTATAGGGCCAAAAGTTGGCTTAAGCGGTGGTACACTCAGTAAAATGAAGTACAACGGAGTGACCTATAAATTTGATGATGATCAAAAAGAAGGTTTGCACAGAGTTTCTTTAAGTGCAGCCGCAACTTTCCGTTTTTAAATGCTATCTTTGTAAGAATTACAAACATCTCATAAATAATGGCAGCAACAATTTCTTTATCAGCAGAAAGCCGGCAATCAGGATTGTTGCTGTCATTACTTTATCTTCATACAGATTCTTTTCTGAAAAGTTCCAAGGACTTTATCAATTAAGCCCTGTCAGGATCCAAGACAGGGAATAACTCCGGATTTTATGTATTACTTTTTGCGGTTTTCTATAGAAGGAGGCTGTTTTACGCCTGGATTCTACATTGGATCGTCAGGGATAACTGCATTTTAATTTAAAAAATTGAAGAAATGTCTGATCATATTATTGTGACCACCGGAATTTATGATGCTATAAAAGATACACTCAGAAGAAAAAAAGTGAGCATCGAAGAAGAAAAAAGACTTATTGAAGAACTTAGAAAAGCCAAACAGGTACTCAGAAGAGATCTTCCTGCCGATATTGTAACGGTTGACAGAAAAGTAACGTTAAAAGACCATACATTAAATTTTGAGCATGAATATATTTTTGTGCCTTCTGCCAAAGCAAAACTTAAAAAGAATAAACATTCCATACTGTCAGATATTGCCCTTGCAGTGGTAGGATATAAAGTGGGAGATGTAATCGACTGGCCTTTCAGAGACGGAGAAAGAAAAATTGAGATCCTGAAAGTAGAAGCCTGGGAAGGATAAATTTCAATGCTGTCAGGTTGAATGATAATGAAAGCGTGGCTTATTTTGGCTGCGCTTTTTTTCATTACCTCAACTGTTTGAAAAACGCAAAGGCGTAAGCTTTTGTATAATGCTTTTTAAGACGCGAAGATTTTATCTTCAATAAAATTGTATACTGTTGACATGTGTAATCTTTGCTGAAAACTCTGACTTAAGACTAAGATTCAATTTAACAAATGATAAAAAAAGACTCCTCTGTTATACTTTCTTCAAGTGCTTTCGCTGCATTCCGTTTTTAAGTTTTATCTTTGCAAAAATTAAAAAAATGAGCAAACCGATAACTGAATTCATAGAAAAGTATTACCTGCACTTCAACGCAGCTGCATTGGTGGATGCTTCTAAGGGATATGTTGCACATCTTAAAGAGGGCGGAAAAATGATGATCACTTTAGCTGGAGCAATGTCTACTGCTGAATTGGGTAAAATTCTTGCAGAAATGATCCGTCAGGGAAAAGTAGATTTTATCTCTTGTACAGGGGCAAACCTTGAAGAAGATTTAATGAACCTTGTAGCTCACTCTCATTACGAAAGAGTTCCTCATTATAGAGATTTGACTGCTCAGGATGAATGGGACCTTTTAGAAAGAGGTTTAAATAGAGTTACAGATACATGTATTCCTGAAGAAGAAGCGTTCAGAAGATTACAGAAACATATCGTGGAGATCTGGAAGGATGCTGAAGCTAAAGGAGAAAGATATTTCCCTCACGAATTCATGTACAAAATGATCCTTTCAGGAGTATTGGAGCAGTATTATGAAATTCCTAGAGAAAACTCATGGATGATTGCAGCTGCAGAAGCAAACCTGCCTATCGTAGTTCCGGGATGGGAAGATTCTACAATGGGTAATATTTTCGCTTCTTACTGTATCAAAGGAGAGCTTACAGCTACTACCATGAAATCAGGGATCGAATATATGACTTACCTTGCTGACTGGTATACTAAGAACTCAGGCGGAAAAGGCGTTGGTTTCTTCCAGATTGGTGGAGGTATCGCAGGAGATTTCCCTATCTGTGTAGTTCCAATGTTGTATCAGGATATGGAAATGCATGATATTCCTTTTTGGTCTTATTTCTGCCAGATTTCTGATTCTACAACATCTTACGGTTCATATTCAGGGGCAGTTCCGAATGAAAAAATCACTTGGGGTAAGCTTGATATCACTACACCGAAATTTATCGTTGAAAGTGATGCGACAATCTGTGCACCATTGATGTTCTCTTATATCTTAGAAAACGCTTAAAAATAAACTTTCTCATCAGAGATTATAATATCAGCGCTTCAATTCAATTGAAGCGCTTTTTTATTATAGGATTTTAAATAGATTTGTGGTACACTTTACTTTTCATTAAAGATGAAACTTAATTATTCTTATAATCTTCATTTTCTTAATGGTTTAAAGTAGTATACATTATTCCCACGGATTACACGAATTGCACAGATTTTTACTTTCTGCGTAATCTGCAAAATCAGCGAGAGATAAAATCAGCGATGTCGTATAAAATATTATCGAGATAAAATCCTTGCATCTTAAAGCAAGAGCCATGTCAAAAGAATTAGCACCTTTGTGTTTCCAAAAGATATACATAGCAGCATTTGTGAAAACCTGTGCAATCCGTGGGAAAATAAATCAGTCCAAAGAATTCACCAGCACAAAATAGCGATACGCCAGAATTCCCTTTTCAATCTTAGTCAGATGATTGGGATCTTTATTACTCAGCTTCGGAAGAACTTTTTTATTGACGGCATTCAGCAGCCTGAAAAATGATTTTTTCATATCTTTATTTTTTTAATGAAACATCATTGATTTTAAAAGAGTTCAAAAATGATGCAAAAAGAGTACGCAGTATGGACGAAATTTTCAAACAACAGGTATACGAAGTGGCAAGGCTTATTCCTAAAGGAAGAGTTTCTACTTATGGTGCTATCGCAAAGGCTGTCGGCTATCCTAATCATTCCCGGCATGTAGGAAAAGCCATGGGAGGATGTCCGAAAGATGTGCCTGCACACCGTGTAATTTCCAGCTCAGGAGTACTGTCTGTTCCTGAATTTCAGCCTAAGCTCGAAGCAGAAGGAATCACGGTGGAAAATTTAAGGATAAAAAATTTCAAAAAGCTGTTCTGGGATCCATTGGAGGAACTGTAAATTAACTAAATATTTTTAAGCAAAGTTTTAATTGGGTCAAAGTTGGAAGCAATGAAACTGATTCTTTGTAAGTGAACATATTATCCGAAAATTTCGTCAGTGACAAAGCGGCAATATTTTTCCTAAAATAAACATTCAAACTCCCAGTTCGTCAGAAAAAACAATTCCAATTATAATTTATCTAAAAAAAATGTCACTCCATAAGTTATTATGAGTGACACCAATATTTTTACAGTCTCAAACCGATTTTTTTATTGTTTTCGAATCTCTTTTAATTCCTCTTTAAGTCTTTCGTTTTCCTCTTTTAATAAAGCAATATAGCCTTGAAGGTTTTCAATAATAGCGCCCGGAATATTATCATAATTATTTTGAGTAGTAATAGCATTCGCATTTGAAGATCTGTCATTAAATACGGGATGATCATTATTAACAACAATTATAGGCTCATCCTCTTCATAAATATCCTCAATCGGCACATCCAGAAAACGGGCAAGTTTGTCCCACTCATCTCTTACAATTCTCACATCACCGCTTTCTTTTCTGCTGTAATTGGATACATCCGTTGCAATAAAATCAGCTACCTGCTGTTGAGTATAACCTTTTTGCTTTCTGATGACGCGTAATTTTTCTTTTTGCATGACCGACATTTTATACAAAAATGGCAAAAAAGCGCAATCTATACAATAGAAAACAGAAAAAATGTGCCTGTGAAGTTTAACGGTCACATAGATCTGGCAGGAAAGTTTATAATAGTAAGGCTTTTAGTGATATTGTTGAATATTTTACATTATTTGAAACTCATCTAAAGATCCGCCAAAAAAACTTATGCTTACACATTTTAGTTCATGCAGCCTGTTCTGCATAATACAAGTAAAGTAGACACCCATATAAAATCTTTGGTTTTAAAAACTTAAGGGCCTTCTCAACCGCATTATATTTACTTAATAAAAACCTTAAGTGCCAAACTCTTTTGCGCCTTTTGTGGCTTAGCGATTCTGTAAAATAAAAAAGACTGCTTCAATTTTGAAACAGTCTTTAGTTATTATTTTTCCAATTGCTTATAGCTTCTCTGTATAAAATCTGTCAGGTCTTTTCCTTTCAGTAAGTTCTGTGAAAGTTTGGCAAGATCCAGTGCATATTTGATCAGATTTTCTTTCTCTTCAGCATTCTCAGTTTTCAAGATCTGGTTTGAAAGCTCACTGTTCGAGTTCACTACAAGATTGTACATCTCCGGGAAATCTCCCATTCCGAACATACCGCCACCGCCTGTAGCCTGCATTTCCTTCATTCTTCTCATGAATTCTGGCTGCGTAATGGTGAACGGAGCATCATTGCTGTCAAGATCTTCAAGCTGAACTGTGAATTTGGAATCCTTGATAGCTTCTTCCACATTCTTTTTCAAAGATTCCTTTTCAGTTTCATTCAGTTTTGAAATGATCGGTTCATCTTTTTTGATAAGATTGTTCACATGATCAGCATCCACTCTTGCAAATGAAATATTTTCCTTTGAAGTTTCAAGCTTTTGAATCACGTGTGAAATGATAGGAGAATCCAATAACAGAACTTCATATCCTTTATCTTTCGCAGATTGGATGTAACTGTGCTGCTCATCTGCATTGGTAGCATACAATACAACTAATTTGTTATCTTTATCAGTCTGCATTGGTTTGATTTTCTCTACCAATTCATCCCAAAGGAAGTATTTACCGTCTGTTGTAGGATATAATGTGAATTTGTCTGCTTTTTCAGCAAATTTCTCTTCTGTAACGATTCCGTACTCAATTACTACTTTAATATCATTCCATTTTTTCTCGTAATCTTCACGGTTTTCGTTGATCAGAGAAGCCATTTTGTCGGCTACTTTTTTCGTGATATACGATGATATTTTCTTCACCGCACCGTCCGCCTGAAGGTAAGAACGGGAAACATTCAATGGGATATCCGGGGAATCAATAACTCCTCTCAGAAGCATCAGGAAGTCCGGAACAATGCCTTTCACTTCATCTGTTACGAATACCTGGTTTTGATACAATTGAATTTTATCCTTATCGATATTCAAATTGTTGCTCAGTTTCGGGAAGAACAGAACTCCGGTAAGGTTGAAAGGATAATCAACATTCAGGTGGATATTGAATAAAGGCTCTTCAAACTGCATTGGGTACAGCTCGTGGTAGAATTTCATATAATCCTCGTTGGTCAGTTCGCTTGGAGCAATCGTCCACGCTGGTACCGGGTTGTTGATGATATTATCTACCTCTTCTGTTTCTGCTACAGCATCTTCAGGCGCGTCTTCCGGTAATGGAAGCGTATGTGTTCTCGTTCCGAACTTGATCGGAACAGGCATAAATTTATTATACTTTAACAACAGCTCACGGATCTTTCCCTCTTCTAAAAATTCTACAGAATCTTCAGCAATATGAAGAATGATTTCCGTACCTCTGTCTGTTTTATCAGAAGTTTCTTCAAGGGTAAATTCCGGGCTTCCGTCGCAGATCCAACGTACTGCCGGCTCATCTTTATAAGATTTTGTAAGGATTTCTACCTTTTCAGCTACCATGAATGCAGAGTAGAACCCAAGACCGAAGTGTCCGATAATCCCTGAATCTTTTGCAGAATCTTTATATTTTTCCAAAAACTCTTCAGCTCCTGAAAAGGCTACCTGATTGATATATTTTTCAACCTCTTCACCAGTCATACCGATTCCCTGGTCAATGATGTGTAACGTTTTCTGGTCTTTGTCAATCTTAACTTCAAGTTTAGGATTTCCATATTCCACTTTTGCCTCCCCAATGCTTGTCAGATGTTTTAATTTTAAAGTAGCATCCGTTGCGTTGGAGATCAATTCTCTCAGGAATATTTCGTGGTCACTGTAAAGAAATTTTTTAATTAGTGGGAAAATGTTTTCCACAGATACATTAATATTTCCTTTAGTCATCATATTTAGATTTTTAATTTTAAATTCTTTCACAAAAAAAATACCATGGAGAAGAAAGTGACAGAATGGCATTTTTTTGCTTGAAATATACTCGTGCTGTGAATTGTCAAAGAAATATCTTATTTTTAATTCTTAAAATATTTAAAAATGAAGTTGAAATGTACAGTTTTTCTTCTGCTCATCACCTGCTGGGTATATGGGCAGAAGAAGCCTTTAGACCATTCTGTCTATGACAGCTGGCAGAATATTGGCGCGAGAAAGATCTCAAATGACGGAAAATGGATTGCCTATTCTGTGGATGCCCAGGAAGGAAATTCTACCCTTTCTTTATATTCAGTTAAAAATAAAGCCTCAAAGAAGTTTGCAAGAGCTGCAAAGGTGGAGCTTACAAATGATTCCAGATTTGCTGTTTTTCAGATCCGTCCGCAGTATAAAGATATAAAAGCGGTAAAAGATAAAAAGCTTAAAAAAAATAAATTAACAAAAGACAGTCTTGCAATAGTAGACTTTTTAAATGATACAACGGAAAAAATTCCAAATGTAAAATCATTCAAAATCCCTGAAAAAGCAGGTTCCTATGTTGCTTATCTTCTCGACAATACAAAAGATAAATCTTCCGATGATGCTTCTGATAAAGAAGACAGTGACGAAAGTAAAGAGGAAGACAAAAATGTAAAACCATTACAGCTGGTTGTAAGAAGCCTACTGGATGGAAAAAGTACAACATATGATAATGTAATCCGCTATGAGTTCAGTAAAAATGGGAAACAACTTGTTTTTGTAACTAAAAAGCCGGAAGAGAAAAAGGATAAAAAAGAGGGGAAAGATTCGGCAGATGAAAAATCTGCGGACAAAAAAGATAACGACAAATCGAAGCCGAAGAAATATACACTTCAAACCGTACAGGTAGTAGATCTGCAAAAAGGAACGGTAAATAAAATTTCGGAAATGGAAGGTGACTTTTCGCAATTGTCTTTTGATGAAGAAGGAAATCAGCTGGCATTTGTAGGCACTTCTTCTGCACAGAATGATCTGGTGAAATTCTATCAGTTGTATTACTTTAATATTAAAGGAAATAAAAAAGAAATCATTACCAATGAAAATGCCCAGATGAAGAAGAACTGGGTAATTTCTGAAAACCGTTTACCGCTATTCAGCAAAAACGGAAAGCAGCTGTATTTTGGTGTTGCCCCCAAACCAATAGCAAAAGATACGGCAATGATTGCAAACGACCATGCAGTAGTTGATATCTGGAATTATAAAGACGACTATCTGCAAACGGTACAGCTAAAGGAATTAAAAAATGATTTAAAAAAATCTTACGCTGCAGTCATGCAGACGGAAAAACCTGGTTTCTTTAGAAATATTGATGGAGAAGATTTAGATACTTTAAGATTGGTAAACGAAGGAAATGCTGAATTTGCTTTGGGGATTACCAGTATCAATAACCGTATTTCTTCGCAATGGGAAGGCTCCACAAAGAAAACCTATTTCCTTATTGATAATAAAACGGGGGAACGAACAGAAGTTATAAAAAGCCTGAACGGGTCGGCTGCTGTATCTCCGCTTGGAAAATTCGTTGTTATTTTTGACAGGGAAAAAGGAAAATGGCTGAGCTATAACGTGAAAACAAAGCAGACACTTCCATTGAATACAGGTTTACCTGTTTCCTTTGTGGATGAAGAATTTGATATGCCGGATTTCCCCAATTCTTATGGTATTGCATCCTGGACAGATAAAGATGAATCTGTGATTATCAGAGACCGTTTCGACCTTTGGGAGTTTTTCCTGAACGGCTCAAAAAAGCCAAGAAATATCACCAATGGATTTGGACGTAAGAATAAAATAACATTTGATACTTATGACTTAGATAAAGATATTAAAAGCTTAAACAGAAAATCTGCCATTTATCTGTCAGCGTTTGATAATACATCCAAAGCGAACGGAATTTTCAAAACATCTATTCAGTCTAATTCTGATCCTGTAAAAATTCAGATGGAAAATGTCTGGGGATACCGAAGTCTTCAGAAAGCAAAAAATGCTGAGGAATATATTGTTGTAAAAGAATCATACACAGATTCTCCCAATATTTTTGCTACATCTGATTTCTCGGAACAGCAAAAGCTGAGCAATACCAATCCGCAGCAAAATCAATATAACTGGGGGTCGAGTGAACTGGTAAACTGGACAACACCAAAAGGAAATATATCCACAGGAGTTTTATACAAACCGGAAAATTTCGATCCGAATAAAAGATATCCGATGATTGTTTATTTCTACGAAAAACTTTCGGATAATCTCAACCGGTATGTTGCGCCAGCTCCCACACCTTCAAGATTGAATATTTCTTATTTTGTGAGCAACGGATACCTTGTTTTCACACCTGATATCTCTTATACAGACGGTTTTCCGGGAGAATCAGCCATGGAATACATTAATTCAGGAGTTGAAAAGCTAAAGCAAAATTCCTGGGTAGACGGTGCTAAAATCGGAATTCAGGGACAAAGCTGGGGAGGTTATCAGGTAGCGTACCTTATCGCTCATACCAATATGTATGCTGCAGCATGGAGTGGTGCTCCTGTTGTTAATATGACTTCTGCCTATGGAGGGATCCGGTGGACTTCCGGAATGAACAGACAGTTTCAGTATGAAAAATCGCAAAGCAGATTAGGGAAGAATCTTTGGGAAGCTCCGGATCTTTATATCAAGAATTCACCACTTTTTACCATTGATAAAGTACAAACTCCGGTAGTTATTATGAGTAATGATAAAGATGGTGCCGTACCCTGGTATCAGGGAATTGAAATGTTTACCGCATTACGACGTCTTGGAAAACCGGTATGGCTTCTGAATTATAATGGTGATGATCACAATCTGGTAAAGCGTCAAAACAGAAAAGATATTCAAATCCGCGAACAGCAGTTTTTTGATTATTATCTCAAAGGGACTAAAGCTCCGGTCTGGATGACAAAAGGGGTTCCCGCAACCCAGAAAGGAAAAGATTGGGGATTTGAGCTGACAGATGATAAACCTAATTAATAAAAATCCGGGACCAAAGCTACTGATAAGTTAGCTGAAAATAGATAAAAAAACCCTTGAAATAATTTATTTCAAGGGTTTTCTGAATCATATTTCCTTATGCCTTTTTAGTTGATTTTTTGAATTGAAACATTAGAAAGCCTGAATGATTGTGGGGTTCCGGATGTTCCATAAGTTTTCCCTGAAAAACGGATTGTGTCACCTTCACTTAAATCTAAAATTTCACTCCAGGAGAGCGAGAAGATAGCACTAGTAAAGTTTCCGTTTGTTTGGGGTATTGCGCACCCAGGGGTACCTGTTGTGAGACCGATTCCATTTTTTTTAAGATATATAAAAAACGAGTATGAAGAAGGTACATCGCCAGTTACTCTTACTCCTCCACTGAAGCTAACCAGGTATTTTCCTTCTTTACCGGTTGGCACAGTTAAAGTAGTATTATCAGTTCTCCAGCTGGCAAGAGTGCCGGTCCCAATACTCATATCTAAATCTGCCCCAATATTATTTCCCGGATAAGGAACTGTATTTCCTGATATTAATACTTCATAAGGTACTAAAGTACCGCCGGTATTATTACCGAAAGCAGTCCATAGATTTCCATTAAAAGTATAGTAGCCTGGAGAGGTTACATTGATTGTTTTAGATGTTTTAGGATTGGCAGCAGCTGTTACATACACCATTGCTCCTGTCTGAGCAGCTGTATAGAGTGCATCTTTTGCTGCTAATTGATTACCTGTCAATCTAGGTGCTATTATGCCATCAATTTTAGTAGTGTCATCCGGGTTACCTACTACATCTAAAGTAGACTGAGCATCTGGAGTGTTAACACCAACTTGGGAGAATGCCAATGATGCCGTAATCATTGCACACAGAATAATTGTTTTTTTCATTAGAGTGTTTTTTGTTATGTTTTGAGTTATATCTATCTTGATTTTTATAATAAAATGTGTTATAATATTATCAACAGACTAAATTGTGAAAATATTTATAGTCATCATTTTCTTTGGAACAGACCAGATAGCCTTGATAGAGTTAAACTCTGCACAAATAAAAATTATTTTGCTCAAATTTAAATAACCTGCAAATAATTGACAAATGTTTGAAAAAAGTATTTAATAATGGATTTTTTGCTTGTAAAAATTTATAAAAAATATAAAAACTATGATGAAATTTGATAAAAGTAGTTTTTCGGTATGATATTGTTAAGTCATCTTTTTTTAATTGACTATTAAAATCATGATTTTTAAGGTCAAAAGCTCATCATTTTATTCATGATCAATGGAGAGATAACAATTTTGAGGAGAAAATCTGAGACATCACAAGATTTTATCAGTTTTACCAAGACGCCCTGAATATTTCCACAGATACATTAAATATGTACTTTACTCTCATATTTTAAATCTTTCTCAGAAACATGTGGAGGGAACTGACACAATGGCATTTTTTTATGATGAGCCTGTTAAGCACTTTTTATTATATTTACCGCCAATTATAAATAACAGTATGGGAATTTTTGATTTTTTTAAGAAGAAAAATAACAGTCAGGAAAATGTAAGTACTCCGGTTCAGGAAATGGAAATGCCAGAGGAAAAAGTAGTAGAGGAAGTGGTGGAAGAAGTTGTGGAGACGATACCGGAAACCCCTTCACCACAGATAGAAGAGCCAAAAGTAAATGAAGAATATGAAAAAATCAGGATTTATAATGATTATATCGTATATTCTATCGCCCTTCAGCTAAGAGGTGAGTATACGCCTATTTCAGCTTTTGAAAAAGAAAATGGCGAAGTGGAAGGTTTTGCGTATATGGTAACTGAAGATGCCTATGCGCTTTCTCCACAACAGGCGATCGCACAAATGGAAGAGAAGTTTGAACATGAACTGCAGGCAGGAAAGATTAAATCTTATATGATTTTGTACCATTCTCAGTTTGATCATAACGGCAATCACACTCCGGCAATTCAGGAAGGAGAGTTCAAAGGGATTTCTCTTGCATATCATTTTGCTGGTCAGGATAAAGCGAAAACAGGTCTGCCTTATGTTTTTGAAAATCAGAATGTTACCTATAAAGGTTTTGCGGAGTTTTCTCATGAAGAGAATAATGAAATCATGAATCATCAGTTGGTGGATGGTAAAGATTATTTCCCGAATGCAGAAGGAATTACAGCTCCGGAAATGACTAACGAGGCAGGAATTATCATCAGAAAATCAAATATCCATAATCTTGTGAATACATGGAGTGGAATTTTTGGGCATCAGAATTTTCAGACTAAAGATTACGGTCAATATCTTACTACTGTTTTAATGCAGTCTACGGTTGCTGATCCGTCTGGTGAAAGTAAAAGCAAAACGGACTTTGAGGATGTAAGATTTAAAACCATTGTTACAGATGAGCTTAGTACGATAATTCCGGAAGTAAAAACTGATTATGCTTTGGATTTTGAAACAAGATCAATCCGTGAATGGGAGAATGCATTGAATTTACAGGCAATTGTGGCTGGTCCGGCAAGAGATACTTTCGGAGTTTGGTTTTTTGCCACGGATTATGCTGAAAACAGAAATACATACCTGACACAGCCTCATCTGAAGGTGAATGTAAGTGGAATTGTTCTGATTTTAGATGTTCAGACCAACACTGATCTCCCTGACGGTACCAAAATGAGTGATGACTTCACAACGTATGCTCCAAGCCAGGATCTTCCTAATTATGCATGTTTTGATTTTATTGGCCAGGTTGTAGACTTTAAGGAGACAGAATTACTTGATGACAGAAGCGTTAAGGGTTATATCCTGAAGTTGAAATTAATCACTAATGAAGAAAATGAAGATTTCTTTACCATTGATGCTTTTGTGAATAAAGAAAATATGCGATTTGAAACTCCAGCAAAAGGAATGAAAGTGACCGGAGCACTTCAGCTGCAAGGTAAAATTGCTGAATAATTTTAAAAATATAAAAGCTAAAAGAGGTTGTTCCGCGGAATGATCTCTTTTTTATTTTTTGATTGTAAATGAATGAAACCTGAAAAATTATTAAACGCAAAGGAATAAGATATTCGGAAGTTGATTTTTAGGTGGCAAAGAGTTGCGATTTTGCCGCTTGTGGTTATGCGTTCGCTTAAAAAGGATCAATGAAATTGATTCTGCCTTTGCTCTCTTAAAAATAACACAACCAAAAATAAAAACTTTGTGTTAAAAAAAGCATATACACTTCAAAACAAAAAAGACAATCTTAAAGACTGCCTTTCTATATTTTTCTGAAAAATTATTTGTTTTTCATTTCTTCTTTAATCTTGTTTTCCAGTTCTTCGGAAAGGTCAGGATTATCTTTCAACACGTCTTTTACAGCATCACGTCCCTGACCAAGTTTAGTCTCATCGTAGCTGAACCAAGATCCGCTTTTCTTCACAATTCCCATATCTACTGCAGTATCCAGAATTTCTCCTACTTTAGAAACTCCTTCTCCGTACATGATATCAAATTCTGCCTGCTTGAAAGGAGGTGCTACTTTGTTTTTTACAATCTTTACTTTCACACGGCTACCGATCGCTTCGTCACCTTGTTTGATAGGTGCACTGGCTTTTCTGATATCAATTCTTACAGAAGCGTAGAACTTCAGCGCGTTACCTCCGGTAGTCGTTTCGGGATTTCCGAACATGACACCAATCTTTTCTCTCAACTGGTTGATAAAGATCACTGTACATTTCGTTCTGGAAATAGTCGCAGTCAGTTTTCTTAATGCCTGAGACATCAATCTTGCGTGAAGACCCATTTTAGAATCTCCCATTTCCCCTTCAATTTCTGCTTTTGGAGTAAGGGCAGCCACAGAGTCAATCACTACGATATCAATAGCTCCTGAACGGATCAAGTTATCTGCAATTTCTAAAGCCTGTTCACCATTATCCGGTTGAGAAATAATTAAGTTTTCAAGGTCGATTCCTAGTTTTCCCGCATAACCCCTGTCGAAAGCATGCTCTGCATCAATGAATGCAGCAATACCCCCTGCTTTTTGAGCCTCAGCAATAGCATGAAGGGTCAAAGTTGTTTTACCTGAAGATTCAGGACCATATATTTCAATGATTCTTCCTTTTGGATATCCGCCTATACCTAATGCAATATCTAATCCTAAAGAACCGGAAGGAATTACTTCAATTGTATTGTCTATAGATTGATCACCTAAAGTCATTACAGTTCCCTTTCCATATGTTTTATCTAGCTTGTCAAGCACTAAAGCGAGTGCTTTTTTCTTATCATCAATGTTACTCATCTCTATTAAAATAATTTCTCAAAAATACATAATTTAAACATCAAAAGCTAATATTATTTACCCCGGAAAGCTGTTTTTAGAGTTAAAAAATGATAAAATTTTACCGCTGATCTTATTCATAACGAAGCAGATGCAGAATGTGGTATCTAAAGTATTTTTTAATGTTTTTTACTAAATAAGAGAAGCCTTTTTTGTTGGAAATGGCAAAGGCGCTAGTTTCATAGAATGCTTTTGTTTTTAAGTCGCAAGGATTTTATCTCCGATAAAATTGAATACTGAATATTTTTCTCATGGATTGTGCAGATGCTAATGAAAATCTATGTAATCTGTTTGATCTGCGAGAAGATTTTATACTTTCCCTTGCTGAAAATCTTCGATTTTCTTGCGGCTTAAAAGTTTCCATAATGAATTAAAACTCTTTGCGCCTTTGTGATTTCCAACCAAACAAGGCTTTATTTAATGAAAGTTTGAACTTTTAGTGATTGCAAGATAATCTTCCAGAACTTTCATCTGATCCTTATTTCCTCTTTGTATTCTCGCTTCACGTCTGACGAGTTGATCATAGATTTTGTTAAAAAGTATTTTCGATTTTGGAAACAGATTTCTGTAAGGAACTTCCGGAATTTGTAATCTTTTACAAACTTCATCATCCAGCAGAAACCATGTACAGGAGATATGCAGATACCTTAAATTTTTCCTTTGGAATTCAAATTTTAGAATAGGATTTTCAAGCGATTCATCCAGCAGAGAATGAGCAAGAAGAACAGAATCTTTATCTGAAGGCGGTTGAACGGAAGTCCATAAATAAAAATATTCCGTTGCCTGTTTCTTATCTTCAGGGAGAAGCTGCTCCGGAATTCCCAAGAGATATCCTACATATTTCCAAAGGTGAAAAATTCCCTGTTCCTCTTCAATAGAAAATCTGTTTCCTAATTTTTTAAGGCTATGAAGAAAAACCAGACTGAATCCGATATAGGTTGCCATCATATCCCACGAATTGATGGGCTCGCCCCAATTTTCAGTATCCCAGTCTTTATAATGTTTTTTAATGGAAAGCCTGGCATAAGAATGAATCAAACGGGTTTTTATCGCAAATTCATATCCTTTTGCATGAACTTCGAGCGCATGGTAACGGGTTACATTCACCCAAAAGTCCAATGTTTCCGAAAGACGCTTCACTGCACCTTTTTTCAATGCTTCTGTGACGATAAGGGGTTTGTTGAGGTAAGCATAATCATAACCGCCGATCAGGCAATAATCTCTCAGGGAAATCAAAGAATCGAGGTTGCTTCTCATACAAAGTTCTGCACCGCTTTTGAGAAGATTATAATCCAGCCATTCAGGAACTTTTTGAGCTTGGCTGAAAAGCCTTTTTACACTTTCAGGAACTGAATCTGTTTCTGAAACTCCATTCCTGATATAATGTTCAATTTCCCTGGAAGCCTCATGGAATTTTTTAGTGAAATAAACATCTTTTACCACTTCGTCACCAGTCTCATCCACATGATGAAAAAAAGGAGCGAATTTTTCAAATTGCTCAAAACTCACCTCTGCTCCGGAAAACTCAATAAGCTGTTTTCCATTGCCACTTTCCCAAAAATTTTTGAAGTGGGATGCATCTTTAAAACGGGGTTGTATCATGTTCATTCCTTTACTTATAAAAGTACAAGTTTTGCACTGAAATATACTGGTGAGATTTATCATCCGTTCGATGTACCTATTGAAAAATACCACAAAAGGGTAATTTCTTTATTATAAAATAATTCCAAAATTTGTTGTGACATTATTGATGTTGGGATTTTAAATGTAATTAAAAGTATATCTTAAAACTTTATATCATGAAAAAATTATCATTTATTGTGTTTTTAACAGTATTTATTGGGGGCTCTGCTCAAAAGAATTATGAAGTAAAGCCCTATGATGCTTACCTGTCTGAATATAAACCGTATTATACGTTGATTTATACTGAGATTCAGGGTATGAATGTTCCTTTATCTGAGAAATTAAGACTTTTAGATGAAGGCCTTCTTAATTTAAAAACAAAATTTAAAAAAGAAAGGAAAAATGAATTTGAAAGTAAATCAGTTGAGCTTGGGGTAACTAATTGGTGTACAAGCAAAAGCTCAGGAGGTAAAAAGAACTGCGGGTATTCTTATGTCTCTGCTCCTTCACCAGCTTTGTATACTACCAATAGCTGGATTAGAGTTGTAGGAACTAATAAAGGAACTACAGTAACTGCTGACGGAAGTTCTGCCGGATTAAAAATGACTGTAGCAGGAAAAGGTAAAAATATAGGAACCCTATATGCTGTCTTTAAGTACAGGCCGGATTATACAAACAAAACAGTGGAAGATGATGCTGATAAACTTTTCAGTCTTATTACTCAATAATTATTGAATGCTAGAAATTAAAATTTGTATATCAAAAAAACCTTCCCATCGGGAAGGTTTTATATTACTTATTGCTTATCACTCATTACTTATTATAAAGAAGCAGCGTGTACAAGCATATCCACTAACTTGTTAGAGTAACCCATTTCGTTGTCATACCAAGAAACAAGTTTCACGAAGTTAGGAGAAAGCATGATACCGGCATCTTTGTCGAAGATAGAAGTTCTCTTGTCTCCTACGAAGTCCTGAGATACTACAGCATCTTCAGTATATCCTAGGATACCTTTCAATTCACCTTCAGAAGCAGCTTTGATTACTGAACAGATTTCTTCATAAGAAGCAGCCTTTTCAATTCTCACTGTTAAATCTACTACAGAAACATCAACAGTAGGTACTCTGAAAGACATACCTGTTAATTTTCCGTTTAGTGAAGGGATTACTTTTCCTACCGCTTTAGCAGCACCTGTAGAAGAAGGGATAATATTGTTTAGAGCAGCTCTACCACCTCTCCAGTCTTTCATTGAAGGACCATCAACAGTTTTCTGAGTAGCTGTTGTAGCGTGTACAGTCGTCATTAAACCTTCTACGATTCCGAAGTTATCGTGGATTACTTTAGCTAAAGGAGCTAAACAGTTTGTCGTACAAGAAGCGTTTGATAAGATTTTGATATCATCAGTAAGTTCCTTGTGGTTTACACCCATTACGAACATTGGAGTATCATCTTTAGAAGGAGCAGAAAGGATTACTTTCTTAGCCCCTGCAGCAAGGTGTTTTGCAGCGCTTTCTTTATCTAAGAATAAACCAGTAGATTCTACTACGTAATCTGCACCAATTTCGTTCCACTTTAGGTTGCTTGGATCTTTTTCAGCAGTTACTCTGATTCTTTTCCCGTTTACTACAAGATCATTTCCTTCTACAGAAACTTCACCTGGGAAAATACCGTGTACAGAGTCATATTTTAACATGTAAGCCATGTATTCTGCATTGATTAGGTCATTGATTCCTACAACTTCAATGTTGTCTCTTTCAGTCATTGCTCTGAAAACAAGACGTCCAATTCTACCAAAACCGTTGATACCTACTTTAATTGTTGACATAATAGTTTGTTTTTATTAGATTATAAAAATAATTAGATTGCTAAAATTTCTGAAATCAGCA
Organism: Chryseobacterium sp. CBSDS_008; assembly: GCF_049959325.1. Lineage (NCBI taxonomy): Bacteria > Pseudomonadati > Bacteroidota > Flavobacteriia > Flavobacteriales > Weeksellaceae > Chryseobacterium > Chryseobacterium sp. CBSDS_008. The sequence goes on along the minus strand of NZ_CP188202.1, from coordinate 2,489,546 downwards.
AAAGATCGCTATTGATTTCGTTATGTTTTTTAATGGCTTCTTCTATGGGTGTATAGGTCAGGTCGTTAGAACGCATTCCTGCCATTACATTGCTTTGTCCGTCCATTAATCCTACGACTGCACCATAGCCAAGCCTGCTTGCCAGCACTCTGTCTGCACAGCTTGGAGAACCTCCTCTCTGCATATGTCCCAAAATGGCTACACGAATGTCATAATCAGGGAATGTCTGCTTTGTTTTTTCTGCAAGTTCATAAACGTTGGCTAATTTCTCGCCTTCCGCTACAACAACAATACTGGATGCTTTTCCTGTTTTTTCAGCATTTCTGAATTTTTCGAATAGCTCATCAATGCTATCTTTTTTCTCAGGAATTAAAATGTCCAGAGCACCTGTTGCCAATCCACTGTTTAGAGCAATAAAGCCAGCATCACGACCCATTACCTCTACAAAGAAAACTCTGTTGTGGGATGTGGCTGTGTCACGGATTTTGTCAATGGCTTCCATGGCAGTATTCAAAGCAGTATCGTAACCGATGGTATTATCTGTTCCGAAAATATCGTTATCAATAGTTCCCGGGATACCGATTACCCTGATTCCGAATTCTTCATTAAAGATTTTGGCACCGGTAAACGTACCGTCTCCTCCAATACATACCAATCCGTCTATGCCAAGTTTTACGCAGTTGTCGTAAGCTTTCTGACGGCCTTCCTTCGTTCTGAATTCAGCGGATCTGGCAGATTTTAGAATCGTTCCACCCTGGTTGATTATATTTTTTACGGAACGGGCTCCCATTTTCAGGAAATCATCATTGATAAGGCCGTTGTAGCCTTCTCTCACTCCGTAGCATTCGATATTATAGTAATTGGCGGTTCTTACTACCGCTCTTAATGCCGCATTCATACCCGGAGAGTCACCCCCTGAAGTAAGAACTGCAATCTTTTTTACAGCACTCTCTTTCATCAAGTAAAAAATTTCGAACACAAATTTACAAAAACAAGTTCAGATTATCGTAGTAACTTTCCAATAGTTTTGAATATAAATGATTAAAAACTTCTGAAATTTGTAGGTTTAAAAAAATATCGCGCAGTTTTCGTTTCCGCAGCATGGATATCAAGTTGGTACCATGGCGTAAAATAGGGGTTAAATGGATTGGAAAGCACATGAACCGACTGAGCCGGTGTGAATCCTTCACTCAATAAAAATAATCTTTCCTCTTTCTGATTTTTGCAGACCCCCGAAATAAAAACGATATGTCCCGGACTGCCTGGTGTAATCAGAATATCGCCCGTTTTAAGATCAGAATTCTTCATTACCGGCTTTGTTTCCTTGTTTAATGAAATCGTTCCGGCATAATTAAAAATCAGATCCAGATAATTCCTGAAACTCTCATAAGAATCATCAAAGGCTGCTGTTTTTCTGAAGCTGACCGAATTTCCATTCACAAAAGCTCTCATACCGTTTTTATAATCATTCCAGCGGAGAAGATCACCACTGGTAAAATGAAATTTAATCTCGTCAAATTTTTTCACTTTATAAAGATACTCAGCTCGTATACGGATAGCGGCATCAGCACATTGCTGTAAGTCTTTGTTTCCGGTATCCATATCAAAAACAGCTTCATGAAGATGCTGGGTTGAAATAGGCGTTCCGTCATATTTTAAAATCTGGCTGCCGTAAGGTTTCAGTTTAAAATTTTCAATAAAATACCCAAAAGAATCAGGTTTTTCGTCAATCCATTCATAGCCTTCCGGAGGAGAAAATCTTTCCCGGATCGTATTTTTATCTTTATGGATTTTTAAAGCATTTTCTGCAATTAAATGCTCGTTCTTATCTGCTTCAGGCAGTAAACGGTCTGACAATTTTTCTTTTGTACAGCCTGTTAGAATTAAAAATGCTGCAATTCCGGTGATAATTTGTTTCATGTGTTTTTAGTAAACGCAAATATCATTTTTTTTTCACAGATCTGCCGATATATAATCTGAAAATATATGATAAATGGCTTTGGGAAAGTCCAGCAAAAGAAACACAGTATATCATCAAAAAAGCTCTGCGAACCCTTAAAAAGTGAGAGTTATCCACAAAACAAAAATATTGCTATAATATTTTAACATATATATCGCATATTTTCAAGTTTTTAAATGATTTTCTCAAACCCTTTATTATCGTTGTATAGGCAATAATCCACCTGATTTTTGAATAAGAATAAGATTGAAAAAATCCTTATGTTAACGGTATGTTAACTGTAAAAGTTATCCACAATATGGGTTTTTAATTAATGTGAATTATAAACATACAAAATGAGTATGTTAAATAATGTAGAGTGAAAAAGAGCTTGAAATTATATTTTTTTTCGTCGAAATAAAAAGTTATCCACAATATGGAATTTGACTACCATTTTTCAGTCAGATATTTCCAGTATCTTTTTGGTACATGCTGGATATGAAGCTTCATATTTTTTCGTTCCACAATATTGGTTTTTGTAAAATATCGCTGCCATAGTACCTGATAACTCTTTTCCTCATCATGGAACTTCTGCTGATAATTGTGGAGATCAATCTTTTCATCAGGGTAGAAGAAATCACAGGAGTCCAGATCATAAAGAAGGCCGTAGTTTCTTCGAAGGTCGTAGATCATCCATTTCTGATCCTGATACCGATCTTTAAAATGTTTTCTGACCAAAGGAAGAACATTAAAGTCGGGATCTGTTTTGGAGAAGAAAACACCATCCTGCATTTTTTCAAAGCGGACAAAAGCTGTCATTCTGTGTCTTTCCCTGTCTACTGATTTGCAGATTTTCGAAATTTTTAAAACATCGGAATCGGCAAAGTTTTCAAGAATATTTTTGTCCGGATGTTTAACGGATTGTTTTACTGCAGATAAGATGAGGTTTTCCAGATCCGGATCTTCTGATAGAAAAACTTTTAAAAGCTTGTAAACGCCCTGCTTCCCGATATTCTGTTCCAGTTTATTCAGTACCCTTTCAGATTTGTCCGGTTGGGTAATTACTTCATTAATCTCAGCAAAAATATTTTCCTGATGAAACCTTTCTCTGCTGGCAATCTCCACATCCTTATAGCGGTATTCGAAAACTTCAAATACCGCAGTGAAAAGACCGTCAAAACTTCCATCATAGAGTAGGGTTGTCATGTATTTAATAATTTAAAGTTCAGTTGGGTTGTCATTCTGAACGAAATAAAATGAAGTGAAGAATCTGTTTTATAAGAGAGATTCTTCCTTCGTGAGAATGACAGTAGTGTTGTATTATAAATTTGTGATCATTCGTGAAAATATTAGCGTTATTTGTGTTTGATATTAAGATCAAAATAAAGTCAGCTGCTGGGAAAACTGATTATGAAATTTGGATGAGCTTCCGCCTGCCAGAAGCTTTCTGAGGTTTTTATCCGTTAAATATTTCAAATAAGCATTTCCTGCATTGAAATCAATGAAATATTTTGCACGGTTGACAGCCGCACCCAGTTTTTTTAAATGATCCATGGTCAAAATCTGAAAACGTCTGGCACTCACAATTTTCTGAGCAGTTTTTACGCCAATTCCCGGAATTCTTAAAATCAACTGATATTCTGCGGTCTGAAGGTTAATGGGAAATTGGTCAAGATTTCGCAGTGCCCAGCTTAATTTCGGATCTACTTCCAGATCGAGGAATGGCACATTCGGGTCTAAAATCTCTTCCGCTTTAAAACCATAAAATCTCATCAGCCAATCCGATTGATACAATCGGTTTTCCCTGAGCATAGGAACTTCCGTGGTTAAAGAAGGCAGTCTCTGATCTTCCAGAACAGGAACATATCCGGAATAATACACCCTTTTCAGATTAAAATTTTTATAAAAATGATCGGCAACTTTGATAATCTGCAGGTCATTTTCATTGGTTGCTCCTACAATCATCTGGGTAGATTGTCCCGCCGGAGCAAACTTGGGAACTTTTTTCAGAATTTTCTTTTCATCCTTATATTGAATAATCCCTTTTTGGATATAGCGCATAGGGCTGATCATATCCTGCCTGTTCTTTTCAGGAGCCAGCAATTTTAATCCGCTTTCTGTAGGAATTTCGATATTTACCGATAAACGGTCTGCGTACAAAGCCGCTTCCTGCATCAGATCATCACTTGCTCCCGGAATAGATTTAAGATGAATATAACCGTTAAAGTTCTCTTCCAGACGCAGTTTTTTGGCCACCCTTACCAGTCTTTCCATTGTGGTATCAGCATTTTTGAATATTCCTGAACTCAGAAATAAGCCTTCAATATAGTTTCTGCGGTAAAAATTAATAGTAAGATCTACCACTTCTTCTACTGTAAAAGCAGCCCTTTTAATATCATTTGAACTTCTGGAAACACAGTAGGCACAATCGTAGATACAATGATTGGTCAACAGAATTTTAAGCAGGGAAACACATCTTCCGTCTTCCGTATAGGTATGACAGATCCCGCTTGCAGAACTGTCTCCTAAAGCTCCCTTTTTATTTTTCCTCGTACCTCCGCTTGATGAGCAGGAAACATCATATTTCGCTGCATCAGCAAGGATCTCGAGCTTTTCTTTAAGGCGGTCAAAATTCATATTTTTAAACGTTTGATATGTTTTGTATCTAAATTGTAATTTAATTTTGTTCAAATTTAGTTCCAAAATTGATAAATGTCAATCTTTTTTCATAGAAGTTATCAACAAAAAAGAGTCTCAAAATCATTATATTTACGGCTCATTAAAGTTTATATCATGAATCATAAACCAATCGAAGGTTTTTCCAAGCTTCCAAAGCAGGGGAAAATCGAATGGCTCGTAAACGAATATCTTGAAGGAAACCAGGAGTATCAAAATATATTAAAACAATACTGGAACGATGATGCAGACCTTCAGAAGCTTCACGAAGAATTTTCTGAAAACACCATCTCCAATTTTTATATGCCTTACGGAATTGCTCCGAACTTTCTGATCGACGGAAAATTATTGGCACTTCCAATGGCCGTTGAAGAAAGTTCAGTAGTGGCTGCCGCTTCAAAAGCTGCAAAATTCTGGATAGACAAAGGAGGTTTCAAAACAACCATTATCAATACGGAGAAACTGGGGCATACCCACTTTATTTTTAATGTAGAACCTCACAAATTATTACATTTCTTTAATTTCAGTTTAAAGAAAAAATTATTCGAAACAACGGAAGATATTACGTCCAACATGAGAAAACGTGGTGGAGGCATTCTTAATATCAGCCTGGTGGATAAAACAGCAGAAATGCCGAATTACTACCAACTGAAAGCAAGCTTTGATACCGTAGACTCAATGGGAGCCAACTTTATCAATTCATGTCTTGAGCAGTTCGGAAAAACGTTGAGACAGGAAGTAGCTACCAGCGAAGATTTCACCCAGGAAGAAAAGAATTCATTACAGATTGTGATGAATATTCTTTCCAACTTTACTCCTGACTGTATTGTAAGGGCTGAGGTTTCCTGTAAAATGGAAGATTTAAAAGATGACAGCGGAATTTCTCCTGAAGAATTTGCTTCTAAATTCAAGCAGGCCGTTACCATTGCCGAAATTGAACCTTACCGCGCAACAACTCACAATAAAGGAGTCATGAATGGAGTAGATGCCGTTGTAATTGCTACCGGAAATGATTTCAGAGCTACAGAAGCCTGTGCACATGCATATGCTGCAAGAGACGGACAATACAGATCTTTAACCCACTGTACAACCGATAACGGAGTGTTCAGATTCTGGATTGATCTTCCTATTTCTGTAGGAGTTGTAGGAGGACTTACCAATCTTCACCCTTTGGTAAAATTCTCTTTAGCCCTACTTGGGAAACCTTCTGCCCAGGAACTCATGAGTATTCTTGCCGTTTCAGGTCTTGCACAAAACTTTGGTGCTTTACGTTCTCTGGTGACCACAGGAATTCAGAAAGGACATATGAAAATGCACTTATTGAATATCCTGAACCAATTGGGAGCTACGGAAGAAGAAAAGCAGCATTTTGTGACATATTTCAAAGATAAGACGGTGAGCCACCATGAGGTGATCAATGAATTTAACAGAATGAGAGGAAACTAATGTTACAGATCATTTTGCCCATTGTATTCCTTCTTTTTGGATTTTTTCTTAAGAAAACAAACAATGAAGGTTTCAGAGCTCCAAGAGATTCGCCAATATGTTTATCATACTGGGAATTTCTACACTGGTTGCCAAGTTCATTTTAATGTACTTAAAATCAAAATAGTGAAAAAGAGTATTGTATTTTTCTTATTGATTTCCGGTTTAAGTTTTTCGCAGCAGAAAGATGTAAAAATACAAGATTTGCAGCCTAAATCTGAAAATTTTGTGTTTCCGGTTGTTTCCTACGCTGGAAATCCTGCCGCTGCCAATAAAATCAATACATTTCTTCAGGTGAATGAACTGGAATATATTCCGAATTCCGGAGGAAATCCTTTTAAATTAGCCTCTACAGCTACAAACTCCTATTCCAACTATGTTTATTTTTATGATTGGCAGAAATTGGAAACTCCTAAAAATATTTTAAGTATAAGCATCAATGGAGAAGCTTCGGGAGCGTATCCGGAAGAGTTTTCAGACTGGAAAAATTTTGATCTGAGAACTGGAAATTTTATTAATGCTGAAGATTTATTTCAAACAAGTGCTTCCACAACGGTTGCAGGTTTGATTCAGAAAAAAATAAAAAAAAGAGTCAATAGCTTTCTCGTAAAATTAAAATCCGAAAAGAATCCATCAGAAGAAGTTCAGGAACAGATTGGCTTATATGAAGGATGCTTCATGGATTATACTTTGAATGGCATCCGGTATTTTTTTGGAAAGGATAAACTCACTTTTGTTGCCGGAAGATGTTCCAATCATGCCATGCGGGCATTGGATGATTTGGGAAGTCATGAACTGGAATTTACCTATAAAGAACTTGAAAAATACCTGAGTATTTATGGTAAGAATCTGATATCAGGTTCTGAAAAAATTGGGCAGACGGGTCCGGGAAATAAATTATTCAAAGGAAAAATTGACGGAAAATATCCTATTACGGTTTTATTTAACGAAATCAATGAGGATGATTCCTTTTCAGCTACTTATTGGTATGACAAGAACAAAAAACCAATCAACTGGAGAGGGGAATTTGTCCATGATCATTTTTCCATCACAGAAGATGATTATCACAGTGAGGAACTTAAAGAATGGATACCAAAAGCTTTAATAGAAGCGGATTTAAAAGGAAATAAAATCATTGGTACATGGCAGGAGTATAAAACAAAAAAATATTTAACCCTAGAATTAGAAGAGTTATAAAATGAAAACAATTACCTTAGTTTTTGGAGCAGTTTACGGAATGGTTTCTGTAATCCTGGGTGCATTCGGAGCACACGCTTTAAAGAAAATATTGGCTGTGGAGAGACTGGAAAGTTTTGAAACTGGCGTAAGATACCAGATGTATGCAGCTTTTTTCCTGCTGATCATTGGGTATATCTTAAAATTCGAAACTTCTGCTGAGAAATGGACTTCCATTTTAATGATTGCAGGAACATTCTTATTCTCCGTGAGTATCTATTTCCTGAGTATGCAGGATTATCTGGGAATGAATCTTAAATTCTTAGGCCCAATCACTCCGCTTGGAGGTCTGATGATGATCTTAAGCTGGGGAATGCTGATCTTTTATTTTGCTAAAAACAGAATTTAAGCATGAAAATTAACAGAAGAAGACGGTTAATACGAACATTCAATCTCTTAGATCAGCCTATCAGATTTAATCCGTTTGTGTTCAGCCGTACTTTTTTTATGTGGGCTGTTACAGGTCTCGTGGGTGGTATCATTGCCGGAGGATATTGGATTGTACTGGAACATTTTACAGAATTTTTAGCCGAATTTCAAGGCTGGCAGGTGATTCCAACGATGGCTATCTGCGGATTGCTGGCCGGGCTGGTGATTCATTTTATCGGCGATCCGGGAGAAATTCATCTGATTGTTAATAACATCAGGTTCAATAAAGGAAAACTGGAACCCAAGAACAATCCATCGATGATCCTTTCATCCCTGTTCTGTGTAGCATCAGGAGGAAGTTTAGGTCCTGAAGCACCATTGGTACAGGTTACGGGATCTACGGGAACGTGGTTGGGGAAAATTTTCAGACTGAAAGGGGAGGAGCTGAGGTCTTTGAGTATTGCCGGTATGGCCTCCGGTTTTACCGCCTTGTTCGGTGCTCCGCTGGGAGGAAGCCTTTTTTCATTGGAGATTTTACACCATAAGCATGCTGTAGAATATTATAAAGCCATTATTCCCGCACTGGTAGCAAGTTGTTTCAGTTATCTTATGTTTGCGTTGATTATTCACTTGGGAATTGGGGCAACATGGGATTTGAAAGCCTATCATTATACCGGAGTATATGATTTTGCTTACGCAACTGCTTTTGGAATTGTGGGCACTTTATTCGGATGGATCTTCATTTTTGTAGTCAAATTTTTCAAGAAAGTTTTTGAGTACAGAAAATTCCCGATTTACATTAAAACATTCGTAGGTGGAATTATTTTAGGAATTATCGCCTATAATTTTCCCATTACAAGATACTTCGGACATAACGAAATCAGTCAGCTGATTGGTGGAAATTTCGGACTGAGTTTTTTAATCCTGATTTTGGTTTTTAAAATACTGGCCATTGCTATTACAGTGACTTCCGGATGGAGAGGAGGCTTCATTATTCCATTGTTCTTTGTAGGAACTACGTTGGGACTGATTATCCATAATTTATTTCCAACAGTAGATACCACGTTAGCCATTGTAAGCTGTATGGCTGCTATCAACGCCTGTGTAACGAGAACACCGATGAGTACTACAATTATATTGGGAACACTTACCGGATTTACCTATTTTGTTCCCATATTATTTGCGAGCCTTACCGGATATTTCCTAGCTCCTAAAATTCCGTTTATCGGATCACAGTCTGAGAAATTAGAGGAAGAATAGGGGAAAATCGGAAGATATGTTAAAAATCAAGTCCATCAGACTTTAATTTTTAGGTCAATAAACTTGAACTTCCATGTCTTTTTAGTAAATTTGTCAACCTTTAAATATTAAAATAAAATAATAAAAATAATATGAATCTTCACGAGTATCAATCAAAAGAGATTTTATCAAAGTATGGAGTAGCTATCCAACGTGGTTTCGTTGCAAACAACGTAGATGAAGCTGTAGCAGCTGCTGAAAAATTGACTGCTGAAACCGGGGCACAGGCTTGGATTGTAAAAGCACAGATTCACGCAGGTGGTCGTGGTAAAGGTGGGGGTGTTAAGTTTTCTCCAAACATGGATAAGCTTAAAGAAAACGCTCAGAATATCATCGGAATGCAGTTGGTAACTCCACAAACTTCTGCTGAAGGTAAAAAAGTACACTCTGTTTTGGTTGCAGAAGATGTTTATTATCCTGGAGAATCTGAAACTAAAGAATTTTATGTTTCTATTCTTTTAGACAGAGCTGAAGGGAAAAATACAATCGTATATTCTACTGAAGGTGGTATGGATATTGAGCACGTTGCTGAAGTAACTCCTCATTTGATCCACAAAGAAATTATTGATCCTGCTTTAGGTCTTCAAGGGTTCCAGGCTAGAAAAATTGCTTTCAACCTAGGTCTTGAAGGAAATGCATTCAAAGAATTCACAAAATTCATTGCTTCTCTTTACAATGCTTACACAGGAATTGATGCTTCTCTTTTCGAAATCAACCCGGTATTAAAAACTTCTGATAACAAAATTATCGCTGTAGATGCTAAAGTAACTTTAGATGACAACTCATTGTTCCGTCACAAAGACTTAGCTGAACTTAGAGATACAAGAGAAGAAGATCCAATGGATGTAGAAGCTGGTGAAGCGGGTCTTAACTTCGTAAAACTGGATGGTAACGTTGCTTGTATGGTAAACGGAGCTGGTCTTGCAATGGCAACTATGGATATCATCAAATTATCAGGTGGTAACCCTGCTAACTTCCTTGATGTAGGGGGTACTGCAGATGCTCAGAGAGTACAGACTGCTTTCGGAATCATCTTAAGAGATCCAAACGTAAAAGCTATCCTGATCAACATCTTCGGAGGTATCGTAAGATGTGACAGAGTTGCTCAGGGGGTTGTAGATGCTTACAAAGCAATGGGTAGCCTTCCGGTTCCATTGATCGTAAGATTACAGGGAACTAATGCTGTAGAAGCTAAAAAATTAATTGATGAGTCTGGTCTTCCGGTACACTCTGCAATTACTTTAGAAGAAGCTGCAAACAAAGTAAAAGAAGTTTTAGCGTAATCTGAAATTTTCAAATAAATAGAAAACCGTTCCATTTTTGGAACGGTTTTTTTGTTGGCAAAAGTAATGGTAAAGTTTTTAACTTCAGCTGGAATTGTTTTATTGTAAACCTAACAGGTTTCGGAAACCTGTTAGGTTTTTTACCGATCATCATAAAAAAACACCTAGTTTTGAGGTGATCTTTATTTTATATCTCTGTGGTTACTTATCCTGATGGCTTTCAGGTAAAATATTCTCTCCACTGGTAATGCTGATGCTTGTAGGTGTTACCAGCTGAATATTGTCTGCATCAAGGCGTGTTTTAATGTTCAGGTAGGCGCTGCTTCTTACCTGGGCAAGATTGGCGCCTACTTTTATCCAGAATTTGACCTGAAGATTGAATGAGCCTTGCTTTAAATCTGTAAAAATAACTTCTGCCGTATCCAGCTTATCTACATTGTCAAGAGTTTTAACCACCTCTAAAATTGCTTTCTGAGCTTTACTGATATCTTCGTCCGCAGGAATTTCAAAATTTAAAATAATCCTGCGCTGTGGAGAAGCTGTAATATTGTAGAACGGGGCATTGAAAACAACCTGATTAGGAATGTATGCTTTCTTTCCATCATCAGTAAGAATTTTGGTGGTTAAAAAACCAATTTCCTGTACCGTTCCGGAATGGGTTCCAATGGTAATATAATCTCCTACTTTATATGCTTTATCAATTCCGATAAGCATCCCTGAGAAAATACTTGAAACAAGGTCTTTCAGCGCTACCCCGGCAATAACCCCGGCTACTCCTAAACTTCCGATGAACTTCCAAAGAAAACCGCTGAAACCCATTATTTCAAGGGAAATAAACGTTCCCATCAGCATGATCAGGAATCTGAATACACTGATTAAAGTGACTAATGAACTCTCTTTTTGGCTTTTGGGGAAAAATTTGTGAAATAATTTTACTGCTCCTTTGCTCAGATATTTACTGCTGATAAGAAAAAATGTAAATACTAAAACGCCGACAATCAACTTTGGGGTAAGCTTAGCAAAGGTAATATACCAATTTTCCAATACTTTACATACAACATCTAGATACCTTAATCCGGTTTTCTCCATGAATAAAATTTTAAATAAATATATAAATTTTCAGCAAAAAATTTGCCAGTTCCAAAAAGTCTACTAAATTTGTAGACTATAAAGAGAGCATTATGTCAATTAAACTAGGAGATACAGCACCTAACTTTCAGGCAGAGTCATCTGTAGGTGACATCAATTTTTATAATTATCTGGGGAATTCCTGGGGGATTCTGTTTTCGCATCCTGCAGATTATACGCCGGTATGCACTACAGAGCTCGGATATACTGCAAAGCTGCAGTCTGAGTTTGATGCGAGGGACACTAAAGTGATTGCTTTAAGTGTGGATGGAGTAGAAGACCATCAAAACTGGGTGAAAGATATTAATGAAACCCAGAATATCAACGTCCTGTTTCCTATCATTGCTGATAAAGACAGGAAAGTCTCGGAGCTGTATGATTTTATTCACCCGAATGCCTCAGTTACGGCAACTGTACGCTCACTTCTGATTATTGATCCTTCAAAAAAAGTACGGCTGATTATTACTTATCCGGCCTCTACAGGAAGAAATTTTGATGAGATCCTTAGAGTGCTGGATTCTTTACAGCTGGTAGATAATTATCACGTGGCAACACCTGTTAACTGGAAAAATGGGGAAGATGTGATTATTCCGCCTGCAATTTCTACAGAGGAAGCCCGGGATATATTCCCGAAAGGTGTAACGGAAGTAAAACCGTATTTAAGATACACACCTCAGCCTAATACATGATTTATTTGATTTTTTATAGTTTAGTTTTAATTTGTACGAAAAGCGCCCCGAAATAAAATTTCGGGCGCTTTCATTTTTTTATACGTATTTTAGTGATTACTTAACGTCGTTGATGATTTGTTTTGCTTTAGAGGTTGGAAGATAAATCTGGAATCCTAACCCAAAAGTAATTTTGTTAGTATATCCACCGCTTCCGAATCCTGCGTTTGCATCATACTTCACTAAACCTTCCAATCCGATGTTTGGAGTGATAAAGTAAGAATATCCAGGTCCGAATCCGAAGTTAAGGCCATTAGAAGAAGAACCTCCTTTAGAGATCGACATCCCCCCAACACCTAGGTTACCTTCGAAGAACCATCTTCCGTGGTGTAGTAAGTTATTTACTCCCTGCTCTCCCGGATTAAGATAATAACGTCCTAACGCTCCTACGTTATAAGTGAAAGTAGTCGGAGCATCTTTAGCTCCCTTGAAGCCCAAATCTACATATCCACCAACTGCAATATTGTCTTCAATGAAATATGCTCCTTTTGGTTGAATGGCAAAATCGTATCCTGCTCCTTCATTTAAACCAAAATTAGCACCTACAAGGTTACCCCCTACCATCCAATTACCTTTTTGAATCTGAGCGTTTGCAGTTGCTGTTAACCCTGCTACGGCTAATATCCCTGTTAAAATAAGTTTTTTCATAATTTATTATTTTAATAATTAAATGTTTTATTATTCACGAATTATAGAAAAAACAATAAATGTGCCAGACTCTTAATTTTACGTAATTTTTCTAAATAAACGTTAACGTTGTCAGGGACATAGAATTTATTTTTTTAACATATTAACTGAATATATCGTAATGATAAAGAAAATAAAATGGTTGTTTTACGAAAGAAATGATAAAAGTGGGTGGCAGATCGTTAATTGTAAAATGCTTCTTTTATTTCGCTCAGTTCCTGATTTTTAAATAAATAAAAGAATTACAGAAATAATTAGTCCTGCAATCGTAAACCTGATCCCACGTTTGAATGCTTTTGTCTTAGGATTAAACATCCAGAAACTGGAGATTACAAAAAAGAAAAGAGAAACTCCAAAGAATACGTTTAAAGGAGATAAGGTTTCTTTAGACTGTGATTTGTGAAGAGAAACCATTTTGTCTAGTACGAACGGTAGCTCTTTTTTGGAGTACTTGGCTTTTCCGGTGGCACTGTCATAAGTTCCCTGTTTAAAATAAAGGACACTTCCTTCTGTTTTTTCCACTTCAAGGCCTTTCATCTTAAGCTCCTTTTTCAGTTCTTTTTCTGAAAGATTGGCGGCAATGTTTTTTTCATATTTCTTTTCACTTTTCAGAAAATCGGTGTCTCTGTACACCAGAAGAATGCCGCTTAATGAATACACAGCCATAATTCCGGCAAGGAAATATCCCAGATAACGGTGTGTAACTCTCATAAAACTTCTTGTGTCTTTAATCTTATCCATATCTTATTGTTTTGTTTTTGTTTAAAATTTCAAAAGTGGAAACTGCATTTTTGTAGTTTCCACTTTTAATGAAAGAATTATTATATAAAGAATTCTAAAGTCTGTATGTCAGTGTAAAATAATAGTTTCTTGGAGTGATAGGGTTCACTGAATAATTCTCGTGAACATTGTAGTTGACAACATCAAACAGGTTGCCCACTCTTCCTTGGATTGAGAATTTGTTCCACTCGTAGCCAACCGATACAGAAACAGTGGTGTAATCTTTCAGATCAAACATTCTGCTCACGTTATTTCTGCTTGTATTGGTAGATTTTGTGTCATTCCATCCGGCAACTCTGTCGCCGATGTAGTAAACTCCGGCTCCTATTTTTAAGCCTTTTACATAGTTTGTGAATTTATAGAAAACGGAAGCATTTGCTGTTGTAGCCGGTGTTCTTACCAGTCTTTGGTTTTCAATATACCCCTTTTCAGGAGTGTCAGTATAAACAGAATTGTTATAAGAAAAACCTCCGATTATAGATAAGTTTTCTGTGGGATTTCCTGTAATATCCAGTTCCACACCACGGCTTCTCATATTTCCTGCAAATTCTTTAAGATTGGTATCTGTCGAATTTACCGGTGCTCCGTTTGGAGCAGAAGCGAACCAATATGGTTGATAATAATTGTTATACATAATCTGGTAAGCCGTTAAGTTGACAGCTAAAGCATTGTTCCAGAAATTCTTTTTAATACCAACCTCGTATTGATCAACTGTTGAAGGTTTTATGCTTTGTCTTGATAAAGTAGTTAACTGATTTTGAACATCTGTAACAGGTTGATTGGTATTTACTGTACCAAATTGATCTGAAGTATATCCTGCATTTGAAGCAAACGAATTCGTATAAGTTGCAAACACAGAAAGGTTTTCATTTGGAGCATACACCAAACCTACTTTTGGAGAAAATGCATTGTCAGAAGTTGAAGAATTTGCTACTTCAATTTTATCATTTGATGCAAATCGGGTTGTCAGAGTAGGCATATTTTCGATATAAGACCATCTTAGCCCTGCAATTACTTTTAATTGCTTTGTTAAGCTGATAAAATCTTGTGCATAGATACCGATTCTTCTTGTATTGATTCTGTTTCTCGTAGTAAGAGTAGAGTTCGGCATATCAATACTTCCCCACGTTGAAGGATCATCTAAATACAGAAGATTTTTTGGTGCTGTAACACTATAAGCATAAGCATCCGCCTGGCCGTAATCAGCATCTGCCCCAATTAAAACTTTATGGTTGATTTTTCCTGTATTGAATTCACCATTGATGTTTACCTGTGCTGAGGTATAGTTTTGTTCGTTATAAGTTCTGCCGAAAGGTCTTTTCCAGGATAATCTGTTAGGATCTACAGTGGTATCTTTAGTATCATATATCCATTGCACTCTTTCAGAAGAAAAATAATCTTTAGTATAGTTTTGGTAAGAAGCAGTTGCGTTCAAAGACCATCTTTCGTTAAATTGATGATTAAAAGTTACATTCGTAGAAGCTTGCTGTACATTTTGGTATTGCCAGTCAGTTCCGAAGAATGTGTTTCTGGAAACAGTATCATTCAATCTGTAGCTTTGGTCTTTTTCCGTAATAGATCCAATCCCGAAATCCGGGGTAAAATTAGTTTTAAGATAATCTGCCTCAACAATTAATTGTGACTTATCACTTAAGTTAAATAGAAATGATGGATTGAAATAATATTTCTCCGATTCTACAACATCTCTGAAACTTTCAGCATGCTCATAGGCACCATTTATTCTAAATGCAATATTCTTGGATAAAGGTCCATAAATATCAACTGTTGGTTTATAGGAATTCCAGCTGCCACCATTTAGCCCTACACTTCCACCAAAATTGAATTTAGGTTTTTTTGTAATCATATTGATAACACCTCCAGCTGCTGTATTACCAAAAAGCATAGCATTAGCACCCTTTAAAACTTCTACTCTTTCCAGACCACTTACTTCAGGGAAAACACCACTATTTATTCTTGAGCCATTCTTAAAAATATTATCATTTCCTAAAATGAAACCACGTCCACCAAAGCTATCCTGAGAATTTCCCCTGGATGAAGTGATATACAGACCGTTTACATTCTGAAGAACATCGCTCAGCTGCTTCGCTTGTTGCTGCTCAATGATTTCGTGAGTCACAATAGCAATAGGCTGTGGATTTTCCATTATCGTCAGATTAGATTTTGTCGATAATGGTCTTGCCTGGTTAGGATTTCCTGTTTTATGAAGGTTGATATCCTCAATAGTCTGAGTTCTGATAGTATCTGCTTCAGCATTTTTCAGCTGTGAACTTGCCGAAACAGCGATAAATAGAAGACCTAAAGAAAGTAATTGTCTTTTCATTTTATTTTTATGTAGAACAGTTTTAAATAAGGCGCAAATGTAAGTATTTGTTTAGAATAGATAAAAATAATTTTATGATTTAAATCATATTTTTTAGCGATGATGAGATGGATTATTTCTATACCTCCTTTAGACTAAGGGATAGAGAAATTTTTATGAATATATTTGTTAAAAATTTTAATATGCAATTGGTAAAAGCAGGGCTTTGCGCCTTTGGAATGAGCGGAAAAGTATTCCATGCTCCCTTTTTAAAGGAACATCCGGGATTCTTTATTGCTGCCGTAGTAGAAAGAAGTAAAGAGGAGTCAAAGGAAAAATATCCGGAAGCAACAATTTACCGTTCTGTAGAAGCCATGCTTGAGCAGGCAGATGTAGAACTGGTGGTTATCAACACTCCGGTTCAGACCCATTACGAATATGCAAAAAAAGCATTGGAAGCCGGGAAAAACATTATTGTAGAAAAACCTTTTACAGTAAATGTTTCTGAAGCAGAAGAGCTGGTGAAATTAGCTGAAGAAAAAGGGTTATTCCTGAGTGTATATCAAAACAGAAGGTTTGACCGTGATTTTTTACAGGTTCAAAAAGTTTTGGCTGATGGAAAATTAGGAAATATAAAAGAAGTTGAGATCCGTTTTGACAGATTCCGTACTACTGCCAGCGGAAAGCAGCATAAGGAAAGTCCAGATCAGGTAGGCTCAGGATCACTTCATGATCTGGGAGCACATCTTGTAGATCAGGCGGTACAGTATTTTGGATATCCTGAAAAACTTTTTGCTGATGTATTTTCTATGAAGGGTAAAGAGTTTGCGAATGATTATTTTGAAGTTCTTTTATTCTACAGAGATGATCTTAGGGTAAGACTTAAATCCTCAGTTTTCAGTAAAGAAGGTCACTATGCCTATACCATTCATGGGGATAAAGGAACTTTCCTGCAGGAAAGAACCGATAATCAGGAGAATGAGCTGGTAGCTGGTTCTGTTCCTGAATATGGTAAAGAATGGACACAACCCTTACAAGAAGCTGATGGAATTTTAAACTTCCTGAATGATCATTCTGAAACAGAAAGAATTCTTACCTCAAGTGCAGCCGGAAATTATATGGATTATTATCAGCAGATTTATGAACACATTGTTTTCGGATATGCATTACCATCTCCGGGAAAAGAGGTGATTCAGAATATGAAAATCATTGATGCTTCCCTGCAAAGTGCAAAAGAGGAAAAAGTAATTAAATTATAGTTGAGAAGTTATGAATGAGTTCAGGGTGTAAAGTTCAGGGTTGATACCGGTTGGGATCAGGAATTTTCAACTCGTTTACCCTCAAACCCTCAAATCCTCCAACTCTTTGAACTCATTCATATTCTTATTTTTTAGAGAATTTCCTGAAGTTCCAGCCATCTCATTTCGTAGTTCTCCAGTTTTTCTGAGACCGTTTCCAGTTCTGAAGACAGGCTGGCTATCTTTTCATAATCAGCTTCGTTGTTGAGCTTGTCCAGAATTTTGGCGCGCTGTTCTTCCAGCCCCGGCATTTCTTTTTCAATAGTTTCCAGCTCTCTCTGCTCTTTGAAAGTTAATTTTCGTTTAGCACCTGAGGCTGTTGAATTTTCTACAATGGAAGCAGTTTCTTTAACCGGTTCAGGTTTTACTGCAGCATTTTTTTCTAATGCTTCTTCGCGGCTTCTCGCTTCTCTGTATTCTGAGAAATTTCCTACAAAATCTCTGATTTTTCCGTTGCCTTCAAAAGCCAGCACATGATCTACAATTCTGTCCATAAAATACCTGTCGTGAGAAACGATAATCAAAGACCCCTGGAATTGCTGCAGGAAGTTTTCAAGAACCGTTAACGTTGGAAGGTCAAGATCATTGGTAGGTTCATCAAAAATCAGGAAGTTAGGATTCTGATATAAAATATACATCAGGTGTAGTCTTCTCTTTTCACCACCCGAAAGCTTGGAAATAGGAGAATACTGCGTCTGATCGTCAAATAGGAACAATCTTAGGAACTGTGAGGCAGATAAACTTTTTCCATTGGCTAAAGGATAAAATTCTGCAATCTCCTTGATGAAATCAATCACACGTTCGTCCTCTTTATAAGTAAGCCCTTTTTGTGAAAAATAACCGAAAGAAATAGTTTCGCCGGTTTCAATTTCCCCTTTATCAGCCTTTTCGAGCCCTTGGATGATATTGAGAAGAGTAGATTTTCCAGCACCGTTTTTTCCGATGATTCCCACTTTTTCGCCACGTTGAAACTGGTAGCTGAAATCTTTTAAAAGAACTTTAGATCCAAAACTCTTATCAATATGTTTGAGTTCAAGAATTTTATTTCCCAGACGTTTCATCTCAAAATCCAGTTCCAGCCCGTCTTTTCTGGTGTCGGTTTTGGCCACTTTTTCAGTTTCATAGAAAGCATCAATTCTGCTTTTTGATTTTGTAGTTCTGGCTTTCGGCTGTCTTCGCATCCATTCCAGTTCCTTTCTGTAAAGGTTATTAGCCTTATCAATAGTAGAATTAAGGTTCTCCTCACGGATCATTTTGTTCTCAAGATAAGTCGCATATGAGCCGTTGTGAACATACAGATTTTGATCTTCCATCTCCCAGATAATATCACAGACACTGTCAAGGAAATAACGGTCGTGGGTTACAAGCAGCAGCGTGATTTTTGCTTTGTTCAGATAATTTTCAAGCCATTCTACCATGTCCACATCCAGGTGGTTGGTAGGTTCGTCCATGATAAGAAGTGTATGTCTGTGTTCGGCTCTTGTTTCTGTTAAAAGCTTAGCCAAAGCCACACGCTTAATCTGCCCTCCCGACAGAGTTCCCATTTTAGCATCCAGATCAGTGATTTTAAGCTGGGAAAGAATCTGCTTCATTTCATTCTCAAGGTCCCAGGCCTTGTGAACTTCCATGTCAGCCAATGCTTTTTCAATAAAATCATGATCTGTAGAATGAAGGGATTGATGATAGTTTTTAAGCGCAAGAATAGGCTCCGAATCCAGGGCCATCATAAATTCTTCAATGCTGAGCTCAGGATCATAGTCGATCTCCTGGTCGAATAATACCACCTGGATATCTTTGCTGATGACCGGAGTTCCGCTGTCTGCAATTTCTTTACCCATTAATATTTTCAGAAGGGTAGATTTTCCACTTCCGTTTTTGGCAACAATAGCTATTTTATCTCCTTCATTGATGTGAAAAGATATGTTTTTAAACAAAACCTTGATGCCGTAAGATTTGGTGAGATTTTCTGCAGAAACGTAATTCATTGGGAATTAATGGTTTGATTTTAATTTTGAATTGAACCGCAAAAATACGAAAATGTAACCTAAAATTTTCCGGAACCTCTTTTATAAAAATAAATATTTATAATTTTTTAATGGACTGTGTCCGCTCTCTGAGAAAACTAATCAGTAAATTTGGTAGGCTGTACATAACACAGTTTAAGAATAGTAATACAAAAATCTGATTGAAGTAATGAAAAAAATTATTGTCGACATGGATGGGGTAATGGCCGATGTATATCATCAGCTGGTACAATTTGAAAAAAGAGATACGGGAAGAGAAGTGGAGATTAGTGATTTCGTGGGAAGACCGGAAATAGAAGCTTTCCCAAATGGGAAGAAACACGTTAATGAGGCAGGATTTTTCAGAACCTTACCGGTGATGAAAGGAAGCCGTGAAGCAATGGAATATCTGAATAAGAAATATGAGCTCTATATTGTATCTGCCGGAATGGAGTTTCCCAACAGCTTGAGGGAAAAGTATGACTGGCTGGCAGAGCATTTTCCATTTATCACATGGGAGCAGATTGTTCTTTGCGGAAGTAAGAAAGTAGTTTCCGGAGATATAATGATTGATGATTATCCTAAGAATTTAGATCATTTTTCAGGACAAAGACTAATCTTCACCCAGCCTCATAATGAACTGATTGAAAATGAAACTTACCAGAGAGTTCATTCCTGGGAAGAAGTGATGAATATTCTTTAAAAGCCGGAAGAAGGAAGCTGGAGGCTGGAAGTTACCTAAGACAGATTATTTCTGAAAGCCGATATGGAATTATGCGGTCAGCATTAACTTCCATCTTCCTGCTTCCATCTTCACTTTTTACTAATCAAGCGTAAGCCTTTTCAAGGACCAGGAATTACCATTGTAAATATCAAGGTCCACTTTCGCATTGATGCCGTGTACGATACCGTTTTCTGTAAACTGCCAGAAATCCCACTCATCATCGGGAGAAGGAGAAGGAACATCGTTGTAATTGGCCAGCCATAAAGGATACCCTTCAAATTCACCTTTCAGAAAATCTTTATAATAGTGATAGTAGGTATAGATGATGGGTTTTTCACCGTAAGCATCTTCTACAATTTTACACCATACTTTCAAGTCTTCAACCAGTTTTTTGTTGGTTTTGCGTTTGGGGATTTTTTCAATATCGAGAATCGGAGGGAGATCCCCGCTCTCCAGTTTTACATTCTCTAAAAAATTATTCGCCTGGATCACAGGATCTTCATCAGCTCTGTAAAAATGATAAGCTCCACGGATAAGCTCATGCTTTTTGGCGCTTTCCCAAAACTCATCAAAATGTTTATCGGCACTTCGGTTTCCCATCGTTGCACGCATGACAACAAATTCTAATGGAATGGTTTTATTTCCAATGCTCAGGCTGTCCCATTTAATATCTTCCCTGTTCTGGTAATGGGAAACATCAAAACCATAGGTTTTGTCAAGGTTGTTAGCTAATACCCTTTGAATTCTCGCGGCTTCCTTTTCGCTGTTATGAAGCTTTTTATGCTTAAATTTATTAAAGTACAATGCATAGTAATAACTGATGGACTGTTTTAAGTAAAGCCCTGTTCCTATTAATGCTATCATTAAAATTGCCAATATCACCCACCTTCGGAAAAAATACTTCTTCCGTCGGGATTTATGAACTTGTTTGGCAGTTTTTTTGGTGTACTTTCTTGGTGTCATAAAGTTTTGCAAAACTAACTTTTTTCACTGCTAAATGCTAAAATAAAATCAGTAAATTTGTGTATTATGGAAACACGCGAAAAAATCATCATCATAGGAGGAGGATTTGCGGGGCTGCAGCTTGCAAAAACATTAAATAACAAG
This sequence comes from Chryseobacterium sp. CBSDS_008, assembly GCF_049959325.1. NCBI lineage: Bacteria > Pseudomonadati > Bacteroidota > Flavobacteriia > Flavobacteriales > Weeksellaceae > Chryseobacterium > Chryseobacterium sp. CBSDS_008. Next base: position 2,468,484 of record NZ_CP188202.1, on the reverse strand, counting down.
AACAAAAAAGTAATCGTTCTGGATAAAATGAATCACCATATGTTTCAGCCGCTTTTTTATCAGGTAGCCTCAGGAAGGATAGAACCTTCCAACATTTCTTTCCCCTTCAGAAAGATTTTTCAGCAGTCCAGAAACACGCAGTTCCGAATGACCGAGGTAAAAGAAATAGATCCCGCCGGCAATAAAGTAATTACCGACGAAGCGGAATTTACCTACGATAAACTCATTATTGCAACAGGCTGTAAAACAAATTTTTTTGGAAATAAGGAACTGGAAGGTAAAGCTTTCGGAATGAAAAATACCCAGGAAGCCATCAGTATCAGAAATCATGTTTTGATGACCTTTGAAAAACTGATTATTGAAAAAAGCCGAAGTGATGACGGAAACTGGAATATTGTTATCGTAGGAAGCGGTCCCACCGGAGTAGAACTGGCGGGAGCTTTTGCCGAAATGAAAAAAGACATTCTTCCCAGAGATTATCCCTATATGAATTTTGATCACCTGAAGATTATTCTGGTAAGTTCTACAGAAAAACCACTTGCTGTAATGAGCAGCGAAGCCCAGGAAAAATCTGAAAAGTATCTTAAAGATCTGGGAGTAACTTTTCTGAGTGGGGAAGTGGTAACTGATTACGACGGAGACAAGGTACATTTAAAAAGCGGAAAAGAAATTCCATCCAATAATGTCATCTGGGCAGCCGGAGTTACAGGAAATGTTGTGGGCGGTTTTCCGGAAGAAAAATTAGTAAGAAACAGATATATTGTAGATCGATATAATAAAATAAAAGGTTACGATAATATTTATGCCATCGGGGATATCGCTTATATGGAAACGCCCAAGTATCCGCAGGGGCATCCTCAGGTAGCCAACGTAGCCATTAATCAGGCAAAAAATTTAGGTAAAAATCTATTAAAGAAAAATCAAGACGAATGGAAAGAATATGAATATGATGATAAAGGATCACTGGCGACTATTGGGAAGCACAGAGCCGTTGTCGATCTGCCGTTCATAAAATTTCAGGGATTTTTCGCGTGGTATTTCTGGATGTTTCTCCATTTAATGCTAATTTTGAGCGTTCGAAATAAGCTGGCTATATTCTTCAACTGGATGTGGAGCTATATCAACAAAGATTCTTCTTTACGATTAATTATTATACCTACTAAGAAAAACGGAACATTACAATGAGAATTGACATAATAAGCGTACTTCCCGAGTTGATGGAAAGTCCTTTCAAAACTTCTATTTTGAAAAGAGCGATGGATAAGGGGCTGGTAGAAGTACACTTTCACCATTTGAGAGACTGGGCCATCAATAAGCACAGACAAATTGATGATGAGCCTTACGGAGGCGGAGCAGGAATGGTAATGATGGTTGAGCCATTGGATAAATGTATTTCAGAGCTTAAATCTCAAAGAGACTATGATGAGGTAATTTACCTGACACCGGATGGGGTTACTTTGAACCAGAAGATTGCCAATTCACTTTCCATCAAAGAAAATCTGATCTTTCTCTGCGGTCATTACAAAGGAATAGACCAAAGAGTAAGAGATCTTCATATTACAAAAGAAATTTCCATCGGAGATTACGTTCTTACAGGAGGAGAACTCGCTGCCTGTGTTCTGGCGGATTCAATTATCAGGCTGCTTCCCGGAGTTTTGAATGATGAGCAGAGCGCTTTAACAGACAGTTTTCAGGACGATCTTCTTTCACCGCCTATCTATACCAGACCTGAAAGCTATAAAGGCCTGGATGTACCCAAAATTCTGTTGAGCGGCAATTTTGGGAAAATTGAAGAATGGCGCCATGATGAAGCTGTACGAATTACCAAAGAGAAACGCCCCGATTTATTGTAAACGAAAAGTGTCGGAATTTTTAGCTCTTACTCTTACTTATTTATTCCATTGATCTTAGTATGAGATAAATGGAATAATATTTGTTATAGTTTTAATAAATATAAAAAATATTACTTTTTCTAATTTTAAATTGGAAAAATTTTTCGATTATCTCTGATTTTGTATATTGTCTCAGTTTTGACTAATATACAATAAGTCATGAATAATTGAAAAATTAATTTATTATAGTTTATTTCATTGGTATTTTTTACTATATTTGAATAGCTTTTTAGTGGAATTGATTTATTCTTTAGGGGTAAATCAGGGAAATTTTAAAAAAAATAATAAATTTACACCTTAAAGGGAAAAAAGAACATATAAATTAAAGTATAGAAATTAGTGTAGATGGAGCTGTTCTCTTTTTATAATGTTGAAAATTTATTTTTACCCGATCCGAAACCTGTCCATAAGCTAGATCCTACCCGGTCAGGATTAAGGAATTGGGATGAAAAGAGATACAGAAATAAGCTTTTCAAGATCTCGCATGTATTTCAGCTGATGAAGGAAGATAATGGCGTACTGCCATTTGTAATAGGATTGTCTGAAGTTTCCGGAAGGAGAGTTTTGGAAGATCTTGTACAGATGGAGCCTTTTAATTCAGAATATGGAATTGTACATTATAATTCCATGGATGAAAGAAAAGTGGATGTAGCCATGTTATATGATAAAAGCAAAGTAGAGGTTATAGATTCAGAGACCATTACTTTCTTTTTTGAAATAGTAAATAAAAACACAGAAAATTACGACACAACCAGAGACGTACTTTTTTCAAAAATTAAATATAAAGGAGAAATTATTAATGTCTTTATCGCTCATCTTCCCTCTAAGCGCGAAAAAGATATCAATAAACCTAAAAGAACTTTTATATTAAATGAAGTCCGGCAACGGATTATGAAAATAGTAGATGCCAATAATGAGCATGTCATATTGTGTGGTGATTTTAACGAAAACCCGGATGATGAAAATTTAGTACAGATTCTCTATGACAATGACGATGAGAAGGTCTTAATGAACCCTTTTCAGCAATTGTTTTCTACAAGAAATTATTCTACTTTTCATTATAAATCTGGATTGCTGTATGATCAGATCATTATGTCAAGATCTTTGCTTGATAATAAAACGCTGGCTTTTCAGGATGCCCATATATTCAATTCTGAAAAAATCCGCAGCAGAACCAGGAATTTTGAAGGACGGCCATTCCGAACTTATGCTGGTACACGGTATTTAGGCGGATATAGCGATCACTTCCCGGTTTTTGTAAAATTTAAAAATTTACAGTAAAAAAACATAAATAATAAAAAAAGTAGAAAATGAAAAATTCGAGCAACACAAGCTACCATTTAGATTCTATTGACAAAGAAATCATCTACATGTTGATGGATAATGCTAAAACTTCTTTAGCCCACATTTCAAAAAATGTTGGAATTTCCACCACTGCAGTGCATCAAAGAATCAAAAAACTCGAACACGCAGGAGTTATTGAAAATTCAATATCATTTCTTAACCCTAAGAAAATTGGATATAAAGTGATTTCCTATATCGGCGTATTTTTGGATCAGCCAAGTCATTATCCGGAAGTGGTAAAGTCTTTGCATGATATCAACGAAGTAGTGGAAGCCCACTATACTACAGGAAACTATACAATATTCCTGAAAGTTTTATGTAAGGATAATGATCACTTAATGCAGATCCTTAGCAAACTTCAAAAGCTGAAGGGAGTGACAAGAACAGAAACTTTTATTTCTTTGGAACAAGGCATTTACAGACAATTGAAAGTATAATCATATGAACATAGCCCAATATTTGGATTCAACCTACCTGAAAACACCAGAACAATCAGGTATTTCCCATGAAGAAACACTTCAAAAAGATAAAGAACTTGCTCAGGAAGCCATTGATAATGGTATTTTTGCCGTGATGATTCGTCCGGATTATGTGTCTGAGATCAAGAAATATATTCAGGAAAGAAATTCAAATGTTGCAGTAGGAACTGTAATAGGCTTTCACGAAGGAACGTATTCTATTGACGGGAAACTTGCAGAAGCTTCACAGGCAATAGAAGACGGAGCTGATGAACTGGATTTTGTTATTAATTACACTGCTTATCTGCAGGGAAATATACAACTGGTAAAAGAAGAATTTGTAAAATGTACAAGATTATCTCTTGAGCATCATAAAATTGCAAAATGGATTATTGAAATTGCAGCTTTAACTGATGAACAAATTGCAGATCTTACTAAAAATATTTCCACATGGGCAGAAGAGAACTTCTCTGAAAATGAGCTGTCGAAAATTTTTGTCAAGTCATCAACAGGATTTTACCAAACTGCAGAAGGAAAACCTAACGGAGCAACCTTTGAAGGGATAACCATTATGCTTAACAACGCAGGAAAACTTCCTGTAAAAGCAGCGGGTGGTGTGAGAACTCCTGGAGATGCTGAGAAAATGATCAACATGGGAGTAAAGAGAATTGGAACCTCTTCCGCATTAGCATTAATTAAAAATGAATCTTCATCAGAAGGATATTAATATTAAATTCCTAAATAATAAAAAACCATCAGTTTTGCTGATGGTTTTTATTTTTATAGCTGTGCCTGATATTCTTCGTAGAACTGTTGGGTCTCTTTGATCAGGCTGTCCATTTCTTCCATGGTAAAAACTTCCAGGAATTTTTTTCTAAACTCCTTGAAATGCGGAATTCCTCTGAAATAATTGCTGTAATGCTGTCTCATTTCCACCAATCCTAATCGCTCTCCTTTCCATTCGGCACTCCATTCTGCGTGTTGGCGAACAGCCAGTAACCGGTCTGAAATTGTCGGTTCAGGTAAATGTTCTCCGGTTGTAAAGAAATGTTTGATTTCATTAAATATCCATGGATATCCAATAGCTGCACGCCCGATCATAATCCCGTCACATGCATATTTTTGTTTATATTCTAAAGCTTTTTCAGCAGAATCTATATCACCATTTCCAAAAATAGGAATCTCAATATTAGGATTTTGTTTAATTCTTGAAATATGCTCCCAGTCTGCTTCCCCCTTGTACATCTGGGCACGGGTTCTGGCGTGGATGGTAAGAGCTTTGATTCCTGTTTCCTGCAGACGTTCTGCCACTTCATCAATATTAATACTGGTGCTGTCCCATCCTAAACGGGTTTTTACCGTTACAGGCAGGTGGGTAGAGCTTACTACCGCTTTTGTAAGGCGAACCATAAGATCGATATCTTTTAAAACACCAGCTCCTGCTCCCTTGCAGACAACCTTTTTTACCGGGCATCCAAAATTAATATCTACAAGATCCGGATTTACCGTTTCAACAATTCTTGCAGACATGGCCATAGCTTCTTCGTCTCCACCAAAGATCTGTATGCCAACCGGTCTCTCATAATCGAAAATATCCAGCTTTTTACGGCTTTTGATTGCGTCACGAATCAACCCTTCAGAAGAAATAAATTCCGAATACATTAAATCTGCACCGTGCATTTTACACAAACGTCTGAACGGAGGATCACTTACGTCTTCCATCGGAGCCAGCAAAAGTGGAAATTCCGGCAGTTCTATGTTGCCTATTTTTATCATGGTGCAAATTTACGAAATTCTGAAAAACAATATTTTTAATTTTCATTGTGAATTATTTTTGCACGATGTATGAAAGTAACCTTCGGAATAACACGGTGGAGAAAGGATATATGAGATCCTCCGATGTTGAAAATACTGTATCAAAAGCTTGCTTTTACCTGCATACTTCCGATATGAATGGTTCTGTCACCGGAATTTCTTCCTTCATAATTAAGATTCAGCTGGATAAAAGAGTTGATAGCCTGTTGGATAAATACGCTCCATACCTGGTTTTTACCCGGTTTCAGTCCATCCAGCATCTGATTACCTACAATACTGAAATTGTTTCCGGTAAAATTGTTGCTGATGAACGAGAAATTTCCGCGGATAGAAGTTTTTCTCCGTTCCCATTGGATGGTTCCGGTGACATCAAATGCTTTAAGAAGTTCTTCGCCGTCTAATCTTTGCTTCTGACGGAAAGCAGATGATAATTCAGCCTGAATGGCATCTGTGAACTTATAAGTTGCCTTAGGCTTGGTTTCAAAATTATTGAGACGATAATCTCTTGTTGTAAATAATTGTGAAGAGTTTTTAATATCGTGAACCGAGTTTTCCCAATCTATCCTGAATTCTTTATTGAACCAATACCCTATATTCAGGAAATGGGAAGTCTGTTCACGTTCTTCATTGCTGAAATTGGCATTGATCAGGTTGTCATTGGTGATGAACCTGTAGTTTCCGTTCCAGCCTGATTTGTCGGTTGGATTAAACTGTACAGAGGCGAGAATATTCTGATTCTTAAGAATCTGATCACTGTTCTTTTCAAAAGGGTTTAAGACAAGAACTTTGTCCTTTTTATAGAATGAGTTCTGGGAATTCAATGAAATATTGAAATTCCAGCGCTTTAAAAATCCATTTTCTGAATTGAAAACAATTGCCGGATTAACAAATAAAGCCAGCTGTATTTTATTTTTATTGGAAGGAATATATCTTACGGAATTGGTATAGATACGGATATATTGTGCAAGATCAGAATACTCGGCAATTTCAAATTCGTCCAGCTGCTGAATCCCGTCTCCGTTATAATCGGTCCATTTATAAACACCCTGGCCGTCCGTTACTTTAATGTATTGAAATTCCCTTTGGGCTTCCTGTCCGTTCCCAAGTTCATAGAAAGCCTGAAGGCGCATTCCGTTTCTGAAAAGCTGCTGATTGTATAAGATATTTCCGACAACGAAGTCATTGTTTCTGGTTACTTCACCTTCAGCACCTGCGTAGAAGAATTTTCGGTAGTGGATTAAAGCATTTAAAGTGGTTCTTTCTGTTTTGATAATCTGACTTTCGGCCATGATTCCCAAAATATTATTCATATTCTGAAGCCTGTTGTCACGTACAGAGTCATTGTCTCTCATATATACCTTTGCCAGTAATTTGGTTCTTGTGCTATCGCCGATTTTCTTTTGTAAAAAGATTTCCTTCCAGCTGAAACTGGTGACATCCATAAGTTGAGTGTCATTGTATTTTTTCTCATTATGCTCCATGCTTCCGCCGATGGCCCAGCTTCCTTTTTTACCGGTAAATTCTGTAGAAACTCCACCACGGATGAATTTTGTATCCTGAAGGGTAGCATTGGTATTCAGATAAGATAAATTTCCTTTGGTAAAGAATTTACCGGTAAGCCAGCCGAAGTCCAGGTCATTTTTAATTCCTTTGTAAGAATCCTGTTCATTCAGATAGTTGACACGGTAATTTAAAGTAGACTTATTATTCCATTTATTCAGAAAACTGAAGATAAATCTGTTTTGAGTTCTTTTATTAAATTCCTGCGTAAGGTTGAAATCTCTGGAGAATTCCACATCATTGATACGGTCAAGGATATGAAACTGTCTGTCAATATACTGATATTCAAAACTGGGAGTTCCCTTCCATGTGTTTTTCGTGAAGCTTTTATTTCCAAAGATACGCCAAGCATACCCCATATTCTGATCAGAATCCTTTGATGAAAATAAATTGACATCATAATTACTCAGGGAAATATCAGCACCTATTTTTCCTTCGTTCAATACATATTCAGAATTCAGAGAGTATACCTGTGATTTCTGTGGAGAAGGAAGTTTTCTTACTGCCCGGTAGTCTCCGGCATTAGGTCCTACATATTCAAAAACACGGCCGTTATTCGTGGTCTGTGCTATTTTATAATCTCCCAGGTTGGCTCCGAAATAAGTAAAAGAAACCTGGTAAAGCGTTAAGCTTGAATCATTAGAATATTCGTAGAAATTTCCAGGATTTAATTTGTATAAAATTTTATTGACATCATACTCAGTTACCACTCCTGAAGGGGCATACATCAGATCAGGATTGTTTCCGGCATCAGCAAGAATCTGTTCATCCTCCTTGGAAAGACTTAATGAAAGAGGGGCATTTTTATTGTCATTTTCCATGAACCAGCTTAACCCTACTTTAAATTTTTCTCTTTGATGTTCCAGCTTTCCTGTAAATAAATATCTGGAATAATTTCTGTTCGCGTAGTTATAAGAAATGGTAATGAAATTCTGCTGGAAAATAGGACGGAAACTGGTAAAAGTAACTTCTCCTGTATTATAGTTGATGATATAATCCTGGTTTTCGCCACGCTTCATCAGGATCCCGTCAATAAATACCTGCTCAGAACCGGAGATCAGCGTGATAAATTGTTCCCCGTTCTTACCGGTCAGACGGTAAGGTCCCTGGTTACCTTCAACCCCCTGAAAACGGATCCTGTGAAACTCACTTCGTGCAACACCTGCAGAGATATCTACCAATGTTTTATTTTCTTTCCCGAATTCTGTCTGGAACTGAAGCCCCATACTTCTTCTCTGGTATTTGGCAAAATAATTTTTAGCTTCTAGAAGATCAAGGTGTCCGGCCCTCAGGATAGACTTTTCCTTAATATTAAGCTGCATATAAATTTTGTCAAATTCTTCCAGAGTCTGCGTATAGCCATCAGCCTGAATAGGCAGGTTGTGGTCTGAAATACTGGCCAAAATGGTAACATCTTTTGATAAACGCCCTGAAATCTGAAGATCCATAGAGCTCTGTACAGACTGTCCCTGATTGTTCCCAAAAGTAATCCCCCGGATAATAGAACCTTTTGAATTAAGCTCTCCTAAGAATCTTTTTTTATCATTTTTCGCCAGTACAGCTTCATCAATAATGATCTTGTTGTGCGTTCTTATGAAATCAAGGGTGTCTTTTGCAAAGATATCCTGTTCCAGTCTTGCTGCAAGAATACTGTCCTTTTTGATGCTGTCTTCAGGAATGTTGGGATTTTTCCATGAAAATACCTGAGCATTTCCTGAAAATATGCCTAAGAAGAATAATACAAATAGAAGGATATAATTGCGCAACTTTTAAAATAATCCGTAAAAATAATTAAAAAATGTTAACATTCAGAGATCAACTATAATTAACAGAAACTTAACCTATTTATTGTCCCAGATAAAAAATTAGATGTAGTTTTGTTAAAATTATTAACAACAAAAATCTGAATTATGAAAAAACTTTATTTTCTTTTCGCAACAGTAGTGATGAGCGCAGTTGCTTTTGCGCAAACAACGTATGTTTGGGATTGTACTTCTGTAAATCCTATTTCCGGTACAAATGCTAATATTTCAAGTGTGGCATTTGCTGCAACTCAGGGAAATAATAATGGTACTACAGCTTTAATTACCACTTCATCAGTGTCTTCTGGCTATACAGGCGCTAGCGGATCCAGCAATTTTGGTGCTGCTGCTTATAAAGAAGTTCTTTCTACTGCTACAAGTACCTATTTTAGCGTAACTGTTACTCCTGTTGCTGGTAACAAAATAACTTTGAATTCTTTAAGTTTAGGTTCCAGAGGGACATCTACCGGGCCAGGGAAGATTACTGTATATTCCAGTATTGATAACTATACTACTGCAATAGGTAGTGCAAATGTTAATAACAATAGTACATGGGCATTGAGTAGCATCACTTTTTCAGGTGCTAATTTAGTAGGTGCAGAATCGGCGCCGGTTACATTAAGAATCTATGGAAGCGACAGTGCGGGTACGGGAACTCCATCTCTTGGTACTGCCAACTGGAGAATTGATGATATTTCTTTAATTGTTACTTCGTCTACTGCCTCTCTAGCAGTTGTCGACAGTAAAAGCCTAAAGTCAGGAAACTTTGTAAAAAACTCTTTCGTTAAAAATAATGAGATCGTTTTTGGATCTGATGTGAAAGATATAAAAGTTTTCAACATGTTCGGACAGCTTGTAAAAGAAACTTCTGTAAAACAAAACGGAACTGTAAGCGTTGCTGAATTAGCAAAAGGAAACTATATTGTAACAGGTACTGTGAACAACCAACCGGTTTCTCAAAAAGTTCTTAAAGACTAATCTCTTTTAAATAAAAATATAAACAGCCGCTTCATTGAAGCGGCTGTTTTTTATGCTGTTATTTACTGATTTTACATTTTTATGTCCTATATTTCTTAATTTGCTGGTATTGTTTTTGATGTTTTATGATTCAATCCATTTCTAAAAAATTGTTACGATGAAAAAAATCTTTACTCTTGTTGGACTTATGTTATTGGCTTCCCTTTCAAACGCCCAGATTGTGATCAATGAAATTTATGGCGGGAATGTAAGCTCAGGTGCTGTATTGAAGAATAACTATATTGTCCTTAAAAATACCGGAACTACTTTGGTTTCCCTGACGGGGGCCAGCATACAATATGCTCCGGCAATAGGTGCTTTTACCGAGTATCATACCCTGCCTGATTTTACTCTGGGGCCTGAAGAAACCTATTTAATTCAGGAATCAGCGATTGAAGGAGGTGTTGAAGATCTGCCGACACCGGATTTTATTGCAACAACAATCATAAATTTTGACGGCACTCCGAATAAATCTTCAGGGCTGAAAATTTCCGGTGTATCCGGAAAAATTGCTTTAGCCGCAAATATAGTCCAGGTGGCAGGGCCTTCTGCCTCCAATGTACTGGATTTTGTGGGATACGGATCAAATGCAGATCAGTTTAAAGGAGAGGGCCCGGCTCCTTCTCCCACTACAAATGCAGCTATCAAAAGAACCTTGATAGGAAGTAATAATAATATGGCGGATTTTTCCCTGGAAGGAAGTGTGAAATCCGGTTTTGTACAAAATCTCTTTATAAAAGATAATAAAGTTGTGTTCGGAACTGAGGTAAAAGATGTGAAAGTATATGATACATTCAGGCAGGTTGTTAAAAAATCACCTACGAAGTTGGCCTTGACACTTGATATTGCAGAGCTTCCAAAAGGAACTTATATTGTCACAGGAACAATAAACAATATTCCGATTTCACAGAAAATTATAAAAGATTAGTTTTTAATAAAAAGAACAGCCTGTATTCATAAGCTGTTCTTTTATTTTTATATAATGTGTTATCCATATGGATTTAATCCACAAAGATATCCACAATTTTTTTATATTAATACCAGCCTCTTCTTGCGGCATTAATGATTGATCCAAGATTAAGAATCAATGTATACCTGATACGTTTACCATAATCTTTGAATGAAGGCTCAAACCCTAAAGAGGACTGTATCGGGAAATAAACTTCCAGAAAATCAGGGATGATTCTTACTTTAACTCCGGTGTCCCATATGAATTTGGCCGGCAGATCCTTGTTTTTATACACTCCGGCATCAGCATACACATGAAATATTTTCCATACGCTTGAATCTACGTTGGCAGATGTGATCCATTGGTTTACCGTTCCCGGTAGAAAAGATTTAAAACCACCGTCAGCTAATATAAACTGTTGGGATAGAAGGCCGCTGCTAGCGCTCTCTCCTAAAAGGGTATAAGAGAAAGAGTAATTGGAAACCCTTGAAATTCCATAATCGAAAAGGTTGTTTCGGGTGTTGTTTCTTAAAAAATATCCGGCAAATAATCGTAAGCTCAGCTTTTGTTTCGGGGCAAATTCCCATCTGTAGAAACCTTCAGCTGTTATTTTGTTGAAATCTTCCATTCCCTGGGCACTCAGACTAAAGCTTTTTTCATGAATCATCTGGCTGTCACTATAGCCATACCCGATACTCCAGAGATTGTACTTGCTGTAGTCGTTTTCAGCGATCATTTTAGGACTAAGATCCCTTTCAAAATAATTATAGGAAATCCCCAGGCCTCTGCTTACCGTACTCCTTGGGTTCTTTCTGAAGTTGATGGAAGATGATATGGAGGTTTTTCTGTACGCCAGATCATAATCATAATGAAAATATGAACCGGAAACCCCGAATGTCAGACTCCGGATGATACTTTCTGCAGGCAGAATAGAGTAGGAGACAGCTCCAGAGCCTGTCAGCTTTCCTGTTCCGGTACTGTAGGTTGGTGTAACAGAGTACAGGAATTTCTGATCAAACAAAGATTGATTTTTAAAATTTAACCCCAGAAGGAATTTATCATAGGTATTGTTGAAACGTACTCTTGGACTGATGTAAATTTCATTATATTCCGGATTCGGAATATCTTTTATTAATTTAAGTTTAATTTTTTTTGCATTGGAAAACAAGCCTTTTGCATACAGGAAATTGTCTCTGTAATTGGATTCCGGGAAAGTATAACCGCTATTTAAAGTGACTTTATAAATATTGTCTGACGCAGGAAGAGACAAAGTAGAGTTGCGTTCATTCTCCTCAGTATCTATCCAGTAAGACTTCTTTTCACCTTCTTTGGTTTCTGTTTCCAGTTTTACCGGGATAGAAACATCTGTATTTTTTACAATTCTTATTTGTAGGGAATCGTTTTCTTTTCTGATGTTTTTTAATTTAAAATCAACCCTGTTTTTCTGTTTAAAAAAGTTGGAAAGATAGGCTGTTGATTTATTATTTTCAGAAAGGGCTGCCAGAAATTCTTCGGGATTTATTTTTTTTCCTGAATTCCGGGAAATAGTATTTTTTATAATCCCATCGAATTGATCATATCCCATTTTGTCTGCCGAATAATTGAAAAGACTTCCGGTTTCAAAGCTGCTGATAGCCATATCATTGAAGTTACTCAGAACAGGGAAGTGTTCATCAATCTTCTGATCAAGGTTTTGCAGCATGATATACTGATAGGAGAGTCCATAGCGGTCCAGAAGTTTTACCCTGGATGCATGAAATAATTTTAAAGGTTTGAGTCCAAATATTCTGGTTTCAGGAAGGGTACCCAAAAGTTTCGTGTCAGCATAGAACTTTTTGAGATACTGAATTTCAAGATAAGATTTTAACCCATTTTTAAACCAGTGGTCTTTTTCTTTATCCGCAATAATGCTTTGGTCAAGAATTTTCTTGGCAATAATGCCAAAATAATCCATATCTGTTTTTTCTGTCTCGGTAAATAACCGGAATCTGAATTTCCAGAAAGTAATATCATTATTTCCGAAAAAGTCTTCTTTAGCTCTGAACTTATCTGAAATAAAAATGCTTTTCGGAAGAAAACCGATGCGTTCTTTAATAAACTTTAATTGCAAAGGAAGATAGAATTCCAGGTTTTGTTTTTCTTCCGGTTTCAGATTGTACCCAAACTTGATTTCGACTTCAGATCCTTCAACATTGGTTTTTATCGAAGGAAAGGCGGTTGGAGAAATCAAAAATTCAGGATCTGAATCAAGGTATCCCCTGAAGGAATTCATCTGAATCTGTGGAAGATTACCTTCAACAAAACTATTGACAGGAATATCAAAATTTATAGTCCAGAAAGTGTTGAAATTTACCTGTTCTTCAATATCGTGGTAGTTTCTTCTGGAAATATTGTCCGGATCAAAATGATCCGGAACAATAAAGAAATATTTTAATAGCGTATTCTGAGCGGACGTTCCATATCCCGTAAACGTTTTATCGGGAAGCTGCATGCTGTATTGCAACTGTAAGGTGACGCTTTCGCCGGGTTTTAATACATTTTTCAGTGGAATAAAAAGATTTTCATCCGAAAGTGTATTAACAGGAGCAGCTTCATTTACAGAACTTTTAATATTCAGTTCAAGAAGCTTTCCCAATTGATCATTTTTTGCAAAATGCAAATCATTATTTCGGTCTTCCAGTTTTCTGTAGACTAAAGAGGTTCCCCGTTTATTGTATGCGGAAACCCAATTCAGGAGTTTTACGGTCTGAAGGTCCTTTCCGGAATGATTGTAATAAACAATTTCCTGTCTGACCTCAAGGTTCCTTTTGTCCGGAGACAGTTTAGCTTCAATGTATATACTGTCTGTCTGTGCAGAAACCTGTACAACTCCCCACAACAAAATAAGGCAAATGCTGATCTTTTTCAAATATTCGTGATAAAGCTCAAATATAGCTTTATTTTGTATATATTTTATACGATTTTAACCCTGAACTGCTTTTTTTTCCAAAGAATTAATATATGCATTCCATCCCTCTGTTTTATAGGTGATCGCAGATGCTTCAGGATCATGGGATTGGTAGATTCCTCTTCCTACGATAATAAAATCTGTGTGCAGTGTGTTGAAAACATGTTCCGGTGTGTTGTACTGCTGTCCTTTACCATCCCCAGAATCTGCAAGATTTACTCCCGGAGTGAATAAAAGAAGTTCCTCGGGAATTTTATTCTGAGATACACCACCAATTACGTTAGGATGGGATAAAGCTACTTTTAAAGCTTCTTCACGATAGCTTGCAGTTGTTAATGTTCCCTTGGAAGACATTCCAACGATGGCTACCACTCCTACATTTTTGAAGCAGTCTAATGATTCAAAACCGCCGATTACCTGAGAGGTCACAAAATCTGCCCAATTTGTAATTTTGAAAACCCCGCTTGTAAACTGAAGTTCCTGGGTATTTCCGATGTCAGCAAATTTTCTGTCTTCCATCAGTAAAAACTGGTGTTTTTCAGCGATTGCTTTTAAAGGAGTAATTGTTTTTTCATAATCGAAATCAGAAATAATATCGATATGTGTTTTTAAAGCAATAATATGCGGACCCACTTTTTCTGCCAGTTCCAATAGCTCCTGAGTTGTTGTAACATCTGCAGAAGCAATAAGATTTGATTTTTTGGCTAAAGCTGCTTCCAGTAATTTTTTTGAAACGGAGTGCTGGGTAACCTGAAGTTTCTGCTCATAAGAAGATCTTGTTTCTTCTTCAAACTGAATATGATTCCCCTGAAGAAAGTCCTGAATTCTTTTTACCTCTTCATCTGACAATTCCCCGGTTCCCTGAAGAATACAGCATACTTCTGAAATATTGAAAAGAGTATGTACTCTGTAGCCTTTATTTTCCAGTAATTGTTTTCCTCCCTGTTCTCTGTCCAGTACCACAACGATATCCGAAACTTTAAGATCTTCCTGTTCTATTTCAGGAATAGTTTCTAACAAAGATTTTCCTGATGTGATCACATCTTCTACCAAAAGGCAGTTTTGACCTTTCTGGTAAATTCCTTCAATCAGTTTTTTTGTACCGTAACTTTTCGCTTCTTTTCTTTTAATAATTAATGGAATATAGCTTTCCAGAGACATTGCAGTCGCCATAGGAAGAGCCGCATACGGAACTCCACAGATTAAATCAAAATTATCTAACGGAAGCATTTCCAATAAATAATTAGCAAGATTTTTTAAAATTTTAGGATCTGAAGCCAAAGGTCTCAGGTCTACATAAAAAGGACTTTCAATACCGCTTTTCAGGGTAAACCTGCCGAATTTGATGATGCCTAGTTTGTAGCACTCTAAGAAGAATTCTTTTTTACTTTCCATTATTTTTTATTAGATATTGCAAATTTAAGGAATTGAAATAAGGCTTAAAAATTTATCGCTCATTTGACAAAAAAAAACCATCCCGGATTGATCGGGATGGTGTGAGATTGCAGATTATATTGGAGGGAATATTTTTTTATAATGTCTGTTTTTACTTTCTATTATAATATTCACATTTACTAGTATGTTCTTATTCATTCTTGAATTCTTTCTGTTCTGAAGAAATCTCCCAATTTCCACTATGATTAAGGCTGTATTTATTTATATTAATATGACAACATCCTATAATACTTTGTGTTGTAATTCTAACCTTTTGAATAATTTGTGATGTTGTATTTTTATCTTTTCTTAGTTTTGTAAAACCATCTCTTTATAACTAAAAAAGAAAGATAGGGGGAGTAATAGAAATATTTTTCATTTATTCTGATAGGATTTTATCCAAATCAAGCTGTTTGAGCGATATTTTTTTAGAGATCTCTTTTTGCATCCATTCTTCCTCACCTGTTTTCGCACTCGTTCCCAAAGTTGCGATGAATAATTTTTCAATAAATAAATCATTATTTTTGAAAAAAACGGGTATAACAATTTTTCGAGACGTATTTTGATACTGTTCTGTGTAACCTAAAATTAAATTGAAAGCTTGTTTGTTTTTTGTATCAGTATCTATTTCTATAAAATCACAGCTAATATTTTTTGTAAAAAATACTTTATTATCGATTTGCGCTTTTAAAGTATAGTCATTTGTATTTTTTTCTATAAGAATGAGATCATTTTTGTCACTTTTATTGAAGTTAACTCTATAGTTTTTAGTTTGTGTTGAATTTGAATTAAAAGAAGAAGGTAGATCTTCTTCGTTCATATTTTCTTTAGACTTTAGGAAATATTTTTTACATTCTGGTAGCTCACATCCGAGAATTTGTGTTTTTTTTCCATCAAAAAAAGAAATGTATGAACCTCCATTAATTTGTAAGTCATATTTTTTTCCTTTATACGAATAGCCTTTTATATCAATATTACACGGTGTAATTGGATATGAAAAATGCCATTCTTCATCAGTAATGAGAATTGATAAATTCATGATTTTTTCAACATCATTACTATTGAGAGACCATGCTATATCTCTTTCAGTTAATTTTTCTTTTGTAGAATATTCACCTTTACAGTTTGCAATGTAAACTTTTGTTTCTATTCTCTTTTTTTCATCTTTATCCTGGCCTTTACAAGATATTATAAATGAAAATATTATTGAGAAAATTATAACAGTATTTTTCATAGTTCTAATTTATAAATAGCCTTTAATAGCATTATATACAATTTGTCCTTCTCCTGCCTCTTTAGGAGCTAAATGTTCGTGGCAATCAATGTTACTTTTATCTAAATTATAATAATTTAAAAGGGCTTTGACTAAACATGCTACTGATTTAGCTTGTTCTTCCGTTAAGTTTTCCCATCCAACCACTGGGTTTTGTCCTTTTAATCCTAGGGTTGGTTTACCATCTTTATCAATCGCAAAGCCAACAACTTCAATTCCAACAGATTTTGAATTCCATCCAGCGCAATGCCATGTTACTTTTGTTAAATTTGCGGTTTGAGTAATAATTCCATCTTTTCCAACCACAAAATGAGTTCCATAATGATCTATACCTCCTTTTTTATTTTTTCGTCCTCCTTTAAAAGCATTTATGCACGCCTGGGTTGTTCCACCTGCTGTTCTATGTAAAATTATTTTTTGAATACTTGTTTTAAGATCTTTAAACGTTCCATGTTCAATAACACTTACATGATTTTCAACAACTCTAGAATGCTTTATAAAACCATTTTCAACTGTAAATTTATCAAGGCAGATACAACTTTTTAAACCACTAGGGCAAGGTGTCTTTTCTTTAGCATCTTCTTTGTTTCCTAGGCTAACACATTCTTGTGGATATTTAAATACTATTTTAAGTGCATTAATAGCATTAATTCTTTGATTATAACCAATAATAGAAGAAGACTTTGTTGCATTCGGTTTGTTAACCAATCTTGATGTATCAAAAATATTATCTTTATCTGCAAATGGATTTATATCTCCAATATCATTATACTTCCAATACCAACCGCTTGACATTGCTGCAACTTCTATATTAGTAGAAACTAATTTAGGGTTATTTACAACATCATATCCGGAGTTATCTTTAAACTTTTGATAATTTCCTAGCAATGTTAAATGTATAAAGCCTCTTCCTCTATAAGGATCATACCAATATTCTTGGCTTTTCTTACCTTCTACACTTTTTACAAAGGAACCTGTTTCATGATAACATTGTCCTAAAAAATGAATTTTTCTTATGCACGTATTTATATCATAGTTTTCGAACGTTTTATTCAATACTTCTGCAAATTTTTCATAGGTTTTAATAGTAAATTGTTCGTGACCACCTGTGAATAAACTATCCTTATTCCATTTATAAAAATTTTCTCCAGCTTCATCAAAAGTAGCTTTCCGCATAGCAATTACCATTTCTTTTAATTCTTCGCGAGTAATTTTCCTATTACAAAAACATTTTGCAACTATTGGCTTCTCCGGTTCAGGCTGCTTCTCCACCACCGCCGCACTCTTCACCCTCTCCACTTCCATCAAACCATCCGAAGTTACCCCAAATTTCTGAGATTCTGCTGACAGATCTTTGGAGATAATTTCTATAAAGTAGTTTTGCTTATATGAATCTAGATTACCGATACTCGGGTCCATTCCTTTGTTAAAAATATCTTTGGTAATGACAAATCCTGAGGTGTCGCATATATCTGCAGGGATTTTAATCATTGCACTTCTGTAGACTTCATCGTGGAATACCGAGTCAGATTCCCAGATGACATATTGGATGTGTTTTCCCACCATATTTTTGGAGTGAATTCTTATCCTAACTTTATCTCCTACCGTTACTTTGGAAAGTTCTTTTCCTGTATCGTCTATGAAAACAGCTTCTATAATATTGCCTTTGGGATCAGGCTGTTTCGGGGCGTTTCCTGATCCGGCAGGGAATTTCGGGGTGTCTTTCTGAGGTTGAGGCTTAGGCTGGTTTTGAGGCTGTCCTTTATAATCAGGGTTGGCCACATTTACATTCACCTGGCTTGCTCCCTGTATTTTCCCGGAATAAGTAGCTGTAACATAATACTCATGATTCGCGCCTTCATCTCTGTCACCTTTCATCATAAACTGATTGGCGATCTGGCGGAGAATTTTTTCGTCAGATATCAGCGGTATCTGTACTTCGGCAATACCATTTGCATTCACCTTTGCTTTGTAGCTGCGTGTATGGCGGTTGTTTTTGTTGATACTGGCATCGTGGCCTTTTCCCGCAGCATCATCTTCCCAAAGATGGAATTCTATCTCTTTATTAAACATCGCAATGCAGTGAGCCTGCGCAATAAGGGTATCATGGTAGCTGGCTGTATTGAAGTCTTTTGCTCCTCTGTTGAAGAGCACTACTTTATCTATTTTCGGGACTTTGTTGCTGGCAGGGATAATGGTAAGGGTGCCTGCCAGCTCTTTGGTATCGGGAAGTCCCGGTAAAATTCCTTTCTTAATCTCGTAGACTTTCATTTGAAATTCTATTCCCAAAGCTATTTCCCCAAATTTGTAGGTTACTTTTTCCCCGGTTTTAGGAGTGCCTGTGATGTCTTTCCAGTTTCCGCTTTTCTGTTTCTTGTAAATATACCATTCATATTCACCTTTCAGTCCGAATGAAAAACCGGAAGGCATTATTTCGTAGGAATATGTTATTCCTACAAGAGGATTTTGATTCCCCGTAATATGTCCTGTCATGGCTAATATAATTTATAAGCAGCCTCCAGCCGGAAGCTGTTTAGACAGGTATTACTTGTAAGATGAGATTGCAGGAGAAGATGAAGGATTTTATCCTCCCATAAGGTTACATTTTTTTTCATCGTGTTTTTGTGTTGGTTCAAAAACAAAAATAAAAAAAATCATAATATATTGATATAAAAAACCACCCCGGATTGATCAGGGTGGTGTGAAAAATATAATAAACTGTTATTTTACGATTTCGGCATCAATGACTTGAGCGCCTCTGTATCTTTGTTCGGTTTCCCATAATAAAAACTTGTCAACCTCTTTGATAAGTTTAGGAATCGTTAGTGACAGAACTGCCAGGTCATCCATAACTCCAAGTACTGGTATGGCAAATTCAGGAAGCAGGTCAATAGGAGAGAGTACATATAAAATTCCTAGTAAAGGAAGAATAATGTCGATGGATTTCATAGGATAGATTCCTTTTCTCCACATTTTAACCATTCTGAAAATATCAGG
This sequence comes from Chryseobacterium sp. CBSDS_008, assembly GCF_049959325.1. NCBI lineage: Bacteria > Pseudomonadati > Bacteroidota > Flavobacteriia > Flavobacteriales > Weeksellaceae > Chryseobacterium > Chryseobacterium sp. CBSDS_008. The sequence goes on along the minus strand of NZ_CP188202.1, from coordinate 2,448,996 downwards.
GATCTTTTTTATAAAGCCCTTGTGATTGATGGCTTCTTTTGCAATATTTAATTTTGAATATTTCATTTTGTGTTTGGATTTAATAAATTTTTCAACATTTATAAATTTCACAAATCCTGTACCAACAAATTATAAAATTAGTTAAATATTATTTAATGATATTATCAATGAACTGATGCACAGTCTCTGTATCCCAGTCTTTTGTAGCGTCTTCTTTAATAAGGATTCTTCCATGCTTATCCAAAAGGAAAGTAGTAGGGAATACTTTTGGAAGAATTTTCTCAGAAATCGGACTTTGAGCAATATAAACAGGAACGGTATAATTGTTTTCTTTCAGAAACTTTCTTACATCCTCTTCTTTATCATTCATGGCAATCAGGACAAAATCTACATGATCTTTTCTGGAATCATACAATTTCTGAATAGAAGGCCATTCTTTTCTGCATGGCGGGCACCATGTTCCCCAGAAATTCAGGAATATACCCTTGTCTTTAAAGTTTTTAAGATTGGTGCTCGGTGCATTAATACCTTTAAGCTCTATATCGTAATCTTCTTCACTGATATGCACTGCATTTTCAATGGTGGCTACCGGAAAGAAGGCGTCTTTAAGAAAATTTCTTACCCCGGGTATAAAAGCAACACCCGCAATAATGACGATTAATATAAGATAAATGACATTTTTTTTCATATCTCTTTTTTATAAAAGATCTAAAATTTCCTGAACAGCATCTTTTCCTCTGTTTCTGGCATAATATATCTGCAGGTCATTATAGAAAGTATCTTTTGGATACGCTTGAGGATCAGCTTTATATTTCATCAGAAGCTCATATCCATATTTCGGACGTGGTCCCCATGAATTTTTTACATTCAGGTCTTTATCCAGAATCAATACTTTAGGGATAGATTCTGTACCATTGGTCAGAAACTGATTGATTAGGCTTTTATCGCTGTCTCTCAGAAAAACTCTTACTTCATTATGTCCTTCAAAAAATCTGAATACTGCAGGCACTGTTGCACTTGCATCTCCACACCATGCTTCGGAAATGATTAAAATCTTTCCGTCAAAGTTTTTGGCAGCAAGTTCTTTCAGCTGATCTTCATCGGGAACGTATTTTTTTACCGTTCTGTCCATTCTCTGAAGACCCAGTTCATAATATTGTTTATAATCAGCTTCCTGCTGGTTGGCAGGATTCTCTAATCTTTCTTTTGCAATCTGAAGGTACTCTTCAAAAGAAATTCCCTTATCCCAGTAATTTTTCATTACCAAAAATATTTATTAAAAGTTATTGATATTTCTTGTTTTGTTGATCAAAAACAGGTCTGCCAGTACAAATGCAGCAAGGCCTTCCACTACGGGAACCGCTCTTGGAACCACACAAGGGTCGTGACGTCCTTTTCCTTCTACGATAACAGGATTTCCATCCTTATCAATACTGTCCTGGGGTCTCAGAATAGTTGCCACAGGCTTGAAAGCTACACGGAAATAGATATCCATTCCATTGGAAATCCCTCCCTGAATCCCTCCTGAAAGGTTAGATTTTGTAGTGAAATCTGTATTGAAAGCATCATTATGCTCTTTTCCTGTCATTTTGGCGCCGCAGAAACCGCTTCCATACTCAAAACCTTTGCAGGCATTGATATTCAGCATTGCTTTTGCCAGTTCGGCCTGAAGTTTTGAAAATATAGGTTCACCTATTCCCACAGGAACATTTTTTATCACACAGGTGATCGTTCCTCCGATTGTATTACCTTCTTTTTTGATCTCTTTGATCCTTGAAATCATCTTTTCTGCCGTTTCCGCATCCGGACAACGAACATCATTGCTTTCTGTTTTGGAAAAATCTAAATCCTGATATGGTTTTTCACAGAAAATATCACCTACGGAAGAAACGTACGCGTTGATCTCAATGTCTGGTAGAAGCTGCTTGGCAAGTGCTCCGGCAACCACCCAGTTCATTGTTTCTCTTGCAGAAGATTTTCCGCCGCCACGATGGTCTCTGAAACCAAATTTCTGGTCATACGTGAAATCAGCATGACTTGGACGATAGGCTCCTGCAATATGATCATAATCTTTTGACTTCTGATTTTCGTTTTCAATGATAAAGCCTATTGGGGTACCCGTAGTTTTGCCATCAAAGATTCCTGAAAGAAACTTTACTGTGTCACTTTCTTTTCTTTGAGTAACGATTGCTGACTGGCCGGGTTTTCTTCGGTTCAGTTCATATTGAACTTTATCGAGATCTACCGTTAAACCCGCCGGAAAATTAGTGATGATACCGCCATAAGCCACTCCGTGACTTTCTCCAAATGTTGTAAGACTAAGAAGATTACCTAATGTATTGAACATACTACAAAATTACCTTTTTTTCTTCAGATAATAAAGTTTCTGGATTTGTTCTATTTATCAGTGTTTTTGATATTATTGATAACCTTTTGGGCTTCCTTTTTTTCTTCTGAAGTCATTTTTTTCCAGACAAATCCTTTTTTGATATTATTTTTGTCTGAAAGCTGTGGAAAAATACCTGCTTTTAGATCGTCAAAAAGATAATCAGGGGTAACAGCCGGGATAGGGGTGTCAAAGCTATAAGGGTAATGGTGGGACACATTAAATTGAAAATTCCCGATTTTAAATGTATTAAACTGCTGATATTTGTAGGCTGAAGGTCTGTAAAACTGTTCCTTTTCAAATCCGGTCATAAAACTTCCCACACGGAAACTGGGAATATATTTTTGAATGATTCCCGGAAAAGATAATATTGAAATGAAAAATAAACTGAGAATTGAAAAGGCAAGGATAGATTTTTTTTGATCAAAATATTCATGAAACAGAACAAAGAATATAACAAAAAAAACATCTATAAAAAACCGGTACTGGGCTGAGAAAGCAAGAACCAAAATGCTTTTTATCAATATTGAAATACAAATAAATGTGATGAGTTTTCTTTTTTTTATCCAGGCAAATACCGTAAACACAGCTAAGCTTAGTATAAAAAGAATATTAATTTTTGATTTAATTCCTTCGAGGGAAAGCCAGTTTCTAATATAATCAGCTGTTGAAAACTTTTGAATTTCTTCATAAGAATATTGCATGTCATATGTTTTCATGACTGCAAATTGTGACGAGATTTTTAAAACTTCAGGATTCGGTTTCCATGATAAACCAAAATCACCCATGGCTACCGGAAAGACAGGATATCCGAATGTCCAGATATTTTTGATGAAAAATAAAAAGAGAATTGACGATCCTAAAAGAAGGTGTTTCAAAGTACTTTTAAAAATAAAAACAGAGCTTAAGAAAACCAGTATGGGCACCCAAATCATTGTGGGTTTTATCGCAAAAACAAAGGCTGAAAATGCAAAAAGAAGATTGATATTTCTGTTTCCTGTTATCATTTCATTTAAAATAATGAGTGAAAAAATAATGACAGGAAGGTCAGGGCTTGGAGATTGAGAAAATAACAGCAATACGGGAAGGAAACAAAGATGTATCCAGTTTTTTCTTTCAACAATGTAAAATATATAAATGATCAGCAGCACTGTGTTTATCCTTAAAAACGGATCTGAAAAGTTTGAAAATCCGGCCTGAAAAATATGCCATACAGACATCTGGCCCAATGTAAGATCTACATTGGAAATTCCTTTTATAAGACCATATTCTGTAAGCCACTGAAGAGTAGGAATATAATACCCGAAATGATCTAATATATAAGGATAAAAAGACCCTGCGAATATAATAAACAGAGTTGCAAAACCAATTAATATAAAATCTTTTTTTGAAAAATGATCAAACTGAAGATAAAGTTTATTTTTAAAGAAAAAGAATAATCCCGGGAGTATAGAAGCTGTTTCTACATATAGATTCAAAGGTGTAAAAAAGGAAATAACAGTCCATGCCAGGCTTATTCCTATAATTCCGGACAGTATTTTCCAGGAGATTCCATGAAATAAAATTCCCCAAACATGTTCCATGATTTTTCCCCAGCCTATTAAGACAGGAATAATGAAAATTGAAGAAAACAGAATCAATATCATAAAAAAAGATTGCTTAAAAATAAGCAATCTTTATATTTTATGGTGAAAATATTTATTAACGGGGCTGCACCCTTCCATCTTTTCTATCTTGTGATCTACCAATTGTATAACCGGTTGCACCTCCTACAACACCACCAATAACAGCTCCCAGTCCTCTGTTTTTCTTAGCAATAAGGGCTCCGGCAGCCGCACCACCTACAGTACCAATGACGGTTCCTTTGGCCGCTTTACTCCAACCTTTTTTCTGAGTCGTTCCCTGTGAAGTACCGCTTCCGTTATTGGCATAACTTCCGTTGCTGGCTCCTCCAGAACCTGAGTTTGAGCTTCTGTCTCTATATACTGTTCTGGTTTCTCTGATCACCTGTGGTCTTGAATTATTTTCAGAAGCAGCTTTTGCTTTTTTGTTTTCTGATATACTGTCTGCTTTTTTCTGGGCTTCATATACAAGCTTTTCTTTTTCAATGGCCAGTTTTTGCTTTTCTATTTCAAGTTGTTTTGCCTGAAATTCAAGTTTCTGTTCTTCCAGAGATTTCTCAGCAGTTCTGTCATCTTTCTTGCAGGCCGTCATTAGGAAGACGGATAAAAAACCTGCTATTATTATCTTTCTCATAATTCAAATTTTAATAAGGTAAAGTCAACAAGACTTTAATTTTAGTTTTATTTTCAATTATGAAGCCAAATTTTAGTTAACGAATGTTAAAGTTAACAATATAAAAGGGAAATAATTTTGAATATTGATTGATTTTATATTGTTGATGCAGGGTTTCAAGCATATTTGTAAATTTTAATTCATTGATAGTTTTCATTAAATTCATATAAGTTGAGTATTTTTGAATATCAAATTACTTTTTAATATGAAAAAATCAATTTTTACAGTATCAGCAATTATTGGGTTGTTTGCTGTTACAACATCGTTTTCCTCCGCGGAAACAGGAGAAGTCCCTAAAGGGTGTTCAGAAATATCTGATAAAGCACCAAAAGCGGATACTTATAAAGTTCGGTATGGTCTTCTTTCAAAGAGTGGAGCAAAAATTCTTTCAGGAAATTATGATGTAGGAAGTTTCATTGCTGAAAATATGACTACAGGAGAAGTGTATGATACTTATTATAGTGGCGGATTTCAGTCTGTTCCTCAATATTATAATGGTCTTCCGGCAGGAACCTACACTTTTTCTGCAATGCAGGGACAGGGAGGATGGGTTGGTTATGGAACGGTAGTTGCTACGGTTTCGGATGCACAGGTAGATTCCGATGGATACATTACCGTGTATATTCCGGTCATTTGGGAAGAATAAGCCTTGTGAACAAAAAAATATTTAGCTACATTTACCCATTCAGAAGTGAATATTTTTTTAACCATTTGTCTTAATGGTGTAAACTATATTTTTTTTCTTCAGAATGCCGCTGGTTTCTTATAGAAAGTATTCATTCTTCAATCATATATTGTATTATATTTTTCTACATCAGAAATATAATCATAGAAGTGTTGAATGATTTTACAATATTCTGTTTGGATTTTTCTAAATAGATTTTTTTCATCATTTGTGTTTTTTAGGCCTCCTAATGGAGGCCGTTTCTTTTTATACCGGTTGTATGATTTTGTGTATAAAAATTGTTCAAAACCTGATATTTTTCTGTAAATATTCATTCATAATCACCAAAAAAGACTCTTTGGAGTAAGGAGTCTTTTTATATATTGCCTAAAGTAAGTTTTATCTTACTGATCAGCCGGTGCATTTTGTTCGTCTGATAATTGAGAAGTTCAAAAATTTCATGTGAACTGGTAAAAAACTCGGGAACAACTTTATGGTTGATGCTTTTAATTCCCCGCCTTTTCATGGTATCATGTATTACTCTGGCAAATGACTCTTTTGAACTTTGTTTTGCCTTATCCTGAGAAATTCCATTAGAATGGAGCCTGTAATAATAAAGGGGTTCTCTGATATATTTCACTTCTCCCTGTTCCAGGATTTTTAGATAAAGATCCTGGTCTACTGCATTTTTCAGATAGGGATTAATTCCTGTTGTTCTTAGGTACGCTTCTCTTTTAAAAGTGAAAAAATGTGCAAACTGAATGGGATAGTTGAAGAAATACCGATTATTATAAATCTGCTTGGTACCGGCATATATTTTTTCAGGGATCAGTTTTTCATTACAAAGAATCATCTGAGAATAAGCGGCTGCAAGATTATCCCTGTTCATGAATCCTTGGACCATTTTTTCCAGCGCCTGCGGATACAAGGCATCATCGGGATCCAAAAAAGCGCATAAATCTCCCTGGGCATATTTCATACAGGCAGCTTTGGTAAAGCCACAACCTTTATTAACTGAATGATGGTAAAGGGTAAAACGTGAATCTTCTTTAATCAATGATTGTATGACCTCTACTGAATTATCTGTAGAGGCATCATCAATAATAATCACCTCCCAGTTTTCGTAGGTTTGGTTGATTAATGATTGATAGCATTCCTTAAAATACTTTCCATTATTATAATTGGCTATAAGTATAGAAAAATTTATCACGAGATGTAGAATTAATGATACGAAGTTATAAAATAGTAAATATGAAAATCATAACCCGGGTCATCACTTATCTAGTATTTTTTTCTTATATTGTGCAATTATGGATGCTGAATTATTTCTTGAATGATATTTAATATAAATAATCCGAATAATAATTTATGACAACAATTTTTTATTATTGTCTTTTTTTGAGAAATAATGATGGTAATTAGAAAAGCTTTTATTGAAAAGAAGTAATAATTTTATGATTGTACTCATAAAATAAAAAAAAAGACTGATATATCTTTGATTTAGAATTAAAAGATAAATAATTTTTATCTCTGATATAAAATTTTTTTTCATCATTTGTGTTTTTTGAGGCCTCCATTTCTGGGGGCTTTTTGTATGGAAACCTATGCGTGTATTATACATCAAAAAGGATTCTGCCGTCAAACGGATTATCCCAGATAATATATATCTTGTCATTTGATTTTTGTAAAGGGGCCTGAATTATTTCATAGTTTCCTTTGTCGGTCAACCTTTCTACGATAAGATTAGATCCTTCACCTATTTCACTTATAGTATATTCCAGCTGGTATTCTTTTTCATTAATCTTTGTGAAATCTTTTTTATTAAAAATTTTTTGTGACATAATTTTAAAATATTAATGGATTAATATGAGGAGAGAATAAAGTGTGCCAATTTGGTACTTAAATTTTTTTTATGTCCAATCGGTTCACTCTAATTTTTTTATGTCATGAATGTAAATTTTATATTATTAAAATGTAAATTATTTTTTTTTTAATACTTTTGCCGGAGCATTATATTTATCTGAATTAATTATAGATAATTATGAAGTGGTTTTTAAAGTATCAGTAAAATCGATTTAAAATGCTGAATTGATAAAAATGGTGCAGCAAGAATAAATAAACTTTTTTTCTCAAAATTAATATTCTTGGCACGATTTTTCAATATAGAAATGTAACTCATGTTTAATTTGAGTTTTCATGGTTATTAGTTTTTATCCTCGGAATTTCCGGGGATTTTTTTTGCCTTAATATGACGCTGCTCATAAAACCTGAATTGATTAATCCTCTATCTTTGATTTAAGATAATTTTCTATCCATCATTACTTTTTGCATTATTTACCAAGCTCTTCTTTGATCTGGAGGAGCTTGTTTTGTATCTTAAAAAGAAAGGTTACATGATAAATAATAAACCATAAAGATTGAATAATGAATGGAAAAGTACGGTTAAAATAAACTATATCTATAGACGTGATGGATGTAATAAATATAAAGGTTATTTAAAATAATGCCTCCAAAAAATGTCATAACAATATATAGCCAATTATAATAATGCATTGATGCGAAAATGATACTCATAATGATTATACAAAATACTTTATTGTTGAGCTTTATCCATTTACTTAAGATGAAATAGGGAAGATACTGAAATAGAAAAGTCTCCAGAAAAGGAGCAATGAAAATTGCAATGAAGTTTAATTCATTTTTTGAGATATTTTGAGACTTATTGTAATTTACATCAAAATGTAAATATGCATCATTAATATAATTAAAAAAATAACCATTTAAAAGGGCAAATACAAATGAAACGATAAAAAAGGTGACTGTTTTTTTCATAAGTATATTGTTAATAAATGAATGGAATATCTGAAAAAATTTAAGCTGTAAAAATAAAAAAACCTCTAATTTAATTAGAGGTTTTTTTGAGGTACCTAGCGGATTCGAACCGCTGTAGATGGTGTTGCAGACCACTGCCTAGCCGCTCGGCCAAAGTACCATTTTTACCATTTTTGAGGTGTGCAAATATAGCAAAATTTCTTTATGAACAAAAGTTTTTAAGCAATTTCTTTCTTTCCAAGGTCTTCAATTTCGCTTTTTACTTGAATTTCAGTCTGATAATTTTTGATGTTAATAACCCTTGTTTCACTCCACTTGTCATGCCAGCCGTTTACTCCAAGAAATGACAGCCCATCAAAAGGAACAATTCTGGTAAGACTTCTGTAAATAATTTGCTGGGTGGTTGGTTTTGTGCCATCTGTACTGATTACTTTAGTGCCTGTAATATACTTTGCAACGGTTCTTCCGTCTAAATAGTTTTCCATCAAAAAGTAATAAAGGCAATAATTGAAATTTCCAATAAAGAGCTGCCATAATATATTTCCATTACTATAGAAGTAGAAAAACTCAATTGAAGTTACTTCATAAAGAAAATTAGAAACAATAGAGAGGAGATAATTAATAATATATAGTATTATAAGATCAAGGAAATTATTAGCAAGTCTAACCCCTGATGAGGCTTTATTATATTCAACAACATTTAGAATTCTTTTCATGTGTAAGATTATTAGTTTTTATGTTAGTTTTTATTGAAATTTTTTAAAATCCGTTGACAAGTAGTTTCAGCGAAGCATTCGTATCAATCACAGCTGTAATTCCCGTATTGCTGAGTAGAATCTTGCTGGGCTTAAGATTGAAAACTTTTCCGTTCATCTTTAACCCTTTATAATATTCTTTGTTAAAGGCTTCTTCAATGCTCTTTCTTGACGTTTCTTCCAGTTCCTGGGTAGGAATGCCATATTCCTCTTCAATCATTTTTACAATTTTCCCCTGGAATAGGAGCGAAGCTGTTTTTTGCAGGATGTTGGTGGTTTTCAGTTTGAATTTGGTTTCCGATAAAACAATTTTTCTTTTTGTTTCATCATACACAGGAATTCCTGAAATAATGGATGTTCCTTTTATATAGCCATCGGTTTGTGCTTCAATGACCACTCTGTCATCAACTCCATATACTCTGATATCGGTTACTTTCACTTTAGAGTCCCGCACATCAAACTCCTTGTTTAAAAAAGTTTTTCTTGCCATACTGCTTGCTTCTGTAAAGGGAATATTGGCTGTAGTCTGTAAAATAAACCGATCTGCAACAGTAGGGGTGGAGTTAAAATTAGCAACGCTGGTTACCGGTAAAGATGCTGAAGGTTTATTTCCCGTAAAAGTTTCGGAATAAATATCAACACCAAGCGTTGCATTGATCTGGTTTCCGTAAAATTTAAAAGGCGTTATATTGACTCCCACCGGGCTTACTTTCAGCCAGGTGTTGTATTCATCGGAGATATTGAAAGGCTGCAGAAAAGTATTCCACGCCATTAAGGCGTATTGCTGGAAATTCAGCTGCGTAGCCATTTGCTGGTCTATGGTTTTGCAGAATTTTTCCTGCTGCTCTTTTAAGCTTTTTTCAACGATCGAAGTAATGGGAATCTGTATTCTTCCATAATCAAGTACCGGTTTTGTTACCCACCTGAAACCATTGGGCCTGGTATTGGTAATAATGGTCCAGTTATTTTTAAAAGTAACTGTTGTGTTGAATGACATTACCGTTTCAAAAGTGGTATTCTGATACGTGTATACTCCCAAAGTACCAATTCCTTTTTCTGCCCATATTTTTAATGGAACTTCAATCAGTAAATTCTGGCTGGTTCCGCCTACAAGACGAATAGGTCTGGTCTTCCAAACCTTTACTTTGAACTGATCATTATTATTATCCGTATAAGAATCATCCTGGTACACCAGATCTTTCACAGAAGCATTGATCATATTGCTCAGCTCCGAAAGAGGAATTGTCACAGGCATGGTAATACTTGATCTGATCTTCGGAAAGTTATAAGCTGCCAGCTGATTATCAACGTTGGTCTGACCAAAAACGCTGATCCCTGCGGCTAAAAATAATATTTTAACGAATTTCAATGTGTATCTTTTTTAATGAACGAAAATAAGAATTTTAATTTTCCGGTTTAAAGCTTTTTTCAAGCTCAATGCTGGCACCCTTCATTTCTCCCTGCATCGGCGGAGCTGTTTTCGTGATTTTTAATTTAATATAATCAATCTGTGGAAAGCTGTCGTGAATTTTTGTGATGATTCTGCCGGCTACATGTTCCAGTAACTTGGATTTTATTTTCATTTCCTTATGGAGAATATCGTTGATATCCGCATAGCTTATGGTGTCATGCAAATCATCGGATGCAGCTGCTTTCCACAGGTCGGTATGAAGTTCTGCATTCAGAATATAATATGTTCCGATGATATTTTCCTCAGGAAGTACACCATGGTACGCATATATTTGTACATCTTCAAGATATATTTTGCTCATTGCTTCAGATTTTATGAAACAAAAATCGTCTTAATTCTTCAAAATCTGAATTTATTTCTACAGTTTTTTTCTCCTTTTTCATAAGTTCATTTAATGATTCAGGAATTTCAATCTGGGTATGAATAGCTTTTTCCACAGCATCAGGGAACTTTACCGGATGTGCAGTACCCAGAATAAATCCTTTTTGTCCTGGGTTTTCCTGCAGATATTGTTCCATTGCAGCAAATGCGACAGCACTGTGAGGTTCCAGCATATATCCGTATTTCTCATAGATTTCCGTGATGGTGCTCATTGTTTGATCATCATCAATGGAATACGCTGATATTTTATTTTTCAATGTTTCAAACTGATGCCCGAAAAGTTCCAGGATTCTCACAAAATTGCTTGGATTTCCTACATCCATGGCATTGGATAAAGTAGCAATGGCTTTTTGCGGCTGATAGTTTTTAGTTTTAAAATAATCTGGAATTACATGATTGGCATTACAGGCAGCAATAAAATGGCTGGCAGGCAAACCTCTGAAATGAGCCAGCAGTCCGGCACAAATATTTCCGAAATTTCCGCTTGGAACACAGATTACGGGTTGCTCTTTATGATACGGCATCCATTGTTTCAATGCTATTAAATAATAAATTTGCTGGGGAAGCCATCTTGCCACGTTGATAGAATTAGCAGACGTCAGAAACAACTGGCTGTTGATTTCTTCATCCGAAAAAGCCTGTTTTACAAGATTCTGACAGTCATCAAAACTGCCGTTGACTTCCAACGCTGAAATATTTTCTCCTAATGCAGTCAACTGCTTTTCCTGAACCGGGCTTACCCTGTTCTTAGGATACAAAATAACTACATCAATCTGTGGGATTTTATAAAATCCATGGGCAACAGCACCTCCTGTATCTCCTGATGTAGCTACCAGAACAGTGACTTTTTTCTGCTCGTCTTTCAGGAAATAAGACAGACAACGGCTCATGAATCGGGCTCCGATATCTTTAAAGGCCAGCGTAGGACCATGAAATAACTCCAAAATTGATATCTGCTCATTAATCTTAACTAACGGAATTTCAAAGCTGACGGTTTCGGCTACAATTTCTTTGAGAATTTCTGATGGAATTTCATCTCCGACAAAATCTTTCATGCATTGGTATGCAATCTCTTCATTAGAATATTGATCAAGATTTTGAATAAATTCTTCATCAAACTGAGGAATGTTCTCAGGGAAAAACAATCCTTTTTCTTTTCCCTGACCTTTTATGGTTGCCCCTCTAAAATCAATTTTTTCCTGATGATCCTTTAAATTATAATATTTCATTTTTGTTTTTTTATGATTAAGCTTCCCCGATGATCTGAATGCCTGCCGGATTTATTTTTGAGACATAGACAAGGCTTTCTATTTCAATTTTATCATATACTGATTGCATCATTTGAGCAATTTTTTCTGCGGTTTCTTTCTGTTCGGACAGCATGAAAATAGAAGGTCCTGAACCGGAAATTCCACCTCCCAATGCACCTGATTGCAGACTTTTTGTTTTAATTTCATCAAATTTCGGAATCAAAATACTGCGGACAGGTTCTACAATGACATCGTTAAGACTCCTTCCAATCAGCGGAAAATCATTTTTCTGAATTCCTGCTACCAGACCTGCTATATTTCCCCACTGTTCTACAGCACTTTTTAAGGTGATATTTTTCTTTAAAATCTGTCTGGCATCTGAAGTTTTGACTTCCACCTGCGGATGTACAGCTGTTACAAATAAATCAGGACTATTTAAAGGAATAATATCAATAGGATTGGTAGATTTTACCAGGGTAATTCCGCCATAGATGCACGGTGCGATATTATCTGCATGGCGTACTCCTGAAGCCAGTTCTTCTCCAAACATGGCAAAATAAACCATTTCCTCTTTAGAAAGCTTATTTCCTAATAAAATATTGGCTCCAAAGGCGGCTCCGGCGGCACTTGCCGCGCTGGAGCCGAGCCCGCTTCCTGGTTTTATATGTTTATGGATAATGACTTCAAATCCGTTTTTCAGATTGAAATATTCCTGAATTTTTAATAGAACAAAACCCGCAACATTTTTAGAAGCTTCTTCTGGAAGCCCGTAAGAATCTGTATGTTTTATAATAATTTCGGGAGTTTCCAGTAATCGGAATTCCATCTCATCGTATGGATCATGAACTGCCATTCCTAAAATATCAAATCCGCAAACCAGATTGGCTACCGTAGCAGGAACTTTTAATTTTACATTTTTCATAATTGTATTTTTAAATAGAGCGAATAATATCTGCAAAAACTCCACTTGCCGTAACATCAGCTCCGGCACCGGCACCTTTCACTACCAATGGCTGTTCGGAATATCTGAGGGTTTTAAAAATGACAATATTGTCTTTGCCATACAGGTGAAACAGATCACTGTCCGGAGCGATATGCTGTAAACCTACTTTTGCTTTTCCCTCTTCAAATTTTGCAACGTATTTTAATATTTTGCCTTCGTTTTCAGCTTCGTTAAATAAGTTCTTAAAATGATCTTCATACACTGTCAGTTTTTCATAAAAACTGTCAACACTTTCCTGCATGCATTCTTCAGGCAGAAAACCTATGTTTTCAATTTCTTCAAACTGAAGGGGATATCCGGCTTCTCTTGCCAGAATTAAAATTTTTCTTGCTACATCAGTTCCGGACAAATCGAGTCTTGGATCCGGTTCCGTATATCCTTCTTTCTGGGCCTGAGCTACTACTTCAGAGAATGTTCTGCTGCCATCATACTCATTAAAGACAAAATTCAATGTTCCACTTAAAACGGCCTGGATGGATTGGATTTTATCACCGCTTTTGATGAGGTCGTTAATAGTTCCTATCACGGGAAGACCGGCTCCTACATTGGTTTCAAAATAGAAATTGCAGCTATGGTTTCTCGCCGTATTCTTTAAGGTTTTATACTTTTTAAAATCTGAAGAAGCTGCAATCTTATTACACGCAACGATATTCACACTTCTTTTCAATAGCCCTTCATACACTTCAGGAACATCAGGACTTGCCGTTACATCAACGAAAATGGAATTTCTAAGGTTTCTGTGGATAATTTCATCAGCAAATTCCTGGGCAGAGGCCTTTTCACCCTGCTGATTCCAGTTAAGGTAATTTTCCCTTGGTATTCCCTGATCTGAAAACAGCATATAACGGCTATTGGAAACCCCTGCGATTCTCAAGTTGATCAAAAAATTTTCTTTTAAATATTCGTTTTGGTCATAAATCTGCTGAATCAGTTTTGAACCTACATTTCCAGTTCCACAGATGTAGAGGTGGATTTGTTTTATTTCAGATTCAAAAAATTCTTCGTGAAGTACATTCACTGCTTTTTTACTGTCTTTTTCTGAAATAACAATACTGATATTTCTTTCTGAAGATCCCTGCGCAATGGCTCTTATATTGATACCATTATTTCCCAGGCATCCGAACATTTTTGCACTGACACCGCTTCTGCTTTTCATGTTTTCTCCTACAAGCGCTACAATGGAAAGTCCTGTTTCGATTTTTACGGCACAGACCCTTTTAAGATTGATATCATCAGCGAAAGAAGAATTGATTGCGTATTCCGCACGTAAAGCTTCTTTTTCTTCAATAGCTATGGTGATAGAATGTTCTGAAGACCCTTGTGTGATAAGGATTACATTTATTTTTTCATGACTTAAACACTGGAAAAGTTTTGCTGAAATACCCGGAATTCCTACCATACCGCTTCCTTCTAAGGTAAGCAGAGCAATATTGTTCATATTTGAAATTCCTACTGCAATCTGTTTTTCATTGTCTGAAGATTTCAGTTGATGAGAAATTAAAGTTCCCTGTGCTTCAGGATCAAAAGTATTCTTGATGATCAGGTTTATATTGTTTATCATTACAGGCTGAATAGAAGGCGGATAAAGTACTTTTGCCCCAAAATGAGAAAGTTCCATGGCTTCATGATAAGAAATTTCTGAAATAGGTTTGGCATTGGAGGCCAGACGTGGATCGGCAGTCATCATCCCACTTACATCGGTCCAGATCTGTAGCTCTTCTGCATGCACAGAAGCTGCAATAATAGAAGCGGTATAATCTGAGCCGCCTCTTCCTAATGTTGTTGCATTATTTTTTTTGTCATGGGCTACAAAACCGGGGCCTACGATAATACGGTTCTGATTTTCATTCATAAAATGGATAATATTCTTTTCGGTAGCGGCGAAATCTACTTTTGCATTGGTGAAATTGCTGTCTGTTCTGATCAGATCTGCAGTATTCATCCATGCACAGTCTAAACCTTCATGATGAAGTTTTGCTGCAATAATTTTTGAAGACAGAAATTCTCCGTAAGAAGCAATTTTATCTTTTATTCTATCTGTCAATTCACCAAGTACAGCGATTCCGTTGCAGAGGTCTTCAATGTCATTGAAATGTTTTTTTACAAAACTTAGCCATGAACTTTGTTCTGCAATTGGGAACAGTTCTTTAACCAAAGCGAGATGTTTTTCTTCAAGGTTTTGAACAATCTGATTATAATTTTCATCTTTTACGGAGGCATATTCTGCTGCTTTGATCAGCTGGTCGGTAACACCGTGAAGGGCTGATACAATGACAACAACTTTACTTTTTAAAGATTCTTTTTTTATGATTTTTTCCACCAGTAGGATATTCTGGGCGTGGGCGACTGATGTTCCGCCGAATTTTAAAACTTTCATCAATTATTTTTTTGAAGTTGGATAAAAAGAAATAGCTACTCTTTAAAAAAAGAGTACAGGTACCGGAAATAATATGTGAAAATTTACCCCGTTATGGGGTAGTTGTTGTAGTTGTGAATGTAGAAACGGAAGATATGCCTGAAATAGGTAATCTCAGGGCAGAAATATCAGATATGTTTCTTAATAAATTCATCGTAACAGAACAAATGTACAACTTATTTTGAAACAGCCAAGCTTTTAACATAATAAAATATATTTCCTTTTTTAGAGATATATTTGGTGTAATTAATTAAAAATATTACATTTATCGTATTAACTAATAACGAAATAACCATGAAAAATTTAAAGAAATTAAAACGTCAAAACCTGAAATCAATCAGTGGAGGAGATGTGAATACCTGTTTTGAGAATTGTCCTGCCGGACCCTACGGACCGGGTGAAACCAGATCATGTGCTGATTATTATGCCTTACCGGAATGCTGTAAAGGAAGAGTATTAGTGAGCTTTGAATGCTTCGGTCCTTACTAAATTTAAATGATAAAAATTTATTGCTAATACAGAATACCAAAATTATAATATGAAAACAATCAAAAAATTATCAAGAGAGGATAAGAAAAATATCAAGGGTGGTTTCACGGATATTCAGATTGAAGCTTGCGGAGGAGAACAGTTTGTTTGTTTCCGTGGAGGCGGAAAATGGGGCTGCTGGCTGAAGCCGGGAGGAACCTGTTATGCACCAATGCTGTAATAAGAGAGATTAAATTATTTAAAAAAACTTAATCAAGCTAAATTGCCATGAGAAACTCTAAAAAATTAAACAGAGAAAATTTAAGATCCATTATTGGAGGTACAGGAGACAGTTGTGCTGTAGATCTTGACTGCGGACCAAAAGGATGTGCGGTATGTACAGATTTTAAAGGCCGTAAAGTTTGTCTTTACCTTTTCCCTTATGATCCATCCATTCCGGGCAGCTGTCCAATTCTTGAAGCCTAAAAAATAAATCAGAATATAATTTAAAACGACTATGAAAAATTTAAAAAAATTAAACAGAAAAGAGCTTGAACAATTAAATGGAGCTGCAGGTCCGTCAAGATGTGCAGGATGTCCGCAGAATGCTACATTTGGTAATGGTCCGGAATATCAGTATTCATGTGCTGCTTATCAGGGACTGCCTGATTATTGTAAGATGTGTGTTCTGGTAAGCATGGAATGTGTGGATGGAGGAGTATCCTAAAAATAATATATGTTCGTAACAATAATAAAGCACTGCAAAAACAGTGCTTTATTTTATTTTAACAATTATCCGGAATATACATTCCTCTTGGTACGCAGATCAATTCTCCATTGCATCCTGAACCACAGGTTTCGTGTATTTCGCAGTTTAAGTTGCATATACCGCTGCCTCCGTTTACATTTTTAAGACTTCTTCTGTCCAATTTTTTTAGATTTTTCATATTTATTATTAGTTTGAATGCTAAATATAATAAATATTGAATAACAAAAAGAAATTATTTTATGCTTTTAGAAAGGTCAAGCATGGCTTCAATAGGCTTCAATGCTTTTAACCTTAATTCTTCGTCGATAAGAATTTCAGGAAGCTCATATTTCATACATAAATACAGCTTTTCCATTGTATTACGTTTCATGTAGAAACATTCTGAACAGTTACAGCTTTCATCAAAAACCAATGCAGGAATCAGTTCCTTATGAGGAGCACGCTTTCTCATTTCATGAAGAATTCCTTCTTCAGTTGCAATGATGAATTTCTGGCAGTCATCTTTTTCTACATAGTTCAACAGAGCAGAAGTGGAACCGATAAAGTGAGCCAGTTTCAAAACAGCTTCTTCACTTTCAGGGTGTGCAATCAGCTTGGCATCCGGATTGTCTGCCAGCTGCTGGGCAATTCTTTCCATGGAGAATGCTTCGTGTACTACGCAGCTTCCATCCCAAAGGATCATATCACGACCTGTTTTTTTAGATAAATATCTTCCCAGGTTTTTATCCGGTGCGAAAATAATCGGTCTGTCTTTTGGCAGGGCTTCAATTACTGTTTCAGCATTTGAACTGGTTACGATGATATCACTTTCTGCTTTCGTTTCTGCGTTACAGTTGATGTAAGTGGCAATTAAAGCATTCGGGTGCTGTTCACGCATTTTTCTTAGTCCTTCTCCGGAACAGCCATCTGCCAGAGAGCATCCGGCCATGGTATCAGGAAGAACTACTTTTTTAGTTGGATTCAGAATTTTTGCTGCTTCTGCCATGAAATGTACACCGCAGAATACAATCATGTCAGCATTGGTGTCTTTTGCCTGCCTTGCCAGCTGTAAAGAATCTCCCAGAAAGTCAGCGATATCCTGAATTTCTCCGGGCTGGTAATAATGGGCAAGAATAACAGCATTTTTTTCCTCTTTAAGCTTCAGAATGGCTTTTACCAATTCTTCACCCTGAGGAATAGCAATATCTTTAATATCCAGAAATCCTCTGACAGGAATTGCAGATTTAGCTTTTTCTAATGTTTCGGTACTCATATCAACCTCAATTTTTTCTTTTATAGAAGTTAGAGATTAGAAACTAGAAGTTAGTATAAAATGAGGATAATTTTTCCTGACACTAAAAAAACTAACTTCTAATTTCTAACTTCTAGTTTCTTTCTATAAAACTTTTTATTAAACTTTCTATTTCTATTTTAGCTGCATCAAGATCTTCATTAATAACGATCTTGTCAAACCCGCCGGCGTAGGTCATTTCTTCTTCTGCCTTTGCTACACGGGTTTTTATGGTTTCTGCATCATCTGTATCTCTGGAGATCAATCTTCGTTCCAGTTCTTCAATGGAAGGTGGTTCTATAAAGATAGACAGGGCTTTTTCACCGAAATATTTTTTTAACGAAATACCTCCTTTCACATCTACATCAAAAATAACTACTTTTCCCTGATTCCAGATTTTTTCTACTTCAGATTTTAAAGTACCGTAATATTTGTCAGTATACACTTCTTCATATTCTACAAAAGCATCTTCGGAAATTTTCTGTCTGAATTCATCAGGTGTCAGAAAATGATAGTCCACAGCATGAACTTCACTTCCTCTCGGCTGTCTCGTTGTACATGAGATTGAAAATTCAAGTTCAGGAAATGTTTCTAATGAATGCTTTACCAGTGTAGTTTTTCCGCTCCCTGATGGTGCTGAAAATATAATTACTTTATCCATTTCTATGGGTTTCGGGTTTCGGGATTGTGAGTTTCGGGTAGTGATTCCGTAGTATTTGTACTCGGAATTATTACCTCGCATCTCGAACCCCGCAACTTATAATACGTTTAACGTTTGTTCTTTAATTTTTTCAAGGTCATCTTTCATCATCACGACCAGTTTCTGGATTTCTGCGTGATTGGCTTTAGAACCCAGGGTATTGATTTCTCTTCCGATTTCCTGAGAAATAAAGCCCAGTTTTTTTCCGTTGAAAGATTCATTGTCCATTACTTCTTTATAATATTTCAGGTGCTGGGCAAGTCTTACCTTTTCTTCAGAAATATCAAGTTTTTCAGTGAAATAGGCCATTTCCTGGTAGAAACGTGTTTCATCCACGTTTTCAAATTCTTTCAAAGACTTCTGATAACGCTCTTTCACACTTACAATTCTTTCTTCTTCAAAAGGAATCACTTCTCCAAGATATTTGTCGATATTCTGAATATTCCTGTTTAATTCTTCATGTAAATTGCTGCCTTCAGTTCTTCTGAATTCTTCGAATCTGTCTACGGCATTGTTAACAATCTTAGCCAAAGCTTCCCATTCGCCTTCCGTCAATTCATCAGGTCTTGATGTGATGGCATCAGGAAGTCTTACCGCCATTTTAAGGTATTCGAAATCGGGACCGTCAGAAGCTATGTTTTTAAGTTCATTGATATAAGAGTCAATTAAGTTTTTATTAATTTTTACATCATTAGACTCTTCAAGGTTCTCAATATTAACGTAGCAGTCTACTTTTCCACGGATAATTCTATCGTTAAGAATTTTTCTGATTTCAAATTCTTTTTCTTTATAACGTAAAGGAATTTTAATATTCAAATCAAAGCTCTTGCTGTTCAGAGATTTAATATCTATAGTAATTTTTTTTCCTTCAAAAACATCTTCGGCTCTACCGAATCCGGTCATTGATAAAATCATAGTTTTTTATTGTTCTACAAAGATAAACATTTAAGTCTATAGTTTGGCTACTGTTGAATGGCTGGAAGGTGGAGGCAGGAAGCGGGAAGATTGTTGTGAATATATAAAGATATTTAATTTTAAATTCCAGCCTCAGGCTTCCATCTTCCAGCCAATTAAATAAACTCATTTTCGTAAATTAGCGCGGTGAAAAAGAAAAATTTGATTTCTGTAGTAGGACCCACCGGAATTGGTAAAACGAGATTGGCAATTGATTTGGCTCAGCATTTCAATACAGAGATTATTTCCTGTGATTCCCGTCAGTTTTTTAAAGAAATGAAAATAGGAACAGCAGCGCCCTCTGAAGAAGAACTGGCCGGAGCACCTCATCATTTTATCGGAAATCTTTCGGTGGAAGACTATTATTCTATCGGGCAATATGAAGAAGATGCTCTTCAAAAACTCAATGAACTTTTTACAATTCATGACACGGTAATTCTTGTGGGTGGAAGCATGATGTATGAAAAAGCTGTGATAGAAGGTCTCCACGATCTTCCGGAAGCTGATGCTGAAAATCAGGAGAAACTCCAAAATATCATGGAGCAGGAGGGAATTGAAAAACTTCAGGAAATTTTACAGGAACTTGATCCCGAGTATTTCAATGTGGTGGATATTCACAATCACCGCAGGCTGTTGAGAGCCATTGATATTATCTGGCAAACGGATAAAAAATATTCTGAACATATTTCGGTTTCTCAAAATGGAAGAGATTTTAATGTCATCAGAATCGGAATTGAAGCGCAAAGAGAAGAACTGTATGACAGAATCAACCGTAGGGTGGATATTATGATGAAAAACGGATTGCTGGATGAGGTAAAAGGTCTTGAAAAATTCAAAGAATTGACTGCTTTAAATACGGTAGGATATGCTGAGCTTTTTAAATATTTTGACGGAGAATGGGATCTTGATTTTGCGGTTTCAGAAATTAAAAAAAACAGCCGCAGGTATGCGAAACGCCAGCTGACATGGTACAGAAAGGCGGATGATATTCATTATTTACAATTGGGATATTCTGAAAAGGATTTTGAAGATTTGCTGAAATGGATTGAAAATCAGTTTCAAAAATAAATACTTTTACATTATTGAGTGGCTCTGGAAGCTTTGAAAATATAGATTCCTACGGAATGACACAGTGTACGGATAAACTAAGCGCTTAGTTTGTCATTCTGACGAAGGAAGAGTCTCATCGATTGTTTTTAAAGATTCTTCATTCCACTTTGTTCCATTCAGAATGACAGTACAGATGGTAATTAATTAGGGTGTTTTTATACTGAAAAAAATGCGGCTCTGAAAAGAACCGCATCTTAAAACAAATATAATTTAATGTACTACTTCCAACCGCCGCCTAGCGCTCTGTATAAATCTACAATGCTGCTTAATCTCTGTCTTTTAATGGAAGCCAGATTCAACTCTGCCTGTAGGGAATTTCCCTGTGCTGTAATCACTTCCAGGTAATTGGCTGAACCTCCTTTGTAAAGAAGTTGTGCGCTTTTAATTCCATCTTTCAAGGTAGTTGCCTGCTCTGCAGCTTTCTGTTCCTGAACTTTTAAATTTTCATTGGAAACCAAAGCATCGGAAATTTCTCCCACTGCATTCAATACCGACTGACGGAATGCCAGCACATTTTTCTCTCTTTGAATTTTTGCTACTTCCAGATCTGTTTTTAATTGTCTTTTCTGAAAAATAGGTTGGGTAAGTCCCCCTAAAACAGATCCGAATAATGAAGCCGGAATCTGAAACCAGTTATCAATTTTAAATGAATTTACTCCTCCGTTGGCTGTAATCTTCAATGCCGGATACATATTCGCCTGAGCAATTCCTACCATGGCATTGGATTCTAATAAAACCAATTCCTGCTGGCGCACATCCGGTCTTCGGCTTACCATAGCTGCCGGAAGCCCTGCGGAGATATTCTGAGGTAATGAAGTATCAGACATTTCAATGGTTCTGTTTACTTTGTTAGGAAGTTCACCTGTCAGAATGCTCAAAGCATTTTCCTGAATAGCGATATTCTGTTCCAGCTGCGTAATCAGAAGTTCTGTTGCCTGTTTCTGAGCGGCTGCCTGCTGAACTCCTAAAGAGGTATTATCACCACTTTCCCACATTTTTTGGGTCATCAAAAGGGTATTGCTGGTCAGTTCCAGATTAGATTTTGCAATGGCTAATTGTCTGTCAAGCATTAACAGGTTATAATATCCCTGAGCAATCGCCGCTACTACCTGAGTCTGAACTGCCTTTGAACCTTCATAGGTTTGAAGATACTGCATTCTTGAAACTTCCTGCTGGTTTTTGATTTTTCCCCAGATATCCGCTTCCCACGAAAGGTTGAAGGCTGCATTATAATCTTCAACATGGCTTGAGCCTAAAAATAAATTTAAGCTTTGCCCGTTCATGCTGTTTTTGGAAGGTCTTGAAATCTGTCCGCTAACTCCGAAACCTACGTCCGGATATTGCATATATTTTGCCTGTTTCAGTTTTTCCTGTGAAGCAGCAACCTGCTTTAAGGCAATCTGAAGGTCATAATTATTTTTAATTCCTTTTTCAATCAATCCCTGTAAAATAGGATCGCTGAAAAACTGTTTCCACTCCAGATTGGCAATACTGGCAGTGTCGGCAGTTGCTGTGTACTGGAACTTTTCCGGAAGAGGAAGCTCAGGCTCCGTGTATGCCAGTTTAGACACACACGAAACAGAGCCGATGGCCAGCACAAATGTTAGAATAATATTTTTTACTCGTTTCATAGTTTTTAAACTTTTAATTGAATACAAAACTTAGAGAGGTTTTTTGAGGCAAAAATTGTCTTTAGTAGGAGAAAATAGTTAGCTTTTGTAAACCATTAAGAACAGAAAAGGAGAATAGTTAAGCCTTTGTGATCTTAAAATTTTCTCTAAGTTTTTGTATTTCATTTTTTATTAGTGACTAGCAGCTAAAAGTTCTTCCTCCATTTGTTTTTTCAGAAGTCTTTTCTTTTTTCTGCTTGGCATTTTTTCATGCAGATACTGGAATACTACATACATTACCGGAATGATAAAGATTCCCAATATTACTCCTGTAAGCATTCCTCCTACGGTACTGTAACCGATAGAGTGGTTTCCTTTTGAAGAAGCACCCTGTGTCCATACCAGTGGAAGCATTCCCACGATGAAAGCAAAAGAGGTCATTAAGATCGGTCTTAAACGTAATCTTGACGCCTGAAGGGCAGATTCAATTAATGTTTTACCTGCTTTTCTTCTCTGTACGGCAAACTCTACAATCAGGATGGCATTTTTGGCCAGTAGCCCGACCAGCATGATCAATCCTACCTGAACATAAATATTGTTATCAATTCCCGCTAATCCTGTGAAGGCAAATACTCCGAAAATCCCGGTTGGAATGGTAAGAATAATCGCAAACGGAAGAATGTAGCTTTCATATTGAGCTGCCAGTAAGAAGTAAACAAACAGAATACTTAAGAAGAAAATGAACGAAGTCTGTCCGCTTGTTTTAATTTCCTCACGGGTAATCCCTGTCCACTCATATCCATATCCTCTTGGAAGGGACTGCTGAGCAACTTCTTCTACCGCTTTGATGGCATCTCCGGTACTGTAACCGGGTTTTGGTGTTCCGTTAATCGTAACTGCGTTGAAAAGGTTATTTCTTGTTACCGTTTCAGGACCGAAAGATCTTTTTAACGTTACCAGTGTTTTGGCAGGAACCATTTCTCCTGATTTATTTTTCACATAAATTCCTTCCAGTGAATTGACATCCGTACGGTAAGGAATATCTGCCTGAGCCATTACTCTGTAATACTTTCCGAATCTGTTGAAATCCGATACAAAGCTGCTTCCGAAATAAATCTGCATGGTCTGCATCAATTCTGTTACAGAAACACCCAACTGATTAGCTTTATCCGTGTCTACATCAATGGTATACTGAGGATTTCCTGCTGCATACGTTGTAAAGGCAAATGCAATTTCAGGTCTTTTCATCAGCTCTCCAATGAACTGTTGAGTAGTTGTTCCCAACTGTTCGAAAGAACCGTTTGTTTTATCCTGAAGCATGAATTCAAATCCGGAAACGTTACCGAAACCTTGTACAGTAGGGAAGTTGAAGAAGAATGCATTGGCATCTTTCACCTGGCTTACCTTACCTGTCAATGTTGCTGCAATCTGATCAGTATCTTTCATTTCACCACGCTTGTCATAATCTTTAAGCTTAATGAAACCTGCAGAATAGGGAGAAGCGTTCGCATTACTGATGAAGTTCATTCCATCCGCTACCCAAAGGTGGTTGGTTGCTTTTTCACCATTAATAATTTTATCAATTTGGGCCGTAGCTCTGTGTGTTCTTTCTAATGAACTTCCCGGAGGAGTATTTACTGCATACAATACGAATCCCTGGTCTTCAGTAGGAATAAATCCTGACGGTGCTTTTTTGATCAGGAATATACTTGCTGCTGTGATAAGAACAAGACCTCCTATCGCCACCCATTTGTTTTTAATTAAAAACTTAAGGCTGTAGATATACTTTCTGGTCATGCTGTTGAAACTGGCATTGAAAGCATTGAAGAATCTTGCTCCAAAACCTTTTTTATGACCGTGTTCACCATGTTCTCCCTGAGGATCATTTAAGAACATCGCACATAATGCCGGGCTCAATGTTAATGCATTCACTGCTGAGATTAAAATCGCAATCGCTAATGTGAAAGCAAACTGTCTGTAGAAAACCCCTGCAGGTCCCTGCATGAAGCCAACCGGAATAAACACGGCACACATTACCAATGTAATGGATATAATAGCTCCTGAAATTTCACTCATCGAGTTCATTGTAGCCTGTTCTACCGGCATACCTGTCTGTTCCATTTTAGAATGGACGGCTTCTACCACTACAATGGCATCATCCACTACAATACCAATGGCCAGAACCAATGCGAATAAGGTAAGCATGTTGATACTGAAACCAAATAACTGAAGGAAGAAGAATGTTCCGATAATCGCTACCGGTACGGCAATAGCCGGAATTAATGTAGATCTGAAATCCTGAAGGAAGATAAATACTACAATAAATACCAATACAAAGGCAATAACAAGCGTTTCCACAACCTGATGGATAGAAGCATCCAAAAAGTCTTTGGAATTGTACATGATAATGGGTTTCACTCCTTTTGGAAGCGTGGTTTCCATTACTTTTACCTGGCTTTCAATTTCAGTCAGGATTTCATTGGCATTGGATCCTGCAGTTTGTAGGATGGCAAATCCGGCAACGGGTTTTCCGTCTACTCTGTTGGTGGCAGTATAGGTATAAGATCCAAACTCTACTCGTGCAACATCTTTTAATCTTAAGAAAGAACCATCACTATTTGCTTTGATAGCAATATTTTCATAGTCTTCATTCTTATTCAGTTTTCCTTTATACTTAAGGATATATTCGTAAGTTTCCTTACTTCCCTGTCCAAGACGGCCTGGGGCTGCTTCAAGGTTGTGATCTTTAATGGCTGCTAAAACTTCCTGTGGAGAAAGATTATTTGATGCCAGACGATCCGGTTTCAACCAGATTCTCATGGAATAATCCCTGGTTCCGAATACCTGAGCCTGTGCAACTCCGGGGATACGCTGTATCTGTGGAATAACGTTGATCTTCAGATAATTTTGAAGGAATAATTCATCATATTGTTTTTCATTTTCACTGGTCAGTCCCATGAACATGATCATACTGTTCTGAACCTTCTGGGTTGAAATCCCGGCCTGTACTACTTCCTGAGGCAGCTGGCTCATTGCTTTTGATACACGGTTCTGTACGTTTACCGCCGCGTTATCAGCATCTGCTCCCTGTTTGAAGTACACACTAAGTGTCATGGTACCGTCATTACTGGAGTTGGAAGTCATATAGGTCATATTTTCAACCCCGTTCACTGCTTCCTCAATAGGAGTGGCAACCGAACGTGCTACAACCTCCGCGTTGGCTCCAGGATAGAATGCCGTTACCTGAACGCTTGGTGGAGCAATATCCGGAAAGAGGGCAATCGGTAAATTAAAGAGAGACAAAGCTCCCAATAATAAGAGTATTATGGAGATGACCGTTGAAAGGACCGGTCTTTCTATAAATTGTTTTAACATAAGAAGTTTATTTTTTTAAGTCTTCTGTTTTCGGAAAGGACTATAATGGTTTCGCTTTTAATAAGCTGTCAGACGAAATATTTTTCGGTCTGATGGAGACGCCGTCTTTTAAGCTTCCGATTCCTGTGTATACGATTTTTTCTCCACGGGAAAGTCCCTCAGAAATAAAGTAATAGCTGTCTGTTTTTCCGGATATTTTAATAGGTCTCCCCATTACTTTTTTATCTTTATCCATCACATATACATAGGTTTTATCCTGAATTTCGAATGTGGATTCCTGAGGAATAACGACGGCATTCGAGATCAGCTGAGGCATGCGCACTCTTCCTGTGTTTCCGGTTCTTAAAGTTCCGTTGGTATTAGGGAAAACGGCGCGTACACTGATGGCTCCGGTAGTTTTATCAAATTGCCCGTCTACAATACTTAATCTTCCTTTTTCAGGGTAAGTACTGTTATCGGCGATGACAAGATCTACCATCGGCATATTTTTAAGTTTCTCTTCTAAGCTTGCTCCCGGGTATTTGTTTTGGAATGCAATGAAATCAAGTTCACTTAAAGAGAAATACGCGTAGATTTCACTGATATCAGATAATAATGTTAATGGATTTGGATCTGTTCTGGAGATCAGACTTCCTTTTTTGTAAGGAATTCTTCCGATATAACCGCTTACAGGAGCTGTAATGGTTGTAAATCCTACGTTGATTCTTGCGCTTCCAACAGAGGCTCTGGCTTGAGAAGCAGCAGCAACGGCAGCTTCATAATTGGCTTTCGCTGTTTTAAGCTGTACATCAGAAACTACTTTGGCAGCAACCAGTGGCTGAAGTCTGTCTACTTCCACTTTTGCTTTTTGGATATTGGCATTGGCAGCCTGAAGATTAGCCTGAGCCATATTCATCTGCTCGCCGTAGCTTCTTGAATCTATTTTAAATAACGGTTGTCCTGCTCTTACATAAGCTCCTTCTTCCACATAGATTCTATCCAGGTAGCCGTCTACCTGAGATCTGATTTCTACGTTGTTTTTCCCTTCCAAAGCAGTTGGGAATTCCTGATATGTAGTAGCGGGTGATGTAATAACGGTATAAACCGGAAGTTCTGGAGCTGGAGGCGCGGCATTGGTTCCTTCTGCGGCTTTTGTGCAGCTCTGTAAAAGAATTATACTTGCAATAAGTACAATAAACCTTGTTTTTCCAGGTATTTTCATTGTTAGTTTAATTTTTTTAATGAAGTGTTAGATTTAAGTAAAGTTCTTTTTAATAAATGCTGTATTTTTTCCTAACAGTGTTAATAATTAGTTCAAAAAAAATTACAGAATTTTTAATGTCCAATGAAGTCGATTGTTTCCATAATTGAAAATTGTTTTTAATGTATTTAAGTGTATAATGATGGTGTAAGGTGTGTTAATTTTACTAACAGTGTTAATTGATAAGCAAAAAATGACTAATTTAACAACTGAATACTAGGAATGGTTCCATAAATGATTGATTTTTAATCAGGAATAACAGAATAATTTAAATTAATTCGGTGTTAAATTTCCTAACGGTGTTAATTTTTAATTCAAAAAAAATTTACAAAGACTTAATAAAAGCCGAAACAGTTTCGTCCAAAGTCGTTTTATTCATCGTTGAAGGGATATCAGCTGTACGCATCATCATAATAGAGATCATTCCGTGTACGGCAGAAAACAGAGCATGAGACATATGACAGGCATTGTCCGGATTGGATCCGTTTTTCTTAATAATCTCATAAGTACATTCATAGATCAGTTCCTGAAATGATGAGAATTCTTTTTTCATCTGCCCTTTTCCGCAGCACTGCATTCCAAGACCAAACATAAGCTGGTAATATTCCTTGTTTTTAAAAGCAAAGTTCCAGTACGCATCCACAATGGCAACAAGCTGCTCTTCCGGAGTATCGTGTTTTTGCTGAGCTTTTAATAATTCTATGTGTAACTTGTGAAAGCCGTCTAAAGAAATCTCAAATAGAATGGCTTCTTTGTTTTCAAAATAATCATATACTACAGGAGCACTGTATTCAATAGCATCAGCGATCTTTCGCATAGAAAGTGATGCCCAGCCTTCAGTTTTAGCCAACGTAAAAGCAGCCTGCAAAATATTTGCACGGATAGATTCTTTTTCTCGTTGACGGCGTTCATGTAGACCCATGATATTTTTTTACTAACAGCGTTAGCAAAACTACAAACTTTTTACTATAACTTCCAAAGGATATTATGAGTTTTATAGATTGGGCGACTATTTAAAGAAAAATAGATCAAAGGCTGGAAGCTGGAAGAATGGGGGCTGGAAGTTGTTTCGCGTTAAAAAATTACCATAATAGAATTTGACTATAACTATTTTTGAGGGGCCAATATCTTCCTTCCTCCAGCTTCCAGCTTCCTTCCTCTACTAAAAATAAAAGGTCTGTTTCAGAACCCAGCCCAATTAATAAAAGAAATATCTATCTTTGCCAATAAAGAAAAAAGGATATGAATACTCCATCAAATATGCTTGCATTAGGAACAAAAGCACCGTTTTTTGAACTTCCTAATCCGTCAAAAACGAATGAACTTCAGTCTTTGGACGAACTGAAAGGAGAAAAAGGAACCTTGGTGATCTTCATGTGCAACCACTGTCCGTTTGTGCTTCATGTGATCGACAAGATCAATGAACTATACGAAGATTATAACGAACGTGGAATTGAATTCATCGCCATCAATGCTAATGATATTGAAAAATATCCGGCAGATTCTCCTGAAAAAATGATCGAATTCCAAATTGAAAGAAATTTTGATTTCCCATATCTGTTTGATGAAAGCCAGGCTGTAGCTAAAGCTTATGATGCGGCTTGCACACCGGATTTTTATTTCTTTGATGATAAATTAGACCTGGTTTACAGAGGTCAGATGGATGATTCAAGGCCTGGAAATAATAAAGATGTCACCGGAGAAGATTTAATCATTGCTTTTGAAAATCTTTTGGCTGGGGAACCGCAGGAAGAAATTCAAAGACCTAGTATGGGATGCAATATTAAATGGAAATAATTGGTGGTTGCTGGTTATTTAGTTACTGGCTTTACTCATTATAATACAAGCTGCTCTTTAAGAGTGGCTTTTTTGTTTCTTGTTAGATTATTTTTCTCCCACAGATTGGCAGATAACACAGAACCGAACAAATTATTAAAAGCTTATTTTAGCCTTAGTCTCCTTTTCCACCTTCAAATCTACATTCACTTTATTATGAGAATAATTCCTGATAAACTCAGAAGGAGTCTTCCCGGTATATTTTTTAAACATCCTGTTAAAATATGTGACATTATTAAAACCACATTGATAACTGCATTCAGAAATAGATCTGTCCTGAGCCATCAGCAGACATGCCTTATTGATTCTATAGCGGTTCACGAACTCTGTGAACGTAATCTGTGTCGCTTTTTTAAAGAAATTACAGAAAGCCGGCAGGGTAAGATTGGCCAGTTTGGCAACGTCTTCAATATCAATTTCCTTGTCGTAATGATGTTCTACATAAGTGAAGATATTTTCAAGGCGGGTTTTATTTTTTGAAATAATGGTATAAGGCATGATTTCCTTATTTAAAAGATCATAATCTTCACATTTTGAAAGTTCAAAAAGAATTTCCAACAGCAATAAGTATCTTTTATAGCCTTCTGATTCCAGCATCAACTTCAGTTTGGGAAGCATTACTTTTTTTACTTTTTGATGAAAATGAATCCCATATTTAGAAAGTTCCAACAAGTTTTTGATAGATAGAGCTTCCACTTCCTGCTGGGGAAACTGAAGGATTTCTTCTTTGAACTGAAGTACAATTTCTTCGTGCGGATCAATAGAATTCAGCCCAAAACCGGAGTGGGGAGTATTGGAACCGATTAATACCAGATCTCCATTCGTATAATTACTTTTATGGTACCCCACATGGCGGGTTCCACTCCCGGAAATCACACATACCAGCTCAATTTCGGGATGATAATGATATTCCCATTTGAATTCCGAGATAGGGGAATTGTTATGAATGGTACGGAATGAACTCTTTTCATCAGGGATAACCCTTTCAAAAGTAACTTTCATTTAATTAATCATATTTAATTACTAAAAATACTAAATATATTAATATAGTTCAAATATTCATTTACTGTGTTAAATAATCGTTAACGCAAATGCTTCTATCTTAGCCGACAAGAAATAACCTGAATGAAAAATATTAACATCAAGGCCGTTTTATTTTTAAACTATTTTGTCTTTGCCATTCTTCTGAATTCTGTAGGAACAGTCATCCTGCAGGTACAGCAGAATTTTGGGATTTCAAAATCTTCGGCCAGCATTTTGGAAGGCTTTAAAGATCTTCCGATTGCCATATGTTCTTTCATTCTGGCTTCATTTCTTCCGAAGATAGGAATCAAAAAATCAATGCTGATTGCTTTATTGCTGGTAAGCTGCATGTGTTTTGTAATGCCGTTTACCAATGATTTCTGGGTTTTTAAATTATTATTTGCAACTGTAGGGGTTTCTTTCGCATTGATTAAAATATCGGTTTTTACTTCTATCGGGCTGGTAACGGAAACAGATAAAGAACATTCCAGCTTTATGGGATTTCTGGAAGGGTTTTTCATGATCGGGGTATTGGCCGGAAATATTTTGTTCAGTTTATATATGGATGATCATAATCCTAAATCTACAGAATGGCTGAATGTATATTGGGTGTTGGGAGGGCTTTCAGGTTTATCTTTTTTATTCTTATTCTTTTCAAAACTGAATGAGCAGGAAGCTAAAAGTGAGAAAACAGATCTCCTGGGGGATTTAAAAAACAGTGCAAGCTTATTCAGTTATAAAAAGGTATTGTGCTTTTTATTATGCGCTTTCCTTTTTGTACTGGTGGAGCAGAGTTTTCAGACCTGGACGCCTACATTTTATAAAGAAATTTTAAAAGTGCCTACCTCTATGAGTATCCAGGCGGGAGCGGTTTTGGCAGGAGCTTTTGCCCTGGGAAGATTCTTATCGGGATTCTTTTCCAGGAAATTCAGCTGGATCTATGTAGTTTCTTTCTGTGTGGTTGGTTTTGCCATCAGTTTACTGCTGGTTTTACCTCTTACCCATAATATTCATATTGATACAAATACAAACTGGATGAATGCACCGTTGGTGGTCTATTTATTTCCTTTGATGGGAGGTTTGCTCGCACCGATATATCCAAGCATTAATTCTGTAATTCTGGCATCTATCCCGAAATATTTACACAGTGCCATGTCAGGATTGATTGTTGTGTTCTCAGCAATCGGAGGAACGATAGGTTCTATTATTACCGGTTTTGTGTTTCAGGAGTTCAGCGGGCAGCAGGCATTTTATCTTTCCCTGATTCCACTTTCACTACTGATCACATCAGCGCTTTTCATGAATAAATTAAAAATTAATCCTAAAAAATAACAATGAGTAATCAGCTTTACATAAAAGAAATTCAAAGCCTGTTTGATGAGGTGCAGAGATCTGAAATTTTTGATGATCAGAAAATGATGACAGATGCAGTTCCTCTGTTTCCTATTGCAAAGATTAATGAGGATTATGTACAATCAAAAAATACAGAAGGTTTTGATCTGAAAGATTTTGTGATGGCTCATTTTGATTTTTTAGGAGCCCGAGTTTCTATTCAGCGGGAAGAACATCTTCCAATCGGTGAACATATTGAAAAGTTGTGGGATGACCTTACCCGTACATCCTATGAAGAAAAAGGAACCCTTTTACAATTACCGAAGCCTTACATTGTGCCGGGCGGTCGTTTTAATGAGTTTTTCTATTGGGACAGCTATTTTATTATGCTTGGATTAAAAGCTTCAGGCAGGATAGAAATGATGGAAAATATAATTGAAAACTGCGCTTATCTGATTAAAAATATAGGATTTGTTCCGAATGCGAGCAGAACACATTTCTTAAGCAGATCGCAGCCTCCTTATTTTTCATTAATGCTGGATCTTCTTTTTGAAACGACACATGACGAAGGAATTTATACCCAATACCATGAAACTCTTGAAAAAGAATATGCTTTCTGGATGGATGGTGAAGAAGAACTTGAAAACAATCCCAGTGTAAAAAGAGTGGTTAAAACAATAGATGGAGATATCCTGAACCGTTATTACGATGCAGAAAATGCACCGCGTCCCGAAAGTTACCTGATCGACATCGAAGATCATGAGACCGCTTCAGGAGATGAATTTTACAGAAACATAAGAAGTGCCTGTGAATCCGGCTGGGATTTTTCCAGCAGATGGTTTGCAGACGGAGAAAATATACAGACAATAGAAACGCTGAACCTTGCACAGGTTGATCTGAACTGCCTTTTGTGGCATTTGGAAATGACTTTGGCAAAATCTTCAGCACTTCAGAATCTGAGTGAAAAAAACAATTATTTTTCAGAAAGAGCAGCAAGCCGAAGACAGATGATCAATACCTATTTCTGGGATGGAAATACTAACAATTATAAAGATTATCACACTAAAAAAAACACAAAAACACCGTCTGAACATATTGCTGCTCTTTACCCTTTATTCCTGGGAATTGCAGATCAGGAGCAGGCAGAGGCGGTTGCCAAAGCGGTTGCTGAAAAATTCCTTTATCCGGGAGGATTGGTGACAACCACCAAAAATTCAGGACAGCAGTGGGATCTTCCCAATGCATGGGCTCCTTATCAGTGGCTGGGCTTTAAAGCCATGAAAAATTACGGCTTTGATGAGCTGGCAGAAAAAATTAAAAACAACTGGTGTTCCAATGTAGAAAGGGTCTACAAAAATACCGGGAAACTGATGGAAAAATACAATGCATTAGACACAGAAACAATAGCAGGCGGCGGGGAATACCCCAATCAGGATGGATTCGGTTGGACCAATGGAGTGTATTTACAATTACAACAAAATTGAAACTAACAATAAAAAATAGGGCTATGAAAAAAAAATCAGTCTTTTTAATCGCCGCAACAGCTACATTATATTTTAATAATGCTTATGCTCAGGAAACGCCGCAGGATTCTGCAAAAATTTCCTCTATCGATCAGATTGTCATTACCGGAAACTCAAATCCAAAGAAGAAAATAGAATCCAGTACTGCGATTTCTACATTTAGTGCCAAAGAAATTCAGAAGCAGAATCCAATCAGTGCAGCGGCTTTGCTGCAGAGAGTTCCCGGATTTGCGGTGGAAACTTCGGGAGGTGAAGTAGGAAATAACCTTTTTGCAAGAGGAATTCCTTCCGCGGGAGCTTATGAGTTTGTACAGGTGCAGGAAGACGGTCTTCCGGTTTTTGAAGATGGGGCTCTTCAGTTTGCCAATGCAGACAACTTTTTCCGTGTTGATAATTCGGTAAGTCGTCTGGAAGCGTTGAGGGGAGGCTCAGGTTCTATTTACGCCAATAATTCTCCCGGTGGTCTGATCAACTTTATTACGAAAGAAGGAACCAATGATTTCAGAGGTACGGCAAAACTCGAAACAAGTACCTATGGTTTGATGCGTACCGATGTGAATGTAGGAGGAGCTTTGGTTCAGGATAAATTGTTTTTCAATGTCGGCGGTTTTTACAGAACAGATGACGGAATCAGAAAAACAGGTTTCAAAGCCAATAATGGCGGACAGATCAGGATGAATCTGAAATATGTATTTGATAAAGGTTATGCAAAAATCTATTATAAAAAGCTGGACGACAGAAATACCTTCTATTTGCCGATCCCTTTGATACAGGATGGAAATAAACTGAAAAAATTCCAGGATTTTGATCCAAATTACGGAACATACAGTTACAGAGCTATCAGTCAGCTGAATATTCCACAGGCTGGAGGCGGATTTTTCAACAGAGATCTGGAAAATGGCATCCACCCGAAAGTCGATGTATTGGGAGCAGAATTTAAATACGATCTTGGAAACAATTTCAGTGTTTTAAACAAGACCAGATATACGAATATCAATATGAACTATACAGGGATTTTCCCTGCAGGAGCTCCATACACAGCAGCAGATTTTGCCAAAAAAAGCGGAATTTCCGGAAGCAATTATCAATATTCTTTGGTAAGTAGCGGAGCTGTTGTAAACCCTGCCAACGTACAGGAACTTGGATTCTGGGCAATTGATAAACAGATGAATAATTTTGTTAATGATTTGCAGTTCAATTATAAATTCAATAAAGGAAATGTAACTGCGGGTTTTTATAAATCAAACTGGAAATCTCATCAGTACTGGAACTGGAGTAATATTCTGACAACAGCTACAGACAGGCCTCAATTATTAAACCTTGTAGATTCTTCTCTTAGTCCGGCAGATGCAGGATATTCAAAAACGTATAACGGAGTGACAAGCATGTCTTTTCTGATCAGAGATTCGCAAATTCAGGGAAGTCTTAACGATGTTTATATGAATCTGGATTATAATATTACTGACGCATGGAGCTTCAACGGTGGTATCCGTTACAGCCGTGATTATTATAAAGGATACGGAGTCAATACGACAACAGCCAATCTAAATAATTCAGGATTAACGGTGGATGGCACTCATAGTTTTGCCACTACAACAGCTGATGATAAGATGTCTGTATTAGGAAATAAATATACCTATTGGTACTATGACATCAACAAAGTTTCCTATACGCTGGCAACAAATTATAAAATTAATCGCGAAAATGCAGTGTATGCCCGTTTTTCCAATGGATTCAGATCTCCGAACGAAGAAGCGTATTATAATAATATGGCAGATCTGAGCCAGATCAAACCTGTATTGACAAATCAGCTGGAAGTAGGATATAAATATTATTCCAGAACATTTGATGTTGCGGTGATACCGTTTTATTCAACTCTTAAAAACCTTTCGTTTACAGATGTTTTCTCTGATGGAACTTCTGAGAATAAATTTGCAAATACAACCAACCTTGGAGTGGAGATTGAAGGATACACAAGGTTATTCAATAATATCCTGGAAGTTACTTTTAACGGAACCATTCAGAATCCGAAATATAAAGATTTCAAAGGAAGAAATGCAGATGGTTCTGCATTCGATTATGATGGAAATGTGGTAAGAAGAATGCCGAAGCTGTATTTCAATATTTCACCGGCAGTCAATATTACAAAAGCATGGAGAACCTATGTAAGTATGAACTATTATGGTAAACGTTTTCAGAATGAAGGAAATACTGATGATAATATCCTGCCGTCATTTACTGAATTTGGTGCAGGGATGTCTTATCAGCTTGGAAAAATCAGATTTGCAGTGGATGGTACGAATATTTTTAATACCATTGGAATTACAGAAGGAGACCCAAGATCGCAGACAACAGCTGGAAATATCAGAATGGCCAGACCTATCATGGGAGCAGCTGCCAGAGCATCCATTACTTTAGATTTCTAAATTCTATTTCTTTATAACAGCAAAACCGTCAGAATATTCTGGCGGTTTTGTATTTTTTATCATTACTATCCGATAAAAAGTCTAAATACATTGGAAATATCAATATTTATGGCATGGATTAACAGGTCGCACCTCCGGAGCTTTGTTTTACGGTGATCTCATTTTTCTACTAACAGTTGATCCCCATGGGATAAAATTCAGCTCCAACGGGAGCTAACTGTTAATAGAACGTATATGCTTTAAAATTAGAGCTCCGTAGGAGCGACCTGTTAATTATGTTTAAATTTAACGAACAAAAATGATTATGACGCTCAAACCCTCCGACTCTCAAACTCTCTTACTTAAAAAAGGATTATACTGTTTCTCAAAACCAATCGAAGTAGCATTTCCATGACCAGAGAAGACCTGGGTATCATGATCTAAAATAAAAAGTTTCGATTTAATTCCTTCAATCAGCTGATCATAATTTCCTTTATATAAATCTGTTCTTCCGATACTGCCTTCAAAAAGTACATCACCCGAAATCATGAATTTCTGATTATCATTATGATAGACCACGCTTCCTGGCGAATGTCCCGGAACATGATAAATTTTAAACTTCTCACCGTCCAGATCCAGTTCATCACCTTCCTTGATGTATTCTACATCCACTTTCACAGGATCTATCTGCATTCCGAATCTCATACCGCTTGCCTGAAGCATATCCAGTACCTCCTGATCTTCCTGATGCATATTGACAGGTACATTAAATTGGTCAAAAGCCCACTGAAGTCCCAATACATGATCAATATGAGCGTGGGTCAAAAGGATTCTCTGAATTTTAAGCCCTTTTTCAGTAATGAAGCTTTCAATAGCCTGAGTTTCCTGAGCATTCATATTTCCCGGATCAATAAGCCAGGCATTTTTATGGTCGTTATAGATGATATAAGTATTTTCGCTCGCAAAGTTGAAAACGAAACCCTGAATCTGAAGCATATCTGAATATTTTTATTCAAAAATACGATATTATTAAGAAAATGGCGATTTTTCGTTATCTTCGTCATAATGAAAACTTTGCGAATACTCTTACTTTCTTTGGGCGGACTGGTTTTTGGACAAAATATCCAAAGTATTCAGCTGTTCAATCCTCAGACTAATGACGAAACCCCCGTAATCAGGATAGGGGAGCAGTTGGTGCTGGGCTTTGATGATCTCACTAACGGCAGCCAGATCTATCGGTATACATTCAAACATTATGACAGAAACTGGAATGAAGATAATCTGTTTTTTACAGAATTTGCTACCGGAAGTATGAATGCGCTGCTGGATCAGTTTCAGTACTCTTTCAACACACTGCAGGCTTATACCCACTATAAACTGGTTTTCCCGAACGATAAAATCCAGCTGAAGGTTTCAGGGAATTATGAGCTGATTGTTTATAAAGATTCCGCAGACCAGCCTCTTTTCAAAAAAAGATTTTATCTGGTAGAAGATATAACATCAGTCGGTTTAAATATTTCAAGATTTGCAGATGCAAAAAATCCCAATCTTAACCAGCGGGTAGAAGTGAACGTTTCTCCGAAAGGCGGAGATATTTCTTCCAACGTGAATTCGATCACAATGAATGTGATGCAGAATAACAACCCGAATATGGTGATTTCCAATCTTAAGCCAAGCAGCGTTTTAGGGAATCAGGTACTTTTTCAACAGATGAATCTTACGTTCCCCGGGGATAATGAGTTTTATTACTTCGATAATAAAAATATGAATATGGCAGCGGATATGGTGCGGGCTGCCGAAATAAAAGATGATGTCAACCAGACTTATCTGCATCCGGTATGGGCCTTTCCTTTAAATTATCAGTATCAGCCTGATGTCAACGGAGCATGGTATTACAGAAGAAATGATTTGGGAAGAGAAAGAGATGCCGAAAGGGAAGCTGACTATTCCTGGGTACATTTTTATCTTGAATCAGATCCTGTGGATAAGGAAATTTATGTGCTGGGAGGATTTAATAATTTTAAACCAGGCAAAGAAAATCAGATGCAATATGATGCTGCAACTAAACAATATGTAGCCAGAATATTTCTTAAACAAGGTTTTTATAATTATGTACTGGCAACAAAAGAAGGAAGCGGTCCTTTGAATTTTGGAGAAGTAAACGGTAATTTCTGGCAGACGGAAAACCTGTATCAGGCATTTCTTTATTACGCTCCGTTCGGGAGAAATTACGATGGGCTGATGGGATATGGAGAATTCAGAACTCCGATAGCCAACAAACGCTAGCCAGCGTTAAATAATAAAAATTATAATATAAAATGGGACTGTCTTTTAAGATGGTCCCTATTTTTTTATTCATATTAAAAAAAATTACCACCCAAATCTCAGATCAGGGGTTAATTTTTTAAATTATAATGCACTACATAGTGAAAAAAAATAATTCACAAAATTTTTATTTTAGTTAAATATTTTAACATAAAATTCACATTACTGAAAAATTATATTTAAATAATTTTCTTTGTTTTAAAATCATCATTGTGTTTTCTTTATTGATTTATAATATCTATTGAATTTTCTTTACCGTTTATATCATTTTATTGTGAAAAGTTTATAAATTCGTCATCACAATCAACCAATATTATTATGAAAACGAAATTTATCTTAGTGGCAAGCGTTGCTGCCTGTTCTTTTGTCTTTGGACAAAACACACCGTCGAAATTAGTTCCGGGTAAAAGCGGATTACACGCAGAATTTATGAGATTTGAAAAAAATGCACCTGCATTCCAGGGCAGTCCTGTTTTATTTGACGAAGCATCTCAGAGGCTTTCTCCGGGGCAGGCTCGTAAACTGGGCTTAGAAAAAGATGCATTAGGTTTTGAAACCCATAAATTCCAACAGACTGTAAACGATATTCCTGTAGAATACGGAATGATGGCAGTTCAGACAAAAGACGGTAAAATTGTTGGACAGTCAGGAAAGTGGGTTATTAAAGTTCCGAAAGTGCTTGACAAAAATGCCAGCCTTGCTGAAAATGCCGCATTACAAAGTGCTCTATCTTTTGTAGGGGCAGAATCCTATAAATGGAAAAATAAAGAAGAAGAAGATTTTCTTAAAAAAGAAACCGGTGATCCCAATGCAAGCTTTGCCCCCAAAGGTGAACTGGTTTATTATTCAGACCCTGATGATGACAAGCTGGGTGATTTAAGACTGGCCTATAAATTTGATATCTATGCTGAAAAACCATTAAGCAGACAATATGTTTTTGTAGATGCAAAAAATGGAAAAATACTGGGAGTAGATGCCATTATTCATGAAGTGAACAGCCCGGGGACAGCAGTTACCGGATACAGCGGAACCCGTAATATAACCACAGACTCTTATAACGGAAGCTACAGGTTAAGAGAAACAGGTAGAAATGCAGGAACAGCTGTAGAAACCTACAACCTGAGAAAAGGAACCAGCTATTCTTCTGCGGTAGACTTTACCGATACAGACAACAACTGGAATAATGTCAATACCAATAAAGACCAATATGCTACTGATGCGCATTGGGGAGCAGAAATGACACTGGATTATTACTATACAAAATTTGGAAGAAAAAGTATAGATAATAATAATTTTGCCATCAAATCTTATGTTCATTATTCTACTAATTATTTCAATGCATTTTGGGATGGTTCAAGAATGACTTATGGCGATGGAAGCTCCACAACCAATGGAGGAAAACCTTTAACAGCAATAGATGTCTGCGGCCATGAAATTACACACGGGCTGACTTCCAAAACTGCTAATCTTGCGTATCAGAGAGAATCTGGAGCATTAAATGAAGGGTTCTCAGATATCTTTGGAAATACCATTGAGCGCTGGGCAAGACCTACTCAGGCAAGCTGGACACTGGGCGAAGATTTCAATTATGTAATCAGAAATATGGCTAATCCCAATGCTTACAGCCAGCCGGATACTTATATGGGAACATACTGGAAAACAACAACAACTTCCGGTTGTGTTACGCCAAGCCAGTCTAATGACTATTGTGGGGTGCATACCAATTCAGGGGTACTTAATTTCTGGTACTATTTGTTAGTAACCGGAGGATCAGGTACCAACGATAAAGGATTTGCTTATAATGTTTCCGGAATCGGCCTGGATAAGGCAGGGGCAATTGCCTACAGAACATTAACAACTTATCTTACTTCTTCTTCTACGTATGCAAACGCAAGAACCTATTCCCTTCAGGCAGCAGCAGATCTGTATGGAGCTGGAAGCAATGAAGTAACACAGGTTACTAACGCATGGAATGCAGTAGGCGTTGGAGGTGGAACATCACCGGTAGGACTTGTTGCAGCCACTTCAAATGTTTCAAACTATACGATCAGCCCGAATCCGGCAACAGACAGATTCACCGTAAACTTCGAAGGCAAAGCCGGAAGAGGAGTGGTAGAGCTGGTAAGCCTTACAGGTAAGAAAGAAATTTCTGAAAAAGTTGAATTGACAGATGGTACGAATAAACTGAATATCCAATTACCTTCCAACTTACTTCCAGGAGTATATGTGGTAATTGTCAACGGAGAAAAAGCAGGAAACCTGATTAAAAAGTAAACCAAATTTTTTAATATATTTATAAAAAGGCCACAAGTAAATTCTTGTGGCCATTTGTATATGGTGAGTGAAACAGATTACACCAGATAAAAATCATTCAGTTTTTCTTCACACAATATTTTTACTACCTCAATCCATCGGTCCTCATTGTTCAGACAGGGAATATAGTGGAAATTTTCACCGCCGCCATGCATGAATTGCTCTTTTCCTTCTACAGAAATTTCTTCCAGAGTCTCAAGACAATCGGAAACGAAAGCCGGACATACAATGGCCAGGTTTTTTATCCCTTTTTTACCAATGGTTTCCAATGTTTCGTCGGTATAGGGCTCAATCCATTTATCTTTTCCTAATCTTGACTGGAAAGAAACAATCGTTTTCTCTTTAGGTAAATTCAATTTCTCAATGACAAGCTGTGTCGTTTTATAACATTGATGACGATAGCAGAACTGATGACTGGGATTATCTTCCCTGGAACAACAGTCATTAAGATTACAGGTTTTCGTAGGATCTGTCTTATAAATATGTCTTTCCGGAACGCCATGGTAAGAAAACTGCAGGGCATCAAAATTTTCAGGAAGCTTCTCTTTAATACTTTCCGCAAGGCAGTTGATATAAATATCCCTGTTGTAGAAAGGTTGAATATAATTGATCTTTACAATTGGGAACTTCTTCTTTCTTACTTCCTCTGCCTTTTCAATCACCGTTTCCGTTGTACTCATCGCATATTGAGGATATAAAGGAAAAAGAACGATTTCAGTAATCCCCTGATCTACCAGTTTCTGGATACCGGTTTCAATGCTTGGTTCTGCATATCTCATTCCGATTTCTACTGGAACATCTACCACTTTCTGAAGTTTTTTCTGAATTTGTTCCGTGATGACAATCAGTGGAGAGCCTTGATCTGTCCAGACCGTTTTATAGGCTTCAGCAGATTTGGCGGGTCTTGTTTTCAGAATGATTCCCTGTACAAGGAGTGCACGAAAGATCCAACGGTAATCAATCACTCTTTCATCCATCAGAAATTCATCAAGATATTCCTTTACGTCGTTTACTGAAGTTGATCTCGGTGATCCGAGGTTGACGAGTAAAATTCCTTTCTTATTCAATATTATAAATTTTAATTATGAAACAGAGTTCTAAAATCTGTTACTAATTTTGATACTTTAGCAAAGGTATTACTTTCCAGTAAGCCATTGCTGTCAAATTTGCCTTTTATCCCTTTTATTAATGCCTGATGTTTATCATCTGTTACAGCTCCAAGTGTTCTTAAAATAAGCAATAGCTCTTCGTGGCCTTTTTCTCCACTGGCGGAAGCGGTGATCACAGCCACCGGCTTTGCAGAAAAAACGGTGGTGGAAACACACCATTCCAACAGGTTTTTTAATCTTCCGGGAATGCTGAAAATGTATTCCGGGGTAGAAAATATAACGCCGGCCGAATTCTTAATATCTTCTCTGACCTTCAGAACTTCTTCCGGAGTATCATCATCCGTTAATGCGGTATCAAAATGTGGGAAAACAGAAAGGTCATCATACATTTGAAAATTCATATAACCTGTCTTTTCCAGTACCTGCTCCATCAGTTTCTGGTTACTGGAATTTTCAGAAGCACTTCCTATAATGATTAAAATTTTCTTTCCGGGAGGCATTTCAAATGTTTTATCCGTTTACAGCTTCCACTTTTTCTACTAAATCAGGAACGAATTGCTTTAAGATATTTTCAATTCCGTTTTTCAAAGTAGCTGTAGAGCTTGGGCAGCCGGAGCATGCACCTTGTAAAAGCATTTTTGCGGTTTTGTTCTCCTGATCATATTCCATTAATGAAATCTTTCCGCCATCATTTTCCACGGCAGGAGCCACATATTCATTTAAAATATCAGAAATTTTCTGCTCATCTTCAGTATAATCTCTGTTGATGATCTTTTCAACAGGATTTTCATGTTTCTGAGGTTCGATTTTTGAAATTTCGCCTCCGTTTTGAAGATATTCGGCGATAAGTGCACGAACAGTCATCATCACCTGGTGCCATTCTACAGAATTATCTCTTGTCACGGCTACAAAGTTGTCAGAAATGAAAACTTCCGTTGCAAAATCAAACTCTTTAAAAATAGCCAGAGCCAAAGGAACTTCTTCCGCAGCTTCTTTCGATTTTACTTCCACAAAACCATCCATCAGCAGCTTGCTCGAAACAAACTTCATTACATTGGGATTAGGAGTCATTTCAGCATAAATCTGATACATTTCTTTTTTCTTCTGAAGATAAATTCTCGGATTAGCCAGTAATTCATCTTCAATCACATTTTTCAGACTTTCAGCAACATGTTCCCATTCAATGGTATCCTGTTTTGCTACAGCTACAAAATTAGCGGTAATGAAAACTCTTTCCACAAAAGGATAATTGAAAAGCTCCTGTGCCAAAGGAATTTCTGAAATATCTGAATTTCTGTCCAGTTCTAAAGACCCTGGGATGAGATTGTAATCTGCTACAAATTTCATCACTTTTGGGTTTTCAGTTGGTTCTATAAGTACGGTACGCATTTTTTCGTTAAATTTGAGATACAAAAATACGCATTAGAAGTTAGAAGCTGAAAATTGAGAGTTAGATTTTTGCTATTACTATAATTTAGAAGTTAGATACTGAAATTATAGCATACATATTCTGCTTTCAAATCGGCATATTTTCAAATTTTCAAATTAATATTATGGCACTTATAAAAGAACTTTTAGGAAAAGCACCACAGATCGGAGAAAATACTTTTTTAGCAGAAACAGCTACCATTATTGGTGATGTAACGATGGGAAAAGACTGTAGTATCTGGTATAACGCAGTGATCCGTGGAGATGTTAATTATATCAAAATGGGTGATAAGGTGAATGTTCAGGATAATGCAATGCTGCATTGTACTTATCAGAAATTTCCATTGAATATCGGGAATAATGTTTCTATCGGGCATAACGCGATTGTTCATGGATGCACTATTAAAGACAATGTACTGATCGGGATGGGAGCTATTGTAATGGATGATTGTCTGGTAGAAGAAAATTCTATTGTAGGAGCTGGTTCTGTAGTTACTCAGGGAACCCACGTCAAATCCGGAGAAGTCTGGGGTGGAGTTCCTGCAAAAAAAATCAAAGATATCAATGCGCAGCTACTGGAAGGAGAAGTGAACAGGATTGCAGATAACTATGTAAAATATTCATCATGGTATAAGGAAAATGTGAAAGACCATCAATTATAATCTGGCTAGTGAATAGTCAATTCTCTGCGCTTGTCAATTTTTATTGCGATCAAAATTCACGATTCACTTGCGAAGCAAAATTCACGATGATCTGTTTAAAATATAAAAGCTCTGTCTCAGGACAGAGCTTTTTCGATTTGATATAGAACCTTTGCTTTATTGTTAATTATTATCCGGTGTAATAAGTCTGATCTTGCCATTGATACATTTAAGAGATGCAGGAGGCATCACCATCATACAGTCAGACGTAATATTATACTTTTCATTAAAAGCTTTCACCTTATCTGTATACTCATTCACTCTTTGTAAGAAAGTTTCTTCTATTTTCTTAGGATAAGCAATGTATTGCTGCGGCCCTCCACAGGCCTTAGCGCCCATAGGGGCAAATGCCCACTCACCGGCATCCGTACATTTTCCGCCTGATACTTCAGATTCGATAGAGGCTTTTAATCTATCCAGCTGTGCCTGTTCATATTTCTGACTGTCTTCATCAGCAGGTCTGTCTGCGATATCAACAGGCAGATTGGCATTGGCATTCTTTGATGTATTACAGGAAACTAAAGTTAATGTAGCACATAATACTATTGCCGGAATATGAAAGAATAATTTTTTCACAATAAACTTTTTTCTCTTTAAGAATTTTCAAAACTTATGCCAAGGTAAGAAAATCAAATTCATTTCCGTATTTTTGACAACGATGAATAATCATTTTTTTGACTTAATAGAATATACCAACAGAAGTGTTTTTCTGACTGGGAAAGCAGGAACAGGGAAGACTACATTTCTTAATGATTTTGTAAGACGTACCAGGAAAAAGCATATTGTAGTGGCTCCCACAGGGATTGCTGCGATCAATGCAGGAGGCGTAACCATTCATTCTATGTTTGGGCTGCCATTAAGAACCTTTCTTCCTACTACAGAAAGGATAGATACCAGTTTGGCTAATAATATCGCCGATCTGATGCCTCATTTCAAATACCGTAAGGATAAATTGAA
This sequence comes from Chryseobacterium sp. CBSDS_008, assembly GCF_049959325.1. Classification (NCBI taxonomy): domain Bacteria; kingdom Pseudomonadati; phylum Bacteroidota; class Flavobacteriia; order Flavobacteriales; family Weeksellaceae; genus Chryseobacterium; species Chryseobacterium sp. CBSDS_008. Next base: position 2,405,095 of record NZ_CP188202.1, on the reverse strand, counting down.
GCTTCTGAGAGAAGTTGAAATCATTATCATAGATGAGGTCTCAATGTTGAGAGCGGATGTTCTGGATATGATGGATTTTTCTCTGAGATTTATCAGAAGAAACAACCAAAGGTTTGGGGGTGTACAGATGCTGTTTATCGGAGATTTGTTTCAGCTTCCTCCCGTGGTGAGGGATGAGCATATCCTGAAAATGTATTACAACTCACCTTTCTTTTTCGACAGTCATGCGATTAAAGAAATCCCCATTGTTACTATTGAGCTGACCAAAGTGTACAGACAGTCTGACGAGAATTTTCTTGAGATTCTGAATGCTATCCGTGACGGGGATGTAGATAATATCGATTTTAACCATCTTAATGAAAGGTATGATCCTGACTTTGATATGGGGAAAGAATCCTACGTTTATCTGTGTTCTCACAATAAGATGGCGGATGAGATCAACCAGGAGAAGCTGGCGGAGATCAAAGCCGATCCTCAGGTTTATGAAGCTAAGCTTGTAGGAGATTTTAAAGAAAACCAGTTTCCAAACGAGCAGTTTCTGGAACTTAAAATCGGGGCTCAGATCATGTTTATCCGGAATGATATTTCCGGGGAGAAGAAATATTTTAACGGAAAGCTGGGGGAGATCATTGGATTGGACGAAAATGAAATCCGGGTGGTTCTGGATGAAAGTGAGAGGGAAATTGTGGTAAAAAAAGAAATCTGGGAACAGAAAAAATATTTTCTTGATACGGATAAAAATATAAAAGAAGAAGTATTGGGAAGCTTTGAACAGTTTCCTATAAAACTTGCATGGGCCGTAACGATCCATAAAAGCCAGGGATTAACGTTTGATAAAGTGATTATTGATGCCGGAAAAAGCTTCACAGCCGGCCAGGTTTACGTGGCCTTGTCCCGTTGCAGAACATTGGAAGGAATTGTTTTAAAATCAAAAATTACTCCCGAAGTTATTTTTAAGGATAACAGGATCTTACATTTCCATACCGATACGATTGCCAACGACCATGTTGATGCGATTCTGAATCAGGAAAAGTATGATTACAGCATCAGAAAGGTGTTGCGTACGCTGGACTGTACGTGGTTTTTAAAAGAAGTGGAAGAGTGGAATAACCTCTCGATTGTAACCAAGAATATTGATCATGCTAAAACCAAACAGATGTATCTGCAATTAAAGCACGAAGCTGTCAATCTGGGAAAAATCTTTGAAAAACTGGAGCGGATCATTTTCCAGAAGGTTAATAATTTTATTGAACAGAAAGAAGAATGGTCCGAAATCGAAAGCAAGTCAAAAGGTGCCGTTAATTTCTTTTTTACAGAAACCAGAAATAAAATTTTCGATCCTTTGAAAGATTTTTACGCCGAAATAAAAGGAGCAAAAGGTTTAAAACAATATAATGAAGAATTCAAAAACTGGCTGGAAGACCTTGAGGAATATCTGAACAGCCTGAGAGAGATTCATCTTCTTGAAACAAAGCTTTTAGACGAGAAAAATGATAAGGAAATCAATCTGAAAATTGCTAAAGTTCCTTCTCAGGTCTTAACGTTCCAGTTATTTGAACAAGGAAAAACCATCGGAGAAATTGCATTGGAAAGAGGTTTGGTAAAAGAAACCGTGATCGGCCACCTTGCTAAATTTGCAGAACAGGGACTGCTGGATATTGCCAGAGTTATTACTTCAGATAAAATCAAGGCTTTTGAAGATGAATTCTACAAAAAACCGCATGAAACCCTTACAGAATGGAAAAACGCACTGCCAAGTCATTTTGAATTTAACGAGATCAGGATTTTGATCAATCATTACAATTATAAAAAAGAAAAGAACTCATAAGAGTTCTTTTTTATTGATGTTTTTAGACGCTAAATTAAGGATACATCGCATTGATAGTATTGATATCTCCTGTCGTAAAGCCGGTTCTGTTATAGGTAAAGTTTGAGTTATCAGCTCTTGTGATTGAAATATCATCCGGATTTTTTCCATAACGAAGTTCCCAATAAAATTTTATAGGAATTTTTTCACCGTCTGTTTTGTCAGACTCTCGGTCTTTATAAAATTGATTGAAAGAGCAGCTTATTAAAAGGAATGATAAAAGCAGCAAATAAATATTTTTCATTTAAATTTTAATATCTAAGATTAATTTTCTGCGGTTGTTGTCGTAAAAAGTAGCGTGGTAACTTTCGTCTCTGAAATCAGTTTCTGTATTTTCTATTTCATTAAATAAACTTTTGTCTGTCCGGGAAAATTCAACAATTTCAAAGTACTTTTCATCAATACTATTAAAGTCAACTAATTTCAGATAGTCATTAATGGAGTTTTTGTCAATCATAATTTTTCCACCACCAAACTGATGCCTGTTCTGACCATTTTTCTTAATGCCGGATACCCAATATTCTTCTCCCGTTTCTATATCAAAATGATTAGCGTTGATTCCTGGCCTTTTGAGTTTTTTGAGTGCCTTGCCATCGAAATAAACAGTTTGTCCTGATTTTGAGAATTCTACAAAACCAATCCATGCCGGTCCGTGATGTCCGTAGGATTTGTTTTCGACATACATTATTTTTGTTTTCATGTTCTAGTTGATACTGCAATTTACCCAAAATCTTATAAGTAAAATCATGTAAACAAAAATTTTATTCCAATAGTTTTTCCCTGAACTGATCCATTGTTTTTATTAATTACAAAAAGTAACTAATGCAGTTTTTATGTTTTAAATTTGTCTCGTTTTTCAGACTAAGAAAAATTAACATCATAACATGAAAAATTTTGAAATTTCTGTTTTAGATCTTGCCCCGGTAAAGCAGGACAAAAGCATTCACGATACTTTTCAGGACAGCTTATCATTGGCTCATCATGCTGAAAATTTAAATTATAAAAGATTCTGGCTGGCGGAACATCACAATATGGAAAGTATTGCGAGTTCAGCAACCTCTGTTTTAATAGGTTTTATTGCCAATGGAACGAAGAGAATCAGAGTAGGTTCAGGTGGAATTATGCTTCCCAACCACAGTTCTCTGATTATTGCAGAGCAGTTCGGTACTTTGGAATCCCTTTTTCCTGGAAGAATTGATCTTGGAGTAGGAAGAGCACCCGGAACTGACGGATTAACGGCTCAGGCTTTAGGAAGAAATCCAGCCATCATCAATGAACAGTTTCCAAGACAGATTCTTGAGCTTCAAAGATATTTCTCAAAAGAAAATTCAGATGCGATGGTTCGGGCGATTCCCGGAGAAGGTTTGGATATTCCGCTTTATATTCTGGGATCAAGTACAGATAGTGCATGGCTGGCTGCAGAACTTGGTTTACCTTATGCGTTTGCAGGACATTTTGCGCCAGAGCAGATGGAGATGGCTTTTAAAATATACAGAGAACATTTTGAACCGTCAAAATATTTGGACAAACCTTATATCATTGCCTGTGTAAACGGAGTTGCGGCAGAAACTTCCGAAGAAGCTCATAAGATATCTACAACGTTATTCCAGGCATTCATCAATATTGTAAGAAACGACAGAAAACCTTTTGCACCGCCGGTGGATGATATGGATGATATCTGGTCACCTATGGAAAAATCTATGGTTTTACAGAAACTGAGATATACTTTTATCGGAGACCAGGCTGAAGTTCAGGAAAAGCTCAAAGATTTCCAGGAAAGATTCCAGGTTGATGAGCTGATGATCAATTCACATATTTATGATCATCAGAAAAGATTAAGATCTTATGAGATTTTCAGAGAGGCTGCAGACTCCTTATCCAAAGCGTAATAAACCATTCATAATTAATTGGCAGATGCTTATTTTTATGAGTATCTTTGCAAAAATAAAAAGTAAAAATGTCCGATATTAAATTAAATACTATTCCAGAGGCTATTGAAGACCTTAGAAATGGTAAAATAATAATAGTAGTAGATGATGAAGACAGAGAAAATGAAGGCGATTTTCTTTGTGCAGCAGAATTGACAACGCCGGAAATTATCAATTTTATGGCTCTTCACGGGAGAGGGCTTATCTGTATGCCGCTGCCTGAAAAAAGATGTGATGAGCTTGGACTTGAAGTAATGGTAAGCAGAAGCAGCGATCCTAAAGAAACTGCTTTCACCGTATCAGTTGACCTTTTGGGTAACGGAACATCTACCGGAATTTCTGCTGGAGACAGAGCAAAAACTATTTTAGCCCTGATGGATGAAAAATCCAAGCCTACAGATTTTATGAGACCTGGCCACATTTTCCCGCTTCGTGCAAGAAAAGGAGGCGTATTGAAAAGAGCCGGACATACAGAAGCAGCTATTGATCTTACCAGCTTAGCCGGTTTAAAAGAAGGAGGAGTAATTTGTGAGATCATGAATGAAGATGGAACAATGTCCCGTCTGCCTGAGCTTCACGCATTCGCTCAAAAGCATGACATGAAGATTGTTTCTATTGAAGATCTGATCCATTATCAGCTTAAAAAAGGAAACCTGGTAGAGAGATTGGAAGAGAAAAAAGTAAAAACCCACTATGGTGAGTTTGATTTTTACGCTTTCAGAGAAACTTCCAATGACCAGATCCACTTTGCTTTGACAAAAGGAGCATGGACTGTGGATGAGCCTGTTTTGGTAAGAGTACAGTCTTCTGATTCTTATTTTGATGTATTAACAAGACTGAATAACGGTGAGAAGCCATTGCTGGAAAAAGTAACGGGCATGGTTAATGAAGCCGGCAAAGGAGCGATCATTTTTATCAATAACGTTTCCAATTCCGAAAATACATTGAGAAAGCTTCAGCAGTTCCTGAATTATCAGGATGGCCAGGAGCAGCACCCTACATTGGCGTACAATTACAGAGATTATGGAATTGGAACGCAGATCTTAAAGAATTTAGGAATCAACAAGTTTAAAGTAATCACTCAAAACCCAAATATCAAGCCTCAGGTTGGAGGATATGATGTAGAGGTAACTGAAATGGTACAACTATAATAAATGAATAGTCAAGGGTAATCTTGACTGTTTACAAAATAAAAAAGGTTTAGAATTTTCTAAACCTTTTTTATTTATTTAAGGTGATGTAATATCATTTTCTAGTGTAATGAGATTCCTTCAAAATTTCGGAACCCGTTCAGAAAATCTTTTATCATCATTCTTTTTTTGCCTTCCAACTGAAGCTCCATTGGGTAGTATATTCCGTCCGTGGTATAAATTTTAAATTCAGTTTTTGAGATATCCATGGTTCCAGCTGGTTTTCCGTGATCAGCAAGTTCAAACTTACCCCCGAATATTTTCAATCCTTTTTCTTCGTTTTCAATCTTTAACGTGGTGAAAGCTGCAGGATAAGGCGACATTCCAAGGATAAACTGATGAACAGCTTTTGATGGCTGCTTCCAATTGATTTTAGTATCTTCTTTGAAAATTTTATAAGCATTTTTAGGATGTTCAACCTGTGGCTGAGGTTTTTCTTCAATAGCATTTTCGGCCAGGCCATCCAGCGTTTTTACCACAAGTCCTGATCCCATTACCATGAGCCTGTCGTGAAGGCTTCCTGCAGTTTCATCCGGTAAAATGTCTATTTCCTGCTGAAGAAGAATATTTCCTTCATCAATTTTTTCATTAATAAAGAAAGTAGTAGCCCCGGATTTTTCCTCTCCGTTGATCACTGCGTAATTGATAGGGGCAGCCCCTCTGTAGTCGGGTAGTAATGAAGCATGAAGATTGAATGTTCCCATTTTAGGCATTTCAAAAAGTACTTTAGGCATCATTCTGAAAGCTACAACTACAAAAACATCAGCATCCAGCTTTCTAAGATCTTCCAAAAACTCAGGGTTTCTTAGCTTTTCCGGTTGAAAAACAGGGATATTATTTTCTTCTGCATAGATTTTTACCGGTGATTGGTGAATTTTCTGTCCCCTTCCGCTTGCCTTATCGGCAACGGTTACAACACCTACTACCTGATGGTGGGATTGATGGATCGCCTCCAAAGAAGTTTTTGCAAACTCAGGAGTTCCTAAAAAAACGACTTTCAATGATTTCATCCTGCAAAGATAAGTTTTTGAGCCGAGAGTCGAAAAGTATTAGGGTTGGAGAGTGATAGAGTTTTAGAGATAAAAACATTAAAGTATTTTATCCAAACAATATGTATTTCATTCCTTACATTTCATCTCATTACTCATACTTATCATTGCTTACTCATGATTCAGCGCATACGTTCTGAAATTCAGCATTCTTACTTTTCCTGAATCCAAAAGGAAGATCAGGTTTTCAAGTATATTTTCTTTTGAATGGTAGCTGAGCTGGATAGACAGTTCTTCAATGGTTGCAGCCTTCTTAGCTAATAAATTAATGATTTGCTGGGAAATGTTTTTTCCAAAGATAGACTGCTTATTTTTTTCACAGACGGAACACTGACCACAGTTTTTTGAATTTTTTTCACCAAAATAGGCAAGTATTAGTTTCATTTTACAGTAGTCGTTATTTTCTACGTAAAATTTCATCTCTTCCCATTTCTGGATTTTGTTTCTCTGAATATGTTCAAACAATTTCCAGTAAGCGCTATTTACGGCTCTTTCATCGCGGGGTCTCAGGAATTTAATGCTGGAAAGCGCACCATCAATATATTCAAGATAATTCTTTTGCTGCATCTCCTTCAGGCGTTCTTTGATCAAAGGGACACTGATATTGATTTTATTGCTGATCTGCTGTTCACTGAACATTACTTTATGAGTGGTTATTCCGGATATAGTACGGAAAAGAAGCTCTATAAAGTGAGCATCCTTTTGCGGCAGCTGATCTATCTCATCAGCTTTGATATAAAGTTCCAGCGAAGAGAGGCTTTTATTTTCATTATAGTAAATAATTTCCTGGTTGTGCAGAAAATTAAGTATGTTGTTGATTTTTGCTTTCGAAAGCTTTGTAAAGTTTTGTATACCAAGGGTGTTCAGCTGAAATGTTTTTTCAGGAAGTTCAAATTCCGCTACCTGAAAAATGGAGTAGAGGTAGCTCACAATCTTTAAAAACTCTGCTTTGTTGGGAGTCTGGTTTTTTAAAATCTGATCAAAATTCTGGAGCTCCTGTTTATTCCAAAGCATGAAGGCAAAACTGTCTTTTCCATCTCTTCCGGCTCTTCCGATTTCCTGGTAATAGTTTTCCAGAGATGCAGCAGGCGAGTAGTGGATTACAAACCGCACATTGTCTTTGTCAATACCCATTCCAAAGGCATTGGTAGAAATGAGGACATGGTTGTCACTGTTGTTCCACAGATTCTGTCTTACATTTTTTTCTTTGGTTGTTAAACCGGCATGAAAATAATCCACATTTTTCAGTTGATTTTTTTTCAAAAATTCTGCCAGCATCTCAGCTTCTTTTCTGGTTCTTACATATACGATTCCGGAGTCATTACTGTATTTTAAAATATCAAAAACACGTTGGAATTTATCAGATACTTCATCTGTAAATATTTTGATATTATCCCGCCTGAAACTTTTCTGGAAAACTGAAGGTTTTTTCAGTTCCAGTTTATTTTTGATTTCCTCCAGAACTTTTGGGGTTGCAGTTGCGGTCAGCGCAAGGCAGGGGATTTCAGGATTATTACTTCTGAATCCTTTAATATTCTGATAACTTGGCCGGAAATCCTGGCCCCATTCTGAAATACAATGTGCTTCATCAACTGCAATAAAGGATAACTGTATTTCCTGCATGTTCTGAATAAACTGAGTATTGGTAAGTCTTTCAGGCGAAACATAGAGTAATTTGGTGAGCCCTTCCTTACATCGGCCATAAATGGTTTCGGCGTCATATTCATCCAGTTCAGAGGAGAGGTACTCTGCTTCTATACCCCGGGACTTAAGCTGATTAACCTGGTCTTTCATCAATGCCAGCAATGGAGAAACTACAAGACATGTTCCTTCTTTCAGCAAGGCAGGCAGTTGATAGCATAAAGATTTTCCTGCTCCTGTGGGTAACAGAACCAGGGTATCCTTTTCGTTGATAACAGCATTGATAATGTCTTCCTGAGAATCCCTGAAGTCAGTATAACCCCAGAAATACTTAAGAGTATCATATTTCAGCTTTTGAAAATCCTGCGGAGAAATCATATGGTAAAAATAAGGAAAGATTCAGGACAAAAAAAGTCACGCGGGGCGTGACTTTCATATAATATATCAATAAGTTTATTATTTAGCTTCGAAGTATACTCTTCTATTGGCTCTGTTTTTCCATTCAGGGCATTTCGTTGCTGGTTCACACTCAGGATATTTAAGGTCTTTTTCACCTTTTCCTATTGCCTGTAGTTTACCTGTTTGAACACCGTTTTTGATCAGATAGTTCTTAACGTTGTTTGCTCTTCTTTCAGATAGTTTTTGGTTGTAAGCGTCTGTACCTCTTGTATCGGTAGCTCCGATTACACTGTAAGAACCATTTGAAGAATTAATATAGTTTACAGCATTATTTAAAATTGGAGTATTTGATGGTAAAATTCTGTCAGAATTTAAGTCAAACTCAATTCCCTCTAATTTAGTTTCTGTTTCTACTACAGGTCCTGTGGTTGCTACAGGACATCCGTTGTTTTCAACAGGTCCGGGAACCGTTACACATTTATCGTAAAGGTCAATTACACCGTCAAGGTCAGTATCAAGGGCAACTCCGGCGCCATCCACTCTTGCCCCTGCAGGAGTATCAAGCTGTCTGTCCCAATCGTCACATACGCCGTCGTTGTCTGCATCTCCTTTTTTACACACTTCAATATCCTGGTTTTTATTAGCCAGTACATCCAGTTTATAATAGATTTCCTGAAGCGGATCATGCCACATTACGTGAGATTCATGTTTTCCAAGTTTTAAAGAAACCCCTAAAGTAGCATTGAAGAAGTTGTCAGAAACCTGCTCAGAACGCTTGTTGATCGCGCTGTACGCATCACCGCCACCATCAAATTCATCATCACCGGTTACTACATACATTAGTCGGCCTTCAATATCAATTCTTCTGTTTACTTTGAATTTCAGACCTGTACCAGCCTGCATAAACATGGAACCTAATTGGAAAGGTTTAACCTCGGTCATCAATCTTTGTTTGTTGCTGCCGTCTTTCTGGTATGCTCTGTATGCAATGGTACCGATACCTGCATATCCATGAAGTGCCCATCTGTAAGGAGAATGGTTGTCTACTCTTCTTAACAGGTTAGAAAAGTTAATATCTCCTAAGATTGAAATTGCGTCATACTGAGTTCTTGCTCCTACTGCTGATGCATCGGGTGCTGCATTTTTAGTATTGAACCATCCTTGTCTGGTTTCACCTCTGTCATACTGTAAATTGATCCCAAAAGCATGGGTAATCGCTTTATCAATACTTACATACGCTGAATATCCAAAAAGGTTTTTACCGTTACCATTTTTGATGGAGGTTAAGTCTGCTGACTGAAGAAGTGGAACACCCACCCCAGCAGAAATAGACCAATCATTAAATCTTTTAGATTGATTGGTAAATGGGGAAACATTAGCAGATCCCGAAGAAAATGTATTAGGATATTCTCCTTTTGAAACTGCCGTTGAGTCTTGTGCATACGTGGCAGAAGGAATTGCCAAAGCAAATGCAACAATTGCTAAACTTAATTTCATAGTGTTATTTTTTTAAGTTAAGTTATTTTAAATGATTTTTTACGTTAAAGTGATTTTATGTTAATTTTTTTCAAAACAAACTTGCTGGTTTATAACATGTTTCATGCCAGTTGTCTTAAAAATAATGTTAAAGATATGCAAAAAATTTCGTAGTAGAAAAAAAATAAACCGAAAAGAACAATTCTTTTCGGTTTATGATGTATTTGAAATTATTTTTTCTTTTTCTTAGCAGGAACTTTTTTTACTGCTTTTTTTACAGGAGCATCTTCATAGTCTTTCTTTTTGATAGAATCCCAATCTGAACTTTCTATAAATCTTACAGTAACTTTTCTGTCTGCCATTCTTTCAGCATCTGAAGCTGATGCAGGAATAGTGGCTTCAGCGGAACCTACTCCTTTTGATTTCAAGACATTTTCATTGATTCCTCTGGTCTCCAAAGCGCCTACTACAGCCGCTGCTCTTTCTTTAGATAGTCTTAGGTTGTAAGCTGCATTTCCTTTGATATCTGTATGACCTGTTAACAGATAGTTTCCTCCGTTTTCTTTAATAATCGAAGCTGCCAGATCCAATTTTTCGTTAGATTCAGGTCTGATCGTCGCTTTATTGAAATTGAAATAAATATCTTTAAGGGTTTTCTCTACTTCAACAGCAGTTTCCTTATTGTCTTTTTTAGCAATAGGGCATCCGTTGTTTTCAACAGGTCCGGGAACCGTTACACACTTATCGTAAAGGTCAATTACACCGTCAAGGTCAGTATCAAGGGCAACTCCGGCGCCATCCACTCTTGCCCCTGCAGGAGTATCAAGCTGTCTGTCCCAATCGTCGCATACACCGTCGTTATCAGCATCTCCTTTTTTACACACTTCAATATCCTGGTTTTTATTAGCCAGTACATCCAGTTTATAATAGATTTCCTGAAGCGGATCATGCCACATTACGTGAGATTCATGTTTTCCAAGTTTTAAAGAAACCCCTAAAGTAGCATTGAAGAAGTTGTCAGAAACCTGCTCAGAACGCTTGTTGATCGCGCTGTACGCATCACCACCACCATCAAATTCATCGTCACCGGTTACTACATACATTAATCGGCCTTCAATATCGATTCTTCTGTTTACTTTGAACTTCAGACCTGTACCAGCCTGCATAAACATGGAACCTAATTGGAAAGGTTTGATTTCGGTCATCAATCTCTGACCGTTGATATCTTTCTGGTATGCTCTGTACGCAATAGTACCGATACCTGCATACCCATGAAGTGCCCATCTGTAAGGAGAATGGTTGTCTACCCTTCTTAACAGGTTAGAAAAGTTAATATCTCCTAAGATTGAAATTGCGTCATACTGAGTTCTTGCTCCTACTGCTGATGCATCGGGTGCTGCATTTTTAGTATTGAACCATCCTTGTCTGGTTTCACCTCTGTCATACTGTAAATTGATCCCAAAAGCATGGGTAATCGCTTTATCAATACTTACATAAGCAGAATATCCGAAAAGGTTTTTACCATTACCATTTTTTATAGAGGTCAAATCTGCTGACTGAAGAAGGGGAACACCTGCTCCTACAGAAACTGACCAATCATTAAATCTCTTGGACTGGCTGGTAAATGGGGTAACATTGGCTGATCCTGAGGAAAATGTATTGGGATATTTTCCACTCGAATCTACGGTTGTGTCTTGTGCATAACCAGCCATAGGAATGGCTAAAGCAAATGCAGCAATTGCTAAATTTAATTTCATCGTGTATTGTTATTTGATTTCTTTTTTTAGAAAAAGAATTTTATGTTTTTTTAATTATTTAACAGGGCAACCATTATTTTCAACAGGTCCTGGTACCGTTACACACTTATCATAGAGGTCAATAACTCCATCAAGGTCCATATCCAAAGCAACACCGGCGCCATCTACTCTTGCCCCTGCAGGAGTATCAAGCTGTCTGTCCCAGTCATCGCATACTCCATCATTATCTGCATCTCCTTTTTCGCAAACAACAAGATCGGTACTTGCATTTTCAAGAACACTGGTTCTGTAATAAGCTTCCTGAAGCGGATCATGCCATGCCAGGTGCGATAACTGCTTTCCTAATTTGAAAGATACTCCTAAACTTACTGTCCAGGCGTTATCAGATCTTCTTGAGTTCAGCATATTATATTTTGAACCTGGTGTGGAAGGATCATAATCATTGGGATCTGCCCATCCGCCGCCATCAAATTCATCATCACCACTGATGATGTACATGGTTCTTGCTTCAACATCAATAAGTTTTGAAACATTATATTTTATTCCTAAACCTCCCTGATAGAAGATCGAGTTGATATCAATGTCCTGCTTAATGAATAACGGGGTTCTTCTTGGGGTAGTGCTCCATCTGAATTCATCATTATCATGTAGTGATGTTCTGAATCCCTGAAGCCCAATACCCATGTATCCGTGGAAAGCCCATCTGTAAGGAGAGTGGTTGTCTACTCTTCTGAATAGGTTTGAGAAGTTGATATCCCCCAATAAAGAGATATTGTCAAATTGTGTTGTTGCAGTAGCTATTCCGGATTTTACACCTGCAGCACCGGGAAGCTGTGCTGTCTGTTTCGTTTCTCCTCTCATATACATAAGGCTTAGCGCAAATGCATGGGTGATTTGTTTGTCTACGCTTACATATGCATTGTACCCCCAATTGGTCTTATCCTTACGGATAGATTTTAAATCGGAGTGTACCATAAATGCAGGACCTCCTCCAACAGAAATAGACCAGTCTCTGAAACGTCTGGCTTTATTGTCAAAGGGTTGTACATTAGCGGAACCTGAGGAGAATGTATTAGGATACTCTGTGGAAGAGTTTACTGTAGTGCTGCTGTTCTGAGCGAAAGCTGCAATTGGCAATGACGTAGCCAATAATAATAAACCTAATTTCATACAATATGTTTTATGTTTTAAATAAAATCTTTTAATAATATTCTGGAAAAGTCTCTTTCAAAAAGATGCTTTCTATGAGGAATTTCTAATCTTTCTGATTTAAAATTTAACTCATTATACATAATGATATCAATGTCTATAATCCTGTCAGTATACCCTCCGGATACTTTTGAATCATTAATTCTTCCCATCTCAACTTCTATATTCTTAATACAATCAAGCAGTTGAATTGGCGAAAGGTGCGTGAATATTATTGCTGCAATATTACAAAAAATATTGGAACTTACAAACTCTACAGGGTCAGACATTAAAAATTCGCTGGTTTGTGAAATGTGATTTCCGGCTTCGCTGATCTTCTTCAATGCCAGTTCTACATTTTTTTTTTGCTCTCCTAAGTTACTTCCTAGTAACAAAACGACCTTATGCTGCGACATATTGTAAAATTGATTGATTTATGAGAAGTTTCTTCAAAAATGTTTTGGCAAATATAGTAGCAATTATCATACTTTGCGCTCTATTTTTCATCTTTTTCATTACGATGCTTGTGTTTAGTTCGATGGGTAATGATAAGACGGTGGCGGTGAAAAAGAACTCGGTTCTTACGATTAATTTAAAGACTAATATAATCGATAGTCCTACTGAGGAACAGATGGGGCTGTTCGGGATAGGTGCCCAAAATAAAAGTATCCTTATATATGATGCGCTGGAAGCTATTAATAAGGCAAAAACTGATGATAATATTAAAGGAATCAGTATAGAAGCTGATGATCTGAATGCAGGGCTTACTCAAATTGACGATCTTAGAAATGCTATTGAAGATTTCAAGAAAAGCGGAAAGTTTGTATATGCTTATGGAAACGGAGTATCACAGTCGGCTTATTATTTAGGATCTGTGGCTGATAAATATTATCTGCACCCTGCGGGAGGAATCGAATTAAAAGGACTTTCCACTGAGGTTACTTTCTTCAAGGATTTTGCTGATAAATACGGAATCGGTATTGAAGTGATCCGTCACGGTAAATTCAAATCTGCAGTAGAACCCTTTTTAAGAAATGATATTTCTCCTGAAAATAAAGAACAATTAAGTACCCTTTTGAATGACCTTTGGAAAAACACTTCCAATAAAATGGCTGCTTCAAGAAAAATTGATACCGCTCAGTTCAGAACGATTACAGACAGTTTATATGGAATGATCCCTGAACAAAGTTTAAAATATAAACTTGCGGATAAACTTATCCAGAAATCAGAATACGAAGATCTTCTTAAGACGAAACTAAGTGTAAAAGATAAAGAAAAGCTGAATAAAATTTCTTTGACAAGCTATATCAATTCTTATGCTGATGAAGATAAATCGGGTGAAAAAATAGCTGTACTTTATGCTTCAGGGTCTATTAATAACGGAGATGAGTATAATGATATTCATTCTGAAAAATATGTAAAGTATATTAAAAAGCTTCAGGAGGATGATAAAGTGAAGGCCGTTGTTTTCAGAATCAATTCTCCGGGAGGAAGTGCGAATGCTTCAGATGAAATCTTATTTGAACTGCAGCAGCTGAAAAAGAAAAAACCTTTGGTAGTATCTTTCGGTGACTATGCAGCATCAGGAGGGTATTATGTTGCGATGGCTGCGGATAAAATTTATTCAGAGCCCAACACGCTTACAGGTTCTATCGGAGTGTTCGGGGTGATGCCTTATTATAAAGATATTGCTGCTAAAAACGGTATCCGTGCAGATATTGTTTCTACCAATGCGAACTCTATGTATTATTCCGGATTAAACGGAGTAACTCCTTATGGGGTTAATATGATGACAAGAAGTGTAGAAGGTACCTATAAGAGATTTGTATATTTTGTGACGCAGAACAGAAAGAAAACTTTTGAGCAGATTGATAATGTAGGAGGTGGAAGAGTATGGAGCGGGGCTCGTGCAAAACAAATAGGATTGATAGACGAATTAGGTACTTTGACTGATGCCGTGAAGTTTGCTGCACAGAAGGCAGGCTTAAAATCATACCAGGTAGAAGCTTTCCCTAAGAAAATGTCTCCGTTTGAGCAGATCTTCAAAGACCTGAATGAGGAAGATGTTTCTGCAAGAATCATTAAAAACAAGATAGGAAAATCTAACTATGAAATTTTACAGCAGATCACAGACAAGAAATTACAGTCTGAGGTGAAAATGGAAATGCCTTATCAGATTAGAATCAACAACTAACTAAATTATATTGTATACAAAAATCCCGGATCTGAAATTTCAGATCCGGGATTTTATTTTTTATCAGCGTTAGTATCAGCTCTTCCTTGTTGCCATTCCGTAAATCCAGAGGATGATTAAAGCACCTCCGATTGAAAGAATCCAGCTTCTCGGATTCCAGAATGAAGTGACATCTCCCCAATGTAAAACGTAAACTCCTATAGCTCCTCCTATAAAAGCTCCCAGAATTCCCAGGATAATAGTAATCAGCCATCCTCCTCCCTGAGTTCCCGGCATGATCATTTTAGCAATAGCACCTGCAATAAGACCGAATAAGATCCATGTTATAATTCCCATAGTTTCAAATTTTTTATTGTTAATATTTAAAAATGATTTGTTTACTAATATACGGGAAAACATGATATAAATCATCTTTTCTTGAAGAATGAGTCTACAAATTCCGTACCATTAAAAAGTTGTAAATCCTGCATTTTCTCGCCTACTCCAATATATTTGACCGGAATTTGGAATTGATCGGAGATCCCAATGACCACACCTCCTTTTGCTGTTCCGTCTAATTTTGTTACTGCTAAAGCATTGACTTCTGTTGCGGCCGTAAATTGTTTTGCCTGTTCGAAGGCATTCTGCCCTGTGGAACCATCAAGCACCAATAAAATTTCATGAGGAGCGTCAGGAATAACTTTCTGCATTACTCTTTTGATTTTGGAAAGCTCATTCATCAGGTTGATCTTATTGTGAAGTCTTCCTGCGGTATCGATGATGACAACGTCTGCATTTTGAGCTACAGCACTTTGTACCGTATCAAAAGCTACAGACGCAGGATCTGATCCCATTTCCTGTTTTATAATAGGAACACCCACTCTTTCACTCCATATAACAAGCTGATCAACGGCAGCAGCCCTAAAGGTATCCGCAGCTCCAAGAACCACTTTTTTACCTTCTGACTTGAATTGGTGGGCAAGTTTTCCGATGGTCGTTGTTTTTCCCACTCCATTTACCCCTACAACCATGATGACATAAGGTTTTTTGGAAGTATCAATGTTTCCTGTGCCGGCATGGGGGTTTTCAAGCAGTAATCCTGAAATCTCTTCACGAAGGATATTATCCAGTTCGTTTACCCCTACATATTTGTCTCTTGCAACACGCTCTTCAATTCTTTCAATGATTTTGATAGTGGTAGAGGCACCTACATCAGAAGCTATCAGAACTTCTTCAAGGTCATCCAGTACTTCGTCATCTACTTTGCTTTTACCGACTACGGCTTTCGTCATTTTTTCAAAGAATCCCTGACTGGATTTTTCCAATCCTTTGTCCAGGGTTTCTTTTTCTTCTTTTTTGAAAATATTTTTAAACCAACTCATAGTTTTAGTTTATTCTTATTTATTTTTAATCACTGCTGTGGCTTCTACTTCTATAAGTATATCATCTCTGAAAAGCCTGCTCACTTCCATAAGGGTGCTTACGGGAGGGTTCTGAAGATTGACATACAAATCCCTTACTTTTCTGAAGTCAGCCGTTTTTTTGATGTCTGTGGTAAAGATTCCCAGTTTGATAATATCTTTTCCTGTTCCTCCGTATTCTTTCAGGATGTTTTCAATATTTTTGAAAACCTGCCGGGTCTGCTCTTCTATTGTATTGCCAACAAGGTTACCTTCCGAATCCAGAGGGACCTGCCCGGATAACAAAATCATTTTGGAATCTCCGCAATCAATACTTACCGACTGGGATAATCCTTTTATATTGAAAACTTTTGGCGAACTTTTATATTCTGCAGGGTTCATTGTTTTCTGACTGAATGAAAATAGAAAAGTTACTGTGCAGGCCAGAACAAGGATCTTTTTCATACTTTACTGATTAATAATCTGGTGAGCAAAGATAACAAAAAAACTACCCAAATCGGGAGTTGTTTTTTTATATGTAAACAAAGTACTGTTTATTTTTATTTATTAATATTCATTATCAGGAGTTTTATTGCAGTCTGATGAAAGAATCTCATGATAGCTATAATTCAAACTCATCTCCCAGCCGTGCAATATTAAAACCTTTTTCCATGACCTCTTTACTTTGTTTGCTGTCCGGATTTAAAATTTTATTGCTATGATTAAAGTGGATGAAGAAAATTTTCTTTTTATATTCAGGTGACAGGTTTTTAAATAGATCCATGCTCTCCACAACGAAAGGATGGGGGATGTCTTCAATGTTTCTGTACCCCATTTCCGCCGGATCATAGAATGTGCCGTCCAGAAATGCATAATCTACTTTTTTTATAAAATCCGCGATGCTGTATTTCCACTTATTCCATTTATCAATATCCGGAATGAATAATGCTTTTTTGTGAGGACCTTTAATGATGAAACCTACCGTTTCCGAATATTCATCACGATGGGGTACCTGTATAGGAGTGACCTCTAAATGGGAATTCACCTGGATCGGCACTTCATTCTGCATCTCATAGGGAACTGTATTATCCAAACGGACCAGCTGGGACCATGGTCCATTATTTTCAAAGAACTTTTTAAGCCTGGGCATGGTATAAACAGGCACAGCCTTGGAATTCATCCCTTCTTTTCCTAAAAACATAAGACCGGTATAATGTCCGATATGAGCGTGGGTGATGAAGATACCATCAGGAACTGTCTTTTTCTGGACTGCTGAATGCTCCATCAGCAGCTCCAGCTGCCTGGGGAAATCCGGGCTGGCATCGAAGATATAATTTTTCTGCAGTTCTCCATCAATGACTCCCAGAGATGTTACTTTCCTGTCTTCCCGGGGATGTTTCCAGAGATCCATACAGCATTCTTTATGACATCCGATCTGCGGAGAGCCGGCGTCCTGAACATTCCCTAAAATAATAATTTTTATATTCTCCGGAGAATTGCTTTTGTTGTAGTGGGCTTGAGAATGACAGGAAGAGCCCGTAAGTAGCAGGGCTGAAAGTAAAATAAATAATTGTTTCATAAAGTGTTTTTTATGAAACTAAGATAACAAAAAAACTACTCATATTCTGAGTAGTTTTTTATATTGTAAATAAAGTACTGATTATTTTTTTAAATAACCATCTACTTCATCAGCATTCATTACTTTTTCTTCGAAAACATAAGCTCCTGATTTAGAAGACTTAATCATTTTCACTACCTTAGTCATTTTCTTAGACTGACCGCTTTGTAGGGTTGCTACTACTTTCTTTGCCATGGTAAGTTATTATTTATAAATTACTTAATTTCTTTGTGAAGGGTAGATCTCTTAAGAACAGGATTGTATTTTTTCAATTCCAATCTTTCTGTAGTGTTCTTTTTATTTTTTGTAGAAATGTATCTAGACATTCCTGGCATACCACTTTCTTTGTGCTCTGTACATTCAAGGATTACTTGAACTCTGTTTCCTTTTTTTGCCATGATTTATTAATTCTTTTTAATCAATCCGTTTCTAGTAGCTCTTTCAATAGCTTCCTCGATTCCAATCTTGTTAATCACTCTCAATCCATGAGCTGATACTTTCAGTGTTACGTGCTTATCTTGCTCTGGAAGGTAAAACTTCTTCTCTAATAAGTTAATTTCAAAACGACGCTTCGTTTTGTTATTAGCGTGAGAAACGTTGTTACCAACCATTGCACGCTTTCCTGTTATTTGGCAAATTCTTGACATATCTCGATGTTCTTATTTGTATAATATTTGAGAGTGCAAAATAACGAAGAATTTTTTAGATAGACAAATCTTTTAGAAAATATTTGTAAATAAGTGACTGATTAATAATCATGAATTTTTAAAATAGCAGATTCCTTGGGATACAGCAGATAATCAGTGCTGATATATTTCATACAGGCTTTTTTTAACCCGGAGAATTTAATATTCTATCTTTGTTTTTAATTAATCTAAATAAAAACAACTATGAAGAAGATTTATATTGTATTGTCTATGTGGCCTGTCAGTATGATGGCTCAGAACTTTACTGAGATCCAGACCGGGATGAGTAATTTTTATTATTCCGCAGCAGATATTGCAGATATAGATAACAATGGTACGCCGGATATTGTGCTTAACGGAGCGGTGGATTCTGATGGTGATGGGAATGTAGACAGTACCTATAATGAAGTATATCAGAATGATGGAACAACATTGCTGCCATTTGCAGGACTGGGAACTGCCGTGACGCATCTTGGCGATATCAGATTCATTGATTATAATAATGACGGGCTGATGGATATTATTTCCACAGGACTCAGTTATATGGATGTTGTTAATTATAAACAGTACCGATTCAAAAATACCGGGGCCGGATTTGTAAAAGAAGCCGAATTACCAGGTAAAATTTATGGGTCTCTGGAAGTTTTTGATTTTAATCACGATGGAAAACCCGACTATGCCCTTAATGGAACTCAGTATGCTCATGGAGGAGGCTTCGGCAATAGCTTGGATTATTATACAAATACAGGAGCTGGTTTTGATATGACGGAAAACTGGGTGGACGGAACTCAGGGGGGAAGCTTTAAAGTGGTAGATCTTAATAATGATAACCTTCTGGATCTTGTGATTATCGGGTCAGATATCAATGGCGATCCCGTTTCCAAAGTATATATGAACCAGGCAGGAGTTCTGATTCATACACAGGATCTTGCTCCCGTAGCAGTAGGAAAAATAGATTATGCAGACTTTAATGCAGATGGTTTCCAGGATATTGTAATGATAGGAAGGGATGCCAATGACGAAGGATATTTTGCTGTGTTAATGAATGATGGAACCGGCACCTTGACCCCGCAGACAATTGCTGTAAATGATATTTCTGATGTAGCATTGAGCGTGGGCGATCTTAATAATGACGGTTATTACGACTTTATTATTTCAGGAAATGAAAATTACAATGCGGTTGTGAAAACGTATATATATGATGTTTCCCATCATAAGTTTAATGAAGGAACAGTAACCGGTATTAATGAACTGGGAGGTCCGGGGCTGGTGCAGCTTTTTGATTTTAATAATAACCATCATCTTGATGTTTTATTGGGAGGATTCGACTGGGCTTCGTCTGATCTGCCATCCCTGACTAAAGTATTCAAAAATACTGCAACAGCAACAAACGCAAAACCTACAGCACCTACTCAATTGAATCTGACTAAAAACGGAAACCGGTTCACTTTTACCTGGAGTGGAGCTTCAGATGATAAAACTCCGGTGAATGCACTGCGTTATGAAATTAGCGTAGGATCTGAACAGGGAGCTCATGATATTGCCCGATATGTGGTAACAACACCTTCGTGGTTTCTTGAGCTTGATCCATCCATTCAAAATGTGTACTGGAGTGTGAAATCTATTGATGCTGCAAAAGTATATTCTGACGCTTCTACACAAAGTGTGCTGGGAACAGGAGAAAGCAAATCTGATAAAAAAGTTGCCATCTATCCGAATCCTGTATCAGATAAAGTCTATATCAAAGGAGAAAAGGTTTCAGAAGCTGAAATGTATTCTATGGATGGGAGGAAACTTAATATCAGTGTAAGTGAAGATCAGTCTATTGATGTTTCTCATTTGCCTAAAGGAATATATCTGTTACAACTGAAGATAAAAAATGAAATAACCACAAGGAAACTTACAATTAAGTAATTGAATTAATTCCATCTTCTATCAATGAGAAAAGCCAGACGTCCAGCTGGCTTTTCTCTTTTGTATGCTCAAAATATTTTTAAATATCGCAGATAGTGTTATTCGTGTTTAAGATCTAGGCCTTCTTTGTTTTCTTTTTGAACCATTCAATCAGATAATAAAACAGTAAAAATCCTAATGCAAAGATTGAAAACCTTGAAAGAAGATCTCCGGCTCTTGTATAAAAGGTCATGTTGTCATACAGGTTTACCTTCGCGAATAGGGCTGTCTGGTCGCCGTAGAAAGTATCAGCAGTTACCTCCCCTTTAGCGTTGATATGTGCCGAAATTCCACTGTTGGCGGCACGTGCAATTTCTCTTCTGGTTTCAATGGCTCTTAGTTTAGCATAAGATAACAGCTGTTTGTGTCCTTCTGTAACGCCCCACCAGGAGTCATTGGTCATAATGGCTAAGAAATTGGCTCCTTTTTTCACATAATCTGTTACAAACTCGCCATAAATACTTTCATAGCAGATGATAGGAGCTAGTTTTCCTTTATTATAAGGGTTTGAAAAGGCCACCCTTTCCTTATCTGTTCCCAAAGAGGCTACAGTGCCGCCGAGGTTAAGCATGGCATCTCCTAAAAGTGGTTTTAAAACACTCATATAAGGGAATATTTCCACACCCGGTACGAGTTTTCCTTTATGGTAAGCCTGTACTTTCTCATTAGGTATAAGCTGGATAGCGGTATTATAACTGCTCACCCAAACACCGCTGTTGATCTGATACGCTTCTTTGGGCAGATCAGCAGGATTATAATAAAAACGGTGTGAAGAAATTCCTGTTGCAAAAACAGATCCTGGATGACCGGACAAGAATCCTTTGATATTGTTTAAAAGAAGGCTCTTTTCAAAAGCTGTTTCAGAAACAGATCCTCTCCCCGGAAGAGCTGTTTCCGGTGCAATATAATAATCAATTTTACCGGTAGAATTTTTTTCAGCAAGAGCTAATAAATCCTGTTCTATGGCCAGACTGTCTTTCGAATATTTTTCAGCATAAGGATCAAGATCAGGCTGAAGCATCAATACATTAACCTGGCCGGATGGTTTCTCATCAAAATTATTGTATTTAATGACTGAAATAATCATGGGAAGAACAATTAAAGCTCCAGCGATAGCCGAATTTTTAATCAAATCTTTTCTTTTTCTTCCGGCTTCCCAGGTTCTTACTGTGTAAAAAATCAAAACATTAATCAAAAGAATCCAGAAACTCCCTCCGGTTGCTCCTAAAGTGTCATACCACTGGATCAATTTCGGGTAGTCTGAAAATACGTTCCCCAGATTCAGCCACGGCCATGTTAATTCCCATCCCAAATGAAATTTTTCAAAACTCATCCAGATGGCGATCAAAAATCCTAATCCCCAATAGGTTCCCTGAGCATTTTTGTACCAGTGATAGCATTGGAACACTAAGGCATATAAAAAAGAATTTACCATTACGGGGAATAAAACAGCCATCAGGGAATGGCTTCCATCAGGATTCTTTGAGCCGTACAGCCATCCTGTAGTGACTACATTCCAGATCACAAAGCATACGTAAGATAGTCCGAAGACAACCCAGCTTTTCCTTTTATAATCTGAAAATTTGGAAACTCCATGTTCCATCATCAAAAGAGGAACAAGGGCAAAAAAGATAAAAAACGGAACTCCATAAGTTGGCCATGAAACCGACAGCAGCATTGCTGAAATAAGTGTAAGTAGAACGTATTTCATTAAATTATTTTAAACACAAATTTAATGTTTTTGAAATGAATATATTAGCAGTTCAATGTTAAAGAAAATATATAAAATCATTATTTTTCCATATGCTTTGTTTTTGCTCTATCTGATGTTTTTAGGAATGGGTAGATTTCAGTACGAGGAAAACCTTATTACGGTAGAACCTTTTTTTTCTACAATAAAGTTTATCCGGGACCACAATAAAGCAATAGATACTGTAAAGATTGTTTTGGGAAATATAATAATGTTTATCCCTTTTGGATTTCTGGGCTGGATGATTCCCGAACTGAAAAAACTGAAGCCGCTGATATTTGGTTTTGTCTCATATATCGTTATTGTTGAAGCGCTCCAGTACTTTACAAGAATGGGAATATTTGAGGTAGACGATATCATCCTGAATACTTTTGGAGTATATCTGGGATGGGTGTTCTGCAGGATGATTGAAAAGAGGTTTAGCGATTAAGTTCCTTCGCACGCTTTTCCGCGTTCAGAATTCCCTGTTTCAGAATTTCCTTGAAACTGTGGTCTTCGAATGTTTTTAAAGCGGCCTCAGTAGTTCCGCCTTTAGATGCTACATCTTTAATAAGTTCTTCCAGATTTTTTTCTGAATTATTGATTAAATGATAAGCACCCAACATGGTCTGTTTTACAAAAAGCTTGGAAAGATTTTCCTCAATTCCCATTTCAATACCAGCCTTAATCATTGCATCAATGATATAGTAGAAATAGGCCGGGCCACTTCCTGAAAGAGCAGTAACTCCATCCAGAAGATTTTCTTCTTCCAGATACACTGATCTTCCGGTACTGTTCAGCAACCTTTCTATATTGATTAATTGGCTGAAGGAAATTCCATCTGCAGCAGTATAGCCTGTGATTCCCATTCCCAGAAGGGTAGGAGAGTTGGGCATTGCCCGTACCACAAGCGGGTGATTCAGTAATTTCTGAATTTTCTCAATATTGATTCCGGCCATGATGGATAAAACCATCTGGTTTTCTCTTAACGTAAATTGAATATTCTGGGCAACCGTTTGAAAATCCTGAGGTTTTACTGCGATGATAATCAAATCGGCATCAATATCTTTTACTTCGTCAAAAGTGGAAATTTTAGATTTCGGGAACTCTTCAGCTATTTTGGAGATTTTTTCATGATTTCTGATAATAAGGTGAAGGTGTTCAGGTTTGATCAGTTCATATTTCAAAAATGATTTTGAAAAAGAAAGTCCCATGTTTCCGGCTCCAAGAATAGCTATTTTCATCACAAATTGTAATTTTTAGCTAAAATAATGATTTTCCGGAGACTAGATATGAATTGATTCTGATTAATTTTTATAGAAACCTCACCGTTTATCCAACAGATAAAAAAAGCTGTACTCAAAATGAATACAGCTTTACCTATTTTTAGATTAAATAATATTCACTTCCCGTTCAAGTTCTATCCCGAACTTTTCTTTCACAGAATTAATGATCTCTGTAGAAAAATCAAAAATTTCTTTTCCGGTAGCATTTCCTGTTGCATTGATGATTACCAGAGACTGCAGTTGGTGTGAAGCTGCATTCCCGATTTGCTTTCCTTTCCATCCGCATTGTTCAATCAGCCATCCGGCAGGAACTTTTACCATGTCACCATTTGGATAACCCTGAATATTTTCAAACTTTTGCTTCAGTATTTCAAACTGAGCCAAAGGAATGGTTGGATTCTTGAAAAAACTTCCGGCGTTTCCGATTTCTTTAGGATCCGGCAGTTTGCTTTGCCTGATATTAATGACCGCTTTGGAAATATCCTGTATGGTAGGATTTTTAATGCCGAGTTTTTCCAGCTCAGATTGGATAGCTCCATATTCGGTTTTGATATGGTGGTTTTTTTTGGTCAGTTTAAAAGTAACTTCCAGAATAACGTATCTGCCTTTCCCTTCCTGTTTGAAAATAGAATCCCTGTAACCGAACCTGCACTGTTCAAGATTGAAAGTTATAAGTTCAAGACTTTCTAAATCCAATACCTGGCAGCTTACAAAAATATCTTTGATTTCGGTTCCATAAGCTCCGATATTCTGCATCGGAGAAGTCCCTACATTTCCGGGAATCAAAGAAAGATTTTCAAGTCCGCCATAATTTCTCTGTAAACAGTGCATCACCAATTCATGCCAGTTTTCACCTGCTTTTGCAGTTACCCATACTTCGTTTTCGTTGATGCTTTCTTCGGAAATACCTCTTAAATTAAGTCTGATGGCAAGACCTTCAAAATTTTTGGTAAGAAGAATATTACTTCCGCCTCCTAAAAACAGAAGCTGAAGGGATTGGTTCTTTGCAAAGATAAGTGCCTCTTTTAATTCATCAATGGTATTGACTTCAGTAAAATACCGGGCTTTGGCTTCAACACCAAATGTATTATAAGGCTTTAATGAAAAATTTTCCTGCATGTTTTATTGGTATTCTTTGGGAAGAATATGGTCTAATTGTTCTTTAAGTTGTTGTAGCTGCTTGTAGTGTAAAGTATCCGCATACGCATTCACATAGATATGCGACTTTTTGGGAGTCCGGATCTGGAAGGTTTCATCCATTCCGTCTGCAGACTGCCGGCTGGGAGAACTTTTTATATGGTCAAGATCTACAATATTGACTGATGATACAAGCTTTTTCCAGGTTTCGGGATTAATGGCAGATACCCATTCTTTATGGGTCTTATTGGCTGTCATCCCTTTTTCTACAAAAACAGAATCTTTTGTGGCTTTGATAATCCTGTAATTTCCAAGATTTCCACCGATATCAGAGACACTTATCAACGTGATCTCATGCGGACTTTTGTGGAAAACAGATGGTTCCGCTTTTTTGGAATCACATGAAAAAAATGCCGACAGCAAAAGAATCGAAAACAGAATTTTCAGATATATTATTTTTGTTGTCGGCATAGGGTTTATTTTACAGACTGAATTCTTCTCTGTACTTTTTTAGAGCTTCTTTAAGAATTTCAGCACTTCTCTTTAAATCTTCTTCTTTCAGCACGTAGGCAATTCTTACCTGTTTCTTACCTAATTCAGGATCGCTGTAGAACCCTCCTGCAGGCGCAACCATGATGGTTTCGTTATTCAGGGAATATTTTTCAAGCAGCCACTGTGCAAATTTTTCAGTATCGTCTACCGGAAGTTCAGCAACACAGTAGAAAGCTCCTCTCGGCTTAGGGCAGATAACGCCTGGAATAGCATTTAAAAGATCTACCAATACATTCCTTCTGTGGGTATATTCTTCTCTTACCGCTCTGATATAAGGACCGTCGTTCTGGTGTGCCGCTGTTGCTGCAATCTGTCCTAAAAGAACCGGGCTTAATCTTGCCTGTGCAAAAAGCATGGCAGCATTACGGATCTTATGGGAACGTGTCACCATACATCCGATTCTTACCCCACACATAGAATAACGCTTGGATTCTGAATCGATGATAATACAGTTTTCAGCCAATTCAGGGAAATCAAGCATTGATATCTGCTGTTTTCCATCGTATACATATTCTCTGTATACTTCATCAGAGATGATTACAATGTCATATTTTAAGGCAATTTCTGCAAGCTTTTGAAGCTCCTCACGGGTATATAGATATCCTGTAGGGTTTCCCGGGTTACAGATGATAATTGCTCTTGTTTTTTCTGTAATTTTTTTCTCGAATTCCTCAATAGGAGGCAAAGCAAAACCCGTGTCAATTGTAGAAGGTACAGCTACAACATTCACATCAAAAGTGCTGGTAAAGCCATTGTAATTTGCATAATAAGGCTCAGGAATAATCACTTCATCGCCTTCGTCACATAAAGTGGAAATCGCGAAGTTAAGAGCTTCAGAACCTCCGTTGGTAACAATGAAGTTATCAGGGGTAAGATCTGAGAAACCTAATGAATGATAATATTCAGTAAGGGCTTTTCTATATTCAATATTACCTTCAGAAAGCGCATATTCCAATACTTTTAAATCGATGTTTTTTAAAGCATTTAAAGCATTTTCCGGAGTTTCAATATCAGGCTGCCCGATATTAAGGTGATATACTTTTATTCCTTTCTGTTTTGCTTGTAACGCAAAGGGAACCAGTTTTCTTACCGGCGATGGCGGCATATGCAGTGCTCTGTTTGAAATATTCGGCATTGTTCAAAAATTTGTATGACAAAAATAAGGTTTAATTTCTCAATAATAAAATTATGAGTCAATTAAGAAACGGGGTACTGTTTTTTTAATTTTTTTTACTGTTGATAATTTTGGAATGCTGGAATATTAATATTTAGCTGTTTTCAATATTATATTAATTTTTATCTAAAAAAAAACTTTTTTGTATTGAAATTTTTACTAAATTTCCCCACAAATGTGATTAAAATGGTAATAAATTTATTTTCTAGAGTAATACCCGCTATTGCTCTGTTTTCAGCCACGGCTATGATGGCTCAGAATTATCAAACTATGCCGGTTTCCTCAGGCTTTACCGCTGATGTGATTGCAAACGGGATAGGTTCTTCAACAATTACTACAAACAATGACGTAGATGGAGTATCTTACGCTTTTGTAGCTAAAGACTTTCAGCTGACCTCCACAAGTGCCGCTATTACGTATGGTATTCCTGTTGATGGCGTTATTAATTCCGTAGTGGGAACCACTCCCGGATTGAGCTTTCAGTTAGCAAGTTTGAATGCAAACAATTCTTTAAGGCTGGCTGCAATAAATGATGCCGGAACTCTGGCATTTACAACTCCCAAAGCGGCCACCAAGCTGTATATGCTTGCGGTAAGCGGAAGCGGTACTTCTACGGTAAGTGTAGTGGTAAATTTTACAGATGGCAGTTCACAGACGTTTTCAAGTATCAGTCTTGCAGACTGGTATAATGGATCTAATTTTGCCATACAGGGAATAGGAAGGGTTAAAAAGCCGGGGGCCACTCCCGCTGCTGGTGATGATGTTCCATCTCCTGAAGGCGGAACCAATCCAAGATTATATCAAAGTGAATTGGCAATAGATGCAGCCAACCAGGCAAAACCTATACAAAGCGTGATGGTGACCAAAGTAAGTGGTTCAGGTATACCGAATATTTTTGCTTTTTCGGCAGACGCCTATTCAGATTGTGCTCCTCCTGTATTACAGGCCGTTTCAGGAATTACAGCTAATTCTGCTTTAGTTTCATGGACAGGTAGTGCTGCCAGTTATGATGTATACCACAGTACTTCAAACACAACACCGGCAGGCTCAGCAACGCCTACTTATCCGGGAGTAACAGGTACAAGTACTACTATTGGAGGTCTTAATTCAAATACAACCTACTATTATTGGGTAAGATCCAACTGTAATACTGCCACCGGCCAAAGTGTATGGTCTTTTGCAGGAACATTTAAAACAGCGTGTTCTACGTTCACTGTTCCGTATACAGAAAACTTTGATACGACCAGTACTGGTTCGAGCACCAACAACAATGCTCCAAGCTGCTGGGCATATCTTGAAAGTGCATCATTTGCGGGCTATGGATATGTAACAACATCCAGTAACTATTCAGCACCTAATGCTTATTATATGACCAATTCAAGTGCCACTACAGGTAGTCAGATGTTAGTTGCGCCTCCTACTATAAACCTTTCAGATGGAACAAAGCGTGTAAGATTTTATGCAAAAAGCGGCGGAAGTAATTATACATTATTGGTGGGGACGCTATCAAACCCCGCAGATCCGGCATCTTTTACACAAATAGGTTCTCCTATCGCTTTGACAACTACGCACACCCAGTATACGGTAAATATTCCTGCAGGTTCCGATTTGCAGCTAGCATTTAAGCATGGTTTAGGAGGTACTTCACGTTCTATTTATATTGATAATATTACGGTTCAGAATATTCCTTCCTGCGTTGAGCCAACTGCAGTTACATCATCCAATGTGGCTGTGAATTCAGCAACAATCGGATGGACAGCACCATCTTCAGTTCCTGCAAGCGGATATGAAGTGTACTACAGTACCAACAATACTGCACCTGATGCTTCCACTGTTTTAAATGGTGCAAACTCTGCAACGTCTACAACAACTTCTGCACCGATAAGCGGATTGCAGCCATCCACAACATATTATGCATGGGTGAGATCTAACTGTAGTGCAGCTGATAAGAGCATCTGGTCTGAAGTTCCTGTATCATTTACAACTCCTTGTCTTCCAACTACATTACCTTGGAGCGAAAATTTTGATGCAATGACGAATATAGGGTCTGCTGTCATTCCAAGTTGCTGGAAACAAACTCCGGGTGGAACTTCATCTTCCTATAACTTTACTTCAGCAAATGCTTCCCAGCAAGGATATAATGATCCTAAATCTGCTCCCAATTATCTGACGATCTATTATCCATATAGCAATGCTGCTTATTTATGGACCCCTACATTTACTTTAACTGCCGGGACTTCCTATGATTTCACTTTCTATTGGGTAGGAGACGGCTATACAGGCTGGCAAAATGAAGTATTGGTAAATAATGGACAAACCGCAACAGGAGCCACCAGCTTAACAACATTTATTACGTCTGATCAAACAGCTGCAGGAGGAAGTAATAGTACTGCTTATAATAAAGTTACGGTTTCGTATACACCAGCGTCTACCGGTGATTATTCATTTGGAATTAAAGCTTTCAATACAACAACAGAGCCCTATTATATGGGATTTGATGATTTTTCTCTTACACAGTCTAATTTAGCCACCGCTGAAACATCTGTTAAGAAAAAAGAAGTGAATGTATATCCGAATCCTTTCAAAGATGTTCTGCATATTGCGGATATCAAAGATGTAAAATCTGTAACAGTTACAGATGTAGCAGGAAGAGTAGTGAAAACTATTGACAATCCGAATACAGAGCTTCAGTTAGGAGAATTGAATGCCGGCCTATACTTAGTGACGATGAACTTTAAAGACGGTTCAAAATCAACAGTAAAAGCCATTAAAAAATAAAATTTTTTGAGTTAATAATTTCTGTAGGCAGCCACATCCGTGTGGCTGTCTTTTTTATGACCAGTTTAAATCATAACTGGAAAAATATTATCGAGAATATTGATGAAATTATTATATTTAACCAGTTTCAGAAAAATTACAATATGCAGATCCAGTCAGTTTCTATAGAAGATTATATCTCAAAAATTCCTGAAGAAAGACAGGAAGCTTTTAAAAAACTTTTTGATACAGTGAATAAAAATCTTCCGACAGGTTTTGAAGAAGCTACAAATTACGGAATGATAGGCTGGGTAGTACCGTTGGCAACATTTCCGGCGGGATATCACTGTGCTCCCGGGGCACCACTGCCTTTTATCAACCTTGCTTCCCAGAAGAATTTTATAGCACTCTATCATATGGGACTGTATTCAAAACCGGAACTGCTGGATTGGTTCGTAGGAGAATACCCCAAATATTCGAAGAAAAAGCTGGATATGGGTAAATCCTGTGTCCGTTTCAAAAAAGTGGAAGATATTCCTTTTGAGCTGATTGCTGAACTGAGTCAGAAAATGACTCCTGAAGACTGGATCGGAATTTATGAATCGCAGTATAAGAGATAAAAAAGCTCTGAAATCAGACCGATTTCAGAGCTTTTTTTATGCTGGAAGATGGAGGATGGAAGCTGGCGGTAGTATTGGTGTTATAACTTCTGATGGTTCATTCAGGATAAATATTTTTGTTTATTAAACAGTGAATAGGGCTTTCAAATATCTATTCATAAACTTCCAGAATTCCCTCTCCTGGCTTCCTTCTTCCTGCTAAAAATAAGGAAGTATTTTTTAAACTTAAAAAGTTAATTAAATGGTGTGTATTTATCCATCGGCATCCGGACTTAATCCTCTATCCGTAAATGCGGAAGCTGTAAGATAAAAGCTGGAAGCTGGAGGTAGTATTGGTGTTATAACTTCTGATTGTTCATTCAGGATAAATATTTTTGATTATTAAAAAGTGAATAGAGCTTTCAAATAGCCATTCATAAACTTCCAGAATTCCCTTTCGGCTTCCTTTTTCCTGCTAAAAAGAATAAGTATTTTGATTAAATGGTGTGTGTTTATCCATCGGCATCCGGAACTTCCATCCTCCAGCTTCCCTCTTCCATTCTAAAAATGAATATCCCAGATTCCTGCTTTACGTTCAAGCTCAATCAGGGCGGCTGCATTATCCGCAAGAGCCTGATAATAATCTTTTCGAACATTGTTATAGGTTCTCTGGGCATTCAGGACTTCAAGAATAGAGCTTTCTCCTCTTTTGTAGCTGTAGGTAACCCCTTCCAGAATACTTTGTGCTTCTGTAAGCATTCCGTTATGGAATTGCCTGAGCTGTTTCTGGGTGGCTGTATATTGTTGATAAGCCTGCATTACTTCGGCTTTTATGCCCTGTTCAATCTGTTTGTATTCAACTTCTGCCTGAGAATGGGCCATTTCTGCTATTTTTAATCCTGCATTTCTTCTGTTGGAAAATTTCAAAGGAATACTAATACCCATTTTGACAGCATTTACGGTTGGGGAAGGAGCAATTTCATTGATGGCTTCGGTGTGCCGTTCTGCTCCGGCACTGATGCCTAAGTCTATAACACGGTTGGCTTTTTCAAGGTTGATCTGGCTTTTGGCAACTTCGGTATTTTGTCTGGCTGCCAATAAATCTGCTCTTTCATTCAATGCCTGAAGAATCAGATCATCAATGCTGAAGTCTCTGTTGAAGGCATTAAAGTCTCCGGTAACATCTCTGCCTGTTATTTTGCTGTCTCCAAGGAATACAGACAAACTGGTGAGAGCCTGGTCTTCCGCACTTTCAGCCTGATATACTTCATTAAGCAGAGAGGCAGCTTCAAGCTTACTCTGTTTCGAAGTGACTAATGATATAGTCCCTAATCGGTAACGAATACTGTCAGATTTTGCCAGTTGCTGCATGTTTTTATAGAATCCTGCTGTACTTCAAGCAAAGCTTTAGATTTTAAAGCATCAATATATCCTAAACTGGCGTCTGCACGGAGATTCCTGAAAAAATCCTGCAGTTGTATCTTGCTAAGCTCCAATTGGTTTCTGGCGAGATTAACTCTGGCTTTTCTTTTACCACCCAATTCAAGCGTCCAGCCGATGGAAGCACCATAGACATAGCCCATATTCTGCTTCACTCCGTTATTGGTGGTTTCCATTTCCAGTTGAGGATCAGGAAACATATTAGCCGTCTGGATAGCAGCTTCGGCCATACTTACGTTATATTTCTGAGAAGCGTAGCCCAGATTTTTATTTCCGACAAGACTCAGGTATTCTTCAAATGGTAAAAACTCTTTTTCCTGTGCCTTAATACCCGTAATGCTGAATACTATTACAGATAATATAATAATATGAACTTTAATTTTCATTTGATTCTAAATTTTGTTTTTCGCTTCGGCGTTCAGCCATAAAATAAATAGCCGGCAGCACAAATAGGGTTAAAATAGTAGAGAACATCAGTCCGTAAACAATAACTGTTGCCAGTGGACGCTGTACATCGGAACCGATTCCTGTAGCCAATGATGCCGGAAATAATCCGATTACGGCAACCGTTGCGGTCATCAGTACTGGTCTGAAACGGTCTTTTGCACCTTTGATGGCTGCCTGTTTCAGTTCATATCCTTTTTTACGTAAATCGTTGATATGAGAAATCATAATAACTCCATTCTGAATAGCAACTCCAAAGAGAGCGATGAATCCTACTGCAGAAGATACATTCAGAGACATGCCTCTTATATTGAGAGCCAGCATTCCGCCAAATAATGCCAATGGAACAATAGACATCAGAACCAATGCCTGTCTGAAATCTCCAAATGCACCATACAACAGAAGAAACATGATGGCTAATGCCAATGGAACGATAAATGCTAACCTTGAATACGCTCTGTTTTGATTTTCAAACTGTCCGCCCCATTTGATCTGGTATTTCTCGTGATCGTATTGAATATCTTTTTCAATTTTATCCTGTGCATTTTTCAGGAAAGAAGAAAGATCAGTACCTCTCAAATTCAGCTTTACCGTAAGATGTCGTTTATTCATTTCCCGGGTAATCGTGCTTTCACCGGTACTCAGTTTCACTTCTGCCACCTGTGATAAAGGAATTTTCGCTCCGGAAGCTGAGGTCAGCATCAGGTTTCCGATTTTATCAGGAGTATCACGGCTGTCTTCGGTATAGCGGCATGAAATATCATATACCTTATTGCCGATAAAGATCTGGGAAATGGCTTTTCCTCCTAATGCCACTTCAATAAGATCGGCTACATCGGCTACATTCAAACCGTACTGAGCAATCTTGTCCCTGTTGGCAATAATCTGCAATTGCGGCAATTGCGGTTCCTGATCAATGGCAAGGTCTGCCGAACCCGGAATTTTATGTAAAGTTGACAATACATTTTCCGCAATTCTTCTGGTTTCTTTAAAATCTTCTCCATACACCTTTACTACCAGTTCGCTGTGAGCTCCGGAAATTTTATCCATAACTCCGTCAATCATAGGCTGTGAAAAACCTACGGTAAATCCCGGCATATCTTTATAATCAGCTGCCAGTTCTTTGATGAGGTCTGCTTTGGTTTTTCCTGCCGGCCATTCGCTGTAAGGTTTTAT
This sequence comes from Chryseobacterium sp. CBSDS_008, assembly GCF_049959325.1. NCBI lineage: Bacteria > Pseudomonadati > Bacteroidota > Flavobacteriia > Flavobacteriales > Weeksellaceae > Chryseobacterium > Chryseobacterium sp. CBSDS_008. Next base: position 2,372,476 of record NZ_CP188202.1, on the reverse strand, counting down.
TCCGACAGAAACTTCAAAATGGGAAGCTGTCCATGGGTCGGTACCATCATCATTACGTCCTGCCTGAACCATCATATACGTAATTTCAGGATGTTTCAAGGTGCGGGCACGTAAGGTATCACTCATTTCTTTTGATTGGGCTAAAGAAATTCCGGGTGGCAGCTGTACCTGAAGCCAGATGGAACCTTCATCCAGCTCCGGAAGGAAGTCTTTTCCTACATGATAGGAGAGAACTCCGGCAGAAACCAGGACAATCACAATAGGAATGATCACTCTTTTGGGGGTCTGCATTATTTTTTCAATGCTCTTTCCGTAGGCTGTACTTAGCTTTTCCAGCCATTTATTATGATAAATCTTCTGTGGTTTGCGATAAATGACGTAAGCCAATCCCGGAATCAGAAGCAATGCTACTGCAAGTGCTCCCAATAGCGCATATCCTACTGTAAAAGCCATGGGGGTAAATAATTTTTTCTCTACTCTTTCAAAAGCAAACAAGGGAAGATAGGCGGTAATGATGATAATGGTTGAAAAGAAAATAGGTTTGGCTACTTCAATCACTTTTTGGGTAATGGTCTTTTCTTCCAGAGTTTGTTCTGAATTTTCTTCCCGTTTCTTCAGAATGGTTTCCAGCATAACGATGGCTCCGTCTACAATAATCCCAAAATCAATAGCTCCCAGTGAAAGAAGGTTGGCCGGAATATGGGTAAAATGCATTAATATAAAAGCAAATAATAAAGAAAGCGGAATGGTAATCGCCACCAACAACGCTCCACGCCAGCTTCCAAGAAATACAATCAGCACAATAATAACCAATACAATTCCTTCGGTAAGGGTATGAGAAACTGTAGTAAGCGTTGTTTTTACAAGATCTGTTCTGTCCAGGAAAGGATGAATTTTTACTCCGGCAGGAAGTGTTTCATTATTCAGTTCTTCAATAGCTTCATGCACCCCTTCTAATACTTGTGAAGGATTTTGACCTCTTAATAAAAGTACGATTCCTTCCACACTTTCAGAATAATTGCGGTTTCTGTCGGTGTAGCCAAGAATTCCTTTCCTTTCCAGATTCCCGTATTTTAATGTTCCTACATCATTCAGGAAAACCGGAACTCCGTTTTGGGTTTTGACTACAATTTTTCCAAGATCATCTAAATCTTTTACCAAACCTATTCCACGGATTACATAGGCAAGATTTCCACGGGGAAGCATGCTTCCTCCGGCGCTCACGTTATTTTTGGAAATTGTTTCAGTAACTTCAGAAAGTGACAGTCCGTATTGTTCAAGCTTATGCGGATCCAGCTCAATCTGGAATTGGGTGGTAATTCCTCCGAAATTGGTGACATCAGCAATTCCTGAAACCTGTTTGATGCGCGGAATGATTACAAACTTTTGTAAATCCGTCAATTCCCGCAGACTGTGGTTGTTGCTTTCAATGATATAACGGTAGACTTCGCCGATAGGAGAGGTAAGGGGATCTAATCCGGGTTGTGCGCCATAAGGAAGCTCCACATCCGTCAGTCTTTCCTGGATACGCTGCCTTGCCCAGTAATCATCTATACCATCATCAAAAACGATAGTGATAATGGATAGTCCGAAGGTACTTTTACTTCGCATCACATGCATTCCCGGTAGACCGTTCAGGGATCTTTCCAAAGGAATGGTGATTTGCTGTTCCACTTCTTCAGCGGCCAGCCCCGGAACCTGTGTTACTACCTGGGAAGTTACGTCGGCAATATCAGGGTAGGCTTCTATGGATAATCTGGTCCATGAATAATACCCGAAGAATCCAAGTAAAAGGAAGAGGGAGAGCATCAGCCATCTCTTCTGTATGGAGAGTGTAAGTAATTTCTTCATAGTTTTTCATTTAGATTATTTCGCATCCGGCATATAAATTCCTCCTTCAGTCATGATGGTTTCTCCGGGTTGTAAGCCTGATGTGATCCTGACTGTTTTCTGGTCGGTTTCTCCTGTTGTCACTGAACGTTTGGTAAACTGGTTCTTACCGGTTTTTACCCAGACATATTGAGCGCTGTCCTGCTGCATTAAGGCTGTAACCGGAATCATTACTGCTTTTTCAGGCGTTGTTGAAAAGTTAACTGTTGCGTACATACCCGGTTTTAGCTTTCTGTCAGGGTTATCACATTCAATAAGGACTTTTATACTTCGGGTATCTTCGTCTACGGTTTCATTGATATGATAAACTTTTCCGGTAATATTTCTGTCGGGATAGGCGCTTACCTTTACAGAAACCTGATCTCCGGAATGGACAAATCTGATGTCTTTTTCTTTTACATCACCGGAAATCCAGACTTTGGATAATTCTGCGATGATCATTACCGGATCGGCATCTCCTTTCAGATACTGACCGGTTACAAGTTTGTTTAAAATAATTTCTCCGTTGATAGGAGCTCTTACAACAAGAGGGCTTCCGATACCTCCACCTTTGCTGCTATACACTTTTAAGGCAGAAGAAGTATTGGAGAGGGAGGTTTTTTTGTTTTTAAAATCGGTTTCCGCTTCTTCCAGTTCTTTCTGAATACCGACTCCATGTTTTACGAGATCCTGCTGGCGCCTGTAATTCTTTTCCGCAAGCTGTACCTCATTCAGTGCGTCCGTATAATCCTTTTGAACAGAAAAGTAATCTGAAGAAAGGATTTCAAAAAGCGGACTTCCTGCTGAAACATTTTGTCCAAGCTGAATAAACGATCTGGTAACTCTTCCGGAAAAAGGACTGGCAATTTCTGCATAATGATTAGGAATTGCCTGGATTGTTCCTGCTGAAACCACACCATCACTGTGGTCCTGTTCGGTAACAACCTGCGTTTTAATTTTTTTGAAAACTGGATTGCTTTCCGGGATGGTAATCTGGATTCCCTGAGTAATGATTTCCGGACCTTTATTTTGCTGAGGTGTATTTTCTTTACAGGAAACTGCAAAGAAAATGATACTTCTTAAGATTATTTTTTTCATGACTTTAATACAATTGAGTGCTATTGCTGATTTTTACTTTTTCTTTGTTATTTTTCTTGGTGCTGAGCCATTTTTTGCCTCTGGTTTCCTTCTGAGAGGATAGAGTAGGTCTCAGGAATATATTGACACAGACAATAAAGAGAACTGTGATGAGCGCTTCTACAGGATATCCCAGAGCACACAATGCGCCTATGGCTGCTGAACACCATAGTGTAGCTGCTGTATTGAGTCCTCTTACGGTAAGGCCGTCTTTCATGATAACCCCGCCGCCAAGGAAACCGATGCCGCTGACAATATAAGAAGTGATTCTTCCGGCTGCATCGCCACCAATTCTTATGGCTATCAGGACGAAAGCTGCAGAGCCGATGCATACGAGTGTATTGGTACGGAGACCTGCATTTTTTTTACGCCACTGTCTTTCGAAGCCAATACCGGCTCCCAGGCAGCATGCAGTGAGTAAGCGAAGGGTGAATTCAAAGGTATTCATAACTTTTCCTGTTTTTATAAAGCTTTGCTGCTGTACGGGAAAAGTGGTACAACTAAAGCTTTTAAGATTGATAATTACTGTAAGGATCTGAGTCCATATGCTTTGTTTTTTACTGTGCAAAAGTAAAGATGACAGGCTTTTTTTACCGTTAGAAAAGCTTTAGAATGTTATTAGAAAATCATTAGAAAGATGTTTTCTTATTTTAAGTATACAACAAAAAAGAAAAAATAGTGATTTATTAAGTCCTGTTAATAAATGAAAACTGTACCCATTATAAAATGTAAAAATTCAATACATTTGGGGAGCCTGTTTTACCTGATGAATTTTTTGGGTTTATCATATAAAATAAGAGCTGCTTTAATCCCGGAGACTTCTTTCCAAAATCTTTTTGAACTATATATTGTAGAAATGAAAAAATCAAACATAGCAATACCAGCTACGCTTTTAGCGATCATCTGTGTGCAGGGCGGGGCCTCCATTGCTAAGCAGCTTTTTCCTGCCATTGGTGCTATTGGTACGGTTACTTTAAGAATTGTACTTTCTGCTGTTCTTCTTACTTTGATTAACCGTCCGAAATTTCTACAATTTGACAGGCAGAAATGGAAATACTGTGCCCTATACGGAATCGGACTGGCAGCAATGAACCTTATTTTTTATATGGCGATTCAAAGGATTCCTTTGGGGCTGGCGGTTACTGTGGAATTTGCCGGACCCTTATTTCTTGCTCTGGCTTTGTCCCGTAAACTGCTGGATGTCGTATGGGCATTACTGGCTTGTGTGGGAATTTTACTGATTGTTCCGTGGCAGAGTGATCATGTAGATTTGACAGGTCTTGGTCTTGCTTTTCTGGCAGGCATGTTCTGGGCTGTTTATATCATCATGGGAGGAAAGGTCTCCAAAATAATGGACGGAAAAGATGCAGTTACTACCGGGATGATATTTGCAAGCATGGTAATCATACCTTTTACGATCTGGGATGGAGCAGTTTTCAATATTACCCCTGCTATTTTTGTGAAAGGACTTGGAGTTGCTATTCTTTCAAGTGCTTTGCCGTTTTCGTTGGAAATTATGGCGTTGAAAAGGCTTCCTGCAAAAACCTTCAGTATTCTGATGAGTCTGGAACCCGCATTTGCCGCATTTTCAGGACTGGTTTTTCTTTCCGAAAAACTGTCTTTTTTACAATGGATTTCTATTGGCTGTGTGATTGCGGCGAGTATAGGAACTACTGTTTTCAATAAAAAATCGCTGTCTCATGAGTAAGGACTGAATTTTTTAAACCTTTATCCTTAAAGATTAAGATTCAAATAAATTTGAACGAGGTTTTGATACATTAGCTAATCATAAACTCTACCGTAAAAGTTATCTCTTTATGTTCTGATACAACGTTGACTTTTGCATTATGGAGCAGAATAATCTTCTCGGTAAGGAATAGCCCTATTCCATGACCTTTTTCATGTCTGGATGTTTCGCTTCTGTAAAAAGGTTCGAAAATATGCTGTAAATCTATTTCATGAATAGTATTTCCTGTATTGGTAAAACTTATTGTAAGGATTTTCGAATTCGTCCTTACATCAATCAGGCAGGTATGTTCCGGTGAATATTTACAGGCATTGTCAATAAGGTTATTAAAAGCAACCTGCAGAAGATATTCATTTCCCTGGATGATAAGCTGATGCTCTTCTAGCGAATCTTCTATGTTCAATGAAACTTTATATCCTGAATTTTCTTTTATGATTTTAGTGTAAGATTCCAGCAGCACTTCATCAAGACGTACTTCCGAAAAACTAATCTCATTAGGGTCATAGCTCGCTTTGGCAAGATCCATTAAACTATTGGAAAGCTTTACCATATTGCGGGCATCTTCCAGCGCATATCGGATGGTTTCCTGATATTCTTCTTTGGTTTTATCCTTTTCAGAGGCCAGTTCCAGCTCCGTAATAATAGCCGACAGGGGAGTTCTCAGCTCGTGTGAAATATTGGATACAAAATGTTTTTGCGAATCAAAAGAATTTTCAAGCCTTTGCAGCATTCCATTGAAATTTTGGGCAAGTTCATTCAGCTCGTCTTTTTCTTTAGTTGTTTTCAGACGCAGCTGTAATTTTCCGGCTGTAATCTTTTTAATCTGATTCACCATCTCACTGAGCGGGCTCAATGCCTTTTTGGAAAGAAATATTCCTGCCAGGTAAATCAGGATCAGAATACTGAAAAAAGAAATAATACTGATGGTAAGAAGGTGGGTGAGATATTCATATCCGTACTGATCATAAGCTGCTGCGGTTACAGCATACGTTTTTCCTTCATAATGATACACCATTCCGATTACCTGCAGATCATCTAAAAAGAAACTGATTTTCTGTTTCCGGAAAATCTGAGCAAGCATCTCCGGGGTTTCCTTTACATCATCTACTTTGGCATCATCATGATAAACCAACTGATTATTAGTGTCATAAATGGCGACCTGAACTTCATTAAGGGTTCTGGTATTGTTTTTATAAAGCTTGTGCATTTCCTGCTCGGGAAGGGAGCTTCGGAAAAATAAATCAGCCTTGGCTATTGCCTCATTCTGAAGTTCGCTGTAAAAAGATTTCTCTCTGGCTTCTTTTGATGAATAATAGATCGAAATGCTGTAAACGCTTAAAAGCATTGCCGTGATTAAGGTAAAAAGCAGCGTAAGCCGGGTTCTTATTTTCATCCTGATATTTTTAGTTCATCTCAATGATTACTGTACAGCGCCTGATTCATAGTCTTTCTTCAGAATAAAACCCATGCCGGCTTTGGTGTGGATAAGTTTGGTGTCAAAATCTTTATCTATTTTCTTTCTGAGATAATTAATATAGACGTCAATAAAATTAGTTCCCGTATCAAAATGGGTTTCCCATACTTTCTCGGCAATTTCACTTCGGGAAAGAACCCTTTCTGAATTTTCCAGCATGAATTTTAAAAGATTAAATTCTTTGGGGGTTAATTTGACCGGAATTTGATTCCTGCTTACCGTTTTCTGCTTCAGGTTCATTTCAATGCCTTCATATGTAAGAACAGAAACTTTTTGGTGCAGCTGTTGCGAAAAGCGCTTCAGAAGTACCTTAATCCTTGCCACCAGTTCCCGCATTTCAAAAGGTTTGGTGAGATAATCATCAGCTCCGGCATCAAATCCTTCCAGTTTGTCATCAGTGGTTCCCAGTGCAGTAAGCATAATGACAGGAAGATCAGGTTGTAATGTTTTGATTTCATTGCAGAATTCAAGACCATTTTTTCCGGGTAACACAATATCGGTCACTGCCAGATCAAAATGGTTCTGCTGCGCCAGTTTCAGACCTGTGATTCCGTCATAAGCCACAGTGACCTCAAATTCAGCTTCCTGAAATCCTTTTGCAATCAATTTTGAAAGTCTGTCGTCGTCTTCAACTAATAAAATATGGGGCATGAGAATTTTGAAAATGTTTGGGTTGGTGTGAAGAATAGATCAATGTTTTCACAAATGTAATGAATTCTATTTTGTAATTTTGGCATTGAAAGTATAACGGAATGTCTGAATTTAAAATATCTTTTAGCAGAATCAAAGAAATTATTGTTGTTGGAATTTTATCCTGTTTAATAATTACATTGGTTCAGTGTAATAATGCCCGCTCTGCCAATGTACAGCTTCAAAACGGAGATCTGCTTTTTGTTACGGCAAAAGAGTCGGGACTTTCCGGTGCGATCAATAATGTCACTCAGAAACAAAAGACGGCGTCTTATGATCATATAGGAATTCTGGAAAAAGAAGGGAACAAGATGTTTGTTCTGCACGCTGCACCCAAAGGCGGTTCTCAAAAACAGGATTTAAAAGATTTTATAAAAGATCAGAAGCAAGAAGGGCAGCAGGTGATGGTATACCGTTTAAAACCTGAATACAGGAAGGTAATTCCTGCAGCCGTTAAAAAGGCAGAGTCCATGCTTGGAAAACCATACAACTTCAATTATATTCTGGATGAAAATTCCTATTACTGTTCAGATTTTGTAGAAAGAGCTTTTCGGGATAATCATATTTTCAAACTGGAACCCATGACATTTATTGATCCGAAAACAGGAAAAACAAACACATTCTGGGAAGAATTTTACAGCAAGAAAAATCTCAAAGTCCCTGAAGGAGAGCTTGGCTGCAATCCTAATGGACTGGCGGGTTCTGACAAATTGGAGAGAGTAGGAAATTTTTAAAATACAGAGAGAAGCTGATAAGGCTTCTTTTTTTTATGTTAAATTTTAAAAATATTAGTCTACTAATTTGGTGGACTAATATTTTTTTATATTTTTGTCACAGATTTAAATGCAGAGCGCACCATGATCTGATAATGTTTAGCCCAAAAATGTTTAGCGATGATTACACCTAATCCCGGCCTGCAGGTTTTGCAAAACAAAATAAACCTGCCTAAAAAAGAATTGTTACTGGAAATAGAGTTGAATGGCAAAATGAAATTTGAACATTTGATGAATACCATCTACAATCAATTAGGCATCTGTCATAGAGTGTTATCTGCTAATGTAGAGTACGTGAACGGATATAGTTTCGGTTCAGTACAGTTATATATAAATGTCAATTCAGAAGATTTTCAGCAGCTTGAAGTCTATCTGAATAAAAATAAACTTATCAATACAACGGTAGAATATACCTGCAGAACCTATTTTTAAGTGAGATTCATATAGTTTTAATTACTCAAAGTGTCCGGTTTTTTTACCGGGCACTTTTTATTTTTCGTTATAACAGATTTAAATGACGAATTATTAATTGGGACAGAAATGAGGTTGCCTCAAGGGTATCATTCTGAACGAAATGAAATGTAGTTAAGAATCTCATATATATTTGATTGATAATAAGATTCTTCCTTCGTCAGAATGACAAAAGTAAAACAAAAAAAGCGCTCAGAATACTCTGAACGCTTATATATATTAAATAAATAATTTTAGATTCTTTCAATATCAGCACCGATGGCTCTTAGCCTTCCATCAATATTTTCATATCCTCTGTCGATCTGCTCGATATTGTGGATGATAGATTTTCCTTCTGCAGAAAGTGCAGCAATAAGTAGTGCGTTTCCGGCTCTGATGTCCGGGGAAACCATGGTTGTTCCTCTTAGCGGGGCTTCCTGGTTCAATCCGATTACTGTAGCTCTGTGCGGATCACATAAAATGATCTGTGCTCCCATATCAATTAATTTATCCACAAAGAATAATCTGGATTCAAACATTTTCTGATGAACCAAGATACTTCCTTTAGCCTGAGTAGCCACCACTAAGATAATGGATAATAAATCCGGTGTAAATCCTGGCCATGGGGCATCTGAAATAGTAAGGATAGAACCGTCAATAAATTTCTGGATTTTATAATGTTCCTGAGCCGGAATGTAGATGTCATCACCACTCTGCTCAAGCTGAATTCCTAATTTTCTGAATGTATTCGGGATAACACCAAGCTGGTTCCAGTTTACATTTTTAATGGTGATCTCAGATTTTGTCATCGCTGCAAGACCAATCCACGATCCGATTTCTACCATATCCGGAAGCATAGTATGCTCAGTTCCTCTAAGATAATCTACTCCTTCAATCGTAAGGAGGTTAGATCCGATACCTGAGATATTCGCTCCCATTCTGTTCAGCATTTTGCATAATTGCTGAAGATAAGGCTCGCAGGCAGCATTGTAAATCCTTGTTTTTCCTTTTGCCAGAGCTGCAGCCATTACAATATTGGCTGTTCCGGTAACGGAAGCTTCTTCTAAAAGAATGAACTTCCCTCTTAACTCTTTAGCCTTTAAAGAATAGAAATATTCCTCTTCATCATAATTGAATTCCGCACCTAGTTCAACAAGACCCTGGAAATGAGTGTCAAGCCTTCTTCTTCCGATTTTGTCACCACCGGGAGTCGGCATATACGCTTCTCCATAACGGGCAAGCATCGGCCCCATCAGCATAATGGAACCACGTAATTTTGCGCCGTCTTTTTTGAACTCGTTAGACTTTATATAATCAAAATTTACCTGATCCGCCTTGAAAGTATAATCTCCCTGTCCGTTTTTAGTAATTTTCACTCCAAAATCCCCAAGAATTTCAATCAGCCTGTTAACATCATGAATATCCGGAATATTTTTGATTCTTACTTCTTCATCAGTAAGGAGAACAGCACATAAAATTTGCAGAGCCTCATTTTTGGCTCCTTGTGGAGTTATTTCACCCTGCAGTCTTTTTCCTCCTCTTATTTGAAATGTTCCACTCATTATTTTCTGTTTTTATTATTGTTATTATGCCTTCTTTTGTTGGGTTGGTTATTGTTTTTATTATTATTGTTGCTGTTCCTGTTGTTGTTATTGTTATTATTCCTGTTGTTGTTATTGCTGGTATAATAGATTTTACTTTTCTCTAGAGAATCTATTCCGGTAAGATCCAACCTGTTTTCAGACAGTTCTTTCAGGTGGCGGAAAATAACATCGTCCGTTACGTGTTCTTTATTATAGACATTATAAGATTTCTTCATATTGTTGGCAATCACTTCGATAAGGGCTTCTTTTTCATCACCCGGTTCCAGTTCGATTGCTTTTTCTATCAATTGAAGAATACTTTTTCCGTAAAACTTAAAGTCACCTTGAAGTTTTGGATATTCCATTCTTTTAGGTTTTTCTGCCAGCTCTTCCATAGTTGGAAACGGATAAGGAGAATCTACATCCAGATCATAATTGGCAAGAATATAAAGATGGTCCCAAAGTTTATGTTTATAATTTTCCTCGTCGCGGAGTTGTGGGTTTCTCTGACCCATAAAATCGATGATTGCCATAGCCATTTCATTCCTTTCCTCTTTGGTAGGAAGTTCTTTGCAGCGCTCAACCAACTGTTGTATAATTCTGCCGTATTCCGGCATATGAAGCTGAGTTTTTTGGGTGTTGTATTCCATAGTATGCAAATATATGGATTAAAAGAAAAATTGTTTCGAGAAACTTTAAAATTTATGATTTTTTAATGAAAAATTTGATTGCCTTTCATCTTGATTTATGATTAATAATTAAAATATCTCCCTTTCATTTGAATTTGTTTTTAATAAAATTGTATCTTGTTTAATAGATTGATAATTAATATTTACGATGAAAAAAACAACTTTTTTCCTTTCCCTGCTGGCTTTAGCATTTGCTCATTCATGCCGGAACAGTGATGAATTGACCATGGAACCTTCCAGACAGGAAGAAGTTCACAACAAAACAGTAAATGTAACCCACCATGATGGCCGACCCTTCAGTACAGGAAACGGTTCTGGTTCTGCACAAAGTAAATTTATAGCCGGTCCGGGAGGCGGAGTTCTGATGCAGGGCTTTTACTGGGATGTTCCCGGTGGCGGAAACTGGTGGAATACTGTTAAAGATAAACTGACAGCATGGTCTGGTGCAGGAATTGGCGCCGTATGGTTGCCGCCCGCATCCAAAGCACAGAACGGAGCTTATTCTATGGGATATGATCCTACGGATTATTACGATTTTGGAGATTTTAACCAGAATGGAAGTGTAGAAACCCGTTTCGGATCCAGAGCCGAACTGGAAGCATTGATAACAAAAGCTCATACCGAAAATATGCAGGTGTATGCAGATATTGTGATCAATCATAACAGCGGAGGGCAATCCGAAGCCAATCCTTTTACCGGAACCAGTACATGGACTGATTTCTCAGGTGTAGCTTCCGGAAAGTTTCAGAGAAACTATAACGATTTTTATAAAAATGCTTACGGAAATAATGATGAAGGCGCTTTTGGGGGCTTTCCTGATTTATGCCATGCCAACCCGCATGTGCAGGACTGGCTGTGGGGAAGAGATGACTCTGTTGCAAAATATTATAAAAACGTGATGAAGTTTGATGGCTGGAGATTCGATTATGTAAAAGGATTCGGACCATGGGTAGTCAATACCTGGAATTCTAATGTAGGAGGCTTTTCTGTCGGAGAATTATGGGATTCCAATGTTAACACACTGGAGTGGTGGGCTAATAATGCGAACAGTTCCGTATTTGATTTTGCTGCTTACTATAAAATGGATGAAGCTTTTGATAACGGAAACCTAAACGTTCTGAATGATGATATGATGTGGAAAAGAAATCCCTACAAAGCAGTCACTTTTGTAGCCAACCATGACACGGATATTATTTACAACAAAATGCCGGCATATGCCTATATTTTAACACACGAAGGATATCCGACTATTTTTTACAGAGATTATGAAGAATGGTTAAATAAAGAAAGACTGAACAATTTAATCTGGATTCACAACAATAAAGCTACAGGAACTACTTCTATTCTATATACCGATAACGATGAATATATCGCAAGACGTAACGGCTATAATGGTAATCCGGGGCTCGTTGTTTATATCAACACTTCATCAAGCTGGCAGGAAAGATGGGTAGAAACCAATTGGAGCAGCCAGCAGATTAAAGATTTTACGGGAAATTCAAGCTGGTATCCAACGACTCAGGGAGACAAATGGGTGAAAATCCAATGTCCTCCGAATTCTTATTCTGTTTGGTCGCTGAATTTATGAGTAATGAGTAATGAGTAATGAGTGATAATTGATAATTGATAATTGATAATTGATAATTGATAATTGATAATTGATAATTGATAATTGATTAAGCTGGTAAGAGACTGTTCTTCAGTTTAATTTCCATTAAACATTAAACATTAAACATTAAACATTAAACATTAAACATTAAACATTAAACTAGCAAAACTATACGTCTTATTTGTCATTCCGTAGGAATCTATACAATGCATTTATATTGTAGGAAACTCTTACGGAATGATCTTTTTATAAGTTAAATGAAACGGTGTAAGAATAATTAATTACACCTGGATAAACTTTTTCCGCTGATGTGGATCCGGCAGGTAGCATTTCTGATTGGCCAGCTTCATTCTGTTGCTGGAAATAATATCATATACCTTATCACTTAAAAACGAAGGAATAATTTTTCCGACAAAGGAAAGTTTATAAACTCCTCCCAATAAATTGGCAATTTCCAGTACTGCCCTTGATTTGATCTGATAATACCTTCCTGGTTTCCAGAGATACATCGTATTGAATACATTGGTTTCCAGTCCTCTTTCGGATAAAAACTTTTGCCCGAAATCAGATTGAAGAGAAGCAAACATGAACTGGTCTTTCTTGTCCCGTTCCAGAATCCACTGCACCCAGAAATTACAGACTCCGCAATCTCCGTCAAAAAAAACTATATGTTTGTTTTCCCAGTTTTCCATCATTTTATTTATTAAACATGATCCCTCTTTCTGTATCTTCTTTTACCTTTTTGAAATATTGAACAAGATCTGCACGCTGCTCATCCGATAGTTTAGCATTCTGATGACCTAAATAATAAGACTCAAGCGGCATTTCTTTTTTTTCAACCATTTCTATACATTCTTCCAGTTTATGAAGCTGTCTTTTAGGCTCATATACTGCAAAGATAGAAAAATTAAGATTTTTTCGGCCTTCATCAATGTGATTTTTCACCCACCATGAAGCAGGAGAAATATTGGTATACCAAGGATATGCTGTTTCATTGGAATGACAGTCATAGCAGGAAGTCCTGATGGTACGGGCAATTTTTTCCGGAGTATTTTTAATCTTTAGAAAATCCATTCCGGGGGTTAGTGGCGGATTGGTCTTGTCAATGGGAAAAAACTGAATGATGATAAAAGCAACAAGAATAATAACAATTATTTTTTTCATAAAGATCATGTTTGATATATAAAGATAGTTAATTTATTTTTAGTGAGAGAAAGTTGGAAGCTCGAAACAGGAAGAGGAAAAGCTTCTAGAAATTGTTGTAATGGTGTGTTTCTTCAGCAATTATTATGTTATTTTTCCTGATGATATTAAACACCCTCCTTTCACCTTCCTTTTCTCTTTAAATTCTTACGTTGAGTAATTCTAAATTGGGCTGTATACTGTTGTTTTTATTTAAGTTAATTTGAAAAATAACTAACTTAATACCACAATTTTGCCTTAGAAGAAATGCAGTCGGATTTACTTATTTATAGTTTCTAACTATTATAGAAATAAAAATTAATAGATTGTATTTATAACATAAACGTTGTAGGTTTGTCATGTCTTACAATAAGAATTTAAACTGTATTAATCAAAAGAATAAAATAAACGACAATGGAAAAAGATTTGAATGACATCAGTAAATGCCCGTTTCATAACGGAACAATGAAGAAGAACGTAGCAGGTGGCGGAATCCGGAATTCAGATTGGTGGCCGGATCAGCTTAGAGTAGATCTTCTGCGCCAGCATTCTTCCCTTTCTGATCCTATGGATAAGGATTTTGACTATGCTAAAGCATTTGAAAGCCTTGATCTGGGGGCTGTAAAAAAAGACCTTCACGCATTAATGACAGATTCCCAGGAATGGTGGCCGACAGATTTTGGCCATTATGGTCCGCTTTTTATCCGTATGGCCTGGCACAGTGCAGGAACATACCGTGTGGGGGACGGAAGAGGAGGAGCAGGAGCCGGACAGCAGCGGTTTGCGCCGCTCAACAGCTGGCCGGATAATGTAAGCCTTGATAAAGCAAGAAGGTTACTATGGCCAATTAAGCAGAAATATGGCAGGAATATATCCTGGGCTGATCTTTTGATCCTTACCGGAAACGTTGCCCTTGAATCCATGGGGTTTAAGACATTCGGATTTGCGGGAGGACGTGCAGATGTCTGGGAACCGGATTCCGACATATATTGGGGATCCGAGAAAACATGGCTGGGAGGTGATTTACGGTATGCCCACGGTTCAGAAGGAGTAGTAGAAGGGCATTCGGCAGTTCTTCCTACCGATGATGATGCAGACGGGGATATTCATTCAAGAAACCTTGAAAATCCGTTGGCTGCCGTACAAATGGGACTTATTTATGTAAATCCGGAAGGGCCGGATGGAAACCCGGATCCTATTGCAGCTGCTAAAGATATCCGTGATACTTTCGGACGTATGGCGATGAATGATGAAGAAACAGTTGCTTTGATCGCCGGAGGACATACTTTCGGTAAAACCCACGGTGCAGGCCCTGCAGATCATGTAGGCAAAGAACCTGAAGGTGCCGGGATAGAACAACAGGGACTTGGATGGACGAGTACTTATAAATCAGGCCGCGGAAGAGACGCTATTTCCAGCGGTCTGGAAGTAACCTGGACAGAAACCCCGACTCAATGGAGTAATTATTTCTTTAAAAACCTTTTTGAAAATGAATGGGAACTCACAAAAAGCCCTGCCGGAGCTCACCAATGGGTAGCGAAGGGTGGAGCGGATATTATTCCTGATGCATTTGATGCTGACAAAAAGCATAAGCCAACAATGCTTACAACAGACCTTTCGTTAAGATTGGATCCTGTATACGAAAAAATTTCAAGACACTTCTACGAAAATCCTGATGCGTTTGCCGATGCCTTTTCCAGAGCATGGTTTAAATTAACGCACAGAGATATGGGACCACGCACCCGTTACCTGGGACCGGATGTACCACAGGAAGAGCTTATCTGGCAGGATCCTATTCCGGAAGTGAACCACGAACTGGTTGACGAAAATGATGCAGAAGCATTAAAATCAAAAATTTTAAATTCAGGATTGAGTATTTCTGAGCTGGTATCTACAGCCTGGGCTTCCGCTTCTACTTTCAGAGGAAGTGATAAGCGTGGTGGTGCCAACGGAGCCAGAATCAGACTGGAGCCTCAGAGAAACTGGGAAGTGAACAATCCTTCTCAATTGAATAAAGTATTAAATGTACTGGAAGGAATTCAAAAAGAATTCAACGATACTCAAAGCGGAGGTAAAAAAATATCATTGGCAGATTTAATTGTATTAGCCGGTAATGCTGCTGTTGAACTTGCTGCAAGAAATGCAGGCCAGGACGTAAAAATTTCTTTTGCTCCGGGAAGAATGGATGCTTCTCAGGAACAGACGGATGTAGAATCCATGGGTTACCTTGAGCCTGCAGCTGATGGATTCCGTAATTATCTGAAAAGAAAATACACCGTATCTACAGAATCTTTATTGATTGATAAAGCACAGTTATTAACCCTTACCGCTCCTGAATTAACAGTACTGATAGGTGGGATGCGTGCTCTGGATACCAATTTTGACGGTTCAAAGCATGGCGTATTCACCAGCCGTCCGGGAGTGCTTACCAATGATTTCTTTGTGAATCTTCTGGATATGGGAACGCAATGGAAAGCCATGTCAGATGATAATGAACTGTATATAGGAAGTGACCGCTCAACCGGTCAGCCCAAATGGACCGCCACCCGTGCCGATCTTGTTTTCGGATCAAATTCTGAATTGAGGGCCGTAGCTGAGGTTTATGGAAGCGCCGACGCACAGGGGAAATTTGTAAAAGATTTTGTGGCTGCATGGACGAAGGTGATGAACCTGGACAGGTTTGATATATAAAAAATAATTTTTACATAATAGGATCGGCTGTCTAAAAAGTCCAAAAAAATATCCCCGTTACTTAAAAAAGTTTCGGGGATTTTTTTGTTGTTTGTCCTTTAAGATTTATCTTTAAGGTGCACCCAAACAAACATTGATATGAAAGTACGGTTTAAATCTTTACCCACCAATACTCCCAGCTTATTTCCTGAAGATATTTTTGATAAGATAGGTGCTAATCATCCGGTACGTCTTATCAATGAATTAGTGGATAACTTGAATATCGATCATATTATAAGTGAATATAAAGGCGGTGGAACGACAAGTTTTCACCCCCGGATGATGATCAAAGTTTTATTCTATGCCTATTTCAACAATATTTATTCATGCCGTAAAATAGAAAAGGCACTTGGAGAAAATATTCATTTCATGTGGCTTTCCGGCAACAGTAAGCCTGATTACAGAACCATCAATTACTTTAGGAGCAAACGGCTTAAAAACCATATTCACCGTCTTTTTGCAGATGTTACCGTTGTTTTGCAGAATTTGGGTTACGTAAGTTTAAATGTTCAATATATAGATGGTACAAAAATAGAATCATCTGCCAACCGATACAGCTTTGTATGGAAAAAATCTGTAGAAAAGAATAAATTAAAACTGGAAGCTCAAATTCATTCCGTACTTGAAGATATTGAATCCCAAATCAAAGAAGAGCGTTATGAATCCCATGAAAAGCCCCTTCCAAAATCTATTGACAGCAGAGAGCTTCAGGATAAAATAGCAGAACTTAATCACTCTTTGGCACAGGACAATAAAACCGGTAAGAAGCTCATTAAAAAGCTTCAGCATCAGGACCTGCCCAGATTACAGAAGTATGAAGATCAATTAAAAATACTCTCAGGCCGCAACAGTTATAGTAAGACAGATCCCGACGCCTGCTTCATGCGGCTCAAAGACGACCATATGAAAAATGGGCAGCTTAAGCCAGCCTATAATGCACAGATCAGTACTGAAAACCAGTTTATCACCCATTACAGCATTCATCAGACTCCTGGAGATACCACTACATTGAAGGATCATCTTAACGGCTTTGAAAATCAGTACCACAAACAAAGTAAAGAGGTAGTAGCAGATGCCGGATATGGAAGTGAAGAGAATTACGAAATGATGGCAGAAAAAGCTATAGAGGGCTATGTAAAATATAATAATTTTCATAAAGAACAGAAGCGCAGTGAGAAGAACAATGCGTTTGCTGTACAGAACTTATATTATAATGAGGAAAATAACTTCTATGTATGTCCCTGCGGACAGCAAATGAACTTTATCGGTAAAGGCAAAAGGATCAGCAGTAACGGATATGAATCTCAGGTACATTATTATCAGGCTTTCAGATGTCAGGGTTGTCCTCTTAGAGAAAGCTGCCATCAAAGCCAGGATAATCGATTAATCGAAGTGAATTATAATCTGAACCATCACAGAATGAAAGCCAGGCAAAGGCTGATATCTGAAAAAGGGCATTACCACAGAAGTAAACGGCCTATAGAAGTAGAAGCTGTATTCGGGCAATTAAAAAGCAATAATAAATTTTCAAGATTTACTCTAAAAGGACTTGAAAAAGTAAATATTGAATTTGGATTAATGGCATTGGCACATAATCTTAGAAAATTAGTGAAAAACAGAAAACTTAACCGTAAAAATTGGCTAAATACACTTAAATGCAAACAACATATGTATCTTTTCCATAAGTATATGGAAATCCAAAAGTATAAAATTGCTGCATAACTATACGCAGTCTCAAAACAAAATAAAGAGGCTGACCTTTTTGGACAGCCTCTTTTTGATGCTTATAAAATCAAATTGGTTTTGTAGATCTACAAAAATTGAGGTAGTGCTAGGAAATACAAAAATCAGGCAAGGTATTAACTAAAAATATTATAGAGTATTTATTCAATTGAGAATAAATTAAATTTACAAGTGGTTAAAAATTAGATGTTTAATCGATATGAAAAAATAATAACAAAAAAATTGTAGTTGATCAGAAACTATCCTATTTTCGAATCAGATATAAAAAATTTATCAAGAAATAGCATTGGTGAGTACTTATCAAAGTTTATAAATTCAATATATTACTTTAAAGTTTTTTATAAAAATATAATACGACAAGTATTGTCGCTTTGCAGGTATATCTTTGCTTTATTAAAGAAAAGTTAATAAATTTTCTTTGGGATGGTATAAACTTTAAAAATTTTAATTTTGTAAGCATTAAAAAACATAACCATGAAACAATAATTACACTCGATAATTTGTGTATTTCTATATACACAATAAATCAATCAACATTTACTTAACATTAATAACACAAGTATGAAAAAACTCTACATGTGTGCATTGTCTCTATGCACTATTACGGGCATATTTGCCCAAGAGGTACTTTGGCAGAAAGATATAAAATCCAATTCGCAGGATTTTTTAAGCCAAATAACTACAACAATTGATGGACAATACCTTATTACAGGGAGTAGCATTCAAACTAATAAACTCCAGCAAACCAGTAAACAGAACAACGGGTATGATTTTCACTTGATTAAATTAAACCAGCAGGGAGAACAGGTTTTTGAAAAATATTTTTCTGGAAACAATCACGACTATTTATCTTCAACTATCACTACCCAGGACGGAGGGTTTCTTATTTCTGGTACCTCGTATTCAAGTAAAGGTCTGGATAAAAAGGATGATTCTAATGGAGGATCAGACATTTGGTTAATTCGAATCAATGAATTTGGAAACCAGTTATGGCAGAAAACCTTAGGGAGTTCTTCTGATGAAGAGGCAAGAGCTGTGATCCAAACTACAGATTTTGGATTCTTTGTTGCTGGAAATATACAGAATGCCGTAAAGAGTTATGGCTCCAAAGATGTTTTAATTGTCAAATTAGACAAAGACGGAAAAGAATTATCCCAACTTATTTTAGGTGGGAAAGGTTTAGATGAAGTCGAAAAAATGATTCCAACACGTGATGGTGGTGCATTGCTTGGAATATATTCTCGAAGTAATGTGGGCGGAACAAAGAAAACTGAAAATTATGGAGAAGGAGATTTTTGGGTGATAAAAATTTCTAAAGATAATAAAGTAGAATGGGAGAAGAACTTCGGGGGCAAAGGTGATGATCATTTGAGAACTCTGGCCTTAACTTCAAATGGTTTCATTATTGGTGGAGAATCCAGATCGGAAAGATCAGGAAATAAAACCGTCGGATTAGAAGAAGGAACAGACCTTTGGTTAATCTCTTTAAATGAAAGAGGTGAAGAACAGTGGCAGAAGTCTTACAATTTTAAAAACAGAGATATTCTGATGGGAATGAGTGTTCTTCATTCAGCAGATGATAAATCTTCTAAAGGAATTTTATTGGGAGGTTATACTCAGGCAGAAGGAAGAATAGAAACAGATGATGAAACTTTCTGGATGCTGTATTTAGATCAAAATGGTAATGAACAATGGAGAAAACACATAAAAGGAGAATCCAGAAAGAAGGAAGAGAGACTTTCTGATTTAAAGCTGAACAGAGATGGTTCTATTGTTCTTGCAGGGACAAGTGCTGAAGAGCTGGGGAAAGAAAACTGGAAAATTGTAAAACTGGGAGACAAACAGGTTGATCAGCTGATTGAAAAATATGATATCAAAATCTATCCAAACCCTGTTTCGGATTATGCTTATGTGGAAATTGGCTTTGATTTCAAAGATGCTGAGATTCTGTTGTATGATATGAGCGGAAGACAGCTTCAAAATCTTACTACTAAAAACAGAGTTACCAAGCTAAACACCCAGGCACTTATTCAGGGAGCTTATCTGGTAACAATCAAAACAGACACGAATAAAACGGCAAGTGCCAAACTAATTAAGAAATAATACGATGAAAAAAACTTTAACATTGGCAGGGATTATTCTTTCTGCTTTAATGTATAGTCAGAGTAATACTCCACAAGATTATACTGCCAATACAAATGATGCTGGTAAGCACATTCCCAAGATATCTCCAACCAGCCCTGAATCATTTAAATTCAGCCAATATGGAAATGTTCCTATAGGAATGTTTACAGGTGCTCCCAATATTAATATACCAATTACAGAACTTTCAGTTGATGGAAACAGTATTCCCATTTCTCTAAATTACGCTTCCAACGGTATTAATGTGGATGAGATGAATGGCTCAGTTGGATTAGGCTGGACATTTATTTCAGGTGGAGTAATTACCAGAACCATACGGGATAAACCCGATGAAGGAAGTAATTTTAATAGCGGGGATGTACCACTAACTGAAAACTTTGCTACACAACTGAATGCGTACCTGGCATTTTGTGAAAATGATGATTTTGATTCTGAACCTGATCTGTATACTGCCAACTTTGCTGGTTATAATGTGAAATTTGTGAT
Source organism: Chryseobacterium sp. CBSDS_008 (assembly GCF_049959325.1). NCBI lineage: Bacteria > Pseudomonadati > Bacteroidota > Flavobacteriia > Flavobacteriales > Weeksellaceae > Chryseobacterium > Chryseobacterium sp. CBSDS_008. Next base: position 2,352,172 of record NZ_CP188202.1, on the reverse strand, counting down.
CAATAAAGCAGGTAATATTATTATGATTGATCAGAAAGATTACCAAATTAAAAGAAATGATAATGGAAACTTATTTTCAATTATCCTGGATAATGGGGTACGATATAATTTCAATGCTGTAGAATATATACAAAACAGGACACTTAATACTGGAGGACATCAGCCTCCACAACAATATATACAATCATGGTATTTAACTTCCATCATTACTCCTAATGGCCAGAAACTTACCTGTGAATATCAGGATGTGAATTATACCACTATTCTTTCACAGTCTCAAACAATGACCTATACCAAAGAACCACAGTATAAATATGGAGATGAATTACCTGGTGGTTCTTTAGGGCTGCCTTACTGTCCTGTTATACCGTATACAATACCCCCGGATTTAGGGCTTATTGCTGATTCAGAACAGTATGTAGTGGGTAAACAGCTCAAGAAAATATTTGATACCAACAATAACTCCATTGTTTTCTCTTATGCAGCTCAGAATGGTGATTATTCAAGGCTCACCAATATAAAAAAGTATCATAATAATACAGTCATTGATGATATTAGCTTTAATTATTTGACAACGAATTCTTTAAGAGTATTCTTAATCGAAATACAAAATAATAAAACGAATTCATCACATAAATTTACCTACAATAATCCTCAAAGTTTTCCTTCAAGATTGAGCTTCTCAAGAGATATGTGGGGGTATTATAATGGAGCTGGCAACAGTAGTCTCGTACCAAAATTGTTTGCAAGCACAGATATTACAGCTCCTCAATATGATGGAGCTGATCAAAGTGTTAATCCCTCTTATGGCCAATATGGACTATTGAAAATGATTACTTATCCAACAGGAGGAAATACACTTTTTAATTACGAAAATCATGTTAGGAAGGAAAATGTTTTGGTATATGCGCCTGAAGTTCATATAGGAACCTCAGTAGTGAATGGCTCTAACAGCTATGATTCAACACAGGAATTAACTATTACTCCTGCAAAGGCAGGGTATGTTCGTATTGGATTAGCCAATTATCTTAATCCTTACGGAAACTGTAAAGACAGTCCCGTTTTAGAAACTGATAAGCAGAAAGGTGGGATGTGGGTTAAAGATCAGGCGGGAAATTATATGCCTTTATTTGAATATTTTCCTGGTATCGGATACACCTCTCTTGGTATTTCGGCAGACTCTTCATTGAATAATAGCCAAACTGCCTATGTTTATGTTGAGAAAAATCAGACCATTAAAATCACTGTGCAAGCATTATTCGCTTGTTGTCAGGCATATATTCAGGCTTACTACTTTGATCAGGAAGACAAATATGTATTACAAGATGTGCTAAAAGGAGGATATAGAGTTGCATCAACGGTTGACACTCCTGTTGACGGACTTCCTATAACCAGAAAATATAAGTATATCAGGGATAATGGGGAGTATTCTATTAATATTACCAGAGACCCTGTATTTATTGAAGACAGGTCGGCAGGTTCACTTTGTATGGGTACTATGAATCCGTTGCCTGCTATGTCCACCTATACGGCCATTACTTCATCTAACATAGGCAGATTATTTTCTTTTAATCCGAATATTTTTTATGATACCGTGGAAGAACAAATAGAAGGAAAAGGAAAAAGCATCCATTATTTCAGTTCCGAGACGGATTACCCGGGTAATGCTATTAAAGGAGGCTCTATTATCTCTGCTCCCTGGACGAACTCAAGTTGGAAGAATGGAAAAGAGGTATTAACCGTTTATAAAGACAATGGGGGAACTACCTTAAAAACTGTTGAAAATCTGTATGCTGAAGATCCTATCAGAACATCTTATCTGGGAGGTATCAGCAGACGAAAAATTTATGAACCTATTATCAATGTTGGAAATTGGGATGCTGATTATCCACATATGGATGTTGTATATTATAAAAACATCAGTCGTTTTACCTATTTACAGTCTCAGAAAACAACGGATTACTTTAATGGTACACCTTTTGAAACTAAGACAGAGTATTTTTATGGTAGCCCTTCTCATCGTCAATTAAAGAAACAGAAAAACATTATGCCTGATGGAGTAATTAATGAGACTGAATATAATTATGCTTATGAAAAAGGCAACCAAAAACTTATCAATGCTAATATGATAGGAATTCCTTTGGAAACAACTGTGGTGAAAAAGATCAATGTAAATGATAATACAGGAAAAATTATTTCTAAAACGGAAACGAAGTATGATAATCCATTGAACTTACTACCAAGCTCTGTTGTGTCTACCGATTTGCAAAATACCCAAACCACAGAAGTTACTTACGATCAATACGATTCCAAAGGGAATCTTCAGCAGTACACCACCAAGAATGGGGTTTCCACAGTAATCATCTGGGGTTACAACCAAACCCAGCCGATAGCAAAGATAGAAGGAGCTAAATTAACAGATATTTCACAGTCGCTGATTGATTCCATTGTTAATGCTTCCAATACAGATGCTTCTGCTGTGGCTAACAATGATGAGTCTGCATTTTTATCAGTGTTGAATACCTTTAGAAGTTCTCTATCAAACTATCAGATCACTACCTATACCCATGATCCATTAATTGGAGTCAGAAGCATTACTCCACCGTCAGGAATCAGAGAAAACTACATTTATGATTCTGCAGGCAGACTTCAGAAAATAGTAGATGTAAACGGACATACTGTAAAGGAAATGATGTATAACTATAAAAACTAAACACAATGAGAAAAATAATAATCCCCATAAGTGCTTTATTTATAGCAGGTACTTTACAGGCACAGCTTTCCACGATTTCTAATACGGAAAACTATATCCAGAGCAAAACCTATCTGGATTATAATGGTACCACGGCTACCAAATCCTCGGAAACGGTACAGTATTTTGATGGGCTTGGAAGACCTAAACAGATTGTCAACTTACAGGCTTCACCTCTGGGACGTGATGTTGTCACCCATATTGAATATGATCAGTTTGGAAGACAGGTAAAAGATTACCTGCCTGTTCCCCAACTTTCTACCAGCAACGGAAACTATTATTCCGGCCCATTGGGAGTGTATCCCACCACGTATGGTGATGAAAAAATCTATTCCGAAAAGGTTCTGGAGAATTCCCCTTTAGACCGGGTTCTGGAGCAGAAACAGGTAGGTAATGACTGGAACGGAAAATCTGTAAAGTTCGGTTATGACACCAACGGATTTAATGAAGTCTATCAGTACATTACTACCACGAGCTGGATAAATGGAGCTACTAAAAGTGTACTGAGCTTATCGCCTGCCACGATTTATGCCCCAAACCAGCTTTATAAAAATTCTGTAAAAGACGAGGATGATAACGAAACTATTGAGTTTAAAAACGGTAAAGGCCAGGTTTTATTAGTTCGAAAAATAAAGAGTTCTTCGGAACATATCGATACCTATTATGTTTACAATGAATATGACCAGCTGGCTTTTGTAATACCTCCTCTGGCTGTTCATAAGCCTATTACGGATGATCTTCTCAATATCTTATGCTATCAGTACCGTTATGACGGAAAGGGCAGATTGGTGGAAAAAAAGCTTCCCGGAAAAGGATGGGAATTTATGATTTATGATAAAGCAGACAGACTTGTAGGAACTCAGGATGCTGTATTAAGTGCAAAAGGGCAATGGCTGTATACGCAGTATGATCAGTTTGGAAGAGTTGTTATTACGGGACTTGCTACAGGAGGCGACCGCAATACAGAACAAACATTGGCTGATGGTTCAAATAATATGACACGGACTAATTCTGTGGTATTTAACAGGCAGGGAATGGATGTTTATTATGACCCTGGTGTCACCTATCCTCATGCCTCTAAATGGGTTTCTTTATTATCTATAAATTATTACGACTCTTATCCTGCATACGGTTTTAATCCTGTATTTCCTTCAACTATTCAGGGAGAACCTGTACTTTCTGATTCACCTACAACCGATGGAAGAAGTACCAAAGGACTGTCTGTAATGAGCTTTGTAAAGAATATCGAAGATGATAACTGGACAAAGAACTATACCTATTATGACAAGAAAGGAAGAGTAATTGGAGGTCATTCTATCAATCATTTGGGTGGATATACCCACACAGAATCCAAGCTTGATTTTGCAGGATTACCACAACAAACCATTATCACTCATTTACGAAAAGCAGGGGAAACTGGAATCACTGTAAAAGAACGCTTTGTATATGATAGTGGAAACAGGCTAAAAGAACATTACCATCAGGTAGACAGTAATCCAGAAGAGCTACTGGCTAAAAACAGCTATAATGAACTCTCCCAGCTGGTCAACAAGCAGGTAGGAAACAACCTTCAGAGTATCGATTATGCTTACAACATCCGAGGTTGGATGACGGGTATTAACAAAGATCAGATGAGTCTTACGGATTTGGGAGGAAAGCTTTTTTCTTATAAAATCAAGTATACTCAAAAAGAGGGTATCAGCAATCCAGATCCTGCACAATTTTCGGGTAAAGATGTACTACCAAGATACAACGGCAATATCGCAGAAGTAGACTGGAGATCTGTTGAAACATTGGGCGTAAATCCTTCATTAACACCAAAGAGATATGGTTATGCTTACGATAAACTCAACAGGCTGACGGCCGGATACTATCAGAATCCCAACAACCCATACAGCAAAGAGAATACAGAATCTCTGCAGTATGATGTAAATGGTAATATTACCGCTCTTTACAGGACTTCTGTGATGGAGAATGGAAGCAATACAGCTACCGTAATTGACAATCTTGCATATAATTATATGGGAAACCAGGCTGTCAAAATCAAGGATGACAGCGGTAATAGTACAGGGTACGAAGGTACAGTCGGACTTCCAATCGGATATGATGCCAATGGAAATATGACTTCCATGCAGGATAAGCTGATCTCAGAGATCAGGTATAATTATTTAAATCTTCCTCAGGAAATGAGTATAGATTTTGGTCCTTCTGGTAAAGTTATAAATACCATGTATAGGGCAGATGGTACAAAGCTGGAAAAAACGGCTGTAAACAGTGTTTCAGGATATTATACCGTTACCACCACTACAGAAAAGACAGATTACCTGGATGGTTTTCAGTATTTTAGAAGAGACATTGTTACCTCAGGAGGGAATCCGGGAGGAGAAATTGAAATGATGACAGCAAGAGCAATGGAACCCCAGGCATTTTCTTTAATACAACCTATTGACCCCACGATAGAACCTGTTTTTGGAGGAGGAAACCTTGGAGGAAATATTGTTCTTGACCTTAAAACTCCGGACTTACAGTTTTTCCCTACTTCTGAAGGGTTTTATGATTATCAGAAAAATCAGTATATTTATCAATACAAAGATCACTTAGGAAATGTCCGTGTGAGCTTTGCAAAAAACAGCACAGGCGCTCTTGAAATCGTAGATAATAATGATTATTACCCTTTTGGAATGAATCATTTGAAAACAGGAACGGCTTATTTTGGACAGGATAGCTTTAAAAAGTACAAGTACAACGGCAAGGAGCTTCAGGAGACAGGGATGTATGATTATGGTGCACGGCTATACATGGCAGATATAGGTAGATGGGGAGTAATAGATCCACTGGCTGAAAAGATGACAAGACATAGCCCTTATAACTATGCTTTTAACAATCCTTTGAGATTTATTGATCCTGATGGAAGGCAGGCAACAGATTGGTATCGTAACAAGACGACAGGTAATTATGTATGGAAAGATACTAATAAACAAATTGCAGGCTATGAACATTTAGGCAAAAAGTATCAATTTGGAGAATCCTATAATGGACAGGACAGAATGTATTATCTGCATGCCAATGGTTCTGCTACAGCTAAAACAGGTAATAATAGTGTTACCCTTGCTCATGTTGAAAATGGCAACTCAATTAGAACCATTAATGGTGAAAAAATTACTTCATCTGCAACCAGTGTAAGTGGTTTAGCTGCTCAGGTTTCATATAATCAAAAATTAATGGGTTCTGTTGGAGTTACTGGAAGTTTTGGTTATGTGGCAGATTCAAGTACGGGGACTTTTGGAGGAAAATTTTATTATTCTTATGGCTGGTCTTTGTCAAACAGCAGTGGTTTTTCGGTTGATTTTAATACAATAAGGTCTACAGATCCAGATACTTTATTTAAAGTTAATGACTTTAAAGGTTTTGGAAATAGTGTAACAGGTGGATTTGGTGGTGGTTTTTCTTGGGGAGGATCATCTTTAACTCAGAAAGCTGATGGTTTAGATATTTCACATGGTCAAGAATGGGGTAAATATCCGGGAGGGTATAATACTTTTGGGGTTTCGTATGGTCTTCAAAATAAACCTTCATTTGGGATTTCAATATCAAGAACGCAAACTAGATTTGTTAGCGATATACCTAAAGATTGGAAATAATGGATAGAAATAAGAGTTTATTAACAGTGTTAATTATTATTGCGATAATATTTTTGTATAATCGTATATTTTCCTCAAAAAATGGAGGAGGCTTTTTAGATGGGGTGAGGGAAAAAGAAATAAAATCCTTAGTCATCAAAAAGTATATAAATTACGATAATCACAATATACCATTCTTAGTCTACGGAAATAAGGACAGTATAGTGATTTACAGAGACTGGTGGGAAAAGATTTTTGTTGGAGATTCAATAATAAAGCCAAAAGGTTCTTTAGAAATAGTTATAAAAAATTCTAATGGAATCGAAAGGTTTAATTATCAAGATAAATTTGGTTTAGATAATTAGTGTTCCTGCTAGCGAGTGTCTTGCTGGTATCCTATGGTATACAATAAAAGCCACTGCAATTTTTTTTTTGCAGTGGTTATTGTCTTTATAAACATGTTCAAATAAAGCCGACAACTAGAGAATAAGGTTAACTCTTAGTAGAATTTGTAAAAAGAAAAAACAAAAACCACCCAAAAAGGATGGTTTGTAGACCCACAGGGATTCGAACCCCAGATGACTGAACCAAAATCAGTAGTGTTACCGCTACACCATGGGTCTGTTTCTATGCCGCGAAATTATAGAATTTATTTTAAATATGAAAGTCTAAATTAAAGATTTATTAGCATAAAAGGAGCTTAAATAGCATTACTTATTGATATCCAAATAATTATTTTTCAAGAAAAATTTTAAGAAAAAGCTTTTCACCCTGAATAACCGGATACTAGAACCTACTCACTCACATTCATTGAAATGACGAGTATGACTATCTTATAGATCATGACTTCCAGCTTCCCTCTTCCAACTTCCCCTCTTCCAGCTCAGTTAAATAATAAAGTCCTATCTTTGCAAAAAAATTGGGCTCCAAAAGTTGGAGTAACCCATTAATAACATATCCTGAGCAAAGCAAAAGGATTATTAAACATTTTTTATGTCAAATATTGTCGCAATCGTTGGACGTCCCAACGTAGGAAAATCAACGCTTTTTAATCGTTTATTAGAAAGAAGAGAAGCTATTGTAGATTCTACAGCCGGTGTTACCAGAGACCGTCACTACGGAAAATCAGATTGGAATGGAGTAGATTTTACGGTAATTGATACAGGAGGATATGATGTAGGTACAGATGATATCTTTGAAGAAGAAATCCGTAAGCAGGTGCAGTTGGCGGTAGATGAAGCAACGTCCATTATCTTTATGATGAACGTGGAAGAGGGGCTTACTGATACAGATTATGAAATTTACAGACTTCTCAGAAGATCAAACAAACCGATTTATATCGTTATCAACAAAGTAGATTCTTCGAAAGAAGAACTTCCTGCAACAGAATTCTATCAGCTGGGAATAGACAAATATTATACTCTTTCTTCAGCAACAGGTTCCGGAACAGGAGAACTGTTGGATGATATTGTTAAAGATTTTCCAACTACAGAATATAAAGATCCATTTGAAGGGCTTCCTAAAATTACCATTGCAGGCCGTCCGAACGTAGGGAAATCTACAATGACTAACGCTTTATTGGATGTTGAAAGAAATATTGTAACCGATATCGCAGGAACAACAAGAGACAGTATCCAGACTTTATATAACAAATTCGGACACGAGTTCGTATTGGTAGATACAGCAGGGATGAGAAGAAAGTCTAAGGTAAACGAAGACCTTGAATTCTATTCCGTAATGAGATCTATCCGTTCTATCGAATATTCTGATGTAGTGATCATTATGGTGGATGCTACACAGGGATGGGAATCTCAGGATATGAATATCTTCGGTTTGGCTCAGAAAAACAGAAAGGGAATTGTAATCCTTGTTAACAAGTGGGATTTGGTTGAAGATAAGCAGACCAATACCATGCGTGATTTTGAAAAATCAATCAAAGATAAGATAGGTCAGTTCCAGGATATTCCAATCCTATTTGTTTCAGCTTTAACGAAGCAGAGAATTTTAAAAGCAGTAGAAGTAGCCATGCAGGTGTATGAAGACCGTAAGAAGAAAATTAAAACTTCAAAACTGAATGAAGTAATGCTTCCGATCTTCGAAAATACACCGCCGCCGGCATTGAAAGGAAAATACATTAAAATCAAATATTGTGTTCAGCTTCCTACGCCGTCACCACAGTTTGTATTCTTCTGTAACCTTCCGCAATACGTGAAAGAACCATATAAAAGATTTACTGAAAATCAGCTGAGAAAAGAATTCGGGTTTACCGGAGTTCCGATTGAAGTGTATTTCAGACAAAAATAATAAGAACAATTGTTCATGAAAATCCGGTGAGCCTGCTTACCGGATTTTTTATGCAATCAGAACAGACTTTCTCCTTAAGCCCGATCTTTCAATTCGTTTTTTAGTTGTAATTTTGCAGGAATTAATATCAATTAACTGAAATTTAAAAATAAAATTTTCATGCTTACTATTTTATCGCAACATTTTTCTCTTGTCAATGAATGGATTAACGAACTTAGAAACGTTACTATCCAGCATGACCGAATGAGATTCAGAAGAAATATGGAAAGAATCGGAGAAATTGCCGCTTTTGAAATCAGTAAAGGATTGGAGTACAGAGAGGTTGAAATTCAAACCCCGTTGGATACAATAAAAAGCAGGGAAATTGCTGTACAACCGGTTATTACAACCATTCTAAGAGCAGGAGTTCCATTATTCGAAGGAATTCTGAATTACCTTGACAGGGCAGACTGCGGTTTTGTGGCAGCTTACAGAAAACACGATGCCAACGATTATTTCTCCATCAAACAGGATTATCTTACCTGTCCAAGTATCGAAGGAAGACCTTTGATTGTAGCCGACCCGATGTTGGCAACAGGAGCTTCTTTAATTGAAGCCATTAAAGATTTGCTAACCAATGGAAATCCAACCCAGCTTCATATTGTAGCTGCAATTGCTTCAAAACAGGGGGTTGAAACAATTCAGAGCGCTTATCCTGAAGCTCACATCTGGGTAGGAGCTATTGATGAACATTTAACATCTAAAGGGTATATTACTCCGGGATTAGGAGATGCCGGAGATCTGAGCTACGGAGAAAAACTTCAGAGATAATTTAATTTAAGAAAGATTCCAGAAATCTTTCATTACATTCAGCAATAAATCAGGTCGTACTTTATCCATAGGATGCTTTGTATCCGGAAGTACGGCCAGTTTTGCATTAGGAAGGCTTCTGTAAACCCTTGCGCTTTCTTCAATGGTAACCATATTGTCTTTATCTCCCACCATAATCTGAACCGGAATATTAATGGTGGCAAAATTATTTTCCAAAGGAGGGTTCTTACCTAAATCAATCATTAAATCAGCAATAGCCGGAAGCAGCTGTTTCCATTTTGAGCCGTGCTGTAATTCTAAAAGCTGAGCATACTGCGGAATCTTTTCAACAATAACATCAGGATTAAGCATCTTACTTTCCTTCAAAGCTTCTTCTTCAGTCCAGTCAAACTTTGTTCCCAGCGTTACGACAGAATTCACATTGTCAGGATTTTCCATTGCGTAGCAAAGCGCAGCATAACCGCCCATGCTGTGCCCGAAAATTGATACATCTTTCAGATGGTGCACTTTACAATACTCGGATAATTCCTGAGCGTACTTTTCAATGCTGATACCGTCTGTCGGAAGTTCTTTATTGCCATGCCCTGAAAATAAAGGAGTATGCACTTTAAAATATTGAGATAAGGTGCTCAGATAAGGCATAAAAATGTCGCTGTGACCTAAAGCTCCGTGTAATAAAATCAGATTGGGCATAGTGGTTTAGTTTCCGGAAAATTAGCAAAAAGAATTGAATAGAGAAAATAGATTGATAAGAGGGGAAGGTAAGAGCGTGGGAGAGTGAGCGTGTTAGGGTTGAGAATATCCCCAGAAACTCGTACCCCGGATCAAACATCTTCAGCCATCACCAAAACGCTGACTTTATTATTCCCTGCATTTAAAATCTCCCATGCCACCGATGATACAGTATTTCCTGTGGTGAAAACATCATCAATCACAAGAATATGTTTTTCCGTAAGCGGGCGGGTGATTGAGAATGTACTGACAGTTTCCAATCTGTGTTTCTTGTCCTTTAAAGCTTGTGCTTTTGAATAATGATTTCTCCTGACTAATTCATGATCGAACGGAATATTATAAAACTCAGATAAAGCTTCAGTAAATAAATGAAGCTGATTATACCCTCTTTCCTTCAGCTTCTTTCGATGAAGCGGCACACTGACCAAAAGATCAGGTTTATTGCCTTTAAAATCCAGACGCTCTGTAGTCCATTCCGCTAAAACCTTTCCTGTCTTTTCCCTGCTTCTGTACTTCAGATCATGGATAATCTGCCGGCTTAAACTTTCCTCTTCAAAGTGTATTAAAGCAAACGCATTTTCAATCGGAAAGAATAAACTGCATTTTTCCTTAATCGGATTGTTTCCGAAATAATCATAATGGGTAAAATGAACCTGATTAAAGCAAAGATCGCATACCAGAATCTCAGAATCAATGATTCTGTTGCAGTGGATGCACCGGTTTGGAAACAATACATCTAATATCATAATGTGTTTTTACTAAGATATGAAAATATTGGTCAGTTTTTGCTTAGCAAAGTCAATAGTGAATTTTGTTTTGCTTGTGAATGGATTGTATTATAAAAATTCAGAAGCGAAGCGAATTGACGATTCCCTATTCACTCATTAATTCTCAAACCTCTTCCTGATCTTCTCCACAGAGCTCTTCATACTCATATTAAAATGCTCCTTTTCCAGCCTTACCGGTGGTGCCTGTCTGACTTCACAGTCAGGAATACTGCAGGATTCACAGGTAACTCCTACATTGATGGTTTTTAAAGAAGGAGACTTTATAAAGCCTATCTTTTTGATCGTTTGGGAATTCAGTAAAATGCCGAGGCAATAACTTCTGTTGCTTCCATCGGAAAAAGGATTCTTCTGTGAAGTGGAAATAACCAGATAACTTATTCCCTGATCTTTATAATGAGAAACCTGAGCATCAGTAAGGGTTTCATTTTCTTTTAAGTGATCAAGATTTTTCACAGCAATCCATCTTCTGCAGTAATGTTCGTTGGTGGCATTGGCATGAGGAGCCTGCTGATGATTAAGATGAAGCTCTTTTAAAATCTGAATCTTATCCGAATTTTTCTTTTTTACCAGGCACAAATAAAACAGGTCTTTAATTCCCATTTCAGCCGAAAGAATGTTGGTCAGCCGGTAATAGAATGTTTCAGGAGAATGGGTGAAGCTGCTGATAAGGCTTTCAAAATTCTTCGGTTCCCATTTGTTTTGCTGGAAGAATTCTGAAGTTTTTTCAATAACAGGTTCTTTTGAAATTAACAGAGCGCCTGCAAAATAGGAAGCATAAAAATTATTCAATATTTCCTCAAAACTTCCGAAATCAAGCCAGGAATAAGTATGAGGTCGGTTTTTTAATTCCAGCACATTGAACCCGATTTCTTTTGCAAGGATAAAAGTTTTCTGGTCCTTCTCCAGTTTTTGGTTCAGCAGTAAAAGTTTTTTCTCCGGAATAAAAAGAGAACGAAGATTATCCAGAGTCCCATATTTTTCAAAATCTTCAGATTGAATCATATAGCTGAACTTTTCTGCCAGAATCTTTTCCAGCATATCAGACTTTAAATTTTTCCCGGTTTGTAACTGGTTTTCCCGGGTGAACAGGTTTACCTTTTCCTCAATTTCCGGGAAATAATTGTCATATAATTCCTGAAATGACCGTAATACAGCAAAATAAAATCTTTCCTTTCCAAGATTATAATTCTGCGAAATTTCGATCAGGGCATTGATAAAAGCAGTAACTTTTTTAGGAGCATCACTGATAATACTGATCAGGTTGTTTTTGTTGATTCCGAAAAGTTCCAATGGAACTTCTTTGAAGAAATCAGATTGCAGGATTTCATTGAATGGAGCAAGGCTTTTATCAAGCTTGGTAGAAACCAAATCATCAAAAGTACAGTTCAGCGCTTCAGAAAGCTGAATAATCTTATCATGCTTAGGGTATTTTTTTCCATTCTCAATTTCATTAAGATAAGATTTTGATAATCCTGTCTTTACGGCAAGATCCTGCAGAGACCAGTTTTTTTTCTGTCGCTGCTGTTTCAGTTTTAGCCCGAAAACTGTTTTGATAAAGTCGCTATCTGAATTCATTACTCAAATATAAATAATTAGATGCGATTATTCGCATAATAAATTTTAAATAAAATTAGCGAACGTTCGCTGTTTGTGAAAATTTTTGTTTATGTTTGTAATATCAAATCACAAAATCAATACGTTATGGAAACCAAAACTCAATTAGTAATAAAGTCACAGAAGCAGTTTAAAGCAGTTTTTACTCCGGATTTGGTAGATTTTCTGATTGCCCTTCATCAGAACTTCAATCATAAAAGACTTGGGCTTTTAGAAGAAAGAAAAAAAATACAACAGCAATTCGATAACGGAAACCTTCCTGAATTTTTAAAAGAAACAGAAGAGATCCGAAATGGAAACTGGGTATGCGCACCGTTACCCAAAGATCTGCTGGACAGAAGGGTAGAAATTACCGGACCGGTTGACCGTAAGATGATTATCAATGCTTTGAATTCAGGAGCTTCTACGTTTATGGCTGATTTTGAAGACAGCAGTTCGCCGGTATGGGAAAACTGTATTCAGGGACAGATTAATCTTTCTGATGCTGTTAACCGGACTGTTGATTTTGTCAATGAAAAAGGAAAAGCCTATACGCTTAATGAAAAAACTTCGGTTTTACTGGTTCGTCCGCGAGGTCTTCATCTTCCGGAGAAGCATATTGAGATCAATGGAGAGAAAGCTTCCGGTTCACTCACTGACTTTGGAATTTATTTCTTCAGAAATGCAAAACAGCTTTTGGAAAACGGCAGCGGCCCCTATTTTTACCTTCCGAAACTGGAACATTATAAAGAAGCCCGTTGGTGGAACGAAGTTTTTGTCTTTGCACAAAACTATCTTGGAATTCCGGAGGGAACCATTAAGGCTACTGTTTTAGTAGAAACGATTACGGCCTCATTTCAGATTGATGAAATTCTATTTGAATTAAAAGAACACAGTGCTGGTCTTAACTGCGGCAGATGGGATTATATTTTCTCGTACATCAAAAAGTTCAGAAATATTCCGGAATTTATCGTTCCGGACAGGGATCAGGTGACAATGACTTCTCCCTTTATGAGTGCCTACTCAAAAAGAGTGATCGAGGTTTGTCATAAAAGAAATGTACATGCTATCGGCGGTATGGCTGCACAGATTCCCGTAAAAGATGATGAAGAAGCTAATAAAAAGGCTTTTGAAAAAGTGAAAAATGATAAAGAACGGGAAGTGAAGAACGGTCACGACGGAACCTGGGTGGCACATCCTGCACTGGTGGCTGTAGCTAAAGAAGTTTTTGACGAATATATGCCTTCCGGAAACCAGATTGATAAAAAATTTGAATACCATATCACAGAAAGCGATCTGCTGGAAATTCCCAAAGGAGATATCACAGAAAAAGGAGTCCGGAAAAATATCAATGTAGGAATTCTTTACCTTGAAAGCTGGCTGATGGGAACCGGTGCTGCTGCCATCTACAATCTGATGGAAGACGCCGCTACTGCTGAGATATCAAGAACACAGATATGGCAATGGCTGAAAAATGAAGCTGTTTTAAGCGATGACAGAACTTTAACCCGAAGTATGGTGCTGCAGTGGGAAAATGAAGAAATGGACAATATTGAAAAGTATGTAGGAGAAACCCGATTCAAAAACGGGAAATTCAACCTTGCCAAAGAACTTTTCAATGAGCTGATCTTCTGTGAGAATTTTGAAGAATTCCTGACCCTTAAAGCTTATCCTTTTATCTAGTTAGAGACTGGGAGAGTAGGAGTGTCTGAAAGTTTGGGGATCATTTTCCAAACCCCGCACCTCGTTTCCCGCACCTCAAATCTAATCAAACAAAATCCAAATATTATGAAAACAAGACAAGAACAAATCCAGGCTATTGAGCAAGATTGGCTGACAAATCCACGCTGGAAGGACATTAAGAGACCTTATACAGCAGAAGAAGTTTTAAAACTCCGTGGTTCTTATACCATAGATTATACCATTGCTACAGAAATGTCCAAAAAATTCTGGGATAAATTGAATAGCCAGGATTATGTGGCCGGGCTCGGTGCTTTGACCGGTAATCAGGCGGTACAGGAAGTAGATGCCGGGCTGGAAGCAATTTATCTTTCCGGATGGCAGGTAGCCGCAGATGCTAATTTATCAGGGGAAATGTATCCGGATCAATCGTTATATCCGGCTAATTCAGTGCCTTCTGTTGTAAAGAAAATTAATAATGCCCTATTGAGAGCAGATCAGGTACAGTCTGTAAGCGGAACCGGTGATAAAGAATATCTGGTACCCATCATTGCCGATGCAGAAGCTGGTTTTGGCGGCAATCTGAATGCTTTTGAACTGATGAAACAGATGATTGAAGCAGGAGCCGCAGCCGTACATTTTGAAGACCAGCTTTCCTCCGCAAAAAAATGCGGACACTTAGGCGGAAAAGTATTGGTGCCTACCCAGGAAGCAGTGAATAAATTGGTTGCTGCCCGTCTGGCTGCCGATGTATTGGGCGTTCCAAGCCTTATTATTGCAAGAACAGATGCTGATGCTGCGGATCTGCTGACATCTGATATTGATGACAGGGATAAAAAATTCGTAACAGGAGAAAGAACATCCGAAGGATTTTATGTCGTAAGAAACGGAGTAGAACAGGGAATAGACAGAGGGTTATCTTATGCACCATATGCAGACCTGATCTGGATGGAAACCTCCAATCCTGATCTGGAGCAGGCCAGAAGATTTGCAGAAGGAATTCATGCAAAATTTCCAGGAAAAATGCTTGCCTATAACTGTTCTCCTTCATTCAACTGGGCCGCAAGACTGAGTGTGGAGGAAATGTCTACCTTCCGTGAGGAGCTGGCTAAAATGGGCTATAAATTCCAGTTTATTACACTGGCAGGATTCCATGCATTGAATACAGCGATGTTTGAACTGGCTTTGGCATATAAAGAAAGAGGAATGGCAGGCTATTCAGAACTTCAGGAACGTGAGTTTGCATTACAGCAGAAAGGATTCAGAGCGGTAAAACATCAGTCTTTTGTAGGAACAGGATATTTTGACGAAATACAGAATATTGTTACAAGCGGCTCTTCAGCCACTGTAGCTATGAAGGATTCTACAGAAACCGCACAATTCCATTAATCATTTTCCCCATATTTTTTGATGTTAAACCTTCTCTTAATCCGGGAAGGTTTTTCTGTGTTTATGATGATTGGGTTCAATTGTAAATTTCATTCAATTTGTGAAATGATAAAGCAAAATATCCGTTGATGAATAAATGAAAATTTGAATTATATTTGAGGACGAAAAAATTATTAAAAATGAATTTAATCAAAGTACTTTTTATTACATTAGGATTAACACTTACTGCAAATGCTGCAAAAGCCCAACAGAAGATTGGAAGCGTGAATACTGATGACATTTTTGCAAGTTTACCTGAAGTAAAAACAATAAGTGCAACTGTGGATAACCTGACAAAAGCCAAACAGACTGAAATTGAAAAATTAATCGGTGATTATCAGACAAAGCTGAAAACAGCACAGGATAAGGAGAAGACGCTTAATGAATCTAACAAAGAAGCGGTAACCAAAGAACTGATCGCTGCCCAAACTGAATTACAGGGTCTTGGTAAAAAAATAGAAGAATCAAGAGCACAGGCTGCTAAAGATATTTCCGCAAAACAAAATGAATTGTTTACTCCGCTGCAGCAAAAAGTAAAAGCCGCTATTTCTGCTGCTGCCAAAGAAAGAGCTATCAATTATGTTTTTGATATAGCATCTCAGGAATCGAATAATCTTGTTTACAACGACGGTAGTGAAGATATTACTGCCCTTGTGAAAAGTAAACTGGGAGCTTCGGCAACTACTGCCAAACCAGCCGGGAAATCTAAATAAAAATTTCAATATACTGAATATTGTAACGGGATCAGAACGGCTGATTCCGTTTTTTTATGTGCAAAAAGTAAACGCTATCAATAAGGTAATTCTGTTTTAAAATGATAAATTTGAATAAACTTTCAGGAGAATGAATTTAATGTACGAAAAACAGATAAAAGTAACGGAAAATCATATTGATCAAAATAATCATGTGAATAATGTGCAGTATGTGCATTGGGTGGAAGAAGTGGCAGCTGAGCACTGGGATCTTTTAAAACATCAAACCGAATATGTAAACGATGTCTGGATGCTTCTGGACCACCACATCCAGTATAAAAAGCAGGTGTACCTGAATGATATAATCACCGTGAGAACCTATCCCATGGCACCTGAAGGAGCCAAACAGCCAAGAAAAGTTGAATTTTATTGCCATGATGAACTTGTGGTAGACTCCAGCACACTTTGGATTCTCTTTGATCCTGAAACCAAAAAGATCAAGCGTCTGGAAAGCGACTGGCTGGAGAAGTTCTTTTAACTGTCTGACATTAATCAAAAACTAAATACACATGAAACTCTTTTATTCACTGGCCTTACTGTTGTTGAGCTTGGCAGGTTTTGGTCAGGAAAATCCATACTGGTTTACCGATGATATTAAAAAAAAGGTGGAAGACCCTGCTCAAAGTCAATCCTGGAAAAGCCAGATGGAAGCAACATATTATTCAATAAGCGGACAATACCAGCCTGCATTAGAAAGTTGGGATGTAACTTTTGGACGGGTAAAAAAGTTGAGCACAGCGGATAGCCTAAAATTTACAAAATTAATCCCTGTCAAGGCAAAAGATTATATTTTAAAAAAAGCAGCGAATGAGCAGATTATGATCATTAATGAGGCCCATCACAACGCCAGCCACAGAACTTTTGCTTCTTCTTTACTTCAGGGGTTGTATGACAGAGGGTACAGGTATTTAGGAATAGAGACATTAGCGAGTGATTCTTTACATATAGGAAAGTTTGCGACCCTCAGCAGTGGGTACTACTCCAAAGAACCGGAATTTGGAAACTTTATCTACAATGCCCTGAAGATTGGATTCAGGCTTTTTCCATACGAAGCCGAAGGAAATAATAAAGAAAGAGAAATTGGTGAAGCAAAGAACATCTTTGATTTTATGCAGAATAATAAAGATGGCAAATATCTCATCTATTGCGGTTATCAGCACGCTTATGAAGGAATTCACAAATCATGGGAGAAAACGATGGCGGGAAGGCTTTCAGATTTAACAGGTATCAATCCGTTTACCATTGATCAGACCCAGTTTTCGGAAAAAAGCAATCCGAAGTATAATGAACCGCTCTTAAGATTGGTAAACAATACTGCTCCTGTTGTTTTACAAGATGAAAATCAGAGAATATACAATGGGGAAGACAAGGATTTGTATACCGATATTAAAATCATTCATCCTATTACAAAATACATCAAGGGCAGACCCGATTGGATGCTGAAGGAAAACCGGAAGTTGTATAAAATTCCGGCTTCTAAAGTTTCAATCTATCCTGTTTTGGTTTTGGCTTACAGAAAAGGAGAGTTTGATCAAAAAGGAATTCCCGCCGATATTATTGAACTCAATACTTCCAAAGACAATCGTTTTTTAATTCTGGATAAAGGAAATTATGATATTGTTATTAAAAATAAGGACTACAAAGTCATTCATAAATTTGAAAAAACAATAAGATAGTCTCCTGAAATAGATTGAAAGAAAAAATAATTGTCATTTAAAACCCGAAAATACCAGATAATTCTTTCCTAAATGTAATATAACAGAATCCACAGCTGTTTTAACAGAGAAACATTAACCATGAAATCATCCATTTCATCCATATTATTTTTAAGCTTTTTCTGTACAGGTTACAGTCATACTGCAGAACAATCAAAAGCGATTGATAGCTATATAAAAAAGGTCATTCAAATCAATGAGATACCCGGAATGGCCGTAGGACTTTAAAAAAGAAATCTATGGCTATCGGACTGAAAAGGGCAATGTTATTTTTCTTACCGGTTTCCGGACAAGCAAAATACAGAATATATCAGGAGTATTTCAGTTACAGGCTCATTTAATGATTGGAATCCCGACGATCAGGCATATTATATGAATCGGAAAAATAATAATACTTTTGAATTGGTATTCCCAAAATCTCAGTTTGAAAAAGGAAAAACGTATCAATTCAAATTTGTCATGAATAAAAACGGCTGGCTTTCTGTACCTTACCATGCGCTCAATGTTGATGGATCCGGAGATCATAATTTAACATTCAAAATTGATTAAAAAAGAAACTGTAAAATCACTGTAATAGAAACAGTCTCTTTCTGTGTTAAGCTGTTTTGTCATATCTTTGCAGTATGATACGTATTACAAAAATTTTTACATTCGAAACGGCCCACGTGCTTTACAACTACGACGGGAAGTGTAAAAATATGCATGGACATTCCTATAAGCTGTTTGTAACAGTGAAAGGAAAACCGATTAATGATATTGAAAATCCTAAAAATGGAATGGTGGTAGATTTCGGAGATATCAAAAGTATCGTAAAATCTGAGATCGTGGACGTATGGGACCATGCGGTTCTTGTCAATGCACTGTCTCCACACAGAGAATTAGGAGATGACCTTGAGCAGAAAGGGCATAAAGTAATTTATTGCAGCTTCCAGCCGACCTGTGAAAACATGTTGTATGCCATCGCCGCAAAAATCAAATCTAGACTTCCTGAAGGAATCTCTTTAGCCTATCTTAAACTTCATGAGACAGAAAACTCTTATGGAGAATGGTTTGCTGAAGATAATCAATAATTTTACCCCACAAAACTCAGAAGGTGTTAAAAACGATAATTAACTTAGAACCTGGAAAAAAAATATATTTCGCTTCGGATCAGCATTTTGGAGCTCCTACTCCCAAGGAGAGTAAGGTGCGTGAGGAGAAATTTATACGCTGGATGGATGAGATCAAGGAAGATGCGCAGGTTTTGTTTTTAATGGGTGACCTTTTTGACTTCTGGCATGAGTGGAAGCATGTCATCCCCAAAGGATACGTCCGGGTGCTTGGGAAAATTGCAGAACTTAAAGACAGAGGAATCCATATTTATTTCTTTGTCGGAAACCATGATCTTTGGATGAAAGATTATCTGGAAGAGGAAATCGGGTGTACCGTTTTTTATCAGAAACAATATTTTGAAATGGGAGGGAAGCAGTTTCTGCTGGCTCATGGTGATGGGCTGGGACCTGGTGACAAAGGATATAAAAGAATGAAAAAATTATTCACAAATCCGCTGGCCCAATGGTTTTTCAAATGGCTTCATCCGGATATTGCGATGAAGATTGCATTATACCTTTCTCAAAAAAACAAAATGATCTCAGGAGAGGAGGACAAAGCATTCCTGGGAGAAGATAAAGAGTTTTTGATTATTTATTCCAAAGAAAAGCTGAAAACGCAGAAAATTGATTATTTTATCTATGGACACAGACATCTGCCTATGGTACTGGATCTGGAACCCGATGCAAAATATATCAACCTCGGAGACTGGATCTCCTATTTTACCTACGGAGTATTTGAAAAGGATTTTGAACTAAAGACTTTTGAAAAATAAAGCAAAAAAAATTACCCCTAAAAAGAGGTAACTTTCGAGCGGGTGGAAAACCCACTCTTGTTTTTAATCCATATTCCAGATAACTGATTGCAATAAGTCTACCAAAATAGCCTGCATACATTAAAAAAATATTAAATAACAATATTTTATTTCTATAAGTGCCTTGTAGTGAGGAATTAAGAAACTCAAAAAATATGGACTTGAAAAATATATTCAACATACAGACTGAACAGGATTTCCTGAATGCCTCACTGAAGACATTTCGTTATCAATATGAAAATGTTGAAATATACAGGAAATTCGTTGACTTTCTGAATGTTAATCCCCATGAGGTAGATCATTTGGCGAAAATCCCTTTTCTGCCGATAGAAATGTTTAAAAACCATCAGATTCTGGATAAAAACAGGACTACAGATTTGTTTTTTCAAAGTTCAGGAACCACTCAGATGAATCTTTCAAAACACTTCATCGCAGATACTGAACTCTACGAAGAAAGCATTTATAAAAGCTTTGAGCAATTTATAGGAAAGCCGGAAGATTTTATTTTTCTGGGCCTGCTTCCAAGTTATCTTGAGAGACAAAATTCATCACTGATCCATATGGTAGACTATCTGATGAAAAAATCTGCCAAGCCGGAAAACGGATATTTTCTTTATAACCATTCTGAACTATTTGATCTTCTGAGCCAGCTGCAGAATAAAAAAGTTATTCTTTTCGGAGTTTCCTTTGCCTTATTGGATTTTCTGGATTACTGCTATTCTGAGCACAGTGAAGAATCTCTGAATTTTCCTGAAAATTTAATAGTAATCGAAACCGGAGGAATGAAAGGCAGAAAAGAAGAAATGACCAAAGATGAACTGCTGAAAATCTTACAGGATGGTCTTAAAACAGATAAGATCTATTCAGAATATTCCATGACGGAGCTGCTTTCACAGGCTTATTCCCTCGGAAATAACGAATATGAATGCCCGAACTGGATGAAAATCATGGTACGGAATGCAGAAGATCCTCTGGCTTACGAAAAAGAAGGCCGAACGGGTGCTATTAATATTATTGACCTGGCCAACATCCATTCCTGCTCATTTATTGCGACCCAGGATCTGGGGAAAATAGCCGGAGATAAATTTCAGGTATTGGGAAGAATAGATCATTCAGATATCAGAGGTTGTAGCCTGTTGGTAAGTTAGAAAACGTCTAAGATTAATGGTGAACGGTCAATTCGCTTCACTTATCAATTTTTATATAATTGTAATAAATAAAGAAAGATAGTCTGTAACTTTTGCTGAGTGAAGCGTCATTGCGAACATTTAACAGTAGTAAATAAAAACTTTGCGAACATTGCGTTTACAATATTTACTATTAAGGAAACGCATTATTATTAATACTTTTTACGGTTATAATCAATGATCAAAATAGAAGAACTTATACACGCCTACATCCATTCGCACTGCGATTTTGAAAAAGAAATCGTACTGACTAATTATTTCCAGGCCGATTGGGAAGCGGATATTCTGATCATTGATGCAGCAGGTGGAAGTCATGAAATTGAGATTAAGCTTTCTAAAAGTGATTTTAAAAATGATTTTAAAAAAGCATACCTCAATAAAGATACGGGAGAAAAATTTCTGAAACACGATAAAATTTCATGTGGAGATTATATGTGTAATTCTTTCAGTTTCCTGATTCCAATGGGAATGGTAGATGCCGTACTTATTCCCGAACATTGTGGAATCATCGAGTTTTATCATAATGTAGACACCTGGGAAACCGAGTTTTATCTGATCCGTCAGCCGAAAAGACTTCATGAAGATTCTTACTGGAAGCTCAATGATAAAGATTTTTTTATCAGGAAAATGGCTCTCAATCTTCTTCAGCGTAAAATGGAAATCAAAGGAAAACATGAAGAACTGATTTTCAAAAATCCTTTTGACATCAAAAAACCGAAATAAGATCAAAAAATTCTTTATTAACGCAAAAGTTTAATTTCTTATTTGATATGTCTTAAGGATGCAAAGAAGGAATCAATTTCATTGATTTTTATTAAGCGGTTGTAAAACCTATCACTTCATCAACGACGTAGTCGTAACCACTTTGCTCCCTTAAATAAAAAGTTTCTCTTATAAAATCTTTGCGTTTACAAAAAATCAAGAACCAAAAAATAAAAAAAATCCTGCCGCCTGACAGGATTTTATAATGAGGGTTATGTTAAAATTATTCTGCAATTTCAGCAGTATCTCTCTGAAGTAAAAACTTGTAGATTAATCCTCCTACAACTCCTCCTAAAATTGGAGCTACCCAGAACAGCCACAGTTGCGACATCGCTGTTCCTCCCACGAATACCGCTTGCGAAAGAGATCTCGCAGGGTTTACGGAAGTATTTGTAATCGGAATAGAGATCAGGTGGATCAAAGTAAGGGCAAGACCTATTGCAAGGCCGGCAAACTTACCGTTAGCCCATTTGTCCGTAGCTCCCATAATCACAATAAGGAAAAAAGCAGTTAATAAAAACTCAGCAAGAAATGCGGCTCCCATACTGAATGCTTTACCATTATAAACGGCTTCTCCATAAAAGTTCGTGGCAAAATCCCCGGGTTTTGAGAATTCTACTGCGCCGGCGCCGTTTAGAATCGTATACAGACATCCTGCTGCTACAATTGCTCCCAGACACTGTGCTACAATATAAGGAATAAGGTCTTTTGCAGGAAATCTTCCTCCCGCCAGAAGCCCGAAAGAAACTGCCGGATTAAAGTGCCCTCCTGAGATATGTCCTACGGCGTAAGCCATTGTAAGAACCGTAAGACCGAAGGCTAAAGCAACTCCTAAAAGTCCGATGCCAATATCTGGAACACCGGCTGCGAAAACAGCACTTCCACATCCTCCGAAAACAAGCCAAAATGTGCCGAAAAATTCAGCGAAAAGTTTTTTTATCATGTTGTTTATTGTTTAAAGTATCTCAAATGTAGAATTTAAATCTTAAAGTAAAAAGTAAAAACTGAAAAAATATTTCAAAAAAGAGCGAACAAAAATTACAAAATCTGTAATTTGGTGTAAAGTTTGTTTGGGATTTATTGATAGAGTATGATAGTCAGTTTTGAAAGATATAACATAAATGTTTTATCCTTCATTTGTAATTTAAAAGGATGGTGAATGAGAACGTTTTTTTGTGTGGTCTTTGTACCTTTTATTTATAGTTTACATTATTCGCAGGCAGCCAAAAAAGCTTTTCCCTGTTATGATCTTACTACTGTATTGAAGGTTGAACCTACGCCGCTTTATAAATCTCATCTTGATGCCTCAAAAAGTTTTGGGGTAAAGCTGCTGAAAGATTCCAAAACAGTACAGAAATACATCAATAACGGGAAGTTCCACAAAATAAAAAAAACCGGCAAAGGGTACCAGGTGCAGAGGCTTGATTACAGCAGAGCGTATATGGTATCCAAGGCAAAAACAACCCTGGAAAAAATAGCATCGAAGTTCAGCAAGGATACAAAAGGCGGTACATTTACCGTTTCATCCATAACCAGAACTCTTGAAGACCAGTGCCGGCTGAGAAGAGTAAACTCTAACGCCTCACTGGGAATTAGTTCTCACAATTATGGCAACTCTTTTGACATTTCTTACATCAGATTCAACAACGTCCTAAAATATAATCCGAAAATGGAAGTTGCTCTGGAGAAAGTTTTAAAGTATTATCAGAATGCCGGTAGAATATATTACATTAAAGAGAAACAACAGAGCTGTTATCATATTACTGTGAAAAATTATTAATTAAAATCTTACTTGCGTAGCATATTTAGTTTATATACTTTTATAAGACTAAAAACTATGCTTATGTCAACATTAAACATTGTAGGCTATATGCTGCCTGTAGAAGAATGCAGAGCCGCATCAAATGAATGGAAAGCTTCCTTTTCCGATTTTTCCAGAATTCAAAAGCTTATTCCTACCAACTATGTTTTTACTATTTCCCGAGAACATCTTGAATGGATGAAAGGGTTCAAAGACTATAAAGACTTTTGTGCGGCCGTAGGAGTTTACAGGGACCGATTGATTCTTATTTTTTATCCCATGAACAATGACGGGGAAAAAATAGACGTAAAAGAATATCCATACAGTTTCCTTACTGAACTTGACAGAGATCTGAGACTCCAGGAGATCCAGGAATATACTGTTATTAGAAATGCAGTACTTTCCAAAGATCTTGAAAGCATGGAGAAAAATGCCAATATGGGATTCCCGGTATCCAATACACCTATTCTTGAGCAGGACAAAGCCGTAGAAGCTATTGAGCGCTGGAGAAACGAAGGAATGGACTGGTTTTATAAAGAAAGCAGAGAAAATGAAGGCAGCGGAATTTTCAGGAAATTCTATGTTCCTATAGCAGACCTTTGCCTTTCAGACGAAGGCCTGGCCGGTATTACCTGTTCTTTTGGTATCCGATACAATGATATTTATGGGAAAATGCTGGTAACGCTTATTTTTATCTCTTTCCGTGAAAATCTTAGGAATGCAGAACTGGGCGTAGATACAATTTCCAATACATATGACTGGGCAAAACCATGTCCTCCTATCTGCCGCATACCGGATGTAGATGTTGGATGTGAATTCTAAAATGATAAACTGAGGAATGGCTGAACTTTATAAGGCAATCTTATTCCTGAACTATGCGCTGCTTCTGTCTGTTATACTGTTGGGAGGAGCAAAATACCGCATATTAAATCATAAAGAAAAGCAGTATTTTCATTGTATTGCTTTTCTTTTTTGTATTGAGCTGCTGAATCTGGCACTGCCTTATATCTTCAGGCTTAATGATACGTCATTCCTTTATCCTTTATATATCGCAGGAGAGTTTTTTCTGCTGACCGGTCTGTTTATCAGAAAACTGGATTGGCCGAAATCTGTTCTGGGATTTGCAGGAATGCTCGCAGCAGGTTTTATGCTGTCTAAATATGGATTTGATTATCCTGCAAATGCTGATATTGCAAAAGTGATTTCGAATATCATCATCATCTGTCTTTCCGGCTATACCCTGATCCGGGAGATTAAGAATACATCTGCACAGAACCATTTTCTCCTTGTAGATGCCAGTATTTTTTTCTACTATTCCGTTTCGGTATTTATTTTTATTATCCAGCATCAGATTGCGAACCTGTCGGAAAACGATTATTATATGATTCTCAGTGCCAATAATATTCTTTCGGGTATTTTGTACTGTTCATTTTTATATACATTTTTAAGATTAAAGAAGTAACCTTAAATATCAATCTGCTGATCCTTATAATTGTTACCATAACAGTTATAGTATCTTTTATTCTGCTGGCTTACCGGGCTTTTATAGCCAGAATCATTAAGGAGAAAAATGTACAGCATGAGGCGGAAGTTCTTCATCAGAAAAAATTGGTGCTGGAAAACATCAAAGCTCAGGAAGAAGAAAGGAAAAGAATCGCAGTAATGATTCATGATGATATCGGAAACCGCCTTAATATTCTTTCCCTATGGCTGAATAACCTTGACACCCAGGGAGATGAGCAGATCAAAAAAAATATTTACGGCCAGATGTCTTCCCTGATTGATGCTGCCAGAAGTATTTCACATTCTTTATACCCTGTAAATCTGGAATCAGTAGGACTGGTGCTGTACGTTGAAGAATTAATAGCCAACCTTTCCCACAAAATTAATATTTCCCTGCAGGTGATGCCGGGATATGAAAAGAAAGATCTTTTCGTGGAAGTACAGCTGTACAGGATCATTCAGGAGTTTACCACCAATGTGATCAGGCATTCCGATGCTACGGATCTCTGGATTTATATAAAAGACTATCCCGAAAATATGGCAGTGGTGATTTCGGATAACGGACAGGGATTTGAATATGAAGAAGTAAAAAAGGGAATGGGAATCAAAAATATTGAATCCCGTATCAAGTCAATGAATGCCGCACACAAATGGAAAAAAACTTTTTCAAACAAAGGAAGTCGTTTAATCATAAAAATTCCAAAATATCATGAGTTCCCAAATCAAAGTAGCACTGATTGATGATGAACAGCTGATCCTCGAAGGAGTAAAAATGCTGCTGTCCAATGAAAAAAATATATCGGTATGCCTTACCGCTGATAACGGCCCCGATTTTATAGAAGACCTCGGAAAACTTGCAACAGACGAATTTCCTGATATCGCCTTGGTAGATGTTCAGATGAAACCCATGAACGGTTTTGAACTGGTAGAAATTCTGAAGGAAAAGTTTCCCGATCTTAAAATCATTATCCTGTCATCCCATTATAAAACCTCTATCCTTGGATATATGGTCAAGCTGGGAGTTTCAGCATTTCTTCCGAAAAATTCAAATAAAAAAACATTCATTGAGGCCATCACCATGGTAGATAAAAATGGTGTTTTCTTCACTGCTGAAGACCATCAGATGCTGTTTACCTATATGAACAGTTCTGCCAAGAAAAAGTCTCTTTTTGAAACCGAAGATGAGCTGTCCGAAAGAGAGAAAGACGTTGTAAAGCTCATCTGCCAGGAATTTACCAATAACGAAATAGGCGAAAAACTTTTTATCAGTCCAAGAACTGTAGAAAGCCACCGGCAGCGTATTCTCGAGAAGATAGGAGCCAAAAACACAGTGGGAATAGTCATTTATGCCATT
The DNA here is from genome assembly GCF_049959325.1 of Chryseobacterium sp. CBSDS_008. Classification (NCBI taxonomy): domain Bacteria; kingdom Pseudomonadati; phylum Bacteroidota; class Flavobacteriia; order Flavobacteriales; family Weeksellaceae; genus Chryseobacterium; species Chryseobacterium sp. CBSDS_008. The sequence continues at coordinate 2,325,488 of NZ_CP188202.1, read as the reverse complement.
GTCAACAATATTTATGCTCTTGAAAAAATATAATCTGATTCCGTAGAAATACGGAATTTTTTATTTGGTACTTTTCACTCTAGCTAGCCTTGTTTTTCTTCTGTTATTTTGAAATGTCTCTTGAAGGGATGCTGATTAAAAAAACACAAACAGAACTGTAATAAAAAAAATTAAAGTAAAGCATGAATGGCAGCAGCGTGATTTCCGTCGGGATTTTCTTTGACGGTACAGGAAACAATGGGGTAAATATTCTTTCACCGGATAAACCGCTGAACAATAATGAAAGCTATTATGGAACATTTACCAATATCTATAAATTATACAGTTTATTCGTTGGAGATGAAAAAATATATATCGAAGGAATTGGAACCGTACCAGGCAGTGAAGATAATAATTTTGCCATGGCAACATGCGCAAATCCACCTTATGGAAGCGGATACTCTTCCGATGATAAACTTCATAAAGCCGGAGATTTTGTACAAAATATTGCCCGTGAAGAGACCCGGGAATATCATTTCTATATATACGGCTTCGGGAGAGGAGGAATGCTGGCCAGAACTTTCTGTCATCAGCTTTTGACTTATTATGCTCCGACAAATGGCAGGATAAAATTTTTAGGTGTTTTTGATACCGTAGAATCCAAACCTTTTAATACCTATAATCTGAGTATCCCTTTGCAGGTAGAAAATGCTTTGCATATATGTGCTGTCAATGAAAGCCGGTTTTTCTTTCCGCTTACCGGTTTTTTTGAAAACTCGGGAACAATGCAGGATCAGAAATCAGAAAATAAGTCATCTTTCTGGAAAGAAATCTTCGTGCCTGGGGATCATGCTGATATCGGAGGCGGATATCTGGAAGGACCACAATCTGTATATATTTCTACAGATTTTATCAATGTTGAAGATCTGCACCACTACGTTTCAGATATCAGAAATGAAAAAATGAATGCGGATGGAAATAAAATCTGGGATGCATTGCTCTCTGGATACGGAATTGAAACAGCCAATGGGCTCTCACAGGCATATGTGTGCCGTGATAAAGTATACAATGACCTGTCAAAAGTATATGGAAAACTAATGATGGATGAAACGAATGCTGTACTGTCAGTTTTTAATACTGAAAACGAGGCTTATTTTGGAACAGACTATAATAAACATTTTTTGCTCACTCGTTTTTATATCCAAATGAAGGAATATTTAAAAGACCTTTCTGCTAATAAAAAGCCGATATATGACTTCGGGAAATTTGCAGATTATATCCATATTTCAGCAAACTTCGGGTTATACAGTGACAGTTTCCGGTACAGGACTCAGCAGGAAATTAATATTGAGCTGATTAATAAAGGGCTTAACGTATCAAGCAGTACCTCTGTTGATCAAGCCAGCCAAACAAGGCTTTCCGTAGAACTTCACCTGCCGGAAGACAGTTTTGTGGCAGACTTCTTATACGGAACCAGTGTTCCCAATAATGACATCTGGGTCCGTTCCATTTTAAAAACACCGGAAACGATCACATTAAAAGAAATTAAAAATTAGTGCCAACGCTTCTCAGTTTTAAATTTAGGTTTGGAGACATCGTATGGTGTCTCCTTTTTTCTAAGTTTAATACATACTTTATAAAGAGAAAAGCAGTTCAAAACAGACTGCTTTTTTTATTTCTGGGCCATTCATTTCTTTTTCCGTATTTTTGCCGGCGAAAATTCATTATTCATTACTAATTATTAATTAAGATGCTTTCGGTTCAAAGTTTAGGATTACATCATTCAGGAAATTATTTATTTCAAAATGTCAATTTCACCATTAAAAAGGATGATAAAGTAGGTCTGGTAGGTAAAAATGGAGCGGGGAAATCCACTTTGTTGAAAATGCTTTCCGGGGAAATTAATTTCTACGAAGGAGAAGTTGTAACGGAAGGAAGCGTTACCATTGGTTTCCTGAAGCAGGATCTTGATTTCGTAAAAGGAAGAACGGTTTGGGCTGAAACAATGCAGGCTTTTGAACAGATCAATGCCTGGAAAAATGAGCTTGAAGAGGTGAATCACCAGATGACTGTCCGAACAGACTACGAAAGTGATTCCTATACAGATCTGATTAATAAAATGACCGAGCTGAATGACCTTTTGATGAACCATGATGCCTACAATCTTGAAGGTGACATGGAAAAAGTGTTATTTGGTTTAGGATTTAAAGCAGATGACTTCCAAAAAATTACCGATGAATTTTCCGGAGGATGGAGAATGAGGATCGAATTGGCAAAACTACTTCTTCAGAAGAATGATATTATGCTTCTCGATGAGCCTACCAACCACCTGGATATGGAATCCATTATCTGGCTGGAGAACTTCCTGAAAGATTATCCGGGAGCCATTGTTCTGGTAAGCCACGATAAGCAGTTTATGACAGCGGTTTGCAACCGTACTTTCGATATCAACAATAGAAAAGTTGATGACTACAAAGCCAATTATTCCAAATATCTTGTCATGAGAGAAGACCGCCGCGAAAAACTGATTCAGGCTAAAAAGAATCAGGATGCGGAGATTAAGCAGATGGAAGACAATATTAATAAGTTCCGTGCAAGTGCTACAAAAGCATCTTTTGCGCAGTCGCTTATTAAAAAATTAGATAAAATAGAACGTATCGAAGTTGATAATGAAGACGTTTCAAAATTCAATATCCGTTTCGTACAGTCTATGGTTCCCGGAAAAGTAATTTTCGAGGCAATAAACCTTGGAAAAGCTTACGGACAGAAGCAGATTTTTGATGATGTAGACTTTATCGTTCAGCGAGGAGACAGAATTGCTCTTTTGGGGCAGAACGGACAGGGAAAAACGACGTTGGCTAAAATTTTAGCCGGAGATATTAAAGATTATTCAGGAACCTGGAATCTGGGCCATAACGTCAACATCGGATACTTTGCACAGAATCAGGAAGAGGTTTTAACGCCTAATAAAACGGTTCTGGAAGAAGCAGAAGATGCGGCAACGGAAGAGACAAGACCAAGAGTAAGAGACTTATTAGGATCTTTCCTTTTCCAGGGAGATGCCGTTACTAAAAAAACAAAAGTGCTTTCCGGAGGAGAAAGAAACCGTCTGGCACTTTGTAAACTGTTACTTCGTCCTTTCAATACCTTAATCATGGACGAACCTACCAACCACCTTGATATCCAGTCTAAGGAAATTATCAAGCTGGCGCTGCAGAATTTTGAAGGAACTTTAATTGTGATCTCTCACGACAGAGAATTCCTTCAGGGGCTTTGTGATAAGATTTACGAATTCCGTGACGGGAAAATGAAAGAGTTCCTGGGAGATATCAACGAATATCTTGAGTACAGACAAAAGGAAACCATCAGAGAAATTTCTGCTGAAAAGGCAAAACTTCATAGCGAAGTAAAGGTAGAACCTAAAAAAGTAGAAGAAAAACCTGTGGTAAGCAACAGTCCTTCTTCCAGTATTGTAAGTAAAGAACAGAAGAATATTCAGAATAAAATCAAGAAGGTGGAAGAAAGAATTGCCGAGCTTGAAACAAAAATTGAAGAGATGGAAGCTTCTTTTGCCAAAGAAAACCCTTCAGACGAAACCTTAGAGAAATATAATAAAGCTAAGGAAGACCTTGATACAGCCTTACAGGAGTGGGAATATCTTGGAACCCAGCTTGATTAATCAAAATATAAATGCTTCATGATTAAAGTTATGGAGCATTTTTGTAACAGAATCGTCTTCATTTCTACCTATTATCATAGTCATTAAGTAATTTAATAAAACTTTAAGGAAACAATTAAATTATTTTCATAATTTTGAACCATGATTTTTAAAGAAAGCAGAAACCTAAAGAGTTTTATCTCCAAGCTATTGTTTGGAGTATATTTCCTTGCGCTGCTTTCTCAAAGCTTTCACCATCACGATTCTGTAGACTATTTTAAGGCCTTTCATCTTAAAAAAGCAGAGAATACGGTGACGAAAGCCGTTACTAAAGAGAAAGCTGGCGACTGTCTGGCCTGCCACTTTTTGGTTACCGGACATACATTAGCTCCTGAAGAATTCAGTTTTACTTTTGAGCATTACAGCCATGAAGTAAGACAAATGATCGCTATCCAGGAGAAAATCTGGTCACAGACCAAATTCACTTTTCAGCTTCGGGGGCCGCCCGCAATTTCATAATTCATAGATTTTACAGGGTTTAAGGTTAATACTTTAAAGTTCAATGTTGAATGCTTTAAATTATTTGATGTTTAAAGGTTTAAAGTTGTTATGAAAACAACTGATCGTTTGTAATTAATATTTAAATAATGTTCAATTACTAACTACTAATTTCTAACCTCTAACTTCTCATTAGACATTTACAATCAAACCAAACCCTTTCCACAAATTTTAACGAAAAATGTACCTTATTGAAGGTACGCAATCAATCTATTTACAATGAAATTGATATATTGCCTGCTGCTGATCTTTTGCGGATCAGTATTTACAAGTGCACAAAAAACTTATACTGTAGAGGGAACCGTTCAGGATTTTCACGATAAAACGTCGCTGGAAAATGCTGTGATTAAAATCGGAACCTTTACAGCCAAAACAAATAAAAAAGGTCAATTTTCTTTTGACAAAATTCCTGCAGGAAAGTATACGCTCATTGCACAACATCCTGATTGCAATGATTATACTGAAAATATAGGAGTTGATCAGGATGTTCATTTGGTTATTACGCTGGAACATCATGTGAAAGACATTGAAACAGTGACCATCCATGGAAGTCATAAGAACAATGGAAGCTTGGTGGTGAAAACCATTGACAAAGCAATGATTTCAAGAAATGTTTCCGAAAACTTAGGAAATTTACTAACGAATATTTCTGGTGTTAACGTGCTTAAGACGGGAAATAATATTGCTAAACCAATTATCCATGGCTTGTATGGAAGCAGGGTTTCCATTCTTAATGATGGGGTGAAGCTTGCCGAACAGGAATGGGGAGTAGAGCATGCACCCAATGTGGATGTGAATAATTTTGAACATATTGATGTGATCAAAGGAGCATCTGCCCTGAAGTACGGAAGTGGTGCAGTAGGCGGTGTAGTGGTTTTACAACCTCAGGTTTTGCCTAAGAAAGATACTATTATGGGGAATGTTTCCCTTTCTGGAATTTCTAATGGAAGAGGTGCCGATCTTAATGTAAAGCTTGCAAAAACCTGGGAGAATGGATGGGCCATCAAAACCAACGGAAGCTATAAAAAACTGGGGGATCTTGAAGCTCCGGAATATGGCTTGATGAATACAGGACTTGAGAGCTCAGGATTTAATTTCGGGGTGCAGAAAATGACATTTGAAAAAGGTTTTTCATTTGATTATTATCTAACCAAAAGCACAGTTGGGATTCTTAGAAGCTCTCACGTAGGGAACTCTGAAGATCTTCGCACTGCTCTTACCTCTCCGGAACCAATTTATCAAAGAGATTTTAGTTATGATATTGATAATCCTAAACAGGAAATCGAACATCATATTGCTAAAGTTTCTGCTTACAAAAGGTTTGAGAATTTTGGAAAAATTACGGCTACTTACAGTTTTCAGTACAATCATAGAAAAGAATATGATATCAGACGTACAGAAGCACTGAGCAAAAAGCCGGCACTGGACCTTGAACTGATCACCAATGATCTGAATGTAAATCATCTGATAGAAAGAGGAAAATGGAATCTTGAAACAGGGATTAATGCAGGGTATCAAAACAACTATTCCAATACGCAGACCGAGGCAAGGCGTCTTGTCCCGAACTATGACAGATATTATGCAGGAATTTATTCTGTATTAAAATATAAAATAGCACCTGAACTGGATCTTGAGTTGGGAGGCAGATACGATTACGATCATTATGATGTGACAAAATGGTATGATCTGAGTGATTGGAATAAAACCTATGCAGCGGATTATTCAGATTTTGTAGTGAGAATCAACCAAAATAGAATTCTTACCAAGCCATCATTAACATATAATAATTTTTCAGTAAACGGGGGAATTGTTTATCACCCATCCGAATATTTTAACCTGAAATTCAATTACGCCAGAGTTTCAAGATCTCCGAATATTGCTGAGCTTTTTGCAGACGGGCTTCACCATTCTGCAGCCATTATTGAAAGAGGAGATATGAGAATGAAAAGTGAAACAGGAAATCAGTTTAATCTGGTTGCAGATGTAAAAGCAAATGTTTTAAAAGGATTGAATATTTCAATAAATCCATACTTCTTTTTCACTCAGAATTTTATCAATCAGATTCCTACAGGATATCAGAATACCCAGTGGGGAGGAGCTTTTGTGGTATACAGTTATCAGCAGATCAATGCAAAAATGTATGGATTAGATATTGATGCGCAGCTTAAGATCACAGATAACCTGACTTATAAAGGAAGCGGATCTTATGTTTACGGGCAGGATACTACTCATGATGTACCGCTTATTCTTATGATGCCTCCAAATTTTAATAATTCATTGGAATTCAATAAAAAAGAATGGAAAAATTTCTATTTCACAGTAAGTAACAATACTTACCTGAAACAGACAAGATTTCCCGTTTATAATGTTCCAATCAGGTTATTCGATTCAGACGGAAATCCTTACAACGAAGAAGTGGATATCTCTACACCACCCAGCGGATATTCACTCTGGAACCTTCAGACAGGAGTGAATCTGTCTAAAAATTTCGGAATTGATTTTTCAGTTCGGAATATATTCAATACGTCTTACAGAGATTATCTGAACAGACTTCGTTTCTTTTCCAACGAAATGGGAAGAAATTTTATTGTAACTCTTAAATATCAATTTTAATTACTTAAAATCAAAAAAAATGAAAAATATTTTTAAAAATACAACACTTATCTTAGGACTTTTATTCTTAGCCGTTTCTTTAAGCTTAACATCATGTAACAGAAGCGATGATGAAGCAGACGATCTTCCTCAGGAAGAACTTTCAGATGTTCTTTTAAGAGTAACAGATCAGGCTAATCCTAATAATCATATTGTTTATGACTATCAGGTGAACAGCACTACTAATCCTAATGTTAAATTGATCGACGGTCATACCTATGATGTAGAAGTTATTTTCAAAAACGGTGATGAAGATGCTACTCAGGAAATTATAGAGGCAAAAGATGCGCATTTTCTGGTATACAACTTTCCAAATTCTGATATTACTTTAACACGTACAGATGATTTCACAAGAGGAGATGGAAACCGTGTTGGGCTGAAAACTAAATGGGTAGTCAATACTGCTGTAAAAAATGCTTCTGCATCTAGTCAGCTGGTTCTTACATTATTCCATGAGCCGGTAACGGTTTCTGAAGCTTCTGCTGTGAGCGGAAACGGAGTGATCTATGGAACTCATACAGGAGGGGAAACAGACGCACAGGCCAACTATAATATTATTAATTGATATATCCTTTAATCTTGTTTAAGCCACCGGAATTCTCCGGTGGTTTTTTATTTAACAATATTTGGCGTTATAAGTTGATTTTAAATGGGTGATTTTCATAAAAAATTCCTATTTTTGCAACCTAAAATTTTAATCAATAATGAAGGTTACCGCACAAAACCATGATGACGTAAGTGCATTACTTACAGTAACATTGGAAAAATCTGACTACAAAGAAAAAGTAGAGAAGCAGTTGATTAATTATGCTAAAAATGCGCAAGTTCCTGGGTTCAGAAAAGGGAAAGTGCCTTTGAGTATGGTTAAAAAACAATATGAAGCAGGTATTGCATTTGAAGAAATCAACAGACAAGTTTCTGATGCATTGAACAACTATGTTAACGAAAACAAATTAAGATTAGTTGGTCAGCCTATTCCTCAGCCAGTAAACGAACTAGATTACAATGCTGATCAAATAGAAGTTGCTTTCGAAGTAGGATTTGAGCCTGAATTCACTATAGATTTAGCTAAATATGAAGCTCCTCACTACAAAGTAGAAGCTTCTGATAAAGAAATCAGTAAGAGTATTGAAAACATGCAGAAGCGTTTTGCTGAGCAGGTTCCTCAAGATAAGATCACTAAAGATTCTTACATTGCTTTAGAAGTTTCTCAGGTTGTGGAAGAAGATGCTGAAGGAGAACACCACCACCACCCGAAGAACGTTACTATTACCGCTGAAAACAAAGAAGCTTTCAAATTGGTAAAAGGACTGAAAATGGATGGATCTGTAAAAGTGACTAAAGAAACTCTTGCCGGTGACGAAGAATTAGCTAAAGAATTAGGATTCAGCAAAGAAGAAGTGGAGCACCTGCACCACAACGAAGTAGAAGTGAAAGTAAAAGATTTCTATTCATTAGATTTAGCTGAGCTTAACCAGGACTTATTCGACAAAGTATACGGAGAAGGAAACATCAAGTCTGAAGAGGAGCTTAAAGATAAAGTAAAAACTGAATTAGACGAGTATTTCCAGCAGAATGCTGATGTTCACTTTGTGAATAAAGTGTTGGAGCAGGTAACGGAAAAAGAAGAAGTAAAACTTCCTGAATCATTCCTTGTGAAATGGTTATTATTCTCTAACCAGAACATCCAGTCTGAAGAGCAGGCTAAAGAAATTCTTGAAGCTGAGAAAAACCAATTGAAATATCAGATCATCGAAGGTAAATTGATGACTGAGAACGAAATCAACCTTGATTATGCTGATGTATTGGCTCAGGCTGAGCAGTTGGTAAAAAACCAATTGGCAATCTACGGAATCCATCATTTAGGTGATGAAGAAATCCAGAAATACGCTGTTGAAATGTTGAAAGACCAGGAGCAGGTAAGACAGATTTCTTCTGAAGTAGCTATGGCTAAATTGAAAGATGTAATTCTTGAAAAAGCCAGCAAAAAAGAAACTAAAATTTCTCACGACGAATTTTTAGAAGAACTTAAGAAATAATTATACACCGATATAAATATTTGAAAACCGTCAATTTCTGACGGTTTTTTTATATCCATACCAAAAAAATAATTAATCACCACCACCAATCATTTATCAATGATTACTCATTACTAATTGCTTATTATTGATTTGTATGTCCTCCAATATTCCTATATTTACCCTTTAAACTTTATTATAATATGAAAAAGATCATCATTCCGTTTTTCTGCGCTGTACTTTTCTCAGTTCCTGCAGCAGCTCAGAAAAAAGGGTCAGCACCTGTAAAAACAGAAGCTGTAAAATCAAAACTGACACCTAAAGAAGTGGTTGATAATTATTTCAAAGCGCTGGGTGGAAAAGATAAACTGGACGCTGTAAAATCTACCATTACTGATAATACGGTTATCGTACAGGGAATGGAAATTCAAATGACGACTAAGAAATTAGGAAATAAGTTCAAATCTGTACAATCGCTGATGGGTAAAGAAATGGTTCAGCTTTTTGACGGTGAGAAAGGATACTTTGATCAGATGGGAACCAAAACGGATATTCCTGCAGATAAACTTGCTGAGCTGAAAAAAGGAAAACCAATTGATGCCCTGGCTTTTGACGCTTCTAATTTCCAGACTGTATCTACAGAAAAATTAGATGGAAAAGACTATAATGTCTTGTCTTCAGACAAAGGAAAATTTTATTTCGATGCGGGAACAGGACTTTTGTATAAGACAGACGCAGGAGAAGGAAATGCAACCATTAAAAGCTATATGACTGTAGACGGAATACAGTTTCCTGCTGAAGTAGACGCTGAAGGTGGAGGTCAGAAAATGACCATTAAAACTACAAAGGTTGTCATCAACGCTGGAGTTACAGATGCTGATTTTAAATAAAAAATTACTTTTTAAAAAATAAAAACCGGGAATTTCCCGGTTTTTTTAGTATATAAATAAATTTAACTCAAATTTAACTATAAAATAGATTTTATGATTTCTTCATCTTGTGAATAATTGGTAGTTTTAAGTCTTAAATAAAATCAAATACCATGAAAAAAGTATTATCTTCATTTGCGGTCATCTTTATGATGTCTGCAAATGCCTTTGCACAGAATATTCCAGTAGATCCCTCCGTGCGGATGGGAACTCTTTCCAACGGAATGAAGTACTACATCAAAAAAAACACCTTACCTGAGAAGAAAGTAGACTTCCGTCTGGCAATCAATGCCGGGTCTATTCTTGAAGACGAAAATCAGAGAGGATTGGCTCACTTTATGGAGCACATGAACTTCAACGGCACCAAAAATTTTCCTGATAATAAATTAGTGGACTTTTTACAGTCTATCGGAGTAAAGTTCGGGCAGCACCTTAATGCTTACACAGGTTTTGACGAAACCGTCTATATGCTTCCGGTTCCATTGGATAAACCGGGAAATCTGGATGCCGGACTGAAAGTGATGGAAGACTGGGCATTTAATGCAACGCTTTCTGATGAGCAGATCAATAAAGAAAGAGGAGTGGTATTGGAAGAGCTGAGATTGGGTCTTGGACCAGATAAAAGAATGATGGATAAATACCTGCCGAAGCTTTTATACAAATCTCAATATGCAGACAGACTTCCGATCGGGAAAAAAGAAGTACTGGAAAACTTCAAGCCGGATGTTATCAGAAAATTCCACCAGGACTGGTACAGACCGGATCTGATGGCGATTGTTGTGGTAGGAGATATCAATGTAGATGAAATTGAAAAAAAGATCAAGGATAACTTCAGTAAGTATAAAAACCCTTCAAAGTCCAGAGAAAGAAAATCTTTTGATCTTCCGAATCACAAAGAAACTCTGGTAGCTATTGAAACAGATCCGGATGCCACCAATTCTATGGTGCAGTTTATCATGAAGGATGCTGATGCCTACAAACCGGATGTAACGGTTGAACAGTACAATCAGAGTCTTATAGAAAATCTTTCCACCACGATGTTGAACAACAGGCTGAAAGAGCTGATCAATTCTACAAACCCACCGTTTACTTTCGGATCCGTTTATCATGGAGGAACGTATGCCAGAAGCAAAGAAGCTTTCCAGGGATTTGCGATGGTGAAAGAAGGAAACCAGCTTAATGCCCTGAAAGTTCTTCTGGAAGAAGTGGAAAGAGCAAAAAGATTTGGGTTTACCCAATCTGAACTCGACAGAGCGAAATCTCAGGTGCTTTCCAATCTTGAAAGATCTTATAACAACAGAGATAAGACAGAAAGTGATATGCTGGTTGAAGAATACGTAAGAAATTTCCTGGAGCAGGAACCGATTCCTGGAATTGCATGGGAATATGAAGATACCAAGTCTTTCTTACCGTCTGTTACCCTTGCACAAACCAATGACATCATTAGGAAAATGGTGAAAGATGACAGCAGGGTAATTGTGATCACCGGGCCTAAAAAAGATAATGTAACCATGCCTACAGAAGCGATGGTACTGAATACATTCGATGCTGTGAAAATAGCAGATCTTAAGCCGTATGAAGAAAAGGCTGCCATCAAAAATTTAGTAAAACCTTTCAAATCTGAAGGAAAAATTGCCAAAACAGAAACAGATGCCAGATTAGGTACGACCACATGGACGTTAAGCAACGGAGCTAAAGTAACTTTCAAAAAAACAGACTTTAAAGATGACGAAATTGTATTTACTGCAAGAAGTTTAGGAGGAAGTTCTCTTATTCCGGATGCAGATTACAATAAAACACAGTTTGCTTTCTCTGCATTAGCAGAAGCAGGGGTAGGAGGATTCTCTAAAGCAGATCTTACCAATTATCTTGCCGGTAAGCAGGTGAGTGTAAATCCTATGGTAACGTCTCTTTTTGAAGGTGTTTCCGGAAGAACTACACAAAAAGACTTAGGAACAGCTATGGAGCTTATGTATGCTTATTTTACAAGCTTAAATTACAATCCGGCATCCTTTAATGCTTACAAAGAAAAGCAGTCTGCAATGCTTAGTAACCTGTTGTCCAACCCTCAGGCCTATTTTTCTAATGAGCATGCAAAATTTATGAATCAGAAGAATCCTAGATTTATCGGAGTATTCCCAATGGAAAAAGACTGGGCGAATACAGACTATAAAAAAGCATATGATATCTACAAGGATAAATTTGCCAACGCCGGAAACTTCCAGTTTTATTTCGTAGGAAACATCGATGAGGCGAAGTTTAAAGATGAAGTGCTTCAGTATATTGCAAGTCTTCCAACGTCAGGAAAAACAGCAACATATAAAGATACAGGATACCGTACGATGACCGGAGACTATACCAAAGTATATAAAAAAGGAAAAGATCCCAAGAGTATGGTATCTATCTCATACAGCGGGGAAGCTCCTTACAATGAAAAAGAGGCTTTAGCATTATCAGCCCTTGGAGAAGTAGCTACCATCAAGGTTATCGAAAAGCTAAGAGAAGATGAAAGCGGTATCTACGGAGGAGGTGCCAGAGGTGGTATGAACAAAATACCTTACGGGACTTACAATTTTGGGATTAACTTTCCTTGCGGTCCGGAAAATGTTGAAAAACTGACGAAGAGCGCTATTGCAGAGCTTCAGAAGCTGATAGACAATGGTCCTGAACAGAAAGATCTGGATAAATACAAAGAAGGAGAATACAATGACAATAAAACAGAACTTAAAGATAATATGTTCTGGATGAGTGCTATTGCTAAAAACCAGTTGGATGGAAGTGATAAGTATGATATCCTGAATTACCAGGATAAAGTAAAAGCACTTACGGTAAAAGATCTTCAGGATGTCGCTAAAAAATATCTTACAAAAGGTAAAATTGTAGCGACTTTGATGCCGGAAGACGGTTGGGAAAAATCTGCCAAGACAGATTCAAAAGCAGTCGTTACAGGAGCTACTGTCGTAAAGCAATAGTTGTTAACCTGTTTACCATAAAACCCGCAGAATATATACTGCGGGTTTTTTATTTACATTCAAATCCTGACCGGTTAAGAGCCATATTCTTTTTTCCATTCGTCAGCAGCTTCACTTAATACGGTATAGAATTCTTCACCGTATTTTCTGATCAATGGAGTTTTTAAAAACTTGTAGACAGGAACCTGAAGTTCTTTTCCAAGTGTACAGGCATCGCTGCATACATTCCATTCATGATAATTCAATGCGGTGAATGCAGAATATTCCGTAACACGGATAGGGTATAAGTGGCATGAAATAGGTTTTTGCCAGTCTACAGCACCATCTTCGTACGCTTTTTCAATACCGCATTTAGTAATTCCTTTTTCATCGAACGTTACATAAGCACATTCGCGGTTTTCCACCATAGGAGTAACATACATTCCGTCGTGTGGATCAGTAGTCCATGTGCCCTGTTCTTCAAGGGCTTTGATTCCTTCCTGAGTAAGGTAAGGCTTTATTTTATCAAAAATACTGTCCAATATTTCGAGCTCGTTTTTATCCAACGGAGCTCCCACATCGCCTTCCACACAACATGCACCTTTACATTTTGTAAGGTTGCAAACAAATTCTTCGGAAAAAATTTCCTCGGAAATCAATTTATCGTCTATCTGAATCATAATTTTTTAAAATAAATCAAAAACTGTACCCGCTTTAAAGGTCAGTAAGCTAATAATAATAAGCCATACACTGGCTTCACGCATCCAGTATTTAGGTAAAAATCTCATCATTCTGCTCAGAATAATGCTTGAAGGAAATGCCAGGAGAAGCAGATATTCATAGCTCTTATTCATATACAGGATGATGGAAATAAGCTGTGCTGCCGAAAAGACCAGCAGGAAGGTATACTTGTATCTGCTTATCGGGCTTTTCTTATTATAATTTTTAAAATGGTCATATACCGCATAAATAAGCATCAGTACCACAGGTATCAGTGGCAGAAGCTCTGTATAATCTGTTACCGGCTTCATTTTTCCAAAAGGAAAATAATCTATATTCCAGGAAGTAAACTGAACAAAATACATGACAGCAAAATAACTGAAGGTAATCAGAACAATTCCTAAAAGGAACCTGAAAAGATTCAACCCGATTTTGGCAGAGGTTGCAATCACGTGGATGATCACAAAAACAGCCATTGGCCAGGTGGTAGGAAGAAAAATAAAATTCAGTGCCACAATAGATCCTACCAATACATAAGACTTCTTTCTGATATCTTCATCAGCACTGGTCAGAAGAAGGATAAGAAAAGAATTTGTAAGCAGCGAAACGGCAATTCCTATATCCAGATTTCCGGGATACAGCCCGAAAATAAAAAAAGTATATAAGAATAAGGGCAGATGGGTCTGGTAATTAAGAGCAATACTGTGAAAACAAAAATATCCCAAAGCAATTCCCAGAAAAGTTATCCCGGCAACTATAGCTTCATAAGTGTTGAAATTCAGTATGTTAAATATTATTACTACTAAAAGAAGAAAACCAATATAAACAGGAATTGAAAAAATATTGCTTTCTTTTGAAAGTAATTTAAACATTTTTTATAAATTTGTACAAAGTTAATTTAAAAAAGGAAAATAATGACGTCTTTCTTTCTATTCTTAAGCAAAGTTTTCAAATGGTCTTTCGGTTTCTTTGATGCTTTCGGTAATGTTTTAAACTGGATTCTATTTATAGTTTGCTGTGCACTGTTTACATATTGGTGCTATGTACTGGTGGTTACACTAGGCGGCGACAAAGATAAAGACTATTATTCTCCAACGGAAGGTAAGCATCCTTACTACGATCCGAATATCTACAAAAAAGAAGGTTAATTAATTGGTTATATAGTAAAAAACCGATCAAACAATAGGTTTGATCGGTTTTTTTATTACTAACGATTAAAATTTTCTTTTCTTAGTCGTGAATTGGAAGCACCAGGACAGGAATGCTTGAGCTTTTCGTAATCCCTTTTGTTAAACTTCCCACGAATACATCATAAATTCCGCTTCTGCCATGTGAACCCATCACAATATAATCTGCATTTTTTGCCTTGGCGTATTCCAGAATAATATCTTTGGCAAGCCCTTGCTTTAAAAGGTGTTCACAATCGATATCATGGCTGATGATCCTTTGCTCAATTTTATTAAGCTGCACCAGCTCCTCTCTGATTTCGTTGGCTTCCACTTCCGGAAAATATTGAAATCCCATATCACCAATGGCAAAGCCGATATCTGATGGCGCTACATGGATCAGGTAAATCCTGCCGTTAAGCTGTTTTGCAAATTTTATGGCACCGTCTACCAATTGGTCTGTCTTGTCCCCAAAATCTACGGGTAATACAATATTTATCATAACCTTTAATTTTGTTACCTAAAGATATGAAAAAATTGTCAGACTTTTGTATTAAATATTTATAATATTCGGATATCAAGGATTTTTTCCTCTTCAAGATAAGCTTCCAGGATATCGTTTTCTTCCACTTTTCCAACCCCTTTTGGAGTTCCTGTGAAGATAAGGTCACCTACTCTTAACGTAAAATACTGAGAAGCAAAAGCGATGATATCATCAAAATTGAACATCATATCTTTTGTATTGCCATCCTGTACTTTCTCTTTATTTTTTAACAGTGAAAACTGAAGGTTCTCAAGACTGAAACGTTCTTTTTTAAAAAAGCTGCTTACCACAGCAGAACCATCAAAACCCTTGGCCAGTTCCCAGGGAAGACCCTTTGATTTTAGCTCACTCTGAAGATCTCTTGCTGTGAAATCTATTCCAAGGCCAATTTCTTCATAGTGCTTGGGTGCTGTTTCTTTCTGAATATATTTTCCACCCTTGGAAATTTTTATGACCACTTCAAGTTCGTAGTGAATATCACTGGAAAATTCAGGGATATAAAAATCATTTCCCTTTAGAACGGCTGTATCTGGTTTCATGAAGATAACAGGATTCTCAGGAACTTCATTTCCTAATTCTTTTGCATGCTCACTGTAGTTTCTTCCTATGCAGATGATTTTCATAACTATTTATTGTTTTATTTTTGACTTCGTCATTGCGAGGAACGAAGCAATCTTTATTAACGATGAGGGGTATTATTGATTATGCGTAAACTCATTCCCACAATAATAACATTTGAATTTATGACTTGTCAGAAAAGAAATCCCAAAGAAGCTCGTGGCACTGTCATCCCTGTAAATATGATTGGAACCGCATTTCGGGCATACAAAATCAAACTCAGGATCTGTAATCGTATGTTCTACTTCCAGGGAGTACTGTTCATTCTCTTGGTAATCCTGCAGAATTTGCCGGGCTTTTTCCACATCATCTTCAAACACCTGCAGCTGTATGCCGCCTACGGCCTGCGACAGAAGCCAGTCCGACTGGATAAGCTGTTCATTTGCAATAAAGCTGTTGATGCCGTTTTCAGCCAGTATCTGCTTGTCCCTGTTAGCTTCCAGGGCAGTTTCATAAAATTTAAAACGAACCAGTTCTGACATTTTTAAAATCTGCTTGATAGTTGAATTTTTGTAAAAATCTTCTTTGTGTATAACGGGAAATCAGCGTTCTGAAGCCATCCGAAATATCCTAAATCTTTTTGGAATATTGCTTTCACCCCCTGGCCTTTATACTTCCCAAAGTTGAAAACTTCTTCCATTTTTTCATTATATCCAATAAATCCGGCAAGATCTGCATTCTTGTTATGGAATGTAAACTCACTTAGCGGGGCTATTTCATTCGGAATATCATCGTATTTTCCCACCTGAGCATCCAGCACTTCAAATGTTGCCATAACATCAGCTTCTGCAGAATGGGCATTTTCCAATGTTTTTCCACAGTAAAACTGATAAGCAGCTCCTAGGTTTCTGGGCTCTTTCTTGTGAAAAATAGTCTGTGCATCTACCAGTCTGAATTTACTCAGATCAAAATCCATTCCTACCCTTAAAAGCTCTTCAGCCAAAAGCAGAACATCAAATCGGTTGGAATTAAATCCTCCCAGATCACTTCCGGTAATCATTTCCATAATTTTAGAAGCAATATCCCTGAAGGTAGGAGCATCTTTTACATCTTCATCATAAATGCCGTGGATCTCACTGCTTTCCTTGGGAATAAGCATTTCCGGGTTTACGCGCCATGTTTTGCTTTCTCTGGAAGCATCCGGGTTTACTTTTAAAATACAGATCTCTACAATTCGGTCTTTCCCGATGTTGGTACCTGTTGTTTCCAGATCAAAAATACAAAGTGGTTTATGGAGTTTTAAATTCATGTCTATAATTGATTGTGTTAATTTGAAAATAAGCTGAACTTACATTTGCAGCTTCAAAAGTCTAATGTCTAATATCTGAAATCTGATTTCTATTTTAACTGTCCCTGAAAAATAAGAGACACCAATATATAATAAAGAACGAGCATCGGGATTCCTACCACCTGAAATAGGGCAAGAATAGCAATTCCTCCTACCAATAATACTACTTTGGGATAGTTGTCTTTTAATTGTTTTGATTTGAATTTCATTGCCATCATTTTGATCGGGCTGATCAGAAGCCATGAAGTAAAAAGAGTCAGCAGAACCAATAGCAGTTCGTTATCAAACAAAAAGCTGAAAGTTCCGGTTTCTTTAAAGGCATAATAAAGGCCGAACAGTAAAACGGTATTGGTAGGGGTATTCAACCCTTTGAAATAATAACGCTGCTCTTCATCAAGATTGAAGATGGCAAGCCTAAGGCATGAAAATACCGTAACGATCAGTCCCAGATACTTGATTTCAAACGGAAAGTGAAGTCCAAGAAGTTCAGCTCCGAAAGGTTCGAGTGCTTTATACATAGTGAGTCCCGGGATCACCCCAAAGCTTACCATATCCGCAAGAGAATCCAGCTGAAGTCCCAGATTGGAGTTTGATTTTAAAGCTCTGGCTACAAAGCCGTCAAAAAAATCGAAAACCGAAGAGAGAATAAGGCAGATTGCCGTTGTCTGATAATCTCCTAAAATTAGATGTATTGCACCTACACAGCCTGCAAATAAGTTAGCCAGGGTTAAAGCATTGGCCAGATTATTTTTTATAAAATCCATAAGCACAAAATTACAGTTTTTAAAAATTCTAAGTCAAAATATTCCACACTAAAAAATGCATTAAAGTGATTTTGATGTAAATTTGTCCCATGAAATTTTTAAAAGGATTTAGAAAACAGGAAGTTCTGGCATTGGTATACAGGATTTTTCTGGCCTATATTTTTTATCAGATTGCCAGGCTTTTATTCTGGTATTTTAATAAAGATCTGATTAAAGTTGACTCTGTTTCAGAATATATAAAGCTGGCTTTCCATGGTACGGCTTTCGACACCACAGCTATTTTGTATGTCAATGCCTTATTTATACTCCTTAGTTTATTGCCATTGGTAATCAATACGAAGAAATTTTTTCAACAAATTCTCTTCTGGCTGTATTTTATTACCAACGGGATTGCATATGCCATGAACTTCGGGGATTTTATTTACTATAAATTTTCACAGGCAAGGCTTACTTCAGCAGTATTCCAAGTAGCTGAGCATGAATCTAATGTTTCCAAAACATTGATGATCTCTGTGGGAGAGCATCCTTTTGTGCTGATCTGGTATGTGGTTTTGATGGCCCTGTGGGTTTTCCTTTACAAAAGGGTGAAGGTAGAGGAGACAAAACCTCTGAAACTGCTGCCTTACTTTATTACTTCCATTCTTACGCTGTGTATCACAGCGGTATTGGTTGTAGGAGGAATCCGGGGGGATTTTAAACACAGTACAAGGCCTATCAATATGGTAGATGCCACCCGTTTTGTGACCAATCCACTGCAGGGAAATATGGTGCTTAACAGTACATTTTCTTTTTTCAGAACTTTAAATACGAATAACTTTAAAGAAGTTCATTTTGTAGATGAAAAATATATTGAAGAGAATGTACACCCTTATAAAGTATACGACAGAAAAGTGGAGAACCGTCCCAATATTGTTATTTTCATTGTAGAATCTTTCGGGAGAGAATATTCCGGTGCTTTTAATAAGGATAAAAATATTAAAGACTATGTCTCTTACACTCCGTTTATGGATAGTCTGGCTGGTCAAAGTCTTATATTTCCTAATACTTTTGCGAACGGAAGACAGTCGATTCACGGAATGAGCAGTGTACTGGCAGGAATACCGAGTCTTACGGATGCATTTACGGGATCTCCGTATTCCAACCAGAAAATTCAGTCCATAGTTTCCGTATGCAATGACCTTGAATATGACACCTCTTTTTATCATGGAGCACCAAACGGTTCTATGGGATTCCTTGGGTTCGGAAATATCTTGGGATTTAAACATTATTTCGGGAAAACAGAATATAACCATGATGAAGACTTTGACGGGATGTGGGCAATCTGGGATGAACCTTTTCTTCAGTATTTTGCTAAGAATGTCGGGAAGAAACAACCTTTCATGACCACGGTGTTCACTGCTTCATCACATCACCCTTTTAAAATACCTGAAAAATATAACGGGAAGTTTAAAAAAGGGAAAATAGAAATTCATGAGCCGATGCAGTATACGGATTATGCGATCAAACAATATTTTGAAACGGCTAAAAAACAGACCTGGTACAACAATACGATCTTTGTTTTTACGGGAGATCATACCAACCAGGTGTATTATCCGGAATATGAAAGAGCGATGAACCGCTATGCCGTTCCGTTGGTTTTCTATTCTCCGAATCCTGCCTATCAGCTAAAAGGAGTCAGCCGGGAAATAGCACAGCAGGCAGATATCTATCCTACATTAGCTGATCTTATTGGGTATAACAAACCTATCAGAAGCTGGGGAAGAAGTCTGGTAAGTGATAAAAAATATCCTTTTATCGTTGTAAATTCAGATGGAAGTACGGATCAGTTCATGATTGGAAACTATATTTACCGCTTTGACGGAAAAGAAATCATCGGCGTATACGATAAATCTGATCTGAGCCTTGAAAAAAATATAATGAATGAAGTTAAAACCCCTGAAGTAGAACAGGGAAAGAAAACTGCAAAAGCCTGGTATCAGGATTATATGGATAGGGTGATTAACAGGAAACTTTATTAAGGTAAGGCGATAAAGATGTATTAGAAAACAAATTTGTCAACTCGCTTTCTTCTCTCTTTATGCTTTGTATAATAAATGTTTTTGTTTGTTGAAAATTAATTTATATTTTTATCAATACGTAGATAAGAATATTGTATAAAATTAAAACTATAAGAAATATGAAAAAAATATTGTTAACGGTGGCACTTTCTTTATGTGGTGTGCTTACATTTGCACAGATAGAAGGTAAGTGGAAAACGATAGATGATGAGACAAAACAGGCGAAATCTATTGTTGAAGTGTACAAAAAATCAGATGGGAAATATTATGGAAAAGTTTCCCAGTTATTGATAAAACCTGCTGATCCTAACTGTACAGCTTGTAAAGATGACAGAAAAGGAAAGCCAATTGTAGGATTGGAGATCATCAGAGGACTGAAAAAAGAAGGGGATGAGTTTACCGGAGGAACCATTACAGATCCTAAAACAGGAAAAACATATAAATGTACCATTACAAGAAGCGGTGATAAACTGAACGTAAGAGGTTATTTGGGATTATCCTTGTTAGGAAGAACCCAGGTTTGGGAGAAAGCTAATTAAATATAAGTTTAAATAGAATTTTAAGATGGCATTTCAGAAATGAAATGTCATTTTTTTGTATATAAAAGAATTTTTCAAAATTTCTTCAAAATTTCTTCAAAACTTCAGAAATGACTGTAAATAACTGAACCGGAATGAAGAAAATTCATTTTAAATAAAATTCATATTAAAGCTTTCCGTTCAAATGAGATGGCTTTTTAGTATGTGTATAATAAAAAAACACTATTTTTGTAGTCTAAATTTTTCGAATAAATATGGCAGAATATACTTTTCGTGAGGTAATTGCACAGGCAATGAGCGAGGAAATGCGTAAAGACGAATCCATCTTTTTAATGGGGGAAGAAGTTGCAGAATATAACGGTGCATACAAAGCTTCAAAAGGAATGTTGGATGAGTTTGGTCCTAAAAGAGTAATCGATACTCCAATTGCAGAGCTTGGTTTTACAGGAATTGCTGTTGGTGCTGCGATGAATGGTAACAGACCAATTGTAGAGTATATGACATTCAATTTCTCATTGGTAGGAATTGATCAGATTATTAATAATGCTGCAAAAATCCGTCAGATGAGTGGTGGGCAGTGGAACTGTCCAATCGTTTTCCGTGGCCCTACAGCTTCTGCAGGTCAATTAGGAGCTACCCATTCTCAGGCTTTTGAGAACTGGTTTGCCAACATCCCCGGCCTTAAAGTAGTGGTTCCTTCAAACCCTTACGATGCAAAAGGGTTGTTGAAAACTGCAATTCAGGATAATGACCCGGTTATTTTCATGGAATCTGAGCAGATGTATGGAGATAAAATGGAAATTCCTGAAGAAGAATACTACTTGCCATTAGGAAAAGCAGATATCAAGAGACAAGGAACAGACGTTACTTTAGTTTCTTTCGGTAAAATCATGAAACTGGCTTTACAGGCTGCTGAAGATATGGCTAAAGAAGGAATCTCTGTAGAAGTGATCGATCTTAGAACAGTTCGTCCTCTGGATTTTGATACGATTTTAGAATCCGTGAAGAAAACAAACAGATTGGTTATTTTAGAAGAAGCCTGGCCATTTGCTTCTATATCTTCTGAAATTACTTATATGGTACAGCAAAAAGCATTTGATTATTTAGATGCTCCAATCAAGAGAATTACTACTCCTGATGCACCTGCACCTTACTCTGCAGCATTATTTGCAGAATGGTTCCCTAAGCTTGAAAAAGTAAAAGAGGAAATCAAAAAAGCGATGTACGTAAAATAGTTATAGAGAAAAACTTCCGAAAGGAAGTTTTTTCATTTATTATATTCATGAAGAAAAGTTCTTGACGTCATAAAATTAGTATAAATTTGCGCCTTTAAATAAATAAGCTGATATGGCAGAAGCTACAGAAGATGGCTACCACTTTGACATAAAAAAACTTTCCTTTATGGGAGTTTTAGTGTCTCTAGGAATTGTTTTTGGAGATATTGGTACCTCTCCGCTTTACGTAATGAAAGCAATTGTGCATGCAAGGTCACAGGGGAGCAATATGCCTTTCAATGAATACATAGAAGGAGCACTCTCCTGTATTATCTGGACCCTTACTCTTCAGACCACAATAAAATATGTAATCATTGCCTTAAGAGCAGATAACAAAGGTGAGGGAGGTATTCTGGCTTTGTTTTCACTGGTAAAAAACCTTAAGAAAGGGTGGCTGTATCTCATCGCCATTATTGGTGCTGCGGCACTTATTGCAGATGGAGTCATTACCCCGTCACTGACAGTGATGTCAGCTATTGAAGGTCTTGAAATTTATAATCCTCACACGCCTGTTGTTCCTATAACCATCGGAATTCTGATTGCCATTTTCGTGGTACAGCAATTCGGAACCAGCTTTATCGGAAAGTTTTTCGGTCCGGTGATGGTAGTTTGGTTCTTAGTATTGGGAGGTCTGGGAGTCATGCACCTGAGTGAGAATTTTGAGATTTTAAGGTCTTTCAATCCTTATTATGCATACAAGCTTATTGCCAATTCTCCGAGTGCAATTGTTATTCTCGGAGCCGTTTTCCTTTGTACAACAGGAGCTGAAGCATTATATTCTGACTTAGGGCACTGCGGTGCCAAAAACATCAGAATAAGCTGGGCATTCGTTAAGATTATGCTTATTTTAAATTATCTGGGGCAGGGAGCGTGGCTTTTGACCAATTATAATAAACCAGGGTTTTCCGTAGTAAACCCGTTCTTTGGAATTATGGAAGAATGGATGATCATCCCCGGTGTAATTTTAGCAACAGCCGCTGCAATTATTGCCAGCCAGGCATTGATTACAGGTTCTTTCACCATATTCTCAGAAGCAATGTCCCTTAACCTGTGGCCGAATCAGAAAATTGATTACCCTTCCGGGGTTAAAGGACAGATGTATATCCCAAGAATCAACTGGGGGCTTCTTATTCTTTGTATTATTGTTGTGCTGCACTTCAGAGAATCAGGGAAAATGGAAGCCGCCTATGGACTTTCCATTACGGTGACGATGCTGATGACAACAGTTTTGCTCGTATTCTGGTTACTGAAACACAGGGTGAGCAAAGTTCTGATATTGTTTTTCGCATTAGTGTATATGGCAATTGAACTAGGATTTTTCAGTGCCAATGTTATCAAATTCATGGAGGGTGGATGGATCACCGTTGTACTGGCTGGTTCTATCGGAGTGTCTATGTATGCATGGTATAACGGAAGATTAATCAAAACAAGATTTATCCAGTTTGTGAAAATAGAAAAATATGTATCTATTCTTAAAGACATGAAACTGGATGAAACCATTCCGAAATATGCTACCAATCTGGCTTATCTGAGCAGAGCAAAAAGAAATGATGAAGTGGAATCAAAAATTATTTATTCCATTATCAAAAAACAGCCGAAAAGAGCAGACCATTATTTCATTCTGAGCATTGTAAACCAGGAAGATCCATATACTTTCAGATATACAGTAGACGAAATTCTTCCCGGGACCGTATATAAAATCAACTTCCTTTTAGGATTTAAAGTAGACCGGAGAATCAACGATTATTTCAATATGGTCCTTAAAGATTTAATGGCAGACGGAACCATTCCTTCAAGAAGCAGCCATCCATCTTTAAGAGCTCATGATATACCGCCGGATCTTAAATATGTAATCATAGATAACACCTATATCAACGATATACTTTTAACGGTTAAGCAAAAAATAACCCTTAATATTTACAACTTTGTGAAGTACATCGGAAGTGATGACTTTAAAGCCTGGGGAGTATCTTCGCATAACGTCGAAGTAGAATCTGCACCCATCACAGAACTTACCGTTTATGACAATAAGATCGAGCAGTCCGGATACTTCCGTCACAACTCTTAACCGCTAGTATTTAACCATAATATCTATTTAAATAAAATTCAATAAATTTGTAGATAATTTTTTTAATGGATACAGTACAAAAAGAAAAAAATATAGCTTTGATCAAGGATGTTTTGAGAAACTACTTATTAGAAAAGGGGTTCAGAAACACACCTGAAAGATATACGATATTAGAAGAAATTTATAATATGGATCATCACTTCAACGTTGATGATCTGTATCTTCTGATGATGCAGAAGAAATATCATGTTTCAAAAGCAACGATCTACAACACGATTGAAATTTTCCTTGATGCAGGTTTGATCCGTAAGCATCAGTTCGGAGAAAAGACACTGACCTCTTCATCTTATGAGAAGTCTTATTTTGACAAACAGCATGACCACCTGGTGATCTACAAAAAAGACTCTGATAAAGAGATTGAAGAAATCATTGAATTCTGCGACCCAAGAATCCAAGGAATCAAAGAAGCCATTGAAGAAGCATTTGGCGTAAAAATTGATTCTCATTCGCTATATTTTTATGGCACTAAGAATGACTAATTAATGAGAATAGCCCTTTTTCTGTTACTCTTTATTTCTACGCTAAACTTTGCGCAGGATAAAATCCCTGTGAAGAGAGATCCTTATTTGCAGGCTCCTTCACCCACTCAGCCTAAGCAGTTGAAACCTGAAGATAAAGTAAAGATCATCAATGCAGACGAGATCAAGAAAAGCCCTGAAAAATACGACGGGAATCAATATTTTACCGGAAACGTTAAGATTGAACACCAGGGCTCCATTCTTACTGCGGATGAAGTAGTTCTGTATAGTGAAGAAAACTTTGTAAAAGCGATCGGCAATACAAGGCTTCAAAATACAGACGGCTCTGTAATTACGGCAGGAGAAATGGAATATGATGCCAATACCCAGAAAGGTGTTGCGAGAAAAAATGTAGTTCTTACCGATCCCAAACAAACGATAAAAACAGATATCCTGTATTATGACAGGCTGGCTAATCAGGCTTACTTTAATACTGGAGGAACAATTTCTGACGGTCAGAATGTAACCTACGCCAAAGTAGGAACTTATTTTCTCAATACAAGAGTGGTGGATCTTACCGGAAATGTAAAAATAGAAACCCCTCAGTATATCATAGACGGACCTAATATCAAGCAAAATCAGAATACAAAAATTGCTGATTTTATAGGGCCTACAACCATTACCAGCAAAACCAACCCAAGAAACAGAATTTACACTGAGAAAGGAACTTATAAAATGGATTCCAAGGAAGCTTTTTTAACCAAAAACTCCAGGATCTTTTATAATGAAAAAATCCTTACCGGTGACGATATGTACTACAATCAGATTTCAGGATTCGGTAAAGCTACAGGAAATGTAACCCTTGATGATCCTAAAGAAAGAAGATATATAAAAGGAGGCTACGGAGAGATTTTTGAGAAAAAAGACTCTGCAATGATGACAAAAAGCCCGTATGCCGTAAAAGTAATGGAAAAAGACTCCATTTATTTTGCTGCAGAAAAAATTATCTCCTATCAAAGACCCGATTCTCTTGATATTAAAGTGAAGAAAAGTTACCTGAGAGCCTTTAAAAGGGCCCGTGTTTACAAATCTAATGCACAGGGAAGGGCGGATTCCATTGCCTTCAATGAAACAGACGGAATCATGCATATGTATACCAACCCGATTCTCTGGAGCGGTGAAAAACAGGTAACCGGTGATAAGGTAGAAGCCTACTTCAATACAAAGACTGAAGATATTGATTCATTAAAAGTAATCGGAAACGCTTTTGCCATCAGTAAAGTAGATTCGCTTACGCTGAAAGATGAGTTCAACCAGGTGAAAGGAAAATTCATGACGGTTTACTATGAAAAAAATGCGATCAAAGAAGCAAGAGTAGTGGGAAACGCCCAGTCTATCGTTTATGTTGACGATACCGATCAGGAAACCAAAAAACCGGAAAGAATAGGGATTACACTTTCTACCTGCGGAATTATCGGCGCATTATTTGAAGAAAGAGCTTTACAGATTATTTCCTGCAGTATTGGTGCTGCTTCAGATACCTATCCTATGAGCATGATAGAACCGGCAAAAAGAAAATTCCCGGATTTTAACTGGAATACCAAAGACAGGATCCGGAAATGGCAGGATATTCTGGTAGACACCCCGAATTACGAAGAAATACAATATACAGCTGATAGCGAACTGTTTGATAAAGCACAGAAAGCAATCGATGACGAAAAAGCGAAAGAAGAAGCTAAAAAACCTAAACGAACCAGAAAATAATACCAAAGACCAGTATCTCGCTGGTCTTTTTTGTGGATTAATTTCAGCGTTTAATGAATCTTTTATAGCTTTGCTGAAATTTTGGAGACAATGGACATGCATAAAGATTTTTTTCTATACCAGGCACAAACTACAAAGTTTGCAGCAGGTTTTGAAGTTGAAAAAGCTGAAGGAAGCTATATTTACGGAACTGATGGGAAGAGGTATCTTGATTTTGTAGCAGGCGTTTCTGCCAATACTTTGGGACATTCACATCCTAAAATTGTGAATGCGATCAAAGAACAGGCAGATAAATATCTTCACGTTATGGTATATGGTGAATATGCACAGGAAAAGCCCATTGCATTATGCCGGCTGCTGGCGGAAGCTACTCCGGATCCATTGGACGTTACATACCTTGTAAACAGTGGTGCAGAAGCTATTGACGGAAGTTTAAAACTGGCAAAAAGATATACGGGGAGGGAGGAAATTGTTTCTTTTAAAAATTCCTACCACGGAAATACGCATGGTGCTTTAAGTGTTTCAGGAAATGAAACCCATAAAAGAGAGTTCCGGCCTTTACTGCCGATGGTTTCTTTTATTGAATTTAATAATGAAGATGATTTCGATAAAATCACAGAGAAAACCGCGTGTGTTATCCTGGAAACTATTCAGGGAGCAGCCGGGTTTCTGGTCCCGGATAACGATTATCTGATCAAGCTGAAGAAAAGATGCGAAGACGTAGGAGCGCTTCTGATTCTGGATGAAATACAGCCCGGATTCGGAAGAACAGGGAAGCTATTCTCTTTCGAACACTTTGGAATTGTTCCGGACATCCTTGTTATGGGAAAAGGAATGGGAGGAGGCGTTCCTGTGGGAGCTTTCATGAGTTCCGGAAAAATTATGGAAACCCTTTCACACTCACCAAAACTTGGTCACATTACCACTTTTGGAGGAAATCCATTAATTGCGGCCGCAAGTTATGCCACTTTAAAAGAAGTTCTGGACAGCGGCCTGATGGATGAGGTGGAAGAAAAAGAAAAGCTGTTCAGGGAACTGCTGGTTCATCCTAAAATTAAAAATATCAATGGCAAAGGCTTAATGCTTGCTGTAAATCTCGGATCTCCTGAATATACGCTGGAAGTAGCAAAAAAATGTATGGAAAAAGGACTGATTGTTTTCTGGCAGCTGTACAGAAACGAATACCTGAGAATTTCTCCGCCCCTTACATTATCGCTGGACGAAATCAGAGAAGGCTGCCGTATTATTCTTGATATCCTGAATGAAAATTAGCTATAAAATCTCTCCGGAAAGGAGAGATTTTTTTATGTTTTGCATGGCTGTTTTAAGCCCTAAGATTTAGTATAATAAGGATTTGAATCCCGTGATAAATATCATGCTGATTCTATAAAAAAGTAATTGTTTTTTTGCGTAATAAAAAAATTAATTTATATATTGCGGGACGATAAAACAAAGATTATATGGCGAAACATAAAGTCCATTACGAATTTCCAATGCACTGTTTATCAGAGATTTTGTATGAATATCTGGCGACTGCAGAAGGATTATCTGAATGGTTTGCGGATGAGGTAACAGAGAAAGGCGATGATTTCTTTTTTAGCTGGGGCGGAGGTCCTGCTGAGAAGGCCACTTTGATCAGATATAAGCCTGAAGGTTTCGTGCGTTTCAGATGGGAAGAAGATGAAGGAACAAAAAATTTCTTTGAAATGACTATCACTATTGATGATATTACAGAAGATCTGGCTTTAAATATAACCGATTTCTGTGAAGAAGGTGATGAAGAGGAAAATGCAATGTATTGGGAAAATCTTATTGAGAACCTGAGAATAAAACTAGGTGCGGCATAATACCAGGCTCTATTAAATGATAAAACTGATGAACGATTTATCGTTCATTATTTTTTTGTAAATAAATCACATCAAAAATTGGAAAATCAATATTTTACATCAGACGAGTTAAATGTAAAGAACAGAGCCTTCCTTTGGGGAGACTCAGTGAAAGTTTCTTTCTTTGTAAGAAATGGAGGATTGATCATGGACGAAGAATGCTATTTTTTCCTGATGGCCTCCATGAGAAAGATGAGGCTGAATATTCCTTTGACGTACACCCTGGAGTTTTTCCAGACACTTTTTCAGAAAGATATCATTGGTAAAGGAGTACATAACGGAATTATCAATTTCCAGGTCTTCAGAAATAATGACGGAATAACATTGGCAAAATCTTCTGTTTCCTACTTTTATGAAGTAACGGAAATGACCGATGTGCTGGCTGTTCATCAAAGACCGCTGGAACTGGATTTGATTAAAGAAATTAACGTTAATAACAACCTTTTGAGTAATATCAGGGTTCACAGTCCGGAAAATATCTACGGAGCGATCTATGCTCAGGAAAATGACCTTGACGACGTGATTCTTCTGAATCCAAACAAAAGAATTGCGCGCACTACTGCCGGAAACCTTCTCTTTTTAGAAGGTGACGTAATCAAAGTGCCAAAACAGACCGAAGGAGCTTATATCTCGCCCTTAATGGAAAATTTTGTTACTTTTTTACATAAAAATAATCTTGCCGATATCCAGGAAAACGAGATTATCGCATTTGAATCTCAGAAAGCTGAAGAAATTTTAATGATTTCTGAAGAGAAAGGTATATTTTATGTAGGTAAAATAAGAAATAAGACTTTTGAAACTTCCCGTTTCTCAGGATTGGTGGAAAGCTGGAGAGAAAGTTTTAATCAATAAAAATTGACAAACCCGGTAAACAACAAAGTTCCAAAAGTCCTTTACCGGGTTTTATTCTGAATAAATCAGAAATTGTTTCTTTGTTTAATATTCGTTGATGATTTCAACAAATTTCTGTGCGATTTCTTTTTGCCCTTTTTCACTCGTGATATAATTTCTGTTTTCTGAATTATTGATAAATCCGAGTTCTACCAGTACAGCAGGCGAATGGGTTTCTCTTAGAATATACAGATTGCTCTCCGATATTTTACGGGCATTGAATTTCTTATAAATTTTTCCAGCCAGCTCCTTTGAAAAATCAGAATTCTGAACGTAAACCTCAAATCCGTTGTCAGATCTTTCCTTTTGCGGAGAACTGTTAACGTGTAGGGAAATAACCATTTCAGGATTAAGTCTGTTGATCTGATCTGTTCTCTCGGAGAGACTAGGGCTGCTGTCCGCATCCCTGGTTAGAATGATTTCATATTTGTCCTTGCTTTCATTGATCTTCCGGATTTCCTTAGCAATGCTTAAAGCAATATTTTTTTCCAGAATTTCACCATGAATAGCCCCAAAATCATTTCCGCCATGCCCGGCATCAATGACAATGTATTTTTTGTTGATAGGAGTAAATGATAAAAACGCTGTAGAAAATATTGATAAAGCAAGTAATGTACTACCTTTCATATCAGTGATTTTAGTTTTCCAAAGAACGTAAAAACTTTCTTTAAAATTGGTTAAAGGAATCTTAAAGTTTGTTAATTATCAGGCAGATACGAAAAACATAGGGTTAGTTTAACGAAATGTCTTCAGGTGAATTGGCCCAAAGAAGAAATTCTCCCCCAAGATTCTGCATAATAGATTTCCAAAGGGTCTGGTCATTGGGAAGCGTATAATCAAGATTATAAACGTCCACTACGGTCCACATTTTCCTTTGAACCTCAGTATCCAGCTGATTAGGCGACCACCCGGAATATCCTGAAAATATTTTGATATGTTCAATGTCCAGCTCACTGCTTAAAACAGCATTAATGATACGTTCTATATCCTCTGTAAGGTAGTATTCATCAGTGATATCTGTATAAATTTCAGTAACCCTTTTGCCTTTTACAATGAAAAATACCTTATCATTTTCCACAGGTCCACCATCATATACCTCAATTTTAAAGTCAAAAAAATCTTTGAACTTGCCACTCATCTGGCTGTTCTTTTTATTCAATATCAAACCAAATGCACCACTTTCATTATGTTCAATAACCAATACAACCGATCGTGAAAAAATATCGCCGGAAATGTCAGGTGTCGAGATTAATATTTTACCTTTGTATGAGTGATTCATACTCAAATTTAATAAAAAATATTTATGGAAAACCTGCACGACAAAAGAAAAGTGTATGAGAAATCCCAACTTATTGAAAGTGAGATAAAACAAAATCCAATTGAGCAGTTCAGAGACTGGTTTTTGGAGGCAAGTGAAAGTCCGATGATCTCGGAAGCTAATGCCATGGCAGTTTCTACAGTAGAAGAAGATGGGTGTCCAAGAACGAGAATGGTGCTTTTGAAAGCATATACCCATGAAGGGTTTATTTTTTATACCAATTATAACAGCAGAAAAGGAAAAGCAATAGAAAACAATCATAAAGCTTGTCTGCATTTTTTCTGGCCTAATCTTGAAAGGCAGATTATGATCAAAGCTGATCTTGAAAAAGTGGCAGAAAACCTGAGTGATGGATATTTTCATTCAAGGCCTAAAGGAAGCCAATTGGGAGCTGCTGTATCCCCGCAGAGCCAGGTGATTCCCAACAGAGAATTTCTGGAAGAAAAATTAAAAGAGCTGGAAAAAGAATTTGAAAATACTGAAGTTTCAAGACCTGCCAATTGGGGTGGGTATCTTGCAAGACCTTATGAAATTGAATTCTGGCAGGGAAGACCCAACCGTCTTCATGACAGGATTATTTATCAGCTTGAAGATCTGGATTGGAAGATTTCAAGACTGGCACCGTAATGAGAAATTAGAAGCTAGAAATTAGATGTTAGTGATTTGTTTTTTTAAATATGATACTGGCATGCTGAAAATATAAACGTAATATCAATAGAAGCGGGCTTCAGCCCGCTATTTGTTTATGAAAACTAGCCATGTTAAAAGAATGATGCATAAAATGTTTAATATAGATACTTTTTAAGCTTTGGCTAAAGCCATCGGAAATAATATTTATTTGAACGGGCTAAAGCCCGTCCCTATTGAATAAATATATTTTCAAACACATCATGGGTGCCAGATCAATAGAAGCGGGCTTAGCCCGCTTATTTTATTGTGTGTAATTAAAATAAAAAGAGCTGTTTCTTAGAAACAGCTCTTGAATTTTTGTAATCTGAATGATTATTTTTTCTTAGCACCTGAAACTGCATTTGATAAATCAGCTCCAGCCTTGAATTTAGCAACTTTTTTAGCAGCAATTTTGATCGGTTTTTTAGTTGCAGGGTTAATACCTTGTCTAGCCGCTCTCTCAGCTACTGAGAAAGTACCGAAACCTACTAAAGAAACTTTTCCGTCTTTTTTCTTTAAAGTAGTAGTTACGTTACCAATGAAAGATTCTAAAGCAGCTTTAGCTGCAACTTTAGTGATACCTGCATCTTTTGCGATTGCGTCGATTAATTCAGACTTGTTCATAATTTTTAATATTAAAGTTAGTTCGTAATTATAGCAAATATAATACTATTTTCTAATTGTGCAATTTTTTTATTAAAACTTGTAAAATTTTTTTACTTTTTGGTGAAATCAGTTAAAATATGATAATTCCACTTTTCACAGAAAATCTACGTTACGGGTTACTAAAATCATGCCAAATGCTTATGTTTATTGACTTTAGCAAAAAGCTAATATTATTTCCTTTATTTATTAAATCCTAAATTGAGTGTAAACAATTAATTTTTTTGACCATATGATTATTAAATTTATAATCAATTTTCAGATTTCTTGTATTTTGTAAAATTAAACCCCTGTGTTTGTGGGAGTTTTAAAATGATAGTAAAGGTCTGTTTTATTAATTTTTATTAATAAATTTGCAGCATGTTAATAGAAGTTTTCAAGTCTAAGATTCACAGGGTGAGAGTAACAGCCTCTGACCTTAATTATATAGGGAGTATAACGATAGATGAAGATCTTATAGAAGCTGCCGGTCTGGTAGTGGGAGAAAGGGTCTATATCGTGAATGTAAACAACGGAGAGCGTTTTGATACTTACGTTATCAAAGGGAAAAGAAAATCAGGGGAAGTGTGTCTGAACGGGCCTGCTGCAAGAAAAGTACAGAAAGATGATATCATCATCGTTATTGCTTATGCACAGATGACTCCGGAAGAAGCAAAAGACTTTCAGCCGAAAATCGTTTTTCCGGATGAAAAAACAAACCTTCTTACATAATACATGGAGAAAACATCAAAAAGTCCCATAAAGTCAATACTTACAATAGTAATATCGCTTGCTTTTGCAGGCTTTTTTTTATGGCTCGCCTTAAGAGGGCTGGATTTTAAAGTGATTCAAAAATCGTTGGCAAAAGCTAATTATCTTTGGGTGCTGTTTGCATCCGTATTCGGGCTTCTTGCTTACTGGTTCAGAGCAATCCGCTGGAATCTGATGCTGGAGCCGATGGGACACAGAATTTCAAATTCCAATGCGCTTTGGTCCATATCATTTGGATATCTGATGAATCTTACCATTCCAAGAAGTGGGGAAGTGGCAAGAGCTACCGCTTTATATGGAGTGGAAAAAGTACCTGTGGATAAATCTTTCGGAACTATTATTCTGGAAAGAGTAGTAGATCTTATCTGTATGATGGGATTTTTAGGATTGACTTTATTGTTTAAATATGATGCCATTCTGTCATTTTATAAAAATTCTGGAGTAAATATCAACTCTACTAAAATAATATTGATTCTTTCAGTTCTGGTTGTAGGAACAATCTTATTTTTTGTATTTAAAAAGAAACTTTCTGAAGTTCCATTTCTAGGGAAAGTGGTTAGCTTTATTGATGGTATTTTTCAAGGGATAACTTCTATCTTTAAATTAAAAGAAAAAGGAAAATTCATTCTTTATACATTAGGAATCTGGATATGCTATTATTTTGCTGCTTACCTGGTGTGCTTTGCCCTTCCTGAAACCTCAGCATTTACTTTTGCAGACGGGTTTTTCATTATTGTAGTGGGAACACTGGGAATGATTATTCCTGCCAGTGGAGGAATCGGAGCGTATAACCTTGCGATGAAGTATGGCTTCATGGCACTCTTTATCTCTATAGGAAAAAGCGCAGATTTCGGAGGTGAAATGGGACTTACCTATTCCTTTATTTCTTTACCGCTGCAGATTGTGATTATGCTGGTAATGGGATTAATTTCCATTCCTATGCTGGCAAAGGCAAGAAGTAAAGCAGTATCCGATAAAGAATTCGAAAATTAATTAAATACATTTTTATATAATACAAGGTTCAATTTTTTAATTGGACCTTTTTTTATGGCCATTTTGTGACTTAAATAGTTTTAAATTAAGCGGTATTGAACATTTTTTCGATAATAAATTTGGTCAATTCGTAAATCACTTCTATCTTAATGCAAAAAATAATCATAATATAAAACACTATGGCAATTAATCTACAGAAAGGGCAAAAAATTGAGATAGGATTGACTAAAATGACGATTGGGTTAGGCTGGGATCCGAATGAAGGAACCGGCTACGATTTTGACCTTGATGCTTCTGCAATCATGATTGATTCTGACAGAAAATTAGTAAGCGAAGAATACTTTGTTTTTTACAATAACCTGAATTCTCCGGACGGAGCACTTACTCATACAGGGGATGATCCGAGTGGTAAAAACAGTGATGGTGATGATGATGAAGCAATTATTATTGACCTTGATAAAGTAGATCCAAGAGTGGAAGAGATTCTTTTCGTGGTAACCATCGAAGATTTTGAAAGAAGAAGGCAGAATTTCGGACAGGTGAGAAACTCTTATATCAGAGTGGTAGATAATCATTCCAGCCAGGAAATTGCAAAATATGAACTGGACGAAGATTTCTCTATTGAAACAGGAGTGGAGTTTGGAAGACTGTACAAAAGAAACGGAAGCTGGAAGTTTGAAGCTTCAGGAATAGGATACAGGGCAGACTTAGGTTTCTTCCTTGAAAAATATTACAAGGGACAAATCATCAAATAAAATCATCAAATACACAAAAACGATAACTATGGCAATCAATTTACAGAAAGGACAAACGATAGATTTAAGAAAGAACGACCGCGGAGAAAATGTTTATGATCTTTCAAAAGTAACCATCGGATTAGGATGGGACGTAAGAAAACAAGGCAGTGGATTCTTTGGGAAACTCTTCAGTAAAGAAGCCGAATATGACCTGGATGCAGTAGCATTTCTTTTAGACGGCAACGGAAAAGTAGCCAATCTGGGAAGAACGGTACAGACTAATGACGGAAGACAGATGGGGTTATATCAGGGAGATGTGGTTTTCTTCAATTCTATGCAGCACCCAAGCGGGAATGTATGGCTTACGGGAGACAACAGAACGGGAGCAGGTGATGGTGATGATGAGCAGATTATTGTGAAACTGGACCAGCTGGATCAGAGCTATCAGAAAATTGTATTCATTGTTACCATTTATCAGGGAAGAACGAATAACCAGCACTTCGGAATGATCGAAAATGCATTTATCCGTGCGGTAGATGCTTCAGGAAAAGAAATCACAAAATACAGCCTCTCCGGCGATTCAAGTATGAATGGTAAATGTGCTATGGTCTTTGCAGAAGCATACCGTCACAATGGAGACTGGAAATTCCGTGCTGTGGGAGAGCCGCACAATACAGATAACTTTATCGATATTCTGAAGCAGCAATACGCTTATTCCAACTAGATTCTCAAATTTTTTCAACTCACATAAAAGCCGGCTTGGAAGTCTCCGACTTCCTCCGCCGGCTTCAGAATTAATACTTATCTATAATGAGCAGGAGATTATTAGCTTATTTTTTATTAGATACTTCAGGTTCTATGAACGGAGAACCTATTCAGGCTTTGAATAATGGATTCAATGGCCTTATCAGTATGCTTCGGGCAGATCCGCAGGCGATCGACAGTCTGCATTTAAGTGTCATTACCTTCGATAGAGAGGTTAAGAATATTATACCATTAACAGATCTGGCGAGTTTTTATCCCATGGAAATTACCTGTCCGGATAGTGGGCCAACCCATACAGGGGCTGCTCTGGAAATGGTTTCCGAACTGGTTCAAAAAGAAATTGTAAAAGAATCGGCCGATGCAAAAGGCGACTGGCAACCCTTACTGTTTATTTTTACGGATGGAAAACCTTCGGATATTCAAAAGTATAGGCAGATGATCCCTGTGATCAGAGGACTGGAATTTGGCGCCATCGTAGGATGTGCAGCAGGCCCGAAAGCGGATGAGCAGTTTTTAAAAGAACTGACGGATCATGTCGTAAAGCTTGATACTACAGACGCTATTACCCTTTCTTCCTTTTTCAAATGGGTGAGCTCTTCCATTACACAGGGAGGACAGTCACAGAATACGGGAGAAAATATCACACTACCTCCGCCGCCATCGGAGCTTACTATTATTATTTAAAAAATTGTCTTTAGATCATGAGAAGACTGCCCATTTATTTTTTAGTAGATATCTCCGAATCTATGGTAGGAGAGCCTATTGAGCAGGTACAGGAAGGTATCGCCAATATCATCAGGGAATTAAAAAAAGATCCCTATTCCCTGGAAACCGTTTATATTTCTGTGATAGGTTTTGCAGGAGAAGCTGAGGTAATTACTCCGATGCAGGATATTATCAGCTTTTATCCTCCAAAAATTCCCATCGGAAGCGGAACGTCACTTTCTCAGGGCTTAATCAAAGTGATGGATTGTATCGACAGGGATATCGTAAAAACAACCTACGAAAGAAAAGGCGACTGGAAACCTATCGTCTTCCTTTTTACAGACGGTGTCCCCACTGATGATGCTACCAAAGCCATTGAAAGATGGACTCGCAAATACAACGGAAAATCCAATACGATTGCTGTATCTATTGGGGGAAATACCAATTATAAGCTTCTCAGTTCTCTGGCAGACAATGTTTTACTGTTTAATAATTCTGATGAAAATTCTTATAAAGAGTTTTTCAAATGGGTAACGGATTCTATTAAAACAACCAGTCAGAGTGTAACAGAAGCAAAAAAAGAAGGAATTAATCTATCCAAAATTGACTCCCTTATTCTGGAAAAAGTAGATCCTGAAATGGAACAGAGATTCCCGGATAATAACTTTGTCGTGTTAAACGGAAAATGCCAGGAAACGGAAAAGCTTTATCTGATGAAATTTAAAAAAGCATTTGCAGAATCCAGCATACCGGGAATGGCTACAAGATATTACAGATTGGACGGAGCTTATAAAATTGATGAAAAAGCCTACTACAGGCTTTCCTCAAATCAGAAAATGCATCTTAAAATCAATATAGAAGAGCTGGATGGAGGAACTTCATGTCCTCACTGTGCGAATCCCATTGCATTGGCTACCTGCTCATGTGGTGGAATTCATTGCCTGAGAGGAGAAGGATACAGCAAATGTCCATGGTGTGGAACTTCGGATTATTATGGATTTTCCGGTGGAGGATTTGATATTAACAGAACGCTGGGCTAATGATGGGCAAGTTTTTCAGGAAATCAGCTGCTGAATCCAAACCGAAGACTATGGAACAGGCTCTTATCTATAAAGAAAAAGAAGAATTCAAAGAGGTTCATTGGGTATTGAAAAATGCCAGTGCAAAGCAGTTCTATGAATTCAGTTTCGATATGGAAGACTTTCCCAACATAAAGATTCAGAAAATCGGAAACCTGAATGAAACAGGACTAAGTTTTGAAAACGGAAAAATCTCAGGAACTCCGGTTGCCAATAATATGTATCATCTGGACATTCAGTTTTATCACGTCCATGATCAGAATCAAATGGAAACCAAAAAAATACAGCTGTTTGTCAACGCAGATCCGAAAGACTTATGGAAAAATATTCCAGGCGATAAAAATGCTGCTTTTTATAAATCGGATGAAGAT
The DNA here is from genome assembly GCF_049959325.1 of Chryseobacterium sp. CBSDS_008. Taxonomy (NCBI): domain Bacteria; kingdom Pseudomonadati; phylum Bacteroidota; class Flavobacteriia; order Flavobacteriales; family Weeksellaceae; genus Chryseobacterium; species Chryseobacterium sp. CBSDS_008. The sequence continues at coordinate 2,288,596 of NZ_CP188202.1, read as the reverse complement.
GCATTCAAAGATTCTTTTTCAGATAAAAAAATTGTTGTCGTTTCCAAAAGAGGACGTTCCCATGCTCATGAAGGGAAATTTCGTGAAGATGATTTTGCTGTAAATATTCTTTCCAATGGCTGGAATATTGTTTCTGTCTCAGACGGAGCAGGCTCGGCTAATGCTGCAAGAGAAGGTTCGAGAGTGACAACAACAACGATCAATCAGTTTTTCAGTTCGCATGAGATTTTAAACCAGATTGAAAATCATATCAATATTCTGCATAGGGGTCAGTCTTCCGGTGAAGAACAATCAGAAGCTAAGAAGAATATCATCCATATCTTATCGGAAAGTGTTGTACATGTTTATCATACATTAGAAAAAACAGCAGCAGACAATGCACTTTCAGTGAATGATCTGCATGCGACACTTATTTTTACGTTGCTTAAAAAGTTCAGTTTCGGTTATGTTATTCTGAGTTTTGGAGTAGGAGATTGCCCGATCAATCTGATCAATACAGACTTTTCTGAAGTTAAACTTTTAAACCGAATGGATGTCGGAGAATTTGGCGGAGGTACCCGTTTTATCACCATGAAAGAAATTTTTAATGATAAAATGGCTTCCCGTTTTAGAATTACGTGTGTGGAAGATTTTTCTTATCTGGTACTGATGACAGACGGTATTTATGATCCTAAATTTATCACAGAAAATAAACTGAGAGACACAGAAAGCTGGAAATTATTTTTTGAAGACCTAGCCGGAAATAATGATGACCGGGCAAAAGCTGATTTTATCAACGATGAAAAAATTGATGAAGAACTTTTAATCTGGAGCGATTTCTGGAGCAGAGGAAATCACGACGACCGCACCTTGGCCATAATCTATTAATACCATGAAAAAGACCATTAAAGTTGTTTCTGTTCTGAACACAGCCAAATCCTATGAATATGTAGATGAAAACCCTATCAGGGGCGGAGTGAAAGATGTTTATTTTTCGCCTGATAAAGAATATGTAGTTGCTTTCTACCGGAATCCGCTGGATGAAGGACAGAAAGAAAGAATCATGAGGATTGTTTCCACGTATCTGCAGAATATACAGAATGGAAATACTTCAGACTACTTTCTGAACGAAATTTTCAGATGGCCTTACGATATCGTGGAGAGAAATAAACTCACAGGAATTGTGGTTCCGGTTTATCACAATAAATTTTATTTTGCCAAGGGATATATCGGTTCAGATAATATCCAGGGACAGGATAAAGTGGGGAAGTGGTTTACCGCTCCCATGTTCAGAAATCAGCAGTATCCGTTGAGACTGGATCAGTCAGAACTGGGAGATTGGCTGAGCTATTTCCAGATTGCAGTTAATATCAGCAGAGGCGTGAAAAAGCTCCATCAGATGGGGCTGGCACACTCCGATTTGTCTTACAATAATATTCTGGTAGATCCCGTGACAAAATCTGCCTGTATTATCGATATTGACGGCCTTGTGGTTCCCAAACTCTTTCCGCCGGAAGTGATAGGAACCGCAGATTTTATTGCTCCTGAAGTGTTGAAAACAAAACATTTAAGCCTTCAGGATCCGGAAAGACATTTACCCAATCAAAAAACAGATCTGCATGCCCTTGCTGTTCTGATTTATATGTATCTGCTGAGAAGACATCCGCTTCGTGGAGGGGAAATCTGGGATCTCGATTCCGAGCAGGACGAAATTTTATCCATGGGAGAAAAAGCCATGTTTGTAGAACATCCGGAAAATAGTTCCAATCATGTAAAATCAGATCATCTCAGAAAATGGGATGCATTCTGGGGAGATCCTCAGAAAATTCCGTATACCGTTACAGGTCCTTATATTTCAGAATTGTTCCGGAAAACATTTATAGAAGGATTACATGATCCCATCAGACGTCCCACGGCCAATGAATGGGAAACTGCTTTGCTGAAAACTGTAGATCTGATTCAGCCTTGTCAGAATTCCAATTGTACCGAAAAATGGTATGTCTTTGATAATACCAGCAATCCAAAATGCCCGTTCTGCGGAACATCTCATCAGGGAACATTACCGGTTTTAGACTTATATTTTAAGTTTGATGATGAGGTATGGAAGCCGGAAAATCACAGATTAATGGTGTATCATAATCAGTATCTGTTCAAATGGCACGTTTCCAGAAAGGTCATAAGAAATGAAAACCTGACGATGCAGGATAAAATGCCTGTAGGGTATTTTACATTCCATCAGGGAAAATGGGTATTGGTAAATCAAGGGTTATCCGGAATGAAAGATGTCACAGAACAAAAAGAAATCCCGCCAGGTTCTATGGTAGAACTCACCGATGGTAAAAAGATACTTTTGTCTTCAGAAGAAGGCGGAAGATTAATCTACGTAACGATGGCCAATCAGAGTAACCCGTCATTGCGAACGTAGTGAAGCAATCTCAAATTCTCAGATCTCACAGATAATTGTGGCTATTTGTGCTCATTTATTTGTGAGATTTGTGTTTAAATCAAAGGAAACATTCAACGGCTTTAGGATCCAAAACTTAGATAGTTTTCCATTACTCCCTTTCCGTTTCCATAAAATAAGAATACTGATCTTCATCCACGATTCTGAACCCAAGACTTTTATAAAGATGCTGGGCTTTATTGGTTTTCAAGACACTTAATGACACTGTTTTCCCTGCTAAAGAAGCTTCCTCTAAAATATCAGATAAAATCCTTTTTCCAAGTCCTTTACCTTGCTGGCTGGGATCAATCTGAAGTTGCAGGACTTCAATATTGGTAAATGTCCTGTCTAGTTTTAACAGTCCGATAGGCTGGTTATCTAAAAAAATAATATTGGCTTTTTTAAACTGATACAGAACTCTTTGCATTGTCGTTTCTCTGTCCGTAGAAAGCCCTGAAGTTTCATAATGAGGATTCATGGTTTTCATTCTGAGATTGAGAAGAAAATCAATATCAGTTTCATCAGCTTGTTTGTAATGCAGGTCAAGATTCATATTCAAAAAAATTAGAGTTCTTACTTTAATGCAATTTTTAGTCCCATTTCTTCTTTCATGTGTGGCAAAATGAATAAGTTGAATAATGTAAGGTTAAGGGTTGGGAGCTGGAAGAGGGAAGCTGGAAGTTACTATTGTGCTGTAGAGAACTTCTGCGTTTTTTATTGATGTTTTCAATGTTTTTATACTTTTTATCGGACAGTAATGAAAAAAAATTTCCTATCAAAAAGCTTTATAAGTTCATCGTCTGACAAAACTTCCATCCTCCAGCTCCCATCCTCCATCCTTATACTAACTCAAAAAAGCCCCTTTTCCCGATTTTTATTTAAAGGTTTGGGAGCTGGAAGAGGGAAGCTGGAAGTTACTATTGTGTTGTAGAGAACTTTTGCGTTTTTTAATTTTAGCTTTTGTTTTAAAAAATCATTCCTGTCCGATTAAATTAAAGCATGATTAGCAGGTCACTCCCGGGAGCTTTATTCTTATAGGGACTTCATTTTTTTCTACTAACAGCAGATCCCGATGGGATCAAACCCAGCTCCTATGGGAGCTGACTGTTAATAGGAAGTATTTGTTTTAAAATTATAGCTCCTGCGGAGCGACCTGTTAATTCATACCGTAAATATTGATGTTTTCAATGTTTTTATATTTTTATCGGACAGTAATGAAAAAAAATTTCCTATCAAAAAGCTTTATAAGTTCATCGTCTGACAAAACTTCCATCCTCCAGCTCCCATCCTCCATCCTTATACTAACTCAAAAAAGCCCCTTTTCCCGATTTTTATTTAAAGGTTGGGAGCTGGAAGAGGAAAGCTGGAAGTTACTATTGTGTTGTAGAGAACTTTTGCGTTTTTTAATTTTAGCTTTTGTTTTAAAAAATCATTCCTGTCCGATTAAATTAAAGCATGATTAGCAGGTCGCTCCCGGGAGCTTTATTCTTATAGGGACTTCATTTTTCTACTAACAGCAGATCCCGATGGGATCAAACCCAGCTCCTATGGGAGCTGACTGTTAATAGGAAGTATTTGTTTTAAAATTATAGCTCCTGCGGAGCGACCTGTTAATTCTGTCTTCCCATGGTACAGTTGAAAAGCTGATCCGTGCCACCCATTTCGATGTCACACTCAATTTTTACAGAATCAAACCCCTGAAGAATCGGGTATAACAGTTCATGCATGGCAATAGGTGTATTTTCTGTGAATCTTTTATTGAAATCATTGCGGTGCATCAATTGAGCAACAGTCACTTTTGAAAGCAGCTGAATAACTTCTGAAAAATCCAGCGCATCCAGCCAGTCAGAATTGAAAACAATCTTTGTCTTCTCTACATCAATTACTTTGGAAAGCTGTTGATATAAGTTTGGGCATTATGCTGTACATCTCCAGCACTTAAAGGTTTTCGGGCTTTATTTTTTCTGTAGGATCACCAATTCTGGCCGTAAAACTTCCTACGACAATAACGATCTGATGCCCCAGATCCTGAAACTGTTTCAGCTTTTTTAAAACCACCGCATGTCCCAGATGCAGATCCGGAGCTGTAGGGTCAAAGCCCAGTTTGATGGTGAGTTTTCGGTTTTCTTTATTGGCTTGAGCTAGTTTTTCTTCCAAGCCGTTTTCCGGCAGGATGATAGCCACATTTTCTTGTAATGAATCAATCATATTGAATAGTTTTAAAATGAAAAAGCCCGAACAGGTACTGTCCGGGCTCTATATATACGTTAGATTATTTTATTGGATTACAGATATAGAAAGTCTTCCCGAACGATAGCCCGGAGTGTAATATTCACTGAAGAATGGAAGACGTAATATACTGTTCAGATGTTTCATTGTAATGTAAATATACAGGAATTTCCTGAGGAGCCAATATTTAAACCATCAAGATGCATTGCAGGGTTATAACAAGATTTGTTTTAAAAAAACTTAACCATCCATCAATCTTAATGGCTTAAAATAATGGTTCAAAACAATTTTACTTGCGGTTTTTGAAGCTAATTTCATGCCATAAATCCCTTACTGGCAAAATACAGGAGAAAGATATAAAACCGTATTTTATTATTTTCTTAGTCACTTGAGGAGAAGCCTTTATAGCAGGACTGATATTTGGTTTTTCAACAGGAATTTTCATAGAAAAAATTAATAATTTAATACATGTTCAGAGTATAAATTTTTAATTTGATCTTTCCAGATTTCCAGATTTTCGGGAGAAGTTTTATCTGCTTTATCAAAAAATAAATGCCTGATGATTTCCAGTCCGGAATAGATGAAAATGCCATTATCAGAGGTTAAAGTGAGGGCTTTATCCATTCCTGTTTTCTCATATTCTTCATAAGATTTTCCGTGGGTATTGATAATTACGGTTTTTTTACCTTTCAAAAGTCCTTTTTGTATGCCCTGATCATACCGGTAGGCAAATCCATAACTGAATACACGGTCTATATATCCTTTCATCATAGCCGGAAGTCCCGTCCACCAGACAGGATAGATAAAGGTGATCTGTTCTGCCCAGGAAATATGATTCTGTTCGGTTTTTACATCATCTGATACCTTTCCCATACGTTGTCCCTGCATATCTGCCAGAGACAATACAGGATCAAAGCCTATTGTATAAAGATCTCTCACTATAATTTCCTCATTCCTGGATTGGAGTGTTTCAACAACAGTATGTAAAAGAGTATGGTTTAAACTGTTTTCATTAGGATGCGCGTAAATAATTAAATGTCTCATTGTTTTGATTGTTAAGATTAATGAGACAAAAGTAATCCAGTGTACTTTTCAAAAATTGTAAGAAAACGAAACCGTCTATTTTGATGTTGGATTGCAGATCTCCTGCTGGAATTTTAAGTACTGGGCAGGGGATAGGTTGATAAAATGTTTGAAATCATGGATAAGCTGGCTCTGATCATAATAGCCGCACTGATCAATAATGGTAAACCACTTGACCTGATTTTGCTTTTCGGTTTCTTTTTCAATGATTTGTATCGCTTTTAAAAAACGGTTATAGCGGTTGATTTCTTTTAAAGAATATCCAAATTGTTCTTTCTGCTTTCGCTGAATATTTCTTTCCGTCTGTTGGGTCTGTTCTGCAATAACTTTTATCGGATTTAAAAGATCATTCTCAAAACGGCTCAAAAGCTGGCTGGTAGAATCCTGATGCTGAAGATAAGGTCTGCAGAATTCAAGAATATGATTTACCTGGTTTGTGGCAGAATTTAATTTTGTCAGCTGATGCCAGAGATCCGTAAAGCAGTTTTCCTCCAGCAGTTCGTCCGGATGTTTTGCAGATTGCTCAAGTGATATTTTTCCAAAAAACCTAAAGAATGCATCACCCTTAAAATTAGCAACCAGAATTGAGCATCCTGCGGGAAGCGTATACTCAAAAGCTTGTCTTACCGGCCCGAGCACCATGCATTTGTCTATACCTATGGTCGTTTGTTCCCGCGTAGAAATCGCAGCACTTTCTCCAAAGCAAAATAGCAGAATCGTCTGATATGTTGGCAAAAGTATTTTGGTAACCAATATATCAGAAGTGTTTTCAGCAAAATAAAAATGGGTGAAGACACTTTCAAATTCCTTTGGAACTGAAATTCTGTATTCATTATATTCCCGATGTAATTCCATAAGCCTGAAAATTAGCGATGAGGTGCGTTTTTATCCCTGGTTTAATAATTATTCCTGTCCCTTAGTTTATTTTGAAAGCTTTTGTTTCAGTTATATAAGACATGTATCGAATCCAGAATGTTACATAAAGCAGTGAGTATTTTTTTAAACTCATTAATATTGAAGTTTTCTTTTGGTATTTTTGTATCGTTCAAAATACTCACTTCAAATGTACGACAAGCTTTTACAATACATCCGGTCCGGCCATGATTTTCCCCAGAAGGAAACAGAAGCTGTGAGAAAGTATTTTGAGCCTGTTGTGTTTTCAAAAAATACAGTGATAGAAAAGGCAGGAAAAGTTCCTCAATATCTTTACTATATCGTTTCCGGATATCTAAGGCTTTTTTATACGGACCAGAATGGCAGTGAAGTGACCACTCATATTAACTGTCCACCCGGATTTTTTACGTCCTATTCTGATTTTATCAATGCTGCTGTTTCTGAAAATAATGTGGAATGCATCACGGATGCTGCGCTTCTGAGAATTTCAAAAGAGAACCTCGATATTCTTATCAGTAAAAGCCAGGCTATGAAAGATTTCAGCATCTCTGTTTTTCAGCAGTCCATTGCTTACAATGAGAATCGTTCCAAAGAACTATCTGTTTTGAATGCCGAACAGCGTTATCTGAAACTGATGAAAGATTATCCGGAAATTATTCACAATGTTCCTATCCAATATATCGCTTCATTTCTGGGAATGAAACCGGAAAGTCTGAGCAGAATCCGCAGGAAAATAATTAACTAACAAAAGTCAAGTGGTTCTGGTGCCGGGAAGATGAACTTTGCAGCATTAAATCAATGCAATGACACAGAATAATGTAAGCCTTGTTTCCGGAGCCAATGGGCATCTGGGAAATAACTTAGTCAGGTTTTTACTGAAAAAAGGATTACCGGTACGGGCTGCCGTAAGGAATATCAATAACAAAAAACCTTTTGAAGGATTGAATTGTGAACTGGTGCAGGCAGATATCACGGATAAAGCTTCTTTCGTAAAAGCACTTCAGGGTGTGGAAATCTTCTATGCCGTAGGAGCCACTTTTAAATTATGGGCAAAAGACCCCAAAAAAGAAATTTATGATGTGAATATGAAGGGCACCAGAAATACCATCGAAGCAGCAGCTGAGGCTGGTGTGAAGAAAATAGTGTATGTAAGCTCCATTGCTGCACTGGATTATACTGCACTGCCTACCCGGGAAAGTAACGGCTATAACCCTGACCGCAGAGATATGTATTATAATTCCAAGAATGACGGTGAGAAACTGGCGCTTGACCTGGCTGCAAAGCTGGGAATAGAACTGGTCTCAGTGATGCCCTCCGCTATGATTGGCAGTGAAGCATTTTCCCCGTTAAATGTTTCCTACGGCGTATTGAAGCTTATCCTGAACAAGAAAATTCCGGTAGATACCAGAATCACCCTCAACTGGATAGACGTTAAAGATGTGGCGGAAGGATGCTATCTGGCAGCGGAAAAGGGACGTTCCGGTGAACGTTATATTCTGGCCAATGAGAAATGTATGACCATTACAGATACGACGGTTTTAGCCAACACACTTTATCCCGAATTGAAACTTGAAATTCCCCGGTCTGTACCTAAGGGAATTCTGTTCACCATTGCTGCCATCATGGAATTCACAGCAAAACTCAGCGGAAAGCCACCGGTTTTGACCCGAAAAGATATTGCCATGTTTTCAGGGCTTCAGCAGGATTTTGATATCTCCAAAGCCAGAAATGAGCTGGGGTTCAATCCAAAAAAACCTGAACAGGCAGTGAAAGAAGCATTGGATTATCTGATGAAAAATCCTGACATTTTAAAAGAGAGCTGAAAATCTCTTTCTATTCCTGTTCCAGCTTGATGATAGAGCCTTTATAAAACTTGGTAAGATCATACAGGTCAGTAAAATAATGCTGCAGATCCGGAATGATTGTATGGTCAAATTCTTTTATACCACATTGGTTTTCAGCCAGAAGATATAAAGACTGGTTATCAGGTTTCAGATATTCACAAAGGATATTGTCCGGATGCTGTTCTCTATTGATAATATCTGTCAGGAATATTCCGTAGATCAGAAATTGATTGAAATTCCTGGAATCCACAATATAATTCATGTCCTGCTTCAGCAGCTTTTCATAATCTGAAAGAATGTGCAGGAAATTTTCGGCATGAACGGTTGTTGGAATTTCATAAAAAAGATCGATACCATTGATGAAAAGCTGTGTTTTGGTCTCCTCACGATCTGACGGATACGCTTTGCTGAACCATTGGAAAATAAGTAAAAGTTCATCCTGAGTAAGCTCTTCCAAAGAATCTTTTACTTTGTTTTTAATGTTCTCAAGCGTATCTTTTGCGTCAGGGGAAAGAAGTTTCAGAATATTTTCTTCCTCACGGCTAAGCTTATTGTACAAATTAATTTTGGCAATTGTTGGGTTTGTTTTGATGAAATAAAGTTCTTCTGCCATAGTATTTACCAAATAAGATTTCAAATGGTCATTTAAATATACAAAATATGCCTCAACTTTATTTAAAAAATTAATATGTAATGAATGGTATGGCTATTTTTGTTCATGCAGCGCAGTGCTTTTCCAATGTTCTGTCAATATTCTATGGCCCAAGCTAAATAATGTTCCGTTTTTTTGGACGGCTTGTTGACATGTCTTTAGCAAGCGCCTGGTAACAACATTTTTCATAGCATGACATTTAAATGCAGCGTTATTTTTACTGATCTGGAATAAGTTTAATTAAAAAATAGATAGACCTATCTATTTTTTTTGATTAGATTTGTAAAAATTTTCACGGTGAAAAAAGAAAAAGTGCGCGAAAGAATTATCAGGGTTGCTTCAGATCTGTTTTACAAACAAGGGTACAATTCTACAGGTATCAACCAGATTATTGCTGAAGCTGATATTGCCATTGGCTCATTGTATAACCACTTTTCCTCAAAGAATGATCTTCTTCAGGCCTATCTTGTTAAAGAAGAATTCGATTGGTTTGAAGGATTTGAAAACAGTACATCTAAAATTTCAGATCCTAAAGAAAAGCTTCTGGCATTGATCGATTACAGGAAAAAGCTGCAGCAGACCTCCAAATTTGCAGGATGCCACTTCATTAAAATTGTTTCTGAAATAGGAGAAGGGAATCCTTCCATATCCGCATTTACCAGACAACATAAGGAAAAGCAAAAGGATTTGATCAGAACACTGGTAATAGAATACGGAAGTAAAATTCAACTGGATGATCCTGATTTCATTGCAGAAAATATTTTCCTGTTAATAGAAGGAGCTGTGGTTACATCTACGATCAACAGGCAAAATGATTCTTTTGATCAGGTCAAAAAAATAGTTCAGGGTTTATTGCCCTAATTTTTTTTAAGCATATAAAAATAGATATATCTATATAAAAATGAAGCATAAGTATTTGAAATTGTTGGTGATATTATTAGGTCAGTTATTGACGATCATGGATATTTTTATTATCAATGTGTCCATACCTTCTATACAGCGTGATCTTCATGCTTCTAATGGAGAAATGCAGTTTATGATTGCTGCTTATCTCATCGGGTTTGCCTCTTTTCTCATTACCGGCGGCAGACTTGGGGATCTGTACGGAAGAAAAAAGATATATATGATCGGATTAACAGCTTTTATGCTGAGTTCTGCGGCTTGCGGAATCTCTATAGGTGCGGGCCAGCTGGTCGTTTCAAGATTTGTTCAAGGAATAAGCGCTGCGATGATGGCTCCACAGGTACTTTCGATGATACAGATTCTATTTCCGGATCATCAGGAACGTACAAAAGCGATGGGATGGTATGGAATTACGATTGGAACAGGAACTGTTTTAGGGCAGTTTCTCGGAGGGTACTTTTCATCATTAACGGTTATGGAAGAACCCTGGCGGCTTATCTTTCTGATGAATATTCCTATTTGTTTACCGGCAGTTTTCCTTACCCTGAAATTATTGAATGAATCTAAAACTCCGCTACATCAGTCCTTTAATATGAGTGGTGTTGTCATGCTTTCTGCAGGATTGTTCTGTGCTGCCTATGCGTTAACAATGTCTGAGCATGAAGGACTCCATTTTAAAAACGTTTTACTGATGGCCATTTCAGGAATTATTGTATTCAGTTTTATCAAAAATCAAAAGAAAAGAATCAAAAATAAACGTTCTTATCTGATAGATTTTGAATTGTTCCGTTATAAAAATTTCAATCTGGGGATTATAGCGGTTTCCTTCTTTTTTATTATGCTGGACTCGTATTTTTATATTTTGTCTCTTTTTTTTCAGGATGGATTACAAATCAAACCGTTAGATGCCGGTGAAATTATTGTTTTTCAGGGGTTGGGTTTTATACTGGCATCCCTTATTTCTGTAAAACTGATTTTAAGATATGGCAAAAAAGCCCTGCTAGCAGGGCTAATTTTTATTATGGTGATACTTATCCTCCAACTATTTTTATTCAGAATGCAGCCCGGTTTTCCCGTTTTCTGTCTGCTTTTGTTTTTGCATGGACTGGGAGTAGGAGCCGTTATTCCTTCGCTGGCGAATATGGCTTTGTCTGGGATGTCTGAAAAGCTGATAGGGAATGCCTCCGGTGTTTATAATACCTTTCAGCAGATAGCAGCCATTATTGGTATTGTTGCGGTAGGTAGTGTTTTCTATTATTTTCTGGGAATTAAATCAACAATAACGCAATATCATAATGCTTTTTCAATTGCTATACTGATCAATATCCTCTGTTTGGTTTTTGTGATTGTCTCTGTTTTTAAAGTTCCGGGTCATGTACTTCCTGAAATGAGCCATAAAAATAATATTGAAAGGTAGTCTTAAAGTTTTTTTTGATGGGGTTTTGATTCATTTAAAGTTGCTTTCGCAGGCATTTCCGTAACTTCAGTAGGATAGTGGCTGTCGCAGTTGCTGAGACCGATTACATATATATTAAAGTTATTTTGACTTTTTTATTATCCATGTCAAGGTTCAAAACTTTGACATGGAATATGGCGGTCTTTCTGATACTAAACTCAGAAATTTTCAGACTTTGACCGTAAATTTACAGGAATATCGAGCTCAGAGATTGCTGATCACTGAAAAGTAAAAGCTGCATGTAAAACATCCAGCTTTATATCAATTCTCATTTGAAAAAATTTTTAATTCGATTCTGTATATTTTTTGAAATTATCAAGAATAGCCTGCCAGCCTCCTTTCTGCATTTCTTCAGGATTCTGGTTTTCCGGATCAAAAGCTACATTCACAAGAGTCTGGCCATTATTTTCTTTAAAGTCAAGATGTGCCTGTCTTCCATCCGGCATAGTATACGTAAAGCTTTCGCCCTCTTTTATTTCATCATACACTGCTTCAAAATCAAAACCGAAGCTTCCGTCTTTAGCTTCCATTCTTGCGGCATATTTTCCTCCGACTTTCATATCGTTGGAAGCAGAAGGACATTGCCATGAAGGATCAGCAAAGTTCCATTGAGTGATGTGTTCGGGGTTGGTGTAGTAATTCCATACTTTTTTTGCATCTGCATTAATGGTAGCAGAAACTGTGATTTTTTGGCTCATTTTTTATGGTTTTAATGTTAGCAATAATTCGTCAAGTTTTTCAAGTGTCGCCATCATTCCCTGTTCCATACCCATTTCCAGAATGGTTTCCAGATCAGTTAAGGATTGATAGGTGACAATAGTTTCTACAAGGGTATTTTCATTTTTATCTGTGAAAGTAACTACCCATTCTGCCTGAGGTAAATCTGTATTGATTTCTCCTTTTTCATTACAAAATGCATCACTGGAAGTATAAGAATCAACAGGATTGATCTTGTGGTATCCGACCCATCCCCAGTATTCTGTTCCGTTGGGCTCTACCATAGCATAATGCCAGTGTCCGCCTTCACGAAATTCCATGGATTTTGTTTTTGTGGTCAGTGGTTTCGGGGCAAACCAGCGGTCAAGAAGCTCACTCTTTGTGTAACAGTCCCAAACCATTTGTCGGTCGGCCATAAATTCACGTCTGATCGTTAGCGTGTTCTTTTCCTTGTCTGCAAGAAAATCGAACTGAAGATGATGTTTCATAATAATATTTTTATAGTTGTTTTGATTAATGTTACATTTATTTCTGCTGGCTTTTCAATGTTACCAGTAACGTATCAAGCTGCTCGAAACGGCTTTCCCATATTTTTCTGAACTGTTCCAGCCACTGATCTATTTCCTTCATTTTATCAATTTCTAAAAAATAATAAATTTCTCTTCCCTGATGATTTTGGGTAACCAATTCACATTCAGTCAGGATTTTCAGATGTTTGGAAACGGCCTGTCTTGTAGTGTCAAAGTGCTCAGCTATTGCATTGGGTGTCATCGCCTGTACTGCTATCAGTGCAATAATAGCCCGGCGTGTAGGATCTGCAACTGCCTGAAAAATATCTCTTCTCATACGCATCAATTTTTATATGAAACCATATGGTTGCAAATATATGTGCAACTTTTCGGTTTCGCAACTTTTTTTTGAAAAATTTTTGAAATAAGAAATTATAGATAGGTAAGTGTTGTGTAATCAGTTGTTTATACTGGATCTGGCTACGGTTTATTTTTTGTTTTCCCGCATTGCTTTGATCAGTCTGTTATTTCGTTTATCTGCTCTTTCGTTATTTAAAGAAAGGACAGCCCATATGGCAGCAGGAAGCCATCCGATCAGGGTGATCTGTAAAATCAGGCAGATTATCCCGGTGAAAATTTTTCCACGGACGATGAAAGATAAGAAAGGAAGTAAAATGGCTAATAACATGATTTTAAGTTTTAATTGAACTGGCTTTAATGAGATTGAGGATCGAAATATGCTTTAAAAGTAAGAGGATCCTCCACTTTATCCTCAGCTTCTTCAAGATATTCCAAATACTCTTCCTGATGTTTTTCCATATAAATAAGCACAATCGCAAGGTTTACAAACAGATTTTTGTCTTTAGAACCCAAATGTAATGCCTTCTTTAGGTACTCCAGTGCTTTTTCATTTTCCCCCATGTCAGAATACACAGCACCAATGTTAATTAAAGCCGATGTGTTTTCAGGCTCGATAAGTAAAATCTCTTCCAGTTCTCGGATTAATAGATCATTTAAAGTATCCCAGTGATCTTCATTTTCCCATCTTTTAGCCTGAAGTTTTTTTATGTTTTCTAATCTTAGTGTTATCGTGCTCATTAATTTAAATTACAGAATGGATGATTGCTTTATATTATATATGGTACAAATTTAACTTTCTTAGAATAGATATATTATTTTTTTTAAAGTTTAAAAGAACTTTATTCTTTAAGTCCATCCAGTATGGCTGCTTTCAGTATGTCAGTATTGATATCTTTCATAGATTTGAATTTAATACAATATCCTGTTACGCTGGCTCTTCCTATTGTATCTCCATAAGTTTTTGATAAGTGGGTTTTATCATTGATATTCATGACATAGATCGAAATTCCGGTGGTATTGGCGCTCATCCCAATCTGGTAAAAGTCTCTGGTTTTTCCGCCAGTGTATTCCATCGTATACGATCCATATCCGATATTGGGATTGGACACCGTTTTATTTTCACTGTCTTTCCCGTCGGAAAACCACAGCTGGCAATCCGGCATGAGCTTAAGAATGATTTGTTGGAGCTCATGCATGTCATGACGTTTGGATTCAGGCTGGCTGTTGATATAGTCTTGGATTTGTTCTTGAATGGTCATTGGAATCAAATGGATTGGTTATTTGATCGGTTAATTTACAAATTTCTCAAAGGCATTTATAAAACAAAAAAGAACAGCAACTGCTGTTCTTTTTATATTGTATTTTCCTAATCTCTTCAATCAGTTTTTATCGCTTATCCAAATGCTCTTTTCAGTAAGCTTTCCACTTTCGGCTCACTGCCTCTGAAATTCTTGTAAAGCTCCATTGGATCTTTTGTTCCGCCTGAAGAAAGCAATACTTTATATCTGGCTGCAATCTCAGGGTTGAAGATCCCGTTTTCTTTGAAATACTGGAAAGCATCGGCATCCAGAACTTCCGCCCATTTATAGGAATAATATCCTGCAGAATATCCGCCCTGGAAAATATGCGAGAAACTTGGACTCATCGCCGTTTCGGAATTAGAAGGATAAAGGCTTGTGGCTTTTGTATATTTATCTTCAAATTCTTTCACGCTCTCATTTTCCAATTCTCCCACTTTTGTGTGGTAGTTCATATCCAGAAGTCCGAAACCTAATTGTCTTAAGGTTTGATATCCTTCCATGAAGTTTTTAGACTGCTCTATTTTTTCAATTTTTTCGTCAGGAAGTACTTCTCCGGTTTTATAATGCTTTGCAAACGTTTTTAAAAACTCCGGCTCATAGCAGAAGTTTTCCAGGAACTGTGATGGAAGTTCCACAAAATCCCATTTTACAGAAGTTCCGGAAAGGGTAGGATATTGAGTATCCGCCATTATTCCGTGAAGAGCGTGCCCGAATTCGTGGAATAAAGTAGTCACCTCCTGGAAAGTCAGTAGGCTAGGCGTATCTTTTGTCGGTTTGCTGAAGTTGCAGACAATTGAAATATGCGGACGGGAATTTTCCCCGTTTTGCTTGTACTGGTTTTTGTAGCTGGTCATCCATGCACCGGCTCTTTTCCCTTTTCTCGGGAAATAATCAACGTATAATAATGCCTTGTAGCTGCCAGCCTGAGCGGAGTCGAAGGCCTCTTTTACCTCGTACACTTTTACCTCTTCGTGGTATTTCGGAATGTCGTTTCTTTCTTCAAAAGTCAGCCCGAAAAGTTTCCCTGCCAGCCCGAATACAGCATCCTGTACCTGGTTTAACGGGAAATAAGGCTTCAGTTCTTCATCATTAAGATCGAATTTTGCTTTACGAAGCTTTTCAGCATAGTAGGCATGGTCGTAACCTTGCATTTCGTCAATTCCGTCAGCTTTTGCTAAAGACTTTAATTCTTCAATTTCTTTCTCAGCATAAGGTTTTGCTTTCGTTAAAAGTTCATTGAGAAAATCAAGAACTTTTACCGGAGACTTGGCCATTCTTTCTTCCAGCACGAAATCCGCATAGTTTTTATATCCTAAAAGTTCAGCTTTCTGCTGCTTTAAATTCAGAAGTTCTTTGATCAGATTCTGATTGTCAAATTCTCCACCGTCGAAAGACTTTTTACCATTGGCTAAAGCCAGTTCCTTTCTCAGTTCACGGTTTTCTGCATAGGTCATGAACGGAATATAGCTTGGATATTGTAAAGTTACTACCCAGCCGTCCAGGTTTCTTTCTTTGGCTTCTTCAGCATATTGATCGATGATGGCTTCAGGGATTCCTGCAAGATCTTCTTTATGGGTGATATGTTTAAAATAAGCATTGGTGGAAGCCAGTACATTTTGTCCGAACTGTAAAGATTTTAAAGAAAGGTCCATGCTGATTTTTTTTAATTTTTCTTTATCTTCCTCATTCAATAAAGCTCCGCTTCTTACAAAACCTTTGTAGGTTTCATTTAAAAGCATTTCCTGCTCTTCATTAAGATTATATTTTTCCTTTTCATCATATACTTTTTTGATTTTGTTGAAAAGGGCTTCGTTTTGAGAAATTTTTGAAGAATATTCCGTCAAGATCGGAGAAACTTCCTGGGCAATCTGCTGGATCTCATCACTGGTTTCTGCAGAATTTAAATTGAAAAAAATATTGGAAACCACATCCAGCTGTTCTCCCGAATAAGCCAATGCTTCAATTACATTTTCGAAAGTGGGAGCATCAGGATTGTTGACAATAGCATCAATTTCTGCTTCAGATTTCTGAATCAACTCTTTAAATGCTGGAAGATAATCTTCATTTTTAATGCCGTCGAACGGGGCCGAATGATATGGAGTGTTAAATTTTTCTGTTAAAATATTCATTTTTTGATCTTTTAGTCTAAGGTAAATTTAATGATTCATTAGGAATCACAGCTTAAATCCTCAAAAATAATGCCTCACCGGCAACTTGTGACAAAAATACCTTATCTTTAATTAATCTTGTCATATGCAAAGAGGGAGTGATGTGGGAATATTTAATTTTGAAAACAGATTTGAAAGTCATCATTAATATAAATAACCTTAAAAATATAAACTATGAAAACACTCTTAAAAATTATAGGTATTATCATTGTACTGATTCTTATCTATGCTGTAATTGCCTTACTGACTTTCAGTAAAGATTACCATTATGAAAAATCTATTGTTATCAATGCACCACAGGAAAAAGTATGGACTTACACTGGCAACCTGAAAGGATATAACCAGTGGGATCCTTTCTCCAGAGCGGATAAAAAAATTGTAATTACCTATTCGGGAGAAGGAGATAAGTTAGGCGATTCTTATCACTGGAAGGGTGATAAAAATGTAGGTGAAGGTGAGCAATCTATAACCGAGCTGATTCCCAATCAAAAAATGACTACAAAACTCCACTTTATAGAACCTTTTGAAGGAGATGCTAAAAGTAATATCGTTCTGACTCGTGAAGGTAATGGAACCAGAGTAACCTGGATGATAGATAATGAGCTGACTCCCATGATGAAGATGATGAAACCCATGATGGACGGTAATATGGATACAATGTTTGGTCAGGGTTTGGATAATCTTAAAAAATTAGCGGAAAAATAAAATGAAAGAAGCTGTCTCACAACTGAGACGGCTTTCTTTTATAATAAATTCTTATTATTTGAATTAAATCATATTTTTTTCTTCTACTTTTTGCAGACGTTATTTTATGTTAGCCCATTGAAATATTATTCTAAAATATTATCTTTATATTAAAGAATAGATTCTATGGAGAAGATTGTATTTGAAAAAAGTGATATCAGAGACTTTGTAAAAACTACTATCGCAGAGAAAATTGAAAAGCTTAAAAACTTTATCGAATTTACCCTGGAAGCCAGCCGTGACATCAAAAAAACTCCAAAATATGACAGCATGAGAGAAGAAATGCAGGAGGAAATTTATCAGATGCAGCGACAGCTGGGGGCTTTGAATGATCTTAAAATAAATATGGCAAAAGTCCTGAATACCGCTACGGAAAGGGTTCAGCTTGGCTCTCTGGTGATCACCAATAAAGCCAGGTTTTATATATCAGTGTCATTAGGGGAGTTCTTTTTTGAAGGAGACAGGTTCTATGCCATCTCTCCTGAAAGTCCCATGGCCAAAAAAATGATGGGCATGAAGGGCGGTGATGAATTTATCCTCAATAAAATCCATCAGAAGATTATAGAGGTTTTGTAAAAGTAAAAAGTGAATTTCATAGGTTTCCATTATCTGTCACTAGTCAAATAGTAAACTTCCTTCAACACGCTTTCATCTTTTTTGTAATTTTGTTACATGAATAAAGCATCCATCTTAAAAGAAATCATAGAGCAAAGAAGAAGTATTTTCCCGAAAGATTATACGGATACGGAAATATCTAAGGAAGTTTTGGAAGAGATTTTACATTCTGCCACATTGGCTCCTAACCATAAACGGACTAAACCCTGGCGTTTCAAAATATTCAAAGGGGAAGAAAAAGCACAGCTGGCTTCAGAAATGCAGGCAATCTATAAAGCAACAACACCCGAACAGCTTTTCCTAGAGAAAAAATACAACGATATTGGTTTTAAAATCAATAAAGCTAATGCTGTAGTTTCCATCGTTGTCAATTTCAGCGGAATGGTTCCTGAATGGGAAGAGATAGCAGCTACCTCCATGGCC
Organism: Chryseobacterium sp. CBSDS_008; assembly: GCF_049959325.1. Classification (NCBI taxonomy): domain Bacteria; kingdom Pseudomonadati; phylum Bacteroidota; class Flavobacteriia; order Flavobacteriales; family Weeksellaceae; genus Chryseobacterium; species Chryseobacterium sp. CBSDS_008. The sequence continues at coordinate 2,270,276 of NZ_CP188202.1, read as the reverse complement.
GTTCAGAATATGTATCTTACCTGCACAGCAAATAATATCGGGTGTTACTGGAGTTCTCCTAAAATCGTAGATGAGCTGAAAGAATCTCTTGTTATTGAAGAAAACCAGAAATGTCTGGGATTTTTCTATATGGGAACCGTATAGTATTTTTAATGTAACAATCTGAAAATTTACCAATGTAACAATAGTGTAAAAACAAATCAAATATTGTTACACTGCTAGATTGATAAATTGTTATATTTATTAATTGTTCAATTAGAATTTTTGTGTATCTTTGCACTCTTAAATATTTAACTGGGACGAGTTCCCATAAAATTCAAACATTATGTCAGTAAAAATCAGATTACAAAGACACGGTAAAAAAGGAAAGCCTTTTTTCCACATCGTGGTTGCAGATTCTAGAGCGAGAAGAGATGGTAGATTCATCGAGAAACTAGGAACTTACAACCCAATTACTAACCCGGCAACTATCGAATTGAACGTTGATTCTGCTGTACAGTGGTTAAACAACGGTGCTCAGCCTACTGATACTGCTAGAGCTATTTTATCTTACAAAGGTGCTCTTTACAAAAAACACTTACAAGGTGGTGTAGCTAAAGGTGCTTTTGACGAAGCTGAAGCTGAAAAAAGATTCAATGCTTGGGTAGAAGCTAAAGATTCTAAAGTACAAGGTAAAGTAGACGGTTTGGCAACTGCTAAAGCTGATGCTAAGAAAGCTGCTCTAGATGCTGAAGTAAAAGTAAACGAAGCTAGAATTGCTGCTGCTGCACAAGTAGAAGCTGATGCTAAAGCTGCTGAAGAAGCTGCAAATGCACCTGCTGAAGAAGTTGTTGCTGAAGCTGCAGAAGGAGAAGCTCCTGCTGCTGAAACTGAAGAAAACACTGAAGCTTAAGAACAAACCCTGTTATGCGTAAAGAAGATTGCTATTTTTTAGGAAAAATCACACGCAGACACGGACTTGCGGGTAACGTAATCCTTAAATTGGATACCGATCAACCCGAGCTTTACAATAAATTGGAATCAATATTCGTTGAAATCAACGGGTTATTGGTTCCATTTTTTATTGAAAAATCATCATGGAGCAAACTTGATGCTCTGAATCTTGCATTCAAAAACTCTTCCGAGGCTATGATAGACCAGGTGCTGGGTAAAAGTGTTTACCTTCCGCTTGCTTCTCTGCCAAAACTTTCAGGAAAACAATTTTATTACCACGAAATCATCGGATTTGAAATTTTTGACCAACATGATAACAACTGTGGAGTGATCAGATCCGTAAACGATCAGACGGCACAGGTGTATTTCATTACCAACCTGGATGGAAAAGAAGTGGTTATTCCTATGATCAAAGACTGGATTCTTGAAGTTGACAGGGAAGAAAGAATAATCAAAATGGAACTTCCTGAAGGTCTTATTGATGTATTCCTTGTTCCATCCAAGAAAGACGAATAATTTTTGCAATAAGCAATAAGCAATTACTATCCTTTCTCATTTTTCTACATTACTCATTACTGATTATTCATTACTCATACTCAAGGCTGGTAAAAGATAATCCTGTACTATTTTTTCAGATTGCTGGTGTGCATAAGGTTTATTGTAAGCTTGTGCTGTAATCACTATGACAACTGGTATTTCGGTGAAGATAATGATTTTGTTTCCTCCATTTCCACTGGATTGGAAAGCTTCATAACGGTTGTTTCCCACCGTATAAACCTTTCTCCAGAATAAATATCCATATCCTTCAAAATCAGGGTTATCTGTGAAATAGCTGGTGAAAGATTTCTTAATCCAGTCCCGGGTCAATATAGTTTTTCCATCCCATATGCCGTTATTTTTATAGAGCTGCCCGAATTTTGCAAAATCAAGCGCTTTCATCCGTAATCCCCCTGCCAGGGAAGGCTTTTGCTGTGGTGTAAACTGCCATTTGAAGTTGGTAATTCCAAGAGGATGAAATAGTTTTTGATCGGCATATTTCTCCAAACCCTGTGGAACTTTTTTATCCAGAATATCTCCGGTTAATACAACTCCGGCAGTGAAATAACTCCAGTTTTTCCCTATTGTATTCTCTGTCATGGGCAGATCCAATATAAACTTGATCCAGTTTTCGGTCGGGTACATATTTTCCTCATTTCCGGGAGATTCAGAATCCTCATCGTTCCCGTCAAATCCTGAGCTCATAGTCAGTAAGTTTTTTATGGTGACATTATCTTTTTGAGCAGAATAATTTTTAAACTGCTTCAGATCATAAAATTCACTCAGTTTCTGGTTTTCGTTTTTTAAATATCCTTCTTTGATGGCAATCCCCGTTAAAGCTGAAGAAAAAGATTTTCCTACTGATCGCGTGTCTTGTAAAGAATCTCTTCCGGATCCGTTGAAATATTCTTCAAGAAGAAGTTTTCCATCTTTTATCATCACAATTCCGGTAATATTTTTAAACCTGTTTTCTGCAATTTTCTTATTCAGATTTCTGATGGTTTCTGTATTGATTTTTTCCTGAGAAACCTTCCATCCGCTATTGGACTGGATGGGCTGAATGGCGATTTGCTGCTCTGTAATATTTTGAGCAGGAACCGTAAGATTGATTTGTCCTTCTGCAATGACAGGCCCTGTTTTAATTGTGGAAGTATTGAGATAAGGCCGGATTTCAATTTTTAAAATGTGATGTCCAGCTGTAAGTGCATCAATTCCGTCATGAGCCATATAAAAACGCATCCATAAATACCTTCCCCATGAATCTTCATTCTTACTGCTGAGAAGAGGAATCCGTAATGTAGTTTTGAATTTTTTTTGGTCCGGAGTGCCTGCTCCCGTATTAAGATTTTCTTTATAGATCAGCTTTCCGTCTACATAAAATGAAAATTGATAATTTCCTTTTTTAATCAATTCATCAGCAGTCCAGCTGGGTTCAAGCTGATGAAGATCGTTGACCAGAGAATTGTCAAAGAAAGCATGAATCCCAAGATCTCCGTTTTCCTGAAATACCGAAGAACTGAGAAAGTCTGAATCTTTCAAATTTTCCAACGCTGTATTTTGGGTTAGAAAAACAATTTTCCCGGAATATTTTTTCTGAATTGGATTCTCAGTTTTCTCGGCATCGATGATATTTTTACTTTGCCCCTGATACAAATAAAAGATACAAATAAAGATCAATAATAGGATAGATTTCATCTCAAGAGGTATTTAAGCAAAAATAATAAACTTCTCTCGAGGAAAATAGAATGAAATTAACATCATCTTTTATTTTAATAAATCATTTCAAAACGTATCTTAATTGAAAAGTTTTCTGAATTCTCCTGGTGACTGATTGGTTTTCTGTTTAAAGAGTTTGTTGAAAGACTGCGGATGTTCAAATCCCAGTTCATAAGCAATTTCACTCACAGATAAGCTCGTGGTGCTCAGACGTTCCTTGGCCACATCAATTAATTTATTCTGAATATGCTGCTGGGTGTTTTGCTGGGTATGAAGCCGTAAAAGTGTTCCCAGATAATTGGGAGAAATATTCATCTGTTCGGCAATAGTTTTTACCGATGGAATGCCGTTTTCAAGAAGATTTCCACTTTCAAAATATTGGGAAAGGATGTCCTCAAATTTATACAGCAATTCATGACTAAACTTTTTTCTGGTGAAAAACTGACGTTCATAAAAACGGTCAGAGTAAACCAGTAATAATTCAATCTGGGCAATGATCAGCTCCTGTGTGAATCTGTCAGTATTGGTCTGATATTCCCGTTCAATATTTTTAAAAATATCAACAAGAATTTTCTCTTCTTTATCAGAAAGGAAAAGCGCCTCTTTCACCTGATAACTGAAAAAATCATACGATTTTATCTTTCGGGTTAATGAAGTATTCCACAGAAAATCAGGGTGAATCAGCAATAAAAATCCGGTAGGCTCTACTTCTACATCCGGATTGATTTCGAGACTTAAATACTGTTGGGGTGAAACAAAACACAATACCCCTGAATCGAAATCATACTGCTGCCGGCCATAATTAAACTTTGGGCTGACATTCTTTTTCAGGCCAATGGAGTAAAAATTCTGGATCCATTTCAATTCTTCATTTTCTACAACATACCGGACTTTGCTGTAATCTATCAGGCTGATCAGCGGATGCTCAGGATTGGGCAGGCTGCAGAAGGCATGAAAATCTGAAATAGAATTAAAACGAACGGGCTGTTTCATAAAAGCTAAATTAGTTGTTTTTACAAAAAGTATAACACATTGATTTAAAAAGTCTTCGACTCTGATCAGGCTGACTTCTCTAAAAACTTTATATTTAGTTCATGTATATAAATTAAACATGGAGTAGTAGGCATGTCATCCTGAGCGGAGTCAAAGGATAGTATCAAATTAAATCGCCGTAGAAACAGTAAGACTTTCCCATTTCTCAGCGTCTTTCTTTAAAATATCAATCTTATTATTCAGAAATTCCACCGTTCCTACACCCAATAGCAAATAGACTGCACCCAAAAGTTTAGACAAAATTAAACAATATTATTATATGAAAGAGTTCGGTACTGTACCGGGCTCTTTCCTTTTAGATTAAGTCTTATCCTGTCGTTATTGTAGTAATTGATATACTTCTTTATTTCTTTTTTGAGCTCATCAATGGTTTTAAATTTCTTAGTATAGAACATTTCAGATTTTAAAGTTCCAAAGAAGTTTTCTATTACCGCATTATCCAGGCAGTTTCCTTTGCGGGACATACTTTGGATAATGCCTTTTTCTTTTAACAGCTGCTGATAGGCCTTCATCTGATATTGCCAGCCTTGATCAGAGTGGATGATGAGGTTTTCAGTATTCTTAATTTTTCTGAGCCCTTTTTTGAGCATATTCACAACCTGCGTAAAGACAGGTCTTTCCGAGAGATCGTAACTGATAATCTCGCCATTGTAAAGGTCAATTATCGGCGAAAGGTACAATTTACTGCCCGAGACATTAAATTCTGTCACATCAGTGGCCCATTTTCTGTTTGGCTGATCTGCCTTAAAGTTCCTCTTCAGAATATTTGGCGCTATCCTGCCTTGCTCTCCCCGGTAAGATTTGTATTTTTTAACCCTAACGATACTTTTCAATCCCAGGGTCTTCATCAGTCTTAAGACCGTTTTATGATTAATTACAATTCCTTGTTGATTCATAATCAAGGTAATACGACGATATCCAAACCGACCCTTATGCCTATGATAAATTTGTTTTATCAAAGTTTTTACTTCTCCATATTTATCCTTTTTATCAAGAGCTTTCTGATGGTAATAGAAACTGCTTCTGGCCATACCTGTACAATCCAGCAGGAGCGACAGGTCATATTTTCGCCTTAATCCTTCGATGGCCTCTGCTTGTTCTTTTTGAGAGTTAAGGCGTCTAACTTTTTTAGAAAATCAATTTCAGCTCGCAGTCTTTCATTTTCCAGTAAAAGTTCTTCTTCTCTGGTCAATGGCTTATCCGACTTTCTTTTCTTACGTTTGTAATCACTCATAATCCTGGGTCTTCCTTTGGGGGTATTCTTTAACCCTAAAATACCACTTTTTTCGTAATCCCTCTGCCAGCTCAATACTGTAGACTGAGCTGCGATATCGAATCGGATACATGCTTCCCTTTGTGAGATACCTTCTGTTTCGATGGCTTTTAAAACTTTAATCTTGAAATCCAGGGAGTAGCTTCTGTTTTTTCTAGGTTGTAGTCCTGAGATTCCGTACTTGTTATAAAATCCAAGCCATTTGCGAAGATTAGATTCATTAAAACTCTTTTCTAATGCAATTGATTTTATGGAACGATGGGAACCTAAATGAAGTTCAATACATTCCAATTTGAAATCAATACTAAATTTTTCTTTCTTATACATAAAAATGCCCCTAAAAAGCGTCTAACTTTTTGGGGGCAGTCCAAAATGAACTGGTGGATTTTTCTCTTTACTGATCTGAATCAGAACATCAGCTGCTTTTTCAGGGTCATTAGGTTGATTTCCATTGATTTCATTAAGGTGTGCCTGTTCAGAATTTCTTGCGGCTTCATAAGCCTGAATAGGATTGGAAGGTGTTTTCACCGAATCTTTAGTTAAAAAATCTGTACGGAAATATCCCGGATAAACAACGGTAGCATGCACTCCGAAATCTTTTACTTCTTCAGCCAGTGCTTCTGTAAATCCGGCAACAGCAAATTTTGTAGAACAGTAGATTCCCCAGCCTGGAAAATTGGCTGAATATCCGCCAACAGAAGAAATATTGAAGATGTGTCCGGATCTTTGCTCACGAAGATATGGCATGGCGTTTCTGATCACATTCAACGTTCCGAAAACGTTCACCGCATAATTTTCTCTTGCTTCTTCATCGGTAAGTTCTTCCAGCGTTCCGATTTGGCCATAACCTGCATTGTTGACCACTACATCAATTCGTCCGAAATGTTTCACTGTTTTTGCGATGGCAGATTTAATGTCGTTATTATCTGTAATGTTGACGCTGAGCGGAAGGAAGTCTTCCGAAGTTTCTCCGATGGTAGAGATCAGGGATTCAACGGTACGGCTTGTAGCAGCAACCTGAAATCCCTCGGACAGTAATTTTTTTACCAACTCGAATCCTAAGCCTTTTGAAGCTCCTGTCACGAACCATACTTTTTTTGTTTCCATTTTTAAATATTTTTTTGTTTAAATGATGGTACAAAGATGGAAACTTACGAAAGGGGAAATGTATCCAAATCGGGGAATGATGTATCCAAATCGTGAATGGTATTATTTCAGGAGTGTCATTCTGAATGGAGTGAAATGTAATGAAGAATCTCAAACAATTGATAAGTAATAAGATTCTTCGTTCGTCACGATTACAAAAGTGGAATAATTTGACTTTCAGGACAGTCTTTCTGAATTCGGCCAGATTCTAATGATTTTTCAAAAGCTTCCTGTATTTCAGAGGCGTAATTCCTATATTTTCTTTGAAACAACGGATGAAATGACTCTGATCTGAAAAACCGCATTCCAAAGCGATATCCGTTAAAGAACAGGATAAAGTGAGAAGCTCAAGAGATTTGTTGAGTTTTAATTTTCTTAGGTATTCACCCAAATTACAATGGAAATATTTATGAAAATCTCTGCTGAGATGAATAGGGTGGATGTTCAGTGTTTTGGAAAGTTCCGTAAGGCTGAGACTCTCCGTAAAACTTTCATGCAAAATTTCACTGATCTGACCTACCCACAAAGGTTTTCTTTCTATACTTTCCTTCTGATGGGTTAATTGACTGAAAAGATGTAATAATAACTGATTGACAGCTATTTCAAAAGATAACTCATTGGTTTTGGCTTCCTTGAACATCTGATAAATCAGTAGTTTTAAAGTGGGATCTTGTATATTAAAACTGCCTTCCACTTTATTTTTCTGAATATCAAACCGGTCAAACCAGCTTTGCGAAAGTTCGATGTGAAAACCTCTTGTAAAAACATTCGGTTTAATATTGTAATGCGGATCTTCCCAATGATGATACAATAATGTTCCCGCAGAGCAATCATACGTTTCTTTTCTGTTTCCTTCTGTCATATTGCCTTGCAGAAGAAAAGTGAAATATGCATTTTCATGATAATGCCAGTCTACATAAGGATGCGTATACTCCGTGTCGGTGATGGTCAATCCTTCTAAATTGACTAATTGATTGGTGTCTCCAAAATATTCGCCGTTACGAAGCGTATTCATGATAAATTGTGTTTTAACCGGTCAATCTGTTCATACATTTTATTAAAAAACATTTTCCTTTCGCGGTTTCCGGATTCATTCAGTGATCTGGAATTCTTGATCTGATGCTCAAAATAGCTCAGAGAATCTTCACATGTCATTTTATCATTGGTCATCATATATCCGAACATGCTGAAAGGTACAAAAAAAGAACACTGCTCTTGATTTTTAAATAAAATAGCGTTGTTTAAAATGACTAAATCATTCACATAGATCTGAAAATTAGTTTTTTCCAGAATTATATTCTATTGTAAACTCATGAAACAGGCTTAAGAATTGATCGTGATTCAGCAAATTCCTCCAGACATAAAACTTGAAACGGACATAATCAACATTAATTGTAATCAAATTATTCCCATCCACAGAAAAAAATAAAAGGATTGGTACATCTACTGAAGAAAAATAATATTTTTGTAATATAGCCATGATGAATGATGAAAATAAAATATTTACTGCTGTTATTGATTATTGGAAATGTGCTTTCTTATGCACAGCCCAATAATATAGAAAAAAATACTCCGGAAAAAAAGACCTATGAGGCATTGGAGAAAGAATTCTACAGCAGCCGTGCCGGAAATGTGAACAGTAAAAGTATTGCAGATAATTATCTTAAAAAGGCAAAATCTGACAAAAATGCCGTTCGGATTGCTGAAGGATATGTCATGTCTCATTTTGTCGAAAGCTTACCCAATGCATTACAATATCTCGACAGCTTACAGCATATTACCAAAAATTCTAAAGAAAATATCTATCCGGCCAGAACTTATCTCTTAAGAGGAAATCTTTATTTCAATGCAGGTAATCTTCAGGCAGCACTGGACAATTATATCCTGGGTCTTAAATATGCAAAAGAAAAAGACAACAAAAGGCAGATGGCCATGGCAGATATCAGTATTGCTTCCCTGAATAACAATATCGGAATGTATGACGAAACAGCCAGAACATTCAGATACTATCTGTACAATGCCGCTTATATACCGGAGGATGAGCGGAATCATATCAGACTTCAGCTAGCGGATGCTTACATAGAAATCAATAAAATGGATTCTGCCTATGCATTGATTCAGGAAGGCCTGCAGATTGCCAAAAAAGACAAAAATGATTACGCTTATTATCAGGGATTGGGATTAATGGGATATTATCATTTGCATTCAAAAAAATACCAGCTTGCTGTTGATCATTTATTGGAATGTAAAAAATTCTTCTTTACCACAGAAAATGCGAATAAGAGAAATGAAAACTATACGCTGGTCAACTTAGGGAAATCCTATGCCGGACTTCAGCAAACTGATAAAGCGATAGAATGTTTTATGAAAATTGACTCGATGGTTCTGAAAACAAATTGCGTTTTTCCCGAACTCAGAGATGTCTATAAGTATCTCATTGATCACTACAAAGCTAATAATGACAAAGAAAAGCAACTTTACTTTACAGAGCGATTTCTAAAAGTGGATCAAGTACTGGATTCTCAATTTATGTATATTTCCAGAGAGCTTCCGAGAAGATATAATGCACCGAAACTGGTACAGGAAAAAGAATCCGTTACCCATGAGCTCCAAAAGAGAAAGAACCTTTTTTATATTGTTCTCAGTCTGCTGCTGATATCACACCTGTTATTCATCAACGTTTATTTTAAATATAAAAAGTCAGAAAAGAATTATAAAAAGATTGCGCAGGACCTGATTCTGTCTGTTAATGAAAAAAGGTTCGGAAAAGAAAATAAATCTCAAATAGAAAAAGAAACCTTTTCTGAACCTCTTCCGATAGAAAATACAGGAAATTCTGAAGACAGAACATCCAGAACGGTTTCTGAAGATATTGCCCAGACTATTTTAAAAGAACTTGAAATATTTGAAAACAAAGACCAGTTTTTGAATAAGGGAATTACATTGGGAAGCCTTGCCAAAAAAATAAAAACAAACTCCAAATATCTGTCGGAAATTATCAATACCTACAAAGGAAAAAACTTTGCTACCTATCTTAATGATCTCCGTATAGATTATGCCATCAGCAGACTGGCCAATGACAGAAAATTCAGGTCTTATAAGATTCCGTTTATCGCTGAAGAATTAGGATATAATAACGAACAGGCCTTCACTTTAGCCTTCAAAAAACGAACCGGAACACCTCTTTCTGTCTATCTGAAAGAAATCGAAAATATGTCTTCGAAATAGATTAATTTATTGATTTACATGTGATTGTTGTTTATAAATTCATGATTTTAGGTATATAAATTTATGAATCTATAAAGCATTCCCTTGTGTCGTTATTTCACTTCCTGCATCTTTGCTTCAGGTAAAAACACAATATTTTTATTTTGTATGTGCACAGTACAAGATAACAGTTCCAGACTGTTGATTTATTAAAATCCCAATCAGGAATTGTATAACAAAATTATTAACGAAACTGGTCACAGTGAGAAAAGACAACCAGTAAAAAACAACATGTAAGAATGAAGCAATTGTTCAGAATTTAGAGATGTAAAGTGTAGTGATCATTTTAAAAATCATTAAACAGTATAAAATCCGGGGAATCCGCCACAAAGTTTAAAAGTATAGTATAGTTTAAAATGGAGGTGTGACCCGTAGTTTACCATAAGGTATCACTTAAAAACTAATAACCATTTCAGTAAAACCAATTCCATGAAAGCTCAGAGTAAAATAAAATTTTATTCTTTTTAAAAGTGATAGTGTAGTGTGTTTACTCCGGGTCAATTCGGATTTATATTGAGGTTCAGGGTAATATTGAGTGGAAATGTATCCTTGATAATGAAGAAGGCTCAGCAGCAGACAAAAGGTAAATTTTCTGAACTGAAAGTTTAAATGCTTGTTAAATGATTTTTAAAGACGGCGCAACCATCAAGTTGCGCTGTTTTTTTGTAACTTTGCAGACATTAATTTTTATATAAAAAATTTATCATCAACAAATGAAAAAGCAAACGATCAAAGAAATCCTGAAGGATTACAAGAAAGTATTACATCATGACATTACAGTTTACGGATGGGTAAGATCATTCCGTGCTAATCGCTTTATTGCACTTAATGATGGTTCTACGATTAATAATTTGCAGATAGTTGTTGATTTCGAAAATTTTGATGAAGCTATTATCAAGAATATCAGTACAGCTTCATCCCTGAAAGTAGTAGGTGAAGTGGTGGAAAGCCAGGGAGCAGGACAGTCTGTGGAAATCATTGCGAAAAAGATCATTATTTTAGGAGATAACTTTACAGAAGAACTTCAGAGTACAATTCTTCAGCCTAAAAAACACAGTCTGGAAAAGCTTCGTGAGCAGGCACACTTAAGATTCAGAACCAACCTGTTCGGAGCCGTGTTCAGAGTGCGTCATGCAGTAAGCTTTGCCGTTCACTCGTTCTTCAACCAGAACCAGTTTTTCTATATCAACACACCGGTTATTACAGGAGCAGATGCGGAAGGAGCAGGTGAGATGTTTGGAGTAACAAACTTTGACCTGAACAACATGCCGAAAACGGAAGAAGGAGAAATTGATTTTGCACAGGATTTCTTCGGTAAAAAAACAAACCTTACGGTTTCAGGACAATTGGAAGGAGAAACTGCAGCCATGGGATTGGGAAGAATCTACACTTTCGGGCCTACTTTCCGTGCTGAAAATTCCAATACCACAAGACACCTTGCGGAGTTCTGGATGATTGAGCCGGAAGTGGCATTCAACAATCTTGAAGACAATATCGACCTAGCGGAAGATTTCCTGAAATATGTGATCCAGTACGTATTGGATAACTGTAAAGATGATCTTGATTTCTTAGACAAGCGTTTTGAAGAAGAACAAAAAACAAAACCAGAAAAAGAAAGAGCAAAAGAAGGTCTTATCGAAAAACTTCAGAATGTTGTGGCTAAGCGTTTCAAACGTGTAAGCTACACAGAAGCTATCGAAATCTTATTGAATTCTAAAGAAAATAAAAAAGGAAAATTTGCTTACCCGGTTGAAAAATGGGGAACTGATCTTCAGTCTGAGCATGAAAGATATCTTGTTGAAAAACATTTTGAAAGCCCGGTTGTTTTATTTGACTATCCGAAGGAAATCAAAGCTTTCTATATGAAACTGAACGATGACAACAAAACCGTTGCTGCTATGGATGTTCTTTTCCCTGGTATCGGTGAGATCATTGGTGGATCTGAAAGAGAAGCCAGATTGGACGTTCTGAAGCAGAAAATGGCAGATATGCATGTGGATGAGCACGAGCTTTGGTGGTATCTTGATACCAGAAAATTTGGTTCTGTGCCGCATGCAGGCTTTGGTTTAGGATTGGAAAGATTAGTTCTTTTCGTAACGGGAATGACGAATATCAGAGATGTAATTCCTTTCCCTAGGACGCCGAAAAGCGCTGAATTCTAGAACAATAAAAAAAGCCTTAATCAGAAGTTAAGGCTTTTTTTATTCTCTAATAGTTTATTATATCGGCATAAGTAATGCAAAAATCATGCTAAATGTGTTTTTTATCAAATAAATTTATTAAATTCGTAGAATATGTTATGTTAAAACGCCAATAAAGAATATGCTTAAACAACACTTACAACTCAAATTAGGACAGAAGCTGGCCCCTCAGCAGATCCAGTTGATGAAGCTTATTCAGCTTCATACTCTTGAATTTGAAGAGGAGTTGGAGAGAGAGTTAGAAGAAAACCCAGCTTTGGAAATTGCGAAAGAAGATTCTAAGGAAGATGAATATTCTTCTCTTGAAGACGCTTATCAGGATGAGGGTACGGAAAGCATTGAAACAGATTTCGACGTCAATGAATATATCTATGACGACGAGCCAAGCTATAAAACCGCGTCCAGCAACTACTCTCCGGATGATGAAGAATTTGATAACGAGAGTCTTTTAACAGAAGGGCAGTCCTTATATGATTATCTTACAGAGCAGATTCACCTGGTGAATATCAGTGATGAAGATCTGAAGATTGCAGAATACCTTATCGGAAATTTAGATACAGACGGATACCTGAGAAGAGAAATCAAATCTATTGTTGATGATCTGGCTTTCTCACAGGGAATTTACACCACCAAAGAAAGGGTTGAAGATATCCTTGAAAATTATGTTCAGAAACTGGATCCGCCCGGAGTGGGAGCAAGAGGGCTCCAGGAGTGCCTGTTGTTGCAGATTGAAAAGAAAGTAAGCTCTGATAAAGCGGTTTCTCTGGCAGCAAATATTTTGAGGCATCAGTTTGAAGCTTTAACAAATAAGCACTATAACAAGATCATTCAGAAATATGATATTGAAGAAGATGATCTGAAAGATGCCCTGGATGAAATCTCAAAATTATCTCCTAAAGTTGGAGGAAATTTTGACACTCAGACTATTACCATCAATCAGGAAATTATCCCGGATTTTGTGATTCAGGTGAAAGACGGCCAGGTAATTCCTATGCTGAACAGTAAAAATGCACCAACTTTAAGGGTTTCTGAAGAATATAAAGACATTCTGACAACATATTCCCATGATAAAAATTCATCAGAACACAAGCAGGCTGCGTTATTCATCAAACAAAAGCTGGATGCTGCAAAATGGTATATAGATGCAATTAACCAGCGTCAGAATACTTTATTACAGACAATCAATGCTATTGTAAAATTCCAGAAGGATTATTTTATCACGGGAGACGAAAAGTCATTGAAACCAATGATCTTAAAAGATGTTGCTGATATTACAGGATTTGATATCTCTACGATTTCAAGGGTGGTAAAAAGTAAATATGCCGATACTCCTAACGGTATTATTTATCTTAAAGACCTGTTTTCAGACAGTTTAACGAATGACGATGGAGAGGAAGTTTCTACCAAAGAAATCAAAACCCACCTTCAGGAAGTGATCAGTAAAGAAAATAAAAGAAAACCGCTTACCGATGATGCATTAGTGGTCATTCTGAAAGAACAGGGGTATAATATTGCCCGAAGAACGATTGCTAAATATCGTGAACAGCTCAATATTCCTGTCGCAAGATTAAGAAAAGAACTTTAACAGATAATACTAAAAGGTGAATAGATAGCTATTCACCTTTTTTATTTAAACTGATTGGATATCTCTAAGAAATCAGGAATACATTGTCACTTATCTTTTTGAACAGACTGAATGTATTGATCTGTTTTCCATATTCTTTGCTTTCCCAATATACTTTTCCGTCTTTATAATCATTCATCAATACAAAAATTCCTCCATTGATCTTTAAGAAAGCAATAGCAGGGAAACTGATTTCTTCAATATCTTCCCATTCATCAAGCCTTATCACCATTGCTTCAATATCAAAATCATTCTGTAGTATATTGTAAAAGCTAAAGAAGTTATAATCTTCCAGCGGCAGAGGATAATCTTTTATTTTTCCTGCCTTTTTATGCTGCTGTACAAATTTCTTCAGCAAAAAGTTGAAAGACAGTAAATAATCATATTTTGCAATCATAAATGCTGACGGTTTTTAATAGATATAGTATGCATTCTCTGTGATACGGTTCTTTATACTCTTTATGCTTATTTTATAGGGAATATCTTCCTGGTTTTTATAATGAAAATCAATAGTGCTGATGTTCTTTTTGCTTACTCCTATCCATTGATTGTCTTTAAGTTTATAAAGAGAAAATTGATTATAATGAAGCGCGTTTTCACCTTCGTTAATAATGATCAGTTTGTTCTTATCCTGCGGATAAAAGGTAATATGGGTTTTCCCGATTTTGTAAGACTGTTCTTCCAGAAAACTGACATGCTGCTTCTGGGTATAAGCGAGAAGCTTAGATTTCAGCAGTAAAAATCTGTAGCGGGCATTAGTCACTCTTTTCTCTATTTTTCTCCTGATTTTCTTTAAAGGGTAAGAAATCTTGTTAGATTTATAATGAATTCCCTGTGGAGAAATTGAGAAATTGCCCTTTGCTTCAAAAGGATCTATAAAGAAATACGGATTGTCCTTAAGATTAATAAGGTGAATCAGCAGGTATTGTTTTTCTGTTACGGTATTGAAAATATTACCTTCTACCCAATGATGGGTTACATTGGAATAAACGAACTCCTGAACAATATTTTTATGATAATATTTAATTTCTTTTTGAAGTTCCAGCCTCCTAACAACAAGAGTGAAACTTTCAATTTCAGTCTTGATATCTGTAATATCTTTGGTATGAACAAGATTAAATTCAAAGTTGCATTCATCAAAACAGAAATGACGTGTATTTTGCAGAACATGGGCGTAATCTTTACTCTGTTTGAATAGATTAATGCATTGTTCATTGTTTTTCAATAAGGTGAAAAAGCCGGCAGGATAATTTTTGTGGGGTGAAATAACATCATATTTTTTCAATAATTTCTCTGTGATAAAATACCGGATATTCCCGAAAATAATATCAATATCACAATATCCCCAAAATTCATATTCTTTTAAATATTCCTGAAATATCAATCCATAAGTAGGCTTAAAATCACACAGTTTGTAGCCATCCAGAATGTTGATGGATAAGTTCAGTTTTTCGCTTGCTATTGTACTGAATTCAGCAAGATTACTGATCTTTATAAAATGAACATTCGGTAAATGAAAAGGTGCCTCCAGATTGGTGAATAATAAAAAATCGACATCCGGATTGTATTTGCAGCTGTATAAAAAATGATTGAAATACTCAGGCCAGCTTTTGCCAAAATAACAGTTTATTAATGCGATTCTGGTCATGTTACGTCAGTTTTTTAATATTCAATAGTGAGTCATAGCTTTTATGTAAGAAATAGTATAAAATAGACTCATGGATATTCGGTTTCGAAGCAAACGTTCTGTTGATAAACATATGAATATAGCTTACCACCAATGATTTTACCATCTGCTGAGACTGCAGTTCCTTAACTTCAGCAATGTAGCGGGCTGTTTTTTTAGACCTTATATCCAGAATTTTAGAAAACTCATCTGTACCTGCAAGAAGTTCCAGGGTTTGATGCCTGTGATCTCTGTACTTATCTTTTAATGTCTGTTTAGAATGGTCATCAAGCATGCTTCCGTATCCATTGGCAAGCTGGTGCAGGATGTCCCTTTTTTCCGTCATGTTATAGCCGAAATCATCAAGAATACGGTTGATTCCTGCAACGGCAGCTTTCCAGATGGGCGTTTCTGTGTATTCAGCTTCTTTCATTAACTGGCAGACACATTCACTGTCGAAGTAAAAAATACTTTCCATCTGATCTATTGTAGTTTCACCATATCGTTCAATCTCCCTGTTGTAGGTATCCAGAACAATTTTATGGATAATCATTTCTCTGGTCAGATATTTGTCAAGTAACTGATAAATCTGGCTGGAAAGGGTATGATCTTGTGACGTGGTCAAAAACCTTACTCTGATATGCATATCCGGATCACTGTAACGGATAAAGAACCATTTTTTTATAATTCCTTTTTTTACAAGTCCATTGGCGAATTTATAGATGGTGTCTTTAATAATCTGATCTGAAACCTTTGTGCTGCAATAAATCTTATAGAAAAGCCACTCACTTCCGGGAACAAAATTCCGAACCACTGTATTTTTTACAGGGAAAAGGGTAAGCTTATCCTTCTTTTTGCTGCTGAAATTATGCCATGGAATAAGAAATTCATTACTGTGTAGATTTCCGTTCTCATCCTTAGTCACTGTTTTGTATTGTCCGGAAAGATTTTCCAGCACTCTTATCTGCTTTTCTTTTAATAAATGATCATAGAGAATTTCCAGAGAAAGCGCATTGTTTGTAAATACGGGAAGTTCCATGTCTTTTTCTGTGAAAACACAGATTTCCGGAATGTTTTTCTCCTTTAAATACTCTTTGAAAACCTGAATGGAAGCCTTCTTGCCATTGAAAATTTTAGAATAATCCAATAACCATGATGCTCTGGAAAGTATCACATTGTTGATCATGATTCTGGGCAGATATTCATAATTAACAAACATGCCCCAGTTCCAGTTATAGGAAGGAGTTGTATGCTGGTACTGAAGATCACAGAGAAAATGATACATCGGTACTTTATGCAGGTTATAATTATGCGCAGACGAAAGACTTGGAATAACTTCTTTATTATATTTTTTGGAACGAAGAACAATTCTGTCATTTTTCACAGAAATCATAAGGTCATTCAGGTAGATGGGTTCGCTATCTGCATTGTGACGGTTAATGATTGGGATTTCATATTTTCTTAAATGTGGTCTGATCGTAATATTCCCGACTCTCGGCTGCGGATTGTGTACCACTTCAGCAATAATCTGCCCGTCATAGAAAGACTCTTCTTCAGACAGTGCATTTTTCACGGATTCCTCCAATTGGTCATCCATATGACAAAAGCGTCCCAAATAGGTGGAAGATGAGGGGCCATCACTGAATTTATGGAAAATAACCGGCTGTCCTTCCTGATCTTCATAGATATGTACCAATGAAGACATTGAGAAAGGAATATTTTTATTCTCCTCTAAAAATGGGCTAACATCTTCTTGTGTAATCTGTATTAAATCTTCATTGTTTTTCAGAGCATTAATTAATTTCTCTCCTAAAAACTGATTCCATTTCAGGGAACCCTGAATGATATTGGTCGTGTTTTCAGATTTAAACTGGATTCCATCGGTGAGATTAGAGCTGTCATTATCTGAATGTAAAGGGTAATTGATGCCTGATAACGGATCAAGGGCTAATAGTATCGGAATTTCCTGCTGATCATATCTTGCCGTGAATTCCTTTTTAAAATTATCCAGAGAATCAATAGTGTCAGCCGCTCCAATCTGAAAAACAGTAGAAAGTACTTTTTTAAAGTCTTTAAAAATATTCTTATCAAGCGTATTGGAAGTTTTTCCTTTCAATAAGTCAGTCTGAAGGATATTTTTTTTATGGTTTTTAATCCCGATTGAGATTAATATTTCAGAAATCTGATCAACAGCAAGAAATGTGTTATTGGTTTTGTTCGCTTTTTGTACAATTTCAAAGATGGTAATCAAACTCTGGATCAATTCTGCATCCTCTTTGTTTTCTTCATCTGCAGGAATTTTCAGTTCTTTTAAAAACTGGTAGATAAAATTCTGAAAATTCTTGTCAGTAACTTTTGGTGAAAGTTCACTGACAAGAATTTTTGAATCTATCAATTCGTTGATATAGTCGAAACTGTCTTCATAAGAAATGTCCTGATTAACTAATATTTCTATGATTGCTGACAGCTTTAAACCGTCCTGACAGGCTTTTATAATTGAATTCAGATATTTGTTTTTTTCAGTAGAAATAATCTCATACTTCAACCCTGAATCCTTGATGGTAGGCTCAATATAACGGTATTTATTTTTAGTGCTGTAAATTGTGTTGTTGGTATAGAATTTACAAACTTTTCTCACGTGCATATTCTCTTCCAGCTTTACCGTAATATCATGCAAAAGCTGCATATCCAGTCTTGCAAATATTTTATCCTGATCTTTATCCAGGGTAATATGAGTGCTGTCACTCCATTCGCCCATACTTACGCCGGCATTGGTGCCGAAAGGAATGGTTCTGAAATGAGTTCTCAGCCAATATTTCAATAGAGATTTTTTTATTCTATCAGCTTTTTCTTTGGACAGTTTTTTTTCGTCCCAATGAATGAGCTGTTCATATAAATCCGGTGATGATAAATAAATGGTATTACGGAAGCTTTCTGTATGGATGTCCTCTTCCCACTGACCAATATTTTTCTGTGGAAGAAGTGGTGTTCTCAGCAGATAAAAGTTCAGTTTTTCTATATCGTTGTATTTCATCCTATGTTCATTAAATAAATTTTGTCCCAATCTCTGGCTTTATCGGGATACTGATAATCCAGCAATACCATTCCTACTCCGGAAATACCTTCCAAAAGTCCTGTGTGTTCTACCCATTCGTCATTCTTAAGGTCATAAGGGAATTTTACCCCTTTGTCCAATTGGTTTAGGGTTAAGGACATCCAGTAATCATGTGCTTCCTTCAGTTCTTCATCTTGAAATATTCTGTAGAATTTATTAAATATATGAGATATTCCTGATGTCCCGTGGCATATTCCTGTGTCTATACACTCATTTTTTTGACTGTAGAAAACCCCGGACTTGTCTGCTTTTACTTTTGATACATTCAGAATAATGGAGTGGCACATTGTTTTCAGATCCTCTTCCTTCAAAACGGTATAAGCTTTCCAGATGCTTATTGCAACTCCTAAGTCTCCATAGCACCATGCCAGCCTTTCTGATAATTGCTTTTCTCCCGTGGCGATATTAAGTTTTGAAGGAAATATGAATTGTGAATCTTTATTTTCTTCGTAAAGTTCCTTTAGAAAGTTGACACTTCCTCTTATCAGTTTTGCACACGTTTCTTTCTCGCAGCCTTTATGATAGCATTCGGCTAAAAATGAGATGATAGAAGGCTGGCCGTGAGCAAGACCAAGGTCGATGATATTGTCTTCTTTTACTATATGATCAATCCAGAAAAAGGATTGGTTTCTTTCATGTTTTAAATGCTCTATATGAGACACTATTTTGGCCGCAGCATCAAATTTTTTAATTTCAAGAAAATAGATTCCTAAGCCGATCAGTCCTGTAAATAAATCGTATTCCTTCCTGTCTGCAGCGGCAGAAAGCAGTTCTAAGAAAAATTCAATAGAATCTTCTTCAATGCTTTCAATATCTTCATCCGTAATAATATTGGCATTATGCAAAAGCCTCATGAAGTAGATGATGGCTAAGCTGCCGGTAGCAAATGAGGAATAAGAAGCTTCTGAAGCCATGTCAATGAGTTCTTCAATCTTTTCAATCTCAACATCATTGTTGTAAAATAATGAGTAATACCCATTTCCCAGGCTGAATGTAATATTTTCACCTTTGTCTTCATTACATTTCTCTGAAATTTGGGTCAAAAAGAAGTCAATTTTATCTTTATACATATTGGCTTAATATTTCAATGGCTGTTAAGGAATCTTTGTGTGATCTTGAGATATTATTAAACATGAATTCATTATATCCGTAGAGCTCTTTAAATTCCAACAGTTTTTCCTGAAAGAAACTTCCGTCTCCTACAAGGCTTATATTGCTTATATCATTGTTGGTACTTTTTTTAGCAACATTGATCGCCTTTTGTTTTGTTTTATGGCAGCAACCTGAAAAAGTAAGCACCATTGAAGGTTCTTTTCCATGTTTTGCTTTGTATTCTGTTCTGAAGTTTTGTAATTCTTCTTTAAGATAATCTTTGTTTGATTCTCCATGAAATATGGATCTTGCAAAATTAAGATCATGCTCTAAAGCTACTTTTAAACCTGAGTGTGAAGATCCCATATACCATACATCCGGAATATTTCCTTTGTAAGGAGGGATAATTAAATCTTTTTTGAGAAATTCACTTTCATCTCTCAGAAAGCTTAAGGTAGATTCCAGTTTGGGAAGAAATGAAGAAAAATAGTTTTCTTTATCTACATCCACATTAAAATACTGAAGATCATATTCACCAACAAGGCCCTTAACGAACCCTAGGTCTAATCTTTTGGGATATAAACTGGATAACAGTTTATAATTGTGAGCCACTCTGAACGGACTTTGTAGGGGTAAGATAACTCCTGCTATTCCTATTTTTATTTTTTCTGTTAATCCTAATAAAATGGGAATCAGCATTTCAGGAGTAGACCAGGCCATGTCATGTGCTTTTGAAAAATAGTTTTCGGTAACCCAGAATCTGGAAAAACCGAGTTCATCCGCTCTTGTAGCATAGTCAATGATATCGTATAATGATTTCTTAGAATTGTTGAGCGAGTTTTCTCTTATGCCAAATTCTAAAAGGCCTATTTTTAATTTATTTGCCATAATAGAGCTATTAAAAGCAGCTACCCCTTACGGAGTAGCCACAGTTTTTTGTAAAATGTTTCTGATTTACGATACAGGACAAACGCAAAGGTTTGTAGATCTGCTGCTTCCTGCTGTGCATGTCCAGTGTGAACAATCAAAAACAGATGTTACCAGCTCTTTTCCTGCTTTTACAGATTTCATCTCGTCAGAGTTTAATTGAGATAACTTCTCTTTTTTAAGAGTTAACTTTTTTGTAAGCTTTTTGCTCATGGTTTAAAAATTTTAATTTGTACCTACTCGTTAGCTTTTCGGTTTCCGCTTTATTATCAATTAAATTATATTTTTAAAAAGTTGATGATTGACTTATTGAGCAGGTCTGGTTTTTCAAACGGAACATAATGAGAGGCATCAGGAACAATCAATAGTTTTGAATTGGGAATACTACTATTGATCAATTTTGTATGTTCTTCCCTGATCACATCATTGCTTCCTGCGATAACCAAAACAGGATTTTTAATTGTCTTCAGCTGTTCTGTTTGTATATGAGGGTGCTGAACCATTAGTTTTATTAATCTTTGGTTGGGGGCATCCTTTATTTCAAGCTGTTTTTTAAAAGTATCCAGGGTTTTAGGCTCTATTCCTTCAGGATTTGTATTTGCTCCAATAACGACCAGTTTATTAACTAAATCAGGATGATTAATGGTAAATAGCAAACCTGTAATTCCGCCATCGCTCCAGCCTACAATATTGAATCTGTTGAGATTAAGTTCTTTTGTTACGGCTAATAAATCCTCAGAAAATTCTTCATAGGTATAATCATCTGTGGAAAGATCTGTGCTTCTTCCTTGTCCTCTTGTATCCAATACAATCACTTTGAATTGCTTTGCCAGATCAGGAATCTGGTTATAAAAATCTGATATGCTGCCATTATTCCCATGAAGCAGGACAAGCGGCTCTCCGCTTCCGTATTCTTCATAATATATTTTAGCATTCTTGAGATCAATATATTTCCCGGATTTATTTTTTCCATAAACCGTTTTCTTAGCCTTCTCTTTATTTGTATAATAATCCATCAGCATCTTATCCTCAGGGCTGTTTTCTGTTGGGCTTACAGTATTAGAAACGATTTCCTTTTTATCCTTCATATAATTAATGTCAATATTGGAGATAAAACTCCCTCCGCTGGCTTCCCATTTCCCCTGACTTTGATAACGGAACAACAAGTCATTAGACAATGTTTTTTTTGCAGAGATTCCAAACACAAAATCTACATTATCCTGGGGCACATTTTCAACAAGCTGTAAGGTAATCGCCAGCTGGTCCAGATCATTATAAATGAGTTTATTTTTTTCAAGATCAATGGTTTGCCAGCCGGTAGTATTGGTTTTAAATATTATATTTTCCTGAAGGAGAGATTCATCCGGTAAATTATTCTTTACAGAGTATATATTGAGCTTTAAAGTAATTTCCTTGAATTTAGAGCTCGGAATAATGTAAAAATTATAGCTGTTAAGTTTAGTCCACTTATAAATATTGAATATCTGTCCCTGTTCAATGGTGGGAACATTTTGGTCAAACATTTTAGAAAAAGTGAGCATTGGCCTGCTTTTAGCCCCCAGAACGTCTTTCCTTGTTTTTTTTCCGGTTATATTAATTTCCTGAATAGCATTGTTTTTTTTGCTTAATCTGATATTGGCATCTGTGGTTATTCCTTGTATAGTAACCTTTTTATCTTCATAACCATTGGATTCAAAAATGATAAAATCATTTTTTTTTGCATTTTCAGGGATGTATATTGAATAATTACCATTGATATCAGTAATAGTACTTGTATTTACATTCTCCAAGCTTACTGAGCAGTAAGAAACAACCTCATTATTTTCATTAACAACCTTCCCGGATATTTTTTGTGAATAAATACTTATACTAAGTAAGAGAACACTTAGTACCGATACAATTTTCATGCTTTAGCTTTTTGTAAATATATTATTTTATTTCATATTAATCACCTGATAAGGAAAAAAATGAAATAAAATATTTATTATATTGATTGTTTTTATTTATATTTTATGGTTATTTGTGGTTTATGTCGAAAAATATATATAAAATTTATATTTAATTTAAAGTTTGATAGAACGTTTGTTTTTGGTGTTTTTCACTATATTGTGTTTTAATAACTCTAATTTTTTTAAAAAAATACTATTAAATTTATTTTTTTTGACAAAATACAGTTTTAGCTATGATTTTTTGCATTTTCCAGCCCAAGTTCTCTCATGGAAACCTCCCGCATCTCTACTTTTCTTATCTTTCCGGAAATAGTCATTGGGAATTCATCTACAAATTTCCAGTATTTAGGAACTTTATAATGAGCAATTTTCCCTTTGCAGTATTCCTGCAGTTCTTCTGCGGTGATCGTAAACCCTTTTCTCACTTTTACCCATGCCATCACTTCTTCCCCGAATTTTTCACTCGGAACTCCAATAATCTGGACATCCAGAATGTTCGTATAAGTATATAAAAAATCTTCAATTTCTTTAGGAGAAATGTTTTCTCCACCACGGATGATGAGATCTTTTATCCTTCCTGAAATGGTAATATAGCCGTCTTTGTCCATTACCGCCATATCGCCGGTGTGCATCCAGCGGGCATCATCCAGCACTTTCTTAGTGTTTTCGGGATCATTCCAGTACTTCAGCATGACGGAATAGCCTCTGGTGCAAAGTTCGCCATGTTCTCCTCGTGGTAAGGTTCTTCCATTTTCATCAATGATCTTTATCTCAAGATGGTCCTGAACGGTTCCTACAGTGCTTACCTGTTTTTCCAATGGTGTTCCTATTAAAGTTTGAGTAGATACAGGTGATGTTTCCGTCATTCCGTAGCAGATGCTCATTTCTTTAATATTCATAAGACTTTCCACTTTCTTCATTATTTCCGGAGGACAAACGGAACCTGCCATAACACCGGTTCTTAAGCTTGAAAAATCATGGGTGTCAAAATCTTTCACGGCCAGCTCCGCAATAAACATAGTCGGGACACCATACAAAGAAGTACATTTTTCGTCCGAAACAGCTTTTAACGTAATTTCCGGATCAAAACTGTCATTAGGGATTACCATACAGGCTCCATGAGCGATACAGCATATATTTCCGATTACCATCCCAAAACAATGGTAAAAAGGTACCGGAATGCAGACACGGTCTTTCGCGGTATATTTTAATCTGATACCGATAAAATAACCGTTATTGAGGATATTATGATGGGAAAGTGTAACGCCTTTCGGAAAACCTGTAGTACCGGAAGTATATTGAATATTTACGGGATCATCAAACTGTACATGTTCTTCAAAACTATGAAGCATTTCGTCTGAAATTTCCTGTCCGTTGTTGACAAATTCTTCCCAGTTTTCATCAAAGAATATTTCATGCTCTAATGGGGGGCATACCTCTTTTGCATACTCCACCATTTCTTTATAATTGCTGGTTTTAAAACTTAAAGCAGAAAAAATAAAACGTACTTCAGACTGATTAAGTACATACGTCAGCTCATGAGTCCTGTAAGCCGGATTGATATTCACTAAAATAGTTCCTATTCTCGCCGTGGCATACTGTAAAAGCACCCATTCATAACGGTTTGAAGACCAGACTCCGATTCTGTCACCTGCTTTTGCTCCTAAAAACAATAAAGCTTTCGCAACAGCCGTTGTCTGGTTATAAAATTCCTGGTAAGTAGCTCTGTAATTCTGATGAACGCAGACTAATGCTTCCTGATGGGGGTATTTTTCGACAGTACTTTTAAGATTGGCTCCGATGGTCTGTCCTAATAATGAAACCTCAGAAGTTCCATACACATAAGATAAGGGCATAGTTTAAGATTTGGTGGAATAAAATTAATAATTATATCCCGAACTATGCTTATGTATATTAATTTTCCTGAGCATCTATTTCTTTAAGCTGCTTAAGATTTTTGTCAAGTTTCTTAATAATAGTACCATATACCAGCCTGTAATAAAGCCAGATCATAGAGATTGCAAGCAATGTGCTTACAACGATCCCAACAATAATAATGGTAAGATTGGAGCCGCTGGGCTGTATATTTTGAGAATCTAAAATATAAAATATAAAAGCAATCAGTACAAAAGTGAATATCAGCAGCAATACAATGCTGATCAGGATAAAAGCATTAACTGTTGTTTTGAATTTAATAATCCGGGTGATCAGTCCTTTCAGGTTTTCCTCAATCTTTATTTTTCGGTAGTTCTGATAGAATTTCAGTACAAAATAAGCTGTGATCAGTAAGCTTAAAACTTTTATTGCCAGATAAGCGTAACCGAAGTTGTTTTCTGCTTCAGGAGCTTCCTGGGCACCTAATCTCTCCAGCATTTTACGGAAACTGTCTGATTCCTCTTCCGGGAAAAAATAAAACAATCCAAAGACTGAAAAGAACAGTAATTCTACGACACTGATCCAGAAAATATACTTGATGTAGTTTCGTGACTTTCTATTCAACATCTGGAGGATCTCCTTGTTGTCATATTTAGGCTGAACAGCTTGTTCCTGCCAGGTTTTCTTAAAGCTATCTAAATCAAATTCAGGCATATTTTTCCATCTGTTCTTTAAGGGTTTTCTTTAATCTGTTCATTTTCACGCGTGCATTGACTTCAGTGATTCCGAGGTTTTCTGCAATATCCTTGTAAGGCAGATCGTCAAGGTACATCGTGACAATAGCTCTTTCCACATTAGGAAGAGTCTTGATTACAGTATACAAAAGTGATACCTGCTGCTGTTTTTCATCATCATCTTCTACAAAATCTTTGTGATTGATGTCCAGTTCGTTGGTAGGAAGACTTTTGCTTTTTTTTCTAAAGAGAGTAATGGCTGTATTGAGCGCTACACGGTACATCCATGTGGAAATTTTGGAATTTCCTTTAAAAGAATCATAACTTCTCCAGAGCTGTAACACGATTTCCTGGAAAAGGTCCTCTTCATCCTCCAGAGAATTGGTATAAAGACGCGATACTTTAATAATCAGTCCCTGATTATCCTTGATAAGCTGCGCAAATTCTTTTTCTCTGGAATCCATAGATATATAATGGCACGAAGATAATAATAAAGTAGTAATATGTTGAAAATTATAATACAAAATCGTGAAAAAACTAAGGCTAAGTAGTTCCTGTTTTTCATTAAAAAGCAAAGGAAAGATATTTATCCATCTCTATTATTTGCATAAGGTTAAAAGTATTTAGCCATTTCCTCGTTTGCCTTTTTACCACGAAATTTACGTATCTTTGCCTCCGCGAGAAAATCGGCTTGTTGATTTCCCGTTCTGCGGGAGGTAGGAAAGTCCGGACACCATAGAGCAGCAAAGCGGATAACATCCGTCACCCGTGAGGGTAGGACAAGTGCAACAGAAAGCAGGTACAGTTCGGCTGTAGTGAAACCAGGTAAACTCTTTGCGGTGCAATGGTAAGTATATCGGTTCTTTTCAGCAATGGAAATAGGGGCGGCTCGTCCTGAAAACCGAGGGGTAATCAGCTCAAGTGCTGCAGCAATGTAACACGTAGATAAATAACAGGCGCTTCTTCGGAAGTACAGAATCCGGCTTATAGATTTTCTCGTGATTTTTTTAAAGAAATGGAAATTAGAGGTTTGAAGAGTGAAG
Organism: Chryseobacterium sp. CBSDS_008; assembly: GCF_049959325.1. NCBI lineage: Bacteria > Pseudomonadati > Bacteroidota > Flavobacteriia > Flavobacteriales > Weeksellaceae > Chryseobacterium > Chryseobacterium sp. CBSDS_008. The sequence goes on along the minus strand of NZ_CP188202.1, from coordinate 2,244,125 downwards.
TTTTTTAAACGTAATGATGTTAAACCTCCACTCTTCAAGCTTCCATCTTCCAACCCGATTTATTCGCTTTCCAATTGTTTTTTAGACTCCTGTAGCCCCTGTCTGTCTTTAGCAGAAAGAGTAGGGTATTTAAGATTCATTTTTTCAAGAGTATCAATAATGATCTGGATAGCAGCTACTCTTGCAAACCATTTGCTGTCGGCAGGAAGCACATACCATGGAGCATAATCTTTTGCTGTTTCGTTGATGGCTGTTTCGTATGCTTCCATATACTGATCAAATAATGCTCTTTCCGGAAGATCCCCCGCGGAGAACTTCCAGTTTTTTTCCTGCTCATCAATTCTGTCCAAGAGTCTTTTCTTCTGTTCATCTTTAGAAACATTCAAAAAGATTTTTACAATTGTAGTTCCGTTCTGGGCAAGGTGTTTTTCAAAATTCCGGATACTTTCATATCTGTTTTCCCAGAACTTGCTGTCAAAATCTTTTACAGATGACCATGTTTTTTCACTTAAATTATATTCAGGATGCACTTTACAAACCAGAACACTTTCATAATGTGAACGGTTGAAAATCCCGATCATTCCTTTTTGCGGCAGGGCAAGATAATGTCTCCATAAAAAATCATGAGAATACTCCTTAGAACTTGGCGTTTTAAAACTGGTTACATTACATCCCTGAGGATTCACTCCTCCGAAAACATGTTCTATCATACTGTCTTTTCCCGCTGCGTCCATAGCCTGTAACACAACCAGCAGAGATTGGGTTCCGTCAGCATATAATTTTTCCTGCAGTTCACGAAGTTTTTCTTTCTCCTGAATCAGCATCTGCTCTCCTTCTTCTTTGGTGAGCTTTCCTTTATAGGAAGTTGACGCTTTTTTTATTGAAAATTTTCCGTTTACCTTAAAGTCATCTGAGAAATTGGTGTCCATATATTTTTAAGATTAAAAGATTAAAAGATTAAAAGATTAAAAGATGTTGTCCTTTAAAAATTCAATAGGGGTGGGCTTTAGCCCAGCCAGCCATTAAAAGAAAATAAACCAAAGGCTTCAGCCCAACCTAAATACATATGATAAATTTCAACGTATTTCCTGCCGCCTATCACCTATCATCTGCAACCTATTCTAATATAAATGTAATAAAAAAACCGCCTCTTTGGAGACGGTTTCTTTATTTTTTTGAGTAGAGCTTACTTCGCAGCAGCCTTTTTAGCAAGTTTTGCCGCTTTTTTCTCAGCTTTAGCAGCTTCTTTCTGCTCAGCAGGAGTCAATACTTTTGGCTCAGGAGCGTTAGCGTCTACGTTACCTTTGATGTAGATTACGCTTCTGTTGTTTGCAGGGTCATTAGAGAAAACCTCAATCATTTTGTTGAAAGGGCCAGGAATAGCGGTGTTGTATCCTACTTTGATCTTAGCGGATTTACCCGGCATAATAGGATCCTGGCTGAATTCAGGAGTTGTACATCCGCAAGAAGGCTTTACATTTGAAAGGATCAATGGCTTATCACCAGAATTCGTTACAGTAAAGAATCTTGTACCATCAGAGCTAGGTTTAATAGTTCCGTAATCGAAAGTTGTTTTATCAAATGTAATTGTTTGTGCAGATGCCAGAGCAAATGTCCCGAATAATGCAATTCCTGCAATTAATTTTTTCATATTCTTGAATGTTAATACGTTTGTTAGATAAATTTTGTGAAACAAAGTTAAAAATTATTTTAATTCATGCTTAAAAATTTTTTTCTTTAGACTATTTTTGCAAATTGCAAGCCAAAGAAATAGAATTTATGCAGATTTCAGAAAAGTACAATCCACAGGAAACAGAACAGAAATGGTACAATTACTGGCTGGAAAACAAATATTTCCATTCAGAACCTAATGACAAACCACCATATACCATCGTTATTCCTCCGCCAAACGTTACGGGGATATTACACATGGGACATATGTTGAACAATACCATTCAAGATGTTCTGGTCCGTCGTGCAAGAATGCGCGGGTTTAATGCTTGTTGGATTCCGGGAACAGATCACGCTTCCATTGCTACTGAAGCTAAAGTTGTTGCTAAACTGAAGTCTGAAGGGGTCAGTAAGTCAGATATTACCCGTGAAGAGTTTTTAACCCATGCATGGGACTGGACCAATAAATATGGAGGTACCATCCTTGAGCAGCTGAAAAAGCTGGGATGTTCATGCGACTGGGACAGAACCCGCTTCACTATGGAAGATAAACTTTCACAGCAGGTTATCAAAAGCTTCGTAGATCTTTATAATAAAGGGTTGATTTACAGAGGCTACAGAATGGTAAACTGGGATCCTGAAGCGAAAACCAATATTTCTGATGAAGAAGTAATATTTAAAGAACAAAACGGAAAATTATATTTCCTGAAATATAAGATTGAAGGTTCAGAAGAGTTTCTTTCAGTGGCTACTACGCGTCCTGAAACTATTTTTGGAGACACTGCCGTATGTATCAATCCGAATGACGAAAGATATGCTCATCTGAAAGGTAAAAATGTAATCGTACCGATCGTTGACAGAGTGATTCCGATCATTGAAGATGAATATGTGGACATTGAATTCGGGACGGGAGCTTTGAAAATTACTCCTGCTCACGATATCAATGACTACGAAATCGGACAGAAACATCAATTAAAAATGATTGATGCTTTGGATGATGACGGAAATCTGAATGAGCATGGTTTACATTACGCAGGGAAAAACAGATTTGACGTAAGAAAGCAGATCGCAAAAGAACTTGAAGAGAAAGATCTTTTGTTGAAAGCAGAAGATTACGTAAATAAAGTAGGAACTTCCGAGAGAACAGGTGCTGTTATTGAACCTAAAGTTTCAGTACAATGGTTCCTTAAAATGTCTGAAATTGCTAAGCCAGCTTTGGATGTAGTAATGGATGATGAGGTTAAGTTTTATCCTGAAAAATTTAAAAATACCTATAAGCACTGGATGGAAAACATCCGTGACTGGAATATCTCCCGTCAGCTTTGGTGGGGACAGCAGATTCCTGCTTATTATTACGGAGATGGAGAAAATGATTTCGTAGTTGCAGAAACTAAAGAAGAAGCTTTAGAGCTTGCAAAACAAAAAACAGGGAACTCAGGTCTGGCTATGGAAAACCTTAGACAGGACGATGATGCACTGGATACGTGGTTTTCATCATGGTTATGGCCAATGTCTGTATTTGACGGATTGCTAGATCCTGAAAATAAAGATATCAACTATTACTATCCGACATCTGACCTGGTAACAGGTCCGGATATCATTTTCTTCTGGGTTGCCAGAATGATCATGGCCGGATTGGAGTATAGAAAAGAAGTTCCGTTCAAGAATGTTTATTTTACAGGAATTGTAAGAGATAAGCAGAGAAGAAAGATGTCAAAATCTCTTGGAAACTCTCCTGATCCTCTTGAATTAATGGATAAATATGGAGCAGATGGCGTACGTGTAGGTATTCTATTGAGTTCTGCAGCTGGAAATGACCTTCTTTTTGATGAAGATTTAATGCTTCAGGGAAGGAATTTCATGACTAAGATCTGGAACGCATTCCGTCTGATCAATATGTGGAATCATGAGGATAAACCAGCGGGTGCTACAGATAACCAGGCTATTGAATGGTTTGAAAACAAATTGAACAAAACGATTGCTGAAATTAATGATCAGTTTGAGAAGTTCAGAATTTCTGATGCGCTGCATTTGATCTATAAATTAATTTGGGATGATTTTTGCGGGTGGTATCTTGAAGCGATCAAACCTAATTACGGAGAAGGAATTTCTAAAGAAGTGTATAACAAAACCATCTACTTCTTTGAAGAATTGATGAAGCTTCTTCATCCATTCATGCCATTCCAGTCTGAAGAAATCTGGCAGCTGATTTCAGAGAGAAGTATTGATGAAGCTCTTGTAGTTGCTCAGCAGAAGAATGCGGATCACTTTAATGAAGATGTAATTAAAAATTTTGAAATTACGGCAGAATTGATCTCAGGAGTTAGAAATTACCGTCAGACAAAAGGAATTTCGCCAAGAGAAGCCGCTGAGATATATACCAATGCTACTGAATTTGCGAATGAAGCTGTTGTAAGAAAACTGGCCAACGTTTCCGAAATTCATTTCGGACAGAAAACAGATAAGCCAAGCTTTACATTCCTGGTAGGAGCAACCGAAGTATCTATTCCTTTAAGTGAAAACTTAGATTTGGGAGAGGAAAAAGCTAAGACTGAAGAAGAAGTAAAATATTTAAAAGGATTCCTTATCTCAGTGGAAAAGAAGCTTTCCAATGAAAAGTTTGTGGCGAATGCTAAACCAGAAGTTGTAGAGGTGGAGCGTCAAAAACAGAAAGATGCTCAGGATAAGATTGCGATCCTTGAAGAAAAACTGAAAAGTTTATAAAATATTTAATACTCCTTAAAATATGGATGACAATAGGGATATTTTAACATTAGATAGTAGAACGGTTGCTTCAAATCCCGGAGGGGTTAGAGTAATGCCATTTGTATTTATAAAATACATCTATAAACCTATTTATTTGCTAATTGCTTTATTGTTTTCATTAGCTTTTGCATGGGATGTTTCATGGCTATGGGGAGGATTTGCTTTTATTATTCTTTTACTGGTAAATATTTTTTATTGGAGAAGACAAAAAGAATATTTTAAATATGGAGATTCTAACGGAGCAATAGTCATTTCTGAAAAGCCTAAAATGATTGCTGTTACTACCAATCTATCCAAAGGTTTTGGAGGTAAGTTTCCTGTCATAAAGGTTTTGCCTTATAAAGGAAAAGGCAAACTCAATGATAGGATAGGAACAGTTGCTCTTTATGAAAATTCTGAAGAAAAGCCCCACTGGAATGACTTTTTTCCAGTTCCTGTAGAATATGTTAATAATAGTAAAGAGGAATTGAATGCTGTTTTGGAATCATATTCAGAAGAAAGCTGGGAAGTTTTGGAAAGCAGAATAAAGCAGCTAAAGCAACCATATAGAGAAGGATTATTTAAAATATTTGATGAAACAAGCAGTTGGTAAAAAGTATAGATATTTTTATCCTTGAGGAGAAACTGAAAAGTTTGTAAAAATTACCCTACAAATAGGTTAGTTTATCGGGATGTCAGGCTGAGCACAGATGAAAATCTGCGAACGAGTGTTCACGAAGCCTTTTTGAAGATGAAACAATATTTTGTATATATTTTAAAATGTTCCGATAATTCCTATTATACAGGAGTTACCAATGATATTGATTTGAGATTGTCTCAACACCAGTCAGGAAAATTTCCTGAAAGCTATACTTATAAAAGAAGACCGGTTGAGCTGGTCTTCTTTTATCTGTTTAATGATATTATTCAGGCAATTGCGTTTGAAAAACAAGTGAAAGGTTGGAGTCGTAAGAAGAAAGAGCTATTATAAATGATAATTGGGATAAATTGAAAGAATTATCTATTTGCCGGAATGATAGCCATTCTGACAATTGTAAAGATTAAAAATCCCAAAGGCTTCACTCCGCTCAGCCTGATACAGAAAACAAAGAATAAATACAATGACACACATAGAAAATATAAAAAAGCTATTCTCAAAAGACTTTGTGGAAAGCCCGTTGCTGGAAAGTTTTGAAGTAGGGAAAATCTATCTTTCCAGTGGAAAGCTGGTGGCCTGTGACCCTTTGATCACCAATGATATGCTTCCCTTCACTACAGAATTTCCTAAAGGAGATTTTTCTGTAATATTACATAAAGAAAGAGAAAGCAACTGTGTAGCGTATGCTGAAATTATTTTCAGCCATTCTGAGATTAAAGAATGGAAAATGGCCACTACAGCAGGACAGGATATAAAAGATCTTGCGGAAGAAGAAATTTTTGGATATCCTGTAGAAAGTGGGATGGGATGTTTTATGGATGTAGATACCCAAAACAGTCTCAATGAGCTGGAACAGAGATTATATCAGAATAAAGGTGCTGATTTTATGGGAATTTACGAAGGATTTTTCCATGATTACTTCTTTGATGAAAATGGGGCTATAGATCAATATGCCTTTCTGAAGCCGGCAAAAGAACATCCCGGAACTATATTTGCTTTTGAAACAGGATATGGGGAAGGATTTTACGCCAGCTATACAGCATACGATAAAGATCAAGTACCAGTGAAAATAATTACTGAATTTATAGAAATAAGTTAATTTTAAATTAGTTATTTTTGAGACACAATTTTGTCAGTTATAAATTTTAAAGCTAATACAAAACACAATGAATTTCTCATCAGAACAACCCCGTATTATTGTTGTGGGCAGCTCATCAATAGATTTGGTTCTTGAAACCGAAAAACTTCCTATGCCTAATGAAACGGTTCTGGCCGTCAAGTCAGACAGTTATTTTGGTGGTAAAGGGGCAAATCAGGCGGTAGGCACTGCAAGATTGGGAGCAAGCGTTTACTTTATCGGCTGCGTGGGAATGGATCCTCTCGGACAGCAGATTATGAGAAATCTGGTAGGTGAAAATGTGAATGTAGGATTTGTTCATGAAACAGACAGAGAAGCTACAGGAACCGCTTATGTAACAACTTCTCATGGAAATGCCGCTATTGTGGTAGTGCCTGCAGCCAATAAATACCTTAGCAAGTCGCATATAGACGAAGCAGACAAATATTTTCATACTACAGATCTTGTATTGGTACAACTTGAGGTATCTATGGAGGTAGTGGAACATACCGTTAAAAAAGCGAAACAGTATGGGAAAAAGGTAGGGTTATATGCTTCCCCGGCTATGAGAGTCAGCGAAGAAATTTTAGAGATGGTAGACTTTATTGTGGCTAAGAGTAACGAACTGTACGTTATTTTCGGAGAAGAAAAAAGAGAAGAAGTCCTTAAGAAATATTTTAATAAAGTTTTTGTAAGAGATGATACCAACTCTACGATTTATTTTGATGGTACAGAGATGAAATATTACAGAAACGATAAAGATGAAAAAGTGTATAAAATGGGGATGGGTGATGCATTCACTTCAGGATTTGCTATTGCACTCTGCCATGGTAATTCCATTGAAGAATGTGTGAAATTCGGAAATGAAGTTTCATCGAGAGTTTCAGGAGGTAAAGGTTCACAAACCGGCCTGCCGAGAATTTCAGATTTCTTTTCTTAAAGCTATTTACGACATATCAAAAGTCTGAAACTTAACATAAAAATATAAGTAAAATGTCCACTTTTATAGTGGATTTTTTCTTTTATACTATGGAAAAACTAATACTTACCACAGAAGATGCTAGTACCCTGACTGCCCATCTGTTTAAGCCGGAACAAGATAATGGCAAACTACTGCTGATCAATTCGGCAACAGGAGTAAAGCAGCAAGTGTATTTTTCCTTTGCCAGCTATTTTTCTGAACTGGGATTTACAGTAATTACTTATGATTACAGGGGAATCGGACTTTCCAAGCCGAAAAATATGAGAGGTTTTCACGGTTCTATGAGACTTTGGGGATCAAAAGATTATAAAGCTGTAACTCAGTATATCAAAGAAAATTTTAAAGAATATAAAAAATACTGCTTAGGTCATTCCGTAGGCGCATTGATTCTGGGAATGAATAAGGATTCTGAGATATTTGAAGAATTTATGTTCGTAGGAACCCAGAATGCCTTTGTAGGAAATCTTAAAGGAATGACAAAAGTTGAAGCGTATTTAGGCTTTGGAATTGCCCAGCCATTAACTACTTCATTGTTAGGATATTTTCCTGCACATTGGTTTGGGCTTGGAGAAAGTCTTCCAAAAAATTGTGCATATGACTGGAGAACCTTAATTTTAAACAGGAAATCAACCAACAGGCTGTTGGAGAAAATTGAGAACTTCTCTGAAAAATTAACGCAGAAAGTATTTGTAATCCGGGCTGAAGATGACATTTGGCTGACAGAAAAAGGAGTATTAAGCTTATTAAATGATACTTATCCCAATCTGAAACCCACTTACAGGCTGATTGCCGTTTCAGAATCTGATCAAAAAGAAATCGGCCATATCAATTTTTTTAGAAGTTACAACAGCAAACTCTGGGATATTATTTTAAATGAACTGACAGATAAATGAAAAGTACGATTGACAACACAGTAGCATTTGTAAAAGAAAAATTAGAAGGAGCAGAGGCTGGGCACGACTGGTTTCATATTGAAAGAGTATGGAAGCTGGCCGCTCAGATAGCAGAAACAGAAGATTGTGATAAAGAGGTGGTAGAGCTGTCTGCGCTTCTTCATGATATTGCCGATCCTAAATTCCATAACGGTGATGAAACTATTGCCCCTAAAATATCAAGAACATTTCTTGAAGAACAGAAAGTTTCTGAAGAAACCATTCAGAAGGTTTTATTTGTAATCGAAAATATTTCGTTCAAAAACAGAGACCAGGCGCCGGTAAATCCACCCATTGAACTGCAAATTGTGCAGGATGCCGACCGTATTGATGCCATTGGAGCTATCGGAATTGCCAGAACATTCAACTTTGGAGGTTTTAAAAATAACCTGATGTATCACCCGGATATAAAACCCAAACTGGGAATGTCTAAAGAAGAGTATAAAAAATCTGATGGAACCACCATTAATCATTTCTATGAAAAATTATTGCTTCTGAAAGATATGATGAATACCCCAAAAGGAAAAAAAATGGCCGAAGAAAGACACAATTACATGCTGAATTTCCTCGACCAGTTTTATAAAGAATGGAATGTAGATTAGAAAATAAAAATAATTAATTATAATCTGTTTCTATTTTTCCAAAGAATAATTATCCCTGCTTATATTGATAAATATTATCTGTTCGGATAGTTTTTTATTTACAGATGAATTTAATAGATCCAAGGGAGATAAGGATTTGACCTTTTTCATTGTTGGCTAAAATTAAAAAAATAACCTCAGATATAGATAAAATAGAGAGAAAAAGTATCTTTGTAGAATATGACACTCATTATTTTTATAATATTTCTGGCTTCTGTTGTTTCCTTGGTCCTTTTTAAGGTTAAATCAGGAAATATGGCGAAGTGGGCAAAGCTGTTTCGTATTGTAACAGTAGTTTTTTCAATTTCTGTTTTTACATATTGGTTTATCAAAAAAAGTACTGTGGCATTTGTAGATAATTCTGTAGGGCTTCAGGTTGTCAACAAACTTCCCCAGGCATTGGATTTTTATCTTATCAATGTAAATAAAGCTGATAAAAATACATCTCTGGAGCCCAAGCATATCGGGATAATACGTCCGGAATATTACAGAATAGAATACCTTAAAATGGATAAGTCTGACGAGTATTGGATTGTAGGTTATCTTGGCAAGAAAAATCTGGTGTATTTCTCCCAACATTCTGTACCGAATAAAAATATTGACCAGATTGTAGAAGTGCAGAATTATATTAACCAAAGTATGAAGCTTTCTGATGCCGCCAAAAAGCAGGTAGATGCTTATAACTATGAGAATACAAAACAAGGCATCTGGATTGCACTGGATTTCCTGCTTCTGTTTCTCAATCTCGTATTGCTTCTTAGAAAAAATAAATAAAAAAAGGTAATGAGCCGCTAGTGCCCATTACCTTTTTTTAAGGATAATCCAGAATCTGCATAATTCGCTCCTTAAATTCTTCAGGACAGGATTTGATAAGTTTGTCTTTATTTTGTTTACTGATGTCTTTAGGATCAAGCCATTCGCTTTTATTGGAATTCAAACTGTGATTGTCATATACTCTTTTTATGGTATGATTTTCATAAAAAATATAGTCATCACCAAGCCAGCTAGTGGCAATACTGATTGTACAAATTTCCTTTTCCATGACTTATGTTTTAAAGTATAATGATTAACGAAATACATTATATTCTAATTAACGAAATTTTTCATTAGGAAAAAGGAAGCTGCTGCTGTTTAAGAAATAAATTGAAATCAATCCTATTTAATCCCCTGAGCCAGGCAATTCTACTATTTGTTTAAAATAATGTTCCTGTACTTTCTGTTGCCATTTGGGGAATATGGATATCAGTTTTCCATTCCTCATTTACTTTTTTGATGAAATAAGCAGATAATAAAGGAGAGGCTTTCTCAATATTCTGGTGAACAAAAAAGTAAAGATTCTGAAGGCCTTCTTTCTTCCATTTTGTAAGGTGTTTCATCCAGTCATCCAGCCTTTCGTAATCACTTTCTGCATTGGCTCCTACATAACGGATAAACGCATTCGGAGTGGTGAGACGCATATGAAGCATATCTCTTCTTCCTGCAGTATCCACGATAATGTTGGTGATATGATAGGCTTCGAAAAGTTCGCAGGTTGTATTCAGAATTTCCTCATCGGTAAACCATTCTGTATTTCGGAGCTCTATAGCCAAAGGAACCTCTTTAGGCCATTCTTTTACGAATTTCTCCAGTCTGTCATAGTCCTTAGGTTTAAAATTATCATGAAGCTGAAGAAAAGCCATTCCCAGCTTTTCATCAAAATTGATAACGGCAGAAGCAAAATGAGTCACCGGATCTGTCACATCAATCAGTCTTCTGAAATGGGAAACGGTATTGGTGATCTTAGGAAAGAATTTAAAGTCGGCCGGAGTCTTTTCTTTCCATGTTTTTACCTGATCAGGAGTAGGCATTCCGTAGAAAGTAGCATTCAGCTCGATAGAATTAAACTGAGTGGCATAATAGGTCAGCTCATCCTTAGTCCCTTTAGGGTAAAATCCTTTAAGATCTGTTTTATTCCATTTGGCACAACCGATAGAAATGTTTTCCAGTCCTTTTTTATTAAGCGCCAGTATTTCTTTGGTTCTAGGATGGTCTTTAGGTAATGTGAAATCTATTTTTGAAGGGTCTTCTACTTGTCCGAATTTCATATCTGTAGTTTTGGTATTAAACAATAAACACAAATATAAACCAAAAATCTCAGAGCATTCTATGATTTCTCCGGAAAGTAATTAACAGAAGAATCAGCATTCAAACGACAAAAGCACACCTTCCGGTATGCTTTTGTAAATATAGCGTGTTTATTACTTGGTCTTAAGCCTCACAGCTTGAGCATGATACAAAGTTGACCATCATTTCTTTTGAAACCGATGAACTTCTCTGGTAGTAAAGTGTTTTTACTCCTTTTTTCCAAGCTTCAATATAAAGGTAATTAACATCTTTTACAGGCATTGTAGAAGGAATCTGAAGATTCAGAGATTGTGCCTGGTCAATGTATTGCTGTCTCTGTGCAGCCTGAGAAATGATCTCCATTGGGGAAATTTCTTTAAACGTTTTGAATACTGCCTTTTCTTCAGGAGTAAGCTCGTTCAGGTGCTGTACAGATCCATGGTTCAACATGATAGTTCTCCATGTTTCTTCGTTATCCAATCCTTTTTCCTTCAATAATTTTGCCAGGTATTTGTTCTTACGCATAAAGTTTCCTTTCGCAAGACCTGCTTTATAATAGTTAGAAGAGAAAGGCTCAATTCCAGGAGAAGTCTGTCCTAAGATTGCAGAACTTGAAGTGGTAGGAGCAATAGCCATTGTTGTGGTATTTCTTAATCCGTATCCTTTCAATACTTCGGGTTCTCCATAGATGTTGGCAAGCTCTCTTGAAGCCTGCTCAGCCTGGTCTTTGATATGTCTGAATGCTCTGGCATTGAACTGAGTAGCCTCAAAGCTTTCAAACGGAATCATATTTTTCTGTAAATAAGAGTGGTATCCTAAAACTCCTAATCCAAGGGCTCTGTGGCGCATGGCGAAGTTTCTTGCTCCCTGCAGGTAATAGTTGCCTTCAGTTTTGTCAATAAACTCTGATAATACGGCATCAAGGAAATATACTGCTAATTTTACAGCATCGGTATCTTTCCACTCATCGTATAGCTCAAGGTTCATAGAAGACAGACAGCAGATGAAAGATTCCTCCATCGTAGATGGAAGCATGATTTCAGAGCAAAGATTACTTGCATTGACCGTCATTCCCAAGTCTTTGTAAACCTGAGGCTTGTTTCTGTTCACGTTGTCTGTAAAGAAAATATACGGAAGTCCTTTTTGCTGGCGGCTTTCCAGTACTCTTGCCCAAACTTTACGTTTTTCCATATCACCGTCTATCATATCCTGCATCCAGTAATCCGGCACACATACTCCGGTAAACAGGTTCTGAATCGGGCTGCCGATATCTTTAATGGATAAAAATTCTTCAATATCCCCGTGGTCAATATCTAAATACGCTGCAAAAGCTCCTCTTCTTACACCTCCCTGAGAAACAACATCCATAGCCGTATCAAAAAGCTTCATGAATGAAACGGCTCCTGAAGACTTTCCGTTGTCCGTTACAGCGGTTCCTCTGTTTCTCAATTCTCCAAAATATCCCGAAGTTCCTCCTCCGATTTTAGTCTGCATGATGACTTCCCCCATTTTGTGAGTGATCCCTTCGATGCTGTCCGGAATATGAACATTGAAACATGAAATAGGAAGACCTCTTTCTGTTCCCATATTAGCCCATACAGGAGAAGAGAAACTGATCCATCCTTTTGTGATCATTTCTTTAAATGCAGGTTGAAGTTCAGGTTTGTATAACCTTTTTGCAGCGGCAGTGGTAATTCTGTCGATAGCTCCGTCTACCGTTTCACCTTTCAACAGATATCCTCTGTTCAGCATCTGCTCAGACTCTTCATTGAGCCACCATATATTTGAATTTTGCTCTTCCATAGATGTTATATTTTCGAATTCCGAAATGAGAGAATCACTCCGGAATTTTGTTTTTTATAGTATTGATTGTAAAATTTCTACTTTGTGGGAACCGTTCAGCCCGCTTTCATCTCTTAATCTTTGAAATTCTTTAAAAGACGGAACATTCAAAACCTCATGCTGAACTTCTTCATTGATGTAGTTTGAATAATGTACAAAAGTAACACCATCTTCCTTTACAAAAACTTTGTATTCAAAGATGGAAGCATCTAAATTCTTAAAATCTTCCAGAAACTTTTGGATATTAGCTTTATTGTTTGGAACAAATTCGGGATTAACCGTATAGCTTACTATTACATTGATCATTTCTCTGATATTTGTGCTTTATTAATAAACAGCAATTCCATTATTGAGCAGAAAGGTGATCCTGATCCTGATCCTGATCCTGACTGCCTCGACGCTCGCTTCGCTCGCGCCTTTATATTAAAACAAATCGTTTGCTGTAATACTCTTATCGTGCTTCGTGTAGTCTACAGGTCTTTTAGCAAAGAAATCATCCAGTGAATTCGCGAAAACTTCCTCTTCAAACCATACCATTGGCCTGTATTGTTCCGGAGTGATGTTGTATCTTGTTTTCATATTGATTTTCTTCAAGCTGTCATCCACACGGTATTTCATGAAGTTTAACAGGTCTTCTTTAGAAACGTTGTCGATTTCTCCCAATTCGAAGATCCAGCTAAGAATGTCTCCTTCTCTTGCAATAGACTCATCTACCAAAGTATAAATGTCTTCGATATCGCTGTCTGTTAATAAGTCAGGCTGTTCCTCACGGATTTTGTTGATCAGGTAGATTCCTGCGTTGGCGTGAATCTGCTCATCTACCGAAGTCCATGCAATGATATTGGAAACATTTTTCATGAATCCTTTGAATCTTGTGAAAGAAAGGATGATGGCAAACTGCGAGAAAAGAGAAACGTTTTCCACTAAAATACTGAATAATAGTAAAGCAGAAACATACTCTTTCGGAGTTGCAGAATTAGCATGTTTCAGCGCATTTCCAAGGAATTCAATTCTTCCTTTTACCGCAGGAATTTCGATAACGTTAAGGAACTCGTCATTATATCCTAATACCTCTAATAAACGGGAATATGCTTCAGAATGGCGAAATTCGCATTCTGCAAAAGTAGATCCTAATCCATTGAATTCCGGCTTTGGTAGGTGGTTGTATAAATTCCCCCAGAATGTCTTTACAGACACCTCGATCTGTGCAATGGCTAACAGCGCATTTTTCACAGCATGCTTTTCGTGTGGTTCCAACTGCGAATGAAAATCCTGAACATCTGCAGTAAAGTCCACTTCCGAATGCACCCAGAACGACTTGTTGATCGCCTCTACAAATTGAAGAACCTCCGGGTATTCAAATGGCTTATAACTTACTCTTTTATCAAAAATTCCCATATTAAAATATCTTTATAATTAAATAATTTAGATCTCTGTGGATAATGTTCAGGAAATACTTAACTTTTTGTTTATCTGCATATTGTGAATTAAAGTTATCCACTTTTGCAAATCCATATTTCTTGTAAAGAACTAACAGCAAAGTTCGAAAAAAAGAACTGATTTTGAAAGAGGTAAATACTAATAGGCTGACTTTTAGCTGGAAAAGTTTTCCACATTTACATGAAACAGGCTCGAATAATAGGCTGGAAGGCCATCTTGAGGATAAATGCGTATAAATCTATACTTGCAGTTAAACAGCAATATATAAACCGCTATTAATAAAGGATTAATATATTAAACAAAAAAATAATTGAATAAATTTTTATTCTTGTAACAATTTGAAAATATCATCTACTTATTGGGTATAAAACATACATCACTTAATGTTAGTAATTCAGGATTTAAATAAGTCATACGATACAGGGAAAAGCAAGCTTCATGTGCTCAAAGGAATTAATCTGAATATTTCTGAGGGGGAGTTTGTTTCTATTATGGGAAGTTCCGGTTCCGGAAAATCTACGCTGCTTAATATTATTGGAATTCTGGATGAAAAAGATTCAGGAACCTATGAACTGGATGGCGTTCCTATCGAACATTTATCTGAAATAAAAGCTGCAGAATACAGAAGCAGGTTTTTAGGATTTATTTTTCAGTCTTTTAATCTTATTAATTATAAAACAGCTTTGGAAAATGTAGCACTTCCTCTGTACTATCAGAATGTACCGAGAAAAGAGCGAAATCAGAAAGCGATGGGATACCTGGAGAAAGTAGGACTGGCGCAATGGGCAAATCACCTTCCGAGTGAGCTTTCCGGAGGACAGAAACAGAGAGTAGCTATTGCAAGAGCTTTGATTACCGATCCAAAAGTGGTTCTGGCAGATGAGCCTACCGGAGCCTTGGACTCTAAAACCACCCACGATATTATGAAGCTGCTTCAGGATATCAATAATGAAGGGAAAACAATCATCGTCGTAACCCACGAGCCGGATGTCGCTGCACAAACCAAAAGAAATGTAATACTGAAGGACGGGATTATTGAAAGTGATGAATTTATTAAGCAGATAGTATTATAAGTGAATACTGAATGGTCAATTTTGCTTCGCAAGTGAATTTTACAATGAGGAAGGCAAATGGTTTATAAAAACACAAATGAATATGAAAAAAAATAAAAATTTTTTAAATCTGAACCATTATAAACTTGACGTTTATCAATCAGCCAGAGAATTAAGGATAGAATGTTATAAGATTTTATCTAAAATTCCTGATCATGAAAAGTTTAATATAATCGACCAGATACGAAGAGCTTCTACTTCAGTGGTGTTAAATATTACCGAAGGATGTTCAAGAAAATCTCAACTGGAAAGGAAAAGATATTTTGAAATTGCCAGAGGTTCGGTTATTGAGTTAGATTCTTGTTTTGATATCGTTATGGAATGTAATTATATTAAAATAGAGGAATTAACAAAAATTGGAAATTTAATAAAAACAGCATTTATCTTGTTAAGTAAAATGTTGAAAAAAGATTAGAAATGTGAAAATGAATTAGGTTCATAATTAAAGTCTTATGAAGAATAAATTGACAACACAGTTAATTGACTTCAAAGAAAATTGAGAGCGCAGCTAATTGACTTTTTTACAAAGTAAAAAAATAAAAACTATGTTTGACCTAGATCGTTGGCAGGAAATATTCAGTTCTATCCGGAGTAATGTACTTCGGACAGTGCTTTCAGGGTTTACGGTAGCCCTGGGACTGTTTATTTTCATTGTACTTTTTGGAATTGGAAAAGGGCTTCAGAATGCTTTTTCCGAAGGATTTGCCGGAGATGCTAAGAACCTTATTATTATTTCAACAGGAAAAGCCACGTTAGCTTATAAAGGCCTGCAGTCTGATAGAGATGTTTCAATGAATAATGCAGACTATGATTTTTTGATTAATGCAGATAAGAAAAAAGCGGGTCCTTCAAGTCCTAGGTATAGTGCCAATTTAATGGTGAAATATGGGAAGGAGAGCGGCCTTTATCAGATCAATGGTGCTGAGCCGGGGGAGCAGGTGATTGAAAACAGAAAAATTATTGATGGTCGTTATCTGACATCTATGGATTTGACAAGAAAATTAAATGTTGCCGTAATTGGAAGAATGGTTCAGCGGGATTTGATCAAAAATGGAAATCCTATTGGAAAAGAGCTTGATATTAATGGAACGATGTACAAGGTGATTGGTGTCTTTTCAGATGATGGAGGAGACAGGGATGAAAGACATATTACCGTTCCTATTACCACTTTACAGCAGATGAAAAAGGGTTCTGATACGGTGAATATAGCATATATCACATATAATGATAAGCTGACTCCTGATCAGGCCATAAAATACGGTGATGAACTGCAAGATAAATTAAAAGCCAGAAAAAATGTATCTCCTGATGATGAAAACGGAGTGCGTGTCTGGAACAATGCCAAAAATATGAATGATACCTTCACTTTTATGGCGGTACTTACAGCTATTGTAGGATTCATTGGATTAGGAACACTATTGGCCGGAATTATCGGGATCAGTAATATCATGGTGTATATCGTGAAAGAAAGAACCAAAGAAATCGGAGTACGAAAAGCCATTGGAGCAAAACCAAGCGGAATTGTAGGTCTTATCGTTCAGGAAAGCGTTGTGATTACAGTGGTATCCGGACTTATCGGAGTAGGAATAGGGGTTTTGACATTAAGCCTTATTGGTAATAGTCTTGAAGAATTTTTCATTAAAAGCCCAAGCGTTGGTTGGGGAGCTATTATTATGGCTTTCATTGCGCTGATTTTCTCAGGATTGATTGCAGGATTTATACCGGCATACCGGGCTTCAAGAATCAAACCGATCGAAGCATTAAGAACAGAGTAACCTGCTGAGGCAAGGCAAAAAAAAAGCTCAGCAATGCAGCGTATAAAGCAGATTGGCAGCATTCATAACTTATAATATATAACTTATAATTCAGAAAGGTGAATATCATATTTAAAAAAGATACTTGGCAGGAGATCTATTATTCATTGAGGAATAATAAACTCCGGACATTTCTTACCATGATTGGCGTAGGATGGGGAATGTTTTTGTATGTAAGCCTTCTGGGAGCTGCAAAAGGAATGGAAAATGGTTTTGATAAATTATTTTCAGGTTTTGCAACCAATTCAATCTTCCTGTGGGCGCAGAAAACTTCTATCCCATATGAAGGATTTCCTAAAGGAAGAGAGGTTCATCTGAGCCTGACCGATATGGAAATGCTGAAAAGGAAAATTACCGCCATAGATTATATATCGCCGCAAAACGCCAGAGGAAGCTTTACCGGAACACCCGGAGAAGCCATGTCCAGAAACGGAAAGAATGGTACGTATTCGCTTACCGGCGACTACTCTGTAGGAAATAAAATTTCGGAAAAGAAACTGATCTTCGGGCGCTATATTAATGATGCCGATGTTTCTGGAAATAAAAGTGTAGTGGTTATCGGGGAAGAAATTTACAAAAACTTCTTTGACGCTAAGAAAAAAGAAAATCCAATAGGAAAATCGATTAATATTAAAGGGCTGTTTTTTAATGTAATCGGAGTTTTCCGTGTGAAAAAAGGAGGAGGATTTGAAAATGACCGGACAGCATTTATTCCACTTTCCACGTATACGAAAATGTACAATGCCGGAGACCAGATAGACATGTTTGCCATTGTAAGCAAGCCTAATGCTAACGTTAACTCAGTGGAGGAAGATGTAAAACAGGTGTTGAAAACAAAAAATAAAGTTTCCCCTGAAGATACCAATGCTTTCGGAAGTTTCAACCTCGGAAAAGAATTTAAAAAACTGACAGGTTTCCTTACGGGAATGCAGCTGTTAACAATCATTGTAGGTACCCTTACCATTCTTGCAGGAGTAATTGCCATTTCAAATATCCTTTTAATTACTGTAAAAGAAAGAACCAAAGAAATCGGGATCAGAAGAGCATTGGGAGCGAAGCCTGCTGAAGTAAGAAATCAGATTTTGCTGGAAAGTGTTGTCATTACACTCTCCTCGGGATTATTAGGCTTTATGTTTGGAATTTTTGTACTGATGATTCTCAATGCTGTTACCCAGGGACAGGATTCATTTCCATTCTATAATCCGACGGTTAACTATGGAAACGTATTTGCCGCAATGGGGGTAATGGTGGTTCTTGGATTGATTATAGGGATGATCCCTGCACAGAGAGCGGTGAAGATTAGGCCTATTGAAGCATTAAGAACAGAGTAATTAATTTGAAAATAAAAATAATTTGAAAATTTTGTGATCAAGTCGTCAGTATGGCTGATTCGTTTTTAAAATTTTTAAAATCATTCAATCTTTTAATAAAAAATAAACTATACATATGAAAAAGAAATTCACTTGGAAAAAAGCCATTTATATAGTATTGGGGCTTTTATTTGCAGTGGCATTATTCTCAGGGATCAGCTATCTTATAAAATCGAATTCCAAGGAAGGAGAAGCTTTCCTTACCCGTAAGCCTACCGTTCAGAATATGGATGATAAAGTAATGGCAACAGGGAAAATTGTTCCGAAGGAAGAAATTGAAATCAAACCCAATATTGCGGGAATTATAGATAAAATCTTAGTAAAAGAAGGAGATAGGGTAGAAGTAGGACAGCTTATTGCTACCGTAAAAATCGTTCCAAGCATCTCTGAAGTAAACGCTGCTCAGCAGGAAGTTCAGAATGCACAGATCCAGATCAGCAATGCCCAGATGAACGTGGGAAATATGCAGAAGCAGTTTGAAATGCAGGAAAAGCTTTACAAGCAGGGAGTAGCTTCCAAACAGGAGTTTCTTAATTCCCAGCAGCAGTTATTCTCTCAGCAGCAGACTTTGAGAAATGCCCAACAGCAATTGAATACTGCTCAAAAAAGATTACAGATCGCTAAAACAGGAGCAACTCCGGAACTTAAAGGCCAAGGTTTAGCTACTACCGAAATCCGTTCCAAAGCTTCAGGTACCGTACTTGAAGTTCCAGTGAAAGCCGGAAGCCAGGTGATTGAAGCCAATAACTTCAATGCGGGAACTACCATCTGTTCAGTGGCAGACCTCAATGTCCTGATCTTTAAAGGTGAAATTGATGAGGCACAAGCTGGCAAGCTAAGTGAAGGAATGGATATGAACATCGTAATCGGTGCGCTGCAAAATAAAACTTTCCCCGGAAAACTGACCATGATTGCTCCTAAAGGAAAAGATAATGCAGGAACTATTAAATTTCCGGTAGAAGGAAACGTATCTAATCCTAATAATGAGTATATTAGAGCAGGTTTTTCTGCAAATGGTGAAATTGTTTTGAGTTCTCAGAAAAATGCACTATTATTGGATGAATCTTTAGTTCAGTATGAAAAGAAACAAGGAAAAGATGTTCCTTTTGTAGAGGCAAAACAAAAAGATGGCAAATTCAAAAAAGTATATGTGAAACTGGGAGCAAGTGATGGTATCAATGTTCAGATTCTTCCGGGATCAAATATTACAAAAGATACTGAAATAAAAGTTTGGAACCCGTCTGATAAAGACAAAGAAGAGCTGAAAGAAAAAGCGAATAAAAAATAATAAACTACACTATACACTTTTAA
The DNA here is from genome assembly GCF_049959325.1 of Chryseobacterium sp. CBSDS_008. Lineage (NCBI taxonomy): Bacteria > Pseudomonadati > Bacteroidota > Flavobacteriia > Flavobacteriales > Weeksellaceae > Chryseobacterium > Chryseobacterium sp. CBSDS_008. The sequence goes on along the minus strand of NZ_CP188202.1, from coordinate 2,224,387 downwards.
ACTGTAATCCTGGAGGAATTCTTTTTCTCCGGGATTTTTTTATTATATCGTATATAAAAAGTTAAATATGTAACAATCAGAGCGCTTAAAATGTCTTAATTTTAAATTCCAAACCATACCTCCATGAAAAAAGACTATTGGGTTCTGTTACTTTTTATCATTGCAAAGTTGGCACTTCAATACTCACTGATAAGCCCTGAGTATGAACTTCACCGGGATGAATATCTACATCTTGATCAGGCTAATCATCTGGCATGGGGATACCTTTCTGTTCCTCCGGTTACTTCCTGGCTGGCCTGGATAATCAAAATGTTGGGAAATTCTATATTTTGGGTTAAATTTTTTCCGGCCCTGTTCGGAGCTTTAACCATAGCATTGACCTGGAAAACTGTTGAAGAGCTTAACGGAAGCCTGTTTGCTAAAATACTCGCTTCTACAGGTGTTTTATTTTCGGTACTTCTTAGGGTAAACATGCTGTTTCAGCCAACATCTTTAGAAATTTTGCTATGGCTGTTCCTTTATTATAGTCTGATTAAATATTTTAATTCTCAACAAGTAAAATGGTTATACATAGGAGCAGTCATTTTCGGAATAGGAATATTGAATAAATATAATATTGCTTTTGCAGTACTTGGGCTTATTCCTGCATTGCTGTTGACAGAGCAGAGGAAAATATTTATGCAGTCTCATGTATATTGGGCTGCGCTTTTAACTTTAATCATTATTTTCCCCAATCTTCTCTGGCAGTATCAGAATCATTTTCCAGTCATTCACCACATGAAGGAGCTTTCTGAAAAGCAGCTTGTACATGTAGACCGGATGGATTTTATGAAATCCCAGATTCTCTTTTTCATAGGTGTCGTTTTTGTTATTATTGCAGGTTGGGGAGCATTACTATTCTATAGACCTTTTGAGAAATTCAGATTTTTCTTCTGGAGTTATATCATAACGATTACCCTGTTTCTGTTTTTCAAAGCAAAAGATTACTATGCAATAGGTCTATATCCGGTGTATATTGCTTTTGGGTCCGCGTTCCTTGGTTATTTATTTGAAAAAGGCTGGATGAGATTTTTGAAACCTGTCAGCATACTTATCCCTATACTTTTATTTCTTCCTTTGTATAATGTAGCCTTTCCGAATAAGAGCCCTGCATATATTGAATCCCATCAGGATCAATACAAAAAATTTGGGCTGCTTCGGTGGGAAGATGGAAAAGACCATTCCTTACCACAGGATTTTGCCGATATGCAGGGCTGGAAAGAATTGGCTCAAAAAGTGGATAAAGAATATTCCAGGCTGTCAAAAACCGGAAAGACTATGGTTTTGTGTGATAATTACGGGCAGACCGGAGCTATTAATTATTATTCAAAAGCTGGCGTACATGCTATGTCATTTCATGCGGATTATATCAATTGGATCGATGTAAGCAAAAAATATAAAAATGTTATCAGGGTCAAAGATGCTCCAGAAGCAAGGAAAGAACTTAAAGAATCCGGTTCTTTTTTTGAAGCTGCAAAATTATATGATTCTATTACCAATCCATACGCAAGAGAAAGAGGAACAGCAATTTTCAGTTTACAGGGAGCAAAAATAGATGTTAATAAAAGAATTCAGGACGAAATTGTTGAGGTCAAAAATAAGTGGAAATAGTTTTCTGATAAAGAGGAAAAAGATGATTCGTTTACAGAATTAAGGTAATAGATAGAAAATATTATTGCAACTTTATTGCATTAATTAATTTTGCTTTACCTTTGCACTATCAACTATCAACTATCAACTATCAACTATCAACTATCAACTATCAACTATCAACTATCAATTATCAATTATCAACTGAACTATGGAAAACAAAAACTTTGATGTCATCATAATAGGAGGCAGCTATTCCGGATTATCTGCAGGAATGTCTTTGGGAAGATCTTTAAGAAATGTTCTGATTATCGATAACGGAAAACCCTGTAACAGACAAACTCCTCATTCACACAATTTTGTTACCCATGACGGAAAAACACCTGCAGAAATTGCAAAGCTGGCCAAAGAAGATGTAGAAAAATATGATACCGTCCGGTTTTATAATGGAACAGTCGTAAAAACTAAAAAAACAACCGGAGGCTTTGAGATTGAAACTTCATCAGGTGAAAAATTTTACGCTAAAAAACTGATTCTGGCTTCCGGAGTGAAAGATATAATGCCGGATATTCCCGGATTTGAAGAATGCTGGGGAATTTCTGTTATACATTGCCCATATTGCCATGGCTATGAAGTAAAAAATGAAGTAACAGGTATTCTTTATAACGGAGATATGGCTTACGAATTTTCAAAACTGATTTTTAATCTGACCAAAACTCTTACCTTATTTACCAACGGAAAGGCGTCTCTTTCAAAAGAACAGGTTGAAAAACTGGATCAAAATAAAATCATTCTTAACGAAGATGAGATTGAAAAAATTGAACATGAGAAAGGTTCCATTCAAAAAATTATTTTCAAAAACGGAAAAGAAATTCCTTTGCAGGCTTTATATGCCAAAATCCCTTTTGAACAAAATTTCAATGTACCCGGTGATCTGGGATGTGAACTTACGGAACATGGATTTATTAAGGTGGATACGATGCAGAAAACAACCGTTCCCGGAGTTTTTGCCTGTGGAGATAATGTAACGATGATGCGTTCTGTAGCCAATGCTGTTGCACAGGGGAGTTTTGCCGGCGCGGTGGTGAATAAAGAACTTGCAGATGAAGAATTTTAATAGCTTTTCTGTAATAAAGTTGTTTAAACTTTATAAACCCCAAAAGTCACAAAAGTTTTTATTTTAAAGTAAGTTTAGAATGATTCCGCAGAAAAGCTCACATAAGAGGAAAACCAAAGATTTTTATAAAACTCAGGTGTATTTATAATGCATAAATTTTGGCCCTAAAAAACTTAAGTATTTAAACTTTTGTACCTTTTATGATTAAAATAATCAGTGTAAAAGTTTGTACGGTTTCAATATAAAAGGAAGTGTTTTTCCATTTTTTAGTATTTAAAAATCATTTTTTCAATAGGGAAATCTCGATGAAAATTCCGTACATTTGGGGTGGAAATTTCAAAACTAAAAGTAAAATGGATATTATTTTCGACCTGATTGAAAAAGAAAGACAAAGACAAACCCATGGATTAGAGCTTATTGCATCAGAAAACTTTGTTTCTGAAAACGTGATGAAAGCAATGGGAAGTGTACTGACAAATAAATATGCTGAAGGATATCCCGGAAAAAGATATTACGGAGGATGTGAAGTAGTAGATGAGGTTGAAACATTGGCGATCAACAGAGCTAAAGAACTTTTCGGAGTAGATTATGTGAACGTTCAGCCACATTCCGGTTCTCAGGCGAATGCTGCCATTTATCTTGCAGTTTTGAAACCAGGTGATAAAATTATGGGGATGGATCTTTCAATGGGAGGACACCTTACTCACGGCTCTGCAGTGAACTTTTCAGGGATTCAGTATAATGTAGTTTCTTACGGAGTGCAGCAGGAAACAGGTCTTATTGATTATGACCAGATGAGAGAAGTTGCATTGAGAGAAAAACCAAAAATGCTTATTGCAGGTTTCTCTGCTTATTCAAGAGATTTAGATTATGCTAAATTCAGAGAGGTGGCGGACGAAATTGGAGCTACACTTTGGGCAGACATCGCCCACCCGGCTGGTTTAGTCGCAAAAGGATTATTAAACTCACCATTCGAACACTGTCATGTAGTAACTACCACTACCCACAAAACCCTGAGAGGGCCAAGAGGTGGAATGATCATGATGGGTAAAGATTTTGAAAATACATACGGTCACAAAACTCCAAAAGGAGAAATCAAAATGATGAGCCAGGTATTAGATGGCGCAGTATTTCCAGGAATTCAGGGCGGACCGCTTGAGCATGTGATTGCCGGTAAAGCAGTAGCTTTTGGGGAAGCTTTGGATATTCAGTTCGAAACTTACGCAAAACAGGTTAAAGCAAATGCCCAGGCATTATCAAAAGCGATGATCGACAGAGGGTTTGATATCGTAAGTGGAGGTACAGACAATCACCTGATGCTGGTTGACCTTAGAAACAAAGGCGTAAACGGTAAGGAAACAGAAAAAGCATTAGTGCTTGCTGATATTACATGTAACAAAAACATGGTTCCTTTTGATGATAAGTCACCATTTACAACATCGGGGATCAGATTGGGAACTGCTGCAATTACAACAAGAGGATTGAAAGAAAATGACATGGATACTATTGCAGGATTAATTTCCGAAGTGGTAGATAATATCAAAAATGAAGAAGTTCTTGGATCTGTAAGAAAGAAAGTTAACGAATTAATGGAAGGAAAGGCTTTGTTCAATTACTAACAGGCATTTCAATATTATATTAAGAATGGGCAGGATGCTCATTCTTTTTTTTTCAAATGGAAAAGAAATCTTATACTTTCGAAGAAATCAAACAGAAGCTGGTCAATTACTGTGTTTACCAGGATCGCTGTCATGCCGAAGTGGAACAGAAGATGAGAGAGTTTCTCCTTATTGATGAAGCCAAGGAAGACATATTCCTGTATCTCCTGAAAGAAAATTATCTGAACGAAGAAAGGTTTACACGGAGCTACATCAGAGGTAAATTTTACATCAAGCATTGGGGGAAGACCAAAATTAAAATGAATCTGAAACAAAAACAGATTTCTGAGAGACTGATCAATTCATGCTTTGATGAGATTGATGATGATGACTATGAGAAAACTATCAAAAAGATTTTTGAGGATTATTATTCCAAACAAACTGGCTTCAAGGAATATCAAAAAAAAACCAAAACTATAAGATATTTGATGAGCAGAGGTTTTGAATATGAGAAAATAATTGATATTTTTGACTAAATTTTAATAATTTAAAAATAACTTGACATATGACTTTTAGGAAAAAAAACAATCAGTTTATTGAAAAAGATTGATATATAAAGATTTAATAATTCTTTTAAAGAAAAAACAGCTGAAATAAAGAATTTCTACAGATAAATATCATCTTCATAAAGAGTTTTTATGGTATGGTTTTTGTCTCTGAATTTAGCTGTGTCGTAATGAAACTAACAGTTTCGTAAATATAATATCAAATTTATTTTTGATTACAGCATATTGAAATAAAATATTTTATTTTTGCATGATTGTATCAGAATTATCTTTGATCAGATGATTAGATTATACCTTAATTAAATATGAACACCAAAATAGACAATGTACAATTCTCTTAGAAAAACAATATTTGGAGGGGATAATGTTGTCAATCTCTCAGACGTAAGATATCTTCCTAGATGGATAATTCTTGTAATAGACATTATTATTCTGGTTATATCTTTATTTCTTTCCACTTACATTATCGCAAAAATTACCAAGCAGGAATTTATATATCATGATGATAAAAGTATAATTTTTGCTTTTATTATTCTGGTGAATACTACTTTTATGTATGTATTCAAGACGTATGCCGGGATTATTCGCCATTCAACATTTATAGATTTATTTAAGCTTCTGATATCCTGCTTTTGCACAATGCTGGCTATCGGAACGATAAATATTATTTATTTCTGGACCACAGGAAGTAAGTTTATTCTTACTCCTTATCTGATGCTTTATTTTGTAATTTCTTTTATGGGATTATTTCTTTTCAGATTATATGTGAAAGAGTTTTTCCATATTGTAAGAGAATACAGGAGAAGTGCGTTGAAAAAAAGAATTCTGGTATTGGGAATTGATGAGCAGTCAATTGCTATTGCACGTGCCATTCTGGATAACCCGAGTCTGCCTTATCAGGTCGTAGGCTTTTTGACGCAAAGAACAGATTCTAAACGGGCATCTTTATTAGGAAAGCCTATTTACGAAAAACAAAAAATAGAGGAACATTCAAAAGATGAACTTATTATTGACGGGGTTCTCATTGTTAAAGAAATGATGGCCAGGGATGAGATGAATGCTTGGGTGAATTTATTTTTAGAGAAAGATCTCAATGTCTTCAAGGCACCATCAGTACAAAAACTGAGGGACAGTGATTTAGGCGGATCTATCAGAAGTCTTCAGATTGAAGACCTTTTAAATAGAAAACCTATCAAAATTCAGAATGAAAAAGTTAAAAGCAGACATTTTGAAAAAACGGTATTAGTAACCGGGGGAGCAGGATCCATAGGAAGTGAAATTGTAAGGCAGGTTGCCAACTTCAATCCTTCTTTAATTGTAGTGCTGGATCAGGCAGAAACACCACTTTATGAAATTGAACTCGAAATGATAGAGAAATTCCCTCATATCGCTTTCAAATTTGTTTTAGGGGATGTTTCTAATCACCACAGAATGGAATCTCTGTTCCAGACATATAACTTCTCAATGGTGTATCACGCTGCTGCCTATAAGCATGTACCTTTGGTAGAGGAAAATCCCCATGAAGCAATTTTTGTTAATATATTAGGATCAAAGATTGTTGCGACATTATCCAGCAAGTATAAAGTAAACAGGTTTGTAATGATTTCTACAGATAAAGCTGTAAATCCCACCAATGTAATGGGAGCTTCAAAACGAGCTGCGGAACTTTTTGTACAATCGCTTCAGAATGTAGAAGGTAATGTAACTAAGTTTATTACTACAAGATTCGGGAATGTATTAGGATCCAACGGTTCTGTAATTCCTCATTTTAAAAAGCAAATCGAAGCCGGAGGTCCGGTAACCATTACCCATCCGGAAATTGTAAGATATTTTATGACTATTCCGGAAGCCTGTGAACTTGTACTTCAGGCCGGGACAATGGGAGAAGGAGGTGAGATTTTTGTTTTTGATATGGGGGAGCCCGTTAAAATTATTGATCTTGCGAAAAGGATGATAAAATTATCAGGATTTGAACCCAATATTGATATTAAGATCATTTATACAGGATTAAGACCTGGGGAAAAGCTGTATGAAGAACTTTTGAGTGACGATGCAAAAACACTTCCTACTCATAATGATAAAATTATGATTTCTAAAGACCCTTCTATAGGATTTGAAGAAATAGATGCACTTACTAAACAAATTACCAAAGCTTCCCTTAGAAGAGATAAAGTGGAAGTGGTAAGGATTCTTAAAACAATCGTGCCGGAATTCCGAAGCAATAATTCAATCTATGAGGCCCTGGATAAATAGAAAAAATATAAATGTATATTTGCACAATTTAACAATAGAATGAAAGGAAAAATATTAGCAGCAGTTTTGGCGTCCTCATTAGTGATTTCCTGTAAAGTTAATCCCAATGCGAAGAATGATTTAAATTATATGCAGAATATAGAACAGGTTGCAATCAATGCCTCTGCTAAAAATTCAGCAAATACAATCCAGACAGGGGATCAGTTGGTTATTCTGATCACTGCAAAAGATATGGATGTTGTGAAACCTTTTAATCAGAATTATTCTTCATCAGAACTTATCCAGACAAATGCTATGGCCGGAGGTAATACTCCTAATCAGGGATCTACAATACTTTCAGGACCAACCTATATTGTTGATGCAAATGGAGATATTGACTTTCCAATATTAGGGAAACTGAATACATCAGATAAAAGTTTGACCACATTTAAAGATGAACTAAGGGATAAAATGACAAAATATGTTATCAGTCCAACAGTAAATATAAAACTTGCCAACTTTAAAGTTACAGTATTGGGAGAAGTAAACAGACAAGGAGACTACACCATAGCAAACGGGCAAGCAACTATTTTAAATGTATTAGGAATGGCTGGTGATTTGACTCAGTATGGAAAAAGAGAAGATATATTGATTGTCAGAACAGAAAATGGTGTTGTTTCTCATGGACGTATTAATCTTCAGGATGCTAATTTAATTAATTCTCCATATTATAATCTTAAACAGGGGGATGCCGTTATTGTTTCTTCAAACAATACAAAAGATGTTATAGCAAAACAAAACCCCAACACTGGGCTTTATCTGACCGCTATTTCTATTGCGGTTACAGCAGTTGCCGTAGTAGTAAGTTTATTTAACAAGAAATAACAATTGATGGATAACCAGAAAACTTCACAATTTTCAGAGGAAGAAAACAACTTAATCAAGATTAATATTGGTGAAATTATAAAACCATATATCCGAAAATGGCCTTGGTTTATTATAAGCGCATTTATTGCTCTGGTAATAGGCTACATTTCATTGAAATTTATGGTTCCTGTATATGGTGTACAGTCAACAATTCTTATCAAAGATGCTAAAAACTCATCTTCATCAGTAATGGCAAACGATTTGGGAGTTTTACCTGATTTATCAGGAATTGGAGGTCTTAAAACCAATAGTATAGCCAATGAAATAGAAGTTTTGAAGTCAAAAAAAATGATGAGTGAAGTTATCAGTAGTTTAAGTCTTCAAACTAATATTACAGCAAAAGGAAAAATCAGAACCTTAGAGTTATATAAAGAAACTTCTCCTGTAGAAGTGAGAGTAATTGGAGAGAAGAAAGATAATGGCTCTGTAAATACAATTCAACTTGCAATCCATGGAGAGAAATTAACTTTGAGTGGTGAAAGTCTTAAGAAAAATATTGTAACAACTTATGGTAAGACAATAAGTTTACCATTTGCAAATATTATAATAACAAAAAATCCCAAATTTAACTCTGCAGAAGTTAAAGGCATAAATATAAATAATCTAGTACTTCAGATATCTTCTCTGGAAGCCGCAGTAAATAGTCTTCAAGGACCACTTAATGTTGATCTTGTCAATAGAGAAACTACCGTACTAAAGCTTGGATATCAATACCCTCAGATATCTAAAGCAAAAGATATTATCAATGGTTTGGTGATAGCTTATAATAATGATGCCATTGTAGATAAAAATTCAGAATCAAAAAAAACTTTGGATTTTATTGAAGATAGAATAAAAAAACTGTCAGGAGAATTAGGAGAGGTTGAGAATCAAAAAGAAAGTTTTAAATCTAAAAATAATCTTACTGATTTAGAAACAGAAGCTAAAATTAATTTAGAAAGCTCTGCTGCGGCCAGAGCTAAGCAACTGGATGTTGATGCTCAGCTGGAACTTACAACAGCTCTTATAGGTTATGTTTCTAAACAAGGACAGTATCAGGTTTTGCCTGCAAATGTGGGATTGAATAACCCTGAAGCAATATCAGGAATATCAGCATATAACCAGCTTGTTTTACAGAGAAACAGATTACTTGAATCTGCTACACCGGAAAACCCTACTGTGATAGATGTTACAAAGCAAATTAATGCCATGCGTAGTTCTATTATGCAGACTTTACAAAGAAATAGAGTGGGGCTGGAGCTGGCAAAAAATGAATATTTAGGAGAACAAAATAAGGTTTCTGGCAAAATTTCTAAACTTCCTTCTATAGAAAAAATGTTTAGAAGCATAGAAAGGCAGCAACAAATTAAAGAGAATCTGTACTTGCTTTTACTTCAAAAAAGAGAAGAGACTGCTATTGCACAATCTATTATCGCCCCAAAAGCCAAAATTCTGGATGCTGCATATGCTTCACCAGTAGCAATTTCTCCAAAAACCAATGTTATTCTGACGGTTTATTTAGTAGCTGGTCTGTTAATTCCTTTTATTATTATTTATTTAACAATGCTTTTCAATAATAAGATTATTACTAAACATGATCTTGAGAAGATTGTACACGCTCCTATTATTGCAGAACTACCAAGTCTTGAAAAAGGAGATTCTGAAATAGTAAAAATGAATGATCTTAGTCCTAAGGCGGAAGCATTTAGAATCCTTATTACCAATATGAATTTCATGCTTTCAAAAGAGAAAAAGGGAAAAGTTGTATTTGTTACTTCAACAGTAAAGGGAGAAGGAAAAACGTTTACTTCTGTAAATTTAGCTCTAACACTGGCAAATCCTAAGAAAAAAGCAATTATCATAGGGTCCGATATCAGAAACCCCCAGCTTCAAAGGTACAATCCTGCAAGAAAAGGGCTTACCGGACTTACAGAGTATCTTTATAATGACGAGACTAAACTTGAAAATATTATTCATGTTTCATCCTTTAATCCTTACCTAGATGTAATTTATTCAGGAATGATTCCTCCGAACCCTACAGAACTATTATCCAATGGCCGTTATGAGATTCTTCTAAACGAATTAAAAGATAAATATGAATATATTATCCTGGATACTGCACCATTGCTTCTTGTTACGGATACTTTCCTTATTGCTGAACTTTCTGATATCACTATTTATGTATCCAGATCTAAATACACAGAAAAAGCATTATTAGAATTTGCCAATAGCAATATTGACCAGAAAAAAATCAAAAATGTTGGATTTGTACTTAATGATGTAAGCAGGGAAAATTTAGGATATAGTAACAAATATGGTTATGGTTATAACCAACATGCAGAACAATCATGGTTTCAAAAAATAAAAAATAAGCTTAGTTAATGACAACAACATATAAAATAGCGGTGATAGGCCAGGGTTATGTAGGTCTTCCTCTATCTCTTGAATTTGCAGACCATTATCCTGTTTTTGGATTTGATATCAATAAACAACGTGTTGACCAGCTTAATAACGGAAAGGATATAACGCTTGAAGCAGATGTTGATAAGTTAAATAAAGGGCTGAAAAAATATATTGAATCTAATGGCTCTTTAGGCTACAAAGCAACAAGCCTGTTATCCGATATTTCTGAAGCTAATGTATTTATTGTCACCGTTCCTACTCCTATTGATAAATATAATGCTCCGGATCTAAATCCGTTGATTTCTGCTTCAAAAATGTTGGGCGAAATTATCAAAGAAGGAGATATTGTTATTTATGAATCTACTGTTTTCCCTGGATGTACAGAAGAAGAGTGTGTGCCGGTACTTGAAAAATACTCGGGACTTAAGTTCAACGAAGACTTTTTTGTAGGATATTCTCCGGAGAGAATTAATCCGGGAGATAAAGTAAACACACTTACCAGTGTTAAAAAAGTAACTTCCGGTTCTACGGAAGAGATTGCTGAAGAAGTAGACAAACTATATAAGAAAATTATTACCGCTGGTACCCATAAAGCACCCAGCATTAAAGTAGCGGAAGCTTCAAAAGCTATTGAAAATGCACAAAGAGATGTTAATATTTCTTTTGTTAACGAATTAGCCTTAATTTTTGATAGAGTAGGAATTGATACTAATGATGTGTTGGAAGCTGCTGGCACAAAATATAATTTCCTTAAGTATAAGCCTGGATTGGTGGGAGGACATTGTATTTCAGTAGATCCGTATTACCTGGCACATAAGGCAGAACAGTTGGGATATCATCCGGATGTTATCTTATCTGGAAGACGGGTAAACGATTCTATTGCAAAGTTTGTTGCTGCTAAAGTAGTAAAACTTCTTATTGCAAAAGGTGGAGTGATCAAAAATTCTAATGCTCTGATTTTAGGAGTTACATTCAAAGAAAACTGTCCGGACGTCAGAAATACTAAAGTTGTTGATATTTACAGAGAACTTGCCGATTACGGAATAAATGTGGACATTTATGATCCATGGGCAAGCAAAGAAGAAGTAAAACATGAATATGGAATTGATATTCTGGATGCTCTTCAGGAAGGCAAAAAGTACGATTCTTTAGTTATTGCAGTATCTCACAATGAGTTCCTGGAAATGGATCTGGATCAGCTTAAAAAAGAAAATGCCGTGGTTTTTGATACCAAAGCATGCTTAGACAGAAATCTGGTAGATGCAAGACTGTAACAGATCATGAACTATGATATTATAATCATTGGTGCAGGTTTGGTAGGATTGGCTACCGCTTATCAGACCAAACTGAAAAATCCTGATTCTAAGATTTTAATTTTGGAAAAAGAAAACGATGTGGCATTGCACCAATCGGGACACAATAGTGGCGTAATCCATAGCGGGATTTATTATAAACCAGGAAGTCTTAAAGCAAAAAACTGTATTGAAGGCTATAACTCAGTAATTAATTTTGCTGAGAAATACGGAATACGATATGACCTTTGCGGGAAAATAATTGTAGCCACTTCACAGGAAGAATTACCGCTTTTAGATACTATTTATAAAAGAGGAGTTGAGAACGGACTACAAAATCTAAAATACCTTTCCAGAGAAGAATTTCGTGAAATTGAGCCCCATTGTGAGGGTGTAAAAGCAATCAAAGTTCCACAAACCGGAATTATTGACTACCCGGGAATAGCCAGAAAAATAAAAGAACTTTTTGAAGAATTAGGAGGAGAAGTAAGATTTAATAATGAAGTAAAAAATATTATTGATAAAAAATCTGAAATTATTGTAAACACCAATATCTCCGAATTTAAAGCCCAAAAGCTGATTTCCTGCGCTGGATTGTATTCTGATAAGATTACCAAAATGACCAACGAAAAAAACGATGTGGTCATTATTCCTTTCAGAGGAGAATATTATAAAATTAAGGATGAAAAAAAATATCTGGTAAAACATCTTATTTACCCGGTGCCCGACCCTAATTTCCCATTCCTTGGAGTTCATTTTACCAGAATGATTGACGGGAATATTGAGGCTGGCCCTAATGCCGTGCTGGCTTTCAAAAAAGAAGGATATCATTTTTTCGATTTCAACTTCAATGAAACTATGCAGACCATGCTATGGCCGGGATTCAGGAAAATCGTAGCGAAATATGGGAAAACCGGTATGGGAGAAATGCATCGTTCACTTTCCAAATCTGCCTTTACAAAAGCCCTTCAGAAACTTTTACCCGAAATTCAGGAAAACGATCTTGTTGCAGGTGGTTCAGGGGTAAGAGCCCAAGCCTGTGACAGAAATGGAGGATTGATTGATGATTTTGACATCGTGAAAAACGGAAACATTATTCACGTCAGAAATGCCCCTTCTCCGGCAGCCACTTCCTGCCTTTCTATAGGAAATAAAATAAGTGAGCTTATCATAAATTAAAAATGCACCTGCGTGCACTCAAAAAACTAACAATATGAAAATTCAAATGGTTGACCTTAAAGGTCAATACCTGAAAATAAAAAAAGACGTAGATGCCAGTATTCAGGAATGTATAGACAATACAGCATTTATTAACGGCCCTGCTGTAAAAGAATTCCAACAAGACTTTGAGAAATATCTGGGTGTAAAACATGTCATTCCATGTGCTAACGGAACAGATGCACTTCAAATTGCCATGATGGCCCTTGATCTGCAGCCCGGCGATGAAATAATCTGCCCTGCATTCACTTACGTAGCTACAGCAGAAGTCATTGGTCTTTTAGGATTAAAGCCTGTAATGGTAGACGTAAACGAAGATACTTTTGATATAGAACTAAATGATCTGGAAAAATATCTGACACCTAAAACCAAAGCGATTGTTCCCGTGCATTTATACGGGCAAAGCGCTGATATGGAAAAGATTCTTAAATTTGCGGAAAAAAATAACCTTTTTGTTATAGAAGATAATGCTCAGGCAATTGGTTCGGATTATAATTTCTCAGATGGAACTGTAAAAAAAACCGGAACTATAGGACATATTGGATGTACTTCATTTTTTCCATCCAAAAACCTTGGATGCTATGGTGATGGTGGTGCGTTGATGACAAATGATGATGAATTGGCTTTAAAAATAAGAATGATTGCCAACCATGGTCAGGAAAAAAAATACTACCACAAAGTTTTAGGCTGTAATTCAAGATTGGATACCATTCAGGCTGCTGTATTAAAAGTTAAGCTTAAACATTTGGATGAATATTCAGCTGCCAGAAACAGGATGGCGGATTATTATGATGAAAATCTTGCGGGTATTGCTGAAATTCAGACTCCCAGGAGAGCTGAAAATTCAACCCATGTATTTCATCAGTATACTCTTAGAGTGAAGAATGGTAAAAGAGATCAATTACAACAATATTTGGCAGAAAAGAATATTCCAAGTATGATTTATTATCCTCTGCCTCTTTACAAACAAGAAGCTTTTCTTCAATATGCAGAAGAAGGGTTTAGTCTTCCTGTTACAGAGCAGCTCTGCAAAGAAGTTATCTCTCTTCCTGTACATACAGAATTTGGCCAGGAGGTACTGGATGTTATTATTACGGAAATTAAGAATTATTTTAATTAATATAAAGCAGATATGTCGGATTTTTTTGCACACGAAACAGCCGTTATTGACGAAGGTTGCCAGATAGGGACTGGGACCAAAATTTGGCACTTTTCACATCTTATGACCGGTTGCATTTTAGGCGAAAAATGTAATATTGGCCAGAACGTTGTCATCTCACCCAAAGTAGTTTTAGGAAAGAATGTGAAGGTTCAGAATAATGTTTCTATCTATGAAGGGGTAACATGTGATGATGATGTTTTTTTAGGCCCTTCAATGGTTTTTACCAATGTAATTAATCCAAGAAGTGCGGTAAACAGAAAAAATGAATACCTTAGAACCCATGTGGGAAAAGGAGCATCTATAGGTGCTAATGCAACTATTGTTTGTGGGCATAATATTGGTCAGTATGCTTTTATTGGAGCAGGAGCCGTGGTTACAAAAGAAGTGCCGGATTATGCATTGGTAGTAGGAAATCCTGCCAGACAAATGGGATGGATGAGCGAATTTGGGCAAAGACTTCAATTTGATGCAGAAAATATTGCCGTTTGTGAAGAAAGTGGAGAAAAATACAAAATAGAAAACAATAAAGTTTCAAAAATTTAAAAACATACAAATGAGTGAAAAAATAAAATTTGCAGTAGTGGGCTGCGGGCATATCGGAAAAAGACATGCCGAAATGATCTCAAGAAATGATGAATGTGAATTGGTTGGATTGATCGATGTCAAAGATAAATCATTATTGGGAATTGAAAATTATAAGGTTCCCTTTTTTGCATCACTGGATGATTTTTTAACTTCAGGTGTTGAAGTGGATGTTATAAACATTGCTTCACCAAATGGATTCCATTTTGAGCAATCCTATAAAGTAATTGATGCTGGAAAGCACGTTGTGGTAGAAAAACCAATGGCTCTGAAAAAACAGCATGCAGAAAAACTTATTTTTCAGGCCTTGCACAAACATAAACAGATTTTTGCAGTTATGCAAAACAGATATTCACCACCTTCTGCATGGGTAAAAGAAATGGTAGAGAGCGGAAAACTGGGCGAAATATATATGGTGCAGCTTAATTGCTACTGGAATCGTGACGGCAGATATTATAAGCCGGAATCATGGCATGGTAAGAAAGAACTGGACGGAGGAACCTTATTTACACAGTTTTCTCACTTTATCGATATTATGTACTGGCTGTTCGGTGATATAACCAATATTCAGGCAAAGTTTGCAGATTTTAATCATAAAACTCTTACTGACTTTGAAGACTCAGGTTTCGTCAGCTTTGACTTTGTAGATGGTGGAATGGGTTCATTAAATTATTCTACTTCAGTTTGGAATCAGAACCTTGAAAGTTCTATGACCATTATCGCAGAGAATGGATCTGTGAAGATTGGAGGACAATATATGGACAAAGTAGAAGTTTGTAATATAAAAGACTATGTAATGCCGGAATTGGCTCCAACAAACCCTGGAAATGATTATGGCGCTTATAAAGGATCGGCAGCCAATCACCACTATATTATTGAAAATGTTGTGGATGTATTAAAAGGAAGAGATACCATTACTACTAATGCTTTGGAAGGATTGAAAGTAGTGGATATAATCGAAAAGATTTATAGTTTGAAATAAGCATGATTAAAAGTAGAAAATTCTCCTAATAGTTTTAAAATTTTGGTAACAAGTAATTATTTCTCAGAAATACTTTCAGATAATCTGTTGCAAGATTGGATAGGTAATATTTTTAGAGAAAGATTTGACGTAAATGTTCGGGTTGAGTTTTTAGAGGACCATTTTTGTTTGACCTTTTCGAAAGAAAACCAGTTTGTAACTATTAACTTTACGAATAATGGAAGGCATGCATTTTTTAGTAAAGAAAATATCTTAAGTTATATATCCAGAGAGTCCGTTTCAGAAACAATAGGTTTAGAAATTCCAAATGAAAATCTAGTTTTATTCGGAGTTTCAGAAATAGACTGGTTTATCAGGAAAGAAAAGAATGTTTTTACAATAAATTATGACTTTGCTTCATACATGATATGGGCACTCAATAGAATAGAGGAATATGGAGTGAAATCTGAAGATAAACATTCTCGATTTGAATTGAAAGATTCTCATTTATTCAATGATGGATTATACCTGCGACCAATAGTTGATGAATGGATTTGTTTTATTGGGAATATACTTTTAGCCTCTGATATTGATTGCAGACAAAATAGATTTTCTTATGAAGTAAGTCATGATGTTGATAAAATATCCAGATATATTAGTGTACCAAAAACTAAATTCATTACGCTTTTTCTTATAGATTTAGTGAAAAGACCCAAATTGGCAATTTCTTATTTGACTAATAGGCAATATTTTTTTGATCTTGAGGTTTCTAATACATTTGATTGGCTTATGAATATTTCAGATAAACATGGTATAACCAGTAAGTTTTATTTTATTCCGGACAGTACTTCTTTTAAATTTGATTTTAGATATAATTATACCAGTTTTGTAAAAAGCCTTATAAAAAAAATAGACGATAGAGGTCATGAAGTAGGTATTCATTATAGTTACAATGCATCATCAAAATTCAACATTAAGGCAGAATGGATGAAACTCAGGGAAGTTTTTTCAGAACTGAATATTCCTACAGATCTTGGCGGTAGAATGCATTATTTAAGAATTAATTTTCTTGAAACGCTAAGACAACTTTCCATAGTAGGACAGAAATATGACAATACCTTAACCTTTCACGAAACCGGTGGTTTTAGGTGCGGAACATGTTTCCCATATAAACCGTTTGATATCTATAATAAATCAGTTCTGAATGTAGAAATAAGACCCTTAATTGTAATGGAAGGAAGTGTTTTAGACTATTCTAAAATAAATATAGATGATGGTAAAGCTCTTCAGTATGTTAAAAAAATAGTTCTTCAGTGTTACAAAGTTGGTGGAAGATTTTCATTACTTTGGCATAATGATGAATTTGAGAGTGAAAAAAAGAAAGAATTATACTGTGAGATCCTTGAATTCTGTTCAACCTTGAAAAATACAAAGCAAGTATGAGAATTTTGATAACAGATGCAAATTACAAAAATTCTATAGCGATACAGCGGGAATTGTATAAAGAAAAAGTGCACGAAGTTTTTGCTACAGATAAAGAAACTGCTTTTTTTACTAAAAGATTGGGGTATTGTAAAGATTATATAATAGGGGATTTAGAGGAATCTGTTAAACAAATTAAACCTGATTTTATAATTCCGGTAGGAAGTGAAGCCGTAAAGATATGTTCAGAAAAGTATAGAGAATTTTGTTTAATACCTACAAAAGAAAGTCTTGAAATAGCATTAAATAAAGATAAAATGGTAGTTTTGAATTCTCTTAGAGAAGTAAATTATCCTGAATGTAGATTATTTTCAAATCTTGAAGAATTAAGGCTATACAGTAGAGATAAAAATTGTGTTGTTAAATCAAGTAATGAAAGTTTAGCTAAATTTGACCCGTTATATGTAAAATTAGGCTCTGAATCCGAATTCGAAAGAATAGAAAAATATTTGTCGGGGGGGGTGAAACTATTAATGCAGGAAAAGGTATCTGGGGTTGGCAGAGGCTTTTTTTGTATTGCAAAAGAAGGTAGGATTATTAATTATTATATGCATCAACGTATTAGAGAAATACCAATTACAGGAGGATCTAGTACAGCTGCCAAGTCAATTTTTTGTGAAAAAATGTTTAATATATCTAAACAAATTATTGAGTATTTAAAATGGTCAGGCCCTCTAATGATTGAGTATAAATACGATGAGCCTAATCAAAAATATCATTTGATAGAGTTAAACCCTAAATTTTGGGGTTCGCTGGATTTATCTTATGCATTAGGACTTCACTTTGGTAAAACTTTAATTGACACCTATTCGAATAAAGCAGAAGAACAGACTGAAAAAAGATATGAAGTTGGAAAAAAGTTCTTTTGGGTTTTAGATGGAGATCTTTTGGTTTTATTTAAAACAGGAAAACTTTATAAAATAAAAGAATATTTCTATAAGGATTCTTATACGAATTTGTTTGAAAATTTTTTCGTTGATTCAATGAAATTACTATGGACGATAAAAAAAATGTTCGCAAAGTAAATGGGATGAAAAAAGGGATTTTTCATTTTCATAGTACCTATTCCTATGACGGAATTAATACGCTTGAAAAAATAATTAAAATAATAAAAGAGAAAAAACTTGATTTTGTTGTTTTAACGGATCATGATACCATAAAAGGGAGTGTAGAGCTTCAGAAAAAAGTAAAAGAACACAATCTGAATGTAGAGATTCCTACTGCTGCAGAATATAAAACAGATAGGGGAGATGTTATTGCATTAAATGTAAAGAATGAAATTACAGATATGAAATGGGATGAGTTTTATAAAAATGCAAAAGAACAAAATGCCATACTGGTTCTGCCTCATCCATATGATGGGCACTCTCAAATAGAAGAATTGGCACAATCTGTTGATGTTATAGAAGTATTTAATTCCAGATCATCAGTTGTTAATAATTACAAATCTTATCTATTGGCTCTAAAATATAAAAAGCCTGTAATTTGGAGCTCGGATTCTCATATTCCTCAAACGCTCTTAAATGGTGTAGTAGGATATGAAAAAAAAGATTTAAAATTTCATGAAGCATTAACAAATAGTGAAATTGCACCATTATTTCTTAAAAAAAGCTCAGTATCAGATATTTTTATCTCGCAGCTCAAAAAAGCTTATGTAAACAAAAATTTTAAATTATTTATTTACATTGTATACAAAACTCTTTTTAAGAGAACTAAAGAAGATTATTTAAATTTATGAAAAGAAAAATAATATCTTTTTTAGGTAGCAATATATTATCTCAATTAATATTACTGATTGCAGTTCCACTAACCGGAAGAATTTATTCTGATTACGAAATTGGAATACTGTCATTTATTTTATCTATTTCAGCTCCATTAGCCTATTTTTATACTTTGTCATACAACAAAGCAATTATGTTACCAGCAAAGAGCGAAGAATATAGTATGTTGTATGCCGTATCAATTTTCTTGAGCATTACCATCTCATTAACCTCATTTTTTATTATACTTATTTCAACTTTATTTTTTGATATAGACTCTTATTTTTTACTTGTTCCATTGGTCGCATTTAGCCAATCTTTATATAGTGCATCAAAAGATATTCTTATTAAAAAAGGTTTGTTGAATATTGTTAGTAAATCAATGATACTGAACTCTGTGTTTGCAGTTATCATTATACTTTCCGGTTATTATATAAAACTATCATATGGTATTTTGGTATTGTCTTATGTAATACCTAATTTTTTGGCTACTATATTTATACTGTTTTATCTCAAAATACAAAAAAGGAATTTTGTTTATAAAGATTTTTATAACATTATAATAAAATATAAGTCCTTTCCATTGCATCAGATGCCTGCTTATTTTATTAATACTTTTAACGCAGAGCTACCTAGTTTCTTTATAAAACATTATTTTGGAGAAGCTATTTTGGGTAATTATTTCATGGCTTCTAAAATTGTGAATAAACCATTAAGTTTAATATCTGAAAGTTTAAATGGATTAATATACAAGGATTTGTCAGAAACTAATAAAGCTAAACTTAATAAGAGAATGAATACGTATGTTGGATTATTATTTTTAGTTTCCTTATTATTTGCTATAGTATATTTAATTTTTGGGGAGTATTTTTTCTCTCTATTTTTTGATATTAATAAATGGAGAAAAGCGTTTGATATGAGTAAAATAATAATTTTCACTACTGTTATTTCATCGTCTTTTTCTCATTACTCAAGCGGTGTATTGGTTAAAAGGAAGAATAAAATTTTTCTTGTTTGGGAAGTAATTACTACTTTGGTTTTACTTGTTTCATTTTTTTTAGGAAAAAGCTCTACTATTGATTTATTTATATGGATTTATGTAGGAGTAATTTTATTTAGATATTTATTACTTTCTTTACTATTTAATAAGTCTTGATTTTTTTTGTTGCTATGAAGTATTTTACACTACTAATATTTTTTATTATATATAAATTATCTTTAGATTATCTCTATGTGAACTCAATATCTGTGCATTACGGATATCTTGGTTATGTAAGAGAATTTAGCCATACAATTAATAACCTTTCTTACGTTGCTATAATATTTTATACTTATTTTTTTAAAAAGATTTTAGAGAAAGATACTCCAGCAAGTTTAATTCTTATGGTAATATATCTATTATATTTTTTGCCAAATTTAACTTTTTGCGTATATACCAATAATTTTGAGTTCTTTTTATATAGTGTGATATATTGTGCTCTGCTCTTTTTGTTTTATATAAGATACGGAAAAGTGAAATATTATAAAATTTTTGACAATTCCCAGTCGATGATTTTATTTAAAATTTTGCTATATACAGTAGTGTTAATGATGATTGTTTTTTCCGTTATATATAATGGTTTTAGCATTAAATTTGATTTTGAAGAAGTATATGAAATACGAGCGAAAGTCAGTGAGTTAAATATGCCTTCGTTTATTAATTATCTGCGGCCGATAGCAAGTATGTTTATTACAATTTCTTTCATGTATTACTTGATACAGAAAAATGTTTTTCTAAGCTGTGTATTTTTCTTCTTTGGCTTAATGATGTATTCTTTTGGCGCACATAAGACAGATTTCGTATTATTGATATTGACCCTACTTATTTATTTTTTTTATAAGAAAGAGTATAATAAGTATCTTCTGCATGCATTTATTGGTTTCAATCTTATTTTGATATTTTTTGTCGAATTTGGAAGTGAAAGTGTTCAGATCAGTATTGCCGGGCTTTATTCAAGAACCTATTTTACACCTACGTTGTTAGCCTACTTCCATTATGATTACTTTTCCACTCATGAATTACTTTATCTCAGAGAGCATTTCGGACATTGGTTTGAGACCAATGTAAATCATAAAAATAATTCCCCTTATATAATAGCAGCAACTTATTTTAATGATCCGGACATGTCTTCCAATACAGGATTGATTGGAAGTGATTATGCACAATTTGGGTGGGCTTCCCTACTGGTATTTCCTCTTATAAGAGCTTATTTCTTTAAAGTATTTGATATGTCAAGTTTTAAATTAGATGCAAGAATATATTTAATTTCCAGTTTTTCTTTTGGAGCCCTATTTATCAATGGTGCTTTTTTTACAGCGCTTATTTCAGGTGGGTTTTTAGCCGTTTGCTTTTTACTTTATTTAATGCCCAGATACACTAAAAATAATGAATAAAAAAATACTTCATCTTTCACCCACAGATATCCGATATGATAGTAGGATTTTAAAAGAGTTGAAGGCGGTTCAAAAAATTGAAAATACAACTTTGGCAGCCTATGGAATTGATGACTCTGAAGGACATAAATATGAAACAGAACAGATGCCTTTTATTAAGGTATTCAATATTGCTACAAAAAAAATAAAATTTTTACCAAGACCTGTCAGATATTTTCTTAATCTCATAGAGGCATTTATTAGAATGGTTTTTCCCGGGATCAAATACAAACCGGATATCATTCATTGTCATGACACACTATATTTGCCCATTGCAAAAATGATCAAACTATTTTGTGGATCAAAACTAATCTATGATGCCCATGAACTTGAATCAGATAAGGCAGGACAATCAAAAGTACTTTCAAAATATACTCTTTTCATTGAAAAAATGTTGTGGAGAGATATTGATATCCTGATTAGTGTGAGCCCATCTATTATTGATTGGTATGATAAACATCTTGGGAAAAAGAAGAGTGTATTGATATTAAACTCGCCGTTGCTTGACACTTCCCCAAAAGAAAATATTAAAAATAATTATCTCAGAGAAAAATTTAATATCCCTGAAGGGAAAAAAATATTTTTATACTTGGGAATAATAAGTGAAATCGGAAGAGGAATAAATTTGTATTTGGATGTTTTCCAAAGAAAAGAAGTAGATTCACATATTGTTTTTATTGGCTATGGTGAGTATGTTGATGAAATAAAAAAAATAGCACTCAATAATGATAATATTCATTATCATCCGGCAGTTCCGCATCATCAGGTAGTAGAGGTGTCTACGTCTGCAGATGTAGGGCTATGCCTAGTGGAAGCCGTTTCTTTAAGTGACTATTATTGCTTGCCCAATAAATTATTTGAATATGCTTTTTCAGAATTATATATTTTAGCATCAGATTTTCCAGATATCAGAAAAATTGTTGAGGAATATAGTTTAGGGAAATGTAGTAGCTTAAATGCCGAAAATTTATTTGAAATTGTAAAAGACGTTGAATATTCAGATCTGGATAACAGGGTGAAAAAAGACCTTTATCCACTTAGCTGGAACTTTCAGGAAAGTGAGCTATTAAAAATGTATAATAATATTTTAAAAAATCAAAAATAAATAATAAAGACAAATGTGTGGAATTTTTGGAGTTGTATCAAAGACTCATATCAACAAGCAGAAGTTTCAAACTCTGGTAAAACATTCCGAACAAAGAGGAGTTGATTCCAGTGGTTTGATCTACTATCAAAACAATAACTATAAGGTAAACAGAGCTGATTATAGTATTGAGAAATTACTGAATAAAGTACAGCCGTATAATAATAATATTGTATTAGGGCATAGTAGATTGATTACCAATGGCCTGGGCGATAATCAGCCCGTGGTGAGAGGAAATATATGCGCTATACACAACGGTATTATTGTAAATGAAGAAGAAGTTTGGAGCAAATTATCAGTAAGCAGGCAGCTGAAAATTGATTCCGAAGCTATTGTAGCCATTGCAGAAGAATTCCTTAGCAATAAGGAGAACAAAATTGAAGACCTTCCTAAAGAAATATTTTCTTTATGCAGAGGAGTTATTGCATGTGCTCTTGTATTGCCGGAAAAAGGGAAATTGCTTCTTTTCTCCAATAATGGCAGCTTATATGTGGGATATAATGAAGATAAAACTTATTTTGCTTCAGAAAATTATGGACTTAAAATTATCGGATGTGAGAATATCAGCCAGATAAAAGATGAGGCTATGATTATTGATATTCCTGTTTCTGTAGAAAAACTGACTATCGTAGATGAGAAAAGCAGAGTAGAAAACTTGATTCCTGAATTTAAATTTAATACCATTGAAGAAGGCTTACTGGAATACAAAAAGATAAACATCAAGAGATGTACAAAATGTATTCTGCCGGAAACAATGCCTTTTATAAAATTTGATGAAGCAGGAGTATGTAACTATTGCAAAAATTATAAACCAAGAAATAATCCGAAACCAAAAGAAGAATTATTTAAATTGGTTGAGCCATACAGAAGAAAAGGAAACGAATTAGACTGTATTGTCCCTTTTTCTGGAGGTAGAGATAGCTGCTATGGATTACACCTTATCGTAAAAGAGCTGGAAATGAAACCAGTTACTTATACCTATGACTGGGGAATGGTAACAGATCTTGGCCGAAGAAATATCAGCCGTATGTGTGCAGACCTTGGGGTAGAAAATATTATTGTGGCTGCAGATATTTCACTCAAAAGAAAGAATATCAGAATGAATCTTGAAGCATGGCTGAAATCTCCACATTTAGGAATGATGGCAATGCTTACTGCTGGTGATAAACATTTCTTCAGGTATGTAGAGGATATCAAAAAGCAAACAGGAATCAATCTTAATCTTTGGGGAGTAAATCCATTGGAAGTAACTCACTTTAAAACAGGATTTTTAGATATTGAGCCTGATTTTGAAGAGAAAAGAGTATACAGTCATGGGGCTATGAAACAGCTGAGATATCACTCTAAAAGATTCAGAGCGATGATGCAGAGCCCTGGGTATTTCAATAGCTCACTTTGGGATACCTTGTCTGGTGAATATTATCGTAGCTTCACAGAAAAACAGGATTATTATCATATTTTTGATTATTGGAGATGGGATGAAGAGCAGGTAGATAATACCCTTTTAAATGATTATGACTGGGAAAAAGCAATAGATACCACTACTACCTGGAGAATTGGAGATGGAACAGCAGCATTTTATAACTATGTATATTATACCGTCGCTGGCTTTACAGAACATGATACATTCCGAAGTAATCAGATCAGAGAAGGACAAATGACAAGAAAAAGAGCTTTAGAACTTGTCGAAATAGAGAATGCTCCACGTTATCAGAACATCAGATGGTATCTTGATACTTTAGGACTGGATTTTGAACGTGTGATAAAAATAGTTAACAATATTCCAAAATTGTATAAGCAATAATAGATGCTAATTATAAATGCCTATTTATAGATGAAAAATTTATTAATTTATAAACTGAGGTTTATTTTTATTTATTTGTTTTGTACCATCAGTATTTGCTCGGTGGTACAAGCATCTGTAAGTAAAACATCATTAATGTCAGTTGAGCCTGTGTTCAGACAACAAAATCTGAAAACTACAGAAATCGTTAATCTGATCAATCATTACAATGATATTTTTGCCTCCGAAACAAAAATGGCGAATTGGCCCAATGCCGCTTATGATTGTGCTGCTTTTTTATATATTCCGATACAATATGCTTATGATACGAAAAATCAGGAAATTATAAAAAGACTGCAGGTGCTCTTTACCTATGAAATACTGCTTACCATAAAGAATAGAGCAGATATAGATGATTTAAGCAAAAGAACTTTCTATTTTACAGTTGCCGAATATCTCAGAAGAAGTGGAATACGTGGCGACGCAGAAAAGACAAAAATGTTTAATTTCATCAAACAAGAGATATTAAACTATTGGAATAATGCCTATGCAAATATTTGGGAAGCAGAATCCAGGAAATTCTATGGAGTAAAACAGAGAGTAGAGTTTTTGCTGACTGGTGAATATAATGGAGATATGAGCTATTATAGTGCATTTACTGATCTTGAGCTTTATATTATGGGGATAGGAGTTAGTCTTTCACTTATAGAAAAAGATGCCTCACTTACCGCTACAAGGGATTTAATAAACATTAGAAACTCTTTTTATCAGGTAATGCAGAAAAAAGTAGTATTTCAGGATAATGTATGGTATCTGCAGCCCAATGTCTGGAAAGATCATCCTAATTTCCAGGATGTAGTTCTAAAAAAAAATCAGAGTGTTAATTGGGATGCTTCTCACTTTTCGAGAATGCCGGCTTATCTGCATATTCTAAAACTAGCATTTCAATCTGATAATACAAAATTTAAGTATTTGGACAAACTGAATATCTTACTTTCAAAACAATTGCTGAATAATATTGCAGTATATAATCCTAAAGATGGAACTTATTCTTTCAATAATTTCGTTGATGGGAATAATAGCAACTTTAGAAGTAATCTAAAAAAGGGGGATAAGGGATTATCACCTTCTGAGGATTATACCCATATTTTCTATGGATGGTGGAAGATGCTGGATACAAATGAGGTGAATATGATGTATGAAAAAATTTCACCTAAATATTCATATTATTCTAATCAAAATCCTTATATCAATGATAATAAAGGGTATTTTCAAGAAATTGTAAACTTAAAATAAACACATACCTACTGATGAATATCTGGCTGATTTCAAAATATGCCTCACCACCACAATACGCAAAAGTTCCATCACGTTTGTTTTATTTGGCAAGAGAATTTAAAAGACAGGGAAATAATACCCTCATGATAACTTCAGATGCCAATCATTTTACCCATTGTCCCGAAACTGACAAGATCTATAATGATGAGGAGCAGGATGGGGTAGCCGTAAGATGGATTAAAACAAAGAAATATGCCAAAACTGCATCGATAGACAGAATATTGTCCTGGTTTGATTTTGAAAGAAAGCTTTTCGCCATGAGACTTTCTGCTATGACAAAGCCTGAGATAGTTATCATTTCATCACTTTCTATTTTTACGATAATCTATGGTTATTATCTGAAAAAGAAATTCGGTAGCTTTTTGGTTTTTGAAATCCGTGATATCTGGCCCCTAACGATGACAGAAGAAGCGGGTTTTTCAAAATGGCATCCCCTTGTTTTACTGATTGGATGTATAGAAAAGTTTGGATATAAAAAGGCTGATTTGGTTGCAGGAACAATGCCAAGGCTGGATTTACACGTAGAAGAATTACTGGGATATAAAAAAACTTTTCATTGTTCACCATTAGGATTTGATCCTGAAAATTATTCTGAAGACTTCCTGAAAGAAAAAAATCCGTTTTCAGAAATAATACCGCCAGGAAAAGTAATTATTGGCTATGCCGGAAGTATGGGCGTTACCAATGCATTGGAACCTTTTATTGAAACCATACAGATGATGAAGGACGACAATGATATTCATTTTGTACTTGTCGGAAGTGGTGATCTCAGAGAGTCTTACGAAGAACAACTAAAAAATTGTTCGAATGTTACATTCTTACAAAGAATTCAGCAAAGTGATGTTAAATATTTTCTTCAGGTGTGTGATATTCTGTATTTGTCTACTAAAGATTCAAAAGTTTGGGACTACGGACAATCGATGAATAAAGTCGTAGAATATATGCTTGCAGCAAAACCCATTATTGCTTCTTATACCGGATATCCTTCTATGATTAATGAAGCCGATTGCGGTAAATTTATCAACAGTACCTCTGCGGAGGATATTAAAGGTGCCATCTTACATTATACCCAAATGAGCCCAGAAGAAAGAATTATAATTGGTAATAAAGGCAGAAAATGGATTTTTGAAAACAGAACATATCCGGTATTGGGGAAAAAATACCTGGATGCTATTTTATTTCATTCTGTAAAGCAAAAGAAGTAGCTTTGCACTGGTTGAAATAAAAATAGGTTTTATTTTGAAAATTACTATTAATACTAATTTTATTTATAAACTATTCCTATTATCTGTTGTGGTAGGAAATACTATTGCCATTTCTTTTGCAAAACCATTAGAAATGGATCCCAGGAATTTTTCTGTACCATATCGGATCTTTATCATTATATTTTCTGTATCCATAATTTATAGAGAAAGAAAAAATATTAGTCTTAAAAATATTTCATTCATAAGTCTTGTAGGCTTCTGGGTCTTTTATATCATCAAGCTTATATATTCATTCAATAACTATTCGTTTAATCAGGATGTAATAGTATCGGAGAATGAAGATGTTTTCAGAATCCTGTTTATGGTACTTTTACCAAGTATTGCATTATTATGTATTAATTACAGTAAGGTAGACTTCAAAAGCATCACAAAATATTGTATTACTATTTTATGCGGCCTTCTCGTTGTAAACTATATATATGGTTATATAAAGTTAGATCATATTTTTAGTACATACTATATTATGTATGGTCATATCGGAGCCTCACTGTTTATTATATCGTTATTTTTGCTTTTGTTTTGTAAGAAAGATTATACATCATATTTTTTATTCTTCTGCCTTTTTTTAGGTCTTTTTAATGTGATTCAATCTATGGCAAGAAGCCCGTTAGTCGCTATTTCTGTATGTTCTTTTTACATGGTACTGTTAAAAGGAAATAAAAAATATATGTTATATGCTGTTACATCGGTTCTGCTATTTATTGGATTGATTATTCTGCATGAACAATATGGAAACGGACAAATAACAAGTTTTAACAGAATGTATAAATGGATTGCACATGGAGATACATCAAGCAGAGAACCTTTATATAGCAAGGCAGTTGAAATCTTTAATTCAAATCGTTTTTTAGGAGGAAGAATATTATTTGAAGATGGTGTTCACCCGCATAATATTTTTTTAGAACTTTTAATGGCCACCGGCGTTTTAGGATTAATTATTTATTTTCTAAAGTTTTTACCAGTAGTACAAAATGCTTCGATATTTTGGAACATAAAAAAAAGTAATATATACTATAAATTGATTTTTGCCTTATTTTTGCAATATTTTACACTCGTGCAGACATCTTGTAACCTTTTTAATATACCGGAATTTTTGTACTTTAGTTCAATGATTATAGGTATTAGTTACACAGCAAAATCAGCAGGAATCCGGGTAGAACCCACAATGTATTATGATGAACATATGTAACTTTTAAGAATGTATAAAAATTATTTAAAGAGGATTTTCGACTTTGTATTTTCTCTGATGGGAATTACCTTGCTGCTTCCGGTTTTTCTGATTGTGATGGTAGGCTTATTCCTATCCAATAACGGGAAGCCTTTTTTCTTTCAGCCAAGGCCGGGAAAAAATGGAAAGGTATTTAAAATTATAAAGTTTAAAACAATGAATGATAAAAAGGATTCCAATGGGAACCTTTTATCAGATGCAGAAAGATTAACAGCAATAGGCTCTTTCGTCCGTAAAACATCTTTGGACGAAATTCCACAGTTGATCAATGTCTTAAAGGGAGATATGTCACTGATTGGGCCCAGACCTCTTCTTGTACAATATCTGCCGCTTTATAACGAGCATCAGGCAAGGAGACATGAGGTGAGACCCGGAATTACAGGATGGGCACAGGTAAATGGCAGAAATGCCATATCATGGAACCAAAAATTTGACTATGATGTCTGGTATGTAGAAAACATATCATTTATTTTAGATCTCAAAATCTTTTTTCTTACCGCCAAGAAAGTATTTATAAGAGAGGGCGTGTCCGCTGAAGGACATGTTACCATAGAACCATTTCAAGGAAATTAATTGATAGCTATGTATTTATTTGGAGCAAGTGGACATGGAAAGGTAATTGCAGATATTGCTGCTGCTAATGACATAAAAATTAAAGCATTCATAGATCAGGATATTTCTAAAAACGAATGCTATGGATTTCCCGTACTGAATCATTTACCGGAAGGTAAGGAAAGGCTGGTTATCTCAATTGGAAATAACCTTACCCGTAAGAAGATAGCAGAACAGGTTAAGAACGAAATCGGGACTTTAATACACCCGAAATCAATAATTTCAGATTCTGTGAAAATTGAGGAGGGAACTGTAATCATGGGAGGAGTGGTAACCAATGCAGATACTGCCATCGGAAAACACTGTATCATCAATACCAATGCATCTGTAGATCATGATTGTGTGATTGAAGACTTTGTCCATATTTCACCCAATTCAGCTCTTGCCGGAGGTGTGACAGTAGGAGAAGGATCCCAGATCGGAATCGGAGCCTCGGTAATACAGGGAATAAAAATAGGAAAATGGTGTGTAATAGGTGCCGGAGCGGTAGTTATTAGCGATATTCCGGACTATTCAGTTGTAGTGGGAAATCCCGGAAGAATTATCAAGAAAAATATTATATAAACAAGTTACTAATCAAAAATATGAATACTAAAATCTGGTTGTCCTCACCACATATGGGAGGGAATGAACAAAAATATATCAACGAAGCATTTGCAGAAAACTGGGTAGCCCCACTGGGACCTAACGTTAACGGTTTTGAAAGCGATCTGGAACAGTTTCTGGGTGAAAATGCAAAAGTGGCTGCACTTTCTGCAGGAACTGCTGCTCTGCACCTTGCCCTTATTGAATGCGGAGTTGTACATGGTGATGAGGTAATCTGCCAGTCAATGACTTTCTCAGCATCAGCCAATCCTATTGCTTATTGCGGAGCAACACCTGTTTTTATTGATAGCGAACCGGAAACATGGAATATGTGCCCGAGAGCTCTGAAAGAAGCTATTGAAGATAGAATTAAAAAAGGAACAAAGCCCAAAGCAATCATTGTGGTTCACCTTTACGGTATGCCGGCAAAGATGGACGAAATTACTGCAATTGCTCAGGAATTCCAGATTCCTGTAATAGAAGATGCAGCAGAGGCTCTTGGTTCTACCTACAAAGGACAGGCATGCGGAACATTCGGGCGTTTCGGAGTCTTAAGCTTTAACGGAAATAAAATTATTACCACTTCAGGAGGTGGAGCTTTGGTTTGTCATACTCAGGAAGATAAAGATCAAACGGTTTTCCTTTCTACACAGGCCAGAGACAATGCACCTCACTATCAGCATTCACAGATTGGCTTCAATTATAGAATGAGCAATATTGTAGCAGGAATAGGAAGAGGACAGATGGAAGTGCTTAAGGACAGAGTGGCTGCCCGCAGAGCAATGCACAATTTCTATGTTGACCTTTTCAGCAATATTGAAGGGGTAACTGTATTTTCAGAGTCGAATGATGATTTTTATTCCAACCACTGGTTATCCGCAGTGATCGTTGACCCTGAAATTACAGGAAAAAACAGAGAAGATTTAAGACTTGCATTTTTAGAAGATAATATCGAATCAAGACCGCTTTGGAAGCCAATGCATTTACAGCCGGTTTTTGAAACAGCTTCGTATTACGGAGGAACTATTGCTGAAAAACTTTTTGATAACGGATTGTGTCTTCCTTCAGGTTCCAATTTATCAGATGACGACAGAGAAAGAATAACAAAAGTAGTTCATACGTACTTCGGAATTTAATAACATTCAATTTAATGAATCAGTACAAATATTGGAAAGTGGTTTTTGATTTTATCTTGGCGGTAATATTGATCCTCTTTCTTATGCCGGTATTGATCATTTTATTTGTAATTACAAGCCTGGATACCTCTTCCAATGGAATTTTTTTTCAGAAACGGATCGGGCAGTACGGAAAACCTTTTATTATTTTTAAATTTAAAACCATTCATGAGCAGAAGAGGACATGTTCAAAAACCGGACAGATACTCAGAAAGTTTAAGCTGGATGAATTTCCGCAATTATTTAATATTATAAAAGGGGATATGAGTTTTGTAGGCCCCAGACCTGATATAGAAGGCTACTACGACAAACTTACCGGAGCAGATAGAAAAGTTCTGGAGCTGAAACCCGGACTTACCTCTGAAGCAAGCATCAAATACAGAGATGAAGAGTATCTTCTGAAAAACCAGGAGAATCCTCTGGCGTATAACGATGAAGTATTGTTTCCGAATAAAGTAAAAATGAATTTGGACTATTTTGAAAATATGTCTTTCAAAAACGATGCAAAGATCTTGTTTAAAACATTAATAACCACATTGAAATAGAGTTTTTCACATTATGAAAATTAAAGAAACCCCGCTTAAAGACTGCTACATCATAGAGCCTACTATATTTGAAGACGAAAGAGGCTACTTCTTTGAAAAGTTTAACGAAAAAAAATTCGAGGAACTCACAGGAATGAACGGTCACTTTGTACAGGATAATATTTCCAGATCTTCTTACGGAGTATTAAGAGGACTGCACCTCCAGAAAGGAGAACACGCGCAGGCAAAATTAGTTTCTTGTCTGGAAGGAAGTGTTTGGGATGTGGCTGTAGATCTTAGAGAAGACTCTTCTACATTCGGAAAATGGTTCGGAATAGAACTTACTGCTGAAAATAAATTGCAGCTTTATGTGCCGAGAGGTTTCGGACATGGGTTTTCAGTATTGAGCACTCACGCTGTATTTTCTTATAAATGTGATAATTTTTATAACAAAGAATCGGAAGGCAGTGTAAAATTCAATGATCCGGATCTTAATATCGACTGGAAGGTTGATAAAAAAGATGCGATACTTTCAGAAAAAGACCAGAATGCCCCTGGATTTAAAGAAAAAAACTTTTAAAGTATATTCCTGAAAACCACTTTTATAAAGTGGTTTTTTATTTTTTAATCTTAACTCTCCAATATTTTGTATCTTTGCACACTCAAAATCAAAACGATGCGTACAAAATCTGTAGGGAAGAAGAAAATCAATGTAGTCACTCTTGGATGTTCCAAGAATGTATATGATTCTGAAGTATTAATGAGCCAGCTGAAGGCCAATGGCAAAGAAGTGGTTCACGAAGACCGTGGGGACATTGTTGTAATCAATACCTGCGGATTTATTGATAATGCCAAAGAAGAATCTATCAATACTATTCTTGATTATGTTGAGGCCAAAAACAGAGGTGAGGTTGAGAAAGTATTTGTTACAGGATGTTTATCAGAAAGATATAAACCGGATTTGATAAAAGAAATTCCGGATGTAGATCAATATTTCGGAACAAGAGACCTTCCGGTACTTTTAAAGCATCTTGGAGCAGATTATAAACATGAGTTGGTAGGAGAGAGATTAACGACAACACCAAAGCATTACGCATACCTTAAAATTTCTGAAGGCTGCGACAGACCTTGTTCTTTCTGTGCAATCCCGTTGATGAGAGGAGGGCATATGTCAACCCCTATTGAAAAACTGGTTTCAGAAGCGCAGAAATTAGCAAAAAAAGGCACAAAAGAATTGATTCTTATTGCACAGGACCTTACTTACTACGGCCTTGATCTTTACAAAAAAAGAGCATTGGGTGATCTTTTGAAAGAATTGGTAAAAGTAGAAGGGGTAGAATGGATCCGTCTTCATTACGCTTTCCCAAGCGGTTTCCCGGAAGATGTTCTTGATATTATCCGTGAAGAACCTAAAGTGTGTAATTATATAGATATTCCTCTTCAGCATATCAATTCAGATCTGTTGAAATCTATGAAGAGAGGAACTACCCATGAGAAAACAGATGCCCTTTTAGGGAAATTCAGAGAGAAAGTTCCTGATATGGCCATCAGAACAACGCTTATCGTTGGATATCCTGGAGAAACAGAAGAAAGATTCCAGGAGCTTAAAGACTGGGTAAAAGAACAGAAATTTGACAGATTAGGCTGCTTTACTTATTCACATGAAGAGAATACGACAGCCTATGTGTTGGAAGATGATATTCCCCAGGAGGTAAAAGAGGCAAGAGTAGAAGAAATTATGGAATTGCAGTCTCAGATTTCATGGGAAAAAAATCAGGAAAAAGTAGGTAAAGTATTCAGGTGTATCTTTGACCGTAAAGAAGGAAATTATTTTATCGGAAGAACAGAATATGACTCGCCGGATGTAGACAATACAGTGTTGGTTTCTGCAGAAGATACATACGTTTCTATCGGTGAATTTGCAGATGTAAAAATTACTTCAGCTGAGGAATTTGACCTGTATGGAGAATTGGTATAACTAAGTGCTTGTTAACCAGGAAAAAATATAGTTTATAAAATTAAGCTATTAACTAAAATTAACATAGAATTTTCTCGGTAGTATTTATTTATTCTGTTGATATTCAACATGTTAATTTTTTGCGTAATTAAGATTTTTTAATTTTCTTTTATAATATATATAAATTCAAAAATTATATCTTAAATTTGCCCAAGAAGCAATATTTTTAAATTATGTGCTTTCAACAAGTTAATCATTAAAAAGCCACTAAAACTCAGTTGAAATACTCATTGGGTCTTTTTAGCTTTAATATAATATTCACAAGTTGAGATCTACCTTTTTTAGAAATATTGATGAAAAAAAATGTAATTAAAAATCTTTAAAAACTTATGAAAAAATTTTTATTGACAGCAGTTATGCTTGTTGGCCTTTCGGCCCTTTCTAAGGCTCAACAGGGGCGAGTGGGGATTAACACAACCACACCTGCCGCAACGTTAGACGTAGTAGCAAATACTACAGATAATGCTAGACCTGATGCCTTATTAGTCCCTCGTATGACAAGAGCACAATTATTAGCTAAAGATGCAGCTTATACTGCAGCTCAGAATGGTGCACTTGCTTTCGTTACAACAATTGACGGTACAGCAACTCCTAAAACTACAAACGTTACGGCAGTTGGATTCTATTATTATGATTCTCCATCCGCTACTTGGAAAACATTAGGAGGAGGTGCGGCTCCTGCAACCCCATTCAGAATGAACTTAACACAAGCTGCTTCTACAGCTTATGACTGGACAAACTCTAATTTTGATTATTGGGAATTTACCAGTGGAACACAGCTTACTTTACCGGCTCCTACAGCTTATAACGGAAGAACGATTTATATAAGAAATCAGACTGGAGGTACTTTACAGTTTGCAGGTGCCGATGGAGTTGCCACTCCTAAAGGTATGACTTCTCTTACGGGAATTGCCGCTATACAGATTTATAGTAATGGTACAAATTGGTATCTTGTTTCAGGTAGAAATTAATACATAAAACATAAATTAAAATGAAAAATATTTTCTTAACTATAGCAGGCGGTGTATTATTGTTCCTTGGTGCAAACGTTAATGCTCAAATTATAAGTAACGGGAATGTTACCTCAGCTTTAAATAATACAAACTATTTCATGGATGGTAGTAATTTTGAAGGATTAGCAAACCAAAGCTATGGTAGAGGTTTAGGTTTTCCTAGAACAAATTTAACTACTTTTGCCTTTGATACTTCTCCAATGGATAATACTGTAATTGTTTCTGACTTTGATGGTATGGTTGTATATAACACTGCTACAGGTAATACAGCAGCTGGTCAGGGGGTAACAACTGCTGTTGCTCCGGGTTTCTATTACTTCTCAAATCCAGGTAACCCAGGTAACATTACAAATGGTAGATGGGTGCCAATGGGAGGTGCAGGTAAAGTAAATGTACTTACAACTGAAACTGCTACCAGCACCTTGGTAGATAGCAAACAAGTATACGCAATCAAAGGAACTTTCACTGCAAGTGGTACTTCTACAGCAGTTAATATTCCAGCTCCTACAGGAATGACTGCAATGTATGGAATCACTATTTATAAAGCCGGTACAAATACTGTTTATGATAGAAGCTTATATTCTTATACAGTCGCTACTTCAGCAGGAAATGCGATTACTGGTTCTCCTAGTATGTCTGTTGTTTATCCTTCAGGAACTTATGATTACGTATTAGAATACTTAAAATAAAGAAATTTATTTAATTACATAATAAAAACCAATGAGAAATCATTGGTTTTTTACTTTTATAGAGATAGAGCGTTATTTTATTTTTTTGAGTTAGAATATTGATTCAATTTTTTCATCCATAATATGATTTTATAATAACAATGAATCAGACTTTAAATTTTAACAGAATAGAAAGGTGTTAAAATCGGTTTCAGAAATATAATATTATATAGATAAATAACTTCTGTCAGCGATTTTCTGCAGAATCAGACTTTAAGAATTTTCATTTCAAAAGACAAATTTTTTGACTAGGATCTTAACATTGTTGTTTTTGTAATTTATTGAATATCAGATTGTTTCAGCTTTTGTTTTTTTAAATTATGCATGAATTAGTTAATTATGTTAACT
The DNA here is from genome assembly GCF_049959325.1 of Chryseobacterium sp. CBSDS_008. Taxonomy (NCBI): domain Bacteria; kingdom Pseudomonadati; phylum Bacteroidota; class Flavobacteriia; order Flavobacteriales; family Weeksellaceae; genus Chryseobacterium; species Chryseobacterium sp. CBSDS_008. The sequence continues at coordinate 2,189,247 of NZ_CP188202.1, read as the reverse complement.
TTTTAGGCGATTTTTTAACGTTTTTTAACAATGTGATCTGAAAGCCCTATCCATAGGAGGTTGCGAGGTTTGTTAATGTTTATTTAAGATTTCATTAACAGTTTTTAACATGTAGAGTAGGGTTTTATAAAGATTCCTGATACTTTTGTCCCGTCAAAACCAATAAAAGTTCAAAATGATGAAAAGATTCATTCTCGTAATCATAATGATGATTTCAACCTTAGGTATTTACTCTTTTACGAGCAATGCCTTAGATGCGAAAAAAACAAGTTATGCATCGTACTACCACGATAGATTTAACGGTAGAAAAACCGCTAGCGGAGAAATCTTTGATAACGCAAAGTTTACTGCAGCAAACAGAACGCTTCCATTTGGAACAAATGTTAAGGTAACGAACCTTAGAAATGGTAAAGAGGTTATAGTGAGAATTAATGACCGAGGCCCTTATGGTGGCCCTTCCTCAAGAGCATTAGACATGTCTAAAGCTGCGTTCGATGAGATTGGAGATATCAATCATGGTACAATTCCGGTCGAATATGAAATTGTCGATTAATTTTATGATTTAAATTAAAAAAAAGCCAGCTGATTCAGCTGGCTTTTTGTATAGATATATACGTTGGTTAAATATCTAATTCTAATAAAGCAGGACAATGGTCAGAATGTACCGCTTCCTTTAAAATTACCGCTCTGCTGAGCTTGTCTTTTAAGCTGTACGAAGTGAAATTATAATCCAGTCTCCAGCCCTTATTCCTTTCTCTTGAATTTTGTCTGTAACTCCACCATGTATAATTATCAGGCTCGTTATTAAAGAACCTGAAACTGTCAATCAGTTCACATTCATTAATGAAATTGGTCATCCATTCTCTTTCCATAGGAAGAAATCCTGAAACGTTCTTTAAACCGACAGGATTATGAATATCGATAGCCTCATGGCATATATTAAAATCACCCGATATAATAAGGTTGGGAATTTCTTTCTTTAAATTCTTGATATATTCCAGGAAATCATGGCAGAACTGCATTTTAAAATCCAGACGCTCAATATTGGACGCAGAAGGAACGTAAACAGAGATTGCAGAAAATCCGTCAAAATCAGCACGGATAATTCTTCCTTCATTATCATAGCTTTCGATGCCACAACCATACTCTACATGATGGGGCTTTATTTTTGAGGCAATTCCGACCCCGCTGTAGCCTTTTCTTACTGCCGAGTGCCAGTAACTGTGATATCCCAATTTTTCCAGGCTCTCGATATCTATCTGGTCGTTTCCGGCCTTGCTCTCCTGAATACAGATGATATCCGGATCTGCAATCTTCAGCCAGCCCAGAAAATCTTTTGTGAAGGCCGCTCTGATGCCATTGACATTGTATGTGATTAATCTCATTATGCTTCTATAAAAAATTTAAAGTTTTCATTGTATTTAGACGGGATAAATTCGGTGATAGCATAGTCTGCTGCTTCATGAATATAAAAAAGGATCTTCAGAGATAATCTCAATCTCCTTTTTAGATTCTGCTTTGGCGATAATAATCCCACCCGTTCTGGGTTCTTTTCTTCCTGAGGCATAAACCTGCCGGATTCATAGTGCTTGTCGAGGAAAACAGCATGCTGCGGAATAAACCGTTCTATGGTTTCAATAGAACGCTTATAAGTAAGCGAAATAATAAACATGATTTATTTTTTACGAAGATATGAACTATAAAAAAGAGGCGGAAAAAATCGAATGATTTTTTCCGCCTTAAACCCAAAATTAAATAAACTATGAAAAAAACTACTTGGGTTCTAAAATACTGATAGGAATAATACACTCTTCCAGTGAAATTCCCCCATGCTGGTAAGTTTCTTTATAGTAATTAACAAAATGATTGTAATTCTTAGGATAAGCCAGGAATATATTGTTTTTGGCAAAAATATACTTCGAGCTCAGGTTTCCTTTTGGAAGGAAAAGCTTTTCCGGGTTGGTAATCGCCCATACATCACTGTCATCATACGTTAAGCTTTTACCTGTTTTATATCTTATATTTGTAGACGTTTCCCGGTCTCCCACAACTTTACTTGGTTTTTTCACATATACGGTTCCATGGTCTGTAGTGATTACCAGTTTATATCCGTTTTCAGCGGCTGTTTTAATGATCTTCAGTAAAGAAGAGTTTTCAAACCAGTTGAAGGTAAGAGAACGGAAAGTCTTATCATCGCGGATCAGCTGGTCTACAATGTGGTTGTCAGTCTTTGCGTGTGAAAGAATATCAATAAAGTTGTATACAATGACCAGCAGGTCATTATTTTTATGCTGGTTAAAATCATCATAGATTTTTCTTTCAAAATCAGCGTTCAGGACTTTAAGATATTTCATTGATTTTGATCCGAGACCAATTCTCTTCATCTGATCTTCGAGAAAGTCACGCTCAAACTCATTCTTGTTCCCTTCTTCATTATCATTGAACCATTTATCAGGAAAACGTTTCTCAATTTCAGATGGCATTAATCCCGCAAAAAAAGAATTTCTTGCATATTGTGTGGCTGTAGGAAGAATACTGTAATAATAATCTTCTGATACTTTATTGTAAAATTTTGTAAATAACGGTTCAATAACTTTCCACTGGTCATAACGAAGGTTGTCAACCATCAGTAAAAGAACTTTTTCTTTTTCAACTTCCGGTTTTACTTTTTCTTTGAAAAGGGTATGGCTCATCATCGGTTTGTCTGAATCTGTAAGCCAGTTTTCATAATTTTTTTCAATAAACTTAGCAAACTGAATGTTGGCTTCCTCTTTCTGCGACTGCAGAAGGTCAGCAAATTCATTGTCTGCCACTTTATCAAACTTGATTTCCCAGCTCAGGATCTTTTTATAATATTCAGCCCATTCCTGATACGTTCTGAGATAAGAAAGCTCCATAGAAAGGTTTCTGAATTCCTGCTGGTACTGCAAAATTGTTTTTTGTTCAACAAGATTATCCTGCTGAAGGTTTTTCTTTAGGGAAAGTAATATCTGGTTAGGATTTACAGGCTTTAATATATAGTCGGCAATCTGGGAACCGATAGCCTCTTCCATAATATGTTCCTCTTCACTTTTGGTAACCATGACGATTTTTAAGGCATTATCTTTTTCCTTGATCATAGGAATGGCTTCCAGACCGGAAATGCCGGGCATATTTTCGTCAATTAACGTTAAAGCAAATTTCTCTGAATCCATAAGTTCCAAAGCTTCATTCACATTATTAACAGGGGTTACCTGGTAACCCTTTTTTTCTAAAAATACGATATGAGGTTTGAGTAAATCTATTTCATCATCGATCCATAATATCTTTTCTGACATAATTTATTTTTTACATGGTTATTGTATCAAAATGTTGACCAATTCCTTTTAAAATCTCACAAAATCGAAATATTAAAAGTTAAATATTAGTTAAATGAAAATACCGCGGTATATTTCACATTTTGGGTTTATTTAATCAGTGGTTTTTATATATTCCAACGCCTTTTCCAGTACTTCATATTTTCCGTTTTTAATCCCTTCTACACTTGGTTTTACAAGGGTATTTCGATAATTTTTGATTTCGGATGCTTTTGCACATCATTGCAGTAGTCTCTGCATGCTCTGAGTATTCTCATCTACTAAAACGATGACATTTCCTTTATAGTATTCAGGGTTTCGTATTCAGGTTTCCTTATCATTACTATATTCAAGTTCACTAATTTTCTGGAAAAGCTGCTTGTCCCAGTTCAGATTTCCTTTTGCAACATGGGGATGGTAATATTTTTAACAATTCAGATCCTGCAGGGAGATCCGAGTTTTTGGGTTTCAGTTACGAGTTGTGCATAAAATTTTAAACCAAAAATAATAAAAAGAAAAGAGGGAAGCGTCTCATTAAGGGATGTCGTGTTTTCTCAAAGATAAACGTTTAATACAACAGCTGCAAAAGGTTTTCAAAAAATATTTGATTGATCATAAGTAGAGAATTTTTAAAATGGATATGACGGTGGTTTTGATAAAAAATGATAAGCGTATGAATGTCTTATCCCAATATATTAATAGTAATTTAATAAAAGGCTCAATTTTAAAATGCCTAACTTTGTTTACTAATATTGACGTTTCAATGCAGAATAAGCTAAAAATTATCAACGATCCTGTTCACGGGTTCATCAAAATTCCACACGAAATTTTATTTGATATTATTGAGCACCCTTATTTTCAGAGATTAAGAAGAATAGGGCAGACCGGTCTTTTGAATCTGATATTTCCCGGTGCTACCCATACCAGGTTTCATCATGCCCTGGGAGCGATGCATTTGATGTTCACAGCCCTGGAAACATTGAAGCAGAAAGGAGTGAAAATTTCTGAAGAAGAAGAAAAAGGAGCGATGCTGGCTATTCTGATGCATGATATTGGTCATGGTCCGTTTTCTCATGCCCTGGAAAGTATGCTGATGGATGACTGGCACCATGAAAATCTCTCTTTACTGCTGATGAACAAGCTGAATGAAAAATTTGAAGGACAATTGTCGATGGCTATTGAAATGTTTCAGGGTAAATATCACAGGAAATTTTTCAATCAGCTGATCTCTTCCCAATTGGATGTGGACCGTTTGGATTATCTGAAAAGAGATAGTTTTTTTACCGGTGTATCAGAAGGAAATATTAATACCCAAAGGATTATTTCCATGATGAATGTCTGTGAAGAAGGCGAGCTGGTGATTGATGCAAAAGGAATTTATTCCATTGAAAATTTTCTGACGGCCAGAATGTTTATGTACTGGCAGGTGTACTATCACAAAACATCAGCCTTGGCTGAGTTTCTTTTGGTTAAAATTCTTGAAAGAGCAAAATATCTGATTTCTCAAGGTGTAGAACTTCCGGCAACGGACCATCTGAAATATTTTTTATACCGGGAAAAAAGCGCTGCAACAGATGAAGATATAGAGAGATTTACCAGCCTTGATGATAATGATGTGATTCAGGCCATGAAAGAATGGCAGAACTCAGATGACTTTGTGCTGTCATATTGGTGCCAATGTGTAATTCAGAGAAATCTGCCTAAAACTATTATTTCATCACATCCTTTTGATCCCCAAATAATTGATGAAAAAATAAAAAAGAGTAATGAATTTTTTGGAATCGATAATGGTGATGAATTGGTTCATGAAATTAAAAGAAAATTACTGCCTTATCATGCAGAGAAACAGCCCATTTACCTATTGCATAAAAATGGCAGAAGGACCAGGCTTCATGAGTCGGAAGACCAGCTTTTATCGGGCTTGATCGTAAATAAGACGACCCGCTATATCCTTATGTTTCCAAGAGATATCTCCATCATGGACTCTTAAAGAATATTAAAATTGACGATCTGAAACTAAAACATGTTTGCAAATTATAGAATTTCTTATCTTTGCAGAATATGGAATTTACAGCTTCGCAAATTGCAAGTTTTATTGACGGAAAAATAATAGGTGACGAGAATGCGCTTATTACGGGAGTTTCACCAATAGAAAATGGAGAATCAGGACATCTTTCTTTTATAGCACAAGATCGGTTTTCTCATTTTTTGGCTAGCTCAAAATGTTCTGTTATCATCGTTTCGGAAAAACTTCTGGAGAAAAATCATTATAACCCTACCTTAATTGTTGTAAAAGATGCCTATCTTTCTTTTCAGGTCCTGATGAATTTATATCAGGAAATGCAGGGAAGAAAAGAAGGTGTTGAAAATGGTTCATCCATTCATGATACAGCTGTTATAGGAGATAAAGCTTACATAGGGGCATTTACTTATGTTTCTGAGAAAGCTAAAATCGGGGAAGGCTCACAAATCTATCCGCATGTATATATAGGAAAAGGAGTAAAAATTGGTAAAAACTGTAAGATAGACAGTGGTGCCAGAATTTATGACTATTGTATTATTGGGGATAACTGTGTGATCCATTCCAATACGGTAATCGGAGGTGACGGGTTTGGTTTCCAGCCAACAGCCGAAGGCTTCAAAAAAATACCCCAGCTTGGAAATGTAATCATTGAAGACGATGTTGAAATCGGTTCAAACTGTAGTATCGACAGAGCTACGATAGGATCTACCATTATAGGAAAAGGAACCAAAATTGATAACCTGATTCAGATTGCACATAATGTGAAAATTGGCCAGAACAACGTAATTGCAGCCCAGGCCGGAATTGCCGGTTCTACTACAATTGGTGACTGGAATCAGATTGGCGGCCAGGTAGGAGTTGTAGGACATATCAAAATAGGAAATCAGGTGAAAATTCAGGCTCAGAGCGGCGTGAATTCCAGTGTTAATGACAGAGAAACATTGTACGGTTCACCGGCCATCAGTTATAATGACTATCTGAGAAGCTATGTTCATTTCAGAAATCTGCCCGGAATAGTAAACAGAATAAATAATCTTGAGAATAACTCAAAAGATCATACTAATGAGTGATATGCAAAAAACACTTCAGCAAGAGGTAACTCTTTCTGGAATTGGCCTTCATACAGGTAAAGAAGTAAAACTGACCATTAAACCTGCCAAAGAAAATACAGGTTTTGTATTTGTAAGAACAGACCTGGAGGGGCATCCTCAGGTAGAAGCGGATGTAAATTATGTTGTAGCAACAGAAAGAGGAACCACATTAGAAAAACTAGGGGTAAAAATTACCACTTGCGAACACCTTTTGGCAGCCCTTGTTGGTTGTGATATTGATAACGCAATGCTAGAAATGGATGCCTCGGAGCCACCTATTATGGATGGATCTTCAAAATACTTTGTGGAAGCCATCGAAAGTGTTGGGATAGTAGAACAAAGCATAGCAAGAGAATATCTTGTTGTCAAAGAAGTTCTTACCTACAGTGATCCGGCTACAGGTTCGGAAATCACAATCATTCCTTCAGATACGTATGAAGTAACAACAATGGTAGATTTTGGGACTAAAGTATTGGGTACTCAAAATGCCACTCTTAAAAATATTTCAGAATTTAAAGACGAAATCTCATCAGCAAGAACATTCAGCTTCCTGCATGAGTTGGAAATGCTTTTAGATCATGGCTTGATCAAAGGTGGAGATATTTCCAATGCGATTGTATATGTAGATAAAGATCTTACCCCTGAAACAACAGAAAAATTAAAGAAAGCCTTTGGAAAAGATAATGTATCCATCAGACCAAACGGTATTCTTGACAATCTTAATTTAAACTATCCTAATGAAGCGGCAAGACACAAATTACTGGATGTAATTGGTGACCTTGCTTTGGCAGGAGTAAAAATAAAAGGTAAAGTTATTGCCAACAAACCGGGACACTTTGTGAATACTCAGTTTGCGAAAAAACTAAACCGCCAGTGGAAATTGCAGAAAAAGAAAAACGTTCCGGATTTTGACCTGACAAAAGAACCAGTATTCGATATCAACGGAATTATGAAGCTTATGCCTCACAGACCCCCGTTCTTATTAATTGATAAAGTTCTTGAACTTTCAGACTCACACGTAGTAGGTTTGAAAAATGTCACCATGAACGAGCCATTCTTCGTTGGCCATTTTCCTAAAGAACCCGTAATGCCTGGAGTTCTTCAGGTGGAAGCACTAGCACAGACAGGAGGTATTCTGGTACTGGCCAGCGTCCCGGATCCTGAAAACTATTCTACCTATTTCATCAAAATTGATAAGGTGAAATTCAAAAGGAAAGTAATTCCTGGAGATACGCTTATATTCAAAATTGAATTGATCGAGCCTATCAGAAGAGGTATTGTTCATATGCAGGGCTACGGATATGTGGGAGACACTGTAGCAGTAGAAGCAGAGCTTATGGCTCAAGTTGCAAAAAATAAAGTTGATTAAATGATTCATCAATTAGCAGCCGTAGATAAACGTGCGAAAATCAGCAAAAATGTAATCGTAGAACCTTTCACTACCATTGCTGGGGACGTAGAAATTGGAGAAGGAACCTGGATTGGTCCCAATGTAACCATCATGGATGGAGCAAGAATTGGGAAAAACTGCAGGATTTTCCCCGGGACAGTAATTTCCGCAATTCCCCAGGATCTGAAATTTGATGGTGAAGATACCCAGGTGATTATCGGTGATGAAACAACAATCAGAGAGTGTGTTACCGTAAACCGAGGTACAAAGGCCCTGGGATTTACTAAAATAGGTGCTAACTGTCTTATTATGGCTACTTCGCATATTGCACATGATTGTATTATCGGAGATCATGTTATTATTGTAAACGGTTGCGGTATTGCAGGACATGTGGAGATCGGAGATTATACGGTAATGGGAGGTTTATCAGCAGTTCACCAATTTGGTAAAATCGGAAAACATGTGATGATTTCCGGAGGTACTTTGGTAAGAAAAGATATTCCACCTTACGTAAAAGTTGCAAGAGAGCCTATGTCTTATGCTGGTATCAACTCTGTTGGTTTAAGAAGAAGAGGATTTACCAATGAAAAAATCTTTGAAATCCAGAAAATCTACAGAGCCATCTTCCAGATGAAGATGAACGTTTCCCAGGCTATTTCCCATATTGAAAAAGAAATGCTTCCAACGGCTGAAAGAGATGAAATCTTGCAGTTTATCCAGAACTCACCAAGAGGTATCGTAAAAGGGTACGGAACCGGAAAGGATAGAGAATAATTTAATTATAATACTATCAGGCAATGAAAAGTTTAATTATACTTACTGCGCTTTCTGCAACATCTTTTGTGTTTGGACAGCAAACAGAAAAGTCTGAAATAGTAAAAAAAGAAAAGCCTTTTACCATAGAAAGAAAGCTTTCTCAGGAATCTAATGATAGTATTGCAAAGAATAATTTAAATGGTATTCTGAAACAGAAAAATACAGGAAGTTCAATTTTTGGAACAACTGATCAGTATAAATCTGATGTTCAGATGAATGTAAACAGGTTGAATAACAATGTGAATACGTTCAATAATAATACATTTAACAGAATGATGCCACAGGGGCAGGGGATACAGTTTAACAAAAGAAAATAAATATTTACAAAATTAATGGCAACAAGTAACGATATCAGAAAAGGTCTTTGCATCGAGTATAGCAATGATATTTTTAAAGTAATCGAGTTCCTTCACGTAAAACCAGGAAAAGGACCTGCTTTCGTAAGAACAAAATTAAAGTCAGTAACTAACGGTAAAGTAATTGATAATACTTTCTCTGCTGGGCACAAAATTGATGAAGTAAAAGTAATCACCAGAAAGTTCCAGTATCTGTATGATGATGAGAACGGATTCCACTTTATGAATAATGATGACTTTTCTCAATTATACATCAATAAAGAAATGATCGAAAACTCTCAGTTTATGAAAGCTGGTGAAGAAGTGACCATCATTTTGAAAGAAGCTGATGAAACTCCACTTTCTGCGGAACTTCCACAGTCAGTATATCTGGATGTTATTGAAGCTGATCCGGGGGTAAAAGGAAACACAGCAACCAATGCTCTTAAAAACGCAATCGTTGAAACAGGAGCAAGAGTAATGGTTCCTTTGTTCATTGAACCGGGAGACAGAATTAAAGTAAGCACTGAAGACGGCAGCTACTTAGAAAGAGTAAAAGAATAAATAAAATTTACATAAATTCGGTTTGCATAAGCACTCCGAATTTTGTTTTATAAGAAAATCTATTGTTATGAGATTCCATTCTCCGCAAAAGCTTAAAACGATTGCAGATTTAATAGGCTCAGCATTTGTAGGGCCGGAAGATTTCGAAGTATTGGGAACCAATGAAATTCACATGGTAAAACCAGGTGATATCGTTTTTGTGAACCACCCTAAATATTATGACAAAGCATTACACTCTGCTGCCACTATTATTTTAATTGATAAAGAAGTAGAGTGTCCGGAAGGTAAAGCGCTTTTGGTTTCTGATGATCCTTTCAGAGACTTTAATAAAATCAATACTCATTTTACCAGAATCTATAATTTCACAGAAGAACTTCATGATGTTGAAATTGGAGAAGGAACAAGAATCCATTCTTCTGCCGTGATCGGAAACAATGTGAAGATCGGAAAAAATACCCTTATCTTTCCTAATGTAGTGATTGGTGACCGTACGGAAATAGGAGATAATGTCATTATCCAGTCTAATACAGTTTTAGGAGGTGATGCATTTTATTACAGAAAATTAAACGGAAACTTTGACCGTCTCATTTCTGTAGGAAATGTTATCATCGGAAACAATGTAGAGATCGGAAACGGATGTACCATTGATCGGGGAGTTACAGACTCTACCATCATTGGAGAAGGCTCTGTTTTGGATAACCAGATTCAGATCGGACATGATACCGTTATCGGTAAAAATTGTCTGATAGCATCTCAGGTAGGAATTGCAGGATGCTGTATCATCGGAGATGAGGTGACCTTATGGGGCCAGGTTGGTATCGCTTCCGGTAATAAAATAGAAAGCGGATCTGTAATTTTAGGAAAAACAGGCGTGAACAGAGATCTTGAAAAAGGAACCTATATCGGGATGTTTGCAGAAGATTTCAAAACTTATCTGAAAAAAGAGGTAAAACTGAGAAATCTCAAATAAACAATTCCAAAGGTTTTATCCAAAATCAAAGAAATTTGAGTAAATTTGTGAGCATTAATAAAATAATAAATAAATTAAAACAACAATAAAATGTCAATTTTAGTAAACAAAGATTCTAAAGTAATTGTACAAGGATTTACAGGGAACGAAGGAACTTTCCACGCTGGCCAGATGATTGAATACGGAACCAATGTAGTAGGTGGTGTTACTCCGGGAAAAGGAGGTAGCGAGCACTTAGGAAAGCCGGTATTTAACACTGTAGCTGATGCTGTTTCAAAAGCAGGAGCAAACGTAAGTATCATTTTCGTACCACCGGCATTCGCAGCAGATGCTATCATGGAAGCTGCTGAAGCAGGTATCAAAGTAATCGTATGTATTACTGAAGGTATTCCTGTAGCTGATATGGTAAAAGTAAAATCTTATATTGCTGACAGAGACTGCAGATTAATCGGACCAAACTGCCCTGGAATCATTACTTCTGAAGAAGCTAAAATTGGTATTATGCCAGGTTTCGTTTTCAAAAAAGGTAAAGTAGGTATCGTTTCAAAATCAGGTACCCTTACTTATGAAGCTGCTGACCAGGTAGTAAGAGCAGGTTACGGTATTTCTACTGCTATCGGTATCGGTGGTGACCCAATCATCGGAACAACTACAAGAGAAGCATTAGAGCTATTCATCAACGATCCTGAAACTGAAGCAGTGGTAATGATCGGTGAAATTGGTGGTGGTCTTGAAGCTGAAGCGGCAAGATGGTACAAAGCTAGCGGATCTACTAAACCGGTTGTAGGATTCATCGCCGGACAAACAGCTCCAAAAGGAAGAACTATGGGGCACGCAGGTGCTATCGTAGGAGGTGCTGAAGATACAGCTCAGGCAAAGATGGAAATCATGAGAGAAAACGGTATCAACGTTGTAGATTCTCCTGCTGATATCGGTGCTACAGTAGCAAAAATTCTAGGATAATACAAAACCAAAATATATGAAAAAACTTTTATTAGCCTCAGCATTGACTCTTTCTGCTTTATCTTTTGCACAAGTGCAGTGGGGAAGCACAAGATTTGGTGTTACAGGCGGCCTAAACTACTCCAGAGTATCCAATGCCCATAATCCTTCGGGCCCAAGATACACTTTTCAAGCTGGAGCATTGGCATTGATTCCCGTAGGTAAGGCAAACCAGTTTTTTATTCAACCTGAGGTTGAGTACTATGGTGCAGGAGAAACAGGAAAAGATAAAGATGCTAAAGGGGTAAGCGGTTATGATGCAGTATATGCTAATAACTATCTGAGTGTGCCTCTTTATTTCAAAGGATATTTTTCTGAAGCAGAATCAGAATTCTTTGGATTAATAGGACCCAGATTTAACTTTTTGCTAAGTCAAAATGTTAAAGATGTTCCTGTAAGCAGACCTTATTATGATCCGGATGTTACCGATCCCAACCAGCCGGCTGGCGTAAATGGAAAGGCTAAGAGCTTTAACTGGGGACTGGGACTGGGAGTAGGATATAGCTACAAAAGACAACTTGAAGTAGCTTTAAAATACGACTTAGGTCTTGGTGATACTTACCCTGGTCTTGCAAAAGAAACCAAGGGTACTGATAAGAAAAAGTCAGAACAGGTAATTGCCCTTACTTTAAGCTATATATTCAAATAGAATATTTCAAAATAAAAATCCCGGAAACTTAGTTTTCGGGGTTTTTATTTGTAATAATGTCCCGTCCTGAAATAGCGATACACAAAAAAACAATCGTTATGGAAGAAAACTTAGAAACGCGCTATGTCAAGCGTACCCAGAAAGATTACAGTTTGAATTTGAAACTTCAAATTGTAAGAGAAATAGAAACGGGAAAATCAGGAATTACAGACAGTCGGAAAAAATATGGTATACAAGCACGCTCAACAATTGTTAGTTGGTTGAGAAAATATGGTACCTTTGATTGGGAATACCAAACACCATTTACCATGAAAAAGACTCCTGAACAGCGTATCATGGAATTAGAGGCAGAAGTTAAAGTGCTTGAAAAACAGAAAGCATTTTTAGAGAAACAGGCTTACATTGCTGATAAAAAAGCTATATTTTTTGATATGATGATAAATCTTGCTGAGAAAGAATATGATATTGATATCAGAAAAAACTCATCACCCGAACAATCACCAACTTCCGCAGTGAAGAAAAAGAAACCATAGTTTTTACCTGCGAATTGTTCGGGTTGGATAGACAAGTCTATTACAGAAGTATCCGAGGATATAAACGCTCACAAAGCAAAGCATTAAAAGTAATAACCCTCGTAGAAGATATCCGCATAAAAATGCCAAAATTAGGAGGTCGAAAGCTATATTTTATTTTGAGGGAACCTTTAAGATCTCTGAAAATAGGAAGGGATAAGTTCTTTGATATTTTGAGAGCTAATCATTTATTGATCACATCAAAGAGAAGCTATCATATCACAACCAATTCTCATCATAGATTCAGAAAACATAAAAATCTGATTTTGGAGTACTGTATCAACAAACCCAACCAGGTGTGGGTAGCAGATATTACCTATATTGGAAACAGGAAAAAACCGAGTTACTTAAGTCTGATAACTGATGCTTATTCTAAGAAAATTGTAGGTCACTATGTTGCAGATAATCTCAATACGGAAAGTAGCCTGATGGCATTGAAAAAGGCATTAAAGAACAATAAAACTGATAAAGAATCATTGATTCATCACTCTGACAGGGGATTGCAATATTGCTCAAATGAGTATCAGAAAATATTGATAAAGCATAAGATAAAATGCAGTATGACACAGAACTCTGATCCTTATGAAAATGCTATTGCAGAGAGAGTAAATGGTATTTTAAAACAGGAATTCGATATTGATAAATATGATATTGAGACTTCAATGAGAAGAAAAATTGTGGAGCAATCCATTAGCATCTATAATGAGTTCAGACCACATTTTTCAAATCATTATTTAACACCAAATCAAATGCATGAACAGTCCAAATTAAAAATGAAAACTTATAAAACAAAAAACCAAAGCAAAAGTAAATTTACTCTGGTTTAATTATTTATTTTTATCCTTTAATTTGTATCATTATTTCAGGACTAGTCATAAACAGGCTAAATCTGTCATCTTACAGCCTTTACATTTATTATCCTTTAATCCACTTCCAAAGCTCTTTTAAAGTCGCTTTATTCCCATACATCAGAATACCCACACGATAAATTTTTCCGGCCAGGAAGATCATAAAAACCGTCGTTCCCAACAACAATACAATAGACAACGCAATTTGCCATGCAGGAACTCCAAACGGAATCCTGGCAATCATAGCAACGGGTGATGTAAATGGAATAATTGAGAGCCAGAAACCTAACGGTCCGTCAGGATTATTCATCAGGCTGAAGCTTCCATACATTCCTAATGTTAATGGTAAAATCGCAAATAAAGTAAATTGTTGCGTCTCTGTTTCGTTATCCACTGCAGAACCGATTGCTGCATAAATAGAACTATAAAAGATATATCCTAAAAGAAAGAAAACAATGAATACAAAGATAATTAATGGAAAATTGAGTTCCAGCAGACTGTGAGAAATCTGGGTAGCAAGCTGTCCTATATCAAGCTTATTGGCAAGCTCTTCATTCCCTCCCGGAATATTTTTCTGAAGAGGAGAGAAGCCTGTATTTAATACCAGCGCACCAATCACAGACATGGTAATCCAGATCAGAAACTGGGTCAGGGCAACCATTGTTACCCCCAGGATCTTACCCATCATCAGCTCAAAAGGCTTAACAGAGGAAATAATGATTTCCACCACACGATTGTTCTTTTCTTCAAGCACACTTCTCATGACCCTTACGCCATAAATAATAATAAACATAAAGGTAACATACATCAGAACCATACTCAATCCGGACTTAACGCCAAAGGCAAGATCAGAATCCTCCTTATTGTTATCTGTAACATTAATGGTTTTTAATGTAAAGTTTTTATCCAGATCATTTAACTGAGTTTCCTGGATGCCCAGTTGCTTTATTTTTTCTTTTCTGACAACATTGCTGATATCAGAGACGATTCTCTGCTTCGTATCAAATCCTATTTTGCTGTTAATGACCAATCTGGCGTCCTTTTCAAGCTCGTCAAAATTCTGATTTTTGAGCGCAGGAAGAATCAGGATGCCATCCAGAGATTCATTTCCTTTTAAATTATTAATCTTGGATTTTTCGTCGGCAGCGGAAACAAAAACATAATTTAATTTGTCATTGGATTTCAGTTCGTTTGTAAAAAGTCCGCTCTTATCAACCACTTCTATGATACTGTGTGACTCATTCGCCTTAAACATTAACCCGATCACAGCTCCAAAAGCAATGACCATAATGGGAGCGAGCAGAGTCAGTATGATAAAAGATTTTTTCTTAACCTGCGTAAGAAATTCTCTCTTGGTAATTAAAAAAATATTATTCATAAAATTAAGGATGGTTACTTACAGCATTAATAAACACTTCATTCATACTGGGAATTCTTTCGTCAAATGATCTCACTTTACCTACATGTACCAGGTCCAGAAGAACATTATTCTGGCTTTCCTCATTTTTCAGATCAAAAGAAATAAGATTATTCTCATTGGATAAATTGAAGATTTCATACTTGTTTTTGAAATTCTCAAACTGATCGCTGCTGACTTCAGAAAGAGTAACTCCAAAAATGTTTTTCTTGAATTTCTCTCTCACGTCAAAAACCCTTCCGTCAATAATTTTCTTGGAATTGTTGATCAAGGCAACATAATCGCACATTTCCTCCACACTTTCCATTCTGTGGGTGGAAAGAATGATGGTAGTTCCGTTATTTTTAAGATCAATGATCTGATCTTTAATTAAATTGGCGTTTACCGGGTCAAAACCTGAAAATGGCTCATCAAGAATCAAAAGATGCGGCCTGTGAAGAACAGTAACTACAAACTGGATTTTTTGTGCCATTCCCTTAGAAAGTTCAGAAAGTTTCTTCTTCCACCATTGATCGATATTCAGCTTTTCAAACCATTTTTTGGCTTCACTCAAAGCATCACTTTTGGTCATTCCTTTCAGTTCCCCGAAATACAGGATCTGGTCACCCACAGTCATATTTTTATACAATCCTCTTTCTTCGGGCATATAGCCGATGTCTCTAATATGATTGGGATTCAGTTTTTCTCCATTGATAAAGATATCGCCTGAGTCTGCCTGGGTAATTTGGTTAATAATACGGATAAACGAAGTTTTTCCGGCTCCGTTGGGACCTAAAAGGCCGTAAATACTGCCTTTTGGAACATGGATGCTAAAATCATCCAGGGCGACCTTTTTTCCGGCATTATAGGTCTTTTTAATATGTTCAGCTTTTAGCATTAAAATGGTTCTTTTTACTATTAGTATTAAAAAGTCCCGAAAGTTACGGAAATATTAAAACAGAATTAATGTAAAAGAAAAAATCCTGATGATTATCAGGATTTTAATTTATTGTTTCACGATTTGAGTAACTTTCTGTGTGTTGTCACTTAAAATATAGCGAATCATATATTTTCCGGGCTTCAGTTTTTCAATATTGATCTCTCCGGAATTCATATTCACTGTATAATTAGCAACCTGCATACCCAAAATTGAATAAAAAGTCACGCTTTTGATCCTTAAAGAAGAATCTTTTGCCTTAATAATAAGGAAATCCTTTGCAGGATTCGGATAGGCAAGCAATACGCCATCATCCGCCTTTTGAGTGATGGAACCCGGCTCTCTAAGCTGAGCTTTTAAATTGTTGGAAAATCCAACAAAAGTGCCTGCAAATAGAAATAAAAGTAAAAGTTTTTTCATCAAATTTATAATTTCTCGAATATATGTAACAAATGTAATATATTCTACAATCCCATACAATAGTTTTTTGTAGAACTTATATTAAATTTGTAGAAACTTATTCAAAAAGTATTCCAAAATGATACATTCAAGAAATAGAAGACTTAGAGTTAATGAATCTATCAGAAGTCTGGTAAGAGAAAATGTGCTTACAACTGATGATTTTGTAATGCCGATCTTCGTAATGGAGGGCGAAAACAAGCAGGAAGCAATCCCGTCTATGCCGGGAATTTTTAGGCGGAGTATAGATTTAACCGTGAAGGAATGTAAGGAATTATTTTCTTTGGGAGTAAAAGCTGTCAATCTGTACATGAAAGTGTCAGAACATCTGAAAGACAATACAGGAAAAGAAGCCTGGAACAAAGACGGATTAATGCAGAATACCATCAAAGCAATCAAAGACGCCGTTCCGGGAATGATTGTTATGCCGGATGTAGCCTTAGATCCTTATTCAATCTACGGACACGACGGAATCATTGAAAACGGAAAGGTTTTGAATGATGCTACCAATGATGCACTGGCAAGAATGTCAGTATCTCATGCTGAAGCAGGAGCAGATCTTGTGGCTCCAAGTGATATGATGGACGGAAGAGTAATGGTTATTCGTGAAGCGCTGGAAGAAAGCGGTTTTACAGACGTAGGAATTGTAAGCTATGCTGCCAAATATGCAAGCTCTTTTTATGGGCCTTTCAGAAGCGCTTTAGACAGTGCCCCGAAAGATGACATGGAAATTCCGAAAGATAAAAAAACATATCAGATGGATTTCCACAATACACGTGAAGCATTGAATGAAGTATTTAAAGATATTGAAGAAGGAGCAGATGTGATCATGATCAAACCGGGACTTCCTTATCTGGATATTGTTTCCAAAGTACGTGAAGCCATTGATCTTCCGATTGCAGTATACAATGTAAGCGGAGAGTATGCAATGGTAAAAGCCGCTGCTCAGAATGGATGGCTGGATAATGACAAAACAATCATTGAAAGCTTAACATGTTTCAAAAGAGCAGGCGCAGATATGATCTTTACTTATTTTGCAAAAGAAGCTGCTATTCTTTTAAATAAATAATGATTAAATTCATCCAAATAAAAAAGAGACTACTCAACAGGTAGTCTCTTTTTTATTTCTAATGAGTTCGTAATAAATTCTTATAACCAGCCCTTCTTCCCATACACATAGGTATCATCAAATTGCTTGTCACTCATGAAGAGATATAAAATACCTTCAATAAAAGGGATAACAGAAGCTGCTCCTAAAGTGACAATATTCAGAACCAGCTGAATGATTCCCTCCTTTATATAGCCCAGGTAAAATTTATTTAAAGCCAGCCATCCCACAAGAATTCCCAACAGAGCGGCAGGAATTTTCTTTTCCGAACGGTAAGGAACATTGTTTTGCTGGTTTTGTACATTTTCTGTTTTTGTGTAACCGTAATTTTCCATTTCTTAATGATTGTAATTGATTGTGATGTTTTACGATAAGTAGCTTAAAATGATGAAAAGTTACAGTGATTTGGAAGTGTATAAGTTTACATTTAAATAACAAGTTGATATTAACATATAAGTGAAGTTTATATTTTTGATATATTTGCCCTATGATTTTACGAGGAGAAAACTTAATCAAGGAATACGGTCCTAAAAAAGTTGTAAAAGGCGTTTCTGTACAGGTTCAACAGGGAGAAATTGTTGGTTTGCTGGGTCCTAACGGAGCAGGAAAAACCACATCGTTTTATATGATCGTTGGGTTGGTTAAGCCTACTTCAGGAAAAATTTTCCTGGATAAACAGGAGATTACTACTGATGCGATGTACCGAAGAGCTCAAAAGGGAATCGGATACCTGGCACAGGAAGCTTCTGTTTTCAGAAAACTTTCCGTAGAGGAAAACATTATGGGAGTATTGCAGCTGACCAAGCTTTCAAAACGTGAACAGCAGATCAAATGTGATGAACTGATCGAAGAGTTTTCTTTACAGCACGTTCGTAAAAACAGAGGAGATCTTCTTTCCGGAGGAGAAAGACGTAGAACCGAAATTGCACGCTGTCTTGCTACAAGCCCGAATTTTATTCTTCTGGATGAGCCTTTTGCCGGGGTAGACCCGATTGCCGTAGAAGATATCCAGAAAATTGTAAGAAGTTTGGTGGATAAAAATATCGGAATCCTGATTACTGACCACAACGTACAGCAAACTCTTGCCATTACCAATAAAACCTATATCATGTTTGAAGGAAAGATTCTGAAAGAAGGACTTCCGGAAGATCTGGCGAATGATCCACAGGTAAGAGAAGCTTATCTGGGTGAAAACTTCGTGTATCAAAGTATTTTAGATAAACCTAAAAAGAAAAAATACGCTTACAATATCTGGGCAGGTAACTTTGATTCAAAAGCACAGCTGCAGGGATTTGTAGATGAAAATTTTAAACAATTTGATGACCTGAGACTGATGTATGGTTTTGAAGATATCAGCTTTGCTTCGTTAGCAAATTCTGAAATTGAGCATATCTTTAATGATGTAGTAGATAAAAATGCCAACAACTCATTTGTTTTCCAGAAAAAGGAAATTAATTCCCAATATCCTCTGGAACAGGCTGAAGCAGAATCTAAAGAGGCCGGCAGAAAAGAACTGCATTACCTTACGACTTATCTGTTTGAGGGATAAAATTATAAAGCATTTACTTGCTGAACATGATAATAAAACGTACCTTTTTCTTTTGAAAGCGGTACGTTTTTTATTTAAAATGACTTCTATCTATGGCTAAACCTTTTAACAGAACTGTAACCTTATTCGGAATTTATAAGCAGCTTGTCCCATTCATCAGACCTTACCGACCAATGATTTACGGGACCTTGTTTCTCACCTTTCTCGGAGCTCTTGCTGCACAGGTAAACCCAATTGTTTTAAAATATACAGTGGATGAGGTTACCAAACTCACCCATCTTCCGCATCCTATGTCAGAGGGAATTCATATTCTCATTGTCATATCTGTAATTTTACTGGGAAAAGAACTCTTAAATATCTTTATCAACTTTGGGCAGAAATTTTATGGCGAAAAAATCAGGATCAATGTCAGCTCGGTGTTGGCACAATCAGCTATTGATAAAATTTTAACATACAGGGTTGCTTATTTTAACGATGAAAACCATGAGTCCGGAAAATTACAGATCAGGATTGACCGTGGAATAGAAAGTCTGACAAGACTGGTTCAAAATTTTTTTATTGATATTCTGCCTCTTTTTTCCAATGCCATCATCGCACTGATCATTATGTACATGCAGAATGTATATGTAGGACTTGTCTCTACGATCATTGTTCCGATTTATTTTTATATCAGTTCCCTGCAGGCAAAAAAACTGAATGGAGTTCGCCGCCAGCTTAGGAATCAGAGAGAAAAAAAAACCTCCGGACTTTTGAATCTGATCAATTCCATTATGGTCATTAAAAGTTTTGTCCGGGAAAAATTTGAAGGAAAAAAACAATATGATCTTCAGATGGAGTTGATGGAAAGCCAGATGATCACAAGAAGAACCAATTTTATTTATGATGGTTTAAAAACGTTTATAGAACAGTTCGGAGTCGTTTTAATCATTCTTTTGACCGTTTATCTTGTGCTTGACCAGCAGATGACAATCGGTGCCATCATGCTTCATATCATGCTTTTCAATAATGTCTCAGCACCCATCCGCCAGCTGCACAGAATTTATGATGATATGAATGATGCCATGATCTATGCTGAAGGCTATTTTGATATTCTGAATGCAGATAACGAAACCGAGTCGAACGGAGATTTTGTGGAAAAAGAAATCAAAGGAACCTTTGAATTAAAAAATGTTGATTTTACGTATCCCAACGGTACAAAAGCTTTACATGATGTTTCCATGAAAATTGAAAACGGAAAAACGACAGCTTTGGTAGGATTAAGCGGTGCCGGAAAGTCAACAGTCATCAATCTTTTGTGTAAATTTTACCTTCCGGATTCCGGAGAAATTCTTCTGGATGGAGTGGATCTTAATGAATTTGACAATACTTTTCTGAGAAGTGATCTGGGGCTGGTACTTCAGAGAAATCATATCTTTCAGGGAAGTATTGAAGATAATATCCGGTATGGAGATATGAATGCAGGTTTTGAAGAAATTGAAGAAGCCGCAAAAAAAGCGTATCTGCACGACCAGATTGTAGATCTCCCCGACCAATATCAGCATGATGCTACCCAGCTTTCCGGAGGCCAGCAGCAGAGAATTGCCATTGCAAGATTATTCCTTAAAAATCCGCCGATTATCTTTCTGGATGAACCTACAGCCAGTCTGGACGCCATTGCTACAGAACAGATCAAGAATTCTCTGGATGCCATAAAAGAAGGAAGAACTGTTGTCATCATTTCCCATTCGCTGTCACAGATTCTGGATTCCAATATCATTTATGTGATGAAAAAAGGAAGAGTAGTAGAAAATGGAACCCATGATGAATTGTACAGTAAAGAAGGTACTTACCGTGAGATCTTTGATGCTTCAGCCCGAAGTTTAAATCTCGATAAGCTGGTGAATACTTATAAAGAAAACTAAATAAAAACTCAGCAATCATGCTGAGTTTTTATTTAATAATGATTGTTTACTGCGCTTTTTCAGCAATCTGATATGCTCCTACATCGGCCCCGAAGGCAATATTAATTCTGTTATAGCTGTTAATGGCAATCACAGCCATGGTTAAATCTACCATTTCAGTTTCAGAAAAGTGATGACTTACCTTTGAATAAATTTCATCGTTCACTTCTTTACCATTTAAAGCTGTTAAAGTCTCAGCCCATAATAAGCCGGCTTTTTCTTTATCCGTATAAAATGAGCATTCTCTCCAGGCGCTTACCAGAAATATTCTCTGTTCGGTTTCTCCTTTCGCTCTTAATTCTTTGGAATGCATATCGAGGCAAAAAGCACATCCGTTCATCTGTGAAACGCGGAAATACATCAGTTCCAGAAATGAATTGTCCAGTGATGAGTTCTGTACCTGAAATCCCATGTTGTGAAGTGCATTTACAGCCTTGTTTCCGATCGCAAATGCGTTGATTCTTTGTGACATAATATTTGTTTTTGTGATTAATTATGTGACAAATGTATAAGGTAATTTTCCTGATTTTTTTTACAAATGATAAATTTTATAAGGAAAGATTTTAAAAGCTGGATGCTAGAAGTTAGAAGCTGGAAGTTACTATTAGGTAGATGATATATATCCGGTCTTCAATAACTTCCCTCTTCCAGCCTCCAGCTTCCTTTCTCCTAAAACTTCTGTGCTCTTATTCTGCTTAAAGAAACCTGAGTGATTCCGATATAGTCTGCAAGATCTCCAAGGCTGATGCGCTGGATAAGATCAGGTCTTTGTTTCAGAAAATTATGATAGCGCTTTTTTCCGTCGTCTTCCAGCATCTCACTGATCCGTCCCATCATATTGACCGGAGCTTTTGAGTAGAGCTTGCTGAAAAGTGTTTCCGCCGTGTGATACTTTTTACACAATCCTTCGATAACATCTTTGTGTACGCGAAGAACTTCAGTAGGTTCCAGGGCAACGATCATGTATTTTGACGGCTGTCCGGTAATAAAACCGCTCAGCTCAGCGAAAAAAGCATTTTCTGCAAAAAATGTCATGATAAAATCTTTATCACCATTGTCGAAAAATAGCTTTACAAGGCCTTTCTCAATAAAATAAAAATATCTGCAGGTTTCATCCGCTTTCAGCAGAAAATCTCCTTTCCTGTAAGTTTTGGTTTCCAGATGCGAAACAAGCCCGTCTATGACTGCCTGTTCCGGTTTTAAAATTTTTTCAATAGACTGAACAAAATGAGTATGAAGCATAAAGAAAGAATCTGTTTTTGTAGAAAATAAATTTAATAAAAAAGCTGCCATATTTATAAGCCATACCTCAAAAAAGAATTTTAGTTTTGTTACATAATGAATGATCACTACCTTAAAAAGCTTGATCGGGTAACGGCTATCCTTACCCAGTTACAGTCGAAACCTGTTGTGCGGGCACAGGATCTGGCTGAAAAGTTCGATGTAAGTATCAGAACCATTTACCGTGATGTAAAAACCCTGGAAAATGCAGGTATTCCTATTATTGGAGAGGCGGGTAACGGATATTCTTTAATGGATGGCTACAAACTTCCTCCGATTATGTTTACCAAGGAAGAAGTTTTAAGTTTCATTACTGCGGAAAAGCTGATGCAGAAATTTTCCCACCAAAGCTTAGGAAACCATTATCAGGCTGCCATGGAAAAAGTACGTTCGGTGTTGAAATATTCTGATAAAAATCTGATTAAAAATATTGAAAAGCAGATTGATGTTTTCAGCTTTCATACGGATTCGGGAGACTCTCTGAAAAATGTAATTCCCATTATTCTCGAAAGTATAGCAGAGAAAACCCAGCTGGCTATAAAATATCAGACGGTAGACGGAAGAGTGAACCACAGAACGATTGAAACCGTCGGGATGTTTTTTGAATTTAATTTCTGGTACATCATGGCATTCTGTACTTTGAGAAAAGATTTCAGGCAGTTTCGTATAGACAGGATTCTGGAAATTTCAAAAACACAGAATCCTTTCCTGCAGGAGTACGGACAGGTGAACGATTACCGTAAAAAATCAAATGGAAATAAAGTAAAGGTCAGACTTCTGGTAGACAAAAAAATAATGTCCCACCTTGTGAATTCTAAAAAGTATTACGGACTGATAGATGAGGTAGAAACCGAACAAGGAGTAGAACTCACTTTTGAAACAGAATGGATCAGTGACGGATTTCCCCGCTGGCTCATTACTTTTGCAGATTATGCCACTGTCCTTGAACCGGAAAGTCTCCGCACACGGTTGAAAGATCTGCTCGTTAAAATGGCAGAAAGACATCAATAAAACCTCAACAGAATAGCTGTTGAGGTTTAAAGACTTAATATGGCAATAAATGAAATGGTTTAAAACAAAAAGCAGAATTGCAAAAAGCAAATTTATTGGTCGCAAAAAAGATATGCGTCTTATTTTAACTTGTATGCAATTTTTGCCTTCATTTTATTAGAATCTCTCCCAGAAGAAAGGCGGTTCAATCCCTAAAGCTCTTAAATAAACATATCCCTGTCCGCGGTGGTGGATTTCGTTATCGATGAAATAGAGGATATTTTCATATACCGGGAATTCATACTGTCCGAAAAGATTAAATACTTCCTGGAAACGTTCTTCAGAAATCTGATTGAAATAATGGTTAATCACTTCTGTTTCTTCGTCCCATTTTTTTAATAGTTCTTCTTTAGTAGAAGGATTGAAGCCTTCTTCATGATAACCCTCCATATTTCCTTCAAGGATTCCTTTCAAAGCAGGACCTGCAATGCTGATCATTTCTACTGCCAGTTTTGCAAAAGGTCTCATACCTCCCACGGAAAATTCGAATAATTCTTTCTCAGGAAAAGCTTCAATCACTCTTCTTGTAAGATTTCTGTGTCCCTGCCAATCTTTTAATAACTGATCTGTAGTCATGAATTGCTTAGTGGCTGTTGCTGTAGTTGTCATAATGTATTGTTTTTGTTTGTTGTTGATACAAAGGTAAGAGAGGGTGATGGCAACAGTTTGTCAGTAGGATTTTAATATTAAAAAAATATTTTTTCTTTCTTAAAATATTGATCCCTACTTTTGCGTTAGAAGAAAGGATATTAATAAAAAACGCTATTATTAGAATTATGAAGAAGTATATTTTGCCAGTAATCACTGCTGTTTTATTAGTATCATGCAATAAGATTGAAGAAAAAATTGACCAGACTGTTCAGAAAACCACTGAAACCGTACAGCAAAAAGCTCAGCAGGCTGTAGAAGAAACGGTAAAAAAAACAGTTAACAAATCTATAAATTCTTTAACTCATTCCGAAGACGTTAAGTTTAATACCGTTTTCCCGGGTACAGGAGCATCTGTTGTTTCTGAAGAAAAAGGGAAGAAAATTAAAATTCCGGGAAGACCTGAAGGTTATATTTTTAAATACAAAGCAGATATTGCCGTATTACTTCCGTTTCTGGAAGGGCAGCCTGTTTCTGATGAAAGTAAATCTGATACAACGGCCCGCAAAATCGATGGACAAAGTATTGTAGATAAAATAAGTTTTCTGTCGAAATTCCTTCCTGATAATACATTTGACACCAGTATTCTCGAAGATATTAAATCAGACAAAAATATTCAGTATTATAAGCTCAAAAGGTTTCCCAACAGTAGTACCATTATCTACAACCCAAAAAATCAGACCATCATACAATACGTAGAGGTAAATAAATAATTTGGATATGGCCGTTTCAACGGCCATTTTTTATTCCCATCCATTGCAAGCCATAAGCGAAGCAATCTCAACCCGTGGAAAACTACTTATCAGAATAAATAAATCATATTTATTTCTGATGCTAACTATTTATTTTTTTATGCAAATATGATGTTATTGATTTATTTTTTTCATGTTATTAATAAATTACTTTGCGTTTTGGGGATTAATTCTTGTTTTTTGTTAAATGGCATAGTTTTCGCAAATATGAAATAGAATTGTTATAATATTTTTTATTTTTATGTTTAATGTTGATTTTTTTACTAGATTTATTGAATAATTAACAATCAAAATGGAGAAAAGTTTATTTAATAGAAAAATCTATGCTTTAGTATTAAGCGGAGCTGGTGCTATGGGATATGCTCAGGACAGCATAAAACAAAATAAAATAGACGAAGTTGTGGTTACCACGGGTAGAACTAAACCCAGAACCATCATTACCTCAGCAATTCCTATAGACAATATTTCGGCAGCACAGCTAAAATCTACGGGGCAGGTAACTTTTGATAAAGCTCTAACTTATGCCGTTCCATCTTTTAATTCATCACAGCAAACTGTTTCTGATGCAACAGCTCACTTTGATCCGGCAGACTTAAGAGGTTTGGGGCCTTCCAGAACATTAGTTTTAGTCAATAATAAAAGAAAAAATCAAAGTGCTCTTATTTATGTAAATGATACACCGGGAAAAGGTGAAGTAGGTACAGATCTTAAAAGTATTCCTTCAGCAGCCTTACAAAACGTAGAGGTCTTGAGGGATGGTGCATCCGCACAATACGGATCTGATGCTATTGCAGGGGTAATCAATATTATTCTTAAGAACGGTGTTGGAAAAAGTACGGTGAATCTCTTTTCCGGAATTACTTCAAAAGGAGACGGTTTTAATATCGGAGCAGACTTTAATACAGGAATCAGAGTTGCTAAAAATGGCAGTCTGAATCTTACCTTGGGGTATTCTTCCCAAAATAAAACAAACCGCGCGGGTACTGTTACAAAAGATGAACTTTTTGGGGTGGATAATGCCTGGACT
This sequence comes from Chryseobacterium sp. CBSDS_008, assembly GCF_049959325.1. Lineage (NCBI taxonomy): Bacteria > Pseudomonadati > Bacteroidota > Flavobacteriia > Flavobacteriales > Weeksellaceae > Chryseobacterium > Chryseobacterium sp. CBSDS_008. Next base: position 2,163,505 of record NZ_CP188202.1, on the reverse strand, counting down.
CAGGCCAATCCCGGTTTAGGAATGATTATTGGGCAGCCGGAGACAAAAGTGGGCAATATGTTTGTCAATTTTGAGTTGCCAACAAGTGAAACAGGCAAATTTTATGCTTTTGGGGGTACAACTTACAGAAGTGGGACCAGTTTTGCTTTATATAGAACTCCCTATTGGGTAGCTTCAGATTTTGGTTTATTAACTCCACAAGGACAACCTTACAATGGATTTCAACCGCAATTTAAAACAGATGTTTACGATTATAATTTAACCTCCGGGTGGAAAGGGATGTTTGGAAAATGGAATTTTGATGGGAGTGCAACCTTTGGCTCTAATGCCGTAGATTATGCTGTAGCAAATACCATTAATACATCTTTGGGAGCCAATTCACCAACCCGTTTTAAAGCAGGTGGTCATCAGTTTAGTAATATTATAGGAAACATAGATGTCAGCCGGGATTTTGGTGCGCTTGTTTTAGGAGCGGGAGCTGAAGTGCGCAATGAAAACTATAAAGCAAGAGCAGGAGAAGAAGCCTCTTATATAGGAAGTGGTGCAGAATCATTTCCAGGACTGCAGCCTCAAAATGAAGTTAATAAAAACCGTCAGAATATCGGAGCATATTTGAATGCTGAATGGGATGTTACAAAAAACTTATTAGTTGGAGGAACGGTGAGATATGAAAACTTCAGTGATTTTGGAAATAATATTTCCTGGAAAGGAAATGCAAGATATAAATTGTTAGATGATAAATTGGTTTTCCGTGGATCTGTTTCTACAGGATTCCGTGCACCATCGTTGCACCAGATATATTATTCCAATGTTCAGACCAAAATTACAGGGAATACTGTCGCTAATCAGGGTACCTTTAATAATGACTCTCCAATTGTAAAGTCTGATCTTGGGGTACCCAAATTAAATGCTGAAAAAGCCTTTAACATTACCGGAGGGTTGGCTGTAAAACCTTTTAAAAACCTTACTATTACAGCAGATTATTATAGAATAAAAATTGAAGACCGTGTACTTTTTTCAGGTGATATTGGTTACAAAACCGGTGCTCCTGGGAGTCCGGATCTGTCAAATCCTGTGGAAGTCATATTAAACAATAATAAAATAACTTCCCTGAAGTTTTTCACCAATGCTGTCAATACAGTTACTCAGGGAGTAGATTTCGTTGCGAATTATTATACTTCCGCTATTGGAAAAGGAAGATTGGGGGTTATTGCTGCTTTCAATTATAACGAAACTAAAATAGTCGATAATATTGCTGTTCCGCCTATTTTGGCACAAAATGGCTATTCAGAAAACTTTTTTGACAGAAAGGAGCAATCCAGAATTATCTCTGCAAGGCCAAAAACGAAAACTATTCTAAGTCTTTCGTATGACATTACAAAGTTTAATTTTAACCTTAATAATACTTACTTTGGTTCTGTTACATGGCAGCACGCCACTGATCCTGCCAAAGATCAGACGTTTTCCGGTAAAGTAGTTACAGACATCGTTTTAACCTATAAAATCACGAATGACCTTAAAGTTTCCGGAGTTGTAAATAACTTATTTAATATTTATCCGGATGTCATAGACAGCAAAGGAGATGTAGTGACAGATCTTGGAGGAAGGTTCAAATATCCGTGGGAGGTCAACCAGTTTGGATTTAACGGAACCACTTTTCAGCTCAATGTTAATTATACTTTTTAATCTTAAAATAAAGAAATTAGCATTGCTTTGCCATGCTTAACAAAGTGAAAGCAATTTCAAAGATATAAAACCAACTTATGCAAACATTCCCTGACATTATTTTTAATGTCAGGGAATATTTTTTCAGATAGGATAGACGTTATTACTGCATTTTACTTTTTACATTGTTCAAAAAAAAGTATTTTAGTAGTATGAAAATTTATACGAAAACAGGAGATAAAGGTCAGACGGCATTATACGGCGGAACAAGAGTTTCTAAGGCCAGTGCCAGAGTAGACAGTTATGGAAATATAGACGAGCTGAATTCATTCATCGGAATTGCAAAAAGCCACATCGAAGATGAAGAAGTTTTGAAACAGCTAAAAAAAATACAGTTTGATTTATTCACCGTAGGTTCAGAAGCGGCAACCCCTGTGGATAAGCTGATGCTGGCCAACGGGAAATCCCGCCTTCCGATCATCATTTCAGAAACAGAAATTGAAGAATTGGAACAGTGGATGGATGCTTTTGATGAAAAGCTGGAACCGCTTCAGTATTTTATTCTTCCCGGTGGCGGAAAGTCTGCAACTTTTTTACATGCGGCAAGAACCATCTGCAGAAGAGCAGAGCGTTCATTGGTATTTCTGAATGAATCGGAGGAAGTGCGCCCGGAATTGATTAAATATTTAAACAGACTTTCAGATTATCTTTTTGTGTTGGCAAGATATATTTCCAAACTGAACAACGAACCGGAAGAATACTGGAACCCGAATGAAAGATAAAGCTTTACTTTTCATCAACGGAGATGCTCCAAAATCGTTACCCAATCCTGATCATTATGCTTTGATTGCCTGTACGGACGGTGCTTTTCATTATTTAAAAAGAATGGAATTTCATTTGGATAAGCTGGATTTCATATCCGGCGATTTTGATTCTCATTCCGGGTCAGATGAAGATATGTATCAGGAAAAGTTTATCCTCACATTGGATCAGGAAAAAACAGATTTTCACAAAGCGTTGGAAATTATTCTGGAAAGAGGCTTTTCGGAGGTTGATGTTTTCGGAGGAAGCGGAGGAGAACAGGATCATTTTCTTGGAAATCTTACGGTTGCTTATACTTTTAAAAATCGGATGAAGATTAAATTTTATGATGAATTTTCAGAATATTACTTTATTCCCAATTATTTTAAATTGAAAGGAGCAAAAAACAGAATGATTTCTATCTATCCATTTCCATCGGTGAATAATATAACAACTAAGGGACTGAACTGGCCCTTGACCAATGAAAGTCTTAGCATTACCTCAAGAATAGGAACCCGGAATTTCACCATTGACGATGAATTTTCTGTGGAATATGAATCAGGTGATGTCTTGTTGTTTGTAGGAATCAAGGAGATTGAATATCCGGCAATTTATTAGAGTGATTAATATCAATAGGAACGGGCTTTAGCCCGTTTTAAACAAAAAAATAAAATCAACTGGCTTCAGCCAAAACTTATTAAAAACCATTGAATAAACTAATCAAAATATCAGTTTTCACCATTTCATTATGCAGTATTGTTTCATGCAAAACACAGCATTTTGAAACACCCGAATATGGAAAAAATGAAACTGAAAGAGTGATTCAGATCAAGAAAGTAACCAACTTCCGGACGGTAGGAAATATTAAAAATACAGAAGGAAGAACTTTAACACAGGGAAGGTTCTACAGAAGTGCCCATCTTCATAAGCTTAAAAAGAAATCTTTTGATGATATTGATAAGCTGGGAATAAAAGAAATAATTGATCTTAGAAATTCTAAAGAAATCTCTAAGAAGCCGGATCAGCTTCCTGCATCGGTGACCTATAAAAAATATTCAGCGTTTGAAGATGAAGGAGATCAGTTGGCACAGGCCAAAAAACTGGTTCTTAAAGGAGGTAAATGCTTCTGATGCAGACAAAAGAATGATCGATTTCTACCGTGAATACGTTACAGAAAATCCGGAAACGATAAAGAGAATTATTACAGAAATTCTGGAATCCAAAGATCCGATCCTTTATCACTGTACAGCGGGAAAAGACAGAACAGGAATTACAACAGCATTAATTCTTACGATCCTGAAATTTGATAAAGAGACTATCTACAACGAATACCTTTTATCCAACAATTACAGAAAAAACCTTGTGCAAAAGAGACTTTGCCTTGCCAATACGCTCCATTTCCTATATCCGAAGATGGATTTGCAGGTGCTGGAAAAACTGAGCTGGGTAGAAAAAAGGTATCTTGATGCTGCTTTTGAGGAAATCAACAAAAAGTATGGGTCTACAGATGCTTATATTCAGCAGGTATTGGGGATTTCAGAGGCCAAAAGAAGTGAATATATTCAAAAGTTTACCTATTGATTATCAGCAGTCAATTTTAAAAAGATATGATATTGGACCTTTATTTAAAATTATAATAATTTTAACACCTAAAAATGAAACTTTTTTAGCAATTTTGCATTTCTTAATTCACTTGTTTAGAAATGAAAATAAAGTACTCGGAACTTATTGATCAGACATTATATTTTCCTACAGAGGAATTTAATGTTTCTGAGAACAATTTGTTGTTTCACGATGTTCCTCTGATGGACGTTGTAGAGCAATTTGGCACTCCGCTAAAGATTAGCTACTTGCCGAGAATTTCCCAAAATATTCAGAAAGCTAAAAGCTGGTTTAAAGAAGCTTTTGAAAAAACCGAATATAAAAAGAATTATACCTACTGTTACTGTACAAAATCCAGTCATTTCAATTTTGTATTGGAAGAAGCCCTGAAGAATGATATCTCAATAGAAACATCTTCTGCCTATGATATGGATATTGTAAAATCTCTTTATGAAAATCAGAAAGTAGATAAAAACATTGAAGTCATCTGTAATGGTTTTAAAACTGATGATTATCTGACAAAAATTTCAGATATGATCAACAGCGGTTTTGAAAATATTACTCCGATTCTTGATAACTACAGAGAATTGGATAAACTTACAGAAAGCATCGATTCTACCTTTAATATCGGAATCAGAATCGCATCAGAAGAAGAACCGAAGTTCGAATTCTATACCTCAAGATTAGGAATAGGATATAAAGATATTATTCCATACTACAGCCAGAAAATTGCTGAACACCCGAATGCAAGATTGAAAATGCTTCATTTCTTCATCAATACCGGGATTAAAGATACTTCATACTACTGGAACGAATTATATAAATGTCTTCGTGTATATGCACGTTTGAAAAAAATTGCTCCTGAAGTGGATTCACTGAACATTGGAGGTGGTTTCCCAATCAAAACTTCCCTGAACTTTGATTATGACTATCAGTATATGGTAGAAGAGATTGTGTCTCAGATCAAGAAATTCTGTGAAGAAGAAGGAGTAGAGGAACCGAATATCTACACTGAGTTCGGAAGCTTTACTGTTGGAGAAAGTGGAGCGAACCTTTACAAAATCATTTCTCAGAAACGTCAGAATGACAGAGAAAAGTGGAATATGATTGATTCTTCTTTCATGACCACTCTTCCTGATACATGGGCCATTTCAAGACACTTTATCATGCTTCCGCTAAACCGTTGGGAAGACACGTATGAAAGAGTATTCTTAGGAGGGCTGACTTGTGATTCAGATGATTATTATAACTCGGAACAACATACCAACGCAATTTATTTACCTGTTTTCAGTGATACAAAACCTTTGTATATCGGTTTCTTCCACACCGGAGCTTATCAGGAAACCATCGGAGGATATGGTGGGGTACATCACTGTCTGATGCCTCAGCCGAGACACGTCCTGATCCAGAAAGATGAAAACGGGGAACTGCAATACGAAATTTTCCGCGAAAAACAGGAGCCGGAAGATATCCTGAAACTTCTTGGTTATAAATAAGGCTTTAATCAATAGGAACGGGCTTTAGCCCGTTTAATCAAGAAAAAAAAATCAACTGGCTTTAGCCAAAACGTATACAAAACAAAAGCTCTCAGATTTTTCTGAGAGCTTTGTTACTTAAAAATATTTTGAAACTTTATCCAGTTCTAATTCTTCATAATCAGTGATTACGGTGTCTGCCAATGTATAATCCTGATTTTTTGAATGCGGACTTCTATACGCAGCGCAGAAAATTTTGGCCCGGTGTGCAGCCAGAATTCCGTTGGTAGAATCTTCAATCACCATACAGTTTTCAACGGGTTCTCCTGCCATTTCAGCGGCCAGTAAAAAAACTTCAGGATGAGGTTTTGATTCTTTTAAGTCCGCACCGCTGATCTTTCCGCTGAAATATTGCTCCAAGCCGAATTTTTCAAAAACCATATTGATCGTTACCATGGTAGCAGATGAAGCAAGGATGAGTTTTATTCCGTTTTCGTGATAATGCTCAATCAGTTGTCTTACTCCCGGAATTAAATCAAACTCATCATCATTATAAAAATAATCTTTGAAATGAGACCTTTTGATTCCTGCAATGGATTCGTAAGTCTGATTTAAATTAAATTCCTTAATCAGAGTTTCAGAAACTCTTTTGGTGGATGCTCCGGTAAAAGAAGTGTACAGCTCTTCAGAAACAGCAATTTCCAGTTCATCAAACATTTTGAAATAAGCTTTTCTGTGCAATGGCTCTGTATCTACAATCACACCATCCATATCGAAAAGAACAGCTTTTAAAGGCATATAATGAGTTTTGTACAAAAGTAACTTTTAAAATTTAAACATTAAAAGATTTAAAAATTTAAAAATCAGAATGAAGGTTAAAAATTGATAACAAACCTTTCTTTACTTATAACTCAAGTACTATTTTGTATCTTTGTGGAATCATTTAATCTTTGAATCATTTAATTTTTTAATTAATAATTATATATGAAGACATACGCAGGAATTCCCGAAGAAAACGCAACGTTAGAGAATTCGAAAGTAATGTTGGTAACTGTTCCTTACGATGGAACTTCAACATGGGGTAAAGGAGCTGATAAAGGTCCGGAATTATTCTTAAACGCTTCTGAAAACATGGAGCTTTATGATATTGAAACTCAAACAGAGCCTTATTTACAGGGAGTTTACCTGGCGGGAGAAGTTTCTGAGAATTCTACTCCTGAAGCAATGACAGAAGCTGTTTATCAGAAAACAAAAGAGCTTTTGAACAATGAAGGGAAATTATTTACCCTATTTGGTGGGGAACACTCTGTTTCTATCGGTTCTATCCGTGCTGTAGGAGAGAAATTTGAAAACCTTACCGTTCTTCAGTTAGATGCCCACACAGACTTACGTCCTGAGTTCCACGGCTCTACTTCAAACCATGCGTGTGCAGTTTTTGAAGCGAATCAAAAGCATAACCTGGTACAGGTGGGAATCCGTTCTATGGATGCTGAGGAAGTGGAATATTTACCGGAAGGAAGAGTATTCTTTGCTCACGAAATCGCAAACAACGAAAACTGGATCAATGATGTACTGGAGAAAGTATCAGGAAATGTGTACATTACTATAGATCTGGATGCATTCGATCCTTCTATTGCTCCATCTACAGGAACTCCTGAGCCGGGTGGGTTACAATGGTATCCGACCCTGGAATTATTAAGAAAAGTATTCGAAAAATGTAATGTAGTAGCATTCGATATTGTAGAATTAATGGATTCTCCAATGGCTAAGCCCACCGCTTTCTTATCTGCGAAGTTATATTACAAAATGCTTGCTTACTACGATATTTATAACAACAACTAATATTTCGCAAGAATCGGATTTTTTCTGCCGTATATTCTTTGGAAATTTGTGAGGTAAAATAACAATACTATGTCCACACAAAGTCAGATAGATTATAACAGGATTGCTAAAGCGATAGCGTATATCCGGAGCAATTTCAGGCTTCAGCCAAGTTTGGAGGAAGTGGCAGAGAATATTCACTTGAGTCCGGCCCATTTTCAGAAGATATTTACAGATTGGGCAGGAACAAGTCCGAAAAAATTTTTACAGTTCATCAGTCTTGAACATGCTAAAAATTTATTGAAAGAAGAAAAAGCAAGTTTGTTTGATACCGCTTATGAGACAGGACTTTCCAGTACGAGCAGGCTTCATGATCTGTTTGTAAAGATAGAAGGGATGTCTCCGGCAGAATATAAAAACGGTGGAAAAAGCCTCAGTATTTATTACAGTTTTTCCGAAAGCCCGTTCGGAAATATACAGGTAGCTTCCACAGAAAAAGGAATCTGCTATATGGCTTTTGAAGACGATAAAGAAAAAGCATTCGGGGAGCTGAAACAGAAGTTTCCCAATGCTTCTTTTATTGAAAAACAGGATGCTCTTCAAAAGAATGCACTATCCATATTCGATAAAGACTGGACAAAACTCAATACGATAAAATTACACTTAAAAGGAACCGATTTTCAGCTGAAAGTATGGGAAAGTCTGTTGACCATTCCGATGGGGAAATTGTCAACTTATGGCAGCCTGGCGGAAAAAATTGGAAACCCTAAAGCATCCAGAGCTGTTGGGACGGCTATTGGAAGTAATCCTGTGGCATTTCTTATCCCTTGCCACCGTGTTATTCAGTCTACCGGACATCTCGGCGATTACCGCTGGGGAAGTGACAGGAAGCAGCTGATAGTAGGCTGGGAAGGCTCGCGTATTTATTCATAACCTTTTTACCACAAAAGACACAGAAGATTTTATAAAAGATCAGATTAAAATTATCCGTTAAACTTAAGTTTGGCTAAAGCCAATGGATTGTTGAATTATTTAATAAACGGACTAAAGTCCGTTCCTATTGATATAAAAATTCGTGTCATTTGTGAAAAACATTGGTGTTATTTGTGTTTAAATATAAAAGCATTTAATTAAAAAAACTATGATGAGTCTCTTCGAAGAAATATCCGATTATCCACTCAATATCCTTCCTCACGACGGAACCGTTCATTATTACGGCAAGGTTTTCTCCAAAGAAAAATCAGATTTTTACTATGACTATCTGCTCAACCAGATTCCATGGGAGAATGATGAAGCACTAATTTTTGGAAAGCTTATTTTAACCAAAAGGAAAGTCGCCTGGTTTGGAGAAAAAGCTTTTGAATACACCTATTCGAAAAGAACAAAATATGCCAAATTCTGGACTCCGGAATTATTGGAACTCAAGAAAAAATGTGAAGAAGTTTCAGGCGAAACCTATAATTCATGTCTGCTCAATTTATATCACGACGGAAGCGAAGGCATGGCTTACCACAGTGATGGTGAAACGGATCTGAAAAAACACGGAGCAATTGCTTCCCTGACCTTTGGAGCGGAAAGAAAATTTTTATTTAAACATAAAACTACCAAAGAAAAGGTCGAAATATTCCTGGAAAACGGCAGTCTGTTGGTTATGAAAGGAACCACTCAGGACAACTGGCTTCACAGGCTTCCTCCCACTACAAAAGTGAAAACTCCAAGGGTAAACCTGACCTTCAGAACCATTGAAGAATAGAGAAATCTAGAATATTAAGCCATTCATACAGTCTTCACTCCTGTCATCTGTGAAAATCTGTGTGATCAGTGGGAGGTGAATTTTCTTTTTAACCTGATCATCTCCATCAATAGAAGTGGACTTTAGCCCACTTGAATAAAAGAACCAATTCATTCGGCTTTAGCCAAAACCTAAAATAAACTTCAAGTTCTCAAAAACAAAAAAAGCTGTTCAAACGAACAGCTTTTTCAATTTATTTTAAAACTTCAGCTTCAATAGAGCTGTCATCATATATTTTAATAAATGCTTTGGTATAATCTTCTTTATTGGCAAAATTCGGATTATCCATGAATTTCTGCGGATTGACAGCGAAAAGCGGGAACCACGTACTGCTGATCTGGATCTGGATTTTATGTCCTTTTTTAAAGGTATGAACTACATCCTGAAGTCTGAAATTAACGGCTGTTTTCTGGTTAGGAACTAAAGCTTCTCCCTTTTCTCTCGTATTTCTGAATCTTGCAGGCATAATATCACTTCTTACCATCTGGTGATAGTTGCCATAGATAACGCCATCTTTCTTTTCTGCGGGCTTGAAATCTTCCGGATAAACATCAATTAGTTTAACGGCAAAATCAGCATCGGTGGAAGTGGAAGCAATATTCAGTTTGGCCATGATTTCTCCGGCAAACGTAATATCATCAGTCAGTACATCCGTTGTGAACGTTAATACATCAGGTCTTCCCACCGCAAACCTCTGGTCTTCCGACATATAATTTTTCGGGGTGAAACCATTAAAATCTTTCAAATGATCAGAACTTAAAACAGGATTGTTTGGATCACTGTAATATTCAGAATATCCTTGTCCTGATGCTTTTTTTAAGGTTTTATCTGCTAAATAGAAATTCACTTTCTGAGCGTTTTTAGGGGGATAAGAAGCAAATTCTTTCCATTCTTTAGCGCCTGTATCATACATTAGCGCTTCAGGAAGTCCTGCGTCTTCTTTGGTGTTGCCTTTCAGATAGTGGTTGAAGAATTTTGTTTCAATATTTTTCTGATAATAGGTTGCAATACTGTCCCCAAAATAGGTTTCACTGTGGAAATGTTTTCCCTGCTCCTGGGACCAGCCACCATGAGAGAATGGCCCCATTACAATTGTATTTTTGGCTTTCGGGCTTGTTTTTTCGATGGTTTTATAAATATTCAAGGGTCCGGAAAGGTCTTCTGCATCAAACCATCCGCCGACAGTCATTACAGCATGGCTGATGTTCTTCAGGTGAGGAAGAAGACCTCTTTTTTGCCAGAATTCATCATAGTTGGGATGATTCATAATTTCTGTCATGAAGAAATTATTCTTATAATATTTTTCGTAGCCATCTTTCAGTGTACCAAGATCTCTGTAAAACTTTAATCCATCTTCGGAAGTTTGTTTGATGAAAGAATCCATATACCAGGCTTTATCTTCCGGTTTTGTTTTCTGAACCCCGAAAACGGGAAATGTTCTGAAATAGGCCAGCATAAATCTTCCGTTGTGAAGGAAGTCATCATTCCAGAAATCAGAAATAGGGGCCTGAGGTGAAGAAGCCACCAAAGCCGGATGCTGCGATAAGGTTCCTACAGCGGTGTAGAATCCAGGATATGATGTTCCGAACTGACCTACTTTACCATTGTTGTCTTTGACATTTTTCAACAGCCATTCAATAGTATCATAGGTATCTGTACTTTCATCAACATCTTTTTTTGTTTTACGCTCCACCTGCGGCGTCATATTGGTAAAAGTACCTTCACTCATATATCTTCCGCGTACATCCTGATAGACGAAAATATATTTGTCTTTCATAAGATAAGTGTTGGGACCTATCTTTGTTTTATATTCATTTTCTCCGTAAGGTGCAACGCTGTAGCAGGTTCTCTGCATCAGAAACGGATATTTGTTTTTGTTGGATATATCTTTCGGGATATATACCGCTGTGAAAAGCTTCACTCCATCACGCATGGGAATATAAAATTCTTTCTTGGTGAAATTGTCTTTAACGAAAGTACCTTTCGGTTCCGTTTTCTGAGCTTTTCCAAGAATGAAAAAAAGAATACATAATACTGAAATATGGATTTTCATAAAAAAAATTTACGGCTAATTTAAAAATAAAAATAGGTTTATTGATACATCTTGTTTAAAAGGTTGTTGTAAAAAACCACCCCGTCAAAAATTCTTTGAATTTTCGACACCCCTCCAAAGGAGGGGAATGTTACGTCCAGTGGTAATGGAGTTCAGGGTTGAACTTCAGGTTATTCATAGAAATAGCCGGAAAGATCCGGCCATTATCAAAAATATATATATAAAAGTATGGTGTTGATTTATTGCATCTTTTTTCCTGCGAACTTATTCAGTTTCATGCTGATGGAGAACATGATGTATCGTTTCAGGATCAGGTCTTCACGGTCTTCGAAATAAGAATCGGTGATGGTTCTTCTCACGCTTTGATTTTGATTTAAAACGTCGTAGATCTTCACCTTTGCCGTAAACTGCTTTTTATAGAATGAATATCCAAAGCTGGTATTCCAGAAGTAAAAATCCTTTTTAAAGCCCGGAGCAATATTGGAATTGGTATTGTATTCAAAATCGTTTCCAAATACAAATCTGCCCTGCAGCATATAATTGGTCAGTTCCAGTTTTAAGGATTGATTGGCTGTATTTACATTTGTTACATTGTAATTGGTATAATTTGAAAACCTGTATCCAAGTCTGTAAGAGGGCTTAATCGTCATTTTATCCTTGATTTCATAAGTGAGATTTAGACCTGGGTTCAGACTATATGAGTTGCTGGTAAAAGCCTGTCCGTCAATAAAACCATTGTTGTAAGCATAATTCATGGTGAATGTTGGGTTAATAGTAAGTTTATTATTCTTCCATTTTAATATTTTACTGAAACCTCCGCCGGCATTGATGCTTTTATTTCCGCTTATGTTATCATAAGTGATCACCTGTTTCCCTGCATTATCATAGGTAGAAAAATTGATGATGTCATTATTTCTGTACGTAAAACCAATATTGAAATAGTAACTGAGGTCTTTTACTTTATTATAATTATTGAAATACAGATAAAGATTATTGATCCAGGTATTTTTCAAATCAGGGTTTCCCTGATAGGTAATCAAAGGGTTTGATTCATCTTTATAGGGAGTAAGCTGTTCTGCGGTGGGAATGGTGAAATTGGAGTAGTTGTAAAAACTCAAGTATTTTCCTTCTCCCAGCTGATAGTTAAGATTGACATTATATTGGGGCAGTACAAAATTTTTCTGTAAATCATATTGCTGTCCGTTATAGATAGAGCTTACTTTCATGTCTGAGATGTCAAGATTCATGGAAGCCCAGAAATTCAGTTTCTTTTTATTGAGCTGGTAGGTGAACTCAGGAGAGATCTGATTGATTCTCTGCTTCATATTGTTGGATAACAGCTGATTGAATTTAGTGTAATCTCCGGTCGTATGATCAAAATCGTTTACATTTCTTAAATCTCTGACAGATCTGGTTCCATATTTTAGTTCAAAACTTACACTTGAAGAATCGGAAACAGGTTCTGTATATCCGGCAGTGAAATTAAAACTGCTGTTCTGATTTTTATTCCGGGCTAATTGGTCCCTGTTGTCTGTTGTTGTTTCATTAGTTTGATAGAATGTGTTTTGAGACTGGTTCAGGTTATCCCTTTTAGATTCTGAAATGGAGCTGTTCATATTGGCTGAAATCGAACGGCCTTTTTTCTTGAACTTTCTTGAAAAATAGAGATAAGGATTAAATGAATTGCTTTCCGAGTCATTACTTGAATAAGCATTACTTTTATTCAGAAGACTGTCATTCCTTAAAGAAGAGGATCTTGAGTTATTGAAACTAAAGCTGCTGTTTTTAGTAAATCTTGGAGAAAGGTAGATACTCGTCATAGAATCCAGTTTAATTTTAGCCGAAGTATCAAAGCTGTATTGTTTGGATTCATTTTCTCCATTACTTTCAGAATTGGTCTGAAGGGTGTATTTGGGGAGAAGGGTAGATTTTGAAACTTTGGATCTTGTTTCCGTATTGGAATCAGAATGCATCAGACTGAAGGAATCCAGATCGGCATCTTTTCCCAGCTTGTCACTGTAGTTTAACCCAATTGTTGTAGACCTTTGAATTCCTTTCGTGCCACCTCCCTGGTTAAAGTAAGTCACGTTTCCTACTGTTGAGAAAGTCCCCCCCTGCATCATCCAGGCATTTCGTCCGTTCCCCATACTGTCAAAAACCTCATCTCTGGAAAATCCCTGTGAATTGATGTTATTGGAAGAAGCTAACAGACTTATTTTCGTATCACCTTTAAAATAACTCGCCAGTCCGCTTGCTTCATACCGTTTGTCTGATCCATAGCCAACGGTAATTCTGGTCAGTAAACCTTTATTTTTCTTTTCATCAATAGTAAAGTTGATGGTGGTATTCTGAGATTTAGCTGCTTTTCCGCTGAGCTCTTCCTCTTTTGTTTTGGTGGTGGTAAACTGAATATTCTTGATAATATCTGCGGGTAAATTCTGAAGAGCAATTTTACCGTCTTTATCAAAGAAAGGTTTTCCGTTGATCATGATTTGATCTACATCTTTCCCGTTAACTGTAATTTTTCCTTCATTGCTGATTTCCACGCCGGGGATCTGCTTCAGAAGTTCCTCAATTTTACTGTCAGGACGCACTTTGATAGCGGCTGCATTAAATTCAATAGTGTCTTTTTTGATTTTTACCGGAGAAACCGTAATTTTTACCTCATCAATATTATTCACAATGCTCTGTTTCTCAAGCTGAATATCTCCCAGAGATAATGACTGATCTATTTTCTCAAATTTTTTCGAATAAGAAGATAATTTATCAGCGTCAATCTTAAGGATGGAAGGTTCTTTCATGTCATCAATTTTCAGAGAAAATTTACCTTCTTTATTGGTTGCCGTATAGTTGATAATCGAAGAATCTTTTTCTTTCAAAAGATAAACGGTGGCATTTTCTATCGCTTTCTTTTCAGAATCGGATATTTTTCCGTCAATGTGTAGTTTTTGGGCGTGCAGAGTAATGACTGTGAACATCAAAGTCAATAGCAGCAGAGTTTTCTTCATTAGTTTTTTTTCAGAGCCGTAAAAATATAAAAACATCCCAAAATTGGGATGTTTCTATGCTTTTTTTGTGAAATTTTATTATTTTTTAATAAAATTTATGCTCTTAAATATCTTGAATAAGCATATCCTTCCTGGCCGTCAGCATTTTTCACTTTCCACCAGTCATCAGAAGTCTGCTCAATCAGTGTTACAGAAGAACCTTTTGCAGCTTTGCCTACAACGGCAGCTTCAGTGGAAGGTTCCTGTCTGATGTTAAGATTAGATTCTTCAGTGGCAACCGTTAAAGAAGCTCCCGAAGTAAGACCTGCAACCTGTACATCAATATTGATATCTGACGCAGAATAAGTAGAATCAATAGCTCCCAGAGCATTCCATATAGCATCTTTAGCCGCAGTATTAGAAGCATTTCCGGAAACATAAAGAATACCATCCTGCTCCTGAACCTGAAGATTTGAGATCCCCGCAGACTGTGCCGCTGAAACTACACTTGAATATTTATCTTGTAATTCGCTCATCTTAAATTATTTTACGATTAGGTTGTTATTATACTTTCCGATTTTCAAAGCATCTACAGATTCTTTGATTTTTCTTGCCTGTAAGCTGGAAACATTTCCTGTAAGCGTAAGCTGTCCGTTTACAACTTCTACTTTTACAGATGGGAAATCCTTCACCGCATCCTGAACTTTTTTCTGAACAGCAGGATCTACAGCAGATGTTGTTTCAACAGGGGCTGCAGGTGCAGGAGCAGCTGCTATAGTAGACATATCCATTACGTCTTTTACTCCGCTGATTGCTTTTAATTGTGCAATCATCGCATCTTTAGACTGTTGATCTGCGAAAGTACCGCTTAAGTGAGCTACACCATCTTTTACTTCAACAGAAGCATTGGGATTAGAAGTTACTATAGTTGTAGCCTGAGTCTGAAGATCGGCATCAGAAACTTTCTTCTTACAAGAAATAGCACCGAAAGATACAGCTACAGCTAATGCAGCCATTGCAATAGTTTTTTTCATATTGTATATTTATTAATGTTGTTATACACTCAAATGTAATAATAAAATTTGTACCAAAGGAATAAAAATTCAATAAATGTTTTTAAATTTTTTTACAATATTTTCTAAACCAGGATTTTAATTTTCAGAGATTAAAAAATTAATGTAAAAATCATCTCTATTGAAGAAAATCTTCTGCCAATTGAAAAACCATTATATTTGCGCAAATTGAACTATATATATGAAAGGACAGAATAAACTTTTTATAGCAATTATCATTGCACTTCTTCTGGGAGTAGGAATCGGAGGTATTGTACACGTGAATTATCCAGAAAGTGCGGAACCTTTTTCCAAGAATATAAAACTGTTGGGAACGGTTTTTATCAGGTTGGTACAGATGATTATTGCACCTTTGGTTTTTACAACATTGGTAGTGGGGATAGCTAAAATGAGCGATATCAAAATGATCGGAAGAGTAGGTACAAAAGCGATGCTGTGGTTTGTTTCAGCTTCTCTGATTTCCCTTTTCATCGGGTTAATCCTTGTTAACTGGCTTGAGCCGGGGCATGTCACAAAATTACCTATCCAGGATGTAGCTACTGCTGATGAGCTTCTTAAAAACAGTAAAAGTTTTTCCATGGAAGACTTTGTAAAGCATATGATTCCTAAAAGTTTATTTGAGGCCTTCGCCACCAACGAAGTATTGCAGATTGTTGTATTTGCAGTGATGTTCGGCGTTGCACTGGCTAATTTAGGAGAAGAATATTCAAAACCTGTAGTGAAGCTGTTTGATATCATTGCTCATGCGATTCTTAAAATGGTAGGGTATATCATGTGGTTTGCTCCGCTTGGAGTATTGGGAGCTATTGCAGCCGTAGTGGCAACCAATGGTTTTGAAATCTTTAAAGTATATGCTATTTATCTGAGAGACTTCTTCTTTGCTATAGGAGTTCTCTGGCTGGTCCTGTTATTGGTGGGATATTTTATCTTAGGAAACCGACTTTTTGACCTTTTAAAAAGAATTAAAGAGCCATTACTGATCGCTTTTTCTACCACGAGCTCGGAAGCCGTATTCCCGAAACTGGTTGAAGAATTAGAGAAATTCGGGTGTAACAGCAGGGTAGTATCTTTTATCTTGCCTTTAGGATATTCATTCAACCTGGATGGAAGTATGATGTATATGACCTTTGCTTCCATCTTTATTGCACAGATCTACGGAATTGAAATGACCTTGGGACAACAGATCACAATGCTTTTGGTATTGATGCTGACATCAAAAGGAATCGCAGGGGTTCCGAGAGCTTCTCTGGTTATTATTGTAGCTACCTGCTCAATGTTCGGAATTCCACCGGAAGGTATCGCTTTGATTTTACCAATTGACCATTTCTGCGATATGGGTAGAAGTATGACCAACGTCCTTGGAAATACGCTGGCCACTACAGCAGTTTCAAAATGGGAAGGACAGCTTACTGAACCATTAGACAAAATTTAAATCTGAATGAGTTTAAATAACTTAGAAAATTATAAAAGCCATATCCTTGAATATGGCTTTGCTGTTATCAATAACGTGTTCTCACAGAAAGAGCTTGAAGATATAAACCTTGTTCTGCAAAATATAGATACTTCAAAAGAGAACTTCCGGAAGTCTGAAGATCTGTTTGCTATACGGCAGTTTTTAAAAGAAGTCCCGGAAATTAAGGATTTGGTATTTAATGAAAACATCCGGCAGGTGGTGAAGGAGATCTTCGGAGAGAAATACTTTGTGGTTAAAAGTATTTATTTTGATAAGCCTGAAACCTCCAACTGGTATGTAGCCTATCATCAGGATCTTACTATTTCTGTGGATAAAAAGCTGGGTCTGCCTGATTTTGGTCCATGGACAACCAAGCAGAATCAGTTTGCAGTACAGCCTCCGTTGAATATTTTGGAAAACATCTATACCATCAGAATTCATCTGGATGACACTGATGAAAATAACGGTGCACTGAAAATAATTCCAAGATCTCACACAAAAGGCATTTACAGACCGGAAACCATCGACTGGACTATAGAAACGGAAGAAATCTGCAACGTAGAAAAAGGCGGAATTATGCTGATGAAACCGTTAACGCTTCACGGTTCCAACCGAACCACCAACGGAAAGAAAAGAAGAGTCATCCACATCGAGTTTTCTGATACGGAACTTCCGGAAGCTTTACAATGGTCTGAAAGAATGAATTAAAAAAACGCCTTCGAATTTTTACGAAGGCGATTTTTTTGTAGGAAGCCGGATGCTGGAAGATGGAAGTTTCTAAAAGTTTATGGATTAATATCAGTCTGTTTTATTATTTTTTTAAATCTATAATTTTTACAAGCCGGCTTTAAGAAGTAATCGGTCAAATAGTAACTTCCATCTTCCTTCTCCCATCTTCCTTACTTCGCAGAAATCTCATCAATAAAAATGTAAGCGTCACCTCCTGCTCCCTGGTGCCATTCCGGAAGCTTTCCAAAGTAATAAGCTTTTACTTTGACGTATCGGGCTTCAGTAGGAAGGGTTTTAACTGAAAAATCCTTGATCTGTACCTTCTCATCTTTAGGATCAATGTCATTATCAATGGTTTTCAGAAGAACAAAATCTTTTCCGTTCATGGAAGCGTAATATTCCACTTTTTTAGGCATCATAATCCATGCCCTGCTGTCCTGGAGGTAGGTGGAAGAAAGGGTGGTGATTTGCTGTGGTGATTTGAGATCAATAATTGCTTCAAAATTTTGTCCCTGATAGCCATGCCATTCTCCTTTTCTCCAGTTAACATCCCCTCTGATTCCGTCAATAAGAGCAAGATTTCCGGTAGCGCTATACTGTGGAGTCACTTTTGACAGAATAGTAATATCCCAATAATTGGGTCTTCTGTTGAAATTAGCGGTTGTCACAGAGCTTTTTTCGCCGTTTCTTTCGGCGTAAGCCATTACCTGAGTAGTTTTGATGATGGAGAAAGGTCCTTTATAAGTAGAGAATGTTTTCCTTTTGTTGCTGTCATTCTCATCCATGGTCATATAATATACTTTGTCATTCGGATTCAATGGGGTGATCTCAACTTTGGTAGAAAAATCAAAGATTCTGTCGGCAGCAATTACGGGTGAAGCTGTCTGTTCTGTAGATTTAAAATCTTTAGCCGGTTTCACATTTTCGAAGCCTAATTTTTTGAGTTCTGCTCTGCCTGTAGTTTTTGTAATTGTTTTTGTGGTTCCGTCTTCAAGATGAATTTTAATTTCATCAAAATAAGGCGTGGTAGTTTGCCATTCCGGCAGTCCAGGGGTTACAGAATAAATTCCCATAGAGCTTAGAATATACCAGGCACTCATCTGGCCGCAGTCTTCATTTCCGATCAGCCCGTCAGGCGTATTTTTATAGAAATTATCAAGGATGTATTTAATTTTTGCATCTGTTTTTTCTGGCTTATCTACGAAATTATACAGATAAGCAATGTGGTGGCTCGGCTCATTTCCCTGAGCATATTGTCCCATTAATCCTGTGATATCTACCTGTTCTCTTCCTGTTGTTTTATCGGGAGCAGTAAAAATGGCATCAATGAACTGTTCAAATTTTTCTTTCCCTCCGTGAGCAGCAATTAATCCTGGAATGTCCTGCTGTACAGAATATGAATAATGCCAGGAATTTCCTTCCGTATAATTGTTATTGACTTCTCTCGGATCAAATGGCTCATACCAGTTTCCATTTTTTCTTGGCTGCATAAAACCGGTTTTAGGATTGTACAGGTTTTTCCAGTTCTGAGAACGCTTCATGAAATACTGATACTCTTCTTTTTTGCCTAAAACTTTGGCCATTTGAGCAATACACCAGTCGTCATAAGCATATTCTACGGTTTTGGAAACACTTTCATGCTCGTCATCAATGCTGATATAATTATTCTGTTTGTAAGCATTTAATCCGAAAATATCCTGCATGGCAGAAGCTTTGGCAGCCTGAAATGCCTTTTCATAATCAAACCCCTGAATTCCTTTGGCCATAGCATCTGCAATTACAGAAACGGAGTGGTAACCGATCATACATTCTGTTTCATTGGAAGCCAGTTCCCATACCGGAAGTTTTCCTCCCTGCTCGTATTGTTTGATGAAGGTATTGATAAAATCGGCGGTTCTTTTTCTGTCAATTAAAGTCATCAGCGGATGAGCTCCTCTGAAGGTATCCCAAAGTGAGAATACAGTATAATAATCAAAACCATTGGCGGTATACAGCTTATTGTCCCTGCCTCTGTATTTTCCGTCAACATCCATATTGATGTTCGGTTGTGTGAAAACGTGATAAAGAGCGGTGTAAAAAACGGCTAATTTGTTTTTATCCCCGGATTTTACTTCAATTTTTGAAAGCTCTTTGTCCCAATCAATTTCTGCCTGTTTTCTTACAGTTTCAAAATCTTTTGCTTGCCCTTCTGCCAGCATATTTTTTTCAGCTCCTTCATATCCGGTTGGAGAAATGGAAACTTTTACACCGATCTTTTCTCCTTTTTTAACATTAGCTGAAAAAGCCACTGCAAGCTTTGTTCCGGTAAAAAGATTGTTTTCCTGTTTGCCGTTAACCTCTTTTTTTGAAATTTTCATCGGTTTTGAAAACTCAATTCTGGCATAAATATATTGGTTGGTCGCCCAGGCCTCACTTCTTCTGAAAACCTCAATGGTTTTATCATCAATAATCTTTACTTCACCTTCCAGAAGCTTGTCTCTGTGGTTGAGATCCAAAATGATATTGGCATTACCCGCATTGTTGAAGGTATATTCATGATAACCGACTCTTTTTGTTGTGGTAAGGCGCACTCCGATATTATTTTTGTCTAATCTGACAGCATAGAATCCTGCTGCGGCTTTTTCATTTTTATGCGAAAATTTTGAAGAATACTCTTTGCTGCTCAGACTTGGATTTCCCATAGTGGGCATCAGCATGATATCTCCGTAATCTGAAACTCCCGTTCCGTTGAGGTGAGTATGAGAAAAACCATAGATCACGGAATCTGAATAATGATATCCGCTGCATCCGTCCCAGCTGCCGTCAACTCTCGTATCGGGAGAAAGCTGTACCATTCCGAAAGGGACGATTGCCCCCGGAAAAGTGTGGCCGTGACCTCCGGTTCCTATAAACGGATTGACATATTGAGAATAATTCTGTGCGGAAATGATCTGAGTAATATATATAGAAAATGCTATAAGCCCTTTTTTCATGTTCTGATTTTAAAAAGCGAAGATATTGAAAAACAGTAAAAGTGATGTAATAAAAGTCCATTACGGTTTGTCTTATTAAAAACGATATAATTCATGAAGAAGATAGTATTTGCTGTGATCATGCTGTTGCCCGTGGCTGCATTTGCCCAAAGTATAACAGGAAAGATCACCCAAACCGGAAATGCTGTTCCTTACGTTGAGGTGATTGCAGTAAAAAATCAGAAGCAGCAGACTGCTATTTCGGACGAAAAAGGAAATTACTCCCTGAAACTTTTAGAAAACGGAAACTATAATATCAGACTTATCCAGGATGGTATTGAAATATCCAATAAAGATATTGTTATTAATGGAACAGTGAAACAGGACTTTTTTATTGAAAAAAAGAATGAAAAACAGATTGAAGGAGTAACGCTTTCTGCCAGAAAAAAACTGATTGAGAGAAAAGCAGACAGGCTCGTATTTAATGTTTCTAATTCTGTTGCCTCACAAGGAATGGATGCAGCCGAAGCTCTTGCTACAACACCATTAGTAAAAGTAGATGATAATACAGGAGTTTCCATTGTTGGGAAGAGTGGAGTTGCAGTAATGATCAACGACAGAATTCTGAATTTGTCAGATGCAGAACTGGTTACCTATCTGAAAAGTCTCAGATCCGAAAACATAGAAAAAATTGAAGTTATTACAGCACCTCCTGCCAAATATGAAGCGCAGGGAAATAGTGGATTAATTAATATTGTTTTAAAGAAAAATCAAAACCTGGGATGGAATGGAAGTTTTACCAGCAGTCTTCAGCAGCAGACGTATACAGGAAATTCAAACAGTGTAACAGTCAACTATCAGCATGAAAAACTGCGTTCCTCGTTAAAGTTGAGACAGAATAAAAATGAAAAGCATTCTTATGAAAACTATTGGATAGAGGGAGCGGATGGCCTTAAAAGTAATGACAACAGAAGGGATTTCGGGGACGGGCTTGGAGCGAATTTAAGTCTGGATTATCAGCTGGATAAGAAGTCCAATATCGGATTTATTTATGATTTCGGATTCGGCCATTCCAATATGGATATCATCAATACTTCGAACTATTTCCAGAATGGAATTTATACCAATACACTTCTTACCGATGCACAGCACAGAGCTACAGGAAGACAGCATACGGGCAGCGCTTATTATGATCTGAAATTCGGGAAGCAGGATAATAAACTGAGTATCACAGGAAATTATTTTTCCAATACTCCGGAAACAACTATTGATTTTACCACTACAGAGAATTCGGGTGATAGGTTTGTGGTAAAATCACCTTCTATGGTGGATTATAAAATTTATTCCGGGCAGGCGGATCTTATATTGCCTTATCAGTTTGCAAAGACAGAAGCGGGGGTGAAATTCACCAATTTTAGTAATAATTCCAGTATATTTTATCAGAATCTGACAAATGGAGAATATATTACAGATCCTCTGAAAAGCAATGAATTTGAATATAACGAGAAAAATTATGCTGCTTATATCAGTTTTGAAAGATCGTTCAACGAAAAATGGTCGGCAAAAGCAGGTTTGCGTTACGAATATTCTATGGTCAATGGAAATTCTTTAACTTCCGGACAGCAGACTGAAAATTCTTACGGGAAATTTTTTCCTACGGCTTATATCAGCTATAAAAGAAATGAAAATAACACTTTCAATCTGAATTATTCCAAAAGGATCAACAGACCGGGATTCCGTGCGATCAATCCATACCGCTGGTACATCAATATCAATTCTTATTTTACCGGAAACCCTTTCCTGAAGCCTTCTATCAATCATAATTTTGAACTTTCCTATGTATACAGAGGAAAATTATCGGCTTCAGCTTATTTTCAGAGAACCGTGGAAGCATTTGGTCAGTTGGCCAATCTGAAAGGAGAAAACAGGGTAAGTACGTTTGAAAATTATTACAACCAGAACAGTATGGGAGTTTCACTTAATTACTCTGATACTTTTTTCAAAAAATGGGAAGCCAATTACTCTGCCAATTATTCTTATATGAATACGGATGTTTTTACAACTGATGCTCTTACCAGAAAAGGGAACAGTTATGATTTCGATATTCAGAATAATTTATCGCTCAACTCCGGTAAAACGGTACAGTTGATCTTAAATTACTGGTTTCGTTTGCCTTCCAATTCCGGAAATTCCTATATGAAGTTTGCAGGAAATCTTACCTCAGGTGTGAAACTGAATCTTATGGAAAAGAGTCTTCAGTTGAACATATTTGTTTCCGATATCTTAAAGCAGGGTAAAAGCCTGGGTGAAATCTACTATACCACAGGAACTCATTCTTATAACAATTATTACGATGCCAGAAGGCTTACCGTATCCGCAACTTATACTTTTGGCAATAAAAAAGTAAAAGGAATGGATCGTAATGTAAGGTTTGATGAGAAAAACAGAGCGAATTAATAATCTGGATTTAAATTTTTTTTTATGCTCATGTCCTTCTGAATGAAACGGAGTGGAATAAAGAATCTCTTCTTTTTATGAGATTCTTCATTCGTCAGACGAAGCAAATATTTACACTTCTCCCTCAAAAAAATCATTGAGGTAGATCTCTTTATCCTTTTCCTCTCTACCGGAACCCAGATATCTTTTCCAGGACTGAGATTCATAATAGACAATTTCCATTTCCCAGACACAATAAGTCGGCAGGTGGGTTTTGTTCCTGTCCCATACTTCGAATTTTCCAAAACCATCATAGTAGACGCTTTCCCACAATTCGTTTTCATTTTGCCATGTACAGACTAACAGAAGATAATTTTCTCCGCAACGGTGCATGATGACGAATCCGAGATCATCAATATTCTGAAACTTTTCTTCAGCACTTTCAATACACCTCCGGGCATTATTAAGATCCTGTGAAGAAATTTCTGCGGGATCATTCGCCAGGTCATACCATTTGAATTTTGTTTTTCCAATGGTAAAAATTCCTTTTGGCAGAGCATATTTGGAAGGATAAGAAGTGATTTTCATATAAGTTGTTTTTCTGTAGTCGGGTATGGTGTCAGGATAAAAAAACAGAAATGATGGGTTTTTAACGATCTGATTTATCACCTGATATTATAGATTTTATTGATTCTAAATTACCGAAAAAATGCGTAAATTTGTAAACAATTTATATTTATATGTTGACGAAAGAAAAGGTTCAGGATTTCCTTAAAGAAATAGAAGTAGACGATTTGGTGAATAATCTTCAGATTATGGGTGACGATGTTTATATTGACATGACAGCTCATTCGCCTGCAATGCACGAAAAGAAAAAACTGGAGGCTGCCATGAAACAGGCTTTTGCCAGTGAGTTTGGAGAAAACGTTCATTTAAAACTTAAAATCGTTTCTCCGGAACCTAGTGAAATTCAGCAAAGTCAGATCAAAGGAAAACAAATTCCGGGAATTCAAAATATTATTGCTATTGCTTCCGGTAAAGGAGGAGTAGGAAAATCTACAGTTTCTGCAAATATGGCAGTAACGCTTGCTAAAATGGGTTTCAAAGTAGGATTATTGGATGCCGATATCTATGGCCCTTCAGTTCCTACCATGTTTGATACAGAAGGGCAAAAACCGATTTCTGTAGAAGTGAACGGAAAGAACATGATGAAACCTGTTGAGAATTATGGTGTAAAAATGCTTTCAATAGGATATTTTTCAGGCGCAAACCAGGCTGTGGTATGGAGAGGCCCTATGGCATCAAAAGCTTTGAACCAGATGATCAGAGATGCTGCATGGGGTGAGCTGGATTTCTTATTAATTGATCTTCCTCCGGGAACAGGTGACATTCACCTGTCAATTATCCAGGAAGTACCGGTAACAGGTGCGGTAATTGTAAGTACACCTCAGCATGTTGCACTGGCAGATGTAAGAAAAGGTATTGCGATGTTCCAGATGGAAAGCATCAATATTCCTGTTCTTGGACTAATCGAAAATATGGCATATTTTACACCGGAAGAACTTCCTGACAATAAATATTATATCTTTGGAAACCAGGGAGCACAATATCTGGCTGAAGACCTTGGAATTCCTGTATTGGGAGAAATTCCGTTGATCCAAAGCATCAGAGAGGCGGGAGATGTTGGAAGGCCGGCTGCGCTTCAGGAAGGATCTAAAATTGCAGATATCTATACAGAAACGGCCAGAAAAATGGTAGAAAGCTTAGTGGAAAGAAATAAAAATCTTCCTCCTACTGAAGCGGTGAAGATTTCAACAATGGCAGGATGCTCACCAAAAGCAAAATAATAATAATTTCAATAAAATTTGAAAAAACCGAATTGAACTGAAAAAATATGGAAACAAACATAACGCACGAAGATACAGTAACAAGAGTAATGGAAGCTTTGGAAAGCATCAGGCCGTTTTTGAATAAAGACGGAGGTGATATTGAGCTTATTGATGTGAAAGATAATCAGGTGTTTGTGAAACTTTTAGGTAACTGTTCCGGGTGTTCATTGAACTTTTCAACTTTAAAATTAGGCGTTGAAAATACAATCAAACAACATGCACCGGAAATCGAAAAGGTAATCAACGTAGAGTAATTATATCTGAGATATTTTTAAAAGACAGGCTTTTTTAAGGCCTGTCTTTTTATTTGTTTGATAACAATAAGTTTAATCTATTAACCAAACCTGACGGGTTTTTAAAACCCGTCAGGTTTCCGATGATAAAATCAGTTCAGGAGAACTTTAACATTATGATCTTCAAAAATCTCAACGATTTGTGTAAATTTTGTTTTCAGTATTGTTTTACTTCTTTTATGATTGATCCAATTGAGTTCTGAGATGGATTCTACTCCGAAATCTCCACGGAGACAATCATATAATGCATATAAATTACGTCCGAAGTATCCCAAAATTCCGTGAATTTCTTCTCCCAGAGTGCAAAAAAAACCATCTAAGCTGTGAAATTCATTTCCATCAATTTGAATGTTGATTTTTTCCCTGTTTATTTCAGGTTTACAAGAATGTAAAGCATAAACAAGCCATCCCTGTAGTTCATCTTTTCTGAACCTTTTCCAGATATTCTTTTTATTAATTTCATTATTGAGTTTCATATCCAGAGCTTTTTGATACCCTTTTGGACTTGTCCACGCAAAACCCGTTAGAATAATATTTTTTTTGGACTTGCTTATTTTAATGCTGGTTATAAAAGTACTTGATATAATATTGTTTTGTGGATCAAGTTTACAAATAAGACCATTATTCTGGTAAATTTTAGAGGCTTTTTCTATAGCAGAAATCAGGTTAGAAATGTTATGAACATTCACCAGCCTGATTTTTTTATAAACAATAGGATTAGATCCTTCAATATTCTTGACTTGATCTATTAATGTAATAATCTCAGGATCATCTCCAGTATCTAATGCAAATCCAAACATGTAACTAATCTTTCTAAATATGTTTACTGCTTTACAACTTTATTTCCCACTCCTGTAATAGAAACATCCGGCTTCCCTGATTTTGTATCTGAAGTTCGGTAATAAACGGTATTATCACCCCCTTCAATAGTTATTTTATCCACCTTATCAATGTACACTTTGTTGCCCGTCCCGGAAACATCGATCTTTTTTGCGCTTCCTTTAATCGTTAGGGTATTATCGCCGCCTTCTACTTCTGCAACTCCTCCGTTGAGCGTATAGGTGAGTTTGTGGCCTACACCTTCTACGTGTACCATCTTATTATTATCTGTTTTTTCTACGCCTTTTTCAGATTCTGTTTTTCTGGATTGTGAAAAAGCGGTTCCTGTTGCTAGTAAAAGAATCGCTAAAATTCCTGCTATTTTAATATTTTTCACTGTGAAATGGGTTTTTGTTAAGGGTAAATATAAACATTTCATCTTAAAAGTTAAATCATCTTAAATCATCTTAATCATGAAAGTTTTATGAAGCCATTTTAAATGATTTACCTATACTTAAATAGCTCCGGATCTTCCGAACTATAAATTAATGGGCAATTTATTTTACAACAACTCTTTTGATCTGTTCTTCCGAAGTTTTTATGAGATAAACACCGGTAAAAAGATTGGACGTGTTTATTGTTAATGTGTTCTTCTCCTTTTCCGATCAGTTTTCCGGATACATCACCATTTCTGGCATTTAAATTTTGCAAACTAAAATTCTGTCCGGTACCACCCGCAAAATCGACAATGCTTGCACCTCTGCTATAGCTGTAAGAGAACCATTCACCAAGGTAGAAGAAGGTGAAGTATTATTGTTGAAATTCCAGTAATGAAATAAATAAGTGTCTGCCCGAAAGACCGCTCTGAAAAAAGAATGTGGCAATCACAGGCCCTTTAAACAGGTAGTTATTGATTTTATTAGATAAATACAAAAATGAACTTTATGTTTTGCAATTATTTTAATGGAGTTTTAAGAAATGTTTAAAAAATAGGTTTGTTTTCAATAAAAAATAAAATTATGTTCGAAAGAAAAATATCAGAATAAAATTATTTGCCGGATTTTCCTGAAAAGTTTAAAATCGTTCCGGATTTATTGCCTTCCAAAGGATGTTTCTGCATATAAAAATAACCTGAAACGGCAGTAACAAGCAAGAGTACAAAAATAACCAGAATAATTCTTCTTAACATGTCTCTCATATCGCTAAATTTTTAATATCTCTAATTTCTAAAGTAGACGTAGGGTATCCTTTTTGTGTCACATTGATCATTGCTCTACCCACTTCCTGTAAAGTTAAGGATTTTGACTGAAAAAAAACAGGAAAAATCCAAATAAAAGGTTTGAAAAACCATTTTACATTCGTTTGACCTTCAACGGGTTTCATAAATCCGGGACGGAAATTATAGGCTCCTTTGAAATTCATTCTTTTCAGATCATTTTCTGTTCTGCCTTTCACACGCGCCCACATCATTTTTCCACTCTCAGTGCTGTCTGTACCCGCTCCGGAAACATAGCTGAACACCATTTCGGGATTTTGATTCAGCAAGGCTTTGGCAAAGTGCAGGGTGGTGTCGTAAGTGATTTTGGTGTAGTCTTCCTCATTCATGCCAATGCTGCTGATTCCTGCACAGAAAAAACAGGCGTCATATCCTTCCAGTTTTTCATCATTCAGGTCTATTGACAGAAAATCAGGAATAAGATATTCTTTCAGCTTAGGATGGGCTTTTCCGGAGGGCTTTCTGCTTATGCTCAGGATTTCAGAAACATTTGGATTCTCAAGACATTCCATTAAAACACCTTCGCCTACCATTCCTGTCGCTCCTGTAAGAATTATTTTGATTGGATTCATTGTTTTGCTATTGATATGAGTAAGACGAATGGGAGAGTGGTTTTACTTTAAAACTTTAGATAAAAGATAAAGATAAAAGATAAAGATAAAAGATGTAGTTATTAAAATTCAATAGAGGTGGGTTTTAGCCCGTCTTAAAAAATGAGCCGCCTTCTATTGGCTTTAGCTAAATTTAAACTGACAATTATATATACTTATACAAAAAAAGATTAAAAATTGCTTTGTCACCTATGAACCATGTTCGCAATGACAATTGGGCGGAAAAATTTTAAAAATAAAAGCCAGCTCAATGGCTGGCTTTCAATACTATTATTTGCTGTTATTTTTTATGCTCTAACTGACTGTAAATATTATGGATCAGACCATCCGCTACTGATATTTTTGGCACAAAAATTCTGCTGATATCAGACCATGACATCACATTGTTGAAAATGCTGAGAGCATGTACCAATACATCGGCACGGTCTTCTCTAAGGTTGTAATTGGTCATTCTTTCTTCCACAGACAGCTCATTAAGCTCCTTATAAACCTTTTTCAGGTGAGATAAAGACATAGGTTTTCCGTCTTTGGTTTTGCTCATAGAGAATACTTTGTTGATGTTTCCTCCTGATCCGATGGCAACAATTGGCTTTTTGCTGACAATATTTTCTTTGATCTCATCCTTCATTTCTTTCCAGTTGTCCATAGTCACAAGGTTGTTGAGAAGACGGATTGTTCCGATATTGAAAGATTTTTCGTAAACCATTTTACCGTTTTCATAGAAGGTAAGTTCGGTAGAACCGCCGCCTACATCGATATATAAATAGGCAAATTCTTTGTCAAGACCCTCTGCAACATGATTTTCATAGATCAGGGTAGCTTCTTCATCTCCGGAAATGATCTCGATATTAATACCTGATGTTTCTTTTACCTGGCTGATTATTTCATTCCCATTGGCGGCATCACGCATGGCACTGGTAGCGCAGGCTCTGTAATGTTCTACTTTGTATATTTTCATCAGATCACTGAAAATTTTCATAGAATCAATGACCATTTTTTCTCTTTCCGGGCCTATTTTTCCGATAGTAAAGACATCCATTCCCAGTCTCAGTGGGATTCTGAGAAGGTTCAGCTTGATGAATTCAGGCTTTCTGTTATTGATCTTTACTTCATTGATAAGAAGGCGGGCTGCATTACTCCCTATGTCTATCGCTGCTATCTTCATTTCTTGTTTGTTTTAGCTTTTAAATATTTATAGGTTTCTATTTGTGAGCGGCATTCATTTTTATCATTTCTTATGTATTCATTGCTTAGCTTTTTGTCTAAAATCCTTGCTTTTACATTATCCCTAAGCTGAATATCAAGAATATCTTTTAGTTCCTTCTTCAGGTTCTTATCAGTGATTTTAGCGGCGGCTTCAATTCTGTAATCCAGGTTTCTTGTCATCCAGTCTGCAGAAGAAATGTACATATCTTCAGCTCCTTTATTGTAAAAATACATCACTCTGGCATGTTCCAGGTATTCGTCTACAATGCTGATGGCTTTTATCTTTTCTTTGAATTCCTTTTGATTTACGGCACAATAGATTCCTCTTACGATCATTCTGGTTACCACTCCGGCTTTGGCAGCTTCATATATTTTTTCAATCAGAGAACGGTCACTCATTGAGTTTACTTTGACGATGATCTCTGCTTTTCTTCCTGCTTTAGCTTCCTCGATTTCTTTATCGATATGGTGAACGATTTTTTCACGCATAAACTGAGGGCAAACTAATAAATTTTTACAGGTTTTCAAAACAGGAATATAGTCATCTTTCGGTTTTTTCAGTACATTGAATACTTTATTGATATCTGCCATGATACCGCGGTCGGCTGTTAACAATAAGTGGTCACCGTATATTCTTGCTGTTTTTTCGTTAAAATTCCCTGTACTTACAAATCCATATTGAATGGTTTTATTATGAGCTCTTTTCTTGATTATACAAAGCTTGGCGTGTACCTTTTTGTTTGGAATCCCGACAAGAACGGTGATCCCTTCAGGTTCCAGCATGTCTTTCCATTCCAGGTTGGATTCTTCATCAAACCTGGCCTGAAGTTCCAGCATTACGGTTACTTCCTTACCGTTTCTTGCGGCATAGATCAGGGCATTGATGATCTTTGAGCTGCTTGCCAGACGGTAAGCGGTAATCTGTATTGATTTTACATCCGGATCCATAGCGGCTTCACGCAGAAGGTCGATCACCGGATTATATTTATGGTAAGGAAAGGTAAGAAGAACATCTTCTTTTAAGATAACATCGGTCACTCTTTCTCCATGCTCAAACGCCTGATGGGTAAAAGAAGTTCTTTCCACCGGTCTTTCATACTTTTCAAAAACATCAGGAAAGTCCATGAAATGTTTGAAATTATGAATTTTTCCTCCCGGAATGATACTGTCTTTTTTCGTTAAATTCAATTTTCTGATAAGGAGCTCCAACAGGGCTTTATCCATATCTTTATCAAAAACGAAACGGGTAGGTTTTCCTTTTCTTCTGTTTTTGAGCCCTTTTTCTATCTTTTCTGCAAAATTGGTTCTAATGTCATTATCCAGATCCAGCTCAGCATCTTTTGTTACTTTAAAAGCATGAGCCGCAAATTCATCATACCCGAAATAAGAAAATATGTGCGGCAGGTTGAACGTGATCACATCCTCCAATAACATCACATTCTTCTCTTCCGGATCTTCCGTTGGAAGCAATACGAATCTTCCTACAAAACGGGAAGGAATTTCAATAATGGCATAATTGCTGGAATACTGCCAGTCTTTTTTTCTCATAGCCACCCCCAGGTAAAGACTTTTGTCTCTCATGTAGGGCATAGGAGTGTTTTCATGAAGAAGAATAGGAATCACATTGGATTCTACCACTTCGTCAAAATATTGTCTGACAAACTCTTTTTGTTTTGCTGTCAGGTTTTTGGAATTTTTAATGGAAACTTTATGGTCAGCCATTTCGGTCTGGATTTTTTTCCAGGTTTTATCGAAATTCAGCTGCTGTCTCATTACGATTTCATTGATTCGCTGAAGGATTTTGGAAGGTGGCTGGTAAAAAGACTCAGCAATTACTTTTTCCTTAAAATCCATGGCACGCTTTAATCCGGCAACACGCACTCTGAAAAATTCATCTAAATTGTTGGAGAAAATTCCCAGGAAACGTATTCTTAAATGTAAGGGAACTTTTTCGTCCATAGCTTCCTGTAGAACTCTTTCATTAAAGGCAAGCCAAGTAATATCTCGTGGATTAAAGTGTAATGACATTCTGAATATGTATATTTTATCAAAAATAATAATTCGCAAAGATTCTTCCTCTATTTCTTAGGTTAAACTTTGATTAATTTTTAAAAAAATTAGAATTAGGGAATTGAGGAAATTATAATTTATGCTTGCAATTTGAGGTTTTTTTTCAACCCTTCCACTTTCTTGTACATTTTGTTAAAAAATATATTTCTTTCTTTATTGTTGGTAGAAAGAAGTTCTGAATTCTTTAAGATAAGCTTAATACTTTTTTCATAATTATCACATACTCTTTTATCCTGAGTATAATAATAGCTCAGGATATTGTAAGGCATAAACAGTATTTTCTGGTCAACAGACTTTATAAATACACTGTTATTCATGATCAGCAGGTCATTTTGATACAATTTAAAATTAACTTCCTTGTTTCCCTTTTTTTCATTAATGGTATCTTCTTCTATCTGTTTTAGCATATCCAGAATCTCATTGCAAATATTCAAGGCATTTTCAGTAAGAATCAAATCAAGCTGATGAAAATAAATAATCTGTTCCAACAGTGCATAAATGGTAACCTCACTCCATATTTCGGTGGAACTTACATCATTATACACTTCAGGCAGAAGCTGAGCCTTTTCTTTAATGTTTGCCGGAACTTCAAATTTTTCGAAACTTACTCTTTTTGAGAAAAATTCAGCATCCATAAGTTTGAGCCATGTATAAATTTTAAACTTATAAAGGTTTTCAAATTTCATAAAATAAAAAAGGGGAATATCTTTGGCAGCATAGATAAATTCTACATCAGGAGCTCCTTTTATTTTTTGCAGGCTTCGGATAGAGGCTTCAAAATATCTCTCAAGATCGTCAATATTATAAATATCATGTACTTTGTTCAGTACTGCATTGCTTGAGCCGGAGGTATGAATCTGATCCAGTGAGATTCCGAAATGAGAGGCAAGAGAAATACCTTCATTGAGTGTAATATGACTTTTTCCGCTGATTCTCCTGTATGCTGTATCATTGGAGAGTGCCAGCTTTTCTATCATAATATCCACAAGCTTTTTCTTCCCGCCCGATTCCTTAATCAAGAAATCGAATAGAGTTTTTTGATGGTTTTTCATGGTTTTAGTGTTGTATTCTCAAAAATATCTAAAAAAACAAATAAAATCTATTTTTTAGATAATTTATCTGATTGTTTTTTTCTGTTTCAGATGCATTGTCTTTTCAAACCTGATTTATTTTATTGATTTTTGTAATGAATCCAAATTTTTTTCTATGAAAAAATCTATAGTATTAATTTTTTTTCTGATAATCGCATCGGGGAAATTGCAGTCACAGACGCTTACATTTTTGTACGAAGACGGTGGAAACCAGATCGAACGAAGGTACTGTGCCACCTGTGCTGCTCACACAAAGAATGCAACAAATGATATTACAGGCAAAAAAGAGTTTCCTCCACCTGAATATCAGGTGAAGATCTATCCTAATCCTACCAAGGACAAAGTTACGCTGGTATGGTCTTCTGAGCTTGGGAGTATGATTGAAAAAGCAGAATATGTAGCTTATAATTTTACCCAATACAGGGAACTCATACTTGATAAAAGAGAAAACAAGGCAATACTTGACCTGTCAGATCAGCCAATAGGAATGTACGTTGTCATTTTCTATCTGAATACAGGAGATAAGCTAACCTACAAAATTCTTAAACAATAACCATAAAAACTTGCTAACATGAGAAAAAAGTTATCTCTTTTATCACTGCTCTTTTGGGCAGTTGGATGGATAAACGCACAGAGTACAGGCCAAACCGGTGGCGAGCTATCTGTATCTCCTACAGGAGGAGCCAGTTATTCAATACCTATTGTTACACTCCCCGGAATTAAGAACATCGCTCCCGGAATTTCCCTGAGTTACTCCAGCCAGGCAGGAAACGGGATTGCCGGATGGGGCTGGAATATTACAGGTATTTCATCTGTGACAAGAGTAGCTTCTACCAAATTTCATGACGGACTTATCGATGCCGTAAACTTCAACGATAAGGACCGCTTTACACTGGATGGGCAAAGGCTGATTTTGAAATCCGGAATATACGGACAAGATGGTGCGGAATATCAGACTGAGAATTATTCAAACAATAAAATAATTTCCTATGGTTATATTGCGGAAGGGCCACAGTATTTTGCAGTCTATTATCCTGATGGAAGAATTGCGAAGTACGGGTATGTAGATAATAATTCACAGGCAGGAAACTCTCTGGAATGGAAGCTGGTGTCCATGGAAGATCCTCAGGGGAATAAAATTAAG
This sequence comes from Chryseobacterium sp. CBSDS_008, assembly GCF_049959325.1. Taxonomy (NCBI): domain Bacteria; kingdom Pseudomonadati; phylum Bacteroidota; class Flavobacteriia; order Flavobacteriales; family Weeksellaceae; genus Chryseobacterium; species Chryseobacterium sp. CBSDS_008. The sequence goes on along the minus strand of NZ_CP188202.1, from coordinate 2,130,268 downwards.
TTCACTTATGAAAGCATCAATGGATATATTTATATAAAATCTATTGAATACGGAAACAATGCCGTTGTCAATCCTACTCAGAATATTAATAAGATCAATTTTTATTATAAAGCCGCATCAAGGTCTGATCAAATTTATATATACAGTTCAAGGGTTATTCATTCAGAAAGAAAACTGGACAGAATTGAGATTCTTGGAAATGATAAATTATTCCGAAAATATCAGCTGACCTATAATACTACCTCCCTGAATTATGAGAGACTTATCAGCGTACAGCAGTTTAATGGAAGCGGGGAAAGTGTGAAACCGGTTTTATTCGAATATGATACTACAGAGAACGGACTTACGAATAATTCAAAAACTGTTACAGCTGTATCCCCGGCTTATGACAATTCCAACTGGCAGTATACTTCCGGATATTTTGATAATGATGGATCCATAGATTTCATGACATATCCTAATTCCAAAGACAAACTGTATCGCTTCAATTCTACTCAGCTGGCCGTAACCAACTCCAACTTGTCAGGAAGTCTTACCAATGTTGAAAAATTTACTGATATTTTTTCAACAAAATTAGTGCTGGGCAATAACAAATTCTATAATCTGGATGCGGTCAGTACGGTTGCTGATACAGGTGTTAGCACCGGTTTAGGTGATGAGGAAACGGTTAAGATCAATAATTATATTCCTAATAACACCACCAATTCATTGGATCTGGCATTTTCGAATTCCTATAAATTTGCCACTGCGCTCAATGAAAGATGTATTGTAATCAATGGAAGCAATACCTATTATTCTAAAATTCCGAAAAGATATTTAAGTGGAGATTTTGATGGAGATGGTATTTCAGATTTGCTTGCTATTACACTTCCTTACAGCATTAACCAAACCTATTATTGCGGGCCTTTAAAAAATGCATCAGCTGGTACAGAGCAAAAACCGCCACCTGACTGTTGTACACAAGGATATACTGTGAACGGCTCTACGGTTTATATGCTGAAACTTGATCCTAATAATTCAGCACCCCAACAACCCTTTGTTCTGGGATATAATACCGCCGTGCAATCGGTCTCAAAACTTTATGCAGCAGATTTTGACGGAGATAATGTATTGGACATTTATGTTGTCAATCCCGGACAAATTGTTGTTCTGGGAATGAAAAACGGAGCTTTTGTACAAAAAGCTGTATTCTCCGGTAATCTTATCAAAGCTGAGTTTCCTGTATATATTGCTGACTTCAATGGTGATGGGAAAACAGACATTATTACCCCAATAGCAGATGATAACACCAGTTGGTATATTCTGATATCCAATGGAAATTTCTTTGAAGCAACAGTAAGAGATATTGGCGCTAAATATTTCAAGCCTAAAGTTGATAATGTATGTTATCCCATAACTTCCGGCGGAAATTACCCTAATAACCTCTGCGGATACATGCTGCAGCAGTTCTATTATACATTTACGGATATTAATGGTGATGGAAAGGCAGATATGTTTTACCATGACATTCTTACTCCTTATAACGTTCCTGAAGACGGATACGCAAAGAATTATCCATATTTGACCTATGGTGATAATTATACTGTAAGGGACAGAGGAGGTGTAAAATACAACATGGGCAGTGATACTAACGGGCTCCCAAATTTTTCTGCTTATATAGACAGCTGGCAGAATAATCATACCTATGGCGGTGCTACCAATAAAGGGACCCCTATATTTTTAAATAATCCTAATATTGCCAATCAGAATCTGGATTACGCTTTCTTTGGCGGGGATAAAATAAAGTATGTTTCTTTCAAAAAAGATAATAGAGTAGATGTTACCCTCAAAAGAATCAAAGAAAATGATCTGATTACAGATATCACTTATGATACGGCAGTAGATACGGGAGGTGGTACCGGAAGTTATATTGCAGACAATTCTGAGGAATATCCTTATATCAATCTGAATATTGCTCCCTCCATAAAGCTTGTGAAACGTGTTGAAAAAAGCTTCAACGGAGAAACGAAGATACAGGATTACAAGTACAAAGGAGCTGTTGTTAATATGGAAGGATTAGGCTTTATCGGTTTTAAAGGACTTGCAGTATCTACGGTGTATGGAGGAAATATCACTCAACCGCTATGGTCAGTCTCTCTGCAGGATCCACAGAAGAGAGGAGCAGTGTCTGAAAGTTTCCAGATGAGTGGTGTGGCGAGCTTTACAGCACCATCATCATTTATTTCCAAAACAATAAATACTTACAATACTACTCTTCTTCCTAATAAAGTTTTTGTAAATCTTCCGGCACAGGTACAACAGATTGACAACCTTACGGGAGTTACAACCAACCAGTATTATGAACTTTATGATACCTATTATAATCCTAAAAGAATACGCAATGTTGCCAATGGAGGAGAAAAAATAACGCTGGTAGACTATGAAGATAATGTCACTCCTGCCAATAGCCAGTATTATATTGGACGAATACTTAAAAAAACAGTTACACAGACTCTGGGTACAGATACCTATTCCACAGAAGAACAATATTCGTATAGCGGAAATCTGGTCACCCAAACCAGAAAAAAGGGGAACAATACAGATTATATTACAGAAGACATCAGCTATGATCCGTTTGGTAATTCAATCCTGAAAACACTTTCTGCTCCAGGTATGATGCCAAGAGAGGAAAAAATGCAATATGACCCGTCCGGCAGATTTCCCGTAAAATCTACAGATATTCAGGGAACTTCGTCACTGTTTACCTATGATACAGATTTTGGAGTACTGCTTTCAAAAACCAATCATCTTAATCAGACAATCTCCTATACTTATGACAATTGGCAACGAAAATCTGAAGAAAAAGATATTTATGGAAATGTTACACAACTGACTTATGAATGGATTACCTCCGGAGACTTCAGTAATGGCACAAAGCTAAGGATAGCGGATCCTACGGGCGCAGTTCAGGAAACAATTACTGATAACTGGGGACGTAAACGTCTTGAAAGAGCTCTTTCTATTAATAATAAATGGATCGAAAAAAGAACAGATTATGATGCTCTGGACCGCGCCTACAAAGAAAGCGATCCCTATTTTTCAACTTCAACTCCAAGTAAATGGACCGTTACCGAATTTGATAGCTACGGAAGGGTTGTGAAAGTGAGTTTTCCGTCCGGAAAAATAATAACATCGTCATATAACGGGTTATCTGCAACAGTAGTAGATGGACAAAAAACACAAACCATCACTAAAGATGAATGGGGAAATAAAATAAAACTTGTTGACAATGGTGGGGTAATTAATTACAGCTACTATGCCAATGGAGCCCTGAAATCATCCGATTATCAAGGACATATTATTAATGTAGAACAGGATGGATGGGGAAGGAAAACAAAACTGTCAGATCCTTCAGTGGGGGGCGATTATACCTATGTTTATGACAATTTTGGACAACTCCTGCATGAAACTAATCCTAAAGGAAAAACAGATTACGGTTATGATCAGTTCGGACGCATTGCCAAGAAAGATATTTCCGGTGATAATACGGATATCAAAATTACATACACATATGATTCCAATGGATTTTTAATTGCCGAAACAGGTTCTTCCAATGGAGTTAGTAACTCCTACACCAATGAATATGACAGCTTTTACAGACTTAAAAAAAGAGTAGAAGATAACGGAACAGCCATTTTTACAAAGCATTTTACTTATGATGGCTTTGGTAGAGTCAAAACAGAGGTCAAAGAAACTTTAATTGCCTCGCTTAGTAGCAGCTATGGTATCGAAAATCTATATGCTTCCTGTGGACTTTTGGACAAAATAAAAAATACCGCCGGAACAATAATATGGCAGCTGAATGATATCAATGAAAAAGGAAGTATTCTGAGCGCAGCTCTCGGAAACGGAGTCTCTATTACGAATCAGTACAGTGCAAATAATTTTTTACAGGAAAGCAGGCACATAAATGGTTCTAATTCGGTAATATTAAACAATACATATGAGTTTGATGATAGCAGCGGGCTGCTGAACAAACGTAAGAATGCCGCCGTATCAGGAGGAATACAGGAAAGCTTCGAATATGATGCCATGCAGCGTCTTATATCTTGGACAGATAATACAGGAACACAGTCCCAGACGTATGACGGATTTGGTAGAATTGATAACAATAGTCTTGTAGGAGAGTATAAATATGAAAGTGCCAACAGGTACAGAAAGAAAGGGATTAATTTAAATTCTTCAGGGAATTCATATTACTCTGTTCCTGCCAATCAGTTGCAGCAGATTTCCTATAACGCCTATAAAAATCCGGTTGAAATTACACAGGATGATAATCAATTGGCCAGATTTGCTTATAACATTCATCAGACAAGATCCTATTCAGAATATAATTATAACAAATCTTTCTTATTCTACGGGCGTCATAAAAGCTATTCCGATGATAATACAGTAGAAGTTATAGAATATAGCTATCCCGGAAAACCTAGTGCTGCTGCTCTGGGAACAAGAATTATTACTTACATAGCAGGGAATCCGTATTCGGCACCGGCAGCTTATATTAAAGATTTTTATGTCACTGGGCAAGTTATGAAGGAAGGGGTACATTACCTTCATAGAGATTATCAGGGAACAATTCTTGCTATTTCTGATGAGGTCGGGAAAGCAGAAGAAAAGAGACATTTTGATGCATGGGGAAATTTAGTATATCTTGAACAGAATGGCACCAATGTTATCCTTAAAGGATTTCCGGATCTTATGCTTGAAAGAGGTTATACAGGGCATGAGCACTTCTTCCAGGTAGGACTTATCCACATGAATGGAAGAATGTATGACCCTAAATTGCATACCTTCCTATCTGTTGATAATTTTATTCAGGATTCATTCAACAGTCAGAATTATAATAGGTTTGGATATGTTCTGAATAATCCTCTGATGTTTATTGATCAGGGAGGAGAATTTGCATGGGTCTTAGTGTATGTGGGAGCAATCATTGGTGCTGTGATGGGAGCCACCAGTTATATAGGTCATGCAATACAGACGGGTAACTGGAACTGGGGACAGTTTGGACTTTCTATTTTAGGTGGTGCTGTTTCCGGAGCGATAATGGGAGCTCTTGATGGTGGAGCTTCCAGTGCACTCACGTGGGGCGCTATTGCAGGATATGCCGCAACAGGATTGGTTAGTGGTTTAATGCCAAGTTATTCTATGGACCTTGGGGGAGGGTTTGGTTTTTCTGTTTCTCCATCTATTGCTTTTGGAAAAGGATTTAGTGTAGGAGCCAGCTTTAGTGTATCTTACCGTAAAGGAGATTTTGGTATTGCTGCAGGTTTTGGAGTAAGCTATAAAATATCTCATGCTGGAAGTGGATTAAGTGGTTGGGAATATAGAAAATCTATTATGGCTGGAACATTGGGTACCGAAGGTAATTTAGGAATTATGCTTGGAACCAATATGTGGAGCGGACTTCATGAACAACGTACCGGTATAGTAAAACTGGTAAGTGGAGATTTTTCTCTCACTTATGAAAATGATGGAGCACCATTTGGTAAATTAAAACTAGGTGACAATAATGATAGCTATAGAACTGCTGCAATGTCTTTATCAATAGGTGACTTCCATGCAGGATTCAACTTATTTACAGGAGTAAGAAATAGCTCTACTTATGAGGAAAATCCTGAAAATGAAACAAAATATCAGTATGATTACAGAGAAATGAGAAAATATGGACGTGATGATTATCTTCCTGGGGCTTATGGAGAAAAATATACCCATGGTCTTGTAGCAGAACAAGGGCCAAGATATAGACTCGGAGCAGCTTATGTTGGATGGGGCAACTTCCGGATAGGGGTCAACTCTGAATGGATCAGACATGGAATTCAGAATGTACTGGCTCACCGATGGATTTCTCCTCAACCTGCATTTTTAATGCTTTCAAATAATTGGGCACCATATTTTCAGTATCAAACAGTAAATGAATTTACATCATGGTAAAACAAAAAACAGTAATCGGATTCCTTATCTACCTGTCTTTTTTTTCTGTGTTTTCGTGTCAATCGGCAGAACTCAGGCATATTAAAAATAAACTTTTAAAAAAGACACAAGGTTTTGAAACTGCAAATTTTCCACTTTTGTATTTTGATAGGCTCTATATGATGGAGGGAACCTATGTTACAAAAGGAAAATTTAACATTGTCCCTCCCAAACTTGAAATGCACAGAGGATCGGATCAAAAACCCTATGAAGATTATATCATTTTCAACAGCAATGGTACCGTTGAAAAAATCTATGCTGAAGATGAAAAATCAGCAAGGCAATTAATTGATAAAGATTCATCAGGCCCGTATGGAGTGTTGTATCTGAAAGGGAACAAGCCTTTTATTGAGGTTGTGCAGGCATTTAAGATGGGTGGTGGATATGGAACTTACAAGCAGGAAGTAAAATTTGATCATAATAAAGTCCTGATCCAGAATGGGGCCAACTGTTCTGTTTACTTACCCGTTGTCAACCCATAACCAGAGATCTGTTAATTTTATAATCCTTAAAGGGAAAAAGACTACTTTTTCCCTTTTTTTATTTTACACCATTGTCTAATTGAATTATCCTATTGTGACAAATTGTACAAAAATGTATTGTGTTACTTTTTATTGGTAAATATATTTTCAGAAGTGCCTCAGAATATCTTAACATCGGATTTAAGCCTAACTTCTACAATTAAATAGTTGCGCTTTGTGTCATTTTGTCATAATTCTTCAAATGGTACAGATATTGAGAAATTGAGAGTGTAAATTAAAATTAAAATAGAAAAAAATATAAAATATTATGAGTAAAATAATTGGAATTGACTTAGGAACAACCAACTCTTGTGTTGCTGTAATGGAGGGGAAAGACCCTGTTGTTATTCCTAACGCAGAAGGTAAAAGAACCACTCCTTCTATCGTAGCTTTTACGGAAGACGGAGAAAGAAAAGTAGGTGACCCTGCAAAAAGACAGGCTGTAACGAATCCAACAAAGACTGTTTACTCTATCAAAAGATTCATCGGAACTCACTTTAAAGATGATGCTTCTGAAATCACAAGAGTACCTTATAAAGTAGTTGCCGGACCAAACGATACTGTAAAAGTAAAAATCGACGATAGAGAATATACACCACAGGAAATTTCTGCAATGACTCTTCAGAAAATGAAGAAAACTGCTGAAGATTACCTTGGTCAGGAAGTTACAAGAGCAGTAATCACTGTTCCTGCATACTTCAATGATGCACAAAGACAAGCGACTAAAGAAGCAGGTGAAATTGCAGGTCTTAAAGTAGAAAGAATTATCAATGAGCCTACAGCTGCAGCGTTAGCTTACGGTCTGGATAAAAACCATAAAGATCAGAAAATCGCAGTATATGACCTTGGAGGTGGTACTTTCGATATCTCTATCCTTGATTTAGGAGACGGTGTATTCGAAGTATTGTCTACAAACGGTGATACACACTTAGGAGGTGATGACTTTGATGATGTGATCATCAACTGGATGGCTGACGAATTCAAAGCTGAAGAAGGAGTAGATTTAAAATCTGATGCAATCGCGCTTCAAAGATTGAAAGAAGCTGCTGAAAAAGCTAAAATTGAATTATCTTCTTCTCCTCAGACTGAGATCAACTTACCTTATATCACCGCTACTGCTACAGGTCCTAAACACTTAGTGAAGACTTTAACAAAAGCTAAATTCGAGCAGTTATCTGCTGATTTGGTAAGAAGATCTATGGAGCCTGTTGCGAAAGCATTAAAAGATGCAGGATTATCAACTTCTGATATTGACGAAGTGATCCTGGTAGGTGGTTCTACAAGAATCCCGATCATCCAGGAAGAAGTAGAAAAATTCTTCGGTAAAAAACCATCTAAAGGAGTTAACCCGGATGAGGTTGTAGCAATCGGTGCAGCTATCCAGGGAGGTGTATTGACAGGTGATGTAAAAGACGTATTACTACTTGACGTTACTCCACTTTCTTTAGGGATCGAAACAATGGGTTCTGTATTCACGAAATTAATTGAAGCGAACACTACGATCCCAACCAAGAAATCTGAAGTATTCTCTACAGCTTCTGACAACCAGCCTGCTGTAAGCATCAGAGTAGGACAGGGAGAAAGACCAATGTTCAACGACAACAAGGAAATCGGTAGATTTGATCTTCAGGACATTCCACCGGCACCAAGAGGAGTTCCTCAAATTGAAGTAACTTTCGATATTGATGCTAACGGTATCCTAAGTGTATCTGCTAAAGATAAAGGAACTGGTAAAGAGCAGTCTATCAAGATCCAGGCTTCTTCAGGTCTTTCTGACGAAGAAATCGAAAGAATGAAAAAAGAAGCTCAGGAAAACTCTGCAGCCGATGCTAAGAGAAAAGAAGAAGTTGAAATCTTCAATAAAGCTGACGGATTAATCTTCCAGACTGAAAAACAATTGAAAGAATTCGGTGAGAAACTTTCTGCTGACAAAAAAGCAGCCATCGAAGCAGCTCATGCAGAATTAAAAACAGCTTTCGAAGCTAAAAATGCTGATGAGGTGAAAGCTAAAACGGAAGCATTAGATGCGGCATGGATGGCCGCTTCTGAAGAATTATATGCAGCTGGCCAACAGCCGGGTGCTGATGCAGGTGCAGGAGCTCAGAACCCTGGTGGAAACGCTGGAGCTGAAGACGTACAGGATGCAGACTTCGAAGAAGTAAAATAATTATTGATTATAATAATAAATATTTAAACCCGCCTTAAACGAACGTTTAAGGCGGGTTTTTTATGCTTACACTTTCCAGCTAATTTTTACTGTTTCATTTTCAATTGGAAATTTCTTCGCTCCAGTCATTCAATTAGTTGAACTGTATGCAGCAGAAATTTTATTAATAAAGAAAAGAAGATTAAGAAAAAGCTTAATCTTGGATCAGGCACGGGTTTTTATTACTTACTTAAATCTCTTATGAAAAGCTATAATTCTTTAATCTGTTTTATTAGATTTTTCAATTTTTACTTTATTGACGATGAATTGATTATATAAATGTTGTATCTAAGCTGTATCTGTTTTGTGCTCTTGTAAGAGATGTCTGATATACATTTGTGTTTAGAAATTAAAAATTATGAAAAACATATGTATCATTCTCCTCGCATTTTTGTTTTCGTGTAAAACAAATACCGCCCCATCAAAATCAATTACTTTTAAAGCTGCAGAAAACTATTTTGTGAAAAATACCTACAGGGTAGGTAAACCTGTTGAAAAAGTAATTACTTCCAAAAAAGAGTTTGATGAAATTTTTGGAATGGCAGCCTATATGGGAAACAAAGGAATGCCAACAGCAATTGATTTTTCCAAAGAACAGGTAATTGCCATCATGCTTCCCATAACCAATACTTCTACAGAAATATTTCCGTTGAAATTGGTAAATACAAAAACTGATGAAGCTGAATTCTTTTATAAAATCAAAACAGGTGAGAAATTAAGCTATGATATTAAACCCAAATTATTATTAATAATCAATAAAGATTATAAAACGATACATTTCAATAAAGAAGATTGATTGGCCTCAACACAATTGAATGTAAAATAATTAAAAATCTCTTTTAGAATAGATCTGGGTAAATGAGTTATAATCTGGCAGATACAAGTAATAAAGATTCGGAATTACAGTATGACGATTTGATGATGCTTCGTTTGCTTTCGAACTTCATTCAATAATCATATAAAAGACAAGGATTTATAAATAAAGATCCCCTGAAAATTACCTCAGGAGATCTTTTATACGGAATTATTAACTTTTTTGTATTAGTTCGGTTTAGCAAATATCGTTCCGCTGAGAGAGCCTTTACCCCAGTTGAAGTTATCTCCTGATACGGCCCACATATTAAACCTGGTTGTCGTTGCAGTACTTTCCGCATATCCATTCAGGGTATATACTATATTAATATCTGTTGATCCTGTATTAACAACTGTTTCAGAGAAGCTTCCTGACACGCTCATCATGTGAGAACCCGTGCTGGCATAAGGAACAGCATATTTTCTGGAACCCTCTGGTGCTTCCACTCCATTTTTAAGAAACCGGATACCGAAATACCCATTAACATTGACATTCCCATTTGTAGCGCCACTAGGATAGGTACCCATAGGGACATTATAGGTCATTAATATCTTAGCGGTAGAATTAGCAGGAACCACTACTGTAGCACTTAATCCAATATTTACATTATCCGCAACAAGTCCAGGTCCAACTCCTGTTGCCGCCTGATCCACTGGGGCTGTCGCAGCTACTGCCACTACCTGAGACAATACAAAATCACTTTTCTGAGGGGATAATTTATTCCAGCTAGGAGCTGCAGAAGTTCCGGAATTATAATAAATTCCCTCTCCATAAGGAGTCAATGCCGTGTTGGAATTATAGACTAAAAGTCCTTTTGCCGGCGAAGCAACAGTAGTACCATCTGTTATAGATGCCAATGATACTCTTGGCATCAAAAACCCCTTATTGGTTGCCGTAATGTCCAGCAAAGCTGAATTGTCCGGTGTATTGGTTCCTACGCCTACATTTCCTCCTACCGGGTTTAATACCAATGGCAGACCTGTAGTAGTGGATTTGTTATGGCTGGAAATATAAGAACCGAAAGGGGCGCTGGTATAGGTTCCTATGTCTAGCGAATGGTTGGTATTGCCATCAATTCTTAAGGTAGCGTTAGTAGCTGCCGTTCCCAGCGCAGTAGGCTGGGCATTAGTACCTAATACCACCAATTTGTTGGTAGGCGTTGTTGTCCCGATACCCACCCGGCTATTCGCTGCATCTACTGAAAAAGTAGTTCCGGCTACTGAAAAAGCATTCGTTTGTGTTCCTGTAAAGGATAGGGTATTAGCCCCTTGCGTTACGATCCTGTTGCCTGTAAGAGTACCGTCTGCGGTATAGATATTAACCGGTGTGGCACCAAGCAGGCCACCTTCTGTAGACCTCCATGCTGAATTACTGTAAATGAACTCCAGTGCTTTTCCATTAGGAACGGTAACTCCATTCAAGGCAGCTCCAAATCCCCCGGTAGTATTATTATATACAATAAGACGCTGACCTGCATTAGGCGCCGCAGGCGCTGTAATAGCCACTGTTGCAGTTGCTGCACCGGTAAGCTGTACCTGACTCACATTGGCAGGAATGGTAACCGCATTTGCAGCTATTGCCAAAGCCGTTTCACGGTTGGTAATGGCTCCGTTTACATCCAGTGTAGTACCGGGAGCTGTAAGGCCCAGTCCTAGATTACCATTAGGACTCATCACCAGGTCATCTTTAGCCTGTGTAATGGAAGGTACTCCGGTTGTTGGATTATTCTTCAACCCGTCAACATTAAATATTCCCTGAGGATTAGTTGTGTTAATCCCCACCTGTGATTTCGCCACCAGGGAAAAAGTGGTTAGCAAGCCTGCTAGTAATAAATTTTTTTTCATAATGTATAATAATTGAGTTTAAATTAAATTAATATCTTCTTTATCAAGGGCTCTGCAATTGAGCAGAAGGTCCTTATACTTTATGTATTTTGCTATGGTTACAGAAGCAATAGTTTAATCTCTAAAAAAGTTCAGTAGTAAATCTGTAGGATTAGCTTGTAGCTGTATCATTTATTATGTCTAAGGGGAATTATCGAGACCAGAAAATGTATTGAAGATAGTAATATATAAAATTATTTAGGATACATCTCTGAACTTGAATAAATCAATCTTGTATTATTTTATTTACTGTTAATTTAATTATTAAAAAAAGAAGAAAGCCTGAAGATTTTTTTATTTTATTCTCTGAGTTTTAAATTTTATCTCAAACAAAAATAATACTTATTATAGCTTATAGGTGTTTTATATATACATCACTAATACATCACTCATACATCATGCATACATCTTACATGTATTTTTTACTTTATTTTTTCATTATTAAGTGAAATAATTAATTTATTTTTGTTTTTTTTCTTTTGTATTTAATTTCATACATGCTGTACTTTGGAATTCTCTTAGTCTGTTCAAAAGCTTTTAGAGGTTTAAATGCTCTTTAAAGATATCTTTAGAAAAGTATTTTAATCCGGGATGTATGCCATCTGCTATATTTAAAATTAATAACGGAAAGCTGATAAATATTTTGATAATAATCTTTGTAGTTGATTTACAAACTTATTCATGTTTTTTTTGCTTCCGTATGAAAAATTAAGTACCCTTTGCAGTGAGTTGTTATGAAAGTTACAGTAGGTGATTTTAAGTGCTTATTTAGCTGTATTAACACGAAATGTTGTATGTATGCTGTATGTTGTTATTATGCATTTTTCTGTTTTTTTTCTTAACCTTGCCAATACACAGCCCCATTATGCATAATGAAAAAAAGTGAAGCAAAACTCACTTAAAATATATTTAAATACCACAAAACATGAAAAAAGCACTTTTTTTACCTATTATTATTGTTTCTTATCAGAATGGAAATAATACAGCTTCAGTACTCTCTTATAAAATTGTATATAATTATTTTGTAAGGAACAATCGCAAAATTCCGGATTTTGGCAAAAAGGTAATAAATACAAAAAATGAATTGAACAGGACTTTTGATGGAGTAGCTTTTAATAATCAAGTAGAAAACCAATACAAATAAATTTTTGAAGGAGAAAAATAATAATCCTTTTTTAATCATAACCATTAATATTGAAAATAGTTCCTGTACATATGGAAAAAACTAAAGAAATGAATTTACTTACCGGTATGAGGTGAAAACCGGTGAAAAAAATCTTTTAATGTCGTTCCAAAACTGGTGATTATTGTAAATAAAAAAAAGAAAAATTTAATGTTCAAAAAAGGACTAATTATATTTTTTGTACAATAAATTATTATGGATAGGATATATTATCGTGTTTTTCTGTAATACTTATAATTTGACTAATTAGATGATTCTGATATGATATCCTTATCATAATAATTTTATTAGATTGTTATCAGTATTTTGTTATCTTTAATTAATTACTTGCTATTATGTTTTTTTTAAAAAAAATAAATAAAATACTTTTATTTTCTTTCATAATATGTTATTCGAAATTATGTTCGCAACAATATACGGAAAGAAATATTGATACGCTATTGATCAAAACAAACGAAGTCCTCCGGACAAGGATCTCTGACGATGATCTTATCCGGTGGAACAGGGGAATTATAAAAGAAGCAATCCGAATTGGCTACCGTGAAGGAGAGGCTATGGGGTATGCCAATATTGCCAATCGGTTTATATTTAAAGGAGATCTTAAGAAAGGACTAGAATATTTAAACAAAGCTGAAGATATTTCTAAGAAATACAAGAATAATTTTCTTTTTGGTAAAATAAATCAGGAGTACTCCCAGATTTATAATAAGATGAACGTGAGTAAGATGGCTCTGGATTATAGTTCAAAAGCTTTGAATTATGGTTTGAAGCTGAAAAAAGATAACCGTGACTGCCGCCTGTTTTTACGATATATTTATTCAACAAGATCTGTGTATATGTACGCTGTTAATCAGCCTGATTCTGCAATTATTTATCTTCACAAATCGTTAAAAATAGATGCGAATCCTCTTGATGTTGCTAATATTGGAATACATTATACCTTTTCTGAAGTAAGGCCTGATTCTGCTAAATATTACTTTCAAAAGGCTTTTGTGCTTTTAGAAACCAAGGATTTTAAACATAACAGATATCAGAGAGCTGTTGTTTATCACAATTACGGATTATTTCTGCGAAGCCAGGGGGAAAATAATCAGGCCATCAATGCATTTAAGATGTCAACTGAGTTTGCAAAGCGGGTTAACAGGCCCATGCTTATTCTTGGGAATTATAAGGAATTATGTACACTTTATAAAAAAGTGGGTAATGTAGATAAAGAAAACGAATATCTGAACAAAGCGGTCTCGTTAAAAGACAGCATGGATGCTAATCAAAACCAAGCCATCAATCTTTCCATCAACAGATTGAATAATGATAGAGAAAACGAAAAGGCTCAACTTGAAAATCAAAGTAATGCCACTTTGTGGTACGGCGTTATTTCAATGCTGTTGGTTATTTTAATTATCATTTACTTTTATTTACGCATAAGAAAAAAGAAAAAGAAGCTCACAGAAAGTGAAAAAATAATTCTTGAAAAAGAAAAAGAAACAAAAGATTTAAAAAGAAAGCTCAATGAAAATTATGAAAATATCATCCAGCTCGCGAGAGAGAAAAAGATTGATTTTTTTCCTAAATTTCAGGAAGCATATCCGGAATTATGTAAAGAGCTCTTAAAAATAAACCCTAATCTTTCCAAGTCTGATTTATCCTTTTGCGCGATGATATGGCTTGGGTTTTCTTCAAAGGAAATTGCTCAGTGTACATCTATGGAGCACAGGTCTGTACAGACAAAAAAATACAGAATACGAAAAAAACTAAATCTGGAAAGCGAAACTGATCTGTATCATTTTTTCAGATCTATATCTGAACCATAAAAAACAAGTTTTTAATTCTATCACTGTATAATGAAGCCATTTTCACTTCTGGAAGTTGGTGAAGGGATTGATGTTTTCATTGTGTTGATAATGTGATTGTTATGTAAAATGTTTCGTGCTTTTTTATGGGCTTATCATAGACTCTTGCTATCAGGCTTGCTGTTTAGCTTCTTTGTGCAGTATATAGTAAGAACCTGATGATATTCGCTTAATTAATCAAAATCTTAATTTTTTGAATGTAATACATGTACAGTATTCTTTCGAAGGCTTTGATAATAGTGTTCTAATCTCTGTTTTTTAGCATTACTAACAAGATTACAAAGGAATTAAAATACTTTCTTGTCAGCTATGAAAAAAACAACAACTTATTTTAGCTTTTATAAAAGAAAATAAAATTAACTTAATGTATTGATATTGAGTATTTTGTAATTAGTTTTTCATGAATTTTCAGACTGTTTAAGGTATGATGCATGAATGATGTATTGGCGATGTATGGATGATGTAGGATTGAAGTTTGAATTTTATTGCAAGTGCTCTAATATTGCACTGTGTTATTAATGACACTTACACACAAATGATTTTTTAAATAATTAATTCACAAATGATGAAAAAAAAATTATTATTAACAGGCATGTTTGTTATCTCCTCATTGGCGGCAAAATCGCAAGTGGGGATTAATACAACGAATCCTCAGGGAATATTTAACGTTGACGGGTTAAACAATAATCCGTCAACGGGAATTCCCACAGCAGCTCGGATAATAGATGAGCTGATGATGCTTCTCCAATACCAGCGTATTGCACCAGAACTCACACTTCCATTCATTTAACATCAATATTGTCAACGGGGCGCAAGCCATTACTATACAGCCTCAAAGTTTAGGGGTAGGTAGGTATGTGTTTGAAAAGATAAGATATACTTTTGGGTATTGCTTATGGATTCACTGCGAATAGCATCTGCAATACAATATAGCAGATTAATTTCTCAGGATAGTATGCAGGTGAAATGTAAATAAATAAAGATCATATGAAAGATATCCTAAGAAAAAATAAAAATACTACTATTAATTTATGATTGATTTTAAAAATATTCATATAGGTTCCATTATTAACCAAAGGGTTATCGAAAGCAAAATAGAAATGCCGAGAATCTGCAGTTTTTTTAAATGCAGTGAACATGAAATACTTGAAATGTATACGCTGGAAAATTTAAATTCGGAGCTTTTATTAAAATGGAGTAAGCTGCTGGATTATGATTTATTCAGAATTTATACCCAGCATTTAATTCTGTTCTCACCTCCTACTTCTATGCATTATAATGTCATTCCTATAAAAAAACAACAAACCACTCCGGAATTCAGGAAAAATATTTATACCAAAGAGCTTATTAAATTTATTCTGGAACTTATAGAATCCGGGGAAAGAACAAAACAGGAAATTATCAACGATTATAATATTCCTAAAAGTACATTATATAAATGGATCAATAAATACGCGAGTATTGGTTAGATACAAGATTTAAAATTAAAAAACACTTATGAATTCACAGGCGCCTAATTACCGAAGAATATATACAGATATTATCAGCAAGAAACATCCGGATAAAGAGTTTGATTGCCGCTCTATTCTGAAAAAAGAACAACTGACTACGATTGATATTATCAGACTTAATGAAATTATTTTTAAAACCGATAAAAAAACTGAAGATTTCAATCAGAAGCATCGTTCCTATGATATTGATTCAATAAAAGATATTTTAGAATATCAGGTTAAAAATAAACTGAGCAATACCCAGGTTGCGTTTCATTTTAAGATGAGTAGAAACACCATTAGTAAATGGAAAAAGCTTTATTTATAAGAGTTTTTAGTCTCTGATGCTTACCAGTGAGCTGATTTTTTAATCACCTTTATCGTGTGGAACTGCCAAGGTGTTATTCCATGATATTTTATTGGTATTAACGAATAGAATTGAAATAACTCTTTATTTATAAAACATCAAATTATGACTATTTATAATAAAACTTCTACAGATTCTAAGAATATTCATCTGGATTTGCATTCTTCCATGTTAAGGAAGTTAGGTCTTATTGGAGGCCTTTCCTGGCACTCAACGCTGGAATATTACATTTACCTGAACCAAATAGTTAATGATCATTTTGGTAATAATACAAACCCTCCTCTTGTCTTATTGAATCTTGATCAGTATTGTATCCATGAACTACAACGTTCGGATAACTGGGATGTAATTGCAAAAATGCTGATTGAAGCCTGCCATCAATTATATAAAGCCGGTGCATCTGCGGTTATGTTTTGTGCCAATACACCCCATAAAGTGTATAATGATGTTCAACAGCATAGCATGATTCCCATACTGCATATAGGCGATGCGATAGGAGCTGCTGTTAAGAAGAGAGGTTTTCGCAAGGTTGGGTTTATTGGAACAATATTTAGCATGGAAGAACCATTTATTTCACAAGTCTTAAAAGATAATTATGGTATTGATATGATCGTGCCTGATAAAAAGGAAGACCGAGAAAAGCTTCATGCAATTATACAGAAAGAGCTTGTTCTTGGTATTTTAAAACCAGAAACCAAAAAATATATCCTGGACCAGATCGTACTTCTTGAAGCAATGGGAGCTGAAGGTATCATATTGGGATGTACGGAATTTCCGCTTATTGTAGGACAAAATGATTTGGAGTTGCCGGTATTCAATACCACATTGCTGCATGCTCAGATGGGAGCAGATTTTATTTTAGGAGTTTAATATTATAGCACTTGTTTATATAGTTTAATTGTTTATTTTAATTCTAAATGCTCATGAAAAAAAAGACTTCATTATCAACCATTATAACATTTATTTTGTTATTTATGGTAAGTTCGTCCGTAACTTTGACAGCACAAAAGGTAAGTCCTGCTATTGATTTTTCAGGATATAAAATGCTCAAAGTGAAACCCAGCGAAGCTGATCCTTCGGTAAAGAAGTGGGACAGTGCGCATGTTGTTTATTATGACAGTGCCATTAAAAATAATAAAGTGTTGTTATGGCTTACAGGCACCAATGGGTCAACTGATCATTTTCCTCAAGCTTTTCTTAAAACAGCCCTGGATCAGGGATATAAGGTTATAGCACTCTCTTTTTTTAGTAAACCTGGTGTTTCACAGATTTGTAAAGATGATTATTTAAGTAAAAATGTTAACTGTGCTGCTGAGTTCCGCAGAAAACGTATTTATGGTGATAATGTTTTCCTTCCTATTCCTGATCAGTATCAGGATGCTATTATACCTCGTTTGACAAAACTTTTACAATATTTGTCGAAGAATGATAAAGAAGATGTATGGTCTCAATATCTGAATCAGGGCACAGGGAAGCCTGTTTGGAGCAAAATAGCCATAGCAGGGCAGTCTCAGGGTGGAGGAATGGCTGAATTTATTGCTCAGCATGAGTCTGTAGCGAGAATTATCAGCTTTTCAGGAGGATGGGATTACAGTGACTCAGAAAAGAAAAAGATTGCAGGCTGGTATTCTCAAAAATTGATGACATCTCCTCAAAATGTTTTTGCAACCTATCATGTGAAAGAAGCTGCAGCGGCACAGTTGGAGGAAATTTGTAAAACATTACATATTCCTTCAGAGAATGTTTTCGCTTTAGACGAACCTCTTAAGATGCAAAAGAAAGGTCCTAATCCATATCATGTGGAAGGGGTTAGCAATACGGTATATAAACCTATCTGGATAAAAATGCTTGGCTCAGGACGATAATTTTTATAAATACTGAACAATAAGTATAGATATATTGTAGGTGATTGAATATGAGTTATTTGTGATGTTGGTACGTATGGTGGATAGGAGCTGCCTCAGTTGTGAGGCGGCTTCTTTTGTTTTAAGCATTAATCATTGAAGTTTATTCTGAAGCGATCCTTTAATAACAGATCCCGTAGCATATCATATTCTAAGGTTTTAAAACAACAATTTTGAAAATATTAATAAACCACAGTAGACTTTTACTGTGGTTTTGTTTTGTAATCAATTTAAAGTATTTCCACTTCTTCAGGTACAACAAAAAGAATGGTACAGCCCTGTTCAGATTTTACAGCATGTTTAAAATTGGGTGGAGTATACAAATAATCTCCTTTTTCAAGCCGGGCCCCAGCAATAGTTGCATCTCCTTCCATGATAAAAAGTTCTTCTCCTGCAGGGTGATTATGATAAGGGTAGCTGGCTCCCGGGTCAAATTTTAAAAGAATACTGGTAGAACGTTTTTTTTCCGGGTCAAATTTTAAAGATTTTACAAAAATACCTTCGTAATGAATTCCCTTCTCAACTAAAGGCTGCCATTCTTTTTGTTCTGTTTTTACGATGTAATCGTGGATGTTGGTGTTCATAATATATAATTTTATTGATATTGATATAAAAACTGGTCTAAGCTCCATATGTGCCGTGAAAAATTGCTCAGGAGAAACGCTGCCGCACTGAATACAAAGACCGAATAATCCAGAGGCTCCTTAATTCCAAAAGAAATACTCATAGCAACTGCAAATAATAAAGTGAGAACAGAGGCGCCCCATGCTGTCATTTTTACCTGATATCCTAAAAGGAGCAGAATACCTAGTGACAGCTCAGCAGCAGTGGATAATACGGCAATTGCAGATGCCCAGGACTGTGGTAAAAATGAATTGGTTTCAGCGGTATAACTGACAAACTTTTCCCAGCCGGAAGATCGGGCTCCCCAAAGATTCAATCTGCTTGCCACGGCAGATAAAAATCCGGATGCTAAGGCAATTCTTAATAAGAAAACGGCGATTTCCTGTTGAGTTTTCATATGCATAATTTTTAGATCTTAAATACAGGACAAAGTTCACGGAAATCCACTGTCTAAAGAATAGACAATTCCGGAAAAAGCATATAATATTTGGGGAAGAAGAGTGAAGATCGAAGCTGGGGGTCAGTATGCAGCTGTCATTTCAAAATTTCCAACTTTTTAAATTTCTTTTACTGTTTTCTGATACTCCTTAGGAGAATGCGAAGTATGTTTTTTAAAGAAATTTGAAAAATAGAACGGATCATTGAAGCCAAGCTGATACGCAATTTCCTTTACGGTTAGTTTTTCATAGTGTAAAAGTCTCTTCGCTTCAGAAACCGTAAGGCTGTAGATTACATTCTGTGCGGTTTTGTTGGTATGGAGTTTTGAAACCTCATTCAGTTTCGCTTCTGTGGTTCCAAGAAGATCTGCGAAATGAGCGACCTGATAATTGTTTTTAAAATTATCCCTCACGCTTTCAAGGAATTTGAGAAATAAAGCATCCGGTTTCCAGATTTCATCACCATTGGCAATTTTACTGCGGTTGATTTCTACCAACAACAGTTCAACAAGAGAATGTGTAGAGATCAGATACTGATATGGCTGTTCCTGAATTTCTTTTTCAATGGTATTCAGTATTTCAGAGAAAAATGCTGGATGTTGTATCGTAATCATTTCATTCATTCCGAAATGACAAAAGAGCCCGTTGTGAAAAATAAGTTCAATATCACTGTCGTTTTTACAGAAAAAATCCAGGGTAAATTCCAATGCTGTAAGTTTGCCTTCCACTGATTTTAATTGATGAAACTGCCCTGAAGTAATGGTTACGGTCTGTCCGGTTTTCAGAATAAACATATTCTCATCAATCAGAATTTCAGCAGTTCCATGATGGCACCAGAATAAAGTGTATCTGATGACCCGTCTCGGCTCAGGATGTCCTGAATGATTAGAATATTTTTTTATTTCAATCATTTTATAGATCTGCTAAAAGTTGAACGGATAAAATTTTAATTTAGTTTTTTATTATCAATTTTCTGAAGCTGTTTTTTTACCGAATTGATATTTTCTTCTGTGGGTTTATCATAACCTTGTAAGAAATAGTATTTAAAGGCTGCGCAAGCTCTTTTACAGCATCAGAAATCTGAGCCTGGCACCATGCCAGATTAAAAGTGAGCAGAAACCCATAAAAATATGTATACCTCATATTTGAAATATTTAAAGTTAAATAAAATAACTGAACGATTAAATACCTAAATTCGTTTAGATTTAAAAAAAATTAAGAATGAAATACTCTAAAATTATTATTGTTGCAGCGCTCTTACTGTTTCAGTTAGGCAGAGCACAGGAAAAGGCAGATGTTGTATTAAATAAAGCTTTTACAGAAGCAAAGGCAGGAAATAAAAATGTTCTGCTGGTGTTCCATGCTTCATGGTGCAAATGGTGCAAAATGATGGAAAAAAACATGGATCTTCCTGAAACCAAACCTATTTTTGATAAAAGATTTGTTACCGCTTATGTAGATGTTCAGGAAAGGGGTGATAAGAAAAGCCTTGAAAACCCAGGCGGCCAAGAACTGATGAATAAATATAAAGGTGAAAATGCCGGACTTCCTTTCTGGCTGATTCTAAATCCCAAAGGAGAGGTTTTGGCAGATTCTTTTGACAGCAAAGGAGCGAATCTGGGATCACCGGCAACTCCTGAAGAAGTAACGGCTTTCATTGCCAAGTTAGGGAAAGCCTCAAAACTGAATAATGAAGAGTCGCAGACCATAGAGAAAATATTTGTGAAGAAATAAGACCTGAAAATAGAAAAATCCCTCCAATGAATTCATTGGAGGGATTTTTTATCATTTAAAATCCTGATTACTGTTTTTTATAGTAGTACTCAATATTACTCCATAAAACGCGGTCTTCAGATTTTGTCATATCAGATGGAGTGGTAAAAAGAGTTCCAAACATATTGTCATATTGGGTTGTACCGAAAGATACGTTCTGAATAATCGTCAGTGCATTACCCTGACTTCTCGATTCACGTTTCATGTACTGTAATGTTCTCTTCAAAGTAAAAGTAGAGTTTTCTTTATTAAAATCACCAATATAAATTAGCTTGGAATCTTTATCATTAATCAATACAGAGTCATTGATGATTTTCATGCTGTACGTTATATCTGCTGAATTTCCTGCAATCAATTGTATAGAGCTGTTTTTAACGTCCAGAAATATTTTCTTCCATGCCGGCTCTTTATACAGGCTCCAGTAGCTGCTCAGGTAAGATTCGTCAGGCATAGATTTGCTGCCGGATGATCCCCTGTAAAGAATGGTTGATTTTACAGCGTAACTTTTGAATTCAAATTGATACATTTCTTTGTCAACCGGTCTCGGATCTTCAATCGTATTATCATTATTTCCACATGAGATCAGCGACAGTGATATCATAACAGCATAAAAAGAGTATTTCATGGGTAATTTTTTACAAAAATAGGGGTTTTGCAGGTATAGTGAAACAGGATAGGGTGAAAGTTACCTGTAACAGGGCAAGAAAGTAAAAAAGCGAAAGTGCGGATTTACTTATCCACCTTTTCGCTTTTTGTTTTAATACATCTGATCCCGCTTCTGCTGCTCATTATAAATGATCTGGAAGCTTACAGGCATATATTGGTAAAGGAGTTTCCAATGCTGAATCTTTGCATGTTTTTTGAAGCTTTCGAAAGATCTTACAAACAGGTTTTCTATCATGGCTTTTACATAAGAATTCCCGTTTCTGTA
Source organism: Chryseobacterium sp. CBSDS_008 (assembly GCF_049959325.1). Lineage (NCBI taxonomy): Bacteria > Pseudomonadati > Bacteroidota > Flavobacteriia > Flavobacteriales > Weeksellaceae > Chryseobacterium > Chryseobacterium sp. CBSDS_008. The sequence continues at coordinate 2,108,234 of NZ_CP188202.1, read as the reverse complement.
AAGCCAGTCCATCAGCTTGATATGATGGGCAATGATATTGATCTTCGATTCCTGCAGAAGGTCCTTCAGATAATTCACGGTAGCCTGCATGATCCCGGCAAAATTGTCCTGTACAGACAACTGGGTGATTTCATTGCGAAGTGGCGGATAGAAAAATTTTAAGTATTCAACAGCTATTTTTTGATTAATAGTTTGCATTTGTACTTTCATCATAATTAAGAATTTTTCAAACACTTTTTAGTGCAGCTAAATGTATACCAAAATTTAAAGACAGGCCGCAAAAATAAATACGCCTACGATCACAGCAATGTGAGTGAGTAATATCTCTGTATTGTGTCTGTTAGTGGTGGTTTTCCAGCTTTTCCAATCTGAAATCTTTCTGATTTTGTTTTTCATAATCTATTGATTGTGAGTTATTTTTGTTTTTGTTTAATTTAAACACTTTGTAATGAAACAGATAAAAAATGTAACAAAACCGTTATATACCGTGACTGTAAATTTGTCTCGAATATACCTTCTGCAGGTTGGCAGAAATGTGACTAAAAATTGCTTTTCTGTATTCCTGGCTGCAGAAAGCGGTGCAATTGTCCAGAGAATAGATAAAAGTTGTCTCAATGGCATTCTTTAGTACCGTATCTCCGTCAGTATATATTTTGTCCATTTTCTGTAAACTTCTGAACAGCAGATTTCTGTCATTCTGGCAGATCATATTTTTAATACGCCCTGTGAAAGTCCGGATGATGCTGTATGAGTTTTGAATTTTGAGCTCTTTTACTTCTTTTTCAAAGTCAGGAACTACGTCAGTAATTTCCTTTACGGCTTGTAAATAGTTTTGTATTATATTTTAATGGTGATAGTGTTCGAGCATTTTGATGATTGCACCCAAGATGAAAATGGTTAAAAAAGCAAAAAAGAGCATATGATATGGTTTCAGCCACTTTGGAGTTTCCGGTCCTTTACTTTTTAATCTTCTGAGCCTGTCGAGTCTGTTTAAAGTCTTTAAGTCCATTTTTCTATGTTTTCAAATCATGATGCCAATGGTATTCCGATGGAAATGAAATTTATTTAAGATTCTGATAAATAGTGTTTTGTGATTTTTAAGTTTATTTTTTTAAACAAAAAAGCATGTCAAAATGATAAGACTTTTATCAAATTGAAAATAAAAGCCAAAATTCCTGCTGTAATTCTATCACAAAAGAACGACTAAAAATTCCCCTCCCTTGGAGGGGTGGCGGAAATTCAAAGAATTTTTGACGGGGTGGTCAAAAGAGAGTAGTATAAAATGACATTTTTTAAGTTTCGCAGAAAGGATTAGAATGAATATCTTTGCAGTCCAAATATTCAGAAAAATGTTTTCAAAAATAATAGTACACAGAGTCGGAAATAAGATCAACGGAGATTCCCTGACGCTTTCCCAGGAAGAATTGAAGCTGGAAGAAGGAATGGCAGAATTGCTTGAAGATTACTTTTTAGGATCTTTCAAATCGGAAGAAACTTTTCATTTTTACAGCGACACGTATCTGGTGAATAACCCGGTTTACAGTGCTGTATCAGAAATTTTTGATGATAAATCCAAGTTCATCTGGGAGTCTGAGAACATTGCAAAACATCTTTTCGACGCTGCAGAAAATCCAAGAGTTCAGAGCGGGGAGCTTTTCATCGTACTTTTTGAAGACGAAAGTGACCGTCCTGATAAAGTGGACAAAATAGGGATCTTTAAAACAGAGAAGAGAGAATCTTTCCTGAAAATCAATCCTTCCGAAGAAACATTTAATATTGAAAAAGACCAAGGAATTGGTTTATCCAAAATTGATAAAGCCGCCCTGATCTACAACAACAATAAAGAAACCGGATATGTACTTTCTGTAGTTGACAACAACAAAAACGGGGATATGTATTACTGGTTTGAAGATTTCCTGAAAGTAAAGCAGCGTGATGACGAATATTTCCACACACAGGAAGCATTAATGGTCTATAAAGATTATATCACTAAACAGCTTCCTCAGGAATTTGAAGTTTCCAAAGCAGACCAGGCAGATTTCCTGAATAAATCCATCAATTTCTTTAAAGAAAAAGAAGAATTTAAGCTGGATGAATTTGCGAGTGAAGTGTTGGGAGACGAGCATGTGATTGAAAGTTTCGTGAATTTTAAGACCGATTACGAGCAGGACATGCAGGTGAATATCGCTGAAGAATTCCCGATCAGTGAAGCAGCGGTAAAAAAGACACAGAGACACTTCAAAAGCATTATTAAATTAGATAAAAACTTCCACATTTACATCCATGGAGACCGACAAAAAATCGAAATGGGTGAAGATGATAAAGGAAAATATTACAGACTTTATTTCGAAAAAGAGGTATAAAAAGAAGTCTCCCGTTCCATAATAATATCATAACTTTATTGCTGATTACAAAATAGCAGCTATGAAATTTATGATCATTTTCTGGGGAGCCTTTCTCTTCTTTTTCTGTGTTCCTTTTCCTATTTTCATTTATATGATGACGGAGGAACTTACAGCAGAACCGAGAAATTCATTGGCCGTGAGCTATGGATATCTCGGTTTTTCTTTGTTGGTATGGGGATATGTGATTATTTTCTTTATCAATGCTCTTTTCATCAAAACCTTTAAAGAAAAGAATACAATAAAATCCATTCTGCGGAACGGAATCCCAAGGGAAGCCCGTATCATTGATTATAAACTTCTCAAATACATTCCGGAAACCAATATGAATGTCATTCAGATTGTTCTTTCATTTCCCAATCTGAGCAATACAATGATTGAGCATGAAATGATGTTTCACGATTCCAAACCGAAGGAAAAAAGATTTGATGTCGGAAATAAGGTAAAAGTATTGCTAAATCCCAAAGTATCCCAGGAGCCTTATTTTATTTTAAGCGATCAGAAAGTAGGGTTCAATACATCAGGAATGATATTAAGAATCGTATTTGTTACATTACTGATAGCGTATGTCATTGGTTTGTACTGTTATTTCTATAGGAGAGAATCCTTCGATTTTGGCTGGCGGTTTCTGACCTTCATGCACCCGATTATTTTCAGTGGGGTGATGACCATTATTTATGTATTGGTTTTTCAGCTTGTTTTCAGTAAGCTTTTTAAAAATAAAAAAGAAGAACGCATTCTTTTTTCAGGAAGAAATGCTGAAGCTCATATCATCAGTGTAAGCCAGACAGGTCTTACGGTAAACGACCAGCCGCAAATTATGTTTCAGGTAAGCTTCAAAGATTTTAGAGGTATTGAACATATTGCTGTTTACAAGAAAGTTGTCAGCCTTTTGAAGCTTTCTTCCATTCCTCAACAAGGAATTATTGAGATTATGTATGACGAAAACGATCCGAAGAAAATAATGATTCCTAAAGGTGTCTAAAGTAGGAATGAAAAATATTAATTCACTTTTTGCTCTTTTGCCTTATTCATTATTCAGTACCTTTGCCACCTTACCTAAATCATATGAAAACAACCCTTGTCGATCTGACGAAACCTATCCAATACAATGCAGGAGATCCGTGGTTCATGCGGGTGAAAATCAAACATAAATCACACCGGAAAACACATTGGCTGATTCGACTGGCATTGAGACTTCCATCAAGACTTTTCCCTAAAAACTGGACAGGCTGGGCAGATGATACCATCAAAAATATGGGACTTCATGCTACTACTCATATTGATGCTCCATGGCATTATGGCCCCGTAGTGGAAGGAAAACCTGCCAAAACCATAGACCAGATACCGCTGGAATGGTGTTATGGGGACGGAATTGTAATCGACTGTACCCACAAAGAAGATTTTGTTGCCATCACCGTAGATGATCTGAAAAAAGATCTTGATAGAAACGGAATCACCATACAGGAAGGAAATATTGTATTGATAAGAACCGATCGTGATAAGATGATGGGAACATCAGATTTTGTAGAAAAAGGAACTGGAATGAGCAAAGAAGCTACAGAATGGCTGATTGACCAAGGGGTAAAAGTAATGGGAATCGACCAGTGGGGATGGGATCTTCCCCTAAAATATATGGCCCGGAAAGCCAAAGAACTCAATGATCCGGAATTCTTCTGGGAAGGACACCGTGTAGGAATCGAAAAAGAATATCTGCATATCGAACAGCTTACGAATCTAAGTGCACTACCTCCATCCGGATTTAAAATCTGTGTATTCCCGCTTAAAATTGTGGGCGGTTCTGCTGCTCCGGCGAGGGTGGTGGCGATGATGGATGCATAGGAATGGGAATTTTCACTTCTAAAAAATAAAATGGCGAATTTGATTATTTTCAAATTCGCCATTTTGTTTATTACTATTGTTTCTCAGACTAATTTTTCTTCCTGAAAAACAAAGCTCTGTTATACTCAAAATTCATTCTGGCAATATTCAGTACAGAAATTCCCTGAGGGCATTCCACTTCACAGGCTTCCGTATTGGAGCAGTGCCCGAATAATTCCGTATCCATTTGAGCCACCATATCCAGCACCCTTTTGCTTCGTTCTTCTTTCCCCTGAGGAAGAAGTGCCATATGGGTAATCTTTGCAGACGTAAACAAAGCTGCACTTCCATTTTTACAGGTGGCAACACAAGCTCCACATCCGATACATGCAGCAGAATCAAAAGCTTCCTCAGCGGTTTGGTGAGTCACAGGAATGGCAGTAGCATCAGGAGCCTGACCTGTATTTACAGACACAAAACCTCCTGAAGATATAATTCTGTCAAAAGCAGAACGGTCTACTTTTAAATCTTTCTTCACAGGAAAAGCCTCGGCCCGGAACGGCTCTATCAAAATGGTTTCCCCATCTTTAAAAGACCGTAAATGAAGCTGGCAGGTAGTTGTATTTTTCAAAGGACCATGGGCAATACCGTTAATCATCATCCCACATTGTCCGCATATTCCTTCCCGGCAGTCGTGGTCAAATTCTACAGGCTCATCCCCTTCAATGATCAGTTTTTCGTTTAGGGTATCCAGCATTTCTAAGAAAGACATGTGGGGATTCAACCCTTTCAGGTCGTAAGGGATCAGTTTTCCCTCACTTTTTCTGTCTTTCTGTCTCCATATCTTAAGATGTAAATCCATAATTTTCTGTTTTATTTGTAACTTCTTACCGTTGGCTGAATTTCTTCAAAGATTAAAGGTTCCTTAATCAGTTCAGGTTCGCCGTTTTCACCTTTCCATGCCCATGCAGAAATAAATTGGTATTCCGCATCATTTCTCATAGCTTCTCCGTCCGGAGTCTGATATTCTTCTCTGAAATGAGCTCCGCAGGATTCGTTACGGGTTAATGCATCATAGCACATCAGTTCTCCGATTTCGAAATAATCGGCTACACGGCCTGCTTTTTCCAGTTCGGTATTCATTTTATCTCCCTGCCCGGAAACTCTTACGTCTTTGTAGAATTCCTGTTTCAGTTTTCGGATTTCCTGAATGGCGTATTTCAGTCCTTCTTCATTTCTGGCCAGTCCGCAATAATCGTACAGGAGCTTTCCCAGTGTTTTATGGAAATAATCAACGGTTTTTGTTCCTTTGATATGGATAAAATCATTGATCTGATCTTTAACGGCTTTTTCAGCCTGTTCAAATTCAGGCGTATCCGGTGAAATTTTTCCGGTATGAATTTCATCCGCCAGATAATTGGCAATGGTGTAAGGCGCAATGAAATAGCCGTCTACTGAGGCCTGCAAAAGTGAGTTGGCTCCTAATCTGTTTGCTCCGTGATCCGCAAAGTTAGCTTCACCCAAAGCAAACAATCCCGGGACAGTAGTCATCAGTTCATAATCTACCCAAAGCCCGCCCATTGAAAAGTGGGCAGAAGGGGAGATCATCATGGGTTCTTTATACGCATCATATCCTGTTATTTTAAGATACATGTCGAATAAATTCCCATACTTTTCCTTAATCTTATCTTTTCCCTGTTCCCGGATTGCTTTTGAAAAATCAAGATATACCGCATTTTTCAAAGGCCCGATTCCGAAGCCGGCATCAATTCTTTCCTTGGCTGCACGGGACGAAATGTCCCTCGGAGCAAGATTCCCAAAAGCCGGATATCTTCTTTCCAGATAATAATCTCTTTCGTTTTCGGGAATATCATTTGCGGGTCTGTCTTCACCTTTCTTCAATGGAACCCAGATTCGGCCGTCATTACGTAATGATTCGGACATTAAGGTCAGTTTAGACTGATAATCTCCGGATTGCGGAAGAGAAGTAGGATGAACCTGAATCCAGCTTGGGGAAGCCATTAAAGCACCCTTTTTGTGGGCTCTCCAGATTGCAGAGCCATTACAACCCATGGCAAGGGTAGACAGGTAATAGATTTTTCCATAGCCACCCGTTGCCAATACTACAGCGTGGGCAGCATGCCTTTCAATGTCTCCCGTATCCAAATTTCTTACGATAATTCCTCTGGCCTTGCCGTCAACCGTAACCAGGTCCAGCATTTCATGTCTCGAAAACAATTGTACGGAGCCTTTTCCGACCTGACGCATTAAAGCCTGGTAAGCCCCCAGAAGCAGCTGCTGTCCCGTTTGTCCTCTGGCATAGAACGTACGGCTTACCTGAACGCCTCCGAATGAACGGTTGTTCAGATACCCGCCATATTCACGTCCGAAAGGAACGCCCTGCGCTACAGCCTGGTCGATGAGGTTCAGAGAACATTCTGCCATTCGGTAAACATTGGCTTCACGGGCTCTGAAATCTCCTCCTTTCAAGGTATCTACAAACATTCTGTAGACGCTGTCGCCATCATTTTTATAGTTTTTTGCAGCATTCACACCTCCCTGGGCTGCCACAGAGTGTGCTCTCCTCGGGCTGTCCTGGAAGCAGAATGATTTCACATTATAGCCCATTTCTCCCAGGGAAGCTGCGATTGAACTTCCGGCGAGTCCTGTTCCTACAACAATGACATCCAGCTTTTTACGGTTGGCAGGGTTAACGAGTCTTGCTTTCTTTTTATAATTTTCCCATTTATGTTCCAATGGGCCTTGTGGTATTTTTGAATCTAAAATCATGACCGTTTTGTTTAATGATAAGTAAAGAATACATACACCGGCATCAATGCAAAACCTGCACAGATAATGATTGAATAGGCAATCCCGATCGTCTTAAACCACTGTACGAACTTAGGATGGTAAAGTCCCAGTGTTCTTACCGCACTGTATATTCCGTGAATAAGGTGATAACAGAGTGCAATCATTGATAAAACATAAATGATAACATACCACCATTCTTTAAAGACATTCACTACCAGAATGTAGAGATCTTTATTTCCGTTCTTATCCAAAGGCGGATTTCCGAATTTGTAGACATACCAGAAATTCTGAAAATGAATCACCAGGAAGATCAGAATCAGCGTTCCGAGAATTCCCATATTTCGGGAAGCCCATTGGCTGGCTCTTCCACGTCTGTCGGTGTTATAATCTCCACCAGACTTTCTGTTTTTTAACGTGATAATTAATCCGTCTACAGCATGCAGAATGATGCTGCCATACAAAACGTATGAAACTATTTTAATAATAATATTTCCAGATAAAAAATGCGAGTATGCATTAAACTGCAGTTGCGCTTGCTCCTGTGGCAGAAAAAGCTGAAGATTTCCAAGGAAATGAATCAACAGGAAGAATCCCAAAAAGAGTCCTGTAAGGCACATCAGCATTTTTCTTGACAATGTTGATAACATATTTTTGATTTAATAATTAATAATATCCCAGGACTTTCATCCACAATCCTCCTACAACCATATAAATGATCAACAGGACGATTCCTATCTCAAGACCTCTTACCCACCAGGCTTTCAGGTCTACATATCCGCTTCCGAAGAATACCGGAGCGGGCCCATGTCCATAATGGGTAAGAACCCCATAAATTGAACCCATAAAACCGAGCATCATAGCCAGTAACATAGGAGGAATTCCTAAAGAAACACCAACACCCAGCAATGCTGCATACATAGCCGCTACGTGAGCTGTAGCACTGGCAAAAATATAATGGCTGAAGAAATAGACTACAATAATCACCGGAAAGGCTACCTGCCAGCTGAGACCTCCGATCTGTACTTTGATCAGGTTACTAAACCAGCCAATGAATCCCAATTCATTTAAAGAACTTGCCATCATCACCAGTACGGCAAACCAAACGATGGTATCCCATGCTCCTTTTTCACCTTTTACATCTTCCCATGTTAATACTGAGGTTAACAGCAATAATGTTAATCCGATGAATGCCGTAGTAGTAGCATCAATAGAAAGGGCTCCACCAAATATCCAAAGGCCTAAAAGAATGAAAAAGGCCAATAACATCAGCCATTCATTTTTAGAGATTGGTCCCATTTCTTTTAATTTCTGAGCTGCCATTTTGGGAGCATCCCCTGTTTTTTTCAGTTCAGGCGGATATAATTTGTACAATACCAAAGGAACCACAAAGAATGCTACTGCACCGGGAATGAAACCTGCGGCAGCCCATGACATCCAGGTAATATCAATACCAAGGTTGGCGGCAAATTTCTGACACATCGGGTTACTTGCTGTTCCGGTAAGGAACATGGAAGAAGCGATGAGATTCATATAATAGCTGTTCAAGGTTAAAAATGATCCCAGCTTTCTGTGGGTTTCCGGTTTTTCCGGAACGGAATCAAAGCTTATTGCCATAGATTTCATAATCGGGTAGATAATTCCACCACCTCTTGCTGTATTACTAGGGATGGCGGGAGCCAGGCAAACGTCGGCCAATCCTAATCCGTACGCCAGTCCCAATGAGCTTTTCCCAAAAACCCTGATGAATAAAAAAGCGATACGGTTTCCCAATCCTGTTTTGATAAATCCTCTCGCAATAAAGAATGAGATCCCGATCAGCCAGATTACTTTATCTCCAAAACCGGAAAGTGCTTTGGTAATGGATTTCCCTGCATCTCCAGGAGCAACCACCTGGGTAAGTGCTGTGAAGGCAATGGCCATCATACACATCGTACCCATAGGAGCTGCTTTAAGGATAATCCCTAAAATGGTTGCCGCAAAGATGGCAAACAGATGCCAGGCATTTTCAGCAACACCTTCCGGAGCCGGAATGAACCATATGATCAACGCAACAACAAATGTGACCGCTACGTTTTTGATATTAATTTCTTTCATGATACTAACTGTTTAATCGTTTAAAACCTACTCTGAACCTGTACTATGAATAGATTATTATTGTATTGTGAGGTATTTTCCACCTGATATTTATAGCGGTCAAACTGTACTCCCAGCTGAATTCTTGCGCCGTAATTTTTCAGAAATTCCAGTCCGACCATCGGAGTGATTGTTTGTCTTGGGTTGGAAGCCATTCTGAAATTCGTGTCAAGGTATTCGTATCGGCATGATAGTTCGAAGGCACTGAGGTTTTTATGGTTGATTTCATATCTCAGGTTCGGAAGGAAATAAGCGCCGCGGATCAGATACTGATCGGGGTTATCAGGACGTAATTCCGGGGCAATGGCGTTGTACAGAACGTGGTTGGTGGCTTGTTTAGCTTCCAGCTGCATATCCAGGCTCCATTTTGGATCGAAGTGGATCAGTGAGCTGAGGTCAATACCGAGGGCGTATACTTTTTTGCTGAATACTTCCCCGATACCTCCGTTTAAACCTACATTGAAATTGTATTTTTTGGATAACCCGAAAACAAGGCGGGTAGAATACTGCTTTCCGTTATCGTTATCATTGATCTGGTTTTTTCCGTTTCCGTTCACTAATGAAACAGCATATTGCAAAGGAATTTCCCCAAGCTGAAGCTGTCCTGTGGCAGACATCCCGATCTGGAAGCTTGTCCAGCCCAGTTTTCCGAATTCCGTATACTGGTTAGACCAGTCTAAAGATTTAATAATATCGATAGGATACGTTTCTTCAATACCGAACCAGGGCCTGAACTGTCCTACAGTAATAGCTAATTTAGGGTTAAAAGTGTATTTCAGGTAAGCATTTTCAAGGACCCTGCTTTTAGGATCATTTTTAAAATCGGCGAGGTTGGCTAAGACAACTACTTCTGTCCGTTTGCTGATCTGTGCCCGAACCTGAACTCTCATGTATTTGAGCATAAAATTATTATCTGTTCCAGAGCCGTCGGTATGATGAAGCCCGTTGACATCAACATCCCTGGACATCCCTACGAGGTACCGGGCCTGGAAAAGGCCTTTGATCTGCAGCTGCGGATATTTTACATTGCCTTCTCCCTGTGGAGGAGGTGTGGTCTTCAGAGAATCCTGATTTTGTGCATAGGCAGATAACCCGCAGGCCAGCATGCACAGGATCAGGCTTTTCTTTTTAATTGAAAAAAAGGCCATATCTTTTTTGTTTTTTTATGGTGGAACTTTATTTTACCACAACTTTCTTACTGTAAATGAACTATGACAGTTCCTTACAATCATTGTGAGGCATACCCATTACGATCTATTCCTTTAGGTAGAACCCATAAATTGGCAGGGATTTCGTCACGCCAATCCATAGAACGTGCTGTAAGAGCGGTGTTCTGTGACTCTTTGTAAACGGCTCTTGTACATGCTTCTGATGGATTCCATAATCCTACAGAGAGGACTAAAGAAAATAAAATTAATGGGAACTTTTTCATAATAGTATTATTTGAATTTAAATTTTGTATTGAATTTATTGTGAATAATTCAATGTATTGTGGCTGTATTCATTATTTGGTGATATAAATTTAGCAAAATTGTTTAAATAAAACAATTATTCGGGTTAATAATATGTAATCCCTGTTATGAATCATGGTTAAAGATTGAATAACCTGATTATTGGATTTTTTTTTGTATATTTTAGAGATATAGCATTAAAAAGTGGTAAAAATGAAGAATCATTCAATGTGTTTTCAGACTTTTTTTTCCGGATTTTTCTCATGAATGCCTGATAGGGTAGACTTTGAAATTACATACCACAAAATAGGAAGCTGGTCAAAAAAGCCCTATATTTGTTAATAGACTGAAAAGATGTATGAATTTTATAGAATGCCATGAAGAACCTATCCATATTCCGGGTTCTATACAAAGTTTTGGTTATTTGATTGGCATTGATGCAGAATCCCATACCATTACTTTTTTTAGCAGGAATATTGCAGATTTATTTAAAATCGGAAGTTCAGAAGAGCTGTTCGGAAGAAAGCTTACTGACTTTCCGGAAAGTTTTCAGGGTATTATCGATTCAGAAATCTATACTTCACTGGATAAATTTACCAAACGTAAGAATGAAACGTATTTTGATAAGATTTTCATCAATCATAAAGAGTATCATTTTTCTGTTTTCAGAAGTGAGCTTTATATCTTTCTGGAGTTTGAGGAAGTTGTGGTAAATCCCAATAAACGAATTTCCAATAAATACGATAATTTTTACATCATCGATAATGAAAAGGAACTCTGGAATCATCTGCTGGAAACCCTTTCCAAGGTGGTGAACTATGACCGGATGATGGTTTATAAATTCATGATGGATGGTTCCGGAAAAGTAATTGCCGAAAAGAAAGATGAGAACATGGAAAGTTTCCTGGGGCTTCATTATCCGGAATCTGATATTCCGAAACAGGCACGGGACCTTTATCTTAAAAAAAGAAAAAGAATCTTCAGCAATGTATATGCAGATACAGTTCCTATTTTAAGTAAAAGTACTGACAGTATTGATCTTACGTTCTCGGCATCCAGAGGAATGTCACCTGTTCACGGACAGTATCTGAAAAATTCCGGGGTGGCTTCGAGCTTCAGTGTTTCGATTATTATTGACGATCACCTTTGGGGACTGGTAACCTGCCAGAATGCAGAACCTAAACATATTGATCTTGAGGATAGGGTACAGGCCGGAATTTTTACGGCTCTGGCTGCCAATGCTTATTCTTCTTTTAAATCCAAAAGCGAGCTGAATTACCGGTTGGAACTGAATGAGAGAATGTCTCAGCTTAAAACGGAATTTTTAAAGCATAATCACCTTTTTGATTCGCTTATCGAATGTAAAAAAGAAATCAGAAACTTACCGGAAGCAGACGGACTTGCCATTGTTTCGGATGAGAATATTATAACAGACGGCAGGACTCCCGATCTGGAAAGTATCAACAGAATTGTACAGTGGGCGCTTGGAAATACCATTGAACGTATCTATGTCAGCAGAAATTTCCTTAAAGAGCATGGTGAAGAACTTGAACTGTCTGAAAATGCTGCGGGAATTGTTATTTATTTTATTGAAAGGGATAAAAACGAAATGCTGATCTGGTTCAGAAAAGAGTTTGATGAGCATATCAACTGGGCCGGGAATCCGGAGAAAAAAGTCGGTGTGTTTTCTCAGAACGGAGAGGAAAGACAGATGGTATCACCGAGAACTTCCTTCCGTATTTTTACAGAAAATATCAAAGGCCATTCCAAAAGATGGAATTCCCGGAATATAAATGCCGTACAGGCTTTGAGGGATCTTATTTTAGAAACCTCCCATAAAAATTATAATGCGATCAAAAGACTTAATGATGAGCTTAAAAAAGTAAATGAAGAGCTTGATAGTTTTTCATATACCATCTCGCATGATCTTGGAACGCCGCTCACCGTAATGAAACTGAATGCCCAGATGCTGTTGGGAAATCTTGCCGATGATTCAGAAAAAAGCAAAACCAAGATCAATACGATTATTGAGGAAATAGATAATATGGCTGAAATGATGCATGATGTACTGCAGCTCAGCCGTGCCAAGCATAGCGAAATACAGCTTGAAAGCCTGAAAACAATCCAGACGATTGAGAAAATATCTGAAAATGCCAAGATGACCTACGGAAGTCCGAACAGTGAGATTATCATTAAAGAATGTCCGGATGTACTGGCCGATAAAACGATGCTTCATCAGGTATTTCTGAATATCATCAATAACGCGGTGAAATATTCTTCCCACAAAGATCAGCCGAAAGTGGAGATTGAAGGAACAGAAGACGGGCAGACTATTATTTACAGGATTTCTGACAATGGAATTGGTATCCCCGAAGAGGAAAAGCACAAGATGTTTAAAATCTTCAACAGGATGGATAATGCCAAGAAATTCAAAGGGAATGGAGTAGGATTGTCTATTGTACACCGTATCATGAAAAGGATAGGAGGAAATGTAGATTATGAAAGCAATAATGAGGGGACTTCCTTTATTTTAACGTTCAAAAAGCCTTACATTTGAGAAACTTTAAAACATTATTATGATATCAGAATATCTTAAACAGAATACAGCAGATTATCACGATGCAGCGGAAAAACTTTTTAATTCTGAAAAGATTTTCAACAAAACCTTCACTTTAGAAGATTATAAAAAAATTATCCATACCAATTATCTTATGCTTCTTCACAGCGAAGATAAAATATTCAGCAGCCTGTCTGATAAGTATGCAGAAAAACTTCAGCTTGATACAAGAAAGAAGCTTTCTCTCATTGAAAAAGACCTGAAAAGCCTTTCCCTGGAAAATCAAAAAGTTTCCTACCCTCTGGAATTTGATAACGAACATGAAGCACTTGGCGCCATGTATGTGATTGAAGGTTCTACCCTTGGTGGAAACGTAATTGCAAAACAACTTTCTAAAACGGAAGGTTTTGATGAGGTTACTTTTAACTTTTTCGGATGTTATCAGGAAAATACAGGGCCGATGTGGAAGAATTTTAAAGAGGTTCTGGATACGGAAGTGGCCGAAGAAAACTACAGCAAAGTGCTTTCCGGGGCGAAAAAGCTCTATATGTTTTTACTGAACGTGAACTAATTTATTTTAATTCTAATTAAATTCCTGAAAAATTGCGCATTTTTTCAGGAATTGTTAAATTTGGGGAGTTTCAAATTTAAAACTTAACTAACAAAAAAATAATTTAAAAAGTAACAATATGAAAGTAACTGTAGTAGGTGCAGGCGCTGTAGGAGCAAGCTGTGCGGAATACATCGCAATGAAGAACTTCTGTTCAGAAGTAGTTTTGGTAGACATTAAAGAAGGGTTTGCTGAAGGGAAAGCAATGGATTTGATGCAGACGGCATCTCTTAACGGATTTGATACAAAAATTACGGGTACAACAGGAGATTACAGCAAAACTGCAGGTTCTCATGTAGCGGTAATCACTTCAGGAATTCCCAGAAAACCTGGAATGACAAGAGAAGAATTGATCGGTATCAACGCTGGTATCGTGAAAGAAGTTACTGAAAACTTAGTAAAGCATTCTCCGGAAGTTATCATCATCGTGGTTTCTAATCCAATGGATACTATGGCTTACCTTGTTCACAAAACTTCAGGTCTTCCTAAGCACAAAATCATCGGAATGGGTGGTGCATTAGACTCTGCAAGATTTAAATACAGATTGGCTGAAGCGTTAGAAGCTCCTATTTCTGATGTTGACGGAATGGTAATCGCTGCTCACAGTGATACCGGTATGCTTCCATTATTGAGCAAAGCGACAAGAAACGGTGTTCCTGTAACTGAGTTCCTAAGTGATGAGCAACAAAAATATGTAATCGAAGAAACTAAAGTAGGAGGGGCTACTCTTACAAAATTATTAGGAACTTCAGCATGGTATGCTCCAGGTGCAGCAGTTTCTGTAATGGTTCAGGCAATTGCATGTGACCAAAAGAAAATGATCCCTTGTTCTTTAATGCTTGAAGGAGAATACGGACAAAATGATATCTGTTTAGGAGTTCCTGCTATCATCGGAGCAAACGGAGTAGAATCAATCGTAAACGTAACTTTGACTGCTGAAGAGCAATTGAAATTCGCTGAAGCTGCTAATGCAGTAAGAGAAGTGAATGGAGATCTTAAATTCTAATAATTGACCGGCTTTTAAGCAGGAATTAAATAGATAAAATCCGGCTGTTTCAAATTGAAGCAGCCGGATTTTTTTTGATCATTATTGAAAGGTAATTTTAAGGTTTAGTGCCTGTCAAATTTTCGGCGCGGCCGGAGGCCGCGCCGAAAATTTGACTATAAAAATAAACAGCTGCTATTACTTCGTTGTATTTACAAAACGGCTTACAGCATTCACAAATTCTTTATTTCTCTCATAATACAAAAGATGTCCGCCATCAATGGAAACTACTTTCTGATTGGGAAACCTGAAGGTTTTATAATGCTGAGTTCCCACTGCTTTATCCTTTTTTCCCGTAATAATAAGGACAGGAGCATGGATGTCTTTTGTGATAGGAGCATAATCAGCATAGTATTCAGGAAAATCTTTAGGTTTTGAGATTACTGCCATTCCAAAATCGACGATGCGTGGATGGAGAGAGTCTATTTTGTCCATCTGTTTTATGGTTTCGATATCTTCGGTAAGGAATTTATATCCGATTCTTTTCTTTCTTAATTTACTGCTGACTTTTGAAAGCTCTAAAGAAAGACTGTCTTTGGATACAGTTCTGTTTTCGGCCTGTAAAAGGTTGTTTCCGTATTCAATCTGTTCTTTAACCGATTCATCATTCAGGAAATGGAGTGTGACATTGGTAAGAATGAGTCCTTTGGTATACCGGGGATATTTTTTTGCATAACTGACTGCAATGATTCCACCAAAAGAGTGAGCCAGCAGGAAGATTTTTTTCAATTTGAGATGCTGTCTCAGTTCTTCAATATCCTGAACCATTTTATTAAGATGATAATTTTCAGAAGTACCGGATTCACCCGATCCCCGCTGATCCATATAAATCATCTGCATGTTTCTTTCCAGACTGCTTCCACCCATCAGCTCAAAAGATGGATATCCCTGGCCGGGACCACCCGGAATATAAATGCAGGCTTCTCCTTTTCCGGAGATTTTATATTTGATCTTTACATGATCTGAGGTTTCAAAAAAGCCTTCAGCGTGATGATTCTGAGCTGAAACGACAGTCAGAGAAACGAAAAAGAGTAGAAGAGCAATTGTTTTCATATCATTATAACAATTGTAGAGGGTTGTTTATTACTAATAAATATACAGATCTACTTGAGGTATTCGTGTTCTCAGAGTTCTGCAATTTTTTCAAACAATTTGGGATAGCTGATGACCAACCCTTTTGCATCCACTGTAATCTCTGCTTTAAAATCGTTTTCAATATTTTCATACAGGTATTTATCAATTGACGTCCGGGTATATTGCTGCTGGACAGGTTTGATATGATGGTTTAAAACATCAATATAAATAACATCAATCTTCTGAGAACTTTTTTCTGAAAGTTTTAAATTGTTAATCGGCAGTGTATTGGTAAATGGTGTCAGGGAAATATCGATGAACTTAAAACTATTGAATTCAGGGTGAAGATCATTGTTGATTTCCCATTGGTCCTGATCTCTTTTTCCTGAAAAAGTTCTTTTAATCTTATTAATTTCAGATTCTATCAAAAAATTTTGAACGACCCAATTTTTATCAATGAGAATTCTATAATTTACAGCATACATTTTATCTTCGTGGCAGCCGATAATTTTTGATTCCACAGTATAGGTTTCATCATCGGATTGCAGATTAAAATATTCAAGAGATTGATAATAGATTCCTTGCCAGATCATTGTCTTCATATTATATTATTTTGAGTGTAATGTGATTTCTTTGAATGGAAATGGTGTTACTTTGATATTCTTCGTTTCCGGATTCTGCTTAATGTTTCCCTTGCAACACCCAGAAATGAAGCCAGCTGCGTGAGAGGTACACGCTGAATCATTTCGGGATAACGGGTCTCAAGATATTCAAGTCTTTCCTGTACAGTATAGAGCTTGAACAGGTTGGAAAACTCCTCCTGTCTGGCTGCAAACTGGCGGATACAATGCCGTCCTAATGACTCAATTTCCGGAGCTTTTCCGGTGGCTTCAAAAAGTTTTTTCTTATCAAAAATAACAGCACGAAGTTCCTCGCACGCTACAATATTAAACGCTGATTTTTGTCCGCTGCCAAAACTGCTGATATTGGTTACGATTTCGTTTTCAAAGTAAAATCCGGTGTTTTTAGTATTTCCTTCTATGTTATAATAACTTTTACAAAATCCTTTATCAATATAAAATAAAGAGTTGCAGATCTCACCTTCCTGAACCATCATTTCGTTTTTCCTGTAATTCCTTTCCGATAAGGCAGACTGAAGTATATTCCAGCTTTCATCAGAAAATTGAGTGAGTGATCTTATATATTTCAGAAGATTTTGCATATGGGTCCTGTTTATGCGAAAGTAATAAAATTGGCGGGAATTACCTGTATGAGTAAGTTTTTGCTCCGAAGCAGAGTATAAAAAAGAGCGGTAAAAACCGCCCTCAACAAAATTTTATCTAACAAATATTCTTTACATATAAACGCATCCGCATCCTGTTTCCCATTCCTGGCAAAGACGCATAGGTTCATGACATCCGGGATTGCCGCCGCCACCCCCGGAAACTCTGTAACACATACCATCACTGCAATAATATGAACCTATTGTCGGCGGGCAGTTACCATCAATGTCGCATACTGCATAAGGAGTGTCTCCACCGCTTATGAGTACAAGCTGATTTCTCTTTAATTTTTTAAGATTTTTCATAGTAATCATGTTTAGTTTGTTGTTTACTAATGTATAAATTTTTTAACACACCAACAAGTGTTTTAATTGATTGGGATTAAAAATTTTACAACATCTATTTTGCCATAGGCTTATTCCACATCTAAAGTCATGAAGAGGGCGATTTCCTCTGCATTTTCGTACAGCCTTGTGTTCAGCCCGGTAATATTGAATCCCATTCTTCTGTAAAACTGAATGGCAGGATAGTTGGTATTCTGCGTTTCCAGCTCAATGACCCTGCAGTTTAATTTTCTTGCTTCTTTAATGGCACTTTTAATCAGCATAATTCCGATCCCCTGCCGTCTGTGCTTTTCACTGATCAGAATGTTTTCAATATAGAAACTGTTGTTCCATGTTCTTTGCCCACAGATGATCCAGCCTGCCAGCTCTCCGTTGACAAAAGCGCCGAAGGAATTTCCCTGTTCAATGATGGTATTCAGTTCCTCGAGGTCTTCAGAAGCCGTTTCCCAGATTTTGCTGTAAGGCAAAGACTTTTCTTTTATAATAAACTCAAAAGAACCTCCAGATTCAATAGAAGAAACTGAATATATTCTCTCCGTTGTATAACCGTTATTCCCCCAATTTAAGGCAGGGTTGGAGGTTAATCTTTGTAATTTTCTTATTTCCACATCAGTTATTTAAGCTTATTGGACTTCCGTACAGATTTCTACCAGGTAATTGTTGGGATCCTTGATATAAGCCGTTTTCTGTCCCCATGGTTTTACGGCAATATCTTCATACAGAACAGCACCGTTTTTTATTGCCTTTTCTACCAGAGCTTCTACATCATCAGTAACAAATCCCAGTTCTATTCCGAAAGGTTTATCTTCAGCTTTTGAGATGGAAAATCCTTTTTTAATATTGGAACCGGCAAGGCTTACAGAAGCGAATGAAAGAGTAGTTTCTCCGGTCAGCAGCTCTCCGTAATCGTTTTCAGGGGTGATGAACTTTATTTCAGAACCAAAGGTACTTTTATAAAAATTCATAGATTGCTCTACATCTGCCACGTACAGAATAACATATTTGAATTTGATCATTGTATTGAATTAATATGGGTTTATTTTTTTGTTGATAATATACTCCTCATCCACCATCAATACTGAATGAGGTCCCTGTAAAGGATATTCTTTGAAACTTCCGAAATGGCCGAAATGAAGAGGGTACTTTTGAGTAAGCTGCCGTACTTTACCCCCAAAAGAATTGAGATCAACCTTTTGAACAGAGTCTTTTTTCTGCCTGCCATTGGTGAAAAAGAGCATCAGATTACAATGCTCTTTAAAATCAAAATCATGATAATAAAATACATTGAGGTTTTCTTCCCTGCCTATCTGTACCAAATCATTAATAAGACTTTCTTTATGCCGTAAAGGTAGATGGCAGTCAATTCTGGCAGCGTAATTCTCAGCATTGTTTTTTTTGAAATCAGAACCTACCATCTGGATGAAACGGTGTTCTATATTTCTGAATTTTTCTCTTTCCGGAGGATAACTTTTACTGGATTGAACGGAAAAAGGTATACTTGAATCCAATAATACAGCGTTTTCCAGAATTAACAGATGCTCAATCTCTGCCGCAAACTGAAAATGAAAATCAAAAAGCATATAGTCTCCGATATGGATGATTATTTGATTTTCATCGATATTCAGGTATAAATGCGTTTCTTTGAAACCCGTTTTCAATTCTTCCAGTTTTTGAATAAAATGATCGAGGTTTTTAACCCAAACTCTTGCTGCCAGCTCAGCAGGATTATCGGCATGTCCTCCATATCCCGGATAAAATTTGAAAAACCGGAAATCATATAAATGATCCGGGAATTTGAAATACCAGTATACGCCTAAAATCATAGAAGATGGATTGATGAATTGTACAATAATCAAAATTAAATAAAATTTCACACTCTAAAACTTTCAAAACCCTTAAATTTGTCGTCAATAAAAATTTACTTGGATGCTTAGGAATATTTCAATTGCGGCAGCTACTTTTTTGTCCGTAGTTACAATCAATGCACAGAAGAACAGAAATACCCAACTGGAAAGACCCAAACTAGTCGTAGGCCTGGTAGTAGACCAGATGCGTTGGGACTATTTGTACCGTTTTTATGGTAAATATGGAAATGACGGCTTCAAAAGACTTTTGAATACAGGATATTCTTTGAATAATGTACATATTCCCTATGTTCCTACGGTTACTGCTTTAGGACACACGTGTATCTATACAGGATCTGTACCGGCTATTCACGGAATTGCAGGAAATGACTGGACGGATAAGGAAACGGGTAAAGGAGTTTACTGTACTGCGGATGAAGGTGTGCAGCCGGTAGGAACTACCAATACAAAAACCGGAAGCCATTCTCCGAAAAACCTGTGGTCTACAACGGTAACTGACGAATTGAGGCTGGCAACCAACTTCCAGGGAAAAGTAGTGGGGGTTTCTTTGAAAGACCGTGCTTCGATTCTTCCTGCAGGCCATACTCCGAACGGAGCTTTCTGGTTTGATGACAGTACAGGGAACTTTATTACCAGTACATGGTATATGAATGATCTTCCGCAATGGGTAAAATCATTCAATTCTCAGAACCTTCCTGAAAAATTAGTAGCCAACGGTTGGAATACCTTACTTCCGATCAATGAATATACAGAAAGTGCACCGGACAATTCCTCCTGGGAAGGCCTGCTGGGAAGTGCAAAAACACCTACTTTTCCTTACAGTAATCTAGCCAAAGACTATCAGGCTAAAAAAGATAATATCCGTTATACACCTTTCGGAAACACATTGACTTTGAAGCTGGCAGAAGCTTCTGTAGAAGGTGAAAAACTGGGTGGAGATAATATTACAGACTTTTTAGCCATTAACCTTGCATCTACCGATTATGCAGGACATAAATTCGGACCGAATTCTATTGAAGTAGAAGATGTTTATATCAGATTAGATCAGGATTTAGCGGAGTTTTTCAAATACCTTGATTCAAAAGTAGGAAAAGGAGAGTATACCGTTTTCCTTTCTGCTGACCATGGTGGAGCACATTCTGTAGGATTCCTTAAAGACCATAAGATCCCTACAGGTTTCTTCGGGGAAGATGCAGAAAAGAATCTGAATCAGAAGTTAAAAGAAAAATTCGGAGCTGATAAGTTGATCAACGCCATTGATAACTACCAGATTTATTTCGACAGAAAAGTATTGGCAGATAGCAAGCTTGAACTGGATGATGTAAGAAACTTTGCGGTAAAAGAAATTGAAAAAGATCCTACCGTTTTATATGCTGTTTCTGTAGATAAAGTGCAGGAAGCCAGTATTCCGGAACCGATTAAACAAAGAATTATCAACGGGATCAACAGACAGAGAAGTGGAGATATTCAGCTGATTTCTCATGACTCTATGCTTCCGCCGTATTCTAAAACGGGAACTACACACAGCGTATGGAATTCTTATGATTCACATATTCCATTGATCTTTATGGGATGGGGAGTGAAGCAGGGAGAAAGCAATAAAGAATATCACATGACAGATATTGCTCCTACGGTATCTTCTTTACTGAAAATTCAGTTCCCAAGTGGAAATATAGGTAACCCGATTACAGAAGTTATAGGTAAATAATGATCCTACTATTTTATGATAAACAGCTGCTTTCATCGAAAGCAGTTTTTTTGTGAATTATTGTCAGGAATTTTAATCTGCTGCGCTTTAATCTCACTTTTTGGCAAATACATATAAAAAACTATCTTTGCAAAAATTTTGGTTTCCAGTATTTTGGAATGAAAAGGGAATCGGGTGTAACTCCCGGACTGTCCCCGCAACTGTAAATCGCAATATAAGTTTCTGCAAAAAACCACTGTTTAAAAACGGGAAGGGGCAGAATGCGAAAGTCAGGAGACCTGCCAGGATTATAATTAAAAAACATATTGCTTTCGGAGGAAAAGTAAAAAAGTATGGATATAAAAAGATCTTTAGTACTGCTTTTTTCATCTTATGGCTGTTTTCTTTTTGGACAAGAGAAAGCCATTGACACTATTTACGTCTTTGACAACCAGATGAACAGGGTGAAACTTTTTCATCCTGTACAAACTATTTCGGCGGAAGATGCCGAGAAAAATTCCAGCAACTTTTCAGAACTCCTGAGATTTCAGTCCCAGGTTTTTATTAAAGAAAATGGGCGGGGTGCTGTTTCTTCACCTTCTTTCAGAGGAACTACCGCTCAGCAGACAGCATTTGTCTGGAATGGGATTAACATTAATTCTAATTTTCTGGGGCAGGGAGATATCAATAATATCGCTTTATTCGGGTATGATCAGATTGGTATAAAAGCCGGCGGAGGAAGTGTGGTGTATGGAAGTGGTGCCATAGGAGGAAGTATTCACCTGAATAATACCCTTGATTTTAATAAAGGGTTGCATGGGTCATTATTTTCGGAAATCGCTTCCTTTAATACCTATAATAATTTTATAAAAGGCTCTTACAGTAATGATAAGTTCAGTTTTAAAGCTTCCGGAAATTATTCTGTAAGTGAAAATGATTATAAGGTAAATGATCTGAACTACATCAGCAGAAACGGAAATTATTACAATACGACGTTCAATGTTGGGGCATCCTATAAAATTACAAACGATCATAAAATTTCGTGGCAGAGCCAGTTTTTTGATTCTTCACAGCATTATCCCGTGTATGAGGAAACGGGAACCAAAACGAAATATAAAACCCAAAGTGTAAGAAGCCTTCTTTCCTGGGATTGGAACAAAACAAAGTTCAGCAACTCCTTTAAAGCTGCCTATACAGAAGAAAATTTTCAGTATTTCGGTTCGTTAAATATGCCTAAATCAAGTGGCGGAACAGGGAAAAATTATATCTTTAAAAATGATTTTAACTATTTCCTGAATTCTAAATGGAATTTTAACCTCATCGGAGAGTTTCAGGTCAATAAAGGAGAAGGCTACGAGAACGGGATATCCAGTGTCAGTAGAAATATAGGTTCTGTTTCAGGATTGTTGCGGTATTTTGTAACAAAAGACCTTCGTTTTGAAGGAGGATTTAAGAAAGATTTTGTGGAAGATGTGAAATCACCGTTGATGTATTCATTCTCCGGAAAATGGAGTGCTGCAAAATGGTATGATGTAAGCGTTAATGTATCAAAAAACTTCAGATATCCTTCATTTAATGATATTTATTATGAACCGGGAGGAAATAAAAATCTGAGACCGGAAACGTCTACCCAGTTAGATATGACGAATGAGTTCAAAGCGGGAGATTTCAGGCTTACTTTGTCGCCTTATTATATGAATGTGACAGATCTTATTGTATGGCTGCCAACGTCTATGGGCTACTGGCAGGCATTTAATGTTAATAAATCTGAATCTTACGGGCTGGAATCTCAGCTGTCTTTCAGCAAACAGCTGGGAAACCATAAAATCCGCGCAAATGCAGGATATTATTATGCAAAATCTATTGATAAAGAAACCAAGCTGCAGAGACCTTATGTTCCCATGCACAGAGGATCAGCCGGAATAGATTATGAATATGGGTTCTTTAAATTTTTTGCGCAGGGATTGCTCAATGGCATTACCTACACAACAAGTGATGAAAAAAGGTCAGATGCCATAGATCCCTATTTTCTTTTAAATATGGGTATTTCTGCAACCCTAGCAAAAAAATATACCTTGGGGTTTAAGGTGAATAATGTAACGGATACTTATTATAAAACAGTTTCTTTTAATCCTTTACCAAAGAGAAACTATAGTGTGTATGCAGCAATAAATTTTTAAAAAATTAAAATTGAGTAAATATGAAAATAACTAAACTTTTAACTGTACTATTTGCAGTTGTATTATTGTTTAACATGTCTTCGTGTACAAGTGATTCTGCAGAGTTTGATGTCTCTCCGATCACTTACCAGAACGGATATTTTATCTCTAATGAAGGAAACTTCAACAGCCAGGGAGCTAAAGTAACATTCCTGACAAGAGATCTGAGCCTGAAGCAGGATGATGTATATGGTTATAATAACAATAAAGAAATTCTGGGTGACGTTCTTCAAACGATTGGTCTTAACGGAAATAAGGCTTATCTTGTGATAAATAACTCGAACAAAATTGTTGTAGTAGACCGTTATACATTTAAAAAGCTAGCCGTAATCACGGATCAGATTGATAATCCAAGAGGAATTACTTTTGCTAATGGCTTTATCTATATTGCCAACACCAATTTCAGTGCGCATACTCAAAGTGTAACAAAGTATAAAGCTTCTGACTACTCATTTGTAAGCAAAATCAATATGACTGAAGTTTCTGATAAAACCGTAGAAGCAGGAGGAAATGTTTTTGTACAGAACGCTTCATCAGGATTTGGAAATAAGATTACTTATATCAATACTTCCAATGATGCTAAGACTGAAATTACCGTTCCGAATGGTCAAATTGGGAATACTGTGTCTTACAAATCCAATGTTTACACGATTTCTTCTACAGCTACAGATTCTTATATCTATAAGATTACAAGCACAGGAGCTATGACACCGGTAGTTACACTGACAGGAATTCCAAACGCTACAAATCTTCAGATTGATAACGATAAAATCTACTTCAGCTCTGCTAACAAAGTGTATACAACAAGCTTAGCTACACCAACCGTTCCTACAGCTCCATTGCTAACAGCTGCAAATGGTGGTCCTTACTTTACGCTTTATGGATTTAACGTTATTGATGGAAGAATCTTTGCATCAGATGTTAAGGAATTTACAGCAGAAAGCGAAATGGTAATATATTCAGCAACTACCGGTAGCAAAATAGGATCTGTTAAAACAGGAGGTCTTGGTGCCAGCGGAACTTTCCTGAATCCATAATAATTTTATACTTCTAAAAATAATTTTTTATTTTTTCATCATTTGTGTTTTTTTCCGGCCGGTTTCGAAGAAACCGGCCGGCTTTGTTTTTAGATTTATTTATTAAAAAGCCCGGCGGATGGAACATCCCGCCGGGCTTTTTAATATGATCTGTAGATTAAATTAGATTGTTAATCCCAGTTTCTCAGCCTCAGCAATGACAAACTTGGTGGCTTCTTCTTTTTCATTGGGAATTTCACCCTCCAGAATGGCTTCTTTTACTTTTTCTTTCAGAATACCAATTTCACGGCCCGGTTTAAGATTAAACATCTCCATAATCTCTTCTCCGGTAATAGGCGGCTGGAAATTTCTCACCTGATCCTTTTCTTCCACTTCTCTGATCTTTACGGCTACATATTCAAAATTCTTTTTGAATTTCTCCTGCTTTTTAGAATTTTTAGTGGTAATATCTGCTTTACAAAGCGTAAAAAGATCTTCCAGATTTTCTCCGGCATCAAATAAAAGTCTTCTCAATGCAGCATCTGAAGCATCATCAGTGATCAAAGCAATGGGCCGAGATGAAAGCTTTACCATTTTCTGCACATATTTCATGTCACTTCCCAAAGGTAATTTTAATCTTTGGAAAAGTGTTTTCACCATTTTTGAACCTAAAAATTCATGTCCGTGAAATGTCCATCCTGTTCCTTCCACAAACTTTTTTGTAGGTGCTTTCCCAATATCATGGAACAGGGCAGCCCAGCGGAGCCAAAGATTATCTGTATTTACGGAAATATTATCTACAACTTCTAAAGTGTGATAAAAATTATCCTTATGAGTTTGTCCCTCTACTTCTTCCACTCCTTTCAGTTCTATCAGTTCAGGAATAACCAGCTTCATAAGACCGGTTTGTTCCATTAGCCTTAATCCGACAGAAGGTTTTTCAGAAAGCATAATTTTGTTGAATTCCACCATGATTCTTTCCATAGAAACAATCTTGATTCTTTCTGCTTCCTTCCGAATAGCCTGCAGAGAGTTTTCCTCGATTTTAAAATGTAAAGTTGAAGCAAAACGTACCGCTCTCATCATCCTCAACGGATCATCAGAATAAGTTTGAGCAGGTTCCAAAGGAGTTCGTAAAATGCCTTTTTCAAGATCATCAATCCCATTGAAAGGATCTACCAGTTCTCCGAAATTATCCTTATTTAAAGAAATTGCCATCGCATTGATGGTGAAATCTCTTCGTTTCTGGTCGTCTTCCAGGCTTCCTCCTTCCACTTCCGGTTTGCGGCTGTTTTCAGTATAACTTTCCTTTCTTGCTCCCACAAACTCAAGCTCAAGTTCTTTATACTTGATCATGGCCGTGCCATACGTTTTGAATACGGAAACTTTCAATTTAGGATCCAAGTCCTGAGCTACATTTTGAGCAAGCTCAATACCACTTTGTTCCGTGACAAAGTCTATATCTGTGGAAGCTTTTCTGTTCATCAGAAGGTCACGCACATAACCGCCCACAATGTATACGGACTGGTTATTCCTTTCTGCTGCTTCAGAAATAATTTTAAATAGTTTTAAATTCTTATTTTGATTAAGATTAATTTTCATCGTTAATAATAGTGACAATTTCTACGTATGGTACTCATTAATCGTAATGAGCATACATTCTACTAATTTTTCCGTCTTCATTAAAAAACATGACTTCAACAGCATGTTTATCCATAATCGACTTATAAAATAATGCTACAGAACCTACTCCCGCTGTGGAATGTATCAGATCAAAATGGAGATCCGGAAATTTTTCCAATGCTTTTCTCCAATATTCGCAGACGGCTTTTTTTCCTTTTAAAGAACTTTCTTTACCGCCTGTAGCCAGAGCAATCATGGGAGTTGAGATCTCAATATCATCCGAATAATGGGAGAGTATATCCTCTAAATCATGAGAATTCCATGCATTAACCCATATCTGAGCAAATTCCTGATGATTCATAGCAAATAATTTATGAGTTGAGTTTGCAAAGATAGAACTAAAAAAAGAAATCCTGCCGATATGAACTGACAAGACTCTAAAAAATAAACATAAATCCTCAGTATTTTTATTCCCGAAGCACTTTTATCCTGTTGTCATTCCAGATTTTGATTACCGAAGAACCAGAATATTTTGAAACCTTTTCTCTGTCTTCTTCCACTGCATAATCCACAAGGCTGATCATCTCTTCAGAAATATCAGAAAATTTCAAAGGACTTTTCTCACCACTGAAGTTGGCAGAGGTAGATACCAAAGGTCTGTTCAGTTTTGTAATCAGCTTTTTACAGAAATCGTTTTTTACCAATCGGATTCCGATACTTCCATCTTCTGCAAGAAGTTCTTTAGGCAGACCTCTTGGATTTTCATAAACAATAGTTACCGGCTTTTCGCTAAGATCAATAATTTCCCAGGCCATCTCAGGAACATCTACAAGATCCTGAAGCCTTTTCTCAGATTCCACAAGGATGATCATGGATTTGTTTTTTTCGCGCTTTTTGATGTCAAAAATTTTATTGACCGCTTCTATATTGGTTGCATCACACCCGATTCCCCAGATCGTATCGGTAGGGTAAAGAATGGTTCCGCCGGATTTTAATACTTCAATAATATGTTCCATAAGTGTATGTGAATTCAAAGAGTGGATAAAGGTAGAAAATCTGTAAATTTTGGACAAAAAAATGGAGTGTAAATATGGTTTTGTTGATAGGTTTTGGCTAAAGCCAATGGAATTTTATATAATATGAAAACGAGCTAAAGCCCGTTCCTATTGATGTTTGTAGCGTGTTTAATATAATATTTATATGATTTTAATAAAAAAAATACAATAAATTATTAGAGATTCTATTCAATAGAAATGGGCTTTAGCCCATTTAAATAATAGACATAAATGTATCGGCTTTAGCCAAAACTTATCTACATTTTAAAATCATATTTTTCAATAAATTCCTTATACTCCTCTCCAAAGCTCTTTTTCTGATGGTGTTTTTCCTGGTTTTTAATATAATTTCTTACACTTTCTATCATGGATTCAGAAACTGACACCGCAAAATATTCATCCTGCCATGAGAATTTTCCTACAGTAAGTTGATTTTTATTGATCCAATGCGAGGATTCACCTTTTAATAGTTGTACAACTTTTTCAATATTCTGATCAGAGCCGAGAGAAATAAGACAATGACAATGGTCTGAATATCCATTAATCATATCTAGAAATATTCCTTTTTCTGTAGCATATTCTTTAATATGTTTCCAGACCTTGAGACGAATATCGAATGTATTGAGAAAGGGATCTCTGTTTCTTGTAGAGAAAACGAGATGAATGTAGATTTTGATAAAAGCCATTTGTGTTGTTTTATCAAAAATACTATTTATTTAGTAAGTTTCGGCTAAAGCCAATGGATAGGAATTTATTTAAAAAACGGGCTAAAGCCCGTTCCTATTGATGTTTTTATAACTCAATTAAAAAGATAATGTATATCGTGAAAACGGGCTAAGCCCGTTCTTATTCATTTTTATAATACAATTAAAGGTTGATATGATGAATTATTTTTTATATATGTTATTTATTCAATAGAAATGGGCTTTAGCCCATTTAAATAAAAGATACAAATTTCCACGGCTTTAGCCAAAACTTACAATAATTCAAAATAATATTTAATTTCTTACATCCATCCCAATTTCGATAAATACCTTTCCTCAATAATATTCAGGTGATGATAATTATGTCCTACAATCAGTTTTCCGATGGTTTCCACAGAAATTTTATGGCCATTGGCTGTACCGGTATTTTGTAAAGCGGAAGGAGTAAGGGTTTCCAGTAGAATCTGAGAAGATTTTCTTACCAGTTTGTATTCTTCCAGAAGAGATTCCAATGTTCTTTCACTGGCAAAAGACTGATCTGCATATTCGTTTTCATCAAATCCCGGAAGGTTGTTTTTCTCTCCTCTGGCGAAGGCTAAAATTCTGTATTGAAATACTCTTTCTGTATCTGATAGGTGAAGTAGAAGCCCTTTCAACGTCCATTTTCCTTCTGCATAGGCGAAATCTGACTGTTCCTCAGTAAGATTGGAATATATTCCTATGGTTTTGTCTGCTGATATCTGCAGTTCGTTTAACCAGTT
Source organism: Chryseobacterium sp. CBSDS_008 (assembly GCF_049959325.1). Classification (NCBI taxonomy): domain Bacteria; kingdom Pseudomonadati; phylum Bacteroidota; class Flavobacteriia; order Flavobacteriales; family Weeksellaceae; genus Chryseobacterium; species Chryseobacterium sp. CBSDS_008. The sequence goes on along the minus strand of NZ_CP188202.1, from coordinate 2,079,773 downwards.
TCCTGATGGAATCTGATCTAAATATCTTTGGATGTATTTTTGAAATTCGGTCATTGTTTTTTGTTTTAGTGGTAGTTTAGGATTTCGAGTTCCGGGATTCGAGATTTGGGTTAGCGAGTGTAATTTATAAAATTATTTATTACTGATTATTTATTACCCATTACTCATGATTAGTCCACTCGTAAAAATTGACAGAGTCATACAGCTCAAAACCGCAGGCTGGATAAAGCTGGTTTCCGATCTCATTGCTTTTTCCTGTTTCTAAAAGAATACCGCACGCTTTTGATGTACGGCAGTGTTCTTTGGATTCTTCAATTAATTCTTTAGAATAGCCTTTTCCTCTATGGCTTATATTTACGTAAAGATCGTTCAGCAGCCAGTAACGCTGCATTCTTGTAGATGAAAATATGGGATATAACTGTACAAAGCCTGTCAGGATTCCATTTTCTTCCACAACAAAAATTTCGGAATCTTTATTTTCAAGCCTTTCCTTAAGAAAATTGGTCGCTGCGGGAATATCTGATGTTTTATGATAAAATATCCTGTACTGATCAAATAATTCCGCCAATTGTGGTAAGTCGGAAAGAACTGCTTTCCTTGTGTTTTTCATAGGTAATTTCGTGGTTATAATAAAATGAGAAAGGTTACTGTAACCTTTCTCATTTTTTGTATGGTTTATTAAGAAAAAGCTTTTTCTAAATCTGCAATAAGATCATCAGCATCCTCAATACCTACGCTTAAACGAACAAGGTCATCTGTAATTCCCAATTCAGCACGTTTTTCTGCCGGAATTGAAGCATGTGTCATCAGAGCAGGGTGGTTAGCCAAAGACTCTACACCTCCTAAAGATTCTGCAAGCGTGAATACTCTTACTTTTTCTAAGAATTTGATAGCATCTTCTTTCTTTCCGGATTTAAAAGTGAATGAAACCATTCCTCCTGATTCCTTCATCTGAGATTTTGCCAGTTCATACTGTGGGTGAGATTCCAGTCCCGGATATATTACTTTGTCTACAGCCGGATGCGTTTCAAGGTATTTTGCTACAGCAAGACCGTTGTCAGAGTGTCTCTGCATCCTTAATGCAAGGGTTTTGATTCCTCTTAATACCAGATAAGAATCGTGAGGTCCCAAAATACCGCCACTTGCAAACTGGATAAAGTGAAGCTTTTCTCCCAGTTCAGCGTCTTTAGCGATAAGCGCTCCTGCAATCACATCAGAGTGTCCCCCTAAATATTTTGTTGCAGAGTGCATTACGATATCAGCTCCTAAATCAATAGGTCTCTGGATGTAAGGTGTCGCAAAGGTATTGTCTACCGCAACTAAAATATCTTTTCCTTTCGCAATCTCTACTACTGCTTTGATGTCTACTAATTTCATCAACGGATTAGTTGGTGTTTCTACCCAGATCAGTTTTGTTTTATCTGTGATAACATCTGCAATTTTAGAAGCATCATCAAAATTCACGAAAGTAAACTTCAGCTGATACTTTTCGAAAAGTCTCGTGAACATTCTGTAAGTTCCTCCGTAAAGGTCATCTACAGCAATAACTTCATCACCAGGGTTTAATAATTTCAAAACACAGTCGATGGCAGCAAGACCAGAACCGAAAGCCAGACCTCTGGCTCCGTTTTCAATACTTGCCAAAGAATCTTCCAATGCCTGTCTTGTAGGGTTGGCAGCTCTTGAATATTCATATCCGGAATGTACTCCCGGGCTTTTCTGTGCAAACGTAGAGGTTAAAAATACAGGTACATTTACAGAACCTGTTGCAGACTCATGGTGCTGCCCTCCGTGAATTACTTTTGTATTAAAATTCATAATATTTTATAATTTATCAATCTGGATAATCTAACAATGTACCAATATTTTCTATTTAAAGATTGTTATATTGTTACACTAATACATTGTTACATTGAATGTGTTATTTTACTTAATAGCTGATTTTACAGCAAATTCTTCTGCAATTTCCTCCATCCACTGTGCTACATCCTCTTCTCCGGTTGCTCTCTGATAGGTGCTTCCTAAAGATATTAAAATCTGGTGAATAAACATCTTCATCTGATCTACGGGCATTTCTTTGGTCCAAAGATCAATTCTTAGAGCTTCTCTTGTCTTGTCATCCCATACAGAAATCATCGTGGCTTTAGTCTCCTGTTTATCAATACCTCCGTCCTGAGCGTTCCAGGTAATGTTTTCCGGTACGTGATTTTCATCAAGCTCTACATCTATCGTAATCTGAGTCTTTCTCATTTTTCTATTTTTTCTAAATTCTAATTCTATTATTTAAGTTTCGGCTTATAACCGGATTGATTAAAAATGGTGGTAGCATCCATTTTCAGGAACTCCGTTAATTTTGTTTCAGGCTTTTCCTTTAAATATGCTTTACAGATCTGCCATCCCGTAAAAATTCCGATCTGTGGTGAAGATTCATTATCGATCTCCGTATAAAATTTTGAGAATGGTCCCGGCGAAATAAAACGCTCTCCCAGTCTTGGATCGTCACCGAAGATCAGATTACTCTCTACAAAATAATTCCAGATATTGGCTTCATTACTCGTCGCCCAGTCATATTGCTTCTGGGTGTAATTCATTTTCAGATAATCAGGTACATCAGGAAGAAAAGCGTCCTGTAGAATCATTACTTTTCCGTTCAGGATGATCTGATCAATGAATTTCTGATGATCAGGAGATTCCGTCACAATATTTTCAGCAAAAAGCTGTGATACTTTCGGAACAATGTTCTGCGGGTTCATTGACTTCTGGAAATACAGTTCCAGTCCTTTATAATTAGCATTTCCGTCTCCCATAAAACCGGTAACATCTATAAATAAAAGATTACCCTTTTCATCATAAAATATCGGATCCTGAACCATCTGGAGAGCAGATGAGAACAAATATACTTTTGGGTTTTTGAACTGTGGAAAGTAATATTTAATATGTGAAAATAAACTTTGAAGCTCCGTTTGCAGTTTTGCCTGATCTATTTTTCCAATAGCTTCTCTGTAGATTTTGATCTCTTCAGCGTCAGTTCTTCTTTTTCCGAAATCAGCATCAGAAACACTTCCCTGAAACCATGGGAATTTAGTTTTAAACTGTTCCAGTGGAACATTCGGATTGTAAAATTCTTTGGAAATATCTGTGACATCAACTTTTTCGGCAGTTTGTTTTATTTCTACCTTCCATTGATTTTCAGGGTCCTTTTTGCAGGAAATAAGTCCGGCAGCTAAAACAGAAGAAAACGCTATATATCTAAAAATCTTCATTATTTTTACATGGAATTTAAGTTTACAAAAATAAGGATTAAATACACAATTTATAATGAAAATTAAAATATTTACAGCTATCTTCATTATTTCCGGACCTCCTTTTTACTATGGGTGAAAACTTGAATTTAAAGATAAAAACTTTGAAAAGCAGTGCTCGAGAATTTTGCTCTGAATAAAAACGGAATGCCTGAATCTCTGGAATTCATTTTTAGCACTGGAGAATAAAATGAATAACTATGAAAATAGAAACACAGCGACTGATTTTAAGAAAACTCGAAGATGAAGATTTTGAACGCATATTTCTTCTGGATTCCGACCCGGAAGTAATGAAATATATTGGTGTACCGGTTTTGACAGATATTAATGAGTCAAAAAGCGTCATCAGAATGATTCAGAAGCAATATGAAGAAAATGGTGTGGGAAGACTGGGTGTTGTGGAAAAAGAAACCGGACTTCTGATAGGATGGAGCGGTTTAAAATTACTGACTCATGAAACGAATGGCTACAAAAATGTGCTGGAACTTGGATATCGTTTTCTTCCCGAATCATGGGGAAAAGGATACGCCGTAGAATCCGGAACAGCTTCTCTGGATTATGGTTTTAACAATCTGAATGCGGAAGTTATCTATGCTTATGCTCATGCTGAACATGATGCTTCCAATCATATTTTAAGAAAATTAGGATTTGAAAAAACCGGAGAATTTGAAGAACCGGACGGAATTTGCTTCTGGTACGAACTGAAGCGTGAAAAATATAATAAAAAATGATAACAATACGACAGGAAGAGAGCAATGACTATCAACAAGTCTTTCAGCTTACGGAAGAGGCGTTCAGGGAAATGGAACACAGTGATCATCAGGAACAGTTTCTGGTAGAAAAATTGAGAGGATCTGAAGCCTTTATCCCGGAATTATCATTGGTGGCGGAAGATGCAAACGGAACAATTGCCGGACATATTCTGTTTACGAAAATTAAAATTGTCGATGATCAGGAATCGTTTGATTCTCTTGCTCTGGCACCTGTTTCCGTAAAGCCTGAGTTTCAGAATCAAGGAATCGGTTCAAAATTGATTCTTCAGGGACATCATATTGCCCAAGAGCTGGGATATGAATCGGTAATACTTATAGGACATGAAAATTATTATCCGCGCTTTGGTTACAAAAAAACAAGTAATTTTGGCATTTCTTTTCCATTCGATATTCCGGAAGAAAACGGAATGGCTGTAGAATTGGTAAAAGATGGATTAAATAATAAAAAAGGAGTGGTGAAATACCCTCAGGAATTTGGAATAGATTAAAAAAAATAAACGATGCAGACACAAAAAATGATAGATCATATCGTAAGCTGGTTAAAAGATTATGCGACAAAAGCAAAAGTAAACGGATATGTAATCGGGGTTTCCGGAGGAGTAGATTCCGGAGTGGTTTCTACGCTGGCAGCAATGACGGGCCTGAAAACATTACTGATCGAAATGCCAATCCGCCAGAAAGCAGATCAGGTAGACCGTGCACAGGATCATATGAACGACCTTACATCAAGATTTCCTAACGTAGAAACCATGTCGGTAGATCTGACACCCGCTTTTGAGGAACTGTACAAAACTTTTGATGTAAAAGATGATCTGTATCCTAACGAAAAACTGGCTTTTGCCAATACAAGATCCCGTTTGAGAATGCTTACGCTATATTATTACGGACAGCTGAACGGACTTTTGGTTTGTGGAACCGGAAATAAAGTGGAAGATTTCGGAATCGGTTTTTATACAAAATACGGAGATGGCGGAGTAGACGTTTCTCCTATTGCAGATCTTTATAAGACTGAAGTATATGAGCTGGCAAAAGGGCTTAATTTGATCAAAAGCATACAGGAAGCAATTCCTACAGACGGACTTTGGGATGTGGACAGAACGGACGAGCAGCAAATCGGGGCAACTTACCCTGAGCTGGAGAAAATCCAGAAAGAATACGGAACCAAAACTGTCGATGATTATGAAGGAAGAGATAAGGAAGTGTTCCTGATCTTTGACAGAATGCATAAAGCCGCAAAACATAAAATAGATCCTATTCCGGTTTGCGATATTCCTGAAGAGTGGAGAGCATAATAAAATAATATACAATATAACAGTTTGTGAATGCTTGTGCCTTCTTATTGTTACATTGTTACATTGTTACACTGTTACACTGTTACATTGTTACACTGTTATATTGGTAAATTGTTACATTAATACAAAATTTATGAACGGAAAAATAAGATCTGTATTTTTTATATGCCTGGGACTTCTTTTCGGGATGGGTGTAATGTATGTTTACAGAAACTTTATCGAAGAGAAAAAAGAGGATCCAGGTTCAGCAAAGACAGAAACCGTGAGTTATGGAAGTACTTCTTCGGATGGAAGTACTTCTGTTCAGGTTTCTATAGATCAGCTGACAGCAGAAAAAACGGTGATCAGCTATGTGAAGCAAAATCATAAGCTTCCGGATTATTATATCACTAAAAATGAAGCCAGAAAACAGGGCTGGAATCCTTCCAGAGGAAATCTTTGTGATGTACTTCCCGGAAAAGCGATTGGTGGAGATAAATTCGGAAACAGGGAAGGACGCCTGCCGGATGGGGAAAAATATTTTGAAGCAGATGTAAATTACCATTGCGGAGGAAGAAATGCTGACCGTATCATTTACACCCAGAATGGTGATGTGTACCTTACGAAAAACCATTATAAAAGTTTTGAAAAACAGTAAGGTCATTGCGAGGAACGAAGTGACGAAGCAATCTCTAAAATAATCACAGGTGAAAGCAGGTTTTGTCTACATCATGACAAATAAAAATCACACAACTCTTTATACAGGAGTTACTTCAAATCTGCCTAAACGTGTTCAGCAGCATAAAGAATCATATTATTCTCAAAGTTTTACTTCAAGATATAATTTATATATACTTGTGTATTGGGAATCCTTTCAGGAAATAGGAGATACTATATTTAGGGAAAAACAGATAAAAGCAGGTTCCAGACAAAAGAAACTGGATTTAATCAATAGTATAAATCCTGATTGGAAAGACCTTACAGATGACATTGAAAATATGATGGATGTTTTTTGAGATTGCTTCGTCACTTCGTTCCTCGCAATGACTAATGTATAATTTGCATTGTAATTATTATAAATCTTAATTTTGAAGAATATTAGATTTCTTTACCTTTTAATTGTTTTGCTTCTGACATACTCATGTTCGGAAAAGAAAGACATGATAAAGGAAAAGAAACCAGCCATAACAATACTCATACAGCCATTTAAGGATATTAAGAAGGAAACTGTAGTAAAAGTAACCGAGGGGATAAAAAATGTATATCCGAACGTAAAAGTTCTGGATCCCATAAATTTTCCGGCAAATACTTATTATAAAGAGAGAAACCGATATAGGGCAGATTCAATTATTAAATTTTTGAATAAGGAAACAAAAGAAAGTTTTGTTACAATTGGTCTTACCACAAAAGATATCAGTGCTACCAGAGGAAAAATAAAAGACTTTGGAATCATGGGATTGGGCTATAGACCAGGAAAAGCTTGTGTAGCTTCAAATTTCAGACTGAACAAAGAAAATAAGGATGAGCAGTTTTACAAAATAGCCATTCATGAACTTGGCCATACACAAGGGTTGCCACATTGCCCTGAAAAAATGTGTTTTATGAGAGATGCGGAAGGCAAAAATCCTACCGATGAAGAAACGGATTTCTGCAAAAAATGCAAAACTTTTTTAATCAATAAAAATTGGAAATTTAATTCAATATGAAGACAGTATATATCGATTTTACAGACATAGGTGACTATGAAGATTTTTATGCCCAGTTAAAGGAGAAAATCCAGCTTCCTGAGCATTTTGGGGATAATCTTGATGCCCTTTTTGATACCGTTACCGGTGGTCTTGAAATGCCGCTCCATTTAGAATTCGTAAACATGACTGTAGATCAGCTTGAGATTTTTGAAGACCTTCTGACTACTCTGGAAGATGCGGAAGAAGAAGTGGATGAGTTTAGTTTTACCTACTATCTCGAGCAGTATGAAGATGAAGATGTAGAATCTGAAGAAGAATAAAAGAAAGGCTGTTCCAATGCAGGAGACAGCCTTTTTTATGCTGATCCTTACTCTACAGTATTCAAATCTTTATTCTTTAACATACAAACCTAACAGGTTTTGAAAACCTGTTAGGTTTTTTATCTTATTTAACTGTAACGTCTATTAGGACTGGTCGATGTGAACTTTTGCTTCACACCCTGTCAGAGTTTCAAACCTGGGCGGAGACTTAAAAATCAAGTTTTACTTGGTTACAAAAACGTAGAATCAAAATAAAAAGGCAGCAGATCTTTCACTGCATGCACTTTCACCACCTCCTCATTCATACTTGAAAAATAAAGGTCAATATTCTCATTCTGTTTCGTTTCGTATTCTATTAAACTCTGGCGGCAGGCTCCACAAGGAGGAATTGGTGGATTTTTCTCATGAAATTCTTTGGGACCTCCTACAACGAAAATCTTTTTTATTTTCACATTAGGAAAATTGGCGGCTACCCAAAAAACAGTGGTTCTCTCCGCACAGAGCCCGGACGGGTACGCTGCATTTTCCTGGTTATTCCCGGAATAGATTTCTCCGTTTTCCAGTAATACGGAACATCCTACCAAAAATTGAGAATAAGGCGCATAAGCATTCTCACGAGCCTCCTTGGCTCTTTTAAATAATTGTTTTTCTATATCGCTCAGCTCACTGCTATTTTTAAAATATTCGTAACCGATCTGTATGTCTTTTTTCATATATTGTCAAGTAAAAAAGGGGGGTAAAATTAGTTCTTTTTAATGAAGTGGACAATACTTTATTCTTCCGGCAAAAAGTTCAATTTTTTAAGATTAAAAAATGTTGTATACACCGATAAAATTCAGAAATGTAGAGTTGAAAAACAGATGGGTAATGTCGCCCATGTGCATGTATTCATGTGAAAACGGAGAAGCTAACGACTTCCATTTTGTACACTACGGAAGCAGATCACAGGGCGGTACGGGGCTTTTGATTGTGGAAGCTACAGGAGTAGTACCCAAAGGAAGGATTACCAATCACTGCATGGGAATCTGGAATGATAAACAGGCAGAGAAGCTGCAGAGAATTGTTGAATTTGTACATAAAAATTCAGAAAGTAAAATAGGAATTCAGCTGGCTCATGCCGGAAGAAAAGGCTCCACATGGAATAATATACAGATTCCTCTGGAAGAAGGCTGGGAAACGGTTGCGCCAAGTCCTATTCCTTATCATCCGACAGAAAGAATTCCACATGTATTGAGCACGGATGAGGTTAAAGAACTGGTTCAGGATTTTAAAAAAGCTGCAAGAAAAGCAGTAAAAGCAGGTTTTGATGTTATTGAAATTCACGGCGCTCACGGATATCTGATTCATCAGTTTCTGTCGCCGCTTTCCAATATCAGAACAGACGAATACGGCGGAAGTTTTGAGAACAGAATCAGGTTTCTGATTGAAATTGTAGATGCTGTTAATGAAGAACTGAATGAAAATACAGCGTTATTTGTAAGAATCTCAGGAACAGAATACGCTGAAAACGGCTGGGACATCCAAAGCAGTGTAGCGCTGGCAAAAATTTTAAAAGAACATGGTGTAGACCTTGTTGATGTATCCAGCGGCGGAAATATTCATGGGGCAAAAATTTCAGTGTTTAATGGTTACCAGGTTCCCTTTTCATCACAGGTGAGAAATGAAGCTGAAGTGAAGACCGGAGCCGTAGGCTTAATTACCAACGTAGAACAGGCCGAAGAAATCCTTCAGAACGGTGATGCTGATCTTATCTTCGTCGCAAGAGAGATTCTGAGGAATCCTTATATTGCTGTTCAGGGATCTTTTGAAATGAAGGAAGACTGCTTTTTTCCACATCAGTATACCAGAGCTAAAATATCTTCTTAACTAACGGGATACCTTTTAAAACCTCGAAATGGATATCGGAGACTTTATGCTTACCTGCCCCAGTAAAAAATTCCTTGGAGTGGAGTGTCTGGGATGTGGCGCTCAGAGGGCGATTGTATTGGTATTTGAGGGAAAGTTTGCTGAAGCTTTTCAAATGTATCCTGCAGTGTATACCTTATTGTTGTTTCTTTTTATTCTTGTTCTCAGCTTTATTGATAAAAAAAGAAAATACAGTAATATTTTAATGATTTTGGTGATAGTTAATCTTATTATTATGGTCATTGGGTATATATATAAACATTCTTAAGTAAGAAGGAAAAATAGGAATAAATGGCTGATATGAAGTGAAATACCTGAAATCCGTCTTCTTTCATATATTGATTTATTCGGGATTATTTAGAAAAATTTAAATAAAAAATAAAATTTATTAGATTAAAATTCTTGTATTATTTTGTTGTGATGAATTTTTAAAATGTCGTAGAACTACTACAATTTATGAAAGAGTGTCTCAAAAACTTTTTAAATCAGAACATGAAGTCTATCTTTGTTATATAAATCCTATAACAGGGAACAGTCGTTAAAGATTAAAATGTAAGAATATGGCAGGAAATTCAAGAGGAATCTTAAAATTCAATGGTGGAGAAGGGCAGAAGTTATTAAGGCTTAACTATAGCGTATCAAGATCTACAGACGTTTCAGGACGTGTAGCATCTGACCCGTCAAACGCATTGATCAAAGTAACCATTGAAGCAACAGAAAAATCTGATGTTTTAGAAAGTTTATTAAACAGCAAATATAAACCTACAAGCGGAGAAATCAACTTTAATAAATCTCACGAAGAAGGTACATTGATTACTTTGAAATGGGAAAACGGATATGTAATTCAGCACGAAGTAGACTTCGATGCCATTGACAGCAATAATATGCTGATCAGCTTTGTTGTAAGTGCGGAAAGCATCACATATGGAAATTCATCTTATGACGGACTTTGGCCAATGAGCTAAGTCTTTCATGAGCCGGAAATAGAAGACTGTCCTTATAAGACGGTCTTTTTTTACCTTAGACTATATTCTGCGGGATTGTATATTCCACCCTGCTGAATAATCGTTTACAAAAACTAATCAAATCACTAAGAATATGTCAAATACACCTGGAAAATCACAAGCGGCGTCTTTTCGTCCCACACAGAATGCAGATGGTATTTCCGAAAATCATCATACAGGTATCAATCGTTTGGTAAAACTCTCTCTTGTTATAGAAGGGAAGATTATCAAGTACTATAAACATCTCAAGCTTAAACAAAGTACCAGGCGACACCACGAATTCACGCTGACACTGGCACACGATACCCTGGGAGGCAGACAGACCCACTCATTGGAAGAAGCCAATAAATTTCTTGGGAAACGACTTACAGCCGTTATTTCCTATAAAGATATAGACAACAGCCCGGAGAGAACTTTTGTAGGAGTGATTACCGGAGTAGGATTCAGCCAGGAAAAGATGAGTTTAGGAAATATTGTACTTACAGGATACAGCCCTACCATTCTTCTTGACGGTGCACCGCATATCCAGAGTTTTGGAGGTTCTCAATCTGTTAATGTAGGGATCATCGCGGAAGAAGTGATCAAACAGGGAATTGATAAAAGCCGTTTTGATGTGAGGGTAGATGCTAACAATTATTCTCAGATCATCTACAGCAGCCAGTATGATGAAACCCACTACAACTATCTGGCAAGAATGGCAGAAGCTTATGGTGAACAGTTCTATTATGACGGTGAAGTCTTACATTTCGGAAAGCTTCCTGCTCAGAACAAACCTATTACCCTTACCTACGGAAGCAGTGCCAATGATATAAAAGTTGAGTTGAAAGCTGTACATACCAAACCGCAGTTCTACGGTTATAACAGCAGTAAAAATGAAAGACTCACTTCCGGCTCAACGCCGATCAAACACGTAAGTGACCTGGCAAAAACAGCCTACAGCCATAACGAAACTATTTATAAAACCCCGGCTTTACAGATGGCTCCCATTAAAGCTACAACACACCTTGATGTGGAGTACTCTCAGAAAAGTGCTTCAGGAAGTGAAGCGGTAAATGTTTTTTCCATTTCAGGAAATACAACCGTTCCTTTCCTGCATCCGGGCTGTGTAGCAGATGTACAGATGCGTAAGCAGGATTCCAATGAAACTTCTTATTTCACCAGAATCATGATTACAGAAGCAGAACATGAAATTGATACAATAGGTCATTACAGTGGAAGTTTTGTAGGAATAGCATCAGATACAGGTTTTCTTCCAAAACCGGAATTTACTGTTCCAAAGGCTGAGCCACAGACCGCTACCGTAATTTCCAATACAGATCCGGAAGGACAGGGAAGAATACAGGTAAGATTTGACTGGCAGACGAATGATACCACTCATTTTATCCGTATGATGAGCCCTGATGCCGGAGGAACAGATCAGATTACCCAAAACCGTGGCTATGTAGCCATTCCGGAAGTGGGCGATCAGGTGATGGTCAACTTTGTGCACAGTCATCCGGACAGACCGTTTGTAATGGGAGGTATGTTTCACGGCGGAGTTGCTTTGGGAGGGGGTGTTAACAATCACCTGAAGTCAATTCAGACCAGAAGCGGAATCCGGATTTTAATGAATGATGAAGAAGGAAGCGTAACGATTCTGGATCCGAGCGGAAATACTTATTTCATGGACGGGCAGGGAAATATCAGCATGAAAGCTCCTAAAAACTTTACTTTAAATGCAGGCGATAATATCAATATCACCGCAGGAAAAGAAATTTCAATAGGAGCAGGAGCAAGTATTACCAGCACTGCAAATGACAATATCATTTCCATTGCAGGAAAAGATATGAAACTTACGGCTTCCGGAGATATTACGGAGACTTCCGATACCCGGACGGAAATGATTGAAAAAGAATTCAAGAGACAGTCTGAAACTTCCAACGAAATTGCAGGGGAAATTTCCATGTTCAGCGAACTGGAAAATATGACCATGCAGAGTGGTAAGATTGTAGAATTCAACAGTGCTGAAAAATCAAAACTTTTCTAATATGGCGATCATTAAGACAGCAACCAATCTGCGCATTACAGTCAAAGATTCTTATCATCTTAGCGTAGGAAAAAAGGTGGAGAAAATAGCAAAGAAAATCAATGTGGAAGCCCATAAAGAAAATCTGGTTTTAGCGAGTAACAAGAAGATTATGTCACATGGCCATAAGTAAATACAACCTGCTGATTCTTTTAATAGGGTGTTTTTCATTAACGAATTGTCAGAATAAAAAAATGGAAGAAAAATACAATTGGCTGGGAACCGTTTCTGCCCCGCAGGAATATCCGATGGAAGTATATGAAGGAGCTATTGTTGCCGATGGTTTTACCTATGCTTTTGATGCAATCTGGGGAACACAGAATACAGGATGGGGTAAAGAAGGCGGTACCATGAACGTGACCACCGAAAGAATGGAGGCTCCCCATGAGCTGGAATTCACATGGTATTCTCTGGTTGAAAAGAAATTCTACACCGGAAAATGGAATCTTGATAAACAAAAGATTAAAAACCTTTTTGATCAGGGATTTATAGATCAGGACACAAAAAAGAAATCTACATACAACACTTTTGTAGTAGGATTAGCTCCACAGGGAAGAGTTGTACTTTGGATGAAAGGTCCCGGGAACCAGCAAGAAATAGGCGCTTTCCAGGCTCATGATACCATTATTACCAAAGAAAAAGCATACGATAATGCCCAGTATATGCTGAAAGACGGCTTTGCAGACAGAATGCTGAAAGATCCGTCTTACAAGACATTCAAGCCGGAAGTTCGCGAGAAAATTGAAAAAGAAGGCTATCCGCCAGCAGATATTTATAACGTATACAGAGAAAAATACAACTGGAAACCTTCCGTGATTCTTCCTGAAGGAGCCACATGGATAGATTTCGGTTTTACCAATTATAACGGAGAGCAGGAAAATCTTTTTGATCAGAGCTTAAAAGAAAATACCTACAAGAGCAGAGCTGTACCAAAATTCTGCGGTTTTTACTGGAAAGATAAAAACAACAACAGATATGCGGTATGGATAGACGCTTTTGATGACAAAGAAATATTTGATCTGTTTCAGAAACTGGGAAAAGACAAAAATATTGATCTTACCATTACAGTCAACGAAGACAATACTAAAGTCTTAGTATCCTTAGAATCTGAAAAAGAAAAACTGGCCGTTACCAAAGCAAAAATCAGGGTATCCCGAAAAATAGAATGATAGCATTCACCCAGTCAATTTAAAAACAAGAACTATGCACAACAATCAATTTGGAAGTTATACACCATCTGTATCCAAAGAGGAAGTACTGGATATTACCATTGGGATTTTTTTTGACGGAACCCTGAATAATAAAACCAATACAGACGAAAGAAAAAAAGGGACAGATGCCCATAAAAAACATGGCGGTAAATCTTCAGATAATACCAGCTACAACAATGACTGGAGTAATGTAGCCCGTATGTGGGATAATTATGATAAAAACTTCGGAATTTATATAGAAGGGATCGGTACTCAGGATAAAGAAGGAGATGCTACGCTGGGATATGCTTTCGGAACTGGCGAAACCGGGATCAGGTCGAAGGTAAGAAAAGGCTGTGAAGAAATTGTAAAAAAGGTAAAAACCATTAAAGCAGAAAAGAAAGCCGATAAAATTGCCATGCTTACTTTTGATGTATTCGGATTCAGCCGTGGTGCCGCTGCAGCCCGTAATTTTGTATACGAAATCGGAAAAGCAAAATATAAAGCCACTTCACGCACGGTTGCCAACGAAGCCGTTTCCGTTACTACCTATTCGGATGACGATGGAAAAGGAGTAGCTTCAGAAGAACTTCCAAAATGGGGACATCTTGGCCTTAAACTCGAAGAAGCAGGATTAAAAGTAGATGTTTTAAAAGTAAGATTCCTGGGAATTTACGATACTGTTTCTTCCTATTCAAAATACCTGTCACCAGTACCCGATTTCAGCAATGACGTAGAAGAACTGAGCCTGAATGATATCGGAAAAGCCCAGACAGTCGTTCACTTTACTGCAGAAGATGAACACAGGGAAAATTTTGACCTTACGAGAGTACATATCGGAACTGAAAAAACATTCCCCGGAGTACACTGTGACGTAGGAGGTGCCTATGAAAACGGACAGGAAACGTGGGAGGAAGTTGAAACATCCTGGACAACCAGCTCCAAATTAAAAGCATTAAAAACAGAGCTCGAAAATGAAGGTTGGTATGGAAAAGACGAACTTACCATTACTCCCGGATTTTATCTGTCACTAAGAGGGTCGCGCTATCTGCTGAAAACTTACAGCTATATTCCTCTGCATTTTATGGCGGAATACAGTGTTGGAAAAAACCTTCCGATAACCATTAAGAAACTGACAGACGATAAATATTCCATTTTGGATGATCCGTTTTTAATAGGAATAAAAGACCGTCTAAGACCCTATGTAATGGGAGACGGTAAACCTTATTCCTTCAAACATTATAAAAATCTGCGTGATGCCTACGGAGGAAACGAAATCCCGGAAAACCGTTATGCAGACTATCAGAAAGAAGTAAAGGAACAGGACGATTTAAGAAAGCTTCGTCATAAATACCTTCACTGGTCGGCAAGAAGAGAAGGAATTGGTATGGATCCGAGACCAAACAGAACAAGGGTTATCCATTTTTAATAATAGTATACAAAGAAAGCAGTTGAAGCAGGAATATTTTTATGCAGAAATACAACATACATACCGTTCAGAAAGATGAAACTTTAAAAAGTATAGCCTCGCTGTACGGGCTCGATAAAGATGCATTAAAACTCTTCCATAATAACCATTGTGCTGTTAAGGATATGATACTGATCAACCTTAACGGACAGAAAGAACTCTTTGTTCCGAGAACAGCTGTTGCAGATAAAAACTTTTTGGTACAATTCGGAAGAGGAAACAGCCTTATCCTTCAGCCGGAAAATTCAGTGCGGAAATACAGTGTTGTCATTACCATTGAAAAAGGAAATACCCAAAGTGAATTAAAATATGAAACATCCGTTCGCTGGCTGAAAACAGAAAAAGGGCATTTTTTTGAGATAGACAGGACTTCGAACTTATATCTCAACGAAGAAGAAGTGAATGAAATTGCAGATCTGCTGGCCTACAGAACATCAAAGGTTTTATATCCTTTACAGATCAGTACAGATGAACATGGGAAATTTGAAACCGTAGAAAACGCTGAAACATTTCCCAAAAGATGGCCTGCTGTAAAAGAAGAATTATATAAAGAATTTGAAGGCGAAACCGTGGATGGGTACTGCGGAAAGATTGAAAAAGTGATCAGCCAGCCTGAAGCCATCAGTCTTTACCTTAAAAATGATTATTTCATCCGTGCTTTATTCTTTGGGATATACCAAAGTTTCGGCAAGGAATATAGAACAGAAATGACAGCAACCTTTCCGGTAGTGGACAATCCGATTGAACCCAGATATAAATTGACACTGGAAACAGATCCGCTAAAAGGAGAAACAGGGCTGATCACTATAGAAGGATCCGGAACATTATATGAAGAAAGAGACATTGATGACTTTATAAGAAAATCACCCTTTTCATTGATTATAGAAGATGAGCCTGTAATGAATGAAGAAGGAACTTTCAGACTCATAAGCTATTTGAAAGGAGAAACTTCACTTCCGGAATCTCTTTACCTGGAATGCAGTATCATGCTGCAGGAGGAGAAAAAGATTTCAGTATCAGTTTCAGGAATTGATGAATAATAAATTACCACCTCACCAAAGATAAAATTAATATGGCAGAAAAACATATTGTAGTACAGGGCGCCATGTGCAAATGCCAGTTCGGGCAGGTTCCGGATAAGCTTAAAGTACTCACACATCAAAAAGAATATGCCAACGATAAAAGCGCTTCCAAAAAACTGATCGCCACCACGAAAGAAATAGGAGCAGCCACATTTGAAAAAAATACATTCGGAAACTGTACCAAAATGGGAGTTCCGCCGCCACCCTGCAAAATTATGGTTACAGAATGGCAGAAATTCTATGATAAAGTACAGCTCAGCAATGGCGGATATATCATTGTAGAAGACAGCAAAGCAGTATGTGCCATTGCCGGAACGCCATGCATTGAAATTATAGACCACGGACAGAGAGCTGAAGCCAGCCAGCAGAATTTCAAAAATGCAGACAAAGATGTCCAGCAGCAGATCAATCCGTTGGTAGATTCCGAAGAAATGTATAATGAGCAGCCTTCAGGAGGAGGGCAGGATAGTGCAATCTAAATGATAAGAAAATGGCAAAAGGCGTAAAAAAAATAAAAGTTGTAAGCGGACTGTATTACCCCAAAATGTCTGTACTAGGGCAAAGGGTAACAATAAAACCGGATCAGTGGGTGCAGTTTGGTGTTGAAGAATGGCTGCCGGGAACCACAGATGCAGACAAAAAAAAGCCTCTTACCTGGATGAGACAAAACAGCAGCAGGAAAATTATTATCAATCAGATGACGTCTGCAGGAGGATATAAATTTTTAATAGATAAACAATATTGCGGAAGCTATCAGTTTTATATTGAAGCCAGTCTTTCAGGAGTAAGAGATACCAAAAGTAATACAGGATTATTTGTAAAAGGCTGGTGTGATCCCATTATTGTAAGCAGCAAATGGTCCACACAAAAAAACAGCAAAAGCATAAAAAACAATAAAAAAACTGAGTATATTTCCTATGGGCATATTGTTCATCTGAACCTGATGACGGAAGGACTGAATGGAAATACCGTCAGCATTGAACTGTGGAACCAGCAGTCGGCAAAAGCAGATAAACTGGTACATACCTACAATAATGTACAGGTAATAGATGGGGAAGTAAATCTGAAAATAGAAAATACCTTTGCCTGGATGGCGTATGTGGATAATATTCAGAATGTGGAAGAATTCTATGTTAAAGTTAAAGATACAGCATCAAAACAATACATCAAAGATAAACTTGGTGATGATCTTCACGCCATCTACCTGAATGTCAAAAATAAAATAGTTACCACCAATACCAACGGAGCCCAGAATCAGACTCCAACCAAAGTATATAAGCCGGATGTAAACTCCGTAAGGCAGGAACCATGTAAGTTTGAGACCATCAAGATCACTGAAAATGAAACAAAAGATGGAAAAGCCAACAATACTATAGCTACCGTATTTAAAAACGGGGACGGTGTAAAGCAGATAAAATCTGCGGCATTACAGGAGCATATTCAGAGAACGATCTTTTATAAATTTGATTCCACAGTCATAGATAAAGATGGAGTAGCCATCCTGAATAATGTACTCAAATTCCTCCTCGAGCATAAAGATTCCACCATGAATCTCAGTGGCTATGCCTGCGTTATAGGAAAAGAAAATTACAACAGAGGACTTTCCCAAAGAAGGGCCGATGTGGTAAAAAAATTCTTTGCAGACGGAGGATTAGATCCCAGAAGAATCATCTCAGTAGGAAAAGGAGAAGTAGATCCCACAGATGATAAAATGGGAAGAGATAATATCAAATACAAAAACGAAAAAGACTACGAAAACAACCGTAGAGTAGACATCTCGTTTGTATTCAATGCCCACGATGCCCAGACGATCAATTATGCTGTAATAGCCCCTACTTCAGCTACAAAAAAAGAACTTATCATTGATGTTACAGGATTTGATACCAACAGCTGTTTCAGAGACACCAAAAACAAGCATAAAAAAGAAATTTATATTGTAGACGCAGGACTGGCAATAGATAAAGGAGATCCGAAGAAAAGCTTTCAAACACCATCCTTTCCTTATGAAGTGTATGCTCCGCTGAGCAGGTATAACTTTGGAGGAGGAGTAGGATTTGATGCCCAATCCATGACCCTCATGCAATATATATGGCCTGCATCTGCCAATCCCAATCAGTTTCATATGCATGTGCATACCTGCAGATATTACAGCAATGAAAAAAGAACCACGGTATTAATCAAAGCATATCCGGATATAAAATGGAGGTTTGCCTTTTTTATCAACCTGAGCAACAGCTTAAGTATAAAATGGCAGAAAATGACTCCTGAAAAACATAAAGAACTTCGAAGCAAAGCATTGAGCCTGGCCAATGAAGAAAAAGGAAAATATACAGACGTAGAATTCGGAGTTGAGCTTAAAGCTTCTTATGACAAACAAAAAGATGGAAGCTATTACTGTAAACCGGAGCTTACCCTGAAATATAAAGACAAGATCAGTAAACTTTTCTCCATCATTTCTTCCGTTAAAAAAATGTCTCAGGGGATCACATCACAAACAAAAGGGGTGGTGTCCAAAGGAGTAGGAAGAAAGCTGCCGTTTGAAATAAAATTAAATGCCCCCGCATTATATTTTGGAGCAGAATGGGAAGCAGATGTGAATGAAGCACATTCTGATATAGGAACCAAACTGATGCTCTTTATCGAAGCAAAGCCTTTGGTTGAGCTGGCGATTGTTTTTGACCTTTTGGCCTTAATTGTTCAGGCAGGAGTTGCTGTAGCTTCAGCCGGAACAGGAAATGCACTGGCTCTTGAAATCTTCAGTATGGTAAGAGAATGGGCAAGCAAAGGATATGAAACAGAACATGTAGTTATCAACTTTAAAATGTACATTGATCTCGAAGTAAAAGGAAAAGTAGATGGCGTTATTGATGGTTCATTCAGTACCGTTAAAGGAGATAAGGAAGTTAACTTTGATCTGAGCTCAAACATCACAGTCGAATTAAAATCAGGACTTGAATTAAAAGGAATGTTTGTGGTTATCGGGACTACAAAAAAACCGGAGCTGGAAGGGCATGTCGAAGGAAAATTAACAGCAGGAGCTACCATGGGAATTACTTCAGGGCATAAATTAAAATATGACTCTACTGCAGGAATTTATTATATCCCGAGTTTAAGTATAGACCCATGTGTGGGAACTGTAGTCATCATGGTAAAAGCCGGATTTACCTATAAAAAAGTAAGCTCAGACTGGACTCCGGTGAATTACAACAGAACCCGTACATTTTTTGACGGATTTAATATCATGAAATATTTAGCAGAATTAGCCGGTTATGATAACAAAATATTACTTTGGGAAAAAAAGAAAAATTAAAAATATGCTTCTACTTTTAATGATGTCTCTGTTTATATCATGCAGTACCGCAAAAGAGGACTTATCCAATGTTCTTTTTCCTGTGAAAAAAGAAAAGATTTTAAACGGACTTGACTATACAGAAAAGAAATCTGCATTAGATGAAAATCTTATCGCCTATCAGGTAAAAGATATGAATGCTTTTAGCTTATATGGACAGTATTTCGCCAATGAAATTAAAAGCAATTCTGCAACGTATGCCGGAAAAAATTATCTTGAGCTTTTAGGAGATGCAAAAGAGATAAACGGCTATAAAATCCATCTGTATACACAGAAGGAAAGCGAAAAGCTGGAAAAACTCCTTCTTGGAAAACTGGGAAAACCAGCCTTTGATAAAGGAAACGAAACAGAAAGAAATATCATCTGGGAAACTTCCGGAAAGCTCTACATTCTCAATAGTGGAAACGCCGAAATACAAGGCGAAAAAACAAAAGAATCGGATCTGTTGTGTTTAAATACTAACTTTACCACACTGATCATTAATGCTACCCAGGCTACAAAATATTCTGAGTACTTGAAATTCAGGATAAAAAACAATAAAAAGGTAGAAAATTACCCGTATAGTGTATACAGTAAAGAACAAGATTAAATAAAAAGTTGAAT
Organism: Chryseobacterium sp. CBSDS_008; assembly: GCF_049959325.1. Taxonomy (NCBI): domain Bacteria; kingdom Pseudomonadati; phylum Bacteroidota; class Flavobacteriia; order Flavobacteriales; family Weeksellaceae; genus Chryseobacterium; species Chryseobacterium sp. CBSDS_008. Next base: position 2,059,753 of record NZ_CP188202.1, on the reverse strand, counting down.
GAAAAAGATCGTTATATGCCAAATCGCTTTGAGCTTTGTTCTCATGAACTGTCAGGAAAAAGGAACAGACAAATCAGTTTCCCAGACAGCCAATACCAACGTTACCAATAAAGCAGTAAACAACACACAAGGAAAAATGGATTTTAAAGATCTGAAATTCGGAACCAATGGAGAAGACCTGCTTAAAGGAATTGGATTAAGTAGTAACGACAATGCTTCAGGTGATTTTAATACCTCGGTGGATTATGTTGAATTTCAATTTCCAAAAGATAAAAACCTGAACCTGTCGTTGTTTAATAACGCCCTGCAACCGGCTGCGGATGACGTTTCCGTTTTTTATTCAAAGAACGATAAAAAAATATGGTGCTACGAAATGGTATTGCAAAATAATCCGAATACAGATGCCATCCTGAGCGCTATTGAAAAAAAAGCAGGACATAAAGCTGACTTTTCAGATAAAAAAGTAAATACAAAAGAAAGACCCATTTTCCTTGATGAAAACGGAGAATTCAAAACAGATCATATAGAAGAAACAATACAGGTTTGGGAGGACAAGGAAGCTAAAACAACCTTCTTCACCATTCACACCGTTAATCTTTCTAAGAAACCCAATGAAAATACATTGAAGATCTTTGCTTTAGATAAAACAAACCCGAAATATAAAGAATGGGTTTCTTACCGCAGTCTCGATATGTTTTACAATAAATAACCACAATAATGGCCAAAGAACCTTACTATACCATTGATTTTACTGCTGTTTATTGCAAATTCGAAGTTCTGGTGAATGACATCCCCGTTATCGCCCTGGAAACCGAAGGACAAATGTCTCCCAATGTTCCTGTTAATTTCGGAATAAGCAGTTCCGGGGAACAAAAAATTGAGATTAAACTTCTGCCGGTTACAGGAGAACAGCATATAGATTCAAGAACTGCATTTCAATATACGGTCAAATTATTTGATGTTTTTAATGATCAGTTTGTTCATGAAAAAGATTGTGGTCATTTCCAGTTTTCAGAAAAGGAAACCGCAAAGAAACTGCCTTCACTAAGTCATAAATCATCCTTTCAGGCTGAAATTCCTTATAAAATGATGAGCTGGGAACAAAGCCGTGATCTGCTGTCCATTTCAAAAGATAATTCTTACCTTAGTACAAAACTGGATTCAGCATACAAAAAAATAAGCAGTCTTATCAGCTCAAAACAATATGAATCTTACTTTGAAATGATAAAGAACCGTGAAAAAAATATGGCTCTATCCATGTATTTAAGCAATGCAGATACAAAAGCAAGGCTAAACAGCTTATTAGAAGATTTTAATAATGGATTTAGAATGATGCCGCTGCCGGAAGACAGGATTCTGAAAATCTATGGCAATGGAAAACTGGCAACCTATAAAAAATTAAACGGAGAACCTGCATTTTTCCTTTATAAAGACCAAACCGGTGAAGAATTAATGCTGGAGCTGATGTTTCATATTCCACAAGGAAAAGAAGAATTCGAAGTCATTTAAAAAAAGAAAAGTAATACTGAAGGAAGATAGTAAATACAATAACTTTACAAAAATATTGTATTAAATTTTTGAAAAGTAAAGTGCTCGGACAAAGTAGATGGAAGGTAACAAAGGAAGATCATACATAGGGTATATTATTCTGGGAATAATAGCATCATGTTTTATTTATTTTATATTATGGGTTATTTTCAAAGATAAAATGCCATTACATGAATATGCTTATGAAATTGCCAATAACTATGACAGCTATGCGGAAAAGGCCATAATTATTATTCCTTTAGCGGTTTTTGTTCTGATCTTTATCACCTTAATGAAACCTGGTGCCGGAAAACGGTTTTTACGTTTACAGTCATCTCTTCCAACTTCAAAAATCCATTCAGTAGCCAAAGGACTGGTAGAAATTGAAGGGGCCTTAATCATGAAAGATCCTTTATCTTCACCGGTGAAGAATGAAGTCTGTATCGGATATTATTATACCATAGAAGATATTGAGAGAGATTCTGATGGTAAAGAAAGCTACCGAACCATTCACAGGGAAACACAGTGCAATGTTTTCCAGGTCACAGATGCTACCGGAACAATAGACGTAGAGGCGGAAGGAATTGAGCTGGTCTTATTGGGAGAAACCAATATAAGCAGCCATAGCGGTAAAAGGTACAAAGAAACGCTTTTAAAAGACGGGCAGAAAATGCTGTTGGTAGGCTATGCGGATTCCAAAAACGGAGTTCCTTTCATCAGAAAAGATGAACATTATAAAATTCTCGGAATTACATCAGCATCAGGAATCACAGTGTGGAACAAATACCAGCCATTGCTGAGGTCATTTATGTTTACCTGCTCCATTATCCTTTTAATAATTATTTATATACTTACACAATAATGAATCAGACGGTCGCCATCATATTACTTATTCTGCTGGGAGTAGTTATCATCAGCTTTTTGATCAATCTGTATAACAAGCTGGTTATGCTCAAATTTAACGTTGAAAAAGCTTACGGAAATATTGATGTAGTGCTGAAACAGCGTGCAGATGAGATCCCCAATCTTGTTACGGTTGCCAAACACTTTATGAACTATGAGGAAAAGCTCCTTGCCCGCCTTACAGAACTCAGGACCTTTTATCATAACAGTACGGATGCAGATAAAAGAACAGAGATTGCCAATGAAACCTCAAAAGCACTTTCTTCATTCTTTGCTGTTTCAGAAAACTATCCCGAACTGAAGTCTAATAATAATTTCCTTGAACTGCAGAAAAGAATTTCCGATCTGGAGAACAGAATAGCAGACAGAAGAGAATTTTTTAATGACAGCGTTAACCTTTATAACATAGGAATCCATGAATTTCCCAATGTGATATTGGCGAAAATGTTAGGCTATAAAGACAAAACTTTACTGGAAATAACAAACGAAGAAAAACAGTATGACGGGGTTCAGTTTTAATACCTTTTTCGGATTAGAAGATAAAATAGCGGATTTCCCGGAAGTAACCATTTTCGGCGCTATGTTTCTGCCGCTTTTGTTGTTTATTCCGGTTGCCGTGATAGGATGGATTTTCAGAAAGCTTACATTCAATATGTATATCATTCATGTGTTGATGTATACTTTGCTTTTTACATTTATATTGGGGGCTATCACCATATTTGTACTTTTTTTTATTACCGATAAAAACGGAGTGAAACTGGCCTATTGCTGGCTTACAGTACTAATGGGAATGTTTTTTTTCAGTTTAATCAATGCCAATACCATCACCAAAATGTTTACCGACTGGTCTAAAATAATTAAAGAAAAAAACAATCAGTAATTTCAGGAAAAATATTTAATATGATGAAAAAAGCAAGGATTGTAATATTGATTTTTGTTGTACTGATCAATATCTGCTGTGGAAATAAATCATTTGACCTGTCAGCCGTATCATTGGGTGAAGATGCAAAAAAATATGATTTTGAAAACAAAGACCTGTTTCTCAAAGATACAGCCAAACCAGACATTATTCAGTACTATGCTGATGAAAATAAAGGAATATCCTATGGAAATATTCCGTTAGACAATACAATGGGCACAAGAATTACAGTGTATAAAGGAAAAGTAGGTGCTATTGATACCAATGCTGCGAAAAATATACCCTGGAATTTGTAGAAAAAATAATGAAACAGCATGGAAAACCTACAGCTTCTATTACAGATAAAGCAACTGTAGATACCCAATTTATAAAGCCTATCTTTGAAAAGCTTAAAAAACTGTCCCCGGAAAAAGTTTCATACAATCAAAATGAGAAAGACTCATTTACCTATCCGGCCTCTTTTTTCTGGGACGATGGAAGAAATTACTCCATATTGAGTATCTCCATTGAAAATGACGGAAGAATAAGAAATAAATACATTGCTGTTACCAAAGATGCATACCGCAACAACGCCGTGTTTGGATTAAAATTTCCCACACCTCCTGCATCCCCATGGTATAAGTATATGAATTAAATGTAAGTGGCAAAATAAAAAGAAATATACTTCTTATCGAGGGAATGAAAGAAGTAAAAGCAAGAACAAAATGAATAAAATTCATTTTTCCATATACTTGAATCCTATTTTTTCTGTTTTATTATTGATAACCGGATACTAACACTAACATTATGAAGAAATTGAAATATGCATTAATATCAATGATCTGTTTGGAATTTGCTTCATGCAGCCAGCAGCAAAATAAAGATAGTGAGTCTGTGGTTGAAACACAGGGAAGTACTCAGACAGAGCCCTTTAATCTTGCAAACGTTACTGTCGGACAAAATATCAATGAAATTTTAAAATCTGCCGGAGCAACAGCAAAAGAAGCCGTACGCACCAATGAAGTAACCCTGATAGGAAATGAAAGACTGGCTTTTGCATCAAAAGAACTATTGCATTTCAATGGGATAGATTTAGAAGGAAAGAATAATAAAAATATCAATAAAGTCCTTTTACATTATGGAAAAGTAGACCAGGAGATTGGCCCGCTTGCCAATGAAAAAGAAGACGAATTAGGAATGTACCAGATTGATATTTATACAGAGCAGCAAAAAACAGCACTCTTTGAAAACCTAAACAAAACACTTCAGAAACCCACTTTTGATACCCTACGCGAAAGCTTTGAATCAGAAGTTAAAGACAATGAGATTATTCAGACCCATAATAAACTCAGACAGGAAGTAGCGATCTGGAAAAATAAAGATATGCTCTATTATTACTGCGAAACCAAAGTAGACAACAGACCTGATGAATACCGCTGCCATCTTTTCGTTTTCAAAAATAAAGAGTGGAAAGACCTTCTGAAAGGATCAGGATATCCGGATCTGGATAAAATATCTCTGAATTAATTGAATTAAGATAAGAACAAACAAAAAAAATAAAACATTTGCTTAGTCGGATCAGCTTGCTGATTCCTCTTTGCCCTCTAAAATAAAATATTATAAAAATAAAACCTTTGCGTAAAAACATTAGCTCAATCAGCAAAATGTGCGATAGTTTAAAAAACACAAAATGCCGGTTTAAAAAGACCGGCATTTTTATATTGAATCAGTATTTGAATTACTTTACAAGGAACTGCATTGTCACCTGATCCAGCTTCAAAATATAAACTCCCTGACCAAGATTTCTGGTTTTAATAGAGTTTCCGTTTCTGAAAGGCTGATCAATCGTCTGAAGAGTTTTCCCCTGAAGATTATAAATCTCAGCTTTTTTTACCTGCTGAAGATCTCCTTTTACAAAAATCTCCTGATTGGTAACAGGGTTCGGAGAAATCTTAAAACTGTTGGACGTGTTTTTAGCAGCTGTATTTTGAACCATTCTTGCACTTGATCCGGAATAGCAGGTCCATGCAAGGTCATCAATAGCTACTCTGTTGCTTGTTGAATTATTAACCAGGCTTACCACCACATTTCCGGAAATATTGATATTGCTGATGGTAGTAGTTGTAGATGAAGTGCTGTAAGGAATAGTTCCTACCGTTGTTCCGTTTACCTTTACGTCAAAAGTACCATTAGTTCCTGAGAATTTAAGCTGTGTCGTCACTGTTAAAGATCCAATACCGTTGGCAGAGCTGCCGGAAGTTAAAGAACCGTTTCTTACGGTAATAGCCTTATTGTTGATAGTCTGATCTGTTCTTGCATCCGTTGCTGTCCAGGAAATGCCTCCGTTGCTCCATGTTCTGGTTGTATAGGTAGAATTGGCAGCAGGAATTGTTTCAAAATTTTCATTGGCACAGTTCGTTGCCGGAGTTGTACCTCCTGAGTTGGTGGTACCGGAAACCGTTGAGCTGTTTGATGAAGAATTTCCTGCGGCATCTTTTGCTACCACATAAAAGCTGTAAGTTGTGGAAGGAGTAAGCCCTGAAATTGTTGTGGAAGTAGAGTTTACTGTAGTTTTCAGACTTCCGTTCATATAAACATTATAGGCCGTTACCCCTACATTATCAGTGGAAGCGTTCCATGCCAGAGAGATGCTGCTGGAAGTTGTTCCTGAAACATTCAGTCCTGTTGCTGCAGTAGGTGCCTGAGTATCACCTGAAGGCTGCTGAGAGCCCCAGATAAGATTTACATAATTCGGATTGTCTATGAAAGGATTTCTGTTCCCCTGGAAAGTATATGATGCGTTATTTCTTTTGATCTCAGCCTGGGAAACCGGATCCTGGTTATGCCATGCCAGCAGAACATTCAGCTCCCATGTCTGTAATCCAGGGAATGTAGAGCTTCCCAGCATGTCTCCTGATGAGAAAGTAGAAAGTTTGCTTTGATAACGGGTTACAAAATAGAAAATCATACGGGCCACATCTCCTTTAAACTCGTCAATCGGCTCAAATACTGTCCCCGAATATCCTGAAGAAATGGAAGTTCCAAGCTTTGAGCCATTCTGTGATGTAAAAGAAGCACTTCCTACCTTTCCGAAAGGATAATTACTTCTCATTCCGTTTACTTTCCCGTCTGTTGCTCTGATAAAGTGAATATCAGCAACCATTGGAGAGGCTTGGTTGAAAAGGCTTTGAGGCACAATATGCTCCCTGTTATAGCAATTTCCTTCCGTAGAGTACGTACCACACTGGTTGGTACCGGGAGTATAGGTATAAGAATCAGCAGCTGTAGGCTTTTCAGAATAAATATCAAGGATAGTCCCGTCATTTTCGTAGTCCTTATCAATGTCAGTGGTTTTATATGCTGTCCAAAGTCCACTGTAGCCTTTATCAATATGCCCGTTGGTGATAATGCTGCTTAATTCAGTTTTCAGTGCTGCACCGCTTAGTCCACTGGCAGAATTGTAGTATCCTGCAGGAGCCTGAGCGTGGGCAAGTCCCGCGAATACAGAAAATAAGATGATTTTTTTCATATGAATATAAGTTTCAGCAAGAATACTACATTTTTGCGAATAAAAAATTACGGAATCGTTAATTTTGAAATGTACAGCATGTAAGATCGTCGAAGACTTGTTTGGTGATTCGGGATTCGAGATTTTGGGTTTAGGATCTGTGTTTTAGGTTTTGAAGTTGGGTTTCTGGGTTTGACTGTAGATTCTTAATTTCTATATTGAATAAGACTGGGCTTTAGCCCGGTTTAGGTAAAATAGTTTTTCATTCGGCTTTAGCCAAAAAAGTTTCCCAATCCATAAAAATCCAAAAAGAATCTGTGCAAATCCGTGTTATCTGTGGGAAAAATAATTTCTATATTGAATAAGACTGGGCTTTAGCCCGGCTTAAGATCAAATCGTTCATTCGGCTTTAGCCAAAAAAAGTTTCCCAATCCATAAAAATCCAAAAAATCTGTGCAAATCCGTGTTATCTGTGGGAAAAATAATTTCATATTCAATAGGGCCGGGCTTTAGCCCGGTTTAGGTAAAATAGTTTTCATTCGGCTTTAGCCAAAACTTAAATAATAGAAGTGGCTGTCTCAAAAAGTCAAGTAATCTGACTTTATCATTCTGACGTATGAAGAATCTTGTTGATAATCAAATAAATGAGAGATAGCCTCACTCTGCAAATCTGTATAATCGGTGAGAAAAACATCTATTATTCCCATAAAAAAAGCCGATACAAAACGTACCGGCTATATAATGGATGACTTACATCTTATTTTCTTTGTGGCGGATAATTTTTCATGATCTCAGCCATGATTTCAGGAATCTGTCTCTGTTTTGCTTTTGGAGAATCTACAGAAATTCCGCTTCCGATACCCTGCCAGACCAATTTGTTGCTTTTTGCATCAATAAGGTCAACAATCAGTGCTCCTTCATTATAATTCGTGGTCCATGTTCTGTTCATTCCAACGCCCCATCCGAATGGTCCGCCCCATCCCCACATTCCGTAAGGTGAAGAGGAATTGATATCGGTAACCTTTTTATGATTTGCTTTTACGTTGATAATCAGATCAGGGCTTTCTCCGGATTGAAGTCCTTTGCTCTGAAGCTGTCTGGACAGTTCATTCAGCACTCTGTCTTTATCAATATCATTCAGTTTCAGATCATCAATTCTTATTTTATAGGTTTTGTAAGAATTGAAATTGGCGGTTTCAGCATAGTCTGAACGTACCTGAAAAGGGCTACAGGAAGTTAAACCTAATGTAGCAGATGCCAACAAAATAAAAATATATTTTTTCATTTTATTTATTTTTTTTATCACTTTTAATGAATGTATCAGTCTTTTTATCGTACCCGTAAGGACAGTGTCTGCAGCCGCTTTTACAGCAATGACCTCTTTTCAGATGAAATTTTTCTGTAAAAACCTTGTACCCCTGTTCATTATAGTAGAAGTCTTCACCTTCTTTGATGTCATAATGGGCCATAAGTTAAATGCTAGTCAAAAAACTTTTTATATTTGTTACTATGATAATTGTATGCCAAAAGCCTTTAAAAAAATTAAAAATTAATGGTATTGCTCTCTTTCCCTTTATCTTCATTAGGAAACCCGAAGATAAGGAAAATAATGTATTGATCAATCACGAAAAAATCCATTTGCGGCAACAATTGGAAATGCTCATTATTTTCTTCTATATTTTCTACATTATTGAATATTATTACTGGTTTTTCAAACTCAAGGACACTTACCTTGCTTACAGAAGAATCTCCTTTGAAAGAGAAGCTTATGCTAATGAAAGGAGCCTGAATTATCTCAAGAAAAGAAAATTCTGGAGCTTCAGAAAATATCTTTGAAATGAAAAATGATAAGTGTGGGTTTCGTGTTCGGATCCGGGTTTTGGTGTTTTATATTTCAGCTTATGATTTCAACATTCTTTACAATTACACTTATCAAATAAATTACCATTTATCCGGCTTTAGCTAAAACTAAAAAATCATCCGTGAAAATCCGTGTCATCTGCGGGAGAAAACAAATGAACTACAATTCATAAAAATCTGAAATCACTACAACACTAAATCTTTTCCTATTTTTGCAAAAGAATAAAACATTGAATCATCCAAACTGAAATGCTGTTAAAACTTCCCACAGAAGCTGTTCCCATCCAGGAAATTCCCATTCATAAAAATGTTAAGCTTTTCATTAAAAGGGAAGACCTGATTCATCCGCTGATTTCCGGCAACAAATACTGGAAACTGTTTCACAATGTCAATCACTATCTGGAAAAAAATCCTGAAAATCCCTATATTATTACTTTTGGTGGAGCTTTTTCCAATCATATAGCCGCAGTTTCAGCAGCAGGCAGTCTGGCAGGTATTCCAACATTGGGAATCATCAGAGGAGAAGAGCTGCAGCATAAATGGCGGGATAATCCAACCTTACTTTTTGCAAAAAGAAACGGAATGAACCTGAAATTTGTCACCCGCGAAGAATACCGCCACAAAGAAAAACTTACGGAATTCCTTCAGCAGGAGTTCCCAAGGGCATTGATTGTTCCGGAAGGAGGCACCAATGAAGAAGCTGTGGGAGGGGTGAAAATGATGCTGAACGCACAAACAAAAGATTTTGACTATCTTTGCACCGCAGTGGGAACCGGTGGAACTATTGCAGGAATTTCAAAATTTTGTGAAGACAATCAGAAAGTTATAGGATTTAAAGCGGTTGACGATGCTTCACTGGAAAATAAAATTTTTGAATTAACTTTGAGACATAATTTTCATCTAATAGATTCATGTTTCGGAGGTTACGGTAAAATAAATGATGGAAACATCCGTTTTATCAATGATTTCAAAGAAAGATACGGTATTCCTTTGGAACCGGTTTATACAGGAAAAATGATGGAGAAGGTTTTTGAACTGATTGAAGATGATTATTTTCCTGAAAACAGTAAGATTTTGTGCTTTCATACTGGTGGATTACAGGGAATTGAGGGAGCCAATCTGCTGTTGGAAAAACAAAATAGAAATTTAATTATATAAGTAAAATTGAAAAACATGAAAAGACTTTTCCTATCCATAAGCCTTTTAGTTTTATCAAAATTTTCTGCCCAGACTTGGGCAACCGAAGATCAGTATATTCAGAAGTTTGCTAAATATGCCGTAGAAGAAATGGAAAAATATAAAATTCCGGCTTCTATTACCCTTGCCCAGGGATTATTGGAAACCGGGGGAGGACAGAGCAGACTGGCACTGGAAGGTAAAAACCACTTCGGTATAAAATGTAAAGAAGACTGGACCGGTAAAACAATGAAACATACCGATGATGCACCCAATGAATGCTTCCGTGTGTATGAAGATCCAAGACAGTCTTATGAAGACCATTCCATCTTCTTATCTACCAGAAAATATTACGCAAACCTTTTCAAGCTGGATATGAAAGATTACAGAGCGTGGGCTACTGGCTTAAAAAAAGCAGGTTATGCTACCAATCCACGCTATGCATCCATTCTCATCACCAAAATTGAAAAGTATAAGCTATACGAATACGACAATACCAATTCCAATGAAGTGTTGTATGCTGTTCTCAAAATGTACCCGGACCTGAAAGACGACAGAACTTTCATGGCACAGCTGGAACCTTCAAAAGCCACCAGAAAAGCTAAAGAGCCGGTTACCGTAGAAGTTCCTTACAAACAGACTTCTTACGCCCAGCAGCAAAAAAGAGTGGAGAGAATTAAAACGAAAGCTGAAATTCTTAATTCCATTCTTATCAAAAGCCACCCGAATGACGGGCTGAAGTATATTGTAATTCCTGAAGATACCGATGTGAAATTCATCGCCAACAAATTCAAAGTAAGCGAGAGCAGACTGATAAAGTGGAATGAATTGGAAGGTGAAACCTTAAAGAAAAATGACATCGTTTTCCTGGAATCCAAAAACTCTACAGGAAATACAGCTACCTATAAAGCAGAATATGGAGAAGATATGCACGATATCGCTCAGAAATTCGGAATCAAATTAAATAAATTATATGCTAAAAACAGGATGGATGAAGGACAGCAGCCATCTGCAGGACAGCTGATTTATTTAATAGACAAAAAACCACGAAACTAATTTAATTTTTTGTTGAGAGTCTATCGTTGACAGTTACATGCCAACCAGCAGCTGTCAGCAGCAACCAAGTATATATGAAGTATCAAAGAAGTTCGGCTTTATTTGATGAAGCCTACAAATACATTCCGGGAGGCGTAAACTCTCCGGTAAGAGCATTCAAATCCGTAGGAGGAGTGCCTGTTTTTATGAAATCGGCAAAAGGAGCTTACCTTACCGATGCAGATGACAATACGTATATCGATTATATCAATTCATGGGGCCCGGCTATTTTAGGACATACACATCCTGAAGTACTGGAAGAACTGAAAATACAGGCAGAGAAAGGATTCTCTTTCGGAGCACCTACAGAACTGGAAACAGAAATTGCAAAATTCATCGTTGAAAATGTCCCTAATATTGACCAGATCAGAATGGTTTCTTCAGGTACAGAAGCCTGTATGAGTGCAATCAGGCTGGCAAGAGGATATACAGGAAGAGATAAAATTGTAAAATTTGAAGGCTGTTATCACGGACATTCCGATTCATTTCTGATCAAAGCAGGAAGTGGTGCTGCCACATTCGGAAATCCAAATTCTCCAGGAGTAACCGCTGGTACAGCTAAAGATACTTTATTGGCCCGTTATAACGATTTTGAACAGGTTGAAGATTTATTCCGTCACAATCAGGGAGAAATTGCAGCGGTAATTATAGAGCCGGTTGCCGGAAATATGGGTTGTGTACTTCCGGAAAATGATTTCTTACAAAACCTGAGAAAGATCTGTGATGAAAACGGGGCCTTATTAATCTTTGATGAGGTAATGACCGGTTTCAGGCTGGCATTCGGAGGAGCCCAGGAACTTTTCAATGTAAAAGCAGATCTGGTGACTTACGGAAAAGTAATCGGTGGCGGACTTCCGGTAGGTGCTTTCGCAGGAAGAAATGAGATCATGGATCACCTGGCACCGAAAGGAGGTGTTTACCAGGCAGGAACATTAAGTGGAAATCCCTTAGCAATGAGAGCCGGATTAAAAACACTTCAGCTTATTAAAAACGATCCGGAATTTTTCAGCAGATTAGAGAAGACGACAGAAACATTGGATTTTGAAATCGGAAAAATTTTAAATGAAAAAGGAATCGCCCATAGAATCAACAGGAAAGGTTCTATGATGTCTGTATTCTTCCATATCAAAAGCGTTTCCAACTTTGATGAAGCGCAGGAAGCTAATCATCCATTGTTCAATAATTTCTTCCATCAGATGCTGCAAAACGGAGTGTACCTGCCACCAAGCGGTTATGAAACCTACTTCATCAGTGATGCCATCAAAGATAAAGAGATTGATATGACACTGGAAGCTGTAAGGAAATTTGAATATTCCAATAAATAAAAATAAATGAAACCGGATTTTAGATCCGGTTTTTTTATGCAAGGATATAACTTCAATATTGAAAATCTGTGTATTCTGTGTGATCTGCGGGGGAAAATTTTCTTTTTAAAATGATTATCTGAAACATGAATATTCACAAAGCATAAATCATACAGATTTTGTAATAAACCATACACTTTGTTCAGCAGACTTCTTTTTAATTTTGTCTTAAATAGATTGGAAATGAAGACCTCTGACAATACCATCTCCCGAAAAGATTTTATCCGGAATTCAGCCTTGGCTGTAGCGGGATTAACTTTAATACCTAATATCATGACTGCATCACCTTTCCTGGATGAAAATAATAGTTCCGCAAAAGGGAAAATGAGCCTTAAAAATGTTCGTCTGGAAACAGGTTTTGAATATCAGGATGGGGAAGTAGCTTCTACCAAAACAGATCTGTTCTATGTAGAAATTGAAAACGGGAAAATTGTAAAGATTAGTCCAAATCAGCCTAACGCTAAAGCGGTAGATGCAAAGGGATTGTTGATGCTTCCTGCATTCAAGGATATGCATATTCACCTTGATAAAACCTTTTATGGAGATCAGTGGCAGGCTGTCAGAAAAAGAACCGGAGGGATCAAAGGAATGATAGAGCTGGAACAGAAAATGCTTCCTGAGATGCTGAAGAATTCAACCTTTAAAGCTGAAAAGCTGATTGAGCTGCTGCAGTCGAAAGGAACTTCCTATGCAAGAAGCCACGTGAATATTGAACCGACTTCAAAACTTCAGTCATTAAAAAATCTGCAGAAAGCCTTAGAGAATAAAAAACAAGGTTTTGGAGCAGAATTGGTTGCCTTTCCGCAGCATGGCGTGTTTTACACAGATTCAGTGCCCTATCTGAAAGAAGCAGCAAAGATGGATATTGATTTTATCGGAGGAGTAGACCCGTTCAACGTTGATGGAAACATTGAAAAGGTAGTAGATTTCACTGTTCAGCTTGCTTTAGATCATAAAAAAGGAATAGATATCCACCTGCATGAAACAGGAGATTCCGGATTGAAGACGGTAGAATACCTTATTAAAAAAGTAAATGAAAATCCTGCTCTGAAAGGGAAGACTTACTTAAGCCATTGCTTTATCCTGGCAAAATTAGAATCTGCAAAACAGGAAGAAATTGCTGAAAAATTGGCTGAAGCACAGATCGGAATTGTTTCTACAATCCCTTTCGGCAGAATGATTATGCCTATACCAACGCTTTACAAACATAATGTAACCGTTCTCACCGGAAATGACAGTATTGTGGATCACTGGAATACCTTCGGAACAGGAAGTGTACTTCAGAAAGCTAACTTAATGGCTCAGCTGTACGGATATTCCACGGAGTTTTTATTGTCAAGAAGTTTAAAGCTGGCTACAGGAAATGTTCTTCCACTGGATGATAAAGGTACTCAGCAATGGCCGAAGTCAGGAGATAAAGCAGATTTTGTACTGATAAACGCAAGCTGTTCAGCAGAAGCGGTGTCAAGAATTTCAGACGTAGAATCATTGGTACATGATGGAAATATTGTCTTTTAATGCAAAATAAAATTGATTAAATAAATTAATATATTTTAGTTGTGTTTTTTAACCACAAAGGGTATGAAAGCTTTACGGCAAAAAGGCTGGAGTTTTTTCATAATTTCCAGAGACAGCCGCTGAATGCAGATAGAAAGTGAAGGAAGTGTGGTGAAGGTAAAACTTTTGTTCCTTTTGTGGTTATTTTAGTTTTTCTCTCATAAATTTTAGTAATTTTAGGAGAAAATCAGGCAGAGTGAGTAACCATACGGATCATTTTCCTATTTTAGGAATTCAGGAATTTAGTGAAAATCAGCTGAAAGGCTGTAATTTGCTGTTCAATGAACTTTCGGGGGCGCGTTCCATTGATGATCCTCACAAGCATGATTTCTTTATCATCAATCTTTTTGAACGCGGACTGGGCTCACATACCATAGACTTTACAGAATACCAGGTAAAAGACTACCAGATTCACCTTGTTTTTCCGGATCAGGTACACCAATGGGTGATTGAAAAGGAAACCATCGGTTATCAGCTCATGATCAGCAGAGATTGGTTTGAAAGTTTTCTGCCTTCGTTAAGATTTTCCGCCTCCTATTACCAGAATCATCCGGTAATCAATCTTTCCAAAGAAGTTTTTGAAACTTTTCTATATGAATTCCAGGCTATTCAGAAGGAACTGAACGGAGAAAAAGTATTTTGGGAACTGATTCAGAAAAGAAGTGAACTCATTGGTTTGCTGGTAAGTAAATCTGTGGAAGGCGCTTTTAAAGATTTTGAAGTCTATAACTCAAATCCTATTATTTCAAAATTCCTAAATCTTATTGATGAGCATTTTAAAACAGAAAGATCCGTTTCTTTCTATGCAGATAAACTGAATATCTCTGCCAATTATCTGAATATTGTCTGCAAAAAAAATCTCAATGCTTCGGCTTCATCGCTTATTCAGGACCGTATTTTACTGGAGGCAAAAAGGCTTTTAAAAGTTTCCGAAATGTCGGTAAAAGATATTGTGTATGATCTCGGTTTCTACGATCATGCCAGCTTTTCCAAATTCTTTAAAGTACAGACGGGAATGACACCTTCCCAATTCAAAGAATAATCTGTACAAAACAAGACATAATTGATACACCGGTTTTATCTTCAAGCCGGCTAATTTTGTATTGTTAAATTTAAAATCATGCAATTTCCCTATCAATTAACTGCAAAAGGAAAATATTCCCTTAAAAATGTCCGCCTGGAAACAGGCTTTGAATACGAAAATGAAGAAGTTACCGGAACAAAAACTGATCTTTTCAGCATTGAAATTGAAGACGGAAAAATAAAAACAGTAAAAGCAAACGACCCGGCTTCTAATGCAATAGATGCTAAAGGACATCTGATGCTTCCGGCATTCAGGGATATGCACATTCATCTGGATAAAACATTATACGGCCTTCCATGGCAGGCCCTTTCTCCGAAAAGAAGAACAGTGAAAGATATGATTGCCTATGAACAGGAAATCATTCCCAAACTGCTGAAAACTTCAGTAAGCAGGGCAGAACAGCTGATCAGTCTGCTGCAGCATTACGGAACTCATTTCGTGAGAACCCATTTCAATATTGATCCTACCTCTGGATTGAAATCTCTGGAAAATCTGGAACAGGCTCTTGAAAATAAAAAAGATTCTTTCAAAGCTGAACTGGTAGCTTTCCCGCAGCATGGAGTTTATTATACGGAATCTGCTTCGTTGATGAAAGAAGCAGCCCAATTGAAAAGTGTAGGATTTATTGGTGGATTGGATCCATTAAGTATTGACGGAAGCATTGAAAAGGTAATGGATTTTACTGTTCAGCTGGCTTTAGATCACAATAAAGGAATTGATATTCACCTGCACGAAACAGGAGATTCCGGAATGAAAACAATTAATTATCTGATTGATAAAGCGATCGAAAACCCGGCACTGCAGGGAAAAACATTTATAAGCCATGCATTTGCCTTAGCGCATCTTTCACCAAAAGAAACAGAACAGATTGCGGAAAGACTGGCTGCAGGAAAAGTGGGAATCGCTTCTTCTGTACCTTTTAAAGGGAAGGTAATGCCCATTCCAACCCTGAAAAAATATGGAGTTAATGTATTGATAGGAAATGATAATGTGCAGGACTACTGGAGTACTTTCGGATCCGGAAGTATGCTGCAGAAAGCCAATCTGATTGCTGAACTGTACGGTTATGCCACAGAATATGCTTTATCAAGAACTTTACAGTTTGCGACTCAGAGTATTCTTCCGCTGGATGAAAAAGGAAATCAGCAGTGGCCGAAAGCCGGTGATGAAGCCGCCGTTATTCTTGCAGATGCTTCATGTTCTGCAGAAGCCGTTTCCAGGATGTCCGAAATAAAAGCCCTGATGAATGACGGGAATTTGTTCTGGAGAATTTAATCTGAAATATATTTTTTTATATACTTGTTTTTTGTAACTGCCATCGGGAATTTTCCTGGTGGCTTTTTTGTGGATTAGGTTTCGAGTTTTCGCGATACGGGGCCTTATTTTTTTGATTCGGGGTGCGAGTTTCGAGATGCGTGATTTGGGAATTTGTGATATAATATCAATTTTATGATTTCTTATATTCAATAGGAACGGGCTTTAGTCCGTTTACCCTTAATAAATACTACATTCGGCCGTCTTTAGCAAAGCTTATCAATAAAAACCCATAGTCAATTTAAAAAATTACTGTTCATATTCCTTTTTCTGTTTTTACAATGTGAACATCTATTCATATTCAGAATTCCTAATATTTGTAATATTCAATAATAACAATAAAAAAAGCCCCCGGAAAATGTTTCCGAAGGCCTTCTATTTGAAATTAAATCTAAGTACTTATATCTTATGTGATGTTATAAGTTGAAGTTTGTCCATCCTGCATACCAGGTATCCGTAGCGTCTTTTACAGCACCTCTATAAGTTACCTGTGTAAACCAGGTAGCCAGTTTAGGATTAGTAAATGCTCCTCCGGTTAATAATGGTGAACCTGCACTAGGAGTGAAGTTTGGTGTAGTTCCTGCAGGAGCCCATGCACCGGCAAGTTTTACATCAGCAGTAGAAGCAAGGATGGTGTTTCCTTTAGCATTAAACCATGTTGTAAGATCGTTTAATGTATATGTTGTCGGAGTAGAAGTAGATGGTCCGAATTTTAAAGGAGTTGGGCTTCCTGCTATAACGTTGTTTTCAAAGAACAGTTTATTACCTACAATATTGTTATCTGTAGGAGAACCTTTGGTAGCATCAATGAATAAACCAACAGGGAATCCTGTAAATACAGAGTTGAATACTGAGATAGAAGAGTTTCTTCTGATCTGTAATGCATTCTGGAATAACGCGTTGATAGATCCTGGAGCCGCAGAGTTGATTGGTCCGATAATCGTCATGTTAGAGAATGTAGCGGATGTCTGCGGTGTCAAAGTAGAACCGTTGGCATCATTATCAGATTCAAATGCATTAGAACCTGAAACGTCCGCTACCTGAGAATCTCTTACGCCGATACCAAACTGTATATTTCCTGAGAAACCGTTATCCGTATCGAAATCATCATCAAGGCCTTTGTAAGAAATAAGGTGAGAACAGTTTACCGTTCCTCCGAACCACTCAAAGCTATCGTCATTAGCGTAAGCAACTTCTACGTAATCTACTGTAGTTCCGTTACCTACACCGCCGAACGTAAGTCCGTTAATCTCTTTATCCGGTAAGAATGCATATCCTGCATATTCTATTCTTACATATTTTAATACACCACTGTTGTCAGCTGCGTTAGTTCCACCATAAAGTCCAAGACCTTCAGAGTTGTTGATCCCTCCTTCAATTTCTCCAACTCCGTTTGCTCCTCCGAAAGATGCATTGGTAGGAGCATTTCCTAGGATGACTACCCCTGCCCAGTCTCCTCTTTTAGGACTTGGTTTTTCAGAAGTGAAGATAATAGGGTTGGCAGCAGTTCCTTCCGCCATGATTTTGCTTCCTCTTGTAATGATCAAAGCTCCGTTTTTATCTGCTTCACCTACGATCTTTGTTCCTGGCTCGATAGTTAAAGTGGCTCCGTTAGTTACATATACCAGTCCTCTCAGCTTATAGATTTTATTTGCTTTAAGCGTAATGCTGGAAGTGATTTTTCCTGAAAGAATAAGGTTTTCAGTTTCTCCGTTTCCGTTACCTCCATTTTGAATAATGGTAGGCCCATCTTCTTCTATATTTCTACATGCGGTAGTTGATACTAGAGCGCCAAGCATTAAAGAATATAAAACGAACTTTTTCATGTTATAAAGAATTAAATTATTTATTAGATTATTTGTTGAGTGAATTAAAAATTGTATCCCAGTGTTAAACTGATATTGGTTCCTGTAAGTCTTTCAATAGCAAGAGCATCTTTGCTGTCATACTTGCCGTTGTCGTTCAGGTCATGGTAGAATTTAGCACGGCGGTTCAGGATATCTGAAACATTCAGCTTGATTTCTCCCTTGTTGCTCCATAATTTTTTAGCAAGCTGGAAGTCTAAAAGAGGTCTCGGTGCTTCCCAGATTGGTGGAACCTGATCATTTCCTACATAAAGGATTCTTCTTCCGATCATATTGAATAATACGGTGGAAGACCATCCTGATTTTTCAGTGTCATACTGAAGACTTACGTTTACAGTATATGGAGACTGCCCCTGCATTGGTCTGTCAATTTTCGTAGCTTCGTCTGTTACTCTGTTTTTAATCAATGCTACGTTTCCACCCAGCGTAAAGTTTTTAAGAGCACTTACAAAATCCAGTTTTTTTCTGGCTTCCACTTCTACTCCGTAAGCATCAGCTTTGTCTACGTTAAGGTAATTGAAGGTGTTACTGGTTCCTACCCCTGATTGATTAAAGTATAATTCGATAGGTTTTTTGAAGTTTTTATAGAAACCTGCCACGGATATAATTTCTCCGTTTCTTGGATAATATTCCCAACGAAGGTCGGCACTGGTAATTTTAGTTCTTTCAATAGATTTGTTACCAATTACGGTTGCGCCAAGGTCAAAATCATAATATGCCAAAGGAGAAACCTCTCTGAATTCCGGTCTTACAACAGTCTGAGAACCTGCAAGACGGATATTCATTTTAGGATTTACCTTGAATGTTAAGTTGACGGCAGGCAAGAAGTCAGTAACACGTGTGTTGACAAAACGGTCATCACTTTTCTTCGTGCTCCCTACCAATTGGTCAAAGTTCTCCACTCTTAATCCCCAAACTGCTCTTAACCATGGTGTAAAGTTATTGTCAAACTGTAAATATCCTGCGTTAAGGATCGTATTCGCAATATATCTGTACTGGTTTCCTGCAATTTCATCAAATGTAAACCCACCATTACCTCCGAAGTTTCCTGGATTGAAAATGGTTTCAAAAGGCTGGGAAAGTAATCCCTGGTTGAAGTTTTCAAGCCTTACAGAAAAAGGTCTTGAATTATATATTCTGTCTTTTACCTGGAATAAATAACCTCCTTTGATGGTTTGCTTTTGTCCAAACATGGTAAATGTTTTGGATACATCACCTCCTGCATTATATAAATAGTCGCTTAGCGTAGAGTAGAATACACTTCCTGACTTTTGAGAAAGACCATTAGAAATCAATGCTAAATAAGGGCTTCCCGGCATGTTGGTATATTGGTTATACTGCAGACGCTGTAGCAAAGGAATATACTGATCCAGAATCCCGAAGCTTCCGTACCAGTTTACGGTCAGTCCGCCAAGAGCTTCAATTTTGTGAGTTCCGGAAAGGGTTGAGTTATAGAAAGTAGTTTCTTTAAATCCAATTTCCCTTGCCATGATATTTGTTCCGTTGATCGGATCAAATTCAAAGTCCTTTCCTGTTCTGAAAGACATGTGGTTCACCGTATTGTTGGTGATGATATTCTTTAGAGAAATTTTGTTGTTGTTGTTCAGCTTTAAAGAAAGGTTCAACATCCCTCCTAAAATAATATCATTGCTGTATTTTTCTGTAAAATAATCGAAGTTGGTATCAGCAAGCTGGTTGTTGATGGTAAAGAAGCGGTTGGTAGACTCAGTTCTTCTTTTGTTGTTACTGTAGTTTAAAACTGCAATTACCCCTAAGTCTTTTCCGAATACTTTGGTATTAAACCCTCCGTCTAACTGTAAACTTAGGTTTTCAGGATAACCGATACTGTTGTATCCTAAATTCTTTGTATATCCTTTACCAATTTCTGTTTTCTGACCTTCAGTAAGAATACTGAACGCATTTTTTGCAGGCATATTGGCAGGAAGTTTTCTATAACCATCATCAATACCTAAGAAATCCCATTTTCCGCCTTTCTGCATATGGAATTCCTGACCCATAGTCGCTGTGTTTCCTCCTACACCTACCTGTACATTGAAGAAATTTTTATTAGGAATATCTTTCGTATTTACCTGAATCAGTGCACCTCCCCATTCTCCGGTATATTCAGGAATGAAAGTTTTGTTGATCACAAGGGTTTCGATAACATTAGCAGGGAAAAGGTCAAAAGAAAAGGTCTTTCTGTCAGGCTCTGTACTGGATAACTGAATACCATTCAGCATCGCCTGGTTGTAACGGTCAGACAAACCTCTTACGACAATATATTTTCCGTCAAATAAACTCACTCCGGAAACTCTTTTCAGAACTTCACCCGTGTTTCTGTCCGGACTTCTTTTAATAGCTTCGACCCCGATAACCTGGGAAACTACACCGGCATTCTTCTGTAAACCGATGGTAGAGGCTATGGTTTCTTTTCTAGCGTTTGATTTTATGACAACTCCCTCAATTTCTTTTTCTTTGGTAGAGGGCTTATCCAGAACGATATCAAGATGAGTGTTACCTTCATTTTTGACAATTACCTCACTGATCTCTTTTCTGTTATATCCGTTGGAGCTTACCGTTACAATGTAATTGGTACCCGGTGAAAGGTTGATAGAATAGTATCCGGAAATGTCAGTAGTTACTTCCTGGTCATTTACTTTTACTTTTACCCCTTCTATAGGAGTATTATCTTTCTCGTCCAATACCCTACCTTCCAAAATCTGGCTTTGTGCAAAAGCATAGCCAGCAGAAAACAAGGCAAGCAGCATGATGCTCTTGTGGAGTTGTTTTTTCATTTTACTTCTTTTACTTCTTTTTCAAGGGCAAAATAAGGGCTAAGTTTTTAGGAAAACTTTAGGATAATCTTAATTAATTGTGAAGTTTGCATTAACGGATGAGTGGTTTTTATAGTTATCAAAGTTTTATTTATATAATTATAATTATTGTTTTAATATTAAATATTATTCCTTATATTTGATTGATGTGTATTTATTATTTAATTTTTTTATGGATTTTATAATTTGTGGTTCAAATGTGATTTTTTAATAATTAGTTAACATTTGACGGATAGATGAAATCAATGGAAATAATTAATTTTGTGGGAATTCTTAAACTAGAAGATGAGCAAAAAAATTCTTTTAATAGACGATGAACTGGACATTTTAGAGATTCTGTCTTACAATTTGGAAAAGGAGGGGTATGATATCTATACAGCTACCAATGGTAATGAAGGTATAGAAAAAGCAAAGGAGATTGTTCCGGACCTTATCTTATTAGATGTCATGATGCCTGAAAAAGATGGTATAGAAACCTGTCAGGAGCTTCGTAAAGTGAAAGAACTTCAGAAAACACTTATTGTGTTCCTTTCTGCAAGAAGCGAAGAATTTTCTCAGTTAGCAGGTTTTCAGGCAGGTGCCAATGATTACATCGTAAAACTGATCAAACCGAAAATCCTTATCTCTAAAGTAAATGCATTACTACAATTAACCTCTCAGGTTTCTGACAATGCTAAACTTATCGAAATCGGAGACCTTATTATCGACAAAGATAACTTCAGAGTTTCCAAAAGCGGGCAGCAATTTCTTCTTCCTAAAAAAGAGTTTGATTTGCTTTACCTTTTGGCTTCCAATACTGAAAAGGTTTTCAAAAGAGAAGAGATCCTGGAGAAAGTCTGGGGTAATGATGTGATTGTAGGAGAGAGAACCATTGATGTTCATATCAGAAGGTTAAGAGAAAAACTGGGAATCAATACGATTCAGACATTAAAAGGGATTGGGTATAAACTGATCGTTTAATTATTTAAAAATCTTAACTTTACGTTCAATCATTAAAACGTTGTAAAATTGAAATTTTACAGACTTACCCTCGTTGCCTCCTGTCTGCTGACACTGGTAATGTTCCTTTTAGTAGTCGTATTCGATTCACTGAAAGATATCTATTATGAGACCCCTTTATTCAAAACGGGTCTTTTCATCTGTATTGTCCTGATCTTTCTGATTAACTGTGTGGTATTGGAACTTCTTTTTAATTACTACAGCAGAAAACAGGTAAAAGGTCTTTCCGGGTTTCTTCCGCAGGAAATCGTGCAGAATCATGACGAAAATATCACCATCAAAGAATTAGGAGAAAGATTTTCAGATCTCAATCAGCAGCAGGTATCAGAAATTGATATGATGAAAGAGATGGAAAGCTACCGTAAAGAATACATCGGAAATGTTTCCCATGAGCTGAAAACTCCTTTGTTTTCTATTCAGGGATATGTAGAAACCTTAAGAGACGGCGGTGTAGACAACCTTACGATCCGGGATAAATACCTGGAAAGAATAGATAAATCGGTAGAGAGGCTTATTGCCATTGTGACAGATCTGGATATGATCAACAGGCTGGAAGCAGGCGAAATCAATCTTACCGTTTCAAAATTCGATGTCAACCTTCTGATCAAGGAAATCTTCGACCTTCTGGATCTTGAAGCTGAAAAACGAAATACAACATTACAGATACAGACCCTTCATCCACAGATTTTTGTGGAAGCTGATAAACAGAAAATTTCCCAGGTTTTTATTAATCTTATTTCCAATGCCATTCATTATGCCAACAGACAGGAAGCAAAAGTGATCGTAAAAACCAGTGTCCTGAAAAATAAAGTACTGATAGAAGTGATAGACAACGGAATGGGAATCAAATCTGAAATTCTTCCCAGGATCTTCGAAAGATTTTATCGGGTGGAAACCAGCAGAAGCAGAAGAGAAGGCGGCTCCGGACTTGGCCTGGCGATCGTAAAACACATCCTTGAAGCACATAACGAAAATATTACCGTAGAAAGCGTTTACCTTGAAGGTACAAAATTCAGTTTTATGCTTGAGAAAAGTAAATAATTCCGGCAAAATGTATGAAAAAAAAATAATTTAAAAAATCCTGAAATATTTTTTTGTCACATGTCATTTATTATATATTTGCAACAGAGATTTATCATAATTATAAAGGCAAAAAGTAATTTAAGAAACTGATATGGTTTACAAAATCCGCGTAATATTAGATGCGAAAGAGGATATTTTCCGTGATATTGAAGTTAAGGGAAAACAAACGTTATGGAACTTACATTTAGGAATTAAAAGTGCATTCAGTCTGCAGGGAGATGAGCTTTCTACCTTTAATCTGCTGGAAGATGACGGAACGATCGTAAAAAGTGTCCCATTGGAAGATATGAGTGATGATGGTGATGGTGAGATTATGTCAGATGTTTACATTGATGAAGCTTTTGAAAATGTAGGAGACAAAGCACAGTTTCAATACGGACTTCTTGATCTTTGGGAATTCTTCTGTGAGCTCGTAGAGGTAATTGAAGAAACAAAAGGCGTTAATTACCCGATCACCGTATACAGATTTGGAAAAGTTCCATTGAAGGCTCCCAGCAAAAACGGAACTGCAGGCGGCAAAAAGAAATCAGCAATGCCATTGGTAGATGATGAGTTCGGTTTTGATGAAGATTTCGTGGCTGGCGGAAACTTTTCAGATGAAGACGACAGCTTCGATGATGATGAAGAGGAAGACTACGATGATGATGTTTTTGATGAAGATGATAATGATGACGAAAGATAGTCAACAAAAATATAGTGCCCCGGGTTTTGATCCGGGGCTTTTTTATGGTGACAAGGTGTAAATAATCCACCCTTATATTTCCCTTTAGCAATTTTGCTTATTTACTTTTATAATTTTACCCTTTTACCTCTTCTCTCCAAAAACAATCCTTATTTTTGTTAAAAATAGTTTAATGAAAAAATTAATTTTGTTAGCTGTAATTGGTCTGGGAATTGTTTCCTGTACCACTCAAAAAAATATCCGGAAGATGACAGAACTGCCAAAAGATTGGAAACATAATACAAATATCTACGAAGTAAACATAAGACAATATACTCAGGAAGGAACTTTCAAAGCATTTGCGAAAGAAATGCCCCGCCTGAAATCTATGGGTGTAAAAACACTTTGGTTTATGCCCATTACCCCAATTGCCCAGCAGAATAAAAAAGGAAGCTTGGGAAGCCCTTATGCAGCATCAGATTATACTTCCATTAACCCTGAATTCGGTACCCTGCAGGATTTTAAAAACTTGGTGAATGAGGCCCACAGATTAGGATTTAAAGTAATCATAGACTGGGTGGCCAATCATACAGGCTGGGATCATGTATGGACAAAAACACATCCCGAATTTTATCTGAAAGATCCGGATGGTAAATTTCATATGGCTTCCGGAATGGACGATATTATAGAATTGGATTATAAAAATCAGGAAATGCGTCTAGCCATGATAGATGCCATGAAATTCTGGGTGCAGGAAACCAATATTGATGGTTTCCGGTGTGATCTTGCTTCATGGGTGGAAGTAGATTTCTGGCAGCAGGCACGTCCCGAAGTAGAAAAAGTGAAACCTCTTTTCTGGTTGGGAGAATTTGATGAATTGGAAAGTCCGGAGTACGGGAAAGTTTTTGATGCCAGCTATTCATGGAAATGGATGCACAAGTCTGCAGATTATTATAAAAAAAATGAACCTCTTCAGGAATTGAAGGATCTTCTGAGACAATATTCCAATATCGGAGATGCTTCAATGAGGGCATGGTTTACAGCAAATCACGATGAAAATTCATGGAATGGTACCGAATATGAAAAATACGGCGTAATCACAAAACCTATGGCCGTCTTCTCCGCAACATGGAATGGGGTACCATTATTATATTCAGGACAGGAACTTCCCAATATGAAAAGACTGGAGTTTTTCGAAAAAGATGCCATCAAATGGACAAATACGTACCAGGCAGCCGGTTTCTATAAAACATTATTAGATTTAAAAACATCAAATCCTGCATTAAGAGGAGGAGATTCCCACGTGACGACCTATCTTCTCAATACAACAGCCAACGATAAGATTCTGGCCTTTGTAAGAAAAAACGGAAAAGATGAAGTATTGGTCATCCTGAATATGTCAAAAGAACCTGTTGATTTCTCCATTGAAGACGAACATGTATCAGGAATGTTCAGAAATGTTTTTGATCAAACCAAAAGAGATTTCAGCAATGGAAAAGACTTCAGCTTCAAGGTTTCTGATTATGCCGTATTTGAAAAATAAACAATAAAGTCTCTTAACTTCTGGCTTAAACTGTAAAATCTTAATGAAGAATCTTTAAAGGTACTCAATTCCCCTCCGCCGGAGGGGTGTCGAAATCTATGATTTTGACGGGGTGGTTTTACCATTCACAATAAAAAATCTACCATTGCAATGAACAAACAGGAAATAATCAATATCATTAAAACAAAAGCTGCAGGCAAAATCCGGCATTTTGAAAACCTTATTGCAGAAACACGGGCTTCCAACAACGATACGAAAAGCTCCATGGGTGATAAATACGAAACAGGCAGGGAAATGCTTCAGCAGGAAATTAATAATCTTCAAAGGCAGCTTAATGAAGTATTGAATCAGCAGGCAGTTTTGCAGAAGATATTATCTGATCCTTCGGAAAAAGTTCAGAATGGAGCATTGGTAAAAACCAATAAAGGATTGTTTTATATTGCTGTTTCCATGGGCGAAATCGTTTTTGAGAATCAGAAAATTATGACTGTCTCTGCAGAATCACCTTTGGTAAAAGTGATGTATGGCAAAAAAGCAGGAGAAACATTCACCGTGAATATGATTCATCAGACCATTGAAAATATATGGTAAAATTAATATCTGTTAGATCACAGATATACAGCTGTTTAATAGAAAATACACATATCCCCTATAAAAAGCATTCATAAAAGTGAGTGCTTTTTTTGATGCTTTTTACTAAATTTGAAACTTAAAATCTCATTCAAAATGCAAAACTACCTGGATCTTTTACAGCATATTTTAGACAACGGAACTGATAAAACCGACAGAACAGGCACTGGGACAAGAAGTGTGTTCGGATATCAGCTGAGATATGATCTGTCTAAAGGATTTCCTTTGGTTACCACCAAAAAAGTGCATTTAAAATCCATTATCTATGAATTGCTTTGGTTCCTGAAAGGAGACACCAATATCAAATACCTTAAAGATAACGGCGTAAGCATCTGGGACGAATGGGCAGATGAAAACGGAGATCTGGGACCGGTTTACGGGGCTCAATGGAGAAGCTGGAATGGTGCAGATGGAAAAATTGTAGACCAGATCACAGAAGTAATCGATCAGATTAAAAAGAATCCGGATTCCAGAAGACTCATTGTATCAGCATGGAATGTAGCGGAAATCCCGAACATGGCTTTGGCACCCTGCCACGCCTTATTCCAGTTTTATGTAGCGGATGGTAAACTTTCTTTGCAGCTTTATCAGAGAAGTGCTGATGTATTCCTTGGGGTACCGTTTAATATTGCAAGCTATGCACTGCTATTGATGATGGTGGCACAGGTTTGTAATCTGGAAGTAGGGGATTATGTTCACAGTTTCGGAGATGTTCATATCTACAATAACCACTTTGAGCAGGTAAACAGACAGCTGGCAAGAGAGCCGAGAGCACTTCCAACGATGAAACTTAATCCTGAGGTTAAAGATATTTTTGATTTCAATTTCGAAGATTTTACCTTAGAAAATTACGATCCGCATCCCGGCATCAAAGCTCCTGTAGCAATTTAATATTCTTATATCACTTTGTTTTTTGTATTTACTTCTATTACTTTAACATAAATAGATGGCACTATCCGTGCCCGCAAGTTGGGAAATCAGAATATAAATACTTCAGCACACTCTCTTTTGACAATAGTTTCTTACATTTGAAAGAACAACTTCAGCTCATTAATTATTGGAACAGATGAGAAAGTTGCAGATTACAAATTCCAAATGTTTAAATCATGAAATATTTAAAAATCAATATAGAAAATAATGCAGACATTGAAGCCCTGAAAAATGCGATACTTCAGATGAAAGGAGTAGCTTCGGCGGAAATAGTGGATGATGAAAATCCGGAGAGCGAACTCAAAAAAGCCTTTGCCAAAACAAAGGAACAGCTTAAAACGGGTGACTATAAAACTTTAGTCAATGATATTTTTGATATCATCATAAAAAAATAATTCTAAAAATAATAAAGTAGACCAATGAGAAAGGCCATTTTGTCAATTGCTATACTCGGAATGTTGTTTTCCGCAAATGTATCAGCACAAACTGAAACTTCAGGAAGGGAAAAAGTATACAGAGCTACCCCTGCCAAAGTAACGGAACTTAAACACACCAAGCTGAAAGTAAATTTCGATTATCAGAAAGAGCAGATGAACGGGGAAGAATGGCTTACCGCCTCACCATATTTTTATGCTGCGAACGAGCTGACACTGGATGCGAAAGGAATGCTCATTCATGAAGTGGCTCTTGATAATAATGGTAAAAAGTCTCCTTTAAAATATGAATACAAAGACGATATTCTAAAAATCACTCTGGATAAAACATACCAGAGAAACCAGGATTATACAGTTTATATCAAGTACACATCCCGCCCTAATGAGGTAAAACAGCAGGGAAGCATGGCAATCAATGATGCAAAAGGACTTTATTTTATCAATCCTCAGGGAACAGATCCTGATATGCCGACACAAATCTGGACGCAGGGAGAAACAGAATCGTCTTCCGCATGGTTTCCCACTATTGATAAACCCAATCAAAAGACCACACAGGAAATCTATATGACAGTTCCTGATAAGTATGTAACCCTTTCCAATGGACTGCTGAAAGACTCAAAAAAAGAATCCAGCGGACTCAGAACCGATCATTGGGTGATGGATAAAAGACATTCTACCTACCTGTTCTTTATGGGAGTAGGAGAATATGCTATTGTCAAAGACAAATGGAAGAACATTCCGGTAGATTATTATATTGAAAAAGAATATGAGCCTTATGCCAAGCAGATCTACGGAAATACTCCGGAAATGATCGATTTTTTCTCCAAAAAACTGAATTATGAATATCCCTGGGCAAAATATGCTCAGATTTCCGGAAGAGATTATGTGAGCGGAGCGATGGAAAATACCACGGCAACACTTCACGGAAGTGATATCCTTCAGAAACCGGGACAGCTGATCGATGAAAATACATGGGAAGACACCATTGCTCACGAATTGTTTCATCACTGGTTTGGAGATCTGGTGACAGCAGAAAGCTGGAGCAATCTTACAGTCAACGAATCTTTCGCCAATTATTCCGAATACCTTTGGAATGAATATAAATACGGAAAAGACCAGGCAGATTATCACCTGATGACCGACGTGAATCAATATATTCACAACCCATCTGACTTTAATAAAAATCTGGTAAGGTTCAATTATGAATCCCGTGAAGATGTTTTTGACCTGGTAACCTATCAGAAAGGAGGCGGAATTTTAAACATGCTGAGAAACTATCTTGGTGATGATGCTTTTTTTGCCGGAATGAATGACTATCTGAAAACCAACGAATATCAGAATGCAGAAGCTCATCAGCTGAGACTGTCTTTTGAAAAAGTATCCGGTAAAGACTTAAACTGGTTCTTTAATCAGTGGTATTTTGGGAGTGGAAACCCTAAAATTAATTACTCATCCACGTTTGAACCTGTGAAAAAGCAGGTGACAGTTACCATCAATCAAACCCAGGAAAAGCCATTTGAATTTCCTTTGGCTATAGATGTATATGACAACGGAAAACCCAAAAGATACAATGTCTGGGTAAATGCAGAAGCTAAAAATACATTTAATTTTGAGACCTCTAAGACTCCGGATCTTATCAATATCAATGCCGATGGAGTTTTACTGGCAGATATTACAGACACCAAAACTCCGGAACAGAACCTGATGCAGTTTACAAACTCTAAGGAATTTAAAAGCAGGTACCAGGCTTTAACCGGAATCAAAGATCAGGCTGGAAAAAGTCCTGCTGCGGTAAAATTATTAGCTGCGGCCCTGAAAGATCCTTTCTTTAGGGTAAGGATAAAAGCCTTAAATTTAATAGATCTTACCAATCCTGATCAAATGAAAGCGCTGGGCAGTGAAGTTGAAAAACTGGCTTCCAATGATCCTAAAACCTTGACGCAGGCTGCCGCTATTACCGCCTTAGGAAAGACAAAAGACAAAAAATACCTTCCATTATTTGAAAAAGGTGTGAATGCCGTTTCCAATGCTGTGAAAGGAAGTTCAATGAGTGCACTTCTTTCCATTGACCCGTCAAGAGCCAACACGCTGGCTGATAAAATTGATATGAAAGGCGCTTCAGATGCGCTGCAGGCACAATTGCTCCCAATTATTGTGAAGAACAAAATTGCATCCCAGATAGAAAATATTGCTCCTCTTGCGGCTTTTTATCCGTTTATTAAATTCCAGAATCCGGAATTAGGAAAAGCGGCAGAAGACGGTTTCAACTGGATCATGACTTCTGATAATCTGAAAGCAACAGAAAGCATCACGAAAATAGCAGGATATGCCAAAAATCAGATGGCAGATAATCCACAGGCAAAAATGATGATGGTTCAGATGCTGAAAGATGGCTTAAGTAAAAAAATGGAACTGCTGAAGCAGAATCCACAAAATGCGGCAAGCATTAACAAACAGATTGATGTGATCAATAAAGCAATTGAAAACTATAAATAAACAGACAGAGCCGGCAGATTGCCGGCTTTATTTTTATACTTCAGATGCCAGATTGTTACCATATCACTTAAGTATACTGATTTTTAATGATATTGTAAAAAATAGCATTTTTTACCACTGTTTTTTGCATGATCTTTCATAAATTCGTTTAAAATTTAGACAATTATGAGTTTTGGAATTGAGGCAGCAGGCTTTTATGTGCCTGGTTTATATTTGGAGATTAAGGATTTAGCAGAAAAAAGAGGAATAGAACCGGCGAAACTAGAAAAAGGTTTAGGGCTGCACAAAATGGGGCTTTCTGATGTTCACGAAGACACCGCTACCTTTGCAGCTGAAGCGTTAATGAAGCTTATACAGGATTATCATATCAACCCCAGGGAAATCGCACGGGTATATCTGGGAACGGAAAGTGCTGTGGATGCAGCAAAACCTACAGCTTCCTACGCTGTACAGATGGTAGAAAAAGCAATGGAAGAAGAGTTTGGAGCAAGATGCTTCAGAAACTGTGATGTCCTGGATATGACTTTTGCCTGTGTAGGAGGAGTAGATGCACTGCATAACGCACTGGATTTTGTAAGAGTGAATCCTGATAAAAAGGCAGTGGTCATTGCCAGTGACTATGCGAAATATGAATTGGCTTCTTCAGGTGAATATACACAGGGAGGAGGTGCGGTAGCTCTTTTGGTTTCATCAAAGCCGGATCTTCTAGAAATTGAAAATAATTGGGGAGTTGCTTCAGAAAGTGTCTTTGATTTTTTCAAGCCGAGGAGATCATATAAGAAGGAAGATTTAAAAGGAGCTCCGGAAAACTATCCGGATACGATTGAAGTCTTTACGGATGAGCCTGTTTTTGACGGCCAGTATTCTAATCAATGCTATCAGGACAGAATAAGAGAAGCTTACAGCCATTATAAAGAAATAACTGGGCTGGAAAAACCTTATGAAAACTGGGAGTATATTATCTTCCACCTTCCCTATGCTTTCCACGGAAAAAGGATTTTCACTGAGATCTACAGCCTTGAAAATGGACTTTCCTATGGAACGGCAGATGAACAAAAAGCCGTTGCAAAATCTGAAGATTATTTGAAATTAATTAATGATAAGATAGAAAAGACACAGAGAGCTTCTTCCGAAATAGGAAATATGTACACAGCGTCTATATTTATGGCGCTTCTTTCCGCATTGCAAACAGCTTTTAATGAAAATGAAAATCTTTCAGGGAAAAAAATTGGGTTTGTAGGGTATGGAAGTGGTTCAAAATCAAAGATTTTTGCCGGTAAAGTTTCTGATAACTGGAAAAAAGTAGTAGAAAAATGGAACGTATTTGAAAAACTGAATCAGAGAACAGCTGTTGATTTTGATACCTATGAAAAATTGCACAGAAAACAATTAAAACAGTCTGTAAATCCAGAATATCAGGGATTTGGCCTGGTTTCCATAGAATCAGAAAATCCTGTTTTAAACGGAGCCAGATATTATAACTTCCGGAAATAAATAATGATTATATAAATATAAATAAAGCATTCCAACTAATGGAGTGCTTATTTTTTGCCATTTATTGGTTTTTTTGTTTGATTATTTTATGGTATTTGTTTCGTTTTATTATAAATATTTCATTTGTTTTTCAATTTTTTTTTATTAAAAAAACTATTAAAATTGATTTTTTTTATTGATTTTACGAAATATGAGAAAGGTGCCGATATTTTTAACAATCATTAAGATTCTGTTAATATTAAATAATATGGTTTTTTTTACTTCTTTTTCGGCGATCATGTGAGTTAGTGCTTGGTAATCAGTCATTTTAACGAAATTATTTTAGTTTAAACAGTTGTTTATCAGTATTTTAAACATTGAATCTGTTGATTTTTATTAACATATTTGTTTTTGCTATATTAAAAATATGTTAAATTATGAATGTGAAACTACAGGTATGGAGCGTGGGCGTTCTGTTTTTTATAGGACAGGGGGTTGTGGCTCAGAAAGTAAAAAGAGATTCAACTTCTGCAAAAGAAATTGATGAGATTACGGTTGTAGGATATGGAACTCAAAAGAAAAAAGAAATTACAGGTTCTGTTTCGTCGATTAAAGCTTCGGATGTATCTACTATCGCAGCACCCAGCTTTGAACAGCAGCTGGCTGGTAAGGCTGCGGGAGTTCAGATTACAAGTACTACAGGAATATTGGGTGAGGGGCCCAGAGTAAGGATTAGGGGAATAGCCTCAATAAGCTCCGGAACTTCACCTCTTTATATTGTGGATGGCATTCCTATTTTTTCTGATGATGTTGGCGGGCAGACTGCAACAAATGGATTGGGTGATATCAATCCTAATGATATTGAGTCTTTTGAAATCTTAAAAGATGGGGCTTCAACTGCAATTTATGGTTCAAGAGCTACTAATGGGGTGGTTCTGATCACTACCAAAAAAGGAAAAGGCGGCCGGTTCAACCTTAATTTCAGCAACTATGCAGGATATGCAATGCCCGTAGGCTTATATAAATTACTGCAAACTCCTGATTTTATTGCCATTTCAAATGAAAAAAGAGCCAATGCAGGTCAATCCGATATAGCCTTCGGAACAGATTATAATACAGATTGGCAGAAAGCCGTTCTGAGATCAGCTGCTTTTCAGACAGATAACGCATTATCAGCCTCAGGCTCATTCGGAAAGTCCAGCTATTATACCTCTGTGGGATATACAAAGCAGGAAGGTGTTGCATACCCTAACGAAATGAGAAGATTCTCTACCAGGGCTAATATAGAGCATCAGGCTTTTGACTGGTTGAAAATTGGGACCAATGTCAGTTTTACAAAAACAGACTATGACGGTTTAAATACAGGAGCAACAGCCCTTTCCGGAAATATTACCAATGCGATTAAACAGCTGCCTAATACCCCGATTTATAATCCGAATCATCCGACAGGATATAATATTGATTTTCAGGATCCCCGGGTTGTAGGAAGATGGGATAATGTATTGCCGGCAGGAGATAATATTACCAATATTATGTATGTGCTTGATAATAATAAATTACAATCCAATGTTAATAGATTGATTGGGTCTCTGTATTCTGATGTAAGATTATATCCTTTTTTAAGTTACAGAATTCAGGTAAGCATTGATCAGTCTCAGACAAAAGGCTTACTTTATTATAATCCTGTACATGGCGACGGACAGTCAGGAAATGGGTTGATAAGAAATGATTTTTCAGACCTTCTGAGAAATAATATCCAGAATATTTTAACCTTCAATAAAACTTTTGCAGAAAAGCATAATGTGACAGCAGTTTTGGTAAATGAATATCAGAAACAAAAAATACAGAGTTTTTACGGAGGAGGAAAGAACCTGTCAAGCTCTTTTTTTAATAATGGGGTAATTTCCGGGTCTATCGGAACTCCACAATCAGGAGGAGGGATGTCGGAACAGGGTATACTGTCATATGCAGCTAGGCTTAACTACAATTATGACGGTAAATATTTTTTGCAGGCATCTATTAGAAGAGATGGGCTATCTTCTCTGCCCTCAAAAAATAAGTGGGGGAATTTTCCGGGAGTGTCTGCAGGCTGGACGGTAAGTAAAGAAAGCTTTATGAAAGGCATCAGCAATGTAATTACTGATCTTAAAATAAGAGCATCTTATGCAAAAGTTGGGAACACCAATATTGGAAATTATCCTTATGTAGGCGTATTCAGCAATTCAAAATATGCAGATTATAACGGTATCGCGTATTCACAGATCAGGAATGATGAATTATTATGGGAAACGAGTAAGAAAATTGACTATGGAGTAGATCTGGCAATGTTTAAAAATAAACTGAGGTTTACGTTTGATTATTTTGAAAACAAAATCACGGATATGATCCTGGATGCCCCTATAGCCCCTTCACTTGGTGTACCCGGTAACAGCATTTCCAAAAATATTGGGGATATGCAGAATAAAGGGATAGAGCTGTCATTAGATTACAATGTTTTCAATACAAAGAAATTCGCACTGGATATTAATGCTAATGTCACATTTATGAAGAATGAAGTTTTGGCTCTTGCAAACAATAATGCCGATGTTATAAGTGGCAATACTATAATAAGGGTTGGTGAGTCTTTGAGGTCTATTTACGGATTTGAATATTGGGGCGTGAATGCAGCCAATGGAAATCCGGTATACTACAAGGCGGATGGGAGTTTAGTTCAGGGTATTGTTGGAAAAGGAGCCTATGCTGTCTTTAATCCCTCCAATCCTAATGATGTAACACAGTCTGCCACATTAAGTTTATCAGACAAAAAAATATTGGGAAGTACTTTACCTAAGTATTTCGGAGCTTTTAGCCTTAAATTCCGATTCTATAATTTCGATCTGGGAACGACTGTCAGATTCAGCGGTGGAAATAAAATATTTAATGCCACCAGAAGAAATTTAATGACTTTGAATTTCAATAATAATTCAACCGAAATTTTAGGAAGATGGCAGAGTCCTTCAAATCCGGGCGATGGAATGACTCCAAAGTTATATTACGGAGACAATACACTCAGCAATTTAACAAGCAATGCTTCAACAAGATTTCTGGAAGATGCTGACTTTGTCAAGTTTGATGTAATCAGTCTGGGGTACAATTTTCCAAAATACGCTCTTAAGGCCATCGGTGTGAAAGGGTTAAGAATCTATTTTCAAGCCCAGAATGCTTTTATTATTACTAAATACAAAGGGCTGGATCCGGAAATGGAAGCTTCAGGGGTAGATCAAAATGGCACACCTCGCCAAAGAGTACTGAGCATGGGTTTAAATGTTTCATTATAAATTAAGATGACAATGAAAAAAAATAATATCATAAAAGGAAAACTGTCAATTGTATCAGTATTGATATTAATAATGACAATGATAAATTCTTGTTCGGAAAGCGAACTTGATTTGCAGCCTCTAAATAGTATGGATGAAAGTCTGGTTTTTTCTACTGCTGCAAATGTTGATCTTTCTGTAACGGGAGTTTACAGCACTGCACAGAGTGGAGTTTTTGGTTTGGCTTATGTAGAGCAAAATGATATGCGTGGAGAAGATATGGTGAATACGGCAAGTTTTTACCAGATAACGTACACAACAACGTATGATGGAGGAACAGGTTCTAATGTGAATTATTGGGTGAATAACTATGAGATGATCAATAAAGCGAATATTATAATAGAAGGGGTGACAAAAGCCGCAAATAGCGGCGTGATCACAACAGCTGTACGTGATAATTATTTAGGGGAAATGTATTTTCTGCGTGCGTTGGCACATTTAGAACTGTTAAAGCATTTTTCCCAGCCGTATAATTTTACAGCCGATGCCAGCCACCCGGGAATACCTTACCGGGTGACAGCGATTACGGATTCAGGCTCATTTGAAGAAGCTCTTAAAGTGGGAAGAGGAACAGTAGCGGAAACATATACTAAAATTCTTGCAGATCTGAATATGGCAGAGAACCTGACAGTAAGTAAAAGTGCAAGAACAGGCAATGGTAAAATTACCAGAGCGACTAAAGAAGCTGCTATCGCTTTGAAAGTTAGAGTTTACTTAAATATGAGAGACTGGACAAAAGTGCTTAGCGAAGGTGCAAAGCTGAATGGGGCCTATTCTCTTACAGCTTCTCCTGGTCAGCCATTTGTAATAGGAGGTAATTATAGCAATACCGAATCTGTTTTTTCCATTGAGAATTCGGCTAACACAAACCCCGGAGTTAACGGCGCATTAGCAGCTATATACAATAACAGATCATTAGTATGCATTAGTCCTATTATTTGGAGAAATCCCAGATGGATGGCTGATGATAAAAGAAGAGAAGAAACGGCAATGGTAAGAACAAATCCTTCAGGAGTTAAATTTGTCAACAAATATAAAGACGTTATTAATTTGTCAGATGGAGTTCCAATTATAAGATATGCAGAAGTGCTTTTATCCATGGCGGAAGCAGATGCCAGACTGGGCAATACTGCAAAGGCAATCAGTGAGCTGAACCAGGTAAGGAATAGATCATTGGCAAATGTAACTGCTCAACAGTACACATCTGCATCATTTGCTAACGTGACTTCCTTGGCTGATGCTATTATAACAGAAAGGAGGATTGAGTTTATAGGAGAGGGAATGAGATGGGGAGATATTCATAGGTTATTGTATGATGATTTAGTACCTACTCCTGGTATTCCTGCTAAAATGGCAAATGCTATGCCTGCAGGTTCCACTTTTAAATTAGGAAGCCCATATACAGGACCACTGACTGATATAATCCCCAAAACAAATTTTAAAATTTTATGGCCTATTCCAAACATTGAGGTTATAAATAATCCAACGCTGGCAGCACAACAAAACCCGGGTTGGTAGAGGTGAATATAACTACCCGATAAAAAAGAGATATATATAAATACTCATGAAACAGTTGGGAAATGTTAATAAATATCCCTGAAAAATTAAAAGGTGTATACAGATTGGGAGATATAATAGGGTAACCTTTTTTTAATTTAATCAAAACAAGACCTTCTTTAAAAGAGGGTCTTTTGCTTTTAAAGTGTATTTTTTATGTAAAATTTAAGAAAAAAGGTTGGATTTTTCGTCATTTTTAGCAAAATTAAGAATTAGATTTGTTTATTTATTTCATGTAAAAATATAATTAGGTTAATTTTTTTAATTATATATTTTAAATTGGTGAAAATTGATTTTAATTTTAAAATTTATTAAAATTCCGTTAATATTTAAATTGACTCATTTTTTGTTAATTTTTTAAATATTATTAAAATAATTCTACATCATTTTTTAAGTATAGATGTAAATATCTCCTTTCTGGAAGCCCATTTTCAGCGTTTAATGAATTGATGTTATAGATATTTATCGACATATTTGCCCCTTGAATATATTAAAATCTGTTAATATGAATGTGAAGTTGCATGTATTAAGCGCTGGAGCTTTGTTTTTTTTAGGACAAGCTGCTTTTGCACAAAAATCTAAGAATGATTCTGTTCTGAAGGAGAATAAGATCGATGAGGTAATCGTTACTGGATACCAGAAGAAAAAAGCAGATGAAATTACCCAGGCACAGGCTGTTGTTGGTGGTGACGAAATCAGAAGAAACTCTCCAACAACATCTATCGGTAACTCTTTACAGGGTAGAGCTTCAGGAGTATTTGTACAAAGTACTACCGGGCAGCCAGGTGCTGCTGCTACCATCCAGGTAAGAGGGATTGCCGGTGTTGGCGGTTCTTCAGAACCCACTTATGTAGTAAACGGAATGTATATGACTGCAAGACAGTTCAGTGCGATCAACCCTGCAGACGTAGAATCTATTTCAATTCTTAAAGATGCTGCTGCTACAGCACAGTATGGTGCGAGGGGAGCAAACGGGGTGGTGGTAGTAACTACTAAAGCCGGAAAAGCCGGGAAAACTCATTATTCATTTGAAACTAAATTTGGTTTCAGTGAAAAGCTGAGAGACAAGAATTACACGATGATGAATTCCAGAGAGCTGCTGGATTTCCAGAATCAATTGGGATATCTTGGATTTAAGCCAAGATCTCAGCAGGAAATAGACAGATTGGCTGCCTATGACCATAACTGGCAGAAAGATATTTTGAAACCTTCAAGCATCCAGTCTTACTTATTCAGTGCACAGGGTGGTTCCAGAGAAAGTACTTTTTACTACTCTTTAGGATATGACTCTGACAACGGGATTATCAGAGATATAGACGGGCTTAAGAGATATACAGGTAACTTTGGATTTACCAATAAACTGAGTGAGAAACTGAACGTAGGTATTAACCTTGGAGTTCAGTATCAGGAAACACAGAATTTCAGAGATAGAAACAATACTCAGAATCCATTTGGAGCGATGTACAAATATGCTCCATATGAGCCGGTTTATAACCCGGATGGAAGTTATAATCAGACCATGAGAGCGGGTTCTAACGTTGTTGAACAAATCCGTAATTATAGATTAGATGATCAAAGACTGAGAATTCCGGTAACTTTGTTTGCTGAATATAAAATTATCGATGGTCTGAAGTTTAAAACAAACTTTAACGGACTTTTTGATTGGTACATGGGAACTCAGTGGTTGAAGAAAGGTTCAAACCTGGATATCACAGTGAACAAAGTTCCTACAGGTTCATTGAACAAAAACTCATTTTACACATTTAATTACACCTGGAATAACTCCATTAACTATAAAAAATCATATGGAGGTCACAACTTTGATTTCTTAGGATTTATCGAATACAACGATAACTACAACGAAACAATGAATGGTGGGGCTTATGGTTTGAAATCTCCTGTAATTAATGTTCCGTCTATTACGACGCCGTCTGACAGAAATACATTTACCGGGGTTAAAGTAAGAAATACATTATTCAGTTTAGCAGGTATACTAAACTACGACTATGAAGGTAAATATTTGGTAACAGGATCATTGAGAAGAGATGCTTCATCAAGATTTGGTGCGAATAACCAAAGTGGTATTTTCTGGTCTGCAAGTGCAGCTTGGAATATTGCGAAGGAAGACTTTATGAAAGGTGGCTTTATTAATGATTTAAAGCTTAGAGGATCTTACGGAACAACCGGTAATGACGGTACTTTACCAGATTATTTTAATGTCAATAATATCAGCTATGGTTTATATGGTGCTAATGGTACTTCATATCCTGGAACATTATCACAAGGCAATTATATTATTGGTAACAGCAATCTTAAATGGGAATCTAACGCAATTACCAACTTAGGAGTAGATTTCACGATGTGGAACAGAAGAGTTCGTGGTTCCGTAGAGGTATATCAGAATAAGAGAAAAGATTTTGTACAGCTTGTACCTTTGGATAAACTGGAAGGAGGATATTACCAGTATATCAATGCTGGAGATATGTCTCAGAAAGGTCTTGAAGTTGAGCTTAGCGTAGATGTGATCAAGCAGAAGGATTTCCAATGGAATTTACACGCTAATATCTCTTTCCAGAAATCAGTTCTTGATAAGCTGGCAGACGGTCAGACTGAAAGAAACTTGGGAGATACTTATCTAAAAGTGGGAGAAACTCCATATGTATTCTATAATGTTAGATTTGCCGGGGTAGATCCGGGTAACGGAAATGCATTGTATTATGATAAAGCTGGAAATATTACGAATGTTTATAGCGCATCTAATGCAGTTCCTCTTACCGATAAATCTCCATTCCCAAAAAGCTTTGGTGGATTTGGAACTACGGTTCAGTACAAAGGACTTGATTTCAGTGCAGATTTCGCATTTAAGCTAGGCGGATATACTTATAACAACATGTACGCTGCTGCTGTTGATCCAACGTTGGCTGTTGCGGGTAGAAATATGGCTCAGGCTGCTGCTCAGGTTTGGCAAAATCCTGGAGATACAGGAGTATTCCAAAAAGTTGACTCCAATGGTATGCGTGATTCTGATCAGTGGATTGAAAAATCAGATTACTTAAGATTAAGATCACTTACACTAGGATATACATTTGATAAGGCATTCCTTGGAGATAGTTCACCAATTAATAAGCTTAGAGCATATGTGCAGGGACAAAACCTATTTACTGTAACGAAGTTCCACGGAGAGCCTGAGGTTTCAGTAGGGTCTGGTGAATCTACGGCATTGTTTGTTCCCGGAGCATATAACCTTTATACTTACCCTGCTGTAAGAACAATCTTGGTAGGACTGCAATTAGAATTTTAATATTGAATAGCTTTATGAAAAAGAATATAATAAAAATAAGTTTAGCTGCGTTAACCGTGTTTGTTTCGTTAACGTCTTGCGACAGAAATCTAGATCAAATCTCATCAATCAATGAAGATCAGGAGCAGGCGATGGCCAGACCTGAAACCTTCAGACAGGCTATGGATGGTGCCTATACAGCTCTTAAAGGAGCTGGATATTATACTGGAGATACAGGAAACCAGCTTATCATGGGTGATCTTACTACTGACAACCTGGTTCGTACAGCTTCAGGAAGAAATACTAATTCTGCAGCATCAAACTTTGAATTTTCTTCAGATAATTCACAAACAACAGGTTTGTTTAGTGCAGCTTATCTTGTAATCAGCAGAGCCAACTTTGTTTTGAAATATATCAATAACGGAGTATTATCCGGGACACAGAAAGCAAATATGGAAGCTGAGGCAAGAGCATTAAGAGCAATAGCTCATTTTGATATTGTGAGAGCATATTCGCAAATCCCAACTCAATCTGCAGGAGCTAAAAACTCTATCGGGATTTATTATTCAGAAACATATTCTCCTTTAAATAATACAGCATCCAGAAACCTAACTGTTGATCAGGTATATGATAAAATTATAACGGATCTATTGTTTGCTGCTGATAATATTACTCAAAATGATGCTGATAAAGGAAGATTAAGCAAAGCTGCTGTATATGGATTACTATCAAGAGTAAACCTCTATAGAGGAGATTATGCTAATACCATCAAATATGGTGAATTGGCATTGGGAATCTCTTCAAGTATTACTCAGAGATCTAATTTTTACAAGATCTGGAAAGAAAAAGAAGGTGATATTAATGATGGCGTTTTATTCCAGGTATCGAATTCTGCAGCTGAGCAAAACACAGTAGGAGTTGCTTACAACCAGTCAGTTCCGGCTTTAAGATCAGAATTTGTTGTAGACTATGACTTATATACAGCTTATACATCGAACGATGTTAGAAAAGAAGCTTACTTTACAACGAGCACATATAGCGGACAAAAATACAACCACGTTACAAAATATGCCGGTATTACAGGATTGCCATCTAATATAGTACCTGTTAGATATCTGAGAGGTGCTGAAGTACTATTGAATGTAGCTGAAGCATATTACAGAAGTGGTAATGGTGCGCAGGCTTTAGTTCTATTAAATAAACTAAGAGCTGAAAGATATACTTCATTTACTCCTGGTACAGAAACTGGACAGGCTCTTTTAGATGCTATTTTAAAAGAGAGAAGACTCGAGCTTGCATTTGAAAATGACAGATGGTATACATTGAAGAGATTAAATCTTCCTGTTCAGAGATCAGGTAAAGGAGACCTTTTTGACGGTACAGGAACACCTGCTGTAGCACAGACTCTTGCAGCTGGAAGCTTCAAATGGCAGTGGCCAATCCCTATTACTGCTATTCAGGCAAACCCGAACATTAAGCAGAATGATCAGTATTAGTAATTAAATATTTAATTTTATAATACGTATAAAGAGTCCTATTGAATAGGGCTCTTTTTCTTTTCTGCAAAATTATCGGATGTATGTTCTGTCCTGGTAACTCTTTGGAGTTATTCCCTCCAATTGCTTAAATACTCTTGAAAAATAATTGGTGTCTGAAAAACCTGTCTGAAAAGCAGTTTCCTTAATGCTGGTCTGGCTTGCCAGCAATTCTTTTGCCCTGCTAATCCTTTCCTGTAAAATAAAATCATTCGGAGACGTTCCCAATTCGTCTTTGAACATTTTAAAGAAATTCGATTTGCTTACATAAGCAAGCTTGGCAATACTGTCTATCGATAATTTCTGATGGAGATTTCTTTTAATATAATCCACTACAAAACCTATCCTTGATTTATTTTTAACAATATTCTTTTCTACCATGCTCCGCGCCTGGGTTTGCATCAGTCTTATCAGAAGCTCTTTCAATGCAAAATCTGCCATAATATCCTTTTGGGAGTTATCATCCATGGCAATTCTCATAATATTGTTGGTTGCTGAAGCAAGTGATTTATTGTTAAACAGAAAGTACTCATCCAGCTGAATATTCCATTGTGAGGCTTCGTCCACTTTGGGAAGGTGATAATTAAGGTAATTAAGAGAATCCTCAATAAAATCAGGATTAAGGCTTAAAGAAATACATTGGGTAGGCGTTTCATCTGCCTCAGGAAAATCAATGACCATCGTTTCTCCCGGGGCTACCAGGATACTTTCCCCCGGATAATAATCAAAATAGCCGGTTTTATTATCCAGTTTCATATGTTTCTTACCTCTCAGCATCGCCGTGAATGCAATATTTTCAAAATGAAGTTTTACATCAAAAGCAGCCTTATGGGTTTCATAAATGCTGAATTCACAATTGTTTAGATTGAACTTCGTCTGGTGTTCAACAAGACTCAATAGCTGGCTTTCCTTACGTAATTCAGGAGTATTTAATGAAATCTTACTATTGTTATTCATTTCTAAATTTTTTTGAAAAGGAGGTAACTCAAATATAGAAAATTTGAGAGTACGTTGCTGTTAATAAAATACTAAAATTAATCCTCTGCACTATTTTACACTTTTTTTATACGATTGTGCTATATTCTTTTTGGCTTCTCAGTGTAATTTGGCATTATCGAAAAAATAAAAACAATACTAATATGAGCACTATTACAGAACCAAGATCAACGACACTTTTACAGCGTCCGGAGTTTAAAAACAGATACGACAATTATATTGATGGAAAATTTACACCGCCCGTTAAAGGACAATATTTTGACGTTGTTTCTCCAGTTGATGGGAAAAAATTTACCCAGGTTGCCCATTCGTCCAGAGAAGATTTGGAATTGGCCGTTGATGCTGCTGAAAAAGCATTTCAGACATGGAAGAACACTTCATCTACAGAAAGAAGCGTTATCCTGAACAAAATTGCAGACAGAATAGAACAAAACCTGGAATACCTTGCAACAGTGGAAACCATTGATAACGGTAAAGCGGTAAGAGAAACACTGGCAGCAGATTTACCTCTGGCCATTGACCATTTCAGGTATTTTGCTTCCGTTATCCGTGCTGATGAAGGATCACATAACGAGCTGGACAAAGACACCGTATCGCTGATCGTTCACGAACCTCTTGGAGTAATCGCACAGATCATTCCATGGAATTTCCCGATACTCATGGCAGTGTGGAAACTGGCTCCCGCATTAGCAGCTGGAAACTGTGTCGTTTTAAAACCGGCAGAAAGTACGCCTGTTTCCATTATGGTGTTAATGGAGCTGATCGGAGATCTTCTACCTGCAGGAGTGATCAATATTGTTAACGGATTTGGAGCAGAACTCGGAAGAGCCTTAGTAACCAATCCGAAAGTGGCAAAAGCAGCCTTTACCGGATCTACTGCAACGGGACGGCTGGTAATGCAGTATGCCACAGAAAACATCATTCCTGTAACACTGGAATTGGGAGGAAAATCACCGAACGTGTTTTTTAATTCCGTAATGGATGCAGATGATGAATTTTTAGATAAAGCTATAGAAGGAGCAGTGCTTTTTGCCCTTAATCAGGGCGAGATCTGTACTTGTCCTTCAAGGTTACTCGTTCAGGAAGATATCGCAGATGCCTTTATTGAAAGGGTGATAGAAAGAGTAAAAGCGATTAAGGTAGGAAATCCACTGGACAAAACCGTGATGATGGGAGCACAGGCTTCCCAGATTCAGAAAGATAAAATCCTTTCTTACATTCAGTTGGGAATAGAGGAGGGAGCCGAAGTATTGGTAGGAGGAGATGTCAATAATCTAGGAGAAGATCTGGAAGGCGGATACTACATCCAGCCTACCATTTTCAAAGGAAACAACAGAATGAGAATCTTCCAGGAAGAAATTTTCGGTCCGGTGCTGGCATTTACCACCTTCAAAGATGAAGAAGAAGCGGTAAAAATTGCCAACGATACTATTTATGGGCTTGGAGCAGGAGTGTGGACCAGAGATGCGCACCAGCTGTATAATATTCCTCGTCAGATAGAAGCCGGAAGAGTATGGGTAAACCAGTATCATTCTTATCCTGCCGGTGCACCTTTCGGAGGTTACAAACAATCAGGAATCGGAAGAGAAAACCATAAAATGATGCTCGATCATTACCGTCAGACCAAAAATATGCTTATTTCTTATAACAAGAATAAGTTAGGTTTCTTTTAATATTATTTAGGACGTGCCCGATTGCCTTGGCTTTTTCCAGGGCAAAACGGTCGGGCTATGCAGGGCTGCACTTCGTTTCGGTGCTCCATTTCATTCCGCACCGGCTCGTTCCTCGCCGCCCCTACTATCCCTCACGCAGAAAGGTTTCCTAACAATGCTGATTTTTAAAACAACAGATTCGCTGATATGCACTTTGCCTGTTCAGCCATGATGATAAAAATTAATAACCCAAATAACTCAATCCCAAAAATAGAATATGATCCCAAAAACAATGAAAGCAGCAGTCGTTCAGGGCTACGGCCAGCCTCTGAAAATTGAAGAAGTACCCGTAAGAGAACCCGGAAGATATGAAGTGCTTGTGAAAGTAATTGCCTGCGGTGTTTGTCATACAGACTTGCACGCTGTGGATGGCGACTGGCCTGCAAAGCCCAAGATGCCTCTTATCCCCGGTCATGAAGGAGTAGGCATTGTGGTGGCATGCGGATCTGAAGCTTTCGTAAAAGAAGGCGATGCAGTAGGGGTCCCCTGGCTGTACAGTGCATGCGGATGCTGCGATTACTGTATCACAGGATGGGAAACCCTTTGTGAGGCGCAGAAAAATGGAGGGTATAGTGTAGATGGCGGATTTGCCGAATATGTTATTGCCGATTCAAGATATGTGGGACATTTGAAATCGGATGTCAACTTTCTGGAAATCGCTCCTATTTTATGTGCCGGAGTAACGGTTTACAAAGGATTAAAAGAAACCGAAACAAAACCTGGAGAATGGGTAGCCATTTCAGGAATCGGAGGATTGGGACATGTAGCTGTTCAATATGCAAAAGCAATGGGAATGCATGTAGCAGCCATTGATGTAGCAGATGATAAGCTCGAACTGGCGAAAAAATTAGGGGCAGACCTGGTAGT
This sequence comes from Chryseobacterium sp. CBSDS_008, assembly GCF_049959325.1. Lineage (NCBI taxonomy): Bacteria > Pseudomonadati > Bacteroidota > Flavobacteriia > Flavobacteriales > Weeksellaceae > Chryseobacterium > Chryseobacterium sp. CBSDS_008. The sequence continues at coordinate 2,015,216 of NZ_CP188202.1, read as the reverse complement.
CAATGCAAAAAATACAGATCCCGGAGAATATTTGCATAAAGAAGTCGGCGGAATGCACGGTGCATTGATTACAGCGGTTTCACCTATCGCATTCAAACAGGGAATAGATGTTTTAAGGAGAAAAGGAACGATCGCTTTGAATGGCCTTCCTCCCGGATCTTTCGAGCTTCCGATTTTTGAAACCGTTCTGAAAAGAATTACCGTGAGAGGTTCTATTGTAGGAACCAGGAAAGATTTGCAGGAAGCATTGGATTTTGCCAATGAGGGATTGGTAAAAGCTACAGTCACTTCAGCAAAATTAGAAGATATTAATGATGTTTTTGATAAAATGAAAAAAGGACAGATTGATGGCAGAATCGTTTTAGATATTGCCGGATCAAATTAATTTGATGATGTGTTGCTGATCCCGGTAAGTATATTCTAACCGGGATCTTTTATCAATATAAGGCATATTTTAAGCTAAAATAAAAACAATGGAAACAAAAATATCAAGACTTTCCGCAACGGAAGAGGCTCTTGAAGTAATTAAGAATCTGGAAGAACAATATGGTCCTCTGATGTTTTATCAGGCAGGAGGCTGCTGTGAGGGAACACAGCCGCAGTGTTTTGAAAAAGGAGGATTTTTTCCCCGGATGAATGATGCCATGATCGGAACCATTAATGGACATGAATTCTGGATAGACCGCGATCTTTTTGAATATTGGAAATACTCACACTTTACATTGGATGTCACAGACGGTTTCGGACCTGGAGGATTCTCTCTGGAAACTCCTTTAGGAAAAACCTTTAAAGTTCATTACAGGCTTTTCACGCCCAATGAATATGAAAATCTGGAACCCGTAAAACGCAGTGAGTAATATTGATTTAAATTTTGTAGAGCAAGTTATTCAGACCTTCACAAACCGGTTCACAAACATGGCCGCGACAATATCTCCTACAGCATTAAGAACTGTCGCTAAAGGATCCACCAGAGTTCCAATGATCATTACCGCCGGAATAGCTTCCTGGGGTAATTTATAAACAGAGATCATCAGCATTTCACCAATATATCCGCCATTGGGGATACCTCCAGCCACAATACTTACAAAGACTGTAATTCCCAAAGCTAAAAGAAGATTGGCAGGATCAAAGAAATCCTTCCCAATAATTAGAAACGCCACATAAATTTTGATGATAGATGACATCGAAGATCCGTTTTTATGCAGTGTCGTTCCAATAGGAATTACCAGATTGGCAATAGAATTTGGAATTCCGATTTTTGCAGCGGCCAGTAAATTGGCCGGCATCGTTGCAAAACTGCTGCAGGTACTTATGGCAGTAAGAGTAGGATAGATGGCATTGACCCAGAAGCTTTTGACTCCTTTCTGCCCATTGGCCATAAAAGCATAAATAGAGAAGAATACAAGAAAATAAATAATTCCTGCAATATAGTAAAGCCCCAGAGGCTTTGCATAAAATCCGAAAAGCTGTGGCCCCAAAGTGGCCACCTGATAAGCAAAATATGCCCCTAAACCAATGGGTGCAAGCTTCATGACCAACAGAAGAAGTTCTTTCATTACTTCATATCCCGAGGCGATAAAAATTCTGAAAGGTTTCCCTTGTTCACCTGTTTTTCTGGCCGCAAATCCCGTCAGAAATGCAAATACCAAAAGGGCAAGCATATTTCTTCTGGAAAAAAGCTCTGTAAATTCGCCTACTGTAAAGAAGCTTACAATTCTGTTGCCCCACGTATCCTCATTGGCCGCTTCCGTAATTATCTCAGAACTTCCCGAAACTCCTGATACCGGGAAGAGATATACTGCACAGATTGTAAACACAGCTGCCGTAAGAATAAAGAATAAAAAGGTAAGAGCCATCACAAGAATAATCCGCCCAAATTTGGACTGCTGCTCCAGAGAAGCGATAGAATTGGATACCGCAAAAAATACCAAAGGAACCACACTCACAAAAAGAAGATTCAGAAAAATATCTCCCAAAGGTTTTGTGTATTCCACAACGCCCGGGGCAACAATTCCAATGATGCTTCCAACAGTGATTCCTAAAAGTAGAAATATAATTCCGGAGTAGTTTTTCAGTACCTCTTTCATGTAGGGCTTTTTATCAAAGATAGCTTTATTTTTAACATTCTGTTATACAATTTTCAGACCTAAATTTCATAAATTTGGATAAACCTCATTTCTATGGCTTATATAGATTACTATAAAATTTTAGGCGTAGATAAAAACGCAACACAGGATGATATCAAAAAGGCCTACCGGAAACTGGCCAGAAAACTTCATCCTGACCTTAATCCTGATGACAAGGAAGCAGAAAGGAAATTCAAAGAGCTGAATGAAGCAAACGAAGTGCTCAGCAACCCTGAAAACCGGTCCAAGTATGATAAATACGGAGAACACTGGAAGCACGGTGAAGAATATGAAAAGGCCCAGCAGCAAAGACAATATCAGCAACAGCAGAACTACGGCGGAGGATATTCCGGAGCTGACTTTAGGGAAGGAGAAGATTTTTCAGATTTCTTCCAGAGCATGTTCGGTGGAGCAGGCAGCGGATTTGGCAGGAGCTCAAGAGGAAGGGCCTCCGGAAAGTTTAAAGGACAGGATATACAGGCTGAGCTGAATTTAAGCTTAAGAGACGCCGCAACAACCCATCCGCAAACTTTTGATATTAATGGTAAAAAAGTCAGAATCACGATTCCCGCAGGAGTATATGACGGGCAGCAGATTAAGCTGAAAGGACATGGTAATCCCGGTGTAAACGGAGGACCAAGCGGAGATTTGTATATTACCTTCAATATCCCGGCGGACCCGGATTTTGAAAGAATCGGTGATGATCTGAAAACCAAAGTCGTGATTGATCTGTACACCGCCGTTTTAGGAGGAGATGTGAAAGTAAATACTCTTGGCGGAAGTGTAAACCTTAAAGTAAAGCCGGAAACTCAAAACGGAGTCACCGTAAGGCTGAAAGGGAAAGGTTTTCCTGTCTATAAAAAAGAAGGAGAACATGGAGATCTTTTTGTAACCTATGAAGTGAAACTGCCAACGAACCTTACCGAAAAGCAGAAAGAACTTTTTGAACAACTAAAAAATTCCTAAGCTATGAGTGAAAGAATATCACGGGAAGAACTCGTAAAGATTTATAATATAGAAATCACATTTTTTGATGAACTTGTAGATTATGGGCTGCTGAATATTCAGATTGAAAATAACGTTCACTACCTGATGTACGATGACCTGCCCGATCTGGAAAAATTTGCCAACTGGCACTATGATCTTGAAATTAATCTCCCGGGTCTTGAAGTGATTCATAATATGCTGAAAAAACTGGATGCGCTGAACCGCAGAAACAGAGAACTGATGAATAAACTTTCTGCAATAAGTGATCAATATGAAGATATTTAGTTTAGTTTTGTAGCTTTTTAAAGCAAACTCTATAATTATGAATGAAGAAAAGGTGATTACACTAAAACCGGACAGAAAGATTTTTGAAGATATTTATTTTAGTGGTAATCAGGGCAATTTGCTTTTTTCTCCTACAACAAAAAGTAAAACCATTACTACCATTGCAGCGGCAGTGATTGTTTTTATCGTTTTTCTTATAAAAGATAACCTGAGCAAAGAGAGTGTGGGAATTTTATACTTTTTGAGCTTTATATTTCTGCTTTGTGCTGTTTTTTTATCAGTAAGCGTTAACAAGGTTTCAAGATGGAAAAAACAGGTGAATCACTATTTGAGCGTGCTTGAAAGATGTAAAGTATACGAAATAAGATTTGATCAGAATTTTTTCACAGTCAATATCGATGGCGAAAAAGAAACCAGCGAATGGAAAGATTTTGAATATTTTGACAGCAATAATGAATTTATTTCTCTTGAAGGTAAATACAGCTATATGTTTCCCAGGAAAGCAATGAGTGAGAAAGAATATAGTTTTCTCAAGAATACCTTAAAAGAAAAAGTGAACATTAACCCATAAAATAAAAACGGAGCAAAGTATTTTGCTCCGTTTTATTATTTACAAGTTAGCTTATTTGCGCTCTTCCAGCCAGCCCATTTCTTTCATCCATTCGTCGTTGTAGATTTTTCTTACATATCTTGAACCGTGGTCATGAAGTAACACAACGATTACATCATCTTTCGTGAACTGATCTTTCATCTGAATTAAAGATGCAATAGCACTTCCCGCAGAATATCCGCAGAAAATACCTTCCTCTTTAGCCAGTTTTCTTGCATAGATGGCGCCGTCTTTATCCGTTACTTTTTCAAAGTGATCAATCACAGACATATCATAATTTTCAGGAATGATATCTTCCCCGATTCCTTCTGTAATATAAGTATAAGCGTGATCGTAATGCAGTTCACCGGTTTCGTGGAATTCTTTCAGAATAGAACCGTAAGTATCCACTCCGATTATTTTAATGTCCGGATTTTTTTCTTTGAAGAATGTTCCGCATCCTGTGATAGTACCTCCTGTTCCGGCTCCTACCACAAAGTGAGTCAGCTTTCCTTCGGTCTGGTCCCAGATTTCCGGAGCTGTAGACTCATAATGAGCGGCTCTGTTGGATAAGTTGTCATATTGGTTCACATACCATCCGTTTTCCGTTTCTTTAGCCAGTCTTTTGGAAACCGAATAATAAGAACGCGGATCGGTAGGTTTTACATCCGTAGGACAAACAATTACCTCAGCGCCTACAGCGCGAAGGATATCGCATTTCTCTTTTGACTGTTTTGAATTGGTCACAAAGATACATTTGTATCCTTTAATGATCGCTGCTAATGCAAGCCCCATTCCTGTATTTCCGGAAGTTCCTTCGATAATAGTTCCTCCAGGTTTTAATCTGCCGTCTTTTTCGGCATCTTCTATCATTTTAAGAGCCATTCTGTCCTTTACGGAGTTTCCGGGATTGAAGGTCTCTACTTTTGCTAATACCAATGCCGGAAAATCTTCACCTAATACTTTGTTAAGCTTTACCAGCGGTGTGTTACCTATCGTTTCAAGGATGTTTTTTGCGTATTTCATAAATGTTTTATATGCGGCGCAAAGATAAGGCTTTTAAAATTATCTGTGCTGTGGATAACGTGTGGATAAGTTGTGGATAACCCTGAAGTCAGTTGAAATACAACCAATAACTTTCAATTATCAATTATCAATTATCAATTATCAATTATTGAGTTAGTTGTACTTAATCGCTTTTACCGGAGAAATTTTACTGATCAGATAGCTTGGAATAATTAAAGCTAATCCTGAGATAATAAGAATTCCTACTGAAATGGAGATGATCGCAATAGGATTAAGATCTACGGGAACTGTACTCACATAGTAGTTTTCCGGATTTAGTTTGATCACCCCAAAGAATTTCTGGATTAAAATCAGTCCCAATCCGATAGCATTTCCACACAAAAGCCCCGGAATCATAATAATCAGGGTATAATTGATGAAGGTAGCTCTTATCTGCGAATTGCTGGCTCCCAATGTTTTCAGAAGACCGATAGAGTTGGTTCTTTCAATAATAAGGATCAGGAGAACCATAATGATATTGATTACCACTACAATCAGCATGATGATAATGATCAGGGCAATATTGGTGTCAAAAATACTGATCCAGTCGGTGATCTGAGGAAATTTTTCCGTCGCTTTTTCAGCATAATTTTTGTAACCGATCAGTTTTTCAATCCCAGGAAAATCTTTGTCGATATCATTTACATTGTTCAGGAAAATATCTATACCACCAATTTCATCAGGTTTCATATCCTGAATTTTTCTGGCATGGTTAATACCACCAATAACAAATTGTTCATCAATCAGCTTAATATCCGTTCTGTAAATACCGATAACTCTGAATTTCCGGTAAAGCGGTTTCTGATCAGCTTTTAAAAATACGGTAACAATACTGTCATTCACCTTAAGATGAAGATCATTGGCTACTTTCTGAGAAATGGCAACATCATTATTGAATCCTTTTTCCGTTACTTTCGGAGTCGTTCCGGCAATAAGGAATTTTTTGAATCTTACACTGTCAAAATCTTTTCCGATTCCTTTAAATATGATTCCCGCAAAATTGTGCTCATTACGCATAATTCCGGTTACCATTACATATTTCTGAATACTTTCTACATCAGGAAGTTCCTTTATTTTAGCAATATTCAACCCCTGATTATCAAGAACAGAGGTATTGTATGAAGAATTCGACCGTGTGGATCGTACGGTAATATGTCCGCTGAAATCTGCGAGCCTCTCTTTGATAGCTTTTTTGGAACCAAAACCGGTGGCTACGGTAATTAAGGAAACAATAATCCCCAATGCTACGGAAAGCCTGCCAATGAAGATGATAACCCTTGAAAGGTTATTTTTGTTATCTTTGGAAAATGCTATTTTTCTAGAGAAATATAAAGGAAATTTCAAGCTTATGAATTTAGATTTCAAAATTAAAAATTTACTTCTGATTTGCCTAATTTTTTTAGGAGTATTCAACCAATATTATTCTCAGACTCAAGTTCAACCGGATTTTAAAACCGGCGCAGACCAGCCGGAAATTTATTTGCCATTGTTAAAAAACAAAACGATAGGAGTGGTAACCAATCAGACAGGTTTGATGAGTGACAGAACCCATCTGGTAGATTTCCTGGTTAAAAACGGAATTACAATCAAGTCTATTTTTGCACCTGAACATGGCTTCAGAGGTGATGCTGATGCAGGGGCAAAAGTGAAAAACGGGGTAGATGTGAAAACAGGCATTCCCATTGTTTCCCTGTATGGCCCTAATAAAAAACCAAAACCGGAACAGCTTTCCGGAATTGATCTTGTTGTTTTTGATATCCAGGATGTAGGAGTAAGGTTCTATACTTATATTTCCACGCTGTCTTACCTTATGGAAGCAGGAGCTGAAAATAATGTTGAGATCATGGTCCTGGACCGCCCGAACCCTCATGACGGATATACTGACGGGCCTGTCCTGAGAAAAAAATGGTCAAGTTTTGTAGGACTGCATGAAGTGCCTGTGGTATACGGGCTTACGATAGGAGAGTATGGGAAAATGGTGAATGGTGAAAAATGGCTGAAAAATGGCGTTCAGGCAAAATATACGCTTATCCCCATGAAAAATTATCATAAAAAGCAGCGCTATCCGATGCCTGATAAGCCTTCTCCTAATTTACCGAATGATAAAGCCATCAATTTATACCCAAGCCTGTGTTTCTTTGAAGGTACTCAGGTTTCTGTAGGAAGAGGAACAGATCTACCTTTTCAGATTTATGGTTCTCCGTGGACGGAAAGCCTGCCTTATCAGTTTACGCCAAAACCCAGTTATGGCGCTAAAGATCCTTTTCTGAACGGAAAATTATGTTATGGTGAAAACCTCTCCGGTTATCCTAAAGACTTAAGGGAGCTTAACCTTGAATGGGTGATCAAAGCCTATCAAAACTATAAAAATCCCCAACAGGATTTCTTCCTGAAAAACCTTTGGTTTGATACCTTATCCGGAACTGATGAATTCAGAAAACAGATCATTGACGGAAAGTCAATTCCGGAAATTAAAGCTTCATGGAAAAAAGAGCTGGAAAATTTCGAAAAGATCAGAACCCGGTATGTGGTATATGAAGATTAATTAATCAAAATTCTGGGGCGGATTTTTATCATTTCTGCCCTTATTTAATATAAACAACCCGATAGTCAGTCCAACAACGCCTGCAAAAGCTGTCATTAAAGCCCTTTGTAATTTATCAGGCAGATCATTCCCTATATAATTCATTAAAAAAAGGATTACAAAAGTGATCACTGAAATAATGATATGATTTCTTCCGAATGGCTTCATTGTATTATTTTAATTTGTAGGATATCATTACACCTCCTCTGTATGGGATAATTTCACCGCTTTTATTGAATTCTTGAGCAGAATCATAACGTCTTCCTGTGGATTGGTCGTACCCCTTATAAAATCCTTGTGATGTTCCTACAGTCGCATACAGATCAATATTCCATCGTTCAGATAACTGAAACTGGTATCCTGCTGTAACACCCAGCATAACAGAAAAGCCTTTTTGGTACAGGTTAGAATTTTTAAGGATTTCTCCATTCCAGTTTTGAAAGGTATTATCGTTCCAATAACTCCATTTTGTTGCATTGTAAGCCGCAACAGAAACGTTGGCGCCTACATACCAATGTTTAAAAGCTTCTGTAAAATAGTATCTTCCTTCTGCAGAAACAGAGTAAAACTGTAATTTGTGTCCTGCGAAAGATTTCCATGGCGAAATAAAAACATCTCCCTGAAGGGTATATTTGGGGCTGATCTGTTTTTCTATTCCCAGGTTCAAAATACCTATCGGAGCAAATAAAGCATTTCCTTTTATGTATAAACTTTTATCCTGTCCTCCTTGTTCCTGTTCCTGTGCACCCAATGTACCTGCTGACAGGAAAGCTAAAATGCCCGCTGCTAATAATTTATATTTCATTCGGTTTATAATGTTTATTTTATTTGCTTTAATAATTCATCTGCCAATTGAGAATCTTTATTGCCCTGAACTGCTAAATTTTTAGACATTTCAGCGTAATTTTTTGCCATTTCTTTATTTCCGGTAAGATGATAAAGTTTGGCAAGGATATAAGTGTTTTCCGAAGTGTCGCTTCTCATGACAGATTTTTCTGCCCATTCAGTAGCTTTCTTTAATGAAGATGGAGTTTTCACATGATCTGCAAATATCCATGCTGCTCTCAGGAGCTCATTCGGATCAAAGGCATCAGAATTTTTATAATAGTCTAAAGCTGCTTTTTCATATTCAGGAAAATTACTGCTTTGCTCATAATAGCTCAGTTTAGTCTGATTCAGCTTTTTTACAGCGGCTTCTTTTCCTACCAATGGTTCGGCAGCTTTCATGAAATAGTCATCGTTGATTTTTTTATTTTTATCATCAATAGACTGTTCTACAATTTTTCCCAGTTTTAGCTGGGCGTCAAATTCATTGTATGTTTCTTCAGGAAGAAATTTAATGATCTCTGCTTTTCTGGATGCAAAAATAGTGTAATTGGTGTCTTCTGATGATTTCACGAAATAAAGGAGAAAACCAATTTCGTCTTTTGTCAGCTCTTCCGTTTTCTTTTTATTCTGAAAATATCTTTCTGAAGCTTTTTTGGCGAATTCATAATCTGAGTTGGCGTTAAGCTTCATAATGTTGATAAGGAATTCAGGATCTTTTTCACCGCTGGCAAAACGTTCTTTAAGAGAGCCTTTTTTATTTCCGGGGGAATTGATATCCTGAGCCATTGCTACAAAAAGACTTTCTTCCATATATCCGGTATTCCTGGAAACAAGCTCACCTTCACCATTCAGGAAAAGATAAGTAGGATAGGAGCGGACTCCAAATTTCGAAGCAATATCTCTGCCTTCTCCTTTTTCCATATCAAATCTTGCATTGATGAAGTTGGTGTTGTAATAATCGCTGACCGCCTTCTGAGTGAAAACATTTTTCTCCATCATTTTGCAAGGTCCGCACCACGATGCATAAGCATCAATAAAAACCAATTTCTTTTCTTTCTTGGCTTTTGCTATAATATCCTTGAATGGCAGCTCCTGAAACTGGATGGCTTCCTGGGCAGAGATTGCGATGGTACAAAAAATAGATATCCCGGAGATGATCTTCTTCATTTTCAAATAAGATTTGTAGGCGAAGATAATTAATTTTCAAAATATAGCATGCTGAATCTGTAGCAGGAACGTTGATATTAACTAATTTTATGACTTAATATGATTTAACAAAGACTTAAAGAGCAATTATTTTTGTTACTGTTTTTGATTTGAAAATTTGTTCTTTTTCCTGTTTCTAAAAAAATAAAATCTAAATTTAATTCACTTTATGGTCCTGAAATCTTTGTTATATCTTTGCAAACGAATAATTTATAGGTAGAGGAACCACAATTCAGAGAATTTGATTATTAATTTTAAACACGCTTTATCCCAAAAGTCCATTTACATTACCGCTTTGTCTGCCTGCCTGATTGCAGTGGCAGCATTTGCCGTTTTGAGTCTTCTGATCACTGAAGACAGCCGTAAAAATACCGATGATTTTGCCAAGAAAACATTCTTCAGAAAGTATGAATCTATAGAACATGAATTCAGAAATATTGAGGATTATCAATATCTGCTTCGTGCTTTGATCCGGAAAGACGGGTTGAAGAATTACAAGGATTATTCTTTGGTTTTAAATGATTTAAACAAAAAAAGAAACCTGCTGCCTTACAGCTGGTATTATTATGAAAACAGAAGTTCAGGAAAGTCTGAGAGCAACAATCCCTTATCTGATATTTTCAGAAATACTGATAAAAAGGAGAAATCTATTGTTATAAAAAATAGCGGGCCGGGGCACTTCAGAGATATTTTGGTTACCAAAAAAGACAGTATGTACTGGATAAGCTATGACTCTTTGGTATTACCTGATAGGAACAAACTGTATTATGGTTCTACCGTAAGCCTGGATGATCTTCATCAGTATTTCATTAATGTAGATAAAAGTTCCAATACCTATGCATTTGTATGTACCAAAGAAGGAATCTGCATTACCCATCCTGAAAAGAAATACATAGGAAAGAATATTTTTGACTTTACAGATATTAAGCCTGCCGATACTTTGACCAGCAAAACCGAAGCCGGATATACTAAAGGAACAGCGGTTTCAGAATATCTTGGAGTTGAGGTCACCCGGTTTATAAAACCATTGAAGACTGATAATTTTGACGGATATACAGTCGTGAATCATGTGAATTTTATTATCGATGAAAATATCAGCAAGATAAAAACCTATACCGTTTATATTTTTCTTGCGGCTTTATTTCTTATTGTTACAGTCTTTATTTTATTCCAGCGGGCGACTAATCTGGCATATCGGGAAAAAGAAAAAATACAGTCTGAGAAGAATTTATTGTTAATAGAAAATGAAAAGATGCACAAAGCCGAAGTGATCAATCAGCTTCAGCAGCTTAAAAATAATATCAATCCGCATTTTCTTTTCAATTCACTGAATTCCCTTTATATGCTGATCGGGATCAGTAAAGAAAATGCACAGAAGTTTACCATGAATCTTTCCAGAATCTACAGATATCTGATAGTGCCTCCGAAAGAAAATATTGTTCCCGTTTCACAGGAAATCAAATTTATACAACAGTATATGGAGCTTCTGAAAAGCAGGTTTGATGAAGAGATGAACTTTGAACTGATTATTAATGCTCCCGAAAGCCTGGAAAAAAGAATTCCGTATTTATCCCTCCAGATTGTGACGGAAAACGCAACCAAACATAATATAGCAACGATAGACCAGCCATTGGAAATCATTATTATTGTTGATGAAGACGGGATTACGGTAAAGAATACCTGGCAGCCTAAAACGGAACCGGTGCAGGGGGAAAAATTCGGAATTGATTATTTGAATCAGATTTATGGATATTTTAAGAATAATCTTCTTCATATTTCTGTAGATGGTGAATATTTCATATGCTTTTTACCTTTATTGAAGTAAAAATAAAAATCCATTCACTCCCGAAAAATCACCATTCACTCCCTAATATTATTTATATGATTCATGATACCTATAGCTTTGCCGGCTGAAACTAAGATATTTACTATTTGGAATGAATCGGACTATTTTAATGAAGAATTACAGGCTCGCACTGTATCTCGGTCTTGCTATGGCTTCACCAATGGCAGTAGCACAGAAAAAAGATAAAGATACGGTAAAGGTCAACAAAGAAAAAACAGATAAGACAGAGACTTCCTCGTCAAAAAAAACAAAAAAAATTGAAGACCTGATCAAAAAAGGAACCTATAAAAAGGGACTTTTTAATACGATACAGGTAAAAACGGATATTTATTTTGAAATTCCTGACAGTTTGATGGGGCGCCAGTTTTTGGTGGTTAACAAGCTTTCTCAGGTGCCTATGCAGGTGAACGAGGCTGGCTTGAATAAAGGAATGAATTATGAAAATAAGGTCATCTCTTTTCACCGCGATCCCGTAGCTAAAAAAGTATGGGTAAAAACGGTAGTTCCTAAAGTATCATCCCCAAAAAATGATGCCATTACAAAATCTGTAAAAGACAACTTTTCAGAATCTGTCATTGAAGTCTTTGATATTGAGGCACAAAACAATGATTCTACAGCAGTAGCAATCAAAGTCAATAAAGTATTTGATGGGAATCAGAAAAGCTTTAACGACGTGTTGGCCAATGTAGGATTGGGAGGTTCTGTGAAATCAAGCCTTTCTTATATAGAAGGAGTAAAGACATTTCCTAAGAACCTTGTGGTGAAATCTCAATTATCTACTTCTGTAAATGAAGGCGGGGTAGATCTTCCGGTAACCTTAGGGGTGACTACCAATTTGGTTCTGCTTTCTAAAATACCGATGAAACCAAGAATAGCCGATTCAAGAGTAGGGTTTTTCTCCGAAAAACACTGGTCGTTTAATGACAACCAGCAAAAAATGGATGAAAAGTTTTTCATTACCAAATGGAATCTTGAACCCAAGGATGAAGATAAAGAAAAATACTTAAGAGGTGAGCTGGTAGAGCCTAAGAAACCGATTGTTTATTATATAGACCCGGCAACACCCAAACAATGGCGTGAGAAAATCATTGCCGGAGTACATGACTGGCAGGCGGCGTTTGAGCAGGCAGGATTCAAAAATGCAGTGATTGCGAAAATGCCGGACGAAAAAGATGAAGATTTTGATATTGATGATGTAAGATATTCTGTGATTACTTACGCCGCGTCGCCAAAGTCAAATGCAATGGGACCCTCTGTGGTAGACCCGAGAAGTGGTGAAATTATCGAAGCCGATATCATCTGGTGGCATAATGTAATGACTTCTCTTCATGACTGGATGAGAATTCAGACAGGGCCCATTGACCCGAAAGCAAGAGGAAATAAATTCAGTGATGAACATATGGGGGAAGCTATCCGCTTTGTTTCATCTCATGAAGTAGGTCACACCTTCGGATTGAAGCACAATATGGGAGCTTCCTTTGCATTCCCCGTAGAATCGCTTCGTTCCAAAGAATTTACAGATAAAATGGGTGGTACAGCACCTTCCATTATGGATTATGCCCGTTACAATTATGTAGCCCAGCCGGAAGATGGCGTTACAGCAATCACTCCGAAAATTGGTCTTTACGATAAATATGCCATAGACTGGGGGTACCGTTGGTATCCGGATGAATTCGTGGAGAAAAAAGCGCTGAAAAACTTAATTGAAAAACACGAGGATAACCCGATGTATTTCTATGGTGAGCAGCAAAGCTATCTGGAAACCATTGATCCGCGCTCGCAGTCGGAAGATTTAGGTGATGATGCGATGAAAGCAAGCGAGTACGGAATGAAAAACCTGAAAGTTGTCATCAATAATCTCTTAAAATGGACCTATGAAGACGGTAAAGAATATACGGATACCGGAAAGCTGTATCTGGGTGTTATTGGGCAGTGGGATCTGTATACAGGTCATGTGATGGCCAATGTAGGAGGAATTTACCTGAACAACACTGTTTTTGGGAACAAGAAGAAAGCTTACGAAGCTGTTCCTGCGGAAATTCAGAGGAGAGCGGTTGATTATCTTGTTAAAAATGCCATCAACCTTCCGGAATGGTTATTCTTCAATCCGATTACAGAAAAAACGTACCCGGTTAAAAATTCACCGATGGGACCATTTGAGCAAACGCCATATACCCTGGCAAGAGGAATGCAGTATGCGAACATCTACTCCCTGTTTATGGATGACAGGCTGTTGAGGTTACTTGAAAATGAATTGAAGCATCAGGTTTCAGGCTCTAAAGAAGAAATCTATACCGTTGAGAACTTATTTGATCAGGTGAGAACAGCTATTTTCAGTAAAAAAGGAAACCTTACGATGCTTGAAAAGATGACTCAGAAAAATTATGTGGATGCCCTGATTGTTTCGGTAAACAAATTATTTGAGAAAACAGCAGTGAAAGGATTGAAAGTAGAAGATACTTTGAATATCCCAACCATCTGTAATTTCCATGAAGATGATCACGGATTGAGGAATATCAATTATTCATCCATGAAGAGAGTATCTGAAGTCACTACTTACAAGAGGGCAGAACTTCAGAAGGTTCTGGACTTACTGAACAGGACAAGATACAGAGGCGATGATGCTTCCAGAGCACATTACACAGATTTAATCATTCGTATTCAGGAGGCTTTAAACAAATAAACGGCAATGAAAAAAACTCTAATACTTTTACCTCTTTTGGCCGCTAATATAGCAATGGCCCAGCAAAAGAAAACCATCACCGGGAAAATAGAAGATGGAAATACATCTCATATTATCAGCGGTGCATCTATAAAAATCGAGACCCAATCGGTCTCTACAAAAACAGAATTAGAAGGAATTATCGAAAGTGTATCAGTAGGTACGGTTACCGATAAGGACGGAAAATTCATATTGGAAATTCCTGCTGATACAAAAACTGTATTGGTAAGCTACCCGGGTTATGAATCCAGAGTAATTCAGCTTAATGAAGGGCAGACCAATTATACAATCAGACTGACATCTGAAGTTTCAGATAAAAATAAAATCCAGGAAGTCATCATCACCGGTTACCAGAAAATTGAAAAGCGTAAGCAGACCTCAGCGGTTTCTACAGTAAAAATGGACAACATCAGCCAGGCTGGTGTTGCCAGCGTGGATCAAATGCTGGCAGGGCAGATTGCTGGTGTGGCAGTAACTCCCGAAACCGGTGCTCCTGGTAGTCCTGCGAAGATCAGAATCAGAGGTACAGCTTCTCTTTCCGGTCCTCAGGACCCGCTATGGGTAATCGACGGTCTTCCGTTAGAAGGAAATGATGTTCCGAATTTCACAGATAAAGACAATATTGACCAGCTTCAGAATTTCTCTATTGCAGGACTGAACCCTAACGATATTGAAGATATTACGATTCTTAAAGATGCTGCAGCAACCGCAATTTACGGGGCAAGAGCGGCAAATGGGGTAATTTCCATTACAACCAAAAAAGGAAAAAAAGGAAGTTTAAAACTGAACTTCTCAGCAGATACTTTCGTTACTTCACGTCCTGATTTTGGCAAACTGAACCTTTTGAATGCTTCTGAAAAAGTAGACTTAGAGCTGATGCTTGCCAAGCGTGCAGATCTTACCTACCGCGCAGATAAAGGAGAAGTGATGAGAATTCTGACTCAGAACAGCCAGCTGGATGCTTTCAGAAACGGAGGATTTGATGCGTTGAATTCATTCACACGCCAGCAAATAAACGGTCTAAGAAATAACAATACAGACTGGGGTAAACTGTTGTACAGAAATGCCATCAACAAACAATACGGATTAAGTGTTTCCGGAGGAAGTGACCGTGCAGATTACTATTTCTCCCTGGGATATTATGATGAAGAAGGAACAACTATCGGTACAGGTTTTAAACGTTATAACCTGACCTTAAAAAACAATTATAAATTAAGCGATAAGTTAAATGCAGGAATCTCTATTTTCGGAACGCAAAGTGAACGTACATCTTTTGTAACGGATGCTGATGCTTCTATCAACCCGGTTAACTATTCAAGAAACGCCAATCCTTACATGAAGCCTTTCAATGCAGGCGGAAGCTATAATTATGATAGAGATATGGATGGTTTTGAAGACCGTTATATTCCGTTCAACTTCCTGGAAGAAAGAGAAAATACCAACTATTCACTGAAAAATAACTCTTTGAAAGCCATTTTGGATTTAGAATATAAAGCTTCAAAAAGTTTAAGGTTTACCTCTCAATTAGGGATTCAGTATGATGCAAACAAAACAGAGAAATTTGCGGCGGAGAATACCTACTTCACCAGAAAAATGAAAGAAAATACCCGTTATTACAAAGACGGTAAATACAATTACTTTCTGCCGGCTGGTGCGGTAAAACAGAACTGGGATAACGATTTCTTCCAGTACAACTGGAAATTGCAGGCAGCGTACAGCACAAAGATCAATTCAAAACATGAAATTGATTTGATGGCCGGAACAGAAATCCGTAAAACAGAGGATAATACGACTATTACAAGAGCTTTCGGATATGATCCGACAACCAGAAGAGCCACAGCAATTGTGTTCCCGAACTCAGGTTTTGCCGCAGATAAAAGATATGAAACGTACCGTGAAGCAGCACCTGTCGAGAATGCGTATGCTTCTATGTTTGCTACAGCATCGTATACCTATGATCAGAAATATACATTCTTCGGAAGTGTAAGATATGACGGAACGAACCTTTTCGGGGTGAATAAAAAATATAAATACCTTCCGATATGGGCCGTTTCAGGATCGTGGCTGGTAACGAAGGAAGACTTTATGAAAAATATTTCTGCGGTATCTAACCTTAGGCTGAGAGCATCTTACGGTCTTCAGGGAAATATCGACAGAAACACTTCGCCATTCTTTATCGGTGAATATAATGATGCCACCATTCTTCCTGGAGGAAAAGAATCCATTATCAATGTTCTCAGCCCTCCGAATGATAAATTAAGATGGGAAAAAACAACCAATACCAACTTAGGTCTTGATTTGGGATTGTTCAATAACCGTGTGAGCCTTACCGCTGATGTGTACAGCAGAAAAGGAACAGATATGATCAGCATGAAAGAAACCCCTCTTGAAACAGGTTTCGAATATACCATGATGAACTGGGGAAGTTTGACCAATAAAGGTTTTGAATTGGCAATATCTACCCGAAACATCAATCATGATAATTTCAAATGGACAACTACCATCAACTTTGCACATAACAAGAGCAGGGTATTGAGTGAGCAGCCACGTGATAATGCATTGCTTCCATCAAGAGAGGGACTTCCGGTGAATGCTGTTTTTGCTTTGAAAACTGCAGGAATGGATGAGCACGGAAATCCGTTGTTCTGGAAAGGGGATGAAAAAATATCAGCAGTAGAATTCTTTAAGCTATATGATGTGTATGCAGATTTCCTACCAGGGCAGCTGGTAGATACCAAACTTTCAAATGCTGAGCTGAGAAGCCTGTTTACTTATGTAGGAGACAGAGATCCGAAATTTACCGGAGGGATTATCAATACCTTTAAGGTAAGTAATTTTGACCTTACGGTTTCTGCAACATTCAACCTGAAGCAGACGGTAATGAGAACACCTTCTTACCGTGGAATGGAACTTGACAGAGGAAGGAATTATACAAGAGATATCTACGAAGCCGGAGGTTCGCTTCCTGGAATTACAAGTCCTGATATGGATGCTAACCCGGACGGATGGATGGCCAATAAATGGTTTGCCGGAAACAGATCCAGCGCATACAGCTTACTTGACGTATGGGCAAAAGAAATCAGCTATGTAAGAATCAGCAGCATCCGTTTAGGATATACACTTCCAAAAGAATTTACAAATCCTATGGGAATCACAAGTTTAAGGCTGAGCGTTGAAGGACGTAACCTTTTTGTATTCAGCAACGGATATAAAGGGTATTTCGATCCGGAGACTTACGGTAATATTTATGCACAGCCTATCACCAAGTCGGTGACTGTAGGATTTAATGTTTCTTTTTAAAACTTAAGAAAAATGAGAAAAATTACAACAATCATAGCGCTTACAGCAATCAGCCTTATCAATATAGGATGTGACAGGTTTTTAGATATTCAGCCTGAAGGAAAAATTATTCCTGCTACCGTTGAAGATTACCGGAAAGTGCTTACATCAGCCTATTCAAAATATCCTGTTCACAAATCGCTGGTGGCACTTCGTACCGATGAGGTGAATATTGATGATAATGCTGCGGATTTTATTTCCTACCGTGAAATGGCGATGTGGAAAGATTCTAATAATGATCAGGCATCTACAGAATTTCCATGGGTAAGCTTTTACTCCGTGAATTTCTACCTGAACCAGATCATCAATGAAGGAAGCAAAACGATGCAGGATTCGCCGGAGAAAAATCAGATTTTAGCAGAAGCGTATGCGCTTCGTGCGTATTTGTATTTTGATATGGTGAACCTATACGGAAAACCCTACAACAGTGCTACGGCTTCTACAGACAGAGGAGTCCCGATCAGTCTTGAAATCGATCTTGAGCAGGTGCTGAAACCATCTTCTGTACAGGAAGTATACAATCAGGTTCATGCCGATCTTAAAAAAGCAGAAGACCTGATGGTGGAGCAAAAGCAGGCATTGGGAGTTAACTACAGGTTCTCAAAAACAGCATTGCTGGCTTTTGAAGCAAGAACCGCTCTCTATGAAGGAGACTGGAACAAAGCTTTACATTATGCCGATCAGGTACTGGCGGTAAAGGGAGATTTGAGCAATTTAAATACGGTAAACACACCGCCTAACCATTATGCTTCCCCGGAATCGATCATGGCTTTGGACAATACATGGGATAACTCGATCAAGAACTTGTCTTTTGCATCTCCGGAACTTATTTCTTCATACAATACTACGGCAGATAAAAGGTTTGGCATGTATTTTGAAAAAAATGGTAGTAAGTATAAAGTCACCAAAGGAGGAAGTTTAGAATTCAAAGTTTCTTTCAGAACAGCAGAGCAGTACTTTATAAAATCTGAAGCATTATTAAAGCTTAATAAACTGGCTGAGGCTAAAGAAACGCTGTTGAAAGTATTAAAAAACAGGTATACTCCGGAAGGGTATACTGCAGTACAAAATGCAGTATCTACAATGGATTCTACAGCATTTATGAACTTTATCCTCGATGAGAGATTCCGGGAATTTGCCCTGGAAGGACAAAGATGGTTCGACTTAAGAAGAGCTAATCAGAAAAAAATAAGCCACACCATCAGTGGCAAAGAATATATTCTTCAGCAGAACGATCCGCGATATACCATTGAATATCCAATGAGTGCAAAGAAGAATAACCCTAATCTATAGAACTTCATATCAAATTCAATACAGAGGAAACCGCTTGAACTTAATCGTTTCAGCGGTTTTTTGTACTTTTGCATCGTTATGAAAATTGCCATTATAGAAGATGAGCTGCTGGCTGTGAATTATCTGAAAAATCTTTTAGATACACAAAGCATCGTCCCTGTTACAGAGACTGTTATTCTTCGTTCCAAAAAACAGGCAATTGATTTTTTTGAGAAAAATTCAGCAGATCTTATTTTTATGGATATCCATCTTGGTGATGGAATGAGCCTGGAAATTTTCGAACAGATAGAACTTTTCACCCCCATTATTTTCATTACCGCATTTGATGAATATGCCATGAGAGTCTTCAGGCATTTTACAATCGATTACCTTCTGAAGCCTTTTGAAGAAGAAGATCTGCATAAAGCTTTACAGAAATTTATCTCCATAAGAAACAATTTTGACCCAGAACCGGTACTTAAATCCATTTCATCACTGCGCCAGGCAGATGATGAGGTGATGAAACGGTTTATGGTAAGAGAAGGCAATAAACTCAAATCAATAGACGAGCAAAACACCGCTTATTTTTTTGCCTCCGGAAAATACCTTTTCCTTACTACAAAAGATCATCAGACCTATATTTTTGATGATACCATTAAAGATATTATTCAGAAACTGAATCCGGAAATCTTCTTTAAAATAAACCGTAAGTTTATCATCAATAAAGACGCTGTTGCCGAGATTATCAAACATTCCAGCCAGAAAGTAGAGCTCAGGCTTTCACCTGAACCGGAAGTAAATACTGAAATTTTCATCAGTAAAATGCAGATTGCCGAATGCCTGAACTGGCTGAACAGCTGATTGCATGATCAAAATATTTTCAGGATATAAAAAACCAAAACCTCTAAAAAATAGAGGTCCTGGATTACTGAATGGAATTTTGATTTAAATCATTTTCATATACCTCAGATAAGCTTCTATAACCGGCTTATTAAAAATAGCAGGCTTAATGTCTGTACCTTGTAAGAAGCGTTCAGTATTGCTGCTTCTAAAATAATAAGTGTTTTCATACGCTTCAACCAGAGATTTTCCTTCGTGAACATCATCAGAAAATAGATAAAGTAGGGCGTAGACAGGTATTTCATGATTGCGCTTCCATTGTTCAAACCAGATCTCAAAATCCAGACTTTTCATTTCCAGCCCGCAGTAATCGGTGATGCGTACGCAGAAATCCGTAAGAGACAGATCGTGTTCCGGTAAAGGATTTAAATTAAAGTTTAAGCCTATCGCATCCGGATTCTGACTAATATGAGCAATGGATTTACACACATAATCTACAGTGATCACTTCTTCTTTCAATCCCATGACCAGCGGAAATGCTTTTAATTCAATACAGGAACGCATCAGCGAGCTCCACCACTGATTTAATGGAGTTGCTCCGGTCTCTCCATGGCAGACTACGAAGCCTAAACGGAAATTGATCAAGGGAAGGCCCTTATCACGGGCTTTTGAAGCCATGCTTTCCATAACCCATTTGCTTTTGATATATCCCATATCGCGGCATACGGCAGGAAGATTTTGCTCTATAGGATCATCCTCTGTCATCCAGGTTTTTCCGGTAAAACTTCTTCCCCAGCTGTATACTCCCATTGAAGATGAAACAATAAGGAATTTGGTTTTTTCATGTACAGCCAGATGTAATATATGAGCCATACCGTCAACATTAGGTTTTTTGATGTGTTCATAAGGCTTTACATAGCTTACGTCGCTTCCCATATGATAAATAACTTCTATGTTTTTCAGAAGTTCTTCATATGTTTTTTCATCAATTCCTAATTTCGGCTGAGTAAGATCTCCTAAAATAATCCTTATTCTATCTTCATACTCTGTTTTCCATACCAGTTTGAATTTTAAAAAAGTACTTTTGATACGTTCCAGTGCCAGCGTTTCGTTTCCGGCTCTTACCAGACAGTAGATGGTAGCTTCAGGATTTCGGGGAATGAGCTCTTCCAGCAGGTGTGAGCCAACAAAGCCCGTAACTCCTGTGAGGAAAATGGCAGAGGGATTGGCCAGAAGTTTTGGATCCGGCTGTGCTGTGATTTCAAAATCAAACGGAAGTTCGGCAGCTTTCAGGAGCTGCTCCTCCACAAGACGGGCTTTTTGCTGCTGGCTCATTTGATTTTGTGCCAGACGGATTTCTGCTTCTTTCACAAAAAGAGCTATCGTTGGAAACTGGTATAATTCGGGAAGTGATATTCTTTTCTGGATGTTTAGGGGTAAACGTGCATGCATTTGCCCCAGCATTAGAGAATGGCCTCCCAATTCAAAGAAGTTATCATGTTCATCTACTTCATCCAGGTTCAGTAAATCCATCCATATGTCAGTGAGTTCCTGTTTAAGATCTGAGCGGTCAACTTTTTCTTTGGCTTTTTTAAGGCTTTGTTGCAAAGGAACATGCAGTTTACTTTTATCAATCTTTCCGGTAATTGTCAAAGGAAGTTTATCATACAGGATGATTTTTTCGGGAAGCATATAAGTTGGAAGACTTTGTTTCAGCCGTGTTCTGATATCTTCCAGTGTGATATGCTTTTTATCTGTTTCATAAGGTTCCAGGAATGCAACAAGAACAGGCTGCCCCTGCTCCGAGCGGTGTACTTTGACGGCTACATTTGCTACTTGTGCAAGCTGTCCTATGTGATGTTCAATTTCTTTTAATTCAATCCTGTATCCCCTTAATTTCACCTGTTCATCAAGCCGACCTACAAACTCTATATTACCGTCTTTTCTCCAGAATCCGCGGTCACCGGATTTGTACAGCCTGTAATTGATTCCATGGGTAGACTGCATCCATTCAGGAGCTTCAATGAATACTTCAGAGGTTTCTGCAGGCTTATTTATATATCCTTTTGCCACTTGCTTGCCTCCGATATAAATTTCTCCGGTGATACCATCGTTCACATATTCCAGATCCTGATTGAGGATATGGATATGAGTTCCCTCTAAAGGTCTTCCGATGATATGAGGATTGGTGTCTTCCCGGAAATGATGAGTAACCACACTTACTGTTGTTTCAGTAGGCCCGTATACATTTATGAGGCGAACCCTGCTGCACCAGTTTTTTACTGTCTGCTCTGTGGGAACTTCACCTGCAATTGATAGTGTATGAAGATTTCCGATAGGAATATCTGTAGGCAATGTGTTCAATACAGCCGGTGGAAGAAAAGGAACCACTTCTATTTTATGATCTACTATAAAGTCCAGCAAAGGTTTTCCTACAATTTTGTTATCAGGATATAAAACGACAGTTGCACCTGTAAACAAAGGGACCCATATATCAATAATAGAGACGTCAAATCCGGCTGAGCTGAACTGAAGCGTTCTGTCTTTGGCCGAATAACCCCAGCGTTCAGTAAATGAAACTATAAAAGCGTAAAAAGCTTCATGATGAATTTCTACTCCTTTAGGAACTCCCGTGCTTCCGGAAGTATAGATGATATAAGCGGTCTGCTGTAAATCAATTTCATCAGGGTCGATATCAGAATCAGACGCTGCGGATTCATTTGTCAGGTTACTCATATTGATCAGCTGGGTTCCGGTTTCAGCGAATTTATTGAGATAAGAATCTTCAGTAATAATAAGCTCAGTTCCCGAGTCTTCTACAATCATTTTAATCCTGTTTTCCGGGAGTTGCCCGTCAATAGGAATATAAGCGGAACCTGTCTTAAGAACAGCCAGGAAAGCTACAATGCGCTGTACAGACTGAGACATACAGACTGCAATTGAAGCTCCTTTTTTTAATGGCAACTTAAGAAGATGGGCAGCAAGCTGATCCGATTGATAGTCCAGCTCTTGATATGAAAGACTTTTGCTTTCAGAAATGAGAGCCGTTTTTTGGGGAAGAGAGCTGCTTACTTCTTTAAAAATAGAAAGTACGTTTTTAAACTGACTTTGTTTAATGCTAAATTCATCATTAACATTTTCGTGAATGGTTGGGTGTTTCATGATTTGTTTTGATTAATTGTTAATTTTGATTGTTCATTATTATTTGTAATTGTTTATGTTTAAATATAATTTAATTATTTATAATAATTCCTGTTTTGGTGATTAAATATTGTTGATTTTGCAGAATGGATTGAAAAGATCGTCAGTTTTGCTTATGAATAGGGGGAGTAATAGCGTAATTAAGAAATAGATAAGGATATAAAAACAAAAAAACCTCTAAAATAAATTAGAGGTTTTAAGTGGTTTCTCCAGAACCCACCGATTTTGTAAACTTTCCTTTAAATACAGGGTTTATCGTGGGTGGATTTCCAGAAGGGGTAATTATAGGGGGAATTTATGTATTTTTCAACCAAAGTAAATTAAAATTATTTACAATTAATTCAGGTGTTTAATAGCATGGGTTATAATCAAAAACACTGATTGAAAAATAATAAATATTTAAATAAGATTTAATTTTTGAATATTTGAGATATAACTTTATTAAGGAGTTTATGATAAAGATAATCTTTAAATCCTAAACGCAGATTTCGGGCTTTAGTGATCATTTTATCAATGAGGGTTAAAGTCTTATAATTACCATATTTGTATCTTTGCTTTATACTCTAAAAACCCCATGAAAAAATACTTCAAAGAATACACTGAACATTTATCAGCAATAATTTTACTGTTTTACGTACTAGGTTTTAGTTATCAATATTGCTATTATCAATATTTTGATATTAAAATACAGTATTATGTTACACTAACTGATATTATTTTCCAATCCATCGGCAATGTTTTAAAATCTGTTGTTATTTTTTGCTTAATTGATATCATTTTGGATATTATTTATGATCTTTTTTCTGCGAAGTTCTTAACAAGAGTGAAAAATAAAAATAAATATGATAGAATGAATGAACAAAAAAAGAAACGTGTAGACTTATACTTTAAGTATTTAGTTGAAAAAGACAGACCTTTTTTTGTATTTATTCTTCTATTTATTATAATGATTACAGGAATTTTTATCATTGATGAAAAGATTTTTTTTATTTTAATATTGTTACCCAATTTTATATACGATTCTTATAAAATAATTCCCAAAAAGGATCGAGAATCCAATCAAGCTTTTAAAACGGTATTAGGTGTTATGCTTTTTATTATTTTACTAGGCTCTTATTGTTATTGGGGATATTCAGCGGCTTCTGATCTTAGTAAAAGTTATAGTTCCAAAATCATAAAAACTGAAAAAATATACACTGGAGATAATAAACATAACTTTATTGGAGAAACTTCTCAATATCTCTTTATTTTAAATAAGAGTAATGACATTGTTACGGTAATTAATAAAAGTAACTTAAATGAAATGAATATTGAGCCTAATAAATA
The DNA here is from genome assembly GCF_049959325.1 of Chryseobacterium sp. CBSDS_008. NCBI lineage: Bacteria > Pseudomonadati > Bacteroidota > Flavobacteriia > Flavobacteriales > Weeksellaceae > Chryseobacterium > Chryseobacterium sp. CBSDS_008. The sequence goes on along the minus strand of NZ_CP188202.1, from coordinate 1,991,000 downwards.
CGAGGTTGAAGATATAAGACAAAAAAGAAAAAAAATTGATGTCTTCGCAGAAAAATACATTCGTAAAGAAGCCAAGAAAGAACTAATCAAAAAAAAATAAAAAGAAGCCTTTAAAAAAGCTTCTTTAAATGTATGCGTGTTTCTCTTTACATTTTATTTTGATTTATTTGCCGATTATAAATATAAGCTCATTAATAAGGTAAAAAATTAATTAATAATCCTGAAAGGTAAGTTTTACTAAAAATCAAATTGAGCCAGTTTATAATGCTTTACCAAAAGAGCTTACGGGATTAATAATAATCAGAAGTAGGATGGGAGTTGCCTCTAAGACTTCAAAGATAGTAAGTTCAAAGGAACTCCCATTTTCAGATTCGATTTTTTACTAATCAAATTTCAATTCAAATTCTGAACTAGTAAATTTATACTTTAGACGAAAAACGGCAGGAATTTGCCTTATTAATCAAGCTCATTCAGATTACTTATTTTGTAGAGTAGTCGGTTTATTTCATATTAAAGATTTCTAAATTTAAACAATCAATAGTCCTGCAATTCCCAAAACAAAAATTTCGCCCTAAGTATATAACCTTCTTTAGTATTTAGTAGTTTATAGTCTTAGGTATATATTCTTATTATGAGGTATAGATAGAGGTCTTATATAATAAAGGTTTTATTTTTAATGAGTCCAGTCTTTTGTTAAGAGTATCTAAGAACATTTTTTCATAAGAAGTATTATAGTGATTCTTATTCCTGAATTTGTCATAACTTTTATCGACTTCAGCTTGAAACTCTTTTCTGGTTTTACTATTTACAAGAGGAATAATGTCCCTGATAAATTCTGTATAGCCAATTTTTTTTACTCCCTGATAAATTAAATAATCATAAAAAAGACCTTTAGCTTTACTGTCTAATTGAGATAAAATAAGATCATTTTCTATTTCTGGGGATAAAAAATCCACAAAATCAATATCATCAGTAGTACCAAAGAGCGAATCTAAAAGAATGTCCCAATTATCTTTAATATTCTTCAGGGTATCTAACTTACCCGCAAAGCTCTCCCTTCTGAAGGAACTTACTTCTTTTACCCTTAATTCATATCGGATAAAATGATTGATTTTGTTGATTTTTTTTCGTCTTTGAACCTTTACGCTCTCCTTTTTATTTTTAAAAATTTCTTTTGTAAAAATTATTCTTTTCAATTTATCGTAAATACTTATTTCAAAAGCGTCTGCTTTGAAACGTACTCCGCTTCGGCCGTAAGTATCTTTCTCAGGAACATTCTTTAAAGTTCCAAAAGAGGAAAGCATACCTTGTAAGCTCATTCTTTCAAAACCATTTTTAGTTTTGATTCTGGTAGAAAATTTCAAGTTTACTCCAAGCTCAACCTGTGTAACATTAGCACCCCATAGTCTATTTATAGGTATATCTAACTCCTCAGCATATAATTCTATGATTTTAATAAAGTTGTAGTATGATAAGTCAGCCATAACTCTAGGCATTAAAGGCTTACGAGGAATAATGTCGGTATATTCAATCCCTTTTTTACCTGCTACTATTTTATAATCAATCCAATTTCTTCGGATATTCTGTTTAAAGTATAATTTCCCTTCTTTTTGTCCATTTTTTATTACAAAATAAATGTAATGATGACTTTGTTTATATGACTTTGATTTATTAGGATCAGCTTCTTCTTCAGTATTTTTTTTTCCATCACTAAATAACTCGGAATCATAAAATTTGTATTTATATTTTGTAAACTTTGGATATTCTCTTTTTTTAAATTTTGTTTTAAGAATATTTTCATCCATTCTTAAATTATCTATATCGAATTTTAAAACATCAAGCATTATTATTTCTTTTTTAGGAATTTTTCAAATTCTTTTAAACTTACAAATATTTTCCCATTTCTTACGGGTTGGTAAGCCTTCAATCCAGTTTTTCTATATTTATCAAAAGTTTTACTATTAAGGCTGTACTTTTTTAAAAATTCATCACGGCTGATAATATCATTAAATGTGATGTCTCGAATGGTTATTTCCAATTCTTCAATTCGTTCCTGTAGTCGTAAACAACGTTTGAGAAGGGGTTTTATGTTTTCTGTCATAATACATTTTTTTATGTTCAGTAACATAAACTCTCTGGAAAGTAGAAAATAGCCACTTTATGTTTATAAAATTATTCAAAAAATGTAATGCGCTAATTATCAATAATAAAAATTTTACATGAAAAAAGGCGATCATAAAATCACCTTTCGATATATACCCCAAAATCGGAATATCTTAATATTTTTGATCGAAATACTTGTTTACGCTATTATATCAGTCTTTAGAAGCAAGACTTATATCAAATTTTTTTGATTACAATATTCATTAACCCACTTCATCAAATCGTCTTTGTCTTTATAGTCTAGTAAGTATGGAGTTTCTTTTTGTTTTTTGATGGCATCTTTTGAAAAATAGGATGTAGTTACTATTAATCCTTTATTTGCTTGCTCAGTTTGTATAACTTCTTTAAAACTCCTTATTATTCCTACGTCGATTTTTCGATGCGGACTATGTCTTTTACATTCCACTAAATATTTTATAGGGCTTAAGTTATCGACATGCTTTAAAGCTAAAATATCAAAACCATTATCTCTCGTTTGTTTTGTTAACTCAACTTCAAAACCATTATTATAAAGTAATTCTGCAATAACTTTTTCAAATTCTCTCGGAGAAATTTTGTACAGCTTCTCATTATTTAGATAAATTTCAAACAAAATATCTCGAATTTGATAACTGGTATCAATTATTATGTTTTTAACAGTAGGCTCAATTATTAATGATTCCTCTGGTTCATCATCATTAAAGTCTTCTATTAGATTAGCAAAATCATAACTACGGAATTGCAACTTGTCAATTAATTCTTTAAGTGGGTTCTGATTTAAACTTTTCTCTATTTTCCTAAAAGCGCTTTGATAGTCGTTGATTGGAATAGTAATTTTGGATAATTCACTTATCGGGCTACTCGCATTTATTTTATGAATTCTTTCCCACCATTCTGAATTATTTACAATAGACTTGTTAATTAATTGCATTTGTTTTTGAAGTGGATTGTCATAAATGGAAGCCATTTTTTTCATCCATTCAAAATTATTATTTAAATCGTTCATTTGAAGAAAATTGCTATTATAAAAATATTATCCACTATAATGGCTTCCGCTCTCGCCCTCACTAAATCTGTATAAGTAGAACTTATAAAAACTTGATATTTCTTATTGTACATCATAAATTCTATTTTCTCAACTCTAAAACTTTATCCATTGCTTTATTTACAATGTTCATTAATTGAGAAGTCGTTCCTACAAAACTTATACTATTCTCTAAATTCAGAAAAAAATCTTTATCAGCAGAATACGGTTTTTTCTTTGACAACTTAACTAACGCTTTTGATGTATAATTCTTTACCTTTTCAAACTGTTTTTCAAAACTTCCTAAATGCTTGGCTGACGTATCTCCATCTTCCATAGTCATGGCATTTTTCATGAAACATACATCAGCTCCATTTTTCATTCCCCTTGGACAATCGAAAGCTATTCTAACTAAATTTTCATATCTTGATGCTTGTGTATAAAATTCTGCACTCATCTATTTATCATTTTATTATTTAAATAATGCTGTTAGCAATGCTCCGACAATTGCCCCAATCACAGCAGCAAGAAGAATATTACTACTTAATTTATTCCACATTCTCATGTAGTAATCTGGATTAAGTCTTTTCTTTTCTTCCTCCACCCATTTATAAGCACCTTTAAGTTTTGCAGAAGCAAAATTATCTCCTTCATTATATTCAAAGGATTCCGTTGTATCTACACCCTTAACTACCTTTCTTGTTAAAACTTTAAACTGAACTAATTGATTAGCCATTAAATCCTCAAAATTGGGATTGTTTTGTATTTTAAGAATATATCTACCTTCACGACTTACGGTCTGCATTATTAAATCCATAATTCTTCTTTCATCGTCTATTCCCATTATACGAAAAGTTATTGTTGCCATATTTTAATAGTTTATATTTTGGTGTCTTTCTATAAATTTTGGTTCAGATGTTTTCTCCTTACTTCTTCCATTATATCTACTTCAAACCATAGATTTTTCTCTTTATCAAAGACGTAAAAATCGGAAGGGTAAGACAACTTATTAGACCCTTTTGATTTATCAGATTGATTCAACTCTTTTACAACTTCAAGAGATGTATCCAATGCTTTTAATACAAGTTCTTCCGTCAATCCACTATCTAAATTTAAACTTATGCTTTTATTTTTACTTGTCTTAATTTTTAAGCCGAAGTTAATTTTTTGTTTTTTGTTTAGTTCTTCACTATTCCAATGACGTTGCTGTATTGTCTTCCAGATTAAAACACTTGCCTTTTTAATTGAGTCCCAAGCAATATTACCAGCTATACCGAGTAATATATTTTGAACAATTGGGTTATTGATACATAATGCAACTTGTAATGTGAAATCTTCAATTGAATTGTGGGGAATTCCACTTTTATCAAATCTGCTTAATTCTAATTTGCTATCTCCAAGCAATTTTTCAATTTCAAATATTTCATTTGAAACTATCAAACCATCAAAATAATCAAGATGTACGATATTGTCACCGTGTTTAACAGTTAGCATTTTATTATACATTATTTTTGCATAGTTATTTATATCATCCTCTGACCAATGAGGATATTGTTCTCTAAAACGGTTAATATAGTCCTGTAGTGATTTCATTAATAGTGCTATTGTTAATTATTATTTTTGTAATCTTGTATCTTCGTACTTTGATCATTCAGTTTTTTCATAGTCTAGTTTTTTAATTATTGATATTTTCAAACAGTAAAATCAATTAGAATTATTTATATTAAAGTAAGTTTTAAATTGATTTTCGAAGCATTTTCAAGATATTTGAAAACATATTTATCGTTCATATCTAAAAAGCTCCTACTAGGGGTCTATTGTTTTCTATCTCTGAGATACTTTAAGGACTATAAATTATGAGAAATATCTTAGAATTTAGAACCCATATTTTTCCTCCCTTTTTTTAAATGCTTCCATACCTCCCTCGACTATTTCTGCAATATGTTCCCTTATACCCATACTTTTTAATAAATCTTTGCAGGTTTCATTTTTGAATGAATCTTCTAAAGCACCATTTATATAATCGAATTTGTATGGACTTTCACTATCCGTATCATTCTGCCCATTTTGATTAGCTACAATAACATTTTCAGCATCTGCATTTACTACAATATTTGGATTATGAGTTACCAAAATAATTTGCCTTTCTCTTTTTCTTAACTTTAAATATTCAACTAGTTCTTTTGAAACAGAACGATTATCTAAATTATCTTCTGGCTGGTCAATTAATATCGGTCCATTATCTTTACTAAGTTTGATAATTAATTTTAATATTACAAAACTAGCTTTACCAGTAGACATTTTATGGATATCATCGTTATCAGACTTTACATCCCAATGATCAAAAAAGAAATCTGTTAATATTTTTTTACAAGCATCTTTTTCTGAATTATTTCCTTTTAGTATACCTGGATTATTTTCAATTTTTTCAAATAGATTTTTTAAGTCATTTTTTATAGAATTAAAATCAACTTCTGAAAGAGCAGTTTTTAGGTTACTAGTTCTTTCATATTGATATAGATATTCAAAGCCCTCATTATTAAAACTTCGTCCGTCAGTTATAGAATCAACCATTTTTCTAAACTCAGGATAATTATATTTAATAGATCCTATTATATCAACTTTATCGTCTTGCCCTTCTAATAACATGATTCTAGGTTGTAATTCCTCTAAGATTTTAGCATAAAGTGCAAAGTTTTTTTCAAATTCGTCAAAAATTTTCTCTTTTTGTTCATTAAGAACAACAATATTATCCTCAATTTCTTTTTTAAATTGCTGGATTTCACTTAACTTTTTTTGGTCTTCTGAAATACTTGTTTGAATAGTTTCAATCTGTTTTTGATTATCAAGTTTTTCAAGAAAAGGTCTTAATTTATTTTTTATATCGTTTTGTTCTTCTCTGATTCTTAATAGATTTGTTTTAAATATATTTTCTTGAACAAAGATTCCTTCTTCGTTTTTCTTAATTTCATTTTCTATTTCATTAACATTATTCAAAGAATTATCTATAAAACTATATTTATGTAAAAAATCAGTTTTAATTATTTCAACTTCTAATGATTCACCCAAGAGACGCTTGCGATTCACAAAGCCACCAAGAACACTCTTTATTTCGTCGTTAAAAGTTCTAATTTTATCAAAATCAGAATTAACTTTGCCTTCTTCAATATTTAGAAGGTTCATTCTTTCATTTAAATTTCTATACTCTTCCGATTCTTCTGGCGTAAAGGCACTACTTAATTGTTCAAGTTTTTTCTTGTTAGAAGCGATGCCTTCTTCAAGAGCTTTAGTATCTCCCCTTGTTAATAACTCTTCTTGTTTTTTCTTAATTGCATCTTTCAACGAAAAATAATAATCTATATCTTGCTCTCTTTGATGATCATTCCTAATCGCTTTTTCAACAAAATCATTATATTTCTTTTTATATTCTGAATCTTCTAAAATTAAGTCTCTAATTAATTTTTTTAGTGTATTCCATTCTTTCTACTTTTATCTACTAAATTAGATAAATGGTTTTGAGGAATATACTTTATACTGGGAAGAATACTAGAGTGTTCAGGTCTATCAATAATTAATTGCTCACTCCCAGAAAATAATTTAATTTTAAAATTAAAATGACTATCACCTTCAGATAGATCATATAAATCTTTAAATCTATTATCATCCGTATCCCTATACTTTAAAATATTATTTTTCAATAAAGCTTCATCGGCAGTATTTAATAAGACCTCAGCATTTAAGGTTCGGGCAATTTTGTAGAGTAGTATAGATTTTCCTGATGATTTACCTCCAATGATAACATTTAGATTTTTATTGAATCTTATAACTTCAGGTGTAAATTTATTATCGGATGATTGAAAGCTTACTTCTTCAATCATTAAGTTGTCTAATTTTTCAGATTCGGGCTCATCTGTTTGAATTCTTATTCTTTCAGTAGGTTCATATATTATTTGCTTTAAACCTTCAAATGTGGGTTCTGCCTTTATCCAAGTGAAGCAATGTCCTAACTCTTTTGGTTTTGTGTTATTTTCATCTACAGGAAAACCATGAGAATCGCTACAATGCAATAATCTATCATTAACTCCTTGTGCTTTAAGAGATTCTTTGCCTTTATTAGCTTTTTCAACAGATGGAGAAGCCGAAAAAATAAAATGTGCTCTATTAGCAACCGTTTTCTTTTCTAATGGAGAACTATCCCATCTAAAATCTTCCCATTCAGCCTTACCTATTGCTTTAAAATATTTTCCTTTTAAAAAAGTATTTGGATCTGCTCCTTCACCTAATAAATCCTCAATTTTTGTTAATTCAAAATTGAGATTATTGAAACCAATATCTAAAGGACTCATAGACCCTCTTTTATCTTCAGGAGTATTATCAATTATATGTTTCCCAAGATCAATTAGACTGTCTCTTGTTATAACTCCGCCCCAACTTTGATAATCAGGAGTAGTAGCATCCAAATTAGCTTTTGCCCTTAACCCACTTAAAAAATGTGATTCAATTAAGTCAACTTTTAAAACGCTTTCATCTGCAAATAAAATATGATAATTTAGTCGTCCAAGCTCTTTGCTGCCAACAAACTCTTTAAGTCTAAATTCTATAACGGGTAAAATTAAATCTACACTTTTAAGACCACCGCTATTTTTATATTCAAGAACCTTTTTATATCCATCAATGAATAAATAATCATTGATTCCAAAAACTTTAATGTTTTTATCTTTAGCTAATCTTTCTAAGTCATTAAAATATCTTTCCCATACTGTGTCAGTATCTCCACCATAATCTGAACATAAGGTCTTAGGTGTATGAACATGTAAATCCCATTTTCTCCATTCTGATCCTCTTGTAATTCCCATAGTTAAAGTTTTTAGTTTAATAGAAATGTAAAAATTAAAAAAAAATACTGAAATAATAATACGGGTTTCCGTAAATATTTTTCAGTATTTATTTTCTTCTAAAATCAGCAGGGTTTTCGCCCCAAGCTTTTGTTTCCCATTTTAGGATTTTATTAGCATACTCATTATTTTCTAACCACTTGATAGCTCTATTAATCAAATCAAAGAGTTCTATATTTTTATACTATACAGTGTCTACTTTTTGCTGACGATTTACAAAAATCAAGGATTCATACATAATTGTTTTCCCTGTATTTTGAATTAATATATTTCTTTTACAAATCTATTTCGTTGAAACGACAAAAGATGTCGCAACATAAATTTGTTTTTCCCGAAAATAGGCTGGGTGGCATTTTTAAAACATTTCACTTGTATTGCTTAATATCTAACAGGCTTAAAAGTCGCAATTTTCCCTAGTATCAGGGCTTTTCCTCTTTCGGACTTCATAGAGCCTTTTCATATACCCCTTACTTGTTTCTTCTCGTATTCTGACTTATATTTTCACTTCTGTATTACTTGTTATATCAGTAAAACATATCATGCTTTTACTTGCTTTCGACTTGTTTTATTTTCCTTTCAAACCTTATTTGTAATATTTGATTCTTTCAGCCCTCACAACCCACTAAATTTTGAATGTAATTATGAATACGCCCTTGAAGAGAGCATCAAAATGTAACTTTATAAGTGCCCGTAGAACTTACATCGGCTTTTTCAGCCTTTACATATTTCTTTATCCAACCGATTGATGTTGATACAATGCAAGAATCTGAAACCCCTCCCGATCTTCTGGCAGAAACTACATTCCCTGCTTTATCTACGGTATAGGCAATAGTAATAGAACCGCTTGCCGTGCAACTATGAGAAGGTTGTTTTCCTCCTCTTCCCATTGTTCCAGGAATATAACCTATTAATTTTCGGTCAATTCCCACTTTGCTATTACTGTTTCCATCACCACCCAAAGGATCACCTGCATTTTCATTTTGGATTATCTCTTTTCCTCTTCCATTTATAAGGTTCTCAATAGAGGGATTTTCTTTTTCATTTTTATCAGTCCGATAATATTTAATTTTCTCAGCCTTCATAAAACCCTCTAAATTTCTGAAGGTGATCTTATCAGTTCTTTCAGCATTTTCTAATGCGTCCTTTTTACTTTTTTTACAATTGGGAGAATCTAAATTGACCTCTTTATCATTTTCGTTATAAAACTTATCAACCCTATATAATTTGGACTTTCCATAATTTTTATAAATACCACGGTATCTGATCTGCCTTGCACATTTGTTTTCTAAAAACCAGTCCTCTTTTTTTACAGCTCCGAGCAGAACTCCTTTTTCATCAAAATAAAAATCCTGAGAACTATTCCAGTCTCCCATACCCCAAAAGCTATCAGATTTGCTGATGTAAATTATCTTATCATTTTTTTTAATAATTCTGTATGACATCATGATTTCGCTATCATCGTCCTCGTTCTCATTCTCATTATTAGGATTAGTTTTTTTAAGAGTACCGTTAATCAGTTTATAATAGCTTAGGATTTTATCGGGATTATTTTCTATTATTTGATTGGTATACTTTTCAGCTTCTGCAAGTTCCAGATTAATATTTTTCTGACTAAAAAACAGAACATAATTAATGAATGCAATGAATGTTATTAATTTTTTCATGATTAATTGATTTGTATTGAATCTCCCTGCTGATTGGGAGCGTTAATTTCAGCTTCAGAATGCTGGGATACGTTATTTTTTTCTCTCCTTTCAGATTGTTCTTCATAATAATTATATCCCTTGCTAGGTTTATAACTTTCAACCCTTGTTATATCAACTCTTTGAGTATTGTGATCTTTGCCACTTTTATATTGTTTGTTGCTGAAGTTATCTTCTGCAAGATTTTCATCACTGAAAAGGACTTTTGTAAATCCTAAAAAACCGTAAGCTGTGATTAGGTTTTCTTTGGAATCCTCGTCACGATAGTCTAGTTTTCTTACCAAAACAAGATCTTCCTCATATATCCCAAGATTGGAATATCCTTTTTTAGAAAGAGTATTGGAAATAAAGTTTTGGGAATATTTCTCCGTCATTTCTTCTCCTAAAAAGAAGTTTTTCATCGTTTTAAAAATCTGAGGTTTTTGTAGTAAGATTTTATCAACAATGGCATTCTGCATTTTAGCCCGATCAGGCTTTAAGAAGAAAGCAGAAACGCTAAACAATATGATTATACCAACGATTATATAAAATGAATAACTTTCTCCTGACTGCATTTTTTGAGTAATGTAAAGGTCATTTACATTCTTTTTAGCAACGTCTTTATCACTTGAATCACGACTCTCATCAGGAAACTTCATCGAAATATCCCGTAATATTTCTAAAGCAAGGTCGCTGTTATAATCGTCTTCAAAGGTTTTTTTCCTTCGCTTATATTCTTCATCAAACATTCGTTTTTGTTCTGAATCTAAGGCATCGTATTTTATCCGAACCAGTAAGGAGAAATCACTCATAATTATATTTTTTAATTAAGGATTTCTGAAGAAGTAAGCTTACAAAGGATTTTATTTTGCTAATTCTACTTATTTTAGAATTGGTTTTATGGAAGGTAAAGCAGAAGGATAGTAGGTCTACAAATAAGAATGTTGTTTTCATAGTATAATTTTTTTAGTTCAATTATACGCTTCAACTCTCAATATTTTTTACGGAAACCCATAAGCATAAAAAAGCTCGAAGCGTTAAACTTTACTCGTAATCGAGGGAGTCGAAGCCCTGTGGTACAAAGTAAAGCAACGCCCGAGCCTAAACCCGAGCATTTGCCAAACCTTTCCCGTACCACTTAAAATTTCGACTTTTCGATTACAGGAGTTAGTTCGCTAAATGCGGTATTTCTATTTTATTTCAATAATATTTATTCTTATAATTTCATATTTTTATGTTTTACAAAGATAGCTAAAATTTTAGGGTAACTATCTCTAAAAATAAAAATTCAATTTCTAAAGATGCAGTTACCCTAATTAAAACCTGAGACAATTAAAACTTAAATTTGTTCTTCATGGCTTCTTTCATAATATCAGTATTAACATTTGCATATTTGGCGGTAATACTTATATCGGTATGTCCCATCATTTCTTTAACAATAGTTATCGGAACATTATAATAATTAACCATCATCGTTCCGAAGGTGTGCCTAGAAACGTGGAAGGTCAAATTTTTATTTAATTCGATAGCTTGCGCCAGGACTTTTAATCTGGTATTATCATTCTGATTAGTTACGGTAGGGAATAGAAGTTCATCCTTGTCCTTTCCTTTACCATATTGTTTAGCCATTACAAAAGCTCTCGTGTTCAAAGGTATTTTAACAGGTTTACCAGTTTTAACTTGCTTTTTAGTGATGAATTTTGTTTTAAAATCAATATTCTCCATCTTCAACGTATTAATATCACAATATCTTAATCCTGTTAAGGAAGCAAATACAAATCTATCTTTAGTTAATTTTATCCCAGAGCTAGGATCGACTTTTATTTTAATGAAACTTTCAAGCTCGTCTGGTGTAAGAAAAACTAAACATTCGGATTTTTCTTTATATTCCTTGTTGATGTAAGGATTATCAACCATTAATTTATGCTTTATGGCTAAATTAATGATAGCGTCCAGATTCTTATGATGATTAGCGATTCCATGTATACCGTCGTTTTTCTTTCTTAAAAAAGCTTCAAAATCTTCGATAAACATTAAATTTATTTCTGCTACATCAATACGTTTTTTAAACTCTTTAAGATATTTTCTAAGCAAATTATATTTATATAGGGTAGGCTCTTTAATTTTTTTAGATTTTATTGCGAGCATTTTATCAAATACCGTATAGAAACAGTTAAGATTAACGCCATTGTAATACTCTTTAATCATATCGATAGTTAATGGCTGGTTGTTATTAATCTTATTCAGACAAAATTTTTCTAACTTTAAAGTAATGTCTTTTAAAAATACATTCAATTCTCCGTAGCCTTTACCAATACAGGTTTTTGTTTTGCTATCCCATTGGTCTGGATATATCTTTTGTTTTGTTGGTAGTTTAATTACTTTAGAATTTAATCTAACCTGAACATTAATCGGACATCTTCCGTCAACTCCTATTTTATCCTTTCTTAGGATAACTAAAATTGAAAATGATTTTTTCATAATATTATTTTTTAATTTTTAATTCCTACAGAAATTTTTCCTGCTTTCATTTACATTAACTCTCCTAAAAATTAAAAAAGGAGCGAAGATAGAAAATTGTTAGCAATAATCAAAATTAAACTACTGAAAATCAAATGGTTGTATATTTAATAGGAAAATAAAAAAATTACAATTTGGAAGAATCTTTAAAAATTTCTTGTCGATATATACCTCAAAAATGGAAATCCGAACTTATGAGCTTATAATATCAGCATTTTTTAGCAATAGTCGATTTGTACCTTGAAATCGGAATTTATTTTATATTGTATTTAAAATCATATAGTTATAGAAATTTCTCCCTTGGATTTTACAGGGGGAATTTTTTATATTGAACAATAATCAGAAAAAGAAGTTCGGAGAATCGCAATTATTGAAATTCTGGAATGGTAATTCATGAGTTCGTGTAATTTTTAAGTTTTACCTTCGTGCCATATTTAACTCAAAACTGGAAATTATGTTCAAAATTTCCCCTTGTTTTTGGAAGGGGTCGTTATAGGGGGAACGATCTTGGGAAAGAATGCTTCAGAATACTACAAACAATCAGCTATGGATAACAAAAAAGCCCCTATCGAAGGGGCTTTGAGCATTTTTACTCGTGAATGTTGTGGTTTCTCCAGGAATCGAACCAGGGACACATGGATTTTCAATCCATTGCTCTACCAACTGAGCTAAGAAACCATTTATGTTTTTGTTTATTACTTCGTTGTTTTAAAGTGATGCAAAAGTATACTATTTTATAATACTGCACAAGTATTTTGATTTATTTTTTTGTAAAAAGTATTATTACGGCTTGCTTTTGGCGTCAATGTATTGGTCATCAGTGATTTGATGTAGCTTGTTTTTATATATTTTTCAGAATATTAGTCTGTTAGCCTTTCTTTGCACTGTTTTATTGCCCGAAATCTGATAGGTTTTAAAAGACCTATTTATAAAGATTATTTTCATCACATCACAGTACTGAAAATACTATTGTTTTTCTTTAAATAATTTTAAACAGTCCCCATAATAGGTGATTTACACTTGATACAATGATAAACACTTGATTTATAGTATATAATTTACCTAACAACTGTTAGTAGTATTAGTACGACACTTTTTGAAATTTAATGATAAATATAGTCTGCTTCATATAAATACATCTATATTTGGTGATATAGAAAACAAAAATCATAAAATATTAATCATCAAAATTTACGATCATGGCAGAAAGAAATTCAAGAGGAATTTTAAAATTCAACAACGGTGAAGGACAAAAACTATTAAAGCTTAATTACAGCGTAGCAAGAGCTACGGACGTTTCAGGGCGTGTAGCATCAGATCCTTCCAATGCGCTTATCAAAATTACAGTAGAAGCTACTGATAAATCAGATATCCTGGAAAGTTTACTGAACGGAAAGTACAAGCCTACAGTAGGAGAGATCACTTTCAATAAATCTCATGAAGAAGGAACTTTAACAACACTGAAGTGGAACAACGGCTATGTCATCCAGCATGAAGTAGACTTTGATGCGGTAGATGAAAACAGTATGTACATCAGTTTTGTGGTAAGTGCAGAACAGATAGATTTGGGGAATTCTTCTTACTTTGGGGCTTGGCCTTCTTAATCACATTCAGAATTTAAAATATCAGGCAGAACAGTACATCGGTTAAGGGATACTGTTCTGCTTTTTTTAGCCTTACAGAACGATTGTTTATTTAAAATAAAGTTTTGAAAAACACCTAATCACTATGAATAAACTATCTCGGATTCCGATAAGATTTCTGAAAATTATATTCCCCGAATCAACCGTGTGGTATAAATAAAAAAGCCAGTTCTTATAAAGTAACTGGCTGATTATTTAGATCATAATTTTAAGGAAGAGTTGAAAGATTGATGTTTGGCATCTGCGTAGGTGGTGCAACAGAAAACTGTGATCCGGGAGCAACTGTTGTATTAAAGAATCCTCCATTTTGCAAATAGAAAGCACTGCCGCTTGTTCCTCCCATTGCATCTATCCTTTGTTTTGCATTGTAAGTGTTATCGACGCTAAATTTTGCTGCGGAAATGGCAATCCAGCTGCCATTTGAAGTTTTTACCCACTGATTTTTGAATTCAGCTTTTCTGCCCTGATATCCATTTTCAGGATTAAAGTTTTCAACGAAACTATAGAAGCCTTTAAGATAGGTGCTGGTCTGAGGTCTCTTCCAGCTGGCTATCAGTTTCCATGTTGTTGTATCCGGAGATAAAAACCATGCTGTAAAATCAGTTTTTCCGCTGCCGTCCGGTTCACCTTTTAATAAAAATTTATAGGTTTGTCCGGCACTCCAGTTATACTTATAATAGCTTTGTCCGCCAGAGCCTTCATTGCCAAATTCTCCGATTGTTACCCCGCTGCCTGATCTGTTCAGTATAATTTTGTGATCAGGAGGAATATTATTGGGATCATCTGTATTAAACGGGCTCCATACAGAGAATAGAATCCTTCTTTCCGTAGCAGAATTCACCTGCATTCCAAAATAACCTTCATTAAAGCCATTTGCCATAAAATAAGAGCCAATCTTATCTTCTCCAGCAGGAACTGTCACCTCGTTGTAATAATAGCTAACATTACTGGTGGTTGGAATGGTATAGGTCAGATGGCAGGAAGGCCCTCTGCGCGCCCAATAATAGTAAGAAGGATCATTACTGTAAATATTGGTTCCCGTAGAAGCTGTTCCACCGAAAGTAACATCTGAAACATCCGCAAAGAAACCACCAGTTCTAGAGACTCCCTGAAGATCAACTTTTACATAGCCCGGAGTGGAAATGGTAAAAGAGCCAACTGTATAATCTGTATAGTCCGATCCTGTTAAAGTAACATTTTTGGATGTGTTGCCTATTGTTACTTTTACAACACTCGTACCTGAGGGCACAGAAGCTTTTAACCCGATGTTTACTATTCCCGTATTACTCACCCTGAAATAAGTGCTGATAACAGTATTGGAGTTGGTCCAGCTAGTTAAGCTAGTGGAGTTGATTATTTCGCTGGCTCCTGAAGGTTTTACTGTTAAAAAAGAGTTTCCGGAAACGGGAACCCTGAAAGATGATGCATTTAGAGGTGGGTCAACGGTGTTGGCCATAGTAGTCTCTGCACATGATTGAAAAACAAGCAGAGCGATACCCAGAAAAGTACCTGCTAATAAATTTAGTTTCATATTTGTATTTTTATATTGTTTACAATACTAAATTAAGTTTTACTTTTCACATAAAAAAAATAATTCCCTATTTTTTGATTAATTTTTATATTTTTAAACGATATTATAGAAAAATACCGTGGAAAAAGAGCTGAATATAAAGAACAAAAAAACCTCTAAAATAAATTAGAGGTTTTAAAGTGGTTTCTCCAGGAATCGAACCAGGGACACATGGATTTTCAATCCATTGCTCTACCAACTGAGCTAAGAAACCATTATATTTTTGTTTGACTTACTTCGTTGTTTTAAAGTGATGCAAAAGTAGTAAGATTTAGTATACAAAGCAAGTATTCATCGTACTTTTTTTGAATAAATTTAAAAACTTACTGATTATCAGCTGGATTATTTTCCTGTTCCTTTCTGATCTGTTCGCTCATCTCTTCCAATACCGGTTTTATCGTGTTTTCAGGAAGATCACTAATTCGGATATACATTAATCCGTCAATCGCATCATTGAAGTTAGGGTCAACGTTGAAAGCAATTACTTTAGCATTTTGCTTGATGTATTTTTTGATCAGAACAGGAAGTCTCAATTCAGGTTCAAGATCATCAATGATCTTATCCAGCTTATTAAGGTCAGATTCCATTTCCTCAAAGAAAATATTTTTATCCCTGTCGCGAAGTTTTACTTTATATTCATTCCTTGGAGTGATATACTGAGCTACTGCAGAATCAAAATAATTAGAACGCATAAATTCGATCATCAGTGATTTTGAAAATTCCGAGAATTTGTTGGAGATACTTACACCACCCATAAGGAACTTATGATCAGAATTTCGCAGGCATACATGTACAATTCCTCTCCATAAAAGAAAGAGTGGAAGTGGTTTCTGCTGATATTCCTGGCAGATATAGGCACGGCCCATTTCAATCACTTTTTTAAAGAACGGATGAATGTCCTGCTCAAACTCAAATAAAGAGCTTGTATAGAATCCTTTGATCCCATACTTTTTCATAACTTCTCTACCCAATGCCATTCTGTAGGCTCCGGCCAGTTTTTTCTCACCATTGTCCCAAAGGAACAGATGGTGGTAATGCTTATCATACTCATCAAGGTCAAACGGAAGATTGCTTCCTTCACCTACTGCACGGAAAGTAAGCTCTCTCTGACGCCCGATTTCCCTCATAATAGAAGGAATTTCCTCGTAAGTAGTAAAATAGATTTCGTAATTTCCATTGCTGAAGAGCATTTTATCAGTTCCTCTCAGTTTATCAACATCCTTAATGATATCTTCAATAGGCGTTTCATCAATGATATTCTGAACAATATTTTCTTCCTTCAATAAAGGAAACTTGACAGATAAATTCTGAAGGTTGATGCTTTGGGCAAGGGATTTTCTTTTTTCATAGTAAGATTTCATCATATAAACCTTACGTTTCAGAAACTCTCCCAATTCCTCAATCGTTTCCATATCATCCATTGCTTTCACAGTAATAGGACGCCCGATTCTGATTCTGATAGGTTTCTCTCTGTCATTCATCATTTCTGCAGGAAGCATCAGGGTCTGTAAATTCGGATGAAGCTTGGCTACCTGATAAAAAAGCCGGCTGTTTTTGGCATGAAAATACATAGGAACTACCGGTACTTTTACCATTCTGATAAGCTTAAGTGCCGTTTTTTCCCATTCCTTATCTAAAATTTCTCCGTAAGGATTGTTCTTATTGGAAACTTCTCCTGCCGGAAAGATACCTACACAGCCTCCGTTTTGTAAATGCTTGAGTGTTTCACGCATTCCTGAAGAGCTGCTGTAAGCTTCTTTTCTGTTTTCAAAAGGGTTAACAGCGATTACATACGGCTCCATAGGTTTGATTTTTTCCAAAAGGAAATTCCCCATTACCTTAAAATCCGGACGAACCTCTGTTAAGACCTTGCACATCAGAATTCCATCAATAGCACCCAGTGGGTGGTTGGAAACCAGGATAAACGGTCCCGTTTTCGGAATCTTTGCCAGATCCTCCTCAAAAGCTACATAGCTTAGGTTTCTTTCTCTCACAAATGAGTCGAAAAAGTCTTTGCCTTCCTTATCTTTTAATTTATCGTATAATTTATTTACTTGGTTTATTTTAGCAATGCTCATCACAGCAGATGCTACCGGATTCTTGAGGAACCCGATTTTGTTTAAGCCGGAAGCTTTGATCAGATCGTTTTTCGAAATTAAACTCATGTGTGTTTAGTCGCAATTAATATTATTGTGTTACCATTTGAAGAGTATTCTTGGAAATTTGTTCCAATAATACATTTTTTTCATGGTAAAATTTATCAATATGATCCTTTTTCGCATTTCTTACTGTGAATAAAGATACATTTTTAATTGCTTCGGTTTTAAAAATTTTTTGAAGCTCTTCGTTGAGCTCATCAATATGATTAAATTTATCCTCAAGGCACAGTGCCAGTGAGATCGCAGAATTCTGCATCAGAGAAACTTTAATCTTATATTTAGATAAATATCCGAAAATCAGGCTCATATGGTCTTCCGCAATGAAAGAGAAGTCTCTTGTAGAGATTTTCAAAAGATCCTGGTTTTCTTTTAGAATATAAGATTCCTCCTGTTGGTTTTTGTCAGAAGCACCTACTTTTGTTCCTTCTTTGGTAGGATCTACAAAAGACTTTACGTAAAAAGGAATATTTTTTTGCTGTAGCGGCTGTAATGTTTTAGGGTGAATGACGCTTGCCCCGTAATACGCCATCTCAATAGCTTCTTCATAAGAAATATTGGAAAGAAGAGTAACATCACTGAATTTTCTAGGATCTCCGGTCATTACTCCTGGTACATCCTTCCAAATAGTCATTGCTTCAGCATTTAAGCAGTAGGCAAAAATAGCAGCAGAGTAGTCAGACCCCTCTCTTCCTAACGTTACCGTAAAATTATTGTCGTCAGACCCGATGAATCCCTGGGTTACATAGCAGATTTCAGGGTTAAGATTTGAAATGAATTCTTCAGTCCTTACCCAGTCTACAGCCCCTTCCCTGTATGAATTATCTGTTTTTATATAATCTCTGGCATCTAACCATTGATTGGTGAATTGAATTTCATTCAGATATTCACTCAGGATTTTGGTAGAAATCATTTCTCCACAGCTTACCACCTGATCGTATACGAAATTGTAGTTAGGAGACTTATTTCTTCTTAAAAAAGAATCAATGTCATCAAAAAAGAGATTGATTTCGGTAAAAACCGCATGATTTTCAGGAAAAAGTCCTTCCGCAATCTCAATGTGTTTTCTTTTTATCTTTTCAATTTCAGTTTGATAATTTTCTTTTTTGAAATACAGCTCTACAACTTTTTCCAACTCATTTGTCGTCTTGCCCATGGCTGAAATTACCAGCAGGCATTTGGCAAATCCCTGGCTTTTCAGAACCATGGACACGTTTTTTACACTGTCAGCATCTTTTACAGATGCTCCACCAAACTTGAAAATTTTCATTAAATTGTTAAAAATAAAATTGTTAGATAAAAAGTTACATGAGTTTTTTACGGACGTCAAAATTATAAATTTACAACGAGATATGAAATAGCCCGGCGCAGAGATAGAATTAAGATTTCCTTAAAATCAACAAATAATGAAATAATCTGAATTTTTCATAGCTCTGATGTACCAAATTCGGACGAATAATTTTCATCGATGGCTTGGTATTATGGTGTGGTGGGTTTGTATCATATTGAAATACAGCAACTAATCTCTTTTGTAATTAAATTTTCTTAATGCGATAAATTTTCCGAAATTTGGGCAAAACGTAAAAAGAAAAATATGTCAAATCAACCATTACAGACTTTAGGAGAATTTCTTATAGATAAACAGGACGATTTTCAATATTCTACAGGTGAATTCTCTCGTCTTCTAAGTGCAATAAGATTGGCTTCGAAAGTGGTAAACAGAGAAGTAAATAAAGCCGGAATTGTGGATATTACAGGTGCTGCAGGAAATCAGAATATTCAGGGTGAGGAACAGCAGAAACTTGATGTGATTGCGAACGAAATTTTTATTACGGCTTTGTCTCAAAGAGAGGTTGTTTGTGGTATTGCTTCTGAGGAAAATGATGATTTTATCGATATTAAATGCGGTGAAAACGGACATTTAAGTAAATATGTGGTATTGATTGATCCTTTGGACGGTTCTTCCAATATTGATGTAAATGTATCGGTAGGAACCATTTTCTCTATCTACAGAAGAGTTACAGAACCCGGAACACCGGTACAGCTGGAAGATTTTTTACAGAAAGGAATTAATCAGATTGCAGCAGGGTATGTGATTTACGGTTCATCCACAATGATCGTTTATACTACCGGAAACGGCGTCAACGGATTTACGCTGGATCCTTCTTTGGGAACATATTATCTTTCTCATCCGAACATGACTTTCCCAAGAACAGGGAAAATTTATTCCATCAACGAAGGAAACTATATCAAATTCCCTCAAGGAGTAAAAAATTATCTAAAATATTGCCAGATGGAAGAAGGAGACCGCCCTTATACATCAAGATATATCGGATCTCTGGTAGCGGATTTCCATAGAAATATGCTGAAAGGAGGAATTTATATCTATCCATCTTACTCGCAGGCTCCGAACGGTAAATTAAGACTGCTATACGAATGCAATCCAATGGCATTCCTTGCAGAGCAGGCAGGAGGAAAAGCAACAGACGGATTCAGAAGAATTCTTGAAATAGAACCTACGGAGCTTCACCAGAGAATCCCGTTCTTCTGCGGAAGCATAGAAATGGTAGAAAAAGCAGAAGAATTTATGCGTATTGACAGCGTAAAATAAATGGAAGCAACTTATTTAAAATACATTTTGCAATTTAAACGCCCGAGTGGAACATCTCGCGGCGTTTTGCTTGATAAGGAGACCTTTATCCTGACTATTTCAGAAGGCGGAAAAAGGGGCGTAGGTGAATGTGCTCTTTTCAGGGGGTTGAGTTTTGATGACAGATCCGATTATGAAGAAAAACTGAAATGGCTCTGTGAAAATATCAATCAGGATACTGCTTTTCTGAAGGAAGAACTGAGGGAGTTCCCCTCAATCTGGTTTGGCTATGAACAAGCTGTCCGGAATCTGAAGAATGGAGGCAGTCTTTATTTTCCGAGTGAATTTACTGAAGGCAAAGCGGCTATTACAATCAACGGTCTGATATGGATGGGAGATGTGGGCTATATGGAAGAGCAGATTCAGGATAAGCTTGAAAAAGGATTTCATTGCATCAAATTAAAAATCGGTGTCGATTGGAAATCCGAACATGTGATACTTCAGAAATTAAGAGAGAAATTTTCCAAAGACCAGTTGGAACTTCGGGTAGATGCAAACGGAGGATTCTCTAAAGATGAAGCGGTTATTGTTTTGCAGCAACTCGCTGATCTTGATATTCATTCTATTGAACAGCCCATTAAAGCTGGAAATTGGACTGATATGGCTGAGTTATGTGCAAAAACACCCACTCCGGTTGCATTGGATGAAGAACTGATCGGAATTATTGATTCAGGAAAAAAGAAAACACTTTTAGAAACAATACAGCCACAGTATATTATTTTGAAACCGGCATTGGTAGGAGGGTTTTCCGGTTCTGATGAATGGATTTCCCTTGCTGAGAATCAGAATATAGGCTGGTGGATAACGTCGGCTTTAGAAAGTAATATAGGACTGAATGCCATCGCTCAGTATACATTTACCAAAAAAAATCCAATGCCTCAAGGTTTAGGCACTGGAGCTTTATTTGTCAATAATTTTGAATCCGATCTGGAGCTCAGAAATGAACTGTTATGGTTCAAAATATAACTGGGTTTAATCATGACGGAGGAGGTGAATTCGGGCATGTGGCCTGGCCGCAATAATCCGGTGCCCATGACCTGCAGCACATGGCACTAGGATCCCAACTGTTGCCTTTGATTGAATATGTATTTAATTGGTTTCAGTTTTTAACCTGCAATCCCTTCCTGTTCAGAACATTTGAATTTTTTTTAATCCGGTCTGTAGGAGGACCTGGCAGTAGTAGATCGAATATTTTGTTGATTTAGAGGTTGTTACACAATTAAATCACATCCTTTACGAAAATAGCTTTCTTTATATAATTTAATATATTAGAAAACCTTTTTTTAATCTGTCCCATAATTAAAAATTGTAATTCCCTAGTGTATGAATTAGCAATCATTGTGCCATACTCATCAATTTTAGTTAAATTTTAACGTATAATTCATTTTTTAGGGATTATTTTAATTATTTGTTAAGAAATAATTGTGAAAATATTTTCACTATCTTTAGATCTGTTCGTAATAAGATTTCTGTCAATTCCGTATAAATTCTGAAAGATATCACGCTGTACCTGCGAGCTTGAAAGATATCCCCAATGGTTTCCCACTTCATATTTAAAGCTGTTCAGAAGATCATCTTTTACGAAGGTACAATCAATAACGGACACAATATCTTTATACTGATCAATGCCGCTCGGTCCATTTTTACCAAGTCTTGGAGTGAGGATATTTTTTGTAAACTGAGAAGCTCCGAGAATAATATCCTGTCTGTTTAGATAAATGGAAATCCTGTTAGCCAATAATGGAAGTTTATTAAATGAATCCTCGGCATCTTCAAATACTTTATAGCTCACGTCAGCATTCAACAGGAGAACCTGGTCGATAACACGAAGAATATTTTCCTTTTTAAGGCTGTACAGCATGCTTTGAAGAACTCTGTTACCCAAAGAATGGGCTATAAGGTGAATCCTTTGATTGCAGGGGGCAAGATCGCGGTTGGAAAAAATATCTTTTAAAAACTGGGTGTAAAAATAAAATAATCTCATCAGAGATGTTCCGGAGTTGATACTGGAAGCCTTATCATCAAAATAGCTTAGCGGTATAATACTGCCTGAAGCGGGCCAGCTAACAAATAAAATATGCTCTACAGGAGAGTCCGGATTATCAATGAATATTTTCTTAAGATCAATAATTGCTTTTAGTTCATCATCAAAATCATATAAATAACCATGGATGAATATCAGTACATCACTCCTGTCTTTAGTGGAAGACATATTTTTGTACAGTTCATAAAACATTTTCTGGGTTCCTCCAAGGTGGTTGGCTGTAAGAGGTGATTTTTTTATTCCTTTTTCGCTTAACAGAACATCTAAGACTTCTTCATAACCCTGTTTTTCGGGCTCTGAAAAAAGCTTGTAGTTTAAGATATTTCTGTTAGTATAGTCTTTTTTATTTTTAGTTTGTGGGGAAGGGTCCTTATAGTTGTCAAAATCACATTTAGCGATCCTGAAATTAGGAATTGAGTATTCATCATTGGAAAAAGAGTCCACTCTTTCGCCTTTATGCCGGATAATTTTCCGGTTGCTTAAGATATAAACAGCCATGATGGTTGGGTTAAATGGTTAGAGTTTTCCCGAAGTTAATGAAAAATATTGAATTACAATCAATAAGGCTTTTAAATTACCATTTTTACAAAAGCTTATTTTTCCGTAACTTTGTGGAACTTTTTTTGCTAAAAAATAAAAGCTAACTTTAATGGAAGAAGAAAAAAAATCCCTCAATTTTATTGAGCAAATTATTGAAGATGATCTGGCAAACGGTCTGAAAAGAGATCAGATTCGTTTCCGTTTTCCGCCTGAACCGAATGGTTATCTGCATGTAGGACATACCAAAGCGATCTGCATCAACTTTGGCCTGGGCGAAAAATACAACGCTCCCGTAAACCTTCGTTTTGACGATACGAACCCTGAAAAAGAAGAGCAGGAATTCGTAGATTCTATCAAGAAAGACGTTGAATGGCTTGGGTTCAAATGGGATAAAGAATTGTATGCATCAGACTACTTCCAGCAGCTTTACGATTGGGCCGTACAATTGATTAAAGAAGGAAAAGCTTATGTAGATGAACAGCCTTCTGAAGTAATTACCGAGCAGAGAAAGAACCCTACAGAACCGGGTGTGGAATCTCCATACAGAAACCGTCCGGTAGAAGAATCTTTGGATCTTTTCGAAAGGATGAAAAACGGAGAATTTGAAAGCGGTTCGATGTCTCTTCGTGCAAAAATCGACATGGTTTCGCCCAACATGAATATGCGTGACCCTGTGATGTACAGAATTTTGAATAAACCTCACCACAGAACAGGTACAGCCTGGAAAATTTATCCAATGTACGACTGGGCTCATGGTGAATCCGATTATATCGAACAAGTTTCACATTCACTTTGCTCTTTGGAGTTTGAGAACCACAGACCGTTGTACAACTGGTATTTAGATCAGGTTTATGAAGAAGGCAGGGTTAAAAACAAGCAGAGGGAATTTGCAAGGATGAATGTATCCTATATGATTACTTCTAAAAGAAAGCTGCAGAGACTGGTAGCTGAAGGAGTAGTAACCGGATGGGATGATCCTAGGATGCCAACTATTTCAGGGATGAGAAGAAAAGGATTTACTCCGGCTTCTATCAGGAATTTTATTGAAAAAGTAGGGGTTGCGAAAAGAGAAAACCTGATCGAAATCCAGCTGCTTGATTTCTGTGTACGTGAAGATCTTAACAAGGTTGCCAAGCGTGTAATGGCAGTGGTAGATCCTGTAAAATTAGTGATCGAAAACTATCCGGAGGATAAGGAAGAATGGTTGGAAACTGAAAATAACCCTGAGCAGGAAAATGCAGGGACAAGAGAAGTTCCGTTCTCAAGAGAGCTATACATTGAACGTGAAGACTTTAAAGAAGAGGCTAACAATAAATTTTTCAGGCTTAAATTAGGCGGAGAAGTTCGTCTGAAATCTGCTTACATTATCAAAGCTGAAAGAGTGGAGAAAGATGAAAATGGTGAGATCACTACCATCTATGCTACTTATGACGAGAAGAGTAAGTCCGGAAGCGGTACAGAAGAAAGCTTGAGAAAAGTAAAAGGAACCCTACACTGGGTATCTGCCAAACATGCTATTCCTGTTGAAGTAAGAATTTATAACCAACTGTTTACCGTGGAGCAGCCTGATGCAGAAAAAGATGTAGACTTCTTAAACTTCATCAATCCTGAATCTGTAACCACTGTGAAAGGTTTTGCTGAGCCAGGCCTGAAAGAAGTTGCTATTGGGGAACCGCTACAGTTCCAAAGAATAGGGTACTTTACAAAAGATCAGGATTCTACCGATGATACGTTGGTATTTAACCGTACGGTAACGCTGAAAGACTCTTATAAACCTGAATAATTTTCAGAAATAGATCATAAAATAAAAGCAGGACTTCACTTGGAGTTCTGCTTTTACTATTTTATAGCTTAAAATCTGAAGTATAAGCTTCTATTTCAAAAAGTCTTTGTCGCGATATGAAGGATTAGGATATTTATAAAATCCTTCTCCAGTCAATACTCCCAGTTTCCCTTTATCAATATACTCTTCTTTTAATTTTTCAACTGCTTTGATCTTTAAAGGATCCTGAGTTTCTTCAGCTTCCAGCTTATTAATATTGTAAGCAGTTGTAATTCCTACAACATCCAGAATTCCAAACGGGCCAGTTGGTGCTCCGGTAGCGACCATCCATGTCTTGTCAATCGTTTCAATATCTGAGACTTCATTCACCCAGAGATTGACAGCAGCGCCAAGCAGCGGAACCAATAATGAATTGACAATATATCCGGGTTGTTCCTTCCGGATTGGCAGTGCTACCATTCCAATCGCTTTTGCAAATTTGATCAGCGAATCAAATACCTCCTGAGAAGTTCCCGGATGCCGCATTACCTCTCCGGTATTGTGCTTCCAGATTTCATTGGCAAAATGGAGGGCTACAAATTTATCAGGTCTTCCTGTGGCTTCAGCAAACTGACTTGGAAGAAGAGTAGAAGAATTCGTTGCAAATACTGTTTTTTCCGGAGCAACCTGAGCCAGCTTATGATAGAATTCCGTTTTAACGGCTGGATCTTCCGGAACAGCTTCTATCAGAAGATCAGCATCTTTTACTGCTTCAGCAAGATCAGATGAATAGCTGATATTTTTAAATGTGGCATCAAGTTGTTCCTGCGTTGCACCCAAATCATTTTTATAAGCTTCACTTAAAGCGGTGAATTTACCTTTGGCTTTTTCCAATACTTCATCATTGATATCATATACGGTAACTTTGAAACCGTGATAGGCAGTCTGGAAGGCAATCTGATATCCTAATACACCACTTCCCGCTATTGTTATATTTTTAAAATCCATGTGATTTATATTTTAATTAAAGATGTTTTTAAAGTAGATAATATCTGTTGAGAAAAATGTTATGTCTTTAATGCAAAGGTTTAAATAAAGGCTACACAACTTTAAAACTATTGTTTTGTAAGCTGATATTTCAGCCTTTTACTCCTTTTACCCATTCCTGAAATCTGCTAAGGAAGGATTCATGCTCTTCCTGTTCTTCCGGACGGTTTACCAGAATGTGTTCAAAGTAAGTTCCTTTTAATATTTTTCTTAAAATTCCTTCTCCTAAGAAAGGTTTATAGTCATTCAGAGCCTGAGTAGCTTTTAATAAATGTCTGATATCATATTGTAACGGATTGATGTCCGGAACCTGTTTATTAAGGTTAAGAAGATTGTAAACAGCTATTCTTGCAGTTCTTACAGAGCTTTCCATGGTGAAGACCACATCGTTATTGGTTTCTACAAACTGTCCTACAAGGCCTAAGTTGGTACATCCTTCAGGAACCACTCTCGGACGGTCTCCCATCGCTCTCGGCATAAACATAGATGTGATATAAGGCATAAATGCGGTACGTACAATTGTATTTTCTGTGACCTTATCAAGTTGGTCTGTTATTCCAAGGTGATAGCACAGCTCGGCCAGAATTTCGTTTCCGGTACATTGAGGCATTGTTTTTTTGATATAATTACCTTCTTTATCCATCAGTAAAGCATATACCCAAACTACAAGGATATCATCCGGCTGAGTAGGAAAGTGTGGCTGTCTGTTGCAGGTGAAACTCATCACCCAATTCGAGTCTGTAATGGTAATAATACCTCCTGTAGCTGTTTTTCCTGAATAAGGATCGTTTACGCACAGTTCTTTCAGTTTCTCTGTGAAAGCAGAAGGACGGCACGTTAAGGTTGCAGATTCCCAGGAAGATTTTTCAATATGACTACAGAATTTTTCAGGTTTTCCAAACACTTCAGATTTTGCGGCAAGATTTTTCCACAGTTTCCACCCGGCACTTTGTCCGGCACTGCTGTTGTCTATTGTAACTTCGGGAACGGTATTGTTGTCTCCGTAGAACGTACTTTCAGTCATAGATCCGGTGGTTACAATTACGTAGTCGTCTTTACCAACTGGTATTCTTACTTCCTCTCCGTTTTGTTCGGTGATAATTCCTTCTACTGTTTTTCCTTCTGTATTAATTTGAATATCAAGATCTTTAACCAAAATATTAAACTGGATCTGTACCCCTTTTTCCAACAGGAAGTTCTTTAATGGAGTTACATACGTATCATACTGGTTGTATTTTGGAAATACCAGGCATGAGAAGTCTTTCATTCCGTCAATGGCATGAAGAAATCTGTGCATATACAGTTTCAGTTCCAGTAAGCTGTGCCAGTTTTCGAAGGCGAACATAGAACGCCAGAAGAACCAGAAATTACTGTTCAGAAAAGATTCAGAAAAATAGTCTTCAATGGTAAGATCGTCCAGCTCTTCTTTTTTCTTTAACAGAAGTTTTACAATGGCCAGCTGATCTTTTTTCTCAAGTCCGAATTTACTGAAATCCTTGATCTGTCCCTGATTATGAATAAGTCTTGCTTTGGAATAATTAGGGTCGTTGTCATTAATAAGCCGGTATTCATCCAATACACTGTAAGGTGCAGGCAGCTCCAGAGCAGGAATATCCTGAAACAGATCCCATAAATTTTCATAGGTCATATCCATTTCTCTTCCTCCACGGATGATGTAACCATCTTTTGCGTTACCTGCTCCATCCAGAGATCCGCCTTCAACATTGAGCTGATCAAGGAAAATAATATTTCTACCTGGTACACGCCCATCACGGATAAAATAATACGCTGCCGACATGCCGGCAATTCCGCTTCCCACAATATAAATTTTACTGTTTTCGTAAGATTGTAAAGGAATGCCTTTATTACGTTGGTAATTTCCGATCTGGTCGGAGAAGGGCATCGTCTTTTCAGGAGTGTTAATCTGAACCTCTTTACTTGAATCCGGTTCGTGGATTACATTTCCAAACGAGTCAGAGGCATTTAACACTTTATCGAATTTTGAATTGATCGTACTCATCTTTATTGTTTTTAATTAACAGTATAAAGGTACCTCTATTCAGCAAGCGATATATATCCTCAAGTTCAGAATTATTATCCCCAAATTCTCATGACTGAATATTTTCTTTAGTTCTGTACTCCGAAGGGGAAAGCGTCGTATGTTTTTTAAAGAAACGGCCGAAAGCTGATGCTGAATTAAACTGAAGTTCAAAGGCAATTTCTGATATGGTGATCTCAGGATTTCCAAGCATGACATAAGCTTCTTTCAGCAGCGCTTCATCAATAACCTCATGGGGTGTTTTTCCGCTTGCTTTCTTAATGATTTCGATGAGATATTTATTGGAAACATGAAGTTGATCCGCATAAAATTGAACCGTTCGTTCCCTGGTGATATTTTCACGGATCAGTTTACTGAATTTGAGATAAAGGTCTTTTTTTCCTTCTTCCTTTTCCGGATTTGCAGCATTTTCCTGTTCCATAATCTCAGCAGTCTCCAGCAGAAGATTAAAAATAATGGTACGGATAATCTCTTCCGTAAACTTTCCCTGCTTTTTCGATTTTTTATCAAGGTAATCCAGAAGATTTTGCAGGAGTGAAGAATTTGTTGCCGTAGTTTTTAAGATGCTGTATGAACCTTTGGAGAAAAGATTCATTTTTTCAATGATAAAAGGATTAGAAATATTTTTGATCAAAAAATTCTTGTCAAAGAATAGCAGTTTCATCGTAAAATCATCACTGGTTTTTCCAAATTTTACAATGGTAGAGGGTGCTGCGATAAGAAAACTGTCAGCACCTGCTTTATATTTCTGACGGTCTATTTCAATATTGATCTCTCCGGAAGTACAGATACATAGAGCATAATAATCCATTCTGAAGGGAGATTTTGGAAATTCAAAAATAGGTTTTCCGGAAGAAATGTAATAGGATTGGCAGCAGTCAATACTGTAAAAAGATAGCGTATCATGTAAATTTTCGTAGGTTACCATTCTTCAGTATTGATTAAATTTTTATTGTGTTTCTAAGTGAATTTAGCATAAAGCACCCGTTGTTACTGCAATTTACGATTTTTATAAAAGTTATTTGTTTTTATACAGCCCATAAAACTGTTTTTTGCTAAAATACAGTTGGCTGTCTGTTTAATAAAGGTTATTGATAAAAATAGCGTTTAAACAAGGTCTTTTGGGTTAATTTTGTCTAATTTTGCACTTTCAATTCCCAAAATATTATTGTGAGACTCATTAACGTATATACGAGTTCTTTTAAAGGACTCTCGCAGGAGAGTTGGATGCTGGCGTTGGTAATGCTCATCAACAGGGCTGGTTCTATGGTGCTTCCGTTTCTGGGAGTTTATATGACTAATCATTTGCATTTCAGTATTGAAAATTCAGGAATTGTACTGAGCTTTTTTGGAATAGGTTCGGTCATCGGATCATGGCTGGGTGGTATGATCACTGATAAAATAGGCGAGTACAGGGTACAGAGCCTGAGTTTACTGCTCAGTGTTCCTTTATTTTGTCTGATTCCGCTTTTTACAACAGAGGCTGGCCTGGCGGGAATTATTTTAGCCCAGAGTATTGTAAGTGAAACATTTCGGCCGGCAAACTCGGTGGCCATTACTAAATATGCGAAACCTGAAAATATTACCAGGGCTTTTTCACTGAACCGTATGGCTGTAAATCTTGGGTTTTCTATCGGACCTGCGTTGGGGGGTATTTTATCTGCTATTTCTTATGAGTTCCTGTTTTTCAGCAATGCATTGGCTGCTTTATTGGCAGGCCTGATGTATATCTGGTTCTTTAAAGATCGTGCAAGGTTAGCCAAACAGAAGGCAAAAAAGGTAAAAGAAGCGATTGCTGTTAAAAAAGAAAGTTCTCCTTACCGTGACAGTAAATTTTTGATTTACTGTATGTTCTGTATGCTGTTTTCCATATGTTTCTTCCAGCTGTTCAGTACGCTGACTATATTTTATAAAGATACGGCGCATCTCAGCCAGCAAAATATCGGATATATATTGGGATACAGCGGTTTCCTGATCGTACTGCTGGAGATGGGACTGGTACAGATCGCGGAGAAATATTTTACCTTAGCCTTTACCATGCTTCTCGGGACTTTTCTGTGTGGAGTTTCCTACGCCATGCTGGCCTTCGATTACAGTATGATTACCCTTGTATTGTCTATGACGCTGCTTTGTGTAGGAGAAATATGGACCCTTCCCTTTATGTCAACCATTACAGCATTACGCTCGGGAAAGAATAATAAAGGAGCTTATATGGGACTGAACGGAATGTCATTTTCCATTGCATTTATCATTACACCATACATAGGAACACTGATTGCAGAAAAATTAGGCTTTACTACATTATGGATTGGAACAGGGGTATTGGCTGTGGCAATTGCTGTTGGTTTCTATTGTGTTATTCCATGGATGCTTAAAGATAAAAATAAGATTGAAGAGGAATTGGTCCGGAATACAACCCCTTGATTAATAAAAAATAAAGCTTCGGGCAATTTCGTAGAAATTGCCCGAAGCTTTTGGTATATTAACTTTTAAGCTTTGGAAAGAATTGAATTCATAATCATGCTGGCATGAATTCTTGAGTTTTCAATGAACCAAAGGTGGGTGTCTTTTCCGCCACACACTACTCCGGCAAGATAGAGATTGGAAATATTGGTTTCCATAGTTTCCGGATCATAAAAAGGATTCAGGCAGTCTCCGTTGAGTTCAATACCTGAGTTTCTCAGGAAATCAAAATCAGGGAGATAACCGGTCATGGCCAATACAAAATCATTATCGATTTCCTGAGTTTCTCCGTTTCCATCTTTAAAAACAACAGAATCTTCTGTAATTTCAATCATTTCTGCATCAAAATGTGCCTTAATGCTGCCTTCTGCAATCCTGTTTTCTATATCCGGTTTTACCCAATATTTTACACTTCTGGAAATTTCTGAATGACGGACAACCATTGTGACTTCAGCACCTTTTCTGTAGGTTTCCAGTGCTGCATCTACAGCAGAATTGCTTGATCCTACCACAACGATTTTCTGTCTGGCATACGGGTAAGGTTCCGTATAATAATGTTTAACCTTTGGAAGATTTTCACCGGGAATATTCATGAGGTTTGGGATATCATAGAATCCGGTAGCAATCACTATATTTTTAGCCAGATAGACCGTCTTGGTTGTTTTGATCTCAAATATTCCATCTTTTTTTAAAACGCTTAGAACCTTTTCATATAAGTTGATATTAAGACGCTTTTGCCTCGCGATTCCCTGATAATATTCCAGAGCTTCCTGTCTTCCCGGTTTGGGAGCCGTAGAAATAAATGGAACGCCGTCGATTTCCAGTTTTTCTGCTGTAGAGAAAAAACGCATATACAAAGGATAATTGTACAGGGAATTGACAATAGTTCCTTTTTCTACAATTAAATAGCTGAGGCTGTTTTTTTGAGCTTCCAAAGCACAGTTTAAACCGATAGGCCCGGCTCCGATAATGAGAATATCCAAAATTTCCATATAACAAAGGTACGACTGAAATTATAAATTATCAATGATGAATGATGAATTCACGATTCCCTATTTCTATACTGCTTGGCATCAGTTTTGGTGTTTTCTACCGATTTCAAAATGTAAGATATGAAAAAAGTATTGATTGCGGTATTCGCTCTGACTGTTGTTGTGGCCTGTAAAAAAGAAGTTGGAAAACCTGTTCCGAATGAAATAGATTCCCTTGCGCAGACTAAAACAGACAGTGCAGGTGCCGTTCAGACTCATGCTGATAAAGAAGCCGTTTTAAAGCAGACCAATGATGAGGTTTTGAAAGCGCTGAAAGCTAAAGACTATACGACTTTTACATCCTTTATTCATCCTGAAAAAGGAGTTCGTTTTTCAATGTATGCTTTTGTCAATATGAAAGAAGACAAGCATTTTTCTAAAGCTGATTTTGAAAGATATCAGCCTACAAAAACATTGTTTACCTGGGGAGCGCACGACGGTTCAGGAGATCCTTATAAAGCAACAATCAATGATTATCTGAGTAAATGGGTCTTTTCTAAAGATTTTACCACATCACAGTACTCACTGAATAAATTTATAGGTGGTGGCAATTCACTGAATAATTTAAAGGAGATTTATCCTAAAGATGATTTTACGGAAAACTATATCAAGGGAACCGAAAAATCCGGTAATATGGATTGGAAAACAGTCCGTTTTGTATTTGAAGAATTTCAGGGTAAATATTATCTGGTTGCTGTTGTGAATGACCAGTGGACGGTATAGAAATAAGAAGTTAGAAGTTAGAAGTTAGAAGTTAGAAGTTAGAAGCGGGATACAGTCTTCCAGCTTCCAGCCTCTAACTTCCTTTCTTATCGTATAATTTCAGCCAGCTGGCGGGTTAGATTTTTTCTCGAGAACTGTTCGATATGTTGAGTATTTTCGAGAAGGCTGCCATTTTTCCAAAGTTCAAATTTTTCAAGAATAAATTTCCTGATGGGTTCTGTATCCTGATAGTTAAAGTGTTTCCCTGACCGGGTTTCTTGCAGAATTTTTGCCACATCAGCTTGATCGGGGCCAAATGAGAGAATCTGCTTTCCTGAAGCGAGATATTCAAATATTTTTCCGGGGATGATTCCTTTTGAAGAGTCATTCGGGAAATTCGTGATAAGAAGCAGGTCAGAATGCTGCATTTCCTCTACGGCTTTCCCATGGGCAAGATATCCGAGATTCAGGATATGATTTTTCAGACTTGAATTTTCGATAGAATGAAGGATTTTGTCATCTATTCTTCCGACAAATTTTAATGTAAAATCAGCTGCAAACTGAGCATTTTCCTTTACCAGCTCATCAAGTGCTTTCCAAAGATTTTCAGGATTTCTGAGCTGCTCCAAAACTCCGATATAACTTAGCGTAAATTTATTTTTATCCTTTTGCTCTCCCTCTTTTTCGCTTGAATCAGTTTCATCAAATCCATTCGTAATACAAACGGCATTGGCACCCGCTTTCCTGAAGTTTTCAGCATCAGTATAGCTTGTAGCCAGAGTGATATCTGCATTCTTAAATACAGCACTTTCCAGCTGTCGGTGTTTTTTATCCGAACTTTTGGTTAATTTCAGATGTTTGTAATAGGAAATTTCTGTCCAGGGATCACGGAAATCAGCAATCCATTTCAGATCCGGCATTTTATTTTTAAGTCCCAAACCAATCAGATGAAGAGAGTG
The DNA here is from genome assembly GCF_049959325.1 of Chryseobacterium sp. CBSDS_008. Lineage (NCBI taxonomy): Bacteria > Pseudomonadati > Bacteroidota > Flavobacteriia > Flavobacteriales > Weeksellaceae > Chryseobacterium > Chryseobacterium sp. CBSDS_008. The sequence goes on along the minus strand of NZ_CP188202.1, from coordinate 1,958,111 downwards.
GGGCGGACCGGAAGTTACAATGGTATCTATAGTATTTTCTTTCAGGTATTTTTCCAGAAATGTAATCGAAGGCTTTACCCAAAAAACTCTGGCATCAGGGATGAAAAAGTTACCTCTCACCCAGATTGAAAGTCTGGATTTCCAGCTTTGATTTTTTCCAACATCAAACTGTCCGGCTTTGAATTTTTTATTGCTTTTGTTCAGCTTTTCAGCCAGCTGGTAAGGTTCCCAGATTTTGGTTCTTACCATCTCAATGTTTTCAGGAACATCCTTCATCAGGGTCTCATCCAGCAATGGATAACTGGGATTTTCGGGAGTGTAGATGATGGGTTTCCACCCAAAATCAGGCAGATACTTTGCAAACTTCAGCCATCTTTGAACACCAGGACCTCCCGCAGGAGGCCAGTAATAGGTGATAATCAATATTTTCTTTTCCATTTTTTAAGCTTAATGGTCTTTGTCATTCTGAATGAAGCATAGCATAATGAAGAATGACATTACGCAACATTATTTTTATTGTTTAAGCATTCTGTTCAGCTACAATCCCTTTTTTCTTGTTTTTGTTAATCCAGAAAATTCCAAAGGCAGCCAACAGAATAAATAATCCGAATGAAAGTAGAGAAACCCATTTCCCTTTTTCAATCACTTCCGGTTCGAAAACCATTCTGATATGGTGATTTCCTGCCGGTACATGCACTGCACGAAGTAAATAATCTGCTTTAATGTACGGAACTTCTTTCTCATCCACTAATACTTTCCATCCGTGCGGGTAATAAACTTCAGAGAAAACAGCCAGTTGAGGGGTTTTCGACTGAGATTTAAATTCAAGTTCGTTTGGCTGGTATTTCGTAAGATTGATAAATGCTGTAGAATCTGCCTGAACGGGTTTGTTGTCAAAATAAGATTTATCGGATGAAGCAATAACCGCTGTTTTTTTGTTGTCAATAGTTCCGATAGATTTAATTTCCTGATTAGGCGTATCTACAAATTTTAGATCACTTACAAACCAGGCATTTCCATTGGCTTTTGGATTAGGAACAACTTGTGGCTGATCAGGACCCCCGAAAACCAGATACTTAGCATTTAATAAGTTTAATACATTAGGTGTTTTTACACTGTCGACATTGTTGATGTACTCATTCAATACATCATCATATCTTCTTAGTTTTACAGCGTGATAACCACCGATTGAAGCTTTAAAATAAGAGGTATTAGTCTCACTTGTTACCCCCAGCGTCTGGTTGTAAATTCTGTAGTGAGTTTTATCTTTTTCAGCAATGGTTTCCAATGTTTTGTTGATGTTCACATTGGATAAAATAGATTCCAGATTTGGATTTCCCTGAACTTTTTCGGCAAGAAGGTCTGAGCTTTCTGTCTGGAAAGGGTTTTCTGCGAATATTTTATCGACGTAGTTTTCGTCATTTAAGTAACGTTTGTTTACGCTCCATAGATCAAATAAACTGACTAGTCCGATTACGGCCAAAGCAATATTCTGATTCAGCTTTTTCTTTAAAGTTAAGAATAATGCTGCCGCAGTAATGGCTACATAAATGAATGCTTTTATGGCATCTATTCTGAATAGTTTATATCTTTCATCCACAAGATAATCAAGCAGGAAAGGAGGGAAATAAGTTTTTTCATTTTCTGTAGCAAAACCTAATAATGATTTTCCAAAAATCAAAAGAATCAGTAAAAATGCTAAAGTTCCACCTCCTACATAAAGAAGGATCTTTTGTTTGTATTCCTCAGTAAGTTTTTCATCCGTAAAGAATCTGTATAACCCAAGGATGGCAATCAAAGGGAATAATAATTCTACCACAACTAAAATAGATGAAGGTGCCCTGAACTTGTTGTAGAACGGTACATAGTCGATAAAGAAGTCTGATAAGGGCATAAAGTTACTTCCCCAGGCCAGTAAAACAGTGAGGATGGAAGCTCCTAAGATCCAGTAACGGTACTTTTTCGAGGCAAAGAAGAACCCTAATAAGGCAAGGAAACATACAATAGCTCCCTGATACGCAGGTCCTGAAGTTCCCGGCTGGTCACCCCAGTAGGTTACTCCGCTGAATCCTTTGGAAATTCTGTCCATTTCAGCCTGTGAACCTACATTTTCCTGAACCAGTTCCTGAACTCTGTTCATGATTTCTTTTCCTTCGGGCTCCTGGCTTCCGCCACCCATTAATCTCGGAATGAAAAGGTTTAATGTTTCAAGTTGTCCATAGCTCCACATCAGCATGCTTTCTTTATCCATTCCCGATTTTCCTGAAGTATGGCTGTCGTTATCTAAAATCTGCTTTCCACGAACTGTTTCTTTTACATATTCAGAATTGGCCATGATTCTTTGTGAATTCATTCCAACTCCGATAATGCATGAAGCTGCAATAATTCCTGATGAAATAAGGAAATGCTTCATTGGGGTCTTTTTCTGGATAGCTCTGATCAGTTCAGAAAGGAATAAAAATCCTAGTGCAAGGAAAAGATAATACGTCATCTGTGGGTGGTTTGCCGCAATCTGCAGTCCCATAAAAAGGGTAGTGACAATGAATCCCCAGATGTATTGTTTCCTGATATACACCAGTAAAATTCCGGCCAGCAGTGGTGCAAAGTATTCAATAGTATTTACTTTACCATTATGTCCGGCTGCAATAATAATGTAAAAATAGGTAGACAGTCCAAAGAAAGTGGCTCCTAAGAGCGCGTATTTCCAGTTTCTGACTACCACCATTCCCAAAAGGAAAAAACCTGCAAACAGCAGGAAGAGATAATTGACCGGTCTTGGCAGAAAATTCAGATTGCTGTCAATTTTTTTGATGATATCACCTTTAAACTGGCTTCCCATCTGGTAAGTCGGCATTCCCCCGAACATGGAGTCACTCCAATAGGTTTCATTGCCTGTGTTGGCTCTATAGTCAAGCAGTTCTTTTGCGCCTCCTCTGTACTGAACAATATCATGCTGAAAAAGCTGTTTTCCTGAAAATACAGGAGTGGAATATAAAAATGCTAAAACTATAAATACTACTAGTGAAATTGCAATATAAATTAAGTTTTTATTTTTTGCCATGCTGGTTATTATCTTTTATTTCTTGGAATTTTTACCTTTTGTCATTACTCTCCTTCACCTCTTCATAGTCTACTGTCTCTGCATCCCAGTTAAGGTTCTGTTTGTTATTCTTATTCGAGTTGTGTAGGTCCTGCTGTCTTTTATTCTGATTATCATTATTGAAACGATAACTGTAAAAGGTCTTAAAGAAAATTCTTTTCAGAATGTTCCAGACAAAGAAAATAATAATGGCAGTGAGTACTAACTCAAGAATGTACTTCATAATGTTTTTTGTTTAAAGTTCAGGGCCTAAAAAACTGCATTTTTAAACCCTGAATGTTTATTCAAGTTATTTAGCAGATGGGTTTACCATTACCGAAGAATTGGAAACGCTCTTCATAGACTGAGATTGTTTTCCATCTGAAATGGTTTCTATCTGAGTTGTTTTTACGTTGATATTCTGGTTGGTAATCCATCCTGTGCTTTCATCAAACTTAATGGTTCCGTTCTGAACCAGTTCACTGCTCAGGCTATGTGTAATCGGCCCCTGAGCTTTCTTTTCAGTTTTCTTGGGAATACCTCCGGTTACTGCAATTTCGGCGGCTCCGTTTCCTAAGCTTTTCAATACATAATTCGATGTTACTTTAACGTTTCCGCTTGAGTCTGCATTCTCAGAAGTTGACCATTTTTCACCAATTTTCACTCCTTTTTTAGGAATAATCATCAGATTTTTATGGAACTGGTCTTTCAGTACCTTTTCGTTGAATGATTGTTTAAGACTTGCCACTACGCTTGCTTTTTCATTGGCATCTTTGATCAGTGTGCCTACTGCATTTCCTACTTTTGTGTACACCGCATCAAATCCTGTAATAGAAATTACGTTCCCTTTTGTATCCATCTTCATCTGAAGCTTGTTTCCGGTAAGCGCCTTGTTTACATTCCAGATCATTTTAAGATCGTCTTCTTTAGGAAGAGGAAGTTTGGTGTCTACGACTACCGTTTTTCCCTGTGCAGACTGAGAGCTTCTTTTCGCCACAAGATTAAGGGTCATCTCATATACATTTCCTTTGATGTCATCCACAACAAAATTCATTTCATCTGTAGATTCGCTGGTCGCAGTGATTGATTTTCCCTGAGGATCTGTCATTGTTTTCACATCTCTCTGATAAGTGGTAAGCGGATATGTTTTTCCTTTTTCAAGCTTAAAAGTCTGTGTGATAACTCCCGCAGAATCTTTGATAGCCGGGTTTTCTGAAACTTTTGCTACAGAATCAGCAGGAACCTCTACCGTTACTGTTTTTCCGGTTTTAGGATCTACTTTCGTTATTTTTGCTGTTTCTTTTTTACAAGATACGAGAGCTATTGATGATATAAGCGCAAGCGCTGCAATGTTCTTCATTTAATTTTTTTAACTTTATTTTTTACTATTTCTTAATAAATTATCTGCAATATCATGCAGCTTTCCCTGAGATTCTCCATCTGATTCATTGGAAAGTATCACAACTCCCATATTTTTTGAAGGATAAATCTGAAGTACACTTGAAAAACCAAATGTACCGCCTGTATGATAAACGGTTTGGCTACCGTCTTCATAGGTGTGCAGTCTCCAATATAATCCAATAGCATCTTCTTCACTTTTTACAAGAGGAGTATGGGATGCTTTTACATATTTATTGTTTTCATCGAGATGATACCTCATGTATTTCACCAGATCCTCCGTAGTGGATATAATTCCCCCGGCAGGAGCAAAGATCGTAGTGAAATTTCTGGGCATTACCTTCCCTTTTTCATTATAAGGAGTCAATAGACTTGCAGAATTCGTACCAATAATAGTATGATTCATTTTCAGAGGCCCGGTAATATACTCCGAAAGCAGATCTTCAAAGCTTTTATGATATACTTTTTCCAGAATATCTCCTGTGATCTGTGTCCCTGTATTGGAATATTTATACTCAGTTCCCGGCATAAAATCTACTTTTGCCTGATGAAGATCCTCATAAAACTTCTTTTTTGAATAGTTTTTATAAAAATCAGCCAGTGCTGCAGCAACAGAGTCCATTGGTTTTTTGAATGTTTCAGACTGATCCGGTAAAAACTGTGGCAATCCTGACGAATGATTGGTGAGGTTTTTAATCGTTACCGGATGCTTTTCAAATTCAAGATTAGGGTAAGTCCCATCTAAATATTTCCGGATATCATCATCCATTTTGATTTTACCATCCACCAAAGCGTGAGCCAGAAGTGTTCCGGTAAATGTTTTGGTAATGGAAGCAATCTCATATAAACTTTTGGAGGTTGGAAGTTCAGATTTTCCTATTTCCGTTGTCCCGTAATTGTAAAAATAACTTTTACCATCTTTAAAAATACCTATTGAAAGTCCTACACGTGCAGGATCCTTCATATAAGCGAGAGCTTCTTTATGAACCATCTTGTCAAGATCAGTGGTAAGACGGTTGTCTGTTGCTGTTTTTTTGATCTGTGCATTAAAAATAAATGGCACACAAAGTAAAGGTAAAAGGGTTTTTATTTTCATGGTTTAAGGATTTGGTATCACGGTCATTTTCTGTCTTACCGCTTCATACAAAATCGCTCCACATGCTACAGAAACATTCAAAGATTGAGTTTTTCCTTCAATAGGAAGTTTTATTTTTTCATCAGCATGATGCAGTACTTCTTTGGAAATTCCGGTCTCTTCATTTCCCATAACAATGGCACATGGCTCTGTGAAGTTTACATCATAGATTAATTTCTGAGCTTTTTCACTGGCTGCATATACAGAAATTCCGCTTTGCTGAAGGAAATCTACCGTGTGTGCCAGATTATTTTCTTTACATATTTTGATGTTATAAATACCTCCTGCAGAAGTTTTTATCGCATCTGAATTGATAGGAGCAGCTCCTTTTTCAGGAATAATAACCGCATCAATTCCTACACATTCTGCCGTTCTGCAGATCGCTCCGAAATTTCTCACATCAGTAAGTCTGTCCAGAATCAACAGAAAAGGAGTTTTTCCCTGTTCGAATAACTGTGGAACAATATCCTCCACTTTATGAAACGGTACATCCGAGATAAAAGCGACCACACCCTGGTGGTTTTTTCTTGTAAAACGGTTTAATTTTTCAACCGGAACATAATTGGGACGGATTTTATTTTTTGCTAAAATGGTTTTTAGTTCAGCATAAATAGGCCCCTGAAGTGCATTCTGCACAAAGACCTTGTCAATCGTTTTTCCCGCTTCAATTGCTTCAATCACGGGACGCAGCCCGAAAATAAAATCGTCTTTTTTATCTGTCATCTTATTATTTTAAATAGTGAGTTGTAAAATGTGAATTTTCTTTGTAAGTCGATCTGGTGGATGCGTATTCACATTTGACCATTGACATGCGTAGCAAAATTCACTATCTCCCTTTTTCCCCTAAAATTGCTCTTTTCTGTGCCAGCACATATCCGTAGTGAAGACTTTCGTGCATGTTGTTGAAGATAATAGCATCCTGGATACTTTTCAGGTCCATTCCGAAACTTGTAGTGTAAGGAGTGTAGTCTGAAAAGAAATCACTGTCATAATCCTTCATTAAAATTTTTGAAGTTTCCGTCAGTAAAAACTCAAGATCTTCCACTTCTGATTTCTGAACATTTAAGTTGGGTAAAGTTCCTTTCTTGTAGGTTTCAATCCAGTATTTGTCAATGCGGAAAGGGTTTCCACTCAGGTAATAATGCAGAAGCTGCTGTGTGGCAACGGTATGTGCAATATTCCAGTAGATATTGTTGTTGAAACCATCCGGAATCAGAATCAGATCTTCATGAGATGTATTCTGAAGGACGTCTAAAAGGTTCTTTCTTACCTGTCTGTGCGCTTGAAAATGATAATTCATTTTGCAAAATTTTTAATCACCAAAAATAGTTTAATAAACTGGAAATGACAATTTTTGAACGGGTGATTAAAGCAAAATTTATATATTTTTATGAAAAAATCGGATAATCCTGTTGAGTTTTAAGACTTCAGCAGTTCCATACCTTGCATCAATACTGGAATATTTAACAAACTTTAACTCAAAAATGGCATTTATTATGTTGATTAATGCAAGTATTTATCAGAAATTTACCACTTATTTTAAATCAAGCTATGTCAGAGATATATCAAGCTGAAGATATCCGCCAATTGACGGAAAAAGTAAAAGAAAAAAACTACTTATTTTCTCTTCTGAGACAGGAAATCAACAAAGTTATTATTGGACAGGAATACATGGTAGACCGGCTTTTGGTAGGGCTTTTGGGAAATGGCCACGTTCTTCTTGAAGGGGTGCCGGGACTGGCGAAAACCTTGGCCATAAAGACTCTGGCAGATGCTGTTCATGGAGATTTTTCAAGGATTCAGTTTACACCGGATTTACTTCCTGCAGACGTAGTAGGAACTATGATCTTTAATATCAAAGACAATGATTTCTCTATAAAAAAAGGTCCTGTATTTGCCAACTTTGTATTGGCGGATGAGATCAACCGTGCACCGGCAAAAGTACAGTCGGCTCTTTTGGAGGTTATGCAGGAAAAACAGGTGACAATTGGTGATGAAACCATGAAGCTTCCAATGCCGTTTTTGGTATTGGCCACACAGAACCCAATTGATCAGGAAGGTACTTATCTGCTGCCTGAAGCACAAAGCGACCGTTTTATGCTGAAATGTACCATAGATTATCCTTCTTTTGAGGATGAAAGACAGGTGATGAGAATGGTCTCAACTTCACATCAGCCCACTGTAAAGCCTGTAATTTCTCTTCAGGATATTGTAGATGCCAAAGAATTGATCAACCAGATTTATCTGGATGAGAAAATTGAAAAATATATCCTGGATATGGTCTTTGCGACACGTTATCCGGAAAACTACGGTCTTTCTGAGCTTAAAAACTATATCAGCTTCGGAGCTTCTCCAAGAGCATCCATTAACCTTGCTATCGCTTCAAGGGCTTATGCCTTCTTAAAAGGAAGAGCATTTGTAATTCCTGAAGATGTAAAAGCATTGGCAAAAGATGTGTTGAGACACAGATTGGGCTTAACTTTTGAAGCGGAAGCAGAAGAGATTTCAACAGAAGAAATTATCAATAGAATTTTAGCAAAAATCCAGGCACCATAATGAGTGATGTGATTATTAGAAAAGCGGTTCCTGAAGACTGTGCTTCCATGCTGGATTTAATCAGGGAACTGGCAGAATATGAAAAAGCCCTGCATGAAGTAACAGTGACGCTGGAAGATTTTATTCAGGATGGTTTTGGAACCTCTCCGGTTTGGGGGGCTTTTGTTGCAGAATATGAAGGAGAAATAGCGGGGATATCGCTGTATTATGACAGATATTCCACATGGAAGGGGAGAAGGCTGTATCTTGAAGATCTCGTAGTGACAGAAAGATTGAGGGGAAAGCAGATCGGAAAGAAGCTATTTGACGCAACGCTGGAATATGGTAAAACCAATAATTACAGCGGAATGGTTTTCCAGGTATTGGACTGGAATGAGCCTGCGATCAATTTTTATAAAAAATACAGTCCGAAGTTTGATAATGAATGGCTGAATGTATCCATTGAGTTAAAAGATTAACTTGGAACCCGGATTCCGCAACTCAACATTAAACTTTGAATTTTAAACCTTGAATCTTGAACCCGTCTATGCAGATAAAAGATATTGTAAAAAGAGTAAAGCAGATTGAAATCCGTACCAGAAAAAAGACGGAGGCTGCTTTGATGGGGCAATATCACAGTGCCTTTAAAGGGCAGGGAATGACTTTTTCTGAAGTGCGTCCCTATCAGTTTGGAGATGAGATCAGAAGAATAGACTGGAATAAAACCGCACGTTTCCGTGAACCATTTGTAAAGGTAATGGAAGAAGAAAGGGAACTGACGATGATGATTCTCGTTGACATTTCCGCCTCCATGGATTATGGTACAAAAGTTCAGCTGAAAAGAGAATATGTAGCCGAAATTGCTGCCAGTTTAGGGTTTTCAGCAGCCGGCAATAATGATAAAGTAGGATTGATTCTGTTTGCTGATAAAGTATACAAGGTGATTCCTCCTCAAAAAGGAAGAAAACATATTCTGTCGATTATCAGTAATATTCTTACGGCAGATTATGTTCCGGCAGAATCTAAAATAGACAAAGCCCTGGAATATATGATGGGCATTTTTAAAAGAAAATCTCTGGTATTTTTATTCTCAGATTTTGAAGAAACGTATGATTCTAAAATGCTGAGAGTGGCTTCAAAGAAGCACCAGCTGCTGGGAATGAGGATTTATGATGAAAAAGACAATGAAATTCCGGATGTAGGATATGCTCTTTTACATGATGTGGAAACGGGAAAAGAAATATGGGCCAATACTTCCAGTGCCCGATGGAGGTATACCTTTGCCGAAGCTCAAAAGCAAAAACTGAGAGCCCTGGAAGAAGATTTTGCCAACAGCTCTGCTAGTTTTATGAATATCAATACCGGTTCAGATTATTCAAAATTATTGTATAATTACTTTCAGAAAAAATAACTAAAAACATAAGGCTTTGCCTTTATTATTTTAACATTGAGAAAAATACTTTTAATATTATCTTTTCTGATCTGTGCAAATGCTTTTTCACAGATATTATCCTCTAACGTAGAAAAGAAAACCCTTGCTCTGGGAGAAATCAACCATCTTACCATAAAGATTGATAACCTTAATGAGCAGCAGGTAACTTCAGCTCCGAAAAATGAGCTGCTTCCCTTTCATTTTGAAGAAACCAAAGACAGTATTGGGCAGACAGCCAATACCTATGAAAGAAAAATAGAATTTGCTGTTTTCGAAGAAGGGAAATTTACCATTCCGGAACTGGAATTTAAAGTGGGGGATAAAATACTTAAAACGATTCCTTATGAAATTGACGTCATTAATACAGCTCAAAAAGCAGATCAGATTAATGATATCATGAAGAACAAGCAGGTGAAGCTGGAAGCGAAAGATTATTGGGAGCTTTATAAGTTTTATATCCTGGCAGTATTGGCGGGGATTGCACTCATCATTGCGATTATCATGTTTGTAAAATGGGGCAGAAAATCCAAAAGCTCTCCTGTGGTGGCTACCAATCAGACATTGAAAGAACTGGACTCTCTTAAAAAGAAAAAATATATTGAAGCAGGAAACTTCCGTTCATTTTATGTGGAACTGATCGATATCTCCAGAACCTTCATTACCAAACAATACCATCTTCCGGCAGATGTTCTCCTTACCGATGACCTTATTGATGTTATGAAAAAGAACAATACAATTTCTCAGGACAACGAAAAAGTGATAGAAGATGTATTCCTGAGAGGAGACCTGGTGAAATTTGCCAAAACTTTTCCTGACCAGGAAACCATGGAAAAGGATTTTGCCAATATCAGGGATTTTGTGAAAAGATCATCCAAAGATTTAGAATTCGAAAACTTAAGAAAGGATGTTTGATTTTGAATTTTACAGTCCGTGGTTTTTACTGCTTTTTCTGCTGTTTATTCCGCTTTTCATTAAAGATATCGGGAGAAATAAAAGAAAAGGCATAAAGGTGCCTACCATAAAAAACATGGATCACAGCGGCAGCATCCAGGGCGTGCTTTTTTTATTGAAAATCTCAAAGTATATCATTCTTTCCGCTTTGATTATTGCTATGGCAAGGCCGAGAACGTTTACGATTTCTCAGGACAGGGATGATACAAAGGGAGTTGATATTATGTTATCAATTGACGTTTCTTTAAGTATGCTTGCAAAAGACCTGACTCCGGATCGTATCACTGCATTAAAGGATATTGCTGTAAAATTTGTTCAGAAACGTCCGAATGACAGAATTGGAGTTGTGGCTTATGCTGCAGAAGCCTTTACCAAAGTACCGGTCACTTCAGATCATCAGGTTGTTATAGATGAAATTAAAAACCTGAATTCTGCAGGTCTTGAGCCAGGTACAGCGATTGGAGAAGGTCTTTCCGTTGCAGTGAATCATTTGATTAAAAGTAAAGCCAAAAGTAAGGTCGTTATCCTGATGACGGATGGGGTGAGCAATATTCAGAATGCTATTCCTCCACAGATTGCTGCCGAACTGGCAAAAAATAACAATATAAAGGTATATGCAATCGGGATAGGAACCAATGGGTATGCCCTGATGCCGACGTCACAAGACATCTTTGGAGACCTTATCTTCACTGAAACAGAAGTGACGATTGATGAAAATACCTTAAGGGAAATTGCACAGACTACGGGAGGTAAATATTTCAGAGCTACCTCAAACAGCAGTCTTGAAGAAGTATACGATGAGATCAACCAATTGGAAAAATCTGACGTGAAAGTTTCTAAGCTTTACAATTATGAAGAATATTTTAAGATATTCCTCTGGGTTGCTTTAGGAATGCTGGTGTTTGATGCATTGTTGAGATGGGTGTTTTATAAAATTTTAAGCTGATGAGTTGGTCTTTAGGAAATTATTGGTATTTATTTTTACTGTTGCTTCTGCCGCTGTTAGCTGCCTTTTTGATTCGCTTTTTAAAATGGAGAAACAAAAAAAGAGAGATTTTTGCAGCCAGTCAGTTCCACGAGCATTTATTTGAAAAAAGGTCAGGTTTTACAAAACTTTTCCCCGCATTATATTTATTGGGAACATTGTTTCTGATATTCTCTATCATTGATCTTCTGAATGGTTCAGAAGAGGTGAAAAGTACCCAGAAGCTGAATAATGTAATCTTTATGCTGGATGTGTCCAATTCTATGAATGCAGAGGATATAGACCCCAACCGTCTTACAGAAGCCAAAAATCTGATGCTGGCTACCATGAAGAAGATGAATAATGATAAAATTGGTATCGTTATTTTTGCCGGGAATGCAATGTCTATCATGCCTCTGACAACAGATTATAATTCTGCTGAAACCTATATCAGCGGTATTGAAACGAGCTCTATGCAGATTCAGGGGACTGATTTTTTGAAAGGAATGCAGGCAGCTGTTGAGAAATTTAAAAATGTAAGCAAAGGATCCAGAAAAATCATCCTCTTGAGTGACGGCGAGGATAATGAAGGAAATGATAATGCCGCGATACGATTAGCCAATAAAGAAGGAATAAATATTACTTCTGTAGGAATAGGTACTGATGAAGGGGCGCCGGTTCCGGAATATGTTTTCGGGCAATTGATGGGCTACAAGACTGATGTAAACGGAGGTACAGTGATTTCAAAGAGACAGACGGAAGCTTTGAAGAAAATGGCTGGATCTACAGACGGAACTTATATTGACGGAAATAATATCAATGAGGCCCCGGACAGAATTGTAGAGGCTGTGAACAGGAAGTCGGCAGGCGCTGAAACCATGGTGAAATCACAGAATGCCAATCATTATTATCAATATTTTCTTGGTGTATCTATTCTGTTTTTCTTCTTAATCTATATTTTTAATCCCAAAAAAGATTTTAATGTATAGTTTTTCCCTTATTTATAGAAGAAATTCTACAGGTACTTTAACCGAATTTTAACAAATAAAACTCTGTTTCTTAACATATAAAGGAATAATTTTGCAAGTGATGAATACTAAAATCATATTTTTGTCGTTTATTGTTGTCATCTCATTCTCAGGCCTCCTGTTTGGGCAGGAAAGCTATAAGAATTTAGTTCATGAAGGCAATCAGAAATTTGACGGGAAAGACTATGATGGAGCCTCCTCAAAGTATATGGAAGCGATAAAATCCAATGATAAAGATTTTACCGCTCATTATAATATGGGGAATGCTTTATATAAAAGTAAAAAATACGAAGAAGCAAAGGCAGAGTTTGAAAAAGCAGAAAAACTTTCACAGACCCTTCCTGACAAAACAGCTGCTCTTCATAATTTAGGGAATGCTTATATGCAGATGAATCAGCCGGAAAAAGCAGCGGATTATTATAAGAAAGCTTTGAAGCAGGATCCCTACAGCGAGGTAACCAGAAAAAATTATGAGATTGCCAAGCTGAAAGAGAAACAAAAAGAACAACAAAAAAACGAACAGAATAACTCAGGAAAAGGTGGCGGCGGGAATGATCAGAACAAAGGTGATGATCAGAAAGGCGACAAAGATAAAAAACAGGATCAGGGTAACGGCCCTCAAAACGAAGGCAAAAGTGACCAGGGCGACAATCCTAAGCAGAATCAAAACAACGAAGGCAGAATGCCAAAGAATCTTGAAAATGCGATCTTAGATAAAATAAACGAAAAAGAAAAAGAAACCGCCAGAAGAATTTTAAATAAAAATTCTTATTCGATGCCTGAAAGCAACGAGAAAGATTGGTGATGCAGCATAAATTAATTTACATATTGCTTACCCTTGCATCCGTGATTACTTACGGACAGGTTAATCTTTCTATGGATGCTGACAAATCTGAATATGCAGGTAAGGATATCATCAATCTTACCATTGTTCTTGAACTTAATGGAAGTGACCTTGTGCAGCAGACAGGTTTTCAGCTTCCGGACCTTTCAAAATTTAATATCATAGGAAGCGGATCTGTTACCAATACAGTGATTGATCCGGCTACCAATACTCTTATCACCCAAAAAGTATCCAGAATTGCCCTTGAGCCTAAGAAAAAAGGGAAAATAAAAATTGGGTCAGTTCTCGTTACTGTAAACAACAGAATCTACAAAACAGAACCTTTTGATGTCAATATCCGGGATATTGTGGAAAGAAAATCATTGGCTGTCAATACAGCTAATGATGTCTATCTGAATATGGAGATTGAAGACAGGGATGTATATCAGGACCAGCCTACAGTGGCTGTTCTGAGAGTATATTCAAGAAATATGGATAACCTGAGAAAGGTGAAAAATATCCATCTTCCGCAGCAGGATAATATCAATGTTCATCCTATTAATTTTGATAAATCTGAGATAGATCCGTCAGGATATGGAAATATGCCTTCACAGGTTCTGGCCATGTTTATGGTATTTCCGAATGAAGCAGGATATGTGGAAGTTCCCGGCGTATCAGCTTCCCTGAGTACCTATTCGAATAAAACTAAAATTGTTTCCAATAAAGTTAAAATTAATGTAAGAAAGCTTCCTGAAGGAGCTCCTGAATGCTTTAAGAATGCTGTTGGAAACTTTAAAGTAAATGTATATAACGCTTCCAAAGAAAAACCGGAAGCCAAAAAACCTCTGAATGTGGTAGTGAAAGTTTCAGGAGAAGGTAACCTGCCGGATATGGAGCTTCCTAAAATTGCTGCATCTCCGGATTATGAAGTCTTCGCCCCGAAAATCACCTCTAAAGTGACCCCCGGAACTACAGGAATGAAAGGAGAGATCCTGGCTAATTATGTTATTATTCCCAAAAAATCAGGGGCTATCTCCATTAAAACAGAACAGTTTGCCTTCTTTAATCCTGAAAATAAAGAATATATAGATCTTGGACAAAAAACACTGGATCTTAACGCTTTTTCTCACGATCAGATTCTGGAGGCCCGTTCTACTGTAGAAAAGGTAAATGAGTACACCAATAACCTGCTGGAGACCGTAAATACACCGGTTTTAAAAACCACTTCGTTTAAAGTAAAAGAAAAAAGTAAATTCCACTGGAATATTCTTTTGACCAATATTGCTATTCTGGTAGGTTTGTTTATTGCGTATCTGCTATTTAAAAATTGGCAAAAAAAACGTACATTAGTTAGGGAAACTGTACCGTTAAAACCTTTAGGTTCAGTGGCTGAAACAGAAAAGGAAATCAGAGAATTGATGAAAACGGATATTAATGATTATTTCGGATATCTGGAAAATCTCAAAGATAACGGAGAATATGAAAAGTTCTTTGTAACCCTGGAAGAATTGGATGAGGAAGTAAGAAGCCGGTATTTCAATGGCTCTGCTTCGGAGTTTAAGGCCTTTCTTGAAAAGCACAAAGGCTCTTCAGTAGCAGAAGAATATAGCAAACTGCAGCAAAAAGTTCAGATGGAAAAATATAATCCTGTGAAATCATCTGAAGCACTTGAAGATCTTTTGAAAACAATTGTTAATTTATATTCACAAATTAGCAAATAGTCAGTTTATTTTCATATTTTTGCGAAATTTTTAATTACAAAGAGATGGAAATTTTTGATGGTTTTTCTTTTAAAGAAATTGTTACCAGCTTCATGGTTTTATTCGCCGTTATTGATATCATCGGCTCAGTTCCTATTATAGTAAGCCTTCAGCAGAAGTTTGGGCAGATTGAAGCCGGCAGAGCAGCCATTACTGCCGGAGCTATTATGATCGTTTTCCTGTTCGTGGGTAATAAAATTCTTAAACTTATTGGTGTTGATGTAAATTCCTTTGCCATTGCCGGAGCTTTTGTGATTTTTGTCATAGCCCTGGAAATGATTTTGGGAATTGAAATTAATAAAACAACTGAAGCAAAAGCCGCATCTATTGTACCCATCGCATTTCCGCTGGTTGCAGGAGCCGGAACTTTAACGACTGCACTGTCTCTTAGAGCTGAATTTCATGATATTAATATTATCTGCGGAATTATTCTTAATACAATTTTCGTATATTTGGTGCTGAAATCAGCGAAATGGTTGGAGAGAAAAATTGGGGATGCTACTTTAATGATCCTTCAGAAAGTTTTTGGTATCATCCTTTTGGCGATTTCAATTAAATTATTCACTGCAAATTTTGCCCAGCTGGTGCAGAATTATATTAATTTTTAGAGTCATGAAGAAGTTTTATAAAGTATTTTTAGTACTGTTTATTGTATTCATCGCCATCAATCTTTATGCGATCAACTGGCAAGCAACAGATATTCTCGGAGATGAAGATAACGTTAGGTTTGTATTCTCAGCTGGTGCTGCCGGATTAGGGCTTATCCTGCTTTTCGTAATGGATACCTGGAGCAGAATCGGTGTAAAGAAATAATTAAATATTTCAATATAGATATAGACCTCTTTCTTTTTGAAGGAGGTTTTTTGTTTTTATTAGGTAAAAGGTTTTAGATAAAAGGTTGCAGGCAGGGATTAGGAATTAGACATAATCTTAAATATCCATATATGCTTTCCCATCAATAGGAAAGGTTATAATCCTGAGCGTAGAAGAAGGAAGCCGTTCAAAAAAATAAACCTTCATTAGCTTTAGTCGAATTATTATTACGCAATGTTCGCAAAGTGATTACAAATGCCTTTAAAATCGTTCGCAAGGGCGTTTCACTCAGCAAAGATTAAAATATAAAAGATTAAAATATAGAAGATATATGTATAAATTTTGATAATCAATTCAATAGGGACGGGCTTTAGCCGAAACATAATTATTACGCAATGTTCGCAAAATGATTACAAATGCCTTTAAAATCGTTCGCAAGGGCGTTTCACTCAGCAAAGATTAAAATATAAAAGATTAAAATATAGAAGATATATGTATAAATTTTGATAATCAATTCAATAGGGACGGGCTTTAGCCGAAACATAATTATTACGCAATGTTCGCAAAGTGATTACAAATGCCTTTAAAATCGTTCGCAAGGGCGTTTCACTCAGCAAAGATTAAAATATAAAAGATTAAAATATAGAAGATATATGTATAAATTTTGATAATCAATTCAATAGGGGCGGGCTTTAGCCGAAACATAATTATTACGCAATGTTCGCAAAGTGATTACAAATGCCTTTAAAATCGTTCGCAGGGGCGTTTCACTCAGCAAAGATTAAAATATAAAAGATACACGTATAAATTTTGATAATCAATTCAATAGGAACGGCTTTGGCCGAAACATAATTATTACGCAATGTTCGCAAGGTGATTACAAATGCCTTTAAAATCTTTCGCAGGGGCATTTCACTCAGCAAAAGAAAATATACGCAAACATCTGTGAAAATCTGAGAAATCTATGGTTAAATTCACAAAAAACAATATGACTATGAAATAACCAGATTTTTCAATATAGCTTCAGACTTAAGCTCAGTTTCTCTCCATTCCTTCTCCGGATTACTTTGAGCTGTGATTCCACCTCCCACAAAAATATGTACTGAGCCTTTATAAAGTCTTGCACAACGTAGATTCACAAAATAAAGAATGCTTTCTTCTGTTTCCACTTTAATATAACCGGCATAGAATTCACGGGGAAATTTCTCGTATTTAAAGATGTTTTCATTACAAAAGTCTTTAGGAATGCCACAGACTGCAGGAGTAGGATGCAGGTCCTGGATTAGCTTATCAAGGTCTTCTGCTTTAATATTCGTTTTAAAATCTGTGCGTAAATGTTTGATATTCCCGGAAATATGATCGTATGTTTCCGATTGTTGTACACTGTCAGAATAGTTTTTAAGAATGTCCTGAATATAAGCAGTAACAGGTTTTTGCTCTTCAATTTCCTTTTCAGACCATTCTTCAGATACAGGAAGGGTTCCCGCAAGGGCCATAGTTTCAAACTCATGGGTTATTTTATTAAACTTTCCTAACACTTCGGAAAAAGCTCCCATCCATGCATTTTGTCCGTTATTAAACAGATACCTGAAAGCATTGGGATAAGATTCACATAAGTTTTTGAAGCTCTCTTTATAATCGATGAATGTAAAGTCTGTAAAAATCTTTCTTCTGGAGTAGACCAGCTTAGGAAGATTGTTTTCTTTAATCACTTCAATGACCCGTTGTAAGGTTTTGCAGTATTCTTCTTTGGTTTCTGCGGAAGAATTTGTAGTGTCATTATTCAGTGTTTCGCTGGTGATCGAAATATGGGCAAATTCAGACGGATCTGTTTCAAAAATATCTCCATTGAAGTCAATATGCTCTAAGCCATTGTAAGAATAAAAATTGACAGCACTTTTTACATTGTTTTCATTGACAGACAATAGTCTTTCATCGAAAGGAAGTTTGAAATAAATCATGAGCTATGAAGGATTTTGAAAATCATCAGCGGGAAATAATATAGGAAATTCCGGGATAATTTTCCTTTCTGCAAAGGTATTATTAGTCTTAAAAATGTCAAAATAAAAAAGCTTAAAATTACTTTAAGCTCTTTGTTTTATGTTGGTGTAATTTATCTATTGATGATGTTATTTGTCATTGTCGTATGATTGATCAGAACTCCTTTTTCATCACGGATTTCAATTTCAGAAACATGCATCGTCTTGCCTTTTCTGATAAAACGGGCTGTAGCTGTTACAATTCCGTCTTTTTTGCTTCTTAAATGATTGGAATTGATATTGGTTCCCACTCCATAATATTTTTCGCCATCGATGAAAATATTAGACAGGCTTGAGCCTAACGTTTCAGCCAGAACGCAGCTTGCTCCTCCGTGCATGATTCCAAACGGCTGATGGGTTCTTGGAAGAACAGGCATCGTAGCGGTAAGGGTTTCATTTTCGAGATCAATATCAATGAATTTTATTTCAAGGGTTTTGGCAAGCGTTACGTCTCCCCAGTTATTAATGAATGCTAATATTTCTTCTTTTGTCTGACCTTTCATTTCTATAATTGATTTAATTTTGCATCTATCATCTATCATCTATCATCTATCATCTATCATCTATCATCTATTCAGTTCCGGTTCCCATAATATTGGGATTCCAGTTGGCAGGAACTTTTGGAACAATATCATTCTTTATATAATACTCCTGAATTTCCTGCATGATTTCTGAAAAAGGTACCGATGCGATTCTTTCATAAGGAATAGTGTACCCCAGATACACAATATTTCTCTTGAAATCACCTGCGGCCAGTACAATAGGAACTTTTGCTGCCAAAGCCATATGATAGAATCCTTTTCTCCATTTTGGAACCCAGCTTCTTGTTCCTTCCGGAGTAATCACAAGACTGAAGTCTTCTTTAGAAAACTGGTTGGCTACAAAATTTACCAGATCATTTTTCTGGCTTCTGTCGATGCCAATACCTCCAAGTCCTTTTACGATGCTTCCATACCAGGCTTTGGTGTGAGCATCTTTAATGATGATTTTTAAAGGTTTTTCCAAAGACCAGTAGGCGAAATTCCCTAAAATGTATTCCATATTATGGGTATGTGGCGCTACCACAAGGATACACCTGTTCAGGTTGTTGACATCGCCCTGCAGAACGACTTTCCAACCTAATATTTTTAACATTGCTTTGCCTATCAGCTTTTTCATAATTTCCTGGATTAAAAACAAAAAAGTATAACCAAACTTTGGTTATACTTTACAAATATATTGAAATATTATCGCTCTTAAAACAAACCGCTAATTAAATCTACGATTTTCATTACGAATTCCATTGCAAATTGTATCATGATAAGGCTGTGTTTTTGGTTGGTTGGTTATTAAATTTTAGCTTTACGAAATTAAACCTTTTTTTTCACATAAGAAACTAAACAGGCTTTTATTTTCACTTTTCTGAGAGAAGAAGGGTGTGAATTTCAAACGGTTGCCATCCACTCACACCTTCTACCACTCTCTGAAGTTAATTATTTAGTTTGTATAGAAATTTCGTTTTTTCCGTCTTTGATCTTAATGTCTACATCTTTATTTGATTTTTTGATATTGGACACTGCAGAATCAATTACTTTCTTTGCCTGGTTGTTCGGAACTTTTTTACCGTTTACGATAATACTGTCCTGATCATCAGAGTTATATTCAATGCTGGAACCGTTTACTGTGATTTTATTTTTTTCAATTCTAACACCGCTGTTGTCTTCATCTCTGTCTTCTTCGTTGTCATTGATACCATCTCCATCCAGGTCTCCATCTATATTTATTCCGTTTTTCTTTAATGAAATAACAACTGTTTTCTGCGGAACTACCAGTTCATAATTCAGGCTGTAATCTCTGAATCTGTGATCATATGGATATTTGATGTAGTTTGGAAGCAATACTTTGTTGTTTACTATTTCCACAGGCACTGTCATCTGAATTGGGAAATTGTATCCTTTTCCTTCTTTTTTGATGATCAGATAAGGGGTTTTGATATCCGGTTTTCTTGTTACATCTACTGAGATATAATCTTCTTCGTAAACAGATCTTTTATCAGAATAAATATCATTGTTATACGCTTTGAAGTTCTGAGGAATGTTGACTTGTTTTACATCCACATACACAGTATCTGAAGTCGTATTGATGGCTACATTTTCTACATCTTCCTTGCTTCCTCTGTAGATCATGTCTTTCTTGGCCATGCTTATTCCGAAGTAAGTTCCCAATCCGATAAGAAGAAGAAATAAACCTCCGATTACCCATCCGATATTTCTCAGTTTTGTTTTTGGAGAGAAGATCTTGATGCTTAGTAAGCTGAAAAGAATTGCCGGAATTAAGCTTCCTATCACCATCATGGCTGCCAGTACTTTATCAAGTCCCTGATCATCCATATAGAATCTGATTTCATTAGCTCCCGGGAAGTCTGTATCCATTGCGAAAAGACCAAATAATACAAACACTCCGATAATGCTCCCCACCGCCATCAATACGAAGAATCCTCCTACGATGTACTTGAATACATTCCAGATTCCGCTGCTTGCATTGCTGATATACGGCTTGTTTTCGTTATAGATTTCTCCGACCCTCTGAGTAGATTCATTGGCAAACTGAACCAATTTATTAGACTCATTCTTAAGATTGTCGAAGTTCATAGGCTTTCCCTGCATTTTTAGGAAATCTGCTGCTGTTTCAGCTTTTGGAAGTACGATCCAAAGGATTACATATAAAAGACCGATCAGTGAAGATGAGATGGCTGCTGTGAAAATTCCTAAGATGAAGATTCCCAGCCAGATTGCTCTCATGGTGGTAATATCCATTCCTACATATTGAGCTAAACCTGCGCAAACCCCTGCTACTTTTTGTTTTTCCGGATCACGGAAAAGTTGCTTTTTATCGGTATAGCTGGTTCCTGAATTGTAATTTCTGGTAGAAGTTTTTTCAGAAAAATAAGCTTCTTCCTGTTCTTCAATTTTTTCAGGGCTTCCGATCTGTGCGATTACCTTTTCTACATCGGTATCGTTGATCACTTCACGTTTTCCCAGAGAATCTTTGAAAATCTCCACCATTCTTATTTCTATGTCATGCATTACTTCATCAGCCTCAGAAGCATCCAGAGAGCTTCTCAGAGCATTCAGGTAATCGCTGAGCTTTATATATGCGTGTTCTTCTATGGTAAAAGAAAAACCTGCGAGTCCTATTGAGAGTGTCTTGTTCATAGCTTTGTTTTTTAATTTTGTTGGGTGATTTGGTTTACTGAGGCTGTCAGTTCATTCCATGTATTTTGTAGCTCATCCAAAAAAAGTTTTCCTTTTTCTGTGATCTGATAATATTTTCTGGGTGGCCCTCCGGTAGATTCTTCCCATCTGTAAGAGAGAAACTCTCCGTTTTTAAGTCTTGTAAGAAGAGGGTAGAGGGTCCCTTCCACTACATCCAGTTTTCCTTTTTTCAGTTCATCGATAAGATCGGAAACGTACATTTCGCGATTATTGATGAGACTTAGAATACAGAATTCCAGAATTCCTTTTCGCATTTGCGCTTTGGTATTTTCGGTATTCATCTTTGATAAGTTTTGTTAATTAGTTATATGTTTAGAAAAATGCTCCTAGCTAGTTGAGCCTATTCTAATTTTACATTACAAAGATATGTAAATAGAATGGTATTATGCAATACAAAGTAGTGAAATTTTTTAAATAAATAGTTTAAATAACTGGTAATCAATTGTATAATTTTATGTGGAGGTTTTTATTAAAATAAATTTGAGTGGGAAATGACTAAAAAATCACCAAATTTTAAATGAAATTGAAAGAAATGCAGAGAAAAGCATCATTCATCAATATTGCTTATTACTCATATTATAGCCCCGATAGCAGCGGTTACCCCACAGCATGCAATGGTACAGCATTGGAGCGAGGAGTATGAGCGGATAGCGGGAAGCAGCTTCTCATAAATGAATCCTCCTACCTAAAAAATGATGATTTCAAACCCTTATAAATAAAAGAGTCCTGAATTTTGAGATCGGTGTTATGATTCGTATTTTTGTTAGGAAAAAAGCACCTAAATTATTTACTATTACCATGAATTTATTCAATAAGTATAGGCATCTACAGGCTTTTGTTTTACTTGGACCTGTATGTTTCGGACAATATCAGTTTGAGGTTAAAGATGTATCAAAGAGTTATGATGTAATTATTCACGTAGAAAATTGTTATGATGGGCGATGCAATGGAAAAGGAACCGTAGAATTGTTTGATCATAAAAACAGCAAAGTACAAACCTTTGTATCTGATGACCTGGTATTGGAGCTAAACCAGGGCGAAAAGCCACAGCCGGGGAAAATGCTTCAGTTAAAGAATGAAAACAGTCCTGTGGTTATTGATGATTTTAATTTTGATGGAACAGAGGATATAGCGGTAAGAAATGGCAATATGGGAAATTATAGTTCCGCCTCTTATGACGTATATGTATTCAACGCTACCAGAATGGCATTTGTGAAAAGTAAAGAACTTACAGATCTTGCTTCGAATTCCTTTGATATTTTTGAAGTGGATGCCAAGCGCAAACGTCTCATAGCTTATGGGAAATCCGGATGTTGTGATATTTTTACAACAGAATATGCTGTAATTCCGAATAAAGGACTGGATAAAGTTCTGGAAAAAGAAGAAGATATGACGGTAGAAGGGCAGGTAAAAGTAATCACTAAAGAAAAGCTCAATAATAAATGGATTACCAAAACAAAGGTATATCCGGCAGATCAATATAACAGAAATAAAAAGTAAGATGAAAATTCAGAAAGAAATAGATTTTATCCTGGCAGTAGATGCTCTGAAAAATGTACAGCGAAGAAATTATAATGCAGATGACTCCCGGAGAGAGAATACGGCGGAACACTCCTGGCAGATTATCATTCTGGCCCAGATTCTTTATCCGTATGCCAAAAACCGCGCAGATATTGATTTATTAAGAGTTATAAGAATGCTTTCTATTCATGATCTTGTGGAAATAGAAGCCGGAGATACTTTCATTTTTGATGAACAAGCAATGGTAGGAAAGTTTGAAAGAGAGAAAGCATCTGCCCAGAAAATTTTTGGAATTCTGGATGAACCTTTACGTACAGAATTCTTTAACCTATGGCTGGAGTTTGAAGAAGAGAAGACCCCGGATGCTGTTTTTGCCTGTGGAATTGACAGAATCATGCCGTTTATCTTAAATTCCCATACTACAGGAAAGAGCTGGACAGAAGCGGGAGTAACAGAAAGACAAATCAGAAATATGCTTGAAAATGCTATCGGCAGAGCTTCTGATGAAATGGGAGAGGCTTTTGAACTTTTATTGAGCAGAAGTCTGGAAACAGAAAAAGTGTTGAAATAGTTTAAAAAAACAAAGACACTGTTCGGTTTAGAACAGTGTCTTTTTATAGGTAATTTCATTCAGTTATGAGGATAGCAATACGTAGTTGTCAGGATTTAATAAAATTCCGTTCTTAGAATAAAATCCTGCCATGCTGTTCGGTACATAAAAACCCAGTACAAAATTCTTATAAGAAGTATCCAGTTTGAATTTTACTTCTTTCCCATCTTTAGACCAAACCGGATTTTTAACGATAATGATTGTATTGCTGGTTTCTTTTCCATCAATGTATTCATATAATTTCAGTTGAAGCGTTGTTGTCTTCTTCATAGGCTCTGTGAATTTTACAACAACATTGTTGATGTCAACTTTTTCAAAATCCTTATTGTTGGAATTGACAACGGAAGGCTGGGAAATTTTGCTCCCTGTTCTTTTTGTCCACTTTAATAATGGAACATATAATTTATCCAGGCTCTTTTCCTTTTTATAAAGCTCAATAAGTTTCTCAGAGAATAAATTCTGGGCAATAAAACCACGTCGGATATTCACTTTATGATAGATAGCAGAAAGACTATCTGTTTTTTCCTTGGGAAAGTTTTCTCTGATGAATAAGTCGTAAACAGCCCATGTCATATATTCATTGAATGAACTGATCCCTGAATATCCTGATTTTTTATCCCAATTTATCAGATTGAAGTTCTCAGTTATTTCCTTTGAATATTGATCCGAAATAGGATTTACATATCCATGATCAATTTCTGAAAATACGGTGTGATTATCAAGAATCCTTCTTGCAATATTATCTTTTAAGTTTCCAAGAATAAGGTCTTTTCCGATATCAGGGAAGTCAACGGTTAATGAACTGTTGATCTCTCTGTGGCAATTTTGTCCGCCTACTAAAGGAGAAATGGCAATAACATAGGATTTGGTATTTTTATTTTTAGGTTGTCCAGCAATTTTATCAAGGAAGGCATAGGTGTCATTGATGTAATAATACTCTTTGTAATTGGCAATTAAAGTATTATAAAACTGTTGATGATTTTTGTAAAAAGCTCTGTAATTCGATTTCTTGACAAAATCGTTGATTAGTTCCAGATTTTCATCCACTTCTTGAGGGCCAAATGAATTAAATGGGAAATCTCTTTTAAGTACACCTTTTTCATCAAAAGAGAATGCATAGAAATCAGTCCGGAAACCTAAGAACTTTTTCCACTCCTTTCTTGAATAATTTACTTTTTTTAATAGCGGATGATCTTTTACAGGCTCAAAATAAGACATGATTTCATCATAATACGGAGGAATCTTTTGAACATCATAAGGATCTGTTTTACCATAGTCTGTAAGCGCTAAAATGATATTTCCCAATTCGTAACTTTCAGAAAGCTCAATTGTAACATCTTTTTGTGCTGTTAATGATACGGAAAGGATAAGTGTAATGATTAAGATAATCTTTTTCATGTAATGTAATATGAATTTTCTATTAGTTTTTAAGAGAAACACAGATGATATTCTGAGCGGCTAAAATTAAAGAAAAACCCAATGAATTACAATCATTAAATATATTTAAAATATAAAAGTTTCGGGCGGCCTTTGGCCGCCCGAAACTCTATTTATAGTATCTGGATTGGTTTCTTGAATTCATCGATGGCTACAAAAGTAAAATCACCTACAATGGCTTTTTCTCTTTCATAGGAATACATCTGCTCGGTGTAGATCTCAACGTTCACTTTCATGCTGGTTTTTCCCACGTAGGAAACTTTCCCGATCAGCTCAACAATAGTTCCGGCAGGAATAGGTTTCTTGAAATCGATCTTGTCACTGCTTACCGTTACCACTCTTTTTCTCGCAAAACGGGTTGCGGTGATAAAAGCTACTTCGTCCATCAGCTGCATGGCCGTACCGCCAAAAAGGGTATCGTAATGATTGGTTGTGTTGGGGAAAACCGCTTTAAAGATTCTGGTTTCGGATGCTTCAATTCTTTCTTCTGTAGTCATATATCATTATTAATTAAAGCGAAGTGAAATGATATTAGAAAAAACAGAATAATAACAGGAATCAAGAGAATTCCTGAAACAATCCATCAGATCAATACAACTTCAAATCGCGAAAGTTACATGTGTAAGAAAAAGGCAGGTCTCCTGACTTGTAACATCATTTATCTCCTTCCCATGCCCCGCACAGTGGATCTTTGATAAAAGACTTCAGTTACTTACAGTTGCGCGACAGTCCGTGATTTTCACACGGTTCCCTTTTAATCTGCAGTGATGCAGAACCCATTTCTGTGATGAATAAGCGTAAAAACTTTTTCGGAAGCAAAAATAATGAATTTATTCCGGATTATGGAAAATAATCTGGCTGATTACTCTTCCTTTCTTGATCGTCCAGAGTGTAGTGTATCTGTTTTCTCCTGAACCATTGATCATATAAAGGAAAATATTATCGCTGTCAAGGGAAGTGACTCCAATGTTATCAAAATCCATGGTAGGCTGGAACATATTTTTGATGGCTTCTCTTACAAAAACAGAACCTCTTCCCGGTTGCTGTACTCTGATGGATTTGATTTCCGTCATACCCTCAGGAAGATCATTTCCGATTCCCCAGGGTTTTACTTTATCAATGGTGAGTAGTTTTCCTTCTGCATCTTTTTCCTTTTTACGGTAACCCGCATTGGAAGGGTAGATGTCAATCACTACTTTGCTTCTTTGAGCAGTAGGAATTTTAGGATCAGAATTATCGGTAAAAATAAGTGATCTTCCGTTTTTAGACCTGGAAGGGGTATAGGCGGGAAGCTGATCAATATAAGCAATACGCTCTTTATTTACCATTCCTTCCTTATCAAGAGTTTCATAACGCACAAAGGGTTTGTCGTCATCCTGTTTTTCCGGATATTTGATCCAGATCCATTCTGTTTCCCCGGGAGCAGGCTTTACATAAACAAATACATCACCCTTACGCATACGGATTTTATCTACAATTTTTCTGTAATTGTCTTTATGTACCCGCACATTGGCATATCCTTCTTCAGCTTTTACCACTCCGAAAGGAACTTTATTCTGCCCCTTTACAAAGGCTAAAGAAAAAATACTGAAAGCAGATAAATAAAATGCTTTGTTTATGAAAGTCATCATGAAATTTTTTTGATCTTCCAAATATATAAATTAAATGCTTTTCGGAAGATAATTATAATGCTGCAGTTCTTTTAAATCTTGTATTTGTTTCAGATGGCCATCTGAAAGTATATACAAGAGGTCAGAAATATCCAGAACATCTTGAAAATTGTGATCAGAAATGATAAAGCCTTTATGTGCTGACTCCCGAAGTATATTTTTCTTCAGTTCTTCAGTAACCTTGGGAGAAAGACTGTGAAATGGCTCGTCAAGCAGGGCAAAATCAGTTTCGGAATAAATGATCATCAGCGTTTCAATGATTCGCTGTTCTCCCTTGGATAAGTTTGTAGGTTTTTCATGAAGGAAAGGTTGTACGAATTCTGAACTAAAAAGTAACTCAGTGTTTCTTTTATTACAAAAAAGAGGGATCAGATTTTTTACTTTTATAAATTTTGGCAGAAAGAGATCCTGAGGTAAGTAAGCAATTCTGTTTTTTCTATCGGAAATACTTTTCAAAATAGTGTTGTCATATTTTATAAACTGAGTATCACCATATTCAGTTCCGAAGATAATTTTCAACAGGGTTGATTTTCCGCTTCCGTTTCTGCCCAGTAATCCTATAACTTGCCCTGTTTCACATCCTATATAAATATCCTGCAGAATTTTCCTCTCATTAAAAGATTTTGTTACACTATCAACATGAAGTCTGCTCATAAAAACAATGTTATAATTCTAACAATAATCCCCAATACTATTGTTCCTGCCCAGAGAAACATCCTTGAAAAGCCTGAATTGGCATAAAAGTAATATTCGCTTTTAAATCTTAATTCGTAAATAAAATAGTGAAGAACCGGTGCAGTAAAAAGAAAACTCAATCCAAAAGCTTCAAACCCGCCAAAAAGTAAGAATGAAATGAGTAATGAAAACAGGACCGCAGGAAATATAATTTTCTGATAAAAAATCCAAAGAATAGTAAGGTTTCTGACCATGTTCAATGCTTTATGAATTCAAATATATTAAAAACCTTTATACAAGAGAGAGTTAAAAGATTCATTAAAAAATAATAAAAAAGAGAGAACTCCGAAAAGTGCTCTCTCTGTATTTGCGTAACTTAATCCTTGGATAGATTAATTTAAATTCTTTCAAGCTCATCTGCGTTGATGGTGGTCTTAAATGTACCGTAATTGACAATTACCTTATTTCGGGAAATCTTTTCGATGGTTCCCACGCTGGTGCTTCCTGTAATACGAACACGCTGCCCAATCTTCATCCAAATAGCGCGGTCGCTTTTACGTTGTTCTTCCAGCTTTTCATTGGTTTCAGCAATTTTTTCAATCACGTCATCTTTCTTCAGCTGTTGAGTAATTTTTCTCTTAACAACCTGCAGACGTTTGGTTTCATCTTTATCACTGCCCAATTTTCTGAATTTCTCCTGTTCAAGAAGCTTCACAAAATCTTTTACAACATCCTTTCTGGATTTTCCTTTGGTGTAGCTGTCGATGAATGCTTCAATCTTATTTCCGAACTGAAGTTTGCGGTGTTCTTCCTCATACAGTTTCTGGAAATTAAATAATTTCTGCTGAAGCTGGTCATTCAGTTTCTGAAGGTTATCACGCTTATCTTCTACAGACTCTTTTCTTTCTGCCAGATCAGATTTCAGCTTTTCAACTTCAAATTTTTCCTGCTGCAGTTTTACAATCGTTTTATCAAGATTCACAATATCATGTTCTACCTTTTTCTTGGCAGAATGGATAATAAATCTTGGAATCTTATTCTTTTCCGCAACTTCAAAAGTAAATGAACTTCCTGCCTGTCCTACTTCCAGCTTATACATCGGTTCCAGTGTTTCTTCATTGAAGAGCATGGCTGCGTTCTGGGCATTGGGAAGCTGTTCTATCACCAGTTTGATATTGGTATAGTGCGTCGTGATAATGGCAAAACTCTTTTTGTCATAGAAAAACTCCATAAAACTTTCTGCCAGGGCACCTCCAAGCTCCGGATCAGAACCTGTACCGAATTCATCAATAAGCAGAAGCGTATTGGCATCAGCCTCACGGATGATTCCTGACATTTTCTTCAATCTCGAAGAATAAGTGGATAAATGATTTTCGATGGACTGGTTATCTCCGATATCAGTCATGATTTTCTCAAAGAAAAACATTTCAGATTTGGGATGAACCGGAACCAGAATACCACTCTGAATCATCAGCTGCAATAGCCCTACCGTTTTCAGGGTAATTGATTTCCCACCGGCATTCGGACCGGAAATACAGATGATCCTGTTATGTTCCGTTAAGGTAAGTGGCTGTGGATGAATGGTTTTATTCTCTGTTTTATTTCTTAACCATAACAGAGGATGATAGGCGTCTTTTAATCTCAGCGTTTTATGATGATTGATTTTTGGAAGAACTCCGTTGATCAGTTCACTAAACTTTGCTTTGGCTCTCGTAAGGTCAAGATCAAAAATATAAACCTGATATCTCCATAGCTGAGGTTGAAATTCTGCCAGCTCAGCGGTAAGGTTACGGAGAACTTTGTCAATTTCTTTTTTCTCTTCCTCTTCATTTTCACGCAACTTGAAGTAGTGCTTCACAACACTGTCCGGCTGAATATAAGTGATGGAACCTGTCTTGGAAATTCCCAGCGTTCTGCCGGCAACCCTTTTTTTGAATCCTGATTTTACTGCCAGAACCCTCTGGTCGTCAATAATTGTTTCCCGAATATCATCCAGAAAGTCGCTCTGCCCGTAAGTAGTAAGCGCACGGTTGAAATTTTCCTGGATCGCCTTTTTAGCAAGCTGAATTTCAGTTCTTATCCCTTTCAGAGCTGGAGAAGCTTCATTTTTTACCTCACCAAAACGGTTAAAAACCTTATCAACCTTCTCGATAATCTCTTTTCTGAATTCCAATACAGAAACCTCTTCCAATAAGACAGGAAACGTTTCCGGCATGGTAGGGAAGAACTTCTGCAGTTTTCCGATCTGTTCCGTGATGGTTTTTATTTTGATGAAAGCAGCGTTTTCCAGACGGTAGTTTTCAATCAGCATCAATTTCAGCTCACTTTCAATATCTTCATATTCATCAAACGGAATCGCATTTGAACTTTCAAAACTGGACAGATATTCTGAGGTTTTTTTTAATGAAAGTTCTGCCTCGTCTATTTCCATCGGACGAAGTTGAAGAATTTTTTCTCTTGTTTTCGGAGAATATGCAAATGGGGAGATTTCCGCGAGCAATTGCGGAAACTCTAATTCGTCTAAATCTTCTTTATCTATATACACAGTGCAAATTTAGTGAGAATTTTGATTATTACGTATATCTGAGAGATTTACAGAATAAATTAACTGTGAATTTAATATTATCGAGCTGCTTTTATTAAATTTGAGATATGAAACTGGAAACCCAAAGATTATTACTGAGAAATATCAACGAAAGCTACGTTGAGGATATTTTACGAATCCGAAGCAATGAAGTGATCAATCAGTTTGTCCGTAGGAACTCACCAAAAAATAGCTATGATGCTCTTCAGTTTATTTTAACCATTAAGAAAAATACTCAGAACAATCAAACTTTCTATTGGGGAATTTCTTTAAAAGAGCAGCTGAATCTTATCGGGACTATCTGTCTCTGGAATTTTTCTGAAGACCGGAAAACAGCGGAAGTAGGATATGAGTTATTACCCGAATATCACAGGCAGGGAATAATGTCTGAAGCTTTGAAAGCGGTTTTAGATTTCGGATGTAATGAATTGCATTTACAGGAAATTGTAGCCATTACCAATACATTCAATGAAAATTCGAAAGGACTTCTTTTAAAGCATCATTTTGTTTTGCAGGAGGGAAGGGAAGATGAAGGGTTTCCGGATAATATTATTTTTAGTTTACAAAGGGCTTCTGGCGGTTCCCATGAATCTGAATAGGTTTTTCTCTATCTTTGTTGCCGATTGAAATTGCATATGAAAAATGAAGTAAAATCTTTAACGGGACTGAGAGGGGTTGTTGCATTATGGGTTGCTTTTTTTCATTTTAGTTTTTTCAGGAATGAATGTATTCAGAATATAGTAGGAAAGGGGTATGTAGCCGTTGATATTTTTTTTGTGTTAAGTGCTTTTTTGCTGACGATATCTTATTCTGAAAAGTTTACAAATTTAAATTATAACGTAATAGACGTTTTTTACAAAAAAAGAATCAATAGGATTTATCCTGTATATATGGTATCGGTTATTTTTATTGCATTGTTTTTAGTGAAGACCTCAATAGCAGGATTTCTGATTAATGCCACTTTATTACAATGCTTTTTTAATCCTGATTATCTCCTGAATGTAGTCTATTGGTCGCTAAGTACAGAATGGGTTTGCTATTTGATATTCCCTTTTATGTTATGGATTGTCTTGCATTATAAAATACGCGGCGAAATTTTAATCATTGCAAGTTTGGTTGTAAGGTTTGCACTTCCTTATCTTCCCCCTCATTTGTACATTGGTTCTGAAATTCCGCTGGAGGTAGGAGAATCACCAAGATATCTTGATCTTCCTTATGGTCTTGTTTCCCTTCTGAGAACAGTTTCTTCCTATTTTCTTGGTATTGGGGCAGCCTTATTGCCGCCATTTAAAATAAAGAAAGGAAACCTGGTTATTTACAGCATTCTCACATTGTTTATATCCATGTTGTTTGTTGAAAAAGGGCTGCTGTTTATTCCTTTATTATCAGCATTTATAATAAAATATCTGTATGAAGGAAGGCAAAACTATCTGAAGGTGTTTTTAGAAACCAAAGCCGTCTATTTTTTAGGGAATATTTCTTATTCGCTGTATATTATCCATTATATGGTGAAGAAGCAGGATTTTGTTATTGTAAATAATTATCATCTTAATAATCTGTTATTGATATCTCTTTCCTTATTGCTGTCTTATTTTTCATATATGCTGATTGAAAGAAAAATGAAGATATTTAACGTATAATTGATGCTCTTATTTTAAATCATTATTTTTGCAATATGACCTGGACAGAAATTTTAGCCCCGATAAAGAGTACGGAATACTTTACAACCCTTTGGGAGAAAGTGAAGAATGAATATGCAACTACCAAAGTTTTCCCACCCAAAAATCAGATTTTCAGAGCATTGGAACTTACTCCTTTTGATGATGTTGAAGTTGTGATTATTGGGCAGGATCCTTATCATAATGACTATCAGGCGAACGGTTTATGTTTTTCTGTTTCTGAACAGGTAGCTGCACCGCCGTCACTTAAGAACATTTTTATAGAGCTGAAAGATGATCTGGGAGTGGTAAGAACTTCCAAAGAGCTTGATGACTGGGGAAGACAGGGGGGTTTATTGTTGAATGCTACATTAACAGTTCGCGCTCATTCACCTAATTCTCATAAAGATCTGGGCTGGGAAAAATTCACCAACTTTATTATTAAAGAAATTTCAGATAAAAAAGAGAATGTGGTATTTGTGTTATGGGGTGCTTTTGCACAAAAAAAAGCCGAACTCATAGATCCGGCTAAACATTTTATTCTTAAATCGGCACACCCTTCTCCTTTTTCTGTGCACCGAGGTTTTTTTGGAAGCAAACCTTTCTCAAAAATTAATGAATATCTTATTTCTAAAGGAAAGAAGCCTATTTCCTGGTAGGATCAGCTGATTGAACTCTTTTTTTTATCGTAATCCCGATTTTGTATTTTCCGGATAAAGCTTTTGCTCCGTCCTGTGATTTTGGATACGGTGCAATATCCTGTAATGTAATCGTATACCCGTTGAATTCTGCGGACTGGTGATAATTTCTTCCCGGATAATCTGCGCTGGCAAGGCTCAGGATCATTGGGCGGGTAGAAGTCCCCATTACTTCCACCTGAGCAAGAGCTACTCCGGCCCAGATACAATTGACTCCCTCAGGGCAGCGGCTGTCTTCAGAAACCCCTTTGAATGTGACATTCATCTGGTATTCTCTTAAAAATTTATTTTCTCCTTCATTGAAGTATAAAATACCATCCTGCTGATCATTAGTGCTTGTTGTTTTGGTACCTGCAGGCATTTCAATAGTTTTTGTGTTGACCTTTGATTTCTTTTGGGCCTCGCATCCTGTTAATGCAAATATTCCCAGACTGAGTATGATAACTTTATGGAACATAGTTTCTTATATTTAATTAAATAACGTTAAACATATTAAGTAGTACTACCAAAAACATTGCCACTCCTACTACAAAACTGAATCCGGTTCCATAGATGAACCCAATCAGGGCTCCTTTGGTGGATTGTAAAGCTTTATTCATGTCCTTACTGTCATGAAGTAACTCACCAATAAATACCCCCGCAAACATTCCTACGAGAAAGCCGAGCGGAATAGGAATAAATATTCCGACAATGGTTCCAATGACGGAACCGATGCTTCCCCAGCGCGTACCTCCGTATTTTCTGTTGGTTTTTGCCGGAATGACATAGCTTAGCACTACAGAAGCTGCTGTAAGAATTCCGAACGCCCAGATATAAATCATGGGAAGATCTGCATCGGTCCCGAATTTATAAATCAGAAGCCCGCAGATACTCAGCAAAAGTCCGGGTAATACCGGAAGAAAAGTTCCCAAGATCCCGACAAATAACAGAATAAGGCAGAAAATATTAATAATCGTTGTATCCATTCTTTTTAAAAATATATGCAATATAAAAAAAGTGGCCTTATAAAAAGCCACTTTCAGAATTGAGTTCTAAAATTTTATTTAGGATAACGTATCCAAGAACGGGTTTTGCCTTGCCGATGTTTCCGCTGGTATGGTTGTGGAATAACAGATGTTGTCATTGGCAGCTAATTTTGGGAGGGTAGAAGATTTGACATTTTATCATTTGATTCTTAAACGATTTTTATCAAATATCTTCCCATGAATCTCTTTTGGGATGAAAATTGATTGTGAATAGTAAAATGATGATTCTTAATTTCATAAATTTGCTGTAATGAATGACCAGTTACAAGAAACCAAAAACTTTATACAAGAGCTAAGCGAGCAGCTTTACATTTATATTACCCGGATTTCACCCTCCGGGCTGGACTGGGTTTTTCATATTATTGTAAAACTAAGTTTACTTCTTGTCCTGTTTTTAGTTACTGATTTTGTTTTTAAGTTCATCATCAATTCGGTCTTCAGGTTATTTCATAATGAACAGAAGTTTCCGATCTTAAAATCTGTTTATCAGTCGAAAATCACCAATTCTGTAGCCCATTTTGCTGCTTTAATTGCTGTTGCTGGGATTCAGGGATCCATATTTCCTGAAAATGCGTTGCCGAAGACCACCATTTTTATTATAAGATGTATCAATCTTGGGCTGGTATTGATATTGGCAGGAATGCTCTACAGATCGCTGACTGCTTTCAGAAATTATTTCAGCATTAAACAGGATTTCTACAAAATTATGGCACTTAATGCCATTTCAGAAACTGTAAAAATTTTAGGACTCTTCATATTTACAGTAGTAGGACTTTGCGTGATTTTTGGAATCAAAGGAACCACTATCGTTGGAAGCCTGGGAGCTATTACAGCTGTTTTGGTATTGGTTTTCAGAGATACCATCTTAGGATTTGTAACAGGTCTTCACGTTGCCACTTCAAAAAACCTGAAAGTAGGGGATTGGGTAGGCATTCCCAAATACAGCATTGAAGGAAATATTACGGAAATCAACCTTTTGACCACCAAAATCACCAACTTTGATAAAACAGTTTCCACCATTCCTACCTATGATCTGATGACTACCGAGATCAAAAATATGCAGGTGATGTCCGAATCCAATACAAGGAGAATAAAAAAATCAATTTACTTTAATATCAATTCTTTTAAATTCCTGACGGATGAAGATATTGAACGTTTAAAGGAAATAAATCTAATTTCAGATTATCTGGAAGAAAGAACTTCTGAAATCAAAAAAGAAAAAGAAAGCCTGGAACATAGAGATAAGATCGTGAATGGAAGGCAGCTTACCAATATCGGTGTTTTCAGATATTATGCACAGAAATATATTGAAAACGATCCTGATATTGATAAAAACGGAACCCGGATGGTACGCCAGCTGGACATTACCCCGCAAGGACTTCCTCTTGAAGTATACTGTTTTGCCAATGATTCAAAATGGGAACGTTTTGAGCAGATTCAGGCAGATATTTTTGACCATCTGCTGGTGGCTTCAAAAGAATTTGAGCTTCAGGTGATGCAGGTAAGCGTGAAAGTGTAAAAGAGCGGGAAGACAGAAGAGGAAAGCTGGACGTTTCTGCCACTTTTAAACAAAATTTAATTAAACTTTAAATGATAATGAATTTAGAAAGACCAATAGAAGTACAAAGTCTGGTTTACCTCCAGCTTCCGGCTTCCGGCTTCTAACATATCATATCTAACATCTAAAATAACAATGACAAAACTAAGCGTAAACATTAATAAAATTGCGACGTTAAGAAATGCAAGAGGAGGTGAAACCCCAAGTGTTACAGGAGCTGCTGTAAAAATTCAGGAATTCGGAGGACAGGGAATTACCATCCATCCAAGGCCTGATGAAAGGCATATCACACGAAAAGATGTCTATGATCTGAAGCCGTTGGTTACGACTGAGTTTAATATTGAAGGAAATCCTCATCAGAGTTTCATTGATATGGTATTGGATGTGAAGCCTGAGCAGGTAACTTTAGTTCCGGATGCTGACGATGCCATTACCTCCAATGCAGGCTGGGATACTAAAAAACATCTTGATTACCTTACAGAAATCATTGCAGAGTTTAAAAATGCAGGAATCCGTACTTCAATTTTTCTGGATCCTCTACCTGAGCTTGTAGAATATGCAGCTAAGACTGGCGCAGACAGAATAGAACTGTATACAGAAGCTTACGCAAAAAATTATCTGACCAATAAAGAGCAGGCTGTAAAACCTTATTATGATACAGCTGTTGAAGCCAATAAATTTGGATTGGGAATCAATGCCGGTCATGATCTGAGCTTAGAAAACCTGAAATACTTTGCCGATACCATTCCAAACTTATTGGAAGTATCTATCGGGCATGCTTTGGTTTCTGAAGCGCTTTATATGGGATTGGAAAATACAGTTCAGGCGTATCTGAAGAGACTGGCAAAATGGTAATTAATAAGAAACTGGAAGTTAGAGATGAGAAGTTAGTAAAACTTCGTCTCTGGTCTAACTTCTCATTTCTCACCTCTAACTTCTAAGAAAATGGAAATTTTAAACTCAAAAATATTCGGCGAAAATCTAACCAATACGCCGCTTTTAGTATTTCACGGATTATTTGGAATGCTTGACAACTGGGGTAGCTTTGGAAAAGATCTGGGAGAATATCTTCCGGTGCATCTGATCGACCTTAGGAATCATGGAAGAAGCTTTCACTCAGAAAATATGTCCCATGATGATCTTGCAGACGATATTGCGCATTATATGGATCATTACGGAATTCAGAAAGCACACATTTTAGGACACTCTTTAGGAGGAAAAGCTGTGATGCAGTTTGCGATAAAATATCCTGAACGCGTTGAAAAACTGATTGTTGTAGATATTTCACCCAAGGCATATCCGCCGCATCACCAGGGAATTATCAAAGCGCTGGAAACCGTTGATTTTGATACGGTAACTTCCAGAAATGAAGTGGAAGCAGTTTTGAACCAATACATCCCGGAAAGATCTACCGTGCAGTTTTTAACGAAAAACCTGTATTGGGATGACAATAAAAAACTGGGCTGGAGATTCAACCTTAAAACTTTATCTGAAAAATATACTGAATTTGTATCCAACGCAATTAAATTCGGAGTTTTTGAAGGTGAAACCCTTTTTATAGCAGGAGCAAAATCCAATTATATCCTGCCGCAGGACGAATTCGGAATCAAGCAGCAGTTCCCTAAAGCCAAAGTGGTAACGGTAAAAAATGCCGGACATTGGGTGCAGGCTGAAAATCCGGTTGATTTTGCAAATGTTGTGAAAGAATTTCTTGGTTTAAATTGATTTTATACTTTGATTTTAGATATTGTGTTAAAATTTTATTAAAACATGATATTATTTCTCCATGACTTGAATTTTTTGTACTTTGGATTTCCAAAACAATAAAAATATTAACTTATGGAAAACAAAAATTCAAAAAAGAAGCCGTTTTTTGCGTCATTCTTAGAAAAACAGGTTAAAGATCCTGAAACAGTAAAAGGAGGAGGAATTACTTCCGTGCTTACAGATCAGATTACTACAACAATCAATGATCAGATCACGACAGCTCTTCAGGACAGTGTTACAAAGCCTGATAATGACAATGTAACCATGAAATATCCTTCTGACGGAGATGAGGATGTTTTAGACGTGTAAGAAATATACATCAAGCTTAACTAGTTATAAATCAAACAAAACTAAAACATTATGAAAAGCAATAACTCAAAGAAGAAACCGTTTTTCGCATCATTCCTGGAAAAACAGGTTAAGGACCCAGAAACGGTAAAAGGAGGAGGTGATATTACAATTCCTGAAAGAGATGTAATTACAAAGCCGGCAGTAGATGTTGTAACCTCTCCGCAAGACGATATGATGCACACGCTGAAATATCCGTCTGACGGTGATGATGACACTATCATTGTTCCACTGTAAGAGAAAATAGAATATTAAATAAATAGTAAGGGAAGCTTAAACATTAAGTTTCCCTTTTTAATAAAACCGGCAAATGATTCTCTGCATCACCCACTCCCAGGATTTTTATAATATCGATATCTTTTTTGAATATCTGGCATCACAGAATATTCCCTATTTCAGACTCAATTCTGACCGGCTAAACCATCTTCAGAAGATCAGCATCCACGAAAATTCATTTGAACTGACAGATGAATCCGGAAACAGCATCCATTCTGATGATATTAAAGGAGTATGGCATAGAAAAGCCTGGAGAATAAGTGCCCCTGAAGAATTGGATCAGGATTATGAAAGAATCTTTCTCAACGAATATGGAAGCCTGAGATACAATCTGATAACTGCCCTGGAAGATATTCCCTGGATCAACCCTTATGAAAATGAAAAAAAAGCAGATGGTAATAAGATATTTCAACTGAAAACAGCACAAAGAAATAACTTAACTGTTCCTAAAACCATTTTCTCCAATGATGAAAAAAAAATAACAACATTTTTCCATCAGTACTGTCACGGAAAAGCCATTGCAAAGCTTCATGGAGTCACCGCGAAAACAATGTCAGGTGAAAATATGATTTCCACCACCATTATTGAAGAAGAATCGCTTAAGCATCTTTCCGATATTGCATATTGTCCGATGATCTTCCAGCCCTATATTGACAAAGAATACGAATTGAGAATTGTCTATATAGATGGTGATTTCTTCACAGGAAAGATCAATAACAGCGAAAATGCAGATTGGAGAGTAGCACGGGAAGGGTATTTCTGGTCAGCATATGACCTTCCTGATTCTGTTAAAGTCAATCTCACTTCCATGATGAAGGAAATGGGGCTTTATCTAGGAGCTATCGATATGATTAAGGGAAGAGACGGAGCCTATTATTTTCTTGAGGTCAACCCCCAGGGAGAATGGGGAATGCTGCAGAAAGAACTGGGGTTTCCCATTGCAGAAAGAATTGCCGACAATCTTATCAAAAGAATCAATTTCCATGAATAAAATTTTAATTATCACTCATACCGCAGATAATTTTTCTATTGAAAAAGTAACAGAATACATTGAAAAAAATAACTGTGAAGTCATTCGCTTTGATGTGGATGTATATCCTTTACAAAATAAGCTGTCCACTATTTTTCAGGATGGAGAATGGGTAAGTTTTCTTGAAACCCCTGATGCAAAACATCGTTTAGATGATATTTCAGCCATCTGGTACAGAAGAGCCTATAACATCGGAAAAGGCTTAAAAGAAGAAATGGACTCTAAGTTTTACGGTGCCGCAATGGGAGAGATCAGAAATACACTTTTTGGATTCTTCGAATCAGTAGATGCGTATTCTTTAGGTAAACCCAGCGTGTACCGAAGACTTGACAGCAAGGAAGAACAATTGAAAATTGCAGATAAATTGGGTCTTACCATTCCCGCAACCTGCCTTACCAATAATCCTGATGAAGCAAGACAATTTATTCTGAAGCATCAGAATGTAGTGGCTAAAATGCAGACCGGCTTTGCCATCTATGAAAACGGTGTCGAAAATGTAGTATTTACCAACGTTGTGGGTGAAGATAAACTGGAAGAGCTGGATTCACTGCTGTATTGTCCGATGCAGTTTCAGCAGATGATTCAAAAGAAAAAAGAACTTCGTATTACCATTGTAGGAAGAGACGTTTATGCATTTGAAATAGATTCCCAGCAGTCTGAAGATGCAAAAATAGACTGGCGAAAAGATGGAGTCAACCTGATTGATAAATGGACCCGAACCGAACTTCCGGGAGATGTGGAGGCAAAACTGCTTGAGCTGCTTGATATTTACAATGTAGATTATGGGGCAATAGACATGATTGTTTCCCCTGAAGACGAATATTATTTCATCGAGATCAATGCTGCAGGAGAATTTTTCTGGCTGGATAATCTTACAGAAGGAAATCTCATTTCCAAAAGCATTGCAGATGTTCTTTGTGATAAGGCTCCAAGAAGAAATAATGAAGTAATGGCTTAAAATAAAGTGCTTTTTTATAATAGAAGTCCTGAAAGTTGTCAATTCTTTCAGGACTTTTATATTTACTTACCTGCTGCAGCTAAAATTTTTCCGGTTTATAGATTTTTGAATGATAATATTGGTTAAATAAAGTTGAATTATGCTTTAAAAATCGCAAATTTGCAGAAGCAGTTTTTCTAATGAATTTTCACTGATCCGGAAAGAATTGCCGGATAGAAAATATTGTTATATTTTAGTCAGCAATCAAGTAAATAATTAATGATTTTTGTAACAGGTGCTACCGGAATTCTGGGAAGAATAATTGTACTGGAACTTCTTAAAAGAGGTAAAAATGTACGTGCTTCCAAACGGCCGGGCAGCAATTTAAACGAAGTAAGGCATTCATACAGCTTTTATACAGAGAATCCTGACGATTTTTTCAACAAAATCGAATGGGTAAACGTAGATTTTGATGATCTCGATTCTCTGCAAACTGCACTTCAGGGTGTAGATGAGGTGTATCACTGTGCTGCAAAAGTAAGTTTTCATCCAAAAGATAAAAAAGAAATGTACCGCACAAATATCAAAGGTACAGAGAATCTTTTGTTTGCCTGTGAAGGATCAGATGTTAAAAAATTTCTCCATGTAAGCTCTGTTGCTGTTCTTGATAATTTTAATGAAAAAGGAGAGTTGGACGAAGATTCTGATTTTAATCCGAAGCTGGAACACTCTGCCTATGCTATTTCAAAACATTTATCCGAAATGGAAGCATGGAGGGCTTCAGCAGAAGGCCTTAATGTAGTCATTATCAATCCGGGAATGATTATAGGAAGCGGAAACTGGAACCAAAGCAGCGGTGAGCTTTTCTCAACCTTCGAAGACAATAGCTTTACTTTTTCGGGTGGTTCTGCCTATGTTGATGTGAGAGATGTAGCCAATACCGCAATCGGGCTGATGGAAAATAACTTTTTCGGGGAACGTTTTATCATTGTCGCTGAAAATAACAGATATGCTGACCTTGCCAAACAGGTCAGAACCCGGCTGGGACTTAAAGATGCCAGAATTCTTTCGCAGCCTGTATTAAATATCGGAAGAATAGGCAATACTCTTTTCGGATGGCTGATTCCAAAACTCAGAATGGTTACCAAATCAAATATTGAGGCCATATCTTCATTCAACACCATTTCCAACCAAAAAGTCAAAGAAAAACTGAACTATCAGTTTATTCCTGTAAAAGAAAGCATAGACTTTCACCTGAACAATTATATTAACGACAAAAAGCTGAAGAAATGAATCTTGCAGAGGCAATTATCCTTAAAAATGTAGAAAAACATCCCATAAAAGCGGCTATCGGATTTAAAAAGAAAGATGCAGCCTGGAAAGAGCTGAGCTGGAAAAAATTCAGTGAGATTATTTTTAAAACAGCGAATGCGTTACAGGAAGCTGGAGTTCAGGAGAATGACAGAGTCGCTATTTATTCAGATAACTCCTCCGAATGGATGATCATGGATCTGGCTTCAATGGCTATCGGTGCTATTACGGTGCCCATCTATTCCACCAATAATGCCGAGCAGGCAGAACATATCATTAATGATTCAGGGGCTAAAGCTGTTTTAGTGGGAAACCAGATGCAGTATGATGCCTGTCTTGAATTTTTACATAAAGAAGAAAATAACCTGGAAATAATTATTGTTTCCAAAAAAGCTGTGTGGATCAAGAAGGAGCTCAACAGTTTTTATCTTGAAGACTTTATTGCTAAAGCTTCACCGGAACTGGAAATCTGTAAGAAGGAAAATGATGATACAGCCACATTGATCTATACTTCAGGAACCACCGGAATTCCGAAAGGAGTAATGCTTACCCATGGAAATTTCATCAAAGCTTTCGATTCTCATTTTGAATTTTTTAAGTTTAAAAACTTTGAAGAAGAGCTTTCACTGGCATTTTTACCCTTAAGCCATGTTTTTGAGAGAAGCTGGAGCTTACTCTGTTTATATGGCGGTGCCCGCGTTTATTTCCTTGAAGATCCTAAAAATGTAGCCAAAGCACTGGAAGAAGTAAAGCCTACAGCGATGTGTGCCGTACCGAGATTTTTTCAGAAAGTATATGCAGGAGTTTTAGAAAAAGCGGAAGAAGGTTCATCTTTAAAGAAAAAAATCTTTGACTGGGCACTTAAAACCGGATGGGAAACTGCAGAATTGAGAAGAAATGAAAAACCGATTCCTTTTGGATTAAAATTTAAGGAATCTGTTGCAGATATGCTGGTTTTCAGCAAAATTAAAGATAAAATGGGTGGGAGACTTTGGTTTTTACCTTGTGGCGGAGCCTCTTTGTCACCGGAAGTTACCCGCTTTTTTGAATCAGTAGGAATTCACGTAACTGTTGGATACGGATTAACGGAAACCACAGCTACATTGACCCTTTTTCCTTTAACTCATTTTGAACACGGCACCAGCGGAAAACCATTGCCGGGAGTGGAAATGCGTATCGGAGAAAATGATGAAATCCTGGCCAGAGGCAACGGAATCATGAAAGGGTATTATAATAAGCCTGAAGAAACCCAAAAGGTGTTTACAGAAGACGGATGGTTCAAAACCGGTGATGCCGGAAAATTTGATGATAAAGGCAACCTGATTATTACAGACCGAATTAAGGACCTGATGAAAACTTCCAACGGAAAATATATCGCTCCGCAACAGATTGAAAATCTTCTGACCAATAATAATTTTATCCAGCAGATTATGCTGATTGCAGAAGGAAGACAGTTTGTCTCTGCATTGATTGTTCCTAATTTTGAGTTTTTACAGGATTATATCAGGAAAAATAATATTCCTTTTAAGAATTGGGAAGATGCGGTAAAAAATGAAAAGATAATCGATCTCTATAAAGAAAAAATTAAAGAACTGCAAAGCCATCTGGCGGATTATGAAAAAGTGAAGAAATTCACTTTGATGCCGGCAGAATTTGATATCAATACAGGAGAAATTACTCCTACATTGAAGGTCAAGAGAAATGTAGTGATCAAAAAATACGCGGATATTATAGAGAAGATGTATTAAAGTTTTTGATCTCCTGTTTTCACGTTTAATTACAACTGGAGATGTGAAAATTCCTCTCCCCTGGAGGGGTGGCGAAAATTCAAAGAATTTTGACGGGGTGGTTCAAAATAATGACTTAAATTAAACTATGACGACACAAGATTTTATAGGAAAAGATGATTTCAATATTCATACACAAACGGCTACAGAGAGCTGTCCGTCTAATATTGCGCTGATTAAATATTGGGGGAAATATGCTGATCAGATTCCTGCCAACCCTAGTATCAGTTATACATTGAACCATTGCAAAACCAATACTTCAATGGAGTTTACTGCGAATGAACCTTTTTCAGTGCAGACGTTTCTGGCGGGAAATGAAGAGGTGAAATTTGCTGAGAAAATTGAGAAATATTTCAGAAATATAGCGCAGTACCTTCCATGGATTTTAAAAGGGAAATATATTATTAGAACAGAAAATACATTTCCGCACAGTTCAGGAATTGCGAGCTCAGCTTCAGGATTTGGGGCCATTGCAAAATGTCTGATGGCATTGGATGCTTCATTTACAGGAAAAACTTCTGAGGAAGAATCTTTAAGAAAGGCTTCATTTTTAGCAAGATTAGGAAGTGGAAGCGCATGCCGAAGCTTATATAACGGACTCGTCGTATGGGGAAAAACTGATGAGGTAGAAGAAAGTTCAGATTTGTTCGGAGTACAATATCCGGATGCTGAAATTCATGAAGTATTCAAAAGTTTTAACGACTGGGTTTTGCTGATCCACGAAGGACAGAAGAGTGTTTCTTCAACGGTAGGGCATGGTTTGATGAATACC
Organism: Chryseobacterium sp. CBSDS_008; assembly: GCF_049959325.1. Lineage (NCBI taxonomy): Bacteria > Pseudomonadati > Bacteroidota > Flavobacteriia > Flavobacteriales > Weeksellaceae > Chryseobacterium > Chryseobacterium sp. CBSDS_008. The sequence continues at coordinate 1,915,236 of NZ_CP188202.1, read as the reverse complement.
AATCCCTATGCAGAAAGAAGATTCCAGGAAGCCAGAGAAAATTTTGTTCCGATGAAGGAGATTCTGAAAAACGGGGATATGGAAAGCTTTATCAAATTAGTAGAGCACGAAGCACTTACACTACATGCGATGATGATGATGAGCGAACCGGCTTTTATTCTAATGAAAACGGGTACGCTGGAAGTGATCAATAAAATCTGGGATTTTAGAAGAGAAACAGGATATCCCTTATTCTTTACGCTGGATGCTGGAGCTAATGTTCACCTTCTCTTCCCAAGTAATGGCTCTGAAGAACAGATTAAAATCTTCATTGAAGCTGAATTATTACAGCACACTCAGAAAAATGGAGTAGTGAAGGATGTAATGAATTTTTAAATAACAAATATTCAATAAGAGTGGGCTTTAGCCCACTTTTTTATGCTCAGTCCTCAGTAACAACAGCTTCCCGTTCACCATCTTCCTGCTTTCCTTCCTTTATCATGACTTCAGCTTCAGCTTTTTCTTCGGAAGTTGCCGTTTCTATCAGTTCTTCCTGTTCATCATTGTGATGATCTATAAAAAACTCACAGTATACCGGCAGGTGGTCTGAACCAAAATTTTCCAGTGTCTTCAGCTGTTTAATAAAAATATCTTCACTGTGAAACATCAGATCAATAGGGAACCTTAAAAAACGGTACTTTGCATGAAAGGTAGAAACAAAAGAATGTCCCACTCTCGGGTCTATAAGATGACTTGTTTTTCTGAAAAGTACAGATGATCTTGACCAGGCAACATTATTAAAGTCGCCTACCACAATAACAGGCTCTTTGATGTCTTTCACACGCTTGGCAGTACTTAAAAGATCACCATCTCTTTCCTTTGAGGTTTCCTCCTCGGTAGGACTCGGCGGCGGCGGGTGAACGCCAAAGAACACAAAAGAAAAACCATCAGCAGTTTTCATATGGATCTCAATACTTGGAATATCATCTGCAACAAAATAATGAGTTCTGGCTTCCTTAATTTCAACTCTTGAATAGAAATGCATACCGTAGGTGTTTTCAAGAGTCACTTTATGCTGGTAAGGATATTCTTTTTCCAGCGATCTCATTGCTTTTTCCCAATCGCCGTTACTTTCCATAGTCATGAAAAAATCCGGATTGTATTTTTTTATAAGTTTGGCGAATCGGTCATATTCCTTATTGAACTGATAAACGTTGGCCGATATAAAGCGCAGCTTATCTGAGGATTTGTGCTGCTGTCTGTGTTTTTTTACAGGATAAAGGGGCGTATACCTGATGAGGGTATTGCTGTGATGAACAAACAGAATAAATAAAAGCCCCTGGCTATACCACAGATATTCTCCAGAATGACTGAAAAAGCCTAATATAAAAGTGAAAAATATAAGATAGGTGACCTGTATTTTTGCGAATTCAGGAACCCTGAATATCCAGTGAGAATGCTGAATTTTCGGTAATATAGTCATGACCAGCAAAAGTATGGCCAGTGCCATATAAATAATCCACATATGAAAAATCTGAAATAATTTTGCTGCAATTTAAGGAAAATGAATTTTAAAATGTATTAATCAATTTAAATTTTATTTTATCTATTTTTATTAATCTAAATCTATTGTATGAATAAAATAACTGTATTTCTTCTTCTGATCAGTATTTCAGCTTTTGGCCAGCAAAATCAGGATATTGAAAAGCCTATCCGTAACGTATTCCTTGGCATGAAAAATGCAGATCCAGAACTGGTAAAATCGGCCTTTGCAGAAAATGCAGTTCTCCAGACCATAACAAAAGACGGTATTGTAAAAAGTGACAGCATACAGGATTTCATTGCTTCGGTTTCTAAATTTTCAAAAGGAGAACTGGATGAAAGGATTACCATAGAAGCCATTCATACAGACGGAAACCTGGCAAGCGTGTTTACTCCTTATTCTTTTTATTTAAAGGGAAAATTATCACATTGTGGAGCTAACAGTTTTCAGCTGGTAAAACAGAATAATGAATGGAAAATTCAGTATATTATTGATACGAGAAGAAAAGATAGCTGCAAAGAGATACAATGATAAAGTTTAAACAGTAAAAAAATGAAAATTCATCATATTGCCATTATTTGCTCTGATTACACAGTTTCAAAGAAGTTTTATACAGAAATTTTAAATCTGAATATCATCCGGGAAGTCTACCGCGAGGAAAGGCGGTCCTATAAACTTGATCTGGCAATCGGGGATCATTATGTGATAGAGTTATTTTCCTTTCCTGATCCTCCGCAACGCCCGTCACGTCCCGAAGCATGTGGCCTAAGACATCTCGCTTTTTCTGTTGAAAATGTTTCGGAAAAGCGAAATGAGCTGATGGAAAAAGGATTAAGCTGTGAAGAAATCCGTATCGACGAATTCACCGGAAAAGAATTTTTCTTTACCCAGGATCCCGATCAGCTGCCGCTGGAATTTTATGAAATGTAAAAATTAGTGGGCGTAGCCTGCAAAGAAGCTTACAGCCATAATTGCCAAAACAATGGAAGAAATGACTACATACACGTAGTCTTTTTCTTTTAAATAACCGATTAAAGCAAAAACAATCCTCATCAAAGGAGTGAAGATCAAGAGAAGAATACCCAGCTGAATAATAGCCATCCCTTCTCCTTTACACAGAGAATTCCAGAAGTGTCCCCATACTTTTTCAGAAGATGTGCCTACGACAAGGCTGGTATATTTTTCAGGCATTTTAAAGCCTTCAATAAACAGCTTGATAAAACCGATCAGTGATGTAGCCACAGATAGAATAACGCCCAGTCTCAGAAGATTTCCTACGGAACGGTTCAGATCTACATCTGTAAAATTCTTTTTCATTATCTGAAGCTTTTGTTGATCCCGTTATACATCATGTAAATTGAAAGAATGGTAATCACAATGGCAAAAAATATTTTTAATTTTTTGGTCTTGGATACCATCAGTGTTTTTGAACCGATAAAACTCCCAATCACAACACCTATCAGTACAGGAGCTACGATCACAGGAATGATTTCTCCTCTCTGGAAATAGATCAGTGCACTCGCTACTGCCGTTACTCCAATCATAAAATTACTGGTCGTTGTAGATACTTTGAAAGGCAGTTTCATCATATTGTCCATTGCCAGTACCTTTAACGCACCCGAACCTATTCCTAAAAGACCGGACATTGCCCCTGCAAACATCATCATTAAAAATCCTGGAACTGTATTTCTTGCGGAATAGTTTTTCAAAACCCCTTTATCAGGAAATGTTCCGTACAATTTTAGTTTTTCTTCCAGGCTTCCTTTAATCAGCGGCTCCTGGTGGTCAGGCTTGCCTTTAAGATTTAAAATAACTGTAAGAAGAAGAATGCTTGCAAAAATAATTCCAATGGTATTCGGGTTAAGCATTCCCGAAACCAAGGCACCAACAATAGCTCCCGCTGTGGTGGCTATCTCGAGAAACATCCCGATTCTCATATTGGTAAAACCTTCTTTTACAAAAGCTACAGCCGCACCGGAAGAGGTTCCGATCACAGAAATAAGTGAAGCACCGATAGCATAATGCATGGGAACGCCAAAACCAAGCGTTAATAAAGGAATGATAATAACTCCCCCTCCTAGACCTGTAAGTGAGCCCAAAAGACCCGCGGAAATTGCACCAAGGAAGAGTATGATAATTTCTGACATACTACAAATAATGTTACAAATATAAAATTATTGTACTAGTCTGCCAAACATTTGAAAAAGATAAATTTAACGTATTTTTGTATGCATGAAAAACGTAATGAAATTATTTTATATCATCCTTGGGGCAACTCCTAAAGGAAGAAATATTGAGCAGCATGATGTTTTCTTCGGAATAGCGGAACACCTTAAAGATCTGGTTCCGGATATAAAAGACTTTTGGAAGGAAGCAGAGGGAAAAATCCATCTGGACTGTTATCAGGAAGTAAAGTTTGCTGACGGGTATGAAGTGGAGATTGTAGAAAAAGGAGAAAAAACATCAGAGGATCAGCTGTTTTTCCTCAATTTAGGAGGATATAAGCCTGGTTTCTTTGAAGAATTTCATGAACAGCACCTGATGGTAGGGCAGTCTATGGGTGAAATTGTAAAAAGAGCAAAAGCTACTGAGTTTTATCAGACCATGGGATTTGAAGGAGCGGTAAGTCATATTGATGATAAACATGGAGTGGATATCGATGATATTTTCAATGTAAGTGATATTCTTCCGGCTCAGATGAAGGAAAAGTATTCCATCATTCTTAAAAAATCTGATGCTGAAAATCAGGAAAACCCTATGGGACTTGGTTATTTAAAAATTGATAAAATCCAATAAAAATAAATCTAATAAAAATAAAAAATGAAAATAGGAATTCTGGGAGGCGGACAGCTGGGAAGAATGCTGATACAAAGTGCACTGAAATATGATGATGAGTTTTATACCCTCGATCCGGCTTCTGATGCACCATGTCATAATATCTCGTATTTTACGCAGGGAAATTTCAATGATTATGAAACGGTGCTGAACTTCGGAAAAGACAAAGATGTTGTAACCATTGAAATAGAACATGTAAATGCTGATGCGTTGGCCGAACTTGAAAAACAGGGAATAAAAGTTGTTCCTAATGCCAATATCATCAAAACAATCCAGCAAAAGATCCTTCAGAAAGAATTTTATAAAGCTCATGATATTCCCAGTCCGGAATTCCAGGTGGTATGGAGCAGCGATGAAAAGGTGATCATGCCATTGCCATTTGTTCAGAAAATGAATACAGGAGGATATGACGGGAAAGGAGTACAGGTCATTAAAACGGAAGAAGACTATCAGCATTTATGGACTGAGGCTTCTGTCATTGAGAGTCTTGTAGATATTGATAAAGAGCTTTCTGTCATTGTAGCGAGAAATGAGAAAGGAGAAACCAATATTTTCCCTGTAACGGAAATGGTGGCTGATCCAAAGCTTAATCTTTTAGATTTCAATGTATGTCCGGTACTTCTTACAGAAGATGTTCAGAACCAGATTGATTCTATCACAGAGAAATTTTTGAATGCCGTAAATTCTCCGGGATTATTCGCCATTGAATTATTCCTTGACAAAGAAGGAAAAGTATGGGTGAATGAAACGGCTCCGAGACTTCACAATTCAGGACACCAGAGCCAGGAAGGAAATACGAATTCCCAGTTTGAGCAGATGTACCGTGTGGTAAAAAACTTACCTTTAGCTGATACTGATGCCATTACTTACAGCGGAATGCTGAATCTTGTTGGAGCAGAAGGATACGCAGGAAAAGTAGTCTATGAAGGAATGGAAGATGTTCTTAAGTTACCTGAAACGTACATCCATTTATATGGGAAAACCGAAACCAAACCAGGAAGAAAAATGGGACATATCAATGTTCTTGCAGATTCCAGAGAAGAGCTTATGGAAAAGCTTGTTATGGTGAAGGGAATGGTAAGAGTGATTGCTGAGTAATCAGTTTAAAATAATAAAAACGGAGCTGCTTTTATCTTTAAAAGCAGCTCCGTTTTTATATTGCCTGCCATCAATTCAATAGAAACGGGCTTTAGCCTGTTCGTCTATAAATGATTATAAATTCAACTGGCTTTAACCAAAACTTAATTTTAGGTTTCGGCCAAAGCCAAATGCATGCATGTTGTTTATATCGGGCCGATCCTATTGATGAATCAATATTTGATGATGTAAGAAAAAGTGATTATTTGCCATAGATAACCCCCACCATTCCTCTTCCAGCTTCCAATCTCTTACTTAAAAATCTTCTGAATCACATTCCCGATTTCTACAAAATCCCCATGATTGCCTACAGAACGTATTTCCGGGCTGTTTTTATCATATTCTGAGAATGGGAAAATCAGAAGGTAATTGTTATCTTTCAGGTTCCTGTTCAGAAGTTCCGGAATCAGTCTCATTCTTGGAATGTAAGATTTCATACCGCGTTTAGCCATCAGAATGATCAGGGCTTCATCATCTTTCAGCTCGGCAGCCGTTCTTTCGCCGTCCTGCCATGTATTCATAATAATGAATTCAGCTTCTATATTGGCTTTTTTAATGATTTTCTGAAGAATGTCAAGAATGTTTTCCGGAGCATAGAAAACAACTGTGGCTCCGGAGTTTCTGGCAATATTCCACACCCTCAGCAATGCATGGAAGAATCCTGCTTCCTGGTGGGCATTTTCAGGAATCATTACCGCATATTTTTTTATGGTGGAAAGTGGCTGCGCCGCATGATATACCAATACATTCACATCATCATTCTGCAGATAACCATTGTAAAGATTATATACGAAAGACGGAGAGAATCCTTTTTCATCTTCCAGTCCTATGATCAGATCTGTGATTTTCTGTTCTTTAATAACGTTACTCACCCCATTAATGACATCATTGTCATATCTTTTTAAGGCCTGTAGTTTAACGTCAGCGGCTGCGGCTGCATCGGCTGCCTGGTGGAGAAGTTTCTCGGCATTCTTTACCGAAGACTCATTCTTATCTTCATTAATGACATTCAGGGCAAAAAGGTCTTCCGTATTGGAATGCGCTTTAATCAGTATCCCGAGATTTACCATTCTCTCAACAGTGGCTTCATGATTGATAGCTAAAAGAATATTCTCTTCCTCATGTGTATTTCCGGATACGGTGTCTTCATTATCGCTTTCCGCAATTTTCTGAGCACTCGCCATGGAAATGAAAGAGGAGATGGTACATGAAATAAGAATCAGCAAAATACTTCCGTTCAATACGTGTTCATTCAGCAATCTTACAGGCTCTCCGGTTTCAGTTTCAGAAAGGATGATGTTGTATCCTACCATTACTGAAGCCAGTGTCGCTGCCGCTGAAGCAGAGCTCAGTCCGAAGATCAGTTTTCCTTCTTCTTTAGTCAGCCTAAATGTTTTTTGAGTCGCTACAGCAGAAAGATACTTTCCTCCGATAGACGCTGCCAGCATAATTCCTGCAACTTCCAGGGTTTCCCAGCTTTTGAAGAATACTTTGAAATCAATAAGCATTCCCACACTGATCAGGAAAAAAGGAATAAAGATGGCATTTCCCACAAACTCAACTCTGTTCATTAAAGAAGAAGTATGGGGAATAAGTCTGTTTAAAGCCAGTCCTGCAAAGAATGCTCCTATAATAGCTTCTACGCCGGCCAGCTCAGCCAGCATGGCAGCCAGATAAATCATGACCAGCACAAAAATATACTGTGAGATTTTATCATCCACTCTTTTGAAAAACCAGCGTCCTATAATGGGAAATACAATTAATACAATTAATGCAAAAACTACAAAGGAGACGGACAATTTGACCCAAAATTCAGTTCCTACATCTCCCTGGGACATTCCCACAATCACGGCAAGAACCAATAAGGCAAGAATATCTGTGATCATTGTACCTCCGACTGTAATATTAACAGCCTTGTTTTTTGCAATTCCCAACTTACTTACCAATGGATAAGCGATAAGGGTATGGGATGAAAAAAGACTGGCAAACAGAATAGAAGTCAGCATGGAGAAGTGAAGAAGGTAATAGCCGCCCAGGTATCCCAGGATAAAAGGAACCGTAAAGGTATAGATACCGAAGGTAAGACTTTTCCATTTGTTTTTTTTGAAATCTCCCATATCAATCTCAAGCCCTGCCAGAAACATAATGTAAAGCAGCCCGGTAGTCCCGGTTACGACAATACTGCTGTCTCTGGACAGTACATTGAATCCGTTCGGACCAATGATTGCCCCGGCGATGATAAGTCCCAAAAGATGCGGAACTTTAATTTTATTTAACAGCAGCGGTGCTGCCAGGATGATAACCAGTACCAGCAGGAACTTCAGTACAGGATCTTCTATAGGAAGACTCAGGTTGTGTATACTCAGTAAAATCATAAGTGTTTATTTTGTGGAACGTACTAATTCAACAGAGAACTTCGCGGTACAGCCATCAGAAGTGATGGTTCTTGTACCTTTGATCTTGTTGTCCGAAATATCATTAAGAAGAACGCTCATTTCTACATTCTTTTTCGCTGTAGAATCGGTTTTGAAAGACAGTCTGATCTCATTATTTTCAAACTTGCCCGTATACAGCCTTACCAGATTATTGTTATTGATAATTTTCGTAATGGGCTGGGTAGAATCATTATCAAATTCCCAAATATCAGTACGCTGATCACCCACAGCATATTCGCTGCAGCTGGATTCTGTACAGATTACTTTTCCGTTCCATGGACCTGCAATTTCTGCGGGCCATGCAGCGATCACTACAGAATCTTTTTTCGCAAAAATACTGTCTCTCATTTTCAGGAGCGATTGATACTCGGATTCTTTTTTAGCGAATATTTTTTCTTTCTCTAATAATTGTTTTTCCCTGTCTGTCAGGTTCTTTTCCTTCTCTTTGTAATCGCAGCTTACCAATAGAAAAGAAGCTGCCAGAAATAAAAAAAATGTGTTTTTCAGCATATTGTATAGGTTGGAGTATCCAATATAAGAAAAATGAAGGAAATATGAAACCGTGCACAACAGATCTGATTTTAATTGTGTTTAATGCATTAAAAAACAGCGGAATAGGCCGGCTGAGATTATTGAGATTATTTTCTGCTTTATGAAGCTATTCTTTGTTTTTTAAACATTGCCGGGTTGTAATTAATAACAAAAACCCCTAGAATAATAAGTACTGCTGCAATGATGAATTTACCGGAAATTTTTTCATCAAGAATCAGCCAGCTTAAAAAAATAGAAATTACAGTATTGATATAAGCCAATATAGAGACCTGAACAGGAGAAACTTTGGTAAGCGAATAGTGAAAGGCAAAAAATGCAGCTACAGAACCGAAACATGATAAATAAAGCATGGCAGAAATACTTTTCGGGCTCCAGTTTCCGAAATTGTAATTGTCCGTAAAAAGAAATGCAAAAATGATTTGTATACTACCGGCAAATGCAAACTGGTAAAAAAGATTCAATGAAATATTCCCGCTTTGTATATTAAGTTTTTTTGTAAAAATTGTTCCGGAAGCCCACCCTGCAATGGCAATAAATAAAAAGAGAATGCCAAGGGCATAGTCCGGATTCTTAAGATCATTGATGCCGTCCCAGAATATGAACAGGATTCCGCTAAAGCATAAAATGACCCCTGCAAAAGCCCGCCAGCTGAATTTCTGAAGTCCTAAAGCCATACTCCCGAAAAATACCAGGATAGGCGAGCATGCGCTTATCAGTGAAGTCAGGCTGCTGGTAACTTCCTCTTCGGCTACGGTTGTCATTCCGTTGGCAATGACCAGCATTAAAACAGAAAAGATAAACTGATATTTCAGATTGTTCCACCCAATCCATTTAAATTCCTTTTTATAAGTAAGAATAAGAAACATGATTACAGCTGCAAGAAATTGACGTATTCCTGCTACAAACCATGCGGGAATAGTCTCCACTGCCACCCGGATTGACAAAAAGGTGGTTCCCCATACAATGGCAACAGTAAGTAATGCAAAAGTAAGTTTATAATCTTTCAATGTGAATAGTAGATATAACAAACAAATATACCTGTTATGAAATAAAACAGATGGGTACAGCTGCTGTATTTTTTGAAGGTACAGAAAACTGAAATACATATAAGAAAAAGGAGTGCATTAAAAAATGTACTCCTTTTGGCTTTTTAAGGTTGGAATCCTCCGCATGTGTCAAAAGGAACACATAACCATTTGCCATTCCTAAAGCAAAGTTGGAATGAGCAGGCCTCCATACCTCCTAAAACTTTTTTAAGTTCTTCTTTTTTAAGCTTTTTTAAATTTTTCATTTCGAATAAATTTTATGTTGGTGAAACAAATATTGGAAAAAAATGATAAAAGTGAGTCAAAATTAACAAATTTTAACTTCTTTATTAATTTTATAAAGTGAAATGTTTTTTGTCCGGAAGGACAGGAGGAAATGTATCTTAAAAAAAGATTTTAATTTTTTATCTTTGACAATCTAATAAAAATTGAAGATGGTAGGAATTATAATGGGCAGCCAGAGCGATCTGCCGATCATGGAACAGGCTGCAAATTTTTTGAAAAGCCTGGATATTCCATACGAACTGACGGTTGTTTCGGCACACAGAACACCGGAAAGAATGTTTGATTATGCAAAGACTGCTCAGGAAAGAGGCCTGAAAGTAATTGTAGCCGGAGCCGGAGGAGCGGCACACCTTCCGGGAATGGTAGCGAGCTGCACGACACTGCCGGTAATCGGCGTTCCGATCTTGTCCAGTAATTCTATTGATGGGTGGGATTCCGTTTTGTCTATTCTTCAGATGCCCGGCGGAATTCCGGTAGCAACCGTAGCTTTGAACGGAGCTCTGAACGCGGGGATTTTAGCTGCAAAAATTTTAGGAAGCGGTAACGAAGAAGTGGCTGCAAAACTTCAGAAATATCAGGATTCGTTGAAAGATAAAGTATTAGGAACTGTAGATGATATTAAGGCTCAGCATCCCAATCATTTTGACAAATAGCTATAATTAAACTCAAAATAAAAGCCTCACTTTACGGCGAGGCTTTTTTGTTTCCTTATTTTTTAATGAATTTTAAAGAGATCATTTCTTCTTTCATGATAAGGCGCAAAATGTAAATTCCTTTTGGTAAAGAGCTTACATTAATCATGTCATTGTTCAGGTTTCCTTCCTTTACAATTCTTCCGCTCAGATCGATAATTGTAAAATCTTTTGCATTGGAATTTTTCACATAAATAATATCTGTGGCAGGATTCGGGTATATATTGATTTCACCTTTCACTTTTATATCAGAGGTTCCAAGAAAGGACTGGCATTCTCCGTTATATGTATCCCCGCTGATAGTCCAGCCTTTATTGTTTATTAAATAATTTCTCGCTGTTACGGCCGCATTATGGGAATAAGTAAGAGGAGAAACTGAGGATAAGTTGATATTATTTGGAGTTGAAGGATTCTGGCTCCAGCCATAAAGGATACTGTCATAATTCTGGCAGTTAAGTCCTGAATTTTTGAACATATTGGTAGCATATAGTAATGAACTGAGGTTCCAGCTTCCCAGGTTCTGGTTAAAAGTAATTGCACCGTTGAACATGTCGTTCATACCTTTCACTGAACTTACATTCCATTTCCCGATATTCTGATTGAAATTTTTTGCACCATTAAACATTTCGTGCATCCATTCTACTTTTCTGGTATCCCAATTGGAAATATCACGGTTGAAACTTTCTGCATTATGAAACATATCATGCATGAATTTTACATTTTGGGTATCCCAGCTGCTGATGTCCTGGTTAAAAAGTTTTGCGCCCGAAAACATATTATTCATTTCCATAATTTGTGTTGTATTCCAGTTTGCGAGCGGCTGATTGAAATTTGCAGCATTCGAAAACATAAATTCGGCATCAAGATTACTAGACATATCCCAATTTCCAATTGGCTGATTAAACTGATAAGCTCCACTAAACATTGCGGCAGTTGCAGTTACTTTAGAGGTGTCCCAATTGGCCAGCGGCTGATTGAAAACCTTTGCCACACTAAATGTTATACCCATCATAGTAACATTGGAAGTGTTCCAGTTTCCAACCGGCTGATTGAATACAAAGCATCCTGTAAAAGTTCCCAGCAAAGTAGTTACATTGGCTGTATTCCAGTTGTTAATAGTAGGATTTCCCACTAAAGCATAGCATCCTGAAAACATATAAGACATATCGGTTACCAGGTTCAGATCGGGAATGTCTGTTGCCGTGAAATCTAAAATTTTACATGCCTGAAATGCCTGTTCCATAGAAGACCATTGAATATTTCCCCATTGTTCTATCAATTGTATTTTATGGACATCACCTACAATTCCGTTATCATTTAGTATATCCCAGTCTGCAAATCTGATCTGATGAAAATTTCCGTTTCCGTTACTTACTTTGAGTCTGTAAGTGGCCTCTGACGGATTCGGATTAAGCGGAGTTCCGAAATCAATCAGGATCTGATAGGCAGAAGTTACATTCGTTAAAGTAGCATTATGAGAAGGATAGCCAATCTCTTCCCAATAGATCTGGTAATTTGTCCCTCTTCCGGGAAACCAGATCTGATTATTGTTTGAGTTAACAGGAATTCCCGCATAAGCATATGAAGGTGGCTGAAGGCTGGGCTTCCATACTGTGATAAATTCATCTTGTGCTTTTGCCATAAAAATCAGCAAAAGAAAAATGAGGATTGGAATTTTTTTTAAGATCATGTTTATAGGTTTATGGGATTAGTTTTTTTGGTAACTATTTTTTGATGAACGGGAATGAATGCATTGTACTCTTTGTGAAAATCTGCAGAATATAATTTCCCGGTGATAAAAAACTCACATGAATCTGATTATTTTTAAGTTTTTCTTTGACAATAGTTCTTCCGGTCATATCGGTAATGATGTAACTTACTGTATCCTGAATATTTCTCAGGTAAATGTTATCTTCTGCAGGATTAGGAAAGATTGCTGTTTCAGTGGCTGTCTCTTTTTCAGAAGTTGAAAGTGCCTGGTTACACAATCCATTGTAAACATCACCTGAGATAGTCCAGCCTTTATCATTGATTAAATAATTCCTTGCGGCTACTGCATCAGCATGAGAATAAATCAATGGTGCGGTACTTGATAAGTTAATATTAGTGGGTGTTAATGAGTTCTGGCTCCATCCGTAAAGTGTTTTATCATAATTCAGACAGCTCATGGCAGAATTGAGAAACATACTGGTAGCTGTTGTTAATGAACTTAGATTCCATCTTCCTATATTTTGGTTAAAAGCAGTGTTACGGAACATTTCGTTCATATTGGTGACACTTCCCGTATTCCAGTTTTGAATATCCTGGTTGAAGTTTCCTGAATCATGAAACATGTGCTCCATGGTAGTAACCTTAGCCGTGTTCCATTTACTTAAAGATTGGTTGAATCCTGTATAGTCAAACATGTAAGACATATCTGTAACATTCGAAGTATCCCAGTCTCCCAGGGGCTGGTTGAAGAAATAGTCATCCCCGAACATATAATACATATCTGTAATGGTAGAGGTATTCCATGTGTTGAAAGAGGCGTTTCCGATGAGTGAAATACATAAATAAAACATCTGACGCATACTGGTGACCATGCTGAGGTCTGGAACATCAGTGGCTGTTACATCCATATTATCACAATATACAAAAGCATTGTCAAAGCTTTTCCATTTTATATTTCCCCATTGGGTAATCTGGATGATTTTTGAGCGGTCTGAAGCATTATAAGTGGGAGTTAATGTATTGTCGAAGAATCTCACCTGATCAAAACTTCCGTTACCATCACTGATTTTGATCCTGTAGCTGGCCTGAGATGCTACAGGATGTAATGGTGCTCCTAAGTTGATGATGAATTCCGTAGTAGAAGTTACGCTATTCATTGTTCCATTGTGTTGAGGATATCCTACTTCTTCCCAATACACCTTAAAATTGGTTCCTCTTCCGGGAAACTTTATACTTTGGGTATTCTGGGTTTTCCAGATGGTGATAAACTCATTTTGTGCTTTTGCTATACCTATCAGCAAAAGGAAAATGAATACAGAGATTTTTTTAAAAATCATGTTTATTGTTTTATGGTATTAGTTTTTAAGTAAGAATAGAAATGTTTGTATTTTTTTAAATATATCTCTATTTTATGATATAAATATAATTAAATTTTAAATTATTAATAATATTTTTCATTATTGTTTTGAATATTGTTTATTTTAAACAAACAAAAAACTCTCCGTTTTGGAGAGTTTTACTTTATTCCTGAAGCATATTATCACGGGTATTTTTCTGGACTGCAATGGCTCCGAAGAGCGCGAGCAGAAAGGCAAAGGCATAAAACCCTTTTTCGCTTGGAAGGATGGTGGCATTCCAAAGTCCGATGGCCAGTAGTACAATAGATGATAAGGTGGCAAACCAGCAGATTCCATAATAAATATCTGTTACCTGGATGTTTTCCAACCTGTCACGTACTGCTTTCTGTAGCGAAACTACAGCAAATAAGCCATAAAGCAGGATAGTGAAATAATATCCCTTTTCATTCAGCAGCATTTCAGCTCTTGCAAGACCGACAATGAAGCCAATCATTCCAGCTCCCAATGCTACCCATGATGCAGCGACAAATGCATTTGATACTCTTTGTTTTTTCATAGATTACTGTTTTATTTAAGAGGGCTAAGATATTCATTTTTTAGAAATAGAGCTCTAGCAGAGGGAAAATATAGGTAAAACCCGGAGCAGATATATTATTGATTTAAGTTTGGGCTAAAGCCGGTGAATTTTTCCATTTTATAAAACGGACTAAAGTCCGTTCCTATTGAATCTTTACAAAGTGATCCGAAATTGACATTTTGTGATAGTCCATATCACTGCATAAAAAAATCCCACTATCTTAGAAATAGTGGGATAATATCATATTTAAAATCTTAGTATCTGTAGTATTCAGGCTTGAATGGCCCTTTTACGTCTACTCCGATATATTCAGCCTGCTCAGGAGAAAGAGTTTCAAGCTCTACGCTTAATTTCTTAAGGTGTAAAGCAGCTACTTTTTCATCTAAGTGCTTAGGAAGCATATATACTTCGTTTTTGTAAGCAGCAGAGTTGTTCCATAATTCGATCTGAGCCAGAGTCTGGTTAGAGAAAGAATTAGACATTACGAAACTTGGGTGACCTGTAGCACATCCTAAGTTTACCAATCTACCTTCTGCAAGGATGATTACTTCTTTTCCTTCAATAGTATAGATATCAACCTGAGGCTTCACTTCAGATTTAGTGTGACCATAGTTCTTGTTTAACCAAGCCATATCGATTTCGTTGTCGAAGTGACCGATGTTACAAACGATCGCTTTATCTTTCATTTTAAGGAAGTGCTCTCCTCTTACGATATTGAAGTTACCTGTTGTTGTGATGATGATATCAGCATTGTCAACTACTGTATCTAATCTTTTTACTTCGTAACCGTCCATAGCAGCCTGAAGCGCACAGATTGGGTCAATTTCCGTAACGGTAACGATAGAACCGGCTCCTCTGAATGAAGCGGCAGTACCTTTACCTACGTCTCCGTATCCGCAAACTACCACTCTTTTTCCGGCTAACATTACGTCTGTAGCTCTTCTTACCGCATCTACAGCAGATTCTTTACACCCGTATTTATTGTCGAATTTAGACTTAGTAACAGAATCATTTACATTGATTGCAGGCATTACCAAAGTTCCGTTCTTCATTCTTTCGTACAGTCTGTGTACGCCTGTAGTAGTTTCTTCAGAAAGACCTTTGATATCTTTTGTGAATTCAGGGTATTTATCAAAAACCATGTTTGTTAAATCTCCACCATCATCCAAAATCATGTTTAATGGCTTTCTGTCTTCACCAAAGAATAAAGTCTGCTCAATACACCAGTCAAATTCTTCTTCATTTAAACCTTTCCATGCGTACACCGGAATTCCTGCAGCAGCAATAGCAGCAGCAGCGTGGTCCTGTGTAGAGAAAATATTACAAGATGACCAGGTCACTTCAGCTCCTAAAGCTACCAGAGTCTCGATAAGCACAGCCGTCTGGATTGTCATGTGAAGACATCCTGCGATTCTTGCTCCTTTTAGTGGCTGAGACGGTCCGTATTCTTCACGGATAGCCATCAAACCAGGCATTTCTGCTTCTGCAAGGGTAATTTCTTTTCTACCCCATTCTGCAAGGGAGATATCCTTAACTTTATAAGGAACGTATTGTGTTGTAGTACTCATATGTAATGAATAATTTTTAAATTCAATTGATAACGAAAGGCAAAATTACGATTAATAATTAAGATATAAAAACGGCAGATCAAGTTCTGGTTTATGAGATTAAACATGACTTAATATTATTTAGTCTTAATATAAATAATTAATTTTAGCAGATAAATATATAATATGAATCAAACCCATACAGAAAAGAAAGCCAGACCAGTTGCTCCAAAAGTAAAAGAACTGATCAATGCTTCTAAAAGTATTATCCTGGCTACTGTAGATGCGGAAGGAAACCCGAATTCCAGTTATGCTCCTTTTATACAGGTAGATCACACATTTTATATTCTGGTGTCTTTCATGGCAAAACATACTAAAAATCTTGCTGACGGAAGAAAAACATCCATCATGTTTATTGAAGATGAGTCTGCCACCAAACAGATCTATGCCCGTGAACGTCTTACGATTGAAGCGGCCACTTCTCAGATTGAAAGAGATTCTGAAATCTGGACTTATGTTGTTGCCCAACTTAAAGAGGCTCACGGAAAAGTAGTAGATGTAATTGCTGAAATGGGAGATTTTATTTTAATTGCCTTACAGCCTGTGAAAGGATCTTATGTAAACGGATTCGGAAGCGCTTATTTCGTAGATTCGAATCTTGAAATTGTAGCGCACAGAAATGATGTGAACCATCAGGCTAAATAGATAAGCTGGAGGCTGGGAGCGGGAAGCCGGCGGTTTGTAAAGATTAAGGAAACAAAGAATCAGTTTTTTATAAACCATTTTTAATTTAATCTGAATTTGTTTTTATAACGAATAGTAACTTCCATCTTCCGGCTCCGAGCTTCCTTTCCTCATTCCTTTTTTCATCGACGCATTCTTCTAACTTTATTTATCTGTTGTTTTTATAACGAATAGTAACTTCCATCTTCCGGCTCCCAGCTTCCATCTTTTTGAAAATGGTTTCTTTTTAGTATTTTTGTCCAATAAAAAAACAATGCCCCTTTACCGAGATTTTTCAGATGATAATGCTACGATCCTTGTTTGGAAGTATGATGAAAGTGAAGAGCTGGATATCAATGAACTTCTGGAACCGGAAAATGCTGAGAAGGTAAAAGATTATCATCCTAAAAAATTACTGGAAGTCCTGATGGTTCGTAAGCTTCTGAAAGGATTAAAGCCAGGTTCTAAAATTTTGTATAAAGAAAGAGAACCTTTTCTTTCCCCCAACGATGCAGAAATTTCCATTACGCATTCTTTTCCCTTTGCTGCCATTGCTATTTCTAAAAATAAAATAGGAATTGATGTCGAAAAGTTCAATCCCAAAATTTTAAGGGTAATTGATAAATTCACCTATGAAAATGAGCGCGGATTTATTACTGAAGACAAAGCCGATACTTTTTATACTATTATATGGAGTGTAAAAGAAAGTATGTACAAAATCCATCACTCTAAATACTGGTCTTTAAAGAAAAATTATGAAGTGAAGCCTTTCGAGCTGAAGCATCTTCATAAAATAAGCTGCCGTGTGTATGACGAACAGTTTTCAGATGAGTTCAAAGCCCGGGTAGAGTTTTTCGACGACTACTGTTTTACGATTGTAGAGGAGTAGGGGCTGGCTCAGTTTCGCTTTTATACTTTTCAATCACTTTTCTCTGTTCTTTTGCTACATCATAGATCAGTTCCAGAATATCATGGATGTTTTTCAGCTCTGTCAGGTGTGATATCTTATCAGGATCTCTTCTGTCTACGATCTCATTTTCCTCAATCTCAGTTTTTCTCTTGAGGAGCATATCTTCAATGGAAGAATCTTCCGGTTCAAGGCGGCTTTCCATTTTCAAGGTTTCGTTTACATCATTTCCGTTGAGAAGGGCAGAGGTTTGCTGCATTTCAGCTTCAATTTTCCTGCTCCAGCTTTCTGCATCTATTTCAGGATATTGCTCATTACTCTTGGCGTATTGAGATAGAGAAGCGGTATATGCCGTAATCAGATGGGATGTAGCCACGAATTGGTGAACAACTTCCAGCTTTTTCTGCTGATTTTTAGGGTCAGAAATCATTCTCTGAAAATTATCGGAAAGATTGGCCAGAGAAATAATTGCATTTTTTCGCTTTACTTTATAATCTTCAAGGTCAAAATTTCCCTGTAAGAATTTTGAAATTACACTCTGGAAATAGATAAGATTGTCTGCTGCAGACTTTTTCATCAGATCCAGGTTTTGGGTATGTTCCCACACGGGCAGTACAATATATGAAACGCCAAAAGCAATGATTCCGGCAATGGCTGTATCAACAATTCTGTCTTTAAAAATAATATTGACTTTCCCGGGGTTTAAAAAATTAAAACTCAGGAAAACATAGATCGTCATGAATAATACCGCCCAGAAATACCGCCCTTTCAAAAAGCTGAAACACATAATCATACTGATAAGCAAAATCGAGAATAAAATCCCGTTAATGTGTACAAAATACAGAATGGCATACGCAATACTTGCCCCTGCAATCGTCCCATAGAGACGAAGAAGGTTTCTCTGCTTTGTAATAGAGTAGGCTGGTTTTAAAATGGCTGTAATGGTAATTAATATCCAATAGGTGTGTCCTAATCCCAGAAAATCGAACATTGAGAAAAGATAACCCAGCAATAAAGCTGTTGTAATTCTTATGGCATGGCGGAAATGGGAAGAGGATAAAGAAATATTATTCCTTAAAACTTTTGCATTAAGTTTAGGCTCATTAGGCATAAATTTTTTCAAATCTAATCCTGTGGATAAACTCTT
Organism: Chryseobacterium sp. CBSDS_008; assembly: GCF_049959325.1. Taxonomy (NCBI): domain Bacteria; kingdom Pseudomonadati; phylum Bacteroidota; class Flavobacteriia; order Flavobacteriales; family Weeksellaceae; genus Chryseobacterium; species Chryseobacterium sp. CBSDS_008. The sequence continues at coordinate 1,896,763 of NZ_CP188202.1, read as the reverse complement.
TGCCAGTTTTATGTCCTGCGAAAATACTTTATAAATCTCATTAATCTCTTTAGTGATCTCATAGATACGCATCAGGATCTGCCGCAGGATCATGAAATTTTCAAGATTGTCGGAAGAGAGCTGTTTATTTCTGAGTTCGAAATAATTATAATTTAAGTTCTTTAATTCCTGTTCCAGGTTAAATATCGGTTTTGCTCTGGTACCGCTTTGAAGCGCAATTCCGATATTGGTGATCTCTTCTGCCAAAAGATTGAGATAATCATGAATGTTGACCAGGATCATACTGTCTTCAAAGCTCTGCTGCAGCTTTTGATAATCACTTTCAGAAGTCATTAGTTTCTCATGAAGGTCCATGGAATTCAGGAACATCAGCATCAATAAACGGCTGGTGGTTGTAGATTCATTGACGATCGTTCTCGTTTTAAAAACGGTTTCCCGGGTATCTTCCTGGAGGTTTTTTATTTCAATCTGTTTGGCAATAACATGAGTGGTCAGTTTATTAAAATCCGGATTTTTCTGATAATAATTGGCTTTAATCTTTAAAAATTCAGCCAGCTGAAGGTAGTTTTCTCCAATCATCTGGCTCGCCAGTTTATAGGGGCGAATTGTCGTTACAACAAGGAATATGAGTAAAAACCATATACAGCCGGAAGCAAAAATCAACAGACTTTTAAAGATATTGCTTCCCGTAAGATGGCCGTCGATAAAGATGGCGAGTACCACAAGTGATAATGAGCCTACAGCTGCTAACCGCTGACCGTAAACCCCAATCAGGGAAAAAAACATCCCGAAGACAATGATTTCCAGAAGGACCAGTACTTTGAAATTCATTACAAGACTTGCAATGAGCGCAACAAATACGAAGCAGCATATTGCAAAAGTAAGGGCATTTCTCCTTCGGATGAAAGGTCCCGGCTGATCTGTAAGCGCTACAAAGCTGGTGCCGAGAGGGAAAAGGAAATATTCCTTCAAAATCCCAAAATGGGCAAGGACTAAACAGGGCAGAACAGTAGCTAATGTAATTCTGATTGCAGAATATACATACTGACTGGTTACAAATTTTTTTAGCTCCGCCGAATAGTTCATATTACAAAAATAGCTATTGAATTTAAGAAAATCGCCATAAAAAAGAGACTTTTGTAAACTTAATATTATATTTTTTTAAAGTGAGCTGTTATACCATTTAAAACAAATCTATAAATGATCATGATTGACGAAAGACGATTCTCTTTTAACATTTTTCAAAGGTCAATAGTGAATTTTTGCTTCGCAAAGTGAATGGTGAGTGGTTGTCAGTTGTAATATGTAAAAATAAATTGACAAGCGAAGCAGATTGACTATTCACGAATCAAAAGTGAATTTTTACTTCGCAAAGTGAATGGTGAGTGGTTGTAATATGTAAAAATAAATTGACAAGCGAAGCGGATTGACGATTGACAATTGACATAAAAAAGCCTCAATACAATAATGTATGAGGCATTTTATATCGCTTTTTCTTTTATTAACGATCGTTGTTGGATGTTTCTTCTCCGATGTTCCAGGTAAGACCGAAACGAAGGGTATTATCCAAAGCACTGTTGATCTTAGACATATTGATCAGGTAAGAAAGATCAAGCCCGAAAGAACGGTATCTTAACCCAACACCCGCTGTAGCAAACTGTCTTGCGCCCTGCTCTTCACTTTCATGGAAGTAACCTCCTCTTACAGAAAATGCATTGTCATAAGAATATTCTAAAGCACCACTGTACATGATGCTGTTTTTATTTTTGAAAGATTTTCCGATACCAGCCATTGGTCCCACATTCGGGATCTGGTAAATAGGCTGTCTTGTATTCGGGTCTATTCCTGCATACTCAGATCCGGGAACTAAAAGTTTTGAACCTTCTACAGAAATTCCTACTCTGTTCATGTCATCCAGGTACATGTCATATCCAACCCCTAATCTTGCCATGGTAGGAAGATAAGATCTTGATTCTTCATTTCCTGTATAATCCAGTTTCGGACCTAAGTTCTGAATAGCCAAACCTGCATTGATCTTACCATCATATCCACCGATACTGGAGAATCTTGGAGAGGTATAGTATCCTGAAACGTCTACTGCAAAACTGTTGGCCGCTTTAAGTGTAGTATCTGTATTGAATCCTCCGGCTAAGTCTGAACGGATAAATCTACCGGTAACGGCTCCGGAGAATGAATCAGAAAGCTTCAAAGCGTAGGCAACGTCAATTGAGAATTCGTTTGGTTTTGATGTACCCATTGATGCAATTTCTGTACCTACCAGCTGAGTCAGGTCTACCTGCCCCATATTGAAATAATAGATACTTGCAGAGATTGTAGATCTTTCTTCCTGCCCCAGAAACTTATGGAACGAAGCATATAATAAGAATACATCATTGGTAAGTTTTCCCATGTAAGGCGTATAGTTAAGACCTACGGAAGAACTTGTCCTGCTGAAAGGGTATTTAGCCGCATTCCAGAATTGTGAAAATGCATCCGGAGAGGTTACCACCCCCTGGTCTCCCATACCTCCCGATCTTGCATCAGGTGCAATTCTTAAGAAAGGAGCTCCGGTAAGAACTGGGTTTACTTTACCTAAATCTTGCGAATAGCCTAAAAAACCAGCACTCAAACCAAATCCTAAAAGCAGTTTAGTAGTTAAATTCATATGTTGTCTTTTATATATTATCAGTTTTTTATTAATATTATTGTCTATGTTTTATTTTATTATTTCAAAAGTACCATTTTTTCTACAGCTGTAGCACTTCCTTTGCATTTTTCTTGATTTTGACTTTTTGCAAATATCTTAAAAATATACGTACCTTTTGCTACTGTAGACCCAAAATCATCTCTTCCGTCCCATTCTATTGCCTGACGTGGGGTTCTGAAGCCCTGTAGGAACGGTTCTGCAACCACTGGCTGCGATAAAGTCCTTACTAATCTTCCGGTTATCGTATAAATTTGTACGTTCACATCCAGAATATCATCACAATTGTGCTCAAACTGAATATAGGTTTTATTCGTAAATGGATTTGGCCAGTTCAGCGGGCGGTTAATCGTCAGGTGCTGGTCAGATTCATCTTTAACTTCAAAATTTAACGTAGCAGTTGTCGAATTATTGTTTATATCCCAAACTTTAAATGTTAATTGATGCTGCCCTACTGCCAGATTTCTGAAAGGATAGGTTACATTCCCTTTTTGATACTCGGCAAGGCTTGGATTTAAACATCCGTTTCCTTCTCCTGCGGCATAAAAATCATTCAAAACAACGGTATTGATAATCTGTCCGTCAAGATAGACTGTAATATCATGGCCCACCCCTGATCCTGTAGAGTTGATTCCTGTATCATCGGTAAGACAGGCAAGCAGCATAGGATTCTGATTGGTAATTCCGCCATCCGCAAAGTTGGTGTTATTCATATACAGCTTTACTTTTGGAGGTTGGTTGTCATTGATTCCGTTTGGATTGATATCACCTACCTGTACAGCCTGGTTGTTGAAAACATCCGTTGATTTATTGTCTGCATAAGCTAGTATCCTTCCTTGTCCAACAGCATAGTTAATGTCTTTAGGAACATAGAATTCAGCAGTGAAAACTCCGTTTACAGCAGTTCCGGCAGATTTTACAATAGCACTTCCTTCTTCAGTATAATCTAAAACGGGAGTTAAAACTCCACTGTTATTTAAGGTTTTCTTGTTTAATCTCTTATCAAAAATATTGATGCTGACTTTTCCGTTGAAGGTATTGTTCAATGTTCCGTTGGAATTATTGATGTGTCCCTTTATTTTTACAAAATCCAGCCCTCTGATCAGTCCCGGAACCGGAGTTTCGATATTATCAATGACCAGAAGTCTTTGTGGCCTGCTTAATTTCATAGCAGGATCACCCAGGAAGTTTACTTTTAGGTGGTTGTTGTTGGGGCCCTTTTGTTTCTTAGCAAGTAAGTGGGCATTTCCTAATGAATTAAAATCATCATTGGTTAGTTTAAAAATATTCTGTGTGAATGTATTGGTGAAATCACGTCCGTAATCTACTCCAATAGCACGGCTGGAAGTAATCATTGTTGAGGCTCCTCCCTGTTTCAGTTTAATAAACTGTTCCCCTACAGAATTGGTGGAAGGCTCATCCCATAATGTAAATTCACAGGTGATGGTAGATACAAAAGGGAATCTGCTGTATACATTTGAGAAGTTATTGGCATTCTGTACTTCGGTGCTTGTAAGAACTCTTTCCTGTGCCCAGCCATTGACTCCTCCGTGTCCGAAATAGAACAGATACAAACTGTTTCCGATGGCATTGGAAATAGCCTGATTTACCTGCGGGTATCTTCTCCCTCCAGATGTACTCTGAGCGGTAAAGGCATCCATGTATAATTTTTTAACATTATATTCTTTAAGCTCCAGCTGACCCGGCTGTTCAAATATACTGGCCAGAGAGCTGTTCATCACATCATGGAAAGGGCTTCCTCCTTCATTGTTATCATCCACTACAAAATCAAGCCGCATACGCCAGTCGCCGAAAGGAGTCGACTGCCCTTGAAGTGAATTATAATAAGCCAGCGTTTTATTAATCATATCCCCGGCTTCACTTGCATTGGCAGCAGGAATTCTTCCCACAGGAAGATCCGGTAAATTGTTTTCAATTAATAATGTATTCTGCGGTTTGGTCATTACAATATAATCATCCGTCACAAATGATGATACATAATCTGAAGACTGCTCACTCTGGTAGCTGGCAACAACGTTTGTATTATTCGGAACCCTGTTTTTATAATCATATGAGGCATCCCCGAGAATAAATACATACTGAAGTCTGCCCAGAGGAGTATTAAGCTTGGTAACGAAATCTCTTACCGCGGTAAGGTCTTTACTTCCGCTGCCATATTCCTCATAAACTTTATTGATGTCAACAATTTCTACCTTATAATTATGGTGGGTCTGATGATAGCTGGCAAGTCTCTGTGCCTGGCCCATCATCTCAGGTACGGTAAGGATAAGATAATCTACGTTTTGTATGGCAGAAAGATTCTGATTGGAAATTCTTCCTACAAACTGCGGGCTGAATGCTGCATCAGCACGGAAAGCCACAAATTCATTGTTGAAATTCTGATCAGCAGCAGTATAGGCAAAATTGAAAGATCCTGCTCCTGCTTTATTCACTCTCCTGTTGGCATTGGTAATATCCGTTACATCCCATACCTGTTCTATAGTAGCTGCATTACTGATGCTGAAGCCATAGTCTGTATTACTTCCGCTTACGATAGAATAATCCCTGAAATTCATCTGCGAACCATTGAATGCAAGATTTTCCTTGTACTGAACTTCCACATAATCAAAATAGAAAGTTCCGTTAGGATTCTTGGAAATATCAGGATTATAAACCATCGTAATCTGATTTCCTGTAAGGTTGGTAAGCGTTCCGGTGTACGTTACAGGATAGAAGGTATACTGATAGCTCGAAGTATCTGAAGGAATGGTCTGCAGCGGATGCGGATTTAAATTGTTAATCTTGAAGTCAATCGAATTCTGTTGGGAATTATATGCTACCACCTGAGTCCTGTACCGTATCACGTCATTAGCCTGTATAGGAGAATTGGTCGTAAGCGTTACTGTTTTTTCATTAGTAAAAGGAGTGTCTTCTACCCATGTTCTTCCTACTTTTAACAGGTTTTTCTGATCTTTGTTGATCACCTGGTAATTGTCATATCTTGTGATCAGCTGGGCAGGAAGATTTCCGTCAACCGTTGGAACTCTTTTTCCGGTACCTTTGTCAAAATTGATATAATAATAAGAGAAATCTTCGTATATATTTTTGACATTATTGCTTCTTTCACTGAATCGGGTATCGTGTCTTTTAAAACCATTTCCATTGGAAGTGTCATACAGGTTATACCCGTCTGGACCCTGCGCATAGAAAAGAGCATAATCATTATCATTCCATACACCGTCATCTTCACCTACCACCTGAATAGCATTCTCCTGCAACGCTCCGTATCTCGGATCCTGGTTGTACTCAGGAAGCATTACCCCTCCGTTTCCATAAATCCTGAAGTTTTTAGGATTTACAGAGCCCGGATTGATTCCGTTATCTTTCAAAAACTGTGAAGTAATTTTGAATACTCCGGATTTGTCTACCTTTATTTTATAAAAATTACCACTTGACAAAGGATTGGCAGTGGTTCCTATTTTGTTAACAGTTCCTGTCGTATTGACAAATGAAGCCGCTTCTGTAACATTAAATGAAGATAATCTCTGAACACGGCCTTTTACATTTTTAAACAGCGCAATACTGATACTGGCGTAGCTGTCCCCATCTAAAGTATAATATGAAACATCGGCTACATCATAATCCGGAAGCCTGCCTTTATCCAGTTCAAATAAATCCTGATTGGAAACGTTTTCCCAGACAAGGTCCGAGATTTTTAATTGCTTTTCTCCGATTTTTTGCTTGGTTACTATAAGAACATTATTTTGGCTGAAAGAAAAACCTTCATTTTTAAAATTGGGGAGATTTAATTTTGTGTCACCAAAATCCTGAATTTTAGAACCATTCCATTCAATGGTGTTTCTTTGGGCGTAAAGTGTTGATGCAAAAGCGATTAAGGATAAAAGCGTAATTTTTCGTCTCATGTTTACTATTGAAATTGCTAAATTACAAAATAAATGAAAATTTTAGAATTAAATTGTGATACAATAAAATTAATTTGTTAACGTTTTTTCAAAAAAATCAAATGTTTACTTGATTTATTGAATAATTTATTTTTTCTTTGTACTTTGAAAATATTTATATCGACTATGAAAAAACTAAAGTTGTTTTCATTAATAGCATTAAGTTCTACACTTGCATTAACCAGCTGTGGCGGATCGGGAACCAGCAAAGGTGGCGGTACCAAAAAATTTGTCAGCAAAACGGGTTGGAAACCAAACGAAAAACAGGGTTGGTTTTTTGCAGGAAAGCAACAGAAGCAGAAGGGTTGGCCTGGGATGGTATATGTAGAAGGTGGAACTTTTACAATGGGATTAGTGAAAGATGATGTTATGCATGATTGGAATAACACACCTCGCAGAATGCAGGTAAGTTCATTCTTTATCGGAGAAACAGAAATTACTAACTACGAATACCGCGAATACCTTACATGGTTGAAGTATGTATTCCCACCAAGTGACCCGAGTTTTAAGGAGATCTACAACGGTGCTTTACCGGATACCTTATTATGGGACAACAAATTATCTAGAAACGATTATAATGAAACGTATCTGCGTTCTCCGGAATTTGATTACTATCCGGTAGTAGGAGTTTCCTGGACTCAGGCAAACAGATACTGTGAATGGCTGACAGACAGAGCGAATGAAAAAGCTTTGATGCAGTCTGGTATTATTGCCAAAGATTTATATATCAACGAATCCAACAACCAGGGAGGAACTGCATTCAACATGGATAAATTCAAATCGAATGATCCTGAAATGCAGGGATATATCAATGAGAAAAGAATGCAGCAAAAAACAGGTATGAAAACTACCAACCAAAGATTGCTTGCTGCTAACAGAGCTCCTAATGCTGCAATGGTACAGAAGTTCAGACTTCCTACCGAAGTGGAGTGGGAATATGCAGCTCTTGGTATGGCAAAAACCAGAGAATATAACCAATACCTGGGTAAAAAACCTGAAATCGAAAGATTAAGAGGCAATAAAGGAAGAGACAGAGGAATGTTCCTTGAAAACTTTAAAATGGGTAAAGGTGACTATTCCGGTATTGCAGGATGGAAAAACGACGGGTCAGCACAAACTTCTGACGTAAGGCAATATCCATCTAACGACTTAGGAATCTATGGTATGTACGGAAACGTTTCTGAATGGACGGCTGATGTTTACAGACCAATCATTGATGAAGATTTCAGCGATTTCAACTACTATAGAGGAAACATGCCTCAGGCTATCGTAAGAAACGGTGACGGAACTTATAAAATGATCGACGAAGGCACTATCAAGTATGATACGTTAGCTGACGGAAGATTAGTTTACAAAGGACTTCCGGGACAGTTCGAAAGACAAACTATCGCTGACTACAGAAACTACAGAGATGGTGACAGACAGTCTTCTTTAGAATATTACAGAGCTTCTGATTCTGCTGCAGGATTTGATATGTACAACGCTCCTAAGAAAAGCTTTGTTGTAGATGCGAGCGGTAGAGTAAAACTACAGAAAGATACCAAAGACAGAACTTCCGGAATTTCTAATGAGGTTAGAGTTGTAAAAGGTGGTTCCTGGCAGGATACAGCATATTGGCTGGATCCGGGACAAAGAAGATATAAAAACCAAAATAAAGCTTATGGTTGGGTTGGGTTCCGTGTTGCACAGGATGCCAGAACTAACGATAAGAGTAGAACTAGAAGATAATATTTATCAAAAAATACTTATACAAAACCTTCCGGATTTTCGGAAGGTTTTTTTATTTTTGAACTATGAAATCGCTTTAGCTGAAAAGTCCTGGAAACACTTGTATAAATTTGGTGATTGCATATGACTTCTAAAAAAAAATAGATATTTCCACATGAATATAGAACAGTTTTATCCTTTATTTCTGCAGGCCGCAAAAGTGACCATTGACAGCAGAAAAATAGCAGAGAATGATATTTTCTTTGCATTTTCCGGTGAAAATTTCAACGCGGCTACCCTGGCAGAAAAAGCCATTGATGACGGAGCACTGGCAGTGATTGTTGAACTTCCGGAATTTGAAAACAGAGATAAAAATATTTTCTATGTTCCATCTACCCTTGAGTTTTTACAACAGCTGGCACTTTATCACAGGAGTAAGCTTGCCGTTCCTTTTATAGGACTTACAGGCAGTAACGGAAAGACAACGACAAAAGAGCTTATTCATGCTGTGCTTTCAGAAAAGTTTAATGTTCAGTATACTTCCGGGAATTTGAATAACCATATTGGCGTTCCATTGACAATTCTTTCTATTAAGCCGGAACATGAAATGGCGGTGATTGAAATGGGAGCCAACCATCAGAAAGAAATTGAATTTCTATGTACCATTTCGCAGCCTGACCTCGGATATATTACCAATTTTGGGAAAGCCCACTTAGAAGGGTTCGGAGGTTTTGAAGGAGTGATTAAAGGAAAGTCTGAGCTGTATGATTATCTTAAAAATAATAACAGGATTATTGTTGTTAATGAAAATGATCCTATTCAGGTAGTGAAAACTGAAAATTATTCCCCTAAAATTACTTTTGGAACAGAATCTTCCGATTACAATTTTGAATCTTTTTCAGAAGAACATTTTGTAGGATTGGCTTATCAGGGAGTAAAAGCTGTTTCAAAACTGACAGGAGAGTATAATTTTACCAATCTTTGTGCAGCTGCAAGCTTAGGACTTCATTTTGGAATCAGCTTTGAAAAAATAAAGCATGCGCTGGAACTGTATACACCTACCAATATGAGATCCCAGATCGTGAAAAAAGAGGGAAGGACTTTGGTTCTGGACACTTACAATGCGAATCCAAGTTCTATGACTGCTTCCCTGAATAATTTCATCAGTTTTGAAGGGACTAAAACCATTATTATCGGAGATATGCTGGAATTAGGTGATGAGAGCGAGAAAGAACATCAGAACATCTTAAAACTGGCCCAAGACCTTCATTTCAATGAAATTATCACTGTCGGAAAATATTTTAAAGCCGTTAGTTCTTCAGACCATTCTTTTGAAAATACAGCTGCATTAATAGAATACCTGAAACAGAACAAAATTCAGTCTGAAAATATATTACTGAAAGGATCCAGAGGAATTGCTCTGGAGAAAGTGATTGACTTTATTTAGAAAGGAAGCTGGAGGCTGGGAGAGGGAAGTTGCCGATGACAAGCGAAGAGTTGTTCTATTTTTATTCAACTTTATAAATTTTCATTGTTTTAAACAATCATCTAAAAAAGTAAAGGGCCGGATAGTAACTTCCGGCTTCACTCTTCCAGCTTCCAGCCCTGCTATTTATTTTTCCAGTCCCAGAATTCTTTTACAATCAGTATAATATTTTTAAACGTACTTGGGAAAACCTCATTTTCAATTTCTGATGTCGTTTTCCAGGCAACTTCAGTAATGCCTTCTTCTATTTGCGGTTTGGAAGTGTCTTCTCCATCAAAATTCATCTCAAACCAATGCGTACATTTTAGGATTTTCTCACCATTTCTTTCTACGTAGATATGATAAGTGGTATTGATGAATTTTAGGAGTTCCACATCACTCAAACCAGTTTCTTCCTCTATTTCCCGCACTGCAGATTCTTCTCTGGATTCTCCTTTTTCCATCTTACCTTTAGGAAGATCCCATTTTCCCAGCCTTCTGATGAAAAGAATCTTACCTTCAGGATTATTAACGAGACCTCCTGCAGCCTCTATAATTCTGAAAAGCTTTTGAAACTCCTGCCAGATTTCGTCCAAATTCTCTCCATATACATTAAGTTCCTGCACAGAAGTATTCTCCAGAAGATCCAATGCGATCTCTAAAGTGGTATAATTTTCATATCTAAGCTTTTTTTCAGGTTCTTCGGGATGCTTAGATATCAATAATTTTTTTTCGTTGACAAAAACTTTATACATTTGTAATAGTTAAGAATTTAAATACAAAAATAAAAAATGAATTTAGAAGGACGAAAGATTATTGTCAATAAATCATCTAAAGAGCTTACCGAACTGCTGAAATCACCCGAAAATTATAAAGATTTTATGCCGGATGGTCTTCAGAAGTTTGAAACCAAAGATAACGGATTTAAATTTGGATTACAGGGAATGCCGGAAATCGCATTAAAAATAGATGAAGTGGATGATCACAAGGCTGTTTTAAGATCTGCAAGTTCAAGTTTGGATTTCTCATTAACCGCTACATTAAACCCGATCAGTGAAAACCAGACTGAGGTTCAGATGCTGTTCGAAGGTAAATTTAATCCATTCATCAAAATGATGGTAGAAAAGCCGTTACAGAACTTTATCAATACGCTTACCGATAAAATCGAAGCCTATAAATAGTAAAAAACCTTCAACAATGAAGGTTTTTTTATTTTATGTATTGTCTCGCCCTGAAATAGCGATACACAAAAAAATTAATTTTATTCTATTGTTTGAACATTATTTGTCATTATAAAATGTAGTGTTTGATATAGGCCATTGTAAGGTAATCCTTGTTCTATTTTACAAGTGAAAAATTGATTATTTCTTGTTTTAAGCTTTAATCTTGTAAATTTTTCTTTATCCATTATTTTATCTTTAAACTCTTCTTGTATTGCAGGTTGGACTTCAATAATATCAGTATTTTTTAAATTTGAACTTGCACCTTCACTACAAAATAAAATTCTTAAGTTTGTAAGTAAAAACCAATTTTGCATATTTTCAAAAAAAATAATTAGGGGTGTTTCATTATTTTCTAATCCAAAAAATAGACTTTCATATTGTTTTCTATTATTATCATTGATAATTTTTGTTTTTAATCCCTCACCTCCTTTTCTCTTAAAAATTGATATATATAGATGATTTGTCATTCATATTATTTATTTTAAAATTTTTTGTAAAATTACTCCACTTCCTGATTGCTCAAAAGTATAACCAAAACGTGCTGCTATATTTGGATAAGAAAACCTTTATTTATTACCGAGGAGCCATAAATTGAAATTTTACTAGCACCAGCTCCTAATGCTTCTTTTTCCATACTTCCAACTAAAGATCTTAATCCAGATAAACTCTTACTTCCAGAGGCTTCTAATAAGAAAATATTTCGATTGAAAGTATTTCCTACTAATCCTTTAGTACCATAAATAGTATACCCTCCCACATTTTCTGCACCTTTCATTAACGCTTGTGAAAATGTTTCTTCGGTAAGATTAACTATTGCTTTGCTCTCTGCTTTTACAATTCCTGCTTCTGCCTTAATAATTCCTGGTGCAGCTCTACCTCCTGATGTTAAAATAGCTAAAGCAGCAAGTCCTAAGGCTGCCTCTCTGTTCTCGGGTTTGGCATTTGATGCTACTATTCCTACTACATCCCACATGCTGTCCATCATCACGACACCATGATCAGAACAATGTCCACAAAATGGAGGTAATGACTATATCTGTGGCGGCGGAAGGTTAACCTGGTAGCCTCCGCTTGCATAGCACATGGTACAATTCGATGGAAATAGAGAGTTATTATTAGCATTATAATAATTTTCTATCTGCCACAATGTATGATAATTACTGCTGCCACCCGGTCTTTTCTTCTATGCCGGCTATTCACAATATTATTTTAAATTGAGGATTCTATTCATATTTTAAAAATTAGAGTATTGGTTTACAATACTCTAATTTGTTACCAACACGTTTGGAACATTACCATCTTATCCATCAGCATATAATTAAGAAATTATTATATTAAAATATCTTGTTTGAATAAATCAATTAATTTATTTAAATATTTATAAGAAGTTAAATCTTCCCATTTTCCATCTTTTATAAACTTTTCAGCAATACTGATAAAATCAGCTCTATCTTTCCATTTATGCAGATTACGTCTATTCAATGTAATAAAGTTAAATTTATATAGGTCTTCTTCATCATTAGATGTTAATACTCCCATAAATATGTAATCATGAACATCTTCTATAATTTCTTCATCTACAATACATTTTCTATTTTCAGGTTTAACACTATAAAAATATTGTTTAGCTAATTCAATGGCTTTTTTTCCAAAAGAATGTTTATTTAAACAATTAATGTGAAATACAGAATCATTGAATTGATATAAAGGATCTTTAATATTTTGAATGAAAGATGGAAATGAAAAGATACTCTCCAAATCAGTAATTTTTTCATTACACAGTCCACATTCTGTTTGATTTATAAATGCTATAGCCATATTTAAATATTTTAAGGTCTAATTAAAGTTGTTTCACCCCCATGGAAAATATATTGTTTTGTTTGGTTTAATTTTTTTAAAGCTGTAAAGTCAGCAGCACTCGGAGGAGCTGATGTTGGATGCGTATGCCCAAAAAGAGTTTTTATTTGCCCCATTTCAAAACTGATTCCGCCTGGACCACCACTAACAATCGCCTTCTCACCATTAGCTAATCTTACAACTGCATGCTCATTTCCTGTTGACCAAGTTAATCCTTTTATATCATTAATAATGTCAATAACTTTTGTTCCTTGTGGTATGATTTTTTGAATAGTCATTGGTAAGGTTTCACCTCCACCGCTACTAGCTACCTTAAGAGCTTTATTGGCCTGAGCAGCTAAAATTCTTCCAATACCACTAACTCTCCATCCCGCAGCTAAAAGTTCTCCACCAGCTAACAAGTGATTTTATGTAACCAGGTTTAAGATTTATAGCGTTAATGCTCACTTCAGATTCTTTAGTTACACTCTGATTATTAGCATAAAACTCCTTCTCTGTTTGAATTGTTTTTAAAATATAAGAGCGTTTACCGGAAATATGTTCTGAAATGTTTACTGAAGTTTCTGGAGTAATCTTAAAATCATACTGGCTGCCAAAGTATTGATCAAAGAAATAATTAGTTTCCTTTTGAGAAAGCAGTCTGTTCTGATCATCATACACTTCTTCCCTGAACGGTAAACCCCACCTTGTGATATCATAATAAGGCCAGGAATAATAATAATTAACATATATTTGGTTGGTCAAATATTTTGGATAATCATTAGGAGTAATAAATGTTTTTTGGGTATATCCTTTACCGGTTTCCCATACTTTCACATTTTTATAGAGGATATAAGAAACCTGTTTTTGCTCGTTATATTCATCTATTTCTCCATAATATTTATATCCTGATGATGATGTTGTCCCAAAAAGACTATAATCATAGTTGATGGTTATTTCTGGAGTAATATCAATACTGTTTTTATAATAGTTGATGACTTTCACTCTCTTTGCTATATTTCCAGCTGCGGAAGCAGAATTGGTATAAACGCGATCTTCATACTTATATTCCACAACCCCTCCCGCAGGTGTCGTTATTTTTTCCAGTATTCCTTCCTGATTTCCTGACTGCGTACTATTTTCATAACCAAAAACAGTCTGCTCTATTTTGAGATTATTTTTATCGTTTTTTCTTATGAAGTTTAAAATGCGTTTTCTTCCCCATACATCAGACGAGGGAAAAGCAGATATATAACTGTTCATTACATAAGAATACTGCACTTCACCTGAAGGATTTTTGAGTGTAATTTCTTTTAGCCAGTAAGGATCATTAACGGTGTTTTCTAAACTCTCATCATAAATAAATGTAAAGTTAACTTCTCCTTTGACCGTTTTTATTGACTTTAGTTTACAGTATTGCTGAGCCATCTGGCTCGGAACGTTTTTATTTTGTAACTGATAATCAAAAGTTGCCACTTCAACACCTGTGGGACTAAAAATTTTTACCAGATAATAAGTAGATGCAACTCCGCTGGGTTTTGGATAATTATTGCATTTAAATTGGTAATTATCAATATTATTAAAACTTTATCTATAACCATTATTAGTTATTATGGCTAATTCTAACCCAGTTGCCATAATAGAATTATTAATTTCTATTGTGATATTATTATTGGGATTTAAATTGACAACCTTATAACCATTGGTATCCTTTTTAACAGTAAACTTTCCGGATAAATCAAATACATTGTAATAATAAGTGCTTTCGTACGGATCGGACTGATTATTAATTCTATCACACTCGACTTCAACACTTTGTACATCTCTATAAATAATACTTGTTCCAAATAATGACCATCCCTGGCCAATATCACTGACTCCCCGGATGTTATTATAATTTCTGACATTATATCGTAAACTGATAGGATAATTGATGTTATTATCAGCCATAGGTATACTGAGTAGGGGAATATTTATATTAGGAATTCCTGAAGCCTCATTTACAGGCATATCAATATAATTGGATAGTGATGCAATAGACTTTTCTAATGCCACTCCATTCTGTGCATATCCCTGCTGTATTCCTAATATCAGAAAGACTAGCGGGACAAAAAAATCTGGATATATTTTCTTCATCATATTTATTTTTTAATAAGTTTTGCAGATGTTATCTTGCCTGTGTCTGTTTTTACAGAAATCAGATAAGCCCCCTGCACCAAAGCCTGAGTATTAATCTTTGTTACTTTGTTCTTAGTTTTTATATTGAAGCTGTCTTCCGCTCATATCATACAAAAGTATATCTGCATCCTTAAAATCAAAACCAATTTCAACATAAGCATAATCTGAAATAGGGTTCGGATAAATTTTAATGTCGTATTTTTCTATTAACTGATCAACCTGTTTGTCTCCCAGTTTGATAATCTTCCAGTTCTCTTTACCTAATTCTTCTGTACTGGTTCCTGCCAATACAATAGAACCATCTCTGTTCAGCTTTAAATCAGAAAGTCTTTCTTCCTTTTTTCTGGATTCTCCTCTGACATGCTTTCTCCACTGCTCATTTCCGTTCTGATCAAGATAGAGCATCCAGAAGGATTCATCATCGGTTTCTATTCTTCCTTCAGCTTGTGTATAGCCTCCTAATAGAATTCCTTTGGCAGATTGATCATCTGCAGAATGAATTATACTCATTCCCATTAAAATATCTCTGTTTTTGAAATTGTAGGATTTTTGCCATTGTTCATCGCCTCTTTCGTTTAGGACAATCAGCCAAAGGTCTGTTCCTTCTTCAATTCCTACGGTTTTATTACCTGAACTTTCTGATCTGGATTCTCCACCAATAATAAAACCATTTGAAGTTAATACCAGTGTTCTGATATGATCATCACCTTTCCCTCCGAAGTTCTTTTCCCATTCCACTTTTCCGTTTTTGTCGAGTTTTACGACCCAATAGTCGCCTTCACCGGAGTTGCTGCTGACTTTGGAATAAGAGTCGATCTTCACACCACTTCCAGCCTCCAGCTTCCCGCTTCCCGCCTTTATTTCAGAACTCCTCGAATGAATTCCCAATAAAGCTCCTCCGTCTTTCGTTGGAATCATCTTTTCCACTTCGTCTAACCCTTTTCCACCTAAAATCAATTGGGAGAGTTCTTTTCCGTCTTTGTCTAATCTGGTAATTAAAACATCTTTTGAACCGTAGCCTTTTAAATTCTGAGCTTGTCGAAGGGCTGTAACATTACCTGCAACAAAAAATCCTAAATCGGTAGTTTGAATAACCGCTCTGGCTTCTTTATCAGAAGAACTTCCCAAGGTTTTTTGTCATAGTTCATCTCCAAATTTCATTGATTTTGATTAGCCAGATATCTGAGTTTCCTTTGGAGTCCTCTTTTTTATCCAGTCCTTTTCCTGAATAAGAAGTTCCTGCTAAAAGAAATCCACCATCCTGTGTAGTAACAGTAGCAGAAAGGTAATCATGATTTTGTCCTGCAAAGTATTTTTCCCAAACTTCTTCTCCCTGCTGGTTCAGTTTTACCAAATGGAAATCATAACCGTTGTTTTGCTTACTTCCAGCCTCCAGCCTCCCGCTTCCTGACTGTATAGAACTTCCTGTGATCAGATATTGTTGATCAATAGTTGTTGTAATCTGGCTTAGAAAGTTCTGCGTACCGGACCTGAAATCCTTTTGCCAGAGAATATCCTGGGCAGATATTTCCAGTATTGTACATAAGGTTAATGCACAGAGATAAATTTTTTTCATAAGCTTGCGTTGTATTTGATGGTTAAAAGTATTATTTATAACCTACTTTTATATTGCGTAAAAGCCAATATTCTATTAATTTTTCTTAATATATATAGCTTTTTTATAACATTAAAGTTGTTTACTCTTTTTCTGACTACGACAACCGTATTAGTTTTAATTAAAACTAATCATTCATTTTGTATAAGTGAAATGTATTGAAGAAATATAAGATCTTAGAGTTAAGGGAAGAATACATGTTGAATTATGTAATCGAACAACAATATTCTGTGAAAAAAGACTTTCACAAACGGAACTTGCTATGATGATAGGGAAGGATAGACAGTATCTCTATAAAGTAGAAAAGGAAAGGTTACTTCCAGTATTTTCACTATTTCTGTTATAGCCTATGCGCTTGATATCTCCTTAGCTGAGCTGATCAGTGAAATAAAAGTATAAAGCATCTATGCTATGACTCCTGAAGAGTGGTCATAGGAACTTCCTGTAGCAGATGACAGCACATTGATCTCATTGTTCATTTTTAAAACGCCCATAAAGGCAAAGATCAGAGCTTCTTTATAATTGATGATCTTCTTTTCAGGAATGATCACTTCGGCTTTAGTTTTTGCTCTTATTTTTTCAATTAAAAACGTGTTGTAGGCACCTCCACCGGTGATAAGAATATCTTTTAAACTATATTGATTGATTACATTGCAAATCTGCTGGGCTGCATGTTCCGTAAAGGTAGCCAGCGCATCTAGTGCTTCAATATTTTCAAGAACCGGAAATATATGCTGATTACACCATTCTACACCTAATGATTTAGGATGGGAATGTTGATAGAAGTCTAACGCATTGAGCTGGTTAAGCAGACTTTCATTTACTGTTCCTTTTTCTGCAAGCGCTCCGTTTTCATCAAAACTTTTATGGAGCTGTTGAGCCAGGTGATTCAAAACAATATTCACCGGAGCAATATCAAAAGCAATTCTTTTATCTCCGGATTGTAAAGAAATATTGGAAAATCCACCCAGGTTGAGACAAGCACTGTATTGGGCGAAAAGTAATTCATCCCCTATGGGAACCAGTGGCGCTCCGTTTCCTTGTAACAAAACGTCCTGACTTCTGAAATCATAGATGACAGGTAATCCGGTTTCCAGCTTAATTGCTCTGCCATCGCCAATCTGAAGGGTAAATTTTCTTTTGGGCTGATGAAAAACCGTATGGCCATGAGAAGCGATCAGGCTGATCCCTTCAACCCGGTGTTTATGAATAAATTCTTTAACCTGCTGTCCAAGGTAAAAACCATATTCTGAATGCAGTTCTAATAAATCTTCAGCAGAAAGATGAATAGAGTTTCTAAGCTTGTTTTCCCAATCCTCAGAATAGGAGAGTGTTTCAGACTTCAGGATTTGAAAAGCCCATTTGTCCTGTTTTTCAAATTCGGCAAGACAGATATCCAAACCGTCCAGGCTTGTCCCGGACATC
The DNA here is from genome assembly GCF_049959325.1 of Chryseobacterium sp. CBSDS_008. Classification (NCBI taxonomy): domain Bacteria; kingdom Pseudomonadati; phylum Bacteroidota; class Flavobacteriia; order Flavobacteriales; family Weeksellaceae; genus Chryseobacterium; species Chryseobacterium sp. CBSDS_008. The sequence goes on along the minus strand of NZ_CP188202.1, from coordinate 1,878,648 downwards.
AGACCAATAGCCAGCGCTTTCATTATTTTTGGATTTATTTTTTACTTTCAGAAATTCTTTTCGAACTGAAATCTCCTGAGTTGTTATAGAAAGTGTATTCGGAGAAATCATCTTTGGCAGTCATCCCATTGGCTCCTACCAGTGTAGAACCGTCTTCCATAGTAACATATACCGTATCTTTGGTATAGATTCTGTTTTTTCTCTGATCCCAATAAATACTCTGCATAGCAAATCGCTGCCCTTCATTGGTTCTGATCCTTACATCGCCTTTGGCTTCATAGAATTTTTTATATTCAAAAATTCGGGCATATTTAGCCGTAATTCTTCCCGGAACTTTAGGTTTCTTTTTATCAAAAAATTCAATATCAATTCCTTTTCGGGCTACTACATAAGGACTGTCGATCAGTTCGTATTTTTCAATGATAGGTGCTTTCGCTTTTAATGTCACAAAACCGGAGTCTCGCTGTATAATATTGGCGTTATTAATGATTTGTGAAGGGAAATTCTTACTCTGGCTGCCATTAGCTTTCGTAAGATCCTCCTCACAGGATGTCAATATAAAAAATATAGCACAACTAAAAAGGCATGCTATATTTTTATATGATATTTTTTTTGAAAAATTCATTCTAGTTATAAAGAGTCTTTCTGAACCACTTATCGGCAAAATTAAAGCCGATTCTCAGGTTGATGAAATTCTGGTTGATCAGGTTGTTTTGAAGAGTTCCTCTCTTACCAACTTCCAATCCTATTTCAAGACCGCTCATTCTTGTGATACTGCTGTTTTTGAATGGCAGCATTACCCCTGCAGAAATACCGAATTTATTAATACTGTTTCCTTCCAGCTTAAGGTTTCCTCTTTCGTAGAAAGCTCCATATCTATAAATTACTCTTGAGAAATAACTTCTGAAGTTATTATAGTTAGGAAGGTACCATCCACCTGCAGAGATTCTGTAAGTATCCTGGAAATCAAAAGTTTTACCGAAATAAGAGATGTCTTCTCCTTTTTTGTAATCTACCTGCCCGGATACAAACCAATGGTTCTCACTTCCATATCCAACTCCTAACGAGGCCTGTAATGGAAGAAGGTTTTTGGATTTTGTTTCCTTTTGTTCTATGATGGTTTCTGATCCGGTAAGCTTGGTGGTTTCCTGAGCATCAGAATATCTGTAGGTACTGTTGGTGTACTCAGTAGTCATATTACTTGTATTACCAAAAGTAGCAGTAGCTCCCACCGTAAACTTCTTATCCGTACGGGTATTTAAAGTCTGGTAGCTTGTACCCAGCGTAAAATTAAAGTTTCTGATTCTGTTTTTAGTCTCATATCCATTAACATATTCCCCTACATAAGTACCAAGGTTACTGTTGTAAGCACGGAATTCATTAAGATCATTAAGATCCCCGAAATAAAGATTAGCTTTTGCCCCCACGGATAATTCCTGATTGATCTTATAAGAAACAGCCACCTGTGCAGTGTTTAACGTTCCGCTTCCTTTAAAGCTGTTTTTGTAAAGAGGAGTTTTATCTGCGGCAAACTGTTCAGTTACGATGTCGTAGCTTTTAGAACTGTATGGCTGATAAGAGATTCCCATTTTTACTTTTGAGGATAAAGGAAATGCAATCGAAATATTGGAAAGATACGTAGAATGCTTTGTAGATTTCATATCGTTATAGTTCGATTTGAAATAATTGTTTTCGTTGGTAGCTTCCAATCTGATACTCGTAAGCTCGAAATTGGCGTTGTTTGCCGGGTTGGCAAAATTGAAACTACTGGTAAAGTCACTTATAAAAGCAGTAGATATACCTCCCATAGAAGTAGTTTCGATCGTATTATCATATTTCACATCTCCGATTCCATAAGTTGCATAAGGAGAGTTGCTTAGACTCTGTGCATTCAGAAAATATCCGACTGATATGAATGATACTACAAAGATTTTTTTCATTCTTTATTTTTAAAACAATGCGCAAATATCTTAAATATTAATGAATTGTAAAAATTATATGTGGTTAAAGTTTGTTAAGGGCCTTTCTTTAAAAGAAAAATGCAAATTTTCAACAATAGAAAATGTCAATTTTGCTATGAAGAAATAGTTGTTCTGTAGTGAACAGTCTTTATGTATATTCTTATTTCTTAAGTTTCATATTTATTTTTTTTTTGAGTTGTAAAAACCTTTATTTGTTGCTTGGGTAAAAGGATTTTTTATTATAAGTATTCCAGCAATTTTATTTTAAGCAGACTTAATTTTATGAAATGAAATAAGATTTTTTATCTTTGAAACATGAATTGGGAGAACATCGCCGGACAGACGAATCTGAAAAAACTTCTTAGAGAAAGCATTGCTGAAAACAGAGTGAGCCATGCCCAACTTTTTGTAGGAAAGGAGGGATACGGAACACTTCCTATGGTTTTGGCCTATGCAAGGGAAATTTTCAGCCGGGAAAATGAACATGCTGCTGCGAAAGTAGAACACCTCAATCACCTGGATCTGCATTTCAGTTTTCCGGTTTTTACGGATAATAAAAACTCGTTAAGCAAGAATAAATTTGATGAGTTCAGAGAAATGATCCTGGCTTCTCCTTATGCAAGCTACGATGACTGGACAGCTTTTTTGGAATCAGAGAATAAGCAGCTGTTTATTTCAGCAGATGAAATTGATGATCAGAACCAGAAATTTTCTTTAAAAAGTTTTGAAGGAGGAACCAAAATTCTTATTGTTTGGAGAGCCGATAAAATGAATGTTGCGGCTTCCAATAAGTTTTTGAAATTTCTGGAAGAACCTCCGGCAAAAACAGTCATTCTTCTTACTGCCGAAAGCACCAATGATATCCTTCCTACCATACTTTCCCGAACACAGATTGTAGAGATCCCGAGAATTAATGATGAAGATATTGAAAATCACCTTAAAAAGAATTTCTCGGTTTCTGAGGAGAGAATAAGGGAGATTGTGCATGAAGCGCAGGGTGATCTCAATGATGCTATAAAACTATTGAATTCGGGAGATAAGACCAATGAGTTTGAAAAACTCTTTGTACAGTGGGTAAGAGATGCATTTATGGTAAAAAAGAAACCCGAGTACCTCAGAAGCATCATTTTCTGGGCGAGAGAAATTGCTGGCTGGAACAGAGAAAAGCAGAAAAACTTCCTGAACTATTGCTCTGAAATTTTCAGATTGGCATTACTTCAGAATTATCAGTCCGAAAATCTGGTGTACAAAAAGATCAATGCAAATGGTTTCAACTGGACTGGATTTTCAAAATTTATCAGCGGGGCGAATATTGAAAGTATCCTGGAAGAAATCAACACTGCTGATCTCCACCTGACAAGAAACGGAAACCCTAAAATTGTCTGGACTGACCTTGGGATAAAGCTGTCAAGATATATTCATAAAAGTGACTAGTCCTGAAATAATGATACAAATTAAAGGATAAAAATAAATAATTAAACCAGAGTAAATTTATTTTTGCTTTGGTTTTTTGTTTTATAAGTTTTCATTTTTAATTTGGACTGTTCATGCATTTGATTTGGTGTTAAATAATGATTTGAAAAATGTGGTCTGAACTCATTATAGATGCTAATGGATTGCTCCACAATTTTTCTTCTCATTGAAGTCTCAATATCATATTTATCAATATCGAATTCCTGTTTTAAAATACCATTTACTCTCTCTGCAATAGCATTTTCATAAGGATCAGAGTTCTGTGTCATACTGCATTTTATCTTATGCTTTATCAATATTTTCTGATACTCATTTGAGCAATATTGCAATCCCCTGTCAGAGTGATGAATCAATGATTCTTTATCAGTTTTATTGTTCTTTAATGCCTTTTTCAATGCCATCAGGCTACTTTCCGTATTGAGATTATCTGCAACATAGTGACCTACAATTTTCTTAGAATAAGCATCAGTTATCAGACTTAAGTAACTCGGTTTTTTCCTGTTTCCAATATAGGTAATATCTGCTACCCACACCTGGTTGGGTTTGTTGATACAGTACTCCAAAATCAGATTTTTATGTTTTCTGAATCTATGATGAGAATTGGTTGTGATATGATAGCTTCTCTTTGATGTGATCAATAAATGATTAGCTCTCAAAATATCAAAGAACTTATCCCTTCCTATTTTCAGAGATCTTAAAGGTTCCCTCAAAATAAAATATAGCTTTCGACCTCCTAATTTTGGCATTTTTATGCGGATATCTTCTACGAGGGTTATTACTTTTAATGCTTTGCTTTGTGAGCGTTTATATCCTCGGATACTTCTGTAATAGACTTGTCTATCCAACCCGAACAATTCGCAGGTAAAAACTATGGTTTCTTTTTCTTCACTGCGGAAGTTGGTGATTGTTCGGGTGATGAGTTTTTTCTGATATCAATATCATATTCTTTCTCAGCAAGATTTATCATCATATCAAAAAATATAGCTTTTTTATCAGCAATGTAAGCCTGTTTCTCTAAAAATGCTTTCTGTTTTTCAAGCACTTTAACTTCTGCCTCTAATTCCATGATACGCTGTTCAGGAGTCTTTTTCATGGTAAATGGTGTTTGGTATTCCCAATCAAAGGTACCATATTTTCTCAACCAACTAACAATTGTTGAGCGTGCTTGTATACCATATTTTTTCCGACTGTCTGTAATTCCTGATTTTCCCGTTTCTATTTCTCTTACAATTTGAAGTTTCAAATTCAAACTGTAATCTTTCTGGGTACGCTTGACATAGCGCGTTTCTAAGTTTTCTTCCATAACGATTGTTTTTTTGTGTATCGCTATTTCAGGACGGGACAAAGTACATAAAATAAAAGCTCAGGTAATGTTACCTGAGCTTTTATTTTCTATTACAAGGAAAGTGTATTAAGCTTTTTTTACTTTTACAGCCTTTTTATCTGTTGTTTTAGGAGTATTTTCTGCTGTTTTTGTTTTCATACCACAATCTTTGTGATGAGTATCAGCACATGCTTTTTTATCTTTTACCGAACACTCTTTTTTGTCTTTCCCGGCGCAGCATCCAGCTTCTTTGGTTTTTCCTGGGCATATCCTAAAGTGAACAACATTACTGCTACAATTGAAATTATTTTTTTCATGATCTAAAATTTTGAAGTGGATAAATGTAATACTTTTTTTGATACGTATTGAAATTTTAAATATATCCCATGAATATTGAGATTTCTCCATAAACGAAGAATTAAATAGAAGTTTCGCATTGTATTATAGAAGTCGTCTTTTGTTTCCAATAAATTAAATCTATATTAAAAAATCAATCAATCGTTTGATTTGTGTTAAAACTTGTGTAAATTTGCGCCCTGAAAAATAAACACTAGCATGATTTCAAAAGAAGAAAATATACTATTCGCAGCCGAAAAGCTCTTTGCCGAAAAAGGGTTCGAAGGAACTTCCACCCGGGAAATTGCAAAGGCAGCTAATGTAAATATCTCTATGATCTCATATTATTTTGGCTCTAAAGAAAAACTTTATGAGAAATTAGTGGAATACAGAATGAATGAAGGACAGTTTTTTTCAAAAGATCTTTTGGGAAGAACAGATATCAACGAATGGCAGAAGATTGAAAAAGTGATTGATCAGTTTTCTAACAAGATACGGACTCAAAAATGCTTTTACAGGATCATGCAGAGAGAGCAGCTGCACACCAAAAATCCTCAGATTGTAGAATTTTTGAAACAAACCAAAATGGGATTCCTTTCTATGTACTCACAAATATTGGAAAGTGGTCTTAAAAATGGAATTTTCACGAAAAATCCACCCATTTATCTCCTTCATTCCACGGTAAGCGGAACCTTATTTTATGCATTCAATGCGAAGGAAATGTATAAAGAGTTCCTGAATGAAACAGAAGATGAGGAAGCTTTTGATGAAAAATACTATACAGAACTTAATAAACATATTAAATATTTACTAAAAGACCTTTTAGGTTATGAAGAGAATAAATAACTCAGTGATTGCATTATCACTATTCGTAGGAATAGCAAATGCAAATGCTCAGGAGAAAAAAACACTTTCTCTTGACGAAGCCGTACAGCTGGGAATCCAGAACAGTAAGAATCTCAAGATCGATGCAGCCAAGATCGAAGAGGCTACAGCTGATCTTTTGGAAGCTAAAAACAGGCAGTTACCGGAATTGAAAGTATCCGGCAGCTATATGTATCTTCCGATAAAACCAAATGTGGATATCAAACTTCCAGGTCTTTCAGGCGGAGCAGGAGGTCCGGAAGTTCATCAGGTACTTTACGGTTCTGCTAACCTTAGCGTTCCGATCTACAGCGGCGGAAGAATCAAATATGGTATTCAGTCGGCTAAATATCTGGTAGAAGCTTCCAAACTAAGTACTGAGAACGATAAAATTGCTATTGCTTATAACGTTGCCCAGGCTTATAACAACCTGTTTAAAGCTAACCAGTCGATCAAAGTTTTTGAAGAAAACCTTGCCGCTTCCCAAAAAAGAGACGAAACATTCCTTAAAATGGAAAATAACGGCTTGATCGCAAGAAATGACAGATTAAAGGCAAACCTTCAGACTTCAAATATTGAACTTCAGCTATTGGAAGCTAAAAACAACTACAATATCGCCAATATCAATATGGATCTGTTGTTAGGACTTCCTGAAACTACAGAGCTTGAAGTGGATGAAAACTATATTGAAGAAGGAGCAGAGGTAAAGCCTGTCGATTTTTATGTTAATGAAGCCAGAGAAAACCGTAAAGATTTACAGGCTTTGGCACAACAGAGAAAAGCTGCAGAACTGGGATCAAAAGCTGCAAAAGCAGAAAACCTTCCTTCCATCGCATTTACCGGAGGTTATGTTGCGGCAGATATTCCTAAGTTTCTTACCGTATATAATGCCATCAATGTAGGAATCGGGGTTTCTTATAACTTATCCAACCTGTGGAAAGAAAATTCTTCATTAAAGCAATCGCAGGCAAGAGAAAAACAGCTTGCAGCTACCGATGAATTATTGAATGATAATATTAAGCTTGATGTCAACAGAGAATATCAGAATACAGATTATTCCAAAAAGAGAATTGCTGTTTTCGAAAAATCTGCTGAGCAGGCTAATGAAAATTACAGAATTACAAAAAATAAATACGACAACGGTCTTGCAACCATGACAGAATTACTGGATGCAGATGCCGCTCAGATTGCTGCCAACGTGGGCGTGATCAATGCCAAGGCAGATGCTGCACTGGCGTACAGAAAACTATTACAGACAACAGGAACTTTAACAATTAAATAATCAGATCGAAACCAAAATGGAAAATAATAATACACAGGCAGCTGAACCTAAAAAGAAAAAAAGTTTAGTTTTTCCTATCATTTTAGCGGCAGTAGTAATCGGAGGAGGAATCTACGGTTACAGAGCTTATACCTACGGACAGTATCACGAAGAGACTGACGATGCTCAGATTACTTCCAATATGGCACCGGTAATCTCAAAAATATCAGGATATGTAGCTGAGGTAAAAGTAAAAGACAACCAGTTTGTAAAGAAAGGAGATACGTTGGTGATTTTGGATAACAGAGATCAGAAAATGGCTCTTGAACAGGCGCAGGCAGCTTTATCTACAGCAAAAAGCAATATTTCAAATGCAGAAGCTACCACTACGGCTACTTCAAAAAATATCGGTTCTTCAGAGGCAGCAGTAGTAACTGCCAATGCTCAGATAGAAGCTGCTAAAGTAAATGTTTGGAAAACTTCTCAGGATTTGAAGAGATATGCTAATCTTGTAAAAGACCATTCTATTACAGAACAGCAGTATGAGCAGGCTTTGGCAGCCAAACAATCTGCAGACAAGCAGCTGCAGGTTTTAGTTGACCAGAGAAATCAGATTGCTCAGCAAACCCATATTGCTTCATCGCAGACCGCTGCAAGCTCACAACAAATCAGCGTTGCGGGGTCAGTGGCCAAACAAAGAGAAGTAGATGTGGAAAATGCAAAATTGAATTTGTCATATACCGTAATTCTTGCACCGGAAGACGGATACGTAGGAAAAGTATCTACCCAGGCAGGACAGTATCTGCAGGCAGGAGCACAATTGTTTGCTCTGGTTAAGAATGATCAGAAATGGGTTGTGGCCAACTTTAAGGAAACACAGGTAGATAAAATGGTAGAAGGCCAGAAAGTGAAAATTGAGATTGATGCTTTCCCTGATAAAGAATTTGAAGGAGTGGTAAGCTCATTCTCTCCGGCTACAGGAGCTACTTTCTCTATTCTTCCTCCGGATAATGCGAGCGGAAACTTCGTAAAAGTAGTTCAGAGACTTCCTGTAAAAATTGATTTTGTAAATCTTGACAAGAATATTGCAAAAAGATTGAGAACAGGAATGAACGTGAAGGCAGAGGTAGCTTTGAAATAGTATTTATGTACTTACGTAAAATGTATTCATGATGAATTGAAAATCATTAATACATCCTACATTTTACATTAATACAATTATTCGAATAAAAATTATGCAAGACTCATTAGTAGAATATGGAGCGCGGAGAGTGATCATTACGATTACGGCTATCCTTTGTGCCCTTCTTGAAATTGTAGACTCCACGATTGTCAATGTTGCCTTGAATGAAATGAAGGGGAATCTTGGAGCTACGCTTTCAGAAGTAGGCTGGGTGATTACAGCGTATGCCATCGGGAACGTTATTATTGTTCCCATGACAAGCTGGCTGTCACAGCAGTTTGGTCGTAGAAATTACTTTGCGGCGTCCATCATTATATTTACCGTATTTTCATTCTTATGTGGAAATGCAACCAATATCTGGGAACTTGTGTTCTTCAGATTGATGCAGGGAATCGGGGGAGGTGCCTTATTGGTAACTTCACAAACGATCATTACGGAATCTTATCCGATTGAAAAAAGAAGTATGGCTCAGGCTATTTATGGTCTGGGAGTAATTATTGGGCCTACCTTAGGTCCGCCTCTTGGTGGGTATATCGTAGATAACTTCAGCTGGCCATATATTTTCTATATTAATATTCCGATTGGGATTGCAGCGACATTGATGACGCTTCAGTTTGTAAGAAGTCCGAAATATGCTGAAAAGCGTAAAGTTTCTGATGTCGACTGGATTGGGATTGGTCTACTGGCAGTAACAGTAGGTTCATTACAGTTTATTCTGGAAAGAGGTCATGAAGAAGATTGGTTTGAAAGCGGAATGATTGTAGCCTTTACAATAGCTGCTGTTCTAGGATTTATATTATTCCTCTGGCGGGAACTTACCTTTAAGTATCCTATCGTTGAGCTAAGGGTACTTAAAAACAGTAACCTGAGAATCGGAACCATGATGTCATTCGTGCTTGGATTTGGGCTTTATGGCTCTACATTTATCGTCCCGCTGTATACACAGAGTATTTTGGGATGGACGGCACTTCAGTCAGGAGCACTGATGATTCCGGCAGCATTGACAACGGCCTTTATGATGCCTATTATCGGCAGATTGCTGGCAAAAGGAGCAAAACAGCAGATCCTGGTTTCTCTGGGGCTATTCATCTTCTTTGTCTATAGTTTCTGGGGATACAAAATTCTGACACCGGATACCAGCAAAGATGCATTCTTCTGGATGCTGATCGTAAGAGGAGCAGGTTTGGGATTATTGTTTATTCCAATCACCTCTTTGTCATTAAGTACTTTAAAAGGACAAGAGATTGGTCAGGGAGCAGCCTTTACAGGAATGATGAGACAGCTGGGAGGATCTTTCGGGATCGCAGCCATCACAACCTTTATCGCCAATGCAGGCCAGAAATACAGGAATAACTTAATTTCCCACCTGGACGAAAACAGTTTTGAGGTTCAGCAGAGACTCGCCGCTCTTAAAGCCAATTTTATAGCAAAAGGAATGACCCCTGATGCAGCAATGAATGCAGCGTATAAAATGCTTGACTTATCCGTAACGAAACAGGCAACTGTATTATCTTATATGGATGTATTTCTTTACCTTGGAATCGTATTCCTGATATGTATTCCGTTTATCTTACTCGTAAAAGAAAGAAAGAGCAAAGAAAAAATAGATTTGAGTGAAGCCATGCACTAAATTTTAAATAAAAAAAACCTTCGAAATTTTCGAAGGTTTTTTTATTGTTTTTGTTGTAAGATAGTAACAGACAATAACTTTCAGTTTTAAATTCGTTCAATAAAAAATAATATCACTTATTGGAGAGTTTATTTATTTTTTTTAGTTTTACATTACCAAATGAAAAAATATGAATAGATTCCCTCATTCTTCAGATGCCTTTTTAAGAAAGGGTTTACCAATATAATATCAGATTTTATCCGAATATCAGTTATTAATATCAACTGACCGACTCACTTTGTGCTTTATTTTTATATCTGTAAAGACAAAGTTCTAATTTAAGAGAGCTTTATAATACTGCCTTTCGATTCATTATTCAACTCAATCATGATTTCAAAACACTAATAACTTATTAACTATGAATCAAATTCAACTGCCGGAAACCTACGTGGCATTATCAGATTTTAGAAAAAATGATGTTTATCCTCCTGAGATGAATCAGGTTCAGATTATTGCAGACTTCTTTCCCGCAACCTTTACAGAGCTTACCCAGCGGCTCTCAGATATCACAGGAGCTTTTTATGGCGGAATGCTCAAGCAGGTTGAAAAACTCTATGGAGCAGAAGCAATAGAACCGCTTTCCAGTAACTTTATGTATGATCTCGGATCAAGAATGGCACTAAGGAACCTTGAAGCAAAACCTGGTCTGCAGCCTGGGATTCCGGCTGTGGCAAAAATACTGATAGGAGCAGTTTTTACATCCAGTCCTGAATATAATTTCGAGTTTAAAGAATTAAATGACTATAAATGCGAATTGCTGATCAAAGGAGTAGACCGTTACCATAAAATCACCCAAAGCCTGCAGATCGCGGGTCTGCTGAAATGGCCGGTCATCAAACCTTTTATACAAGGCGTTTGCGATACTATGGGACTGGATATTTTACTTGAAATAAAAGTACTCAAGCTCGATCCGGACAGCTCTTGCAGTTATCATATCATTATCTCAGAAAAGTAACATCAAATATCAATAAAAGCGGACTTTAGTCCGCTTTTTCTGTAAATGAATAGCTATGATTTTAACCAAAATGTAAGCATCTCGCAGATTTTTCTGATCTTAATTTTAATAGAATCATAATCATAGAGAAAATTCAATAGGAATGAGCTTTAGCCCTTTACAAAAGAATAATACCTTCCAACTGGTTTTAGCCAAAACATAAAAATGTTAAAATAATAAGTTCCAATTCTACAACCCTTGAATCCCGAAACTCCTATTCAATCCTCTCTATCCACTCAATACCACTTACATCAATCAGTTTCAGAGCATCAATTTCACTTTTCTGAAGAATATCATCAATATTCAGAGTTATATCAGCTTTTGCTCCAAGAGGAATTACCAGACTGTGTTTTCCAGGTTTTACTTTGGCAACATAATGATTCTGGATATTTTCTTTAGAAATTCCGGCGAGCTCTTTATGATCAAATTCCTTTAAAATCCTTCCGTTTTTGTCGAGAATATGAATGCCTATCAGAAAAGAGCCATATACATCGGCACCTTCAGTTCTGTATATCTGAAACTTCAGATCCGAATTGTTATGAGAAACATTTGAAATTTCCAGTTTGGGTTTTACTGATTTATTATGGAGGGTTCCCCATACGCCGCCATGGAAATATTGATTGGTGAAAAGCGTTAATCCAAATATGATCAACGAACCTGTCAATACAAAAACCTTAGGGTTTGAGATCTGAAAATTTCCGGAGCCCAGCCATTGAAACCATTTTTTTTGAGTAAATTTTTTGTGATTCTTGATGAAATGATAATCCAGAGAATAAAATCCGCTTCCTGTAAGAAACAGTACAAATCCACCTGCAACACCTAAAACACCGATCTGCCATTCATCAAGGCAGGTTGTTCCCAGCCATCCGGAACCTAATAAAATTCCGAGAGCAAGACTGAAGATGCCGATGCTCATTAAGCGGGTAAAAAATCCGAGAATGATACATAACCCAACGACTGCCTCAACAATGGTGAAGATCAACATAGATCGCTGCAAAGCATCGGGATGGGTAACCAGATATTCAATGATAGGTTTTATTCCGAGTGCATTAGGTAAAAAATGATTGAATTTTTCCCCGATGTATCCCTGTTCATCAGGAATAAGTTTGTTTTCAAGGATAAGTCTGCGCCAGAACGCTGAAAAATAAGTCCATCCGATAACCATTCGGAGGGATAAAGTATATAATCCGGCCATGTCCGAAGACTGGCTGTTTACGGTATGTTTCATTGAAATTAATATTGTATTGTAAAAAACTGATTTTTAATAATCTGACTTAAAAAAGTTTAAACCAGATTAAGCTTGAGCTTTTTAAATAGAATATACTTCGGAGGACTGTTTTCTGTGGAATGTCCGGAATAGTTATTGGAGAAAATCTTTTCTTCAACGGAGTTGGCAGTAGTTGAATAAAACCCGGAAAAAGAATCTTTATATCGGCATTGAACTTTAGTTTTTGCAACCGCAATTGCTGAGGAAGCAGATGCCGCATCACAGCTGAAGGAAATAGATGAGGTGGTTTTTACCTTATTCAGTCCACTGATGAACTGAATATCAAACATATCAAGAACATTTCTTTTGACAGAGCACGGAGATAAAGAAAATACCAATATAAGCATCGTGATGATGGCTTTATAGGTTTTCATATGGATTCCTGAACTGGACATGATTACAAAACTACACTTTATTTCAATGTAAGCTTAATGAATTGTAAAAAATTGTTCTGCTGATCAATCAATATATTATGGACTTTTGAGATTTTCATAGGTTTTAGAATATAAATTTTGTACTTCAATGGTATTGAGTATATAATAAAAGCAGGAAAATAGTGGTTTCATGATATTATTTAGAACCATTAAACTACCAGATATTCTCTTGAATGAAATAAAATTGATTCGGATTATAATTAAATTAAAAAATAAAAAGACTACTGACGGACTGTTGTCACAATCCTGATTTATCTTTACATTCCGGAAGTTTAAAAAACAGAAAATATAGTAAAATGAGTTATTGTTTAGCAATAGAAGGAATGCAGCCTGAAAGCAGAAAAGAACTGCATAAAAATTATCATGACAATTATTATGGGTTTCCTATTCATAATGACAATGAGTTGTTTGGAAGGCTGATTCTGGAAATCAATCAGGCTGGCCTAAGCTGGGAAACGGTTCTCAAAAAAGAACAAAACTTCAGAGAGGCTTATCATAATTTTGATATTCGCAAAATAGCTGCTTATACGGAAGAAGACCGTGAAAGATTGTTGAGCGATCCGGGAATTATCCGAAATAAGCTAAAAGTAAATGCTGCCATTGAAAATGCTAAAGCAATCATTGAATTGCAGGCAGAATTTGGATCATTCGAGAAATGGCTGGAGCATCATCATCCTAAAACATTACAGGAATGGATGAAGCTGTTCAAAAAAACATTTAAATTCACAGGTGGAGAGATTGTCAACGAATTTCTCATGAGCACCGGATATCTAAGCGGAGCCCATCATGAAACCTGCCCGGTTCACTCAAAAGTATTGGCTCAAAAGCCTTTGTGGAAGAGAAACCTGGATAAATAATAAACGGGGATTTCTACGGAATGGCAAATAGAATTATTTGGAACAATGCCCACTCCGTCATTCCATAGAAATCCGATTATTTAATCATTCTTTGAAGTTTTACCCATCAGATCTTTGTGTTCATTTCCCCATTTTTCAAACTCAAGGATAATGGGTTTCAGTTTGTATCCTATTTCTGTAAGTTCATATTCTACCCTTGGCGGAACTTCAGCATAGACTGTTCTGGTAATGATTTTGTCTTGTTCCAGCCTGCGGAGCTGAAGGGTAAGCATGCGCTCAGTAATATTGTGAAGTTTTTTCTTAAGTTCCCCAAACCGCATTTTTCCATTAATCAGATAACAGCAGATCGCCAATGCCCACTGGCCTCCGATAATATTGGATGCATAGATTTCCGGACATTCATCAGCAAGCGCTTTTTTATTGGCAAAATTGGTTGAAGTTTCCTTTATTTTAGTCATTACTTACATTTTTTATAGTACCATACAATAGGTTGCTAATGTACGAAATGTGGGTTATGTGTAGTAATTTTGTAACAGAAATTTAAACGTAATGAAGACCTTAGTAGTGGTAATACACCCCGATATTGAAAAATCTGTGATCAATAAAAAATGGATTGATGAACTGAAAAAGTATCCGGAAAAATATACCGTCCATCAATTGTATGAAGCTTATCCAGACGGAAAAATTAATGTGGTTCAGGAACAGAAAATGATGGAAGCTTATGATAAAATTGTATTTCAGTTTCCATTTTACTGGTTCAGCAGCCCGCCGCTTTTAAAACAATGGCTGGATGAAGTGGTTTTGTATGGCTGGGCTTATGGAAGCAACAGCGGTTTCAAACTGGCCGGAAAGAAAATGTCACTGGCCGTAACGGCAGGAATAGATGAAGAAGGATACAGTGCATCCGGGGAATATAAATATACCATGAAGGAACTTTTCAGACCTTATGAACTGACTTTTGATTATATAAAAGCCGATTACAGAGAGCCTTTCGTCTACTACGGAATTGAAAGAGATTCTTCCGATGAATGGATCAATAGAAGTGTTCCGTTGTATCTGGAGTTTCTGGATAATTTATAACAATATGAAAGTAAGTTGGGCTATTGAATTAAAATGGTTCAACTTACTTTTGTATATATTCAAACGGTTCGATATTCCAGTCCTGAACATATTTTTTTATTGTATTACTGTCAATATTAAAAGGGACATCCTTATATTTCCAGCCATTGGCGGGAACTTTTACATCTATGAGATAGTTCTCAATAGAGTAGATATCAAGTATTGCCGAATTATCAGGTTTTATAGAATCAAAAATAATAAGAAATTTGTCTCCTTTCTGATAAGAGACGTTGGCAGTTTTAGAATATGTAATACTATTAACATGATATTTATAGTCTATTCCTACACCATTAGCGTTTTTGTGATGCCAGTCTGAGGTGGCTTCTCCAATTGTGTATTTAGGGCTTTTGAGTATGTCATTAATTCCTAAATTGGCACTAATTAAACAAAATATAATAAAAATTAAAGTGAGTATTAAAAGAATAATGTGAAACTTCTCTGAGATCAATTTTTTCATGCTTTACCAATATATTTTTCATTAAACTTCTGCAGATCTACCAACTGTTCCTGGAAATGCTCTTTAAATTTATCTGAAAGATTTTTTTCTTTAAACTTTACAATCGTATACCCGCTATCAAAAGCAATAATCTCTAAAATACTTTCCTTAATAAAAAAATGATTAGGTTCCCAAACGAGGGAATCTTCAGCAGATAAATTGGAGATGAAGGAAGTATCGGGTTTGAGATTATTTGGAACAGCTGATATTATTCCCCAAATAATTTGAGGACTGCTCTTATAAAGCTGTTCAAACTGTTGATGATTTAAAATGAAAAAATCCTGGTCATAATTGATAGGGATTGGCTGACCATTAGGCGTAAATTCTAGATCAGCCAGAATCCAGTGATAAACACCCAGATTATCCCATATTGGCTTCAAAACTTCCTGAAGGTTCGTATGGAATTTTACCTTTTTTGTAGTTCTGATAATCCAGTTCATTTATTCTTTATTCAACAATTAAATTATTAAAATCCTTATCCCACCGTAGGCGTATCCTCTTCCTTCAGAATTTTCTTATCCTTCATCGTAAGCATCATTCTTTCATACTTATATTTTTCCCAGTCGAATCCATTGAGAAAATCAAGGGCAGCCTGAAAACCTCTGTTGAAAAGTTCTTCCTTTTCATCTTTTTTCATGAAGAAATTCAGCCAGCTGCTGGTTCCGCAGTTAACAGTCTGTATGCTGTACAGTTTATAGAAAGTATGTTTGGTAAGAAATGTTTTGTCATTAAATCCTTTCAGCGTGCTGATGATATTTCCGGCATAGCTGAAAGGTGTTTTGAGGATTTCCTCACTGGTTTTTCCTTTTTCTGAGAGGAGGGAAGAATCATTTGTCAGCTGTACTCCAAAAAGGGGCATTCTCGGATAAAAAACTTCATCGGCATGAAACAGGTCAATAGGAAAGTTGGAAATACTGCCGCCATCAATGAAAACACCTGCCGGATTAATATCTTCTGGTTGGGTATTCATCCAGTACCTCCAGGCATATTTTACAGAATCATCGTCCCTATTAATTTGTTTCTGAAAAGGTTCAAAGAAAAAAGGAACAGCCATAGAAGCTCTTACAAATTCGGCGGGGCTGATGTGTTTCAGTTCCTCTTCAGACCAATAGAGATTGGCCATTGTAGGAAGTTCCACTTTAATTTTAGCATTGATATCAGTGGTAATAACTACATACTCAGATTTAAGAAGGTAAAACGGGTTGTTTTTATAATAATCGTTATTGACGGAACTCTCGTAGAAAATTCTGTACCGCGTCTGATCAATGTGTATCTGATTTTTGATTTTAATCTTTTCTATGCTTTGCAGGGCCATCTGATAATATTCCTGCCCGTTTCCGTAGCGGTAGTTAATGTTGAGATCTCTTTCTTTCTGAATGAATTTTTTATTGAGATCGGCAACTGTTTTTATTCCAAACTGATCCAGTGCATTTTGCATGGTGTTTTGAAAAGTATTTCCGGGATTCAGTCCGCTGTTTTCTTTCCTAAAATTGTTGTAAAGCTTTTTGATACAGAAAAAGAGGATGACAGCCGGAATCAGAGGAATCAGAAACATCAGTTTCGCATTCAGGATCGTTGTTGAAGGAGCCAGAAAAGGAATGCTGATCAGTATAATAAAGAGAATAGCAGCAATAACAGCATTAATTTTAAAAAAATCTTTGTTGTTCAGCATGGCATGGAGGGTCGTTTTTACATAGGTTTTCCCATCCATAAAATCTGAAAAATCCCAGCTGAAGAGAATATTTTTGATAAGCTCGCTTTTCGGTTCTTCTTTGGTTTTACAGGCGGCAATAAGCATGGTATTAATGGCTCCGGCACTCGTTCCTGCTACTTTCAGAAAACGGATGCCAAATATTTCCAATCCATACAGATAGCCTACCAGCGCACTTCCCCAGACACCGCCTCCTTCCTGTACAAACTCTACATACTGATTACCCAACTGATCCAGGAGGTCAGAAAATTCTTTGGCAGAAATATTCTCGTGTAAAGCAAGCAGTTTATCTTTGGATGCCTGTGAAAGAGAACGGTCTTCCAGAAGTTTGTTGAGGTTTTCAGTAGTCATAGTATTTTGTTTTAATGGTGTATGGTCGATTTTATTCCCGGTTAAGTCACCATTGTCTTCGTCTGACATATATAAACGTACTGATGACAACCGTAGCCATAGCACCCAGCGTTATAAAATATCCGTACTTATGATGAAGCTCGGGCATATTATCGAAGTTCATTCCATAAACCCCGGCAATAAAGGTGATTGGTAAGAAATACACCGAATAAATAGCCAAAACCTTCATAACCTGGTTAGCCTTCTGATCCGAAAGGGCCAGGAACATAGAAATAAGGTTGGTAATCTGAATATTTAAATGGTCAAAGTCGGCAACCACATCTTTATGTTTATCTTTTAAATCGACAATCTCGGAGTCCCGTAAGTTCAACAGCTTAAATTTATCAATAGCATCGGTAGAAATCACCAATACGCGTGAGTTCAGTCCTGATTTTCGTTTCAGCTTATAAAGACGGCGGATCTGGCTGGTATGGTTGGTGTTTTTGAGGAAAATCTCATTCTCTATATTGTCCATCGTTTCGAACAGACTCAAAGATTCATCATCAAAACTCTTCATAATCAGTATGGCAATCATTAGAGTGATCTGCTGGGGAGTAACATCTTCCTGAATCAAAGAAACTTTTTTCCTGGTTTCAGAGATGCTTCTGGTTTTCATCCTGTGAATGGTAATAATGGTATTTTCAACCAGAAAAATTCCAATCTTGGTGCTGATGTCACTGATGGTATTCAGGTTCTTCCTTTCCAGCTCTGTACTTTCACGGAGCAAGAAGAATTTTACATTCCCGTCTTCTTCATATTTGGGAAGGTGGTTAGGATCCATCGTATCTTCCAGAAGAAGATTATTGATTTCATATCTTTCATGAAGAAATTTCAGGTCTTCTGCAGTAGGAGCCTCTACATCTACCCATTCGCAGTGGGAGGTTCTGTATATCGTATCAATTGGCATAAAGTAAAAATACTAATATTTTGAAAAACTATGTGTTAAATAAGCTTTATCTTTGCTAAAATTAAAAAACTATATGATTAAAAGTACAATAAAAGGTGTGGGATTTTATGTTCCAGATAATGTTGTTACAAATGATGATTTAGCAAAACTAATGGCTACCAATGACGAATGGATTACAGAAAGAACAGGGATCAGGGAAAGAAGACACAGAAAAAACAGAAACGACTCTCAGGAAACCACAGCTTATCTGGGTTTTAAAGCCGCGGAAAAAGCCATTCTGAATGCTGGTCTTACCTCAAAAGATATCGACTATATTGTTTTTGCAACGCTTTCACCGGATTATTATTTTCCAGGATGCGGCGTATTGCTTCAGGATATGTTGGGATGTGATACGATCGGGGCTTTGGATGTGAGAAATCAATGTTCAGGATTTGTCTATTCTATGAGTGTTGCGAATGCATTTATCAAATCAGGAACCTATAAAAATATTCTGGTGGTAGGAGCTGAGGTTCACTCTTTCGGATTGGATTTTTCTGATGAAGGAAGAGGAGTTTCTGTCATTTTCGGAGATGGGGCAGGAGCAATAGTTCTTTCTGCTTCAGAAGATGAAAATGCAGGAGATATTTTAGCCATGAACATGCATTCAGAAGGAAAATATGCAGATGAGCTTTGTACTCAGTTTCCAGGTTCAAAATTCGGATGGAGTGACAGAATGCGAAAAGATCCTGAACATGTGACCAACAAAGAAGTATATCCGATCATGAACGGCAACTTTGTGTTTAAACATGCCGTAACAAGATTCCCTGAAACAATGATGGAAGCATTAAACAAAGCAGGAAAAACAGTTGAAGATCTTGATATGTTCATTCCACATCAGGCCAACCTTAGAATTGCTCAGTTTGTACAGGAAAGATTCGGATTACCGAACGAAAAAGTCTTCAACAATATTCAGAAATACGGAAATACAACAGCTGCTTCTATTCCTATTGCCCTAAGTGAAGCGATCGAACAGGGAAAAATAAAAAGAGGAGATCTTGTACTTCTTTCAGCATTCGGAAGCGGATTCACATGGGGGAGTGTATTGTTTAATTTTTAATTCTTTTCATCATTTAATGGATTAAACAGTTTTTTTAAATCATTTATGTTATTTAGTATACCATAACAAATATAAAAATAAGTCAGAAAACCATGAACTTTAGTTTATGGTTTTTTGTTTTTATAATGCGTATTGATTTACGCAAAATAGTGTGAATTTATCATTAAATAAACAATATAAATAATTCAAAATTGTCTTGCTTTTATTGAGTTATTAGTTAATTATCATTCAATATAGAATAAATTCTATATTTTTTTATATTGTGTTTTTGTATTTTTAATATAATTTTACAGCATTGTATTTTATGAGAACGTAAATGATGAAAAAACAATTAAATAAGGATTATTATCTTTCTTTTCTCCTATTTTTCGTGCGCAAATAAAACTGGTTTTCTATTGTCAGAAATATCTGAACAGTTCATAACAGAGTAATGAAGTGGATGTTTATGTTGCATAATCTCCAAGTATATCCGGAAAAGAGTAAGATGTTAAATAGAAATAAGCAATTTAATACTCTTTTTATATAGAAAATTCATATTAACTGTATTTTTAATTGATTATATTTTATTCTTATCTTTAATAAGTTAAATTTTATTAAAAAAAATAAAAAACAATATGAAAAACAATTTATTACTTTGGATTTTTCTAATTCCTTTAGCTCTGTATGGACAGGTGGGGATTCAAACCTCCACGCCACAGAAAACATTGCATGTTAACGGCTCATTGCAGGTCGTGAATGAATTGAATGTGGGGGGGAATGCCACTACAGCAGGCAGTGCAGGTACACCAGGACAGATCCTGACTTCACAGGGGGCAGGAGCTGCACCGGCCTGGCAAACCTTGAATACAGTAAGTGGAACAATTAATAATGCTTATTATGTACAGGGCACTACTGAAGCAACTGCTACCGCAGGGCAGACAATTGATGTGCCTGGTGCCTCGGTTACATTAACTGTGCCTACCGGAAGAACTCAAACCTTTTTATTTACTATTTTAGGATATGCATTGGATATCTCTACAGGAACAACTTCTCAGGGTGTTTTTACTCTTATGCAGAATGCAACTAAAATTTCCTCAGCATATGTCTCCAAAGCAGGTATTTTTCCTAATAGCGGCCTGTCGGGAGGATTAGTAAATATGCCGGTTCCGGTAACATTTTTAAAATCGGTCATTCTTCCTTCAGGAACTTATACGTTTAAAGTGCAGTATGTCGCATGGGCAGGAACAGCAAAAGTTAATGTGGTTCCTTCCAGTTTTGGCGGATACAATGGTGATACAGAAGCGATGCTTACTAAAATGCAGGTTCTGGTATATAATAATTAATATTTTTAAAATAAACAAAAAACCACAGAACTTTATCGCTGTGGTTTTTTGTTTTTTAGAGGTATCTGTTAAAGACTTTTCAATAATTTTTCTGTATCAGAAGAATCCTGCCCGCTACTTTTTGCAAGCTCGAGAGACTTTTCAGCCCACATTTTTGCATTTTTCTTATCACCTACCTTATTGTAAAGATTAGCTAACGTATCTGTATTGGCAAAGTTCTGATCTTTTTTTACCGATTCCTGTGCCCATGCAATTGCTTTTTCCAGTGAACTTTTATTGCTTACATTTTCAAAGAAATTCCATGCAAGAGAATTCAGTTCTTCAGAGCCCGCTGCAGAATAGTCTTTGTAAAGGTCAAGAATTAATTTTTCATACTGAGGAATATCTTTATTCTTTAAAGCCCTGTTGGCTTTCATTCTTTTTAAAATTTTGTCAGCTTCCTCTTTGCTGAGGAATTTCTGAGTTTCAGCCATAAAATAGCTGTCATCCCATGTTTTGGTATCCGGATTGTATGCTTTTTTAGAAATCGTATTCAGCTTGATATTTTTGTTAAACTTTTCATATTTATCTTCCGGAAAGAATTTAATGATATCAGCTTTCTTGTCCTGAAAAATCTTATATAGTGGACTGTCTGTAGTCTGAACTCCTGAAAGAAGCATCTGGATATCTTCCTGATCCAGGCTGGCTTTCTGCTGAAAATAGCGGTTAAGTACTTTCCCCGCAAATTCAGCGTCATTATGAATCGTAAGCTGGGCAAGATTCTTTAAAAACTCAGGATTTTTTTCTCCTTTTTCAAACTGCTGCTTCAGAGAAGTCAGTCTTTTGTTCGGATCTTCAGCATCTTTGGCAAACTGGATAAAGTCTTTTTCTTCTACATATCCTAAAGTTCTGTGCACTGCTTCACCATTTCCGTCAATGAAGAGATAAGTAGGAAATGCTTTTACATTGTATTTTTTTGCGATTTCAATTCCTTCACCTTTTTCCATGTCAATTTTGGCATTGATAAAGTGGGAATTATAGTAGTCACCCACAGACTGAAGAGGGAAAATATTCTTTGCCATCAGCTTACAGGGGCCGCACCACGAGGTATAAGCGTCAACGAAGATAAGTTTGTTTTCTTTTTTTGCTTTGGCTAAAATAGAAGAGAAATTGCCGTCTTCAAATTTAATACCTTGGGCAAAAGTCAGGATTCCTATAAATAAGGAAGAAATGAGAAATAATTTTTTCATAAAGTTCTTTTTATTCAGTACAAATGTAATAAATATGATGACAAATGAGCTGTTCATATTGAAAATAATTATACAGGAAATTTAGCTATAAAACAGATATCGGGGCCATATGAAAGATAATCATATGTTATTTTTATCTTATTATTAAAATTAATATAAATACCTGTTTTAAGGTAAATGATTTAATTTCAATAGAATGTTTTAATAAAAAATAAAATATCACTATTTTTGTAAAAAAACAAAAAGACACCCAAGGAAATAATGATGAATTATTATAAAATAAAAATAATAATTTGTTTTTTTATGTCTAAAAGTCTTCTGAAATTTTTGTTTTTGCTGGCAACAGCAGTCCCCATATTCGCTCAGAAAAAAAACAGCTTTGACCTTATCTGTGAGAGGACCTCTTCCGTTACAGCCTATAAGAATTTGCCCAAAGCCATCAAAACGGCAGACTCTCTCTATATGTCAGCACAAACGCCTTCAGAGAAAATACAATGTCTTGTCCTTTCTTCAGAACTATACCATCATGCAGGTGAACTTAAAAAAGCAATTTGCTACAGTGAAAATGCCCATTCGGTTATCAGCCAGATTAACGATCCGGAGTGGATGGCTGTGGTGACCAGGTTACTTGCGAGACAATATAGACAGGTAGGGTTATACGAAAGGTCTAAAAAATATATTGTAAAAGGCCTGCAGGCTTCCGTCCATATTAGTGATTTTCAGAAAAGTAATGAAGCTGCAGGACTGTTGAATCAGGAAATGGCCTTCTATGAAATGGAAATGGGTAACTATTCCAATGCCATACGATATATTGAGTCTTCTCTGAAATATTTTGAAAAAATAAACAGTGATAATGAAAGCATGACTGCCGCAGCTTCTTATCAGCTGCTGGGAGATGTTTATTTTAAACTGAATGATTATTCTGTTTCTGAAGGGTATTACCGGAAAGCGGAAGGCCTCATTAAAAAGGCAAGCTGTACACTGGGGTTGGTTTATAATGGTTTAGGAGGTATCCGCCTGAAGCAGAAAAACTGGAAAGATGCTGAACTGTATCTTAAAAAAGCAGAGAAAATTGCAGATACATCCCGAAGTCTTAAGCTTAAAAAAGCAGTTTATTCCAATATTAATGATTATTATGAAGGAATGGGGGATAATTTTAAAGCTTCTTTATATGCGGTAAAATATGTACGTGCCTATGACAGTATTGCTGCCCGCAATCAAAGTTTTGCAATGAAAAGTGCTGAGAATCCGAAAACGAAGATCAGTAAAAAAGGCACACATATGAACCTGATGAAGAATGCTGCAATTATCGTTTTGTTGATTTCTCTGGCCGGGCTTCTGGTTTTCTTCAGGACAAAGCAGAAAAAGCAGCGTTCAAAGTTTAGAAATATTATAAGAGCCCAGCTCAATATGATCAGTAACAGGACTCATTATCCTGCAAAACAATCCGGCGATTCCGAGTTTTCCAATATATCCGTGGAGGAGATTGATGAAAAAGATTCTGAAGCAGAGCACAGAAGAAATGATTCCCTGATGACCTCCGAAACGGAATCTAAGCTGCTTGAACTGCTTGAAGATTTTGAAAAAGGCGACCTTTATAACAACAAAGGCATGTCTCTTTCTTTTCTTGCCGGTGAATTGAATACCAATACAAAATATCTGTCTTATGTCATCAATCAACATAAAAGTTCAGATTTTAAAACCTATATCAACCGTTTAAGGATCAACTATATCGTCGATAAACTAATTAATAATGAAAAGTACAGACAATATAAAATAAGTATCCTTGCTGATGAGTGCGGATTTTCTTCCCACAGTAAATTTGCAGCAGTCTTCAAAGCAGTAACAGACTATTCCCCGTCTGCCTATATCAAATATCTTGATGCTGAAAACCCATCAGATAAAAATGTTCATTTTCCTGAAAATGATTAAAAAGAGATCGCTTTTCTAATTCTATCTTGCTGTTTTCATGAAAATGAACAACCTATTGTTTTAAAAGAAATCCATGCTGTCCTATCTTTGTCCCGGTTTCACAGTACATGGTACAATTCTGCTACACCTTACCATTTCCTATTTCATTTCTGAATTAAGCATATAAAATAAACTGCGATTCCCATTTTTAAATTGTAAGGAAAATATTCTGATCAGAATATCTGCCATATCCTATAATCGGGGTTGATTGCCCGGTTTTTTTTCAGTCAAGTTTTTTTAAGTGCAAATCCACAGAAGTCTGTGGATTTGTGATTTTATTTAACCTTGGTACTGTCGGTTTTGGTTTTTGAAGTATCGGCAGCTGCCGGAGCAGGTATAGAATTGGCTACAGCAGAATCTCCCATTTTATTTCTTAAAGAATCTTTATTGTGGGCATCTTTATATTCCTCTCTTTTTTCTTTATTTTGAGCACAGCTTCCAAAGAAAAGGAGTCCAAGAACTGCTCCTATCCATAATTTTTTCATAATAGTTAATTTTTAATTGTTGATGTTAATCAAATATAAGGATTTAATTAAAAAGATAAAAGATAAAAGATAAAAGATAAAAGATGTTGCTGTTAAAAATCTGGATTTCAATAATTTCAATAGGGGTGGGCTTTAGTCCGCCTTAAAAATGTTATATAATTACCGGCTTTTAGCCAAACCTGAAATCAAAAAAAAATCTGCAGCGCTTTCAGCTGCAGATTTTCCATTTTAAGTTAAACGTATATAAATACTATTTGACAGGAGACATTGCCGCAGAATCCTTTTTTATCTTGATAGTGTCAGGATTCGTCATTTTTGTAGCCATTGTATCAGTAGTTGCAGGAGATATACTTTTTTGAGTATTCTCTACTGTTGCTGAATCCCGGCTACTTGTTGACATTGTCGATTCTTTGGTTCCACAGCTCACTGCAAATATTCCTATTCCGATGGCTGTTAGCAAAAACTTTTTCATATTATTTTATTTTGGAGTGTGTAATAGTAAAAATCAATAATTATTCCTAACAGGGTAAAGAAAATCGTAAAATATAGGTAAAGTTTGTTAAAAGGTGTTAGAGAGTAGGAGTTTGAGAGTTTGAGGGTTTGAAAGTTTGAGGGTTTGAAAGTTTGAGAGTTTGAGGGTTTGAGAGTTTGAGGGCATTAAAGTGTTAGAGTGTCAGAGTGTGAGGTGCTGTAGAAATGCTGCTGATTATCTTTAAATTTTAAATGTACACTTTATCTACACCTTAACCTGGAGTTCCCATGCATAATTTCACTCCATAAAAAAATCCCGAAACCTAAATTCCGGGACTGTTAAATCATTTATCAATGATCATTTATTATTGATTATCCCAGATAAGGATATTTATAGTTTTTTGGAGAAACAAAAGTTTCTTTTACGCTTCTTACAGAAACCCATCTTAGAAGATTCATTTTAGAACCTGCCTTATCATTGGTTCCTGAAGCTCTGCCGCCACCGAAAGGCTGTTGTCCTACTACAGCACCCGTTGGCTTGTCATTGATGTAAAAGTTACCGGATGCATTTTCTAAAGCTTTGTATGCTTCATTGATGGCATAACGGTCTTGTGAGAATACAGAACCTGTCAGTGAATAAGGAGATGTAGAATCAACAATTTTCAGTGTTTCTTTCCAGTCCTGATCTTCATATACATAGATTGATAAGATTGGACCAAAGATCTCTTCTACCATACTTTCGTAATGAGGATTTGTAGTTTCGATTACCGTTGGATGTACAAACCATCCTTTAGAATCGTCATATTTTCCGCCGATAGCTACAGTAGCTTCACCGGAAGCATTGGCTCTGTCGATGTATCCTTTACATTTCTCGAAAGAATTTTTGTCGATTACAGCGTTCACAAAGTTAGACGTATCTTCAGGAGAACCGATTTTAATTGTGCTCATCTGTTCTTCCATTACTTTTTTCACATCAGCCCAAAGTGACTTCGGTACATAAGCTCTTGAAGCAGCAGAACATTTTTGTCCCTGGTATTCGAAAGCACCTCTTACCAATGCCGTAGCTACAGCTTCTACGTTAGCAGACGGGTGAGCAATGACAAAGTCTTTACCACCTGTTTCTCCAACGATTCTCGGATATGTTCTGTAGTTGTGGATATTATCACCGATCATTTTCCACATTCCCTGGAATACTTTTGTAGAACCAGTGAAGTGAAGACCTGCAAAATCCGGGTGAGCCAATACTTTTTCAGCAGTTTCTTTTCCATCTGTAAAGATCATGTTGATAACACCTGCAGGAAGACCCGCTTCTGTTAATACATCCATGATTACTTTTGCAGAATATACCTGCTTGTCAGACGGCTTCCAAACCACTACGTTTCCTAACATCGCCATACAAGTCGGAAGGTTTCCTGAAATGGCTGTAAAGTTGAACGGAGTTACTGCAAAACAGAAACCTTCCAACGGTCTGTATTCAACACGGTTCCAGATTCCGTTATCAGAAACCGGCTGCTCAGCATACATTTCTGTCATGAACTCCACGTTGAATCTTAAGAAATCGATGAACTCACAAGCAGCATCAATTTCAGCCTGGTGTACATTTTTAGACTGTCCGATCATCGTTGCAGCATTGATCACATCTCTGTAAGGACCAGCCAGAAGATCAGCTGCCTTTAAGAAAATTGCTGCACGCTGTTCCCAGCCCAGTTCATTCCATTCTTTCTTAGCTGCCAATGCCGCGTTGATAGCGTCATCCACATGCTGCATACCACCCTGGTAGTAAAATCCGAAGTCGTGCGCATGATCCTGTGGAGACTGAAGCTGTACTTTTGTGTCTGTTTTTACTTCTTTTCCGTTGATGATCATTGGGATTTCTACCTTTTCGGCCCACATTTTCTTATAAGTGCTGATAAGGCTTTTCACTTCCGGAGATCCCGGTTCATATGAATTTACCGGCTCGTTTACCGCTAATGGTACTTGCGAAATTGCTTTTGACATATTACGTTTTATTATTTTATTAAAGTTAAATAAGATGTGTATACAAATTTACAATAATTCTAAAGAAAGAAAAAATACAGTCTGTTTTGTCAAATAAATTCCAATGCAGGTCAACTCATACCATATAATCTTTTTCGGGTCGTAAATATTATGAAATCTTAACGTATGTAGCCTGTTTTTTAGTTTTAAGAAAAAAATACTCCAATTTGTTATAATTATAGGAATAGGGACAATAAAGGATTTGTCATAGTTTAAATCCAGCTATTAAATGTTGTAAATAAAGGATTTATAACGGAATGTTAAAATTATATAAATTCTCATTTGTTGCGATTTTGAACATTTTAAATAATGTTTTTGATAGCCGGAGGTTTAAGATTGTTCTAATTTTACATCATTATTAACAGGTATGAAAAAAAGAGTCTTATTTTTCTCTTTTGTGATATTTTTCTCAGCGCTATGTGCAGGCCTTTTTGCACATAAAGGGAAAGTTCAGCCATACTCTGATGTCCTTTCAAAAATTCATCTCCTTCAGCAGAAATCCGATCAGCAGACCCAGCCTGAAATATACAGCTTTTCAGATGTGCAGGATGTACAGGATTCCAATGACTGGGAGAAAGTAAAATTTGATTACTCAATACTTGCACAGCAGTGGTTACACTATTTCTTTGCAGGCTATACTTACAATACACGGGTTGCGGCCGTTCAAAACCGTATTTATATTACAGAACCAAGATACATCCTGTATCACTCCCTGCAGATTGCGGGCTGCTAATCCCTTTTTTAAATTATAATGATCCGCTATGGTTTGTATTGATGTAAATACAGATCCGTAAGAATCATTCCCCATTTTACATTGTTGAACATTTCTATTTGCCTTTATTGAGAAAGGTGAACAGGATATGGTTTGTCTAATTTTAAAATAAAAATACTATGCACTTAACACCAAGAGAAACGGAAAAGCTTATGCTATTTCTGGCAGGTGAACTCGCTCTGAAAAGAAAGGCAAGAGGCCTTAAATTAAACTATCCGGAATCAATAGCACTGATCAGCCATTTTTTGCTTGAAGGCGCAAGAGACGGAAAAAAAGTAGCCGAACTGATGCAGGAAGGTGCTCATCTTCTTACTAAAGAGGATGTGATGCCAGGCGTGGCAGAAATGATCCACGATGTTCAGATTGAAGCAACTTTCCCGGACGGGACAAAGTTGGTAACCGTACACAATCCAATCCGTTAATACATTGATTATGATACCAGGAGAAATTTTTGTAAAAGAAGGTACAATTGTCTGCAATGAAGGCAGAGAAACTGTAAAAATAAGAGTAACAAACACAGGAGACCGTCCTATTCAGGTAGGTTCACACTTCCATTTTTTTGAAGTTAATAAAGCCATGAGCTTTGACCGTGAGAAAGCTTTCGGAAAGAGGCTGAATATTGTAGCAAGTACTGCAGTACGTTTCGAACCGGGAGAAGAAAAAGAAGTGGAACTGGTAGAAATAGGAGGCAGCAAAAAAGCAATGGGCTTCAACAACCTTGTTGACGGACAGGTAGATTCTGAAGAACAGAAAAGAACAAGCCTAGCAAAAGTTGAAGAATTAAACTTTAAAAATCACTAAGATGAGCTTACACGTAGACAGAAAACAATACGCCAATATATTAGGTCCAACAGCCGGAGACAAAATAAGACTGGGAGACACCGAAATTATTATTGAAATCGAAAAAGATTTCACTCATTACGGAGACGAAGCCGTTTTCGGAGGAGGAAAAACCGTACGCGACGGGATGGGACAGAATGTTACCGCCAAAAGAGATAAAGGTGTTCTGGATCTTTGTATAACAGGAGCCGTAATCATTGACCACTGGGGAATTGTAAAAGGAGATATCGGAATCAAAGACGGAAAAATTGTAGGTATCGGAAAAGCAGGAAACCCTGATACGATGGATGGAGTATCTCCTAATATGATTATCGGGGCTTCAACAGAAGTTCATGGAGGAAAAGGCTATATCGTAACTGCCGGAGGTATTGATACCCACATTCACTATATCTGTCCTCAGCAGATCGAAACATCGCTTTACAGCGGCATTACAACAATGATCGGAGGCGGTACAGGTCCTAATGACGGAACCAATGCAACAACGGTTACTCCGGGGAGATTCAACATGCAGAAAATGCTTGAAGCCGCAGAAGAATATCCTATGAACCTTGGTTTCTTCGGAAAAGGCAACTGCTCGGCGGAAGAACCTATCGAAGAACAGGTGGAAGCAGGTGCTTTGGGAGTAAAAATTCATGAAGACTGGGGAGCAACTCCTGCAACCATTGATGCAGCGCTGAAAGTGGCAGATAAATATGACGTTCAGGTGGCCATCCACACCGATACTCTGAATGAAGGAGGATTCCTGGAAGATACCATGAGAGCAATCAACGGCAGGGTAATTCACACTTTCCATACAGAAGGAGCAGGTGGAGGACATGCACCGGATATCATTAAAGCGGCCATGTATCCAAACGTATTGCCGGCTTCTACCAACCCGACACGTCCCTATACGATAAATACAATTGATGAGCATTTAGATATGCTGATGGTTTGCCACCATTTGAGTAAAAATATTCCGGAAGATGTGGCATTTGCAGATTCACGTATCCGTCCTGAAACGATTGCCGCAGAAGATATCCTTCATGATATGGGAGTTTTCAGCATTATGAGTTCAGACTCTCAGGCCATGGGAAGACCGGGAGAAGTGATCACAAGAACATGGCAGACGGCAAGTAAAATGAAGGAGCAAAGAGGAGCTTTGGAAGAAGATCAGAATACAGAAAACGATAACTACCGTGCTAAAAGGTATGTGGCTAAGTACACCATTAACCCGGCTATTGCACATGGTATTTCAGAATATGTAGGATCTGTTGAAGAAGGGAAACTTGCGGATCTGGTGATCTGGAAACCTGCATTATTCGGAGTAAAACCGGAAATGATTGTAAAAGGAGGATTTGTAATTGCTGCAAAAATGGGAGATCCGAATGCATCTATTCCAACACCACAGCCTGTCATTTACAGAAATATGTTCGGAGCCCACGGAAAAGCTAAGTTTGGTACTTGTGCGAACTTTGTTTCGCAGATCTCTATCGATAACGGAACAATTGCTTCTTATAAGTTGGAAAAAATGATCCTTCCGGTGAAAAACTGCAGAAATATTTCCAAAAAAGACCTTATTCACAATGATAAGACTCCTTTAATTGAAGTGAATCCTGAAAACTATAAAGTAACAGTAGATGGAGAATACATCACTTGTGAGCCGGCAGAAAAACTTCCTTTAACACAGCTGTATTATTTGTTCTAAGATAAATTTTATGAATAAAACCTAACAGGTTTCAAAAACCTGTTAGGTTTATTTAACAACAACAAAAGATTGATCAGACCATATTTTAAAACAATTATAGAACTACGTTTAGAATGAAATATTTAAATAAAACAGTTTTTTCTCTTGCCATAGCGGGAATATCTATGCTTTCAGGGAACCTGAGTGCTCAGTTCCTGGGCGGACACAGATTGAAAAGCGATGAAGAAGGGCCAAAAGGGCAGTTTATGGTATACGGTTCATTAGACTATTCTAAAATTACAACACCGTCAAGCAGCAGCAGTACCGTTTCCAGCGCACCGCTTGGAGTAGGGTACTTCATTAATAATAATGATCTTGTCGGAGTCAATTATGCTTACTCGCAGAATACAGTTGACCACAATGTAGTCTACAAACAAAATGAAGCAGGGATCTGGTACAGCCCGTCGGTAATGCTTGGAAAATACTTCGTATTGATCGGTCAGGTAGATGCTCACTATGTTTGGGGACAGCAGCTTTCAACAGCAGCGGATGCAATGCAGAACTTCAATGGATTCCGTCTTCGCGCCTATCCTTTGATCGGAATATTATTAGGAGGAGGCTGGGCGCTGAAATTCAAATTTGCAGAGCTATCCATGCTTCAGACCAAAACAAAAGAAGAAGGCTGGACGAAAAGCTATGTAGCAGGAATCAGTGGTTCCACATTCGGGGTAGGCATTTCTAAAAACTTAGACTTCAGAAAAAAATCTAAAAATGATAATTAATCAAATCATAGGCAATCTAACCGAAAATCCTACGGATAAAACCATAGATTATCTTGATCTGGAATGGTTTGAAACTACCAAAAGAATCCAGCGTAAAAAGACCAGACAGGGAACTGATGTTGCTGTCAAATTTCTCAGGGAAGGACAGCGTTTGCGTGAGGGAGATATTCTTTTTGAGGATGCAGAAAAAATAATTGCGGTAAATGTTCTGGAAACAGAAGCTATCGTGATGTCACCCGCTTCACTGCTGGAAATGGGTACCGTATGTTATGAAATCGGAAACAAACATATTCCGCTTTTCATTCAGAATGATAAAGTTTTGCTCCCTTTTGAAATGCCGATGTTCAGATGGCTGGAAGCAAGCGGTTTCAAACCGGAAAAGCAATCTGTGAAACTGCTGAATCTTCTTAAATCTAATGTAGAACCGCATGGACACGGAAGTCTGGGATCAACAATCTTTACAAAAATTTTAAAAATGGCCGCCCCGAAAGATGAATAATATGAACATCAACTTCCTGTCAGGACTGCTTCATCTTGCAGATCCTACACTTCCCATCGGGGGATATACGCACTCCAACGGACTTGAAACCTATGTCCAGGAAAGAATTGTACATAACCTGGCAACGGCGAAAGAATTTGTGCAGAATATGCTTCAGTACAACCTTAAATTCAATGACGGCGCTTTTGTAAAACTGGCTTATAAAGCAGCCGAAAAAGGAGACTTAGAAGCATTGATACTTCTTGATCATGAATGTAATGCGATAAAATGTCCGAAGGAAATCCGCCAGGCCAGCCAGAAATTAGGCCTCAGATTGATCAAGATCTTCAAAAGAAGAGACCGTTTTCCTTTTATGGAGGCTTTTGAAAAAGCAGTTCAGGATAAAGAAGCGAATTCCCATTACTGTATTGTATTCGGAGTGTATGCTTATTTAATGAAAATTCCTTTGTACGAAGCGCTTTTAGGGTTCTATTATACTTCGGTTGCAGGAATGATCACCAATGCTGTAAAACTGGTTCCTCTTGGACAGCTGGATGGACAGGACATTCTCTTTTCCCTGTATCCTGTCATGGAGAAGACTGTTTTGGAAACCATGGAACTGGACAGAGATATGTTGGGGCTTTGTAATACCGCTTTTGATATCAGGTGTATGCAGCATGAGAGGCTTTATTCAAGGCTTTATATGTCATAAAAAATAAAAATAAAAGACAAAAGGGAGGAAAGGCAAAATGATAAAAGAAGATTGGAAAAGCTAAGGAAGTAAAGAAGCGTAAGACTCAATGAATATGAATGCTTCTTAGCCGAATGAAATGCCTTTGCATCCCTTACAATATTCTCAATTAATAAAAAAATTATACGTGAAATGAGGTGCTCTTTGCTAAGTGAAACGCCCTTGCGATCGTAAAATATTCACAGTAAAGAAAACTTAGCGCTCATAGCGTTAAAAAACAATTAAATCAGAAATGGAAAATAGAAAATACATAAAAGTAGGAGTGGCAGGACCTGTAGGTTCAGGAAAAACGGCATTACTGGAACGGTTAAGCAGAAAATTATTCGGAACCTATGATCTTGGAGTAATTACGAATGATATTTATACCAAAGAAGATGCTGAATTTATGGCAAAAAACAGCCTTCTTCCCCACGACAGAATTATCGGGGTAGAAACAGGAGGATGCCCTCACACTGCCATCCGAGAAGATGCAAGTATGAACCTTGAAGCGGTAGATGAGCTGGCAGCCCGTTTCCCGGAGATCGAACTGGTTCTTATCGAAAGTGGAGGAGATAACCTTTCTGCGACATTCAGTCCGGACCTTGCAGACGTTACCATCTTCATCATTGATGTAGCAGAAGGAGAGAAAATTCCTAGAAAAGGAGGTCCCGGTATTACAAGATCCGACTTATTGATCATCAATAAAATTGACCTTGCCCCGTACGTTGGAGCCAGCCTTGAAGTAATGGAAAATGATGCCAGAAGAATGAGAAAAGGAAATCCTTTTGTGTTTACCAACCTTAAAACAGATGAAGGATTGGATAAAGTAATAGGCTGGATTAAAAAATATGCCCTTCTGGAAGAGATTGAAGAACCGAACTTAGTAAGATAAATGGATAGTCATTTAAAAATTATTGCAGGATTCAAGGGAGGAGAATCCTATGTGAAAGACCTTTATGTCTCGCTTCCTTTCAGGGTAGTCTCTGTAGGACAGCGGAAAAGTGACAAAAAGCTCTATCAGATGGTGATGAGTTCCTCTCCGGGAATTCTGGATGGAGACCATTACCATTTGGATGTTACCCTTGAAAAAGGATCTGCCCTTCAGCTGCAGTCACAATCCTACCAGAGGCTTTTCAATATGAAGGATAAGGCGCTTCAGGAGCTCAATGTCTCTATGGAAGATGAAACTTCCTTTGCCTATGTTCCTCACCCTATCGTTCCCCATGAAGATTCCAACTTTAAGAGTAAAGCCAATATTCATATCGGGGAAAACAGTCAGATCATCATCAGTGAGATCATTACCTGCGGAAGAAAACATTATGGAGAGGTTTTTAAATTAAAACGCTTTCAGAATGTGATGGAAATCTATCATAACAACAAACTGGTGGTGAAAGATAATGTCCTGATTCAGCCTGACATGATCCCAATCAGCAGCATCGGAAACCTGGAACAGTATACCCATCAGGGAACCCTGATTTTCTACAGTACAAAGGAAAATGTAGATAAAAAAGGATTGATAGAAGAGATCGTTGAGGCTGCAACGCAACATCATGAAGAAATGGAAGTAGGAGTTTCCGCCATGGAAGACAATGGTTTTGTAGTAAGAGCTTTAGGACACGGAGGTGAAACGATGTACAACTTCTTCCTGCATATTCAGGAAATTCTTTGGTCTTTTTAGAATAAAAATTAAAATGATTCTTTATTTAAATTTAAGTTACACAGAGAAAATATTCAATAGAGGCGGGCTTTAGCCCGCAATACTAAAAGATACGCTTCCATTGGCTTTAGCCAAAACTTAATAGAGAACAACAATAGATAAATAGAAAATGGATAGTACAGTTTGGGCGCTCCTTTTGAGTGCCGTTTCAATAAGTTTTATACATACAGCATCAGGACCGGATCATTATCTGCCTTTTATTGTGATCTCAAAATCCAAAAAATGGAGCGGAATGAAAACAGCTATATTAACGGTTGTCTGCGGATTTGGGCATGTGTTCAGTTCCTTGATCTTAGGTTTTATCGGGGTTTTTCTTGGATGGCAGCTGAATAAAATCTCCTGGTTTCAGGATATCAGAGGAAATTTTTCAGGATGGGCACTGCTGATCTTTGGGGGAGTTTACCTTGTATACGGCCTTATTCAGGCAATCAGAAACAAACCGCATAAGCATTTTGATGTAATGGGTGATGATGTGTATGTATACGAACATAATCACAGCGAAGTGGTAATGCCTCAAAAAAGAATAAAAGTAACGCCGCTTGTGCTTTTCATGATTTTTGTAATGGGACCGAGTGAACCTTTGATTCCTTTATTATTTTATTCAGGAGTGAAGCATTCCATGTCTGAAATTGCAGTACTGGTAACTTCATTCACTATAACTACAGTGCTGACAATGCTCGGAATGGTACTTCTGGGACGTTACGGATATTCAACATTATTCAATACCGAAAAACTGGAAAGATATATGGGCGTGGTAAGCGGAGCGGTAGTAACCGTTTGCGGTGTCGGAATGGTCTTTCTTGGATGGTAAACGGGTTCGGGGTGTGAGTGGTAGAGTTTGAGGATAAGAGAGTTTGAGAGTTGAATTGTTTAAGGTTTAAAGTTTCAAGCTCAAGGTTGTTATCCTTTCACTGATAATTGACTCTGCCTCCAATGTCTATCATCTATCCGTCTTTTATCTTAATATCCACAATCATTAATACATTAAAAAACTATGGACGAATTTTTCAAAAAACTACCTTTTATAGACAATGTTTTAAAAGGAATCGGGCAGATCATGCTTCAGGAAAACAGATGGACAGGACTTCTGTTCCTTGTAGGAATTTTTATGGGAAGCTGGCAGTGCGGAATTGCAGTCTTGCTTTCAACAGCCGCCGGAACTTTTACAGCAATGAAGCTTAAATATGACAAATCTGAAATCAATGCCGGACTTTACGGTTTCAGTGCTGCCCTTGTGGGTGTAGCATTGGCATTTCTTTTCGATACTACCGTATTGATCTGGATTTTAATATTATTGGGAGGAGCATTGGCCGCTGTTGTTCAGCATTTCTTTATCCGGAAGAAAATTCCGGTGTTTACTTTTCCTTTTATCATTATTACATGGATATTGGTATTTGCACTGCATCATTTTACCCATATTCCGCCCTCTGCGATGCTAAGCAGTGAAGTGGTTCCCACAGAATATGATGATTTTCTTACCTGTACCAATGGTTTTGGAGAGGTGATATTCCAGGGAGGAGTCCTTTCAGGAATTATTTTCTTCCTGGCTGTTTTCATCAGTTCTCCGGTAGCCGCTTTATACGGACTGGCTGCCTCTATTTTGGGTGCAGGACTTTCACAGCTGAATGGGGAGCCTATCAAAGAAATCCACATGGGATTATTTGGTTTTAATGCGGTACTTTCAGCCATCGTTTTTTCAGGTGTAAAAAAAACAGACGGTTTATGGGTACTGATCGCAGTTCTTATCACTATTGCTATTGATGATTTTTTAATAGACAATCACTGTCTGGATATGGTAGGCGGCGTATTTACTTTTCCATTTGTAGCCGGAACGTGGATGACGCTTTTAATTCAAAAAATATTTCTTAAAGCGAAAGCGTAGCTTTTGAGTTTGAGAGTTGAAGGGTTTGAGAGTTGTGGAACTTTAAGAGTGAGAATTTTTTCCAGTCTCTCATCTCTTCGTCTATTATCTCTTATCTAATTTATAATTTAACTAAAAAATGAAAATAACGAAAATAGCAGCTGTATTTCTGGTCATGGCTTTCAGTGGAAAAATGATGGCGCAGGAAGCAGAAAAACAGCTGCTGATAAAAGATGCAGATGACAAATTTCCTATTGCTGATGCTTTGGTAAAATACGACCACGGAAACAGCCATACCCATACAGGAACAGACGGCACATTTGCCATTCCTGTAAAATCCCTTCCTGATACTCTTATGATCAGCCGTTCGGGATACGATGAGGTAAAATGGGTGGTAACCAATGATGAAGATAAAAATAAAGTTATTTTTTTACAGCATAAGCCCTTTCAGATTTCTGAAGTAGCCATCAATCACAGCTCGTTTTTATCAGCCATTACAAAGGTTGATCTGAACAAATTTCCGGTCAGCTCAGCACAGGATCTGTTGAGAAAAGTTCCGGGGCTGTTTATTGCACAGCATGCCGGAGGAGGAAAAGCAGAACAGCTTTTTTTAAGAGGATTTGATGCCGACCATGGGACCGATGTAAGTGTGAATGTAGATGGAATGCCGGTGAATATCGTCTCTCATGCCCATGGCCAGGGATATTCAGACTTACATTTTGTGATTCCTGAAACCGTTAATAATATTGATTTCGGAAAAGGAGCCTATTATATGGATCGTGGGGACTTTAACACCGCAGGATATGTGGATTTTCAGACATACAATGGGCTAAAAAACAGTATGGTTAAGCTGGAAGGAGGTTCGTTCAATTCAAAAAGAGTCTTGGGAATGTTCAATATTCTGCATGATGATCTGGGACGAAAAAATGCGTATATAGCAGCAGAATACAACTATACAGACGGCCCTTTCGATGTAAAACAGAATTTTAACAGAGTCAATATTTTTGGAAAATACAATCAATGGCTTACTGATAACGACTATTTCAACATCCAGTTCTCAACCTTCAACTCTTCATGGAATGCTTCCGGACAGATTCCGGAACGTGCCGTAGACGAAGGAATCATTGGCAGATGGGGAAGTATAGACCCTACAGAAGGCGGAAAAACTTCCAGAACAAATCTGCAGATGAACTTCAGGCATATTATTTCTCCTTCCGAGCAGATTGATGCCATGGCTTTCTATTCAAGATACAATTTCAACCTGTATTCTGACTTCACCTTTAATTTAAAAGATAAAGATCATGGAGACGAAATTCAGCAGACCGACGGAAGAAATATGTATGGAGCCGAAGTAAAATATACAAAGACTTTTTCCTTTGCCAACAGCTCTTTAAACTGGACTTCAGGAATTGGATTAAGAAATGATGATATCAACACGTTACAGCTTAACCATGTCTATCACAGAGACATGCTGATTGACAGATTATCAGATGTGACGGGAACGGAAACGAATCTTCATGCCTATTCAGGTCTTATATGGAAAATAGGAAAATGGACCATTAATCCTGCTTTGAGGGTGGATCATTTTATTTTTAATATGCACAATCTGCTGGATGTGGAACAACTGCCATCCGGACAATCAAAAGAAGCAACAAGACTGAGTCCGAAATTGAATTTCTCCTACGCTCAGAATGACAATGTAATGTGGTTCCTGAAAACAGGGATGGGCTTTCACTCCAATGATCTGAGAGTAGTAGTCCCCAATAAAAATGAAAATACCCTTCCATACTCTATTGGCGCGGATTTCGGGGTACGATTACACCCGTTCAAATCCTTGATCATTACTCCGGCATTATGGTATATGGATCTTCAGCAGGAATTTGTGTATGTAGGAGATGATGCAGTGGTAGAGCCTTCCGGCAAATCAAGACGCTTTGGAGCAGATCTTGGAGTTCGCTTCCAGCCGTTGGAAAACTTTTATCTGAATGCAGATATCAATTATTCCCACGCAAGATTTACCGAAGAACAGAAAGGACAGGACTATGTTCCGCTGGCTCCGGTAGTCACCAGTACAGGATCTGTAAACTGGGATTTCCTGAATGGCTTTTCTTTAGGAATTCAATATAGATACCTTGGTGCGAGACCGGCTGTAGAGGATAACAGCATCAGAACCAAAACCTATTTTGTAAATGATCTTATGCTTTCCTATAATCGTCAGAAATGGGGAGCAAATGTTCAGCTGAATAACCTTTTCAACGTAAAATGGAATGAAGCCCAGTTTGCCACAGAAACGCAGTTAAAAGGAGAAGCAGAACCTGTTACAGATCTTACGTATACACCGGGAAGTCCTTTTGGAGTGAGAGTAGGTGTGTATTATAAGTTCTAAGTAGGAGAGTAAGAGAGTAAAAGGGTGAGAGAGTGGGAGAGTTTGAGAGTATAAGGGTTGGAGAGCGTAAATTATTTGTTTCGGATACGTGTTTCGGGGTTTTACTATTTACACTTTAGCTTTTTCACTCTTTCGCTTGCCTCCTTTGCTTTAAAATATTTTGTATAACTTTAAATAATCATTACACCGGATATGGAAGTGCTATCCAATTTTCAATATAAAAAACTTTTTCTTCCGAATATTACGGACAGGATATTAGCCAACAATGCTGATATACAGCTGTATCGGATAGAAAATTATCTTAAAGGCATTCTGATGCCGGTGATCCCGTACCGTACAACGTTTAATTTTATTATTTTCGTTACCAATGGTCATATCAGACAATATCTTGAAAATAAAGAATACCATGCTGAAAAAGGCGGGGTGATCTTTATCAAACAAGGAACAATCACTGCTACTGTTGAATTATCTGATGATATTGAAGGATTCTTCCTGGCTTATGAAAACAATATCCTATCCGAACAGGAACTGCCCAAGCATAAAAGCAGTATTTTCTTCATGACTCCCTTCCTGAATCTTGACAGCCTGACCTACGGAACGATTACCCAGCTTCTCCCGATCATGGAACAGGAATTATGGCTGAACAACCTTAATATCAATGATGTGGTGGTTACAATGCTTCATCTTATTCTGATCAAAATGCTGAGCACAGACTCTGATACCCATCACAAATCTGCAACGCGTCCGATGGAGCTGTCTCTTCAGTTCCGGGATCTTTTGTTTAAATATCATGTGGTGGAAAAAAGGGTAGCATTTTATGCCGATAAGCTGTCTGTAACGGAAAGCTATCTTAATAAATGTGTGAAGGGCGTGACCCAAAAATCTCCGAAACAATGGATCAATGAGATTGATATCAATTACAGTAAGGCATTGCTTCATTCCAGTAAAGATATTGCAGAAATAGCTTATGAGCTGAATTTTCACACTGCTTCCCATTTTACCCAGCTTTTTAAAAAAATTGCAGGCGTTACTCCAAAAGAATACAGAACGCAGTTTTTGAATAATAGCAGAATTTCTGTGTAATGATAGGCGGAGGTGAGATGCCGGAAGTATGGTAGTATCTTAATCAAAATAAGTTGAGAATTCAAAAAGTTGTTTTAGGAATTTCAGAACTTCCATCTCCCAGCTTCCATTCTTCCATCTTCTCCTACATTCTCTCGTTTTCCAGAATTTTCAGAACCAGTCTTTCTTCTTTCGTAAGGTCAGCTTTTCCGTCATTTTCTTCGATGACTTCCAGTTCGTCAAGGTATTTTTTGATGGTATTGTTTTCGTAGAGATTAATGACTAAAGGATGAACGTAATATTTCCTGCAGACAGCGGATGTATTCCCCAGGTTTTCTGCAACAATTTCCAGGGCTTCTTTTACTTTCTTTTTATACTGAGTGTCATTTTCTGCATACCCGATTTCTTTAAAAGCAATCAGGGCGCTTACTGTTCCGGACCATGTCCTGAAATCCTTAGCGGTAAAATCTTCGCCGCTGATCTCTTTTATGTACTCATTCACCATCCCGGAATCCACAGAATGGCGGTTTCCATCATCATCCAGATACTGAAAAAGCTCTTTACCCGGAATATCCTTACATTTCTGAACCAGCCTTGACAGCCTTTTACTTCTAAGATCAACGTGATGCATAACGCCTTTCTTTCCTTTAAAAGAAAAGGTAATCTTTTGCCCTTTTACTTGTACATGCTTCCCTTTTAAGGTGGTCAGACCAAAAGAGCCGTATAGTTTTTCGTAGATATTATTGCCGATACGGATGTTGGTTCTTTGCATAAGGCTTACAATTAAAGCCAGTATTTTCCGTTTTTCAAAATTTCTCAGCGCAAGATCCTGTTCTACCTGAAGCCTGATGTTCGGTAATGCATACCCGAACTGAAGCATCCTGTAAAATTTTGTATGATTTCTTAAAGCACTCCAAAGAGGATGATAGCGATATTGTTTTCTTTTCTTAACATCAAAGCCTGTTGCCTGAAGATGTCCGTTTTCCAGCGCACAGATCCATACATTTTCCCAGGCTGGAGGAATCACCAGTTTATTGATCCTTGTAATTTCTTCCTTATCCTTTATTTTTTCACCGTCTTTATAATAGGAATATTTCTTTCCTGTTTTTTTACGGGTAATTCCGGCGGATTCTGCATCGGTGGTATATACGAGATGTACCGCCTTTGCAGAAGCTTCCGGGTCCTTCATGATTTTAACAATTTTTGAAGGTTTCAGGTGAGAAATTATTTCCAAATCTGTATTCTTCTCCATAAAGCATGGTTAAGAGTTTTTACCCCTCGAAAAAATCAGTAAAAGAATTCCTACTATTACACAGACTAGGAGAATTCCCCACCACATTCCGGCCTTAAAAATTGTTTCTACCGCTTCACAACTTGTTAGTGTCAACAAACTTAATATCGTAATACTGTATAAGCTTAATTTTTTCATAGCTGTATATTTTTTGGTGTTAGATTCTTAAATTATCGGCTTTCCAGTTTTTTATAGACCTTTTAATTTCGTCTCCTGAGATATTTTCATGCAAAGCCCTGTATAAAAGCTCTTTGAATTCATCATCATAGGTGAATCTCAGTGCAGCAATCTGATCGAATGTCAATTTTTCAGCCGTTTCATCAGATCTTACATTGAAGATTTCAAAATAACGCTGCTTAAATTCAAGGACCACCATTCTGTTTTGAAGTCCCAGAGCATAATGCTGACGTGTCATAAATGCTAAATAAAAAAGCAGAAAAATCACAATAGAAAACAGGATCCAGATCAATTGATTTCCCGGGTCATCCCAGATTTTATACAATCCAAAAATCTCCAATAGGATGAGTGCAGGAAGATAAATAAAATGATGTGGCGGATAAAATTTCCTGTGGTTATTGTAGTTTTGCTGTTTCATAAGGTAGAATGAAGCAATAATCTTTCCAAAATTTATTATTTTGATAATAAAATTGACATTTGTGGTATGTAAGATGTGTTTATTTTTCCTTTTTTGTGTTTATATTTTCTACTGTAAATTTATATTTTTCCTATTTCAATATTTGGAATATTCTTAAAACAGAATGGAAACAGGCGGAGACTTTAAGAACCTTATAGAATCTTCTATAGATGTGAAATAATATAAAAATTCCGGTTATGGATCTTTTGCAAGAAGATTCCATTAAAATAAGGATTATTAAGCAAAATAGCCGGTAGATTTACTCTTCCGACTTTAAATTTTTCGTAACTTTCGGTGGTTAAAAAAGAAAAGAATGACTTCAAAGGAAAAAGTTGCTGCACTTCGTGAAGAAATGCAGAAAAATAATGTTGATGCATTTATCGTATATTCTGCAGACCCGCATATGAGCGAATACCTTCCCGAAGAATGGCAGGAGAGAGCTTGGCTGTCGGGTTTCTTAGGTTCTGCCGGTTTTGTGGTGATTACCAAAGACAAAGCCGGACTTTGGACAGACGGAAGATACTTTACTCAGGCCGCCATTGAGCTGGAAGGCTCCGGAATCGACCTTTTCAAAGATGGTATGGAAGGTACCCCTAATTATATCGACTGGATTATTTCAGAAATTCCCGCAGGTGGTAAAGTGGCAGTAAATGCTCTGGCAGCTTCTCATGCCAATTGGGAACTGCTTTCTCAGAAATTTAATTCAAAAAATATCAGCCTGGCAGATGTTCCGCTTTTAAAAGAAGTTTGGAAAGAGAGAGGAACGCCGTCTGCTAATCCTATTTTTGTACATCCGGTAGAAAGAGCCGGTAAATCTGTTTCCGATAAAATTGCTGCCATCCGTCAGAAAATGGAAGATCAGGAAGCTACGGTACACATCATATCCAGTCTGGATGATATGGCATGGACACTGAACCTCAGAGGAAGTGATGTAGACAGTAACCCTGTATTCCTTGGATATATTGTGATCACTAAAAATGATGCTGTCCTCTTCACAGGATTAGAGAAAATGGAAGTGGAAGCAAGAAAACAAATGGATGATTCCTTTGTGAAAATGATGCCTTACGAAGAATTCTACAATTACCTGAAGACCTTCAAAAATGAAAAAATACTGGTTTCTCCAAACAGCAACCAACAGATTTTTGAAACCTTAAAAACAGATAACGAATTCATTAAAGCTCCGGTCCCCGGTAACCTGATGAAAGCCCAGAAAAATGAAGCCGAGCTGGAAGGTTTCAGAAAAGTAATGGTAAGAGATGGAGTGGCTATGGTGAAATTCCTTTATTGGTTAACGCACAATGCAGGAAAAGAAGCCATGAATGAATATTCTATCGGTCAGAAACTGAGAGGATTCCGTGCAGAAGGTGAAAACTTTGTGGGAGAAAGCTTCGGATCCATCGTAGGATATAAAGATAATGGTGCTATCATGCACTATTCGGCTAAAAAAGAAGGAAGCAAAGAAGTAACCAACGAGGCTACAATCCTTGTAGATTCGGGAGGTCAGTACCTTGAAGGAACTACAGATATTACAAGAACCTTTGCATTAGGAACACCTTCAGAAGAGTTTAAAAGAAACTCAACATTGGTATTACAGGGACTGATCCGTCTGTCTATGGTAAAATTCCCGAAAGGAACAAAAGGTGTACACCTTGATGCCATTGCAAGACTTCCGTTATGGATGGAAGGTAAAGATTTCAACCACGGAACAGGACACGGCGTAGGAAGCTTTATGAATGTACATGAAGGGCCGCAAAACATCAGAAAAGACCTTAACCCTCAGGAGCTTCTTCCGGGAATGGTATGTTCAAACGAACCCGGATACTATCTTGAAGGACATTACGGTATCCGTCACGAAAACCTGATCGCTGTAAAAGAAGCAGAAAAAACAATTCACGGAACATTCTATGAATTTGAAACATTGACCTTCTGCCCGTTCTTCAAAGATACTGTGGTAAAAGAAATCCTTTCTGAAAGCGAGATCGCATGGCTGAATGATTATCATAAAACGTGTGAAGAAAAGCTGGCTCCTTATCTGGAAGGAGAAGTTAAAGAATGGTTCCTTCAATTGGTGAGCCCTCTTTAATAAAAATTCAAAGGTAAAAGTAAATGATAATCATAACTTTAAACCTTGAACTTTAAATATTAAACTGAATATTGTTAGATAAACCAAAGTCCTGTAAGGTATTTCCTGCAGGGCTTTTCTTTTTTATACAACCGTATTTTTACGGATATAATTACAGGGATTTTACTGATTGATAAAAACCGGCGCTGCTTTATATTTGTATCAACAAACATCATTCATATCTTCATAAATAACTCAAGTAAATTCAAAACGGTAATCATCTCGTCCTGAGATGATTTTTTTTGTTTTCAAGTGAAATCAGCCAGATCTATTTGAGTTAAAAATATTCAATTTGATTGATATAAAAACGCAAAGAATCTATTAGAGCATCTTATTCTTAAGGGGCTTCGACAAAGTCGCTGATGAAGCTATATGATATGTATGAGCTTAGAAAGAATCAATGAAATTGATTCCGTCTTTGCCCTCTTTACATTAAAACTCTGCAAAAATTAAAACTTTGCGTTGATAAACAACATAGCCTCCATCTTTTTATCTATTTTCGTAGTTCATTAGAATACCTTACTTTAAAAATGCTGATACAAGACTATTTTCGAAGCTTTAATCTGTTTTCCGAGAACGAAATTGAAGCGTTTCTGCCACTTTTCGAAATCCGGAAGCTGAATAAAAACGACTATTTTGTACAGGAGGGAGAACGATGCAGGGAAGTCGCATTTATCAACTCCGGAATTTTCCGCTCTTTCTATACTTCCGGTGACGGGAAAGATATGACGTATTGCTTCAGGTTTCCCAATCATATGATTGCGGCCTATTCATCATTTATTTCAGAATGTCCCAGTAAAGAAAGTATGCAGGCTATTACCAATGCAGAGCTTATTATTCTTCAAAAAGAAGCGGTGGATGGGCTGGTTCAGAATAGTCTTAACTGGACGAAGTTTTTAAGAATTATTGCAGAACAGGAATATCTTGAGCTCGAAACCCGTTTTTTTCAGCTTCAAAGAGACAGCGCAGCCCAGCGGTATGAAACATTATTAAAAAACCATCCTGATTATATTCAGAACATTCCCCTGCAGTATCTGGCTTCTTATCTGGGGATTACACAACGCCACCTGAGCCGCATCAGAAAAGAAATTTCTTTTTAGACATTTGTCCTGCATATTGAAACAGGAGCGCTCTACTTTTGTCAAAAA
Organism: Chryseobacterium sp. CBSDS_008; assembly: GCF_049959325.1. Classification (NCBI taxonomy): domain Bacteria; kingdom Pseudomonadati; phylum Bacteroidota; class Flavobacteriia; order Flavobacteriales; family Weeksellaceae; genus Chryseobacterium; species Chryseobacterium sp. CBSDS_008. The sequence continues at coordinate 1,834,305 of NZ_CP188202.1, read as the reverse complement.
AAGTTATGGAGCAAAATATTTTAATTATTGGAGGAAACGGATTGGTAGGGAAGACAATTTCCCGTATCCTGAAATCAAGAAATCCTCATCTTACTGTTTTTATTGGAGGGCGAAAAGGAGGAAAAACGGACAAAGACCTGCGGATTGATGTTACAGATCCTTCCTCTTTTAAAGTTATTTCTGATAAAAAAATAAACCTCATCATTCTTTCTGTAAATGATAAAGAAGATCATGTACTTCGTTTTGCTATTGATCATCAAATAGATTATCTGGATATCACGAAACCTACTCCGGCTTTGGTAAAAGCATATGATATGGCAGCCCAATCTGATGTGAACAGCAGAGTTGTCTTCAGTTCAGGCTGGATGGGCGGAATTGTACCTGGGCTGGTTAATACGCTTTCCGGCTCAAATGATATTGAAGAAGTAAAAGTTTTTGTTTATTATTCTGTGAAAGATCTGGCAGGCGAGAGCTCGGCCCACTTTATGGCGGAAAATGTAGCGGTTCCTTTTAATCATTATCAAGATGATAAACCCGTTTCCGTAAGACACTTTTTAAATACAGAAACCTATAATTTCTATTTTGGAATAGGAGAGAGGAGCGCTTATAATTTTGATGTGCCTGATCTCTATATTCTTAATAAGGTGGAAAGAATTCCCGGTGTAAGTGTGAAAATGACATATAATTCAAAATTCATTACATGGCTTCTGGGTGCTTTTCAATATTTGAGAATCTATCATATTTTATCTTTAAAAGAAAGGAAAATGATTTTTGGATCCAGCGGTAATGGAGATCAGGCTGTGTTTGAAATTGTGGTAAAAGATAAAACAGGTCAAAAAAAGCTGAGTTTAAGAAGTATGAAAGGGCAGGCGGAACTGACTGCTTTATCGGCCGTTCTGCATACCGAAGAACTGCTGAGAAATCCCCACGAAAACAATGTGTATTTCAGTCATCAGCTGCATGAGCCTTTATCGTTAATGTCGCAGCTTCATGCCTATGATTCCATCAATATCAATATCACACAATGAAAAAAATAGCCATTATCAACGGCCATCCCAATAAAGATTCTTTTAATTTTGGAGTTGCAGAAGCTTACCGGTTAGGAGCCGCGGAAACGGGAGCAGAAGTCAGGGAAATTGTCATCAGAGATTTAAATTTCAATCCCAATTTACAGTTTGGATACCAGAAAAGAATGGAACTTGAACCGGATTTGTTGAAAGCCTGGGAAATAATCCAGTGGGCAGATCACCTCGTTTGGGTGCACCCGGTTTGGTGGGGAGGATTTCCAGCCTTAATGAAAGGGTTCATAGACCGTCTTTTTCTACCGGGAATGGCTTATAAATACCGTGAAAATTCTGTATGGTGGGATAAACTGTTAAAAGGAAAGACCGCCCGTATTCTTACGACATTAGACCAGCCGGGATGGTACTACCGTTTATTTTTTGGCAGACCCAGCGTTAATCAGCTTAGAAAATCCATCCTGGAATACTGTGGAGTAAAGCCTGTAAAGGTGACTTATATCGGGATCATCCGGAATTCTGAAGATGAGCAGCGGGTTCAATGGCTGAGAAAAGTGAAGCAAATGGGAAAGAAACAAAAGTAGTCCAACAACATATCATGATAACTTTATCCGGCAATAATTGATTTTTATTGTCAGATAAAGTATCATTATTAAAGTGAAAATACTTCTGTTTTAATTTCACAATCCCTTTTTCCCCTCAATCCAGTATGCCTGTGATTTTATACACTTGGGTGAAACTCCTCTTGCCTTAAGGAATTTTCTGATCAAAGACATTCTTCCTCCGTTTCCTGTGAGATAAAAAATGACTTCATCATCATAGATGGTTTCTTTTTCTTCTCTCAGGAAATCATTCAATGCTTCGATCATTCTCATGGTATTATTTTTAGGACTGTGATATCCAAATAAGTTAAGCTTTTCAAGAGCAGACACTTCTTCCAGCTCATGAAGGCAGATGAATAGGGAATTGCTTTCCTCTACCGCTTCTTTGATGGACAGTGAACTTCCCAATGAGGTTTCATCACCTACCGAAAAGTGAATTTTTGCAGTGGCGACATAGAACTGTTTTCCTCTTGGCATTAAAAGTTTGATAGAATCTCCCTGAGTCAGCCGGGCTGCAAAATTGCTTCCGGCAGCAGACGCGTCATGAAGATGAAATAAAATATCAAAAGTCCCGGCATTCCTGTTGAAGTTGAAAGGTGAATAATTCCGGAAATCCCTGTCATTGATCCTTATTCCTATGGCGTAGCCAGGTTCATAGGGAACATCCTGTAAATCTGTTGCAAAACGTATAAGGCGCAGGCTATCGGTGATTTTTTCTATATGGATAACGGTACAGTCTTTAAATTTAGAGGACCATACATTTTCTACAGTGTCGTTGATCCATTTTGGTAAGCTCGGCATAAGTCATTTTTTATTGCAAAGGACGTTGCAAAATCAGAAAATACCGATAGCGGTTTCGGGGAATTAATTGGACTATTCGTGGATGGTGTCTATTGGTGAAGATTCCGGAATTCTGATGGGGACAGGTTTTCCAGTTTGGAAAACAAACGGCTGAAGTAGGTGTGGTCGCTATATCCCAGTTCATAAGCAACTTCTTTTACACTCAGATTGGTAAAAACGAGTAACCTTTTGGCTTCAATTAAAATTTCCTGATGAATCCAGTGCTGTGCCGGTTTTCCTGTTGCTTCACGAACGGTTTCCGTTAAATATCCGCGTGTGATATTTAAAATTTCCGCATATTCGGATGGACTTTTCAAGGTTTTAAAATTTTTTCGAACCAGAGTCCTGAATGCTCTTGACAGTTGTAAAGCCCTGCTCTCGTTAGAAACAGGAGCTCTGTTTTTTTGTGAATAAATCAGGGTAAGCATTCCCAGGAATGCATTGAGCAAAGACTGAATAATCAGAAAGCCTTCCTTGGAGGAAAGCATTGCAGGAGTATAGCAGTCATGAAGCATACCTGCTGTCATATTGATCTTTTTGACCAGGCTTTTATCTATAGCCAGGGGCTGTATTTCGACCAGGGATTCATCAAAAAAAGAACGTACGGCATCAGGAACAAGTTCTGCTTTAACAGCGACAAACCATCCGCAGACTTCTTTCATTAAAAGTCCCTGATGTACCTGCCCCGGCAATACACAGAAAATAGTGGAGTCTTTGGCTTCAATTGTTTTAAAATCGACCATCATTCTTACATGACCGCTTTCCATACAGGTGAAAATATAATGGCTGTCCCGGTGTATTCCTTTGTCCAAAAGGATATCCTCTGCACCTTCAGTCCGCTTATCCATTCTTTTGATATGGAACTGATGATGGGTAATACCATTTAAATCATACGTGGGAATTGTCTGTTTCATCTTTAAGCTTGTTGTGATGAGGATAATACGCAACAGTAAAATTACGTATTTTCACGGTTTTACATCCGGAATATTAATCTCAAATTCGCGGTGCATAACCATGATGCTTTCTTCGAGTCAGATTTTATATGAATATACACCGCAATTCGGAACAGAAGAAACCTGTTCCGGATTTTATTTTGCTTTTGAAAATGCCATTTTTATCGCTAAATAGGTTAACACGCTGGTCATAAACCATTTCTGAACTTTTATCCATACCGGATTATTAGAAAAGAATAACGCAACTCTTGCAGCTGTTAATACAATGATAAAGTTGATGCTGAAGCTGATCAGAACCTGAATGATCCCAAGTTCAAGGCTTTGGGTGAATATGGAACCGTACTCAGGTTTGATGAACTGAGGAAAGAAAGACAAGTAGAATACAGCCACTTTCGGATTCAATACATTGGTTAAAAAACCAATGGTGAAAAGCTTTTTGGGACTGTCGTGAGCCGCATTTTTGTCAACGTCAAAAATATTTCTGCTTTTCGGTTTTATAGCCTGATACGCCAGATATAAAAGATAAACCGTTCCCAATGTTTTAAGAACGGTATAGGCGAGTGGAACAGCCAGTAAGACGGCTGTAAGACCAAAGGAAACCATGACGATATGGAATAAAAATCCGCATACGACTCCGGCTAATGAAATAAACCCGGACTTTTTCCCCTGTGTAATGGATTTTGAAATCAGATAAATCATATTGGGGCCAGGGCTGATGACTAAAATGAGTGCAGCCAGAATGAAAAATATAAGCTCGTTGAATGGAATCATGACAGTACTTATTTAAATGAGACGGTTTCCGGTGCAAAGATATGGGGTATTTCTGGTTTAATTTTATCAGAAACAGAAGAAAAATTCATTTTTATTCAATTAAATTTTATTTTCCACCTGAATGTGATTTAAAAAGAAATACCAGTCTGTTTTTTTTGTAAATTTCAACACATAAAATAATTATCATTCACAAATAAATATTATCATGACTACTGAAAACATCTTTGAAGCTATTAGAAAATGGAAAAATCTTATTGATTCTTACAAAAACGGAATTGATAGGAATGGAGCCGAAATTTTGAATTATTTGAATCAGGGAACTCACTTCAGCGTTTCAGGTGAAGACATTGAACAATGGAAAAGAAATCTGGAAACCGCAGACCCGAAAATGATTCATGCATATGTGGGCATTCATGAAGGGCAGCTGAAATTTTTCCTGATTGATTCTAAAAGTGATAAAGATGGCAACTTCAGTACCATTCTTATCAAAGATTTTTTACGTGATTTTAGTGAATCAAAAATAGAAAGCAGCAATGATATTGTGGTTGAGGTTCCTCCCATTACTGCAGAATCTGCCATTAACCGAAACTTCAGATGGAATATGTTTGGTACTTCATGGCTGCAGTCTCAGAAAACAGAAGATATCTTTCAGTTGATTTCCATACCGTTTTCAGATTATGAAAATATGGGAATTACAGAAACGCAGACATGTACCAGTTTCTTTGGACTTACAGATGATCTGGAAAAAAAAGATCCGGATTTCCCTTATCATATTGAAATTATTACCGTGAAAAGCCTTGCCATCAATCATATGAGTGAGACCGCAGAAAATTATTCTACTCCAAGACCTCCTTTCACCATTATTGATACTCTTAATGATTATCAACTTCTGAAGCAAAGCACCCGTGTTTTCGTATAACAGTTTATCCCTGTATCTGCAGATTATTATTAATCTCGTTTTATGTACAGGGCTGATTATATTAGTAAAAGAAGGGATAAAATCAAAAATTCCTGTGATTGTGCTTCTTTCAGGAGAATTCATGCTGGAGCTGTCTGATTTGACCGGACGGCTCATGAAATTAAATACATTCAATATCTACAATTATACATTGAGCCAGTTTTTTGGTTTGATAATTCTTACGGTGATCTATGGCAATTACTATATCCAGCTTTCCCGTGAGGTAAAAGGGATGATCTATTGTTACGCAATATTAACCCTGGTTACGAATGTGCTGTATGTACAAAATGATATGCAGGTTACCTTTTATTCCAATATTATCACCAGCATTATTATTTGTAGTTATGCGGCTTCCTATTTTATGAAAATCATCAGGGAAGGCAGGACAGATAGAGATATGTTTATTGTGAACATCATTGTTTTCCTGTTTTTTTCTATTGAATGTCTCATATCCACTACTTTTAATTTTTTAATCAGCAACCACCTGAATTGGGTAGCCCCTATCTGGCTTTTCAGAGGCATCCTGCTATTGTCTTTTTATATTTCTTTTATTAATCTGGGATGTGGCGTTGGGAAAATCAGGATCAGATAGTTATATGGATATGGATCGGTATTGGACTATTTTCTTTAACAACTTTATTCATTACATTATTGGTTACTAGTTATTTAAAAAACATCAGGAAAAACAAACAGAAAGTCTCCCGGCTGGTCCGGAATTCAAAAAATGAACATTGGGAGCATATGCTGCTTTTACAGGAACAGGATAGGGAACGCCTGGCAGAAGAACTTCATGATAATATCATTTCACAGCTGAATCTTATCCGTCTGAATCTTAATGATAAAAATCCTGAAGAGCTTAATCGTGATTTAAAAAAATCGATGCAGCTGATCCGGGAATTATCCCATAATCTTACCCCACCTGATCTTGATGAGGTTGAACTGGCAGATTTACTGACCGATTATCTTGAACAGGTTAATAAAAATGTAGAGGTAATTTTCCGGCATATCACCATACAAATGCCTATCAGCAGTCCTGTAAAGCTAAATCTTTTCAGGATCGTACAGGAACTGATCACCAATATTCTGAAACATGCTGAAGCTACGAGAGTGGACGTATCGTTAAGAATATCCCTGAACTATCTGATGCTGACCATAGAAGATAACGGGCGTGGTTTTATCATAGAAACTCATTCCGGAGGTATTGGGCTGAGGAATATTCAGTCAAGAGCACAAAAAATTAAAGCCATTTATAAACTTAAAACCCAGCCTGAAAAAGGCACCAAATTCATTGCCTGTATGGCAATACAATAAAAATAAACATGGAACACTCAAAAATTAAAATCGGAATTGTAGATGATGATCTGCTGTTTGTGCAGCTTTTGAAAAATTATATTGAAAATAGTGGCGACTATCAGGTTGTCCTTACTTCTACAGGCGGACATCAGTTTCTCACGGAGCAGGATTCTATTACTTTAGATATTCTGATTCTGGATCTGAGAATGACGAATGGTGACGGCCTTGAAGTAATGGCTGAACTCGGCAAAAAAGAAACAGAAACAAAAATTATTGTTCTTTCCAGCTTTTACCGCCGTTCATTCATGGGGCAGATGCTGAAAATGGGAGCCCATGCCTTTTTGTCCAAAGAAATTGAACTGGAGGAACTGTTGGCAGTTATTAAAACCGTTCACCATACCGGACATTATTTTTCCAATGATCAGATTGATGTCATGAGAACCCAGCTTTCCAATAAACTCCCGGAATTTCATGCTTTTTCCAGGAATGAACTTACCGAGAGAGAAATAGATGTTTTAAGACTGGTCTGCCAGCAGCTGAGCACCAAGGAAATTGCAGATTCTCTTTTCATTTCACCTAAAACGGTAGAAACACATAAGACCAATCTTATGATTAAAACCGGAGTGAAAAATATGGCGGGACTTGTTATTTACGCTGTACAAAACAAGGTGATAGACCCTAATGAAATTGTATTATTTGATAAATAGTTTCTACCCAAAAAAGAATCAGGGAGCACATGACTGTACTCCCTGATAACAAGAAATCTAAAAACACACTATAATTTAGGATTCAATACTTTAGCAATAGAAACTGCATCTGCTACAGTATCCAGGCTATAGATCTGCAGAATACCCTGAGTGGTAGCTGCCTGACCCAGAATGTTTTGCTGGTTTTGTGCATTCACTGCATTTTCAAACATGATTCCTGTAGAATGTGCAGCAGATTGATAGACGTTACTTAAAGCCATTGCAGGAGATTCTGCTACTACTTTTACGTTCGATTGCGTTACTGCGTCTGTGATTTGTTCGTTTACTGGCATAATGATTATTGTTTATTGGGTTAAAGGTTAACCGGATTTTCCGGTGGTTTGGATAATAGTTTTAAAGAGGTCCGCAAAAGTGGATTACGGATTAAGGATTTTCGCCATAGAAACAGCATCTGCAATGGTATCCAGACTGTAGATCTGTGCGATACCCTGTGTAGTAGCTGCCTGAGTGACAACATTCTGTTGGTTTTGTGCGCTCACTGCATTTTCAAACATAATTCCTGTGGAATGTGCTGCTGTCTGATATACATTGCTTAAAGCTACTGCAGGAGATTCTGCAACTACCTTTACGTTCGACTGTGTTACTGCGTCTGTGATTTGTTCGTTTACTGGCATAATGATTATTGTTTATTTGGGTTTAAAAAACAACCGGATTTTCCGGTTGTTCGGATTAAGGAATGTAAGCTGTTCGCAAAAATGGATTACGGATTAAGGATTTTCGCCATAGAAACAGCATCAGCAATGGTATCCAGACTGTAGATCTGAGTGATACCCTGTGTAGTAGCTGCTTGGGAGACAATATTCTGTTGGTTTTGTGTATTCACTGCATTTTCAAACATGATTCCTGTAGAATGTGCAGCAGATTGATACACGTTAGCTAAAGCCATTGCAGGAGATTCTGCTACTACTTTTACGTTGGATTGTGTTACTGCGTCTGTGATTTTTTCGTTTACTGGCATAATGATTATTGTTTATTTGGGTTAAAATAACCGGGTGTTCCGGCTTTAAAATGGGTTGTATTCTGCGGTATGCAAAATGGATTAAGGTTTAAGAATTTTAGCAATTGAGATGGCATCCGCTATGGTATCTTTGCTGTAGATTTGAGTGATACCCTGCGTAGTCGCTGCTTGTGTCACGATGTTGTGCTGATTTTGGTTGTTCATCGCATTTTCAAACATAATTCCTGTAGAATGTGCAGCTGTTTGATATACGTTAGCTAAAGCCATTGCAGGCGATTCTGCTACTACTTTTACGTTCGACTGCGTTACTGCATCTGTGATTTGTTCGTTAACTGGCATAATGATTATTGTTTATTAAGGTTAAAAAACGACCGGATTATCCGGCTGAGAGAATGACTTTTTTCTCAAAAAAGTTTTAAAAAATTACGGCTTAAGAATCTTAGCGATAGAAACCGCATCTGCTACCGTATCCAGGCTGTAGATCTGCAGAATACCCTGAGTGGTTGCTGCCTGACCTAAAATGTTCTGCTGGTTTTGTGCATTCACTGCATTTTCAAACATAATTCCTGTAGAATGTGCAGCAGATTGATACACGTTGGCAAGAGCCATTGCAGGAGATTCTCCTACTACTTTCACGTTAGATTGCGTTACTGCGTCTGTGATTTGTTCATTAACTGGCATAATTGTAATTGTTTTTTTGAGATCTGATCTCGGTTAATAATTATTTAAGGTAAACTAGTTTTATGTTGTATTTTTTAAACTCACCACAGATCCTCCAGATGAATAGATTTCAAAGGCATTGGTATTGACAGGTTATGAATAAATTAGACTTGAAGGGTGGCTCTGAATACAATGGTTGAAACCCTATCTGTAAAATCTGCGCGAGTTTAAAGCATATTTTTTTGGTAAAAGGATGCGGTTTCTATTTTTAATATCTGTCTTAAAAATAAATTCCTGCTGCAGGTATGCCGGCAATGTCGGATTCCTTTGGGCTATATGGATTCTGAATAATTGCTTTTGTACATGGACGGCATCTGAAAGAAAGTGCAAAATAAATGTTGACCTGATTGTATTATATTGAGGGCACCAGCTTTCATCTTTGCAGGGAAATAAACCGCATCCGTAGTTTTTAGAGACTTGGGTTAAAAACGTTCTTTTTTAAATGTCTCGAGTTGCCTGAGCTTTATATTTTTTGGACTCATCTTTTTTAAACCCATGACATAGTTGCTGATGCCGGTCATCGTATTCCGTTGTTGATTCAATGCAGAATTGATCTGCATTTGTCCGGTAGAATGGGCACTTACCTGTGTGGAAATAGCCTGAGGCACAGCGGTAGACATTCCTGTAATGATTACATCAATTTCGTTCATATTAATTTTTGCTTTTATGGTTCTATGGTCGGATATTGCCGAACCTGGCATTCAGCTTATTCATTCGGTCCATGATCTTGAGCTCTTTCTCCTTTACCTTTGCTGATGAGGCTTCCTGAAGCTTTTTCAGCTGTTCTTCATAGTTCATCACAGGAGTTTCAGGGGGATATGTTGCTGCAGGCTGTGTTTGTACAGATTCCTGCTGTTTTACAGCTTCTTCCAGCTTTTCCAGGAGAGGAGCAAGTGACTTCATCGTCTCTTTAACAGCTTTTTCTTTGATATAGTTCACGATTTCATCTTCATGTCTTAACACAAAAGGCATGATTTCTTTTTCTACCATTTCTGGTTCTGTTACAGGCACCGGAGGTTTTGGTGCGGGAGCTTTCTTACGGATTCTTCTGCGCATAAGTTATTTTTATGAGGTAAGAACATATATTTATTACAGCAGATAATTGATAAATGCAGCTGCAGATTTCCAGTCGCGGTTGAGATCTTTAACCACGTTATATCCCGTAATCTCCAAAGCAATACAAGCGGAAATAGCACTGGCAGACAGCATTTCCTTTAGCTGATGTGGAGGAAGAGTAAGGATATAATCATCCGGAATGATAAGCGATTTGCTGCCGGATGGAGGTGTTTCATTCACAACAATACTCAGGATTTCCTGAAAATAATGAGCAATCAGCTTGGAAGCCTGAAATTCCAGTTCCCTTTTCAATGCGACTATTTCATCCTGAGTGACCAGTTCAGAAATGGCACTTACATCCACATCATGTACAGAATATTGGGCTTCCCCGGTGTCTGACGGAGTAATCGTAATATCTGTCTTCAGCGTCCATTTCGATTTTTCAAGATTAATTGTAAGAAGTTTTGAGTCATAATCCGGGACGGCAATTTCGTTCAGAGAGGTAAGAGGCAGGATTCTTACATTACAGTAAAAAACTTTTGGATCATCCAGCTTGACCATGATCACGGCAATTCCCGTGGATTTATCTTTAGGTTCCACTACAAAAGACTGAAAGTGATTGTATCTTTTTCCTCCTCTGTTGAGGCAGTTCACCAGTCTTATCGAGGGCTGAATATTAATATCAGAGGTCTGAAGATTAAATACAAAACGTTCCGAATTGTGTTCCGTCTTTTTAGGTTCTGCACTTTTGGTGTCCAGATAATTGATTTCACTGTTTTTGATCAGATACAATCTTTCATTTAAATCATTTAAACTTTCCAGATTTAAAATTTTGGCGGGTTTGGTTACTGAGGAATAATTCATCTCTTATTTATTTTAATTTTTTCAATGAGTTGGACGATTATTGTTTTTCTCTTTGGGTGTACTTCAGATTCTCCTGAAGGGATTACTGCTTCTTTAATCTCTGGTTTTACGAGTGGCTGTGCCAGTTTTACTGACTTTAATACTAATTTTCCCCCATGGTCAGCCGTGATAAAGCTCTTTCTCATACCTTCGTTTTCTGATGAGACTTCTTCCGGAACCGGATCTACTCGTTTTTTTTTTCAGGATCTTCAGTCTCAGGAATTACTTCCGTATAGGATGGGGGAGAAGGAGGTACTTCTGAGACAGGAAGCGTGTTGACATTATAAATAGTATTGGAAATCTTAGCTTTTACTTCAGCATATTCACTTACCATTTTGAATAAGTCTTTCATCATTTCATTGCCTTTTCCTGCATCCTGGCCCTGAAGATTCTCCGCCATCTGAACAGAGATTTCTTTACTTCCCGGAGCGGGTCCGAAAGTCGTTCCATAGGTTAGTAAATTATTGGCCAGTCTGCTTAATGCGATAAGACCTACCTGCTCGAATCCTTTTAAAAAAGACTGTAAATCCTGAACCATCATTCCTGTAGATTGTTCTATCATCACTTTCGTTACTCCGGTCATTGGGGAAGCCTTAGGTGGGGCCAGTACCTCACTGTTCACAAATACTACAGCTTTCTCCGCCGGAGTGGTAGCATTGGCTGCCTGGGATTGTTGGGTTTCACTGTTGTTTTCACTCATGATGGGAAGGTTTTAGATTATCCTTTTAAAATTTTAATGGCATCTGCAACAATCGCAGGGTTGAGCTGGTTCAAGTTCTGCTGGTTTGTCACAGAATTCTGAATGGAAATTCCACTGGCATGCGTGGCCATCTGGTAAAGCATACTCATAGCCTGTGCGGGAGACTCACCAAGTACGGTAACGTTAGTCTGCGTTACTGCATCTGTAGTCTGGGTGTTTACTGTATCTGCCATATTCTGGTTTTAATGGGTTACTATTGTTTTTATTTTCAAAGACTTTTCTTTCAACTCAACCTTTATGTTATTTTTTGATTAAGTCTTCACTGTGAGATTGTTGATCTCTTTTGTCTGATACAAATTTCATCAAACGAAATAAATCTTCATTAAGGGAAAAAACGGAATTTTAAAAAATAAGGGAATTCTCCTATGAGTGAAATTTTGAAACAATGAATCGAATTTTAAAAATGATAACCCCAAAAACAATTCTATAGGTTTAACTTGATAAACACTCAAACACTCAAACACTCAAACACTCAAACACCCAAACACTCGAATCCCGAATGTATCATCCGTAAATACGGGTAAACCCCTAGTTTCTGAAAATGGGTAAATCCCCTCTATACCAGCCACTGCTTTACCTGGAAATTTGTCTGATAACCTATTCTAACCTTTAAAATCATTATATGAATAATCAGAACAATACAAATCCGGAAGCGGTAATTCCCATTATAATTGTGCAGCCGGGCTATGCAACAGGAGATATGTTTGCTATCGCTGCAACATTGATCAACAATCAACAATACCGTGTATTGATATCTACAACAATGGATGAATATGGAAATGTGAGAGATCCGTATGACAACAGCCAATCCATTATAGAATTCTACAAGAGCTCAGGGATAGAAGAACGAAGAATACTTACTCATAATGTGAATGAAGTGAGAGCTCCCGGGCTGGCAAGTCAATTGAAAAAAAGAGTTTTCAACCTTTTACAGCCCTATGGCATATCGAGAAAAGTAATACTCGAAAATTATTATAAACCCGTGGGAGAGGGAACCCAGTACATCGCCAAAAATTTCTCTGAGGAAATGAGAAATCAGCTAAGAATTGCATGGGACATCAACGGAAGCCAGGATGATGCAATAAAAATATGGCTGGAAGAACAAGGCATACCCACAAGTGGAAATAATCTACTGATTTTATGGTCCCGTTTCAGCGGAAAGGGGGGTGATATTCATATAGAACATGACACCAGTTATTGGGGAATCAAGCAGATTGTACACAGAGTGGCCGACATGTTTGATGCCGTTATCATTACCGGAGACAAAGGATATGTGAAAGAAAGAGCAAAGAAATATGATGAAACGGCAAATGAAATTAATGCACACTATCAATCCAGAAAAGTATTCAACATTACAGAATTCTGGAAAGGAAACTCTCCCGCGCTGAAAGCATGGGGAGGAAACACCCGTATGGGGCAGTTTAAGCTTTATGAATATTTTGATACACACTTTAAGAATGTAAAACATCTTGGCTTCAGAAGCGGTAATCTGGAAGTAATGGCTATGCTGGAATATCAGGTGCGGTATATGGAAGAAAAGGGAAGTGAAAGTGGAGACAGAATGACAAGCTGGTTTGAAACGGGAAGTGGTGAAACAGCACTAAGGGGTACAGCAACCGGATATGAAAGACTTGTATTGGCAGAACCTCCTACAAGATCCGGTAAATTTATTCAGTATCAGATTCAGGAAATAAACAGAGAAACTCAGGACAGCATTCAAAGATTGAAAGATAGTTATGAGAGATCAGGCGATCTGGATGTAGAAAAACTTGAAAAAGAAATAAAAGCAATAGAGGATGAGGGTGAGACTAAAAAGAAAAGATATGCAGGCCCTGAAATGGCTCCTTCCCGTAAAGATCAAATTCCTCCGACTCCCATTCCTAAAAAAGGCAAAGAAAGTTTTTCAGAAGGGTTTAGCGAACATGATATGAATACTATTCTCAGCTATTTACAACCTTCAGACTGGATAGAAAGAGAAACAGTTTATCAACGGATTATCGGGCAACGAAATAAAAGTTATGAAAGACTATTGGAAAGCTCTGAAAAAACAGGTTAAATAAACATATGATACTCCAAAAAACAGCATTCTGAGATAATTCAGAATTCTGTTTTTTTGTTTAATTAAAGTATAAAAAAGCTTTAAACCTTACTTTCATCTTCCGGCAATTCTTTTCTTTTTCTCCAGAAGAAATAAGCAACAACAGCTGTCGCGATAGGTAAAGCGATCCCAAACTCATCAATATAATAATTCGTATTCCCCGTATCTACAGTAAGCGGTGTAAAAATAGACTGGATAAACAAGTTATGACTGGCATGTAAGATAGCACCTGTCCATAAACTTCCGGATTTTAACCTGAGCCATGTAAAGATGAAACAAGATGCAAATATCATCATCGTAAAGCATAAAAGAGCCAGCCATTTGGGACCTCCGGTATTGTAATTGGAAAAAAGTAAAAGAGGATAATGATAGATAGACCATATGACGCCCATCCAAAGAGAAGTCACTGTATAAGAGTTGATTTTAGCCAATTGCGGAGTAAGAAGACCGCGCCAGCCTATTTCCTCACCCAACGCAGATCCTACAGAGCGTACCATCCCAAAGCTGCCCATCAGAATTATATACAGAATGATCGTCAGACCATCAGGAAGATTCCAGCCCATTCCTTTGCCAGCTTCTGCTACAAATTCATGATTATAAAAACCTCCGGCTCCACTGATCCAGATGATGAGGTAAGGAATCAAACTGTAAAGAAGAGGAATGCAGTAAGCCATCATCTGATATTTCGTCAATCCCCATTTCCAGCCGAGGGAAGAAATAGGAATTTTCCGGATACGGCAGGTAAGAAGTGCAGCAATAGCGGGACACCACATGACAATAGTGGCATAAGAGATTATTCCGCCCCCGAGTTTTCCGGTAACGATGCACATATAATAAACCGGAAGGCAGAAAAGCAGGGTAAGACTCAGGTAAGTGGCAATATTCTTCCTGATTTCGGATTTGGAGATGGTATTTTCCATAAACTGGTCTGGTGTTGAAGTTTATAAACTGTTGAAAAATAGAATATTAAAAATACACTTATTTTTTATACAAAGAATTATTTTGATCTCTTCCTGAATTTTAAAAAGTGCTCTTTTGTTTTTTAATAATGGAAAACTGTAAATTAGCCAAAACATTTTTTTTCGAATACCTTAAACAATGTCCAAGCTAAAAGCCATAAGAGAACAAAAAAATCTGACTCAGGAAGAATTATCAGAAAAATCAAAGATTTCTGTAAGAACCATTCAAAGGATAGAAGCCGGGACAGAACCGAAAGGATATACCCTAAAAGCCCTGGCGCAGAGTTTGGAAATAGAAGAATTTGAATTGCTGCAAGATCCACCACAGGTAATTTCAGAAAATGATGAGGCTGAAATAAGTGCTGAAGAAAGGGAAATGCCAATTAATTATTCTTATATCAAGATCATTAATCTTTCATCACTCATCTTTACCCTTTTACCCCCTTTAAATATCTTTGTTCCGCTAATCCTGATGCATAGCATGAAGCAGAGGAACAGTCTGGCAAGACAGATTATTTCAGTTCAGATGATCTGGACGGTGATGGCCCCTATCACATTTATGCTCGGCATCTTTTTAAAGCTCGGAAAACAGTTTACCCTGATCCTTATGATCCTTATTGTCCTTTCCAATGTATTTATCATCCTCCGCAATGCAGCCGAGATAGACCGGAATAAAAAATTGTTTTTCAGGTTGAAATTCAGCATGCTATAAAGCCTGTCAGGGCTTTGTCGGGTTTTTGTCGGGTTCATTTTTAATAAAAAATCTGATGGAATGATAATCTTTGTCAAAAAAATAATAATGACAAAGTCTTCACAGATTATCCTTTCATTTTGCTCCCTATTCTTTAGCATAGCACAGGCACAAATCAAAAATACAGATCCGCTTTACAAAACCATTATGTCCAAAGACAGTCTGTTTTTTTCTGCAGGCTACAATACCTGCAATGTTGGAAAGATGGAAAGCATGTTAAGTGATACATTTGAATTTTATCACGATAAAGGTGGTTTTGAGAATAAAGAAAAATTCATCATTGATTTTAAAAACGGATTGTGCAAATCTCCGGAAACCTATCAGTTAAAAAGAATTCTGGTGGAGAAAAGTACTGAGATTTATCCCATGTATAAAGATGGAAAAATATATGCTGCCATTCAGAATGGAGATCATCTGTTTTATGAAAAAGCAGGAGATCAGGCTGAGAAATTAGTCGGGGAAGCAAAGTTTACCCACCTTTGGATACTGGAAAATGCAGAGTGGAAACTTAAGAATTCATTGAGTTTTAACCACCATCCGAAGCAAACCACTGATAGCGAAACCATGTTTGATAACGATCAGTCGATGCAAAGCTGGCTTAAAGAAAATAATATTCCTGTCCTGGGATTAGGAATTATCGAAGGGGGAAAGCTACAGCAGGTAAAAGTTTTTGGAGATACTAAAAAAGGAGTTTCTGCTCCACTTAATGCTTATTTTAATGTAGCCTCTCTCACCAAACCTGTTACTGCAATGGTAGCCATGCGTTTGGTGAGTCTTGGAAAATGGAAGCTGGATGAACCTTTAGATACTTACTGGACAGATCCTGACATCATCAATGATCTGAGACACCAAAAACTGACAACAAGGATTATTCTGAGCCATCAAACCGGCTTTCCCAACTGGAGATGGATGAATACGGATAAAAAACTGAACTTTCAGTTTGATCCCGGTACAAAATACCAATAC
Organism: Chryseobacterium sp. CBSDS_008; assembly: GCF_049959325.1. NCBI lineage: Bacteria > Pseudomonadati > Bacteroidota > Flavobacteriia > Flavobacteriales > Weeksellaceae > Chryseobacterium > Chryseobacterium sp. CBSDS_008. Next base: position 1,817,931 of record NZ_CP188202.1, on the reverse strand, counting down.
TCAGGAGAAGGTTTTGAATATTTACGAAAAGCACTGGAAAAAAAGTTCGGAAAAACCCTTGATAAACTTGCCACAGAATTAATTTTTAAACCTTTCAAAATGAGCAATACAAATTATATCTGGGATCAGAACCTGGATGAGTCAAGATTTGTAACGGGTTACAATGAAAAAGGAGTTGCTTATCCAATAGAGAAAATTAAAACAGCTAATGCTGCCGATGATCTGCATACTACGGTAGAAGATTACGGAAATTTTATGGTCAGCATTATGAAAGGAGAAGGCCTGAAGCCTGAAATATTCCGGGAGATGACCAAAAAACAGGTGAAGGTTAAAGAAAATAAATATTTTGGGCTGGGTCTTGAAATCTACGACCTGGGCAATGGCGAATATGCATTATCCCATGGCGGGGCAGATCAGGGAACAAGATGTATTGCTTTAGTAGTGCCGGAATCCGGGAAAGGGATTATTATTTTCACTAATGTTGATGACGGTTATAAAGTATATGAAAAGCTGGTGCTTTATTATCTGGGCAAAGAAGGGCAGAAAATAGTTGATATAGAAAGTAAATAAAAACAGACTTTTTCAGGCTTTAATGATGAAATGATAAATCTTTGTATATTTAGGGCATCAATCTGGAAATAAATGAGATAGTCGAAAGATCTCTTTTCAGGATGAAAGGTTATGAACGGAAATAAAAACAAAACGATGTGGCAATATTATATCATCCTTGGAGCAGGAGTAATTCTGTTTGTGGCAGCATTGCTGAGCCTTAAAAACACCCTTTTTTTCTTAAAAAATGCAGAAAAAGCAACAGCTACCGTTACCTCTCTACGGGTGTTTGAATCGGACGGAGAAGTATTTAGTCCTCTCTTTACTTTCCGTACCCGGAATAATATTGAATATACCTATGAACTGCCGGAAGGTACCAATCCTTCAGCCTGGGCAGTAGGGGAGACGGAGACCGTTATTTATGATCCGGATGATCCTTCTTCTGTAACCTTATATACTTATTTCAGAATTTTTGCCTGGCCTTTAATACTGATCTCAATAGCGCTGCCATTACTGGTTGTTGGCGGAGGCTATTTTATTGCGGAGCAGTTTTTGAAATAATTGAATTTTATTTTACCTTTTCCAGAAGATATAACTTAGCGCCGGAAAATGCGAATTTGGGCATCAGATTACCTTCCAGAACCATTGTTTTACTGTTGACATCAATCACAGAAATATAATTGCCGGAATTGTACTCTATATAATTCTCCTTTTCTTTTGTGGAAGGATTCTTCCCGAATTCCATAGAATATTTCACCCAATCTTCATCCTGTGAACTGCAGTGTACCGGTTTGAATTTAGACTTTTTAGCCTTGAAAATCATCTGGTCAAAGCCTTCCGTACACTCTGAAGTAAATGAGGCATCCGGATTCTGATCTTTAGAAAAATCCTCAAAAGATCCATGATAAACTCCTGCTACTTTCCAGGTTCCGTCCAGGCGGTCTTCATCAATTTTTCCTTTTGCCTTGCTTACGGCCCAGCTGATCCCGTTAACGGTTCCTTTCACAGCCTTATACCCTAAGTTTACAGCTCCGGATACTACTTTTGTCGCGGTTCTTACCACGCATGAGTTGAGAACCAATACAGCAGAAGCGATACATAGTATTTTTTTCATTTTGTCAGATTTTTCACATACGAATATACTCTTTCTGGAAAAAAAATCATCTGTTTTCTAAAAATAACTAATGAATTTTAAGTCAATTTAAGTCAATCCCGGAAATTTACGGTTGAAAAGGCTGGCAAGAATTTACCCTTAAAAACCTTCTTCAGCTTTCAGCTTATTGACCAGCGGATTGGCATACATAGTCAGGAAACACTCCCTGGAAACCGGATCAGAAGGATCAATACGCATTTCAAGTCTGCGGACAAATAACTGTTTTTCCTGTTCCGTATATTCGGAAGCATATGTATTGGTATGGTGAAGCAGATCGTAAGCGATGTATTTGGTAGGCCAAAGCTTATAATTGCAGATAATGGAACGGTCTATCACCTGTGCAATGGCCTGCAGCTGTTTGTTTTTATTGTCAAGGGTGGCTGCTATTTCATCCAGTTCTGTATCTATGTTATCTCCGGCATGCAGGTGAATACGTTTCTTTTGTCCCAGAATTCCGCTGAGGATGTTGGTGAAATCTTCATTTTTACCTTTAATGTATTCCTCATCCCTGTGCTGGGCAAGGAGCTGGGGCATCTTTAGGGAATCCGTAGGATCGTACTCGTAGGAAATGGAAACCGGAACGATCTTTAATGTTTTAAAATAATCCGTCAGCGACTGTCCTCCGGCTGCCATAGCAAGCATTTTCAAAACCCCTTGCTGGGTAGAATCGTTGCCGTCTTTGGTGCGGCCTTCACGCTGGGCAATCCATACCGAACGGTTTTCCTGATGCAGCTGTTCTTTGATGTATTCAGACATCGTCTGTGAGCTTGTGAGCTGTTCACGAAGCGGCAGGCCTCTTTGTACCAGAAAATTCCGGTTCAGTTTTGCCAGTACGTTCAGGAAATTTTTGCGGACAAGATTATCTCCGATGGCGGAAGCAGTCATAATATAACCGCCTTCCAGCAAAACCAGATTAAGCAGTGAAGTGTCCAGGACAATATCCCTGTGGTTCGAGATGAAAAGGTAAGGCGTATTTTTATCCAGCTTATCAAAACCGGAAGTTGTTAAGCCGTCAGAGCTTTTTGCCAGGATCTGGCGAACAGCATACGCCACAAACTGATGCTGAAAATCACTGATGGAATGAACATTTTTAAACTGTTCCAGCCAAACCTGCTCATCTGTATCAGGAAAAGTAAAATTCATCAGTGCTTTCATCATGGGATCACGGGCTATGCTCTGTAATCTCTCATTCACTTCCTGATCATAGAAATACCGGATTTCATCAAACTTCGACATGCGGTTAGGTAAAAATTAAACTTTTTGCAAAAGAACGAAAATTTATTGGGGGATAGGGTATAATGGGTGTTAAAGTATTATGAGGGGCGTAGGAGTTCGGAAATATTGTTCTTGATTAAGTGTTTTTTTGTTTCAGCCGGTACGGGAATTCAATAGGAACGGGTTTTGGCTGTTGTAATAAGAAAATATAGAAAATGTATTTATATTTATCAACTGTTTGAAAACAGGGAAGGCTACAAAAATAGGGAAGTTTACCCCGGCTATCCACAATATCATTTTAAGTGAGATTTTTATTCTTATTTTTAAAATTAGAGTACTGAAAATCAATACTCTAATTTATTGCCAACATGTTGGGAACATTATCCAGCTTTAACTCACCAAAACATCTGATATACTACCATGTAAAAGTGTTAATTTCCAACGCTACATCTGTTGTTTACGATATTGTCATTTATCTAAGTGGTTAATTATTAAACTAATAACAATAGCTATAGGTATCAAAAATAAACCAGCCATATTATTTTTGGCTCCTTCTTTTTCTATATTAACGTTATATGCTTCAGACATTTTTTTTGAATTAAATTTATATACAAAAATCCATCTTATAAAAAAACCAAATCCTCCAAATACAAAATCTATCATGATATTACTATTTTGGTCCTAATTGATATATACCTTTTTTAACTGCGGTTTTCATTCCTGTATTAACTCCCCAATTGCCGACAGGATTCCCTACTACCTAATTGAATGAATGGTGTAAGTCTAAAACCGATGCCCTTGTTATTACTAGCCGGAATAGATATTTTAAATTTTCCTTTTCATTTGCATATGATAAATATTCTGTTTCTTTACCAACACATCTGAAACACCTGATATGATCTTCAATATTTTAGAAAGCCTATTTTTCTCTTTTCTTCTGTGCCGGCTATCCACAATAGCATTTTAAATTGATCTTTCTATTCACATTTTAAAAATTAGAGTATTGAAAATCAATACTCTAATTTATTACCAACATGTTTGGAATATTACCATAGGATGGCATATTATACTTAAAGGCCCAAAAGTAAGCTCTTCATTAACAAAGGATATTATTTTTATTTATTGATATCTCGCCATAATATTCCTAATATTTTAGTCTCTTTGTCATTGATAAATATGGTGAAATCCTTTTTGTTATAATCAAAGTTGCTAATAATTACTTTTTTACTATTAAATAGATTAAGATTATTTAATAAATCGTCATACCCTTGAATTTTTAAACTTTCATTTACAGTATTATTAATTTCATTTCTTACAGTATATATATAATTTGCCTTATTTTTATCAATAAGAATATATTCAAGTTTATCTATGGACTTTAAATAATTATATATAGTTGCATATAAATAATTATCACTTTGCTTTTTAAATAAATTTAATATTTTTTGAAAATTGCTTGTTTCCATTTATTTACTTTTTACTATTATTGGTATTGCTCCTATTACTATTCCAGGAATTAATATCTCTTGCTCGTTATATTTGTCAGGACTAGGTACAATCTCATGAACATAAAAAGATTTTTTTAAAATCACACCACCGCCATTTTTATTTGCGAATTTTGCAGCTACATTTTCGTTTGTAGTCCAAGATGTGAAAATACTCTCCGTATCTCCCCAATTATGTAATTTAGGATCACTATGCCCACCAAGTGGAACAGCTCTGCCTTGTAAAGCATTTTTATAATCATAGTGTCCTATGCATACTCCTCGATACAATGTAATCATTTCTTCTGGCTCTGATTCATCAGCCGTTGTTGTAACAGGAATATCAATAGCACCCGTAATTGGTTTAGAATTTGCAGAAAAGCCACTATCTCCATTAAGCACTAAAGGTAAACTCCATAAGCCTGCTCTTGTAATACCTAATACAACAGCATCTAAGCTTGCTGAAGAAAGTATTCCTCTAAATGTTACACTTACTATTTCCAAAGCAGGAATTCTGGAAATGACAGCCCCAGGTACAATCATACTAATTCCTGCCCCTTATCTCTGCTAAATAATTTTCTAAGAAAAATACCTGTGCCCTTCCAAAAGCTAGAATTAGATCTTTCAGAACCTCCTCCATCATTAGTAAGAGAATTTATAGCAGATAAGCGATAATTTAAAGCTCTTCCCTGGCCATTCATCACTCCTCCCCAGTTATTGGTGAAGGTTCCATTATTGTTATTGGTCCAGGTGGTGCCGGATGCTGAACTGCTGATCTCATCCATAAAAGCCTGCGAAAGCATTCCATTGGGATCAATCTTCAATACAGGATTATTCATCACATAGGCATAAGGACTGGTAGACTGATAGGATTCTGAAAGGGCATCTATCCCGTTCCATCTATATTCTTGCTAAATTCAACAAAATCTTTTTCTGTCAAATGGTATTTATTTTTATATAAATTTATGTATTCAAATATTGAAAAGAAGAAATCTCTATACTGATCTATACTGAGTCTAGAGAGATTTTCTGGATTAAATTCAATATATAATTTTTCTAAAATTTTCTTATGATAATATCTCTTTCTTCCATATAATTTCTTTACCATTTTTATAAACCATTACCTTTCGTGACATTTCTTTTCATTTTACCTTTAAAATCCTCAAAGTTAGAATCCCAAAAAAATGGTGGATGATAAGTATATAAAATAGCTAATTCATCCATAAAAAATCTTACTCGTTCGCCACAATTATCTTCATAACCATCATCTTCATAATTATATACAAAATTATTTGCAAATTCCTTAAAATCTAAGGATGTCAAAAGATATTTATCTTTGTATAAATTTATATATTCAAACATTGAAATAATAAAATCTCTATATTCATCCAAAGTCATTTTGGAGATATTTTCTGGTCTTAGCTCAATTTCTAATTTTTCTTGAATTTGTTTTATAATTACGTCTCTTTCTTTCATATAATTTATTTTACAGGTTGCCAAGCTGGGGCAGTGGTTTGAATTAATGCTCTAAATGTTCCTACATTCATAGGAATTGCAGGTCGTATTTGTCCATAAAAAGGATTTGAATTATTTGGGACAGGCGTTCCAATCAAGCCATAAGATACTAATGAGCTTGCTGATATTCTAAATAGAATTTGTTTTTTATGAGCCTATTTTCTCTTTTCTTCTGTGCCGGCTATCAATATCATTTTAATTGAGATTTTTATTCTTATTTTTAAAATTAGAGTATTGAAAATCAATACTCTAATTTATTACCAACATGTTTGGAACATTACCGGATTTTAAGCTGTATATAATCTTTTATTAATTCGTTATCACCAACGACTAAATATTTTTCAATATAAAAGTTATCCTTATCAAATTGAAAATATAGATCAACTAATCTGTAGCAAGAAATAATAAACCAACTTGATTCTTCTTTATTTAAGTTTGAGATTAGAACATCAAAACTTTTTTCAAAGAAAAGTTGTTCGTGTTTTTTTAAAAAAGAATTATTTGTGTATAGAAAGTCTATGTAACTATATATATAATATTCTTCCTTATTTTTAATAAGATCATCAATTATTTGTAAATACAATGAAAATATAAGATTTCCAACTTTTTTCACAATATCTAACTCTTTCTGAGAAATATCAAATATGTTATATAAATCTACAATATATTGTAGCCTATCATATTCTTTTGAATTATCAACAACGAAATCTGATAATTCAGTAAAAAAATTATTAGAATTATTTAATAATATTTTTTTATAATTTTCAATTTGATCATCATCATCATCATCAATTGCTGAAATAAATAAATTAAAATTTTGCATGTTTTATTTTTTTATTGAAATAATTTGTGGTAATCCTATAATGGTTGAATTAAAAATTGCTGTGTTTCGGCCATAAAAGGAAAAGTTATAATCACCATCTTCTCTCTTTTTAATAGGTAGCCCTAATTGCTCACTTTGTCTCATTGTTGTTCCTCTGGCGGGAAGAGAAATATTTTTAAACATTTCATAAGTGCCTCTTGGGACAGTATATTGAACAATAATATCATATTGATCAGAATATCCAAAGCTGAAACTTGCTTTTTGTGCATATTCTAATCTTCGTGTTACGTATGGTCCTTCTCCCATCTCCATTCCTGAATCATTTAATCGTTGTGTTAAATATCCACCTGCTGTACTGTACTCATTATATGACATTGCTCTATAAAAATATTCAAATTCTGGACCTGACTCATCAGCCGTTGTAGTAACAGGAATATCAATAGCACCCGTAATTGGTTTAGAATTTGCAGAAAAGCCACTATCTCCATTAAGCATTAAGGGTAAACTCCATAAGCCTATTCTTGCATAGGTAGCTATTTCTGCTACAGTTGAGCCAAATTCTACTAGAGGAGCGAGACCTTCAAATGTAGCAGCTCCGACAGTGAGAACACCTGCAACAGCATGTTTACTTTTACCGAATAGCCTTCCAATGAAATTACCTATTGTCTTAAAAATACCGGGTTTAGGCCCCTCCTTAGGTCCGCTACCACCACCTTGTCCTTCATTGCCCAAGGCTTTTGTTTCTATCATTGCTCCACCTTCATTACGGTAGAATAACGGCATATTTCTTTCATCTGAACTTAAACCGGTTCTAAACATGAAATCTGCTACAGCACTCCCTGTACTATATCCTCCCTGCAGGTTATCTACGGTAAGCCTTCCATCCGGGTCTATAAATCTTATCGGGTTGTTGTTCCCATAATGGTAAGGGGTAAACCTTCTGGACACTTCTGCCAATGGGTCAATAACTCCCCATCTTGCCAGATCCGGCTGTACATTCTTGCTCCGTAATCAAACATACCTGTTTCCTGAAGCTCTTTCCCATTGTATTTTAAAATTAGAGTATTGAAAACCAATACTCTAATTTATTATCAACATGTTTGAAACATTACTCAATTATTTACCCTGTCTAATATCTTCCATCCTTTTTTTATATCTTATATTCTCTAATGAATCTTTTATTTTTTGTTGTTCAATATATTCCCTTGAATATGGCCCAGTATGATTACTTTTAGCTCTTTCAAATAATAGATAATAAGAAAATATCATATTAATAATAACCAGTATAATTATACTCCAAACTATAATACCACCTATTTTATTTTTTTCTTTAGAGAGTTGGTCAAATTCCAGATTATATTTTTTCCAAGTATTATTATAATCTATAGTTATATAAGATGTGAGTAAAAAAAAGACAGCAATTCCGATATAAACTCCTTTTGTAAAATTGATACTTTTGTCAATAAAAATATTATAATAGTTTAATAGACTAATAGTAAACCAAATACCTAAAGTACCTAAAAATATACTTGCTGTAAAATTTTCAGGGAAAATAGAGCCCTTTGAATGTTTATATATTTTATAAAAAAAATAATAATATGCTTTTTCTATTTTATTCATAATTATATAAATAAAGTATTCAATTTCAATATTCTACTATGTTTTTTAATACAATTTAAGAATATATTTTTGCAAATAATAAGCTGATCCAAAAAAATTAATAGTAATAAAAGCAATAATTGCCCAAACAATAATTGCTCCTTTTTTATTTTTATCTTTTGGCAATTTATCAAATTCTGCGTTATATTTTTGCCACACATCTGTACGGATAAATGCAAAATAGTTCAATATAAAAAGTAATACTATAGGAATCAATACTATAGGATTTGTGATGGTAAGGTTCAGTTTAATATTCTTGATTATAGAATAATAAATCAATCCTGAAGCAAGAAGCCATATTTCTAAAGTTCCTATTACAATACCTGTTTTAAAGTCAGTCCAAAATGCACCTCCAACCATTTCAGAAGTATATTCTATTGATTTATAAATTTTATAAAAAAAGTAATAATACGCTTTTTTAATTTTTTCCATAATTATTTTATTTTGGTTCATGAGCTCCAAAAAGGTTAATTCTATAGGGTCCCGCCTGATTAAACCCCTCATCTAGTTTTCTTTGAGCAATATTCCCATCATCAAACATAGCAGGCCAGCCTCCAGGATAAAAACTATCTATCCCAAAATATACAGTACTTAGAGAAGCTCCGATGGATCCTCCCCAGTTACCTGCGGCACCAAATCCTGTATTTATAAGAGCTTTTCCAACCGAAACATCTCCATTTATTATGCCTATTGCATCAGCCGTAACACCTATGTAAAAAGAAGCATGACCGATAAATTTTGCCGTTCTTGCAATATTAGAAACAGGTTTTGTTGCATCAGTCATTGCCATCTTACCAAATTGGCTTAAGTTTCTGCCTGTTAATTGATAATTTCCAGATATTCCTCTCCTAATACCTTGTGAATACATGTTATGAGAGTCAATAACTCCTGCAGTACCACTCAAAACTCCTGCAGTACCAAAAAACCAGTTTCCTTTTCCTGCAAGACTGTACCAATTATTTGATGCATTCTCACCAAGTTTCATCATATGCGCAATCATTTCCTGAGCTGTATTGGCATCTCCTAAAGCACCTCCTGTCCACCAGCTCATATATCCATTATGGCTTTTCAGTGAAAAATCTCCTCCATTTTGTGTAGCTAACACCAGGTCTCTGTAAGCCTGGGTATTCCCAAAAGTTTCTCCGCCACCTCCTGTCCATGGTTTTTCCATTTCTGGAGACCAGTTGGGATTGGTAGAATTAGGACTTGCTGCATATTTCCTTGATGGCCACCACCATGCAGACTCTGAGGAAGTATTAATTTGTAGTCCTTCCGCCGGCGACATGGCCCGTCTTCCATCCGGGTCTATAAAGCTTATCGGATTATTAAAAGCATAATTATATGGGGTAAATCTTCTGGAGGTTTCTGCCAATGGGTCTATGACACCCCATCTTCCGATATCTGACATATACATCCTGGCGCCATAATCATTCCAGCCGGTTTCCTTTTGTAATTCTTTACCGTTATACTGATAATTATAGGCAGGATTTCCAGTTAAAAAGGTATAGCCCTGATGCTTTAAACCAAAAGGATAATAATTGTTTTCTTCAAGAACTTCTGCGCTGCTATTGGTGTTTTTACGTTAAATTCAAAAATTAGAGTATTGAAAATCAATACTCTAATTTATCACCAATATGTTTGGAACATTACCGCTTGGTGTAACATTATCAATCTTTTATGATTTCTTGTACATAATCATCAGATTTATAAAAATCACTTAATTTTTGCCCACAGAAAGGGCAGTTATTTATGAATAAACTCTTTGTTTTTTCATCATTAATTGTATGAATATAACCTGATGTCATAACAAATCCTTTATCCAACATGTTTGGATTAATAAGCTTTAATTTACTGTACAGAGGTTCTGTAAATTTTACAATTCTAAAATTAAGACCAAATCCATTCTGCACACTATATGCACCTTCCAATCTTTCACAACAAAATTTTTTATTATTCATATTATTTTAAGTTTAAGGATAAGGTTTTGCCAATTTATTGACAGCATTAACTACATCTTTTCCTATAAATTTATATTCAGTAGAAATTACATTTGAACCTTGGTTAATTCCTTTATAGACATCAAGTTGCCCAGTATATCTTAATTGATATATTCCTGAGTTACTAATTTCATATTGCATCAATTGGCCACCATTTTTTATGTAAGTTGAAGCAACTGCAGCATCATCAGTTAGGAATAATAGTGAACTTCCACTTTCTGATCCTGTTGTTCCTCTAAATAATGTAACAAGTGGATCAAATTCATCAGTTGAAGAAAATATTTTAGATATACTACTACCTGTCTCTTCTGCTGCCGCTACTGCATTAGTTGCTTTTGCAAGTCTGCCATATCCACCAAACATATTGTATCCACCGCTACCAAAGTCCTGCATTATTTCTATGTGGGAACTATTCATAAGTCTAAAAGATCTGTCCAGACTAGATTCTCCTTCATTATAAGAAGGGTTATCACGACGTGCGCGATATTCAGCCATAGGATTGTAATTTGCATTTTGTATCAACCCAAATAGCCTACTCCCACTAGAACTATAATCTTCGGCGGTTATTTTTTCAGCAGGACCAACATTTACTTTATTTCTATTCCAACCAAATAACCTTCCAATGAAATTACCTATTGTCTTAAAAATACCGGGTTTAGGCCCCTCCTTAGGTCCGCTACCACCACCTTGTCCTTCATTGCCCAAGGCTTTTGTTTCTATCATTGCTCCACCTTCATTACGGTAGAATAACGGCATATTTCTTTCATCTGAACTTAAACCGGTTCTAAACATGAAATCTGCTACAGCACTTCCTGTACTATATCCTCCCTGCAGGTTATCTACGGTAAGCCTTCCATCCGGGTCTATAAATCTTATCGGGTTGTTGTTCCCATAATGGTAAGGGGTAAACCTTCTGGACACTTCTGCCAATGGGTCAATAACTCCCCATCTTCCCAGATCCGGCATGTACATTCTTGCTCCGTAATCAAACATACCTGTTCCTGAAGCTCTTTCCCATTATATTTATTTGTAAATAATCACTTCCGGATTAGCTACCAACACATCTGAAACACCTGGTATGATCTTCAATATTTTAAATGACCTATTTTCTCTTTTCTACTGTTCTGGCTATCAGCAATATCATTTTAAGTGAGATTTTTATTCTTATTTTTAAAATTAGAGTATTGATTTTCAATACTCTAATTTATTACCAACATGTTGGGAACATTACCGCTATTGCACAGAAAGATAAGGTAATCTATTAATTATCGTAAAAAATAATACCTAGAATAATACTATAATCATCACTGCTAAAAATGGAGCAACTTCTCTTATCTCCATCTATATAGGATAATCTTATATTATTTAACTCTGTATTTTTCATTCGCTTCACTACCTCACCCAAGCCTTCAAAATGGTTACCTTGATAAATACTTAAGTCTAATCTATCATTATAAATCTCATACAGATGTTCTTTCGTTTGAACAAATGAATCAAGAGTAATTGAATTAGATCTTAATTTCTTTAAATAAGAAACTATTTGATCTAAATAGTTTCTTATATCATACAATTCATTTATTATAGTATCATTCATAATTCATTATTTTATGTATGGAGTCCAAGTTCCGGTATTCCATGGTTTAATTGTTTGTGCACCAAACACAGGACCAAATACTTGTACTTCTCCTTCATTATGTCTATCAAAAAATGATAATCTAGACATTGGAAAAGTTTGTTTCAAAATTATTCCACCTGGTCCTCTTCTAGATGCAGAATAATTTGCTACATTTATACTTGTGGTCCAAGAAGTGAACATACTGTTATTATCACCTCTATTATGTTGAAGTGCTGTTGCTGGCCCTCCCCAAGGGGTAGCACTTCCCATATATGCATTAATTAGATCTGGATGCTTTCCATGGACACCTCTATATAATGTAATCATTTCTTCTGGCTCTGATTCATCAGCCGTTGTTGTAACAGGAATATCAATAGCACCCGTAATTGGTTTAGAATTTGCAGAAAAGCCACTATCTCCATTAAGCATTAAAGGTAAACTCCATAAGCCTATTCTTGCATAGGTAGCTATTTCTGCTACAGTTGAGCCAAATTCTACTGGAGGAGCGAGACCTTCAAATGTAGCAGCTCCGACAGTGAGAACACCTGCAACAGCATGTTTACTTTTACCGAATAGCCTTCCAATGAAATTACCTATTGTCTTAAAAATACCGGGTTTAGGCCCCTCCTTAGGTCCGCTACCACCACCTTGTCCTTCATTGCCCAAGGCTTTTGTTTCTATCATTGCTCCACCTTCATTACGGTAGAATAACGGCATATTTCTTTCATCTGAACTTAAACCGGTTCTAAACATGAAATCTGCTACAGCACTTCCTGTACTATATCCTCCCTGCAGGTTATCTACGGTAAGCCTTCCATCCGGGTCTATAAATCTTATCGGGTTGTTGTTCCCATAATGGTAAGGGGTAAACCTTCTGGACACTTCTGCCAATGGGTCAATAACTCCCCATCTTCCCAGATCCGGCATGTACATTCTTGCTCCGTAATCAAACATCCCTGTTTCCTGAAGCTCTTTCCCATTATATTTATACGAGTAATAATTTCCAAAACCGGATATACTTGACATTCCTGCAATATGATTGAGACCAAACGGATAATAATTGTTGGTATCTGTAACTTCAAGAGCTCCTTCGCTGTTTTTTGCAAAACTTATCCTGACATTTCCCAGGTGATCTCTGTACTGGTAAATATAGCGGTTTTCTGTGAAACTGTATGCTCCTTCTGAGGTAGGGACAAAATCTAAATTCCACACTCCTTGTCCTGGAAGTTCAATGCCGGAAATTCCTTTATATGCCTGCTGTTCATATGCATTTCCGGTTCTGCATGTTAAACATATTCCGCCTCCTTCAGAATAGCTGTATTGGAAACCATCCAGATAATCTATTATACTGGTACTTGTTGACCCACGCAGTGGAGTCGTGGAAAACGTTTTTCTAAGCTTGGTTCCATCTGCACGGTAAAGATAATTTATAGTACTGCTGGCAGTTCCTCCCAACGGACTTGTCTGGTAAATGGTATAATTATCAGAAAGATTCAGGTAGTTATATCCAATAGACTGTATACCCTTATCCAGCATGTCTTTCATATTTCCGTTCAGGTCATAGGCAATGGCATTATTTCCTCCTTCATAGCCGGTATCATTCAGTGAGCTTTCTATGACTTTATTCAGGCGGTTTCCTGTATACTGATAGGTAAGATCATCCACAAGGGTAGATGTAGTTCCTGATACCGGAAAAGCATTTCTTCTCAGCGTGGCGATATTTCCGTTGAGGTCGTAGGTCAGATTCTCATTATAATTGTTGTTATAAGGATTGGTTGCATTCGGTTCTGTATAGATTGCATCTTTCAGTCTGTTAAGGACATCATAGGAATAAGAATACCTTTTTAAAACGTTTTCAGATGAATTCTTCCAGTCGATTTCTGCAATATTTCCATTAAACTTCCCGGGAGCAATATTGGTATAAGCAGGATTCTGGTATTTTATTTCATAGCCAAAAAGCTTCCCGTTCAGGTTTGCCGGATCATTGATTTTTGTGATCCATCCTCTGATGTTATACGTGTAATCAACAGTCTGAAGGGGAGAAGCCGCGGAAGTTCCGCCTACTTTTTTGGACTGCAGCTGTGAAAGCTCATTATACTTATTCTGAGTTAAGATCTCCGGAGTATTGCTGTCTACCTGATGGGTATGGGTAAGCAGTCTGTTTTGATTGTCATAGGTGAAAATTTCAGTGATCACCCTTTCCGTATCCGTGCTTAGTCTTTTATGATAGGTTTTCACCTGAAGAGGAACCCCAGCAAAATCAAGTTCAGATTCTGTTCTCGTATAACCTCCAAGATGGTTAATTGAATATCCGCCGACAGCTCTTCCTTTAGCATCGTAATAATTATAGTTTTTCGTCCAGTTGTCGTCCTCTATATTTTTTACCAGGCTCATTACCGGTAAAGTTTTAGTACTTACATTTCCCGTAAGGTTATCTGATAGAACAGGTTTCCCGAAAATTGCTGACGGAAATGCAGGATTAAAACTGTATCCGGGGTAAGTATCATAATAATTAACACTTGAGACCTGGGTAACAGCGGTAGGAGTGGAGAGATTAGTATAATATACGGGCATGCCGTTTATGGTGAGTTCCGCTGTAGCGGTTCTGGTTTCATATAAATTTGCATTGGCATTGGCACTGTTTTGTATCGATGCCCTGCCGGCAGAATTATTTGTGATTCCAGTGTAAACGATTCTTCCAAACTGGTCATATTTGGTAAAAAGCCATTGCCCTTTTCCTTTAAGGACTGAATCCTGGCTTAGAATAAGCTGATTAGCTTGATTATAAACCATATATTCCCATCCTTTCCCGGGAACTTTCTTTTCTACCAGCCTGCCCTTATTATCATACTTATACTGATAACAGAGATTATCTAGAATCTGCTGCGTTACCACATTGTTATTGGAGGTAATCTGAGCCTCTGCTTTCGGGGAAATGACATAGATAAGCTGCCCATAATCGTTGTAAAGATAGTAGGTGTCCGCATTTTCTGTAGCACTGATGACTTTTCTGACCAGAATGCTTTGCCCCAATCCATTGGTAAATTCAATGGTCTTATTACCGTCTTCATCCGTTCCTGAATTTTTCACCAATACCTTTTCATTATAAAAAGAAACGGCAGGAACAGATGAAATAGTAGTCGCGCTGACCCATGAGTTGGTAAAGGAAAACTTCTTTACCTTATCTGAATTTTTGTTGATTTCATAAGTTGCTTTTCGGGTATGCCCGGAGTTCATGGCCCATTCACTTCCGGGGCTTGCGGTTTCCAGAACTCTTGCCAAAGGAGAAGCTTCCAGTTTTTGTTCGGAATACGCATTGGGAACACCGTAATAAGCATTGGCTGTGGCTTCAGAAACATTCTGTATCCCAAGGTTGGAAGTGGGCATTGGAACCTGCAAAATACTTCTGGTCTGTCTTCCCAGCTGATCATAAGTAACCGGCATTACAATATCCTGACCTAAAGGAGTAGATTTTACCTGAATGGTTTGCTTAGGTCTCCCCAAACCGTCAAAATAGTGTATGGTTTCTGATTTCTTACTGCCATTTTCAGATAAAGAAACTTTGCTGTAGACATAGTTCTCTGTCGTGGTTTGTGCAAAAGCAGACAGAGAAAGAGCCAAAGCGAAAACTGAAACATATTTTTTAATCTTCAGTCTTCCTGCATGGATGATGTTTATATTGTTTTTCATCGTTTAGTTTTTGTTGTTGTACTGGTATTCTTTCACCGTAATTCCTTCATTGTTGATGACTTTCTGAAGCCTGCCAAAAGAGTCATACTGATATTTTGCCGTCATTCCGGTTGGAGAAATTGTAGTGGTCATTCCAACCAGCGGATCATAGGTATAAGCTGTGATTACGAAATTTTTAAGAGCAGCATCTTTTCTGAAGGTGTTCAGTGCATTGATCAGGGCGGTTTCTTTTACCGCCTCATTCGCCGGAACAGCATCTGCATCTTCATTGGATGCATTAACAATCGCTGTAATGAGTGCCGCCGGAATATCCGATAGTTTTGCTCCTTCTATCTTAGCAATCGGCATGGTTTTGTTGTAGCCCCAGATTACAGTAGTGGGAATTCCTCCTGTAGCCGCATCCGCAGGATTTGGAAATACTCTGTACTGCACAAGATTCCCTTTGTCATCATAAATATCATTCACAGCATTTTTAAAAGACTGGGTAAGATCATCAGGTAAAAAACCTATGACAGAAGTTGGATATAAATGTGTAGTATCATCATACCGGGTTTCTGTTTTAGAAAGCGTAATCCCATTTTTTTTGGATTCAGTAGTAATAACCCTGTCTCTTACCCCTGCTGCAAATAAACGGATAGCCGCCTGCTTTGGGTATTTATAATTTTCTTCCAGAATATCTCCTTCGGGAGTAATCGTCTTTTTACCAGTAATATTAAGGTTTATGGTTTCTCGTGTAGATTCTATAGTTGAAGAAATAGCATCCTGCCCAACAAAAGAGCTCGTTTTATTGGTTTGCTTCGTCACAATAGAGTTTTCTACCGGAAAACCTGAATTGGAATTATCATCAAGAGAGTATGGGAATCCTGTTGGAGTTAATTCGTATATGTTTTCTTCTTTTGCCACCATAGTATTGCTGGCATCAAAAACTTCTTTTTTATCCAAAATACCATTAATCAATATATTATAGTGAGAGAAATTATTTGAAGGGTTTTGGTTATCAGGATGATCCATTAAAGTTTTAAAATAATACCTGGCATATCCTTTATTCTGGCCAATAGTTTCTTTCACATTTTTATAGACAACCGTATGGTCTTTAAGCCAGATCCCAGAACCACTTGTTTTAGAATTA
Organism: Chryseobacterium sp. CBSDS_008; assembly: GCF_049959325.1. NCBI lineage: Bacteria > Pseudomonadati > Bacteroidota > Flavobacteriia > Flavobacteriales > Weeksellaceae > Chryseobacterium > Chryseobacterium sp. CBSDS_008. The sequence goes on along the minus strand of NZ_CP188202.1, from coordinate 1,801,102 downwards.
TCATCAAACTGCTGATAAGAATAATAACGGGTTTCAGAATCTACTGGAACTCCATTTTCAAGAAATTCTATTTTTTTGATTCTGAATCCACCCGTTGTAGTATAGTTGGGAAGCGGAATAGATCTGTACCTGATTCTCTTGATGGTAACAGTACCTCCGCCGCCTGTTCCCGAGACTTTGAAGGTATTCGTTCCCGGCATAAATTTTTTATTCCAGTCGCTTCCTATCACTCCGGAGGTAAGTTCAACAGCCAGATTAGGAATTGTCCCGGGTTCCCATACCGGAGAATCTGTGTAATAGGCCCCAACATTCAGACAGTATACCAAGTAGCTTGCTCCCTGAGAATCATCCGGGTTTGACGGAAGATTGAAGGTATAAGTATCTGTAAAATGGGTATCAAAATTAAAGGTTCCTATATCTTCCAATATTTGGGCATCATGATCCATATATTCATGTGGAGCGACATACTGTTCATCAGAATTAGACAATGGGTCAAATATATGGGTCTTTTTAACTTCGTACTGATTGGGTTCAAATTCATAGCGGGTCTGTCCTCCTGTAGGATATTTGATGGTGCTGAGAAGGCCTACTTTCATGTATCTTTCACTTCCAGGGCCATTAAGACACAAGCAGTCAAGTCCTGACCAGTTATTTTCTGAAGAAGGCAGTTCAATATACTCAAAACTGGTTTTTTCAAATTGGGAAGAAGTTCCATATTTTTGGATAGAACTCAGTTTTCTTTTTTCATTAAAAATCAATTCTCCCAGATCCAGAGGGCAAGTAGAAGGAGCAGGATCAGTATACATAAAAACACCTCCTTCATTTTGCAGGGTATATTTCTGGATCACTTTTCCTGCTTTATTTTTCAAGGCTACAGTGTGCAGCTGATAGGGGTCTGAAAACTTTTTTCTAAGAGTTTCGTCAAGATTATAGCTGAATTGTATAGAACCGAAATCAGGTGAAGTCACTTTACTAACCTTTAAACTTTTCATAGGAAGAGTTTCAAGACTAGGGACATAACTGTCCTCTATATATTCGAATAGTAATTGTTCGACCTGATGAACGTCTTTTATTTTAGTAAGGTAATAAGTCGAAGCATAAGATCTGTAAATTTGAGATTTTTTGAAAATATTCTGGTCTTTATTATTAAAAAAATACGTATTTCCTGATGGGTCAACAACCTTAAAAGTGTCATCATCCATATAGGTGAAATCCAGATTAGTCTCAGTAACAGGAAGCGTATATTTCCCTAATTGCGGATCGTTTTTTAATAAGAATTTTCCATTAAATCCCATAAAGGAATAGTAATAAGTAGTAGAAGGTTCACTTTCGGCTGTAAGACTTTTTGCTCTGTAAATAATACAACTTGTTCCATATAAGGACCAGCCCAATCCGACATCTGAAGCTCTGCTTGTTTTAGCAGAATTATTCGGATGGTAAGATATTCCTACATTGATTCCTATTCCCGGGTTATGGGTAGCCAGCGCAAAGAAAGGAATGTTAATGTCCGGAATCCCAGTAGACAAAGAGATTGGAGCATTGATAAAACTTTGTATCGATGTAGCTGAAGGTGCAGAGGTGAAATTTTCACTTGATGCACCCTGCGAAAATAATAGCCCTGAACAAAACGTAAGCAGGAATACTATAATCTTATATTTTTTTCTCATGATGTTATTTTTTAATTAATTTAGCATTCGCCGTTTTGTTGTTATCCGTTTTTATAGCCACCAGATACGCGCCCTGCACCAAAGCCTGGGTGTTGATCTTAGTCACTTTATTCTTGGTTTTTATACTTTGTAACTGTCTTCCGCTCATATCATACAACAGAATATCGGCCTCTTTAAAGTCAAATCCGATTTCTACATACGCGTAATCAGATACAGGATTCGGGTAGATCTTGATATCGTATTTTTCAATCAGCTGGTCAACCTGTTTGTCGCCCAGCTTTACTATTTTCCAGTTTTCTTTCCCGAGTTCTTCTGCACTGGTTCCGGCAAGGATAATGGAGCCGTCTCTGTTTAGCTTTAAATCAGAAAGTCTTTCTTCTTTCTTTCTGGATTCTCCTTTCACGTGTTTTCTCCACTGCTCATTTCCATTTTGATCCAAATACAGCATCCAGAAGGTTTCATCATCGGTTTCTATTCTTCCTTCAGCCTGGGTATAGCCTCCCAGCAGAACGCCTTTAGACTTCTCGCTTCCATCTTCCATCCTTCCGTTTACTACGCTCATTCCCATCAGGATATCTCTGTTTTTGAAGTTGTAGGATTTTTGCCATTGCTCATCACCTTTTTCATTTAAAGAAATCAGCCAGAGGTCTGTTCCTTCTTCAATTCCAACCGTTTTATTGCCTGATCTTTCTGATCTGGATTCTCCACCAATGATGAAGCCATTTGAAGTTAACGCCAGGGTTCTGATATGATCATCATTCTTACCTCCAAAATTCTTTTCCCATTCAACTTTTCCGGTCTTATCCAGCTTCACAATCCAATAATCGCCTTCACCGAAGTTACTGCTGGCTTTGGAATAAGAGTCGTTCTTCACACTACTTCCAGCCTCCAGCTTCCCGCTTCCTGCCTTTACTTCAGAACTCCTCGAATACATTCCCAGTAACGCTCCGCCATCTTTCGTTGGAATCATCTTTTCCACTTCATCCAACCCTTTTCCGCCTAAAATTAATTGGGAGAGTTCTTTTCCGTCTTTGTCCAATCTGGTAATTAAGACATCTTTGGAGCCGTAACCTTTCATTTTGGAATCCTGAGCGGAGACGAAGGATCCGGCAACAAAAAATCCCAGATCTGTCGTTTGAATCACTGCTCTGGCTTCTTCATCGGAAGAGCTGCCTAATGTTTTCTGCCATAATTCATCCCCAAATTCATTGATCCTGATCAACCAAAAATCAGCTCCTCCGTTGGAGTCGTCTTTTTTATCCAGCCCTTTTCCAGAATACGTGGTTCCGGCCAGAAGAAATCCGCCATCCTGGGTGGTAACAGTTGCTGATAAATAATCATGGTTTTGTCCTGAGAAATATTTTTCCCAGACTTTTTCACCCTGCTGGTTTAATTTGACCAGGTGAAAATCGTAACCGTTGTTTTGTTTGCTTCCCGCCTCCGGCTTCCCGCTTGCTGACTGTATAGAACTTCCAGTGATCAGATACTGCTGATCGATGGTTGTGGTGACCTGGCTGAGAAAATCCTGGGTAGAGGATTGGATGTCTTTCTGCCATACCACTTCCTGGGCAGATGTGCCCAGAACAGCGCCTAAGGTGAGCGCTCCGAGATAAAGGTTTTTCATTCCCGTATTTTTTAAGTTAACATTGTTATTATAATAAATTATGGTGAAGCCGGTTCTCTTTTACCTATGATGTTCTGAGAATCAGCATCCTTTATATTCAAAACTATTCAAAATAATATTCTTGGGGTACAAAAAATATTGTATTTCATGTGCATAAAACCGGTCTGATGTGTACATATGAAAAGGATTTTAAATATGTAAAAAGCAGCTGAAGAATATCCACCGGATGAATGTAATTGAATAAAAATTTCATAGTTATTGTTTTTTAGCCGTTATAACCTGGTTATAAAAATCCGGCAAATTTAACGTTTTTTAACATACTTGTACACATATGATTTTGATGTTATACAAAAATAGCTTCTGGCAGCGACAGAACGTGTCGTATTATTTAAAAGCATACAGACTTTTTTATGATGATTCATCTTTAAAAAATAAATTATTTGAAGCAGTAATATTATTAAAGATCTTAATCTTCTGCTTACGGGAAAGCGTAAATTTTGTTTAAAGCCACTATAAATATTGCTCAGAAATGCGCCCAGGCCCTTCGAAAGTCCCTCCAACCCCTTCAGCAAGCCTCTGCAGGGACTTTATGAACGGTCTCCACCCCCTTCATGAAGGGGCTTTACCCCCTTGGGTAAGGGGGGGAGAGGGGGTTGTGCAAGGGGCTCCAGATACTTATATAAGGGGGTAGAGACCTTTATCCAAAGGGGTAGAGGCGGTTACTATACTATCTGGAGAGGGTTGATGAAGGGTATAAGCAGAGTTAAATATTATTTTAAGAAACATCATCACTCTCCATCTGGCTTCATCAGTGGCACAGCCACCAATCATAAATTCGGATCAATAAAACTTTTGCGTTTAAAAAATATCCTGTTTCTACAGATAACATGACTTATTATTTTAGGCGGCTATATGCAATTTTGCACGATTCTCATTGACTACATCGAATCTTTGATTTCTGACGAAGGGAATTTCATGTAAAGCTTAGATTCTTCATTTACTGCGTTATATCAGAATGAAAGGGTCATAATAAGATAGCAGGTTAATGTAAAACTGTATAGAATTACCTTATTTTATTTTTAATCGCAAAGGCGCAAGAAAATCAAAGATTTTCAGCAAGTAAATATACCGGGATATAAGAATTTTACCGGAGATAAAATCCTTGCGTTTTAAAAAACGTTCTTATAATAAGATCTTGTGTCTTTGCGATTTCCAACCAAACATTGGCAGACAGCTCACCATAAAAAGCACGTTTTCACATGCTCTTCGATTCAATTATTTCTCAAGGTTATTCTTCTGGCTGATTCCCATTATTGGCAGAGGGTGGGGGAACATGGGTCTGCTGGGTTGTCTGTCCCGCTACAAAAAACTGCTTCATTCCTTCGTAGATCACATTGGTGCCCGGTACATTTTCTTCGGAAAGATATCTGATGCTCCGGTAGAAGCTGATGGCGTTGTGATAGTTATCGTGATCCAGCAATACCTTGGTATCGGAAAGCTGCTCCACCAGGGAATCTAACAGCTGCAGCCTTTGCTCTATCTGCTCTCTGGCTGTATAATCTCTGTCGAATTCTGCCTTATCGAGGAAATTCGGAACATGTTGAACATTTTGTTCCATATAGGTTTTGGCTTTATTGACGAAGAGTTTGTTCTGTTCTGCAATTCTTCCGTACTGCTGTCTCTGGTCCGGAGTAAGGTTGATGGTTTTCCCTGTAAGGACAGTCTGTATGTCCTGAATTGCTTTGTCGATCGTTTGTAAATCGCTTTCTGAAAAGCTTACACTGATTAAATTGTCTAGTGCCATGCTATTGTGTTTTTTGGGTTTGTATGATCAAATATAGCGAGTGTAAAGCATAGAAAAATAGGCTGTTGTAAGATTTTTAGCGCATGTTCATTAGAAAATAAAAACAACATAATAGAGTTTATTTTTTCTTGGTTTTTGAAGAAAAAAAGAGTGTGTAATGAAGGAAATGATGAAATGGGAGAGGAGAAGAAAGTTTCTCTGCTGGAACAGAAAGAAATTATTGAAGATCCTTTGCTGAAAAGAATTTCTGAAGTATTGAAAATTCCGGTGGAAGCGTTTCAGAATTTTAACGATGAACAAGCGATCAATATCATTTCAAATACTTTCCACGATTTAAAGATAACTCGGTTGCTTCTGCAATGAACTATAATTGTATATTTAACCCAATAGATAAAATTGTAGAGTTGTATGATGAAAAGATTACCCTTTATGAAAGGATGCTGAAGGAGAAGGATGAGATGATGGGGAGGTTTGAGAGGTTGATTGAGAAGGGATAACTTAATAAAATGTAAAAAGGTTTAGCACAGGCTGAACCTTTTTATTTTATCGTTTAATAAGGAGAACTTCTTTATGTATTTCAATAATTTTATATGTTAATAAACTTTTATTCATATTTAAATAATCTAACTACACTCAGTATAGGGTAACTTTACTTATATTAATTAAAAAGATATGATTATTTTACGGATTTCCGTAAAAATACGGACAGCTAATACATGTTTATTTTTATATATTAGCGTTTCTAAAATAAAAACCATCTTATTGAAAAATAATGCCCATCCAGATAATGGATTACGGCAATAAGATAGGAGAAGTTTACTTGGTCAACTACTGATGAATTTCTGTGAAGATTAAGGCATCTGTCCGAGTATAGTCCTCCTTTTTTAGTAGGATTGAATTATTGTTGTAAATTACGTAATCTTAATTTAACAAATGTCTGCAAGCTCTACTTTTATAAAACTACCTGCTCTCAGAAGCATTGAGGTAGAAAACTATCATCTTTTTTCAAAAAATTGGAAATATGATGTGCATTCAGGGATGAATCTTTTTGTAGGAACTAATGGTCTTGGAAAAACTACCACAACTGCTTTGATAATATATGGTATGGTTGGTCCAGATTCAGAGATTCCTATGGATTATTTCGAAAATAGAGGAGGTACTAATGATGACAATGCCAAACCTATGATTAAACTTGTTTTCACTGTAGGGGAGCATGAATTTGAAATCCATCGGATGATAACTGAGTATACAGTTTTATATTTACGAGTTGATGATTATCAATACAACTCTGAAAAGTGTGATAATATTGAAGATGTATACGAGGGACTTTTAAAAGAATACACCGGCATAGGTTCTTTATCAGATATAACTTTTTTACTCCAAAAATTTCTGATCAGACAAGAGGAAGGTAATTATCTTATATGGGATAATAGAGGCGGTGATCAATCCAAGCTAATAAGAATTTTGATCAATCAAGCTGGATTTCAGGCAGAATACGAAAGCCTTGCAAAAGATGTTAAAGATTTAGACACAAAGGTCAGAGGGAAAACAGATATTAAAGCCCAGTTTGAAAAACAGATTGATGAACTTATCCGACTTAGAAATGAGGAATTGGGTAAACGAAAGGATTATGACCAAAAGATAAATATAGAATACGGCTTAAACAAACTTAAGGCTGAATCTGATAAAAATATTGAGCTCCGTGATAAAAATCTAGAGAATATTCAGTATTTGACTGATAAGATTCGGGAAATTGATGGAAATATAGAAGTTATTTCGGCAGCATATGAACAATATACAGATAAGGTAAGACAATTTGAGTCACAACTATTTAAACATATATATTCGGATGAATCTGTACTTACGTCAATACATAAGCTTAAACACTATGGGATATGTATATACTGCAATAAAAGCCCTAAATCGGAAAAAGTAAAAGAGATAGTTAGAAGCTTAGAAATAAAGAATGAATGCCCTGTATGTGAGTCTTCATTGGATTTGGTGCATCCGGATTTGGACAATTCAAATGTTTTAGCTCAATTGGAGGAAGCACAAAGTAAATTAAAAGGTGCTACGGAAGAGGTTAGGCCACTACAAAGTAAAAAAAATGTTTTAACCAAGGAACTTGATGATATGTGGGCAGCGCAAAGAAAAATTGATAAGGATATTAATGTACTTGCTATCCAAATATATGATCAAAAAATTCAACTTTCCAAACTACATAAGAATCCTGAGGAGCAGATCACGGAATACGATACCCAAATACAAGGCCTTGAACTACAAGTTATAAATTATGAAAAGGAGATTGAGCCGGAAAGGGAAAAGTGGAAAATAGCAAAGGAAAAATTGAACAATAAAAATGAGGAATTGAATGCAGTAATAAATTCGTTCGAGGATAAACTTAATGCAATTTTTGTAAAATATGCCTCCAAATATTTTAAGACTGATTGTGTCCTTACAACCATTGAAGGCAAACCAAAAGAGTCGAAAATCAAGGTGAAATCCTATGTCCCTGAATTTGATGGTCAGACGAGATATGAAATGAAAAACTGTAGTACATCGCAGCGAATTTTTATGGAATATCTTTTTAGAATCTCACTTCTGGAACTGTATCAGCAGGAGAGTAAAAATACTCCGTTTATAATAATGGAAACGACTGAGGGCGCATTTGATATTTCAGGTACTGTGCAGTTGGCTTCAGCTTTCAATGAGTTTAGTAAGGTAAATCTACCGTTTATTCTTATTACAAATTTTAGTAAGGAGGATTTTCTGGTAAAACTATCTGATGGAATTGAAAAATCAAAAAACAGACTTTTAAACTATCTTGATTTTGGAAAGCTTTCAACAACACAAATAAACTCCATGCCAGAATTTAAAAAAGTCCTAAGATCATTAAAATTGGTTTAGTTATGATTTTACAATTGGAGAATTTTCATAATTCAAATGAAATATTATATGTATTGCATTCAATCCATGTGAGCAAAGGTAAATCTGTATCTAAAATTGCTCTTCAAAAACTTTTATATCTTTCCGCTGCTTTAGCGCCTGTGAAGGAAATTATACTGTCGATTATTAGGTTTCAAAGGATTCAAAGAGGGCCTTATTCCAAAGATATTCAAAATATAGTTGATCATTTGGTAGCATATGGACTAGTTGAGATTAAAGATTTTGAAATTATTAAGGATAAAAATGCGATTGCTCTGTATGAAATAGCAGAGGGCGGAATACATGCTGTAGAGAGGCTTTTGCAATATTCGGTTGAAGAGGAAAAATATTGGTGGATCAGTTGTATAAGTAAATTATCATTAATATATTCAGAACTTGATTCTGCTGAAAATGATAACGAATTTGATGGTTTGGACAAAATTGTAAGAATTGTTTACCAAGATTACACTTTTAAGGAAACAAAGGAAAACTCTCATTTTAGAGCACTTATAGATTTTAATGATACCGATAAACCAACTGCACAAACAATTAAGTTTGTTAAAGAATACATTGAGGAAAACAGGGATATGTTCTCGTTTACAAATGAAAGATTTGAAGCTGAATTGATTTTGACAGCTTTCTTTAACCATTTTTACAATAATTATTTAATAGAATATTCATAATGGGTGGGTCTGAAGATGTTCTAGCTTTTTTACATTCAAGTATAATTGCGAAGCTCTATAAAGCTTTTCCGAAAGTTTCCCCATTAGAGAGTAATCTCTTCTGGACTAAACTATTAAAATTAGTACAATCTGACGCATATATAAAAAATGTCGATCTAGGACCGGTAACATTTATTATTGATTTTAATGAAGTAGCATCTGGAGAAACGAATTATTTAGAGCCATCAAACTTAGATGAGCATTTGATTAAACGTGGGTCAAGAAATATATATATAGACATTCATGGAAACAATTTTGTCACAAATCCTTTCAATGGAGTGCAGCTCAGAAATCTTGAGGAAGTCGCAGAATCTTCTCAGGAAAACGATTTTTTATACATTTTTGTCAAGGGCACAGAACTAAAAATAACACATAAACAGATAATACTAAAAGATATTCCCGATTTTTTTAGTTTAAACAAAGTTGGGCATATTAAATCAATGCTGCCAATACATGAATATAGGAAGTTATTGGATAGACATTATAAAACTGAAATTGAGGGTGAGAGAGGGATTGAATATTGGCAGAATAAGTCAAAATATGAGTTAGTAGCTGCACCCGAAAATAAGTTTCGTAAAAAATTGGCAAATTTTTTAGAGAATAATTTGTCAGGAGGTTTTATTGATGAGGAATGTCGGAATAATAATACAAATGATCGTAATGATGTAAGGATTATAACTGTGCCTAATCATGATGTGTATATAATCGAAATAAAATGGGTTGGGAAAAGTAGCGGTAATAATTATGATGGGACAGTGGCTCACGATAAAGCAAACGAAGGCTTGGAGCAATTGAATTTATATATTGAAGCTGAGCCAAGCTGTGTTTCAGGTATATTGTTGATATATGATGCAAGAAAAAATCCTGAAGATTTTAGATGGAATAATGCGACCAATACATGGAAAGAGAATATTTCTAATCCGCCTGTAGTATTGCATTTGGATCCTACATCAAGCTCAGAAAAGGCGAAAGAAATAGTGAAAAGAGAAAAAAAATGATTGAGACAAAAGAGATTGTATACAAAGATTGTAGAGAATTATATAGTGATTTAGTGTCGTTTACTGGGAATAAATACCAGCCATTACATAGATGGTATTCTTTGGTAGAGGGTTATTCCAGTGAATTTGTAAGAAGAATTCTTGGAGAGCAGGAAAAAATGCCAGAAGTTTGTTTTGATCCTTTTATGGGTGTTGGAACAACTGCCTTAACTTGTCAGGATCTGGGGGTAAAATGTTTTGGTATTGAAAATAGTCCTTTTTTCTATGATGTTATACGCGCAAAGCTTCGGACTGATTATGATCCATATGAATTTGCTGTCTTAATTGACGAATTTGAAGCTTATCTTTTTTCGTGTGAGCACAGCCAACCACTTCCTGAAATAGAAACGAAAACACTATTTGAAACTGAAGGAAGAGAAAGATGGATTTTCAATGATCCAGTTCGCGAGGGAATCACGGATATTTTGGAAAAAATGAATAGCCTCCCAGTAAGCTTTAACAAGTATTTTAATTTATTCAAAGTAGCACTTGGAAATCATCTCGTTGGAATCAGTAATGTTTTTAGAAATGGTAAATGTTTGTCGTTTAAGAAAAACTGGCAGTATAATAATATCCAAAGAAAAGAGGTACATAAGCTATTTATAGATTTTTGTCGTAACGTAATACTTATAGACATACGAAGTAAGGCGAATATTTCGGTACGAACCCATAATTATGTAAATGTATTTAGAGGTGACAGTAGAGAGCTTGTCAACAATCTGCCAGATAATACAATAGATATAGTTATAACCTCACCTCCATATTTAAACTCTCGAGATTACACAGATATTTATAGATTAGAACTATGGATGCTAGGATACGTTAGCAAATTTGTTGAGGAGAGAAAATTAAGATCATCCGCGTTAACATCTCATGTGCAGATTGCTGTTGAGGAAAAGGATAGTCCAAATATACCTGAACTAAATGAATTTCTAGATCATCTAAGTACGGTACCAAGCTTGTGGAACAAAAATATTCCAAACATGGTCAAAGGATATTTTTGTGATATGCAGTCAATATTTGAAAATCTTCATCCTAAATTGAAACCAGGTGCTATGTTATATATTAATGTATCAAATTCAGCGTATGGCAATAAAATCTGTGAAGTTGATACAATAATAGCGAAAATTGCTGAGACAAAAGGTTATGAAGCACTTGAAATCAGGACCGCTAGATTCATCAATTCAAGTAAACAGCAGTCAATCGCGAGTAAATTACGTGAAAGTGTTATTGTGCTGAAAAAAAATGTTATTTAGGATTTGAATAGTTCGCAGTTGAAAGATAACATTTATTTTTTGCCTTTGTAAATGATTTTTAAACTTTTAACAAACAATGTTAGCCTAGTAACTGTTATGCTGAAAATAACAGACAGTATTATCCTTTAAACCAATATTCTGTCAACCTCTGTTCTCCGGATTTTAATAAAATGCCCTGTTCAATAGCCCATTTCAGGTCTCTGCTTGCAGTGGGAGCAGAAATACTACTGAAGGTCTGCATATAGTCTTTCCTGCTGAACTTATTTTGTTTTACTTTCTCTTTAAATAAGAAAATTCTGTCTTCTGTATACAATGTTTTATTTTGAGATTGTAAAAGTTCCTCTAGAGATTCGAGAATAATACCGAGCATAAATTCTATAAACGGGGTAGAATTTCCTTTTTTATCAGATTCTGATAAGGTATTATAGTATTCGGCCTGTTTTTGTTTGATGAGAGCTTCTACGGGCAGATATTCAAATACAGGATATTGCTGCATCAGAATCAAGGTCTGCCAGAGTCTGCCCATTCTTCCGTTACCGTCTGTAAAAGGATGTATAAATTCAAACTCATAGTGGAAGACACAGCTTTTAATTAAAATCAGGTCTTTGTCTTTTTTCAGATAAGAGAAGAGGTCTTTCATTAATCCTTTTACCATGGTGCCTCCCGGTGCTACATGTTCTACTTTCGAACCTTTAATGATACCCACATTAGTGGTTCTTAGCTTACCAGGATGAGCAACCAGTCCTTTCATCAGAATGGAATGCGCTTTTTCTAAGTCTTTCAGGTGATAAGGATTCAGCTTATTGATTTCTTCATACATCTGTATTGCATTCTGAACTTCAAGAATATCTTTTTGGGGAGCAATGACTCTTTTATTTTCCAGTAAAGCGGTTATCTGCTCTTCGGTAATTGTGTTCCCTTCAATTCCCAATGAAGACTGGATGGTTTTAATCCTGTTCTTTTTCCTTAATTCAGTGACAGGTTTATACAGATGTGAAGCATTGATTTCTCCTATTTTTTCAGAAATAGAAGCTACTAAAAATAAAATGGTGTCTGTAATGATATAAGGAGGTTTCATATCTTTGATAGTATCATATAATACTATCAAAGATAGAAATTTATATTAAAATCTAGGGATGTATTAAAAAAATAAACTATGTATTTAAGTCAACAGTCACAGCCTGCGTCCTCCTACACATCCACCTCCTCAATCTCCACACCGGCAAATACACAAAAACCACAGAAAGCACTCCTGCCAGTGTTCCCACCACCACAGCCATCGCCGTAGCATCCAGCTTATAATCCTTTGAGAAATTATACTGTCCTATAAAGAGCAGGGATAATACCAATGACCCCGTAATCAAACCATGTAAGATACTTAGCTTGGTCATTAATTTTTTAATATTCAGCTGTTCGTCTACGGTAAACTCTATGGCTTCCTGGCTGGCGGCATCGGTTACCCTTTTGATGATATCAATGGTAAGGACTACCGGAAGGAAAATAGCCATGGGTAGGGTAAGGCGGGCCAGGTTTTGGGTTCCTGAGAAAAAATGGGTGTAACCTAACTCTTTGAAGCTGGCATAGGCGATGATGAAATTAAAAAATACATTCGGAAGGACATAGTAAATCGTACGCTTAATGAGAAAGCGTCTGAGGGTGGTTTTCTTGATAGGTTTTGGCTTTGGAGGCTTTATTTTAAATTTCATAAAGAGGTGGTCAATAGCTCGATGGCTTTATCTTTTATCAGATGGGCTTCTTCTTTGGGAAGAAAATTTTCATTGGACATGAAGGTGAAGTCCATTTGATTGTTGTACGTACTGGTTACCAAAGTGTTTGAGTTCAGCCATGGAAAAGCCACGGTAGGACTAAAAACTGTTTCCAGGCTGAAGTTTTTGTAATCATTCGGGATATTTACCTTTCCCATATTGGATAGGGTCACATCATGGCCGCCTTCGCTGGATTTCAGCATGCTGATCATACGGTTTACAATGGGGTGCATATGTTCTCCCATCCACAGGAGTTCACGGGCTTCCATCTTGTTGATTTTCTCGATAAGATCCTTTTTGATCTGCTTGGCATTGCCCATCACATCCGTGCTGTCTTTTTTCAGCGAAAGCTCTACCGTTGGGGCGAAAGCAAACAGATGATCTTCTTTGATTTCAGGGATAAAATGACGTACATCTACCGGACTGATCACCTTTCCTTTGGCACGGTCTCCCTGAACATCGCGGAAGGCCTGCATTACAGAAGAGCAGAGCAGGGCATGCACGGAGATTCCGTTGGCTTTACATTTTTCAGTGATCAGTTTGGTATCCTCCGGAGTCATTTTCCAGTGGATGGCGTAACTTTTTCCGAGGTTTCTCTTTTTGCTTTTTCGCTGGATAGAAAAGAATATTCTGGCGAACAGCAAGTAGAGGCTAGCTTTATATTTTTTGATTCCTGCATTAAAATCTGAAGGGAGAAAATCATCTACCGATTCAAAAGCAACATAAGGAATCAGGGGTAAATAAGGATTATCCAGCAAACTCAGAAGTTCACGTAGTAAAGTCACTCCGGTGGTTCCGTCTGAAATGCAGTGCGGCATGATCCAGAGGATTTCGGAAGTATCCTGTCCTTTTACCCAGACTACTTCGGCAAGGGGTTTTTTAGGCGTTTCAAAAAGCTGGAACCATCCTTTTTCGGATTCTTTGAACCAGTCGTCGTCTGTTTTTCGTTCTACAATACGAAGGGGAATAGGTTCAATATCCTTTTGCCCTATAAAAAAAGGATAACGCCCTTTGCTGTGATCAATATGGGCTCTCAGCATAGGGTGCTTCTGCTGGATTTTCAATAAGGCGGTTTTAAAATTGTCCTCAGAAACCTGTCCGTTGATCTTTGCGGTATAAATACAGTTTAAAGGTGTTTCCGGATCTACATACATGATCCTTTCCACCATCATTAAGGGTCTTCTGATCATGATACTGCAGTTTGTTTTAGTTGTGAATGAATCGTCTGCATGACCTCATCACGGATGGCTATAGCATCAGTATACGGTAAATAACCTTCACTGCCCATGAATGAAAAATCCATTTTTCCACGGTAGGTAGAAACCACCAGGGTAGTGGTATTTCCCAACGGACCAATGACGGACGGACTGAAGATTGTTTCAACCGTAAATTCCTTGTATTCATGAGGGATCTGAATGCGTCCCAGATTGGAAAACATACAGTCGTTGGACGATTTTCCGTTCTTTAAAAGCTTGGTGAAATTTTTCAGCGCATCGTGTCCGGATTCCATCACCATCATCGTGATATAAGGATTCAGTTTTGAGGTTTTCTGTTCCACCGATTTCTGCATCGCACGGAGATTGTCTGAAAAACTCAGTTTTTCATCAGCAGAAACTACGATCATCAGCCCGAAAGCGAAAATATGATCTTCCTTGATCTGACTGGCAAAACGTCTGATATCTACCGGACAGGAAACTTTATTGAAGGATTTTTCACCTCTCACTTTTTTAAAGGCCTGTAATACCGATGCACTGAGAAATGTGTTCACCGTCACTTCCTGCGATTTGCAGTAAGCGATCAGTTCTTTGCTTACCGTTTCATCCAGTTTCCAGTGGATTAAATAATCATTCTGTCTTTCCACAGCTTTTTTACCTACCGGAATACATTTGATTGCTGTGGCAGCCAGTCTTCCGATAAATTTAGCTTTGAGTTTTTGTCTGCGGCTGTTCAGAATGTTGGCCGGAACCACATCCTGAATCCCTAAGATGGGGGTTTCTGTTCCAATATCGGCAGCAGGATGATCAAGTACCATTAGGAATTCTTTTAAAAAGGCCATTGCAGAACCACCATCGCAAAGACAATGATGGAACGCAAACAGCATGTCAGAAACGTTTTCCCCTTTGATCCAGACAAACCGGATCAGGGGTAATTTTTCATAATTAAAGGTGGTGTTCCATTCTCTCCTGGATTCTTCCTGCCACTGATCTTCACTCTGTCGGACGATGATTCTTACAGGAATGGAAACCGGATTTTCCGGAACATTGAACCATGGAATATTTTTTTCGTCATGACTGATCAGTGCTCTCAGCCATGGATGTTTCTTTTGAATCTGAGTCAGCGCCTGCTGGATATCTTTTAATGCAAAGGTACCTCTCAGTCTGAACGGAATGACCGCGTTAAAAGGTTCTGTGCCGTCCCCCAGTAACATGCGTTCACCAAATAGCAATCTTCTTTTCATATGCAGCTGTTTATTGGTTTATACAGAAGCTAATGTTGAATGTTCCTGTACAAAATTTTCTAACAGTTCTACGGCTTTGTCATTTCCTCCGGCAAGGGTAAATGTATTGCGGACTTCCTGAGCGGCGGTTCTGTATTTTGGATTTTCCAACAATTCAAAAACCGTTTCACGAAGAGCGTCTACACGAAGCCTTTTGTATCGGATGCTGATTCCGCAGCCTGCCTGTTCAATCAGTTTGGCAATATGGAAATGATCATACGCAATAGGAGTAATCAACATCGGTAATCCGTTACGGAAGGTATCGTTTACAGTATTGAAACCTCCGTGGCAGATCACCATATCCATTTGCTGCATCACAGCAGACTGAGGAACAAAGCTGTTTACAATGAAATTGTCCGGCCATTCTTCAAAAATTTCCGGTGGAGTAGCGGCAATCACGGTTACCGGCTGATCTTTAAATGCAGCGATGATCTTTTCAAAAAAGGCTTTTCTGATGTCTACCAGCAATGTTCCCAATGATACAAAGATCTTAGGAGTGGTAGACGCATTTAATTTATCCCAGTCAAATGGAGCATCGTTAGGACGTCCTTTTACCGGACCTACAAATTTCATGTGAGACGGAACAGTTTCAAAACCAGCGAAGGCCTGTGAAGTAAACACCATATTCAGCTTGTGAGAATGGATATAAATACCTTCTTCATGAATTCCTACTTCTTTTTGTAAGTCTTTGATCAGGTTTTGCTGCCATTCCCAGATTTTTGGGGCACTTTTTTCGGTATCTCCCATTACGTCCGGTGGAACGGGAGTGGTCGTTACACAAGGAATATTATGTTTATGAGCGAAAAGAGCTCCCCCGAAAGTGATACAGTCGTTCACAATAACATCCGGCATCCAGCTTTCTGTGAGCCTGGTTAATCCCGGCATCATCATTTTCGCGAATGGAACATAGGTTTCCTCCAGTGCCAGTTTCATCACTTCAGGTCCGGAGCATGCGGGTCCGTCATCCTGTCTTTTTAAAATACGGGCAATTTCCTCCTGATACGGGATAAGTTCTTCTTCAGGATAGAAATACGAACCTCCTTCAGGAATATGTTTACTGTCTAAAGGGGTAATTCCGAACCATTTTACTTCGTGTCCGCGGGCAATCAGACTTGCTCCAACACTTAAAGTAGGGCTTACATGTCCGAAAAACGGAGGAACAACGAATAAAAATTTAGATGGTTTTTCAGGTTTTGAAGCCTTTGACAGAGCCTGTTCCAATAGGGTAGCTGCCGTAACTGAGCCTCCTGCTTCCACAAAAGACTGACCTACTTTCTGGGCGGCTTCACGGTAGCTTGGATTATTTAAAATCTGTTGCACAGCTTCTTTCAGATGATTGGCTTTAAATCGGTTAAAATTAAGACGCTCACCCGCTTCTGTACGCACCACACGCCCCGCAACGTGTGACTGGTCATAGGCAATCGGAATTACCACCAAAGGAATACCATTGGATAAGGTTTCAGATACGGTATTATGACCGCCGTGGCAAACCACGCCATCCAGATGAGGTAACAGATCCAGCTGAGGAACCTGCTGATACACCATAAAGTTGTCCGGCCACTGCTCGAAAAGCTGTGGATCAGAAATGACTACTACAGTCAAATCTTCATCCTTAAAGGCATCAACGACCTTCTGGAAAAATGCTTTTTTATGATCATGATCGAAGGTAGTTCCGATACTTACTAAAATCTTTTTGTTGTCTTTGCTTTTTAATTTTTCCCAGTCGAATTCACATGAAACACGTCTTTCAGTAAGAACCGGACCTGTGAACTGGTATTGAGAAGGCAGATCTTCCATTTCGCCAAAGAAATAACTGGAAGTCAGAACAAGTGTCAGCAAATCTGAAGTCGCCAGAGAACGTTCTTCATGGAAACCAAGCTCTTTTTGTAAGCCTATGATTTGATTCACTTCCCATTCGTGTACTTTTGGAAGCTCATTCATGATTTTGATGGCTGCCGGAGCGGTAACGGAAGTGGCATAAGGAATTCCAAGAGCCTTCGCTGCAACCGGGGCTGCAAATAACTGATGATCCCCGATAACCAAATCAGGCTGATATGTTTTCAGTAAAGCAATAACTCCATTATAGCAATGTCTGTTCAGCGGGATAAGCACCTCTTCGTAAAGGAACTTCACGCTGTCTATACCGTACACTACTTTTTTTGAAATAATATCGAGATATTGTTCACTTTCTTTTTTTTCTTCGTCGGTCTGATCGTACTGGATCAGTAATAATTTTCCTCCTTCCGGAAGTTTAGCCTCTAAAGTAGGGTCAAGGCTGATCCAGGCTACTTCATGTCCTCTTTCCAGCAGGGTAGCACCGATGCTTAAGGTAGGGTTGACATGTCCTGTCAGTGGTGGAACTATAAATGCAAATTTAGCCATGGTTTTGTGTTAAAATTTTAGATAAAAATTGAGCAATCGTTTCAGCGATACGCTGAGGTTCCTGAATCGGAATATTGTGATCACCCGGAATTAATTCAAGTTCAGACTGGCTGATTTGGGACTGCAGCCACTCACCGGTAGGTCTGCAGTTGGAATCAGCGCCATAAAGCAATAGAGTGGGAGCCGTCAATCTATTGAAATGGGCTTTACCAAGGAAATGTTTTTCCCTGATCATATCTGCTTTAATGCTGGTCTGGTTAAACAGAAATTCATACATACGATGGTTCTTTTCCATTTGTCTTTTGCCCATCTGCACTTTGGTGGTATCTGTAAAGTTGGCGACGTAGTGCTCAAGAAACTCTTTGCTGTATTCATCAATGATGTTACGCGCTTTTTCGTCCTGAGGATCCGGAGCTTCCATCACTACGAGCTGATTCACGCGGTCAGGATATTCTAATGCTGTTTTTAATGCAATAAGACCTCCGAAGCTATAGCCGACAAGGTGTACTTTTTCCAGTTGAAGGTGATCTATTAAACCCATCAGATCGGATGACATGTTGTCAAGGTCGTAGCCATCCAAAAAGCGTTCACTCATACCGTGGCTTTTCAGATCGTACATCACCACATGGAAATGCTTGGCCAGCACAGGGGCAATATTAAAATAATAAATGGACAGGTTGCTGAACATACCGTGGATGAGTACCACGGTTTGTTCGGCTCCTTTGTTGAGTTCCTGTATATGAACTTGTCTGTTATTGACCGTGATTATTGGCATTCGTAGATATAATTGATGATCATACTAAGGTCAAGATTAATAAGCTGGTCAAGATCCATAGAAGATAACCAACCTGTAAAGTCGATCTGATCGCCAAAATGGGCTTTGATCTTTTCTGAGAAAGAAACAATCTCGATGCTGTCCATTTCAAGATCTTTGGTGAATGAACTTTCAGGAGTAATATCCATCTCTTCTACAAATTCAGCACCTATCACTTCAGTAATAAAACCTTTTAATAAAGTAAAAAGTTCTTCGTGGTTCATTTTTAATGTTGCGTTTACAGTGTCCATCCGATAATATAATTTTTATGTTTAATAGTTTTGATTTCAATATTGTTGATCCACAGGTGATCGTCTTTTATTAATTCGACTTCGAAGGCTTTAGGATTTCCTTTCAGTCCTGTTCCCAGGAATTTTCCGTAAGCTTCCTTGGCTACCCAGAAGCGGGTGGTCCATTCTGCCTGATCTCTGTCTTTTAATAAGGCTAATTCTTTGTCGGTAAATACCATGTCATAGAATCCTGAACTGCGTTCTTCCATCAGTTCCATATCGATTCCTACAGATTTTCCATATCTCGCAATTCCCACGGCTTCTTTTCCTTTATGGGCTAAAGAAATATGGATATCTTCTGTAAAATCACTGATGAGGTATGGTTTGCCCACTTCATCGGAACGGATCTCAAAAGTGATCGGGAAGCAGGCATGATTTTTTTCCTGACGCAGAAGGTTTCTTACAGCATCTTTCACCGCCACACGGCTTACCATCCAGTTTTTCTTTTTGTTGGGTAATAACTGCTGGTGATGCTGTTTTTCTGTCTGGTTGAAATATCTTTTCAGGATAAAATCCCAAGAAGCGACTCTTGTATAGGCTTGGTGGAAAAAGAAAACTTCTGGAGCAATCTCCTCCGAAAGACGGTTGTGCAGCGGTGACATGGAAACATTCCATAAAGCGGCATCAATTTCCAGCCTTCTGTTCTGCCAGCCGGTAATGGCACACCATACTTTTCCGTCTCTTTTCAGGATGATATCGGCGATGGCAAATTCATCATTAAGCTCGGTCAGCATGCAGGTACATTCAAAAATACCTTCCTGATCATGCATATCGCCGAAGAATTCAATATCTCTGATTTTCACAGGAAAGGCAATACGGTCTTTCACCAAAGTAAGCTGAAGCCAAAGCCCGAATAACTGTCCTGCATTATCAAGCAAAGAACCTTTACCACCGTTTCCTTTTATTTTTCCGATAATTCCTTTGTCTCCAACGGCTGAAACTTCGGTAATTCCCTGATATTTATCTCCATGGAACATGTGCATGTCATAGATTTCTTCAGGTGTTCTTTCAATAGGTAAAAGATTACCAATGGAAAGATTGAAATCAGGGGTTGGAACATAACCCGATTTTAAGACTACTTCTGCATTGGCAAAGTTTTCAATATCGAGATAAGCGTGATTCGGTGAGCGCCATTCTCCTTTTACGGTTTTTTCGAAAGGTTTGGCGACGTTCATCCATTGGAATACACTTACGTTCATGATTTTATGAACTTGTGTTCCCGGAATTTCCGCTTCTGCAATTTCGGCAAGTTGTTCAAAGATCATCGTCATCGGAATAACCGGTTCCATATCTGCCACGTGAGCCCATCCTTTCGGCTGTCTCAATAAGCTGTGGTCGATCAGGTAAGGATGGCTTTCCAGCGTTACATACAAGTCTTTTGTAAAGGTTGTACTTCTTACGGGTTGTGGAACTGCCGGAACTACAGGAGTTGGCCTGTGGATTGGGATTTCCGGACGGTTCTGGAATAAAGTCAGTACTTCTTCCTGCATACGGATCATATCAGCAACGTTATCCTGAAATGCCTGTACCAGCGGATGACCGCTTTTTGTGGCAATAGTCGAAGCTGTTGCTGTATATTGTTTTGGCGTGTCAAAGGACTGAGCCAAAGCTTTTACTTCTTTAAAATTACGGATAATAGGCGACCCTAATTCCAGCTTAATGCCTTTTCCTGAAGGTTTTTTCGAATGATTCTGAATCTCCAGAAAATCAAGAGCAATTGTTTTTCCTTCCACAAACAACGAAGCTACAACACGTTGTAACTGCGCCAATGCAGAACGGGTAGGAACGCTGGATGCAATCGTACTAAATGCTTTTCCTTTCAACGTATCATCAATAAATCCGATCAGTCCTCCTGTACCGACCTGAATGAAAACTCTTGCACCTTCTTCGTATAATTTATCGGTCAGTTCACGGAAACGAACGGGTTCTACCAAATGCTCAGCACTCAGTTTTCTGATCGCTGCCTGATCTGCAGGATAAGGTTCTAAGGTGGTAGCAGACCACAATGGGATTTTCGTCTGCTGAAACTGTGCTTTTTCCATTCCCGCAAGGATTACATCCAGTTTATCAGCGATAAAAGGAGAGTGGAATCCTGACTGGAACGGCAGTACCTGATGGAAAATCTGTTTTGCTTTTAACAAAGGCACCAATTCATCCAAAGCTGCATTGCTTCCGCAAAGAATCACCTGATTAGGGCAGTTGTCATTGGAAACATAGAGGTTTGAAATTTCAGCAATAAAAGGTTTTATCACCTCAATTCCGGCTCCTATGGCGATGAATTTGGAATCTTTTAATTCAAATGTTTCAGGATTCAGCACATCAATTAATGCCTTTACAGAGTTGGCTTCTGCTAATTCTGAAGAGTAACCTGCCAGCCATTCTCCTAAACTGTGCCCGGCATTCATATCTGGGATAATTCCCAGTTTTTTTAGTGAATTATCAAGAATACTGCAGTTGTTGAAGATGTTCAACGCATCGGTTAAAAGACCTTCACCTTCTGTTTCAATAGGTGCTGCCAGCCCGAAATAACGGCTAACGGTATCTACTTCACCTTTTGCCAGACCATCCAGTCCAGGAAATACAAAGGCTACTTTACCGCCATCTTTTAATAATGGGGAAGAGGTGTACCAGATATCCTGTTTGTTTTTCCAGATGATATTTTTGGAAACAATTTTAATGGCTTTTTCTAATCTTGCAGGCGTAGGATCAAATAGGGCAACCCTGAAATCACCTTCACCAATCGCTGTTTCATTATTTTGTAATGCTGAAAGCAGTTCTTCATGGGTAGGTCTTGCCAAGATCAATACCTGATCTTTTTTCGGCATATCATAGCCTTCCAAAACAACGTGAGCATTGATTCCTCCGAATCCGAAAGCATTGACTGCAGCTACTTTTGGCAGTCCAGTTTTTGACCAGTTTTTGGCTTCCTGTACAGGCTCAAACCTTGTATTTTTCATATCCGAAGTCGGATTTTCGCAATATAAGGTGGGCGGTAAAGTATCGTGATGTAATGCTAAACAGGTTTTAATTAATCCAGCAATTCCGGCTGCCGGCATAGCATGTCCGATATTGGACTTTACCGATCCGATACCCGCAGCTGGAGCCGCTTCTTCTTTTCCGAAGAATTGGGCTAAGGTCTGAAGCTCTGTTTTATCTCCAAGTGGAGTTCCTGTGCCATGAGCTTCAAGATATCCCACTTTATTTTTATCTAAATCAGCATTGATCCATGCCTGTTCTAATGCTTTCAACTGACCTTTTACGGATGGGCTCATCACGCTGGTACCATTACCATCGCTGCTTACGCCCACGCCTTTGATCACAGCATAGATTTTGTCCTGATCCCGAACAGCATCTTCCAGTCTTTTTAAGACTACAAAACCGCAGCCTTCCCCAATCAATAGACCGTCAGCATCCATACTGAACGGCTTGATCTGCTGCTGGCGGGACATCGCGCCCAGTTGGGCAAAAATACTCCAGAATGCAGCGTTCTGTCCTGTGTGCACACCTCCTGCGATCATGATATCGGAACGACCTCTCTGAAGTTCCTGTACAGCATGGTCTACAGCAATTAAAGCAGAAGCACAAGCGGCATCTACAGTAAATGCAGCGCCTCCTAGATTGAAGCGGTTCGCTACAAGAGAGGCAACAAGATTGGGAATTAATCCCATCGCAGTATCTGCTGCAAAACGGCCTTTACGCTCTTGGAAAGCATGTTTTACTTTTTCAATATCTGCAGGAGAAACCTGAGGCAGCAATTCCTGTAATAATGAGGAGATCTGTTCTCCGGTTCTTACAATTTCAATCGCACGGGTAGCACCAGGACCTGTGTAATTTCCTTTACCGATAATGATTCCTGCTTTTTCAAGAGAAATATTCTTTTGAAATACGCCTGCATCTTCCAGTGCTTTCTGTACCAGATCAAGGGTAAGCAAATGGTCAGGTTCCGTTCCTTCAACAGCCAATGGCAGGATACCAAATGCGGTAGGATCGAATGTATAATCAGGAATAAATCCTCCACGCTGACAGTAAAAACGGTCAACGGGACTAGTGGCATCACTGAAATGAACCGGATCTATCCGATCCGCCGGAGCGAGTTCGGTAGAATCAACTTTATTGACAATATTCTGCCAGAATGTGTTGGCATCCTGTGCCCCGGGAAAGACACAGGATAGACCAATTACAGCAACATCTGTTTTTTTCATATTGAGTTTATGCAGTGTTTTACCAATTATTTCCTGACATGATCAGCACCTGGCTTTCAGTTCCGTATTTAATCTCGTTAAGGAAGATTTCTTTTCCTTCATCCAATGGGATCATGGAAATACCTCTTCGTTCGTACTCAGATTCAAGGGTGGAAGAAACCATTCCGGCACCTTTCCATGGTCCCCAGTTGATAGAGATTACTTTTCCTTTTAACCTTTTGTTTAAAGCATTCGCATAATCATCCAGTACACTGTTGGCCGCAGCATAATCTGTCTGCCCTTTGTTACCGTATACGGAAGCAATACTTGAGAACAGTACTACAAACTGGCAGTCTGAGCGAAGCTGTTCTGCCAGTACACGAAGTGGTTTTACTTTGGTATCAAATACACGTCCGAAAGAGCTTGTGGTCTTTTGTTTGAATAATTTATCTTCTAAAAGACCTGCTCCATGAATCACTCCATCCAGACGGTTGTATTTCTCATAAATACTGCTGATCAGATTACTCAAACCTTCTTCGTCACAAAGATCCAGTGATTGGTAAATGATGGTATTTCCAAGCGCTTCCATATCACGGATGGTGCGCAGGATCTGATTGTTTTTGAAAATCTTCGTCGTTTCTTTTTCTATTTCTGCAGGAGATGTGAATTGTCCGGATTTGATAAGGAAACCTCTGATTTCTTCTTTGGTTTTCATGGTTTCAAATTCCTTGGCAGAAACCTCATTTCTTGGATCAGCTGATCTTCCTACCAGAATATAGGTACAAGGATAAGCCTGAGACATATGTTTTACCAATTCAGCAGTGATTCCCTGTGCGCCTCCAAGTACCAATACCACAGATTTTTGATCTAACTGGATATGAGCTTCATGTAAGCTTGTAGATAATGGAGAAGGAATGATGTCTACTTTATGTCTCTGATCATTTTTATAAATAACTTCAGCAGATTTATCGTTGGTAAGAATTTCTTTCAACGTAATTTCAGCAATCTGATTCACTACCTGAGGCGTACTCAGGCTGATTAATCTGCAGGTTGTATTATCAAATTCTCTTGCCAGACTTTTAAAAAGTCCCGGATATCCCTGATGATGGCGTAATATGCTTGCATCTGTAATTTCCTGCAGGTGGGCTGGAATATCTGAAATAAGATATACCCATTTCGCTTTATCAAAATCCAGCTTCTTGATCAGATCTACGTGATCGATGATGCTTGGTTTGTCAGCTGCTGAAAATAGGTCTAACATAATTAATCCGTCAATATTGGAAAGATCTTTGTCTGTATCTACCAATTCTACGAAGGCTCCATGTTTTTCCAAAGCTTCTTTAATTGCTGAGGTTTGTTGGCTGTCATCTTGCGTAATGGCAAAACGTTTACCCTGCAATACTTCTGTATTTTGTACTAAAAAAGCATCGGTAGGAGTAATGTCAAAACGAAGACGTGAAAGTACATTTTGAGTTGCCTCTGTAGTATTTTCTTCTTTCACTTCCGGCGCTGCTTCATTAGTTTCACTATTCATTTCGCTGATCCAGCTTGCCAGACCGCGAAGGGTTTTAATGGCAGCCAGTTTTTCCATGACATCATCTGCCTGTTCAAGATTTTGACCAAAACCGATCTTGGTTTTAAGATCGCCGATGATTTCCATACGTTTGATGGAGTCTATACTCAAATCAGCTTCCAGATCAAGGTCAAGACCTAACATTTCTTTTGGGTAACCTGTTTTTTCACTTACGATATTCAAAATGGCATTTTGAAGGTCTTCAAGAGAGAATGCCGGCTGAGCTTGTGATTTTGAAACTGTTGGTTCAGTTGCTGTTCCGTTTTTTTCAGGTGCAGCAGTAGTTTCAGCTCCTGAGAATTCAGTAAGCCATGAAACTAATCCGCTTAAAGTTTTTATTCCTGCTAACTGTTCCATAACGGTGTCTTCACTGGTGTTTCCGTTACCCAGACTTCCCAGTTCGTTACGAAGTGTTCCGATGATTTCAACTCTTTTAATCGAATCAATACTTAAATCTGCTTCAAGATCCATTTCCATACCCAGCATTTCCTGAGGATATCCTGTTTTGTCGCTTACCACCTGTAGTAATAGAGACTTAATATCTCTTGACGGAACTTGTTTTACAGCAGCTACGGCTACTGGTTTTTCCTGATGAACAGGCTGAACCGGAATGGTAGAGATGGGCTGGTGTGCAGCAACTGGTGCCGGCGAATGGTATACAGGGGCAGGGAATGCCTGAGGATTCTGTCCCATAAAGGAAAGCATCACATCACGCTGTGCCTGTATCATTAATTTCATGCTGTTCAAATATTCCTGCAACATGCGTTCAGCAGTAGACTGAGCTTCAGTTGCGGGTGCCTGTGGGTTATGAGTAAAGTTGTTCATGGGAATAGGGTTTATAAGTGGTAATGCACCGTTGGCTGGCAGATTACCGGTAGTTGGGTGGGCTGTTTGTCCGTTAACACGCCAGATAGCAGGGCTTTTCTTATAAAGCTCAGGTTGGTTAAGGTCAATAATGTTGACACTTCTACCATCAAAAAGCTTGTTGATCGTAAAGCTTCGGCCTGTTCCTAAATATTGAGCCAGCATGCAAAGCAGGTGACTGAATTTATTGCGGCTGTTGTCTTCAACATATAAGGTCAGCTGATCTTTTTCCAGACATGATTTGGTCAGTCCGGTAAGTACTTTTCCTGGTCCTACTTCGATGAAGATTCTTGCGCCATCATTGTACATAGCCTGAAGCTGTTCTACAAATCTTACAGGCTGTACCAGATGATCCGTAAGTCTTGCTTTTATTTCTGATGGGTTCGATGGATATACTTCTGCTGTCGTATTGGACCAGACAGGGATCTGCATTTCCTGGAAAGGAACGTCTTTTAAAACTTCAGCATATAAATTCTTGGATTTTGCCAATAACGGGCTGTGGAATGCACAGGCAACTTCCAGTTTTTTAGCAGAAATGCCTTCCTGTTTAAGCGCTTCCAGTAATGTATTGATCGCTTCTGTACTTCCAGCGATCACACATTGAGTGAGAGCGTTGAAGTTGACAGGGTAACATCCTTCAACTTTTGCAATAATAGGCTGTAAACGTTCCGGAGCAGCACTTGCCGCCAGCATTGAACCGGGATCTCCGCCTTCCACTGAATCTAAGATAGATTGAGCTCTCTTAACACTTAAGTCAACCAGTTTATCTTCTCCAAAGACTCCTGCAAAGCATAAAGCCGGTATTTCACCGTAGCTGTGACCTGCCAGCATATCCGGAATAATACCTAATGATTCTAGGAATTTTGCCAATGCAAGGTCTACAATTCCTAAAAGAGGTTGTGCTAAACGGGTATCTTTAATGGTTTCTTTCTGTTGTTTTAAATCAGCTTCATTAAAGGTTTTTGATGGGAAAACTACTTTTTCAAGTTCAGGATACTCATCAATAATTTTACGCATAGCCGGGAAAACCACAAATAAGTCACGTGCCATATTGATTCTCTGGCTGCCTTGTCCCGGGAATGTGAACGCCACTTTTCCTTCTTTTTTATTAACCGTAAAAGTGTCTTTTGTCTCAATTCCTAACAATACCAGTTCCAGCTTCATCATCAGATCTTCAACGGTGTCTGCTACAATACTGAACTGGATGGGCTTTTCTGAGCTGATGCTTAAACTGTAAGCGATATCTTTTAATGGAATACCATCGTTAATTTCTAATAAAGCCTTAACCTTGCTTGATTCTCCTTTGGCTTCTTCATAGGTGTTTCCACGGAATACAAACAATTCTGAAGGCCACGACTGCATTGCGATTGAATTATCCTGCTTTGGATGGTTAGCAATAACGGTATGGAAATTAGTCCCTCCAAATCCGAAAGCACTGATTCCTGCATAGCGGTTTTTCTCACCCCATAACCCGCTTTCTGCATGGAATGCAAATGGACTTGTTTCTGCATTATAATAAGCATTAGGCTGCTGAAGGTGAAGGGTAGGTGGTTTTACCCCGTGATATACGGCAAGCGAAGCTTTGATTAATCCAGCTAATCCTGCCGCACATTTAGTATGCCCGATCTGTGTTTTCACAGAACCTAAATGCGTCTGCCCCGGTAATGCTCCTGAACGGCTGAATAAGTTTGTCAGTGCACTTAATTCGGTTTTGTCACCTACTACTGTTCCTGTACCGTGAGCTTCTACAAGACCAACGGAAGCAGGACTGATCCCAGCCTGGGAATACGCACGCTCTAAGGCTCTTACCTGACCTATTTTTCTAGGAGCCGTTAATCCTAACGCTTTACCGTCACTGGATCCCCCAACTCCTTTGATCACCGAATAAATACGGTCACCATCACGCACAGCATCTTCGTATCTTTTTAAAACAAGGATAGCAATACCTTCTCCAAGGGCGATACCGTCTGCATCACTGTCGAATGTAGCACATCTTCCTTTTCTGGACAGGGCATGCGTGCTGGAGAACATCAGGTAATCATTGATTCCGTTGTGTAAATCTGCACCTCCTGCAAGAACCATATCGGATTTTCCTAAAACAAGTTCCTGGCAGGCAAGATCAATAGCGGCTAATGACGAAGCACAAGCTGCATCTACGGTAAAGTTTCTGCCGCCAAGATCCAGTCGGTTCGTAATCCTACCTGCGATAACATTGGCAAGAATACCCGGAAATGAGTCTTCTGTAGTATGTGGGAAAGCTTCTTTTACTTCTTCGTGAAGTTCTCCGAAAACCTGCTTATAATATCCTCTGAAACTATAGCTGTTGGCAAGGTCATTACCTCCTTCAGCCCCTATAATGACAGAAATGTTTTCTCTGTTGAGGTGTTTTTCGCCATATCCTGCATCTTCCATAGCACGCTTAGCGACCAATAAAGTCAATAGCTGCGTAGGTTCAATAGCGGCGAGAGATTGTGGCGGAATCCCAAATGCCAATGGATCGAAATCGATTTTTGGAATAAATCCTCCCCATTTGGAATGAGATACATCCGATTCGTTGGAATCTGGTTTGTAATAAAGATCTTTATTCCATCTCTCATCAGGCACTTCGGTAACACTGTCTTTTCCTAAAATAATATTTCTCCAGTATTCATCCAGGTTTTTAGCGCCCGGGAAGATACATTCCATTCCTACGATAGCGATGTCCAGAGGTTTTTCTGTAGAAACAGGTTCTTCAGGTAATGCAGCGTTCTGAATGTGTTCGTAATTGTCTACAACACTTTGATGTAAGGCAGCTAATGAGATGACACGATTGTGCATCGGAGCTACCTGTCCTATCATGTACATTCCTAAGTCTAGTTGGTCATCTTTAGGAATATTAACCAGTTTATCACCCCGACGCTCTATACCTTTAGCTGCGATTCGTAAACGGCCTACATTTAATTTTTCAAGTTGTTCCCACACCTGTTTTTTGTCCATTCCGGCAGCAAGAAGTTTTGCTTTCTCTGTATTGAAATGATGGGCAAATGCAGTATTTAAACAACGGGTCTCATGTCCCGGAGCTGTTTCCAGTAAAACGGTATCTTTCGCCTGCATAGCCTGCGCCTGGAATTCCTCCTGAATAGCCCCGGTTTCTACAGCTTCATGCGTATACAGATAGGCTGTACCCATCAATACACCAATTTTGACTCCTCTCGCAGCCAATGGTGCAGCCATGATAGATACAAACGCGGTTGAAAAAGCGTTATGAATTCCTCCTGCAAAAAAGACACTGATGTTTTCAGGGTGGTCTTCTTTTAAAATACGTTCAATCTGTTTTTCCCAAAGAACTGTACTTGAAAGAGGGCCTACGTGACCTCCGCACTCGCGTCCTTCAAAAATGAAGTTTTTAGCCCCTTCTTTCAGGAAAATACCCAGAAGGGCAGGGGAAGGGACATGTAAGAAGGATTTTATTCCGGCTTTTTCGAATACTTTGGCCTGAGCGGGCCTTCCTCCGGCAATCAAAACTACCGGAGGTTTGGCTTCTAATATATAAGAGGTCTGTTCTTCTCTTAATTCCTGTGGAGCAAATCCAAGAATACCTACACCCCATGTTTTTTCACCAGCCAGTTTTTTGGTATCCATCACCAAAGATTTTGCAGACTCTCCTTTCAATAAGGATAAAGCAACAAAGGGTAGAGCTCCGGCGTCTGCTACTGCATTGGCAAATGAGGGAACATCACTCACACGGGTCATCGGACCTTGGGCGATAGGATAGCTCAACCCTAATTCCTGTGCTAAAGAATTGTTTTTATCAATTACTTTCAGCGCTTTTGCCTGCTTCAGATGGCCGTGCATAGCTTCTTTGAAACCGAAAATAAGCTTTTTCAGTGTTCTGAAGTCTTCATACAGGTCTGTAGCTAATGAAATGTCTTGTCCCATAGGGATATAGCATGTGCTAAGGTCAAGGCCGGTAAAATATTGTATCAGATCTTCGGCGGCTGCATTTTCAGGTAAAGCCGGTGAATTGGGCCTTACCAATACACGATGGTTTGCAATCACCTTAGTTTCTGTACCATTCAGTTTTGAGCATACTTCTTTCAGATCTTTAGGAACCGAACTTTCCGGAAACAAGGCCAATTGGCTGTCCAGTACAATTCCTGCTGCTCCCAAAGCTTTTGCTGCTGCAGCGGTATGGAGACCTATTCCTCCCTGTACCCACACCGGAATGCTTTGGATTTCTTTGATCACACGCTGGAATAATACAAACGTGGATTCATAGCCTACTAATCCGCCTGCTTCATTTCCTTTGATAATGATTCCTTCTGCTCCCGACTGTTCAGCCTGTCTGGCTTCTTCCAAACTGCTTACCTGATAAATAGCAGGCAGGCTGGATGGCTTAGACATTCCGAAAGGAAGGATTGCAAATCTTACTTTTTCAGAAATTTGAAGAGAGGCGAAGTTGTCTTTAGAAAAATAAATACCATACGATGGTACGTCTATCTGGTCAAGTTGATGTAACGCTTCCTGTGCAGCCGTTATTTCATTTCCTAAACTTAAAACGGGAAATGCACCCGCCTGGTGTAGTCTAGGTATAAGGTTAACGTCTGGTTTTTCAAAAGGCGTCAGTCCAATAATGGTTAAGTTTTTCATGGCGTGATAATTATTGAATGATAGCAAGAGTTTCATAACAGAATGCAGGGCCTTTCGGTAATAAGGCGGATGCTTTTGCTACGATATAATAAAATTGGTTTTTGTTAAATCGTTAACAATACGTATTGTTTGGTGAAAATTATTTAATGATCTGCCGTTTGAATACAGATTGCGTGTTTTAGAGTTGATGTCCGGCTTTTCAAAGGGCATTCGCCTGATTTTGGTCAAGTTTTTCATAGCATTTACGGTATAGAAATAGTTAATGATATCTTATAGAAAAACGCGAATACTATTAAGTATACATGGCGATTTACTATTATGAGGAATCAAAAATAATAAAACTATAATATATCTCTAATCATAAAAGTAATTTTATAATAATTTATTAATAATAAATTATCAATTACTCAAATGCTATTAAAGCGTATTTATTGTTTTCTTATTCTTATAAACATGGCCGGTACAATCTCATAACTATAACTATAAATATTTATAGTTAAAAAAATGTTAAGCAAATATAGGAATAAAAAATAAAATATTTCAAAAATGAGAGATTTGTTTTTGCATATATTACAAAAAGATAATATACCGGGAATAAGGTTCTGAAATGTTAGAATTGCCTTTATCAATCTGATAAAACGGCAAAGCGAATTTAAATAAAATTAATCAATATATTGTGATTTAATTTGAATTATTTGTGAATTTTTCCTATCTTTTTGATAAATAAACAGATAGGTATTTTTAAGAATAATTAATATATCTTTTCGAAATTCATAAAAAAAACAGTAAGTGTCTGATATACTTACTGTTTTTTTTGAATATGCTGATCGTTAAGATTTGTCTAATATACTTTTAAAAGTTTATGTTGGGTCAATTACAGATCTATATTCCTTTTGTAGAGTTTTTATGGCCCAATAGATGGTGTTTGTGACTGTCAAAATTAAAAAATACTTAATCCATACTGTTTGGCCAGATCTAAAATCATATGGTAACCTGCCAGCGAATTTCCGTGCTGATCTAAAGCAGGACTGAACACTCCAATTCCTATTTTACCGGGCACACTTACGGTGATGCCGCCTCCGACACCGGATTTGCTTGGTAGCCCCACTGTTCTGGAATACTCACCGCTGAACTCATACATGCCGGCTGTCAGCATCTGTGATTCTACAAGTTTTGCCATATCTGCGTTTTTATAAGTGGAGTCACCATCAAATCTTACACATTGATTGGCGAAGAAGTAACCAATTTTCGCAAGGTCCTCAGCGGTTATTTCAATAGAACACTGCTTGAAGTAGTTGTCCAGCTGGTCTTCATTTCCTGAAATCAGTCCGCTGTTTTTCATGATGTAAAACATGCCGCGGTTGCGGTGGCCGGTTGATTTTTCAGATTCGTAAACGGATTTATTGTAATCTATTGATGGATTTTTGGTAATATACCTTACCATGTCCAGTATTTTCAGAAAAGGGTTTTCTCCTTCTCCTGAAATGAGTGAAGTGGTAAGAATAGCCCCTGCGTTCATCATTGGATTCAGTGGCTTGCCGGTAGTTTCCAGGTTTGAAAAATGGTTGAAAGGTTTATCAGATCCGAAATATCCCATTTTATCAAAGATATGTGCTTCTCCTTTCTCGGTTACGGCTACCATTAATGATATAATTTTGGAAATGCTCTGCATGGTAAATTTCTTACTTACATCACCGGTATTGAATACTTTTCCATTTTTGTCCACTACGGAAAAAGCAATTGCCCTGGCGTCCATTTTTCCCAGTTCAGGAATGTAATCTGCTACTTTTCCCTGGGAGTAATAAGCTCTGTTTTTTTCCAGAATAGTGGTTAATGTTTTTTCTGAAATAGTGGAAATATCTGCTGTTTTCTGCGCGTAAACGATTGTGCTTAAGGAAAGAAAAGCTGCAGTGCAGATTCCTTTTGCAGAAAATAAAAAGCGGTTGTTCTTCATATGGAAAATCTTCAAATAAATTGTTTATTATGATAAGCCTTGAAAAACAAAGATAAATATTTTTACTCTTGTCAGCAATTCTCTCTGGCTGTACTTGCAGATGCCGGGATTTGTAAAAAACACATTGCTTTTTTAATGTTTTTAAATGTGATTAATTTTAATTCAAATTAAATTTATTTAGTAAAATATAAACTAATTAATATTTTTGGTGATTAGTTTTTGTTTTTTTGAATTAAAAATTAGGATTTTATTTGATTTTGAACGTTTCACAACTATAAAAATCAAGATAGGATAGTTTTTTTTGCATAACTAATATATAGGTGAAATAACATATACGCAGGGATTTGTATATATTGTTGAAATTCAATCGTGAAATAATGTTATTTTTTCACGATTAAATGATTTTTGTATTAAATTTTTTATTAATTTGACAAAAAATTAATAACACTTTTTTAATAACTATGAAAAACAACACCTATTTTGGTAGGCAGCACATCTTCAGATGGCTCCTGCTATGTTGGCTTTTGGTGCCCTGGGTACTGCAAGCTCAAGCTCGAATTACATGGACTGAAGAGGTCGGATGCCAGGAATTCCGTGGCGAAAAAGAGGGTCCGGTCCCCGACAACGGGATCGCCAGTTCTTACATCAACTCTGCCCAATGTCTGCGGGTCTGCGAGAAATCAATAGACCCTGTCAAATATCTGGTTCAGGGATCCAATGTTTCTAATGTACAATGGACCGTTTCAGGTGGAACTGCAACAATTTCCGGAACAGGAAACACCCTTGCGTATGTTACATGGGGAGCTGCCGGTAATGGTTCTTTACAGGCTGTTATCACGTACAACGACGGAACTGTTGAAACACAGACGATCTGTATTGAAAAGATCAACAGGCCTATTGCTAAATTTGAATTGTTAAATCTGGATTATACCGTATGTAAAAATACAACGGTGTATTTTGATAACCTTTCTGAACAAAACGGAGGGTCAGATATTGTCAATTATTTCTGGCAGTTCGGAGATGGAGCTACTTCCACTTCCACAGCTTTTGAGCCGTCCCACATGTACACTGCTCCCGGTAATTATGTTGTTCAGCTTACCGTAACCAATAAGTGCGGATGCCAGAGCAAGTTTAAAAAGGAAATCAAGGTACTGAAATCAGATCCTGTACAGATCAACTGTGCTTCTGTAGTATGTGAAGGCAGTGTTGAAAAATACAATGTACAGGATGGATGTAATAAAGGACAATGGAAAGTTATTGGCGGGAATATTGTCAACAATAACGGTAACGAAATCGAGGTAGTATGGGATCAGGTGGATCCGCTAGACGGTTTCGGGTATGTAATGTACATGTCTGAATGTGCCTGTCCTGAGTGGACCACCATTAAAATTCCTGTGGTTTTAAAGAATGCAAAAGTTAAAGGACAGGGTAAAGTATGTGCAGGTAAGCAGTATACTTATTCTATTCCTCAATGGCCAACAACCAGCGTTCAATGGAATGTATCAGGTCCTGCAGGAGGTCAGCTGGTTAATACCCAGCAGAGAAATGAAATTGTTTTCTCAGCCACTCAGCCTGGAATTTACCATCTTGAAGCCACTTACTTCAACACTTTATTATCATGTGAAGGAATTGCTTCTATTGATATCGAAGTAGAGCAGCCGGTAACGATAAGCGGTGGTACTGATGAAATATGTGCAGGAACAAGCCAGGTATTTACAGCTACCCCGAACGTACCTGTTATCTGGAAAATAATGACCGGAGGGTCTACGTTCTCGTCAGGAGTAACGTCCGGGCCGTTTTCTTATACTTTTACAACGCCTGGTACTTATACTATCGTTGCCACCAAGCAAGGTGGAGGTTGTGAAAGCAATTCAAGAATCATTAAGGTATTGCCAATTCCACAGCCGCCTACAGGTACTATTTCAGGAGAGACGAAAGTATGTTCCGGAAAACCTTATGTATATACCATCAGCTCTGTTGATGCAGGAATGGTACCGGTTTGGAGTGTTACCAACGGAACCATCCAGGGTAGTAATGCGGGACCTTCTGTAACGGTTATATTTAATGCAGGTGCTTCATCATATACAGTGTCCGCACAGAATAAATCGATCAGTAATGCGGGATGTCTTTCGGCTCCGGCTTCGTTCAGTGTATCGCCGTTGGATCTTAATACGATTACGGTTAATCCTAATCCGGGCGGACCTTTCTGTCCGAGCAGCACTCAGACTTTCACTGCCAATCTGAACGGTATTGTTCCGGACTTTATGGAATGGACATTTGGAAGTGCCAACTTCGGAAGTGTTGTAGGAGGACAGGGTACCAATAATATTACGGTAAACTTCAACGAAATTTCTACAACAAGCAGCACTACGCTGAACTTAAGAGTTGTAAAATGTGGTGTAACAAAAATTATCAGTATTCCGGTATCTTTATTGCCACTACCTGTGGTGAGTTTCACAAATGTTGGAGGAATCTGTTTAGGTTCCAATCTTACATTCTCTGTGAATCAGGGAATCATTACTTCAGCAACGGGTGTTACTTTCACTTTTGCTAACGGAACTTCATATTCTACAACTTTCAATCCACTTGGAAATTATAGCTTCCCGAATAACGGGTATATCCAGAACGGTTCAGGAAGTAATATTTCCCAAACGGTTACAGTAACTTATACGGGAACTAACGGATGTAACTATAAGCCTACTGCAAGCGCTAACTTTACTATATATCCTGAAACTATTATTACGGTTTCTCCGGTATATAATATCCTGGTATGTGATCCTACAACGATGACACCGTATGTTCTTACGGCTAACAGCTCTACAGGACTTACCAATATTAGTTCATGGCAGTGGTTCAAAAACAATACGCCTATATCAGGAGCTGCAACTAACTCCTATACCATAGGTGGTGCTGGTGCTTTTGGAACCTACAGAGTACAGGCTATTGATATTAATGGCTGTGTGGTTTCTTCACAGAATATTAATGTGAGTCAGCTGTGCCCAAGCAGCGGAACTTGTAATACAGATCCTCAGATCAACTTTGTGGCTACATGGTCAGGCTGTAATACGATTTCTGCTTCAGGTTTAACGTATAACGGAACTCCTGACCAGATTGAGTGGTCATCTGACAGCGTACTTACTTTAACTTCCCCTCAGGGACAGCCTACAGCAACGTATCAGACTACTCTTGCAGGGGCTCATATTGTTTTTGTACGGTTAAGATATGGTGCATGCTGGTACAGCAAAGCCGTAGAAGTAAGAAAGAACTACGAACCTAAATTCAGTGTAAGTACAGTATGCAGTGGAAACGGGTATAATGTGACTTTGTTCAACAGCTCTACTATATTTGAGATCAACCAGTCATCTATTACCTATACATTCACCAGTCCGGGGCAGCCAACCCAAACAGGACAGACGGCTACCTATAACAACCTTGCGCCAGGTACTTATACCTTCACCATGACAATGTCTGCACCAGGGAAACCATCGTGTACAACTACGCAGACTGTTACATTAGCTCCGGTTCCGAATACCGGCTTCCTGGTTCCGGCATGGATCTGTGTACGTGAGCCTATTACATTCACTGCGGCAGGATACAACTCGGCTAATACATACACCTGGCTTTTTGATGGTACAGCGTATGTGGCTTCAGGAGCAGGTGCTACGGTTACTTATAACACTAGTGGTGCAAAGACAGTACAGTTAAAAATCACTACTCCTAACGGATGTGTGTATACTTCACCAGTTGCGAATATTAGCGTGAAAGAAGCGTTCATTGATGGTAATATTTCACCTATTAATGTGGTTGCTTGTGCAGGATCTGTTCCTACACTTGTGTTCAATGGTTCAGTAGGAACTGCCAGCCAGTATATCTGGATGAATGGCTCTCAACCGGTGCCTGGAGCACCAAATTCACTGGCTTTCACTCCTACCCAGTCAGGAACGTACTGGCCGGTATTAGTTTCCCCTGATGGTTGTAGAACAAGCATCATGAGTACTAAAGCAGCAACAGTGACAGTTAAAAATGCTCCATATGTAAATATCTCAGGTAAAGCTAATATCTGTGCAGGATCTTCCACAATATTGAGTGGTCTTGTAACTGATAATACTTTAGAATACCAATGGAAAAAGGCAGGTTCGGTAGTGGTACCATGGACTTCTGCTCCTTATCCTATTACTTATAATACAGGCGCATTAACGGCAGGTACCTATATTTATACACTGGAAGTGAGAACACCGGGTACATCAGGATGTACAAGTTCTAAAAACTTTACAGTTACCGTAAGCAATCCGCCATCATCTATTACTGCCACGTATAGTTTGGCAAACTGCCAGCCTTACAAAATTCAGTTGACTGCATCGGGACCAGCTGCAGGAGATTATAACTGGAGCAATGGAATGTCAGGTCAGACAATCACTGTAAATGAAGGAGGTGCATATCAGGTTATTTATACTGCGCCAAGTGGTTGTAAGGTATCTGCTTCTGTAGAAGTGCCATTAAGTCTTGAAAGCCTGATGTGGGTATTCCCTACAGGATGCTATGACGAATGTCTTAGAGAAAACAATTATATCCTGGGACCAAAAGGCATATTTGACCACCATGACTGGCAGTTATTCGGAAACAATATCCAGAGTGGAAACAATAATTTCATCTTTCCGCTGTATATCAATTATGCAGGAACCTACCAGTTGCAGGTTACTCATTTAGGATGTCTGTATACATCAGGAACCATGAATTACTATCCTGGTAAAGAATGTGGATTTGAAACAGATTGTAAGATCAAAGGAGAAATTAAAGGAATGAAGTGGTTTGGAGATCACTATGCTGTTTATGGTGCCATTTACAACACAGGAAGCCAGCCGATAAGTCTTACTGTTTCAAGTGTTAATGGATACGGAATTTATATGCCGTCTATTATTACGATTCCGGCAGGTGGCGTATATGATATGAATGCTAATCCATTGTCATTCTATCCAAACTCAAACTTCCAGGGTGCTGATGAGATTTTATTCTCTAACGAAACCTGTAAGTTTAGTACCAAAGCGGTAGATCCGGAGTGGATAGGTATGAGAAGCGCCTCAAGAAGCGTTACAGCAGCTGCGGTTTCTTCTCTGAAAATGATCCCGAATCCTGCGAAGGAAAAAGTGAAAATCTCGTATAATACAGGCGATGAAAAATTACTTGCAAAACAGATTATGGTTTTTGATGCCATGGGCAATGTCAAATTCCGTAAAGAAGTGAAAGCGGCTTCCGGAGAGGTAGACGTGGAAGTTTCCAGCTGGTTGCAAGGTGTTTATATCGTTATTGTACAAACGGGAGATACATCATTACAAGGAAAACTAATTAAAAATTAGTAGCTTATAAAGCAGTGTTCTCTTCGGAGAGCACTGTTTTTTTATAGGATGTTATAATTAAATGAATTTTTATGATACAATTAAAAAACAAACTGTGGGGATTGCTTCTTATGATGCCGGTATTATCTTTTAGTCAGGCTTACCAATGGCAATGGGCAAAACAGGCCGGTGGACAATCGGGTTCTGCCGATCCGGGATTTAATTACCAATTTGATGAATCTATCCGGGATATTGTGGTTGATAATAATAACAACACCTATTATCTCGCAAGTGTATGGAGTGGAGATCAGAATCTGAACGGGGTATCTGTTCCTAATTATGGGCTTCGTGATCTTATTTTATTTGCCACAGACTGTCAGGGTAATACATTATGGTCTACCGTTATCGGAGGGTCAGAAGATGGAGAAAATGCCTGGCATATAGAAGTGGATAATAATGGTGGGCTATATGTAATGGCTACTCTTTATAATAATTCATATAGCGGAGATCCAACTGCTGTTCCTATGCATTTTGATGCTAGTCACACAATGCCCTTGTATACCTATTATGATCAGACGGTAGAACCTGCACATAAAGCAGGCTATCTGCTTAAATATAAAACTTCTGATGGGACACTGGATTGGAGCAAGGCTTTGCAGGGAGATGTCAGTTACCTCAGCAGACGCTGCGATGTACAGATGATGTATATGGATTCATCCAAAAATATTCATGCTATTATGGGGTTCAGAGCAGGTACTCATTTAAATGGTTTGATTACGGTGCCTTCAACATTTACCACATCATTTCAGTATTATCTGGTTAAGTTTAACTACGATAATGGGAATATGACCCCTGCAACTCCTTTGTTGCTCCCTCTTACAGGAGGATTAACAGCCGGAGGAACAGATGGGAAAGTGAATCTGCTGTATGATGAAACGTTAAACAGATACTATCTGGCTGGTAAAAGAATGATTGGAAACTATACCAGCAATATGGAAGATTTCACATACAATAATGTTCCGTTTACGAAAAATGCTTATTTACTTGCATTTAATGGCAGTACAGGAGCAGAACTATGGAGAAAAGAATTTGATAACAGCTTACCCGGATTTATGGATGACGAAATTCATTCTGTTACCAAAGCTGCCGGTTCTTCAGATATTTACATTTCAGGACGTTATTTTTCAGGAACGGTTCCTACAACTTTCGGAAGCCATTCCTTTCCTGTACAAAATTATCAGGGGCAGACTCCTTTTGTGATGAAGCTTAATGCTGATGGAGTAGTACAATGGGCAAAAGTTCCGGACGGGCTTACCAGTTTTTCCGCTTACCGTTTCATGAAAGGAAAAATTGCATTGAACGGAAATGAACTGGCATATGCCAAAGGAAGCTGGAATGAAATTTGGGGATCTTTTTCAATGACGCGTCCCAATTCGGATTTGTCGGATCCTTTGTTGGTGCGTTTTAACAAAGATACAGGAACGGTAATTGGTACCGGGGAAATTCACAGTAACTTTCAGGTTCAGGATGAATTTACAGCCATTGCTGTAGATAAAGATGGGAATTATGTATTAGGGGGTCTTTTTCATGACCAGCTGTTTACAGAAACCAATGATAATGTCAATACAATGACAGTGAATGTAACGGGAGGAAAATCCCAGTCTTTTATTACAAAATATTCTAAATCAGCATGCAGCCAGATGTCGGTAGAAGAAACGGCTGCTCAGGCAGGAATACAATTATATCCGAACCCGGTTCAGGATGTGCTTACAATCAGGAGCAGGGAACCTTTGGTTTCTTATGAGATCTTTGGGGCTGCGGGGCAACTGGTAAAACAGGGAACTTTGAATAGGGCGCAGGAACAAATCGTATTATCTTCTCTTCAGACAGGAGTATATTACATTACGCTTAAAACCAAGTCTTCGACAGTAACTGAAAAAATATTGAAGAAGTAAAAAACAAAACTGAAAATTAATAACCTTATATATAAAACAGTGTTCTCCAAAAGAGGACACTGTTTTTATGTTTTATTTAATTAAAGATTGTTCGCAATTTTACAATTTTTTGCCTTCAGGAATCACTTGTTTTGTATAAAATTTTAAAAATGAAAAAATTACTTATCCTATGCGGATTAATGCTTACCTTCTGGTGTAATGCCCAAAACAGAGACCAGATACAAACGGTAAAAAAAATTATTGAAGCCAGCAACGCAATCTATGCTGATCTGGCTAATAAAAATGACGGATCCATCCTTACAAGGTATACCAGTGATGCCTGCCTGTTTCCTCCCAATGCCGAACCATTGTGTGGAAAAGAACACATACTCGGATTCTTTAAAAACGGACCGAAAGTACACGTGAAATTTTCTGTTCAGAATCTCTATGGCGATGGCAAAACATCTGTCACTGAAGAAAGCTTTTATGAAATGACCGATTTAGAAGGTAAAAAACTGGATGATGGAAAAGTGATTGTGATCTGGAAAAACACAAAAGACGGCTGGAAGATGCACCGTGACATGTTCAGCAGCAACCATCCTGCAAAATAGATTAAAAACCTATATTAACAACCTGCTGAAGATCTGTATTATTTTTGATCATCGAAAGCCTGGAAGCAGAAGGAGTGATGTCTGTAAATTTTTTAAACTCTTTAATAAAATGGGCCTGGTCATAATATCCGCAGTCATAAGCGATGGCTGTGAGTGATTGGTGGGTGTTGAGCACCATTTGCAGACTTTTGTTGAATCTGGTGACAGCAGCAAAAGAAGAAGGGCTTAGTCCGATATGGGTAAGGTACAGCTTTTGGATATACCTTGCCGAGAGTCCTGAAACTTGTGCCATAGCAGATAAGTCCAATGTGTACTGATTCATAAAAATATCCTGGCTCAGTGCCTGAACCATTGCAGTTTTCTTTATTCGGGATTCATTTTTTTTCAGCTGTTGAAGCAGATAGCTTTCCAGAACCTTAATTTTTGAGTAAAGGTTATCAGCTTGCATGATCCGATCGTACAAATCTCTGCTTTCCATTTTTGGTACATCATACATATCAGTGGCATAATTGGTAAATTCTGATAAAGGATCAGAAAAAAATAAGGTGCCGGCATACGGATAGAACCTTGCTATAAGGACTGAAGTTCCCTTTGCAGCAGTAAGTCTGGTAGGAAGGGTGAGGTGTCCCAGCAGTTCAATATCCGGAGTGTCTTTTTGTCGGCCATTGATTATAGTAGCCGCAAAACCACCGGAAATATTGATGATCAGATCCACATATCCGCTCGGATAAAATATTTCATCCCTGAGATCCGTATCAATAGTAACAACGGTATAACTCTTTATGTAAGGCGCTAAGCTGGCAGATGGTAAAATTTGCATAGCTGTTATGGGTGTTAATTCATTGATAGATAGTTGAGTCGAAGTTAGGAATAAATGTAATACAAATAAAAAAAGAGAACTTCAAAATAAAAATATCCATATCAAAGGGGTTGGAATTTTTTGTACAAGGTTTTGAATAACCTATTCCGTATTTTTGCAGAGAATTAAGCAGCTAAACAATTAGTTCAAAAATATGAGCAATACATTTTCCGGCAATCCACAGATTGGAGTGGTCTCTTCTTTTTCAGAACTGGTAAATACCCATTTTCAGGGAATTATGAATGCCATTTGCTGGCATAGAAACCTGGCCGGAGATTTTAAAGAA
The DNA here is from genome assembly GCF_049959325.1 of Chryseobacterium sp. CBSDS_008. Taxonomy (NCBI): domain Bacteria; kingdom Pseudomonadati; phylum Bacteroidota; class Flavobacteriia; order Flavobacteriales; family Weeksellaceae; genus Chryseobacterium; species Chryseobacterium sp. CBSDS_008. Next base: position 1,760,094 of record NZ_CP188202.1, on the reverse strand, counting down.
ATTGTTTCTAAACTTGAATTAAAAGATCATATTACGGAAGTTTCCCCGGATGATCTCCTGGCATTGAATTTATCAGAAGAGGGAAATAAGGCAAGGGAAATTATTTTAAATGACTTACAGCTACTAACCGATTTTGGAGCTTCTCCGGTTCTTAATCTACTTAAAAAGTATGAGCGGGATGAAGAACTCGGTTTTATTTCAACAGATGTCTACTCCTATCATGTAGACCGTTCACCCATAGGAACCGATACTTTTCTGTGCACTTATCACGGTGCTGCAAGCGATATCATACCCAATGATCACGTTGAACAGAAAATTTTGATTCCTGCAATCCGGGAGCAGCTCAGAAAATTGCACGACGGTCCGGAAGAAGAATTTGAAGATTTTCTGAAAGACTATTTCTTTGATTTGCATTATCAGCCTAAACCTTATGCAGAGCCTGTTAACCTGGGAGTGGGGCATCTTTGGCGGATTGCTGTGGATCATCCCGCACAGGAAGCACTGCCATGTGTTCACAGGGCACCCGTGGAAAACGATGGTGAATATCGGTTGCTGTTGATTTGTTAATGTGCAGATAATAATTCAATTGGATTTTTTATAGTTAATCAATTAAATTAATCAATGCTTTTTATTTTTACGGGAGTAAGTCTACCATTTAATTTTTATTCTGGGAACAACTTTTTTTATTTCCTTTGCAACATTATTTCCTGCTTTTCCCAGTTCGTTGCTAATGTTTCTGACCAGTTTTACCGCTTCATGATTTTTCCCGGGACCATATTGTAAATCATGAACTGTATTATTCCATGTTTTGACGATATCATTATTGGGGCCAAACTGGCCTTTTAAGGCATCTCCAATTTGATTTAATCCTTTAACAATCGTATTATTTTTTCCGAAGCATCCATTATCGCCACCTACACCGTTTGTAAGGCATTTATTTAATTCCCGGTAAGTCAGCTGGCCTCCTGCGCACCCTGCAAATGCATATGGCTGGCCGCCGGTGCTTACTGCACATTCCACTGCTATTTGTGCTTCCGTATTCATATTAAGTTTACTGGCACCATAACAGACAGCAGTTCCCATAAAGGAAACTTTTCCGCCGTTAGCCTGATCTTTAAAGCAGGATACCAGCTGCTTTAACTCCGGATCATTTACTTTGTCGGCAAAACAAAGCGGATACATTTCATAATTATCACCATATTCTTTATAACATTTCATCATATCCTGGGTAATCTGCTTTTCTTTTGAACCACCTAATATACTTAGCATACAAAGACTCTGCTCCTCGGCTGTCTGTGAGTTTTTGGCGCACTTGTAAATTTCAAGCTCTTTTTCGCCTGCCATATGAGTTACCATACAGTCTCCGAATTTTAACTGGTTTAAAGAGCCGTCAAAATTCAATGAATTTTTATAACAATCTACAGCAGTCTGCTCGCTTGTCATCATGACATCCCCAAAAGGTTTTTGCTCATCAACAATTTCTGTAGGAATTGGTCTTAATCCTTCGGCAGTTTGAATTCCTATCTGGTTATCATAAGTTGGTTTTGGAAGATACATTACCGGCCGGGGAGGAACAGGAATGGTAGAATAGCCAACCAGCCGGTATCCGTACCGGTAATCCAATTCAATAATATTTTTATCAAAGTCCAGAAAAAATGCCTTTTGGTAGGGAACCGCTGAAGGCAATCGTAAATAATTAATTCCGGTCTGATCATATACTGCCTGGCCGGCATTTCCCGGATTGCCATCCTGAACAATCACACCTGTACTGTACATCGTAAAAGACTGTCCGTAAGTAGTCAAAAACATTTGGCCGATAGGATAGACCTGCGCAAACAGGATAGAACAGAAACTAATAAGTGAAGCTAGCACACTTAAAACAGATAGTTTTTTAATAATTGTGTTCATGGGACTTATTTTTTGATAAAGTTATCCCGAAGGCAACTATTAAAAAATTACCCTTTTTCGCTATTTTATATAATGGTCAATCCATCAAAAAATAATAGATGATCGTTTCAACAGGTTACTTCAAATTAGCTTTAAAAAACGTTTCCAGTTTATCAAACGGAATCTTATCCAGTTGGTCGTATAAATCTACATGAACTGCATTGGGAACGATAACCAGTTCTTTGGGTTCAGCTGCTGCTTTAAAAGCATCTTCGCTAAAATATCTTGAATGTGCTTTTTCGCCTGCAATAATTAAAACCGGTCTTGGTGAAATTTCTTTGATGTACGTCAAAATGGGCATATTCATAAAAGATAGCGGTGTTGTTGCGGTCCAGGAACCCCTTGAATTGACTGCGCGTTCGTGATAACCCCTTGATGTGCTGTAATAATCGTAATATTCTTTTAAAAACTGAGGTTCGTTTCCTTTTAAATCTGCATTTAATTTGGGACCGTTTGCAAAGGTTCCCGCTTCGGCATCTTTCCAGCGTTGCTCACCCAATTGCTCCAGTGTTTTGGTGCGTTGCTCCAAAGTAACAGCATCATTGTAACCTTTCGACATTACCCTTGTCATGTCATACATTGTAGAAGTGGCTACTGCTTTTACTCTTTTATCAACGGCCGCTGCATTTAAAGCAAAACCGCCAAAACCACAAATACCGATGATGCCAATTTTGTTACGGTCGATGTTTTTCTGTATACCCAAAAAATCCACCGCCGCACTAAAATCTTCAGTATTGATTTCAGGGGATGCCAGGTTTCTCGGTTCGCCGCTGCTTTCACCTGTATACGACGGGTCGAATGCCACCACTGCAAAACCACGCTCTGCCATCTGATTCGCATACAAACCTGATGACTGCTCTTTTACCGCACCGAATGGCCCGCTTATGGCTAAAGCTGCCATTTTCTCTGTTCCGGCATTTTTTGGCAGATACAGATCAGCTGAAATAGTAATGCCGTAACGGTTTTTAAAATTCACTTTCTGTCGTATTACTTTGTCGCTCAGTTGAAATGTATAATGCTCTTTAGCTTCCATCTTTTTTGAATTTAATGTTTTGTTTTGTGCAAATGATGATTGGGAAAACAATAACATCCCTGTTGCAATCAATTGTATGGTTTTCATTTTCATTTTATTTTCTTAAAAATGGCCTGCATGGCTGCAGTGTCCAATGCGTTCATATCTACCAGTTTCAGGTTTTTCACCATGGGTAAAGTGGTCGTTTTATACTGTTTAAAATGAGAAGTTTGCAGGTGCTGTTCGTAGGCAGCTTTGCTAGCATAGATTTCCACAATCCGTACCTGGGCCGGATTATCCTTCTGAAACATCGGGAAAATAGCCAGCACACCCGTTTCTTTTTCTATTGATGCGGCAGCCTCCTCTTTCAGGATGGCTTTGTAGGCTTCCAGATGTTCGGGTACAATTTCAATTTCAGAAATGCGGACCATCATATCCGGTTTCAGCACAGCAACCGGTGCTTCACCGATGTTGGTGAGTATGGTATTGGCCTGTGTTGCACCGATCAATCGATGGATGACACTACTCAAATCCTTGAGTTCTGCATCGGTGATACCTGTATTTTTACCCATCGCAAGGTGGGCCTTCAGCTGATTTTCCACACCGTCCATTGATGCCAGAGCGGCAATGGTTACCAGCTCTCTCTGCCGGTAATTCAATACATCACTCGCAAAAATATCGGCAAAAAGATGTTCTTTCAAAAAAGCATCTATACGTGGAGCAAATTCACCAAACCCCGGTGCAGGCCTGGCCTGTGGTGTTTTGGTAAGCTGTTCCAGGGTTTTGCGCCCCTGCTCGTATTTGTCAGCATCAGTGTTTTGGATGATGACTTTTCCCTCAATATCGTCAATGCCCTTAGCTTTGCGTTCTTTTAATAATTCAGCAAAAACGTTGATGGCGTTCAAACTTCTCGGAAAGCCGCTATAGGCATATAATTGCGTGATAGCCTCTTTTATTTCGTTGATGGTAAGGCCATTGTTCAGTCCTTCGTTCAGCTGCAATTTCAATAATTCGGTTTTACCGGTTACGGTAGTTGCCGAAATACCTGCCAGGCTTTTTTCCTGCGCATTCAGAATCATTTTTTCCTGTGCTTTCATTGTTGTGGTGAAAAGGGTCAATGCCAGTACCGGCATTAGCCACTTGTATTTTAAAAAGTTCATTACTTGCTAATTTGTTGGTTAGCAGCCTGGTACACTTCATCAGTTACAGGCTCCAGCCACTTATTTTCATTGGATTCCGGGCTGCCGTTGGTCGCGAGGTGCGAAAACCAGCTGTGGGCGGTGGCTCCGTGCCAGTGTTCAACATTAGGGGCAATCTCCACCACATCGCCTGCTTTCAGATGCCTCGCAGGTTTATCCCGTTCCTGATACAAACCTTCGCCGCCAACCACAATCAGAAGCTGTCCGCCAGTGTGGCTGTGCCAGTTATTGCGGCAGCCGGGCTCAAAGGTTACATTGGCTAATGGTACATTCAGGGTCTTATCGCTGGTCAAAGGCGCCAGCCAGGATTTGCCTGTGAAATATTGGGCATACGCTGTATTCTCTTCTCCCGTTGGGAAATCGCTTATCTTTGGAATAACTGTATTCATATCTGTTTATTTTTTATTGGAATAAATTTGGGCATTGGCGCTTGAAAAAGCTACCATGCTGGTAAACAATGCTATAATCATTTTTTTCATAATAGAATTGGGTCTAAATGTTTCTGATCAATTTCGCAGGTATACCTCCTACAACCGTGTTTGCGGCCACATCTTTTGAAACCACCGCACCTGCTGCCACCACTGCATTTTCGCCAATGGTTACACCGGGTAAAATGGTGGAATTAGCACCGATCCATGCATTTTTCTTAATATGAATTTTTCCCGGAACCAGGGAATCTCTTTCTGCAGGCTGTAGTGGATGGCCTTCGGAAAGCAGGCTGACTTTGGGACCAATTAACACATTGTCTTCGATAGTGATCCCACCTAAAGACAAAAAAGTACAGTCGAAATTGATGAATACATTTTTGCCAATGTGCAGGTTTGTGCCATTGTTGATATACAACGGCGGAAAGACCGCTACTGTTTCATCTATTGTTTTCCCGGTAATCTCACTGAGAATTTGGACAATCTCCAAAGGATCATGGCTGCTGTTCAGCTTTTGTAACAAACCGATAGTTGCATACGATGAAGTACGCAGCTCCGCAATTTGCGGATGATTTTTAGTAACGGTTATTCCGTTGTATAAATCGTCGAATATATTGTTTTCTGTTTTGCTCATAATGAATTATAAGTACAAATTTCCGTCCAAATCAGTTCTTATTTATGCCATTAAATACGCTAATAATATCAAATATTTCCTATTTTAGCATTATAATAAGTAACAGTGCAGAAAAATCCGCTTCCTAAAATCATTTTTCTCGAAATAAAAGATGGTAATGCTTTCACTGAAAGCATTTTAAAACAGTACCACACGCATTTGTTTTGCCATCGTGGCAGCATGAAATTTTTGTTTAATGAAGAGCGGGTGATTTGCAAAGCGGGACAGTTTTTGTTTTGGTTTGCCGAAAGCCATTTGTCTCAATTGCAGAGCAGTAAAGGGTTTAAAGCCAGTATTCTGCTGGTGGAAAAAGATTTTTTAACCAACAATATTCCTGATCAGGGCTGGAGCATCAATGCGCAATTACACTCCCGGGTTTTTCCGGTAAAAAATATCGCTACATTAGAAGAAAAAGAAAGGATTCTCAATAATTTTAAATGGATGAACCAGCGTTTTGAAGAAACCGGACACCGCTTTTACGAAGAGGCTTTGAACCTGCAAATGCGTCTGTTTATTTTGGAGATGTGGCACACCTTTGCCAACGAATATGAACAGCGCCGCCATAGCCTGCAAACCGGAACACTGTATCAGCAATTTATTAACCTTTTGCAGCAGCATTGTCTTACTGAGCGGGAAGTTCAGTATTATAGCAATGCGCTGAATATCACACCAAAATACCTCAACCACCTTTGCAAAACCCATTCGGGGATTACCGCATCAGAATGGATACAGCGTCATGCTAAAGAACGCATTGTTTTATTATTAGAAAACCGCCACCTCAACATCTCTGAGATAGCCGATCAAATGCGGTTCAGCAGCCGGTCGTTTTTTACGAGATATGTAAAGAAATTACTGGGTGTAACGCCGGGCGAGTTTAGAAAGCGGTTAGAATAAGAAGACTATGGAAAAAATATCATCTTTAGAAACGATTACTTGATTTTCCTGTTTGGCGGTTTCAATTCAACTATTTATTTTTTTTAACCGCAATGCATTCAATTTCGATGTGCATTTCTCGGTAAAGCTGCTACTTCAATGGTGCTTCAGGCTGGAAATATTTCTTGTTTGATAAGAAATCCAGAGCAACCATTTATTTTGATTATACATAGATAGAAATTTTAATGTGTAGTTTTGTATAATTCAAAATGGAAAAAATATGTCATTTGTCAACGATTTGGGGAAGATCAGCTTTTTCTTGTTTTTGCTGTTAAGTATCTTTCTGATTACAGCAAAATCCAAACGGAAATTACCGAATTATCTTTTCGCTACTTTTCTATTGGTGTCGGTGATTGATTTTTCAGGTTTTTTTCTTGCGTCTTCAGGCTCCAAAGTATTAAAAGGCGGCAAATTGGCAAGCGTCCTTTTACAGATGCCTCTTTATTATTTATACGTAAATTCGGCGTGTTACTACAATTTTAAACTTCAAAAAAAGTACTTTTTTCATGCGCTTCCCTTTCTCCTTTTTTTCTGCTTCTTCAGTATTAAAGGGATTTCAAATCAAAGTTATCAGGTGTTTAATATTATTTCTTTTATCCAATACTATTTTTATATAGTTGCCGTATTTTTAGTACTGAGAACTTTCAGAAAATTATATCGGGAAAATTATTCAGGTAATCACCATCTGACGCACAAATGGTTGATGCAAACTACTGTTCTTTTTTTAATTGGAAATTTCTTTGTTCTTTTAAGGGGCTTTGTAGACGAAAGCAGCCCTGTATATCTCTATTTATATATTTTCACCTCCGTTTTTGTGTTATTTGTTATCAGTTGGTTTGTCCTTAATGCATTATACAAGCCCAATTTGTTTGCAGGGATCAATAAAAATTTGGTTTCGTTAGAATTGACAAATGAATTGAAAGAAGAACCGGCACTGCTAAAAAATTTGCTCAAATTTATGGAAACGGAAAAACCTTATTTGGACGATAAGCTGACATTGCAGAAATTAGCAGGACATGTTCATTTACCCGAGAAGCAACTTTCGTTATTAATTAATCAGCATACCAGGAGACATTTTTTCGACTTTATCAATGAGTTTAGAATTAATGATGCAAAGACTCTTTTACGTGAGCAGCCTCAATTAACAGTACTAGAAGTATTGTATGATGTGGGATTCAACTCAAAGTCTTCATTTTACACTGCATTCAAAAAAGAGACTAGCTTAACGCCTACAGAGTACAGAAAATCAATGGTTTAATAACGTCCGATTTAAAATCGTACTCTTTTTTGATAGAAAATTAGTCCGATTTCTTAAACTCGGATATTTTTACAAAGCCAAATTTCCAGATTTGCTTCATCATTAAAATAAATAAAATGAAGCTAAAAACCAATCTGATATTAGTGCTTATTTCAGCATTAAGTTTTGGAATCTGTGTCGGACAATCCACTCAACAAGATCCCATTATTCGAACTGACTCTTTGTTTAACCTATATAAATCTGATAACGAACCTGGTATGGCTATCGGTATTATAAAAGATGGAAACATTATCTATAAGAAAGCCTACGGACTAGCTAATCTTGAAAATAAAACGGCAATAACCGATTCTACAGCTTTTAATATAGCATCTGTATCAAAACAGTTTACAGCATTTATTGCTCTGCAGGCTGAAAAGGAGGGAAAGCTGTCCTTAGATGACGATATCAGAATGTATCTGCCAGAGTTAAAACACCTTCACCATAAAATTAGTGTTCGACAATTGGCAAACCATACTCATGGATTGCCCAACTTCAGTGAAATTAAGAAGTTGCAGGGGGTTGGGGATGAGGTTAAGGTTAGTAATGCAGAAGCAGTACAAACCCTGCTAAAAATCAGAACTATCAATTTCTTTCCTGGAGAAAAATACCAATACAACAATACCGGTTTTACATTGCTTGCTGAAATTCTTCATAGAGTATATAAAAAAGATTTTAACCAATTGGTAACAGAATATATTTCAAATCCATTGCATATGAAAAATACAATGGCAATCGAGAATGCTGATAAAATTATTCCGAACAAGGCAGAGTCTTATCAGCCACAAGGCAGTAATTTCTTAAAGCTTCCTATCGGACAGATGGTTAGTGGATCATCCAATATTTATACAACACTTAATGACCTTTGCAAATGGGCAATAAATTTTCAGTATCCAATACAGGGAAACGATGCTATCTATGAGGTAATGCAAAAGAATACTGTGCTCATCTCAGGTAAAAAAGTACAGTATGGATTGGGTCTGCAAACTGAAAAATACAAGGGTTTGGATATTGTATTTCATGGTGGTGGAACTGTTGGTTATAGGACTTATATATTACATGTTCCCTCGCAAAACTTTTCTGTTGTAATACTAAGTAACAAGCAAGGTTTTGATGGTCTGATCATTGCCTATCAGTTACTTGATTTCTTTCTTAAAGATAAGATAATCACAGTACAGTCTGGAAAAAAGACTTACACATCATCAGAACTTAAGCAATTTGAAGGAATCTATGAGCTCAATCCTGGAAATTATTTAGAAATATCCGCTGAAGACAAAGACCTGTATGTAGGAACATACAACCAAAAAGGTAGAGAACGGTTACAGTCAGCTGGTGACAATAAATTCAAGATTAGCTCTATTCCTACTGCAAGTTTGACCTTTGAAAGTGGAGCACTTGCTCTGAGAATTGCCGATTTTACATACAGCGCAAAAAAAATTGTCTTAGATTCACCAAATGTTGATAAGGTATTTGTAAACAAGATAATCGGATTTTACAGAAATGAAGAATTTAATACAATCTACCAGCTTCTGATAGAAAAGGGCAAGCTGATTGCAAGACACCCCCTTAATGGTGATATAGAATTATTTATATTAGCTTCTACCAGTTACTATTCAAAGACAGAGTTTTTTGGGAAGCTTGATTTTAAGTATGATAAAAATGATGAGATTTATAAATTTGTATTATCTGGAGCTAATATCTTTAATTTGGAATTTAAAAAAATAAAATAATAGAATTTCAATGCTTTGACAAAAAGAAAGAGATACAAAAAAATGAATAAGGAGATAAATATATCCATTATATTAGCCAACAACTATTTACTTTTCTTAACCGCAATGCATTCAATTTCGATATGGGCATTTCCGGGTAAAGCCGCCACTTGAATGGTGCTGCGGGCAGGAAAGTGATTTCCAAAGTATTGTCTGTAAATTGTATTAACCGTGTCAAACTGCTTTATATCGGTCATAAAAATGGTTGTTTTGGTGACATGTTCCAGATCCGAATGGTTGTCATGGAGAATAGTTTTCAGGTTTTCGAAAATCTGAACGGCTTGTTCTTCAATTCCCGGTTTTAAACTGTTTGTTTTTTGATCTAATCCTATCTGGCCAGAAACAAATATCAGCTTGCCGTAGCTCACTGAGTGGCTGTATGGGCCTATTGGCGCCGGCAGATTGGCATGTTTTGTCTTTTCTAGTTCCTGCGTGACGGTACATGATGTGAAAACTGTCAGTGAAAGCAGGAATAATAAAATCTTGTTCATTGTAGTTGATTTTTAGGAGTAAGCAAAAGGCTGGCTTTCCCAAACCAGCCTTTTTTGCTTTTTTTATTTTTTGATGAAGTTCAATAATTCGGTGTTGAATTTTTCAAGTTCTTCAATAAATAGGGCATGCCCACTTTTTTCGAAAGAAACTAAGGTTGAATTTTTAAGCAGGGCATTCATCTGTTCTGCAAGTTCATATGAGCAGATTTTATCCAGTTTCCCATGCAGTATCAATGTTGGGATTGTTATTTTTTTCAGGTCACCGCGCAGATCGCTGTCACGTAACGTTTTAAGACCTTCAGCCATTGCATAAGGGGATGCCTGAGCCTGGATATTTCCTAACCATGCACCATGCCCCGGAGATACGCTTGTTTCATTTGCCGGAAAGATTTTACCGAATGTAGCAAACAGCTCAGGACGGTTCGTATTATTAAGATTGATCAGTCCGTTAACATCATCTTTGGTCCATAAACCATAATTAAAGTCAGCACGTTTAGTCCACACAGGAGCTGCCGCACCAAACAATGCCATTTTGGAAACGTGGGCAGCATTGTATTTGGCTACATAATGAATGACTGTTGCACCGCCCATGGAAAACCCTCCGATGGTTGCGTTTTCAATCTTTAATTTGTCTAAAACCACTTTGATATCATCTGCAAAGACATCATAATTATACTTTCCCCCAGGTTTATCAGACAATCCAAAACCTCTTAACGTAATTCCAATTACGCGGTATCCCTTTTGAATAAAATCGGCGTACTGATATTCATACATCGCATCACTTAATGGCCATCCATGTATCAAAACAATCGGCTGTCCTTCACCAAGGTCGGTAACATGGAGCTTTACATTTTTTTCAACTTCGATATATTCTTCTCTTCCAGGCGATGCCGGAGTTCTTTTGGTTTGTGAAAATGCAGTAGTTGAAAGTAATGTTGTAAATAAACTGATTGCTAAAATTAAATGTTTCATGATCTTTAAATATGTATTTGTTAATGTTGTTATTGTTATTTTGATAGGGCAAAGTTGGGGTAATTCTTAGGGCGTTACAATGGACGGTTTTCGCTTTGAATTGTACATTTTGCCTCTGCCACTTTTACCCTTTGATAAAAGATAAAATGTCCCCGTTAATTACGTCTGCATTGATAGTCGGCATGCCGTGTGAGAACCCAGGATAAATAATCAGCTTACTGTCTTTTACAAGTTCTGCTGCCTTAACTGCTGTTGTTTCAAAAGGTACAATCTGATCGTCATCCCCATGGAGTATCAAAACCGGTATGTCTACACTTTTAAGATCTTCGGTAAAATCAGTTTCAGAAAATACTTTGATACAGTCATACTGGGCTTTTATACCGCCCATCATGCCCTGTCTCCACCAATTGTCCTGTATGCCTTTCTTGATGACAGCTGTTTCCCTGTTATAGCCGTAGAACGGTATCGTAAGATCCTGATAGAACTGCTGTCTGTTATGAAGCGTATTGCTTCGGATATCATCAAAGACTGATAGGGGAACACCCTCGGGGTTATTCGAATCGGCAATCATATAAGGGGTAATGGCACTGATCAGAACAACTTTGGCAACCCGGTCCTTCCCATATTGTGCGGCATATCTTATAGCCTCACCGCCACCGGTTGAATGTCCCACATGGATGGTATTCTTCAGGTCCAGGAATTCAACCAATTCTGCGACATCAGCTGCATAAGTATCCATATCATTTCCTTTATAGGTTTGTGTGGATCTTCCGTGACCTCTTCTGTCATGAGAAATTACCCTGAAACCTTTTTCCAGAAAATACATCATCTGAGCATCCCAATCATCGGATGACAATGGCCATCCATGGTGAAAGAAAATGGGTTGTCCTTCGCCAAGGTCTTTGAAATAAATTTCTGTTCCGTCTTTTACTGTAAACTTGTTCATGATCTTTAAATATTTATTTGTTAATGTTGTTATTGTTATTTTGATAGGGCAAAGTTGCGGTAATTCTTAAGGCGTTACAATGGACGGTTTTCGCTTTGAATTGCACATTTTTCTCCCGCTGAAAAATGTAATGAAGCGGGCTTAAGCAGGTATTTTCAAATGCTCATATCGTTTTACAAAAAAAGAACGCACAAACTGTTGAATGTGCGTTCTTTATTGAGTGATTAAAGCGTTCTCTTTATCTTGGCCTCGGCATGATAACTTTGATATAAGCTTGCTTCTTTTTTTTAATTTCGGGACGTGCCAATTCCCGTTAGGCGGTTATTTTTTGAATATAAGTAATGGCTTATCCTTTCTGACAATATATGTTGCGAGTTCAGCAGCCTGAACCTTACCAATATTTTTTGCAGAGTGATTTTTTCCGGCCGGTATAAAAAGGACATCGCCGGCTTTAAGAACAACAGGCTGATCACCTTCTATTTGATACTCAAATAAACCTTCGAGTACATAAATAACCTCTTCTCCGGGATGGGCGTGCATGCCGACGGCTGTGCCAGGTTCCAGATCTATGCGGGCCTGAATAGTCTCATATCCGGGGATGCCAATATCATGCTTCTGGAGGTCTGTACGCTTGATCCCTGATTGCTGTGCATATGCACCGGTAGAAATTAATGTCGTAAATAATCCAACTGTTAAAAGTAAATTTCTCATGTCTTTAAATATTATTTGATTGTTATTATTTGATATGACAAAGTTGGCGTAATACTTAAACCGGTACAATGGACGGCTTTCGCTTTGAATTGTACATTTTACTTCTTAAAAAATGGCGTAAATCAGCCTTATAACATAAAAAGCACAATCATATAGATCGTGCTTTTATATTTTTTCCTTTCGGATTTAAAACTGTTTTCTAAAAGTGATGGGAGAGAAGCCGGTATTTTTTGTAAAAAAGCGCACGAAATACGCATCGTCTTCATAATTCAGGCTATAAGCAATCTCTTTGACACTCATTGAAGTATGGGCTAAAAGCCTTTTGCTTTCAAGAATAATCCGGTTCTTTATAATTTCATTCGGAGTTTCCTTGCTTACCAGGCTTATTTTTTTGCTCAGGTTTTTTGGCGTAATGCAGAGCAGGTCCGCATAATCTGCAACCGTATGAAGCGTTTTATAATGTTGTTCAACCAACTTGCTGAATTTTCTTAAAAACTGTACGTCCGCCTGCTGTTCCTTCTCGGATAGTTGATGCTGCTGTTTCCAGATGCGTGTAGATTTCAGGATAATCATTTTTAAAAGAACCCTCAACATTTCCTCAGTACTGGAATCCTCGTTTTTCATTTCTGCCTGAATATCAGAAATTATTTTTTTGATATCATCCGACTGCTCCTTGTTTAAATTAATAAAAGGTATTTCAAACACATTATTGTACAGAATACCATCGCAGGCGACTTCCTGGTCATGGATTTCAATACAGTAAAAGTCTTTGTTAAAATGCAGGAGCTCGCCACCAATAGTTTCGCAGGGTTTCAGGACTACTTCCGGGTTGATAAATAATAAAGCGTCGGTATTCATCTCTATTTGTTGAAAATCAACCTGAATAATGGCTTTTTGAGGTATAAAGAGGACTTTGATATGGTCGTTAATTGCATTGAGAGCTTCAGCCTGAATAGCCGATTTACTGAATTCGAGATTGCCAAATTGTTTGTAGGAAAATTCTTTTATCATTCTAAGTACCGAAAGTTTATGGTTTCTTTTAAATAGTCTGTAAAAGTAAGGAATAAATGCTTTTCTCCATCTATTGGTTTATTATTAGCAGCAATTCTGTTTTGGGAGAATGTAGTTAACTTATGAAGATAGTCCAAAGTATATTTCCAACATAGGTTCATCCATTTTAATGCAGAAAAGAACAAAAATAAAAATATACCAGATAAGACTGTATTTCTTCTGTTACACTGGATTCTGCCTTCCTGTCAATATGGATTAGATAAAACCGGTCACGGGTATATATTTTTTTGAACATAGCCTTGAAAACATCTGGCTTTTGATGTACCATTATGAAATAGGCGATCCGTACTTGCAAGGAAGAATGTGACTCAAGTGTTTGGGGCTGGGTCTGCGGTGTCACTGTATGGGTCTGCATCAGTACGATATTTTAATCATCCGCATTTGCAAATAACTCTTTGTGTGCGTAAGCTACGAATAAAATAATGATAATCAATATTTTATATAGTATAACATTCAATTAATTTAATGTACATTTGCAAAGTATTCATAAGACAGGTCCCTGCCTTAGCTAAACTGACATTGTTTAAACCACCATTTATATCTTTCAGTATTGCTTCTACAGCTTCCCAAATTATTAATCCGATTTTTTAATAACGAGAATTTGAATCTCTCAGATTAAAAAAAGAAGTGTTATTGCAGGCTGGCCAATGCTATTTTTTATAAATAGATCATATGGGAGTTATGCAAATAAGTTGATCAGCGGAAACAGAAATCTTGATCTACTCCATAAAATACCTATTTTTTCGAACATGCGATCTGTAAAGTATACAGATATCATCATATTTAATTTTAATAATTATTACAATGCAAAAAGGCACAGTAAAATTTTTCAATGAAGCAAAAGGCTTCGGGTTTATTTCTCCATCAGAAGGTGGTGCAGACATATTTGTACACACTTCAGGGCTTAATTCAAGATCCATCCGTGAGAACGACCAAGTCGTTTTTGATGTACAAAAAGGGGATAGAGGTTTGAACGCTATCAATGTAAAATTGGCATAATCTAATCAGTATAAAACTATTATACTCGTTATATTTACAAGCCTCTCGTTTATACGGGGGGCTTTTTTAATGCTTGTTTTGCCAGAGTTTACAAATGAATTTGGGCATTGATGTAAATAGATTGTACTGATAATTATTGAGTGTAGTATAATGCTTGTTTGCGGGTTCAATTAATAAACTTTTCTCAAATAATTTTTACTACCTTTACAGTTATTACTTTATACAAATCCACAAAATGGAGGATATCAATCTTTGGTTAGACCAGCCGAAAAAAGATTAACCGGAAATTAAGAGCGAAATTTTGTAAAACAAAATCTTGTTGCAGAGTACTTTACGTTTGTTTAGAGTATTCTTTTTACTATGCTCAACCTTCAATTTTATCAAAATCTATTTTTAATTCAAAAAAAGAACAAAAATGAATACAACTTTGTGGATAATGCAAGGGCTTCTTTCTGCATTTTTTATTATGCCGGGATTTGGAAAAATTACCGGAAGTAAAGAAAAACACATTTCTGACGGACATTTAAAATCCAGCGACTCTATCATACCAATACGAATGTTGGGAATCCTTGAATTATCAGGCTGTATAGGTATTATATTTCCATGGCTTACGGGTATTGTCCCGATCCTTACTCCTGTTACAGCAGTCTGTTTTTGCATCATAATGGCAGCAGGCATGATTGTTCATGCCAAGAAGAGAGAATATAAGATGTTTCCTTTGTTGACTTTAATTTTTATCCTGTCTGCAGTAGTTGCATATTTCCGGTTTACTGACTGATATTCCCGTACATTTTGATGATATCATTAATCAAACTGATTTTAAATTTAAATGTGAAATCTTTTGATAATTGATCCGGAATTCAAAGTTTAAAGCCGGTACACAATTTTGTATAAAGAGTTCATCAAATTTGCTAAGAAAACCTCAATATTTCATGTATTGAGGTTTAATTATTTGATATAAGATGTCCTTGACGTATGCCGGCTATAAATACAGGGCCGGATTGAGTATGCAGTGGTTAATACTCATACACTCTTTCATGACAGCTTTGCCTTTATGATCAACGTCATAAGATATATATTGCTATTTCACTACATTTGGAATAATAAAACTACTCCATGAAATAAGGACAGCATAAAAATTTGTTAAACTAAAAATTACCAAAGATTATGATAGACTTATTTTCGCTAAAAGGCAAGAGAAAGGATCTTGTTATTTTGTACTTTAAAAAAAAAATGTACAGATTGATTGAGAGAGGCCACTGGGTTACTGTTATGATTTATAAATGGTATAAAACAATAACGATATCCTGTCTGATATCCAATGATCTCGTTAGTCTAATTATTGTCAGAACAAGGATCTCTCCATTCTACGAAAAATACACAGTACTGTAGAGTTTTAATAATTCACTGACTGTCGTTCAGATATACCTACCTGGAAACACGCATGAGTGTTATCTCAGTACATTGTTATATCAATGGATTACCATACCCATATCACAAACACCATAAAATATTTTAATATGAAAACAAAGAAAATTTCTTTTGCAGGAAAGCATCTTATTTTATTGATGGCTTTCTTTGCAATATTCTTAGTTCGGGGGCAGGTCGGAATTAATACCACAACCCCGGATCCCAGCTCTATTTTAGATCTTAACTCTACAACCCGCGGACTGCTGGCTCCACGCCTGACAACAGCTCAGAGGGTTGCTATTGCTTCGCCCGCGGATGGGCTAATTGTGTATGATACGACCTTAAAAATGCTTTATTACTATGCTGGAAATTCGGCAGCATGGTATCCGGTAGGAAGTAATGCTGTTGAGAGGCTGAATTTTAAACGGATAAAATCTACTGATGTTTTAGCCACAGTGCTGGCAGCAGAGTTAAGTGCAGGAGGAGGTGCAAAGTACCTTTTGAATGCTGATACTTTGTACGAGATTAATGGGCAGGTAGTTTTTGACAAGCCCATAGAAATTAATAATGCCTACATACATGGTCTTGATACTAATAACGATATTATTGTAAGAACAAGCGGAAACATTTTTGAAGGGACAACAGGCGGTAGTATAAGAAGTGTCACCCTTAATGCAGCATCCGGAAATGTTTTTAATATATCAGGAACAGCTACCCAGAATCTGATCTTCAGGGATAGTGTAGTGGCAAACTCAAGCAGCGTGGGAATCATTTCCGGACTTGGGCTGGTGTTTTTCAGCATCATCCAGTTTACCGGAAATTCCAATGGTATTACCTACAATAATATAGGTCAGCTGCTGCTCAGCAATATGGGATGGGCGGCGAATAATTCGGGAACTTATGAAAAGCTAACGGGTACTTTTTCATCGGTCGAGAAACAAGGGGGATTCAGCCAGGTTAACGGTTCGGCAATTGGTTTTGATGTGTCAACAGCCGGTCTTACCATTACAGGTGATGCTGTTATGGAATCTGTGGTATTTACAGGGACCAATACAGCAGGGTATGTTAAACCTTACACAACCGGAACCTACTCCGGATACAATTTTAATAACAGCTGGACGGTAAGAGCAGCGGGACTTCCTACTGAAGCAGATACTAATGCCGTTGGAGATTTTTCTGTAGATTATGCGGTGGGAACCGGGATAGGAGTGACCTTTAACAGTTCTAATCCCAGCAATATCGTCAAAATAGGTACTGCTTCATCTGTTTCTACTTCATCTAATCTATTCAGATTTACTACTGACGGAATTCCTAACAGACTGAAATATGTCGGCAAAAAGAAAAGAATTTTTCAGGTGACAGGTTCTGTATCTTTCCAGGTTCCGGCTGCAGGAACGTATATTATCTATATTGCAAAGAACGGAACTGCAATCAGCCAGTATAAAGTATATGGGCGTGGGGCTGCTATAAATGACATTGTGGTATTGCCTATTAATGGGACTACAGAATTATCCACCAATGACTATGTTGAAATATTCGCACAGCGTTACACGGGACTGACAGGTGATATTGTAGTTCCTAATATGACCATAACAATTAAATAAGAACAGTATAACTTCCCGAGTCAAAAATTGTTTCATCCTTGGAAAGAATGAAAATAAATCTGAGTGGTCTGAAATTTGCTGTGAAAATACTGCCGATTCTACCGAGATATTCATTCTGAAACATAACAAATAACTAAGTAATATGATCATCGATGAAAATCTTTTACTTGAATATGGAGCAGTATACGAGGATTATCAAGCAAAGGAAATTATTTATGACTTGGGAAGTGTTCCCCACTATTATTACCAGATTGTTAAGGGAACCGTTGAACTGAATAATTACCATGAAGATGGTAAAGAGTTCACATTGAATATTATGTCCCAGGGGCAAAGCTTTGGAGAATCTTTACTTTTCGGAGATAAAAATTATCCGATGAATGCCATTGCAAGAACCGATTGCAGAATCCTTAAATTACCGAAACCCGATTTTTTACGTATGCTGAGTGAAAATATGGAATTGATTTTTACCATGTTCCGATACCTTTCAGACCGGCTTTTCTACAAATATGTAATGCTGTTTAATAATTCAGCCATAGACCCGGTGTTGAAAATAAAATCTTTGATGGATTATTACAAAGAAAGCGCACTCAACCAAAAACCTTATTCTTACCAGGTGCCGCTTACCAGGCAGCAGATTGCCAATTTAACGGGTTTACGTGTGGAAACAGTCATACGTACCATTAAAAAGATGGCAGAGGAGAATATTCTTAAACTTGATGGACGGCGGATTTTGTACTGATAAATTTTTTACTAGCAGTTTTCCGATGTAAACAAATTAAACAGGTAACATTGAAAATCTACTTTACTGTAAATATTCAGTATTCTCACGCGTAACATTCTTCTGTAATCCTTTCAATTCAGCTCCCAAGTCTGAATATTCACTTTCGGTGCCATGTTCGGTGTCTAATCACAGTGTTTTTATATGATTTATTATTAATATCGTAATCATAATAAACTTATATTTTTTATCTTTACAATATTAGAATTGTTTCTTAAATATTAGCGGACGCCTTCTGCGTCATTATTGCCGGCCTTTTCAAAGACCGGTGTATTATCTCTATACTAATTTTAAAGAAACAATTATGAATCTTATAGACGCTTCAATCGATAATTTTTACAACAAAAGACAGGAAGAAAGCAGACTTTCCACCGGTTTGGGACCACTGGAATTTGAACGATGCAAAATACTAATCAAACGTTACCTTAATCGATCTTGTGCCATTGCAGATGTTGGCGGAGGCCCCGGCCATTATGCAGCGTGGCTTGCGGGGACAGGACATAACGTAACGTTAATTGATCCGGTGAAAAAACACATAGAGCAGGCAAAAAAACGTTCCGGTACAAATAACGCATTCAAATGTATTCTTGCGGAAGCCCGCAAATTGCCTTTACCCGATTTAAGCCAGGATGTAGTCATTCTTCACGGGCCCCTTTATCATCTGCAGGAGTTGGAAGAACGCCTGGATGCCCTTAAAGAAGCTGGCAGGGTACTGAAAAAAGGAGGCATTCTTTTAGGATTTGGAATTACCCATTCGGCATCTGCAATAGCGGTGTTACAAGGCGGGCTTATACATGATCCAAAGCTCTTTGCCATGTGCGTCTCCGAGTTGAATTCCGGTATTCATTTTCCACCGGAAAATTATTCATTCATGCTTCCAAAAGCTTATTGTCACCGGCCTTCTGAATTAATTGCCGAGTGTACTGCCGCCGGATTTAAACCGCTTGATTTATTGCCTGTTGAAGGTATTGCCTGGATAGACGGGAATTTTTTTCAAAGCTGGGCAGAAACAGCGAAAAGAAATAAGCTCCTGGAATTGATTAAGCTGACCGAACGCGACCGCGAGCTGCTATGTTTCAGTCCTCATATTATGTTAGCAGCAAAAAAATAAAACGAATACATACATCTTTAATTTTATCAATATGAAAACACTTATTTTACAAAAGCAACTGGCTTGTTCAAAGATACTTATGGTATTGCTGGCTTCCTTTATAAGCATATCCGTTTCAGGACAGACTGGTGTTATAAAACGGCTTGATGGAACTGCATTAGCTGCTCCACAGATTGATGACACTGTTATGCGCCTGATGTCAGCCGCAAAGGTCGAAGGGCTTGAACTTGCTATCCTTAACAATAACCGGGTTTCTTACCAAAAGGCTTATGGCTTTAAAGATAAAGAGAAAAATATGCCGCTTGATACAAGTACTGTGATGTATGGAGCTTCCTTCAGTAAGGCTGTTTTTGCTTATATAAATATGCGGCTGGCAGAGAAAGGGCTCATTGATCTGGATAAACCTTTGGTTCATTACTTAAAAAAGCCGCTGCATGAATATGGCAACTATGAGGAGCTTGAAAAAGATGAACGGTGGAAGAAAATTACCCCCAGAATGTGCCTTAGTCATACTACCGGTTTGCCGAATGTCTGGTGGATGAATGTTAAAACGGGGCAGCGTGATACCACTTTAGTTAACCGTTTATATTTTGAGCCGGGTAGCCGTTATGCCTATTCAGGTGAAGGATTTAAACTGCTGCAGCGCATTGAGGAAGTTTACCTGGGAAAAAATCTTGAAACTATCGCTCGTGAGGAATTATTTGTGCCGGCCGCAATGAACAGAACCAGCTACTTTTGGCAGCCTGAATTTGAAGCTAACTCAGCAATAGGGTATGGTGAAGATGGAAATTCCGGTGGGAAAGTGCGTTCACAAAGAGCAGTCGGAGCGGGATCAATGCTTACCACGATCAGCGATTATGCGCGCTTTATTTCATATGTCCTTCGTCGTGAAGGGCTCAGCCAAAAAACTTTTCGTGAGATGTTAAGACCGCAGATCCGGATTCGTTCTGTATATGAATTTCCAACCATGCTTGATGAAACTACTCATCGTGATGATAAGATTAATCTTTCATACGGTTTAGGCTGGGGCGTAATAAGTACGCCTTACGGGCCTGCATTTTTTAAAGGCGGACATGATGACTGCTGGCGAAACTACAGCATCAGTTTCCCCGAAAAGAAAACCGCTATAGTGATTATGTGCAACAGCGGAAACGGTGAGCGGATATTTAAGGAATTGCTGGAAAAGTTGATCGGAGATACCTTTACCCCATGGGAGTGGGATCGGTTTGTTCCCTATAATGTACCTGGAAAGTAAATTTGGTCTGTAGATTTGCATAAGCAAGGTTGAAATTTTGACAGTTATCCGGAAAAAATATCATACTATTTTAACTGGTATTTTTTTTGTAGCTGCCTGAAAGGCCAGCCAGCTTTTTACTATTGACAAATAGTAAAGATGCATTACTAAACAAGCCGTTTGGAAGACGGTTGTCAGCTTGAATTTAAGACTTGTAATACGTAAATATAACAGTTACAGAGATATGCTTTGGACAGTATGTGTTTTGTGTATGACAATTTTAGGACTGATGTTTTTATTGAAAAAATTGAATCAGCCCTATCTTATTGCTTATATTATAGCAGGTGTATTATTGGGGCCTTATGGAGGCAGGGTTTTTGACAAACCTGAAGAAATAGAGGCAGTCGGTGAGACCGGGATTTTATTGCTGATGTTTTTTATCGGGATGGAAATCAATGTTCCCAATAAAAAGAGCCTTATTATGAAACCGGTATTGGCGCAGAGCATCAAAATAATGCTGAGTTTTATGTTTGCTTTTTTGCTTGGCTGGATACTCAATCTTGATTTTAAAAGTATTTTGCTCATCGCAATCCTTTTTACTTTTAACAGTACAGCAGTTGTTGTTGAATTTCTGAAAAAGCATGGAACACTGCATAGTGCATTTGGTATTGTTATACTTAATATTTTGCTGCTGCAGGACCTTCTCCTTGCGCCAGCTTTGACCTTGCTGAAGTTTTGGAATGGTGAAAAGTTCAATATGCTGAATTTTGTAGTTCCCCTGGCGATCTGTATTGGTATATTTTTAATATTCAGAAAGATCAGACACCTGAGGGAAATCAGATTTTCAAGTGCATTTCTTGAAAACGACCATGATCTGCAGGTATTTTCCGGACTTTTCATCTGTCTTGGGTTTGGTCTTATTGCAGAAATGGTGGGTATGAGTGCTGCACTGGGAAGTTTTATTGCCGGAGTTGTGGTTGGAAAAATCAGGGCTTTCCACTGGCTCGAACATTCCCTGATGCCCTTTAAGGTATTCTTTGTTGCGCTTTTTTTTGTATCCATTGGTTTGCGGTTAGACCTCAGTTATCTGTTCTCTAATTATACACTTATCACTGTAGGAACTTTAGTGGTACTGATCAGCAATAGTATCATGTCATCCATATTCTTCCGGATATTGAACTTCAGCTGGAAAGACAGTTTTTATGGCGGTGCATTGCTGTCTCAAACGGGAGAATTTGGAATCCTTGCACTTTCCATTGCTTATAAAACAGGAATGGTTGGGTATGATCTTTATAAAGCCGGCTTGGGTATTACCTGTTTATCCCTGCTGTTGTCTACCATTTGGATCAGTTGTTCCGCTATGTTTCGTAAAAATAAATTGATCTCAAAGTAAGGAAGAGAAAACAGACGGGAAACAGGATCTACAGACAGCTGTTGTAGATTAGAAACTGAAAATTTGGCAGTAATGTGGAAAAAATATCACATTTTGACAGCTGGTATTTTTTTTGATGGATTTCAAGTACAGCTGGCCGGCTGACGTGTTATTAAATGATTGTTAAACTTATTTAAAAAGAGATTACTATGAATAATCTAATGAGAAGAAACGGAAACAGAAACCTGGTTTTTCCAGGCATCTTTGATGATTTTTTTGATCGTGAACTTTTTAACTGGGGAAATAACAATTACTCTTCTACCAGTACAACAGTACCATCCGTAAATATAAGGGAAAGCGCAGAGGCATATGAAGTTCAGGTTGCCGCTCCCGGAATGGATAAAAATGATTTTCAAATCAAACTGGATGGTAATCTGCTTACCATTTCGTCCACAAAACAGGACAGTAGCGAAACAAAAGAGCAGAACTTTACAAGAAGAGAGTTCAGTTATCAGTCCTTCCAGCGAAGCTTCGAGCTTCCGAAAGATGTTGTTGACCAGGATAACATTAATGCAAAATACGAAAACGGGCTGCTTATACTGACTATTCCCAAGAAGGAGGATGCAAAGCAGAAACCACCCAGAATGATTGAAATATCATAAAAATAGAAAAAATGGCTGCCGCAAGGCAGTCATTTTTATGTATATTGATACCTTAAACGATTCTGTTCAGAATACAAATCAAATCAGTACAATAGCAGAAGTAGAGCAGTATTAATGAATACTTATTTTAAAGTTTTAATACTTTCAGCCATTGAAATGAATCAAATTATTTATAGATTACCAAAAATTTGTATATTTGCCCAGCAAAAAAAAGAAAATGATACTATCTAACTTAAAAAAAGGAAAGAAACAGTGCTTACGTCGAACGTCGTGAGTCATTTTCCTATTGGTTAGAAACTAAATACATCAGGAGCTTGTCATCACGACAAGCTCTTTTTTTTTTGAAAAAATTTTTAACAATTTAATCTATTATGAAAGTATTGAAATTTGGCGGGACTTCAGTAGGAAGCCCGGAAAGGATCGAACAGTTATTACCTATTATCAGATCTCAGGCCACGGATAAACATCTGGTTGTTTTATCAGCTGTTTCGGGTACAACAAATGATCTGGTAAAATTATCCGAGCTGTATGAGAATAAGGATATTGAAGGAGCTCATCAACACATTGATGGATTATATGAAAAATATAGAAAATTCATAAATGATTTATTTAAGACTGAAGAAGGCATATTGGAAGCTTCATCTTTTATTGATCAGATTTTTGATCTGTTTTATCAGTTCAAAAATAAAAACTTCACATCCAGTGCAGAACGCATTATTCTTGCACAGGGTGAAATTATTTCAACTACTCTGTTTCATTTACATTTAAAGGAAAAAAATATCTCATCTGTACTATTATCAGCCTTAGATTTTATGTTGATTGATGAAGATAAGGAACCCGATATTGATTACATCAGAAAACAGGCGGGTCTTGAAATTGCAAAATATCCGGAACAAACCCTATTTATTACCCAGGGATATATATGCAGAAATGCTCAGGGTGAAATTGATAATCTGCAAAGAGGAGGCTCTGATTACACAGCTTCATTACTGGGAGCAGCATTGCAGGTAGAAGAAATTCAAATCTGGACAGATATTGATGGGTTCCATAACAACGATCCCAGGTATGTGCAGAATACAAAATCTATTGCCAGACTCAGTTTTGATGAAGCGGCAGAGCTATCCTATTTTGGAGCCAAAATCCTCCATCCGCAAAGCGTTTTCCCTGCAAGAAAATATAATGTCCCTGTGAGATTATTGGATACCATGAATCTTAGTGCAGCCGGAACCCTGATTTCGGGAGAAACTACCAATCAGAATCAGATTGTAGCCATTGCAGCCAAAGATGGTATTACAGCAATCCGTATTCAGTCTTCACGTATGCTTATGGCATATGGCTTTTTGAGAAAGGTTTTCGAAGTTTTTGAACGGTATAAAACACCTATAGACATGATTACGACTTCTGAGGTGGCCGTATCGCTTACCATTGACCAAACGGATTACCTTTCTGAAATTGTAAAAGAACTGAACTCCTTCTCGGCAGTTGAAATCGATAGTGAACACTCTATAATATGCATTGTCGGCGATTTCAGAAAAAACAATCATGGATATGCAACCATTGTCTCTGAAGCCGTAAAACACATCCCTATACGAATGATTTCTTATGGAGGAAGTGAAAATAATATTTCATTATTAGTACCATCTTCTTTCAAAATAGAAGCCTTGAGATCTTTGCATAACAGATTGTTTTAGCAATGAAATCATTTAAATCGAAGAGAAAACCGCTATTACAGGCGGTTTTATCTTTTAAAATGGTTTAAAGCATTGTCTTTATTAATAAGTCATCCGATATTCTTATTTAAGTATAGAAAAAAATCAGTGTAGAAGAATTGTTTGATTTTTTAAGGCTTTTCAATAACTGTAGATTGCTTTTACATCCTGTCTCTCTATTCACGTTCAGGAAAATCTGCCATCTGCTTTGTAAACTGCGGTTGATAAGATTCTCCATGCTGGGTGGCCCAAATTGCCATCTCCCGAAGCACAGGATATAAATCTTTACCTGCCTTTGACAGCTCATAGGTAACATGGGGCGGTACTACCGGTTTGGATTTTCTGATTATCAATCCATCGTTTTCCAGCTGTTTTAGCTGCTGGATGAGAACCTTTTCTGTTATTGTATCAATTGATCTTTTAAGTTCACTATACCTTTTGGTACCCGATAACAGATTGAACATAATGATCGGTTTCCAATATCCTCCGATTTTTTCCATAACAAATGTTACCGGACATGATATGTGGGCATTGCCTTTATTTTCCTGTATGACGGAAGATTTTTTGATTGCAGTCATATTATACCTACTTTGGGGTCAGTACTTGTACAAAAGTAAGTATAATTTTAGATTTGTACAATACATTTAAAACATTAAAAATATGAACGTTACAGTCACAGGGTCAGTAGGGAATATCAGCAGAGTACTGACAGAAAAATTAGTCAATGAGGGTCATGATGTATCCGTTGTCACTTCGAGAGATGAAAGTGCAGAGCAAATCCGGGCGCTCGGCGCAAGAGCACTTGTTGGAAAGGTGGATGATGAAGTATTTATACATAAGGCATTCAAAAATGCAGATGCAATATATACGATGGTTCCGCCAAGTTATGGGACAGCCGAAGAAATAAAAAAAGTAGGAGCGGTGTATGCCCGGGCAATTACTGAAAACAGGATTCCATATGTCGTAAACTTAAGCGGAATAGGTTCACATCTTTCAGACGGACCAGGCCCGGCGGGAGCCAACTACCATAACGAAAAATTGCTTGATTCCATTAATGGAACAAATGTACTGCACCTCAAACCCGGTTTGTTTTACTCCAATTTTTACGGGGCAATTGATATGATCCGCCAGCACCATATCATAGGGAATAATTTCGGGGAAGACCTCAGGCTGGCACTAACCCATCCCCATGATATTGCTCGCGTGGCGTTTGAAGCAATACATTTCCGGAATTTCGATGGGAAAACCGGTTTGTATGTAGTGAGTTCCGAGATCACCGGAAAAGAGATTGCCGAAATATTGGGAAAGGCCACAAATATTCCGGATTTGAAATGGATTGAATTTCCAGACCATATATTGTTTGAAAATCTGCTAAAACAGGGAATGACACCAGAAATGGCAAATACCTACATCATAGACATGGGGATCGCTTTACGGGAGGGCAGACTGCTGGAAAACTATTTTAAAGAAAAGCAGAATATTCCTGACGGAGCGATAAGCTTTGAAAAGTTTGCCAAAGAATTTGCAGAAATTTTATTTTAAAAATGTACAAAATGAAAAATTTAATGAATACAGACTGGTTGAACCGGGAAGAATATCCATTCAATTCCAATTTTATGGAAACAAAATCGGGAAAAATCCATTACATAGATGAAGGGGAAGGTGAGGTACTCTTGTTTGTTCATGGCAATCCAAACTGGTCTTTTGGATATCGTGAACTGATCAAACATTTCAGCAAAACACATCGCTGTATTGCAATAGACCATCTCGGATTCGGCCTTTCAGATAAGCCCTATGATGTTTCTTATCTCCCGCAGTTTCATGCTGAAAATTTAGAATCAGTAATTAGGGCGCTGGGTCTCCGTGATATTACTTTGGTAATGCACGACTGGGGCGGACCGATAGGAATGAGCTATGCTGAAAATAATCCTTCTAATGTGAAAAGACTTATCGTATTTAACAGTTGGTTTTGGTCAGTCAAAGAAGATAAAACATTGCGGAGTTTTAGTAAATTTATAGGATCGGCTTTAGGAAGAAATCTCTGCAAATATTTCAATTTCTTTCCAAGAGTATTGATGAAAATGGATGTAGGAGATAAAAAAAAATATTCCAAAGCTGTTCACCGGCATTATATTGAACCTTTTCCCCATCCCGAAACCAGAAAGGGGACCTGGGTCTTTCCAAAATCTTTTCTGGCCGAAGATCGCTGGCTGAACCTATTGTGGGATAATAAGGACAGCCTTCGGGAACTTCCTGTCTTATTGCTTTGGGGACTTAAAGATAAAGCATTCCCTGAACCGTTCCTTTCCAGATGGGAGAGCACATTTCCCGGCAGCACCACAGCAAAATTTGAATACAGTGGTCACAATTCACCAGAAGATATAGGGAAGGAGGCTATTGAGTTTGTGCAAAATTTTTTGGAAGCTAAAAATTAACTTAAACCGAATAATATCATCACGATTGAAACTCAAATAGAAATATGCTGTTCGCTTTTTACAATTTTTTGCTACCAGAAGCTTGTTCCTTGCAGGAAAATAGTATACAATGAAAAAAGCTTTTACATGGATTAATGGCGGAATCTTTATCTGTATTGTGAATTGAAAAAGAGTTGTTAAAATTGTTTGATCAGACCAATAGAGAATTGCCTGTTACTATAGCCTGGAAAGATCTGAATCTGATTGTTTTTATTTTTACCAATATGGATCTTATCATAGAGCCAATAAGATAATGTTGTAGACAGGATACCGACACCGGCTCCGGCGGCTACATCACCCAGCCAGTGTTTATTATTATACATTCTGAGAATTCCTGTTCCGGTAGCAACAGCATAGCCTGCAATGCCAATCCACGGTGAAACATGCCAGTATTCTCTACGTAGAAATTCGGCGGAAGCAAAAGCCAGTGTGGTGTGTCCCGAGGGAAAAGACTGGTTGTTGCTGCCATCGGGTCTTTCCTGATTGGTCAATCTTTTGGTAGGAATAACAACCGCAGTTGAAATGCCAATAGACATAGCATATACGATCAATTCTTTTTTTACGGAACTTTCTCCTTTTACACCAAGGGCCTGAAGGGCAAAAACGGCAGCACCCGGTAAAAACTGGGTATAATTATCAATACTGGTCCGGAAAGTAGGATGGTCTTCCCTTATCTCATTTCGGGTATCGAAATTGATTTTTTTGAACCACTTTGTCTCTGTAGCCAAAACCCCGTAAGTGATCAGAACACCAGGGATGATAAATTGTTTTGGCTTCAGTTTAAAAGGAGTTTGGATAGACAAGCTATCTCTGATAATATGATGATCAGCAATTACTACAGCGCTGTCTTTTACAGGTTTGCTGAGGCTGTCATTCTGGGCGGATACTATAAAAGGCAATAAAAGGAAGATTAAAAATTTCATTCTTCTGTTGGTTTTAATTGAATTTTGTTTAATAAAGTCGGAAATATGATAAGCAGGAGCGGCAGGGCTACCAGAAAGCCGCCGATAACAGCAATGGCTAAAGGCTGATGCATCTGTGCACCGGTTCCAATTCCCAAAGCGAGGGGCATTAAGGCTATAATTGCCCCTAATGCAGTCATCAGTTTTGGACGGAGTCTTGTGCTGATGGCATATATGATCGCCTGCTCTTTACTTTTGGAAGTAAGGCTATCGTAAAATTGTAAATATGTAAAAATGGCATTTTCCCCAATGATTCCTACCATCATAATGAGCCCTGTATAGCTTCCTACATTCAATGGTGTATTAGTGAGATACAAAAGAAGTATTCCCCCGGAAATTCCCAGTACGGAAATAGATAAAATAAGCAGGGCCACTGTAATATTTCTGAATAGGAAAAGCATGACAGAAAAAACGAGCAGACAGGAAATACCCAAAATGATGAGGAGCTCCTGGAACGATTGCTGTTGCTCTGCATAAGCACCACCGTACACAATGGAGTAGCCTGCCGGAAGTTTGATCTTCTGGTCAAGCTGTTTTTGAATTTCTTTAATGGTACCGCCAAGATCTCCATTATCCAGTCTTGCGGTTACAATGCCAAGCGTTTGAAGGTCTTCCCGGTTTACTTCTGCAGAACCACTGGAGATGCTTACATCTGCAAATTCACTTAAAGGTTTTAAGGTTCCATCCGGTAAAGAAATCATACTGTTGTTGATATCATTGAGGGATTGATTGGTTTTACTGTTATACAGCAGCCGGATAGGAGTGAACTGAACCTGATCAAAGATATTTCCGGCAACATTTCCGTCCAGATTGGCCTGAAGCTGGCTCTGGAAATCAGGTAATGCAATTTTATACTGAGCTAAAACAGACAGCTTGGGAGTTACAATCATCGAAGGACCTGCTATAACAATTCCATCGAATACGTCAGCAGTTCCATTCACTTTCCCTACAATATCGGCTACCTTTTTCGAATAATGTTCAATGACCTTTTGATCAGAGCCGAAAATTTTAATTTCAATCGGCTGTACACTACTCATCAGATCACCCAGCATATCTGAAATGACCTGTCCGAAATCAACGGTTAAAGGAAGTCCTGAAGCCTCTATTTTTGCCCGGATCTCATCTGTGACCTCAGCTGTTGTTTTGTTTCTGTCTTTTTTCAGCTGAATCAGGTAATCACCGGTATTGGGTTCTGTGATAAAAAATCCCATCTGTGTACCGGTTCTTCTGCTGTAGGCTGCGACTTCCGGATTGGAAACAATGATTTTTTCCACTATTTTAAGCTCGCGGTCTGTTTCTTCCAGGGAGGTTCCCGGAGGTGATTTGTAATCGAGAACGATGCTGCCTTCATCCATTTCCGGTAAAAATCCTGTGCTGATATTAGGTAAAATAAGAGCCGTAATAATGATAAGGAACAGGATGAAAATATAGCTGAAAATGGGTTTTCTGATGAAAAATCGCACCCATTTTCTTTCTTTTACATCATGATGTTTTAAGTTTTTTTCTTTTGTTTTTCCTGAGGAAAGAAATAAATAGATGACAGGAAGCAATATCCAAGCAGCAAAGAAAGAACAGATTAAAGTAATAATCATAGTATGAGTCATTACTTTGAAATACGCTCCGGCAACACCACTCATCAATACGAAAGGGAGAAATATCACAATAGTGCTTAATGAAGAACCTACCATTGCTTTTAACAAATAATTGATTGCTTTCTGAACCAATGTTTTGGAAGATTCTTCCGGATGTTCTTCGTGGGTACGATGTATTTGCTCCATCACCACAATGGCATCATCTATAATAAGCCCGATAGCCGCTGCAATAGCTCCTAAAGTCATAATATTAAATGTCTGTCCGATGGTATAGAGTACCAGCATTGTAAGACTTAACGTAATAGGAATGGTAATTAATATAACAGCACTGGCTTTCCAGGAACGAAGAAAAATAACAGCCACAATAATCGCCAGCGAAAGGCCCATCCATAATGCATCTGTTACACTTTTGATGGAATCATTTACAAAATCTGCCTGCACATAGTAAGGCTTTAATGCCACATCCTTCGTCAGGGTTTTCTGCAGATCATCAATCTTAGCATTCATAGCTTTGGTCAGCTCCACTACATTAGCATTCGGCTGCTGAATGATGGCAATCAGGATGCTTTCCTTTCCGTTGGCATTGACTTTAATATACTGCTTTGCCTGATGAATATTAATTTCTGCAATATCTCCCAATATAACAATACGGTTGCCGTTATTGCTGATCACGAGGTTTTTAAGCTGGTTTTCATTTCGGATCTGAGCATCAGTAAGGGTAAGATAAAGGTATCTGAAATCAGAAGAATATCCGTTTGATTTAATAAAGTTTGTTGTATTAATGGCTTGTTCAACTGTTGCTGAAGTGATTCCCAAACGGGCCATCATCTGCTGGTTCATCAAAACCCGGAATTCCTTATCCTGGCCGCCAATTACCTTTATTTCACTTACACCGGGAACCTGAGAGAGAAAAGGCTTAATGGTATACAGAGCAAGCTGTTTAAGTGCAATAGGATCTTTGATGTCAGAATTCAAAGAATAGCCAATTACCGGAAGAATAGACGGGTTCATTTTTTCTACCGTAATATTGGTCTCCGGAGGCAGCTGATTTCTGACCTCATTAATACTGCTTTCTACCTGTTGTTTCGCGAGGTCTACATTCACCTTCCAGGACATGAAGGCAGAAATTTCGCAACTTCCCCTGCTGGTAGTACTTTTAAGAATCTCTAAACCAGGTACTTTTTTTATAGTGTTTTCCAATACTTTAGTTACTCCTACAGTCATCTGGCTGATAGGCTGCTGGCCCACATCCGCAATAACCTTTATTTTCGGAAAAGTAACCCGTGGAAATAAAGCAGACTGTATCTGGGTATAAGAGTAAATACCTCCTGTAAGGATCAGAAAAATCAGAATCAGCAGGGGACTTCTGTAGGTTACAAAGAATGATTTTTTCATCTGATTAAGGATTTTTGATTTTTACAGTCGCAGTATCGCTCAACCCGAAGTTTCCGGAAATAATAACTCTGTCTTTTGCTGTAAGATTTCCTGATTTGATCTGAATATATTTGTCTGTTTCAGCTCCTTTTACAACAGGTATTTTTACAGCGGTTGTATCATTCGTCATTTTCATCACCCAGAAAGAAGATTGGGTTTCATCACTCAATATTGCCATTTTGGGAACTGACAAACCGTATGCTGTTGTTTTGGAAAAAGTGACCGTTCCAATCAGATTTTCCGGAATACGGCTGCTTCCTGGTACATGGAGTAGGACTTTTACGGTCTGCGATACAGGATCTACCGAAGGCATTACTTTGGCGATTTTGGCAGGCAGGCTGTTTCCATCCGGTAATTTTACCGATAAGGAATTCTGATTTTTTATCAGTTGCAGGTATTCATAAGGAACATCCACAACAAATCCGAAGCTGGAAGCATCCGTAACGGTTGCAAGGATTTCACCATCCTGTACATAATCTCCAATCTGATGATTGAGCATGACCACATATCCTGTTGCCGGGCTTACCACTGTTGTTGTTCCATTGAATCTGAAGGATTTATCCAGCGTATTAATGGTATTTCCTAAAGCCCTGGCTTCTTTAGTCTGCAATCCGAAAAGTACAGATCCCCGGCTTATCCGGTCACCAGGCCTTACATTCATACTGGTGATATAACCTGTACTGTTGGCTTTTGCATCCGATTTCAAAAGGTAAGTTGCAGCAGCATTCAGGGTGACCTCATTATGAAGCTGAATGGTATCGGAAGGGTAGGCAACAGCTACTTCTGTTTTCGGATTTGCTGCGGGTTTTGTTTCTCCGGGAGCGGTAGTGTTCTTACAACTGAATGTAAGGATGCTCACAGAGATCAGATAAAATAACTGTTTCATGGCTATTGGATAATTAGATATTGCATCTGGTTCTGCAGATTGAATAAAGTCGCATTGTACTGAATAATATTACCTTTAAGGCTTAGTAAATTATTAATGGATAAAATAAAATCCACCATTCTTATATCTCCGGTCGGAAGCTGCTTGGCATTGGCTTCAACCAAGGTTCTGGCATAATTGATCTGCTGGTTGGCCATTTCTAACATTTTATGGTATTGCTCCATCTGGTTTTGGATTTGAAAAATTTGTTGCTGATATTGCCGTTTGGTCTGTTCCAGATACTTTTGGCGGGTTTGCAGGGCGAGTTGATTCTGCTGCAGGAGCATTTTTTTCTGGTGACCGTTATAAATCGGAATAGAAACTCCCACACCCATTCCCAATCCGAAGTTTCTGTAAGGGGTCTGTATCAATGAAGATTGATATCCTCCATCAGAAAATCCGGTAATCTTTGGCCTGTAATTGTATTGGATAATCTCACTGTCATTTTTGATTTTCATACTGTCGGCTTCAAAAATCCGGGTATACACACTTTGTTTAAAATCTGTAGCAAAGAGGACTTTATCAAAGCTTGGAGCGTCCAGAGGAGGAAAACGGGTATCCACAATGCCGGACAGATAATTCAGCAGCGCATAATTGCTTTGCCATTCAGCCTGTTGTTGCTGTAGTGTGAGTTCATTTTGTTGTAAGGTGACTTTAAAAGTCAGATAGTCGGTTTGCTTAAAGACAGATTGCCGGGTTAATTTTTTTAAAATCATATCCTCCTGATTGAGCAAGCCAATGATTTCCCGGCTCAATTCATATTTTTGCTGGCTGGTATAGGTGGCAATGTATTGATCTGTGATCTGCTTATTTAAAGTTTGAATACTAAGATTTTTTTGTGCCAGAATCTGGGCGATACCTGCATCATAAGCTTTTAACCTTGTATTGAGATTATTCCGGCTGATAAATTCTTTCACCACTTTTACCCCCGCAAAGAGCGATTGCCCGTTCGTCAGGGCATTGTCATATCCCCAGCCACTAATGTTTGGAGCGTATCCTGCATTGGCTTCTCCGGTGACTATAAAGCCATAGGCGGCTCTTAATTTTGCGCTGTCAATTTTATTGGAAATCACCTGATTATTATAGTCATTCAGCAAAGGACTGTTGGCTTGCGCTGTGGTAGTAAAATAGGAAAGCGTATACTTTGTTTGTGCTTTTACTGAAGAACAAAGGAATAGAGTGATCAGAACGATAAACCATTGCGCAGGATAGGTGTGGGTTGTGTTCATACAGGCTATTTCAAATTATTAAGTCAAAGATGGTATACAAATCTGTTGAAATTCTGAATTTTTTAAGCTGAATAGCCTTTTTATAAAATAAATTATAACTAAAAAACCGGCTGTTTAAGCCGGTTCTTTCAATATTCTGTCTATCTACGATTAATCTTTTTGTATCTTAATAAAATTACCTTTGGAGTCA
The DNA here is from genome assembly GCF_049959325.1 of Chryseobacterium sp. CBSDS_008. NCBI lineage: Bacteria > Pseudomonadati > Bacteroidota > Flavobacteriia > Flavobacteriales > Weeksellaceae > Chryseobacterium > Chryseobacterium sp. CBSDS_008. The sequence continues at coordinate 1,726,966 of NZ_CP188202.1, read as the reverse complement.
AAGAGTGCATTTCCTGCCTTTACTTCTGCTTCATATACTATAGAACCATCTGCTTTTGTGATCTTGGCTGCTTCTTTGACTGTTCCTAACTGGTGCTGTGCAACATATTTGGAGACCGCTGCGGGAAGCTTGTCCACTGCAATTTCTGTTTCACTTTCTTCCAATACGCCTGCCGGAGTATATAATTCGCTTACCTGAATTCCGTTTTGCTTGAATCCGGCTTCGTATTTGCCTGCCTCTTTTTCCCATTTTGCCTTACCATTGGGGTGCCTTTTTTGAAAAGCTTTTTCTACAGCTATGGGAATTTTAATATTTCCTCCCTTTTTTTTTTTTTCTTGTGCAAATACCATTGAACCGAATCCTGTCGCCAGCAGCACTATTAAAGTTGTGATTTTCATTGTACACATTTTTTAAATTAACCAGGGTAAAGGTGGGAAGGTATTCTGTAGAGATCCTGAATTTTTTTAAATAGCTGAAAAATTCCCTTACAAATTGGCTGCCTTACTTAAAATAAATAGTAAAGATATGTTGCTGCTGGGCAAAATGATATTGGATTTTATAATCATACAAGTCACATATTTTTTTGCTTATTTCCAATCCTAATCCAGTGCTGCTGGTGTTTTCTGATTGTTTTTTAAACCGTTGGAACAAATCTTTTTCATCCAGCTTTTCTTTTGCAGGATTGGCAATTGTAAGCTTTTGCTGCGATGTTTTTATAGAAATTACTTGGTTGTTTTTAGAATGTCTTATAGCATTTGATAAAATATTTCCAATCAGGATATCAATGAGTATGGGATTGGCCGTCACTTTAATCTCACCAGCCCATCGGATGTCCCACTGGATATTTTTCTGCTGTGCAGGCTCGTCATATTGATCCAGCAGTTTTTGAACTCTGTCCCCGATCTTTAGCTTTTCAATATCCGGAAACTGATTGTTTTCAATTTTGGTCAATAACAAGAGGGTACGGTTGAGTCGTTGTATTTTATTTCCGGCCATGGAAATGTCCTCAATTAAATCTGCCTGTTCTTGGGAGATCGGAATTGTCTGCATGAGTAATTCTACTTTGCTTTGCAGGACAGCTATGGGAGTCTGCAGCTCATGGGATGCATTTTCTGTAAATTCCTTCTGGGTTTTATAAAGCTTTCGGTTGCGTTTTGTAAGGGTTTTAATAGAATTCCCCAGGTTTTTAAACTCTTCAATATGAGTAGGTATGAATTGAATGGCTTCATTACTGTCTACCCGGTAACGATTCAATTTATCAACAATATCATTAAAGGGTTTCCAGAGTTTTTTAGAGAGCTGAAAATTAATAACCATAAGACCCGTCAACAGAAATAGAACCAATCCTGATTGCAGTGCCAATATACTGTTCAGCAGGTCTTCATCTTCTATCATGGATTTTTGAATCCTGATCTCATAAGGCTTACCATTCACAACGGTATTGGAAAGCAAAATCCGGTGCATGACCGTTTCATTGTCATCCGGAATAAAGACGGGCTGGCTGTATATGGAATCAAATACGTTAGGATTATGGCTTGGCCGGACAACAATATTGTTTTCAAAAGAAATAAAATGATCAGGTATTGTTGTTGCTAGCTTTTTTGTAATCCATGTTTTCTGGTGATTCATATTTTCGTCCAGACTTTTCAGCATCAGATATTGCAAAGAGAAATAAAATGCAGGAATAGCTATTAATAAAATAAGAATGGCATAGATGATATATCGGCGCGATATGTAATTGATTAGCTTCACTTAATATTCTATTTTATATCCCATTCCATACACAGATTTAATATAATCATTGCAACCTGCAGCGGTTAGTTTCTTTTTCAGATTTTTAATATGTGCATAGATGAAATCATAGTTGTCATAAATATCGGCATTTTCACCAGAGATATGCTCTGCAATTGCTGTTTTAGAAAGAACTCTGTTTTTATTGATAGTAAAATAGAGTAACAGATCATATTCTTTCCTGGTTACCTCCACAATTCGGCCATTTACAATTACCGTCTTAGCTACTGTGTCTATGGTCATTTCATGAAATACCAGAATATTACCACCATTAAACCTTCTGCGGCGAATTACTGCAGCAATACGTGCACTTAGTTCTGATAAATGAAAAGGTTTTGGGATATAATCATCGGCTCCCAATTGCAATCCGGCTATTTTATCATCAACAGAATCTTTAGCAGAAATAATAATTACACCATCTGTCTTATGATCTTCTTTCAATGCTTTTAAAACATTAAGCCCATTACCGTCAGGCAATGAAATATCAAGCAGAATACAGTCATAATCATAAGAACCAATCTTTTCAAGGGCTACCTTAAAACTGGGCGCAACTTCACAAAGATAATTTTCCTGTTTTAAATAAGTGACAATACTTTTACTCAATGCAGTTTCATCTTCGATAATGAGTATTTTCATTCTGTATTTTTATTTAAAATTAAAACTAAAATCTGAACAAAAACTGAATTTATTAAATTAATATGTTTCAGAACAGAAATGAATTTTTATAATAACGCCGTTAAATACATACAGATAAATTTTATATATTAGAGCTGGCTTCTTTTCGATATACCAATCAACTTTATCCAGCATTAACAATGGAAAAAATCATATTTGCTTTAATCTGTTTACTCTTCCTGACAAGTTGTAAAAAGGAACAGGCGATAGAATTGCAGGATTTTAACTTTAATAATAAGACAGCAACCTATTTTTCACATAAAGATAAGTACAAAACGTATGACAATTATTACCAGATAAAATCTGAGGTTATAGGCGTTGATACTATTTATGACGGAGAGTTTATTGGAAGCGAAAAACCAATACGGATTGAATACAGGCAGGAAATTTTTTCTAATAAAGATGTTCTGGCGAGGTTTGATGATTTTGACTTTAATGCGATTAATTTCGCGACCACTGTTGATGGTAAGATGATGGTTTTTAATGCTGTTGCAGGGGAGATCTCCTTAAAAGAAACTAAAAAATTTATAGCATTATTGGATGAGAAATACGGGAAGTCAAAAATTAGCCAAGAAGCTTTTATCAAACCTTATGATATTTATACCTGGCGTTTAGTAGACCGGATAATTAAATATTGTGTAGTTCCTGACGATGAAAGCAATACATTAAGAATTGAAGCCGGCCAGACAAATAAAAGCACTGATAACGGAAAAAAGAAATCTCACATAAAGGCTTTCCTTTATATTGTAAAAAATGAGTATGCGAACCAGATCATAGGTAAGATGAGTTCCGGTGATCTTCTGTATTGCAGATAATCCGGGTGATCAGAGAAAATTTTAGTCCCGATGACCATCTTGCCAAACACAATATGATTAATGAAAGAAACTTCTTGCTGGAATATATTTAACTTCTCTGATAAAAACTAAATAATGACTACAATTGATAAAAACATTTGCCGGTACTTTATATTCATACTCATTTCAGTCCCGGTGATCCTATTGGCCCAAAATAATAAAAGCAAAGACCACTTTATGTATCAGGTCAGAGAAGAGCATGGAGACTTAAATAATGACGGCCAAATGGATAAAATCACTGTAAAAATGGACACAGTGGACGAAACGAGACCATTAAGATTAGAGATTTTTCTGTCTCAACCCAACGGGAAGCTGGCATTGGCCGTATCTTCAACAAAGATTATCGAACCCCAGTATCCGGTTGAAAACCAGGGGAAATTTAATGGATATCAAATTCCTGATTTCTTTATTGAAAAAGGGATCTTAATAATGTGGAGTGAAATTAAAGGCGGAAATATTGCATACGACTTCAAATATAACAATGGCAATTTTGAATTAATTCATGTCGATAAGCTCACTAATAATGCAACCAAAGGTTATACCGATGAAAAGACAATATTTACAGAAACTAAATTTGATCTGGTCACCGGGATCAGAACCGAAACTGATGAAATATCAGGTTCAGCCAAAGCATTGAAAGTAAGAAGAAAAAGAGTTTTAATAAGACCCCTGCCCAAAATACAAGATTTTAAATTTTCTGATAAAGAATTATATTAAAAAGTGAATAGCTAATATGGGGTTGGCGAATAAACAGAAATCCCGACGTTACAGATCATTACGCTGGCCGCCATACAACTGAAGTGCAGATGAAATTAAAAGTTACATTTTCGGCGGCCATGACACCGGATGTTTCCCAATTAATTGGTCAGGGCAACGTATTGATTGATCCTGGTCGGGTTTTCGGCTTCAGAAATCAGGAATTGAGCAACGTCGGCTCTTGAGATCTTATTAACTTTCATTCCCTTTTGAAGTCCGGTTATAGCTCTAAAAGTAGAGGTAGGACTTCCGTTGGTAAGCATTCCCGGCCTTATGATTTCCCATTTTACAGCACTTTTTGTGATGATCTCTTCCATGTTTGTTTTATCACTATACTGTTCTTTGAGAAATAAAGAAATCACGGTCTTCATAAAAAAGCTTACATATTTTTTACTTTCTCCGGCCCCAAAACCTGTAATGACCAACACTGGCGAAGTGAAATTCAGTTCAAAACTAACTTGTATAAGTGTTTTGGCTATATCTGAAAATAAAGTAACCCCTTTCTTGTTTTTTGTTCCAACGGTTATAAGCACAGCGTCTGACCCTTTTATTGCATTTTTCAAATCTACTGTTGACGTTGCGCTGCCATTGATTTTAATAAGGTTTGGATGGTCAGGGATATGATCGGTATTTCGGGATAATGCCGTAACGTGATGTCCTTTCTGAAGCGCCAGCTCAACAGCTTCCAGCCCAATACCTGCTGCGGCTCCTATAATTGCTATATTCATTTTAATTTATGGATTTAATTTGAAGGTATTTTTCTGTAATATTCTGTTGTGCAACAAGCAGGCTTTCGCTTCCCCATTTCCAGGGCGTTCCATCTGTGGTCAGGATTGCTGCACCCGCTTCTTTGGCTATCAGTAAGCCTGCAATCCAATTATAGGTATCCAGATCTTCCTGAACAAACAAGTCAATTCTACCAGCACCTATATAAGCCAGTTGAAGGCCGTGTGGACCGTAATTTCTGACAATTCCAAAATTCTGAATCAATTTAGTAGCTGTAGTTCCTATTTTTTCATTGAGATTATTACCGGATTTATCCTGATGTCCATACTCAAGAACGGCTAGCATAACTGACATATCTGTTTTATGGCTGATTTCAAGTGGTTTTCCATTCATAAAAGCGCCCTTACCATCCTGTGCCCAAAACATTTCATTGGCCAACGGATCAAAAATTACGGAAAACACAGGTTTGCCATTGCGGATAAGTGCCAGATTTATTGTCCAGCCTGCAATATGCTGAAGGTATTGTATAGCTCCGTCCATAGCATCACAAAGCCAGTATTCTTGTTTTTCTGCCGGGTTTCTTTGCGAATCGGTATCAAATTCGTCGCCAATGTGCCAGGAAATATCCGGATAGTGATTTGATAGATCTTCTTTTAAGGAGCTCATGCACAATGTATCGATTTCTTCTAATTGTTTTACAAGCTCATCCATAGTCTGCGGAACTGCATTTTGCTTATAATCTCTTAAAAAAGAATTTCCTGCTTTTCGTACTGCATCAATAATAATTGGAATGTTGATTTCGTTTTGCATAACATTATATTTTAATTACTATGCAAAATTAGTCAGCTATCGGTCTTAATTGTAGTTTAAATGAAGGGAAGCATAGTCCTAATCACGGAATTTTTTCCGGAATTCAAGAGGAGTAAGGTTAGTTACTTTTTTAAAGAGTTTCCCAAAGTACACAGGTTCATCATAACCAACTTCATAAGCAATTTCCTTTACGCTGTTATCGGTAAAGTATAGCAATCTTTTAGCTTCCAGTATCGATGCTTGCTGAATATGAACGGAAACCGGACTTCCTGTCAATGATTTTACCGTATCATTTAAATGTGCCACGGAAATATTGATAGCCGAGGCATATTGTGCAGGCTGTTTCCAGGTTTTAAAATGCTCCTTTATCAGCTTTATAAAAGTGTCCTTAATGATAATGCTGCGATTTTCTCTGGACTTTTCAAGAGGTAATTTAGAAACCAGCTCCCCTGCAATTAAGCTTAAAAGGGCATTTAATAAGAAATGTATACTTTTTTGAGTATAGTTATTTGTGTTTTCAAGCTGCACTTTTTCAAGTAAGTCCATCAAAACTTTAAGCTGCTGAAAAAAAGAAGATTCTTTTTGGACCAAATAGGGATTATTGATTTTATCTTCTAAAAGCTGCAGTGTTTCCTTACCGATCAGTGACGGATCAAAGCTGATCATCCATCCGTCTGGATCAGTCGCTTCAATCATATGATGTACTTCTTCCGGAAAGACGCAAAGTAACACTGGTCCGGTGCACTCAATAATTTCAAAATCAATATTTAATTTAAACTTGCCGTTTATGGCAAACATCAGTTGACAATGATCATCGCGGTGAGGCCTGGATACATCATGATTCTCTTTGTCTTTATCCATCATGTTCGCAATAATAATTCCTGCCTTTGCAGAAGATGGGAGTTCGAATTGGCTGATTGTATGGGTATGATTTTTCAAAATGATGATTGGAGTATTTACAGATGTTGGGCCGTTCACTGCAAACAAAAATAAAGATAAAAACTCTTACATATTGATATTTCCGTGAGTAAACGCTTTATTTTGATGCATGCATGATGACAAATGATTATCTCCCTAAAGTTTAAATAATTTCAGGCGTTAAATTTAAAAAATGTTAAAAGTTTTTAACCGAATGATTATTCGATTATATTTGTACCGTGAGATTAAAGGATAACAATAAGGAATTGATTATACGGCAGGAAGCCGTTAAGATGATCGTCAACAGCGGTTTTGATGGATTCAGCATGCAGAAACTGGCAAAAAAAGCTAAGATATCACCTTCTACTATCTATGTTTACTTTAAAAACCGTGAAGATCTGGTGAATCAGCTTTATATTGATGTGCATAACAAATTTGAAAAGGATGCATTGATCGGATTTGATGCTCAATTAACATTTGAAGAAGGGCTATGGCTTCAATGGAAAAACCGGCTTGAAAATATTTTGCGGAATCCTTTGGAATATCGCTTCCATGAACAGTTCAGGAATTCCCCGCTCATCAGCTTTCACGGGATGAAGCAAACTGTTTTCAGGAAAACAATGAATGATTTTGTCAAAACCGCAGTGAAGCGTAAGGAGATACCGGATTTGCCTGTTGAAGTATTTTGGACGGTTGCTTACGGGCCGTTTTACATGCTCGTTAAATTCCATCTTGATCAGGCTACGATGGCCGGAAAACCATTTTCGCTTACTGTCGAAAATTTACGTCAAACTTTTGAGCTTGTTGTAAAAGCACTGCGCGTATAAAATTTTTTAACTTTTAATCGAATGAATGTTCGATATTAATAACTTTAAACTAAGATAATGACCATTAATCACTTAAACCTCGTCGTTACCGATGTAATGAATTCGGTTCTTTTTTTTGAAAAATATTTTGGCTTCACTTGTGAAATCGTAAAAGGAGAGCATATAATTGCTGTATTAAGAAACAATGAAAATTTTACACTTGTCCTTATGAGCAGTAAAAATGGAGATACCGTTTATCCAAAAGATTTCCATATCGGCTTTATTTTAGATAGCCCGGATGAGGTAGATCATCTCCATCATAAATTAATTGAAGGGGGCATAGCAATAGGCCAGTCACCCAGAAAAATCAGGAACAGCTATGCTTTCTACTTCTGGTTCGATAACATATTTATTGAAGTAGGACATTACCTTGCATCTTAACACAGGCCGAAAAGCAGAAAAAGCGTTACCAAATTTCTATTCCCTTGATATCCAGATTGGCGGAATCATTTTTGTTGCAGTTCCACGCTTGTTTAAATTCCCTTAATTGTGTCAATGGGCCATTTATCCTGAATCTGAAAGGCACATGAGGGTTGGTTAGTAGTTCATTACGCAAAGCCTCAGTACTGATATTGCCATGCCACATTTGGGCCCATCCTAAAAAGAAACGTTGCTGCCAGGTGAAACCGTTAATGGGTGCAGGCTGCTTTTTTTTATCATAACTTTTTTTAAGTGCATGATAAGCCAGAGTAAGGCCGCCAAGATCTGCTATGTTTTCGCTTATGGTGAGTTGTCCGTTAATGTGTAATCCCGGCTGCCCTTCCATTTGGTTAAAATAATCAATATATTGTTTTGTGAGGTTTTCAAAATTACGTCTGTCTGTTGCCGTCCACCAGTTATTTAAATTACCAGACGCGTCGAACTTCGAACCTCTGTCATCAAAAGCATGGGTTATTTCATGCCCTATCGCTGCAATTATGGCACCATAATTTATAGCATCATCTGCTTTATGATTATAAAAAGGAGGCTGGAGAATACCCGCAGGGAAACAAGCACTGTTGGTATATTGATCGTAAAATGCATCCACGGTTTGCGGTGTTGCATGCCATTCGCCTTTATCAACGGGCCTGTCAATTTTATTGATGTTTTCATTATGATGAAAAACTGCAGCAGAAATAACATTGTCTATCAAACGTAATGGCTGTATGGAGATCCCCGAATAGTCGGGCCATTTTTCCGGATAGCCGATCTTAAAGGTCATGGCGTTTAATTTTTTGTGTGCCGACGCTTTGGTACTGTTACTCATCCAGCTTAAGCTGTCTATACGCTGGTGATAAACCCATCGTACATTTTCAATCATTTCACTTACCTTTTGTTTATCCTGCTTAAGGAAATACTTTTGAACAAAAAGTTTACCTAAAGGCATACCCAGTGCTTGCTCTAACTCTTTAATTGCCGTGTCTGTGCGGCCTTTTTGTTCTTTTTTTCCAGCCATTACCGTTCCGAAAAAAGCAAAGTGAGGGTTGCTGTATTTCTGCGGAAGGTAAGGTGCAAAACGGGATAGAAGCTGCCACCGGGTGTATAATTTTAATAGAGCTAACGGGGTTTTATACAGGAGAGTTGCTAAATTGCTCATGTACGCCCGGTCTTCAATAATAACAGTCTGGGTATTAATTCCCTGTGCTTTTAAAAACGCATCCCAGCTAAATTGTGGCGCTATGCGGCTGAGTTCCGGGACAGACATCTTATTATAGGTTTTTATCTGATCGCGCAGCATCAGGCTGGATAGCTGTAAACGAGCTACACTTTGTTCCAATTCGTAAATTGTGGTACCTGGAGAGGCATCTTTAAAGCCTGCGCTTTTGCCCATCATGTCTATGTGCCGGATCATTTTGTCTTTTAGAGTGGTGTTTTTAGGTTCATTTAGCGCATAATAGCTTTTATCACCTAAAGTTAATCCGCCTTGCCCTAACGAAAGGATATTCATTTCGTTGTTATGAGCATCGGCTTCTACCTTATAACTGATAAAAGTGGGTACACCAAGCTTTTGAAGTTCCCCAGTGATGTTTATCCACTCGGTATAATTTTTAACATGATCAATTCGGTCAAAATAGTTGTCAAGCGGTGAAAGTCCTAATTTTTCTATGGTGGCTGTATCCATATAAGATCTGTAAAAATCAGCTATCTGCTGTGATTCTGAACCTGACTTGAGGGTAGGCAGTTTACTTATGCTGTCTACAATATTTTGCATTTTCGCTTTATTGTCCCGATCAAGAATTTCAAAGGCGCCCCATCTGCTTTCAGTAGCAGGAAGCGGGTTTTTCTTCTTCCAGTTACCATTAGCAAAGCCATCAAAATCTGTACATGGGCTTTTAGTAGAATCAATATTGCTGTTATCAAAACCTGAATTATTGAAAACCGAACTCATGTTCGCCTTCTTTTCACCTTTACAAGAAAAAAGTATCGTTATAATAATTAAAAGTGCCGGCAACTTATGGTTTTTCATACTAAAGAATATAATTATTCAGGCATTTGGTTAAAAGGTTTAGAGGAGTGAGGAAATTTACCATACTCAATTTGCTTTATCATTTAATGATGTACTGGTTTATAGATCATTGGATGAATTCTTAAAATTAAAAAAAATTATGTAAGCCATTGATAAAATTTTATACCGGAATGTAAACTTGCTTTACGATCAGCATTTCATCTTGCCAGATTGGATTGTATTTTCTGTAAATATTATTCGCCAAACGGCTTAATTTTTGCAATTTTTTTAATCACCAAAATATTAATCCTTTAAAACATCAAATCATGGCAGACAACAAAACAAAAAAAGGTATATCCGACAGAAACAAGGTAAGCGGATCAGAGAATTACGAAATTCAATATTTTAAAGACAAAATGGGAGTCTCGTCACAAGCAGTTACCGGTGCGATTCGGGCAACAGGCTCCAATGACCGCAAAGTGCTTGAAAAGTATCTTAAAGACCGCCACGGCAGGTAAGGTATCCTCAGTATAATTTCTGAACTTTAAAAGGTAAAACAATGGGCTTATCTAAATATCGCGAAAAGCGTTCCGCAGAAAAGACCCCTGAACCGTTTGGCGGCAAGCCGGGCGGAAAGGAGTTACGATTCGTTGTGCAGAAACATGATGCTTCACATTTGCATTATGATTTTCGTCTGGAAATGGATGGCGTACTAAAAAGTTGGGCAGTTCCCAAAGGCCCGTCTCTTGACCCGGATATCAAGCGTCTTGCCATGATGGTTGAGGACCATCCGTATGATTACCGTAGTTTTGAAGGTGTCATTCCCAAAGGGCAGTACGGTGGAGGCACCGTTATCGTTTGGGATGAGGGAACCTATGAACCCGTAGATTTTGAAGGCGGAGCTATTGCCAAGATGGAAAAAAGCCTCCTTCATCAGCTCTATTCAGGAAAAATAAAATTTAAGCTCAACGGCAGTAAGCTCAAAGGGGAGTTTGTTCTTGTTAAGGCACATGGCCGCGGCGAAAATGGCTGGCTGTTATTTAAGCTTGATGATAAATATGCCACCAAGGATGATGTTACGCTTAAAGATAAATCCGTTATTTCAAAAAAGACCATTGCCCAGATGGAGCAGGCTCCGGATAGGGTGTATGGCAAAAATATAATCAAAAAGAACACCACAGTAAAGGATAAAAAGGCCACCGTAAAAGAAGCAGCAGAAATTATAACAGATCAATTGCAGGCTGTTCCAGCAGACGGGACTAAAGCATCAAAAAAAATTAGTGATATACTTAAAAAAGCCCCTAAACAAGCTTTTTACACAGGCGTTGAGCCGATGCTCGCCACCCTTGTGAATAAGCCTTTCGATGATGATGGATGGATATATGAGGTAAAATGGGATGGGTACCGGGCAGTCGCTTTTATGAAGGATGGAAAGGTAGAGCTGAAATCCCGGAATGATAAAAGCTTTAATGAAAAGTTTTATCCGATCTACGATACTTTAAAAGATATGAATCTTGATGCCATATTAGATGGCGAAATCGTTGTACTTGGGAAAAACGGGATGGCCAATTTCGGCTCACTCCAAAACTGGCGCAGTGAAGCGGACGGCGACCTTGTATATTATGTATTTGATATTTTATGGTATAAAGGCAAGGATCTTACAGAATTACCACTTTGTGAGCGTAAAGCAATACTGAAAGAAGTCCTGCCTCAAAACAATAGCATACTGATAAGTGAACATTTTGAAACTTCAGGGATTGCCTTTTTGGAAGAGGCTAAAAAGCTTGGCCTGGAGGGCATCATGGCCAAACGCAAGGATAGTATATACCATACCCATAACCGGTCACGCGATTGGCTCAAAATAAAAGCCAATAAACGGCAGGAAGTAGTGATTGGAGGTTATACCCTTAACGACGATTCCGGCAAACTCTTTAGTAGTATCCTCGTAGGCGTCTATGAAGGTAAAAAGCTGATCTATACCGGTAAAGTTGGTACGGGATTTAATGGTAAGATGCAGAAAGAAATGATGGAACTTTTTAAACCTTTAATGATCAAAAAAGCTCCATTCGCAGAGGAACCTGATGTTAATAAACCTTCACGGTTCAGACCCAATCCACCACATGCGACCGTAACATGGCTTAAGCCCGAACTTGTATGTGAAGTAAGCTTTACTGAACTGACAAGTGACGGAATAATGCGGCATCCATCATTTGAGGGGATGCGGGAAGATAAGAATCCCAAAAAGGTAGTCCTTGAAAATGAAGAGCCTGCCGAGGAGATTGTGAAGGAGGATACTTCATCAAACATCATCCATTCGCGTGCAGAAAGTAGCAGAAAGACCTTATTAAACCCTAAAGATAAAACTCAGGTCAGAAAGATCAATAAGCATGAGCTTAAGTTTTCTAACCTCGATAAAATATTCTGGCCCAGGGAAAAGATCACGAAAAGAGATTTGATCAACTATTATTATCAGGCAGCACCATTTATCTTACCCTACCTTAAAGGGCGGCCACAGAGCATGAACCGATTTCCAAACGGAATAGAAGGTGAAGGTTTTTATTTCAAAAATGTCACTGATACAGCTCCTGATTGGGCTGATACTTACCTGTATCACAGTGAAACTGATGATAAAGACCGGCACTACCTTGTTGGAAAAGATGAGGCTACATTGCTTTACATGGCCAATCTTGGCTGTATTGAAATGAATCCATGGAACAGCACGGTCAAAAAGCCCGACCATCCAACTTATTGCATCATAGATTTGGATCCGGATAAGAATTCCTTTGACCAGGTCATTGAGGCAGCGCAGGTCACGAAACAGATTCTTGATGACATGGGGGTGCCGAGCTATTGCAAGACCAGCGGCTCAACAGGTCTTCATATTTATATTCCATTGGCTAATAAATATACCTATGAACAGTGTAAGGAATTTGCACGGGTTGTTGTAACACTGGTGCATCGCGAGCTTCCTGACTATACCAGCTTGGAAAGGGCTGTTAAAGACCGCAAGGGGAAAATGTACCTGGATTTTCTGCAAAACAGGCCGCATGCTACCATCGCTTCGGTATATTCCGTCCGACCAAAACCAGGAGCAACAGTCTCTATGCCCCTTCACTGGGATGAAGTTAAAAAAGGATTAAAAATGACAGATTTTCATATCTTCAATGCCATTGAACGCATGAGTAGTGAAGGTGATATTTTTAAGCCGGTGCTTGGTAAAGGTATTGATCTTAAAAAGGTAATTGATAAATATGCCAGTCAATAAGTTCCAAATTAATTTTTTGAAAGATTATTAAAAACAAAATAAAATAAAAAATTATGAACGTAAAGAGAATTTTTGGCACACTATTAACCGTTCTGGGAATTGGTGGCCTTATTTATGTGGGAAACGGTCTCATCAATAAAGGTGTAGGCACCATGTCTCTTATTGTTGTGGGAGTCATTGGTATAGTTTTCTTTATCGCGGGAATCAGTTTGGTCAAAAATACCAAAGATGAAAGCTGAAAAAAGCTGGCGTTAGGGGTGAAGGGTTTTTTAACCATTTATATTGGATAAGGGTAGTAATACGAAGGTATGAACTTTCGTTTAGTGCCCTGGATACCTCATTGCTTAAGACGGTTGGAGGGTAATCTTTTAGTTGTTGAACTTATATCTTATTTATTTTAATAGTGAATGGCCAACAGTAAAAAATCAATTTACAGTGCACTGGCTGCAAACCTGCTGATTGCATTAACCAAGTTTATTGCGGGAGCATTTACAAACAGTTCTTCGATGATCTCCGAGGGGATCCATTCAACGGTGGACACTACTAACCAGTTGTTACTTTTATATGGATTGAAGAGAAGTAAAAAAGCAGCTGATCAGTCCCATCCTTTCGGATATGGGAAGGAGCTGTATTTTTGGTCTTTTATCGTTTCTATCTTAATATTTGGATTGGGAGGTGCTTTGTCCATTTATCAGGGAATTGCTCACATTATTGAGCCTGAACTGATGAAAGATCCATTCTGGAACTATATTGTTTTGTTTCTTTCACTCATTTTCGAAGGGACTTCTTTGTTTATCGCCGTAAAAGAATTCAATAAAGTCCGTCATGGACTTGGTTGGTGGGACGCGATTATAAAAAGCAAAGATCCCTCAAGTTTTCTTGTTGTTTTTGAAGACGGTGCCGCAGTGGCAGGCTTGATCATTGTAATGATATTGATGTGGTTTAGCCATCAGCTGCAAATTCCGGAATTGGATGGGCTTGCTTCGGTGATTGTTGGATTGCTGCTGGTTTTTGTTTCGTTTATACTGGCAAGAGAAAGCAGGAGCTTATTGATGGGGGAGGGTATTGCGCCAGAAACCAGAGAAAAAATTGCACAGCTGGCAGAAAAGGATGTTGCTGTAGTGAAAACAAAAAACATCCTGTCAACTTACCAGTCGCCAGAGGAAGTGGTATTGATGCTCATTATTGATTTTGAAGAACATCTCGATACTGAAGAAATCACAGAGGCAATACGCCGGATTCGTACGGATATAAAGAATGAATTCAAGTTCGTTCATTTTGTGATTATACAGCCAGAATAAATACCAAAATAATCAATGTTTATTGACATATAAAGTATTGTACCCATCAGGTGAAGTGATCTTCATCATTGCGGTTTAATATGATTTTCAGAATCTTATAGCATCACTGGAAATAACCCATCATGCAGGTCCAATTGAGATCATATTTCATACACTCTACCATTGCCCTCCATTTTTGGGTGGGGGATCATTTATGATGGCAGTTGTACTTTTTAAAAAAGAATGGTTTGCAATGCATATTTTATTGTATCTACAGGATGTAAGTAATATATCTATTAGGATAGAAAAGAAAACTATGATGATCTTTCTCATATGTATTATTTTGAATTCTTTATTAAACTTCCATTTTTAAGACAATAGGTTTTTCATTTACTGGTTGATAATCTTCATTTATTTTTTCAAAAGTTTCTTTACATGATAAAGTTTAATTGTTTATTATATTTCCTCTTAAGGCTATAATTTGTCATTACTCTGATTTAAAATTTATAACAAAGTATATCAATTAATGGGGATTTATAAACATAACTTATATACATAACAATTAATGCAATATTTGCTATGGTAGTATTTTTTAATAAATGAATACTTGTTAATTGGAAAATGGAAATAATTGAGAAATTGAATATTAGCAATAAAATAATTGGCATTTCTCCAATACGGAGAAAATATGGAATAAGCAATAAACAATAAGAGCTTAAAACGATTATAAATTTTGATAAAAAATGTAGTATATATGGAAAACTGTACAGTTTTTCATAAATAAAAGTATTATAAAAATAAGATTTACCTAAGAAAATATCATTAATCTTAGTACTTAATAATAACAGTATTACCAAAATAAAAAGGAAAAAATTCTGCTGTACAAAAAATGAAAGAATCCAAAAGAGAAAAAAAAGGGATAATGATTTATTACTAATGCTAACGCTAAGTAAAAAAAGATCTTTTTTTAGGTAACTAATTAAAGATAAATCTGTTTGATCAATATTAGGTATGCTTTCAATTGAAAAATCATTATTTTGAATATCTTTTGAAGACGTTCTATTAGAATAAACTGAATCATCAATAGTTGTGAAACTTCTTTTAATCCTAATAAAGGACAGAAGATAAGTAGTAACGAGAGCGAAAATTATTACTAATAATTTATAAAAGGTAAAGTTTGGTTTTATAAAATGTTTTACTGTTATTAGATTTAAGACTTTTTCTTTAGAAATAAAACCAATTGCAAAGGTTTTCACAGGAACATTTAGGCTCTTATAGAAAAGAAAAAGTTCTGAATTGCCTGTAATGTATAAAAGTTTATCATCATAAATAATAAGTAGTATAAAAATGGAGTAATAAATAAAATATTTGAGATACTTATTATCTAAAAAATATTCTATAAAATAACAAAGTGTAGAAACAATTAATAAAAATGGAATACAAAAGTATAAAATAGGTGTAATAAATAATACAATATTAATATTTTGAATATTTGCTAAGATCAATGATAAATTTAATACTAAAAGCAACAATAATGAAATTAGATATATTGCTGAAATTTTGTATAAGTTTTTTAAAAAAGGATGTAATGGAGATAAATCTTCATTAATATAGTAACCGGCAACAATATCTTTTTCTTTATCTCCTGCTATGATAAAAAAAAGCAATAAATAAATAATTAGATTACAGAAAACACCTGAAAGATTACCAATCCAATACTCATTACTAACAATTGACGAATTATTGCAATAAAAAGTAACGTAATTTGAATTTTCATTAGGAATTAAAAAAAAGCCTAATATGAGTAATAATATAACACATAATAAAAATGTTTTTTTATTAATTAAGTGTCTGAAATAGATTGTGGTTAATTGTAAAAAAGAAAACAGCATTTAAAAAATATTTTTTTATATCTAAATTTTTCATATTCGCTATACTTTCATTTAATGAAACATTACCGTCTTTCATTACTATGACTTTATCACAATACTTAATAGCCTCATCTATTAAATGGGTTGAAAATATAACGATCGTATTAACGCTTATACTTTTAGCAGTTGATATAACCTATCCCGTTCTATTTCATCTAAATTGTTAGTAGGTTCATCCAATATCAATAATTTTGGATTGTTTATAATTGAAATAATGATTGATACTCGTTGTTGTATTCCTCCAGATAAGTTTTGAACTCTAATATTTTTGAATTGAAGTATACTAAAGGATTCTAAAAGTAAATCTATTTTTGCTTCTATTTCTTTTTTTTTAGCCCCTTTTAGAAGCCCAAAATACATAATATTTTGATAAACGGTTAAGTCTAAATATAAATTAGGCTGTTGGGGCATAAATCCTATATCGTTTTTTATTTGGCGATTTTTTTTTACACTTATCTGATTATACTGATAAATACCGGAAGTTGGAGACGTTAGTGTACTCAACAGCCTTAAAATGGTAGTCTTTCCAGATCCATTACTGCCTACTAATATGTGAAGTCCATGTGATAGTTTAAAAGAAATATTATTTAATATTTTATTATCTTTTATTTTATATGAGATATTATTTAGTTCAATGTTTGTCATTAAATCTATATTTTTTTAAAGGTTTAAAATCAATATTTACATAGTTGCCCCAGGCTATATAGTTTAATAAAATCATTATAGTTCCAAATGTGTAAAATTGCATTGTAATAGCTATCATCAGATGTAACATAATAATACAGTAAAAAGTAAAAATTCTTGTTTGTTTTATATTTATTAATACAGAATATGATGTCTGTAGTAATACTACAAATAAACTGGAAAATAAATAAAACACTGAAGGTAAATTTTTAAAATTAATATGCTCTGCAAAGTAAAGATGTGAGATTTTCCAAAAGGCACTTCCATTGATCCAATCAACACCAAATAGTTTTCCAAGCCCTGCAAAAAAATAAATTATACATAAATGTATTTGTGTTAATCGCTGTATGAAAGATTTTAAAATAATATTGTTTTTCCCTGCATATGAAAAAAAGACAGTACCATCAATTCCTTTTTTATTTTTGATAAATCCTTACTCGGTCTATATGTTAATTCGTAAAAAAAAAACGATTTGCTGTGATTTGCGAGAATATTACTGATGAAAAATTTACTAAAATTATAGTGATAATTTTCAGTGTACCTTTATGAATATTATTCATGGTTCTATCTTTTGTGTTTCTTTAATATTTCTTGTAACCCTTATTACGAGAGGTATAAAAGTAATACATTATTTCATAGTTGCAAGAAATAATTTCATTATCTTTAAAATTTTTGAGTCATTTATTGATATCTAAACTTATGGATTAAAATTTTTCTATTTTTGATTTTAATTACATGCTGTTTGTTAATCAAAAAATAAAATAATCATATTTTTCAAAGTTGTTTTCCATTTGAAGTACTATCAGAAACTTTACGCTTAAAATAGTTATGTATAGAGGAATCAACTAAATCACCAATAATTTCATTGGTAAAATTTAAATAGGATATATTCTTTAAATACTTGCTTCCAACTGATCTTAAATCCTGCAAAACAGGCTGAGATATGTAATCTACTGGGACAGTAAGTTGAAAACAAATTGCTGTCACTCCGATTGAACTTGGGTCGTTAGTAATTGTTGTAAATTTTTGTAAATCAATTAATTATGGAGAAAACTGAAGCAGTAAAGTTCCTAATAAAGCTAATCTCTGCCTGATAATTGCTATTGTCAAGTTTACTAATTTTTGAATCAATAATAAATTCCTATTTGGATTTACGAAGTTTTTCCTCCTTAACCTTTTTCTTATAATCCCTTTGATTACAGGTGAATGTTTTAGCTACGAATGTCTGATTACAATAGCTACAATGCGATTAATTCTGATACTACTGCTCATTGTCTACTTTCCGATTAAGATCATTTCAGTAAACAATAATATCACCAAAGGATTTCCCGCTGGTTCTATAAATTATACCATCTTGAATAAATCTGGTGATTAGTGATGAATTCTTTAAATTTATAGGAAGTATTGCCATTTCATTTTCAAAAATCCAATAATCTGGATCCTTCCAATTACTCGGATGTATTTTGGTGATCATTGCTACACTTACCCGCGTATTCTGACCTTTGTCATTTCTACCTATTAAAAAAAATCCGTCATGCTCCCGAAATTTCTGAAATGCATTTTGGTTGGTATTAGTTACATCTTGAAATTATACGCGCGGCAGCACCTAAACGTTGCCTTCACTTCGTAAGCTGCGTTGTTGGCAATCCATCGGTACCTATAATTACGATTATTTGAAATCAATCACTGCTAATATAAAATCTCAAAAAGATCTTTCGTCCATCTAATTGTAACAGATCTTGTTCTGCCATTTTCTTGATCGTTATGATTACCGTTTCAACTCTCAATCCAGTTAAATTAGCAATTTGTTGTCTTGTGTATGGTATACACCCTCAGAATTTTTTAAGTGTTGTGGGGTTCTCTATTTAAGCCCAATGAGCAATCCTGTAGTGATTTTACTACTTGAACTTCCGTTTTCCACTACAAAGAAACTTTTAGCACCACTATAAATTTGCAGTATACAAAAGAGAATAATTAAGTAGAAATAAAATATTACTGCCATGACAAAACAAATCTTAATCTCAGCCTTAACTATTGGAGCAATCATATTAGGAACTAATAATGTTCAAGCTCAAAATACAACTGCGACCACAACGGTAAACATTACCCTGAACGATGTCATCTCTATTGACGCAGGAAGTACTGCAATAGGTAATACAGTTGACTTTAACTATGTTACTGCAGCAGACTATAATTCTGAACAAACAGTTACTAAAGCCAACTCTTTAAAAGTTACATCCACGAAGAACTTTAATGTAAAAGTAAAAGCAGGGGGTGCTAATTTTATGAATGGAACCAGCCTGATTCCTGTGAATGTTTTGACAATCAAACCTTCTACCACTGCCGGAAGTATGGGCGGAACAAAAACCGCTGTAATTTTATCTGCAGCGGATCAAACTTTAGTAGCTAATGCTCCGCTTGGAAGCGCATTAACATTGAATCTGGACTACATGATTCCAGCGGCGAAATCATCATCTTCTGATATCTTAGGTAAGCCAGCCGGAACTTATACTCAAACAGTAACTTATACAGCAACAGCTTTATAAATAAATTTTCATATTAATATTTTGTGATTTGGTGTTTCGAAGGCTTCCTACGGGGGCCTTTGATTTTGTATGTATTGTACCGATATAGATAAATTCAAAATCCGGGAATAAAGTCTCTGTCAGCTGTAAGGTAGAATCTATGTTTGGAAAGGCAAATTTTCAAATACAAGGTGTAAATTTTTTTTTTAATTCCTACTTTTATAAAACTAATCAATTATGGAAACGAAAGATTATTTTCAAGCCTTATTAAGGCAATGTCTTTACGTATTCCAACGCTGTACATTGCTCATTTTCCAATATCTTCTGACAAATTTCTAAATTAATTTGCTAATATTATAAAATGACCTATTTTTAGTATTTTATTTCAAAAATACTATTCAATGCCGAAAAAAATTATAAGAAATCTTCAGATTGGTGTAGTGATTTCTTTGATACTTCTGATTGCTAGTTCTATAGCATCTTACATAAGCATACATAAGCAGATGGAGAATAGGGAAGAGTTCCTAAAAAGCAAGGAATCTATAAGCTTGGCAAAAGATATCCTAAATACTCTTTTAGATGCTGAAACTGGAAATAGGGGATATCAGCTTACCGGCCGGGAGAATTTTCTTGAACCTTTTAATAATAGTAGAAATGAATATCCGCAGTTTGTTTCTCACAAAGATAGACTTAATCTTAGAGATAAAGATCAGATTAATATCCTAAATGAACTGCTGCACACTTCAGAAATGATGATGAAAGAATATGCCTTGCTTATTGAGAATCGTAGAAAGGGAATATTAATGAGTCCGGAAGAACTTTTACAAAATAAGGAGGCTATGGACAGATGCCGTAGGCTTGTTCAGAAATTTGTAAAACATGAGGAAGTTCAGCTTGCCATAAAAAATGAAGATATGAACAAATCTTCCAACTGGACTGTTTTGTTCATCATTTTTTCTTCCATTGCAGCCATTGGTGTAACCGTTTTTGTTTATTTACAACTAAAATCTGACCTTATTCGTCGTGGTAAGTTAGAAAAAGATCTGTTTTATACTAAGGAAATGCTTGAGGAAACAGGTTCAGTAGCCCAGGTGGGAGGTTGGGAAGTCAATATGAAGACAGGAAAGATCTTCTGGTCTCAAAGTACAAGAGAAATTCACAAATTAAAAGATGGTCTCCAGCCTACTTTTGAAAATGCCTTAGGATTTTACAAAGGAGAAAGTGGAGAAAGAATAAAATACCTGTTTAACAGAGCAGTACAACAAGGAATTCCTTTTGATGAGGAGCTTCAGCTTTTACGGAATGATGGAGTTACAACTTGGGTAAGGGTAAAAGGTATTCCTGAATTTGAAGATGATATCTGCAAAAGGGTTTTCGGAATTATTCAGGACATTGACGCATTCAAAAAAATGTTTCTAGAGGTTTCTCGGAAGGAGGCAATAATGCAATCTTTTGTCACTGATGTTCCTGTTCCTTTGGCCATGTTTGATAAAGACCTTAACTATATTGCTGTAAGCAGCAGCTGGAGAGAGGAATTTAGTATGAATAATGTAGATCTTATCGGCAATAATTTATTCACGGTATCACCTAATATTCCTGAGGAAGTAAAAGATATCTATGATAATGCGCTGTTGGGAAAAACGTATATCAACGGTGACTTTACGCTAAAAGTGAAAGGAAAAGGAGAAATTCAGCATTACGACCTTAAAGTTGGACCATGGTATCTTACAAAAGATGAAGTAGGGGGTGTCATTATTTCCATACAGAATATTTCAAATGCTGTAAAGATAAATGAAGAATTGAAAAATGCAAAAGAAACAGCAGATATTGCCAGCAAAGCAAAATCCGAATTTCTGGCCAATATGAGTCATGAGATCAGAACTCCTTTAAACGGAGTTATAGGTTTTTCAGACCTTCTCCTCACGACACCGCTGAACGAAACACAGACGCAATATCTGAATTACATCAATGAGTCAGGGGAAAATCTGCTTAGCATCATCAATGATATATTGGATTTTTCTAAAATAGAATCCGGAAAAATGGAGCTTTTGATTGAAAAATGTGATGTTTATGATATGTTAAGCCAGGTTATAAATGTGATCATTTATCAGTCCCAGAAAAAAGATATCGAACTTCTTCTCAATATTGAGCCAGGCCTTCC
Organism: Chryseobacterium sp. CBSDS_008; assembly: GCF_049959325.1. Taxonomy (NCBI): domain Bacteria; kingdom Pseudomonadati; phylum Bacteroidota; class Flavobacteriia; order Flavobacteriales; family Weeksellaceae; genus Chryseobacterium; species Chryseobacterium sp. CBSDS_008. Next base: position 1,705,299 of record NZ_CP188202.1, on the reverse strand, counting down.
AAAAATACTTTTTATGGATGAAGCAAGGTTAAAGCAGATCTTGATCAATCTTCTGGGGAATGCTGTGAAATTCACAGAAAAGGGAGAGATTGAACTAAAAGTAGAGAAGTTGTATATGAATGATCATACTATCGCTTTGCGCTTCTCAGTAAGAGATACAGGGATTGGGATCCCTGTTGAGAAACAGAAATACATTTTTAATGCCTTTACCCAGGAAAACAGTTCCATCAGTAAACGATATGGCGGCACGGGTCTGGGGCTTACTATCTCCAACAATATCCTGGGATATATGGGAAGCCATTTGTCACTGAGCAGCACAAAGGAAAAAGGGTCTGTATTTTTCTTTGACATTGAGATTCCTTACGAAATCCATCAACTGAGAGAGGAGGAGGACATAACTATTAAAACGGCCTTAGTGGTTGATGATAATGAAAATAACAGGATTATTCTGGAGCACATGCTTACCTACAAAAATATCAAATCTACCTTGGCTTCTAATGGGATGGAAGCCTTAGAGATCCTGTTGAAAGGTGAGAGGTTCGATGTGATCCTGATGGATTATCATATGCCCGTTATGTCCGGATTGGAAACAATAAATAAAATAACAGAGCTGTTCAATCAGCGGAAAGAAACTTCACCATTTATAGTACTTTCTTCTTCTTCTGAAGAACTGGGAATACTTAGTTCAATTAGGAAAATAGAAAATGCACATTTACTTTTGAAACCCATCAAATCACATGATCTATACAAAACTTTAAAAAAGGTAGACCAAAGTTATACAGTAGAAATTAGTAAGGATCATTCTGAGAAAGTTTCGCATGTATTTGCCTCGGAATTAGAAGTGCTTTTGGTTGATGATAACGTAGTGAATATGGTTCTGAATAATAGAATAATGAAATCTCTTGCTCCGAGTATGCATCTAACGGAAGCAGTCAATGGGCTGCAGGCTTTGGAAGAATGCAGGAAAAAACAGTTTTCCATTATCATGATGGATGTACAGATGCCGATAATGAGCGGTATTGAGGCAACACAACATATTAGAATGCTGCCGGGATATGAAAGTATACCTATAATAGGCATTACGGCCGGAAATGTACTAGGTGAAAAAGAAAATTGCCTTGAGGCCGGAATGAACGATTTTCTTCCTAAACCTGTAAAGCAGGCAGATCTTCTTGAAGTACTCAAAAAGTATATTAGTGTTTAGAATCTATGAAAAAGGGATCAATTTTTTGTTAATATTCGGAGACACTATATTTTAAATGTACCAGATATAACCTTTATCTAAAACGATAATTTTAATACAGGGTATGTGTACCTTTGTTTAACTGAATCGTTCATTCCACTGTAAAATCTTGAAAAATTGACTAGTTAATTCTGTTTCAAATTGATCACCCCACTCTGGTGAATCTGGCCATAGTAAAAACTCAAGTAAGGTTACAAGTAAACAACTCGGCTTATCCCGTAATACGATCAAGAAATATATAAGTCTTTTCATGAGCATCGTTTTACTTACGAAGAACTATCAGAGCTTAGCTCAGAAGACATAGAAGATTTATTTGAGACTACTGCTTTAGAACCACCTGATGGAAAGGAACTAATCCTAGAAAATTACTTCCTCTATGTACCAAGGCGCTGAAGAAAACAGGTTACGTTATATGCTCTGAGAAGAATACCGGGAAAAATATCCTGACAGGTATTGTTACTCACAATTCTACCATTGCATTTAGATAAAATATCCAGTATTAATATTTATAAAGATCTTCTTACTAATTTCATAAACATTAAATGAGTAGATTATAGTATATTATTATCTAAATTTCTCCCATTCAAATTCAATTTAATTTTTTCTGAAGCCTCTTTTGTTAACTTATCAACAATTCTCACATAGACCTCTGTGGTTTTAACATCTTTATGGCCTAATAATTTTGAGGCCGTGTAGAGTTACATTCAGCGTCAACCATTTTTTTGCAATTCATTTTTAAAAAGATAGGGCCGGTGCGAATCATCCATAAAAGTCTATAACAATTCCATTTTCTTTTGCTCAAATTTTGTGCTTTAATGTAAAAGGGACAAGAAAAGGGACAAAAATTCTAACATTAGAAACTTAATATTCCCGTAAGTTACATTAAATCAGAGTGTTATAAAAATAACTTCTAAAACAGTAACTTGTTGTATATCAATTGTTTGTAAATTCTATTTCCCGATACAGATAGTTTCTTCTCTCTGTTTATGGGATGTTATAAGTATTTAGTATCCAATTTGTAAAAATCCATTATCTCATTGTAAGTATTTCACCTGATTCTCTACTACGTTTTAAGTATTTAAAATCATATACTATTTCCTCCCAATTGTTATTTTTAACTTTTAAATAAAAATCTTTAAACTCAAATTTCAAAGGAGTTTTCTCATCATCTATATCAATAAGAATCAATTCTTCAAAATTTTCTACGCTATCAAAAATATCTTCAATTGTTTTTATATGAATTTTTCCAACATCATTATCCATACCCCTCTCAATAATTGATTTAATAAAAAACTCAACATTATCATTATCATTCAATACGTCAATAATTTTCTCTTTTACTACATCATATATAGTAAAAACTTTAAATCCATTATCAAGGCTGAGCTTCTTACATAGTTTAAATAATGTCCAAAAACTGTTATTTAAAACAGTAGTTTCATCTAAATATTTTAAAATATAAGATTTCAAAATATTATTTATTTCATCTGTACTTAAAACAAATCTTAATTCTTCTCTAAATGAATTAGAATTTATTGCTGACAGCGTCTGTGATTCAAATATATAAGGATATACAGCGCTGTTGAATAAATTTAAAATAAATTCCTTGAATTCATTTTCATTACGATATAAATCAGTAATTTTTGTATCACCTTCATAGGATTGAATTTTGTATTTAAATCTTTGAAAATCAAAGCCTACTTTTTGAGAATCATTAAAATGAGAATTAGAATGTACCAATTGTATAATTGACTTCATAGTATTTTCAAATTCAACTCTATTTTTGTATTCAATATTACCTAATAAGCGAAAAAGTAAATCTCTTTCCTTTCCTATGTTAATCCATTCATTAATAATTTTTCCTCTCTCTATTTCTGTAGAATTTAACATTTTATAAAATTGTTTTTCAGAAATATTTCCTTTAAAAATTGTTTGTGAAAAATACCTTTCGAATTTATATGTATAAGAAACAGATAGTTTATCATCATCATATTTAGAGGTTAAAAAATTAATTCCTGTTTTATCATATATCCCAAACAGATTTAATAGCAGTAATCTAATCTTTCTTTTCTCTATTTCTATTATATTATTCTCAATACAATATTTCTCTAAAATATTCCATATTACAGTTTCTTTAAATTGAGCTTTTTTCTTTTCAATGAATTTAGATGTGTCTTTTTCATCCATAAATTCTTCGAAAGAGCTTTTCTCTTCTAATTCTCTAAAATATAATCTATTGGATCTTTCTCTTAGTAAGCTATCTTTTTTAGAATACAATAATTTATACAAATACGGATACTTCAATTTTAACAATTCGATATAAAATAAATCGGTGAAATTTATCTCATCAAAAAAACCGTTAAAGTTTATGTAAATAGAATTAACTAACTTTTTTATTTCTCTTATATTACTTATCCAATCATTGAAATTATTAGATACGTTTTCATAATCAAATAGATCAGAATTATCCATACCAATATCTAATGCATAATCAATTTGTTCTTTGTAATCTAAACCTATTTTTTCTACCAATTTTAATCTGAAAATTTCTTTAAGAATATTTCTATCAAAATATGGAAGAGTTAGCTCTGTATTTATAATTTTATCTAAATAATTTACGGAAGCGTACTCATTTATGCCATTGATACTACCAACAACATATTCTCTATCATAAGCCATAATAAAATATGTCCTTTGAAAATTAGCAGTATTTCTTATCAATTTCAATAATTGAAAAATCTCTTCATTGTCTAATCTGTCAATATCATCTACAAAAACAACTATTTTTTTATTCAATAATTTTATTTTGTTGTTGATATTATTGAATAAAGTTTCTAAAGATTTTTCTCTGTAAAAAATATTCTTTATCGTTTTCAAAACAGAATTATCTGTTGCATTAACTAATTCTTCGGAATATTGATAAACTTCATTTGAAATATTATTTTCTGTAAGTGATTCAGATAAAGAATTAAAGAAATCCTTTATCAAAACTTTTTTATCAAATCCCATCCACGGATTAAAATCTACTATAATTTTATCTGAATTCTCTTTTAATTCACTTTTCACCATTTCTAAAATAGTAGATTTACCATTTCCCCATTCACTATTTATTCCAATGGTATAAGAAGTTTCAAAACTATTTTTGTCAATTATATCTTTAATTTTTTCGACAGTTTTAGAAAACAGATTATCTAATTCATCATCATTTCTGTTCTTAATCGGAGAATCTTCTTCCAATGTGTTTCCCTCTTTATTTTTTTTAACATCAAAATATTTTAAATAAGTTCCTAAATAAATTAAGACGATTAAAAAAACAACATCAAAATACACCAATTGAGGTAATGATTCAAAATTTAAAAATTCAAAATGATTATTTATAAATCTTTGGTAGTAATAAAATCCACCAATTAGCAACAATAAAAGTGTTATCCTTTTATTCGGAATTAATTTTATTACTATTAAAATGGAGATTATTACTAACCCTATAATCAAAAAATCTAAAGTGTATGAATTTTTGACATCATTAATTTTAGAATTTTCAATAATATAATCGATGGTTGCTTCCAACAAAGGTGTAAATATTATGATTGAAATTAAACTTACAATAATAAAAAGGATGTCTTTAACTGTTATTTTTTTACTCATAGAATTATATTAAATTTTCTTCGATAAATTCTAATACCTCATAAGTAATTTTTCTAACTTCTATATATTCTTCGCTACCCTTATTAGCAAAAGGAAGTTCTTCGCATCTTTTATAAAAATCTTTTAACTCTTTCTTTTGTTCTGAATCTTTAACTAATGGGATTATATTTCGTAATACTGAAGATAATTTATTATGTAAATGATTGCTCATCAAATCATCAGCAGTTTTTAACTGAGAATAATATTCTTTAATTGTCATATATTGATTTTTACCAAATTTAACTAAAAAAGTCCTCTTATTAAAGAAGACTTTTCCACATTAAAATAGTAAACAATTTAATCAATCTATGATTTCATTTATACTAAAAGTGGTGTTTTCAAGATTTCTAATAACTTTATTCTCACCAACTACAAACGATATATTCATAACATTTCTATCAATTTTAAATGTTTTATATTCTGTTGATTTTACGATTTTCTGTGATTTTTCGTTTAGTAAATATTTTTTCAATTCTTCAAAGTATACTGCTGATTTAGACTTTTCCTTTTCAAAAGAAATTTTCCCTGCTGGTGATGAAGCGTAACGACTTACATCAATTTGTTCAATCAAAATATTTTCTTTATTTTTTTTTACTTTAACATTTATTTTTTTATAGTTAGAAGAACTTTTTATAGAAATTTTAAATGGGTAATAATATGGAATATTTATTTTCTGTTTTTCATTAATAACAAATCCTTTTTCATTAAGTAAAAAACTTTTCAAATTTATTTCTTTACTCTCATTATTTTTCTTATTAAATACACCAACGATTTTACCGAATGAATCCACTTCAAATAACAATGGATATACTAAATCAACAGGTTGTTCATTTCCAAATTCTAAAGACATTACACTGATAATTGACTCAATATCTTTTTGAAGACTACTACTGTCAATAACCATTAATTCTGGTCTGTTTACTAATTCATTTAAAAAAAATAACTCATTATTGGAAATTTTATTTTGGATTTCTTTAAGTTCGTTCAATTTATTTAGTTTCCATTCTTTTTCACGTTTGATACTCAAAATTACGTTATAATATTCAATCAATTTTTCTACATTAGTATTCTTCATTCCCATACTCAGATATTGTTGTTTATCCAAACCTCCACTAACATTGTGAATACTTTCAAAAAATGAATTTTGTAATAATTCATCATTACAAATATTTTTTACCGCTTCGTCCATAGTGTGGGGATCACTAATTCCAATTCTTTTCAATGTTATATTCATTAACGCAAAGAAACTATTCGTTCCATAGAAATAATGATACTTTGCATTTATACAAAAATCATTTCTAACCTCTTTATCTAAAGTTTGCGATTTTATTAATATCGTATTTAATAAAATGTAGATTCCTAAAAAAAGTAATTTTGTTTTCATTTTATATTTCAGTTTTCAATTTTAAAGACTTTTTTTCAACATTCCTTACTGAAAACCATAATCTGATATAAAAACAAAAAACAGGCTTGAGACATTATCTCTACCTGTTTTTGAGGTGGTCGAATACCTATCCACAAAGTAAAGCAACGCTCAAGCCATAGCCTGAACATTTCGCTTAACTTAATTCTGTGGATATTCTGAATTTTCGACCTTTCAAAAACAGATTTCAGTTCGCTAAATGTATTTTTTAATATGTAATTATCTTATTTCTTTCTAATAGTATAATGGTTTTGTGTGGTAAATCTAAAACTTTTGTAGAAGTCTTACAACATATATATGTTCTATTTTAGTTCAAATTGATTTTAAGATTGTTCTCCGTTCGATATTTCTTTTAACGATAATATATTCAGATTTTATTATTAAGTGTTGTGAACATTATTTAAAATTTCTTCTACAAAGAAAAACCTTAGCTTTTAAAATTAAGCTAAGGTTTAAAATTAGTTCGTTTTCTGGATTGAGTTTAACACAGTCATCATTGCTAATATGAGAATATCTTTTTCTCTCTCAGTTTTTAAACTTCCAATGAAATCAGTATATTTTGTCGGAAAAGTTTTACTTAAATCGTCATAATACTGTTGGAAAATCTCATCATCAAAGGTAATATCTTTAGCCATTAATTTTAATGGTTCAGATTTGTTTTCAACTTTTTTTTGTGTTGCCAACCTTTCTTTAACAACTTTATTTAAACGATTTTTCCAATTACCAAATTTATCTGAATTTTTCTCATAGGAGTTTTTAATAGTCAGTGTAATTTCGTATTCGTCAAAATCTTCTTCCACAAATCTGCTAAGGCAAAATTCTAAAGTATCTGATTCTTCAATACCGTGGTTAGAACAGTTCAAACTAAATAGTTTAATAAAATTATTTCTATTACCAATTTTATATTTCTGTCTCTTCTCTGTAAATTCAATCATTTCTTGCATTTCCAAAGCAAAAATATCTTCGTTTCCAATAACAGTATTTACATTGCTTATCTCTTCAAAACTAAAAATTTCAGACTTTTTATTATAATAAATTTCAGGATCAAAAGAATAAAAACACAATCGGGATACATCACATGTTGATGTGTCGAATTCTACATCAAGTTTTTCCTCATAATAATTAACCAATTTTTTATATAGTTCAGTATGTTTGTCTACATCTTTATTATTAGTTTCAATAATTATTTTCATTCCTCCAGAAGGTGATCGAAACGCAACCTTTGTGTATAGAATATTTTTAACTTTTTCAAAAATTATTTGATACGTTTCTTCATCTTTAATTCCATCAATATCAAGAACCATCCAACCGTGGTAAATTCTTAAATTCTCAATTTTCCTACCGAATTTTGAAAACATCCCACTAATTATAAAAGTGGGAATTTTATTTTTTAAATTCTTTGTCTCTTCGGTTTTCCCCTCCTTGTCAAACAGTTTTATATATGGTATAATAGCTCTATGATAAGTACCGGTTTTAATGTCGTTTACAATCTCGTCTAAATGCGTATATCTACTACATCTAAAATCCTCATAAAAATTAAACTTCAAATTCTCCATTTTTTCGAAATCTTAAAGTTCAACATTGATGCTACTTCTCTCGCTTTTTCTACACTACTTCTACGTTTTGATAATAGATACTCATCTAAATCTGAGATTTCAAAATACAGTTTCCCTCCGTTTGGTCGGTGAGATGGAAACACCCCTTTACCTGCTTTTCTTCTCACAGTTATTACACTTAACCCCAAATAGAACGCTGCTTCTTTTGTCGTTAACATTCTTTTTTTGAAGAAATCTAAAATTTCTTCACATTCATTTTTATTACTCATAATTCTAATGATTTTTAAAATTTTGAGCAATTTAAATTTGTGAAATGAACGTGTAATGCACGGTTTGTGCATTAGAAAATCTTTGAAAAAATATCTTCTATTTTTTGATATATTTTATTTGTTCTATTCGGTTTAAAATTATTTTCTTTCAAACGTCTAATAGAACGTGGAATACTATTACTATAATTAAACCCAGTTTCATTTTCATTTTCGGGTTCAAAACATCTTCCAATTTTTTCCGTAAGTAAAGAGATTGTGCTATTGTTCAAATATGTATCAGAAAATCCACATATATTTTTTAGAAAAATTACTAAACTATCCCAATCAATTCCTTTTGTTGATAATGGTAACCACACAATTTTATTTTTAATTTCCTTCAAAGAAGTTTCAGTAAAAATCAGTTTAAAATCTTCAAAATTCATTTTCTGAATAATATTTTCTTCTTCTAATAAAGATTGTATATTCCTTAATTTTGGAATATCATAAGTTGAGTTGAAAGTTTTGTTTTCAGAAAAAACCTCATCAACTGAAATTTCTTTTTTATTTTGTGATTTAAGAAATATCAGATACTTTATGTAATCATACACATAAGACAGTTCAATAGCGAAATATTGTAGTGTTGTAGGAATTACAACATCAATAAAGTTTAAATCTGAGAAAACATTAGGTTCTCTTTCTTTAAACTTTATGTAGTTATATACATCTACACTAACTCCTGTTTCCTTAATTCTATCTTTTGTTGAATTTTCTTCAAATCTTATAAACTTTTCACGACTGACATTTGATTCAAAAAAACGTTTTGTAAGTTGTTCAAAAGGAACTGTTTCAAAATTATATTTCTTCGGATTATTACAGTATTCCTCATAACATTCTTCAATAATAAAGTTTAAATATTGTAGTTTCTCCGTTTTATGTTCTGGAATTAGAGATATAACAGGATTTACTTCCTCATTGTTCTCATTATAGATTGTGAATTCATATTGAAGTTTAAACAGAGAAAGATTATTATTTTTCCAAAATAATAATTTCTCTCCGTAATCTTCAATTTCACAAAATTTATTTTCAATAGATTTAATATAATCTTTAGTCTGTGGTTTACTATTTACTAATTTTAACCAAACTGCTCCTCTATCAAATCTAAGTTTTGATTCTAAATATTGCTGTTCTTCAAAAGAATCCATTAAATTGTATTTCTACAAATATAAATCAGGAATTTTAGATACTGCGTCTATTTTCTTTTTATCAATTACTTTTCCATAGATTTCTGTGGTTTTCAGATGTCGGTGTCCTAACAGTTTACTAACGGTGTAAATATCTGTATTCATTGTTAGTTGTAGTGTAGCAAATGTATGTCGTGAACTGTGATAAGTAATGTGTTTATCAATTCCTGCGTCCTTTACCCATTTGTGTAATTTTTTGTTGTGGTAGGCACTGTACGTTAAATTCTCAAACAATAATACATCATCATCTTTTCTTTCTCCAAGAAGTTTTACAGCCTGTTCACTTATCGGAAGATTCTCTACTGCTTTAGTTTTCTGTTGTGTATATTTTAAAATCCAACCATTTTCAGAATCGTAGTAGAGATTTTTCCACTTCAAAGATTTCACATCAGAAAATCTCAATCCTGTAAGTGAACTAAAAATAAATGATTGTTTCAAAATGGGTATTTCACAATCTGTTTTTACTAACTTTTGTAATTCTTCCAAAGTAAGATACTCTCTATTGGTTTCTTTCTCCTTTATCGTTTTAACTCTTAATATTGGATTCTCAGAAATCATTTTATTTCTATGAGCTTCTTTCAACGCCGTTCTTACCTTATTGAAGTATGATAACGCCGTATTCTGTGATAATCTTCCTCCGTTATTTGAAATTTTTTCTTTCAAAAGATATTCTTTAAAATTCTCTAAGAATGTTTCATCTATTTTGGAAATCTGAATATCTACCCCTTTACAAAAAACGGTTAAATGTTTCAATGTACTAAACCAATTTCCGTGTGTCCCTTTTGAATCATATTTCTTTTCAACCAATTCATTAAAGTAGTTCAGAAATCCAATCTTACCACTCACACTACTTACAAATCCATGTTTTCTCGAATTAAATTCCAACACCTTTTGTGCTTTTATTGATTCAGCAAGTTGCCAAGTTTCCTTGTTGTGGTCTTTTTCTATTATATTCTTAGGTTTATCATAAAGATATAAACTTAACCAATCTGTTAGTCTTTTTTTGTTTTCATCAATATAAAGTAAGTACAGACTGTTCATTTTTACACGTCCTTTCTCAATACTTTTTTTACTTAATTGCCCCTCTCTTGTTCTTAAATAAACTCTCATTTTCTTAGGTTTTGTTACGAATTATGATGTAACATTCCCCCTATGCCAGTTCGGAGACAACAGTAAACGTGCGGTATCAACCTAATTACATAGATTTGTAAATTATTAGTTCACTTTCTATTAGTGAAACTAACCACATTCTAACAGCTGTTAAGTGGGTGTGGTTTGTATTGATTACTTACCTAATTTTAAACACAAAAAAATCCAAACTTATCGTTTGGATTCTCTTTACATTGTTAAATAAATTTTCGACCACCTCAATTGTAAGGTGGTGTAAAGTCCTTACTTTTATTTTTAAATTACAACAATTCTGTAAACTTATTTTTCTCTTTGTTCTCCACATTAAATGAATCTTCGATATAAATTTCATCGTAATTGTATTTTCATCATCGAGAACACATCTAATTTTTTGTTCTATATTATCATTTGATATTTATTATAGTTGATAAAATTGAAAATCAACTACTAAATTTTAAACCTCATAGCAGTAAACTCCTATTCGTATTAAAATCTACTACTTAATTTTCTTTAACCTCCCTAAAAATTAGTGATTTTCGGCTGAATTCCTTTTTTTATCTATGTTATTTGTTGTATTTACTACTATTTTACTGTTTAAATTCACTACTACTACTACTACTACTACTACTACTACTACTACGTATAAAATATCCTCTTTATAATATCTCCTATATTATATATAACATATACTTATATAATATATTCATATTCAATGGTATATATTATATACATATACGCAACTACATTTAACAAAGAATAATTAAGTTAACAACCAACTCAACCAACTATTAAGAAAATAACAGTTAAACACCATTTACGGTTTTTAAAGAAGTTACAACATATTAAATGTGTTCATCTGTATAATTCCATTAAAAATACATTTAAAACCATTTATGAGTTTATAACATTGTAAAATTTGAATGTTTGAAGAATTATCTCAACTGATATTACTCAATTCTGATTTCAAAAGAAAATATTTCTTCCCTACACGGATTGTTTTTAGTTCTCCGTTTTTAATCAATTTTCTGATTGTAGATTCAGAGATATTCATTAACAAACAAACTTCCTTTATAGTGAGATATATTTTCTTCTGAACATCTTCAATAGAAACCACTTTTAGTTGTTTCAGTTTTACCTCCGTTTGGAATTCCTCTTTTGATTTTCGTATTTTTTCTTCCTTTACTTTTTTCTTATAATCTTTTTGATTACAACTGTGAGTACAATACTTTGTAGAGAATGTTTTAGCAATGAATTTCTCTTTACAGAAGATACAAATCTTCTCAATCCTAATGTTACTGCTCATTTGATACTTTCCGATTTTCTATATGTTAATAATCTCTCCCTGTATTTAGCGGTATTTGCGTGTATCTACGATTATTTACCTTTTAAATTTCTCTTAGAGTATCCTAAAATTCATTTTTTTAGAGATTAAAAACAACGGAGTATCACATTTAGTGGTATAAAATATGTCAACAAATGTCAGAAAATGTCAATTAACACTTTCTGTTTTTCCTTTATTAATGCGGGTTGTATTATTGTATTATGATGATTAGAAATCAGCGATTACTTTCCAATGCAAAACTTAGAGAAAATATTTCCCAGCACCTCGTCATTGGTCACTTCCCCGGAAATTTCTCCGAGATGTTCCAGGGCGTTTCTAAGCTCATATGCCAGTAATTCCGTAGAGATCTGGAAAGAGATCGCTTCTTTTACTTTATGAACGGCATCCAGAGACTTTTTCAGAGCTTCGAAGTGACGTTGATTGGTGATGACAACATTATTTTCTTCTGATTTTAAATGCTCAACATAAGATGAAAGTTCATTGGTAAGATCCTGGATATTTTGGTTTTCAACTGCAGAAATCTTAATGAAATCAAACTCGTGAGAAATGGCATTTCTAAAGATGCCCTCTACCGATTCGTATTTTGTAGGAGTAACTTCATCTATTTTTGTAGCACAGATGATCAGTTTAAGATCTTCTCTCAAAAGAGACCGGATCATTTCAATGTCTTCAGAAAAGTTTTCTGTAGCAGCATCTGCCAGATAAACCAGAATATGGGCATTTTCTACTTTTTCTTTAGCCTTCTTTACCCCAATGGCTTCAATTTCATCCACCGTTTCACGAAGTCCGGCAGTGTCAATCAGCCGGAAGGCGTGTCCTTTAATATGGAGCACTTCCTCAATCGTATCTCTTGTGGTTCCTGCAATATTGCTTACAATCGCCCTTTCTTCCTTCAGAAGAGAATTCAAAAGAGTAGATTTTCCGGCATTTGGTTTTCCGATGATGGCAACGGCAGTTCCGTTTTTTATGGCATTTCCGTATTGGAAACTTTCAATCAGGGAGTTTAATTTTAATTCAATTTTATCCAGTAATCCGGTCAGAGCAGTTCTGTCTGCAAACTCTACATCTTCCTCAGCAAAATCAAGCTCCAGCTCAATTAAAGAAACGAAATTTAAAAGATCAGTTCTTAACAGAGATATTTCATTGGTAATTCCTCCTTTCAGTTGATTGATGGCAACCTTTCTTGAAGCTTCATTCTCAGAAGCAATCACATCTGCAATTGCTTCTGCCTGCGAAAGGTCAATTCTTCCGTTGATAAAGGCGCGGAGTGTAAATTCTCCTGCTTTGGCCATTCTCGCTCCGTTTTTAATAAGAGTTTCCAGAATACGTTTTCCGATATGTGGAGACCCGTGAAAAGCAATCTCTACAGAATTTTCGGTAGTGAAACTTTTCGGTGCCAGAAAGATGGAAAGCATTACTTCATCAATAGCCTCTTCCTCATCCATAAAATAACCGTAATGAATGGTATGGGACTTCTGTTTTGCCAGGTTTTTAGCCGGAAAATTTTTCTGAACTACAGATAAAGCCTCATTTCCTGAAACTCTGATGATGCCTAAAGCACCTATTCCATTGGCCGTAGCCAGTGCACATATCGTATCGTTATTCATGCTGCAAATTTACGGTTTTTAATATAAATTCTCATTGAGGTCTGTTATTCAGATTATCTATCGTTTCATCATTTGGATATTTGTACTGTCAATAGGAATGCTCTAAAATGCATTCTTTTATTAAACTATACTTTAATTATTTAGGAAAAGTAATATTTGAATTTAAATAATATGAAATAATTGTTTTAAAATAAAACTACATTTTTAAGTTGTAACAATCTGTTATATAGTATTTTAATTCTGTTTTCGAGGGTGTTGGAAAATACACGGTATGGTGAAGCATTCTGTAATTTTATGAAAATTAAACACATATTTGGTATGTTAATTGTTGCATAGTCGTTCCGTGATATTGAAAATTTAAATATTTTTTATTTAATTAATAATAATCTGTTAAAATATTGTAAATGTACATGAATAATTTATTTTTTTTAAATTTTAATAAAAAAATGGCTTTTTTATTAATGCTTGCCCTGGGTGCTGTGGCCTATGCCCAGTGTATTCCTTATACGGGGCAGGCCATGACAAGTGGAAATACCTATTGTCTAAACGGAACGCTGAGTGTAAGTACGAATATTAGCATTCCGAACGGAGCAGCACTTATCATTCAATCCGGACAGCTGCAGTCTAATAGTATTCAGGTTGATGGGGTTTTAGAAATTGGGGATGGAGCAAGTGTTCAGTCTACAGGGACTGTAAAAGTAGGATCTTTCGGCTCTCAGAAAAATTCAAAAATTAAGCTGGGAACCAAATCATTCTTATCGTTGGTGGGCTCGGTAATTCAGGAAGATCCAACCTTTGGCGGCTTTTTTCCGGGAACAACTTCGGTGATCGAGATGGGAACAAGCAGCGTAGTGGAGATATGCGGAACGTTTACCCAGCAGTCTACCACCTATCCGTCAGTTGAATATGTAGGCGTTCCTACCGGTAAGGCTTACTGTATCGCCAAAGCAGATGTAAGTGGAGGAGGGGGTGCTTCCATTATCAGTGATGACAGTCAGATCGTAACTATTGCTATGGGAACTGTGACAGGTTTGGGAATGGGAAATTCCAGCTTCTGCGGACCGAATGCAACAAAAGCAATGTGCCCGTCTCTCTGGCCTGAAGGCTTGTCGGAAGATAAAACAAGCTGTGGGAACGCTCCGGTAATCATTGATGATATCGACGGAGTATGTACTAAGCCTGCAACTCCCGGAACCCCTGACGGATATACCAGGTTTGGAATTACTGTACAGCAGAAAAGCAATGCATGGCCGGAAAATATCCCTAACGGATTTTTAGCCATGGAATCAAAGAATAAAGGATTTGTTATTACCAGAGTTCAGCATGTCAGTCAGACGCCGCAACCCGGGGATGCCATTGCAGATCCGAAGGAAGGAATGCTTCTTTATGATATTCAGGATAAATGCATAAAGCTTTACAACGGAACTGAATGGAAATGTGTACAAAAAAGCTGTAATGATTAATATAACCGTAAATAGTATGAAAAATATAAAAAATATAAGTATAGCAGCGGCTCTGTTTGTTTTTAATTCATTTTTTGCCCAGGTTGCGATTGGCAAACAGGTAGTGGATGGAACCAGTACTGTCCTGGATTTTGATAATATATCCGGAAATACAAAAGGACTGATTCTTCCGGCTACCTCAGGGCTGCCCACAGGATCTTTGGTGAACGGAACATTCATCTTTGATAAGACAGACAATATCGTGAAAGTATATGAGAATGATACTTGGAAATCCTTATCAGAGGCTGGGAATTCAACTGCGGTTATTGTCAACAATTCCGCGGAGTCGGGTAAAGGAGTGATTATGGGAGAACCTTCAAGTACTGCAGATGGAGTGCTGGTTCTGGAATCTCAGAATAAAGCAATGATTCTTCCAAAAGTGGCAGCACCACATCTTAACGTTAAAAATCCTTATCCGGGTATGATCTGCTATGATACATCCAGTAAAACGCTGGCTGTATTTGATGGCTCAGTCTGGAATTACTGGAAATAGTTAAAATAATAAAAAGAGGCTGTCTCAGAAACCAGATTCAGCTTTTGTTATTGGCTTCGTCGAATCTTCGATTTCTGATGCGGTAAGAATCTTATTGATAATTAATTATAGCAGGTTCTTCACTGCATTCCTGTGCTCAGAATGACACTTTTGAGATAGCCTCTTTTTTATTTCCTGTTTTAAACAATCTGAGCACTTTCCTTAATGCTGTTCATTACAAAAATACTCTTGGTCTGGCCAATTCCTTCAATTTCTGATAGTTTGTTCACAAAAAACTCATGGAACTCATCCATATTGGGAGCCAGGATCTTCAGCATAAAATCAAAATCACCACTGATGTTGTAAAACTCTACAACTTCCTTCAGTTTCCCAACTTCCTCAATGAATTTTCCCGCCGTTTTTTTGTTATGAACATTTAAAGCGATCATACAGATCACCATCATTCCCTTATTGACTTTTTTACGGTCTACCACAGCAGTATATTCTTTAATGATTCCCTGTTTTTCCATACGCTTGATGCGTTCGTGGGTAGGTGTGGGACTCAAATTGATTCTTGCCGAAATATCACGGACACTCATCTTGGCGTCTTTCTGCAGAAGACGGAGAATAGATAAGTCTTTTTCATCGGGGATATAATTTTCAGTTGCCATTTTGTTCTGTTTTTATAGATTGATGTAGGGTGAATCAGGTATATTGTTCTTTTATTTATTGTAATTTTTTTATATCGTTCCAAATTTAAGGTTTAATTTTTATATATGTTCTGTTAATTTTAATTTTGCAGGAAATTTGAAATATGGATACAAGGAAGAATGTAATATTAATTTTAGCATCGGTAGGAACATTTGTGGAGGCTTTGGATATTGCCATTATTAATTTAACAATTCCTTCTATTCAGCAGCAGTTTCAGATTGGAGCAGAGACGGTTCAGTGGCTGCAGACACTGTATGTGCTTTTCTTTGGCGGTTTTCTGATCATTGGCGGGAAACTTTCGGACCAGATCGGAAGAAAGAAAATGTTTTTACTCGGAGCGCTGATTTTTATGATGACTTCATTGGGTGCAGGATTGTCCCACAACTTTGAGGTGCTGGCAATATTCCGGGCTTTGCAGGGGTTGGGTGCTGCATTGGTAATGCCGTCAGCATTATCTATTGTAACGAATACATTCAGAGAAGAGCAGGAAAGAAACCGCGCTATCGGAATTTTCAGTTCGTTTGCTGCAATCGGTTCCGGAAGTGGCCTTTCAGTAGGAGGTATTATCAGTACTTACCTTAGCTGGCACTGGGTTTTCCTGATTAATGTACCCGTTCTTCTCATCACATTGATGCTGTCATATTATTATCTGCCTGCAGATGAGAAAAATGAAACGGCACAGAAAACAGATGTGGTTTCAGGAATATTGATGGTATCCGGGCTTTTAACCCTGACTTACGGAACCCATGAATTGCTTCATATTAAAGAACAGCCTTTCCTGGTAGCAGGCTCTTTAATTCTGGCATTAGTACTTCTTGTTATGGTGTATTACCGCTTGAAAGCAGTTGCGGAGCCTTTGGTAGATTTAAAACTGTTTAAACACATGTCTTTAGTGATTTCCAATGCGGCATTCTTTACTTTGGGAGCCTTTTTTATCGGGTTTTTATTCCTGATTTCACTGATGCTTCAGAAAGATATGGGGTACAGTGCAGCTTCTGCAGGATTAATGCTTGTTCCGTTCAGTATCATATCTGCTTTAACGGCAAAATTCATTCTGCCGCAGGTCTCAAAACGCCTGGGTTCTTCTCAGATGGGTATTGCAGGATGGTCATTCATGCTGGTAGGCGGATTATTATTGCTGATCTCTGTATATACCGGGCATCCGCTGACAATGGTTTTATTGGGAGCGGCATGCATTTCGGGAATAGGAATGACGTTTTGTTTTACCGCGCTTTCAGTAATGGGAATCCAGGATGTAGAACCCTCAAACTACGGATTGGCATCAAGCTTGAGCTCTACAAGCTACTTTTTGGGTGCCGGAATTGGGCTTTCATTTATGACCTTGATGAGCCAGGTTTTTCCCTCAGAATTTTCCGTGGGAAGCCTGAATCTGATAATCTTGATCAGTTACGCTTTGTTGGCGCTCGGCATGTTATTCTATTTTATATTGAAAAGCTTAAAAATAAATAATGCAGAAGTTGCTGTTTCATAATAAACAGTCTTAAAAATATACAAACTATATGGTGAAAGAACCGGTGCTTAGGTGTCGGTTCTTTTTTTTGGTTTTTTTTTACCCGAAATGATAAGGTAAAATTGAATCTGCTTCGTCTGTAATGATGAATCAGGTTTTTAATCCATTATCATTATGAAGACAAATATACAGGAGGGAATCATTCTTATTCCGGATTTCAGCGGATTTACCGAATTTGTATTCAATACAAAATTGTATACAGGTGAGTATATTGTGCGGCAATTATTGTCTACTCTGATTGATGTGAACGATCAGTACTTTGAAATTTCCGAGATTGAGGGAGATGCCATTTTATTTTACCGTTATGATAAAAATCCGTCCTACCAGAGTATTTCGAAAATACTATGGAAAATGAGAAGCGCCTTCAACAGAAAAATAGAGGAGCTGAGTAAGAGTTTAAGCACAAAAATTGATCTGGCTCTCAAGTTTATTGTTCATTATGGCTCTTTTTCGCAATACAATATTGGAAATTTCAGAAAACTCTATGGAAAAACGATTGTGGAAGCCCACCAGCTATTGAAAAACGGCGTGGCAGAACAGCCTTCCTATGCCTTGTTCAGTCATTCTTTTCTGGAAAGCAGTAAAAGACAGAAATCTGATTTTAATCAAGACCCGTTTCATCTTCCTGAAGTAGGTGTTATTCATTATTTTGAAAATGCAAACTAGTATATATTTAATCCTTGTAAATTTGCTATTGCTATCGGACCCGGGTGAAATCCGGTTTTTTTTATTGAAGTTCTCTTTTGAAACCTGATGATGATCAATTTGTTTTCAGATACTGTAAATAAAAGCTTCAGGTACTAACGATGAATTTTAAAGTTTTTCTGTAAAAAAAATAAATTACGGATGCAGAGTGTTTTTAAGAATAATTGGGATCAAAGTGATTTATTTTATCTTGCTTTATTGAAAAATGTGTAGTGTTTTTTAATTTATGTTTGAAAATCGTTCAGGTTATCTTATTGTGAACTAGGTGTTTATTTTATTTTTTTAAATTTTTGATGTAACAAATATGTGAATATAGTGGTCTTATAGAAAAACTATAATTCACATGAAAACAATTATATTTCCAATAGCAATAGTAGCAGGCTCACTAGCAATGGCCCAACAGGCCGCAACGCCGGCTGCAAAAGATACTGTAAAAGGAAATGCAAAAGAAATAGAAGCGGTTACGCTGGTTGCCAGAAAACCGACAGTAGAATCCAAAGTAGACAGAACGGTATTTAATGTAGCGAATAGTGCAATTCTGGCAGGAAATACAACATGGGATGTGCTTAGAATGACACCGTTGGTGAGCATTGATAATAATGATGAGGTAAAAGCTGAAGGACAGATGGTTACGGTGTATATCAATGACAGAAAGTCTGTTTTTACAGGGAAGGAGTTGAAAGAGTATCTTAAAACAATTCCCGCCGATAACCTGATGAAGATTGAAGTGATTACCAGCCCGTCTTCCCGTTATGAAACTTCTGGTTCCGTAATCAATATTGTCCTTAAAAAAAGGGATGATGAAGGATTGAAAGGAAGCATCTCTCTGAACAACAGACAGAGCACCAAAAATTCACAATACACGAATTTTAACCTGAATTACCATAAGAAAAAATTTACCCAGACTTTTATAGGAGGGTATAATAACGGAAATTACGTTCAGAAGATGCAGACCTGGGATAACCGGTATGAAGGGAATAAGCTTACCCAATTCAATCTGGAAAATATCATGAGAAATGAAAGTCCCTCCCTTTCTTCTACTTCGGAGTTTGAAATCAATGATAAAAATAATTTCGGACTTGTTTTGGAATATTCACAGAACAGGAGTTTACTTTCAGCAGAATCTGAAGGAATGACTTCAAAAGACGGAGATCCCGGTGAATCTTTCCGCCAGAGCCAAAACAACTGGGGATTCAGCCGAAATCTGGGTACTAACGCTTTCTATAAATATTATGATAAAGAAAAGAATACAATTTTAGATATTAATATAGGAACCAATTACTCCGGTAATAACAATGATAATTTAATTGATAAGCAAATTGATAAACAGGGAATAAAGACAGATCAGCAGCTTGGAGTGATCAGTTCAAATCAGATGCGTAATTATTACCTGAAAATTGATTATACACAGTCTTTGGGTAAGTCGGGCGGTACTATGGAAGTAGGTGGTAAAACAGAAATTAACAATCATGTTATCCCCAACAGCCTTTATGGATTCAGTATTAATGATCCTGCATCTGAATATTATAATCTATCTAAAAACGACAGATTTCACTATGAAGATAAGCTGAGCTCTTTATATGCCAACTACAGCAAAACTTTTTTTGAAAAGCTGGAAACCAGAATCGGAATCCGTTACGAATATATTGATTATAAAGTAAGACAGGATGTGGCAGGTACAGAAAGAAGAGATTCTTACGGAACTTTTCTTCCCAATCTATTGCTGAAATACAATTTTTCAGAGAAATTTGATCTGAGTCTTACCTATAACCGAAGCATCTGGAGACCATGGTATTCTGAATTTAATCCTTTCCTGATGCCTGAAATTAACGGGACATACTCCAGAGGAAATCTTTATCTGAATCCGAATCCCAATGACCGGCTTTATCTGAAGTTAGGAATTCTGAAGAAGTACTTTATTTCTGCAAGATATATGCACACGAATCAGGATTATTGGACGACTTACGTAACGGAAAACGGAAGGACGGTTTCGTTACCTGGAAACTTCGACGGGAAGGTTGAAAAATACTACCTTTTTGCCAACACGAATCAGAACTTCCTGAAAAATAAACTGAACGTGAATGCCGGATTTGGATGGTACTATATTAATAATAAAGATTTTAATGAGAAAAATAAGTTGGGGGGCAAAGATTATGTCAGTTACTGGGGAGCTTCCGCAAATGTCTCTTACACGAATCTGTTCAATAAAAACATTAATATAAGTGCATGGATGGAGCTTGCCAATCAGAATAACGGAAACTCTTATGCGAATAATACCAACGTATTTCATAATATTTCAGTCACCAAAATATTTCCGAAAACCCAGATGGAGCTGAGCATGCAGCTGATGAACATCTTTAAAAGACCTTATGGTGATAACACCACGTATAGTCCGGACGGAACGTTCAGAGAGTATTCAAAATGGGACTGGTACGGTGTTTCTCTTACTTTTGTAAAACGTTTTGGGAATCAGAAGGTAAAAGAAAATACAAAAACCGATGTAGAGAAAAATGGCGGCGGCGGAAAGTAATTCAAGATTTGTTAGATAAAATAAAAGCAGGTTTCAAATTGAAATCTGCTTTTTTTAGCTTGAGTTCGGAAGTGAAAAGATCCATCTTTAATATTTGTCTTAAAAAAATCTGTGTAATCTCTGTGATCTGTGGGAAAAAAGAATAAATTTTTAACGCAAAGTTTTTATCTGAATTTCTTATTATTTTAAGACAGCAAAGGTTTGAATCAATGAAATTGATTCTTTCTAAGCGTGCGTACAATCAGAGCCTTTCTTAAGTAACAAAGTTGCTTTCATAGCTCCCTAAAAATATTACTTTTTTATTTAAACTTTGCGTTAGAAAAACTTGAACGGATTTAGCAGCTCTCAAGAAATCTGGAAGTAATAAAAAACAGACCCCAATTCGGGATCTGTTTAATTCAACCAAATAAATTATTAAAATATGAGATATTCTTTTTTGAGCGGATACTCTCAAATTGAATTTCCCATTTATTTAAGGGTAAATTTCACTTTCGTTTTAATAGCATCGGAAGAATTTCCAATCAGCGCTTCAAAATCTCCCGGTTCAGCGACCCAATCGTGTTTTTGAGCATCAAAATAGCTTAAAGCCGTTTTATCAATGGTGAAAGTCACTTCTTTTTGCTCTCCAGGATTCAGATACACTTTTTCAAAACCCTTCAGCTCTTTGGCAGGACGCGGAACCGATGATTTTACATCACTGATATAAAGCTGCGCCACTTCAGCACCTGCTTTTTTACCTGTATTTTTAACGGTTACAGTAAAGGTAATTTTACCATCCTGTGAAATCGTGGTCTGGTCTGCTTTTGCTTTTCCGAATTCAAAAGTGGTATAGCTCAATCCATGTCCGAAACTGAACAGCGGCTTTATATTTTTGGTATCATGCCAGCGGTAACCTACAAAAATGCCTTCGTTGTAAGTGATATTGATAGGGTTTTTCTGGTCTTTCCCTTTTCCTGCTGCCAGTTCATCCTTCTGTCCCGGATATTCTCCCAGCTGATGAGCTGAATTGTCCTCAAGCTTTACAGGAAACGTAAACGGAAGTTTTCCTGAAGGATTGGCGTCTCCTGCTAAAATGGCGGCAATGGAATTTCCGGCTTCAGAACCAAGATACCAGGCCTGTACAACCGTTGGGACCTCTTTAATCCACGGCATTGCCACAGCATTTCCGGAAACCAGAACAACGGCAAGATTTTTATTGGCTTTCGCAAGAGAAGAGATTACATGATCCTGATTATATGGAAGTCCGTAGCTTTTTCTGTCGTTTCCTTCACTGTCCTGGAAATCTGCTTTATTCAGTCCGCCTACGAAAATTACATAATCTGATTTTTTAGCCAATTCTACAGCTTCATTCAGTAATTCGGCTTCAGAACGGTTATCTTTTAAATCCTGTCCGGATTTTACTCCGTTGTATTCACCTCCGATATCACCCACATACCCTCTCGCATACTGTACGTCCGCCTGTTTTCCGAATCTGGATTTGATTCCGTCTAAAGGAAGCGTTTCATATTTTACTTTTAATGATGAAGAACCTCCGCCAACAGTCATTATTTTGATGGCATTTTCTCCGATAACGGCTATCTTTTTAGCCTTATTAATATCAATCGGAAGAACATTCCCCTGGTTTTTTAATAAAACGATTCCTTCTTCTCCGATTTCTTTGGCAACCGCCTTATGCTCTTCAGAAGCAATATTTCCGAAAGGCTTGTTGCGGTTCATCGTAGTTTTATAAGCAAGACGAAGCAGTCTTGTTACTTTATCATCAAGTTCTTTGGTTCCTACTTTTCCTGCTTTAATCAGATCAAGGTAAGGTTTTGCCAGATAATAATTGTCATAGGCATTTTTCGTTCCTGCAGAAAGTCCGTTCGTCCATGATCCGAATTCAAGGTCAAGGCCGTTATGAATAGCCTGTTCCGTATTGTTTACAGCACCCCAGTCGGATACTACTACGCCTTTATAGTTCCATTCTTTCTTTAAGATATCATTTAAAAGATACTGGTTCTGGCTGGCATACTGACCTTTGTACATATCATATGCTCCCATGATCGTCCATGAATCTCCCTCTGTTACCGCTGCTTTGAAAGGTGGAAGATAAATTTCATAAAGCGCTCTGTCATCCACATTCACATTACTGGTATGACGGAACATTTCCTGATTGTTTAAAGCATAATGTTTCACAGAAGTTGCCACACCGTTCGATTGTACCCCTTTGATATAGGGCACTACCATTTTTGAAGTCAGATAAGGATCTTCACCCATGTATTCAAAATTTCTTCCGTTCAATGGAGTTCTGTAAATATTCACTCCAGGTCCCAGAAGGATATCTTTTTTTCTGTAGCGGGCTTCTTCACCCAGAGCTTTACCATAGTTCCATGACATTTTTTTGTTCCAGGTTGCAGATAAAGCAGTCAGGGCAGGGTAGGCGATAATAGAATCGTTGGTCCATCCGGCCTGATCCCATTCGTCCCACATTACTTCAGGACGTACCCCGTGCGGGCCATCTGTGGTCCAGAATTCAGGAATTCCTAATCTTGGAACCCCCGGAGAACTGAATTTCGACTGTGCGTGAAGCATAGCTACTTTTTCTTCCAGTGTCATTCTTGATAATGCATCCTGAATACGCTGTTCTACAGGTTTGGATTCATCTAAATAAACGGGTATGGTAGTATTGGTCTGAGCCATATAAGAAGCAGAAATAAAGATGAATAAACTTATAATGACGGTTTTCTTTAACATAATGCCTTTCTGTTTGATTAAAAACAAAAGTAAAGAAAATTTTTATTATCTCAAATTGAGAAAATAAAAATTTAGCAAATAAAAAACTGCCTGATTATTTACAGACAGCTCATTATTCAATTTTTTATTTATAATGAAGAAAAAATAAAGAGAATCTTACGGTGAAAAGTAAAACTCCGAATCCCGAAATCCCGTATCTCAAAATCCTGAACCCCGGAACTCAAATTCTTTCACTCTAAAACTCTCAAGCCCTCCAACTCATCAGTTCCATCCTTTCACAGCACCTCCTTTGAAGATTTCTTTGGCTTTCTTTTCCACTTCCGGAGACTGATAGGCTTTTACAAAGTTTTTTACCTTCTGGCTGTTTTTATTATCCTGTCTGGCAACCACCAGGTTCACATACGGGGAGTCTTTATCTTCAATTAGGATACCCTGTTTTTCCGAGTCTAATCCTGCCTGAGCTGCAAAATTGTTATTGATAATCCCAACCACAACGTCTCTGTCTTCCAAAACCCTTGGAATCTGGGCTCCTTCAATTTCCATGATTTTAAGCTGCTTCGGGTTTTCTGTAATATCCGTTACTTTGGGTAGAAGTCCGACACCGTCTTTCAATTTCAACAAACCACTTTTCTGCAGAAGAAGTAAAGAACGTCCTCCGTTGGTAGGGTCATTGGGAATAACCACTGTGTTGCCTTCCTGCAGCTGACTGATATTTTTAATCTTTTTTGAATAGGCTATAATAGGGTAGACAAATGTATTTCCTACAGGAACAAGATTGTAACCTCTCTGCTTGGACTGTTCTGTTAAATAAGGAAGATGCTGAAAGGCATTGGCATCAATATCTCCGTTAGTCAATGCTTCATTGGGAACGACATAATCGTTGAAAGGGATCAATTCCACTTCCAGATTGTATTTTTCTTTAGCCACTTTTTTTGCCACTTCGGCAATTTCCTGCTCCGGGCCATACGTAATTCCTACACGGATAAAGTTCGGATCATCCTTTCTTCCCGAACAGGAACTGAAAAGCAATATCCCCGCAGCCAATAAACCAAAAATCTTTATTTTTTTCATTCTATTTTTTATTTTAAATGGTATTAAGGTAAAAGATAAATGAACTCTCATACGCTCAAACCCTCAAACCCTCCAACACATTTTCTCTCCAACCCAACTACCTGTGATCAAATCTTTTTGACAACCTGTCGCCCATAAACTGTATGATAAATACCAGAAGCACAAGTAAAATTAAAACCGTATTCATAATGACAATATCATACCCGATATATCCGTACTGGTAACCTACCTGTCCAAGTCCTCCGGCACCTACAGCACCACCCATCGCTGAATATCCTACAAGGGTGATCAGGGTAATGGCTGCATTGTTGATTAAAGAAGGAAGTGCTTCAGGAAGCAAAACCTTTCTGATAATCTGTAATGGAGAAGCTCCCAGAGCTCTTGCCGTTTCTATAAGACCATGAGGAACCTCAATAAGGCTGTTTTCCACAAGTCTTGCAATAAACGGAGCCGCACCCACACTTAACGGAACCAAAGCAGCATTTACTCCGATAGAAGTTCCTGCCAGAATCCTGGTGAAAGGAATCATCCATACGATCAGGATAATAAAGGGAATTGCACGGAAAATATTAACAAGAATAGACAATCCTCTATGATAGGAAGTATTTTCCAGCAGCTGGCCTTTTCTGGTTAAAAACAGCATGATTCCTACCGGAAGGCCCAGTACAAATCCAAAAAATCCGGATAAAAATGTCATATAAACCGTTTCCCAGGTTCCTTTTGCCAAAAGGGCAATTACCGCATCACTAAGCATATCCTTTTACTGTATTTTGAATTTTATTTTGATTGAAATAATAGATCACCTGTTGGTTTTCTTCCGCTTCACCCTGAAGCTGCAGCAGAAGTTTACCGAAATTGGAGTTTCCGAAATACTCTACATCTGCCTTTAAAAGTTTATAAGGGATTTTATATTGGTTATAAAGTGCTGAAAGAATCTGTTCAACATTGATGTTTTCGTTAAGCTCTATTTCGACCAGCGGAAATAAACCGTCTTTGGGTTCTTTCTGCAGTCTGCTAATGAATTCCTGTGGTAGGGTCATGATATCTGAATTGATGAACTGGCGGATGATCGGGTTTTCTTTGTCCGAAATAATCTCGCTTACAGTTCCTTTTGTTAATAATTTTCCTTTGTCGATCACAGCAACATGGTTGCAGACCGCTTTGATGACTTCCATTTCGTGGGTGATTAAAAGGATGGTAATCCCCAGTCTCTGATTGATATCTCTTAAAAGCTGCAGGATAGACTGCGTTGTAGCCGGATCCAGTGCGCTCGTTGCTTCATCGCAAAGCAAGAGGTGAGGATCATTAGCCAGAGCCCTTGCAATGGCTACCCTTTGTTTTTGTCCTCCTGAAAGGCTCTTTGGATAATCGTTGGCCTTATCTTCAAGTCCCACGATTTTCAATAATTCGTTGACTTTTCTGCTGATTTCGTCTTTGCTGGTATCATCCAGTTCCAGAGGAAGGGCTACATTATCAAAAACAGTTCTTGAAGAAAGAAGATTGAAATGCTGGAAGATCATTCCTATTTTTTTACGCTCCTGAGCCAGTTGTTGGGAATTAAGTCTGGTAAAATCTTTTCCGTTAATAATAATATGTCCTTCATCCGGTCTTTCCAATAGATTTACTGTACGGATCAGGGTACTTTTTCCAGCCCCCGAAAATCCTATAATTCCTACGATATCTCCTTTATCTATGGTAAGGCTCACCTTATCCAGTGCTTTGAAAGACTGCTTTTTCTGATGAAATGTTTTTGAAATGTTTCTGATTTCTATCATTCTGATTTTATATACTTTTTAAATAGGCTGATAGCGTCTGCCTGTTCTGTTAAAAAATCTTCTTACTCTTCTGATTTTGACCTTGGACCGTTTTGAAAGTCTGAAATACTTGGTGACATTGGTTAGAAGTACTCCCAGCAATATGATGAATAAACCATACAGCTGACCTCCATTGATGCTTTGGTGGGCAACCATCCAGCCTGCGATCACCGTTACAATAGGGTTGATGTAGGTGTGGGTGCTTACCAGAGCAGCGGGTTTTACGGACAGAAGCCAAATGTACGACAAATAAGCGACTATCGATCCAAAGAAGATCAAAAATAGAACCCCAAACCATGCCGATAACGGAACCGAAGAAACTGAAAAACCAGTCCATTCTTTTCTGAAAAAGGCAATTAGAAAAGCTGCTAATCCTGCTACTATAAGCTGCTGGGCAATATTCATGAAAGTAGATTGTGAAGCCGGATTTTTCTTTGAATATAAAGAACCCAATACCCATGCAATAGAACTGAGTCCCAACACTACAAATGCAGTAATACGCAGATTTTCATTAGCAATTGCATGAGCAGCATTCGAATGTACACTTCCTTTTAGAAACATAATCAATCCTGCAAAACCAATAACCAATCCTATCGGAATAAATTTATCCGAAAAATAATATTTCCAGTTCTTTTTGTCAATTGCAATGAACCAGAATGGTCCTGTTGCAATAGAAATTGCTGCCTCAGAAGCCGTTACATATTGTTCGCCCCAGGCTACAAGCCCGGTTCCGCCGGTAAGAATAAGAATGCCGGTAATTGCATTTTTCTTCCAGTTGATCAGCGAATTTGCTTTTTCTCCTTTAGACAGAAGATACCCGATCATCAGAATTCCGGCAACCAGAAATCTCAACCCCGAAAGAATGAATGGCGGAAAACCTTTTAAGCCAAATGAAATAGCTAAAAACGTAATTCCCCATATCACATAGATGTTTGTAAACGCCAATGGAATCAACCATTTGTTTTTAGAATTGCTCATTTTTATTTTTTAATGTTGTTGTGTCCAATGAAAAAGGCTCTACCGTGTGGTAAAGCCTTTAATAAATATGTCTAAATAAAAGTAAGGTCAACCACAGTATTCTTGATGCACAGGCATACAGATATCCTTCATCATATTTTTGATGGTATGTTTCTTCATTGAACTATTTCTTAATTCTGCCTTCATTTGCTTTATTTCCTGAATACGTTTGCAAATATATAATATAATTTTAATTAGTCTACTAAAAAAGTAGACTTTTTGAATATTAAATTATCGTTAATGATTCAATGTATTGTAAATCATTTTGTTATGTGTTTTGTTTTTTTATTGGTTTAAAACCTATTATCTGTTTTTATACTTTTTAATTTAAATAATAAAGAAATTGTATCGTGATTGAGGTTGTGAAAAAGGTAAAATAAGTTTAGTTTTTTGAGAATTGTGTAAAGTTGGGTTGGAGAGTCTTGCCTGAAACGGAGCTTTTACATTTATTAAACTAGTTAAATGCACAGGATTTCTGCTCACTGTAATTTAGCATCAAAATTAAAAGACATGAACAATAGAATATTAGGTCTGCATCATATTACTGCTATTGCAGACAACGCCAAAAGAAATTTAGGTTTTTACACCAAAGTTTTAGGAGTAAGACTCGTAAAGAAAACCGTGAATTTTGATGATCCGGGAACGTATCACTTCTATTTTGGAAATGAAACCGGAACTCCGGGAACCATTCTTACTTTCTTTCCATGGGAAGGAATAGGAAAAGGAAGCAATGGAAGCGGAATGGCCACTCACATCGGATATTCAGTACCGAAAGGAAGCCTTGAATTCTGGAGAAACCATTTACAAAACTTAAATGTAGCTACAGAAGAAGGGGAAATATTTGGAGAAAAAATGATTTCGTTTAAAGATCCGGACGGTCTTCAGTTACAGTTGATAGAACCATCCGGTGAAGACAACAGAAAAGTATGGACAACAGATGATATCAAGGATGAAAGTGCATTAAGAGGTTTTCACAATGTCACTTTAACCTTAAAAAAAGCAGATCCTACCATCAAAGTTCTGACAGATATTTTAGGATATGATTTCAAAAAGCAGGATGGAGAAAGATACAGACTGGCAACAGATGCCATTGATACCGCTAATATTGTTGATATTATTGAAAACGATGCAATTCCTGCCGGAAGAAATGCAGCGGGAACCAATCACCATATTGCATTCAGAGTAAAAGATGATAATGTTTTGATGGAATATCGTGAGAAAGCTTTATCTGCTGGATTAAGTATCACTCCAAAGATCAACAGAGATTATTTTTACTCACTCTATTTCCGTGAACCGGGCGGTGTTTTATTTGAAATAGCAACCGATAATCCGGGATTCACTGTGGATGAACCTCTGAATGAGTTGGGAACAAACCTGAAACTTCCCGTTCAATACGAAGGAATGCGTGAGAAAATAGAAGGAGTTTTACCGAACTTATCATAGATCATCGGCCATATTTTATAAAGATGCTAATTTTGAATAAAGATTTAAATGTAAAGAATTAAAAGTATGTAAACTTGTTTTAGATAATTATACCAGAGCGCTTCATCGAAACAACTTGTTGATTCAAATCTTAGCCAGCTTACAATATGCTTGATTATCATGAAAACTTTACGTTTAAAAAAATACTATTAAAAAAAATAAAAATGGAAAGAACAGAAATAGTTTTAGCAGGAAGAAAAGGAGAAATTCAACTTTTCTCAAACAATCATAAAGCAGGTAAAATGGACATCTCAGTAATAGGAAAAAAACTGACTGTTTACCATACCGAAGTAAATCCTGAATACGAAGGAAAAGGCTTTGCCAAAATTTTACTGGAAAGGCTGGTTTCCTACGCAAGAGAAAATGATTTAAAAATTCTCCCGCTGTGTCCGTATGTTCACGCTCAGTTCAAACGTCATCCGGAAGAATACAATGATGTGTGGTTGAAGGAAGAGCTATAGTGAGTTTGAGAGTCCGAGGGTGAGAGGGTTTGAGAGTCTTGGGCTAAAAAATAGAAATGAAAGACAAAAGATAAATAAAGCTGTTTCCAGACTTATCAACTCGAATCCCGAATCTCGAAATCTCGCCTCCCATCATAATAACCAATTAAAAATTTCAACACAATGAAACTTATCACAGGACTGCATCACGTAACGGCAATTACCGGCAATGCACAGGAAAATATAGACTTTTATACCGGCGTTTTGGGACTTCGTTTAGTCAAAAAAACGGTCAATTTTGATTACTCGGATGTTTATCATTTTTATTTCGGTGACGAATATGGTACACCGGGAACCATTATGACTACTTTTCCTTATGGTAAAGATCTGATCAATGGCAGACATGGAAAAGGAATGCTCAATACCACTGCTTTTTCAGTTTCTTTAGATGCTTTGGATTATTGGATGAACCGCCTTGAGCAGTTTAATATTCCTTTCAAACAGCCGCAACAAAGATTTTCTGATGAGGTTTTCATTTATCTTGAAGATTTTGATGGGTTGGGACTGGAATTGGTTTTTAACGATAAAGACGAAAGAAAAGGATATTACAACGGCTTTATTCCTAAAGATTATGCCATAAAAGGAATCCATCACGTAGAAATCTGGCAGGATGCTTACGAAAGAACAGCAGCTCTTCTGACCACTCAGATGGATCATCAAGTAATTAAAGAAAGTCCGGACAGACTGAGATTAGGAACAGAAAATGTGCCGGGGAAATATGTAGATCTGCTTTCTATTCCTAACGCCTTGAAAGGATTAGCCGGAAGAGGAACTGTTCATCATGTAGCGTTTGCCACTCCGGATGCGGAATCCCAGCTCGAAATGGTAAAAAGATTAAATGCATACGGACTGGAGCATACAGAAGTGAAAGACAGAAAATATTTTACTTCCGTATATTTTAAAGAGCCTGGAGGTGTTTTGTTTGAAATTGCAACTTCCGGTCCCGGGTTCGATGCAGACGAAGAAGCTGCATTTTTAGGAGAAAATCTAATGTTGCCGCTGCAGTTTGAAAAAAGAAGAGAACGTTTGAATGAAGTTCTTCCCAAAATTGATTATCCAACAGAAAAATTCAGATAAAAATAATGAGTCATATTGTCAATATAAAAACAGCAGGTATACCGTTAAATCATGCAGAAAAAGCTTTGATCATGGTTCACGGACGGGGTGGAAGTGCTCAGGATATCCTGAGTTTATCCCAGCATCTGAATGTAAAGGACTATGCCCTGCTAGCGCCACAAGCTCTGAACCATACCTGGTATCCCTATTCGTTTATGGCACCGGTGGATCAGAACGAGCCCTGGCTGTCATCAGCCCTTGAAATGGTTGAAGAAACAGTGCAAGCTGCTGTAAAAGCCGGAATTAACCCTGAAAATATATACTTTTTCGGATTTTCCCAGGGAGCGTGTCTTACCTTAGAGTTTTTAGCCCGAAATGCTCAGAATTTTGGTGGAGCGGCGGCTATTATTGGCGGTGTGATAGGAGATAAGATCAACCGTGAAAATTACAAAGGTGACTTTGCGGGAACACCAATCTTCTTGGGAACCAGTAATCCGGATTTTCATGTACCTGTAGAAAGAGTATATGCTACAGCCAATATTTTAAGGGAAATGAATGCAGATGTAACAGAAAAAGTATATGCCAATTTCGGACACTCTATTAACGAGGAAGAAATTGAAATAGCTAATACACTGATATTTAAACAGGGTAATATAACCGTAAAAGCCACAAAAGGTTTATAAGTTAATATCAAACTTTTGAGAAAAATGCTTAGTTATAAAAGGTAATAAACATTCAATAGAGCGGGCTTCAGCCCGCTTAAAAAATTAAATATTCCACTGGCTTCAGCCAAACTATACTATCCGTAATCTTATAGAATAAAGAGCTAAAAACCTTTTATTTCAAAAAATTAAATCAACAGTCAATAAACGTTGAACAAAATGAAACCATTACATTTTTTAGTCATTGGAAAAAATCAGGAAATTCTCAATACGTTAAAAAGAATTATAGAGAATAACGAAGGTTGGGCTGCAGAAATACAAAGTGATGAAAATTTCTGCTATGAATACATAAAAAATAATACTGTAGATATTGTTCTTTTAAGCTCCGGCTTAGAAGATGATTTTGAGAAAGATATAAAAATATTTTGTGCCGGTTTAGACAAAGATGTTAAAGTAATCGACCATTATGGAGGAGGAAGCGGACTTTTAAAGAACGAAGTTTACAGTCTTTTTGCTAATTTGCAGGGGTAAACCTGACATCATGTTCGAAAATATCCTCAAAAACATTACACGATTTATCTCAATCACTTCGGAAGAAGAAAAAACTTTTACCGGTCTGCTGGCCTGCCAGTCGTTTCCTAAGAAAACAGTTTTACTGAGAGAAGGAGAAATCTGCCAGTTTGAAGGCTATATTCACAAAGGATGTATAAGAATGTATTGTCTGGATGATGACGGCACAGAAGTCACTCTTCTGTTTGCTATTGAAGATTGGTGGATCAGTGATATCGCATCATTTCAGGAGCAGAAACCCTCGAAAGTATATATTGAAACGCTGGAAGATTCGGAAATCTACATGCTGAATCCTGCGACAAAAGAAAAACTACTGCATGAGGTCCCAAAATTCGAGAGGGTTTTCAGAATGTTAGTTCAACGGAATCTAGCTACTCTGCAAGGCAGATTGGTAGACACAATTTCCAAAACTGCCACAGACAGATACCTTGAATTTATCAAAGTATATCCTTCAATTCCCCAAAGAGTAGCACAGTATTATATTGCCTCCTATCTTGGCGTTTCAAAAGAATTTGTAAGTACCATCAGAAAACGTCTTGCTTCAAAGGAGAAATAGCCCTTTATACGACCTGGCAGAACATTCACATGACCTAAGAAAAATAATTTATAAACCTTCATTCTATAACAGGGTATAAGTATTGACCTGAGAAAATGGAGCGGAAGTTTCCAAGTCTTGAATTTTTGGTTCATTTTGCTTCAAGGCAAAAGAACAAGAAAATATTTACTCATTATAATTAAATCATAACCACATTCCCGGATACAAAAGTATCCGGCATTTTTTTTCTGCAAAGTCATTTATTAAACTAGTTAAATGTGCAGGGTTTCCGGTCTTTCTAAATTTGTCCTATCAAACAAGAACAAATAACAATCTGATATGGACAGAAAAGATTTTTTAAAGAAAGGATTATTGGGAACAGGAATGTTTGTAGCATCAGCTTCTCTGGCGAGTGCTATGAAAAATGACATCGATGAGATCGAACCACTAGAACCGATCGGATACAATCATCTTCCCAATACAGAATCAAAAATAAAAGAAAACTCCGTCATTCACAGGGCAGACTCAAGAGGAAAAGCAGATCATGGATGGCTGTTGAGCCAGCATACTTTCAGTTTTGCCAATTATTACAATCCAGAAAGAATGCATTTCGGAGTATTAAGAGTTCTGAATGACGATAAAGTGGAAGCCGGAAGGGGCTTTGGAACACATCCTCACGACAATATGGAGATCATCAGTATTCCTTTGGAAGGAGACCTTGAACATAAGGACAGCATGGGAAACACAGCGGTGATCAGAAGCGGCGATATTCAGGTGATGAGCGCAGGAACCGGAATCATGCACAGTGAGTTTAATAAAAACAGTGACAGGCTGGTGAAATTCCTTCAGATCTGGATTTATCCGAAAAAAAGAAACGTGACACCAAGATATGACCAGATTACTTTAGACAAAACAAAAAGTCACAATCAGTTTCTACAGATTCTTTCTCCCAATGCTGATGACGAAGGGGTATGGATCCATCAGGATGCATGGTTTCATCTGGGAACTTTTGATAAAAATAAAGAAACCCATTATCAAATCAGAAAAAAAGGAAACGGAATCTATGCTTTCATCCTTAAAGGAAGCGCAGAAATGGGTGGCGAAATTTTAAAAGAACGGGATGGATTCGGAGTTTGGGATATTCGGGAAATTAATATCAAAGCACTTACAGAAAGTACAGAAATCCTTTTGATGGAAGTACCTATGACCCTTTAAGAATAATTTAAAAACCTAAAAAGTATAAAATCATGAAAATCCTAAGCAAATTATATATCACTGTCGGGCTGCTGTTCACAACATTGAGTTTCTCACAAACTACAACAGCCATCGGAACTTCCAAAAACTGGGGAACCGTAGACGGAATCTCCATGGTAGGATTGGTACAGGGACCTTCCACTGCTGATACCCAGCTTCAGGTAGCCTGTGTTTTCGAATATACAGAAGGCGACATCTTCAATGCTCAGGCATTACCGGCAAAACTGAATGGGTTGGTTCACCTTGATGAGGCTTTAAAGGGAGAACTGACCAATATCAGAAAAACAGGACAGTTCCAGGGACATTCTTTAGAAACCATTTTAATTACGCCTCCTGCAGGATCAATGTCTGCAAAGAAATTATTATTGATCGGTTTAGGGAATCGTAACAAATTCACTCCTGATTTAATGAATTCCGTAGGAGAAGTGGCAGCCCGTGAAGCGATGAGATTAGGCGTTACCAATTTTGCCTTTGCCAGCGACCTGAAAGATGCCGGAATAGATTCACCAACCGCTTTAATCGCCGGAAACGTAGTAAGAGGAATTGTTCATGCGAACCGTTCTGAAAATTACCTGAAAGAACATAAATTATCCACCACCAAAAAATTGGAAAAAGTATATCTTCTGGCTGGTCCTGCCTTCTTTGAAACCGCAGGCGGAGGAATTGCCGATGCCATTTCAGAAGTACAAAAAAAATAATGACCTAGTTTCATTACATTGTTGATCCGGCTTCCTTTTTTAAGGGGGCTTTTTGTATGAAATATTTGATTACGATCAAATATTTAACAAGTAATTTATTTTTAAAACACAGGTTATTGTATTTTATTATTTATTTGAAGAAGCAAAGAAACGCAGCTAGGTCGATAACGAAGTTAAAGGATAATCCACAAGCTTAGAAAAAATCAATGAAATTGATTCCATCTTTAGATTAGAATTTTAAAACAACATATTAAACTTTGCGTTTAAATAAATTGATTGAATAGATTGTAATACTTTCCATCTTCAGATTACAAAATGTAATTTCCTTTCTTTCAACTTTAAGCCCTCAACCTTTATCTGAATTTGCAATGTCAAAAAAAATCCCGATTTTTGCACTCCTTCAATAAACCCGAGTTCATGAAATTATGTATTGCCGAGAAACCCAGTGTTGCCAGAGATATCGCCAAAGTATTGGGCGCTACCACGCCTAAACAAGGCTATATGGAAGGGAACGGCTATTGCGTGACATGGACGTTCGGGCACCTTTGTACCCTGAAAGAACCGCACGACTACGGTCCGCAGTTCAAATCCTGGAACCTTTTTTCACTGCCGATTATTCCTGCCAGTTTTGGAATCAAGCTGATCCCCAATAAAGGCGTTGAAAATCAGTTTAAAGTCATTGAAAGATTAGTTGAGGAATGTGATGAGGTCATCAACTGTGGGGATGCCGGGCAGGAGGGAGAGCTCATTCAGCGCTGGGTATTGCAGAAGGCAAAATGCAACAAACCTGTTCAGCGTTTATGGATTTCTTCATTGACGGAAGATGCCATTAAAGAAGGTTTTGCGAGCTTAAAGCCTGCAGAAGATTATAAAAATCTGTACCTGGCCGGAAATGCCAGAGCCATAGGGGATTGGTTGTTGGGGATCAATGCGACCAGACTTTTTACGAAGAAATTCGGAGGAAATAAAGCCGTTCTTTCCATTGGAAGGGTGCAAACCCCCACATTGGCGATGCTGGTACAGCGTCAGAAAGAAATTGATGCTTTCACCACGGAAGAATATTGGGAATTGAAAACCAGGTATCGTGACGTGATTTTCAATGCAGCAATTGACCGTTTAAAAACATTGGAGCGTGCTGAAAAAGGCTTGGAATACCTTAAAGTAAACCCCTTTGAGATTGTTTCTTTCGAAATTAAAGAAGGAAAAGAAAAAAATCCACGGCTTTTCGATTTGACCGGACTTCAGGTAGAAGCCAATAAAAAATATGGATATTCGGCAGAAAATACGCTGAATTATGTTCAAAGTCTTTATGAAAAAAAGCACGTAACTTATCCTCGTGTTGATACCACCTATCTATCCGAAAGTTTATATCCGAAAATAACAGGAATTCTTCAGAAAATGTACCCGTATCAGGATCTGATTGCTCCATTACTGGAAGCTCCGATTCCAAAATCAAAGGCTGTTTTCGATGATGCAAAAGTAACTGATCACCATGCGATCATTCCTACGGAAATTCCACCTTCTCAGAATCTGAGCAGGGAAGAAAAGCTGATTTATGACCTGATTGCCAAACGTTTCATTGCCGTATTCTATCCGGAATGTAAAATTTCCAATACTTTGGTAGAAGGAAAAGTAGGAACCATACCTTTCAAAACCAGCGGAAGACAGGTTCTTGAAGCAGGATGGAGAGCCGTTTATGCGAAGGAGCCCAAAGAAGAAACCACCGATAAGGAAAAAGAAAAAGAGGAAGAACAAACCATTCCTGAATTTATTGTAGGAGAAACCGGACCACACGATCCGATGATTCACCAGGGAAAAACAACACCTCCGAAGCCCTACACCGAAGCAACATTGTTAAGAGCGATGGAAACTGCCGGAAAGCAGGTAGAAGATGAAGAACTGAGGGAAATGCTGAAGAACAACGGGATTGGAAGACCATCCACCCGTGCGAATATCATCGAAACGCTTTTCAAAAGAAAATACATCGAGAAGAAAAGAAAAAATCTGATCGCTACCCAAACCGGGATCCAGCTGATAGATACCATCGAAGACGAGCTTTTAAAAAGCCCGGAGCTGACCGGTGAATGGGAATCCAAACTTCGTAAAATCGAAAAAGGAGAGTACGAAGCCAATCTTTTCAAGGAAGAACTGATCCAGATGGTCACAGAACTTACGGAAAAAGTAGTGTATGGAAAAGGAAAAGTGATTACCCTCCAGGAAGAAGTAAAAGAAGAAGCGAAGGAAAAGAAAAAAAGAGAACCTGCACAGAAAAAAGAGCTTCAGTCCTGGGAAGAAACAAAATGCCCGAAATGTAAAGAACACAACCTGATCAAAGGAAAAACAGCGGTAGGATGTTCCGATTTCAAGAACTGCGGCTTCAAAATTACCTTTGAAATATTTGGTAAAAAATTATCGGATAAACAGCTTTTAGACCTGGTTTTAAAAGGGAAAACATCTAAGTTGAAAGGTTTTACCACACATCCGGAAGAGCTTACAGAAGGGATTCTCTCCTTAACCGATGATTTTCAGGTATCGCTTTCTTAATTGACTTGGATAAAATTTTTTTTAAATATCAAACATTGCACATCCAGATATTGATCCTGCTAAACAAACGTACACCAGCAATCTTATAGGTTTCTAAAACCTATAAGGTTTGGCTCAGCCTATAAAAATTTTCCTCTTTTCATTCATTACTATTTAAATCAATCTTTAAATTTACACGCAAATTCAAAAAGTAATGACTCCAGAGAAAAGAAAACTCATCGAAGACAGCTTCAACCGTTCGGAAACCCTGAAATTCTATAATGCAGAACTGCTGGAAGCAGAAACCGGTTTTATATCTATGAAGATTCCCAAAATGGAAATGATGACCAGAAAGGCAGGAATGTTCAACGGAGCAATGATTGCTTCCTTAGTGGATGTTTCTTCAGGATATGCTGCCGTGAGCCACTATCCGGAAGACTGTTATGTGGTAACAGTTGAATTGAAGGTGAATTACCTGCGTCCTGCGATGGGAGATGCTTTGGTTTCAAAATCCTATGTTATCAAAGGCGGAGGAAAGATCATTGTGGTAAGAACAGAAATCTATGTTCAGACCGAAGGCTCTGATTCCGAAAGTCATGTGGCGACTTCATTGGTAACCATGATGAAAATAAAATAGGAATTTCAGGGACATAAAAGACGAAATATTCCTTCAATAAAGGGTTTCAGAGATTTCTTTTTCCCGGAATGGAATGGCTTTTGCTCCACAAACCCCATAAACATTAAAAAATATTACAATGAACTTAATTATCCGATTATTTATCACGGCAATTGTCGCTTATCTTTTAACCAAAATCTTACCGGGTGTACATTTTGAAGGATTTTCCTCCGCCATTATTTTTGCTATCGTGCTAGGGGTTCTTAACATATTTGTAAAGCCTATCTTAAGTCTTTTTGGTCTTCCTTTAACTATTCTTACCTTAGGGTTTTTTGCCCTGGTAATCAATGCCGGAATTATCCTGATTGCAGACTATTTCATAGACAGCATGGTAGTAGATGGATTCTGGTGGGCATTTATCTTTAGTATATTATTATCAATCGTAACTTCCCTTGCGAACTCAATGTTCTCAGATGGAGAGTAAAATATAAATAACGATCTTATACAATAGGCTGCCCAAACGGGCAGCCTATTCTTTTTTTTAACAGTTCTTTTTAATCCATTTTATACAGTCTTCATAAGTCAGTATCTGGTTGTCTGTTCTCATGTAAGGGGCATTAATCGGTTCATTTTCTGCAATCTTGGCCATGATCTGTTCAAGAGTTCTGCCTGCAAAGTTGACTCTCGTTTCCTTTATAGATCCATATTTGAAATGACCTTCATGGACATGCCAAAGATTGGGCGCGCCTGCGTCTACACGCGTTGCTTTAAAATCGCCTGTGTCTGGTGTACTCATAATGTAAAATTTTAATTAGGTTGTTATTGATTATATCGGACGTCTGATATTGTAAATTTCAGTATTTGAGATAAGCAGAGTAACAGAGAAAATCCCCATATTTAAAAAGTAGGTGTTTTCCCCGAAGAAGCTTATCTATGAAAAAAGAATTTTAATGTTAATTCTTTCGTCCGTTTTTATTTTAAATATTAACTTTGGCAATCTTTGAATGTAATAAAAGGATGCTATGAAATCAGCAGATTCCGTACATCCGTTAAAAAATGAATATCAACATATGAAACTTAAGTACAGTCTGCTGGCTTTGGCAGCTCCGCTTTTAATGAATGCACAACAAGTAATGACGCCTGAAATTCTTTGGACTTTGAAAAAAGTTGGGGTACAGGCAGTTTCACCGGATCAGGGTTCCCTTATCTATAAAGTAGGGCAGGTTGATCTTAAAACAGAAAAAACAAAAAACGAGAACTATTTTCTGAATGTCCTTAACCATCAGTCTTCCAAAATTGATTTCGGGAAAAAAGCCCTTATTCAGTGGGATAAAAACGGAATCTATGCTCAGGAAGGGGACAAGATTTATCTTTCTAAAGATGCCGGAAAAATCTGGACAGAATTTTATACCATCGGTGAAGCTGATAATGTTGTAATTTCTCCGGACGGGAAGAAAATTGCTTTCAGTAAGCAGGTGCTGGTAGAAAAAGTAATGGGGAAAGATAAATTCAGTGATACTCCCAAAACCACCGCTCAGGTATACACAGACCTGAACCACAGACACTGGGATTATTTCAATGAAGGAAAATATAACCATGTATTTGTGGTGAATACTTCTGACAAAGCAGAATCTGCAAAAGACCTGCTGGAAGGAAAAACATGGGATTCTCCTCAGAGACCTTTCGGGGGTGCTGAAGATTTTATCTGGAGCCCGGATTCTGCACAGCTTTTATATGTTACAAAACCTAAAAGTGGCAGAGAGTACGCTACAAGTACCAATACGGATATCTTTGCGTATGATTTGGCATCAGGAACAACCAAAAACCTTACAGAATCAAACAAAGGATATGATATAAACCCAAAATTCAGCCCGGACGGAAAATCTCTGATCTGGCAGAGTATGGCCAGAGACGGATATGAAGCCGATAAAAATGATGTGAAAATCCTGGACTGGAAATCAGGGAAGACTACTAATCTCACTGCAGGTTGGGATGAAAGTGTTTCGGGAGATGTGCTTTGGGGAGCAGATTCAAAAACAATCTACTTTACAGCAGCATTCAGAGGAACAAAGCAACTTTTCGCCTTGGATTCAAAATCAGCAAAAGTACAGCAGATTACTAAAGGAGATTTTGATGTCAACGAAATCTTTACAGACAATAAAGCTTCTCTTTTAGTAGGAAGAACAGACATAAACCATGCAACAGAACTATTCTCTGTAAACGTTAAAAACGGAGAAATGAAGCAGGTGACTGATGCCAATAAAGACACATATGCGAAGCTGGCTCAGGGGAAATCTGAACTTAAAATGGTGAAAACTTCAGACGGTAAGGAAATGGGAGTGTGGTTCCACTATCCACCCAACTTTGACCCTAACAAAAAATATCCTACTTTGGTATACTGCCAGGGTGGCCCACAGTCTGCATTAACACAGTACTTCAGTGTCAGATGGAACTTCGCCCTGATGACAGCCAACGATTATATCGTGGTAGCACCCAACAGAAGAGGGATGCCGGGCTGGGGAACAAAATGGAATGAAGATATCTCAAGAGACTGGGGCGGACAGCCGATGCGAGATTATCTGGCAGCAACAGACTTTGCGAAAACGTTGCCTTATGTAGACGGTGACAGAGTAGCAGCTGTAGGAGCGAGTTATGGAGGATACAGCGTATTTATGCTGGCAGGAATCCATGAAAACAGATTCAAAACATTCATTGCTCATGACGGGTTATTTGATATGAAATCCTGGTACCTGACTACCGAAGAACTTTGGTTTGCCAACTGGGATCTTGGTTCTCCATGGGAAAAGCCGCTTCCAAAAGCATATACGGAATTCAACCCAAGCAATTTTGTAGATAAATGGAATAAGCCAATCATGATTGTTCAGGGAGGAATTGACTTCCGTGTTCCTTACGAGCAGGGGCAGGAGGCTTTCCAGGCTGCTAAATTAAGAGGATTAAAATCTAAACTGGTTTACTTTCCGAACGAAAACCACTGGGTACTTCATCCGCAAAACGGATTGGTATGGCAGAGAGAATTCTTCGACTGGCTGAAGGAAACATTGTAAGACAAATAATATAAAATATCAATAGGAACGGGCTTTATTTAGCCCGTTTTTTTATCATGGATAATCCAACGGCTTTAGCCAACATAGTTAGGGTTAAGAAAATTAAAATTCAGGCTATTGGAAGCTGGAAGGGGGAGGCTGGAATTTACTGTAGCCTTAACATTTTAGAGGTTACCCTATTCATGATATCATTGTTTGAAAGATGAAAATATGGAAAACCTGTTTTCATAACCTCCATAACTTCCTTCTTCAAGCTCCCGGCTTCCAGCCTGATTAAAATAAATAAAATCAATATATTTGAATATGCAAAACCGTATTTCTTCATTTTCACCGATTATTGATGCGCAATCTGAAATTTTAATTTTAGGGTCAATTCCCGGCGTGAAATCATTGGAGAAACAACAGTATTATGCCCATCCACAAAACAAATTCTGGAAAATCATTTTTGAATTGCTGAATGAAGAATTCACTGATGATTATACTCAAAGAATAGAAACCATAAAGAAACATCACATTGCTCTTTGGGACGTCATCGATTCCTGCGAGAGAAAAGGCAGTCTGGATTCCGAAATCAGAAATGAAGAAGCCAATCAGATCGCCGAACTGCTGGAAGAACACCCGAATATCAAAGCCCTGTTTTGTAATGGAGGAAAGTCGTATAAAAACTTACAGAAACTCCTTGGGAAAAATCATAAACTACCCATTTTTCTTTTGCCTTCTACAAGTCCGCTTCATACCGTTTCTTTTGAAAAGAAATTGGAAGAATGGAAGAAGATTCTGGAGTTTTTGGTTTGAGTTTTGTGATTCGTAATTCAGATTAGTGAGTTTGAGAGTTTGAGAGCTGGAGAGTTTGAGAGTGGGAGTTGTAAGGGAATAGATTCCTGCGGAATGGGCAGTTGTGACATTTTATTTATCTATGCACTTTGCCATTCTGCAGGAATCTAAATAAGAATCATAGGGGCTTAGAATCATTTACCTTCTAAATATTCCCTCAGGCCCTTCAATAATTCCAGCTGGTTTTTTGTTCTGTCCAGATTGTGTTCAGGATATTGGGTAGAATAATAAACACTTCCATTCAGATAATCGGTTAAAAAACGAATCTCCTGGATATAAATAGCGACTTGTGCGGCATAATCAAGGTTCCCGGATTCCTCCGGAGTCAGTTTTTCTTTTAGATAAACCAGGAAACCTTCTTTTACAGCCTTATACATTTCAGGGTTGAAATTGTTTTGGGCCCTTCCGTCATCTTCACTTGTTGTATTGGTATAAGACTGGATCATCGTTCCAAAATCATACAAAATTGTAGAAATCATTATGGTATCCAGATCAATTACAGCGAGTGGATTGTGATTTTGATCAAAGAGGATATTGCTGATTTTTACATCTGCATGGATAATTCTTTTGGGAATCTGATTGCTTTTCTCCATTTTGATCCATTGCTCAGGCAAGGACAGAAGCTGGTTGGTGATTTCTATTTCAGCTTTTGCATTTTCTCTTACATGAGGAGCTGCATTTTTTAATGCGTCTTTATAATCTGCGATCCTTTTCTCAAAATCGAGGAAATTGGGAAGGGAATCTTCAATAGCCGGCAGCTTTTCAGTATTTACAGTGGCAAGGAAATAGCTGAAGGTCCTAGCGGCTTCAAAAGCTGTCTGCAGCGATGGAACAGTAAGAAAAGTAACACTGTTTTCTATGAAGCTTAGCATGCGCCATGGCTGATTGTCTTTATCTTTTACCAAAAGCTTATTGGCGAGAGACGGGATGGGCTCTATAATTTGAAACTGATAATTATTTGACCTGAGAAGTTCATTAATCATTAAATGATTGTTGATGATAACCTCCGGTTGTTTGAAAACATGATAATTGATCTTTTGCAGGATAAATTTTTTGCCCTGATCTTTATCTTCCAGAAGATAAGTTGTATTGATCAATCCGTCTGTAATAGGAGTGAGCTCATAATTTTCTGTATTGATAAATTCAGTAACAATATCGTTTAGCGCCATAAATTTTCCGGGTATCTGTTGTTTTTAATCTCTGAAATCAGAAAATCCTTAATCTCTTTCTTGTCATCGGCATAGGTAACTCCCATCCATTGGGCAGGAGACGCTTTTACCTTTACTCTTACTCTTTCCTCGTCCACCATTCTCTGCACAGCGGAAGGAATATAAAACTCCTGATTCGGCAGAGGATTTGATTCAATAAAATCATAGAAATAAGCTTCCAGATAGCAGAAGATGTGGGGATGGAAAATAAAAAAGTTCATCGATACCAGGCTGTCAGGATCTAATTTTATATTTTCTCCGTTTTCAATATAAACAATAGAGTTATTTATTTTTTGAATGGATGTTTGTTCTACCACCTTGATCAGATAATTTTCTGAGTCCAGCGTACAGATCCCCCGGGCTACTGCTCCGTTTTCACTCAATGTTGTGCCCACAGGATAGGCAATCATCCCTAGTTGTGTATCTGTAATATGGTGATGGTCAATTTCATGGGCAGCCAGCTGATAAGCTTCTTTTCCATAAAAATCATCCGCATTGATCATGACAAAGGGCTCCTGTATTGAATATTTGGTACAAAGCACAGCATGAGCGGTTCCCCATGGTTTTTCACGATCGGGATGATCAAATCCTTCCAGCGGAACAGGAATGCTGTTGATTTCCTGATATACCCAGTGCAGTTCAAAATTTTTAGCTTTTGAAATGGTATTGAGTCTCTCAATATAACTTTCAGGAATCAGTTTGTTGACAATAATAACCACTTTCTGAAAACCGGCTTCCAGGGAATCAAAGATAGAATACTCAAGAATCGGCGAGCCGTTATCGAGTATGCCATCTACCTGCTTGAGACCTTTGTACCTGCTTCCTAATCCGCCTGCTAATATGAGTAATGTCTTCTTAGAGCTCATCGGTCATTCCAAATACGGGTTTACGGGTTTTCCATTTTCCATTGGTAAAATCAGGGATATCAACTACCTGGCCGCCTTTGGCAATAGATTCTTCACTCAGTGGCGTAATAGAGTACCATAACGCAAGATCATACACATCCATCGGGAATTCTATATTTCGTTTAATACATTCAATAAAAGTATTCATCACAAAGAAATCCATTCCGCCATGTCCGGCTCCTGCAGCAGTGGTTTCAAACTTCTTCCACATCGGATGATCGTGTTCCTGCATCCATTTTTCAGTATTGTCCCAACGGTGGGTATGGTTCATTGTTTTTTCAAAATAAATATGACCCTGGTTGAAATCTCCCCATCCGAAATCCTGCCACAATCCTTCAGTTCCCTGAACCCTGAAGCCCAGATCATAAGGTCTCTGTAAACTGGTATCATGAGTAAGAAGAATGGTTTCCCCATTGGCACAGGCAATCTGTGTTGTTACCACATCTCCCTGGTTGAATTTTACTTTGGCACTTGGGTGGTTTTCCCCCCCTTTAGGATGTTCAACGATATATTTGTGAAGTCCTACAGATTTTGATGAGAATGAAGACAGTCTTGTTAAGCGGTTTCCTCTGTTGATGTCCATCATCATAGCAACCGGACCTAATCCGTGTGTAGGATAAAGCTCCCCGTTACGTTTTACATAATGCTCGGTTCTCCATTTTGCTTCACTGAATCCTTTTTCTCCGAATTCAGCCCCGGAATTGTAAGGAGTAACCCCGTCATTGAAAAGGACACCTCTCAGATCATGCTGATAACCGCCTCTTCCGTGTACCAGTTCTCCGAACATCCCTTTACGGACCATATTCAGAATGGCCATAATGTCTCTTCGGTAACATACATTCTCCATCATAAAGATAGGAACTTTTGTTTCCTCATATACCTTTACAAATTCCCAGCAGTCCTGGAGTTTTATCGCTCCGGCAACTTCCATGCCCACAATTTTTTTAGCGCGCATCGCTTCCACACCCTGTGTAAGGTGCCATTCCCATGGAGTGGCAATCACAACAGCATCTATTGTTTTTAATTTTAAAAGATTCCGATAGTCATGCTCTCCATTGGAAAACTCCTGAGCAGCCGGTTTATTGTTGTCTTTTAAGATTTTTTGAGAAGCGGAAAGCATTCTTTTCTCCGGATCTGCAAATGCTACAATCTCTACATCGTTCCGTTTTGCCAGTAATTTTACATGTTCCTGTCCACGAAGACCGACACCGATAAAACCGACGCGGACCTTTTTATCTGTTTTAAAATCATTTGTATAGGCAAATAAAGAATTGGGTAAAACCAGTGCCCCAAAGCTTGCTAACGCTGCCGTCTTAATAAAGTTTCTGCGGGAATTGCTATTGTCCATCTATTTTTTTTCTTAAATATATTAAAACTTTTGTAAATCCCGATAAAGTGATGGATAATCGGGGAGCGAGGTGAGAGAACTGGTTTGTAAGAATTTGAGGGTTATAAATTTTAAAGTTGAATGGTTTTGGATTTATTGAAATATAGGCTGATAATTTTCACTCTTTTGC
The DNA here is from genome assembly GCF_049959325.1 of Chryseobacterium sp. CBSDS_008. Lineage (NCBI taxonomy): Bacteria > Pseudomonadati > Bacteroidota > Flavobacteriia > Flavobacteriales > Weeksellaceae > Chryseobacterium > Chryseobacterium sp. CBSDS_008. The sequence continues at coordinate 1,660,316 of NZ_CP188202.1, read as the reverse complement.
CTTATTTTTTTCATTAATTTTTTTTGCCTATCTGTTTGTTATCTGTATGAAAATTATTGATTGATCCATGCTTTTCTTAAAGCTATTTGTTTTGAATCGGGATTGGGCAGAGAAGTTACTTTTCCGGTCGCTTCATCATAGTTGAAACCTGTTTTTTCCAGATATACTTTCAAGGGAATAGGTTGGGTGCCTTCTATAAAGTCGCTGAAAAATGTACGTATTTCAGGATAGGTCATTTGGGTATTTCATCAAACAGATCATCATCATTGAAATATTTGCCTTCTCCGTATTTTTTCATAAGCTGAAGCATGAGATCCTGAGTTCCCATTTTCCCGTTAGAAAGTTCTCTTAATCTGATGCCCAGGCATAACCCGAGTAATGCTCCCTTCATATAAAAATTCATATACTGATCCTGTCTTTCCATTGCATTTTTGCTTATTTCTGTAAAAGACAGTTTATTGTCAAACTCTTTCATACCCTTTATTTTTTCTTCCAGGCTTTTTTCAAAATCTTCCAGACTGATCATTTTTTGTTTGATAGGCATATGAATGGTAGCATACTCTGTCATACCTTCATACAGCCATAGATGTTTAGACATGACAGGGTTCAGGAAATCATAATGCTGAATTTCTCCTGAATGAATATTGAGAGGGGTAACAATATGAAAAAATTCATGAGAAGCCACTCTGTTTAAGGCATGCGGCAGAAATTTCATATTTCCGGAACGGTACAGGCACCATCCAGCTGTTTTTATCCAGACGTTCAGTGAAGACTTTTTTACCGTTTTTATCAGTCGCAGTGAAATCAGAAACATATTGTCCGAAGTTCATAGCCTGATAAAATCCGGGTACCAGTTTGGGAATAATAAATTTGCCCTGTTTAAGATTATTCTTTGGGGGCGAAAAAGATACCCGGACTTCATCATCAGACATATGAAGAAGATCTACAGCATATTCGTAATTTTTCTTTGAAGTTTGGGCAATCATTACGTTAGGTAGTGTAATGATTACGATAAATAGCTTTATAAGAGTATTCATGGCTGCAAATTTTAATTATTACGAATATTTAAATCACTTCTAAGTTTTATCGGCTTTATTTTTCCATATAGTACACCTCTTCATAAGGCTGGATCAGTACCCATCCATGCCCTGAGAACTTCATCTGGAATTCCTCACCGCTTCCTCTGCCGATAAGGCTTTTGAAAGAAATATTGGTTTTCAGCTCCGGCTTTAGGTTTCCGGACCATGCAACTGTAGCATTGGGATCTGTGAAAACAGGGGTGTCAGGAGTAACCAAAAGGGTAAGCGGATCTCCGTGAGTGGTAATCGCAATATGTCCCGTTCCCGAAAGCTTTACCTGAAAAAGCCCTCCGGACATCATTCCGGCAATACTTTTCAGCATGGTGATATCACTTTTTACGCTTTGTTCATGTGCAAGAACATCATTTCCATTTACACAAACCGCCTCATTATTAAGATATAAAATACGGACTTTCTTCCCGGAATCGGCGACATATAACTTTCCGGTTCCTTCCGCTTTCATCAGCTTACTTCCTTCGCCGCTGATTGCTTTCTTCAAAAGATTTCCAATTCCGCCGGACAGCATTCCCTGTCTCTCAAAATTGATATTCCCCACATAGCTTACCATGCTTCCTCTTTTTGTCCATACAGCCTGGTTATTAAGGTTGATTTCCAGCAGATGTTTCGTTTCCAGTTCAAAATAATCTCTTTGTTGCGGATTTTCTTTTGTTTCGTTGATAAATGCTTCTATCGAATATTTACTCATAATTATATTTTTTTAATGTGTTGGTCTTATTTTAGTTTGTATATTCCATGTGGATTTTAATTTATTCAAAAATAATATTTTTACCCTTAAAAATCCCCGTAAAATCACGGTTTTATATTTCATTGTAAATAATACTTGACAAAGGGGTATTCAATGTCGTATATTTGCACTCCGAAAATTACACCTTGTAATTTCAATAATTTTTAAACCGTAATTTAAAAAATGAAAACATCAGATTTTAATTTTGATCTTCCTGCGGAATTATTAGCAGAACACCCATCAGAGCACAGAGATGAAGCGAGATTAATGGTACTTGACAGAAAAACTCAAACTATCGAGCACAAATTATTCAAGGATGTAGTGGATTACTTTGATGAAAATGATTTATTCATCTTCAACAATACGAAAGTTTTCCCTGCCCGTCTTTACGGAAATAAAGAAAAAACAGGTGCTAAAATTGAAGTTTTCTTATTAAGAGAGCTTGATAAAGAAACAAGAGTTTGGGACGTTTTGGTAGATCCTGCAAGAAAAATCAGAATTGGTAACAAATTATTCTTCACGGAAGATGAGTCTTTGGTAGCGGAAGTTATTGATAACACGACTTCAAGAGGAAGAACATTAAGATTCTTATTCGACGGGTCTTATGAAGAATTCAGATCGAAATTAAAAGAATTGGGAGAAACGCCGCTTCCAAAATATATCAAAAGAGCTGTTGAGCCGGAAGATGCAGAACGATATCAGACAATTTATGCAAAAATAGAAGGAGCAGTGGCTGCCCCTACAGCAGGTCTTCACTTCTCAAAGCATCTGATGAAGAGATTGGAGATCAAAGGGATCAATTTTGCTGAAGTAACCCTTCACGTAGGATTGGGAACGTTTAACCCGATTGAGGTAGAAGATCTATCTAAGCACAAAATGGAATCTGAAGAGATCATCATCGATGAGAAAAATGCTGACATTATTAATAAAGCAGTAGAATCTCACAGAAGAGTTTGTGCAGTAGGTACTACTACCATGAGAGCATTGGAAACTTCTGTTTCTTCAAACAAAAAAATCTCTGCTTTCAACGGATGGACAAACAAATTTATTTATCCGCCTCACGATTTCGGAGTTGCTAACTCAATGATCACCAACTTCCATACACCGAAGTCTACTCTAATTATGATGATCGCCGCATTTGCCGGAAGAGATTTCATAATGCATGCTTATGAAGAAGCCGTAAAGGAAAAGTATAAATTCTACTCTTACGGAGATGCAATGTTAATTCTATAAAAAAGATAATAGGTAAAAGGTGGCAGATAGTAGTTATCCGCCACCTGCCATCTATAATCTGCAACCTTACAATGAAAGATATCCGTACATTATCACTAGACCAGCTTAAAGAATACTTTATGTCTTTAGGAGAAAAGCCGTTTCGGGCGAAGCAGGTCTATGACTGGCTATGGAGTAAAAACCTCCATTCGATTGACGAAATGACGAATCTTTCAAAATCTCTTCGTGAGAAAATTTCGGAAGAATATACCATTAATCCTGTTTCCGTAGATCTTCTTCAAAAAAGTTCTGACGGAACCATCAAAAACGGCGTGAAACTTCATGACGGACTGATGGTGGAATCTGTTCTTATTCCTACAGAAACAAGAACTACGGCCTGTGTCTCTTCGCAGGTAGGATGCTCACTGAACTGCGAATTCTGCGCTACAGCAAGACTGAAAAGGATGAGAAACCTTGAAGTAGCCGAAATTGTAGACCAGGTTGCCCTGATTGACAGCCAAAGCAGAATGTATTTCGACAGACCGCTTTCCAATATCGTATTTATGGGAATGGGAGAGCCGATGATGAATTACAAAAACGTAGTGGAAGCCATCAAAAAAATTACCCAGCCGGAAGGTTTGGGAATGTCACCAAGAAGAATTACCGTTTCTACATCCGGTATTCCTAAGATGATCAAAATGCTTGCGGATGACGAACTGCGTGTGAAGCTGGCTTTATCCCTTCACTCTGCTATCGAGTCCAAGCGTAATGAGATTATGCCTTTCTCTGATAAATTCCCATTAACGGATATTATGGAGGCTCTTCAGTACTGGTACCAAAAGACAGGTTCTGTAATCACTTTTGAATACTGCGTATGGAAAGGAATCAATGACGGAGATGAAGATATCAAAGCTTTAATTAAATACTGTAAACAGGTTCCTTCAAAAGTAAATCTGATTCAATACAATCCGATAGGAGACGGAAAATATGACCAGTGCAACAAACAGGCGGAAGAAAACTATATCCGTCAGCTTGAAAACGCAGGGGTAACTGTAATGGTCAGAAGAAGCCGTGGAGGTGATATTGACGCTGCCTGCGGGCAATTAGCCAACAAAACTACAGATTAAAATTTCCTTAAAAAAAGCCTAAAGCTTTCTTAAAAAATAGGTTAAAACCCTACCTTTGCACAAATTATTTTGTGATGATGGATTTTCTTATGAGCGAGGACGGGCTGGAAAATGTGTATGCATGGGCTATTCCGTTGCATGCTGCTGTTATTTTAGCTGAAATGATTTACAGCCACGTTTCAGAAGCTAAGTTGTATAGTGGAAAAGATCTTGCTACCAATGTTTATCTTGCATTGATGAACTTTGGCCTTGACCTTATCATGAAGGCCTTTGCTATGGGAGTGATGTTTTTCTTTTATCACCACAGGATTTTTTCATGGGACCTTAGTATCTGGTATTTACTGGCTTGTTTTGTAATCACAGACTTTGCTTACTATGTACTGCATTATGTAGACCACCGTTCCAGGGCATTCTGGGCCGTTCATATTACCCATCACAGCTCAGAATATTTTAACCTGACAACAGGCTTCAGAAGTCCTGTATTACAGCCTCTTTACAGGTATTTATACTTTTCGCCGCTTGCATTTTTAGGATTCAATCCGTGGCATATTATGGTAGCTTATGCAATCGGGCAGGTGTATGGAACATGGGTGCACACCCAAACAGTGAAGAGCATGGGGTTTTTGGAATATATTCTGGTAACTCCTTCCCATCACCGTGTACATCATGCATGTAATGTGAAATATCTCGATAAAAATATGGGTATGTGTCTCATTATCTGGGATAAAATATTTGGAACCTTTCAGAAAGAAGATCCAAACGTACCCGTAAAATATGGGATCTATCCAAAAATGCCGGATAACAGACCCGATACTGTTCTTTTTTATGAATGGAGAAAAATCTGGAAAGACCTTAAACAGCCGGGACTAAAGTTCACGGACAGAATTAATTATATTTTCAATTCACCGGGATGGAGACATGACGGAACCGGAAAAACGGTAAGACAATACCAGAAAGAGTATTTTGCCAGACAGGCACAAAAGAAAGAACAACAGCAAAATCAGAAAGAGCAGAAAACGGCTTAACTTCTGATTTAAAATCAATAGAAATCTGAGGGAAAGCGGGCTATTTTAGCTCGTTTTTCTGTTGTAAGAAGATGATAGCAGAAGCTGAAAGTAAAAAGGTAAAAGAGCCATGTAATTTACAAATAAAAGCTCTCACCCTCAAACTCTCAAATCCTCAAACCCTCAAACTCTCAAATGCTCTCACCCTCAAACTCACCAACTCATTATAAAACCTTACTTTTGTCTCATGAAAAAATTCCTTCTGATTGTTTCTCTTATCACCGCTCAATCTGTATTTTCACAGCAGGCCGACTTTCTGAAAATAAAAAAATACAGGATTAATTATCTGAGTGATAAAATTGAAGAAACCTCCGGACTGGATATTTTAAACGGAAAGCTGTATACATTCAATGATAGCGGAAATCCGGCTGAGATTTTTGAAATTGATAAAAAGAGTGGCGAAGTTATCAGAACACTGAAAACCAATTTAATCAATACAGATTGGGAAGCTTTGGCTAATGATGGCGAAAATTTTTATATAGGAGATTTTGGAAATAATACAGGAACAAGAAAGGATCTGATGATTTACAAAGTTCCATACGGGCGTCTTGATACATCTAATGCCATTAAAATTCCCGGTTCAGAAAGGGCTTTTGATGGAACTAAAATTCTATTTTATTATCCCGAGCAGACTGAATTTATTTCTAAAAACACAAAGAACGACTTCGATGCGGAAGCCATGATCTATTTGAATGGAAAGCTGCATATATTTACCAAAGAATGGGCTTCGAAAGCAACCTCTCATTATATTGTAGATCCTGAAATTTCAGAACTTCAAAAAGCAGAAAAAAAAGAATCCTATAAAACCCATTTTGTAGTTACAGATGCTTCTTATTTTGATAAAAAGCTTTATCTGATAGGGTATACCAAGAAAACAGAAATCTTTTTAGATGTCTTCACTGAAACAGAACCTGGACTGTTTTTCAAAGAAAACCCCAAACATTATTACCTTGGAACCGCACTTTCATTATCACAGATTGAAGGTATAAGTGTGGACGAAACAGGAATTTATATTTCAGGAGAAAAATTCCAATCTCCGTTGGGAAGTACAAAACCTTCATTTTATTTTATCCCGAAAGATCAACTCAAAGATTAATTTTATCTTAAAATTGACCGAAAAAAATTATCTTTGTGAGAATTAATAATTATTCACCCAGCATCGCAGATTGTGGCAAACATTGTAGAAGAGATTAAACGACCGATCAATGATGAAATGAAGCTTTTTGAACAGAAGTTTTATGAATCAATGCAGAGTAAAGTAGCTTTATTGGATAAAGTAACCCGTTTTATTGTTACCACCAAAGGAAAGCAGATGCGTCCTATGTTTGTATTTCTTTGTGCCAAACTGGTGGGTGAAGTAACAGAAAAGACCTACCGCGGTGCTTCTATGATTGAGTTGATCCATACCGCAACTCTGGTGCATGATGATGTGGTGGATGAAAGTTTTAAACGTCGTAATTTCTTTTCAATCAATGCTTTGTGGAAAAATAAAATTGCGGTTTTGGTAGGGGATTATCTGCTGTCAAAATCTGTATTATTATCTACCGACCATAAAGACTATGACCTGCTTGGAGTGATTTCAAGAACAATTCGTGAAATGTCCGAAGGAGAACTTCTGCAGCTGGAAAAAGCCAGAAAACTGGATATCACTGAAGATGTTTATTATGAAATCATCCGTCAGAAGACCGCTACTCTGATTGCTGCCTGCTGTGAAATCGGTGTTCTTTCCAACAACGCGGATGAAGCCCTTGCCAAGAAGATGATGGATTTCGGAACCTTTACAGGAATGGCATTTCAGATCAAGGATGACCTTTTTGATTATTTAAGTTCAAACGTGATCGGAAAGCCTGTAGGAATTGATATTAAGGAACAGAAAATGACCCTGCCTTTAATTCATACCCTGAAAATAGCCGCCGAAAAAGACAGAAAATACTATTTCGAAACCATAAAACGTTATAATAACAATCCCAAACGTGTAAAAGAACTCATAGAGTTTGTGAAAAGTTCAGGTGGGTTGGAATATGCCATTACGGTCATGAAAGATTTCCATCAGAAGGCGAAAAATATTCTGAATGAATTTCCTGATTCTGAAGCTAGAACATCATTATATAATATGCTGGATTATGTCATTGAGCGAAAATTCTGATATACACACCCTTTTTAGCAGTTCTGCTTTTTTTGTTCTCTTATTTAATCGGATATAGAGTCCCTATTATTGGAGAGATGAAGCTATCTTTCAGTAATTCAATGAGTTGTGATTAGTTTTTTTTGTGTTAGTAAATTACTGTAAACTAATATTTTGCATAATTCAAGTAAAGTGCTTGTTAACAATTCATTGGGTTTCAAAATAATTGTTGTTAATTTGTCGTTACAAAAAACAACAAATAATGAAAAAAACTAACAAATTGGCAGTTATTTTTGCCGTCGGTTTAAGTTCCGGTATGTTTTCGCAAGTTGGAATAAACACCCAAAATCCCCAGACAACTTTTCATATAGATGGAAGCAAAGACAATCCTGTCACTGGTGCTCCTTCTGTGGTTCAGCAAGCTAATGATTTTGTAGTAACACAACAGGCTAATGTTGGGATAGGAGTAGCTGCTCCAACAGAAAAACTGGATATAGCTTCAGGTAATGTGCGCATTCGTGATATTAACTCAAATGTGGGTGTCGGAGGAACAGACAGGATCGTTGTAGCTAATGCCAGCGGTATTCTGAAGACTATAGATTTTACGGCGTATTCACTGTTTCATACGCGTTTAGCAGCTAACCAGAACGTCAGTGGTTCTATAATTACCACTTTATTATTCGTTACACCGATAGCTACTTCTCCTTTCTATTCCTATGATACCGGAACTGGTGTGATGACCTTCAATCAGCCTGGTAATTATCTGATTACATTACAAGCTAGCTTCACTGGTATGGCGGCAGGGGCTCAGCTGCTTTTAGGAATAAGGTCGGTACCTGATGCTAATTATTTGGGAAGGGCCAGCCACTATAATGCTGTAGCTCCCGCGGTAGGTGTTGGAGAGCTGATGAGTTATACAACTGTAATTGTTGTTCCCTCAGAGGGATATCAGATCCGTTTTACAGCATTTGCAAACCAAAATGCTACGGTTTTAGCTACAGAAACAGGATCTACAGGAAGTGGGAATGTTACCAATGTAACTGTTCAGAAGATCTAATTCTATCTTTACTCTAATTAAGACTAAAGTGTTTTGTATATGTTTTCGGGAAACAGGAAATGTATACAGAACACTTTCTCTTTTTATATCCAGAATCTCATATTAATTTAGGCTAAAAAATAGAAAATAGCTCTTTAATGAATTCTCGGGTTTTTATACGATTATCCTTATATATTTCCCTAAAATAGGCAATTCTGTGAAAATTTTAAATTAAATGATTTTCAGGGTTACAATAATAACGGCCAGAACTATACAAAATAAAGCGATTAAAAATAAATAATCCGCAATGTTCTCAAACGTGTATTCCCGCTTTATATTTCTTGTTCTGATGGCCAAAAAAGAAAAGAAGCAGCTGCAGGCAAAAAGAATACATGCAAATCCTGCAAATTCATCCAGATATGTATGCTGACTGATCTTAGTGATTTTCAATGAGGTAATAATAACCAATGAAAACCCTAAAAGATTGCTTGAAGCATTCAGAATATGAGGTGACTTTTTTTCCATCTTTTACAGTTTTTATCAAAATAAAGCACAATTTTTTTTATTATCAAATTTTTAAAAAAGATTATTAAAAATTAAAATTAATTTAAAAAGTGTATATTAGCAAAATACTTGAAGATTAAAAAACTTTTTTACTTAGCTATGCAAACAACCTACATTGAAACACAGCAAATATCCTTTCAAGATTTTAAAAATCAGATACTTGAAGATTACAGGTTAGGAAGGATTTCCCGTGAAATGTCTTATCTCGGAAGGAGAGAAGTACTCACTGGAAAAGCTAAATTCGGAATTTTTGGGGATGGAAAAGAACTTCCTCAGCTTGCCATGGCGAAAGTTTTCAGAAATGGAGACTTCCGTTCAGGATATTACAGGGATCAGACTTTTGCATTGGCAATAGAGGCCTTAACAGTAGAAAGTTTCTTTGCACAAATGTATGCCGATACAAGCGTGGAAAGAGAGCCTGCTTCAGCGGGAAGACAGATGAACGGGCATTTCGCAACAAGAAGTTTAAATGAAGACGGAAGCTGGAAAGATTTGACAGCTCAGAAAAATATTTCTTCCGATATTTCTCCTACAGCCGGGCAGATGCCGAGATTATTAGGATTGGCTCAGGCTTCAACTATCTATAAAAGTGTAAAATTTGACGGATCAGAAAAATTCTCAAAAGAAGGAAACGAAATTGCTTTCGGGACAATCGGGGATGCTTCTACAGCAGAAGGACATTTCTGGGAAACATTGAATGCAGCATGTGCTCTTCAGGTTCCTATGATTGTTTCTATCTGGGATGACGGATACGGAATTTCAGTTCCTACAAAAAATCAGAGAGCCAAAGCTGACATCAGTGAAATGCTAAGCGGTTTCCAGAGAAAAGAAGGCGAGAATCAGGGATGCGAGATTATCCAGGTAAAAGCCTGGGATTATCCGGCATTATTAGAAGCCTATGCAAAGGCTGAACATTTTGCAAGAACAGAAAGTGTGCCGGTGGTAGTGCATGTGGTTGATGTTACCCAGCCTCAGGGACATTCTACATCCGGATCTCACGAAAGATATAAAAACGAAGAACGTCTGGCCTGGGAAGCTGAATATGACGGACTGGCAAAATTCAAAGAATGGATTCTGAACTATTCTATCGAAATTGATGGCCAGGAAGAAGTAATTGCTACTGCTGAAGAGCTGGAAGCTATTGATGAGGAAGCGAAAAAGACAGCTAAAGCAGGACAGAAAGCAGCCTGGGAAAACTATCAGAAAACAATCTCAGAACTTATTCAGTCTATTTTACCTTTAGTGGAAAACATTAAGGGGCAGAATGCTGAAGTGGAAACATATATTGCTCAGTTCAATAAACTGGTTTCAAAAGCTAAGAAAGATATCTTCCATTTGGTAAGAAAGGCTTTACTGGCTACAAGAGGTACAAACTCAGCAGAAAGAACTCAGCTGATGCAGAAATACAATGAAGTAGCTGCTGTTGAAAAAGATAATTATTCTTCTCATTTATACTCTCAGTCTCTATGGAAAGCTGAAAACATCGAGGAAATTAAACCTGTTTATTCTGACAGTTCAGAAGAGGTGGACGGAAGAGTGGTTATCAGAAACAATTTTGATAAAATATTTGAAAAATATCCTGAAACCTTAATCTTTGGAGAAGATACCGGAAACATCGGTGACGTAAACCAGGGATTGGAAGGAATGCAGGAAAAATACGGTGCTTTACGTATCGCTGATACAGGAATCCGTGAAGCAACGATTCTTGGACAGGGAATTGGTATGGCCATGAGAGGTTTGAGACCAATCGCTGAAATCCAGTACTTAGATTATGTTCTTTACTGTTTACAGGGAATGAGTGATGACCTGGCAACGGTACATTACAGAACCAAAGGAGGTCAGAAAGCTCCGTTGATCATCAGAACAAGAGGCCACAGACTAGAAGGGATCTGGCATTCGGGTTCTCCAATGGCGGGTATTCTTAACCTTTCAAAAGGTATTTTGGTATTGGTGCCTAGAAACCTTATGAAAGCTGCAGGATTTTATAATACGATGCTTCAGGCGGATGAGCCTGCAATTATTGTAGAATGTCTGAACGGTTACAGGTTAAAAGAAAAACAACCGGATAACTTAGGTGAGTTCACAGTTCCTGTAGGAAAAATTGAAGTTACGAAAGAAGGAAAAGACGTTACTTTGGTTACTTACGGCTCTACCTGGAGAATAGTAATGGAAGCTGCCACTGAATTGGAAAAACTGGGGATTTCTGCAGAAGTAATTGATATTCAGTCATTGATTCCTTTTGACTTATCCCACGAAATTGCTGAAAGTGTTAAGAAAACCAACAGATTGGTAGTGATTGACGAAGATGTGGAAGGAGGAACTACAGGGTTCATCTTACAGCAGATCCTTGAAAAGCAGAAGGCATTCAGATATCTGGATTCAGACCCGCTGACAATCGCTGCAAATGACCACAGACCTGCCTATGCAAGTGATGGTGATTACTTCAGTAAGCCGTCTGCAGACGATATGGTAGAAAAGATCTATGCTATGTTTAACGAAACAAACCCTCAGAAATATCCTGCGATATTCTAATTGGGATTTAAATAAATTTTGAAACCGCTTCCTTTTGGGAGCGGTTTTTTGTTTATATTACTTGAATCCTTCAGTGATAAACCATGAAAATTAGACTCTTATATTTGATCTTAATACTAATAATTATAGGTTGTAAGAAAGCGAATAAAAAAGAAGTTTTACTGGCAGACAGAGAAGCTCCTTTAGGCTGGATTTATTTGAAAATGTATGATGATAAAAGTTTTGAATTCATTTCTCAGGGAATTATGCGGGATAAAGATGTGTACAGCGGAAGTTATAGATTAAAAAATGATACCCTTTATTTTAAATACAAAGATTCAATTCCTAAAGCAGGTTCAAAAGCTGTGATAGAGAAAGAGTGGGTGAATTATGTTAATGGCAGTTATCCTGAAAGTGTTCAGATAAAGCTAATAAAGTGACCATCAAATAACAATCTTTTGTATTTTCTTACTTTCCATAATCATTTTACAATCCTTCTCTTTTTCAGGATCATAAACATGATATTTCGTTTCCCATTCTTCTAATTGGTACAAAATAGGCAACAAGGCCAATCCTTTTTCTGTAAGAGAATATTCTACTCGGGGAGGAAGTTCCTTAAACTCTTCACGGATGACCAGTCCATCGGCTTCCATTTCTCTCAGCTGATCAGTTAATACCTTTCTGGAAATGACATTAATGCGTACTGCCAGTTCCCCAAAACGTAACTTTCTGTCTTTAATGACCAGCACAATAATAGGCTTCCATTTGCTTCCCAAAGCGGCCATGGCCTTGCCCAGAGGACAGCTGTATTGCATTAATTCATTCTTTTTCATAAGGAGAAATTTATTTTAAATAATCGCATGAAATTAGAATTTCATACGTTACTTTGATGTTACTAATGTAAGTTACTGCGAAGTTACCACTATTTTTTTAATAAAAGATACAAAAATGAACTATTATTAGTTACTTTGTGTAACAATTATAAAATATAAATTTAAATATGAGCACATCATCATTATTTAAACCGTTTCAATATAAAAATTTACAGCTTAAAAATAGAATTGTAATGGCTCCAATGACCAGAGCACAGTCTGACAATGGAGTACCTACACAGAGTATTGCAGACTATTACGGAAGAAGAGCTGCTTCAGAAGTAGGATTGATCCTTTCTGAAGGAACTGTGATCAACAGACCGGGATCAAAAAATATGCAGAATATTCCAGATTTCTATGGAACAGAAGCTTTAAACGGATGGAAAAACGTCATTGATACCGTTCATCAGAATGGTGGCAAAATGGGACCTCAGATCTGGCACGTTGGAGACACAAGAACATCAGAAGATTATCCTTTGGTTCCTATGGAAAAAGCTTCAACGATGACCATTGAAGATATTCAGGATACGATTGCGCAGTTTGCAGCATCTGCAAAATCAGCGAAAGATCTTGGCTTCGACTGTATTGAAATTCATGGGGCTCACGGCTATCTTATCGATCAGTTTTTCTGGGAAGTAACCAATACAAGAACTGACGAATACGGCGGTAAAACACTAAAAGAAAGAAGCAGGTTTGCTGTGGAAGTAGTAAAAGCAATCAGAGCAGCAGTAGGAGAGGACTTTACGATTATTATCCGCCTTTCCCAATGGAAGCAGCAGGATTATAAAACCAGGCTGGCATTCACTCCAAACGAAATGGAAGACTGGTTATTACCATTAAAAGAAGCTGGTGTGGATATTTTCCACTGCTCACAACGTCGTTTCTGGGAACCGGAATTTGAAGGTTCAGATTTAAATTTTGCAGGATGGGCAAAAAAAATTACCGGGCAGCCAACCATTACCGTAGGGTCTGTAGGATTGAACGGGGATTTCCTTAATGCGTTTGCAGGGCAGGGAACTGAGAAATCAGACCTTACAGAGCTGATCAGAAGACTCGATAATGAAGAATTTGATCTGGTTGCCGTAGGAAGAGCTATTCTTCAGGATTATCAGTGGGTACAGAAGATCAAAGAAGGAAATACAGAAGCTCTTCTTGACTTTTCAGCAGAAAGTATGGGCGTTTTATTTTAATATCATAATGAATCCTGAATTTGCTTCTCTGTCAATTTTTAACAGTATATTGTATTCTTGCGAAGCAAAATTGACTATTCAGCCTGGTATTAAATCAGCATAATTCACTTTATTTTATATTTAATTTTCACCTATTTATTAAAGAACCGGCTTTCAGGATTTCCTGAAAGCCGGTTTTGTAAGTTTAAGGACATCCCACAGAATCGGGTACACATTTCCAACGTGGAGGAACGCCATTACTGCCAGGGATATAGCAAGCAGTACTTCCTTGTGGACATTCAGGTGCATTTCCACCATTAATTTTTTTGAGTTCTGATTTTGATAATTTTCTTGAATTTTTCATATGTAATAATTTGTCGATTCATACAAATATAATATTTTTTGAAAATGAAACAATACTTAATATTTAAATGTGAATGTATTATATAAAATAGCGGTATAAAACAACCCCGCTTCCGGAATTTCCAGGAGCGGGGTTTAACAGATTTAAATATCTAAAACTGCCGTTAAACCGGCAGAAATGATTTCTTTATCTTATAAACCAATATTTTTAGCTGGCTTCAATTGTTTTAAGATGCTTTTCGGAATGGCATTTTTGTGAACAAGAATGGCTGTTGATTTGTATTCAACGTAAGGTCTTGTTACATACAGGTATCCTGCAAAATCATTGGTTACTCCCCATGAGTTTTTCACCATATAATATTCTTTACCCGTCTGGTCTTTTGCCAAACCTACAATATGCATACCGTGGTCATCCGTTGTAGAAAGGTTGTTAAGCGCTTTCTGACGCATATCTTCAGTAATGGTTTTATCCTTTTTAGGCTCTGTAAACAAAGTCTGTTTATTTTCTGCAGTAATCTGATCAAGCTCCATATCCGGAACATAAGCTACCCCGTTTTTATAAGAAAAATAAGGCTCAGAAACGTCAGTTGCCCAACCTACAGAATATCCTTTGTTTACTGCATTGTCAATGATCGCCGTAAGATCTTTCATCGGAACGTTCCAGTCAGAATCATGGCTCCAGTTATCAGGAATCGGAACTACAAATTTCTCATAATAAGAATAATCTTTATAAGAAGATAATTCTACATAATCTTCAGGATTGATTCCTACTACCTCTTTGGCAAATGTTTTCGGAGTATAGTTTTTCCCTTCATAAGTAAAATTAGCGGGCACTTTTCCTAAATATTCATCAAGAATAGCATTTACAGAATCCATCCAGTTGTCTGTAAGCTTTCCCTTTGAAGAAGCCTGAACAAGGCTGTCAAGAACCGGCTTCAGTTTCCCCTGCATTTCCTTGAAGTTGTTGGTAGTCTGTCCGGTCTTTAATCCGGTATAAACATCCTGAGGAACTGCTCCGTATTTCTTGTACATATTGATTACGTCGTGAAGTTCACCTCCGTCACCCCAGTTGATAGCGCCATTATTCAAAACATATAATTTCGCTTTATCGTGGTAAGAGTTTCTCGCCGTAAAGATTTCGGCAAGATCTACAGGTTTTTTGCCCATTCTCTGCATTTCAGATTCAAGGAAAGAGTTTCCGGAATAGCTCCAGCAAGTTCCTGATGAACCCTGGTTCTTTACAGAAGTTGCACCAACGTCCTTTAGCGCTGTGAACTGAAAATTAGCATTTTGTGACTGGTTGTTTTTTAACTTGTTGATTAAGTCATCTTGGGCAAACATCATACTTCCTGCAGACAAAACAAAAAGTAATGATGCAATTTTGGCATTTTTCATTACTATAAAAAGATTAGTTATATTAAGAGTCGTTGATAATAGAGATTTGTTACAGAAGGAAAAGTTAAATTTGAAATTAAAATAAATGCTGAAAACTCGTTTGCCGTTTTGCGTTTCGTCATTTATCCAAAAAATTTTGATCATGTTTCCAACCCTTTTAAAAGTTTCTGCATCTATATTCATATAACTCCTGATATGGAACAAGAATTATTATTGGAATGTCAGCGTAACAGCCGCAACGCCCAGCGG
Source organism: Chryseobacterium sp. CBSDS_008 (assembly GCF_049959325.1). Lineage (NCBI taxonomy): Bacteria > Pseudomonadati > Bacteroidota > Flavobacteriia > Flavobacteriales > Weeksellaceae > Chryseobacterium > Chryseobacterium sp. CBSDS_008. The sequence continues at coordinate 1,644,805 of NZ_CP188202.1, read as the reverse complement.
AAGGTTTACGAGAAAATGGCTGGCAGGCTTTACGCAGTCTGCAGACGCTATTTGAAAAACGACGAAGATATAGAAGAAGTATTAGCCGATACATTCTATAAAATTTTCACGAAAATCACCCAGCTTCAGAATCCTGAAACCTTTGAAGCATGGGCTAGAAAAATTGCGGTAAACGAATGCCTGCAGAAATTAAGATCCAATAAAGGACTGTTTATTTCCCTGGAAGAAAAAGTTATCGATCATTCTGAAGGAACTGCAGAAAACCTTTCCCTGGAAAAGGATATTCTGAATTTACTGAATTTTCTTCCTGAGGGCTGCAGAGCGATCTTTAATCTTTTCGCTATTGAAGGATATCCTCATAAGGAAATAGCTATCATGCTTTCCATCAGTGAAGGAACTTCAAAATCCCAGCTCAATTTTGCAAGGAAAAAACTGCAGGAACTTTTAGTGAATCAAAACATTTAAACGTTTACAACAATGGAAAATAATCATATAGATCAACAATTCAATGAAGCCTCTAAGCTTTCAGAAGAACCAACAGTTTTTCCTGGTTTTGAAAAAGTATGGGAAAAAATTGAAGAGAAATTAGATAAAAAAGAAGGAAAAAAGAGAATCATGCCACTTTGGCTGCCATATGGTATTGCTGTAAGCCTGGTGATTGGCCTGGGAGCTTTTTATTTTATGAATAAAAAAGAAGTTCCGGAACCTTTAAAGCCTGTAATAGCAGAGAATACAAAGTCAAAAGGCCCGGTTAGCAACGCAGATGTTGCAAAAATAGACAGTACAGTAAAAGAGAATATCAGAAAAGAAGAATTACCTGGATCTGTACCTCTTCCTTTGGCACATCAATCTTTACCGGTTGTAGAAACAGATCTATACAAATCTCCGCCTGCCTATAATATTCCACCAGTAAAAGCTCCCGATAGAATAATTTCATCTTTACCCGAAATATATAATGATACTTTAAAAACACAACGTATTGAAGAAGTTGTGGTAATGGGGTATTCAAAAACAGTTAAAAGTGAGATTACGTCATCTTCAACAGCAATGATTGCTTCTGCAGATAAAACTTTTGTACGCCCCCACGCTGCAGTATCTTCATTGGCAGGAAGTGTTGCAGGGATAGAAGTAGCGAGTGGGATTAAAAGAGGTGGTGAAATAGTAATCAGAGGAACAAGAAGTGTAGATGGACGTTCTGCGAGCCCTTTATACATCATTGATGGGGTTATATCAGGCCGGAAGTCTGAAATCCTGGATATCCTGGATCCTAAAAAAATAAAAGAAGTAAAAGTGCTGAAGGGTCTGGAAGCTGCTGCCCTTTATGGAAGCAAAGCTAATAACGGAGTTATTGTAATCACTACAAAAGGATTATCCGCAACTGAAATAGAAAGCTTAAAAAAAATAGCTTCAGACAGTGTAAAAGAAGCTGAAGAATCAGAAACAGCACTTCCTAAGGCAGGACAGCAGGGGAAGTAAATGACTTTTCGAAATGGGATTATTGGAAAGATATTGCAGTTCCCACGCTGGATCAGTATAAAAATACCTGGAAATTCTTCCCTGATAAAAGAATTTCAGTTCAGCTGGTCAATAGAGATAAAAGGGCGGTAATAGGTGAAAAAGTAAAACTGTTGGATGATAAGAAAAACATTATTTGGGAAGCCGTTTCAGATAACCTGGGCAATGTAGAACTATGGATATCACCACTGACAGATAACAGCCCGGATTCAGGAAGATATTATTTATCTGATGGTTCAGGACAGGTAATCAGCAGTAATCTCAGAACCTTTAAAAATGGACAAAATCTGATTATTATGGATAAGCCCTGCCTGCAAAAACGTATATTGGATCTTGCTTTCGTAGTGGATGCAACAGGTTCTATGGGGGATGAAATTTCTTATCTTCAGTCTGAACTTTTGGATGTGTTGAAAAAGATCGAAGGACAGCTTAACAATACAAAGGTAAGATACGGATCAGTTTTTTATAGAGACCAGGGAGATGAATTTGTGACCCGGAAATTTGATTTTTCAGATAAAGCGGAAGACCTTGTTGGATTTATAAAAAAACAAAATGCTGGAGGTGGCGGAGATACTCCGGAAGCTGTTGTAGAAGCCCTGAAAGTTTCTGTTGACGAACTGGAATGGAGTAATGAAAACTCAACCAAAATCATGTTTTTGATTCTTGACGCACCGCCACACCATTCAGAACAGAATATAAAAGAACTTTATAATACAATAAAAGCTGCTGCAAGGAAAGGCATTACCATTATTCCATTGGCTGCCAGTGATACGGATAAACAAACCGAATACCTGATGCGGACATTTGCCTTACTTACAAATGGTACCTATACTTTTCTTACCAATGACAGCGGGATAGGAAATAACCATATTAAGCCAACTATAGATTCTTATGAGGTTGAAAAACTAAATGATTTATTATTAAGATTAATCTTGCAAAGATCCGTTTTACCGGAATGCAGCGCAGGCATTTCAAATGATCATACCAATAAAAAAATGGAGAAAGAAATTGACAGCCAGGCTGATAGCAAGACTGTAATATTTCCGAACCCAACGACAGGACTTCTGCAGATAAAAACAAGGAAATCAGTCGGGGAATTATTTGTTTATGATCTTGCCGGAAAGATTATTATGAGAAAAGAAAAACTGCCGGAAGGTAAAAATACAATTGATGTAACATCTTATCCTCAAGGGATTTATCTTCTGCGTATTCATACCAATGACCTGTGGGAAACATTTAAGATCATTAAAAAGTAATATTCATAAAAAAGAAATTTCCCCGTAAATTTCTTTTTTTATATTTTTAAGCATACTAATAACCGATGAAAAAGAATTATCTGCTGTTACTGCCATTTACCATTACCATTTTACAGGCACAAAACTCCCAATTATATTATTCCGGAAAATTTTTATCATCTAAAAATAAAGAACAGAATTTTTTAAAGGTTTCTAATAAAAACAGTGGTATTTATGAACTGACTGATGAGAAAGGATTTGCTATTATTGCGGCGAAGCCTTATGATACACTCATATGGAATCAAGGGAAAAACACCCATGTTATTGCAACGTATGAACTCCAGGAATTAAAGGCCATCCTGGAAAGCCAGACAGAAAAGAAAAATGTAGAAAATATTTACAGCAAAGCTTATGACAGTCTGGTTTCAAAAGAAGCCAAAGATGAATTCAGTATTGAAAAAGCAAAGACATTTTTAAGCAAAAAGTCCAACAATAATTTTTACCGGATAAGAAAATTAAAGCAAAAAAATGATAGCCTTTATATCTTAAAAGGTCTTAATGAGAGGACTTTGTCACTCAATGGAAGCTTTACGACATCTTTTGACATTAAAAGCAGCAATGCAGTTCCAGGAACCCAAAATAAATACGTACAGGGAAGATCGGAAAACGGAAAACTTATCTGGAAAGGTCCGGAAACTAATGAAATGTTCAGTTTCGGACCTGAGATTTCTACATTAGGATTTGATGGACTGGCTTATGAATACGACCGTAATGGAAGATTAATTCCCTGGATTGATGGACTTCAGCATGCACAAAAATATAATAATAACCTTTTTAAAACTACGGTTGGGTACAACAATCAATTAAATGTAAATGCTTTTATAAAAGAAGGCTACAACGAAAAAATAGGACTTTCATTGAATCTTGGTCAGCAGAAAAACCAGATGTATTTCATTGATCAATTTGATATTGCCAACACCTTTAAAACAAAACTGAATACCAATTTTGCCGGATATTTTATTACCCTTGCTTTTAGTTACGAAGAAGATAAAGCAACCAATACCAACAGAACTGGCCTGTTCAACAGAGCCTATCAGAATTCATTGCTGACACCCGTTTCTTTCTCAAACGAACAGAATGTCTTCCTGAGCAACGGCGCACAGAGAAGTTACAGCCAATATGCCGACAACCCTTCATTTCTTTTTGAACAGGATGGCAAATATCAATATCAGAACCGGCAAAGACAGGTTAGCCTTAATCTTGTAAAAACATGGGGAGATTTTAGATTGAATCTCAGCCAGTCTTATGAAAACAACAACATCCGGAACCGGGATCAGTTTAAACCTTCAACCTATGGCTTTGCTAATGGAATATTGAATGAAAGAATGCAAAATAACAGCTTATACCATTCTAATGTATTGGGTTCCTATACATTGGGAAGCTATGGATTTAAAAATGCTTTCAGTTTGAATTTTATATTAAATGATAGAAAATCAGATGTTTATAACAGTTTTGCCAGTCAAAAGTATTTCTATCAGAGGATTTCACAGGATCATATTTTTAATTATAATATGGAGATCAATGATTATGATTTTGAAGGAGGGTTTAATCTTGGAAATTCATTTTATATTTCTAATACTTCCCTTAAAAACAATTACTGGCTTCCAAGAGCTAACTTCTATATCAAATTCAAAGAAATTTTTGATTGGAATAATTACAGTTTTAAACTATTGGGAAGCTATACACAGCTAAGCTCCGAACCGGATATTACAAGGTCATATGCATCATATGCGGCTACTTTATTGAATGCAGAAAATTATAATCAATTTTTTCCTCTGCAGGAAGCGGAAAGCTACAGAGGTTTATCCAATATCAATACTAAAGAATGGAAAATAGGAGCTAAACTGAATCTTGGTTATAAAATAAGTGTTGAAGGAGAATATTTCAACAGAAAAAATACAGACGATATCTTCCCTGTCTTTGAAAATAATCAGTTGAAGCTAAAAAATATTGCGGATCACACGTATAGCGGATATGAATTCAATCTTGCCTTTGAAAGAATCAATCTGGGATATGATATGCATACAACTCATAAAATTTCCTTTTTCAAATATAAAGATATAACAGACCGTATAACTCCCGGATACCAGAATCTGGCGGTGTCGGGATTTAAGGATATGTATAAAACACTATCAGAAGGGCAGGTTCTGGGCGCTGTAATGGGAAGCTATTTTGAAAGGAACGCAGCCGGTCAATTGATTATTGATGAGTTCGGTTTTCCTAAAAAGGCCGCCGGAATGAAAATTATTGCAGATCCTACACCGGATTTTGTGATGAAGTTTAACCACAGCTTTGGTTATAAAAACCTTTCCTTAGATATCAATTGGGAATGGAAAAAAGGTGGTCAACTCTGGAACGGAACCCAAGCTGTTCTCGATTATTACGGACGTTCTTACGGCTCGGGAGAAGACAGGAATATTAAAAACTATGTTTTCGAAGGTGTACATGCGAATGGAACTGCCAATCAGATTCCTGTAGATTTCTATGATCCCAACCGGAATGTTCAGGAAAACAGGTGGTCGAGATATGGCTATCTTGGGGTAGCGGAAAACTATATCCAAAAGGCAGATTATATAAGAATCAATACTATTTCACTGTCTTCCGGTTTTCCGGTTAATTATGGAAAGCAAAACCTTAAACTCACTTTTTATGTGAATAATATACTGCTTTGGCAGGCCAATAAAGGGGCGGATCCCAATCAGAGTTTTTATGATACGGATAACGGAAGAGGCCTGGATTTTTTCAACCTTCCATCCTTTAAAACATTCGGATGTATTGTTTCACTCAAATTTTAACTCATGAATCTCAAGTTTATATCAACCTATGCTGTCCTTCTGACCCTATTATTGTCAGCAGTTTTGGTGAAAGCCCAGCAGCCATTTAAGGATTTTGAAAAAGAAAAAACATACATTCAGACCAATCATGTTTTTTATAAGCCTGGTGAGGAAATGTATTTTAAAATATATGTGCTGAAAGGAAATAATAACCTTCCTGCAGAAGAAAGCAGGATCATTAATTTTGAAATCATTGATCCGGCAGGAAGCGTTGTGAAAAAATTGAAATATGAAATTACCAACGGATATGCCCAGGGCTATTTCTATTTTGATGAAGATATGAAAGGCGGAATTTATAAGATCAAAGCTTTTACCAACTGGATGCAGAATGAAGACGGAAAAAATGCTTTTGAAAAAGAAATTACCCTTCAGAAAATAGTATCGCCAAGGATTTTAATGAAACTGGATTTTCCTAAAAAAGGATACGGGCCGGGAGATGAGGTGGCTGCCGATTTTTCAATGAGAAGTCTGGCTAACCTTCCTATCCCTTTTTATGAAGCAGATTATACCGTAATGCACAACGGGGAAACTGTTTCAACAGGGAAACTTATTACCGATAAAGAAGGGAAAAAACGGGTGTCCTTTAAACTTCCTGAAGTGTTGAAATCCGCTGATGCCCTTTTAAATATTAAAGTAAATTTCGACGGGTTTACAGAATCTGTTTCCCGGAATATCCCAATTGTTCTGAACAATCTGGATGTGAAATTCTTACCAGAAGGAGGCACATTTATCAACGGAATAGAACAAAATATAGCCTTCAAAATCCTTGATGAGTTTGAAAAACCTGTGGATGCTGTTTTAGCGGTTTACAATCAGAATCATGAGAAAGTAAAAGAATTTTCAGCCTATAATTTCGGGATGGGAAGCTTTCGTTTTACTCCTGAAAAAGGAATAACGTATTATGCAAAAGTTGTGAAGCCGGAAAATATAGCCCGGACTTTTAATTTTCCGGCGGCAAAAGATGAAGGTCTGGTTTTGAATGTTCAGAATGAAAACAAAAAGCTGAGCCTCATCATCATTTCAACAGAAGAAAAAACAGTCACGCTGAAAGGAAATTTTCGCGGAAAAGAAGTGTATACCAATGTTCTTTCGCTAAAAAAGGGAATCAATTCATTGGAAATTGGTGAAAAAGACTTTCCTGTAGGAATCTGCAGATTTACAGTGCTGGAAAACAACATCCCCCTTGCAGAGCGTATCGTTTTTACCAATAAACAGAAGCAGCTGAATATAAAGGTTATCCCAGTAAAAAAGCATTATCAACCCAGAGAAAAGGTAATGCTGGATATTGAAACTACAGACGAAAACAATAAACCGGTTTCTGCCAACCTGGGAATGAGTGTAGTTGATGATAAACTCTGGACCTATGCGGATGATAAGCAGAATCATCTCATATCATGGCTTCTGATAGATTCTGAGCTGAAAGGAAAAATAGAAACACCACAATTTTATTTCGATAAAAAAGAAGAAAAAGCAGATAAAAGCTTAGATCTTGTTATGCTGACAAACGGCTACAGATATTTCGAGTTTATCCCCGAAATTCTAAAGACCAATAAATACAAATACCTTCCCGAAAAGAAAAACACCATCTATGGAGTGGTAGAAGATGAAAACAAAAAGCCTGTGAAAGCGGATGTTTTTCTTTTAAATACGGACAACAAAAAAATTCTTAAACAGACTGTTGCAGAAAACGGGAAGTTTTATTTTGCGGATTTAAGTGCTGATGATTCCTATAAAATTATTGCCAGATCTTTTCAGCCTAAACATAAGGTGAAAATCAGAATACTATCTTATAATCTGGATATTAATCCTTTAGTAAAACAGAAACTTTCCAGTATAGATGTAGAAGAAGTTGTAAAAGAGGCAGAAAGAAAAGAAAAAATAAAGACCGAAAACAGAAATAATACCCAAACGGTAAACAAACATCTCTTTTCAAGATCTGACACAATCAGAAATAAAGGTATCGAAGAAGTAGTGGTTATAGGTTACAATATAAATAAAGATAAAACAGCGGTTGCCTCTAAAACAATAGCATCTTCTATCGAAATGCAGAATCCCAGCGTCACTTCTCTGTTGAATGGTAAAGTGGCAGGTTTAGTAATTACAGCTGCCGGACAACCGGGAGCGGGAGAACAGATCAATATCAGGGGAACTGCTTCTGTTACCAATAAAAGACCATTGTTCATCGTAGATGGTGCTCCGGTAGAAATTTTCAATACCAACATAAATCCTAATGATATCAATAGTATTACCGTGCTGAAAGACGCTGCTGCTACGGCTATTTACGGAAGCAGGGCCGCAAATGGAGTAGTGATCATAAACTCGAATAAAAATAGCAGCTCAAAAATCAATTTTGATATTACCCCAAAATCCTGTATTGCTGTAGAAACGTTACCGTATGGGAAGCTTGTATCATATGCCGGATCAAGAAAATTTGCCTATCCGGAATATAAAACAACCAACACTTCTTACAGATTCGATTACCGAGAAACACTGTACTGGAATCCGGTAGTAGAAACCGATAAAAACGGAAAGGCAAAAGTGGAGTTTTATAATTCAGATGCCAGTTCCGCTTTTAGAGTGATAACAGAAGGTATTGCTGCAACAGGCCTTCTGGGCAGAGATGAAACCACTTATGCTGCACAGAGCCTTATTTCGCTGGATGCTAAAATCCCGCAATATCTGACGAGAACAGATCAGATGACGATTCCCGTGGTGGTTAAAAATAATTCTCCTGAAACCCGTAAAATGACTATGGATGTGATTGTTCCCAATCATGTAAAGCTGATTCGTTATGATAGCCTTATTACGCTCAAACCATTAGAATCCGGAAGATTATTTGTCAGAATACAGACCGATGAGATTGTGGATTCCCATATTCAGTTTGCCATAAGATCCGGAGATTTCAGAGAGACAATGATCCTTCCGTTTAAAGTAGCAGAAAAAGGTTTTCCGCATCACTTTTCTATCATTAATAATAAAACAGAAGACATTAAAATCAATATTCCGGAGTATATCAACGGAAGCCTGTATTCATCATATTACGTATTTGAAAATACTGCTCTGAAGATGTTTGAAGACCTGGAACAGCTGAAGAAAGAACCTTATGGATGCTTTGAACAGCTTTCCTCCACGGTATATCCGAATATTTTTATTCTGGATTATTTAAAATCAAATAAAAAAATAGATACAGCAACAGAAGATCAGGTGATTAAAAATCTTAAAAAAGGATTTCAGAAAATGCTGAGCTATAAAAATAAAGACGGAGGTTTCGGATATTTCAGCTCGGAAGAATCCGATGTCGCAATTTCTGCATTTGCCTTATTGGAATTTACAGCATTAAAAAAATATGTGAACCCGGATGTTAAAATTATTCAGGGACTTTCATCATTTATTTTATCCAGAAAAACAGGAAATGGATTATTTGAAGTAAGAAAACCTTATGAATCAAAAAAAGACTTTTCAGACTATTTCTGGTCGAGAAATATGTATGTCGTATATGCTTTATCCAGGTTGGGCTTTAAAAATGAAATCGAAGATTCCTTTACAGTCATGATGAAAAGAGCATTGGCTACGAAAGATTCCTATCATCTTGCCTTGCTTGCCAATGCTGCGGCTCATCTCGGAAAGCAAAATGAGTATGATCATCTGATGAAGATTCTGAACCAGCAGTATGAAAAAAATAATGTAAAATCAAAAATGACCTTTACAGGTTCATGGGGAATGTCTGCTGATGCGGAAACTCTTTCATTATACATCATGGCTCTTCAGAATGATGAAAAACTGAATCAGCTTAAAATTGCAGAATCTGTAGATCAGCTTATTGGTTTCAATGGGTATTATGGATTTGGTTCTACTCAGGCAACTACACTGGCCATACAGGCACTGTCAGGCTTCTTCTCTAAAAATGAGAAATTGTATGGAAGTGAAAAGCCGGTTATCACAATTAATAAAGCAAATACTTTTCCTGGCATAAGCCTGTCATCAGCATATAAAGCTGGAGAAAATAATATCAGTGTCCATTACCCCGTTAAAAATGGATTGCCTTATAAACTTGAATGCCAATATTACACCCTTCAGGCTCCGGAAAGTAAAGATATCCCTCTTACCATGGAAACAAAATTAAAATTGGAGACTTCGAAAGTAGGAGAGACCAACAGACTGACCATTACTGTTAAAAACCAAATAAACGGAAAACTCCCAATGACCATAGCAAAAATAGGTATTCCGGCAGGACTGACCCTCCAAAATGCTTTACTGAAAGATCTGATTGATAAAAAACAGGTTTCTTACTATGAAATTTTTGACAATTATCTGGTGCTGTACTGGGAACACTTTAATGCTGAGGAAACGAAAACCATTAATCTTGATCTCAAAGTAGAGTTCGCAGGAACCTATACCGGAAAATCAAGCAATGTATATCTGTATTATATGCCTGAAGCCAAGTACTGGAACCAGGGAATAACCACAACAATAGAACCTTGATTTAAATTTTATAACCATATACGGTATTCTCACATAGCTCTGTTTATATTGATCCTTGTCAAGGTTTCAAACCTTGACAAGGATCAAATAAGATAAAATGAGAATTAAAATACTTCTAAAACTGAAATCCATCACACTTTTAAAATTAATTTTCAAAAATTATTGAAAATTCAAAAAATATAATTACATTTGTTACAGAAATTAAAAACGAAAATACAATGCAGCTTTCAGAAGCAAAAGAGAAATATATTCAGACCTGGGGAACCTTTGCTACCAACTGGGGAATCAACCGTACGATGGCACAGGTGCATGCACTTCTTCTGGCAAGTGGAAAACCTCTTTCTACTGATGAGGTAATGGAACAGCTGGAGATTTCAAGAGGCAATGCCAATATGAATCTTCGTGCTCTGATAGATTGGGGTATCGTGAAAAAAGAATTTGTGAAAGGTGACCGTAAAGAATATTTCGTGGCAGAAAAAGATGTCTGGTACTTATTTAAACAAATTACGAAAGAACGAAGAAAAAGAGAAATAGAACCTGTCATTTCTTTTCTTGAAGAATTAAAAAATATTGAGGATAAAGATTCGGATGAAGCTCAGGAATTCATCAAGCTGATGAACGACTTCAGTTCTGTAACAGGAAAAATCAATAATATCATGGATCTGGCGATAAAAAGCGATGACCACTGGTTGGTAGGGAAGATCACCAATCTGCTGAAATAGAAATCAAAAGAGGATGAAAATCCTTTTTTATTTCTATTTAATTTTCAAAAATTACTGAAAATATAAAACTTATAATATCATGAAGAATTTTTTTAAACAATACCTCTATTTAAGTCTCTTTTTGACTGTTGTTTTAATTGCCGCCATATGGTTTTTTCTGATTTCCAAAGGAGAATATGGAGTTACCATGTTCTTTACCATTCCGGGTTCAATTGGATTTATCATCGGATATGTAAAATATTTTAAGGAAATCGGACTGATAAATGTTCTGAAGACAATCTTGAAAATAGCATTAGGATTAGTCATTTTCTCTGTGATCTTAATAGCAGCCGGAACAGAAGGAGCTATTTGCATTATTATGGCTATCCCATTTATTGGCTTTGCCATGTTTGTGGGTTTTACGGTTGGTTTTATTATTGGGGTTCTTGATGAAAAAAGGCATACGGGAAGTGTTATAGTATTTATCCTTTTCATCAATCCGGCATCTTATATTTTTGATACTTATACAAAGCCTATTGAAGAGACTATTACTACAGAAATGGTCGTGAATTCCTCCAGCGGAAAAGTATGGAGACTTTTAAATACACAAATCAATTTCAATGCACCCGATTTTATCCTGTTTGAAAAAGGAGTCAGTTATCCAAAGAATATAAAACTGGTAGATAAAAACGGAGAATTAGGGTATAGCTGCCAGACCAATAATGATGAATTACAACTTAATATTGATGAGTTTATAGAAAATAAAAAAGTGAAATTCTCCCTGGAAAATCAGACTGTTCCAATGAAAGAAATAACACCTTATGAGGATATTGATGCCAAACATTTACATGATTATTTTATCGTGAAGTATGGTGAAATTACTTTAGACAAACTGTCAGAAAATAAAACAAAGATAACAGCAAAAACGAAATACAATTACAAAATAGCACCCGCTTGGTACTGGAAAAAATGGTCCGGCTATATCATTGATAAAATGCAAAACCATGTATTACAATCTATAAAAAAACAATCTGAAAATGAATGATCTGCAACAATATTTTGACAACCTGCAACCCAGATATTATATTAATGAAATTGCATCTTTAGGCTTTACCAGACTGTTCAGAAAGATGGCTGTCCAAAAAGTGAAAAGCTATGGCGACAAAAGAGTTTTGGACCTGATGAGCGGACAGGGAGAAAATTTAAAATTTATACAGGCACACAATGAAAATACAGAAATTGTAGCACTGGATTTTTCTTCGGCAATGCATATAAAGCTGGCTGCAACATTCAAAAGTAAACTCTCAATACAGCAAATACAGAAAGATTTTTTTGAAAGCCAAATTCCGGATCATTCTATGGACATTATCCTTTGCTCTTACGGAACAAAGACGATAGAAGAAGATCAGAAACCGATTTTTGCCGACAGACTGTCAAGAATCATTGATGAAAAGGGGGAAATCATCATCGTAGAATTTGTAAAACCGAAAACAGCATGGAGATCCGCCTGCGTAAAATGGTATATCGAAGTGTTTGTTTCAAAGCTTTTTGGAAACGAATTTGGAAAATTATTTCATTACATCAATAAAAATGAAAGCCTTGAAGATCTGAAAAATCAGTTTATTAATAACAGACTTTCCATCATATCTCACAAAAGATATCTGGACCTGGTTGAAATTCTTCATGTGAAAAGAAACTAGTTTTTATTTTGAACTTACATTCAAAAATTACTGAAATTTTAAATGAATAATAATGATGAAAAATATAATCATTCACCTATTCCTGATTATTTATTTCAGAAAAAAGGATCACTTTAAACTATAGCTATCATATTCCTTAAAAGTTATTGAAAATTAAAATCTAACCACTTTAAAACCTTTTAAAAAATGTCAAAAATCTATTTAAACACAGTTATCAATGCAGATATCCACTATGTTTTTGATCTGGCAAGAAATATTGATCTGCATCAGCAGTCCACCTCAAAATCTCATGAGAAAGCAATTGCAGGACGTACCTCAGGACTGATTGAAGAAAATGAAACCGTAACCTGGCGGGCAAAACATCTGGGGGTCTATCAAAACCTCACTACAAAAATTGTCAGTATGGAAAAACCGGTTCAGTTTATTGACGTGATGCAGAAAGGTGCTTTCAAATTTATGCGTCACCACCATATTTTTAAAACGGTAAACGGGAAAACATTGATGACAGATATTTTTGAATTCGAATCTCCGCTGGGCATTATAGGAAAAATATTCAATGCCATTTTTCTCAGGGAATATCTCAAAAAATTCCTGATTAAAAGAAACGAAATGATCAAAACCATTGCCGAATCTTCTATCCGGGACGGAATAGCCATTTTCTAACCTACAAACGCACAGTCATGAATTTTTTAAAAGCAGAATGGCGAAAGCTGGCCATCATTAATTACGAAATTGATCCCTATACCTTATTGCCCTATCTTCCAAAAGGTACAGAGCTCGATTTTTATAACGGTAAATGTTATGTAAGTCTCGTAGGGTTCATGTTTTTAAATACTAAACTCTTGGGACTGCCAATCCCTTTTCACCGGGACTTTGAAGAAGTGAACCTAAGATTTTATGTAAAGAAAAAAGAAAACGGAATCTGGAAAAGAGGAGTGGTATTTATCAAAGAGATTGTTCCAAAACCTGCATTAAGCCTTGTTGCGAATTCCATTTACAAAGAAAATTATCACACCATGCCGATGAAAAATCAAATTCATGAAAAAGACGGTGAACTGCTGATCCGGTATTCCTGGAAAGATAAAAGCTGGCATTCCATTCAGATTATGGCTGAAAATACGGCGAAATCTATGGAAGAAAACTCAGAATTTGAATTTATCACGGAGCATTATTTTGGCTTTACAAAAAAAGAAAATACAACTTCCGAATACGAAGTATGTCATCCAAAATGGGACTGCTATACCGTAAAAGAACATCATTTAGAAATTGATTTTGAAAAGATCTATGGAAATGATTTCGAATGCCTGAATCACCAGCAACCTATTTCTGTAATGTTGGCCGAAGGTTCAGAAATTCGAGTCAAAACCAAAAAATACATCAGCTGAAAAATAAGCGCAAAAACAAAAAATGTTCTATCCTCACATCTGTGAAATCTGCGAAATCTGTGGGAAACCTTAAATATTGAACCCCAAACTTTAACCTCAAAAACAATGAAAATAATCATAGCCGGAGGCACCGGATTCCTCGGCGAAAACTTAGAAAAATACTTTACAGAAAAAGGCAGCGAGGTCTATATTCTTACCCGTAACCCTAAACGTAAAAATGAAATCTATTGGGACGCTCAGACCATAGGCGAATGGAAAAGCAGTCTTGAAAAAGCAGATGTTCTGATCAACCTGACAGGAAAATCTGTCGATTGCCGCTATCATGAGAAAAATAAAAATGAAATCTACTCCTCAAGAATCGACAGCACAAGAATAATACAGAAAGCCGTAGATCAATGTTATGAAAAACCGAAAATCTGGGTGAATGCCAGCTCTGCAACCATTTACGTTCATTCAGAAAAAAATCTCAATACAGAAGAAAATGGAATTATCGGAGATGATTTCTCCATGAATATCTGCAAAAGCTGGGAGAAAGAATTTTTTGCAGTTAAAAATGAAGGAATACGGAAAGTAGCCCTTCGTACCTCTATTGTTCTCGGGAATAACGGAGGCGCTTTTCCTAAGCTGAAAATGGTTACAAAGCTTGGTTTGGGAGGAAAACAGGGACGAGGTAATCAAATGGTAAGCTGGATACATATCGAAGATTTCTGTAAAGCAGTGGATTGGATTATTCAGCATGAAAATATTTCAGGGGTTATCAATATAACCGCTCCGGATCCGGTTTCCAATGAGAATATGATGAAAAAGCTTCGAAAGAAACTGAAAGTTCCATTTGGATTGAATGCTCCCGTCTGGCAGCTGGAAATAGCGTTAATATTCCTGAAAACAGAAACCGAATTGCTCTTAAAAAGCCGCAATGTTTACCCTGAAAAGCTCATAAAAAGCGGATTTCAGTTTTCATATCCCGGATTTGATGAAGCAATTCTTAATCTCTTGGAATCCTAATGTTTGCGGGTTTACCAAAGGATAATTAAATTAGCGGAAAACTATTCCATATGCTGGTTACATCCAAAATAAAACCCTTTTTCCTTTCATCCCTTTTGATAAGTTCAGTCGCATTTTCGCAGGCTCATAATGTGTCTGACGGATATCAGCAACCTACAGATCCTCTGGTTGCCCGGAATCTTGAACAGTGGCAGGATATGAAATTCGGGCTCTTTATGCATTGGGGAACCTACAGCCAGTGGGGAATTGTTGAAAGTTGGAGCTTGTGCCCTGAAGATGAATCCTGGACCCAGAGAAAACCTGAACACGGGAAATCTTACTATGAATATGTCAAAAACTATGAAAATCTTCAGACGACTTTCAATCCAACACAGTTCAATCCGCAAAAATGGGCTGATGCCGTAAAAAAAGCTGGCATGAAATACGTGGTTTTTACCACCAAGCATCATGATGGTTTTGCCATGTTTGATACCCAACAGTCAGGTTATAAGATCACTTCTCCTAAAGCACCGTTTTCAAAAAATCCCAAATCCGATGTAACAAAAGAAATCTTTAATACGTTCAGAAAAGAAGGATTTAAAATAGGCGCTTACTTTTCAAAACCTGACTGGCATTCCGATGATTACTGGTGGTCTTACTTTCCACCCAAAGACAGAAATGTGAATTATGACCCGAAGAAATATCCGGAAAAATGGGAAAACTTTAAAAAATTCACTTTCAATCAGCTGAACGAGATCACTTCCAATTACGGGAAAATTGATATTCTTTGGTTGGATGGAGGCTGGGTGCGCCCTTTTCACACCATAGATCCTAAAGTAGAATGGCAGCGCACCATCAAAGTAGAACAGGATATTGATATGGATAAAATAGGAATGATGGCGAGGAAAAACCAACCGGGAATTATCATTGTGGATCGTACAGTTCCCGGCAAATGGGAAAACTATGTAACTCCTGAGCAGGCTGTTCCGGAACACGCACTTTCCATCCCTTGGGAAAGCTGTATCACAATGGGAGATTCATTTTCCTATGTTCCGAATGACAACTACAAAACTCCTCAAAAGATCATTGAAACCTTGATTAAAATCATTTCAAGAGGAGGAAATTACTTAATGAATATTGCTCCCGGACCTAACGGAGACTATGATCCGATAGTCTATGAAAGGTTACAGCAGATTTCCGGCTGGATGGAGAAAAATCAGCCTGCCGTTTTTGCAACCAGAAGCATCGCACCCTATCACGAAGGAAATTACTATTATACCCAAAGCAAAGATGGGAAAACAGTGAATATTTTTCACTTAGATGAAAAAACAAATTATGAGTCTCCATCAACATTAATTTTTACAATTCCTGATAATTTTAAACCAAAATCTTTAAAAATTTTAGGGTTATCGAACAAAATTCAATGGAAAAAAACAGGGGATTCAATTGAAATTAATTTACCTGAAAAAAGAGCTCAGCTAAAATATTCAACTGTAATTCAAATAATGCAATAGTTGAATTTGTGACTGGTTCTTTTGCTTCAAGGTAAAAGAACAAATTTTAAACTAAATTATTCTTGAGATGTGTTTTAAACTTCGATTTAAAATTATAGGAATTTTCTTGTTGAGTTCAGTATTTATTTCGGCTCAAAAACCTTTATATAAAGATCCGAAACAACCTGTTGAAGCAAGAGTTCAGGATCTGCTGAAGAGAATGACACCGGAAGAAAAGTTCTGGCAGTGCTTTATGATCCCCGGAGATTTGGATAACGTTCCGAAAGGCCAATATTCCCATGGGATTTTTGGATTACAGGTAAGCGCAGGAAATCAGGGAGGTGGAGCAGCAGGACAGTTATTGAAATACAATGCCAATGAAGATGCAGAGAGACTGGTAAAAAAAATCAATGCCATTCAAAAATATTTCGTGGAAGAATCAAGACTGGGAATTCCCATTATTCCTTTTGACGAAGCGTTACACGGACTGGTCCGGGAAGGAGCTACGGCCTTTCCGCAGGCAATAGGTCTGGCCGCCACTTTTAATCCTGAACTGATGGGCAAAGTATCTGCCGCGATTGCAGAAGAGTCCAGATGGAGAGGAATCCGTCAGATTCTGACACCTGTAGTAAACCTGGCTAATGATGTAAGATGGGGCCGGACAGAGGAAACCTATGGTGAAGATCCCTTTTTAACGTCTGTAATGGGAGTCAGTTTTGTCAGTTCCTTTGAGAACAGAGGGATCATTACCACACCGAAACACTTTTTAGCCAATGTAGGAGAGGGTGGAAGAGATTCATATCCTATCCACTGGAGCAGAAGATACCTGGAAGAGACCCATTTAATCCCTTTTAACAATGCATTTACAAAAGGAAAAAGCCGGTCCGTGATGACTTCCTATAACCTGCTCGACGGAAGACCTTCAACTGCAAATCATTGGCTGTTAACAGAAAAATTAAAAAAAGACTGGAATTTCAAAGGCTTCGTTATCAGTGATGCAAGTGCAGTTGGGGGAGCCAATGTACTTCACTTTACAGCAAAAGATTATGATGATGCATCTGCTCAGGCGGTTAATGCCGGGCTTGACGTGATTTTTCAGACAGAATATAAACATTACGCGCTTTTTATTCCTCCTTTTTTGGATGGAAGAATCTCAAAAGAAAGAATTGATGATGCTGTATCAAGAGTATTGAGAACCAAATTTGAGCTCGGATTATTTGAAAACCCTTATGTTTCATCTAAAGAAATTGAAGAATTAAAAAAACTTACGCATAAACCCGTGGCAGAAAAAGCGGCCACAGAGTCCTTTGTATTGCTTCAGAACAATAACCATACGCTTCCTGTTCCTGAAAATATAAAAAAGATATTAGTGGTAGGTACAGATGCTGTAGATGCAAGATTAGGCGGTTATTCAGGACCTGGAAACAAAAAAGTAAATATTCTGGATGGCCTTAAAAGCTATGTGAAAAATAAAGATATTGAAATCATTTACTCAAAGGGCATAGATTGGAATGTAAAAGATTTTGCCACAGTTACCAATACGTATTTATCTTTTGAAAATAAAGCAGGATTAAAAGGAAGCTATTTTTCCAATACCGATTTAAAAGGAAATCCAGCCTTAGAAAAACAGGATGAGCAGCTTAATTTCAAATGGACCTTATATTCACCCGATCCTGAAAAGCTTCAGCCTGATAACTATAGTGTCCGCTGGACTGGAAAACTGGAAGTTCCGGATTCCGGGAAATATCAATTGGGATTGCGCGGAAATGATGGTTTCAGACTGTATCTGGACGGGAAATTAATGATTGACCAATGGGAAAAACTGAGCTATTCCACAAAAACATTTGATGTAGATTTTGTAAAAGGAAAAAAATATGATCTTAAGATTGAATTTCATGAAAACCGTGGTGAAGCCAATCTGGAGCTGATCTGGAACTATGGTCTCCATGATTATCAGAAAGATTTTAAAGAAGCCTTGGATCTCGCCCAGAAAGCTGACTATATTATTGTTACTGCCGGAATTCATGAAGGAGAATTTCAGGATCGTTCATCACTGAGTCTGCCCGGAAATCAGGAGTCATTTATTCATGAAGTTTCAAAATTAAATAAGCCAACAACAGTAGTTCTGGTAGGAGGTTCAGCCATAAAAACAACGGCCTGGAAAGATAAAGTGGGAGCGATCTTAGACATTTGGTATCCCGGCGAGGAAGGAGGAAATGCTGTTGCAAAAGTACTTTTCGGCGCAGCGAATCCATCCGGGAAGCTGCCTATCACTTTCCCGGTTGAAGAAGGGCAGCTGCCTTTATCCTATAATCATCATCCGACAGGACGGGGAAATGATTATTACGACCTGAGTGGGGAACCGTTATATCCTTTTGGTTTCGGACTAAGTTATACTACTTTTGAAATCACTGACTTGCAGCTGGATAAGATCCGGTATTCGGAAAATGAAACCATTATTGCTAAAGTCAATGTGAAAAATACAGGCTCAAAAGCTGGAAGTGAAGTCGTTCAGCTCTACGTGAAAGATGTGCTTGCTTCAGTTTCAAGACCTGTTATTGAGCTCAAAGGATTTCAGAAAATAGAACTGCAGCCCGGAGAATCAAAATCCGTGACCATCGAAGTTCCTGTAAAACAACTGCAGTTTTTAAACGAAAAAATGGAATGGATTGTAGAAAAAGGAAAATACAGAATTATGATGGGAAATTCATCCAAGAACCTTCCTTTAAAACACAATATGGAAGTATTGTAGGCGCCGAATTTATACCGGTCAAATCAATCTGCATGGAACTTCAAGGTCTTCCGTAAGATAATAGCTGCAGCATAGCCTGTGATAGCCATCTGCGATAATAAGTTCATGTTCACCCCTCACCAGCAATATTGGTGAAAGCTTTTTGTTTTTTTCGACCTTTTTCAGGTTTTCTTTAACATGAATGTTGGTTTGCGGAAGTAGGGTAAGCTTACTTGCCCTTAAAATATCTTTTGACTTTTTTATGATGGTAGGAGCAGCCTTTAATTTTTCAACCATTTTTTGTGCATCACTCGGTTTGAAAAGAAGTTCCAGGTAATCCTGTGCTGCAGGAAAATCATGAGATTCAGGTTCCTTCAGCCATATAGAATCTTTAGTCAGATTATTTTTTTTCACGGTCTTCATAAATATGCTTTAAAAGATGAATAAATGTATGAAAAATAGATCATTATCCATATTTTTTATTTCAAATGAATCCTGGATTTGACAGGCTGGAAAAAATAAAGGTACAACACATTTTAATTCCTTTATAAAAAAATATTGGTACGATATATGCAAGATTCATATCGAACCTGAATGTTTTTAATCAATGCTTTATTCATTGGTGAAATTCATTTTTAAAATATAAATATCATGAGACAGTTTTTAATTTCAACACTATTAGTATTAGGTTTATCAATGAATGTTTCTGCCCAGAAACGTCCGCCAGCTCCTCCTCATCCTTCAAAAAGTGAGTTGGTAAATATTAAAATGCAAGAGCTT
Source organism: Chryseobacterium sp. CBSDS_008 (assembly GCF_049959325.1). Lineage (NCBI taxonomy): Bacteria > Pseudomonadati > Bacteroidota > Flavobacteriia > Flavobacteriales > Weeksellaceae > Chryseobacterium > Chryseobacterium sp. CBSDS_008. The sequence goes on along the minus strand of NZ_CP188202.1, from coordinate 1,624,905 downwards.
ACCAAAAAATACAATACTGAGAAAAAATTGATTCTCAATCATCCTCTTGCGACCAAGCAGATGAAGAGAGATCAGATGAAAGCCTTAAATGAACGATATGCGGCTGAAAAACGTTTACTGAGACAGGCAAAATAATACAGAATTTTTGCAGTTATTAAAATTTGAAGAGCCGTTTTTTATAGATTGGGTTTTGAGAATTTTTAATTTAAAATAGAATTTATTGAAAGAGAATACATTTTGTATTCTCTTTTTTTATTTAAAATTGAATAAAAATGGCTTTATTGATGCATTTTAAGAACCATTTGCAGAACCATTAAACATCCAATATTTTTCCTTAAATTCGCATAAAAATTTTTAAAGTAATGAATTACGATATTATTGTCATTGGAAGTGGTCCTGGTGGATATGTTACTGCGATCAGAGCAGCGCAATTAGGTTTCAAAACCGCAATTATCGAGAAAGAAAATTTAGGAGGAATCTGCCTTAACTGGGGATGTATTCCAACTAAAGCTTTATTGAAATCTGCTCAGGTTTTTCATTATATCAACCATGCTGAAGATTATGGTTTGAATAAAGTGGAGGCAAGCTTTGAATTCCCGAATGTAATTCAGAGAAGCCGTGGTGTTGCCAGCAAAATGAGCAAAGGAATCGAATTCTTGATGAAAAAGAATAAGATTGACGTAATTCTTGGTACTGCAAAAGTGCAGAAAGGTAAAAAAGTTTCTGTGACAGATAAAGAGGGTAAAGTAACTGAATATACAGGGACTCATATCATTATTGCAACGGGAGCCCGTTCAAGAGAATTACCAAACTTGCCACAGGATGGTAAAAAAGTAATCGGATACAGACAGGCATTATCTCTTCCTGAGCAGCCAAAATCTATGATCGTTGTAGGTTCAGGAGCTATCGGGGTAGAATTTGCTGACTTCTATAACACAATGGGAACTAAAGTAACTGTTGTTGAATTTATGCCAAACATCGTACCTGTAGAAGACGAAGAAATCTCTAAACACTTAGAGAAATCTCTGAAAAAATCAGGAATTGAAATCATGACAAACGCTTCTGTAGAAAGCGTTGATACAAGCGGTGAAGGGGTAAAAGCTACTGTAAAAACAGCTAGCGGAAACGTTACTCTTGAAGCTGACATCTTATTATCTGCTGTGGGTATTGCTGCTAATATCGAAAACATCGGATTAGAAGAAGTAGGAATCCAGACAGATAAAGGGAGAGTATTGGTAAATGAATGGTACGAAACTTCAGTACCGGGTTACTATGCAATCGGAGATATTATCCCAACTCAGGCATTAGCCCACGTTGCTTCTGCAGAAGGAATCACTTGTGTGGAGAAAATAAAAGGAATGCACGTTGAAAAAATCGATTATGGCAATATCCCGGGATGTACTTACTGCCACCCTGAAGTAGCTTCTGTAGGTCTTACTGAAAAGCAGGCTAAAGAAAAAGGATACGAAATCAAAGTAGGTAAATTCCCTCTTTCCGCAAGTGGTAAAGCTACTGCAAACGGAAACACAGACGGATTTATCAAAGTGATCTTCGATGCTAAATATGGTGAATGGTTAGGATGCCACATGATCGGTGAAGGAGTAACAGATATGGTTGCTGAAGCTGTGGTAGCTAGGAAATTAGAAACTACAGGCCACGAAATCATCAAGTCTATCCACCCGCATCCTACAGTTTCTGAAGCCATTATGGAAGCTGCTGCAGCTGCTTACGGTGAGGTGATTCACATTTAATATATTATTGGCTGTCATCGATCAGATTGACATCAATTAAATGATAAGAAGACCGGAGAAACAATAGTTTTTCCGGTTTTTTAATAATTAAAATTATCCCTGCGCATTTATTGAGGCCAAGTAAATAATCTTATATTAAGCTGTTCAGAAAAAAAGCGGTTATTAAACCTAACAGGTTTCAAAAACCTGTTAGGTTTAATGCATATCTAATTGATAAGAAGACAGTAACTCCGGGAATAATCATACAACAACAGATAAAAATCTGTGGTTTTTTAGAAATATCTTCATTTAGTGTTTTTTCAGGGCAATAAACTTAGTAAATAGCCTAGTAACGCCCCTCCAATGACAACAAAAACACTGTTGAGTTTTTTAAATCCGAATACAACAACTATACTTATACAGGCAATAAGAGTGGTTTTCCAGCCGGTAATGCTGTCAATTCCCATAGTGATGCATACAGACAGAATCAGAGCTATAGAAGCCACGTTTACACCGTTAAGAAAAGAAGAAAATGTTGAAGAATTTCTCATTTTATTAACAAAAGGACCAGATAAGGCAACCCATATAAAAGAAGGAAGGAATATAGCTAAAGTAGATACCAGAGCTCCCGAAAATCCATTGATCTGATACCCGATAAATGTCACTGAAGAAAATACAGGACCTGGCGTAAACTGACCTACGGCAATAGCATCAATAAGTTGCTGGCGTGTAATAATCCCTCTGGAAACAAGCTCCGTATCCAGAAAAGCAAATAAAACATATCCACTGCCGTATAATAGGGCTCCGACCTTTAGAAAGATCCAGAATAATTTTAAATTGAGCAGAGAATAAGAATCGGATAGTAAAAACTGAAGTGGGCTAATAAAAATAAAATTGTTCAGTTTTTTATTTCTTTGCTGATACTCTATTATCAATATTAAAAATCCGGCTCCGAACATCAATCCGATCTCATTGATTTTTAAAAAAGAGCATATCAGAACAATTCCTCCCACAGCCGCTAATGGGAAAGTTTTTACTGATTTTTTTACCAATGGGAATACAGCACCTATTATAATCGCTATAATGGCAGGTTTTATTCCATAAATAAAAGGAGATACTTCGGGAAGCTGGCCATATTCTTTGTATAGCCATGCAAAAATACCGGTAATAATAACTGCAGGAAATATAAAACAAAACCCGGCAACTATAAGTCCTTTCCAGCCTGCTCTTTCACGTCCTATATGAATGGCCATTTCGGTACTGTTAGGCCCCGGGATAAGGTTAGTAGCGCCAATAAGATCCAGAAATTCCTGCTCTTTCAGCCATTTTTTTTCAACCACCACTTCTTTCTGCATCATCGCTATATGGGCTGCAGGTCCTCCAAAGCCAATGATTCCCAGTTTCAGAAATAGAAGGGCAAGTTCTTTTAAATCCTTATTGCTGCTCACTTCGTTGTATTTGTTTTATAAGTACTACTTCCTATGTATGAATTGGTAAAAATAAAAAACTATACTAAATGTCTTATTAATGCTATTATCTTTTTTACATTAATTTTTTGAAAAGTAAATTGGAAAAAAAATCAGACGGCTTAAATGCTTGAAGCTGTTGGTGTTTTTTGATTGAATTATTGATCGAATTATAACGGATTTTATTAAAATAATTTTAAAATCAACATATTTCTAAAAATTAACTTAATTATATCACGCTGTTTTCTTACATTTATTCTATGAATTTTGAGAGAGTAGGACTTGTTTTATCAGGCGGCGGTACCAAAGGAATCGCTCATGCGGGAGTATTAAAATTCTTACAGGAAAAAGGTATTGAAATTGATATCCTTTCCTGCTGCAGCGCCGGATCTATCGTAGGCTGCCTTCATGCCATTGGAAAAACACCGGAAGAAATCCTTGAATTTTTCAATTCCGTATATTTTTTTAACTGGAAGCATTTTACATTCAATCAGCCGGGACTGGTTTCTTCAGTAATCTTCAGGAATTATCTGAAACCCATTTTCCAGAAATGAAATTGAGAGATCTGGATATTGAAGTGAAAATTGTGGCAACAGAATTAGTGGCCGGAACCCAGAAAATTTTTGATAAAGATTTTGAGATCGTTGATGCTGTCATTGCTTCATGTTCTATTCCGGGGATCACTACTCCTTATATTATTGGAGAGGAAATGTATTGTGACGGAGGAGTGCTGAACAATTTTCCTGCAGATATCATCAGGGATGACTGTGATAAGCTGATTGGCGTGTTTGTATCACCGCCCAATGAAGCTAAGATCAAAGATCTGAATTCAATCAAAGCAATTGTTTCCCGTTCGTACGATCTCCTTTCCTACAGGATTGAAAAAATAAAATTTGAGTACTGCGACTGGTTTATTTCTTCCCAGAAACTAGCGGCTTACGGAACTTTTGAACGCAGAAAAGACAGGCTTGAGGAGATCTTTAATATCGGATACAAAGCCGCAAAAGAAAGCTATGAAGAAAGCAGCTTTTTTACAGAACTAAGACAAGCCGGAACATAAAAATCCCGCACCAGTGCAGGATTTTATTATATAAGAAAGGAAAACGATTTTGAGTTCTTAAAAAGAAGTTATGGACAAACTATAATAACTTCCTGCTTCTCTCTTCCAGCTTAATTTTTCACTACATATCCATCCTGACGAACAATTTCACGGTCATTAGCATCATTTACAACCAACGTGTAAGGCGCTTTTTTCGCAGAATCTGTAAGATAATTTCTCCATACCTGATAGCTGTGACCCTCATTGCTGAAATTGATATAGTAATTTCCTCCTGTTCCGTCGGGAATCAGTTCACCATCGCTGATAATCATGCTTGGTTTTGCCGTAATTTTTGCATTGGCGTTCCATGACTGATAAAGGTACTTGCCATTCGGCTGTTTATCAATTCTGATCTTAAACTTTTTAGTTTTAATAATAACCGTTTTGGGTACCTGCTGAAGGGTAACAGAGGTTATAAAACGGTCTGTTTTGGGATTGGGAACTTCTTTGGCGTAAACGAAAGAAAACTGAGCTAAGCAGAAAGTTCCTAATAAAATATGCTTTATCATATTAAATGGTTATTGGTTAACATTTCAGATGCTATCAAATATGGAGCCATTTTTCATTAAAGAGAGTGCTTATAGTTCTGGAAAAGAAGTTCTTAAGGCCTTTGTATATCGGTTCTGAAAAAATAATAATATTGATTTTCAGTTGATTATCATTTTGTTGGTGAAATATTATCAAATTCTGAAACAACTGAATACTTTTCTTGTGTACATTTGTACCATCAAAGGATCTCGTTCCTTTATTATCAAAATGAAACTCATTAACTTTAAGTTTTTTCTATTAAGAGTATCAGAAATCATCTTTACGATTTTTAATACATCTCCTCCGGCAACTTCTTAATTTTTTCGACAGAATTATCATATAATTCGTACTCTGGTTTCTCGTATTCCGAAGAATCAGAGCGCAACCCCTGTTTTCAAATTTAATCAAAAAACAAAAAAACAAATTATGGAATTAGCTTTTCATGGCTGGATGGTTCCGGCCGTAATTGCGCTTTTGTGCGTACTTTTTTACAAATTCATTTTAAGAATTTTCTTTGGATTAATCATTGTTCCCCAGGACAAAATTGGTTTGGTTACCAAAAAATTCGTGTTGGTAGGTAAGCAGGAGCTTCCGGAAGGAAGGATTATCGCAACTAATGGAGAAGCGGGCTTTCAGGCTCAAACATTAGCTCCGGGAGTCTATTTCGGAAAATGGATATGGCAGTATTCTATCGATTTTCAACCTTTTATAGTGATTCCGACCGGTAAAATAGGGTTATTACTGGCAAAAGATGGTGTAGAGCTGGAAACAGGAAGGATTTTAGCCAGAAAAGTGGACTGTGATTCTTTTCAGGATGCTGAAGCCTTTTTAAAAAACGGAGGAAGGAAAGGCCGCCAGACCGCGATTATTGCACCGGGATCTTACAGAATCAATACATTGTTGTTTGAAATAGAATTAACGGATATGACCCAGATTCCTGATAATGCGGTGGGAATTATCACCACAATGGAAGGAAGTCCCTTGGAAGAAGGGCAGATTGCAGGTAAAATTATCAGTGATCATAATAAGTTTCAGGATGTTGATACTTTTTTGAATAGCGGGGGATACAAAGGTCTTCAGGAGCAGGTAATCCTTGCCGGGTCTTATTTTCTGAATCCCTGGTTTACAAAAGTTGAAATGGTAAAAATGACGGAAATCCCGATCGGGCATGTGGGAGTCATTATCAGCTATGTAGGAGAGGACGGAAAAGATTTGAGCGGAGTTGATTTTAAACATGGAAATATTGTTGAGAAAGGTCATAAAGGAGTTTGGGCTGAACCTATTGGCCCTGGAAAATATCCGATTAATCCCTACATTATGAAGGTTGAGCTTGTTCCTACCACCAATTTAGTATTGAACTGGGCATATGAAAGAAGCGAATCTCATCAGCTTGATAAAAACCTTTCAACCATTACGGTAAGAAGTAAAGACGGTTTCCCTTTCAACCTTGATGTTTCGCAGATTATTCATATTCCTACTTATGAAGCTCCAAAAGTGATCGCCCGTTTTGGAAATATGATCAATCTTGTCAGTCAGGTTTTAGAGCCAACGATTGGAAACTATTTTAGGAATTCGGCACAGGACAGTGATGTGATTGCATTTTTAGGAACCCGAAAAGAAAGACAGCAATCTGCCAAAGACCACATCAGCAGTGTGTTGGAACAATATAATGTCAACGCTGTTGATACTTTAATTGGTGCGATTGTTCCTCCGGAAAGTTTAATGAAAACTTTAACAGACAGAAAATTGGCGGAAGAACAGAAAATTACTTACGAAACTGAAATGCTGGCTCAGGAGACACGTCAGGCGCTGGAAAAAGAAACGGCTGTTGCTGATATGCAGAAAGAAATTGTAAAAGCGGATCAGGGCGTTTTAATCGCGGAAAGAATTGCAGATGCTTCGGTGAAAAAAGCAACGGGAGATGCCAACTCAGTGAGATTGCAGGCGAATGCGGAAGGAGACAGATTGCAGCTTTTAGCAACAGGTGAAGCAGAGAAAACAAGACTTCTTGCAAAAGCCGAAGCCGAAAAAATAGAGCTGCTGGCAAAAGCAAGTGCTGAACAAATTTCATTAACCGGTAATGCTGAAGCGGAAAAGATTCTGGCAATCGGTAAATCTAATGCAGAATCCTATAAACTATCTGTAGAAGCAATGGGCGGAAATAACTTTACCCAATTAAAAATCATGGAAAATATAGCGAGTCAGAATGTAAGAATAATGCCTGAAGTATTAATCGGGGGAAGCGGAGATTCGGCAAATGGCGGGATCAGCGGGCTTTTGGGACTTCAGCTGTTGGAGCAGATTCAGAAGAAAAATGTGGAAACGGTTTCTATAGTGGATGAAAAAACGGATAATAACTCCTAACTATCATTTAAAATTTAATAAAAGCTACAAAAACGCCCGAAAATATTTCGGGCGTTTTTGTTTTATGCGGTATAACTTGCAAAAGCATCTTCCAGGCTTTCAAATTTGCCTTTAAACTCATCAATAGGGCAGTCCTGAAGGATATTCCCTTTATGAATAAGAATAACTCTTGAGCAAAGCGCTTCTACTTCCTGCATGATATGGGTAGAAAGTAAAACCGTCTTTTGCTGCCCGATTTCTTTTACCACATTACGGATTTCAATAATCTGATTTGGGTCAAGACCATTGGTAGGCTCATCCAGAATCAGTAGATCCGGCTGATGAATAATGGCCTGTGCCAATCCTACACGCTGTTTGTATCCTTTAGACAGCTGCCCGATTTTTTTTGATTTTTCGGGAGTAATTCCCACCAGTTCAATAACCTCATCTACCCTGGATTCAGAGATTTTGTGGATATTGGCAACAAACTGAAGGTATTCTTTTACATACATTTCCAGATAAAGTGGATTATTCTCGGGAAGAAAACCTATTTTCTTTTTGCTTTCAATTTCCCGTTCCGAGATATTCATCCCGTTAAAAATAATCTCACCCTGATCAATTTTCAGTGCACCGACAATAGATTTCATCAGAGTGGATTTTCCGGCACCATTCGGGCCAAGAAGACCAATGATCTCATTTTTATCAATAGAAATGTTGATATTGTCAAGAGCGGTCTGCTCACCAAATTTTTTGGTTAAATTGATTATCTGAAGCGGCATACGTTTTAATGTCTTTCTGCAAAAATAAAATAAAAAAACTCATCCGATAGAATGAGTTTCGCAATATTTGTAAAATATAATTATTTTCTTGATTTTTTCTTAGCTCCGCCTGATGCCGGAGTAGCTGTAGAGGCCGTGTTTGAAGTTCCTTTGGCCGCTGCAGGATTGATGCTGGCAGGTTTATCATACATCGTATATTTTCCATTGGTTCTTCCGAAGATTTTCTCCACTTGTTTTTGAGTTAAAAACTGTGATTTTCCAATGTATTTCCGGTTCTTATTGATCACCTGGATAAACTGCATGGTTTGTTGCCCGTAGTTCTTTTCATAATGAAGTTCGATGATATCATTAGGCAGTTCCAATATAACATTCTCGTCAGGAGCGGTGACAAAACCGTCCATAATAAGCTTAAATAATCCGGCAACATCGCCATTAAGATTCTGGAATGAAAAAGATCGGATTGTATTCAGGTTGCTGGTGTTCAGATCCTGGTAGTTAACTGTAAATTTATCTTCCTTTTTATATAGACCAACGGAATTATCTTTACCAATTTCCACCAAGCTTTCATTTTTCAACACTTTGATCTGTGAGAAAACTGAAATACCGAACATACATGTAATAAGTAGAATTATTTTTCTCATGGAATGAATTTTAATGTTTTATAAATTGGTGCACATAAACTTAACCATAAAAAAGCTAAAAAGCAATTTTATTTATTAAAGCAAAAGTACCACTTTTTTTTAATATGTATAGGAGATCATCTGCCGATGCTATGGACTTCATTGTTTATATAATAAATTGATAATCAGTTTTTTTTATTGGTATTCATACATGAGTGGCAATTTTCATTGAACCGGATTTATCATATATAATGAAATATAATCTGCTGAAATACAGATGGAATGTAGCCTGAACCTGTTGAATTTTAAAACTAATTTGAAGTATATGTTAAAAATACAACTTACAGATTATTACTAGAAAGAAGGATTGCTGTTAACAGCTTATAACAGTTTATTTCTGGAAACTGTAAATATCAGGGCATCAAATTCCTGCCTGTAGCTTCTTCCAGCGGGGATATGATGATTGCAGACAACAGCCTCATTATTACTGAAGGCGGTCACAAAAACAGAATTGATGATGAAAGACCTGTGAATTCTTACAAAACCTTTACCGGACAGCATTTTTTCCAGATCAGCAATCTTATTTTTTGAAATAAGGCTTTCCCCGGTAATGAGTACTATTTTGATATCATTACCCTGGCTTTCAAAATAGCCAATCTCCGAAAGGAAAATTTTTTGGTGCATTCCTTCAATCTTGACGATGATAAAATCTTTTTTACCGTCTGAAGTATTTCTCAGTATACGTTCTACAGATTTGAAGAACCGTTCAAACGTAATGGGTTTCAGGAGGTAATCTGCTACTTCCAGCTCAAATCCTTCAATGGCAAAATCCCGGTAGGCAGTGGTAAAGATGGTTTTAGGTTTCTGGGGTAGTGATTTTAGAAAATCAATTCCATTGAGATGAGGCATCTGTATATCGAGAAACATCAGGTCCACAACCTGATTCTGCAGCATTTTGTAAGCCTGCATTGCATTATGTGCTTTCCCTGCCAGCTTTAAATCGCTGATTTTGGAGATATGATGTTCCAGTAATGAAGCAGCCAGAGGTTCGTCGTCTACAATAATACAATTAATCATAATGCGAAGGAGTAGTTATTTCAACTTTAAAAATATTGTTTTCCTGCGAAATCTGGAAAGTAAAATTTCCCTGGTAATAAAATTGTAATTGCCTTTGTACATTCTGCAGTCCTATTCCTCTTTCATTATTCGCCGGGCAATCAGAAAACGTATTTTCAATTTTAAAAACAGAAAGATGTTGATTCGTTTCCGCTATAATTTTTATTTCTGTTGTTTCGGAACTTTTTCCTGCTCCATGTTTAAACGCATTTTCTACTAAAGTAAGATACAGTAGTGGTGGAATGGTATTTGGCGAGTTTAATGCAATATATTTCTGAATATGTAGTTTATCATTATGATACCGAAGGCTTTCCAGTGCGATATAATCATCAATAATATTCAGCTCATCAGCAACTGCTGCCCATTTCTTCTGCGCTTTATGTAAAATATAATCCAGTATATCTGAAAGCCGGCTGATAGATTGTGGCGTTTTATCAGAATGGCTGATAGACAGAGAATAAATATTATTCAGGGTATTAAAGAGAAAATGAGGATTGAGCTGGGATTTGAGAGACTGCAGTTCCAGTTCGGTCTTTTCTTTCTGAAGTTTGATGGTATATTCTTTTTCATCCTTATAGCGTATGATAAACATGATTGAAATAAAGATAAATGCACCACTGATAATCGGAAATGTATAATGGAGCAAAAGATAAGGTATATCCGTAAAAATATCAAAAACACTATCCTTGAATTCCTGAATGAAAAGGGGTTCAGCCATATAAACAATAAAAAATCTGTTAATAACTGAAATTATATAAAGACTGAGGAGAAGAGACAGTGAAAATTCAACATATTTTTTTCTGTCAAAAAAATGAAGGATCAGGACAAAATAAATAAAATTGGCTGCGGTAATCTGGAAAATCCAGTGACAAAAATTGTAAATGATCAGTTCCTTAAAAGCTTCTCCATGATATTCACCATACATCCTTACTGTTCCGAATAAAAATAAAGCAGTCCAGAAAAGCAGCTGGAAGTATAGAGTTTGTCTGATCTGAATTTCTGACAAGGTTTTCATTATCTTCAAAAATATAAAATCTTAACTGAAATCAGAGGAATGTCATGTTAATGCTTTTAAAGTAAGTGCAGATTACATGATTTATAGTGTAGACTGCATATTTTACTGTTGGACCTGAATAAGCAGCTGTCTGCACTCTATAGCCGAAAGCTATCAGAAATTAATCAACATTTGCATAAAAAAATAATGACGGAACGTTCTGAAAAGCTTTACGGATTGGATCATCTGAGAGCTGCAGCTATTCTACTTGTGCTCATGTATCATTATCGTGCGTTTAAACACCCCGGCTGGATCGACAGTTTCGGAAGGTTTGGCTGGACGGGTGTGGATCTCTTTTTTGTTTTAAGTGGTTTTCTGATCTCAGGCCAGCTCTTTAAAGAAATACAGGATAAAAATAGAATCAGCCTGAAAACATTTTATATAAAAAGGTTTTTCAGGATTATTCCGGCATACCTTTTTACCCTTTTTCTGTATTTCGCATTTCCTTTTTTCAGGGAGCGGGAAGCTTTATCAGCTTTATGGAAATTCGTTACTTTTACTCAAAATTACGGATTGGACGTTATCAGCCGTGGAACATTTTCCCATGCGTGGTCCCTGTGCATTGAAGAACAGTTTTATCTCATTCTGCCTTTGTTTCTTTTAATTCTGATACCATCAAAACTATTTAAACATCTGGTATTTCTGATAGCTGCCATCATTGGGTTTTCTATTGTATTCAGGGTGATGGCATGGAATGAATTTGTTGCAGAAATTGATATTGCTTCCCCGGATTTCTGGAAATTATGGTACATGAAAATTTATTATCCCACTCATACACGGCTGGACGGACTTGCAATAGGCGTTTTGATCGGATATTTGATACAGTATTCATCAGTCTTTAAAAAATGGGTTGAAGCCCATGGAAATAAACTATTCTTTCTTGGGATAATGATGCTGGGAGTTTCTTTCTGGGTTTGTGATGAGCAAGCTTCAAAAACAGCTTCAATATTCGGGTTTACACTTGTGGCAGTAAGCTATGGGTTTATCCTTATGGCAGCAGTTTCCCCATCGTCTTTCCTGTATCGTACAAAGCCGTATGTTACCGGCCAGTTAGCCTCTCTGTCGTATGGGGTTTATCTTTCGCATAAAGGAATTATTCATATGGTGCAGGAAGGTCTTACTTATTTAAAATTTGAAACTTCAGATAATATGAGTCTTCTTCTTTGCCTGTTTGCCTGTATCTTGGGTGGCTTGTTCTACAGGTTTGTTATTGAAAAACCATTTTCTATTGTTAAATATATTATTTTGAAAGGAAAAGATAGCTAATGACTTATTCAATTTTACCGGCTGTTAAAAAATCAGGAATTATCAAAAACTTTTAACAGAAAAATTAATCTTATTTTTGAAATAGCTTTATTCTGCACAATTTTTGCTGTAGCAAGCTATTTTAATCGGTTAAAGCATAACTGTAGTACAAACCTATTCCAATATTATGATGAAAAAATACCTTATTTATATATCGCTTTTAGCAGCACCTTTATTTTGGGGACAGAATAAAGTGACTGAAAAATCTGCTTACCAGCAGAACCTTACGTTATCAGAGAAAGAAAATGAAGCAATGGCATTTGATGCTGATATCAGATTATCGGACGCAGAAACAGCTCTGGATAAAAAAATATTCCAGCTGCGTAAGCAATTTCTCAACGAAACAGAAAAGCATAAAATAGCTTTATATAACAGCTCTTTTAATGAAATTAAGCCTCTGATAGAAAACAGTAAGCTGTTTGAAATCCTTCAGACCATGCCGAAAGGAGGTTTGCTGCATACCCACAGCGGAGGAATAACTGATGTAAAATGGATCATTTCGGCAGCGAGAAAATATAAGGAGTGTTATGTTTATGATCAGAAAGATAATGACCAGTTCATTTTCGGGCAGCTGGCCTTTTTTGAAAAAGGAAAAGTACCGTCAGGATTTGTGAGCCTTGATCAAAAGCTAATTTCAAACCCTGAATTCGAAAAACAGCTCCAGGAGCTTCTTACGCTGAAACGGGACAACTTGTGTTCCTATACGGATTACTGGATTGAATTTGAAAAACGTTTTAAACGTATTAATCTGCTGCTTCCTTATCGCCCTTTCTTTAAAGAATACTATTTGAAAGGATTTCAGGATCTGATCAAAGCCAATGTACAACATGTAGAAATCAGGTATATCTTTGATGAGCTTTACGATTTCCAGCATGGAAAATATCCTTTGAAAACTTCCATCACAGATCTGCAGGATATTCTTAAGGAAGTACACCAGTCAGATCCGCAGTTCACCCTGAAACTGATCTATTCAAGCTTTAAATTCCTGGATAATGAAAGTGTCGGGAAACAGCTGGAAAAGGCGTTTGAAATGAAGAAAGAATTTCCGGATATGATCACAGGCTTTGATCTTGTAGCAGATGAAGCGGCAGGGCATAATATCGGGTTTTTTGAGAAAAGCTGGGCAGAACTGAATGCGCTTAATAAAAAATACGGAGTGGAAATGCCTCTTTTCCTTCATGCCGGAGAAAGTAATTCTGTTCTGAATAAAAATGTTCTGGATGTCGCTCTGCTCAACAATAAAAGAATTGGGCACGGCTTGAATCTGATTTATTTCCCCAATACAATGGAACAGATCAGAAAACAGGATAAGCTGGTTGAAGTAAGCCCGATCAGCAATCAGGTTTTAGGATATGTAAGTGACCTGAGAAACCACCCTGCAAGAGTATTATTAAGCAATGGAATACAATGTTCGATCAGCAGTGATGATCCTTCCGTATATGGCTATACAGGGTTGAGTTATGATTTCTGGGTAGCGCTGGTATATTGGGAGCTGGATGTGAAGGCATTGAAAAAACTGGTCTTCAATTCCATTCAATATTCTTCTTTAAGTGAAAACGAGAAAAAGAAATCTACCGCTTATCTGAATCAGCAATGGAATGATTTTGTTCAGAAAACAAACCAGAAATTAAACTAATTCAGGATTTTCTACAAATACAATCGCATTATTGACTTCAATAATGCGATTTGTTTTTATTAAAAGTATATCATTACTTTTTAAACTTTAATCCGGATAATTCTTTTTTTATGGGAGTACCTAGTTTTGCAGGGCTTACTTTTGTAAGAACCAACGATTCACAGCCATTAAAGACTGCAAAACGTTTTATGGTTTCTATAAATGGTTTAAGCCATAATTCAGGGGCCGGCATTGTATGTTCAACGTGCAAATGAATAAGCTCAAACTTTTTTTCTTTCCTGTGGGCTTTACAGTCAACCCTTCCGATAAACTGATCTCCAAACAGGATGGGCAGACAGAAATATCCATACTTCCTTTTTTCTTTTGGAGTATAGCATTCCAGGCGGAAATCAAAATCAAAAATCTGTTTGATCCTGTCCCGATGGATAATGGAATTGTCAAACGGAGACAGCAGCCATACATTTGAATCTGTCAGATCAAATGTTTTTTCCAGTATATCATTCTGCACAAAAACAGAAGTTCCTCCCTCAACACTGACCTTTGAAATGCGATCTTCTTCGAGCATCATCTGTAAGACTTTATTGACATTTTTCTTTAATTCATTTCCTTTCCGGAGGTGGGTGATTTGCTTTAATGTCGTAAATCCATAAGCTCTTAGATTGGTTTTTACCAGATATTCCGCCAGTTCAAGCGGAGTAGGCTCTGTGGTAGTAATGAAAGAAGGTAAAACTCTCTCAGCGAGATCATATGTTTTCTGCATTCCGGAACGGCCGCTGATCATCAGATCTCCCTGCATAAAAAGTCTTTCGAGGGCTAGTTTAGCAGGTTTCCAATTCCACCAGCTTCCCGGGTTATGGCTTTCATTTTCAAAATCCCTTGCTTTTTTAGGTCCTTCATTGCGGATGGTTTCTGTCACATATTTCATCACTTTAGGATCAGCATTATAGTAACGGGATTCGCCTCTTTTGATTGTAAGCATCTGAGGCAACACATAACGGAAATCCTGCATAGGAAGATAGGACGCGGCATGAAACCAGTACTCAAATACTTTACGTTCCTCTACCAGTTCTTCCAGATAAGCAGCTTCAAAATCAGGGATTCTTGTCCAAAGCGTATGGTGATGGGCACGTTCCACTATGGATAACGTATCAATCTGTATATATCCCAGATGCTCTAAAGCATTCAAAACTGCAGTTTTTCCGGTTCCGAACGGGGTGTTTTGTGTTAATCCCTGACTTTCCAATGTTGCCAGTTTTAAGTGCTCCGGTGCCAACTTCTTTTCCATATTTTAATTTGATGAAAACAGGTTTTGTGATGTCTCTTTCAAATATAGTAATTTGTTCCGGAACGGATCTATAACGTGTTGGCAGAATGTTTTTTTTTCCAAAAAATGATACGATAGTCAGTAGTATAAGACTAGTTGTTTTGGAGGTTATCTCTTTTTAACTCCCTTTCAATTTCATCTACATATGGCAAGGGAATAAGAAAACTTTCTTCAATGTATTTTGTGATATTTTCATCCGTTTTTTTATTGACCTTCCTGATAAAAAGCTGATTGCTGGATTTTAAAGCCTGAATATAATTGAATGTATTCTGTGTATTTTGAAAAATAGATTTCTCAAGGACCGCTCTTTTATCATCATTAATAATAATATCACTAAATGATGTATTCATAAGCACAGTCTGGAAGAAAGATTCCGCAGGTAAAAAAGTATGAAGATAATAATCTTCAAAATCCATTACCATTTTGTTATTGGTTAAAAATGCGCAGGTTTCCCTTGTGAAGATAAACCATTTTCCGCCAATATAAGGGATTACTCCTTTCATAAACGATCTTTTGTAGATGAAAGAGGAGATAATATAAGCTAGTTCTGTAAAATGATTTTGTATTCTTTGGAGCGTATCCGGTCTGTAAAATTTCTGATCATAATAGAAAAGATAATTCCGGCCTTTATTGGCGGTAAGAAATTTTCTGATAATATTTTGTGATTTCAGGGGATAATCTTCACCGCTAAGATTAATAAAATAATCCCATTCTTTGCTTACATTGAGAAGAAATTCCATCGCATTCAGCTCAGCCTGAACCATGTTGAAGCCTCCCGAAACAATATTCATGCTGTCCAGAATGTAGGCGTTGGGAAACTGAACCAAATAGAGTTGTATTTCTTCAATGAAATCCGGTTTAGCTTTTCTGTCAATATGGATAAGATAAAACTGGTCCCTTGTATAAATCTTCTGAAACATGTCTTTGAAGATTTCAGGTTTATGGTGCACCAGGATAAAATAAGCAATTCTTATATGCGGGGATGTGCGGGATGCTAACGTTTGGGGACAGGGTTGTGCTATGGGGGAAGAAGCTTGCATGTTCAGGAGTTTAAAATCATCCGCGGCAGCAAACAATTCGATTAATTGGCAGAAGGTACGAATATATTTGTGATAATCAATAAATTAAATGAAGTTATGTTTGTTTTTTTTGTTGTAGGTTTGCAGAACATTTATAAAAACAGGTCACTGCCTTTGCTATTCTGTAATAGTTTAAAATCACAATTTTTTCTTTCAGTTTTGCTTTTTCAGCTACCAGTTTATAGTCTTGGTTTCCATAATGGAGCCGGATTATAAAGTTCTATTGTAGATAAGAGCGATGCGTCATTGCTGGATCATCCGTAATATACTAAGGATATTATGGCTGCTAAAGCAAGAAAAAGATGAACAGAGAAAATATTCTTATTTGTTTATCCATATCATATACCAATTCAAATTCTGATCAACAGATTTGCTTACAAAATACCGGGAAACCGGGTTTATAATGAGTTTTAAAAATTTAAATCTAATCAATCCTATTATCCGTGCAGTGACAGAAGCAGGATATTCCAAACCTACTGAAATACAGTATACTGCAATTCCGCATATTTTAGCGGGGAGAGATATTGCAGGATGTGCACAAAAAGGTGCCGGGAAAACGGGAGCATTTGCCATGCCTATTTTGCAGCTGTTGAAAAGACATACTCCGGATCATAAAGAGATAAGGACTTTAATACTTACCCCAACAGCAGAACTGGCGATACAGATAGAAGAAAATTTTAAAATTTACAGCAAATATTTACCATTATCTCAGCTTACTATTTACGAAGGTGTTTCAATCGGAAGTAAACTTGCTGCGCTGAGAAAAAGAGTAGATATTCTGGTGGCAACACCCGGAGGACTGCTTGATGTAGAGAATCAAAGACATATTGATCTTTCTAAAATTGAAATATTTGTTTTAGATGGTGCTGATAAAATGCTTGAAATGGGGTTTATAAACGATATTAAAAAAATCTTAAATCTCATGTCCTATAAAAGACAAAACCTGTTTTTTTCTGCAGTAATGCCTGGGAGTTTAAGACATTTTGCCGGAACGGTCCTGAATAATCCTGTAGAGATTATTGTAAGTCCCGGTTCTTCAGCAGTTCAGCCCATTATTAAGCGCCAACATCTAAAGAATATTCAAAAAATGGCAGGAGCTACAATGCCTGTCAGCATTTCATAAATAAAATCTGTAGCGTTTACAGATCATAATACACAATTTTTAATACAATTACAATGCAAGAAGGCACCGTAAAATTTTTCAATGAAGCAAAAGGCTTCGGTTTTATTACTCCAGCAGACGGGAGTAAAGACATATTTGTACATTCTTCAGGACTAAACACAAGAATGGTCCGTGAGAATGATAAAGTAGTTTTTGATGTACAAAAAAGTGATAAAGGTTTAAATGCTGTTAACGTACAGTTGGCATAATTAAAACCTTATTATAAGTATGTTAAAATAACATTCTTTGCCATATCAAGTCTCATATTTTTTATATTTTTTTACAATTTAAAATCCATGAAACTTTGGTATCTGGATATATTGTTTGAAAGGACATTGATGTAATGTAGATACTTTTTATTTTCATTATGTTCATTAGCCTCTTACTTTATGTGAGAGGTTTTTCAGGGATTTAAGAAAATGACAGCTATTGACCGCTTCACATGAATGTTTCAAAAATAAATATGCAGACTTGATCTACAATTATACAGCACTGATTATAGCAGCTGTATATATTTAATTCCGGAAAGCTTCAGAAAAGAATATGATTATTATTAATAATTTTAATGAATATAAGTCTCTTGAAGGACAAATGATCGGAGATTCTGCCTGGCATACCATAAGCCAGGATCAGATCAATAGATTTGCAGATGCTACTTTAGATTATCAGTGGATTCATATTGATCAGGAAAAAGCAGAAAAGGAAGGCCCTTTTAAATCAACCATTGCTCATGGTTATTTAACCTTATCATTGATTCCTTATCTGTGGAAACAGATTGCAGAAGTTCGGAATGTAAAAATGGAAATCAATTATGGCATAGAAAACCTGAAATTCGGAGAAGCTGTTCCGGTAAATAGTGATGTAAAATTGCAGGCAACTGTAAAATCAGTGATTAACCTCAGAGGAACTGTAAAAGCAGTTGTGGAGGCCAAACTGCTCATTAAAGACCATGCAAAACCCGCATATACAGGTGATGTGATTTTTCTTTATCATTTCTACTAAAGAATAATTTATTTTCAGGCATATAAAAACGTTGATCTGTTAATTTTCAATGTTTTATAAATAAAGCATCATTGTTCTCAATGGTGCTTTTAAATTTTTGTGTGATTTTGGACTTTCTTGTTTCAATATTTTGTGGTTTGTTATTTCCCACAGATGCCACAGATTTAGCACTTAAGACGTTTTGAAATAATACACCAAAAAAGCTTACCTGACAAAAAATCATAGATTTTTTAAAAAGACTTAGATGAACTTATTCTACATCAGCATATTTCTTACTTAACTTAAGTATTTAAAATCTTTTGTGGTTTGTTATTTCCCACAGATGCCACAGATTTAGCACTTAAGACGTTTTGAAATAATACACCAAAAAAGCTTACCTGACAAAAAAATCATAGATTTTTTAAAAAGACTTATGTGAACTTATTCTACATCAGGATATCTCTTACTTAACTTAAGTGTTTAAATTTTGTGGTTTATAAATTCTACACGTACAAATGCCTATGCGCTACAGTACAAATACTTAGCTTTAAAATCAGAGATTTATACCCTAAAATTCATTCTCTTTTTGCCGTTACTTTGGTATGTTCAAAAGAAGCTTCGAAACCCTGAACAAAGGCAGCATCCGAAAAGCCGACAAAAGAGTAGGAACAATACCAAATAATATTAATCATGAAAAATCCAGAAAGTGTTGCTCCCTTTGTAGAAGCATCACAAATTATTACAGAACTGAAAGACAGAGCCAATGATATCCTGTCAAGTGTCTTAAGTACAGACCTGTCTGCCATCAATATTATCGGTAAAGGAAATTTTCCATATTACTGGCAGGACCCGGCCAACCTGAAGTTTAATAAAAAAACATATGACTGGATAGGCTGTAACCTGAGAGCCAATACGGAGCCGGTACAGCTGGATCAGGTATTTACCAATTATTTTATTGATGTTTTCTCAAAAGTCAATTATTCCTTATCTGAAGAAGATACAGCCGTACTGAATGATGCCCATTCAAGAGCTACAGACCAGCAAATGGCTTTACTCACTGCCTGGGTGGGAGCGTATGGGACACTTCCTCCTGCTACTGACACCATGCAGCCTATTGATATCATTATGGATAAAATCGCTACAGAATGGGCGGATCCTGCTACCACCTTATACCAGATTCAGAAAAGTGATAACCTGGATGCTTTACTGAACAAAACCCCCGCGAGCGGAAAACCTATTCTTCCTGTTTTAGCCAATTACCTGGATGCGCTGGGTGCCACCATATCTTTACAGAATAATGTGACGATGAATAACGGTTACTTATCTAGAGCTTTGAAAAATGTACAGTATCCTAAAAAAGAAAACGGAGGACTGCTGCTGAATGACGACAGGATTTTACCTGCCTTTGAGGTGACAACGTCGCTCAACCAGATTTTAAACGGCCTTAAAAACACCTCCCAGGCAGCCCAGATCGATATGGAGATCAATCGTGAATCCGAAAGCCGGTTCCGTGTTTCCGTAGAGGGAAAAACGGGTTTTTCTATTCCTATCTTCGATTTCTTTACGCTCGGAATTGGCGGCAATGCCAATTATTTCAGTGAAAATATTGCTGTCAGCAAAAACTCCATCAAAATATCGATGTCTTTTACGGGCGTTACCCTGGTCAACTTTGGTCCGAGAGATTTTAATATTGCCAGCAATTTGTACTGGGCATGGTTTGATCCTATCCGTAAGGCGCAGATAAACAGCAGCGATAAGCAGGAAGAAAAGCATATTTCCGGATACAAGTTTTCTCCGGATCCAGGTATGAAATTCGGACCGGAAGGACCTTTTGGCTTACTGAACGGAGTGGCTATTTCCAATTATCCTAGTGTAGAAATTACAGTAACCGGTGAAGATTATAAAAGTATCCAGAAAACTTTTGAGCAGTCAGCTTCTGTAACGCTCTCTTTCTTAGGAATTCCGCTGGCAAGTGCTAAGGAATCTACCTATTCTTCTTCCTTCTCTGTAGACCACTCAAAATCAACAATTAAAATCACGCTAAGTCCACCTCCAAGTTTAGTGGCCGGTAACAATATAGATTCCATAGCCTGGGTTCTTGGCGCTATTGTGGATTATCCTGCCCAGAACAGTGAAAGTGTTGAGCTCCTTAGTGATGAAGAGCTAGTGGCTAAAGGCGCCTATCCCAATTACCAGCTGTATGAAGATAATAATGAAACGACTTATTGCTCTGTAAAAAAAGTAAAGTCCCACGCAGTAGGGAGTGAATGGATACGCGAATGCCTTGCTGCACACCCCGGAACAAGCGTTTCCGGAAAACCATGGACAAGCCCTAAACAATCAGGGGTGATCTGGCCATAATAAACAAAAACAATTCATAAACTAGACTGTCTTTCGAGGTAGTCTAGTTTGTTATTGTATTGTAAGATGTTATTATGTCTTATATTTGTCAGTTTTTTTGTTGGTTTGAAACAGAATCCCCTATGTCGGGAAGATTTGGAGAGTCTTATAAAAATAAAAGAGATTGTAAACTAATGAACAATGATCTTACCATTATACCTTTTACCAACTTTTGCAATTACATCATTATTTTTAATACTGAAATCTATGAGAGCTTCTTCAAAACCTTTTTCCGTTTCCATATAAAATATTCCATTTGGATTTTTTATTCCGTGCTTTTTGTATTTGATTATAAATGTCAATTCTTCGTCAATTTCAAGCCAGTCATTTCTTTAATGATTTGAATATATTCTTTTGGAATAAATAGAGATAAGATCGATCCTGTTGTGCCTAGTAATATACTTACAAGGCTTATATTTGATGCCAAGCTATTTATATCATAAGTGTAGATTGTTGCGACTATTCCACATAATAGAAGTGAAATGGAAAAATATAATATAGTTTTATTTTCATACTTTAAAAAAGGAGGACATGAAATATTTAAGAGAACTAGCGGACAAGAAGATATATTCCGACCCCAATGGCGGAATACGCAGTCACCGTAAGAATATCAGCGATAGGCTGCGAAAAACGTTTTTCTGCAATTTTCTCACTATTGATCTGGTTCTTATGGAATTTCAGATTTTTTTTGGCATTATGAACCGGATGTACTACCAGACTGTCACCTTCCCATCGGTCAACAATTACTTTGTAACTCCTGCCATCAACGTCAATTTTAACATTTTTGCCAGCAGCCAGTTTCTCCTGAATATTGACAGGAGCAGGCGGCTGTTGTACGGTCAGATTTTGAGATGCAGCGGCTGTATTTTGCATTTGTGAAGAAGTCTTGTTGGCAAGCTTATTGTCAGCCGCCGGATTAGCCGGCTTTTTTACCTGGTACGTATAGCAGCTGGTAAGAGAACATAATATAATGATTAAATAAAGATTCTTTCGCATGAGCCAAATTTAAGAATTAAACGGAATATTTGGAATTTTCTTTTGGAAGGTGCCGTTTTTTTGAAAACATCCAGAGTTTCTGATGCAAAAAATCTCCTGAAATCATTATTTGAGGTTCCTGATGCTGCAACTGAAAGTTGAACTTTATTTGGGTTCTGAAATGCTCCTTTAAGGTCTTCAGGTTCTGCTGATAGTTTCGTGAGATAAAATTTCCTGTTGATGAACCAAATGGAAGGACTTTGTATAGATCCGGATGGGCTTGGAGCTCGAAAATAATATTTAAAACCATTAAGTAGGACTAAAGTAAAAGATAAAGTGCTGTTTTTGTCTGTACAGTGTAAGTTTAAGCCAAAGGACTACTTGGTCTAGCATCCTTGTCAAGGTTTTAAACCTTAACAAGGATATCTAACTTTTAAATAGTATTGTTGTTTTTAATTTATAATACTAAACCCCACGAAAGGATTCGTGCGAAAAAAATAAATCTGGAACAGAAACAGATCTGTACCACTTCTTCAAGATTTATAAAACGGACCATAAATGCATTCCACTCATATGAAGATATAGAAGAAAAATGTACTATTGATGTATAAATGATATGCCCAAAATGCATTTTTGATGTACCTGCATATTGTGGGTATAGCTCTTCTCTCCTTTACATTTGCACCAACAAAATGATCAGATAATGAAAGGAAAATTTCTATTACTTGGAAGCATTCTAGTCAGTTTTCAGGTGTTCTCGCAAGTAGGTATTAATACGCCAAATCCCCAGGCCAGCCTGGATGTAGTAGGCAAGCCCGCATCTACAAATGTATTTGATGGTATTATTGCTCCCAGAATTACGGGAGCACAACTGAGAGCAAAGACATATACCAAAAACCAGCAAGGGGCACTTGTATATATAACCGCTGCTGATACGGCTCCCAGCGGTCAGACAACAGAGGTAACCAGCACAGGGTATTTTTATTTTGACAGCGACCTGAACCGGTGGCAAAAGCTGAACTCTGGAGCTGTTACCATGGGAGATCCTACAACCGATGCTTTCATAGATGATCCCGCCAATACAATGGTGAAACTGGGAGCAGCCTCTACCGGCACTGCCAGATCTTCAAACACAGACTTCGTTATTAAAGACAACGGACGAGTGGGAATAGGGACGGACTTACCTGATACAGCCCTGCACATAAAAGAAAACGGAAATACTAACAGTAACCAGTTGAAAGTTCAGGCAACCAATAGTTCTCCATTGATTACTCTGGAAAGAACAGGAAGTAATAACTTATCTTCCGGAGCAGAGCTTGGAAAATTAACCTTTAATGGAAAGATTGCAGGAGCTAATTTTTCATTAGCAGGGATAAAAGCCAATTACTGGGGAACCGGGACAACCAATTCTTCAAGTCTTACATTTTCTACCAGTGACCGGCCGGCTGTCGTAATTAACGAGAGCGGAAATATGGGAATAGGGCGTTCTGATACCAATTATGCAATGTCTCCCACACAAAAGCTGGATGTAGATGGAAATGTAAGATTCAGAGATGTCCCATCATCCACATTGAATAGCACAGACATGTTAATGGCATTGGATAATAACGGGGTTGCTAAAAAAGTAGATATCACAGCACCCACAAGTGTTTTGGTTGCTACAAGAACAGGACCGTCAGCAAAATCGGGAGATGGTTCTTCTGCCATTATGTGGTTTGAAAATACCCATCAGTCTAATAATACCTATCTAACAAGAATTGATAATGGTACTTTTCAGGCAAACAAAACAGGATTATACACAATAAATATTACAGCCCACTTTGACCAGGTTCCTGAAGGCACAGTGGAAGAAAGCCATTACAGAGGAGTCTCAGTTGGGGTAAGGACTACCACAGACAAGCTTACCCAGCATTATGGATCTAATTATTTAGGAGATGGATACACCAATATTACTGCTGTTTTTGTATTAAATGCGGGAGAACAATTTCATGCATACAGCCAATGTAATAAAGGTGGAACATACAGACAGATGGAAGCTACTATGTCTGTTGTTTACACACCGTTCTGATAAATAAGTATCATGAAGAATCATACTATTAATAAATTTTCTACAGCACCAATTTTTAATATTTTAAGATTGAGTATCGTAGATTACAAGTTTTTATATGAAAAAATAAACAGCTGGTCTGATAATCTTTACAGCTATTTTCTTCCAGCCTCAAAACTAGAAAGAGGCTGTCTAAAAAGTCCAAAAAAATATCCCCGTTACTTAAAAAAGTTTCGGGGATTTTTTTGTTGTTTGTCCTTTAAGATTTATCTTTAAGGTGCACCCAAACAAACATTGATATGAAAGTACGGTTTAAATCTTTACCCACCAATACTCCCAGCTTATTTCCTGAAGATATTTTTGATAAGATAGGTGCTAATCATCCGGTACGTCTTATCAATGAATTAGTGGATAACTTGAATATCGATCATATTATAAGTGAATATAAAGGCGGTGGAACGACAAGTTTTCACCCCCGGATGATGATCAAAGTTTTATTCTATGCCTATTTCAACAATATTTATTCATGCCGTAAAATAGAAAAGGCACTTGGAGAAAATATTCATTTCATGTGGCTTTCCGGCAACAGTAAGCCTGATTACAGAACCATCAATTACTTTAGGAGCAAACGGCTTAAAAACCATATTCACCGTCTTTTTGCAGATGTTACCGTTGTTTTGCAGAATTTGGGTTACGTAAGTTTAAATGTTCAATATATAGATGGTACAAAAATAGAATCATCTGCCAACCGATACAGCTTTGTATGGAAAAAATCTGTAGAAAAGAATAAATTAAAACTGGAAGCTCAAATTCATTCCGTACTTGAAGATATTGAATCCCAAATCAAAGAAGAGCGTTATGAATCCCATGAAAAGCCCCTTCCAAAATCTATTGACAGCAGAGAGCTTCAGGATAAAATAGCAGAACTTAATCACTCTTTGGCACAGGACAATAAAACCGGTAAGAAGCTCATTAAAAAGCTTCAGCATCAGGACCTGCCCAGATTACAGAAGTATGAAGATCAATTAAAAATACTCTCAGGCCGCAACAGTTATAGTAAGACAGATCCCGACGCCTGCTTCATGCGGCTCAAAGACGACCATATGAAAAATGGGCAGCTTAAGCCAGCCTATAATGCACAGATCAGTACTGAAAACCAGTTTATCACCCATTACAGCATTCATCAGACTCCTGGAGATACCACTACATTGAAGGATCATCTTAACGGCTTTGAAAATCAGTACCACAAACAAAGTAAAGAGGTAGTAGCAGATGCCGGATATGGAAGTGAAGAGAATTACGAAATGATGGCAGAAAAAGCTATAGAGGGCTATGTAAAATATAATAATTTTCATAAAGAACAGAAGCGCAGTGAGAAGAACAATGCGTTTGCTGTACAGAACTTATATTATAATGAGGAAAATAACTTCTATGTATGTCCCTGCGGACAGCAAATGAACTTTATCGGTAAAGGCAAAAGGATCAGCAGTAACGGATATGAATCTCAGGTACATTATTATCAGGCTTTCAGATGTCAGGGTTGTCCTCTTAGAGAAAGCTGCCATCAAAGCCAGGATAATCGATTAATCGAAGTGAATTATAATCTGAACCATCACAGAATGAAAGCCAGGCAAAGGCTGATATCTGAAAAAGGGCATTACCACAGAAGTAAACGGCCTATAGAAGTAGAAGCTGTATTCGGGCAATTAAAAAGCAATAATAAATTTTCAAGATTTACTCTAAAAGGACTTGAAAAAGTAAATATTGAATTTGGATTAATGGCATTGGCACATAATCTTAGAAAATTAGTGAAAAACAGAAAACTTAACCGTAAAAATTGGCTAAATACACTTAAATGCAAACAACATATGCATCTTTTCCATAAGTATATGGAAATCCAAAAGTATAAAATTGCTGCATAACTATACGCAGTCTCAAAACAAAATAAAGAGGCTGACCTTTTTGGACAGCCTCTTTCTAGTTATTTTAAAATTTGCTGGTCATAAAGAAGGTTATCATCTTCATCAAAGCTTATGATCAGTACCTTATATTGTTTTGCGCTGTCGTTATTGAAGAATTTAATTCTTGGCGGGACGTAATCGCTGTCGAATAAATTGGGGTTCCAGTAAAGAGTTTCGCGGGTATCATTTTCAATTTTTTCCGGGGCATCATTATCAATCATTTCTATAGGGAATTCCGAAGGTTTATCATATCCTTTGAGGATGGATGAGTTGTTCTTCTGCACTTCTTTTTCATTGCTTTTAGATTTCATATTGCCTTTCATTGTGTAGATGGCTACGGCATCACCTACCAATCCTGATCCCTTAATGATTTTTACCATCGCTATATTATTGACAGGAAGGCTGGCAATCATGGCAGGATCAGCAGGTATTTCATCTAAATAAAGCTTAGCCTGCTGGCCGCGGATGTAGGGTACGTTTACTCCTGTATTATTTCTCTGAAACGTCAGGCCGGCGACTTTTCCCTGGAGCCAGTCTAATATATTGGTTGATGCTGAAGTGTGCTGGTCTTCATTCACAAAGTCAAATACGGTAGAATTGACAGAACTGAACATTCCGCTGGAAAGCTGTTTGTCCAGCTCTTCTTTCGGGTCTTTCTTTTTTCCTACTAAGGCTACTTCCTGAATCTCTATATCGTTACTCTCTGTTTTTTTGTTGTTTTTTTGAGTGTTGATGGCTCTGGAAATTGTAGGGGGAAGGGTTTTATTTTTATCGGCTTTTATCAAGGTATATTGGGTAGCCGGGAAATTGCCTTTGAATGTTGTGGGGGTTACTAACGGTTCTATAGTGACAAACAAATCATCATTTCCTGATTCTTTATTTTCTGAATTGACAAATGCTGAGATATCCAGCGGTTCATCATTGTTGAGGTTATTTAAATAGATGTAACCGTTTTGATCAGTTTTGAACTGGCTGAAAACAGGTTGGTTTTTGCCTGCCCTTGATACTAAATTTACATTTGTATTGATCAGCAGGGCATTGTTTTTAATAGGCTTTATCCTGTAAGAAAGATACTGCTGGGAATTGGTTTTAATGGAAGGTGCTGATCCGCTGAGTACGGAATTCCAATCGAATCTTTTCCAGTTTTCTGAAATAAGCAGTGCATCTAAAGCTTCACTATTGGCATTTTTAGAAAAATATTGTGCCGGACTGTCTATTCGTGTTGTAAAATCTCCTGTCAGCCAAAGTCTGCTCAGTATATTTTCTTCTTCCGGGATTTGGGTACCGTCATCTTCACTTACCAGGACTGTATAATTTTTGAAATAAGATTCCGGAGAAAGATCAATACTGTTGAACGCTCTCGGCGTTGGTTTTAAGCTCTTGCCAATAATTTCTGCTTTCTCAATCTTTAAATTACCGGGTTTTATAAAGCAAAGTCTTTGGGCAACAACATTATCCTGTTCATCAAAAATGACTAATTGTAAAATACCGTTCGCACCATTACTGATTTTTGTAGGAATAAGACTTGACGCTTCATTGGTTAAATGGTTGATGTTTGCTCTGTAAGCAAGATGATTATTGATCATTCCCACAATTTTATACCCCTGAAGCTGCTGTTTAAGATTAATGCCTTTTAAAATATATTTAATTCCTTCTTTAGAGCTGGAAACTTCCATGGCAAGACCAGTGTCTGCAGCCTGTGGCAGATCTATTGTTAGACTTTTTCCTGTATTGTCCTGAATGACGGCCTGATATTTTTTTCCGGAAACCGGGGTTATTTTAAAAGAAGCAACATTTTTATCAAAGGATTTAAATGTTGTAACCGGAGTATTGGGGTTTTGAACGTCTATTACTTTTCCGGTCCAGCTTTCCGGCAAAGAAGATTTTCCGGATAATCTTACAGCAAATTTGGTGGGTATGCCGTTAACGAAAGTTCCGCCTTCCGGGAAGGTTTTTGCTGACCAGTCGGATTTTTTGGCGGTCACTAATGATTCTGCAGAGTTTGGATTGTAAACCGGGATCGTTTTAACAATTTGAAAATCCTCGTTAAAATTGGTCATGTAAGGAGTATAGGCTCTTACAAAATACACCTGCTCAGGAAGGTCTTCTTTCAGCTGGAAATCTCCGCTGCCCTCACCATTGGTAAGGAGTACCGTCTTCCAGTCTATTAATTTTTTATCAGAATTATATAGTTCAACAAATAGGGTAGTAGATAATGCAGAACGGTTATATCCATCAAATACAAAACTTTTAAACCATATTTTGTCACCTGCTGCATATTGTGATTTGTCGGTAAGCAGGTATACTTTCTCCTGCTCGTAGTTATTCTCAAGATTGGTAATTGCTTTTTCCAGTTTAGTTTGTGCCAGCACAGGCTGTATCATTGATATCAGCAATACACAGAATATGTTTTTCATAGAAATCTCAGCGCATTTTAATTCTTCGCTAATGTAATCATTTAAAGACTTCGGGAATTGATATTTAATTTCTTATTTCAGAAGAAATGATAAAATTGATGACCTCTTCCAGTCGAAAATTCTGAGATATAATGCTATGTGACGCACTGAAAAGTACATGTTGTAAATGTAAATTAAACAGAAACCTGCTGTAAATTAAAATATTAGAAGTTTAAATAATAGGTATTTAGTGATAAAATATTTTTTATTGTTATAAATAAAATAAACATAAAAATGATGAATTTATTCACATATCAAAGTACCTGAATGTAATTTAAACGTTGTAATTTAATTTTATATGTCAAAACCAGGCTCGTAAGGATTTTTCCAGAAAGGTCTGATCTTTAGCAGGATCAGTCAGTGCTGCCAAGCAAACAAAATACGTATTATTAAGGTTAAAATTAAACTTTGAAATATCATATGAAAAAATAAGGATAGTTTTTGTTTCTGGTCTTGGAGAAATAGTTCTGGATTGCTCCTTTTATCAAAAAAGGTTTCTGAATAGCTATTTTGCGCCAAAATTGAAGGAACAACGATATTGTCTGTTATTTTAGTTTGCGATTAATATTTACATTACTGTAGTGCAATGTCTACGGACTAAATTATTTAATACATCAGTTTTTAAATAGTTTTGCAAATAATTCAAACAATATTTTAATGATTAAGATTAAAAAAATTATTGGAATTCTATTAGGGGGCTATAGTCTATTTCCAGCACAAACAACAACAATTACTAAATCATTTAATGATCCTCTTGTAGGAGATGTAGTGAATAATTACAGTGTCAATGGGACAGTAGATAATTCTGCAATTGGAAACAATGTAACCTTTAATAATATAAATTTAACACAAGGGGGGGGAAGTATTACATCATACACAGCAGTAACACCTGCGGAATTCATCACTTATCCTGGATCAACAATAAAAATGAATAGTTTGGGAAATACTATTTTTTATAAATCAACGGATTCAAAACTTGAAATAGCTGGAATAGTAACTTCACAGGCCACATTGAATTTTAATTCTGATAACGGAACCTTTATATCATATCCTACTGCTTATGGATCTGAAATAACAGATGCCGTGGCTGGAACATTCTCTTCAGCAGCAGTATCCGGATTTTGTAAAGGAACAATTACAACTTCCGGTGATGCTTATGGAACTTTAATGATAGGATCTCAAGTGTATAATAATGTTTTGAGGATCAAATCAGTACAAAATATTATTTTGTATTCTTCTTCTGATACTTCTTATTTTATACCCCTTGGAGTTATTACAAATACTATCTATTCTTATTATGATGGTAACCATAAGTTTCCTTTATTAACCTCTATCAGTGGAGCTGCCAATATTCCCCTTCTTAGTACTAATCAATCGGTTAATTATACACAGGTGTTAGATGAAGTTTATTTATCTACTGCCAGTTTTACGCCAAAGAAAGATTTTAAAATCTACCCTAATCCAGCACACGATTTTATCCATTTGACTGGGGATACAAGAGCACAATCTTCTGTCAGCATTTATACAGCCGGGGGGAAATTAGTGAAAAGGCTTAACAATATTCCTGATACAATTGATATATCAGAGCTTCCAAAAGCTTGCTATTTTATAGAAATTTCCAAAAAAAACGGAAAATCAGAAAAGTTGAAATTGATCAAAGAGTAAGATATACGGTAGCAATAATTTAATAAATTAAAATAAAAACAAATATGTCAATTAAATTAGGTGATATTGCACCAAATTTTCAGGCCGATTCGTCTGTCGGTAAAATAGATTTCTATAATTATCTTGGAGATTCATGGGGAATTTTATTTTCTCACCCTGCAGATTATACACCTGTTTGTACTACGGAGTTGGGGATGACAGCAAAGTTGCAATCGGAATTTAATAGCCGCAATACTAAAGTAATTGCGTTAAGTGTTGATAGAGCAGAAGATCATCAGAATTGGATAAATGACATTAATGAAACTCAAATGACTTGTGTTCAGTTTCCAATCATTGCCGATCATGATCTTGCCATTTCAATGCTTTATGATTTCATCCATCCTAAAGCATCCACAACAGCAACAGTTCGTTCCTTGTTAATACTTGACCCCAATAAAACGATTCGTTTAATTATTACTTATCCGGCATCTACGGGGCGAAATTTTGATGAAATCATACGCGTTTTAGACTCGTTACAGTTAGTGGATACCTGTACTATAGCAACTCCGGTTAATTGGAAAGCTGGTGATGATGTGATTATTCCTCCCAGTATTTCTATAGAGGATGCAAGAAAATTATATCCAAAAGGAGTTAGAGAAATTAAATCTTATTTAAGATTTACGCCTCATCCTAATAAATAAGAAACAATTATTAAGGGTATTTAAAGACAAATTAAAAACACATCACATTATGAATATGAAAAAAATAATTTTATTAAGTCTATTAGTATGTGGAATGGCAATTTCATGTAAAAAATCAGAAAATAGAAAGACCCAACCAAAGATTTCTTCTCATGTAATGACAAAAGAACAACAGGATAAATTAACCGGTGAAGAGGTTCTGAAAGATTTTATTGAGGGAAATAAAAGATTCCAAGATGGAATCGCAACTATGAGAGATCATACAAAACATACAAGACCGCCTGTAACTGGCCAGTTTCCTAAAGCCGTTGTTATAAGCTGTATAGATAATAGTGTTCCCGTAGAGGATATTTTTGATCAGGGTTTGGGAAATATTTTTGTTGGAGGTGTAGCTGGAAATTTTGTAGATGAAGATGTATTGGGAAGTATTGAGTTTGCTTGTGTAGTAGCGGGTGCCAAACTTGTCATGGTAATGGGGCATCAACAATGCGGCGCTGTAAAAGCAGCAATTGACAATGTTAGGCTAGGTACTATTTACAAAATAAGACCAGCAGTGAATATAAGCCTAAGTTTTACAGGAGATAAGAATTCAAAAAACAGTGAGTTTGTAAAGTTCGTTTCTGAAAATAATGTTAGAATAGCACTGAACGATATACGAAAAAAAAGTCCGATCCTTAAGGAAATGGAGGATAATGGAAAGATAAAAATTGTTGGAGCATTTTGCAGTCTTACAGATGGAACACTGGAGTTTATAAAATAATTCAGCTTGTTAATTTGTTTCGAACTCATGTTATTCAATATACGGAGTCGCCCCGAAATAAGTTGGCCATTTAAACAATATTAAATCCGGAGAACTGTTTTCTTCGGATTTAATATTGTTTGAGCTTCACTACTGTAGCAATTAACAACATAGATCCCGAAAAGAAAAAATAATCAATAATACCAGATGAAAAAAAGCAGATGTAAGCTAACCCTTGCTAAAAATTACAGGTTTTTCACAAGCAAAATATGAAGTAGGTTTCCAAACTGATAATGATTCTTATTTAGGCAATGGTTCAGACCGATATTATACCAATGGACTTCTTTTTTATTACCGCCAGGCATTGGAGGTAAAAAGTAAAGAAGGCAGCAACCTTGTCAATAAAATATTTGAAATGGAAGCCGGACAAAAAATATATACCCCGAAATCCGGATATATTTTGTCCCAGGAAGATATTGACCGCCCTTTTGCCGGTTATCTTTATATTGCTTCTCATCTTAATTTATTATACAATAATGAAAGTAACCTGAAGCTATCATTACATTTGGGGGGTATTGGTAAAGATTCTGGTGCTGAACGTATGCAAACGTTGTTACATAAAAAATTAGGCTTATATATTCCTAGCTATTTGATATGAAAAGAATATCTATAAAAAATATTCATTTTTAATACAAAAGTGATTTTTTGATGAGTTTAAGCAAATGGTTACCATTGTAAGGTGAAAATGAGTAACTATAAAACTATATGTATGACGTTCTTACTGTTTTTTTATTGTTTTATATAGTTAAGTATAAATAAGGCTGTTCGTTGTGTTGCTATAGTCAAAGCTTCAATTTCTAAGGTTTCGGCTTCTGTATGGGCACCTTTGCCCCAAGGTCCTAATCCATCTAATCCGGCTTTTATATAGGGGGTTGTGTAAGATATATCGGCTCCTCCTCTCAGTTCAGGCGATGCTGCTTTTATTGCTGAGTGCCCTAGCCTTTGATTAATAATACTATATAACGCCAGGAGGTCATCATTGGATTTTGTTGCCTGCATTGGGGGAATGATAGGTTTAAAACTTATGCTGCTATTGGTACCTTGTAATGAATGTGTTAAAATTTGTACCATATTCTTCTGTGCTTCATTTCGTTGTTGATCAGAAAGAAACCGCATATCGCCATGTGCATAAGCTATAGCAGGAACAATGGTTTTACGCCCAGTAGCAGAACCTGTTCCTGTTTCAATATTTTCATTTATCTTTTGTCCTCCTAAAAGCAGACCTGCATTAATGGTTAGTCCCGGAGTAGTAGAAAGGTTTTGTCGAATCTCATTAAGCACACGGGCTATTTCATATACCGCCCCAAACCCTGTATCGGGTTGAAAGATAGCTGCTGAATGCTGGGATTTGCCCGTTGAGTTCAAAAACCATTCATCAAGGCCTCGTCTTCCCACAATGAGTTCATTTGGTGAAAGCGCAAATTCAAACCCTAAGGCAATATCACTATCATTAGCAATGTCGATGAGTGTTTTTCGTGATATGCTTGTTGGCTTTGCAGCCAGTTCCTCATCGCCAGTGAAAACGATTGTAATATTGGCATTTTTAAGTTCTCCAATATGATGCAGGGCCTTCATTGCATATAAAATGGTAACAGTTCCTCCTTTAGCATCAATAACCCCAGGTCCGGTAGCATATTTATGATCAGGAGAAAGTATGAAACGCTGAAAAGGGCTGTCAATAGGGAAAACAGTATCCAGGTGTCCGATGATCAGTATTTTTTTACGCGAACTACCTTTGATCGTAGCAACTAAGCTTCCGGCATGATGCATTTCTGAAGGAAGATCGTGCCAGCTTACATTAAAGCCTATGGCTTCCAATTCTGATTTTATAAGCTCCCCATTTTTTTTAACGCCTTCAACATTAGATGTTTCACTATTGATATTAACTAGCCTCTCCAGGAGTTTTAATTGATCCTGTTTATTTTTAATAATAAAATCAATTATTTTTTTTTCTGTTGGAATTTTACCAGAAGGTTGATTAAAGGAAAGGAGTATGCCAACTATAATAAAATATATAAGGTGTTTAATCATGTTTGTAATAAAATAAAATTTTTTCTTTTGAAATTTTTCTGATTATCGAAGCAAGGAACCACTTGGTCTATCGATTTTGATCTTTTTGAAAATATTCTTGCCATTCCTGAGATTTCCTTTTAAAAAGAATATGCAATACTTTCGTTTTGCTTGCCACCATTTGTATGGGTTGGAATAATAGTTTTCCTAATGAATTGTTGCTGGTCTTCAAACTAATGATCAAAAAACAGGAAGCAATAATAGATGCAGTTATAATTGCAATAGTAAGTAAATCGTTCATGATATCTTTCTTATTTTTTGCCAGTTTGAATAATTGTATTTATTCCAGATTAGCAGCTTATTATATTTGGGGGTAAAATTATTGATTAAATGATTGGTATACTGTTGATTAATTGTAGTTATTAAGCTACTTGGATGAAAACATATATTGTGTTTTTGTACATAGATTAAACTAATTGCGAATGATATAATATTACAGATCTGGTAATTTGTATGAGTTCTTTTTACTTATCTTTTCTATGTACTTAGATTTTATATTAAAAAGTGATTTGTAGTTAATTTACCCTGTTTTTTAAACTCGTAGAATATTTACCAATTTGAATCATGTAAATGCGTTTGATAAGGTTGCTGTCATTTACAGATCTGCTTTGAATTGTTCCTGAATCAATTAGTTTCCAACCCTATTGAAGATTTATTAAATTCATAGTTATTAACTGTGTGTGGGTAGCCGCAAGTATGGCCATCCATTTTTTACAGAGAATTTGTTAGTAATAGCCATACACCGGAGATAGTGTGATTTTTTACTTATTAACACGAATAAAAACTACAGGCCTGGCGGTTTATTCTTACAGTCTTATTTTCTTGTGAATTATTGAATCAATTAATTTTGCAAATTATTAATAGTTAAACAAATATGGCATTTTAATTATATGCTGTGCAATGCATAGATTACTTAGAATACATTTTTGGAGCTATTATCAACACTTTATTATCAGCTTAAAAAATTAAATGAAAATTTGAAATTTAATAGAATGAATTTAAAAAACAAAAAAATGAAAAAAAATGTATTAGTTTTAACAACTTTTCTTAGCTCAATGATGTATTCTCAGGTGGGAATTAATACCCCGAACCCTCAAGGTATGTTTCACGTAGACGGAGGAAAAGATAACCCAATAACAGGAGTCCCAACGTCTGCTCAGCAATCCAATGACCTGATGATGTCAGCTGCCGGAAATGTAGGACTGGGTACAGTAACTCCGCAAACCAAGCTGCATGTAGCAGGTGAAATTACTGTAGATGTAACAAAAAACTCAAGTATACATTCTGTTACAGTTGACATGTCAAGAATTCGTGCTTCGGCCGGGACTACCTGGCATTTGCCAATGGGCTGGCAGGCAGACGGAAGTCTTGCTGTCTTGCCAGGACAGTTAGAGACAGCTGTAAATGTGAATGAATCAAATAATGGTACAGTGCTAATTATTCCTTCTACTTTATGGGGAGTAGGCGTAACAGATACTCTTATGTACAGTTTGATGATTGAAGGACTTTATAGTAACCACTGTATTGGTTCCAACAATGCAATAATGACGATTTATATTACTCATGGAGGTATGAATGTAACGCTGAATGGTGTCGAACAGGGGACATTATCCAATCCTTCTACTGATGTAACTACATGGACTTCTCCCGCTGCCTGTAATCGTAATGTGACTTTTAGTTATAATTCAACTACAAGAGTTTTATCATATGCCAATTCTGATACTGCCGGAAGAATTACCTTAAACGGGACAGCAACACTATATGGCTGGATTATAAACTAAAAGGCTTAACTCATTTAAAGGATATCTGAAAAAGATCACATTTGTATTATCAATCCATTTGTTATACTCAAAAAAATAAATGAAAATTTAAAATAATATAGAGGGAATTTTAAAAACAAAAAAATGAAAAAAAATATATTGGTTTTAACAGCTTTTCTTAGCTCAATGATGTATTCTCAGGTGGGAATTAATACTCAGAACCCTCAAGGTATTTTTAACATAGACGGAGGAGGAGATAATCCAGTAACGGGAGTTCCAACACCTATTCAGCAATCCAATGACCTGATGATGTCAGCTGCCGGAAATGTAGGACTGGGTACGGTAACTCCGCAAAGCAGGCTGCACGTAGCAGGTGAAATTACTGTAGATGTAACAAAAAACTCAAGTATACATCCTGTTACAGTTGACTTGTCAAGAATTCGTGCTTCGGCCGGAACTACCTGGCATTTGCCTATGGGCTGGCAAGCAGACGGAAGTCTTGCTGTCTTGCCGGGACAGTTAGAGACAGCTGTAAAGGTGGTTGCATTAGGTAATGGTACAGTACTAACTATTCCTTCTTTTTTATGGGGGACAGGAGCAACAGATACTGAGTTTTACGGTTTGAAGATTGAAGGGTTTTATTTTGACCACTGTAATAATTTTCAAACTATTGGAGTAATAAAGATTTATATTACTCATGGAGGTATGAATGTACTGTTGAATGGTAGGACACAAGGTACATTAACAAATCCTTCTCCAGGTGTATTTACTTGGCGTGCTCCCGCTAGTGGATGTAATGGTGTTAAGACTTTTAGTTATAATTCGGCTACAAGAGTTCTATCATATGGTTCCACTGCTGGAGCTACTACTTTAAGAGCGACAGCAACACTATATGGTAATACAGCTCCGTAAGTATATATATAGGTCTGTATATCCTTAGGCGGATGCGGGCAAGAACAATAGCATTACTGCTGTTACCACTTATTCCTCAGTTACGTTATAAGGCAGCCAGCCTATTCTATATAGTGCTGCTTCTGGCATACATTAACCTATACTAGCGGCCAGCTAAGCGTTACTTTTTAGATAAATCCACTTATTTTTCTAATGCAGGACTATTGATAGTATTGATAAGGTAAAGCAGGCCAACTAAAATAGAAATTGAGATAATAACAAAAGGATCACCAACTATAGCAGCAGTAAGAATTAAGTATAAAAATGAAAACAAAAACAAATGTCTTTTTAGACTTCAATAACACACAGTTTGATGGCCACCTTCATAATAGTGTGATGAGTTTTATAGAAGAGTACAAGGATA
Organism: Chryseobacterium sp. CBSDS_008; assembly: GCF_049959325.1. NCBI lineage: Bacteria > Pseudomonadati > Bacteroidota > Flavobacteriia > Flavobacteriales > Weeksellaceae > Chryseobacterium > Chryseobacterium sp. CBSDS_008. Next base: position 1,588,555 of record NZ_CP188202.1, on the reverse strand, counting down.
ATAATATTGCTGGGTTAGCAAAAGATCAGTTAATGAGGGAGCTTATGGCTAAAGATCCTCTTACACCAGAGTCTAAGCTGGCAGTACAGCAGGCCTTAATGGATTCTAAAAAAAAATCAAATAAAACGTTTGATTTTTTTGATGCAAAGGGTTTGAATGAGTTTGTAAAAAAAAGTAAAGATCAATATGTTGATGTTATTGTATTAACCGCTTCTAGTTTTCCGAATGCGATTAAAGCAGTATATGAACTAAAAGGCTTAACCCATTTAAAGGATATTTCAATGATTTCTGTTCCAATTCAGTATGGTGTTGCTGTAATGGCAGAAAGTAAGAGCGCAGAAATACAACAATATGAAAGAGAGCAAAGATTAAGAATTAAAGGGTTGGATACTGTTCATAATATTTTTGTTGATGATACTAAAATAAATATTGATGTATTTAAAAAAAGCAGCAATCCGGCTACCAATATTGGGATTTTAGTAACCAGGGGGATTAATTTAAAGCAGCTTAATGGCGAGGTAGATAAAACACTTACTCATCTTGGTAAAATAAGGAAATCCAGGCGGCAAAGTGAAATTGATCCTGTTTATGAGAATGTTAATCCACGTAAGCGTAATGAAAATCAAGATACAGAAGGGGGCTTTCTCTGGAAAACAATTCAAAAGATGCTTCGTATGTTTATTCTAAGGTGAAAGATATAAAGCTGACCTTTAAAGTTTACTAATGATGTATTATCAGGCGGAAATTATGAACTTCGCCCAATAATTCCTGTAATTATAATCGGACTTTTAGTTATAAATTCCGGTACAAGCGTTTTATCATATGGTGATTCCTCAGGATCAACCAGAAGATGATGTAATTTTTTTCAGCTTATCAACACGAATAAAAACTACATGCCTGGCGGTCTATTCTTACGGTATTCATTTTTTGTGGATTATTAAATCAACTATTTTTGTAAATAATTAATAGCTAAGCAATAAGGATGTTTTAATTGCATTTTGTGCAATAGATGAACCTCTTAAAATAGACTTATTTGGAGCTGTTTTCAATGGGTTGTCTATATATTATAAGTTAGTCTCTGTTGTTTCTCCAATCTTGTATAAGCATATTTCTTTTCTATTTAAATAATATAACATATTGACTGTGAGTATTTAAAAAATGTTTTTTTTCGTCTGGATGTCAAAATCTTATAGACCGCAATAATATAAATAACTAGTTTTAAAAATAAGTATAAAAATGAAAACAAAAACAAATGTCTTTTTAGACTTCGATAACACACAATTTGATGGTCATCTTCATAATACTATGATGAAATATTTTTATAAATCTGATGACATTTTTCATAAATTACAAAATGTTGAGCCTGAATTAACAAAAGAGCAGTTAATGAAAGAGCTTAAGGGCGAAGTCCCTCTTACAGCAACTTCTAAGTATGCAGTACAGCTTGCATTAATGAGTGCTAAAAATGACGCTGAAGAAGCAAATAAAAAACTTAAAGCAGAAGGAAAAACTGAAAAACCTGTACACACATTTGATTTTTTTGATGGAAAGCGTCTGCATGAACTTGTTAAAGAACGTAAAGATCAAGGTGTTGATTTTGCTATATTAACAGCCTCCATGTTTCCAGGTGCAATTAATGCAATAAATCAAATAAAGGGCTTAATTCATTTAAACGATATTCCAATGATTGTTGTTCCTATTGCTAGTAATGGTACTGCCAAGGAAAATAAGCTTAAAATGGCTAAGGATAAATATAAAGAAATACAAAAATATGAAAGAGCACAAAGAACAAGTAATGAAGGGTTGATTGATGTTCAAAATATTTTTGTTGATGATAGTAAGGAAAATATTGAAGTATTTACCAAAAGTAAAAATCCGAATAATACCGGGATTTTAGCAACGGAAGGGCTTGGTAAGGAACTTTTGAAACAGCTTAATAATGAGATTGATAATGTGCTTAAGCAGCAAGCAGAGAAATCTAAGCAACATAGTAAGGAAAGCGCATCATCTATAGAAGAAGGTATATATGCAAATGCAAGTGAATTTAGAAAGGAAAGTGTATCAAAAGAAGAAGATATATATGCAAATGCAAGTGAATTGAGATCAGGTAAAAATGACCTTTCACAGTTTACAAAAACACAGAATAAACCTGAAGTACCACCAAGACTTTCTCCTACAGCATCACCAAAACTTCATCCTAGAGCTGCTAAAGTAGAGGCTAGCACTACACCTACACTTCCTCTGAAATCATCAAAGCTGCGTTAGAAAACATTTAATCAATAAACAAGCAAGCAAATACTACAAGTAGCATACTTAGGGATTGAAAAAAATATTACAGCTGTTTCTGTATGGTCAATCAATTTGTTACATGTTCAAAGGATTAATAGCAGGACAGCAAAAAGCCGGATGGATAGAACTATGAAGTAAATCTGTCGCTGCTTAATCTGACAAGTTTGCAATTCTGAAGACTTTAGTATTCATTTCAATATAGGTTAGGGTAATGAGCAGGCTGAGAAAATAGTATATTTTTCCAATCGGCCTGCCATCCTTTTACTGTCAAAACTTTCCCTTAGGTGAATTTTTGTAATGATAAAGAACTTTTTCGGGTAAAAATAAATACAATTTATATGGAATATAAAACCCCCAAAACTTTAGAAAGAACTCCTTTAATCTTTGGTTATCCCGTAATTACGGCTATGATAGTTGTTATATGTTTGATGCTGTTTCTTTTTATTGTATTTAAAAAGGTACTGGTATCATTAGTGTTTTTAGTAGTTCCCATACTGTATTTATACATCATAAAAAAGTACCCTAGAAAAGGTGAGTTTAAAGAATTCTTTTTTGATTTTAAGATGGGAGTGCAATGTATCAGATTTGATGAAAAATTAGAAAATTTGATTAATATAAACTCAAAAGATAACAGAGAAATTTAAAAAAACTGATTCATTATCAGATTATTAATTGATATAAGTTGAATTATCGGGCTTTAATCCAGTTAGAAATAAAACATAAACAAAAAATTAAAATTTAGTTTTAAAATAGAGTAGAAATGAAAAATTTGAAATTTAACAGAAGGAATTTAATTGCATTATTATTACCAATAGGTAGTTTATTATATTCTCAAACAGGAGGCGGAGGAACAATTGATGCAAAAATTGCTGGGTGGACAACCACTCTAAAAACATCATTAAATGCAGGAGTTGGTGCTTTTGCAGTGGTGGGTGCTTTTCTAATATTTGTTCAGTATATGCAGGGTAACGAACAGGCTCAAAAGAATTTTGTCCGTTTTGTAATAGGCTTAGCTATTTTTGGTTTGGTTGACGTTATTGCTAATGTGTTTATCTAGAATATATTAGTTAGATGTTAAGCTAACTCCAATCTAAATCAACACTACCTACCTCCGCAAGAATATTGAATACTTTCAAAGCATAACATTATTCAATATCATCTTTTTGCAATTTTTCCCTAAAATTTTGTTTGTGGCATGTATTCTAATAGTATGTCCATTAAGAACGTCTTTAATTTAACTATGGAATTTAAATTTTTTCTTGAACCTTCAATTATTGAAGTAGAAAGAGCGAAGCTAGCTTCAGCAAAAGTTGGGAATAATGCATTGACAACTAAAATTAACTTGTTGAATAACAGTAATATGTTGTGTGTAAAGTGTAAAGGTGACCAGAATGTTAAGGTGGTTAATATTGCGCCTATATCAGAAAATAAAGATGAAAGTCAATATCCCTTATGTGAAAACTGTAGAAAAGCTTCTTTTAAGGTTAAAATATTCAGATAGAATGCTTTTCGGTTATCTGTATCATAATTTATCAATTTAAATAAAATGGATTTAAAAAAACTACGTGAGATTCCTTCTACTTATTCTTTAGTTAAAAAAGCATTATTTCTTAGCTTTTTTATTACAATAATAGCTATCGTTTCTAGTTCAATCTGGGCTGTTTATGTAAGTAAAGTTTTTACTAAAAAGATATATGTTATCACTGAAAAAGGACAGGCCGCAATTGCCAATTCTATGAATAATGAACAGGACTATGAAAATTACAGACTGCCTGAGATTAAGAATCATATTAAAGTGCTTCACAGATTATTTTTTGGATATGATCAGTTTAGCTATGATAAGAATATCAATGAGGCTCTCTATCTGATTGGAAACTCTGGAAAACAATTGTATTTATCTCTTAAAGCAAACGGGCATTTTGCGAGGATACAATCTCAAAATCTGGTTCAAAAACTAGAGATAGATTCTATAAAAGTTAATGATAAAGAATATCCTTACCACGCATCTGTTTATGGAAAACTCAATGTCTCCAGAGTTGATCAGAATGTGAGTACAAAAAACCTGTTCTATGCCTCATTTGATTTATATAATGTGGCAAGAACTGAAAATAATCCTCATGGTTTACTTATTGAAAACTACCTATTTAAAAGTGAAGGGTTTGAAAATGCTTCAGCTCAGAATGCTGGCAATGTTAGACAAGAGGAAGCACAAGATTCTCAGAGTACAGAGGATAATTGATACGATATAATATTTTAAAATCCTTTTGATTGCTAAGTATTGATGATAATTTGGAATTTCAACAATGGGATTCTGTTATAATTTATGTATAATGAAAAATGATAAATATTCTTTAGATATTTTAATTATATTTTCCTTTTTAATAAGTATACTATTGGTTTTAGTAGATATTTATTATTCTAAATATAGTTATGTAGCTGAGAAAGGATTGGGTAACGAATATATCAATATATTCATAATAAAGCTATTTGGAATTTTCCCACTCATTAAGAATCCTTTATTATTACGAACTATTAGCCTTGCCATTGTTTCCTTTTGTTGCTTTGGGTTTGAGGTTAAGAGAGAAGTAGGGGAAGATTCTTCTTTTATGAGGAATGTTATAGTAGTAGGATCATCTCTTGTCATTTTCTTAAGCATATCGGTTTTGAAGATTGAGATTATATCTTATACAATCATATCTTTTGTTGCTTATATTGTTTATATAATTGGTTTTTTAAAATTTAGAAAATTCTTCAATTTTTATGATAAGAAGGATGAATTTAATGATAAAAATCAAATTTTTGAACAAGAGAAAATAGTTAAAAAAAATCCCTACTCTGTGAATTTTAAAACAGAAAATGGGGTTATTAATGTGGTGAACCCCTTTAGAGCTACTATGGTTTTGGGTACTCCGGGATCAGGAAAGTCTTACTCTGTGGTTGAAGAGTATATACGGCAGCATATTCAAAAGCAGTTTTCGATGATGGTGTATGATTTCAAATTTCCTGCACTGGCAAAAGAAACATTTGCTTTTTATGAATACTATAAGGAGAAATACAAAATTGAACCGCGTTTCTGTGTGGTTTCTTTAGATGATTTGGAGAAATCTAATTTTGTGAATCCTCTGGATCCTCAATTGATAAAGAAAGCGGCAGATGCCATCGAAGCATCACAAACCATCTTATTTAATTTGAATAAAGAATGGATTACTGAAAAAGACTTCTTTGCTCAGTCCGCTATTTCTTATTTCGCTGCCTGTATTTATTTCCTGAGAATTTATGAAGACGGGAAGTTCTGTACGTTACCTCATGCAATATCTTTAGCTTCTTTGCCGGATGAAAAAGTATTTAAAGTTTTTGGTAAGTACTCAGAACTCAGATTCTTTATGACACCTTTTGCAGATGCCTTAGCCAAGCAGGCTTATGAGCAGCTTTCAGGTCAGACAGCATCTGCGAGAATACCCCTGTCTCAGCTGGCAACAAAGGAATTGTTTTGGGTAATGGGTAATAATGTATTTCCTGAAGAGAATATTTCATTAAGCATCAATAATCCCGAAAGTCCATGCATATTAATTATTGCCAACTCACCGAGTACCCAAACAACTAATTCTCCTGCTTTAGGACTTGTGGTTACCCAGCTTCTGAAAGAAATCAATCAGCAGGGAAGACAGCCTTGCTCAGTCATATTGGATGAGTTGCCCACCATGTATTTTATGGGGTTGGATAACCTGATTGCAACCGCCAGATCCAACAAAGTTTCTACAACCATTGGAATGCAGGATCTTGAACAGCTGAAGCGTGATTATGGCGATAAAGTAGCTGAAACAATATTCAACATCGTAGGTAATATTTTTAGTGGTTCAGTAAGAAGTGAGACGGCCAGTAAGCTTCAGGAAATATTTGGAAAGAAAAAGCAAAAATTAAAAAATGTAACCATTGATACCAATAACTCATATTCTATCAATGAGAATTTAGAGTATGCCATTCCGGTATCTACTATATCTCAGCTTTCTCAGGGAGAGTTTGTAGGGGTGGTTGCCGATAATTTCGGAGAAGAAATTAACAGAAAGATTTTCAGAGGAAAAATAAAAGTAGAAAAACGTACTGATCAGATAAAGAAGGAGATACCCACAATTATAGAAAGAGAAATGATCAATGAGGTTTTAAATGGAAATTTTGAAAGAATTGTAAAAGAGGTAGATATTCTTATTGAAAACGAATTATATAGAATTTCCCAGGAGGAAGAAGCTGATATGGACAATGAGCCATCGTCCCATGGGGAAACTGAATAGAATTGATTGTTAGTGATTGAGAAAATGTAAATGATGTAACTTCTTATGTATATATTACTTAGTAAAAGAAATAGGATACTTCCTGTATGTTTTATTTTTTTTATCGTATTTCCTTATCAAAGATTAAAATCACAAAAGATAATGCCGCCGGTTGATTCCTATAACAAAATTGTGTCATCAAATTATGGGTATAGAAAGCATCCTATTGACGGAATACTTAAAAAACATCAGGGCGTAGATTTTTCTGTACCTACAGGAACTGCAGTATTTTCTACCTATTACGGTATTGTATTAAGCTCAAAGTACGAAAGAGGATATGGGAATACCATCTTAATAGATAACCACGGAGGTTTTAGAACCAGATATGGACATTTAATGTCCTTATTTGTTGGAAAAGGTGAATATGTAACACCTGGACAGTTGATAGGGTTAAGTGGAAATACAGGACATTCTACTGGTCCTCATCTACATTATGAAATAATAGTTGAAGGTAAAAAAATTGACCCTCTGCTGTTTCTGAATATTATGTGTAAAAATAGTTTATAAAATATGTTTGCAAATCTGGACAAAAAAAAGAAGATCATTATTGGGGTCGTTTTCGTGGCTGCTTTAGGGATTCTTACTTTGATTATGAGTCTGATACTATTCCCAAAAATGAAGGAGTCAGATGACAAGTTAATTATAACTCCTAATGTTGATGAGAAACAGCTTGAAGAAAAATCAAAATTAGAAATCTATAATCAGGATGAGAGGGATTTAAAGAAGTACTTTTCAAAAGATGGAAAGTATGGCATAGATACAGAACTTCCTGAAGATGAAAAATTATTGCAGGAACAGCTTCAGAACTTTGATGGCAGAGCTGAAGAAAATAATTATGCCAAAAGGCAGGAACGTTATATGAAGGCTTTATCCAATATTTCTTCACAAGAAAGAAGTTATCCTTCCGGTTCTGGTAACCGTTCCGGTTATGATCTTGGCTCCGAAAATAGTCTGAGCAAAATATTTGAGCTTCAGGATAAAATCCGTTCAGGATTAACGGAAGGTGCTGCCTCTCGTAATTCCCCGGATTCAGAGGATACTTTAAAAAACAAGGAAAGTAAAAAGGATTTGGTTAAAAATGAAGCTCGTGACCAAAAGAATTTTTTCCAGGGAACAACAGGAGGAAGTAATAAGAAGATTTTACAGCTGATTCCTTCAGAAACCATAGAGCAGAAGAGAATATTGGATAAAAATATTATTCCTATCAGAATAAAAGAAGATATGAGGCTTTCAGATACCCCGGGTGGACTGGTAATTCCTAAGAATACAATTGTTTATGGAAGGATATCGTTAAAGGAAGACCGGATCAGTATTGATATTGAAAGTTATAAAAAAGATAATATGCTGTATCTGTTAAACTTTAGAGTTTATGACTATGATGGAAGAGAAGGCATTCATATGAATAATCATTCCTGGCTTAAAATTCCATCAACAGTATCGCAGGATGTCTTTGATTACGCCATTCAAAGAGGAACAAATTCCGGCAGTTCTGTTTTAGGTGGCGGTGCCAATACCGGGATAGATTTAAAAGAGGCCAGAAACCTGGCCATTTTATCAGCAGGAAAAGAAATAAGCAAAGAAGTTTTTGAGAAAAAGAGAGTGTATTTACCTAAAAAATACCAATTATGGATCAATATAAGATCCTCAAATAATGCCTCTGGTTCTAATTAAAGCGCTCTTATTGCAGAAGTGAAGTAAAATGATTTAATAATTATTTAATAATTATTTTCCTAAGATTATGAAAGATATAGATATCAAAACAACTTTTAACATATTAGCAGTAGATGATGATTTGTTAATCAGTAAAAAAGGAGATGTTGGCTTAGTGTATAAGGTTATGCTTCCTCAGATATATTCGCTTGATAGCGAACAGATTGAGCAGATTAGTGTTATTTTTGATAAAGTAATCAGATCTTTACCTGCCGGAACAATCTTGCAAAAACAGGATTTCTTTTTTGTAGACTCTATCAAAGAGCATGTATCTGACAGCCCTAATTTTCTAGCAGCAAGCGATAATAGGTTTTTCCATGAAAAGCCAACAATGAGTCATGAGTGTTATATCACTATAATAAAGGACTCCAAAAGTAAAGTAAGTATACTTAATAATTCCAGCCAATATCATAAGTATTTAGATGGAATAGATGATTTTATCAAGGCCGTAGAATCCAGTCTTTCATTTTTAACGAAAGAAAGCTTTTTCGCCGTAGAAAGGTTGAAAAATGAACAGATTATTACTCTTTTAGGAAAATATTTATCTCTTTCGAAAGAAGGGGAAACTAACCTGAGAGATATGTTTTTTGATAAGAACTTACAGATAGGAAATAAATTTGCAGAATTGTATACCATATCTTCTAATAATCAACTTCCTATTACCATTAATAGTACCATCAAAAGCATTGAATATTCTACCCCTAAAACTGATTTTAGAATTCCTTTTATACAGCCGGTATCAACAGGGCTGGATGTAAACCATATCTACAATCAGGTGATTTTTATTGAGGATTCAGAAAAAGTTTTTTCTTCCCTGAAGACCAAAATGAATCAATTTAAAAGTATGGCGATACTTTCAAGAGAAAATCAGGTTACTTATTCTCAGGTGGAAGATCTTGTTGAAGATGTATTGGAAAGGGAATTAACATTTGTTTATCAGCATTTTAGCGTAATTGTCTGGAATGTTTCACAAAGGAAATTGGAAAATGATGTCAACTTGTTGGAAAATGCTTTCAGGGATTTGGGAATTACTCCTTATCAGGTGAAGTATGCTCTCAATGAATTATATATGAACAATTGTCCTGGGGCATCTGCTTATATTTCAGAGAATCATAAATTTATTGGTATATCCGAGCAAACCTCTTCATTACTGAATTTTGAATCCTATTACGAAAGCAATAAAGATGGGATTCTTTTCTGTGACCGCAAAAACGAATCTCCTTTACGTCTTGACTTATGGGACGAGCCTGTTAAAAAGGGAATCATTGTGAACAGGAACAGGTTAATTTTCGGGCCTTCAGGAACCGGGAAATCATTTTTGATCAATCATATTGCGAGTCAGTATTATGAGCAGGGGCACCATATTGTAATGATAGATATAGGAAACTCTTATAAAAAGTTATGCGAATTGGTGGATGGTGTTTACTTTACTTACGATTTAAACTCTCCATTACAATTTAATCCTTTCTATTACTATGATGAAGATGAAATTAACATAGATAAGAAAACCTTTCTGCTTTCATTGATCTTTTTCTTATGGAAAGGAGAAGAGGGAGCTTCAAGAGAAGAAAAACAAATACTATCCAGTTATCTGGACCTTTATTATGATCACGTCGTCAATAATGATGTTTTTCCTTGTATGTCTACTTTCTATGAATTTATATCAGAAAATACCGCTGTTGAAGAAGAGTCAAGTTATTTTGACAAGGTCAGCTTTAAACTCTCTCTTAGAGATTTTTACGACGGACACTATAAAGATATACTCAATGCAGCAGAACCTGCCAACCTGATTCACGAGCGTTTTATTGTATTCGAAATGGACAATATCAAAGACCATCCTATACTGTTTCCTTTAGTTACGATGCTGTGTATTAATCTGGTAATGACTAAGATACAAAAGATTCCCGGAGAAAAAAAATCAATATTTATAGACGAATGCTGGAAGCCTATTTCTAAAGGCGAGATGGCGGAGTTTATTAAGTATTTGTATAAGACGGTTCGTAAGTTTTATGGAGAGGTGGCTATTGCGACCCAGGATTTGGAAGATATTTTAGATACTGCTGCCGGGCCTGCCATGGTGAATAATACAGATACTTTGATTATGCTTTCCCATAAAAAGAAAATGGCATCTAAAGATAAATTTTCTAAATATTTATCATTGAGTGAAGCTGATCTTCAAAAACTTTATTCTACAGACAAAGGAGAGGTGTATGTTAAAGTAGGAAGTATGTCTAATGTATATAAAGTAAAAGTATCTCCTGAAAGGTATGCTTGTTATTCTTCCAATGCTGATGAAAACAAAGTAATCCGGGGCATATATGAAGCTAAAGGAAACATGTCTGTGGCCATTAATGATTTTATTGATTTAAATTCTCAAAAGAAATGAAAAAACACATTATATTATTTATTCTATTTTTTATCTGTTCTCAGGGATCTTTCGCCCAGGAAATATTGGAACCCTTATCTCAGCGCCAGGCCATTGACGTTTCAGATGTGAAGACCACCCACATTATTTTTGATGAAAAAATAAAGTATGTGGATGTAGGATCTACTTATTTCGTTGCCGATACCATTGGTAATATGCTCAAATTAAAGCATACGGGTGAAGAGTTGGAGGACTTAAAGAGCCAGCAGGCGAATCTTACCGTGATTAATGGTAAAGGAAGCTATTATTCTATTGATATGGAATATAATAGAAATCCGGATGTCACAACGTATAAGGCGGTTGAAACCATTACTACAATAGATTATTTTGCAAAGGAGAATATCTATAAAATTGAAAAGGAAGAAAGGACAGCACAGGATCTCCAGGAATTGTGTATGTTATCTGAAAGTGCTCCTTCTACCGTAAAGATTAAGGATAATAATGATGGATTGAACCTGACTTTAAATGGAATCTATTACAGAAACTTTCAGAATAAAATTGTCTTACGCGTAGAAATTTATAATACCTCTAAAATCACTCTGGATATAGACCAAGTTCTTTTCAGATCAAAACTTAAGAATAATAATGCTGCAAAAAAAGACTATGTATATCAGGAGAGAATACTGACCCCCGTAAAATCCTGTGGCGAGCAGCGAAATATTAAACTGGGGGAAACAAGGGTTCTTACCTTCATCTTTGATAAATTCACATTAAATGAAGATGAGATATTGACTCTTGAAGTAGGTGAATATGCCGGAGGCAGAAGCGTAAATATCCGCATTCCCAGAAAGAAACTTTTATTTCCGGAATATATATAAACATATTTAACATATTCAGTTATGAAATATATGATTCTGCTATTGCTGTTTTTTTCACTGCAATATAAGGGACAGCTACCCTACATTGATCTTATAGGTTTAGTGGAAAGAATTTTAGAGAAGAATGCCACTGATGATTATGAAAAAGCTGCCAAAAAAAGCTTGGATGAACTGGGGCAGATTGCGGCCGTCAATGAAGCTGAAAACGCATCGAGGACTACCGTTTCTAAAAAGAACCTTATCAACTTTGCCAGGTACTCCAACGTTTGCAACCCTTATTTTAATCCCATTAAAAAAAGCAAGTGCAGAAAGAAACTGGCATATATTAAAGCTGCGAATAGCATATTGGAAAATGCCTTTATAGCAGGGCTAGGGATAAACATTAACCGTGGGAACAGAGAAAAGCTGGATGCAGGATTTATGAATACGTTAAATTTTCTGATTCAGGAATTGGAGGAAATGAAATATGCGGCAGAACAAAGTAATCTATTCTACAAATTAGGTCTTATACCCAAGTAACATCAATATTTATCAATAAAGTTGTTTACACTTTACAAAACCACAAAAGGTTTCATTTTAAAACACTTGAGTTCACTTAAGTAAGTTTAATATGATACCGCAGAAAAGTTCACATAAGAGGAAAATCAAAGATTTTCACAAAACTTAGGTGTACTTATTACGCATAAGGCTTGGTTCTCAAAAAAACTTAAGTGTTTAAAACTTTTATGCCTTTTGTAGTTAAATAATGAATATAAAAGTTTAAACAACCTCAATATATAATAAGTTTAATAATACAGTATTATGAGAGCACTACCATTTTTGTTTTTTTTAACATTTCAGCTATTTTCAGCTCAGTTTGTACATGTTGCTATTCATTTGAATAATACCGATTCAGATACAAGACAAAAACTTGCAGAAGTTCTTTTACATACCGGTGCAAGAGCGGCACAGCTAAAGCTTCAAAATGATTACCTGGAAGAAATGATTAAGAATGATGAAGAATTTTTAGAAAGGAATTATAAAAAGTCAGCTCAATTTGATAGGCAAAATAGCTTTATTACTAAGTCTATAAAGACCGGGGCTTTAGGTGCAGGGCCGGTTATATTGAATAAGTTTAAAAAACTTCCCTATATAACCAATGTTAAGAGTGATTATTTACAATCTCTGGCACTGGATAAATTAGTACTTCTTTCCCTCCAGAATGTTGATGCCTCCAAAATAAAGGCGTCTGAGAGACAGGAAATTTATAGAATCCGCGACCAGCTGGTAAGAGTATATTCGAAAAATGATAAGGGAGTTTTCGGTGTAATGGCTTTGCCTGCTTTGGCATTTCTGATACAGAGCAGTCCGGAACTCATCCAGTTGATCAAGAAACTTGAAATTATATTCTAGCTTTCGATACTATTTTGTTTGTAACACAATCATAAATTTATTTCAATATGTTTAGATTTCTGACACTACTGTTAATACTTACTTCAATAAGAGCTTACTCTCAACCTTTTGCCAATAATCCTATTGGTCCCATTTCGGATGTTCCGTCCAATCTTGGATCAGCTGCAATTATTATTGAAAAATATGCTTTGAAGGGAAGAGAAGAAACAACAGAGCAAAGGACTCAGGATTTTTTAAAAGAGTATAGAAAAAGGCTCCTGTATTACGGTGGTGTTGCCTGGCTGTCTACGGTAAATGATATTATCAATAATGTCAAAGACAGATCCCGTCAACTCAGGCAGGATAATGAACAGCTTTCTTTCCTGTATTATTCAAAAAAGAAAGAGAACAGGGTGTATTTACTTTCAGCGGACAGCCAGATTGAGAATATGTCTTCCCATTTTTTAAGTGGTGAAAAAATTACCATCCTGGGAGAAAAATTTAACCTGTATGAAGACCTGAGAACCTCACTGTCTGCGATTAACCGGAAGCTTGATAGGGTAGAAGATAATATCAAAGGAAGTACCCTCAAGAGGAAATTAGTGCAGCAGTTTGCTAAATAGTTAATCTAAAATTTTTAAAATCATGAATAAGTTATATACCAAATCATTTGGTGCTAAGATATTTTTCGTAGGATTATTATTGTTTTCCGTAATCTTCAAAGCTCAGATTGTAATTAATTGGACATGGAACTGGTCAGCCAATGATTTCCTGTCAAAGAGATATTACAAGGATATGGCTTCAGTGCATAGAAAGCTAAATGGGTATGCCGTATTAAAAACAGGTCTTATGAAAAGAACAAAAGATATTTATATAGAGCCTAATCAGGAGCTTACCCGTATATCATCTGGTTTAACGTCAAAAAAAGGCGATATACTGAACTTTGTATCCCAAACAAGCTATGATTATATAAAGTATAAATATCCGATAGTGGCTGCTTCCCCGCTTTCAAGTGGTAAAGTTTCAAATCTTTTGGTAAGAAGAAGATTCTCAAAGAAATTTGATTCTGAGAAAGAAAACATCACCAATTATATGGATACTACCAACTATATTCCTGAAGGAGAGCGGCTGCGCTTAATTCAGCAGGCATTAGATAAAGTAATAAGAGTAACACTGGAAGATGAAACATATTAAATCAATATCCACACTCTTGCTTTTTTTTAGCTTTAGTTTTTTTTATGCACAGACCTGGTCTTTTGATATTAATGATTATACCGTTGCAGGAAGCAAGGCTTTAATTATTACAGGCTTAGGAGGAGAAATCTATCTAAAGGACGAACAAAATAAGTTATTTGAAAAACTTATCAAGCTGGAAAAAGAAATTGATGACAAAAAAAGTATTAAAAGCGTAAATAGCCTTGTACTTGCTTCCACTTCTCTTATTATGATTGAAGATACCAAAAAAGATATAAGAAATATCAGGAATGTTATTAATATCATAAAATACAATCCATTATCTGTTAAACATTCACTGACAAAGAAATCTGAGGATCTGGTCACTGAAAACAGATACTTAGATGAAGCCCAATCTGACTATTACAGATATTTGGCATCAGGAATTCTTTCCGGAGGGCTGGGACAGGTTTATACAGTTTTTGGAAAGCTGCTCATAAGGGTTTTGAAAATCAGAGCCACTGTTTTGTCTATAAAGAGAGATCTACAATCCATATCGGTGATCAATAAGTTCTTAATTAAATAATACATAGTAAGATTAGCAAAATGCAAAAATCAGTGATGTTTAAAATATAAAGTAAATGACAATACAAGAAATTCTAAATCAATATAGATCAATACTGCAAACCAGATTTGACCTGTTTATTAATGAGTCGAGACCGTATGTTCTTCTCATAGCTGTTACATTTACTTTTGTTTTCGTTGGGTATAAAGTAATGAAAGCTATGTCTGATCCCGATGAAAAAATTGGAAGAGATGCTCTTTTAAGACCTATCCTGACTCTTATGGCTATCACATTATACATTCCTTTGGTAAAATTATTATTATTTGATACCGTAGATATTTTATCAGAGATCGTAAAGCACGGTGCCTATAAAGTGACAGGACGTAGCCCCGGTGATTTTGAACAGGCTTTTCAAAGGGGTATCACCCATGTGCAGGGAACAGGAGCCGACGGAAATGGAGTGTATGATTTGCTGCAGGTCAATCCTTTTTTAGAATTTATCCACATCATTATTTATTTTGTTGCTTCTGTTGTTGGGGGATATATATTAATGAGACAATTATTGATGATATTTATCTATTATATTTTGGGAATATTTGTTTTACCGTTTTCACTTATTATATCTAATGAAAGAATTCTGAAGTCATGGTTTTTTGGATTCTTATCGATACTGCTATGGGAACCCATATTAACAATTATGAAAGTGATTATCGTTCTTTTGCCTGTTGGGAATACAGCATTTACTAATGTTCTCCTTTCTGTTGCTTTTCAAGTGATTATGATACTTATGATCTTAAAAGTTCCACAATTCGCTAATCTTTTGGTAGATCCTGAGTCAGGTAACAGATTTGGTAATAAGGCCGGCTCTGTTCTAAGAGGTGCACCTGGAACAGCTTATAATACAGCTGGAAAAATTATTAATAAAATAAGAGGAAAATAATAAATCTGAAAAGAGATGTATCAGTTAATTGAGAGATTTTTTGCTTTTAAGTATCAGACTCACAAACCTGTATAAAGGCTGTTTTCAGTGGCTATTTATTTAGTGCTTGCTGTGTACAAAATTCTTATTGGAGGGGGTCATGGTACTACCTGTAATGTTTTATGATAATGTACATACAAGAAATGATTATTTGACAGTCGACATACAACAATTATATAACAATACAAAAAACACTACTCTGAGATGACAGAGAATACTTTTAAAAATAATGCCTGCGAAATATTATACTCAGTGATTCAGGCCAGGCTTTCAGAAGCCCAGATGGATTGGATGAAAACGGTTATGTTATTTGAAAATGAAGTCCTTTTCTTTCAGGACTTCGGACTGATTTCCCGAATGATTTCACCTGCTTCACCAGAATGGAGCTCATCTGAAAAAATTACCATTGAACAACTGTGTCCAGGCTCCGGCCAATGGAATCTTCAGCAGTTCTGCCGGTGTTTATTGATGGTTTATATACCTGAAGATCAGAATGTAGCAATAATAAAAAAACTAACGCAGTCAGCTGATATCGGTGAATTGATCAGTATCTACAAAGGAATCTTCTTCCTTGAAAATGCCTGTGAGTTTGTTCCTCTCGTTGAAGAAGGTATCAGAACTAATATCACTTCTATTTTTGATTCCATAGCTCTTTTAAATCCTTTTGCAGCTAAATACCTGCCTTTGGATTCCTGGAATCAGCTGGTTCTTAAGGCATTGTTGATGGGCTGTCCGCTTTATAAAATCACCAATCTGGATCTGCGTAAAAACGAACAGCTGGCTTTCATCGCCATCGAATATATTCATGAAAGATGGTCTTCGGGAAAAACAGCTTCTCCGGAGATCTGGCGTTTGATGGACGGATTTGTCAATAAAGAGGTAACAGCATGTCTATTGAAAGTTATCGAATCTGGTGACCAACTGTCAAAGCACGCAGCCATCATTGTACTCAGAGAAAATGCTTCCAACACTTGCAATAATATATTAAGACCTAAAAATACTACTTTATGGAACTATATCGGAGAACAATATTACATCCAAAATAAAGAATTATAAAGATGTATCAAACGATGAGTATTAAACTGTTACTTTTGCCATTAATTTCAACTATTTATAAATAAATGTATTTTTAGCTTATTTTTTTGCAAGTTAACATAGAATATAAAATTTTAAAGAACTGTTTATTAGCGTGGGATTTTTGCTTTGAGTAAGGAAACTGTTGAATTTTCAAATTAAGCCTTTCCAGATCTCATTTCTGACCTCCTGTATATTTTTAATGGTCCTTAATGATTGATTAAGATTACATCGGTATCATGATGAAGATTGGGGATGAAAAAAGGAAGATGGGCACGCCCATCTTTCTTTGTATACTTAATAATAATACGCTATATCCTTAAAAGTTATTGGCTTATATCCGACTTATATACTTTAAAGCTTAAAAAGAAGAAATTTAATATTATGAATAATGTTATAGTATAAAAATCGGAAATTGCCCTTGTAAATATAGTTTTATACTCAAAGATGTTCTCTTAAATTTTATTTACCTTCAGTATTAATAGTAAGTATACATACACAAACAGTTTAATGATGACAAACTTATTAAAATAACTTAAGTAATAAGAAATATAGGTTGTAGATATTAAACCACATCAATGAAGCTATAGGTTATTATATGATGTAGTTTTTTATTTTATGGAAGCATAAAGAAAAAGATGAGCTCAATGAGCCCATCTTAATCCTGTATCATCGTAAAAATACAGGTAATTAAATAGAATGAATGTTTAATGAATTCTTATTTAAAACAAGTCAATAGAAATAGCTATAAGCAAATAACTTTTTAATATTATTTTTTCATGAAGCAAAGCTATACAATAATGTAGCTTAAAAAGCTATCAGAGCTGTAGTTATTTAATGACATGTATGAAGGTTTTTATTGTGATTTTTAAGGGTCTAAAGTTGCTAAAAGTCCTGCAGATTTTAAAAACAAGGCTTTATTATGAGTCTGTCAAGCTATTATTACTAAAAAGGATAAGTCAATACATTTTATTATTTAATAAGGTCTTTATTGGGATAATTAAGGCATAGCTGCAGTTGCTTTTTGTCCAGTTGATTCTCCCAGTTAGCTACAACAATAGTAGCCACAGAATTGCCAATAACGTTTGTGATAGCTCTGCATTCACTCATGAATTTATCAATTCCTAAAATCAAAGTCATTCCGGCAATAGGAATTCAGGTACAACAGCCAGCGTTGCGGATAAAGTAACGAAACCAACTCCTGTTACTCCTGCAGCTCCTTTAGAGCTTAGAATGGCAACCAGAACGAGAGCCAGCTGTTTTTCGATGGGAAGTTGGATATTGAGAGCCTGGGCAATAAAGAGTGAAGCAAGAGTCATATAAATATTGGTTCCATCAAGATTAAAAGAATAACCGGTAGGGACTACAAAACCCACAATAGTTTTTGAACAGCCTGCTTTTCAAGCTCCTCCATAATCCCAGGCAGTGCAGATTCTGAAGAACTTGTTCCTAATACCATAAGGACTTCTTCTTTAAGATAAACGATCAGTTTGAAAATATTGAATCCATTCTACCAGGCTACGGCTCCTAAAATGATTATAACAAACAGGATAGAAGCGATGTAAAAGTACCCGCCAATGATAGCAATAACAACTTGAAAGTAAAGCTGCTAATATATTTTTTTTGATTTCATAATGATTTATATTATTGTCAATACTATATATGTCATCTTCCCATAAATGACTGGCGATGGGCTGTTTGGTCAGCATTCTGTTTCGGTTGTTAATACCGAGAGGTTCAATTCTTTAAAAACATCGTGTTTTAGAATGAGCACGAGGATTTTAATTATTTTTATGGGTTTGATTTCGGTCTCCCAACCTAACCAGATCAACTGCATTTTTAATATTCAGTTTTTTATAAATTCTTGCTTTATAAGTACTCACAGTGGAAAGGTGGAGATTTAGCTCATTCGATATTTCAATATTCCCATAACCTTTCACCAGCAGATCAAATATTTCCTTTTCTCTTTCTGATAATGTTTCCAATGGATTTATAGGAGTATCTTTTTTAGCCGAAGAAACCAGCTTTTTTATAATATCCGGAGAGTAATACGTTCCCGTTTCAAATATTTGCTGAACTGCTTCCAGGATATTATTTTCATCCGACAATTTATTAATGTATCCGTCAGCCCCTTCAATGATATATTGTACGGCAATATCATTGTCATACACTGAAAAAACCAGGATTTTAAGATTGGGCTGTACTATTTTTATTTCACCAATCATACTTAAATATTTGCTTTCCGGCATATTAATATCCAGGATTAATAAATCAAACTGTTCAGCGTATAGCTTATCCGTGAGTTCCGTGTAAGACTCGGCATATGAAATTTTCACATCTTTGTAGTGGGATTCCAAAATCAGAGTAGTGCCTAATCTTACTACGAAGTGATCATCTGCAATAATAATTTTTTTAATCATATTTTTTTTTAATTTTAATGGATACAACAGTTCCCTTAGGAATATTGTTTTTAAACTCAATTTTACCATTGATCATCATGAGCAGTTGAAGAATAAGATGCAATCCTAAACTGTATTTTTGCAAAACCAGTTTTTCATTTTCAATATTATCCTGAAGTTTCTCATAATAGATCATTTGTTCCTTGCTCATCCCTTTACCTGTATCTTTTACCTCCAGAAAAAAGGTGCTGCTGTCCTCAATAGTAGAAAGCTCTATCATTCCATTGGTGGTATTTTTAATCGCATTGTCTATGAGATTATGGATGATGACAGCAATCACATTCTGATTGTTTTTTGAATAAGTGGGATCTTTAAGATTGTTAACAATAAGTGTATTTTGCTCTTTGGCAGCGACCTCAAAGAGTGTTTTTTTAGCTTCCACAACTTCGTATACGTTATACTTCTCATTTTTTTCAGAAACGTTATAAATCTCTGCATATTCCTTTAATGTTTTTACGAAGTTGTAAAACTCTACAGAAGATTTGTAGAAACTTTCAAAATGTTTCTTTTGTATGTAGCGGTCGTGTTCGTCTGTTTCATAGAGTTTTTGGGCTGTAATGGATAGAAACTTTATGGGGGTGATGATATCATGACTTATCGTTTCCAATAGTTTTTTTTGTTGCACACTCTCTTTTCGGAGCTGTTCCTTGGTATATTCCAATTTTGAAACTGTTTTTAATAGTTTCTGGGTTCTTATGGCAATAATTTTTTCCAGTTCTCTTTTTTTCTGTTCCTGCCTTTTTATTCTTATTTTAAAGAGTGTAAATACAATAAAAGCTAATACTAAGACAATAAGGAATTTAAAAATAAGTGTTTGATAAAACAGGTGTTTTACATTGATATTTAGTGTTTTATAGATGTATTTCCCTTTTGGAGAAGCCAATACCCTCACCATAAGCTGATATTGGCCTGGCTCCAGGTTTGAGATATAATATTTGCCATCATTGCCAACCCTTTCCCATTTTTCATTCTTGGAGCCTTTCAGTTTTCCTTCAATAACCAAATTAGCTCTGTTAGCATAATAGGGGACATCTATTAAAATTATTGTTTTATAAAAATTGTTTTCCAGATGAATATTCTGTTCTCTTATGCTGCTTTTGGAGTCATAGAATATAACTCGTTCCAAAAAGAAGTTTTTAGGATAATAGCTTCTTATTTTTTCAGGATCAAAAAATACGAGGCCTTTGATAGAAGGAAATACAAAATTTCCATTTTTGAGCACTGCAGCACTTGGAGAACATCCTCCATTGAACTCATTGGTATTAAAGCCATCTTCCTTGCTGTATCTGTAATAGTTGGGTAAAGTTTTTCTGTCTTTAGAATATTGCAGCAGGTTATCTTTCAGTATCTTGAATAAGCCATTATTGGTGCTGATCCATACAAACCCGTTTTTGTCTTCCAGAATAGTATGTGAAAATAAAAGATATCCGTTTTTATCTTCAGGCATTTTAATGAGTTGGCCTTTTTTATAGAGAAAGAAACCATTTCCCTGAGTCATGATCCAAACATTTCCATCCTTAGTTTTTGTAATTTCTCTTACATGTAATGAGGCGGCAGATATTTTTTTAAGACTAAAAGAGGGTGATTCTATTAAATACAAAGCATCTCTGGTTCCTACCAGCCATTTATCATGGTCATATTCATAAACAGTGGTTACAATATTAGGAATGGAAAACTGTAAAAAAGGATTTTTAAAGTCGGTATCTTTATAAAAGGAAAGAGTAGATTTTAAAATAGGTTTGTGAAACGTTGCAATAAAATAATTTCTCAGTTTCCAGGCATGAGAGGGCTCATTTTTAAAAGCAAGATTTTCTTTTTTAGAATAATTAGACTTTTTAAAAAAACGGAGTAAGCCAGATTCCCGCTGGACAAGAATATTCTGTTGATTATCATACAGTAAAAAAAAATGATTGGTTGTGTTAAAATGATACTGTTTTACCAGTCCGTCTTCATTGTATACATCACCTAAGGAATTAATTACCTTATCATTTCCAAAAGGAAGTATTGAATAAAAAATATTTTCATAAGATTTATCTGATTTGTTGGAAACATGAAAATTGTTGAATTTTATGACATTCAATCCATCAGATAATGTACCCAGGTACAGCTTATTGTTCACTTCATCATGATAGATGGAAGATAAGGAATTTTTATTAAGGTCGTAATCTGCTAATTTTTTTAAACCAAAGATATTGCACTCATAATGTATTCTATATAACGTATGATTCTGGATAATAAAAGATTGATTGTTTATCTGGCTCCAGTATACTTTTATATCATTCTTAAAAAATATTTCAGGTGCATTCAGATAAGTTATTTGGGTTGGAGAAATTTTAATTATTTTTTTTAAAGATCTGGAAATGATAAAAATATTCTGGTCAAAACAAAATGTATCTGAGATATAGCTTTTACGCAGATTTTTCAGCGTTGTAATTTTTTGATCTTTGTATTGTATTGTTCCATCGTGTAACAAATGATAATAGTTTTTCTTATCAAAATAAACAAAGAAATCTGTGCCTTCAAGTGGTTCTGGTATTGCATTCTTGGTGAAAATAAAGTTCGATTTGCTTTCACGTAATACTCTTTGCAGACAACCTGATTTATGACTTAGAATACTTGCATTCCTTTTAGATATTAATGCGGTATTTTCATCATAAGCTGTTGTATTGTAAATAGTGTCTTTCTTAGCGCTTCCCAAAAAAGAGGTAAATCTGTTATTCTTAAAGTTGAGATGATTATAGGTGACAAAATTATTTCCGTCATAACGTACCAATCCATTTTCTGTACTGATCCAGATAAATCCGTACTTGTCCTTGATAATATCCTTTACACTGTTCTGGGGAAGTCCTTTATCTGTATCATACCATACCGATGCCGGTTGCTGGCTGTAATACAATTGAATATTTATGAAAAATATAAATAAAAGCTGTTTATAAAACATTTTTAATACTTGTATTATAAAGTATTCATGGTATATAATTAAATTAGCAAATTTTAAAAGCTAATAGAAGTATTGAGTGTCATTTTACAACTACATGTTTTTAATTTAAAATGAAGCCGCATCGGTTTTTAAGACTTTTAGATGGCTTATTTGTTTTGATATCGTGTTGAATGGTTTTTGATAATAATGATAAGATAAAAGCATTTGTTATATTTGTAATAAATAAGTAAATATCAGGCGAATATAAAAAGCTGGTTTTTATATTTTAAAGCTGCCAAGAGTTTTTAAAGATATCATCAGAAATATTATGGCCAGAAAGGAATTCGTGATTTAATTTGTAACTGATTAAACAGAATAACAAGAATGATAAATCATCAATAACCAAAAGAGTAGGCTTAAAATCTATTTCTTTATGATAGTTTTTTCAATGGTTGTGTTTTTCTGCTAAAGAAATTTTTTAATTGTTGATTATCAGAATTCTGCATTTATTTTTCTTTGTTGTAAGTTTGTTCAATGTTAGATTTAAAATTTCCCACTAAAGGTAAAATAGTTAAACATTTATTATCCAGTTTTTTGATTAGCAGTGTGTCAATATCACTAGAAACTTGTCTTATGTCTTCGGTGTGATACCATAAAAATAATGTATCGTGAGAAACCTCCCATTGCTCATACAGTAAAGTGTGCATATTTATTGATGTTGCAACACCATTGTCATGAAGTTCAACACCTTGCTTATCGTTTTTTTGTCCTGGAATAGGTTGAACCCATTTTCCTACAAGTTCATCCATTTGGATATTAGCGTCTGATACTGTCTCTGAATTTACTTTTGTATTTTCTTTTTTCGGGGAAGTACATGCTGCCAAAATACTAAGGATCATTAGTGAAAGGACCTTTTGCATCATAATTCTATGTTTTTTATATATCTGTAAGTTTTTGACATTTATATTGTTTTATATGTAAGCCTGTTATCTGTAATTGCTAATGAATATCTATATAAAGAATGATCCTGTAAAGTAGCTGCCAATGTAAATGATAAGTTGAATTCTATTAAAAATTGATAGGGGGTTTCTCTATTATTTTTGTCAGTATAATGTCAATTACATATTATCCGCAAAAGTACATAAATGTTCCCTATACGAGTTTTTTAGACCTGTAGTTATAAAACTACATATAATACAATTTTAATTGCCATCTATTAATATATGTTGAGTTTGTTGCAGATGCTGATTTTTCTAATGTGACAAGGGCTGATTTTTTATCAAAGGCTGGGTAGGAAATGTTTGTTGTTGATTTCCCATAAGGTCAACATAAACATCAAAATTATAATGATGCAAGGGCTCTTATCTATACTGTTGTTTTTGCAAGAATCATAAACTGTTCTTAGAAAATGGGGCAGATAAAAATGTTAAGGATAATAGCAGCATGCTGCGATGCAAAATAATGAAAAGGCGGTAAAATTGCTTCAGTGTTTATAATTTCAAAAAATAATTTTTATTATCTGCTAACTTCCGCATCCTTCTGCTAATCTGATAGGGAGATTTTTTAGAATGTGCTATCAGGCTGTATAACAGTTGCTGTTGGTTTATCTATATTTTCACAATCTACAGGGTTATGTAGTTTTTAAACGACGCAAGTGAGATACAATACTACATATATGGCAATTTATTTTTACATAGTAAACTTAAGTTTTTTATATTCTGTAGTTTAAGTTTGCACTATCAAAATGAATGGGTTCAATTCTTAACAATAAGAGAACTTTAATTCAATAATGATAAAAATGCAAATAAAAAATAATAAATATCTAAACTCTCAAAAAGTAGTTACAAAATCTTATCCATAGAACAATACATTTATCTCAGGTTATACAGCCTCTATAAAAATTTTTAATGTACTTTTTGTTTTCCTTAAACAAAACCTCATTTTTTCTATTCCACTTTTAAGTAAAGGGATATTTATTAGTCTTGTGCTAGTATTGCCCAGGTACATATTGGAGTCTATTTATTAGTCCTGTATATCAATTCAAAAGTTTAACACAAAAATTAAAGTAATGAAAAAAAATTTAACAACTTTATTAACAGCAGCCCTATTGGCGGCTTCTTCTGGCATTCTTGCACAGACGGCAGGTATAGGAATTAATACTACAACGCCTAATTCCACATTGGATGTTAATGGAAAACTAGGGATTACTGATCTTGACGGACTTCAGGCACCGAGACTTACCCTTGCACAGCTTTCTGCTAAAGGAGATGCTCTTTATGGAGCTAATCAAAAAGCAACATTGGTCTATATTACAGATATTTCAGCGGGTAACAATACCGGACCAAGAGTGAATATTGACGGTATTGGATATTACTATTTTGATGGTACAGTATGGCAGAAACTGATCTACAGTAATATTTATAATGCAGATGGTACTCTTACCAATAGTAGAACAGTTACCCAAAATGGAAATAATCTGAAATTCGTGAATCAACAAACTACAACCATTAATAATAGTGTAGGTTACGGTATTGTCCAAGATTCCGGATCTGGTATGAGATCAGTAATTTCCTTAACGAATGGAGGGGATCCAAGTCTTCATATTTTTACAGATACCAATGCAGGAGCACAGATTAGGGCTGTAGGAAACAGTACAGGTTTATCAATAGGGACAAGCTTTACTTCGGCACCCAGTGGTGTTTCATTTGTAACAACACCTACGGGTGGATCTAATGGTACTCCAAAATTCAGTATTGCACCGGATGGAAATTCTTTTTTTGTAGAAAATGTAGGCATCGGTTATGCCAGTACTACTTTTGCGGCGGATGAGAAGTTAAAAGTAAGCGGAAGTATTACGACAGCAACAACTACCTATCCTGATTATGTATTTGAAGAGTATTACACTGGAAAATCTTTATTGAATTCTAAATATAAATTTTTAAATATTTATGATACGGAAAAATTTATTAAAGATAACAATCATTTACCTGGCGTAACTTCTATTAATGATTTAGCAAAAACGGAAAATGGACTCTACTCATTTAATTTATCAAAACTCTCAACCCAGACATTAGAGAAAGTAGAAGAACTTTACTTGCATGTTATAAAACAACAAATGCAGATCGACTCTCAAAAAGAACAAATTAATAAACTAATTGACTTAACCCAAAAATTACAAAAGAAAATTAAATCAAATAAACATTAATAAAATAGATGATTAAAAAAAACGGAATATTTATTCCGTTTTTTATTTTACATATTTTCAGTATGTGCTCCAACAGCGTAATTTTTGACGAGACTAAACATCGGGAGTTTATTTATGTTTGTGTGTCTGGTTTTTATCGTCTAGCCTAACCAGATCAACTGCATTTTTTATATTTAATTTCTTGTAAATTCTTGTTTTATAAGTGCTTACCGTAGAAAGATGAAGGTTAAGTTCGTTTGATATTTCAATATTTCCATACCCTTTAACCAGCAGATTAAATATTTCCTTTTCTCTTTCAGATAATGTTTCCAGTGGATTTATGGGCGTGTCTTTTTTAGCTGAAGAAACAAGCTTTTTTACAATATCCGGAGAGTAATACGTCCCGGTTTCAAAGATTTGCTGAACAGCTTCCAGGATATTATTTTCATCTGACAATTTATTAATGTATCCGTCAGCCCCTTCAATGATATATTGTACGGCAATATCATTGTCATACACCGAAAAAACCAGGATTTTAAGATTGGGCTGTACTATTTTTATTTCACCAATCATACTTAAGTATTTGCTTTCCGGCATATTAATATCCAGGATTAGTAAATCAAACTGCTCGGCATATAGCTTATCCGTGAGTTCCGTGTAAGACTCAGCATATGAAATTTTCACATCTTTGTAGTGGGATTCCAAAATCAGAGTAGTTCCTAATCTTACTACGAAGTGATCATCTGCAATAATAATTTTTCTAGTCATTTGTTTGTTTTTTTATTTTAATTGATACGATAGTTCCGTGGGGTATATTATTCTTAAACTCAATTTTACCATTGATCATCATGAGCAGTTGAAGAATAAGATGCAATCCTAAACTGTATTTTTGCAAAACCAGTTTTTCATTTTCAATATTATCCTGAAGTTTCTCATAATAGATCATTTGTTCCTTGCTCATCCCTTTACCCGTATCTTTTACCTCCAGGAAAAAGGTGCTGCTATCTTCAGTGGTCGAAAGCTCTATGACCCCATTGGTGGTGTTTTTAATCGCATTGTCTATGAGATTATGGATGATGACAGCAATTACATTCTGGTTGATTTTTGAATAAGTAGGATCTTTGATATTATTGACAATAAGTGTATTTTGTTCTTTGGCGGCACCTCCAAAAAGGGCTTTTTTGGCTTCTATTAGCTCATAAATATTATAAGTTTCATCCTTTTCGGAAATATTATAAATCTCTGCATATTCCTTTAAGGTTTTTACGAAATTGTAGAACTCTACAGAAGATTTGTAGAAACTTTCAAAATATTTCTTTTGTATATAACGGTCATGCTCATCAGTCTCGTAAAGTTTTTGGGCTGTAATGGATAAAAATTTTATGGGGGTGATGATATCATGGCTTATTGTCTCCAATAGTTTCTTCTGCTGTACACTCTCTTTTCGGAGCTGTTCCTTGGTATATTCCAATTTTGAAACTGCTTTTGATAGTTTCCGGGTTCTTATGGTAATAATTTTTTCAAGTTCTCTTTTTTTCTGTTCCTGCCTTTTTATTCTTATTTTAAAGATTGTAAATACAATAAAAGCTAATAGTAAAACAATAAAAAATTTAAAAATAAGTGTTTGGTGAAATAAGTATTTTACATTGATATTTAGTTTTTTATAGATGTATTTTCCTTTTGGAGAAGCCAATACCCTCACCATAAGCTGATATTGGCCTGGCTCCAGGTTTGAGATATAATATTTGCCATCATTGCCAACCCTTTCCCATTTTTCATTCTTGGAGCCTTTCAGTTTTCCTTCAATAACCAAATTAGCTCTGTTAGCATAATAGGGGACATCTATTAAAATTATTGTTTTATAAAAATTGTTTTCCAGATGAATATTCTGTTCTCTTATGCTGCTTTTGGAGTCATAGAATATAACTCGTTCCAAAAAGAAGTTTTTAGGATAATAGCTTCTTATTTTTTCAGGATCAAAAAATACGAGGCCTTTGATAGAAGGAAATACAAAATTTCCATTTTTGAGAACTGCAGCACTTGGAGAACATCCTCCATTGAACTCATTGGTATTAAAGCCATCTTCTTTGCTGTATCTATAATAGTTGGGTAAAGTTTTTCTGTCTTTAGAATATTGCAGCAGGTTATCTTTCAGTATCTTGAATAAGCCATTATTGGTACTGACCCATACAAACCCGTTTTTGTCTTCCAGAATAGTATGTGAAAATAAAAGATATCCGTTTTTATCTTCAGGCATTTTAATGAGTTGGCCTTTTTTATAGAGAAAGAAACCATTTCCCTGAGTCATGATCCAAACATTTCCATCCTTAGTTTTTGTAATTTCTCTTATATGTAAAGGCTTAGTAGAAATTTTTTTAGGACAAAAAGAGGGTGATTCTATTAAATACAAAGCATCTCTGCTTCCTACCAGCCATTTATTATATCCAAGTTCCTGTACTGTAGTGACAATATTAGGAATGGAAAACTGTAAAAAAGGATTTTTAAAACTAGAATCTTTATAGAAGATGAGTTTAGATTGTAATGAAGGCAGATGAAACGCTGTAACATAGTAGTGGTTGATATTTAAAACATAAGATGTTGTTTTTGTGAAATACAGAGATTCATTTTTTGAATAATTGGAATCGCTGAAAAAGCGAAGTAACGAAGTACCGTTTTGAACAAGAATATTTTTTTTGCTGTCATAAAATAAAAAATATTTGCTTGTTGTATTAAAATGATACTGTTTTATTAGTCCGTTTTCATTATAAACATCTCCTGAAGAAGTAATTACTTTATCATCTTCAAAAGGAAGTATGGAATAAAAAATATTTTTATATGATTTATCTGATCCGTTGGCCACATGAAAATTATTAAATTTCACCACATTCAGCCCGTCTGATAATGTTCCCAGATATAACTTATTATTAATCTCATCATAATAAACAGAAGCTAAGGAGTTTTCATTAAGATCATAATGTATCATTTTTTTTAAACCGACCACATTGTTTTGATAGGAAACTTTGTACAAAATATTATCATGAAGGATAAAACATTGATTGTTAATTTGGCTCCAGTATACTTTGACATTATTCTGGAAGAAAATCTGTGAAGTGCCTAGGCAGTCAACTTTTCCTGACGAAATTCTGATAATTTTTTTTAATGCCTTGGAAATGATAAAAATATTTTGTCCCAAACAAAAAGTATGGGTTATATAATTGTTGTGAAGTCCCTTTATAGGTGCTATCTTTTTATCATTATATTGTATGGTTCCATTATTAAATAGGTGATAGGAGTTCTTCTTATCAAAATAAATGAAGAAGTCTTTATGATCTATCTTTTCCGGAGTTCCATTTTTTACAAATAATCCATATAGCTTGCTTTCATGCAATGCTTTTTTTGTACAACTAGTCTGATGATTTAAAGCGCTTACGTTTCTTTTGTTAAGTAACACTATGTTTTCAGTATAAGCAGTAAAATTATAAATGGAATCTGTTTCAACATTTCCAAAAAATACAAGAAACCTGTTGTTTTTAAGATTAAGATGATTATAAGTAACAAAATTATATCCATCATAACGCACTAAGCCGTTTTCTGTACTCAGCCATATAAACCCATATTTATCTTTAATAATATCTTTTACACTATTCTGTGGAAGGCCGTTATCTGTGTCGTACCATACAGAAGCTGCTTGTTGGCTATAACAAAGTTGTGCCCAGAATAGTAATAGCAATATGAATGCTTTAAAAAACATTGGTATAAGTTAAGGTAGTTGATATATTTTTGTTTACTCCCTTCAATTAATATAAATGTAGTGAAAATTAATCATTGTTTAAAGAATTAAATGACATTTATAAATTACATGAGACCAGATTAAAAATGACAAAATTAGTAATCTATCTTTACAACAACTATTTCATGTTTTTTACAGATTATCAGATATTTGCATTGTTAATTTTTTACTTTATTTTAATTATTTAGGCTGATTTTATTCCAAAATAATTATAGCTGAAATTTTAATTTTATTTTACTTATTTGTGATAGTTTATTCTTTTGTTTAATATAAAATAACATGTTTATAGATTAAATTATTGATTAAATAGCTTTATCTAAAAAAAACAAAATATGAATAATAAGTAAATAATTTTTTTACTAAGTATGACTAAAAACTGCATCTTGGACAGCAACGTTATAGGAATTTTGCTGTTTCCCATTTCATTTAAAGATATACAGATAGAAAATAAATTTTAATAATTGAAGGTTAATGAAAATGAATAATAAGAAAAGAGTAATTCATTATATTACTTTTCAGTTAGTTTTATTGACACTGCTTTTTTTGACTATTACTATCCTCATGTATTTGGGGTACACTTTTGTTTTAGGAATTTTTTTCTTGCTAGCTTTACTGGTACTAGTATATGGACTGTTAAAAAAACAATTTATATTCGAATATGAGAACTCTGGACGGGTGATTTTCATTAAAAGTTATCAATGGCTTTTAAGTGGGGAAAAATTTTCGGTCTTTAAATTACCACAAAAAAAAATTGTAAGGGTAGAAATAAAGGAACGGAACTTTCGAAAATATTTAATAATTCTTTTTTTTAATTCTTCAGGGAAGATATTAAGAAGAAATATTGATATTACGTTTTGTAGTGAGAATGAAATTTACCAGCTTTTAGGAGATATAGGTGACAATTTAATAAAGGAAAAGTCAGGAGCTTATTTCTTATAAAAGATCTGGTTTTTTGAATACAGATAAATTAGTTTAAGAAGGAAAATTTGAAAGATCTATTACTATTTTCGGATGTCCTTTATTGCTGTACATAGTATTTTATTATTGTCTTATTAACATAATATCTTTACACCTGAGGGTTCTTTACCTCAGTCTTACAGAATCTATAAATTACTGCATTTTGTTTGTTAGCGTAACAGCTGTTTCAATAAGGACTTTAAATGAATCAGAGCGTATTGGATTACCAAAAAAATCCTTAAAGTTGGAAAGTATATTTTCATTTCTGTTAATTTTCAAAGGAAGCAGACGATCGAAAGTCACTGTAAAAGCAGGCCATCAAGCCTGGCTTGTTCGGGAAGATCCGGATTAGCCGGACGCTATGTTTCGCGAGCTCCGGACTGTGCAACCTTATTCGGGGAGATGACCGAGCTTACATCGGTTATCCTTAGAATAGCGAGATCAGAGTTATAAACAAAATGAACCATCAAAAAATAGCCCTGAAGAATCATTTAATTTCTTAGGGCTGTTTAGTATTTGTTATCTGTTTTACAAATCCAAAGTCGGTGCTTTCCCGAATTTCTTCTTGAAAGCGTACGAAAAATGGGATAGACTTTCAAATCCAAGGTCGAGGTAGATGGAAGATGGCCTTTTATTCTTATTTTCAATTAAATGCCGTGCCTCATTCAGCCTTTTGTCCTGTAGCCATTTCCGTGGCGGCATTCCAAACGTTTTCCGGAAATCCCTTTTAAATCCTGAAAGGCTTCTCCCTGTGAGTTGTGCAAACTTTTCTACCGGAACATTGAACTGATAATTTCTGAGCATAAATCTTTCAAGATCGATCTTATAGGCCTCCGAGAAATCGAACAGAAAATTGAGAAGTTCCGGAACAGCAAGCAACATTAACTTGATGCCTTCCTTCACCTTTAAAAGTCCCATTTCGTCTGTCATTTCAGCACCAGAGCTCCTGGCGTAGGGAACAATCGACTGGAAATAGCCTTTCAGAAAATCATTATTGGGAAGACATAGATTCGGGAGTCCGCTGTATTTACCATCAGCCTCCATTTTTTCTTCCAGGGCTATCTTGCGCATCAGATCCTCCTGGAGCGATATGACAATCGTCTCATAATGGCCGCCCGGCTCAGGAGTTTTTGTGAGCGTTCCCAACTGATTTTTGTGGATCAGTAAAACATCTCCGGCACTAATGATGAGATTCTGCTCTGAAGTTTCCAGAACCATCCGGCCCGAAACCTGCATTACCAGCGTGTGGTGATTCCAGATGCAGGCTTTTTCTTTCCGTTCTGATGAAAGGTAAGAGTAAAATATCACGCCGGGAAGGATCTCTGCTGGACTTTCCATTATCTCTGTAGGTAGGTTCCGCCTTTGATGGCACCTGGTGCAAATGTAGTGTTTAAAATGTTCATCTCCTCAGGGGTAAATGTAATTTCCATAGCAGCAATATTCTCAGGGAGTCTTGATCTGCGGCTCATACTCACCAACGGCATAATGTTATCTCCCTGTTCCTTTACCCAGGCGATTGAAAGCTGCGTTGGGGTGCAACCTTTGCTGTTAGCCATTTGTTTCAGCACCTCAACTTTTTTAAGATTATGAACGAGATTATCACCCTGAAAACGGGAGAAGTGATTTCGGTAATCCTCCGAAGGGAGTGGTGCTTGCAGGTTTCCCATAAGAAGACCTTCGGCTGTATTGGTGAAAGCTACTACGCTGATCCCTAATTCCTTAGCTGTAGGTAATAGATCGGCTTCGATCTGACGATCTGCCAAAGAGTAACCAATTTCCAATGCACTGATCGGATAGACGCTGTTAGCCGTTTGAAGCTGCTCAGCAGTTATTTCCGACACACCAATATGGCGCACTTTACCTTCTTCCACAAGGCCGGCAATCGTTCCGATGATGTCCTCAACCGGTATACTGCCATCCATTCTGCTGGGCTGATAAAGATCGATGGTCTCAATTCCCAATCGGGTAAGAGAGTAATTAACAAAGTTCTTAATGGCAACAGGACGAAGATCCATCCCGATCCATTGTCCATTGTGAAAAATGGCGCCGAACTTGACGCTGATAAAGGCATCATCCCGTCTTCCTTTGATCGCTTTCCCAATAAGCATCTCGTTGTGGCCTGCGCCATAGAAATCTCCGGTATTCAGGAAGTTAATCCCGTTGTCCAAAGACTGTTGGATGGTAGCTATGCTTTCTGTTTCATCCGGTGTTGATCCTCCCCAGATGGATGACATCCGCATACATCCCAAACCAAGCTTTGACAACTTTGGTCCATTCTGACCCAATTGAATTTTTGTAATTTTTGACATTTGATTGATTTAATTTGATAGGACAAAGGTCTTTATTTATTCACCAGGTTACTTTCTTCTATGGTTCAATTTACTTGCCTGTATGGTCCAATAGAGTGATGGTAGAATGAAGTTATTTATATGATCTGCAATGATGATAAATGTGATATTTTGCCCGGACCTGTTTGGACTTCTCTTGTTGTTGATATATCCGAATAATTTAGAATATTCTTTGTTTATGGCCTGGATAAATAAATTATTATTGGAAAATATTAATAATAATACTGTAACAATATTTAATCAATCATGAAAGCTTTGGTAATGTCGGATAATGTTATTAGATTTATAATTAGTTCCGAATGACAATATTTTATTACACCTCTTTAAATTTATTAATCATGAAAAAACAAATCTTTATCGTTGCGCTGTCTCTGGGAGCCTTAGGAACCAAACAGGTTATGGCACAAAATTCAGGGCAGATGAGTACATCAGTTAATATTATTTTATCAGACGTTATTGCAATGGACATTGGCTCAGTTGCTTCAGAAGGCACTGTAGATTTTAATTATGGGAACACAAAAGACTATAATTCATCAAAAAATGTGACCGTTCCCAATAGTTTAGTCATTATTTCCTCTAAAAATTTTGATGTAAAAGTAAAATCTGAAGGGGCACACTTTGTAAGCGGTGCAAACGTAATTCCTGTAGATATATTACAGGTAAAAGCAATACCGGGCGGAAGTTTGGTAGGAACCCTGAATGAGGTCACTTTATCTGCAAATGATCAGGTGCTGGTGAGTAACGCAAGTTTAGGTACCAAACAGTCTTTAAATATTGCCTATTCTATTTCGGCGGAAAAAGCCTCAAAGGTGCTTCTGGGAAAACCTCAGGGAACTTATACACAAAAAATAACTTATACTGCTACTGCATTGTAAGTAATACCAATTTTTAAATAGAAAAGCCCTCAATGCTGTCAAAGTATTGAGGGCTTTTCTATTTTATCATATGAATAAGCCGTGTAGTGATTTTACTACATGAACTTCCGTTTTCCACTACAAAGAAACTTTTATCGCCGCTGTACATTTGTAGTGTTCAAAAGAGGACAATTAAACAAGAATAAAAAATAAAACAATATTATCATGACAAAACAACTTGCAATCACAGCCTTAACTTTTGGAGCTATCATATTTGGAACTAATAATGTTCAGGCTCAAAATACAACCGCAACCACAACTGTAAACATCACCCTGAACGATGTCATTTCTATCGATACAGGAAGTACTGCCATTGGTAATACGGTTGACTTTAACTATGTTACTGCAGCAGACTATAACTCTGATCAGACAATTACTAAAGCCAACTCTTTAAAAGTGACTTCCACGAAGAACTTTAATGTTAAAGTAAAAGCAGGAGGTGCTAATTTTATGAATGGAACCAACCTAATCCCTGTCAATGTGTTGACGATCAAAGCAGCTACAGCTGCCGGAACAATGGGCGGAACAAAAAGCGCTGTTGTTTTATCTGCAGTGGATCAAACTCTGGTAGCAAACGCTCCGCTTGGAAGTGCATTGACACTGAATCTTGACTACACCATTCCAGCGGCAAAATCATCATCTTCTGATATCTTAGGTAAACCGGCCGGAACTTATACGCAAACAGTAACTTATACAGCAACAGCTTTATAAATAAATTTTCATATTAATATTTTGTGATTTGGTGTTTCGAAGGCTTCCTACGGGAGGCCTTTGATTTTGTATGTATTGTACTGATATAGATAAAATTCAAAATCCGGGAATAGTTATCTATCAGCTGTAAGGTGGAATCTATGTTTTTGGGCATTTAAATCTATTTAATACATCAGACCAAACATTCAGTAAATTTATTAAGCCGTTTTATATCTTTTTTAAAGTTATCAAATCTCAAAAACGATGATAACAAATTTATCAACCTATAAATATTTTTTGTGAAAACCTAAAGAAAAATTATCTGCAAACAGTAACTTATACTGCGACTGCTTTATAATAAAAAACACATCAATATATATGCCCTCAGCACTTTCCAGGTATTGAGGGTTTTTCTATTTAAGGCAAATGGGTAATCCTGTAGTGATTTTACTACATGAACTTCCGTTTTCCACTACAAAGAAACTTTTATCGCTGCTGTAGATTTGCAGTATACAAAAGAGAACAATAAATAAAAATAACAATAAAATATTACCATCATGAAAAAACAAATCGTAATCACAGCCTTAACTTTTGGAGCTATCATATTTGGAACTAATAATGTTCAAGCTCAAAATACAACCGCAACCACAACCGTAAACATCACCCTGAACGATGTAATTTCTATCGATACAGGAAGTACTGCCATTGGTAATACGGTTGACTTTAACTATGTTACTGCAGCAGACTATAACTCTGATCAGACAATTACTAAAGCCAACTCTTTAAAAGTGACTTCCACGAAGAACTTTAATGTTAAAGTAAAAGCAGGAGGTGCTAATTTCATGAATGGAGTCAACTTAATCCCTGTCAATGTTTTGACGATCAAAGCTGCTACAGCAGCCGGAACAATGGGAGGAACAAAAAATGCTGTTGTTTTATCTGCAGTGGATCAGACTTTAGTAGCCAATGCTCCTCTTGGAAGTGCATTAACACTGAATTTAGACTACACCATTCCAGCGGCAAAATCATCATCTTCTGATATCTTAGGTAAACCGGCCGGAACTTATACCCAAACAGTAACGTATACTGCGACTGCTTTATAATAAAAAACACATCAATATATATGCCCTCAGCACTTTCCAGGTATTGAGGGTTTTTCTATTTAAGGCAAATGGGTAATCCTGTAGTGATTTTACTACATGAACTTTCGTTTTCCACTACAAAGAAACTTTTATCGCTGCTGTAGATTTGCAGTATACAAAAGAGAACAATAAATAAAAATAACAATAAAATATTACCATCATGAAAAAACAAATCGTAATCACAGCCTTAACTTTTGGAGCTATCATATTTGGAACTAATAATGTTCAGGCTCAAAATACAACCGCAACCACAACTGTAAACATCACCCTGAACGATGTAATTTCTATCGATACAGGAAGTACTGCCATTGGTAATACGGTTGACTTTAACTATGTTACTGCAGCAGACTATAACTCTGATCAGACAATTACTAAAGCCAACTCTTTAAAAGTGACTTCCACGAAGAACTTTAATGTTAAAGTAAAAGCAGGAGGTGCTAATTTCATGAATGGAGTCAACTTAATCCCTGTCAATGTTTTGACGATCAAAGCTGCTACAGCAGCCGGAACAATGGGAGGAACAAAAAATGCTGTTGTTTTATCTGCAGTGGATCAGACTTTAGTAGCCAATGCTCCTCTTGGAAGTGCATTAACACTGAATTTAGACTACACCATTCCAGCGGCAAAATCATCATCTTCTGATATTTTAGGTAAACCGGCCGGAACTTATACCCAAACAGTTACGTATACCGCAACTGCTTTATAGCAGCTGTAGATTTGTAATGTTCAAAAGAGAACAATTAAACAAGAATAATAATTAAATCGTACTGCCATGACAAAACAAATAATAATTACAGCCTTAACTATTGGAGTAGTTATATTAGGAACTGATCGTGTTCAAGCTCAAAATACAGCCGCAACCACAGCTGTAAACATCACCCTGAACGATGTGATCTCTATCGATGCAGGAAGTACAGCAATTGGTGGTATAGTTGCCTTTAACTATGTTACTGCAGCAGACTATAACTCTGATCAGACAATTACTAAAGCCAACTCTTTAAAAGTTACCTCAACGAAGAACTTTAATGTAAAGGTAAAAGCAGGGGGACCGAATTTCATCAATGGTTCAAACTCAATCCCTGTAGATGTTTTGACAATCAAAGCTGCTGCAGCTCCTGGAAATATGGGCGGAACAAAAACCGATGTGGTTTTGTCTGCAGGAGAAAAGACTTTAGTAGCAAATGCTCCACTTGGAAGCGCATTAACACTGAATCTGGACTACATCATTCCAGCAGCAAAATCCTCATCTTCTGATATTTTGGGTAAACCGGCCGGAACTTATACCCAAACAGTAACGTATACTGCGACTGCTTTATAAAAAAACACATCAATATATATGCCCTCAGCACTTTCCAGGTATTGAGGGTTTTCCTATTTAAACCAAATGAGTAATCCTGTAGTGATTTTACTACATGAACTTCCGTTTTCCACTACAAAGAAACTTTTAGCACCGCTGTAGATTTGCAGTATACAAAAGAGAACAATAAATAAAAATAACAATAAAATATTACCATCATGAAAAAACAAATCGTAATCACAGCCTTAACTTTTGGAGCTATCATATTTGGAACTAATAATGTTCAAGCTCAAAATACTACGGCAACCACAACCGTAAACATCACCCTGAACGATGTAATTTCTATCGATACAGGAAGTACTGCCATTGGTAATACAGTTGACTTTAACTATGTTACTGCAGCAGACTATAACTCTGATCAGACGATTACTAAAGCCAACTCTTTAAAAGTTACTTCCACGAAGAACTTTAATGTAAAAGTAAAAGCAGGGGGTGCGAATTTCATGAATGGAGTCAACCTAATCCCTGTCAATGTTTTGACGATCAAAGCAGCTACAGCAGCCGGAACCATGGGCGGAACAAAAAGCGCTGTAGTTTTATCTGCAGTGGATCAGACTTTAGTAGCCAATGCTCCTCTTGGAAGTGCATTAACACTGAATCTTGACTACACTATTCCAGCGGCAAAATCATCATCTTCTGATATCTTAGGTAAACCGGCCGGAACTTATACGCAAACAGTTACGTATACTGCAACTGCTTTATAATAATTTTTTAGCTTGTAAAGGTTCCTTTTGTTACGTTTTTTAGTAGTTTTGGGAATCTTTATAAAAAATTTACACCATGCGCAAGTTTATTTACCTTTTCATTTTCTTTATCCTTACTTGGTCTTCTTCGATTCTGGCACAAAGTATCTCTATGTCGCCTACACGTTTGTTTTTCACCGGTAATCCAGGAGAAAAAGTAACAAAGACAGTTACGCTTCAAAATAGCTCGGATAAGGATTATGTTTTTAATCTCAACTATAAAGACTGGGTTAGAGAAGAAGACGGAAATAAGGTTTATCTTGAAGCAGGCAGTTCAAAAACTTCCAATGCTTCCTGGGTGTCCACCTTAGAAAACGCTGTCACAGTTCCTGCGAAAAGTACAAAGGAGATTGTAGTGACTATGCAGATTCCGGCAAACGCATCACAATCTGCCGTTACGAACAGCATGTTGTTTTTCACGCAACTTCCTCAGCAGGCAGATAAAGCACGTATTCAGAATGGTATTGGTATTATCACCTTATTTGAGGTGGGACTTCACATCTTTTATACTCCACCGGGAAACCATGTAAAAAGTTTAGATATTACCAATATTTCAGAGGTGAGCAATGAGAATACAGCGAACAGAAAAGTTGCAGTAAGCATCCATAATGATGGAAACACCATCAATGATGCCACTGTTGAGTTTGAACTTACCAACACAGACAGTGGTAAGGAAATGAAGCTACCCGCAATTTCTATCTCCATGCTTCCGGATACCAATCAGGTTGTTCAGTTTTCTTTACCAGAGAACATTTCGGGGAACTTCCTTGGCGTGGCTATTATCAAAATGGCAGAATCCAATGATATACGTGTAGGCGAAAAAAACTTTAAATTTTAAAATTAAGTCTTGAAACCACAGAATGGAATATCGATATCAGTCCTAAGAAGAACAATCTTATTTTTTGTATTTGTTCTTCTGCACTTTTCGTTGGCCTATGCGCAGGAAAAGAAGGATATCCAAATCCATTTTGAAAATGACAGTGTAGCTGTTGAGAAGGGTTCTACTTTTACTAATTTCCTGGTCATTGAGAATAAAAGTTCTGAAGAGATTATCATTCAGAATATCATACCTCAGGAAAAATATCCGGGATTGCTTTTCTATCCCAAAAATGGCTTTACCTTAGGCGCAGGTCAGTCTAAAAATCTTCCTGTAAAACTGATCGCTAACGTGGATTTTATGAAATTGAGATCCAATGAAATCCAATTCCAGGTTTCGTACGCCAGCCCAACGGCCACCAGAACTGAAAGCGCCTCGTTCTTTGTTGCTAAAGGCGAGAACAAAAACATCGCAATTTATACGGCCACATATGAAAATTTCATTAACCCTGCTTTGCCCCAATCCTCAATTCTGCTGACTGTAGAAAACCAGGGTTACAGTAAACGAACCGTTAAGATTGATTTGCAATCTATTCCTGATGGTTTGGAAATGATGCCCAAACAACAAACCGTATCGCTGGAAGGTTTAGAAAAACAAACGGTTGAGATTAAAATTGCAGTCAGAAAACAGAATACACTTTATCCGGAATTTAATATTAATGCAATCGTCACAGACCTGCTTGACAATAAAATCGTGGGAAGCAACACGCTCTACCTGGTTATTTTATCGCACAACAGACAAATTGCCCGGGGAAACGAAGCGGTGGGCGGAAGTAATTTTGCGGAAATGAGCTATAATGAAAACAGTTCAGGTTTCAATTATCTCCAATTGAGGGGAAACACAGCATTCCGGGTGACTGAGAATTTGAAATCGCGCTTCAATATCGGGGCAGATTACTATCTTGAAGACGGCCTTTATAACCTGTATGATACCTGGCTGGAACTGGAGAGAAAAAATACGGTATTACGGGTGGGAAATGTTAATAGCAGTGATTACGATTACCCGGTTTTCGGAAGAGGAGGGAAGGTTTCTACCAAATTTGGTAAAGATAATCAGATTGAAATTCTTGCACTGGAAAATAATTATAATCTGTACGGTACTTATTTCCAGCAAACACAAGGATCTACTATGGCGGGGGCAAAATATGCTTTTGGAAATGC
Source organism: Chryseobacterium sp. CBSDS_008 (assembly GCF_049959325.1). NCBI lineage: Bacteria > Pseudomonadati > Bacteroidota > Flavobacteriia > Flavobacteriales > Weeksellaceae > Chryseobacterium > Chryseobacterium sp. CBSDS_008. The sequence continues at coordinate 1,549,282 of NZ_CP188202.1, read as the reverse complement.
TAAATCTTTCAATGGGAAAGTGTCCTATATATTCGACCATGATCCACGCTTTAACGTGGATACGCAGGTAGCGAATGCGGTAACATCCTTATTAATTAACGATAAGCACACCATCCGCACGGAGGTGGGTCTGAGCCACGAAAAAGGCCTTTATAACAAAGATGAAAACGCAGGAGCTTCAATGGGAGCCAATTACGAGGGGAAAATAGGGAAATGGGATATACAATCTGTCAATTCCTTTGCCACCAAAAGTTATGCAGGGATCAAACGGGGATCTTTTTTCTCAAATCAGCGTATTGGCCGCCAATTTTCGGCTTCTCAGCGTGCTTTTATACAATATCAGAATTCGCAGGTAGAGCCTGAGTTCCTGAGCTTCCAGAGTGAGCCAGCCCAACCTGGCAACACCTCTAATTTACGTTATTATTTCAACAGTACAGAAGCTTTGGGATTAGGGTATCAGCTTTCTTTAAGGAAATGGAATTTTCTGCTTTCTCCAAAGGTTGAAAAGCAAAAAACAGCTAATTTTTACACATCGCAGGAACTTTTTTCTTACCGGCTGGAAGCCAACATCAGCACTACATTAGGTGCCCACGGATTGAACCTGACGGCGGAATATTCTTATTCAAAAGAAAACAATAAACCAGACTGGTTCAACAGTCTGAAAACAACTTTATCTTACAGGTATAAATCATTCTCCCTCAACGGAACAGCCCAATGGAACGCAATCAGTGTCTTTGATTTAAATTCTTATTATGATGGAAACCGTAATTTCGCCAACTATAATGTTTACGCCTCGTATAATTTCCAGATGCTTAATCATAATCTGACCGGATCTTTTTCCGCCGGAACCTTCTATTCGGAACTTTATAAAAATTTAAACAGCAATATCACCGGTAATCTGGAATATAAGATTTCACCTTCATGGTCCACTACAGGTTATTTTAATCTTTCCGGTTATAAATCTACGGCTGAATATACAAGCAGCGGCAGTTATTACCAGTTCAGAGTGGGGATTAAAAAATATTTTACTGCAGCTACGGCTCTCGGAAATCATAAAGTGGCTTTCCAGTTTTTTGAAGATAAAAATTTCAATGGACTTCTGGAATCCGGCGAATCGGTACTTGCTAATGAAATTGTAAAACTGGACAATTATGTAGCGATGACGGATAAGAATGGAAAAGTAGTTTTTCAGAACGTGCCCGAAGGTACTTACACACTGAAGGTGAACGAAAGTGCGGGTGCCCGGTTGATGATGGATCCTGTTATTATGGTACATAGCAATATGAACCGCAAAGTGGGCTTGGTAAAAAATATCAGGGTAAGTGGGAAATTAACAGAGATCAGGCAGGCTTACGATGTTTTGGAAACGGATGTAACCGGAATAGTGGTGTATGCAAAAAGTGAAGATGGCACGATCTATACTGCCGTGGTTAACCAAAAAAATGAGTTTGAGTTTTTCCTTAAAGATGGAAAATACACCCTCTATATTGAAAATGACAAATACAGCTATACACAACCCACTCAAACTATTCAGGTGACAAAAGAAGGGTACTCAAAGCCCGTGGTTTTTGAATATAAGAAGAAAGACACCACCATTAAGGTGAAAAAGTTTTAAATTTAAAAGTATGAAAAAGATGAGGGCTTTTCTAATAGGAATTTTTACCGTGTTCTGCGGGTCTGCAGCCCTGAAAGCTCAGGATGTGTACCTGTCGGTTCCTGACAATAATATTTTTAACAGGACCGAATTTACCTCAGTACCTACAAGGGTAATGACGAACGCCAACAGAACAAACTGGGATTATAACTTTTTGGGATTATTCCCAACAGCTCCTACATTTACCTCTGTTTCCGGGCCAACTTTTACTCACTCTTCTTCCTCACTTACTTTACCCGGTTCCGCTCTTCTGTGGCAGTTGGAAAGTATGGGCGGGCAGCTGCCATATACCGGACTCTCAGGTTATTTACCAGGTTTTCAGTCGTTCAGTACAAGCGCTGTAAAATGGTTTGAACCGCCATCGATCAGTCTCGCGGGAGGATTCAACCGGGGAAATATCAATTTTACATTTAAGATTCCTGCCTCACAATTTACGGCCAATGCCTTCCGTGCCGGGAATTACTCCATGGATATCACTCAGAATTATTATGACTTCACACCCCGTAATTTTAAAACAATTTTAGTCATTCCTTCATCTATACGATGGGTCACAAACTCTTTAACAAAATACATAGAGATATCTTCTTTGAATGATTACCGCAATACAAGCACGCGGGTGTGGGATTTGGGGAATACGGAAATCGCACATACGGTTGATTTTAATTTTTGGGCGAAAGCTGCTGCCACAACCGTTCAGTTCACGTCGTCTAAAGGCGTTCCGGGAACCAGAAATATAGCTAGCATTAAATTGGGTAGCAACGGATCTTCACTCACAACGAAAGCCTTATCTTCTGATTTTCAGAATTTTTCGGCTGCTAATTTCAGTGTTGTAGCGGGAAACAGAACCAGCTTCATTCCGGAGCTTTATGTATCTGCGGAAGATTTTAAAAACTTTTTTTTTGAAGCCGGCACGTATACGTTTGAATTGAACTTCAATGCGAGAAGTACAGATAACTCAATTAACAGTTTGCAAAATACGGCTGTTCAGTTAAAGGTGCTTCCGCTGTCAGAGATTACCATCCCCAGCTCAGGGCGGAATGTAAACTTCAATTTTAATACCGCTGCCCATTACACTGATGGCCAGTCACAAATGATTCCCAACCAAATTATGTTGTCCAATAATGAAAATTTTGAGCTCTATGTAAAATCGGACGAAAATTATTTCAAGAAAGGCGGCCTGCAGACCGACATCAATTCCAATATATTACAAATTGGCGTGGATGGAAGTTCTGTAAATGCTCCCTTATCCAAAACTCCTCAAAAGCTTCTCTTTAACGGAGCACCGGTTTTGGACCGGGCACTGAACGTAAGATATACCATATCACCTGCAGGTGCCCAAAGTTTGGTAGGGAAGGAAAATACCACTTACTCTATCAATGTTTATTATAGCTTTACGGCCATATAACAATTTTTTCTTATAAAAACTTCTTTATCGATCGTTTAATGGCAATAACCAATCGCTGGATCAAAACTATATTGATAAATTAAAAAGTATTCAAAAATATGCCGATGTTTTTGATTTCTTTGTGTTCGCGGTTGCTAAGGTGATCAAACATATAACTTCGTATCATGAGTACTACGAAGAACAAGCCTATATTTCTATTCCAGTTATACGTCCATACCTTAAAATTATTCTCATAAGCTTCACTTCCTCCTGGATGATCAGACTTTTCCGATTTCTGTGGTATTAAAAACAAAAAAAGGGTCTTGTAAAAAACAATCGAATTACCTATTATTGCATTAACGGCATTAAGTCTTCCTGATGAGAAATAAAAATGTCTGCAAGCCTGAATGTCAGACATTTTATTTAACCTTAATTATAATGTCTGATGATTCAAGAATGGTTTGGCATAGAAATCGAAAAAATAAATAGTAAACTATGCTAAAAAATACTGTAGTGATTTTTTTTTAGCATTAATACTAAATGTATGAACAACGTTATCAACGAACTACAATTAAAAATCGAAAGACTTGAAAACGAAATCAATTTCAAGAACGGACTGATCTCGATATTGTCTCATGACTCAAAAGAACTGTTTGGAATTTTTCTGTGGCTTATAGAAGCGCTAGAGGAAAAGACCATAAGTGAGGAAGATTTTTTTAAGTTGTTGCCACAGATAAAAAACGATGCCCAGAAGAATCTGCAAACTATCCAGGACAGCATTGCCTGGCTAAAAACACAATACGGGGAATTTAAGATTAAACCCGTTAAAATCATGGTGATGGATCTTTTTCACTATTTAGAAGAAAAATATGCTGCTCAATTAAAAGAAAAAAACATCAAATTTTACTTTAAAGGAGATCAAAATGCATTTCTTACAAGCGATCGCCTGTTGCTCGAATATGTTTTAGACAAAATTTTTAATAATGCGGTAAAATATACTTTTCCAGGACAAGATATTTATTTACAGGTAATTACAGAAGGTGATCAGGTTGTACTTTCTGTGGTTGACTTCGGAACGGGAATAAATGAAAAATATTTACCCGCAATCTACACCTATGATAATCCTGTATTCCTGGGAACTGCCGGCGAGAAAGGAGTTGGATTAAGTTTGAAAATTGTAAAAAATTTTATATCCTTGCTGTATGGAAACATCCAAATCATTTCCGCTGAAAATGAAGGCACTACGGTTTCCCTTTTTTTACGTAAATTTATAGAATGATGGGTTTAAAAGTAAATATTCGCATTGTTGTAGCAGATGATCATGGTATCGTCCGGATGGGTTTGATACAAACAATCAAACGATTAAGACCCGATGCCATAATTTCAGAAGTTGAGGATTATAAATCGCTGTACAAATTAATTCTGAAAGAAGAATTTGATCTGGCCATTATGGACGTTAATATGCCTAATGGCACTGTTCAGGAAGCAATAGATTACATAAAAATTCACCAGCCTGAATTAAAAACTTTAATATTTTCTTCACAGGATGAAGCGTTGTATGGAATGCGTTATCTAAAAATGGGTGCTGGTGGCTATCTAAGTAAGCTAAGCTCCACCGAAGTAATTGAGACCGCTTTAACGTCGATGCTCAGTAAGGGTCGATATATCAGCGATAATATAAAAGAAGCGATTTTGTTAGAATCATTAACTGGCGCGGCAAAAAATTCTCCCTTTGAAACGCTGTCAGACCGCGAACTGCAAATTGCCAATAAGCTTGCAGAAGGCCTTCCCCTCAAAGAAATTTCTAATCAGCTGAATCTCCATTCATCAACGATCAGCACTTACAAAAACAGGTTGTTTGAGAAGCTGAAAATACGGTCTATACCCGAATTGGTGGAGATTCTCAGGCTGTATAATCAGTAAATATTCTATCACAAAACATTGGATTGTGATTTAATGAAATTCTTACAGCAGATTATGATGCACTTCAGAATAACTCATTATTTAAGAAATCACCATGTCACCATATGCCTATACATGGAATGATCCTGTCAACTATACAGACCCTACAGGAATGATGGGGGAAAGGATAGGAGAACCTGGAGGAAAAAATCCTGATAGTTTTTGGCATATTATTTTTTGGACTAAAGCACGGAGAAATGCAGAACGATATGCCAACTCTATGCGCTTTGGAAATAATGATGTTAATGTATATAAACATGATGATGGTGACTGGTCAGTAAATACTATTATGGAAATGGAACCGGAAACAGAGCGACATTCTCAAGAGATGGGATGCGATATAATAGGGACTGGGGAGTTTATACGGGTGATATCCAAAGTCAGATGGAAGGATCTAACGTTATTAATAATTATCCTGCACCAGCTCCGAATCCTTCGGGACCAACTATAGGACCTGTTCCAGATAATCCATATGCAAATCCTTCATCTCAGCTAGCATATACAACATTGATCGCGTTACAGGAAGCGCCATTGACAGTCCTTCCTGAACTGATTCCTGTAAAGTATTTAAATGCGGCCAAAGGTATTGTTTGCGTTCCTGTAAGGCAGTTAACAAAGGGATTAATAAACATATGTTTTGCAAAAGGAACTTTAGTTGCCACAGAAAAAGGAAACAGAAAGATTGAAGAGATCCGGAAAGGTGATGTGGTATGGAGCTATAATGAAGAAACAGGTACAAAGGAACTGAAAAGAGTCCTGGAATTATCCCGTAATATTTCCTCTTCATTGGTGAAAATCTCTGTAAATGGTACGGAAATTATATGTACTCCGGAACACCCATTCTATGTAAACGGACGCTGGATAGAAGCCAAAGAGCTTGCCAAAGGAATGTATTTAACTACTTTAGATGGTAAAACTTCTTTGTCAGAATCTATTAATTTCTTGGATGAGAAAGTAGAAGTCTATAACTTTGAAGTGGAAGATAACCATAATTATTACGTTTCTGAGAAAGGTATTTTGGTGCACAATACTTGTTGGCTTGAACGACTTGCAAAGTTTATGGAATATGCGGCAAGTATTGAAACAAAAACTCTTATGTCTCAAGAAGCTACTATTAATCATTTAGAGAATGTATGTAAAGCATTAGATAAAACGAGAACAGATGAACGAATTTTAAAATTAATTGGAGAAAATAATGTAATCGTTCAAGATGGAGTTAAAACAATATATCAGGCTGGCAGCAAAACAGCAAGTAATTATACTAAAGTGTATCCAGATGGAGGTTTTCAGGTATTTATAGATCACAAAATAACGGAATATATAATAAAGAGATAAGATTCAAATCTTCTACATTCCCAACATTGCAAAACCATATAAAATAATATAAATATAATGATAAATAATGTTTTTTGTTGTGATGGACTTTCTACAGCAATCAATAATGCTGGACAAAGTGGATTTTCAATTTTAATTAAAATGGATAGTTATGATAAAACTTTTTTTTTCGTACAACAATATAGAAATAAGGACACTAATGATAAGACAGGAGTTTTGCATATTGGACAGGTAGGAATAATGTATTGCCCATGGTGTGGATGTGAATTTGATACAGTTATAAGTAATCATCCACAATTAATAAAAGAAATGTATGAGAGAAATAAAGAATTTTTATTAGAGTTTTAAATATCAAAAAATATGGTAATTCAAAAAATAAATGCAAAAAGAATTTGGATTTTGGAAAGAATATGGAAATAGATATAAAGATTATCCATCTGTTAATTTGTATGAGTGGTACCAATTGATATTAAAAAATGATTATAAAATATTAGATAAAGTTAAATTTCAGCAGAAAGATGTAGACTGGATTCGTTAATAATAAATATAGAATTCCGATGCTCCCTGCTGGGAGTAGTGTCGGTAGATGACAATAACCCACTGCAATTGCGGTGGATTATTGTTTTAAGTGGGGTTTGAATTGAATGTAATGAAAATGGATTTATAGCGATTATGCTATTTTAGTGACAGATATTATAATCAGCAAAGAAGCTTCTGGCTATCGGTAGATCCATTGGTAGAAATCACCATGTCACCATATGCCTATACATGGAATGATCCTGTCAACTATACAGATCCTACAGGAATGATGGGGAAAAGGATAGGGGAACCTGGAGGAAAAATCCTGATAGTTTTGCATATTATTTTTTGGATTAAAGCACATAGAAATGCAGAACGATATGCCAACTCTATGCGCTTTGGAAATAATGATGTTAATGTATATAAACATGATGATGGTGACTGGCCAGTAAATACTAATTATGGAAATGGAACCGGAAACAGAGCGACATTTCCTATTCATTGGTGAAAATCTCTGTAAATGGTACGGAAATTATATGTACTCCGGAACACCCATTCTATGTAAGCGGTGGCTGGATAGAAGCCAAAGAACTTACCAAAGGAATGTACTTAACTACTTTAGATGGTAAAACTTCTTTGCTGGAATCTATTATTTTCTTGGATGAAAAAGTAGAAGTCTATAACTTTGAAGTGGAAGACAACCATAATTATTACGTTTCTGAAAAAAGTATTTTAGTGCATAATACTTGTTGGCCTGAGCGACTTGCAAAGTTTATGGAATATGCGGCAAATATTGAAACAAAAACTCTTACGTCTCAAGAAGCTACTATTAATCATTTAGAGAATGTATTTAAAGCATTAGACAAAACGAGAACAGATAAACGAATTTTAAAATTAGTTGGAGAAAATAATGTAGTCGTTCAAGATGGAGTTAAAACAATATATCAGGCTGGTAGCGAAACAGGAGGTAATTATACTAAAGTGTATCCAGATGGAGGTTTTCAGGTATTTATAGATCACAAAATAATAATTAATAAATTAAAATAATGGATTTTGAAAATTTAAAAATAACACTTTTTAATTTATATTGTAGTACAGGTGTTAATCCTTTCTTTGAATTTCTGTATGTTCAAAATGGAAAAATAATAGCAAAGAATAGAAATGTTTGCATTGAAGGAAATGAAAAAGAAATAATTGTTTTTTTTGATGAAAGTTTATATTTATACCCCAAAAAAATACTATACCTTAAAAAAGAGAATACATATCAAACGTTTCAATCAATTAATTTCGCGCTTGAATATTTTCAATACCTTATTAGAGCAACTAATGATATCAGATTTGAGTTATATCATTATTTCTTATATAGATTACAAAAAAATGGAATTACAAATGATTCCTGGAATTTTCATTATACAAATAATGAAAATATGGAAAGTATAATACTTAATCTTAGTATTTTTGGTTTAACAAAAGGAGATAAAAAATTATTTTTTAACATTGAAGTGTTATTTTTTAAAGAAAACATGTGTAAATTAAGATTTATTCCGGAACAACCAGCTTGGAATGAAGGAAAAACATGTCCCGAAACAGATGTTGATAAAATAATAGCATATGTTTTAAATCTCAGAGTTGATAATTATAAAGATATTCCATTAATAGAATCATGATCTTGCCAGCCGATATAGATAAAAAATAAAATGTATAAAGAATTTGGATTTTGGAAAGAATATGGAAATAGATATAAAGATTATCCATCTGTTAATTTGTATGTTAATAAAGAAATTAATCAGTCTTATAACAAGAATAAGTTAATTTCATATTTAAATTCGGGAGGTATTATCGCAGTGTCTAGTAAAATTTTCCTCATTTATTTAGAGATAATGATAAAAAAACAGTTGAATTTTTATTATTTACTGATGGTTTTTGGATATGGCCAGAAGATCTATCGGAATATGTATCTGATTTTAATGTGATTTTGCCTGATGAGTGGTATCAATTGATATTAAAAAATGATTATAAAATATTAGATAAAGTTAAATTTCAGCAGAAAGATGTAGACTGGATTCGTTAATAATAAATATAGAATTCCGATGTTCCCTGCTGGGAGTAGTGTCGGTAGATAACAATAATCCACTGCAATTGCGGTGGATTATTGTTTAAGTGGGGTTTGAATTGAATGTAATGAAAATGGATTTATAGCGATTATGCTATTTTAGTGACAGATATTATAATCCGCAAAGAAGCTTCTGGCTATCGGTAGATCCATTGGTAGAAATCACCATGTCTCCATATGCGTACACATGGAATGATCCTGTCAACTATACAGACCCTACAGGAATGATGGGGGAAAGGATAGGGGAGCCAGGAGGACCGAACACTAATAAAGTATATGATGGCGGTGTTATAGAAGAGATTGTACTTAAAGGTAAAAGATTGAATTGGCTGCAAAGAGTTGGTAGATTTTTGGGCTTCGGAAATTCACCCTCCAGAAATGCAACGGCAGGGGAAATAAAAAGCAGTAACAAATTACCATGGTATCTTAATAATAGTAAATATGGAGGGAAGCCAGTTTTGACATTAGGGGCTCATAATATTGAATTTCCGTATATTGAACGAGAAGAATATGGAAATAATATCTTTGAAAATGGAGATGCATTTTTAAAGAATACTGCTGGTGCAATGTACAATGGTCTTGCTTCTACATGGAATGATGGAATGGCAGGAAAAGAAGGGTGTAGTTTTATGTATGAGGGAGATAGTGATATTGAGTCTACTGTTAGGCATATTTCTAGAGGAAATATAAATGCAATAGAAATGGAAGGTATAGCAGCTGCAGTTATTTTTCATAAGGTAGGAGAATTTGGAGAGTTAAGAGGTTCGGGCCCAGTACCTGGAGTATTAGAAGTTAGTGATAGAGTAAAGTCCGTAGGTCAATTTAAAAATTATTTTCCAAAAGAAGGTACAATGATAGAGTTTGTATTTGATGCTGATTCAAATACTTTTGTAGTAGGAAAGCCTCATGGTAGAGAAGCGGGGGCTTCCCCCCATCAAAGGCTAGTTCTTTCATTAAATAAAAAAGGGAATTATGTGGGAGGAATGTTTAAAAGACAAGGAAACACAATAATTACAGATGAATATTCTGGACATTATGGACATAAATGGAATGATCAAATCAGAAAGCAATTTGTAAACTACATGGAACAGAAAACAGGTCTAAAAGTTAATCATACAATATGGAAATGAGAATAATATATATATCAGAGATTAATTATGAGTGTTATTTTTACGATAGTTGTTGGAAAGTAGTTTACGAAGGTAAAACCATAAATATTAATATGAATAATTTCTATGGTTATCCTTTTTATATAATTTTTGAAAATATAGAAACGGTGAGTAAACAGTTAACAATGCTAATCAATAAAAAGAATATATTGCTTTCCGATATTTTTCCAATAGACCTAATCTTGAAAGATATTATTGATCACGACCAAGGTTACTGGTTAAATTTATGTTTATATTTTATTATTAAAATGGAATGCTTAGACAGTAATATTATACAGCTTTTGATTACAACTCAAAATAATAAAAAATTTAGTCAAGAATTAAGGCATAAAATAAGAAAAGTTATACTTCTTAATAATTAAGTATAATGTACTTGTTTCTAATGACTTAAAAGAATATGTAGATGTTCATGAACTCTTAAAAATATGTTGTCCCATTTTTACGGAGTATCATCAAAAAGTTTAAATAATATGATGAAAATTAAAGATGTATTACAAACAAAGCCTGATAGCGAATTTTTATACGAAGAGTTAGTAGAGTTAAATGAAGGATGGAGTTTTTACACATTACTAAAATTGAACTCATCTATTCTCATAGGATGGTTAACAAATGATGATCTTTTAATTGTAAATGGTGATGGTATTTTTTTATATGATATTAAAAATAAAAATATTACTATGGAAGATTATGAGTCAAATTTTAAAAAAAATCTTTCCGCAGATAATTTAAAGTATTCATTAAAAGAAAGAGATGAGATTGTAGATGTTTTTGGGTAAGAGGCGGAGGAGGAAATTTATTAACTTTAGATAGTGAATGGAAATTAGAAATCAATCATATCCATAATAATTTCAAGATACCGAGATTAATGAATTATAAAACAAGAAAATCATGGTTTTTTCAGCTTCATGATATGAGCTATGAAGGATATATGTATTGTGGATTTTCAAAAACACAAAAGTATTTTCTAATTATGGGTGACCAGGGAATAAATATTTATAAAAAGGATTTTTAAGATAAAAATCTATTTCAGCAAAGTATGAAATGTTGCTGATTTAATATTTGTGAAAACGATAACGATTGATTTTAATTATTTACAAATTGTGAAATATTTATTATGAATTATATATCATTGAATTTTCGGGGCATTTCTTTCTTTAAAGAGGAATTTATTCACTTTAATGGTAATAATAACGAATTTCCATCAATAAAAGACTTTCAACAAAATGGAGTTTATACATCAGAAGTTAGAAAGAAATTGTGTAAGTATTTAGAGAATTGTCCAGAAATTGTTTCAACTTCTTACAAGCGACTAAATGCTTACACTCTTGAGCCAATATTTTCTTTAACGTATTTTACAGATGGAGATTTTATTTTTACTAATTTATTCCAAGAATATATTTATAATAACAATTTTGTTTTGCCTCAAAAATGGTATGAACTAATTAAAGCTCGAAATTATATTAATGACAATTTTGAATTAAACTATGAAAAAATTTCGTCAGGAGAAATTAATGTATTTAGTAATTTTGAAAGAAGTTTTGATGATAATAGTATTATTAGTGATGCAGTTTTATAAAGAAGAAGATATAGACCGGATTTGTTAATAAATATAGAACTCAATATTCCCCACTGTCAGGAGCATGTAGCTCGTGTCAGTAGATACCCCCCCCCACTGCAATTGCGGTGGGGGGATACTTTAGGATATTTCAGCGTTTTTTTAGTGAGTTTTGAACCGAATGTAATGAAAATGAATTTGCAGCGATTATGTTATCTTAGTGGCAGATATTATAATCCGCAAAGAAGCTTCTGGCTATCAGTAGATCCATTGGTGGAAATCACTATGTCACCAACGATGAATTACAGATGAGAATTCTGGATATAGATGGAATGGATGATCAAATCAGAAAACAATTTGTAGACTACATGGAACAGAAATAGGTCTAAAAGTTAATCATGCAATATGGAAATGAGAATAATATATATATCTGAGATTAATTATGAATGTTATTTTGGTGGTAATTGTTGGAAAATAGTTTACGAAGGTAAAACCACAAATATTAATGTGAATAATTTCTATGGTTATCCTTTTTTTATAATTTTTGAAAATATAGAAACGGTGAGTAAACAGTTAACAATGCTAATTAATAAAAATAATAAAAAGTTATTTCCGAAAATTATTTAGAATTTTATCAACGGTTGCAGTCGAGATTGAGGCCCCATATACACGTTTTATCTCACTGACTAAAAAACCATCTATTATTTAATAGATTTTCTAATCTTATAATATTTCTTCCATTTAGTTATTGTGTTTTTGCTCAAATTAAAATGAGCGGCTACTTCGCTGTTGTTCAAACCTTTTTTGCTTTGATAATTAAGAATTTCAATAATCGTTTCTGAATTATAGGCCTTATATCGTTGATTAACGCTAAAAGAATTGTGTTCAGCTTCAAATATTAAATTGTTGAGCTTAATAATATCCAAATGTGAAAGTTTATTTTTTTTTAATATTTTGAGACAAACCTCCTTTTTATTGGGAAATTTTATTTCTAAAATATCTTCAAAAATTTTCCTGTAGTTTGGTTCCTTCATTTAACAAATTTTTTATAATTATCGCATTGTTTTCGATTCTGCCATTTAAATTTCATAACTCCATATTATGAATTGTTGCTATCTGCATGTTTCTTGATCCATTTATATAAGGTTGTCTTTGGTATGTTATATTCTACTATTATTTCATTTTTAGTTTTAATTCCAGTTGTAATCATCTCTAAAATAAAGTCTACAATATCTTTTGAATAGATATTTTTACGAAACTGAGGAAGCCCCGATTTTTTTTCGTTCACAAAACTCTTTTCATTAGATACAGGTGAGTAAAAAATAAGGTGCTGTGTATAAAGTCTAAAAAAGTCATACTGCAGTAATTTGCTCCACTTTAATAATAATTCACAATCCAAACTGCTACATTTTAACATTTCAGCTAGCTCTTTTTCAGAGCATTCAAAAAACTTTGAAATCCTAATTGTTTCAATGTTTAACTCTAAAATTCTTATTTGAATTAGTTCACCTATATGTATTTTTTTGAAATTGTAAATCATTAACTTTAATATTTAATTTTTCATAACAATCATTTTGAATCATTAATTTACAACCAAGCCTCTTGCTAAAACAAGAAGCTAAGGTTGCAAATTTTCAGTTTGTGCTTTTAGAATCAGTAATTAATTTTGTTCGCATAGAGCTTAAAATGATTAACTTTTGCAAATCTATTTTTATTTAGCCAGAGAAAATAATTTAATCAATACAAAGATTCTTACAGCTATTGTAGAAAAAGTTCTATTATTACTCGAATCTATTTGGCTGTAAATCTTTTCTTTACTACACATTAGGATTTTGCCCTTAATAGCAAATAAAAGTTTGCATTGTGTGTTGTATTTGAGATGCCTTAAAAGATACCATTCAAGGCTTGATTCTTGTTAAATAAAGCTACTGACTACAGTAGCTTTTATTATATATTTTCAATATACCTATCGAGCCTAGTGTCCACTAAAAATCATAGTTATAGGGTTCGACCAGACATATTTATTGGAAAATTTTTATATGTGTATAGTTTCTCTAACTATATTCACATTGATCTCAAATTTTTTCTTATGATTTGTAGAACTAATTTTTATCTGTTATAAACTCTTTCTACTGTTTAACTACTAGCTAAGTAAAAGCGAAGCGATAATTTTACTATTATTAAATTTATTGATTATGAAAAAAAATTTAAGTAGTGTTATCCTGTTATTTGTTTTCAACTTTGCAATATCTCAGGTGGGTATAAACACTTCAAACCCGCAGGCTATCTTTCATATTGACGGCGGAAAAGACAATCCTTCAGCCGGTGTTCCCACTCCAACCCAACAAGCCAATGATGTAGTGGTAACACAACAAGGACGGATTGGAGTTGGCACTAACACCCCGTCCAGTAGTCTTGAAATAAATTCTTTCCAGGCTAACAGATCGGGTTTAAAGTTTACCAATCTTACTACAGCTTCTCCTTTGTCTTCTGGAGCTACTTTAGGTGTTGATGCTTCTGGAAATGTTATTACCGTACCTGGAAGCGCATTTGTCCCAGCTTATGGGAGGGCTGTATTAGGCGGTTCTGCGAACATTGCAGCAGGAACAACAAACTATAATCTGATGAGCTTTACATTACCTTCTGCAGGAACATACCTTGTTACATATAGTGTCCGTGGAGAGATCCAGGTCGTAGGAGGATACGGCGCCCTGGTCGGATTTTTAAGCAGTGCAGCTTCCGCCGGTTCTGTTATTCCCAATACAGAAATTCTAATTGTATCATCATTTGATGCCAGCAGACAAGTTATTGGAGGTACGGGAACAGGATCTTTAGTGGTAACTGTTAATGGACCCACTACCTATTATGTAGGTATAAAGTCTAATCAGCTTGCAGGAATAATATTTGACAATGCTGATGGAAGAACATCAGTTAATTACGTTAAAGTTACTCCATAAGTTAAAGTATTTATCTAGTATTCAAATTACTACTCAAAACTGAATGTCAAAAATTAAAAACCAGAACAAACTATTTTTTGTTCTGGTTTTTTATAGGTGTCTTTTTTATTTCGGTTGTTTATTTATTTGATTTAGTGTTAACTATTGTACGGATTAATTGCATTCTCATAAGATAAATATAACCTTACAGAAGTTAATCATTTCAGTTTCACACCGCTGATTAATAGATGATTCTAAAAACGCAAAACTCAAACTTTTGCATCTGTACTTCTTCATAGAAAAGGCTTGCCAGTAAAATGCCGATATTAAGAAATATTTATTACTAAAAATGGTACTACATTGAAACATGTTGATAGTCATCATTCTCACATATCGACTTATAAAATTTAAAGATAGTCAGTCCATAACAATTCTATGATTAATAGATGAATAAAGCAAAAACTCATGAAGCTCTTTTATAAAATCTTGTTAACTGTACTGATATAGCCCATGAGTGTATAAGTATATATATTCTTGTTCGCACAATACCAATAAAACTGATATAAAACTTTTAGCAAAGATAAAGAGTTAGTATTCATCTCAGAATTAGCCAATATTCATCAAAGTAATTTTGAAAAAGATAATTGACCTCTGTTATAAGGAAACTAATTACATTATTACATTAACATAATTTTTTAATTGAGGCAAAACTTAATTCTGTAGGAGTGTGCTAAAAAATTCTATTGTCTGCAAACTGTTTATGGTTTAAAATGCTGAACTACCTGTATTTACGAATGTAGTAATATTTCGATCTGTTTGTAGTAGTATTTAGCTGGAGATTTACATCATTGTGCATTCCTACTGTATATCTTTACCAAAATTATTCTTTAAAGGTACAATATATGTTAGTTAATCTATCTGAATTAAATCACTAATTGGTGACTTAAAATAGCGTTCAGCTATCAAGTTTGGTCTTTAAATTTAATTTGTCGTACATCAAAATTCTAACCTACCATTAACATATTTAAATATTGCAATGAATTTTAAAACTTTTAATGAACATGAATCACACAGTAATTCTGCTGGCCGCCAAATCGTAAAAAATAATCAAATCAATGTAGAGGAAATTTTAAAGGAAATTATTGGTGAAATTCTGAATATTTCGAGTGCATCGATAAATACGGCCCTACCATTTCTTGAGTATGGATTACGGGGACAAGCAGCAGAAGTGTTTACCAATCATATTAATGAAAGACTGAATATACAACTAAAGTTGGTCGATCTTTTCAATTATCCTACGATTCTTTCTTTATCGAATGTTATTTCTCAGGGTAATTTTGCTGAAAAAGCATTAAGAGAAGAAGCACAGAAATTAAGTCTTTCGCCTAACAATAATGGCGACTTAATCGCTATTATAGGGATGAGCGGAAAGTTTGGATCAGCTGATTCTGTGGATAAATTCTACGATATTTTAAAAAATGGGGAGAGCCTTATCGAAGAAGTTCCTGAAAATAGGTGGAACAGTTCAGAATGTTACACTAGTCGTAATAATGATGATGCTCAAAAGACCTATTCCAAGTGGGGATCTTTTCTTAAAGATATTGATAAATTTGACCCTGCTTTTTTCCATATTTCGGGGCGTGATGCAGAAGTAATGGATCCTCAACAGAGAATGTTTTTAGAGGAAACATGGAAGGCAATTGAAGATGCAGGCATAGATTCTGATCAACTTAAAAATCTTCGTTGCAGTGTATTTGCCACTTGTGGACTTAGTGATTATGAAGGTGCTAAATCTCCAGAAGCATCATCATGGTGGGGGAACGATCCGGCGATTTTTGCCGCAAGAATGTCTTATTTCCTGGATATAAAAGGGCCTGCCATTTCTGTCGACACAGCATGTTCAAGTTCGTTAACTGCAATTCATTTGGCATGTAATAGTTTAAAATCGGGAGAAAGTGATATCAGTATTACTGGAGGAGCTTGGGTGCAGTCTGGTTCGTCTTTTTATAAAAAGGCATCCAGGGCTAAAATGCTTTCCGCAGATGGGCAGTGTTACACGTTTGATACCAGAGCAAATGGCTTTGTACCTGGTGAAGCGGTAGGAGTCATTATTTTAAAACGACTTGAAGACGCTGAAAAGGACGGCGATAGAATTCACGGAATCATAAGAGGGACATATATCAATCAGGATGGCTCTACAAACGGGATTACCGCACCTAGTGGTTTGGCACAATTAAACCTCTTGAAAGATGCCTTTAAAAAATTCAGTGTAAATCCCCAAACTATCGGATGTGTGGAAGCCCATGGAACAGGAACACGTCTCGGGGATCCAATTGAATTTGAAGCGTTAGATACCGCTTTTAAAAGCTTTACAACAGAAAAGAAATTCTGTAGTCTGGGAAGTGTCAAAACAAATATGGGGCATGCAGTAATGGCTGCAGGTATATCGGGAGTTATTAAAATGGTCTTGGCCATGAAAAACCAGCTGCTCTTTCCCACACTGAACTTTCAAACTCCTAATAAACTTATAGATCTTGATAATAGTCCATTTAAAATACAAAACTCTCTTGAGACATGGAGCCACCATGGAAATGAGCCAAGAAGATCTACGGTAAGTGGCTTTGGCTTTAGCGGAACTAATGTAGTTGTAATTTTAGAAGAATACCAGAAACTTCCTAAAAATATCTTCATAGAAGGCCCAGCTCTTATCATATTATCAGCTAAAACCCAAGACCAGCTGAAATTAATCATTGAAAATTTAAGAGCACATTTAGAAAATTTTCCGCAGACACATCTTCACGATGTGGCATACACGCTACAAACAGGCAGGAAAGTTATGGAAGAGAAATTTTACTTTGTCGCAGAAAGTATCTCAGATTTAAAATATCAATTAGAACAAGAAATAAATTTTTCAAAGAGTACTTATTATACTCACTTGACTGATAAACAGATTCGGGCAGCTTTTACTAATAAAAATTGGAATATGATAGGAGAAGCTTGGTTAGCAGGACAAAAGATCAACTGGCAGGAATTGTATGTTGAAAACCGCCCCTCGAAGATCAGCTTACCATCTTATCCTTTTACAAAAAATTCCTATTGGTTTGTTTCGGAAAAGATTGCAAAAACACAACTATTACATCCTCTAATACATATCAATACATCGGATTTTTCGGGACAGCAGTTTACAAGTTCTTTCAATGGAAAAGAATTCTTTTTCTGTGATCATAAAATACATGGTCACCCTATACTTCCTGGTGTTGCTTATTTAGAAGTAGCACGCGCTGCGGCAACTTTAAGCCAGGAAAAAAAAATAGTGGGAGTACGAAATGTTAATTGGATAAGTCCCATTGCTGGTGATGAAAAAGAAATTGAAATTAAAATAAGTCTAAAACAAAACGGACCTGATATTTATTATACGATGGAGTCAGGAAACGGAAACGATAAACTAAAGTCCAACGGGATACTTTTTTCAGAAAAGCAAATAGCCGATCCAGTGGACCTTGCTTACCTAAAAACGCAATTCAGTAGTGGTTGGAACAAAGAAACCTGCTATACTAATTTTAAAAGTATAGGTCTGGATTATGGAACAGCTTTTAAAGGAATAGAATTTCTTTTCATGAAAGAATCAGAGGCACTTGCACAGATATACATGCCTTCGGTAAAAGATATTCAATGGAATGTGGGAGCATTGGATTCGGTACTTCAATGCTGTTTGGGATTAATGGTTTCGGATGGCAAGCGAAATTTAACATTACCATTCCACCTTGGAGAAATGATACTTTATTATGAATTACCCGAAAAGTTCTGGTGCCATGTTGAGAAGCAGAATAAAAGTCATAATGATAAACTAACTGTTTTTGATATTGTCCTGCTTACTGAAGAAGGAGTTGTAATTGGTTCACTTAAAAATTTGAAATTGGCACAGGTAGAAGCTTTGGTACTTCCGAATAATGCTACAGAAACTATTGAGTCTGTATCAAATACAAAATCTCCGTCTATTCAATCACAACATGCTACGCTTAAAGAACTGGTAACTGACCTCATTCGGCAGTTCGTAGCCGAAATTGTTAAGTTTGAAAAAAAATCGATTAAGGCTGATAAGGATTTTATGAGTTTTGGCTTTGATTCAAATATGCTGGTCAGACTATCTTCCGAACTTAATAACTTTTATGGTATTCAATTAACTCCCGCACTATTTTACACTTATACATCAATTAATGAGCTGGTAGATTTTCTTCTTGAAGATCATAGTGCCGAACTTCAAAATCAACACGGCATCATTGAATCTTCTACGGAAGGGCATACTGTACCTCTAGAAAATGAAATCAAAAGTTCGCCTTCGTTTAAAGAAACAATAGCTGAATATGATGACAATGCAATAGCAATAGTAGGAATTTCCGGTCGTTTCCCCGGATCAGAAAATCTCGAAGATTTCTGGTTAAAGCTATGTAATAAGGAGAATATGATTTCTGAAATTCCGCAGGATCGCTGGGATTGGAAAGCCATACACGGAGATCCTATGGTTGATTCATCTAAAACGACGGCAAAATGGGGCGGCTTCATATCTGACATTGATAAATTCGATGCTTTATTTTTTGGCATCTCACCTGCTGAGGCTGCTTTGATGGACCCGCAACAAAGAATTTTTATAGAAGCTGTTTATACTGCCCTTGAAGACGGCGGAATAAAGCCATCAGATCTGAAGGGAACAAATACTGGTGTTTTTGTGGGAGCTTGGACAAACGATTATGGAATGCTACTGCAGGAATCTGAAGACTTATATCTTCAAGGACATATTGCCAGTGGAACAATGCATTCGATATTGGCTAACCGCATCTCATATTTACTGGATATTCATGGTCCGAGTGAACCAATTGACACTGCATGTTCTAGTGCCCTTATTGCAATTCACAGGGCAGCGGAAAGCATTCGTTCAGGGAAATGCACGATGGCCATTGCTGGCGGAGTGAACGCATTACTTTCGCCCGAAACTACTTTATGCATCAGTAATGCGGGTATGCTCAGTGATGATGGTAACTGTAAATCTTTTGATATATCAGCAGATGGTTATGTTAGATCTGAAGGAGTAGGGGTAATTATTTTAAAGACACTTCGCGAAGCTCAAAAAGACAATGATCAGATTTATGCAATTATCCGTGCAAGCGCAGAAAACCACGGTGGATCTGCAAATACATTAACCTCTCCCAATCCCTTAGCACAAAGAGATTTATTATTAAAAGCTTACCGGTCAGCGGGGGTAGATCCGTCCATGGTAACTTACATCGAAGCGCATGGTACTGGGACTTCGCTTGGAGACCCCATAGAAACGGAGGGTCTTAAAATGGCTTTTGATATTCTTTATAAAGAATGGAACAAAACGGCTCCCGTAAAGGCAAACTGTGGAATAGGCACTGTTAAAGCCAATATCGGGCACCTGGAATCTGCTTCCGGAGTGGCAGGAGTTATTAAAGTATTGTTAGCCATGAAGTATAGAATGCTACCAGGAAACCCTCTCCTTCAAAAGCCTAACCCTTATTTGAGACTTGATGACAGTCCATTTTATCTTCAAAAAGATACATCACCATGGCTGCCAGAAAACAATGTTCCGAGAGTTGCAGGGATAAGCAGCTTTGGTTTTGGAGGAGTAAATGCCCATATTGTGCTTGAAGAATACAGACCGAAATACGATAATTCTATGAGGATATCTGGTAAGAAGATTGTCCCTCTTTCAGCAAAAAACACAAGCCAGCTTCAGAAATATGCCAGCGGATTATTGAGTTATCTTGAACTGAACCCAGAATTAAATTTCCATGATGTTGCTTATACCTTACAGATTGGAAGAGAACCTATGGAAGAAAGAATGGCTGTGATTGCTGAAAATTTACAGGAATTATGCCATTACCTTGGAAACTTTTTGAATAAGGACTACAGCAATATTTTCATAGCTTTTGAAAATAAAGGCGCAGAAATATTTGAAGATCACATTATCATATCATCCAATATAAACGGTGACCAACTTAAAAATGTGGCGCAACTCTGGGTGGACGGCGCAGATGTGGACTGGAAAAAACATTATTCACAGGTATTTCCTTCGAAATTAAGCTTGCCAACTTATCCGTTTGATCGCAAAAGACATTGGTTTCAAGCTTATCAGAGTAAAGAAAAAACTCATTCCGTTTCTTTTTCACACCCAATGCTTCAGCACAATAACTCAACGGAAGAATTTTCTGATTTTTCATTCCGATTTACAGGAACTGAATATTATTTAAAAGACCACCAAGTCGAAGGAAGAGTTTTATTTCCTGCAGCGGCCTATTTGGAAATGATGTATATGACCTTAAGAAAGACCGCTCAAGCAGAAGCTTTTGAGATAACTGATGGAAAATGGTTGTTACCCTTATATGCTCAGCCTGAAGCGGCAGATTTGTCGCTTACTATCAATAATTATTCAAATAAATGCAATATCCAATCGCCAGTTGGAATCCATTTTGAAGGAAAAATAGATGTTAAAGAAGTTTTATCTTTTACTGAAAAGAAAAAAATACATGAACTTCAAGAGAAACTTAGTTTTCAACAAGAGGGGCAGTCTTACTATTCAATGTTGAATCAGTATGGATTACAATATGGCCCGGATTATCAGGGAATCAAAAAAATATACTATGATAGAGATGTAGTTTTAGCTGAAATTAACCATGAGCACAGATCAGAATTTTTTATTGACCCTGCTCTGTTAGACAGTGCTTTGCATTCTGTTGTAGCTGCGCTGATCCGGGATAATGATTGCAAAATGTTGGTTCCTTCAGGTGCTAGACTAATTAAAATATACAATGCATTTCCGTCAAAAATATGGAGCTATGCCAAAAGAAACAAGTCTCACCAATCCGTTTATTCTTTTGATATTACAGTTACTGATCAAGATGGAAATATTTTAGCCGAATTTTTTGAACTTATTCTTCTTCCCCTAAATAAAAAAGAAACAGTGAACAAAACTATGATTGAACAAAATCAGACTTATACGAGAATGTATAATTACACCTGGCGGCCAAAGCCTTTTTCTGATCGAAAGGGTACTTCGTCAATTTTCCATGAAGTAATAATTTTGGGAGCAATCAATGAAAGGATAGCCCATCTAATAAAAGAGGAGATGGATACTGAAGCTACTTTGGTTCAAGAAAAAAATGCTGAAGATATATTTATTCTCCTCTTGGAAAAAGTAAAAAAAATTAAGAAGGGAAAAATAGCATTAATATATGATTATAGGGATTATACGCAATATGCATATCTGTCCGGATTGTTAAAAACACTTCGTTTAGAAAATCCGTATGTCTCAGGAACAATAATAGGTATTGAAGATTTGCAGTCTACAGATGATTTTAATTCCATCTTAAATAATCTTATGCAAGAACAAGCAGTTGATACGGAAGTAATGTATTCTAAGGGATTCCGCTTTGTAAAACAGCTTATTCCGCTGCAGAATGATATACTCTCCGCTTCACTTGCTAAAACAGGAGGTGTTTATCTTGTTACAGGTGGAGCAGGCGGAATTGGAAGAATTGTAGCTGAATACCTTGCTCAAACTGAAGGTGTAGAGATCGTGACCGTTGGGCGTACACCTGCAAGTAAATTACAAACTTCCAAGCCTAATATTCACTATTTTTCATGTGATATTTCAAAAAAAGCCGAAGTGGCTGCCTTAATGAAGACAATAAAACTAAAATTCGGCAAGCTAACAGGGATTATTCATGCGGCGGGAGTAGTTCGTGACAGTTATATAGTTAATAAAACGAGATCAGAAGTTCATGACGTTTATACACCCAAAGTTGAAGGATTAAAAAATTTAGATCATGAAACTATTGACGAGGATCTCGATTTCTTTATCTTAATGTCATCCATTTCTTCGGTAGCCGGAAATACCGGCCAGGCCGATTACTCTTCAGCCAATGCATGGATGGACAATTTTGCTTCTTATAGAAATGATCTTACGGTAAAAGGCTTGAGATCAGGTGACACCATTAGCATTAATTGGCCTCTTTGGGCCGAGGGTGGAATGCAAATCACCGAAGAAACGGCAGAGATCCTTTATAAAAAGTGGGGAATGTTGCCTATGCCCAGCTCCGAAGGTATACAAGCCATGGAAGCAATACTTTCGTATAATAATATCAGCCAGGCCGTTGCCATTTACGGAGACAAAGACTTTTTGCCTGATGGTGATGTTATTTACGAAGAAAAGGCACATCATTTAACAAATACAAGTATCAGTGATGATAATGCTTTAGTTAAAACAAAAGTTTCGGATCATGTTCTCACTTTAATTGCAGAAATTTTAAATTATGAAAAAGAAGAATTAAGTACTGATTCTGCATTAAGCCAGTATGGCTTTTCATCTTATTTATTGGTAAAATTTTCTAATACGTTAAATACTTATTATGATATTAATGAACCTCCTAGTATTTTCTATAGCTATCAAACTATAGATGAGCTTGTTAACTTCTTATGGGAGGTACATAGAGATAAGCTTACTGCCAGACATGAAGACCATTCAAATGTAAATATCGAAGAAAATGAAAGTTCCGGGACCATTGATAAGTCCTTATTTGTACATCACGAAAGTCCTATCACAGAAAGAGAAACTGACGTAAAAGATATTGCCGAAACCCCTGTCATTATGCATGATATTAGAAGAATACCAGGAAACGTTAAGGAAAAAGAAACGCAAAACATAGAAAAGCATAGTAATGATGTCGCTGTAGTAGGAGTAGCGGGTCGTTTCCCAAATGCGGAAAATATTGAAGAATTTTGGGAACTCCTTCATAATAACGAGGATGTGATTACAGAAATCCCTGAAAGCCGATGGGATTGGAATAAATATTATGGCACCCCAGGTGAAGACCTTACCAAAACTAATGCAAAATGGGGAGGCTTTATTTCTGATATTGACAAATTTGACGCTGAATACTTTAATATTAATCCTAAAGAAGCTGAATTAATGGATCCCCAGCAAAGAATTGTTCTTGAAACGGTTCATACTGCCCTTGAAGATGCAGGAATAGCTCCTTCATCATTAAAAGGCAGTAATACGGGAGTTTTTATCGGAATCATGAATAATGACTACGCAGTTATGCTCCGCAGAACGCCTGCTGTGGCGAATCAGGCATACACTGCAATAGGAAATACGAATTCTATTTTGGCAAATCGAATTTCTTTTCTCTTGGGCCTTCATGGTCCTAGCGAGCCTGTAAAAACTGCTTGTTCAAGTTCTTTGATAGCTATTCATAGAGCTGCACAGAAAATTAAGAATGGAGACTGTGACGTTGCGATTGCGGGAGGAGTAAATGCAATTATGATTCCGGATACTACTCTTATGATAAGTAATGCTGGAATGTTGAGTAAAGACGGCCGATGTATGTCCTTTGACCAAAGAGCTAACGGGTATGTGCGTTCAGAAGGAGTAGGAATTGTTATTCTTAAATCACTGGAGAAAGCCAAAGAAGACGGAGATTTAATTTATGGCGTCATCCGCGGGAGTGCTGAAAATCATGGTGGAAAAGCAAGCTCCTTAACCGCTCCTAATCCGAAGGCGCAGAGAGATTTATTGGTTGAAGCTTATCGTGCGGCCGACGTTCATCCTTCCGAGGTAAGCTACATTGAAGCTCACGGAACGGGAACAGCTCTTGGCGACCCGATTGAAATTGAAGGCCTGAAAATGGCTTTTGAGACATTATACAAGGATAAAGCTGCGGTAAGACCAGCAACGGCTTTTTGTGCTATCGGAAGTGCAAAAGCTAATATCGGGCATACAGAATCAGCATCAGGAGTTGCTGGTCTTATAAAGGTATTAATGGCATTTAAATACCGGACCTTACCGGGTAATCCTCAATTAAAAATACCTAATCCTCACCTTAAACTCAATAATAGCCCATTTTACCTTCAAAACCAAACTTCTCCCTGGAGTGTAGATTCTGATAGTCTGAGAGTTGCGGGAATCAGCAGTTTTGGATTCGGAGGTGCCAATGCCCATATTGTACTTCAGGAATATAATAGTATACGGGACAAAGCTATTGAGGATGGGCCCGCAGCCATTGTATTATCGGCTAAAAATAAACAGCGCTTGAAAGAGTATACACAAAAATTAAAACGCTATATAGTATCAGATGCTTCACTAAATATACATGATATAGCCTATACTTTACAGACTGGCAGGGAATTTCTGGAAGAAAGAATAGGCTGGATAGCAAAAGATATACAAGAGCTGATCGAGCAAATGGAGAGCTATATAAAGGGGAATGAACCACTTTATAGCGGAAATACCACCCAAAACAAATCTTCATTAAAAATCCTAAATGAAGCTTTTAATGATCAAAAGAAAATAACATTGCTTAAAGAAGAAAATTATAACGAACTTCTAAGCTTATGGTGTATAGGAGTTAGTATTAATTGGAAACAGTTGTATGCCGGAAAAAAGGTTACAAAAATAAGGCTTCCCACTTATCCTTTTGAGAGAAAAAGTTTCTGGTTTAGCAATACGTATAGTGAAAGAGCCAAAGACGGAATGTCACAGCACGGAATGTCCACGTCTCTTACTGAGAAATTGCGTGAAATCGTAGCAGATACGGTTAAAAAACCTATAAATGCAATTCAGATAAATGATGATTTCTTTGATTTCGGACTAGACTCGATTTCCGGGTCTGAATTAATCCGAAAAATTAATATAGAATTGAAAATGAAAATAGATTTTCCAGTTTTATACACCTATACTACCATAGAACATTTAGCTGAATTTTTGAAGCAGGCAATATCAATAAGTGAATAACCCATCATATTTAAATCGTATAGAAATGAAGACAATAATGTTTCCTGGTCAGGGTTCACAATTTAAAGGAATGGGAAAACATCTTTTTGACAGATACCCGGAAGAAACTGCGCTAGCTTCCGAAATTTTAGGCTATGATCTTAAGCAATTATGCCTTGCAGATCCAGATAAGAAGCTTAATTTAACACAATACACACAACCTGCATTGTTTGTAGTAAATGCTTTGGCATATAAGGAGTTTCTTAAAAATGAAACACCTCCGGACTACCTGATTGGCCATAGTCTTGGAGAATATAATGCTTTACTCGCATCAGGAGTGTTTGACTTCGAAACGGGTATAAGACTTGTTAAAAAACGAGGTGAAATTATGGCGGAAGCTAAAGGAGGAGGAATGGCAGTTGTTTTAGGCATTACTATTCAAGATATCAAAAATGTTTTACGTATTGGAGGATATGATCAGATCGATATTGCAAATTATAATACTCCGACACAAACCGTTATTGCTGGCCCGTCGGATGATGTTACAAGAGCAATAAGGGATTTCGAAAAAATGGATATAAAGATTATTGCCTTGAATGTGAGTGCGGCTTTTCATTCCCGGTACATGAAAAATGCTTCTCAATTATTTACGTCATTTTTAAAGCAGTTTCGTTTTTCTTACATGCAAATACCTGTTATTGCCAATAAAAATTCTCAGCCGTATAAGAATGAACAACTTATAGAAATACTTGGAGGACAAATTGATAGTCCGGTTTTGTGGACTGATACTATTTGTAGTTTAATTGACAAAGGGGTTAATCAATTTAAGGAAATCGGAGGAACTTTTTTAACAAAAATGGTGGAAGATATTCAAGCTTCTGTTAAATCTGGAAATGCAATTAAACCAACAATCAACGGCCAGCAAAATTATAGCTTAAAAAAGAGGCGGATATTTCTTTTGCCGTTTGCGGGCGGAAATCGGTATTCCTATCAGTTCTTATTGCCGCATCTGAAACATTTTGAGGTAAGATCTTTAGAATTACCAGGCAGGGGCAAGCGAAGTAACGAACCTCTTGTATATTCTTTTTTTGATGCTATGGGAGATATTTACCGACAAATCAGCAAAGAAATTGAGCCTAATTACGACGTAATTTATGGTCATAGTTTAGGAGCAATTTTGGCCTATTGGGTCACCTACCGGTTGGAAAAAAATCAAAAAAACCCTGCAAGTCTTGTTGTTAGCGGTGTTCCTAGGCCAACAATTATTCAGACGGATTCGCTTAAAGCGGTTCATAAGCTTCCTCGCAAAGAATTTGTGGAAAAACTGGTTCGAATGGGGGGAATGCCAAAAGGATTTATAGAAAGCGAAGAATTTTTTGATTATATAGAACCTATCCTCAGGGCAGATTTTAAATTGCTTCATTCTATAAGTGATTGTAAAGTAGGTAGCATACAAACTCCTATTATTGCTGTAATGGGAACTAAAGAATCAAAAGCCAATCAGATTGAAGAATGGAGGAATTTTACTGAAGGGCATCTGGAATGTCATCATCTCGAAGGCGATCACTTTTTCATAAATAATCATCCACAAAGAATTGCAGAATTAATTTCAAAATCATTATAATGAATAACATAAAAACTTTACTACCCCAAACTTTTCTCGCACTTGAAGACCTTAGGAAAAATGATATCTATCTTCCACAAATGGATCGGGATACAATAGTTGTGGATTTTTTTCCTGAAACCATTCCTCAGTTAGTTCAATGCTTATCTGATATTACCGCAGCGTTCTATGGCGGAATGTTGAAACAAGCAGGCGACCTTTTTGGACCTGAAGCAATTAATCAACTTTCAACGTCTTTTTTTTATAATTTAGGGGCTACTAATGCTATGAATAACCTTAGCAAGAGGCCCGAATTAAAATCTGGTCTGCCTGACACTGCAAAAATACTAATAGCAACAATTTTTACTTCAAGTCCTGAATACAGCTTTGAATTTATTGAGCTTGATGACCAAAAACTTGTTATGCTGATCAAAGGGCAAGATCGATATCATAGAATTGCCCGGAGTTTTAATATCGAAAATAATTTAACATGGCCTGTAATAAAGCCTTTTATAGAAGGTATTTGCGCTGGAATGAAATTAAATACTTCCTGCAAAATGGATGTATTGAAACTTAAAGAAAACAGTACCTGTCTTTATAAATTATCAATTACGTTAAATAACTAGTGTGCCTGAAAGAACAGTCATCTTTCCTATAGCAAGGGAAAAGGAAATTTTTAAGATCGCCTTTTGCTTTTCGGAATATTCATTTCCTGAGTTATTAACCGTAAAAAATGAATTTCTTCATCCTAACGAGTTATCTGTTTTTGACAGTTTTGAAGTTAAAGAGAGACAATATTCATTTTTACAAGGAAGGTATGCGGCTAAAAAAGCTTTGGCAAATCTTAAGAATTACTTTTTGTTAAAAAATATATTAATTGAGAAGGGAATATTTTATCAGCCTATTGTCAAAAATATTCTTTTTCAAAATATAAATATTAGTATATCCCATAGTGACCGTTTTGCAGCTGCGTTAGCATTTCCTGAAGATCTTGTAGCTGGTATTGACATAGAACTTATCGACGACGAAAAAGATTGGTGTGCTATTTTCCAATGGAACGATTGTGAGAAAGAATGGATTAAGGAATTCAACAAAATTGAAGTTGTAATGTGGTGTAGTAAAGAAGCTTTAGCCAAAGCACTTAAAACAGGCTTCACTGCTGCATTAGATATTTTTGAAATTTCACATGTAGAACAAGGTATGGCGCACTGGATCGTAAAATTTAAGTATTTTCCGCATTTTACAGCCTATAGTTGGCAAATTAATGCCTGTTGCTTTTGTATTGTTTTACCAGCCAACTTAGAGATTAATCTTCCGATATTGATGGCATCAATTCAAACTAGATAAATTAATTGTAATAAAGACTAGATATGTAGCCAAGAGATAATGGTATAATTAAACCAAAGCAAACAAACTTTGCTTTGGTTTTGTTTTATTGATCTTTTCGCCACTTGTAAAACGGATCACGCAATACTATTTCTTCTATTTTCTAAAGCCGTCAAAGTCTTTTCGAAACAAAATAGGTTATGCCTAGCTGTTTAGATTTCTTCAAATAGCTTAATGACAGCAACGTTCTTAATAGTCTTTATTGTTATCTCAAATATGTTCAATTACCTATGATTAATGAAAGTTGGTAATGATCTCCACCTGGAGGAAGTATATAAAATTTGCAGTGGTATTTCAATTACTATCATTAGTAAGTTGCTGATCCATTTATTATGAACATTATCTGCAAAAGCTATTTGCTCTGTAGTTGTTCTGTCTGAGGTCATATTTTGGAAAATAAAATAAGTAGTTAATTGTTAGCAGTATTTTTATCCAGCCGCTCGTTGCAATTATTTTGTCAAACTTCATTGGCGCTGCCATTGCTATCGCTGTTGGATTGATGTTACCAAGAACAAGAGCAGAATTACCGTTTGTTAAAGAGCATCCAGATTTACCGGCAGACGAGAAACTTCAATTTAAGCTGTATTGCACGATAATGATCCTCCAGTTAATGTGAAAATTATGATACAACTCTGAAGATCAGGTGCATGTGCATTATTGACGATTCAATAATAACAATTGCCTTTTTATTTGAAATTTAAATTCATAGTAATTATTTAATATTATTAAATTTGCCATATTAAACAAATATTAAAAAATATCTTTCCAGGAACTAGATGTTATTATTGTAAAGGGTAAAATACCCTAATGAACTGTGGATTATGAGAGAACTGATAGTTATAACGGCACTTTTTTTCACTTTGCAGCTTTTTGGCCAAAAATATACCTCGGAATGGTATAATAATGCTAATGGCTTGCCACAAAACAGTGTCAAGGATATTGTTAAGGATAAGTTTGGATTTTTATGGCTTTCTACAGAAGATGGAATTGTTCGGTATGACGGTTTGGATTTTATAACTTATAAGGACCCACATCTTTCTAACTTTAATTTTTGGAATTTTTCAGGAAATGTAAATGATGATAACATTTATGCTTATAATTTACAGGAGCAACAACAGGTAACAATAAATAAACGAAGAATCACTGTCCAAACTCCTTCCCCTGAAGATCTAAATAAATTGGGGGTCCATAGAAAATATGATAAAAATGATTATCTGCTGGTTAATAAAAACACAGTCTTTGAACGATCCCTGTCGAGGTTTTTCATTCGTGTTTCATCAGGTGTCTATTTTATTGACCTAAAAAAACAGACAATATATTTAGGAAACAAGACTTCACAGCCTAAAATAATCCCAGTTTCAATCGACAATATTAACGATGTTTTTGTACATAATAATTTTCTCTTTGTCCGTGACCCAAAAAATAAAAGGGTAGTCAAAATAGAAAATGGAAATTTAACTACTGTAACTGCAAATGATCTTATTTTTAGTCCTCACATCAAAATTTACTGGCAACAACTTTCTGGTCAGATAATATTGATCAACCGAAATACGATTTACACAATAAAATATATAAATGGTACTTTACAGTCTACATTATTGTGTAGACTTCAAGATACGGATTGGCCTGCTGTTTCTTCTATCTATTATGATGAGCAGTTTAAGAAAATTTATTTGGGTACGGTGAATAAAGGATTGCGCACGATTAATCTCGTACCTTTTTATACGCCAAGAAATTCCTCCTTTACGAACGAAATTTATTATACAGCCCTTCCTTTTGGTTACCATACAATTATCAATACTCAAGGTCGGGTATATAATCAACATCACTTGGTACAAGACTTACATTTTTCAGATTCCAAGGATAGTTATACAATGATTTCTGATGATTCACATAACTTTATATATGTAAACAATAACAAGGTTTATACAAGATATTTCGCAACTAATTACCAAACGGCTTCAGTCCGTAAGTTTGGTTCTAAGGTAACAGCTGTTTATAAGGATCAGAATAAATATGCCCTAACCTTTTATAACGGATCAAGCTATTCTTTAAATTTATATCATGATTCTTCGTTTCAAAAACTGTATTTTTCTATAGTACTTAGTAAATCAATTAACTGTATAAGGTTTTTTAGCTCAGACCAAATTTTGGTGGGATGTTCTGACGGTCTATATTTAATTTCAATATCCAGAAAAACGATCCAAAAAATCAAATCAGTATTATTGGATATTAAGAATATAACTTCAACAACAGATGGTAGCTTTTGGATTATATCAAGAGGTAAAGGCTTTTACTTATTAAAAAATCTTCAACTTATAAAAATGCCTGATGACCCGCAAAAATATTTGTCCTCCTTACATACCATTTTGGAAGATCAGTATGGTTATTTATGGATTCCAACCAATAATGGATTATTTAAAGTGTTGAAAAGGAGTCTTACCGAATATGCTAAAGATCGGTCCGGAAAGGTTTACTATTATCGCTATACACAAAATGACGGCTTTTACACCAATGAATTCAATGGAACAGGTTCTTCTTCTAATACTGTAACATTAAAAGACGGTAATATTGTCCTGCCGTCAATGGAAGGATATGTTTTTTTCAATCCGTCAGCTATTCCCAGCTATTATCCAAAGGCAAAAGATTTCTATATTGAAAGAGCAGTACTGAAAAATTCTAAATTAGTGCAATTTAAGGATCGTCTATCTTTAGATAACAATTTTGGGCGCGCTGAAATCCTCATTGATATCCCTTATTTTGCTAATAATGAAAATCTCTATATTGAAGCTGCCCTCCAAAGTAACAGTAAAGGTATGAACTGGGATGTAGTGAAAAACCGGAAGTACAGCATCGACAACCTTAAACCGGGAGCTTATACTCTTAATATCCGTGTGTTAATTTCACCTACCGGAATTTTTGCATATAAAAAAATAGGTATTTCAATACACCCAGCCTTCTATCAGACTATTTGGTTTAAAGCTTTAATAACATTGTTGTGTGTAGCTTTAATAATATTTTTCGTTGCAGTAAGAACAAAGTTGCTCACCACTAAAAATAGTCAATTAAAAAGGATTGTACATCATAAAAATAATGAATTGAAAACCACTCACAATAAAATGAGAGATGAGGAAGAATACCAAAAAAAATTAATCCAAACAATTAACCATGATATTAGCACACCGGTCAAGTACCTTTCCATTATGTTACGACATCTACCTGAAATTGATGACCCAAAAATGCAAAAGGAAGTCTTTACAAGGTTGTCAAAATCCTCTGATGAACTTTACAAATTCACTCAGAATCTTAAGAATTATAGTGAGTTGTTTTTAATACACTCAGAAAAGCACCAAGAAAAATATTTCAATATTAATGATATACTTGAAGAGAAAAAAAGATTGTTCGAGGAAATAGCTTGGCAAAAAAATTCATTTATTTTAAATGCAACTCAGGGTAATATAAAAACGAACATTAATGAAACGATCATATCTGCAATCATTCATAATGTTTTGGATAATTCAGTTAAAAATACGGCAGACGGTAAAGTGCACTTATGTGCTGAAGAATCAGCAGACATCATTACAATAATCATTTCCGATACAGGTTCTGGAATAAAGGAATCATTGGCAGAGTATTATAATGCACTGAGCAAAGATGATGGAAATAGTAAGTACTTTTTGAAGCCTTATGGAATGGGGCTTTATCTTGTCATATATTTGTTAAAAAAAATAGACGGCCAACTTTATATAAAGACGAATAAATCTCATGGGACTGAGGTCGTTATTACATTAAAAAAATAAGTTATGCAAAAAAGAATTCTTATTGCTGATGATCATTATGTAGTACTAATGGGAGCAGCGTTCAATTTGAAATCAGTTTATAAAGATCTGGAAATTGATTTTTCAGAAACTTACGAAGATGTAAAAGTGAAAATTTCAAAAAATAAATATGATCTTTTATTGCTTGACATAGGCATTCCCGGTAGCCTCTTCCATTTTATGATTAAGGATTTGAGAGAAATTTCTCCTCTTTTGAAAATATTGATGTTTACTGCACATGAAGAAAAAAAATCTCTAAAATATATTGACGAAGGGGCTAATGGTTACCTGAATAAAAGAAACAGTGAAGATATTATAGAAGCGGTACAAGAAATATTTCAAAACGGATACTACTATCCGCAAAGTTTGATTCGATTTATGATTAACAAGGAAGATCATACAGCTTTTAATTTGTCCAGAAGAGAATTTGAAATTTTAAGACATGTAGTCACTGGAGAAAGTACAACGAAAATATCGGATCAATTGAATATAAAAGCTTCGACTGTAAGTACTGTGAAAAAAAGAATACTTGCTAAATTCAAAGCAGCTAATTTAGCGGAGCTGATCAAAAAATATAATGAGACTTTTTAGCCTTTCTTCTATACATTATATGTGGGATAAGAGATGTTGTCTTACTATTTAATTGATAGTCAGTTCAATCACCGATCCAGTTGTTAGTTGATTTGAACTGGATTTTGTGTATATGTAATTATTTAAATTCCTCTGATTGAAAACCTTATAATCAACTTACTAATAGTGGATATTCTTGGGAATAATTTATGAATAATACGCAGTAACTTGTGATTCAAAGCATTGATTCATAATTGATAAGTCTAATTGATGACCCCTTTCTTTTCTCTTGTCGAAGGAGTGGTAATGCTGCTTATACCATTTTTAATCTGGTAATGAAACGCTCTAACCTCCTGTTTCAATGGATGGTTTAAGCATTATTCTGTATCCAATATTCCAATAGTACAATTTTTAAGAAAATCAGTAATAACTTGTATTGTGAGCTTTATAAAAACTTTTTGGAGGTATGCCATTAAGGGGTTTATTCTTTATTAAAATACAGTAGCATTTTTATATAAAGTTTAATCTATGGGGCATGTGTACTTAAATACCATAGCAATAGGGTTGTAACTTCGATATATACAGTCGAAATTGCCGACATTTGTGAAATTCCTTCTAACCAAATTCATATTAATATCAAATTTTTTTCATATATTTTGTAGAACTAATTTTCGTTTGTAATAAACTTTTTCTACTGTTAACTTTCTGCCAAATAAAAGCGAAGCTATAATTTTACTCTCATTAAATTATTGATCATGAAAAAAAGAATAAGTAGTGTTATCCTGTTATTTGCTTTTAATTTTGCAATATCTCAGGTTGGTATAAACACCACAAACCCGCAGGCTATCTTTCATATTGACGGCGGAAAAGACAATCCTTCAGCCGGTGTTCCCACTCCAACCCAACAAGCCAATGATGTAGTGGTAACCCAACAAGGACGGATTGGAGTTGGAACTAGCACTCCGTCCAGTAGTCTTGAAATAAATTCTTTCCAAGCTAACAGATCGGGTTTAAAATTTACCAATCTTACTACAGCTTCGCCTTTGTCTTCTGGAGCTACTTTAGGTATTGATACTTCTGGAAATGTAATTACCGTGCCTGGAAGCGCATTTGTTCCAGCTTATGGGAGGGATGTATTAGGCGGTACAAAGAACATTGCAGCAGGAACGGCAAACTATAACCTGATGAGCTTTACATTACCTACTGCAGGAACATACCTTGTTACATATAGTATCCGTGGAGAGATCCAGGTACTTGGAGGATACGGTTACTTGACAGGATTTTTAAGCACTGCAGCTTCCGCTGCTTCTGTTATTCCCAGTACAGAAGTTCTAATTGTGTCATCATTTGATGCCAGCAGGCAAGTTATTGGAGGTACGGGAGTTGGATCTTTAGTGCTAACTGTTAATGGACCTACCACCTATTATGTTGGTATAAAGTCAAGTCAGCTTGCAGGAATAATATTTGACAATGCTGATGGAAGAACATCAGTTAATTACGTTAAAGTTACCCCATAAGTTAAAGTATTTATCTAGTATTGAAATTACTGTGGAAATCAATGGTAAAAATTAAAAAAAACAGAGCAAATTTATTTTTGTTCCGGACCCTTACTTTATTAGTGATTTTTAATTTCTCATGATTAGTAATATAAATTCACTGTACAGCATATTCAGATTAATCCTCTGATTCTACCATAGATGCGAAAATTACTGTTACTAGTGTTCCCGCGATTGTCATGATAGTATATGCAGCACTAACTGTCAAACCTAAGTACTCCATAGCCATAAAATATTTATCTCCGTATAGTAACACTCCATTGTTGATTCATCGGTGTATCGGTTTTTGAAAATCTTCTATGTGCAGTAAAATAACTTCCTTTGTTCACTGGAATGGCTATAATGGAACAAATGTTATGAGATTTAAATAAATCAGAGTTGCTAAATGGTTAATTAGTACTATTTGAATTAAAGAATAGAAAATGGTTATTCTTTATGAGGTACATCATAGATAATTATTACAATTAGCTAGTTGGTTTTATTGAGTATTGTTAAGTTGCTATTTCAAACATCAATAGATGATGATGAATAGCTGTTTTTATGATACCAATCATAAAACAGCCACTGTTGTTTATTATAATTTTGTATGACACACCACAAAATATAATATTATGAAATTCGTATTAATAACCGTACTTATGGGTTGCTTTGTTATAAGTTGTAAAAAGCAACCCCAGCCTCAACCTAGACATATTGACAGTCTCAATACCGGAGATAGTATGGTTACCGGTTCAGCGCAAATTACACCTGATTCCGGTGACAGCACTCTTCCTATGGACAGTACTGCTTATGATGTAGATTCTATTAAAAAGAGTAAATAGTTTAATTGTAAACTACGTTTCACACACACACAGAATCAACTGTATAGATTTCTGTGTATTGATTATCTTCATTGCATTTCACTGGAACTATAACCCTAAATTTTTATTATGGGAGAATCGTCATTACTTAATCAGACGGGTATTCAGGTAACATTATTACTGATGTTGATCGTAATTATTGCCGTCCTGGTAGTTCTTATCTTCAAATTCTTATCCATTTACGCTAGGATATTAAGACATAGAGAACTTTTGGAAGCTCAGAAAAAAATTGAGAATATGTCTGCAGAGGAGCGTAAAGAATACGAGCAGAAAGAAAGACAACTTAATTTTCAGCCTGAAGAAAACCAGCTTACCGGCAGTTTGCCGCCTTATGATGAAAAGGGAATTATTCAAAATATCAATTCTGTTGAAGAATTGCGGGTATTCCCAACGAAAAGAAGAACATCCTCATTTTTGCAGTATATAAGCCCTGAACTCAGCAGACTTATTCTTTACTTTTTAGGGACAGCTATTCTGTGGCTGATCATAGGAACTACTTTTGGGCTCTATGCCGGTATCAAATACGTTGCACCTGATGTTGAGCATACCAGTTGGCTTAGTTTTGGACGGTTGCGGCCAGCCCATACCAATGCTGTATTTTGGGGGTGGGCATCTTTAGCTATGGTAGGATTGTCATACTATGTTGTTACGAGGGTCAGTAACGTTGAAAACTACAATATTAGGCAGGGCTATATTTCTTTAGTTTTGATCAATACCGCAGTGTTGGCCGGAACAATATCTTTATTAGCGGGAGTCAATAATGGAGGAGGGGAATACAGGGAATATATATGGCCTATAATGATTACTTTTGGAACAGGTGTAGCACTTTCTTGCCATAATCTTTTTAAGCCTGTTGCCAAAAGAACAGTGAAAGAAATTTATATCTCAAACTGGTATATTATATCGGGGTTTATGTTTATTGTCGTTGTTATTTTGGTCGGATATATTCCGGTATGGCAGGATGGTGTAGGAGAAACCATTACACAAGGATATTATATGCATCAGGCGATTGGGATGTGGTTTATGATGATTAATCTTGGATTAATGTATTACTTTCTCCCTCAGCAGCTTAACAGGCCTATTTATTCTTATAGTTTGGGAGCACTGGCCTTCTGGACCCATATATTATTTTATACTTTAATTGGCACTCACCATTTTATTTTCAGTGCCATTCCTTGGCGGTTGCAAACTACAGCAATTGTAGCCAGTGTAGGAATGTTAATTCCAGTGGCGGCCGGAACAACCAACTTCTTACTTACCTTTAAAGGCGCATGGTATCAATTACAACATAGCTATACACTTCCGTTCTACTTTATGGCTATTATTTTTTATTTTACAGGATCCTTTCAGGGAACTGTGGAAGCATTCAGATATACCAATCTGCTTTGGCATTTTACTGATTTTACAGTTTCACATTCGCATCTGACCATGTATGGAATTATTACTTTTATGCTTTGGGCATTTTCATACACTCTTATTCCAAGGCTTACCGGATATGAACCTCCGAAGTTACTGGTAGGAGTGCATTTTTGGCTGGCTTTGATAGGTTTACTTTTTTACGTAATAGCATTGATGATCGGCGGAACACAGACTGGGCTGATGTGGATGAAAAAAAAGCCTTTCATAGATGGTGTTATTAATATGTTTCCTTTCTGGTTATGGAGAGCAATCGGGGGAACTATGATGTGGGCGGCCCATCTTATTTTTGCCTATAATTTTTATAAAATGGTTAGTCAAGATAAGGATGTGCGAACTCCTCAGACACCTGCAGAGATTCTGAGATAAAAGAAACAACATAGACGTACAGAGTTTAATCCTTAAAGAAATGAGTTATGATATTACTAAATAACCATAAAATACTTTTCGGCTCGGCACTTTGCCTCTTTATATTTCTGACACTTTATATAGCTGTTCTTCCTGCTCTTGATAATCAGAGGATTAATAAACCCTTACCGAGGCAGGCCAAAATACTGACAAAAGAGGAAAGAGCAGGTAAGATGGTATATATTGAGAATGGATGTGTCGCATGCCATACCCAGCAGGTAAGAAATGTTGAGATGGATAATGTTTTTGGCAAAAGACCAAGTATTCCTGCTGATTTTGCTATCAATAGAAGAACGGATTTCTGGAGAAATACAGCCAATCTGATGGGAACACAAAGAGCTGGGCCAGATCTTACCAGTGTAGGAGAGAGGCAGCCTAGTGCTGAATGGCATCTGATTCATCTTTACCAGCCAAGAGCTGCTGTAGAAGCATCCATAATGCCTTCCTATGAATTTCTTTTTATAGAAAGAGACTACCTGCAGCCAGGTGATGTTGAAGTTAAAGTACCGGAGAAGTTTATCAAAAATAAAAGAAAGAAAATAGTAGCCACACAAAAGGCTCTTCAGTTGGTGGCCTATTTGAAATCACTTAAACAGACAGATTATACTGATAAATCTATTGTTCCGCCATTCCTTTACAAGCAGATAAAAAAAGAGGATGAAGGGGCTGCCGGTTCATCTAATCTCCCTGATGGTGGAGAACTTTTTACCACAAACTGCGCTTCCTGCCATCAGGCAAATGGAGAAGGGGTTCCCGGGGCATTTCCTCCGCTCAAGGGCAGTCCGGTAGTGACAGGTGGTGATCTGGAACTCTATGTAACAATTATTATGAAAGGATATGATCCTAGACCTGAATTCGCGACAATGCCGGCGGTAGGAACCAACGCTAATTTTACCGCTGAAGATGTAACCGCTATCATGAACCATGAAAGAACGAGCTGGGGGAATAATGCAAAAAAAGTGACCCTGGAAGAAGTAAAAGTAATCTATGATAAAATAAAGCAACAATGAAAAAATTAATAGTAAATGCAGTGAATGTAATTTTGACCTTATGGAGTAGTTATGCATGGGCGTGTGATGCATGTCAGCTGCGCCAGCCCGAAATTACTAAGGATCTTACACATGGCACTGGTCCAGAGAGCAACTGGGACTGGTTTATTGTAGGAATTGTTATCCTGATAACAGTTTTGGCTTTTATATTTTCAGTTAAATATCTGGTAAAACCGGGTGAAAAAGATGAAAAACATATTAAATATTCGGTTTTTTCAGATGAAAATATCATGTTATGACAAAAGACAGAAGTAAAGTGTTTCTCTTCATAGATAGTGATCCACATCCTATTGCAGAGCTGGAAACTCCTATCGTTTTCGATCTAGATACCAAAAAACTACCTGATGGCGACCATGTATTGAAAATTGTCAGTCGGTCTCCATCAGGAAAAGAGGGAATCAGAAAAATAAATTTTACGATCGCCAATGGTCCTACCATAAAAATTGAAGGCCTGAAAAATAGAGATGTGGTAGATGGTACGTTATCACTTATGATCAATGCT
The DNA here is from genome assembly GCF_049959325.1 of Chryseobacterium sp. CBSDS_008. Classification (NCBI taxonomy): domain Bacteria; kingdom Pseudomonadati; phylum Bacteroidota; class Flavobacteriia; order Flavobacteriales; family Weeksellaceae; genus Chryseobacterium; species Chryseobacterium sp. CBSDS_008. The sequence goes on along the minus strand of NZ_CP188202.1, from coordinate 1,510,698 downwards.
TATGATAAAGGAAACCAGAAAAGCTTTCTCATTACAGGTAGCGAAACTCCACAAACAATACCATTTTGGATATGGATTCTTATTATTCTATTTGCAGGATGGGCAGTTTATTATGAAATAACAAGTTCAGCGGTACAGTGATGTTTAGGATTGGAAGTGGATGCCGAAGTCTCATTTCAGCGGTTCCTGAGAACTTTCACATTATATTACCTTACTGAATTGTCTGCACTTCCTAAAGTGTCCAAGGGAATAATCGAAATATGCACAAAGTGAAAATTTTAGCTAGTTGTTATGCTTATGCTAAAATAATTTCAGGGTTTAAAACAGGCTCACTATAGCAATGGCCAATCTAACCACAGATGATATGGCTGCCCACAGGATGGGAGAAATGCAAAAACCAGTAACTGATTAACTGATGAGAAGACTTACGATTAAAGAATAAATATGTTTAGATCACGGGTGACCATTATAAGAAATATATGAAAGCAATTATTTTATTAGCAATATGCACAGTAAGTCTTACAGCCTGCCGTTGTGATTTACCTGATGAGGAAAACAAAAAGAACGAACAGAAACTAATAAGTGAAACATTAAAAAGTAAATAATATGAACAGGGATGGAGCCAGAAAAAGCATATGGCAAGAGGAAACTAAAAGGTTTTCTCAAGATCCGGCTTTGGAAAAAAGATACGATATTGCAATCGTTGGGGCTGGTATTACAGGTATTTCTACTGCGGTAAGACTGCAGAAGGAGGGACAAAAATGTATTGTTCTTGAAGCTTCCAACATAGGCTTTGGAACAACCGGTGGAACAACTGCTCACTTAAATGACTTCTTTGATACAACCTATGCCCAGGCTATCAAGGATTTTGGCCTGCATAATGCCAAACTTCTGAAATATGTGGGAATAGAAGCAAAAAATATCATCCGCAACAACATCCACGAATTTAATATTTCCTGCGATTTTGAAAGAAAACATGGATATTTGTTTGCGTTAGACGATGAACAGGAAAAAAGGCTGGATGCTATTCTCAAAGGAGCTTCTCAAGTAGGACATCCGATGGTGCAAACTGCTGATACTCCTTTCCCTTTTGCTTTTAAAAAAGCAGCTGTTATTCCTGACCAGGCACAATTCCATCCCATAAAATATATCAGAAGTCTTGCAGAAGCCTTTATTCGTCTTGGCGGGGTTTTAGTGGAAAACTGTTTATGTGAAAGCCATGATGAAAATGAAGACGTTGTCGTATTACAATCTACAAAAGGTAATATTATTGCAGGGTCTGTCATTTATGCTACCCACATTCCTCCAGGTGTTAATATGCTTCATTTTATGAATGCTCCGTACCGTAGTTATGCTATTGCTTTCAGGCTGAAGGGTGATTATCATCCCAAAGAGCTGGGCTATGACCTTGCTGAGCCTTATCATTATTACAGAACACAGCAGATAAACGGTGAAGACCTGCTGATTGCAGGAGGTGAAGACCACAAGACAGGGCATGCCGATGATACCGGTGAATGTTTTTCAAGACTGGAGAATTATGTACGGGAGCATTTTGACGTTGATACAGCAGTTTACAGTTGGTCCAGTCAATATTATGAACCTGTGGATGGCCTTCCTTATATCGGGATATTGCCCGGCAGCAAAGGGAAAGTATATACAGCGACAGGATTTCGCGGGAATGGGATGATCTTCGGGACTATTACATCGCAAATTCTTGGGGATTTAATTTTAAAAGGCTCCAATAAGTATAAAGACCTTTTCAATCCTGAAAGAATAAAGCCAATAACAGGTTTTACCAATTTTGTAAAGGAACAGGCTACCGTAGTTCTGGATTTTGTAAAGGACAAGGTATTTGCTGAAAAAGTGAGTTCACTGGCCGAGCTTTCTGAAGGAGAGGCAAAAGTGGCTAAGTACGAAGGAGAATCTTATGCCGTATATAAAGAAAAAGGAGGTACATTACATCTTCTCAAAAGTACATGCCCGCATGCAAAATGTGAAGTCCGATGGAATAGTGCGGAAATAAGCTGGGACTGCCCGTGTCATGGATCCAGGTTTAATGTGAACGGTAAAATGCTTAATGGCCCCACAGTTAAAAATCTTCAGAGAATCGAACTGTAAAAAAAACTAGATCTAAAACCAGTAAATAGAGCAAAAGACGAACCCAGAGAATGAAAAAAAAGCATATCACACCTTTTCTGCAGGGACTGTACTTTATAATAACAGGTATATGGCCTATTGTTCATATTGAAAGTTTTCTGTACATAACCGGTTATAAAACTGATATATGGCTTGTGAAAACTGTAGGCATATTGATTTTACCATATAGTGTTTTATGTTTTTATACAATAGCAAATGCTAAAAGGAATACTGCAATTGCTATAGTTAATATCATGTGCTGTTTTGGATTGGCAGGGATAGATCTCTATTATTACCTCAAAGGTATCATCAGTTGGGTGTATCTGATTGATTTTGCTTTGGAAATGATATTCTTTATATACTGGATTTTTTACCTGCTTTATTTTAAAAGACCTGCATAGGCCTTAATGTAATTCTAACAATACCATAAAATATGAAAATCAAAGAAATTCCTGGAATTCCACGGCAAAGAAAAGGCAGCTTTCATAATACAGAAAGTATAAAGAAATTCGATAATCCTGAAATGGCAGTTCAGGAGTTTATCATACTTAAAAACAGGTTGTATTCGGTGAATGAGTGGAAAGATTTTTGCGGGGACGGTTTCGCTGGTTTTAAGCTTTATGATTCATCGGGTAACCATGTCGATCGTATTCCGGAAAAAGGGGATTTTATAAGGATTGACATTCCGGGGCCTGGCACGCTGCGGAGCGGTTTTGACTGGGCTAAAATTACAGATATCAGTGATCAGTATACAAAAGAAGATGAATTTGAAAATATATCGATTACCTGCAGTCCTTCAAAAGAACCGGGTAATTCCAGTAAGAAATATATTGCTCACTTTTATTCCTCTGGTGCCACTTCAACTTTCATGATTTCGAGAGGAAACACCTATATCAAAGCTGCAGTTTACGGAAGGAACGAAACAGCGAATCTGGATGCTGATTTTTTGGATTGTATAAGAAATCTGGTGATTGCTCTGGGAGGAATGGTAGGGATTTCCAAAATTCAGTGGAAGAGACTTACCGATGCTCTGTTAGATTTTTAAAAGCAAAGTTTTCTTACGAAAAATAATTTTGCCAACCTCACTGATCAGGCTGTTCATTACAGCAGGAGCTGCTGCTTTTATTATCGCTGCTTTGGTAGGCACTGTTTGGCAGCTACGGGACCTTTATTAATTTTCTGAAGAATACCCGTTGCCAATATCGGAGTCACTGCTGCCACCTTTCTAATGCTTTTTTAATCCGGAAAGACAAAATAAAGATGCCGAGCTATTCGACATTCAGAATAGTCACCAGCGAATCGTGCACTGCAAATGGACGGATAAGAGACCATAAGCAATGTTCAATCGCCTGCATTCCTGAAATTATGACATATGTATGGAGGTAGCATCTTACAAATCGGAAAGTGACAAATTATTGCTCACTTCTAATTGATGTCTTTTTTTACAATACTAATTTCCCCATTTCGCTCCATGTAGATCAATTTAATTTTAGATAAATCATCAGTTGATGCTGTCTGTCTAACCTCCTGCATAATATCCTCTCTATGAAGAAGTGCCTTATCCATACCTTCCTGGATAAAATGGCCGTTTTTAAAGAGCAAAATTTTTTCACCTTCGACTATATGACTGAATCGGCTGCTTTTTATTTTATACCAACTGAATAACCTGTGCAGTAAAACTATGGCAGTACATGTTATGATGACAGGAATAAAAGGTGAAGCTCCGACCACGGTACGGCTTAACACTGCCCCCAACAATATAACAATAATGTTGTCAAGTGGGGAACCCATACCAAATGATCTTCGGCCCGATATCCGGATCAGCAGGAGAGTAAGTATAAAAACTGTAACACCCCGACATGTCATCTGCAGAACATTCAAGGATGTTCCGCTTCCCCATAATTCCTGTAAGATATGCATGATTATTATATTTAATCAAAAATAGTAAAAACTCTTTTCCATATCAAAAGTAGCGTAAATTTAGAAAGCCCCGAAGGAAGTCAACTTTACGCCCTTGATTTAGTTATTTTGCAGCGGATCTGTTGAGCTCTATAATTATGAATATTAATTTCCATAACTTCTCATTTCTCCATTATTTAAGTTTACACTGCAGCCGTCCGTTAACAGATTAACTTTTAAATTCTCCGCATATATGGGATCACCTTTTTTCACGGAATTAATATTTGTGTGTTTTATATCTTTTGCATTGATCATCACTACCATTCCTGAACCTTTACATGTTGCCTTACAACCATTTTCAATAAGTAACGCAGTATCTTCCCCAAGTCCAATGCCCCAATGCTGCCGGTGAAGTATTGTGGCATGAGCTAATCGGCCAAATCTTCCTCGGTGTACAAAATGGGTATCAACAATACAGTTATTAATAAGTTGTAACCCGGTTCCAAATTCAATATCGTGGTCCAGCATTGCTTCTCCGTTTACTGCATCGCATATTACAATTTCCGGCAGGCACATTGCCCCGGCACTTGTTCCTGCAATCATAAAATTTTCATCTTCTATATATTTTTTTTTCAGAATATCTACCAAAACGGATTGCTGTAAGCTTTCGCAGATCTTGTTCTGATCACCTCCTGTAAAAAATATAGCTTTGGCTGCCTTCACTCTTTTTAGATGATAATCAGTATGACAATGATCATCATTCAAATCAAGAAAATCAAAGTTTGTATATCCTATTTTTTCAAATGTTTTCGTGTAAGTCTCCTTTGCGTCATCTGGATCAGAAGTTGCCACTGTGATTACTTCAATCCGATCACTTTTAGATTTTACCAGTAATTTAAGAATTTCATTGGGTGAAAAGTCGTTATTCTTTTCCTCCATTTCCGGTTTGTTGCCGTGCCTGTCTTCTTTACCGCCTATTATTAATAATTGTCCTTTTGGAATCATAGTTTAATCTTTTTTTTAATTATTGTATTGTATTTCTGCTTGTAAAATTTAAGTTGCAGTCGAATAAATGATTTCTAATAAGATTTCCATTAAATAAATTAAGGATAGAACCTTGAGTAAGAATATGACCCTTCAGGTTTTTTGTGTAAACTGAAGCCCCACTTCTCAAGCGGTTCTTTTTTACATTCTTTGCATTGACAACCATTACCGAACCGCCTCCAAAGCATGAAGCTTTATAGCCTTTTTCGATGAGCAATGCCATTCCTCTGTTTAAACCTATGCCGAGGCATTCAGGATGTGAGATAATAGCATTTACCATATTCTTAAATCGTGTTCCATGATTGAATTTAGTATCAATAATACAATTACTGATAAACCCAAAACCACCGGCTATTCCGGTTTCGTTTAAAAAAAATCTTGGGATGTACATTGCTCCTGCGTTGATTCCTACGATTGTAAAATCCTCATCCTCCAGATATTTTTTATGTAAAAGTTTCATCAGCAGTGAATTTTTCAATACTTCGTAAAATTGAGGTTCTTCTTCGGCAAGCAAAACTATTTTAGCATCAAATATTCTCGAATAATAATTATCTACATCTTGTTTTTGGTCGATGTGAATAAATCCGAAATTACAATATCCTTTCTTTTGGAACGCAGTAAAATATTTCTCTTTAATATTTTGCGCAGGATCTGACGCCGTGAGAAATTCAATACGAGCATCTTTTTGCTGTAATAATAGAGTGAAAATTTCGTCTGGAAAATCGTGAATCATTGCCTTTTCAATAGTTTCAATTCCACTCCCTTTTTCAATGCTTCTACCGATGACAAGTTTTCCTTTTGGATTCATATAGAAAAATTATAATTATTAATAATCAGTTACTACATGATGTTGTCTATCCGACTTCAAAGTATCGGATAAATTATTGGGAAATCTAAGTGTATGGGAGATTTTGCCGTTTACGTTTTCTCTTTTATTGTTCTGATCAATATATGAGTATCGGGATTGTACATTTCCAGAGAATGCGTCAAATACATAGGTTACTTGTTTTTTCATAATAATTGATTTGGTTAAACCAAACTTAGTTATTGAAAAACCAAAGTTTTATGACATCGATCACAATATGAAAAAAAATTATTACAATTCTACTGTCTTCTTGAGTGTCTTGATAGTGATCAATAATTTCCCATGCAAAATGAACCTTATTGATACTCAATTAATTGATTAATTTGAGAGGCATTTAAAGGGCAGCTGCTTCTGTTTTCTTGTATTTTAGACCCTAACGCCACGATCTAACGGCCTAATAAGTAAGCACAGTCAAACTATGAACTATTATTTTAGACGTAACGCTAGGATAAGCTTTTGACAAGAACAAGATTTAATTGAGTTTTTGAAAATTATATTATATTCGTACATCTTATATTTATCAATTAGATAGGTTAAATAGTTGACGTGGAGAAAATTAAAAATAAAATTATGTGGCAATATTATATAATCCTAGGGCTGGGATTAGTTTTCCTTTTATTGGCAGGCTACAGCTTCCGCAATACAATGATATTTTTAAAAAACGGAGAGAAAGCTATTGCTACAGTCTCCGACTTACACAAATTCGAGTCGGAGGGGGAACTGTTCGCACCTATTTTTACGTTTCAGACAAAAGATAAATTATCAGTTACATTTGAGTTGCGTGAAGGTAACGATCCCCCTGCTTGGGAAATAGGGGAAACCACAACAATAATCTATGATCCTTCCGATCCATCAAAAGTATCTTTATATAGTTACCTTCGCATTTTTATATGGACTTTAGTGCTGCTTTCAATAGCTCTTCCTTTAATAGTGGTTGGTGGTGGATATTTTATCGCGTCAAGATTTCTTCTTTAATTAAAATGTTCCTTTCCAAAGTGACATTTTAATCTAGAATTTTAAAAAGCTGTTGGTCGGCTGGCATAGTAAATCTGATATAATTGCTTGTTAGCACGATGATAAAGTCAAAGAAACCTATGACGCTCTCAATTTTTTTAGTGTTGATCCCTACTAAGAGCCGAACCATCTTTCTAAAAATATTATTAGTGCTCTTTTTTAATCCTTTCAATTTGCTGCCATGACTTAGTTAATGAATTTATGGTATGCAGTTACCGTTACCAATTTACAGAATAGTGGACTAAGGGAAAATGAAAAACTCCATCCTTCGCCTCAATAGAAGATTTAAATGAAGTTGGAGTAATTGATTACTATTACAATAATTCTACAATACTTCAATAGCCGGGTCAAAGTAGAATGCCAAGCAACATTGTATTCTGTATTTTTGAAGTTGCGAAAAGACTATTTATTCTTTTTAACCGCAATGCATTCAATTTCGATATGGGCATTTCCGGGTAAAGCCGCCACTTGAATGGTGCTGCGGGCAGGAAAGTGATTTCCAAAGTATTGTCTGTAAATTGTATTAACCGTGTCAAACTGCTTTATATCGGTCATAAAAATGGTTGTTTTGGTGACATGTTCCAGATCCGAATGGTTGTCATGGAGAATAGTTTTCAGGTTTTCGAAAGTCTGAACGGCTTGTTCTTCAATTCCCGGTTTTAAACTGTTTGTTTTTTGATCTAATCCTATCTGGCCAGAAACAAATATCAGCTTACCGTAGCTTACTGAATGGCTGTATGGGCCTATTGGCGCCGGCAGATTGGCATGTTTTGCCTTTTCTAGTTCCTGTGTGACGGTACATGATGTGAAAACTGTCAGTGAAAGCAGGAATAATAAAATCTTGTTCATTGTAGTCGGTTTTTAGGAGTAAGCAAAAGGCTGGCTTTTGCAAACCAGCCTTTTTTGCTTTTTTTATTTTTTGATGAAGTTTAATAATTCGGTGTTGAATTTTTCAAGTTCTTCAATAAATAGGGCATGCCCACTTTTTTCGAAAGGAACTAAGGTTGAATTTTTAAGCAGGGCATTCATCTGTTCTGCAAGTTCATATGAGCAGATTTTATCCAGTTTCCCATGCAGGATCAATGTTGGGATTGTTATTTTTTTCAGGTCACCGCGCAGATCGCTGTCACGTAACGTTTTAAGACCTTCAGCCATTGCATAAGGGGATGCCTGAGCCTGGATATTTCCTAACCATGCACCATGCCCCGGAGATACGCTTGTTTCATTTGCCGGAAAGATTTTACCGAATGTAGCAAACAGTTCAGGACGGTTCGTATTATTAAGATTGATCAGTCCGTTAACATCATCTTTGGTCCATAAACCATAATTAAAGTCAGCACGTTTAGTCCACACAGGAGCTGCCGCACCAAACAATGCCATTTTGGAAACGTGGGCAGCATTGTATTTGGCTACATAATGAATGACTGTTGCACCGCCCATGGAAAACCCTCCGATGGTTGCGTTTTCAATCTTTAATTTGTCTAAAACCACTTTGATATCATCTGCAAAGACATCATAATTATACTTTCCCCCAGGTTTATCAGACAATCCAAAACCTCTTAACGTAATTCCAATTACGCGGTATCCCTTTTGAATAAAATCGGCGTACTGATATTCATACATCGCATCACTTAATGGCCATCCATGTATCAAAACAATCGGCTGTCCTTCACCAAGGTCGGTAACATGAAGCTTTACATTTTTTTCAACTTCGATATATTCTTCTCTTCCAAGCGATGCCGGAGTTCTTTTGGTTTGTGAAAATGCAGTAGTTGAAAGTAATGTTGTAAATAAACTGATTGCTAAAATTAAATGTTTCATGATCTTTAAATATGTATTTGTTAATGTTGTTATTGTTATTTTGATAGGGCAAAGTTGGGGTAATTCTTAGGGCGTTACAATGGACGGTTTTCGCTTTGAATTGCACTTTTTTCTCCCGCTGAAAAATGTAATGATGCGGGCTTAAGCAGGTATTTTCAAATGCTCATATCGTTTTACAAAAAAAGAACGCACAAACTGTTGAATGTGCGTTCTTTATTGAGTGATTAAAGCGTTCTCTTTATCTTGGCCTCGGCATGATAACTTTGATATAAGCTTGCTTCTTTTTTTTAATTTCGGGACGTGCCAATTCCCGTTAGGCGGTTATTTTTTGAATATAAGTAATGGCTTATCCTTTCTGACAATATATGTTGCGAGTTCAGCAGCCTGAACCTTACCAATATTTTTTGCAGAGTGATTTTTTCCGGCCGGTATAAAAAGGACATCGCCGGCTTTAAGAACAACAGGCTGATCACCTTCTATTTGATACTCAAATAAACCTTCGAGTACATAAATAACCTCTTCTCCGGGATGGGCGTGCATGCCGACGGCTGTGCCAGGTTCCAGATCTATGCGGGCCTGAATAGTCTCATATCCGGGGATGCCAATATCATGCTTCTGGAGGTCTGTACGCTTGATCCCTGATTGCTGTGCATATGCACCGGTAGAAATTAATGTCGTAAATAATCCAACTGTTAAAAGTAAATTTCTCATGTCTTTAAATATTATTTGATTGTTATTATTTGATATGACAAAGTTGGCGTAATACTTAAACCGGTACAATGGACGGCTTTCGCTTTGAATTGTACATTTTACTTCTTAATTTTATTCGGAGTCTCCTTGCTTACCAGGCTTATTTTTTACTCAGGTTTTTTGGCGTAATGCAGAGCAGGTAGGGTAGCAACTTCATTATGATAATAATCATTAAAATAAAATACCTTTTACTCTTTTATTTGGGAAATTTGCTTTACTTTTGTCACATAAAAATAACAGAGAATGTTTTCCAAAACCTGTGAATACGCCATCCGTGCACTTATATATATCGCGCAGAAGTCTAAAGACGGAAGCAGGATTGGGATTAAAGATATTGCATCGGGAATTGATTCACCAGAATATTTCATAGCAAAAATTCTTCAGGATTTAAGCAGAAAGGGCTTTGTGCAATCAGCCAAAGGACCTAACGGTGGTTTTTATATGGATGATAACAATTTGGGGTTATCCGTTGCCGATATTGTGAGGGAAATTGATGGCGATAAGCTGTTCTCAGGTTGCGGTTTAGGATTAAAGGAATGCTCGGAAACTCATCCCTGTCCTATTCATAACGAGTTTAAACATATCAGGCAGGCCATACAGGTAATGCTGGAAGGATCTAAAATTCAGCTGTTTGTAGAAAACCTGGATTTGCAGCTTACTTTCCTTAAAAAATGAAAAAAAAAATTAATTTAATAAAATACTAAAAGGTGTTTTTATCTTATTAAAATATAAACTGATACAATAAAAACCTCCTAAATTAAAATTACTATAAATAATTCCATCATGAGAAAGTTACTGTTCATCGCCGCTATTTTGTCAGCATTCACCAGCCTGATTTCCTGTAGGCAAAATGCTTCCGACAACTCCGAAAATAATACCGATACTGAAAAAATAAAAACAGACGGAACAACAGAAATCCAGCAGTCTGTTGCTCCGCCCAATGTCCCCGTATCGGTTGGCAGCCGTGCTGCGAAAAAAGTGATCGTAAAGCTGGAAACTATTGAAAAGACAGGAGAGCTTGCAGACGGAACACAATATCACTTCTGGACCTTCAACGGAACTGTTCCAGGTAGCTTTATCCGCGCCAGAGTGGGGGATGAGATTGAGCTTCACCTAAAGAATAATGAAAACAATACCTTTCCGCATAATATTGATCTTCATGCGGTAAATGGTCCTGGTGGAGGGGCAGAAGCTACTTTTGTTGCTCCGGGTACAGAAAAAATATTCAATTTTAAAGCGTTGAATCCGGGGCTTTACGTATATCATTGTGCAACAGCACCTGTAGGAATGCACATTGCCAACGGGATGTACGGCCTTATTCTGATCGAACCTGAAGGCGGGCTCCCAAAAGTAGATAAAGAATTCTATATCATGCAGGGAGATTTCTATACCAAAGGAAAATTCGGAGATAAAGGTTTGCAGGAGTTTGATATGGACAAAGCAATTGCTGAACATCCGGAATATGTCGTTTTTAACGGAAAAACGGGTGCCCTGCTGGGAGATGGAGAATTGCAGGCAAAAGTTGGGGAAACCGTTCGTTTCTTCGTCGGGAATGGCGGGCCCAATCTTACTTCATCATTCCACATCATCGGAGAAATTTTTGACAGAGTATATATCGAGGGAGGTAGCAAGATTAATGAAAATGTACAGACCACTGTAATTCCTCCGGGCGGAGCTTCTATTGTAGAGTTCAAAGCAACTGTTCCGGGAGAATATGTAATTGTGGATCATGCGATTTTCAGAGCCTTTAATAAAGGCGCGTTAGGAAAAATAAAAGTGACCGGACCGGAAAATCCTACTGTTTACAAAAAAAATCCATAGTTAATAGTGTGTACTGAGGTTTTAATTCCGGAAAGATGAAAGTTCTAATCAGCATATTAAGCGTATTTATGGGTGCCGTATTAACTTCCTGTGGGCAAAACCATATTATTCCTGATGCGAAACCTCAGAATTTTGTACTGAACCCTGTTGACGATACTAAGAAAATGGTGAAGATTCAGGGCGGGACGTATGAAGCTTTCATTGGTAAAGATATAGGGAGAATTATAAAAGTAGAATCTTTTTATATGGATGACAGTCCGGTAACCAATTCGGAATATCTTAGATTCCTGAAAAAAAATCCACAGTGGACAAGAAGTAAGGTTCTGCGGTTATATGCAGACAGTTCCTATCTGAAGCATTGGAAAAGCGATTATCAAATACCTGAACACCTTGATCCCGAAGCGCCGGTAACCAATGTATCTTGGTTTGCAGCGGAAGCTTATGCCCGAAGTGTAGGAAAACGTCTTCCCACCATTGATGAATGGGAATACGTGTCACTGGCCGATCAAAATTCGCCCAACGCATCAAAAAAATCGCATTTTACCGAATACGTGCTGAAATCTTATCAGAAAAAAGATAAAATCAGACAGCTGGTAAAACAGGAGAAGCCCAACTATTATGGTGTTTACAATATGTACGGTATGGTTTGGGAGTGGACCTACGACTTTAATTCGGTAATGATGAGCGGGGAATCGAGAAAAGATAACACCACTAATGAGAATCTTTTTTGTGCAGGAGCAGCAGTTACTTCGTCAGATCTCAGGAATTATGCTGCATTCGTCCGCTATGCATTAAGAGGAAGCTTAAAAGCAAATTACTGTCTCAACAATCTTGGTTTCAGATGTGCCAAAGATTATAAAAATTTTAAACAATGAAAAATATACTATACATTCTGCTTGCGATGACAGTGTTATCCTGCAGTAAAAAAAATGAAGAGATAAGTTCGGATTCCATTTACAATGTCAGTTCAAAATGGCAGAAACAGGACGGTAATGCCATTACTTTTTCCGACTTCAAGGGAAAAGTTATTGTTGCTGCAATGATTTTTACATCCTGTAAAACGGCTTGCCCGAGACTGACTGCGGAGATGAGAACAATTTCAGAAAGAGTGGGAGAAACAAATCCTGAAGATATCAGTTTCGTGCTGATTTCCATTGACCCGGAAACAGATACGCCAGACGTTATGAAAGCCTATCTCGCAGTGAATAGATTTGACAACAGAAAGTGGGTCTTCATCCGCAGCAATGAAGCCGACACCCATGAACTTGCCAATATAATGGCAGTGAAATACAAAGAAATTTCTCCCATAGAATTTTCACACTCCAATATCATCAGTGTTTATTCCAAAAAAGGAACACTTGCTTTTCAGCAGGAAGGGCTGGACACGGATGATGATGCCATCGTAAAAGAAATTAGAAAACAAATAGAATTGTAAACCGTTAAAATTTTAAACAATGAAAAATGTATTTATGACAGCAATGCTGTTATCGCTCACGATCATCTCCTGTTCAGATAAAAAAGATACCGATCCTGTACCTGTTGCCGAATCCAATACCATGCTGGAAGAGCCGAAACCGGTAGACTCAGCAGCCGTTGCCGCAAAAACAGCACCCGCATCTCCTGAGACAGAAGGAAAAGCTCTTGTGGAAGGGGCAGACTGCCTGTCCTGTCATAAAGTAGATTCCAAGTTGGTTGGTCCGGCTTACCAGGATGTTGCTGAAAAATATACGGATGCTGATATAGATCACCTTGCACAGAAAGTTATTGACGGAGGCAAAGGTGTCTGGGGAGAAATTCCGATGACTCCGCATGCAGGACTCAGCAAAGATAATGCACAAAAAATGGTGAAATATATCCTTTCATTGAAAAAATAATGGTTGGAAGGATTAACAATAACCAATTGATGCTGGGTTGTTTTACAGGTAAAAAAATAAAAAAAATTTATAATAATAAAAGATAAAAAAGTATTTAATTATGAGTATCAAAACAGATTTTATAGGAGAGATCGTTGCAGAAGATTTCAGAACCGCAGCAATTTTCAAGAAACATGGTATCGACTTTTGCTGCAAAGGAGACAGAACAATTGAAAATGCCTGTGAAACCAAGAAGCTTGATGCAGACAACATCTATAAAGAGATTGAAAATCTCCCGCAAAATGCTGCACAATCCATTGATTTTAAAAGCTGGCCGCTTGATTTGCTGGCAGACTATATAGAGAAAACTCACCATCGCTATGTAGCGGAAAAGGTGCCCGTCCTTCAACAGTTTTTAGATAAACTCTGCAAAGTGCATGGAGAACATCACCCGGAATTGTTCCGGATCAGAGAACTTTTTTACGTTTCCGCTCAGGATCTGGGTGCCCATATGAAAAAAGAAGAGCTGATGCTTTTCCCGTTTATCAAAAATATGGTTAAAGCAAAGATTGGCGGGAGCGTCATTCAGCAGCCTCATTTTGGTACCGTGGAAAATCCTGTCAATATGATGAAGCACGAGCACACGGCAGAAGGCGAACGCTTGAGTGAAATTGCTGAGCTTAGCGATAATTATACACCGCCTGCGGATGCCTGCAATACCTACAGAGTAACCTTTGCGATGCTTCAGGATTTTGAAAACGATCTGCACCGACATATTCATCTTGAGAATAACATCCTCTTTCCGAAAGCCATCGAATTGGAAAAAGAATTTTCAGTAACATATTAACACGCGGTTTGTTTTTAAGCAAATTTTAAGAATTAAAACAAAAATATATGACACCTAAAAAATTATGGACCTGGCTTGCCGCTGTAATCATAGGTTCCTTTATAGTCCTGATTTTCTACGGCGTGGAAATCTACCGGAAAATTCCGCCCATACCCGATAAGGTAATAACTACCGGCGGGAAAACAGTTGCTACTGCACAGGACATCAAAGACGGACAAAATGTATGGCAATCGATTGGAGGACAGACGGTCGGCAGCATTTGGGGCCACGGAGCCTACATTGCACCGGACTGGAGCGCCGATTACCTCCATCGGGAATCATTGCTTCTGCTGGATGAAATTGCTAAAAAGGACGGTAAAGTATATAAAGATTTACCGGATGATGAGCAGGCAAAATACAAAGTGCTTCTGAAAAAGGAACTCCGTAAAAATACACTGGATGAGAAAACAAATATGATTGTCATTTCTCCTGAACGTGCAAAAGTACAGGCAGAATTAGCCGAATATTATGCTAAAATTTTCATGAACGCCCCTGAAATGGCGAAATTACGCGATGAGTATGCTATTCCGAAAAATACTGTGAAAACAGCGGATAGAATGGCTAAAATGAATGCTTTTTTCTCCTGGGCGGCATGGGTATGCATCACAGACCGTCCGGGTGATGATGTCAGCTATACCAACAATTGGCCACACGATGAAACCATAGGAAATGTTCCGCCGCCATCGCTGCACCTGTGGTCAGGATTCAGTGTGCTGTTGCTTCTTGGCTGCGTCGGCCTGCTGGTATTATACCACGCCAGAAACAAAGAAGAAGAAATCAATGACAGGGAGATGCTGCCTCTGGAAGATCCGCTCAGGAATATGAAACCGACAGCTTCGATGAGAGCAACATTAAAATATATCTGGGTGGTGGCGCTGCTTATTCTGGTTCAGATGCTGGCCGGAGTAGTTACGGCTCACTATGGAGTGGAAGGAAATGCCTTTTACGGAATTCCGCTTGATGAAATTCTTCCCCAGTCCATTTCCAGAAGCTGGCACGTTCAGCTGGCAATTTTCTGGATTGCCACTTCCTGGCTGGCTACAGGATTGTATATTGCTCCGGCTGTTTCCGGATATGAGCCCAGGTATCAGGTATTGGGTGTCAATACATTGTTCGGGGCACTGCTGATTGTTGTTTTTGGCTCGTTGGCAGGACAATGGATGGGAGTAATGCAGAAATTGGGGTATGTTGATAATTTTCTTTGGGGCCACTCCGGCTATGAATACGTGGAGTTGGGCAGAATCTGGCAGATTTTATTACTGGTTGGCCTTATTCTCTGGCTGATTTTAATGATCCGGGCATTGCTTCCGGCACTTAAGAAGAGAGACGGAGACAGACATTTATTATTGCTGTTCACCCTTTCCTCGGTAGCAATTGCGATGTTTTACGGAGCAGGGCTCATGTACGGAAGACAAACTCACATGGCTATTGCAGAATACTGGAGATGGTGGGTGGTTCATCTTTGGGTGGAAGGCTTTTTTGAAGTGTTCGCCACTGTGGTAGCCGCGTTCCTTTTTACAAGGCTGGGATTATTAAGGCTGAAATCAGCAACTCACGCTGTATTATTTTCTACGATTATTTTTCTTGCCGGTGGTATTCTGGGAACATTTCATCATCTGTATTTCAGTGCAACACCAACGGCTGTTTTAGCATTAGGAGCAACATTCAGCGCATTGGAGATTGTTCCGCTGGTACTGATTGGCTTTGAAGCCTGGCAGAATTATCAGCTCAGCAAATCCACAAAGTGGATTAAAGCATACAAATGGCCGATCTACTGCTTTATCGCAATGTGTTTTTGGAACTTTCTGGGTGCCGGAATCTTCGGATTTGCCATTAATCCTCCGATTGCACTTTACTACATTCAGGGACTGAACACCACGGCGGTTCATGGCCACGCCGCACTGTTCGGGGTATACGGAATTTTGGGAATCGGCCTGATGATGTTTATGCTGAGAGGATTATATCCTGACCGGGAATGGAACGACAAGCTAATTGGCTGGGCATTCTGGCTTACGAATATCGGGCTTCTGGTGATGGTGACTATCAGCCTGCTGCCTATAGGCATTATGCAATCTGTAGCCTCCATTAAAGAAGGATACTGGTATGCGCGTTCTGCAGAATTTATGCAGACTGATCTTATGAAAACCTTACGCTGGTTACGCGTGCCTGGTGACATTCTGCTTGCAGTCGGAGAATTACTGTTGGTGATTTTCATCATCGGGCTGAAAACAGGCTGGTCTTTAAAGGAAAAACGATAATCAATTATCTGATTATAGAACTGCCGCTGCAAAACAGTGGCGGTTCTTTTCCTGCTTTTAACAATAGAGAAGGAGCTACCGTAAAAATATCTGTATGAAAAGAAACGAAAATTTAGTGCCTCTATCCCGTGATCATCACTTTGGATTGTTGTGCTGCTGGAAAATCAGACAAGGAATTAAAAAAGATATTCCTTATGAAAGAATTAAAAATTATGTCGCCGATTATTGGGAAAAGAATCTCAGCCGGCATTTCGACATCGAAGACATTGTGCTTCCTGAAGTTAATAATGAGTCTTTGCAGATGCAGATGGAAGATGAACACAAGCAAATCAGGAAACTGATTAAAAGTATCAGTCGGTCCGGCAGCAGGGAATTACTGTCTGATTTTGCCGATGCCTTATATAAACATATCCGTTTTGAAGAACGAATCATTTTCCCTTATCTGGAAGAGCGCCTTTCCGGAGAAGAGCTGGATAACATTGGAGCGCATCTCCTACAATTTCACCGAAAAGAGGAAGATAGCTATCAGGATGAATTTTGGAAGTAATTGAATATATTATCCAATGAGTTGTACTGACATGAATGTATAAAATAAGTTGTCGAAGACCTGAAAATTAAATATGTGAACTTAAAATTTGAATAAAATGAATACCATAATCAAGTCCGAATTGGGAGAATATCTTTATCTGGCTATGGGAGAATGTAATGGCCACAAGGTTGTAATGGGAATAGGATATACCTATGAGTATGCCGACAAAAAAGCAAAACAGTTTGAAGCTGCCAGCTGCGGAGCTGTACAATATCTTGATATTTCGGTTGTAAAAACAGGTGATAAATGGAAATTCAGAACAATAAGCAAAATCCCGGAATAATGAAAACTTCCGGATTTTGAATAAAGCTTTGCGTGTTTAATTTCTTTATCGTATCGGTTATCGGTGTGATGTTGAGGTACGGAATGGCATTTTCTCTTCCTGGAATTTCTCATAAATTTATGCAGGAGTCACATTCTCATTTTGCATTTTACGGGTGGGTGACAGCTGCCATTTATATTTTTGTAGTCAGATACCTCAGCGAGCATACGAATAAAATTAAAATCAGAAAATATGAAATTCTGCTAATTTCCAACCAACTGGGATCTTACGGAATGCTGTTTTCTTTTCTTTATGCAGGCTATTTCTGGCTTTCCATTGTTTTCTCTTCGGTGGTATTGTTTACCGGTTTTGCATATTTTGTATTTCTGATGATGGACACAAAAAAAAACACAAACCCTGAAGTCATTTGGCTGAAAGCAGGCGCTTTTTTCGCAGTCTTTTCTTCAGTAGGAATTTTTGGCCTGGCGTATTTTTCAGGAAAAAAAGATGAATATGATGTGCTGTTTCGGGCATCAACATATTTTTATCTGCATTATCAGTACAATGGCTTCTTTATCTTTTCGTGTATTGGACTGTTTCTGACCGTATTAAAGAAATATAGAATCTGCATCCCGGGAAAACTCAACAGAAACATCTTTTACCTTATATTCGCCGGTTGCTTATTCGGCTATGGCCTTTCCGTACTGTGGATCGCAATGGAAGACATCTGGCGGATATTCTTCAGCTTTATTTCTATTCTTCAGGTATTCGGAATGATGAAGTTGCTGATATGGATTAAAAAAACAAATGTATTTAAGAGCCAGGATTTTATAAAGAAGATTCTTTTGTATGTTTCCGGACTCGCGTTTTTTGTGAAATATATTCTCCAGACTTTGTCGGCAGTTCCCGCATTGGGCACTATAGTATTTAGCAATATTAATATAGTTATTGCCTATCTTCATCTGGCGCTGTTGGTGGGGGTGAGTCTCTTTTTGATTTGGATCATTGTAGAGTTGTACACTATAAAAATCAGTAATATGCTTAAAAAAAGCATTGGAATGTTGATTTTCGGTATTGTTTTAAACGAAATTATTTTAGTATCGGTTGGTGCACTTTCCGCATTTTATATCCCTTTTCCGTATGCATCCTTTGCACTTGTTTTTGTTTCTGTGCTGATCATGCTTTCTATTGCTTCTTTCCTGAAGGAGCTTACACCTGCATCATAACACTTCCGAAATCTTTCAGATCCTTTATCTTATATTCAAACATAAGGACGACTTTCTGCTTTATTTCAGCGGCCAGATGATGAATAGGGCAGGGATTGTCTCCATCGCATTTTTTCAACCCCAGCAGACATGAATCCAGAACTTCTTTGCCCTCGAAATGCTCATAAATATCCCTGATGCTGAGCTTTTCATACTGTTCATCGCTCATATAAAAACCTCCTCCTTTTCCTTTTCCGGAAGATATCAGACCTTTTTTTACCAGATGCTGCAAGATTTTAGACGTAAATGCAGTAGGTGTTCCGATTTTCTCAGAAACATCCCGGATCCCTATCTTTCCTCTTTCCGCAGCGAGAACGATACAGGCTTTAATGGCATATTGGCAGGTATTTGAAAATATCAGCATTCATATGGTTTGTGAATGTAAAGATAATGAATTTAAGAACGAGTACGGATTACTCAGATATCAGGAATCATTATTTCAACCTGAAATTCGGATTGATTTTAAATGCAAGCCAGGTCCAGGTCTGCAGTTTTTTAGGATCAGGATTGTTTTTTAATATTTCCATCGTACTTCCTGCCAGCATAAAAGACTGTCCGAGATTAGCGGTAATGTTTTTTCCTATTTTTTTTGTGAAAATCAAATCCAGCTCAGTTCCCAGATAGGATGATAAATCTTTTCCTGATTTCTCATATCCTGCTTTTCCGTTTGTTGTAAACGTGTGAAGGGTAGCTTTTAAATCCGCATTTGAATTGAAAGTCAGAGTAGAAGTGAGATAATAATCATTCAGACCATACGTGTTGAAATGACTCGTGCCGGAGTAAAAATAGTCCATAAGACCATTGTACAGGTGATTGGTTCCATATAACGGACTGAAGGACTGATTCTTTCTGTGTTCCGTATTATAATTATTCCCCGACAGCCATTCGGCGCCCGCTGCTAGATGAAGTGCTGGCAAAACAGTAAAATCGGCATTTAAAGAAAGTTGGTATGCATTCTTGGTTTGTCCCTCTGTATTTTTGCCGGTCTGATAATGTGCAGCTCCGAAAAATCCTATACCGTACAAATATTTTTTAGAATTAACGCCAACCGTTATCATATCGTAATGCGTTCCGGAAGGATTTTGTAAAACAGTATTCATAGCAATAGCAGAAAACTGGAATTTATGGTGTCCGGAAAACTGATAATGGATAACCTGTAGCGATTTTGTTATTTCTCCGCCGTCTGCAATGCTGTAAACTTCCTTATCAGGAAAATCATTTGTGTCATTGTCATCGTTATTATACGTTAATACAGCCTCAATCTTTGAGTTCTGATTAATTGTATATATTCCTTTTAAGGCATCAAAACTTCTTCCCGGCATGGCCCAATCCAAGGCGCCGATCAGTCTCTCATTGTCGTAAGCAAGGATTTGTCTTCCAAACTTAACCGCAAATTTTTCAGAAAATGCATATTTTACCCAGGCTTCATATAAGGTGAAATTCTGGTTCTTTGCAACAACCGAGTTGGTTTCACCCCAAGTTCTGACATCCTGTGCAGAGGCATACACTTCCAGCTTTTGATAATAGTAATTAATTCCGAACCGGGTCCGCGAAACAACTGTTGTTTCAGCAGATTTTCCTTTTGCAATAAGGGTTTTGACACCATTATCAAGTTCTCCTCTGGTTCTTAGGTCCATATTCATTTTCAGACTGTCGATTTGTGCGTAGGTTAATCCTGACGCAAATAAAAGACCTGCAATAATTGTGTGAGTACACATTATAAAGATTATTCAGTAGTTATTTTGTAAGTTTTATGACATGCTACACAATTGTTAAGCAGTTGATTGAGTTTTTCCTGTGTCTGCTGACGGTTGTAGTTTTCTTTTGCCATTTTTGTCATTTCATCGAAAAGCTCGTGAGTTCCGAATCCCATTTGTTTGAATTCAAACGGTAAAGATTTTATCATTCCCTGGGGTACCCCATTCACTTTACACGTTCCGGATTGATTACCGACTTTGGCAATGATCCCCGGATTGTTTTTAGCAATTCCTTCATTTATTTGCTGGACACTTTCCAGAAAACCGCGCATTTCTCTCATGACAAAAGCCCGGTTCTTTTCCGACATTTTTATTTCCTTTCTTCCGTCTGGACTCACAACTACTTTTTCACCCTTGTAAAAGAACACATACAGCAGTCCAGCATTAAGGAGCAGAGATAGTAGGGATAAGATAAGTAAGTATTTTCTATTTATTGTTAACATGCCTGAAGTCTTTTTACAAAGGTATTATTAAATCGGACAAAGTTGTCCTATTTAGTGTTTTTTTTTACTTTCCGTGTTAAATCATATAAAAAAGAAAATAGAATAGTGATTGGCTGGGCGAAATGCGGATCTAGGCATTAAAGTTGATAACAGCTGCAGAAATAATATACTGGTTAATTATAAAGGATCAAACCAATACTATAAATCAGAAATGTAACAGTTCTGAAATGATAATTGTCTTAAATATATAAAACAATATAACCGGCCGTATGAAGGTCGGAAAGTATTGAACTAATGGTTGACAGAAATTAATAGGAAGCGGTTAACCAGCATTTTACTCATTAATTTCTGATTTTTACGAAAAGCATTATTAATTCTTTAAAAATAATCTCATGAAAGTATCTGCACTTATTTTGATTCTATTGAACTTTCTGCCGGTACAAATGGTGCAGGCTCAACAAACATTGTGGGGTAGTAAGCAGGAAAAGGAAAGTATATACAGTATTCAGGATAGTGTGATGATCCGTACAAGAGATGGAGAGGAGATTTCTGCAATGGTGGTACACAAAAAAAATGACAATATTCCAGGACCTGTCGTATTGCAATTCACAATCTATGTGCGGGATCATGGACGGGATATACAGTCGCTTAAAGAAGCTGCAGATAGAGGATATGTAGGTGTTATGGCATATACCCGAGGGAAGCGCTTCAGTAAATCTGAGATTTATCCGTATGAAACTGATGGAGAAGATGCTTATGATGTTATTGATTGGATCAGCAGGCAGCCATGGTGTAATAGTAAAATAGGAATGTATGGAGGAAGCTACAATGGCTTCACACAATGGGCGGCAGCCAAAAATCTTCATCCTGCACTGAAAACGATTGTCCCTTATGTTGCCAACCGTCCTGGAATGGGCCTTCCTATGGAAAATAATATTTTTATCAATCCTAATTACGAATGGTCTTTTTACGTAGGCAGTAATAAATATCTGGATAATAAAACAGGTGACGACAGAAAGAGATTCCGTGATATGATGTTCAGATGGTGGGAAATTGGAGCAGCCTATAATAAAATGGATAGTATTGACGGTACACCAAACCGTCTTTTTCAACGTTGGATAAGTCATCCTGCATTTGACAAGTATTGGCAGGATATGGCTCCATATAAGGAAGATTTTGCAAGGATTAATATTCCTGTACTGGCATTTGACGGTTATTATAATGATTCTCAGAATTCAGGAATTTATTACCTGCGCGAGCTCAATAAATACAATCCTAAGACACCGGCTTATCTGGTGATCGGTCCTTATGGCCATTTCGGAACACAAATGGGAGGGCAGGAGATTATCAACGGATATACAGTTAGCAAAAATGCTTTATTTCCAATTAAGGAATATACATATCAGTGGCTGGATTATATTCTCAAAGGTGCAGAAAAACCTGCTTTTCTGAAAGATAAAATCAATTATCAGGTCATAGGAACAGATGAATGGCGAAGTGCTTCTTCACTGGAGGCTATGCATAACAGCTATTTGAAATTCTATCTAAGTTCTGCTAAAGTGAACGATACGGAGTATTTGTTGAGCCAAAATAAACCTGACCCCCATAAATATTTGGTTCAAAAAGTAGATTATGCAGATCATACAACCAGCAATAATGATTATTATCCGGATCCCATCATTCGGGAAAGTGTATCCGGTAACGGCTACGTTTTCATAAGCGAACCTTTGGATGCTATGCTGGTGAACGGATCGTTCCTTGGAAATATAAAACTGAGTATTAACAAAAAAGACCTTGATTTGGGAGTAACTCTTTACGAACTCACACCCGAAGGCAAATATTTTCATCTTTCCTACTATATTGGTCGTGCAAGTTATGCCAAAGACAATACTAAAAGACAATTGCTGATCCCCGGTAAAAAAGAAACCGTCACATTTGAAAATACTCACCTGATCAGCAAACAGCTGCAGAAAGGAAGCCGGCTGGCCGTTGTACTGAATGTCAACAAAAACCCTTTCTCAGAACTGAACTACGGAAGTGGAAAAACAGTAACAACCGAAACCATTGCCGACGCAAAGGAACCGTTGATTATCCATTGGTTTAACGATAGTTTTGTTGAGATCCCTGTTTTAAAATAATTAATGTAATTTTCTTTTGGACATCTAAACAAAAAAAGACAGTTCTTATGATTTTTGAGTTATGTTTATAGGACAACCGTGGTAGACGTTCGTTTTCTAACCGTTCAATAATTGCCAGACCAACCAATTGTATTAAATGTTGTCGTAATGGCAGTGTGGGTGACAACAATAAGCGAATGTTTTTTTGCTGTCTTTATTTATTATATTTGCTGTATGGCAGTACATGAAAATCAATGAATTAAGTGCAGTGAGCACCATTACTAAAAAATCACAATTTATTGCTTCTCAACTAAGAGTTTAATCTTGCATTTCGCCAAACCCATGTTTGCTGCAGTATTTATCTGCTAAAATTTCAAATATGATGTCAATTCCTGATTTTGCTGATTTTGAAGATAGATTACTAAAAATAATTACAGCAATTTTTTTTTCTTTAAATATTGATACAGAGGACATATAACCATTTGCATTTCCAAAATTATTTATATAACTATTTCCATCTTTTCCAACTTTGCTGAACCAACCAAAAGAAAAGATGGGAAATCCAAATAGAAGTTGTTCAAAAGTTTCTTTATTAAATTGTTTTCCTTTTCCTTCAATTCCTTGCAAATAATTTTGAATGTATAATGAATAGTCGGGTAAAGTTGTGTTTATATTTCCCGCTGATAACAGCCAATTTAATTTTATATTTTCTTCTGTAATTGGGATTAATAGCTCATTATGTCCGTAAGTCTGTTGCTCATTTTGAGTATTTGGATTACCAAATTTGAAATCAATGTTTAGTTCTTTATTTACGTCGTTGACTAATTCGTTATAATTTTTCTTACTTACTTTTTCTAACATAAGACCTGCTAAAAGATAGCCAAGGTTTGTTAAAAACAAATTATCATTATTTTTTTTTACCGCTTTTTGAGTGAGTAAATATTTTGCAATATTGTATCGTTGTTCCTGATTTGTTCCCGTGGTTATGACAGATTCTGGGATCTGTGTATCATAGGAAAACGGCGAAAGTGGCACTTTAAAATTCAGAAGGTTAATTAGGGTTAGACCTTTACTTTGATTTTGCTTTGTTTCCAATTCTGGAAAGAGATGGAAAAAATTAGTATTCCAATTAATTTTTCCCTGTAATACTAGATTAGCCGCAATAAATGATGTAATTGCCTTTGTATTTGAACCTAAATGAAATCTATTTTTCAATGTTATTTTTAAATTAGAATTAATCTTGTTTGTTCCAAATGCTCCCATTTCTAAAATTGAATCCGATGATATCACAGCAATTTCTAAAGCAGGAATTTGATACTTAATTCTGATATTATCAATCTTATCTGAAAGATTTTGGGCATTTGTGTAGCAAGCTATTAGGAAGATAAAAATGAATTGAAATTTTGTTTTCATTTATTTTAGGTGGGTAATTGTTGAAATATTAAGGTGTACTCCAAATATACAGCATTCCAAATAGATTTGGAATTAACTGCAAGTATAGAAAAATCTTATTTGTCAACAGAATATATCTGGATATTATGTATTTTTTTTAGTATTACTGCAATCTTGTTGTATTAATACTTTTTTTCAGTTTGAATAGATATAATATTATATTCCTTAATAACACAACATGGCATATAAAATTAATAGCATTAACTTATTTAAAAAGTGAAAAACATAGCAATTGATGCTGCAGCCATGAAGAAAAAAGTTGCCCATAATAAACCTTTTGACAGCCACCTGCTTTTGAATTCTCCCATAATGTGTTCACTTGCAGATATCCGGATAATCAAAAACAAGAGAGGTACGGCAGCTACACCATTGAGAACTGCTGTGTAAACAAGGGCTTTCACGGGGTTAATCCCAATAAAATTCATACACAGACCAATAAATGTAGAGATAATAATGACCATATAAAATCCTCTTGCTTTTGTAAATTTCAGGTTTAAACTTGCATTCCAATTGAGAGCTTCGGAAACTGCATAAGATGCAGATCCTGAAAGAACGGGAACAGCAAGCAGTCCCAGACCTATTATGCCAACGGCAAAAATGATTTTTGATATCAACCCTGAATTGGGAAATGATTGTACTAGAGGTTCTAAAGCTTTTGCTGCATCAGCGGCGGTATTAATATCCGTTATATGAGCATGGTGCAAAACAGTTCCTCCAACTAATATAATACACCATGTTGTAAATTCAGAGATAACCATTCCTATATTGTTATCTTTTCTCATCGCATGAATATGACGCCATCCGATTTTGGGTTTTCCATCTTGAATAAGACCTCTTTCATTTTCTTCTTCCACTTCCTGGGAGGCCTGCCAAAAGAACATATAAGGGGTAATCGTTGTTCCAAAGACTCCGGTGATTATGAAAAGAAAATTGAAAGAAAATTCGAAATGAGGAACAATAGAGGCTTTTAATACTTCTTTCCATGGCTGGTCAATAATGAAAGCTGTAAGAGGGTAGGCAAGAAGAGATAATGCCAACCATTTAAGAACTTTTGAATATACCCGATAACTGGTAAAGATCTCTAAAGTAAGTATACTAACAGTAAAAAATAACATTAGTATAACAATATCAGCAGGAATAATTAATTGTGCAGCAGCAGCCATGGCTCCGATATCCGCTCCTATATTAATCGTATTGGCAATGACAACCAATCCTACAGAGCTATAAAGTATTTTTTTGCTATAATGCTCTTTAATTACTCCTGTTAACCCTTTACCGGTAACCATTCCTATTCTTGCACAGGCTTCCTGTACGGCAGTCATAAATGGAAGCATATAGAGTGCTGTCCATAATTGGGCATAGCCAAACTGTGCTCCAGTCTGAGAGTATGTAGCAATTCCCGAAGGATCATCATCGGCAGCACCGGTCGTTAATCCCGGATCTAATAATCCAAAGAATTTTTTTAATTTCCTGGCTCGGGCTTGAACATAACGTTTCGCGGACATATTAAAAATACAGATTTGTTTTTACAATATACTATTAAATGAATAATAATCGATATTTTTTTGAGTTCCAATCAGTAATGTAGCGCATACATTAAAAAGCAAAAATCTTATGCTTCCTCCCGAATAAAGACCTCCCTTTATTGTTGATGTAGGGTAGTTGACAAAAGAAATTATGGCTGGTATTTTATCTTTCATCCCCAATTATACTATTTATTTATAAGGGATATTTTTGCAGTCTTATTTAAAATCATTCTTAATGAAATATTTAATAATTTTGATAGAGTGAAAAAGCTGATTTCCATATTATTGTTATCATTGTATTTGGTTTCTACAACTGAACTGTATCAGCTTTTAAAAATGCCGCTCCTTATAGAGCATTATATACAGCATAAAAGCCTTAATTCGGAAATGTCACTAACTGCATTTCTGAAAACCCATTATGATCACCCTGTGAAAGACAGTGACCACGATCAGGACCAGAGATTGCCATTTGTTTCACATACAAGTCTGCTTTCTGTGGTTTTCACCATTAATCCTTCCTTAGATTTTCATTGTATAGAGAAGGTATTTAATCCTATTGAAATCAAGAAGACCTTTTATAAAAGTGCTCTTTACAATAAAGAAATTCTCAATTCTATCTGGCAGCCGCCAAGATTCCGTCAATCTTAATCTGTTTTTCTCAGTCATTTTTTTTGACTGGGAAGGTATTCTGTTTCTCAGAGAAGTATCTGTATATAATGCAGATGCATTGAATCTATGCGTCAGAATACCGGAGTTTTATCACGATAATTAAGATTAATTAATCATTATATGCTTACAAAAATCATTGAGTTTTCTGTAAAGAATAAACTCATTATTGCATTGTTGGTATTGGGACTTATTGGTGTAGGCGCCTATCAGGTTACCAAACTGCCGATAGATGCGGTACCGGATATTACCAACAATCAGGTACAGGTTATTACCACTGCGCCATCTTTTGGTGCAACAGATATAGAAAGGCTTGTTACTTTTCCTATAGAACAGGCCAACAATAATATTTCAGGATTAAAGGAAATCAGAAGTTTCTCCAGGTTTGGACTTTCCCTGGTTACCATCGTCTTTGAGGATGATGTTGACATTTATTGGGCAAGACAACAGGTTGCCGAAAGACTTCAGCAGATACAGGCCGTTATTCCACAGGGTATTGGAAATCCACAGCTTGGACCTATTTCCACAGGGCTTGGCGAAATTTTCCAGTATGTGGTAAGGCCAGAAAAAGGATATGAAAAAAAGTACAATATCACAGAACTCCGCACCATTCAGGATTGGATTGTAAGAAGACAGCTTTTGGGAGTAAAAGGAGTGGCGGAGGTGAGCAGCTTTGGAGGCAAACTGAAACAATATGAAATTGCCGTAAATCCGGACAGACTTAATGCCTACGGAATAACAATCAATGATGTATTTGATGCATTACAGGCCAATAATCAGAATACCGGAGGTGCTTATATCGAAAAAGGCCCTACTGTTCTATACATCAGGAGTGAAGGGTTAGTAGGAAGTATTGAAGAAATCAATAATATTTCTATTGCGACAAAAACAAATGATGTACCACTGTTTATAAGGGATATTGCGAAAGTGAAAACCGGTTTTGCAACCCGTTATGGAGCTATGACCTTTAATGACCAGGGAGAAGTGTCAGGAGCTGTAGTAATGATGCTTAAAGGCGAGAACAGTAATCAGGTCATAAAAAATGTAAAAGAAAAAATTGCCCAGGTTCAGAAATCGCTTCCGAAAGGAGTGGTGATAGAGCCTTTTCTGGATAGAACCAAAATGGTGAACAATGCCATCGGAACAGTAGAGAAAAATCTTACGGAAGGTGCATTGATTGTGGTTTTTGTATTGGTTTTATTTCTGGGGAATATAAGAGCAGGTTTGCTGGTCGCCTCTGTTATTCCTTTGGCGATGCTTTTTGCAATATGTATGATGAATCTCTTTGGAGTCAGTGGAAATCTGATGAGTCTTGGAGCCCTGGATTTCGGGCTGATTATTGATGGAGCAGTGATTATTGTGGAATCTGTTTTACACCAGTTCAGTCATAATTCAAAGTTTAAAAAGATATTCTCTGTCGGCAAATCAGAAATGGACACTGTGGTTATAGAATCTGCCGGAAAAATGATGAACAGCGCTGTTTTCGGACAGATTATCATTCTGATTGTCTACCTCCCGATTCTTACCCTGCAGGGAATTGAGGGGAAAATGTTCAAACCTATGGCCCAGACTGTAGCTTTTGCACTGCTTGGAGCATTTTTGCTTTCCCTGACCTATATTCCGATGATGAGTGCGGTATTGCTGAGAAAGAGAAGAGATAAACCTACTTTATCAGATAGGATGATGAAAAAAGTAGAGAAGATCTATTTGGCAGTTTTGCTCAAACTTCTCAGAGTGCCCAAAATAGTTTTTGGTGTAGTGGCAATCTTATTTATAACCGCTGTTTTCATTTTATCCAAAATGGGTGGTGAATTTATTCCTTCCCTTGAAGAAGGTGATTTTGCAGTAGATACCAGGGTTTTGCCCGGAAGTAACCTGACAACAACAATTGAAAGCACCCAGAAAGCAGCACATATTCTCAAATCCAGATTTCCCGAAGTGGAAAAGGTGGTTACAAAAATTGGAAGCGGGGAAGTGCCTACCGACCCGATGCCGATGGATGCTTCCGATATGATGGTTATTTTAAAGGATAAAAAAGAATGGACCTCGGCCTCTACTTTCCCGGAGCTTGCTGATAAAATGGGTAAACAGCTGCAGGATGTACCTGGAATTACTGCCAGTTTTCAATATCCTGTACAGATGCGTTTTAATGAATTGATGACCGGAGCAAGACAGGATGTAGTGATCAAAATTTTTGGGGAAGACCTTGATGTACTTTCACAAAATGCCCAAATGCTCGGGAAAATTATTGAGACAGTGGAAGGAGCCCAAAATCTTTATATAGAACCTGTTTCGGGAATGCCGCAGGTAATCATCGAATATAACCGTCCTCTGATTGCCCAGTACCATTTATCAGTTTCAGACATCAACCGGGTGGTCAATACTGCATTTGCAGGACAAAGTACAGGATTGGTCTTTGAAGGTGAAAAACGCTTCGATATGGTCGTACGCCTGGATACCAAAGACCGGAAAAATGTTGCCGATATTAAGAACCTTTTGGTTCCTACACCTTTTGGAAATCAGATTCCGCTGTCCCAGCTTGCCAAAGTGGAAGTGAAGAACGGTCCTAACCAGATTCAGAGGGAAAATGCCCAAAGGAGAATTGTAGTAGGTTTTAATATAAAAGGCAGGGATGTTCAGAGTATCGTAGAAGAACTTCAGCAGAAGGTAGATCAGAAGATGAAACTTTCTACGGGATATTACATGACGTATGGAGGATCGTTTGAAAACCTTAACAATGCCAAACAGCGCCTCATGATAGCAGTTCCCATTGCTCTGGCTCTTATTTTCGTTATGCTTTTCCTGGCCTTTAATTCAGTTAAAGAAAGCTTACTGATCTATACCGCGATTCCGCTTTCTATTATTGGTGGTGTATTTCTGATGGCGCTCAGGGGAATGCCTTTCAGTATCAGTGCAGGAGTAGGATTTATTGCTCTTTTCGGGGTGGCGGTGCTGAACGGGATTGTGCTGATCTCAGAGTTTAACCGTCTTCACAAGAGAGGAATTAAAAATATTGTAAGAATCATTATTGATGGTGGAGAATCGAGGCTTCGTCCGGTTCTGATGACGGCTTTTGTCGCTTCACTGGGCTTTATTCCGATGGCCGTGAGCAACGGAGCAGGGGCTGAAGTACAGCGCCCTCTTGCAACAGTGGTTATCGGAGGACTGATGGTCGCAACTTTTCTTACCCTGTTTGTCTTACCATTATTGTATGTAACTATTGAAAAAGGATTTAAAAATGAAAGATATAAAAAATAAAAAACAGATTTCCGCTCTGGCATTTTTTGTATGCTTCGGTTTTGCGGGGCTGGTAAAATCCCAGACTCCCGTTACATTGCAGGAGGCTGTTGATATTGCTTTGAAAAATAACAGAAACCTTAAAAATGAAAAACTAAAGTCAGAATATACAAAAGCCCTTATCAGGTCATCATCTGATATTCCTCAAACGGGAGTAACAGTAGATTACGGGCAGATCAACAGTGCACTGACAGATATGAAATTCGGCATTTCACAGAATATAGCATTTCCGACCGTATATAAAAAGCAGAAGAACGTATACACCGAAGAATGGAAAAAATCTCTGCTGAATGTTTCTCTTAAAGAATATGAACTGAAGAAAGCCGTGAGCCTTACCTTTTATAATATTCTGTATGGGAAAGAAAAAGAAAAGCTTCTTCTGGAAACATTAAAGCTGTACACTGATTTTCTGGATAAGGCAAACATCCGTCTGAAAGCAGGAGAAAGTAATATCCTGGAAAAAACTACGGCTTCCAATCAGAAATCTTCCATTGAAATTCAGCTAAAGCAATTACGCCAGGAGCTTTCAGTGCTGGGATATCAGCTTCAGTGGCTTTTAAATGCAGAAACAGATTTCCTTCCGGAAGATCAGAAAATTTATCATGGAGGTCTTAAAGAGGAGCTTAGCTTACATCCGGCTGTTAAAGTATTACAGCAGCAGAAAAATATTTCTGAACAGCAGATTGCCCTTGAAAAGGCAAAAATGCTTCCCGGACTTCAGCTGGCCTACAACCTCAACAGCTTCAGAGGGATGGGTGCTGATGATAATGTGTACAACGGTGCACCACAGTTTCATTCTGTACAGCTTGGGGTTTCAGTTCCTGTTTTTTCAGGCGGGCAGAAAGCCAGAATTCAGGCCGCAAAAATTGCTGAATCTGTTGTGGTAAGTGATATTGCCAACATGGAATTCAATCTGCAGAATCAGTACAGAAAGGCATCCGGGATTTATCAGGCTAACCTTGATATTGTTTCCCAATATGAGAGTTCGGAATTGAAAAACGCCGATATCATCACTGAAACAGCTAAAAAACAGTTTCTTGCCGGCGAGATCAATTATCTGGAATTTGTTATCCTGATCAATCAGGCAGTTACTTTAAAAAACAGCTATACCGATGCAGTCTGGAAACTGAATCAGAGTGCTATAGAGCTGGAATACCTTACTTTAAACCCATAACAATGAAACGTAAATTTAAAATTATATCATATTCCCTGTCAATAATAGGATTGCTCATGTTTTATGAGTGTAAAGATCATGTAAAACAGGAACCGCCAGCTGCCAGTCCGAAAGATGAAAACGTTGTAACGCTTACCGATGCTCAACTGAAAAATGCACCTGTAGTAACAACAGTACTCTCTCTGCAGAAAATCTCCTCTGTTTTAAAACTTAACGGAATGATAGATGTACCGCCACAAAATCTGGTTTCTGTCAGTATTCCTTTAGGCGGATACCTGAAATCGAGCAGCCTGCTTCCGGGAAAGCCGGTGTCAAAAGGGCAGGTGATTGCTGTTATAGAAAATCCGCAGTTTATCCAGCTTCAGCAGGATTATTTAATGGCAAAGTCTAAAAATCATTTTGCCCAGTTGGATTATAACCGCCAGAAAACCCTCAACCAAAGTCAGGCTACCAGCGATAAGGTAATGCAGCAGGCCCAGTCTGAAATGAACAGCCAGAAAATCCTGATGAACTCCCTGGCTCAGCAGCTCCGTCTCATCAATATCAATCCTGAATCTCTGAATTCGGGGAGTATTCAGAAAAGCGTACCGGTTTACAGCAGTATCAATGGCTTTGTAAGCAAGGTAAACGTGAATATAGGTAAATATGTAAATCCTTCCGATGTCCTTTTTGAACTCATTAACCCGGATGATATTCATCTTAATCTTAAAGTATATGAAAAAGATCTGGCAAATCTGAAGAAAGGGCAGAGGTTTGCCGCCTATACCAATACCGAGCCTGATAAAAAATACTATGGTGAAATCCTGCTGATCAGCAAAGATGTGAGCCCGGGCGGATGGGCTGAAGTACACTGTCATTTTGAAAAATATGACCAAAGCCTTGTACCGGGAATGTATATGAATGCCGAGATCGAGACCAATACTTCTTTTTCCAATGCTGTTCCTGAAGAGAGTATTGTCAATTTTGAAGGAAAAGACTTTGTTTTTGTCGAAGAAAAAAAGCAGGTTTATCGGTTAACACCTGTAATAGTAGGTGAAACAGAAAACGGATTTGTACAGATCATGAATGCTGATGATTTTAAGAATAAAAAAATGGTCATCAGGAATGCATATACACTTCTTATGAAACTTAAGAACACAGCAGATGAATAAAAAATTATAGTAAAATAAAAGAACCTATAAATAAATACAAATTATGAAAACATCATCTTTAATAAAAACAGGAGCAGGTTTTACAGTCCTGCTTCTGATTGTGATTCAGTTTTTTGGTACTGATAAAAATATAGCGGTGGTTCCTTCAGAAAATGCCATTGAAAAGCATTACCGCGTTCCGGATCATGTACAGAGGGTATTGAAAACGAGCTGTTATGACTGTCATTCCAACACTACAGTTTATCCGTGGTACAATAAAATACAGCCTGTGAAATGGTGGCTGGCAGATCATGTGAACTCGGGAAAACGGCACTTCAATTTTGATGAATTTAACAGCTATTCAAAAGAGAAAAAAATAAAGAAACTTGATGAAGTTGCAGAAACCATCAGAGAGGGTGAAATGCCACTTACATCCTATACTGTTGTTCATCAGAATGCAAAATTGTCTGATACTCAAAAGTCAGAAATAGAACAATGGGTGAGAGATGTGAAGAAACAGATTGAACAGCAGGTTGTTAAAAAATAAAAATAATCATTCGTAATAAAATATTTTATAATTTTGATTTGTGAAAAAGTTGATCTCCATACTGTTGTTATTTTTATATTTGGTTTCCACAACCGAATTGTATCAGGTAGTGATTTTTTCATGATCATATTTTATTATTAGTTCATCCCAAAGGTCCTTAAACAGAATCGGAAATAATATGACCAGCATCACTGTGAAAAATGATGCTGGTCAGTTCATCAATTCAACCACTTGGAAGCATATACTCTAAATCAATTTCCTTAAAATAAGTATTTGGGGAGCTTTGATAAAAGATAGATTAAAGTATAGCTGTATCATTATTTTTAGTGATGGCAGTCATTATTTGACAGGAAGGAAATTTGGAAATTTGTGGTATAAATTTCAGATTATGAAGGCTTTTTTAACATTCACCATTATTCTTTGCTTTGCAATAATCACACAAGCTCAGAATTTAAAAACAACGCAGGAGATCACTTCTTCACTTAAAGACAATGTTACGCTCTCAAAACTGCATTCCCCC
The DNA here is from genome assembly GCF_049959325.1 of Chryseobacterium sp. CBSDS_008. Classification (NCBI taxonomy): domain Bacteria; kingdom Pseudomonadati; phylum Bacteroidota; class Flavobacteriia; order Flavobacteriales; family Weeksellaceae; genus Chryseobacterium; species Chryseobacterium sp. CBSDS_008. The sequence goes on along the minus strand of NZ_CP188202.1, from coordinate 1,477,606 downwards.
CAATCGGTTATTAGGTTTTATGCCAGGAATAATTCTGAATATGCATGGATAACTGCCCAAAGATCAGGTCAGTCTGAAATGGCAATGTTACTTTTGGAATATTCTTATCGATTTGGACTGTCTTTATCTGATTATCATTGGGATGCTATTTCTCTTCAGAAATTAAGAAAATTGCGAGATACTCCTGCTGGAACAAATCAAAAAGAGAAAGCTTTGTTCGATATTCTGATGACGGATGCTCTTATTACTTTCATCAATAATCTGCATTTGGGAAAATACAACCCTTTGTATGATTCATCCTATATTGATTCCAATGATATTAATGGATTTCGATCTGAGGATATACTAATGAATGCAAGGCAGCAGGCAGACTTTCTTAAGACAGTCCTTGAGGTTCAGCCTAAAATAAAAGCTTATGTGGACTTCCAGAACTATTTAAATACTCTCTATGAGGAGAATGACTGTATAGCTCCGGAAAGGGAAGCTGAAAAAATCATGATCAATATGGAGCGCCTGCGATGGATTGATACTAAAGAGACTACCTATATTCTGGTAAATATTCCTTCCTATACATTGAAACTTTATCACCAGAATAATGTGTTTGATTTTAAAGTGATTATTGGGAAACCAACCTCCAAAACACCGATTTTGAAGAGCAGTATTACTTATTTTACAACAGCGCCTGACTGGAAAGTTCCCCAAAGTATTTTCGTAAAAGAAATGCTGCCTAAAATCTTAAAAAATCCTCAATATTTAGAGAACCATCATTATTCAGTCTATGATAGGAATGGTAATCAGGTTGAAATTAGTTCATCAAAATTAAAAGAGATCCGTCAAAGTCCCCATCGATATAGTGTAAGACAATCATCCGGTTGTGATAATGCATTAGGAGCGGTGGTTTTTAGATTTGAAAACTCTTATGGAATATATCTTCATGATACTTCTCAGAAACAATTGTTTAATAAAGAGGAAAGAGCTTTGAGCCACGGGTGCATTCGTGTTGAGAACGCTAAAGAATTCGCATCTCTCATATTAAAAAACGATGGTTCTGCAAACAAGATTCCTGTTCTGGAAAATGCAATGGAAGAGTATAAAAGAGAAGATTTTGTTCTGAAGCAACCTGTTCCCATCATTATAACCTACCTGACCTGTCTTATAATAGATGGAAAGCCTGTATTATATAAAGATATTTATCATTTAGATGATTCATTAGAAATAAAATTTAACCAAAATAAATAATCAGATTATGAGAACCATATTAGTACCCACAGATTACTCGAAGCCAGCGAAAAATGCTGCTTTTTATGCTCTGCATCTGGCCAACGCCCTGAAGTCGAATATTGATTTATGCCATGCCTTTGGCTTACCGATTGAAAGTCCAATGCTTGGACAAACTGCCTGGTCTTTGTATGAATATCCGGCTTTACAGGAAGAAAATACAAAAGAGCTTAAAAAGTTGGCAAAGGTACTGGAAGACAGAGAAAAAGTTGTATGGGGAGATGAAGCTTTTCCTTTTCATCCTTCAATATATTATGGATGTGAGGGAGGTGATGCAGTTTCTGTGATCAACAATATGGCAGCCGATAAAAAACCGCTCCTTATTGTTATGGGCATGCAGGGAGCAGGAATGCTTACCCGTTTTGTTTTCGGAAGCAATAGTATAAAGATGATTGAAAACACAAAGTATCCACTTCTTTTAATTCCGTTAGGCCATAAATATAATGGTCTGAAGAAGATCGCTTTCGCTACAGATCTGAATAAAAAAGATATAAAAACAGCCCAATTATTAATTGAATTTGCCAAATACTTTGATGCTGAGCTTTTAATTACCCATATTATTCAGAGCGATAATGATGTGATCCAGGATATAGATTATGAGCATAAAAAGGAGGTGTTTCTAAAGAACCTTGATGGCAAGATTTGCTACAACTGCATATACAGTGAAAATATAGACTACGGTTTGGAAATATTAAAGCATAAAGACATTGATATGCTTGTGATGGGACATCATGACAAAAGTTTTTTCAAAAGACTATTTCAGGGAAGTCATGCCACAAGACAGGCTTCCGAATTAGAGATTCCATTATTAACCATTCCTGAAAATGGTCATGTTCATTTTTAAATAGTTGAAATTAATTATTAGAAATGGTTGTCTAAAATACAGATAATGTTGAATATGAAAACATTTTTCATAGTTCATGTATATTTCTTATGCTAAAATTTATAACTTTATATGGCTGCATAATACAATAACTATGGAAAGTGCCAAACTGTTACAAGCCATTATTGAAACGGCTATTGACGGTATTGTAACCATTGATGACAGAGGGAGAATAGAAAGCCTGAATCCCTCTGCATTAAAAATATTTGACTACAAAGAAGAAGAATTAATCGGGAAAAATATTTCAGTGTTAATGCCGGAACCGGACAGAAGCCGGCATGACGGTTATTTATTCAATTATCAGACTACCGGCGAAAAAAAAATCATTGGAAAAGGAAGAGAAGTAAAAGGATTAAGAAAAGATGGCACACAGTTTCCTTTCAGGCTTGCTGTAAGTGAGGTTCAGTATCAGGAACGGATTATTTACACTGGATTTATCCATGATCTATCCAAAGAAAAGGAAGCGGAAGAGTTTCTTAAAAATTATACGATTGAGCTTGAAGAATTAGTCGAAGACCGTACAAAATCGCTTAAAAAAATGTTGTATGAGCTGGAAGAGGCAAAGAACGAAGCGAATGTATCGCTGGAAAAAGAAAAAGAACTCAACCGTATGAAAAGCCGTTTCGTATCAATGGCATCTCATGAGTTTCGTACTCCTTTAAGTTCCATGCAGCTTTCTGTTATTTTAATAGAGAAATATCTTCAGGTTTCGGACAGTCTCCAGATCGTAAAACACCTTCACAAAATAAAAACAGCTATTGGGAGTTTGAACGGTATTCTCAATGATTTTCTTTCATTGGAAAAACTGGAGGCAGGAATTGTACATCCTAACCATTGCCAATTTGATATCATTAAATTTTCAGAAGAACTGACGGAAGAACTGCAGCTCATCACCAAAGAAGACCAAATCATAATTTACCAGCACACAGGATCAGAAAGTGAAATAAATTTGGATCAAAACCTATTAAAGAATTGTTTGATGAACCTGATGAGTAATGCTATAAAATATTCCGGAGAACATACACTGATTGAGTTTTCCACAGAAATAAAAGAAAATCAATATCTGTTTTCAGTAAAGGATAACGGAATAGGAATACCTGAAGAAGATCATTCGGCTCTTTTTCAGCCCTTTTTCCGGGCTCATAATACAGGTAATATTCCAGGAACAGGGCTGGGCCTCAATATTGTGCATCGGTATGTCAATCTTATGGATGGCATGATACATTTTGAAAGTACATTCGGTAAAGGAACTGAGTTTACTTTATCATTTCCTAAAAATTTTTAATCATATTCCAATTAGACTGAAATGAAAAAAACACAAATATTGATCATCGAGGATAATGAGGACATCCGTGAAAGTACTTCTGAGATCCTTGAGCTTGCCAGCTACGAAGTATATCAGGCTTCCAACGGTAAACAAGGCGTAGATCTGGCCATAAAACATATTCCGGATATCATACTATGTGATATTATGATGCCGGAGCTTGATGGCTACGGTGTACTGCACCTTTTGAGTAAAAGAGAGGATACTGCACTCATTCCATTTATTTTCATAACGGCAAAAGCGGATAGGATAGAAATAAGAAAAGGAATAGAAATGGGAGCAGATGATTATCTTACAAAACCTTATGATGATATAGAACTACTGAGTGCCATAGAAAGCCGTTTGAAAAAAAGGGAACGCCAGAGAAGTATTTATAGTTCCAATCTTACGCAAATTACCAATTTATTTCAGACATCACACGGACTTGATGAATTACAAAAAGCATTTAATGAAAGGAAAATTAAGTCATTTAAAAAAAAGCAGGTTATATATTATGAAGGAGATGCAGCAAGTACGGTATATTTAATGATATCCGGTTCTGTAAAAACAACAAAAATGACAGAAGATGGAAAGGAATTGATGACAGGAGTATATGGTGCTGAAGATTATTTTGGCATTACTTCATTGTTTGCAGGAAAAGCGTATAAGGAAACTGCGGAAGTTCTGGAAGATGCTACCCTATGCTCAGTTCCCAGAGAAGTTATTGATCAATTGTTTTCCAAATATCCTGATGTGGCAGAAAAATTTGTTAAAATTCTTGCCGGAAATGTTATTAGCCATGAGGAGCAGTTATTGCAGCTTGCTTATTTTTCAGTAAGAAAAAGAATGGCAGAGGTACTGCTTAAACTGTATGGTAAATATAGAGATACTGAAAATTTTGAGATCTCCAGGGAAAACCTTGCTTCTATGGCAGGAATGGCCATTGAAACAGTAAGCAGAATTCTCAGTGACTTTAAAGAAGAAAATTTAATAGATAGAAATGCAGGCAGGATTACGATACTTGATGTTTCACGTCTTCAAAAATTAAAAAACTAATATCTGTCACTTTTTATAATGATTTTATACATTGAATAGTTCTATTGGGTTCAATACATTTGACTATTCAAAAGACATTATGAAAGTGATAGTTTATAATATAAATCAAGAAGAAAAAGAACTTCTTGCGTTGGCTAATCGTAAAATACATAAGATTACCATCATAACAGATCCTTTGAATGAAAATACAGTTCATTTTGCAGAGGCAAAAGATGCTGTCATTATCATGAGTCAGGAAAATCAACTTTCACATAGTTTTATCCTGAAGCTTATTTCATTGGGAATACAATACCTCATTTTAAAATCGGAGGAAGAGTTTTTTATTGATTTATCCATTATTAAAAATTCTGGAATACAATACCATATTATTAAATGTTCTGATTCCAGAATGGCTGCTTCCTTGATCATTGAAACCTTAGATGGCTGGGAAAAAAGTGACCAGGATCATATGAAAACCTAACTGAAATCATGGTCTGGATGCTATTCCCATAATACCTTTGGAGTATTAAACTAAAATAATTTATATTATGAAAACTTTAGAAAAAACCAATCAATCTCCACTGGCTCGTGTAATAGAAGATTTCTGGAATAAGGACGGATTTTTAGATGAATCAATAAAAATGGAACCTACCATTAATATCATTGACAGGGATGGTTTCTATAAGCTTAAAGTATCAGCTCCCGGATTTAAGAGAAAAGATTTTAAGGTAGCAGTGGAAAAAGGATCACTGATTATCAGTGCTGAAAAGAGCATAGAGAAAAAAGAAGAAAAGGAAAGTTTTGTAAGAAAAGAGTTTTCTGCTTCTTCATTTTCTCGCAGTTTCCGTTTACCGGAAAACATCACTTTGGGTCATATAAAAGCCAATTATAAAAACGGATTGTTAAATATTACAATCAGTAAAACTAATCTGGATAAAAGAGACGTAAAAGAAATTAAAATACGTTGATTTCTTTTCATTATTAATTTATTAAACCTGTTATTCATTTTAAATTTATTTGAATGTTTTTGCAGGTTAAAACTTCTTGAAAATTTTTTTTATCTGCTATTTCATATTACTTAACATACAGTATGAGATGCTATAAGTGTATCTCCGTTGAAAATTAATGTAATTACTGTAAAAAAATTGTACACCAGTTATTTACTGTACACAATACAGACTAATTTCTTCAAACGATGGGAAATTGATAAGATTAAAAATATTGTTAATCATCAGCTGTCTTTTCTGAATCTTTGTTAAGAATAATATAACCTATGATCCCACCGATTAAAGAAGCTGCAAAAATACCTATCTTAGCCTGAGTTTGGTACTCTTCATGAGTAAAAGCAAGTGAGGTGATAAAGAGGGACATGGTAAATCCTATGGATGCAACAAAACCTAGACCCAGCAGACTTCTGAAGTTCATTCCGTCCGGAACTTGAGCAATTTTCAATTTTATAAATATAATGCTGAAACCTACCACACCTAGCACTTTACCTAAGAGAAGTCCGAGAGCCACCCCTAAAGCGATATTATTTTGAAGAAGCTGGTTCATATCTACGTGTAAGGAAACACCAGCATTTGCGATGGCGAAAATAGGAATAATAATAAATGACACAGCAGGGTGCATCGAATGCTCCAGTCTTTGCAGCGGGGGTGTAGCGGCCAAGGTAGCCTCATTCATTTTTTCAAGGACATGAAGTTGTTCATTGGTTAAGGTAGGTGTATTTTCAGCGGGATCGATATTTTTGAAGCGTTCAAGATAGGCATTGATTTTTGTTATGAATACATTTTCTTTAATCGAAACATTAGCAGGAATGGTAAAAGCAACCAGTACAGCAGCAATAGTTGCATGAACGCCGGAAACCAAAAAAGTTGTCCATACACCGAAAATTCCAAGAATAGCATAAAAGATGATCGAACGTACTCCAAGCTTATTGCCTAAATACATCATTAGAAGAATTGCCATTCCGATGATCAGATAAACAAAATTAATTTCAGAAGTATAAAAAAAAGCAATCACCAGTACTGCTCCAAGATCATCAACAATGGCTAGTGCAGTCAGAAATACTTTCAATACTAAAGGAATCTTTTCTCCAAGAAGGTATAGAACGCCTAACGCAAAAGCAATATCTGTTGCCATTGGAATTCCCCAACCTTTAAGAGGCTCTCCATGGGGATTGAAAAGAAGATAAATTAATGCTGGAACTACCATTCCACCTATTGCAGCAACAATGGGAAGAAGCGCTTTTTTGGGGTTGGATAACTCTCCGCCGATGATCTCCCGCTTTAATTCAAGGCCTACAACAAAAAAGAATACCGACATCAGTCCATCATTGATCCAATGATGAATACTGTATTCAAAGAAAGTCTCATTATTCCATCTGAATCCAAAGGATTGTGCTAATACCTTATGATAAATCTGGGATAGAGGAGTATTTGCTAGGATCAATGCAATGATTACACTTATTCCCAGTAAAAGGCCTCCCGACTTTTCCTGCTGAATAAATCTCTGAACGGGTGAGATGATCTTATCGATAGGTTTTTGCGGATAGTTACTAAACATAATTTTTTTGTTGTATTGCAAATTTATGAATTCCAAAGCGATCCTATAGTAATTTTAAAATCACACGCATCTCAAGATAATATTTACTGTTGAAAAGTGGCCGATGTAAAAAAAAATTATATTATCATAGATCAAATATTTGAGATAAGCCGATGCTGTAGAACCTATCCACTGGTACGGTTGTAAATTATTATTTGCCTGTCCCGATAGAGTTAATATTTTTCTAGTTAACTGGTTTTAAAACGGATTAGGAAATAAAAAAACCGACATCGAAGAGTAAAATCTTCAAATGTCGGTCTTGTGACCAAGACGAGCGTATCTTCAAACACTTTTATCGATGATTTGGTTCGATTGAGCCACATTAAACAGGAATTGGCTATTTCAGATCTAGTATTAAGTTTATTGTAGTTGTAAGATTTTGTAATATCGTTTTAAATATTTGAAACAATCGAAGTTGAAATAATTTGACTTCATTTTACTTCAATTGGCGTCTGCCTTTTCATAAAGATTTTATGAAGTATATTTAATTTGTATGTAGTTAATAGGATTTATATAACGGAGTTGCTAATTTTGCTAGGGCATAATTCTTATACTCTTTATATTTAAGAGTTTGAAAAGATCAAAAAAAATACCTAATAATACACATTTCAAATTTCTTTTGCTCCTTTTTGTAGTTAAATAAAAACTAGTTTAAACAAGCTCTTTATTAAAGTTAATATTAATCTTTGCTTAATGTAATTTTTTTTAATAATAATTAGCAGCAATTTTTAAATCGCTGTTCATATATAAATTCATTAAAATTTACATTTCCTATTAGAAGAATTTTAATGCAACGCCAAATTCCTGAGATGGTGCACACCTTTGCTAATTGCATAGCTTAAATTGAACTATTCCTTTAACAGCACCATTTTTATCTTTCAAACTGAATTTTTGAAGTCTACATCGTTTTCAAGATAAGTGACTCGTATTCCCGGTTGTCTCTCAGATGTTATCAGTGGATTGGGTGAAGTTATTTGGCCTTCCAGTTTAAAAAAGGTGGTAGGCATCTTCTCTGCAATAATGTAGTAAAATAACAGAATATAGTATATCGCAATAATGTGATATTTTAAATAAAGAGAAATAAATGAAAAATGATTAATAAAAATTAATATTAAATCTAATTAATGTGAAAATTACAGCTACTAAATAGTTTTAAATTCGAACAATCTTAAATTCAAGATAAATAAAACTATATACAACATGAAAAACCTCTACATGAGTGCATTTACCTTATGCATAGGCTTGAGTCTCTCAGCACAAAATATAGTCTGGGAAAAGAATATTAAATCCAGTAGCCAGGATTTTTTAAGCCAAGTAACTACTACAATAGATGGTCAGTATTTGATTACTGGAAGTACTATTCAGGCTAATACTTCGGCAGGCTCAGCGACTGCAAAACAAAATAATGGCTACGATTTTCATTTAGTAAAGTTGAACCAGCAAGGTCAAGAGGTTTGGGAAAAGTTTTTCGTAGGAAACAACCATGACTATTTGTCTGCAACAGTAGCCACACAAGATGGTGGCTTTTTGGTTTCAGGAACTTCATTTTCATCGAAAAGTGTTGATAAGAAAGAAGATTCGAAGGGTGGATCTGATGTCTGGCTAATCAGAATCAATGAGTTTGGTGATGAACTTTGGCAAAAAACATTGGGAACAAGTGCTGATGAAGAAGCCAGATCGGTTATTCAAACTACAGATTTAGGTTTTTTTGTTGCAGGAAATGTACAAAACTCATCTAAAGATTATGGTTCAAAAGATGTTTTAATTATAAAACTTGACAAAAACGGAAAAGAACTCTCTCAACTCATTTTAGGTGGAAAAGGTTTAGACGAAACTGAAAAGATGATACCGACCAGGGATGGGGGAGCTTTGTTGGGGATTTATTCACGAAGTGATATTGGAGGATCAAAGAAAACAGAAAATTTTGGTGAAGGTGATTATTGGATCATTAAACTCAATAAAGATGGGAAAGTAGAATGGGAAAAGAACTATGGAGGAAAAGGAGATGACCATTTAAGAACGTTGGCTTTAACTTCAAACGGCTTTTTAATTGGAGGAGAATCAAGAAGTCAAAAATCTGGGAATAAAACTGCAGGCATTGAAGAAGGAACAGATCTATGGCTAATTTCACTTGATGAGAGAGGTCAGGAGCAATGGCAAAAATCTTATAGCTTCAAAAATAGAGATATTTTAATGGGAATGAGTACTATTCATTCTTCTGATGATAAAACTTCTAAAGGAATATTGTTGGGTGGATATACTCAAACAGAAGGAAGAATAGAAGCAGACGATGAAACCTTTTGGATGCTATATCTGAATCCAGATGGTAATGAGCAGTGGAGAAAATATGTAAAAGGAGAATCAAAAAGGAAAGAAGAAAGATTATCCGATATTAAACTGAACAGAGACGGATCCATTATTTTAGCAGGAACCAGTGCAGAAGAATTAGGAAAAGAGAACTGGAAGATTGTAAAGCTAGGCGACAAACAGATTGATCAATTAATTGAAAAACAAGATATCAAAATTTATCCAAACCCGGTCTCAGATTATGCTTACGTAGAAATCGGCTTTGACTTTAAAGATGCTGATATTACCTTGTATGATATGAGTGGAAGACAATTACAGAATATAAAAACGAAAAACAAAATCACCAAGCTTAACACCCAATCACTTGTAAAGGGCGCTTATCTAGTTTCTGTAAAAACAAATGAGGGTAAAACGACATCTGCTAAACTCATCAAACAATAAATATAATGAAAAATATATATAAAGACTTTTTTATCCTGCTGTTCTTTTTACTATTGGGATTAAGGCAAGGATATGCACAGAGTGGTATGGCATTAGAAAAATCCATTGCCTCGTTATCCAGTTATATAGATGCCCCTGTTAATGAAGCTACGGGACTTCCTAGTATTAGTATTCCTATTTTAAATGTTCCTATGCCGGATCATAGTGTAGATTATCCTATCAGTTTAAGATATAATGTCAGAAATTCTGAAAATACATTCAATGTTAGTGATGTAGGCCAAGGATGGTCATTATTCGGAACAAGTGTTATTTACAGGGAAGAACGAGGGAATGTAGGAGAATGTGATAGAGTGAATTATCCTTCTGTTTCCCAGGAAGATACTTATTATTATAATGTGCTTGACTTATCTGGAAAACTTGCCATCAAAAAGACAGCCGGTGTTTATAAAGTGGTCAATCTAACGCCTACTAACAACATTAAAATAGAAGTTAATAATTCTAATGCGATCCCGGGATTATTTACTCCTATCGACTTTACCATTATTACTGATAATGGTTATAAGTATAACTTTACTAAAATTGATACTTACCAATTTAGATGTTACGCATATGATTATCCAATCACTAGTGGAATAACATCTTCCTATTATCTTACAAAAATTGTGAGCCCATCCAATGTTGAAATCGCAAACCTTGATTATCAGTTACAAAGTAAGACTTTGCCGAACCTAGAAATCAAAAAATATTGCAAGATAAAATCAATAAAGACTTCAAAAGGAGAAGTTAACTTTGATTTTGCTTATGATGATGGTTTAGTAAATACCGTAAATGACCCTCTGCGACTGAATAAAATAAGTCTTAAAAATCCTGCAGGAGAAGTCCTATATTCCTTTTTAATTAACACATATATTTCTTCTTTTCCTTCCAATGATCAGATGAAAAGAAAACGTATACTCAATTTTATAAGAAAAAATGATAAAATTGATCTGAAAATAGAACAAACCGTTTTTGATTATGAAAATAGCGCACAGTCTGGGCAGCAGGAAGGCATTTTAAAGAAGGTAACATTACCTGCCGGAGGAGTTGTGGAATATAATTATGAAGATCATGTGTATCCTAATCATATTTCTCCCGTTGCAAACCTGGCGAAAAGAATTAAAAACATCAACTATTACAAAAATAGTATTGATACTACTCCTGAAAGAACGATAAATTATAATTATAATTTCTTTGGTACGACATCTTCATCAGGATATAAATATTTTGGTGAACTGGATGAGTATTCTGACCAGAAAGATGTTGCTTATATTCTTTATAAAAATGTTAAGATATGGGAAGCAGGTAAAGGATATATACAAAAAACATTTATTACTCCTAATGATTATCCGAAATACCTGACTTCACAGTTATATGTCAATTATTATTATTTCTGGCCTAATTATAATATTACAAGATGGGGGTTACTGTCCAAAGAAGAAGTATATAATGAAGAGAGTGCATTGCTTTCTCAAAAAGAATATAAATATTTCTTCGATCAATATCAGGACAGCCAGTATGATTTCAAAATTACACCGGAATATTCAGTATTTATTTCAGAACATATTTCCAGTAAGATCGCTTACATTCTGAAAACAAACCAAACAGAGAAGGTATTTGATCCTTTTAATAAAAGTATAACTAAAGAATCAGAGGTTAGTATCAATGCCATGAATCTCAAACCTGGTTATTTAAAATCGATTGTCAACGGAAATATAAAAGAAAAATTCATTGCATATCCTATTAATTTATCTGGTTATTCTCATTTGGAAAATGCAAATATGATAGGAGTTCCAGTAATTACCGAAGAAAAGGAAAATGGAAAACTGCTCTCAAGATCAAAAATACTATTTAATAATGGTTCTTTGTTGCCCACTTCTATTCTTACTACCAATATCGCAGATGAGAGCACGAAAGAAAGTGTAAATATGAATCTGTATGACAACAAGGATAACCTTCTACAGTTTTCCAATGCTTCAGGAGTACCAACTGCCATGATATATGGATATAACCAATCTTCTTTAATCGCTAAAATTGAAGGAGCCACTTATAATCAGGTTCAGAATTTGGCACAAGCAATCATTGCTGCTTCAGACGTGGATAATAGTGCAGGAACTCAGGCATCAGAAGATGCATTGCTCTCAGCACTAAATACTTTCAGAAATAATCCTGCTTTATCACAATATCAGATTACTACTTATACATATGACCCGCTAGTTGGAGTGAGAAGCACAACACTTCCATCTGGAGTGAAACAATATTATATGTATGACAATGCGGGCAGACTCCAATTTATTAAAGATAAAAACGGATATATCCTGGAGGATTATCAATACAGATATAAAAACTATAAAGATTAAACTATGAAAAAAACATATTCTAGTATACTGATATTGGTTGGGCTTTTACATTACGCCCAGACTGTTCCTCCAATATTTAATGGACAAAATTCAGATCTTTCAGGAGTTAATGAGAATTACATCTATGTTCGTAACTATCTGGAGCCAACAAGTATTAGTAATCCTCAAGCGAAACAGATTCAGAATATCCTTTTTTTTGACGGATTAGGAAAACCGAATCAAAATATAACAATTCATGCTTCTCCCACAGGTAATGATCTGGTTACTCATATTCCTTATGATAATTTCGGAAGACAGGCTGAAGATTGGCTTCCTGTACCAATGAGCAGTCAAAATGGTAATATCCAGGTTCCACCTTCCACTTCAGGATATTATACAACCTCTTCCGGCAGTGTGGATGCACTGATATATGGCAAAAAGAATTTAGAAAATTCTCCTTTAGATCGTTTGCGGTCTTATGCGGGTCCTGGAACTGACTGGTCTGGTAAGCAGTCTATATATAATTATTATACTAATAATGACGTAGAAGTCTACAAATTTACTACCACCTCAACTTTGAATAACGGAGTCATTTCGTCTGTTTTGAATTCTCAACTCATAAATTATCCTGAAGGCGCTTTATATAAAACCGTTATTAACGATGAAGATGGACATGAGGTTACAGAATTTAAAAATGAGCAGGGACAAACCTTATTGACACGTAAAAAGCAAGGTTTTTCTTACCTTAGTACTTATTATGTTTATAACGAATATAATCAATTAGCTTTTGTTATACCTCCCTTAGCAAGCCAGAAGATTGCAGTAGCTAATGGTGTTACCCCAGATATTCTCGCAGGCTTAATTTACCAATACCGATATGATGGCTGGAACCGTTTGACAGAAAGTAAAAATCCAGGAGTAGATTGGAAATATATGGTGTATGATCAGATGGATAGATTAGTCATGTCGCAGGATATTAATCTACGTTCTCAGGGAAAATGGCTCTTTACAAAATATGATGCTTTGGGTCGTATTGCTTATACGGGGCTTCTCAATAGCTCAGGCGACAGGCAGGCTCAACAGGCTGCAATCAATACAAGTCCTGGTGAAACGAGGAGTAGCAGTGGCTTTACTGATTTAGAAGGTTCCACGATTTATTATACTAACGGGAATACTTATCCTCAAAATAATATGACGGTTTTAAGTGTTAACTATTATGATACGTATCCTCCGGGAAGTCCTTCAAATAGTTCAGGAGTGGTTACCCAATCTAATCTTTTGGCTTCTTTTGTAAAAAATATAGAGAACAATAGCTGGACAAAAAACTACATATATTATGATGAGAAAGGAAGAGCAATAGCAGACCATTCGATCAACCATTTGAATGGTTATACCAAAAAAGAATCTACGCTTACCTTTTCCGGATTGCCATCAAATATTTTGACGTATCATAAAAAAGATGCAAACAGTCAGGAAGTAATAATCAATGAGTTTTTCACTTATGACCATCAAGATAGATTAATAAAGCATACTCATCAAATAAATGGTGGAGCAGAAGAAACTCTTGCTGAATACATTTACAATGAGCTGGGACAGCTTCAGAATAAAAATGTAGGTAATGGTATACAGTCACTGGCTTACCGGTACAATACACGTGGGGCTTTAACTCATGTTAATGATCCTAACAGCTTAAATAATAAGCTTTTCGGATATGAACTTAAATACACAAATCCTCAAAGCAATAATGCAATCTATAGCGGAAATATTGCAGAGATCGACTGGGCCACTCAAAGTGATGGCATATTGAGAAGATACGATTATAGCTATGATGGAGTAAACCGAATTTCAGGCGGACTTTATATGGAACCTAATGCCACAAATCCAAATGCTTATTACTTCAACGAAAGTGCTGAGTATGATGCCAATGGGAATATATTGTATCTATCCAGGTTTAGAAAGTCGCAAAACAGTACTTTTGCTGAGTATGCTGATGGATTAAGCTATACCTATGATAATAACAGCAACAGGCTTGTAAGAGTAAAAGATACCACTAATAATGGAGCAGGCTACCCCATTGGAGGAAATACAATTACTTATGATGACAGTGGGAATATGAAAAATCATTTAGATAAAGGAATAAATACAATAAATTATAATTTCCTAAATCTTCCTAATAATATAAATATAAATCCTGGAACAAAAAAACAGGGAACTATTCAATATATTTATAGAGCAGACGGCACTAAAGTTGCTAAAACATATACAGGTACTTTAAACTCAATAACTACCACAGAGTATATTGATGGATTTCAATATTCTTCTTATGCAGGTTTATTAACTCCAATTACACCCTCAGGGCTTCAATTTGTACCAACAAGTGAAGGATATTATGATTTTACCAAAAGTAAGTATATTTACAATTATACAGATCACCTTGGAAATGTAAGGGTAAGTTACCTTAAAGGAACCAGTGGAGCAGCAGAGATCATTGAAGAAAACAACTATTATCCTTTTGGATTAAAGCATGAAGGATATAATAATATAGGATTAGGTAATCCTAATTATAAATACGGCTATCTGGAGAATGAATTGCAGGAAACAGGAATGTATGATATGAATGCCCGTTCTTATATGCCTGATCTGGGAAGATTCATACAGCATGATCCTTTAAGTTCTTTGTCATTAGATGCTTATGGATATGCTTTTAATAATCCTATAGCTATTAAAGATCCCACAGGGCTGTTTGGAGAAAGTGCAAACTGTCCTCCTGACTGTTCAATTCCTCCTAATTCTCCGGGCGGTGCCAATAATCCACGCCTTATCGAAGAAGTGGTAGTAGGTAATAATCCTGGCGGAAGTTATCTGCCTGCTGGCTTTTACTATTATCCTTGGGGTGGCTATGGCTATGGCGATTATAGCGGAGGATCCAACAGCGTGGGACCTGTATATAACATTACAAATGCACCAGGAGAAGATCCGCTTGCATGGTTGCGCACAAGGAATATGCCTAGTTTCCAGGATATGTATACCTGGGGGAGTAGGGGAAATTGGTTTTTTGGAGCAGCAGCAGCTTTATCAGTAATAAAAGGAGGTTTGAATGCAGAAAGAATGTATGGACAGGGAATCAGAAGGGGAATAACTGCCAATTATCAATTAACAGGAAGAAACCTGAGCCAATTTGGAAGCATGGCACCTACAAAAGCATCTTTTCCAACTTCTTCTGTAGCAAAATGGGGAGGAATTGCCGGAAAAGTAAGCGTTGGAATTGGTATTGTGTTAGATTATAGAGCACTCCAAAAAGGAGAAATTTCTGAAGGTAAATTTTATTTTAATTCAGGGGTGGGACTTTATGGGTTAACAGCTGTAGGAGCTGTGCCATCTATATTATATTTTGGTGTAGACGCTTTTTATCCGGGAGGTTGGACAGGTAATGCAGAACATCCGGGAGCATTTAATGATCAATCTCGATTGAATCAAGAAAATAGTTTTAATCCCTATTGGCAAATTTGGCCAGGAGCAATGAAACAATAAACAAATTCTATGAACAAAATAAAAAGAGCATATTATTACTTTTTCTATAAAATATATAAGGCAATGATATGGACATCATTTCCATTTAGAAATTTTTTGAACGGGTTTAGAGCTGGTTTGGTAATGATAGTTCTTGAATTCTGGATCGCTTTTTCTATTCAAAATTATTATTATATAATTAATAATATAAATCCAAAATCAATTTCAGACTTATCATTGTATATCGTAGGTTTTATTATAATAATATTCAATTATATAACACTTGATCATAATAATAATGTTTGGAAAAAGTATAATTTGGAATTTGATAATCTGCCTAAAAGAAAGAATATAATAGGAGGTATAATTGTTTGGTCAATAGTTTTATTTATAACTATTAATTTTTTTACATCTATCCATTATTCCCAAAAAAAGTTTTCTATTCGTTATACTCCAGAATTTATTGCAAAAGAAAGAAGAATAGATTCTTTACAGAAAGCTCAGCAAATTGAAAAACTTAAAAAAATCTATGGAGAAGATAAAAAAAAAGACAATGAATAAACCTGCTGCAAAAAGAATCCCTTCATATAGTTATAGTATCTTATTTAATTTAATCTCCTGTTGGCGTGAGCGCAATGCCCATATCTAGAAAAAGATTAACAAAGTATATAAATAAATCCGAGAAGACATTAGCTTCTCGGATTTTATGTATAGAATCTAAATGTTAAATGGAATCTGAAAGTATTTTTTTTGTAGAACTTAATTACTGAATCATTATTTGTGATCTAAGGTTTTCAAGAAAGTAGCAAGTAAAGAATTGGAGTTGCTAACACAAAGAGTATACTAATCAAGTATTTTCAATAAGGGGTTTGATCTGAAACTTTATTAAAAAAATGGCGCCAGCTGAAGACAGCTGGCGCCATTTGGCTTTTGGTGACCTCGACAGGATTCAAACCTGTAACCTTCTGAGCCGTAATCAGATGCGCTATTCAGTTGCGCCACGAGGCCTTTTGTTATCTTGCTGTTTAACGGTTGCAAATATACCACTTTTTTCCGTTCTTTGAAACATGAAACAGAAAATTTTACTTTTATTTACGGTCTTCTCGCTAATTGCCTGTAAAAGAGAATCAAAAAATTCATCCTCAGATTGGACAAATATCTCTGCCCGTACCCAATTTAAGGAACATGATGGTACCCTGGAGCTAAAATCAGGGAATTTTACTTATGATTTCAAACAAAATCAAACTCCTTTTAAGAGAATTATCCTGCTGAACGCAAGTATGGCGGGATATATTTCAGAGCTTGGAGCGGAAAGTATAATTATAGGAGTTTCCAGTCCGGAATATATTTATTCAGGAAAAATTCAAAATCTGATTAAAGAAGGGAAAATCCAAAACGTAGGAAGCGAACAGAAATATGACGTGGAAAAGATCATCTCTATGAAGCCTGATGCTATTTTTACCAATCACATTGCCAGCTTCGACAATACTTATGAGCTTTTAAAAAACAACGGTATTCAGGTTATATTCCTTGATGAATACTTGGAGCAGAAGCCTTTGGAAAAAACAGCTTATATTAAACTTTTCGGAGAATTTTTAGGAAAAGAAAAAGAAGCGGAAGCTAAATATCAGGAAGTAGAGAAAAACTACAGTAATCTGAAAAAGCTTGCGTTAAAAGCAAAAGAAAAACCTGTTGTCCTGGCGAACGAAATGTATGGTAATGTATGGTATCTTCCAGGTGGAAATACTTCCGTAGCCCACTATATTTCGGATGCCAATGCGAATTATATTATGAAGGATAATAAGGATGAAAAAGCGCTGACAATGAGTTTTGAAGAGGTATATGCCAAGGCAGGCGAAGTTCAGTACTGGGTGAATGCAGGAAGCCACGCTTCGAAAAAAGAAATGCTGGGCATGAATCCTTTCTACGGAAAGCTGGATGTATTCAACAAAGGAAAAGTATATACTATTGCAGGAAAAGAGAAACTGAAGGCAAATGATTTCTTCGAAAGCGGTGTGGTAAGAGCAGATCTTATCTTAAAAGATTACATAAAGATCTTTCATCCTGAACTTCTACCGGATTATCAGCTTACTTATATGAAAGAATTGCAGTAACTCGTACTATTTGCTTATTTTTGCCTTTCCTTTTATAACGTTATGTGGAAAAAAATTAAACAGCTTATCTTCATCATTCTTGTTCTGAATGTAGTTTTTATCATCTGGGGTAGATTCTTTAATCCACCAATTACTATTACCCAGATAGGAGGACTTTTTGAATACGGAAAACTGCACAGGGATTATATTTCCTATGATGAAATGGGGAGCAATGTGAAAAAAGCCGTAATCGCTTCAGAAGATCAGAAATTCTTTGTTCATGATGGTTTCGACTATACAGCGATCGAAAAAGCCATGAAATATAATGAGAAAGGCAAAAAAATAAGAGGAGGAAGTACCATTTCACAGCAAACTGCAAAGAATGTGTTTCTCTGGCAGGGCAGAAGCTGGGTAAGAAAAGGACTGGAAGCCGTCTATACCTTCATCATCGAAAAAGTATGGACTAAAGATATTATTCTTGAAAGATACCTGAATTCTATTGAAATGGGACAGGGGGTATTTGGTGTGGAAGCTGCAGCTCAGTATTATTTTGGGAAATCATCGAAGGATTTAAGTGTCTCAGATGCAGCCTGGATTGCCGCTGTATTGCCTAATCCGAAGAAGTATGATCCTAAAAATCCATCGCCGTATTTAAGAAAGAAGCATAATTGGATTATGAGACAGATGAGGAATGTGAGTTTGAAATAGTATCTTTGTACTAATGAAATTCTTTAATTCCAGCACAAATTTTGAGTCAGTTCTTAAAAAATATTTTTCTTTTAAGAACGAAACCCTTTCTTTAGAACCTTTTGCAGAGTTTTTAGAGACTATAAAAGAGGCAGATTTCACAGATGTGCTCAATTTTTTCAGAAGCAATCCGAATTTTGCTGAGAACTTTAAATATTATATTCACAATATTTTTAAAGGAAGACCTTTCAACCTTTCTCTGACAGAAGCTAATATTCTTTCAGAAAATGCCTTCTTTCCGGAACTTAAAAAAAGAATCCTGAATAAGGTTTTACCACCTGTTGAAAACGAAAAAACAGTGTGGTATATGATTGATAACGTCAGTCTGAGACCGAAAAAGGATCTGAAATACCTCCATAATCTTCCTGAAAATGAAATTGATGAGTTTTTAAATATATTGGGAGCTTCAGATTTTATTCTGAAACCCAATGTAAAAAAAGAGCTTATTTTCTCAATGAACATTCTTTCCTGGAGGGTTACAGGAATGGCTATGGAAGTGGAGGTGGTGCGCATGGCTCCGCAGTACAGGAATCTGGATAATCCGTTTCTTGCTCTTCAGAATGAGCTGGAAACATTGGCTGAAGACCTTATAAAAGATCCGCAATTACAGTTACATTCCAAAGACAGCAGATATAAGCAGATTAAAATCTATTCAGAACAATGCCTGGAATTTGTGAATATTGCTTTTAAAAATTCAGCTAAATATGGTATTTCAGGGAAGATTAACCAGTCTCTTCTGAAAATCCGCCAGCAGACCGAAAGAATTTATGATATTGTACAATTGCTGGTTATTGATACCGATGAAGATGTTCAGGTAAAATCCAAACAGCTGGTTTTTAATATTCTGAACTATAAGTCTCATAAAAATAATATTTCAGACCTGATCAATGACAGCACGAGGCTGATCTCACACCTTATAACCAACCACACCGCAGAAACCGGAACTCACTATATTACTTCTACCCGAAAGGAATATATGACGATGTTCTACAAAGCAAGTGGCGGCGGAATCATTGTAGGAGCACTTTGTGTGTTGAAAATGCTGTATGGATATATTCCCGGGAGTGATTTTTCTCACGCCTTTTTATATTCCATGAATTATGCAATGGGATTCGTGATGATTTACCTGATGGGATTTACCCTGGCGACAAAACAGCCGGCGATGACGGCAGCTACCATGACAAAAGTATTGTCTGAGGAAGGAAATGCCCAAAGAAATAATACGGAATTTGCCCATCTTGTCTCCAAGTTATTCAGGAGCCAGTTTATTGCCTTTGTAGGAAATGTATTGCTTGCATTTCCGGTAGCTCTTGCCATTATTTACGGGCTGGATGTGTTTTTCTCCCAAAATCTTGCCGTAGAAAGATCAGATAAATTGTTGAAAGACCTCGATCCTTTTAAATCAAAAGCGATTCTGCATGCCAGTATTGCCGGATTTTATCTTTTTATTTCAGGGATTATTTCCGGTAATATCGGGAACAACTCTGTCTTTTATCAGATTCCGGAAAGAATTGCTAAAAACCTTTCAATCAGAAGCTTTTTTGGAAAAAAATTCGCCAAAGGACTTTCAAAATATTATGCTAAAAACTGGCCGGGAATTATCTCTAATTTCTGGTTTGGTGTTTTCCTGGGTGCTACAGCGCCGGTCGGGATGTTTTTCGGTCTCGATCTCGATATCAGACACATTACCTTTGCTGCCGGTAACTTTGCATTAGGATTGTATGGAAAAGATTTTTCAGTAGATTCCTACACATTCTGGATGTCTTTCTTAACAGTATTCCTGATCGGTTTCTTCAATTTCCTGGTAAGTTTCAGTTTATCCATGTTCCTGGCATTCCGGTCCAGGAAAATGAATTTCGGACAGGTAAGTGAGATCTATAAGGAAATATTCAGATATTTTATCAAGCATCCGTTGAAATTCTTCCTGCCATTAAGCTCAGGGCTGGATAAAAAAGCAGACGACCTGATGAGCAGTACCATTTCTAATAAATCAGAAGAACATTAATATAAAATAAAAAATGCTGCCCACGGGCAGCATTTTTCGATATACGTTTACTTTTATAATATTTGCAGGTCATTAAACTTCTCTGCTCCGAATTTATCCTGAAACTTTTTGAGATAAAAGCTTTTACGCATTTTAAAATCATGCTTCAGCAACGGAGAATTTATGGTGATAATAATACATTCTTTTTCAATATTGACACTTCTTATTTCTTTAAAAAGGCTTTCGTCAAGATACTCTTCAAGGAAATCCTTAATGTCAAATGCAATAAGCTTATGTTCAAAGCCATAAATTCTGGCAAAAGATTTTACCAGTTCGGAGGATTGATATTCACGTTTTTTCTTCTTCATAGTTGGGACGGGTTTCGGGTTGCGTGATTCGGGTTATGGAATTCAGGTTTTGGGTTTCGAGTTTTGGTTCTGTTTTTTTATTGTAAATTGTTTTTATTCCAATTTTCTATGACCCATTTTTTATAAATATTGATCTTTCCACCTAATATGTTGTATTCATTTCTTAAAGTTTAAATTCTAAGGTAAAATAGAATATAATATCATAATTTTTTCCAAATGATTAATTGTTTCATCATTACTTGCATGGTTATAAATCAGGAAGCGAATGTAATCATTTTTATAGGATGATCTTCCATAGCCTTCTACAATATTCGTAATCACTGAATCGGAAGATCTTCTCAGCTGGCTGCCTAATTCAAAAAGTTCATATTTAGGGAGAAAAAGTGATTCCGAATTACACCTCAAAAATGATACTTTCCTCATTAATCTTCTTCACTACACTTTCAGTTCTTTCCCTATGAGTATCCGTAATGAAAATCTGACCAAAGCTTTCTTTATTCACCAATTCAATCAATTGTGAAACCCTGGTATCATCAAGTTTATCAAAAATATCATCCAGTAAAAGGATAGGTGTTTTTTTGGTAAGCTCCTTCACAAGACTCATTTGGGCCAGTTTCAACGAAATCAGAAAAGATTTCTGCTGCCCCTGGGAACCTGTTTTTTTGATTAAAATATTGTCCATTTCGAAAAGGAGATCATCCTTATGAATGCCTTTTGAAGTATAGGTCAGCATACGGTCTTTTTCGAGGCTTTCCTTTAAAAGATTTTCAAAAGAATCTTCCAGTAAATGGGATTCATAAATAACAGAGACGATTTCTTTACCACCGGAAATAATCTGATAGAAATTCTTAACAATAGGGTTGAGCTGTTCTACAAACTCTTTTCTTTTCTTAAAGATTTTAGTCCCGAATCTGGTGATCGGGTCATCATAGATTTCCAGTGAATCTTTATCCCAGGTTCTGTTCTTGGCAAAATACTTAAGCAAAGCATTTCGCTGCTGAATGGTCTTCTGATATTGGATCAGGTCAAAAAGATATTCAGAATCTGTCTGGGAAATCATAGAATCCAGAAACTTCCGTCTGCTCTCCCCGGAATCTGAAATAAGATTGGAGTCATAGGGCGATATCATTACGCTGGGAAGATAGCCGATATGATCCGCAAGCCTGTCATAGCTTTTATCATTCTTTTTGATTACCTTTTTAGCTTCTTTGGGCTGGGTAATTCTGATCATATCTTCGCTGTCTTCATTCTGAATTTCAGCATCAATGGTAAAAAAGTCTTCCTCTTTTTTTATATTGTTAAGATCTGTATTTCCTAAAAAGCTTTTTCCTACCGATAAATAATGCAAAGCATCCAGAATATTGGTTTTTCCTACACCGTTATTACCCACAAAACAGTTGATCTGCGGGGAGAATTCAAATTTTTTCTCAGAATGGTTTTTGAAATTGTAGAGGGAAAGCTTCTTGATAATCATTCGTCAAAAATACTTCATTATTAGTAAAAATAAAAAAGGAAGTGCGGAACAAGTTTCCACCCCGAACGAAAAATAGGCGTCATCTCTTTTATTTTCAGAGAAATAAATAAAAATATAAGTTATAATGCCTGCCATAAAAAAAGCAAGCGCATATTGAAATTCGAGATAAAAAATTGAGATTATACTGCTGATGAAAACAAGTGCGTAGGCAATATATTTGGTATTCTGTACCCCTATCAGCATGGGAAAGGTTTTTACCGTATCACTGTTCATATCCCGGATATCAAAAGGAAGAACAAGTGCGGTGATAAAGAAAAAACTGATCAGAAAGATAGGCATACTGAAATCCGGCAGCGTAAGCCAGCAATTGACCAGAGCCCAAACCAATCCTACGTAAAAAACCTTCAGTAAAGGGATTTTCCGGATATAGACATCGAGAAAAAAGCTGTTGTAAAGCAATCCCAGCACAACAATGATAAACCATTTCAAAAGCCTTATTTCATTATGATTGTGAATGATCAAAAAAGCACAGGCAATTCCTGCAATGGCATTTAAGACCAGTATTTTGAAAAAATGCCTGGTATATTGGTATTTAGTATACAGATAACCACTGAAATAAGTAATGAAAATAAGTGCAAAAGTAGGGAAACGGAATGTGTTTTGCTCTTTCATGAAAAATACCGCAAAAAGAGTTCCCATAAGGGAAACATACACCTGGCTGTCGATGACAGTTTTTTTCAGTATTTTTAAGAAGTTCATTTATCAAAATTAATATATATGAAAAGATTTTCCAAGATTTTTCTGCTTTTGCTTATAATGCTTAGCCTTTCAACGGTATCTGCACAAAAATATTACGATACCCAATGGAAAAAAGTGGCTGATAATAGTGCAAAAGGGGCTTATAAATCTAATCTTCCCATTATTTTAGACATACAAAAACAAGCCATGAAAGAAAATAATGCCTTCGAGCTGATCCGTTCCCTGAAAGCGGAATTCAGTATTGTAAACCAAACGGTGGATGATGATCAGAATGATTCCGCTTCTCAATTTTTCAAAAAACTTAAAGAGTCGGAAGGAAAAGTGAGCGGAGATGGAAAGTTGGTATACAAAGTTCTGCTGAATGGCTTTTTCATGGATTATTACAACCAGAATTCATGGAAAATAAACGGAAGAACCAATATCAACTCTCAGGACATTTCACAGATTGAAACCTGGAGTAAATTAGATTATAAAAACTATCTGACAAAAAGTTTCGGGGAGCTTGATCAGGAAAAGCCTGAAATGAAAAAGGTTTCTTTGGAAAAATATAAGAACATATTTTCAGGACCGGGTGATATAGCCTATTTTCCAACATTGTCGGATTGGTATGCATTGAAAAAAATAGAATTTCTGTCTGAAAACAATATTTTCACCAAAAATGAACTGGCAGCCAACCGTACGGTAATCAACACAATTTATGAAGAACTGATTGCTCAGAATACCGGAAATTCAAAGCTGTACTTCATGAAGGAAAAGATTACAGAGAACTGTAACTTCAATCATTGTAAAGATAAACTTGAGCAGCTTCAGAATCTTTTGAAATCTGATGTAGAAGGAGATTATAAAGTGGTGGTCATGGGAGATATCATGGATGAGCTTGTTAACAGGAAAAAACCTAAAGAAGCCCTTGCAATAGCTGCTCAGGCTAAAAGTGAATATCCTAAATCTCCTTTCCTGGAGAATATCAAAAGCAGAGAAGCTCAGATTGTCAATCCATATCTGACTCTCAAATACGAATCTCAGACACAAAATAATCTGCCGGTTCATTTTGTGGCAGAATATCAGAATGTATCAGAATTTACCCTGAATATTTATGAAGTGAAAGACGATTTTACATCATTGCTTCAATATGTTGCGAACTCCTATTCCAATACCTTCGGAAAACTGAAAAAGAATCTGGTAAGGAAAGAAATATTCCAGCTTCCTGATCCTAAGGATTATCAGAACCATAAAACTTCACTGGAAGTTAAACCGCTTCCGTCGGGAATATATGTGGCCGAATTCATGGTGGCAGGAGCTGATATGAAAGATATGGATTCCAGGCAGAATTTTTACTTTCTGGTTTCAGGAAACAGGATTATTTATCAGTCTAAAACAGACAGAAATCCTCTTTCCGATGAGCTGAAACTGGTTAATAGTGAAACTGGAAAAACTTTAGCGAATGAAGGAATTAGATTTTATGAATTTGTCTCCAATAAAACGCTAAATACAATAGAAGGAACAACCAATGCAAACGGTGTGTTTAAGTTTCCTTCCACAGACAGCAAAGATTATTACAGAACTTTCCTGATCCAGCAGCCTAAGACAAATGATTTCCAGATCATGCAGGTCTATGGAAACAGAGGATTTGCTGAAGATTATAATCCGAACAAACAAACCCGATCAACTGCTCAGATTTTCATTGACAGAGGGATTTATCGTCCCGGGCAGACTGTTTATTTCAAGGTGATCAATACCAGAATGAATAAAGAAGTGGAAGCCGTTCTTTCAGGATTTAAACAAAAAATAACGTTATTGAATACCAATAGTGAAGAGGTATCTTCACAGGAGTTTACCACCAATGAATTTGGATCTTATCATGGAAGCTTCATTCTTCCGAAAGGAAAGCTGAACGGTAATTTTTACCTGAGAATAGAAGGAGAAAGCCAGGGATATAAAAATTTCAGGGTAGAAGAATACAAAAGACCTAAATTTGAAGTAACCTTTGACCCTGTAAAAGAAGAATACAAATATGGCCAGACAATAGAGCTGAAAGGAAAAGCGGTTATGTTTTCCGGTGTTCCGCTGAGCAATACCACGGTGAACTACGAAATTAAAAAACAGAATATCAGATGGAGATATTTCAGCTGGTATCCGCAGAATGATGATAATGAAAACTCAATGCTGGGTGAAGCAAAAACCAATGAAAAAGGAGAGTTTACGATTCGTCTGGAACTTAAAAAAGATGAACAACTGGAGGGAATTCAGATTGATAACTATGCTGTCAATGCTTCTGTGACAGACATCAATGGAGAGACACAAACAGCCAATACACAATTGAAAGTGGCCTCTGTTTCACACTATATTCAGGCTGAAAATATCAGCAATACTTTTGTGAATGAAGATGTAAAAATAAAAGTTGAAACCAAAAATTATAATGACCAAAATCTTAAAAAGCCGTATCAGGTTAAACTATCGAAGCTAACCGCTCCGGACAGGATTTTCAGGAATAACTTTAAGTCTGATGTTCAGAACCTTCCGAAATATTCAAAAGAAGAATTTATCAGCAAGTTTCCGCATGATCTTTTTGATAAAAATGATGAGATCAGAAACTGGAAAACAGAAAAAGTGCTGCTAGAAAAGCAACAGCAGCCATCCACTGACAATGCTCAACTTGCAACAGTCCTTGATTTAGGAAAACTTGAAGCGGGAGATTATCAGCTGGAACTGTTCAATAGAGAAGGAAAAGACACCATAAAAACGTCTCAGTATTTCAGTGTTTGGGATAAAAAAGCTTTACAGCCAACCCAGAAAACTTTCCTTACGGTGATCGCTCCAAAAGAAGAATTGTCAAGAGAAACAAAAGCTAAAGTCTATGTTTTCTCAGCAGTTCCTGACGCATTAGTGAATGTTTTTGTGCAGGATGGATCCGGGAAAACCGTTTCAGAAATTCATCAGATGAAAAAAGGAATATTGGAATACACCGTTGAAATTCCTAAGGATAAAAGTGTATCAGATCTGAACCTTCAGTTTCAGCTGGTGGCATTCAATGATGTAAATACACAGTCTGTTTCATTAAAAATAAAAGACACGGAAAAACCTTTGAAAATCGAAACGGTAACCTTCAGAGATAAGCTTGAACCGAACGCTAAGGAAAAATGGACAGTAAAAGTAACCGGAAATGATAAGGAAAAGATCAATGCAGAGGTATTGGCCAATATGTACGATATGTCCCTGGATCAGTTTGCTTCCAATAGCTTTAACTGGAGAAAACTATACACTCCATTTGTAATGATGACTTCTTATGGGATCAGCAATTACCTGCAGCAGCAAAGTTATCAGAAAAGATTAGGATATTTCGAAGACAGATATGTGCAGTTGCCACAGTTTAATTGGTTGGATGGAAGGTTTGGTATGGAATGGGATTCTGATGGCGATGGTATTACTGATAAAGATGATGCTTGTCCTACTGTTCCGGGATCTTCTCAATATAATGGTTGCCCTAAACCTAAGAGTGTAACTGCTTCAGAAGTTACAAGCTACAGGGCTATGAGAAATGCGAAGGTGGCTCTTCCAGCTGCTCCTATAGCGAAAGAAGAAGCTACGGAAACAGATGCAGTAGCTTCTAATGCAGGCGGAGTGTTGGATGGTGTAGCAAAAGAACTTGATAAAGTGGCAGTTCGACAAAATCTGAATGAAACAGCCTTTTTCTATCCGGATCTTAAGACCGATGTCGAAGGAAATGTAAGCTTCGAATTCACCTCTCCGGAAGCACTGACAAAATGGAAACTGATGTTCCTTGCCCACACCAAAGATGCAAGAGCAGCTACGTTGGAAAAAGAAGTGGTAACCCAGAAAGAATTCTCTGTAACACCCAACTATCCGAGATTCCTGAGAGAAGGAGATGAGTTGAACCTACAGTCGAAACTATCCAACCTTACTGATAAAAAGCTGAACGGTTCTGCCGAATTACAGATTCTGGATGCCTTTACCAATGAAAATATTTCTTCAAAATTTGGCGTTACTTCCGGAGTACAAAACTTCAGTTTGAATGAAAACGGAAGTAACGCACTGACATGGAAATTGAAAGTTCCTGACAATGTTTCTTCAATTATTTTTAAAGTGGTTGCCAAAGCAGGAGCTTATTCAGATGGTGAACAACAGGCCGTAGCTGTATTGCCCAACAGAATGCTGGTTACAGATGCCGTTCCGGTTTTTGTGAAAGAGGGCGAAACCAAAACATTTGTACTGGATAACCTTAAAAATAATACATCTGCAACAGCTTCTAATGTTTCCAATACGTTAGAACTGACGACGAATCCGATCTGGGAGATCATGTTTGCCCTTCCAGGTCTGAAGAATGATCAGAATAATTCTGCGGATGTCATCTTCAATAAATGGTTTGCGGATGTGCTGGCGTCAGAAATATTCAAAGCCAATCCGAAAATGAAAACGATTTTTGAAGAATATCAGAACAAAGGATTATTAAATTCAAATCTTGAAAAAAATCAGGAGCTGAAACAGTTGCTGCTGGAAGAAACTCCTTGGGTGCTGGAAAGTAAAAACGAAGGCGAGCAGATGCAGAAACTGGCATTATTATTCGATGTCAATACAATGAAGAACTCTATCAATCAGGATTGGGATGATTTCAAAAAACTGCAGAATCCTGACGGCGGATTCTCCTGGTATCCTGGCTACCCAAGTTCTTACGGAACGTCATTATATACCCTTAAAAATTTAGGGAAAATCAATTCCTGGTTGAAAGATCATGTGAAAGACTATCAAAGTGCAGATCAAAAAGATCTGGTGGCTAAATTGGTCCAGTATCTAGACAATGAGGTGAATAAATATTTTGATGTGAAGAAAGGGAATGTCTGGAACAATTGGGCTATGGATTATTTGGACACCAGAAACTATTGGGAACAGCAATATCCTTTGAAAGGAAAAGGGGCTACCCTGAAAACACGGGTAAAACAAAAAGCAAAAACAGCGAAGATCACAGATTTCACATTCTTCGGACTTCACCGTGCAGCATTATTGATGAATAATTATGGACTGAAAGATGTATCTGATAAATTAATGACCTACCTGAAGGAAACTTCCACAGATACGAAAACACAAGGAGTCTATTGGAAACAAAACCTCAACGATTGGGGATGGTTCGGTTCAAAAGTGGTCAACCATGCCGGAGCATTGGAAGCTTTCAATACATTAAAACCTAACGATCAAAACTTTATTGAAGACATGAAAATCTGGCTGGTCACCCAGAAAGAAGTTAATTCATGGGGAAGCTCAAGAGGTACTGCGGAAGTGATCTTTACGATTTTGAATTCAGGAAAATCATGGACCGGGGCAGAAAGTGATAAAGCTACTATCATTTGGGGCGGAAAAGAAGTGACTCCTCAGACACAGGCTACAGGCTACGTAAAATCAACTTTGAAACCAGAGGCTGTAGATAAAAACTTAGCAACCGTAACCGTTACAAAACCAGGTCCCGGAATTGTTCAGGGAGGATTATTCTGGCAGTATTATGAAGATCTTGACAAAATCAAATCTTCAGAAAACTACATTTCTGTAACGAAAGAACTCTATAAAAAAGTGAAAACCGTAAACGGAGAAGAACTTCAGAAAATTTCGGCAGAAACACCGTTAAAAGTAGGAGATAAGGTAACCGTTAGAATGATTCTGAACACAGACAGAGCTATGGAATTTATCCATATTAAGGATATGCGGGCAGCAGGATTTGAACCTGTAGATGTATTGTCAGGATACCAGTGGAAAAATAACCTTGGATACTACCAGTCAACCAAAGATGCTTCTACCAACTTTTATATTCAATACATGCCGAAAGGAAAATATGTTTTTGAGTATGATGTAGTAGCGAATGCATCAGGGAAATTCTCTAACGGAATTACAACCATGCAGAATTATTATGCGCCACAGATGAATGCCCATACAAAAGGAACTCATGTGGTAATTTCAGAATAATTTATAAAAGCTGCAGTAAAAATAACTGCAGTTTTTTGTTTATAGATTTCAAGTAAAATAGAATTAAATCGAAAAATCAAACAATTGTTTAATTTTGGAATAGTTTTTGGAATTAAGACAATATAAATTAAAAAAATTATTAAAAGATGAAATTTTCTAAAACTTTAATTACAGGATTGGTATTGATGGCTGGAGTAAATGCTTTTGCACAAAAGAAAGCAGAAAAGTTTGAAAAACTACAGATTGAAATGTTCCCAAAAGCAAAAGAAGGATATAAACAAGTATATATTCAGCTTCCCGTAGCAAAAAACGAAAACGATTTAAAAGTTGAACTTTTTGTAGGAGCAGAAAAAATGTTAGACTGTAACAATTATTTCCTGATGGGAGAAATGAAAACTCAGGATCTTCAGGGTTGGGGATATAACTATTATGAAGTGGAATCCAAAGGAGAAACAGGAGGCACTCTGATGGCTTGTCTGGATAAAAAACTGACTAAAAAGTTTGTTACCTTAAAGCCTGAGATAGTAAGATATAACAGTAAACTTCCGTTGGTATTTTATGTACCGAAAGATATCGAAGTTCGTTACAGAATCTTACGTCCGGATGCTGCCATGAAAAAAGCCGTTCAAAAGTAAATCAGCTTATTATAATAATAGTAAACTCCTCACAGCGATGTGGGGAGTTTACGTTTTTGTTCAGAATAAGAGAACTCGTCATGACCTTGCTGAGTGAAACGCCCTTGAGAACGAATTAAAGCTACCCATAGTGATTTTGAGAACATTGCGTTGTAATATAAGTTTCGGCTGAAGCCAATTGATATTTTAATCTTATTAAACGGACTCCCTTCGACTATGCTCAGGATAATAATCCGTTCCTATTGAATATGATCTCTCACGGATTTTGCTGATTGTACAGCTCGTTTTTTCAAAGTTTATCCACTCCGTTTGTCATTCCGCAGGAATCCAGCCTCCAAAATTTAAAATATAAAGAGAATAAGTCCAATTTTATTCAATAGAAATGGCTTTAGCCCATTTATTAAATAATGTAAATTCCTTTGGCTTTAGCCTAAACTTACACTCCGTTTTACATTGTCGTTCTACAGAAACCAGCTTCCAAAATTCAAATTTGGTTTTTCAAATAAAATATTGTTTTATGCCTTTATTCCTTCAAAAAACCACAATAAAAATACCGTAAAAAAAATAGAGTTACCTGCTTTTTCAAAATTTTTTAGGATTTAATAACATTTAAACGCTTCGTCCAAAACTTTATTTTTAAAGGGTTAAAACTTAAACATATTTTAAACTAAGTTTAAATTCACTACTTTGTAGAATTATCTTTAAGGATTTTATCTTTTTTTGCATTATATTTGTTATAAACATAAACCATGAAAAACAATTTATTGATTTTTACGTTTAGTTTTTTTGCTTTCCCCGCTTTTGGCTGGGCACAGTCTGCGCCGGATTTTAAAGAACTTCTGGATAGTGCTATGGTTCGGGATTCGAACCTTAAAATGCAGATTACCCAAAACAAACTTACCGATCTTGACGAACACAAGCTCAAAGATATCTTTCTTCCAACCCTGGAACTGAGTGGTAAGGCTGGTTATCTTAACGGAACAGCAAGACTTACGTCACCGGAATTCAATCTCGCACCCTTTATTACTATTCCGGAAGGGGCATTCAACAACAATTTCAATGTATCCGGATTTTCAGGTATTGCAAAAGCAGATGCCAAAATGCTTCTGTATTCAGGAGGAAAGGTTAAATACATGAAAAAAGCGGTGGAAGAAAAGAAAAAATCTGAAGATATCCTTTTGGAGAAAACAAGAGACGAAGTTATTGCAGCTATTTCTAAAGCGTATGACCAGTTAGCCCTGATTCATCAATCTAAAAAGGTGCTGGATGAAAGTAAAAAAAGACTGGATATCAACAGGAAAACAGCAGATAAAGCTCTTGGTTACGGATTGATTACTCCTTACGACCATAAGAAAATTGAACTGGCTCAGGCAACCCTTGATGCTAAAATGGTAGAATATGAAGGGAAAAAAGAACTTCTTCTCACCCAGCTTTATATTTTAACAGGCATCAACAGGGACAGGCTCAGAATGATAGATCCGGTACTTTCTCCGGTAGAGCTGCTTGCTGCAGAAAAAGGAATAGAGCAGAGAGCTGAAATCAGGGCGCTGGAACATGGAATCAGTGCTGCAGATTATAAAATAAAAGCCGAAAGAACATGGATGATCCCCAAGGTACAGCTGATGGCCTCCGCCTATTATATCGGATTATACGGAAACAGAATCAAGTCTTCAGAAAATATTATTCCGGCAGTTCCGATACTTGGATATGAAGGAAAAAAACTGGACTGGAGGCCTAATAATATCAATGTATTTCCATTGATTACGGCAGGTGTAGGGTTTAAATGGGAGATTTTCGATGGTAAGGAAGGAAAACACGCCGAAGAAACAGCCAAAGTTGGAAAAGAAGTCCTTCAGAACCAGAAAGAAGATGCACTGAAAAAACTGACGCTGAATCTGGCTAATAATCAGACCAATTATGATATTGCTTCCGCACAGATTACGTTGAAGGCTAAAGAAAAAGAACTCGCAAAAAATGCACTCGTACAGGCAGAAAAAGAATTCAGATACGGAATGAGTAAATCTTCACAGCTCATTGATGCGGAAAATGACCTTGAAGCGGCTGAACTGGAATATCAGAATGCCATTTTCAACCAGAGAAGAGCGGGAATAGAACTGATGAGGTCTACCCAGGAGCTGGATATCACCAAATTTTATTTAATCCCTTAAAAATTTAAATGATGCATAAAAATATATCTATACTCTTCGCTGCTCTGTTTTTGTTGGGGAGCTGTGACAAAAAAAATGAAAAAATCAAAGAACCTGAAGGAAAAACCAAAAAAGATGTAATCTCTTTTGCACCCAAAGTTACCGGAAGGATTTTAAAAATATACGTTACCGAAGGTCAGACCGTGAAAAAAGGTGACACGCTGGCACAGCTTGATGTACCGGAGGTTTCTGCAAAAATAGCGCAGGCTCAGGGAGCTGTAAGTGCTGCCACAGCTCAGGAACAAATGGCTAAAAACGGCGCTACAGCCGATCAGCTGAGACAGCTTCATGCCAAATATAAAGGATTGAAAGAACAATATGAGTTTGCGCAGAAATCCTACAAAAGAGCAAACAATATGTTCCGCGACAGCTTGATGTCACCGCAGGCTCACGATGAAATCTATGCAAAACTGCAGGGTGCAAAAGCCCAATATGATGCTGTAGTGGCAGAACTGGATGATGTAAAAAGAGGAACGCGCTTTGAAAAAGTGGAAATGGCAGCCGGACAGGCATCACAGGCCAAAGGAGCTTTGCAGGAAGCCAATGTTGCCTACTCTGAAAGATACATAATTGCTACCAACGATATGGAGATAGAAACCATAAGCCTGAATACCGGTGAGCTGGCGACGGCAGGTTTTGCCCTGTTCAACGGATATATTCCGGAAAGCACTTATTTCAGGTTTACCATCCCGGAAAGTGCTATTTCAAGATACAAAAAAGGGCAGGAGGTGACGATGCAGGTGGTTTATAATAAAGAAAACATTACAGGAACTATCGTATACATCAAGCAGCTGACGAAGTATGCGGATATTACAACAGCTTACCCAGACTACCAGCTGCAGGATGCAATTTACGAGATCAAGGTAAAACCCAAAGACATGAATAAGGCTAAAAGTATTTTGGTCAATGCCAATGTAATCCTTAAATAAAATGAAACAGAACGGATGGAGCTTCAAGTAAGTTTCATTTTGTTCTTCAAAACATAAAAATATACAGATGAAAGAATTTTTCCGTCTTTTAAAACGAGAGTTCAAACTTTTTATCGGCAATTCTACCTTAAGGACGGTGTTCTTTTTGGCACCGGTTTTCTATGCAACCTTGCTGGGATTTGTCTACAAAAGCGGAAAAGTTGAAAATACGCCCGTATTGGTAGTCGACAGGGATAATACGCCCTTATCCAACCAATTGACGGAAATGCTGGATGATAATAAAAGCATCAGGATTATCAGATATCTGCAGGAACCTTTAAGCATCAAAGATGAAGTGATCAGGCACGAGGCGGCGGCTGTAGTCATTATTCCCTCAAGGTTTGAAGGGGATATGCTTCAGAAAAAATATCCTGAGCTGAATGTTTATATCAATACAGGGAATGTTTTAACGGCAAATTTTGCTTCCAAAGCACTCCAGCTGACCATAGGAACATTCTCTGCCGGAGCTTCCATTAAAGCGCTTCAGAAAGCAGGAATGCCTGCAGCAAAGGCTGCTACACAATATGAACCATTCAAAGCCAATTATATAACCCTCTTCAATACAACAGGAAACTACCTTATCTTTATGTGGCCCGCAATGCTGGCAGTAGTATTACAGCAGGTAATTCTGTTGGCGATGGCGGTAAGTTTTGCTGCTGAATTTGAAAGAGGATCTTTCGTAAAAGAATACCTGAAAATGAAAAAATGGGCTTTTCCAACAATGCTTATTAAGGTCATTCCGATCTGGGTGTTTTCTATTCTCATAGTCGGTATTTATTACTTTATGCATATGATTTTCAGGGTTCCGATGCCGGAAGGGATTCTCAATTTTATTCTTCTGACTGCAGTTTTCGTGGGATCGGTTTCATTTTTGGGTGTATTTATCAGTATCCTGATTCCTGATGCGTTGAAGGCTACACAGATTCTTATGGTCATTGCTTCACCGGCTTTCATTATCAGTGGTTTTACATGGCCTTTGAGTGCAATGCCAGCCTTTGTACAGTTTATTGCGAATATTATTCCGTTAACTCCCTTCTTACAGGCTTTCAAAATTTTATTAATTCATAAAGGGTCTGTAGAACTTACATTTCCATACCTGAAACACTTAAGTGTTCTTTTAGTGGTATATGCCATTATAGGCTGGATTGCTTTAAAGATCAAACTTTGGTTTATTTTTAAAAAATCTACACCACAGGAAATCGAGGTTGAGAATACTTCTCTGGAGGAGGGCGAGTAGTTTTTGAGTTACTTGTTAATTTGTTGCTGGTTACTGGTTTTTTCGTTTCTAGTTGTTAGTTGCTGGTTTCTAGTTTCCGGATGGTTGGTTATTGGTTATGAGTAATTATATTAAATCATTCAAAATAATAACAACAAAAAATAAGTCCAAAAGGTAATCCATATCATCTAAACTCACATTCTCAAACCCCACATCCCCGCATTATTTCTCAATCTTCATCCTTACAATTAATCACATTTCCGCAACTAGCAACCCGTAACCAGCAACCAATAACCCGGTAACTCAAATATCGTACCCCATACCCCTCAATTTTTTCGCACAACAATAAAATCAAGCAAAAAAACTGATATATTTGTCTAGTAAAATAGAAATTATATGGAAAATGTATTTGATGCAAAAGATGCTCAAAACTATATTGATAGAATAAACAGATTGGTGGAAGATACCCATGGCTTATGGGGAAAAATGACGGTAGACCAAATGCTGGCACACTGCTGTATAACCTATGAAATGGTTTATGAACCCGAAAAACATAAAAAACCGGGATCTATTGCAAAATTTATATTGAAGACTTTTGTAAAACCTAAAGTTGTAGGAGAAAAAGCATACCCGAGAGATTCTCCTACAGCACCGCAGTTTTTGATAACTACCAGGAAGAATTTTCATGAAGAAAAAGTAAGACTGATCGGTTTTATTCAGAAAACACAGCAATTGGGAGCAGATGCTTTTGATGGCAAAGAATCTTTCTCTTTCGGGAAATTAAGTGCTCAGGAGTGGAATAATATGTTTGCCAAACATCTGAACCACCACCTTGCACAATTTGGCGTTTAAAAATCACACCATATGAAAAAACTTTTATTACTTCTCATTCTTGCTGCCAATTTTGTATTAGGACAGATGCCGGATATTTCAAATACCTGGCTGAACAACAGCAAGCCTTACATAGGAACTATCGGAAATAAAGGGCAGGAGCTGAAACTGAAAATCAATATTTCTGAACAGAATAAAAAAAATGACCAGGAGTATTTTGTTTCAGGATATTCTCTTGTGGATACCAGTTATGCAAAATTTGAAGGAAAAATTATCATTTCAAAATATAAAGATTCCAAGAAGCAGGGAACCGTATTTGGGGAATATGAATTTGCCGAAGAGAATAAAGGAAAACATTCCGGACTTTTTAAAGGAAAGTTTGTCTATAACTTTAAATGGAACAAGAAAACAGAAAAAATTGAAGGACAATCTATTGGGTTCACTGGCAACTGGAAAAGTTATGACGGAACTCTGGAGTTTACCACCCAATTAAAAAACCAATAATCATGCTGAGAAGAATACTGGCAGTATTGGCAGGTCTTATCACGGGATCCATTTGTATTACTGTGGTGGAAAAAATCGGGCATTCATTATATCCTCCACCTCCGGAAGCAGCGGCCGGAGATATGGAAGCATTGAAAATATATGTAGGTCAGGCCCCTTTTATGGCTTTGTTTTTTATCATCATTGCTTATGCTTTGGCAGCTGTGGTTTCCGGGTTTACAGCAACAAAAATTTCAAATGATGGAAAACTTACCGCAGCATTAATCTGCGGGATTATTTTCTTGCTAATGACCCTTTATATGATGATCTCTTTACCGGCTCCAATCTGGTTCTGGATTCTGGGAATCCTCGTTTGGGGATTGATTTTCCCGGGTTATAAACTCGCATTAAAAAAATAGAAATATGAAATTAGGCGCTTTTTCAATCAGCTTAAGTGTAAAAGATCTTCAGAAATCCAGAGACTTTTATGAGAAGCTTGGCTTTACAACAATGGCAGGAACTGCAGAACAGAATTACCTGATTATGAAAAACGGATCTACACTGATAGGGCTTTTTCAGGCTATGTTTGACGGAAACATGCTTACTTTCAATCCGGGATGGGATGAAAATGCACAGAATCTTGAATCTTTTGATGACGTGCGCGTAATTCAGAAAAAATTAAAAGAAAACGGAGTGGAAATAGGCAGGGAAGCTGATGAAACAACTTCAGGACCTGAACATATCTATCTGAAAGATCCGGACGGCAATATGATTCTTATAGACCAACACAGATAATAATTATAAAACACATGTATGATGAGAACACTTAAAAGATTTTTTTTATTTTTAACCACACTATTAATCATTTTATTAGTTTTGGCTGCTTTTATTCCAGGGGATTGCAAATACGAGAAATCAGTTTCTATTAATGCTCCGGTAGAGAAGGTATGGCAGAATACCAACACTTTAAAGGCAATGGATCAATGGAGTCCATGGAATGACCTTGATCCGGGTATGAAAAAAGACTGGACGGGAACAACGGGGCAGCCGGGAGAAAAAGTTTGCTGGGACAGTAAAAATAAAAATGCAGGAAAAGGCTGTCAGGAATTGAAAAAGTGGATGAGGCAGGTAAAAGAATAGATACGGAAATTAAATTTCTTACTCCTTATGAAAGTGAAGCAAACGCTTACGTAACAGTAGTTCCGGAAGGAAACGGAAGCAAAGCGACATGGGGATTTACCTCGCAGATCCCTTATCCGTTTACTTTGATAAAACTCTTTATGAATATGGAAAAATCCATAGGGAAAGATTACCAGAAAGGACTTTCAAGATTAAAAGCTTTATCTGAAAAACCTCAATAAAATACAACTAAACCTTAAAAAACAAAACAATTATGGCAACAGTAAACGTTTACCTGACATTCAACGGAAACTGCAGAGAAGCTTTCGATTTCTATAAATCGGTTTTCGGAGGAGAATATCCTTATATCGGAACATTTGGAGAAATGCCTCCAATGGAAGGAAAAGAAACCCCTGAAGAAGATAAAAACAAGATCATGCACGTTTCACTTCCGATCTCTAAAGAAACAATATTGATGGGAAGCGATACAGGAGGAGAATGGTCTTCTGATTTCAAGACTGGAAATAATTTCGCTATTTCCGTGAACGCAGAATCTAAAGAAGAAGCAGACAAATTATTTGCAGGTCTTTCTGCTGGAGGGAAGGTAACAATGCCAATGGCAGATACTTTCTGGGGAGCTTATTTCGGAATGTTTAGTGATCAATTCGGAATCAACTGGATGGTAAACTATGACGATCCTGCTAAAATGCAGCAGCATCCGTAAAACTGATTTTTGTATTCAAAATACTGAAAACCGACAGACACCTGTCGGTTTTTTTTAATATTTAAGCTGCTTGTAAGGCATTGTTTTCAATTCCTTTTAATGACTTTACAGCTTGCTGATTCTGTTGTGATAAGGTAAATTCCGTCCGGCAGTCCGGTAATATCAAACTTATTTTCACCTTCTACGGCTTCTGCAGATTGTACAAGTTTTCCGGACTGGTCATAGATTGAGACTTTGCCGTTTATTTTCAGAGTATCCATAAAGAAAACTCCGGAAGTCGGATTAGGATAAATATTCCCTTTGTCGTTCATCGTAGGTTCTGAAATTCCCAGCGTGGAAGTTTTTGACCAGGTAAATGCGTCGAGACACATATAGACATATCCTCCGGTTGATTGCAGCTGGATCTCATCAATTACAGTATTGCTGTTATTCTGATTATTCAGGGTGGAAAGGTCATCGGAGTAAATCCGTTGTGGACGCCTGTTGTTCCCATTGCGGCATTAAATGTTGTATTAAAACCGGAAGTCTTTGTGGTGGTAAACTTGGTGGCTCCTGCTAATTTCCCTGTGATTATAAGCGTTCCTGATGAGGTTGACTGATTTAAAGCCAAATTACTCAGGAATACCCAAAATGTTGATACCGTGAATGAAGAACTGCTTTTTATACTGAATGATGGAGAATTGATATTGGTGGTTCCTGTATTGTCGATGTAGACATTGTCATTCGCTGTTCCGTTCCAGCCGGTATTGGGATAATTGCCTTGTATTCTAAAAGTTCCGGACAGTGAAACGATATTGAATGTATATCCATTGCTGGTAAAATTGGTGCTGCCGCCAGATGAAGTTTCAAAAGTTACAGTGGTTGTCTGTGCACTTGTAGCTGCACCCTTGCTTAGAAAAACAAAGATTGCAAAAAAGATGATTTTTTTCATGATGCAGGTTTTTAAATATTTTACAGTAGATAACAAAAGGTTATCGTTATTGGCTTTTCCTGTAAAGGATACCACAAAGGAACATGGAAATGCAAAGTGATAACAGCGTATTAAATGCCAAATTGAAAAACGGGTAGAAATACGCAGTTTTGCTATTCGTTATTATTATAATTTTGAAAAAAAGAAATATTATGTTAGTTAATGTGAATTTATTTCACGCTATGGTTAGTTTTTTTTCATAACTTGTAATATACAGTTACAGTAACTTTATTCTAAACCTAATATATAATTTAAAACGAAAAAACGATGGAACTACCTACACATGCAGTCTTATTGGAAGATGCCAAAACATGGATCAGCAACTGGGAAAATACAAAAGGTATTGACGGAATATCTATCCGGGCCCACCTTATCCCGGCCAAAGATGTTCATGATATTTTCATTAACGACAAAGGGTTTGCGAGGTATCGGGGATATAATGCAATTACCAACGAAGGGGAATTTAAGTTTCTGCTGGTAGGGGTAGATGCAGATAATAATGATATTGTAGACTATGATAAAGGGTATTATGTATATGATATGACAACTCCTTGTCCAAGCGTATGCTCTGCCACAAAATGGTGGAACCTGTAACCTGAAAAACCGAAGATCATTGGATCATTGGATTGAAATATTGTCATTAATTGGAAAAGGCATTCTGCTGATTAATCTGGCAGTATACGGTATAGGCTTTTCCCGTTCCGGAAAAGCCTGTGCATTTTTTATCAGCTATCTGGCCTGGATATTACTATGCGAAATCGTTTTCTATGTATTGAACTCTCAGAAAATCAATAACCTGTTTTTCTCCCATTATTATCTGATAGGTCAGTTTGTGTTACTCGGGCTGTTCTTTCATGAGATTCTGACGGAAAAATACCAGAAGAAAACAGCACGTACTCTTTTGGTTACCATTCCCATAGTTCTCGTTATACAGTATATGATAGATCCGGAAAAATATTATGTTTTTAACCTATTTGAAATTTTTGTGACGTCTTATTCCATTATAATTCTGGCATTATTTCATTTATATAATATACTGGATACCGAAAAGAAATACAATTATATAAGTCTGGGACTTCTGCTGTATCTGATAAGCAGTACGGTTATATTTCTTTCCGGAAATCTGTATACGGTGATGAACAGGAAACTGCATAAGGAGATATGGGTATTAAATGTGGTCATGTTTATTGTGTACCAGATCTTTATTCTGACAGAATATCTTTCTTCCCGTAGAAAAAATGTGTAATTACTGTTATGATTTTACAAAATGAATGAGAATACAATTATTTCAACCATCGTTTATACCTTTCTGGCATTTACCCTACTGGCTGTTACGCTGATCATCTTTTATTATTTTTCAAATAAGAAAATAACAAGAAATCTGATTCAGAAAAAAGAGCTGGAGGTCAGATACGAGAAAGATCTTACCCATGCTATTATAAGCGCTCAGGAAAAAGAAAGGCTGCGGATTGCCCAGGATCTGCATGATGACATCAGCTCAAAATTAAGTGTGGTTTCTTTAAATATCCATCTCCTGGATTTTGATAATTTGTCAAGAGAAGAATACAATGATCTGAAAAATAAAATAATACATCTGGTCAATAAAACGGCTGAAAGTGCCAGACAGATCTCTCACGATCTGCTTCCGCCAATTTTGGAAAAATTCGGACTGCACGCTGCAATAGATGCCTTATGCTCGGAAATTAACCTGTCCAAAACCCTGCAGGTTACTTACTCCAGCAGTTTATATTTTGCAAAAGCAGAAGATGAAAAAAATTTACATATCTTTAGAATACTTCAGGAGCTCATTAACAATTCCATAAAACACGGTGAAAGCACTCATATTGATATAGAATTTTTGGGAAAAGACGGAAAAAACACCTGTATTTATAAAGATGACGGTAAAGGATTTAATCTTGATGAAAATACATTGAAAGGAGGATTAGGCTTACGAAATATCAGAAGCAGGGTAGAACTGATCAATGGAACACTGAAAATTGAAAGTAAAAGCAATAAAGGAATCGTTGTAGAATTTACATTTTAAATATTGATAAGATGGAAAAGGATATAATTCGTGTAATAACTGTAGACGATGAAGCACTGTTTCGACAAGGAATTGCATTATTGATACAGAGAGAAAAAGATATTGAACTGGTAAGCGATTTTACTAACGGGAAAGAGCTGCTTGATGAGCTTATAACCCTGGAAGAGCTGCCGGATATTATCCTGATGGATCTTAATATGCCTGAAATCAATGGAGTAGAGGCAACCAAGCAAATCCATATCAAATATCCTCAGATCAGGATTATTGCATTGACAAGCTATAATACAAAAGCGTTTATTGTCAATATGATACAGTCGGGAGCCTGTTCCTTTCTTAAAAAAAACTCAAGCCCCGCCGAATTGCTTACTGCCATCCGGGAAGTATACAGTAAAGGCTTCTTTTATAATAATGAAGTTATGGAAGCACTGCACCAAAATCTTACAGAACCCAAAAAGAAAGTTTCCAGTATTTTTGATGCCAGCCATATTTCCAAAAGAGAAAAAGAGGTATTGGAATTAATCTGTAAACAATACAACACTGCTGAAATTGCAGACCGGCTTTTTATAAGTTCAAGAACCGTTGAAGGACACCGTAACAGCCTTCTGCTGAAAACCGGAGCCAAAAATACTGCAGGATTGGTGGTGTATGCCATAGAAAGTAAAATTGCAGATATGAACTATTTAAAAGACCGCTTCGAATAAATATTCATACAGATGTTTTATTAAAAATTAAATGAAATTTATATTTTCTGATTAAATTAGCTTTTGTTTTGAAAAGCAGAACCCAAGGGTTTGTTTATGAAAAACAATAATTTACAGTAACAAACAGAAAATACAAAAGAATGAAATTTACCATTGAAAACATTAAAGCAGAACATCAGAAAGTAAAAAACGGTGCCGATTTTCCCCAATATATTCAGGCTATAAAAGCATTGGGAGCTTCTCATTACAAAGCATATGTCTCAGATGGAAATACCGAGTACTTTAATAATGAAAACCAATCTGTGCAAACAGGCCGCAAATATGACACTCTCCCCATTTCCAATACTTTAAACCTTGAAAATTTTAAAACAAAGCTAAGACTCCATCAACAAGGCGGAACAGATTACATGACTTTCTGTAAAGACTGTGCCGAAAACGGAATCAATGGCTGGACAATGGATCTGCATGCAATGACCTGTAATTACTTTGACCAAAGTGAAAGTTTTGTTCTGACAGAAAAGGTTCCAGGATAATCTTTTACGAGAAAACGGATGCAGACAATTGCATCCGTATTTCTTTATAGTGACTTATAAAATATTGTTTGCTGTTATTGATTTAAATTATTAATTTTGTTTAAAACGATAGATAATAGTAATTGATAAGCATGAAAAAGGGTTTTACGAAGTTGGCATTCACGGTATTAGGTTTGAGTTCTATTCTGACATTTGCTCAGAAAAATGATCCGGGAGCATGGTATATGTATTTTGGAAATAACAAGATCAGCAAGAAGCTGAACTGGCATAATGAGATCCAGTACCGTAATTTCAATGCGGTTGGAGACCTCGAGCAGTTACTTATCCGTACAGGCATCGGATATGATCTTACAGAAAATAATAACAATGTTTTATTGGGATATGGTTTCATTCTGAGCCAGCCTTATGTAAACGGTGAGAAAAAAGAGAATATTGAGCACAGAATTTTCCAGCAGTATATTACCAGGCAGAAATTCGGACGCTTTTACCTTCAGCACCGTTACCGTTTGGAAGAACGTTTTCTGGAAGATGACTTCAGAATGAGATTTCGTTACATGCTGGGAGTGAATATTCCGATTACTCAAAAGGAAATGCTGCCGAAAACCCTTTATGCATCAGTATACAACGAAATTTTTCTGCACTTCAACAGTCCGGTTTTCGACAGAAACAGAGTGTATGGAGCTTTAGGATATGTCATCAACAAAAATATGAGGATTGAAGCTGGTTATATGAATCAGATCCAGGAGAACAGAAACCGCGGACAGATTCAGATTGGGTTTTATAATAATATCCCATTTACGAAAAACTGATAATGCTGTTGCTGAATGCTCTGAGGAAAACCATTATTTGAAATACATCATAACATACACCATAAATAAATACTTATGCATTCAGGAAAAAGATTCGGAGCCCGGGAGTTCATTATCTGGACAAGAAGGAGCATTTATGCTCTGATTGTATTATCAGCCATCCCTACAGTCCTGTACTTTCTGGGCTGGAAGTTTCTCTCTGTTCCATGGCAGCCGATTGCCATCATGGGAACAGCGGTTGCCTTTATTGTTGGATTTAAAAACAATGCCAGCTACAGCAGACTTTGGGAAGCAAGACAGATCTATGGAGCCATTATCAATGACAGCCGCAGTTTTGGATATATCCTGAGAGATGCACTGTCTTCCAAAGATCAGAGTAAAGTAAAAGAAATGTTCCTGCGCCATTATGCATGGCTTACCGCCTTAAGATTTCAGCTTCGTGAACCGAGGGCATGGGAAAACATGGGGACCCATCAGTTTGATGAATATGCTAAAAAATATGACATTCCGGAAAGACTGTCCAAGCTGGATGAGGAATTGAAAAAATATCTTTCAGAATCTGAGCTTCAGTATATTTTAAGCAAAAAAAACAGAGCTACCCAACTGATGGCAAAACAGAGTAAAGCTTTGTCTGAAGCATATGAAAAAGGAGAACTGAATGATTTTCAGTGGACACAGATCAACCAGCAATTGATAAAATTCACCGATAATCAGGGAAAAGCTGAAAGAATTAAAAACTTTCCGTATCCCAGAAATTTCTCTTCCATCACCACTTATCTTTTACTTTTATTCATTGTTTTTGTACCTTTTGGATTATTAAAAGAATTTGACAAATTAGGGGAAGGAACAATGGTGGAAGGATGGACATTATGGTTTAATATACCGTTTTCTTTACTGGTAACATGGTGTTTCCATACATTAGACAATGTAGGTGAAGCCTCTGTCAACCCATTCGAAGGAAGTGCCAATGATGTTCCGATCACTCAGATCAGCCGCACCATAGAAATTGATATGAGAGATATGCTGGATGAATCTGACCTTCCGCCAGCTATCACTCCGAAGAATAATATTGTGCTTTAAATAAGCCTTTTTGTGATCTTAGATGTTGACCAATGATAGATTTCGAATATATGTAAACCTTATAGGTTTCTAAAACCTATAAGGTTTGGGCAATGATAAATATCTGATATCCCAAAATAAAAAAATAACACTTAAA
Organism: Chryseobacterium sp. CBSDS_008; assembly: GCF_049959325.1. Taxonomy (NCBI): domain Bacteria; kingdom Pseudomonadati; phylum Bacteroidota; class Flavobacteriia; order Flavobacteriales; family Weeksellaceae; genus Chryseobacterium; species Chryseobacterium sp. CBSDS_008. Next base: position 1,434,022 of record NZ_CP188202.1, on the reverse strand, counting down.
AAACTGACTTAAAATGATTCACAGCTATGTTATAATATCTATTGCAGTACTGCTGTCTGTGATGATATTGGTAATGATCGGCCAGAAATTAAAAGTTGCCTACCCGATTTTCCTTGTCATTGCAGGATTGCTGATAAGCTTTGTGCCGGGAATGCCGCGTATTGAAATAGAACCTGATCTTGTTTTTCTTATTTTTCTGCCGCCTATTTTGTTTGAGGCAGCCTGGTTTACTTCATGGCAGGATTTTCATAAATGGAGAAAACAGATTTTTTCGATGGCTTTCGGATTGGTATTTTTAACCTCAATAGTGGTGGCCTATCTTTCGTCTTCCATTATTCCGGGGCTTACCGTAGCAATGGGATTTTTGCTTGGAGGGGTAAATTCACCGCCAGATGCAGTTGCAGCTACCTCGGTACTGAAGCATATGAAAATTCCTAAAAAAATTACCAATATTCTGGAAGGTGAGAGTTTGATCAATGATGCATCCAGTTTGATTGTCTTTAAATTTGCCCTGGCAGCTGTTATTTCAGGTCAGTTTATCTGGAGAGATGCCGTTCAGGATTTCTTTACCATGGCAATAGGAGGAATTGCTGTAGGAGTTGCCGTTGGCTTTTTATTTGGGGCATTGCTGAAGATTATTCCAACCAATTCCAATATAGATACCATTATTACCCTTATTGTACCTTACATCATGTATGTGGGGGCAGAGCATTTCCACTTTTCAGGAGTACTGGCAGTAGTTGCCGGAGGTTTGCTGATGTCTTATAATTCACATTGCTATTTAAGCCATACCTCAAGGATTCAGTCAGGGAATGTATGGAGCGTATTGATATTTCTGATGAACACCATCATCTTTATTCTGATTGGTCTTGAACTTCCTATTGTAGTGGAAGGAATGAAGGAATACACCATTTCAGAAGGTATTTTCTACAGTGTGGTAATTGGCGGAGCAATTATCGGGACAAGAATTCTCTACAGTTATGCATTGATGTATTTCCCAAGAGTCTGTTCCAAAGAATTAAGGATAAAAGTTCCCAAACCGGACTGGCGGGAACCCTTCATTATCAGTTTTGCAGCAATGAGAGGAGTGGTTTCACTGGCCGCAGCCTTGTCGATTCCCGCTTTTTTACCCAACGGAGAAGCATTCCCACACCGAAATATTATTTTATTTGTGACCTTTGTTATCATATTGATTACCCTGGTAGGACAAGGTTTATTGTTGAGTCCGATTCTGAAATTGTTGAATATTCAGGATGCCGGAAGTGAATTGCCAGAAGAAAAACAGGAAGTAATCCTTATGCGAAAACTGAAAGAAACAGCATTACACAAACTGGATAATGATTTTTCTGAACTGACCGTAACAAACAGCCTTGTACGCCATCAAAAGCACAAGCTGGAAAATGAAATGATGCTGATGGCAGACAAAGCACAATGTATGGCTTCTACAGGAGATTATGTATCGGCTATTAATGAAAATAAAGATGTCCTTCGACAGATCATTCAGGCACAGAGAAACGAACTGCACAGAATGAAACGTGAAAAGATATTTGATGATCACGTCATGAGAACCATTGAAATGCAGCTGGATTTTGATGAAGCGAAGATCACAGGTTTTTCACATGGGTAAATAAAAAGAAAAACCTTAGGTTTTCAGAACTTAAGTGTACTTCTCATGAGTGCAGACTTAAAGTTTAAACAATTAAGAGATAAAACTTTTGTGCCTTTTGTGGTTAAATATTACAGACAAAATGTTTACATTTAGACATATTAAATCATAATATGAGCACACCCATCACTGTTCAGTACACAATAAATGCGCCGGTTGAAACCATCTGGAAAGCATTGACCGATAAAAATGAAATGAAATCCTGGTATTTTGATATCCAGGATTTTGTATTGGAGACAGGAAAAGAATTTAATTTCTATGAACCCGGAGGCGCTAACAAATATCATCATCAGGGTGAAATTTTAGAAATAATATCCAATCAGAAATTAAAACATACATGGTCTTATCCTGATTTTTCAGATCAGAAAACAATAGTAACCTGGGAATTGCTGCCTGAAGACGGGCGGACATTGGTAAAGCTGACTCATGAAGGTATTGAAAACTTCAAAGGTTTAGGAGAAGGATTTTCAAGAGAAAATTTTACAGAAGGCTGGAACACCATTTTGGGCCAGAGTTTAAAGGAATATGTAGAAAAATAGACGATGATTATATTACAGCCCTTTACAATACATGATGCGCCACAGCTGATTTCAAAGATTGAAGATGAAAGGATGCTTCTTCAGTTTGCCGGTCCTGCATACCGGTTTCCACTTACCGAAGAACAGCTGGAAACCGATTTATATGATAAAAACAGGACCTTGTTTAAAATTAAAGATCAGCCCGGAAATACAATCGGGCACGCTCAGATTTTTTTAAAAGATAAAACATTCCTGCTGGGAAGAATTCTGATCTGGGATGAAAACAACAGGGGAAAAGGCTATGGAAAAAGAGTAATGCAGGAGCTTCTGAAGTATGGCTTCAGCCACTTTGATAAAGAAACAGCAGAACTCAATGTCTACGACTGGAATACCGGAGCTATTGAATGTTACAGGAAAGTGGGCTTTGCTTTTGATCCCGGTGTAAAAAGCGAAGCAAAGATTGATCAGGAAACATGGGTTTCCCTGAATATGAAAATCCACAGAAATACGTTTGAATTACAGGAATTATGACACAGTTTACAGCATTACGTCCTGTTTTATGGACCGGAAATCTTGATGAAACCATAGGTTTCTATATGCGTGTCCTCGGGTTTACCCTGATAGACAGGAATGATGAATGGCAATGGGCTTCCCTTCGTAAAGATGAAATATGTATTATGCTTTCCCAGCCTAATGAACATGAGGCCCAGACTCCAATAGGCTTTTCAGGTTCATTTTACTTCAGTGTAAATAAGGTGGATGACCTTTGGAACGACCTTAAAACAAAAGCCAGAGTCTGCTATGAGATTGAAACCTTTGAATGGGGAATGAGGGAATTTGCCATCTATGATAACAACGGTTATATAGTGCAATTTGGTGAAGCCGTAGATAATATTGGCAATACGGAATAAAATTTGCTATTTTTGGAGAAATATTTAGAAATTCAATGAAAAAAAATATAATAGCGGGTTTTGCAGCGATTTTATTATTGGCGTCTTGTAATAAGGATAAAGAGATTCTTAATACATTAAACACTTATAATACTTCAATGGAGACGAAAGGCTACCACTTTGGAGACAAGCTGGAGCTTCCGAAAGAGGTAACAGAAAATGCAGAAAGCGTAACGATCAGCTTTGGAGATAAAGAAACAGCGGACTTAACAATTGATCCTAAATTTTTTACATTAGGTGATAATGCCGTTACATTCAATATCAAAACAAAAGGAGGCGAAGTCCTGAATCAGGATGCCACCATCAATGTATTTGCAAAAAATCCTGAAAAAAATATTCCTTATCAGATTGTAGCCGAATATCCTCACGATCCTAAAAACTTTGTACAGGGTTTTCAGATTGAAGGAAATACCATCTATGAAAGTGATGGCCAGAACGGTTCTTCACAGATTTTAAAATATACATTGGGAACAACAACTCCGTTGGCTTCTACAAAACAGGCTCAGGAGGATTTCTCTGAGGGAAGTACCATTGTAGGTGACAAAGTATATCAGCTGACGTGGCAGAGTAAAAAAGGATATGTTTATGATAAAAGTTCTTTAAAACTGCTTTCGGAATTTGCCTATCCAAATGTATTGGGTGAAGGCTGGGGACTGACCTATGACGGAAAAAATCTTATTGCTTCTGACGGAAGTAAGCTTTTATATTTCCTTGATGCAAACGATCCTTCAAAACTGGTTAAATATATCGCTGTTGCAGGAAGTTCTCAGGCATATGATCAGCTGAACGAGCTGGAATTCCACAACGGATTTATCTATGCCAATGTATGGCAGAAACCTGTTATTTTAAAAATTAATCCTGCGAATGGAGAAGTCGTGGGAACTTTTGACTTTACGGAAATTGCCAAACAGAATACCAAAGGAAGTGATGACGTACTGAACGGAATTGCTTTTAAAGGTGATAATATGCTGGTAACGGGGAAGAACTGGTCAAAGATTTACGAAGTTCAGATCAAATAACCTGATTCTATTGATAAAAACAAAAATAACGTTCCTCCGGGAGCGTTATTTTCTTTTTAAGGCTGAAATTTTAGTACTTTTGGCAAATGATTAATATCTTCATGAAGCGAAACATCAATATTGGTTTTGCTGCAGTTCTGTTCTTAGTTTCTTGTAGTAACAAGGAAGAAATGCTTAATTCTCTTGCAGATTATAACAATGCAAAGGAAACAAAAGGGTATCATTTCGGAGATAAACTTGATCTTCCCAAAGAAGTGACAGAAAATGCGGAAAGTATAACCATCAGCTTTGGGGATAAAGAAACAAAAGATTTAAGAATTAATCCTCAATTTTTCACATGGGGAGATAATAAAGTAGTCTTTGTAATTAAAACTAATCGTGGTGAAACTTTAAACCAGGATGCCACGATTAATGTATTTACTAAAACTCCTGAGCAGAATATTCCCTATAAAATAGTTGCCGATTACCCTCATGATCCCAAAAACTTTATTGAAGGTTTTGTGGTAGAAGGAAATATGGTGTATGAAAGTGATGGAATGAACAATGCCTCACAATTGATAAAATATACTTTAGGATCATCCATTCCCAAAATTGTTGCCAGGCAGCCCGCTAAGATTTTCTCTGAAGGCTGTGCTATCATGGAAGATAAGGTATATCAACTGACGTATCGGAATAAAATCGGTTTTATTTATGAGAAAAATACGTTGAAAAAATTGTCCGAATTTCCATTGCCCGGTGTAATTGGAGAAGGTTGGGGACTGACGTATGACGGAAAAAACCTGATCGCTACGGATGGCTCAAAGAATCTTTATTTTCTGGATGTTAATAATCCTTCAAAAGTGGTAAGAACTTTAGCCGTTGGCGGGAGTTCTGAAATTTATAATCAGCTCAATGAACTTGAATATCACAATGGATTTATCTATGCTAATGTTTGGCATCAACCTGTCATTCTAAAAATTAATCCTGTAAATGGAGAAGTTATTGGAAAATTTGATTTTACACAATTGACCAAAGAAAATGATAAGGGAGATAGTGAGCATGTTTTAAACGGAATTGCTTTTAAAGGTGATAATATGCTGGTGACAGGTAAGAACTGGGAGAAAATTTATGAAGTCGCTTTTAAATAAGCTCATTATATCTTTTGTAGAGCCCTTTTCAGCAACAAGATGGTCTCGATTTTGATTAACAGTAAAGAAGATTCTATCAGACCTAATCATATTTTGGATAAAGTTATTTTTCAGTAAATTGACCCCCATTAAAAAAACAGAGTGAAGTTTTTAAACATACTATTTTTTTTCCTTTTCTGTACGGCTTCAGCACAGAATATAATTCCTTTAGATACTTTAAAACTTAGGGAGGCTAAAGATATGCTTGCCGATGACTATGGAAGTCTTTATATCTATAAAAACAAAGATTTCAGTTTTACCAAATATGATTCTTTGGGAAAACAGATCGGAAAGATGATGCTTACCGTGCCGTACAAAGTGCAGACGGTACAAAATCCTCTGAATGTACCGTTGTTTTCTGAAAACGCCCAGGAAATGAAATTTGTAGACCAGAATATGAATGAGATCCAAAGGTTGGATTTTAAGCAGAAATTTGGATTTATAAGAATGGCCTATGCCGAAGATTTGCAGCAGCTGTGGCTCCTGGATGACAGCACCAAACGTTTGATACAGTACAATTTCAGAAACGATACCACTATTAATTCTTATCCTTTTGACATCAGTTTTGAAGATCTGATGGATATGCTGGTCTATGAAAATAAGGTCTATATTTTAACAAGAAAGCAAATCATCATCTACAATCTGAAATTTGAAAAACTTTTCGAAGCCCCGTTGGAAAGCGGGAAAAGGTTTCGGAGAGAGAATGATATCATCCTGGTTGTTGCCGGCAACTTCATCTCGCAATATGTTCCTGAAAAAGGAATGATAACTATTTTTGAAGATCAGGAGGCACAAATTGTGGATAAAAACATGCTCTCTTATTTTGCAATCAAAGGGAACAAACTCTATCTTTACAGCTTTGAAAAAGTAAAGAAAGCCCAACAGCAAAAACAGCTCGAAGCTCAGCCGGAATCTCTGCAGCAGACTACAGAAAAACCAGTAGAAACTGAAGAAAAGCCTAATGAGAATACGGTAGAGAAGCCTTCAGACAATACCTTGCAAAAATTGATTGAAGACACTTCCAGCGTTCAGACTGAAGCAATCGAAAACTTATCAGCTAATCAGTAAATACAAGGAAAAAGAATATTATGCATATTGCAGTTACAGGAAACATCGGAGCAGGAAAAACAACTTTGACAACGATGCTTTCCAAGCATTACGGATGGGATGCACAATTTGAAGATGTAGATCATAACCCTTATCTGGAAGATTTTTATTCAGATATGAGCAAATGGAGTTTTGCACTGCAGGTATATTTCCTGGGAAGCAGATTCCGTCAGGTGAAAGAGATCAGAGAAAGTGGCAAAAATATTATTCAGGATCGTACCATTTATGAAGATGCCCATATTTTTGCAGAAAACCTGAATGATATGAATCTTCTTTCAGACAGGGATTTCAATAACTATTCATCAGTTTTTGATCTCATGAAATCTTTTGTGTCGGCCCCGGATCTGCTGATTTATTTAAAGTCAGATGTTCCCAACCTGGTTAAAAAAATCTACAAAAGAGGTCGTGAATATGAAGCATCCATCAGCATTGAATACCTTTCAAAGCTGAACCAGAAATACGAAAAATGGATCTCCAACTATACGGAAGGGAAACTTCTGATCGTAGAAGTGGATGATCTTGATTTTGTTGAGAAACCGGAAGATTTCGGATTTATTCTGGAGAAAATTGAAGCCGAACTTCACGGATTGTTTTAACATATTTTTATCAGAATATTAAGAGAGTCTCAGCATAATTCTTTTTAATTTTATATCAAGTTTAATTTTTGAATAATTGTCATGGTAGTTAAAGTTTTACATAACGGAAACTGTTCAAAGTCAAATGCCGTACTCGAATATCTTGACGAAAACGGCGTGCCTTTTGAGATCATTAATATTGTTGAAGATCCGTTAAGTATTCTTGAGATCAAAACCGTGCTCAAGAAGCTGAATCAGAGTGTTTTCCATATCATCCGTAAAACAGATAAACTCTATGTTGAAAACTATGCCGATAAAAATTATTCGGAAGAAGAATGGATAAAGATTCTTTCTGAAAATCCATCTCTGATACAAAGACCCATTCTGGTGAAAGGCTCAGTAGCAATGCTGGGAAGACCTATTGAAAATGTGAAATTCTTTATTGAAAAATAGATAATTAATAAATAAATATCCGTTCTGGTAAAGAACGGATATTTTATATTATGGAGTTTTGGTTTTCATTTTCCCAGAGCTGTTTACCGCATGATATAAGGCTTCCAGTTCTTTTGGAGGGCGGCCGGAATCAAAGCTTGAAGAAGTATATTCTTTTCCGTTGGAGATAATAATCATAGATGCTTCCATTGCCTGATCCGAATGTCTGCCTGATGTAGGGGCCTTAAGATCTGATATCCTCGATAAGTCAATGGTTTCAGCTAATTGGGAAACAGCTTTCCATTCAGCAGGAGATACTTGAGTATTAGTGATCTCTTCATTGATATTGGATTCTTTTGTGGAAGGGGTGAAAACAATGGTTCTGCTGAATCCTCTCGTCCTTTCTACTAACCGGATCTGTTCAATTTTTTGTTGCTGCACTGCAGAGGAAATATTTGCTGTGTTATTTTCGCTGTTATTTTTGTGAACACAGCTAGTGGCAGAGGTGGCTAAGATAATATTAAATAGGATCAGTTGGATATTCATATTTTGGATTTTATATTTTAAATAATAAAAAACCGCTTCATTGCTATAATGAAACGGCTTTTGTTTTACAATAGAATAACGCCTTCTATTTTTGCTACTTCTTTATAAATATTTACCACCTGATTGGCATCTAAAACAAATGCATTAATGTTGCAGGCTGTGTATTTTCCATTTTTGCTTTCGCGGTTTCCCAGTGTAAATTTAATACCATCAAAAACCCTGTAAATTTCAGTAAGTTTTGCCTGGTCTGTTGGGATAATAAATTTAAATAAATAATCCTCCGGAAAATCATGATGATCCTCCAGTTTCTCCCTCAAAGATTGATAAAAATCTTCAGGGCTTGCGTGTTGATTTCCTTGTAATATATCCATCTGCAATTCTTAATATAATATAAATATAACGAAATTTTTCCTATTTTCCAAATGGTCCCAGCAGAGACTTGGAGTTTTGATGCTCATAATCTTCGATGATATTGAATAATCCATTCACGAGCTGCTCAGAAGCAAGCTTGCTCAGTCCTCCTGAATTAACGGTGCTGTTGTTTCCGCCTAAAAGGCTGCCCAGAAAATTGCTTCCTGATAACGCTGTATTGATGGTTTTTACGATTCCATATTCATTCAGCTTTTCATCTACTTTAGGAGCGATAGCAGCAATAAGCTGCTGGGACGTTTTTTCCTTAAGGATCTGTGTAGCGGTAGTTCCCTGCATGATTCTTGTGACATCCTGGGCGTTCAGACTGTTTACAGCATCCTGTAAAATAGGTTTTGAAGTGTTAACAGTATAAGCCGCTGCCTGTGCAATATAATCTCTTTCTTTGGCTACCAGAGAAGGAGCAATCTTTTCCAGCGTGGAATTGATATCCCTTAACTCTTTTGGAAGGGCTTTATCTACCATATTGTTCTGCAGGAATGCTTCTTTGTTTCCGTAGATGCCCATTCCTTTATCAATACCATTGAGCAGAATTCTTTTTATAATGGAAAGCCCCATGTCGGATGTAGCCAATGATGTGCAGGATTGCACACCGGTGGTAATGACAGCCCCGGTCCCGATCATAAGAGCGGCTGCAATGATATATTTTTTCATTGATCTTTTATTATTTACTTTATAAGATGCTTTCTCAAAAACTGCACCAAAGGTAATTACTATTCTCAATTTAACAAAATATTAAATTGAGTACCTGATTTGGTGAATTTTTGTAATAATAATGGTAATCTGTTATTGGTAAAATGAAAAAATGTTGATGTTTATTTTAAATATATAATTATGAAATTGAAATATTGTTGGTTTTTATTTAATGAAATGTTATAATTTTTAAATGTTTAAGATAGTTTAACATTGTTCGATATTTTTTATATTTTTGGTTAATGTCTTTTTTTGAGATTTTAAATAACTCCACTATTTAGAGACAGATGAAATTTGAATTTATTTGAATAAAATTGAAACTATATGAAACAAAGTAATTTAAAGTATTCATGTCTCATTGCTGCTTTATACTTCGGTATGAACGTCAATGCTCAGACTGCTCCAAAAGATACTGCTGCCAAAGAGCAGAAGATCGAGGAAGTAGTTTTGATCGGATATGGATCTCAGAAAAAAGAAAACGTTACGGGAAGTATCGGAATGGTTTCTGCAAAGGATCTTGCTGATAAACCAAATGCTAACCCGGTAAGCTCTATACAGGGTAAACTTGCAGGGGTAAACATTACAAACACAGGTACACCCGGAGGTTCTCCACGTGTAGATATCAGAGGTGTTGGTTCATTAACCGGGAATACTGTTTTTATTGTAGATGGTATGATCACAACTGATATTTCTTTCCTTAATCCTCAGGATATTGAATCTATGAGTGTATTGAAAGATCCATCAAGTTTAGCTATTTTTGGAGCTCAGGCTGCCAATGGTGCCGTGATCATTAAGACTAAGACCGGAAAAGGGAAGCCTGTTTTTAACGTAAATTCATATTTAGGGATTAAAAAGGTGACCAATATTCCTAAAATGGTTAATTCGGATCAATACATTGAGCTATATAATGATAAGCTGATGAATGATAACGGGAATCTTACCGGGGCAATTTCCAGAGCTAATTTCCCAGCAGATACTAACTGGTATAATGAGATTTTCCGTACCAGTATCATCAATTCTAATGATTTTTCTGCAACCGGAAGCATAGGAAAGCTTAATTATTATGGTAGCGTAGGATATCTTCAGGATGAAGGTAACCTTGCAGCAGGCCAGGGGATCAATTCCGGAAGCGGTTTTAACAGATTTAATACAAAATTAAACCTTAGCTATAAAATTACAGATAATATTACCATTGGGGATAACTTCAGTTTTTCCAAAATGCGTACTGATGTAGCACAGAATCCGCTGCTAAATGCATATAATGCTCCTCCAATATTTTCTGTAATGAATCCTGCTACAGGAGATTATCAGTTTTTCAATGGATATTCTATACCTAATCCAAGAGCGAAACTGGATTTATACCGTTCTCAGGTTAGACAGGAAAGATTACTTAATAACATCTGGGGAGAACTAAAATTCCTGAAAGATTTTACTTTCAGAATCAGCTATTCTAGTGATAATTATAGCCCTAGCCAATATGAATATACGCCTACCCTTAATTATGTTCCTGTTTCCAGTCAGGTAGCATCCTCATTGGTTACAAGAAATTTTAGAAACAGAAATTACGTTTGGGATAATACAATTAACTGGAAGAAGAGTTTTGGTAATCATCATTTTGATATCCTTGCAGGTTTTTCCAGAACAAGAACTTCTTTGTCACAAGATTATTGGTCTGCAAAGAATGTTAACTACGACGGGACAAACGGTTCTTTAAATATTGCCAACGGTACAGACATTGTTCATGTGGAAGGTGTAGACAGGGATGATAATGTTATTTCCGGTGTTTTCCAGGATCAGCAGAGAATTGAATCTTTCTTTGGAAGAATTAATTATGATTATAAAGGAAAATATTTGGTAAATGCATCCATACGTAGAGATGCCAGTTCACAGATTAATGTTGACAGATCTAAAACCTTTCCGGCAATCAGCGCAGGTTGGGTAATCTCTAAAGAAGACTTTATGAGTGAGCAGAATGTTTTCAATTTATTAAAACTGAGAGCAAGTTACGGTGAATTAGGAAACCCTAATGTAGGAAGAGGATATACTGCCAACACAACTATTATAGGTGGTGGAGCATATTATGGAAATACAGGGTATCCTGCGCAGACTATTGATAAATTTATTGATCCAAATATTGGCTGGGAAACAACAACTGGTAAAGATGTAGGATTAGAAATGGCTTTATTCAGTAATAAGCTTAAAATTGATGCGGCTTACTATGATAAAGATTCTAAAAATGTAGTGTATGGTGTAAACCAGGGAACGGTATCCGGAGCAAGTAACTGGAACAATTTTGTAACGAATGCTTACTCTTTTAAAAATAAAGGTTTCGAAGTTTCTGTTAATTATAATACTAAACTCAGTGAAAATGTTACTTTTGGAATATATGGTAATTTCACGTCACTTAAAAACGAAATCACATCCGTATATGGTGGATCTTATTTAGAAACAGGAGCCAGTTTATTCGGGAATTCTATCGTTAGATTACAGAATGGTCAGCCAGTAGGTTCTTACTATGGATATCAGGTAGCAGGTGTTTTCCAGACCGATGCAGAAGCTGCTGGTTCAGGACAGCCGGGAGCAAAAGCAGGATGGTTCAAATTTGCAGATCAGGATGGTAACGGTATCATCGACTCCAGAGACAAAACCTTCTTAGGAAGCCCAATTCCTAAAGGAACTTACGGTTTTGGAGTTAATTTTAATGTCTATGATTTTGATATCGCAGTTGATTTCCAAGGGGTATTTGGGAACAAAATATACAACTACAACCGTGAACAGCGTTTTGGAAACGAAACATGGGATTTAGATATGTATAATAACAGATGGCATGGAGCAGGTACTTCTAATACCAATGCAATGATTACTTCTAACCAGTCTATTATTTTACCAAACAGCTTTTATGTAGAAGATGGCAGTTATATCAGATTAAGAAATGTTCAGATTGGGTATAACTTACCAAAAACATTTGCAAAAGCTCTTTCAATCACAAAATTAAGATTGTATGTAAGCGCACAGAACCCATGGACAAGCTTTAAATATCATGGTTTCTCTCCAGAGATTACAAATACCGATAGAGTACAGATGGGAATTGATAATAATATCTACCCAATCTCTGCCATTTATTCATTCGGTATGAACTTAACATTTTAATTAAAAAATCATGAAAAAAATCTTTTTAACAATCTCTTTGGTTTCACTAATGGTAAGTTGTAATAACGATTTTGTGGACATTAAAGATGAAGGGCAGACTAATGTAGCAGATTTCTTTACAACGCAGGATGATGCAATGCAGGCAACAAATGCTATTTACAGCTTTTTAAGAAGTTGGGAGAACTCAGGTTTCCCTGCTCAATATGTATTTGGAGTAACAGGTGATGATGTAGAAAAAGGGTCTAACCCTGGGGATGCTTCTTTTATTAATGCATATGATAACTTTACTTTTACCATAAGTGATGAAGGTGTAAGAGGATATTGGATCGGACAGTGGCAGGCAGTAAATAGAGCTAACCAGGTTATTACCAATGTTCCGAAAATAAATATGGATACCACACTTAGAAATAGATTGGTAGCTGAAGCCAGAATGCTGAGAGCTTATTTCTATTTTAATTTGGTAAGAATTTACGGAGGGGTTCCAATATATGACGGATTACCTGCAGACGGAAACTATTTGAAGGCCAGAAATTCTTCTGCGGAAGTTTACAGTTTTATTGTATCGGATCTCCTTGCTGCTTCTGAAGTATTACCGCAGACTTACGCTGCTGCTGATCGTGGAAGAGTAACAAAAGGTGCCGCTTTAGGATTACTTTCAAAAGTATATCTTTATATGAAAGATTACCAGAAAGCTTATGATACTTCTAACCAGGTTATTGGTATGGGGTATTCATTAGATCCGGATTTCAACCATTTGTTCAGACCCGCCGGAGAGTTTGGGTCAGAATCTGTTTTTGAAGTGAACTGCGATTGCGCTCCAGGATTTGGAGGCAGCCAGTATGCAGAGGTACAGGGTGTAAGAAACCAGTTTGGATGGGGCTTCTTTACACCTACTCAGGAACTGGAAAACGCATTTGAACCGGGAGATATCAGAAAAGAATTAAGTATTCTAAGAGAAGGAGAAACCACCCTTGAAGGAGATTTGATTAAGAAAGGAGACCCTCAGGCAGGTAATATGTGGAACCAAAAAGTGTATGTGCCATCATCTTTAAATAATAATGCATGCGGATACGGTTCTATTCAGAATATAAGAATTTTAAGATTTGCAGATATTCTATTAATTAATGCAGAAGCAGCCAATGAATTAGGAAATACGGCTGCTGCCATTGCTGGAATTAATAAAGTAAGAAACAGAGCTCAGCTTGGAAATACTACAGCTTCCAGTCAAGGGGCTCTTAGAACTGCAATCTGGCAGGAGAGAAGAGTGGAGCTGGCTATGGAAATGGATAGATTCCCGGATTTAGTGAGAACAGGGCAGGCTGCTACCTATTTAGGACCTAAAGGATTTAAAACAGGGAAAAATGAACTTTTCCCAATCCCTCTGGATGCCATGAATCAGAGTAACGGACTTTTCGTTCAAAACCCTGGCTATTAAAAATAAACCATAAACTTTAGAGGAGAATGAAAGTTCTCCTCTTCTTTTAGTTAGAAACCTATAAAAGAGATCTCATGAAAAGGAACGTATTATCAATGGCTATCACCGCTTTATTCTTTGTGTACTCCTGTAAAAATGCGCCCGTTGCCAGACAGGAAGCCGGGAAAACTGAAACCGTAAAAAGCAATATCACGGATGAACAACTGATGGATAGAGTACAGAAAGATGCCTTAAAGTATTTCTGGGACTATGCAGAACCCAACTCAATGTTAGGAAGAGAGCGCTACCATGAAGACGATATCTATCCGGATAATGATAAGCACGTGATTACTACAGGAGGCTCCGGATTCGGGCTGGCAACTATTCTGGTAGGGGTGGAAAGAGGATTTGTTCCAAGAAAAGAAGCCGTGAAAAGGCTTACCCATATCATGGATTTTCTTGCAAAGGCAGACCGGCACAAAGGTGCCTGGTCACATTGGATCAATGGAGAAACCGGAAAAACAGTTCCTTTTGGGAAAAAAGATAATGGTGGTGATCTTGTAGAAACCGCATTCCTTACTTCAGGAATACTGATGGTCCGTGAATACTTTAAAAACGGAAATACAGAGGAGAAAGCATTAGCCGCAAAATGTGATGAGCTATGGAAAGGAATCCAGTGGAACTGGTATACAAAAGGAGGGCAGAAAGTTCTTTACTGGCACTGGTCACCGGAATACCAATGGGAAATGAATTTTCCTCTTGAAGGCTATAATGAATGTCTGATCACGTATATTTTAGCCGCATCTTCGCCCACTTATTCCATTGATGCTGAGACCTATTATAAAGGCTGGACCAGAAATGGAACTTACCTTACAGACAAAACAAAATACGGGTTGCCCCTGTATGTAAAACACAACTATGCTGAAGAATATGGCGGCCCCCTTTTTTGGGCGCAATATTCATATATCGGGCTTGATCCGACCGGATTATCCGATAAACTTGTAAAAAACTACTTTGAAGTCAATAAAAATCAAACCCTTATTGACTATAAATACTGTGTTGAAAATCCTAAACAATGGAAAGGCTACGGACCCAACTATTGGGGGCTGACAGCCGGCTATACAAGAAATGAGGACGGAAGTACAGGGTACACCGCTCATATGCCAACAAATGATAACGGAGTAATCACTCCTACAGCTGCATTGAGCAGCTTTCCATACACCCCGAAAGAATCAATGGCCTTCCTGAGATTCATGTATACCCAGAAACCTGAATTCATAGGATCTGCAGGCCCTTATGATGCCACTTCTGTTCATTATAACAATTGGTTTACCCCAAGATATCTCGCAATAGATCAGGGAACGATAGCTCCAATGATTGAAAACTACAGATCAGGTTTCCTGTGGAAACTGTTTATGAATGCCCCGGAAATTCAGCAGGGACTGAAAAAGCTAAGTTTCCAATCAACCAAATATGGAATAAAATAATTCAATAGGAACGGATTATTATCCTGAGCATAGTCGAAGGGAGTCCGTTTAAATAAAAAAATCAAATCTGCTGGCTTTAGTCAAAACCTAAATAACGATATGAAATTAAAAATGAAATATATCCCTCTTTTATTGCTGCCGCTTTCATTACAGCTGAATGCGCAGGAGATAAAAGCGGAACTCAATAAAGAAATTAAAAGACAGGAAAAAATATCCTACATTCTGGATTATCCTCAAAATTCAAAAGGAAATGTGCCTTTGATTGTTTTTTTACACGGCTCAGGAGAACGGGGAACCAATCTTGACCTGGTAAAAGCACACAGTCCGTTTACCTACAAAAATCTGATCAAAGAACCGGTGGCTATTCTGGCACCCCAATGTCCGGAAGGAACATGGTGGGATACCATTACAGTGTATAATCTGATCAAAGAAATTCAGAAAAAATATAAGATTGATGCTTCACGCATTTATCTTACGGGACTTTCTATGGGAGGCTGGGGAACTTTGAAGCTAGCTATGGAACATCCGGAAATGTTTGCTGCTGTAGTTTCAGTCTGTGCTCCCACAGATCAGGTAATGACTGCCAATATTCATCAATTTAAAGATCTGAATATGAAAATATTTCACGGCGGAATGGATGATATTGTATTACCGGCCAATGCTTTTAATTTTTATCAGAAGCTGCATCCTGTAAACCCAACGGCAGAACTGGTAATTTTCCCGAATGACAATCATAATTCATGGGATTCTGCCTATTCAAACCCTGCTTTGTATGAATGGATGCTGTCTAAAAAGAAAGAAAAATAACCCCAAAATACACAATGATTGAAAAATAAACCCATCAAATTAAAGCAAAAAATATAAACAATAATTTAAGAAGATAGATTTATGAAAAAGTTAATTGTAATTGCCACTTTAGCGCTGGCCCCCGTATTTTCCGCTCAGGAAATGGTAACGAAGCCCGTTCAGTCTTATCAGACGGCTCAGTATCAGGCTAAAAAGAAAGCTTTTGTAGACAATCTTTTATCTAAAATGACATTGGATGAAAAGATCGGCCAGATGAACCTGCCGACTTCCGGAGATTTCACTACAGGACAGGCACAAAGTTCTGATATCGGAAAGAAAGTAGAGCAGGGCCTGGTAGGAGGACTATTCAATATAAAAGGAGCAGACAAGATTAAAGCTGTTCAGAAAGTGGCTGTAGAAAAAAGCCGTCTGAAAATTCCTATGATTTTCGGGATGGATGTTATCCATGGGTATGAAACTACTTTCCCGATTCCTCTAGGATTAGCCGCTTCATGGGATATGAATCTTATCCAGCAGTCTGCAAGAGTAGCCGCCAGGGAAGCCGCTTCTGACGGAATCAACTGGACTTTCTCTCCAATGGTGGATATTTCCCGTGAACCAAGATGGGGCAGGGTGTCGGAAGGTTCCGGTGAAGACCCTTATCTGGGAAGTGAAATTTCCAAAAATATGGTATATGGCTATCAGGGGAAAGACCTTGCTAATGGTACCAATATTTTAGCATGTGTAAAACATTTTGCGCTATATGGAGCGGGAGAATCCGGAAGAGATTACAATACCGTTGATATGAGCCACATAAGAATGTTCAACGAATATTTTCCTCCTTACAAAGCCGCTGTTGATGCAGGTGTAGCTTCTGTAATGGCTTCTTTCAATGAAGTGGATGGAGTACCTGCAACAGGAAACAGATGGCTTCAGACCGAAGTATTGAGAAACCAATGGAAGTTTAATGGATTTGTCGTAACAGACTATACCGGAATCAATGAAATGGTAGACCACGGTATGGGAGATCTTCAGCAGGTTTCGGCTTTGGCTTTAAAGGCCGGCGTTGATATGGATATGGTTGGAGAAGGCTTTTTAACAACATTAAAAAAATCTCTGGCAGAAGGAAAAGTGACCCAGGCTGAAATTGATATGGCCGCAAGAAGAATTCTTGAAGCAAAATACGACCTTGGCTTATTTGACAATCCATACAAGCACGGAGATGCAAAACTGGCAGCAAAAGAAGTATATAATATGGAAAACCGTAATATAGCAAGAAACACAGCTGCTCAATCCATGGTGTTATTGAAAAATGACAATCAGGTATTGCCATTAAAAAAATCAGGAACAGTGGCTGTCATTGGACCATTGGTGAATAACTCAATGAATATGGCCGGAACATGGAGTGTTGCTACCAAACATGCCTCTTCAGTTTCTTTGATGCAGGGACTACAGTCAAACTACGGAAAAGAAGTTAAGTTTTTATCTGCAAAAGGGGCCAATATCGATTATGATGCTAAGCTGGAAGAAATCTATGCTGCTCATGGTAAAAAAACAGACAGAGACAACCGCTCCAAGGAAGAATTGCTGAAAGAAGCTGTAGATATTGCCAACAAAGCTGATGTTATAGTTCTGGCTATCGGGGAATCTGCAGAAATGAGCGGAGAATCTTCTTCCAGAACAGAAATTACCATTCCTCAGTCTCAGGTTGACTTATTAAATGAATTGAAGAAAACCGGAAAGCCCATTGCAATGGTTCTTTTCACAGGCCGCCCATTAGCTTTAACCAATGTAAAAGACACTCCGGATTCTATTTTGAATGCATGGTTTGCAGGATCTGAAGCAGGAAATGCAATTGCAGATGTTCTTTTTGGAAAAGTAAACCCATCCGGAAAACTTCCAATGACTTTCCCAAGAAGCCTTGGACAGGTTCCGATCTATTATAATGCTAAAAATACAGGCCGTCCGCTGAGCCAGGATAAAGTAGATAAATGTACTTATGAAAGATTCCGTTCCAATTATATGGATGAATGTAATACGCCATTATATGCTTTCGGATACGGATTAAGCTATACAAAATTTAATTACTCTGATATGGCAGTTTCCAGTATTAACCCGAAAGGAAATCAGACTGTGCAGGCATCTGTTACAGTAACCAATACCGGGAATTATGACGGGGCTGAAGTTGTTCAGTTGTACATCAGAGATATGGTAGGAAGTATTACAAGACCTGTAAAAGAATTGAAAGGCTTCCAGAAAATATTTTTGAAAAAAGGAGAATCCAGAAAGGTAACTTTTAATATCACGCCGGAAGATCTTAAGTTCTACAATGGAGATTTGAAATACGACTGGGAATCAGGGGAATTTGACATCATGATCGGAACCAGCTCTGACAATGTTCAGCATTCAAAGATTAACTGGACGAAGTAATATAAGAAAGTGATTCCCGGAATTGCGTATTATCTCTTTTTTGGCACGATTTTTAATCATAGTTCGGTAATTATTATATACAAATCGATATGAAAAAAACAATTTTATTAAGCACAATGTTCCTGGGTTCTTTAGTATTTGCACAAAAAGGAATAATAAAAGGTGGAGACAGAGATGCACACGGATGTATTGGTTCAGCAGGATATACTTATTCTCAAATTAAGAAAGACTGTATAAGAACTTTTGAGCAGAAGATTAAACTGAAAGAAGTTGCTACTAATGGAGACTATATGGCAGCCGTTATTTTCAGCAAAAATATGAAAAAAGCTGAAGTTTTTGTGAAAGATGCCGAAGGAGGAAGTGTAATTCTTACAAGGTCCGGAAGAGCTAAAGCCTGGAAAAATGGCGGTTATGTATTGATTCCTTACAAAAAAAACGGATACCAGCTTAAAAAAGATAATATTGTGATCTATCAGTAAGATCAGATTTTAAAAATGAAGCCACTCGCAAGAGTGGTTTTTTTTGTACCTTAGAGATAAATTAATGTAATATCCTATTTTTGGGGTATTGTTAACCAATCAGAAAACAAATTTTACTATGAAAAAGACAATTTTATTCATTGCCATGTTCCTTGGCTCCTTATTTTTTGCACAAAAAAGTACTCCTGTTTTAGGAGGAGACAGAGATGTTCACGGTTGTATAGGCTCTGCAGGATATACCTATTCACAATTAAAAAATGATTGTATAAAAACATTCAATCAGAAAATAAAATTAAAAGAGGTGAATTCAGATAAAAGCTATACTTCCATGACAGCAGTTATCTTCAGTAAAAACATGAAAAAAGCTGAAATTTTTATTCCGGATGGAAATGCTAAAAGTATTATTCTGGACAAAGGAGAAAAAGAGAAAATCTGGAAAAGCGGATCTCACATTAAAGACAGTTATGTATTAACTCCCTACAAAAAGAGCTACCAGATCAAAAAAAATGATGTCGTAATTTATCAGTAAACCAAATTAAAAAATAGAAAGTCACTCGGAAGAGTGGCTTTTTTTTATGGATATAAACGGTATTAAATTATAAAAAAATTAATACGACATGTTTTGACGTTGTATGTAGATATTTTTGCATCAGAATAATACAGATTTTAATATAAATAAAGAGAATTAAACAATAAATAGTATGATTTACATTAGATCTCACGAAAGTGATTTTCGTGTCTTAAAAAATGTTAAATTCGCGAAGTTTTTTATAACTAATTACTAACTCAAAAACAACAATACGGGAATGAAAAAACTTTATCTCGGAGCGCTCACCTTAGGCGCTGTTCTGGGCACATCTGCCCAGGAAGTGGTATGGCAGAAAGACATCCAATCCTCTACCCAGGATTTCCTCAGCCAGGTCACCACAACCATCGATCAGCAGTATCTGATCACTGGAAGTTCTATACAGTCAGCAAGCGGGAAGCCGGGGGCTGGAAGTAAGCAAAACAACGGTTACGATTTTCACCTGGTCAAATTAAACCAGCAGGGAGAAGAAGTCTGGGAAAAATATTTCTCAGGGCAGAACCATGATTATTTATCAGCAACCGTTACCACCCAGGATGGCGGATTTCTTTTAGCCGGGACTTCTTATTCTGGAAAAGGATTGGATAAAAAAGAGGATTCCAAAGGAGGCTCAGACCTTTGGTTGATCAGGATCAATGAATTTGGGGATGAATTATGGCAGAAAACATTAGGCAGCTCTTCCGATGAAGAAGCCAGAGCTGTCATTCAAACTACCGATTTAGGATTCTTCGTTGTCGGTAATGTTCAAAACGCTGCAAAAGGATACGGCTCCAAAGATGTCCTCATTACCCGATTGGACAAAGACGGAAAAGAACTCTTCCAATTAATTTTAGGTGGAAAAGGGTTGGATGAAGTGGAAAAGATGATTCCAACGAAAGATGGCGGAGCGTTACTGGGAATGTATTCCAGGAGTTCTGAAGTAAAGGCAGGAAGCGGGAAGCTGGAGGCTGGAAGTAGTGTGAAGAACGACTCTTATTCCAAAGCCAGCAGTAACTTCGGTGAAGGCGATTATTGGATTGTGAAGCTGGATAAAAACGGAAAAGTAGAATGGGAAAAGAATTTTGGAGGTAAGGGTGATGATCATATCAGAACCCTGGCGTTAACTTCAAATGGCTTCATCATTGGTGGAGAATCCAGATCAGAAAGATCAGGCAATAAAACGGTTGGAATTGAAGAAGGAACAGACCTCTGGCTGATTTCTTTAAATGAAAAAGGTGATGAACAGTGGCAGAAATCTTACAACTTCAAGAACCGCGATATCCTGATGGGGATGAGTGTGATTCATTCAGCAGATGATAAATCTTCCAAAGGAATTCTATTAGGAGGTTATACTCAAGCCGAAGGAAGAATAGAAACCGATGATGAAACTTTCTGGATGCTATACCTTGATCCAAATGGCAACGAGCAGTGGAGAAAACACGTGAAAGGAGAATCCAGCAAGAAAGAAGAAAGACTTTCCGATTTAAAGCTGAACAGAGACGGTTCTATTATTCTGGCTGGAACCAGTGCAGAGGAGCTAGGTAAAGAAAACTGGAAGATTGTAAAGCTTGGAGATAAGCAGGTTGATCAGCTCATTGAAAAATACGATATCAAGATATATCCAAACCCTGTCTCTGATTATGCTTACGTAGAAATCGGTTTCGATTTTAAGGATGCAGATATTCTGTTGTATGATATGAGTGGAAGACAGCTTCAGAGCACAAAAACCAAAAACAGAGTCACTAAGATCAATACCCAGGCTTTGGTGCAGGGAGCTTATCTGGTGACTGTAAAAACGGATAACAATAAAACGGCGAATGCTAAATTGATTAAGAAGTAAACTTATGAAAAAGATTTTTATAATAGTAATTTTATTGTTTATATATAATATTGGATTTTCACAGATTTTCAAAAATCCTAATAATATATTTCCATATACTCCTGAAACGAGTAGTCTTTTAAAATATCATGAAACACCTGTTTCAAATTATACAGGCGTTCCTAATATTTCAATACCAATTTATACTGTAAAATCAGGAAGTATAGAGGTCCCAATTAATCTATCTTATCATGCGGGGGGAATACTAGTTTCCGAAATGGCAAGTACTGTAGGTTTAGGTTGGTCTATCAGTACTGTAGATCCAATCACGCGGAAAATTAATGGATTAGTTGATGAAAATGGTATAATGGAAAACAATTCGGATAATATAGAAGGATTTTTAAATAATAATATAGACTATCAACAAAATTTATTAAATCTAATTAGATATCCACAAAATAATCAACCACTTTCAGATCTTATGCCCGATGAATTTAATTTATCTTTAGATGGTTTTTCAGGAAGCTTTTTTTATAATCCAAAGAATAAGAAAATAGTTACATTTCCGATATCAGATTTAAAGGTTGATTATAATAAAAGCGGTTCACAAATAAAAAAAATTGATACAATTAACATTACTGCAACTAATGGTATTAAATATACATTTGGAGGTGATGGAACAGAGACTTTTTATAATACTGCTACACCGTCTAGTAATTTTTATGGTGCCAATGCATGGAAGATAAAGAGAATAAAAGGAATTGATAATAATGTTATTAATTTTTCTTACTTACCTCACAACATCATCAAAAGAACTATTGCACCACAGGCAAGGCTTTTCCCATATACACTTCATTTATCAGCACTTGCGTGTAGTCCTTCTTCAAATACAGGAATTAATCCTGTTGAAACTGATACTCAGTTTTCATCAATGGAATCACTTTTAGAAAGAATAGAAACTTCTGATGCTACAGTTAATTTTGTTTATTCTAATAGGTTAGATTTTAATGATTTAAAAAAACGTGATAAAATTATTGTTAAAAATAAAACAGGTCAAATAATTTCAGAAAAAAGATTTAATTATGGATATTTTGAAACTATTCCACAGGCTGCTGGGGTTTCAGATCCTACCGAGGATGTTACGAAAAGATTGAAGTTGTTATCTTATCAAGAGTGTGATAGGGATGGAAAATGTATAACAACTTCTTTTGAGTATTATGAAGAAAACAAAATGACACAGAGGAATTCTTATTCTTCCGACCACTGGGGGTACTATAATGGCAAATTAAATAATTATGGTTATCCTAACGTGCCAATTAAATATTATAAAATTATGGGTAATTCTGTTGTAACTGTTGACGGATTTACTAAAGATCTTCAATCTGATTTAATCAGGATAGCTAATAAGGATGTTGATCCTTTATATACTCAAACTTTTTCTTTAAAATCAATTACTTATCCCGAGGGAGGAAAGAATGAATATATTTACGAACCTAATACAGCCAGTTCATTATTATATCAACCAAGTGATGAACATTATTTTTTAAAAACAAAAAAAGTACTTAACAAGGGTGAATTATTTGTAATAAGTGGTAGCGTAGAAGGAGATAATATCAACTATTCTCAACCACCAACAACAATTGAAAACAATTATACTAAAACATTTGTAAGAGAAATTGATCTTTCAAATTACGATAAGCATCTCAATTTGAAAATTACAAGAACATCAACTTTTAAAGCATCAACTTTTTCAAATTCACTAGATAGCAGCTATTTATATGCATTATTTAGTATTTATTATTTTGAAAATGGAATTAAAAAATATTGGATATCAGATGTTCCACTAGATAGTGAAGTTACATTGGACTTTCACGAATATAATAGTCAAAATGTTCCGACCCAAAAGGTGTATGCGGAAATAAAACATATATATTGGGGAGGATTAAATTCCACTGGTAATATATCCAATTATATATATTTTTATTCTCAGGTAGGTTTTAGCTGGGAGGAGCCTGACCCCAATGCAATTGACACTCCCATCATTTTGGGTGGTGGAATACGCATCAAAGAAATCAAACAATATGATAATGATCAATACAAATATTCTACAAAATACTCCTATACAAAGAATGGAAATCCTCAGCTTTCAAGCGGAGTATTGTTTTATATTCCAATGTACACTAAAAATAACAGAGTAGGACGAATTACCTCTGGGAGTTGTAGTGGAACAGCAGGTGGTTATGTTGGAGTGGGAAAGTCTGTAGAAGATGCTATTGAACTTTCTGTAAATCCTGTTATTACTGGCATGAGAACACAAGGCAAAACAATTGGCTATACAAATGTTGAAGTAGTAAAAACAGATGCTAATAATAATCCAAAAGGAAGAGAAATATTCCAATATTATACAGAGCCACCATTACAGACAGGAGATAATTTTCTGGCTACCAATGAAAGTACTTCAGCAAAGTATGAATTTATGGAAAGTAGAGATTGGAGAAATGGACAACTGATAAAATATATAGCTTTTAAAAATGCAAGTGACACAATTAGAACAATTGAAAGAAATTTTTATATTTCAGGAGCTCCTGCTGCAATGGCAAACTATCTGTTGGATAGAAATGTGAAGATGATTTTATATAATTTAATTTCACCTATAGATTATGTTCCAGGAGGAATTACATTCAGAGATTACGGACCACCAATATCATTTGCTACTGATTTATATATTAATGGTGTTTATCCTTCATATATTGGTATGAATTCAAATACTAGTCCTGCTCCTTTCCCAATTTTCGTAAGACACAACGATGCATTTTTATTGAAAAAAGAGACAATAACCGATTATTTCGCTAATGGCCGTAAGAAATCAAAAACATCAGAATATCTTTATGAAGATGCATTATATCCAACAAAATTAACTTCCAAAAAAGATAGTTTTTCAGGAGAGGATGTTACCATTAATACCAGCTATAAATATTCTCCTGAAAAAGGAAATCAAAAATTAATTGCAGCCAATATAATTGGTATTCCTCTAGAAACCAAAACAACTCAAACTATCGGAGCTGCCACCAAAACAATTTCAAAGGTTGAAACCAAATATGATAATCCCTTGAACTTACTTCCCAGCTCTGTTGTGTCTACAGATTTACAAAACGTTGTTTCTACTGAAGTGACTTATGATCAATATGACAACAAGGGTAATTTGCAGCAGTACACTACCAAGGACGGCCTTTCCACAGTAATCATCTGGGGTTACAACCAGACCCAGCCCATTGCCAAAATAGAAGGAGCTAAATTATCAGATATCCAGCAGTCTTTAATTGATTCCATTGTTACAGCTTCCAATACAGATGCATCTGCTTCAGCTAATAATGATGAGGCTTCACTTTTATCTGTACTAAATACATTCAGAAATAGTTTGCCAAACCATCAGATCACAACATATACTTATGATCCATTAATTGGCGTTCGAAGTATTACGCCTCCATCGGGAATCAGGGAAGTATATATTTATGATTCAGCTAACAGGCTTAAGGAAATCAGAGAAAATAGCCAGACAGGCAACTTATTAAAAGAATTCAAATATAACTATAAACAATAAAAGCTTAAATTATGAAAAAAATACTATTCATTACAGGAATTTTAGCCGCTCAATTGTCTTTTGGACAGTTATATACATCTGCAGGTGTTGTTAACCAGACATCTACTCCTACATCTTCTAATGTAGGAATAGGAGTTGGCGATCCTCATTCTAATCTGGAAGTGGGTAACCAAAACGGAGGTAAGATAACAATTTCAACAGCAGGATGGAGTGGTACTTCTGCCAGTCCTAAATATCCCACATTAGAATTTGCCGGGTACTCTAATTCTCCTAAAGCAAGAATCACTGCTACTGAAGAAAGTGGAAATACGGGTGGATCAAAATTTTCTATTTTAGTTCATGATGCAACAAATATGATTGAAAGACTATCAATTCTCCAGAATGGATATGTTGGAATTGGGATAAGTACCCCCAAAGCAACATTAGATATTCAAAATAGGTTTTTAATATCAGAAAATGCACCTGTATCTGGTGCTGCCATTAGATCTTATGATACATACTGGTCCAGAGGATATGGATTTGTTGATACATCTGTTTCAAATAACATGGGACAATTTGGTGCGGTAGGACCTAAAGACAATATAGATTATTTTTATATAGGAAAAGATTATAATAATAATATTGTTAGTTTTTATCCTGCGGATAAAAAAACTGTTTTTTATGGTAATATGGCTTTATATGGTAAATTAGAATCCAAGGAGATCAAAGTAACGCTGACTCCAACTGCTGACTTCGTATTTGAAGAAAATTACAACCTTCCCAATCTGGAAGAGGTAGCCAAACATATTAAAGAGAAAAAGCACCTTCCTGAAATTGCTTCCGCAAAGGTGATGGAAAGAGAAGGCGTGAATGTAGGTGAATTTCAGATCAAATTATTACAGAAAATTGAAGAGCTAACCCTCTATGCTATTAAGCAGGAGAGACAGCTAAAAGACCAGCAGGAAAAAATACAGAAATTAGAAGGAGAAAATGTAGATCTTAAAAACGCTGTTTCTGAAATTAAGCAATTAAAAGAGCAGTTTCTTATAATGAAAGCTAGTGCAACCCATTAATTAAAGTAAATGTATAAAAAAATATTGATAAGCATTGGGTTGCTGTGGAGTCTTCATCATTTCGGACAGATGGTTTTAACCGCTCCTCCTGCTCCCAATACTGAAGTGGCAGACCCTCAGAGTATACGGATGCTCCCGGGATTCAGTTTCAGTTCTGTCAACGGAACTTTTCGCGCTTACATCGGAGGATCCTCATCAGGCAATGGAGAAACTTATACTCCTATCACTGTAAATTATTCGTCCAGTCTTCCAACGACGGAAAATTATATCTATACCAGACAATATCTGGTACCCACTTCGGTTTCTGACGGATCCCTTCAGCAGGTACAAAGCGTACAGTTTTTTGATGGCTTAGGAAGACCGAAACAGTCTGTAAGTATTAAATCCACTCCTGCAGGAAAAGATCTGGTAACCCATATTCCTTATGATGGATTTGGAAGACAGGTTGATAGCTGGCTACCGGTTCCTATGGCTTCATTAAGCGGTAATATTCAGGCCGGAGTAGAAGGAAGTGCTAACAGCTACTATCAGTCTAACGGCATTAATGATTCCTATCCCTTTACTCATAAAACGCTGGAAAATTCTCCCCTTGACAGAATTTTAAATCAGAAAAATCCGGGAACTGACTGGCAGAACAAACCTGTTGTTTTTGGATATGAAGCCAATGTGGCGGGTGAAGTTAAAAAATTCACCACCGTTACCGCATGGGTGGATGGAGCTACTTCCTCTCAGCTTGTATTATCCGGGACCTATGGTGACGCGCAGCTGTATAAAAATACAGTAACCGATGAGGATAATAATAAAACTGTAGAATTTAAAAATGGCAGAGGTCAGACACTTTTGGTAAGAAAGATTGTCAGTGCTTCAGAAAATGCAGATACGTATTATGTGTATAATGAATATGACCAGCTGGCATTTGTTATACCACCTTTAGCTTCCGCGGCAACAGCAGTTTCAGCTTCTGCACTGGAGCATCTTTGCTACCAGTATAAATACGATGGTAAAAATAGGCTTGTGGAAAAGAAACTTCCGGGAAAAGGCCTGGAACAAATGGTCTATAACAAAAAAGATCAGGTTATCCTTTATCGCGATACTGCTCTCAAAAATGGAATAGCGAATTTTTCAGCGGATCAGTCATGGATGTTCACAAAATATGACCGTTTCGGAAGGGTAGTGTATACAGGAATTACCAGAGATGCCAATCCAAGAAATACCATACAGAATACCATTGATAATCAACTTGCAGATACTTTTGAAACCCGTGGGGGAAGCTTTACGCTGAATGGAACCAGTATCGAATATGGAAGCGTGTCTTATCCTACAGCAGTTGATAAGCTTTTGACTGTCAATTATTATGATACCTATCCTCAGGGATCTCCTGCAATAACTACAGTCTTAGGACAGGAAGTATTACCTCAGACCACACAGAACTCAGAAGTGAGTACGAAAAGTCTTCCAACGGCTTCTTATACTAAGAATGTTGAAAATGATGGCTGGACAAAAGTTTATACCTATTATGATAAGAAAGGAAGGTCAATCGCAACGCATTCTTTGAACCATCTCGGAGGATACACGAAGACAGAGAATTTCCTGAAATTTTCAGGAGTACCGGAGTATAGCCTTATTGAACACAAAAGATCTGCAAATGATACCAAAGTAAATATCAAGGAAACTTTTGAATATGATCATCAGGAAAGATTAGTAAGACATTGGAACCAGGTAAACGGAGGCGCTCAGGAACTTCTTGCGGAAAACCTGTACAATGATCTGGGACAATTACAAACTAAAAATGTTGGAAATACTACAGGCAGTCCATTGCAGCGTGTAAAATATGCCTACAACATTAGAGGCTGGATGACAAAAGTGAATGATCCGGCCAATCTGCAGAATAAACTTTTTGCCTACGAATTGCGTTACAGCAACCCTAACAGCCAGTTTTCAGGTTCTGCAAGATATAATGGAAATATTTCCCAGATGTCATGGATTACCCAAAATGATGCGGTGCTGAGAAATTACTCCTATGAATATGATGCCCTTAACCGACTTAAAGAAGGACGTTTCTGGGATGCCATGAATTTGGAAAGAGGAGAATATCATGAGCAGTTGACTTATGACCTCAACGGAAACATAAAAACGCTTTTAAGAAGAGGAAGACAGCTTCCGGGATATACAGCACCAGAAGTAATGGACAATCTGGAATACCATTATGAAAACGGGGAACAAAGTAATAAGTTATCTTACCTTAAAGAAATCGGAACAGGAAATGCCATCAGTGGATATCCGTTAGCATCAGGAAGTACAGGAAGCACCATTACTTATGACGTCAATGGAAATATGACCACTCAATTGGATAAAGGAATTTCCTCCATCCAATATAATTATTTAAATTTACCGGGTAAGATTACCCAAAACTCAAAAATAACTGATTATACGTATAGAGCCGATGGGGTAAAGATTAGAAAGGTTTTTGGAACAGAAACAACCGATTATCTGGATGGCTTCCAGTATGTAAATTCTGCATTGAAATTTTTCCCAACAGCAGAAGGATATTTTAATGTTGAAACTGGAAAGTATGTATATAATTATACTGACCACCTTGGAAATGTTAGGTTAAGCTACACTAAAAATGGAGCAGGAACAGAGATCATTGAAGAGAGTAATTATTATCCGTTTGGATTGAAACATGAGGGGTATAATATATTAACAGGAAATCCAAGTTATAAGTACAAGTACAATGGAAAGGAACTTCAGGAAAGTGGAATGTATGATTATGGAGCAAGATTCTATATACCTGAGCTGGGAAGATGGGGAGTGACTGATCCTTTGAGCGAGTTACAATTTGCTTACAGTCCATATTCATATGTTTATGGAAACCCTATAAGGTTTAACGACCCCACTGGAATGATTGGAGAGGAAGATCCACCAAAGAAGGGTTCTACTCCTGATAATCCTATTGATATTGGCGAAATTAAGCTGACAAAAAATGTAAGTGATTCTAAGTTATCATTTATGGGAATCCAAAGTTTAAGTGCTTATCATGGTTCTCAGGATAGATTAGCTTTTGGTATCAGAAATAGTAAAGCTGCTCTTGCTACTGAGAAGTTTGAAAGAAACCTTGCATTTACAATGGGGACTTTCCTAATGGGTGGAAGTAATCTTGTGGCTTCTGCAGGGTGGGCTACTCTTGATGCAGTGGTTGATTATCAAGACCCTGAAGATCAGGAGGCTATTCAAGTTGTTCAATTAGCAGCAATTGGCTTGCAGTTAAAGCATGGAAATGTTAAAGCGTTGCAGAATTTCGCAAGTGAAGCCGAAGAAGTTGCAAAAAAATTGCCTGCTTTGGATGCGACAGGAAAAGTACATGGTGATTTACCAAAAGTTAAGGATCTTGTAAATTATTCGAAAGAAGATTTAAAGATATTACTCAAAGAACTAAAGCAAGGTGTTCAAAAGAGAATAGAGGTAACCTCCCAACTTGGTAGAGATAGACCTCATGGTCAAAGACAAGGAGCAGAACAAGATTTAATAAAATCAATAGAAAAATATTTAGGAAAATAAGGAATGAAATCATTAGCAGAATTACAAGATTTGTTGTTAGATGAAATTCAAAATAATTTGAATAAAGAAGTGGTTTTTGAAAATCACGATTACTATAATGAGTACACAGGATATATTTCAGTTTTATTGGCTTCAATTCTTGAAAATAGATTATTAAAAGATACTGATTGGAATTCTAATAGATGGATAGATGATTCTTTATTAACAAAACTAAAATTGTCTGATGGGAAATTATCTGTTTGGGGGATAATGATTTGGGGAATTAACAACTCAAATAAACAATGGACAGACCCATTCTATTTTGAAATTAAATTCAAAAAAGAAAATGAAAAATTTAATAATTATACTTTTCTTTTTGGTGATTTAGATAATCATGAAATTTCTTATGAAGATTTTGCAAATAATCGTAATTATTGGGATGTGGATTATTATGAAACAGACGATTGGAATCCTTCTGATAGAAATTGGAAATATATAATTGCAGAGTAATATAACCCCCTCGTGCCGCCCGATTGAATCCCTCGCTTCCGCACGATTGTATCGTGTGGCAGATAAAAGAATAAACGGGAGTGTCCTAAAAATCAGTAACACCTTCTAAGATTCGGATATTTATATACTCCTCCTGTATAGGGGTACGAATAAAATCAGCAAAAATTGAGGCTGTCCAAACTTTTCGGACAGCCTTTTTTATATGTATAAACTGGTTAATAATTATATTCCTCCATCCAATATAATTATCTAAATTTACAAGGAAAGATTACCCAAAACTCCAAGATAACAGATTATATTTACAGAGCAGACGGAGTGAAGGTAAGAAAGGTTTTCGGAACAGAAACAACCGATTATCTGGATGGTTTTCAGTATACCAATTCGATATTAAAGTTTTTCCCAACCGCAGAAGGGTATTTTAATGTTGAAACCGGAAAGTATGTATACAATTATACTGACCACCTTGGAAATGTTAGGTTAAGCTACACTAAAAATGGAGCAGGAACAGAGATCATTGAAGGGAGCAATTATTATCCGTTTGGATTGAAGCATGAGGGGTATAATGTATTGACGGGAAATCCGGCGTATAAATATAAGTACAATGGTAAGGAGCTTCAAGAAACAGGGATGTATGATTATGGAGCAAGGTTTTACATGCCCGATTTGGGTAGATGGGGAGTTGTAGATCCGTTGGCTGAGAAGATGACAAGATATAGTCCTTACAATTATGGATTTAATAATCCTATAAGGTTTATTGGTCCTGATGGAAGGCAAGGGACAGACTGGTTTTGGGACAGTAATAAAAAAACATTTACCTATGATGCTTCAATTACTTCTGCCGAACAATTTAATACTCTCAAAGATCAAGGTTTAGTCCAAGGAGAATATTTAGGAAAAGAGGGGGCAGTTTAATGTAACCTATGGAGACGAAACAATAGGCAAAGTTGCACTTTACAGCGATGGAGATTGGTTGAATATGTCTTCAGGAGATGCAAATAGTTTTGAATATCACGCTTCTGATGGACCTGAAAGTATGAAGGGACAATTTTTTACCAGTATAGAGTCTAGTAGAAACTGGGGCGTACAAATTTTAGACAAGCCTTTTACTGTAGGCGTAGGTGGAGAACTTACAGTGGGTGCAGGAGCAGGATTTGAACTTGGATACTTTAGTGGTAATTATGATAGTGGAGTTTATTTAAATCTCTATAAATCTGCGGGATTGAATGTAGGTGTTGGTGGAGCTTATAATGAATATACAACACAGAATGGATATGCTCCATTAACAACTGCTAATTTAAGTGGTAATTATTGGAATGTTTCTGGAGGAGTTGGTCCAATTTCTGGAAATTTATGGAGAGACAGCAAAAGATAGCGATGGACGAAATGTATCAATGGGTGGAGCGAGCGTTTCTTCTGGAATTTGGAACTTTTTGAAAAGACCTAAATTGTCCGCAGGAATCAGTGCACAAGCCGGAACAACGTATATTAACCCGAGTAAAAGAATTAGAGAAAGTGGTAAGTAAAGATTTAGGATTTAAAATACCAGGAATAATAGCCTTTTGTTTGTTTGTTATCGGTTACTTTTTTTACAAAGAATATCAGAAGAAACAACCAGAAATAATTCACCAAAATATTTTAAACAAAAGTTTTTCAGGTGTTGTGGATAGTACATTTACCGTTCACATGAATCATGGATTAACAACGATAATTTTCAAAAATAAAAAATCAATAAGTGGATTGCAACAGCATTATTATTATATGATAAAAAAAAATGATAGTATAGTAAAGCGTAAAGGCGAAGACAGTATTTATATTTATAGAAATGGAGAAGTAAAAACTTATAAATATTAGATATAGCAGAAGGATATTTTAATATTGAGATTAGAAGTTGTATTGATAATTATACTGCCCCAGCTATGCAAAGTCTCCAGACTTACATAAGATTAAAGAACTTATATTGTATATGGATACCCGTTATTTAATAGTAATAAACGATTTATTTTAGTGTAAAATATATAAAATGAATAAGTTATGTTTTTTTTATCCGAAAAATATGTATATTGGATCTACCAAATTAAAGCGTAATCCGAAAAGCATATAGAGTAGGAAAAAAATCAAAAAAATGTTACTATGAAAAACTTAAGAAAACTTTCAAAAAGAGAATTGAAAACTGTTCAGGGAGGTATCCCGATGTGCCTGCCAGGATATTTCTGGTGCTCATTTGTTAAAAAATGCATTCCTGTAGGAACAGAATGTGGACTTATTGATTAATTTAATTTAGGAAAAGAACGTGAATAAAAGGCTGTCTCAGAAATGGACAGCCTATTTTATGTCCTGCTTACCAATCGACTTAGGAATCAGGAGCGTTAAGAAATTTGAATGGAATCCGTTAAAAAATTTCCATTGTCTGAGCATGGGACTTGTTCAGAACCGAAGCAGAATCGGATGATCCATGCGGGTTTGGAAATTTTAGGAGTACATTCAAATTTTTAGCGGAGGATTCCCGTCTTGAACTTTTGCATACTTTTTGTTTCAAGACAAAAGTATAGATCAAAATCATATTAAATATTTCACAGATTATTTGTTTTAGTTCTTTAATCTGTTATTTTATTTATTGATGGTATTAGCCAGCAGCCATTTAAAAAGTAGTATGTTAGTCATTAATGCCCGACTTAGGAATCAGGAGCGTCAAGAAAATTTGAATGTAATCCGTTAAAAAATTTCCATTGTCTGAGCATGGGACTTGTTCAGAACCGAAGCAGAATCGGATGATCCATGCGAGTTTGGAAATTTTAGGAGTACCTTCAAATTTTTAGCGGATGATTCCCGTCTTGAACTTTTGTATACTTTTATTTCAAGACAAAAGTATAAATGAAAAATCATAATCTATTAAAAAATTCCACTGTCTGAGCATGGGACTTGTTCAGAACCGAAGCAGAACCGAATGATCCATGCGAGTTGGAAATTTTAGGAGTACATTCAAATTTTTAGCGGATGATTCCCGTCTTGAACTTTTGCATACTTTTGTTTCAAGACAAAAGTATAGATCAAAATCATATTAAATATTTCACAGATTATTTGTTTTAGTTCTTTTTAATCTGTTATTTTATTTATGGTATTAGCCAACAGCCATTTAAAAAGTAGTATGTTAGTCATTAATGCCCGACTTAGGAATCAGGAGCGTTAAGAAAATTTGAATGTAATCCGTTAAAAAATTTCCATTGTCTGAGCATGGGACTTGTTCAGAACCGAAGCAGAATCGGATGATCCATGCGAGTTTGGAAATTTTAGGAGTACCTTCAAATTTTTAGCGGATGATTCCCGTCTTGAACTTTTGTATACTTTTGTTTCAAGACAAAAGTATAAATGAAAAATCATAATCTATTAAAAAATTTCCACTGTCTGAGCATGGGACTTGTTCAGAACCGAAGCAGAATCGGATGATCCATGCGAGTTTGGAAATTTTAGGATTACCTTCAAATTTTTAGCGGAGGATTCCCGTCTTGAACTTTTGTATCCTTTTGTTTGACTACGTCGAATCTTCGATTTCAAGGCAAAAGGATAAATGAAAATCTTTTATTTGAATCAGAATATGGTTGAAAAATCATAAAAACAGGATTTTCATCTCTCACCGAAAAACCGTATTTTTGTACATCTAAAAAGTAAAAGAACGAATGAATTCCTACAAAAATCCATTGGAAGAGCGCTACTCCAGTGAAGAAATGTTATTTAACTTCTCACATAATAACAAATTCCAGAATTGGAGAAAGCTTTGGATAGCTCTTGCTGAAATCGAAAAAGACCTTGGACTTGAAATTACAGACGAGCAAATCGCTGAGTTAAAAGCTAATGCTGAAAATATCGATTATGAAAAAGCAGCAGAGTACGAAAAAAAATTCCGTCATGATGTAATGGCTCACGTTCACGCATATGGTGATGTGGCGCCTTCAGCAAAAGGAATTATCCACTTGGGAGCAACTTCAGCTTTTGTAGGAGACAATACAGACTTAATTCAGATCCGTGACGGACTTTTAATCTTAAAGAAAAAGTTGGTTAACGTAATGAAGAACCTGGCAGACTTTGCGATTCAGTACAAAGACCTTCCGACTTTAGGATTCACCCACTTCCAGCCTGCTCAGTTGACCACTGTTGGGAAAAGAGCAACACTTTGGTTACAGAGTCTGGTTCTTGACATTGAAGAACTGGATTTCTTCCTTGAAACACTTCGTTTCAGAGGAGTAAAAGGAACTACAGGAACTGCTGCAAGTTTCCTTGAACTTTTCAACGGTGATTATTCCAAAGTTAAACACTTAGATAAAGAACTTTCAAAAAGATTTGGCTTCGATAAAGTTTTCGGAGTTTCCGGACAGACTTACGACCGAAAAATAGATGCGAAAGTAGTGGCTTTATTAGGTAATATTGCACAATCTGCACATAAATTTACAAACGATTTACGTTTACTTCAGAACCTTAAGGAAATTGAAGAACCATTCGAGAAAAACCAGATCGGTTCATCTGCAATGGCATACAAACGTAACCCAATGAGAAGCGAAAGAATCGGGGCATTGGCAAAATATGTAATGTCTCTGACAACAAGTTCTGCAATGGTAGCTTCTACACAATGGTTTGAAAGAACATTGGATGACTCTGCCAACAAGAGATTAACAATTCCTCAGGCATTTTTAGCAGTGGATGCTATTCTATTGATCTGGAACAACATCCTGAACGGAATTGTAGTATATCCGAACAGAATCAACAAACATATAATGGAAGAACTTCCTTTCATGGCGACAGAATACATCATCATGGAAGAAGTAAAAGCTGGTGGTGACCGCCAGGAAATCCACGAAGTGATCAGAGTTCACTCTATGGAAGCTTCCAAGAAAGTGAAAGAAGAAGGAAAAGAAAACGACCTTATCGAAAGAATCCTGAATGATAACTCTTTAAAACTAGACAAATCAAAACTGAAAGAAGTTTTAGATCCTAAAAACTTTATTGGTTTCGCGCCTATCCAGACGGAGGAATTCATCAAAAATGAAGTGCAGCCGATTATAGACCAAAACAAAGACTTAATAGGATTGGAAGCTGATCTTAAAGTATAAAACAATATGCAGTCTTTTGGGCTGCATATTTTATTTCCCACTCCAATTATATGAAAAAACTGCTACTAGCCATTATATTAACACCAATCATTTCCTTTTCTCAGGAGACAAAAGATTTATATTATTTTAAATCCAAAGATTCTCTGGTGGGAGTAAAAGATAAAGCAGGAAAAATAATTGTTCCGGCGCAGTTCAAAATCTTTTCATTTCTAAAAGATGGAGATCCTGTACAAGGAGAAACCATTCTTTTTGATGGGGATAAAGAAGG
This sequence comes from Chryseobacterium sp. CBSDS_008, assembly GCF_049959325.1. Lineage (NCBI taxonomy): Bacteria > Pseudomonadati > Bacteroidota > Flavobacteriia > Flavobacteriales > Weeksellaceae > Chryseobacterium > Chryseobacterium sp. CBSDS_008. Next base: position 1,398,721 of record NZ_CP188202.1, on the reverse strand, counting down.
TGAAAAACCGGAAAAAAATGCATGGGGATATGTGTATGACAAAAATGGAAAATTTCTGTACCAGCCTTTCCTTTATGATAATGGAGCAGATTATTTCTCCGAAGGCTTAAGAAGATTGGTTAAGAAGGGTAAAGTAGGATTTGCAGACCGTAACGGCAAAATTATTATTGAAGCTGAGCATGATTTTGCATCACCTTTTAATTATGGTTACGCAGCATTTTGTGACGGCTGTGATTGGGAAAAAACCAATGATGAGCACAGATCCATTGTCGGAGGAAAATGGGGTGTGATGAATACCCAAGGACAAACCGTTCAGCCGGTTGCAAAACAATCAGGTAATGAAGTTGAAATAGATGGAAAATACTATCCGAATCCGTTTCAATATAATGAAAAGGAGAAGAATATTCTTCAGTTCTTTGAAAAGCAGGAGAAAAAGCTTTCAGATCTTTATTATGTGAATTTTTACGATAAACTGTCTGAAAATGAAAAAAAACTGTTTTTTGAAATTGTAGAAAGACCAAAACAAAACTTTCCGTATTATCAGGTAAATACCTATAATTACAGAAAGAAGGACTTAGATATGCTGTACCGTTTCAAGTTCCTGGTTTCAGAAGATGGAAAAACAGTGTATACGATGGATGATTTTGATGAAAAAAAGATTCCTTTTGAAAACTGGCTGAAAGCAGAAATAAAAAGCGCAGAAGATTTTCAGAAAGAACATAAAGATAATCCGAATAAATTTATCAATAAATAAAATAAAATTGGAAATTCTACAGTTCGAATTTAAAGAAGGTATGACTTATTCCTTTAAATTTGTACAGAATAGTAATTGGAGAAAATATCTTTCAAAAATTTCCAATACAAAAGGATTTAAAGTATGAAATTTTAAATTCAGTAAAAGAAAAATAAATCTAATAGTAAAAAATCTGACATCTAATTTTTAATAATGTTACAGAATCAAAATCATCAACAATTAATGACCGATCTGAAGGAGCTGGTAGACAAGACGAAAAGTCAGGTTGCAGCTCAAGTAAACTCGGCAATGGTGGTTTTGTACTGGGAAATTGGCAAAAGAATAAATGCAGATGTTTTAAATAATAAAAGAGCAGAGTATGGCAAAGAAGTTATTGTACAGATCTCTCAACAACTTACGTTAGAATTTGGAAATTCATTTTCTGAAAAAAATATCCGAAAAATGATGCAGTTTGCATCTGTTTTTGATGACTTTGAAATTGTCGCATCAGCCATGCGACAATTATCATGGACCCATTTTTTACTTCTTATTCCTATTTCTCAAGATACTAAAAGAAACTTTTATCTTGAAGTTTGTAAAATTGAAAATTGGAGTGTTAGGGTATTAAGAGAAAAAATCAATTCTCTGCTTTTTGAACGAACAGCAATAAGTAAAAAGCCTGAAGAAATAATAGATAAAGAGCTGAAAAACTGGTCTGAAAATAATATTCTAAATCCTGATTTGGTTTTTAAGGATCCCTATTTTCTTGATTTTTTAGAATTGAAAGATACCTTTTCTGAAAAAGATTTAGAAGAAGCCATTATTGTGGAACTCCAAAAGTTCATTTCTGAGCTGGGAAGTGATTTTGCATTTCTTTCAAGACAAAAAAGAATCACAATAGAAAGTAGAAGGGGAGAACCCTCCCATTGGTTTAATCCTTTGTTCCGGGAAAAATTCCGAACATATAGAACTCATGAATCTGGAAGGAGATAATATAAAAGTAGCAGAATATTTACTTATCTTACCTTCAGAAAAAGTTTTGCTTGAAAAATTGCATCGTTCAATAGAGATAGCAAGAAATAAATTTGAAAATTAAAAATAAATCTAATATTAAAAATCTGACATCTAATGTCTAATAACAAAAGAATTTTCGTAGAAAAAAGAGGAATTTTCGATGTTGAAAGTCCAAAAATTTTTGATGAAGTAAAAGCGGTTGTTCCGGCCGTTCAAAGCGTAAAGGTATACAATGTGTACGATATTTTCAACTTGAATGACGGAGAATTCGAAAAAGTAGTAAACAATACATTTGTAGACCCTGTTACTGATATTTTACATACAGAAAACCCAGCAAAAACAATTCATTTCGGAATGGAATTTTTGCCTGGCCAGTATGATCAGAGAGCAGATTCTGCGCAGCAGTGTATCGCTTTACTGACAGAAAATGAAAAATCAAAAGTAAGAAGTGGAAAATTAATCGAATTTGAAGGAGTTTCTGAAGCGGATTTGGTTAAAATCAAAGACCTTCTGATCAACAAAGTAGAATCTCAGGAAAAAGACTTATCTATTCTGGATATTCCAGCTGATGAAACACCGTCAAAAGTAATCATCCACGAAAATTTTATCAATTTCAATGATGCGGAACTGGAGAATTTCTATAACAACCACGGTTTTGCATTAGGATTAGACGACTTGAAATTCATTCAGGAATACTTCAAAACTGAAGAGAGAAATCCTACGGAAACAGAATTAAAAGTATTAGACACGTATTGGAGCGACCATTGCCGTCACACCACTTTCGAAACACAGTTGTCAGACATTCAGTTTGAAGGTCAGTTCAAACACACATTGGAAACTATTTTCAATGATTATATCGAAAAAAGAAAATTCTTAGGCCGTGAGCTGAAGCCAATTTCCTTGATGGATCTTGCAACAGTATGCGGTAAATATTTCCATAAAACAGGAAGCCTGGATAATCTTGTCATTTCAGACGAGATTAATGCATGTACCATCCAGATCGAAGCAGAATACGACGGCAAAAAAGAACCCTGGTATTTATTATTCAAAAACGAAACACATAATCACCCAACAGAAATTGAACCTTTCGGAGGAGCATCCACTTGTTTGGGAGGGGCTATCAGAGACCCATTATCCGGAAGGTCTTTTGTATTCCAGGCCATGAGATTAACGGGTGCAGCAGACGTTTTAGAATCTGTTGACAAAACATTACCAGGAAAATTACCTCAGAAAACCATTACAAAGCAAGCTGCCAACGGATATTCATCTTATGGTAACCAGATCGGTCTTGCCACTACAATGGTTTCCGAAATCTATGACGAAGGCTACAAGGCCAAGAGAATGGAAGTAGGTTTCGTTACCGGAGCTGTTCCTGTAGACTGGGTAAGACGTGAGAAGCCTGAAAACGGTGATTCAATCATCATTTTAGGAGGAGCAACAGGCCGTGACGGAGTAGGAGGAGCAAGCGGAAGCTCAAAAGAGCAGGACGAAACTTCTATCCATACCATGAGTTCCGAAGTTCAGAAAGGAAATGCTGTAGAAGAGCGTAAAATCCAGAGATTATTCAGAAATCCTGAAATAACGAAGCTGATCAAAAAATCAAACGACTTCGGAGCAGGAGGAGTTTCTGTGGCAATTGGTGAAATTGCAGACTCTTTAGAAGTAAACCTTGATGTACTCCCGTTAAAATATGAAGGATTAAACGGAACCGAGCTGGCTATTTCTGAATCTCAGGAAAGAATGGCTGTGGTAGTAGATCCTCAGGATAAAGAAAAATTCATCAGATTCTGTGAAGCTGAAAACATTGTTGCCGTAGAAGTAGCAAAAGTAACAGATTCAGGAAGAATGCAGATGTTCTGGAAAGGAGACAAAATTGTAGACCTTTCAAGAGCGTTCTTAGATACCAACGGATGTTCAAAATCTCAGGAAGTGAAAATTACTCACCTTGAAGAAGTAAAAGAAGAAATAAAAGCTTTCACAGCAGAAAACTTCATAAACATCTTAAAAGATAAAAACGTGGCTTCTCAAAAAGGACTGCTTGAAATGTTCGACTCTTCAATTGGAGCCACTACAGTAGCAATGCCTTTAGGTGGAAAATACCAGCAGACCCTGATGGAAGGAAGTGTACAGACATTGCCAATTTTAGGAGCAAAAAATATTAAAACCGTTTCTCTGGCAAGCTGGGGATTCGATGCTGAAATCTCAAAACAAAACTCACTGTTAGGATCATCTTATGCTGTAGTAGAGAGTGTTGCGAAGATTGTAGCGATGGGAGGTGATTATAAAAATATCAGACTAAGCTTCCAGGAATATTTCGAGAAACTAGGACAAAATCCAGAAAAATGGGGTAAACCTTTGGCTTCACTTCTTGGAGCTTACGATGCACAGATCAATTTAGGTCTTGCTGCCATCGGAGGAAAAGATTCCATGAGTGGAACGTACCAGGATCTGAACGTACCGCCAACCCTGATTTCTTTTGCATGTGCCAACGGAGACAAAGAAAATATCATCTCTCCTGAATTGAAAAATGCAGGAAACAAACTGTATTTCTTCAATCATATCGCTCAGGAAAGCGGACTTCCGAACTATAATGCTTTAAAAGAAGTTTTTGAATTCATTTTTGAAAACATCAAAGCAGGAAAAATTGTTTCTGTGAAAACAGTGAAAGAAGGAGGTCTTGCAGTAGCTTTAGCAAAAATGAGCTTCGGAAACAGATTAGGAGCTGAGATCAATGCTGATGAAGCAGTTTTATTGGCTAAAAATATCGGTAGCTTAATCATTGAAGCAAAAGAAGAGTTAAGTTCGGCTGCTCTTCAGCTGATTGGAGAAGTAAAAGATTCAGGTATGGTAAAAATCAATGGTCTTGAATCAAACATTACAGACCTTGTAGCAGCCAATACCAATACATTCGAGAAGCTTTTCCCAACGGTAGAAAAAGAAAAGATTACGGTTGAAATTGATGCAAAACACAACTCTGTCAACCCAAGAAATATCATCATCAAAAAACACGGAATTGCACAGCCTAAAGTTTTCGCTCCGGTATTCCCGGGAACTAACTGTGAGTATGACACGCTGAATGCATTCCGGAAAGAAGGAGCTGTAGTAAGCAGCTTGCCTTTGATCAATATCAATCACCAGTTACTGGATGAAAGTATTGATGCATGGGTAGAAGAGATCAGAACATCTCAGATTCTGGCATTCTCAGGAGGTTTCTCTGCAGGTGATGAGCCGGATGGTTCTGCAAAATTCATTGTTAACGTTCTGAAAAACGAGAAAATGAAAAATGCAGTTCACGAATTATTAGACAGAGACGGGATGATCATCGGGATCTGTAACGGATTCCAGGCGCTTGTGAAATCAGGACTGCTGCCTTACGGAAGAATCAAAGATCTGGATGAAAACTCTCCAACGCTAGCGCACAACGCCATCAGAAGACACATCTCTCAGATGGTAACAGTACAGGTAGTGAATGACGAAAGCCCTTGGTTAAAAGGAATGAAAGGTCAAACTTTCACTATTCCGATTTCCCATGGAGAAGGACGTTTCATGGCTTCGGAAGAAGAAATCAAGAAATTGTATGAAAACGGACAGGTCGCTACCCAATACATTGATCTTGATGGAAACATTGCTCACGGAATGCCATTCAACCCAAATAACTCATTATTCGGAATCGAAGGCGTTACCAGTCTATGTGGAAAGATCTATGGAAGAATGGGACACCCGGAACGATTTGCTGAAGGTCTCATGAAAAATATACCAACCGCGAATTATCACAACATATTCAAAAACGGTGTTGAATACTTCAAATAACAATACAAGAAAAATGATCGTCATCCATGGCGGTCATTTTTCGTCTTTAGGTGGTTTCTACGAAGAAGCTTCCAGTGTCCTGATGAAAGATACAGACTGGAAAGTAGGAACATTGGATGGCTTTGATGATATTCTCTACGGAGGTTTCGGAGTGATTGAAGGCAAAGAAGAAATTGAAATGATCTGGAAAGAATCAGAAAAGTCAAAAGAAGACTTAGGCTATCAAGCCACCCGAGAATTTTATGAAAATAAAATCAGACAAGGGAAACCTTTCAACATAGAATTAATTCAACAGAAACTGGATAATTTGACAGAAGGAAAAGGACAGACGCTTTTTGATATTCTGGTAGAAATTATAGAATCACATGCCAATATTACACTAAGGTTAGAATGATAAGTAATGAGTAATGAGTAATGAGTGGAAATGTTGACATTTTCCAGCTAGCTTCATCAAATCAACCTGTTGATTCATTCTTTGCTTCCTGGAATAAATATGTTAACAATAAAATCTTTGCGTCAAAAAAACAAAATATACTATTTAACCATTAAGAATAATAAAGTTTTTAAGGAAAGCTAAGATTCATCAACGATGAATAAAGCAGCCTGCTTATTAATAGCTGTGCCATTATCTAAATAATTCTTCATTCCTTCAAAAATCTTAATGGTTCAAATAAGTTTATTCAACTAGGACACAAATTGGTCTATTGCTGAGTGAAACGCCTTTGCGAACGAAAATATAAAATTAATATAAACCCTTAGCGTCTTTTGCGTTAAAAACTAAGCGAATTGAAAGATACTAATAGTTTTTCTTACTATTTTTACTTCAACAAAACAGGAAACAATAAAGTTGAATGAAGAAAATTATTTACGGGCTGTTCTTCGGTGACAGCATTACCTACGGGGAATATGACGGCGTTTTTGGAGGCTGGGTGGATATTTTAAAAAGATATGCCTTGCAGCAATTTCACGAAGGAAATGGAGATGAGCTGATCTTATTCAATTTAGGAATCGGAGGAGAAACTACAGAAGGATTACTGAAAAGAATTCCTCACGAATTAAATGCAAGAAATTCCGCTGATGGAAATATCGTTTTTTTAAGTTACGGAGCCAATGATCTTGCGGTAAAAGATGGGGTACACATTGTAAACCCTGAAAAGTTTAAAAGCAATATTATAGAAGCTGTTGAGCATGCCAGACAATTTTCCAATGAGATTTATCTTGTAAGCATTCTCCCTCTCTCTCAAAAAATAGATGGAGTAGTGGTAAGCTCCGGGAAGTTAAGAACCAATGAAGAAGTTATTGTTTACAACCAGATTTTGAAAGAGCTGGCAGCCGAAAATTCGTTGAAATATATTGATTTTTATGCTGCGTTTTTAGAAGATAAAGAGATCCTGCTTTCTGCAGACGGTGTACATCCCAATGAAAAAGGCTACGGAATGATGGCCGAAATCGCAATCCCAATTATTGAAAAATATTTATAATGCCCAATTTATTTTCTTACGGAACCTTACAGAAAGAACAGGTTCAAATGGAAACCTTCGGAAGACTTTTACAAGGTGAAAAAGACGTCTTATCAGGCTACAAATTACATATGCTTGAAATTACTGACCCAGAAGTACTGCGGAAAAGTGGTCAGAAATACCATCCCGTACTTGAATTTTCTGGGAATGATGAAGATCAGGTAGAAGGTGTACTTTTTGATGTTACAGAAGCAGAAATTCTCCATGCAGATGAATACGAGGTAGATGATTATAAAAGAATTGAAACTGTTTTTAAGTCCGGAAAGAAAGGGTTTATTTATGTTGGGAAATAGTCATTGCGAGCAAAGCGAAGCAATCTCCAAAACTCTTTTTTAATTCAAAAGAAACGGCTATAATCCTGAGCTTAGTCGAAGGGAGTCCGTTTATTTAAAAATATCAACCTTCAAAATGGCCAAAACTTTAAAACTTCCTGACACACTGTTGTCGCAACCTGCTCTTATCTTTGTCATCAATAAAAAAATCAATCAATGAAGAACGTGAGAGTAGAACCTTTTAAGGTAATCGGTATTTCGGTAAGAACAACGAATGAAAATGGACAGGCAGCAAAAGATATCCCGTTATTATGGGAAAAAATGATCAATGAAGATATGCTTAATTCAATACCGGGTAAAATAGACAATACTATCTATTCCATCTACACGGACTACGAAAAAGACCATACAAAACCTTATACAACGGTTCTTGGATGTCAGGTAAACAATCTTGATAATATTCCGGAAGGGATGGTTGGTTATTCTTTTGATGGTGGGAATTATATAAAATTTACCACAAAAGGAGACATTTCAAAAGATTTGGTGATCAATGAATGGATAAAAATCTGGGAAATGGATTTGAACAGAACATTTACCGCCGATTTTGAAGTGTATGGAGAAAAAGCGCAAAATCCATTAGATGCAGAAATTGATATTTTCATCGCTGTGAAATAAGAAAAAAGTAAAAAATTCTTGACTTCACAACCTTTGAATTGAAGGGGTAAACATTCCCCTCCTCCGGAGGGGTGGCGAAAATTCAAAGAATTTTTGACGGGGTGGTCTAAACTTCCAGCTCCCAGCTTCTCTCTTCCAGCTCAGCTGAAAATATATTTCCAATACACCAGAATTCCCACAATCACCGAAGCAATGACTGTCAGTACTACAGCACCGGCAGCAATATCTTTGATAAAGCCAATTCTTTTGTCAAAATCGGGCTGGATGATATCACAGATCTTTTCAATAGCAGTATTGAAAATTTCGGCACTTAAGACCGCAAACGAAGCAATAAAAACCAATGCTGCATCCGTATAATTTAATTTGAAATAAAAAACAAGAAAGAGATTGACAAAGAATGCCAAAAGCTCAATCTGGAAATTTCTTTCCGTTTTTATCATCATAAAAACACCCCGGAAAGCATTGAGAAAACTTTTATGGATAGGAGGTTTTTGCATGATTTTCAAACTTTTTTCGCAAATATAGGTTTTGTATTTGATAAAAAAATGAATATCCGCAGAAATCAAAGCATAATATCAAGGTTCAAAACAGATTAAGGATCTTTGTTAAAAACTCCTCCATATTATTCTTTTCTTTGTTGTATCTATTTATTATATTTGTAGAAACTTATTTTATAAATCTATGAAATTTATTATTTCAAGTGGTGAACTGCAGAAGGCTTTGCAAACTGTAAGTGGCGTAATATCAAGCTCTCAATCGAGACCGATTTTAGAAAACTATCTTTTTGAATTAGACGGAAATAATGTTACCATTACAGCATCTGACGGCGAGACAACTCTTGTTACTTCCCTGGAAGTAAAGTCTGATGATACAGGTAAATTTGCTGTTCCTGCTAAAATTTTTCAGGATTTTATCAAGACCTATGGTGAACAGCCTCTGACATTTGTTGTAAAAGACAATGCCGAAGGTACGGGAAGCCAGCTTGAGATTTTAGATGAAAAAGATAATTTCGCAGTAGCATTAGACAATGCTGATGACTATCCTGAATTGCCGGAATTCGACGCTTCACAGAGTGTAACGATGCCTGCAGGAGTTTTGTCTGAAGCTTTGACAAACACACTATTTGCTACAAGTAACGATTCCCTCCGTCCGGTAATGACAGGAGTTCTTTTCCAGTTTGGAGAAAATGAAACCAATTTCGTTTCTACAGACTCCCACAGATTGGTGGTGTACAAAAGAGCAGACCTGATGAATGCCGAGCCGATGGAGTTTATCATGCCTAAAAAGCCTCTTAACATTTTCAAAAATATCCTGGCAAGTTCCAATGAAGACGTTACGATCGACTTCAATGAGAATATGGCTAAATTTACTTTTGGTAAGCATATCTGGATCTGTAGACTGATTGATGGTAAATATCCAAACTATACAGCGGTAATTCCAAAAGAAAATCCAAATGTATTGACCATCAACAGAAACCTGTTGCTGGGAGCAATCAAAAGAGCATCTATCATGTCCAACAAATCTACCAACCAGGTAAGATTCAAGCTTTCCGGAAATATTCTTCACCTTCATGCAGAAGATACTGAATATGCAAATAAAGCTGACATGCAGATTCCTTGTGATTACAATGGAGAAGATATCAATATCGGATTCAGTTCAAAATTCTTAACGGAAATGCTGACAATTTTAGGATCTGACGATATCACCATGAAAATGTCTCAGCCTAACAGACCAGGAATCATTGAACCTCTTGATGGTCTTGAAGAAAATGAAAATATCTTAATGTTGTCAATGCCGGTAATCGGGTTGTAATAGTAGCATAACAAATAATAGAAAGCCGGAATTTTCCGGCTTTTGTTTTTTAGTTGCAATGTAAATTATTACGAAAAAATAGGAAAAGCTTTTATCTTAGTACTTCGGAATGTAAAATTGCAGAAAAATATTTTTGATATAATGAAACACAAATTGCACAAATTTTTTCACGAATATCACAAGTAAGAAGTTATAAATAGTGTTATTTGTGAATCATTAGAGTCATTCGTGTTTAAATTAACTCATCATGAAGATAAAAAACGGGTTGCAGAATACACTTTGTATAAAAATCCTGAAGGAAAAGTGGTTCAGAAAAATATTGACTGGCATCAGGAAAACGGAACATATGCCTTTTCCTACGGCTTGGGTACTGTGATTGTTGCTATTGGAATTATGGTGCTATTGGGAATTTGGTTTCCTAAAATCGGAGCCGTTGGAGGAACTTTAACATTTTTAATGTCACTCGTTACCCTGTCATTTCTCATCACCACTCCGGAGGTTTATGTGCCTAATCTGGGTGGAGATTACTCTACACCTCAGTTTGGGTTTCCCTATCTGTCAGGAGCAGGACGTTTGGTCCTGAAAGACATTATCATGATGGCTGCAGGGCTGGTATTATTTTCCGATAGCCTGAAGAAAGCAGCGGGACCATCTGATGAATAGATTCCAAAATCAGAAAGCAGAAGGATTAACGAAATTTATTATCTTAAAATGGCTTCTAAATTTCGCTATTTCTCAAAAAAACACGACATTTGTAGCTCGAAAAATTACACCTGATTACAGTGTGGAATTTCAAATAACGTTTCAAAATAGAGCAGATGAATCCTTATAACTCATCTGACGAATTAAATAAGTAGATAGATTAACAAATGAAAATATCAAACAACTGGCTGAAGGACTTTGTAAAAACGGAATCAAAAACTGAAAGAATCGGTGAATTCCTTACAGATATAGGTCTTGAAGTTGAAGGGATAGATAAATTTGAAAGTGTAAGAGGCAGTCTGGAAGGTATTGTTGTAGGTAAAGTATTAACCTGCGAAAAACATCCTAATGCTGATAAGCTGAAGAAGACAACTGTAGACGTAGGAAACGGGAAAGTATTGAACATTGTTTGCGGAGCTCCCAATGTAGAAGCAGGGCAGACTGTTCCTGTGGCTGTTGTCGGAACTAAAATCTATGACAAAACCGGAAACTTTTTTGAAATTAAAGAAGCAAAAATCAGAGGTGAGGTTTCTCAGGGCATGATCTGTGCTGAGGATGAATTGGGTCTTAGCGAAGATCATGGAGGAATCATGGTGCTTGATGAAACCCAATATGAAGTTGGGAAAAACTTTGCTGACTATTTTGAACTTACCAATGACGAAGTGTTTGAAATCGGGTTAACGCCGAACAGAACAGATGCCATGTCTCACTATGGTGTTGCCAGAGATTTACACGCCTATCTTTCTACAAATCAGTTGAAGTCACAATTTAATAAAGTAGCTTCCGAAACGTTGAATAATGAAGGAACTCATGATTTCAAACTGGAAATTGAAGATGCAGAATTATGTCCGAGATATATAGGAGCCGTGATTGAAAACGTAAAAGTAGCAGAATCACCTTCCTGGTTAAAAGACAGATTAAAAGCAATCGGATTAAGCCCGATAAACAACGTTGTAGATATTACCAACTATATCCTTCACGGGTACGGACAGCCGCTTCACGCATTTGATGCAGATAAAATTGCTGATAAGAAAGTAAAAGTAGGCGTAGTAAAACCGGGAACAAAATTTACTACTTTAGATGGTGTGGAAAGAACATTGAATGGTTCTGAAATCATGATCAAAGACGGTAAAGACAACCCAATGTGTATTGCCGGCGTATTTGGTGGCGAAAACTCAGGCGTATCTGAAACAACGAAAACAATATTCCTTGAAAGTGCTTACTTCAACCCGATTGCGGTAAGAAAAGGAGCTAAAGCGCACAGCCTGAATACGGATGCTTCTTTCAGATTTGAAAGAGGGGTAGATCCGAACCTTACAAGAACTGCGATTACTCATGCTATTAAAATGATTCAGGAAATTGCTGAAGGTAAATTAGCAGGAGATTTACTGGAAGAATATCCTAAGAAAATAGAGGACAACTATGTGATCCTGAGATTCTCTAAAATAGAGCAGATTTTAGGAACAAAAATCCACAGAGAAAAAGTAAAGGAAATCTTAAAAGCCCTGGAAATTCAGGTTTTAAATGAAATACCTAACGGTTTTGAAATCTCTGTTCCTGCTTACAGAGCAGATGTAACAAGAGAAATTGATGTGATTGAGGAGATTTTAAGAATCTACGGATATAATAAGATTGATGCTCCACAGAAAATTTCATTTACTCCTGTTAAGCTGAGTGCTAATGATCAGGACGAACTGGAAAACAGCTGGGCAAGAACTTTACAAGGTCTTGGTTTCAATGAAGTAATGAACAATTCACTGACTTCTGTAAAAGATGAAACTGACGCGGTAAAACTGTTAAACCCTTTAAGCGGTGATCTGGCATTCATGAGAAAGTCTTTATTGGAAGGGCTTCTTCAGAATACAGTATACAATATCAACAGAAAGAATCAGGATATCAAATTCTTTGAATTAGGAAAAATTTATCACAAAAAAGATAAATACGAAGAAAGAAAACAATTGGCACTATTGGTTTCAGGAAGAGATGTTGCCGAAAACTGGCTTCAGTCAAAATCTGCCGTAAGTTTCTATAACCTTAAAGCATATGTAAAAGTTTTATTGGAAAGACTTGCTGTAGATTACAAAGAAGTTGCCTTGTCTGACGAAAGATTCTCTGATGCACTGGCATACGAGGCAGAAGGTAAAACTTTGGCTAGAATTGGAAAAGTAGCTCCTGCGTTGTTAAAAGACTTTGATATTGATCAGGAATGTTTCTATGCAGAAATTGAACTGGAATATGCTCAGGAATTACGTTCTAAAAATGAATTGAAATTCAAAGACATTCCGAAATTCAACAAAATCAGAAGAGACTTAGCTTTATTAATTGATAAAACGGTAAACTATCAGGATTTATATCAGACTGCTAATAAGAACAAATCTCCATTCATTAAGAACATCAATCTGTTCGACGTGTATGAAGGTAAAAATCTTCCTGAAGGTAAGAAGTCTTACGCAATGAGCTTTGAGCTGTTGAACGAAGAAAAAACCCTGGAAGAAAAAGAGATTACAGAAGTAATGGATTCTCTGATTAAAGCTTTCCAGAAAGAATTCAACGCTGAGTTGAGATCTTAATACTTGAAAATATATATATCACGATAACAAAAAGCGGACTTTAAAAAGCCCGTTTTTTGTTTTAGATAATGTCGCTTTTATTGTTATGTTTCGGTTATAAAGCCAAATGAATTTTTGTTGAGACAAAAACAGGCTTCCTTCGACTAAGCTCAGGATTATAGCCCGTTCCTATTGAATTTCCATTTGTGATATTTGTGAAAGTATTTGTGCTATTTGTATTTAAATGAAAATAGTGTTTCCCAACCTTATTAAAACTAAAAAAGGTATTTATTACGGAAATTAATCCCCGAAAAATATTCAAAATATCAAGTGTTAAAGAATAATAAAATTCGCTGCAGCCCGTTTAGATAATATAAATTCCGTAAATTTGGGTGAATTCAAAAAGAAAAAAATGAAAAATCTTTTTTTAAGTATATGTACAGCTGCAGTGTTGGCTTCATGTGGATCCATGACAAGCCCGTCTGCTTCTAAAGTGGGAAAAGCTCAGCCTGCTCTTGCCAATACAAAATGGACATTAGCTGAAAATGTAAAAGGTAAAATTCCGACATTGAATATTGAAGGAGAGAAAATCACCGGAAATGCCGGATGCAACAACTATTTCGGGACAGCAACCATAGATCCGTCTACAGGTGGTTTTACAGCGGGACAAATGGGTTCTACTAAAATGATGTGCAACAACATCGGAGTGGAGCAGAACTTTATGGATATGATGGGAAAAGCAAACAAATATGTGATTTCCGGAAATACTTTAGAATTGTATAAGGACAATCTTTTGTTACTGAAATTCACTAAATCAGAATAAAAAACAAAAGGAACTCAATTGAGTTCCTTTTTTATGTTTAGAGTGTTATTAATCTTCCTCTTCTTCGTCGTACTTAGCCAACTCTTCGTCGCACCATTTGAATGCTGCTTCAACTACCTTAGTAGCCTCGTCTGCCATCGTTTCTTCATCATCACCTTCAAGATCATCTAACCACTCAACTTCTTCTTCCTCAACGTTTAGGATAAATCTTGGGTATTCTGTATGAACTACGAATAGATCCTCTGGAAACTCCGAATTATCTGCTAATAAAAACTTTGGTAATTTCATTTTTTTAATGTTTTAACTTTCTCAAAGATAAATAAAATTATTGATTTAAGGTTACTTCAAAAACATTTTTGAAACTTTTTCAGCTTTTTTGCTTTCTGAATAATCGTAGAAGCCTTCACCTGATTTTACACCCAGTTTTCCTGCGGTTACCATATTTACCAATAGCGGATTCGGGGCATACTTTGGATTTTTGAATCCGTCATACATTACGTTCAGGATAGCAAGGCATACATCAAGACCAATAAAGTCTGCCAGCTGAAGCGGACCCATCGGATGGGCCATTCCCAATTTCATTACCGTATCAATTTCTTCTACACCTGCCACTCCGTTATAAAGCGTTTCGATAGATTCATTGATCATTGGCATTAAAATTCTGTTCGCTACGAAACCAGGATAGTCATTCACCTCTACAGGCACTTTCCCCAATGTTTTGCTCATTTCATAAACCGCATCAAAAGTCTCTTTTGAAGTAGAATATCCTTTAATGATTTCTACCAGTTTCATAATAGGAACCGGGTTCATGAAGTGCATACCGATTACCTTATCAGCCCTTTTCGTAGCTGCAGCAATTTTGGTGATAGAAATAGATGAAGTATTGGTTGCAAGGATACAATTTTCAGGAGCCAGCTCATCCATCTGACCGAAGATTTTCAGTTTAAGATCCAGGTTCTCTGTAGCTGCTTCAACAATAAGATCTGCAGCGCCTGCTGCATCATTCAATGCTGTAAAAGTAGTGATGTTTCCCAGCGTTTCAGCTTTTTGTTCCTCTGTAAGATTTCCTTTTGCAATGATTCTGTCAAGATTGGTAGTAATGGTTTTTACACCTCTGTCCAGAGCTTCCTGAGATACATCTACAAGATTTACTTTAAAACCGCTTTGTGCGAAAGTATGTGCAATACCATTCCCCATGGTTCCCGCTCCGATAACTACAATGTTTTTGATCATTTTTCCTTATTTTTTATAGATAGTTAAATTTTTCACCTCTTTAAGATCCGATTGTGAAACAACAGTAGCTGAATCAAAGGAAACAGTTCCGGTACTTTGATTTTTCTTATTGTTGTTCTGATTGGAAACAGTAGCCGTTAATCCTCTCACAAGACGCTTTTTTTGATTCTTTGTAAGAAAATCTGTGCCCACATATAAAGTATATTCGCCCTCTCTTCCCATCCCTTTTTGTATCAGGATTTCCAGGCTTCTTATCTGGCTTTTATTCTTAAATTCTTTCAGAAAGCTGATGACGGGTTTATCAGATGGCGGACCACAGCATACACTTCCATAGCTTATCTGTAAATAATTCTGATTCTTCTGTGAGTAAAAGAATGTGAATGCAAACAGAGCCGTTATTACTATTAATTTTTTCATGTTAAAAATCGCTTTAAAAATAAGCTTAAAATTTTATTTATTAAAATATTCCCAGACTTCCCTGGAAATATCTGAAATCATCCTGCAGTTGACGGCATCCGTTTCCATTGAATTACTGATAAATACAGCTAATGCATAGTGTTTTCCGTTCGGTAATGTAACGATCCCTATTTCATTTTCAGCACCCGTTAAACCGGCATTGTTCTTTCCGGAAGATCCCGTTTTTCTGGCCACAGGAGTGTTTTCTGGCAGCTGCTCTACCATTTTATTCAAGCCTGTAGAAGTAGACCACATCACTTTCAGCAGATAATCTGTAGATTTTTTGGAAAGTAATTTACTATCATAGAATCTTTTAAGGACATCAACCGCTGATTTTGTGGTGCTGTAATTTTCATACTGAGCATTCCAGTCTTTATGCATAGCTTCTTCATTGTATTTGATCTGAAAACCTTTTACACCCCTGGAATCCATGAATTTCTGGACAGCCTGAGTTCCTCCCAATAGCTTAAGGAGAATATCACAGCCGTTGTTATCACTTTTGGCAACTGTATATTCTATCACTTCACTTAGCGGAATTTCAATATTTCCTTCGGAATATTTATCGCGGAGCGGCGACCATGTATTCTCAAGCAGGTTTGATTTGTCCAGTTTAATTTTCTGATCCAGAGAAAGTTTTCCCTGATCTAGGGCATTAAGAACTGCTGCAGCAATGTGAAATTTAAAAACACTTTGCATGGGCAGTTTTTTGTCTGCATTTTTATCATATTTAAAACCATTTTCAAAACCTAAGACAGAAACTCCGGCTGTGGCTTTTTTGTTCTTTAGAATTGAGTTTATTTTTTGTTCTAATAAAGAGGTCTGCCCCAATGTAAATGCTGAAATCAGAAGAAAAAAGAATGCTGTTTTTTTCATAGTATGATCATTAAAAAAGCCCTCTTCCGAAGACCGGAAGAGAGCTGCAATTTAAGACAATTATTACTATTTTAATTCAAAATAATTCAGATTCGCACCATCACTTTCAAAGAAGATTCTGATCCTGTTTTCTCCTTTCTGAAGACTGATGTTTTTTGCTGAAACCGTTTTCCAGTTCTCCTTTCCCCCGCTGGATGGCAACGAAACATTTGCCAGAACTTTTCCGTTAGCTGTTTCAATTCTTATTCTAGAATCATTAGCCGCCGCATATCTGATGTCAAACGTATAGCTTTTATCTCCTTTTGACTGAACCGTATACTGAAGCCATTCCCCGGATTCTGTTTTCCCTACATAATACTGATTCGTGATCTTATCATTACATTTATAAATGTCCACTCCGTCATTTCTCATCTGCTGTCCGGAGTTCCATTCCGATCTCTTAGCGGGATCACTTACCCACAAATTAATAAAATCTTTATCCAGATAGGCAGCACCCATTCTTCCCAAATCATACTCTGAAGCAAATACCCTTCCCGGCACCTGATGATTTTTAAATGGCTTTGTTGAAGCATCCTTTGTCTGCCTGAACATCGCATCTATGACATCTTTTTTTACTTCCGTATTGCTCAGTTTATAATGGTCTGCAATCTGCATTAAAGCTTTCATCGCATACTCTTTCGAAGGTTTTTCACCCCCGTTTTTCCAATAATCCAATAGCTTTTCATACTCAGGAGTGGTCTTTACATTGGCAATCCCGGCGATGTTATCTATTTTTTTCATAGGCCAGAATGCATATCCGATATTATGTTTATCCAGAAGCTGAATAAGCTCAGTAAACCACACATTTGAATTTTCCCCAGTTTCGCCAAGCCAGATCGGGATATTGTGTTTTTCTCTGAGTTCCAGTGCAAATTTCAGGGTCTGATCATCATTGTAATTCCAGTACTTATGAAAGCTGAAAGCCATATTGCTGTCCCACAGAGCGGGAAGTCCGTTATAGTTATTTCCCCATCCGTTACCTTCAATGAAGATCATATGTTTTTTGTCGACCTCTCTGATGGCTGCTGTAATTTCTTTTTGAAGCTTCCAGAGCGGAGCATTGGACATTTCATCTGTACCATTCGGGTTTTTACCTGTGAAATTGATATTGGGTTCATTAATCAGGTCATAACCGCCAATCCATGGATTGTCTTTATATCTTTCAGCCAGTCTTTTCCACAGGGCCACCGTTTTCCTCTGATTCTCCTCATTTTCCCAAAGGGAAGGTTTAGATTTATCATTATCAGATATATTGGCATCATTTCCCTGTCCTCCCGGAGCTGCATGGAGGTCCAGAATCAGGTATATTTTGTTATCGGTACACCATTGAAGAAGTTCATCTGTCATTGTAAAGCCTTCTTCCAGCCATGTATCTTTTCCTTTTGAAGGCTCTTTTTCAATTGGCAGCGTATAAAGGTTATAATGCATTGGAAGCCTTATAGAATTGAATCCTGCTTTGGCTAAAAAGTCAATATCCTGTTTGGTGATTCCATTTTTAAGGTAAGCTTTGTAGAACTCATTCATTCCGTCTTCACCAATTAATTCTGCAATCTTTTCCTTAATCTTATACTGAGGCCCGGCAAAGTCAGCCGTTTTCAGCATATAACCTTCCTGAAGCATCCAGCCGCCAAGGCCAAGGCCTCTCAGCTGAATGTTTTCACCTTTCTCATTAACGATTTTTTGTCCTGAAGTCTTTAATAATTGTGATGTCCCAAATTGAGACAATAAAAATGCGGACAATAGAATAGCTCTTTTCATAGTAGTTTCAATGGTTTTAAATAATAGGAAAATGTCAGAAATGATAATGAATAACGGCAATACAAGATGAGTTTCCGTTCAACTCATTTATTGTGCCAGATATCCATAATAGATGTAAAATGAAATTTTTCAATATTATATTGAATTATTCTTCAAATATATTGTTTTTTTATTTTGAAAAGAGTTTTTTCTTGTTAAATCAGTAATTATTGATAAAAAGTTTTTATCTCATTATGTAAATTGTTAAAAAGCAAAGCGTGAATTGATTGGATAATTCTACAGCTTCATCAAATCGATTTTTAATCGATTAAACCTTTACTCACTCAATATAATTCGTAGCTGAAAATGAAACTTTGCGTTTATAATAAAAAATGCTATCTCATAATCCATTTATTCTAATTATAAGATAGCATTGTATGTATTGCTGCTTAAATAAGACTGCGTATTTTTAACTGATCAGTTTCATAATCTCTAAAGCCACTTTCAACGCTTCAGTTCCGTCTTCGAGAGAAACTTCTACATTTTTGTCGCCTGTAATGGCGTCTGCAAAAGAATTCAATTCGTCTAAAATAGCATTGTTAGGCTGAATATTTGGGTATTCAAACAAGATCTGGTTTTTTTCTCCCTCTGCATTTTCAATAATCATATCAAATGGGGTAGGGTTTTCAGGAGCATCCTGCATTCTAATCACTTCAGCTTTTTTCTCAAGGAAATCAACGGAAATGTAAGCGTCTTTCTGGAAGAACCTGCTTTTTCTCATCGCCTTCATAGAAATTCTGGAAGTCGTAAGATTGGCTACACATCCGTTTTCAAATTCTATTCTTGCATTGGCAATATCCGGAGTTTTGCTTACCACACAAACACCGCTTGCATGAATATTTTTCACTTTAGATTTGGCCATGCTCAACAGAATATCCAGGTCATGAATCATCAGGTCCAATACCACAGAAACATCTGTTCCCCGTGGATTAAATTCAGCCAATCTGTGAATTTCAATAAACATCGGATTGCTGATGTATTCCTTAGTGGCAATAAAAGCAGGGTTGTATCTTTCAACGTGTCCTACCTGTGCCTTGATTCCTTTTTCCTGGCACAAACGAAGGATTTCTTCTGCCTGCTCAAGAGTTTGGGTTACCGGCTTTTCAATAAAGAAATGAAGACCTTTTTCAATCGCTTTTAAAGCATAATCGTAGTGATAAATCGTTGGCGTAACAATATCCAGCATATCGATCTGTGCCAGCAAGTCATCAAAATTTTCAAAATATGTATATCCGAATTCGGCTTCTAATTTCTTTCCGTTTTCAACATCTTTATCATGAAAGCCTACAAATTCATATCGATCTGACTGATTAAGAAGTTTTAAATGTATTTTTCCCAAGTGTCCGGCACCTACCAAACCTGCTTTTAACATAGCTGTATTAAATTTTTGTAAAGATAAGAAAGAAGTTACATTGTAGAAGCAGTTTTTGCGGATAATTCTTTCCTCCAATTTATGAAATCTAATTTCTAATTTCTTACTTTTGTCAAATGCAGGATTCGTTTGTACATAAAGGAAAAAGAAAGATTTTAGTCGAATATCTTCGAAACAGAATTGGAATTTCAGATGAGAATGTACTTTCGGCTATGAGTGAAGTTCCAAGACACCTTTTTATCGAAAGTATTTTTGAAGATTTTGCCTATGAAGACCGGGCATTCCCTATTCTGGCTCAGCAGACCATTTCCCATCCCTCCACGGTAGCGGAACAGTCTGAACTGCTGAAGGTAAAACCTGGTGAAAAAATATTGGAAATAGGGACTGGCTGCGGATACCAGACCGCTGTTTTAATGGCAATGAAAGCTCATGTTTATACTATAGAAAGACAGAAAGACCTTTTTGATTTTTCCAAAAAGAAACTCAGAGAACTTCATTTGTTTCCTAAATTCCAGAGTTTCGGAGATGGTTTTGCCGGACTTCCTACTTTTGCTCCTTTTGATAAGATCATTGTTACCTGCGGAGCTTCCTCTTTACCGACAGAGCTTTTAAAACAGCTGAACATCGGAGGTATAATGGTGATTCCGTTAGGGCCTACTGACGAACAGGTTTTATACAGATTTACCAAAGTAGGGCCTACAGAATTTGAGAAAGAAGAATTCGGGGCTTATAAATTTGTTCCGATGCTTGGCAGTACCAATCAGTAATGTATCGGAAAATAATATACTTGGCAAGTACTGGCCTCAAACCAGCTCTTAGAAGCTTGTTTTTATCAATCATAAAGAGTTCTTCTCTTTAATCTGCTTTATCATACGGTTCTGAATTAAGAAAGAAAACCTTAATAAGATTTAATTTTTTTTAATACATTTTAAATCTTTTTCGGAATGAAAATTGGATTCATAAGAGAACCAATCACTAAAATCTTACTATTATGGACACGAACAGATTCAAGGCGTCACATGATTTTAGTAATCTTCAGAAAAACCTGCATAATAATCCAGGGTATAGTGTAGAAAGCTATTCCCAACAGGTAAAAGATTACATCAATGACATGAAAAGCAGGAATCAGGAAGCTACCAAACAGGGATTTATGTCGCAGGCTCAGAAATCGGCAAAAGAAGTTTGGACGGAAATTCAGGAAATGGCTTCTGAAGCCTGGGAAAAATACAAGGACGATTCAGATAATAAGAAATCATTTTAATATTAAAGTTCACGAACCTTACTTTTTGCGAGTGAGGTTTTTTATTTACAAGCATTAATCCATCACAATGAAAGTCTTTATTAATAAAAGAATTCCCGAAACAGGAATTAAAATGCTGGAAGAAGCCGGTCTGGAGATTATTTTACCGGAAAAAGAAAACCTTTCTTATGAAGAATGGCTGCATTACTGTAAAAATACCGATGTGGTCTTAAATATTGGTTCAGAATTTAAATATGACAAAAACTTTTTTGAAGCCTGCCCGAATGTTAAAGCCATTGCTTTGTATTCTGTAGGATTTGATCATGTAGACATTAAAGAAGCCAGCCGAAGACACATTCCGGTAGGGAATACTCCTGATGTATTGAGCAGAGCCACTTCAGATGTCGCTTTTTTACTGATGCAGTCTGTGGCGAGAAGAGCAAGCTATAATTTCCGGAAGGTGAAGGATGGAAATTGGGGTTCATTTGATCCTTTACATGCCCTGGGACAGGAGCTTTATGGAAAAACCCTCGGAATTTTTGGTTTAGGACGTATCGGGTTTGAAATGGCCGAGAAATCGAAGAAAGCTTTTGGAATGAATATTATTTATCACAACCGCCATCATAATGAAGAAGCAGAGCAGGAGCTGGGAGCCGCCTATGTTTCTTTTGAAGAGTTAATCAAAAACTCAGATGTTTTGAGTGTTCACGCTGCCTTTACTCCGGAACATACAGAACTGTTTAACTATCCACTGTTTGAGCAGATGAAACCGGATGCAATTTTCATCAACACGGCCAGAGGAGGTTTTCACAATCAAAAAGATCTCTATCAGGCATTGGTTGATGTCACCAATCCGGAACCCATGTCTCCTGACGATCCTATTTTGGAGCTTTCAAGTGTCTGCATTCTCCCGCATATCGGTTCTGCCACTGTTGAAGCCCGAAACGGAATGGCCAGACTGGCTGCGGGAAATATCATTGCTTTTTCAAAAAATGAAAAAATGCCGCATTGTGCCAATTCTGAAGTTTATTCTAACCATTCATCATAACTTGGAATTATTTTTGTTCTCAATCTATAAACCAAAAAATCTTACCTATTATGACACCAGAAGACAATATAAATGAACAAAACAGAAAGCTGGAACAGATGGATTATAATCCTAACGAAGATATATTCAAAAAAGAGAAACATATCCCGCTTGATGGAGATGGAATTCCTATCTTGGATGAAGACCCTGATGAAGATAAAATTGATAAAGGATTGGATATTCCCGGAACTGAGGATGATGATGACATGGAAGAGATAGGATCAGAGGACGAAGAAAATAACTACTGGAGCATCAGCGATAATGAAGATGACCATGAAGAGGAAAATGATGATGTTTTAACCTGATATTTTGCGATATACACCCAGCCTTACTGATTTTCAGTGAGGTTTTTTTATGTTGAAAAACGACTTCTTTTAGTAAAGGCAATTCCCCTCCTTTGGAGGGGTGGATTCAAAAAATTAAATAGTTTTTGAAGACGGGGTGGTTCCATAATGCAGCACAATAAAACCCTCCAACTCCTTCATCACCAAACTCAGATTATTCCTCACATCAAAATCACTAATCCTGAAAACCAACAGCCCTAATGATTCAAGATATTCCTCTCTTATCCCATCATAAACCTGCTTTTCATCATGGCTGGAACCATCTATTTCTATAATGAGTCCTAAAGTTTTCACATAAAAATCAACAATATAATTGCCAATAACCCTTTGTCTGTCAAAATCAATAGTATAAAATTTTTTTGCCCGAACTTTTTTCCAGAATAGTACTTCACCCAAGATCCGGGCTTTACGCTTTTCTTTTAATAATATTTTTAAATAGGGATTGTAGGGTAAGTTCTCAACGAAATTCCTGCGGATGGAAATTCCGTTGATGACGGTAAGGATTTCTTTCATGATTGTGTTTATTTTTAACCACCCCGTCTTCCAAAGTTATTAACTTTGAAATCCACCCCTCCAAAGGAGGGGAATTGAGGTGCGTCTTTTCAAATATAGTATTTAATATCTAATAGCAGCTGATTTACAGATTTCATAATTTTGCTTAAACCTTAAACCTTAAACCTTAAACCTTAAACCTTAAACCTTAAACCCTATAAGCCATTTTCATCCTTTCACTTGTCTATATTTCCTATTTTGAATATCTTTAAAACTTCAAACATTGTTTAAAACATAGACCTTTAAATAGCAATATGACATTTCAAGAACAGATACAGCAGGGGATTCCTGATCAGCTGCCACAACCAAAACCATACGAAACGAATATCAACCATGCTCCGAAGCGTAAAGAAATTTTAGGGGAAGAAGAGAAAAAACTGGCATTGAAGAATGCTTTACGTTATTTTGATCCTAAATTTCATGCAGACCTTATTCCTGAATTTAAGCAGGAACTGGAAGATTATGGAAGGATTTATATGTATCGTTTCCGTCCGGATTATGAGATGAAGGCGAGGCCTATCACAGACTATCCCGGAAAATCTGAGCAGGCGAAAGCCATTATGCTGATGATCCAGAATAACCTGGATTATGCCGTGGCACAGCACCCTCACGAATTGATTACTTACGGGGGTAACGGAGCGGTATTCTCCAACTGGGCGCAGTATCTGCTGACGATGAAATATCTGTCGGAAATGAGTGATGAGCAGACATTGGTGATGTATTCAGGACATCCGATGGGATTGTTCCCATCTCATAAAGATGCACCGAGAGTTGTCGTAACAAACGGTATGATGATCCCGAACTATTCCAAACCGGATGATTGGGAGAAATTCAATGCACTGGGCGTTACCCAGTACGGGCAGATGACGGCGGGAAGCTATATGTATATTGGCCCGCAGGGAATTGTTCACGGAACAACCATTACTGCGTTAAATGCTTTCAGAAAAATTAAAAAAGAACCGAAAGGAGGGCTTTTTGTAACTTCAGGATTAGGAGGTATGAGTGGTGCTCAGCCAAAAGCAGGAAATATTGCAGGCTGTGTAACCGTATGTGCAGAAGTGAATCCGAAAATCACTAAAATTCGTCACGATCAGAAGTGGGTGAATGAGATCCATGAAGATCTTGATGCATTGGTAAAAAGAGTAAGAGAAGCGCAGGCGAATAAAGAAACGGTATCTCTGGCTTATCTTGGAAATATTGTTGATGTCTGGGAGAAATTCGATCAGGAAGATGTAAGAATTGACATCGGGTCAGATCAGACTTCACTTCACAATCCTTGGGCGGGTGGCTACTATCCGGTAGGACAAAGTTTTGAAGAATCGAATACTATGATGGCTGAAAACCCTGAACTATTCAAAGAAAAAGTTCAGGAAACCTTGAGAAGACATGCAGCAGCCATCAACAAACATACAGCAAAAGGAACGTATTTCTTCGATTACGGAAATGCCTTCTTACTGGAAGCTTCCAGAGCAGGAGCGGATGTAATGGCAGAAAATCCTACATTAGGAAGAGAATTCAGATATCCGAGTTATGTACAGGATATTATGGGGCCTATGTGTTTTGATTATGGTTTCGGGCCGTTCCGATGGGTATGTACAAGCGGAAATCCGGAAGACCTTCAGAAAACGGATGATATTGCATGTGCAGTATTGGAAGAAATGATTAAAAACTCTCCTGAAGAGATCCAGCAGCAGATGAAAGACAACATCCAGTGGATCAAAGGAGCACAGGAAAATAAGCTGGTGGTAGGCTCGCAGGCGAGAATCCTTTATGCAGATGCGGAAGGAAGAATGAAAATTGCAGAAGCTTTCAACAAAGCCATTAAAAATGGAGAAATCGGACCCGTGGTATTGGGTAGAGACCATCATGATGTTTCAGGAACAGATTCTCCTTACAGAGAAACTTCCAACATCTATGACGGTTCAAGATTTACGGCAGACATGGCGATTCACAATGTGATTGGTGACAGTTTCCGCGGGGCTACCTGGGTTTCCATTCACAATGGTGGTGGAGTAGGCTGGGGAGAGGTAATCAACGGAGGTTTCGGAATGCTCCTTGATGGAAGCGATGATGCCGACAGAAGACTGAAGTCTATGCTTTTCTGGGATGTCAACAACGGAATCTCAAGAAGAAGCTGGGCAAGAAATGAAGGCGCTGTTTTCGCGATTAAAAGAGCCATGGAAGCAGAACCTAACCTGAAAGTAACACTTCCGAACCTTGTAGACGAAAATTTATTGTAATCCATGAAATTCAGCATTGGCAGCTATCAACAAAAAACTGTTTCACACCTGAACGTAGAGGATAGTGATCCTGTATGGGAGAAGTTTGCTGAGGTTGAATTTTCAAAAAAAATATTTACTGACAACAAAGCCTATCTTGTAGAAGATGGGCTTTGTTGTAAATACATCAATAGAACCTCAGATATTGATGCCAAATCTTTGCAGAATTTTATTTCCCCAATGATATTTTCCGTTAAAAAAGGGGCTCTGATGTCATTTAACAAGGGAAATTGTCATTTTGAATATAGATTAAAGATCTGCGAACCTAGTCATAAATATAGTAAAGAATCTCATGTATTACTCATAAGATTCTTTCTCCGTCGGAATTCAGAGAATTGATGCAATTGTTTTCCCACAGATGGCACGGATTTCCGCAGATTTTTTTATTGGAATGACCTTTAAAAATAAGCAGCGTTCAATTTTATCGGAGATAAAATCCTGGCGCCTTAAGACAGTTTATTTTAATAACAATTTGCGCCTCTGCGTTTTTTCCAACAAAACAACTACAATATAATAAAACTCAGTACGGGACTGAGTTTTATTTTTTTGAACCATTAAGGATATTGAAGTTTTGAAGGTAAGTGAAGGAAACATCAGGATATTTTTAAGCTATGCGCTCATCTTAATATTCTTAACTATTTAATTTTCCTTAAAGGTTTAATGTAATTTACTATTTCACAGCCGCAATAGCCGCTTCATAATTCGGTTCCTGCGAAATATCAGCTACCTGCTCTTCATAGATGATCTTTCCTGAAGGATCTATTATCACAACCGCTCTGCTCAGAAGACCTTTCATGGCAGAATCCACCAGTTCCACCCCATAGTTCCATCCAAAATCTGTACGGAAATCTGAAAGCATTACGACATTTTTAATTCCTTCTGCACCACAGAATCTTTTCTGGGCAAATGGTAAATCTTTAGAAATACAAAGTACAACTGTGTTTGGAAGGTTACCAGCCTCTTCATTGAAATGGTGTACCGATGCGGAGCATACTCCGGTGTCTACACTTGGAAAGATATTCAGAATAACATATTTCCCTTTATAGGAATCCAATGTTTGGTCATTCATATTCACATCGGTAAGGGTAAATTTAGGAGCCGGCTTATTCAGAGCCGGTAATTGGGCATACGTATGAACTTCCTTTCCTCCCATTAAAACAGTATTGATAGATTTAGATTTTTGAGCAAAGCCCGCTGCTGAAAAGAATAGCAGTGTGCCGAAAACTAATTTTGAAAACATGAAATTTTATTTTTCAGCTAAATTATTCTTTTTTCAGGAGCTAAGATTAATTTTAATTCAAATAGATCAAATCTATTATCAGATTATTTTTTCAAAACATTTTACCTCTACCTTTATATTATTGAAAAAAATGTTTCAGAATTGTCATCCTGAACGAAATGGAATATAGTGAAGAATCTCAATAGCGGATTATCATTAAGGTCCTTCCTTCGTCAGAAATCGAAGATTCGAGATAGTCAATGACAAAAGCCAAATTACCTGACTTTTGAGATAGTTTTAATTTTATTACAAAAAAATAGAAAAATTTATGAGTTCAGAAAATACAGCATCATTTCATCACATTTTTAAGAGTGAAAACGAAATTCCTGAAGAATATAAAGTGCCGGTGATTCATCAGCGAAATTATCTTTTGAATGGCGAACTGGTAGAATGGAACGGTGATGTCACCGAAATTTATTCCCCGGTATGCATTCCCACAGAAAACGGACTGGAAAGGAAGCTTCTGGGAAGCATTCCGAATATTGGCCCGAATGAAGCAATGGAAGTCCTTGAAGCTTGTGTAAAAGCCTATGATAATGGTCTTGGAGAATGGCCTACCATGTCTGTGGAAGGGCGTATCAAATGTATGCAGAAATTCGTGTACCTGATGATCCAGCAAAGAGACCTGATTATTAAGTTACTGATGTGGGAAATTGGAAAAACACTTGCTGATTCTACTAAAGAGTTTGACCGTACTGTAGATTATATCAACCAGACTATTGATGCCCTTAAAGATCTTGACAGAGAATCTTCCCGTTTCCAGCAGGCAGAAGGCACAATTGCACAGATCAGGAGAGCTCCGCTGGGCGTAGTTTTAAGTATGGGACCGTTCAATTATCCGCTGAATGAAATTTTTACCACATTGATTCCCGCTCTGATCATGGGAAATACCATTCTTTTTAAACTTCCAAAACACGGTGTGCTGGCCCATTATCCTTTATTAGAGGCCTTTAAAGAGGCTTTCCCTAAAGGAACAGTGAATACTTTATACGGAAAAGGATCAGAAATCATCACTCCGATCATGGAAAGCGGAAAAGTAAATGTCCTTGCTTTTATCGGGTCAAGTAAAGTAGCGAACGGACTGAAAAAACTCCATCCGAAAGTGAACCGTTTAAGAGCTATTCTCAGCCTTGATGCCAAAAATGCTGCAATCGTTACCAAAAACGCCAATCTGGATGTAGCGGTGAGCGAATGTATTTTAGGGGCGCTTTCTTTCAACGGACAGCGTTGTACGGCACTGAAGCTGATATTTGTTCAGAAAGAAGTAGCACTGGAATTCACAGAAAAACTAAGTGCAGCCGTTTCTGCCTTGAAGCCGGGGCTTCCATGGGAAAAAGATGTGAAAGTAACCCCGCTTCCGGAAGTTAATAAACCCCATTATTTAAAAGAATGTATTGATGATGCGCTGCAGAAAGGAGCCGTAGTTCTGAATAAGGATGGAGGCTATACGGATGAATCTTTTGTTTTTCCGGCAGTAGTGTATCCCGTAAATAGTGATATGAAACTGTACCATGAAGAGCAGTTTGGTCCTGTGATTCCTGTTGTTCCGTTTGAAGATATAGAAGAACCGATAGAGTACCAGGTGAATGCTTCCCACGGAATGCAGGTAAGTATTTTCAGTGAAGATCCGCATGAGGTAGCCAGACTGATTGATCCTTTCGTGAATCTTGTAAGCCGCGTCAATATCAACTGCCAGGCGCAGCGCGGACCGGATGTTTTTCCTTTTACAGGAAGAAAAGACAGTGCGGAAGGTACACTTTCTGTTTTTGATGCACTCCGTTCCTTCTCCATCAGGTCCCTGGTAGCCGCAAAACTGACGGATTCCAACAAAGAGTTACTGAATACCATTGTCAGAGAACATGATTCCAACTTTTTAAGTACAGATTATATCTTCTGATTCTGATATTATTTAACATTGAAAAGCTCAATACATGCGCTATTTTATCATTCATTTCTGACATATGTTCTTTTGATTATGATAAGAGCAGACGGAAATGGACTTCCCTGATAACGGATCATTTACAGAAGGCTTTACATAAACTGGATTTAGAAACCATTTGTCTTCTGTAAATTTTCTATCTTTAAAAAATTGAGCTGTTAAAAAAATATTAGATGGATGAGATTAAAAATCAAGTGTATTCAATAGAAGAATTTCTGGCACTGGTAAAGAATAAACAAGACCGGAAGGAATCTTATGATCCGGAATATAATTATGCGGTTTATTCCTCGATAGATGAATTTAAACCTGAAATGAAAGTTTTTATCGGAGACCCTTTGGATATTGGTGAGAATGACAATGAAATCTTACCTGATTTTGTTTTTCATAATAAACTGAATTATTTGTGTTCTGATGAAAATATTCAGGATGTGGTAGATCTTGCTTTCAGGCAGTGTGCGGATGTTACTTCCTCTCAGCTTATTAAAGCACTGAATCACTATCTTAAAAAAGATGATTTCCTGGATTTTAAATAATAATAATAATAATAAAATTTCATATTTAAATAAATAACCTGATAGGAAGATGTATCAGGTTATTCTATTTATATGATTTTCAATTAAATT
This sequence comes from Chryseobacterium sp. CBSDS_008, assembly GCF_049959325.1. Classification (NCBI taxonomy): domain Bacteria; kingdom Pseudomonadati; phylum Bacteroidota; class Flavobacteriia; order Flavobacteriales; family Weeksellaceae; genus Chryseobacterium; species Chryseobacterium sp. CBSDS_008. The sequence continues at coordinate 1,369,698 of NZ_CP188202.1, read as the reverse complement.
GAAGATCTTTTGGATGAATTAAAAGATAAAAGTTTTCGGCGGGCTGAAAGCCCGCCGAAAACTTAAAAATTATTGTTCTTTATTTTCCTTTTCTTTTGCTATTTCCTTTTTTATCCAGTCCAGCTGGGGATCTTTTTTATCAATGATATCCTGCATGCTTTCAGTAATCGTCACATCAGGAACCACGCCTTTCCGGGAATCTGAAAAATTAATATTAGGCTGTACTAAAAGCAGTCCGATAGGGAATCTTATTTCAGAATTAGGAAGTTTCTGATACGAATAAAAGCCGGCAACGGTTCCGTCGTTGGCACCTCCTGTTTCTTCTCCCACCAATGTTGCTCTTTTATCATTCTTAAGTTTAGCGGTTAGAATGGAAGATGCTGAGAAGCTGCCCCCGTTGATCAGTACAAAAACTTTTCCTTGAAAGGCTTCCTTCTTGGGTTTTGTAGGCTTGTCAGCCTTCATTTTGTAGAACACTTTCCCGTCTTTTTTATAAGTACTGAAAGTCTGTGCAAAAAAGTAACTCGGATAGACAATACTTTTGAGAGCATATTCTAAAGGACTGCTTTTTCTGAAATAATTTGTGCGCAGAGGAGCATTCCGTGACGTTAATTGGGAAGGTTTGATAAGGGTAAACGGCGCTTCTGCTAAATAGGAATACAGGTTGTTGATTTCGTATAGGGAACCTCCGTAGTTATTTCGGACATCTATGATGAGGTATGAAGACTTTGCATCGTTGATCTTGGCAAACGTCTTTTTATAAAATTCATCTGAATAATCTCTTGAGAAGCTTTTTACCTGTATATAAGCAATGGCGCTGTCTTTATCAAGGAATTTGAAGCTCCTGTTATAAGAATTGCTGGAAGCTACATAATCATTCAGTTTTTTTTCCTGAGTCTTTTTCTGCATTTCCTTGTCCTTTTCAAGATCAGAGTCTGATTTTGTTTCTCTGGTTAAGGTATAAGTACGTTTTTCTCCCTGGTATAGGGTTTCAAGAGTGGCTTTGCTTTCAAAACCATTTTCTGCAGTATAAAAATTAAAAAACAGATCTTTCAAAAAATAGGGGTGGAAAGTGGTATTATCACCATCACTGCTGATCAGGTTTCTGTATTTTTTTATATAATCGGACACAGGAACATTGTTGATGGATAAAATTTCAGTTCCGGGCTGTATATGTTCAATAGAATCCCTGTTTTGAATAATATACATCTTATCTCCTGAGATATAATAATCAAAACGGCTGAACATTCCTTTCTGATGTTCCAGTCTTTTAATTTCCTTCTTGGTAAATTTCTTTCTTGGAATTCTCAGTGAAAGATGCCCTTCACGGATTCCGGCAATGACAGGCTGAAGTTTAAAATAAAACTGAAGAGGACTGAGGGGTTCGGTGATCGTCTGCTTAAGGCTGTCAAATTTACGGTCCAATTCCTTCTTGGGAATATACCAGTATAATTGAGGGTGCATCTGCTGTAATTTTGAATAGGCAAAATCTACATCCTCCTTAAGCTGCTCCGGTGGAATACATGCAGCCCGCTGTTCGTTGTGCTTTTTTATGGAAGCACATGACGAAACAATAACGAGAAGAAATATTACCGAATAATTTTTCAATGTATCTGAGTTTTTTAGGGTGCTAAAATAGAAAGTTTAAAATTAATCCTGACTTAAATGCATGATAAATTTTCTAAAATACATGATAAATTTAGTTAAAAAATAGAGTAAAGAGGAATATATTTTCATTTAAAAACAAAAGTCGATACATTTGATACTTATTTTGTACAGATGATTTATTGGATTATTACGACTGTGGCTGTTTTGACGGTTACCTTTTTTATAGTGATCAATATGAAGGCTTTTGGTGGCATACCCAAAGGGAAGAGGCTGAAGCGGATCAGGCAGTCAAAACTCTATAGGAAAAGACAGTTTCAGAATATCAGCCATACACCATCAATTACAGAAGGCTACAACATGTCAAAGGTGACCTATGATTTCTTTTTAGGAAAGAAACATCCGCTGTTGAAACCTGTGCACGCAATTCCCTCTCTTCATACTGATTTAAAAAATAGAGATAAAAGTCAGGATGTTTTTATCTGGCTGGGACATTCGTCTTACTATTTGCAGACCGATGGAGTTTCATTCCTGATTGATCCTGTATTGAGTTTATATGGATCTCCTTTTAAATATTTTAATAAAGCTTTCAGAGGAGCAGATATTTTTAAACCTGAAGATATTCCCAATATTGATTATCTGGTCATCACCCATGATCATTTTGACCATCTGGATTACCCTACGGTACAATCTATTAGAGATAGGACAGGAATGGCTATTATACCTCTGGGAGTAGGCGCGCATCTGGAAAGATGGGGCTATGCTGAGAATAAGCTTATTGAAGAAGAATGGGGAACAGAAGTTGGTCTGAAGAATGATATAAAAATTGGTTTTACTCCGGCCCGGCACTTTTCCGGCAGAAGGGTAAAACAGAATGATACGCTTTGGAGTTCTTATGTTCTGATTACACCTACAAAGAGAATCTTCCTTGGAGGAGACAGTGGCTATGACAGTCATTTCAAAACAATAGGTGAGCAATATGGTCCTTTTGACTATGCCATTCTTGAGAACGGGCAATATGGAGAGGCGTGGCGATACATCCATACATTACCCGAGGATGTTATTCAGGCTGCTGTGGATCTTAAAGCGGATCGTATTATTCCTGTACATGCTGCCAAATTTGCACTGGCACTTCATCCGTGGAACGAACCTTTACAAAAGATAACTGCTCTTGGGAAAGAAAAAGGACTGAACATCCTCACCCCGATGATCGGAGAGGTCGTAGATCTGAATCAGTCAGAACACCAATTTACAGCCTGGTGGGAAAGCTGATCAGGCATGCCAGATTTCTTTATATCTTGCTGGGTGATTCTCAAACTGCTGTCTTACAAAATCACATTCCGGGTCTACAAGCAAATCTTTTTCTTCTGCGTAACGCACCAGCTCATCCAGTAATAGTTTGGCGTATCCTTTTCCCTCACGCTCTTCGTCAAGTTTCGTATAATATACGATAAGCAGCCTTCCGTCAACCTCTATGGACATATAGCCTGCTTTTTGTCCGTCAATAAGTAGCTGCAATTCATCCTGATATGGAGATACCTGAAACTTTATATTTTCCATAATAATAAGATTTGGTTGATTTAAACAATTGGAGAAGCTTCCCGAAAAACATTCTCCCCAATAAAATTACGAAATTAAATCATATGAAATAATTGTTTTCGGAATCTTAACGAATTTTATAAAATAAATAAGATAAAAGATAAAGATAAAAGATAAAAGATAAAGATAAAAGATAAAAGATAAAAGATAAAAGATAAAAGATAAAAGATAAAAGATAAAAGATAAAAGATAAAAGATAAAAGATAAAAGATAAAAGATAAAAGATAAAAGATATTGCTGTTAAATATCTGAATTCAATAGAGGTGGGTTTTAGCCCGCCACACAATAAATAGCTTGTTCTGGGCTTTAGCCAAAACTTAAGAAAATATGCTCACAGACTTGTATTTTTAATTCATTGATGTTTAAAGGCTAATTTAATTTTGTCTAAGGAATTCATTGTTTCCGATGATGGGTTTACAATAAATTAACATTCAATAATTTTATCAAAACAAAGAAAATATTGCAAATATAATCAGATGTTTATGGTTTTTTTTAACAAATATTAGTATTTGTATTTAATAATTGGCACTTTAATTGAGCATATCATGATGTTTAATTTAAAGAGGAATGAAATGAAAAAGTTAATACTAACCGTATTTTTGATGGGCACATTTAGTTTGAGCTATGCGCAGTCAGATTATTACAATGATTACAGAAGGAGTATTTCGGATGTTAACTGGCAAAGAGTTGTTGCTGATCTGCTGCTTTCTACAACACAAGCCAATCAGATCTATGTACTGAATGACAGATATAGGGATTACGATACCTGGAACAGGGTGTATGTAGTAGAGCCGGGAAGATGGAGAAACGACCGTTACTCGGAGCTGGAAAGGATCATGGGCAGAGAAAAGTATATGATCTTTAAAAAGAAATATTATAAAGGTCAGAATCCTGTAATTGTTTATGGCAGAAACAAGAACGATTATAAAAAATACCGTAAACAGCAGGAAAAATATTATAAAAACCAGGAGAAATACTATAAAAAGCAGAATAAACATCATGGTCATGGTCATGATGATGATTGGGACTAAACTCAATATCAACTATATCACTTTTAAATGGCTGGCATCTTTTGTCAGCCATTTTATTTTTCAATCAGGGATTATTAATTTGTTTGAATTTTATAACTTTGATTTATGGAATCACATGAATCACTCAAAGGTTTTTATGAAAGGAACGCTCCCAATCTGGCATCACAATGTATCGGGGTCAGTACAATGGGACATTTCAATGTATTTTCAAGGGAATATTGTTCGCCACTGACTCCTTACAGCAGGAGAGATTATTATAAAATTTCACTGATCATAGGAAAGGGAAAAATTCATTACGCTGATAAATGGATCAAAGTAGACCGTCCTGCATTATTGTTTTCCAATCCTATTATTCCATATTCCTGGGAGGCTGATGATGAAGATCAGAAAGGTTGGTTTTGTCTGTTTACCGACCAGTTTCTGCATAATGGAAGCCGTATGGGGAACCTTCAGGATTCTCCCCTTTTCAGGATTGGCGGTACTCCGGTTTTCTTTGTAGATGAAGAACAGCAGAAAATACTTTCCGATATTTATATGAAGATGATGACGGAAATTCAGTCGGATTATATTCACAAATATGATATGCTGAGGGCCTACTTACATCTGATGATTCATGAAACGATGAGGATGCAGCCGGCAGAAAGCTTCGAGCCTTATCAGAATGCCTCACAGCGCGTGGCTTCCTTATTTATGGAACTTCTTGAAAGGCAATTCCCGATAGACAGTCCAGAAGCTTTTTTAAAGTTAAAAACACCGAATGACTATGCGCAGAGCCTTTCCATTCATGTGAATTCTTTAAACCGTTCCGTAAAAGAAATTACAGGGAAAACAACCAGCCAGCAGATTACGGGGAGAATTATTCAGGAAGCGAATGCCTTACTGAAACATACCGATTGGAATATTGCTGAAATTGCTTATGGATTAGGCTTTGAAGAACCCGCTTATTTTACCAATTACTTTAAAAAACAAACTGGAATTACTCCCAATGCCTTAAGAATGGATGTTGTTTGAATTTTATAATTCTTAGTTTGAATTCTATATCAAGGTTGGTTCCCGGATGTTCTAATTTTGTCTTGTTAAATTAAATCATACCTATCATGAAATTTAAAAAATTAGGAAACACAGAAGAACAGTTATCAGCAATCGGTCTTGGATGCATGGGAATGAGCTTTGCTTATGGTCCAGCAGATGAGCAGGAGAGTATCAATACCTTACACAGGGCATTAGACTTAGGTGTTAATTTCTGGGATACAGCAGATATGTATGCCAATGGGGAAAACGAAAAACTGATCTCTAAGGTTTTGGTGCCGAACAGGGATAAGATTTTTATTGCCACCAAATTCGGATTCAGGTTTAAAGATGGTAAAGCAAGCCACAGTGGGGCTCCCGGAACTTATTTTGACGGTTCTCCGGAATGGATCAGGCAAGCGGTAGATTTGAGCCTTCAAAGATTAAAAATAGATACAATTGACCTTTACTACGCTCATAGAGTAGATCCTAATGTTCCGGTAGAAGAAACCGTAGGAGCTATGGCAGAGCTGGTAAAAGCAGGAAAAGTGAAATATATCGGCTTGTCGGAAGCTTCAGCAGAATCAATCAGGAAAGCCCATAAAATTCATCCGATTACAGCCTTACAGTCAGAATATTCTATTTTGACCAGGGATATTGAAAAAGAAATTCTGCCAACCGTCAGAGGGCTGGGGATTTCTCTGGTACCTTATTCGCCGCTGGCAAGAGGCCTTTTTACCAATATTTATGATGCACAGAATCTTGGTGATGACGACTTCAGGAAATCATTGCCCCGTTATCAGCAGGAATATCTTGAAAATAATACCAAACTGGCCAACGAAATCAATGAGTTTGCAGCTTCCAAAGGAGTAAAAGGAACTCAGCTCGCATTAGCCTGGGTATTGAATCAGGGAGATGACATCATCCCGATTCCGGGTACCAAAAGAATCAAATATCTGGAAGAAAATATTGCAGCAGTTGATATTGAGCTCTCCCAATCTGATCTGGATACCATTGATGCCATTCTGAAAAAATACCCGAATGTAGGAGAAAGATATACTGAAGGTTCAATGAAACTGGTGAACAACTAAAAAATAGATATTTAAAAACTGAGTCCCTGAATAATAGCAGGAGCTCAGTTTTTTGTGTTTAGAAAGTAAGGAAGCTTTTCATAAAAGAAGAGAACCTTCATGAATATCAATACAATAACAACATCACAAATTAAAATATGAAGAGAAGAGAACTTTTAAAGGGCGGTTTGCTGGCGGGAACATTGAGCCTGATCCCTTTTTCCAATGCCTTTGCGGAAATTAAAACAAACGGTGAAAAACCGGGAGATGACTTATCCGGCTTTAAAAAGATAAAATTGGGAGATCTGGAATTGTTTATCCTTACGGATGGCTATATTCATGAAACCGATCTCAACTCATTCGCTCCAAGAGGCAATGGGTCTCAATTGAAAGCAATTCTTAAAGATAACTTCCGGCCGGATGATTATATTGATATGGCAATAAATATCATGTTGGTGAAAACCAAGAATAAGCTGATTTTATTAGACTCCGGAATGGGGATTTTTGCTGACGAAAGGACTGGGTTTTTGTTAAAAAACCTTCAAAAAGCCGGGTTTCAGGCAAAAGACATTACCGATATTTTTATCTCTCATGCCCATCCTGATCATATCGGAGGAGTTGTAGATAAACAAAATCAGCTTATTTTCCCCAATGCGAATATTTTTATCTCTAAGATAGAACATGATTTCTGGATGAAAGCCACAATCAAAGATTTCAGCAACAGTGCTTTGAAAAAACAGCCTGAATTTCTTAATCAGTTTATCCCTGCAGTCCAGAATATTCTGAAAACCATTCAGTCCAAATTGGAGTTTTATGATCTGGACAATACGTTGTATGATCATTTCAGTTTTCAGCTGGCCCCGGGACACACTCCTGGTTTAACGGTAACCACAATTTCTGCAGGAAATGAAAAGCTGGTATATATCGGAGATCTGATTCATTCTGATGTCATTCTTTTCCCGCATCCTGACTGGGGATTTTCAGGCGATACAGATCTGGATATCGCTGCTGCTTCAAGAAAAAAACTCCTTCAGCAATTAGCAGATACTAAAGCCAGGGCATTTGCTTCACATTTACCATGGCCGGGATTAGGCTTTACTAAGAAAAAAGCGGCCGCATTTGAATGGATTCCGGAAGTTTTTATGAATTAGGTGACAGAGGCAGATGTTAGATAACAGGTAGCAAGTGATAGCTGTAGCGATTAAGGACTTTGGATCGTTGTACCTAATCAATGAATAGATGCCCGGCATTCCCCTCCTCTGGAGGGGTGGCAAAAATTCAAAGAATTTTTGACGGGGTGGTTAACTAAACAGGATAATCGTCCTATACATAAAACCATCCATAGAAGCGGGCTTTAGTCCGCTTTCACAATCAACGTTTATCATTCGGTTTTAACCAAAACTTATTGAGCATATATATAACTAACAGATCTTCCCAGAAAATAGGAAGATCTGTTTTATAACAAGAATGTGAGTTTATTAATATTACGCTTCTCCAAATGCCATTTCAGGAGAATAAAGCTTTCTGAACGTGACATAAGTTATCGTAAGTACAGAAAAAGCGACTATGGCATCAATTGTAGATGGGAAGCCAAGTACTGCAATTTTTGAAAAGAAAGCAAAGAGGATATCAAAGAACATTCCTGCAAACACCCATTCTTTCAGTCTTAGTAACCTGTTGGGAAGGAGGAGAACCAGAACGCCTGAAATTTTGAAGACACCTAAGATATAAATAAAATGAGAGGGATAGCCAAGTTGCTGTGTGATGTCCCACACAACCGGATTTTTTGTCAGTTCAAAGAAACCGCTGGCTCCAAACCATAATGACATAAAAATAGCGCCGGTCCAATAGATGATTGTTGTTGTTTTTGTTTTCATTGTTGTCTTATTTTAGTTATTTATTATGTAAAAGTTATTTGAAATTTGTTTTTGCCGATCCTGAGATTTCGCCGGTTTTTGAATTCTGAATAAAGGCTATAACTTCCCAGTTTTCAACAGAAAATCCTTCAGGAAGTTTGAATGTTGTGGTTCCTTCCTGTTGTTTATTCGGTGAGATTTGGTTTTGCTTGTGAACAATCTGCCAGTGATGCAGATGACGCCCTTCATTTTCACCTTTTCCTACCTGAGTGGAGGAATGTTTTTCAACGAGATTAATAAGAAGTGTGTTCTTAGGATCAGATGATGAGGTTTTATATTGAACATCAATTTTATCCTGAGAGACGTTTGCCGATAATTCTATATTGCTTTTTTTAGAAACAAGCAAGGCTTCCTGAATGGCATTTTTAATGGTATTTTCATCAGAACCTACAAATTCCGTTTTCCCGTTGATTACCAATTGTGGGGTATAAACCTGCGAATTCAATATACGGCTGTACTGCTGCTGCCGCTGTGAATTCTCAGCAGTGCTGAATCTGTCTTTCCATCCAAGGCGGTTCCAGTAATCAACGTGGTAGGAGAGAAGATAAACCGGCTCATCTTTGTATTCCTTTTCAATTTTTCCCATCAGTTCATCTGCGGGAGGACAGCTTGAGCAGCCTTCTGAAGTAAAAAGTTCCAAAACTGCAAAGCCATTGTTTTCAACAGCAGGATGCCTTGCTGTCTTTTGATCTTTATTTTGATGAATAAATGCTGAAGTAGCAAATAACAACGCAGTGAAAGCGCTTACTGTGATTAAGTTTTTTAGTATCATTTCTTTTAATTTGATTCAAAAGTAGATACTCCGGAGAGGCAAAAGAATGTAAAAAAGGGTTAAGCGGACAAATTAAGAGGTGAACCCGGAAATTGTGTGGGGAAGTATATTTTGATAGAAGTAAGGAGGTTGGAAGCTGGAAGTTTTTGGCGTGTGAAAAGAAATGGAACTTATATTTTTAATATTGAAATATCAGCAGGGAAGTTTAAGGGATTAAAAAAAGATCAAATAACAACAAGAAAAACCCTGATCATATCGATCAGGGCTATAATTTATTTAAATAAGACTTTTATAGATTATAATGCCTTCAAGTACTTCCAGCACCCAGCCTCCAGCTTCCTTTCTCCTCTACCTATCCTCAAGCCATGTGAAAAAACTATGGGTTTTCTCTTTATTGATAAGAAGCTTTTCAGGAGTTTCAATCGTGAGTTTTACCAGTATCTTGCGTTGAAAATAATGTTCCATTTCCTTAATAGCTTTGAAGTTGACCAGATATTGTCTGTTGACTCTGAAGAATTGTTTGTCAGAAACCTGTTCTGCCACCTGTCCCAGAGGTTGGGTAAGAGGAAACTGCTCCCTGGCAAACGTTACCAGATGGGTGATTTCATTATGGATGTAAAAATAGGCAATGTCTTCAGTAAGGATCGTTGTATACTTTTGATTTTTAAAAACCAGGAAACTGCTTTTCCCAGTTGGCTGATTGATTTTCTGTATAATAGATTCCAGATCCGGCAGCTCATTTTTCTGAAAGAATTTTTTCAGTTCATCCACCTTTCTCAGAGCTTCAGCAATATCTTCCCTGGAAAATGGTTTTAAAACATAATCCACACCCTTGGTCTTAAAAGCATCCAGCATATACTGATCAAAGGCAGTACAGAAAACCACCGGACAAGTGATCTCCACCGATTTGAAAATCTCAAAGGAAAGCCCATCCGAAAGATGGATATCCATAAAGATAAGATCAGGTTTGTTCCCCTTTAAACCTTCAATGCTTGTTTCAATACTGTCATAAACACCCAGGATCCTGGAGTCCGGTTTTAAGTCTGATAGTAAATTCTGCAGGGATTTTGCCGCCCTGAATTCATCCTCAATAATGATTATATTCATGGATTAATGGTAGTTTTATCTGAAAAATTTTTTCGTCTGAGTTAATATTGATATCCTTTTCCAGCAAGTGCTTGTAGCGCATTTTAATATTGTCAAGCCCTACTCCCAATGAGTCTTCAGTGTTCATTTTCCGCTGTATAGGATTTTCAATCACAATCTGATCGTTGGAATTATAGATTTTAATGTGTAAAGGTTTACTTTGTGAAACAATATTATGTTTAATGCAGTTCTCTACCAGAAGCTGAAGTGTGAAGGGCGGAATAAGTGTTGCACCAATTTCCTTTTCAAGCTGATTCGTAAACATGATTCCTTCACCAAAACGCGCTTTCTGAAGGAAAAGATAAGCATCTACTATTTTCATTTCTTCCCGGACACTGATAAGGTCCAGCTTTCTGCTTTCCAGCGTAAACCTGTAAAAATCTGAAAGCTTTACAATAAAATCAACCGTTTCCTCATCATGCGTTTCTGCCATTAATTTTAGCGTATTCAAACTGTTGAAAAGAAAATGTGGATTGATCTGCTGCTTCAACAATTCATACTGTGCTCCCAGATTGTCGCTTTTTACCTTTTCAAGCTCAAGCTGTATCTGCTGGCCCGTATAATTGTTCTGAAGCAGGGTAAGAAACATATAGCATACCAGGTTGATTAGAATTCCCCTTACTTCTACCATCAGCATCACGGGGCCAAAATTGATATGGGAAAGAATCAGCTGCTGAATCCATGCCAGCCCAAACATGATCACCATCCCGAAAGCCAGTACCACCATCAGTCTTGAGTAAGAGATATGCTGTCTGCGCTTTCCTGTACGGTTCAGCATATAAATATTGATATACCACATAATCACAGAAAATGCAGCTGTAATGGCTGAGTTTACCACCGCTTCTCTCCAGTTGAATTGGTGGGAAGCCAGCTGAGGGACAGAGGATAAAACGCCCAGGAAAACAGAGCTTATCCAGATAATGGCTGGTGAGATTTTTATTTTTTGCTGTTGCATGAAATCTGCTGATTTGAAAAGGTTAAATTAATGCTTTTTATTGAAAATAGTATGATAAATAGTGAATGGTAACTTTTGTCAATTCATAGTTTACATTTATTATTACATTGTCAATTTACAATTCATCAAAAGCCGAAATTACTTTTTTATTATGGTCTGTTTACAGGGCGGTAGGTCATGAAATACTGTATTCTTTCTTCTTTATCAGACGGACTGTTTTTCGGCAGGCCATTTTTAAGATCATAAGATACATTTCCGAAATGATCGGCTTGAACGGTTTCGATACTTACCAATTCTCCGGTAATTGTTCCGCCGGTATACTGAGGATTGTCATGATATCGCCAGGTCACCAGTTTCATCACAGCACCAGCTTCAGGAGTCTTACTTTCCCCGGATAAAGATTCCAGAGCCTTTTCATTTCCGTATAAAGCAGACATAGTCTCTTTCTTAGGATTTAAAGAATTGGAAATAAATGTAAGATTTCCCGGGTCAAAAACAACCCTTAAAAGCCCATTATTTGTATCATTATTTTCTTTGCTGCAGGCGGTAAGAGAAACCAGGCTTACCCATAAGATCAGGATTGTATTTTTCATTTTTTCTGTAAATTTTGAATTAATCTTTGAGTATTTACTTTCATCGGAACATCAAACAGATAGCCTGTTTTTTCTGCTAATTGTCTGTGGCAGGCAATACAGGATTCTTTGGCGAAGGATGCGGTCTTTCCGGTTGCGTGTAGATCATCTCCGGAGAATTTTGCAAATCCCCAGCCTTCAGTATCTTTATATTGCCTGGAATCTTTTACCATGAACTGTGCATTGATAAATTTTCCGGGTCTGATTTCTCCGTTAGGCAATTCCTGTTGTTTCCATACGGATTTTACCACCACGCTTCCGTCCGGCCACGGGTGAAAGTTTTCTGTTTCCACAGCTTTTACCGCAATATCATTTCCATAGATGACACGGATGGATTTATCAAACAGCGTACTCATACTGATTACTTTCCAGTTTTTGAAATCATCAGTATATTGAACTCCATTAGGAGAAACCGGGAATTTTGTTGGTGCCGGATTGGATATGATAGATGTAGATGGGGTTGTTTCAGCCTTTTTTTGTGCCGGTGAACTTACTGAGGATAATGAAAGTGTATATTTTTTTATCGTTTCAATGTCTTTTTCTGTAACCTTAGCCGAAGGATGCAGCAGAGTGTATTCATGAAGAGGCATTTTTCCGCTTTGCATCATATTCAGAATAGCGTACATTTTTCCCTGATGTTCTGCTGGAGATAATTTTTCCCATTCTGAGAAGTTCAGGACTTCTCTCGCTCTTTTGATGTCTTTATTCACAGCCCAGGAAACCGGAGCAATTTTATCATACCAGCTTAGATGCTGCTGATTGGAATGGCAGTTGAAACATGAGTTTTCAAGAATACTGATCACTTCCTTTGGTGCTTCAATTTTTCCTGTTACCGGTTTCCCTTCCAAAGGTTTGCTGAATAGCTGCAGCCCTCCGAAGATTCCTAATATAGCCAGAAATAGTATGGCGATGGGATTTCTTATTTTCTTTACGGTATCCATAATGAGTATTGTTTTTATTTTCTGGATCAAAAGTAGCCGGCAAGCAGATACTTTGAAACGGAAAACTGGCTGATCCGGACAAATCAAAAGGTGAATCCGGAATTTTTTACCCTGAAAATACACAAGAAAAATCCCGGTAATTTTTTACCGGGACTTGATGAAAACTAATTTTATAAGGTAATTCCGCCATCTATTACAATTTCAGTACCGGTGATAAATCCTGAAAGCTGATCATCAGACAAATAGGTAACCAGTTTCGCGACTTCTTCAGCAGTTCCCATTTTCTTCAATGGAATCTGATCTACAAGCTGGCTGTTGATATTCTTCAATGTCTCTTCATCCAGCCCGGCCTTACTCATGATTTCAGTATTTATAGGACCGGGACTTATCATATTCACTCTGATTTTTCTTGGCGCTAATTCTGCTGCCGCTGTTTTTGCAATGGAGTTTAACGCGGCTTTGCTTGCCTGATAAGCTGAACTGTTAGGCTTATAGGTAGAAGCCACAATAGATGATAAAAATATGACGGAAGCGCCATCATTCAGCAAAGGAATGAATTTGCTTAATGTGAAATAAGCTCCTCTGAAATTGATGTTCATCACCTGATCAAAATTTTCGATATCCATACTCTCAATAGGTGTAAGGCTTCCGGTAATGCCTGCATTGATAAACAGGATATCTGCTTTGCCAAATTGTTTCTCTACTTCTTTCTTCAGCAGATCAATATCATCAATATTAGCCTGATCTGCAATAAATGGAATGGCACCAAGTTCCTGAGCCGCTTTTTCCACGGCATCTTTTCGTCTTCCGGTGATAATGACGGTTGCCCCTTCTGAAATAAGTTCTTTTGCTGCAGCGAATCCGATTCCGCTGTTTCCTCCCGTTACGACGGCAAGTTTGTTACTGAATTTTTTCATTGTAAATTTTTTGACAAAGTTATTTCAAAATGGTATACTTTTGTAACCAGTATCACAGAGTATACCAGTATCATTCATGATATCACTTAACTTTGCAATTATGGAAAGAGATCAGAACGAAGAGCTAAGAGCTTTACAGGATACCCTTTATTTTATCGGCGGAAAATGGAGAATTCCTGTGATTAATTCAATTTGTAACGGAAACAGACGCTTCAGGGAAATTGAACGGAGTATTCCTGGAATTACTACCAGAATGCTTTCCAAAGAACTGAAAGATATGGAACTGAACAAACTGGTAAAACGTACCGTTTACCCGGAAACTCCTGTTTTAATAGAATACGAGCCTACAGAATACTGCCGAACCTTTGGAAATATTATCCAGGAAATGATCAACTGGGGTAGGGAGCATAGAAGAGTGATTGTGGTAGATAGAAAATAATACCAATAAAAAACCCCTCACGAAGGAGAGGTTTATAATTATTTGTCAAAAATTTCGATCATTATATTGTCAGGAATTATTCCCGAATAATCATAAGACTGAACGTTGAGTTGAGTAACTGAACTTACACAGACTACCTTATTATTGTAGCTAAACACTTTATAAGGATATCTCTTTGTATTGATTGTCTTGGTTTTTGTGTAAGAATTGATGTTATAAAGCTCAATGGTCTTACTTGTAGTTCCTGCAATAATACTGTTACTATCAAAATCAAAACTTGAAAGCTTGGAATTTCCGGAAGGTAGATCATTCTGATAAATCATTTGCGAATTATAGACAGAACCTGAACTTGCCGTAATGATTCTTCCATCAGGAAATGCTTCAAATATCCTGTAATTAAGAGGGTGGTCTCCATGATAAGTATCGTCCTGATGACTCATGTAATTACCATTAAGATCAAAATTATAAAGATCCATATCTACAGGTGAAATATTCTGTGTTATGGTATATAATTGTACCGAAGTCCCTACAGCTTTTCTCATCCTTCCACTATTATAATAAAGCTGAGGCGATTGAGAAATTATAGCTTTTGTAGCCCTACTTGCTGATTTAATCACACTGTAACTACTATTATTATTTGAAGAACCGTAAAGTATACCATTATGATAAACTGTACTGATGAGTGGCATTCCGAAACTCACCTGAGCTTTCAATGTCAGGTCATTTCCATCATAAATATCTACCCAACCATCATTTCTGGGAACATATAATTCTACACTTCCATTATAGGTTCCAATATCAGAGTAGCCTAAAGTTGCATTTGTGCTGATCTGATGGGTAACAGAGTTTGTATTCACATCATAAATAGCAATTTTCCCATCCGTATCTAACAGGTATAGCTTTCCGGAGTTTTTATCAAATTGGGCATCAAAAGTTTTAAGATCAATCAATTTAATCTCAGGTCTTTCAATTTTTATAATGTTACTTTTAACCTCTTCACCATTAGCCTTAATACCAATAACCTGATATTCTACATAAGGGTTAAATGGTACGGCTGAAGTAAATGTAAACTGATTCGGATAGCTATTACCAATTTCGGATTGTATCCCATTTTGAGAATCACTTCTTACAATTTTATAATGATTATAAGTGGCATCTCCGCTGAGTGTCCATTTTAAGCTTACCGTTTCAGTGGTATCACTGTAAGTTGAAGTTAAATTGATCTTATTTTCAATAACAGGAGGTGTTACTGTGACCACCTCCGTAATATCATCGTTTGAACTGCTACATGAAAATAATGATAAATAAGCAAATAATAGGGTTATAGTTTTTTTCATAAATTTTAGATTCCGTCAATAATTTCATTTAAAACAGTGCTTGGTCTCATGGCTGCATATGTTTTATATGTATCAGTTTTGTAATACCCTTCAATGTTCTGAGGCTTACCCTGAGCACCAATTAATTCAGCATTGATTACTTCTTCGTTTTCCTGCATTGCCTGTGCCACCGGAGCAAACTGAGCAGCCAATTCACCATCAGCAGTCTGGTTAGCTAACGCTTCAGCCCAGTACATTGCCAAATAGAAGTGAGAACCTCTGTTGTCGATCTGACCTACTTTTCTTGCAGGAGATTTATCTGTAGCTAAGAATTTAGCATTAGCTTCATCCAATGCATCAGCTAAAACCTGAGATTTTGTATTTCCCTGAGTTTGTGCAAGGTGTTCTAAAGAAGCCTGAAGTGCCAGGAATTCACCCAGAGAATCCCATCTTAAATATCCTTCTTCCAGGAACTGCTCAACGTGTTTTGGAGCAGAACCGCCGGCACCTGTTTCAAATAAGCCACCACCGTTCATCAATGGAACGATAGAAAGCATTTTTGCAGAAGTACCAAGCTCAAGGATCGGGAAAAGGTCTGTTAGATAATCCCTCAATACGTTTCCAGAAACGGAGATTGTATCTTTACCTTCTCTTGCTCTCTTAAGCGTTTCAGTCATGGCATCTTTTACATCAAGGATTCTGATGTCAAGACCTGTTGTATCGTGATCCGCAAGATATTTTTCTACTTTTTTGATGATTTCTCTGTCGTGAGCTCTTCCTTTATCCAGCCAGAAAATTGCTGGTGTATCAGATAATCTTGATCTGTTTACCGCTAATTTTACCCAGTCCTGGATAGGAGCATCTTTGGTCTGACACATTCTGAAGATATCATCTTTTTCTACTTTCTGAGAAAGAAGAACATTTCCGGCCTCATCCTGAACTTCTACAGTTCCGTCAGCCGTTAACTGGAATGTTTTATCGTGAGAACCATATTCTTCAGCTTTTTGAGCCATTAAACCTACGTTCGGAACAGAGCCCATTGTTGTAGGGTCTAATTTTCCGTGCGCTTTCATATCGTCAATTACAGACTGATAGAAACCTGCGTAAGAACGGTCCGGAATGATACAAACGGTATCTTCTTCGTTTCCGTCTTTGTTCCACATTTTACCGCCGCCTCTTACAAGAGCCGCCATAGATGCGTCAACAATGATGTCAGAAGGCACGTGGAAGTTGGTAATTCCTTTGTCAGAATTTACCATGGCCACTCTAGGTCCGTTTGCCAAAGCCGTTTCAATATCAGCTTTGATTTCAGCTTCCTGAGCATTTCCTTTGATTTTATCGAAAAGATCAGCAAGACCGTTATTTGGATTGATATCTAAAGACTTGAATGTCTCAGCATATTTGGTAAATACTTCTTTGAAGAAAGTCTCAACAATAGCTCCGAAAATAATCGGGTCAGAGATTTTCATCATGGTTGCCTTAAGGTGGGCAGAAAGAAGTACATTTTTTTTCTTAGCTTCCTCAATAGCCTCCTGAACGAACACTTTTAAAGCGTTTAAGTTCATTACAGAAGAATCGATTACTTCACCAGCCTGAAGACCTGCAAAGTCTTTTAATACAGACTCAGAACCATCATTTCCTTTGAATACGATTCTGTATTTTGTAGCATTTTCTAATGTTGTAGAAGTTTCTGTACCGTAGAAATCACCATTGTTCATGTGAGCTACGTCAGTTTTGCTGTCAGATACCCAGTCACCCATTCTGTGAGGGTTTGCTTTTGCATAGTTTTTAACAGCTTTTGGAGCACGTCTGTCAGAGTTTCCTTCTCTTAATACAGGGTTTACAGCACTTCCTAATACTTTGGCATATTTAGCTTTGATTGCTTTTTCTTCGTCATTTTTAGGCTCTGCAGGATAATTTGGAACTGCAAAACCTTTCCCTTGAAGTTCAGCAATAGCGGCATCCAGTTGAGGTACAGAAGCAGAAATGTTTGGTAACTTGATGATATTAGCGTCAGGCTGTGTTGCCAATTCCCCCAATTCGGCCAAAGCGTCACCGATTTTCTGATCGTCTTTTAAAAACTCAGGAAAGTTGGCTAAAATTCTTCCTGCCAAAGAAATATCCGGAACAGCGATTTCGATACCTGCTGATTTGGTAAATGCTTTTACAATAGGTAAAAACGAATGAGTAGCCAGCATTGGAGCTTCATCAGTAAGTGTGTAATAGATTTTTGATTTTTCTGACATTATACTGTTATTT
Organism: Chryseobacterium sp. CBSDS_008; assembly: GCF_049959325.1. Classification (NCBI taxonomy): domain Bacteria; kingdom Pseudomonadati; phylum Bacteroidota; class Flavobacteriia; order Flavobacteriales; family Weeksellaceae; genus Chryseobacterium; species Chryseobacterium sp. CBSDS_008. Next base: position 1,352,092 of record NZ_CP188202.1, on the reverse strand, counting down.
TTTATTTGAAATTTTAAGTCCCACAAATTTAGTAAATATCATTGTTTTATTTAAGATATTTCCATAAAAAAAAAGAAGCTTTTGACTCTTTGTATTTCTATCGGTGTAATTTATGTTCCCGTTACACTTCCATTTATTTTAAAAACAATTCTATAATTTTCAGGTATTGATTTTTTTGCTCTGGAAAACTTGTTTTTTTCAGACAGCCTATATAGAAAAATATTTATATGAAAAACTGATTATCAGAGGTAAGACTTTTATTTTCACTTTAAGATTAATTTAACCATAATAAGACAGGAAAAATTTTCTTTTTTGATTAAATTTGAAAAACTAAAAAAATAAAATTATGTCAACGACAATCACTTTAAAAGGAAACGAAGTACACACAATAGGAACATTACCGGCGGTAGGAACGACTGTAAAAGATTTTGCCCTGGTAGATACTGGATTAAATGTGAAAACACTTGAAACTTTTGCCGGAAAGAAAAAAGTATTCAATATTTTCCCAAGCATTGATACCCCTACCTGTGCTGCATCTTCCAGAAAATTCAATGAAGAAGCTTCAAAGCTTGACAATACGGTTATCATCAATGTTTCAAAAGACCTTCCATTCGCATTGGGAAGATTCTGTGCGGCAGAAGGATTGAATAATGTAGAAACACTTTCAGATTTCAGAAGCAGCTTCGGAGATGACTATGAAGTGACTATCACAGATTCACCAATGAAAGGATTATTGAGCCGCGCAGTAATTGTTACAGATGAAAACAACAAAGTAGTATATACGGAGCAGGTTCCGGAAATTGCTAACGAACCTAATTATGATGCTGCTCTTGCCGCATTGAAATAATAAAATAATTTTTGTAGAAAAAGCCTTGTGAATAATTTTGCAAGGCTTTTAATGAAAAATAATTTCAAAATGGTTAAAAGAATTGTAGCTAACATCAAAACAGATGATCTGTCTAAGGCAGATCTTTTTTATCACGATATTCTTGAAATGGATGTTCTGATGGATCATGGCTGGATTAAAACCTTGGGTAATGAGGAAGAAGCCAAAGTTCAGATCAGTTTTGCCACACAAGGAGGGAATGATACTGAAGTCCCGGATCTTTCTATTGAAGTGGATAATGTAGATGAAGTATATGATAAAATGAAGAATGCAGGTTTCGAAATCACATATAAGCTCACTGATGAAAACTGGGGAGTCCGGAGGTTTTTTGTTAAAGATCCATTTCAAAAGCTGATCAATATACTGTCTCATCTGTAAAATTACAATGAAAGTATGATCCGGATCATCAAGAATTAAGCTGAATAAACCTACCTTTACATTTTTAAAATAGAATGAAACGTTCAGGAACAGCAGATTTACCCCTTCACTATGGCAAAGTACCGCCATGGCTGTATGAACGTATGTCTGTTCTGGGACTCTCCATTATTGAAGTCATTCTCATGGATTATGGTAAAGATGAAGTATTGCGGCGATTGGCAGATCCGTTCTGGTTTCAGAGTTTCGGTGCGGTAATGGGAATGGACTGGCATTCTTCAGGAATTACCACTTCTGTTATGGGAGCACTGAAACGTTCCATTAATCCCAATTCACAGTCTCTGGGACTTTATATATGTGGGGGGAAAGGGAAGCTTTCCCGCGAAACTCCATCAGAACTGATCAGAATTGCAGATAAGACAGGCCTCAACGGAACAAATCTGGTGAGAGCCAGCAAACTTTCTGCAAAAGTAGATAATACGGCCATTCAGGATGGTTATCAGTTATATCTGCACAATTTTATTCTTTCAGATAATGGAAACTGGAGTGTCATTCAGCAGGGTATGCATGAGTCTGACGGAACAGCAAGACGCTATCACTGGCATTCCGAAAATATCACCTCATTTGTAGAAAAACCTCACACAGGAATCAATGGCGTTTCAAGAGGAAGAATTCTTAACCTTACTGATACTGAGGCTTCAGAAAACAGGAAAGGAATTTTAGATATTTCCCATACCGATTCAGCAGAAGTGATGAAGGATTTTGCCAGGCTGATTCTTCCTGCCCATCATGATGTTCAGGCTTCTGACGTAGATCTGAAACGTCTGGGAGCACTTCTTTATGTTACCCGCGAGCAGCAGCCTCAGAATTTTGAAGATTTGCTCATGCTCGAAGGAGTAGGGCCAAGAACCATGCAGTCGCTGGCTTTGGTAAGTGAAGTGATTCACGGGGCACCGTCAAGATTTGCAGATCCGGCAAGGTTTTCCTTTGCTCATGGAGGTAAAGACGGACATCCTTTTCCTGTTCCTACCCATACTTATGATGAAAGTATCAGCATTATCAGGAAAGGAATTGAAAAATCCAGACTGGGTAATTCTGATAAATTGAATTCTTTAAATAAACTTCATCAGATCGTTGCAAAGGCCGAAAAAGATTTTACACCGGATTTTGATATTCAGCAGGTGATTGAAGAAGAAAGACAAAATTCCTGGCGTTTTGGCGGGAAAACTGTTTTTGGTGATGCCCAGAAACCCAGTCCTCCAAAACCCATACAGCTTTCCTTATTTTAAAATTGTATTTCTTTTAAAAGTTTACGGTTACTATCATCGGCAAATAGTCATTCCCATCCTTTGGAGGGGTGGCGAAAATTCAAAAGAATTTTTGACGGGGTGGTCAGAGACAGCATGTTTTAAATGACTGTTTAATAATTATTGTTATTTAAATACATTTTATTTCAACGGAGTATGTGTCTTTTTTATAAAGATATTATATTCTTTGTTTAATATTTTTTGCTTTTAATTCAATTAAAAATTTTATTTTTAAAGACTTAAAAAAATGACACCAATGACCAATAAATCCTTAGAAATCTGCTATGATTTTCCATTCTTTCTCCATGAGGAACTTGACGAAATATGTAAGGCTCATGAGAAAACATCTTTCCAGAAAGGTGATTTTATTCTTGAAGAAGGAAAAACAGCAAATGAATATTATATTCTCGATAGCGGGCTGGCACGTTCCTATGTGAATGACTTCAACGGGAACGAAGTAACAACCCATTTTTTCACAGAGAATGAAGTGATTATTGAGGTGTTGTCAATGTTTCAAAGAATACCGTCTCAGGAAAATATTGTTTGTATCACAGACTGTGAATGCTGGAAACTGGACTATGATACTTTCCAGGAATTGTTCCATAAAATCCCAAATCTCAGGGAATGGGGAAGATCATGGATGTCCCAGGAGCTTTTTGCCTACAAACAAAGGTCTGTAGAAATGTTCACCCTTTCTGCCACCAAAAGATATCTTAATCTGCTGGAGCAGAAATCTAAGGTCATACAATTGGCACCCCTGAAGCAGATCGCCTCCTATCTGGGAGTTACAGACACTTCTTTGAGCCGTATCCGTAAAGAAATCGTTTCCCATCCCAGGAAAATTTAAATCTTGCCCTATGACAAGTTGATTTTCATTGTAGCTTGGTAATTTTGAATTACAGTTTAACACTAAATTACAAAAAATGAAAGTCAATCAAATTTATGTAAACCTTCCGGTGAAAGATGTACAGAAAACAAAAGAATTCTGGACTAAGTTAGGTTTCCCGGTTAATGAAAAGTTCTCTGATGAAAAAGCAGCCTGTGTTGTTTTGAATGATACCATCTATGTGATGTTTCTGCAGGAAGATTATTTTATGACCTTCACCAATAAACCCGTTGCCAAAGAGAATACCAGTCAGGTTCTTGTTGCGGTGGGCTTAAACAGCCGTGAAGAAGTAGATACAATAGTCAACACTGCTGTAGAAAACGGAGCATGGCAGCATGAAGAACCTCAGGATTACGGATGGATGTATCAGAACTCTTTCTGGGATCCGGACGGACATGGCTGGAATATCACCTTTGCTGATCTGTCTCAGATGCCGGCAGAATAATGTAAATCCAGGTTAAATCTTGTCCTATGGCAAGCACATTCTTACCATATCCTGGTAATTTTGAATAACAATCGCCACTAAAATTTACAAAATGAACATTACCGATATTTACGTCAATTTACCCGTAAAAAACGTTCAAAAAACCAGAGAATTCTGGACGAAGCTAGGCTTTTCTATCAATGAGCAGTTTTCAGATGATAAAGCAATATGTGTGGTTATGAAAGAAAACCATATCTATGCGATGTTTCTCAGAGAAGATTTTTTTCAAACCTTTACCAACAGGCCTTTTGCCAAAGGTGACACTACGCAGGTTCTGCTGGCCATCGGGGTAAACAGCCGGGATGAAGTAGATCAGATGGTAAAAACAGCCATTGAAAACGGAGGTTCAAAATATAGTGAACCCGTAGATTACGGATGGATGTACCAAAGCAGTTTTGCAGATATCAATGGCCATCAGTGGGAAGTCATGCACGGCGATGCTTCTCAGATTCCGGCAGAATAATTCTTTAAACATCACAAAATATACATCAAATGGAAACACAATCAAACGATATAGAAATCATAAAAACTCAGGTAGTCAGCAGCTATCAGGTGATTTCTTTGAATATCAACGGTATTACCCACGAAGAATCTATGATTTTCCCTAATGGCGAAGCCAACTGTATGAACTGGATTCTGGGACATTTAATCTACATCAGAAACTTTTTTCTAAATGTTTTAGGAGAAGAATCCGTCTGGGACATCGAAAAATTTTCCTTCTACAACAGAGGAGAAATTGCTTTGGATCACAAAGATGAATTGATCAGCTTTGAAGATTTACAATCATATCTGAAACAATCTCAGGACAAGCTGGAAGCAAAGCTCAACACTCTCGACAGCTTTAAACCTGAAATGATTAAAGATATCTCAACCCTGAGCCTTCATGAAATTTACCACAGCGGACAGCTGGGCTATCTCCGCAGAATTTTAGGAAAACCAGGCGCCATAAAATAATGACGGTTTTTAACACAATTTTGCAGATCATATAATATAATCAGGCGCAAAATCTAAGAGAATTATCTCTAATAAAAGTTTAGATTCCGTGCTTTGCTCGGAATGACAAACTAGCTGATGAAATCTTCCATATTATTTTTAAAAGAGTACAATTTTATCGAAGATAAAATCCTCGCGCCTTAAAAACGTATAGTTTAAAAATACTTAGCGCCCCTTTGTGTTTCTCTAACATTCTAATTTCTAACTTCTAATCTCTAATTAAAAATGGACACACCAAAATCAAAAAAAATGGAAGTCATTATTCCGGCTTACAGAATGCATTCCCAAAGCTTTATGAATGTTTTGGAAGGCATTTCGGAAGAAGATGCTTTGAAAAGAATTGAAAATAAAACCAACCATATTGTATGGATGGCAGGAAACTTTGTTAACATGCGTTATGGTTTAGGCTTTGTGCTTGGAATACAAGAGGAAGATCCCTACAACGATGTGTTTTTCCAGGGAAAAGCACTGGATGAAAGCTTTAAATATCCAAATTTAGCTGAATTAAAGGAAAACTTTCATAAAATTTCCCCTAAAGTATTCCAAAGACTTCATGAAGTAACTGATGAAGAGCTGGATGAGATATTTGAAATAGGAATGAACATCCCTTTCATTAAAGAAACGAAGCTCAATTTTGTGGGAATGTGTATCGGCCGTGAAGATTATCTCTGCGGACAGATTGGCCTGATGCGCAGAATTCTGAATTATCCGGGAATGAAATATGATGTGGACGAAAATCTTAAGTACTGATAATGAATCCAGTAGAAAAAGGCTATAAAAAAGTCAACGGAATACAATTGTATTATGAAATCTATGGATCAGGAAAGCCTTTGGTTCTGATTCATGGGGGTGGCTCTTCTATTCTCTATGATTTTAAAGAAGTCATTGCAAGACTGGAGAACAAATTCCAGCTGATAGGAATAGATCTGCAAAACCATGGACGCAGTGAACACCGCGACATTCCTGAAACATTTGAACAGGATGCTGATGATGTAGCTGCACTTTTAGCAGAGCTTAACATCGGGAAAGCTTCATTCTGGGGATTCAGTAACGGTGGAAGTACAGTGATGCAGATTGCCCATTGTCATCCCGGAATTGTTGAAAAATTAATTGTAGCCTCAGCATTTTATAAAAGAAGCGGAATGATAGACGGCTTTTTTGAGGGAATGCAGGAAGCAGCTTTTGAGTCAATGCCGGAACCCTTTAAAATTAATTTCTTACAGCTCAATCCGGATTTTTCAAAACTGGAAAACCTTTTTGACAAAGACTGCAAAAGAATGCAGACGTTTGAAGACTGGGATGATGAGGTGCTGGCTTCCATACAGGCGCCCACATTATTCATCAGTGGAGATCAGGATGTAATGAAGCCGGAGCATACTGCCGCAATGTGGCGTCTGGTGAAAGACTCGCGGCTGATAATACTTCCGGCAACTCACGGTATTTATATGATGCCTGATTTTGACGGAAGTATTGATGCAAACTTAATTGACTTTACCGTCAGAGAAGTAGAAAAATTTTTACACCATTAAGAATTTCAATAGTAAGCTGGTAGTTTTAGACTGAAACAGTACCTGCTATTCATATTAACTTAATTAATTCTTAATGGATCAACAGCAGAACTTATATCTTAATAACAATAATTTTAAAATTAAAAATCATGGCTAAATTAAATCCGTATCTAAATTTTGATGGGACCGCTGAAGAAGCATTCAACTTTTATAAAAAAGTGTTCGGCGGGGAATTCGTTGGAGAAATTCACAAAATGGGAAATGCTCCCGGTACTGAAAACCTTTCAGAAGAAGAAAAAAACAGAGTAATGCACATCGCGCTGCCTATTGGCAATGACCTTTTAATGGCATCTGATATTGTACCGGGGTTTGGGCAGACTCTTACCGTAGGAAATAATAATTACGTTTCTATTTTCCCGGATTCGAGAAGTGAGGCAGACCGTATTTTTAAAGAACTTTCCGATGGCGGAAATGTGGAAATGCCGATTGAAGATCAGTTCTGGGGAGATTATTTCGGATGCTTCCAGGATAAATACGGTGTTCATTGGATGGTGAACTATAATGATGAATATGCAAAATAATCTTATATTTAACTGATGATAAAAAAGAGGTGCCCATTTTTTGGGCAGCTCTTTATCTAAATTTAAAAAAATAGAACTATGGATCCAATTAAAATAGACATTACAATTTTAGCACCGGTTGAAAAGGTTTGGAATTATTTCAATGAGCCAAAGCATATCACGAAATGGAATTTCGCCCACGAAAGCTGGCACTGTCCTAGTTCTGAAAATAATCTGAAGGTAGGAGGCAGATTCAAAAACAGAATGGAAGCTAAAGACAAAAGCTTCGGATTCGATTTTGAAGGGGTATATGACGAAATAGTTCCTTATGAGGTGATCAAATATCACCTGGAGGACGGGCGTAAAGTAGAAGTTATTTTCGATAAAATAGATGAAAATACAACGAAAGTGATTGAAATTTTCGATCCGGAAAAACAAAATTCTGTGGAAATGCAACGGGATGGCTGGTATGCTATTCTGAACAATTTCCACAAATATGTTGAGAATCATTAACAATATTTTTTGTAGCCATGATCAATTTAGTTATCATGTCAAAGAGTTTAAATTCCATGTATGCTTTTAATTATGACTCTAAAGAAGAGTTTCTTCATGGAGTTATTGCAATACCTGCAAGAAGAGCATTAGAAAAAGAAAAAATAAATTCTTTGGAAAAACTTTCAGATTATTCCGAAAAAGAAATCATGCAGCTTCATGGTTTTGGGAAAAATGCTATGTTGAAACTGAAGAATTATATGAAAGAAAACCAGGTCTGCTTTAAAGAAGCATAGTATGTATCTGCTCTTATGAGAAGCCTGAAAGGAATGGATGAAAAGTAGGACTTTCCATTCTTATAGAGCAAAATTACAAGAATTGCCGCGTAAGCTTGATCTGTAAAAAAATAATCATTTCTCTTTTAAATTTAAATTATGAATAACGATATTTTCCCATGTCTCTGGTATGACGGAGACGCCAAACAGTCTGCCGAATTTTACTGTAAGGTATTTGGAGGCGAAATCACAGCAGATACTCCTGTGGTAATGAATATTGATTTGTTTGGGCAAAGACTGATGCTTCTGAATGGAGGTCCGCAGTTCAAAAAAAATGCTTCCATATCTTTCATGGTGATCTGTGAAACAGAAGATGAAGTTCAGAAATACTGGGACCAGTTGCTGGATGGAGGTATAGCCCTGATGGAGCTGGGCTCTTACTCATGGAGTCCGAAGTACGGATGGGTACGGGATAAATATGGAGTGACATGGCAGCTGTTTTTAGGAGAAAAAGCAGGCGATCAGAAAATCATTCCGACTTTAATGTTTATCCATGAGAATAATGGGAAAGCGAAAGAAGCAATGGAGCTGTATACGAAGACTTTCCCCAATTCAAACATAGGAAATATATTGTCCTATGGAGCAGGAAGCGAAGGTCACGATAGTCCTGAGCCTGCAGAAAATGTTCAGCATGCCCATTTTGTAATTGATAATTACACCTTGTTCTGTATGGATAATTCTTACGATCATCAGTTTGATTTTAATGAAGGGATTTCATTGGTGGTGATGACTGATGACCAGCAGCAGACCGATAAATACTGGAACGCCCTGACTGCAGACGGAGGAAGAGAAAGTATGTGTGGCTGGCTGAAAGATAAATATGGACTGAGCTGGCAGATTGTCCCTAAAAGACTCATCCAGTTAATGAATGATTCCGATCAGGAAAAAGCCTATAAAGTGGTTCAGGCAATGATGAAAATGCAGAAAATTATCATCCGGGATTTGGAGGATGCTTATAATTCTTAAATATTTTCGGCGTATTGTTTGATGTGATTTAGAAAAAAGATTTGCATATGAAAACACAGAACAAATCAGCATCTAAGTCAAAAGTCCCTAAAGAAGGACTGTTTCCGGAAATTATACGGAACGATTATCAGGGAAGCCGGAAGCTGCAGGGTAAAAAAGCGGTTATTTCCGGGGGTGACAGCGGTATAGGACAGGCTGTAGCCGTTCATTTCGCCAGAGAAGGGGCAGATGTCGCCATTATCTATAAAGAAAGTGACGATGATGCCAGAGAAACCAAAAATCTGGTTGAAAAAGAAGGGCAGAAGTGTCTTCTGATCAAGGGCGACCTTACCCGGAAGGCTTTCAGAACCCAATGTGCGGAAAAGATTAAAACAGAGTGGAAGAATCTTGATATTCTTGTTAATAATGCAGGAATTCATACCTCAGAAAACAGTCTGGAAAAAATTTCTGATGAACAGATTCAGGAAACATTTGATACCAATATCATTTCTATGATTTCTTTCACCAGAAATTTTCTTCCGCTGATGGGAAAAGGAGGACGAATCATCTGCACAACCTCTGTTACCGCTTACCGTGGAAGTGATCATTTGATAGATTATGCCGCTACAAAAGGGGCTGTTCTGTCTTTTATCCGTTCACTGGCTGATAACCTTGCTGAAAAAGGAATTCTGGTTAACGGAATTGCACCCGGACCTATATGGACTCCGCTTGTGAAGGAAGCTTTTGATGATCTTTCCAAATTTGGAAAAGATACTCCGCTGAAGCGGGCAGGGCAGCCTTCTGAAGTGGCACCAGCCTATGTTTTTCTCGCTTCAGAAGATGCAAGTTATATCACAGGAGAAATAATCCACATTAACGGAGGCGATTTTGTCGGAGGATAGAATGAGAAGTTAGAAGCTAGAAGTTAGAAGTTAGAAGTTAGAAGTTAGAAGCGGCCACAGAATAACGCTCTTACTCTCCAACTCTCCAACTCTCCAACTTTCAAACTCTCAAACTTTCTCCCCTCCAACCCATTACCCACCACCTAATACCTAAAATATATGGAAAAATTATCATATGAAATAGAAATCAATGCCGAACCTGAAAAAGTATGGAGTGTACTTTGGGGTGACATTACCTACAGGCAATGGACAACGGCATTTACAGACGGCTCTTTTTATGAGGGAACGCTCGAAGAGAATAATATCATTAAATTTCTTGATCCTAAGAACAACGGGATGTACAGCAGAGTAGAAAAGATGATTCCTAACGAAGAAATAAAATTTCTGCACCTGGGAGAAATTTACGAAGGTATTGAAGTTCCTCAGGACTGGGGAGAAGCAACAGAAGCTTATTTTCTTGAGGAAAATGAAGAAGGAACACGGCTGAAAACTGAAATTCAGACTCCGGCAGAATTTAAAGAATTTTTTGAAGAGAAATTTCCAAAGGCAATGTCAATTGTCAAACATCTTTCAGAAAATCAGCTTTAAACAATTAAGTTTGAAATTTACCTGAAGGTAATTAATCACCAAATCAACTGTAAAAAAAATTAAAATGGAAACCTTATCATACGAAACCGTAATTGATGCACCATTGCAGAAAGTCTGGGACATTCTCTGGAGTCCTGAAACGTATAGTGAATGGACAAAGTATTTCGGTGCAGGATCTGTCATGAAATCCGACTGGAAAGTGGGTGGAAAAACCTATTTTCTTAATGCAAAAGGAGAAGGAATGGTTTCAACCATAGATAGCATGGATGAGCCTAATCAGATTGTTTTCAAACACCTGGGAATGGTAGATGAAAATGGCAATGAAGATACCCAAAGTAAGGAAGTAATGGAATGGAACGGCAGTTTCGAGAAATATTTTCTGATAGATTTTGGGGGAAAAACAAAACTTCACGCAGAAGTTCAGGTCGAAAAGCAATGGCAGGATCACATGAACACAGGCTTTACAAAAGGACTCATGGTTGTAAAAAGCCTTGCCGAAGGGGTAAGCCTTGGCGCAGTGTAAAGAAATTTTAAAGTTCAAGGTTTAAAGTTTAACGTTTAGAATTGCTGCCTCAATCCTAATCCCTAAAACCTGCTGCCTAATATCTACCACCTATAAATGAAATTACTCATCATACTTTTTGCAACATTTATTCTGGCTTTGCTGGGGACTTTTTGGGTTCAGGGGAAGCCGGATTTTATATTTTCAGGAAACCTGGGAATGGCTGTCTTTATCATATTTACAGGTTTTTCCCATTTTAAATTTCAGAAAGGAATGGCTATGATGATCCCGGAGTTTATTCCTGCCAGAATGTTTTGGGTATATTGTACAGGAGTTCTGGAAATTGCAGCGGGAATCGGGCTTATGATTCCGGCTGCCCGTGAACTCACCGCAATTTTGCTCATTATTTTTTATGTCTTGGTTTTTATAGCCAATATCAACTCAGCCAGGAAAAAGATCAATATTTTTAAAGCCGATTACACCGGTCCGGGAATGAAATACCTTTACACCCAAAGGATTCCCATGCAGGTTATTCTGATCGTTTGGACGTGGTATTTCGGTATTTATTTACACTAAATAAAAGACAGTCGGTAAGGCTGTCTTTTATTAATCATATTTTTTTGCATTAATTGATTAAATACTGTAACGTTTATGGGTATAATGTGTCTTATTATATAAATGCATTTATTTTTTATTGTCTAAAACGTAAATGCTTATATAACTTTAACCTTAAAACAAAAGTTATGAACATAAATCACAAAATTTTCGGTACAACCATTATTGTACTATCTACTATGATGACCAACGCACAAAGCTCTGCTGCCAAACTGCCGGGAGATCCTACCTTGCCATCCTCCAGGGCCAATCTTGAAAAGCTTATTTCTTATGATAAAGGAAACTTTACATATAAAGTTGAAGATTACTTTGCAAGACCAAAAGCTTCAGTATTTAAAATTTCTCCTGATGGGAAATACCTTTCCTATAAAGAAAAAGATCAGGACAAAAAGAATTATGTTTACGTAAAAGATCTGGCTACAGGAAAAATTACCAAAGCCATTGTGGAAAAAGATGATCTGATCAAAGCCTATGGCTGGCTGAATAAAAAACGCCTTTTCTATACGCAGGACAGAGGCGGAAATGAAAATATTCATTTGTATGCTACAGATACAGATGGTGGAAACCAGAAAGATTTAACACCATTTGACGGAGTAAAAGTACAGGCAATTATTCCTGTAAAAGACACTGACTTCGTTGTGGTTACCATGAATAAAAACAACAAACAGATCTTTGAACCTTTCAAGATCAATTTTGTTACCGGGGAAATGACCCAGCTGTATGAAAATAAAGATGTAAACAGTCCTATTGATGACTATCTTTTTGACAAGGATGGAAACCTGAGAGGGTATAGCGTTCTTGAGAACGGATTGACGACAAAAACCTATTATAAAGACCTTCAGACCGGAAAATTTAACTTGATTAAATCTGCAGACTGGTCTGATACTTTCAGTATCATTGAATTTAATGAAAATTCTAAAAATAAAGATGAAGCGTATGTCGTAACAAATCTGGATAGCGATAAAGCGAGGATTGTACTCTATGATCTGAAGAAAAATGCCGTGATCAAAGAAATTTATTCTAATCCCGTGTATGATGTAAGCTCAATAAGCACTGCCGGAAAAAACAGAAATTATGAGCTTGATTTTATCAGCTATGAAGGCGTGAAAGGAGAAACCGTTCCGGTAAGTAAATTCTATAAAGGAATAGAGGATAAGCTAAAATCTCAGTTTGGAAGTAAACAATTTGGAATTGTTTCTTCCGATGATAATAATGATAAACTGCTGGTGGTGGTAGGAAGTGATAAGCTGTATGGAACCTATTATGAATACGATACCAAAACCAAACAGACCAAGCTACTTTACAACCTGATGCCTCAGCTGAAGGAGGAAGATATGGCCGAAATGAGACCTATCGAATTTAAAAGCAGAGACGGATTAACAGTACATGGCTATATTACCCTGCCTAAAGCCGCGCTGGAAGGCAAAAAAGTCCCTTTGATTGTCAATCCTCACGGAGGTCCTCAGGGAATAAGAGACAGCTGGGGATTCAATCCGGAAACACAGTTGTTTGCCAGCAGAGGATATGCAACGCTTCAGGTGAATTTCAGAATTTCCGGAGGCTATGGAAAATCCTTCCAGAAAGCAGGCTACAAACAGATCGGAAGAAAAGCGATGGATGATGTGGAAGACGGAGTGAAATATGCTGTTGAACAGGGATGGGCAGATAAAGATAAAGTAGCTATTTACGGAGGAAGCCATGGCGGATATGCTACTCTGATGGGACTTATCAAAACTCCGGACCTGTATACCTGCGGGGTAGATTATGTAGGCGTCTCCAACATCTTTACTTTCTTTGATTCTTTCCCGGAATACTGGAAACCTTATAAAGAAATGGTAAAGCAGATCTGGTATGACCTTGATAACCCTGAAGAAGCTAAAATTGCTAAAGAAGTTTCTCCGGTTTATCAGATTGATAAGATTAAGAAACCGTTATTTGTTATCCAGGGAGCAAATGATCCCAGGGTTAACATCAATGAGTCTGATCAGATTGTAAAAGCGATGCGTGCCAAAGGATTTGAAGTTCCTTATCTGGTAAAATATGATGAAGGACACGGATTTGGAAAAGAACCGAACAGAATTGAGCTTTACAAATCAATGTTAGGATTCTTTGCAGAAAATTTTAATAAATAAACTATTAATTAAATAATATTTGAACGGAGGACTTAGGTCTTCCGTTTTTTTATGACAAAGTCATTGCGAACAGAGCGAAGCAATCTCAATATAATGTATAAGTCTAATAAATGGAGTTGGAAAAGCGCAAAGTCGCTAAGATTTTACAAGCGGTGGCTTTAAGGCGCAAAGATTTATCTCCGATAACATTGTATAGTTCTAAAGATTTTATGGATATTTCAACAGCAAGTTTGTCATTCCGGACAAAGCGAGGAATCCAGGCTTGTTGAAAATAGCTCTTCCTGTTAATTATACAGGTATTGATAAAAAATGTTTAATAACCCTTGATTTACACTGATCTACAAGAAAATAAAAAGAATCTCACTTGCTGAAAATCTTTGATTTTCTTGCGCCTTACAATTATACATAATAATGATAAAAACTTGCGCCCCTGCGTTTTCCAACAAAAATATTGTTTTACAATTTTATCATTTATCATTTATCAATTATCAATTATCATTTATCACTCATCAACTTAGCCCCGATAGGAGCGGTTACCCCGGAGCATGAGTGGGAGGTTGGAGGGGTTGGGCTTGTGGGATGGTTTGGCGTGAGGAGTATGAGCGGATAGCGGGAAAAAGCTTCAAAAAAAATGCATAAGTTGCTGAAAATTCATGGAATAAAAACGTTGATGGATAAAAGAAAAACCGGATTGTAAGAAAAATATTTTAAATTTATTAAAGTAAAACCAAAAGGCCAGCCGTCATAGCAATATGGAGGTTGTCGAAAAAATAACAATGCCACAGAAAGAGAAAGAAAGCATCATCTCACAGACCGTTTCCAACTACGGAGGAAAGCTGATGTCCTATATTCGTCCGAAAGTGAAAAATACGGAGGATGCGGAAGATATTCTGCAGGAAGTGTGGTATCAGTTCAGTAGCCTTACGAATCTTTCTGAGATCGTAAACGTTGGAGGCTGGCTGTACAGGGTGACGGCGAATAAAATCACTGACCGTTACCGCAAAAAGAAAACAGAAAATCTTGAAGATTTCGTATATGAAGATGAAGACGGCAGTTTTTCTATCAAGGATATTCTTTTGCTGGATGAAAGCGCCGGCCCTGAAGTGAAGATGTTTCAGGATGAGATCTGGAAAAAACTGTTTGAAGCACTTGATGAACTTCCCGAAAAACAAAGGCTGGTCTATGTAGAAAATGAACTGAACGACAAAACCCTCCAGGAGATCGCCGATGAACAGGGAGAGAACATTAAAACCATCATCAGCAGAAAAAACTATGCTGTGAAGCACCTGAGAAACAGATTGAGAAAATTATACGAAGATTTAAAAAGTTAGAAAAAGAAATTATGAATTATAAACACAAAAAGGGTTGGATGTTTTTATTGTTATGCCCGCCATTAATTTTAGCAGCCGTTACATGGATTGTAATGATGCTTTGGAACTGCCTTCTGCCGGAGATTTTAGGAGCGAAAACCATTACTTTCTGGCAGGCAATGGGAATACTGATCTTAAGTAAAATTCTTTTCGGAGGTTTCCATTTTGGTAAAGGAATGAGAGATTTCAAAGAAAGAAAAATGAGAGAGAAAATGGAAAGCCTGTCCCCGGAAGAGAGAGAAAAATTCAAAGAAGTATGGAGAAACAAATGCTCGGGAGGGTTCTTCAACAGAAAAAACGAATAATTTTAAATTATAAAGAAGTAGTAAAGTAAAATTAAAATTCATTCGTCTCTATAAAAAACAAGAAGTAGTAAAATTTAAAATTTTGAAAAAATGAAAAATTCAGCATTAAAAGGAGCTCTGGGAGCATTAGCCGTTGTGGGTGTAGCCTTAATTGCTAAAAAAGCAATACAAAGAAAGAGATTTATCAAAGGTATTTTTGATGAATACGGAATTAAAGAAAAGTCACCTTTCGGACTGGCAGATAAGATCAGGGAAATGAATGACGAAGACTATCAGGAACTAAAAGGAAAATTCAAAAAAGAATTTAGTTCGAGATGCTGCAAAAAGGATAATACCTGCGAAGCATAATCCGTAAAGACTAAATTGAAATTGTTTAATTCCGGCGCGGGAAGCAGAGCTTCCCGCGCCGGAATTTTTATTTAAAAACAGATATAATCTGAAAAGACTTATATTTTTTTCAGACTGAGATTCCTTGCTTCACCTGGAATGACAAAAGGACTGTTGAACTCATTCAATTCGTAGCATTTGTTGAGAAGTACAATTTTATCGGAGATAAAATCCTTGCGCCTTAAAAATATACAGTTTGCTGTGAAAAAACTTAGCGTTTTTGCGTTTTTCAACCAATGATTACGGTTATATTGAGATTGCTTCATCTTCGATTCGCAATACTTTTAAATTCTTTTTTCTATCAAAATTTTACCGTAAACATCAGACGCAAAGAAAAATAAATCCTTATTTTTGTATTTCTCAATGAAAGATTACTACTATTTTCTCGGTATATCGCAGGATGCTTCAGAAGAAGACGTCAAAAAAGCCTATCGAAAACTGTCTTTAAAATACCATCCCGATAAAAATGGCAACGACGATTTTTTTGCTGACCGCTTCCGTGAGATTCAGGAGGCTTATGAGACATTAAGTGATCCGGCGAGAAGACGTACATATGATCAGAATCTGGAAAGTCATCAGCGAAGTTTCAGGTATAATATTCCGCCAGCAATCAAAACTTTTACGGCGAATAAAATTCATGCGAAAAAAGGAGAGGAGATTATCATCAACTGGCAGACAAGTAATGCCGATGTGGTAAAGGTATTGCCTTTCGGATTGGAAAAACCGTATGGAGAGAGAATCTTTAAGATCACAGAATTTAAAGACGGGAAATTCCAGCTTTTGCTTCATGCAACAAATTCTCTTTTGCACAAAACGGTAGTTCAGGGAATTACCATTACAGAAGTTTTTGAGAACGATGCTGAAAAGTTCAAAAACTCGGTGGAAGAAATGTTTAAGCCGCAGCCCAGAACACGAATTAACAAATCCGGTCAGCCTAAGATAATGATGCTGATCTGGGGAATTGTTATTTTAGCGATTGCAGTATATATGCTGATCAAAAACTTTAGCTAGTTTATGCCATTTTCTTTCTTCCCGGGCATTTTTTACATCTTTTTCCCTTCTTGAATTTTTTACAACACGATTTCTTTTCACAGAACATCTCTTCGTTATTGAACGAGTAAGGTGCCAAAGGCGGTACTTTAAACGGAACTATCATATTCATGCTGCAAATATATTAATTTAGAATAAATATAATTAATAAAATTTTATAAAATTCTTAAAACCTGATGTATAGCAGCAGGAGTTTGCTTTTGCACGAATTAACAGGCTTACATTCATACCGGCCAACTCTTCCCTTCACCATATATCATAGGATAAATATACATTATGAATAAAATTCACTTTTATAGATTTTTTTAAGATGAGTTTTGATAATAAAAAGGAAATGTGATTGAATTGTTACATTGTGTTAATGAATTTTACAATGTTTAATTATATAGGAATTAATGGGTTTTACTATATATTATGTATGGAATAATGGTTATTGTTGCAGGAATTAAAGTAAACGTTGTTATAGGCTTGTAAAAAATCAAATTGTAAGAAAAGTCACAAATACTGGTGTGAATTATCACCTGAATCCTCCTCTTGTACAATCGTCCAAAAAATTGTAATTTTACCCATCTTTTTACAAACAAAATCTAATAAATAAAAATGAATACAGAACAGTTTGTGAGCCGCCACATTTCTCTTAATGAAGCCGATAAACAGGCGATGTTGGAAAAACTTGGCGTTTCTAGTATTGAAGAGTTAATTTCTCAGACTATCCCTTCTTCTATCCGTTTAGAGAAAGATCTTGAGATCTCGGAACCGCTTTCTGAATATGAAATGCTGAACCACTCAAAAGAATTGGCGTCAAAAAATACAGATTATACAAGTTATATCGGATTTGGATACCACAATACACTTTTACCTTCAGCAATCCAGAGAAATATTTTTGAAAACCCTAGCTGGTATACGGCGTATACTCCATATCAGGCAGAAATTGCACAGGGAAGACTTGAAGCTCTTC
This sequence comes from Chryseobacterium sp. CBSDS_008, assembly GCF_049959325.1. Taxonomy (NCBI): domain Bacteria; kingdom Pseudomonadati; phylum Bacteroidota; class Flavobacteriia; order Flavobacteriales; family Weeksellaceae; genus Chryseobacterium; species Chryseobacterium sp. CBSDS_008. The sequence goes on along the minus strand of NZ_CP188202.1, from coordinate 1,334,512 downwards.
TTAATTTCCAGACTGTAGTATGTGATCTTACAGGTTTTGCGTTAGCCAATGCATCTTTATTGGACGAATCCACTGCTGCAGCTGAAGCGATGCACATGTTCTTTAACAACAGAACGAAAGACCAGAAAAAAGCAGGAGCCAATAAGTTCTTTATCTCAGATCTTGTACTTCCTCAAACAGTTTCTGTATTAAAAACAAAAGCTGAAGGACTAGAAATAGAAATCGTATTGGGAGATCATAAGACACATCAGTTTGATGGTTCTTATTACGGAGTTTTATTACAATATCCTGGTAAAAACGGAATCGTTCTGGATTATACAGAAGATATCGTTGAATATAAAAAGCTTGATCTTCAGGTAGCTGTTGCTTGTGATCCTATGGCTTTGGTGAAACTAAAATCTCCTGCAGAAATGGGGGCTGACTGTGCGGTAGGAACAACACAGAGATTTGGTATTCCATTAGGGTACGGAGGTCCTCACGCAGCTTTCTTTGCTTGTAGAGAGGATTATAAAAGAGATATCCCGGGAAGAATTATCGGGGTTTCCCAGGATATGTACGGAAGACGTGCACTAAGAATGGCGTTACAGACAAGAGAGCAGCACATCAAAAGAGAGAGAGCTACTTCAAACATCTGTACAGCTCAGGTTCTTTTGGCAGTAATGGCAGGAATGTATGCTGTTTATCACGGTCCGAAAGGATTAAATTATATCGCTGATCAGATCCACTTTAAAGCAAACGCTTTGAAAAACGGCCTTAAAGCATTAGGATATCAGGTGGTAGAAGAGCCAATCTTCGATACTGTAAAAATCACGATGCCTGAAGAGGAGAAAGCAAGATTAGTAAGATTAATGCTTGATCACAGGCTAAACCTTAACTATTTCACAGAAGGTGTAGTAAGCATTGCGATCAACGAAAGTACAACATTAGAGAAATTAAACGATCTGATGGCTTCTTTCGCTCAGTTTAAAGACAAGCAGACTTTCAAATTAGAAATAAAAGAAGGATACAGCATTCCTGAAGAAAATCTTAGAAAAGACGAAATTCTTACAGAAGCAGTATTCAACAAATACCATACGGAAACAGAACTGATGCGTTACATCAAGCGTCTTGAGAGAAAAGACTTATCATTGACTCACTCAATGATTTCTTTAGGATCTTGTACAATGAAACTGAACGCAGCAACGCAGATGTTACCGCTTTCATGGGAAAACTGGGGAGCTGTTCACCCGTTTGTACCTGTTAATCAGGCTGAAGGATATCAGGAAATGATCCGTGAATTAGAGAAAGACTTAGCAGAAATTACAGGTTTTGCAGGAACTTCTCTTCAGCCAAACTCTGGTGCTCAGGGAGAATACGCAGGGTTGATGGTGATCAGAGAATACCATATCTCAAGAGGAGACCACCACAGAAATGTAGTATTGATTCCTCAGTCTGCACACGGAACAAACCCGGCTTCTGCTGCAATGGCAGGAATGAAAATCGTAGTCGTGAAAAACCTTGAGAACGGGGAAATCGACTTCGAAGATCTTAAAGCTAAAACAGAACTTCATTCAGCAAACTTATCTGCTGTAATGATTACTTATCCTTCAACGTACGGATTCTTTGATGCCAATATTAAAGAAATTACCAACCTTATCCACGAGCACGGAGGACAAGTATATATGGATGGTGCGAACATGAACGCTCAGGTAGGATTTACAAGTCCCGGAAACATCGGAGCTGATGTTTGCCACCTTAACCTTCACAAAACTTTCGCCATTCCTCACGGAGGTGGAGGCCCTGGAGTAGGTCCGATCTGTGTTGCTAAACACTTAGTGCCTTTCCTTCCTTCTAACGCGAATATCAGAATTGGCTCTAAAGATGCTATCGAAGGTATTTCTGCAGCACCATACGGTTCAGGACTGATCCTTAATATTTCTTATTCTTATATTAAAATGTTAGGAACTGAAGGTCTTAAAAAGGCTACAGGACATGCGATCATGAATGCTAATTACCTGAAAGAAATTTTAGCAGAGCATTTCCCGATTTTATATTCCAACGAAAACGGAAGAGTAGCGCACGAATGTATCGTAGACTTCCGTCAGTTCAAATCTTTAGGAATTGAAGTGGCTGATGTGGCGAAGAGATTGATGGATTATGGTTTCCATGCTCCTACCGTTTCTTTCCCGGTTGCAGGGACATTGATGATTGAGCCTACAGAATCTGAAAGCAAGTCTGAAATTGACCGTTTTGCAGAAGCATTGATCTCTATCAAAAAAGAAATTGATGAAATTGCCAACGGAGAAGCAGATGCAACCAACAACGTATTGAAAAACGCTCCTCACACAGAACAATTGGTAATCTCTGATTCATGGGATAAACCATACAGCAGAGAAAAGGCAGCGTATCCGTTAGAGTGGGTAAGAGACCACAAATTTTTCGCTTCTGTATCAAGAGTAGACGAAGCATACGGAGACAGAAACTTGGTATGTACCTGTGAGCCGATTGAAGCTTATATGTAATCTTAGTTTTTAAATATAACAAACCCTCTCAGTGATGAGAGGGATTTTTGTTTTGTCATTGCGAGCAAAGCGAAGCAATCTCAAAGCTCGAATATCTTATTTTTCATTAATCATTTCTTCTAATCCGGACATCATAGTATCCTTTTATAAGGAGCAATTTTTTCTTCGTGAATTTTAAGAATATTTTCTACAGGATTAAGACAGTTGTCTAAAGAAAATGAGTTGACTATTTTTGTATGAAATTCTTTTTTAATACAACAAAGAATCACCTCCCAAAAATTGAGAGGTGCTTAATGTTTATATCCTGATTTTATTATCTTCTTTTAAAACTGTACGCAATCAGAATGGCGACACCCATAGTAAGTACGGTGATCATTGAAATAGCTTCAAGTGAAATTCCACTTTTCATCTGTGTGTTTTCTTTTTCACATGAGAAAAAGAATAATACTGTCATGAATAGACAGACCGATAGTAATTTTTTATCCATAAAAATGCATTTGTTTGATTATTAAATATTTACAGCAAAAATTATACCGGATTTGTAGAGTTTAAAAACGTAGTGTTTTAGGGATTCTTGATTACTTTCGTTACCAACAAATAAATGGGAGAGTGGGATTATGAAAGGTAATTCAGCTTATGGGCAATTTCTTCAATTAAACCCTGGCTTCCAAAATAAGAGAATAAATGATTGATTACAAGTCCGAAAACAGGAAGTAATTTCCCAAAGAAACCTTCAAAATAAATCATCGTAATGATAAAAAATACAAGGGCGAATAGATGTAATTTCCATAACCTTACTTTATAAGTCAGTATCTTAGTGTTTTCATTATAAATAAATACTCCATCATCAATTAAAGATAAGTAATCACTATTGCTTCTCGCTCTGGGAAAACCTTCATCGAAAGAAACAAATCCAGGTCCGTAAAGAATGTTTTGAACCTTTTTCTCTCTTAACAGATCACGGACTGTGTATATGACCTCGTCAGAGGTTTTATCTTTAACGATTTCTCTCTCAAAAGTATAAGTAAACGGGAACATATTATTATGCTTTATTGTTCGTTTTTCCTTCATCCCAATAATAGCTGTCCGGATAGATTCTCGCTCCAAAAACGGCGGTTCCCACCCGTACAATCGTAGCGCCTTCTTCAATAGCGGTTTCCAGGTCCCCGCTCATACCCATAGAAAGCTCTTTCATTTCTACGGTGGGAATATTTTCACGGATGATCTCCTGCTGAAGATTTTTCAGGATTTTAAAGCACGTTCTTACTTTCTCCGTTTCTGCACTGAACAGCCCGATAGTCATCAACCCTTTTATTTTTAATGTAGAGTAGTTGGAAATCTTTCGGATAAGCTCAATAGCTTCATCGGGATCAGCTCCAAATTTGCTTTCTTCATTGGAAGTATTTACCTGAATCAAAACTTCTATTGTTTTGTCTTCGGCTAAAAGCCTTTGGTGAAGTTTTTCAGCCAGTTCAAGACGATCCAGAGACTGAACGCAGGTGACATCATATTTCAGGATATCTTTGATTTTGTTGGTCTGAAGATGTCCTATAAAATGGTTTTCATGAGGAATATCTTTTAAATCATCATACTTCTCCTTCAGTTCCTGCACTTTATTTTCTGCAATTAAGGTCTGCCCATGCTCCAGCGCGATTTTAATTCGGTCTGCAGAAACTGTTTTGGTGGCCAGTAATAATTTAACCTCATCACTATTTCTGCCGGATTGTTCACAGGCCGTTTTTATCCGGTTATTGATGATGGTGAGATTGTGGAGAATATCTTCTTTCATGATGAGATGGTTTCTTTAGCTTCCAGTTTTTTGATTAAAGCAGCTTTTACGGCCGTTAAGGCATAATCTTTAGCCTCAGCAAAGGAAATAGAGTACTTTCTCTCTACGGTTCTCATATCTTCTGGAAACTGAGCCAGCAGCTGATCATAGAATGTATCCAGGATGTTGGCAGCAGGCATTTCATAATTGATCTTCAGCTGGAAACGTCTTAGCAGGGCTGTATCAATAATTTCAGGATGATTGGTGGCACAGATTAAAAGCGCATTCTCAGGATAATAATCAATCAATTGAATCAAGGTATTCACCAGTCTTCTCATTTCCCCCACATCTTTGTCGTCACTTCCTCTGGCTTTCCCGATCTGATCCAGCTCATCCAGAAAAAGTACAGATCTTTCCCTCGCAGCTTTATCAAAGACCATTTTAATATTCTGGGAGGTTTCCCCGATGCGCGACGAAACAATATTGCTGAGATTTAAAATAATGATGTTCTTTCCCAGCGTATTGGCAATTGCCTTGGCAGTCATTGTTTTTCCACATCCTGAGCTGCCCTGAAGTAAAATTTTATGATTCACCGGAAGACCATACTCCTGCAGTTCTTTTACATAAGTATGCTCCTTGATAAGCTGTACAAGCTGCTCCCTGTTGTTTATATTGAGAAATACCTCGTTAAGGGTTACCTGTTCTTTATCTTGAATAATAAGGTTGTACAGATTCATGATGATTAAATGATGATTGACTAAGCAAAGATAAAGCTTTATTGAATGTCAAAAGAATCCTGAATAATAATAAACATCTGGTCCAGCGTAAATGAATAATAAATGATGGCCGAGAATCTGCGCTACAAACAATGTATAACAACAAGAAAAAATATCCCAAACAATCTGTGAAAATTGTAAAACCTATGAACAATGAACCCTTTGATAAAAAAGAAAAGCCGGACTTGCGGCTGGCTTTTCTCATTTGGATATTAAAATTTGTTATGAAACTAAGATCTTTCTGTTTATGTTTTTGGGCCCTTTTACCCGATGGTAAAAGAGCAATCCGATCTCTCAGACTAAAAACATAAAACAATATAATTAGTATAGATATTCTATAGGCTTGCTTTATTTTGAAATTAGTTTCTTTCTCTTCTTACTGTCATGAAATATGAAGTGATTACGACTAAACCTGTTACGATACCGATATAAGTTACCATTTTGTATTATTTTTAATTATTTGTATTATTTTTATCAATCTTTCAATTGCAATATTACTACTTTCAAATCATGTGCCAAAGTAAAATATTATGATGTTTATCAGTGTATTACGAGGTTTTATGTTCGTTGATTCGTGAAATTTGTTTACGTTAAATTAATATATTATTGAGAATTTATTAACGGTTTTATTGTTCTATATGTAAAATTTTGTGAAAACGTTAATCGTTTATCGGCTTCTATATCGGAGTTGATAAAACAAATAAAAAATAATGCTTGGCATAATATTGTTTTAAAGTGTATTTTTTGCTGCAGATTTTTTCACCTGAGATAAAGCCTTATGTTAATGAAATTTATTTTTGGCTGCGATTTTTATGATGGAATTTTTGTCAGTTGTCTCATTCCATGGCATAGAAAAATAGGTATTTGGTGTCACAACTGAAAAATAAAACCTGATGACGCATTTTTCAGATCCATGAAACATTATGAAGAAAAGAGAGGGTTAACAATAACGAGGCTGTCTCAGAAATGTCATTCTAAGTAAAATGCAGTGCAGTTAAGAATCTCGTATAATTGCTCGGTAATAAGGAGCTTTTTCTGTGCTTCTTCATTAGGCGCTAAAATACAAGAAACCAGAAATTGTCTTTTATAATAGAACTTCGTTTTTTGAATTACCCCAACGCTTTTGCTATTTTTGTACAAAGAATAAATTTATGGGACGCAGTTATATTTTTCTTGCTTTGGCAATTATCTTTGAAATTATTGCTACTACTTTTTTAAAAAAATCCGAGGAGTTCTCCAAATTATGGCCATCTGTAGTAACCGTTATCGGATATGCCTGCGCTTTTTATTTTCTGAGCCTCACCCTGCGTCAGATTCCTGTAGGAATTACCTATGCCATATGGTCCGGAGTAGGTATTGTTTTTATAACCATGATCGGAATTATTGCATTCAAGCAGGTTCCGGATCTGCCTGCCATTATTGGAATGGCTCTGATTGTAACAGGAGTGATTATTATCAATGTATTTTCAAAAATGGGAACCCACTAAGAATATATTCATGGCTACAATATTAACAGGATAATGGAGTAGCTCAGGAATTCAATAGCGATGGGCCGTTTAAATAAATAAAAATCCTTCAACGGCTTTAGCCAAAATTTAAAATCCTCATTATTAATAAAGTTTCTGATCCTTTTCACAAAAGAAGCTCCTTCTTTTTCCAACACCGGTTTGTTTCTTTATCAGCTTCTGGCCACATACCGGACATACAGATTTGGTATGAACCAACCAATGTTTTTTCAAAACAAATTCTCTTTTCCATTTCAGAAAATCAAAACTGTAGTTTCTGGCTTCAGCAATAAGCTCTTTTCTTTTTTTAGCAGGAAGATTACCTAACAAACTTTCAGGCTGCACTCCGATTCTGAAAAGAACTTCATTTTTAATAATATTCCCGACTCCCGAAAAAATATCCTGGTTCATCAATGCGTCACAGACCATCATTTCCGGATTGGATTTTAATTTCTCTTCGGCTTTCTTAGAATTCCACTGATCACTCATTATATCAGCTTCCCAATCAATGGCAGCAAGAAATTCAAGAGGTACGGATTTTACGGAGCAAGTGTAGAAATAAATGCTTCCGGTAGAAAAAAATAATACTAAACGTAAACTTTTATCCGGCTTCGTTTGCTCATTAATACTATAAGAGCCAAACATTAATAAATGAATCCGGATGGCTGCCTTTTCAAAAACAAGGTAAGTCTGCTTTCCAAAAGTACGGATTTCGAGAAGGGTCTGCCCAATAAAAGAATCTTTCTCAAACTTGGCATTTCCTGCAATTTCTGTGACCTGCTGCCCCGCAAATGGCTGCAGGTTTTCTTTCATTAATATAATGGATGGACCTTCAGGCATAACGTTGATTTTGAGATAAAGATTCAAATAGTATTCCATAACCGGATACACCTGGAGCTTTATCTCAAAACAAATCAGTAAATAAGCTGTACAAACGGTCAGGTCAGTTTCTGTCCCACAAAGCGGATTACAGAACCTGTTCCATTGTGGAATACTCCTTCTTTAAGTTCGATTTCTGTCTCTGCTAGTTCAATACTGTGATAGTCCGGAAAATCAGCCCTGATTTCTTCAACAGAGAATAAAGATTCAAGATCCTTTGGTCCGCCTACCTTTTCATTCCTTGCAATATATTCAAGGTGATTTTTACTGAACGCTTCAAAAATAATAAACCCTCCCTTACGAAGATATTGATTCAGCATCTGATGGATTGAAGACTTTATGGCTGCCGGAAAATGAGCGTATACAAGAGCGATGGCGTCAAACTGTTCTTCTTTATAATTCAAAGCAGATAGTTCTCCCACCTGATAATCAATCGTCATTCCTTGCTGCTCAGCCAGCTGCAATGCTTTGTTTCTGCCATTTGCACTGATATCGAATGCCGAAACCTGCCAGCCTTGTGTTGCTGCGAAAACGGCATTGCGGCCTTCGCCTTCTGCAGGAAACAGGATTTTTCCGGGTGTCAGCCGGGTTAGCTGTTCTCTCAGGTAATTATTGGGCGCTGTTCCATACGCAAACTCTTCGGTGCCGTACCTTTCATCCCATCTGTTGAGCCATGTGTGGTCTGTCATGATAAAAGAATTTAAAATTTAAAAGAAGAATGTGAGCATTCTTCCGCTTATTAGTTGTGTCAAATGTAGAATATTTCCCCAAGCTTTCCGATCTCTGAAAAACGTTTACTGTAATAGATTTTTTGAATGAAGGATCTGTTAATAAAAATTTAAATACTATTCCATACAATTAAAATTTGGAGTAATTTTGAAAAATGATGAATTTAAACCAGATTTTCACCAATCAACGTACAGGAAACAATCCACAGACCAAAGCTTCAAGAACTGATTTTCAAAGGGATTTCGACAGAATTATCTTTTCTTCTGCCTTCAGAAGACTGCAGAATAAAACACAGGTTTTTCCTCTTCCCGGAAGTGTTTTTGTACATAACAGGCTTACGCATTCTTTGGAAGTTTCATCTGTAGGAAGAAGTTTAGGAAGTATCATCGGTGAATTTATTGCTGAAGATTTTAAAAATGAACTGACAGAAGATGCAAAGAATTTTTATCTCTATAATTTAGGAAATGTAATTGCGGCAGCATGTTTGTGTCATGATGTGGGGAATCCCGCCTTCGGACATTCCGGGGAAGATGCCATTGCAAGCTATTTTGAAAGGAACGAAAAAGATCTGAAGTCTAAATTCAATAAAAAAGAGTGGGCAGATCTGGTTAATTTTGAAGGAAATGCCAATGCAATCAGAGTGCTTGCACAACAGCAGCAGGGAAAAGATGCCGGAGGTATTCAGCTTACGTTTTCCACGCTGGCAAGTATTGCCAAATATCCCTGTGAAGCTGTAGCCAAGAAAAAAGGAATTATTCACAGGAAGAAATTCGGATTTTTCCAGAATGAGAAAGATATATTCCTTGAAATAGCCAAAGGAACTCAGCTTATTTCTGAAAGTGAAGAACCGCATATTTTCAAGAGGCATCCTTTTGTATGGCTGGTAGAAGCGGCTGATGATATCTGCTACAATATTATTGATATGGAAGATGCCCACAGGCTGGGAATTGTTTCAACAGCAGATTGTAAAAACTTATTTTTCGAGCTGGTAAAATCGGAGACAGATGATGTGCAGAGAATTGAGACCAAGCTAAGTTCTATTTCCAATGAAAACGAACAGATTTCTTACCTGAGAGCAAAGGTTATCAATGCTTTAATCAATAAGTCGATTGAGATGTACAAATCCAATTTTGAGACAATTCTTAAAGGAGATCTGAGCAACGGCTTACTTGATATTTATAAAAAGGAAAATAAAGCACTGCAGGATATCGAGAGTTTCTCGGTAGAAAAAATTTACAATCATAAAGCGGTTGTTGAGATTGAAAATGCAGGCTACAACGTAATGTATGAGCTATTGGATCATTTTATTCCGTCCATTCTGAAGCCTGACGGCCAAAGAAAATCCTATGATGAAAAAGCTTTGAAATTAATTCCAAAGCAATTCATTTACAATGACGGAACCGATTACCAGAAAGTCCTGGGTGTCATTGATTTCGTTTCGGGAATGACTGATAACTATGCTACCGATTTGTACAGAAAAATTAAAGGAATAGACATCGGAATGACCGTATAAATTCTCTTTATTGTAATAATTCAGAAGCCTCTTCGATTAATGACTGCATTAAGGTGGAGGCTTTTTTATGCTTTAAAAGCGGAGCAATCTGGCCAGACCAGAAGAATACCAGATCATTCTTTTGCTGCTCCAAAGCTGCTTTTCTCAATGCTCCCATAAAATGCGTCTGCAAAGGAAACGGAAGTGTTTTGTCTGTTGCTGCCAGTAGATCTCTTGCAATTTTCGTAGTGATTCCCCGTCCTAATCTACCTGTATACGCTCTGGTTAAAGTAGTGGATTTTGCCGCATCGGAAAATAAGAACTCCTTGTGTACCGGCAGTGCTCCGGATTCCTCAGTTGCCAGAAAAGCCGTTCCTATCTGTACGGCATCTTTGCCCCAATGTAGTTTAATTTAAAAAATAATCAATAATTCCCGGGCTTGGTTTCCAAAGTGTTATATGCTGAATCTTACATTTATTTTTCATATATTTAAACAAATACCAATAAAATGTTTTTAACAAAACAGGATTTATAACGACACATTAAAAAAATTAAAACTATGGGTATATATTTAGCACCCGTCATTTTATTCGGGCTTATCATTTTATTCGCTTCGTTTTTTGTGGTTAAGCAGGAAACAGCTGTTATTATTGAACGCTTCGGAAAATTTCAGGGCGTAAAACATTCGGGGTTGCATCTTAAGCTTCCGATTATAGATCAGATCGCTAAAAGACTGAATCTGAGAATTCAGCAGCTGGATGTGATGATTGATACCAAAACGCTGGATAACGTTTTTATCAAAATGAAAATTTCCGTTCAGTATCAGGTGATCAGAAACCAGGTAGGAGATGCTTACTACCGCCTGGAGAATCCTGAAAATCAAATTACATCTTTTGTATTTGATGTAGTACGTGCTGAGGTTCCGAAAATGAAACTGGATGATGTTTTTGTAAGAAAAGACGACATTGCAGTAGCTGTAAAAAGCGAGCTTCAGGAAGCTATGAACAGTTATGGTTATGATATTATCAAAGCTTTGGTAACCGATATTGATCCGGATGAGCAGGTAAAACATGCAATGAACAGAATTAATGCCGCAGAAAGAGAAAAAACTGCTGCAGAATACGAATCCGAAGCCCAGAGAATCCGTATTGTAGCTGTTGCAAAAGCAGAAGCAGAGTCTAAAAAGCTACAGGGACAGGGAATTGCCGATCAAAGAAGAGAAATTGCAAAAGGACTTGAAGAGTCTGTAAGAATGCTTAATAATGTAGATATCAATTCCCATGAAGCATCAGCACTTATTGTGGTAACACAGCATTATGATACTTTACATTCAGTGGGAGCAAGCAGCAGAAGTAATCTTGTGCTTCTTCCCAATTCACCTACTGCAGCAAGCGGAATGCTGAATGATCTTGTAGTAGCCATGACAACTGCAAACACGGTAGGAGAGGTTACAAAAGGTAAATATCCGGATCCGCCTCAAAAAGAAACAGGATTTTAAGATAAAAAAGAAGAGAAGAAGGAGCAAAAAAAGATGAATCATTGGAGAGTTTTCCCTGATTGTCAAAAATAACTTCAGATTTCATTCTTCCAGCTTCCTGCAAAAAAAAAATGCTTCTGAATTTTCAGAAGCATTTTTTATTTATTATTTTTTCGTTTTAGAAACCTGTTCTACCAATGTATATTTGATTGAAGAGGCATCCGCCGGCGGGTTGTCAACTTTTTCTGTTTTAACTTTTAAAACATATTCGTATCCCGGTTCATACGTGAAGCCTTCAATATTGCTGTAGAAATTCGTCCAGCTTTCAGAAGCATTTTCTTTTACCTGCAGACATTTCATAGGAGCTACTCCTGTACAGTCTGCTGTTTGTGGTCCTACGATGAATGTTTTTTCATCACCTGCGGATGCATTGGCTGTTGTTGTACATTGCGTCATCACGAATAATGCTAATGCGGGTGCTGCCCCTTTTAGAATTGTTGCTATCCTTTTCATAAACTTATTTTTCTCCATACCTCGCAATTACCATGCCGAAACAGTTTTCCTTAATTTGTAGTACTTCTGCTATTGTTTTTTACTTTTTTAATCATTTAATTTGAATTTTTTAATACACTCACCAAAATATAATTCTTATAATAAATATGGATAATCAAATGCAAGTTGAAAATTACAGGATTCAAAAACCTGAAATGTGGGCAGGAAATATCAGTGATGAGGATATAATAAACCGAATCAATGACTCTGAATTTGCCAAAAAACAAATCGATGAAGGTAGAGATTACTGCTACTTTTTAGATAAAAGATATTATACGAGCAACACAGAAAACAGTGAATATGTCTGCATGGCATATACGCTGAACGAACCCGGCAACCTGGAAAGAGCCTCTGTTTCCGATGTTATTGTGGAAGAAAATGAAGTATACCAGATTCACAGAATCAGTGTTTTGAGAGACGGTGTATTAATAGATAAGATTCCGGATACGAAAATAAAGGTGCTCGATAGTGAAAACCAGAGCAGCGGAGGTGTTTTAAGCAGTAATAAGAAGATCAATATCACGATTAAAGATCTCAGGCTGTATGATGTACTGATTTTAGAGGATTCAAGAATTAAAGAATTTACAGACCGTGATTTTCTCAGAAAAGAGTTTTCAAAATATGTATGGGTAAGCCCTGATAATTACTGGGCTTATGGCAGTTTCAAATTCACATTCATCAATGAACGTGAGCAGACGATTGCTTATAAAAAGACATTTTTCAGAGATGAGCAGGGTAATGTTCTTGAGCCGCAGGTAAATCATCTGAAAAAAGGAGAGCGGTTCGTTATTGAAGAGGAGAATTATATTAATCCTGTAGATTCCGGGCGCGAAATTTTCCCTTTTGTAGATTTTGCTACAGAAAGCAGCTGGAAAGATTTGTCCAATTATATTGTGCCTATCTATGAAGAGATTTTCAATAAGGCCTCCTTACAGGATTTTGCGCCGAACCTGATTGAAAAACTGGATGCCATTGCGGATCAGGATGACAAGCTTCAGTTTGCCATAGAATATGTTCAGAACCATATCTATTATATCTTCAATGCGGATGAAATGAATGGTCATAAACCGCAGGAGCCCTCAGTAACTTATGAAAACAAGCAGGGAGATTGTAAGGCAAAATCGGTTTTATTAAAAGTGATCCTTGATTATATTGGAGTAGATGCTTCTGTTGTACTGGTAAACTTCAATACAGATTATTACATCAAATATTACCTGCCATCCCTGTTAAGCTTCAACCATGTTGTCGTAAAAGTGAATTACAAAGGCCACGAATATTTCATAGATGCTACCATCCGGGATGAATTCGGATTGATAGAGAACAGGGGATTCATCTATTTTATGCATTACCTGGAAGTGAAAAAAGAGCAGGAACTGCAGGTAAGAAAACCTTATAAATTTCCTTATTTCTGTATAGATGAAAAAGTAGATTTCAATGCGCAGGGCAACATCGGAAAGCTTACTTTGTCAACCACTTACAAAGGGAACAGGGCGAATGCGATGAGAAGGTATTTTAAAAGCACCAATAAAAGAGAAATCATAGACAGCTGGAACAGTTTCCTTTTCTATGCGCTTAATTATTCCGGTGACAGAAACGGTACAGATGTAAGGAATGTATTTAAAGATGCGGCTATTGATGTGGTAAGCGATGACAAAAGACTGAATGAAGTCAGGATTCAGTATTCTGCTGCCGTTGAAAATCCTTATTTTGTGGATCCGCAGAAAAACCGTTTTCTGATGTACTTTGACCGGAATGTAATAAAGGCAAGTGCACGCGATTTTATGCATAAAGATTTACCGTTCTGGCATAATTTTGACAGTGAGAAATATGAAATCAACCTGCATACGGATCATACAATTGATACTGAAGAAAAGTATACCGTTCAGGAAAGCACCATTGCCAATCCGTATTTTGACTATAAAAGCCGTAAAAAAGTAAGCAGGAATGGCGCAAGTGTATTCATTGAATACAATCCCCTGATCAATATTGAAATTCCACAAAGTGAATTTGAACAGTTCAGAACAGATCATCATACCGTTGCTGACAGCAATTTCGGACTGGGAATTGATATTATAGAACCAGGTTTGATAAACAGGCTTAAATTCAGCTTTAAGAAAAAATTTAAATAGAGAATTTTAAAGTTTAAGAATTAGATTTCAGCGGGCGGCGCAGCCGCCCGCTGAAAATCTTTATTATAGTGTATTCGTTTTAAAATTATATAAAATCATAGATTTATTTATGTATAAGATATTTTGCCTTACCTCTTTTCTGGCAGTTTCATCCCTGATGAGCGCTCAGAAATTAACCAAAGAAAATGTTACAGGATTCTGGAAGCTGAAAGAAGCCGGATTTTATGAAAATAAAAAGAAAGTGGTTAAAGAATTTGATAACTGCCGCCTGATGAGAAATTATGCGATCAGGGAAGATGGCTTTGCCATTTATAATTATGTAGAAGGAAGCTCGGGAGACTGCAGCCCATCCGAACCCAGGCTTTCTTTTTGGAGAATCGTGGAAAACAGAATCCAGTTTTATGCAGATGATAAAAATATCCTTGAAGAAGTGGAAGTGACGATGAATAAAGACCATACGATAACCTTTTCAAGCTATATTCCTGAACGGACAAAAGTAGATGGAGATGCTCTCGCTGAAAAAATAGCAAATACCGTACACTACGATATTCTTGAGAAAATATACTGATTGTAACCATAAATTTTTTGATGTATGAATTATGTAACGGTTATTTATCTCGTGAATCTGGTATTGTATGCCATGTATTTCTTTGGAAGAATGGGTAGTGAAGTTGATGTTTCAGAACTGGATTATGCCGTTTCCGGAATCCTATCTCTATTTCTGATTTTTGCAGGATATCTGAATGCAAAAAAAGGAATGATTTACAGGACTGTTCTTTGGATGTTTTTTGTCAATATGTTTTTATTTATTTGCTCCGGTTTATTTGATCAGTTTGGAAGTAATTTTAATATTCTTTCTACCGGTAACAGTGACAGTTTTCTCTTTTCACTGGCCCTGCTTGTTTATAATGGATATCTTTTTCCGCTAACCGTTATTCTCGATGGTTCCGGCCTGGCATTGATAATTCCGGTGGCGATGTCTTTTATTCTGCCTTCATTGGGATATCTGATAGGGAAGAGGCTTCATACGGACAAACAAAATTCCACTGATGGATAGTCATTGCGAACCGAAGGTGAAGCAATCTCAATAGAGAAATATAAAGCTGGGAAACGCAAAGGGACAAAGAATTCAGCGGGCGGCGCAACCGCCCGCTGAATTCTTTATTATAGTTTATGAAAATAAAAAGAAAGTGGTTAAGGAATTTGGCAACTATATAGATTAATACCAAAAGGTTTCAATTGAAATATGTAACTTTGGAGAAGTTAAAAATAAAAAACACAATGAAAAACTATTCTTTAATCTTATCTTTTGCTGTTGCAAGTTTTATTATTTCCTGTAAAAACACAGAACAAAAAACAATCCAAAATTTTTCTGTTGAACAATTGGTAGATAAAAATACAACATGGAAGCATTTGGAAGAAATCCAAAAAATTGCTGATAACAATCAAAATCATCGAAGCGTAGGGAGCCCTGGTGGAATTGAAACTGCAAATTATATTGAAAGTCAATTAAATACTTTTGGTCTAAAACCTCTGAGATTACCTTTTGAGACGGAAGACAGAGAGCATAAAAAAATTAAGGGGCAGAATATAGTTGTAGAAATCCCTGGAAAAAGTAAAGATATTATTATGTTTGGAGCACATTATGATTCTGTGGAAATGGGCCCGGGAATTAATGATAATGCTACGGGAGTAGCTATTTTACTGGAAATGGCCTCTGTCATCAAAAAACAAAATATTATTCCCGAAAAAACAATTCGTATAGCTTTCTGGGATGCTGAAGAAGAAGGTGTTTTAGGTTCAGTATATTACACAAAGCATCTTTCTGAATCGGAAAAGAAAAGTATTAAGAGCTATATCAACGTAGATATGATGGGAACAAAACAACCTGAAATTCTGGTATTGGATGGAGATGGCAGCAGCTTTCAGCAGATGCGTGAAATTTTTAAGAAAAAAGGTATACCTGCCCAAAAAATAGAACAATTAGTAAGGGAAATGGAGAAAAGTATACCCAAGCTTAAAGCAGGTTCAGCAGAACTGGAAAAGATAGTAGAAACTTACCTGAAAAATAAAAACATTAAATATAAAGATGATTTGCTTACTTCTCTAAGTACTGATACAACAGCTTTCATAGAAATATGTCCAACAACAGGACTGGGAATGATCCATGATATTTTACAAGCTGATGGAAAGCTTCTTTTTGCACCATGTTATCATCAGCCTTGTGACAACATCAGTAATGTAGATAAAGATTCCTTTTATATTGGTTTAGGCCTTATTACCCATCTTGCGGATCAATTGGCTCTTAAATAAATATTCATGTTAAGTTGTAAAAATCCAAGAAACATTCGTCTTTAAACAGAAATAAAGTTTTGGGAGAAATTACAGAATTGGAGCGCTTAATTACTATCCGAACTGACATATTAAAAAGCTTGAGAGCTACTATTCAGAAATTACATGTATTTAAGTTACATGAAGCAAAAAATATTAGTTTAACCTCAAAAGCAAAAGAGGAATATGCTCTCCTCGGGGAGAAAACCTTTTAGCAGGCTTTTAGATATTTGGATCCGGACGGTAATAGTATAGTAAGATATGTAAGACAGAATTCTGAAAATTATCTTAAATTATAAGTATGCATAAACCTATTGAAAATTTATTTTCAATAGGTTTATCTTTAATATACTTAGTTAATACTTTTTGTATAAGGAGACAAAAAGCTTTAGGGATGCTCCTGATTCTGAGGCTGATTGTCAGGTCCTAAGAATTTCTGTTTACCAATTAATAATTCAAAAAACAGTTTGAAATCCGAGATAAGAGACCATAAAGGATATTTAAAAGTAGCCGGTTTATTTCTTTCAATCACCACATGACTGAACCAGGCAAATCCATAGCCTACAATGGGAATATACCATAGAAATCTCTCTTTTCCGGAGCTGATAACATATCCTATAACGAAAAATACCAGAAACGTTCCGATAAAATGAAAAATCCGGGTTCCCGTTTTACTGTGCTCGGTAAGATAAAACTGATAAAACTCTCTGTATGTTTTAATTCTTTCAGCCATGGCATTTTAGTTTATTGATTCTGTTTGACCTAAAGCAATAATTCTGCCGATTTTAAGAAAAGTTAAAAAAGAAAAGGCAAAATAGCCAATCGGTTTTTCCATCAGGTTTAACCTTTTGCTATTTTGCCTTTCTATAGCTTTGTTTTATTATTTATTTAGCTCTGTTTCTTAATTCTTTTCCAAGTTTACTGTTTTTGTAACCGTAGCAGAAATAAATAACCATACCGATCAGAAACCACATACTGAACCAGAACCAGTTCTCATGACTCATTCCTGTAAGAAGGTACAGACATGAGCTTAATCCAACCAAAGGAATCAATGATAAATTCTTGATAAAAGCTATAACACATAAAATCAGGTTGATGATAATAAAGAAGAAAATAGAAGCTCGGAATTCTCCTTCTTTAGGATCTGACCAGTTCATCAGATTATCAAAAAATTCCGGCTGCAATTTGTAAAAAACCAGCAAGCTGCCAATGAAAACAACAGGAAAAATGATTTTACCATTCACATAGGGAAGGTGAAATCTGCCCTTAATCTTCTCTTTAGCCGGAAGCATAAGCACTCCTGCACATACCAGCACAAATGCGAAAATAGTTCCGATACTGGTAAAATCAAGGATAAATGTTTTATCCGTAAACAGAATAGGAATTCCTACTACAATTCCGGTAACCACAGTTGCATAGGATGGTGTTTTATATTTAGGATGTACTTTCTGAAACCTTGCAGGCATCAGTCCGTCACGGCTCATTGCATACCAGATTCTCGGCTGTCCCATCTGGAAAACCAATAGTACAGTGGTAATGGCAACAATCGCTACGAAAGAAACCACAAGTTCCATCCAGGCTACATTGGCATTGGTTTTTTCAAATATGAATGAAAGCGGATCTCCCACACCATCAAATTTCTTGTAATCTACCATTCCTGTCAGTACAAGCGTTAATGCAATATAGATCACTGTACACAATACAAGAGAAATGATCATTCCCTTTGGTAAGGTTTTTTGCGGGTCTTTGGTCTCTTCAGAGAGTACACTTAGGGCATCAAATCCAATATAGGCGAAGAATACCCCAGAAACAGCACTCATTACTCCTGCAAAGCCATTTGGCATGAAGGAAGGTGTTCCGGTTGTAGCACTTACAGGGGTCCAGTTATCAATGCTGACATAGGATACTCCTACAAGAATTATCAATACAATTACTCCCAGTTTTAAGATAACCAGAGAGTTGTTGAAGTTTTTACTTTCTTTTACTCCTACATAACAGAGCCATGTAATCAAACCGTTAATCACCAATGCCGGAATATCTACAATAAATTTCAGGCTTCCGATTAACGGAGCGGTTTTCCAGGCATTTAAGAGTTCTTTGTTTTCAGAGCCATACTGAACGGCTTTTCTAGCTTCGGTATAGCTGCAGGTAAGATAATCGGGGATATGCATTCCGAGGCGTCCTAAGAAGCTCGTGAAATAATCTGACCAGGAAAAGGCTACATAAATATTCCCGAAAGAATATTCCATGATCAGAGCCCAGCCTATTATCCAGGCAATCAGCTCTCCAAAACTGGCATAAGCATACGTGTAGGCGGAACCTGCAGTAGGAATTCTACTGGCAAACTCAGCATAGCATAGCGCGGTAAACCCACAGGCGAAACCGCAAATCAAATATAGAAGGATAACACCTGGGCCACCTCTGAAAACGGCTTCTCCCAAACTGCTGAAACTCCCAGCTCCAATAATGGCCGCAATACCAAAAAATACAATGTCCCATACCCCTAAGACTCTTAAAAGCCCTGTTGAAGTATCTGTATCTGAATAGATTTTTCTTCTAAAAAGTTGACTCATTCAATAACTATATTTGATTTGAAAAAAAGCAAATGTAATGATTTTTTATTTTGATGTTAACAGTCGTTAACAACATTTAAGTAAAAATGCTTAAAACCAGGATTTTACTCTTTATAAACAGGAATTTCCACATAGCTGTCGTTATACCATTTTATCTCCATCGGTTCCCCGGAATCCTTTATCGTTTCATCACTTACATCTTTGCCTGTTCCATAATTGATCTGCCAGTTGGGGCTTTTATTCACTCCGATCAATAACAGAAGTTTACTTCCTTTTTCTATCTTTTTACTCATAAAAAAGGAGTTGTTAATAGGAATCTGTTCCAGTTTATTCGGCTCAAGAAGCTGGCGTACTTCATTGTTTTTTGCATAGCTGGCCCTTACCATATGAGTGGATAATAAAAAGGATTTGCCATTCTGCCGGATTTCGTACAGCGAAGTATCCGTATCAAAATCTTTTTTATTGATGGAAACATTGAAGATTCCGGAAAGATTTCCACTGATGATCATATCCTTGTCAAGCACTTCACTTTCAAAAGCAATGGAAGTGGTTGTTTTTATACTGTCTTTTTTGCTGACTTTGTAGTAAATGTCTTTCTGATCCCTGTTTTTAAAATCAACAACTTGGGTTGTAAAACTTTTAGTCTCAGGCTTATTAAATACCGAAGAAGCGTTTTTTTTGTCCTGAAGGTAAAATTTCAGGGTAGAAGTATGCATCTTGTCAAGATCAGCCACATGTTTCCAGGTATTGGTATTCATCACCTGAAAATTGATCCTGTCTTTTAAAATTTCGGGTTTTTTAGCTCCTTTAAGGATATAATCAAACCATGAAAAAGCAAGGTCATCGATACTTATTCTGGCCACCGGATCAATGGGGTTGCCATTCACGTAAGTAAATCCGAAACTTTGTGCCCCTCCATGATTGTATGGTCCCATTACAAGATAATGATCTGCATTTTTATTGTACAGATGATGTTGTTTAAAATAATACAACGCACCAATCTGATCATCATCATAATAACCCGTCGTGGTCAGGATAGGAATATTGATGTTAGAAAAGTCCTCTTTATAAGGAACCATTTTCTGCCAGTACTGGTCATAGCCCGGATGATCCAGCCATCGCTGGAATATTTTGCTTGGTTTCCCGCTTATGGTATCCAACGATCTGAATGCTTTCCCGCTCTTATACCATTCTGTATTAATGAAATTCCATTTTGGGAAATCATTAAAGTCTACTTCATCCGTAAGTTTATTGTTGGTAACATACTGTATCCACTGTAGCATGTAGCTCATAAATATATTGTTCTGAGCAGGATAATCAATACCGATTCCTACGGCAACCTGTGGAACAATCGTTTTTAAGGCCGGGTGAACTTTTTTTACGGCTGCCCACTGGCTGAAACCTAAATAACTTCCACCAATCATTCCCACTTTTCCGTTGCACCAGGGCTGTTTGCTTACCCAGTCTATCACTTCATAAATATCTTGTGATTCATGCTCAAAAGGATTGTTTACATCATTGCTGTTTCTCTTGCCACGGGTATTTACTACCGCCCCTACATAATTATAGGTTGCCGCTCTTTTTCCAAAGAACTCATCAATAGGGCCTGCGTAGATATTATTGGTTAAAATAACCGGAAGCGGGGAAGTGTTGTCCTTTTTGCGGACAATAGTGATCGTAAGGGTATTTCCGTTTATCTTAAGATTTTTGGTTTCAGTAATGAATCTTTCCCTGTCTTTTGAAGCCAGCAGCTGCATCACCTGGGGTTTGATGCCGGAATAGGTTTTATAGGTCAGATAGTTTTTACATAGTGCAAGAGCCGTTCTGTAATCAATACTATCTTTGGCTTTTTGTTTGTCCAGCACATTTTTCAGCTGTTTTCTGGCTTCCTTCACATTTCCGTCAAGAGCAAGCCCTAGTCTGGGAATCAATTTTTCCGGAAGACTTTCATATTTTTGATTAAAGACTTTCTGAAGGGCACTGGAAAAAGAAGTATTGTTTTCTTTTTGTATTATTTTCGCCAGGCTGTACAGTTCAAATCCGATAAATCTGTATCCGCCCATATTGTTATCGGCAAACAGATTACGGTTTTCAGAAAGAGAAATCAGTGAATTTTTATAATCCTGAGCCACCATCTGCAAGCGGAAAAGATTATCCATAAGATCCACGGTGTTTTCCGGTTTATACTTTGGGGACTGAAGGTGAGGAATTACTTGCAGGGCAAGTTCCGGTATCTGTTTTTCCAATATAACAGAGTCTGTGACAGCGGTCTTTGGAAAATAAAATTTTTGTGCCTGCAGGAGGTTTACAAAAATTAATGCTAAAAGAATCTTAAATTTCATGGGATGGTGTGTTTATGGTATGTTTTTAGCTGATGTTGAGAAGTATCAAATAAAAATATGGTTTTGATAACTGTTTATTAAAATTTTACATTTTATCAGACGAAAGTAATAAATTTTATCATTATATAGTGAGAAATTTTCAGGGTTATGAAATAAGTATTAACAATCATTAACTCTGTTAAAACTTGCTTAAACAATAAGTTTTTAATATTTTCGTTAACTTATTTAGACTAATTTTCTTATATCAAGAAGAATGAAATCAAAAAAAATACTTTTAGCGGCGGCTGTCATTTATTTCGGAATTTCCGATGCTCAGCAGTCCCAATATTTTACCCAGAAAGAAAATTACAGGTTCAATCTAGCCGAAAATCTTTATCAGACCAAAATATACAACGCTTCCCAATACGAATATGCAAGACAGTATTTCTACAATCAGAATTTGTCCCGTTCGAAAAAGGAAGCTGCGCAGTTTTTTGATAACGTGATTGGTGTGATTCTTCAGAAAAATCATGCTGAAGAAGGGTTAACGGCTTTCATGAAAGAATATCCGAATTCTGCTTATTTTGCACAGGCTAATCTTCCGCTGGCAGATTACTACCTGGCAAAAAAAGATTTTGACAAAGCATTGGAAACTTTGAAAAAAGTGAACCAATATCAGCTTTCGAAAGAGGAGAATACCCAGTATATTCTGAAGCTTGGATATGCCAAATTCATGACCGGAGATTCCAAAGGAGCAATTGATGCACTGGAAGAAGCTTACAAAACAGCAGATCAGTCCCAAAAAGGAGACATTGCTTATATGCTGGGACATTTATATTACAGCAACAGGCAAAATGACAAAGCTTTCCAGTATTTTGATTCGATAAAAGATCAGGATAAATTCTCCAAGCTGGTGCGTCCTTATTATGTACAGATGTATTATAATGATAAGAACTACGATCAGGCCATCACGGAAGGAAATGCGCTGTTAAAAGAAAATATTTCAGATTCTTATAAAGCAGAAGTTCATAAGATCATTGGGGAAAGTTATTTCATGAAGAATGATTAC
The DNA here is from genome assembly GCF_049959325.1 of Chryseobacterium sp. CBSDS_008. Classification (NCBI taxonomy): domain Bacteria; kingdom Pseudomonadati; phylum Bacteroidota; class Flavobacteriia; order Flavobacteriales; family Weeksellaceae; genus Chryseobacterium; species Chryseobacterium sp. CBSDS_008. The sequence goes on along the minus strand of NZ_CP188202.1, from coordinate 1,312,410 downwards.
AATTCTGCCTATCCACATTTAAAAGATTATCTGAGCGTACAGCAGAATCCATCTGAAAACGATTTGTATGAAATGGGATTTGTAGCTGCCCAGCTGAAAAAATATGATGAAGCCGTTTCTTATTATAACCAACTTCTGAACAGCAATTCCGCTCTAGCACAGAATGCATACTACCAGCTGGGAAATGCTTATCTGGCAGTGGATAAAAAACAGGAAGCGCTTTCTGCATTCCGTTCTTCTTACCAGATGGATTATGATGCGAAAGTGAAAAAGCTGGCTCATGAGCAGTATGCTAAGTTAAGCTACGATATCGGTAACCCGTTTGAAAGTCCTTCGGCGGTGATTCAAAGCTATATCAACGACAATCAGAATGACGCCAATGCTACAGAAATGAGATCATTATTGGTGAAATCCTATCTGTATTCCGGAAACTATAAAGAAACCCTGAATGCGATTGACAGATTGCAGAGTTCCACTCCTGAGATCAATAAAGTAGACCAGGAAGTTTCTTATTTATTAGGGACTGAAGAGTTCAACAAAGGGAATTATGATGAAGCTGAGAAATATTTCTTAAGAAGTCTGGGTTTCAATATCAATAAAGAATTCAACAGCAGAGCTTTGTACTGGCTGGCACAGGTGTATTACCAAAAAGGAAATTATCCTTCTGCCATTGCCCGCTACGAAAAGCTTCTTAACGAAAATTTCCCTGAAAAGCAGCAGCTTCCATATGATTTAGGATATGCTTATTTTAAATCCAAGAAATTTGATCAGGCTGCAACCTACTTCAAACAATATCTTACCAATCCGAAACCTGAATTTAAAAATGATGCAGAACTTCGTCTTGCAGATATCCATTATGCCAATAATGATCTGAACGAAGCGATTGCCATTTATGATAAAAATGAAGATGCTACGGATTATACTTTATATCAAAAAGCAATGGCTTTAGGATTCAAAGGAGATACACAGGCGAAGATTACCAACCTTAAAAACCTTTTATCAAAATATCCGGATTCCGAATATTACGATGATGCTCAATACGAAATTGGTACAGCTTACGCGGCCCAGGATGATTTTGCCAACTCCAATGATTATTTCGGAAAAGTAATTAAAGATTCTTCAGACAAGGATCTGATTGCCAATGCTTCTATTTACAGAGCGCAGAATTATATCGACCAGAATCAGAGTGATAAAGCGCTTTCTGAACTGAAATCTCTGGGTGAGCAGTATAAAAATACAGCCTATGCTCAGAAGGTGGTGCAGGCAGCAAAACCGATCTTCACGAAAAACGGAGATGTTTCGGGATATGAAACTTTCGCAAGAAATATTGGGGTGGATGTGGATGCTTCTGAAATAGATGAAATCAACTTATCAACAGGTAAGCAGTTATTCGCGAAGAAAGATTACAAAAATGCTATTTCTTACTACGAAAAGTATCTGACACAGAATCCGACAGGTGAAGGATTGTACCAGGCGAAGTATGAATTGGGAGAAAGCTATTATCAGACTAATAATTCAACTAAAGCTTTACTTGTTCTTCAGGAAGTTGCTGGAATTCAGAACGATTACCAGGATGATGCACAAACTCGTTTAGCTCAGATCTTTATTGCACAAGGGAATACAGCAGAAGCTAAAAAATACCTTGAAGGCATTAAAAATTCTTCCAATATCAGCATTAAAAACTATGCTAATGTGGAGCTGATGAAGCTGTACGCAGAAGAAAATAATTTCTCTGAAGCTGAAAAACTGGCCAATGCAGTGATTGCTAATTCTAAAAACTCTGCTGCCGTTATTGAAACAGCGAAAGTGATCAAGGCAAGAAGCCTGATGAATTCAGGAAAAGATAAGGATGCCCAGGCAGCTTATGTCTCTCTTGAAAAATCATCCAATACTTCGGTCGCTGCGGAAGCTTTATATGCTAAAGCCTATTATCAGAACAAAGGAAAAGCATTTAAATCCTCTAATGAAACAATCTTCAAGCTTGCCAACAACTATGCTTCGGAAGAATTCTGGGGAGCAAAAGCGTTAGTATTGATGGCGAAAAACTATATCGGGCTGAAAGACAACTATCAGGCAAGTTATACCTGTGATCAGATCATTGCGAACTATAAGGATTTCCCTGAAATTGTTGCAGAAGCTAAAGAAGTTAAGAAACAGATTAAGAAATAGGTGATGAAGGTTTTTAAAATTGCAATCTATTCTTTCTTAGTTTCGGCTTCTCTCTGGAGCTGCATTCCTTCGTACAGTGCATATCCAAAGGAATATAACCATGCAAAAGCCGACTTTCCAAAGCAAAAAGCTTTTGTAGTGAATAAGGATCTTAAGAGAGAATTTGAAATTTTAAAACATTCTGATATTTATGAAATTGTAGAAGACAGTACCCATGCAGCGAAGATCACCCTGCATCCGATGCTGACGCGTACGCCTCCTTGCGGAAATCCTATGATTGGGAGTATGCTCACAGTCGGATTACTGCCTTCGGGATTTCCGTATGATATTTCTTACAGCTATGATGTATCAGAGAACAGGACAACGAAAAATTATCAATACAAATTACAAGTTTATCAAAGCCTTTGGCTGTTTAATATATTCAGACTGGGGAGAACTTTTTCAAAACAGTCGGGCAAAGCTTTATTAGGCAGTTATATTGCTTCCAATAAATAAAAGCCCGGTATATATTTTTTTCAAATAAAGAAAATATGAACAAGAAAATTCAAATATTATCCATATTATTTTTAGGGGTTTCGTCAGTGGCGTTTTCCCAGATCAAGGAGGAAAAGCTGGTTCTTAACAAAAAGAGAGAGCCGGAAGTGAAGAAGATCGAGAAGAAGAAAACTTCTGTGGAAACCATTAAAAATTATCCGCCGGAAGAGAAATCACAGACGCCCGTGAAGTATACCATTACGGATGTTCCGGCAGTTTCAGATTTCAAAACTTCAACGATCCAGGGAGAAGATGTGGCTCCGAAATTTGACGGAACGGCCCAGAATAATTATTTCCAGTTTGGAATGGGTAATTACGGGAAAGTTCTGGTAGATGGAAACGTTTCAAAAACCCTTGAAAATAAGTTTGAAGTAGGAGCGGATGTTCATGTACTTTCGACTAATGGTCTTAAAAAAGACTATGACTGGAAATCCGGACAGACTTCTGCTAATATCGGAGCTTTCTTAAACTCTTACGGAGAAAAAGGAAAATTCAATATCAATGCGGAATATGGCTTGGACAGTTACAATTACTACGGAATTTACGCCATGCAGCCTACCGGAGAGCTTGATCTTAAACAAAAGGTTAACCAGTTTAAAGTAAATGGGTACTACGATTTTTATTCCAATGAAATCTTAAATGATGTAAGGGTAAAATCATCATTCCTGAAAGATCATTTTGATGCGCAGGAAAACCAGGTTTCCATTCTTGCGAATTTCTCCAAGCATGCTGTTGAACTTGGAAAATCAGGTATCAACCTGAATGCTGATTTGGGAGTAGGATTAGATGCTGTAAAGACAGATTTTGCCATCAGAGATAAAAATTCCTCCAATTTCTTCAATACCAGCCTGACTCCAAAAGTGACATTCAGAAAGGGTGACTCTTATTTGATGTTAGGATCTTCATTCTCTTTCCTGAATGCTAAAAATTCCAATGATCAGCTGGAACAGCAAAAAAATAACAAAACGTACTGGTTTCCACAGGCAGAATTCCAGTTTGCTGCAGCTAAAGAATTTAAATTCTACGGAGGGGTAGACGGAGGTTTGAAGCTAAATACCTACGGAGATATGTTACAAACGAATCCATTTATCCTTTCTGACCAGTTTTTAAAGCCTACAGAAACGAAATATCATTTTTATGTAGGATTGAGAGGGGATATTGATGAAACGTTGAAATACGACTTCTCTGCGGGCTACGGAAAGATGAGGGATATTATGTTCTTTAAGGCTAACGGTCTTTTTGATAACACATCTGTTAACCGTTCTGCATACAATTTTGCCAATACCTTCTCTGCAGTATATGATGACGGAAATGTAAGCGATATCAAAGGAAGTGTGCAGTATTTCCCGTTGGCAAACCTGATTTTAGACGGGGAATTAAGATTTACCAAGTACGATCTTAAGAATTACGACAATATTTACAACGTTCCATTGTTCAATGCGAGCATTGGGGCAAAATATACAATGCTTGACAAAAAATTATTGTTAGGCTTCAAAGGGATCTTTGCAAGTGACAGAACAACAAACTCTTATGCGATTGAAGGCATAGGCGATCCGAATGTAATTTTCCAGTCTACGGAGAACACCAACGATAAAGTTGGCGGCTATGCTGATTTAAATCTTTCCGCAGAGTATAAAATTCACAAAAATTTCAGTATTTTTGCACTCGGAAATAATCTTCTGAGCTCAAAGTATCAGACGTACAAAGGCTATAAAGTCCTGGGTGCACAGATTCTGGGAGGTGTGAAAATTACTTTCTAAAGTATGAATGATAAGTAATTAATAATAAACTATATTTGTATACTTATTAATAATTACTCATCAAAATGGCTTCGTAGTTCAACTGGATAGAATATCGGATTTCGGCTCCGAGGGTTGGGGGTTCGAATCCCTCCGAGGTCACAATGGTAAATGAATAACCTGCTGTTTAACAGTGGGTTATTTTGTTTTTAGTGTTTGCTTATGTAAATGGCCAAGATTTTGTGCCAAGGTAAATGTGATAAAATAATGTGTTTGTCTTAACTTATCACTATCATAGCTTCCCTACAAATTTTATTTTTCCTGCAAGACCTTTTCCAGATTCATATTCTATTGGATTAAACTCCTTTGGGGACATTGGCTGATGTCTCGGTTCCTACATTTACGGCTCTTTTTATCTCTTTTTCAAACCTGTTGTCAATATCCGATACATCATAATAGTAGTATTCAGAAGTTGCTCCTTTTCTTACAGTACTGAAGAAATTCTTCTTTTCCAGATTTCTTATCGCAATATTATATGCTTTTTTTTCAAAAGCGGTAAATTCTTTTTACCATCAGTTCCGTAAGGGTTGGATATTGTCAGAATATTTGACGCTACTCATTATAATAAAAAGTGATATTTCTTTTTTCACAGATAGCTTTCACTTCTTCATAATTTTTAAGCTTTAAGCCTTTTGCATTGATTTCATTCAATTTTGGAGTATTTAGGACTTCTATTGGTAAATAAGATATATTCGTACTAGATATATTAATACTTTCGAGATTTTTCATGTTTTTCAAACATTTAGGTAGATTTGAAATACCCGTATTATTAATGGATAAACTAACTAAATCTGAAAGGTTACAGATTTCATTAGGAATATTAAGTAAGTTCTGATTATATGAAAGTAAAATAATTTTTATTTCTTTTAAATTTTCTATTTGAGTGCCAATCTTTTCTATATTGTTATCACTTAAATTTAGTCTCTCCAATTTTTTTAGGTTATATAAAGATTGCGGTATGTTAATGATATTATTATGTGGTAGCTCAATATGAGTTAAGTTACCATTTTTTCCAATATCTTCAGGAATATTATTTATCTTTATTTTTTCAGAAAAAGATTCTATACTTTTTAAATGTTTAAAATTTGAAATCCAAATTGGAATAGAATCAGTATCTGAAAGATATATGTTACGAACATTTTCAAGTCTTAAATATGTAAGCGAATCTCTCCTTGCCCACAAGCTATCAAAAATAATTTCAGTTGTTGAAGTAGGAAACATCCTTAAAGTTTTTTCATACTTATCATACGGCTGTTTATTATACTGCTGACATGAAACAAGTAACGGGAAAATAAAGGTTATATACTGTAGAAATTTCATTGTTAAATTTTTAAATCATTTACAAATATGGCATGAATATAATGAAAAGTAGTCTCTCTACTATATTTATCTAAACCTTCCATTGATTGAATTAACAATCCTGATTCTCGACTACCTTCTCCAATATCAGATAGTGATTCTAGCATTCTGGGAGAATTATTATTTGTCGGGTCTTTAATTGCATCAATTTATCGGATAACACCCCAAAGATCCCCATAACTTCACCTACAATTTTTTTTTCCTGCAAGATCTTTTCCGGATTCATATTCTATTGAATACTTTATTCATGATCATAATAAAAAGTGATATTTCTTTTTTCGCATATTGCTTTCACTTCTTTATAATTTTTAAGCTTTAAGCCTCTTGCATGAATTGTTTCTAGCTTTGGCGCATTTAAAATTTCAATTGGAAATTCTGTGATTTGCGTTCCTGAAATATTTATCCACTCTAAATGTTGTAAATTACCCAGACATTTTGGTAGCTCATAAATTTTAGTATTTTCTAAAACTAATGATTCTAATTTGCTTAATTTACAAATTTCACTAGGCAAATTACTAATAAGAGTATTTCTTAGTGTTAAGCCTCTAAGGTTAAGCAAATTTTCAATATCAGGTGAAAGTTCTTTTATAGGGTTTTTTGAAAGATCTGTTGTTTCTAAATTGTTAAGTTTATAGAAGGACTTTGGTATATTATTTATTGCATTATTAGGAATATCAAACTGCATTAATCCTTTAGCATTGTCAATATTACTGGGTATTCTTTTTATTTTTTTCAATTCATTATTTGTAAATATAATTTTAAGATTTTTAAAATTAAAAAGCCAATTGGGAATTGAATCTGTTTCGGAAAGTAAAACCAACTCAACATTTTTCATGTTTAAATAAGTTAATGAATCTCTTTTAGACCACAAGCTATCTAAGTAAATCTTATCAGGATTTAAAGATGTCATTTTTCTATAATCTTCTTCAAATTTATCATAGGGATCTTTATTATATTTTTGGCATGATAATAATAATGGAGCCAATAGTAAAATCATTATAATATTTCTCATATTTTCAAATCTTTTATATAAATAGCATGAATATAATGATTAATTGTAAAACGGTTATATTTGTCATTTTCTTCAATACTTTGTATGAGTATGGATGTGTCTTTTTTGCCATGACTTTCATCAACCAAATAAGTTTTGAAATCTGATGACCTTTTATCATATTCAAACACTTCTTTTTTCAATATTTTTGTAAGTAATTCTTCAGAAATATCTATAAGATTAAAGCCTAAATTATAATTTTTATTAATTGGATCTTTAATAACTGTTTTTACTTCATCTCTTCCTATTAAAATTGCGTTTTTTAAAATCATATTCCATTGTTCAATAATAAACTCATTATTTTCTGCCATCATTCGGTTTACAGTATCCATTACAAATGGCGGAATAATAGACGGTGGCGGTATCTTGTGGTCAGCAGCTCCTCGTAATAAAGCAGCCATATCGATAACACCCCAAAGATCCCCGTAACTTCCCCTACAAATTTTATTTTTCCTGCAAGACCTTTTCCGGATTCATTCTATTTGAATACTTTATTCATGATCATAATAAAAAGTGATATTTCTTTTTTCGCATATCGCTTTCACTTCTTTATAATTTTTAAGCTTTAAGCCTCTTGCATGAATTGTTTCTAGCTTTGGCGCATTTAAAATTTCAATTGGAAATTCTGTGATTTGCGTTCCTGAAATATTTATCCAATTTAAATATTGTAAAGTGCCTAAACATTTTGATAATTCTTTTATTTTCGTATTTTCTAAAACTAATGACTCTAACTTACTTAGTTCGCAAACTTCTTTAGGGATAGTAGTTAATGGATTATCTGAAACAAATAATGACTTTAAATCTTTTAATTGATTAATGTTTTTATTAATACTTTTAATATTATTATCTTCAATATTGAAATATTCTAAGGAAGTAACTTTATATAAGCTTTCTGGAATTATATCAATATCGCTTTGGGATAAGTTTAGTGTTTTAAGTACCTTTAATGAAGACAGATCTTCAAAAGATTTGATATGACTCTTATCAACAGTATTACTAATAATTGAAAGGCTATCAAATTTTATAATCCATTTGGGAAGATATTTTACTGATTTTAAATAGATAAATTTGACGTTTTTTAATCTTAAATAGCTCAGTGAATCTCTTTCTTTCCATAATTCATCTATAACGATGCCTTTGGTATCCTCAATAGAAGACTCGCGCAATTTTTTTTCATAGAAATCTAATGGTGGAGAACTATATTTCTGACATGAATAAAATAACGGAAGCAATAATATAATTTTCAGGTTTTTCATATTTTTAAGTCTTTTATATAAAGAGCGTGAATATAGTGTTTAATTGTTAAGCGGTTATACTTGTCACTGTCTTCTATACTTTGTACAAGGATTGATGCTTCTTTTGCTCCTTGACTTTTATTGATTAAATACACTTTAAAGTTTACTGAACTTTTATCATATTCTATTACTTCATTCTGTAGAATACTGTTAAGTAGTTTTTCCGATAGGTCGATGAGGTCAAAACCTAAATTATATTCTTTATTTATTCCATTATTTCTGTTTAAAAATTCTATTAAATTCTTCCTGCCATTTAAGACCTCTTTTTGCAGTTCTTTATTCCATTGTTCAATAATAAACTCATCATTTTCTGCCTTCATTCGGTTTACAGTATCCATTACAAATGGCGGAATAATAGACGGTGGCGGTATCTTGTGGTCAACAGCTCCTCGTAATAAAGCAGCCATATCGGATAACACCCCAAAGATCCCCATAACTTCCCCTACAAATTTTATTTTTCCTGCAAGACCTTTTCCGGATTCATATTCTATTGTGTTAATGCTCTATTCATGATCATAATAAAACGTGATATTTCTTTTTTCGCATATTGCTTTCACTTCTTTATAATTTTTAAGCTTTAAGCCATTTGCACGAATTGTTTTTAATTTTGGAGCATTTAAAATCTCAATAGGAAATTCTGTAAGTTGTGTTCCTGAAATAACCAGCCACTCTAAGTTTGACAAATCTCCTAAACATTTTGGCAGTTTTGAAATTTTTGTATTTTTTATATATATATCTTTTATTTTTTGTAATTTACATATTGTTTCGGGTAAACTTTTAATAAGAGTATTATCTAAATAAAGATATTCTAACTTATTAAGATTATTAATTTTATCCGCAATAGATATAATAGGATTACCCGATAAATTAAAGTAATTTAGATTCTTGAGATTATAAATAGAATTTGGCAGAATAGAGACCTGATTATTTGGTATATCAAACTGAACAAGGTTTGATAACTTACCAATACTTTCAGGAATAGATATAATTTTCTTCTTCTCATTGATTACTTTAAATATTCTCATTTTTTCATACTCACCAATCCAGCTAGGAATTGTTGAAGTCTCATTCATTAAGATTAAATCAAGATTTTTAAGTCTAAGATAAGTAAGCGAATCCCTTTTATTCCATAGAGAATCCATGACCATCCTTGTACTATTTTCTATAGGAAAATCTCTTAATACTTTTTCTTTTTCATCATAGGCTGGACTATTGTATTGTTGGCAAGAACATAACAATGGAATAAATAGTAAGATATTTAAGATATTACTTCTCATATTTTCAAATCTTTTATATAAATAGCATGAATATAATGATTAATTGTAAAACGGTTGTATTTGTCATTTTCTTCAATACTTTGTATGAGTATGGATGCATTTATTCTACCGTGACTTTCATCAACTAAATAAGTTTTGAAATCTGATGACCTTTTATCATATTCAAACACTTCTTTTTTCAATATTTTTGTAAGTAATTCTTCAGAAATATCTATAAGATTAAAGCCTAAATTATAATTTTTATTAATATCTGAGTTAACAGCTATTCTAACTGAATCTATATCCCTATTAATGGCAATTTGCAATTCTTTATTCCAACTTTCAATAATAAACTCATCATTTTCTGCCTTCATTCGGTTTACAGTATCCATTACAAAAGGTGGAATAATAGACGGTGGCGGTATCTTGTGGTCAGCAGCTCCTCGTAATAAAGCAGCCATATCGGATAACACCCCAAAGATCCCCGTAACTTCCCCTACAAATTTTATTTTTCCTGCAAGACCTTTTCCGGATTCATATTCTATTGGATTAACTCCTTTAGGGACATTGGCTGATGTCTCGGTTCCTACATTTACGGCTCTTTTTATCTCTTTTTCAAACCTGTTGTCAATATCCGATACATCATAATAGTAGTACTCAGAAGTTGCTCCTTTTCTTACAGTACTGAAGAAATTCTTCTTTTCCAGATTTCTTATCGCAATATTATATGCTTTTTTTTCAAAAGCGGTAAATTCTTTTTTACCAGCGGTTCCGTAAGGTTTTGATAAGGCATTCACTTTATTGGCATACAATCCGTTTTTAATGGCTGAAACATACCAGGGACTTCCATTTTCAGCAGAATAAATTGCAGGCAAAAGATGTTTCTCTGAAGCATGCACGAAAATAATAGGCTCTACCACCGGTCTGGGTTTCACTTTGAGGTAATTCCAGCTTTCCCAGGGTAATTCTGCCACTTCAATAAAGTTATTTTCATCAATATATTTACACCTGAAGTAAAGTTCCAAATCTCTGCCTTCGTCATTGGCCATCATTTTTATCAGTGCATCTTCATCCAACAATAAAGATATTACAATTTCAGAACTTTCATTTAATTTCCAATCCGTTAGCACCTCTTTGTTTTCAGAATCAGTGCTTACTACATTTATTTTTTCATAGCCTTTCGTGTTTTTGTAATCTGCTAATTCTTTATGGGCAAAGCTTAAGATGTAAAGCAGGAAATCAAATTCATCCCATTCCCGTAATTCAAGGTTTACTTTTTTCCCTTCGGGAGACTTAATGTTCTTCATTTTCAGATGAAACTGAACCTTATCACCTAACCGGGCTTCTTTGATTTCCCTGCCTTCTTCATCGGTCCACCAGCCTTTTTCAAAATAGGTATATGAGGATGGTGCTTCCTTTGGCTCTCCGAAATTGGTTCCTCCATCTGCAGTGAAGTAGCTTCCTTGTCCGGCGTATGCTGAAAACTCATCTGTGTAAATAGTCCAGGTTTTACAGTCTATACTATTGGTACTGCCTACTATTCTTGTAATTTTTCCACCTGCCATGTTTAGTGTATTTTAGATTTTTCTCCACTGTTATTTTCAAAGTTTCCCTTTGTATGAAGCTCATTTTTTTCATCAGATACCACCTGTTTTTTCCTGGATTGGTCTGTAACACTCTTTGCCTTGGATTTTCTTTCTCCCTGAGCTGTTTCCATAATATTGGCTGCCATTAGAGAATAATCGGCAACAGCATTCTGCATCATCATTCCTCCTGCGAAACTGCTGTGATTGATTCCCGCTGTTTCAGAAATATTCATCCCGGCATTAGATGTAATATTCATTCCTGCAATCATATTAATGTTTTCCCCTGCATTAAAAGTCATATTCTTAGGCGCAGTTACTGAAATATTTCCCTGCCCATCCATAGAATAAGTATTACCGCTTGGGTCAATAATACGTACACTTCCTTCAGCATCATTCATCAAAATACGGATTCCGCTTCTGGTTTGAATAGATTTCAGGTGATTATTGACTCCGCCTCCCAGTGCAACATTGCCATGAAACATTCCGCCCATTGCAAAAGGGAAATCTGGATGATGATATTCAAAACCAACCATTACCTGGTCTCCGATTTCAGGGATTGCCACACAAATCCTCTGTTCCGGCTTACAGCATCTGTTCCCCCTGCGTCAGGACTCATCATTCTGATAAAGCCTGTGGTATCATTCAACTGCCAATCAAATTGCACCTGTATTCTTCCTTGGTTTAAAGGGTCGACATTCGAGATAACGGTTGCCACCTGTGGCTCTGCTTTAGGCTGTACAAAATCAGGTTTAGGCATGAAACCTGTTCCTTCCGCAATCGCTTCAAAACTTCCTGTATAATATCCTCTTGCATCAACTTCGTGATTTATTTCAGTAATCATTAAAGTAGTAAAATGTGAGGTTTGATTGCTGTCAGGTTTCCTCATGGCTAAATCAGCTACACAGCCAATATATAGAAACGGAACTGTTGTTTCTCCTGAAACTGTAAAAACATCTACGGCCTTACTTCCTCTTGCACTTTTTTGAGAAAGATCCACATCACGAAACATATTGGCATTAATGGGAGTAGGGGTTAATGAGCGGGTTGTAAAGATCGTATCATTGAGTTCATAAGCTTTGGCAGATAACTCACCTACATGCTTGATCCGATTGTCAACACCCAGCATTTTTGTGTGGCTGCTGCTGTTATACCCAAAATATTCAGGCTTTGTGTGAACAGCTTTCAGTTCAATGGTAACATCATTTACATTACTGCCATCAATAAGTTTAATGGGCTTTTCATTAGGTGGCAGTTTTCCAAAGTGCAGTACTTCACCATCATAATAAAACTGCTCTCCGTAGGCTTCTGCAATTCTGGCAAGGTAGTTATAATGAGTCTCACCATACTGTGCACTGTAGTTGATATAACTGTTATTTTGAGCATCTACCCTAAAATCAAAATCATTCGTCCCCAATGTTTCCTTGATAATCCTGTCTGCAATAATGGAAGTATTTACAGATTGACCACCTCCGAAACTTTGAGTATGAGGTGCAGAATCCATCAGAATGGTTGGGCCGTAGCCTTTGAGTACAATGTTTCCCAGACTCATTTTTTCCTTACTGAATGAAACATTCGTAATGATTCCTACAAATGTTCTCTCTGGGTTTTCATGCTCCGGATCTTTGTATTTGAATGTTGCGGTCAATCGTTTTCCCATGAATTGTCTTGCCTGTTCAAGATTGTAGTTTTGGGTTTCATTCAACGAATCATGAGCCAGAATGAGTTCAAAGCTGTGATGGGTTTTAGCACTCTGCTGTAAACGGAAATATTTAAAATGGATAATGGATTTTCCGCCAGCTATAATATCAAGTTTAATGACCCGATTGATGCCCGGAATATGGTTCTCCGAAATCTTCTCTGAATTTGAGATATTTTTTTTCATAAATTGTGTGTTTTAATTATATCACCAAATGTAGATAAAAATAATGCCAAAGTAGATTTTTGTGAGCCAATTTTAAAAAATGTAATAGAACCACGATTTTTATAATAAGGTAAAATCTTATATAGTGAAGCTTCTATGATCCATCAGCAGGCTCTGCTGCAGGCAATTTACTATTTCTCAATAACCAAATCTGTCTAAAAAGTACCACATTTCTTACCTATGGCAAAAAATTTGCAATTATTTGAACAAAATATATCGTATGAACAATACAGTAAAAATAGCATTAGCCCTGGCAGCGGGAAGCTCTTTGCTTTATCTGGGCCTGCGAAAAAAGAGCAAAGCGGGAAAAGTATATCTGGCCCCGGACGGAAATACTTATAAAGAAAATCAGATTTACCGTACTTATGATAACCAACTTTATAAGAATGGTAAAAAATTTCATTATAATGTCCCGGAGACATCTGATGACTTTTATTCTGCCAGTACGAATGACCGCAATGTGAATAAACACATGTATTTATTCAACAAAGCAATACCTAAAGATATTCAATATCATCACAAAGGATTAAGGCATCAATAAAGTCTTATCTTAAACATCACACTAACCACAAAAAATAGTATTATGAGAAATTTATTATGGCTTGTTGCAGTTATCTGCATCGTTGTATGGCTTTTAGGCATGCTGGGAATTATTCCGGGAATGGATACGGGCAGCTTAATTCACACACTTTTGGTCATTGCCATTATTGTTGTTCTGATCAATCTTTTTACAGGAAGAAAACCGCTTAATTAAGTTTAATTACAAATGATAAAAGGCCGTTTCACAACTCGTGAGCGGCCTTTTTTATGCCAGATGACTTTGTTACACGATATCAAGTCATAATATCGAGTTATGAATATTTTTCTTATTATAAATACTGGTTACAATAACTTAAATCAGAAGTTTAAAAAATTGCCGGTTTTTCTTCTATCTCTCGTGAGACTTTAATATTTTCCAGGAATTTTAAGATTTTTTTAAATACCACATCTCTCCAAATAGCCTGTTTAAGGCACGAAGCTTGCAAAGTTTATATTACCATTTTAAAAATATACAATATGAACAACGAAAAAACAGTGTCAGTATTAAACGATTTACTGAACATTACAAATGACAGAATTCAGGGATTTGCTAAAGTTGAGGATAAGGTATGGGATCAGTATCCAATGTTAAGGTCTGATTATGATAACATGGTATCACAATCTCACACCATGAAAAATCAGCTTACCGATCTCATCATGGAAAGAGGAGGCACACCAGATCAGTCAGGATCTGCTGCGGGAGCTATTCACAGAGCATGGATTGATGTGAAAAATTCGTTTGCTGAGGATACAGCGGGTGCAACACTCGGAAATGTAGTATATGGCGAAAGTGCTGCCATTGACGCCTATCAGGACGCATTAGACAGCGGTGATCTGTGTCCGGAAAGTTCCCGGGTTGTGCTTGATCAGCTGCACCAGCTGAAAGCTTCCCATGATAAATTTCAACATCTTGAGGATCTGAAGAACTAGGGTATCTGCTTCCTGATGAAGGAAGCTTTTATAGTTATCATCGGACCATACTTTATTAACTTTAAAAATTAAAATTATGTCAAAAAGAATTGCCATACTGGCTACACACGGCTTTGAAGAAAGCGAGCTGAGCTCTCCTAAAGAATATCTGGAACAGCAGGGATGGACTGCACTTATTGTAAGTCCTGAATCAGAGCCTGGGCAGAAAAGGACTGGGGTAAGGAATATCCCGTAGATCAAAACCTGGAAAATGCAGACGCTTCAGAATATGATGCTCTGGTATTACCGGGAGGGGTAATTAATCCTGATCAGCTGAGAACAAATGAAAAGGCGATTTCCTTTGTAAAAGATTTCTTTGCCCAGCATAAGCCTGTGGGCGCAATCTGCCATGGGCCGCAGGTTCTTATAAATGCCGAGGTTGTAGAAGGCAGAAACTTAACTTCAGTTCACTCCATCAGCAAGGATCTAAAAAATGCCGGAGCTCATTGGGAAGACCGCGAAGTTATTGCAGATTCCGGGCTTGTTACCAGCCGCACTCCCAAAGACCTTCCCGCTTTCAACTCAAAACTGGTAGAAGAGATCAATAAAGGAGCACAGTAGAACTATAAGACGGTATCATGAAAGGGGCATACACCAATATTTATTGCACCTGTTGTTTCGGGGTATGCATAAAAAAGGGCATATAGTTAAAAAAAACATAGTGTCCGTTAATTTTATGCTAAAAAAGGTTTGTATGATCTGCATCATAAATTTTATAGTATTTCTTCCTTAAATTTATATCAGATATTTATCATAATTCTTTATGATAGAAATATATCAACCATATTACAAATAACACCAAAAAATATTGTTATGAAACCTATTATATTATTGCCCTATTATTGGGTAGATGTTTTCGTCGTCACCTATAAATATCTTTCTCGTTGTTGGCGTACAAAAGCTAACCAATTTAAAGAATCTACAAACGTTGCAAATTTACCCTATAAACCGAGTCCTCCGGAGCATCACATGGTGCTATTGTAACTGACACTATTTATACAAAGTTTAACAGCAGATTATCTTTTGAAAAGTAATGATTCCATCATCATGAATTTAAATATGCTGTTAATGTCTTAACAAACAATCCTATTTATAATGCTGATAGAATGACTTCTAAAGTAAGCATTGAATGTACCTAATAAATTTTTCTAAGATGATCATTAAAATTTATTAACAGTAAAAAAAAATTATGGTTATTAACGAAGAAATCTTAAACTCAGCCGGCGCTGGGTTAAAAAAATACAGACCTGAAGAAGCTATTTTTCAAGAAGGTGATACAGCATTATATTATTACCAGATAGTAAATGGAGGCGTAAAACTTAATAATTGCAATGCAGAAGGCAAAGAATTTATTCAGAATATTTTATTTGATGGTCAAAGTTTTGGTGAGTCACTGTTGTTTGGTGACAAACCGTATCCAATGAATGCAGTTGCGATCTCTCAATGCACTATTTTGAAATTAAGTAAAGATGATTTTTTAGAAATATTAAAAATGCATCCTCCTCTGTTTTTCGATTTTTGTAAAGTGTTGTCAGACAGGCTTTATTATAAATACATCATGCTGCAAAAGAATTCTCTGGAAAGTCCGGAAGAAAGACTTATCAGCGTTATGAATTATCTGAAGAGTTTTCAGAAGAATCAGTATATGTTTTCTTTTCAGATACCTCTGACCAGGCAGCAACTTGCCAGTCTCACAGGAATCCGGGTGGAAACTGCAATTAAAACAATTAAGCGTATGGAGAAAGAAAAGGTTTTGAAAATTATTAACAGAAAAATTTTATATTAATTCGTGTGAATATGATGTCAATCATAAAAGACAGTATTAAACCATTGTAAATTTGTGTAACAATCTGATTAAATCTACAGTCTTCCTTTAATGGAAGCTTCAAAAGCTTTTCGGCTTAATAAATTATCACCATTAAAACCAAACCATTGCTTTTCTGATACTAGTTAAGAAAGGCATTACATCACTTATATATTAATTTAAAACATTTTAGTTATGAACACTAGAAATTCAAACAATCGTAGATCAAGAAGTAACTCTTCAAACAATGAAAGATCTACTTTAGAGGAAGTTTATCAATTAGGTTATGACCATGGTTATAACGATGCGTCCGAAGACGAAGAGTATGATGATGATTTCTCAGAGTATGAGGATTATTATGATGACTATGAAAATAGTTATGATGACGACGAAGATGAGGATTATGATGACGACTACGATGATGACGATGAGGATTATGACGATGATTATGATGATGATGACGACGACGATGATGATGATGACAACAGAGGAAGAAATTCTGGAGGCAGAGGAGGTTCCCGCGGTGGCAGCCAGCAGAGAGACAGCCAGGGAAGATTCACTTCAGGTGGAAGAGGAGGATCTAGATCGGGTTCCGGTTCTGGTTCCAGATCGGGCTCATCAGGAAGAGGAAGGTCTTCTTCGGGTTCCGGAAACGGCACTTCAAGAAGAGGCTTTGCTTCCATGAGTAAAGCAGAGCGTACGAGAATAGCCCGTATGGGTGGGGAAGCTTCTCACGGTGGAGGAAGATCTTCCAATTCAAATACCGGAAGATCAGGTTCCAATAGCAGTTCAAGAGGATCAGGTTCGAGAGGATCCGGTTCAAGATCAGGAAACAGCAGTAATTCAGGATCAGGACGTGGTTCCGGTTCAGGAAGCGGAACATCAAGAAGAGGTTTTGCTTCTATGAGTAAGGCAGAACGTACGAGAATAGCCCGTATGGGAGGACAAGCCTCTCATGGTGGTGGAAGGTCTTCAGGATCTGGCAGGTCAGGATTCGGCGGAAGACGTAATAATTCATAATTTTTTTAGATTACCTCTTTATACTGTTAAAGAGGTAATCTTTTAACTCATTTCAAACACCACATCATATCATGGCAACAAAAACAACAGAAAATAACAATACAGCTGCATCTGCAGCCTCCACAACAGGAGGAGCTGCAACAGCAGAAAAAAAGTTGAAAACGGACAATGCTTCGGCAGAAAAAGAGGAAATGAAAAATTCTTCCCTCCATCAATTTTTTGTAAGCTCTCTTAAAGATATTTATTTCGCAGAAAATGCCATTATAGAGGCTTTGGAGAAAATGCAGGAAGCCGCAACAACAGAAGAGTTGAAAGATGCTTTTGAAGACCATCAGCTTCAGACCAAAAAACATGTAAGCCGGTTAGAAAAAGTATTTAAGCTCATTGATGAGGATCCTGAAAAAAAGGAATGTGAGGCTATAAAAGGAATTATAAAAGAAGGGGAAGAAATTATAAAATCTACAAAGGAAGGATCTATGACCCGTGATGCAGCCCTTATCATTGCCGCACAAAAAGTTGAGCATTATGAAATTGCCACTTATGGAGGTCTTGCGCAGCTTGCCATTACCATGGGGCATGATAAAGCCGCAGATCTGCTTGAAAAAACACTTCAGGAAGAAGAGGATACTGATGAGAATCTTACAGAAATTGCGGAGACATTCATCAATTTTGATGCAGAACAAGAAGATTAGATTCTTTAATGATAGTGCCATATAGGTGTTGAGCTTATATGGCACCTTTTATTTTAATGCAATATAAGGCATAAAATACATATTTTTTACTGTTTATCTTTTAATAACCCGAATCATAGAAAAAATAATCTTAATTGGAGAATTCATAGATTTAGGAGTATTTGAAAGATAAAATATCATATCTTTCACTTATTGTGCCTTTTAATTGCTAAATTATTTATATTTTTGGCTTATTAACATTTGAATAAATTATGAATATCCGGATTCTTAGATTGATTTATGCAATCGATTGCATTTTGCTTTAAGATAAAAAAGAATTATAGGAGATGGAGAGTGGTAGTATTTCATAAAACTATTTTGTCTAATTTCTAATTATAAAATGAAACTGAAAATATTTACATTGGCATTAGGGTTATTGGCTGTTCATTATTCTGCGCAGGCAAAAGATACCCTGGCCGAGAAAATGATGATCTATCAGCTTCCCAATGGAGGGTGGGGAAAACAGCTTGTAGATAAATCGGTGGTTAACTATACACTGCCGGTTGACAAAGCGCTTTTAAAAAAAATAAAATCTACAGGTGATGATCATGCCACTATTGATAACAATGCTACTTCAAGGGAAATCAATGCATTGATTAAAGCGTACTCAGCAACAAAAAATCCCGAGTATGTACAGGCTGCGGAAAGGGGAATCCGCTATCTCATTCTTATGCAGTACGATAACGGAGGTTTTCCTCAGTATTATCCCAATACAGGGCTGTACAGAAAACAGATAACTTATAATGATAACGCGATGATCAATGCGCTGACAGTTCTTTACAATGTTGCGGAAGCTAAGGGTGATTTCAGCGCAGTCTCTTCATCATTAAAGGAAAAATCAAAGACTGCCGTACAAAAAGGAATTGAATGCATTTTAAAAACCCAGGTTCTTCAGAAGGGTATTCCTTCCATCTGGGCAGATCAGTATAACGAGATTACTCTGCAGCCGGATAAGGCAAGAGCTTTTGAGCCTGTTTCATTAGCGACCGGAGAATCGGTAGGAATTGTAAGGTTTTTAATGCTTCAGCCAGTAACTCCTGAGATTGAAAAATCAATAAAAGCTGCGATACAGTGGTTCAGAAAGAATAAAATAGAAGGGTACAGTTACAATGTGACGAAACAAAATGGAAAAACAGTAAGGGTATTAGCTGAAGATAAAAACGCTGTGATCTGGGCGAGATTTTATGATATTCATAGCAATAAACCCCTGTTTGGAGACCGTGACGGAAGTATAAAATACAATTACAATGACGTTTCAGAAGAAAGAAGAAACGGATACAGCTGGTTTGGTGATTTTGCGGAAAAGCTTTTGGCAAAAGAATACCCGAAATGGCTGGAAAAAAATAAAGTAAGTGAATAGCTGATATTCAGTAGGAGCGGGCATCCAATCCGTTATTTTTTCAGATAGCTGGATTTTAAACTCCTGTAAATAAAAAGAGTATCTCATTTCTGAGATACCCTTCTTCTTTTATGACTGCTATTATTAAAGTCTTCTGCTAAAATGCATCACAAACATTCCCACCTAAAGTAGCTCCTGCATTGGCGGTAACATCTGCTTTTACATCTGCTGTGTTAAGTTTAGTAATGCTGTAGGGCGGGGTGAATGCTGTTCCGCTTCCTGCCGTATTTCCGGTAACGTTGATAAAGCTGCTTCCGGATTGGGTTACCGCTGTAAATCCGGTCATTAAACTGATGGGTTCTTTTACATTTTCAAAAACGTTTCTTTCTACCAGGATATTAGCCTGCACTCCGGCAGCAATGCATTTGTTGCTTACAGAGCTGTTAAAATAACTGTTCAGGATATGAATCTTACCGAATCGTACTCTCGGCATGCGCTCTCTGCATCCCGGTGCCCACCAGCAGCGAACAAAAGTCACATTCAGTTTTCCGGCGTCAGCAGTGGCGCCGTCGCTGGATCCGATAAGATTGGAGAATCTGTGGTCATCTGTTCCTCCCGAACCGCCTGGTTTTGGTGCTTTCAGATAATGGAATTTCGTATAGGAAACTGTAATATAATCAGACTTATTCTTGATGTCAAAATTTCCGTCAACACCATCTCTGAATTCACAGTGATCTATCCACACATTCCGGCAGTCGTCCAGGATGGCATTATCCCATCCGTCGGTATCATAGGCTCCCGGACCTTCGAAAATAAGGTTTCGGATAATGATATTATTGCATCTTTTAATATTGATAATTCCTGAGCCATCTTTGGTCTGGTCTGTAGAAACCAGCCTGGCTCCGGCTGTTCCGTATATTGTTTTTCCTGTCTGATCCTGAAGTGATAAGCGGGCAGTGACCGTAATGGTTCCTGTAACTTTGATCACTTTTACAGCTGTATTTTCAATAGCGGCTTTTAATTGGGCATACGTAGAAACAGTTGTTTCTGCTGCTGTTCCGCCACCGGTAGTTCCGCCGTTTTGTGAAGCCCATCCCGGAGCAATACAATTGGCTAAAGGAACGATCTTTTGAGTCAGAGAACTTTTAAGGCTGGCTTCTTTCTCTGCCATATCGTTATTGATTTCTTCCTGACCACATCCGGTCAGGGCAAAAGCTGAGCTTAGAACGGCTGTCAATAAAGCCGATTTGAACATTGTTTTCATAGTTTATATTTTGTGATTTGTTTTGATGTGAAATTATAAATTCAATATTAAACTAATTTATATATTATTATATTGGCGTTTATATAATTATAATATTAATTATTTGTATTGGTTAATCGATTGCATTTTATCATTAATTTATTTATAAAAATGAAACGGAATTTTTATCATTCTGTGCTGTAGAACTTTTTCAATCCTAAATGAGGAAATCTTCCCGCAAAGGGGTAAAAGCATCAATTAATTTTCCTTCTTCGAGGCATCTCACCCCATGGAAAATAGCAGGCTGTGCAAAAAATCCATCTCCTTGCTGTAAAATTTTTGTTTTCCCATCAACAGTAACTTCAAATTTTCCGGAAGCAACATACGTAATCTGAGAGTGAAAATGCTGATGCAAAGCTCCTACAGCATCCTTCTCAAATTTTACAATCACCATCATCACCTGGGAATTATACCCCACAAATTGCCTGGAAATACCGTTTCCCAGATCTTCCCATGCAGAGTTTCCATCGAAGAAAGCTTCTTTTTTGAAATCCATTTTTTATCTTTTTAATTAAATCTTACCCTAAAAATCAGAGAGACTGGAAGATTTTGTTACTTAATATACTTTTCCAGTCCGGTTTTCATATTTTTCAAAGAACCGGCTGCCAGTTTTGCAATAGATTCTGCTCCCGATTTTGATAAATGGGTATCATCATCTTTTCCCTCCGGATAATAAGGTTCATCCCCTTTTTTATAATGCAGATGCAACTTCTTTGATTTTTCAGGGCCATATGAAATTTCAAGCTGTTCCGATAATAGCTGTAAGTCAACAAAAGGTACTTTAAGATCATCAGCTACCATTCTTACGACAAGAGGATATTCTTTGTGGGTATCCACCAGAACACCGTTTTCGTTAAAATTCCTTCTTACAATTGACGTCATAAGGATTGGAACTGCGCCTTTAGATCGGGTTTCGCTTACATACCTTTCGAGGTTGGCCCTGTACTGGGTGTATGTATTGGTAAAACGGGCAGAATCATTTACTTTCTGATCATTATGTCCGAACTGAATGATTACAAAATCTCCTTTTTTAAGTTGATTCAGCACCTTGTTCCATCTTCCTTCTGTCCTGAAGCTTTTGGAGCTTCTTCCGTTCGTTGCATGATTCTGAATCATTATTTCTGATGTTAAAAGATATGGAAGCATCTGCCCCCAGCCGTGTTCAGGGTTTTTGTCAGGATTTTCTTTATTGGCCATGGTAGAATCACCAATGAGAAACAGGGTAGGCTGCTGTCCAAATGTTAGGATTGAAAGGAAGAAAATGAGAAGGGTAAGTTTTTTTTTCATATTCTATTTATTAAAATGCCTTTGTATAGATGACATTACTTATTATTCATATTAGGGTTCCAGCCGTCAAAGATTTTCTCTAACGTGTAATTTTTAAGATCTTTTTTTGTCAGCTGATGTGACCAGCTGATGCGTTTGGAGGGATTCCCGCCGTCACCTTTACTTCCGTATTCAGCGTAACAGGCGGTTTTTTCTTTATCGGGAAACATGGGGTCTCCTTTCCAGGAATTCCAGCCTTCAGGAAGGATGTGTTTTCCCATTTCCGTATTGATAAACACGGTTTTGGCATAAGGTCTCCAGGGTCTTCCGAGATAAACTTCTGTAATCCCATCTTTAGCAGTAAGCTTACAGTCCAGGAATACAAAGCCATATTTTCTGTCGGTTTCCGTTGCAGCAGCAGTGATGTAGGAGTTTGCAAGGCTATGAATGATACAGTTTTTAAAAACAGCCGTTGCCTGTCCGAAAATAAAATCGGTAGTGCCTTCTATATAGCAGTTTTCAAAATACTGCCTGCTGTGGTTGGTGGCAGAATAAAGCGTATCCTGACAACCCAGGATATCTGAATTTTTAATAACAAAACGATCGCCTTCCACATGAAGTGAAACAGCCTGTCCCTCGTTACATGAGCTGTTTTGAATGGTAAGGTTGCTGATTTTGATATCATCACCCATTACCAGAAGGGTATACGAGTTGAAAGTCGTCATCTTTTCATTGAAAGAATCTTTTTTTCCGGAGAAATCATTGTTGGTGATAATAGTATTGTTTTTACTTTCGCCTTCCAGGGTAATCTTATGTTTTGAAGAGGGGATAATTACTTTCTCATGATAAGTTCCCGGTTTAATCCTGATCAATGCTTCTGCAGGACCAAGATCTCGCACAGAATTGATTGCTTTTTGAATCGTGGTAAAATTGCCGCTTCCATCCTGGGCAACTGTAATGGTGATATAAGGTTTGCTCTGTGCCCATAGAAACTGAACTATTGGCAGAAACAGGATTAAGAATAATTTTTTCATAAGATCCGGTTAAAATTATTTCAACACTTTATTCAAAAAATCAACAGCATAGTTCAGGGTTTCGGTGAACCAGGGTTCTGCGGACCAGAATGAATGAGGTGTATCTTTGATTTCATGAAATTCAGTGGGAATATAGTAAGCTTTTAATTTTTTCATCATATCATCTCTTCCGGCATGAAATCTGGGCTGGGAGCTGTTGATGAAAATGGTTGGTGGTGTATTTTTATCTACATATTCCAAAGGCGAGGCTTCTGTCCAGGTTTTTAGGTGGGTGTTCCGGTCTCCACCCAGCCAGTAAGCGGCGTAGGTACTTTCTTCAGCTTCGGGATGAATGAAAGAAACAATTCCATCGATATTGATGATCGCTTTTATATTATTTTTCTTTTTCACTCCCACCAGTGTTGCCATCTGCGCTCCGGCAGATTCGCCCCAAACGGCTATTTTATTTTTATCTAAAGAATATTTTTTGTGGTGAGACCTTATCCATTGAATGGCTGTTTCTATATCTTCAATTCCGGCAGGATATTGTGCGGCATCTGCAAGACGGTAACCAACAGCTATTACGACAAATCCTTTTGAAGCTAATTCCATAGCCATGTATTTTTCATTTTCCTTGCTGCCGGAAATCCAGCCGCCGCCATGAACCATGGCGATTCCTGCCTGTTTTTTTGAGGTGTCAAGAGGATAATATACATCAGCTTTTAATGATGTTCCGTTAATGGTTGTATATTCAATATCCCTGTCGATTCTGATGTTTTTCGGAACCGGGCGGTCAATGGGTGTAATGAAAGGGTATTTTTTCTTTAATTTTTCAAATGTCCCTTCATTGGTGTAAGGAGAGGCATTCGGTCTGCTTATCTGCCCGAATGCCATCGTCCCTACAAAGAAAATAGAAATATAAATAGGCCTTTTATTAAAAATCATTTTATTAGATTTTTATATTGAAACCATTAAGAATATGAAGAAAATCTTAGTTCTTAAGGGTTTGTTATCAGAAGTTTTTATTGTACTGCGTTTTTTGCTACATCTGTTCCTATGGAAACTGTACTTTTATCGGATAATATTTCCTTTGGTAAAATGACAGCTCCGGTTTTGCTTCCTAAGACTTTAACATAAGGCTTAGCTGCTGATTCAAATTTAACAGTGGAAAGGTTGATATTCTTACTGTTATAAACTGTTGCTCCTGTTCCTTCAGTATATTTCAGGGTTACATTTTTGAGTTGAATTCCATCTGCATCAACGATGGTCAGAGCTTTCCTGGTATCGAATTTTGAGTCTTCAATCACAATATTTTTAAGATTCATTTCAGAAAGGCCAAATAATGTAATGGCTTCGTGAGAATTGACTGCATTGATGTTCTTAAAGAATATATTTCTGAAGACCGGCGTTTCTTCTGTTACCGGATATACTTTTTCAGGGGTTTTGTTTCCTTCTTTTTTCTGGCCGTCTTCCAACACCGGAGAAGCGCCTTCGTAGAACATATTAAAACCGATTGTCTGTGTCGGAATATTAATCATATCTATATTTTTGATGTAAATATTCTCAACAATTCCGCCTCTTCCACGGGTGGTTTTAAAACGAAGCCCGATATCTGTTCCGATAAAAGTACAGTCGGAAACATGAATATTTCTAGCACCTCCGGACATTTCACTTCCTACAACAAAACCTCCATGACCGTGATATACAATATTGTTTTTGATGATGACATTTTCGGTGGGCATTCCTCTTTTTCTTCCGTCTTCATTTTTTCCGGATTTAATACAGATGGCATCATCACCCACATCAAATGTATTGTCATAAATCAGCACATTTTTACAGGATTCCAGGTCTACACCGTCGCCGTTTTGGGAAAACCAGGGATTTCTTACGGTAAGGTTTCTTAAAATTACATTGGAGCACATCAACGGGTGAAGATTCCACGCCGGGGAATTCTGGAAGGTAGGACCATCTAACAATACTTTGTCACAACCTGTCAGGCTTACCATTACCGGGCGCAGAAAGTCTTTTACGGTATTCAGCTCATCTTTGGAGATTTTATCGGGAACATTGAAGTTTGAGCTGCTTTCGAATCCTTTTTTATAGCTTTCGGAAGGGTACCATGTTTTGCCGTCAGAAGATAATATTCCACCGGATTTTATGATCTCTTTCCATTCTGATTCCGCGACTTTGCTTTTTTTGATGGCTCTCCACGCATCTCCGCTTCCATCAATGACCCCTTTTCCCGTAATGGCAATATTGGTGGCATTTTTTGCAGAAATAGGAGACTGGCATCGAATGGTATTTATTCCTTCAAAACTTATATCTACCAACGGATAATCATCTTTATCTTTACTGAAAATGATAAAGGCGCCTTCTTCTACATGAAGATTGATATTGCTTTTAAGCTCTATAGGCCCTGTGAGCCACATTCCCCTAGGGACTATCAGTTTTCCGCCTCCTTTTTTACCAAGCTCATCAATGGCCTTTTTGAAAGCCCCGGTATTTTTTACATTTCCGCCTGAAACTCCTCCGAACTGGGTGATAGAAACTGTGTTGGCAGGAAAAGAGGTTTCCGCCACCTGAGGCATGGTAAACTCAATGTTTTTATAAATATCAAGGCTCTGGGCATATGCCTGCCCGGAAAACATCATTGCTGCTGCTAAGCTGATAATGGTAAATGACTTCTTCATGTTATTTCTTTTGAGTTTTAATAATATTTTTAAGTTCCTGATAGACCAGTGAAGCCACTGCTTTTGCTCCTTCCGGCTGAAAATGAGTATTGTCTTTCTGTCCTTTAGGGTAAGCTTCGTAAGTATTTTCCGGAAGATTCATGAAATAATGGCTGGTGGTGAAATCCTGTCCTTTTTGAGTAAAATATTCCATGGATAATTTGTTTAAATCAATATAGGGAACGTTCATTTCTTTTGCTATATCAATGGGAGCCTGCCAATATTCTCCATGTACATTTTCAAGCTTTCCGTCTTTCCAAGGGTAATTTCTTGCTACAGGGGTTACAATAACAGGATTTCCGCCTTTTTGTCTGGTCTGGGAAACGAATAAACGCAAAAATTCTTTATACCCCTGAATATTTACATAGCGCTCAGGATGCTTTTCTGAACCATCATTATGCCCGAACTGCATGATCACGTAATCACCAGACTGTAGATGTTCATAGACATACCGCCATCTTCCCTCCTGGAAAAAAGTTCGTGTGCTTCTGCCGCCATGAGCCCTGTCAATAACGGCTACCGAATCTGTAGTGATAGCAGGCCTCAAAGCGTTAAGGCTGTCTTTTACAAAG
Organism: Chryseobacterium sp. CBSDS_008; assembly: GCF_049959325.1. NCBI lineage: Bacteria > Pseudomonadati > Bacteroidota > Flavobacteriia > Flavobacteriales > Weeksellaceae > Chryseobacterium > Chryseobacterium sp. CBSDS_008. Next base: position 1,286,115 of record NZ_CP188202.1, on the reverse strand, counting down.
AACGGCTGAAAAACCTGCCCCCAGCCTGTAATGGGATACCGAACTTTCATATACTCTTTTCCGGGATCGTAATCCCCAGTGTAATCAGCCATCGTAGAGTCTCCGATGAGGTAGATATGGGTGACTTTATTATGCTGTTTTGATATCGTTTTTTGTGCTCTATCCTGCGACTGGCATGCTGATAACAACATTACGCTGAATAAAAATGAAACGGACTTATATAGGCTTTTCTTCATGATTTTTTTATTGGATTATCGCAAGAACATTTCGACTTCTTTCAATATTAAATTTTCAGTAAGTTGAATTGCCTCTAACGTTATCGGAAATACAATCTTTGTGCGCTTAATTAATTGCATTTTCAAATGGCCTGCGTTTTAGTGTTTCCTGCATTATTTATTTCTTTGTAATTCTAAACCATTCAAAATCTGCATATCCTCCACGAGGAGCTTTTGTTGTACTGATGCTGTATAAACCTACTTTTGCCCCAATCCATTTGCCGGGTTTTGCCTGAAAAATCCCACCGGCTTTGATGAAGTTCCTGCCGTTTTCACTATAGCTGAACTGGCACAGGCCATTAGGTTCATTTACATTGACTTTTAAATAGACTTCGTTACTTTTTAACTGGGTTTCAAATAGTATTTTTTCTTCTCCGCCTTTGTCTGCTTTCTCCGCTTTTCTTAATTGAAGATAATAACCGTCAGGTTTGCTGGTAATGACCAGAGATGCATGATCTAGCCCCATGATTAATAATCCTGCGGTTTTCCCTTCTTTGGCGTCTTCGGGGGTTAGCTTCACCTTTGTTGATGCTGCAAAATTGGGAGCCGGAAATTTTTGGGTTAACAGATTCGGGACATTCCATAGATTTTTTTCTCCTTCAGGAACTTTGATAGAGAATAATCTTAAAAATTTTTGTCCGGGAAGTTTGGATGACCATACAATATTTTCATTAGCACTCCATTGCCATTGCAGTCCTAGCTTTTCGCCATCAAATTCATCGGTTTCCGGAGGGGTGGAAATAGGGTAGTATTGCCCAACATCAGGCTTTTTATAGGTTAAAACAGGTTCGCCAATCCCGTTTTTATTATAATCGATTCCCATTACCGGCCAGTCTTTTTCCCATTTCATAGGCTGCAGGTGAATGATTCTTCCGCCGGCATCCACATCCTGAAAATGATAAAACCAGTCTTCACCGGATGGCGTATCTACCCAGGCTCCCTGATGAGGTCCGTTAATGGCTGTGGAGCCTTGTTCCAGTACTATTTTTTCTTCATACGGGCCGTAAATATTTTTTGACCTTAATACGAGCTGCCATCCTGTTGCCACACCTCCAGCCGGGGCAAAAATGTAATAGTAGCCGTTTCTTTTATATAGTTTGGGACCTTCAATGGTTGGATGGGCATCGTGGCCATCAAAGATATGGACGCCTTTATCCAGGACTTTTGTTCCTTCAGGATTCATTCTGTTAAGCGTCAGGATACTTTTTACTCCGGCGCGGCTTCCCGCCCAGCCATGAATAAGATAGGCATTTCCGTCTTCATCCCAGAACGGACAGGAATCAATCAAACCTTTTCCTTCCATTACCAACACAGGTTTTTCCCAAGTTCCCAGCGGGTCTTTGGTTTTCACCATATAAATTCCGAAATCAGGATCCCCCCAATAAATATAGAATTCCCCTTTATGAAATCTTATGCTTGGTGCCCAGATTCCGTCACCTCTTTTCGGAGTGGCAAAATGTTCCGGAGGAAGGATATCCTGAACAGCATAATTAACCAGCTTCCAGTTGATCATATCTTTGGAATGCAGGATGGGAAGCCCCGGAGTTTCATTGAAACTTGATGCCGTCATATAATAATCGCTGCCCACACGGATAACATCCGGATCGGAGTAGTCTGCATACAGAACAGGGTTTCTGTAGTTCTTTCCCTGATCGGCAGTCCATACTTCAGAAACATAGTTTTTCTCCTGTGCCTGAAGATAGGCTGATGCCGCTGAACATGCGGTAATGGCAATGATATTTACAATACTTTTTGTCTTCATACAATCAATTAAACATTAAAGTTATCTTGACTTTTTTTGATCCCTGTCAAGGTTCTACATCTTGACAGGGATGAGGATTTTTCAATTTTTTTATTTTTCAAATTCCAAACTGGCGAGGATAAAAGGACCTGTTCCTTTCGGATCATTGGAACGTACTTCTTCATTCACGTAATATTCATAAGAACCGCTTCTGTAGGGGGTTCCGCCTAATCCTGCCACTGCGCAGCATTTATTCAAGCTTACCACACCGTTTTCATCTGTTGTGATTAAGTTTTTGATAATGCCTTCATATCCCTTTTTTGCATATGCCTTATATGATTGGGGTAAATATCCCTTGTTTACAGATTTTATCATGGTGTATACGAACATGGATGAACCTGTGGCTTCCAGATAGTTTCCTTTTTCTCCTCCTTTATCCAGTACCTGATACCAAAGTCCTGTTTTGGAGTCCTGCACTTTGATGACAGCATCACAGTAAGATTTTAAGTAAGAAAGCAGCTTTGTTCTTCCGGGATGATCCTGAGGCAAATAATCCAGTACATCTACTATAGCCATTCCGTACCAGCCCATCGCTCTCGACCAGAAATTGGGGGAAAGCCCTGTTTCTTTGTCTGCCCATTGCTGTTGGCGGCTTTCGTCCCAGGCATGATAGAGGAGACCTGTTTTCTTGTCTAAAAGGTGCTTCTGAATCAGGTCAAACTGATTGATGATATCATTGTAGGCTTTTTCAGCTTCTTCTCCTTTAGAAAAATAGTGGGTGTAGTGTGCATAAAACGGCTCACCCATGTATAAACCGTCCAGCCACATCTGGTTAGGATATATTTTCTTGTGCCAGAATCCGCCTTCTGAGGTTCTTGGCTGGCCGTCAATCTGGGAACGCAGGGTTTGCAAAGCTTTTAAATATTTGTCTTTTTTCTCCTGCTGATAGAGGTAGAGAAGAACATTGCCGCAATTCAGCATATCGATATTGTATTTGGAAAGATCATAAGAAACAATGCTTCCGTCTTCTTTTACCATCGTGTCACCGAAGGTTGTGATATAGTTATAATATTCTTTGTTCCCCGTTTTTTCATATAATCTTTCCGCACCTTCCAGTACGATTGCTGTAGGATAGCTCCATTTCGGGGATTTGTTGTAATCCAGCATCCAGGCTTGCGGGAAGCGTTTTATTTCAGAAAGAAGCATTCTCTGTGACCAGGGAAGACTGGCGGATATTTTTCCGTCTGCTTTCGCTCGTATTTCTGATGATCTGTTTTGCAACGGTTTCTGTGCGCAGGAAAAAAAGAGTCCGGAACAGGCAGCGGCCAGTGCATACGTTTTAATAGAATTGTTGATAAAGTTCATGATTTTAAACTTTAAAGTTGATTATTGCTATCAAGAATATCCAGTTTTTTATCCAGATCCTGGTAAAAAGATTCTTCGGTTGTTAAGCCGTTGGGTTCCTGAGACCAGGCTCCCAGAAAGTAATAGGATACATTTTTAGTTTTTTTGAAAACAATGGTATGGGTAGATTTTGTTTTCACATACTTGTCGAAGCTTTCAAGAGGATAGAAGACTGCCATTCCCAGATTGTCTTCTTTTTTAGCCAGAGTCTGCTTTCCGTAAGTAGCGATATAAGCCCATTTTTTATTTTTACTGATTCCCTGTTTCATAGGGATGTCTTTGAAGGTAACGATTCCGGTACAAAGACCTGAAAGGCTGCTGTTCAGATTAAGATCTACTTTTACGAAACGGTCTTTGGGGAAAATTGTCAGCCTGGACTGCAGATCTACGGCATCACCCCAGGTTTTCCAGCCTTTATAATGAATAAGGGCATAGGACTGATCTTTTTCATTGATTACTTTTGCGGTTGTACTTTTTACGATTTTAAAGGTTTCAACAAAATCATTCTGCTCATCATATCGTCCATAGGAGCCGATTCCGAGAGTACGTCCGGATTTCAGAATATCCTGCCCCCACGGAGCATCATTATGATAGGATTCAAATCCGTCCTGTCCTACTTCCGGCAGTACATGCCAGGGTACTTTTTTACCGAAAATGTCTGTAGCATTTCTCCAGTCCAGATAAAGCCTGTAGCCAATCTGATTATTTTCAAGACCGATTCCTTCATACCTGATGTAGGAGGAATGATCTGTATGCGCTTCAGGAAGCGTAAGCTCCTGAACATTCCTGAAAGTTCCCCCAATGTATTGACTGCCTTCCCATTTGCCGCCTTCTTTTACAGATAGTTCAGCATATGAAAACGGTGCTTTGGTGTTTTTTTTACTGTTTTCAGTCGCAGAAGTTTGGGCAGATACATTTGTACTGATAAAAGTTCCTGCTATAAGTATTTTAAATAAACTGAGTTTCATACTTTTTTGTTTGGTTACCGATTTGTGAGCGTTTTCATGGTTATTAATTCTGTTCGTCGGTTATTTTACGGACAATATCATTCATATACATTTCTATATTATCGTAGTTTCTATCCAGATCCCGGCCATTGGCATCGGCTGTTTTAGGGTTTAAATGATACTTGATTTCCCATTCATCCGGCATTCCGTCATGATCTGAATCGGGGGAAGGTTCGCCCTGTTTTAACAGTGGAAATCCGCCTGTATTATTTTGAGAATCAATGATTCCATTTTTACTTCCTTTTGAACCTGTATAAGTAAAGTTTCCGTTTTCAATATCTTTTATCACATGAAGATCAACAGCATCCCGTACCAGACTTGCTCCGCCGGATTTTACAACCTTGCTGTAAGCTTCCTGTGCAGAATGGGTTTTGATGTTATTTCCAATATCATGAGGCCGGCTGATTTTAATTGAATTTTTATCCTTTTCTGTTAAGTTATAGGAGGTTTTCATTTGATCAAAAACACCTTTTGTCCAGTTATCCTTGGTAATTTCAGGGTTTCCTTGTATGACATTTCCGTTGATGTAATATTTCCCCCAGATGTTAAAAATTTCTGCTTTCGGGTTTTCATTTTTATCGATGGCGACAATACGTTTTCCGGTTAGCGTTGCTGGTCCGGGTTTGTAATAATTATTGACGATGTTCACGTTCATGCCTTCACCGCCGTATAAGCTGTTGTGCCCCCAGTTGTAGATCAGGTTATTCCTGAAATCGGTAAGATCTGTCAGGGCAGATTTGCTTCCTGCATATTCGCCCAATCTTGGATTTCTGCTGTCGTGATGAGCATATATATTGTGATGGAATGAGGCGTATTTACCTCCTGCAATTCCACCATAGCCATGAGCCCCTTTATGATGAACGGAATTTCTAAGGCTTTCCGCAATGATGCACCATTGAAGGGTCGTTTTTTCATTGGCATAAATAGAAACCGTTTCGTCTGTAGACCAGCTCATTGAGCAATGGTCCACCATAAGGTTTTTGATAAATCTTGCTCCCAAAGCATCTCCTTCAAATTTTTTCTGATCTCCCATCCTGAATCTCAGGAAACGGATAATGACATTATCAGCAGCGACAAATGTTTCATAATTGGCAATGGTAATTCCGTCTCCGGGAGCGGTCTGCCCGGCAATGGTGACATCCCCTTCTTTTATTTGTAAAGGAGACTGTAAATAAATTGTACCGCCAGTTTTAAATACAATATATCTCGGACCCTTCTGATTTAAGGCAAATCTTAAGGTTCCTTCAGAGTGGTCATCTTTCAGACTGGTTACATAATAGACCTTTCCGCCACGTCCGCCTGTGGTGAATCTTCCGAAACCCTCAGCACCGGGAAAACTTAATACTTCCTGTGCATCAGCCAGCATGGGAATACCGCATAAAAATCCTGTTGTAAACAGCCTGATGAAGTTTTTTATCATGATTGCAGGTTCTCTTGTGAAGCAGGTTAAATTATTGTAAGCTCTTTTGTATGTTCCAGTTATCCTTTCCTTTAAGAATATTCCCCGGAGTATATTTTTTTCTTTCTTCTTTGTTTAATTGATGGGACCACGCAGCTCTTTGGTTGATATTGGCTCCTGGTCCTTTGGAGTTACTTTCTGCATAAAATGTAGTCTTTTCAGCATCCGGTTTATTCCAGTTGTGCCATCCTTCAGGCTTTATGGTTGAATTCAGCTCACAGTCAATATAAACGGTTCTGGCAAAAGGTCGCCATGGTCTTCCCAGATATACGGAATAATCTTTTGCATTTCCAGTAATTTTTGAACTGATAAAAACAAAACCAAACTCATTTTGCTGTGGAGTAGAAGCGGCTGTAACATAGCTTGCTGTTTCTTTGGAAAAAATGATACAGTTTTCAAAAACAGCAGTTCCCGCACCGAAAATATAATCCGTTGTCCCTTCAATATAACAGTTTTTAAAATAATTTCTGGATGGTTTTGCCTGGTCTTCCAGATCCTGGGCGCCTTTTATATATAAAGTATCCTGGTTTCCTAAAAACCTGCAGTTTTCAAATGTAATCCTGTCACCGGAGGTTAATACGGCAACAGCCTGTCCCACTTTTCCGGAGCTGTTTTCAAACGAAATATTTCTTGCGGTAAAATCACTGGAATAAATAAATATTGTAGATGAGCCTGTAGTTCCGGTCTCTTTTCCTTCCAGATTCTTTTTTGAGGCATAATCATCATACGTAATGATTGTTTTTTGAGGATCTTCCCCCTCCAGAAGTATTGCTCCCTTTGTTTCGGGAATAATAATCTTTTCCTTATAAATTCCGTTTTTAACAAAAACTTTTGTTCTCTTTAATGAATTGTTTTCAATGGCATTGATGGCTTGCTGAACGGTAGTAAAATCACCATTTCCGTCTTTCGAAACCACAATGGTTTTATCCTTGATTTTGAAAGAAAGAAGGCTGAATAAAGCAGTCAGGGCAATAGAAAACAGGGCGGTTTTTTTAAAAATGGCGGAGTATTTCATAAAGCATTTGAGGTAAAATACAGACTGATCTCTAAGCGAGGCAGTCTGTATTCTGATATGAATGTTAAACTATCTAATATCCGTAATCCTGGGTAAGGTTATAATTTGAGTTGATCACATCCAGGGCAATAGGCAGAAGCTCTTTTTTATTGGGCTGGAAATAATACGCATAACTTTTCACCGGATCTCCGCTGATGTAAGGCTGTGTCATGGCAAGCCTCCAATTGACTTTCGTATATCCAGAAGGCGTGGCAACACTCTGATTAGGATTGTAGAAAACATCGGCTTTATTAATTCCGTTGACATAGATGTCCATATCCAGTACATTTTGCTGTGCTGTCTTTGTGGGTACATAATTAGCCACAGTGGAAGCCGGCTTTTTATAAAAGATATACTCAGGAACATTAGCGTACGCTCCGGTACCGTTCATAAAATCTGTGAGTTTCTGCCTGGTTTCATTGATTTTTGTTTCCAGAAGATTCCAACGGATCAGGTCATATTTTCTTAGTCCTTCACCTCCGAATTCCAGTAACCTTTCCTGAACAATATATTTAAAGAACTCATTTTTGGTAGTAGGAATGGTTCCTATCTGGCCCAAATTGCCTGCATAAGCTCTCTGTCTTACAGCCATTACAGCATCAATGGCTTCCTGGGAAGGCGCACTGTGAAGTTCATTATCGGCTTCAGCAAACATCAATAAAATATCTGCATATCTTAGTAATGGCCAGTCGATTCCCAGGTTCTGGGAAGTTCCCGTAATACTCGTCCACGACTTTCTGAATTTCCCGTCATTCCAGTTGACAGAGGTCTGGAGATCTTCCTGCTTTGAAGTATTGACCCTGAAAATAGCAATATTAACATCTCTCCTCAGGTCATATTTGCTGAATTCATAGAAATAAGTAGGGATAACACTGATGCCGCCTGAAGATTTCCAGTCAGAGTCATCATGTCTTAATCCATTATAATACCCGATTTTTGAATCTGTTCTTGAGTTTCCACCAAAAGCACCAATGGCAAAAATAATCTCATTCGTCGTATCCGGGCTGTTGGTATGCAGTGATCTGAAAAGTCCTTCATAGCTTGGGTTCAGCTTATGCTGTCCGGAGTTGATGATGTCTTTGCATTCATCATAGGCTATCTGGTAATATTTCTGAGGATTGGTTCCCTGTACCATCATCTGAGGACTTCTTCTAAGGGAATACCCGGCTCTTGCCAAAGCAATTCTTGCTCTTAACCCTTTTACAGCAGCTTTGGAAAGTCTCTGCGGGGTTGTTCCTCCTTCAGATTTCCATGGCACGAGCGCTGATGCTTTAGCCAGATCATCAAGGAGTTTTTCATAAATAACATCGCGGTCTGTTTTTGGAATATAGACAGATGGCAGATCTGCTGACGGAGCGTCCTGGAAAGGAACATCACCCCAGTTTTTAATAAGATCATAATAGAATAATGCCCTCAATGTTAATGCTTCCCCAAGATAGCGGTCCATCAGCTTTTTATCAGCTGCAGATCCGGTTTGATACACAGGGGAAATAGGAATATTTTTGATCACAAGATTAGCCCTTTCAATGCCGGTATAAGTATCCAGGAACGGGCGGAGAAGTTCCGTATTGGTAGGAACGGCTCCGAAACAGCTGATCCCTCTTCTGTCATTGGCATTATAGTCTCCGGAGGTTCTGAGGTCATCTCCGGATTGGGAAAGGATAAGATTCATTCTTTGCCCGTAAGTATTGTCACCCATGGCACTGTTGTAAACTCCTACAAGGGCTGCAAAAGTATCCGGTGCTGAGTCGAACTGTTGCTTCTCAGCTGTATTGGAAAGGTTTTCTACCTCTAAATAATCACTGCAGGAATTAATGGTAACCACGCAGGCAAGAGATAAGAAAAGGCTTGAAATTTTATTTTTGTTCATAGCGTTCATTTTAGAAAGTGATATCTACTCCTGATAAGATAAATCTGCTCCTTGGGTAAGCAGAATAATCTACACCCGGCGTTAATGGATTTCTTCTGGTATTGGCTTCCGGATCAAATCCTGAGTATCCGGTAATCGTAAATAAATTATTAACAGTAGCATACAGTCTCAGGTTTTTAACCCCAATTGCGTCCAGAGATCCCTTTGGAAGGCTGTATCCTATAGTCAGGTTATTCAGTCTTAAGAAAGAGCCGTCTTCAATGGCGTAAGAATGAAGGAAATAAGCTCCTGCAGGAGGGGTCCACATCGTGGTATTGGCATTAAGAGCCGCAAGGGCTGTAGGGTCTGTCACTTTATTTCCGGCATTGTCAAACCATCTCCAGCGGTCTGCCACTTCAGCAAGCATGTTATTGTCTTTATACAGATATTGGGTCGTATATTCTACTTTGTTGGCGTTATACACCTTATTTCCGATTGAGAAATTGAAAAGTAAGCTCATATCCCAGTTTTTATACCGGAATGTTTGGGTGAAACCGCCATAGAATTTAGGTTGTGCGCTTCCAAGATCTGTCATGTCTTTGTTATCAATCACTCCGTCGCCGTTCAGATCCTGAAGTTTAAGATCTCCCGGCTGTATAGGTTTTGCACCGTTAGCTACTGCGGCAGAGCTTGCAATTCCGTTTTTTAGAGTATAGATCTGAGTCGCTGCATCATAATTAAAATCACTTACTTCATACCTTCCTGCCGTAACATATCCCCAATAAGTACCTACCGGTTTGCCCACCTGTACAAGGAAATCAAACAGGTTGTTCTGCCATCCGGAAGGGTAGTAGTAGGAATTGGCACTTGCAGAGGCATTGCTTCCTAAGCTTTTGATGGTATTTCTGTTGGAAGAGATATTGGCATCAATTTTCCAGGAAAAGTTTTCCTTACTGATGATTGTACTTCCCATTGAAAGTTCTATCCCTTTATTTTCGCTGCTTCCTGAGTTTTGGTATTGATACTCATATCCGGAAGTCTGCGGTATTTTCGCCAGGAGTAAAAGGTCTTTTGTATGGGTTTTGTAGACATCAAGCGTTCCGTAAAGTTTCCCCTGAAAGAAACCAAAATCCAATCCTGCATTATAAGAGGTTGCCGTTTCCCATTTTACATTGGGATTAGCCATAATATTTCCGGTGGTAGCACCTGGTGTAACACTCGTTCCGAAAGCGTATCCGTAATCTGAAGAAGAAGTAAAGAAGGTATCATATAAAAAAGCCCCGATTCTGTTATTTCCTGATTTTCCGTATCCCAAACGAAGTTTCAGTTCATTGACAAGATTGCTTTGTTTTAAGAAATTTTCTTCCTTTATTTTCCACGCTAAAGAAGCTGCCGGGAAATAGCCCCACTGATTCGGTCCGGGTTTGAAAACGCTGGATCCGTCAGCTCTCATTGAAATTGTTGCTATATATTTGTTGTTGTAGATATAATTGACCCTGCCAAAGAAAGAAGCCAGGCGGTCTGTTTCTCTTGCGGTTTTAGGGGCATCCTGCACCATTCCTGATGGTGGTGATGCCAGCTGCGAATTCGCAAAAGCTTCCTGTGCTGAAGACGATTTCGGAAACCATTTGATATTGATAGAGGTAGACTCACCATCGGTTCTCACAGTTTCCTGGCCTGCCAAGAGGTCAAATTTATGATTTCCGAATACTCTTTTATAATTCAGGGTATTGGTATTGGTGATTCTTCTGGTTTGAGCATTACTCATAAATACCACCGGCTGGTCATTGTTCTGCCTTGCAAGGCTGGTAACCGGGCCGGAAAACTGATTGACGATCTGATCCCTCTGTACATACCCGATGACACTTCGGAACGTGAAATCTTTGCTGATTTTATATTCAATCGTTCCGTTCAGCAATAAATCGTTTCTTCCGCTTTCTTTTACTTCGTCGTTAGCCAGTAAAACTGGATTTACAAGGTTGGTCTGATCTGCAAATAAAGGATCAAACTCATCAACATCCACCGTAGATCCGCCTTCAAAAGGCTGATACCTGATGGCATTTCTCAACCGGTTTGTGCTTTGTGATCCGGATGCAGATGTTCCTGCTCCGTAGATCATCTGACGGCTGTAACGGGCATTCAGACCAATGCTCAGTTTTTTTGAAATATCATAATCATATCTGAAGTTGGCCATATTACGCTTAAATCCGGAACCAATCATAATCCCGTCTTCTTCCACGTTATTCAGTGTCAAAGAAAATGCAGAATTTTCAGATCCCCCGGATAAGGCTACATTATGCGTAAAGTTGAATGCTTCTCTTCCGAAAAGCTTATCCTGCCAGTTAACATTCTTTACAGATTTATACTTATCCAGCTGATCAAAAGTACCGTAACGTCCGTTAAAGGTTTCAATATCTTTGGCATCTCCGTTCTTATAATACTGTTCATACTGATAAAGCACATACTGATAAGGATCCAGGACGTTGATTTTGTTCTGAATACTTCTTACCCCTACAAAACCATTATAGTTAATTGTTGTTTTCCCCCTTTTTCTGCCGCCTTTTGTGGTAATCAGAACCACACCGTTGGCTCCTCTTGACCCAAAAATAGAAGTGGAAGAGGCATCTTTTAATACTTCAATTGATTCTATTTCTTTAGGAGACAAGATTGTCAGGGCATTATCCATTTGTATACCATCCACAATATAGAGCGGGGCATTGCTTTGGGTAATGGAGTTTCCTCCACGCACAACAATATCTACATCTGCACCGGGAGATCCCTCACTCAGAGAAACCTGCACACCGGCAAGTCTTCCCTGGATGGCTTCAGCAGCATTGGTGGAAGGCATATCTTTAAGAGCTTCGCCCTTTACGGAAGAAACAGCGTTGGTAACATCTTTTTTGGAAACTTTTGTATAGCCTACCAAAACCACATCATCCAGTTTGGTTTCTTTATCTTTTCTCGTTTCTTTTTCTTGAGCCATTGAAAGGACGGGAAGAAGAAAAACAGTTAAATATAACCACTTTATTGATTGTACTCTTTTATCCATTGTATATCCTTATAGTTTTAAATCTTGGTTGAAAGTTTTTTCAATCATTTTGTTTAGGATTGTTAAGTATTCTGCGGATTTTAGTAGTCATTACGTCTTTTTATTCATTTTTACGCTTTAGTGCAATCGATTGCGTAATTTTTCATACAACATTATTCTGCCTTCTAAACTAATATTATTTTTTAATACGCAAAGAAAAAATTATTATTTTTTCATTAATTTAACTGTTTAATATTCCGAGTTTTATTAACTTAAGTATGATTTATTGTTGTTAATTTGTTGAATAACAATATTTTATTAATTATTTTGTTTTGTTTTAAAAACACCCTGAAAAAAACTGCTTATGCGCTGTTTAAGATTGAAAAACTTAAAAATTTGCTTACAAACATACTTGTTTTTGAACTTGAAAAATCCCGGAATTGGTGTCTGGGAATAAAATTTTTACTCATTTTCTGATTTTTGTCACCTTTTTGAAATTATTTTCACTTGCATATTTTGTTATTTTTAGTAATATATATTAGGATGCATCATATATATATTAATTTGATCTTATTTTTATCAATGTGATATTATGTTTTTGTATATTATTTTGGCATGATTTTAAATTGTAACACCACTTGATTTGCTATTTTGGGTATTTTTTTTCAAATTTAGTTTTGTCATTTCTCTTTGTATATCCTTGATTTTAAACTTTATTTATTTTGTAATCAATAAGTTATAAAATAAAATTAATTTTTTGTTAACTAATTAAAGAATAATTATATATTTATCCCACAAGTATTTCTGCAATTTTAGTGTAATTTTATGCAATCGATTACAATATGTTTAACTGGTTTGAGAAAACCGCAATAAGTAAAAGTAAAAAAAGTAGTATGGCACCATCAGAATTTCGTTACGCCCATCACCCTGAAGATGTAAAGAAATATACCACAGAAGAACTCAGGAGGGAGTTTCTGATTGATGATTTATTTAATGAGGATAAAATAAAACTGGTTTATTCTATGTATGACAGGCTTATAGTAGGAGGTGTAATGCCCTTATCAAAAGCTTTGAAACTGGAACCTACTGATGATCTGAAAACAGAAAACTTTCTGGACAGAAGAGAGCTGGGAATTATTAATACAGGAGGAGCAGGAACAGTAACGGTAGACGGGCAGGTATATAACCTTGGAAACAAGGAAGCTTTATACATCGGAAAAGGAGCTAAAGAAGTGGTTTTTGAAAAAACAGGTGAAGAACAGCCTTATTTCTATATCAACTCGGCTCCGGCACATCATACGTATCCTACAAAGAAAATAACAAAAAATGAAGCCGAAATTGTAGAATTAGGGGATGAAAAATATGCCAATAAACGTACCATCAATAAACTGATTGTCAATTCTGTTTTAGAAACATGCCAGCTTCAGATGGGAATGACTGAGCTTCATCCCGGAAGCGTATGGAATACAATGCCCGCCCACACCCACACCAGAAGAATGGAAGCCTATTTCTATTTTGATCTGGAAGAAGGGCAGACGGTAAGCCATTTTATGGGGCAGCCTCATGAAACCCGCCATCTGTTTATGACAAACAGGCAGGCAGTATTGTCTCCGGAATGGTCTATCCACTCTGGGGTAGGAACTTCCAATTATACTTTTATCTGGGGCATGGCCGGAGAAAATATGGACTATGGTGATATGGACGGTATTAAAACAAACGAACTAAAGTAATTTTTCCAATGAATTTATTTGATTTATCCGGTAAAGTAGCCGTCGTTACCGGTGGCACCCACGGATTAGGAATGGCAATGGCAGAAGGACTTGCCTCGGCAGGTGCTGAACTGGCAATCACCAGTACAACACCATCAAAACTGGAAGAAGCATTGAATTATTATCATGAAAAAGGGTATAAAGCCACAGGCTATATTTTTGATGTGACGGATGAACTGGAAGCTGCCCAGAAAGTAGCTTTAATGGAAGCCACTCATGGAAAAATAGACATTCTTGTCAATAATGCAGGCATCATCAAACGTATTCCGGCCATTGATATGGAAGTGGAAGACTTTAGAAAAGTAATTGATGTAGACCTTACCGGACCTTTTATCATGTCCAAATTAGTCGGAAAATATATGATTAAAAGGAAGTCCGGAAAGATTATCAACATCTGCTCGATGATGAGTGAGCTGGGGCGTGATAATGTAGTGGCCTATGCTTCTGCCAAAGGCGGTCTTAAAATGCTTACCAAAAACCTGGCAACAGAATGGGCGAAACACAATATTCAGGTGAACGGAATCGGTCCTGGATATTTTGCAACTTCCCAGACAGAGCCCATCCGTGTGGATGGAAACCCTTTCAACGATTTTATCATCAGCAGAACACCCGACGGAAGGTGGGGAAACCCGGAAGACCTTGCCGGAACAGCTATTTTCCTTGCTTCTGATGCAAGCAGATTCATCAACGGACAGATTATTTACGTAGATGGAGGAATTCTGGCCACCATTGGAAAGCCTGCTAATGAATAACAACAGATCAGACAAAAAATGAAACCTTTTATAACAGACCAATTTTTATTACAGAATAAATACGCTGAAGAGCTTTACTTCAGATTTGCAGAAAAACAGCCTATCATTGATTATCACAATCATTTGATTCCTAAAGATATTGCAGAAGACACTGTTTTTGATAATATCTCCAAAGTCTGGATTGCTGGTGACCATTACAAATGGAGAGCCATGCGGACGATGGGGGTCAATGAAAAATTCATCACGGGAGATGCTTCTGATAAAGAAAAATTTGAAGCCTGGGCAAAAACAGTCCCATATACTTTGAGAAATCCTTTATATCACTGGACTCATCTGGAATTAAAAAGATATTTCGGAATAGATGAGCTTTTGAATGGAGATAATGCATCGGAAATCTATGAAAACATCACTGCCCAGCTTCATTCCCCTGGAAAATCTACCAGAGGACTGTTGGAAATGATGAATGTAGAAACTCTGTGCACCACAGAAGATCCTACAGATACGTTGAATTACCATCAGTATCTGGCGAAAAGTGATTTCAGTATCAAAGTAAGCACAGCATTCCGTCCCGATAAGGCCATCCTGATTGAAAACCACAACTTTGCAGATTATATCGCAAAACTGGGAGCATCAGCAGGAATTGAAATCAATTCTTATCAGACTTTAGGTGATGCTTTGATGAAAAGAATAGACTATTTCCACGAAAACGGATGCAGACTGTGTGATCACGGCCTGAACAATATTTCTTTTGAAGAAGCCACCGAAGCGGAAGTAAATGCTATTTTCAATGATAAACTAGCAGGAAAAGTGATCGCAGAAAAGCAGGTGAACCAGTATAAAACGGCTATTCTATTATTCCTTGGCGAGGCCTATCATCAATATGGATGGGTTCAGCAGTTCCATTTAGGAGCCTTGCGAAATAATAATGAAAGAATGCACAGAATTCTGGGTCCGGATACCGGCTGGGATTCTATCGGTGATTTTGTACAGGCGGAAACGTTATCCAAATTTCTGAATACTTTAGACGGGAAGGATAAACTGACCAAAACCATTTTATATAATTTAAATCCTGCGGATAATGAAATTTTCGCAACAATGATCGGGAATTTCAATGATGGGAGCATCAAAGGAAAAGTACAGTTTGGCTCCGGATGGTGGTTCCTTGACCAGAAAGACGGGATGATCAAGCAGATGAATGCCCTTTCCAATATGGGATTAATAAGCTGTTTTGTAGGAATGCTGACAGACTCCAGAAGTTTCCTTTCTTATCCTAGACATGAGTATTTCAGAAGAGTATTGTGTAATCTCTTCGGTGAAGAAATGAAAAACGGTGAATTGCCGGATGATATAGAACTGATCGGGAAAACCATTTCAGATATCTGCTACCATAATGCGAAAAATTATTTTGATTTTTAATTGAAAAGCTATGGGCAAAATAGTCACATTCGGTGAAGTGATCATGAGACTTTCCCCACCTGGAAACAGAATGATGAAGCAAAGCAGCGAAATGGAGTTTTTTTTTGGTGGGACTGAGCTGAATGTCGCTTCTTCATTAGCAGCAATGGGCTGTGAAGTAAGGCACATCAGCTGTGTTTCGGATGATTTTGTAGGGGAATCTGCAGTTTCTTTCATTCGAAGCGTTGGAATTGATACTGCATTCATTCATACAAATGAACATCCTTTGGGACTGTATTTTCTTGAAGTAGGATCATCAGTCCGTGCCAGCAGAATTGCTTACAACAGATTGAACGGTTCTTTTGCCAACATCAATCCTGAAAATATAGACTGGAAAAAAGCGCTTGAAGACGGTGAATATTTTCACTGGACAGGTATCAGTCCCGGAATTTCCGAATCTGCTTATAAAGCATTGAAAGAAGGCCTGGAAAACGCTCAGAATAGAGGAATTGAGATTTCCACAGATCCGGCCTACCGCTCCAATCTCTGGAAATACGGTAAAAAAGGACATGAAATACTGAAAGAACTGGTTTCTTATTCCACTATTTTTATTGGAGGAGTGAATGAAATCAATGAAATTCTGGGTACTCAGTTTTCTTCAGATAAGGAAGGTTTTATAGAAGTCTGTAAAGAATTAAAGCAGCAGATTCCTTCTGTTCGCAGAATCTTTGATAAAATAAGAATTGGTGTTACAGCGAGCGCGCAGCAAACCCAGGGAAGGGCCTGGGTAGATGAAACCTATTTTGAAACCGATCTCCTTGAAATTAATCCTGTTGTAGACAGAATTGGAACCGGAGATGCTTTTGCCGCAGGATTGATCTATGGCTTAAAGAATTTTGATCAGGAAAAAGCTTTGAATTTTGCCAATGCAGCCTGTGCCATCAAACATACCATTCCCGGAGATATCAACTATGCAAGTGTGGAAGATATTATGGAAGTGAAGAACGGAAATTCAGGAGGAAGAATAAAAAGATAATTATGGCAGGATTTAACAGAATAGAAGTAGCCTTAATGGCAAAGCAGACAGGAATTGTTCCTGTATTTTACCATGCAGATATTGAAGTTTGCAAGAAAATTGTCAAAGCCTGTTTTGATGGCGGTGCCCGGGTTTTTGAATTTACCAACAGAGGAGATTTTGCTCACGAGGTTTTTGCTGAACTGGTAAAATATACAGACAAAGAAATCCCTGAGATGATTCTGGGAATTGGGTCGGTCCTTGATCCGGCAACTGCCTCTTTATACATTCAGAATGGTGCAAACTTTATCGTGGCACCTATTTTAAATCCCGAAGTGGCCAAGATATGCAACCGGAGAAAAATTGCCTGGATGCCCGGTTGCGGCTCTGTTTCTGAAATTTCTTATGCTGAAGAGCTGGGAGCAGAAATTGTAAAGATTTTTCCTGCAACACAAGTGGGCGGTCCGGAATTTATCAAGGCTGTGAAAGGCCCGATGCCATGGTCAAACATTATGCCTACAGGCGGAGTAATTCCCACAAAAGAAAATATCAGTGAATGGATTTCAGCAGGAGCTTATTGCTTAGGATTGGGTTCACAGTTATTTGTGAAAAATGAAAATGGGGAATATGACTATGCGAAAATTAGAGAAGCTGTTGCCCATTCAATACAGATGATTAAAGAAATAAGATAATCTGGTCTTACAATTTTAAATATGTGATGAAGGAACCCCGAAAAATTAATTAAGAGATCAGCAGAAATCCTTACATAAAGTTCAACCTGATTATTCCCAGTTCCTTAAGTCAATGTAAATGATTTAAAAAAATTAACCAATTCCGTACTATAGCAGTATGGATAAGGAGCTTTTTGCTCTGTTTTGTTGTCAAAATCAATAAAAATCAATACTATTAACGATTGATATGAAAAAAGAAATATCCCCGAAACCGACTCACTTCAGATGGACGATCTGCGTGCTTCTTTTTATAGCAACGACCATCAATTATATGGATCGGCAGGTACTGTCACTCACCTGGAAAGATTTTATCGCTCCGGAGTTTCACTGGAATAATAATGACTATGGAAATATCACGGCATTATTTTCTATTTTCTATGCAGTAAGTATGCTTTTTGCAGGAAAGTTTGTAGACTGGATGGACACTAAAAAAGGGTTCCTCTGGGCTATAGGGATCTGGTCTGTAGGAGCGGTAGTACACGCTTTCTGCGGTATTGCGACCTCTGGGGTTCTTACCGGAAACTGGCTGGTAGGCTTTGAGGAATCCAAAGAAATTATCGGAAGAGTAAATAATGTGGGCGCAATTATCAGTACCAGTGTTACCCTGTTTATTTTTGCCCGTTTTGTTCTGGCAGTCGGGGAAGCAGGAAATTTCCCTGCGGCGATAAAGACTACGGCAGAATATTTTCCCAAAAAAGACAGAGCGTTTGCCACCAGTATTTTTAATGCAGGTGCCACGGTAGGAGCGCTGGCAGCACCTGTTACCATTCCGTTTATTGCAAAATCTATGGGCTGGGAGTGGGCGTTTATCATTATCGGGGCATTGGGATTTTTATGGATGGGGCTTTGGGTATTTTATTATAAAAAACCGCACGAGCATCATAAAGTAAATGAACATGAACTTACCTATATTCAGCAGGATCAGGATGATTTGTCTGCAGCAGGTATATCCGCATCAGAAAAGAAATTTTCTTTCAGAGAATGCTTCAGTTACAGACAGACCTGGGCTTTTGCCTTCGGAAAATTTATGACAGACGGGATATGGTGGTTTTTTCTTTTCTGGACACCTGCCTATCTGAGTTCTGTTTACAAAATGGATTCCACACAAAGTGCCTTACCATTATTTGTCCTCTATATGATCACTTTGTTGTCCATCATCGGAGGATGGCTTCCTAAGTATTTTGTGGAGAAAAAAGGGATGAATGCGTATTCCGGAAGGATGAAAGCGATGCTGATTTTTGCTTTTTTTCCTTTGCTGGCGCTATTGGCTCAGCCTTTAGGCTCTGTTTCGCATTGGATTCCGGTATTGATCATCGGAGTGGCAGGAGCAGCTCATCAGGCATGGTCAGCGAATATCTTCTCAACGGTAGGCGATATGTTTCCCAAAAAAGCCATTGCCACCATTACGGGAATCGGTGGAATGGCAGGAGGAATCGGCTCTTTCTTAATCAATAAATCATCAGGGGTATTATTTGACCACGCTCACAAAGCATGGACTACGATTGACGGAATGCCTTTACTGGAGAAATATCCGCAATATATTAATGAACGTTTACCGGAAAATTTTCTTCAGGATCTGGAAAAATCGGGCGCCATTATTTCTGACGGAATTGATAAGGGGTATATGATTATTTTCTCTGTGTGTGCAGTAGCTTACCTCATTGCATGGAGCGTTATGAAAACATTGGTCCCGAAATACAAAGCGATTCAATAAAAAAGAAAGGTGAAATCATACTCTTTAGCTGTGTAAACACCTTGCGAACGAAATTAAATGCAAGCTTACAAGTCTTGCGCTAAAATTCAAAAAATATCAGGATTAAAAATGGAAAATCAGATAAAACAAAAACTAAATCGTGAACTCAATGGATTCCGGGAAAAGCTTCCAATTAAAATCGTACAGTTTGGCGGAGGAAATTTCATGAGAGGATTTACAGATTATATCATTGATGAATTAAATAAAAAAACAGGTTTCAATGCGGGAATTGTAAATGTTCAGCCCACACCGGGTGGTTCTGTTCACAAACTGGAAGAACAGGATAACCTGTACACCCTTTTTACAAGAGGAATAAAAAAAGGTGAAATTATTGATGAAAAACAAGTGATTTCTTCCATTCAAAAATCAATTAATCCTTATACGCAGTATGATGAATTTCTTGCTTTAGCAAAAGAAGAAGAACTGGAATTTATCTTTTCCAATACCACAGAAACGGGGATTGCTTATGATGAAACCGAAGATCAATATGCCGGACCTCATAAAAATTTTCCAGCGAAAGTAACGGTTTTATTATACGAAAGATTTAAACATTTCAACGGAGCACCGGAAAAAGGGTTAAGAATCATTCCCTGCGAACTGATTGAAGACAATGCTTTCGCTTTAAAAGATATCATTCTTCAATATGCCCGGCTTTGGAATTTAGAAGATCGTTTTGTGCAATGGATTGAACAGTCTAATTATTTCCATAATACGTTGGTAGACAGAATTGTTCCGGGATATCCTAAAGATGATATAGAAATATATGAAGAGCAGCTGGGATATGAAGACCGGATGATGGTGGTTTCTGAAGTGTTTTTACTTTTTGTTATCCAGGATGTTAAGAATTTAAAAGAAAGAATACCTTTTGATCAAATTAATGAGCAGATTCTGGTTGTAGATGATATTCAGCCTTACCGCCTCAGAAAAGTAAGAATCCTGAACGGCGGACATACTCTGATGCTGGCTCCGGCCATTTTATCAGGAAAAGAAACAGTAAAAGATTCTATTGATAACCCGTTTATCGGGAAGTTTTTAAAAGAGGCCGTTTTCAATGAAGTTAACCCGACGTTAGGACTGGATGAAAATGAATTAAAAGATTTTGCTGAAGAAGTTTTCGACAGGTTTAGAAATCCTTTTATCAAACACCATCTGGCAAGTATTGCTTTATATTTTGTGTCTAAATTTAAAGTGAGGGTACTGCCGAGTTTATTGAAATATATTGAAACCAATCAAAAACTGCCGCTCCATTTAACATTTTCTTTAGCGGGTCTCATCAGGTTCTATCAGGGAAACTTTGAGGATAAACCGCTTCCACTGAATGATGAACAGATGATTGTGGACCGGTTTAGAGAAATCTGGTTAACAAATGATTATACAAAAGTGTCAGAACTTGCATTAAGTGAAACTTCTTTCTGGGATACAGATCTGACAGAGATTGAAGGTTTGAAAGAAGCAGTAGCAAAAGCTTTGTGGGAAATAGATCATCACGATATAGAAACTGCTTACCATAATTTTGTTCAATTTTATTCTTAAAAATCATGCAAAAGAAAGTACTGAAAGTAAATCACAAAGATAATGTCGCCGTAGCTCTGGTTGATCTGTTGCAGGGGGAAACGGTTACTTTGGATACTATTACTTACGAAATTATAAAAGATACAAAAGCCAAACATAAGTTTGCTACAGAAAATCTTTCAGCTGGGGATCCTGTTATGATGTATGGTGTTTTGGTGGGGAAAGCCAGCCAGCCTATTCAAAAAGGTGAAGTCATTACTACTGAAAACGTAAAACATCAAAGCGCAAAAGTAGAAGGTAAAACAGAAACAACTGCGTGGACAGCTCCGAATGTAGAAGCATGGAAAGGCAGAACATTCATGGGATATCACAGAGAAGACGGACAGGTAGGAACGGAAAATGTATGGCTGTTTTTTCCTTTGGTTTTTTGTGAAAACAGAAATGTAGAGATTTTAAAAGATGTTTTTGAAAAAGAACTCTTATTCGAAAAAGTAACAAAACATCAGCTGTTGCTGAGATCGCTGATCAATAATTCAGATCCGGAAACCATTGCTGAAGAAGATCAGAATGAAAGAGTTTTTAAAAATATTGATGTTAAGTTCATTACCCATCAGGGCGGCTGTGGCGGAATTCGTCAGGATGCCGAAGCGCTGGGGCGTTTACTGGCAGGATATGTCAATAATCCTAATGTAGCCGGAGCAACTGTTCTGAGCCTGGGATGTCAGAATCTGCAGATTCAGATTTTCAAAGATGCTTTGGAAAAGATCAGCCCCGACAATAAAAAACCGATCATCGTTTATGAACAGCAAAAATCCGGAACGGTAGATGAAATGCTGAGTGGAATTATCAGAGATTCTTATGAAGCGATCAAAAAAGCCAATGAGATTCAAAGAAAGCCGGCGCCTGTCTCCAAACTGGTATTAGGTCTGGAATGCGGCGGGTCAGACGGTTTTTCAGGAATTTCTGCCAATCCTGTTTTAGGACAGTTGTCAGATGTAATGGCGGCAATTGGTGGGACAACTATTCTTTCAGAATTTCCGGAATTGTGTGGAGTGGAGCAGGAGCTGGTCAACCGCTGTGTTAATGAAAAAGATGCAGAAAGGTTTTTGCAGTTGATGAAAGACTTCGAAGAATCAGTCGTTGCTGCAGGATCCGGTTTTGACATGAATCCGTCACCGGGGAATATTAAAGACGGGTTGATCACTGATGCCATGAAATCTGCAGGAGCGGCTAAAAAAGGAGGTTCTTCTCCCATTAATGATGTTCTTGATTTTACGGAATACATTAAGAAACCGGGATTAAATTTACTGTGTACTCCCGGAAATGATGTAGAATGTACAACGGCTTTAGCAGGTTCGGGTTCCAATATCGTGCTATTTACAACAGGCCTTGGAACTCCTACGGGAAATCCTGTAGTTCCGGTAGTGAAAATATCTTCCAATACTTCACTTTCGGAAAGAATGCCCGATATTATCGACTTCAATACCGGAGATGTAATCACCGGAGAAAAGACCATTGATGAAAAAGCAGAAGAACTGCTGGAATACATCATCAAAGTAGCCAGTGGAGAAATAAAAACAAAGGCAGCTATTTTAAATCAAAATGATTTTATCCCCTGGAGAAGAGGCGTAAGTTTATAAAAATGTTTTTAAGTATAAATATTAATTAGGGATGAAAATGCTTTCTACATGAATAGGAAGCATTTTCTTTTTCTAAAAATGAGATCTTCCCATCATTGTTAAAATTTGTAATAAAGAACCATAACCTCATTCAATAGGAATGGGCTTTAGCCCGTTTAATAAAAAGATACATCATAATTGGCTTAAGCCAAAACCTATAAAGTGAGAATATATTTTAGATTCTTCCCCTTATTTTCTCTTCGATGATTTCCTGATATAAAGCTGCGGTGTAAGCACCACCTTTTTCTCAATAGAAACTCCGGAACCGTTTTCTTTTACACTTTCTAAAAATACCTGCCCTGCCATTTTTCCCATCAATACAGGAGTCTGATCAACAGAACTGATCGGAAGCTCCATAAATTGAGTAAAAGGTTCATTAGAAAAACCGATAATAGCGACTTCCTGAGGGATTTTGATATTTCGTTTCTTCAATTCCTGACAGGCGCCCAGCGCAGCAAAATCACTGGAAGAGAATATGGCATCAGGAACCGACTTTTTACCCCAAAGCTTTTTAATAGCTTCCGTTCCTTCATCAATAGAGCTGCCTGTAAAAATAATATTGTCTTCTTTTACAGGAAGATTGTGATCGGTAAGGGCTTGTTTATATCCGTTAAGACGGTTCTGGTAAATTTCAAGATTAAGGTCACCTGCAAAATGGCATATATTCTTATAGCCTTCTTTAATCAGATGTTCTGTAGCCATATACCCGCCGCGATAATCATCAATAGTCACCGTGCTGATCCCTGAAATATCTTTTTTACGGTCAAAAAAGATAACCGGTGTATTCGAAGTATCTATAATACTTTGGATATGACTGATATCTGTTGTTGTTTTGGAAACAGACATGAAAATACCATCTACCTGAGCATTCAGCAATGTATTAAGCTGTCTCTTTTCAATATTGACATCTTCATGGCTCTGGCAGATAATAACATGATACCCTAATGGAGACAGTTCTTCCTCAATTCCCCGAATGACGGAAGAAAAGAAATTAGTGTTGATGTAAGGAACTATAATCCCGACATTTTTGGTTTCACCGCTTTTCAAGGCTTTAGCAAGGTTATTCTGTTTATAGTTCATTTCCTTAGCCGTTTTACGGACCAGTTCTTTGGTTGCTACACTTATTCTCGGGTGGTCATTCAATGCTCTCGAAACAGTTGCCACACTTACGTTGAGCTTATTGGAAATATCATATATTGTGGCACTTTTCTTATTCATACTGATTTTTTCTGAAACGTTTTTAAGAGGTCTGAACAACAGACCTTATTGACGTAAATTTAATCAAATTATAGCTATTTGGAAGGAAAATACCTGTATTTTATACTTCACAAGCCTATATTGATGAGATAATCTGTTTGATATTTGGTTAAACAATTGATTTTTATTGTGTTACGTGTTTTTTATGTTGGAAAAGTTCCGAAAAGCTAAAAAAGCTGTGGAGCTGAACATATAATCGTTTTAATTCCTGCTATCTCTTTCAGACAATAAGATTAATTGCTGTCCGGTTTAACGCCCGGAATTCAGACTTTACCGTTCAATATGACCTCTTCAAAGTATTTGCCCTTATTTCTAGCTTTATTTTACTATAATTTTACCATAACAAAAGATCACTATTATGAATACTACATTGAATTTAAGTAAAAAAGTATTATCCCTGGTCATTTTTATGGGGATGGGATTATTGTCTCTGAAAGCACAGACTAATACTTCAGTTGAAAAAAAACTGGAAAACACAACTGTCAGATCAGCTTTTCAGAATACAAAGAAAATCAGGGCCGGGCTGCTGGATGTAGGCTATGCAGAAGTTGGACCCGAAAATGGAAAACCTGTTATCCTTCTTCATGGGTGGCCCTATGATATTCATAGCTTTGAAGAGTCCTCTGCTATACTTGCTGAAAAAGGCTACCGTGTTTTGGTGCCTTATTTAAGAGGTTACGGTACCACCACATTTGTATCTCCAAATACAAAACGTAACGGTCAGCAGAGTGCTGTTGCATTGGATATTATTGCTTTTATGGACGCTTTGAAAATAGATAAAGCAGTCATTGGTGGTTTTGACTGGGGAGCGAGAACTGCTGATATCATGGCAGCATTGTGGCCTGAACGCTGCTCCGGGCTTGTTGCTGTAAGCGGGTATTTAATAGGAAGTCCAAAGGCAAATGAAAAGCCTCTGCCACCCAATGCTGAGCTTTTATGGTGGTATCAGTATTACTTTTCAACAGAAAGAGGATATAAGGGCTATAAAGCCAATACAATGGCATTTAATAAATTAATCTGGAAGACTGCTTCGCCAAAATGGACTTTTGATGATCAGACTTATGAACGCTCTGCCGGTGCATTTAATAATCCGGATCATGTTGATATCGTGATCCATAATTACCGCTGGCGTCTGGGATTGGTTCAAGGGGAAAAGCAATATGATGAGCTTGAGTCCAGGCTGGCAAAATCTCCTAACATTACAGTTCCAACCGTTACCTTGGAAGGGGATGCAAACGGAGCAGCATTCCCGGCACCGGAAAGCTATGCCTCAAGATATACAGGAAAATATGCCCATCACACACTTACAGGTGGAATTGGACATAATTTACCACAGGAAGCTCCAAAAGCATTTGCAGATGCAATTATAGAGGTAGACTCCATGTCAAAGTCCCGATAATCTGCACAAGTACCATAATGCTGAAAATTCTCACATAAAACAGATTGTTTAACGCATCTGTTTTATGTGATATTTATTTATACAGCCTTTGTATTAAGTCTGGTATCAGCAACTTTACTTAAAAGTGCATCACATTTTTTTTCTTCTCCGAGAGTAGCCAGAAAATTTTTAAGGCATACATTTTCTTTTAAAACCTTAGCATAGGCGGCCAGTGTTCCATAAGTGGCAATTTCATAATGTTCTACTTTTTGGGCTGCCGCAATGATGCCTGCATCTCTGACAGATCCTGCTTCTGTTTCTTCCATAATACTTTTGCCCTCATCCAGTAATCCCTGCATCGCATCACATTTTTTGGCCTGCGGTCTTTTCTTTAATGATTTAAAGCATTCCTCCAGTCTTTTTACATGAATTTCCGTTTCCATTAAATGGTTTTCTATAGCCGTCTTAAGTTTTTTGTCGGTAGCATTTTTATGCATTTTAGGCAATGCTTTAACAAGTGCTTTTTCAGCCCAGTAAATATCTTTCAGTGAATCTTCAAATAAGTCTTTCAGCTCTTTTGCTGCACCCTTTTTAGCAGGAGTTTTAGCTGATTTTTTTACAGGGGTTGCTTTTTTTGTAGTGGTCTTTTTTGTAGTGGTTTTGGTTGCCATAATAATAGATTTTGTGATTAACATTCATATGTGCAATTTTAAGGCCATCCGGTTTTGGAGATTATCAGGGAGTAGTTGACCTTATGATCCGGCTCATAAAAAAATGCCTGAATTCTTCCTACATTAGAGAATTATTTACCAGGCAGCATTATATTTCTTTTACAGTTCGGTTTTAAAGATTGTTTTGCACAAAATCCCCCTAATTATGAAAAAGAACCTTTTTGACCGGTTTTCGGACTGGGCTGTATGTTTTACAGGAAGTGCCGGAGCATTTGTTGGCGCAAGTTTAATGGTGGTTGCATGGGCAGCTACAGGACCTATATTTAAATTTTCAGAAGTTTGGCAGATGGTAATCAATACCGGAACCACTATTATCACCTTTCTTATGGTGTTCCTGATTCAGAAAGCACAGAATAAGGATTCGAAGGCGATTCAGATTAAGCTTAATGAACTTGTTGCGAGTCATCAGAATGCAAATAACCGGATTGTTGATATTGAAGACCTCACTGAAGATGAGCTTGATGAGCTTCATAAGTTTTATGAGAAACTGGGAAAAGTTCACGGAAGCAAAAATCAATCTTCCGGAAGAAATAATGATCGGCACAAAACTGATCGTTATAAATAATGAAATTCCGTTTCCCGGCTTATTCAGGATATAGGAACCCCTTCTTAATTCTCAAAAGAATGCAGAAGAGTAAAATCAAATCAAAAAAAGACAAATCCATCAATATACTTTGTTGATTGAAAAAATGTTCCCTGAAATCCTCCTGTCCATATGATCAGGAGGATTTTTATAATATAGGCTACTTATATTTCACTATACAATGTGTAATTTTTAAACTACATAATTGAGACATAATACTACATATGAGGCAATTTGTTTTTACATGGGTAAATTAAGTTTTTACGTTTCGAATTTTAAATTTGTACTAACAAATGATCAGTTTAATATTTGAAAAATAGAAGACTTAATAAGTCAATGATGAAATGCAAATAAAAAGAATAATAAAATCACATTAGTCTCAAAAAGTAATGGTAAGGTTCCCCAGAATATATTGATATCAGGTTGCCTCTGTAAGATTTTAATGCTCCATTTTATTTATTCTTAAACAAAAAACTCATTTTTTTTATTTCAATTTTAGTAAAGGAATATTTCTCTGCTTTGTGCTGATAATGCACAGATCGGGACATAAGAGTCATTTATTTGCTCATCCGGTATTTTTCATTTTAAAAAATTTAAACACTAAAATTAAGATAATGAAAAAAAATTTAACAACTTTATTAACAGCAGTCCTATTGGTTTCCTCTACGGGTATTTTTGCTCAGACAGCAGGAGTTGGGATTGATACTACAACCCCTAATTCCACATTGGACGTCAGTGGAAAACTGGGAAATACCGATATTGACGGAATCCAGGCGCCGAGACTTACACGCGCACAGCTTTCTGCTAAAGGAGATACGCTTTATGGTACTAATCAAAAAGGAGCTTTGATATATATTACCGATATATCTGCCGGTGATAATACGGGATCCAGAGTTAATGTCAACAGCATTGGGTATTACTATTTTGACGGTACGTTATGGCAGAAGCTAATCAGTAATTATAATAATATTTATAATGCAGATGGTACCCTTACCAGTACCAGAATTGTTGCTCAAAATGGGATGGAATTAAGATTTATGAACCAACAGAATACAACATTTAGTAATAGTACCGGCCTTGGTATCGTTCAGGATTCCGGTACTGGATTAAGGTCTTCAATGGGGTTTTCCAATGGGGGGAATTATTCCTTATTTATCTATTGTGATACCGATTCGGCGGCACAGATTGTTGCTACCGGAAAAAGTTCATCCCTTTTCTTAGGAACCAGCAGTACCCATGCTCCAACGGGTATTGATTTTACCACAACAATGGCAGGAGATGCTTTAGGGCAGGTGCAGATGCGGATTTCACCAGCAGGGAATATTACGGCAATGAATAATCTGGCAGTAGGCTATAATACAGAACCCGCTTTTGGTTCAGAAAAATTAAATGTAAACGGTAGTATTAAAACGGCTTCAGCTACCTACCCTGACTATGTCTTTGACCAGTATTTCACCGGTACATCAAGTATTAATTCAAATTATAAATTCGCCAGTATCTATGACACAGAGAAATTTATTAAACAGAACAAACACCTGCCTGGAGTAACTTCCATCAAGGAACTGGAAAAAACAGAGGATGGATATTCTTTTGATATTACCAAATTGTCTACTCAAACCCTGGAAAAAATAGAAGAATTGTATTTACATGTTATAGAACAGCAAAAACAAATTGATATGCAAAAAAAACAAATAACTACTTTACTCAATTTAACCCAACAATTACAAAAGACTAAGTCAAAAAAACATTAATAACCTGTAATAAAGGATTTTGCGATTCTGATAGAATACAGATGAATAAAAAAACGGAATATTTATTCCGTTTTTTTATTACTATTTATATTTGTCTGTCTGGTTTTTATCTCCTAATCTGATAAGATCAACCGTATTTTTAATATTCAGTTTTTTGAACATTCTTGATTTATAAGTACTCACCGTCGATAAATGAAGGTTTAATTCATTTGATATTTCAATGTTGCCATAACCTTTTACCAGAAGGTCAAATATTTCCCTTTCTCTTTTTGATAATGTTTCAAATGGATTGGTAGCATTATTTTTTTTGGCAGAAGAAACCAGTTTTTTTACAATATCCGGAGAATAATAAGTCCCTTTTTCAAAGATCTGCCGGACTGCTTCCAGGATATTGTTTTCATCTGATAGTTTACTGATAAAGCCGTCAGCACCTTCAACGATATACTGTACAGCGATATCATTGTCACATACAGAGAATATTAAAATCTTAAGATCGGGCTGTATCTTTTTTAACTCACCAATCATGCTTACATAGTTGCTTTCCGGCATATTGACATCCATAATCAGCAAATCGAATTGTTCAGCATGCAACTTTTCTGTGAGTTCCGGGTAGGATCCCGCACAGGAAACCTTTATCTCTTTGTAGTGGGATTCTAAAATCAGAATTGTTCCTAACCGTATTACAAAATGATCGTCTGCGATAATAATTTTTTTAGTCATCTTTTTGTGTTTTTATTTTAATTGAAACTACATATCTTAACGATATCTTCACTGTTTTGTGGAGCCCGTTATCTGTACCACACATACAGAAGCTGTTTGCTGGCTAAAAGAATTGTATCCATACAGATAGCAGGAATATTAGTGGAAATTAAAGGTAATTGTAGCATTTGTGTTGTTGTAATTATTATAAATGTAGTGAAAATTAATAATTGCTAAAAGGATAATGTCATTTACGAACTCCCCTGAATTAGATCAAAAAGGACAGGATCGGCAATCTGTTTTTACGCAATATTATTTTTGGATTTATCAATATTATCTGGCTTTTTCCGTGTTAATTATTATTTGATGTTAGCGCCCGGACATTTTAACCTGAATTCCAAGTTGACTTCATCCAGAGAAAAAGAAGAGTTATCTCCTCTCTATCTAGTGAAATAACGTATTTGCTTTGCAAAATATTTTAAATAATACTATATAAATTTTCCAGTAAATAGTATAGGACACAATTGAATAAATTATGCCCTAAAACGAAAGGTGAATTACAGGTAAGTGAATGAAAAAAAATAAACCTGAGTATGGGAATAAAAATACACAACATTACTTTAGCGGTAGTATTGTTAAGAGCTGCCATCAGCTTTAAAAGCCGGGGTATACAATCTGTTGTATAGAATTATATAAAGCATTGAAATTTTTAATTACACTTTTGAATGAGCGGAATATTGCTATTCCACCATTTGAATTTAATGTTGAAAAAAAAGTAGTTGTTTTTTTAAATTTAAAACTATTTCTTGGCCTGTAAAGAAGTACTATTGAAAACCACCGCCACTCTGCATCAACGATTGAAAATGCAGGTCAAAGCACAATAGGATATGTCTGTGGTGGGAAAAAAGAACGGACTGCGGTGGTATATTCGTTTTTAAGCTGTAGATAGAAATTTTTCTATATTGTAAGCCTATTGGCGTATAAATTGATACTACAAACTGAATTTGAATTGTGATGACTAATGACTAGATTGACTGTAACTCTGATTTTCTTTTTAAGTGGTCTTTTCTTCTTAAATGCACAGGAAAAGAAAGACTCATTATACTACAAAATAGAAAAATTTTCTGACCAAAGAAAGGTTACCAAATTCATTCACCGTTTTATATTCCGCAGGGAGCCGGATTCAACTTCTGTTAAGTCCAGAACGGAAAAACTTTCGCAGGAGGCCTATAACAAAAAGTATATCAGAAATATCAGGATAGAAACTATAGATCCTTTCGGATATGGCTCCAAAGACAGTAAAGAAATTGGCAGATGGTATGATTGGCTGGCAGATCATCTTCACGCCAGTACCAGAAAATCTACCATCAATAATTATTTGCTTTTTGAGGAAGGTGAACAATACAACGCCCAGAAACTCTATGAATCTGAACGTCTGCTCAGAACAATGCCTTTTATAAACAGAGTGAATATCAGTGTTTCCGACAGTACTTCCGGCAAGGATTCTATAGATGTGGTCGTAAAAATCCTTGATTCCTGGAGCCTGAAGCCGAGAATCAGCTATTCCGGGAGTAAGCTCGGCTTGGGCGTTACTGAAGAAAATGTCCTGGGGTTAGGTCATACATTTGATTTCCTGTACAGAAATGATTCCAAAGAAAAACAGGATTATATGATGGGAAGCTACACCACTTATAACCTTTTTGGTACTTATATCAGTGCCCAGCTTCTTGGAGAACGTGATTTTTTGAGAAATGAAAGAATCAGTTTCAATGTAAGGAGAGACTTTTTCTCACCTTTGACGAAGTGGGCAGGCGGTTTTACATTTGAATATTTTATGCGTAAGGTTTTACTTCCTACGGAAACAGCGGATACCACTTTTCCGGAAGTTCAAATTAAAGTGTATAACCAGGATTTATGGGGTGGTTATCAGATTCCCGTTTCATCAGATGCAAGCGAAAAAGTATCCAGCAATATTGCAATAATAGGAAGGTTCCAGAATTATCAGTACAAAGACAGTCCCGGAATCGATCAGTATCAATATTTCAGCTCTTACAACAGTTTTCTGATGTCTGTTGGACTCATTCGCAGAAATTTTTCGGTTCAGAGGAATATTTTTCAATATGATTTGCCGGAAGATGTTGCTTATGGGAATTCTGTGAATATTACCGCAGGAGGTTTGTCAAGAAATAAAAAAGTGAACCCATATGTAGGAATTTCCGCATCGTATGGCAGCTTTACAAAGCTGGGATATTTCACAGTGAAAGCCCAGTTTGGAAGATTCTTTAATGAAGACAGCCAGAACAGGGAATCTTTCCGCTTTGACGGAACGTATTTTACCCATCTTATGGATTGGAAGTTTGCCAAGGCAAGACATTTTTTCTCTCCCACGTTAGCGCTGGGAAATCCACAGCACAATTACTCTTATAAGGATAGAATAAACCTTTCTTCCGCAGACGAATTTCCCGTTTACAACTCAGATTATATCGGAACTAAAAAACTGGTTTTAAGGTATCAGCTCCAGTTGTTTATTAATAAAACCTGGAAGAATTTCCATTTCAGTCCTTATTTAACTACAGCTGTGGGCTGGCTGGGAATGCCTGATGATAAACTACTTAAAACAAAGGCAAATACAAAAATCGGAATAGGAGTGTTAATTAATAATCCCTATCTGGTTTTCAACAGGATTCAGATTTCTTTCATGTATTATCCGCGTGTTCCTTTTGACAATAACTCGGTTTTTGATTTTAACAGCAACAGGAATAACCTTTTACCAATGAACAGCTTTGCAACGGATATTCCTCATTTTGTGAATTTTGGAAATTGATAATAATGAAAAATCAGTTCAGGATTTAACGGTCTGAAAACAGATAGATTTTCTATAAAAATAAAAAACTTCCCTGTCTTTTGGCAGGGAAGTTTTTGAATCAAAATGTTATAAGCATCTTGAAAATTACACCACTACATCAATCTTTACATTGATATTTCCACGTGTCGCTTTTGAATAAGGACATGTTGCATGAGCTGTTTCCACAACTTTTCTGGCTTCATCTACCGGAAGACCTGGTAGAAGGACCTGCAAATGAGCCTGCAGAAAAAAACCGTCATCATTGGTCGCCAGATCTACTGTGGTATTAACAGAAAGATCTGAAGGGAGAGTAATCCCAGTTTTAGCGGCTGCTAAATGCATGGCCCCAATAAAACAGGCCGACCATCCGGCTGCTAATAGCTGTTCCGGATTCGTTCCGTTTCCTTTTGTTCCGGGAGCGCTCAGTTCAATGTCCAGCTTTCCGTCACTGCTTTTTGCTTCTCCGTTACGGCCTCCTGTTACAATAACATGACCGGAATACAGCACTTTACTGATATTAACTACTGCTGTGTTTTCTACTTCCTGAATGGTATTTAATTCCATATTTTTATTATTTAAATTTATTGATACTGTTGTTAAAGTTTTTTTCTTACATCTTTGAATGCCGCCCTAAGCTCTTCCGTAAATACCTGTGGCTGTTCCCAGGCTGCGAAATGTCCGCCTTTTGAAGCTTTATGATAATAATATAGAGTAGGATAGGCAAGCTTTGACCAGCTTTCGGGAGCCTGATAGATCTCGTGAGGAAATACCGAAATAGCTACAGGAACCTTAATGTCTCTTGTTTTCTGCGCTTCAGCACTGAAATTATTTTTATTATTTTCCCAATAGAAACGTGAAGATGACGCGCTGTATTGGTAAGCCAGTATAGTGTAATGTCATCCAGAATTGCATCACGGCCAATTACATTTTCAGGATGAAGATCACTTTCGCTCCATTCCGCGATTTTCTCGTAAAGAAAAGCCGCTAAGGCACCTGGAGAATCAGAAAGCAGATACCCTGTCGTCTGTGGACGTGTTACCATCATTCCTCCATACGCCGCATTTCTCCCAAAGAAAGTACTCATTGCATTGTAAGCTTTTGTTTCTGAAGCAGAAAGTCCTGATGGAGCAGGATCACCGGCATTGATAGGTTTTACAAGATCAGCAGGAATAGTTGCCGGCATCGTAAGGTGTATTCCCAGCAGCCCTGAAGGAGCCTGCTTGGCCAATGCATCAGAGATTACTGAACCGTGGTCACCGCCTTCAGAAACATACTTTTTATAACCAAGTCTTTTCATCAGTACATCCCAGGCGCGGGCAACGCGGTCGGGATTCCAGCCCACTTCAGTAGGGATTTCTGAAAAACCATATCCCGGAATAGCGGGTATGATCACGTCAAATGCATCACTTGCTTTCCCTCCATATTTTACAGGATCAGTCAGAGGGCCAATTGCATTGATAAACTCCAGTGGAGAACCCGGCCAGCCATGGGTAAGGATTACAGGCAATGCATTGGACTCTTTTGAACGTACATGGATAAACTGAATATCAAGACCATCAATTTTGGTCACAAATTGGGGTAGAGCGTTCAGTTTATTTTCTGCTTTTCTCCAGTCATATCCATTGCCCCAATACGTAATGAGTTCTTTTAACTGTTCAAGCTGAATTCCCTGGGAAGCATCTTTCACCGTCTCTTTATCTGGGAAGCGGGTTTCTGAGATGCGTTTTTTAAGATCATCCAGCTGAGATTGCGGGATACTGATGTGAAAAGGCCGGATACTGGTATCGGTTTTTGATGATAGAGCAGCAGCTTCATTACTCTGAGCTTTAAAAATAGCAGGTGTACTTACCATAAAAGTTGCTGCTAACAGGATGGTTGAAATTGTTGTTTTCATTGTTTTGTTGTATTAGATTTTAAATCTGTTTTTCTTTTTGATAGAACAAAATTATGTCCTGAAAAGCGCCAGAGAAATGGGAAGTTTGTTCAGGTAGTCATATTTCACAGCGAAACAGACATTACAGGAGGTGAATATGAAAAATGATATTGAAAAAGATTCCGGCTATTTATTCAGAAGAACAAAAAAATAAGCTCCGTTGTGTATAAACGGAGCTTATTTTGTGAGTACATTTTGTTAGAAGATTATCCATGCGCTTCTACAGATACCTCATTCCATTCTTCCCAAACTTTTAATCGCTGTTCGTAGTTATGCTTTACAAAGGGAAGAGCCACTTTCCCAAGCAGTAAACGCAACGGAGGATTTTTAGTTTCTGCCAGCTTTATAAGTGCCGGGGCAGTAGCTTCTACATTTCCAAATGAGGTTTCGGATGCTGAAAATGCTTTTCTGACTCCATCATACACGGGATTACTTTGGGTGTTGATTCCTGTATGCCAGATATTAGAAGCATAGCCGTTAGGTTCTACCAGCGTCACATGAAATTCCAAATTCTTTAACTTCTGTAGCCAGCGTTTCACTTAATCCTTCAACAGCAAATTTGGAAGCATTGTAAAGCCCCATGGTTGGTAAAGTTGCTAATCCTAAAATAGAAGAAACCTGGATGATATGGCCGCTTTTCTGATCTCTCATTATTGGGAGTACGGCCTGTGTAAGCCATAAAGTTCCAAAGAAATTTGTGTCAAACTGGGCTCTGGCTTCCTGTTCATTTGTTTCTTCCACGGCACCGGTTAATGCATAGCCGGCATTATTGATCAGGATATCAATACTGCCAAAATGCTGCTGCACTTTCTGAACCACAGCTAATGATTCTTCCCGTTTGTCAACGTCCAGGGTTAAAGGCAACATGGAATCTCCATATTTATCTTTTAAATCATTAAGTGTTTCTACATTTCTGGCTGTTGCCGCTACTTTGTATCCTTTTGCTAAAAAAGCTTCGGCCCATGTTTTTCCGAAACCTTTTGATGCCCCTGTAATTAAAACTGTTTTTGACATTGTTTTGTTTATTTAATTGTTATATGATTAAGCTTTTTAAAGCTATGTTTTGATATTTACACATTTGACCGATCGGTCATTTTTTTGATAAAAAAATTATACACTATTTTTCATTATAATTTTTTTCAGGCTATTGCCAATGACTTCCATTTTAGCATTATTGCCAGACATTCGTGACATTAAGTGTCCTCCTTCAAGCATTGCAAAGAGAACCGTTGCAAAGTCTGCCGGATTCCAGTCTGATCTAAATTCCTTATGGGCAATTCCGTTCTTTATAATATCGGCAAGCAATTTTTCGCTCTGTTTAATGGCGTGGTTAACTTTTTCTTTTACAATAGGATTGGTATCGTCAGCTTCGGTTCCAAAATTTAATAAAGGGCAGCCTCCAGTTACCGGCGGATGATTGGGATCACTAAAAAAATCAATGTATGCGAATAACTGCTCCTTAGAAGTTTTGAATTTGCTTAACGTTTTTTGAAGTTTATCATTCAGCATTTTCATATTATGCTCAACAGCAGCGCAGGCAAGCACTTCCTTATTTTCAAAGTGAACATACATACTGCCTTTAGACAACTTCGTAGCCTCCATAATATCACTCATAGAAGTAGCTGCGATCCCTTTTGTGTTAAAAATAGGAGCCGCTTTTTCTATAATGAACTGTCTGGTTTCTTCACCTTTTGCCATGATATAATGAAATAATGATGCAAATATATGACCGATTGGTCATAAAAACAAATTTTATTTAATTTATTTTAAAAAAACAGATAGATATCCAATCATAAAATTACACCTATAGAACTTCGTGTTGACGGAGAGATCGCTAAAGTGGTTTGTGTAGGGGCTTATCCGCTCAATCTTGATGCCGGAAATATCCGGATTATATCCAATACCTCAGCATCTTTCTGGAAATATAATCTCTTTACCGGAAAATGGACAGAAGAAGGTAAAGTCGCCTTAAAAATAAGGAAAATCGAAATTATGCGATTATACCTTCAGGGACTAAAAATAGAAGAAATTGCAGAACAGCTGTTTGTCTCACCAAGTATGGTAAAGTTTCACAGGAGCAAGCTGGTTGAAAGAATTGGAGTGAAAAAATATAATTGAAGCAATATCCTGCGTAATAACGAATAATTTGATTTAAACTATACTCTTTAAATGTTTCCAGGCCGAAAGTGCTGAGAAACAAATATTCTTCTGCGTCATATAATTTACAGTTTTGAATGAGAAAACTGCAGGTTTTGTATGTCGTTTTTCTGAGAATTCTCCCTCAGCAAAAATCAGAAGGAGAATACTCAAAAAACAGCTTAACTAAGCTGATAGTTTGTAATCACTAAACTCAGGATGAAATGAACATAATTCTGTTCTACCTCTTTTCTGTTAATCAGTTTGTTTTTGTATTCGTAAGAGTTCAGGTCTCTGGATAATTTCTGATAGGTTTCAAAATCATCCCCTTTTACTTTTACTCTTACATGGCCATCTTTTCTGTTGATAATTACATCATCTAAAGTTCTTACTTTAAATAAAACTTCACACAATGTAGGACGAGCCTTCATTGACCCGATATATCTTTCAACTATATTAATCTTGAACGAATCAAATATGATGTTATTAAAAACGATTTTAGAATTAGGCTCCTGAGTGTTGAGTTCAAGTTTATAGTTCATTACTTTATAAATTTTGGCAAATATAAGTTTAATTATGCCAAAAAACAGACTGTTTTAATAGATCATTCCCATATTAATGATTGAATTTTATTCTATAGATTCAAAAACATATGAAAATGTGAATATTAGTAGCTTAACAATGAGGCCAAAAAGAACGTGTTGGGAACTTTTTCTTTCCTTTTATTTTTTTCATTATAGGCATTTGCGTAATTTTAATGTCTGTATAACAAAATTCATATTAATACCAATATAATGGAAAGATATAGTTATGGAATGGTTGGCCTTGGAGTAATGGGGAGGAATCTGCTTTATAATATCGCTGACAACGGTTTTTCAATCGCAGGATTTGACCTTGATCAGGAAAAAGTTAAAGGATTAGAAGGCGGAGCTGTTTCAGAAATGAAAGTAAAAGGAACAGATTCTTTGGAAGATTTCGTATCTGCTTTGGAAGTTCCAAGAAAAATTATTCTTATGGTTCCGGCAGGAAAACCTGTAGATGCCGTACTGGAAAATATTACCCCGCTTCTGAGCGCAGGCGATATCGTAATTGATGCAGGAAATTCTTATTTTGAAGATACCAACAGGCGTG
Source organism: Chryseobacterium sp. CBSDS_008 (assembly GCF_049959325.1). NCBI lineage: Bacteria > Pseudomonadati > Bacteroidota > Flavobacteriia > Flavobacteriales > Weeksellaceae > Chryseobacterium > Chryseobacterium sp. CBSDS_008. Next base: position 1,249,248 of record NZ_CP188202.1, on the reverse strand, counting down.
TTGCTGACCTGGCATCAAAAAAACTGCATTTTATGGGAATGGGAGTATCAGGAGGAGAAAAAGGAGCCAGAACAGGTCCCAGTATAATGCCGGGAGGTGATCCTGAAGCATTTAAACTTCTGAAACCTATGCTTGAAGCCATTGCAGCAAAAGTTGATGACGAAGCATGTACAGCCTATATGGGTAAAGGATCTGCCGGCAACTATGTGAAAATGGTTCACAACGGTATTGAATATGCAATTATGCAGCTTATCAGCGAAGCGTATGACCTCCTGAAAAGAGGGGCAGGTTTAAATAATGATCAGCTGTACCAGGTTTTCAAAGAGTGGAATAACGGTGAAATGAACTCATTCCTTATTGAAATTACCAGAGACATTTTCACCCAAAAAGATTCGTTGACAGACCGCTATCTTGTTGATCAGATTTTAGATAAAGCAGGAGCAAAAGGAACCGGGAAATGGACTTCCGAGCAGGCTATGGAGATAGGGGTTTCTATTCCTACCATTGATATTGCGGTAACTTCAAGAATTTTATCAGCATATAAAGAAGAGAGGGTTCAGGCTTCTGATATATACTCCGGACAAGAAATTACAAAGCCGGAAGATACAGAATTGTTCATTAAGGAAGTAGGTGATGCTCTTTTCCTTTCTACATTGATCAGCTATGCACAAGGTTTATCCCTGCTGGTAAAAGCTTCTGAAGAATATGGCTTTGAAATTCCACTGAAAGATGTTGTGAAGATCTGGAGAGGAGGATGTATCATCCGTTCTGTATTGCTGGAAAAATTCTATTCCGCATATACTCAAAATCCTAATCTTTCTAATATTTTACTGGATCATGATATTTCAGAACTTGTAAAATCAAAAATCAAATCTTTAAGAAAAACAGCAGGATATGCTGCTACAAATGGAATTTCCAGTTTAGGAATCCAAACTGCCCTGGGATATTTTGATGCCTATACAACAGAATCTCTTCCAGTGAATCTCATCCAGGCTCAGCGTGATTATTTCGGAGCTCATACTTACCAGCGTATTGACAGGGAGGGTGTTTTCCACACGTCATGGCAGAGTGCAAACAATTAAAATTCGGAAAAATGAATCAAAATAAAGTCTTGCAGCCAACAACTATTGTAATTTTTGGTGCTACAGGCGATCTGGCAAAAAGAAAACTTTTTCCGGCTTTTTATAACTTGTATATCGATGGGAGAATGCCCAAAGGCTTCAATATTGTAGCATTGGGAAGGGCAGAAAATACCGATGAACTTTTTAGAAATTATGTCAAAGAAAACCTTGATAGTTTCTCCAGGAAAAAAGTAACCTCTGAAGACTGGGCGGGTTTTCAGGCTCACATCACTTACTTTCAGCATCAGCTGGATGAAGAAAGCTCTTATCAGAATCTACAGCAAAAACTCCAGGATCTTGATTCCGTTTACGGGATGAGAGCAAACCGATTATTTTACCTGTCAATCGGGCCTAATTTTATTTCTACAATATCCAATCATATTAAAACCACATCTCTCGCTTCTGATCCGAAAAAAGACAGGATCATCATTGAGAAACCTTTTGGCCACAATAAGCAGTCTGCTATTGAACTGAACAGCCTTCTGGCAAAAACGTTTGAAGAAGAACAGATTTATCGTATCGATCACTATCTGGGAAAAGAAACAGTGCAGAATATATTGGCATTCAGATTTGGAAATTCAATTTTTGAACCTTTATGGGATCATAAATATATAGAATCGGTACAGATTACAGTAGCTGAAGAAGTAGGAGTAGAGACAAGGGGTGCTTTCTATGAACAGACAGGAGCATTAAGGGATATGATTCAGAATCACCTGTTGCAGATCCTGTGTATGGTGGCTATGGAACCGCCGGCTTCTTTGCAGTCGGGTGAGATCAGAGATCGTAAAGTTGATGTACTGAAATCAATCCGCAGAATATCTCCGGATCAGGTAGATCATTATGCAGTAAGAGGCCAATATGCAAAAAGCACAATAAACGGAATTGAAGTGAAAGGCTACCGCCAGGAAAGCGGGATTGCAGGGGATTCTAATACAGAAACTTTCGCCGCTATAAAATTTTACCTGGATAATGAAAGATGGAAGGACGTACCTTTCTATGTGCGTACCGGAAAGAAAATGAAAGAAAAGCATTCTTATATTACAATTCAGTTTAAACCGCTTCCTCACTCCACATTCTCAGACAGTCCGCACCTTTTATCAGCTAACAGACTGATCATAAATATTCAGCCGATGATGGATATCAGATTACAGTTTATGACCAAAAAACCCGGACTGACATTAGATTTGAAACCCGCAGAAATGATTTTTGATAATTTTGCCTGCCAGGAAGATACGCCGGAAGCTTATGAAACATTGCTGCAGGATGCTCTTTTAGGAGATCTGACTTTATTTATGCGTTCCGATCAGGTAGAAGAGGCGTGGGATGTTGTTACCACCATACAGGAAGCCTGGGAAAATAACAAAGACTTATCTTTCCCGAATTATAAAGCCGGAAGCTGGGGACCTGAAGACTGTAATGCTTTGGTTGAAAGACAAGGGCATAGCTGGGTATAAACAATATAAATTTAAACAGACAAAAATGAATATTACAGTATTTGACGATCTGGAAAAACTGTACACAAAGGCTGCAGATACATTTGTTGACCTTTCTAAAAAATCTATTCTGGAAAACGGCCGTTTTGTAGTGGCATTAAGTGGAGGCTCATCTCCCAAAGCTGTTTTCAAACTATTGGCAACGCCGGAATATAAAGAACAGGTGGAGTGGAATAAAGTTTACTTTTTCTGGGTTGATGAGCGTTGGGTTCCTTTAAACGATGATAAGAGTAATTTCCGGATGACCGAGGAAGCCCTGCTGAATATGGTTCCTGTTGACAAAAGCCATATTTTTCCCATGTATGCTGAAGGAATAACTCCTGAAGACTATGCAAAAACCTATGAACAGCAGATCAGGACTGCTCTCGGGAATGAAGGGGTTTTTGATTTTATCCTTTTAGGAATGGGCGATGATGGCCATACAGCATCTCTGTTTCCGGGCGAACCTGTTTTGGAAGAGAAAGAAAAATGGGTATCAGCCTATTATCTGAAACCCCAGGAAATGTTCAGAATTACTTTGACAGCCCCCATTATCAATAAGGCTGAAAATATTCTGCTTATTGCGTTTGGTGAATCCAAAAAGCACGCATTGAATGAAGTGCTGAACGGGGAATATAACCCTTCATTATATCCATTACAGCTTATTGAAAAAAAGGACGGATTTCAGCTCTTTACAGACCAGAAAGCAAAGGGATAATATTACTTCTATCTCTAAAATATAAGAGACTGTCCAAGGACAGTCTCTCTTCATATCAACTATTCTATACCGAACCGGTATATATTTCTGTACATCACATCAAAAATCAAAACTTTAAATTTAAAAACAGTATCATCAGAGAATTAATGATACTGTTGCATTTAGTGTTTTTACCTTAGTTGCTTTTGTTCGAAATTTTTAATTTTTCCAGCCACATAGTGTTGTATATAAAATGGTTATTAGTTTGAAGCAAATATACAAAATAAGACACTATGAAGTGTCTAAAATGAAAAAAAAATGAAAAAAAATTTATTAAGTAAACGGAATATAAAATAAATCCTTTTGTACAGGCATTTTTCAATAAAATATTGCAACCAAAACAATAGTTTTATTAATGAAAACAGCACCATTATACTGATAATGATGCTGCTTGAGTAATGCTTTACCTCAGTTTTGAATGTTAAAACATGTAAACTGAGGGAACTAACGGTACAATCTGATCTCTTTCACAATCTCACAACTTGATCGTCTGTTATGTAAAAATGGTTATTAGTTTTTGCAAATATACACATTTAGACACTAAAAAGTGTCTAATATGAAAAAAAATACATAATCTTGCATGATTGAAAGTTTGTTATGGAAAGAAAGTCAGTAGCAGGAAGTATTCGGAACAAAGAACGCAGTAAGAAAAAATTTTTGGAGGCAGTAGGGAAAATATTGAGAACAAAGGGGTATACAGCATTGAAAGTGAATAATATCGCTGCAGCAGCCGGAGTGGATAAGAAAATGATCTATGCTTATTTTGGCGGAATAGACGGTTTGATGGATGAATATATCCGCTCACAGGACTACTGGAGTAAAATAACCATAGAAGAAGTTGAAAAAATAAAGCCCCAATCAGATGACGGAGGAAAATCTTTTATAGAAGAAATGCTCCTGTCACAATTTGATTACGTCTATCAAAACAAAGAAGCTCAGAAATTACTTTTATGGCGCCTGTCTGAGCCCCGAAAATCATTAAAAAAACTGACGGATACCCAGGAAGAAAACGGCGAATATATTTTTAAGCTGCTGATGGATTCCCATTTTAAAGATAACGCTGAACATGTTCGTTCTATAATGGCCATCCTCGTGTCCGGGTTTTATTATCTGAACATGTATGCCGCAATGAATGGCAGTATTTTCTGCGGAATAGACGTTAATACAGCTACAGGAAGAAATAAAATAAAAAAAGCTGTTTCTTTTCTGCTGGACCATACCTATAAAAGTCTGTAATAATCAATTGATGTACGGAAATTTACCATTAAGAAAAAACAAAACCATTAGAAAAATCTAATGGTCAGTTACTCGGTTGTGTTTCTACCTTAGTTGTTTCATGTTCGAAATTATCTTAAAGTAAGGGAACATAATAATACAATTTGAATTGTTTTATTTTCAACCTTTTAGTGTTTTAAAATATATAGATGGTATTAGTTTGTACAAATATATGTAAATAAGACACTGTAAAGTGTGTAATTGAATAAAATTTTTCTGTATTTTATTTAAGTTGCTGATTTTAAATGAATTAATTTTATATTTAATGATTGATTTTTCTTCTGAAGCTTTTACCCTAAATTTCATTTAATAAATATAATATCAGGGTATTTTTAAGTTTAAAAAATATCTTTTTAAAAAGTTTCTTCGTTTTTATTAAAAAATGATAGCCTTCCTGAAATGATGCCGTTGGGATGCATTTTGCCTCAGCGTTTTATATCCGAAATATTTTAAACTGAGTAATCTAGCGATGCAATCCGAATTGTTTTTAATTTTCAATCTTCATGGAATTTTTATACAGAGAATAGTATTGGTTTGCGTAAAAATATACAACCGGTTATTATTAGACACTGTTTGGTGTTTAAAATGATAAAAAAAATTCTTAAACTTGTATCATAGAATATTGAATTATGGAAAGAAAGTCAGCGTCGGGCAGTATTAGAAACAAAGAGCGCAGTAAAAAGAAGTTTTTAGATGCGGTTGGTAAAATTCTGAAAACGAAAGGATATGCAGGGTTGAAGATTAATGATATTGCTGCTACGGCAGGTGTGGATAAAAAGATGATTTACACTTATTTTGGTGGTATGGATGGGCTGATGGATGAATATGTCCGTACACAAGATTTTTGGGTGAAGGCAACAAGTGAAGAAGTTGAAAAAATGAAACCAAATCTTGAAGATGGAGGAAGGCAATTCATAGAACATATGCTGACTTCACAGTTTGATTATGTATACACCAACAAAGAAGCCCAGAAATTATTGCTCTGGACCATATCTGAACCCAGAAAATCACTGAAAAAACTTATCGATACCCAGGAGGAAAATGGTGAATATATTTTTAAACTGTTGATGGAATCACGCTTCAAAGAAAATATGGATATTTATCGTTCCATCATGGCCATTATGGTTTCCGGGCTTTATTACCTGAATATGTTTGCTTCCCTGAATGGCAGTATTTTCTGCGGGATAGACACCAATACTCCTGAAGGACGCGAAAAAATAAAAAAAGCCATCTCTTTTATGGTAGAGCAGACGTATGAAAACCTTTAATCTTTAACAGCAAAAAGAGGCCGTAATCTGCCTCCTTCCTTTCGTAATTAATTGTAGTTTATCCTTTATGGTAAGGACATCCCGATGCTGCACCAGAACCTCCGCGCGTGTTAAAGAATTGCTCTTCGATCACTTCTCTCTGATCTTCAGGAATATCTTCAATCTTATGAAGTGTATTAACCTGAATGTGCGGCCAGCTTGTGGTGCCTCCGTCATTTCCGAAATCAAATTCGAAGAATACAATTTGCTCATATTGAAGCTGAAGAATCTCTTTTTCATCTTCAATAATTGTCTCAAACCACATGTTCATATCTACCTCACCGGTCGGAATAAACCGGTTTACAAAAGGAACATTTAAAAACAGTAAATCCGGTAAGGGTTTCCGGGATAGACATAAACACGTCGAAATAATAATCGTTGATGTTGAGGATTTTGCTAATAATATTCATTTTGTTAAAAATTTGGTTAGATATCTTCAACCTCCTTTCCAAAGAAGGGATCATACCGATTGATCTACAGCTTCCGGATTTTCAGATACCGCTTCTTTTGCAGAAGTGACAGAATGTATTTTCACGTGATCCATAGTCATCAGTTTTTTGTTGATCCGAAATTACAGCTGTTTCACTGCAATTGCATCGATCTCAAACAACATTCCGGGTAAAGCCAGCTGACTCACCGGAATAAGCGTACTGGTAGGTAGGAATGAACCTTTCCATACTTTTTTAGCTTCTTCTGCCCATATTTCAAGTTTGTCCTGATTATGGTCTACAATCAGAAGAGTGATTTTGACAATATTTTCAAACGTCATGGTATGGCTTTGTAAAACAATTTCCATATTTTTCAAAGCATCCTGAACCTGAGTTTTAAAGTCTTCAGCCAATATGTGATTGCTGCCTGCGCCGCCGCTCTGTCCGGAGATAAAGCACATCCGGAAAGGCGATTCCACAGAAATGCTGTGCGAAAATCCATAAGGACCGGGATTGAATAATTCAGTAGGATTTACAAGTTTGGGTTGTTTATTATTTTCCATAATCTTTTATTTAATGCAGTAAAAATGAACGATAAAAACTGAAAAAGTTTTTACAAATGTTGAGAAAATTACTCTTTTAATTACGTAAACTTTTTTGTTTGATGAAATCCAATATAAAAAATGCTGCTCATAAGAACAGCATTTGATTTTACTCTACAACAATACTTTCAATGCCTTTTTGCAGGGCAGTTTCCTGAATGACCGGTATGGAGAGTCCTTCTGCACGGACTACAGAAATATCTGTCATTCCCATGAATCCTAGAGTTCGCTTTAAATAAGGAACTACAAAATCATAAGCCTGTCTTTCCCCTTCTGAATACACACCACCGCTTGAAAAAGCAAGGTATACTTTCTTATTTTTTACCAAACCTTCGGGGCCGTTTTCACCGTAGCTGAATGTTTTTCCTGCTCTGGCAATATGGTCAAGCCATGATTTCAGGGTAGAAGTGATGCTGAAGTTGTAAAGAGGAGCTTCAATAATGATAATGTCAGCCTCATGAAGTTCATCAATTACTGTATCGGAAAGTTTTACGGTTTCCCATTGTTCAGAAGTGCGGTTTTCAGCAGGAGTAAAAAAAGCATTGATATGTTCTTCTTCCAGATGGGGAAAAAGAGGATTTGCCAAATCACGCTTTTTTATAATACGGTCAGGATATTTTGCCGTAATTTTTTCTACAATAGCATTTCCCAGTTTTTTACTGATTGATGATTCACTTCTCGGGCTTGAAATAATATGAAGTACACGTTTCATTTTTTATTTTTTTAAAATTGATATTTCAAAATTATCTATATTTACTAATAAAAAGATAGTAGTTACCAAAAGGTTAGTAATAACATTTAGGTTAGTAATAAGAAAAACAGAGACTATGGAAGAAGAAAAAATAGTGTATTCAAGGCCGCAATGCAGTACTCATCTGGCTGCTACTGAGGATGCTTTATATGTTTTGGGAGGCAGGTGGACCATCAGGGTAATGATTGCTATTTTAGGCGGGCATACACGCTTCAATGAGCTGCAGCGAACCATCAGCGGAATTTCAGCAAGGGTTTTATCCAGCGAATTGAAAAAGCTGGAAGTCAATCATTTGGTGGAAAGAACCGTTCTTACCGATCATAAGCCTGTATTGGTAGAATATATCCCTACAGAGTATAGTGAATCATTGAAAGATGTGATTGCTGCTCTGGCCGATTGGGGTACAAAGCATAAAAAGAAAATAATGGCATAATAAAAGAGTAGTGTTGCATCAGAAAACCTCTTTACTGTGGTATCTGTTAAGTTGCAATATTGTTTATACTTAAGTATTTTTACTCAAAATTAATAATCGCAAGATGATCATATGTGAAGATTTGTTATTTTCCCGGGGAGCCAGCCAGGAAAACTATGAAGCCGGGGATTCTGTTTTTCAGGAAGGCACTGCTGCTAAATATTATTTTCAGATCAGGAGCGGTACTGTGAAGCTGAATAATTTTTTGGAAGACGGAAAAGAATTTGTTCATGGGCTGCCTTTTGATGGTCATTGCATCGGTGAAAGCTATTTATTTACCGACCATCATTATGCCATTAATGCCATTGCGGTGACCAATTGTAACATTATTAAGATTTCCAAAGATAAATTTTTGCAGATACTGCTGGAAAAACCTGCATTAATGCTTGAAATTAACAGGTATACAGCAGACAGACTGCATTTCAGGTATATGATTTCCAGTTTTCTGGCGATTTCAGATCCTATTGTAAAGCTCATGAAACTTTTTGATCACCTAAAAAAATATTTTGGATTTGAGGAGGTTTATTCGTTTCTGATTCCCTATACAAGGCAGCAAATAGCAACCTTAACCGGTCTTCGGGTAGAAACGGTGATCAGGTATGTCAAAAAAATGCAGGAACAGAAACTTGTTAAAATTGAAAGCACTAAAATTTATTATTAATTTTCAGTGATCTTGCTATTTCAGGATCAATACAGGCTGGTGGGTATTCTGATAAATTCCCTCGGAAATACTCCTGCTAGCCAGATAATATAAAAAGCTGTGTTTACCCGGTAAAGCAATAATAAGATCTGCTTCATGTGAAGCTGCAAAGGCCAGAATCCCATCAATAATATTTTCGTCGTGAGAATAATGAATGCTGCTTGGGATTTCTGTTAAATGTTCACGGATATAATCCTCGAGTTCTTTTTTCTTGTTTTCATCCTCTTTTTCACTTGTGTTGATATTTAGAAATGACAGATGTACATCCTGTTTATGAATGACGGATTTGTGATGAAACAATCTTTCTAATCTTTTAATTCCCTTTATATCACAAGGAATAAATATATTCTTAATTGGAGTATAATGGTAGCCGTTAGGGACAATTAATGTCTTCACCGGACTTGTTCTTGCAATACTTATAATATGATCAGAAACAAAGCTCTCGGTGGCAGAAGTCTGATCGTCACTTCCAAGAATAATCAGTTCCACAGACGGCTCATTTTTTAAAAGCTCATTGATGCTTCTGGTAATAGCCCAATCACTTAATATCCTTGAAACCTTTATTTCAGATGATTTTTCCGTTATAATACCGGTTAAATGATCGAATAATACCTCCGTTTTTTGCAGCAGATTATTTACATTTTCTTCATTCACAAACGAATGTCCCTCTGCGATATGCAAATAATCAAATTCAGATTCTCCCGCTGTTTTTAGTAAGATAATGTTTTGGTATTCATAGGTTTTTGCCCAGTCTGCGGCAATTCTTACTGCATTTTCCGTAGTTGATGTAAAATCAATGGGTACAAGGATTGTTCTCATATTGTATTATGTTTTGGTCCTGATTCTTCCAGGTTTGCTGTCATTTTTTTTACCAGGAGCAGCGCTTTGCTGATTTCTTCTTCATCAATACTGCCAGCCGCCTTTTTGTAAAGATCCAACGCCCACGGATAAACGGTTTCTACAACATGCTTACCCTTTTGGGTCAAAAAAACCTGCTTATTTCTTCTGTCATTTTTATAAGCTATCCGTTCCACCAAATCTCTTTTTACAAGGCTGTTGATGAGATACGTTATGCTTGATTTGTCTTTGCTTACCTTATTTCCTATTTCCTGCTGGTTGATTCCATTATTACGGGAAAGGAGTCCGAGAATTTCAATCAGTTCAAAAGAAAGATCCGGATCATACTCATTAATAGTAGTCTGAATCTTCTGTCGAAGACGGCTTTTCATTTCACTCATTGCCAGACCGAGCTCCAAAGCCAGTTCTGATATATTATTCTGTTTTGCAGACATAGTGTTATAATAATAGAGCAGGATAAAATATATATCCAAAAAGATTTTTTAGCATGACTTACCCTAACAAATATACGGAAAATTAGTTTTAATTAAAACTAATTGGCTGTAAAATGTTATAAAAGCCACAGATAAATAAATTGAAAATACCGCCTTACAGGAACAGGTTTTGCTGTTTTATACCAAAGTTAAAACAAAAAGAATGTCTGTAATTGCCTTAAAGAGAGTGTATGAAACCCCATCCCCGGATGATGGTTACCGTATTTTGGTTGACCGTTTGTGGCCGAGAGGGCTATCCAAAGAAAATGCTGATCTTGATGAATGGGAGAAAGACCTTGCTCCTTCCACAGAGCTAAGGCTTTGGTTTCATCACGATGTTACGCTTTGGAAGGAATTTTCGGAAAAATATATGAACGAACTTCACGAAAGCAACCTGGGAAAAAATTTCCTCAAACGTCATAAAAAGCAGCAAAAAATTACGTTGTTATATGCTGCTAAAGATGAAGAACACTGTCATGCAATTGTTCTCAAAAAATACCTTGAAGGTATAAAATAGAGATTGTAATTGTCATTCTGAACAAAAGAAATCAAGGTCTAAGTGTATAGATCATTGAAACTCATTCTTTCGCCAGAATGACAAACAGTAAAAATTATCTGGCTTCTGAGACCGTATTTTTTTCTTTTTTCACAGCCTGATTCATAATAAGGATAATCCCGAAAAGGAAACATGCAATGATCAGGTAACGCCAGGAAAGATCTTTTTGCTCACTTACCGTTCCGCTTACCGAAATGATAAAACTTGTAACAGAAGTGATTACATATACCAATCCGCCCATCAGGCCACCTGCTGTTCCTGCATTTTTAGGAAAGTAAAGCATGCTTGTTGTAAAAAAGGAAGTAAATAAAATTCCCGAACAGATATGAATGAAAAAGGCAAAAGGGATCATAATGAAGAGACTTTCTGCACAATAACTCGTGATGATCAGTCCTGCAATCAAAATAAGCTGCAATAGGATAGGCTGCAAGATTCTGGGCTTAAAATCAAGAGTCAGCCTTCGTTTCCCGATAAATCCCCCAATCATCCAGGAGAAACCTAAAATAAGCGTACAATATCCAATAACTACCGGAGTAAAATGAAAAGTGTTTTCAATAATAAAAGGTCCGGTAATATTAAATAGCATTACTATAGAATAACTCAGCCCTAAAATGAAAATTCCCAGCATGAATATCCTGTTTTTAAGCATCATTTTATACAGACTGATATTCTCGGAGAGGTCCAGCTTCTTTTTCTGAGGAAGGCTTTCTCCGCTGAAGAACCATTCAAATAAAAATAAAAACCCTGCGTAGCCGGCCAGAAAATAAAAATTGGCATGCCAGTTAAATATTTTCTCAAGATAACCACCCAGAAAAGGTGCAAGAATAGGGCCGCATGACCAGACTATGGTAAAATAGCTCAGATAATGCTTTACTTTTTCCGAGTCATAAATATCTACAAAAATAGCACGTGTAGCCACCACAAGTACTGAAACAGCTGCACCCTGAAGAATACGAAGCAGACAGATCAGCAAAATACTGTTCGTCATCGTAATTAAGATACTGGTCAGAATCAGTAGAAACAAGGCTATCAATTTGGGGCGGTAGCGTCCGATACTGTCCAGAATTCCCCCTACAAACAATTGGGAAATTCCATAGCTCAGCAGATATGAAGTCAATGTGATCTGGATATCTTTTTCTGAAACCATCATTTCTTTAGCCATAGAGGGAAACGATGGTAAATAAATGTCCGTAACAAACCCCGAAAGCGGGATAGACACGAACGCCATAATGGTAATTAATCTGATTCGTTGCTCAGATGCTTCTCTCAACATATTCATTCATTTTTACAATGCAAAAGTAAGCCGGGAAATACGAAATTGAATTTTAAAAGACAAAGTAAAAATTGCAAAAATCAAATATTAAGATAAATTCTTGAATTTTAACGGCGAAGTCCGGGCATGCTTTTTAAAGAAGTTGTTAAAATGTGCAGGCTGATCAAACCCTAAAGTATAGCCTATCTGAGCGATATCCCAATTCGTATACTTCAACAGATTTTTAGACTCTTCAAACATTTTTTCCTTAATGATCTGTGTTGTCGTAAGATGAGTTACGGATTTTACAGAAGAATTCAAGTGGTTGACATGCACGTTCAGGTGCCCGGCAAAATCTGAAGGTGTTTTTAAAGCCAGCGGATAAGCAGGAGAATCCAGAGGAAATTGTTTGTTGAGCAGTTCATCAAACAGCTTGTACAGGCGCACATTTGCAGGTAGTTCATTCGGATTAATGTCTTCTACACGGTTTTCCAGTGCCAGATGCATAACCGATGCCAGGTTGCTTTTGATGCTGCTGCAGCGAAAAGGATAAGCAGAATTATTCATTTTGTAGATCTGCTCAAAATAAAGAGTGGCCAGCTGGGTCTGCTCCTCGGTAAGAAAAACAACCGGTTTGCTCCATTCCTTGAACATTGAGGTCTTTTTAAACAAATTAAATTCTGAATTTCCTTTAAAAAACTCCTGGTTAAAAAGACAGAAATATCCCTCCTGGATATCGCTTTCACACTCCCATGAATACGGGATACTTGGAGACGGGAAAAATAAAGCAGGACGATCTATATACAGCTGATGTTCGCCATAATGAATGGTGCCTTTCCCAATAATAAAGCTGATTTTGTAATAGTCGCGGCGGTTGTAGGGACTCTTAAAACTGCAATACTTCCGCATGGAAATATTAAAATGGGATTTCCCCGTTTCAAAATTCTCAGAATCAAACATTTTGATCTGATCTTTACGAATACGTCTGTAATAATCCTCAATAGTTTCCAGTTGATCACTCATAGGTAGAAATTATAAAAATCAAAGATATGCAAACTAATGCTCAGTTAAATTATTTTAAATGAGATAATAGAAATGAGAATCATAGCTTTGCTCAATATCTATATAAATCTGACAATGCAGGGTTAAAAATGATTAATCTATTTCTTATTAATCTCCAGTTCTAAAATATGGGACGGAAGCTCAAAAGGGCCTGCTTTTGAACTGGTTACAGGTATAAAGCCGGATTCTTTTAAAAACACTGCAAGCGGATCATGATCCAGCATATTAATCCATATAATATCGGTGAAGCTTACTGCAGATCTACATTTTTTCCAGAGTGACAGCCTTGTTTCCGGTGAATCAAATGCTGAAAGAATCACAAAACTGATTTCTGTTGCTCTTTTTCCCCCAGAGATTCCGGGATGAAGAGAGCCGCTTTTGATAATACTGTATCCAACAGGCTTTTGATCTGCGTACATCATGATAAGCTGGTTGGAAAGGTCATTCAGCTCATTGATCATCTTTCTCGGATCTATTTCATTCTGAATATATCTTTTAATATTTTCTTCCTTTACAAAGTCTTTATGCAGCGTATCAACAGAAGAATCAACAAGGGTTATGAGATCAGAAATTCCCTCTTCGGAACCTACTGTAAATTTTGAAATGATATCCATGGGATCTTTTTTATTCAAAATTATAAGATTAATCCATTAAAAAAGGATACAGTTGATGAAAATATCATCAGTACAGATGTTGTTTTCCTTAATTTGTTCAATACGGTGAATCTAATGTTATTTTCCTCTATTCATTGTGATTCTTAACGGTTTATTACCTGTTAGCCTTGTAATTTACATACTATTCAAATACATGATTGATTTTCCGTAATCATTGGATTTTATTTTAAAAATTAAATTAAAATTAGAAAATGCTCAAAAAAAATAATTAAATCGACTATTTTTTTTCTGCACAATTAGGCTGGAATCACCATAAAACCTATATTTGCAGCCTAAATTTTTAAATAAATGAAAGAACTAATTGAAAAAATCAACGCAGAATTTGAAGCGTTTACAACTGAGGCAAACCAACAAGCGGAAAAAGGAAACAAGGCAGCGGGTACAAGAGCTCGTAAATCAGCTTTGGAACTAAGCAAATTGTTCAAAGAATTCAGAAAAGTTTCTGTAGAAGAAGCTAAGAAATAATTCACCTTTAGCCGGCTTCTGAAGCCGGTTTTTTTCTGAACATAACGGTGTTTTTATTGAAGTACGTTAAAATATTTCCGGTTTTTCAGGAAGGTTTTGATGATATTTTACTATTTAATTATGCTGTATGAGACTATCGTATCGATGGTCTTTTTTTATGAATTATATTCAGTGATTAGCATTTTTTCTTTTACTCATTGGGGAAGTTGATAATATCATGAAAAACCGCTTTTTTAGGATGTTTTTTCACCATCTCCTTAATTTCTTTTATCTTTAAACCAATCAATATATATTATGAGGATAAATAGATTTTTTGCAGTGCCTGCAGTAATGCTGGCTGCTCAGTTTTCCTGGGCTCAGGTAAAGGTTGACCCAAAAGAAAGGTTAGATCCTATCGTAAAAAGTTTTGTAGATGAAGTTAATAATAATTCCCAGCTGGAAAACCTGGCATATGAGCTGTTGGACGGGATAGGGCCACGTCTTGTGGGAACCCCGGAAATGCTGGCGGCAAATGAATGGAGTGCAGGTAAGCTTCGTTCGTGGGGCGTGGATGCCGACCTTCAGCAATTTGGAACATGGAAGGGATGGCAGAGAGGAATTACTCATGTGGATATGACATTTCCACGTGTAAAGTCTCTGTCTGCAACGCAATTAGCATGGAGTCCTGCTACTAAAAAGGCTGTTGAGGCAGAAGTGGTTATTCTTCCGAAAGTAACTTCTAAAGCAGAATTTGACCAATGGCTCCCTTCTGTAAAAGGAAAAATTGTGCTGATGGCACAGTATCAGAAAGTCGGACGTTCTGATGAGCAGATCAAAGAATTTGCAACTCCTGAGCTGTATGAAAAGCTGAAAGCAGAAAAAGACCAGGCTGCCAAAGATTTTACATCTTATATAAAGAATATAGGATATGATAACAACAGCCTTCCGGATGCTCTGGAAAAAGCAGGGGCGGCAGGAATTGCCATTTCGAACTGGACAGGAATCATGGGCGCCAACAGGATATTCGGAGCAAAAACAAGCAAAATCCCAATGATTGATATTGATGTGGAGGATTATGGAATGCTGTACAGAATGTCAGAAAAAGGAGGAAAGCCTAAAATCAAAATTGATGCTCAGTCAAAAATACTTCCAGAAGCCAAAAGTTTCAATACAATTGGAATGATCAAAGGCAAAGAAAAGCCTGATGAATATGTTATTCTTTCTGCTCACCTTGATTCATGGGACGGAGCTCAAGGGGCTACAGATAATGGAACCGGCACGATTACCATGCTTGAAACCATGAGGATTCTGAAGAAATATTATCCCAATAATAAACGTACTATTGTAATCGGGCTGTGGGGCAGTGAAGAACAGGGATTAAACGGCTCACGCGGTTTTGTTGCGGATAATCCTCAGATCATAAAAGGTGTGCAGGCTGCTTTTAATCAGGATAACGGAACCGGGCGCGTGGTAAACATCAGCGGTCAGGGATTTGTAAAAGCGTACGACTATATCGGAAAATGGCTTGATGGAGTTCCAAAGGCTGTAAAAGGCCATATCAAAACTGATTTCCCCGGGATGCCTGGTGGAGGTGGCTCTGATCATGCTTCATTTGTGGCGGCAGGAGTGCCGGGATTTTCTTTGGGTTCTCTGAACTGGGGCTATTTCGGATATACCTGGCATACTACGAAAGATACTTATGACAAGATCGTTTTTGATGAGGTGAAAAACAATGTGATTTTAACAGCAGCTTTGGCTTACATGGCATCTGAAGACCCGGAATTCACTAACAGGGAAAAGAGGGTAATGCCTCAGGATGAAAAAGGAGAGGCGGTAAAATGGCCTGAAGTAAAAGATCCTAGAAGAAGTTCTAAAGATTATAAATAATTTTCTTATTTAAAATAATAAAGAATAACTGTTATCAGTTGGAGATGAAATTTAATCAGCGGTAATTCAAATGGCTCTGCGTAAGCCTGATATTGTATTCTTTTTTTTGCCGTTATGGGTTGAAAACACTGTAATTTAATAATATATGTTTTAGCCGATAACGGCTTTTTCTGTTTTTATATTTGCTTTTGAGGCTGTATTTCTAATAGCCGTCAAATAAAAACTCCCGTAAAACGGGAGTAGCAACTTTGATCAGTATTATAGATCGCTAAAAATCAAAATGAAAACTGATTTTGTTATTGAAAATTAAATCTAATTATAGAGAAGCATCTATTTCTGTTTTAAAAACTTGGCAAGATTTTCAAGCCGGGCATTTTCATTATGCACCAAGTCAGTTCATAGAAATATTGTGCTGTAAATTTAGATTTGATATTTCACCTAAGCAAGATTATAGGTACATCAAAAGTACATCATTTGGCCTTTTGTGGTACTACAACTTTTTTAAGTGATGGAAAATGCTTTTTTACAAGAAATTTATAACGTATCAGTGAACTTCAACTTCATTAAATTATACAGCTGCTTCAAAAACATATTTATCTATAGCAATGTAAGGTGAATTTTTGGTTTATTTATTCCTATATCGATTC
Organism: Chryseobacterium sp. CBSDS_008; assembly: GCF_049959325.1. Classification (NCBI taxonomy): domain Bacteria; kingdom Pseudomonadati; phylum Bacteroidota; class Flavobacteriia; order Flavobacteriales; family Weeksellaceae; genus Chryseobacterium; species Chryseobacterium sp. CBSDS_008. Next base: position 1,232,510 of record NZ_CP188202.1, on the reverse strand, counting down.
CGTTTATGGGTTTTATTTAATCAGTATTTATTAATAATTAATTTTTTTTCATTTTAACTAAAATTACGAATAATTTTGCAAGTATTCTTATTTTTATTTAATTTTATGGCAACAAAATTGCACTGTACAATTCGGTTATAAAAATTTGTTATGCATATTCTGTTAAATGATTTTATATTGTTAAGAATTATCATCAATTTTTGCCACCTTTGAATTAATCATTATAGAATTACTATGCAAACACTAAAGCTTAATCGATTTTTAAAAATATTGATAAGCATCCTGGTATATCTGTCTTTTTCTCAACTATTATATTCCCAAACCTATACTCCTAAATATATAGATAGTATGTTGGTAAAGGTTAATGAGGATTTAAGAGTAAGCGGCAGGAAGAAAGAGCTGATTGACCTTAATAAGAAATTTAATACAATCAGTAAAAAGCAGGATTATAAGAGAGGTGAGGTGCTTTCATATATTAATCTGGGTAATATCTATGCAACTGTTGGCATGTATGAAAAAGGATTCCAATATCTGCAGCTTGCCGAAGAAAGCCTTGAAGAAGCAAATGATAACTATCTGTCTGCTAAGTTATATCAGGAATATGGCCAGGCCAATTATGTAATAGGTCTTTATAAAAAAGCAATTAAGTATAATTCAAGGGCAGTTTATTATGGAAAACAAATAAAAGATAAACAAGACCGCGAAATTTTGTCTCTGGTTTATGCAAATAGGGCTGACTTTCTAAGGAATACCAATTCAATTGATTCTTCACTGATTTATTTACATAAGGCTTTGGACGTAAAACCTACACCCGTCATCAATTCTATGATTGCCAATCACTATTTACTGTATGGTAAAAATGAGGATTCAGCAAGAGTGTATTTTGATAAAGCGCTTTCTCTTTTAAGAAAAAGAGATTACTGGGATTCTCAAAGAGCTCTCACCTATTTTTATTATGGAGATTTTTTATTTGCAAAAAAAGAATATACCCCGGCATTAGAATATTATAGTAAATCATTGGAAATACTCAAGAAAACACAAAGGGTATATCAGATTCCTGTATTATATCAGGCAATTGCCAAGACGTATAAAAAGCTAAACAATGATTTAAAAGAAAAGGATTATCTGGAAAAATACACCCAAATAAAGGATAGTCTCAGGAGTGTATGGGAGGAGTCTGTCAATACTTCTGTTGATAAAATGACGCAGGAAAAGGAGAAAGATGAGACAGCAAAACGAAGTCTAACCATTATGTATAATGGAATCGTTTTTTTATTAATTGCCCTTATTGTAATTGTTTATTATATCCATAACAGAAAAATTGCTCAAAAACATAAAATTATAGAAGAAAGAGAATTAGAGACAGAGTTTTTAATGAAAAAAATGTCTATTGATGATGAAAGACTGATATTTTTGGCAAAGAATAATGATCCTGTATTTTTTAACGAATATCAGGAGGCTTATCCTGAATTAGTGAATAGGCTTCTTGAAATTCATCCTAAGTTATCAATAAATGAACTTTCTTTTTGTGCCATGATACAGCTGGGTTTTTCTTCCAAAGAGATTGCTCAGTACGGATTTATGCAGCACAGATCGGTGCAGACCAAGAAAAACAGATTACGGAAAAAATTGAACATTCCATCTGATGTGGATATTTATTTTTTTTTACAAAATTTAAATTCCAGATAAGGTTTTGAAGATTCTTATACAAATGGTATGAACAAGGTGAAAATAAGATAAAGGCGTCTCCAGAGAAACGCCTTTTATTTTGTACTATCTTAAATATGCATTCCCAAATGTGAAAACGTAGAAACTGCCGGCTCATACAGGGAATCTGCCAGCTTTCCAAATCCATATTTACAGAAAATAAAGGGTAATCCATTAGAGCCGGCTGAATCATAGTCGGTTTGAGTATCACCAATGTACACAGAATCTTCTGCGGACAGCTGATTTCTCTCCATAAGCAGCCGGATGTTTTCAGATTTTGGCTTTTTGGTTCGTCCGTGAGATTCAAAATCAACAAACAGATCGTTGAACCGGTAATATTCCAGGAATGATTCAATATAACCTTCCTGGCAATTGCTGACGATAAAAAGAGAATGGGTATTAACCATGCTTTTAAGAGTATTTTCCACGCCATCATATAAAATTCCACCCTGTATGCGAAGTACTTTGTTTTCCCGGGCTACAATTTCAGAAAGAAGTTCCTGTGCCTGCAGATCCGAAAGACCTGGAATGATATCTTTTATAATATCATGAGCCAATAATCCCATATATTGGTCCATGTCTTCAGGTTTCAGTTCTCTTTTGATCAACTGATGTTTTCCTAATACTTCATTCCATATTTTGATGATTGTTGCTCTGGGATCCCATAATGTTCCGTCCAGATCGAAAATTAAGTTCTTTGTGTTCAAAATGACTGTTTTGTTGTTATATTTTAACTTGAAATCAATTACAAAACCATACTCAGCTGCACTCTTTTCCTCGCCTCATCCACTTCGGTTACCTTTACGCGAACATGCTGGTGAAGTTTTACCACCTCGTTGACATCTGAAACAAATCCGTCTTTCAGCTGGGAAATATGGACCAGTCCGCTTTCTTTGATTCCAAGATCTACAAAACATCCAAAAGCGGTAATATTATTGACGATTCCCGGAAGAATCATACCTGTTTTTAAATCTTTGATGCTTTTAACCCCCGGATCAAATTCAAATACTTTTGCTGCTTTTCTTGGGTCCAGTCCCGGTTTTTCAAGCTCTTTTAAAATATCCTTAATTCCTAAGATGCCGATCTCTTCTGTAATATAGCTTTCCGGCTTTACCTGAGCTATTTTTTCTTTGTTGGCAATCAGTTCATCAGTTTTAATGCCTAAGTCTCCGGCTATTTTTTCTACAATTCCATAAGCTTCAGGGTGTACTGCAGAATTATCCAGCGGATTTTTGGCATTCGTGATCCTTACAAAAGCTGCAGCCTGCTGAAAGGCTTTTTCTCCAAGTCTTGGAACTTTTTTAAGCTGCTTTCTGTCTTCAAAAGCTCCATGTTCAGTACGGTAATTGACAATATTTTCAGCCATTTTCTCTCCGATTCCTGAAACATAGCTCAGAAGCGACTTGCTGGCGGTATTTAAATTGATTCCCACAGAATTGACACATTTCATCACCGTAGAATCCAGCTCATTTTTTAATTGTGTCTGATCTACATCATGCTGGTACTGACCTACACCAATAGATTTGGCGTCAATTTTCACCAGTTCGGCCAGCGGATCAGAAAGTCTTCTTCCAATAGAAACCGCTCCACGTACTGTTACATCATACGAAGGAAATTCATCCCTTGCGATTTTACTTGCAGAATAGACTGATGCCCCGGCTTCCGAAACCACAAAAACCTGCAAGGGCCTGTCAAAAGCAATCTTTTTAATAAAGAATTCTGTTTCGCGGCTTGCTGTTCCGTTACCAATGGAAATAGCTTCAATATTATAGGCATTCACCATGGAACGGATCTTTTTCATGGCCATTCCGCTTTCATTCTGCGGGGCGTGAGGGTAGAGGGTTTCATTGTGCAGTAAGTCTCCTTTTTCATCCAGGCATACCACTTTGCATCCGCTTCGATATCCAGGGTCTATTGCCAGAATTCTTTTCTCTCCCAAAGGGGGTGCAAGAAGCAGCTGGCTTAAGTTTTCAGAGAAAATCTCAATCGCTTTTTTATCTGCTTTTTCTTTGGCTTCCTGCAGGGCTTCATTTGAAATGGCCGGTTCCAGAAGCCTTTTATAGCTGTCTTTTATGGCCAGTGCAATTTGTTCCGAACTTTCATTATTGGATTTAATGACAGCTTTTTCAATAAAATCAATGGCTTCTTCTTTATCTATTCCTACATTCGTTTTTACAAAGCCTTCTGTTTCGGCTCTTAACATAGCGAGAAGCCTGTGGGAAGGTGTCCGGTTGAGACTTTCTTCCCATTCAAAATATTGGGAGAATTTCTGCGCATCTTCTTCGTCTTTTTTAGCTTTTACCACTTTTGAAGTGATGACCGCCTTACGCTGAAAGAGCCTGCGGAGATTTTTACGGACGTACATATTTTCATTGATCCATTCTGCCATAATATCTCTCGCTCCCTGAAGGGCTTCTTCCTCAGAGGTAACTTCGTGGGTAAGGTATTTTGAAGCCAGGAAATGTATGTTATTGTTTTTCTGGCTCATAATAATCCTGGCTAAAGGTTCCAGTCCTTTTTCCTTGGCCGCATCAGCTTTGGTTTTCTTACGTTTTTTGAAAGGCAGATAAAGGTCTTCCAACTCCTGGATATCAAAGCTGTCTTCAATTCTCTGTTGAAGTTCAGGAGTCAAAGCATTCTGCTCTTCTATAGATTTTAAAATGGATTCCTTTCTTTTACCTATCTCTTCAAACTGCTTGCTGATTTTTGAAATCTGTTCGATCTGTACTTCATCAAGGTTTCCGGTTTTATCTTTTCGGTAGCGGGAAATAAAGGGAATAGTGCAGTCTTCTGCTAATAATTGTAACGTATTGCTGATGCTCTTTTCAGAAATATTAAGCTGTTTCTGTATAAATTCTACGGTCGTCATTGTTCTGTTTTCGGATAGCTAAAATAGGGTTTTAAAACGAAAAAAGGCGAGTTGCCTCGCCTTGAATGTTTTAGTTCACTAATTTATTTATAATTATTTAATGGCGTTTACTGAAACATTTGGCATAAAAAAAGCCCCCTGATTATGGACAAGAGGCGACCCAAATGTTTTCACAACGGAATAATCCTTATTGTGAATTGCTTTTCAAAATTATTAATACAAATATAGAAGAAAAAATGGAAATGTATTTACGGGAAACCATAATTTGGATACTTTTTTTATTGCTACTTTTATATGGTATCAAAAAATTAATAACGATGAAAATATCTATTAAGAGTAGAATAAGAAAGGCTACTCGAATAAGAGTAGCCTCAGTGAAAAGCAATTCACAACTGACTCCGCACGATCTAATTTCTTAAAACTTAGTTTATGCTTAGTCATTAATAAAATATTGACCAGTTACAAATTCTCGGGAAATTTATAAAATGAGATTGGTGCCTCATAAAATTCAATTCGTCAATTGTATTACTATCAATTTTAGACAAAGTTAAGATATATTTGTTTAAATTTGTGCGGAGTCAAAAAATAATTTATATTTTTAAATGTAAAATACTGATTATCAAAATGAAAAATATACTTGGATTAGATTTAGGAACGAACTCTATTGGATGGGCCCTGGTAAAACAGGATTTTGAACACAAACAAGGTGAAATTCTTGGAATGGGTAGCAGGATTATTCCAATGTCACAGGATATTCTGGGCGATTTTGGAAAAGGGAATTCTGTTTCGCAAACCGCAGAACGTACAAAATACAGAAGCGTGAGAAGATTACGTGAACGATTTTTATTGAGGAGAGAACGACTACACAGAGTTTTACATCTTTTAAATTTTCTTCCACAACATTATGCTTCACAAATTGATTTTGAAAAAAGATTCGGGAAGTTTAAAGTTGAAACCGAACCCAAATTGGCGTGGGAAAATTGGGATGGAAAGTTTTCATTCCTTTTCCAAAACTCTTTCAACGAAATGCTTGAAGATTTTAAAGCAAACGGACAGGATTTAAAAATTCCTTACGACTGGACAATCTATTATCTCCGCAAAAAAGCACTTTCTCAAAAAATTGAAAAGGAAGAATTGACCTGGATTCTTTTAAACTTTAATCAGAAACGAGGGTATTATCAATTGCGTGGTGAGGATTTTGAAGAGGAAAAAGATAAAACATTTATTCGATTAAAAGTTGAGAGGATTGTTAATTCTGGTGAAAATATTAAAGGAAAAATTCTATATGATGTTTATTTTGAAAATGGTTGGAAATATGACAAGCAAATTGTTAAAACTGAAGACTGGATTGATCGTACAAAAGAATTTATTGTAAGTGAATCCATTTTAAAAAGTGGGGAAGTTAAAAGAACTTTCAAAGCAGTTGATTCTGAAAAAGATTGGATTGCAATAAAAACCAAAACCGAACAGGAAATAGAGCAGTCTCATAAAACCGTTGGAACTTATATCTACGAAACACTTCTTCTAAATCCGAAACAAAAAATTAAAGGAAAATTGGTTCGGACGATTGAAAGAAAATTCTATAAAGATGAGCTAAAACAAATTTTAGAAAAGCAAAAGGAGTTTCATCAGGAATTACAAAATGATGATTTGTATAATGACTGCATTCGTGAGTTGTACCGAAACAACGAGTCTCATCAACTGACTTTAAGCAAGAAAGATTTTGTTCATCTTTTAATGGATGATCTTATTTTCTACCAAAGACCTTTGAGAAGCCAGAAATCATCTATTTCCAACTGTACATTAGAGTTTAGAAAATATAAAGATGAAAATGGAATAGAGCATACACAATATTTAAAAGCCATTCCAAAATCAAATCCTTATTATCAGGAATTTCGTCTTTGGCAATGGATGTATAATCTGAATATTTACAGAAAGGACGATGAAGCGAATGTTACCAAAGAATTTTTAAATACGAACAAAGATTTTGAAAGTCTGTTTGAATTTTTAAATAATAGAAAAGAAATTGAGCAAAAGCCATTGATTAAATTTCTTTTGGAACAAAAAGATATTAATAAAAAATTGCTTAACGCTGAAGCAGAAAAATATCGCTGGAATTATGTAGAAGACAAGAAATATCCCTGCAACGAAACCAAAACGATGATTTCTTATCGATTGGATAAAGTAGAAAACATTTCTGATGATTTCCTGACAAGGGACATTGAGCAGAAAATTTGGCACATCATCTATTCCGTCAATGATAAAATAGAATATGAAAAAGCCTTGAAATCTTTTGCGGCTAAAAATGCTTTGGATGAAAGTTCTTTTATCGAAGCGTTTAAGAAATTCCCGCCTTTTAAAAGTGAATATGGTTCTTTTTCGGAAAAAGCAATTAAGAAATTGCTGCCTTTAATGCGATTGGGTAAATATTGGAACTATGCTGATATTGATAAGTCTTCAAAAGATAGAATTCAGAAAATCATCAATGGAGAATATGATGAGAATATAAAAGATAGAATAAGAGAAAAGGCAGTTCATCTTACGACTGAAAATGATTTTCAGGGTTTACAATTGTGGTTGGCTCAATACCTTGTTTATGGAAGACATTCAGAAGCTTCAATGATTGGAAAATGGAATTCTGCCGAAGATTTAGAAGGATTTTTAAAGGATTTTAAACAGCATTCACTTCGAAATCCAATTGTAGAACAGGTGATTACAGAAACTTTACGTGTTGTAAAGGATATTTGGCTAAAATATGGAAATGGAGCAAAAGACTTCTTCTATGAAATTCATATAGAGTTAGGAAGGGAAATGAAACTTCCGGCTGACGATAGAAAAAAACTAACGAATCAGATTACTGAAAACGAAAATACCAATCTCCGCATTAAAGCTCTATTGGCTGAAATGATGAATGATCGTTCTGTAGAAAATGTTCGTCCGTTTTCGCCGATGCAACAAGAAATTCTGAAAATTTATGAAGATGGTGTTTTGAATTCAGGCATTGAGATTGAAGATGAATATTTAAAAATAAGCAGAACGGCGCAACCTTCTCCTTCAGATTTAAAACGATATAAACTTTGGTTGGAACAGAAATACAAATCGCCTTACACGGGGCAAATTATTCCTTTGAATAAATTGTTTACGCCAGAATACGAAATTGAGCACATTATTCCGCAGAGCCGATATTTTGATGATAGTTTTAGTAATAAAGTAATTTGTGAATCTGCGGTTAATAAACTGAAAGATAATTACATCGGACTTGGATTTATTAAGCAGTTTGGAGGAACTATTATTGAGCTTGGTTTCGGAAAAAGTGTAAAGGTTTTTGAAGCTGATCAATACGAAGATTTCGTCAAAAAACATTATGCTAATAACCGCAGTAAAAGAAATAAGCTTCTTTTAGAAGATATTCCTGAGAAAATGATTGAACGCCAATTGAACGATACAAGATACATCAGCAAATATATTTCGGGTGTTTTATCCAATATTGTTCGTGTAGAAGACGGTTCAGACGAAGGTGTGAATTCTAAGAATATTGTTCCCGGAAATGGAAAAATCACTTCCCAACTGAAACAAAATTGGGGATTGAATGATGTTTGGAATGACTTGATTTTGCCACGTTTTGAAAGAATGAACCAACTCACCAATTCAACAGATTTTACTACCTGGAATGAGAATTATCAAAAGTTTTTGCCAACCGTTCCTATTGAATATTCCAAAGGGTTTTCAAAGAAAAGAATAGACCACCGCCATCACGCTTTAGATGCTTTGGTGATTGCATGTGCTACAAAAGATCACGTGAATTTATTAAATAATCAATCGGCAAAATCGGATACCAAACGATACGATTCGAAAAAGAAATTGATGAAGTTTGAAAAAGTAGTTTACAATGATGCCAAAACAGGAGAGAAAATTGAAAGGGAAGTGCCAAAACAATTTTTAAAGCCTTGGGAAAATTTTACGCTAGATGTTAAACATAATTTGGAAACTATTATTGTTAGTTTTAAGCAAAATCTTCGTGTTATTAATAAAGCGACTAATTATTACGAAAAGTATGTTGAGAAAGACGGTACAAAAAATAAGGAAAGAGTAGAACAGAAGGGAATAAACTGGGCGATTAGGAAACCAATGCACAAAGACACGATTTCCGGTAAAGTGGATTTACCCTGGGTAAAAGTTCCGAAAGGGAAAATTTTAACAGCAACAAGGAAAAGCCTTGATAGTTCGTTTGACTTAAAGTCAATAGGCTCTATTACGGATACAGGAATTCAGAAAATACTCAAAAATTATTTAGCATTTAAAGACGGGAATCCTGAACTGGCTTTTTCACCAGAAGGAATTGACGATTTGAATAAAAATATTGAAAAATACAATGATGGAAAATCGCATCAACCCATCAATAAAGTAAGAGTTTTTGAATTGGGAAGTAAATTTCAGGTGGGACAAACAGGAAACAAGAAAGACAAATATGTGGAAGCTGCAAAAGGAACTAATCTATTCTTTGCTGTTTATGAAGATGAAAAAGGAAAGAGAAGTTATGAAACCATTCCTTTGAATGAAGTTATTGAAAGACAAAAGCAAGGTTTGTCTGTTGTTGATTTAAAAGGTACAAATGATTTCTACTTATGTCCGAATGATTTGGTTTATATTCCATCTGATGATGAATTGGAAAATATAAATAATATTGATTTTAAAAATATAGCAAAAGAGAAAAATGAAAGAATTTACAAAGTAGTAAGTTTTTCAGGAAGTCAAATTTTCTTTGTAAGACAGGATATTGCTACATCTATAGTTAATAAAGCGGAACTTTCAACCTTGAATAAAATGGAACGAGCAATTGATGGTTCTATGATTAAGGAAAATTGTATAAAATTAAATGTTGACCGTTTAGGTAACATTTTGAAAACATAGTATTATGATTACTCGCTCTATCTATATAGGCAATGCCGCTTATCTCAAGCTCAAAGATGAGCAAATGAAAATTCTCTGTCCGGAAACCAAAACGGAGAAGGGGAGTATTCCTGTGGAAGACCTGGGTTTGCTGATGCTGGATCATTATCAGATTACTATTTCGCACAATCTGATTCAGAAAATGATGGGCAATAATGTCGTGGTGGTGAGTTGTGATGCGCATCATTTGCCACATGGCATTATGCTTCCATTTTATGGTCATACCGAACATTCCGACAGAGTAAAAGATCAGCTGGAAGCCAGTGAACCGCTGAAAAAACAGCTTTGGAAGCAGACAGTGGAATGTAAGATTGAAAACCAGAAAAATGTCCTGATGAAACTTGGGAATTATTACGAACCGATGATTGAATATCAGAGAAATGTAAAGTCCGGCGACATAACAAATATGGAAGGGATTGCGGCGCAGCATTACTGGAAATATCTGATCAGCCTGGATTTTCTGAGACAGCGTTTTGGAGACTCTCCCAATCAGTTTTTTAATTTCGGGTATGCAGTTCTTAGAAGCATTGTTGCAAGAGCCATTGTGGAGACAGGACTGCTGCCTGTTCTTGGTATTTTTCATAAAAATAAATACAATCCGTACTGTCTTGCAGACGATTTGATGGAACCTTACCGTCCATTTGTTGATTTACTGGTGATGCAGTGGCTGAAAATTCATCCTGATACGGAAGAACTGACGAAAGAATTTAAAGCACATATTCTGCAGATTGCAACCAAAGATGTGAGCATAGATGATAAAACAAGGCCATTGCTGGTTGCTGTAAAAACAACGGCTTCGTCGCTTTACAAATGCTATACAGGAGAAAAACGGCTGATCTCTTATCCTCAACTGCTATGAATGCCGAAAGGTTTAATGCATACCGGATTATGTGGGTTTTAGTATTATATGACCTCCCGACCGAAACGAAAGCGAATATGAAAGATGCAAACCGCTTTCGGAAGGCATTAATTGATGACGGCTTTACGTTATTTCAGTTTTCGATGTATGTACGCCACTGTCCAAGCCGTGAAAATGCAGAAGTACATATCAAAAGAGTGAAATTTATGCTGCCGAAAGCCGGGAAAGTGGCCATCATGTGCATTACCGATAAACAATTTGGAGACATTGAAATCTTTTTTGCCAGAAATAAAGAAGAGCCACCACCAACTTTTCAGCAGCTTGAATTATTCTGAATTTTAATTCCTAAAAACAAAAATAATCTACTGAAAACCAGTAGATTATTTTTTGAGGCTGTGACTAATCACGAAGATAATAATTTTTGAAAGCAATTCACAACGTAGAAACTACTCTTCCAAATTATGAAATTGCTGTGACTAATCACGAAGATAATAATTTTTGAAAGCAATTCACAACATTATTCAGACCCTTTAATGATAATTTAACGCTGTGACTAATCACGAAGATAATAATTTTTGAAAGCAATTCACAACCAGTGGCCCAAGCGCCTGAAACTAATGAGTGCTGTGACTAATCACGAAGATAATAATTTTTGAAAGCAATTCACAACAACGATTTCAGTTTTACCATTATACTTAAAGCTGTGACTAATCACGAAGATAATAATTTTTGAAAGCAATTCACAACAAGTTTATATATTTGTGAGAAATTAAATCAGCTGTGACTAATCACGAAGATAATAATTTTTGAAAGCAATTCACAACGCAGCGCCTAACAGAATGCCGTTGTTTAGAGCTGTGACTAATCACGAAGATAATAATTTTTGAAAGCAATTCACAACATGTTCAAACTGTACTGAGCCTGCTGGCACGCTGTGACTAATCACGAAGATAATAATTTTTGAAAGCAATTCACAACATACTTTTGCATCTGTCAAAGTTTTTTGATGCTGTGACTAATCACGAAGATAATAATTTTTGAAAGCAATTCACAACAAATTTACGTTTCATTTATTTAAAACCAAAGCTGTGACTAATCACGAAGATAATAATTTTTGAAAGCAATTCACAACACTCCGCTTTGGCGGCTTTAGATACTTCCGGCTGTGACTAATCACGAAGATAATAATTTTTGAAAGCAATTCACAACACAAAGAATAATAGATCTTGAGGAACAAAAGCTGTGACTAATCACGAAGATAATAATTTTTGAAAGCAATTCACAACTGCAGTCACTAATGCTTATCCTATAAGCATGCTGTGACTAATCACGAAGATAATAATTTTTGAAAGCAATTCACAACATAAATCTTCTACCCAATATTCATCCTGAAGCTGTGACTAATCACGAAGATAATAATTTTTGAAAGCAATTCACAACATTTTTACACGTCAACTTTTGTCGTATTATGCTGTGACTAATCACGAAGATAATAATTTTTGAAAGCAATTCACAACTTCCTTCTTTGATCATAAACATTATATCTGGCTGTGACTAATCACGAAGATAATAATTTTTGAAAGCAATTCACAACAGGAAAGAATGTTGATAATGATGAGTGGATGCTGTGACTAATCACGAAGATAATAATTTTTGAAAGCAATTCACAACATAGCTACCTTTTGTCCCAATATGAAATCAGCTGTGACTAATCACGAAGATAATAATTTTTGAAAGCAATTCACAACGGTTTTCGGCTTCCCCTGTTTGGTTATTAGGCTGTGACTAATCACGAAGATAATAATTTTTGAAAATTATCTACACAATTTTGATTTTTTTCTGAATATCAATTTAAGTTCTATAGAAAATACATAAGGCCGGCTGTTTTTTACAAATGAAATATTCGAAGTATAGAAGAGAGGTGTCTCGGAAATGGATTTATAAATGCCAATAATATAAAGAATACCACATTTCTTGATGTATGGTAAGGATGCTACAAATAGGTTTTCATACTTTTGTACCCGAAAACAACAAAATTTCAACAAACTTTTTTAAACAGTTCAATATGAAAAAAATTAGCGTAATTGCATTTGTGGGAGTAGGATTGCTTTTAGCATCATGTGATAAAGGAAAATCTGCGGAGACTGCAGCTACAGCTCAGGAGCAAACCGTAGCAGAAAGCAAAGGAGAAACATTGGCAGTAGATACAGTAGGTTCAATAGTAAACTGGAAAGCATTCCACAAAGGAGGAATGGCTCCTCGTTGGGGAACACTTACTGTAAAATCAGGAGATATCAGTGTTGATGGAGGTCAGGTTTCTGCTGGAAACTTTGTGATTGACATGAACTCTATCAAAGTAGATCCGGCTTCAGTAACGGAAAAAGATAAAAAACCTGCAGATCTTGAAGCTCACCTTAAAAACCCTGATTTCTTTGATGTAGCAAAAAATCCTACCTCAGATTTCAAGATTACAAGTGTTACAGATTTGAAAGAAGCACCAAAAGATGCGGTAGCAGGAGCTAATAAAACAGTAAGCGGAAACCTTACATTATCAGGAAAAACAATGAATGTTACTTTCCCTGCTAAAGTGGATGTAGCAGAAAACTCAGCAGCTATTCAGGCTGAATTTACGGTAAACAGAGCAGACTGGGGAATTAAATTCGGTACTTCAGAAGCTGATCCGGCAGAATGGATGATCAGCAAAGATATCGAAATTGCTATCGATGTAAAAGCTAAAAAATAAGTTATTCAATTTCAATAACTACCAAGCTGTCTTGAAAAAGGCAGCTTTTTTATTGAGAAAGTTTTTATTCCAACTAAAAAACTAATTCAGAAACTTAGAATTCGGAATTCTTACACAATATTCACTCCCGAGATACAAAGGATTACCATGCTTTTCAGACCAGAATCCATCCAGCACATCCTTATTCAGGCATCGGTATACAGCAACACCTTTATAGGTTTTATGGTCTTCCCCTTTGTAGTTGAAGTTAATCACTAAAATCTGGTCTTTATAAAATCCTGTACCATTTTGCTGGTGGTCACCAATCATCCATTGGGCAATAATTCGGTTGTTCTCATCAAGGGATAAGGTTAATAGGCCATGGTAGGTGGGCACGGAAGATTCCTCCTGGTTGCTTCCTTCAATAGTATAGCTTCCGGCCAGATCATGTACTGTCATTGATTTGTTTTTATGAAAGGCAAATTTATAAAATCTTATTTTGGTAGTAAATCTTTTGCCTTAAACTTAAAAATCAGAATACTTAATCTTCGCTATGCCTTGTTTCTTGAAATCTTAAAATATTGGATCTTCTCTATAAATTAAACTTTAATTTTGCAGCAAATTAATTTTGAATGATTCCTTTTCTGTTCATAACAAACCTGGTTACATTTGGGGTTTTTGGTTTTGACAAATGGCAAGCCAAAAAACATCAATGGCGAATTTCTGAAAATACCCTTTTGGGAATTTCCCTGCTAGGGGGAATTATTGGAGCAGTCTCAGGAATGATCATTTTCAATCATAAAGTTTCCAAAAAATCCTTTCTCATGAAATTCATTCTTGTTGTCTTAATTGACCTGGTTTTGTTATACAGGTTGATAAGGCATTGATATTAAAAATGTTAAATATTTTAAAAATATACTTTTGTTGTATGTTTTTTTATATTTTTATCAGGCTAATAACAAATAAACAAATCAACATGAAAAATCTCAAAAAAATTTCCAGAACTGAAATGAAATCAGTTCTTGGAGGAATTACGAAAGGAATGGTAAAGTGTAAAGACGCAGATACCTGTATCGTAAAATGGGGATGGGGAACAGGATTCTCCAGTAATTGCGGAGAATTTGACATTATTTGCGGAGAACCGCCTGCAGTAGATCCTTGCGAAATAGTAATATGTGCATAATCATACAGGGTGTTTTCGAACACCCTTTTTTTATTCTATTGCCAATAAGTATTTTAAACAAAATATTAAATATTTGTATAACTAAATATTTTTTCATTAAAAATCACTACTTTTGCACCCGTAAAAATCTTTTATGCAAAACATTAGAAATATTGCGATTATCGCACACGTTGACCACGGGAAGACGACTTTGGTTGACAAGATCATTCACGCTACCAACATTTTCAGAGAAAATCAGGAGAGTGGGGAGTTAATTATGGATAACAACGATCTTGAAAGAGAAAGAGGGATCACAATCTTATCCAAGAATATTTCTGTTACTTATAAAGACACAAAAATTAACGTAATCGATACTCCTGGTCACGCCGATTTTGGTGGGGAAGTAGAAAGAGTATTGAAAATGGCTGATGGGGTTATTTTGTTGGTGGATGCGTTCGAAGGACCAATGCCGCAAACAAGATTCGTACTGCAGAAAGCATTGGAATTAGGATTAAGACCACTAGTGGTTATCAATAAAGTAGATAAACCAAACTGCCGTCCGGACGAAGTTCATGATAAAGTATTCGATTTGTTCTTTAACCTTGAGGCTACAGAAGAGCAATTGGATTTCCCTACATTCTATGGATCTTCAAAACAAGGATGGTTCAACACTTCATTAGAGCAGACTGAAGACATCCTGCCACTATTAGATGGTATTTTACAATATGTTCCGGAACCGAAAGTAACCGAAGGAAATCTTCAGATGCAGATTACTTCTCTTGATTTCTCTTCTTTCTTAGGAAGAATTGCAATCGGGAAAGTGACAAGAGGTGAGATCAAAGAATCTCAGTGGATCGGTCTTGCTCAGGCAGACGGTAAAATTGTAAAAGGAAAAGTAAAAGAACTTTACGTTTTTGAAGGATTAGGAAAGAAAAAAGTAACAGAAGTACAGGCAGGAGATATCTGTGCTGTAGTAGGTTTTGATGCTTTCCAGATTGGAGACTCTTTCGTAGATCTTGAAAATCCTGAGCCATTGGAAAGAACGGCAATTGATGAGCCTACATTGAACATGACGTTCTCTATCAACAATTCACCTTTCTTTGGTAAAGATGGTAAATATGTTACTTCTAACCACCTGAAAGAAAGATTAACTAAAGAATTAGAGAAAAACCTGGCATTAAGGGTTCAGCAGACTGATGATGCAAACACATTCTTAGTATTCGGTAGAGGTATTCTTCACTTGTCAGTTTTGATTGAAACGATGAGAAGAGAAGGGTACGAAATGACAATCGGTCAGCCGCAGGTTATCTTCAAAGAAATTGACGGTGAAAAATGTGAGCCTTACGAATCTTTGGTTGTTGATGTTCCTGAAGAATTTGCTTCAAGAGTTATCGATTTGGCAACTCAGAGAAAAGGAGACCTTCATATCATGGAAACTAAAGGTGAAATGCAGCACATGGAGTTCGAAATTCCTTCAAGAGGTTTGATCGGACTACGTTCTCAGATGTTAACAGCTACAGCTGGTGAAGCTATTATGGCACACCGTTTCACAGAATATAAGCCTTTCAAAGGAGCTATCCCTGGAAGAAACAATGGTGTTTTGATCAGCAAAACTACAGGTCCTGCTACAGAATACTCAATTGCTAAACTACAGGATAGAGGTAAGTTCTTCGTTGATCCGGGTGAAGAAATCTACACAGGAATGATCATCGGTGAGCAAAACAAACCTGGAGACCTGGTAGTAAACATCGTAGAAGCAAAACAGTTGAACAACATGAGAGCTTCAGGAAAAGATAAAGATACAGGTGTTGCTCCGAAAATCTTATTCTCCCTTGAAGAATGTATGGAATATATCCAGGGTGATGAAGCGATTGAGGTAACTCCAAACTTCATCAGGATGAGAAAGAAAATCCTTTCAGAAGAAGAAAGAAAAAGAGTAGAAAGATCTGCAAAAGCATAATATACTCTTATACATAAAATCAAAGCCTCGATTTTCGAGGCTTTTTTCTATACCAACCCATTAAATTGCTTATTTTGGCATAATAATCTCTGAGAAATAAAAATAAATTTTAAAGTAGTTTTGTGACTATGAGAATGAATAATTTAAAACGTATCGTTTTATTGGGTGTTTTTGCGTCTTACGCCTCATGTTCCGTTCAGAACAATGTGGTAAAAACACCTTCCACGAAGAATCCGACAAAACCCACCAACAATACAAGCCCACCAAAAGTAAATCCGGTGGCTGCAAAGCCAACAGCAGGAACAGCAGCTTCAACTGAAGAAAATTTCAGAACCAATCTTCCGGAAATCAAAAGAGAATTCCGTGGTGCCTGGATCGCGAGTGTAGCCAACATCAACTGGCCTTCAAGAAACGACCTTACCGTAGAACAGCAGAAAGCTGAAGCTGTCAATATGCTTGATATGCTGAAAGATAACAATTTCAACGCAGCGATCTTCCAGATCAGGCCATCCGCAGATGCACTTTATACAAGTAATATCGAGCCGTGGTCTTACTTCCTGACCGGAGAAACGGGAACTGCACCTTCTCCAAACTATGACCCGCTTCAGTTTTGGATTGAGGAAGCCCACAAAAGAGGATTGGAGCTGCATGTCTGGTTAAACCCTTACCGTGCACACCATACCAACGGCGGAGCGGTCAATAAACTGTCAATGGCCAACAAGCTGTCTGATATTGTTGTAAGACTGAAAAACGGAATGTACTGGTTTGATCCGGCTAATCCAAAAACTCAGGGGCACGTATCAAACGTTGTAAAAGACATTGTAAAAAGATATGATATCGATGCTATTCACTTTGACGATTATTTCTATCCGTATGCAACTTATAATAAAGGGGCCGATTTTCCTGATAATGCAACCTGGAATGCTTATGTAAGCAGTGGGGGCACCCTGTCCAGAGGAGATTGGAGAAGAGACAACGTTAATAAATTTGTAGAACGTATCTACAAAGAAATTCATGCCGAAAAAAATAACGTAAGATTCGGCATCAGCCCGTTCGGGATCTGGAAGCCCGGATATCCGGCTGGAATTGTAGGATCTTCGCAATATGATGAATTATATGCCGATGCTAAGTTATGGCTCAATAAAGGATGGGTAGATTATTTCTCTCCACAGCTTTACTGGCCTATAGATTCCAAAGGGCAAAGTTTTGAAGCGCTGCTAAGCTGGTGGCAGTCCGAAAATACAATGAAACGCCATTTATGGCCGGGGCTGAATACTGTTGAAATAAAGGTCTCGGACCGTCCTGCAGAAATCAAAAACCAGATTGCAATTTCAAGAAATATCCTGAAAAATGATGCCGGGGAAATCCACTGGAGTATTGCCGGGCTTACCAGGAATCCGAACATGCTTCCTGCTTTGAAAAACGGACCATACAATGAAAAAGCTTTAGTGCCGAGATCCCCGTGGATAAAGGCTGCTCCATTGCAAACCCCTACATTGTTTATGACTGACAACGGAAGTTTCGTACAGACGAGCTGGAGCACAAAAAATGCTGCCGATGTTTTCCTTTGGGCCCTTTTTACCCAGTACAACGGAGTATGGCAAACAGAAATTGTAACGCTGGATACCCTTTCAAAAGACATTCCTAAATTTAAAGATGGTAAAAAACTGAACGCAGTGGCTATTAAAGCTATTGACAGATTAGGAAATGAAAGTGATTATACTGCCAGAAAAATCAAATAATATGGAGGCAAAAGAGCAAACAGTTTGTCATTGCAAACCATTAAGTAAAGCAATCTAAAGAGGTGTTTTTCATAAAAATTAAAAGACAGCCAGTTCTGAAAAGAACTGGTTTTTATTTTAGAACAACTATAAATTATTGATTTAAAGTGTTGAAAATCAGTTGTTTTTTAACACCTTGTTCGGTTTTTTGAGTAAAACAACAGTTCTATCGGAATCATTTTTGCATGAGTACTCCCATAATCATCAAAATATAACATTATGAATACTAAAAGACTTTCCGACAACATGGAAAAGGCACTCAGTGATCAGATGAACAAGGAAATTCATGCGTCACACGTTTTTTTATCTTATGGAATTTGGGCTGATGATAAAGGATATCAGGGAATTGCCAATTTCCTTTACCGCCATGCACAGGAAGAAAGAAATCATTCAATCAAATTCATGGAATATATTTTAAACAGAGGAGGAAAACCAAAAGTAGAGGCTATTCCTGCTCCTCCGGCTGATCCGGAAAACCTGACAGCCTGTTTTGATGGAGTTTTTAAACATGAAGTTGACAATACAACCGCTATTTACAGAATTGTAGATCTTTCCATGGAAGAAAAAGACTGGGCAACCTGGAATTTTATGCAATGGTTTGTACAGGAACAGATTGAAGAAGAGACATTAGCTCAGAATTTAATTGATAAACTGAAAATCGCAGGTGGCGACAGAGCTACTGATGAATCTTTATTTACTTTAGATAAAACTTTACAGGAAGCACCGAATGATGTTCCGCTGGCGCAGAATGCTACAGGTGACAATCCATAAAACATCAGGTAACCCAAACCTTTTGAAAATCTGTCGGAATGCCGGCAGATTTTTTTATTATGAAACTCCCTTAAAAATCACTATCTTTGCACACTCATAATTCAAGGTTCAGAGTCCAATGTTTAAAGTTGGAGAAACCTTGGATTGCTCATAAACCTTAAACTTTGAATTTTACAATATGAAATGTGGAATCGTAGGCTTACCGAATGTAGGTAAATCAACTCTTTTTAACTGTCTGAGTAACGCAAAAGCTCAATCAGCAAACTATCCTTTCTGTACTATTGAACCGAACCTTGGAACGGTTTCTGTACCGGATCAGAGATTGTTTGAACTGGAGAAAATCGTAAAACCTGAGCGAGTTTTACCAGCTGTAGTTGAAATTGTTGATATTGCAGGTCTTGTAAAAGGAGCCAGCAAAGGAGAAGGATTGGGGAACCAGTTCTTAGCTAATATTCGTGAGTGTGAAGCGATTATCCATGTTTTAAGATGTTTTGAAAACGGAAACATTGTTCACGTAGAAGGTTCAGTAGATCCGTTAAGAGATAAAGAAATTATCGATATTGAGCTGCAGCTGAAAGATCTTGAAACTGTAGGGAAGGCCGTTGAGAAAGCTAAAAAATTCATCAAATCAGGGAAAAAAGAAGATATCCTTACTTACGAAACCCTTCAGAATTTACAGAAATTCCTTGAAGACGGTAAAAATGCAAGAGAATTTGGTACTGATGATTTCACAGCATCCATTATCGGAGAAGTTCAGTTGTTAACAAATAAGCCTGTACTTTACGTTTGTAATGTAGACGAAAACTCTATCAAAAACGGAAATGAGTGGATTGCCAGGATTGAAGAAATGGCTAAAGGCGAAGGTGCTGAAGTGGTGGTTCTGGCTGCGCAGATTGAAGCGGATATCAACGAGCTTGAAACTTTTGAAGAAAGAGAAATCTTCCTTGAAGAACTGGGACTTACGGAACCGGGTGTTAACCGTTTGATCAGAAAAGCTTACGATCTTTTAAAACTTCAGACGTATTTTACTGCCGGAGTGAAAGAAGTAAGAGCCTGGACTATCGGACAGGGATGGACGGCTCCACAAGCTGCAGGAGTAATCCACACAGACTTCGAAAAAGGATTTATCCGTGCAGAAGTAATCAAGTATAACGATTATATCAATTACGGATCTGAAGTAAAAGTAAAAGAAGCCGGAAAACTTTCTGTAGAAGGTAAAGAATATATTGTACAGGATGGTGACATCATGCACTTTAGATTCAACGTGTAATAAAAGTATTAAAGTTAGTTATAATAAAAAGCGCTTCCATGTATTTGGGAGCGCTTTTTGCATTTATGTGCTAAGCTTTTAATGATGAGAATCTTTTATTCTGCAATCCTTATTTTATTATTTTGAAACTATAGTTCAATACCGGGCTGGCATTGAATTTCTGCACAGGTAAAGGAAAATTTTTTGCAAGTCAGATCAGGGAGCAAGCACATTTCTTTTCCACCAGTAATTACTCTTAATTGTTTTTTGTTTAATTTTTTTCCAATTTGATTGATTTGATTTTTCATTGTTTTGACTTTTAATGGGTTAGTTATAACGAAAATAAGAAAAATAAATGAAGTATATCACAATGACTGGAAAAAATAAAATATAAATCAGAATTGCCAACATCAATTAAATCTTAAATCTGAAGTATTCATAACTTCGTATATTTGAATTTTACAAATCATCTGCCATGGAAAAAGTAGCACATACTTCACTGGAAGATTTTTACAGAGAGATGGCTGTCAAACTGGGCAAAGATCTTGAAAGTATTTTTCCAAAGGGGCTTCATAAAGACATCGGACACTTTAATGTTTTCGATATTGCCCAAACGTTAGAAAGAGCAAAGACCACTTACGAAATGCCTTATAATAGGAGAAAATACTATAAAATCAGCTTTATAAGAGGGCGGAACAGGGCAGAATATGCAGACAAGGTTATTTCAATACAACAGAATGCCTTATTATTTGCAACTCCGAAAGTTCCTTATCATTGGATTCCCGAAGACCCTGATCAGTCAGGGAGTTTCTGTGTTTTTACCGAAGATTTTTTCATTAAGGATAAATCTTATTACCATCTCGAAGATCTTCCTATTTTTCAGCCGGGAGTAATACCGGTTTTTGAAATTGATGATGAACTTGCAGAAGAAATTGAAAATCTTTTCAAAAAGATAAAAAAAGAAATCGATTCTAATTATGTATTCAAATATGATCTGATCAGAAACTATGTTCTTGAATTGATCCATTATGGGCAGAAACTGCAGCCGGCATCCAAAATATCGGCATCCAATGATGCTTCCATGAGAGTGGTTTCTTTGTTTATAGAGCTGCTGGAAAGGCAGTTTCCTATTGAATCCTGGGAACAGAGACTGCAATTGAAGACTGCTAAAGATTATGCAGACAGACTGGCAGTTCATGTCAATTATTTGAATAAAAGATTGAAAGAAAGCACGGGAAAGACCACCACAGAATTTATTTCAGACCGTATTATTCAGGAAGCTAAAATACTTTTAAAGCAGACGAAATGGAATGTTTCAGAAATATCTTATGCCCTGGGATTTGAGGAAATTGCCCATTTTTCCAATTTCTTTAAAAGGAAAACAACCTTCACTCCATTGGAATTTCGCTCCTGATTTGAATTTCGCAAATTTTAGATTGATTCGAGCAAATACTTCAGCCTGAAAATGTCCCAACTTTGTCTCATCAAAATAATCAAAATACAATGAACACAAAAACAAATATCGCGCTGGTAACCGGAGGAAGCCGTGGGTTGGGGAAAAACTCAGCCCTTAAAATTGCTCAAAAAGGATTAGATGTTATTATTACGTACAGGAGTAACAAAGAAGAAGCAGATGCCGTTGTAAGGGAGATACAATCTATGGGAAGGAATGCAATAGCGTTTCAGCTGGATACAAAAAACATAAAAAGTTTTGACACCTTTGTAAAAGATGTTACAGATCATCTGCAGGAAAATACAGGAAGTACTCATATTGATTACCTTGTCAATAATGCGGGAACAGCTTTATATTCGCCAATTATGGAAGTTACGGAAGAACAGCTGGATGATGTGGTAGATATTCACTTTAAAGGGGTGTTTTTCCTGACGCAAAAATTATTGCCGTTTATAAATGATGGGGGAGGAATTATCAATGTGTCATCAGGATTGGCAAGATTTGCAACGCCGGGTTCCTCTATTTACGGATCAATAAAAGCTGGAGTAGAGATGCTGACGAAATACATGGCTAAAGAATTAGGACCAAGAAAAATTAAAGCCAATGTTGTGGCTCCGGGAGCTATTGAAACAGATTTCGGAGGAGGAAGAGTGCGGGATAATGAAGAGATCAATGCAATGGTAGCGGGTGCTACAGCTCTGGGAAGAGTAGGACTTCCCGATGATATTGGTGGAGTGGTGGCATTTCTGTGTACAGAAGATGCAAGATGGATCAACGGACAAAGAATTGAAGTTTCGGGAGGCGTATTTTTATAATATGAATTGCCTGAACAAACCGTCATCATTACATAAATCGGCTGTCTCAAAAAATGGGACAGCCGATTGTCATTAGATCTTTGATAAATTTTCAAGAGCCTTTTCCAGCGTTTCCTGTTTTTTGGCAAAACATAATCTGATCACATTTTCATCCAGCTTATTTTTATAAAAAGAAGAAAAAGGAACACTGGCTACCTTATGATTGATGGTAAGCTCAGAGGCGAAGTCAAAATCATTTTTATCCGAGATCTTATCATATTTTACAGCCTGAAAATAGGTTCCCTCACAATCCAGCAGATCAAAAGAAGTTCCTGCCAACCCTTTTCTCAGAAAATCTCTTTTTTCCTGGAAAAATTGGTTCAGGTGAGTATAATGGTCGTCATTTTTCATGTATTCCGCCAGTGCAAGCTGAATTGGAGTATTTACACAGAATACATTGAATTGGTGAACCTTTCTGAATTCGTCTGTTAAACTTTTAGGTGCGGCACAATAGCCTACTTTCCAGCCGGTAACGTGGAAAAGCTTCCCAAATGAGGCAATAAGAAGACTTCTTTCTTTCAGTTCCGGATACCTGCAGATACTTAAATGCTCCTTACCGTCAAAAACAATATTTTCGTACACCTCATCACTCAAAATAAGAATTGAAGTTCCTTTTACGAGCTCAATAAGTTCTTGTATATCATTTTCTTTCAGGATTTTTCCTGAAGGATTGTTGGGATTATTAAGAATGATCATTCTGGTTTTTTCGCTAACGAGGGCTTTTACAGCTGTCCAGTTGATTTCATAGTCAGGAGCTTTCATTTTAAAACGTTTTACAACGCCTCCGAAAAGCTCTACAGTTGGCTCATAACAATCGTAGGCAGGTTCAAAAATAATCACTTCATCATCCTTTTTAATAAAAGATGCAATAGCGGTGAAAATGGCTTGGGTACCACCAGCAGTAACTGTTATTTCAGAATCCGGATGGTAGACCGCCTGGTGGCTGTTTTCAATTTTCCGTGCAATTTCTTCCTTTAAGCCAATCATTCCGCCAAGAGGAGCATATTGGTTAAAGCCCTTTTTAATAAAGTGATCTACATGGTTTAATAATTCCTGATCAGGCATAAAATCAGGGAAACCCTGAGACAGATTGATGGCTTCGTTCTCATTGGCCAGCTGAGTCATTTGACTGAAAATGGTGGTGCCTACATTGGAAAGTTTTGACAAAGGAAGTTGTATCATAAAAGCAGTTTTATTGACCGAATTTAATGAAATATTTAAAACAGTTTGATCTTATGGAAATAAAAATTAGAAAACGAAGAGTTTAAAGTAAATTCCCTCACCATATCCACTACTGTGAAGTTTCATAACTGGCTGGGCGTATTGTATTTTCTGCCCGTTCGTCCTTTCCATAAGTTGATTGTACCTGCTATGTTGAAAAATATGTTGAGCCAGCTGGAAAGCAAAACATAAAATGTTTCTCCAAAAATGCAAAAGTAAGAGTTCCGTGGTTTTAAATATATTAATGAAAATTTTCAGCGTTACATAAATTTTGCTTGCTTTTGTATGCCAACAAATTTAAAGGGCTTAAAACTGTGTGACTACTCTTCTGACTGAACAATAAAAGTTAGGAAAAAATGATTTTTAAAATTCGGATAATTTTGGACAATTTCGTACTTTTGTATGTTTGCTGAAATCATATATGTCACAAGAAATACATCCTACCTACTCCGAAGATAATATCAGAACCCTTGACTGGCAGGAACACATCCGTCTGCGCCCCGGTATGTACATCGGGAAACTCGGTGATGGTTCTTCTGCTGATGATGGTATTTATATCCTGTTAAAAGAAATCCTTGACAACTCTATTGATGAGTTCAGGATGAGAGCGGGAAAAAGAATTGAAATAAAGCTGGACGACGGCAAAGTTACGATCCGTGACTTTGGGCGTGGAATCCCATTGGGGAAGGTCGTAGATGCTGTTTCAAAAATGAATACCGGTGGTAAGTACGACAGTAAGGCGTTTAAAAAATCTGTAGGGTTAAACGGGGTTGGTACCAAAGCGGTAAATGCCCTTTCAGATTACTTCAGGGTTCGCTCTTTCCGTGATGGAAAAATGAAGGCTGCTGAGTTCTCCCGGGGTATGATCAAAGAAAATTTTGATGAGAAAGATACTTCGGACAGAAACGGTACCGAAATTTCCTTTATTCCTGATGGAGAAATCTTCCTGCACTTCAAATACAGAAAAGAGTATATCGAAAGAATGCTCCGCAATTATGCTTACCTGAACCCGGGGCTTAAAATTTTTTTCAACGGAGAAACCTATTATTCTGAAAATGGCCTTAAAGATCTGCTGGAAGAAGAACTGGAAAGCGAGATCCTTTACCCGATTGTGCATTTGAAGGATGAGGATATTGAGCTGGCCATTACCCATTCTGACAAATCACAGACAGAAACCTATTTCTCATTCGTTAACGGGCAGAATACCACGCAGGGTGGAACCCACCTTAACGCGTTCCGTGAAGCATATGTGAAAACAATTCGTGAATTTTTCAATAAAAGTTTTGATGCTTCTGATATCAGGAAATCTATTATTGCAGCGATCTCCATCAATGTAGAAGAGCCGGTTTTCGAATCCCAGACCAAAACAAAATTAGGATCTAATGATATGGGACCAAACGGCCCTACTGTAAGAACATTTATCATAGATTTCCTTAAGAGCAAACTGGACAACTTCTTACATAAGAATCCGGAAATAGCAGAAGCCATCCAGAGAAAAATATTAATTTCTGAAAGAGAAAGAAAAGAGCTTTCCGGAATCCAGAAACTGGCAAGAGAAAGAGCTAAGAAAGTTTCTCTCCACAATAAAAAACTTCGTGACTGCAGACAGCATTATAACGATCAGAAGGCCGAAAGAAAAGGTGATACCCAGATCTTCATTACCGAAGGGGATTCTGCATCAGGATCTATCACAAAATCCAGAGATGTAGAAACACAGGCGGTATTTTCACTGAAGGGTAAACCGCTGAACTGTTATGGACTAACCAAGAAAGTAGTGTACGAAAATGAGGAATTTAACCTTCTTCAGGCAGCGTTAAATATTGAGGAAAGCCTGGAAGACCTGAGATACAATCAGGTTATTATTGCTACCGATGCCGATGTTGATGGAATGCACATCCGTTTGCTGATGATTACCTTCTTCCTGCAATTCTTCCCGGATCTGATTAAAAACGGGCACCTTTATATCCTTCAGACCCCGTTATTTAGAGTAAGAAATAAAAAAGAAACAAGATATTGTTATACAGAAGCCGAAAGAGTAAAAGCATTAAACGAACTGGGGAAAAATCCAGAGATCACACGATTTAAAGGATTGGGAGAAATTTCTCCGGACGAATTCAAACACTTCATTGGTAAAGATATCCGTTTAGAGCCTGTAGTTATAGGAAAAGACCAGACGATTGATCAACTTCTGGAATTCTATATGGGGAAAAATACTCCGGACAGACAGACTTTCATCCTTGAAAACCTTGTGGTAGAAGATGATACGGATATTGATAAAAAAGAACTGCTGGATGAAGCAGAAAATTAAAAAAAACTTATAATTTAAAAAACTGGTTGTACAAGCCATTGCAGACTGAAAAAAGCACAAACTTTGGATGAAGTAGGAAATTATAAAACTTACACAGCCAATAAAATCAAATGAGACTAAGTAACCGTAATAAAGCATCAATCTATAACTCTTTGAGCTCACTGCTCTTGATGGTAACAGTGTTTGGTGTAATTGTATTCGCCGCTAATGAATACAGATTTAATGCAATAGGTAATGAAAGTTATTTATTGATAATTGTTCCTGTTTTACTGCTGATTATCTTTTATTTCAGCGGAAGACAGATTTTTGAGTATGACAGTGATGGGGAAGCTTTGAACTTTAAAAACAGGAATGTAATTCCTTTTTTAGACAAGCCTCTTCATGACGAATTTCCAAAATACAAGCTCATAAAATATGATGTGGTCAGTATTCTCTTTTTCAAAAGATTATACATTACCGTTTCCAGTAAGAATAATGGTTCTACCATACTTAAGTATCAGATTTCTTATTTGACTAGAAAAGAAGTAAACGATTTAAAACTCTCTCTGAACAAAGTAGTGAAAGCTAATAAAGAGAAAAAAGATAAAACAGATGACGACAGAAGAATATTCGCATGAGGGTGACAGCTTGAAGAAAGTTTCCGGTCTTTACAAAGACTGGTTTCTTGATTATGCTTCCTATGTAATTCTGGATAGAGCTATCCCTTCGATATATGACGGTTTAAAACCCGTTCAGCGAAGAATCATGCACTCTATGCGGGAACTGGAGGATGGCCGCTACAATAAAGTGGCGAATATCGTGGGAAATACCATGAAATATCACCCGCACGGTGATGCTTCCATTACAGATGCCATGGTTCAGATCGGGCAAAAAGAGCTGTTAATAGATACGCAGGGAAACTGGGGAAATATTTATACAGGAGATTCTGCAGCGGCAGCAAGATATATTGAAGCAAGATTAACTCCTTTTGCCCTGGAAGTAGTCTTTAATCCTAAAACTACGGAATGGACAAAGTCTTATGACGGAAGAAATAATGAACCCATTGATTTACCGGTAAAATTTCCTTTGCTTCTTGCACAGGGAGTAGAAGGTATTGGGGTAGGACTTTCCACAAAAATACTTCCTCATAACTTCAATGAGCTTATCAATGCTTCCGTAGCCTACTTAAAAGGTAAGAAATTTGAACTGTATCCGGACTTTTTAACAGCCGGTTACCTGGATGTCTCCGAATATAACGACGGCCACAGGGGAGGAAAAGTAAGGGCAAGAGCAAGAATTACCCAAACGGATAAGCATACACTGGTTATTTCCGAACTTCCTTACTCCAAAACAACAACCGATCTTATTGACTCTATCTTAAAAGCCAATGAGAAAGGAAAGATCAAAATCAAAAAAATTGAGGACAATACTTCAGATAAAGTAGAAATCCTGATTCATATCCATAATGATGTTTCGCCGGATAAGACCATTGATGCCCTGTATGCATTTACAGACTGCCAGGTCACAATTTCGCCGAATGCCTGTGTGATTGTAGGAGATAAGCCTATGTTCATGAATGTATCCGATATTCTTAAAATGAATACAGATCATACCGTGTCATTGCTGAAGAAGGAACTGGAAATTGAACTTCATGAGCTTCAGGAAAGCTGGCATTTCTCTTCATTGGAAAGGATTTTCATTGAAAACAGGATCTACCACGATATCGAAGAGGTGAAAACCTGGGAAGATGTATTAAAGACTATTGATGCCGGATTAAAGCCTCATACCAAACATCTGTTAAGAGCTGTTACAGAAGAGGATATCTTAAAATTAACAGAGATCAGAATCAAGAGAATCTCAAGATTCGATTTAGATAAGTTTAAAGAAAATATTGCGTCGCTGGAAGGTAAAATAGAACAGGTGAAACACCACCTGGCTAACCTGATTGCGTATGCTATTGATTATTATTTAAATATTCAGAAAAAATACGGTAAAGACAAACAAAGAAAGACTGAACTTAGGATATTTGATACCATTGATGCTACAAAAGTAGCAGTAGCCAATGAAAAATTCTACGCGAATTTCGAGGAAGGCTTCATCGGAACATCGCTGAAGAAAGACCAGTATTTGTTTGACTGCTCTGATATTGATGACATCATCACATTCAGAAAAGACGGCAGCATGAAGGTCGTAAAAGTGGAAGCAAAAACCTTCATTGGAAAAGATATTCTTCACGTTGCCATATGGAAGAAAAACGATAAAAGAACAGTCTATAATATGATCTACCGTGAAGGAAGGGAAGGTCCATATTATATGAAACGTTTCTCGGTAACAGGAGTAACCAGAAATACAGATTATCCGCTAGCTTCAGATAAAAAAGGTTCGGAAACACTCTATTTCTCTGCCAATCCTAATGGAGAAGCAGAAACGGTAACCGTGCTTTTAAAGCCCAATCCCAGAATCAGAAAGAACAAAATGGAGATCAGTTTCTCCGATCTTGCCATTAAAGGGCGTGATTCCAAAGGAAATCTGGTGACCAAATATGCGGTAAAGAAAGTAGATATGAAAGAAGAAGGAGTCTCTACCCTGGCTCCCAGAAAGATCTGGTTTGACGATACAGTAAGAAGACTGAATGCTGATGCAAGAGGAACATTACTAGGAAGTTTCAAAGGTGATGACAAGATTCTGACAATCAATACAAACGGTGAAGTAAAGCTTGTTTCCTTTGATCTGGGCAACCGTTTTGATGATGAATATCTGGTGCTGGAAAAATGGAGACCTGCACAGCCGATTACCTGCATCTATTATGATGGTGAAAAAGATATTTACTTCATTAAGAGATTCCTGCTCGAAAATACAATGAATGTACAGACTTTTATGCCGTCTGAACATCCGAAATCATTCATCGAAAATGTAATTGTAGCCAACGACGTAACCGCAGAAATCATTTTTGCAAAAGATAAAGGAAAAGAACGTGATCCGGAAACAATAAATATTGATGAATTCATAGCCATAAAAGGAATAAAAGCAATTGGAAACCAGTTTACGAAGTTCAAAGTAAAGGCAATCAATATTACCATTCCCGAACCTGTAGAAGAGGAACCCGAAGTATATGAAGATCCGGAACCCTCCGGAGATATGGATGAAGAAGGAGGAATGATTGGTGATCTTTTCCAGGAAGATGGGAATAATGAGAATGAATAGCCTGTCCAGGCCTGTTCAGCTATAATATAAAAAGAATAAGATGGATATAGTTGTCATAATTATCATTGCAGCCACCTGTATTTTTAGTTACATGGGGTTCAATAATACAGTATTATTTGAAAAATATAAATTCAATGTCGGAGCAATTGCGAATCGTAAAGAATATGTAAGGCTTATCAGCTCTGCGTTTTTGCATGCAGACTTTATGCACTTATTTTTTAATATGCTTTCCCTGTATTTTTTCCAGGGAGTAGTCATTAGTTTCTTTGGTGAAACAGGGTTTTTGATTCTTTATTTCGGATCAATGATTCTTGGAAATTTATTCAGTTTACAGATCTATAAAAATCAGCCGTGGTATTCTGCGATCGGAGCATCAGGTGCCGTTTCAGGAATTATTTTTGCTTCCATAGCCATGGCCCCGAATGAAATCAGCGTTAACTTCTTACCGGGCTGGTTATTTGGAACCCTGTATTTCGGATACTCAGTGTATATGATGCTGAACCCTAAGCAATGGGACAATCTGGGACATGCGGCTCACCTTGGAGGAGCTTTCTTCGGGCTTGTTTATTCTATTGTAATGCATCCGCAGCTGGCTATGAGCAACATTCTCTTTTTAGGAATCATGTCACTTCCGCTGATTTATTTAGGATATGAAATTTTTATAAGGAAGCGAATAGGATAAAAGACTATTTTAATCAAAATATCAAAACCAATGAACACATCAGAGTTACAGTTTCATCGTGAAACTTATCTATGGTTCATTGGTTTTGCTTTTTCTGCTGAAGCTTTACTTCCTGTAGCCTGTTAATAACCGGCTTTTATCAAATTATCTTGTAATATGCTGGTTTACATTTTTATTGGAAATAACGCAGGCTTTGCTGCAATTATTTGAACTTGAAATATTGATCTGTATCAGTGCGGGCATTGATCTGTATTCTTCGGTATTGTAAGGAGCCTCAGTTCCATTGCTTCCACCACTTTTAAATCATATTGTATTTGGGCAACTCCGGTAAACCCGTTTGCAGGTTTAAAGAAAGCCGCATTGGTTAACGGATAACATAAAGTTGGGAAAATAGTATATATTTTTCAGTTTATTAAAGAAGAAGCTGAAAAAAATT
This sequence comes from Chryseobacterium sp. CBSDS_008, assembly GCF_049959325.1. Lineage (NCBI taxonomy): Bacteria > Pseudomonadati > Bacteroidota > Flavobacteriia > Flavobacteriales > Weeksellaceae > Chryseobacterium > Chryseobacterium sp. CBSDS_008. The sequence goes on along the minus strand of NZ_CP188202.1, from coordinate 1,202,343 downwards.
ATTGAGAAAGCTTTTCTAATGCATCTTCCAGTAAAGTTACAAAATTGACCTGTTTTGACCTGTTACTTTCAAAAATAAAATCTTTCATGCTTTTGCTTTCATATTTGCTGAAATCGCCTACAATAGCCAATCCTATACGGTAATTTGAAAATTTCTGAAGGATTTCTCCTGCCATTTTGGTCTTTAAATCAAAGAATTCAGGGGCAATGTTTTTTTCATGAAGAATGACTTTATCAAAACCCTGATAATAGATATTTCCCAAAAGGTCAAGTCCATCCTGCGCAGATTGAATAATTAAGGTATCGGAAACAGCTTCTGCTATTTTTATATTGTTGATTTCGTGTGATTTGATTAGCATGGTGTTCAGTAATTTTTTATTTTATTCCGTACACAAACCTGTCATTTTCGGATAAATCTTTTACTAATTGTACGTTGGAAAAATAGGGATATAATTCCAGGGTTTCCGGACCCAATTTCTGGTTGATTTCTAAAAACAGCAATCCGCCATCTCGCAGGTACTTTCTGGCATCTTCCGCGATCTTCCTGTAAAAGATCAGGGCATCAGCAGCAGGAGAGAAAAGGGCCATTTTAGGTTCAAATTCTTTTACTGAGTCAGCAATTTCAATCTCCTCTTCAATTCCAATATAGGGTGGATTGGAAATCATAATATCATAGCTTTCAGCCAGCTCAAGATTGAGATAATCGGCGTAAATGAAATTAATATCCAATTGGTGATATTCTGCGTTCCTTTTTGCTGTTTCCAGTGCTTTTTCAGAAAAATCGATGGATGAAACCTGAGCTTCCGGAAAATATTTCCTTAAAACCAAAGGAATAATTCCGCTTCCGGTTCCTATATCTAAAATCTTTACATCCTGAACTTTCAATTTTGAGCCCTTAATCTCTCTGATTGCCATCTCCAGCAGTTCTTCCGTTTCAGGCCGGGGAATCAGGACGTGCTCATCTACAAAGAACCTCATTCCGTAAAACTCTGTTTCACCCAATATCTGCTGATAGGGTCTTCCTGTTTTAAGCTCTGAAACGAGATGGTGAAGCTTTTCCTCATCATCAGTCAAGAGTTCCTGTTCAGAGAGTCTTCTTTGCTGGAATTGATCAAAACCTGTAATCTGATGAATGAATAATGATGATAAAAACATACTTTCCGATTCAGTATAAAGATCGGAAAGCTCTATTTTGAAATATTTTTTAAATGCTGAAATTGTCATTTATCTTGTAAAAACCAGTTTTGTATCTGTAGACTTCTCCTCATCAATTCTGTAGCCTTCATAGTTGAATGCTTTGACATCTTCCAAAGTTTTGGCATTGGTTTCTGCACAAAATCTAACTACAAGACCTCTTGCATGCTTGGTATACACTACAATGGTTTTCAGTTTTCCGTCTCTTAATTCATAAAAATCAAAATCAATTACTTTGTGGTTCAGCTTTTTTCGGTCAATTACTTTTCCATATTCATTACTGGCGAGATGAAGCAGTAGTTCCCCTTTTTTCATTTCAGAATTCAGCTGTTCCGTGATTTTTTCTCTCCAGAATTCATACAGGTTTTTGTAGTGTTCAAATTCGAAAGGACGGCCCATTTCAAGCCTGTAAAGCATCACTTTATCAGATGGCTTCAGTAAACCGTAAAGTCCGGAAAGCATTCTGTAGTTTTTCTGCAGGTAATCTACGGCATTTTTATCCAGTGTTTTGGCATCCAAACCTCTATAAACCTCTCCTGTAAAGGCAAACATGGCAGGAGCAGAGTCTTTTGCTGTAGGTTTGGATTTCCATTTTTGGTTTCTTTCCCAGTTTTCATCAGCAAGCTTAGGCGATATTTCCATAAGCTCGGAAAGATATTTTGGTGATTTTTCTTTTAAATAAGACTGTATCAATGCTGCTTCTTCAATAAATTTCGGAGTAGTGGTTTTCAACAGATCCGTTGAATTTTCTACGTTCATTAATTTTGCAGGAGATGTTATAATTTTCATAATGTTAAAATACAGATAAGTGTTATATCCATAAAATTCATCATCATCATTGTTATAAAATCAATCATAAAATGACAGATGACCAGAATTTTAATATTTGAATTGTGTTATACCAGGGCAAAAACAATTCCAATAAAGAAAGGTCAGAGAACCTGCCTATGGTATCGTAAGTGCTGAGATAGGGTATTCAGGATTTTCCGTTGATTATCCATAGCGGGAAGAATAGAGCACTGCTAAATTCCTACAGAATATTTCCCGGTAAGTCTCATCATTCGGTATCCTAAACCTTGAACTTTAAATTTGAATTAAATAATCCCTTTTCCCTGACGGATAATTTCCGGTTCTCCCGACGTAAGGTCTACAATAGTGGAAGCTATGTTATCTCCATATCCTGAATCAATAACAATATCTACCAAATGATCGTATTTTTCCGCAATAAGTTCAGGATCGGTAGAATATTCAATGATTTCATCATCATCTCTGATGGAAGTAGAGGCAATGGGATGGCCCAGTTTTTCAACAATAAGCTGCGGGATCGGATGATCGGGAACACGGATACCTATTGTTTTATGACCTTTATAGGCTAAAGGTAAACTTTTATTTGCTTCAAGAATAAACGTAAACGGTCCCGGAAGGTGGCTTTTCAGAAATCTGAAAACAGAAGTGTCAATAGGTCTTGTAAAATCGGAAAGATGGCTGAGGTCATTACATATAATTGAGAATTTAGACTTCTCAAGTTTTATTTTTTTGAGCTGCGCAAGCTTTTCCATAGCTTTTATATCAAAAATATTACAGCCTAAAGCATAAATGGTATCAGAAGGATAGATAATCAGCCCGCCATTATTTAATGTTTTAATAACCTCATTCACAAGATTTTCCTGTGGGTTGTCCGGATAAATTCTTAATATCTTTGCCATAAGACAAAGATACAAATAATACGATAGTTTTCATAAAAGTCCTTTATTTAAAAGAAAAATTAGGATTTATAAAAAATATTCGTACCTTTGCAATCCAATATCGCGGGATGGAGCAGTAGGTAGCTCGTCGGGCTCATAACCCGAAGGTCATCGGTTCGAGTCCGGTTCCCGCTACTAAGCAAGTGCTTTCGGTAAGCACTCTAAAGATACACCGCGGGATGGAGCAGTAGGTAGCTCGTCGGGCTCATAACCCGAAGGTCATCGGTTCGAGTCCGGTTCCCGCTACTAAACAAGTGCTTTCGGTAAGCACTCTAAAGATACACCGCGGGATGGAGCAGTAGGTAGCTCGTCGGGCTCATAACCCGAAGGTCATCGGTTCGAGTCCGGTTCCCGCTACTAAGCAAGTGCTTTCGGTAAGCACTCTAAAAATACACCGCGGGATGGAGCAGTAGGTAGCTCGTCGGGCTCATAACCCGAAGGTCATCGGTTCGAGTCCGGTTCCCGCTACTAAGCAAGTGCTTTCGGTAAGCACTCTAAAAATACACCGCGGGATGGAGCAGTAGGTAGCTCGTCGGGCTCATAACCCGAAGGTCATCGGTTCGAGTCCGGTTCCCGCTACTAAACTACAAGTCGGTATAACTATTGTTGTACCGACTTTTTTTATATTATTTACAGGGGTGCGAAAATTAATTTTTTCATAGTTGAATTTCCTAATCTAGAAAAGTATTTATACTTTTTAAACGGTCTGTCATAATTTTAGTTTTATCATTACCATAAGCATCTACAATTTTCAAATTACCATTATATATTGATGGATTTTCATGAAAGTTTTTCCTTGCCTCTAAAAACTGTTGCTTATTTTTTGCTTTAACTTCATTATAATATTTTAAAGGCTCTATAATATCTTCTGACTTTTTTATATCAGTTGCATACATTTCTATTGTTTTATTTTTATTATAAACTTCTAATATCATCCCTGAAAGCCCTTTGAATCTGAAGGGACCGTCTTGAATTGGAATATCTTTTGCAAACCAGGCGAAAACTGTATCTCCTGTATCAGTGATAGCTTTGGCTAACTGACAGTTAAATCCTTTTATTTTTTTTGTATCACCAAGAATTTCCCATTTTAATTGGGGCTCCTCAAAAGTGAAAATGTATTTTCCTACTGGAAGTGAAGCTGTAATAACATCATTGTTTTTGTAAATACTTTCTACTGCTTTAGGATATTTTGGAATATTACCATAATCTGTACTTATAGTTTGTGTTGAATTTCCTTTATAATATGCCTTGGCTTCTGCGCTACAATAAACTGATTCGGTATTATTACACAATAAAACTGATGAGTAAACTTTTACTTTTTCCCTATTTAAACTATCGGAGATCAACCTGGTTTCATAGTTAATTTCCATAACAGCCTTATTCTGTGCTGAAATATACAGAACGCTGGAAACAAACAATCCAACAAATAATATCTTCATCATACTTAATAATGATTAATATTTCACAATAATATAAATTTGATTTTAACCATATTATAAAAACCTATAATTTCTCCACTTTTTATAAGCTTCCCTCATGCAATGTCCGCAGGGACGATAATTATTTTGTAGCGCTTCTTTTTCGTTGATGAAGAAAATCCTGTTTTCTTTCCTCATTCTTTTTCCTGACCGGCAGCTGAGTAATCCATAGATTTTCAGTTTTTTATTTCCTCCAAAGCGAATTTCTCTCCTGTGGATTTTACTTCTTAAACTTTCGGGTGATAGTTGAGAATGTTGAATCATGGTTTATATATTTACGGACAGTTAATAATTAGTTGGTTGCATCATGAAAAATAATTCCTAAAGCATAGCGGTTTCCTTCCCCCACTTCACTTATTCCATGCTTCATATTAACCCTGTAATATCCCTTGATTCCTTTTTCCGGTTTAAACTGAGTGGTGAAAATAAGTACATCTCCTTTTTTAGGTTTTAAAACAATAGCTTTTGACTGTGCCCTCGGAATCTGTTGGGTAAGTACAAATTCACCGCCTGTAAAATCCTTATCAGGCTCACTGAGCATTATTACGATTTGAATGGGAAAATACATTTCTCCATACAGATCCTGATGCAGCGTATTAAATCCGCCTTTTCCATATTTCAGAATTAAAACAGTAGCTTTCTGCTGTCCGTTAGCATGACACTGGTGTAAAAATTCCTGATGATCTACAGGAAATTGAGGATCAATATGTAAGGCTTTAAACCATGAATTGGCAATAGGGGCAAGATATGAATACATGGTTGTTCTTATGGTTTGAATAATTTCTGGTAAAGGATAGTTAAAATACTTATATTCACCGAGACCGAAGCGATGTCTGGCCATTACAACCGTTTTTCTATAAAGAGAAGATTGATCATAGCTGGATTTCAATATTTCACATTCATCTTCGGATAGCAGATCAGGAATGATGGCGTATCCGTTTTGATGCATTTTTTCTGTAAGGTTCTGCCAGTCTGCACTTTTGATTTTTTGAACGAGATCTTTCATTGGTTTGATTTTATTCTGCAAAATTCCGAAGTTGTTCAGGATAAGAAAATCCGAAACATGCGGTATTATCTTTAGTCTGAATTTTCTGGACTATCGGTATAATATTTTTCTGGATGATATTACCGGTCGTGCTTAAGATTACTTTTGCCATGTAATAAAAATATTTATAACGATGAATTACATTATTAAAAAGGCAAGTCTTGAGGATCTTGATGAAACGGCTGAATTGTTCAATCTTTACCGTGTTTTTTACAGACAGGTGACAGATGTTGAAAAAGGGAAGGCTTTTCTCAAAGAACGTTTCTTAAACAGTGAATCTGACATATTTCTGGTTATAGCAGACGGAAAGGCAGTAGGCTTTGTACAGCTTTACAAATTATTTCATTATACCAGATTACAGAAGCAATGGCTTTTAAGCGATTTGTTTGTTCACCCGGATTACAGGGGAAAAGGACTTTCGGTAGCGCTCATTGACCGTAGTAAACAGTGGTGTGAAGAAACAGGTGCTTGTGGACTGATGCTGGAAACAGAAAAAACAAATGACATAGGAAATACCTTGTACCCGCGATGTGGATTTGAGTATGATGGGTTGCACAATTACTACCATTGGTGGAAATAGATAACAACATATTTTAACAGTAAATAATAAGACACCTGAAAACAGGTGTCTTATTATTTACAAAAAAAGTAGTATTATTTCTACAATTCTGAACATTTAATTCTACAGGTATTCTTCCGCCGGTAGAGGCCTTAGTCCTATTTTTGTATTACTCTTTCAGATCATGGGTAGGACGGTTGATCTGTAGAGTATATGCAAAAAAATCTCTGCCTGATTTTCTACTTTTTCCCCAAGGGTTTTATGATTAGTACCACAAAACTGCTTTTTCCGGCGGAGATTTTTTGCTTTTGACTAAAAAAAGAACCACACAATTGCAGTTCTCTCTGTATTTTTCAATATGATTGGCTATTATTGAGCCAGTTGCGCGTAAGGCGTAAGCTTGTTGTCATCAGACATGGTCTGTCCCAAAAATTCTCTTTTCTGATCCGCTTTCATTCTTCCTGCAGCATCATTGGCATTGAAGTAAGCTTCACTCAATTTTGTAGCGATATCGGCAGGCTTGAAATCAAATTTTGTATCACCTTCCACTCCCAGATATCCGTTCTTTCTTGTAAGGTTGGTAATATAATTGTTGTAATTGATCATGGTGCCTCTCAACATATTATTGTGATATTCCATACACTTTTTAGCCTTCTTGGAAGAATTATTCAAAATACAGTTTTTCATATTGTTTCTGTATAAAAACCATTCTGATTCCAGAATACCATATTCTTTACCTAAAGCAATCTTCCCGTTATTTACAATATTATTGTCTCCTTCTTTTGTAGAAATCGTCTGAAGATGCTGAATAACCAATGGAACGGTAGCTTCGATTTTTGATTTTGTATCTTTTAGTACGCTAAGATCAGCAGCAGGAGAACCCTTCTTTTGTGCTGCAGTAACATTAAAAATAAGCAGTAATAGTACAATCAGTAAATTATATCTTTTCATGAGAAATTTTTAAAGCACTAAAATAAATATAATTTCCCGGTTAAAACAAATTCATTTTAATTTTATTTAATAAAATTTAACAAGTTTTAAGAATTTATACATGAAATGCTTCTTTTTCTGTGGATTAAGCAGGTCATATTTTCACTCCGTTAAAAAATTAATATATTTTAATGGTTTTTATTTCATTGATTTTCAATAAATTATAATTTTATTTAGCTTTATCACTAAAAAAATAGTTGTTTGATTCATTTTTATTTCTACATTTGTATAACTAATTTCTTAGTGATATAGAATCAGGTGATTTTAAATCATTATAATTGATAAATGAACAGGATATGAAAATTCAGACTTTAACAAAAGCAGAAGAACAGGTAATGCAGTATGTATGGAAAATAGAAAAAGGATTTCTAAAGGATGTTCTTGATCTTTTTCCGGAACCGAAGCCGCATACCAATACAGTTTCTACCATTTTAAAAGTATTGAAGGACAAAGAATTTGTAGACTATCGTGTACATGGAAGACAGCATGAATATTTTCCGCTTGTTTCAAAAGAACAGTACTCCGGGAAGACCATGAAAAGCCTCGTGAAAAATTATTTTAAAGGCTCCTACAAAAGTGCCGTTTCGTTTCTGGTAGAAAAAAACGAAATGACGGTGGAAGACCTTGAGATGTTATTGGATGAACTCAAAAAGAAAGACTAATACCTATGGAAGCAATACTTTTATACTTTGGGAAAATTATTTTATGTTCGGGTGTAACGTTTTTGTATTATCAATTGTCTTTAAAAGACAAGACATTCCATCATTATAACAGATTTTATCTGTTGGCAGCTATCCTCATATCGTTGCTGCTGCCGCTCATCAAAGTAGATGATTTTACAATAGAGGTGAATAATGATATGTATATGCTTCTTGACAGGATTCAGAATTTTAACACAGAAAAAAATATAGACCATGGTAACCTTTATTTTAACATTATTTTTTCAGCTCTGGGATTGGTTTCTCTCTATTTTCTAGGGAAACTCATCTATGGGATTTTTAAAATCCAGCAGTTTAAGAAACAGTTTCAGAAAGAAAGTTTTGACGGGATCAACTTTTACCGTACAGACCTTAACGAAGCCCCCTTTTCCTACTTTAAAAACCTTTTCTGGAAGAATGCTATTACCTTACATTCTGATATCGGAAAACAGATTTTAAAGCATGAGATGGTACATATTGAACAGAAACATTCCTTTGATAAAATTTTTATTGAGATTATAACCTCTGTTTTCTGGTTCAATCCGTTTTTTCATATCATCAAAAAAGAAATTAATCTAATCCATGAATATCTGGCTGATAAAAAAGCCGTAAAACAATCGGACACCAAAGCATTTGCGCAGATGCTTTTAGCAAGCCACTTTTCCGGAACACAGTTGCCTGCTGCCAGTCCGTTTCTAAGTTCAAACCTTAAAAAAAGACTTAACATGTTACAAAAACCAAAAACCAAGTTCGGATATGCGCGAAGAATTCTTGCATTACCGGTTTTATTTACTGTAGCTTTTGCTTATCTGGTAAATGCAAAGAATAAAGAAATTGAAGAAACGAACCTTTCCATTAAAAAAGTAGTTTCAGAAATCAAGAAGGATACTGTAAGACCTGAAAAATCTGGACAGGAAAAAACTGCAGAATTGAAGCCAGTATCACCGGAAGATGATAAAAAAATGGCTGAGCTTGAGAAAAAACTAAAAGAAAAGGAGAAAGAGCTGAAAGGATTGGATCCGGAAAGTGATGCCTTCAGTGATAAAATAGAAGAAATAAGTAACCTTGCATCAGAAATAGGAGAGGTGGCTTCACATATTGAAGTTGATGAATATTTCAATTCTGCTGAATGGAAAAATCAGATGAAGGAACTTGAAAATATGGATCCTCTTGATAAAAAAGAACTTCGTAAAATAGAAAGAGAAGCCAAAAAAGCGGGAAGAGAAGCTGCAAGGATAGGAAAGCTTCCAGCTCCTCCCACGCCACCCAATGCACCAGATGAGCCCAAAGCCCCAAAATCTCCAAAAGTAGTTTATTTTAAAAATAATAACTCAGTCTACTATAAGGATCTAAGGCCTAAAGAAAAGGAAGAAATCCGTAAGGCGATGAAAGAAGCCAGAAAAGCAATGAAAGAAGGAGCGAAAGCCAGAATTGAAGGTGAGAAAGCCAGAATTGAAAGTGAGAAAGCCAGGATAGAAGGTGAAAAAGCCCGGTTAGAGGGAGACAGGGCGAGAGCGGAAGGAGAAAGAGCCCGGATAGAAGGTGACCGAATAAGAAAAGAAAACGAAAAAATACGTATTGAAGCCAGAAAAATAGCCCAGAACTTCAGAGAAAGTAGCTTTGCCATGGCCACTTCTTCTCCTAACATTATCGTAATGAACGCTGATTTTATTAAAAAAGACGGTAACGGAAACATTGCAATGAATGGAGTAAAAAATTTCAGAATAAACGGTAATGATGACGTGAAATACAAGTATTATATTGACGGGCGGGAGGTTTCTAAAGATGATGTGAATTCATTAGACACCGGGCATATATCGAAAGTTAATGTCAACACTCAGAAAAAAGGAGATTTTAAGCAGGGGGAAGTGAGAATTGAGACAAAGAAATAAAGTTCCATCAGGCTTTGTCGGTTGTAGATTGACAAAGCCTTTTTAATCATACATTATGAAAAGTAAAGTTCTGTTTTTTATGTTTCTGGGAGTGCTGGCCAGTGCTCAGGTCAACAGATTTTTTTATGAATATAAGTTTATCCCGGATTCCAGTAATAAGCAAGATGTGAAGACAGAGATGATGATGCTTGATATTGATAAAAATGGATCCAGCTATTACAGCCGTGATAAATTTGTAGCAGATTCCATCGGAAAAGCAGAGCTGGAAAAACAGCTTAAAGCCGGTGGCGGAAATATCAGTGTCAACAGAAGAGATCGTCCGGGACAGGTTTCGTATAAGGTAACCAAACAATACCCGGATTTTAAAACCTATCTTTTCAGATCAATCTCTACGGATAAATATAAAATAAAAGAAGACCGGAAACCGGAATGGAAAATAGTACCGGAAAAAGAAAAAATTGGGGCCTATCAGGCTCAGAAAGCCACTGCCAGTTTTGGAGGAAGAGAATGGACCGCCTGGTTTACAACAGATCTTCCTTTTCAGGATGGCCCTTATGTATTTTACGGACTTCCCGGACTTATTGTGAAAATTGAAGATGCCACAGGATCGCATAGTATGGCCATGATAGGTAATAAAACCATTAATACCCCGGCTGCAGAAACCGAAATGCAGGTTCCGGATCATATAAAAGTATTGGGAATGGGCGGAAAAGAACTGGAAGTTACCAAAGACCAGTTCAAAAAAGTTTGGAAAGCCTATGTCAATGATCCTACCAAAAATATGAGAGAAATGCTGATGAAAAACAGTGATGGCAATACCAAAGTAAGCTTCAGGGTGAGAACAGGAGATGGAAAAGAAATCTCAGACCCTAATCAGGTACTCAGGGAAATGGAAAAAAATACTAAAGAGGCCCTTAAAAAAGATAACAATCCGATTGAACCAGATCTGGTGAATTAAAATTATATTATTTTCAATACCAAAGGATGGCAGAAGTGTCATCCTTCTTTTGTTTTAGTAGCAAAACTAAAGAAAGAAATGGCCAGTAACAATTTTTATGTTATGACATATTATTATCTTTAATGAACAATAAGTAATAATCAACGCTATATCTCATGACAGAAAAGGAAAAATGTGCAGCAGGGCTTTTATACAATGCCAACTATGATAATGAACTGATTCAGGAACGTATTGCCTGTAAAGATTTGTGCCAGGAATATAATGGATTAAAAAATTCTGATGCAGAAAACAGATACAGACTGCTCAAGCAGATTATTGGGAATGTAAAAGAAAATATTTGTATAGAACCTGATTTTTGGTGTGATTACGGATATAATATAAAAGTGGGAGAGAACTTCTATGCTAATCATAATCTTATTATTTTAGACTGTGCCGGCGTTGAATTTGGTGATAATGTATTTATCGGTCCCAATTGCAGTTTTTATACTGCCGGCCATCCGCTTGATGTAAAACGGAGAAATGAAGGTCTTGAATATGCGCATCCGATTACAGTAGGCGATAATGTATGGTTTGGGGGAAATGTTGTGGTGCTGCCGGGAGTTTCTATTGGGAATAATTCCGTGATTGGTGCAGGCAGTGTGGTAACGAAGGATATTCCGGAGAATGTATTGGCAGTAGGAAACCCTTGTAAGGTGGTGAAAAATATCCCGGAAGAACAATAAACGGATCGCTATAAAATACAATCCCGGAACGCTGTTCCGGGATTTTTATATTTGAATAAGGATCAGTGATTATGCTAATTTCTGAGAATCTGCAATAAACTGGGCCAATCCGCTGTCTGTTAATGGGTGCTTCAATAAGCTTAAGATCGGAGGAAGTGGAGAAGTGATAACATCTGCTCCGATTTTAGCACAATCGATAATGTGCATTGAGTGGCGGATAGAAGCTGCTAAGATTTCAGTTTCGAACATATAATTATCGAAAATTAATCTGATTTCCTGGATAAGGTTCAGACCGTCTGTAGAAATATCATCTAATCTTCCCAAGAATGGAGAAACATACGTTGCTCCGGCTTTTGCTGCCAGAAGAGCCTGTCCGGGAGAGAAGATCAATGTGCAGTTCGTTTTGATTCCTTTATCAGAAAAATATTTTAAAGCTTTGATTCCGTCTTTGATCATTGGAATTTTCACAACGATATTTGGATGGATCGCAGCCAGTTCGTCTCCTTCTTTGATCATTTCTTCATACGTTGTAGAAAGAACTTCTGCAGAAATATCTCCATCTACAAGTTCACAGATTGTTTTATAATGGTTTTTGATGGCTTCAGCTCCCTGAATTCCTTCTTTTGCCATTAATGAAGGGTTGGTTGTTACACCATCTAAAATTCCAAGATCTCTTGCTTCTTTGATTTGCTCTAAATTAGCCGTGTCAATAAAAAATTTCATTTTGATAAATAGATTTATTAATACAAAGATAGGGAATTAATTGAGTTCTGAGGTATGAATTTTAAGTTACGGGATTCGGGAATCCGGGTTTGGGGTTTAGGGTTTGCGGGTGGGAGAGTGAGAGGGTTTGAGGGTAAACGGGTTTGGATGTGGGAGTGTATGAGAGTAATTTTTTTTGAAATAATAAAAAAAGAAATTCCATACATGTTTGTCAAACTGTTATTTTTGCTTCTAGCTTCTAGCTTCTAGCTTCTAGCTTCTAGCTTCTAGCTTCTAGCTTCTAGCTTCTAGCTTCTAGCTTCTAGCTTCTAGCTTCTAGCTTCTAGCTTCTAGCTTCTAGCTTCTAGCTTCTAGCTTCTAGCTTCTAGCTTCCAGCTTCCAGCTTAACTAAAACTGCCATCCATGAAAAACAACAGTTTCACAGCCCCATTGGAAATTATAGGAATTAATCCTTTTGTATTCGTTCCGGAAGAAATACTGGGCATGATTTTTGAAAAATCGGGGCGAAATAAAAGTCCTATTCCGGTAAAAGGAACTGTGAACGGAAAGGAATTCAAACAAAACCTGATGAAATATCTGGGTGAGTGGAGATTATATATTAACCTGATCATGTTGAAAAATTCTCCAAAAAGAATAGGGGAAATCATTGAAGTGGTATTGGAATATGATGATTCTGACAGAAGCATTTCTATTCATCCCCAATTGGAAAAAGCAATTAAAGAAAGTCATCTTGCTATGGAAAATTTCGAAAAACTGATTCCTTCAAGAAGAAATGAACTGATCCGGTATATCAATAATTTAAAAACCGAGGTCAGTATCCAAAGGAATATTGAGAAAATCATCCGGCACCTGCATGGGGAAACAGATTTTTTCGGAAAGATGATTGAGTAGGATAAGCACCCTTCTCAATAATTTAATCTGATCTTTGTGTTAAATTGAAATTAAAAAAGAAAATGCCGGAAAAATTTTCCGGCATTTTTTACTAAGAATTTAAAGCTTTGCTAAGTTTTAAAGCATCCTCATTGGTTGGGTCATACTGTATTGATTTAGCAATATGCTCCTTGGCCTTATTAGGATCTGTTTTCTGTTCTGCAAAGGCAATATAGAAATAGGCGTATGCCAGGTTTTTTTTATTTTGTTCTACTTCTTCCGGTTTTATTGTTGCAATATACTTTTCGTAAGCAAGTTTTGCATTGGCATCATCTTTAGCAGACTGATAGGCATAAGCCTGGCTATAATAAGACGGAGCCCAGTCCGGTAGTAAAGCAGAGATTTTTTTCCAGGTTTCAATGGCATTAGGCCAGTCTGAGGCATCCTGGTATGCTGCTGCTAATTTAGCTAATGATTCTGTATCCTTTGGATTGGCCTCAATCTGTTTTTTAAGACCTTCAATAGTCGGGTTGGTTGTTTGACTCGTTGCTGCCGAAGTTTCCGGCTGAGTTGTTTGTGCATTTACAAGACTTACACTTCCTGCCAGTAATAATCCTAAAAAAAGACTTTTACTATTAATTTTACTCATTTTCATAATCTTATATTTTATTTTAAGTTCAAAGTCTAAAATTCAATAATAATTCCACAAAATTTTAAATTTTAGAGGATTTAAGTTTTTTTAGAAAATATTAACGGGATTGAGGTTTTTTTTAGTTTAATTTTTGATTCGTTAATGTTTGAGGCTATCTTTGCTATTCATTTTTATTAATATAATTTTGTGGTATGAATATCATATTAGCCTCAACATCCACACTTTTTGGTGGAGAATATCTGGAATACTTAAGAGAAGAATTAATCCAACTCTACAAAGGGATTGATGAAATTGTGTTTATCCCTTTTGCAAGACCGGGAGGTATTTCCCATGATGACTACACTGCAAAAGCGCGTATTTTCTTTGAAACCATTCATATAAAAGTAAAAGGACTTCATGAGTTTGAAAATAAAACAGAAGCCCTTAATCAGGCAAAAGGGTACTTTACCGGAGGCGGAAATACTTTTTTATTGGTTAAAACATTACACGAAGAAGGCCTGATGGCTGTTCTGAAAGACCATGTATCAGAAGGTAAAGCTTACCTGGGATGCAGCGCAGGAAGCAATATCGGCGGTCAGAATATGAAAACTACGAATGATATGCCAATTGTATATCCACCAAGTTTTGATTGTATGGGACTTGTTCCTTTTAATATAAACCCGCATTATCTGGATCCCAACCCGGACCTGAAACATAACGGAGAAACCAGAGAAACCCGTATCAGAGAGTTCCTTACCCAAAATGATACTAAGGTAGTAGGCCTGAGAGAAGGAAACTGGATCAGAAGAACCGGAGACTTAATAACCGTGGAGGGAAGTGAACTGACAAGGATTTTTGAGAAAGATAAAGAACCTTACGAAATTGAAGCAGGAAGCAGACTTTAATGAACGAACAAGAAATTAATCTTTTTATAGAACGCAATGTGTCCAACTTTTCAGTGAACAGCACCGGATGGGATGAGCTGATCCGTAAATTACTGCATGAATTTGCCATTGCCGGCTGGAATAGGGAGCACCGGGTCTTTGGAAAGGAAAAATTTGGTGAATTGAGATGTTATACCTATTCTGAAGATGAAACACTCAATAATGAATTAAAAAAGATTAAAGACAAATATTCAGAATTATCCGTTAAAACATGTGAGATCTGTGGCAGTGAAGGGAAATTAAGAACAATTGGTTCATGGCAGACAACATTGTGTCTGAATCACTTTCTGGAACAGCAGCCGGTTATTGAAATTGATAGCAGCCAGAACATTAGAAAAAATAGTAAAACCATTCTGAATATTAAGAATATCATTAAAGCAGAGATAGAAGATGATCTTCAGAAATTATGGCTTTACACCCATCAGGAAGAAGAAATTTATTTTTCATGGCAGGAACCGAATTATTATTTGCTTTTAAAAACGATTCCTATTTCGATTTTTCCGAAAGACAGACAAAGTGAAATTTCGATGTTATTTCAAAGCCTGAATGATTGTGAAATATGTGGTCACAAAGCTGTGTATCAAAGAAACTGTTTGCGCTGTCATCAGGAGCCATGGAATGATTTGGGCTATTTTACTGAGGATTATGGAGACAAATCAAATTATATAAAAGAATGCCAGATGGATATTTTTATAGATGAAGATGATTATGAGAAATATTTTAAATATGACCAGTCGTTCGAAACATCTCCTGACCATCAGATTCTTTTCAGTTCCAATGATCTCAGGGAGTATGAAAAGCTTTTATTTTAACTATATTTGATATTAGAATTAAATAAATAAAAATGGTTCAGCTACATCCCGAATCAATTATTGTAAACTGTATCTGAAACCTGTACATTTAAATTCAAACAACAATAATGAAAAAAACACTCGCTGTTCTTATGCTTTCTGTACAGATGCTTTCTGCACAGAATATAGCCCAGAAATTAGATAAAGCAACAAAGGATCTTATGGATTCTTCAGGAGCAGTTTCTTCCAGCCTGTCATTTTATGTTTCAGATGAAAACGGCAACTTTATATATGAATACCAGGGCAGCAAAGGACTTTCAACGGCTTCTACACAGAAAGTTTTTACTGCCGGTGCTGCACTGGAAACGTTAGGGAAAAATTATACGTTTACAACCACTTCCAGCTATTCCGGAAATATCTCCGGAGGAACGCTGAACGGAAATCTTTTCATCAGTTCCAATGGTGATCCTACTTTGGGAAGCTGGAGATATGATGCCTATACTCCTGAAAATTTTAAAAAGAAGCTGATGGGCGCAATTAAAAATTCAGGAATCACAAAAATATCAGGTGATCTGGTAATTGATGATGCTTATTTTGACCATCAGACGATTCCCGGAGGATGGCCCTGGGATGATCTTGGCAATTATTATGGAGCCGGTGTCTGGGGAATCAACTGGAAAGAAAATCAGTTTGATATCAATATAAATGGTACCGATTTTAAAAGCTTTTCCTATCCGCTGGAAGGCGTGAAATGGCTGAATGATCTTAAAGCCGGCGGCAGTTCAGATCAAAGTCTGATTTTTACAGCGCCCCATTCTGATGTAGCATTGATTAACGGGATGCTTCCATCAGGAAAAACCGTTACCGTTTCCGGATCTACACCCAATCCGCCTTTACAGCTGGCTGCAGAAGTGAAACAGTGGCTGAAAGAATCAGGAATTGAACTTGCTGGAAAGGCAGTGACAAATTCACAACTGGAAATAGAAGGAAAACAGGGGCTGGCTGCTCCGAAAAATAATATTCTCCTTACCTATCAATCACCAACTCTGGATAAAATTATCTATTGGTTTCTTAGAAAAAGCATTAATCTGTATGGAGAAACACTGATTAAAACTTTAGGAAAAGAGAAAAAAGGAAATCCAAGCTTTAAAAGCGGGGTGTCTTATCTGAAAGAATTCTGGAAATCAAAAGGGATCAATCCTAATATGATCAATTTTGCTGATGGAAGCGGACTTTCTCCACAAAATTATGTGGCCGCAAAAGCAGAAGTGCAGGCGCTGTTATATGCTAAAAAACAATCCTGGTTTGATGCGTATTACGATGGATTTCCTGTTCAGGATAACGGAATGAAAATGAAAAGCGGAACCATGAGAGATACCAAGTCTTTCGCAGGATATCATACCGCAAAAGATGGAAAAAAATATGTATTTTCGATTATTATCAACAACTATCAGGGCAGTGGAAATACAGAGCTGCAGAAAATCCTGAATGTTTTAAAATAAATACCTTTGAGAAAATCCATACTCACCAGGCTGAATAACTGGATCATTTTTGTTGTCATGACTACTTTGGTTATCGCTATTGTAGTGGCTTCTACATCACTTATTAATTTTCTCAGAAAAGAGGAGATCAAAAGGATCAGTCTTCTTTCCAAAGCGATAAGGATACAGCAGGAAGTAAAAACTCCGGATACGGATGTGCTGGATCTTTTACCGGATATCCTGAATATCAACAATACCATTCCGTTCATTGTGACGGATAAATACAAAAACCCGATTCTTGATCTCGGATACTACAGAAATATTCCTGAAAGTACCATCAAGGACCCTGAAAAACTGCAGGATCTCATCCGGAATATGGAGAAAAACTATGATCCTATCGAGATCAAAGTACCGGATGGGAATAATCAGTTTGTTTATTATGACAACTCGCGTCTGCTTAATAACCTCCGGTATTCACCTTATATTTTAGGACTGTTTATTTTACTGTATTTCGGGTTTTCATTCTGGTTTTTCAGAACGATCAAAAAGACTGATGAAGGATATCTGTGGGCAGGTTTGGCTAAAGAAACGGCTCATCAGATCGGAACTCCTTTATCTTCCATGATTGGCTGGATGGAAATTATGAAGCTTGATAATCCTGAATCAGAAGGTGTACATGAGATAGAAAAAGATATTGAAAGACTCAGAACAATCTCGGAGCGCTTCTCAAAAATAGGTTCTGTTCCGGAGCTGAATGACAGGAATTTTAATGAAACCATCCAGGAGAATTATGATTACTTAAAAACACGGATCTCCAGAAAAATTAATTTCACCCTGAATCTTCCTACTTATACCGTGCTGGTTCCCCACAATAAAATTCTGATGAGCTGGGTCATTGAAAACCTGGTGAAAAATGCCGTGGATGCAATGAAAGGAGAGGGTGCAATCACCATGTCTGTTTTTGAAAGAAATAAGAATATTTTAATTGAAGTAAAAGACAACGGAAGCGGAATGACAAAACAGCAGGCACGGAATGCTTTTAATCCAGGGTATTCTACCAAAAAAAGAGGCTGGGGATTAGGGCTCTCATTGGCCAGAAGAGTCATTCATGAATACCACAATGGCGATATCAAGATTTCCCAGACTGAAGTAGGAAAGGGAAGCACCTTTAGAATAACGATAAGAAAGGAAGAGTGATTCTCACTGAAATTCACGTAAATGGGAAACCTAACAGGTTTTCAAAACCTGTTAGGTTTGAATGTTAAAGAATAAGATCAACTTGATAAAATAAAAAGCGGGGAAAATTTCCCCGCTTTTCTCTTTATTTTTTACCCGTAAGCCACTGGGTCTGCAGTTTCAGTTCTTCCGGAGTTGGATTCGCCTTGAATGAAGGGATTTCCATGGTCATTTTATCCAGAATAGCTTTTCCTTTCAGCGTCATTTTCTCTTTCTTACCGGCATTATCTCTTAAAATGGTTACCGTAACGTCCTGTCCGTCCTTGATGGTTCGGGTATACCCGATAAAATCCTGTATTTTTTTAATGTCTACTGTTTTCCCATCCAGAGCAAGAACCTGGTCAGTGATTTTGAATCCTATACTTTTTGCAAACGGAGACAGAGCAGAATGCTCGTCAAAAGCAAAAGCATTGGTTTTTTCATCAAAACCTGTCTGGTTCGGGTCTTTGATAAACCAGAACAGAGGCTGGCTTTCCTGTTTTTTAATATCCACACCTACCATGCTGAGGTATTGTGCATAAGGTGTTGGCTGGTTTCCTGCAATATATTTGTTATAGAAGTCTTTCACCTGAGGATATCCGGTTACCGTTACCAGTTCATCAATCAGTTTATCATCTTTGAAAGGTTTGTTTTCACCAAATCTCTGAGACAGTTTTCTGATCATATCACGATATCCCATTTCTCCGTTGGAAAGTTTTCTAAGCTCAATATCAAGGCACATTGCCAAAAGGGCTCCTTTCTCATAAACGTTTCTGTACTGATCCTTATAAGGCTCCACTAATACGTTTTTACTCATTACTGTAAATGGCATTGTATCGTCATAGCTTTTGGAGTTGGCAATTTTCTCACCAATTCTTTGAATGAACTGTTCTTTATTGATCAGGCCTTCCTGAATCTGAAACAGGTTGGCAAAATATTCCGTTCCTCCTTCATACATCCATAAGTGCTGAGACATTTTCGGATCTGCATAATCGAAATAGTGAATCTCCTCAGAGTGTGTCTTCAGAGGGTTTACTGTATGGAAAAACTCGTGGGAAACCACATCGGTAATGGTGTTGTCAATAGCATCTTTCGGCATTGCTTCAGGAAGAACCACACTTGTGGATTCGTGGTGTTCCAGTGCTCCGAACCCTTTTACTCTAGGCCCGTCACCACCGGAAAGATAAAGCATGATTGCATACTTCTTATTGGTATTCATATCCCCAAGGAATTTCTTCTGGGCAACCACCATTTTTTCAAGATTATCTTTGAAATCTGCAGCTTTATATTTTCCTGTTGGAGAATATACACCCAGTACAAGATCCATTCCCCCGGCGTTGAAAGTGATATAATCCGGTTTTGTATACATTAATGGTGAATCTGTCACTTTGGCATAATTGGCCAGCGTGTAGGTATCTGTAGCATCGGATTTATCCTGGTCTACCAAAGCTGTTGTTCCGTAAAAATCTGTTGGCTTCTGAACAATCAGCTGATAAGGAACATCCTGCATATTCTCAATATACCCGACAAATCCGTGGGTATTGATCATATATACTTTTCCTTCCTCAATATCAGTTCCTGAAGGAGAAAATACGGCTTTATGCTTTGATGTATCTGATTCATCATCAAAACTGTCATTCACAAGGTATGAAATTTTGGAAAGACCCTGCGCATTTTTCAATGCATACGTATTGTCATTTACTTTAGTATAGGTAAGTTCTTTCCCTTTATTATCGTAAAATTTGATTCCTTCGATGAATCTTCCATAGTCATCTACAGAATAAGTACCCGGAACCGTCTTTGGGAAATGAAATTTAATATCTCCGGATTTCATTTTCGGAAACTCCATGGTAACGGCTACTTTATCATCTTTCACATTGACAAGGTCGATGGTTGTTTTTATAGACTGGGCATTTGCTAAAAAAGCAGCAAAAATACCAAGACTAAGTACTGTTTTTCTCATTGGGTTTATATTAATAGTTAAATAGTTGATTTTTTTATCATTTTGTTACTGAGAAAGTATTAAACTTTTCTTAAAATTTTAAGATATAAAAGCGAAAGGCAAATCTGCTGGTATGCAAATCTGCCTTTTTCTTTATTTAATATTCTTATAATTAATATAATAGTTGGGATCAAGCTCAACCGGAGAGTTCTTTTTAAGCTTTACGGTCTGCCATTCTTCTGTTGGATTTATGGTCTGATCACCATTGATGATTATCGGCAGTTTAAGGTTTTTTACCACATCGGTATAACGGAATTTTAACGTATCCCCATCCTGAGCATACTCAAGGGTTGGAATTTTTATTGTTCTCAGGTACTGATCAAACACTGTTGAAAAATCGATTCCTGATTTTGAGGAGATATAATTTTCTACCTGTTGTGTGGTAACCGTCTGATGATAGAAGTCTTTGTTCAGCCCTCTTAAAATCTGCCTGAATTTTTCGTCGTTATTGATTACCTGTCTTATCGTATGAAGCATATTGGCACCTTTGGGATACATATCTCCGCTGCCTTCATTCCTTACTCCGTATTTTCCGATAATAGGGACGTCATTATCAATAATTTTTCTGATTCCCTGGACATAGGTTTCAGCAGACTTTTTATCCATATATCTCTCCGTGAAAAGAGTTTCGGAATAGTTGGTGAAACTTTCATGGATCCACATATCAGCCTGATCTTTTGCTGTGATATTATTAGCGAACCACTCATGGCCGCTTTCATGAATAATAATGAAATCCCAGTGTAATCCTACGCCGGTTCCTGAAAGGTCTCTGCCAAGATAACCGTTCTGATATTTATTTCCATAGGCTACATTGCTCTGATGTTCCATTCCAAGGTGGGGAGACTCTACAAGTTTGTATGAATCTTCATAAAACGGGTATGGCCCAAACCAGTATTCAAAGGCGGAAAGCATAGGTTTTACCTGTTGAAATTGTTTTTTCGCCTTGTCTAAATTATAGTCAAGTACCCAATAGTCCAGGTCCAGTTTTCCTTTTTCCCCATCAAAGGTATCTTTGAAATTTACATATTTTCCTATACTCGGTATAATGGAGTAGGCGTTAATAGGGTTTTTAACCTCCCAGGTATAAGTGGTTTTACTGCCGGTTGTTTTTTTATCTGTCAGTCTGCCGTTACCCACACCTACCAGTTCATTCGGAGTTACAATTTTCATAATGATTCCGTTATCAGGTTCATCACTCCAGATATCTTTGGTGGGAAGCCATATAGAGGCTCCTATCCCCTCGTCAGCAGCAGTCATCCATGGATTTCCTTTTTCATCTTTCGTGAAAACCCATCCTCCGTCCCAGGGTGCCTTTTTAGCAATGGTAGGCTTTCCGGAATACGTGACATTAATCGTATATTTTTCGCCTTTTTTGAATTTTTTATTGGTAGTAATAAAAATAAAATCTCCATCCTGCTTATAGCCTGTAATAGGGAGATCTCCTTCAACTTTATCCGCTTTCATAGGCTGCTGAAGATCAATCTGGAAAACAGGGCTGCTGACATCCTTTATGATCTCAAAGCTGATTTTATTATTTCCCTTAATGCTTTTCTGCTCAAAATCAGGCTCTACAGAAAGGTCATATTTTTTAACATCCCAAAAATTTCTGAATTCAGTATTGGAACCTTTTAAAGTATCCTGTTTGGTGAAAACCTTATTCTTCTCAAAGAACTGTCCGAAAGCCAGTCCTGATGCAAATAAGAGTGTGTATGATAACTTTTTCATTTAAACTTTTATTAATAATCTATTCAAAAGTATAAAATTAAAATTAATAGCCCCATGCCGGAGCTCAAATTAAATAAAGATTAAAAAAAGACATAAAAAAAGCCCGGTCATGACCGGGCTGTGAAACACTGATAGTTTTTATTTTTTGATGAATTTCAGATTTGAAGTGGTTCCTTTATCTTCAATTGAAATAATATAAGCTCCCGTACTTAATTTTGAAACAGAGATTTTATTATCATTGATCTGGCCATTCATAACTTTTTGACCAGCCATATTGGTTATGATATACTGAGCTTTAGATGAAATCTGAGTTACATTTAATACATCACTTACCGGGTTAGGATAGATCTGAATTGAGCTCTTGTCTTTCACCGTCTCATGGGTAGCAAGCTGCTGCTGGATAAGTACCGGATAATCCTCCACTTCACCATACTGCTGGTTGCTGCATCCGCTGCTTGGCTGGCTTTCATAGCCTAATACAACTCTCATAATTACGTTTCCTCCTGTATAAGCATCTGCTGGTACTGAGAATGTTCCGGAAACAGGTGTTATAATGCTAGGTGCACTGGTGTAGATGACTTCAGATGAAGAGAATACTCCGTCTCTGTTGAAATCTATCCAAGCCGTTACTCCGTCATTATATTGTGAACTTGTCCATGCTTTGGTAATACTTACATTGTTACCTGAAGATCCGGCCATAAGCGTGATCAGTTTTGAAGGATCTGCGGTATAATCTGTATAAGGTGCATTGTTGCTGCTATTCGAAACAGGGGTCATTCCTGCAGGGGTTACCGTAACATTTGAAATATACTCGTCGGCAGCATTTGATCCCGTTATTGAACATTTAGCAAATGGGGAAGTGGTAAAATTTGTTGATGCTGAATAAGAACCAACAGAGGCTCCGCAAACATTGGCAACCTGTACTTCGTATTGAGTGGATTCGGTAAGTCCTGAAATGTTGTAAGAGTTCGTTGAAACAGGAACAGTAGTCCATGTTGCTGTACCTACTTTTCTATACATTACAGAATAAGTTGCCCCTACTAAAGCAGTCCAGTTTACAGACGCTGATGTTCTTGTAATACCGGTCACCGTAATACCTGCCGGAGCAGATGTTGTACAGGCACTTGCAGATGCAGAGACGGTAGCATTTCCAATGGCGTAGAATACATTGTCAATTGCGCTTACTCTTATTTTTACGCTGGCACCTGTTGCCAGAGAAGAGAACGAAAACGGTTCAGAACCATCATTAGCTGTAGATGGTGTAATTACCGTCCATGTAGTTCCATTGTCTGTAGTATAATCTATTTTAACGTTCTGCACATTATACGGAGCATTATTAGTATTTACTACATCCCAGGTAACTGCTCCCGGTGTATTATTATAAACAGTAGTTGATGTTACTTTAAAAGGACCTTCATTTCCTATATCCACTTTCATCAGGCTGCTCTGTGTCTGCTGTTGTGCAAAATCCGGATTATTGTCTCTTACCGTTACCTTGAAATTCATAGTTCTCGGGATATTGGATACTGTTTCCCAATCTGCAGCACTGGTAAGAGTGCCATTAATAACATTTGAAAATTTAGGAAAATAACGGGTAGGAGAAGTGGTAGGCATTAACGATCTGAAGTTAGCTCCATTATTTCTGGTGGCACTCACCGGTCCAAAAGCAGAAGTAGCCAGATCATATTGTTCCCAGGTATAGGTCATCGGATCATTTTGGGGGTCTGTTGCAGAAGCTGTTAACACAAAAGCTGTTCCTTTAGGGATCATTTTGTTGACATTTGGCTGAATGGCAGGAGGGGTATTGGCTACGGTTGTAATCGTACCACAATCCTGAGAATTGACATATACGCCTACTTCTTCAATATTTTTGGTATGAAAATAAGCATCAGAATGCATCTGAACATTATAATTGGTAATACCGGCATATCCCATAATGGTAGATCCTGACCCGGGCTCCATGTGGGCACCATGCAAAGCAATAGACATGGTATGTGCTGCCCCAAACTGGTGGCCAATTTCGTGAGCTACAAAATCGATATCATAATTATCTCCAAAAGGCTGATCCGGAGTAGAAGGAGAAGTAATTCCTGCTCCTTTAGAAGTTGCATCATTGCTGCTTGCAGGATTTCTGCAGACATTTCCTACATCTCCGGCACTTCCGCCACCACCTCTGTGACCGAAGAAGTGTCCTATATCATATGCATTATTTCCTACACCAGCGGTATTGGTAAGGGTTTGCTGAAGCTGGAGATTCCATGCTGAGGGAGCACTATAGGTACCATTTGAATTGGTAATTACAGTCGAATAAGGGTCTGTTGCGGGATCTGCAAATATAAGCTGTGGAAGATCCTGCACAATCATATGGATTCCAAAATCTTTCTCAAAAACACCATTTACACGGTTCATTGTAGCATTAATACGGGCTGCAGCCAATGGAACGCTTCCGGCAAGTTGTGTATATTCACCGTTTACGGAGATTGCAATTCTGTAGGTTCTGTATTTCTGTTCATTGCTTTTATTAAAACCACCCAGTCCATTCAAAACATTTTTGGTTTTAAGCAGCTTATTCATCTCTTTTTTTGCCTTTTCAGGTTCAGAAGTTTTACACTCGAAAGGATCTTCATGAGATTTGTTGGATTTGAAAAAGACTCCGTATACATCCTTTTCTTTGTTGATGGGTTCTATGAATTCGTATCTTCCTGTATCAGCATCAAAAACCATAGATTGGAAATCAGTCGGTGCAGTACTGAACCGGATTTGTTTGTGTGGATTATCCATCCCGATGCCTGCATATGCTCCCAGTTCATACCGGTCTGCCATAGACTTTTCTACAACTGGCGAACTGTATACTGAAAACCTTTCAACTCTTCCGTCTGCTGTAGGGACAGAGACAATTACCGGACTTCCTTTTCCTGCTTCAGGAACATTCTTTAGTTGGCTTCTCAATGCAGAAAGATCAAACTTGTAAGCATATTCTACCTTTACTTCTTTTCTTACCGGTGTGATTTTTTCCGAGACCGGTTCCCAGCGTTGTGCCTGTAAACCGCCCAAACTTAAAGCCAATGCACAGACTAAAATAATTTTCTTTTTCATATTTTTTATTGTTGTTATTGAAGTTTTAAATATAGTGTATTTTTTTTAATCTTTAGTTAGAGATAGATTGTTAATTACTCCCAACTTTATAATTTTACTTGAATTTTATTGTTGTTTTTAATTATATTAAGAATAATCTAATTAATATTGAAATTTTTATATAAAATAAGCGCTACTATTCATCCGAATAGTAGCGCTTAAGCTTTTATAAGTAAAAAATACTGTTTATTGTTGTTGTGCCGGAAGATTTCCGTTGCTTTTCTGTACTTTTTTATAAGTAAAAGTACACATCATAATACTGAATTCATATAAGATGAGCAATGGGAAGGCAGCCATCAGCATACTTAAAACATCTGCCGGAGTAATGATGGCGGCAACCACCATAATCAAAATAATAGCATGACGGCGGTAAGTCTTCATAAATGTAGGATTAAGAATTCCGATACTGGTAAGGAAATAGATCAGGATAGGGAAAAGAAAAATAACGCCCATACCCAAAACCACCTGCAAAAATAAAGTCGTATAATCACTTAAATCATAAAGTGGAACAATAATATCTGAAATTTTAAAAATAACTCCGAAATTAACGGCAAACGGAAGGATCAGAAAATAACCGCATAATACTCCGGTCATAAAAAGAATCCATACGGCATTAATAATATAAATGGAATTTTTTCTTTCTCTCGGATGTAAAGCAGGACCGATAAAACGCCATAATTCCCATACAATATAAGGAAATGCAGCTACCATCCCTCCAAAAACAGAAACCGCCATCATCACATTGAACTGCTGGTATAATCTCTGCACACGGACAGGGAAATCTTTCGGAAGATGGATACTGTCTTCTCCTAAAATCATTCTTGAAAAATGATTAACAACTTTAAAGGTCGGAAAATCATTTCTGGTAGGACCAAAAAAGATATGGTCCATAATCCAGTTGATATTAAAACCAACCACAAAAGCCGCAATTATGATAGCAATAATCGATCGGATCAGATGCCCTCTTAATTCTCCTATATGCCCAAGAAAGGACATGTCTTTACCATCACTCACAGAATAAAATTTTAAATCGCAAATTTATAAAAAAAATGACAGAAGTAAGCGTCTGCAGATGATTAGTTAAATTTTACTTTTAATCTGCAAATTATCGTGTATTATTAATTCCTAACTCCTGGATTTCTATTTTCTAGTTAATTCCTTCGTCCAGCAGTTTATGCAGGTCTATAATCCCGAAATATTTTCCGTTTTCCGTTACCACCAGCTGGCCGATATTATTTTCTTTTAGAACTTTCATGGCTTCTTTAGCCAGAGCATCTTTTTCAATTGTTCTCGGACGGGCAGACATGATATCTTTAGCCATTACCTTACTCATATCTTCTCCCTTCATCAGCATTCTTCTCAAATCTCCGTCTGTAATAACCCCAATAATCTGATCTTGATGGGTTACCACTGTAATTCCATGGCTTGATGCACTGATTGAAATAATTACGTCTCTTATCGGAGAATCTTCCGAAACCTGAGGCTTCTGAGAAGATAGAAACTGCTCAACTTTAGAAGTCAGGTTTTTCCCTAAGCTTCCTCCGGGATGGAATTTTGCAAAATCATTAGCTTTAAAATCGTTCAGTTCCATAAGAGCAACTGCCAACGCATCGCCTAATGCCATTTGTATAGTAGTAGAGCTTGTAGGCGCCAGCTTATTCGGGCATGCTTCAATATCCACGTGGGTATCCAGGATAACTTCTGAAAATTCACCCAGTTTACTGGCTTTATTTCCGGTCATTCCGATTAATGCAGAAGAATAATCTTTTAAATAAGGAACCAGGTTAGTGATTTCCGGAGAATTTCCGGAGTTTGAGATACATAAAACCACATCCTGCTTCTGAATTACCCCGAGATCTCCGTGAATCGCTTCTGAAGCATGTAAAAATTGTGAAGGAGTACCCGTAGAATTTAATGTCGCTACGATTTTGTTCCCAACATGGGCAGATTTTCCTATTCCTACTACGATGAGCTTCCCTTTTGCTGAGTGAATAATCTCTACAGCCCGCGCAAATTGGTCATCAATTCTGTTTTTTAATTTTTCTAATTCAGAAATTTCTATCTCCAGTGTACTTTTTGCAATTGATATAATGTTGGTTCTATCCATGTTATGATGATGAGGTATACAAAAAAGTTATTAAATAACGTTATATTTTAAAAAGAATATTTAATATAAATTTTATTTTTTATAAATTCGTTCGCTTTTATTTTAAGCAGAATTTTTATAACTTTGGGTGAGATGCAAATTTAGCAATTGAAAATTAGATGAGCGCAAAAAAAGCCAATTTATCAGGCGAATTGAAAAAGTATTTTGGGTTTTCTACATTTAAGGGCCAGCAGGAACAAATTATAGACAACCTATTGAACGGGAAAGACATATTTGTTTTAATGCCCACGGGTGGCGGAAAATCATTATGTTATCAGCTTCCGGCTCTTATTTCGGAAGGTACCGCAATAGTGGTTTCGCCCTTAATAGCGTTGATGAAAAATCAGGTAGATGCAGTGAATGGCCTTTCATCTGATGATGGAGTAGCACACGTCCTGAACTCATCACTAAACAAAACGCAAACCAAGCAGGTTTTTGACGATATCAAAAGCGGCAAAACCAAACTTCTGTATGTAGCCCCTGAATCATTGATTAAAGATGATTACCTGGATTTTTTGAAAGAAGTAAAAATTTCTTTCTTTGCTATCGACGAAGCCCACTGTATTTCAGAGTGGGGCCATGATTTCAGACCGGAATACAGGAATCTGAAACAGATTATAGATAAAATCGCCAATGTACCGGTGATCGCTTTGACAGCTACTGCTACTCCTAAGGTTCAGGATGATATCCAGAAGACTTTAGGGATGATTAATGCACTGGTGTTTAAAGAAAGTTTCAACCGTCCCAATCTATACTATGAAGTACGTCCGAAAGTCAATGTAGATAAGGAAATTGTTAAATTTATCAATCAGCATAAAGGAAAATCAGGAATTGTATACTGCCTGAGCAGAAGAAAAGTTGAAGAATTTGCCCAGCTTCTGCAGGTAAACGGAATTAATGCACTTCCCTACCATGCGGGTCTTGACCAGAAAGTAAGGGTAGCCAATCAGGATAAATTCCTGATGGAAGAAGTGGATGTGATTGTTGCAACCATTGCCTTCGGGATGGGAATTGACAAGCCGGATGTTCGTTTCGTGATCCATTACGATTTCCCGAAATCACTGGAAAGTTATTACCAGGAAACCGGAAGAGCAGGAAGAGACGGAGGTGAAGGCCATTGTCTGGCATTCTATGATCCCAAAGACATTGAAAAACTGGAAAAATTCCTGGCACAAAAGCCCGTTTCTGAAAGAGAAATCGGACTGCAGTTGCTCAATGAAGTGGTAGGCTATGCTGAAACATCCATGAGCAGAAGACAATACATTCTATACTATTTTGGAGAAACTTTCGATCCGGTAAACGGAGACGGTGCCAAGATGTGTGACAACTCATCCAATCCGCCAAAATTAAAGGATGCAACTGCTGATTTAAAAAAATCTTTGGAGCTGATTAATGATACAGGAGAAAAATTCAAGTCCAAAGATCTGATATCAGTCATTGTAGGAAAAGAAAATGCAGTGACAAAATCTTACAAGCTTGAGCAGAGCTCTTATTTTGGTTTTGGAAAAGAAGAAAAAGATAATTACTGGAAAACGATTTTAAGACAGGCAACTGTCCAGAATTTTTTACAGAAAGATATTGAAACCTATGGGGTTTTAAAAATTACAGAGAAAGGAAAAAGTGTCCTGAATGGTAAATCTAAAGGCCTCTTTTCAATTGCTGAAGACAGAGAATTTGATCTTACCCAGACGAAAGCCGAGAGTGATCAGGTACAGCAGCAGGCTGGAGGAGGTCTGGATCAGAATCTTTTTAACCTGTTGAAAGAACTCAGAAAAAAAGTAGCCAAGAAACATGGAATTCCACCCTATACAGTGTTTATGGATCCGAGTTTGGAAGATATGACGGTTCAGTATCCGATTACGGTGGATGAAATTACCAAAATCTATGGAGTAGGCGAAGGTAAAGCTAAAAAGTATGGTAAAGAATTCGCAGACTATATCAAAACCTATGTAGAAGATAACAATATCGAACGTACTCAGGATATGGTGCTGAAACAGGTCGCCAATAAATCAAGCCACAAAGTTTTCATCATCCAGAGTACTGATAAAAAGATTGATCTTGAAGATATAGCAAGAGCTAAAAACCTTTCTATAGACGAGCTTCTGAAAGAAATGGAAAGGATTGTGTATCAGGGAACAAAACTGAATATCGACTATTATATTGAAGATAATTTTGATGAAGACATCGTAGACGGCTTCATGGAATTCATGAATGAATCTGAAAGCGACAGTATGAAAGTATTGCTGGATGAATTTGGAGATGAATTGTCTGATGAAGAAGTGAGAATGTTGAGAATCAAGTTTATCAGCGATGTAGCAAATTAAAAATAAATTTTTTACAATGTAAATTAAAATAAAGTAAGCTTTTCATTGAAAAGCTTACTTTATTTTTTTAGGATACCAGGCTTATTATCGAGAAAATAGATCCGTTTTTAAAGCTTAGTTAATTTCTGTTAATAAGCATCAAAACAGCAATTTTCACCTTTGTAAGATTTGACATATAACTAAACTTTTTACTAACTTTGATGTGATGAAAAAAATATCTGTCATATTTATTCTGCCGGATTTAGAAACCGGGGGTGCAGAAAGGATTGTTACTACCATAGCGAATCATCTTTCCAGAGATAGGTTTGAGCCTAAGATTTTGCTGTTACGTAAACAAGGCGGATATTTGGATTTTCTGAAAAAAGATGTCGAAATCATTGATATCAATACCGAAAGAATAAGACATTCATTAAAGCCAATCTTAGGCGAAATCTACAGAAGGAAACCCGATATTGTTTTCTCAGGATTTGGTGAGGTAAACGCTTATTTATCCCTGTTTATAAAACTCTTTCCGAGAACGAAATTTATTGCCAGGGAAACCAATGTTGTTACCCAGCATGTAACCCGTAAAGAGATTAAATTTTTCTACAATTTTTACAATAACTACCAGAGAATCATTGCTCAAAGCGATGATATGATGAAAGATCTTGTTGATAACTTCAATATTAAAAAGAAGAAAATCGTAAAGATCAATAATCCTGTAGACTTTGATTTTATTGAAAATAAACTGGCAGTATCTTTAAAACCCGAATGCTTCAAGTACAATTACAAAAATGTTGTGGCCATTGGTAACTTATCTTCCAGAAAGGGATTTGATAACCTTTTGAAGGTTTTTTCAAGACTTAAAAATGAAAATATTATTCTTCATATTTTAGGCGATGGAAAAGATAAAGATCTGTTACTTCAGACAAAAGAACTTTTAGGGTTAAAAAAAGTCATTTTTCACGGCAGACAGGAAAATCCTTACCAATATCTGAAATATGCAGATTTATTTATCCTTTCTTCAAGATACGAAGGTTTTCCCAATGTACTTCTGGAAGCAGGAGCCTGTGGAACGTATTCCCTGGCCAACAACTGCCCTGGGGGAATCAATGAGATCATCCAGCATAATGTAAACGGAGAAATTGCAGATATTGAGAACCATGACAGATTTGCCCAGGAGATTGTAAGAATACTTCAGAGCAATTATAATAGGGATGCTATTAAGAACTCTATTAAATCAAGATTCTCAAAAAATATTATTTTAGATCAATATGAAAAGGTTTTATTGGATTTAATAAAGCCTTAATGACTTCATTTGCTTTGTGAATTATTAATTTCTTACTTTTGGAATTATAAATTTTTTCTGAAAACCCATTTTTCATTCATGAATAAAATCCAAAAATTAGATTGCGCCTGCGAAAAGCCTGATTTCAATTATACTGAATACAGAAGTTCAGAATTAGGTATAGATCACACCAACGGAAGATATGGAGAAGTAACGATTCAACAGTGCAAGTTGTGTCAGAGAATATGGATTCATTATTTTGTGGAGTATGAGAGTTTCCCCAAATCAGGAAGATGGTACAAAGGAATTGTTTCAAAAAAAGACCGTCCTCAAATCACTCCGGAAAATGCAGTGGAATATCTGGAAAGCCTTGACTGGTATGTGTATGGTGGTTCATTTTTTGAAAGTACGGGCACATTTGGGCAGGGAAAGCTCAATGTGTAATATATTGATTTAATAAAGCATACATCGTAAAATTGAATATCAAATGAAACCGTTTATAATGGCTGTTTTCATGCTGAGTTCTGTTGTAATGGTGGCTCAGCAGAAAACAATCACCAGAAAAGAATTGCTAAAAACTGCTCTTGATCAGAAAGTTAAATCCACAGAAATTCAGGAAATAAGAATGTCTGCAGGCCAGGGAGCACCCGAACATCTGCATCCGTGCCCTGTCTTGGGAATCATCAATTCAGGGGAAGCCGTTTTTCAGATAGAAGGAAAAGAAAAAGTGTTGCTTCATGAAGGGGATGCTTTCTATGAACCTAAAAATGTGAAAATTCTTCATTTTGATAATGCATCGCAGAAAAACCACTTGTCTTTACAGCCGTTTATCTGAAGGAGGGGACTGAGGAAAATATAAAGTTCATAAAATAACACTTTTCATAAAACTAAAACATATAATTATCATTTTTAAAATTGATAAAACTCACTTTGGTGCTTGGTAATTTATATGTAAATTTGTGAGAATTAAGATAGATAATAATAAACAAATTCATACAATAACATGAGTCAATTCGATGTTACCGTAATAGGTTCTGGTCCCGGTGGTTATGTGGCTGCAATCCGTGCAGCACAATTAGGTTTCAAAACAGCAATTATTGAAAAATATTCAACTTTAGGCGGAACTTGTCTTAACGTTGGATGTATTCCGTCAAAAGCACTTCTTGACAGCTCTGAACATTTCGAAAATGCAAAACACAATTTTGCAGGCCACGGAATTATCATCAACGAGCCGAAGGCAGATATCGCTAGAATGATCGAACGTAAAAACGAAGTGATCAAGCAAAATACAGACGGAATCAGCTATCTGATGAACAAAAATCAGATTACTGTTTTTGAAGGAATAGGAAGCTTCGAATCAGCTACTCAGATTAAAGTGACAAAAAACGACGGTTCTTCTGAAACCATCGAGTCTAAATATACCATCATTGCAACCGGTTCTAAACCATCTGCATTGCCTTTCATCTCTTTAGATAAAGAAAGAGTGATTACTTCTACGGAAGCTTTAAACCTTAAAGAAATTCCTAAGCATTTGGTAGTAATCGGAGGAGGGGTTATCGGTCTTGAACTAGGCTCAGTATACCTTAGATTAGGAGCACAGGTAACTGTTGTTGAATTTATGGATAAAATCATCCCTGGAATGGATGGAGCTTTAAGCAAAGAGCTGACCAAAGTTCTTAAAAAACAAGGAATGAAGTTTATGCTTTCGACTGCGGTTTCTGCGGTTGAAAGAAACGGAGATACTGTAAAGATCACGGCTAAAGATAAAAAAGGAGAAGAAGTAGTGGTAGAAGGAGATTACTGCTTGGTTTCTGTAGGAAGAAAGCCTTATACAGACGGTCTTGGTCTTGAAAAAGCAGGGGTAGAGCTTGACGAAAGAGGAAGAGTAAAAGTAAACGACCATCTACAGACTAACGTAGCTAATATCTATGCAATCGGTGACGTTATCAAAGGGGCTATGCTTGCTCACAAAGCCGAAGAAGAGGGAGTTTTTGTTGCTGAAACATTAGCCGGACAAAAACCTCACATCAACTATAACCTGATTCCTGGTGTTGTTTATACATGGCCGGAAGTTGCGGGAGTGGGTAAAACTGAAGAGCAGTTAAAAGAAGAAGGCGTGGCTTACAAAGTAGGATCTTTCCCAATGAGAGCATTAGGTAGAAGCCGTGCAAGTGGTGATATCGACGGTCTTGTTAAGATTATTGCAGACGAAAAAACGGATGAAGTTTTAGGAATGCATATCATAGGAGCAAGAGCTGCTGACCTTATTGCTGAAGGAGTAATTGCTATGGAATTCCGTGCAAGTGCTGAAGATATTGCAAGAAGTTCTCACGCTCACCCAACCTATGCAGAAGCGATTAAAGAAGCTGCATTGGATGCTACAGCAAAAAGACCTATTCATATGTAATAATTGATTTAAAAGATTTAATCATTTAAATATTTAAATTAAAGGCTGTTTCTTTTTGAAGCAGCCTTTTTATGTGGCTTTTGCTATAAAAATGAAGATTGGTTTTGAAAATTTCATGTGTGAAGAAGATTTTATCAGCTGGATGCTGTTAAGAAGCTGAACTTTGTTACATCTATACTATAATTTGTGCAGATAAAACCGGGACTTTAGGATGTACGATGCTTTCAATTTTGAGATAGCCAAGGAGAACTGGCGGATTATATCCTAACTTATAATATCATATAATTTTTGTTATTTTAAACTTCGAGAAATCATATATTCAATAGAAACGGGCTTTAGCCCGTTTTTTCATAAAACAAATTCATTTAGGCTTCAGCCAAAACCTATTTTTTGAAATGAAGATTATTTTTAATATTTTGTAATTGTTAGGCTGCTTGTATGGAACCTTTAAAGAATTAAAATAGCATTAACTAGGTTAGCATCTTCAAATTTCCGTACCTTTGTAAGCTAATTTTATCATCAATGCAACTCGGAAAAACTCAGACTTTAACAATTTCAGAAAAAATTAATTCAGGATGGATTCTTGTAGACGAATCAGGAGAGAAAGCTTTTCTGCCTAAAATCTTTATTCAGGATGAAAAAGAAACAGGTGAGGAGGTTGAAGTTTTTGTGTATCAGGATGACGATAAATTAAAAGCAACTACTGAAATTCCATTGGCTGAAGTAGGTGAATTTGCAGTAATGAGCTGTGTACAAAGTCTTCCAAGCGGAGCTTTTATGGACTGGGGAATTATTAAAGACTTATTTATCCCTTACAAGCAGCAGAAAACCAAAATTGTGGAAGGGAAAAGATATCTGGTCTATATTTACGTAGATGAAGACATGGAACTGATTACCGGAACTACAAAATTCAAGAGAAACCCTCAGTATGATGACCTTCCGTTCCAAAAAGGTGACAGGGTAGACCTGATCATGATGAACGAAAGTGAGCTGGGCTGGAATGTTGTTATCAACAAACAATATATTGGACTGATCTATGCTTCCGATGTTTTCAAAAAGCTATATCCACTATCAGAGGAAACAGGATATAT
This sequence comes from Chryseobacterium sp. CBSDS_008, assembly GCF_049959325.1. Taxonomy (NCBI): domain Bacteria; kingdom Pseudomonadati; phylum Bacteroidota; class Flavobacteriia; order Flavobacteriales; family Weeksellaceae; genus Chryseobacterium; species Chryseobacterium sp. CBSDS_008. The sequence goes on along the minus strand of NZ_CP188202.1, from coordinate 1,168,311 downwards.
CAAAACTATTCGTGAAGATGGAAAAATAGATATTTCCTTACAGCCGGAAGGTTTTGAAAATATTGATGAGTTCAAGCAGAAGATTCTGAACAAGCTGGAAGAAAATTATGGACTTCTTTATGTATCCGATAAATCTTCTCCTGAAGAGATTAAAGATGAACTTCAGATGAGTAAGAAAAACTTTAAAAAAGCGATCGGAGGACTTTATAAAGATAAGATTATTGATATTTCGGAAGATAAAATCAAATTATTATAAAATAAGAAAACGGGCAGAAATTTCTGCCCGTTTTTATTTTTTACCTTTCAAAAATGAGATTTGTTCTTTTAACATGACTATCTGGTCGTCTTTTGACTGGATTAGCTTGTCATATATTTCTTTAATATCCTTAATGATATCTTTATAATTATTATTAATAGTCTCCACATAGCCATTTCCATTACCTTCGTTAGACAAGCTATGAATAGTATTTTTATTTTTAATATCCAAAAGATTAGATAAATCCTCTCCGAGAATTTCAGAAATTTTCATAAGCCTTTCCACACTTAGTTTGGTTTCTCCAGTTTCTATTTTACGGTAAGCCGCTGGAGTTATATCCAATTCATGAGCCATGTTTTCAAAAGTATAGCCTTTTTTACTTCTTTGTTGGGTAATTTTCTCAATAATTTTTTCAATTTCAATCATTTGTATTTATTTTCCTCAAAAGTATATATTTTTTACTAAAAGTATTTCTCTGCATTGAACGATATGTTTAGTTTAGATAATGAAAAACACAAGTGCACAAATGTTTTTTTTAGTGTATTAAAAATTATTAAAAATTAAAAATTTCATTTTATGAAAAAAAATCTATTCACAGTGCTTTTGGTTGCTGGAACAACTTTAGGATTTGCTAAAGACAACGTACAAAAAAATGAAGTAGAAACTGCTACAGCAAAAGAAGTAAAGCAAGTTGCAAAAGCTTATCAAATCAATTCTATTGAAGAAGATTTATTAAAAGCAACTTGTACGGATATTCATGCTTTTTTTGATGAAGTTGATGGAGAATTAGAGTATCAAGGGTCAATGGAGATAAGTTATGAATGTGACAATGCTGAAGTTAGCCTCTATATTTGGTATTAATTAGTACTAAACTTAATTTGATAAGAGACTTATTTAAGTCTCTTATCTTCTAAATTTATTTTGAAATGTATAAATCTATTATATTCTTTTTGTTCTTTTTTTCAATATTTATCCATTCACAGGAAAAATTAAAAGTAAACTACGAAGTTATTCATCAAACTAATGTTTCCTGGGGAGACGCAAAGTTATCTGATGAAATGAAAGATCAAATGCTGAAAAAAATAGAACAGCTAAAAAAGCACCCCGAGTCTTGTATTCTCTACTATTATGGGGGAAATTCTTATTTTACAGAATTAGTCTCGGATGAAAAAAACATAAATAAAAAACAAAAAAAGGAATACTTTAAATTTAAAAACCAAAACAGTTATTATCAGTTAAACGATTACAGAGTTGAGGAATTCTACGGATATTATCCAGACAGCAGCTCTGAGATTGAATATAAGGATGAAAATCTGATTATTGAAAACTATCTCTGTAAACTAGCAATTGTCAAAACAGGTAATATTATCAGTAGAGTATGGTATACTGAGGAAATTCCGGTGTCCGCCGGACCCTATAATTTTAACAGCCTGCCAGGTTTGGTTTTGAAAGTTGAAAATTCTAAATATTTGTGTTATGCCACTCATATTTCCAAAGATTGTAAAGAACACGAAATAAAAAAAATGGACTCCATACTTTCGGTCTATAAAGGACTAGAATTGGAGACAAAAATAAAAGAAGGCAAGGATAAAATGAGAAAAAATGGAAGAGAAAATTTAGAAGCATTTAAACAAAAAATGCAAAACTCTAAGTAGAATTAAATTGAATATTAAAAGTATGAAAGGTGTTGTTACATTATTATTTCTTTTTTTATTCGGTGTGTACTTTTCACAAAATATTTTGATAAAGGTTGTTGACCAGCAAGGAAAACAACTTGATAACATCAATGTCCAGCTCCAACAAAATGGACGAACATTGCAATTCAAAAAAACTGATTTACAAGGAATTTGTAATATTAATATCTCAACAAAAAGAGTTTATACATTAAAATTTACTTCATTACTCTACAAAACAAAATTTGTAGAAATCAATACATCGGAAAAGTCAGACTTTGAAATTACTTTGGAGCAACAGATCACAGAAATAAAAGAAGTAGAAATAAAATCACGGCCCAAAATTGCTTTTGCAAAAGGAGATACCATTTCTTACAACTTAAAAGTGATTAAAGACGGAACTGAAAGAACCGTAGAAGATCTGATCAAAAAATTACCAGGATTAGATATCAATGAAAATGGAAAAGTAACCAATAATGGAAATGTTGTAGGGCAGGTTTTGGTTGATGGTAATGAACTATTTGGAAAGAATCATAAAATGGCAACTCAGAATATTTCTGCTGATATGATTCAAGGAATTGATTTTTGGAAGAACTATACAACAATTAGCGGAAATCAATCTACTGCACTTAATTTAAAACTTAAAGATGAGTATAAAGGAAGGATCACAGGAAATGTAGAAGCTAATTATGGAAATAAAAATAGTTATCTTGCACACGCCAATCTATTCAAATTCAGCAAATCTGGAAATTTAGCATTAATCACTGATGTCAATTCAATTGCTAAAGATCCTATAAGCATGATGGATTTTTATGAAATGAATAAGCAGGAAGAAGTGGGTAATACAAACAATGTGACGAATGTTGATATCCCCGCTTTTTTAAATAACGATGGAAAAGTAAAATTAAAAGATAATCTATTTGGAGCGTTGCAATATTCAAAATCAGGGAAAAATTTGTCTGTAACTGCATTTTCAATTTTTGATCGCTCAAAATTAGAGAAACTCTCAACAATTAATAGAATAGCATTTCCAGAGCAACCTGCAACCTATAATTTTTTTGAAAATCGTGTAGAAAAAAACAAAGGATATTTTGGAACAACTCAAATTAAAGTAAAAAAAACGTTCTCAGACAATAGTTTTTTATATTATAGTTTTGGATACAATCCCTCAGAAGACAATTTTAATCAAAGCATAAACAGAAATACATTTCTTAAAAACAGTGTTTTTGATGTTGAAAATACTGTTAAAAGTACAACATTTGGTAATTTTCTTTCTTGGAACAAAAAAATTAATAGTTCTAAAATAATCCTTGCTTTTTCTCAACAGCAAAATAATTATATGTCTTTGTTAAATATAAATTCTACTGAGAATATTTTTCAAAATTCCCTTAATAGTTTATCACAAAAATTAGATACTGATTCTAAAAAATACACTGTGGATTTTTCTCTTAAAAATAGCTTCAAATTTATTACGGCTAACTTTAGATCAGGATTTTCTATCAAAGATGAAAATGCTGTATTATCAGAAGTCTTTAGTAATAGATCTGAAACAAGAAATCTGAAAACACACCACTACCTTAATGAAATTTTCACTCAGAAAAGCATAGGGAGTTTTGACTTTTCAGGAACATTAAGTTCCCATTTTATCAATTTTAATCAGATAGAAAAGCATTATTTCGAAAAGAACTTGCAGATACAATACAAACTACGCTCAAAAGCAAGTATGGTTTTCAGTTTAGAATATATAAATCAATATAAATCTCCGGAATTTACTCAACTATTATATGATGAAAATTACAATCGTAATTTATCATATATGCGGAATAATTCCTTATTTCCAGAAACTTTGATTAATACGGAGACATTCAAATTCAATTTTATTCGTTTCAATTTGAAAAAAGGAAACTATTTTTTTGCTGTGTTGATGTATGAAAAAGCAAGTTCTAATTTTACATCAGATGTATCTAACTATGGGATGATTTCGGAAACTTTGAATGTTCTGGGTAGTTTAAATGATCGTTGGTTCTTACTTGTTTCTGATGATAGAAGGTTAGAGGATTTTCTCTCACTCAAATCTAAATTTACTGGATCATATAGTCGTACTAATAATTTTATTAACCATCAAACGAATCAGACTAATTTGAAAAACTTTCAAATAGAACAAAAGCTCTTAACAAATTTTAAGGAAATACCTATACAATTTGATTTTGGATATACATTTACCAAATCATTTTTTAATCAAAGTCTTTTTAATACTGCTTCAAGTCAACAGAATTTAAAATTATCTTTAGGAATTCGAACAAATATTAAAAAAGAATGGATTGGAAATTTTCTAGGAGAATACCTCATCCAAAAAACGCAACAAAATACAATAAAGAATTTTTTATTAGGAGGCCAAATTTCATATAGGAAAGAAAATTCGGTCTTGGAATATAATATGGCTATGAATAATATATTAAATCTAAACTCATTTAATTATATAAATAGCTCTGTTTCACTTTTAGGAACGGATGAAACTTCAACAATAGCATTACATGGATATATTATGGGTGGATTGAAATATAATTTCTGATTTTGTTTACTCTGAATAATCAGAAATTTTAATTTTATTCAAATAATGGGAGTGTCCTAATAGTCAGATACACCTTCTGAGAATCAAATATTCATATACTTAAGGGTACGAATAAAATCAGCAAAAATTGAGGCTGTCCAAACTTGTCGGACAGCCTTATGCTAAGAAACAAAAAGCATCAAAAGAAAGATAAAACATTTATCAATTGATTTTTTTATGACAATAAAAGTATAAAAAAGACGCTTTTAATATCAATGGGGATACTCAAAGATTCAAATTGTCAATTTTTTAAAAAAACTAATCCTTGTAGGAGTTGTATTATTTCCTTTTTAAAACCATTTATCATTCAAATCAAAAACCCGCTGTTCTGCAAGATTTGCTAAAGGATTTAATTCTGTAACTAAAGATTCATCTGTCAAGGTCGAGCAAATTCAGGATTTATTTGCTGCCATTATCATTGTTGTAGTAAATATCTCCCATTTTGAAAAGTGATTTCTCTCATCTGAAGTAAGAGCCTATAGACATGGAGTTAAAGCTTTACATTCTAACATTAATTTCCTTAAAAAAACATGACGGATGTCATAACATTTTCGTTTAATTTTTTTGTTTAACAATTTTGTCAAAAATAAATTTTACTATAAATTTGCACAAATTTGTTTAACAAAAATGTCAAATCAAGCAAAAAAAGACCAAACACAGGAATTGATCAAGGAGACAGCGAAGAATTTATTCTTTGTGAAAGGAAAATTTGATGCTACTACGCAGGAGATCGCAGATGAAGCAGGAGTGAATAGAACCCTTATTAATTACTATTTCCGTTCCAGGGATAAGCTTATCCAGATCATCTTTGATGAAGCGCAAAGAGTAGAGCAGGAAAAATCAAAGATTATTCAGAATTCTGATCTTCCTTTTAAAGAAAAGATCAGCAAATTCATAGAAAGCAGCCTTTCCACAAGCCTTCAGTATCCGTATCTGGAAACGTATATTGTGTCACAGATCAATAAAGGAACCTGCCATCACAGAGAAATTGAGGAAGATATCCTGAACGAAATGTATAGTGATATCGAAAAAGAAATGGAATTGGGAAATATTGAGAAAATGGCACCGGTTCAGTTTATTCTGAATATGGTTTCGCTATTGGTGTTCCCAAGTGCCATAAGACCATTATTTATGGAAAATTTATTGATTAATGATAAAGAATATGATCAGATTATTTCAGAACGAAAAGAAATTATTATCAATATGTTGTTCAAAAACTAAAGTATTTCTTACAGTAATTCGTCAATTAGAAATAAATAAATGACTGAAAATTAAATAAAAAATAAACGAAGTATAAAATTATGAATAGAAAACGTATAACTGCTACAAAGCTAAAAATTGGGATAGCTTCAGCATTTATGATTTTCGGCTCTACCTTGATGTCTGCCCAGCAGCAGGTTTCCCTGCAGGAAGCAATCAAACAGGCACTTCAAAATAAGGCAGAAGCTAAAAAAGCTGCTTTACAGATCAAAAAAGCCGAATATAAGATTGATGAAGCCAGAGCTGGTGCTCTTCCGCAGGTCAGTGCGACGGCGGGTTTAACCTATAACCCGATTATCCAGGAATCTTTGCTGGAATTTGGAGGGGAAAAAATCAGGGCTCAGTTTGGACAGCCTTGGGGTTCAACAGCTTCTGTACAACTTCAGCAGGCGATTTTTGACCAAAGAGTGTTTACAGGACTTAAAGCTGCAAAATCAACAAGAGAATTTTATGTACTGAATGCTCAGTTAACCAATGAACAGATTATTGAAAATGTAGCAACAGCTTATTATCAGGTATTCGTACAAGAGGAAAATCTTAAAACGGTAACTGCCAGCTATGCCAACACTGAAAAAGTAAGAAATGTTATTAAAAGTCTGGTGGATAACGGTTTGGCAAAATCAATCGATTTAGACAGAACAAATGTTCAGCTTACGAATATTGGTTCCAATAAGCAGACTTTAATCAACTCTGTTGAACTTTCAAAAAATGCGCTGAAGTTTTATATGGGAATCCCGATTTCTACAGACATCGAGCTTGAAGAAAAAGAGATTGAACCAAAGCCTGAGCTGATTGCGAGCAGCGTAAATCTTAATAATCGTACAGAGATTAAAGTTTTAAATAAAAACAGAGAACTTTTGGTTTTCAATAAAAAAGCGACGGAAGCTTATCTTTATCCATCAGTAAATCTTACTGCGAACTACGGATGGGGAGCAAACGGAGCAAAATTCCCGCTGACAAATGGTCTTAGTAAAGGTGTTCTTTGGAGTGATTATTCAGCAATTGGTTTGAATGTAAATATTCCTATTTTCACGGGAGGAGCTACAAAAGCGAAGATCAATCAGGCAGAAATTGATATTCAGAGTCTTGATGTTGACATTGAAAACACTCAGCTGAACTTAAGTTTAGATTATAAAAATGCAGTCACCAATATGGAAAATGCATTGATTAATATCGAAAGCATGAAAGATAATGTAGAATTGGCAGAAAGAGTTCAGAAAAATACCCAGTCAAATTATCAATACGGGTTAGCAACACTTACAGAAGTGCTGGATTCTGAAAATGCTCTGACACAGGCAAAACAGAACTATTCTAATGCATTGCTGGATTACAAACAGGCAGAGATCAAACTGATAAAAGCTAAGGGTGAACTAAACACACTACAAAACTTATAATAAACTAAAATGAAAAAAACTTTAATATATATCATCGTAGCAGCTGTACTGGTAGGTCTAGCCGCTTACAAGATTGCCGGAAACAAAGAAAAACAGACTCAGGAAGTAAAAGAAGTTGCTAAGCAGGTAGATAAAATCAACGTTAATATTGTAACCGTTACAAGAGAAAATATTGATACAGACTATTCCGCAAACGGTACTTTCATTCCTAAGCAGGAGATGAACCAGTCTTCTGAAATTGCCGGACGTATTGTAAACGTTTTGGTAAAAGAAGGTTCAAGAGTAAGTGCAGGTCAGGTTTTAGCAACCATCAAGAGAGATGCTATCGAAGTAGATGTTACACAAGCTCAGAATAATTTGCAGAATGCTATTATTGATAACCAGCGTTACGAAAATGCCTTTAAAACAGGAGGCGTTACAAAACAGCAGCTTGATAACTCAAGGCTACAGCTTAAAAATGCTCAGGCAGCTGTGAAAGCTCAGGGAGTAAGAGTGAATGACACCAGCATCCGTGCAGGTATCAGCGGAACAATCAATAAAAAGCTGGTAGAACCTGGAACCGTTGTTTCGGTAGGAACTTCTATGTTTGAAATTGTTAATATTAACAGCTTAAAACTGTCTGTCTTAGTAGATGAAAGCCAGATCGGAAAAATCCAGTTGGGTCAGGAAGTTCCGATTAAAGTAAATGTTTTACCTGAAGATTCTTTCGCAGGTAGAATTACATTTATTGCTCCTAAAAGTGATGCTTCATTGAATTTCCCAGTTGAAATTGAAGTTCAGAACAGAGGAAACCTGAAAGCGGGTATGTATGCAACTGCTAAATTCAGCACAAATAACGGGGCAGAAACGCAGAATATGCTGACAGTTCCTGCGGAAGCATTTGTAAACGGAGTAAGCTCAGGACAATTATTCGTAGTTCAGAATGGTGTTGCCAAATTGATTAAAGTAACCGTCGGAAAAGTTTACGGCGATAAAGTTCAGGTTTTAAGCGGATTGAATGGAGGAGAGCAGGTAGTAACCAGCGGACAGATCAACCTGGACAACGGATCTAAAGTAAACATTATAAAGTAGCAGATCAATGAAGTTAGCAGAAATATCCATTAAAAGACCCTCGCTGGTAATTGTATTATTTACAATTCTGACGCTGGGAGGTATCCTGAGTTATACGCTCATGGGATACGAATTGATTCCGAAGTTTGAAACCAATATGGTAACCATTTCTACAGTGTATCCGGGAGCTTCACCTGCCGAGGTGGAAACCTCCGTGACCCGAAAGATTGAAGATGCTGTAGGTTCGCTGGAAAACGTTAAGAAGGTAGAATCTTCTTCATACGAGAGCTTATCTGTCATCATGGTTCAGCTGAACGATGGGGCCGATGTTGACTATGCTTTGAATGATGCCCAAAGGAAGGTAAATGCTATTCTTGCAGACCTCCCGGAAGATGTGAAAGCACCCTCTCTGAATAAATTCTCCTTAGATGACTTACCGATTATCACGATGAGTATTTCATCTGATAAACTGAACAGTAAAGACCTTTACGACTTATTGGATAAAAAGATTGAACCTATCTTTTCCCGTGTAAACGGTGTAGCTCAGGTTGACCTTGTCGGTGGGCAGGAGAGAGAAATTCAGGTGAATCTTGATGAGAAAAAATTACAGGGATACGGACTTTCAATTGGAGATGTACAACAGGCAATCCTTTCATCAAACCTTGATTTCCCTACAGGAAGTTTGAAAACGAGAACCACAAAATCTACCATCAGGCTTTCAGGAAAATATAAGTCTACTGAAGAAATGAACAACCTTGTCGTTTCCAATAAAAACGGAGCTCAGGTGCGCTTATCTGATATCGCAACCGTTTTCGACTCTCAGAAAGATGTGGAAAAAGTAGCGAGATTCAACCAGTTTCCGACCATTTTGATGCAGGTTAAAAAACAATCTGATGCGAATGCGGTATCCGTATCGGAAAGTGTTCAGAAAACAATTAAAACAGTAGAAGAGGCCTATAAAGTTCAGGGAGTAAAAGTAAAAATCGTAAACGATACTACAGAATTTACCCTTGAATCAGCCAACCACGTTATTTTCGACTTATTCTTAGCGATTATCCTCGTGGCAATTGTAATGTTATTATTCCTTCACAGTATCAGAAACGCATTTATCGTAATGGTTTCTATCCCGGCTTCATTGGTGGCAGCGTTCATCGGAATGAACTTAATGGGATATACTTTGAACCTGATGAGCTTACTGGGGCTGTCCCTTGTGGTAGGGATTCTGGTGGATGACGCGATTGTTGTACTTGAAAACATTTACCGTCACATGGAAATGGGTAAAAGTAAGATCAGAGCAGCTTATGACGGAGCTTCAGAGATCGGATTTACCGTGGCTGCAATTACATTGGTAATTGTGGTGGTATTCTTACCGATTGCGATGAGTTCTGGTCTTGTAGCCAACATTCTGGCACAGTTCTGCGTCACGGTAGTTATTGCAACCCTATTATCATTATTGGCTTCATTTACCATCATCCCTTGGTTATCATCAAGATTCGGCAAGCTGGAACATTTGACAGGTAAAAACTGGTTTGAGAAATTCATTCTTTGGTTTGAAGGGTTAATTGACAAGTTTACCCACTGGATCACAGGGATCCTTGAATGGTGTCTGAAAACGACATTAAGAAGAATTTCAACAGTAGTGATCACATTCATTGTCTTAATCAGTTCATTCATGCTAGTAGCATTCGGATTCATTGGAGGTGAGTTCTTCCCGCCAATTGACCGTGGTCAGTTCTTAGTACAAATGGAATTGTCAAAAGATGCAACCGTTGAAAAAACAAACCAGTTAACATTAGATGTTGAGAAGTTTTTAAGAAATGATAAAGATGTTGTAGACCTTATTACAACTGTTGGACAGCAGTCTACAGGTTTTGGGGGTGCTCAGGCAACCACTTACCAGTCTGAGGTTCAGGTGAACTTAACAGACAAATCTGAACGTTCTGAAAGTACCAACATCAAAGCGGCGAAAATAAAAAGACAGCTGGAAGAGAAATTCACAGGAGTTGAATTTAAAACGGCTCCGATCGGTATCATGGGTGCTGAAAATGCTCCGATTGAAATGGTCGTAACAGGACCGGATAACGAAACAGCAGTAAAAGAAGCTACAAGAATCTTAGAGCTATTGAAAAAAGTACCTGGAGCTGTAGATGCTGAATTATCAACAGATACAGGAAGCCCGGAAGTTCAGGTAAGTATTGACAGAGATAAAATGGCTTCTCTAGGGTTAAATCTTTCAAGTGTAGGACAGACAATGCAGACTGCATTCAACGGAAATACAGACGGAAAATTCAGAGCCGGAGAATATGAATATGATATCAATATCCGTTTCGGAGATGTCAACAGACAATCCATTGATGATGTTAAAAACCTTATGTTTACAAACCCGCAGGGGCAGCAGGTTCGTCTGAGCCAGTTTGCTGATGTAAAAATGGGTTCCGGACCAAGCTTACTTGAACGCAGAGATAAATCTCCTTCCGTAAAAGTAAGAGCAAAAGCAGTAGGTAGACCAGTAGGGGATGTAGCTAATGAGTGGGCAAACCAGTTCATGAACAGCAACAAAAAACCTATTGGAGTAGATTATATCTGGAGTGGAGATATGGAAAACCAGCAGGAAGGTTTCGGTACGTTGGGAATCGCTTTATTAGCAGCTATCGTATTGGTATACCTGGTAATGGTTTCACTATATGACAGTTTTGTATATCCTTTCGTGGTATTGTTCTCAATTCCGTTAGCGATGATCGGGGTAATGGTAATCCTTGCCTTAACTGCCAATTCACTGAACATCTTCACCATGCTTGGGATGATCATGTTGATTGGTCTGGTAGCGAAGAACGCGATCCTTATCGTTGATTTTACAAATGCAAGAAAAGCAGCAGGAGCTAATACTCACGATGCTTTGGTACAGGCTAACCACGCCCGTCTTCGTCCGATCCTGATGACAACCATTGCGATGATCTTCGGTATGTTACCGATCGCATTGGCAACAGGTGCCGGAGCTGAGATGAACAAAGGTCTTGCATGGGTAGTAATCGGTGGTTTGACATCGTCACTATTCCTTACCTTGATCATTGTACCGGTAGTATACTCTCTATTTGACTCTGTTCTAAGAAGAATGGGTAAAGATACTAAAGTAGACTACGAAGCTGAAATGAAAGCAGAATATGTACACAGAGAACTGAATGAAGATGGATTTACTCCAAAGCATTTAGATAAATAAATTAAACCTTTAATTAACCGAAAAGCCGTATCACTTTTGATGCGGCTTTTTTGTTGCTGGTAGATTAGATGATATAGGTTTTGGTTTAAGCCGTTAGAAGATTTTGATTAAGGTAAATGGGCTAGCCCGTTCCTATTGAATGAGCAGCAATTAAAACACAAATGACACAAATGTTTTCCATAAATGACATCAACAAAACAATTTAAAAATCTTTCATCAAAAAATATTCTCAATCATCTGTGAAAATCAGTGAGATCCGTGGTTTAAAAGCAATTTAAAATCTTATAAGTTTCGGCTAAAGTCGTTGGATGGTGTTTATTATTGTAAATGGGTTGCCCATTTTATTGACGGTTAATTATTATAGAAATAAAAGTCGGATAATATCTATTAAGAAAAAATAAGTTGTTTTTAAGTCAAATTATTGACTTTTGTCATTCTGACGAAGGAAGAATCTCATTTGTAATCAAACTCATGAGATTCTTACTGCATTTCATTTCGTTCAGAATGGCAGACGTAATTAAGATATTCAATAGGAGAGGGCTTCAGCCAAAACATAATAGCTGTTTTTAAAACAAAAAAAGCTCCCAGTATACACTGAAAGCTCTTATATATTGTAATGGAAAAAATTAGTCTGCCATAGCCTCACCGGACTTTCTGTAAACAAAGTTCCCGTAGATATGTCTTCTTGCAAAACGGCTTGGTGAATCAGCATTGATCATTTTGATATAGGTGTTTTTTGGAACACCCATATATTCGTACATATTCCCGTTCAGATGCTGAACCTTTAAAATCGATTTTTCAAGATAAAAATCCTGGATATTAGATTTTGTAATCGTTTCCGTATATTCTTCCTTATATTTTTCCTGTGTCTCAGGATTGATACTTACCAAAAAATGGTAGGCCTCAATTACAGACTTGCTTTTTTCTTCTGCTTCCTGTTGTCCGGCTTCATCATTAATGAATTTATCAGGATGTGTATCTTTCATCACATTTCTGTAAATCGTCTTCAATTCTTTTAAAGTAACATTTTTATCTACTCCAAGAAGCGTTCTGTGCTCACCAATTTTTTTCATATCTCAATCCTTATTTTCGGGGTGCAAAATTAAGGATTTAAATTTGATAAACCATAACTTATTCATTATTAATTTATTTGGAATTTGTGAAGTGAAGAAAAATGGTCCCTGATAACAGGAGGATAGAATTTGTATCGTTAACTTTTACAGCTAATTAAATTCCGAGTACAAATTTTTATTCAGCTTAAAATAAATATACCCGTTTTTAAAATCAATCACTGTATTGAACCTTTTTAAAAACTGAAACTTCATACGGTCTGTTGTATTGACTTTGCCATACACATACACTGGTTTTTTTCAAGAGAAAATGGAAGAATATCAGGTGCTTTCTGGGCTGATATTGCTATGCACAATAACAATGTGAAGAAGATAACAATATATTTCATGAAGGAGTTTTAGAAGTACGAAAATAGAGGCAATACCTTGTTTAACAAAGAAATAGCGGACCATTAACGCTCCTTTAACCATTCCTTAACCGTTCTGTAAAACTTTGCAAATAAAAAAAACAGTACCCAATCTGAGTACTGCTGTTATATCTTTTTAATGATTAAATCTTTCAATCTTTTAATAAGTTCTAAGGCTCATCACAAGTCCGCTTCAGTTTTGTGAAGATCTTGTCAAAATCCTTGTAAGAAGTCCCTTCATCATCACGTTTTGGTCTGAAACTGCTGTTGGCACAGTTATGAAAACCCAGGCCGATCATATCTATCAGTGCATAATCCTCTTTTTGCGGATCATTCATTTTAGTATCAAATCTTGTCATTACGGCTTTCGGATCAGCATTATTTTTACTTTTCAGTTCAGTATAGGTTCTCCATGCAGCATACATCTTTTCTCTGTCAGGAGACGAAATAGCTTCAATCTGCTCCCTGCAGGTTGTATAATATCTGCTGTTTTTGAGGGTTGAAGGATCAGAATACGCCATGATTTCTTCCTTATTCAGCTGGTATTCATTTTCAAAAGACTGAATCGTTTCTTCCTGAAGTTTTTTCCATTTCGGAAGATCAATAACTTGTATGCTGTATAATTCCTTTTTCTTTTCCTGATATTGTTTTTCCAGGTCCTGCAAATAAGTTTCTCGGTTTTGACGGATCTCTTCAAGCTGGGAAAGTTTAAAAACGGGACGGGTATCAAATACAACTCCGCTGAACTGATATAAAAGTTTATTGACTCCGTCTATTTCTTCTTTTTTGTATTTAGCCGGATCAAAATACCCTTTATTGTCACAATTGAAAGTCTGATAACTGTACGGTGTCAGATTGGTTGTTTTTGCAGGAGTTTTTTGTCCCCATATAGTAATGGATAAGGCCAGCGAAAGCCCGATCATCATTTTTTTCATGTACATAAATTGTTGAAGGAATCCGAATTTTCTGAATTTCAGTGCAAAATTAATGCTTTAAATTCAAAATATAAAGGATTAAATAGATTTTCTCAATTGATTTTGCATTTTTTATACAGGCAATGAAAAGCCTATGGCGAAGAAAATGATATGAACTCCGGCTGTAATTTTAAACCATTAAGATTAAAAATATAAATGATTAAAAATCTTAAGGGTTATTTTCATAATTTACTTTAATGATAATCAAAATTAAGATTATTTAATAAGCATGTTATTGCTGTTACAGATTGTTTTTTTAGATTTAAAATAATAGATTTACATGAATTAATAGGGTAGCCATGATATATTATTTTTTTCTTCTCTTTATTATTGCTGTTTTTGGAGGTATTTCTTACCTGATTATGCTATTTTTCGGTAAATGGACGCAGAAAAGTAAATATAAATTGCTTTTTAATACCCTAGTATTCATTTGCTCATTTTTTCTGATCGTGTTTTTCAGTATTTATATTTTCCTGTCTAACGTTGATTTTTCCCGGTAAGAAAAGGTATTTTTTGAAGGATTAAATAAGCAGCGAAAAGGTTGATGATCAGGGCAGCCCAGACATTCAGCCCATAAAAAAGTTCATAATCATGATGTGCTTCGTTATAAAACAGATTTTTAACAATCCTGAATGTAATTGCCGTTGTAGTCACTGCATAGCTTAAAATCATATAGCTCCTGTGTTTGTTTATATTTCCTTTTTTAACGGAAAATACTGCCACAATGGTCAGATAAGCCCAAAGTATATCCTGAATCAGAAATCCTGTAACTCCGATAAGACCTCCGTTTGAAAACAATCCGAGTATAAAGCAGGCCGGAACATTGATAATAAGAATATTATAAACATATATTTTACCAATGATTTGATGAAGAGCTCTGTTTTCTGTGAGAAAACGGTTTGAAAACTGGGTCAGACCAGCCAGAAGGCAAAGGGTTATAGAAAAAATATGGATGTAGAAAAAAGCCATCCAGTACCGATTGCTGACAACCTGTTGCTTAAAGGCCAGAAACCCGGTATTTTTATCAAAAGAGGTATATTGGGAAATTACTTTCAACATCAGGATGCTGAAAATAACCACTGAGAACAGCGCTGTTATTTTAATAATTTTTATTCCCAACCGTAAGATGATCTTAAAGAATTTTTATTTAATGATAAGCTATGCAGCTAAAAAATGAAATTTATACATCATTTATTATGTATGACTTTACATGATCCCTTTCAATCGTAAATGCTGTAAAAGCATAATTGTTTTTGCATCCTGGATTTCTCCTGTGTCAATCATTGTAAGACTTTCCTCAAAAGAGAGTTCCAGAACCTGTATATTCTCACCTTCTTCTTCCAATCCGCCGCCATCTGCAATTTTCATTTCCTGGGAATATTCTGCAATAAAAAAATGGAGGATTTCTGTAACGGATCCGGGTGACATATAGGCTTCAAATACTTTTTCAACCTTGGAGATTTTATATCCGGTTTCTTCTTCAGTTTCCCGTTTTATGCAGTCCTCCGGGTTATCATTGTCTAAAAGTCCGGCACAGGCCTCAATAAGCATTCCGGTAGCATTTCCGTTGATATAAGTCGGCAGCCGGAATTGTCTGGTCAGGATAACTGTATTTGAAAGCTTGTTATAAAGAAGTATAACGGCGCCGTTTCCCCGGTCATAAGCTTCTCTGCTTTGTGTTTCTGAGGTTCCGTCTTTTTTTTGAACAGCATAAGTGACTTTGTTTAATGTATACCAGTTGTCGGAAAGAACTTCCGTTTGAAGAATAGTAATATTAGGATTTTGCATAAGAATTTTCTATAAATTAGTTTTTAATGTTTTTTATTTTGAATGCAGTATTGTACAGTTACTTCTTTAATAAATCATTTAAAGCGTTCTCCAGATCGGGGAATTTAAAATGAAATCCTGCATCCAGAATTTTCTGCGAAGAAGCTCTTGAACCTTCAAGAATAGCTGCCGACAGTTCTCCAAATATCAGTTTTAAAACAAATCCGGGAACATTAGGCATAAACAGTGGTTTGCCAAGTACTTTAGCAATCTTTTTTGTGAGTCCTTTATTCGTTGTGTGCTGTGGAGAAACAGCATTATAAGCGCCTTCCAGCGTGGCATTTTTTATAGCAAATTCATATATAGAACAGATATCCTCAATATGAATCCAGGGCATATGCTGTTTGCCGCTTCCTAAGGGTGACCCGATATAATATTGAATGGGAGGAACCATTTTTTTTAAAGCTCCGTCTTTTTCAGAAAGTACTACAGCAGTCCTTATTTTGACTACTCTTTCGGCCAGTTCCTGTTCTTTGAAATCGTCAGCTGCTCTTTCCCATAAAACAACGACCTCACTCAAAAAATCATTGCCTGGCGGATCAGTTTCCACATAGATCTTTTCTGAGGTTTCTGTACCGTAAAAATTAATCCCTGAAGCCGAAATAAAAGACTTTAGCCTGATTTTGTTTTTTCTTAAAGCAGTTCGGAGCAGCTCTGCTGAATCAACACGGCTGGAGATCAGTTCCCTTTTTCTTTCCGGTGTCCAGCGCTTTTCTGAAATGTTTGCCCCGGCAAGATGTATGATATGAGAAACATTATTAAGGGCAGCTTCATCCATACTTCCTTTTCTGACATCCCATTCATATTCATGCGCATGCTTCTTTTTCCGGGTCAGAAACCTGATTTCATATTCGTTACCTATCTTTTTTGCCAGCTCTTGGGCGATCATACCACTGGCTCCGGTGATCAGAACAATTTCTTTCATAATAAATTTTAGGTGTGAGGTTATGCCTGATTCTTTACAATCAATACAAAGTCATCTTCCAGAAGCTTATAACCATAATCATAAATAAACCTGTATTCAGAACCGTTTTTATAGATCTTCAGGTTGGTAAAATAATCAAAATCAAAACCCAAGCCATCCAGTCTGGCCTTGGTAACTTTTGTTTTACCATCCGTATTGATTTCCATCAGGATCCTGTAATTTTTACGGAGCTTATTGTTCACATTCCGCATCAGATTATTAGAATCCTTATTCTGCTTATTATTATAGGCATTCCGGCAGGCATCGTTGCAGAATTTTTTATCAGACCTACCGATGATTTTTTCGCCGCATTCCAGACAATTCATGATCTTTATTTTAAGTGACGTGTGTGTCTTTTCTTTAGCAGTTTTATAAATCTGCTGTGAGCAGGGTAGCTTCTGTTAGGAGTAATGTTATTAAAGAACAAAGCCACAAGCAGAAGGATTATACACCCCGAAAGTACAGGGGAAATTACATACCAATACCCTAATTCCGGTATCTTTCCTGTAGAGCTTACGGCAATCAGTGCAGTAGCCCCGCCCGGCGGATGGAGTGTCTTTGTGTATTGCATCAGTACAATAGAAAAAGCAACTGCCAGAGGTGCCGAAAGCCAGATGATATCCGGAACAAACTGATAAACAGTAACCCCTACCAATGCCGACAGAACGTGCCCGCCAACAAGGTTTCTGGGCTGTGCCAGCGGACTTTGAATAGCTCCGTAAATAAGAACACTTGAAGCTCCGAAAGAACCGATCAGAAAAATATTTTCAGTTTCAGCCAAAGAGTGAGACTGGATGAATGCAATAATCCCAATCCCGAAGAAAGCACCTAGAAATGACCAGAAATGCTCCTTATAATCAACCAGTGTTTCTTTATAGATCACATATTTTGAAACTCTGAATGTTCTTTTTATAGTCTTCTTCATTTAGTCTTCTTTATTTTTTATGATTTGAATTAAATTTTCTACGAATAGCTGGGTATATACTCCGCTTTTATCATAATCAGGATCTAAAATGGTAATCTCTATTCCAAAACATAACGGATTTTCAAATAAAGGTTCCAGCATTTCTCTGAGATCATCATAACCGATTCCGTCTTCCATTCTGCTGTCCACAGCGGGCATTATCTCATCTTTCAAAACATCCACATCAAAATGAATGAAAAAACCGTTCAGATTCTTTTCATTAACCATTTTTATAAAATCTTCAGCAGTGTTTCTGAAACCATTCTTCCTAAGATTATAAAGATCAAAATAATGAATACCTGAATTGATAATCTGACTGACATATTCATCATCATCTGTTTCTGCATTTCCGCAGCAGAATACATTTTCTTCCAATATATAAGGTTTTAAACCATTAATATTAGTAAGCTTTTCATGACCGGTTCCCGTAATCATGGCAAGATCCATTCCTGCAGCGCCGCCGGTTTCAGAAAGTTCCGGTGGAATAAAATCGGTATGGCCGTCCAGATAAAAGATACCGAAGTTTCCCAGTTGTTTTAATGCAATAGCATTTCCTATCAGAATACTACAGTCACCACCCAGGATAATGTTGAAGGTATTTCTATCATAACTGTCTAGAATACAGTCAGCTTGTTTTTTGGCATACTCAACAATCAGGTCAGCATTTCTAACCCTTGATTCTTCATCAAAGTCCATTGAATATTCCGGAGCGTTAAGCCTGAAAATGTTTTTTGGATTAATTCTATTATGAAAATCAAACTCTCTGAGCCAGTCCGGAAGTTTTCGAACCCCGGGTTCTGTCTCATGTTCCTTTTTGGTAAGTCCCAGATTGAGAGGAAACTCAAAAATATTGATGTTCCTTTTCATAAAAGAATTTTCACAAAGATACGGAATTATCCGTTTGTAAATGGATATCTCAGAAACAGGCCATTTTTAATTAAAAACAAGTGTTATTTAATTTTCTCTGTTTCGGAAAAAAAATATTTATCGATATTTTAAATTATATATTCATAACGCTATATTTATAAAATAACCATACTATTTTTATAAAATAAATTGATTTTTTATTTCACTGTATTGTGTTTTTTTATAATTTTGATATGAAATAAAAGCAAACCATGAAAAATCCAGTGTCTTATTGAAAGAGCAGAATTACAAGATAACCGGCTGATGGATATTGGTACAGCAGCAAAGAGCATTATTCAATGCAAAAACCATAATTCAAACTCAAAATTAGATGATTAAATGAAGGCACTCAATAAAATTTGTTGAGTGCCTTATTTATTCTGTTTTCAGCCAAAAGAAAGTCAAAATAAAAATTCTTCTCTGTCTTGTTGACGCATTTTGCAAAGATGATTAAATCAAATACAAATAACCTTTATAAATACTCTATTTAAGTTTTTTTTTCAAAGCGGAAAAAATTTTTGGATTAGACTTTACGTATTAAAATTTTATTTTTTTAAAGAAAATTTATAACTTTTAATTCTTATTACGGCCATTTTCATTGTATTATTTTTGCTTTATTATTCGTTTTCAAACGACTACAAACGGATTTAAATAGTTTAACACCGACTGTGATATCAGAACGTCGCAATCTTTGCAACAGAGATTTGAGGAAACAGTGAACGTCTCTTATCTGAATTATTAATCTTTAAAATCTAAAAGTTATGTCACTAAGAAACAAAGTAACATTAATTGGTTACACAGGTAAAGAAGTTGAAATGGTAACCTTCGACAACGGAAATGTAAAAGCGGCTGTATCCTTAGCAACCAGCGATCATTACACGAATGCCAAAGGAGAAAAAGTGGAAGAAACGCAATGGCACAATCTTATTGCCTTTGGGAAAACAGCTGAAATCTTTGAGAAATATGTTCCCAAAGGAAAAGAAATTGCCATCGAAGGAAAGCTTACTTACAGATCATATGATGATAAAGACGGGGTGAAGCGTTATATCACGGAAATTCGTGTAGATGAGATCCTTTTATTAGGAGGCAAATAATTCTAAAAACACAAATGATGAAAGTAAAAATTTTTAAAATCAGACTCCCGGAAGAGTTTCTCTACAAAGATCAGAAAATGCTGGATGCTTTCCTGGAAGCCAACGAGATTATGAAAGTAGAAACAGCTTTTGTAAGCGAAGATCGTTATTGGTCTGTAATATTGTATTTTGAAGAATTAAAACTGGTGAAAAGTACAGTGAAGGAACCAAAGGCCATTAAATATTCTGCAGAGAATAATATTTTGAATATGGATGAAGAAAAGATCCTTGATGCTTTGAAGCTCTGGAGATCGGAAAAAGCCAGAGATCAGAATCTTCCCACTTATTTTATCGCCAGCAATAAAGAACTGATATCTGTAGCCAAATATAGACCGGCGAAGAAAGAAGAATTACTGGAGATTAAGGGTTTTGGAAAACACAAGATTGAAAACTATGGTGAAGAAATTCTTGAAATCCTGGAAAGTATATAATTTTTGGAATAATTGATAACGCAACAAAAAGCTGAGGGAAGATTTTCTTCAGCTTTTTATACTGTGTAAAGTCCCTGCAATTCCTTACTTTTGCATTATCAAAATGACATATAAGAAATGAAGCCAAGTTTAGCAAAAGGGACGAGAGATTTTACGGCACAGGAAGTTTCCAGAAGAAAATATATCATCAATATTTTACAAAATAATTTTGAATTATTCGGGTTTCAGCCATTGGAAACGCCAAGTTTTGAAAACCTTTCTACATTGACAGGAAAATACGGAGAAGAAGGTGATCGCTTGATTTTCAAAATTTTAAATTCAAGTATCAATGAAGCAAAAGAAGAGAAAAAAACTCAGATGCTTCATGACTTTCAAAAAGCATTGGAAAAGCCTTTCAGTGCAGAAAGCCTTACAGATAAAGCGCTTCGTTATGACCTTACCGTACCTTTTGCAAGATTTGTAGCGATGAATCATGGGAAACTTACATTTCCGTTCAAACGTTCTCAGATCCAGCCTGTTTGGAGAGCCGACAGACCTCAGAAAGGAAGATTCAGAGAGTTTTATCAGTGTGATGCAGATGTGGTAGGAAGTGAAAGTTTACTGCAGGAAGTAGAACTCATTCAGCTGTATTTAAAATCATTTGCCGATCTGAAAGTCCCGGTAACGATTCATATGAACAACAGAAAGATTCTTTCCGGATTGGCAGAATATGCAGGAATCACAGATAAACTGATTGATTTCACTGTAGCATTGGATAAGCTGGATAAAATAGGTAAAGACGGAGTCGTTAAGGAATTACTGGAAAGAGAAATTTCTCAGGAATCTATTGATAAGCTGGATTTCTTATTCAGCCAGTCCGACGATGCACTGGAAAACCTTCTTCAGCTGAAAGAGAAGTTTACAGGAAATGAAATCGGCCTGAAAGGAGTAGAAGAACTTGAATTTGTTCTTACACAATCTCTGAACCTTGGTGTTGATATTCAAAATCTGGTATTCAATATTACATTGGCCAGAGGTCTGGATTATTATACAGGTGCTATTTTCGAAGTGAAAGCTGATGAGGTAGCAATGGGATCCATCGGTGGTGGTGGACGATATGATAACCTGACTGAAGTTTTCGGAGTGAAAAATATTCCGGGAATAGGAATTTCATTCGGATTAGACAGAATTTATCTGGTAATGGAAGAATTGAATCTGTTCCCTGAAGAAGCATCAGCCAAAATAGAATATCTTTTTGCTAACTTCGGAGGCGACGGCATAACAGAAGCTTTAAAACTGATCATGCAGTTGAGAGCAAAAGGAATTTCAGCAGAATTATATCCTGAAAATGCAAAGATTAACAAACAATTTACCTACGCAGAAAAGAAAGGCATAAAGAATCTTGTTTTCCTCGGTGAAGAAGAAATTAAAAATAATACGGTTACTTTTAAAGACCTTCAGGCTGGAGAGCAGAAAACGGTTTCTTTAGAAGAGTTCCTGGGAAAATAGTACAATAAAAACCAGGTGAAAGATTATTTTACACCTGATATTATATAAAAATAATAAAAACAACCGCAAAAATTACTTTTGTGGTTGTTTTGTTTCATAGATCCTAAGATTTAAATATTTTTGAGCTTTAATATCGGTTCAGAATTTGTAATTTGGATCAATATCAAAAACAAGGTAGAAATTATACCTTGTGTTCATAAAAACTTTTAAACATAAAAACCAAATGAATACTATTTGCGCATTGTGTGGAACACCGCTTACAGAAACAGATATGTCTGTAGGTAAAAATAAATTGGCTGATGGCGGTTACTTGTGTAAAGGATGCTTTACTAAAGCCATTAATATCAACAGAGACCTTATTAATAATCTTGATCAGTTTTATTTTGCGGAAATTACAGGAATGATTCTGAAAAGTAAAATCGATGTAAGCCAGAATCCGGGAGGTTCTCAATCTCCATCTAATGGGCACTATGAATATGATGCACCCACAAGACTGGATGAAATAAAGGATCAGATCGTTGCCCTTAATGCAAGACTGAGTGTCCTGGCAAATGAAGAAGTCAATGAATTAGCTGATATTCTGGACCGTGATGAAAAATTGCTGGCTATTGCAGAAGGAATAGACCTTCAGAGCAATAGGGAAGGAATTATATTTTCAACGCAAAGAAGAATTGCTTTTATTGATAAAAAATTTCTGGGCGGAGTTGTAAAAAATGAATTTCCTATTCAGGATATCTCGTCCGTTGACCATACTGAAAATCTTTTATATTCAATACTTACAATCAATTCCAATAGAGGTTCATCACAGTTTAAATTGCACAATAAAAATGACGGAAGAACATTTTCTGATGTCAAAAACAGGAGTGTGACTTACACGGAAAAAGATTTTAAACACGATCAAAGCCCATTTCAGGCGTTTTCTCAAACAATTCCAGGTTTGGTTCAGGAAAATGTATACTCCGGTGATAAACAAGATTCTGCAGTAATTTTTGAACAGTTGGAAAAATTGGGTACGCTGAGAGAAAATGGAATTCTGACAGATGAAGAGTTTTCAGAACAGAAGAAAAAACTACTTGATAAATTATAAAGAACAGAAATGAGTAATAATTGTGCATTGTGTAAAGCAGAATTAACATCTATGGATATGCTTTTGGGAGCTAATAAGCTTTCTGATGGTAATATTGTATGCAATAAATGTTTGAATATAGCAACTGATATCAATGAAGAATTGCTGTACAACCTCAACAAGTTCAGTATCGAAGATGTTCGTCAAATGTTGGATAGTGAAAGACAAGAATCTCTGCAGATTGCTGCACCCGTGAACCAGAATCTTACGATAACGACAGGTTCTGATACAAGACAGATCTCCAAAGAAGTTTATAAAAGAAGACGCCGTAAAATAGAATCCGAGCTGGAAAAACTGAATGCCAGTCTTTCCATGTTCACTAAAGGAGAAATTAAAGAGCTGCCTTATCTTATTCCCGAAGAAGAACCGATAATCGCCATTACGGATGCGCAGTTTGTCAATACATTGGCAGCAGGAATATTGGTGGCAACTTCCAAAAGGATGATTTCTGTTTCAAAATCAATGTTTGGAGCAGCAAAGATCAATGATTATCCTAATGAAAACATCAAAGCAGTAAGTTTTGTAACAGATCCGAGATCACCGGTCATTAAACTGCATCTTGATGAAAGAGTGGTAGAGTTTGAATGTTTTATGGATAAGGACGATGCAGAAAAGTTCTATGATACTATAAAAATGATTTATAATAATCCTGATAAACCGTTTCCAAAACAGATTGATCATCCGGTAAATGGAGTTTCACCGGAAGAAATTTTTAATCAGCTTGAAAAATTAGGGAAGCTGAGGGAAAACGGAATTTTGACTGATACAGAATTTGCAGAGCAGAAAAAGAAATTGCTGGCACAATTAAAATAATACTTTTTGCACCCAATCATGAAGGATAATAAAGTATCTCCGGAAATAGTTGAAAGCTGGCTTAAAGGATGGTGTGTATCAAGAGAAGTATCTTTTCCCGTTCCCTATAAATCAGGATTCAGAGTGTTCGTAGGTGATGAAAAGCAAAAAGAACGTTTTGTATTTCCTGAACTTAATGAAGATTTTTTTCAGCTTGCCAACTCAATTGATGAACCCTGGATTCACCTAAAAGTATCTGTTTCACCTGATGAATTTATAAAGAAAATCCCTGAAAGATGGGAACTGCAGCCACAAGGTTATATGATGACCTGCTTTCAACCGATGAATTTCCCGGAAATCAGCCTTGCAGAAGGATATCACTTGAATTTTTCTGAGTATAATACAACTTTTGTTGTCAGGATTACAGCAGAGAATGGTGAGCAGGCTTCCATAGGCCGGATCTCCCTTATAGATAATGTTGCTGTTTACGACAGGATTATTACCGAAAAAAAACATCAAAGGAAAGGGCTTGCTAGATTTTTATTGAAAGAACTTGAGAAAATAGCTTTGTCAAAAGGATTTTCGAATAATATTTTAGTGGCTACAGAAGAAGGAAAATTATTATATCAAACCTTAGGCTGGAAGGTTTACAGCCTGTACACCTCGGTTGTAATTCCCTCTCATCCATAAGTTTTTTATCAAATTAAATATTCTTTTCCCAGGAAACAGTAATTTAGGTTCTTAAACTATTATTATGAGTAAAAAATCAAGACTTGACGAAATAAGAGATGAGCTTAAAAATCTCAATATCAGCCCTACCATATTTGCCAGAAAAGAAATTCATGAATTGCCGGATATTCTTTCAGCAGATGAAAAAATTGTCTCTCTCGTTGAAGGCAGAAACAAATTGAACAATCACCATATCATTCTGGTTGCCACAGATAGGAGATTGATCTTTGTGGATAAGGAATTCATGTACGGATTGAAAGTAGAAGACTTTTCTTACAGTAAAATAAGCTCCATACAATATGAAACAGCATTTTTGCTGGCTTCCATAGATATTCAGGTTACAGATGATATTGTAGAGATTGACGGAGTAGGAAAGTATCATGCTGAGCTGTTTTGTGAAAAAGTAAGAGATTTTATGTCACGTCCGGAACAGCATTTTTAGAGTAAGTCTGAACCAAGTGTCTTAGATCAGCTTGAACAGTTGGGAAGATTAAAAGAAGCCGGAATACTAAGTGAAGAAGAATTTCTGGAGCAAAAGAAGAAACTTATAAACAAATTATGATAAAAGAAGTAGTTTTTAGAGCATTAAACTGGAGGTGGTATTTTACTTCTTTCATTGCATTATTTATTGGAATTATCTGCTGGCTATTGATCCTTATTTTACCCATTAGCAGCTTTACATGGAATTTTTTCTCTGCCATACCGTTTTTGGTAGCCGCTATAAGTTTTATTTTAGGAATTTCCAGGATGTTCAAGAAAGAGGAATTTAAAAATGGTCTTTGGCAATGTTTTTTAAGCATTGTGGTATTTTTTATAATTGGTGGTTTTTTCGCTTTTTGTCCGCCTAAAAGTCCTTATAAACCATACAATAATGATATCAAGAATCCAAAGAATGCAAAATTTTCTATGCCTTTGAAACTGTTTTCGGATGAAAAAGAGCTGGTTGAGGTTACTCAGCCTGATATTCTTATCTATGATTACTTGCAGCCGGGCTCTTATAAATATGATGTTTTTTTGAATAAAATAGAAAAAGGCAAGGTCTACTTAAAAGTCTATGATTTCAATACCAATAGAATTCTTTCCGAAAAAGAAATTAAAGACCAATCCATGAGAGAAGTCTTTAACCCCAATGATGAGCTGAAAGAATTTTCTAGTGGTGATAAAGATTTTACTGTGAAAGAAGGAGATTGGGGAAATTATTACGGAAGTAAGGTTGAAGTTTGGTTTCAGCCTGAAGATTCCAGCCAGCCTGAAAGAAAATTGATGATAAAAAATTATATCATTCAAGGAAATTAAAAATGATTTTAAACTAAAACCATGGAAAATTACTTAGAAATAAACAAAAAATCATGGAATGCAAAAGTAGAACCGCACTTGAAATCGGATTTCTACTTTGTAGATGAATTTTTAAAAGGCAGAACTTCTCTGAACTCAATAGAACTGGAGCTCCTTGGAGATATAAAAGGAAAAACTATTCTGCATCTGCAGTGCCATTTCGGGCAGGATTCTATTTCACTTTCAAGAATGGGTGCAATGGTTACTGGAATAGATCTTTCCGATAAAGCCATTGATGCCGCCATGGATCTTGCACAGAAATGTAGCACGGATACAGAATTTATCTGTTCAGATGTATACGACCTGTCGAATGTGCTGGATCAGAAATTTGACATCGTTTATACAAGCTATGGTACAATAGGCTGGCTTCCTGATCTTGAAAAATGGGCGGGAGTTATCAATCATTTCCTGAAGCCCGGAGGGCAATTCATCATGGCCGAATTTCATCCTGTTGTCTGGATGTTTGATGATGATTTTACAAAAGTTGCCTACAACTATTTCAATGAGAAACCCATTGTAGAAACTTATGAAGGAACCTATGCCGATCAGTCTGCACCTATTGTGCAGGAATATATAATGTGGAACCATTCTTTATCAGAAGTGCTCGATAACCTTATTAAAAAAGGTTTACAACTCAATACCTTCCAGGAATTTGACTGGTCGCCCTATCCTTGTTTCAGACATGTGGAAGAATTTGAAAAAGGAAAATGGAGAATTCCGCAGTTTGGAAATAAAATACCTATTGTGTATGCGCTGGCAGCAAAGAAAGAATAAAAATAACAGATTTTATAGCCATTTAAGATTCGGGAAGCTTTCAAGAAGATTAAGGAAATCCTGAGATCAAAAATTTTTCACCATCATTTTATCTTGAGGGTTTAATTTTCCCGATTTCAGCAATAAAAAAGTCATCGTAATATGAATCACGATGACTTTTTCCTATATATGAATGTTAAAAAAACTGCTCTCTGTTAATTAGCTCACGGAATCCTCAGCCTTTGTTTTTACTTCGTCCACTTTACTCTGAACCTGGGAAGCAACATCATTCGCTTTGCTTTTAAGGTCATTTCCCCATTTGTTAAGATTATCTTTTGCAGTATTGATTTTATCCTTTACCGCTTGTTGATCTTCAGGGCTTGAATTCTTATATTTCCAGTAAGCTAGTGCACCTAATCCTAGTAAAGCTAATAAGCCTTTTGTCTTGTTTCCCATGATTTCTATTTTTTTGTATTAATATTAAAATTTGTTGTTATGAATAATGTAAAATACGTGCCAAAAAAATAAACTGACTTATAAATAAATGTTAAATCTAAGAAAAGACTTCGAAATTTTCACCATCAAAACTGGCGAAAACCATAGTAGGATATGAATCCTGATGGTATATATTTCCATCTCTATCAATGGCGATGGCGCCTGCAAACCCGTCAATGGTTTTCAGCTCATCAAATGTTCTCTTAAAAGCCTCTTGAAGGCTCATTCCATCCGTAACTCTTGTTACAATTTTTGTGGCAGTAGCATTACTGACAATATCTTCACCCACACCGGTACAGCTTACTGCACAGAAAGCGTTGGCATAATTTCCGGCCACTGTGGCAGAATCTGAAATCCTTCCGGGAATTTCAAAACCTTTTCCTCCTGTAGAAGTGGCAACGGCAAGTTTGCCTTCAAGATCAATCGCTACACAGCCTACAGTGCCCTTACCGCCGTTGGAAAGTTTGGCTTCATATTCTTTTCTCCTCTGAGGAATTTCTGTAGAAAAATTTTCAAAACCGTGCGCTGATGCATAGATTTTGGCACCATTTCCTCCCAATACTCTGTCATCCTCATTGATAAGGTCTTTGGCAACAAAAATTGGGTTCTTTACATCCTGAATGTTGATTACTCCGCTAAGCTTCTGAGTTTCTCCGTCCATAATAGCAGCACTCATACGGATAATACCATCACTTTGAATCTGGGAACCGGTTCCTGCATTGTATAACGGATCGTCCTCCAGCAATGAAACAGCATAAGCAACAGTATCAAAAGCTGAATGGGTCTTAAGATAACCAAAAGCTTTTCTGGTGATTTCTTTCAGAGAATCCTGTTTTGCTGTTTTTACTTCATGGCTTTGGTCACTTTCAGAGAAAAAACCTCCGTGGATAATTACTTTCATAAAATTATAGATGATGGTTGATAAATGATTCTTTTACGAAGTTAATTAATAAAAGATAAAAGATAAAAGATAAAAGATAAAAGATAAAAGATAAAAGATAAAAGATAAAAGATAAAAGATAAAAGATAAAAGATAAAAGATAAAAGATATTGTTGTTAAACAACTATTATGCATCTGGATATCAACATCAATAAAAGTGGGCTTTAGCCCGCCTTACAATAAACATTTTAAATCCATTGGCTTTAGCCCAACTTGAAATATGAATGTTAAATAAAAAAACGGAACCGAGGTCCCGTTTGTATAGCTGTATTTATTGTTCTACTTATCCTGTGGAATAGGATTAAACTGCGAATTCTCAATCGTCAGCGTTTTTGTCGTAAGATCATAATGGTCATTCATAGACATGACATGTACTGTTAAATTATCAATAGAAATAGGTTCTCCGAGATTGATATTGGTAAGGTTGGTATCTTTAATAAATCTTCCGTCGACCAGAATAACAAGACCTGAGCCTACAGCAGTCATTACATCATTATGAATGAAAAGTCCTGTATCTTCTCCCAGCCCGATTCCCAAAGTTCTCGGATTGTTCACTACTGCCTGGAAAAGACGCCCGATTCTGCCCCGTTGTACAAAATGAGTATCAATAATAACGTTATCGATCAATCCTAACCCTTGAGTTGTTTTGATTTCTCCTTTTAAAAGTGCTTCAGAGCTGCTTCCCTGATAGATCATATTTTCAGAAGCTGCAGCAGCACCTGCAGAAGTTCCCGAATAAATAAAATCCTGCTCCTGGTATTTTAATAAAACCGTATCATGGAATCTGGTTCCTCCAAGAATAGAAGTCAGTCTCAGCTGATCTCCTCCGGTGAACATCATGACATCAGCAGCATTGGCTCTTGCCACCATCGCATCAGAATTGGCTTCTTCACGGTTGTGAATATCAAGAACATTTACATTTTTGGCCCCCAGAAATTCAAATGCTTTTTTATATTCAAAACCCACAATCTGAGGGATTTGGGAGGCGGTTGTTACAATTTCAATAACAGAATCTTCCTTAAGTTTTGATTCGTTGATGATTTTTCTTAAAATCCCGCGTTCAAAAAAATTAAGATTTTTTTCGATATTCTGGTCATAATCGGTTTCCGCAAAACTTCCCTTGTTTACAGCCCCTCCGATAACTATTAATTTTCCAACAGGTTTCGTCATGGTACAAAATTAAAAAATAATTAGCATTCTTTGGCGAAATTCGTGCCATCTTTAGTTGATTTTTAATGTTTTATAAATGTCAATTAAAATTTATTTTTTTTTAATGAATCTTTAAATATGGTATGGTTTTATTTTGGGTTTTACATTATCTTTGGCTATGAAAGGAGTTATTGTTAACTGTTAAAATGCCAATAGACTATGAAAATCGAAAAGATTCAGGCACTAAGAGGTCCTAACATCTGGAGCATCAGAAGAAAGAAGCTGATACAGATGAGGTTAGACTTAGACGAAATGGAGAATTATCCCACCAATAAAATCGAGGGATTCCGGGAAAGGATTGAAAAATTAATACCCTCACTGATTACCCACCGGTGTTCCGAAGGCGTGGAAGGAGGTTTTTTCCATAGAGTGGAAACAGGAACCTGGATGGGTCATGTCATTGAGCATATCGCTTTGGAAATACAGACCCTGGCCGGAATGGATGTGGGGTTTGGAAGAACCCGTGAGACCAAAACTCCGGGAGTGTATAATGTTGTATTCAATTATATTGAAGAAAATGCCGGGATTTATGCTGCAGAAGAAGCCGTGAGGATTGCAGAAGCATTGATTGAAGGCAAAGATTATGATTTAAATGCATGTATTCATAAATTAAAAGAAATCCGGGAACGTGTCCGCCTTGGTCCTTCTACCGGAAGTATTGTGGAAGAAGCAGCTTCCAGAAGAATCCCATGGATCAGATTGGGAACAAATTCCCTTGTACAGCTGGGATACGGAGTGAATCAGCAAAGATTTCAGGCCACTATTACCGGGAAGACAAGCTCTATTGCAGTTGATATCGCCTGTAATAAAGAATTAACCAAAAGAATGCTTCATGATGCAGCTATTCCGGTGCCGATTGGTGATCTGGTAACTGATGAAGAAGGTTTACATGCTGTAATCAGGAAAATTGATTATCCGATTGTGCTGAAACCTCTGGACGGAAACCATGGCAAAGGCTCGTCTATCAATGTCAATGATTGGGATTCTGCTAAAACAGGGTTGGAACATGCTCAGAAGTATTCTAAAAAAGTAATTGTTGAGAAATATATTACAGGCTACGATTTCCGTATTCTGGTGATCAATAATAAAATGGTGGCTGCTGCAAGAAGAGTGCCTGCCCACGTGGTAGGAGACGGTGAACTGAACCTTCAACAGCTTATTGAAAAAGAAAACAAAGATCCAAGAAGAGGTTACGGTCATGAAAATGTCCTTACTGAAATAGAGGTTGATAAAGATACGTTGGAACTGCTTGATAAGCTTCAGTATACCTTGGAAACTATTCCTCAGCGGGGTGAAGTGGTATACCTGAAATCAACAGCCAATCTTTCAACGGGAGGAACATCTATTGATGTGACAGATATGATACATCCGGAAAATATTACGATGGCCGAAAGGATATCTAAAATTATCGGACTTGATGTGTGTGGTATTGATGTGATGGCAGAAAATTTAACCCAGCCTTTAAAAGAAAGCGGCGGTGCAATCATTGAAGTCAACGCAGCACCTGGATTCAGAATGCATCTGGCACCCAGTGAAGGGTTGCCGAGAAACGTAGCTGCGCCTGTGGTGGATATGCTTTACCCACAGGGAAAACCTTTTACCATTCCAATCATTGCGGTAACGGGAACCAATGGGAAAACCACCACCACAAGACTTATTTCACATATTGTAAAAAGCAACGGTTACAGAGTAGGCTTCACAACTTCAGACGGTATTTATATTCAAAATACCATGCTTTCAAAAGGAGATACAACAGGACCACTTTCTGCAGAATTCATCCTGAAAGATCCTACCGTAGAATTTGCCGTGCTGGAAACAGCCAGAGGTGGAATTTTGCGCTCCGGGCTTGGCTTTTCACAATGCGATATCGGAGTTTTAACCAATATTGAGGAAGACCATCTGGGGATGAATGATATCCACAGTTTAAAAGATCTTACCAAAGTAAAGCGTGTTGTCTTGGACAGCGTTAAAAAGAGCGGATGGAGCGTGTTAAATGCAGATAATGAATATTCCATGAAGATTGTCAATGATCTCGATTGCAATGTGGCTATTTTCAGTATGGATGAAAACAATCCGCATATCGTAAAATTTGCCAAAGAAGGAAAAATTACCTGTGTCTATGAAGAAGGTTTTGTAACCATCAAAAAAGGTGATTGGAAGATCAGAATAGGAAAAGCCAAAGACTTTCCGATTACGATGGAAGGGAAGGCCAGATTTATGATTGAAAATGTATTGGCAGCCAGCTTGGCAAGTTATCTTTATGGATTCGGAATCGAGGATATTTCCAATTCTTTGAGAACATTTATTCCAAGTGCACAGCTTACCCCAGGCAGACTGAATGTTTTTAAATTCAAAAACTTTAAAGTGCTGATCGATTTTGCCCACAACCCATCCGGGTATGAAGCGATTGAAGATTACCTGAAAAATGTTGAGGCCACAAAGAAAATTGGTATTATTTCCGGTGTTGGAGACCGAAGAGATAACGATATCAGGGAGTGTGGAAAAATTGCAGGAAGAATGTTTGATCATATCATTATCCGAAATGAAAAACACCTTCGCGGAAGAACTGAAGAGGAAATCAATGGATTGATTATCGAAGGAATGCAGTCAGCAGGAAAAGATGTAAGCTATGAGATTATCCCGAAAGAAATTGAGGCATTAAAACATGCCATGGGAATGGCTGAAGAAGGAACATTTATTACGGCTCTGAGCGATGTGATTTCAAATGCCATTGATCTGGTGCAGGAATATCAGGCCAGGGAGCTGCTGGAAGATGATAAGAATATATAAAAAAGAAGAGGCCGTCTCACAACTCGTGAAAACGGCCTTTTTTATGAAATTTTACTGTACTTCCCTACGAGAAGGGTTTTCGTTTAGACGATTCTCAATCCACATCATCTAGTTGTGATACACTCTCGTTTCTACAAGTTTCCCAGGTTGCCTTTATGCTCTGCATTTTCTTAAGATAAAAATACAGTGGAATGAGTTCTAATCTAAGTGTAAAGCTGATCGTTGGAATGGTGAAAGGAATAATGACCATCATGATGAGACAAATTGCAATTCCTATGATCGCATCAGCTATTGCTGCTTGTGGTGCCCATTTTTGTTCAAACCAAAGTCCATAGGCTACAATACCTTTGAAAAGGAACAAAAAACAGATCAAAAG
This sequence comes from Chryseobacterium sp. CBSDS_008, assembly GCF_049959325.1. Classification (NCBI taxonomy): domain Bacteria; kingdom Pseudomonadati; phylum Bacteroidota; class Flavobacteriia; order Flavobacteriales; family Weeksellaceae; genus Chryseobacterium; species Chryseobacterium sp. CBSDS_008. Next base: position 1,136,141 of record NZ_CP188202.1, on the reverse strand, counting down.
TCCTGTCATTGAATAGGGATGATCAGCCTTCATTCCATATAAAGATAAAGAAGTATGAGTTAACAGAGATCCTGTCATCAGTAAAATAGCAGATACTGTGCCCCCTATTAAAAATATCCATAGGAAAACTTTAATCCAGGTAGGTAATAGGTCTCTTCTTTGTGTTAAAATGTTGTTGTCAAATTCTGCGAAAGGTGTTGATCTTTCTTCCATGTATTATTAGTTTTTTATAAGTTATTATCCAAAAAAAGCATTTGAACTTCCGATCCAGATGGCATCTTTTTTATTGAAATCTACATTTACCATGGCGGCTTTAGTCATTCTTCCAAGATTTTCCAATAGGATAGGGCGCTCATCGTTTTCACGCCAGATATATAATAAACGGATCTCTGCTTTTGAAAAATCTCCGTTGATATCTTCAAAAACAGGCTCATAGTATACTTTTCTCTGCAAAATATAGTTTTCTTTATCCTGAATAGCATCTGTAATTTCTCTGGTAGGATTTAAATTAACACCGCTTCCTGCGAACGAGAACAAAGGCTTTAATACAAAATCTTCAAGATTTTCGTTTTCCGGAAATTCATGCAGGAAATAGCTCTTCGGAACGTACGGATGCTTAAGTAAAGGTAAAAGGAACTTTGAGATTTTAAAGAACCAATTCGGATGAGTGATCCATTTGACATCTACTTCGTCACGGAAATCAAATTCTGTGGTAAGATCCGGAATATTATCCAGCTCATCAAATATAACACGGTTGTAGATTCTTTTGATTTGCGTCCGCTTTCCATTATTTTCATAATACAATTTCTTGCCTTCTTTCTTTACTTTGGTGAGACATACTGTTTTGATTCCTATTAATTTCTCTGTGAGAGCAAAATCAATAGCCGTTTTCTGTTTTTCCGGGAAAATTTCCAGCAGGATTACATTTTCAGGATTTTCATCACCAACAATCAGCTCTTTTAAATAGCTTTTGAAAGTTTCATGAGCCATGGGATTTTTTATTTCTGAAAGAAAAGGGTAAACTTCACAATAGGTTTCTTCATGCACTTTTTGAAAAGCATACAAAGAAGGAAATGCCTGAAGTTCTATCAGCTGGGGTTCTATGGCTCCGTTTTCACTTTTGCAGACTCCAAAATCGATGGTAAAAAAATGAGGCTGACCCGTATCATTGGGAACCCGGCAGTTATCAGGAATAGCTTTTTGAAGCAGTTCTGCCGGCATTGCCTTAATCTGGCTGATAATACTTTCGCTGGCATCTATAAGTTTACGTTCAAACTCTTTAGTCAAAAAAATAGGGCTTTCTGAAACCCGGAAAGTAGGTGCTATACCTCCTTTTTCTGCTAATATATCTTTTAACTGATTGTATTTTTCATCCGAAAACTCCTGATTAAACTGTTTTCTGTATTTTGGAATCATATTTTTTTCTTTTGTGATGTTAAAAAAATCGAGCGTTTCTGCCCGATTGTTATATGCAGCCGGAAGCCGGCAGAGGGAAGTTCTTACACATGAAATCAGTCATGAATAAAAGGGTTTTCAGTAGTCTTAACTGATAATAACTTCCGACCTCCTTTTTCCAGCTTACAGCCTTTTAAACCAAAGATTCAGCTTCCTTCAGAATGTTTTTTTTTGCAAACTGAAGAAACCGTGGAAGGATTTGATCTCTGGTCAGGATGATTTTGTCTTCATCATCAATTCTGTCCATGGTTTCAAGATATTTTTCCATTCCAAAGTTTTCAATCATGGCTTCCCTGTTTTTTTCATCTTTAAGATTTTCAATCAGAGATTCAGGATTGGCTTCCGGATGAAACTGTGTTCCGAATATCTCCTCCGAAAAGCGAACGGCCATTACTGCTCTTTCAAGGTTGATATGAGGGCGGAATTTTTCAATTGCCATAATAGTCATTCCCAGTTCTTCGAAACGAGCATGGTCCGGTTCAATAAACTGATACGCTCTGGAGTCTACTGCATAAAAAGGATCCTGAAGGTTTTTGAATAAAAACTCCTCTTTTCCTTCGTCTGTTTTATGAACAGGCATTACTCCGAAAGAATAAGACTTTCTTTTGCAGATATTACCCAGATTCCAGTGAATACTTGCCAGCTGAAATGAATGGCAGATCAGGAAAAGATATTTTTTATCTTCATTATATTTGTTATGCTCAAGAACAGCATCCAAAAAATCAGCAAACCGGTCTTCCCAGGCAAAGCCTTCCCGATGCGGGCTTCCGGGGCCGCCTGAAGAAATAAAGATATCAAAGTCTCCGATTTCCGGCATTTCATCTTTGAACCTTACATCAAACGTTTTGATCACAACATTTTCTTCAGAGTTCTGCTGAAAAGCTTCGGAAATTTCTTTAATGTTTCTAAAGCCTTGGTTCACATGATTATTGTTCATGTCCAGCAGAGCAATTCGAATATCTTTCATTACATCATATTTTTTGTAAAGTTACCAAAAAATTATGAAGCGGGTCCGCCATGTGTTATACCATATTCAGTTTCAGAAATCATATAATCAACAACTTTCGTGAGATCGCCTGTTTCCTTAAAGATCTGAAGCTGCCGGTCTGCACCGGTTCCGTTTTCAAGAATTTTCCAGGCATATTCAACTTCGTCACGGCATCCCAGATCGTCTACCACATCATCAATAAACTCTAAAAGCTCTTTTAACAAATGAGGATAAGGAACAGATTCTTCTTTTCCGAAATCAATCAGATGAGCTTCTATACCACTTTTGGAGGCCCGCCATTTATTTTCATTCAACAGCAGCCTTCTGTAGCTTCTGAAACTTAAATTCTGCTGGTGAAGTTTATAGATTTTGGCCACTAAACTCTGCATAATTGCTGCCAGGCAGACTGTTTCATCAATCCTTAACGGCATATCACAGATTCTGAACTCAATAGTAGGGTAGAACGGATGAACACGCAAGTCCCACCAGATTTTCTTGGCATTGTCAATAGTTCCTGTTTTTACCAGAAGATCTACATAGCTGTCAAATTCCGCCAGTGAATTAAAATAACTTGGAATACCGGTTCTCGGGAATTTTACGAAAATTTCCTGCCTGTAAGATTTAAATCCTGTATATCTTCCGATCCAGAAGGGTGAATTGGTAGAAAGCGCATATACGTGGGGAAGAAAATAACGCATCACATTCTGAATTCTTACACCTTCTTCACGGTTGGGAATTCCGATATGAACATGCAGTCCGAAAATAAGATTTTCACGGGCCACATCTCCCATATCATCAACGATTTTGATGTATCTTTCTCCCTGGCTGATATTGTTTTCCGACCAGTGGGAAAATGGGTGGGTGCCTCCGCCTGAAACACGCAGTCCCTGCTCATGCGCAATATTGATAAGATGACGTCTTAAATTCGTTAATTCTGCCCGGGCTTCCTGGATATTCTGGCAGATCCCTGTTTCCATTTCAATCATGGATTCGTGCATTTCATGCTTTAAGTTTTCACTTAAAACTGCTTTGCCGCCTTCAATGATTTTTGAAACGTGAGAAACCAGATCTCTGCTTTCCACATCAATGATCTGATATTCTTCTTCAATTCCAATAGTAAACTGATGCATTTTTCCTGTGTTTTTTTATTTCTTTTCAATGTTATTTTATGGAATCTTTCACAAAGGTTCCCCAGGCAATATTGGGTTTTCCCGGAACATATTCTTTGGCTTTTTCTATCGCCAGCTTTGCTGCATGTTCTATAATCCATGCAAAATTTTCTTCTCCTACAGAATTCAGGTCTGCATCCGGAGCCGGATTGCAGAAATCGATGGCATAAGGAATACCGTCTCTTACAGCAAATTCTACCGTGTTGAAATCATATCCTAAAGCCTCATTCATAGTAATGGTATAATCATGAATGGTTTTCAGTAGTTTTTCAAGCTCTTCACCTTGGGTCTGATGGGAAGTTGCATATCTCAAATGAGGGGCATTTCTCGGCTCATAAGGCATGATGTGGACATATTTCCTGCCCAGGCAGTACACTCTGTAGTAGTCATCAAAGATGATTTCTTCCTGTACTATCATCACCAGCTGTTCTGTTTCGCTTAATTTGTTCCAAAGATCATCAGGATTTTCCACTCTGTAAACATTTTTCCAGCCGCCGCCATCATGGGGTTTCATATAAGCAGGAAACCCTACATAATTGAAGATATATTCCCAGTCATGCGGAAATTTCAGGTTCCTGAATGAAGTTTCAGAGGTATTGTCCGGTCTCTGATGAGACGGAAGTAAAACCGTTTTAGGAAGCGGCATTCCCAGTTTGGACATCAGGGCATTGTTGAAAAACTTCTCATCAGCACTCCACCAGAACGGATTGTTGATCACATAAGTGCCATTAAGTGCCGCATTTTTCAAATAAGCTTTGTAAAAGGGAACATCCTGTGAAATTCTGTCGATGATTACTGCATAGCCATAATCTGCGCCCTGTTCCAATTTATCTATAGTCACGGGTTCAGCGATGATATCTCCACCGCCCAGTTCATTCACTTTGTCTATAAATGCCCAGGGAAAAGTGTCTTCCATACCGAAAAGAATTCCTACTTTTTTTGTCATAATTTTTGTTTTTAAGGTGGGTGTATATTTTTTTCTATTTGTCTTTTTTATGTTTATGTTTTAAGAGAAAAAGTTTCCTATGAAAGTAGGGAAAACCATTCTCCATAAAGGCCAGTCGTGGCCGATCCATTTTCTTTCATCATACCAGAAATCTATGCCTTTTATCCTCAGTATTTCTGCCATTTCAACATTTTTATCTCTGCAGATATCCTGATCAGAGGTGCTCAGCACAATATGCATATGTTTGTACTTCCAGGCTTCATCATTCCTTACAAATTCCCTCGGACAGTTGAAATATACCAGATCATCGGAATAACCGTCCATAAAGTTTCTTATGCTGAATGCCCCGGAAAGACAAAACAGGTGAGAAACCACATCCGGAAATCTGAAAGCGAAATTAGCAGCATGATAGCCTCCGAAGCTTGCTCCCGCAACTGCAACACGATGCGTTTTATGAAGCTTTTGGATGTAAGGAACAAATTCCCTGATCAGAAACTGTACATACCGTTCGTAGTTCCTAATTCTTTGCTGAGGAGATATTTTGTCATCATAAAAGCTCCAGCTGTCAATAGTCTGTACATTGTAAAGCTTTACTTTTCCCTGTTCTATAAACCAGTTGATGCTTCCATTCAGATGAAAGTCATGGTTTTGGGTGTATTGTCCCTGTGAAGTAGGGAACATGATAATAGGATGGCCGTAATGTCCGGTCACTTCTACTTTGAGACTTGTTCCCAATATATTTGAATAATACTCTGTATGTTCTATATGAGGCATTTTCCTTGTTTATTATTGTGCTTTATATTTATTTTAATAATTTAATTCCTTCAGGCTGATCTTTTCTGAAATGTCCATTTTGATCCAGGTCGGTTGGCATGAATTGATTCAACGAACTGATAATATGCTTTGCTTTGCCATTGCCGGAATTTATCTTTTCTAAATTACTCTTTAGTATGGAATCTTCGGATAGATTGTATATTATGAATTCAATAACATTTTGAATATCAATGTTGCAGTTCATTTTTAAGAACTCAGTTTGTTACTTTTGGGAGGAAGAATATTCAGCATATCTGTATGGATTATTTCTGCAGCAGAATCCAGTCTTTCCTGTACAACGGAAGCATCTGCGGATTTATAGACAATCCCGACGTGATAATCTATTGGAAGGAATTTTACCACCTCATCACATTCAAAATTACTGTAATCCGGTTCTTTATCCTTAATCAGGGCTACAATAAGCCCGGAATAGTATCCTGTGGGTGGTGAAACACTATAATCATTACCCCTCAGAAGTGCATCTTCAATTTTAGCCCATTCCCTCCAGATATTGATACCGCTTGAAGCTTCAACCAGATCTGGAATATGAGCCCCGCCAACTCTGGATGACGTTTCAAGGAAATACCATTTCCCGTCTTCTTTTCCACGGATAAATTCTGTATGGGTAGCTCCATTGATCAATCCGAAATTGGAAAGAACTCTGGCATTTATTTCTTCCAGGGCCTTAAACTCCTCGGAATATCTTCCTAACGTCTTGGACCGGAATACTCCGCCTTCATGGGAAACCTGCATTGGAGGAGCCAGGTATTTTGAGGCAGAAGTGAATACAATTTTTTTATTAAAAGTAAGGCTGTCCACATGGTAAACGTCTCCGGGCTTAAAACTTTCCAGCAAAAAAAGATGACGCTCTTCACCCAATGTTTCTAATGCCTCATAAAGTTGTTCTTTGGAGGTGATTTTTTTAATTCCTGATGCTGAAGCTTCAGAACGGGGTTTTAGTACCCATGGTGCAGGAACGCGGTCTGTAAATTCATCAACTTCATTATCATTGAAAACAGCTGTAAATTCAGGCACACTGATCGCTGAATCTTTTGCTTTTTGACGCATTGCCAGTTTGTCTCTGAAATATCGGTGGGTAGTCTGCCCCATCCCCGGAATACGGAATGTTTCCCTGATCAATGCTGCTTTTTCCACATCGTAATCATCCAATGCTACTACAGCATCTACTTTTCGGGTTTTCATAAGGTGGGAAAATCCCTGGATCAGATGCTCCAGATTCCATACGGAAGGTTTCAGCTCGGGCATATAAAATACCTCATCAATAGCGTGCCACGGCCAGTTTTTTTCTTTAAGGTTTTCTGAGGTTACCAGAATGATTTTATTGCCGAGCTTCTTCATCTCGTCCATAAAATCGTAGCCTTTATAATAGCACGAAATACATACGATAGTTTTCTTCTCCATATAATGTTTTTTAATAATTAGTGAATTTTCAAAAATAAAAGCATTTGTTTATTGTTTTATTAATATTAAAAAATACAATATCTTGAAGTTTTGAAAATCCGCTAATCAATTATACAGAGTTTTTTTGTAAAAAACTAATTTTTAGTGATAATTTTCAATTAAATTCACGAGGAGTTGAACTCCAAAACCCGTTGCTGCTTTTTCCCTGGCATAGCCTACACTTCCGAAGGCTACTCCGGCAATATCCAAATGGGCCCATTTAGGGTGGTTTTCAATGAATTGCTCTAAGAATTTTGCGGCAATAATACAATCTCCGACAGGTTTCAGGGAGATATTTTTCATATCCGCTACATCAGACTGAATATCATCTTTCCAGACATCCCATAAAGGAAGATTCCATACTCGCTGATTGGTTTGGTCTCCGGTTTTTATCAGATTATTTTTCAGCTCCTCATTATTGGAGAACATAGCGGCACAGGTGTCTCCGAACATGCGTACAGAGCTCCCTGTTAAAGTAGCCAGGTCAATAAGGAAATCGGTTTTGTAGTTTTTGGAAAGATAAGATAACCCGTCAGCAAGAATCAGTCTGCCTTCTGCATCCGTATCAAGTACTTCAATGGTTTTTCCGTTGTAAGCTGTGATCACATCACTCGGAAGCAGGGCTTTTTCAGAAATAGCATTGTCTGTAATAGGAAGAATGGCAACAATATTTACCGGAAGCTGCATTTCAGCGGCATAGATTAATGTTCCCAAAACAGCTGTTGCTCCGCCCATATCAGACTTCATATAATGCAGATTGGCAGAGCTTTTTATTGATATTCCTCCGGTGTCAAACAAGATGCATTTTCCTACCAGTCCGAAAGTTTTGGCATTTTTAACGGTGGTTTTATATTCTAAAATAGTAAAAGCCGCATCATAAGCACTTCCCTGATTGACAGAAAGGTAAGCGCCCAATCCAAGCTCCTCACATTTCTTTCTGTTGAAGGCCGTGTATTTTAATTCATATTTTTTGGCCAGATTTTTAAGATATGCACTTAATATATCCGGTTTTTTAAGATTGGCAGGTTTGTTGAGCCAGTCCTGACATGCCGTTTGTCCGTTAATTAATGCTTCTGATTTCTGGCTGATATGATCTAATTTTTTCTGGCTTAAATTTTCAAAGTGTAATTCAAATTTTGCATTCCAGAAAGCATGTTTCTTCTCAAAAGGGTAGTTATAAGTCCCGATCAAGAGTCCTTTTACAAATTCTTCAAATTGTTTTTCATTCATAAAATCGGCCAATGCCAACGTAGGAACTGCCTGTATTTTTTCTTTCTGTGTCTGCGAAAACCTGGCTGCCACCTGCTGGATTTCGAAATTTTGTAAAGCAGATTTTCCCAGTCCGATAAAATAGGTGATTCCTTCTTCATGGGCATTGACAAAAACTTCATGCTTCTTTCCCGTGAAAAAAGTGGAAATATTTTTATTGAAATTCTTACTCGTTTTCGTCCATTCTTCTTCGGTAAATAGATGGAAGACCTGAGTGTAATTTTTGTTTTTTTTATTGATTAGTTTCATAATAGATGTTATATTTTCTATAATCATGCATCGCTGTCTCCATGCTGTTTTTATCTGTCTGAAAATTTTCTACAGCGATTTATATGTTTTTAGTTTTTAATGCTTTGTTGCTGTGGTTTTACTTCAACAGGGTTTTCCGTATTGTCATAGAACAGCCATTCGATAGCTCTCGGAAATTCCTGTGACCAGTAAAATTCATTGTGGGTGCCTTCAGGATTGATATTGGTTTTAAATTCAAAATCAAAAAGCTTTTTTTCTTCCCATCTTTTCAGATATTCTTCAAAAATATGAATTCTTTTGACCATTTTAGCCCCTTCCTGCCCTCCGCCGTACAGATAGATTTTTGTCTTAAAAGGAACCCGGAAATTCATCATCGGGAAGTTGTTATTCGGTTCTACCCAAAGAGAAGGTGAGAAGATCAACAGCTTGGAATAGACTTCTGGGTAAAGAAATCCACTGTATATACTGATCAGTGCACCCAATGAGCTGCCTCCGATCCCGGTATTATCACGGTCTTTTTTAGTTCTGTAATTTTCGTCTACAAAGGGTTTTAGCGTATCGGCTATAAAGCGGATATATTTTTTTCCTTCAGAACCGTTGGCCACATGGTCATTATCGAAGATATATTCTTTGATTCTTTCCTCACTGCCATGTTCTATTGCAATGATGATAAGATCTCCGCGTCCGTATTCTGCAAGGATCGATAATTTTTTGTCGATTTCCCAGTTCCCGAAACCGCTTCCTTCATTGAACAGGTTCTGTGCGTCCTGAAGGTATAAAACAGGATACCGCTTATCAGTTGTGTGATAATCATATGGAAGGAGTGCCCATACTTTACGGTAACGGTCAAGCTGAGGGATATAAAAATTTTCAGAAATGACTTCTGCTACAGGATAATATTCTTCTTTGAACGGCCCCCAGTTTAATCTCCATTTTTGTACAGAATCAGAAATTTTACCAACAGATTTTTTTGCTTTCCGATTGGGGGTAATATTTCCATACTGGTCCAGTTCCACATTCTCCCAGCCGCCCTTTGTGAATTTATATTCAATATCTTCGGGGAGAATCTGATCCTCAATTTCTATAAAATAGCCGGAGGAATCAGTTTGTGTAAGCTGAAAATTGTAATCTTTAGGATTCCAGTTGTTGAAATTTCCGGTGATAAATACCGGTCTGTCGTCTTTTTCTTCTGTATAAAGTTCAAACCTCATCGGATGTGTTTAATAAATGTAGATGTTAAATTTATAAAAAAGATTGTTTTGGAATCATAAAAATATGCGTTAAAAAATTGATATATTTGATAGATAGACGAAACCGAAATGATTTTGACAATTATTTGATGAATAATTAATCGCTGTTGTCAGTATTTTTCGTAGTTTCAGGGAAAATATAAATACAAACCGATCTTGATGAATTCTGTTAAAACCTACACGCTTTTTACCGATCATGATGTGTATCTTTTTAAGGAAGGTAAACATTATAAGCTGTATGGTAAATTTGGAGCACATTCTGCAGAAAAGGAAGGTGTAAAGGGCGTGTATTTTTCCGTATGGGCACCTTATGCAAAGAAAGTCTCCGTTATCGGAAATTTTAATAACTGGAATCATAAAGATCATATTCTGTTTCCAAGATGGGATGAATCCGGGATTTGGGAAGGATTTATTGAAGGATTAACCTGGGGAACCTTATATAAATATGCCATTGAAACACAGGGAGGCGAAATTCTTGAAAAAAGCGATCCCTATGCACTGAGCTGGGAGCAGAATATTCAGGCCGCATCTCTGGTTTCCACCACCTGGTACGAATGGAATGACCAGGAATGGATGGATAGCCGCTGGAAAAAAAACAGACTGGAAGCGCCCATATCCGTATATGAGCTTCATCTGGGTTCCTGGGTAAGAGAAGGAGATCAGCCCCAGCGTTTTTTAAATTACAGAGATATAGCCAAAAAGCTGGTTCCTTATATAAAAGAAATGGGGTTTACCCATGTAGAATTTATGCCCGTGATGGAATATCCTTACGAACCAAGCTGGGGGTACCAGATTACCGGTTTCTATGCGGCTACTTCACGATTTGGCTCACCACAGGATCTGATGTTCCTGATTGATGAGCTTCATAAAAATGAAATAGGTGTTATTCTGGATTGGGTTCCGTCTCATTTCCCGGGAGACGCCAATGGTCTTCACCGTTTTGACGGCTCCTATCTGTATGAGCATGAAGATCCGAGAAAAGGTTTTCATCCGGACTGGAAGTCCTATATTTTCAATTACGGGAGAAATGAAGTCAAGTCTTTTTTAATTTCAAATGCGATGTTCTGGCTGGATCGTTATCATGCCGATGGATTGCGTGTGGATGCCGTTACCTCAATGCTTCATCTGGATTATTCAAGGAATGAAGGCGAATGGGAGCCTAATATCTATGGAACCAATGTCAATCTGGAAGCTAAAACCTTTCTGCAGGAGTTTAATACAGCTGTTTATAAGGAATTTGGGGATAATATCATGACCATTGCAGAAGAAAGTTCAGATTTCCCCATGCTCACCAAGCCCGTTCATGACGGTGGCGTAGGATTTGGAATGAAATGGATGATGGGCTGGATGCATGATACGCTGGATTATTTCAAAGAAGATTTTGATAACCGTAAATTTCATCATCATAAACTGACCTTTGCTTCCATGTATATGTATAATGAAAATTATATGATGCCTTTGTCACACGATGAAGTCGTACACGGAAAAGCAAGCCTGATCTATAAAATGAAAGGCGATGAATGGCAGAAATTTGCGAATCTGCGCGCCTTATATGTATATATGTATACCCATCCCGGAGCCAAACTGCTTTTTATGGGTGATGAGTTCGGGCAGACCAGTGAATGGAATTTTACCAGAAGCCTCGACTGGCATTTACTGGAATATCCTGTTCATAAAGGCATGCAGGAACTTGTTAAAGAACTGAATCACCTGTACAGATCTGAAACGGCCTTTTATGAAAATCAGTTTGATAAACATGGTTTTGAATGGGTAGAAGCTGATGATCTTGAAAACTCAGTGTATGTTTACCTCAGAAAAGGTACAAAAAGAGATAATATGGTAATGGTGGTTTTAAATCTGGCACCCAAAGTTTTGGATTATAAAATTGGAATTCCTGCAGGAACACACTGGGAAGTTATTTTTAATTCAGATGAAAAAAAATACAGCGGAAGCGGTGTTGAACCTGAAATAGTAGAAGAACAGTATGAAGAATGGAGAGGACACCCTAAATCAATGACTGTAAAACTTCCTCCGCTGGCAGGGATTATTTTAAAGCAGAAGAAAGATAAAAAATATAAATTACACAGAATTAAACATAAGAGATAAAGAATGGTGGTGTATCATTTAAGTACAGAATGTTATCCTGTAGCAAAAGTAGGCGGACTGGCAGATGTTGTCGGAGCGCTGCCGAAATATCAGAACAAAACAAAAGGTGTAGAGGCCAAGGTGGTAATGCCATGGTACAACAAATCCTTTGTTTTTGATCATGAATTTGAACTGGTTTTTGACGGATTTATTCACCAGGGACCCAATATGCTGCAGGTTCAGATCCTGAAAGAAAAAACAAACGTTCTTGGATTTGAATTGTATATGGTGAGAATTCCGGGATTATTAGACAGAGACAATCCTTACGGATATGAAGATGAAAATTTCCAGTTTCTGGCTTTTCAGCATGGAGTGTTGCATTGGTTGTCTGCTATGCAAATCCGTCCCGATGTACTGCATTGCCATGATTATCATACAGGCCTCGTTCCTTTTATGGTGGAGCATTGTGCTGAATTCGAATTTCTGAAAGGAGTAAAAACAATAGGAACCATCCACAACGGAGAATACCAGGGAATGATGAGCTGGAATATGGCCAGTTATATGCCTTCTTTCGATGCTTACAAATGGGGGCTGATAGATTGGAACGGATTGATAAATCCCCTGGCGAGCATGATTAAATGTGCCGATGCTTTTACCACCGTTTCCGAAGGCTACCTTGAAGAACTTTTTATAAGTTTCCGCGGACTGGAAAGCCTCGTCCGGCAGGAATTTGGGAAAGCCTATGGAATTATCAACGGTATTGATACCGAAATCTGGAATCCGGAAACTGATCCTATGCTGGATTTTAACTTTAACAGTAAAAATGCAGTAGCTCAGAAGAAAAAAAATAAAGAAAAGCTCTGTAAGGAATATGGGTTGAAACCTGAGCTTCCTCTGTTTGCCTTTATTGGGCGATTCGCAACAGAAAAAGGAGCCGATCTGCTGCCGGATGTAGTATGGCGAAGCATTAAGCAGAGTTATGGAGCCTTAAATATTATGATTCTCGGTTCAGGAAATACCTATATTGAAAATAAGCTGAAAGAATACGACTATACCTACAGCAATTTTGCACTGGATCTGGGATATAAGGAACATCTTTCCCATAAGATCTACGCATCGGCAGATTTTCTTCTGATGCCGTCAAGAGTAGAACCGTGCGGTTTAAACCAGATGTATTCAATGAGATACGGAACCGTTCCGGTAGTAAGATATACAGGTGGATTGAGAGATACCGTAGAAGATATTTCAACCGGCGGAGCGGGACTGAACTTTACTTATCCGGGGGTAGATGATGTTGTACATGCGATGAACAGGGCAATGGCGATTTATCATCAGAAAGGTGTCATGGAAGATCTTATCCATGCCAACATGAATTTTGACTTTGCATGGGAGAAATCTGCAGAAAAATACATAGCTTTATATAATAGCTGATACAACGAGAATTCTCGGATTTTTATAATTAAAAAGGCAAAAATGCTTTAAAGTAGCAGTAAACACTAAGAACAGAACAGTAAACTTAATAAAATAAAACGCAAGATATTTATGAATCGAAATGTAATCTCCATAGTTTTAGGAGGAGGCAGAGGGACAAGACTATTCCCGTTAACGTATACCAGATCAAAACCGGCTGTTCCTATTGCAGGAAAATACAGACTGGTGGATATTCCTATTTCAAACTGCTTGAATTCAGGATTAAATAAAATTCTGGTGCTGACGCAGTTTAATTCTGCTTCCCTCAATTCGCATATCAAGAATTCTTACCACTTTGATATCTTCAGCAAAGGCTTTGTCGATATTCTGGCAGCCGAACAGAATGTGGAAAACGACAGCTGGTACCAGGGAACTGCAGATGCCGTACGCCAGTCTATGAAGCACCTTGAAAAATATGATTATGACTATATTCTGATTCTTTCAGGAGACCAGCTGTATCAGATGGATTTCAGGGAAATGCTAGACTTCCATATTGAAAACGGAGGCGATCTTACCATTGCAACCATCCCGGTCAATGCAAAAGATGCCACAGGTTTTGGGATCTTAAAATCTGACGATGAAGGAAATATTACTTCCTTCTACGAAAAGCCCGCTTATGATATGCTGGCAGACCTGAAATCTGAAGTATCAGAAGAAAACAAACATGCAGGAAAAGAGTTTCTTGCCTCCATGGGAATCTATATATTCACCAAAAATATTCTTAAAAAAATGTTCGATGAAGGTGCAGGTGATGATTTCGGAAAAGATATCATTCCCAGTTCTATCGGAAAATATAAGACATTAAGCTATCAGTATGAAGGCTATTGGACAGATATCGGAACCATTGAGTCTTTTTATGAAGCCAATCTCGATCTTTGTCTGGATCTGCCCCAGTTTAATCTGTTCTCTTCATCACCTATCTATACCAGGGCAAGGATGCTTCCACCGTCAAAAATCAATGGTTCTTACGTGAGTAAGGCTGTTTTTGGAGACGGATGCATCATTATGGCAGATAAAATTGAAAATTCAGTGATCGGAAACAGAACAAGAATTGATAAAGGAAGTACCATCGTAAATTCCTACGTTATGGGAGCTGATTTTTACCAGAATACTGCTGAAATCGTGATGAATGACAGAGGCGGACGTCCTAATATGGGAATCGGAAAATACTGCTATATAGAACAAGCAATCCTTGATAAAAACTGTTATATTGGTGACAATGTGAAGATTATCGGAGGGAAACATATTCCGGACGGTGATTATGGGACCTATTCCGTACAGGATGGGATTGTGGTGGTTAAAAAAGGAGCTGTACTGGCACCGGGAACCCATATCGGATGATAAAAAATATAACTGGTGGCCGGTTACAAATAAAAAGAGGAGACCTATAAAGGTTTCCTCTTTCTGTATATAAACTTCATTCTCTTATTGAGAAAGCAGTTTTAAGGAATATTCCAGCTCAGGGTCTTTCTGTTCCTTTAAAGATTGTAAAAAATAGTCGCTTTTAATGATATGATCAGGGATTACACCTGTGCAGTTGGCAACATTTTCCTTATCATTATTATTAAAGAAAATTTCCGTCCGCGGAATGGAAAGGGTAGATTTGGTATTAGGGAGCTTGTAAGTGAGAAACCATGCAGCAGTGGTAAAATTACTGCATGAGCCTGTTTCTTTTCCTACAATCTCTCCTCTTTTTTCAGTTTTGAATAAAGACGCAAAATAAGTGGCAGCAGAAAAAGTGCGGTTATTGGTTAGCAATATGGCCTTGCCGTCAAAGAACAATCCATCTCTCGGATAGCTTTTTATATACGTGTTGTCAAGTCTTGAATTTCCAAAATAATAATCTCCATTCTCTCCTTTGTCAAAGCGCTGTCTCATAAAATTATTCAGATCTGTAATATCTTTATCTGAATAATACTGGCTGCTTTGAGGATCTATCAGATAGTTGGTGTAATTGATGTCAACAACCTTAGTTCCGTATTTATAGTCATTATTAAAGTTTTTATTTAATGCCATAAAAGAATATAATAAAGCTACATTACTGATGGCGCCGCCCGAATTATTACGAATGTCTATAATAAGTTTTTTAGATTTTAGCGTTCTTATTTCCTGGAAATATTTTTTCAATCTTTCATAAAAAAAACTTTCATCATAAGAAAAAGATTTTACGGATAAATAATAGGTTTCCGGATCTATTTTATAACCGTAAATCCCGTAGTTTTCCGAAACCAGGTCAATGGGTAATACCGCATGTCTGGCTTCATAATAATATTGAGGATATTTTATACCATTTACTTGTATTGTTTTTTGTGATCCATTCAAAGCTTTATACTTTAAAGTATAGTCACGGGTTCGGTTCTTTAAAATGAAAGGAATATTAAAAGATATATCCAGATCTTCCACTTTAATATTTCCGTCTGCAGCTTTAGGAATTTTTTTCAGGATAGTATCTGCACTTAACCCGTTAATTTCAAGAATCTCACTGCCTGTCTCAATAGCATATTTATTTGCCCCGTTCACATATATAGTGCCATTATGTACGTAAGTTGAAAGTGGAAAATAGAAGATGGAATTCATAACATCCTCAAAATAATTGGAATCAGTACCAAAAGAACTGTGACCATCACCAATTATTCTTGTAGGATTGTTTATCAGCAAATTGATATAGCCGGGATTCTTTTTAATTTCATTACGAAGGGAATCCAGCTTTCTGGCAATAGTTTCTTTGTTATGAAACCTGTAAGGGTTAGGATGTTGTTTTTGAATAATATCAACTGCAATATCGAAATCTTTGAGATAACCGTCTTCAGGGATTTCTGAAATGGAATACTGACAAAAGCCTGTTGAAAAAAGTAAAATCAAGGGAAATAAAAATAACTTCTTCATAGAAAAATATTTAATTTTAGCCTTTTTACGCATCAAAAAATATACCGCTATTTCAGTATTTAAAAGTGGAGTTATTTTTATAAAATAACATATTAATAATTAAAATAGCTAATTATAATGCACTTATTTATAAAATGATAATTAAATAATTCACTTTTTTTACACTGCAATTTGTTTTAAGAGGATCTTTTCAAAATAACTGAGATATTGGTTACTTTTTTTATTTGTCTTACTTTTGCGTGATGCGTTTTTTTAAAATAATAGCCGTAATTCTTATTCTTGTGGTAGGAGCCTATGCTGCTTCCATGTATTTTTTCGTGGATGAAAACAAGGATTTTAAGATAGAAAAAGAAGTCGATTATCCCATAGATAAAGTCTTTTCTCAGTTTAATAATCTTCAGCATTTTACCCGTTGGAACAATTTTTTTACAAGTTCACCGTCTATTGATATCGATTATTATACCCCGTACGAAGGTCAGGGTAGTGCCATAAGCTATGTAGATCCGAAAAACGATACGGACGGGGAAATGTTCATCCGTTATGAAAACCCTGCTAAAAGCTTAAGATACCAGCTTTTTGAAGACAGGAATGAAAGCCCAACAGTGGTGGATGTTCAGTTTAAGCCTGTTTCTGCGGATAAAACAAAGATTACATGGTATGTGCACACGCCTAAACTTTCTGTGTTCAGGAGAGTAGAAAATTTCTGGACGGAAGACCGGTTTGCCGAAAATATTAATAAAAGCATGGTAAGCCTGAAAAATGTTCTGGGTAACAAAGTGGAAAAAGACAACCAGATGGCAGCAATCAAATATGACAGTCTGATGGTGGAAAATGAAGAAGACAAGCTTTTATTGGGGATTAATGTCAGTACGTCGAACAAAAAAGACGCACTTTACAAAAATATCGTAATGAATTATAATAAAGTCTATAATTTCGTGTCGATGGACCTTGGAAAAAAAGATGATGAATTCGGATATCCGGTCCTCATTACTGACGCAGATAATTACAAAGACAAGGAGGTTTCTTATTTCCTCGGAATTCCGCTTTCTAAGAAAATAGGAGTATCTGACAATAACTTTAATTTTAGGTCCGTAAATCCATCCCAAAACTACGTAATCTACTACAAAGGGAACTATGAAGGACGGATTCGGGCAATTCAGCAGTTGATTCAGAAAGCCAAAAAAGACGAGATGCGCTTCGGAGATATCCGCCAGACCTTTATTGAACGGCCGATGGAAGGGCAGGAGGTTAATATGAAGCTCTCATTAACAGTATATAAGTAATTTTTTTCTAATTTATTTTTTCTTAAGTTTTTTTAACGGTTTCAGACTGTTCTAACTCGGTTTTTTTTATTAAATTTGAAGATTAATTCTACAAATAAATTTTAATAAATAGATAAACTGTAATAATGGACAGATTTTCATTCCTGAACGCAGCTCATTCTCAATTAATTGAGGATTTATACCAACAGTACTTAAAATTCCCCGACTCCCTAGAACCATCATGGAAAGCCTTCTTTCAAGGCTTCGATTTTGCTTTGGAGAACTACGGAGATGACGATAACACCCAATTTATTCAGGCTTCGGCCAACGCTGCCCCGGCAGTACAGCAACAGATTTCTCAGGCAGTATCAAACGGAGAAGTTCCTGAGCATATCAAGAAAGAATTTAAAGTAGTAAACCTTATTGAGGCTTACAGAACAAGAGGACACCTTTTTACAAAAACCAACCCGGTTAGAGAAAGAAGACATTATACCCCTACTTTAGACATCGAGAACTTCGGTCTTTCCAAAGAAGATTTAAATACAAAATTCAACTGTGCTGTTGAAACAGGAATGAAAGAACCTGCTACTTTGGCAGATTTGATCAAGCATCTTGAAAGCATCTATTGTGATTCTATCGGAGTAGAATACATGCACATCAACAACGTTGAAGAAAAAGATTTTATCAAAAGATGGCTTCAGGTAAATGAAAACCACCCAAGCCTTTCTGCCAACGAAAAGACAGAAATTTTATTAAAGTTAAACCAGGCGGTTGCGTTTGAAAATTATCTTCACACAAAATTTGTAGGACAAAAAAGATTCTCATTAGAAGGAGGTGAAACATTAATCCCGGCTTTAGATCAGTTGATCTCAAGATCTTCTCAGCTAGGAGTAGACGAAGTGGTATTGGGAATGGCCCACAGAGGTAGACTGAACGTATTGACCAATATCTTCGGAAAATCTTACAAACAGATTTTCTCAGAATTTGAAGGAAAAGAATTCGAAGAAGATGTATTCTCAGGTGACGTTAAATATCACTTAGGATCATCTAAAAAAATCAAAACAGCTTCCGGAGAAGAGGTTTCTATTAACCTTACTCCAAACCCGTCTCACCTTGAAACAGTTGCTGCTTTGGTAGAAGGGATCTGCCGTGCAAAAGTAGATGACAAATATAAAGATTA
Source organism: Chryseobacterium sp. CBSDS_008 (assembly GCF_049959325.1). NCBI lineage: Bacteria > Pseudomonadati > Bacteroidota > Flavobacteriia > Flavobacteriales > Weeksellaceae > Chryseobacterium > Chryseobacterium sp. CBSDS_008. The sequence goes on along the minus strand of NZ_CP188202.1, from coordinate 1,117,658 downwards.
CTCTAAGGTATTGCCTATCATCATCCACGGTGATGGTGCTATTGCCGGACAAGGTATTGCTTACGAAGTGGCTCAGATGATGACTCTGGAAGGATACAGAACAGGAGGTACAGTTCATATCGTTGTCAATAACCAGGTTTCATTTACAACCAACTATATGGATGCAAGATCTTCAACATATTGTACAGACATTGCAAAAGTTACAGAATCTCCTGTAATGCACGTAAATGCTGACGATGCTGAAGCTGTTGTTCATGCCATCCACTTTGCTGCTGACTTCAGAGCAAAATTCGGAAAAGACGTTTATATCGACCTTTTAGGATACAGAAAATATGGTCACAATGAAGGTGATGAACCAAGATTCACTCAGCCTAATCTATATAAAACCATTTCAAAACACCCGAATCCAAGAGAAATTTATAAAGATAAATTGCTTAAAGACAGCGTTACTTCAAACGATGTAATCGCTAAAATGGAAACAGAATTCAAAGCTCTTCTAGACAAAGATTTTGATGCTTCCAAAGAGATTGAGAAGAATGTAATGGATCTGTTTATGGCTGAAGACTGGACGAACTACCCAATCGGAAAGAGAGGAGCAGTTCAGTTGCCGGTAGATACAAAATATGACTTGGCGAAGCTGAAAGAACTGGCCCTTAAAATGTCAACACTGCCAGCTGACAAAAAATTCATCAATAAAATTACAAGACTTTTCGAAAACCGTATCAAAGCTATTGAAGGAAATTCATTAGACTGGGCGTTAGGAGAGTGGTTAGCCTATGCAACACTTCTTGTGGAAGGCCACAATGTAAGAATTTCCGGAGAAGATGTGGAAAGAGGTACATTCTCTCACAGACACGCTGTAGTAAAAACTGAAGATACAGAAGAAGAATATATCCCGTTAAGACACGTATCAGAAAGCAGATTTGATGTATTCAACTCTCACCTTTCAGAATATGGGGTTCTAGGTTTCGATTACGGATATGCAATGGCCTCTCCAAATACATTAACCATCTGGGAAGCGCAGTTCGGAGATTTCGTGAACGGTGCTCAGATTATCGTTGACCAGTATTTAGCTGCTGCAGAAGAAAAATGGAAAATCCAGGACGGATTGGTGATGTTACTGCCTCACGGTTCAGAAGGACAGGGAGCAGAGCACTCTTCAGCAAGATTGGAGAGATTCCTTACACTTTGTGCTAACGAAAACATGGTAGTAGCCAATATTACTTCACCTGCCAACTACTTCCACTTATTAAGAAGACAGTTGAAATGGGCATTCAGAAAACCATTGATCGTAATGAGCCCTAAATCTCTATTGAGACACCCTAAAGTGGTTTCTCCGCTTGAAGATTTTGCTAACGGTGCATTCCAGCCGGTATTAGACGATCCGACTGCAGATCCTAAAAAAGTAGAAAAATTAGTTCTTTGTTCAGGTAAGCTGTACTTCGAATTATTGGCGAAGAAAGAAGAACTGAACTGTGAAAATATTGCATTAGTAAGATTCGAGCAGTTATATCCGCTTCAGGCAGATGCAATTGAAGCCATCTTCAGCAAATACGAAAACAGAAAACAATTGGTGTGGGCTCAGGAAGAACCTGAAAATATGGGTGCCTGGTCTTATATCCTGAGAAACTTCAGAGATACAGGAATCCAGGTCGTTGCTCCGGTACCAAGCGGTGCTCCGGCTCCAGGTAGCCACAAAATGTTTGAGAAAAACCAAAATGCAGTGATCAACAGAGTTTTTGACAGAGATGATGCACCTGCAAAAAGACCAGTTACAGCTTAATTCAAATAATAATCAAATTAAAAAATAAAAAATACTCGATATGTCAGTTTTAGAAATGAAAGTTCCTTCACCGGGCGAATCAATTACAGAAGTTGAAATCGCAACTTGGCTTGTAAAAGATGGTGATTATGTAGAAAAAGATCAACCTATCGCCGAAGTGGATTCAGATAAAGCAACTCTTGAATTGCCTGCAGAACAAAGTGGTATTATCACTTTAAAGGCAGAAGAAGGTGATGTAGTACAGGTAGGTCAGGTAGTTTGTTTAATTGATATGGATGCTAAAAAACCAGAAGGTGCTGCACCTGCTGCTGAAGCTCCAAAACAGGAAGAAGCACCGAAAGCTGCTGAACCTGCTAAACAGGAAGCTCCAAAACCAGCTGCTCCGGTAGCTGCTCCGCAAACTTATGCAACAGGAGCTCCATCTCCGGCTGCTAAGAAAATCCTTGACGAAAAAGGAATGGATGCTGCCCAGGTTTCAGGAACAGGAAGAGACGGAAGAATTACTAAAACTGATGCTGAATTAGCTGCCGTTCCTGCATTAGGAGGAAGCCCGCTTTCTGCAACAGGGTCAAGATCTACTACAACGACTAAACTTTCAGTTTTAAGAAGAAAAATAGCTCAGAGATTAGTTTCTGTAAAGAATGAAACAGCTATGTTAACTACTTTCAACGAAGTAGACATGTCTGAAATCTTCAGATTAAGAAAACAATATAAAGAAGAATTTGCTCAAAAACACGGAGTTGGACTTGGTTTCATGTCTTTCTTTACAAAAGCGGTTACAAGAGCATTACAAATGTATCCGGATGTAAATGCATCTATTGACGGTGACTTCAAAGTAAATTATGATTTCTGCGATATTTCCATTGCCGTTTCTGGTCCTAAAGGATTAATGGTTCCGGTATTGAGAAATGCTGAAAACATGTCTTTTGCAAGCGTTGAAGCCAATATCAAAGATCTTGCTGTCAAAGTAAGAGACGGTAAAATTACGGTTGACGAAATGACTGGTGGTACTTTCACAATCACTAACGGTGGTACTTTCGGATCTATGATGTCTACACCAATCATCAACCCTCCACAATCTGCAATCCTGGGAATGCACAACATTATCCAGAGACCGGTTGCTGTTGACGGACAGGTGGTAATCAGACCAATGATGTATGTAGCGATGTCTTATGACCACAGAATTATTGACGGTAAAGAGTCTGTAGGATTCCTTGTTGCGGTAAAAGAAGGTATCGACAATCCTGTTGAGATATTAATGGGAGGTGACGAAAGAAAAGGTCTTGGATTATAGTTTTATTGAAATATAATGTAAATATAGTATCTCGCCTTAAAAAAGGCGAGATTTTTGTATCTATTAAGAAAATACTACCATGATGTTTTCAAAAATGACTTCCAATATCAAAGTTTCAGTAATCCCTGAATATGATAGTAAAAACAGTTATCCATCCGAAAACCGTTACGTTTTTAAATACAATATCACGATAGAAAATGACGCAAGCTTTCCTATTAAAGTATTGAAAAGAAAATGGCTGATTTTTGACGTAGGATTTGGATATACAGAAATCATAGGAGACGGCGTAATAGGTCTTACCCCTGAAATAGGCACCGGCGAAAATTTCGCTTACTTCTCCAATGTTATGCTTCGTTCCGGAGTAGGAAATATGAGCGGAAAATACCTTGTTAAAAACATGGAAACACAGGAGACTTTTGAGATTGATATTCCTAAATTCAATCTGCTGTCTGAGGTGTTGAGTAATTAATTGTAGATTACAGGCTGAAAACCCGGGTTCAGTAATCTGTATATTAAAGTTTTTTGATTTTTGCCTTCATATACTCGTGTACTTCATCATTGCTGGTGAGGAAGAGTTTCTCAAATGCCAGTAAAGATATTTTGGCGCATACTTCAGCATCAGCGCCTGCTCTATGGTGAGTAAAATCAATTTTATGATATTCTGCCAATGGCTTCAGGCCATATTTAGGAAGATAATTCCATGATTTTTTGGCAAGCTGTATGCTGCACAGGTAGTTTAATTTCGGCGTAAACATCCCATAATGCTCAAGACATCCTCTTAAGACAGAAGCATCAAATCCTGCATTATGAGCAACCATAAGGCTGCCATACATCATTTCCTGAGCTTCATACCATATTTCATCAAAGGTAGGTGCATCTTTCACATCTTCGGGGTAAATTCCATGAACGGCAATATTAAATTTACTGAAATAAGGAAAACTCGGAGGTTTGATCAGCCAGGTTTTGGTTTCAACAATTTTAGAATCCTGTACGACACAAATTCCCATCTCACAAGCTGAACTTTTCTCGTGAGTGGCCGTTTCAAAATCTATTGCGCAGAAATCCATTGTTTAAAAATTATAAGTTGTTGCTGGTTGTTTTTTGTTACTAGTTCTATAGTTTAGTTTAATGTTCAATGTTCAATGTTCAATGTTTAGGGTTTTAAAGTTAAGGTTAGTTGAAGTTTATAATTTTTTATTGACAAAACTCCGGTTTTTGTATAGCCGGGAATCTGTTTTCCTAACCCTGCAACCTATTACCCGCCATCTATCATCTGCTACCTGCTACCTTTCCACCCAAAAAGTGTTTAAAAATTAACCATTTCGATTGATAAAACCGATTCTTCTGATGTTTCTGGCGAAGTTTCCATGTTCCCGGAAGCTGGGCGTAAAATCCAAAATGGGCCCTTAATACTGCCCAAAGATGTGGGAGGCCTTGCTTCAGTCCAAAATAAATTCCGGCAGCGCCATCCAGCAGTAATCTGAAAAAGATAATCCAGATTAATTGAGGAAAGGGAAGGTTTTTAAGCATCATAGAAAGATTATTTCTCATATTTAAATAAGTCTTCTGTGCGCTTTGCTTGTTAAGGGTTCCGCCGCCTACATGATAAACGCTGGATTTTCCGGTATAATAAATCTTTTTTCCTGAATTAATAAGTCTCCAGCAAAGGTCAATTTCTTCCTGATGAGCAAAAAATCTTGCATCAAACCCCTTTTGTTCCCGGAAGTCTTTTGCGCGGATAAAAAAGCAGCACCCTGAAGCCCAGAAGATCTCTGTTTCATCATTATACTGTCCTTTATCTGCTTCCAGATCATCAAAAATCCTGCCTCTGCAATAAGGATAGCCCAGATTATCAATCAATCCGCCCGCTGCACCGGCAAATTCAAAGTGACTTTTATGATGATAAGATAAAATTTTTGGCTGTACTGCAGAAACAGAAGCGTTATTTTCCAATAATTCCAGTGCCGGTTCTGTCCAGTTCTCTGTAACTTCTACATCAGAATTGAGCAGACAGTAATATTCATTGTTAATCGCTTTCAGTCCCTCATTATAACCGCCTGCAAACCCATAGTTTTTATCATTTTTAATAATCTGTACTGTGGGGAAATTCTTTTGTAGAAACTCAATAGAATCGTCCGTGGAAAGATTGTCAATAACATAAATATCCGCATTCTGAGAAAATTGAACAACACCAGGTAAAAATTTCTCAAGCCAATTCCTGCCATTCCAGTTTAAGATAGCAACTGCCAGTTTTTTCTGCATGTCAAACTATTTTTTTTCAGAATCAAAATTTTTAATGGAGTCCTGATATTTCCATTTTCTGTGTGACCAAAGATAATTGTCAGGATGTTTGTGTAGGGTGTTTTCCAATAATTTATGGAACTTTCTTACCACTTCATTTTCTGTAAATTTTTCACCATCCGGACATATTCTGTGATAATTAACCTGATAATAACCGCGTTTTACCTTTTTCATTTCACAATAGATAAAAACGAGATCCATTCTTGTGGCCAGTTTATCATATCCGATAAAAGCAGGAGTACGCTGGTTCAAAAATTCTAATCCGTAAGTGACATGAGCATGGTGAGGCGTTTGATCAGCAACAAACATATAAGCAGAATCACCGTTGTTTTTAGATCTGAAAATATTCAGGATTACTTCATTGGCTTCCAATGCTTCGTTTCCGAATTTATTTCGAACCTTTTTCATCTGATTTTCCCAGAAATCACTGTTCACCTTTCTGTAAACAGGATGGCAGTGAGCCTGGGGAACAATCTTTGCCAATGCATTGATCCATTCCCAATTAAAAACATGCCCTGCGAGCAGGATAATATTTTTACCTTCCTTTTTAGCATCATGAAAGAGTTCCTGATTGATATGCTGCATTCTCACTCTGGCTTCTGTCTCCGAAATGCTGAAAGATTTGATGGTTTCTACCAGATAATCTGAAAAATTAAGATAAAACTTTTTTCGGATCTCTTTAATTTCTTCTTCAGATTTGTTTGGGAAAGAGTTTCTGAGATTTTGGGTGATAACCTCTTTTCTGTATCCTACAATATAATAATTGAGGAAAAAGATGACGTCCGAAAAAATATATAATATTTTAAGCGGAAGCTTGGCGATCAGATATAATATTTTGATTAGAAAATTCATAAAACACGCAAATTTAGTGATAATAAAATTATGGTTCTATTTTTGCAGGGGGATATATATTATTTTTTTATTTTTATGTTATGAAAAAATTGACATTGTTAGCTTTCCTGGGATTAAGTGCTATTGCTTTTGCACAGGATGTAAAGAATTCTCCGGATAAAGGAAAGCAAAAAACAGCTCTTATAGTGCCTACTGAGCAGAAAGAGTTAGAAGCAAAGAAAAAAGCGGCTGAAGAAAAAGCTAAGCTTCCCAAACCTTATGATCCAAAAGCGGATGCTCAGGCTGATATTAATAAATTAATCGCTCAGGCTAAGAAAGAAGGTAAAAATATTATGATTCAGGCTGGTGGTAACTGGTGTATCTGGTGTCTTCGTTTTAATAATTTTGTGCAGACTACCCCTGAACTGAAGGAAATCGTAGATAAAAACTACCTGTATTATCACCTGAACTATTCTCCGGATAATAAGAATGAAAAAGTTTTTGCCCGGTATATAGATATTAAAGAAAAACAAGGGTATCCTTTTTTTATTATTTTAGATAAAAATGGAAAAATGATTCATATTTTAAAGGATAGTAGAGTTCTTGAAAAAGATAATGGATATGATAAGGAAGCAGTAATGAAATTCTTTAAAACTGGAGACATTTAATAAAAAAGAGGCTGAATTGACAGCCTCTTTTCATTTAACAATTTTCAACGTAAATGCTTTCTTCATGTGAATTATAACAAGCCGCTCCCCCGGAGTAACTGATACACGATGTACATGAACTAATGTAAACAAAAGATCCGTCTGAGCAAGTACCTGCGCAAGATCCTCCTCCTGTTAGTTTACTTAATTTTTCTCTTGATAATTTTTTTAAATTTTTCATAATGTATTTTATTTAAATAATTTGACTTTTATAAAATACATTATTATTATGCAAATTCCCTACTTAAGGAATTATTACAGTAATTTCTTTATCCAGCTTAATTTTTTCTCAGAATAAGGCGGATATTTTATATTAGGTTCACCCCATGTCGCTTTTTCAAGAACCGCTTTTTGGTGAGAAAAGGTTTCAAAGCCGAATTTCCCATGATAATTTCCTATCCCGGAACTTCCCACACCTCCAAATGGCAGATTGTCATTACTTAAATGCATCACCGTATCATTGATACAGCCGCCTCCAAAAGACAGCTTCCTGGTGAAATTTTCTTTTTCTTCAGAATTATTGGTAAAAAGGTAAGCTGCCAATGGTTTTTCAAGTTCCAGAATAGAGTTGAGTGCTGCATTGTAGCTCTGAAAGGTGATCACAGGCAGAATCGGGCCGAAAATTTCTTCCTGCATAATTTCGTCATTCCAGTCTATATGATTCAGAATAGTAGGTTCAATGTATAGTTTTTCTTCGTTGAAACTCCCGCCTGAATAGATTTTTTCACGATCAATAAGACGAATAAGCCGTTGGAAATTTCTTTGGTTAATAATTCTGGTATATTGTTCAGAATCCGGTTCGTATTTAAACTCTCTGATATATTTTCTGAGCATTTCCAGAAACTGTTCCTGAATGGTTTCTTCTACCAACAGGTAATCCGGTGCTACACAGGTTTGTCCGGCATTGAGGAATTTCCCCCAGACAATTCTTTTAGCTGCAAGTTCGAGATTGGCATTTCTGGTAACGATAGCCGGCGACTTTCCGCCCAGTTCAAGCGTTACAGGAGTGAGATGTTCTGCAGCTGCTTTGTAAACAATCTTTCCGACTTTTGTACTTCCTGTAAAAAATATCTTGTCAAATTTTAATGTTAAAAGTGCTGTTGTTTCCTCAATACCCCCTTCATAGACATACAAATATTCAGGTGGGAAATTTCCATTGATGATGAAAGCCATTGCGTTCATCGTATTTTCTGCAATTTCACTGGGCTTAAGAATACAGCAGTTTCCGGCAGCCATTGCCGCAATAATGGGAGAAAGTGACAGCTGATAAGGATAATTCCAGGCTCCGATTACCAATATACAACCCAAAGGATCTGCATAAATTGTACTGTGTCCGAGCTGATTGACGAGATTGGTGCTTACTTTTTTAGGCTTTGACAGCGATTTTAAGTTTTTGATATAATAATTAATATCATTCAGAATGAAGGATAATTCTGTGGTGAAAGTATCAAATTCTGATTTCCCGAAATCCTTCTTAACAGCTTCATACAGCATTTTCTCATTTGAAATAATAAGACTTTTAAGCTTTTCGAGGTACATTTTCCGAAAGGCAAGACTTTTGGTTTGCTGCGTTTTAAAAAAATCCCTTTGGCTCAGTAAAATTCTTTCAATTTCCATTCGTAAGCTTTTGTATTAAACGTAGTGGTCTGTGCAATATTGCGATAAAAAACACGAACAATAAACCGGCCAAAGTGATGGAGATGGAAGATGGGAACGGGAAGTTACTCCCGGTCATTTAAAGGTAGGAAGTTATTCAATAAAAATTATTAAGTTTTATATATTTATCTAAGCGACTTTAATTATTATATAGGCCTTCCAGCCTCCAGCTTCCTCTGTTTTACATGATATTTCTTATGACTATTTTTACCGGATGATAAAGCAGCAGGCCGATTGCTGTAACAATTGCTAACCAGAAAAGTCCTGTAAAAATTTCCATATTGGAAAGAAGAATAGATTGGGCTGTAATTTTGGCTTTAAAAGCTCCTGCAGTCATAGATAAAGAATCATTAACTGACAGTTTTGAGATATTAGCCCCGAAAAGCTGGCTCCATTGGCTGTAAAATACAGGATTGGTATCTGTGAAGTTGGCACTGAGTGTATCGGAATGTTTTAATGTTAAAAAAAGCATCAGATTCTGCATTAGGGCATATCCGATAGCTGTTGTCCAGAAACGCGTTGTAGTTCCCAAAGCTGTAGCATTGGATACGTATTCTTCCGGAGTTCCTGAGATTAGAAAGAAAACAAGCGGTGTAAATAATAGTCCCTGAGCGATTCCCTGCAGAAATAATGGCGGACAGATCGTTGAAAGGGTAGTGTCAGGATAAAAAGTATAGGTAAACCAGGCACAGTCAATGGCAAGCAGCAGAAAACCTGTAAAGAAAACAATTCTTGAGGAAATCCCGCGAACCAGACAGATTCCCGATAATAATATTCCCAACAGCGTTCCTGCCACATTCCAGTATTGGATGTTCACAATATAATCCCACGGCCACTTCCATACGGTAGCCATGATGCTGTATACATTATTCAATCCGGAGCGGATCAGGTAAAAAATGAAAAACAAAATCATTCCGGCAATCACATTCTTTGAACTTAAAACTTCAAAATGGAATAACGGTCTCTTGGAATTTCTCTGTTTAAGCATAAATAAGCCTCCTGAAAGCAGGAATATAAACAGGCACATGATAATAGTATCGGATTCGAACCACATGAGTCTTTTACCATAAATAACAGCATAACCGCCGGCCTGCAGACATACCCAAAGTAAAAACCAGCTGGTAATATCCAGTTGGTACAAAGGCTTTTTAGGAAAGAATCTGTTTCTGTTGAACAGGGCAATACCAATAATCAGTACAAACACATGAAAATATACCATCATCAGGACCATATGCTGAAAATCGTAATTCTCAATGCTTGATTTCAACAGGGAAGTGGTTATTGTTCCTCCGGTGAGCATGATCGTATACATGAAGAGATACGCTAATACCTTGGCATGTTTTGTCTTTAATTCCGCAATGATCAGAGGAAGGAAAATAGCGCCTTCCAGCAACCCGAAAATTCCTTCTAAAAACCGGATTACCAATATAACATGATAATCATGAGTTACTGATAAAACATAGAGGATTATCACGGAAATGGAGGCCATCAGCAGGACATAATATTTGACGCTGAAATATGCCATAAACCGTTGTAAAACTAAAAGGGTAACCACAAATGTCCCATACATCAAAATCATTAAATACTGGATGTCATCTGAATCTGCATCCATAAAAGAAGAGGTGAAGGCGCTGTTGGAATGTAAAAGCGACAACAACATCAAATGGGGAAACAATGCCAATATAAGAAGTGGCAGCTTCAGCCATTGTGGTACCCATTTATGATAAATTGTATTGTGTTGCATAATTTGTAAGCATTAAGCTTAGAAAAAAGAGATGGAAAATGAACAAATTTGTCATTAAGCCGGATTTAAAAAATGCGAAAAGACAAAGGGCAAAGGTGTAAACAAGTAAAAGGTAAAAGGGCAAATATGCTAAGAAAAAATTGGCAGATTCGCTATTTTGCGGCTTGTCTTTTCGCTAAAAAAATAATTTAATTTGAAAATTTGAAAATGGGAGAATTTGAAAATAATAATAAAACCGGATATTTTATACTCTAATATTCTAATACCCTCAAACACTCCCACACTCAAACTCATATCTTCTTCGCACTCACCAGAACATTCATCCCGGAAAGCAGTTTTTCGTTGTCTTTATTGTTATCTAGAATAATTTTCACGGGAAATCTCTGTTCGATTTTTACAAAATTTCCCGTTGCATTATCCGGTTTTACTAATGAAAACTGAGATCCTGAAGCTGGAGAAACAGAAAGTATTTTTCCTTTAAATTCTACATTGGGATAGGCATCCGCTGTAATAATTACTTCCTGGCTTTGGTCAATCTGTCCTAGTTGTGTTTCTTTATAATTCGCAATGATCCATTTTTCTTTGCTTACGATCTGAACCAGCGCCTGACCTTCTTTAATCAACTGCCCTTCCTGAATGGCCTTTTTTCCTACCCATCCGTCATAAGGAGCGGTGATCACCGTATAAGAAAGATAAAGTTTGGCATTATTAAGGCTTGCTGAACTCTGCTGGATCTGGCTTTTTACGGGAGCAACTTTAGTCTGCTGTTCATTTGCACCGGCTCTTACTGCATTTTTCTGCTGTTCCAATGCCAGAAGATTGGCCTTTGACTGTTCATAAGAAGCTTTCACATTCTCAAATTCCTGTTCGGTGGCAGCATCTTCTGCCAAGAGGTTTTTATATCTTTTATAATCCTGTTCCGTTCTCCAGATGTCAATTTTTGCGGAAGCAATTTTAGCATCAATAATCTTGGTATCACTTTCTTTGGTGCTGACACCGCTTTCAATAGTGCTGATGGTTGCTGTATTCGCATGAAGGTTAGCTTCTGCCATGTGTACCTGATTCACAAACTCTCTGTTGTCTATGACAATTAAAGTATCCCCTTTGTGTACAAACTGATTTTCGTTAAACTTTATAGTTTTAATGAACCCTGATACCTTACTGGATACAGGCGTGATATATTGTTCGATCTGTGCATCATTCGTTGTCACATTTTTTCTCGAAAAAAGATAAAAACTTACCATTCCTGTGATTCCGCTTATAATCAGGATCCAGGCCAGCAAAGTAATGGACTTGTTGATTCTTTTTTCCTTTTGTGTCAGTTGTTTCTGTGCCATAGTTTTTATAAGTTTCCAATCGTATATTGGAGTTGGTAGTATTTAAGTTGTCTGTTGATTTTTACGGAAATAAGATTAGATTCAGCTTCCAGATAAGTATTGTCGGCGTCTATCAGCTCAGTGATAAGACTTAGCTTATTGGCGTATTTTGTTCTTACGATGCGGTAGTTTTCCTTAGCCTGATTAATGGCTTCTTCTGCAATTTTTACTTTCTGATCCGTCTCTTCGAACTTTTTGTAAGCTTCATACACACTATGTCTTACATTTTCTTCATTTTCTTCGATCTGAAGCCTGGCAAGATCAATATTTTCCCGTGCTTCCTGCATTCTGTATTTATTTTTATACAGATTCTCGATAGGATAAGTAAGGTTTACCCCTACCATTCCCAGGCGATACGCATAAGGTTCAGGAGGAAAAAACATCATATTCGGATACTTTAAAAAATATTCTCCGCCAGCCGTAATTTTGGGTAAATAATTCGCTTTGGTAATCTTTTGATCCAGTTCCTTCAATGAAAGATTTTTATGGGTAATTGCAACAGATTCATTTTTGTTTAAAGCGGTTTCTGTCAGTTCATCAATATAAGGAATGGCAGCATTCTCCGAAATAAGATCCTCTGTATTCACATGCATTTCCTGACTTTCCGGAAGAGAAAGAATAGTTTTAAGCTTATGTTCTGCAATCTGAATATCGTTATCCAGCTCTGTCCAGCTCATCTTATGATTGGAAAGCTGCAGTGAGGTTCTTAAAACTTCGTTTACAGTAACAACACCATTGGCTTTAAGAGCTTTTACCTGCTTGATATTGACAGAATCTTCCTTCATCTTATCATTAATGAGACTCTGCTGCTCTTTTAAATGATGAATCTGCAGAAAAGCTGTAATGATTGCCATTGTAAGCTGTCTCTCGTCCAGATGTGTTTTTAAAGCAGAAATTTCAGTATCAATAGACGCTTTCTTTTCAGCATTTTTTATTTTACCACCCATGTAAACCGGGATAGAAGCCGATAATGTAAAATCATACATTCCATTGATCACATCATACTTGGTGGCTTTGTTGAATACACCATCCTGATGCTGAAACAAATTGGTTACCTGATTGTAGCTTGTATGAAATTCAATGTCCGGAAGTTTTTCCATTTTGAGGTCTTTCTCTTTGGTAACGGACATTTCCTGTTTCAGATGACTTATCTGTATGTTTTTGTTGTTTTTCAGACCAACCTCTACAGCCTGCTGTAGGCTGAGATGCTGATAATCTATCATCTGTGAGTATAAAAAACTACTCAATAATAAGAACAACGCTATGCACAGATACCGGCATGCGTTAAATATGATATTCATAAATTAATTAAAGGATTTTTGCTAAAATGATTTTGATGCAGCAAAGTTACGATGAGGAACTGCAGACTCTATTTGTGAAAACAGAAAAATATTTGCTCATTTACGCCAATTTAGAAAATCTTCTTACCTTTATAGTATGAACAACAGCCATTTTAAAGCCGTAGAAGAAGATGATGCGGAATTCTATATTTACCATGTCCTCACAGGTAATGTAACTACAGAGATTCATTATCACAGTTCTGCACAGTTAGTCTATGCAGAGGGCGGTATCGTACATGTTTTTACGGATCAGAGGCACTGGTATCTTCCTGCAAGATGCTTTATGTGGATTCCTGCCGGAACGCCCCATTATATTTTTTCTACCAGCCCGAAAGTTGATTTATATAATTTTTATTTTAAAAAAGAAGAACATGAAAGTGGCTTTTTTGATGAAATAAATATTTATTCCGTTAATAATCTGCTTCGGGAGATGATTTTATACACCAAAGAGTGGGATGGGAAAATCACAAAAAATGATTGTGATAAATATTTTTTCCTCAAAGCTTTTAAAGGAGTTTTACAGGAGAAGAAACAAAAACATCTGGCATTTCCGATACAGCATCCGTTTCCAAAAGATGAAACATTACTGAAGATAGCGCGCTACATTCATGCTAACCTTGAAAAACCCCTTACGATAGAATCTACGGCAAAAGAATTCGGATTGAGCACGAGAACCCTTTCAAGGAAATTTAAAGAGATTCTGGGCATGAATTACGTCCGTTTTCTAAGAGCCTTAAGGATTACCCGTTCTCTTGAGCTGATGCTTGAAGGAAAATATAATATGTATGAGATCGCGATGATGGTAGGATACAACAGCCTGTCGTCTTTCAGCAATATCTTCAAAAAGGTAATCGGTATTGCTCCTACAGAATATCAGCATAAACTGAAAGGGGATAAGTAAGGAGTGGGAGGGTTTGAGGGTTTGAGATTGATTCGGGTTACGGGTTGCATGGTAGCAGGTTTTATAACGCTGGATAAGATATATCTACTACATACTTTGCTTCTGAACCAAATAAGGCTGGGAAAAGCTCTTTTAACAAGTAATAACAGTTAAGATTTTCTACATTCCCCTTCCCCGAAGGGGTGGATTTTTGCAAAGCAAAAAGACGGGGTAGTTCTATGCGCAATCTTTTCCAAATTCCACAAAAAAACCACCTCAATAAATTGAAGTGGTCTGTATTGTGAGAAAATCTCAGTCGCTTATATTAATTAAGCTTCTTCAGATTTAACTTCTTCTTTTTTAGCAGCAGGAGCAGCTACAACCGGAGCGTCAGATACGATATCGAATTCGAAATTGTACTCAACGTTTCTGTGTAATCTGATGTTTGCTGTTACTTTACCAGTTCTCTTAATAGTGTTCCCTGGAATTTTGATGTATTTCTTCTCTACAGAAACTCCAGCTTTAGCAAGAGCAGCAGAAAGATCTGCATTGTTGATAGATCCGAATAATTTATCACCAGAACCTACTTTTGCAGGAATAGTGATAGAAGTTTTCTTCAATTGCTCAACTACAGCGTTAGCAGCAGCGATTAATTTAGCTTCTTCTTCTTTTCTAGCTTCTAAAGTAGCTTCTAAAGCTGCTTTGTTTTTAGGGGTAGCTAAAAGTGCAATTCCTTGAGGAAGTAAGTAGTTTCTAGCATAACCTGGCTTTACGCTTACTGTATCAAACTCAAGTCCTAAGTTTTCTACGTCTTGTTTTAGGATAATATCCATTGTTGTTGTCCTTTTTTGGGATTTTAGAGTGAACTAAAATCAAGTTAGAATTAATGATGTATTCAGCAACAAAAGAAGAGGATACCTCTTCTTTTATTTATTTTTTGTCTTATTTCAATAAGTCAGCTACGTATGGTAGTAATGCAAGGTGTCTTGCTCTTTTGATAGCAGCAGAAACTTTTCTTTGGTATTTTAAAGAAGTTCCAGTGTATCTTCTTGGTAAAATTTTACCTTGCTCGTTTACGAATTGTAATAAGAAATCAGCATCTTTGTAGTCAACGTGCTTAATTCCGTATTTTTTGAATCTACAATATTTCTTTTCAGATTTTGTATTGATATCAAGCGGAGTAAGGAATTTTACTTCTGATTCTCCTCCAGCTGAGGCTTGTTTAGCCATTTCATCTATTGCCATGTCTTGTCTTTTTAAAAAATAGGGTTAATAATTAAGCTTTAGCTGCTTTTACTTTAGTTCTTCTAGTTACAGCGTACTCAACAGCATGCTTGTCAAGTTTTGTAGTAAGGTAACGGATTACTCTCTCGTCACGCTTAAATGCCAATTCTAAATCAGCTACTACACTACCTTCTCCTTTGAATTCGATTAGAGTATAGAACCCGTTCTTTTTCAATTGGATAGGGTAAGCTAATTTTTTTAATCCCCAATTTTCTTTAGCAACGATTTCGCAGTTCTTTTCTTTGATAAGATCTACATACTTGTTCACTGCTTCCTCTACCTGTGACTCAGATAGAACGGGAGTTAAAATGAAAACAGTTTCGTAATTGTTCATAATGTTAAATGAATTTGTTAATTATTTCGAGGTGCAAAAGTAGAAAATAAATTTGTAATATGCAATATTTGGAGTGAAAATGTTTCTGGTGTGGGTTACGAGTTTAATATTTAAGTTGGGGTTTTAAGTTTAAAATTCTTGAACCATTCCTAATGTATTCCAATAAAAGTATCCTTAAAACTTCATAATTCGCAATAATGACGGACAACTGAACCAGGCTTCGTATCCCGTATCCCGAAACTAATCCTTCTCCCTGATCTCCGTTAGAAAATTCACCTTCAACACATCATACAAAGAATGTCTGCTCACTAAAATAGAGGCAATGGAAGATACCATTCCGGCAAGCATCAGATGGAATATCAATGAGTGTCTGTCTGTCATTTCCAGCACAATAATGGCTGAAGTAAACGGAGCTCTCGTAATTCCGGTAAGAAAAGCTACCATTCCGGCCAGAACTACTACATTGGTTTCGTTGGGTGTTAAATGAATGGCTCCCGAAATAACAGAGCCTATACTTGCTCCGGCAGTGAGAGCCGGTGCAAAAATTCCGCCCGCCCCTCCGGAAGTAAAAGAAAGGGCAGGGCCAAGCATTCTCAGAATAGGGACGTACCAGTCTTCATGCTTGTCCTTGGTGAAAAGTACCCGCTCCATAATTTCTTTTCCTGAACCCAGAATTTCCCTGTTGATAAAATAAGCGATGGAAGCAATAATTAATGCACAAATAATCAGAAAGACTACATTTCCCTTATCTGTTTTCAGTTTTTTTTTCTTCCAGCCATTGATTTTTAGCATGCTAACAGAAAGCTGACTGGCCAGAATACCGGCAGTAGCTGCAACGAGTACGATCGGAAACATGACCATTAAAGAAACACCATTGGTTTTCGGATATCCTAAATATAAATAAGAGCCTGCCAGTGTTTGAGCAGTAAGACCAGCGATAATTACCGCCGTAAACAAAGCTGTTTTAAAGTAATTGATATGGGTTTTGGACAGTTCTTCCACCGCAAAGACAATTCCTCCCAACGGGGTATTGAAGGCTGCCGCAAGTCCTGCTGCCGCTCCGGTCATGATCATGTTTTTCTTGGAGATTTTCGGCCACCATTCAGGAAGATATTCGTTGACCTTTCTGAAAACAGAACCTGCAATCTGAATAGTTGGACCTTCACGTCCTACAGCGCCTCCTCCGATTACCAGAACGACAGAAGAAAGGATTTTGAAAAAAATAATCTTAAGGCTCAGAAGGCTCCTGATCTTTCGGTGTTCTTTGGGATTAGCCAATTCTACTGCCGCCATCACCTGAGGAATGCCACTTCCTTTGGCATTGGGAGCAAATTCTTTCACCAGCCACCAGGAAAGGACGAATCCAATGGGAGCGATAATGAAAATCATCCATGCATGCCAGTTAAAGATAAAATTCATCAGGTTTTCACCCCATGCAAATACCTGTGCATAGATCACCGCAAAGAAACCTGTAATCACAGATCCTATCCAGAAAGGAATCGCCTGAAGCAGATTATGCTTCAGCTGTTCGTTCCGGATGTTATCGAAGGAATTTTTGAGGGATTTTTTTATGAGGACGAAAAGTTTCAGCATCTGCAGGTTTTGAGGGATGAAATTACGGTAAATTTTGGAAATTATATTTCGTTTAAAAACTTTGAGATGATTTCAGCATTTTCAACCGTAAGAATATCAGGTATACCAAAGCTTAAAATGCTGTTTCTAACTTCAAGCTTAAAGCCTTCATCAGAGAAGCTTTTTATTGTTTCTTTTCTTTTTTGGGTTAAAAAGTTCATGGTTTTAAATGAATCACTTCCCACGACATAAAAATCTTTAAAGTCAGGATCTTTAAAATTAATGGAGAAACTGTTGAAGATTCCTGCAATCTTATCCATTAGCTTTTTTTTATTAATGGAAATATATCCAAATTCTTCTTCTAGTTTTTTTAATCCCCAAAGCTGGATAGTGTCATATTTACGATCTAAACGTCCGCCTTTGGAATTTATTCCCACTTTACTGACGATAAAAAGATAGAAAGGGTTATTGCTGTTATTCATATCCTTCACCAGGTAACAGATGCGTGGAATAAATAACGGATACATATCAAAAGAGCTGAACTGCTCATATGGAGACTCTTTGATATCAATGATTGTAATATCATACGATAAAGAAAGCAGATTATAGATTTCGGTAATGAGTTTTTCATCCGGTTCTGTGAAATCAAAAAACCTTGTGACGTCATATTTCCTATAATCCGGATCCATTTTCTTATAAATTATTTGTTTAAAAATAATGCTAATAAATCTAATTTCCTAGAAAGTTTATTATTATATAATAATAGATTTGAATAATTGTTATTTTGTAATGTAAATTTAAGTTTTATTGATAATTTAATAATGATTTTATTTGTTGTTTGTCCTTTTGAGATTTACTCAGCCTAATCGATTAAAACAAAAAAACCTCCGATTAATCGAAGGTTTAGTATTTAAAATCTGCAAAATACCTATTGCTGATTACTCATTACTTATATTTCTGTGTTCAGATCCCAGTTTTCAAGGTAGTCGTGAACATGCTTCAGCATCATTCCTCCTAAAGATCCGTCTACCACTCTGTGGTCATAAGAGTGAGACATGAACATCAGATTTCTGATCGCAATTACATCCCCATCTGCTGTTTCAAGAACGGCAGGCTTCTTAACAATAGCACCGATTGCTAAAATAGCTACCTGAGGCTGAGGAATGATCGGTGTTCCCATAAGGTTTCCGAAGCTTCCAACATTAGAAATGGTATACGTTGCTCCCTGAGTGTCTTCAGGTCTTAATTTTTTGTTTCTTGCTCTGTAAGCCAGGTCGTTGATTGCTTTTGCAAGACCTGAAAGTGATAACTGATCAGCATTTTTGATGACAGGAACAATAAGGTTTCCGTCCGGAAGGGCAGTAGCCATACCGATATTAATGTTTTTCTTCTTGATGATATTTTCACCATTTACAGAAACATTGATCATTGGGAAATCCTGGATTGCTTTCACAACAGCTTTTACGAAAATCGGCATGAAAGTCAGTTTTTCACCTTCGCGTTTCTCAAATACTGCTTTGTTTTTATTTCTCCATTTTACAACGTTAGTAACGTCAGTTTCAATGAAAGAAGTTACGTGTGGAGCAATCTGTTTTGCTTTTACCATGTTTTCAGCGATGATTTTTCTCATTCTGTCCATTGGAATGATCTCATCACCTGCATTTACCGGAATCGTAGCTGCTGGTGCAGATACGGCTGGTTTTGGAGCAGAAGCTACTGCCTGTACAGGAGCTGCCTGAGCTGGCTGGCTTCCTCTGTTAGCAACGTAAGCTAATATATCTTCTTTTGTAATTCTTCCTTCCAAACCGCTTCCTTTAATAGATTTCAGTTCAGTTTCAGAAATATTTTCCTGTTGTGCGATAGATTTTACGAGTGGAGATAAATAAAGATCTCCTGAGAATTCTACGTTTGAAGCAGCTGCGGGTTGTAAAGGCTCTTCAATCGTTTTTAAAGTTTCAGCATCCGGAGCCGCTGCCGGAGTTTCAGTTTTTACTTCTTCTGAAGCTGCGCCTTCTCCTTCAATTTCTAAAATAGCAATGGCTTCACCTACTTTTGCAACTTCATCTTTTTGCTTTAAAATTTTTACAATTTTCCCCGAAACTGGTGTCGGAACGTCTGAATCTACTTTATCTGTTGCAATTTCTACTACGGAGTCATCCTCCTTTACGTTATCACCTTCATTGAATAACCAAGTGATAATTGTCGCTTCCATAACCCCTTCTCCCATGGAAGGAAGCAATAATTTGTATTCTGCCATTTTTGATTTTTAGATTTTGACAAATATATAAAAAAAATCGGTTTTTTTAAGAAATATATAATCTTAGCTGAATTCAATATAGATATTTTCGCCCACATTCAATCCAAACAGGCTTTTAGCGCCGTTTTTCTTGCTTCCTTTATAGATGGTAAGCTCCAACAACTGGCTATCATTGAAGATTGCAGCAGACTGTCCGTGAAATTCGGTCTCTCTTTCCCAGTCTGAAACGACTTCCGTATGGCTGGAAAATATCCTTGAAAGGCTTAAATTTCTGAATTTTATGGTGAAACTGTTATAGCCTTTACTGATATTTTCGAAAAAATCTTTGTTGATATTTGATATTATATTTCCGAAATTGTCAATATAGGTAACTTCACCAATAATCATACCTTCGGATTCATTATAAACCGCCCGTGGGAACATAAGCTGCTTGGCTGTGCTTATTTTTCTTCCAATTACTTCAGGAAGTCCGCCATTGGCAAGATGTACCGCTGCCGGAACAAAAATATCCGTAGAAGTAAAGTTGATGACATCATCAAAACGGTTGTTCAGCGTAAGCTCATAGATTGCTTCCGGTTTAATATCAAAAAATATAAGGCTTAAAAGGCCGTTGTCCGCTGCCAGAAAGTAAGATCCGTCCGCTTTATAAATGATATTCTTTCTGGATCTGTTGTAAAAACTATCAACAGAAAGGATATGAATGGTTCCTTTAGGAAAATATTTATATGCATTTCTTACAATATACGAAGTCTGTATAAGGTTGAATGCCTGGATATCGTGGGTTATATCAATAATATTAACCTCAGGGTTTAGAGACAGAATTTTGCCTTTCACAGCGGCAACTCTGTAATCTAAATTTCCGAAATCCGAAGTAAGGGTAATAATTGACATGAGCAATTTATAGAATAGTGTAGTATTGCAAAGTTATTTAAAATAAAAAGAAAGCCCGAAAGATTGTTGAAAAGAATTTGATATAAATTTGAAAAAAAGCTTTAATTTTAAAATCTAATAAATAAAAATACTGCATGTTTGAATTGACATATGATTTGGAAGATATCGATGCGAAAATCTTCTATGGAGTTAATAACCAATATTTCAACTTAATAAAATCAAGCTTTCCAACGATTAAAATTACAGGAAGAGATCACTTTATCTTTGCCATGGGAAATCAGGAAGCTTTAGACATACTGAAACAAAAACTGAATGATATTGTCAGTTTTATCTCTAAAAATAATTCAATAGGACTGAAAGACGTTGAAAATATATTGAATATTAAAGACGAAAACGAGAAGCAGCTGGTCTTTGACCAGGATATTATCGTAAAAGGAGTCAACGGAAAAGTAATTAAGGCCAAAACAACCAATCTTAAAAAGCTGGTAAAAGAAACGGAGAAAAAGGATATGGTTTTTGCCATTGGTCCTGCAGGTACCGGGAAAACATATACCAGTGTAGCCTTGGCGGCACGAGCTCTAAGAGATAAAGAAGTAAAAAGAATCATCCTGACAAGGCCGGCTGTAGAAGCAGGGGAGAGTCTGGGATTTCTTCCCGGTGACCTTAAAGAAAAGCTGGATCCGTATTTACAGCCTTTATATGATGCACTGCGTGATATGATTCCCCATGAAAAACTGGAAGGTTTCATGGAAAAGAAAGTGATTGAAGTAGCTCCTTTGGCTTTCATGAGAGGACGCACCCTGGACGATGCGTTTGTGATCTTAGATGAAGCCCAGAATACGACCCATGCACAGATGAAAATGTTCCTTACCAGAATGGGTATGAATGCGAAGTTTATTATCACTGGAGATCCAAGCCAGATTGACCTTCCGAAAAACCAGCAGTCCGGGCTGAAAGAGGCGATGAGAATCTTACATGGAGTAAAGGAGATCGGATTTGTACATCTTACAGAAGAAGATGTGGTAAGACACCCTGTCGTAAGAAAAATTATCCTTGCTTATAATGATGAGGAAAAAAGGCTAAGGAATGACTAAATAATAGGTAAAATTTCCATTAACTTTTTATTAACCTTAAATTAGTTAGTTAAAATTTGTTAATTTGAAAAAAATAATTAGTTTTGCAAACCTTAAAAATGTAAAAACTAATTAAACATGAAAAAACTTTTACTTATTGCAGCAGTCGCTGCTATGGGAATTTCTGCAAACGCACAGGAGTTTCGATTTGGTCCAAAAGCTGGTTTCGCGATGTCAACCATTAAACTGGATGATAAGCAAGACGATCTTGACGGAAGAAAAATGGATCCTAAATATACTTTCTATATCGGTGGGATGGCTGAGTATAAAATGAATGATAAATTCGCTCTTCAGGGAGAGGTTTTGTATTCACCGCTTGGCGCTAAAGAAAAGATTGACGGGGTAAATGCCGGAGGTATGTATTTTGGTGAGCAGACTAAAATTACTTTTGGAACTCTTTTGATTCCTGTTTCTGCAAAATACTTTATTACAGAAGGTTTTTCTGTAGCGGCAGGTCTTAACGTGGGAATTATTCTTACCGCTAAACAAAAAACGGTAATTGGTTCAGATTTCCTTGATGTAGAAATGGAAGGTGAAGGCGGTGATGTTGATATTAAAAAAGATATCAAATCATTAAACCTTGCTCCGTTCTTAGGTGTTGAATATATGCTGGAAAACGGACTTTTCTTTGATGCCAGATACAGCTTAGGAGTATCCAACCTATCTAACGACAACAGCGGAGGTACTGTGAAAAATAGCTTTGCCCAGGTGGGTGTAGGTTTTAAATTCGGAGGAAACTAATTCTGAAATTTTAGTATTAAATAATGATATAAATCGGGACAATTTTTGTCCCGATTTTTTGTTACAGGACAGTTTTTCTAATGATGAATAATTAGTATTTTTGCAGGGTAATTCAAAGCTACTAAAAAAATGAAAAAACTATTATTACTAGGTGCTTTTGCACTTTTAGGAGGTGCTGTTCAAGCGCAGGAAGGTTTTAAAATTGGTGGGCACATTGGTGTTCCTGTATCTGATGCAAGTGACGTGTCGTCATTTACATTGGGAGTGGATGCAGCTTATATGTGGAATATTGCTAAAGGTCTTGATCTTGGGGTAACAACAGGATATTCTCATTTCTTCGGAAAAGATCATTTTGATGATTTCGGATTTATTCCTGTAGCTGTTTCCGGTAAATACAGATTCTCTGGAGCGCCTATCTTTGTAGGTTTAGACCTGGGGTACGGTATTTCTACAAAAGATGGGGTAGATGGCGGTTTCTATGCACAGCCTAAATTTGGATATCAAATGTCTAAAGGAGAGTTGTACATCGGGTACCAGTCAATCAGCAACAAGCGTGACCTGCCAGGATGGGGACGCTATAGCTGGAATGTAGGAGCTGTTAACATTGGTTATAATTTCTTTTTGAAATAAGGAAGCAATTACATAGTGAGAGCTCCGGCCGAAGGCCGGAGCTCTTTTATATTTTATAAGCACGCTGTATAGAATCCCTTGCCGGAAACTTTTGATATGAACTTACAGCTTAGAATAGGTAAAAACATTTTCAATCATAATAAATGTTTAAATTTTAAGAGTTAATAACTTAAAAATTAATAGTTTAGGTTAATTAATTTAAGCATTTATGTAGAATTCATAGGCTTTTGGAAAAAATATGGAAAATTTAAAAAATAAATAAATTCAATTCTTATTGGTAAAATAGGATTTTTTTATTCATAATATTATGAAAAACTCAATAACTTCTCTTAATTAGGATTTATTTTTACAAAACCCTAAATTTTAACAATGATATTAATCACATTAACAAATTTTAATATTCGTGGTAGCCACTGTAAATTTGCCCTCAGAAAGTATTAAAATTTTTTAAAAATGAAAAAAATATTATTAGCGGGTGCTGTTGCACTTTTTGGTTTATCAAACGCTCAGATTGCTAAAGGAACTACATATTTATCAGGATCTGTTGGTTATTCTCAGGTAGAATCTAACAATGGTAACGATAAAAAAGAAAACTTCAACGTATTACCTACAGTTGGATATTTTGTAAACACTAACCTAGCAATTGGTCTAGGAGTTGGATACCAGACTGAAAAAAACACTTTAACTACTACTCTTGGTAACACAGTAGGAGAAAGCATTACTAAGCAGCCAGCTTTTGTTGTTGCTCCTTTCGTAAGAAAATACTGGACTTTATCAGACAAGTTATATTTCTTCGGACAATTAGCAGTGCCTATGCAGTTTGGAAAAACTGAAACTGAAACTAACTCACAAACTACAGTAGGAAACTCTACAGTTTATACTTCTACTTCTACTGAAGCTAAATACACTAAAATTGGTGTTACTGTGAAGCCAGGTTTAGATTATTTCTTAAACAAGAACTGGTCTATCGAAGCTACTATCGGTGAGTTTGGTTACAACAACTACAAACCAAAAGATGGTGATGCTACAAACAACTATAACTTCGGATTGAATTTATCTTCTGTAACTTTCGGAGTTAAATATGTATTTGCAAAATAATAAACAAAGCATATAGCAAGAAAGCCCTGAGACACTCTTAGGGCTTTTTTTTCTATGTAAGAAACTAATATAATAATAATCATGAAAAAAATCGTATTGATGGGTGCTGTTGCGCTTTTCGGCTTATCAAATGCACAGATTGCAAAAGGAACTTCTTACCTTTCCGGGCAGGTAGGGTACTATCACAATGAAAACAATAAATTGGGAACCAACATCAAGAATGATGTGATCAGAATCCTTCCTACAGCTGGGTATTTCGTTAATAACAACTTAGCGGTAGGACTTGGTATAGGCTATAAAAGTGCCGTTACAAAATATAACGTAAGTGGTTCCGGATTTGGCAATACCATCGAAATTAAAAATACAGATAATGCTTTTGTTGTAGCTCCATTCGTGAGAAAATACTGGACTTTATCTGATAAGTTATACATTTTCGGACAATTGCAGGTTCCATTGGAGTTCGGCCAGGAAAAGCTGGATTTTAACAGTGAAGGCGATGGCGGAGATCCTGTACTTTCCGCTCCGTTTACACAAAAAAATAACTACACCAACATCGGAGTGAATATTAAGCCGGGTCTGGATTATTTCCTGACTAAAAACTGGTCAATTGAAGCTACAATAGGAGAGTTCGGGTATAATACTTACAAAAGAGACATTGACGGTGCTAAAAGAGCTGATGACTATAAATTTGGTATCAGTTTAACTTCCGTAACCTTTGGCGTTAAATATGTATTTGCAAAATAACAAACAAAATACTTACATTGCACCAGAGATGTCTATCTTAGGCTTTTTAAGTTTAAAACTAATATAATAATCATGAAAAAAATCTTATTGGCGTCTGCATTCGCTTTATTTGCAGGCTTACATGCACAAACTACTTTCGGTGTAAAAGCCGGTTATGCTTTATCAAAATTGAATACCAATGAAGGCGATTTCGAATTTGACGGAATTGAAGGCGGTATGAAATCTAAGTCCGGGTTTTATATCGGAGGATTGGTTGAGCATAAATTCAATAACAAATTTGCGGTTCAGGGAGAGATAGAATATGCTAACCTTGGAGGGAAAGCAGAAGTTTCAATGCCTGGTATTACCGTAACTGAAAAGATGAATCTTAACAGAATTGTAATTCCTGTATCTGCAAGATTTTATGCCACACCTGAATTGGGAGTTTATGCAGGTCCGTATGTAAGTTTTAAGACCAATAACAAGGTGAAATTTCAAATGAGCGGTGCTAATGCCGGTATGGTAGATCCGTCAGGAGTCAGAGAAGGAGAGCGTTATGTGGAAAGATACTTGGATGATACTTTAAAGTCTACAGATTTCGGTTTATTTTTAGGAGCCGATTACAGCATTCATAAAGGATTATTTGTGGATGCACGCTACAGCTTCGGACTTACCAATATGATCAAAAATCCTGTGGACGGAGAAAAGCTGAAAATGAATTTCTTCCAGTTAGGAATAGGGTATAAGTTTAAATAAACGTACACATATAAAACCAAAAACTCTCAGAATTTCTGAGAGTTTTTTTATGAATGATTTTTTCGTCTTTCTTATTTTCCAAACATTCCGCCCATTCCAGGCATATTTGGCATTTTGCTCATCATCTGCATCATTTGTTTACCCTGAGGTCCCTGCATCATCTTCATCATTTTACCCATCTGATCGAATTGCTTCATCAGTTGGTTCACATCTTCGACTTTTCTTCCGGCACCTTTAGCAATTCTGCCTTTTCTCTGAGTATTGATGATAGAAGGTTTTCTTCTCTCTTCAGGAGTCATAGAGTAGATAATCGCTTCAATGTGTTTGAATGCATCATCACTGATTTCTACATCTTTAATCGCTTTTCCGACTCCGGGAATCATTCCCATCAAATCCTTCATATTACCCATCTTCTTGATCTGGTTGATCTGTTTTAGGAAATCATCAAAACCGAATTCGTTTTTAGCGATTTTTTTATGAAGTTTTTTAGCTTCTTCTTCGTCAAACTGCTCCTGAGCTCTTTCCACTAAGGAAACAACGTCACCCATTCCCAGGATTCTGTCGGCCATCCTCTCCGGATAGAAAACATCCAGAGCTTCCATTTTTTCTCCTGTAGAGATAAATTTGATCGGTTTTTCAACAACAGAACGAATTGTCAGTGCAGCACCCCCTCGGGTATCTCCATCTAATTTAGTTAAAACAACTCCATCAAAATTTAATGCCTCATTGAATGCTTTTGCTGTATTCACGGCATCCTGACCGGTCATAGAGTCCACAACGAAAAGAGTTTCCTGTGGTTTGATAAAATAATGTACGGATTTGATCTCGTTCATCATCTGCTCATCAATAGCCAAACGACCAGCGGTATCCACAATTACAACATCATGACCGTTTGCTTTTGCAAAATTGATCGCGTTTTCAGCAATCGTAGAAGGATTGGTGGAACCTTCTTCAGTATAAACAGGAACTTTGATCTGTCCTCCTAATACTTTCAGCTGGTCAATCGCTGCCGGACGGTAAACGTCACATGCGACCAATAGAGGCTTTTTATTTCTTTTTGTTTGTAAATAATTAGCAAGCTTTCCTGAGAAAGTAGTCTTACCAGACCCCTGAAGACCAGCAATAAGGATTACAGAAGGCTTCCCTGAAAGATTGATTCCCTCCTGAGAACCTCCCATCAGCTCTACCAGCTCGTCATGAACAATTTTGGTCATCAACTGTCCGGGAGTAAGGGAAGTAAGAACGTTTTCTCCCAATGCTTTATCCTGAACTCTCTTTGTAAGATCTTTGGCAACTTTATAGTTAACGTCGGCATCCACCAATGCTCTACGGATCTCCTTTACGGTTTCCGCTACATTGATTTCAGTAATTTTTCCTCTACCGGAAATATTGTGTAATGCCTTGTCTAATTTATCCTGTAAACTATTAAACATATTATTGTAAATTATAGGTTTGCAAAAATAAGGAATTTTTAGGATATCCAAAGTTTTTGGACACGTAATATTATATATATACGCAATATTATTATAGAGGAGAAAAAATGATAAATATCAAATCATGACATAATCCGATAGAAAAAGTCTATTTTTGCGATCAATTAAAATATAGAATGAAAATCAATCCCAATATTCTTGTTGTCGTTTTATTCTTTCTAACATTCCTGGTGCATTTTTCTCTTTGGAAATTTGTTTTTCATCTGGATGAAATTATCATCATTAAATTTTACCTTTTTTTGAGTGTCATGTTTATGATGATGATTACCCTTATCATTTTAATCAACAGAGTGGCGCCAGAGTTCTTAGGATTGTCTGTTATTGGCTTAATTCTTTTAAAATTCGGTTTGATGTACTTAATCAGAAAAAAACTGAACTTTGAAGTGATTCCAGGCTATAAATTTCATTTCATTATTCCGTATTTTGTCCTGACAGCACTGCTTACATACTATGCAATCAAGCTGATTAATCATGATAAAAAACAGTAAAATAATTTATTGAAACTAGAAAAAATATCATATTTTTGCACAACGAAAAAAACCTATCAATGTTTAAGAAATTCGCAGTTTTATTCTACAGTATTTTTGTATTAAACTTAGTGTCTGCACAGCACGGTGAAGCTCCTGCTGGGGCAGCTCCTGCTCAAGAGCTTTCAGAAAAGGACAAAGTAAGCAAAGAAAACAAAGAGTTCATCGATCATCACTTGTTGGATGCACATGATTTTACATTGATGGTGGATAAAGAAGGTCACCACATCGGTTTCCCTCTTCCTGTTATTTTCTATGATAACGGTTTCCATTCTTTTATGAGTAACAAAGAAGGGTTTATGCATGGAGAACCTACTGAAGTAGATGGTTCTTATTATGTGTTACATCATGAGAAGATTTATAAGACTGATGCAGCCGGAACTATAACTCTGGATGATCATGGTCACCCAACTAACGAAAAACCATTAGATCTTTCTATTACGAAAAGTGTACTGATTATTTTATTAGTGGCAATTTTTATGCTGGTGTTATTTGGTGGTATGGCTAAGTCTTATAAAAAATCAGTGGTTCCTACAGGTGTTGCGAGATTTTTAGAGCCGTTGATCATTTTCGTGAGAGATGAAGTTGCTATCCCAAACATTGGGCACAAGTATAAAAGATTTATGGGGTATTTATTAACGGTATTCTTCTTTATTCTTTTCCTTAACGTTTTAGGATTAATGCCTTTCGGAATCAATGTTACAGGTAATATTACAATGACATTCTTTCTTGCTATCCTTACCTATTTGATCACAACATTCTCAGCTAATAAAGATTACTGGAAACACATCTTCTGGATGCCGGGAGTACCGGTTCCGATGAAACTGATTATGCTTCCTATCGAATTATTAGGGACAATTACTAAGCCATTCGCTTTGATGATCCGACTTTTTGCAAACATGACTGCAGGTCACATCGTAGTAATGAGTTTGATCGGATTGATCTATGTATTTAAGAATTTCATTGCAGGTGTTGCATTCCCATTCTTAACCTTAGTAATTTATTTACTGGAAGTATTGGTAGCATTCCTACAGGCTTATATCTTTACCATGTTATCTGCCCTGTTTATCGGAATGGCTGTAGAAGAGCACGAGCACGAACATCACGCAGCTCACTAATTGAGATAGTTAATTAAAGTAAAACAAATTTTTTAAAATTATATATTATGGAAATCCCTAAAATTGTAGGTGCTGGTATCGTAGTACTAGGTGTAGGTATCGGTCTTGGTAAAATCGGAGCTGCTGCTCTTGAAGCTATCGCTAGACAACCTGAGCAATCTGGAAAAATCCAAACAGCTATGCTTATCGCAGCTGCACTTGTAGAAGGTGTTGCGTTTGCTGCTCTATTTGCAGTAAACTAATTAAAATCAGACCATTATCTGTGACGGTTGGTCACAGGTAATGGTTCTTTAAAAAAAGTAATAATTATTTATACATTTATATAATGGAATTAATTCATCAGTTTTCATCAGGATTATTTATTATCCAGTCTGTTATTTTTCTAGCATTATTATTTTTGTTAGGTAAATTCGCTTGGAAACCTATTTTAAAGTCTATCAATGACAGAGAAACATCTATTGTTGACGCTCTTAATCAAGCTAAGTTAGCTAGAAAAGAAATGGAAACTTTAAAAGAGGATAATGAAAGAATCATTCGTGAAGCTAAAATCGAAAGAGATGCTATCCTTAAAGAAGCTAGAGAAATTAAAGACAGAATCGTAGGAGAAGCTAAAGATGTTGCTAAAGCTGAAGGAGACAAAATGATCGAAGCTGCTAAACAGACTATCAACGCTGAGAAAAATGCTGCTATGGCAGACATCAAAACTCAAATCGGTACTTTATCTGTAAACATTGCTGAATCTATTTTGAAGCAAAAATTAGACAACAGTGAAGCTCAAAACGAATTAGTTCAAAATTATTTAAACAAATCAAACCTTAACTAAGAATGCTTACATCTAAAGTAGCTAAAAGATACGCACAAGGTTTACTTGATTTCACGAATGAGTCAGGGCAAACGGCTACTGTATTTTCTGAAATGAAAGATGTAGTAAAGATCATGAAAGAGTCTGCGGACTTAAATAAATTTTTCATGACTCCTTACATCGATTCTAAAAAGAAAATAGAAGTAGCAACCGAAATTTTCAAAGGTTTATCTGTTTCTTCTCAGAACCTGATCAGATTGGTGATTAAGCACGGTCGTGAAAACCAATTGAAAAATATCGCTCAGGAATTCATCAACAAAGTAGAAGACCTTAGTGGTGTACAAAGAGTAACGCTTACTACAGCAACCCCGCTTTCAAAAGAAAACCTTGAACAGATTTTAAGATCTACCAATCTTGTGAATGCTGATTCAAACTTTGACCTGAAAGTAAATGTGAAACCTGAAATTCTTGGAGGGTATGTTCTGAGAGTAGGTGACCAGCAGGTAGACGCGTCTGTGAAGACAAAACTGAACCAAGTTAAAAAAGATTTCCAATTAAATTAAGAAAAACAACCATACAATGGCAGAAATAAATCCGGCAGAAGTATCTGCGATCTTAAAACAGCAATTGGCCAACTTCGATACTCAATCCAACGTTGAGGAAGTAGGTACAGTTTTAACCATCGGTGATGGTATTGCTCGTGTATACGGGTTAGAAAACGTACAATACGGAGAGTTGGTGAAATTTTCTAGTGATGTAGAAGGTATTGTACTTAACCTTGAAGAAGACAACGTAGGTGTTGCTCTACTTGGTGAAAGTAAATTAGTAAAAGAAGGGGATACAGTAAGAAGAACAAACAGAATCTCTTCTATCAAAGTAGGAGAAGGTATGTTAGGAAGAGTAGTAGATACTCTTGGTAACCCAATCGATGGTAAAGGTCCTATTACTGGGGATTTATACGAAATGCCATTGGAAAGAAAAGCGCCTGGAGTTATCTTCAGACAGCCGGTAACTGAGCCTTTACAGTCTGGTATCGTTGCAATTGATGCGATGATTCCTGTAGGAAGAGGTCAGAGAGAGCTTATCATTGGTGACAGACAAACAGGTAAAACTACTGTTGCAATTGATACGATCATCAACCAAAAAGAATTCTTTGATGCTGGTAACCCAGTATATTGTATATATGTTGCTATCGGTCAGAAAGCTTCTACTGTAGCACAAATCGTTAAAACTCTTTCTGATAAAGGAGCTTTAGCTTATACGGTAATCGTTGCGGCTAACGCATCAGATCCGGTTCCAATGCAGGTATATTCTGCAATGGCAGGAGCTTCTATCGGTGAGTTCTTCAGAGACACTGGTAGACCAGCGCTTATCGTTTATGATGATTTATCTAAACAAGCTGTTGCTTACCGTGAGCTTTCTCTACTATTGAGAAGACCACCGGGCCGTGAAGCTTATCCTGGAGACGTTTTCTATCTTCACTCAAGACTATTGGAAAGAGCAGCAAAAGTAATCGCTGATGATAACATTGCCAAGCAAATGAACGATTTGCCAGAGTCTCTAAGACCAATCGTAAAAGGTGGAGGTTCATTAACAGCCCTTCCGATTATTGAAACTCAGGCTGGTGACGTTTCTGCATATATCCCTACAAACGTAATCTCTATTACAGACGGACAGATCTTCCTGGAGTCTGATCTATTCAACTCAGGGGTTCGTCCGGCGATCAACGTTGGTATCTCTGTATCAAGGGTAGGAGGTAACGCTCAGATTAAATCAATGAAAAAAGTTTCTGGTACATTAAAACTTGACCAGGCTCAATATAAAGAACTTGAAGCGTTTGCTAAATTCGGTTCTGATCTTGATGCTTCTACTTTAGCGGTAATCTCTAAAGGAGAAAGAAACGTAGAAATCCTTAAGCAGCCGGTAAATGCACCACTTCCTGTAGACAGTCAGGTAGCGATCGTATACGCTGGAACAGAAAACTTAATGAGAAACGTTCCATTAAACAAGATTAAAGAATTCCAACACGAGTATATCGAATTCCTGAGATCTAAGCACCCGGATACAATGGCTGCTATTAAGTCTGGAAAAATTGATAATGATATTACAAGTGTTCTTAAGCAGGCTGCTAACGATTTAGCTTCTAAATACAACTAAAAAATTCAATGTTTAAGGTTTGAAATATAGCGTTTTAAGCCTTAAACTTTAGACCTTAAACTTTGAACCCAAATTAATGGCAAACTTAAAAGAAATACGAGGCAGAATTACGTCAATTTCATCTACGATGCAGATTACCCGTGCTATGAAAATGGTTTCCGCAGCGAAACTTAAAAAAGCACAGGATGCAATCGTAATGTTAAGACCTTATTCTGAAAAATTACAGGAGCTTATCCAGAATGTAAATTCTAGCTCTGATCCTGATCAGATTTCTGTATATGCTCAGAAAAGAGAGGTTAAAAGAATACTTTTCATCGCTGTTACTTCAAACAGAGGTCTTGCGGGAGCTTTTAACTCTTCTATTGTAAAGGAACTTAACATTCAGTTCCAGAACAACTCTCAGTATGAGATTGAAGTTCTTCCGGTAGGAAAAAAAGCATATGATGCCGTAAGAAAGAACCGCGCAGTATACGCTAATGGAAGCTCTGTTTATGACAACCTGAATTTTGATATGGTTGCTAACATTACGGAAGGGGTAATGACAAGCTTCAGAGAAGGTAAATTTGACGAAGTATATGTTATTTATAACAAATTCGTTAATGCAGCGACTCAGGAAGTGACTACAGAACAACTTCTTCCCATCTCAATGCCTGAAAAAACAGAGCCACAGGTTGAAACTGATTATATCTTTGAACCTAACAGGACTGAGATCCTGGATAACCTGATTCCAAAGTCTATCAAGACTCAGGTTTTCAAAGCGATCCTGGATTCAGTAGCATCTGAGCACGGAGCGAGAATGACTGCAATGCACAAAGCGACAGATAATGCAGAGGCGTTGAGAAACGATCTTAAGATCTTCTACAATAAAGCAAGACAGGCGGCAATTACCAATGAAATCCTGGAAATTGTTTCCGGAGCAGAAGCTTTGAAAAATTCGTAAAGAATTATTTTAACATACATTTAAAGCACCGACTTATCGGTGCTTTTTTATTTCCGTCTATTTAAAATGCTGTTTTTAGTCCGGAAAAACAATTATCCTAATATATGCCTCAATTATTTTTTTTATTGTAAAATAAAGGTATTATATCGTTTGAAATTTTTCTTTCAAAGATTCCTTCATCGAAATAATCTATCCCGGAGTCAGGTTATTTTTATTTTACATATCTTTGTAGCTAATAAAATTTATATAATCTCTAAATGGACTCGGACATAGTCAGGCTTTTGCTGGCCTTATTTCTTGTTTTACTAAATGGCTTCTTCGTAGCCGCAGAATTTTCAATTGTTAAAGTTCGTTACTCACAAATTCAGTTAAAGGCTGCAGAAGGAAATTCTATGGCAAAACAGGCGGAACATATCATCAAGCACCTTGATGAATATCTTTCTGCTACACAATTAGGAATTACATTGGCATCACTTGCCCTTGGTTGGGTAGGAGAAAGTGCCCTGCACCATGTTGTTGAAAATATTTTCACGTCATTAAGCATTAATTTGACTCAGACAACGATTACTACTATTTCGGTAGTGACAAGTTTTGTGTTGATTACTATTATGCACATTGTATTTGGTGAGCTTATTCCAAAATCAATCGCAATCAGAAAATCTGAAGCAACTACTATGGCAACGGCAGTTCCGCTGAGAGTTTTTTACTTGATTTTTAAGCCGTTTATCTGGCTGATGAACTCTATGTCGAATGGTTTCTTAAGACTTGTAAAAATTCATCCCGCTTCTGAACAGGAAATTCACTCCACAGAAGAACTTCAGCTTTTGGTAAAACAAAGTGCAGACAGTGGTGAAATTGAGGAGGAAAATTATGAAATCATTAAAAATGCATTTGATTTTACAGATCACTCTGCCAAGCAGATCATGGTTCCAAGACAGAATATTACTTCCATCGATTTTGAAGAGGATATCAATGAGATTATCAATAAAATTATGGACAGCGGATACTCCCGTATTCCTGTATATCTTGATTCCATTGATAATGTGATCGGAATTTTCTATACAAAGGAAATCATCAGAGAATTTGTAAAAAGAAAAGGAGATCTGGATCATGAAGACCTTAAAGATTTAATGCGTGACGCCTTCTTTGTGGTGGAAAGCAAAAAAGTTTCAGACTTATTAAAAATTTTCCAGCAGAAAAAGCAGCATTTGGCAATCGTTATTGATGAATTTGGCGGTACTGAGGGAATCATTACCCTTGAAGATATTCTTGAAGAGCTTGTAGGGGAAATTCAGGACGAAGAAGACGAAGAAGAAAAAGTTGTTGATAAAATAGCTGATAATACCTATTGGGTACAGGCAACACAGCCTTTGGACGAAATCAATGAGTTCCTGCCTAAAAAACTTCCTCTTTCCGAAGAAAGCGAGTATAATTCACTGGCCGGATTCATTCTGTATGAGCTGGAAGAAATTCCTGAAGAAAACCAGGAGTTTGATCTTGATAACTACCACTTCAAAATTCTAAAGATGAATAATAAGAGTGTAGAGCTTGTAGAGCTGGTATATGAAGAGCCTAATGCCATCGATAACTTAGCAGACAAGATAGGAGAAGTTTAAAGCAAAACTGTTACAATGAATTTTTATAATAGCATTAAAGACTACGAAAATCCCAAACGTCAGTATGAAGAAGAAGTGCTCGTTCTGGATGATACGGATGATGTTTATAAATTGGTACTGCACAATGATGATATTCATACATTTGATTATGTAATAGACTGCCTTATTGAAATCTGTAAACATACGCTGGAGCAGGCTGAGCAATGCACCATGCTGGTTCACTACAAAGGTAAATGTACCGTAAAAACAGGCTCAATGGATGTTTTGAAGCCTATGCATGAAAAATTAATTTCACGTGAATTAACAAGCGAAATCGTATAAAACAGGATCCGGCAAATTATTGCCGGATTTTTTTATTAAATCCAGATAGTAAAGTTGAGTAATAACTATAAATGACAAAGACTAACGGGTATTCGGGAAATCTTTTAATCTTTAAATGCTTTAATCTTTTAATTTCTCAATACTCTTACATTGTCACATTTTATCTAAAATAGTATATTTGTACCAACTATAAAGAAACAAAGAAATAATGCTTGTAATAGGAATTGCCGGTGGTACAGGATCCGGCAAAACTACAGTTGTTGACAAAATACTTCAGCAGCTTGATATTGAGGGAATGAATATCCTTTCTCAGGATAATTATTATCATGACAACCAGGGTCTTACACTGACAGAAAGAGAGGCTTTAAATTATGACCATCCCAAGTCCATAGACTTTGAACTACTGATAAAACATGTAAAAGCTTTAAAAAGAAATGAACCGATAGAACAGCCGATTTACAGCTTTGTTACTCATTCCAGAACAGGAGATCATGTCACTGTAGAACCTAAAAACGTATTGGTAGTAGAAGGAATCCTTGTTCTTACCAATAAAGAATTATTGAAAGAATTTGATCTGAAAGTATTTGTTCATGCTGATTCTGATGAAAGATTAATCAGAAGGATCAGGAGAGATACCCAGGAAAGAGGAAGAGATCTGAGCGAAGTATTGCACCGTTATCAGACGACCTTAAAACCAATGCATCAGGAGTTCATCGAGCCATCTAAAAACGAGGCCGATCTTATTATTCCAAATATGAAACAGAATTCCGTAGCGATTGATTTTTTAACTACTGTTATTAAAAACTCGTTGAGAAAACATTAAAAAAATGGAAGAAAACAACCTTATCAAAGACATTCAGCCGAAATCTGAAACATTCAAACTTATCCAGAAATATGTTTTGAACAAGTATACCATTACGATCTGTATGTTTTTGGTATGGATGATTTTTTTCGATAAAACCTCATTCCTTGTTATTAACGAACTGAATGGGGAGATTCATAAATACGAAGAGCAGCTGGACTATTATAAAAAAGAATACGCGAAAAATGATGCTTTTTATAAAAAACTGATGAACAACAAGTCAGAGAAAGAAAAATACGCAAGAGAAAATTATTTTATGAAAAAACCAAATGAAGAGATTTTCATTCTGGTGGTAGACAGCACAAAAGTCGCTAAAAAGTAATAAAAGTTGAATAGAATTACGTTAATGATGAATGAATTTTTAGTTTTTAAAAATTCACTTGCGAAGCAGAATTCACCATTGACCATTCACAAATAAAAAAAACTAATGTCAAATACAGATATACTTTCAAACTGGGAAAATTTAGTAAGAAAACAGCTTAAAACAGAGGATATTTATCCCGTGTTAGAAAAGCAGAATCTGGAAGGAATAGAGGTGAAGCCTTTTTACACAGAAGTTCAGAAGCCTTTGGTAAATCTGCCCAGAGTTGAAGAAAGTACCCATTTGGTAGCGAGATACCACGAAAGTCTGGAAGAAGAAGTATTTGCATTTATTCTGGATCATAATGTAGAAAATCTTGATCAGAAGACACTGTTTGTTAATAATAAAGAGCTTGCAGGTCATATCAGTTCTAAAGAAGAAGATCAGTATTTTTCTTTGATTGATGTTTTTAATGAAAACGAAGGTAGTATTGATGATCAGCTGGCAAAAGAATTACTGGCAAAAGACTTTAAAAGAAATATTTGTATCGATATTTCACTGCACCAGAACGCAGGAGCTGCCATTTATCAGCAGCTTGGGATTGCCCTTGCAAAAACTAAGGAACTGGTGGAAACATATGGGAGTGAAATTTTAAATAAACTGATCTTCAGGATAGCAGTAGGTGGAAGCTATTTTTTTGAAATGGCAAAGCTGAGGGCCTTTAAAATGGTTTTTAACCAGCTTTCAAAAGAATATGGGCTGGATGAAATTCCTTACATTTTTGCGGAAACTTCACTGCGGAATAAGGCCGTTTCTGATAATGAAAACAACCTGATCCGTTCTACACTGGAGCTTGCTGCAGCAATGATAGGAGGAGCAGACGCTGTTTTCTCCAATAATTATCTTGTTGACAGAAGCACGGATAACTCAGAAGAAATATCCTTTAAACAACAAATTGTTCTTGCTTATGAAAGCATCATCAATGTATTTGAAGATGCCTCTAACGGAAGCTATTATATTGAAGATATTACCCGCCAGTTTGCAGAAAAAGCATGGGACCTGTTCATTGAAATTGAAGAAGCAGGAGGATATCTTGAGCTGCTGAAGCAAGGTATTGTTCAGAAAAAGATTTATAATCATGCTATTGAAGAACAGCAATGGATCGAAGAAGGGAAAATAAAGCTTATCGGGGTGAATTTATACCCTAAATTAGACGTTAAAAAGTCTATCGCGGATCTGTACAACGAAAAAGAAATAAAAGCAGTTCGCTGGGCGGAAATGTTTGAATAAATTTAATTGCTCCCACAGATTTCTCAGATAACACAGATTTTTACAGGACAACTGTAGAAACTAAATTATACACAAATGAATGAAAATGAGATAAGTTTCTATATCAGGAAATCTTTTTTTTCTGTATATAATGAGTTGGGACCAGGTTTATTGGAAAAAGTTTACGAGAAAGTTTTGGCACTTGAATTGAAAAATAACGGTTTAAGCGTTAAAACCCAAGTTCCAATACCCATTACATTTAAGGGAGTTTTTATTGATTCAAGTTTTATTGCAGATATCATTGTTGAAGACAAAGTTATTATTGAAATAAAATCAATTCCTGAAATAATTAATGTTCATCACAAGCAGCTCTTAATCTATTTAAAATTGACCAAACTGAAATTAGGAATATTGGTTAATTTCAATACTGATTATATTGATAAAAGTATTATTCGAAAAATAAACGGATACATTTAATAAGCATCATAACCTGTGCAATTGTGAAATCTGTGGGAAACAAATTAATTAACAAAGACATTCAAGACTACATCAATGCAAATCTGAATACAGATTTACACACTTTGCTGTTGAAAAAATCCCCTTTTCAGGAAGTTTCTATGCATGAAATTGTGCAGCAGATCAAAGGAAAACAGGTTGCAGAGAGAAAATTTCCTTTCTTACTGAAAGAAGGTATTATTTTCCCGCCACAGCTTAATCTTGAGCAGGCATCATCAGAAAAAACAGCTCTTTATAAATCAGGAATTTTAAAAGGAAATAAATTCATTGACCTGACAAGCGGTTTTGGTATTGATGCTTATTATTTGTCTCAAAACTTCAGTGATATTACTTTGGTAGAGCAGAATACAGAGCTTTTAGAAATTGTTGAACACAATTGGAATACTTTAGAGCGTCAGGCAAGATTTATCAATAAAAAGCTGGAAGATTTCCTGGACCAGAATCAGGAATATTTTGATGTTATTTATCTGGATCCGGCGAGACGAGATGAGCATAAAAACAAGGTGTTTCTTTTAGAGGATCTGTCTCCTGATATTCTTGAGATCCAGGAAAAACTGCGGTCTATTTCCAAACAGGTGGTCATTAAACTCTCACCGCTGATAGATCTTAAATACCTTATTTCAGTACTGTCAGGCATTGTAAGGATTGATATTATTGCGCTGAAAAATGATGTGAAGGAAGTCGTTGTGTTTCTATCGAACGAAAATACGGATAAGATAATGTGTAACTGTATCAACCTTGACAGCAGTGAATCGGTCTTTAGCTTCACACTTGGGGAAGAGGAAACTGCCCTGGCCGAATATTCAGAACCTGAAAAATACATATATATTCCC
The DNA here is from genome assembly GCF_049959325.1 of Chryseobacterium sp. CBSDS_008. Taxonomy (NCBI): domain Bacteria; kingdom Pseudomonadati; phylum Bacteroidota; class Flavobacteriia; order Flavobacteriales; family Weeksellaceae; genus Chryseobacterium; species Chryseobacterium sp. CBSDS_008. Next base: position 1,079,572 of record NZ_CP188202.1, on the reverse strand, counting down.
AATAACACTATTTTGAAGGCGGGAACTTTTAATTTGATTTCACAGAAGTTCGGATTAAAAAAGCTTCATCCCAACAGCCATATATATACTTCAGACGAAAGAATCGGAAATTTTCCGGGAAGAATTTTTGAAATGGAAATAATTGATTCTAAAGCTATTAAGAAGAAAGATCAGTTTAATATTATTTCAAAAAACTACCCCTTAAAACCCGAAGAGATCAAAAAAAAATATGGTTTAAAAGACGGCGGAGACCGGTACCTTATTTTTACACAATCCAAAAAAGGGAAAATAATATTAAAATCAGTATAAAAATGTTGCCGAAAAAAGCAGGATTTCTTACTTTTGGGCAATCAAAAATTTAAGCATGAGATCGCTTGCTGTTCAGAGAGCAGATAGATTAAAATATTGCGGTTTCATATTACCTTTTAAAAAAAATAATTTTACATATGAAAAAATTAGTTATATGTTTAGCGATTGCAACGGTAGCGGTAAGCTGTAAAAAAGTTCCGCAAGGAGGAAACAAAGGTACTTTGAAACTTGAAGAAGGAGTAGAAAGATATTCTGATGATCCTCAGGGTGGAGCTCACGGACATGAAGCTGCTGCAGAGCACAAAGAAGAGGCTCCGGCAACACCGGAAGCTGCTGCTCCAAAAACTGACAGTACTGCTGCTGCAAAACCTGCTGAAGCTGAAAAGACTCCAAAAGCTGAACACTAATTAGAAGTACAAAATATATAAATGCCCTGTTTCTGCAGGGCATTTTTTATTAAAAAAAAGACTTTTGGCATTCATTAGCATAAGGTTGGGAAAATACTGCCTTTTTGCTTGTCCCTGCCATGCATTTTTTTTAATTTTAACAAAATAAATTTTTACAATGCAAGAGACATTAAATTACATTAACGAAAACAAACAGCGTTTCGTGGATGAATTATTTGAGTTATTGAGAATTCCTTCTATTTCTGCCGATCCGGCGTATAAAAATGAGGTTTTGAAATGTGCGGATGTAGTGGCAGCATACCTTAAAAATGCAGGCGCGGATCATGTTGAAATTTGCCAGACAAAAGGGTATCCAATTGTTTATGGGGAGAAAATTTTAGATAAAAACTTACCTACCGTATTGGTATATGGACACTATGATGTTCAGCCGGCAGATCCGTTGGAATTATGGACAAAGCCACCTTTTGAGCCATATATTGAGAAAACTGAACTGCACCCTGAAGGTGCCATTTTTGCCAGAGGCTCTGCTGATGACAAAGGACAGTTCTTCATGCATTTGAAGGCTTTCGAAGCCATGATGAAAACCAATGCTCTTCCCTGCAATGTTAAATTTATCTTAGAAGGAGAAGAAGAAGTAGGATCTGTAAGCTTAGGAGACTGGGTGAATGAAAATAAAGAGAAACTAGCTTGCGACTGTATCTTAATTTCCGATACCCATATTTATAGCAACGAACAACCGACTGTGACAACCGGTTTAAGAGGGTTAAGTTATGTGGAAGTTGAAGTGGAAGGTCCAAACAGAGATCTGCACTCAGGGCTGTATGGCGGAGCTGTTCCGAACCCGATTCACGTTCTTTCAAGAATGATCGCGGGTCTGATTGATGAAAACGGCCATATCACCATTGACGGATTCTACGATAATGTAGAAGCAGTTTCCGACGCTGAGAGAGCCGAAATGAATAAGTTGAAAGACAATCCTGAAGAATTCAAAAAATCGATCGGATTAAGCAATGTTGAAGGGGAAAAAGGATATACTACTTTAGAAAGAACATCTATCCGTCCTACCTTAGACTGCAACGGAATATGGGGCGGATATACAGGAGAAGGTGCCAAAACGGTAATTCCTTCAAAAGCTTTTGCTAAAATTTCAATGCGTTTGGTTCCTTACCAGACTCCGCAGGAGATTACAGAAAAATTCACGAAATATTTTGAAAAAATAGCTCCGGATACAGTAAAAGTTAAAGTAACACCGCACCACGGAGGTATGCCTTATGTTTTACCAACGAATACCAAAGAATTTGCAGCTGCAAAACAAGCCATGGAATCTGCATTTGGAAAAGAAGTTCTTCCCTACAGAGGAGGAGGAAGTATTCCTATTACCGCTATGTTTGAGCAGGTTTTAGGCGCTAAATCCGTATTGATGGGCTTTGGTCTGGATTCGGATGCAATCCACTCTCCAAACGAGCATTATGGATTATTCAATTTCTACAAAGGAATTGAAAGTATTCCATTGTTCTTTGAGAATTATTCAAAATAATTTATCAAAAATAAAATATGATAAGACATTTCGGGAAAGAAATGTCTTATTTTTTTTGCTTGGTATTGTATTTTTATGACCTTTTACAATGATGCTTTTATGCTTTTAAAAATTAAATTCACTGAGAATAAAAGCGTTATTTTTTATTTGCAATAAGTTATTTCACCATTCATAGAAAGTTTATATTTTTAATACAAAACTTGATTTACTATGAAAAAATACTACTCAATTGCTTTTTTAATAGCGTCAACATACTTTTTTGCACAGCAGACCATATCCTTTGAATCCAATGAGGGCTTCAACGTTGGAAATGTTCACGGGCAGGCAGGATGGATCAGTACTCCCACAGGAGGAATACCTGAAAATGTAACCCACCAGACCATCAGCACAGATAAGGCCAGTGATGGAAGCGCTTCCCTGAAAATTGTCAAAGAAAATACCTATGGAACCCAGGCTGATCCTATTATCGGAGGGTTTTATAACTTGCCGGCGCCTCTTGCCTGCAGCAATTTCTCTGTTTCATTTGACATCAATATATCACAGCTTAATGGTTCTGATTTTGGCTTTCAGGGCGTAAATGAAATTGATGACCAGTTTGTTGTGAGATTGGATTTTGAAAAAACCGGATTGGTGAAGGTTCTGGGCATGGTATCCGGCATACAGGATCTTATTCCTACACCTTCGACCTGGCTGCCCAATACCTGGTACCGGTTAAAAATAGTAGGAAGTGCAACAGATGTCAGATATTATCTGAATAATATGCTGATTTATACAGGAACTGCCGCGAGCTCTTTGAATATAAATCAGCTTCGTTTTGTCCATAATAATTCGTTGGGATCAGCTTATATTGATAATATTAAAGTGAATAGCGAATTATTGGTAATGGGAGTAAAAGACACCAAAGCAGGTGCTGGGGAAATCTCGCTTTATCCTAATCCGGCAAGTGATTTCATGAATATTAATTCTGTCAGTAAAGTAAAAAATATAGAGATCTATGATGAGACAGGAAAGCTCATAAAGACTGAAACAAACCATAACAAAATAGAGGTAAAAGAATTGGCTGCGGGAATATACATCGTCCATGTAAAAACAGAAAAAAGAAACTTTACAGAAAAGTTCATCAAAAAATAAATCCTGATAAATCTTAGCATCAGCAAAACGTTCCAATTGGGGCGTTTTTGTTATTTTAGAGAATTAAAAATTTCATCATATGTCAGACAATAAAGCAGCTTATATAACAGGAGGAACCAAAGGAATAGGTTTCGGAATTGCGAAAATTTTACTTGAAAATGGAATTTCTGTAGCATTTTCGGGAAGAAAAAGAGAAGATGTGATGAAGGCGGAGGTAGAACTTAAACAGTACTCACAAAACGTGTTGGGTATTGTGTCCGATGTAAGAAGCCTGGAAAGTGAGCAGGAAGCCGTGAAATATACCGTTGAAAAGTTCGGAAGGCTGGATTATATTATTGCCAATGCAGGATTGGGTATTTTTAAGCCTGTAGATGAACTGACTGCAGAAGAGTGGAATGATATGATAGAAACCAATCTGACCGGTGTTTTTTATACCTTAAAAGCCTCTGTCGAAGAACTGAAAAAGACAGAAGGGTATTATATTACCATTTCCAGCCTGGCGGGAGCAAATTTCTTTGAAAACGGAACAGGATATAACGCTTCAAAATTCGGAGTGGTTGGTTTTACCCAGGCCGCCATGATTGATTTAAGAAAATATAATATCAAATCCACAGTCATTATGCCGGGATCGGTAGCCACTCATTTTAACGGAAATATTCCTTCAGAAAAAGACAGCTGGAAGATTCAGCCGGAAGATATGGGGAATCTTGTATTGGATATTATCAGGATGAATCCGAGAGTTTTACCGAGTAAGATAGAGTTTAGGGCAACAAAACCAGCGAAGTAACTACATCTAATGTATTGAATAATAATTTAATAAGTATTATGCATGCATAATATATTTTTTATTTATATTAGCAAAAATTAATTCAAACAAAATCTCTGCATAAACTGTCATGATTTTATGCACCAAAGGGAAAAAATAAAATAGTACACATGAAAATATTAGTTTGTATTAGTAGTGTTCCGGATACTACTTCCAAAATTAACTTTACAGCAGACAAATCTGCTTTCGACAAAAACGGAATTCAGTGGGTAATCAACCCTCTAGACGAATTTGCGTTGACAAAAGCGGTTAAACTTCAGGAATCTCAGGGAGCAACAGTAACAGTAATCAACGTTGGTGATGCTGCTACAGAACCTGTAATCAGAAAAGCGCTGGCAATTGGAGCTAACGATGCTGTAAGAGTAAATCTTGATCCGAAAGACAGCTATTCAACAGCCAAAGAAATTGCAGCTGTAGCTCAAAACGGAGGATACGATCTTATCCTTTGCGGAAAAGAATCCATTGACTATAATGGAGGTTCTGTTCCGGGAATGGTGGCTCAATTGTTGAACCAGCCTTTCGTAAATGCTTCAGTAGGATTAGACGTAAACGGAAGCGAAGCTACTGCAGTAAGAGAAATTGAAGGAGGAAAAGAAACTATTTCGGTAAAATTGCCGGCAGTTATTGCAGGTCAGAAAGGATTAGTAGATGAAAAAGACCTTATCATCCCGAATATGAGAGGAATTATGTCTGCAAGAACAAAACCTCTGCAGGTAGTAGAGCCTTCTTCTTCAGAAGTAAAAGTTCAGGGCGTATCTTATGACAGCGTTCCGCCAAGAGCAGCTGTGAAAATGGTCTCTCCTGACAATCTGGATGAATTGGTAAGATTACTTCACGAAGAAGCTAAAGTAATCTAATCTTTAAATTTTTCAATCTTTTAATTTTTAAATTTAAAACAATGGCAGTATTCGTATACGCAGAAAATATAAACGGAGTTTACAAAAAAGCAGCTTTTGAAGCAGTTTCTTATGCTAAAGCTATTGCTGATAAAGCAGGAGATACCGTGACAGCTATCTCTGTAAACCCTACAGATTCTTCAGATTTATTATACAAATATGGAGCATCCAACGTAATCAATATCAAAGACGAAGGTCTTAAGAATTTCTCGGCAAAAGCATTTGCACAGGCTGTAAGCGAAGTGGCAGATGGAAATATCATCGTTTTCCCTCACACTACGGACGCTTCCTCTATTGCTCCTATGCTGGCTGTAATGAAGAACTATTCTTTAATTACCAATGCTTTGGAAGCTACTGAAAGCCTTTCACCCTTCCAGGTAAAGAGAAGAGCATTCTCAGGAAAAGGTTTCATGCATGCAAAAGCTGAAGGAAACGGAGTAATCGTTACGGTTTCTCAAAACGCTTTCGGTGTGAAGGAAAATTCAGTTTCAGGTTCAGAAGAAGTGAAAAATCTATCTGTAGCGAATGAAGATACTAAGGTGATCTCTCACGAGCAGAGTTCAGGTAAATTAGACCTTAAAGAAGCTGAAATCGTTGTTTCTGCCGGTAGAGGGATGAAAGGTCCTGAAAACTGGGGAATGATCGAAGATTTAGCAAACGTTTTAGGAGCTGCAACAGCATGTTCTAAGCCTGTTTCTGATATCGGATGGAGACCTCACACAGAGCACGTAGGACAGACGGGTAAAGCGATTTCCCCGAATCTTTACATCGCTGTAGGGATTTCCGGAGCGATTCAGCACCTTGCGGGAGTAAACTCTTCAAAAACTATCGTAGTAATCAACAGTGATCCTGAAGCACCATTCTTCAAGTCTGCAGATTACGGAGTAGTAGGAGATGCCTTCCAGATTATTCCTGCATTAACAGAGAAAATTAAAGCAATAAAAGGATAAGAAAGTGAATTGTGAATAGCCAGCTCGCTTTGCTCGTCAATTTTTAATTACATAATTCACTTGCGAAACAAAGTTCACTATTGACATTTGACAATCATCAACAATACCAATAAAAGCTCGGCTTCCGGGCTTTTATTTTTGCGTAAAAAAGTAAAATCACAATAAAAAATTAATCTATATTTGTAGCTATGGATTATAAGCAGCTAATTATTCGCGGAATATCATACAGCCAGACCCAGTCGGGGGCGTATGCATTGTTACTGGAGCATGAAGAAACACACATAAAATTACCTGTTGTTATAGGAAACTTCGAAGCCCAGTCTATCTCTCTCGGATTGGAAAAAGATATTCATCCGCCGCGTCCTCTTACCCACGATTTATTTACAAAATTTATAGTTTCTGCCAATTATGAGTTGGTTTCTGTCATCATCTACCAGATTGTAGATGGAGTATTCTTCTCCAATATCAACTTTAAAAATAAAGTAAACGAAGAAGAACTGATTCTTGATGCCAGAACTTCTGATGCTGTTGCAATGGCCGTAAGATTTGATGCACCCATATTTACAACACAGCAGGTCCTGAATGAAGCCGGTATTTTATTGGAGCTGGAAGACGTTTCAAAAGAAGAAGAATCGTTCTCAGAAACTGTACAGACGGAAGATAACTTAAAATCTCTTTCTATGGAAGAGCTGCAGAAACTATTGGATGAAGCCGTTAAAGAAGAAGACTATGATACTGCCCTTGAAATCCAGGAAGAAATCAAGAGGAGGAAAAAGAAAATTGACTAAGAGATACTTTTTATATAAATTATGAATTTAAAATTACGACTGACCATCCTCAGTTTTCTCCAGTTTTTTGTCTGGGGAGCATGGCTGATTACGATGGCAAACTTTTGGTTTGGCACAAAACATTGGGACGGAACCCAGTTTGGAGCTGTGTTCGGAACAATGGGAATTGCTTCTATTTTTATGCCGACCATTACTGGAATTATTGCTGACCGCTGGGTAAATGCGGAGCGTATATTTTCAGTATTACACATTCTTTACGGGGTTATTCTTTTTATACTGCCTCATTCCACAGATCCTAATTCCTTCTTTTCAGTAATGCTTGTAGCCATGTGTTTCTACATGCCTACAATTGCACTTGCCAACTCAATTTCTTATACGATCCTCAAAAACAACAATCTGGATGTGGTGAAAGACTTCCCGCCGATTCGTGTATGGGGAACTATTGGTTTTATTGTAGCCATGTGGATTACAAATCTTAGCGGAAACAAAGCCACAGAAGGTCAGTTTTATATCGGAGGTGCGATAGCTATATTCCTGGGAATTTATGCCCTTACATTACCTAAATGCCCGCCACAGAAACTGATTGATAAAGACTCTCCATTATCCGAGCAATTAGGTTTGAATGCATTCAAGCTTTTCGGAAACTATAAAATGGCATTGTTCTTTATGTTTTCAATGCTTTTAGGAGCAGCACTTCAGCTTACCAATGCATATGGAGACGTTTTCTTAAGTGAATTTGCTCATTTTCCTAAATATGCCGATTCATTCGTAGTACAGCGGTCTACAATCATTATGTCAATTTCTCAGGTTTCAGAAACCCTGTTTATTCTGGCGATTCCTTTCTTCCTCAAGAAATTTGGAATTAAAAAAGTAATGTTGATGTCAATGCTGGCATGGGTTTTAAGATTCGGGTTCTTTGCTTATGGGGTTCCGGATGGATTCGGGCTTTCGTTGATTATTTTTTCATGTATCGTATACGGGATGGCTTTCGATTTCTTTAACATCTCAGGATCACTTTTCGTAGAAACCACTACTGACAAAAAAATACGTTCTTCAGCTCAGGGATTATTTATGATGATGACTAACGGTTTTGGTGCTGTTTTCGGAAGTTATATTGCAGGATGGGCAATTGATAAATTTTTTACCCATAAGTTTTCGACCGCTTCAGATCTGTCTGCTTATCTTGAGACTACTCCTGATAATCCTACTTTCCTGGAAATTTTAAAAAACAGCTTCAATGCTGCTGTTAATTCAGATGGTACGCTTTCTTCAATAGTGATGGTAAAAGACTGGCACCAGATATGGCTTTCTTTCGCGATCTATGCGCTAATACTGGCAATATTCTTTGCTGTTTTATTTAAGCACAAGCATAATCCGGAAGATGTTTCATCCGTAAAACATTAATTGAAACTTACATATTAAGATATTAAATTGCATTTGAAAAAATGCAATTTTTTATTGTAGAATGTTATGCCGGACTCAATGTACTTATTGAGAAAGACTTTACCCCTGCTTTCAATAACAATGCTTTGCTGAAGAAAAATATGGTCTTCAGATAGGAACAAAAGCAGCAGATGTTGATTTTTAATTTTACAATAAATGAATTATTTTATTGTTTAATAGATAAAAATATTAGATTTTTATTATGACTAACGAGCGTTAGTGTTCGTAAAACACATTTTTAAACCACTTGATTTAAACATGTGTTTTTTTTTGTATTTTGGCACTTTAGTAAATATGAAAAATATACAGTTATTTGGATTGCTGTTAGTAATTGTAGGCAGCTTTTTACCCTTGGTACATATACCCATCATAGGGAACTGGAACTACTGGAAGCTTGACCATTATCTGGCTATTGCATGCTGGATTTTTTCTGCATGTGCAGTTTTTGGAATCGTAAATAACAATGCCGGAATAGTCAGATTTTTTGGCATTCTGCTTATCCTTTTATTCGGGTTTACCTTATTTGCTGTGAAAATGCAGTCGCTGCAATACTTCAGCTTTCTGCCATTCAAATCCTGGCAGGAAACTTTTGCAGGAATTGTTACATTGAAATGGGGCTGGATTGTAGAATTTTTAGGTGCCTTGCTGATGGTTTTAGCAGGAGGAAGTAAAAAAGTAAACAATAGAATACAAATATAAAAAATGAACTTCTTAAAAATATTTTCAGCAGGAATTTTGTTGATGACCGCTGGCCAGGTCCATGCTCAGGCAACAGAACAGAAAAAACCGGACAATCCTCCTAAATGTATTAATATAAAAGAAGGAAAGTTTGTAAGGCCCAATTACCCGGAAGCCATATGGCACATGACCATTAAAGATAATGTTCAGACTGAATATTTCAATAATGGGAAAGACTATATCAAATCGACCCTGGTTTTTGTGGACGACTGCAACTATAAGGCAATCGTTATAGAGAAATCAGATAAAAATGATCCCGCACAGATTGGAGATGTCTTCAATAATAAAATTGTTGCTACTCAGGATAATCTTCTGAAGGTTAACACTAAAATTGAAGGAACTCAATTTGATGTGGTATACGCAAAAGTAAAATAAATTCAAACTATAAAAAGGAACACTTTGTTCCGTTTTGGCTAAAATAAAAATTATATACATGAAAGAAGTATTCATCGTTTCCGCAGTAAGAACACCTATCGGAAGTTTTATGGGAAGCTTATCAACAGTTCCGGCTACAAAACTGGGAGCAGCTGCTGTAAAAGGAGCATTAGATAAAATCGGCATGGATCCTAATACTGTTCAGGAAATCTATATGGGAAATGTTCTGCAGGCTGGAGAAGGCCAGGCGCCGGCCCGCCAGGTTGCTTTAGGAGCAGGTCTTTCTATCAATACACCTTCTACTACGGTAAATAAGGTATGTGCTTCAGGAATGAAGGCTGTAACAATGGCTGCCCAGGCAATCAAAGCCGGTGATGCAGAAGTAATTGTTGCTGGAGGTATGGAAAATATGTCTTTAGTTCCTCACTACTACAATGCAAGAGTAGCGACAAAGTTAGGCGACATCAAAATGCTTGACGGAATGGTGCTTGACGGTCTTACAGACGTATACAACAAAGTACATATGGGAGTATGTGCAGAAAAATGTGCTGTAGATTATAATATTACAAGAGAAGATCAGGATAACTTCGCTGTAGAATCTTACAAAAGATCTGCAAAAGCGTGGAGCGAAGGTAAATTCAACGAAGAAATTGTACCGGTTTTTATTCCTCAGAGAAAGGGAGAGCCTGTAATTTTTGCTGAAGATGAAGAGTACAAAGCAGTAAACTTCGACAGAATTTCAACGCTTCCTACTGTATTTAAAAAAGAAGAGGGTACAGTAACAGCTGCCAACGCGTCTACTTTAAATGATGGTGCTTCTGCATTGATCCTTGTTTCCAAAGAAAAAATGGAAGAGCTGGGATTAAAGCCTCTTGCAAAAATCGTTTCTTACGCTGATGCAGCTCAGGAGCCTGAAAACTTTACAACTGCTCCGGCAAAAGCTTTACCGATCGCACTTAAAAAAGCAGGATTAGAGATTTCTGATATCGATTTCTTCGAATTCAACGAAGCTTTCTCTGTAGTAGGACTGGCAAACAATAAAATTTTAGGATTAGATGCTGCCAAAGTAAACGTAAACGGTGGTGCTGTAGCATTAGGACACCCACTGGGAAGTTCGGGTTCAAGAATCATTGTAACCTTAATTAATGTATTGAAGCAAAATAATGCAAAATACGGTGCTGCAGCTATCTGTAACGGTGGTGGTGGTGCTTCTGCAATTGTAATTGAAAACTTATAATTGAAACATACAGCCACATTTTGTGGTTTCAGATATAAAAATCGGGGTCTCAGGACCCCGATTTTTTAGTTACAGAATAGCATGCAATAATACCTCAGGTTATAAACTTCCGGTTATGCAATCCCGTCAGATAACTTTTAATGGGAGAAATGGTTTCGGACCGTAAAATAGATATCATCCCTATTAGTCAAGCTGAAAACTTTGATGAATTATTTCAATCGCTTACAATTATTATTTCCAAAATAAAATTAAAAACCGTCGAATATTCCGTAGTTTTTCTATTTTTGTGCTACTAATATATATTTGAAATGTCTGAAACTGAGAATCGACAGCCTAAAAACATAAAGAATAATCCAAAGATTATGAAAGCCTGGGCTGTATATGACTGGGCAAACTCGGTGTATTCCCTGGTTATTACCTCTACCATTTTCCCCATTTATTACTCTATCCTTACCACCGCATACGAGAAAAAAGAATACGTAGTGGAAACAAAAACATGGATTGATGTTCCGGTAAGGCATATGATTAAAATTTTTGGTGAAGAATATCAGCCCGATGCCGTATACGGATATTCACTTACCATATCATTCTTTATCGTAGTATTGCTGTCCCCGTTTTTATCTTCTTTAGCAGATACGATCGGAAATAAAAAATCTTTCCTGCAGTTTTTCTGTTATCTGGGGGCAACGTCATGTATGGGATTGGCAATGTTTACAGGCATGCACAATGTATTTCTCGGACTTTTATTCAGTATTACGGCCAGCGTCGGATTCTGGGGAAGTCTAGTCTTTTATAATTCCTTCCTTCCGGATATTGCAACACCGGACAGGCAGGATGCGCTTTCTGCCAGGGGATATGTCTACGGCTATATTGGTTCTGTAGTTTTAGTAGTCATCTGTTTGGTACTGATCCAGGTTTTTGCTAAAGGGGCAGCTCAGCAGCTATTATTTACACGAATCAGTTTCCTGTTGACCGGAGCCTGGTGGTTCGGTTTCTCCCAATATACATTCAAGCACCTTCCGCAATTCGGGGATGTGAAAGATAAACTTCCTAAAGATCTTGTATTACTGAATTATAAAAATATCTTCAAAAAACATGAAGAGCAGGGTGGTTTCTTTGAAGTGTTCAAAGATAACCTGAGCTTCTATAAAGATATTGCAAAAGAAAGCTTCCATGAACTGTTTAAAGTAGGAGGAGAGCTTTTTAAAGATAAAAACCTGAAATTCTTCCTGTCCAGTTTCTTTTTTTACAGTGTAGGAATGCAGACTATTTTCCTGATGGCCACCTTATTTGGAAAAAGTGAGATCAACCTTGCACAGGATAAACTGATCGGAACCCTTTTGGTAATCCAGATTGAGGCCATTATCGGGGCTGTTATCTTTTCAAGATTATCCAGGAGAATCGGAAACAAGAATGTTATTTCAATTGCGATTATACTCTGGATTATAGCGTGTCTGTGGGCATATTTCCTTAACAAAGAAAATCCAACGGTAGAATATCAGTTCTACGGAGTAGCGGCAGTAGTAGGTTTGGTGATGGGTGGTCTTCAGGCGATGTCAAGATCCACATACTCAAAACTGCTTCCTGAAAACTCTATGGAGAATACAACGTATTTCAGTTTCTACGATGTGCTGGAAAAAATAGCGATCATCATCGGTACATTCATCTTTGCCACACTGATTGAACATTTTAATAATATGCGTATTGCAGCATTGTCAATGACTCTGTTCTTTGCCGCAGGACTTATTTTAATCAGATTCCTGAAGGTCAAAATGAGAAAAGACAGAGAAACATTATAAAAATTAAAAGACGTTATTTGTAACGTCTTTTTTTATGGATGAGTATATTCAATTTATCCTTACAATTATGTTTATTTATTGTATTTTTTTTCGTATTTTTAATAGAAGAACTGAAGAAAGTAAAATAGATGACAATTCGGCCTGGGTTTTGCTTATATTCAGCGGAATAATTTTTAACTTTGCAAAAAGATTTATTGTCAATATGACCAACCCTTTATTTTATGCAAAAATAATTCTGTTTGGAGAATATGGAATGATTGAAGATTCCCAGGGGCTTGTAGTACCTTACAGCTTCTATAAGGGAACTTTAAAATTTTCAGATCTGAGTTCCGAATTTGAGCTCAATTCCAACAGGCATCTGCAGAAATATTCAGAATTTCTTACAGCACTTGATCTTTCCGACGATTTTAAGTTGGATATCAAAAGCTTCAAGAATGATATTTCGAACGGACTTTTCTTTGATTCCAATATTCCCCAGGGATATGGAGTGGGAAGTTCCGGAGCTCTGGTCGCTGCTATTTTTGAAAAATATTCGATCAGCAAACTGAATCCTGAAAATATCTCAAAAGATAATCTTAAAAAATTAAAAGCTGTTTTCGGAGAAATGGAAAGCTATTTCCATGGTAAAAGTTCAGGAATGGATCCACTGATCTGTTATATGAACCTGCCAATCCTTATTGAAAATAAAGAAAATTTAGACAGGGTAAACATTCCGGATGGAGAAGAAGGAAAAGGAGCTATTTTCCTGATTGATTCCGGTATGACAGGCGAAACAGGTCCTATGATTCAGATTTTCTTTGAAAAAATGAAAACAGAAGGTTTCCGCAAAACATTGAAAGAAGAGTTCATCCGTTACAATAATGCATGTATTGATTCTTTCCTTAAAAAAGATATGAACCCGTTTTTCAGAAACCTGAAAAAGCTTTCCCACTGGGCCTATGAACATTTCCGTCCGATGATTCCTGAAAGTATTTTTAATATCTGGAAAAAAGGCCTGGATTCTAATGCATATTACCTGAAACTGTGCGGCAGCGGTGGTGGCGGCTATATCTTAGGATTTACCAAAGATTATGCAAAAGCAGAAAAAATGCTTGAAGGCTTCCAAAAAGAAGTGATTTACAGATTTTAAACAGCTTGGAATGAATTCTGAAAAAGAAACTTTCCAATCTAAAAACTATATCTCAAAATCTCTATTTTACAGATTTTCACAATTTGTGGGCTTTTTGCTCGGAGCACGTTTTTTTGTAGCAGCTCTGCTGACATTTGCACTCTACGTTTCTACTTTTTTCCTGTTCAACCAGGAAGAATCCTTCAGAAATTTCGTATTTGATTTTAAAGTTCACGGGATTATTTTCTGTACCGTTCTTACCATTCTGGCGGGTGGCATCATTAACCAGTTCTATGATCTGGAAAAAGATCATATTGTAAAACCTTTCAGAACAAGGGTCCAGAGCTTCATCAAGCAGAAGTACTTTTTATACGCCTATCTGGCACTGAGTGCTATTTCTCTGGGAGTGGCCTGGATGATTTCCCATAATGTCTTTGTTTTTTTTGTAATCTATCAGTTTTTTATGTGGTTTTACAGCCATAAACTGAGCAGAATACTGATCCTGAATAATCTCACTTTTGTCAGCCTCACCTTATACCCGTTCTTTGGAATGATGGTATACTATGAAACCTTTTCCAAAAAAGTATTTCTGATGGCTGTTTTTCTTTTTCTTATCCTGCTATGCATTGATATTGTGAAAGATACTCTTACCAGAAGTGTAGATAAAACATTCGGATACATTACGATCCCTAATTATTTTAAAACCAGAAATACGAAAATTATTCTGACTTCTTTATTGGTGGTTACCATGGCAGTTTCTATGAAAATCATCACCAAAACCGGGGTTACAGGATTTATGGCATATTATTTTGCCGGAGGGCTTTTTATCATGATTGTATGCATTTATCTTCTTTTAAATGCGTCCCGAAGAAGTAACTTTCTTACGTTGAATCTATTACGCTTTTGGGTATTTGTAGGAATTATAGCGATGCTTTTAAACGGAATAGAGCATAAATTGTAAAAAAAATTCTTTAAATAAACTGAGGTTATTATTACCTTTGCCTAACTAAATTTAATAAATAGGAATGCCCATTTTTAATGATACTAAAATTGCATTTGCAGACAAGTCTGATGCACAATTGAGAAAGGCTTACTGGATGTTTAAAATGATTGAACAGCCCGCTCTTACAAGCCTTGGAACATCTGTTCTGAATTTCACAGTACACAACAACTTTCCTTTCGTTACCGGAATTGTAAAGAATACCTTATTTGAGCAGTTCTGCGGAGGTGAAACCCGTGAAGAAAGTATGAAAGTGGTGAAGCAGCTTTTTAAAAGAGGGGTTGGAAGTATTTTCGATTACTCTATTGAAGGGAAAGAAGATGAGGAAACTTTTGATGCGGTTTGCAAAGAAATTAAGGATATTGTAAGATTCTCAGTAGGAAATCCGGCAATCCCTTTTATTGTATTTAAGCCTACAGCTTTTGGAAGAATTGATCTTTATGAAGCTGTTGGAAAAGGAGTGGAGCTTACGACCAGCCAAAAAGAAGAATGGCAGAGAGTTGTGAAAAGATTTGATGAAGTATGCAGCCTTTGTCATGAAAATGATAAAAAAGTAATGGTAGATGCTGAAGAAACCTGGATGCAGGATGCCGCTGACCATCTTTGTGAGGAGATGATGGAGAAATATAACCAGCAGAAACCTATCGTTTGGAATACCATCCAGATGTACAGAACAGGAAGGCTCGAGTACATGGAAGCACATCTTCAAAGAGCAAGAGAGAAGAATTACTTCATCGGTTATAAGATCGTTCGTGGTGCTTATATGGAAAAAGAAAGAGCCAGAGCAGCAGAAAAAGGTTATGCAGATCCTATTCAGCCAAACAAAGAGGCTTCAGATAAAAACTATAATGCAGGAATCGACTTTGTTATGGAGCACCTGGATAAGGTTTCAGCGTTTTTCGGAACCCATAACGAGATCTCTTCAGAGTTGATTATGGATAAAATGAAAGCAAAATCTCTGGAAACCGGTAATCCACACGTATATTTCGGGCAGCTTTACGGAATGAGTGATAATATCACCTTCTACTTGTCTGATAAAGGCTATAATGTGGCTAAATATCTTCCATATGGACCTGTAAAGGATGTTGTTCCGTATTTAACGAGAAGAGCCCAGGAAAATACCTCTGTAGCCGGACAAACCGGAAGGGAGCTTGGCCTTATTAAAAAAGAACTTGAAAGAAGAAGAAAACAATAGTTTTCATCTCAATAAAATCTACCAGACCTGCAGTTACGCAGGTCTTTTTATTATAATTAACCACATTTCTGCTGTAGTGAGAGTATACAGACCTTAAAATCCGATTCGAATTAGTAATAATCGACTCAATTGTTATTTGTATTAATTATATATTAAAATAATGGTGTTTTTATTGTTGATTTGATTTTAAATATTTATATTTGATAACGTTATAAAAACTAACAAATGAAATGTTTCATCTACTGTAATGAGCTTATCCTGTGACAGGATTTACGATAAACAGATAAATTATTATCCTTTATAATAAATATCCGGATTGGTAGAAAAAAGGAGGGAACATATGAAATAAAACCTCTTCATCTGATGCCCGCAAATTTTCAAAATAAAATAAAGCAATAGCTTTAGTTTTCTTCTTCAAATATTTTTAACCTGGTCACTTTTTGATCAGGTTTTTTTAGGGCTCAAAACTTTCAAATTTTCCATTTTCATAGAACAAAACAATACGTTTTATTTTACTTTGCTGATTACCAAATAGTTGACCTAATATTTCACTGCTGGGATTTTCTAATCGCTGAGAATCCGATATTTTTTCAGGAGCTTTATCTTGGGCCGGTGTAACGGATTCTCCAGGACTTAATTTTGGAGCTTCTGTTTCCGTTTCATCACTTCCAAATTCATCATCGTCATTCATCATCGTGAAAAGATCGGGGAGTGGAGTCGTCTTTATTTTTTCCTCTTCAGTATGTTCTTCGCTGATTTCTGCTTCGGGAAGTTGGGATTTCAGCATCGCGCCTTCACCGGTAACCAGCCAGTCCCAAAGAAGTTCCGGAAACCGGGATTTTATTTTTATGATAAACTCAAGAGAGGGTTTGTTCCTTCCTGATGTAATATGCGAAATGGATGAACGCTGTACATCAATCTCGTCTGCAAACTCAGAGGGAGTAAGATTGGAATACTCTATAATTTTGGAAATTCTTTCATTTAAACTCATAAAAATAAGCCTTTAATTATTTTACAAATGTAACTCATATAATTTACAAATGCAAAATACAATTGTAAATAACCTACCCTATTCTTTGTATACAATTGTAACATGCTAATAATTGATTTGAAATCAATCTATTATAATTAAATTACAAATGTATTTAATATTAAATTAATTTATAGCCTTTCAGATTTATATCAATTAATAAGCAACTTATTAACCTCCAGTTTTATATAAAAGCTGGTTTAAGAATGTAAATTAAAGCTTTTCGGGAGGTGGTTTGACCTTTACAAACTGTTAAAATTTACTGTTTACATAATTAACTGATAAAACTCTTCTGCATGTTTAAAACTCCGGGTAAATACCTTGTCTATAGCTGTTATAAGCATATTTTGTCTGTTACAACAGTAAATTAATTCTGTAAACACCCTATAATAGGGTATGAAGAATGTTAAATGGAGGTGCAATAAGGTTTCATTAAAATACTTTATTTCTTATCATAAGAAAAAATGGTTTAAAAATTTCAATTAAAGTAAAATTATATACCCAATTGGATTTTTTCAGACATTTTACATTTGTATACAATGATAATTAATCAAGTTTTCCACAATTCTCATGTTTAATAAAATAACCCTCAAACGGAGTTATGCAGTAAATTTCATACTTCAAGTAATATTGCAAAAATCATTTAGATGGATTTTGTAATTAACTGACTTTTAACGTTTTGAATAGGTGCTATTAAATTATTCGCAATCCATAATTTTATCAACAGACAAATTGTCTTCCATAGCTGTTTAACAATGTTACAAGTGTTAATTTAATTTCTAGCGTTAAAATGGGTTAGATTTAAATCATGTAAACAGTTTTCAAAACAGATGTCAAATGTAAATTCTAGGATTTTATCAATATTTACAAATGTTAATTTAAGTTTTTGACCAAAAATGGTTAAATTTGATTCTTGTAAATTATTTCTCAAAATGAATTTTGAACAGATCTACTCTCAAGCCCCCGATTTCTCAAATCGTTATATTTCCCCTGAAAAATTATTTTATTACCTACAGGCAAATCTCAGCGATTATATTCAGGAGATCGGAACATCCTATTTAGATAAACCTATTTATCAATTAAGCATCGGAACCGGAAGTATTCAGGTATTGGCCTGGTCACAAATGCACGGCAATGAATCCAATGCTACTCATGCGATGCTTGACCTTTTAGTAAGTCTTGATAAAGCTCCCGAAATGAAAGAGGAATTGTTCAGTACCATAAGACTTGACTTTATTTTCATGCTGAATCCGGACGGGTCCGAAAGATGGACCCGACTGAACGCTGCTGATATTGATCTGAACAGAGATTTTCATAACGAAGCAAGTAAGGAGATTAAATTCCTGAAAAAGGCTGCGGCCTCAAAAAAATACGATTATGCATTAAACCTCCATGAGCAGAGAACCATCTTTACCACTGATGGTATTCACCCTGCTACACTTTCCTTTCTGGCACCGTCCGAAAATGTAGAGCGTACCGTGACTGAAAACAGGAAAAAATGTATGGCAGTCATCGGAAGTGTATACAGCCATTTGAAAGAAATGATTCCAAACCAGATCGGAAGATATTCTGATGAATTCTATCCGACTTCTACAGGAGATAATTTTATCAAAGCAGGAATGCCTACGATCTTATTTGAAGGCGGCCACTTTGTAGATGATTATACCAGAAAAGGAACCAGAAAATATTATACGATTGCTCTTTATTATGCTTTAAAGGCAATCAGTGAGCTGAACTCTGATATCACAGGCTGGGAAACTTACCTTGAAATTCCTGAGAATAAAGAAACCCATTATGATATTATTTACAGAAATGTAAAACTGAATACGGAGCATGAATGTATTCTGGATATTGCTGTTCAATACAGGGAAATCAAAGAACAGGGGAAAGATGATATTTCTTTCGTTCCTTTTGTAATGGAAGCAGGAGATGTGAAACAAAAAAAAGGCTGGCTGGAAATAGACTGTACCGGTAAGAAATTTATTTCTGCAACTAAATATCCGAAACTGGATGCTGTTGTGGATTTTAAAATTGAAGATTAAAAGGTTGCCATTTTGAATAGCACTTGTCGGCAACGTTTGAAAAAGAAAAGTCAATACAATGACCACATAAAATAAACTTCGGCAGCCCTGCAGGGCTGCCGAAGTTTTATATCTAATTCTAAAGATTCGTATTCAATAGGAATGGGCTTTTGCCCATTTAATGTAAAAAAATTCATCTGGCTTTAGCCAAAATCTAACCTTAGAAATAAATTTTATTCAATAATTAAAGTTTAGTTAACCACTTTAATTCCGTTCGCTACAAATCTGATTTCTTCTTTAGGCTGGGTAATTGCGTCAATTTCAGACTGAGATTTTTTGGCATCTTCTGCATAATGTTTCTGCTCATTAACAGAAATTACTTTTCTTTCTGCATTTCCTTCCAACACTACGCTTTTACCTTTTAGCGCCGTGGGCACAAAGAAAGCATAATCTTTCATTTTTACAAAAAAGTTAGAATTATCCTCTGTCTGAATGGTAAGCCAGCAGCCTTTTTTGTCGCAGACATCCGTTACTTTTCCTTTAATAGCAACATTCTCAACTTTCTTGTTGTCTTTTTTAAGCTGTTTATTCAGTTTATCTACCGTGATGGCTTTGGATTCAGCGGATGCAGTTACCTGATCCCCGTATGTATCACCTACCAAAGCCTTGCCAGCCGGTGGACCGGATTGAGCAAATGCTAATGAAGAAGCTGTTAAAGCTGCAGCAAATAATATCGCTTGAAATTTCATGTTTAATATTTTTTCCAAAAATACTAATTAAAATTGAATCATAACAGCATAAAAAATAACAAAAAACAGGTGTTTAGATGAATTTTTAATAAAATTCAAAATCTAAGACAGATTTGATTATATTTGAGCCCTATACTTGACTATGCAGAAAAAACTGAAACTATGGGACGCCATCATGCTCGTGATGGGGTCTATGATCGGAAGCGGGATCTTTATTGTAAGTGCTGATATGATGCGAAACCTGGGATCTGGGTTTTGGATGATTATAGTGTGGGTTATCACAGGAATAATGACAGTAGCTGCAGCCATAAGTTATGGAGAACTGTCAGCACTGTTTCCGAAAGCCGGAGGGCAATATACCTATCTGAAAGAAATTTTCGGGAAAAAAATGGGTTTCCTTTACGGATGGGGATTGTTTACGGTAATACAAACCGGAACTATTGCTGCTGTAGCAATGGCTTTTGGTAAGTTTACAGCTTATCTGGTTCCTTCACTCAACGATGCCGCACCTATTTTTCAAAGTGGTGAATTTAAAATTACATGGATCCAGGTTCTGGCGATTGCTATTATCGTTTTGCTTACCTATATCAACACCAGAGGGGTAGAGAGTGGAAAAATTCTTCAGAATATCTTTACAGGCTCCAAAGTTATAGCGCTATTAGGCTTAATTGCTGCAGGCTTTATATTGGTAGATCTTTCTCATTTATCAGAAAATTTTAGCTGGGGCACTGATGCTTTTAGTAACCTTAAAAAAGATTTTACCGGTAACTTTCTTAAAGAAGGCTGGGAGCCGATCGGAGGAATGACTCTTCTAGGCGGAATTGCTGCGGCAATGGTAGGCTCTGTTTTCAGTTCTGTTGCCTGGGAAAGTGTAACATTTGTTTCCGGCGAAATTGAAAATCCTAAAAAGAATGTGGTAAAATCGATGATTTATGGTACTTCTGCGGTAATGATTCTTTATATAGCAGTCAATTATGTATATTTAAATGCATTAGACAGGGACGGAATTGCATTTGCAGCCAATGACAGGGTAGCCGTTGCAGCCTCTCAGAATATTTTTGGAAGTGCCGGAACTATAATCATTGCTTTATTGGTCATGATTTCTACATTTGGATGCAATAACGGATTGATTCTGGCTGGAGCGAGGGTTTTTCAGACAATGGCCAAAGACGGAATGTTCTTTAAATCTGCAGAAAAAAACAATAAAAATGAAGTTCCGGAAAATGCATTATGGATGCAGGGAGTATGGGCTTCCATTCTTTGTCTGAGCGGGCAGTACGGTAATTTGCTGGATATGATTTCTTTTGTGATCGTCCTGTTCTACATGATTACGGTTTTTGGAGTGATTTATTTAAGAATGAAACAGCCGGAGCTGGAAAGACCCTATAAAACATGGCTGTATCCGGTAACACCAATTATTTACCTTCTGATAGGAACCTGCTTCTGCATCTTATTGTTAATTTACAAACAGCAGTATACATGGCCCGGCTTTGTGCTGGTATTACTGGGGCTTCCGGTGTACTATTTTATCAACAGAAAAAAAAGCAGATGCTTAAAATAAAATATGATAACAGATTCAGGGCTTTCAATTCATTTTTGAAGGCCCTTATTTTTGAATAATATTTTAAAGTATGGTAATCATTATTCATTATTTGTCGAAAATGTGTATTTTGGTATTTCGTTTTTAAAACAGGACCATGAAGTAAAAACAATAAGTTATGGATACACCAAATTACAGAATGCCTTTCGTACCGTCTACTTTAATGACCGAAGGCGGAAGTATCGATACCTGCGATATGGGGGAAAGTATTGCCCACAATATTATGCTGCTGATCACCACCAAAAAAGGGGAGAACAGATATGATGAAAACTATGGAAACGATGTCTGGAACCTTGAATTCGATAATGGAGTAACAAGTGCCATCTGGGAAAGCGTTTTTATCAAAAGCTTAAGAAGACAGATTCAGGAATATGAACCAAGAATCGTAAATCCGCAGATAGATGCTCATATACAATTTGTAGAGCACAGCTACGATACCAAAGAACACACCGAAATTAAAAAGAAAGTAAGAATTGCCATCAATGCAAAAATGGAGGAAACAGGAGAACGTTTCAGTTTTTCAACAGAGCTGTTTCTAAGTCCGATGTCTATTGATTAATATTTTTAACAGCGAAAGAAAATTATGAATTTAGATCAGAATATTTATTCCAAAGAATCTGTAAAAGCAAGAATGCTTCAGAATGCAACTAAGGTATGGGGACTCAGAAGTCCACAGTCTTTAGACCCTTTTGTAAAACTGTTGATAGATGCATTCAGTACAGAAGTTTTCAAAGCGAATAATGAAATACAGACGGTGAATGCCCGTATATTGGAAAAACTCGCAAAACTCCTTACACCGTCTATTTATACCCATCCTATTCCGGCTCATTCTGTAGCTTTTACGCAGCCCTATGATTCTTCTGAGGTCTTATTGGAACACACGGAATTTTTTTTCCGTAAACAGATGACATCCACTGTAAAATCAGAGTCAGACAAACAGCTGAATATTCCTTTTACGCCGGTAGGAAATGTGAGGATCAATAAAGTTCACACCTCCATCATGTTTGTAGGAAATACCTGCTACAGTATTGACGACAGGTTTAATAAAATTCCTGTTGCAAGATTCCAGGGAAGACCTGAAGATTACAGAAAAATTACAATAGGGGTAGATGTCAGCAAATATATAAGTGAAAACTTTCCGAAGTATCTGAGCATATTCTGCTCCAATCCGGCTTTTGAACACCTTGATTTTGTATATAAATTATTACCATACATCACCGTTTCAAGCAATGGTAACCCTTTATTTGTTAGAGAAGGATTAAGCTACCTTACAGAAAGCCATAACGATGGCTATGAACAGATGTTCAAAGAACAGTCCATCAGAAATAAAGTGATTGAGGATATTAAAAGTATCTACCGCCACAAATTTATCGAAGTAACAGGAATTTCTCAAAGCCTGTTCTCGGAACCGGGGCAGCTTCCGCAGAATCTTGACTTCCTGACAGGAAAAGAAGAGATTACAAAGTTTCTGGATAACAAAAAATACTTATGGCTTACTTTTGAGTTCCCTCCACAATTTTCAGCAGAAATACTGGATAATTTCTCGTTTGTGCTGAATGCTTTTCCAATCTACAACAGAGGCTGGAAAAAAACAGAATACAGCCTTGATATCATGGGAAATAATATTCCTTTGGTAACAGACGAAGGGGAGCATTTCTTATATGTAGACGAAGTACAGGACGGCGACGGCAGAAAATATACCGAAATCCCTTTCACGCCGGCAGATGATCTTAAAAAAGGATTGTATACGGTAAGAAAAGGAGGAATGGAACGTTTCACCAGCAGAAATGCTGTTGATATGATTGCCAATGTTCTGGAACTCACAAGAGATGAAATTGCAGCATTTTCCCTTTTGAACAGAGACAATGTAAAAGGAGTTCTCAGCGAAATGTCCGATAAAATGAAATCCATGGTACAGAAAGTAAACAATGCCAAGAGAAATATCAGACAGGAGCTGAATTATGTCATCATGGAACCGGTAGAAAAAACAGACCACACTTACGCTTCTTTCTGGGTGACACACTGTACGCTGGCCAATCATATGCGTCCGGGAACTGAACTTTCCAACCAGTTGAAATCGCAAACTGTCATATTGCTTACAGAAACATTAGGCGGAGCTGAAGAACAGAAAGGCACAGATAGTATTCAGGCGTATAAATATGCCCTGACAACCAGAGATAAAATCATTTCTTTGGAAGATGTAAAAAACTACTGCCGCATGATTCTGAAAGATGAGGTAAGGGAAGTAAGGGTAAGAAGAGGAACCATGATCAGCAACAAACCTAAAGAAGGATTTGTAAGAACTGTAGAAGTAGAGATCATTCCTCAGAATTATTCTTTCTATGGAAGAGCCTACTGGGAAAATATGTCGAACATCATCAGAAACCAGATCATTGCCAAAGCCATCGACGGAATTGAATATATTGTAAGGATTACCAATGAAGATGTTGAATTTCAGGATATGTAATTCCTTTGAAAAAATTAAAATATAAAATGCCGTACCCGCTACGGCATTTTTAATATCATGTTGAGTTATATCAATAGGAACGGGCTTTAGCCCGTTTTTATGAATGAGCTTTTCATTGGCTTTAGCCAAAACATAATGACTCGAAAATAAGAATCATTTCAGAAAATTCAATAATATCGGGTTCAGTACATTAACAAAACCTAAGAATTTTTTATGAAACTTTTATCCCTTTTAAATTCAAAAAAAGTCTATAAATTTTCGTATTTTTGCACGTTGTGATTTTCAGGCAAAGTCACTCCGAATTATGAGCAAATCAACAGAATATATAGAAGTTTACGGAGCACGTGAACACAACCTTAAAAATATTAATGTAAAAATTCCACGTAATGAATTGGTCGTGATTACCGGCCTTTCCGGAAGTGGAAAATCGTCATTGGCTTTCGATACTATTTTTGCAGAAGGTCAGCGTCGTTATATTGAAACATTCTCTGCCTATGCACGTCAGTTTCTGGGTGGATTGGAACGTCCCGATGTCGATAAAATTGAGGGACTTTCTCCGGTAATCGCCATCGAACAGAAAACGACCAATAAAAACCCGCGTTCTACCGTAGGAACGGTTACTGAGCTGTACGATTTTCTGCGTCTGTTGTATGCAAGAGTTTCAGATGCGTATTCTTTATCTACAGGACAAAAATTGGTAAGCTATACCGAAGATCAGATTCTTGAAGCCATCAAAGAAAACTATAAAAAAGAGAAAATCATGCTTTTGGCACCCGTGGTGCGTTCCAGAAAAGGACATTACCATGAGCTCTTTGTGCAGATGGCTAAAAAAGGCTACGGACAGGCAAGGATTGATGGTGAGCTTCAGGATATTGAATACGACTTAAAACTTGACCGTTATAAAACCCACGACATTGACATCGTGATCGACCGTTGGATTATCGGGGAGAATGCTTCAGAAGCAAGAATGGAAAAATCATTGCGTACAGCAATGGAAATGGGGGAAGGAATTATAGGAATTCAGAAACTGGGAAGTACAGATATTGAATACTTTTCCAAAAACCTGATGGATGCAGAAACTGGATATTCTCTGGCGTTGCCGGAACCGAATACTTTCTCTTTCAACTCTCCAAAAGGAAGCTGCCCGAACTGTAAAGGTCTGGGAACCATTAAAAAGATCAATACAGATTACTTTATAGACAATCCAAAACTATCCATCAATCAGGGAGGATTATTACCACTGGAAGACATCAAGTCGAACAAATGGATTCTTTCCCAGATTAAAAATATTCTTGAGATCTTTGGATTAGGATTAACAACCCCACTGCAGGATATTCCGGAAGAAGCCCTGGATTATATCTACAACGGATGTCATAAAGAATTCAATAAAGATCTGAAGTATGCAGGAATTACCAAGAAAATAAAAATTGGTTTCGATGGGCTTATCGCTTTCATGGAAGAACTTATTGATGAAAGAGAATCTTATGAAGCCATTTTATTGGAAAGACATTTCACCACAGAAGAAACCTGCCCGGAATGTCATGGAAGCCGCCTTCAGCCTTCAAGTTTAAGTTTTAAAATTGATGGGAAAAATATTGCTGAGGTAAATGGTTTAAGCTTAGCTGATTTAAAAGATTGGTTAGCTGACGTTAAAGACAAATTCTCAGAAAAAAATAAAATCATTGCTCACGAGATCTTAAAAGAGATCGAAACCAGGCTTCAGTTTTTACTGGATGTAGGGTTGGATTATTTAAGCCTCAGCAGAAGTTCAAAAACCCTTTCAGGAGGAGAATCACAGAGGATCCGTCTGGCAACACAGATTGGATCTCAATTGGTGAATGTATTGTATATCCTTGATGAACCAAGTATCGGGCTTCACCAGAGAGATAATGAAAGGCTGATTCATTCCCTGAAAAACCTTAGAGACATCGGAAACTCTGTATTGGTGGTGGAACATGATAAAGACATGATCCTGGAAGCTGATGAGGTATTGGATATTGGCCCAAGAGCCGGAAAATTCGGGGGAGAAATTCTTTGGCAGGGAAAGCCAAAAGATCTGTTGAAAGCAGATACCATCACGGCTCAATACATTAATGGAAAAAGAAAAATAGAAATTCCTGCAGAAAGAAGGGCAGGAAGCGGTAAAAATATTCTTTTAAAAGGAGCAACGGGAAACAACCTTAAAAACGTAACCCTTGATATTCCCCTTGGAAAACTGGTGGTGGTAACCGGTATTTCAGGAAGCGGAAAATCTTCCCTGATTAACGGAACTTTATATCCGATCCTGAACAAACATTTCTACAGAGCAGTTCAGGAGCCGTTACCATACAAAAAGATTGAAGGATTAGATAATATTGATAAAATTGTAGACGTAGACCAGACTCCAATCGGAAGAACACCACGATCTAATCCTGCTACCTACACAGGAATGTTTACCGATATCAGAAACCTTTTTGCCGAACTGCCGGAAAGTAAAATCCGTGGGTATAAGCCGGGAAGATTCTCTTTCAATGTAAAAGGCGGAAGATGTGAAACCTGTCAGGGCGGAGGATTAAAAGTGATCGAAATGAATTTCCTTCCGGATGTATACGTTCATTGCGAAACCTGCAACGGAAAACGTTTCAACAGAGAAACGCTGGAAGTTCGTTACAAAGGAAAATCAATCTCTGACGTATTGGATATGACGATTGATGAGGCGGTAGATTTCTTCCAGCCGATTCCTAAGATTTTTGCGAAAGTAAAAACATTACAGGATGTAGGTTTGGGATATATTACCCTTGGACAGCAGTCGACAACCCTTTCAGGAGGGGAAGCGCAACGGACCAAGCTAGCAACCGAACTGTCCAAAAGACAAACCGGAAACACCCTTTATATCCTTGATGAACCAACTACGGGACTTCATTTTGAAGATGTAAAAATCCTGATGGATGCGATCAACCAGCTGGTAGAACTTGGAAACTCGTTCATTATCATCGAACACAATATGGATGTTATAAAATTAGCAGACCATATTATTGACGTAGGACCGGAAGGAGGAAAGTACGGTGGACAGATCGTAGCACAGGGAACTCCAGAAGAAATTGTAAAATCTAAGAAAAGCCTGACCGGCAAGTTCTTGAAGAGGGAACTGGAATAAGTATCTATAAAAATTAGGCAGCATTTTATCATTCCAAAGGAATCTAAATAATGTACATTAGGATATTGATCAACTTTTAAAATAAAAATGAGATAATAATTGGCTAAACTAATCAAGTTTAGCCCTTTTTATGCTTAAAAATCACCTCCAATATTAAATTTTCAATTATTTTTAAAATTTATACCATTGATAATCAATTAATTATGTTTTAATGTTAACCTAATGTTAACTGAATGTAAAATTAATATGAATTATTTTTAATAACTTTGGTTAAGAGATACAAAAATAGGTTAGTATAATATTTAAAACCAGTTAGTTATGAAAAATAAAATTCAAATATGGGTTGCTTCACTTTTCGTTTGCGGTTTTGCTGCCGTTTTAAACACTGCCAAAGCCCAGACAACAGATCATAATACCATTCAGGAAATTCAGCTGAATAAAAGTGAAACGTTTACTGATATCAGAAATAAGTTGGAAGCCAACTTTGACCTTACCAATCCTGATTATAAACAGGGAACCGTAAATTCAGTGGTAAAATTTGATATTGCAAAAAACGGAAAAATCGTCAATGTTCATTCTACAGGAGACTGCAAAACCGTAAGCAAAGAAATTGAAACCGTGCTGAGTGATCTTGATTATAGAGTAGACCGCAAAAAGCTTACGGATAACATGGTTGCCTATACTTATGTAATGCCAGTAACGGTCGAAATTCACAGCAGATAGTATTTATCAGATATTATTCAAAAATGTGTGAATAATGGAAACTAATCAGTTCAAGTTGTAATAAAAGGTAAACAGATAGGTTTTAATTTTGGTGTACCATAAATTTAAAACGATATGAAAAATGTAAAGAAGCTGACGAAGTCAGACTTGAAGTCAGTGTACGGAGGAGAACCAAGAAAATACTGTACGTTTTGCGAATGGGCAAATAAAGTAATTTGCAGCGACGTTCCAATCGTTCAGTGTCCATAAAAACAGAGCCGCTTTTTAGAAGCGGCTTTTTCTATTGCTGGGTTACTTGAACAAATTCTCTTCTAAATACAGAAATAATTTTGTCATTTTTAGAGTATAATTCCAGGATAATAGTTAAATCTTATACCAATAAAATACTTTCCGGAAATATTCAACTGCTGTCCGGGACAGCAATATATTTATTCTGACACATCAAAATAATACAAAAAATCGATACATTTGAGTAGATAAAAAAAATTGTGGATCCTATCCTTAACGTTGCTGTCCGTTCCCTCTGCGTTTACCTTTTCATGGTGATTGCTATCCGTTTATTTGGTAAAAATCAGCTTTCCCAGCTCAATGCGGGAGACGTTGTATTATTGCTCCTGATTTCAAATGCTGTTCAGAATGCTATGGTAGGCCCTGATACCTCTTTGCAGGGAGGGATTATTGCGGCATTGGTTTTGTTTGCTGCTAATTTTATTTTGAAAAGGCTTATGTTTTCCAGCCGTTCATTTCAGGCTTTTATGGAAGATGAGCCGGTTATCCTGATCAGGGATGGAGTCGCAGACCAGGCAGCCCTGAACCGGGTAAAAATTACAGAAAGTGAATTGGAAGAAGCAATACGGGAACACGGGATTGAAAACATACAGAATGTGAAAATTTCTGTTCTGGAAGTGGATGGGAATATCAGTGTTGTTTCCCAGGATGAAAAAAGCAAGCAGACCCACTATTCAAGAATTAAAAGAAAAATCAAGAGAAAATACCATTAAATACAATGAATTACGAATTAAGAGAAATGCTTCCTAACGATGAAGCCAGAGTTCTTGAAATTTTCAGGCAGGGAATAGACAGTGGAATTGCCACGCTGGAGACGGAAGTTCCCACAGCAGAGGCCTGGAGCATGGAATATTTTAATGACTGCCGCTGGGTATTGGAAAATGAAAAAAATGAAGTGGTAGGATGGTGTGCTTTAAAACCGGTAAGCAAAAGAGAATGCTATAAAGGAGTTGCAGAGGTAAGCATTTATTTTGATAACGAATATCAGGGAAAGGGATTGGGTTCCGTATTGCTTAAAAAATTGATTTTGGATAGCGAGGATCATGGATTCTGGACATTACAGACTAATATCTTCTCCGAAAATGAAACTTCTATCAAATTTCATCAGAGAAACGGTTTCAGAATGGTAGGAGTCCGTAAAAAAATCGGAAAACTCAATGGCGAGTGGAAAGACATTATCCTGATGGAAAAAAGAAGCGAAGTCATTTAAAAAATTATAAATGATGAATGATAAATGATGAATGATGAATGATGAATGATGAATGATGAATGATGAATGATGAATGAATTTGTTTGATAAGCACATGAATATCTCTGCAAAATTCACCATTGACTTGCGAAGCAAAATTGACCATTGACGATAAAAGAGCGTATCCCAACCTTAAGCCCTAAACTTTGAACCTTTGGCATTACCATTGTTATATTAAATCAAATTTAAAAAAGTGGAATTAATGAAAAATATGGTTAAAATTACAGGAATTCTTATCGTGGCATTGATGCTGTCATCATGTGTAGTTCATGATAATAATGGAAACCGCGTAAAAACACTGCCGCCGGGACAGGCTAAAAAAGTGTTTGGAGGAAGTGCAAAAGATTATGCACCAGGGCAGGTTAAAAAAAGAGGCTATTAATAAGACCTGATAACAAAATTTAACAACCTATTTCATTTATGTAGTATTGATTTCAATATTTTTGGCATTATCATTGATATATTTCGCTATCGAAATTGAAAAAGTGGAAATAATGAAAAGTATGTTTAAAGTTGTTGGGGTAGGTGTAGTCCTTTTAATGCTGTCCTCTTGTATAGTACATGAGCCACACGGAAGAAGAATGCCGCCCGGGCATGCAAAAAGGTATTATGGAGGAAGTGCGCGGTACTACGCACCAGGCCAGGTAAAGAAAGTGTATATTTATGACGATCGTGGCCATCATCACAGAGGCCGTGGTCATGGACATCACAGATAAAAAGAAAAAGCACTGAGAATTCAGTGCTTTTTTATTATAATTATAATCTTGATTTTTTCGGATTCAGGAATGTATTGAAAACCATAACTTCCTGTCCGAACTTTTTCTCAATTCTTTCAGAAATATTCAAAAGCTCACTCTTAATAAAATCTTCACGCAATTCATTATTATCAAAGATCAACAGGAGATTATAATTTTTGCCTTCCTCAATAAAGTCGCTGTGTACCTCGGAAAGAATATATTTGTTTACATCCATCAGGTTTTCAGTCATTAAAACCAGTGTTTCATCAATATAATTTTCCCATTCTTCTAGGTTATCTTTCGTACAGTGGAAAGTTATACTTAGTACGCTCATATTTTTATGAATTTTTAAGATTTTTTTGGATAAATTCTACAGCAAAAATCGGCATTTTTTTCGTAAATTAGCCCGTTAATAAAAATTGGAAATAAATAATTTTCAGACTTACAGCTAAGAGTTTGAATATCATTACAATAAAATTTGTTTATGCAAAAAGAAGGAGAAAGACTGATTCCTATCAACATTGTTGATGAAATGAAGTCGTCTTATATCGATTATTCGATGTCCGTTATCGTTTCAAGAGCGCTGCCGGATGTAAGAGACGGCTTGAAGCCCGTTCATAGAAGAGTACTGTATGGTATGTATGGACTAGGGGTGTTTTCTAATAGGAAATATTTAAAATCTGCGAGAATTGTTGGGGATGTTTTGGGTAAATACCACCCGCACGGAGATTCCTCTGTATACGATGCTATGGTAAGAATGGCCCAGGACTGGAGCTTACGTTATCCTCAGGTAGACGGGCAGGGTAACTTCGGTTCAATGGATGGTGACCCGCCTGCAGCAATGCGTTATACTGAGGCAAGATTGAAAAAAATCTCTGATGAGGTTCTTTCAGACTTAGACAAAGAAACAGTAGATTTCCAGAATAACTTCGATGATAGTTTACAGGAACCAACAGTAATGCCAACGAAAATACCTAACCTTTTGGTAAACGGTACTTCAGGGATTGCGGTAGGGATGGCAACCAATATGGCACCCCATAACTTATCTGAGTCTGTAGACGCTATCTGCGCTTATATTGATAATAATGAAATTACAATAGACGAGCTGATGCAGCACATCATTGCCCCGGATTTCCCTACAGGTGGTATCATCTATGGGTATGACGGAGTAAGGGATGCTTTCCATACAGGAAGGGGTAGAGTTGTTTTAAGAGCTAAAGTTAACTTTGATGAAATCGGAAACAGAAACGCTATTATCGTTACTGAAATCCCTTATCAGGTAAACAAAGCCGAAATGATTGCCAGAACGGCAGAACTTGTGAAAGACGAAAAGATCCCTGGTATCCACGAGATCAGAGATGAATCGGATAGAAAAGGACTTCGGGTTGTGTACGAGTTGAAAAACGATGCAATCCCGAATGTAGTTCTTAACTTATTATATAAATATACATCACTTCAGACTTCTTTCAGTGTCAACAATATTGCACTGGTACACGGAAGACCGGAGCAGCTGAACCTTAAGGATATCATCCATCACTTTGTAGAGCACAGACATGAGGTAATCGTAAGAAGAACTCAGTTTGAGCTTAAGAAAGCAAAAGAAAGAGCACACATCCTTGAAGGGTTCATGAAAGTGATCGGAACTCAGGATGCTTTAGACAGAGCAATTTCTATTATCCGTCATAGCGCAAACCCTCAGGCTGCAAAAGAAGGCTTGATTGAAGCATTTGAACTTTCAGACATTCAGGCTCAGGCAATCCTGGATCTTAGATTGGCTCGTTTGACAGGAATGGAGCTTGACAAGATCCGTGATGAATATGATGCGATTATGAGGGAAATTGAAAATTTGGAAGACATCTTAGCCAACGAGCCAAGAAGATTCCAGATCATCAAAGATGAATTGATCGAAATCAAAGAAAAATACGGAGACGAAAGAAGAACAGAAATTGATTACTCAGGAGGTGAAATGTCTATCGAAGATATTATCCCTAACGAATCTGTAGTTCTTACCATTTCTCATGCAGGATACATCAAACGAACTTCGCTTTCAGAATATAAAATTCAAAGCAGGGGTGGTGTAGGAAATAAAGCAGCAACTACAAGGGATTCAGATTTCCTTGAATATATTGTTTCTGCTACCAACCACCAGTATATGTTGTTCTTTACAGAAAAAGGAAGATGTTACTGGCTGAGAGTATTCGAAATTCCGGAAGGCTCTAAAACAGCGAAAGGAAGAGCTGTACAAAATCTGATCAACATTGAACCTGATGATAAGATCAAAGCTTATATCAGAACCAACAATCTTAAGGATTCCGAATACGTAAATCAAATGAGCGTGGTGATGGTAACCAAAAACGGGACCATTAAGAAAACATCATTAGAAGCCTATTCAAGACCGAGAGTAAATGGGGTAAATGCAATTGAGATCAGAGATAATGACCAGTTATTAGGTGCTTACCTTACCAATGGAACATCTCAGATCATGATCGCTACCAAAAATGGTAAATGTATCCGTTTCCCTGAAGAGAAAGTAAGAGAAGTAGGTAGAGGGTCTATCGGGGTAAGAGGTATTGCCATGGAAGACAATGATGAAGCTATTGGTATGATTGTTGTGAACGATGTAGAAAACGAAACAGTACTTGTAGTATCTGAAAAAGGATACGGAAAAAGAACTGCAGTAGAGGACTACAGAATTACCAACAGAGGAGGAAAAGGAGTTATCACCCTGAACATTACCGAAAAAACAGGAAATCTGATCGCTATTCAGAATGTAACAGACGAAGACGGATTGATGATTATCAACAAATCCGGTGTTGCTATCAGAATGGGAATGGATGAAATGAGAGTAATGGGTAGAAATACTCAGGGAGTAAAACTGATCAATCTTAAGAAAAACGACGAAATTGCAGCCATTGCAAAAGTAGAAATGGATAAAGATGTAGAAGAAGATTCTGAAGAACTTGAAGAAACAGAAGAAGGAGTGGTAGGATCGCTATTTGATAACCAGGAAGACAATACAGCACCTCAGGCTGAAAATGAAAATACGGCAGAGGATAATGAGAATTCTGATTCTGAAGAATAAATTGTACAATTAAATATAAAATAGTTATTATGAAGAAACTAATTTTAGGAATGGCTATTGTAGCATCGGCTTTTGTTTTCGGACAAAAAGATGCGAATGCTCTGAATGCGAAGCTTCAGGAAGCCAATAAGGCAGCTATGGATGCATACAATGCAAAAAATTATGCAGCTGCAGCACCTAAGTTTATTGAAGTTTATGACTTATTGAAATCTAACGGTCAGGACAATAAAATATATATGTATTATGCCGGACTGAGTCATGCGTTAGCTAATAACACGGACCAATCTATCAAAATATATACAGACCTTGTTAATTCCGGATTTACAGGAGTAGAAACTACTTATACTGCAAAAGAAAAGAAGACAGGCCAGGTTGTAAATCTCGATAAAGCAACTTGGGAGCTTATGAAAAAGAATGCAGACTATTCTGACTTCAAAACTGAGCAGACAAAAAGCGTAGAACCGGATTTATATGAAACTCTGGCTTCATTGCTTCTTAATGCAAAAAGCCCTGAAGCTCTTACCATTATTGAAAAAGGATTAGCAAAATTCCCAAATAATGCTAAACTTAAAGAGGCTCAGACTACAGCGTATCTTCAGTCAGGAAACACAGATAAATTTGTTTCCGGATTAAAAGAGCAGCTGGCTAAAAATCCAAACGATCCTACAAACTGGTATAACCTTGGAGTAATGCAGGCTAAAAATCCTGCCACTACTAACGATGCTGTAGAATCATTCAAAAAAGCAATCGAGCTTAAACCTGATTTCTCTGATGCATACCAAAACCTGGTTTACACAACTATTGGTGATGATGCTAAAGTAGTAGCCGAGATCAATGCATTGAGAAAAGACAAGCCGGATGAAGCTTCTAAATTAATTGATGCAAGAAGAGAAAGATTCGGAAAAGCATTACCATACGCTGAAGGTTGGTATAAAGCAAATCCAAAGAGTCTTGATGCGGTTTCTGCATTAAAAGAAATTTATGTAGTAACTAAAAACATGGATAAAGTTAAAGAAATGAAAGCGAAAGAAGCTGAACTTACAGCTGCTGGAGCAAAATAATCATTTTTGAAAACAGCAGATATGAAAACCGGAACAGAAATGTTCCGGTTTTCTTATTTTCTTATCCTGATTTTTTTATGCAGGAGTTTTTAGATCTGTTATGACTTATAAACCTAACAGGTTTTTAAAACCTGTTAGGTTTAATTTATTCGATCCTGCTATGCAGTTTCTGTTGAAAATTCTTCATGCCGAATTTCATGCATTCAAAATTTCTGTTTTTTATAGTGATGAACCTTACATTTCAACCTGAGAATTTCTCTGCAATTCCGTATCTTTGAGAAAAATTTTTATAAGATGATCGAGTGGAAAACCGCCAAGGAATACGAAGATATTACCTATAAAAAATCTAACGGAGTAGCAAGAATTGCTTTCAACAGACCAGAGGTTCGTAATGCTTTCAGACCTAAAACAACTTCAGAATTATACGATGCTTTTTACGATGCCTATGAAGATCCTTCAATAGGAGTTGTATTGCTTTCAGGAGAAGGACCGAGTCCTAAAGACGGAGGTTGGGCATTCTGTAGTGGAGGAGACCAGAAAGCCAGAGGACACCAGGGATACGTAGGAGAAGACGGAAGACATCGTTTGAACATCCTTGAAGTTCAGCGTCTGATCCGTTTCATGCCGAAAGTAGTAATCGCAGTGGTTCCGGGATGGGCAGTTGGTGGAGGACACTCGCTTCATGTAGTGTGTGATTTAACATTAGCAAGTGAAGAACATGCTATTTTCAAGCAGACAGATGCTGACGTTACAAGTTTTGATGGTGGGTACGGTTCCGCTTACCTTGCTAAAATGGTAGGTCAGAAAAAAGCCCGTGAAATATTCTTTTTAGGAAGAAACTATTCCGCTCAGGAAGCTTTCGAAATGGGAATGGTAAACAAAGTTGTTCCTCATGCAGAATTGGAAGATACGGCATATGAATGGGCTCAGGAAATATTAGCCAAGTCTCCGATGTCTATCAGAATGCTGAAATTCGCCATGAACCTTACAGACGACGGTATGGTAGGACAGCAGGTTTTTGCAGGAGAAGCAACCCGTCTTGCCTATATGACAGAAGAAGCTCAGGAAGGAAGAAATGCTTTCCTTGAAAAAAGAAAGCCTAACTTCGGAGAAGATCAATGGATATCATAAATATTGTATGGATGTATTCGTGTAAAAAGTATTAATGACATGAGTGTCGTTTTTATCATTTTACATGAATACATTTTACATGAATACAAGAAAATAATATGACTGATTGGATAAAAGCCGCAAGGCTAAGAACTTTACCGCTTTCACTAAGCGGAATTATTATGGGAGCTTTCATTGCAAAATGGAGACTTTACGGAGAAGGTGGAACCTGGGACTGGAAAATTTTTGCCCTTGCCCTTTTGGTGACCCTTTTATACCAGATTTTATCAAATTATGCCAATGATTACGGTGACGGAATAAAAGGTACCGATGCCAAAAGAATCAATGAGGCTGAAGCAAGAGCGGTAGCATCTGGAAAAATTACGGCGAAGCAGATGAAAAATGCAGTGATCCTTTTCGCAGCATTATCTTTCATTGCTACTATTGCTTTATTGTACGTAGCTTTCATTCCAGACTATATGAATGAATTCTATATCTTCATAGGATTAGGAATAGCATGTATTCTTGCAGCCATTGGGTATACAGTAGGTAAAAAACCTTACGGATACATGGGATTGGGAGATATCTTCGTATTTATCTTCTTTGGGCTTGTTTCCGTATGCGGAAGTTATTTCCTCTTTACAAAAACCTTCAGCTGGGATATGTTATTACCGGGGACAGCTGTCGGAATGATGAGTATGGCGGTTCTTAACCTGAACAATATGAGAGATATCGAAAGTGATAAACTATCAGGAAAAAACAGCTTTGCATTGAGAATCGGATTCAGAAATGCAATGATCTATGAAATGGTGTTGTTACAGCTTCCATTACTGCTTATTCTTATGTTTTTAGGAATAAATGGCTTTATGCAGGGGCAAAACTACTACGTTTTCATTGTAATGATTCTGTTATTTCCACTCTCAAAACTGAGAAGAAAGATTTTATCCGTAAAAGAACCGAAAGAATTAGACCAGTATCTAAAACAGGTCGGGATCATGACTTTTGTAATGGCTGTTCTTACGGCAGTCGGACTTAATTTATTTAACTAAATCTAAAATATTATATCATGAGTTCTAATGTCTATGTTGAAGCTCAAATGCTTATCAGAAAGCCGGTTGAAGATGTTTTTGAAGCATTCATCAACCCGGAAGTGACCACTCATTTCTGGTTCACCAAATCTACGGGAAAACTGGAAGAAGGTAAAACGGTTACCTGGGAATGGGAAATGTACGGTGTAAAATCTATGGTGAAAGTTCATCAGATCATTCCGAACCAGTTGATCAAAACAGAGTGGGGCGACCCTTCAACAAACGTAGACTATGAATTCAAAACCATGGAAAAAGGAACTCTTGTTATCATTAAAAGCTATGGATTCAGCCAGACTGGCGAAGATCTGCTAAAAATAATTAATGATAATACAGGAGGGTTTACGACAGTTTTAGACGGGTGTAAAGCGTATCTGGAACATGGGATTAATCTCAGGTTGATTGAGGATAAATTCCCATCGAAATAATAAATTAAAGAAAACACAGATGGCACGAATGCTTTCACGAATATCACTCATCTCATTGTGCTATTTGTGAAACTGTTTGAGTCATTTGTGTTTAATAATAATTGAAACTAAATTTAAAATGAAAATACAATTCTTAGGGCAAAATTGTTTCCTGTTCACGTACAAGGACAAAACAATTTTGAGTGACCCTTTTTACAATTACAAAAAAGCAGAATCAGGTTTTGATATCGCTGCTCAAAAAATCGACTATATCCTGCTGACCCATGCGCACGGTGATCATATTGCCGATGTAGCAGAGGTATTGCAGCATTATCCGGAAGCTACCATCATTGGAGTTCCTGAAGTATGCGGTTACTTCCAGCAGGCTAAAAACAAAGATGATGTGAACTTAGGAGGATCGGCAAAAATCGATGATCTTAAAGTTTCTATGGTTCCGGCTCACCATACAAGTTCTTTCCCGGATGGAAGCTACGGAGGCGTTCCGGTAGGGTATATCTTCAGACTTCCTGAGGGTAAAAACATCTATTTGGCAGGTGATACAGGAGTAATGGCTGATATGGAACTGTTTCCGAGATTATACGGAAACATTGACCTATCTATTCTTCCCATCGGAAGCCACTACACCATGTGTCCTAGAAAAGCTTCTTTTGCAGCTGCAGAACTATTGAAAACACCAAAAGTAATCGGATGTCACTTTGATACTTTCCCTGCCATTGAAATCAATCATGAAAGTGCACTAAAGCATTTTGCAGATAAAAATGTAGAACTTGTTTTACCGGAATTAGGGGAGACATTCGAATTTTAATCAATAGCTGAACCGGAGGTAATCTGAAAATTAGAAAAATGAAAATGATGCGTAAGGTATTAAAAACAAAAAAAGATAATTATCAAATTACCTCTATTCTTACTTTAAACCAAAAAAAAATGGCAAGCTACCTAAATCACACCGCTACGACCGATTACCTTTGCTGCGTTCCCACCCTGGAGGATTCTCAGGAGCTGGTTGTTTAGGACTTGCCGTTGCAAAGGTAGGAATATTTTATAAACTTCAAAACTTTATTAAAGAAAATTAGTTGAAAAAATGCAGTGGTAAAGCTAAACGCCTGACATTTAGAGGGAAAATTTTTCAACTTTTTTCTAAAAATTTAAATATGACGAAAAGTCCATCAACACTAGGAATTATACTTTTTATTGCTACAATGATCGTTTTCTTTGTAGTATATACTTTTTTCTCAGGAATCAATTATTTTGATATCTCTTTGAAAGCCAATGCTTTTGTTCTGCCTATTCTTTACGCAGGAGCTGCTTTCTGGTCTGTAAAATCTTACTGGAACAGCCATAGCGTGGTAAAATTTAAAGATGCTTTCAAAAGAGCATTCGTTCCGATGTTCATCGGAGGAATTCTTTCCATCTTCAGTATTTATGCTTTTTTAACCTTTGTAGATCCTGCAGCAAAAAGCCTGTTGAACTACCAATATGTTCAAAGACAAAAATCAGAACTGGATACAGAATATACTTCTGCAAGGAAAATTCTGAAGCATCAGAAAGATATTGATGAACTGGATCAGAAGTACAAAGAAAGATTACAAAGCTTCACGCCTGAGGCGGTTAAGGGAAAAGATATGCTTACCGCAAGTCATTTTTCAGGATATTTTGCAGCAATTCTTATATTTTACGTAGTTTTGTCGGTGTTTTTTGGAGCGTTTTTCAGAACAAGAACGATACATCAGCCCGAAGAAACAAATCAAGCCTAATTTTTATTAAAATTAAATGAATTTATCTATAGTTATTCCGTTACTGAACGAAGAAGACTCTCTGGAAGAGCTTTTTTCAAGAATTGATAAAGTGTGCACAGCCAGTAATTTATCTTATGAGATTTGGTTTGTAGACGATGGAAGTACGGATTTGTCGTGGAGTATTATTGAGAATATGAAAGTTCAGCATCCTCAGATCCACGCTATTAAATTTTCCAGAAATTATGGAAAATCTCAGGCCCTTCATGCTGCCTTTGAAAGAACAAACGGAGATGTTGTAATCACCATGGATGCCGATTTACAGGATTTTCCCGAAGAAATTCCGGAGCTGTATAATATGGTGGTTCATGATAATTATGATATCGTTTCCGGTTGGAAAAAGAAGCGTTTTGATAATGTAATGACGAAAAATATTCCGTCAAAACTATTCAACGCGGCGGCAAGAAAAGTGTCAGGAGTTTACCTTCACGATTTCAATTGTGGCTTGAAAGCCTATAAAAGACAGGTTGTAAAATCTGTAGATGTATACGGCGATATGCACCGTTATATTCCGGTTCTGGCTGCCAATGCAGGTTTCAGAAGAATTACTGAAAAAGAAGTACAGCACCAGGCAAGACCTTACGGAACTTCAAAATTCGGAACTGAAAGATTTGTAAGAGGATTTTTGGATTTGATAACCCTTTGGTTTGTAAGTCGTTTCGGAGGAAGGCCAATGCACTTCTTCGGAGCTGTTGGGACTTTAATGTTTATTGTAGGTTTTCTTTCAGCACTTTGGTTAGGAATTTCCAAACTTATTGATGTAGCAAGAGGAATCTATGGGCATTTAATTACCAATAATCCTTGGTTCTTTATTGCTTTAACAATGATGATTATGGGAAGCCTTCTTTTTGTTGCAGGATTCTTAGGAGAAATGATTATCAGAACGAACCGCGAACACAAGAATTATAATATTGACGAAGTAATATAATGGAAGAAAAGCTGCCAAAAATTTATTCTAAAAAAGCTATTTTAGGATTTTCTATTTTTCTTTCAACGCTTTTCGGAGGGGTTTTGTTGTACCAAAATTTAATTGAGGTTAACAAAAAGAAAGAAGCATATACAGTATTGATAATTTCTATTCTGTTGACGATTATCACAGGAGTTATTGTAAACATCCCGGAAGAGCCTAAAAGTTCATTGGCTTATTTATGTGGTCTTGGAGGGGGATGCTTACTCTCTTACTACTTTATGCCAAAATATTTTCCGGATGAAGAAAGGTATTCAAAAAAAGCGATATGGAAACCCTTGATTATTGGGGTTGTTATTGTTGCAATCCTTTTGGCTTTAATCATTTATGGTGCTTCAGTTGAAAATAGCTAGAACAAAAAACTATACCTTTTATCAATTATTATAGGCTAATAATGAATACAATAAAAAGCACTCTGCAAAAAACAGAGTGCTTTTTGTATTTTAAACTAATTAGTTAAAAAGTAAAAGAAAGCAGACTAAGAAATAGTCTTTTCCTGAAAAGCAGAAAATTAAAAAATATCAGGTATTTTATTGTCAAAAGACAAAGATTTTTAGAAATTTTAATCCTATTTTTGTTCAAACGTAATATTAAAAGTCCTGTGAGAGACATGAAAAAGCTTTCAGGGATTTTCAGTACATATCGTTACGATTGTAATATAGAATATTTAAAATTAAATATGAAAAAAGTTGTATACACATTAATGCTGATGGCAGTAGTTTCCTGTGGAAAAGTTTCTCCGAAAGGAAATATTGAAAAGAAAGATGTGGATGTTTCGGAGTTTGTAAACCTTGATCTGGAAGGGAAATTTCGTGTATTTTATGCCCGCGGACCTAAGAACTTTGTGGAAATAGAAACTTATCCGAATGTGGCCAATAATCTGGATGTAGATGTAAAAGACAAGACCCTTTTCATTAAAGAAAAAAGAGGGACAAAGGGAGTTGATTTTTACAACGTGACAATTTATTCAAAATATAACCTGGAAAAAGTAGCCGTTTCTGATTCTGTTGAAGTGAATATTTCAAGTGAAATTAAAACAGACAATTTCAGGCTTACTATGAAAAATAATACCAGCTTCATGGGTTCTGTAAATACCAGGAGAGCAGAGCTGGAAATGCATAACAGAAGCCGTGCCAATTTCCTGGGATTGTCTAAAAATGCCGTGATAAAGATTTCAGATACAGCAAGTTTAATTGCTCCTTACTGGAAAATCACCAACCTGAATATCGATTCTAAAAATGGGAATTATGCAGAAGTAAATGTGAAAGATTCTTTGAAAGGAAATATCCAGAATACAGCAAAATTTGTCTATTATAATGATCCGATCAGGG
The DNA here is from genome assembly GCF_049959325.1 of Chryseobacterium sp. CBSDS_008. NCBI lineage: Bacteria > Pseudomonadati > Bacteroidota > Flavobacteriia > Flavobacteriales > Weeksellaceae > Chryseobacterium > Chryseobacterium sp. CBSDS_008. Next base: position 1,038,976 of record NZ_CP188202.1, on the reverse strand, counting down.
CGTTTAAAATCGATAAGACGACGAAAGTCGAGAATAAGAAATTAGAGTAATAAGGCTGGGAGCCAGAAGCTGGAAGCTGGGAGTGATGTTAGTTTTCCATACTTCTTGTTTTTCAGATTAAAAAATAGCTTCTAAATTAAAAATAAATAAAAAAATAAAAACAAAGCCAGAATTTGGAAAGGCTGGGAGTGATGTTAGTTTTCCATACTTCTTGTTTTTCAGATTAAAAAATAGCTTCTAAATTAAAAATAAAATAAAAATAGAAAAATAAAAACAAAGCCGGAATTTTGAAGCCAGGCAGGGGATAACTTCCAGCCTCCATCCTCCCTCTTCCAGCTTAAAAAACTTAGATACAGATATGAACACACTAGAAAAAGCGAAACTTTGGTTAAGTGATACCTTCGATAAAGAAACAAAAGATGCTGTACAATTACTGATTGACAGCAATTCCCCGGATCTGGAAGATTCTTTCTACAGGGAACTGGAATTCGGGACAGGAGGAATGCGTGGAATAATGGGAGTAGGAACCAACCGCTTGAATAAATATACATTAGGACAGGCTACTCAGGGATTGGCAAATTATATGCTGCAGCAGTTCAAAGGAGAAGAAATAAAAGTGGCCATCGCTTATGATGTTCGTCATAACTCAAAAGAATTTGGAAAACTGGTAGCAGATGTTTTAACAGCCAACGGAATTAAAGTATTGCTTTTCAAAGATCACAGACCCACTCCTGAATTGTCTTTCACAGTACGTGATAAAAAGTGTAACGGAGGAATCGTTTTAACAGCTTCTCACAACCCACCGGAATACAACGGTTATAAAGTATACTGGAATGATGGTGCACAGATTGTTCCGCCTAATGATGAAGCCATTATCAAGGAAGTATATTCTGTAAAATTCGAAGAAATTAAATTCAACGGAAATGATGATCTGATCGAGTGGATCGGAGAGGAGCAGGACGATGTGTATATTGATGCCTGTATTGAAAACTCTACGTATCAGAATATTGGAAAAGAAAATTTAAATATTGTTTTTACTTCTATTCATGGAACTACCTATACAACGGTTCCTAAAGCCCTTGAAAAAGCAGGATTCAAAAAGGTAGATCTTGTAAGAGAACAGATGATCCCGAGCGGAAATTTCCCTACCGTAGATTCTCCAAACCCGGAAGAGCCTGCAGCGTTGGAAATGGCCATGGATCTGGCAAAAATTACCAATGCGGATATTGTAATTGGAACAGACCCGGATGGAGACAGATTAGGAATTGCTGTCAGAAACCTTGATGGTGAAATGCAATTGCTGAATGGTAACCAAACCAATACCATCCTTACTTACTACATCCTGAATGAATGGAGAAAGCAGGAAAGAATCACCGGAAAAGAATTTATTGGTTCTACAATCGTAACTTCAGATATTTTCTTTGACATTGCACAGAAATTCGGAGTAGAATGTAAGGCAGGTCTTACCGGATTCAAATGGATCGGAAAAATGATTCGTGAAGCAGAAGGTACACAGAAATTTGTGTGCGGCGGTGAGGAAAGTTTCGGATTCATGACCGGAGATTTTGTTCGTGATAAAGATTCTTGCGGAAGTATCCTTTTAGCGTGTGAAATTGCTGCCTGGTGCAAAGCCAACGGAAGAACAATGTATCAGTACATGATCGAGATCTATGAAGATCTTGGAATGTATTATGAAGGATTAATTAATATCGTAAGAAAAGGGAAAGAAGGCGCTGAAGAGATTCAGAATATGATGAAAAACTTCCGTGAAAACCCTCCAAAAGAACTGGCAGGTTCACCAGTAGAGGAAGTTAAGGACTTCAAAGAGCAGACAAGCCTTACCATTTCTACCAACGAGAGAAAAGTAATGAATGATATTCCTAAGTCTAACGTATTGATCTATTATACTCAGGATGGAACGAAAGTATGCGTAAGACCTTCAGGAACAGAACCCAAAATCAAGTTTTATGTTTCAGTGAAGGATTCTATTACTTCAGAAGCAGATTTCAGAGACAAATTAAAATCATTGGAAGCTAAAATCGGAGCCGTTAAAACAGATTTGAAACTGGATTAATTTTCCGGAAACAGCAGATGATAAAAAGAGAAGATTCATGGAGAACGATAATATAAATTTTAAATAAGAAAAAAGTGAAAGTTTCAAAATTAGCAGCGAACCTGATCGGTTCTGAAATTGTAAAAATTGGTAACGAAGTAAATGACCTAAAAGCAAAAGGAGCGGAAATTGCCAATCTTACTATTGGTGATCTGAATTCTAACATCTATCCTATTCCGGTATTACTGAAGGAGGAGATTCAGAAAGCATATCAGAATAATCTGACGAACTATCCGCCTGCAAACGGACTTTTATCTTTAAGAAAAGAAGTTTCCAAAGACCTTAAAAAAAGATGGAACCTGGATTATTCTCCTGAAGATATCCTGATCACAGCAGGGTCAAGACCTTTGATCTATGCCGTATACAAAACCATCGTAGACGAAGGTGATAAAGTAGTATATCCTACACCTTCCTGGAACAACAATCACTATGCTTACCTTACTTCAGCCAATGCCGTAGAAGTAAAAACAAAACCGGAAACCAACTTCCTTCCAACGGCAGATGATTTAAGACCTCATCTGGATGGAGCTGTATTGTTAGCATTATGCTCACCGTTGAACCCTACAGGAACCATGTTTACAAAAGATCAGCTTTCAGAGATCTGCGAACTGGTGATTGCTGAAAACAAAAAAAGAGGAGCAGACGAAAAACCGTTATACCTGATGTATGACCAGATCTATTCTTGCCTTACTTTCGGTGCTGAGCACGTAGATCCGGTTTCTCTTTTCCCTGAAATGAAAGACTATACCATCTATATCGACGGTATTTCAAAATGCCTGGCCGCAACAGGAGTACGTGTAGGATGGGGATTCGGGCCTGCGCATATCCTTGATAAAATGAAGGCGCTTCTTACACACGTTGGAGCATGGGCACCAAAACCGGAGCAGGAAGCAACCGCTAAGTTCTATGAAAACCCGGAAAATGTAAATAATTTCGTTGACAATTTTAAAGCTAAGCTTGAAGAAAGCCTAAAAGTTCTTCACAACGGAGTGCAGGATTTAAAAGGAAAAGGGCTTTCAGTAGACAGTATTGAACCCATGGGAGCTCTTTACCTTACAATCAAACTTGATTACATCGGAAAAACAAAACCTGACGGAGCAGTCATTGAAAACTCTTCAGACCTTGTATTCTACTTAATTAATGATGCAGGAGTGGCTTTGGTTCCTTTCTCAGCCTTTGGAGAAGAAAAATCAGAGCCTTGGTTCCGTGCTTCTGTAGGAGGATTGGCCGTAGATGAGATCAAAGTAATGCTTCCAAAACTGGAAAGTGCTTTGAACAATTTAAAGTAATCTTCAGAAAAAATAGAGATGCTTCGACTCCGTCCGGCATGACATCGTTAAAACCCAAAATTAGTATTAGCCTTGTCACGCTGAGCAGAGTTGAAGCTTTTTATATTAAATATTTACCTGAGAAAAATTATAACTTTATTAAAAATTAAATAAACATTAAAAGTTAAATAACCACCTTGTACATCACTATCAAGGAATTACCTTTGGAGCTTTTATGCACCAAAATATAATAAAGTTGAAAATAACACGATGAAAAAACTGAAATTTCTACTCTTACCGGTTTCAATACTGGTATGCTCACAGGAGGTTGATACCCTCAAAGTAAAAGAGCTTTCAAAGGAGCCCGGCTTACCAAAAGTACAAAGCTATACCCTAAAAGACGGTTCTGTCAGAACCTATCCCAAACCGAAATTATTGGATTTTGTAACTAAATTACCCCGGAACTTTATCAATACCAATAAAGATTTTGTAGCCGAAGATCATGCTTATTATCTGGGAGGCGCCGTTGCAGCTACAGTGATTTTGCTGCCATTTGACCAGAAACTGACAGACAATTCCAGGGAGCTGGCAGAAAGATGGGGAATGGATAAAGATAATAATTACCACAAAGTTGGAGGTGTATTTAAAATTCCTAAAGATATAGGATCTACGTTGTATCTGATAGGAAACGGCTCTACATTGGTATTGTTAGGAATTGGCTTCGGAACCTATGGTTTGATTAAAAATGATTACAGGGCACAGGCTACAGCCAGCGGGTTGATGGAAAGTTTAATTCTTTCCGGAGTGTTCACCCAGATCCTTAAAAGAATTACCGGAAGAGAAAGCCCGTTTATTGCAGAAGAATACGGCCATAAAGGAGGTGCCTGGAATCCGTTTCCAAGCTTTTCAGCATTCAGCAAAAATACCTCGAATTATGATGCAATGCCATCAGGACATTTAACCACCTTTATGGCGGGTATCACCGTGATTGCAGATAACTATCCGGACGCAAGATGGATCAAACCTGTAGGATATACGTTAGCAGGAGCTCTATGCTTTCAAATGATGCAGAGTAAAGTGCACTGGGCTTCAGATTACCCTTTAGCTTTATTAATGGGATATTTTATAGGAAAAACCATTTCAAAAAGCAGATATACTTCATCAGAGGGAACGGTAGGGAAAACAAAATATAATCTCAATTTTATAGCATCCCGTCAATGGGAATACAATATGGTGGGCGTAAAACTCTCTTTTTAAACTGCTGAAATCTCTGTTTTGTAGAGTAAATAAGATACTTTTCACTACATTTGATCTCAATATAAAAAAAATTATTACAGCCTTCAGGATGCTGTAATAAAAAATGCTGAATTAAAGAGAAATACTAATATTTTACTGAATGAAAATAATCGCTGTCATTCCTGCACGTTATGAAGCAAGCCGTTTTCCGGCGAAACTAATGCAGATCTTAGGAGAAAAAACCGTGATCACCACCACCTATCAGAATGTAGTGGAAACCGGACTGTTTGATGAAGTATTTGTTGCCACAGACTCTGAAATTATTTTTGATGAAATTGCAAAAAACGGTGGAAAGGCCGTAATGACAGGCCGGCACGAAACCGGAAGCGACCGTATTGCTGAAGCAGTACAGAATATAGACTGTGATATCGTGATCAATGTTCAGGGAGATGAACCTTTCTTGAAACTGGAACCTTTGCAGCAGCTGATCGAAGTTTTTAAATATGATGACCAACAGGAAATATCTTTGGCCTCTTTAAAAATACAGCTTCATGAAAAAGAAGAAATTGAAAATCCGAATAATGTAAAAGTGATTACTGATAACAATGGTTTTGCCCTGTATTTCAGCCGCTCCGTTATTCCGTTTCACAGGGAGGTTTCGTACGGGGTAAGCTATTTTAAACATATTGGGGTATATGCTTTCAGGAAAGAAGCCCTGCTGCAGTTTTCGAAGCTGGAAATGAAGCCATTGGAAATATCCGAAAAAATTGAATGCATCCGTTATCTGGAATACGGAATGAAAATCAAAATGATAGAAACCAATTTCATTGGAGTAGGCATCGATACGCCCGAAGATTTGGAAAAAGCAAGAAAGTTGATTTAAAATTGACAGAAGAAATAAAACAAATCTGCAAATTGGCAGTTTCGCTTTCTTTGCCTTTTTGCTATTTTACATAAATCCCCCTATATTTGAATTTATAAATAAAATTAATGAAGAAGTTATTATTAGTATTTGGACTGATATTTTCGCATGTGTCATTTGCGCAGACCGCAAAGGAAATTATAGATAAAAACATTGAATTATCCGGAGGACTTACCAATTGGAAATTGTTAAACTCAGTATTGCTTCAGGGAAAAGTAATATTGGGAATTAAAGATGAATATCCGATCAGAATTTATCAGCAACGTCCAAACCTTACTAAAACATTGATTACTACCGGAGGAAAAGAAACTGCGATTGAAGGTTTTGATGGCAACAAAGGATATGCAATGAACTATGCAGCCAATAAACTCCAGGAATATCCTGAATATGTACCGGAAAGCTTTGATAATGACTTTATTGATTGGGAAAACAAAGGATTTGATGCCAAATACCTTGGAAAAGAAAAAGTAGGAGAGATCTACTGCCATAAAGTAGAGCTTACCAAGAATGTCAATAAGAATATGTATTATTTTGATACCAAGACTTACATGCTTATAAAAGAAGTGAAAAAAGACGAAACGCTTGTATATTCTGATTTTAAAAAAGTTGGAAACCTTACCATGCCTTTCAGAATTGAATCTTCAAGTGCTAAAAAAGACGGAGATTATGTGATGTTACTAAACAGAATTGACATCAACAAAGTTTTCCCGGCTAATATTTTTAAGTTTTAATTCAACGGCAGTTCGCTGCACAAAATTATAAGAAATGAAAAATATTTTTTTACTGCTGCTTTCATTCATGGCCTTCCTGCAAAGCTGCACCAACCAAAAAAGTGAAATTTCTAAAGCCAAAACCACAGAACTTATGGGAAAAACAATATATGACTTCAAAGTAGAAAGTCTTGACGGTAAAGAAATCAGTTTTGCTGATTTCAAAGGAAAGAAAATCCTGATTGTGAATACTGCTTCAGAATGCGGATTTACACCACAGTATGCAGATCTTGAGAAGGTGTATGAGCAATATAAAGATAAATTGGTAGTGGTAGGTTTCCCTGCAAACAATTTCGGAGGACAGGAGCCGGGAACAAACACTGAAATCGGTGCATTCTGCCAGAAAAATTACGGGGTAACCTTTCCTATGGCGGCTAAAGTATCTGTAAAAGGTGATGATACAGCTCCCATCTTTAAATATTTAACAGAAAAGGAATTAAACGGGGTAAAGAATACAAGCATCCTTTGGAACTTCACTAAATTTCTGGTAGACGAAAACGGAAAACTGATTGATTCTTTTGTAAGCACTACAAAGCCTACTGATCAGGCTATTACAAAATATCTGAAATAAGATAAAATTATAAAAACAACACTTCGGCTCCGCTCAGTATGACAGCTTAGAAAAATACAGAAAGTATTATCAATGTCACGCTGAGCGGAGTCGAAGCGTTTTATCATTCAGGTTGTCTGCTTCTAGTCGTTGTTTTTTTCCGCAAAGCAGAAGATATTCCCCAGTTTGATACTGGAGTAGCCGTTGCTTTTTATTTTCGAAGAATTGATCATGGCCTTTGCCAGAATATCTGTAGGCAGAGGTTTTTGACTTTCCAGCAACCCAAGTTTATTCGCGAATTTGATAATACGGCTTCCCAATACTTCCCCGGTTCTTTCAGAATCCTTTCGTTCAAGCATTCCCGGCTTAAAAATAGTAATCTTATTAAAATGCAGCTGTTTCACAGCTTCTTCCAGCTCACCTTTCATTTTGGAATAGAAAATTTTGGATTGCGGATTTGCACCGTAAGCTGAAACCAGAATATAATCTTCCACATCATTCTCTTTGGCTGCTTTCGCAAATTCATACTGGTAGTCAAAATCTACTTTTTTCTGGGTCTCTTTGCTCCCGGCATCCTTTAAAGTGGTTCCCAGGCATGAAAAGGCGACATCTCCTTTCACCATATCTTTCCATTCTTCAGGTTTTTCGAAATTCACAACATGAACCCTCAGCTTATCATTCTGAATATTGACAGGCTTTCTGACGAAAATATCCACTTCATCAAACTCTTTGTCATTCAATAACTGATTGACAAGATCTTTTCCTGTGGCACCTGTAGCACCTATTACCAGAGCTTTCATATAATTGCGGTTTTGTGAGACAATTTCTTTCTTAAATTTACTAAATTTGAATTAAAGATTAAAGAATAATATCAGATATCATTTAATCATTACCGATTACTTATAACTCATGACTCATATTAATATGGATGCCAACGAAATTTTAGAATACTGTCTTGCTAAAAAAGGAGTTACGGAAAGCTTTCCGTTTGATAACGAAACACTTGTGCTAAAAGTAGATACCAAAATGTTTTTGCTGATGGGGCTGGAAAAACAGCCGCTGGCGATCAATGTAAAAACAGATCCCGAGTGGAGTGCAGAGCTTCGTGAACAGTATCCTCAGATCACCGGCGCTTATCATATGAACAAAATCCATTGGAATTCTGTAACAGTAGACGGACTGAAAAGAGATTTGATTTTTAAACTTATTGACCAATCCTATGATCTGGTCTTTAAATCCCTGACAAAAAAGGCCCAGAATGAAGTAAATTCTTTATAATACAAGAAAAGATTGAGGTATGGTATTTGTTATCTTTCAGCAGTGAATTACGTATTTAATAGTAATAAAATAAATAACAAATGAGAAATCACCTTTTATTATTCGCAGCAGCAGCAGGGACATTGATGCTTTCAGGCTGCACCCAGCCACAAAACAAAAGTACTGCTGAAAGCTCAACACCGGCAGCCTCAACATCTGAAACATCTTCTGAGAATCTTACAATAGAATTCTCAGGCGCAGAGAATTTTACGATTAAAAATCCAAAGCTTACAGTAAGTTTATATGGAATGGATGAAAAACTGGCTGATGCTCCTGCTTCTTTAATAACACAAAAGGAATATGAGCAGAAATCTGTACCATTCACCATTGACCTTCCGGTACCAAAAGATGCTGAAAGCAAGATCAACCCCAAACCAGCCGGCCCTGCAAAATATTATGTAACAATAAGCTGGGACTCTGACGGAAACGGAAAAGCAGATGAAAAAGGAGATATCTTTATTGATTATGACAAACAGTTTCCTAACGTGAAACTCAATAATGAACCTCAGAAAATTTACTTAAAAGTATTGAAATAATATATAGGCTATTCATCACTGAATAGCCTTTTGAGTACATTATATCTTAATACATTTCTTTCAGTCAGATGCGGGAAGCTTTAGAAAGACAAATCATTACTCCTTGAAATCATACTGCTGTGTTATTTTTTTATCCTGATCCAGTCTTTCGATCAACTTGTCAAGACCTTCAAATTTGATTTCATCATGAAGAAAATCTCTGAAACTTACCGTAATCTTTTCATCATAAATGTCATCATCAAAATCAAGAATATAAACTTCCACCGTTAGTTTTTCTCCATTTACCGTCGGGTTGGTTCCGATGCTCAGCATTCCTTTATATTGACTGCCTTTCACAAATACTTCTACAATATAAGCTCCTTTTTTAGGCAGCAGCTTGATAGATTCTGTATCAATATTGGCTGTGGGGTATCCGATAGTCCTTCCGATTTTCTTTCCATGAACCACAGTACCGGAAACAGAGTAGGAGTAGCCCAGCATTTCGTTCGCCTCTTTAATATTTCCCGCTAAAAGCGCATTACGTACTTTCGTGGAACTGATATTATTTTCGTGAATATTGATTGCTTCCATTTGTTCAACCTCAAAATCAAGTTCTTTTGATAATTTTTGAAGAAGTTCAAAGTTTCCGCTTTTGTTTTTCCCGAAAGAATGGTCGTATCCTATAATAAGGTATTTTACATTGAGTTTATCAATTAAAATCTGACGTACAAACTCTTCGCCGGTTAAATTTCTGAATTCTTCATCAAATTCTTTAAGAAACAGATTATCAATGCCGTATTTTTCAACCAGCTGTTTCTTTTCTTCCAGCGTATTCAGCAGCTTTAAATCTTCATTGGGATTAAAAACAAACCTGGGATGCGGCCAGAAAGTAAGGATAGCAGTTTCCAGATTATTCTCTGTACCTATTTGGGTCAGTTCATCAATAATACTCTTATGCCCGAGATGTACTCCGTCAAACATGCCTAAAGACAATGCTAAAGGCTTCTGTGAGGAATAATCTGTAAAATTCTTGAAAACTTTCAAAACGGAAAAATTTGATTGCAAATATATACATAATGTAACAATGTATCAATATAACAATGTACCAATATTTTTTGCGGAGAAATAATTGCTAGACTGGTAAATTGTTATATGGGTACATTAACAAAAAAGTATGATAAAAATCTTTTTTTTACCAATTGCGGGTTTATGAAGAATCACTATATTTGCACCAAGAAAAAATTTAGCAATGGCAAACCAAATTAAAGGTAAAATTTCTCAAATTATTGGTCCGGTAATCGACGTTGTCTTCACAGATGTGGAATCTGTTCCAGCAATCTATGACGCGTTAGAAATTACAAAAGAAAACGGTGAAAAAGTAATCTTAGAGGTAGAACAGCATATTGGCGAAGATACAGTAAGATGTATCGCAATGGACGCTACTGACGGTCTTAGGAGAGGTCAAGACGTAATCGGATACGGAAATCCTATTATGATGCCAATCGGAGAGGCTGTAAACGGAAGACTATTCAACGTTGTTGGTGATGCTATCGACGGACTTCAAGATATTTCTAAGGAAGGTGGTCTTCCCATTCACAGACCAGCTCCAAAATTTGATCAACTTTCAACTTCTGCAGAAGTTTTATTTACAGGTATCAAAGTAATCGACTTAGTTGAGCCTTACGCAAAAGGAGGTAAAATTGGTTTGTTCGGAGGTGCCGGAGTAGGTAAAACAGTATTGATCCAGGAGTTGATTAACAATATTGCAAAAGGACACGGAGGTCTTTCTGTATTCGCCGGAGTAGGTGAAAGAACGAGAGAAGGAAATGACCTTTTGAGAGAGATGCTGGAATCAGGTATTATCAAGTATGGTGATGATTTCATGCACTCTATGGAAAACGGAGGTTGGGATCTTTCTAAAGTAGACTTGGAAGCTATGAAAGATTCTAAAGCAGCATTCGTTTTCGGACAGATGAACGAGCCGCCAGGGGCAAGAGCCAGAGTAGCACTATCTGGTCTTACATTAGCTGAGTACTACAGAGACGGTGGAGAAAGCGGACAAGGTAGAGATGTACTTTTCTTCGTAGACAACATCTTCCGTTTTACACAGGCTGGTTCTGAGGTATCTGCACTTCTTGGTCGTATGCCATCAGCGGTAGGTTACCAACCAACGCTAGCTTCTGAAATGGGTGCGATGCAGGAAAGAATTACTTCAACTAAAAATGGTTCAATTACTTCAGTACAGGCGGTATATGTACCTGCGGATGACTTAACTGACCCGGCTCCTGCAACTACGTTTGCCCACTTGGATGCAACTACGGTACTTGACAGAAAGATTGCTTCATTAGGTATCTATCCAGCGGTAGATCCACTTTCTTCTACTTCAAGAATCCTAAATCCTGAAATCTTAGGTCACGATCACTATAACTGTGCTCAAAGAGTAAAAGAAATCCTTCAAAGATATAAAGCGCTTCAGGATATCATCGCAATCCTTGGTATGGAAGAACTTTCTGAAGAAGATAAATCTGTAGTTTACCGTGCAAGAAAAGTTCAGAGATTCTTATCTCAGCCTTTCCACGTAGCAGAGCAGTTTACAGGTATCCCGGGATCATTGGTAGATATCAAAGATACTATCAAAGGATTCAACATGATTATGGATGGTGAATTAGACCACTTACCAGAAGCAGCTTTCAACCTGAAAGGTACTATCGAAGAAGCTATCGAAGCAGGACAAAAAATGTTAGCTGAAAATGCTTAATAATTAGACATAAAGATAGCAGATACCAGACATGAGACTTGAAGGTTGTCTGAAATCTGAAATCTGAAATCTTCAAATCTAAATTAAAATGAATATAAAAATTTTAACACCAGAATACGTAGTTTTTGAAGGAGAAATAGACTCAGTATTACTGCCAGGAAAAAATGGTGAATTTCACATCATGAAAAACCACGCAGGAATTGTTTCTTCTTTAGTAGGAGGTGAAGTAAAGCTATTTGCGAATTCTATTGATGAAGCTTTTGCTAAAAACTTTACCAAAGAGTCCGGAAAAGACTCTGTTTTTGCTTATGCTATCAAAAGCGGTGTTGTAGAATTTAATCATAATAAAGGAATTATCCTTTGTGAATAATTAAATGAAAAGCTAAATATATTTTCAAGAAAGTGTAACTTTGTGTTACACTTTTTTTATTTATGTATAAGTCTGATGGTATGAAGAAAGGCATAATCATATTCTTTACAGTTCTGGGCGTCTTGTTCCATGCACAGAATATCAAAACCAAGAGGGGGATTATTCATTTAGACGGTGTTCCGGTGGCTAAGCTATCCAACAAATCCAGCGAGTATACTTTTATGGATCTGAAGGAGACCCCGATGTATACTATAAAATTCATTGATAAAAGTATCGTTGATTCTGTTCGGGACAGCTATATCATTGTTAACAGGGTGTATAACAGGGATAAAACAATCGAAATTGATTATTCATCGCCTTCTGCATTTTCCGGAGAAGAAAAGTCTGCGGTCTTTACTTCGATTAAAGATCTTAAGATCATTGATAATAAGGGGATCAATGTTAAAAACCTTGATGAGCTTTTTTCAAATGTTCCTAAGAGAAAGCTGGACTCTAAAACGAAAGATGCGTATGCAATCAGGAAGAAAATAGATAAGATGAATATTGAGGTCAACAAAGTAGGAGAAATCCTCAGCAATGGAGTTCCGGTAGGCTATTTTACGAATTTACCTGTAAGTTTTGGTTCAGAAGATACGATTATGGATAAGTCTCCGATAGATATTGAGATCTACGATGCCAAAAGTAAGCTGATAGGAAGGTATATCACCACTACAAAACAGCTGAAAACTGCCGGTGGAAAATCTTTTACCATTTACAGAGAAATGTCCGGCCGGGCTTCTATCCTGAAGTTCCCGACTTATAAGGCATTAGCAGAACGCATGGCGATTATGGATCCTAACTTTATTAAAATTCAGGAGAAGGTTTCTGTGGGTGCCGTATCAAAAGAGACCCCTAATTAATTAATAATTACATTCTTTATATCAATAGGAACGGGCTTTAGCCCGTTTTTCATTAAAATCAAATTTCATCCGGCTTTAGCCGAAACTTATATAATCGTACTTTAGCCACCCCGTCAAAAATTCTTTGAATTTTCGCCACCCTCCGGAGGGGAATATTTCGCCGTTTAATTTATGGTAGTTAGAATTTGGATTGATTCGTTAGTATAAAAAATAGAAAATCTTATTCTCTACATGAAAATTTAGATCTGTGTAATCCGTGAAATCTGTGAGAGATTATATTTTAATCAAAACAAGTCTTATTCATTCAGAAAATAAGAATTCACGGAAAATTCACCAATTTTAAAAATCCCTGAAAAAAAAAATGAAAATTTTATAAACTTAAAATCACCCCGTTATCTTTCAATTGCTGCATCGGCTTTGAGAACCAGAATAGCTCAAAATCTTCAAAATATTCCTCAAACTGATTCTTAAGTTGCTGAATTGTAGGTTTTTTAGAATTTTCAATAGCATTTTCTTTCAGGATGTTTATCAGCCATTCAGCTTTTTCCTGTTCCAGCTCCACCTTCACAACATTGGTCTTTAAGTGGAATGTAAGCAACGTATATGCACCAGAGTATTTCTTTTTATTTTTTACGCGATTCTCAGCGATTACATTTTTGGTCAGAAAAACAACTTTTGAATTCATCTTCAATTGAAATTGTCCGTCTTCCAAAAGACAGTCATGAATATAATCAGGATGGATAGTCGTCCCTGGAATTTTAAAGTCAAACCATTCCTGAAGCGGAAGTTCGAAGTTCACTCCATGCATATAGTTGAATAAAGATTTTTTTAATCCGAAGCTGAATTTGTTATGATCGATTCCTGTTTTATCTTTAAAATCTATATCATTATTGGCAAATAAAATTTCCTGCTTTACCGGAACGACTCCAAAATCTTCCGGGCTGATTCCTACAGGTGAGTGGGCAGTCATGGCAAACTGATGCCAGAAACCGCTTTGAAGAATTCCCATCTCGAACATCTGCCGAACCATTTCCAGGGAATCAACCGTTTCCTGAACCGTCTGAGTAGGATAGCCATACATCAGATAAGCGTGAACCATAATTCCGGCTTCTGTAAAATTCCTGGTTACATTGGCAACCTGGTCTACAGAAACGCCTTTATCAATTAATTTCAGTAACCGGTCACTGGCCACTTCAAGCCCTCCGGAAACAGCAACACATCCCGAAAGCTTCAGAAGGTAACATAAATCACGGGTGAAACTTTTTTCAAAACGGATATTAGTCCACCAGGTAACGACAAGATTTCTGCGGAGGATTTCCAGCGCTACTTCTCTCATCAAAGCTGGTGGTGCCGCTTCATCTACAAAATGAAATCCTGTTTCGCCGGTTGTTCTGATCAGCTCTTCAATCCGGTCTACCAGAATTTTAGCAGAAATAGGTTCGTATATTTTGATATAATCTAAAGAAATATCGCAGAATGTACATTTTCCCCAGTAGCAGCCATGGGCCATTGTCAGCTTGTTCCATCTTCCGTCACTCCACAGACTGTGCATAGGATTGGCAATTTCGATAACGGAAATATACTGATCCAGTTTCAAATCCGTATAATCCGGAGTTCCTATTTCGGACTGTTTGAAATCATGCTTTTTAGAATTGTTCTTATAAACAACTTCTTTATTTTCAAGGAGGAATGTTCTTTTAAATTCACCTTCCTCAGCAGAAATTTCCAAATTCTGATGAAGAAGTTCTAATGGAAGTTCGCCATCATCCAGAGTAATAAAATCAAAAAATTCAAATACTCTCTGATCTTTGACTTCCCGTAATTCTGTATTGGGAAAGCCTCCACCCATAGCAATTTTAATGTGTGGATAATGCTTTTTTATCCATTGGGCACATTTGAACCCGGAATACAGATTACCCGGAAACGGTACTGAAAAACAAACCAGCTTTGGCTGAATTGTTTCCATTTTCTCACGAAGAATTTTTAATGTAAACTCATCAATAAATGTAGGGTTATCAGACAGCTTAGCATATAATTCATCAAAAGAATTTGCACTTTTTCCAAGACGCTCTGCATATCTGCTGAAACCAAAATCAGCATCAATATTTTCTACAATATAATCCGAAATATCTTCCAAATACAAAGTCGCCAGATGCTTGGCTTTATCCTGAAGTCCCATATTCCCAAAAGCAAATTCCATATCATCCAGCTGGTTGAAACGGGAAGCTTCGGGAAGGAAGTTCATGCTGCAGATCTGCCTTGCCAGTGTAGGTGTTTTTCCCTGTAAAAAGGGAATAACCTGATCTATGGTTTTTAAATATTCTTCTCTTAAGGCATAGATTCTCTGAGAGTTTTCAGAGGTATTCTGAAGATCAATCTCTTTATTGAAAACTTTTTGAATTCCATCCTTTGAAAATAATTCCAAAATAACATCAATGCCTAAATCTACCTGATAGCTGGAAATATTTTTGGTATTTAAAAATCCTTTTATATAAGCCGTTGCAGGATAAGGGGTATTAAGTTGGGTAAAAGGCGGAGTAATAAGAAGCAGGTCTTTCAACAGAAATTTTTTGCAAAGTTATTCTAAAGTTTTTTTAGAAAAAAATTTTTTCTCCTGATTATAAACAGTGAATAAAGTCTTTACAATTCTCTGCCTTATTACCATTGTTATATTATGTAATTTATGGCTAGATACATGTTTCTGGCACTACAAATTTCCAAATAATATACCTTATGCGTGGTTCAGATTTTTACGATCGGTCACTACATTTAACGTTACTCCCAAAAGAATCAGCGTGATCCCGATCAATAAATTATTTGTAAATTTTTCATGAAACATCAGTACACTGATTAATACGGCAACCACAGGTTCCAAAGCTCCCAGAATGGCAACAGGAGTAGAGCCGATATATTTAATTGCATATACCAGACAAAGACTGGAAATAACGGTAGTGAGAAACGCAAAAGTAAGAAGGTTAATGAAAATTTCGGTTGAAGGAATAACAAATGATTCATGTGCCATCACAGCTTTGGACATAAAGAACATGGATGTAAAAAGCATAGAATAGAAAGAAAGTTTAAACCCTGAAACCTTGATGTTTGATTTGTTGACAATCACCATATACAGGGCATAAAACAGTGAACTGAGCATAACAATTCCCAATCCTGCAAAATTGATTTCAAAACCATTTCCTTTCAAACACAAAACAATTACCCCGGCAAAAGCAAGAAGCAGGGAAACTACGGATAATCTGGCAAGCTTCTCTCTGTAAAAGAAAAACATAATCAAGGCTACCATGACCGGATAAATAAATAAAACGGTAGAAGCAATTCCTGCCGTAAGAAAATCGTACCCTAAAAACAGAAACTCCGAAGAAAGGGCATAGCAGACTCCAAGAACTGCCAGGATTAATGTCTCCTTTTTATTGATTTTAAAACGCTCCCCGGAATACAGCAAATATCCTCCAACCAGTAAAGCTGAAAAGAAAAATCTGTAAAACAGGGTAATATCCATTGAAAAATGGGCCCGCTTGACAGGCAGAATAAAAATCGGAATCAGACCATATGAAACAGCCGACAGAATTCCCAGTGTGTAACCTCTAAGTTTCATTTGATTTAATTGGTATTAAACAAAAAAACCACTGAATCAATCAGTGGCTTTCTTTTATTTTGAAGATTAAATCGGTTTAAAACTTAATCCCTGTTCCTGCAGTAATTTTTGCTCCTGCTCTTTGTAGTAGCCACCTACTAATTTATCATGAATTGCTTCGAATGCAGCGAGAGTTTCATTAATCTCTGCATCTGTATGAGAAGCGGTAGGAATTAATCTTAAAAGAATCATTCCCTTCGGAATGACCGGATATACCACCACAGAAGTAAAGATTCCGTAATTTTCTCTTAAATCTTTTACCAATAGAGTAGCCTCTACCGGAGTTCCCTGCATCATTACCGGAGTAACACAGGTATTTGTGTCTCCAATATTGAATCCTCTTTCGGTAAGTCCGTTTTGAAGTTTGTACACATTCTCCCAAAGTTTAGCTTTGATTTCAGGTCTTGATCTCAACAGCTCCAGTCTTTTCAATCCTCCGATTACCATTGGCATGGTAAGAGATTTTGCAAAGATTTGTGATCTCAGGTTAAATTTCAGATATCTGATGATTTCTTTGTCACCCGCAAGGAATGCTCCGAAACCTGCCATAGATTTAGCAAAGGTGGAGAAATATACATCAATCTGATCGTTACAATCCTGCTCTTCACCCACACCGGCACCTGTTTTACCAAGTGTCCCGAAACCATGGGCATCATCTACCAATAGTCTGAACTGGTATTTTGATTTAAGATCGCAGATCTCTTTGATTTTTCCCTGCTGTCCTCTCATTCCGAAAACCCCTTCTGTAATAACAAGAATACCTCCTCCTGTTTCTTCAGCTACTTTCGTTGCTCTCTGAAGGTTTTTCTCAAGGCTTTCCATGTCATTGTGCTTGTAGGTAAACCTTTTACCGGAATGAAGTCTTACTCCGTCCACAATGCAGGCATGAGAATCCATATCATAAACAATTACATCATTTCTGCTTACCAGGGCATCAATGGTAGAAACCATTCCCTGGTAACCGAAGTTCAATAAATATGCTGATTCTTTTTGTACGAAGTCTGCCAGTTCTCTTTCCAGCTGAAGGTGCTGATCTGTTTCTCCGGACATTGCTCTTGCTCCCATCGGATAGAACATTCCATATTCTGCAGCCGCTTTTGCATCTGCTTCTATAACTTCAGGATGATTACACAATCCTAAATAGTCATTGGCACTCCAGAAAATTACTTCTCTACCCTGAAACTGCATTCTAGGTCCGATAGGTCCCTCTAATCTTGGGAAAATAAAATAGCCTTCACCATAATCTGCAAATTGTCCAAGTGGTCCTGGATTTTCTTTTATTCTTTCAAAAATATCCAACATTGTATCGTAATTTTTAAGTAAAAAAGCCTTTTTTGTCAGAACACGCAAAAGGCTTTTTTGTATTGTGATTTTATTCGTTCTTATTTGATAAACTCCGTTTTGAAAACTTCGTCATAATTGTGAACACAGTTGTTGACAAATCCCTGCTCGGCCATCCATTTATCACTGTATACTTTGGTGATGTATCTGGAACCATGGTCAGGATATATTAAAACAACCACGTCATTTTCTGTAAGCTCATGAGACTGGGCATACTGCATGAGTCCCTGTGTTACAGCTCCGGTAGTATAACCACCCATAATGGCTTCTTTCAAAGCAATTTCGCGGGTTCTGTACGCAGACATTTCATCATTTACCCTTACAAATTCATCTACCTTGTCGAAAAGCAGGGCAGCAGGAATCAGGTTTTTACCCATTCCCTCAATCTGATAAGGATGTACATCTTCTTTGTGAATCTCTCCTGTCTCATGATAGCTTTTAAGGATAGAGCCATCTGCATCTACTCCGATAATCTTGATATCCGGATTTTTTTCCTTCAAAAATTTGGCAGACCCAGATAAGGTACCCCCGGTTCCTGTACAGGCAAAAAGGTGAGTAATCTTACCTTCCGTCTGTTCCCAGATCTCAGGACCTGTAGTCTGGTAGTGTGCATCAATATTAAGCTCGTTAAAATATTGATTGATGTAAATAGAATTTGGGGTTTCCTGAGCGATTCTTTTAGCAACCTCATAGTATGATCTCGGATCATCTGCCGGTACATTGGCCGGGCATATATATACCGTAGCTCCCAATGCTTTCAGATAAGCAATTTTTTCAGGTTTTGTTTTGTCACTTACTGCAAGAATACATTTATATCCCTTAATGATACATACCATCGCAATAGAAAACCCGGTATTACCGGAAGTAGTTTCTACAACTACAGAATCTTCTTTTAAAAGGCCTCTTTTCTCTGCGTTCTCTATAATATGAAGTGCGATTCGGTCTTTGGTGGAATGTCCAGGATTATATGATTCTAATTTGGCATAAACGGTTGCTGGAATATCTTTTGTCACAGTATTTAGCTTCACCATAGGAGTATTTCCTATCAGGCCAAGAATATTATCGTAAACATTACTCATTATTTGTTATTTTCAATAAAAATCTGACTGCAAAAATACAAAAAAATAAATAATTACTAAACTTTTGTTTGATTTCTGGGATATAGTTTTGTAAAAACTTATTTTCTTATTTACAGTTTTGACACGTCTATAATCGCAAATACTACGCCAAAATTTTTAAATTTTGTTAAAACCCGCATAAAATAAGATAAAAGCCTTATTTTCGCATAATTGATTTAATACTATGAAAAATTGGACTTTTAGGCAATGGAACACCGTTTTAGGATGGGTGATTTTCGTCATTGCGTTTTTCACGTACTTGTCCACCATAGAACCCAATTTCAGTTTTTGGGATTGTGGCGAGTACATTTCTTCTGCAGTAAAACTTGAAGTAACGCACGCTCCCGGAGCTGCTTTATTCCAGATAGTGGGTGCCGTGGCAGCCATTTTTGCATTAGGGAAAGGCGAAAATTACTCCATCGTAATCAATGCGATGTCTGCATTGTTCAGTGCGCTGACTATTTTATTTTTGTTCTGGACGATCACACACTTTGTGAGAAGACTTTTAAACAAAGATTTTGAAGAAATTACAAAACATCAGGAAATTTCTATTTTATTTGCCGGAGCAGTAGGGGCACTTTGCTTTACATTTTCAGATACATTCTGGTTCTCGGCAGTAGAAGGTGAGGTTTATTCTATGGCTTCTATGTTTATCGCGCTTTTGGTCTGGTTGATCACCAAATGGGAGAATGAGTATAAGGCGGGCGGCAGTGAAAGATGGATTATTCTTATTTTCTTCGTTTTAGGGCTTTCTGTGGGAGTGCATATGATGTGTATGCTGGCAATCCCTGCAGTATGTCTGGTATATTATGCAAGAAATTATAAGTTTACCTGGAAAAACTTTATCTGGGCAAACCTTATCACATTAGGAATTTTGATTATTGTTTTCAAAATTATCTTCCCTTTGATTATGACCATGTTCGGAAGACTTGAGATTTTCTTCGTGAATGGTCTTGGACTTCCTTTCCACTCCGGAACTATTGCGGCTTTTGTTTTGATGGTAGCGATCTGCTATTTCTTAATCAAGTATGCAAGAAAGGCAAAAAGAAACATCTATCAGACGGCTGCGTTATCTGTAGTTTTTATGATGATCGGATTCTCTTGCTGGATGGTTATTCCTATCAGAGCCAATGCCAACCCGCCGATGAACCTTAATGATCCGGATACGGCAATTGGTATGCTGGATTATTATAACAGAGAGCAATATGGTGACTGGCCTACCATTTACGGACAGAATTATACTGCATTCCTTGATGCTAACGGAATTGAGAAGAATGAAGACGGAAGCTTCAAGACTCAAAAAACCGGAGAAATTTATGAAAAAGATGAAAAAACCGGAACGTACAGAAAAACCGGAGACCGTTTTAATTATGTATTCAACAAGTCTCAGGTAAGCTTAATGCCAAGAATGTTTAATGAGGATAAGGATGTAATGGCGAACTATATTTCTATGTATGGTGCTCCTGATTTTACATTCAACTATGGTAATGAAGATGTGGCAGACAATCCACAGGCTAAGCAGATCTTTGACGAGCTGAGAGCAAAATATGAAGACAAATCGATTACCGCTTCAGATTACCTGAAAGTAAAACCTTATAACCTGATCAATGTTCAGAAGCCATCATTCCTTCAGAATATGGATTACTTTATCTCTTTCCAGAACGGATATTACTTCGTAAGATACCTGATGTGGAACTTTGTAGGAAGACAGAATGACCTTGAAGGAAATATGGAAAGTACAAAAGGAAACTGGATTTCCGGAATTCCTTTCATTGATAATGCCGTGGTAGGAAATCAGGATAAGATGCCTGCTAAATTTAAAAATGAAAGCACTGTAAAATTCTTCTTCCTCCCATTAATTTTAGGGTTGATCGGATTCTTCTTCCAATTGAACAGAGACTTCGGAAGATTTTATGCACTGTTATCACTATTTATTTTAACAAGTGTAGGGATTGTTTTCTATACAGGGGTAAAGCCTTTTGAGCCGAGAGAGAGAGATTACGCAATGGTAGGCTCGTTCTATGCATTTGCGATCTGGATTGGTTTGGGAGCCGGAGCAATTTTATGGTTCTTACAGTCTAAGATAAAATCAAACGGGGTCAACATTGCTTTAGGAGTGGTTTTATTAGGTGTTCCTTTTATGATGGGATTCCAGAACTACAATGTTCACGACAGAAGCAACAGATATACAGCGTATGATTATGCATATTCAGTGTTAAAATCATTACCGAAAAACGATATCCTTTTTGTGTATGGAGATAACGATACTTACCCGGTTTGGGCAATTCAGGAAACAGAAAGATTCAGAGATGATGTGAAGGTGGTAAACTTTACCCTTGCTTCAACTCCATGGAACCTTGACCAGGTAAAGAGAAGAACATACAACGCTATGGGAATCCCAAGCCAGCTTACACACGAAGATTACAGAGATGGGGTAAACGACCAGATCTATATGATGAAGAAAGAAGATTGGGAAGGTGTTTTCTCTATGCTGAAAGAGCAGGGAGCTCCGGAAACAGAATTCCAGTCTTTCAGAAAATATCTTACTCAGGACTCTTTAACACTGAAACAGGCCATTGAATTCATTAAATTCAAATCTCCTGAAAAAGACGAATTGTTGAAAATGTACTTCGGGGAAGAGAAATTTGAAAAATATAATATCCTTCCGGTAAACAAATTCATTCTTCCGGTTAATAAAGAAAATGCTTTAAAGGCCGGAATCATCAATAAGGAAGATCTTCCCAACGTAGCCAATCAGATCATGATTACCTACAAAGGAAATACGCTTTATAAGAATAACCTGATTTTGATGGATCTCTTAGCGAACTTCGACTGGAAGCGTCCGGTGAATTTCTCATCAGGAGGTATTTATGACAGTGAGAATATTTTCTATCTGAACGATTACCTTCAGTTTGACGGATTCAGTTACAGATTGATTCCTATCCAAACACCTCCGACAGCCGATGGAGATATGGGAAGAGTAGATGCCAATTCTCTTTATAATGTAGTGAAAAACTTCAGATGGGGGAACTTCAAAAACTTAAATGCTCACTTTGATGAAACGGCAACTTCCAACATCATCAGCTACAGAATGTCAGCGAGCAGAGCGGCAGCAGCACTTGCATTAAGCGGACAGAAAGCTAAAGCATTGGAAATTCTGGATCTTGCAGCGAAAGAAATTCCTGCAGAGAAATATAACGATCCCCGTTCATTAAGCTCAATTGTTTCAGGTTATATCATTGCCGGTCAGGAGCAGAAAGGTCTTCAGATTGCTGAAGTACTTAAAAAAGGAATCTTTGAAGAATATGATTATTATTTAAGCCTGTCCAAGGCAGACCAAAGCTACCTGAGAAGACAAATGAGAACAAAACCAATGGAATATTCTCTTGTTGTAGCTGCAGTAACGGATGCTTATACGAAGATTGGACAGAAAGAAAAAGGATATGCTTATCTGGTAAAATCCATAGAACCTATTGACAAAAAGTTCAATGTATTTATCAAAGATCTTCAGGAAATGGGCAAAGAGAAGGCCATAAAAGAATCTGAAAATGTACAGCAGATTACGCCATTCTATCAGTATTTATTTGATGTCATGGAGCCTTATGATTCTACGTATTCAAAAGAAAAGGAAAATCAGATTACCACGGCGATTATCAAAGCCACAAAATAAAAATACTTACAACGGGACTTCGGTCCCGTTTTTTTATTATTGGGAATCCTGAATATTAAGATTATATTTGTGAAACTAAAAATACATAATGGCTGAAACAAATAATAGCAGATTCCCCATCTATGCCGTAATTGCTACAGTTGCTTTTAAACTTCTTTTTTTATTGACACACTACATCCAGGAAGATGCATTTATCACCTGGAGAGTGGCTCAGAACCTGTTGGATTATGGTGTAATCGGTTTCAATGGTGATGCTAAAATTTCTGCGTCTACAACTCATTTATATGTTTTTGTGTCTTATCTTTTCAATCTGGTTTTTGGAAAAGAAAACTTTATTGAACCTCTTTTGATTTTTAATTCCATATTATTTACAATAGGAACTTTACTGCTTTCCCATCTGGTGCTTAAAAACCCATGGCATAAAGCAATATTTATATTTTTAATCGGCATTTTGCCGCCCGCCATTAAAATCTCAATCCTCGGAATGGAGTACGGAATCCTGTTTTTCCTCGAGATGGCATTGCTGTATTATGGCTTCCATAAAGGAAAAAAATGGGTGTTGATACTTCTTCCCGTTTTAATCATGTTTACCAGAATTGATACCGTCATATTCCTTGGAATTGTATTCCTTGTGGATCTGTTCTGGAACAGAAAAATAAGATGGAATTATATTTTTGGAGGAGCTCTGGGTGTCTTATCAACAGTTGCTTTCAACTGGTTTTACTTTGGAGAGCTGGTGAACAATACCATTACTGCAAAAAAATTGCTTTACAGTGAAAATTTTACGATCCAGCAGCATATTGGGTATTTCTTTAAAAGCTTTGGGAATTTCTGGGGAATGCTGAAACTTCCGGGAGATTTCAATCCTATAACAATTGTAGTATTGATTTTTGAACTGCTTTGCTTTATTTACCTGGTCAGACAGCGGGAGAAAAGAAACTATTTTTTGTGGATGATCTTTATTTTCGGGTGGGTAAAACAGGTGGTCTTTATTTCTCAAAAAAGCTTGTTCGACTGGTATTACTGGGTGCCGCAGATTCTGCTTTTCGTTCCCGTTCTTATTTTTGTATTGGAACAGAAAGAGAAAAGAAACCTATGGCTGTCATCATTTATTATATTTTATATTTTCCCACTGCTAGTTTTTCAAACTGTACATTCTATTGCAACAGGAAACGGGGAGTGGAATTACCGCAGAACGATCGGTACATTTTTAAATCAATATGAAAAAGATAAAAATCAATGGATTTTATTGGAACCGGCGGGTTATGTCCCGTATTTTTCAGGATTAAAAACAATTGATGAGGTAGGGCTGGTAGATAAACAGATTCAGGAGGAAATTAAAAAAGATAAAACGAATTACTGGATTAATACCGTAAAGAAAAGAAAGCCGAAATATCTTCTTTCCTATAAAAACCTGTATGAAGGCAATGATGCGAATTCAATCTATTATCAGACCCACTATAAACTTTTAAAGGAGTTCAGAGTTAAAGACTACCTTAAAAGTGATAATAAAATTCTAGAAAAAATTTACCATCTGAAACCTTCCGGAACAGACTATAATTTGTACATTAAAATTGATTAAAAGATTGAAATATTTAAAAATTGAAAGAATTCAGAAAAAGAGTCCCACAATAGCTCTTTCACTCTAATACTCTCAAACCCTCAGACCTAACAATACCTGCAGCCCATTATCTAAAACCTAATCCCTAAAAAAATGAAATACTGTGCTTTTCTCCGTGGTGTCAACGTAAAAGGAACCAATATGAAAATGGCTGATGTCTGTAAGGTTTTTAAAGATGCCGGCATGAAAGAGGTGGGTTCAATATTAGCTTCAGGAAATATTGTTTTTTCTTCAGATAAAAGGGTGGAGGATTTAAAAATCATACTTGAAAAAGCAATGTCAGAGCACTTTTCTTATGAAGCTTTTCTGTTTATCAAATCTCAGGAGGAGACAGAAGTTTTCTGGAACAGTATTCCTTTTGATAAGAATGACAATTTCCACATTTATAGTTTTGTAGGCGTTCCCGGAGTGGAGAAGGTGCTGATGGAGGAGTTTCAGAAAACGGCCAAGGCAGAAAATGAAAGAGCAGAAATTATCAATGACATATTTTACTGGCAGGTTCCGAAAGGCAATACTTTAGATTCTACCTTTGGAAAAGTATTGGGTAAGAAGAATCTTAAAGACCAGTTTACAAGCAGAAATGTGAATACGTTTGAGAAGGTTCTGAAAAAGATGAATTAAAATATACGAATCACCTTCGGATATAGCTTATCCAGTTATATTATAACATTTATTGGAAATTCAATAAGGAAGGGCTTTAGTCCGTTTATCAATAAAAGTAACAGCCATTGGCTTCAGCCAAAACCTATCCTATAAGTTATGGTAGAGTTTCCCACAGATTCCTCAGATTTACACAGATTCTGCCTTTGGAAAAGTATTGGGCAAGAAGAATCTTAAAGGCCAGTTTACAAGCAGAAATGTGAATACGTTTGAGAAGGTTCTGAAGAAATTCTAAATAAATTATCGCAGATGCTTCGACAGGCTCAGCATGACACGGCTATAAAATAACGTTAATGTGAAGTAAACCTGACGTGTTTTTCCACACTGATTATTTATACTGGTTTTTATAATCTTCACTTTAATATAGATAGTATTAGCATTGTCATGCTGTGCCTGTCGAAGCATCTATCAATTTAATAATCGGAAATCCAAAGGGCTCAAAAACGATTGCAACCATAGCTTGTTAAAGCAACCAAATAATTTCCATTTATGAAACTTTCTCAGTATTTTTACTGAACTTTTTAATTACAACAAAATGATTCAGTATTTAGATAATATTTCACACAAAGATTCAAAAAACTTTTTCCTTATTGCCGGACCTTGTATTATTGAAGGGGAAGACATGGCGTTGAGAATTGCCGAAAAAGTAATCAGCATCACAGATAAATACAATATTCCTTATATTTTCAAAGGAAGTTTTAAAAAGGCCAACAGAAGCCGTGTAGATTCTTTTACAACGATTGGAGAGGAAAAGTCTCTTGAAATTCTTAAAAAAGTAGGAGAGACCTTTAATATTCCTACGACAACCGATATTCATGAAAATGAGCATGCAGCATTGGCGGCACAATATGTAGATGTTTTACAGATTCCTGCCTTCCTTGTACGTCAGACTGATCTATTAGTGGCGGCAGCACAAACGGGAAAATGTGTGACGCTGAAAAAAGGGCAGTTCCTTTCACCGGAAGCAATGAAGTTTGCCGTTCAGAAAATTACAGATTCCAATAACCAGAAAGTAGCGATCATTGAAAGAGGAAATTCTTTCGGATATACAGATCTGATTGTAGATTACAGAGGAATTCCTACTATGAGAGAATACGCCCCGGTGATTCTGGACGTTACACACTCTCTCCAGCAGCCTAACCAAAGCTCAGGAGTGACAGGCGGAAGACCGGATCTTATTGAAACCGTTGCCAAAGCAGGAATTGCAGTAGGTGCAGACGGAATTTTCATTGAGACACACCCTACACCCGAAACCGCATTATCTGATGGCGCCAACATGTTAAGATTAGATTTATTAGAAGATTTGTTACAAAAATTGACAAGAATTAGAGAATCGATTTTGTAATTGTTAAAAAAACATTAATTTTAGAAATTCTAAAACATTTCTTTTGAAAAAACTAGTTTTACCGCTAAGCCTTATGGTTCCTGTCCTGATTTTCTCACAACACAGAAAAAAAGATACAGCGAATACTAAAGTGACCGATATAGAGGAAGTTGTCTTCCAGAAAAAAGCAACAGGAAGAACAAATGATCTTACCAATGTTAGAATTTCAGCAAAAGAAGCAAAATCAGTAGCTTCTATCAATGGAGGAATTGAAGGACTGCTTAAAACACTTCCTTCTGTCAACTCCAATACAGAGCTGTCTTCCCAATATATGGTTCGTGGTGGAAACTATGATGAAAACCTGATCTATATTAATGATATTGAGATCTACAGACCTTTCCTGATCAGAAACTCACAACAGGAAGGGATGAGTATCATTAACCCGGATATGGTTTCTGCAGTGAATTTCTCGGCAGGAGGATTTGAAGCCAAATACGGTGATAAAATGTCTTCAGCTTTAAATATCTATTACCGTGAGCCTGAAAAATTTGAAGTTTCAGGAGAAGCCAGTTTAATTGGAGGCAGACTGACTACAGGTCTGGCTTCAAAAAATAAGAAGTTTACAGCCTTATTTTCCGGCAGATACAGAAATACCAATCTTGTTCTTAATACATTAAAGGAAGATACAGACTTTAATCCAACGTATTGGGATTTCCAGTCTTATCTGAATTATCATGTCAGTGATAAATTCTCTATGTCATTCATCGGATACTATTCCAAGAATGATTATGAAATGATCCCTAAGGCGAAAAGTGTAACATTCGGAAGTCTTCAGCAGCCTATAACCGTGAATATTGGTTATGGAGGTCAGGAAAATGATCAGTATAAAAACATGATGGGTACATTTTCCATGAACTATAAGCCGACTGACAAATGGAAGCTTACACTGGATGCTTTTGCTTATCAGAACAGGGAAAGAGAGTACTATACAATACAGTCGGCATATCAACTTCAGACATTTGATCCTGTGACACAGCAGCCTGTAACATCTTTCGATGTTGGAAGTCAGATAGAACATGCAAGAAATGATTTATTTGTAAGAACCTACGGAACTCAGTTCAGAGCCAAATTTTCTCCTAATATAAATACGGATTTTGAAGTTGGATTTAAGTATGAAAAAGAAAATCTGAAGGATCTTACCAACGAGTGGAAATTGGTAGATTCTGCAGGATACAGCCTTCCAAGGCCGGAAATTATCGATCCGAGAACCGGAACTACAGGAGACCTTAAGCTTGCTTATTATATTGCCGGACAAAACAATATTGAACCTACAAGACTTTCGGCATACGCACAGTATTCACAAAAATTCTATTGGGGTGCCAGTAAAGTGTTCGTGAATGCCGGAGTACGTGTGGCCAACTGGAGCTTCAATAAAGAAACTATTTTCTCTCCAAGAGCCCAGTTCGCGATAAAGCCTGATTGGGAAAGCGATATGTTGTTCAAAATCTCAGGAGGTATTTACTATCAGGCTCCTTTCTATAAGGAAATTAAAGATCTGGATGGGAATTTCAACTCCAATATAAAATCACAGCGCTCTATCCAGGTCATTCTTGCCAATGATTACGAGTTCCAGATGTACGACAGGCCATTTAAGCTGACCACAGAACTTTATTATAAGAAAATGGATAACCTGATTCCGTATTATATGGATAATGTGAGAATCCGTTATTCGGGCCAGAATAATTCCAAAGGATATGCGTATGGTATTGATACCAGGTTATTTGGAGAATTTGTTCCGGGTGTAGATTCATGGTTATCTGCGAGCTACGCAAGAGTATATGAAAATATTGATGGACGAGGAGATATCCCGAGACCTACAGATCAGAGGTTGAGGTTTGCCATGTTCTATCAGGATTATATGCCAAGCTTCCCATCTATGCGTGTCAATCTTACTTTAGTGTATGCTATGGGGTTGCCAACAGGGGCTCCGGTGATGTTCAACAGTAACGGGCAGCCAGATTTTGGTTCAGCATATAATTATCAGCAGACCCTTCCTTCTTATAAAAGAGTGGACTTAGGATTAACAAAAGTATTTATTGATCCTAAAGAAAAAAATAAAAGATCAGGTTTCTGGGGTAATTTTGAGGAACTGACATTGGGTGTTCAGGTTTTCAATGCATTTAATATCAATAACACAGTAGCCAATCAATGGATTACAGATTATAATTCCAATTATATGTATCCGGTTCCGGTACGTCTTACAGGGCGTTTCTTCAATGTGAAACTGGAATTCAAACTATAAATTAGAGGTTGGGGTTGATTTTTTTAGCCTTAATCTTCAAGAATAAGCACAGTAAAAAGCTTCCGGAAAATTCGGAAGTTTTTTATTTACCCGAATTTTATAACAACATTACCAAATTCTATAACCACGGTTTCAGAGATATTTTTACCTTTGTATTACCAATGAAAAAGATTCTTGCCATATTGTTTTCTATTTTCTACTTCGGGTTTTCGTCCGGAGCAGCTTTTAGCATTCATTATTGCATGAAAGAATTCGTTTCTGTAAGCCAGAAAATAGATGATATCTGTGGAAAATGCGGTGTTAAAGATAAAAAGGGATGCTGCAAAACAGAGATCAAAATTGTAAAAGTAGATGATTCTCAAAAAGCAGATTATCTTCATGTTGATTTTTTAAGCTCGGTTTCAGAGATTCCTGTGAAACAACAGTTTGCAGGTGTTGACAAGTCATTTTCAGCTACGAAATTTACTCAGATCCAGATCAATGCGCCACCAGAATACCGGCCGGTACCTATCTACATCAATCATTGTAATTTTAGAATTTAGAATTCGTCTGTCGTTTCCGGTATTATTAATAGTACTGTTGCAGACGACATGTCCCGACGCATTACTGATGCGTTGCCCATTTCTTTATTAAAAAAATAATTCTAAAATTTAAAACAATGAAAAAATATATCATCACAGCAGCCTTATCTTTATTCTCAATCGTTTCATTATCAGCACAGTCTAAAAAAGATGCCCAGGTTTCTAAGCTGTATCAGAACTATATTGCCATCAAATCAGCACTAGCTTCAGATGATGCTGACAAAACTGCAAAAGCAGCAACAGAATTTATTAAAACAGCTTCTGCAGTTGACTATAAAGTTGTTTCTGAAGGAAACCTCAATGTTCTCAGAAAAGATGCTTCCGTCATCTCTGAAGCGAGAACCGTTGCAGCACAAAGAGAAACTTTTTTCAATCTTTCGGACAATATGATTGCTTTAACCAAGCAGTTTAAACTTTCTGAAAAACCAGTGTATCTACAATATTGCCCAATGGCAGATGGAAGCTGGTTGAGCGATGAAAAACAGATCGCTAACCCATACTACGGGAAATCTATGCTTTCATGCGGAAGTGTAAAGTCAGAAATTAAATAAGTATTTTATTGTCCTTAAAAACAATAAGTTGTATAGATTGAGTTGTATTTTACTTTAAGCTATGCAGCTTTTAAAAAGTTCGAAATATTATGAAAAAGCTGATAATGTTTCTGATGCTTTTGTTCTCTGTTTTTACTTTCGCACAAACTACGAAAACCTATTATACCTGTCCGATGCACCCTGAAGTGGTGTCATCAAAACCCGGAGACTGCCCGAAATGCGGAATGACTCTGGTAAAAAAGACAGTGGTTATACAACCTAAAGTAGCAGCAAAACCGGAAGCGAAACCATTACCTAAAACAGGAACAAAGACAAAACCCACAGAAACAAAAATAAATAAGAGTAAAGCTGAGAAAGTGAAAACTGTAATGCCAGCAAAAAGCAGGGTTTTAAATCCATTACAGACTAAACCGCAGACGCAGGCTCAAACAACCTATACTTGTCCGATGCATCCGGAAATAGTTTCAAACAAGCCGGGGAAATGCCCGAAATGCGGTATGGAGCTGGTAGAAAAAGAAGATCATTCCCATCATGCAGACGTTGAAAGTCCAAAAGAAGAAAGTTCAGTTTTAAAGAGAAACTCTGAAAACGGGAGAATTACTTTCGGAGGGAAAACAGTTCGCTATGACCTTTATGTGAAAGATACTATTGTCAATTTTACAGGAAAAAACAGACGAGCTATTGCGATCAACGGAAAACTTCAGGCTCCAACTTTATATTTTACGGAAGGAGATACAGCCGAAATTTACCTGCACAATATGCTTAAGGAAAATACAGGGCTTCACTGGCATGGAGTGATTCTTCCCAATGAACATGACGGAGTTCCATACCTTACCACAAAACCTGTAAAACCTGGCGAAACCCACTTATACAAATTCAGAATCTCTCAAAACGGAACCTATTGGTATCATTCCCATGAAGCGTTGCAGGAACAGATAGGAATGAACGGTATCATGGTTTTCAAAAAAAGAGAAGGTGAACCAAAAACGGAGTACAATGCTGAAATTCCTGTATTACTGGGAGATTGGAGTGATGATGATCCGATGCAGCTTGCCAGAAGACTTCATATGGCCAACACAGACTGGTATGCTGTAAAGAAAAATGCGGTGCAGAGTTACTGGGAAGCCATTAAGTCCGGAAATTTAGGGACAAAAGCCCTGAATGAATGGAAAAGGATGGAAGCCATGGATGTAAGTGATGTCTATTATGATAAATTCCTGATCAATGGTAGTCCCAGTTCTGACTATTCCAATTTAAAAGCTGGCGACAAAGTAAGGCTCAGGGTCGCCAACGGAGGTTCTTCTACTTATTTCTGGCTGAATTATGGAGGCGGGAAAATAAAAGTAGTAGGAAACGATGGAAATGATGTTGTACCAATAGAAGTTGACCGTCTGATTGTCGGTGTTTCTGAAACATATGACATTGAAGTGACCATTCCTGACAATAAAAGCTTTGAATTCAGAGCAACTGCAGAAGACAGAATAGGACACGCTTCCCTTTGGCTGGGTTCTGGTGAGAAGGTAGAAGCTCCAAATCTTCCAAGACTGATGCTTTTTGAAGGAATGAAAATGATGAACGGCATGATGGAAATGAGCGGAAATATGAAGCCTATGACCATGACGATGGGAAATCAGATGATGGATATGAATGAAGTAATGTACCAGGAACTATCTGAAAATCAAAGGAAAACTACAGCAAAGCATATCAATGAGATGATGGGAGTGAAGACGAAAGAAGATAAAAAAGAAGATCATTCTCAACACGCAGGAATGGATATGAAGGATGAAAAAACAATCAAAAGACTGTCTTACAATATTTTAAAATCTCCTGAGAAAACCATTCTTCCTACAGACAGCATCCGTGAAATGAAATTTACGCTGGAAGGGAATATGAACCATTATCTGTGGACACTGGATAATAAAACCGTAACGGAAACAGATAAAATCCTGATCAAAAAAGGAGAGATCCTTAGAATTAAAATGTATAACAATTCCATGATGCGCCACCCGATGCACCTTCATGGTCATGATTTCAGACTAATCAATTCAAAAGGAGAATATTCCCCGTTGAAAAATGTAGTAGATATCATGCCGATGGAAACTGTAACGATAGAATTTGCAGCCAATCAGGATGGTGACTGGTTTTTCCACTGTCATATTCTATACCATATGATGGCAGGAATGGGAAGAATCTTCAGCTATGAAAATTCAAAGCCCAATCCACAGCTTCCGAACAGAAAACTGGCCTGGAAAAATTTTATTCAGGACAACAAAATGACCAGTTCTATGGCCATGCTGGATGTAGCAAGCAATAAGATCCATGCAGAAACGATGACGATGTTCGGACCGAGATGGGCAAACCTGAATGAGTTTCATTCCAACTGGAATTTTGATCATTTTGAAGGAAGTGCAAAAGTAGGACGGTTTTTAGGAAAATTCCAGTGGGCGCTGCCTTATGCAGGAATCAGAGTTCAGAAAAATCATGAGATCATGGAAAGACAGATGGCAGAAGATATGGGTATGGATTTCCATGGGAAAAAGACCTGGTTCGGACAACAGAAAGCCTCAAAGAACAAGTTTGCATTTATGGTGGGTATGCAGTATGTACTACCCATGTTAATTACTGCTGATGCAAGCGTTGACCAAAACGGAAAAGTACTATTGGAGCTGGGTCGTGAAGATATACCACTTTCCAGAAGACTGAGAGGTAATTTCAGTGTCAATTCAGACGGTGAGTTTTCTACAGGATTGAGATATATCGTTCAGAAATGGCTGTCCCTTTCCGGAAATTATGATAATGAAATGGGCTGGGGTGCAGGTGTTACTTTAACTTATTAAAATACAAAAAACGTCTCATTTATGGGACGTTTTTGTATAATGAAAAGTATATCTTTAATTTTACATGATAAAAATTAGGGCCGGAATATTATGAAAGAAAAAGTATATAGTATAGATAATTATTGGGATATGACTGTTATTGAGGGGATTGCTGATTATAATGGCAAACCTTATTATTATACAAATATCTTTTCTGAATCAGAAGATGAATGGACTAATGAATACCTTTTAACACCCTTACCAGAAGATATTTTTACACTTGGTCTTAAAATCTGGAATTATTGGTTGTACTGGCTGAAAACCTATAACCATACAAAAGTGCCTCATCAGGGAGAATATGCAAAGCAAAGAGAAAATCACTCTCCTGACTTTTTAATGAAGGTAGATATTGAAACTGATGAATGGTTAAAAGCTGAACAGAATTATCAGAATCAATTTGTCTTTGATCATTATTTAAAAGCTAATCAACCTACTGCGAAAGCAAAGGGAGTATTCAATGGTAAAATAGACGGAACAGATGCATTTGTAGAATGGACAAATCATGAAAATCTTTAAACTTTAATATATTGAACATAATATATCCACCTTATTTCAAAATAAAGGCCACCTGATTTTCATGAGATGGCTTTATTTAATTTATTCAAATGCTATTATTTAGAAGCTCTTGCCGTTTTTTCAGTTTTTACTGGTGTATAAGTTACTTTTGAAATATCAACCGTCATTTCCTTCAGACGTTTTGCTACATTTTCCGTCATTTTCTTTCTGATATCTTCTTCCGATTACTTCCGCCATGAATTTTTCTGTTTCAGCGTACATCGCCATACTGTTTACCGGCTTACGGAATTCATGGCCTTCATCATCGGCAAGGATATAATTTACCTTTTTATCTTTATTCTATCAATAAGAGCAATACATAAAAGATTTTTCATGTTATTAATTTTTAACTGTTATTGATACATCGAAAATATTTTTAAATTTTA
The DNA here is from genome assembly GCF_049959325.1 of Chryseobacterium sp. CBSDS_008. Classification (NCBI taxonomy): domain Bacteria; kingdom Pseudomonadati; phylum Bacteroidota; class Flavobacteriia; order Flavobacteriales; family Weeksellaceae; genus Chryseobacterium; species Chryseobacterium sp. CBSDS_008. Next base: position 1,005,624 of record NZ_CP188202.1, on the reverse strand, counting down.
TTTCTACATTTCCAGTTCTGTAACCTTTTTTGCCATTTTCTGGTTCATGCTTTCCGGAATCAATCCCATCAGAAAATTACGGAGTGAATTACCCTTTTCCCATTGAGAAATCTTTCCGATGGTACGGCTGGTATTCACAATATAATCTACTTTTTTCCTTCTGACAGTTTGAAACTTTTCGAAGACTGCATTGAAATCCTGATTCTTCTCCAGCAGTTTTCCGATAATATAAGCATCTTCAATGGCCTGGCAGGCACCTTGTCCCATATTTGGAGTAGTAGCATGGGCAGCATCCCCAATCAGGCACAGGTTTTCAGAATACCATTTGAGAATAGGAGTAAGGTCGGAAATTTCATTACAAATAATATTTTCCTGTGCTGTAGCTTCAATAATATTTAAAACCAGGGAATCATATTCTTTGAAAATATCTTTTATTTCCGCACTTCTGCTAAAACTTCTTTCATTGATGCAGGCGTACCAATATACTTTTTTCTCAGAGATCTTTACAAAGCCAAAACGTTTTCCTTTTCCCCACATTTCAAAAGCTTCATGATGGTATCTTTCGGGCAGCTCAAAGTCTGCAAGACCACGCCAACATTTCTGCCCGGAACCTCGGATAGTTCCCGTTTTTAATATTTGATTTCTAATATTTGATTTTATACCATCTGCCCCAAAGACAACCTTACTTTCTACGTGGGTTCCATTATTAAAATCTAACATATAGTTTTCTCTCTTTTCAATGGTCCTTAAAGAATGGTTGAGCTGAATAGAGGCAGGATCTAAATTTTCTGCTAGAATTCTTTGTAGTTCAGCTCTGTGAATGGCCACATTGCATGAATTATACTTTTTTTCCAGTTCAAGAATCTCCGTTTTTGAAAACGGTTTCATTGACTCGTTGGATAAGGTAATACTATGGATTTTATTGCCCGCATTTTCAATTTTCGCCTTTAAACCCAATTGATCAAAGACCTGCATTGCATTTACAGCCATCATAATTCCGGCTCCCACAGGTTTTATTTCAGGAGCAGATTCGTAGATCGTGAAATCATACTGGTGTTGTTTCAGTACATTTCCGAGGGTAAGTCCGCCGATTCCGGCTCCGATAATTGAAATGCTGTTCATAAGACATCATTTAATTTATAATGTTAAAATATAGCTTTCCGATACTTTTTTAAAGCCGTATCTGCTGAAAAAGTTGTGTGCTCCATGATTGTTGACACCGCTTTCTAATAAGATAAAATTGATATTCCAGTTTTTAGATTCATGAATGGCTTTCTCCAAAAGTGTGCTTCCAAGAGATTGTCCCCGCACGGACTGATCCAGAAGCATATCTTCTAAAATCGCATACTTTTTAAAAGGACTGTTGATCACATTGAAAACCATCATTCCGACGATTTCCCCGCTTTCATTTTCTGCAACCAGAATATTCAGCTTGGAACTGCCATCAGAATTAAAATCAGTAATCAGCTGTTCCGTAAGAATTATTTCAAGATCCGGATTCCAGTGGTGTGAATCGATAGCCCTTCCGGACATCATTTCGCCATGAGAAATGTAGGCATCAGTTTTATGGGTAATAAAAAAGTCTACCAATTCTTTAATGCGGGCTTTATCCGTGAGCCATTTTATTGTATATTTCATGAGATGGACTGGTATTTATTTTAACTTTTTCAATTCTTCCAGCAGTTGGTTCTGTTTGTTGATGAATTGATTGAGATGGTCTGTTTTCAGAGGATGGGCATTTTGGTACTTTTTAATTTCAGGAAGGGTTTTTCTGATTTTGAATACAACATATTGATCATGAAGTGTGACCCTGTTTGCTTTTATTTTAGTGATTAGATCTCTGATGGCCTGAGTTTTTAAATTATATTGGTCAGAGCTGGTTTTAATTTCTTTTTCAATTTTTTTTTTTGTAACAGAATCGGTTACCGAATTTGATAGTTCAGCTGCATCATTATAGTATGTTTCTGATTTTTGAATAACATCATCATATTCAGTCATTGCATCCTCAGCTTCCTTGTCAATAATTTCTATTCTCTTGTCAAGATCCTGTAAAGTTTTATCATTTTTTATCAGCTCCTGATAGATTTCATGAACCAGATTTCCATTACGCGAATATGTGTCTTTCTTGATAGAACCTGAAACTGAAGATTCAGCATTGTCAACTGCATTTTCTACCACAGGAGCCTGCCGTGATTTATTTTCCCTGCATGAAAGTAGAGCTAGTGCCAGCACAGAGGCGAAAAGTATTTTTTTCATAGTATGTTTTGTTTGATAATCTGCATTATATCCAAAGCAACTAAAATAATCATTTCAATTCTATCACCAGTGATTAAAGGATATGATTTTAATTAGTTGAATAAACGTTGAACAATGTTACAATACTTAATCATATATAGTTTCTTAACTATGGAATAAAAAAACGGAGCCTGAAAACAGACTCCGCCTATAAATTTTTTTACGCTAAAATTATTTACCCAGGTAAGATTTAAGGATCTTGCTTCTGGTATTGTGTTTTAGTCTCTTAATTGCTTTTTCTTTGATCTGACGAACCCTCTCTCTTGTAAGATCGAAAGTCTCACCAATTTCCTCTAAAGTCATTGGGTGTTTTCCGTTCAGTCCGAAGTATAATCTTACCAGATCAGCCTCTCTTGGTGTCAAAGTATTTAATGCTCTTTCAATCTCAATTTGTAGAGATTCAAGCATCAGATCTTTATCAGGACTTGGGGATTCTCCTGAACGTAATACATCATAAAGATTAGAATCTTCACCTTCTACCAAAGGTGCATCCATAGACAGGTGTCTTCCGGAGTTTTTCATAGATTCTTTGATATCTTCTTCGCTCATGTCAAGAACTTCAGCCAATTCTTCCGGAGAAGGGGGTCTTTCATTTTCCTGTTCAAGGTGAGCGTATGCTTTATTGATTTTGTTGATAGATCCAATCTTGTTTAATGGTAATCTTACAATTCTTGACTGCTCAGCCAAAGCCTGTAAAATTGATTGACGGATCCACCATACTGCATAAGAGATAAATTTGAAACCTCTAGTTTCATCGTACCTTTTTGCTGCTTTCATTAATCCTAAGTTACCTTCATTGATCAAATCGGGTAAAGAAAGACCTTGATTTTGGTATTGCTTAGATACAGAAACTACGAAACGAAGGTTGGCTTTGATTAATTTCTCCAGTGCGGCTCTGTCGCCGGCACGTATTCTTTGTGCCAATTCTACCTCTTCGTCCGCAGTGATCAGTTCCACTTTACCAATTTCCTGCAAATACTTGTCTAATGAAGCAGTTTCCCTGTTGGTAACCTGCTTAGTGATTTTTAATTGTCTCATTTATTTTATCCTCAAAATAGAGTTACTATAATATATACGTATGAAAAGGTAAAAAGGTTACACAAGGTGCAGTATTTTTTGTAAAATGTATAAAGTAAAATGTATTAATGTATTTTTAAATAATTTAATTAATTGATATTTAGTTGCTTATAGTTGTTTTTCGATTGAAAAAAATATAAATCACAATCATTAAAAATTAGAATTCCTTTGAATCCTGTAATTTTCTTAAACCTTAAACCTTAAACCTTAAACCTTAAACCTTAAACCTTAAACAAAAAAAACGAAACCGAAGTCCCGTTTTTATATCTAAGATTACTATGGCAAGCTATTATGGTTAATGAACCCGCAACCCATAACCCGCAACTAGAAAAGTTCGTTTAAAATTTTCGCCAGTCTCAATCCTCCGTATAGAAGCTGTCTTTCCATTGTTTCATTAAACTTATACTGATAGTCGTAAGATAATTTAGAATCGTTAGGAGTCTGGGCGTAAATCTTGTTGGCAATTTTATGAGAATCATACAACCAGTCTTCCAGTGTTCCGGATTGGATTTGTGCTACTTCCTCTTTAGATTTGGTATCTAAAAGCTTAGAATATTCGGTGTAGCTGTATTTTTGAGAATCTACCAATTTTCCATCCCAAACAGAGTGTAAATTGGTTTTTTCCCCGAAATAGGTAACATTGATTTTATTTCCACCCAAATCTTCTGCTCTTCCTACGTGAAGAGGCTGTGCAAGATCTCCCATAATATGGATAAGGAAGATTAAAGCAATTTTTCTGTCTTTTTCAGAAGTGTTTTTATCTTTGATCTGGCTGGACAGGGTGTTTACCTGAGTATAAAGGCTTGGTCCTGCCTGCGCTTTTAAGTTGTCTTCAAAAGCTTTAAAATCAGTCATCGGATCAATGTTTACATAATGCCATGATGAAGCCTGCTTCCATGCTCCTGTGGTATCAGACTTAATAAAATCCGGCCAGTTCGCCCAGTAAGCCAGGCGCTCTTTTCCCATGATCTTTTTAATCTCTCTTCTTGCTTTTCGGGAAAGGTGGTTTTGTGCAATGTCTGCAATTACCCTGTGTCCCGTTAATCCCCACGCATACGAATAAAGTGAAGAGGCCATGAATGCTAAAATCAGAATTTTAGAATAAATACTTTTCATTTTAAATAACAATTTTCAGTCTGCAAAGATACGTCCCCTTTCGGAATGAGCATGGATTATCCCGAATTTATTCTATAAGATGATGTTAATAAAATTTAATGCAAATAAAAGTGGCAGTTATAGTAGGTTTAACGACTTAAATTTCCATATTTCAGAAAGCGGATATGATGAAAATAAGAGTAGGGCAGTACAAAAGCAGACAAAGGTCCTTTATTAATATATGCTTAATCACAGCGATAAATATGGGAAACTGAACTTTAAACACCTGATAATGAACTGATAATTTTAAATTAAAAAAAGCAAACCCACCCATTAATTACCGTATTTTTACGGAATTTGATGGAAATTATACCTTTTATACCAATAAATTATTATTTTAGAATAAAATTATAGTTAAATTATTTTTTCAAACTTACGAGATATATTATCTTTACAAGTCATAATCAGAGGAAACACTATGTATGAGAATAATATTGTAGATATGCATTACAATAAGCTGCAGACAGACTTTAAGGCTGAAGCTGTGGCGGTTAACCTCTTGAAGTACCATCGTGCGGTAAGCAATATATTCATTGAGCGTGTCGGTATAAACGACCGTGCTTACCTGAAAGACATTAAAAGTATTTCAAGCAGTTATTTAGGATTTGATGAGGAGGTTTTTACTATAGAAAGCTACAGAGAGGGTATTTATGATTACCTTCCGGAAGGTTTGTTCCATCCGCCGTCTCTTGGAGCTTCCAGAAAAAATGTAGATACTGTGGTAAGGGAAATCCGGAAACAGAAAAGGGTAGAAGAGGATGCCCGTAAATTTTTCCGTCCTTTTGAACTGGAAGTGTTTTTTACAGAGATCAGTGCTCTGCTTAAGGAATCTGAGTTTGATATTACAAGCAGCACAGATTCTTTACTGGAAACGGTAAGTGAGCTTTGGCCTCTGATAAAAATGCTGGATAAGCAGAATGCTTATATCTTTATGCATATTTTACCGTTTTTCCATCAGATCAGAGGAGATAAAAGATGGTTTGAAAGATGTATGACTGCTTTTCTGCAGGTACCGGTAAAAGTAACTTTTTCACCTAATATTATTGACGAAATTGAGAAAAATGATGATTCCATGTTACTGGGAAATTCACGACTGGGCGTCACCTATATTCCAAGCGGACCGCATATGGACGGGCAGCGGAACTGGGTGGTAAATATTGGACCCATTCCTTATGGGGATATGAAAAAGTATATCCCGGGAAGTCCGTTCAGAAATGTACTTCAGGCTCTTTATGATTATTTTCTTCCGGTAACAGTGGATGTAGATGAGAATTTTGTCACAGAAAAAGAGGAATATTCATTCAGCCTTGAGGACGATGAAAGAAATGCCAGCCGCCTTGGATACTCTACATTTCTCTAAATTATTTTATTATATTTACAGCTACCAACAAAGTATAAATTCGAAAAGAAACAAATGGAAATTTCTTCAGTAAAAGGTATTTTTTTAAGGTATATCTTAATGCCTTTAATCGCAATTATTATGATGGTTATACTCGGTGTAATCAGGAGAAATAAACCTGCGATAAAAATTAAAGTAATTATTGTATACGTATTGCTGTGCAGCTTATGTCTGGCTATCCCGGGCTTTTTTGGATTTGCCGGAAATCTTTTTAATCCGTACTGGTATCTTATTGCGCAGATTATTTACCTTATTTTTGGAATTATTCATGTGAATCTGCTGCATAAATATTTCAAAAAGCACATCGACTCATTTTCCATGAGTATTTTGTTTGAATCGATACTTTCATTGACGTGTATGGCTTTAGGGGGATATCTTTTCACTCTGCTTTTTAACTGGATGAGTAAAGGAACAGGATATGCTGTAATGGCGGCAACAAGTATGGTGATCTTTGTGGTTCCGATGGTGTTTTATTACTGTTATATCCAGTTTATCAGCATTCCTTTTGATATTTATAAAACATGGAGATATTCGCCGGAGCAGAAACTGCCGGATTTCGAAGGTGCAGATTTTGACAGGCTCATGGTTCTGAATGTGGAACTGAGTAAAAAATTAGAAGATACAAACCGTTTCAGAATTAAAGCGAAAACCCTTCCAACAGGAGTTACTTTCGGAGACTGGTTCTATAGGGTGGTTGATGATTATAACCACAAAAATCCGGGATCTGTCATTCATCTTTCAGACGAAGGAAATGAGCCGTATTACTGGATCTTTTATACGAAAAAATCATTTTTCAGCTTTAGAAAATATATAGATTTCGACCACGACATTACGACAAACAACATTTCTGAAAACGAAGTGGTAATCTGTAAGAGGGTTATTCAGCATGAAGAGGAGGGAGTCACTAGAAAATCATAAACACAAAAATTAAAAAGTATTAAACATGATACAGCCTATTAAACATTTTGCAATCAATTGGGTAGATGGGATGAAAGTTTCCCAGCGACACCTTAATGATCAGGATAATTTCTTAATTGATACCATCAGAGATTCCAATTCACTTGGGATTACTACATATAATTACGGCCTTTTACCTATTTCCAATGAGTTTACAGATCGTACCATTTTTGATGTTCATAACACGGCTACCAATGATGTGCAGCTCGTAATCAAGCGTTGCAGCGCTGTAACGATGGCCGGATACCGTATTGAACTGACAGACAGAAGGATCAGCGTAAAGTCATTGGCAAAATCCATGAACGAAGAGCAGGCAGATGGTGAATATTACATCCTCATCTCTGTAAATCCTTTTGATAAAGTACCTTTTGGTGACATTGATCCTGAAGAAATTCCGCCACGCCACCCAAGCGCACAGCCCAACCACTATATAGAGCTGCTGCCTGTAACATCTTTGAACAGCAGCTATTCGGGGGGAAATTACCTTATTATCGGTAAGGTAGATTTAAAAGGAAATATTGCTCAGGTAGATTCCAATTTTATTCCGCCTTGTGCTTCTGTACAGAGTCATCCGGCTTTAGTAGACTATTACAGCAGTTTTGCAAAATCTATAGGGAATCTTCAGCAATATGCTTTTAAAATTATTCAGAAGGCTTCTCATAAAAATCAGAATACCGCTCTGGCACAAAACGTTAAGTTTCTGTGTACTACTATGGTGAATACGTTTGGAGATATGTACTTCCAGTTCAGAAATATTACCCCTTGGCAGCCGCCTGTATTTTTAATTGAGTCTTTTGCAAGACTGGCGCTTCATCTGTACAATTCAACCCAGCTTCTTGTTCCTGCCGAACTGGAAGAAATGTTGAATTATAGCCTGGAATGGAGTGAAATTGCTCCTCATACTTTACTGAACCAGCTTTCTATTGTTGCAGAAACCAATTATGACCACCATAACTGTGGTGAGCCATTGCTTTATATTCAGCAGATGCTGAGAAGCCTTGAAACGATTTTCTCTAAACTGAGCGAACTGGATTACATTGGTCAGAGAAAAGAAAATATTATCGTTAATGAGCAGGAAGTTTCTACCAATACAAACCCTAAGAGAGGCTGGAGTGTTTTAGATTAATAAAAACTAGTTATAGATAGTATAAAAGTCCTGAGAAATCAGGACTTTTTTTATTGATTACGACATCTCCTGACACCGTATTTTTGTCTTTTTACACTAAAAAACAAAATGAAAAAGGATATATATAAATTTAGTTGTAGTTTAGATAAAAATTTATTAATGATGATGTATGTAAAATCAAAAAATATCGTCTTCGTTGTGATGATGATATGTCTTCCCTCTTTTATATATGCTCAAAGCCAATCTAAGGATCAGGTAATGACAGATAAAGAAATACGAAGTGCGTGTGAAAAAAATCTTCCAAAAATGTGGAAAGAATTACAAACAATAGAACGGGATGACGTTCCAATTGTTTTTAATGCCCAAATGCATGGACCTGGGCGTGCAAAGGGTAAGGTCATGGAATTAAATCCGGAATTTTTTATTAAAAAAAATTTAGAATATCCCGAAGATAGATTATTAATTGTTATTGTACATGAATATGGACATATATTGTTTAACCGAATAAAAGATGACAAGGTTGAAAACTTATCTATGTTTGATAAAAAAATTGAAAATGAATACCAGGCGTTTAAGTATTCCGTGGAATGGGCTTCTGAATATGCGAAAAACGGAGATAAAGGTCCTCTGGAACAAGTTATTACAAATTTGAAGTCAAGGGCAGCTAGTGGTAAAGAGGATGATCCTCATACTCATGCAATTAAAAGGCTTATGGGAGAACCTGTATGGAAGAAAGCAGAAGAAATATTAATATCAAAACAGGCTGTAAATTAAGATTTAGGCTGTCTCAATACGATGGAAGAAATTGAGAGTATCGCAGCTTCTGGAAAATATCAATCATTAATGTGATGATTGGGAAAAAATTAAGCGCCCGGGCAATCTGCCCGGGCGCTTAATTTTATTTTTTGTTCAAAAGATCAAGAGTATGTTCTACGTGTCCGCCACCTTTCCATTCATCATGGCCCGGAATAACCAGGACAGCCTGTGCGTATTTGGTTTGCAGTTTTTTCATAGTTTCTGGCCATTGGGCAACGTTGGCTTCACCGGTGTATCCGAGATCAGCTGCGGCTTTGCTTTTTACAAGGCATCCTCCATCCAGTATTTTATATTTTGGAAACCATACCACCACATTATCAGCAGTATGCCCTTCACCCAAAAAATCTACCACAAATTCTTCGCCGCCGATACGGTAAGGTTTACCCGTTTTTATAATTTCAGTGGAAGTTGCTTTTCCGTCTTTCTTTAAAAGTGCATTGGTTTTCTCTGTTGCATAAGTTTTAATTCCTTTGTTATTGTAAAAGCTTAAATCTCCGGCTCTGTCTTCGTGTGAATGAGTAGCGAATACAGCAATAACAGGAAGGTTATGACGTTTCTGAATGGTATCCATCAGGCTTTGATACTGTGTTTTCTGCCATGGAACATCGAATAAAACCACTCCTTTTCTGGTCACCAGGTAAACGGCATTGGTAGAATATTCTTTACCTCCGAATACCCCGAAAGTTTTGTAAATATAAAAGTTGGGTTTAATCTGCGGCTCAATCACAAAATCCCTTACCTGTGTGGTTTGGGCATTTATAAATGGACTTAATAACATCGAAATAATAAAAAACGGAATGCTTTTTTTCATAATTTTTTGAGTAATAATTAATGTTTGTATTTGTCAGAAAAGACAAAGTCTGAAGATTGTTTTGCAAACCTAGCTAAAAATAAATCTCCGGGATTTATAGAAAAAGAGTTTAACCGTTTTTTAACAGTATCCAAAAAATTCTTTAACAGCTTAAAAAATTAAAACCCAATTTTTTTGAACCACCAAGACTATAATAAGTTGTTAAGAGTATTCAGACAAATGAGTTGAGCTTGACAATCAGAATGATTCTTAATGGTTTAAATTTTAAATGTCAAACCTAACAGGTTTTAAAAACCTGTTAGGTTTATTTATTCAGTTTTAATGATTTATTTCTTAACAAGTATTTTCTCAGTTGCTTTTTTGCTTAAAATTTCTGTTTTTCCATCAATTTCTATGGTCATTGATTTATCAAAACTTTCAATTTTAATGATTTTTACTTTGGTATTAAGGAGAAGATTCCTATCGTTCAGGTAATTTAAAAAAGCACCGTCAGAAAGAGTAACAGAAGCAAAAGTTACTGTTTCTCCGGGCGCGCAGCTGCTGAGCTTCTGTAAATCCTGGGCAATGATATTTCCGTCTTTATCAGGAATAGGCTCTCCATGAGGATCAAATTTAGGATGATCCAGAATTTCATCCATTTTATCAAAAAAAAGTTGAGAATGTACATGCTCAAGCTGTTCTGCAATTTCATGAACATTTTCCCAGCCAAAATTCATTTTTTTAACCAAAAACATTTCGGTAAGCCGGTGTTTACGAACAACCAGGGCAGCTTCCCGCATTCCATTTTCTGTAACGATTAAGGGCTTATAAGTTTCATAGATGACCCACTTTTTCTCGGCAAACTTCTTCATCATATTATTGACACTCGGCATTTTTACATTCAAAAATTTACTGAGCTCATTAATCGTAGCCTTACCTTCATTGTCAACTAAATGAAACAAAGCTTTCAGGTAATTCTCTTCTGTTAGGGTTGTTTTCAAAATGTTAGATGATTTTCAATACAAATCTAACAAAATAAAATGAAAAGTTGACTCTTGTTATTTTAACTTTTTTTAATTTTACTCTATGAAATTTTCATTCAAAAACGACTATTCTGAAGGCTGCCACCCGAATATTTTGCAGGCACTTTTACAGAATAATCTTGATCAGCAGGCCGGATATGGAGAAGATGAGTATTCATTAAAAGCTAAAACATTAATTAAAGAAAAAATCAACAATCAGAATGCTGAAGTTTTTTTGGTTTCGGGAGGAACACAGGCTAACTTAATTGTTATTTCAGCAATCTTAAAGCCTTATCAATGTGTGGTTTCTGCCGCTCCCGGCCATATCCTGAACAATGAAACAGGAGCTATTGAAGCCACTGGCCATAAAGTATTGAGCATTGATACAGCAGATGGAAAGCTAAGACCATCGGATATTGTTCCTGTGCTGGAAAATCATAGAAATGTTCCGCATCAGGTAATGCCTAAGCTGGTATATATCTCGAATTCTACAGAGCTGGGAACTATTTACCTGGCAAAAGAGCTGGAAGAGCTGTCTGCATTCTGTAAACAAAATAACCTATTCCTGTTTATGGACGGTGCAAGGCTGGGGCATGGCCTAATGTCTGAAATCAGTGATCTTACCCTGGAAAAAGTAGCTGCCCTTACTGATGTCTTCTACCTTGGGGGAACTAAGAACGGCGCATTGATAGGAGAGGCTATTGTTATCAATAATCCTGTGCTTCAGGAGGATTTTGCATTCAATATCAAGCAGAAAGGAGCATTACTGGCTAAAGGAAGGCTTTTGGGAATCCAGTTTTTGGAGCTGATGAAAGATAATCTGTATTTTGATCTGGCACAACATGCGAACCAGCAGGCCATGAAGATAAAAAATGCATTGCGGAAAAAAGGAGTTGCATTTCTTGCAGATACCTATACCAACCAGATTTTTCCTGTTTTAAATAATCATCTTATTAAAATATTATCAGAAAATTTTGAATTTTTTGTCTGGAAAAAAGTGGATGAAAACCTTTCAGCGATTCGTCTTATTACTTCGTGGAATACGGGTAATGAAGCTGTGAACCGTTTTATTGAAGTTATTGAAAAAGAATTACCATAAAAATGAAGAGGCTGTCTCAAAAGTCCATCAGGTCTTTTGTCATTCTGACGAAGGAAGAATCTCAATCATAAACAACTAGATGAGATTCTTCACTACATTTTATTTCGTTCAGAATGACACTTTTGAGACAATCTCTTTTTTGTTTTATAATAAATTATTTTTTCAAAGCTTCATTGACTATTTTACAGTCTGCAGGCGTTAGCTTCTGTCCGTCTTTGTAGCTGATTTTTTTCTCATCAGCATACTTAGACTGTCCGTCTTCCTCTTTATGATCACCAATACCTTCTGTTAAAGTATTATCTTTCTGAATGAAGTAAATGTCTCTCTTGCTTTTTTTGCCTTCAGAAGAGAATTCATAGGTCAGCTTTAGGGTATCTCCTGATTTAAAACCGGTTACATCTCCTTTTGAGCTGTCCTTTTCACTGTTTTTATACAATAATTTTCCGGTGATGGTTCCCAGATTGTCATCAATAGAAGCAAAAACACTGTCTTTACCTGTAGCTCCGATATAACAGAACGATTTTGGTCCAAGGGTATCTATTACAGGTTCTTCTACAGCAAGAGTATCTGCTTCCGCTTTGGGAGCCGGTGCTTCAGTTTTCTTATTACAGTTGATTAAAAAAGCTGATACAGCGCCCAATAAGATTAATTTTTTCATATCCTTAATTGTTAAAATCAAATTTCTATACTGCTAAAATAACAATAGTATTTGTATATTAAAAATAAGATATAAATAGATAATGATTTTATGATGAAAATTAATATTTAGGAAAATAGATTTTAATAAAAAATATTAATTGAAGTATTGGGTAAATATTGAAAAATAAATCAGCCGTTTTTTAACCAAACTGATCCCATGACAAAATTAAAGTGATGCCCAATATTCAAAAGAAGGCCAAAAATTCCTCCGCCGGATGGCAAAAACTCATCAGCCCTATAGTTCACACGTTCAAAATTCCTCTGAAACCTCTTGCCGCATAATAAGAATCTGCGCCATTGTGGTATGTAAATACAGTGTTGTACCGTCTGTCGCAGAAAATAGCACCTCCGAGCTCCCGGATTTGACCTGGTGTTTTTATCCAGCTTGAAGTCTTTTGGTCAAATTTTCCTAATTCCTGAAGACGTCGGTATTGCTCTTCTGTCAAAATTTCAATACCCATTTCAGAGGCGGTGTCAATGGCGTTGCTCTCCGGCTTATTCGCTTTTCTGGTATTCCAGGCCTGATAATCATAGCATAGACTTCTTCGTTTCGGGCTTTCCGGAGAACAGTCGATGAAGGAATATTCGCCTGTTTTTCTATTGTAATCTACTACGTCGGGTTCTCCTTCTGTAGTTTCCATTTTGTATAAAGACCCTATTTTTTCTGGGCTGGCTTCCAGTTTTTGCTGGATTTCCTCCCATTTCAGGTCCTTATGACGGTTCATATTTTTTTCGAATCGGACTTTTAATGTTTTTAAAAGCTCGTTGATCTGTTCCGGGGTTAGTTTCTTTTTCATATCAAATTTGTTTTACAGTTGCTTTGTTGTGTAGTGTTGTGTTGCTGGAAATCGCAAAAATGCAAGTTTTTTGAAAATGAGTGGCTGTTTAAGGTGCAACGATTTTATCTTCGGTAAAATTTCTTTCTTTTTTAATCTTAAAAATAATTAATCAATAGCAGTGACTTTTCTTTCTGCGGGTCTGAAATACCAGGAAATAATAACCAAAAACAATAATAATACGGCAGGAAATGTTCTGCCTGCTGTGTCACCAACAATAAGATGGGAAATAACAGCTGCTGACATGACAAAGAAAAATCCTGCATAGGCCCATTCTTTTAAAAGCGGACGCTTTGGAATCAGTACGGCAATAATGCCCAGGATTTTCCATACTCCGATGATGGTCATCAGATAAGAAGGGTAGCCGAGATTGGTAAAATTGGCCAGTTCATCTTTGTTTTTCATCAGTTGGACAATGGCAGTGGAAACCATTCCCAGAGCCATCCAAAGGGTAAATATCCAATAGATGATCTTTGTTCTTTTTTGTGATGGTTGTGGTGTGTTCATGATCTGTTTTTTTCGTTAATCGTTTAATCCTATTCCGTCCATTATTTGTGGGATGCATTTTTCTATGCGGGCTTCACGGGTTTTGGACTGTTTTGCAGAGGAGAAGTGGAGCAGGTAGGCTCTTTGCCTTCCCGGAGTTAATGCTTTGAAAGCTTCCTGTAATACCGGGTTCTGATCCAGTTTATTTTGAAACTCTTCAGGCATTTCAAACTCTTTTGTTTTTTTCATTTCCACTTTAGCGCCTGATTCTTCAATTTCCACGGCTTCAAACATATAGCTGCGTAAAACCTGTTCCATATCATTGATCTGTTCAATATCAGTAAAACGGATCTGTCTTGCCGCCTGCACGTTTTCAGTCTGCTGGATCAGGATATGATCGGGATCTTTCATCAAAGCGCCTTTAAAGAAAAGCAGGGCACAATATTCCTTAAAACCGTGGATCAGGAAAATATTTTTCCCTTCATAGGTATAACATGGGCAGCCCCATTTTAAATCTTCCACCAATTCGGTGCTGAGGGCGATGGTTCTTAATTTTTCAAATTCTTCCTGCCATTGTCCGGCTTTTTCGAAGAAAAAATTCACTTTTGGATTCATGTTTTTAAGTTTTAGAGTGGTAGGGTTGGAAAGTTTGAGAGTGGGAGAGTATGAGAGTTTAATGTTCAAGGTTTAAAGTTGTTATCCTTTCAAAGATCATTGACGATTCACTTGCAAAGCAAAACTCACTATTGACATTGATATTCACAATTTGAAACTTCGGCGTCCATTGTCTCTCATCTCTTCGTCTATTATCTCTTCATCTATTATCTATTTATCTATTATCATCAATATCTCTCCCATCTCATTTAAACAGCTCCTGCAAACGGTTATGGGCCCTATTGATTCCCTGTGCGAATGGCATTTTCAGATGTTGGTCTCTGCAGTCTACAGATTTATAAATGGTTTGGATCGTAATTTTGCTGGTGGTATCCGTTAACTTTTCAAATTCTAAAAACTCAATCTGAGCCGGAAAAGGGGTGTTTTCCATCTGGAAAGTTCTTATAATTTTCTCATTCTGAACAATGTCATGAATGGTTCCGTTGGCACTGAAAACTACATCACCCTGTGGATTTGACGTTTCGAAACGATAACTTCCATGCTGCTTATTTTCGAATTTGGTTACTTTCGTTCCCATCCATTGCTCGAATAGTTCAGCTTCTGTATATGCTTTGAAAAGCAGTTCTACAGGAAGATCAAATTCTCTGGTGATGAAAATTTCCTGTTGGCCGTCTTCGGCATGGATTTTTGTTTTAAGTTCCATATTTTGAGTTTGGTTTTTAAGGTTTGAGAGTTTGAGAGTTTGAGAGTTTGAGAGTTTGAGGGTTTGAGGGTTTGAGGGTTTGAGCGTTTGAGCGTTTGAGATTGGAGAGTATAAGGGGTCAAGGTTTAACGTTTAATTTTTAATGTTTAAAATTGTTATCCTTTCACTGATCATTGAAGATTTACCTGCAAAGCAAAATTCGCTATTGGCATTGAGGTTTAGAGTTTAAACTTTGACATTCATTGTCTCTCATCTCTTCGTCTTTCATCTTTTATCTTTTATCTTTTTATCTCATATTATTTATTATTTATGTTTTGGAAGGCTTTCATCACACTTTCCAGCTTGTTGAACTTCTCATCCCACATTTTGCGGAAAGGTTCTATAAAATCAGCTATTTCTTTCATTTTATTGGGATTTAGGTGATAGATAATTTCTCTGCCGTTTTGCTCAGATGTTAACAGTTCACATTCTGTAAGGATATGGAGATGCTTTGAAACGGTAGGCCTTGCCGTATCAAAATTTGAGGCTATAGCTCCCGCCGTCATCGACTGTGCCGCCACCAACATCAATATAGACCGTCTCGTAGGATCTGCTATCGCCTGAAATACATCTCTTCTTAAATTCATTGTGTAGTTATTTGACTACGAATATATGTGTAGTTATTTAGCTACGCAAATTTTTTTGAATTTATTTTAAAAAATATAAACCCTTTTGTATCTCGTTAATAAAAGGGTTTATATTATTATTAAAATCTGAACCAGATTTTTGTTGAAACTTTAGCTATTGGGTTAATATTTTTCTTTACAGGTTTATTATATATTTAGATATTCATACACTAAAGCAATGGCGACACTTTTACGAACTGTGCTCTCGTCAACAGCATAATAATCTGTAATATCTGCTTGATTTGTGAGAGATTATTTATTTTTTATAAAAGCCCCAATGTATTTTCCGTTATATTCTACAACAGTAGTTTTAATATTCAATTTATCACAAAAATCCTGATAAGCAGAATTATCACCAATATCATCACTGATAAAGACTGCACCGGGCTTCAATCTTTTATAAATCTGATGGTAAGCCCACATTCTTCCATGGTAGCTTTTGTCTGAATCATAGTGAAAAACATCAAAAGAGGAGACTTGTTTGAAAATTTTAGGCAAAGATTCTCTATCTGCAAAGCGAAATAGCTGCCAATATTTTTTAAGGTTTTCAGGTACAACATAGCCCACATACTGATCACCGTCCTGAGCAAGATAAGGCATATCTGAGCTATACAATGTACCGTTTTTTTTTGAAGTGAAAGCAATATTGCTAAAGAAGACCATCCGTAAGCGACTCCTGTTTCAAGAACATTTTGCGCTTTGGTAAATTCACAGGCATAATAAATAAGCTCCAGTGCACCAGGACCGCCCATTGTAATAGGACATTCCTTTTCTTTTAAGGTTGCTTTTTCCAGAATATCGGCATATTTAGACCTGAAATTATCAATATCCATAGAAAAAAGCCTGGAAACTGCTTCCTTTTGGGAAACCGCTATGGAGGCGGCCCAGCAATTTGTTTTTGCTTTTCCTTTAAACGGACTTCTTCTGCTTAGTGTATTTTTAATGATTTTTCTGCCCAGTTCAGGATAAAGAGCAGGTCGTTTGAGATAAGCTACAAATGTTTTAAGAACTGTTGACATGTTATTGATTGTATTAAAGTTACAAGACAAATGTATTTTAATAAAAACCATATTGTATTGAGGCAATATTAATATTGAGATTAAATCTTTAATATTTTTTAATAATAGGATTTGGTACTGAACCAGTAAGGCATTTTATTTTTTGATGTAAGCGTAAAGTTTTAAAGTGATAATGGGCTCATATTTTATCGCAGCAAAGGATGGCCAATGGACTTGCCTGATATGGAGTATGAATAGTTTCGGCCGCCAAAGGCGGCCGAAACATATGAGTTATGAAATATTGTTGTAAGATTAAATAAGCATCCGTCTGAGAAAGGTCTTAAGTTGATTCCCTTTCCATAGGACAATTCTTTTTTATAGAATACTGAACAGATTCAATATCAATCTGATTCTTTGTTTTAAAGATGTTTTTTCTTCTTGTTTAAGCTGAAACCGTCCTTTTATATTTAAGTAGGAGTTTTTATTTTTTCTTTACAAAATGTCTGTCCAGAAATATGTGGAGCACGGTCATAAAAACGTTCATATTTTTCTGCTTTTTCATTTGGGTAGGTATTGGTTATTTTTTTATAACACACTAAAAAGTGTGTTGTTTTATGGATGCAAATGTATAAAATAATTGTATAAACAGAAAGATAAATTGGACGAAATTATGTTGATCATGTTTAATTGGCTGTTGCTGTCGAAGACTATACTCAGGAAATTGCCTTATCTTTGAGGATCCGATGTTTCTACATTAATCAATATTATCATAGATGAAATTTTTACTAGACCTTTTATTTCGTGTTTTACAGCTTTTTACAGAACCTTATTTCCTGTTATTTCTTGCAGTAGTTATCATAGCACTGTTAAAAAGAAAAAATAAGCGTAAAAATCTGAGAGCAGGAATTTGTATACTGGTAGTTTTGGTTATTATCATGATTGGAAATGGTTTTCTGGGAAAATTAACTTCCGGGTATCTGCAGAAAAGTTACGTCCATACTACAATGAATAAGAATACAGCTTCTCAAAATCCTGTTATTGTAGTATTGGGCGGCGGGGTTGTAGATGTTGATAATGTTGAAAAACTACATACCATGTCTTATTCCAGACTGGTTACAGCCTATCAGCTGTATCATGAGTACCGGAAAAATAATCTGCCTTGTAAAATAATAATTTCCGGAAAGGGAAGGGGACATACGAGTGAAGCAGAATTATTCAGTGAAAATTTTAAGAAAATGGGGGTTTCAGATGCCGATATTATTAAGGAAGATAAAAGCATGAACACTTATGAGAATGCGAAATATTCCAGCAAAATCATAAAGCAGATGGCTCCTTCCCATATTTACCTGGTAACTTCAGGGTTTCATATGAAAAGATCTGTTTCTTTGTTTCAGACATTTGGATTGAATCCTGCTCCTCAGACATCCGATTTTATAGATACAGAAATAACGATATTTCCTAACAGCTATAATGCTGCTTTTACGTTTGTGATGCTTAAAGAAGTTCTGGGCATATGGCAGGTACAGCTGTATAACAGTTTGGGAATGAATGGATAGTTACTTTAAAATAAATAGATTAAGTGTGCTTTAAATTGTCTTTCTGGTTGAAATAAAACTGTCGTACAAAAAAGCGATAATATGCCCAAACAAAACGTATTTTTCAAGTCAGGAACTATGCTATCTAACTGAAGACAGAGGAGATATATGGGCGAAAACGCTTCCATGCATAAATCAGATAATTCCAGCAAACATCTGCCGCTCACATGGTTTCAATCTGCTGAAATCAGATCCCGATAAAAATTTATATTCTTACATATAAAATACATTAAACTTGTGGCCGTCAGGATCAGCAAAAACAAAACCATAATAATTTTCTCCAAAGCTTTCAGGTGCTGAGACAATGGCGCCTCCGGCATTTTTTACTTCTTCAGCCCATTCATCTACCTGGATTTTACTTTCTGCAGAAAGGGTAAATATAATTTCGTTCGAGCTTTGTGGATCTCCGAATTTCATGCTTTTCAGGTTGTTTTCAATGACGTTTTTTAAGAAAAAGTGAATAATCAATTCATTTCCAGCCATAAAAAAACTCACCAGTTCATTGGAAGTATGTGGATTATTGGGTCTGAAACCCAGCTCAGTATAGAATTTTTGTGTACGTTCAAGGTCGGCTACGGCCAGATTGGCCCAGATCATTTTAGGTTTCATACTATTTTATTTTTTGGTTAGGATAAAGGTATTTTGTTTTTACGGAATAAAAACTGTCATGTGGCAAGATTTCGTATTTTTAAGGGGCAGATGAACATTATGGAAAATACACTTCAGGAATTAGATTCAAATATTAAGAGAGTAAGGGCTGACTTTTATAACAGTTTACAGCATTCACCGGAAGAAAAGAGTATCCGGCAACTGGAAGAAAAATATAATATCCGGCTTCCTCGGGATTTGAAAGCATTCTATTTTTGGAAGAATGGACAGGAGAGTTGTTGTTATGAAGCATTTGTAAACAATTCTACATTTATTCCTTTGGAGGAAGCGCTTGATACTGCCCAGGAATTTACATCAATGATTGGGACAGATTTTGACATTGAAAACTGGTGGAACCGTAATTGGATTCCTGTTTTTCATAATGGCGGCGGAAGCTATATTTGCTATGATCTGGATGGAACTTTTACAGGAAACAAAGGCCAGATTCTTGAATTCTGGAACAGAGATTCTGACAGGAATGTAATTGCTTCCAGCCTGGAAAATTTTTTAAAACAGATCAACAGTTTGTATAGGGAAAGCTCAGCAGAAAACAGCGATGAATTTTTCACTGTAGAATACGAAGATGGCTTTCCTGTTAAATTTTCCGTTGAGTAATTTAACATAATATAAAGGGAGGCAAATTGTAATTATAGATTGAAGGCCCCTTAAAGACCCTTGACAGGGGTTATTTTCTCAACAAAATTTCTTGCAAACAATAATTGATACAGGAAGATTTTTCTTTCGTCGGAAACTAAAGATTCCATACAGTCAATCACAAAAACAGTCAATCACAAAGCGAATTATTTTGACTTTCAAGAAACATTATTTTTCTGGCCATGAATTCCACACGACCATTTTTTTTTCAAAGTTTGATTTTCACACCGTTTAAAGAAAATTCACAAGTGTACGGCCTTGTAGAGGAATACGAAGTAAAAAAACTGTAGAAGGCAAAGAAATAATTTATCTGTATTTTAATTCTTATGGATGTCTGATCATTTTTGGATTGTTTTATGCGTAAAGGAGAGTCCTTAGAAACCGTTATAGGGTATTTGGCTGAGAAATATTGGAAATAACGGATTCTGGGGTGGTTAATACTCTATTTCAGCGGGATAATAAAAGTCCTATAATTTATATTATGTTAAATTGTATATTATTTTGGTATCACAGATCTACAGAATTTTTTTATTTTATCCTCTTGGTTATTGCATCAGATTTTTCAAGTAATAATAAACTCTATTTCCGGTTTTGCTGAGCAGCTTCTATTTTCTATGACCGTCATAAGCTCATAAGTGTATCAATCTCATGCAAAATAAATGGCGGGTTAAGGAATCTTTACATTAAGCCTTAATCCGCCACTTTTATAAACTGCTGCTAGCAGAGATTTTTTTATTTATTTAATTTTTCTAATTCTGGTAATTCACTTTTATACTTTTCAACATCCCAAACTAAATTCCAATTTTTAACGTAGTCAGAGATTGGCCCTAAGCCGACTTCTGTTCTTCTTTTATCTACATTATCAGGATCAATTAAAGGTAAAACATATAGAGCTTTATTATTTGGATTGGTTCCTATCTGGCTTCCGTATATTTGTTTTCTACCTTCACGGATTTCTATTCTGTCAATTAACAAAGCTAAAGAACCTGGACTTGCATTTCCTTTTGTTACAGCGTCTTTCATCATGGGTAAATATTTTTTCTGCGTTTCCAGATCTGAATGCTGAATAACAAGAAATAATGCACTATTGGCTTGTGCACCCACCTTGTCTTTACCCACCCAGCCTTTTTCATCTAATATTTTTTTTACTTTTAGTAAGTTAAGCGAGTCTTTCTGCATTGTTATTTTCCAAAGGTCATTCATTTCTTTAGATTCCGGGCCGAATTTTTTTTGCGTTTCATCCATTTGCATTCTGTATTTTTGGTCTTCCTCAAGAATTGCCAATAATTCAGCCTGCAATGGTTTGTCATAATTTGCTTCTATTACTGCTATTTTTTTCTCTAACTTTTCAATTGTTTTCCCCCATTCTTTTTTTGAATGTAAGCTTTCTAAATCTGTATCAGACTTTAAGTGCTTTAGATTGGTCCAGCCTTTATCTATGGATAGGTTCAGCCATTTGAATGCTTGTTTTGTATTTCCAGCCAAAGAAGATGAGCATGCGCCATTATATAAGTGACTAGGATTTTCGCTTTCAATTTTAAAAGCTTTACTATATAAATCAGTAGACATTTTATAATCTTTTGCTTCATATAATTTATTAGCTTCATTAATTAATTTTGAATATTCCTGAGCATTAACACCTGTGAATAAAAATAATAATAACAACGCATAAATAGTGTTTCTCATTTTTTCTGTATTTAATTGTTAAATTTTAGATGGTTACGTTTTGTTTTCAGGCTCAATTAAGTTATACAACTTTCTTAAAGCCATTTTATGCTACTAATATAAAGTTTATTTTGATGATGAGATTGTTAAGAAATCACAAAAAATTTTCATCCTAAATTTTCTACTTTCTTGGAAATTAAATTGAATTTTTTAACCAATAATAGTTTAAAAAGTTCTGTTACCTTAGTTTGCAGTTGGTTTTCTTAGTTTAATAAAGCTCCAAAATCCGCAGATTTTGGAGCAGGGTTTAAATAGCTAACCTTTCGGCTGTTCTCCTATTGCTTGGTGATTTTATTGAAAAAAGTATCACCTTTTAAGATATAGTCTCCTGAAGGATATTCAGTCAGATCGATGGTATTTTTCCCTTTTCTAAACAATATATTTTTAATGAGGTTACCGTTATTATCATATAAATAAACATTTTCATCTGCTGAGGATTCCACGTTGATCACTCCTGTCGTTGGATTAGGATAAGCGGAAGTTTTTGTTTTTGGGGACGTTTCTCTTGTTGACAGAAAACAACCTGAAATATAGGAATCTCCGATAATATTAAACCCTTTGTTGATCAGCTGGGCTCTGGCCAGCATCGCTTGCGGTGTAGAATAAACCAATCCTGTTGCATCTATAGTTCCTGACGTTACTGTGGAGTTTGCCCATGTAGGATTATTATTCAGAGCGATGAGAAAATTGCTGTAATTCGTACATGATAAGCCTGCATTTTTAAATCCGAAATAGATTGAATTCCAGCTGAAGTTCTGAAGCTTGATATTCCACCCGGAAATATCCTGGTCAAAATGCGAAGCACCCGCAAACATATTAAATCCGGCGAAATAATCAACCTTACTTACATCCCAGTTTCCAATGGGCTGATTGAACGATACTGCATTTTCAAACATATGCTCAAAATCTGTCACTTTACCTGTATTCCAGTTATCAAGAGGCTGATTAAATGCTGCCGCATTATAGAATGTATAGCGGAAATTAGTCGCATTTTCTGTATTCCATGAATTTAATGGCTGATTAAAAGCTGTAGCATCGGAAAACATGGAAGAGAAATCTGTTCCGGATATCGTGTTCCAGGCAGAAATATCCTGATTGAAAGAAGAAGCAGAAGAAAACATGCTGCTGAAATTGGTTACTTTTGCTGTATCCCAGTTTCCAATATTCTGATTAAACAGCGTCGCTCCGCTGAACATACCGCTCATGTCCGTAATACGGAATGGATTCCAGTAAGAAAATGAAGTATGGCCTGTCAAAGATGAACAGTTAAGGAACATTTGTGATAAACTGGTAATCTGTGTCATATCAGGAGTATCTGCAGCTGTTACGTTAAGATTGGGACAGTTGGCGAATGCTCTGTCGAATTGCTGAAGCCATGTCGTATTTCCCCACTGGCTAAGTTCTATGAGTTCCTGATTTCCACCCGGAGGCATGATGTCGGTATTGGCCCTGAACCCGTAAAATAATCCATTACCGCTGGATACTTTCAATTCGTAAGTGGCCTGCAGAGGATCTGGATGGAATGATGGCCCAAAATATATGAGTAAAGGCTCATTGCTGCTAGAGGTTACATAATCAAACATCCCGTTATGCTCAGGATATCCCACTTCTTGCCAGTAAATGGTGTAATCGGTTCCTGTACCGCCGAACCTTATGGAATGATCGATAATGCCGTTTGCATTGGGTTTCCAGATAGTAGTAAATTCATTCTGCGCAAAGGAAATGCAAAATAAAAGAAGAAAAATGATTATTAGTTGTTTTTTACACATAATTTAAAAGAATTATTTAAGGTTAAAATTTGGTTTAGTAAGACAATTAATTTCCCGGGATTCTTTATCTTATCTCTGACACAAAGGTACTGGCGCACAGCGACAAAACTCGTCGTATTAAAAGTTTTTCCTTCTTTTTTTTCCCTTTTTTTTGATTAATTTTTGTATAAATAAGCAGGGTAAAAACCACCGGAAATAGTCTGCATTCTAAAGCTGGTTTTGAATGGATAACCTAAAAAATCTGCAGCTATTAAGTAACTGCAGAAAATAGATTGGTTTATATTGTTATTTTTACACCGGCTGAAATAGTAATGCCGGGAAGCGGACTGAGGAATTTTAACTGCAAGTTCTGAAGCTTGCCTCAGCATCAGCAGATTATTTCCAATAATATAATATTCCAGGGCACCTATACCATATATGAGTTTTTTTGTTTTCTATAGGAACATAAAAAAACCGCTCTGAAAAGAACGGTATAATTTTTAATGTCAATGTTTACTGATTAGCAAGTAGAACCGCACTCAAGTAATTTGATGTGGATTACACCATTAACAACACATTGTGTTTGGCATAAAGCATTCGTTACAACAGTGCTTACACCGCCAACTACTCCACCTACTGTAGATCCTACACCAGTAACTACACCACCAACGATAGTACCTACACCGCCTACTACTCCGCCAACAACACCTCCCAGTCCACCCAGAAGTCCACCAATCGGATCTAATAATCCATTACCTGAAATAGCTTTTAATTCGTTTCTGTCTAATTTTTTTAAGTTTTTCATAACTATAATTTTATATGATTATTACATCACGAATATATGAATAATAATATTACAATTGCAAAATATTTTCAATAAATTAATTATTTGTTTTTATTGCTTAATATTTCATTAATATAAATGTATTTTAATGAATATATAGTTTTCACTTATATGTGATTGATTTACTAAATGTTAAAAATAATAATTCAATTTATGAAATTTAGAGTTATTATTTTTGTATTAAATGATGTTTATTGCTAATTATTTTTCAATAGATGACAGGCGCGCGGAATGAGATCATGAAGTAAAAAAGTGCCCCATCTGAAACGCCCGCTATTGTCCGGTTTTGAATAAAGAATGAAAAAGATCAATAGAATTGGCTTAAAACCTAATCTCATCATTGATAACGGGATCAAATTTTGTATTTTTGCTGACATACTTTTATCAATGTCAGTTTTTTCAAATAATATACGTTTTTTAAGAGCCAGAAGAAAGCTCTCCCAACAGAATGTAGCCGATGAGTTAATGATTTCCAGAGTCCGGTATTCAAAATATGAAAACGGAATATCTGAACCCCCTATTGAGCTGCTTGTAAAAATCTCCAAATATTTCCATGTAAGCATTGATCTTATGTTGTCTGTGGATATTGAAAAGCATCCGATGGATGATATGCTGAAACTTCCGGACAACAGAATCGTTCTTCCGGTAGCGGTAGATAATCATGGAAATGATACCATCGAAATTATTCCTCAGAAGGCATCAATGGGATATCTGGAGGGTTATAGTGATATAGAATACATCGAAAGTCTTCAGCGTATTGCTCTTCCCTTCCTTACTAATGGGAAATATAGGGCTTTTCCGGCAGACGGGGATTCTATGCCTCCTTTCAGAAACGGCTCTTATATTGTTGGAAAATATGTAGAAGGGATCAATGAACTGAAACAGGGGAAAACCTATGTTTTTGTGACTTTAAATGATGGAATCACTTACAAGCGTTTCAAAGAAAGAAAAGAAAATGCGATCTGTGTAAGCGCCGACAACTCATTTTATGAGCCCTACGACATACCTTTTGAAGAAGTGGTGGAAATCTGGCAGTATGCTTCAGGAATTTTCCCGGAAGATTTTGAACCGGGTGATTATGAGAGCTACAATTTTAAAGAAATGTTCCGCGAACTGAGACAGGACATCAGGGAACTTGATAAAAAGGTTTCAGGCCGTCGCCGTAAGCCATCTTAATTATTAATTATATACTATACTCCTGATTCTCAAGGGGGAGTATAGTATAATACAACTTTTATAGTTACATATCGTCAGAAAGTTCAATCCATACGGGAGCGTGATCGCTGCTCTTTTCCCAGCCGCGTACATGGTTGTCTACTCCTCCGGCCTGCAAGCGGGACTGCAGGTATGGGCTTAATAAAATATGATCCAGCCTCATTCCGGCATTCCTTTCATAAGCTTTGTATAAATAATCCCAGAAAGTATACATTTTTTCATCCGGATAAAGACTTCGCAGAGAATCAAGCCAGCCTTTTTTCTGAAGATCTTTAAATGCTTTTCTTACTTCTGTTCTGTACAGGGCATCATTTTCCCAGCGTTCGGGTTTGTACACATCAATAGGTTCCGGAATAATATTAAAATCGCCAATAAGGATAGCAGGAAGTTCCATTTTGATAAGCTGATTTGTTCGTCTTTTAAAACGTTTGAGCCAGGATAATTTATAATCAAATTTAGGTCCGGGATAAGGATTTCCGTTGGGAAGATACAGGCAGCAGATTACCATCTTATCAATAATAGCTTCTATATAACGGCTTTGAATATCGTCAGTATCACCAGGTAAAGATCTTTGTACCTCTTTGATTTCCCGGTTTTTTGCGAGTATGGCTACTCCGTTCCAGCTTTTCTGCCCTTTCCAGATGGCCTGATATCCAGCTGCATTGATTTCTTGCAGCGGGAAACGTTCCTGAGGCGCTTTTAATTCCTGGAGGCAGACAATATCCGGTGAAGCTTCTTTGAGCCATCTCAGTAAAACTGGAAGGCGGCCGTTGACTCCGTTGACATTATAGGTTGCTATTTTCATGATACACGTTTTTAGAAAATCAATTCTTTTTAATTACGACAATAATTATTCCATCATAAATATCTGTTAAGTGATATTTTATAGAATAATAATCTTAAAAAAAATAAGTTTTGATGAATAATCTCTGGGCCGTGAGGTAAAGTTCAATATATTGTGTGATACAAGATGTGCCTTTTTCTGATTGATTTTTTTTCAGTGCTTCTTCCCAAAAGCCATACTCCTCAAAAAGGCTTTGAGCTTATCCTGTGCAGCACCGGAAAATTCTTCTCGGATTCTGCCAGTTTCTGAAGGAACAAATTCCTGAATACAGGACTGCCTGAAACAGATGAAAAGTTATTGTCAGCAGGCATTTTCTTTCACTTTACACAATTACCAGTATTTCAATCATCAATAACAGCACTAAAAACAGCATTCCCATCTTTTCAGGGTTTCAATAGCGTCTTTTCCGTTGCGGATAAGGATCACTTCGTGCCCTTCTTTTAATAATTTGTACTCTATCGTTTTAGAATCAGTCCATCGTCTTCGGCGATTAGAATCAACATATTTTGGATTTTATTGTATTAGGCTTTTAATTAATTGTAGTCCTGTCGTTATCTCCCGGATAACCTCCTGTTCCATGGATGTGAAATCCATATCAGGTCCTGTTTTACTTTCCCAGTCCGCTGTACATTCTGTAAGTTTTTTAAATCCTGCTGTTCCTGCTGTTCCTTTAAGTTTGTGAAGAATCATTTTCAGGTTGGCACTATCTTTTTCAGCGGTGCTTTTCTTGATATTTTCTTCAGCCTGGGTAAGTTCCTGTATTACAAGATTTAAAAAGACCTGTCTGAAATCTTCATCATCTTCGCCCATGTGTTCATTCAGGAGCTTTATATCAAGGTAATTTTCCGTATCTAAGGTATCCTCAGCAGGAATATTGTTTTTATTAAGGATATATTTCTTCAGCATTTCCAACAGATCTGCCTGTCTTAAAGGCTTAGGCAGGAAATCGTTCATTCCGGAGTTCAGGCATTTTTCTTTCTCTCCCAGTACATTCCCTGCTGTCACACCAATAATCGGAACATGCGAATATTCCGGCAGTAAACGGATTTGTTTTGTTGCTTCAATGCCATCCATGACCGGCATCTGAACATCCATTAAAATAATGTCGAATATTTTTTCTTTGCACTGTTCCCATGCCTGAAGACCGTCTGTAGCTTCTGTAAGCTGTACATCCGGAATCAGCGATCGCATCATTTTATGGTTCAGTACCATATTGACCGGGTTATCATCCACAAGTAAAACCTGGGGCGACTGCATCAGGACAGAGGTTTCTGTTTCCTGCTGTACATTTACGGTGATCTCTTTTTCTGTATTTTTCACAGCGCGTCTCAGGGTTTTATACAGTTCTTCTGATTTAATAGGCTTTAACAGGAAGAATGAATTGTTTTCCTGCCGGAAAGAATCGATTACGTCATGCTCTTCAGAAGACGTATGAAGGATGATCAAAGGAGATGATTCGTTCTGTTCCTTAAACAGTTCCCTGATTTTTTCTATGGTTTCCAGTCCGGAAATGACCGGCATATGATAATCCATCAGAATGACATCAAAACGTTCTCCTGCAAGCAGTATCTGAAGTGCTTCCATCCCGTTGGCGGCAAGTTTTGAATCCACATTTTTATAAGCGAGCATATGCTGGATGATAATTCTGTTGGCTTCATTATCATCCACAATGAGAACTTTGTTTATTTTCAGGTCTTCATTTTCATGAATTTCAGACATTTCATAAGGAACCTGAATTTCAAAATAGAAAACGGAACCTTTCTGAAGCTCGCTTGTCAATGACAGACTGCTTCCCATGTATTTCAGAATATTATTGGAAATGGTAAGTCCAAGGCCTGTTCCTCCATAACGTTTGCTGATAGAACTGTTTTCCTGGGTGAAAGCATCAAAAATATGCTGCTGCTTCTCTTTAGGAATACCAATTCCGGTATCTCTTACGGAAAATCGCAGGGATATATTTTTGCTGTCAATATTCAGTTTTTCTACTTTAAGCTCTATTTCTCCCTGTTCTGTAAACTTTACTGCATTTCCAAGAAGGTTGATCAGGATCTGCTTTAACCTTGATTCATCCACCCAGATTGTTTCAGGAAGTCCCTGTTCTATATTCAGGAGTAATTCAATATTTTTTTTCTGTGACTGATAAAGAATCACGTTGATAACCTGGCTGACAATATCATATACATTGGATTTTTCGATCACAAGGTCCATTTTTCCGGATTCTACTTTAGAAAAATCAAGAATGTCGTTGATGATGCTTAGCAGGTTTTCACCAGATTCATTGATATAATTAAGATACTGAGTCTGTATTTCGTTCAAAGGTGTTTTTAAAAGGAGATCAGAAAAACCAATGACCCCGTTCAGCGGAGTTCTGATTTCATGACTCATATTGGCCAGGAATTCAGATTTTGCCTTGCTGGCAATGTCTGCCATTTTTTTGGCATTTTTCAGCTCTTTATTAATTCTTACGGATGCGGTAATATTCTGGGCAGATACAATAATACCGCCGATAATATTATTGGAAAGATACCATGGGGTGACCTCTATACTGTAATGCTGAATGATCCCTTTACCCGGAACTTCAATAGCCATATCTTCATTTTTATAGGCTTTTCCAGCCAGCGCATCTTTGTATATTTTTAATCTCTCATCCGGCACATTGGGAGAGATTTTGAACATATTTTCCCCGATAAGCCTGATATCATTCATCTGAAACTCATCCTTCCAGTTTCTGCTCACAGAAAGATAATTAAGATCTTTATCAAACATAGCGACTGTAGAAGGCACATATTTAACAAAAGCCTGAAGCATAGCCTCTTTTTTGGCCAGCTCAAGGTATATTTTTTTGAACGTATCAATATTCTGGATAATTCCATACACTCTGGTGCAAATTCCCCCTTCAAATTCCGGTATGCCTTTTACCCTCACCCAGATCATGACACCGTCATTTTGTACAAGCTGTAATTCTTCGTCATACGGAATGCCTTCTTTTACAGCTCTTTCAAATAAGAACTCCATTCTTTCCCGGCTTTTTTCTGTGTAGAAGCCCAGTGCATTTTCAAAATCAGGCTTGAAGTTTTTATCTATTTTGTGGATTTCTCTTGTAGACTGTGACCAAATTACGGTATTGTTTTTCAGATTAACTTCCCAGCCTCCCACCTGGGCCACAGCACTGGTTTGTTCCAGCATCTTTTTGGTATGAACAAGGTCTTTTTCCAACGTCAATCTGTCGGTAACATTCAGTGCGGTACTCACAACATACGGCTTGCCTTCTTTATTAATTTCTACAAGATTGTGGTACATCCAGATCACCTCTTCCCCTCCTTTTGTTTTCAGGACCATCGTTCCGAAATCTTCCCGGCTTGTGTTGATCCGCTCCAGATATTGCTCAAGAAGAGGCCAGTTTTTTTTAGGAACAAGGTCTTTTAAATTTAAACTTTCCACTTCTTCGGCAGAATATTCCAGCGTTTCTCTTCCTTTTTCGTTGACGGCGATGATATTTCCTTCCATATCATGCATGCTCATCAATCCTATTGCATTTTCAAAGAAACTTCTGAAACGGCGTTCAGAGCTTTCCAGCTTTAGCTTTTCTTCAATACGCTGGGTAATATTGATTCCGAAGCAGAAAATTTCAGAATGATTCTTGTTCAGCTTTAAATTCCATTCAACAATAATCGTATGGATATCATCAATCTTTGTAGAAGTGGTTAATATTATTTCTTCATCTGTTTTGGGAAGGTTTGTGGTAAGTAATTGCAGCTGAGAATTATGGCTGCCTATCAGGTCTATAAAACTCTGATTGAGAACCTGATACTTATCCAGCTGGAACGTTTTCTCAAAAGCCGGGTTAACATCTTTCAGTAAAAAATCCTTATCCAGAACACAGATCACGTTATTGGAAATTGTAAAGGTCTGTCGAAAATATTCTGCCTGGATATTTTTTCTTTTCCCCATCAGAACTTTTGTGATAGCCTCCCCTATTTTTTTCAGGGTTGATATCTGCTCGTCTGTAATGGTTTTAGGCTTATAATCGATAACGCAGATTGTTCCTAATACAAATCCTTCATCATCAATCAGCGGTACTCCTGCATAAAACCGGATTCCACCCGCAAGAATGAGTGGATTGTCAGAAGATCTTTCGTCTGCTAACGTATCGTTAATGACTACAACGTCTCCGCTTGCAATTGAATATTGGCATAAAGTACTTTTCCTGTCTACAAAATCCAGGGCTAATCCCACACAGCTTTGAATGGTCTGAGTTTCTCTTTCCATCATGGCAATAAGCGCTGCAGGGCAGTCAGTCACCAGGCATGCTGTTTCTGCAAAAATGTCTAACTGGGGATCTTTTTCCATGTTTAAAAGATCAAAAAACTCCAGTTTCCTTATCCGGCTTTCTTCATTCGCAGGAATTGGGTACTTCTTCATATGTTATTCAATGATTAGAGATTTTTCTTTTTTAATTATTAAAAAATGATAATCAAAGCATTAAAGTTTATATTTTAAACATTTTTATACTATTGAATTTATTATTTTAATAAGTAAAGCAAAATACGAAATAATTTTGTATTCCATTGTAGTAAATTTGATAATAAAGCTATATGTATGCTTATTCCTGATTTACCCTGGTGAGTTTTGAATAAATAAAGAAGTAAGGGGTATTATGAAAATAAAAGTATCCTATCTATTATTTATAAGGTACTTAATGAAGGAATTCTATTGAATAATGGACATTATTGATGTTTTTTACCCGATAATTAAAGTTATAGAAAAAGTCCATTCCCGGAAAACCCGGAAATGGACCCACCACTTATCATCATCTAAATCACAACTATACTATAAACAGTGAAGCAATAGCCTGTGCATCGCTGCCACTTAAAATTTCGTCGTAAGCTGCAGAACCTGCCGCAGCACCAAACAGCGCTCCTGTGTTGTAGCCTGCCTGGTTGATATTGTCTTCTCCGGCATACACAGGATTGGTTGCAGAAGGCATACTTCCACCATCAGCAAGCTCAATCCATCCTTTATTGGCTCTCATTCTTCTTACCTGTGAAGCATGTCTGGCTTCTACGGAATGAATCTGTAACGCCGCCTGAAGCACCACTTTATTGGACATTACATTTCCTGCCTGTCCCTTGTAAGCCCTTACTCCTGTGTCTTCAAACGCCTGGGCAAGGATAAGAAACTGATTGTAATCTGTAAAAGGGGTAAAGTTACCGCCGGCTGTAAAATCAAAAGTAGGTTTATTGCCCGGGGTTGTTCCTAAAGATGTAAGAGTGCTTTTCAGAAAACCTACATGGGCAGATTCATGCTTTGAAATCTGCATAAAAACCGTTCTGTCTCCACTGGGAATAAGTCCTGGTGTTGACAATCCTAGGCTGTAGTATTCATTTTCAAGATATTCCAGTACCAAAGCCAGCTGTAAAGCATCTGTCAGCGTACTTTTTAAAGCAGTGCCGGTTAATGTAGATCTTGTAGTTTCTGCTTTGGCAGGAGCCGTCATCATTGCACCCAATCCTAACGGTATGGCTGCTACGGCTGCTTTTTTTCCGAATAGAGATATATTCGTGATGGTTTCCAGTCTTGAAGCTTCTGTGGTAAAAAATTTATCATGCGAAAGCTTATCCAGTAATCTGAGAATATTCATAATGAGAGTTTTTAAGGTGAATGATTAATTGATTCCTCTTTCTTTCCAGGTAAAAGGTGTTTTGATAAATGCTCCGGCGGCCATTACAATATCTTTGGGCTCTTTGGCGAGATCGAGTCCGTTGGCATCTATTACGTCATCCCCCGAAAAGTCTCCAGATCCGGGATTAATTAAATTTCTGATGGCAGAAGCATGTCTTGCTTCCACTGAAACTATTTTACCGGCAATCACAAGATAGGCTGGATTGGAAATGTATTTTCCTGCGCCGTTGTAAGCGGCTACGCCGGTGTCCTCTAATGCTTTTGCTGTAGCCAATACAGAGTTTCTGTCATTAAAATTCACATTCGGATACTGGAATTCTAGTTTAGGAAGCACGTGATCTGTAGCACCGCTAATGGCTGCTTTGAAAAAGTCCCGGTGAATTACCTCATGATGATAAAGATCTGTAAAAACCTCTTTTTCAATACTGGAAATTCCCGTATAAAAATTATTGACCACCTTTGTATAGAAGTCTGCTTCAAGCTGTTCCAGTGCGTAGGCATAATTTAATACGCCTACATCTCCTGTTCCGAGGTCATACCTGGATTCTTCCATGATCTGAAAATCCTCATTATCATCGCAGCCGATGATGGTAAGCCCTGCAATGGCTAATCCTACTCCGCTTAATTTTAAAAAGTTTCTTCTGCTGGTATCAAGAGTAGCGCCTTGATTAGAAACCTGAATTGTTTTTTTCATATTATTATTTTTTAGTGTCGGATCAATGAGAGAAGAAAAAAACAGCATACCGGATATGCTGTTTGAAATCTTACAAGTTGTTATGGCATCAAAACGGTATCAATTACATGAATTACCCCGTTAGATTGGTTCACATCTGCAATAGTTACCTTAGCACTGTTTCCTTTTGCATCTTTTATGTAAAGATCTTTACCTTTTGTCCAGAAAGTAAGGTCTTCACCCTGTACTGTTTTCATCATGCTTTTTCCGTTTCCTGCTTTTACAGCGGCCCAGATTTCTTTAGCATTATATCTGCCCGGAAGGACATGATAGGTTAAGACAGAAGTAAGCATAGCTTTGTTTTCCGGTTTTACAAGGTTTTCTACGGTTCCTTTCGGAAGTTTTGCAAAGGCAGTGTCTGTAGGAGCCAATACGGTAAAGGGTCCAGCTCCCTGCAATGTTTCTACCAGGCCGGCAGCTTTTACGGCAGCGACAAGGGTTTTGTGGTCCTTGGAATTGACTGCGTTTTCAATAATGTTCTTGGAAGGATACATTGGAGCACCTCCTACCATTACTGTTTTTTCTTTCATCATTTGTGCAGTTACCTTCCCGCTGAAAGCAAATGATAAAGCTACCATTGCTAAAACTGTGATTTTTGACTGTGTGTTCATTGTGTTTGTTTTTTTATTATTAATTATATTTAATTGTGCTTTTAATGTCATTTACGAGGTTGGTTTTATTTTAGATTGAAAAAAAATGAAATTTATTTTAAGTTGTTGGTTTTCAGGTTATTATTTTTAATTAAAGATGTTGCAGAAATTATAATTGCCGTTTTCCGTATGGCTGCAGATCTGTTTTCTATCATTATTCTACTGCCTTTTAAATGAAATTCTTTGTATTGTATATTTTTCAATGATTTATTTAAAATAGTGTACGAAATAAAAGATGTTTTGGATTTTCTTGACCATATGTTTTATTTTATTACATTTGAAAAGAAAAATAAACGCTATTAAAACAACCTATTCGGAAGAGGAACTTATCGTTTTATTAAAAGAAAAAAACGAAACTGGTTTTCATTATCTGTATGACCACTATTCAGGTGCGTTGTATGGAATTATTCTCCGGATCGTTCAATCTAAAGAATATACCGAAGAAGTTATTCAGGATGTTTTTGTTAAAATATGGAACTCTATTCAGCAGTATGATGCTTCCAAAGGGCGGTTTTATACCTGGATGATCAATATTGCAAGGAATACGGCAATTGATTATTTAAAGTCTAAAGGATTCCAGAATGAGCTTAAAAACCAATCACTTCCGGATTTCGTATATAACACTACAGAACTTTCAACGACTAATAATTCTTCCGATTATATCGGATTTAATAATGTGCTTGAAGGCCTGGAAGCAGACAAGCAGGAGCTTATAAATCTCGCTTATTATCAGGGATATACTCAACATGAAATATCCGAAAAACTGAAGATACCGCTGGGAACGGTAAAAACAAAAATGCGAAATGCACTGATGAAATTAAAAGATTTGCTAAAAGATTATCAATAAATTGAACACTAAAGAATACATATCATCCGGAATTATAGAATCTTATATTCTTGGCCATGCTTCTCCTGAGGAAGCAGGGATTTTGGAGTGTGTGATGAAGAACAATGCTGAAGTAAAAGCAGCTTTTGAAGAAGCACAGAAAACATTGGAACATCTTGCTACACTACAGGCTGTAACTCCTCCAGGTGATTTGAAATCTAAGATCT
Source organism: Chryseobacterium sp. CBSDS_008 (assembly GCF_049959325.1). Classification (NCBI taxonomy): domain Bacteria; kingdom Pseudomonadati; phylum Bacteroidota; class Flavobacteriia; order Flavobacteriales; family Weeksellaceae; genus Chryseobacterium; species Chryseobacterium sp. CBSDS_008. The sequence goes on along the minus strand of NZ_CP188202.1, from coordinate 971,495 downwards.
GGAATAAAATTCAGCAGGAACAAATGGTTGAAGAAATCACTCCTGCTCTTTCAGCAGACCTTCCTGAAGTAAAAGATTACAAAGAAAACAGAGACCAGGATTATAGCCCGCGTAAATCTCCATGGAAGACTTATGCTGTAGCGGCCTCTGTACTGTTTCTGGTAAGTGTAGCCGGTAATGTGTACTGGATGAATACGCAGTCTGCCAATCAAAAAGAAATCGCTTTGCTGTCTGCAGAAAGACAGGCCCGGCAACAGGCAATGCAAAGAATGAACAGGAAGCTTGATATGTTTTCCAATCCTGATATGCAGATGGTGATGCTGAAAGGGGTAGAAAAACATGCCGATGCAAAAGCAATGGTTTTTTGGGACAAAAAATCAAAAGAAGTCTATCTGAATGCTGAAAAGCTCCCTAAAGCTCCTGCAGGAATGCAGTATCAGCTTTGGGCTATTGAAGAGGGTAAGCCGGTAAATGCAGGAATGTATACAGAAGATAAAGACAGCAGAATTGCTTTGGCAAATATCCCGAAAGCACAGGCCTTTGCCATTACTCTCGAAAAAGAAGGAGGCAGTAAAGTGCCTACTATGGAAAATATGTTTGTGATGGGAGAAATTTAAATCTCCTAAAAAAAAACAAGGCGGACACAATCATCCGCCTTGCAATCTCCCAAATAATTAAATATGAAAAAATATGAATGTCTATATCATACAGGCTTTCAGCATCAGATCATGCAGGTCTGTATTTTTAATAAATGGCTGTAAAAGTTCATTTCCAGGGCCATAAGCCGCTACTTCCACATAATCTCCAGAATGATCCATGCTGATCCATCCCACAGAATTCCTGCTTTTCTGAATTTCTGAATACAGTTTAAAAGGCAGTTTTTTATAATTGTAAAGCCCTTCCTCCTCTTTCTCAAGCCCGTTGTAAAAGCTCAGCAGATGTTTGGCTTCGTCATCATTCAGAATAATTTTGTTACCCTCATAAATCCAGTCTTTAATATTTTTTACCGAATCGGTGTTCTGAATCTTATTCAGCATATATTCATTGGTATATCGATACTCTGAAATGCTGTTAAAGTTCTTTGTGGCATCGGTTCCGTAAATCGTTCCCGGATTGGCATTGCCATGGTCTGTAGTGATAATGACTAAAGTATTTCCGTCTTTTTCAGCAAAGTCCATAACGGTTTTTACCGCTTCATCAAATGCCAGCTGATCATGAATGAGTGCAGCAACATCATTGGCATGGGCAGCCCAGTCTACTTTTCCGGCCTCTATCTGAAGTACAAAACCATTGGGATGGTCTTTCATCTGATTGATGGCTGTCTTTGTCATTTCGGCAAGAGCCGGTGTATTTTTGTATTCCGGGAGATGTGCTCTGTCAATGCTGTAAGGCAGTGCCCCTGTGCTGAATATTCCTAACAGCTTCTCGTCTTTTTTGATTTCTTTCAGATCGTTTTCTGTTTTCAGAATCCGGTATCCCTTTTTTCTGTAAACAGAATAGAGGTCTTTTTTATCTTCTCTTTTAGCGGGGTTGAAAAACTCGTCTCCTCCGCCCAGCAGCACATCCAGTTCGAGTTCGGCATACATTTCAGCAATTTGAGGTTCTGCATTTCTTCTGGAAGAATTGATACAGAAACCTGCCGGGGTAGCATGGGTAATAGTCACTGTTGTGACGCAGCCTGCTTTCTTGCCCGCTTTTTTATACTGCTGCCATATGGGAAGATGCTTCTCACCGTTGGCTCCAATATTCAGGGTTCCGTTTTTTACTCTTATTCCTCCTCCGAATGCTGAGCTGGCTGCCGCAGAATCGGTTACAATAGAACTTGCTGAGGCGGTATCCATCAGAGCACGGGTCACTTTTCTCTCATGATATAAATTGAACCAGTTACTTCCCCTTCCTGAAATATTTCGTGAATAAAGGTCTGCCATTGAAAGCGTTCCGAGACTCATTCCGTCACTTACCATAAAAATGATGTTCTTTGCTTTTTGTACGCCTGTTTTTTCAATATTTTTCCCGAAGCTCCAGAGATCAGACGGTGATAAGGTCAATAATCCTGAGAGCATTGCAGAACCTTTTAGAAATTTTCTTCTGTCCATATTTTTTTGAATAATGCTGAAAGTTATTATATTTAATTATTTATCGAAACTTTGTTGCATTAATTAAAAGTTAATTTTAAATATCCTGTGGGAAAGGATCTTCAAAGCTTTGTTTTTTATCAAACAGTTCTTTTTCACGGTCATTGATAAGACAATGGTGAAGATCAGATAGCATTTGCTCTTTATCCAGATTCTGGCCAATGAACACAAGCTCGTTAATTCTGTCACCCCAGTTTTTATCCCATCTGTTTTCTATCAATTCCTGATTTTCTGCAAATGAGGAATACTGTACCCTGTGATTCATGGGCATGCTGCACCACCATACTCCAGCTTTTTCCAGACGGAAAGAGCCTCCGGCCTGAGAGAAATTAAGGGCATCATTAGGTCTTGAAGCCAGCCAGAACAAGCCTTTTGCTCTGATTGTCCCTTCCGGATAATGATGGTTCAGATATTCCCATAATCTTACAGGGTGAAAGGGTTTCCGGTTTCTGAATACCAGTGAGCTTATTCCATACTCTTCAGTTTCGGGAGTGTGGTGTTCCGATTGTAATTCTTTCTGCCAGCCTGCGGATGCCTGCGCTTTATCGAAATCAAAAAGACGGGTATGTAAGATTTGCTTAGGATCAATTTTTCCAAACTCTGAATGAAGAAGAACAGCATCAGGATTCAATCTCTTAATAGCGGCTGTTAAAAACCCGAGGGTATCAGCATCTACCAGATCTGTTTTGTTTAAAATAATGACATTGGCAAATTCAATCTGATCGGTCAGAAGATTGACAATCGTTCTGTTATCGCCCTCCATATCGGTAAGATCACGGTCCATCAGCAATTCACCGGAATCGAAATCTTTAATAAAATTGAAACAGTCCACCACTGTTACCATTGTATCTACATAACTGAAACGGGAAAGATCAATTCCGCTTTCTTCGTCAATATATGTGAAGGTTTGGGCAACAGGAATAGGCTCGCTGATTCCTGTGCTTTCAATAAGGAGGTAATCAAAACGGTTTTCGCCGGCAAGACGTTCTACTTCCGTCATCAGATCTTCACGAAGCGTACAGCAGATACATCCGTTACTCATTTCTACCAGCTTTTCTTCTGTTCTTGAAAGCGTATTTTGATTTTCAACGAGACGGGCATCAATATTGATTTCACTCATGTCATTCACTATGACAGCTACTTTTAAGCCCTGCTTATTATGGAGAATGTGATTCAGGAGTGTGGTTTTTCCAGCTCCCAGGAAGCCGCTGAGTACCGTTACAGGAAGTTTTTTTGTCATTTTTAGTGTTTATGATTTTTAAAATTGATGATATGGCCTGTAATCAAACCTGCAGCTCCTAAATAGATCAGAGGACTATGAATTTCAAATAGCAGATCTGTGAGCACAGAAATAAAAATGAGCGAAACAGATATCCAGAACAAAAGCTTTAACCGGCGGTTTTCCATTTTCTTTGTTACCCTGAACACAACAATGGCACCCATACAAAGAAATGCCAGATCGATATAAGGATCATGGGCTATTCCCAATGGAACAATCAGTAATAATGGAAAGACAATACAATGAATCAGGCATAAAACAGCAGCGGAGATTCCTACAGCATCAAGAATTTTTGATTTCATAATAGTATGGATTAATTTTCTTATTGTAACTTTGTTGCAAAAGTAGAAATAAAAAATTAAATAACGCAACTTTATTGCATTAAAATATGAAACAGGTCAGAAATACCCATGCCAAAACTGAAATTTTAAACCTTATTAATGGATCAGATATAGCCCTCACCCATTCTGATATTCAGAAAAAACTGGGCGATCTATGCAACAGAGTAACCATTTACAGGGTACTGGAAAGGCTTGAAAACGAAGGAGCCATACACAAGATCGTTAATATTGACGGAGTGGTGAATTTTGCAAAGTGCAGCGGAAAATGTACGCATGAACAGCATTTTCACAATCATGTTCATTTCAATTGTAAAGAATGTCATTCTGTAACGTGTATTGAAAACGCAATTCCGGAAATCAGTTTACCGGAGCATTTTATTGCACAGGAATACAATTTTATCATCAGCGGGATATGCCCGAAATGTGCTGATGCATAAAATACAAAAAGGCAGAAAAGCGAGTGTGCTCATCTGCCTTTTCCCCTTTTTACGGGTATTATAAGGAAGAGATATAAACTTCTATTTTGGTTCCATCATAATTGAAGGTGCCGTCAGAATTTTTTTTGCCTAATACCCATTTCATATCTACAGGTACAGACCATGCAGATCCTAATGAAAATCCATTCACTGACCGGATTTCATTTCCTTTTCCAGTAGTAACTGCTGAATGAAACCAGCTTTTATCGATCAATCTGTAGAAGCCGATTGCTTTTCCTGCCGGGATTGGTGAATATCCATCCCATTTCTCTCCTGCCGGATAATTGAATACAGTTAACCATTTTTGTCCGGCTGATTCTGCCAGCTGAAAAGGACTTATGGAGGCACCACGCATGTATAACGCATATGCTACAGCATCATGGCATACTCCACTGTTGTATTTCGAAATATTTTCTGCTCCTGAAAGAAGAGCAAGCGCAACAGGTGCCCTTTCAGATCGGGATAGCTGAGCCTTCCTGGCTCCTTCGGGTGTGATAAATGACATATAATAATATTTTGATTGGTGTTGTAAAGATACACCTTTCAAATTTAATCACTATTGAAGGAAAATAAATCCGGATTTGAAAAGCCTATTTTAACAATTTTAAGTTTTAGCTAAAGCCCAATGGATTTCATTTTTATTATTAAAACGGGCTAAAGCCGTTACTATTGAATATTAATTGATATAGAAAATTTCGTGTTTCTTTCTGGTATATGCGTTACTGTTGCAGTATATTTCCTTCAAAAATACTGAAAAACTGAGGGTTTTCCTCGAATTATTGTTATTCAGAATCGGTATAAATTCCATCCTATTCACCTGTCCCCGTTGGGTAGCGTAAATAAAAATACTATTTTTATCGGCCAAAAAAGTAAAGACTAATTATGCCGACTGATGCTTCTCATAAGCTGATTCCGATGACAACCTTCGTACTGGAGTATTATTCACACGAAGGATATGCCGATCTTCAGATTCTGAATCTGATGAATAATTATGCCAATTTCTTAAAGAAGCGTTTAACCCTTGGAATGTTTGTTCCCGTAGACCGCAAAGGGAATATTCTGAAAGAACCCAAAAATTATACGGAATGGAAGTCTCTTGATCATAATGACGGGAAAAGAACGGATATTGCAGGATTTGAAGAATATGCCGAATACCAGAAGGCAGAGCAGAACTGTATGTTTGAAGGTTTTAAAGTAGATTATAACGGGTATTCAAAAGTTCGTATCATAGCTTCCTACGATCCTTCTATAGAGCTGTCATTCAATAAAAATGATCTGATTCCTTCAGGGTTTAATGATGTGGAGTCGCTTACCGTTTTTGATGATATATTTCTAACATCCAGTGCCTTAAAAGCAATTGGAATCAAAAGGTGAAAATTTTGATCCTTATCATAAAAAACGTTTATCGGCCGATAAACGTTTTTTGTTTGATATTATATTTTATCGTACACATTCTCCAGAATAGCAGTGATAGCCTGAAGGACACATCCCGTTGATGCAGGGACCGGCAGCATCAGGATAGCATTTTTCATCTGCCCGGCAATGAGAATGAGGAGGGCATAAAGAGAGTAGATTTCCAAGGCAGATGCCTACAGGAAGAGGTAGATTCAGTTCTATACCGATTTCTCCGACAATGTTTTTCTGTTTAATCTTTTCATGGCTTTTGTTTTAAAGTGTTATTGATTTTTTACTATAATTTCAAGTTCTGTTATGAAATCTTTCTGTGCTGTATTAATCCGCTGCATTGCTTCTTCTGAAGGAAACCATTCCCACCGGTCTACTTCCGGAACTTGCAGTATTTTTCCGGATTTTGGAGGCCATTCTAATGGAAAAGTATTGCTGTAAAGGTCTGATGTCTCAATATCCCCTTCCAGGGCCCAGGCATAAACGGTTTTTCCTCCTTTTTGTTTAATGGGTGATAATTCGATGAATTTTCCTTCTATCGTTTTACCAGTTTCTTCTTTAAATTCCGTCAATGCACGTTTCAGCGGATCTTCATCAGGAAGAATCTCTCCTTTGGGAACAGACCATGCTCCCAGGTCTTTATTTTTCCAGAAGGGACCGCCGGGATGAACCAAAAAGTAATACAGACTGTCTTTTTCTTTTTTAAAGAGCAAAATCCCGGCACTTGTTTTCATGGATATAAAGATTTGATTATTAAAGTTATGAAAAATATATAAACCGTCTCATCAGTGAGATAGTCCCTTCTTTTTAAACTCAGAGGGAGACATTTCTTTATAAGCCTTAAATATCTTATTGAAATGGCTGGCATCATTGAAACCCAGTTTATCTGCAACTTCACTGATATTATAATGACTCTGAAGCAGGAGTTTTTCCGCAGTTTTTATTTTATGCTGCATAATATGCTGCTGTATAGAGAAACCCGTCTGCTTTTTGATATAAATACTGATATAATTAGGAGAAAGCATAAACTCTTCAGCCATGTTTTCAATTTTCATTTTATCAGCATCTAAGGCATTGACGTTGATATAGTACAATATCTTTTCAATCCTGCTCAGATTTTGGGTAATCCAGTTTTTGGCGGTAATATTACTCATCGTATTTCGGATCAGAATGGTGATGATACCTGAAAAAAGATCTGTAGTGATGTCTTTATTATAGGGGTTTTTATGGCTGAACTCATGCAGGAGAATTCGGGCAAGTTGCAGCAGATGCACTCTATCCGTTTTACTCTTAATTACCGATTCATACACAAAAGAATGGTCTTCCATAAGAAGCTGTACAACCTTTTTAAGTTCATTTTTTTTATTGGACAGCAGGTTTTCCCAGATATATTGTTCTGTAAATTTTATATAGATGAACCGTGTTTTACTTTGGATCGAAAATTCATGGCCATCACTAGGCCGCAGAAGGAATACATCTCCTTTTTTGTAGGGAAAAGTAATATTGTTGAGGTGATGAAATCCCTTTCCTTGCTCTACGATAATCAGCTCATAAAAATTATGGTTGTGATATTCAACATCCCAGGTTTCTTTTTCAATACTGAAAACATTGAAAGAATTGAAGTTAACGATGCGTTTCATAGAAAGATGGATATTTACAAATTTACCATTAATTTTTACAATATGTCATAATTCATTATTGATCAATTTTGCCCTATCAATACATTCAAAATGAAATATATAAAACAATCGGTATTGTTGCTCGCTTCAACAATCGTTTTGATGTCTTTTTCTGATCATCATGATAAGGACAAAAGAGAGAAAAAAAATCAAGCTCAGACACAGGCTTCAACCCAAAAGCATTGGCCTAACGGAGCTCAATTGGTGATTTCAGTTTCTATGCAGTTTGAAACGGGCGGACAACCCGAAGGCGCAGAAAGTCCATTCAGTGGAACTCCCCTTCCCAAAGGACAACCGGATTTTCCCGCCGAAAGCTGGTATCGTTATGGAGGAAATGAAGGAATTTACAGGATGCTGGATTTATGGAAAAAATATGATATTAAAGTAACTTCTCATGTAGTAGGAACAGCCGCAGAAAAGTATCCTGAAGTGGCCAGAGCTATTGCCAAAGGCGGTCATGAAATTGCTGCCCACGGTATTGCCTGGGATAATCAATGGAATAAAAATTATACTGATGAACTGAATTTTGTAAAACAAGGCGTAGACGTAGTTGAGAAAATTACGGGCCAGAAAGCGGTAGGCTATAACTGTAATTGGCTGAGAAGAGGCCCGAATACGCTAAAAGTATTACAGGAGTTGGGCTTTTTATATCATATCGATGATTTAAGCCATGACGAACCTTTTATTACCAAAGTAAAAGGAAAAAACTTTGTGGTGATTCCCTATACATTACGCAATAATGATATCGTCAATATTGAAGGAAAACACTGGAGCCCGGATCAGTTTCTGGCCCAGTTAAAATTTGAGTTTGACCGTCTTTATGAAGAAGGGGCTTCCAAAAGGAGAATGATGAGCATCAGCTTTCATGACAGAATTGGTGGTACGCCGGCCATGATGCATGCTATGGAAGAATTTATCAAATATACCAAAGAAAAACAAGGGGTAATCTTTATGAGAAAAGATGATATTGCCAGAATGGTCATGAATGATCCCGATACTCCGGTTGATAACAGCGAAGAAAAGTTTAATAAGTAAGGAAGCGGAAAGCTGGAGGCAGGAAGTTATCGGAGTCTGTAAAGTAGTTTTATGACCTGTATAACTTCCATCTTCGGGCTTCGGTCTTCCATCCAAAAAAAATATCTTTATGAAAAATACAAAAACAGCCTATTTTTTCCTCCGTATATCGATGGGAACCAACCTTTTGGGACACGGATTAGTTCGTCTCGTAAAACTACAGGACTTTGCATCCGGGATGATGAAAGGTTTTGAAACAAGCTGGCTTCCACAGCTACTGGTACATTTGTTTGGAATCACACTCCCCTTTTTGGAATTTATCATTGGATTATTGCTCCTGCTGGGCCTGAAAACCCGTATTGCCGCTATAGCCGGCGCATCCCTGATAATCCTGCTTCTTTTTGGATGCAGTACGGTTGAAAACTGGGAAGCCATGGGCATCCAGATGATTTATGCAGGTTTGTTTTACGTTCTGATCAGCAGAATTGATGATAATTATCTGGCTTTGGACAGGAAATGATAAAAGAGTATCCTAAGAGCCGGGAAAGTAAAGGAAACGGAGAGAATACTATATTATTCAAACATTGTTACCTTTATTTTCTTGGCTTTTTTACGTCTTCAGAGATTATGTTACAACTTCCATAGATTCAGCTACTCTGTTTTTATAGTTATGCCCGAATTTTGCATCAGAAATAAAAGCAACTGAAAGTATCCCATTTATTTTCAATGCTTCACATAACCTTCAAAAATAGAAAACGATGCAAACCATATTAGGAGCCAATGGACAGATTGGTGAAGAACTGGCAAGGGAACTGAAAAGAAATTATACATCAGACATCCGGATTGTCAGCAGAAACGCTAAAAAAGTAAATGATACTGATACCGTTTTCTCTGCGGATTTATCAGACAGGGAAAACGCGATTGAAGCCGTGAAAGGAAGTGAAATTGCTTACTTTACTCTTGGACTTCCTATGGATACTGATCTGTGGGAACAGCAGTTTTTGACTATTATGAAAAATGTCATTGAAGCCTGTACAATCAATGCTGCCAAACTGGTGTTTTTTGACAATACCTATATGTATCCTCAAGATAATAAGATATTAACGGAACAAACAGGATTTGATCCCGTAGGAAGAAAAGGAATTGTAAGGCAAAAAATGACAGACCTGCTTTTGGCAGAAATGCAAGCCGGAACAATAGAAGCTGTTATCTGCAGAGCTCCTGAATTCTATGGTCCTGGAAAGACACAGAGTATTACCAACAGTCTTATTTTCAATGCCATTAAAGAGGATAAAAAACTGAAAGTTCCTTTAAGTGATGATAAATTGCGAAGCCTGATCTGGACTCCGGACGCAAGCCGCGCAACTGCTTTAATTGGAAATACTCCGGAGGCTTATGGACAGACATGGCATTTACCGGTAGATAATCATAAGCTGACTTACAAAGAATTCATTGCATTGGCTTCTCAGATCTATGGAAAAGAATTCAGGTATTCTGTAATTCCGAAACTGGCTTTTAAAATAGGATCTTTATTCAACAAAAATGCAAAAGAGTTACTGGAGCTGCTTCCAAGATATAAGTACGATAACCTTTTTGATGATTCAAAATTCAGAAAAAGATTCCCTGAATTTCAGGTAACCACTTACAGACAAGGAATTGAGCAGATAAAAAAAGAACAGCAAACGGCAAAATAATTATTTTAAAATAGGTAACTTAGAAAAACGAACACCACAACCGAAGGACAAAACATTTCCCTCCTATGGCGGGGTGGCGAAAATTCAAAGAATTTTTGACGGGGTGGTAAAAAAGAAATAAAATGAAAGCTCCTGAAAAAGTAACCTCCATTACAGCATTACACAAATATCTGAAGTTGAAAAGTCCATCCAATCCTTTGATCAGTGTATTTGATTTTAATGAAGTGAATGTAGATCCGGAAACTATTCTGAGTGCGGTGGCCACCGATTTTTATGTGGTTTCCATTAAAAAAGATTGTGCAGGAAGATGCAAATACGGACAGCATTATTATGACTTTGAGGATGGGATCATGTATTTTATTGCTCCCCATCAGGTACTGCAGTTTGAAGATATTCTGCTTTCTGAGGTAAGAGGAAATGTACTGGTTATTCACCCCGATTTCCTGCAGGGATATCCATTGGCTTCTGTTATAAAAGAGTATGGCTATTTCTCCTATACTGCCAATGAAGCGTTGTATCTCTCCGAAAAAGAAGAAAAATCTATAACGGATATTCTGGATAATATCAATAGGGAGATAGAAGCCAATATGGATGGTTTTACTCAGGATCTACTGGTATCCAATATTGATTTGCTGTTAAAATACTGCGATCGCTTTTACAACCGTCAGTTTTTAACCCGGAAAAAAGCGAATCATGATCTTTTGACTCAGCTTGAGACGTTACTCGATGATTATTTTAAAAATGAAAAACTGTTGATCAATGGGATTCCTACCGTACAATTTGTGGCAGCACAAATGAATATAAGCCCCAATTATTTAAGTGACATGTTAAGGGTTCATACAGGACAGACTACCCAGCAGCATATTCAGAACAGAGTGATAGAAAAGGCAAAAGAACTGCTGTCTACCACCACAATGTCCGTTTCTGAAATTGCCTATAATTTAGGATTTGAACATCCCCAGTCTTTTCACCGCTTATTTAAAAACCAGACGGCTGTTTCTCCATTGGAGTTCAGAAAGTCTTTTAATTAATGATATCATGATGAAAACTATCTTATTAATTGTAACAAACGTAGAACAATATGCCAGTGGTCAACTTAAAACCGGATTATGGCTGAGTGAGCTTACGCATATTTATCATGCGGCAAAGGAGAAAGGATGGAAGATTACCATAGCTTCTCCTAAAGGTGGAAATACTCCTATTGACCCGGAAAGTCTGAAACCTCTGGTGCTTGATGGTATTTCAAAAAGTTATTATGAAAATCCGGTATTTATGAATGAATTGGCTCAGACAAAAAGCCTTGATATGGTAAAAAATGAATCCTTCGACTGTATTTATCTTGCGGGAGGACATGCTACTATGTATGATTTTCCTGATAATACTACTTTACAGGAGATTCTTAGAGATCAGTATGAAAGCAATAAAATGGTTGCTGCGATTTGTCATGGGGTTGGAGGATTACTGAACGTAAAACTTTCGGATGGAGAATACATGATTAAAGGTAAAGATGTTACCGGATTTGACTGGTTTGAAGAAACATTGGCAAGAAGAAAAAATGAAGTTCCTTTTAATCTTGAAGCAGCCCTTAAAGAGCGGGGTGTACATTACAAAAAAGCTTTTATCCCTATGACTTCCAATGTTGTGGCTGACGGACAGTTGATTACTGGACAAAATCCTTTCAGCTCTAAAGAAATGGCTAAAATAGTAGTCCGTGAGCTTGAGAAATAGAGATTAACAATGAAGTCATGCCTTATAGCATTTTTTTGATATATTTTTTCGCCTTTGCATATCCAAAAACGCTCTCATTTTAAAATAAGTAAAAAACGCAAAGTTTTAATGGTTTCAGATTTTTACTAAAAATGAGTAATGATATAATGTCAACAGACTGTATCATTGATTTTTCCCTACGATACCTCAAAATAAAGTAAAACATTAAAATCTTTGCGTTAAAAAAAAATTATAAAAAAGGCAAAGTTCAACAATTTATACCTTCTATTAGAGTGTGCAAAGGTGGCGACAATGTCGCTGATTAAGCTTAATGGTTATACATCCGCTTAGAAAGAATCAATTACATTGATTCTACTCTTTGTCTCCCTTAAAATAATAAGAAATTATATATTAAATCTCTGCATTTCAAAAGCATATTTTTTATAATCGTCTTTTATGACAAAATTGATTTTATTATGGTAACAAGACTCATCAGTATCACTACTATTCCTACCACAACAAACATTTTCTTCGTTGGAAGTTTTGAGGTCAGCATTGCTGAAAACGGAGCGGTAAAAACGCCGCCCAGCAAAAGTCCCAATACAATATTCCAATGATGGATGCCTATTGTAAAGATGAAGGTAACAGCACTTGTTATTGTTAATAAAAACTTAGCAACTGTAGAACTTCCTACTACATAACGGGGAATTCTTCCCTCTTTAATCAGGGTTCCGGTTACCAATGGTCCCCAACCGCCTCCTGCAAAGGAATCAATAAAACCACCTGCCAGTCCCAATACTCTGAGGTTAGTTCTTCGTTTGGTTTTACCTTGTCCTGATTTTTTATCTTTGAATGCATTTCTTAAGATATTGATCCCAAGGTACAATGTGTAGCAGGCAATAATAGGTTTTACAATATGAGCATAATGTTCGCCATAATGAGACAGCGTTAAAGCACCGATAACAGAGCCTACAATAGCCAGTGGGAACAATACCCACACCATTTTTTTATTGACATTTCCCAGTTTATAATGACTGAAACTTCCGGCTGCGGTAGTAAAAGATTCCGCAGAATGAATACTTGCACTCACAACAGGTGGCGGAACATTCAGCAGTAAAAGGATCGTGGTACATATCACGCCATATCCCATTCCCATAGATCCGGCAACAATTTCTGCCATAAATCCGGCAAACAGCATCCAGTAAAAAATATGCCCATCTTTATTCAGAAAATACTGAATATCACCGGAAAGATTGAACTGGTACACCACAAGTCCAAATAATCCGAAAAGAAGTAAAACACCAATGATAGCAAGATAAATATTAGCTTTTCTCTGGGCGGTTTTGGTAATATTGATCAGCTTTTCAATTTCCATGTCCGGTTTTGCAGCAGCTTTTCCGTCAGACAAATATTCTGTAGTAATTTTGTTGAGTTCTTTCACCTTATAATTAAAATCTCCGGTGAGCTGATTGCGGATATTCTGCATATTATCCAATACATGATCCATTTCATCTGGAATAACTTCTGTAAAGGTTTCCCTTAATCTTTTAGCAATGGTCGGGGACTTTCCATTGGTGGAAATGGCAATTTTGAGACTTCCTTTTTTAACAATGGAACCTAAATAAAAATCACACAAATCCGGCTTGTCTGCAATATTGACCAACACATTTTTTTTCTGGGCTTTTTCTCTGATTTCCCCTGCTAATTCAATATCATTCACTGCAATGATGGCGAGATCGGTATCATTAAAATCAAGATCATCATAGGCTCTCTCATGCAGGATTATATTAGAAAACTGATTTTGTAAGGTTCTTACCTCAGGAATAATTTCTTTGGCTACCAGCTTGATGGAAGTTTCCGGAGAATTTCCAAGTACTGATTCCAGTTTTTCAAGGGCAACGTTACCACCGCCAATAATCAGCAGTGACAGCTTTTCAAGTTTTAAGAATATAGGATATAATGAATTGCTCATCTTAATTATAGTTTTAAATCATAAGTAAAAGCGAGATAATACAGTCCTCCAATTTCAGGACCTGCTGCATACTGGAAATAACGGCGGTTCAGTAAATTGGTTGCCCCAATTTTAATATTCGCATGAATTTCAGGAAGCTTCCATGTAGCTTGAGCATCGATGGTATAATAAGCCGGAATTGCTCCTGAGGCTAAAGGACTTTCCCACATAAAGCCACTCTGCCATCTTGCGACAAGCGTAAACCCTATATTTTTAACAATTTCTCTGTTTCCTACACTTACATTCACCATCCATTTCGGGGTGTTGAAAGCGGTAATAAACAGGTCTGAATTATTATTGGAAGCAAGGTCATTATAGGAAACATTGGTATTAACATTATAATTTCCTGTAATATTATAACGAATCCCTAAAGACGTTCCATAGCTTTTGTAGGTACTATTGCTGTTCGTATAAACCCTGTATCTGTCCTGCTTGCTTCTGTCGAGCATGGCAAGAACAGCGGAATTGCTTCCTACCTGGCTGTTTTTAGGAACAGCTACTTCTACCTGACCAAGGAATCCTTCATAGATATTGTAATAGAAATCCCAGTCCAGCACCAGTTTATTATTGAAAAAAGTAGACTTATACCCTACTTCAAATGAATTGATCTTTTCCGGCTGGAGTTTCTGCAGATTGGCTACGGTTAAAAGCTGTTTATTATCCTGAGCTGCCTGGGCCTGGGTTTTTCCGGCATCTAAATCTGCATTTACTGCTGAGGTGAATTTATCGATAGAAGCCAGCGTGTAGGAATTCTCCAGATATCCCAATCCATCATTTACTTTTGAAAGTCCTCCCACTCTTCTTACATTTCCGTTGTTTACGAAAGAAAGTGCTTCAAATAGTGATGGAAAACGATATCCGTTCTGAAAAGAAGCTCTGAAATTATGCTCTTTAACCGGAGAATACACAACACTGATTCTCGGATTTAATTTGGCTTCAAATTCCGGGTTTCTGTCGATACGTAAGGCCGCATTGATCTTTAATTTATCATCAAAGAAAAGCTTGGTAATCTGTGCAAAAGCTCCATATTTCTGATAAATAACATCTTTTCCGAAGGTTCCGTTGGCTAAAGGAATGTTTCTTTCATTCACCGGACGGTCGAAATCAACAAAATTGTTTCCATCCGGAGTAATGCTGTACAAACGGTAATCTACACCAGCAAGAAGGTTAAAGATCTTCACAAACCTGCTGAAATCGTAGGTAAGTTCGCCCTGATAGAAACGGGATTTCTGTTCAAGTTTAGCTCCTCCTGTTGCCGGAGCTCCTGCTACTCCTCCATTGGCCGAATCCCAGTTGTTGATTCCGATGATGGTGTTTTTCAACTGTTCGAAGGCTGCAGTTCCCGGCACGGCTCTGTTTTTATCTGCTTGCTGACGTGCGAGAATAAAAGCGTCATTAAGATTGGCTCCTGCATTCAGATTATTCTGAAGAGCTGTTTGGAATATATTTCTCCAGTTGGCATTGGAAAGGTTGGTGAGATCAAGATTATCTGCCAAAGGTTTCAGATTATAAGAATC
This sequence comes from Chryseobacterium sp. CBSDS_008, assembly GCF_049959325.1. Classification (NCBI taxonomy): domain Bacteria; kingdom Pseudomonadati; phylum Bacteroidota; class Flavobacteriia; order Flavobacteriales; family Weeksellaceae; genus Chryseobacterium; species Chryseobacterium sp. CBSDS_008. The sequence continues at coordinate 956,238 of NZ_CP188202.1, read as the reverse complement.
TCCTGTATTTTCTATCGATACATAAGCCCTGAAGGTCAGTTCTTTTCCTGTCAATTCTATTTTATGGTTCTGAACAGTAGCGTTTTGTAAGCGGATTTTATTTCCTCTCTGAAAAGTTCCGTCCAGCAAGCCATACCGGTATACGTAAGATGTTCTCCACTGATTCCCGAAACGGTAATATAATCCTGCATCAAACTTGATATTTTTCACATCCGGACTTACAAGATCTTTCTCCAGATATCCTGTTCTTGAAACATTAAATGTAGTTGGCTTTCCGTTGTAATCCACTTTTACGGCTACACGGTTATTTCTTTCGTCACCGTATTTATTCCAAAGGTCTTCCGCCGGATTGTTCGCCAGAGCAAAATTAGGATTGGCGGTGACCAAAGATCCTGGATTCTGATCAGTCAAATTGTTGGAGATCCAGTCTGTTCCGCTGAAATAGGATGCATTAACTTTTACCGCAAAGTTTTTATTGATCACCTTCGCAAAGCGGATAGCACTTTCTCCCAGAGAACTTATTTTATGATTGACATTGTCTACATGATTCACCCCGCCACGGAAATAAAGGCTTATTCCTTCAGAAGTAAACGGATCTTTGGTCTGTAAACTTGCCAGGCCGTTGATAGCATTCATTCCGTACAACGCTGAAGCAGCTCCCGGAGTGACTTCCATAGACTGGATATCCAGTTCGGTAGGACCTATTGCATTTCCCAATGGCACTCCCAACGTTGCCGACTGTACATCTACTCCGTCTACCAACTGCATGAATCGGAAATTATTAGGCGAATTGAAACCTCTCGAATTAGGAATTTTCAACGTAAGACTTGATGTTAAAAGCTGTAACCCCTTTACATTTTCCAATGTTTCATAGAATGAGGCTGCAGGACTTTCCCTGATGGTTTTAATATCAATTTTCTCAATAGCAATCGGAGATCTTAATATTTTTTCCGGAACTCTGGAGGCTGAAATCACTACATCATCGATGATTGTATTTTGAGGGTTCAGCCCTATCGTTATTTTGTTGGAAGGCGAAAGTATTTCAACGGTTTGACCTGTGAAACCCTCTTTCTGAATCACCACCCGGAACGGAATGGTAACCCTTGTTCTGAGCTTAAAGTTGCCCAGCCGATCCGTTAATGCAATGTCCTGTGTATTTTCGATCTGCACTTTTACGGAGTCAAGACCTTTGCGTGTACCTGTATTTTTGATGCTTCCGCTAAGCTCTATAAGCTGCTGCTGTGCTTCTGCAAGGTTAAAAAATAGAAATGTGAATGCGATAATACCTGCTTTTGGCAGAAAATTTCCCTGCTTTTTGTTTTTCATTTTTTCTTCATTTTTTTAGGTTGAAAATGAAGCTGTCTGAACTTTTTACCTTGATTATTTTTAACAACAAAAGGCACAAAAGTTTTAAACACTTAAGTTTTTTTAGAGCCAAAATTTATGCACAATAAGTACACCTAAGTTTTGTGAAAATCTGTGATTTTCATCTTAATGTTAGCTTTCTGCGGCATTATTTTAAACTTTCTTAAGTGAGCTAAAGTGTTTTTAAGATGAAAACTTTTGTGACTTTTGTGGTTTGAATTGAAAAGTTGAAACAGCTTTGATTGTATTGTTACTTGAAAATCAACAACACATACACATTCGTCCGCCTAAAAGAAGAGATTGATTTTTTTTGTTTTTTTTCAGATCATAATGAAAATTAGCCATATAATTAATTTAAGGTGTGTAAGTAACGGTATGAAAAATCGCCAAATGTTTCTTCTGCAAGCCTTTTCTGTACATAAATCCCGAAAAGTTCATCCAGAGTGGTCAAAATTTCTTCTTCACCCATATTTTCTTTAAATTTTGTATTCAGTCGCATTCCTAAACGGTCTCCTCCGATGTGAAGATTGTATTTCCCATATGCTGTCCCCACAAATCCGATTTCGGCATTGGGAGACCTTCCGCAGCCATTGGGACAGCCGGTCATCCGGATGGTGATGTCTTCTTCCAGCAGACCATATTTTTCAAGAATAGGTTCTATTTTGGTGACTAAGGATGGCAGATAGCGCTGAGCTTCCGCCAAAGCCAGTGAACAGGTATTTAAAGCCACGCAGGCAACAGAATTTTTACGCAGGGCACTTGCTCCATTGGTATACTCTGAAATTCCGTGATCTTTTAAAATATGTTCAATTTCAGGTTTATCTTTTTCGTCAATATCAGCCAGGATAAGGTTCTGGTTACAGGTAAAACGGAAATTGGCTTTACCAGTTTGTGCGATTTTTAATAATCCTGATTTTAAAGGATATTCCTCTGTGTTAAGAATTCTTCCGTGTTCTACAAATACAGTATAAAACCATTTTCCTTCATGGTTCTGAATCCAGCCATAGCGGTCTTTTCGCTGTTCAAACTTAAATTCTCTGGCAGGTTCAAAACTGAATCCTGTTCTTTTTTCTACTTCAGCTCTGTATTGATTGATCCCAAGTTTATCAATCGTATATTTTAATCTTGATAATTTCCGGTCGCTTCTGTTTCCGAAGTCTCTTTGAACCGTGATGATTTCGTAGACAGCCTTCAATACTTTTTCTTCGGTATCTACAAACCCAAGTACAGAGGCAAGACGGGCATAAGTAGCTTCATTTCCATGGGTTGCTCCCAGTCCTCCTCCGGCAGCAATATTATAACCAACAATTTTATCATTTTCGATAATCGCAATTAGGGCAATATCATTGATGAATACATCTACGTCGTTATTAGGAGGAACTGCGATTCCTATTTTCAGTTTTCTCGGAAGATATCTTTCCTGATACAAAGGGTCTTCTTCTGCTTTACGATCAACCAGAAGTTCATCATCAATCCAGATATCGTAGTAAGATTTGGTTTTTGGAAGGCACATTTCGCTGATTTTTCCAGCCAGTTCGTAAGCTTCCTTGTGCAAAGGTGATTCCGAAGGATTTGCTGTACAGGTTACATTTCTGTTGACGTCCCCACAAGCCGCAATCGAATCAAGATGCTGAAGATTGAAGCTCTGAATGGTAGGTCTTAAATGAGATTTTAAAATACCATGCAGCTGAATGGTTTGTCTTGTTGTTACTTTAATGGTTCCTGTGGAATGATCTTCTGCTGTTTCATTCAATCCTAACCATTGTTCCGGAGTTAAAAAACCACCGGGAAGCCTTAATCTGATCATATAAGAATACAGCCATTCCAGTTTTTTAGAGACACGCTCTTCCCTTCGGTCTCTGTCGTCCTGTTGGTACATTCCATGGAATTTGATGACCGTCTGATCATCTTCTCTGATGGCTCCGGTGAAGTTGTCTGCAAGGCTTTCCTTTAAAGTTCCCCTGAGTCCGTTACTGCCGGTTTTAATTTTTTCTACCGGTGAAAGGTTCTCTTTATTGTTGTTCATAACTGTTTCCTTTAATTTTTACGAGTACTTCTTTTTAATACACATCTTTCGCATATCTGCCGCTCATCTCCATGTCTTCCAGATAAAGTACAGCGTCTTCTTTGCTGCGTTTTCCTTCATTCTGGATAATGGTGAGTAGTGTTTGTTCTACATCACGAGCCATTGGTTCTTTGGCTCCGCATACATACACAGATGCTCCACCTTCCAGCCAGTAAAATACTTCCTGTGCTTTTTGTTCTAACCTGTGCTGAACATATACTTTCTCGGCGGTATCCCTTGAAAAAGCAAGGTCTAAATGCGTTAAGCTGCCTGTTTTAAGAAAATCCTGAAGTTCTGCCTGATAAAGAAAATCTGATACAAAGTTTCTGTCTCCGAAAAACAGCCAGTTTCTTCCTTCTGCACCTGTCGCATCACGTTCCCAAAGGAATGATCTGAAAGGCGCTATTCCCGTTCCCGGCCCAATCATGATGATATCTTTATCGGCTTCCGGAAGTTTGAAATGTCCTGCATCCTGAATATAAAATTCTACCTCTTCTCCTTCTTTGAATTTGCTCAAAAAACCACTGCATAATCCGTTGTGTTTCTGATGGTCAATAAAGAATTCTGATCTTGCGACGGTAATATGAATTTCCGTATCACCATGAGCTTCCACAGAGGAAGAAATTGAATACAGACGAGGAGCCTGAGCGGTTAATATCTGTATGATTTCTTCAAATTCATCCGCATTTTTCACCGGATAAATCCTAAGCAGATCAAGAAGGCTTAATCTGACTTCCGGAATGGGATGTCCTGTAATTTTTGCATACTGAACAACCACGGATTTTAGTAAATAGCTGATGTTGAGATGCTTGTGCAGCAGCTCTTCAACAGAAGCTGTAACCTTAGATGTTTCTATTTGTTTCTGAGGATCAATTCCTGTCAGCGTAATAATTTCATGTACAACTTCTTTCGAGTTGAATGGAATCATTCCCAAAGCTGCACCAGGCTGATAAACAAGTGCCTCTTCTGTTTCAATTTCAATGTGATACGTTTCTTTTTCAGAAGTAATATCGTTCAGATTGACGATGGTGGAAACTTTTCCCAGGTATTTCTTTCTTCCCGCAGAAACCTTTGGAACTGAAACATTTTTTGTACTCTGACCAGCATTTTTTTGAACGGTTTCAAATACATGTTCTATCCAATGGGAGGCTTCCTGTTCATAATCAATATCACATTTTTTTAATGGAATAACACGTTGGGCTCCTAATATTTCAAAACGTGAATCTACATCTTCCCCGGTTTGGCAGAACAGAGGATAACTGCTGTCTCCCAACGCCAGTACTCCGAATTTTAGTCCGCTGAGATTTATTTCATTTTCATAGATATAATCGTAGAATTTTTTGGCTAGAGCTGGTGGCTCGCCTTCTCCCTGAGTGCTGATAATCACAAAAAAGAACTCTTCTTTAACCAAATCTTTGGGTTTATATTGGGAAAGATCAGCCAGTTTTACCTGAAGTCCTTTTTTCTTAACGATACCTGCCAGCGTGGTAGCGAGCTTTTTACTGTTTCCGGTTTCTGTACCATAAGCCAGCGTTATTTTCTTTACAGCATTCTGGACAATAGTATTCGTTTCCTGTGGTGGCAGAATGGCTGTAAGTGAAGATCCTCCGGCAATACCGGCAAGATATCCGCTGGCCCAGATGGCTTCGTCTCTGGAGAGGTCTCCGGATATTTGTTTTAATACATTTAATTTAGTTTCAGACAGCATATTCAAAGAAATTTTGAGTGGTAGGGATTAGACTTCCGTTTTCTACTGATTTGAAATAAAGACCTTCCTGCTCGGCATTTTCAAGCCATGAAAACTCTTCATGGAGATTCACAATTTTACCCACAACAACTAAAGAAGGTGAAGCAAAGTTCTTATCTCCGAATTTTTCATTAAAATCATCAAATGATGATGTGTACACTTTTTGAAAAGGAGTCGTAGCCTGTTCAATGACTGCAATTTTTTTATCACCTGAAATCTGAAGTGCTTTCAATTTTTCCACCAGAGGGGTAAGATTTCCTTTAGACATATAGAAAACAAGGGTATCATTGGTAGAAGCAAGCTCTTTCCAGTATTCTTCACTTACGATCTCTGATTTATAATACGTCAGAAAACGAACGGATGTGGAATATCCTCTGGCTGTTAAAGGCATCCCTGCAAATGCTGCTGCTCCTAAAGCTGCTGTAATTCCCGGAATAATCTCGTAGGGAATATTATTCTGTTTTAAAGCCTGCAATTCATCCAGAATATTGGAGAATATGGAAACATCGCCTCCTTTCAGTCTTACAATGGTTTTGTTCTGAAGGGCATATTCCACCATCAAAGTATTGATATGAGACTGAGGGGTGGACGCATTTTTACTGCATTCTTTTCCTACATAGATGATTTCTGTATTTTCATTAACGTAGGTTTCCAGAATTTCCGGGCTTACAAGGCGGTCACATAAGATGACGTCTGCTTTTGCGATCGCTTTTACTGCTTTTACAGTGATCAGTTCAGGGTTGCCGGGCCCTGCACCGATAAAGTAAACCTTTAGTGATTTTATATTTGTTTTCATTGAAGTAGATGTTAATTAAGGATTTAGAAGAGTCCTTCTACAGACAGATATCTTTCTCCGGTATCGTAATTGATGGTAAGGATTTTAGCGTTAGGTTGTATTTCCGGTAAATGTTTGGCGATGGCTGCTAAAGCGGCTCCAGTGGAAACTCCAACAAAAAGACCCTCTTTTTTAGCGGCATTAAGGGCATACTCATAAGCCTCTTCCTTTCCTACTGTGATCACTCCGTCCAGAAGGGTAATATCCAGAATGGAAGGAACAAATCCTGCTCCTAATCCCTGTAATGGATGTGGTGCCGGGCTTCCTCCGCTTAATACAGGAGATAATTCCGGTTCTACAGCAATTACTTTTACGTTAGGGTATTTTTCTTTTACCGTTTTTGCGATTCCGGTGATGTGTCCTCCGGTTCCTACTCCTGTAATGATGTAATCCAGTCCGTCCGGGAAGTCTTTTAAAATTTCCTGAGCAGTGGTTTCTACATGTACTTTTACATTGGCAGGATTGTCAAACTGTCTTGGAATCCAAGAGTTAGGTGTCTCTTCAGCAAGCTCATTAGCTTTTTCAATGGCACCTTTCATTCCTTTTTCTCTTGGAGTCAATACGAATTCTGCTCCGTAGGCTTCCATAATTTTGCGACGCTCTATACTCATGCTTTCCGGCATGACAAGGATGAGTCTGTATCCTTTTACAGCAGCTACCAAAGCGAGTCCTATTCCTGTATTTCCACTGGTAGGTTCTATAATGACGCTGTCTTTATTTAATAATCCTTTGGCTTCTGCATCTTCAATCATGGCCAGGCCAATTCTGTCTTTAATGCTTCCGCCAGGGTTGCTTTTTTCAAGTTTAATCCAGATTTCATGATCTGAATTGAAGAGTTTATTAATTTTTACGACGGGGGTATTTCCAATCGTTTCTAATGCATTCTGAAATTTCATATCAATGTACTTTTTATTTTTGTTTTTTCTTAAATCACAAAGGTTAATGATTCAGGTAATGAACTGTTATCCTTTATTTTTATTTCACTTTTATGGTAGACCAGAGAGTTGGCGGGCACATCCTGTGTTACCCAGACATTTCCTCCTATGATACTTTCTCTGCCTATGGTGGTTTCCCCTCCCAGAATAGTGGCTCCCGAATAGATAATCACATCATCTTCAATATTGGGATGTCTTTTCTGATGGGCTTTTTCTTTGGAAACATTCAAAGCTCCGAGGGTGACTCCCTGATAGATTTTGACATTGTTCCCGATAACGGTAGTTTCCCCGATCACGATTCCTGTTCCGTGGTCAATAAAGAAAGACTTTCCGATGATGGCTCCCGGATGAATATCAATTCCGGTTTTACTGTGGGCATATTCAGAAATGACACGGGGTAAAATTTTTACTTCCTGAGTCCAGAGCTGGTGCGAAATACGGTAGACATACGTGGCAAAAAAGCCGGGATATGCCAGGTATACTTCTTCCAGAGAATCGGCGGCAGGATCAAATTCCAAAATAGATGTTGCATCCAGCACCAACTGATTATATAATTCCGGCAACGTTTCAAAAAACTGACTGACCTGCTTTTCCGTAAGGTTTTTATCTCCTGTTACCGTATTGATAAGGCCTGAAAGAGTTTCCTGAAGTGCTTCAAAATTTCTTTTCAGCTGATCTTCAGTATTATCATTCTGAGGGAGAAAGAGTGTTTCATATAAATCCTTCACCCATTTTTTGGTTTTTATTTTATCAAAGAATCCATGAATATTATTTTGCTTGGTGTGATGAATTCTTTCTATTAAGTGATCAGAAATTGCCATTTTTTCTATTGGATTATACAGGCTGCTACCGTTGAATTGGACGTTTCATCCACCAAAATCGCAGAGCCCGTTGTTTTATTATTGGTAAAGCTGTCATAGACCAAAGGCTGTGCCGTTCGGAGGGTAACTTTCACAATTTCATTCAGTTTAATTTCGCCATCAGCCTGTTCCCGGATAAGAGTATTGACATTGATCTTGTAATCTACCTCTTTTACAACTGCTTTTACAAGTCTGCTGTTCTGCTGCAGAAGGTATTTATTCCCTGGCTGCAACGGTTTCTGATCCAGCCAGCATAAAAGAATTTCAAGGTCTTTTTCAACTGTGGGAACATGCTCTTCCGTGGCAAAAATATCTCCCCGGCTGATATCTACATCGTGAGCAAGGTGGATCACAGCTGGCTGGCCTTCAAAAGCTTCTTCTTTTTCAACACCATTGATCTCAATTTTGGTAATTTCAGTGGTCAGATCTGCCGGAAGAATATGGATTTTTTCTCCTTTTGTAAATTTCCCGCTTAATATTTGTCCGGCATATCCTCTGTAATCATGCAATTCCTCAGTTTGAGGGCGGATTACATACTGAACCTGAAAACGGCTTCCGTTGTTTTTTTCTTCATTGATCGTTACTTCTTCAAGGTATTCCAGAAGTGAATTTCCTTTGTACCAGCCTGTTCTGGAAGATTTTGAGACAATATTATCTCCTTTCAATGCTGAGATCGGGAAATAACTGACATCATTTAATCCCAGATTTTCTGCAATTTTTGCATATTCTGATTTTATATTTTCAAAAACTTCTTCGGAATAGTCTACCATATCCATTTTGTTGATGGCTACAGCAACTTTCTTCAGCTGTAATAAAGAAGCGATGATGGAATGTCTTCTGGTCTGTTCAATCACTCCTTTTCGTGCATCGATCAGAATAACCATCAGATCAGAATTGGACGCCCCCGTGATCATATTACGGGTATACTGCACGTGTCCCGGAGCATCAGCAATGATAAATTTTCTTTTTGCGGTTGAAAAATAGCGGTAGGCAACATCAATCGTTATTCCCTGTTCTCTTTCTGCACGCAGACCATCCGTTAAAAGGGCAAGGTCTACTCCATCTTCATTTTTGTTTTTAGAATGTTTTTCAAGGACTTCCAACTGGTCCTGTAAAATACTTTTGCTATCGTAAAGCAGTCTGCCGATAAGGGTACTTTTACCGTCATCTACGCTTCCTGCTGTTATAAATCTTAATATATCCATCCGATGTTAATTATAAATGATAAGTGATAAATTATGAATGATAATTGATGAAAATACTTGGTGTAATCATTGATCAATTATCTTTTATCATTGATTAAAAGTAGCCTCCTTTTTTTCTATCTTCCATTGCGGCTTCTGTTACCCTATCGTCAATCCTTGTTTCGCCACGTTCTGAAATTCTGGTGGCTACAATTTCTTCGATTACAGCATCTATTGTAATGGCATTAGATTCTACAGCTGCTGTGCATGTCATATCTCCTACGGTACGGTACCGGATTCTCTTGGTAGTAATAATATCTTCTGGTTCTAATACAACATGGGAAGAATTGGCAAGCCACTGTCCGTTAAAGTCGATCACTTCTCTTTCATGCGAGAAATAAATGGAAGGGAGAGCAATTTTCTCTCTGCGGATATAGTTCCAGATGTCAAGTTCTGTCCAGTTGCTGATAGGAAAAACTCTTACATTTTCTCCTTTATGGATTTTTCCGTTGAAAATATTCCACAGCTCCGGACGTTGCAATTTAGGATCCCACTGCCCGAATTCATCACGGACTGAGAAGATTCTTTCTTTCGCTCTTGCTTTTTCTTCATCTCTTCTGGCTCCTCCGATGCAGGCATCAAATTCAAATTCTTCAATCGTATCAAGTAGCGTGTAGGTTTGCAGCCAGTTTCTACTTGGGAATTTACCTTTAGCCTCAGTTAATTTTTTACTTTTTATAGTGTCTTCCACTTTCCTTACTACGAGATTCACGTCTAGCTGTTTTACCAGCTGATCCCGGAAATCCAATACTTCCGGAAAATTGTGCCCGGTATCTACATGCACAAATGTGAATGGGATTTTGCCATGGAAGAATGCTTTTCTGGCCAGATGAGCCAGTACAATACTGTCTTTTCCCCCACTGAATAATAAAGCCGGACGTTCAAACTGACCTGCTACTTCTCTTAATATATAAATAGATTCGGCTTCTAACTGATCTAAATAGTTTAACTGATGTATTGACATTTTTTTCTTTTTTTATTGATGAATATGCAGTCCGCATTCTTTTTTGTTGGCATCTTCCCACCACCAGCGGCCTGCTCTGAAATCTTCCCCTTCTTTGATTGCTCTGGTACAGGGTTCACATCCTATACTCACAAATCCTTTTTTATGAAGATGATTGTAAGGCAGATGATGATCTTTTACATACGCTGTCACCTGTTCTGTGGTCCATTGAAGGATGGGATGATACTTAATAATCTTATTATCCGGATCCCATTCCAGCTGAGGCATATTCTGTCTGTTGGGAGAATGTTCTGATCTTAGTCCTGTGATCCAGACTTTATAGCCTTCCAGTGCTTTTTTTAGAGGATGAACCTTACGAATGGTACAGCATGCTTTCCTTTTTTCTACAGATTGGTAGAACGAATCGGGACCATTTTCTGTGACAAATTCTCTGAGCTCATCCGTATCCGGATAATAGGCTTTGATGTTCTTTTTAAAAAAAGCTTTAGTAGATGTCCAGGTTTCATAGGTCTGTTCAAAAAGTCTTCCTGTGTCGAGGGTGAATATTTCAATATTTAAATCCTTTATCAGATGAGTGATGACCTGATCTTCGTAACTGAAACTGGTTGAAAAGATTACTTTATCCAGAAATCTTTCGGTCAGTATTTGCAGTCCATTAGTTTGAAAAGAAGCTTCATCAGCCTCTTTCACAAGATTATCGAATTCATTTTTCAGACTGTTTTCCATTTTGAATTGAGATTTAAGTCTTGCAAATATATATAAAATTCTATAACTCCTATCAAAATAGTAGAATTTAAATGAAAAAAATTTATTTGTTATTAATAAACTTAGTCAGAGTGGCTTCCATCATACTTTTTCTGGTTTTTTCACGAACGATTATTAATTCTTTTCTGAGATAGCAGACTGCTTCATCTACACAATCATCACATGCTTCATAAAAGTTCAAAGAAACGCATGGTGTAAGGGCAATAGGGCCGTCAAAAATACGGTAAATATCTGCTAGTGAAACCTCATCCGGTGATTTTAGAAGATAATACCCTCCTACTTTGCCCTGTTTACTGTTAACAAGCTTGGCTCTTTTAAGCTCGAGAAGAATTTGTTCAAGAAATTTTTTGGGGATGTTCTCGTCCTGTGCAATAACGGAGGTTGGCAGAAAGCCCTGGTTATAATTCCTTGCTAATCTGACCATTGCTTTAAGCGCATATTTGCAACGTTTCGACATCATAATCTCTGCAAGTTATGATAAATTATCTGATAAATGAAATGTTTTCCGTAGAAGCCTGATTATACCTCAACCACAAAAGTCACAAAAGATGTAAAGAAAAAATATTTAAATTGATTTTAAGTGAGAATAAAGCTGCTGAGAAGTTCACTAAAGTTTAACAATCAAATATTTTTGTTGACTACTTTATTTGTTTGTATTAGTAAAAAATATGCGTAAACATCTGCGCAAATTCGTGAGATCTGTGGGAGAATCAATAATTGAAAATTTACCACAAAAGTCACAAAAGATTATCAACACTTAAGTTACTCTTAAGTATCAGTCAGTTCACTAAAGTTAAAATCAAAAATTTTTATAGATTTTGCTTAGTCTTAGGAAAAATATGCGCAAACATCTGTGCAAATCAGTGAAATCCGTGGTAAAAAGATATACTTAGCCGTTCTGTAAAATAAAGTAAGCCAGTTCCCTATCCTCACGTATCAGATTTTCAACTCTTTTAAAACCACTTTTAAGAAGTACTTTCTGAGATCCGATATTATCAGGATCAGTTACCGCAACAATATCTTTTTGGTCATCAAGAGAAGAACAGTATTCAATAAGCGCTTTGCAGACTTCAGTTCCGAGTCCTTTGCCCCAGTAATTTTCTCCCAAGGTATACCCTATTTCTATTTGTTCCGGATTATCAAGAAAGATTCTTGCCAGGCACATTCCTACAAAATCATGAGTCCCGGCATTAAATATTCCCCATCTGCTGAACGGCCCTTCTTTATAATCTGCCAATGCTTTGTCAAACATTTCCTTATATTCTTCAGGCGTTTTGTAAGGCAGATACCGGGTAACATTTTCGTTTTCAAAAAGAGTGGAAAATAAAGGAAGTTCTTCGGGGGTAAATTCACGGATCGTGATGGTGTCGTTTTTATAGTACATTGAAATTTTATAATGAAATTAGCCGATAGCATAAAAATACGTAAATAAATTAAGATCCTGTCACAGAAATCTAAACTTTTTTGTAACAAAAAAGTCTTTCAACAATACAAATCGTAAATTGAACCCTTACATAAAAAACTATTCAAATATGTTTTCAGCACAAACTTATCAAGATAGAAGAGCTGCTTTGCAAAAAAAAGTATCTACTGGAATCCTGTTATTTCTGGGAAATATAGAGAACCCTGTGAACTTTGAGCACAATCCCTATTATTTCCGTCAGGACAGTACTTATCTGTATTATTTCGGGGTCCAGGAACCCCGTATTGCAGCCATTATTGATATTGATGAGAATAAGACCATTATTTTCGGAGATGAACTGAGTATAGATGATATCGTGTGGATGGGCAGACAGGAAACCCTGAAAGAAAAAAGTCTGAAATCTGGTGTACAGGAAACACGTCCTTATGCGGAACTTTCTCAATATATCGTAAAAGCACAGACTTCGGGCAGAAAAGTGCATTATCTTCCTCCGTATCAGTCTTCCAACAAAATTTTGCTGGCAGATCTTCTTGGGATTAAAATTGCAGAATTACAACCTTCCGCAGAGATGATTAAAGCAATTGTAAAACAAAGATCGATAAAGGAATCTCAGGAAATAATGCAGATTGAAGAAGCTGTAAATGTATCCAATGAAATGCATTTGCTGGCAATGCGTCTGGCTAAACCGGGAGTTAAAGAATATGAAATTGCCAATGCCATCCAATACCTTGCTGCCAATAAAGAATGCCAGATGTCTTATCCTCCGATCGTAACGATAAATGGAGGAATTCTGCATAATCATTACCGTCTTAATACACTGAAAGAAGGTGACCTTTTTCTTAATGATTCCGGAGCCGAAACAGCGATGGGATACGCCGGGGATCTTACCAGGACATTTCCTGTAAGCAAAACCTTTACAACGAAGCAAAAAGAAGTGTATGAAGTGGTTTTAAACGCTTTTAATAATGCCCAACAACTTCTGAAACCGGGAGTCCGATTCAAAGATATTCATTTGAAAGCTGCACAGCATCTGGCAGAAGGCCTTACAGATCTTGGGCTGATGAAAGGAAATCCTGAAGATGCAGTAAAAAATCATGCCCATACCCTGTTTTTCCAGTGCGGACTGGGCCATATGATGGGATTGGATGTCCATGATATGGAAGACCTTGGAGAGCAGTATATCGGTTACACAGAAGAAGATCCTAAAGACACCCAAACATTCGGATTGAAATCTTTGCGTTTAGGAAAAGCCCTTAACCCCGGATTTGTAGTAACCGTTGAACCCGGTATTTATATGATTCCGGAACTGATCGACATGTGGCAGGCTGAAAATAAAAATGCAGACTTTATTAATTATGATAAAGTAAATGAATACCGGGATTTCGGGGGAATCCGTGTAGAAGATGATTTCCTGATTACAGACGACGGTTACAGACTTCTCGGAAACGGATTGATTAAAACGGCTGAAGAAATTGAAAATTACAGAGCTGAATATTTAGCTTAATCCCAATACTATTTATGAAGAACATAAAAAAACTAACAGTCATTGCATTGTATTTCCTGTGTCTGTCGCCTTTTGCGGCCCAAAAAACACAGTGGACACCAGATGGCAATGCGTATTATTCATTTACTAAAAAAGGAGTTGAAATTGTGGATGTACTGCATCCCGAAAAAGATCAGACACTTCTAAGCAGCAGCGAACTCATTCCTGCCGGAACCACTGAAGCATTACAGGTACAAAGTTTTCAGGTTTCTCCGGACGGGAAAAGTTTATTGCTTTTTGCTGATACAAAGAAAGTGTGGAGAGATAATACCCGCGGAGATTACTGGATTTTCGATAAAAATACTAAAAAGCTTACCCAGCTTGGAAAAGGTTTGCCAGCTTCTTCACTGATGTTTGCAAAATATTCACCCGATGGTAAAAAAGTAGCCTATGTATCGAAGCATAATATTTATATTGAAGATCTTTCAAACCATCAACAGACCAAAATCACTACAGATGGAACAGATGGTATGATTAACGGTACTTTTGACTGGGTATATGAAGAGGAATTTGGGACTCAGGATGGTTTCAGATGGTCGCCAGACGGAAGCAAAATAGCTTACTGGAAGCTGGATGCACGTGGTACAAAAAATTTCCTGATGATCAATAATACCGACAGCCTGTATTCATTTACCATTCCGGTGGAATATCCGAAGGTGGGTGAAAATCCTTCCGGATGCAGCATCTGGTTTTATGACCTTTCTTCCCGATCTTCAAAAAAAGCCGATATCGCAGGTGATGAAATGCAGCACTATATCCCAAGAATGGAATGGGTTCCGGATTCCAAATCTGTTATTCTGCAGCAGCTGAACAGAAAACAGAATCAAAGTAAAATTATCCTGGCAGATGCCAATTCCGGAAACAGTAAAACCATTCATACAGAAACTGATGCAGCATGGATTGATATAAAATCCCGCTGGAACGACAATGACCCAAGCGGCTGGGATTGGATCGATAATGGAAAAGAGTTTTTATGGCTTTCTGAAAAAGACGGATGGAGACATATTTATAAAATAGATATAAACGGTAAGGAAACACTGCTCACGAAAGATGCTTTTGATGTGATTAAACCTGAATTTTTTGATGTTCAGAACAAGCAGATTTACTTTTTGGCTTCCCCGAATAATGCCACTCAGAAATACCTGTACAAAGTAAGCATGAAAGGCGGAAAAGCACAAAAAATAACTCCTGAATCCTATACTGGTTCTAATAGCTATACAATATCACCTAATGGAAAGATCGCCATGTTTACGAATAACAGCGTCAATGCAATTTCAATAGGCTCTGTGGTATCGCTTCCTGAGCATAAAGAACTGGTGGCAGCCAAAAGGTCCGCAAAAGCAGATCCTGCAAAATCTAAAGCCGAGTTTTTCCAGGTGACCACGCAGGATGGTGTTACCATGGACGGATGGGTGGTAAAGCCTAAAAATTTTGATCCTAATAAAAAATATCCTGTTGTTTTTACCGTATACGGTGAACCCGGGTCACAAACTGTAACCGATAACTTTTATACCGGCTGGAATTATTTATATGCGGGTGATATGGCTGAAGATGGTTATTTATATGTTTCCCTTGAAAATCGTGGGACCCCTGCTCCAAAAGGACGGGAATGGAGAAAATCTGTTTACCGTAAAATAGGACAGCTTAATATCCGTGACCAGGCAATGGGTGCCAAAGCTTTATTTGCAAAATGGCCGTATGCCGATACTTCCAGAGTTGCCGTATGGGGCTGGAGCGGCGGCGGTTCTTCCACTCTTAATCTTTTAGGGCAGTATCCGGATATTTACCAGACGGGGATTGCCATTGCTCCGGTTGCCAATCAGTTGTTCTATGACAATATTTATCAGGAACGATATATGGGGCTACCACAGGAGAACAGAGAAGACTTTGTCAATGGTTCCCCATTGGCCTATGCTAAAAACTTAAAAGGAAATCTTCTACTGGTTCACGGAACAGGGGATGATAATGTACATTACCAGAATACGGAAGTTTATATCAACGAGCTGGTAAAATACAACAAACAGTTTCAGCTGATGTCTTATCCTAACCGTACCCACGCTATTGACGAAGGAGAAGGAACCTCACTGCATCTGGCTACCATGTTTACAAAATACCTGAAAGAACACTGCCCTCCGGGAGCAAGATAAATAACTAAAGTCTCACAGAAATGTGGGACTTTTTTATTTTAGGATTAAACAAAAATTCCCCGGATGAGATTGCTCCGGGGAATTAAAAATGTCAAAACCTATATTTTTATAGTGGTGTGAAATGATGTTAAAAAAAAAGCAACAATGGCTGTGCCAAATTAATCACTGTTATATGAAATGTAGCTTTTTGTGGTATCTGTTTTTCTTTCTGCTTTCAGACTTTCTCTTTCACAGGATAATCACTAAATTTGAGTGAATAATTTCTAAAATCATTCATGAAACTACCACTCTCCTATTATTCCAATGAAGATGTTCTCTTTTTAGCTCAGGACCTTTTGGGAAAGGTACTTTTTACAAAAATACATGGTGAAACAACAGCCGGAATCATCGTAGAAACAGAAGCCTATTTCGGGGTTAAGGATAAAGCTTCCCATGCCTATGGAGGCCGGCGTACAGACCGTACCGAAACTTTATACAGCCATGGCGGCGTGTCTTATGTATATCTATGCTATGGTATTCATCATCTTTTTAATGTGGTAACTTCTGTACAAGATGATCCTCATGCAGTGCTGATAAGAGCTGTAGAGCCTTTGATCGGTAAAGAAATCATGGAGCTTAGGAGAAATATGCCGGCTTCTAAACCAGCCATTTCCGCAGGTCCGGGATCTGCAGCCAAAGCCCTGGGGATTGACCGGTCATTTAACAAAAAAAAACTAACGGATAATGAAATCTGGATTGAAGATCATGGCATTTCGTATAGTCCGGATGAAATTATAGCAGGCCCTCGCATAGGCGTTGCTTATGCCCAGGAAGATGCACTTTTACCATGGCGTTTCTTTGTGAAAGGAAATAAATATGTAAGCAAACCCAATAAAGCATAAGTATCAGGATTCATGAACGGAATGATAAAACTCTTTATAGTACATAACCAGGCTGTCAAGAGAAAATCCACGGTTCAGTCCGCTGGTATTGGGTAAGACCCAAACTTTTGCTCCACAGAAATCTTCTGGCTGCCCACCCCAGAGAATGTCTTTCTTTTGGGAAAAAGCTTTGTACGCTGCTTTACCAAGAAAAGCAATATATTTCGGTTTGTATTTTGAAATTTTTAAAGTAAAACTTTCAAGAGCATCATCAAACTCTTCCTTTGAAAGCTCATCAGCACGGGAGGTAGCTCTTGCAACAGCAGTCGTCAGTCCATATCCGAAATCCAGAAGAGCAGTATCATTCACTGCTTCTAATTCATAGGGCGTAAAGCCCGACTGATGAAGAACTTTCCAAAATCGGTTGCTTCTTCCTGAAAAATGATGCCCGTCATTTGAAGATTTTAATCCGGGATTGATTCCACAAAAAATAACGTTGAGGTGTGATGAAATAATATCTGTCAGCATAATTAAAAGTCTATAAAATAGAAATGTTTCTGAAATTTTATCGCCTAAAGATATCAATATTCAAAATAATCAGTGCGCGGCTTTATTCTAATTGATATTAGCAGATTTCACTTCTATTTTTGTCCGGGATATAATATCACAAGTTGTAACTTTTTTACAGGTGAACGCTATTTTAATGGAATAATAATTATTTGTGTATATTTCAAATTAAAGTGATTTAAATAGAAGTAATTTACTATATTTACATTCAGATGAAACACAAACCCGAAAATATATTTTAATGAAAAAAAAATCAGAAATAAACCCGAAAAGTTAATCAGGATATTTTGCTGGCAGTACAATGATTGATTCCCTCATGATCATGGATCTGTTTCCGCAGGATAGTATGACAAGATTCTAATACACAAATGCTTCTTTTTCAATCAAAAAGAGTGGTAAACAAATTCCACTCTTTTTATATATTGAGAAACCCGGCCTGTACTAATGTTGGGTCATATTTTTCTTTATAAACTCTTCCAGCTCTTTGCCATGAAGGTTTTTAGCTAAAATTATTCCCTCTCTGTCGATGATGACATTAAAAGGGAGTTCATCAACTTCATAAAGCTTTGCTACGGGACTTTTCCAGAATTTTAAATCACTCACCTGTATCCAGTTGATATGAAACCTGTCAATCGCTTTCTGCCAGCTTTCTTTATTTTTATCCAAAGAAACGCCCAGAATTTCAAACTGATTGTTTTTTACCTGTTCAGCATAGGTATCATACATCGCTTTCAGTTGAGGCTGTTCCTCTACACATGGAGCACACCATGTTGCCCAGAAATCAATCAGAACAAGTTTCCCTTTTAATGTTGAAAGAGAAAATAAAGTTCCGTCTGTTTGGGTCATGGTAATCTCAGGAGCCTTCTTCCCCACTTCTATTACATTCTGAGCCGCAACAGAGCATGAGAAAACAATGAGAAATAATAGGGTAAATCCGGTTTTCATATTAATCATTTGAAGGGTAATTTTTATCCAGCCAATCTGTTTTGATATTTTTTGGAAGGTTTAAAAGCTTCGCATTTTTAAAGCCCATTTCCATCAGCAATGTGAAAGCAGGACGTATATTGGGACATTTTACAAAGGGGCAGCATCCGCAGTAGATCACAATTTCCCTGTTTTTGGGGATATCTTTAAGATAATTTCTCAGTTTTTCCAGATTTTCAGGCTCATGAGTAGGGCCAATGTCTACAGAACCTTTGATAATGGCCTGCGGACCCACCGAAATGATTACCAGACCTTTTGTGTTATGCTTTTCAATTCTGGAAGCCAATAACGCCGGATCCATCAGCTGGCTGTCTTTCCATGGATCCTGTTTCTGCTGTGCCTGGCTGAAAAGGGAGCAGACAAAACACGCAATGATAAGCAAATACTTCATACTTCTATTTTTCACAAAGATAAGATGAAAAGCCGAAATTCAGCCCGGAGTTCAGGCAATGCTCTTTAATTTTTTTATATTTTCAGCCTGATTAGCAATAATTTTATACATTTATATTGAATAAATATTCTCAACAATGGAAGAAAAATTCCTGCCTGATGCCATTATCATAGGAGCCGGACTCGCAGGGCTTACTGCTGCAATGGAAATTACTGATGCCGGCAAAAAAGTACTGCTTCTGGATCAGGAAACTGAACAGAATATAGGCGGACAGGCCTTCTGGTCATTCGGAGGATTATTTCTGATCAATTCACCCCAGCAAAGAAGAATGGGAATCAAAGATTCTTATGAACTGGCTTTGCAGGACTGGAAGGGAACAGCTGGTTTTGACCGTCCGGAAGACTATTGGCCCCGTCAATGGGCAGAAGCTTATCTGAAATTCGCCGCTGGTGAAAAATATAAATACATTTCAAAGCTGGGAATTAAGCTGATGTTTATGGTAGGCTGGGCAGAACGTGGTGATGGTTCTGCATCAGGACATGGAAATTCTGTGCCCCGTTTTCATGTGAGCTGGGGAACCGGTACGGGAGTGGTAAGGCCTTTTGTGGAAAAAGCTTATAAAGCCCGGGAAAAAGGACTGCTTCAGATGAAGTTCAGGCACAGAGTGACGGAATTTATAACAGAAAATGGAAAGATAAAAGGCCTGAAAGGAGATATTCTTGAAAATGATACCCGGGAAAGAGGAGCTGCTACCAACAGAAATGTGATTTCAACATTTGAATATACAGCTCCGAATATTATTATAGCTTCCGGAGGAATTGGGGCCAATCATGAGCTGGTAAGGAAAAACTGGCCTGAAAGATTGGGAAAGGCACCGGAAAATATGGTTTGCGGTGTTCCGGCCTACGTAGATGGTAAAATGATTGGTATTGCAGAAAATGCAGGCGCTCATATTATTAATCCTGACAGGATGTGGCATTACACAGAAGGGTTGCAGAACTGGAATCCCATCTGGCCGAACCATGGAATCCGCATATTGCCGGGACCTTCATCTTTATGGTTTGATGCGAAAGGTAAACGCCTCCCCGCTCCTTTTCTGCCCGGATTTGATACTCTGGGAACTTTACAATATATACAGGAAACCGGCTTTTCTTATTCATGGTTTATCCTGACTCAGAAAATTATCAAAAAGGAATTCGCTCTTTCGGGCTCAGAACAGAACCCCGATATTACCAATAAAGACTACCCTCTTTTTCTGAAAAGGATTTTCGGCAGAAAGGCACCGGGACCGGTAGAAGATTTTAAAGAACATGGAAAAGATTTTATTGTATCGGATAACCTGGAAGATCTGGTTAAAAGAATGAATGAACTGGCGGGCAATCACCTCTTGAAGTATGAAAAAATAAAATCACAGATTGAAGCCCGTGACAGAGAGCTGGACAACAAATTTTCAAAAGATACCCAGGTCAATTATATCCGGAGTACCCGGAATTATTTAGGAGACAAACTTGGACGTGTAGAGGCTCTCCACAAGATTCTGGACCCTAAGAACGGGCCATTGATTGCTGTCCGTCTTAATATTTTAACCCGTAAAACTTTAGGGGGAATTAAAACAAATCTGAACGGCCAGGTTTTGAGGGATGACGACAGCATTATGGAAGGATTATATGCAGCAGGAGAAGCAGCCGGTTTTGGAGGTGGCGGTATGCACGGCTACAGGGCACTGGAAGGAACTTTTCTGGGAGGTTGTATTTTTTCAGGTATGAAAGCCGGAAAGTATATTGCCGGACTTAAACAAGATAATAAGAAATGATGAGCCGCTATTTTGATCATAAGGTAATCTGGGTTACCGGAGCATCTTCAGGTATTGGTGAAGCTTTGGTAAAAAACCTGGCAAAAAACAGCAATGCCAAAATAATCCTCTCTTCCCGAAAAGAAAAACAGCTCCATTGGGTGGCTGAAAAATCAGGATTGAATGCTGACCGGTATGCTGTGATTCCTTTAGACCTTAAAGATTATAAGGAAATGCCCGGTATTGCACTGAAAGCCGTACAACAGTTTGGAAGGATTGATATTTTGATTAATAATGCAGGCCTGTCACAGCGCTCTTTGGCAATGGAAACAGATATTGAAGTGGATAAGCAGCTGATAGATACCGATTATATCGGAACTGTAGCCCTCACTAAAGCCGTTGTTCCTTATATGATTGAGAATAAAGGTGGCCAGATTGTGGTGGTCTCCAGCCTTATGGGAATATTTGGAGCCCCTATGCGAAGCGGATATGCCGGTGCAAAACATGCCTTACACGGCTTTTTTGATGCCTTACGGGCAGAATTATTCAGCCAGAATATCAGGATTACAATGATCTGCCCCGGATTTATACAGACTGACATTTCTATCAATGCCGTTACCGGGGACGGTTCATCACAGGGAACAATGGATGATGCCACAAAAAATGGTATGCCGGTAAATATTTTCGCAAGAAAAATGCTTTATGCCATTGAAAAACAGAAAAAGCAAAAAGCAATAGGCGGTAAAGAAGTTCTGGCTGTTTATCTGAAAAGATTTTTCCCGGATTTATTAGCAAAAATAATCCGTAAAGCAAAGGTAGTATAAAGAAAAAAGCACTATTCAAAAAGAACAGTGCTTTAATAATCAGCATAAGAATGATATCTGCTTATTTTTCTTCCGGAACCTGAGCCTTTTCATAGATCAGCCCTTCACTTTTTAATTCTTTCCAGAAATCAGAAGGGATGGTGGCTTTTAAGGCTTCCATATTGTCTTTTACCTGTTCAGGCCGGCTGGCTCCCGGGATAATGGAGGCAAATTCATCAGCTGCCAATACAAAATGAAGCGCAGCATCAATACTACTTATATTGTATTTTTCAGCAATGGAATTTATTCGTTCCCGCTTTTCATGCATCCCTTTCGGAATAACATCCTTATAATTATACCGTTCTCTTCCTGCCAGGTATCCTGAATTGTATCCCGCTCCCGAAACCAGCTTTACACCGGCTTTTCTGACAGCAGGGAGAAGGCGGTCAACAGCATCTTCGTGCTCGAGGATAGAATACTGTGTTGCAGAAAGACAAATATTGGGATCAGCAGATTCAATACAGTCCAAAACAGGCTCTATTTTATTAACACCCATTCCCCACGCTTTTATAACACCCTGATCTCTAAGTTCTGAAAGAATTTTAAAAGCCCCTTTCCTTGCCTGTTCCAGAAAATAAGGATAGCGGTCTCCTACCTGATCTTCGGACAGGTCATGAATATAAACAATATCAATATAGCTCAGTCCTGTCCTTTTCAGACTGTCTTCAATAGACTTCTGAATTGCATCAGCAGTATAATCATGGAAGAAGTCGTAGTTCAGAGGTTTTTTCCACATGGTAGGCGGAACTTCAGATTCAGGCACTTCATGAAAAAGCCTTCCTACTTTGGTTGAGAAAACAAAATCATTCCTTTCCTGATCTTTAAGAAAATCTCCAAATCTCCGTTCGCTCTTGGTCAATCCGTACCATGGAGATGTATCATAGTATCTGATTCCCATATTCCAGGCTGTCTGTAATATTTCATGAGCCTGTTCGTCTGTAATATTTTCAAAAGCCGTTCCTATAGCGACTCCACCAATTCCCAGTTGGTGCTTTTCTGTTAAAACGTTTGTGTTCATATTGATATATTTAAGATGTTGGATTGTTATACAGGCTGCAAACATCGTGCTGACCTCAATGGAAACGTTAAAAGAAGATGGGCTGAAACCCTTAATGAGCACTGAAAGGAAACTGTTTTGGAGCTTTATGCAGTATGTTAAATATTTGTTTTATGGCTTTTTTGGTCCTTTTATTGAATGAAATTCTGTACACCATTTCAAACAATTTATATGAAAAAGCATATTCTAATCGTCGGAGGAGGATTTGCGGGCATCAACCTTATCAAATCTCTCAAAAATGATAAAAGGTTTAAAATAACCCTGGTTGATAAGAACAACTATCATTTTTTCCCGCCCCTTATCTATCAGGTAGCAACTTCTTTTATAGAAGCTTCCAACATCAGCTATCCATTCAGAAAGCTGTTTTCCGAAAATAAACATGTCAAATTTCACATGGGAAGCCTCATCAGGGTAAACCCTGAAAATAAAACAGTAGAAACAGATACCGGTACCCTGAGCTATGATTATCTGGTGCTGGCATTGGGAACAGAGTCTAATTTCTTTGGAATGGAAAATGTGAGGAAATGTGCGCTTCCGATGAAAAATATTGAAGAAGCCCTTTACCTGAGAAATCATATCCTGCTGACACTGGAAGAAGCAGCCCGCAATAAAGATATTAAAGAAGCCGAAAAACTTCAGAATATCGTTATTGCCGGCGGTGGCCCCACAGGAGTAGAATTAGCCGGAATGCTTGCCGAGATGGGTAAATATATTGCTCAGAAAGAATATCCGGAAATCAAATTAGGACTTTCCAACCTTTATCTTATTGATGCTTTGCCTACCTTACTTTCTCCAATGAGCCAGCTTGCTCAGAAGACTGCCTATGAAAAACTGAAAGAATTAGGCGTTAAAATTCTCCTGAATGTTTCTGTGAAAGATTATACAGATAATAAAGTCATTTTAAGCGACGGCAGTTCTATTGAAACAGAGACCCTGATCTGGACTTCCGGAGTAATAGGAAGAGAAATTCCGGGATTACCGGAGGAAAGTATTGGAAAAGGAAGAAGAATCTTAGTGGATGCTTATAACAAGGTAGAAGGAACCACTAATATATATGCCATAGGAGACATTTCCCTGATGACTTCCGAAGAAAAATATCCGAAAGGACATCCTCAGCTGGCGCAGGTTGCTATTCAGCAGGGTAAGAATCTTGCTGCCAATTTCAAACGAATAGAAGACGGAAAAGTTCTGGAACAATTCCGTTACAATGACAAAGGAAGTATGGCCATTATTTCAAAATACAATGCTGTTGTGGATCTTCCAAAGCATTCGTTTAACGGTTTTATAGCCTGGCTTACGTGGCTTTTTATTCATATCATTCCTTTAGTTGGCTTCAAAAACAAAATCCAGCTGGCTGTTGATTGGTTTCGATTATTCATTACTAACAATCCATCCATCAGGCTTATTCTTTATCCGAAAAGAAATACAACAGGCAACGGATAGTTACTTAAAAATGCAAATCCTTAAATCTATCATAGTATGAAAAATCAAAGAAGACCTCCCTTTTTTGGAGAAACAGTGGTCATTACCGGCGCTTCAAGCGGAGTGGGTAAAGCCACGGCAGAAGCCTTTGCAGAGCAGGGTGCAGATATTGTTCTGGCAGCAAGAGGGGAAGAAGCTCTCACAGAAACAGCTGAACTATGCAGAAAGCTGGGTGCTTCCGTGATCGTGGTACCTACAGATACTTCTGTAGCCGAAGAGGTTCAGAACCTGGTTCGGGAAACGCTTGAGTTTAGTGGTAAGATTGATTATTGGGTCAATAATGCCGGAGTGCTGGCTTTTGGTAAATTTGAAGAAATTCCGGTAGATGTCAGTGATCAGATTGTAAAAACAAACCTGTTGGGGTATATGCATTCGGCCCATGCGGTACTTCCTGTTTTTAAAAAGCAGAAAAAAGGAGTACTATTGAATAATATTTCTATTGGCGGCTGGATGCCTGCACCTTACGGAACAGCATATACGGCGTCAAAGTTCGGCGTCCGCGGGATGGTAGAAACTTTACAGGGAGAAGTTTCAGATTTTCCTGACATTCACATCTGTGCGCTTTATCCCGGTTTTCAGAAATCTTCGGGAATAGAGCATGCTGCTAATTATTCAGGGATAAAACTGAGTACGCCTCCTCCTTCATTTGATCCCCGTAAACTGGCAGCTTCTATTGTAAAGACTGCCAAAAATCCAAAAGAAGTTTCCTATCCGGACTGGTCTGCTGTTGCCTTTAAGAGTTTATATGAAGTATTTCCCGGCATTATCCGCTATATTTCTTCAGCGGGAGTGAGGATGGCCATGAAGAAAGCCGATAAGGATGCAGACACAGGAGGAAATGTGCTGG
The DNA here is from genome assembly GCF_049959325.1 of Chryseobacterium sp. CBSDS_008. Classification (NCBI taxonomy): domain Bacteria; kingdom Pseudomonadati; phylum Bacteroidota; class Flavobacteriia; order Flavobacteriales; family Weeksellaceae; genus Chryseobacterium; species Chryseobacterium sp. CBSDS_008. The sequence goes on along the minus strand of NZ_CP188202.1, from coordinate 931,502 downwards.
AACCTTCCAAAGGAAATATGGGAATTGATGGAAAAACACTGTTTTCTCTCTCCTCAAAAAAACTGGGCTGGGCTGGAGCCGGAATTATAGGTATAATAGCTGTAGGATTACTATTTGCGGGGAAATCCGAAGAAGTAAAAAAGATATAGTACAATTCGTGAACACAGTTTAGGCGGGTTCTTATATGTTTTTTATGAGATATTTCATAAATTTACGGAGCTGTATCCATTTCATAGCAGCATAAAAATGTTCTAAAGTGAAAATTCACAACAAAAAAAAATACCTGAGCTTCCTTAAATTTAAAAGAGATTTCCAGAAATACGGATTAGAAAAAGCACGCAGTTATGAGCTTATTCTGCATTGGCTGAACAACAGACTGAGCAGAAATCAGTTTCTTGTGCTTTCCGGAATTCTGGTTGGATGTACAGCAGGCCTTGCAGGAGTCATCCTGAAAACGCTGGTACATAATATTCATTATTTTATTACCAATAAAGTACATTTTGAATATCAGATATTATTTTATATCGTTTTCCCATTTTTAGGAATCGTCCTGACTACAATGATCGTTCTGACAATATTTAAAGGTCAGGACCGGAAAGGAATCGGAGCTATTTTATATGAAATTGCACAGAATTCCAGTATTGTGGCTTCTGTTAAAATGTATTCCCAGGTAATACAGAGTGCTGTAACCGTGGGATTGGGAGGCTCTGCCGGATTGGAGAGCCCTATTGCGGTCACCGGAGCAGCTATTGGGTCAAATTATGCGCAAACGTACAGACTGAGTTATAAAGAACGGACTTTGCTGCTGGCTGCCGGCGCTACTGCCGGGATTGCTTCTGCATTCAACGCACCTATTGCAGGGATTATGTTTGCTTTTGAAATCCTTTTAACCGGAGTGGTTTTCACCGATTTTATTCCTTTGGTGGTTGCCGCGGTTTGCGGGAGTCTTTTATCCAGGATTCTGCTTCAGGAAGATGTGCTTTTCAGATTTTATACCAGAGACCCGTTCAATTATAAAAATGTACCGTATTATCTTATTTTAGGAATTGTCACAGGATTATATGCGCGTTACTTTGTGATTATTTCTCAGAAAGTGGAACATTTTATCAAAAGGCTTCAGCTTTCAAGAATGCGTAAGGCCATGTTTGGAGGCGCTGTACTTTCGCTGTTATGCGTTCTTTTTCCTCCTTTGTTCGGGGAAGGGTATGAAACTGTGAAAGCTTTTACCAACGGCAATACCTACTCTATTATTGAAAACAGCTTTTTCAGATATTTTGAAATCGGAGACTGGACGATTATTATATTTCTGGTTCTTGTACTCCTTTTAAAAGCGTTTGCCACTTCTTTTACCATATTCAGCGGCGGAAACGGAGGTAATTTTGCCCCTTCCCTTTTTGCCGGTGGAACTTTAGGATATTTATTTGCACTGGTTTGCCAGCATATTGGTTTTACAGATGTTCCTGTGACTAATCTTGTACTGGTTGGAATGGCCGGAGCAATGAGCGGTGTATTATATGCCCCGCTTACAGCTATATTTCTGATTGCTGAATCAAGTTTCGGATATGACCTGTTTATCCCTCTGATGATTGCTTCCATCATTTCTTATCTTATTGCCAAATGGTTCTCCCCGATTTCTCCGGAATTAAAATCATTAGCCGATGAAGGAAAAATATTCACGAATAAGCATGATAAAAACCTACTGTTTGCTTTAAGAACCGAAGATTTTATTGATCAATATTCACAGACAATTAATGAAAATGCTTCTGTTACAGAACTGTTTGAAATGGTAAAGAATGGTGATAAAAATATTTTTGCTGTTGTGGATGAAAACAAAAAACTGAAAGGAGTTCTTACCCTGGATGATATCAGACCTTATCTTTTCAACAAAGAAATAGAAACTTCCCAGATGGTGGTTCAGATCATGAAAACGCCGCCAGCTGTCCTTTACCGTGAAAATAAACCGTTGGATATTCTTCAGACTTTTGATGATACCGGAGTATGGAATCTTCCGGTAGTGAGTGAGAATAATGATTTTATCGGCTTTATTTCAAAATCCTCAATATTGATGAGCTACAGACAGCTGTTGAAAGAATATTCTGATTAATATTAAAAAACCGAATATAACAACCGAAAACCTAAATTCCCCTCCTCCGGAGGGGTGTCAAATCAACAGATTTGACGGGGTGGTATAAAAAATCCGTTCAGCAATGAACGGATTTCATTTTAATCTATAATGAAGTTGAAAAAAATTAGTTGCTTGCGTTATTAAGCAAAGCAATATCTTCCTGATCCAGAACAAGTTTTGGTGCATTGAATAGGGTTTCAAGCTGAGAGGCACTGGTAGCACTTACAATCGGTGCTGTGATCAATGGGTTGGATAACAGCCATGCCAGAGAAACCGTTCCCTGGGTGGTATCATGCTTTGCACTTACCTGATCCAGAGCTTTTAAGACTTCAAGTCCTTTTGGGTTTAAATATTTCCTTACTCCTTCACCTCTCGCACTTTTTGCAAGATCAGCTTCATCACGGTATTTACCTGTTAAGAAGCCTGCTGCCAGAGACCAATACGGGAATACACTTAAATCAAACTGCTCTGCCAGCGGGGCATAATTTTGCTCAAAGCCTTCTCTTTCCATTAGGTTGTAATGAGGCTGTAAAGCGACATATTTAGGAAGATTATTCTTTTCTGCTGCTTCAAATGAGGCTTTCAAACGTTCCGGTGATAAGTTGGAAGCTGCAATATAGCGTACTTTTCCAGCCTTAATGATCTCATCATAAGCAGAAAGCGTTTCTTCTACCGGAGTGGTATTGTCATCAAAGTGCGTATAATAAAGATCAATATGATCGGTCTGAAGCCTTTGCAGAGACTCATCTACAGATTTTAAAATATGCTTTTTGCTGATATCATAGCCGTGTTCTTTTGTTTCTGAACCAACCTTGGTTGCCAAAACAATATCATTTCGGTTAGCTCTGCTTTTCATCCACTTTCCGATGATCTCTTCAGACTGTCCGCCTTTCCCGTTTATCCACCATGAATACGTATCTGCAGTATCTATAAAGTTGAATCCTGCTTCTGCAAAGCGGTCCAGTATATCAAAAGACTGTTTTTCATCCAGCGTCCATCCAAAAACATTTCCTCCGAAGTTGATTGGTGCAATCGATAAATCGGTGTTTTTGATTTTTCTTTTTTCCATAAAAATAATTTTACTAAGTGAGCTCTAAGGTAGGGAATATTAAGCTTGGAGAATATTTAAAATGACCATTCCAGCTATAGTTATTATAAATGGGAATGCTGATATTTCCTCAGTTTTTTGATTAGTTGAATTTGTTGGAAAAGCGCAAAGGCGCAAATAATTTAAAAGCTAACTGCTTTAAGGCGCAAAGATTTTATCTCCGATAAAATTGAATACTATTTATTTTTATATCTCTTTCTGAAAATCTTACATTGATTAAAGTTGAAATGTTCTTAGGCCTTTGCCGCTTCTAACAAATCATTAGTAACAAAAAAAAATAAAAACAGCCATTTGAAAGCTGTTCTTATTATCTATCAATTAAAAAATACGGTTATTTTTCAACCTGCGGAATCTCAATAGCGATAAGCTGAAGTTTATATTCCTCTAATTGCATGTTAATGGCAGATAAACCGTTGCTGAAGAATGATGATGCTTTAAAAAGCTCATGATAATATTCTATCCCTTCAAGGATATTCTTCCTGAAAGCATTCCATTTTTTTGTTTGTGAATGGGTAATCTGTGCTGATGATTCTGTAATTTCCCTTCTCAGATAATCCACATACATTTTCAATTCGTTGATGAACATATTCGGGCGTTGATTATCAGATAGAATATTCGTATTCCCGTAAATATGTTTTACCATCTCTGCAAGAGAAACTTCCTTATCGAAAAACGCAATATTGGGTCCGGGACATATCACCACACCCTGTTTTTCACCTTTAATTTCAAGGTTTTGCTCCATGTATGCAGCATTCACAAGGCCTACGCAAAGACAGGCTTTATCGGTAATTTCTGATTTTCTTTTATTGAATTCTTTTTCGGTTAAGACTTGCTTGTTTTCGTACAACTCTTTCAGTTTGATATCCTGATACTTTTTAGATGCGGTACAAGTTCCTTCCTGAGAAAATTCTTTGCTTAATGCCAGAAGTTTTTTGGGGCATGAACTTCCATATTTTCCTTTTGCTTCTTTTTCAAACTTTAATCGTTCATTGGATGTTCCTTTTACTGTATTGAAAGGCACTCCTAAAGGCGAGATATTACTCAGATAGAAATCCTGCTCTTTTGATCGTAAAAGTAAATTTCTGGTTTCTGCATCTACCGATGTTGCTTCGGGTACCAGCAAAAACGGAGAACCCCATCCTACGCTGTCTACATTATAATTTGCCAATAAAAACCCGTGTTCTTCAGCAGTTCCTACTCCACCCTGAACGGTAATTTTCATTTCTAAAGGTTCAGCAACCGGAGGTTTTCCTTTTTGCTCTAAAGCGGTTGTCATTAAATTGTGTGCAGATTGGATCAGATCCTTTTTTTTCTGCTTAAATTCCTCCATAATGGGTCCAAGAAGCATTCCTTCAGTGGCAAAAGCATGGCCTCCGCAATTCAATCCAGATTCTATTCTGTATTCTGATACCCACAATCCTTTCTTAGCCAGGAAATTTCCCTGAATCATAGCAGAGCGAAAGTCACTTACTTTAAGAATAATTTTCTTTTTGATATTTCCGTTTTCGTCAGGGAAAAAGTCTTCAAACTCTTCCATATAGCTGTACAAACGGGGATTCATGCCCGCAGAAAGCACCACTGATGATGATAATTTACTTTTGGCAAAACCACGAAGGGAAGCATGCGCATCATTATACATCACAGGAAGCTGTTCGTTATTTTGATAATTGTCTTTATCTACTTTCGTCATGATATTGACATCGATGCTTCCCGGTTTTAGATTGGATTCTATAAAATTTTTGATATTGGAACTCCAGATATCTTTCTGAATGATCAGGTTTTGAAGGCTGTTTTTGAGATCTGAAGTATTCGGAAGCATAGCCATAAAGTCTTTTAAAGCCTCTTTGTTTCTGCTGATTTCCTGTTTGAAAGATTCAAATTTTTCATTCACGATATCATCCACCATATCCAGATAAGCGGTAACTCTTTTTGCTCTGTAATCATCTGTTTTTGTTGAAATTCCGAAATAGTCAAGGTTGAACTTTTTGTTGTAAAAGTTCTTCATTTTTTCCAGGATTTCATCATCGATGATGGAGATCACAGAAGAAATTCCATATTGGGCAACACGAATCGGGCTGTCTATTGTATACGCCAGACCCATCACCGGAATATGGAAATTGTGCAAAGTTTTTTTTGTCATAAAGTTTTGATAAAAGTTCTTTTATTATTCATCTAAAAATCCTTTACAACTATTCACTTCTTAAAAATATTATTTTAAAATGAATTATGCGTCAAATAGTATTTTTATTATTGAAAACATGTCAAATGTCATTTTTAAAAATTGTTTGAAATAAGAAAGATCAGCCGGATAACTGATCTTTTCTTCTTGTATGTTTTATTTTAACCACAAAAGTTTTGTAGTTTCACTTTAATTATTCTGCTTTGTTTTTAAGCATCATGAGAAGACTATAAGCCCCTTTTTGCACAATTTTCTTATCCTTTAAAGCATCTGCTTTTACAATTTCCGTAAACTGATCGTCAGAAATTCCGGTTATCACTGGAATCATTTTATAATTAGATTTTCCAAGATCCTCAAAAACATAATTTTTGTTTTCAAAAGAGACAACTGTTTCGTTAGGAAGTCCCATTGTATAACGGCTGCTGATATTCACTTCGGCATTCACGTACATTCCTTTTACAAATTCAGGATTTACAGAAGATAATCTGGCGATTGCCGTTGCAGAACCTCCGCTTTCAATACTAGGAACTACGCTGACAATTTTAGCATTGGATTTCACATCCGGTTTCTGATTGTTGTACACTATAATTTCCTGACCCACTTTTACATCATTCACATCATTTTCAAAAACCTTTAATTCTAAAAGTAATCCAGTCGGATTGATCAGTTCAAATAAAGTATCTGCCGGATTGATATATTGTCCGTTATTCACAAGAATTTTGCTTACAAAACCTGTAAACGGAGCATAAATATTGATTTTACTTCTGATATTTCCGGTATTCAGACCTTTGGCATTGATTCCGATGATTCTCAGTTTTTCCTCAAGACCTTTTAAAGTAGCATTCAAAGTAGAATAATCTGCCTGAGCACTTTGCATGGTCTTGTCACTGCTGGCTTTGCTGGTATTCAGATCTTTCTGACGGTTGAAGTTCAGTCTTGCGGCCTCAAGTTGAGCCTTCGTAACCAGATAATCCTGCTGAAGCTGAATAAACTGCGGATCTTCCACTACGGCAAGCACCTGCCCTTTGCTGAAATGACTTCCATTAATTACATTGATCGACTTGATGTGTCCACCCATAATGCTGGAAACCGAACTGATGTGGGACGGTGCGATTTCTGCTTTTCCGTTCAGACGTACCAGTTTCTCCATATTCCTGTTCTGAATATGGGTTATTGTCAATCCTACAGACTGTAGCTGTTTTTCAGTAAGATGAACCGAATTTTCATTGTTTTTGGTAAATTTTGTATTTTCATAAACCGTTTTTTCCTCCTCTTTTTTTCCTGAACATGAGGATAAAGTAAGGATGAAAGCAAGGCTGTATAAAGATATATTTCTGAAATGCATGATGGTATTATTTTGAAATTAAGAATTGAAGTTCGGCTCCGGTCTGATTAAGCTTTTCCAGCTGATCTATATAATCTGCTTTGGTTTTTACGGCCTGGTTCACCAGAATTACCCAATCCAGATAATCTATTTCCCCTACTTCCATCTGTTTCTGGGCGGTTTTAAGAATGGTTTCAGATTTTGGCAGCTGTTTCTGTTCATAACTTTCGATGATCCGCTGTTGGCTCATATAATTGCTCAACTGCTGATTTAACCTGTTTTTAAGCTCAATTTCTTTTCTTTGGTACTGATTTTCTGAAATAGCAATTTTGGCCTGTGCAGCCTTTGCCAAAGCTCTTTGTCCTTTGGTAAACAACGGAATTCCTACACCCACCTGAACTGAATTAAAACGATTATTATTGATGTTTTTCATACTCTGGTTGGTGTATCCTATAAGAAGATCCGGAAGCAGTCTGCTTTTCTCAAGCTGTACTTCCGCCTCGCCCACCCTGATCTGTTGCTGCAGATACTGAAGTTCAGGATGCTGTTTTACCATTTCTTCTGAAATCTGAAGACCTATACTCATAGTTGGCTTTTCAGCAACGGGCTGATAAGGGGTCTCGGACTGAAGTAATACCTGAAGCTGAAGTTTGGCCACATTCAGATCATTTTCAAGAGTGTTCAACTGTACTTTTACCTGTTCTTTCTGGATTTCAGCGGTGGATTCCTCAAGAATATTGGCTTCTCCTTTTTTTAATCTTAATCCTGCTTTGTCAGCAAAATTATTGTACAGCTGGCTGATGTATCCCAATACTTTTTTCTTCTCCTGAAGCACCAGTATTCTGTAGAAAACGTCTGTAACTTCTTTGGTGAGCTGTTTTTTTGTCAGATTCTGATTGATGACGCTCGCAGACCATTCAGCATCCAGCATTTGTTTTCTCTTTGAATATACTGTAGGAAAGCTGAACCTTTGAGAGATCCCGAATGAATTGTCGGTTTCCTCTCCCTGGATCTGCCCGAATCCTCCTGTAACTTCCAGCTGAGGAATATCCAGGTAGCTGGCTTTCAGCTTTTCCTGATAATCTGATATTAATTTTGAGTTTTTAAGAGTACCGTTCTGCTGGTATGCTTTTTCCAAAGCCTGATCATAGGTAATATTTTCCTGAGCCTGATCAATTCCGAAGGACAGTAACAATAAGAAAGCAGACAGTTTTTTATAGTTGATTTTTTTTGAGAATTTCATTTTATCTTTATTAATATTTTCGAATAAAACATATAGAATAGGAAGTACGAACAGAGTTAAAAGCGTGGCGAGCATTAAACCACCGATTACCACAGTTGCCAAAGGTCTCTGCACTTCCGCTCCCGCACCGCTGCTGATTGCCATAGGAAGAAATCCTAAAGATGCTACAAAAGCAGTCATTAAGACCGGTCGAAGCCTGATTTTTGTGCCTATAAGAACGATTCTGCTGGTATTGGTTATCCCGTTCTTTTTCAACCGGTTAAATTCCGATATCAAAACAATTCCATTAAGTACGGCAACCCCAAACAAGGCGATGAACCCTACTCCTGCACTGATGCTGAATGGCATGCCTCTCAACGCCAGAAAATAAACGCCTCCTATTGCAGACAGTGGAATGGCTGTGTAGATCAGCAAACTGTGTTTTACAGACCCAAAGGCAAAGAACAGCAACAGAAAGATCATCACCAGCGAAAGCGGGACAGCAATTCCAAGTCTGGCTTTCGCTTCATTTAAATTTTCAAAAGCTCCTCCGTAAGAAACAGTGTATCCGGGTGACAGTTTCAGGCTTTTATCTGCTTTTTGCTGAAGTTCTTCCACAATACTCTGAACATCCCTTCCTCTTACATTGAATCCTACGATAATCCTTCTTTTGGTATCCTCCCTCTGAATCTGGTTCGGACTGTTTTTAAGCTCCACTGTAGCCAGTTGCGACAAAGGAATCTGTTCTCCCGAAGAAGTAGGTACCAGAAGATTTTGGATGCTGGTAATATCTTTTTTGTGCTCATTATCCATCCGGACAACGATATCAAACTTCTTCTCACCTTCATATAAAGCACCTGCTGTCTGGCCGGCAAAAGCCATATTGATCACTCTGTTAATATCTGCTACCGAAATATTATATCGGGAAAGTTCAGAACGGTTATAATCTATCACCACCTGCGGAGCACCTACTACAGGTTCAATATAAAGATCCTGTGCTCCTTTTACGGTATTGATAATGCTGCCCATCTTTTTTGCATACGCAGCAAGGCTGTCCAGATCTTCTCCGTAAATTTTACATACCACATCCTGCCTGGCACCGGTCATCAGCTCATTGAAACGCATTTGTACAGGAAACTGGAAACTGGTTGTCAGTCCTGGGACAACACTTAATGCCTTACTCATTTTATCAGAAAGCTCAGGAAATGTCTTTGCAGAAGTCCATTCCTTTTTAGGTTTTAAAACAATAATCATATCTCCGGAATCCATTGGCATAGGTTCTGTAGGAATTTCTGCACTCCCAATCTTCATTACCACCTTTTCTACCTCAGGAAACTGTGTTAAAAGGATGTGCCCGGCCTGTGTGGTGGCTTTCTTTGTTTCATTGATATTACTTCCCTGAAGAATCCTCATTTCCACTGCAAAGTCACCTTCTTCAAGAGACGGGATGAATTCTCCACCCATCCTGGAAAGGGTAACAACAGCACCAACAAACAGTACCAATACTCCCAGTATAATGGTTTTTCTATATTTAAGTGCCTTTATCAGGAATTTTTGGTGGCCTGCTTCCACTTTGCTCATTACCCGGTCTGAAATATTTTCTTTTTCTTTTTTCTTTCTGCTCAGTACCAGAGCACTCATCATAGGAATATAAGTAAGGGAAAGAATAAATGCTCCGATCAGGGCAAAAGCTACCGTCTGAGCCATTGGCTTAAACATTTTTCCTTCAATTCCCTGAAGTGTAAAAATCGGAAGATATACGATTAGGATAATGATCTGACCGAAAACCGCACTGTTAACCATTTTGGTAGCAGAACCGGAAACCTGGTCATCCATTTCTTTTTTGCTGAGCATATTATCTTTTCCAAAATGCTTTTTGTGGGCCAGCTGATGCAGTACCGCTTCTACAATGATGACAGCTCCATCTACAATAAGACCGAAATCAAGGGCTCCAAGGCTCATAAGATTCCCTCCAACCCCGAAAATATTCATCATGATGATTGCGAAAAGCATCGCTAAAGGAATTACAGATGCTACCAGTAATCCCGCTCTGAAGTTTCCTAAAAACAAAACCAGGATGAAAACAACGATCAAAGCTCCTTCCATCAGGTTTGTTTTTACTGTACTGATGGTGTTGTTTACCATTTTAGCACGGTCAAGGAATGGTTCAATCACCACCCCTTCCGGTAATGATTCCTGGATTTTTTCCAGTCTTTGCTTAATATTTCCGATGACTACATTGGCGTTCTCCCCTTTCAGCATCAGAACAATAGCTCCGGATACTTCTCCCGTATCATTATAGGTCATGGCGCCATACCTCGTCGCATACCCTATCTTCACGGAAGCTACATCTTTAATATGTACCGGAATACCTTCTCTGGTTTCTGCCACCTGGATGTTTCCGATATCTTCCGTACTTCCGAGAAGCCCTTCACTTCGGATAAACAGAACGGTTTCTTTCTTTTCAATATAAGCCCCTCCGGTATTTTGATTATTCTTTTCCAACGCAGCAAAAACATCGTTGATATTGATATTAAATGCCTGAAGCTGATTAGGATTAATGGCAATTTCATATTGTTTCAGTTTTCCTCCGAAACTGCTGACATCCGCCACTCCTTTGGTTCCGAGAAGCTGTCTTCTCACCACCCAGTCCTGAATGGTTCTGAGCTCAGTTTCATCATACACATTCTCGTATCCTTTTTTGGCTCTTACCACATATTGGAAAATCTCTCCCAATCCGGTTGAAATAGGCCCCAATTCCGGCTTCCCGATTCCTGCCGGGATATTGTCCTGAACAAGCTGCAGCCGCTCCTGAACCTGCTGGCGTGCCCAGTACACATCGGTATTATCATCAAAAACTACCGTCACTAATGAAAGTCCGAACCGTGAAAAACTTCTCAGCTCTGTAATTCCGCTGATATTACTGGCCGTCTGTTCGATAGGAAATGTAACAAGGCGCTCTATGTCTGCCGCACCATATGAAGGAGCAGTCGTAATGATCTGAACCTGATTATTAGTGATGTCCGGCTGCGCATCAATGGGAAGTCTGGTGGTTTCATAGATCCCAAAAAGGATGAGTGCTACTGTAAACAGAGCAATGATGAGTTTATTCTTTACAGAAAACTCAATAATTTTATTTAACATGGAAAAACTATTAATGGTAATCCGGAATGCCTTTTAAAGCTAAGATTTTACCCAAACTTAAGCGTTTAAAACAAAGTGTTTATAACTTCTTTAGTTAAGATTAAGCACCATTACAATGCATTACGAATTAATTGATATGTAACAAGAATTGACTACTTTAAGTAAAAATATAAAGTATTAATTTTCAATATAAAGTTGATTAAGAAAGCCGTGGAGGCTGGAAAATCTGAGAAAGATGTTGACTGGAGAAATCTTTTTCCTTGTAGATACTGCTTTTCTTTGAAACAGTAATTTCCTTAGGTTTTTTTATTTCAAATGTTAATTCAGGAAGCTGGGCATGTACAGTTAATACGATTGGCGGATTGATAAACGGAAGTTTCTGATCGGTATCCCAGTCAGCATCCTCTTTGTGATTATCATAATGCTCCATTACAAATTCCGAAAGACTTCCATGATATTCCATGAAATGTTCAACAAACATAGGCACCTTCAGTACTTCCCCCGCATTGGTGGTAGCCAGCACATACATCATTGAGCATAATATGGAGAACCATTTTAACATGGGTGCAAATATAAGGCTTAAATTTTTCCTGAGAAGGCTCTGGTATTAATTTTTTGAGAATTTTATCTAGTTTAAAAGCGGTTTAAATAAATAATAGCTATTCGAAATAATGTTAGATTCACCAAACAAGAATTAAAGTCTTGATTTCAGCCTGCTCAGCGTTTCCTGTGAAATATTAAGATAAGAAGCCACCAGTTTATTGGAAAGCCTTCTTACCAAACTTTGATCTAGATCAAAAAAGGGAGAAAAAGGTTATTCAAAATCCAGAAAACCGTCAGTAAGCTGTTTCCATTGTATTTTTGCGATTCCCATCATTCCACCGATGGCAGTTGCAAGATTTCTGATCACATCCAGAAACTGAGCATTAAAATTAGGCGTTTCATTTCGTCCGTATACAGCGGCTTTTATATCATCCTGACTTCTGGATATCATAAAGGTTGAGCTTGCTCCCGAGCTGTAAAAATGGGCAATATGACGATTTTTCTTGTTTTGAGGATTTCTTGAAGGCCTGCATGTCATGGATATGCTTTCAGAAAAACGGTCCTGATAGAAACAGAGGTCTGTAATTTCAACCCAGTCGTACCCTTTGGCTTCAGGTTCTCCCGGACCCGGAATGTCAATACGGATAAAATCCCCTTTCTGAGGTTCACGCTCTACCGGATTGCCATCGTAATCATATAGTTTAAATGACGCAAATGCCTTACCGCTGTAACTTTGCCATTGATTAACAGAGAAAAACCTTTCTTTCAATATTTTAAACTTTGACGGAATCAAATCCTGCTTACATAGTTTTCTGCTTTCCGTATCATGGAAGCCTCCGAATTTTTGTGCAGGAACTTCTTTAAATATCTTTGGACTCATATGATATGGTTTTTGAGTAATTTAAATCAAAAATGCTGTAAATTTTTATGAGCAGGGTCATAAAAAAGTTAAACGATTGTTGAAATATTGATTTAAATATACCGTATTCTAGTTATATTTCACTTTTTGCAACTTCTTTATTTTTATCAAAAAAACAGCATACAATTCATCAAGCAGCGAATAATGCTTATTAAGATCTGTTTTAAGGTGTCTGATTCAGGAATTTTAAAGAAAATGAAAAACAGTTAGGAATTATTTATTTTTAATTAAAATAAATAATTTTTAAAAAAAATAGGCATATGATGTTTTGCATAATATCTTTTTTGCTTATATTTGTGAATCGAAATAATTTTTTTTCATCATTTGTGTTTTTTTAAGGTCTCCATTCGTGGAGACCTTTTTGTTTTCAATAATCTCATAATTGAATATTAGCTATTGAAATGAAAAAAAGATGTAATGTGAAATATTTTTCTTTTTAATCTCACAGATTACTTTTCTGTAAAGGAATTTGTAAAGCTTTGAGATGTCAATAATTCTCTTTTTTTGATAATTCTGGCGGCGTTGATATGCCTATTGAATGGTTTTAATAAAATCAGTGGGGCTGAATTGCATCACAGACTGAAAACTTCTGGTGTATGCCTGAATACTCTTGTACCCTGCTTCATAAGCGGTTTCTGAAATCGTATGATTTCCCGAACTCAAATATTCCAGGCTCTTAATGATACGAAGCATCTGCTGGTATTTGCTTAAGGTGAGGCCTGTTTCTTTTTTGAAAATCCGTTCCAGCGTACGGAAAGATAAAAGGGCTTTATCACTGAGGTCTTCCATTTTAATTTCATTGCGGTAATGACTGTGCAGGTGTTCTATAACACGGGTAAGACGCTTATCTTTCGGAAGGCTGATATGAAAGGTCAATGAATGTTCTACAAACCGTGGAAGTTCGTTGAACAGTGCTTTCAGGAATACATTCTCATTAGGATCTGAAATCATCAGCTTAGACCATTTTTCTGCATATTTTATCATTTCTCTTAACACCGGCGGAACAGAAAATACCGTCACTTCATGATAGAAAGACTCTTTTGTGCTGACATCTGCAAACATGATCATCAGTTTGATCTTTTCAGAGTGGGAATTGGTTTTATGGACAGCATTTGGAGGAATCCATACCGCATGATTCTGCGGAAGAAGGTACTTCTTTTCTTCAATGGTGATGTATTGAAAACCACTTTCTACATAAACCAACTGGCCTTTCCGGTGGTGATGGAGCACATCATCATGAATCCAGTTTTCTTCAAACCATACAAAATACGGTTTCTTCAGTTCATCTATTTTTATACTGTCGTTGGCGTTCATGTCGTTTTAGGTTAAAACTTTGGCAAAATTAAACAAAATTCCTATGGTAATTTTGTACAAAAGTTTTATTATGATGAAGAATGAAGTAAAAAAGAATGCTTCGTATGTTTTATTACTCATTAATGTGCTGGTTGTTATACTCATTTCGAGCAACCTCCGTTCGCCTATTGTGGCTGTTGCTCCTGTTCTTGGTGAGGTAAGAGATGCTTTGAAGCTGGATAACTTTCAGGTGAGCCTGCTTACCTCTATTCCCCTGTTTATGTTTGCTGCATGTTCTGTGCTTGTAAGCAGGTTTTCCAATAAGCTGGGGATCAGTAAACTTCTGATGTACTCGCTGGTTATTTTAAGTTTTGGGTTATTTCTGCGTATTACAGGATCTCTCTGGCTGTTATTTTTAGGTTCGGTATTTATTGGCTTAGGAATATGTATCGGAAATGTAGTCACTCCGGGATATGTTAAGAATAATTTTCCGAAACAGATTGGTCTTATGACAGGAATTTTTGCTGTATCCATGAATCTTACTGCGGCTTTAGCTTCCGGATTCAGTGTGAAGATAGGAGAACTGACAGGTTTTGGATGGAAAGGCTCTCTGGGAATATGGCTGGTGATTGCAGCATTGGGTTTTCTTGTGTTAACATTGGAATTCATATTTAATAAAAGGAATTCAAATCAACTTAAAACAGCGCTCAGTACTTCAGATTTTAATATGTTCAGATCTGCCCAGGCATGGAATATCAGTATTTTTATGGGGCTGCAGTCTTTATTTTATTATTGTCTGGTAGCCTGGCTTCCCTCATTTCTTGCTGATTATCATATGCAGGGAGAAAGCTCAGGATGGGTGTTTTTTGTGATTCAGATTACAATGATTCCTGTGACGTTCTGCTGCCCGATTATTGCCGGTAAAATGAAAGATCAAAGGCTCGTGATCCTTTTTATATGTGCTCTGATGTTTGGAAGTACGATGATGTTTGTGTTCCTGAAATCTCAGTGGATCTATCTCAATGCTGTTATTATAGGTATTTCCAATGGGTTGTCTTTCAGTTTGTCGATCCTGTTCTTTTCTACGAGAACGAAAAGCAGTATCAATGCGGTTAAAATATCGGGAATGGCGCAGTCTGTAGGGTACCTGATTGCCGCATGCGGGCCTCCCCTGTTTGGAAAACTGCATGATTGGGATATTTCCTGGAACAGTTCGTTTTATTTATTAAGCTGCGCGGTACTGCTGATGCTTTATTTTGGATTGAAAGCAGCGAGAAATAAGTATGTGGAAGATTAAATTACCATTGGATAAACAAGAAAGGATAGAATGTACTTCTATCCTGTTCTTTCCTTTTCTGAAATTTTATCATACATTTGGAAACTCAACCTAAAAAATATTAGAGGGTTACATTTTATAACCTCAAAATTTTTATTAAAAAACCAAACAATGAAAAAACAATTATTACTTGTGCTTACTCTCGCAGCACAAACTTCTTTTGCACAAATCATCTCCAAAGATCCTGCATTTGCTTCAAACGGAATATACAATATTCAAACGGAAAACTCTTATCTGGGAGAGCTAACAGAAACAACCGATGCGGTATTTTATCAATCTTTTGACTCTAATACTAATCAGCTAATCATTTCTAAGGTGACAAGTTACAATGGTTATCTTGATTTAACTTTTGGAACTAACGGTAAAACTACATTGAATTATGCATCAGACGCCCTGGTGGGATTTATAAGACACACCAATGATAAACTCACCTTACTTTTAAAGCGATATGATGCTACAAGCAACACTAATTATTTAGATGTGATTCGTTTGCTTTCCAATGGACAATTAGATTCCTCGTTCTCCAATGGCGGAATAAAGGTATTAGCCAATTACTATCAGGACAATTTCAATATAAAAAACAACCTTATAGAACAGGGAAATAAAATTATTGTTTCAGGAACTGGTATAGATTCCGTAGGATTTTTTGATGGGTACACGCATACATTCAGATTAAATACTGATGGTACATTAGATAACAGCTTTGGGAATAATGGAGAAGTATCAGTTTATGGGATTCCCCGTATTATTTTAGATAATCAGTTGAACCTTATTTTTTTGGAACATAATACAATAAAAAAATATACTTCTGATGGGCAACTGATGACAGGTTTCGGTAATAATGGAGTGGCCTTGTTTAACGGAGTAAATGTTAATGTTATAAAAGTAGATTCAGGCAATAGAATTATATATGCACAACTTGCTTCATTAAACCCTGCTACCATAGGAAGACTGAATGCTGACGGAACACCGGATGCCACATTCAGTTATAATGGAACTCTTGGTCTTGAGTTTTGGGATATCTATGAAAAAAATAATTCTTATTATATCGCAGGCTATGCTGATTTTAATAATGCACCCGCTTATTATATCGCTAAACTTAATCAAAATGGAGCTATTGATGCTGCATTTGGAGAATATATAGAAAATGATTCTAATTTACTGTATCATTATATTAATGCAATCAAAGTTTTTGATAATAATATAGTTGTTTACGGAGATGGATCCACAAGAAAGATTGTTAAATATCTTTTAAATGGCACCGCTACATTATCAACATTAGAAACTGCAAAAAATAATACTAAAATTACTTTTGAAAGCCCTGTACAACATGATTTAATTTACCAGTCAAAAGAAAAAATTAATAAAATAGAGATCTATTCTGTTGATGGAAGACTGTTAAAAACTGTAATAGAAAATAATTCTGATGTTTCTGAACTGTCTAAAGGAGTTTATTTTGTCAAAGCTATTTTTGAAAATGGAAAATTTTCTACAAAAAAACTAATTAAAAAGTAGTAAACTAATAACAATTTTTACAAATGAAAAGAATCATTATTTTGATATCCTTTGTGCTAAGCGCATGGGTAAGCGCACAGATAACGCCGCCACCTACTATTCAAAGATCAAATGCTACATCCCGCGGACTTACTGTCAATTCAAGAAAAGGGACATTAATTGAGAAAAAAATCACCAATCTAGGTAAGTTTAAAAACCTGAATATTCAAAAAATTGTAACGAAGGATATGTCTGACAGTTCATCAGAATCTCTTCTGGGAATCATGTATGAACACGAAACATTTGATGAAATATCAAAAAAAACACTCACCGTTGATAAAAAAGAACTGGGAAAACTGATTCAGTCTCTTCAGACTGTGGAACAGAAAGAAAATGAAAAGATGAATCAGGAAACAAAATACAAGTTTGTTACAATGAGTAATATTGAATTTGGAAGTATTTATCGGGAAAAACTCTCTTCGTGGGTTAATTATATAAAAATTCCGTCCCATTACTCTAATCAGAATTTACTGGAATTCAATAAAGATGAATTGAAAGAGTTGATTGGTGTATTGAAGAAAGCAGAACAGGAACTTTAAAAAATACTGGCACCAGCATTAAACATAAAAACCTTATAGGTTCTGGAAACCTATAAGGTACATTAAAAAAATTAAAAATAATTATTACCGGAACACGGATCGTTTATTCTTTAAACAGATCCAGCACTTCCATAATATTCTGATATACAAAATCCAATTCTTCGGAAGTAATACAATAGGGAGGAACCAGATAGATTACATTTCCCAACGGCCTCATGATAATCCCTCTCTGCAATAATTCATTGTAAAGCTTTTTCCCTATTTCATTGAAATAAGAAGTATCATTCCCGGTTTTAAAATCGAACGCTAAAATAGTTCCGATGTGTCGAACCTTTTCTACATGAGTATGAAAAGCAAGTGCTTTCACAAACTCAGAATGCTGATGAGTGATGCGGTTGATATTCATTTGAGTTTCGTTTGTAAGTAGTAGTTCCATACTGGCAAGAGCGGCCGCACAGGCTAAAGGATTAGCTGTAAACGAATGCCCGTGAAATAAGGTTTTATAACGGTCATCAGAAAGGAAAGCATTGTATATTTCATTGGAACAGGTCGTGATTCCCATGGGCATAGTTCCTCCTGTTAATCCTTTTGAAAAACACATAATGTCCGGTTTTTCTGTAAGATAATCTGCTGCGAAAAGCTTACCCGTCCTCCCAAATCCTGTAAAAACTTCATCCTGAATCATAAGAACTCCTTCTTCCCTGCAGTATTTCATCAATTGGCTGAGATCTTCAGCTTTATACATCAGCATTCCGGCAGCACCCTGAACTAAAGGCTCATAGATAAAACAGGCTGCTTCATCGGCTAATTCTTTAATCTGCGCATGTAAACTATCCAGGTTCTCAGCATTGGGTGTATCTATAAAAACAACTTCAAACAGCATGCTTTCAAAAGGCCTTGTCCAGAAGCTTTTTCCACTTACAGACATAGCTCCGAAGGTATCTCCGTGATACGCATTTTTAAAAGCTAAAATCTTGGTTTTCTTTTTTTCCTGATTATATGCATATTGAATACACATTTTTAAAGCAACTTCAACCGCTGTAGAACCATTATCAGAATAGAAAACCTTCTCCTGACCAGCCGGAAGCAGTTTCAGTAAATTTTCTGAAAGCTGTACCGCAGGTTCATGGGTAAATCCTGCAAAAATAACCTGTTCCAGTGTGTTTAACTGCTCAGAAACACGCTGTGCAATATAAGGGTGTGAATGTCCGTGCAACGTTACCCACCATGACGAAACAACATCCAGATATTTTTTTCCTTCGTTATCATACAGGTAAATTCCTTTTCCTTTTACAATAGGGATAATATCGTCAGCTGTTTTCATCTGGGTGTAAGGATGCCAGTTGACCGCTTTATCTCTTTCTTGCAGACTGATTTCTTTTGTTATTGTATTCATATATTGATGTAAAAAAGTAATAATGAGTGATGAATTTTAAATTAACGCTATGATCGCTAAGTTTTTCACTTTGCATGCTGTTGTTTTGAGTTCGCAAAGGCGTTTCACTCAGCAATAGAAAACATTCTGCCTTGCTGAATGAAATGCCTTCGAACAAAGTATTCTTACAGCTAATCAATATATCTTTGCGAATTTTAGCATTAAAAAATAATAATGAGTGATGTAATTGTTTAAATTTTATCGCTATGATCGCTAAGTTTTTCACTTTGCATGCTGTTGTTTTGAGTTCGCAAAGGCGTTTCACTCAGCAATAAGAAGCATTTTACTTTGCTGAATGAAATGCCTTCGAACAAAGTATTCTTATAGCTAATCAATATATCTTTGCGAATCTTAGCATTAAAAACTAATGAGTGATGAATTTTAAATTAACGCTATGATCGCTAAGTTTTTCACTTTGCATGCTGTTGTTTTGAGTTCGCAAAGGCGTTTCACTCAGCAATAGAAAACATTCTGCCTTGCTGAATGAAATGCCTTCGAACAAAGTATTCTTACAGCTAATCAATATATCTTTGCGAATTTTAGCATTAAAAAATAATAATGAGTGATGTAATTGTTTAAATTTTATCGCTATGATCGCTAAGTTTTTCACTTTGCATGCTGTTGTTTTGAGTTCGCAAAGGCGTTTCACTCAGCAATAAGAAGCATTTTACTTTGCTGAATGAAATGCCTTCGAACAAAGTATTCTTATAGCTAATCAATATATCTTTGCGAATCTTAGCATTAAAAACTAATGAGTGATGAATTTTAAATTAACGCTATGATCGCTAAGTTTTTCACTTTGCATGCTGTTGTTTTGAGTTCGCAAAGGCGTTTCACTCAGCAATAGAAAACATTCTGCCTTGCTGAATGAAATGCCTTCGAACAAAGTATTCTTACAGCTAATCAATATATCTTTGCGAATTTTAGCATTAAAAAATAATAATGAGTGAGGTAATTGTTTAAATTTTATCGCTATGATCGCTAAGTTTTTCACTTTGCATGCTGTTGTTTTGAGTTCGCAAAGGCGTTTCACTCAGCAATAAGAAGCATTTTACTTTGCTGAATGAAATGCCTTCGAACAAAGTATTCTTATAGCTAATCAATATATCTTTGCGAATCTTAGCATTAAAAACTAATGAGTGATAAATTGTTTAAATTTTATCGCTATGATCGCTAAGTTTTTCACTTTGCATGCTGTTTTGAGTTCGCAAAGGCGTTTCACTCAGCAATAGAAAACATTCTGCCTTGCTGAATAGAATGCCTTTGCGAACGAAATATTTTCAGAATTAAAAATTTTTCGTTGCGAACATTAGCGTTAAAAACAAATATTCATATCAATGAAATCAGAAATCAATGCTATAATAAAAATCAGAATACTAACAATCCAACTCATCACTCATAATTTATCATTCATAATTATCTAGCAGCATGTTTCTTTTTTCATCATAGGTTTCAGTCCTAATGTCTGGAGCATCTGCATATCTTCAGAAACTCCCGGATTAGGAGTCACCAATAACGTTTCTCTTTCTCCTGTGAAAATGGAATTGGCACCTGCCATAAAGCACCATGCCTGCTCTGTTTCTGACATTTCTATACGGCCGGCGCTCAATCTTACCATAGAAGATGGCATTACGATTCTTGCGGTAGCGATCATTCTTACCATTTCCCAGGTATCGACTTTTTCATTATCTTCTAATGGCGTTCCAGCTACTCTGGCTAAAGCATTGATAGGAACAGATTCAGGATGTTTGGGCATTGTTGCTAACGTCAGAAGCATTGAGATTCTGTCTCTATGGGTTTCACCAAGTCCTATAATTCCTCCGGAACAAACTGTAATTCCTGCTTTTCTTACATTATTTATAGTGTTAATCCTGTTGTCAAAAGTTCTGGTAGAGATGATTTCTTCATAATACTGTTCTGAAGTATCCAGATTGTGATTGTAAGCATATAATCCTGCTTCCTGCAATCTGATCGCCTGTTCTTCGGTAAGCATTCCCAGTGTACAGCAAACTTCCAGACCAAGATCGTTTACGCCTTTTACCATATCAATTACCCTGTCAAAATCACGGTTATTACGAACTTCACGCCATGCCGCTGCCATACAGAATCTGGAAGATCCGGAATCTTTTGCTTTTTGTGCATGGGCAATTACAGTTTCTGTAGGCAATAAAGCCTGTACTTTGATATTGGTGTGATACCGGGCTGCCTGTCCGCAGTAGGAGCAGTCTTCAGGACATCCTCCGGTTTTGATGGATAATAAAGTGGAGATCTGTACTTCAGAAGGATCGTGCCATTCGCGGTGTACGGTGGCTGCTTTATAGATCAGTTCCATCAGGGGAAGGTGATAAATTTCCTCAATTTCTTCTTTAGTCCAGTTGTTTCTCAATGTTGTTTTTGTATCCATTATCTTATTTTTGTTATTATTAATTGCTTTGCAGCAAGTTGTATAGATTCCTTATCGGTAGTATTGATCTCCGGAATCTTTATAATTTTTGTTTCTTTTTCGATAAAACTGCAGATCACTCTTTCTGTATCTTCAGGGAAATATCCGTTAAGAATTAAATATTCCAATTGTATTTCTCTCTGTCGTAATGCTATGATTGACAATAAGCTGTGATTAATACAACCCAGATAATTTCTGACGACCAGTGCTGTCGGAAGATTTAATTCTTCAATCAGATCTATCATGAAAGTAGTGTCGGATATGGGTACCATAAGACCTCCGGCTCCTTCTACAATCAGTGGGTTTGCTGTTTTTGGTAATTGAAAATCATTCAGATTGATGGTGATATTTTCTTCTCTCGCGGACTGATGTGGTGATGCTGCCAGCTGCAAACGGTAAGTTTCCGGGTGGCAAAAGTCGGTATCTGTCCATGCTTCAATCTTATGACTGTCTGTATAATGAAGATCTCCAGACTGTATGGGTTTCCAGTATTCTGTTTTAAAATGCTGTACCAAAACGGCTGAACAGACTGTTTTTCCGATTTCGGTTCCTATTCCTGTTATAAATAATTTCATGTGGTTTGGGGTTCGGGATTTGTGATCCGGGTGTTGAAAGTTTATTTTCTGGTTTTAAATAAATTCTTTAATAATTTCTGTCAGTTTCATAATTTCTTCTTCTGTATTAAAGCTGTGGAGGCATATTCGCAATCTTTCACTTCCTTCTTTTACTGTAGGGCTGTAGATGGCGTAGGTTAAAAATCCTTTTTCAGATAAAGTTTGCTGTAATTCCTTCAGTTTTTGGTTATGCGGGATTACAATAGCCTGAACAGGACTTGTTTCTGCCGATGGAGACTGTAAATTTCGACTTCGGAAAATTTTAATATTATCCTGAAGTTTTACGGCCAGTTCATGATGCTGATCTAAAAATTCATATCCTGTTTTTATACTCAACCACTGAAAATCCTGTGCTGATGTGGTATAAATGAACGGGCTTGCAAAATTGATCAGGTAAGATTTCACCGTTTCATTACAGAGAATTACCGCTCCATGGGCTCCAAGAGCTTTTCCATAGGTCACAACTGCAGCTGAAACCTGATGTTGTAATTGATACTTTTCAATCAATCCATATCCAAAAATACCAAATGCGTGCGCTTCATCAACAATCAGAGAGGCTTTATATTTACCAGTAAGGGCAGCGATTTCCTGAATAGGAGCAAAATCTCCTTCCATAGAGTAAAGGCTTTCTATCGCGATATAACAATGACCTTCCTGCCTTTTTAAAATATTCTCAAGATCTTCAGTATCATTATGCTTAAATTTCAACTTCTTAGCATTTGAAAGCTTACAGGCATCATGTACTGAACGATGGATTTGTTCATCCACAATAACTACATCATGACGATTTGGAAGTGTGGAAAACAAGGCCAGATTGGCGTTATATCCGGATGGAAAAAGCAATGCAGATTCAAACTGATGTTTCTGCGCAATTTCATTTTCAACAGAAACTGCAATTTCACTATTCCCGCTGATTAACCTTGAACCTGTACTTCCGGAAAGCAGCTGAGGATTATCCATAACCTTTTGCAAGAGTAAATATTGAAGTTCTTTACTTTTTGCAAACCCCAGATAATCATTGGAATAAAAATCAATTCCATCAGGTTGAAGTCGCAAACGCCTTAACGTTCCCTCCTCTTTTCTTTTATCAAGAGATTCCTGAAAACGAGAGCTGTTGCTAAGCATAATTCAACTGAGCAACTTCCAGGATAACAGCATTAATCCATTCTTCATGCAGTTCTTTTTCTATTGCCAGAATGTGATCGGCATGGTCTTTCCAATCTGGTGAAAATTCGTTGAGCTGATGAATCATTTCTTCCAGATGCCCTTCTTCTTCAAGAATGATCGATTTTACCATAATTTTAGAAGAAGCTTCCGTAAGTACTTGCTGATAAACAGGATAAAGCTCATCGGCACGAACCTCAATAGCATAGGTTACAAAAAGGTAGGCTGCATATTTAATATCTACTTTATCAAGATTGAAAGCTTTCTGAAGATAACGGCAGGCTTTAATATCCAATGAGTGAAGATATTGGCTTGTTGCTATAGGAGCCAGAAGTTCTGTGCTTTCGTAGGTTTTGCAGAGTTCAGGATTTATTTTCCCGATTTGTTTTTTTAAGTAATAAGCGTGGCGGTGCTCTTCAGCAGCATGTTTCAGCTGGATCTGAGAAACCAATGTTGGATGTTCACATTTTGATATTTTCCTTGCACCGGCATTTTCCATAAAAGAAAGTGTGTTCAGCCATTTGGCGTGAGTGTTTCCTTCCTGCACAATCTTTTTTAACAGATGATGAAATTCCATAGATTTTTATTTTGATGTCAAAAGTAGTATATTGCCGGATGGTTACATGGTGCCAGTTTTGATATTATGGATAGTCCGGTTAAGATTCCTTACGAAAGTTTTATTAAGATTGATAGAAAATCAGAGACATCTATCTATTTACAGATTGCCAATCAACTGATCAATGCGATTCAGAGAGGATTTTTACCTTTCGGAACCAAGCTTCCCGGAACAAGAACTTTCAGTGAAATGCTGGAAATCCACAGAAATACAGCAGTTGCGGTGTATGATGAACTGTCGGCTCAGGGCTGGACAGAGAGTTTCCCCAACAAAGGAACTTTTGTGATTGGAAAAGATCAGGAAAAACCTGTTAAATTGAACGATTTTGAGCAGAATAACCTTCAAAACTATCCTGTTTCGACTGGTTTTTCATTCAAAACATCCAATATTCTTGATAATCCTTTTGAACATTCGGACTGTGAATATGTCTTTAATGATGGCGTGCCGGATATCCGTTTAACCCAAATCGGTCAGCATTCACGGTTTTACAGTTCTATTCTGAAGCGTAAATCCAACCAGAAAGCTTTTGGACATTATAATCATGACGGAAGTGAATTTTTTAAAGAACATTTATCCCAATACCTGAATCTTTCCCGCGGGCTTCCTATTTCCAAGAATAACCTTCTTATTACCAGAAGTACTGAAATGAGTATTTATATTGTTTCCGAAATTCTTCTTTCGGCTGGAGATACCGTATTGGTAGGCGCTTTGAGTTACTTCTCCGTCAATATGATCTTTATGAAAGCTGGGGTTGATATTGTTTCTATTCCCATTGATGAAGAAGGAATTATCGTAGAAAGCGTACGGGAAGCCTGTAAAAAGCAGAAAATACGGATGCTTTATCTGACCCCTCATCATCACTATCCTACTACCGTTGCTTTAAGTGCTCAAAGAAGATTTGAGTTATTGGAATTAGCCAATGAATACGGATTTATTATCCTGGAAGATGATTATGATTATGAGTTTCATTACGACAAAAGTCCTATTCTTCCTTTAGCCAGTGCTGATACAAATGGAATGGTGATTTATATTGGATCTTTCGGGAAGTCCTTAGCTCCAGGATTCAGAACAGGATTTATCGTTGCTCCAGAGAATCTGATGACAGAAATGCGTAAATATCTTGGAATTATAGACCGTCAGGGAGATATTCTGATGGAAAGAGCGCTTGGAGAGATGATTGCAGAAGGAGAAATCAACCGTTATCTGAAAAAGTCTTTAAAAGTATATCAGGAAAGACGTGACCATTTTTCTGCGTTGCTGGAAGAGAATCTTGGGGATCTTATTACTTTTCAAAAACCTTCCGGAGGGCTGGCAATATGGTTAGAATGGAATATTCCGCTGAATCTGATGCAGCTGAGCAGGAACTGTGCAAAGGATAACCTTTTCATTCCTAAAACATTGCTGTATCAGAATAAAGATCTTACGGCCATGCGCTTAGGATTTGGAGATCTTAATTTTGATGAGATGAATAAAGGAATTGAGGTTTTTTCAAAGAATGTGAAGGGATTGATTGGGTGATGGAATATTTCATTGATTGAATAAATTACAGCTTCACTTGCTGAAAATCTTTGATTTTCTTGCGTCTTAAAAATGTATGAATATTAAAAACTTGCGCCTTTGCGATTTTCCAAAAAAAAAGAGATTATTTAATTTTTTGAACGCAAAGACGCAAGTTAGATTATAACGTTTTGTTTTTAAGGCGCGAGGATTTTATCTGCGATAAAATTGATTGAGAATATTTAAAAATAGAAATTGTATAGCATTCTACATTAATTGTTTTTAAGCACAAAAGTTTTGATTACTTACGTTTTTAAGAGCCTGCTTTACATTTAATAAGTACACATGAGTTTTAGAAAATCTTTGATTTTCCATTTTATGTGAGCTTTTCTGCGGCATCATTTAAACTTACTTAATAACTAAAGTGTTTTTAAAATAAAATCTTTTGTGAATTTTGTGGTTTTAAAAAGAGTAAAAGCCCCTTTACGGAGGCTTTTGTTAATGTTGAGAAGGAAAAATCACTTTGCTTTTCTTATGTTTTGGTTCCTTCTTTTTTCTGTTTAAATAAATGATAAAACCTGTGATAGGAAGTGATGTTGCGATCATTGCTGCCAGAAAATAAATGATTCTGCTCGTTATTCCCAAAATACTTCCGGTGTGAAGGTCATAATTTCTTTCTCTTAATGCGGTTCCATATCCGATATTTTTGTTTTTATAAGATTGAGATTTTAAAATATCTCCTGAATATTGATCAAAATTAAACTGTTCATTTCTATATTGCCTTCCATCATAAGTCAGCTCAGCATAATAGGTTCCTTCTTCCGATCTAGGAAAATTGATAAGCGCTGATTTCTTGTTTCTCAATCCTTTTTCCATGGTATTTCCGATCAGATTGAGAATATCTTTACGGTTTGAAAATTCTTCGGAAGGAATGGTACTTTTGGCTTTCTTTTCTGTGGGAATATTTCCGTTCAGCGTATTCTTTACCCATTTGTCTACATCCTCAAAGCTCCATATCAATGCAGAATAAGAGATTAAAAGTAAAGGAATGATGGCATAGAATCCCAGCACATTATGAGCGTCATAGTTGATCCTTTTCCAATTGGCGGATATTTTAATGAAAAACATTCCTTTCAGCATGGCTTTACTCATTTTTCGGGGATACCATATCACAAGCCCCGACAAAAGGATGACAGCCAATATCAATGTGGAATAACCGGTAATCGCTTTTCCGATTTTTTCACCCAACAGAAGCCTTCTGTGAAGATCCAGTACAATTTCGAAGAAATCTTTTTTGGCATCTTCTACTTCCTGTACCTTTCCGGTGTAAGGATCTATATAAATTCGATAATAATAAAGATAAGTTCCCCAATACGTCCATGCTTCGTTATCTATTTTTAAGGTACGAAATATATACGTTCGTGAGGGATCGGATGGCATGACTACCCTTTTGACTTTCAAATCTTCCGGAAGTGCTCTTTCTGCTTTTTCCGTAAGCTCTGACAATGAAAGTTTGTTTCTTCCGATGTTTTCAACGTAATATCTGTTGGGGTGAACAATATGTTTTAATTCTTCTTCGAAAGCCAGGATGCATCCTGTAGCGGCCATAATAACAACTATAAGCCCGGACGTGAGTCCGAGCCATAGATGTAACTGATAGGCAATTTTTCTAAACTTCAGCTTCATTCTTAAAATTTAAAGCTTACCTCAGCGACAAAATTACGAGGCATCTGAGCGACTACCACTCCCTGCCCTGCAAAATATTGTACATTGCCCAGGTTATTCATTTTAAATCCTAATCTGTATCTTTCTTTTTCAAGGGAGATGGAAGCGTCCACTAAAGTATAAGCAGGGAATGCAAACTGTCCGGTAACGGTTTTATTTCCGGTAATCTGTTTTCCAACACGGTTTACTCCAAAACCAACTCCAAGTCCCTGAAGTCCTTTAATTGGAAGGATATAACTGATCCATGAATTGAATACATTCGCAGGACCTGCAGATTCCGGACGACGCCCGTCTACAGCTGGATCTGCTTTTTCATATCTGCTGTGGTTATAGCTATATCCGGCCATGATGTTTAATCCCTGAACAGGGTTCATGATGGTTTCAATTTCAATCCCTTTACTTCTTTGTTTTCCATCCTGAACAACAATGTTGTACTCTTTTCCGTCACGGATTACACCGCTTCCTCTCTGGATATTGTCAACAAGGATATCGTAATATGAAACAGTAAAATTAACCTTGTTTCTCCAAAGGTTTCCTTTCAATCCTACTTCCCACTGATTCGCCATCTGAGGTTTCATCTCTCCACTAATGTCCGGAAGCTGCTGTGCAACAGGTGCTGTATAACTGAAACCATTCATATAGTTACCATAGGCACATAACTGATCTTTAAGGATCTGGTATACAATTCCTACTTTTGGAGACCATGCAGTCTGATTAAAATCTCCGGTTCTGGTATTGTTACTCAGGTTCAGTTGTCCTTTACTTTCGTAATGATCCATACGCAAGCTTAAAAGGGTAATCAAACGGTCTGTAATATAAGTAACGTTTGAAATATAAGCTCCATAAAGGTTTGAAGCAGAATTATTTCTTACCAAAGGAGTTTTGCCAGCCTGAATGGCTGCCTGGGTAAATGCCTGGATTTTTTGAAGGGCAAGATCCTTAGAAATATTCGGATAACCTTCTAAGCTTTGTCCGTTGACATTATCAAAGACTACAATTGGGGAATGGTTGTTGTTGATGGTTTGATTCAGATAATCCAATCCGATCAATATTTTATTTTTAATACTTCCGATTTTAAATTCTCCATTAAAGTTCTGCTGAATACTTGTAGAAGAGGCTTCCGAGTTCTGCCACTGTACGTTACGTTCCAGCATGGCATCACTTGTATTTCCTCTTATAAACTGGTATTGATATAATCCTTCTGTCTTTCTGAAGTTTCTTGAAAGCAAGGTTTGTGACGTCCATTTATCTGAAATTTTGTAATTCGCCTCCGCTTTTACGTTGATAGATGGTGCTTTTAAAGTAATATCATTATTGGAATACGATTTTTTCCAGTCGAAACCAAGTTCGTCCGGATTGTGGGCGAAGTATGGTCTTGTTCTCGCAAGGAAAATAATCGGTGTATTGGTTCCTTCATAATTGTAAATCTGAGCTCCTAAATTGAATTTCAATCTGTCATTCACTTCATAGCTTATCGTAGGAGCTACAAAGAATGATTTTCTGAATTCAGAATCCCTGAAACCATTCTGATACTGATAAGCGGCATTCAAACGGAATAACATATTTCTGGATTCTGTAATCGGGCCGTAGACATCAGCCGTTACACGGTTCAGGTTGTAGCTTCCCATCAGATAAGAAGCCTCTCCTCCAAAATAATCTTTCGGTTTTTTGGTTACCGCATTAATCAGGCCTCCAAAGGAAGTTACAGCACCTCCATACAATGTTCCTGATGGGCCTTTGATGACTTCCAGACGCTCAAGATCGGCAGGATCTATTTCACCATTGGTATTGGCCGGTACACCATCTACCATAGATACTTTGGTAGGAAAACCTCTAAGGCTGTAGTAGAAACTTCCGTCTCCCGAACCTCTTCCCGGGCTTCCCTGCATTTTCACCATACCCGGAACATTTTTCAGTACTTCCGAAATATCGTAAGTAATCTGTTCTTTCATGATCTGCTGGTTGATGCTTGTATAAGCCTGTGGATTTTCAAGAACTTTCAAAGGCATTTTAGCCACTGAAGTACTGTCTTTATCCAAAAATTTATTTCTGCT
Source organism: Chryseobacterium sp. CBSDS_008 (assembly GCF_049959325.1). Taxonomy (NCBI): domain Bacteria; kingdom Pseudomonadati; phylum Bacteroidota; class Flavobacteriia; order Flavobacteriales; family Weeksellaceae; genus Chryseobacterium; species Chryseobacterium sp. CBSDS_008. The sequence goes on along the minus strand of NZ_CP188202.1, from coordinate 902,668 downwards.
CACTGCATATACGGTAATTCCCTCAATTACATTATTGTGTAAAGGGGCATAGATTGCAGGAATTTCATAAACATCTTTCTGAATGTGGATGGGTTCCCTCATCAGTTCAATGTCATTTAAAACCACCTGAAGCGTATATTCTCCAGATGGCACATTTTCAAAGTAATATTCTCCTAAATTATTGGTTTTTGCCTGATAAGACGTGTTGACAAGTCTTAAGACAGCGTTTTTTACCGGTGCTTTTTCAGACAGCATGATTTTGCCATGAATTCTGTCGCCCTGTTGTGCAGATAGCGAGTTGGAAGATAAAGCAAGACCAAGAAGTAATATAAGGGTTTTAGATGTTTTCATGCTGTAATTTTTGTAACAGGGGATAGTTTATTTTACCGTTTTGTGATAATGGGAAAGATTCTATACGTTCTGTGCGTACATATTGCGGGTTGATACGCAGTTTATTTTTAATGGTTTCGGTGATGATCTGAGGATCAATATCTGGATTGTCATACAACACCACGATTTTTTTATCATTGGCATTCAGACATACGAAGGTATTGCCCTGCATTTCATTTTTAAGGATAAATTCTACCTCATCGAGATTAAGACGTATTCCGAAAAGCTTCATGATACGTTTTATTCTTCCTGTGATATAATAAATTCCGTTTTCACCTTTTCTGGCAGTATCTCCGGTATGCAGTACAGAAGGCTGCTCATAAGTAGCAAGATCTTCCAGTTTATTGGCATAGCCTCCGAAAACACTGACATGAGAAAACAGCAATTCATCCGTTTCAGAATCAATTGTAAAGCTTCCTCTTTCTACTACATTCCCGATTGATGTTTCTTCTTCCAGCAATCCTTCTGTGGTTAGGTAAGCCATTCTTCCTCCTGCTTCCGTTTGTCCGTATTGTGCAAAAAATTCTTTTTTAAATTCATGACAATAAGAGAAAATCGTTTTTCTCAACTCAGCGTTGATCACCCCTCCGGTATGGGTAAAATATCTCAGGCTTGGAGAATCTTTTCTGAAAAAGCCTATTCTGTTCAGATTTTCATAAAGGAAAGGAACTCCGCCCAAAGTGCTGTACCCATACTCCTCCATTTCATCCCAGAATGCTTTCTGCATAATGTCTTTATCTGTACACACGATTCTTCCGGCACGCATACAGTTGGTGGTGAAAATAGAGAATCCGTATACAAAGTTGATCGGAACATTTAAAGGAACTACATCCGTTCCCTGAATCGGCATGTACTGAAGGATGCTCAATGCGTTCTGATAAAGGCTTTCATCAGATAATTTAACGAGTTTCGGAACACCTGTTGTTCCAGACGTACTCAAAAGGATTTTGATATCAGGGTGAATGGTAACTTCACTCTTATAATCATCCTTTGCAAAGATGCTGATGCTGTCTGAGAATGCTTTCAGAGTATATCCTTCAATGGCTTCTCTCTGTGGATCAAAGATGTATTTCGGACGGTATTCTGCCTCAATACGTTCTTTGAATTCCTCATGCAGTTTCTGCCCCAGTACGGCAATCGTGTGTGCTGTTCCGTAAAAATTGAGAAGCACTTCAATACTTGACAGCTGATTGTCATTGTACAAAAAGAGCAGCCCTTTTTCTACCGGGTTTAAGCCTAAAGACCGGTACAGTGTTCCCACCGGTATTGTTGTACCGGTGGAAGCATCTGTAAACCCCAAGTTCTTATTGGCAATTACATTTTCTAAAATTTTCATAGGCTTAGTTTTCTACGAATACTTCGTATTTTTTCATTTTTTCGCGAATCTTGCCGACGGTTCCCATCTCCAGAATATCATTAAAATCAAATTTGATCTGATAAAACTGTTCAAGCGCTTCTACGATCAGAAGATGAGACATAGAATCCCATTCCGGGATTTCCTGATATGTTAGTTTTTCATCTACCAATTCTTTTTTTATGGCGATGGCAGAGGCGATAATTTCATAAAATTCTTCTGTAGTGTTCATTTTAAATTTTTATAGTTTTCCATTTTCCATTTTTAAAAATCATGAGGAATAGCACAGCCAAAACAATTTCCGAAGAAACAATGGCAGTAAATATTCCTCTCAGTTCCCACTGAAATCTCACTCCTAAGAGATAAGCCAGAGGAAGCTGAATCACATAAAACATGACGAGGTACAACAGCGTTACCTGTAATATGTTTCCGGCCGCATTCAGAGCACGGCTGATCACCATGGTGAATCCTAACAGCAGATACGCCATAGAAACCACATGAATATATTGAACCGCATATCTGGCGACTTCCGGTTCTGTAGTGAAAAATTTCACCACATATTCCGCTTCAATCTGCCAGAATAAGGCTACCAGTACCAGATACGTCATGTTGATGGTTCCGGCTCTCCAAACTGTTTTTTCAGCACGTTCCGGTTCTCCGGCACCCAGATTCTGGCCAGTAAGAACTCCCGCAGCATTTCCTATTCCCCATGCAGGCATTGTAGCCACGGAAGCAATACGCTGGGCAATGATATATCCTGCAAGTGCTGTGGTTCCGAAAGTGGAGATGATCTTCACCATAATCAGCCAGCTGGATGTTGGGATGATATATTGAACCAATCCTCCAAAGGCTATTTTCAGAATCTTTTGCAGCAATGGAATATCAAGCTGTAAAGGAACTCTGATGTTGATACTGGTTTTTCCTGTGGCAAATACAAAAGCCTGATATAAAACCCCTAAAAGCCTTGATAAAACTGTAGCATACGCCAATCCCATCAATCCAAAAGCAGGAATAAATCCTAATCCGAAAACAAGGATCACTGCAAAGATGATATTGGAAATATGGCAGATCCAAAGCGATTTCATGGCAATATCGGCATCACCTGCTCCTCTGAAAAGTCCATTCACAGAAAGACGGAGAATCACAAGCCCGATACTCAGGAAGACCAGTCTTGAGAAAGAAACGCCTTCAGTTACCGTACTGGCATTGATTCCCAGAAAATCAACAATTTCTGATGCGAAAAAGCAGGAAATTCCACCAATAAGCACTGCAAAAAGCAGAGCCAGCAAGATGATATATTGGGCCGTTCTGCCCATTCCTTCTTTATCTTTTTCACCCGCTCTTCTGGCGGTAAGCGTTGCTGCTGCAATCCCCAAACCTACTGCGATGGCATAGGCAAAGTTGATGTAGTTATCTGTAATTCCCACAAGCCCAAGAACCTTGTCTCCTAATTTTGCGATAACCAATAGATTGACACTCACAAAAACAGATTCCATGACAAGTTCCATCACCATGGGAATGGCAAGACTAAAGATGGAACGGTTGATACTTCCGGAAGTCAGTTCGACTTTCTTTCCGGCTATGGCACCATACGTAAAAACCGCTCCTTCTTTTAGTATATGCAGGAATCTCCTCATACTGCTGCTACTGAATTTTTATTGGCAATCTGATACAGCGGATTAGGCAGCGCTCCGTCTTTTCTCGGAATGGCAAATGCTTTGTTTTCACTGTAACCGTTATTTTTCAGACGCAGACTGTTGATATAGAATCTTTTGAATGCCGGCACATACAAGTCATACTTTTCGTAACGTTCCTGAAGATGGGTATTCTCAGCTTTATAATTTTCTACACAGTTGTGAACCAATTCCCAGAATGTTTCTTCATTAAAGTTGGAATAGGTATGCAAAGCATTCGACAGATATCTGAAGAAGGCATCAAAAACGCCAAGCAAAATAAACAACGGGATATTTTCTTTGTTGGAAGACTGAATCAAACCGTCTGCAAGGTGTGCAGGAAGTTTTTCTCTGGCTTCTGTGGTAAGTACAATATCATCCACAAAATCTTTGATTACGATTCTTTTTGGAATTCCATTTTTCAAAACAACCATAATGTTTTCTCCATGTGGCGTTACACATAATGAATGGGTGTAATAAATGTGTAATAATGGGGTAAGATAGGCATCAAGATAGCTTTCAATCCATTCTTTGATACTCACACCTGCTTTTTCTGCAAAGGCCTGAACCAATGGAACTCCATTTTCATCTACATAAAGTAAAGAGGCCATGGTTACCATTTGTTCGTCTTCTTTCAAGTAGTTTTCAGCACTTTCTCTCCATAATGCGCCAAGGAATTCATTATATTGATAGGGTACACTGGCAATAGCCCCATATTGTGGGTGCAGATAGGTAATTGCAGCCTCTTCTCCTAAGAAAATAGTTTCTTTATTCTCCAGATAAGCATCGTCTTTAATCAAACCTTTTACCCAGTCTGTAATGGCTGGAGCAATTTTCATCTGTTTAGGGGATAATCCTCTGATATTTCCCGTACTCAGAATAGAAACAGCCGTTTTCAGATATCTCTTTTTAGGATGATCCACATTGAATAAAGTACGGATACTCTGCTGCGGACTGTAGGTATCACTACCCTCTCCTAATTGAATTAAAAGTCCGGAAGCAATATCTCCCGCAAAATGAATCTGAAGCTTATGCTCCCACTGCCATGGATGTACAGGAATAAAATGATAATCTTCAACAACTTTTCTTTTGTTTAACAACTGCTGCTGAAAATCATTATATAAATCCTCTCCTATTTCAGAACGGTAAAACTCATCTCTGTTGATATGTTCCAAAGACTGGAATGATGATCTGCTTTTATGAGAAGCCATCCAGATTACTTTTAAATTTTCATCGGCTTCAGGAGCAAATGTTTTCAGGTCGCGAGGAGAAAAACCTAATCGGCTTTTGTTCACAATTACCCAAGGATGTCCGGTCATATTGTGCTCTACCGTCTGATAATCTGCATCAGCAAGCTCTTTTGAAGACATTACTCCTCTTGATAAGATTAAAGCATCACAATACAAAGTATGCAGTAATTCTTCCGTGTATCTTGCAATGGTATAAGGATCTAAGTCAAAAACAGTCTGCATTTCCAGAAAGAAAGCCGCTACATCTACAGAAGACAAATCTTCACCGTTTTCTGTTTTTGTAATACTGTCTTTATCAATATGCCAGTAATCCATCATTCTTTCCTGTCCGCGGAAGCTGTAGATAATATTTTCTACTCCGGTTTCAAGGGTAAAAACAGTATATCCGTTTTTATTTTCAAAGGTTACCACAGGTTTTAGAAGCTCTTCGTGCATCAGTTCTGCGATGGTTTTGGCCATTAGGTTTCTGTTGGCCTGATTCCAGTTTTCCTGGCTTACTGTATTTTTTAAGTTGGTGTTCATTTTTTGATTAAATTTTGGCAGTTGGTAAATCAGCATATTTTTCCACATCGAAATCCTGGAAAGCAATTTTCTTTTCAATTTTATAATGCTCTCTTCCCAAAATATCATTGATGATGTAGGAATTACGGTAAGCAGCCATTCCCAGATCCGTAGAAATATAGCTATGGGTATGAACTTCAGCGTGAAGTACATAGATTTCTCCTCCGTTGTGGTCTATTGAATAATTTCTGTTAACATCAAACAATCCGCTGGAATCTCTCTTGATTCTATCCTGAATATTCTTTAAGAATGCAGGCTCGTGATAGCGGTATCCGGTTCCCAGAATCAGATAATCTGCTTCCTGATCATAAGGTACTTCCTGTTCCAGTTGGGTAAATTCAAGATTGATGAAATCCGGATTGCTGTTGTCTACTCTATTCAGCTGGCTGTTTGGAATAATTTTAAGATTTGGATCGGCGTTATCGATATTCAGATCATAAATAAAGTCGTAAATATCATTGATCAGATTATAATTGATTCCTTTAAACTGAGCCTGCTGTTTGCTTAAAATGGTTTTCCTTGCAGACTCGCTTCTGTTGTAGAAATATTCTACATAATCAGGTGAAGTAAGCTCCAGTGTCAGTTTAGAATATTCCATAGGGAAAAATCTGTCCGGACGGGAATACCATCCCAGTTGTGTTTCTTCATTCCTGTTTTGAAGAAGATCATAAAAAACTTCTGCTGAACTCTGGCCAGAACCGATAATCGCTATTTTTTTACCCTGAGACAAAAGTTCTTCTTTTCTGTACAGATAAGAACTTGTATGAATAACACGGGAATCATCCTTCGGAATGAAAGAAGGAATATGAGGCTGTGTTCCTGTTCCCAAAATCAGTCTTTCCGTTTTAAAAACCGTAGTTTCTTTGGTTTTGATGTGAATCGTAGTTACATGATATAAACCATCTTCATACGTAATATCTACTACCTGAGTAGAAAAACGGCATTGTGGAAGCTGCTCAATCACCCATTGGCAGTAACGGTTGTATTCTTTTCTCGGAATGAAAAAATCTTCTCTGATAAAAAACTTATACAGTCTTCCGGTTTCCTTCAGATAGTTCAGAAGGCTTAAAGGATTGGTAGGATCAGCCATGGATACGCAGTCGCATAAAAATGGAGTCTGCAGGGTTACATGGTCAATCATCAGTCCCGGGTGCCAGTCGAAACCATCTCTCTGGTCCAGGAAAAGGGTTTTCAGTTCCGTAATCGGATTGGATAATGCGGCAAGTCCAAGATTAAATGGGCCAATACCTATGCCTATTACATTGTATACGGCTTCGTTAGTCATTTTTTGTGATGTTTGTGGTGATTTGTACCTCTTTATTCTGTGGGAATTTTTCCCAGTACCATTCTCTGTAACAGAAGTTCAGGTTGGCTTTTTTATGAGGCATTTCAATTACTTTTTCTACTTTAAATCCTACATGGGCTTTGTTCATCATAGACGCAAGAGAGTCTACAGATCCTTCGCCTACCATTTTTCCTACCTGTGGCTGTGCAAAAACATAGTCAACCATAGATTGAGTGGATGGAGATACAAATTTCTTTTTAGGATCAATAGGTGCAATAAACTGGTGTGTTCCGTAATCGGTAGGCAGTACTTCATAATAATCGCCTACAATATCTCTGCAAGCCCAATACACCTCTATATTACAAGAAGGTTCATCGTTTCCTGCAATGATATAACTGTGTGCTTCATCACTTGGAAGCATCAGCCTGTAATACGTTTCAAGCTCATCAATGGGCCAGTTCATCTGCCAGATTTTAACGGCGTGTTCACGGTTGAACCATTCATGAAGCATTTCAAGGTCATTTTCAAGATCTATGGGACGCATACTCATCGTCACATCTTCTTTCTGGAAGTATCTTTTAAAGAAAACTTCTGTTCCCTGCGGATTAATTAACTGATCCGAGAAGAAATGCTTGTGAAGAAGGTTTGGAACTTTAGCATAAGAAATTGAGGAAGCATTTACACCTCCATCTACATCAGCAACCGCCGACTGAAGGTTTGATTTTACGGCCCAATATCTTTGATTCAATGCATAATCTGTCAACGATGAAGGTTCAGTTTCATGAAGGTTTTCAAACTCCCTGTACAGAATATGAATCAGTCTTCTTTCTTTAACCAATCCTGTTTTACCTATTGAAGCAATCAATGCGCTCAGATTACTTACCAGAAGATGGTGAGAAATAATGTCCAGAAGACGCTCATCTCTAATGAAAAGATCTTCCACTTCAGGGTAATCTTTAATTAGAGATTCATACTTTCCTTTGAAGCTTTCTTTGATCAGATACCCTTGCCCGTCTCTCACGTAAATAGACTGAGGAAGCAATTGATTATCCAGCTGAATAAGTAAGTTCTGCTGATGAACTTCCGGCGCCATACCTAATTGATTGTACAATCTATTTAAAGGAGAAAGCAATAGGTTTACATACTTTTCAAACCAGATAATAGCTGCTTTTTCTGTATCTATGCCTAGTTGATTGGCAACATTTTTAAAGAAATGCGTTGTAAAATTGAACCCGTCTGTAGATTCATCCTGACAAAGCCTTGCTAATAAAATGACTTTATCGTCATTTGAAAAAGGATTTTCACGGAGCAGTATATTCAGACTGTCCATATTTTTTCCCTCATAATGAACGCTTAACGTGGAAGGTTCCAGCAATAATTTAAAATTCGGGAAATCTTGTTCAAATGAAGCTTTTTGATGCTGCCACCAGATTGCGGAAGCATATCCTCTGTTGAGATCTTTTAAGCTGTTTGTTCTTACAGAGCCTGTCATTAAAACATGGAGAGAAAATTTCAACATCCAGCTGAAGTCCGGATTGTATACTGTTCTTATAGAAGATGTTGCATAAAAGTCTTCTCCCAATGGCCCGATGTGAATGATTTTCCCGGAACCCAGCATTTCAGGGTATTCTTCGGATGCTAAAACATATTGTGCTTCCCATGGATGGCACGGAACTATATAAAAATCATTTATGTTTTCAAAATTATAGCTTTCCGGTATGGATACCCATTTTTCGAATATTTCTTTGGCTGAAATCCCTGGAAGAGATTTTTCTGTAATGCAGTCTTTATGAATCAGGAAATAATCCAGCTGAAATCCTTTCCCGAATTCAGGACTGTATAACAACTGTTCTTCCTCAGAAAATGCCATTCTTGACTTGGTGAAAGGATGCAGATTATGTCCTGCCGGAAGCATTTGCTCAGATTCCAAAAAAGAATACGTTAAAAGCTGATCATCCTGAAGACAGGCTTCTGTTGTCAGTTCCAGGTTTCTTAAACTGCTCTGAATTCTTTCCACAAATTGTTGGAATCCTTTTTCATAGGTCGTTTCAGAAAACTCTTTGTAAACCAACTCAGTCAGTTTTTGATCATTAACTTCAAAAACTTCCTGATTTTGATGATCTACCGCCCACAAAACAGGTCCGTATTCATGAAAAAGAGTTTCGGAACGATAGGAAACCGGAGCAAATACAAACAGTCCGCTTTTCTTCATTTCAAATCTCATAAACAATGAATAATCACTGTTTTGAAGAGCTTTTGCCGTGAGAAGATCATATTTCGGAACGCCCTGATAGAATTTTCCGTTTCCCAGTTCTCTCAGCATTCCGTTCAGCAGAATTCTGAAAGTAATTTCCCGGGCTTTTTCTCCCGTTTTATTTTTCTGAATTAAAGTCTTTTCCATAATTTTTGATTGTGGTGAGAATTTGATGAATGTCTTCCGTAGTTGTAATCGGGTTCAGGAACGTAAACTTCAGATAGAAGTTTCCATCCACTTTGGTACTTGCTACAAGGATTTCTCCGCTGTAGAACAATTTCATCTTGATGTACTGATTCAGGGCATTCAGATCATTGATTTCCGGATTTACATATCTGAAAACAAGAACACTTAAGTCCGAATCTGAAAGAAGCTCAAAATCTGCATCTTCAGTAATCATGGCTGCAGCATCTTTGGTAAGATCAATCACCGTGTCTGTGTATTCTGCCAACTGTTCTTTCCCCATCATTCTTAGGGTAAACCAAAGTTTTAAAGCATCAAATCTTCGGGTACTCTGGGTAATGGATTTATTGATCTGTGCCGGAATTTCCTCTTCGTCCATTTCTTTCGGATTCAGATAATCAGCGTGGTGTTTAAGAATCAGCAGTTCTTTTTTATTTTTAACAATAAAAGCACTGCTGCTAATGGGTTGGAAGAATGATTTGTGGTAATCTATCGTTACGGAGTCTGCTCTTTCAATACCGTTGATCAGATCACGGTATTTTTCGCTTAATAATAAAGCACAACCGTAAGCTGCATCTACGTGCATCCAGATGTTATATTGTTCCGCAATATTGGCGATATCATCTAATGGATCGATATTTCCAAAGTCTGTGGTTCCAGCGGTAGCCACGATTCCAATAGGAATGTTTCCTAACTGTTCTTCCCTCTTAATGTATTTTTTCAAAAGAGAAATATCCATACGGAAACGGTCATCAGTAGGCACTTTAACAATACTTTTCTCACCCAGTCCCATAATGGAAGCATTTTTCAAATTGCTGAAGTGAGATTTATCTGAAACAAATATTCTGAAACGGCTTGCCTCCGCTGGCAGACCATCCATTTTAATGTTGTGGTTATATCTTTTCTGAGAAAAACAGTCACGCATCATGACCAATCCCATTAAATTGCTCTGTGAGCCCCCCGCGGTGAAAACACCGTCGCTTTCATTCGTATTATATCCGATCTGACCGGCAGTCCAGTCGATCAGTTTTCTTTCCATAAAAGTTCCGCCTGCACTCTGATCATAAGTATCCTGTGAAGAATTGATGGCACTTACAAGGATTTCTCCTGCCAATGCCGGGATTACTACAGGACAGTTAAGGTGCGCTACATATTGTGGCAGGTGAAAAGCTGTGGCATGTTTTACATAAATATCATCTACTTCTGCCAGAAGCTCGTTATAATTGGAAAGTTTTTGATTAAGATCAATCTGTTGTACCATTCCTTTCATTGTTTTGGCTTCTATACCACTGAAAGGCTTGTTGTTTCTGTGAAGAAATTCCTGAACCAGGTCTAAAGTACTATTGACAGCATTACGATAATGATCATAATTGTCAGGATGAAAAATATTCCCAAAATTCCCCGAAATGTGAGGTGAAGTTGTGCCTACGAGCTCTTCCAGGGATATTAAATTGTTGTTCATAAAAATTTTGTAATGTGATTTTTTTAATCTGTGAGTTGTTGTGGGTTTTTTGATATATGAGTATATATATCTGATAGTCAGGTTTTTATTTTTTACATTTTTTATTATATTTTATTTGGTGGTTGTGAAATTATTACTAAATTTGACTCGGTTATTGTTATTTAGAATAATTAAAAACAAAGATAAAAATTATTATTTAACACCAAATTTTTTTTAATGAATTCTACAGAAATTTTAGATAAAGACTGTTCAACAGCGGTAAAACTGCTTCCTACGGTCATAGAAGTCACCTCTCAGGAAAGAAGAATGATAAAAGATGCGGCTCTGCATCTTCAGAAAAAGTATGACAATTATGAAAACCGTGATTTTATAAAGCATGTACATCAGCTGGCGTCTTATTTTCTACCGGAAAGAATTTTAAATATAGCGGCTGATTTTGCGAGTGATTTTTCAAAAAATCAGTATGGTGCACTGATCTTTACGGGATTAATGGATATCGATCAGGAGGATATAGGATCTACTCCTCCCAATTGGCAGGCGGCAGATTATTCAAAATTTAATTTATATGGTTTTGCATGTGCACTTATCCATGGGGCACTTCCGTCAAAACCTGTACAATATTATTCACAGCGTAAAGGAGGCGGATTGATTCATGCCATCATTCCTGACGAAAAAATGAAGGAAACGCAAACCGGATCAGGGTCTTCAACAGATTTGTATGTGCATACAGAAGACGCTTTTCTGAAACATCAGGCCGATTTTTTAAGCTTTATGTATGTAAGAAATGAAGAACAGGTTCCTTCTACTCTTTATTCTATCCGTTCTCATGAATCAATCGGGGAAAATTACAGACCTCTTTTTGAGCGTATTTATAAAATTCCGAAAGATGCCAACCTGGAAACAGCAGAAAATGAAGAAGAAACATTAGATGCTGTACTGTATGGTAATTATAGTCTTCCGTTTATGCGATTTGACGCTGCAGAACAGCTTTTTAATTCCAGCATAAGACAATCGGAGGAAGCACAAAGTACGCTGCATGAGTTCTGGGAGGAAGCCAGACATTTGATTTACTCAGGATTTACGCCTCAGGCAGGAGACGTTATTCTGGTGAACAATCATTTATGTGCTCACGGGAGATCGGCTTTTCGTGCCGGAGTAAGAAATATTGACGGAATAGAACATCCGTGCGAGAGAAGAATCATGCTTCGTATGATGAGTAAAGTGAGCCTTATTGATATGAGAGCACATACACTTACAGAAGATCCGTTCTTTGTGATAGAGGAACATTTGGGTAAAAACTTTCAACACTTTTAATAGGCTGACCTGTTAGCATTTGAACATCAATCAGTCGAAATCCTTTTTGGGCATGGCTCAAAAAGGATTTTTTTTCTGGTTAACCCTTGTTAAAGGTTAATGAGGTAAGTTTCGGCTAAAGCCAATCTTGTATTAACAACAAAAACAAGCGGGATAAAGCCCACTTCTATTGATATAAAAACTAATCAATATTCAATAGGAATGGGCTTTAGCCCGTTTAATAATTAAATATAAATTTCCATGGCTTTAACCAAAACTTAAAAGTTTATAATTTTACTGTTTAAAAAACCTGTCAAACAACGACAATTGCTCAGATAATGATCTGCTCCAATATTCCGGGACGTGTCCTCCCAAAGACTCTGTATAGAGATGCTGAACCTTCATTTCTGTCAGTTTTTTATGAAAATTTCTATTCATGTTGATCATTTGGGTATCTTCTGTACCGCAATCGAAAATATATTGCTGTCCTGCTCCTGCCATCAGTTTTATTTTACTGTCTGTAAGGAAGTTGGGATTGATAGATTCCAGTGGTCCCAGCACTTTATTCACCATATATTTCTGATAACCTTCTCCGAATGAATTGAAATCCAGCGCTCCGCAAGAACTTCCTACAATACCAAACGTTTTATTATAAGTAATCCCGATATTGGTTGCCCCGTAACCTCCCATGCTCCATCCCAAAATTCCGCGGGATTTTTTCTCTGCTTTTACCGGATAATTTTTATCAATAAATTCTACCAGCTCTTTCCCAATAAAGGTTTGATATTGTGAATCCTTAACGATCGGACTGTCTACATACCACGAACTGTAATTTCCATCCGGAAGCACATAGATTGTTTTAAATTCCTGTGCTTTTTTTACCAGATCCGGAATATCCTGTTTAATGATTCTATCCGGATTGCCGCTGAAACCGTGCAGAATATATACAGACGGATAGGTTGTATTAGGCTGAAGATTCGGGGTAATAATTATTGTTTTAATTTTTTTATTCATTTTCGGACTGAAAATTTCCTGATGAATAATTTTTTGTGCTGATAACTGAATACATGCCGTCAGTACAAATACAATGTTGATAAGCTTCTTCATGTTGAAAAGTGTTGAATTAATAATAGTCACAAGTTCTTTAATTATAGAACATATAATGTACCAATGATCTTCTGACAAAGCAAAATTGCAGCAGAAAAAGTAAAAAAGCCTCAACATATGTTGACGCTTTTTTTAATTTATTTTCCACTTAGATTTAGAAATATCAGCTGATTTCCTTTTTTATCCGGCTTAGCTGTGTAGGCGTTATTCCAAGATAAGAAGCAATTTGGTGCTGTTTCAGTCTGTTGTATAAAGATTGATTTTCCAGTAACTGCAAATGCCGTTTTTTTGCTGTTTCATACCTCAGGGATACTTCCAGAGGTTCTTTTTTTACTACCCAGTTCTTTTCAAGGTAATTTATATGAAAAAGGGCAAGGTCATGATGCTTTTTAAGTAATTCACGGTAGGCTTTTGCAGGATATTGGACTACAGAGCTGTCTTCCAGTGCAATGATATTGAAATCGCTGGGTACATTTTTAATAATGGCTGCTGTGGAAGCAGCAAAGCTGTTTTCCTCGAAGAAGATTTTATAAATATTATTTCCCTGTTCATCTACCGTATAATAGCCTATCAGCCCTGATTTAATAAAATAATAATACCTTGCCATAGAACCGGATTCCAGCAGAAGATCATTTTTGTGATAATATTCTTCGGTACAGATATTCAATAAGTCTTCAACCGTTTCTTTGGATAAAGGATAATACTGATTAATATGCTTTACAAATTCTGAATGATTCATTTTGGTATTTAGAAGGTATAAAGAATTGTATTACCTAATCATCTGTGAAAATCTGTGTAATCAGTGGTTAAATACAATCTTTCTGTTTTGAACAAAATTAATCCAACACTTTTTTCATCATCAGATCCGTCTGTTCTTCTTCTCCAAGCCTGAAGATATGTTTATCAAACTCAACGAATCCGTTTTTTCTGTAAAATTGTAAAGCTCTTAGATTTTCTTCCCAAACCCCAAGCCACAGGTATGATTTGTTGAGCTGCCGAGCTGTTTCTAAGGCCTGGTTATAAAGAAGCTGGCCTACTTTTTTCCCATGATGGCTTTTCTTCACATAAATTCTTTCAATTTCAAGGCTTGTATCATCCTGAAGTTCTGTCTGTGCCTTGTCAGAATTGACTTTCAGGTAACCTACGGGATTATCCTCTTCCCAGGCAATATAAAAATGAGAATCCGGGTTATTAAGCTCTGATTTTATCTTTTCGGTATTGAAGCTTTCTTCCAGATATTTTTTCATGGCCTCTTCCGTATTATCTTCTGCAAACGTTTCAGAAAAGGTTTGAATTCCTAGATTTTGTACAATTTCTACATCCTCAGCCGAGGCTTTGTTAATAATGATTGAGCTCATGATGGTAAGAATAAATGTTATGAAAAAAGAATTTTCTTAAATGCTTCAGAAGCCAGATGTACCTGTACGCTCCAGTCGTCTGCTGCGTCACTTCCTGCATCGTCAGAGATATATTTCAGGCATAGAAACGGGATGTTTTCCTTTTGGGCAATCAATGCTAACGGATAGGCTTCCATATCAACAATATTATAATCAGTTTCAGAATGGTTCATTTCAAAACTGTCACCACTTCCGCAGATTCCTTCTTTAAGGATATCCATTTTAAGACCATATTCCAATACAGGCGGCACTCCGGATAATGGTGTTTCATATAGTTTAAATCCAAGTCCCCTTACATCCATGTCACGCTGAATAAATTTTGTACAGCATACTACTTCACCTTTGTGAAATCCTTTACTTCCGGCAGAACCCAGATTCACGATCAGTTTAGGTTTTCTTGCGTGAATTTCTTTGGTTAGTTCAATGGCCGCGTTCACCTTTCCGATGCCGGTAATTAATTTATTTTTATCGTCGAAAACTGTTCCCGCTTCGGAATCTAATGCAAAAACAAAAAGGGTATCATCAATTGAATAATGAGTGTCGTTGTTAATTTTTATCATTGAGAAATCAGATTTATACAGCTGGTGTCGCTGTAATACAAAGATACGAGACTCTATTCAATTAAAAACCCCAAAATAAAACTATTTTGGGGTTTTGATATCTTAAATACTGCATCCGTCTGCATCACAGGAAGCTCCGTTTTCACCGGAAAGATCCTTAAACGGGCTCACCGTTTCTTTGTAAGTCTGCTGAAGTGCATTTTCAAACGCTTCTACAGGCTGAGCTCCGGAAACGGCATATTTACCATTCAGAACAAAGAAGGGAACTCCGGAAATGCCATTGTTTCTTGCCTCCTGAATATCCTGATTCACTTCATCATCCAATTGATCCGTTGTAACTGCCTGTCTTGCTTCTTCTTTATCAATTCCTAAATTTTCAGCAAGAGACACTAAAACTTCTGCATCTCCTACATTTTTCCCGTCAATAAAGTGAGCAATAAATAATGCTTCTTCCATTTCATTGGATTTGTTGTGCTTTTTAGCCAAATGAAGCAGTTTATGAGCGCTGAAAGTGTTGGTGATCAAAGTTTTTCCAAAATCAAAATCAATTCCGGCTCCTTTTCCCATCTGGGTAACCTGACCCAACATTTGTGTTGCCTGAGCTTCAGGAACTCCTTTCTTTTCTCTGAAATACTGAATGGTATCCTGAGTTTCTTTCGGATCTAAAGTAGGATCAAGCTGAAAGCTTTTCCACTCCACTTCTACTTCATCTTTAAAAGGAAGCTTATTCAAAGCCTGCTCAAAATTATTCTTTCCGATATAACAAAACGGACACATCACGTCCGACCAGATTTCTATTTTCATTGTATTTAATTTTACATCAAATTAATAGTGTAAAGATAGTGTATTTTATTTAATGTAACAAAAACTATTACAGTTTAACTCTGACAGATGGAAAGTACCTGACTGCGTTTCTCTACTACCATTTTTAAGATCATCATCAGAAATGCAAGAAGTCCAAAAGCCAAACCTATCCATGGAATATACTCTACTCCTTCTGTAACGATTATCCATCCTCCGATAGTAGTTCCTACTCTTACTCCAAGGTTTCCGAACGATGTGGCCAGACTATTGGCAAATTCCAGTGATTCCGGAGCTGAAGAGATCATATAGGCAGATACATTCAAAAAGCTGGGTGAATACAGAATCTCCAGATTCCGATAACGGCAATCGTTGCCCATACATTTCCGTCTGAAAAATAGAGAAGAATAAGCACTAAAATGGTTCCCGAAAGGAAGATAGCAGTTGTACCTGCTACATTTTTATTAAGCATTTTTCCGGCAACTCCATTGGCGAATACTCCAATAATTCCAAACAGGCACAAGAAGATGCTGTAGAATTAAATAAAAAAGTTTGGGGGGATTTTATCGCAGATAAAATCCCCCCAAACTTAAAAGAATCAGAAATGTAAAACAAATTCTGATTTATGCTTTATTAACTCTTTTACAAAATAAGACATGTGCTATCAAAGCCAATACACCAAATACAGTCCCTACAAAACAGACGCCGGTCCACTGAGCTTTTTGCCAGGCGATGGAAGCCAGCCAGGTTCCCAATGATCCTCCGATGAAATAAGAAACCATATACACGGTATTCAGCCTGTTGACAGCATTTGATTTAATCAGAAAATAATTGGTTTGGTTCATAATATGGCTCGACTGTACTCCCAGATCCACAAGAATCACTCCTACAATCAGTCCCCAATAGGTTTCTCCTGCAAAATAAGTAAAGCCCCAGCTTCCAATGACAATCAATAAAGAATACAATATAATCCGGTTAATATCCAGATACTTTTGCAATTTTCCTACTTTGGCTGCCGCTAAAGCGCCTACAGCACCAGCTAATCCAAAACTTCCCACTACCGATGATCCGGCATTAAAAGGTGGTTTCTCCATATGAAAAACCAAGGTGGTAAACAAAGCACACATAGACCCAAATGCCATAGCTCCACGGAAAGAAGCCAGCTGAAGAACAGGCTGTGTTTTCGCAAGCTGGGCAACAGAACGCATCAGTTCTTTGTAGGAACCTTTAAAGTTAGGAGACATTTCAGGAAGCATTTTATAGACAGCCAGCCAAACCAGAATCATCAGCCCTGCAGCAATACCAAACATGGCTCTCCAACCCCATACTTCTCCTACAATTCCTCCTATAAAACGGGAAAGAAGGATTCCCAGCAATAATCCTGACATGACCAGTCCGATATTGGAGGATTTTTCTTTATCTGATGAAAGTTCTGCGGCAATGGGTACAAACAGCTGCGGAATAACCGAGGTAGCTCCTATCAGTAAACTGGCGGCATACAGCATCCACAACTGAGTGGCAAAAGTCATCCATAAAAGTGATCCGAAAACCAGAAACAGATCAATTAAAATTAATTTCTTGCGGAAAAACTTATCTCCCAACGGAACAATCAGCAGCAGTCCCAAAGCGTAGCCTATCTGTGTCAATACAGAGATTTTACTTGCAGCACTCTCAGAAACCTGAAGTTCTTCAGAAATGAGTGCCAGTAAAGGCTGATTATAATAATTGTTGGCAACCACTAATCCTGAAATAATGGCCATAAGCCAGATGACGGTACGGGAAATACCCTGGGAAGAACGCTCCTGCATTGCGTATAAATTTTATTTGAAAGTTGACTGACAGTTGATACTGCCTGATTTTAAGAGATCAAAGATAATCATTAAAAAAAGAAAATACCATGCTTATTTCTTTACATTTTTATGAATGAAGCTGTATTTTTCAGGTAAGTAAAATAATTTCAGTATGCTGTCTGTATAATTGTTTTTATTGATGATATATATCGATGAAACTCTTTTTGGATATTAGAAATATTACAGAAATTTGTATCATGAAAATTATTCCACTTAAAGAAGGCAATTTTTCGGCAAGCAAAACCAAAGATTTTACTCTTTTAACAGAAGAAAATTTTGATAATATCGGAGGAATCAAAATGTCTGTACAGCCTTTTCTCATCATTACTGAAAATGACTATATCTTTTTGGATGCAGGTATTGGCTGGAAAAATGACTCCGGAAAAACAGTGGTTTCAGAAATTCTGGAGAGAGAAAATATCCTTCCTGAGCAAATCACAAAGCTATTATTGTCTCATCTTCACAAAGATCATATTGAAGGTGCTGTAAAACTTACAGAAAATGGCTTTGAGGCTACTTTTCCGAAAGCTCAGATCTATATTCAGAAACGTGAACTGGATTTTGCGATGGAAAAAAAAGGCAATCCTTCTTTTGATTTTGGTATGCTGGAAAAGCTGATTCAACTCCCGAATATTATATGGATGAATGAAGATGAAGGAGAAATCACAGATGAAATTTCCTATGAAGTGGTGGGCGGACACACTCCTTTTATGCAGGTTTTCTGGATCAGGGAAAATGGAGAAACGGTTTTCTACGGGGCTGATGATCTTCCACAGGCTTCTTATATAAAATACCATTTAGCCTATAAAAGTGATTTCGATGGGAGAAAAGCAATGCAATTACGGCTTAAATGGGAGAAAGAAGCAAAAGAAAACCGCTGGAAAGTTCTTCTTTATCATGATCTGGATAAAGCTATTGTAGAATTTTAAACAAAAAAAATGGTTTAAATTTCATTAAACCATTTGTAGATATCAAATTCAGAAGGGATATTAAGCTTTTTTCTGATTCTGTTTTTCCTGTTTTGTATGGCTTTTGGAGTCACAAAAATACAGGTTGCAATTTCCTTGGTAGTCATATTGAGCTTAAGGTAAATACAAAAGATCAATTCAGAATTTTTAAGGGAAGGCTGAATAGCGGATAACTTTTTAAAAAAATCCGGATATACCAATCTGAATTTATTCAGCAGGCGCGGAGAATTTGTTTTGGCTAATGCCATTATTTCATCCTGCACAAGAATCTTTTGGGTTAAATCCTCTAAATGAGTTTCTGTTCTTTTATTTTTCATAATACTTTTTCATCTACTTATTTCAGATGTGAAATATTTTGTACATCTGTATAAGATTTTCTCTGATCAATCTGGGCTGATATGGTAATCTGGAGAATAAATAATTTTGATATTTTCAAGATTTAATTAGTTTTTGTTACTATTATGCAGTCATTTAAAAACAAATAATGTGTAGCTAAAAAATGATTACATAAAAAATGAATATCTACGGAATTTATCCCCATTTTATAATGGCAAAGAAAGAAAAAATGATTAAAATTTTATTAAAACCGTGTACCACATAGATACCACGTTATACCGTAAATAAAAATGCTAATCTGTTTTTCAGTTACTCCGTCATTGCATTATTGACAGAGTGTAAATGTACAATGTTACCCGCTTTACTTTTTATGATCTCAATCAATGTTTTTCATCCGTTCATAACAGCAATAACCATAAAAAAATCCGGAATTATTTTAAATCCGGATTTCTGATACATTATAGTTTTCAATTATTGGTCAAGCTGCCTCTGAAATTCTTCCAGATATTGGGCAAGATGAATCCCGTCTGCCAATCCATGGTGGGCTTCAATAGAAACCGGAAGATATTTTCTGCCGTCACGGATATTGAATTTTCCAAAAGCAATTTTAGGAACCGATTCTGAAGTATTAAAATCTGTAGGATGCAGGATAGCACTGAAAGAATTCCAAGGAATGGTGGTATGCCTTACGTGATCTTTGCCCAGTCTTTCATTACTTAATCTAAGGCCTGAAGTCTGATGAACTCCTTTTATTTCTTCCTGCAGAGCAGCATTAAAGGTTTCAAAATCTTCTGAAAAATGAGTGAATGAAAAACCGAAAGTACCGTCCGGTCTCCCGATTGTGCTGCCGGCATGAACCGTATCAAACTGTACAACCTGACCGTCAATGATTCTAAGCTTGAGCTCATCAACGGTATTGACAGCTGCCATTGACTTGTGAAAATAATAGGCAAAAAATGAATATCCTTTTTCTTTTGCTGTCTCATACGCTTTTGTACAGTCTACTTCCGTTGTTAATCCTAAATATGGGCTTGCCATGCCAGAGAAAAATTCAAAGTGCTCCCTCCTGTTCCAGTTTTTTATGTCTACAATCTTCATTATTCTTATTTGCCGCAAATTTCAGCATTTTTTGTGATTTTTACTAAAATTCTTAAAAATAACATTTTACTGCGCTGACTGTTTTTAAACCATAAAGCGTCTTATTACAATGAAATATCAATGGAATACTAAAGTTTATAAAATATCGTATAAGCATTTCAAAAGTTTCAGTATACTTGTCGAAAAGCTATATGTTGATCATAAAATTTATTGAACCATTGTATTTTGGTTAAGTTTTTGAAGCATACCTGAAAAACCAGTCACACCATTGAAATTAATCACATTTACAAAAAAAGGCATCTATTGTCCTCAGGGAAAATTCTATATAGATCCATGGAGACCTGTAGATATGGCCGTTATTACCCATGGTCATGCTGATCACGCCCGCTGGGGAATGAAAAAATACCTTTGCCACCATTTTACCAAACCTATTCTTCATCAGAGAATCGGAACGGATATCGAATGCCAGAGTGTAGAATATGGAGAAGTTATCATCATCAATGGGGTAAAACTTTCACTTCATCCTGCCGGGCATATTATAGGTTCTGCACAGATAAGGCTTGAATATAAAGGATATGTGACGGTAATTTCAGGAGATTATAAAGTTCAGGAAGATGGGCTGAGTACACCTTTCGAGCTGGTAAAATGCAATGAATTTGTCACAGAAAGTACTTTTGGCCTGCCCATTTACAACTGGCTGGAAGTTCCGGATTTAAATAAAAAACTCCAGAGCTGGGTACTGAAAAATAAAGAAAACAATAAAACCTCTGTTTTCATCGGATATTCTTTGGGAAAAGCCCAGCGTATAATGAAGGCAGTGGAAGAATTGGGAAAAATATACGTCCATTATTCCATCGGAAAACTGAATGAAGCCTTTGAAACAGTAGGAATTGATCTTCCTGAATATACCATTGCAGATTTCAGAGAACGTCCGAAGGAAGTAGAACATGAAATTGTCATTGTACCGCCTGCTTTACTTGACAGCAATATCATTAAAAAGATTCCTGATTCCGCTACTGCGATATGCTCCGGCTGGATGCAGGTGCGCGGTGCAAGAAGGTGGCGGAGTGCAGATGCCGGATTTGCCATGAGTGATCATGCAGACTGGAAAGGATTACTGCAAACCGTAAAAGCCACCGAAGCCGAACTCGTACACGTTACCCACGGACAGACGGAAATCTTTTCAAAATATCTGAACGAAATTGGTGTCAGGGCTGATGTTGTGGAGACATTGTTTGGTGAGGATGAAGAAGAATCTGAAAAAGAAACCCTTGAAAACCCGGAGCCATGAGACATTTTGCAGAACTGATCAACGCCTTGGAAACCACCAATAAAACCAATGCTAAAATTGATGCCATCATTGATTACCTGGAACGTGCTCCTGATGAAGATAAAGTATGGTTTATTGCCTTATTTATAGGAAAAAAGCCCAAGAGGAATGTCAATACCAATTACATGAAAGAATGGGCCCTGGAAATCACAAAACTTCCTTACTGGCTGTTTCAGGAGTCTTATTCATCTGTAGGAGATCTTGGAGAAACCTTATCATTAATTCTTCCGCCCCCGCAGGAAAAAATAGAACAATCCTTATCGGAATGGATGAATGATATCGTCGGCTTGAAAGGTAAAACAGATACAGAAAAAAAACAATTTGTACTGCAATCATGGAATGGGCTGGATTATACCGAACGCTTGATTTTCAATAAATTAATTGGCGGAAGTTTCCGGATCGGAGTTTCAGATAAAACATTGATCAATGCGCTCACCAAATTTTCAGGGCAGGAACCGAGTGCACTGATGCACAGTTTAATGGGAAAATGGCTGCCGGATGAAGTTTCTTTCAAAGAGCTTGTTGATGCTGAAAATATAAACCCGGACAACTCAAAGCCTTATCCTTTCTGCCTTGCCTATCCATTGGAAAAGGAAACTAAAGATCTCGGAAATCCCGATGAATGGCTTGTAGAATATAAGTGGGATGGAATACGGGGACAGATCATCAGAAGAAATGATGAAGTTTTCATCTGGTCAAGAGGTGAAGAACTTGTCACCGAACAATTTCCAGAAATTGCTGAAGTGGTAAAAGCCATGAAAGGCAGCTTTGTCATAGATGGAGAAATACTTGCAGTGAAAGACGGTAAAGTATTAAATTTTAATGAATTACAGAAAAGATTAAATAGAAAAACTTTAACTAAAAAAATGCTCTCGGAAATTCCGATAGAGATCTTTGTCTATGATTTACTGGAGCTTGAAAACAATGATCTGCGGGAAAAACCAATTTCCGCAAGAAGAGCCTTGCTTGAAGAATTATTACTGAATGAAAATCCGGAACGCATCAGTATTTCCAAAAGCCTGGAGTTTGAAAAATGGGAAGAACTGAATGCGCTCAGGGAAAATTCACGGGAAGTAAACAGCGAAGGGTTAATGCTGAAACAGAAAAATTCCCCTTATCATTCCGGAAGGAAAAAAGGCGACTGGTGGAAGTGGAAAATCAATCCTTTTACTATTGATGCCGTTCTTATCTATGCCCAAAAAGGAAGCGGCAGACGAAGTGCCTATTACACCGATTATACCTTTGCCGTGAAAAACGGAGATACTTTAGTAACCATTGCCAAAGCCTATTCAGGACTCACAGATAAAGAAATCATGGAAGTGAGCCGGTTTGTGACCAAAAATGCGATTGAGAAATTCGGTCCTGTAAGAACCGTAAAAGCAGAACTGGTCTTCGAAATTGCTTTTGAAGGCATAGGTTTCAGCAACCGTCATAAAAGTGGTGTAGCCCTGCGGTTTCCAAGAATTGTCAGATGGCGGAAAGACAAAACCGTAGACGAAATTGATGATTTGGAAGAAATTAAAAAATTAATACAGTAATATTTTAACGCAATGGCGCAATGACTTTTTACTTAAGCGTAATATTTTTTGTTCGCAAAGACACTCCGTTCAGCGATAGTAAGAATTGTCTTTGCTAAGTGAAACGCCCTTGCGATCGAAAATTTAAACAATATCATATAAAATCTTAGCGCACCTTGCATTTATAAAACAAAAATTAATACAATAATGTTTTATCGCAATGACGAAAGAGTTTTTAGCTAATAAGTAATATTTTTGTTCGCAAAGACACTCCGTTCAGCGATAGTAAGAATTGTCTTTGCTGAGTAAAACGCCCTTGCGATCGAAAATAAAATAATATCATATAAAATCTAGCGCCTTTTGCGTTAAAAATTTAAATCAAATATAAATTGGCAGCTTTTGAACATACCTACGGATTAAAGATCATTCAGCAATGGATGACCGGTAAAGGTATTGCCCCTTTTAAATTCCAGCTGGAAACCTGGAAGAAATTTGGAAACGGTTACAGCGGAATGGTCATTGCACCTACAGGTTTCGGAAAGACTTTCTCTGTTTTTTTAGCGTTGATTTCGGATTTCCTGAATCATCCTGAACAATACAAAAAAGGACTGAAAATGATCTGGATAACACCTCTCCGGTCTCTGTCCAAAGATATTGCGAAAGCGATGCAGGAAGCCATTGATGAAATTGGCCTCGATTGGGCTGTAGGTGTAAGAAACGGAGATACCGACCCGAAAGTAAGACAGCAGCAGATAAAAAAGATGCCCGAAATTCTTGTTGTAACCCCTGAAAGCCTTCATTTACTTCTGGCTCAGAAAAATAATGAAACGTTTTTCAGAGATTTAAAATGCGTAGCTGTAGATGAATGGCATGAATTACTGGGTTCAAAACGGGGCGTCATGGTAGAACTCGGAATTTCACAGCTTAGGAAATATGTTCCGAAGATTAAAATCTGGGGCATTACAGCCACTATCGGAAACCTGGATGAAGCTATGGAAGTGCTTATTCCGTATGATATTAAAAAGACAAAAATTACGGCGAAAGAACATAAGAAGATAGATATTCTTCCTGTTTTTCCGAACGAAATTGAGATATTACCCTGGGCAGGACATCTTGGAAATAAACTTGCTGATAAGGTAGTTCCGATCATTCTGGACTCAAAATCCACCATTGTCTTTACAAATACGAGAAGCCAGAGCGAAATGTGGTATCAGCTGCTGCTGGATGCTCATCCGGATTTTGCAGGCCAGATCGCAATCCATCACAGTTCTATTGATGCTCATCTAAGAATCTGGATTGAGGAAAATCTAAGTTCCGGAAAATTAAAGGCCGTGGTTTCCACATCATCACTGGATCTTGGTATTGATTTTAAACCTGTTGACACCGTTATTCAGGTTGGTTCGGCCAAAGGAGTTGCGCGTTTCCTTCAAAGAGCCGGACGCAGCGGCCACTCCCCTTTTGAAACCTCCAAAATCTATTGTGTTCCCACCCATTCTCTGGAGCTGATTGAAGTTTCAGCGTTAAAGGAAGCGGTAAAACAGAAAGTTGTTGAGCCCAGAGAACCACAGGTTTTATGCTTTGATGTTCTGGTTCAGTTTCTGATGACATTAGCTGTTGGTGACGGTTTTTATCCTGATGAGCTGTACCAAAGAATCAAAAAAGTATATGCTTTCCAGGAAATAATGGACGAAGAATGGAAAGGCATTCTGGAGTTTCTTACCATTGGTGGCAGTGTTTTAAAAAGCTATGAAGAATATCATAAGGTGGTCATTATGGAAGATGGGCTTTATAAGGTAACTTCGAGAAAAATAGCCATGCTCCACAGGATGAATATGGGAGTCATTGTAAGCGATGCGATGCTGAAAGTAAAGTTTATTTCCGGAGGCTATATTGGAATGATTGAAGAATATTTTATCTCAAAACTGAAAAAAGAGGAAAAATTTATTCTGGCCGGCCGTACCCTTGAAGTGGCAATGATCAAAGATATGACCGTATATGTAAGAGCCGCAAAAGGAAGAGCCCTGGTTCCCAGTTATCTTGGAGGAAGGCTGCCCCTGAGTTCCAATCTGGGTCATTTTCTGAGAGAAAAGCTTTCCCATGCTTTAAACCCGAAGGCGTCAGAAAAAGAACTGAAGTTTCTGCATCCTTTGTTAACTAACCAGGAAAAGAACTCCCATATTCCCAAGGAAGATGAATTTCTGGTGGAAATGATTAAAAACCGCGAAGGATATCATATGTTTATGTATCCTTTTGAAGGACGCCTGGTGCATGAAGTAATGGCGGCTCTTATTGCCTACCGTATTTCAAAACTGGCGCCTATTTCCTTTTCTATGGCGATGAATGATTATGGATTTGAGCTGTTCAGTGATAAAGAAATTCCATTAAATGAAGATAATCTGCAGCAGATTTTAAGCAGAGACAATCTGATGAATGATGTGATTGCCAGTATCAATTCTGCAGAAATGGCGAGAAGGAAATTCAGGGATATTGCCGTGATTTCAGGAATGGTCATTCAAAATTATGCAGGACAGCAGCGCTCCAATAAATCACTGCAAAGCTCCGCCGGATTGATTTTCAAAGTATTGGAAGACCATGATCCCAATCATTTTTTAATCAGGCAGGCCTACACGGAAGTCTTTAATATGCAGCTTCAGGAACAACGCCTTGTGGAAGCTTTCAAAAGAATAGAAAAGTCTGAAATTATTTTAAAGCATTCCCGTTCCTTTACCCCGCTCAGTTTCCCCATCAAAGTAGACAGCTTGAGGCAGACGCTTTCCAGTGAAGGACTGGATGCAAGGATTAAAAGGATGCTGAAACTATCTAATATAAGTGATCTCTTATGAATCCAGCTTAGAAAAACCGCAAAAGTTACAAAAGCTCTGATTATAAAAATACCTTAATCCACTAGTAAGTTTAAAAATGATGCAGTAGAAAGTTCACATAAAATGAAATTCAAAGATTTTCACAACATTCAGTGCAATTATGATGGATAAAACCTGGCTTTAAAAACTTAAGTATTTAAAAACTTTTGTGACTTTTTTGGTTGAAATCTCATTATAAAAAGTCATTATTTTAATCTTATTCTTAGCCTAATATTCTAAGCTAATTTCCTTGATAAGTTTAAATAAACATCGTAACTTAGAGTACCTTCCTGGAAGTTGTAATAATTTAAATAATGGAAAAATTGTTCTTAGTCCGTCACGGACAGTCACTCTGGAATCTGGAAAACAGATTTACAGGCTGGAAAGATATCGATATAACCGAAGCGGGTATTGAAGAAGCCAAAAAAGCAGGCCTTGCGTTAAAAGGAGAAAGAATAGATATTGCCTTCACTTCTGCATTAATCAGGGCACAGCATACCCTTTCTATCATTCTGAATGAAATAGGAAATCCCAATATTCCGATCGTTAAGGATAAAGCATTAAATGAACGCTCTTACGGAACTCTTGAAGGATTAAACAAAGCAGAGACCGCATTGAAATATGGTGATGAGCAGGTTCATACCTGGCGCAGGTCATATGATGTAATGCCTCCGGGTGGAGAAAGCCTTAAGGATACTTACAACAGGGTAATTCCTTATTTTGATAGCCATATAAGACCTTTATTAAAGCAGGGCGAAAATGTATTGATTGTAGCCCATGGAAACAGCCTCCGTGCACTCATCATGTATCTGGAGCATCTTTCTCCTGAAGAAATTCTGGAAAGAGAAATTGCCACAGGCTTTCCACTGACGTATATTTTTGATGAAAAATTTCATGTAAGCCGGAGAGTCAGCTGATTCAATGAATAAAACTTAACTTTGACCATTCAATTTTCAATTTATAAAGCGTGTTTATAGCAACCAAAAGCATTTCCATTCAAAATGATACTTTCATTCTGACCAATCAGCGTGCTGTATTCTGGGAAAAAGAAAAAGCACTGATACTTTCAGATCTGCACATCGGGAAAACCGCCCATTTCCGTAAAAACGGTATCGCACTGGCCAATCATATTATGAAGAGTGATCTGGAAAGATTATCCGCAGTGATTGAATATTTTCAGCCTGAAAAATTCATTGTGGTTGGAGATCTTCTTCATGCAGGAGACAATTCTGATGTGGATGAATTCTGCACATGGAAAAGCCAATACCCCGATATACAGTTTTACCTTATCGAAGGAAATCATGACCGGATATCAGAAGCACTGGAGAAAAAACTCTGCTTTAATCATAAAGCTGAGCAGCTTGAGATAAACGGTTTTATTTTTATTCACGATTTTGATCCCTCCAGCGCCGCATTCCAGATTACCGGACATATTCACCCGGGAATTGTTCTGAGTTCTGTTGTAAAGAATATCAGGCTTCCCTGCTTTACTCTCAGCAACAATCAATTATTACTGCCGGCTTTCAGTGAATTTACAGGACTGGATACGAAAAACCTGCCTAAGAAAAGTACATTTTTTGTGTTTACAGATGCGGACATATATGAAATATAATACCGACAAGACAAAGTCCCGATGAAAATTATATTATAAAATTATTTAAATTGTATCAAAGTATCAGAATACCGATAGTTTTATTTTACATTAAAATGTGTTCCTTTGTACAATAATCAGCAATTTTAATGAAGAAATCAGAAGCTACCCGACTTACTATTCTCCAGAAAGCTTTCGAATTGATCTATGTAAAAGGCTTTCAGACCACAAGCATTGATGAAATTATCGCAACAACCCAGGTGACAAAAGGAGCTTTTTATTATCATTTTAAAACCAAGGATGAAATGGGACTGGCTATTATTACGGATCTGATGAAACCCAATTTCAGGAAAACTTTTATTGATTCTCTTCAAAACAGCCCAAATCCTTTAGAAAGTATTTATCACATCATGTATCACCTCCTGATGGAAAATGATTTTCTAAAAGTTGAATATGGCTGCCCTACCTCTAATTTTGTACAACAAATGGCACCTTGGCATCATGCTTTTACCCAGGCTTTGCATGACCTTTCAAAAGAATGGGAACTGGCTCTTGCAGAAAGTATTGAAAAAGGGAAAGAAGCCGGGGTAATCAAAAAAGAAGTAAACGCAAAAGAAGTAAGTGTTTTTGTCATTTCAGGCTATTGGGGAGTAAGAAATCTGGGCAAATTAGAAAATTCAAAAGAAGTATATCTTGTTTATTTAAAAGGACTTAAGTCTTATTTTAAGACCTTGCAATAATTTTTTATTAAAAAACATACTTATTAGTATGTTTTTGATTTACCTTTGCTGTGTCAAAACAATAAACAATGTATCAGACTCTTACTTTTTTACATTCTCTTACCCGATGGCTGGTTCTGATAAGCCTGATATATGCTATTTACCGCTCTTTCAAAGGTTATTTTTCAAACAAAAAATTTACAGGAACTGATAATGCTGTAAGACATTGGACTGCGACTATAGCCCATATCCAGCTGATTATAGGGATGACATTCTATTTTAAAAGTCCGGTAATCCAATATTTCTGGAAGAATTTTAACGAGGCTAAAGCATCTTTTGAACATGTATTTTTCAGTCTGATCCATATTTCACTGATGATTACAGCTATTATTCTCATCACGATCGGTTCTGCATTAGCCAAAAGAAAACCTTCAGATAAAGAAAAATTCAAAACGATGGCGATCTGGTTTTCGATTGCGCTCATTATTATTTTGATTGTCATTCCGTGGCCGTTTTCTCCTTTTGCAAACAGACCTTATTTCAGATAATTATGATAGATTTATTTAAAACCAAGATCGGCCGGCTGAGAATCCTGGCTATTTTAGAAGGAATTTCATTATTGACGCTGGTATTTATTGCTGTACCGATGAAATATTGGATGGGAAATCCTTTACTGGTAAGACTTATTGGCCCTGTCCACGGAACATTATTTTTGCTTTTCCTGTTCAACACGCTGAGTGTTGGCGTAGAGCAGAACTGGAAGTTTAAAGAAATAACATGGAAAGTAATTCTGGCGTGTTTTATTCCGTTTGGAACTTTTTATATTGACAAAAAAATATTGAGCAAGCTATGAAAAGTATTCTCATAATTTTTGGAGTAGTTTTTATTCTGTACGTTGTGTACAGGGTTTACCGGTTTCAGACTCTGGACAACGGGTTGCCCGAACTCATTAGAAAAGGAGCTGTTATTCTTGATGTAAGAACTGAAAAAGAATATGAAACAGGCCACATAGAAGGATCTGTCAATATATCATTAGGAACAATAAGAGAAAAGTATGTAGAATTAGATCCGGAGAAAACATACATTACAGTATGCTCCCACGGACTCCGAAGTGTAAAAGCCGAGAATATCCTTAAAGAGAAAGGTTTTAAACATATCTATAATGGCGGTGCCTGGACTGATCTGCAGAAAACAATAAAACAATAAATAATAAATCTCTCCTGTCATTGATATGCAGGAGAGATTTTGATTTTAAATAGGTTTATCACTGAGCCAGACTACTTTTTGTTCTGATGAATGCTCTTGTCCGATAATATCCCTGTATAATTCGGGTCTTCGGGCTTTAATATATCGGTACCCTCCCGCCTGAGTAAGCTTTTCAGGAGTAATGACAGCGGTTTCAAAACTGTCTTCCCAAGAACGGCATTCTGCAATCACATCTCCGAAAGGATCTATAATCATGGAACATCCGTTTTTCAGCTGATCATCATCCATACCTACGGGATTTGAAAAAACAATATAAGCTCCGTTATCATAAGCTCTTGACGGAAGCCATTTCATCAGCCAGTCTCTGCCTTTCATCCCATCAAATTCTAAGCGTAAAGAGATAGGATCTGCTACCCTGTTTTCCCAAAGCTGAGGATCTACAAACCCTGCTCCCGGCCTTGTGGAAGGCGTACACATCGTAACATGCGGCATAAAAATAATTTCTGCACCAAGAAGCCTTGTAGCTCTTACATTTTCAATGATGTTGTTATCATAGCAGATGAGAATTCCACACTTCCAGCCCATAATATCAAACACACAATATTGATTGCCGGGTGTAAGATTCGGGTTGATAAAAGGATGCAGTTTTCTGTATTTAGCCTGTATTCCTGTCTTATCAACACATACATAAGCTTTGAAAAGGTTATCATACTCATCTTTTTCAAACAGACCGGCCAGTATGGTGATATGATATTTAGCGGCAATCTCCTGCAGCTTTTGAATGCTCTCACCATCCGGAATACGTTCTGCAATAGCAAGAAGCTGTTCTCTGGAAAGTTTCCGGGCAAAAGTATATCCTGTAATGGAACATTCATGGAAAGCAATCACATGAGATCCTTTGGATGCGGCCTCACCAGCCAGCTTTTCTATAACGGATAGATTATATGCCTTATCACCGCTTTTGTTTTCAAATTGAGCCGTTGAAATTTTAATATTCATTGATTTTTTTTAAGCAAAACTAGATTGTATTGCCTGCGAAAAATTGTATAAAACCGACATGCCTGTTTTACAGCTCAATAAAATTAACAGCCATTTTATTTTCTGTGTTCAGATATTGCTTGGGAGTAAGACCGATATTGTTTTTGAATTCCCTGATAAGATGCGACTGGTCGGAATATCCTGCCTCGTATGAAAGCATGGTCATATTTTTATGATCCATACCGTTATTCACAAGGCTCAAAAAGTAATGAAGACGGATAATACTTCCATATTTTTTGGGAGACATTCCCATATGATATTCAAATTTTCTTTCCAGCTGGCGTTCAGAATATCCGGTGAAACGTTGTAAATCTCCGGAGGACACCCAACCTTTATGACTAAGAATATATTGTTGTGCAGCAGCAATAAAATGATGATCAGGATTCATTCTGTCAGATAAAAACCGGGTAAAGAAGACATTCAGGTCATTGATAATACGCAAAGGGCTCGTTTTATTGAAAAGTTTTTCCTGAAATATTTCCAGCCTGTCTTTCAGTACATCTTCCACAGAAACAATCTGATTCCTGGTTTCCCCGGCGGAGGTTTTTAAAAGTATATTCAAAAAATAGGGTTGAAATACAACAGCAATTAAAGAAAATCTACCTTTTGAATAAAAATCTTTGTATCCGTTCAAAGTTCCGTAAAAAAAGGAAAGCGGCATCCGTTCCTCAGAAATACCGGAATACAGATTCATATCTCCGGACAGAATAAGTCCGGAACTTCCATCCGTAAAGAGTCTTAAACTCCTCATATTCTCCCCGGAATTTTCCAGAAAGATATAATGTCTGATATAAGGAGCCAAATATGTAGGGGGCGAAATCTGCATCCATCAAATGTACATAAAACTTATTGACAGGAGGAAATCTTCCATGCTTATTGAAAAGAATTTAAATTAAGATACCATATTTTATTCCGTTTTGGTCAGGTATTTGAATGTTTTAGAACATATTGTTCTTCATTACTGTTGAAAATATACCCTTTAACTATACCAATCACTTAAAATATTATATGTATGTCAACACAAAATCTTACCCATCTTGAAGCGATCAAAAAGATCAAAGAGCTCTCAGAAAAAGCCAGAATATGTATGTTCTGTACAGAATTGGAAACTATTCCTATCAATTCAAGACCAATGACCCTGCAGGAAACGGATGACAGCGGAAATCTCTGGTTTATCAGCAGTGGAACCAGCAACAAAAATTTTGAAATAAAAGAAGACCGCAGGGTTCAGCTGTTTTTTATGAATAACAGTGATTCGCAATATCTTTCGGTATACGGAGAAGCTTCTGTTTATAAGGACAAAGCTACCATAGAAGAAAAATGGTCTCCCCTGGCAAAGGCCTGGTTTGACGGAAAAGATGATCCGGATGTTACCATTATCCGTGTAGAACCTAAGGAAACTTATTATTGGGATACCAAAGCAGGAAAACTGGTCAGCCTCTTTAGTTTTGTCGCTGCAGCGATAACAGGTCATAAAACCGATAATTCTGACGGTGTTGAAGGTAATGCAACAATTTAAAATTTATAAAACGGCTCAAGAAAATTGAGCCGTTTTTATACAACAAGATTAATATTATTTTTTCACATCTTCCATTGATGCTCCAAAATTAATATGAAGAACATTCCCGGTAGGGGTTACTAAAGCAGGCACAGATTGTACTCCGGCCTTTTCAGCATCTTCAATTCTGTTTTTGTCATTCCCCAAATGGATAATTTCAACATTTTCCAATCCTATAAGGTTAACGATGTCATGCTCTGCGCTGGTACATACAGGACAGCCTGCATGATAAAAAATGGATTTTTTCATAAGATTAATTAATAAGAGCTTTAATAATATTTGTTAATTCTTCAGTTTCTTTTTCGGGTAAAGGTTTCAAAGGGCTTCTCAGATTACCGCCATTTTCACCCATAATAGTAAGACCCGATTTCACAGCCCTTGGCAGGCCTTTACTGACAATAAATTTTAAAAGGTCAAACTGCTGATAGAAAATTGTTTTTGCTTTTTCAAGATCACCTTCTTCAACTGCATTATAAAGACTGATATTCAATTCAGGAATAAGGTTCGGTGCAGCAGTACACCATCCTCTTGCTCCCGCAGAAAATGCAGCAAGTGCCAAAGGATTGGAACCGTTGTAAAACGCCACCTCTTCTCCTAATTCTCTTCTCAGATAATGCATCCTCTGAATATCTCCCGTACTTTCTTTGATCATGGTTACATTAGGGATTTTAAGCAGCCTTTTCAACAGAGCCGGAGACATGTCTACTCCACTTGTTGCCGGATTGTTGTACGCCATAATCGGGATCGATATTTTACTTGCTACGGCATCGTAATGCGTTACAATTTCGTCATCGGTAAGCTTCCAGTAGCTCATTGGAATAATCATTACTGCATCAGCCCCCGCTTTTTCAGCAAACTGGGCATGGTGAATAGTTTTCTCCGTGGTAAGATTAGAAACTCCTACAAGCGTTGGAATTCTGCCTTTCACCTGCTGTAAAGTAGCTTCAGTAACTTCTTCTTTTTCTTCATCAGACAGATAAGGCATTACTCCCGTACTTCCCAATGGAGCAATTCCGTGGCTTCCGGAAGTGATCAGCCTTTCTACCAAATGTTTAAAAAGAGGAATATCTACTTTTTCATTTTCATCAAAAGGTGTTATGGGATAAGCAATAATCCCTTTAAATGGCACATTTTTCATGTTTTGTTGATTTAAAAATTCAAGATTATTTCTAAACCATTAAGAGAGAATAAGTTGCTAAGAATAGTAAGTATAGCTCCGCTTTAGAAAAATCATATTTAAATATCAATACAACACAACTACGCTGCTTAATGGTTTAACATATTAATATTAAAGGTCTCTTCCTTCTTCTTCTCTCAAGGCAACTCCCAGATTCTGAAGCTGGGGAGCATTTTCGCAGGCAATATATTTGGCGGGTTCCGTATCGCTCAGATTCTGATGTTTGTGCCAGGCCCATGAAGGAATGTATACGGCATCTCCTGCTTCCCAATATACTCTTTCATCTTCTACTTCTGTCCAGCCTTTTCCTTCAATGACAAATAATACGGTCTCATACGTATGACGGTGTCTGTTGGTTTGCTGTCCTGGAGTCAGCCCGCCAATCGTCATGCTGACATTCTTACTCGGAAGATCAACGAAGAAAACCGGGTGTTTCCTTTCTGTTGAAAACTGGTTGTGCTCTCCTGCATTTTCTACATTTTTATGGATTAGATGGCTGGGCTTTACATACGTTGGTCTTGCAAAAGTTTCGTGGAAGTCTTTAGAACTAAATTGTTTCTTGTCCATGATTTTAAAAATTATTAAGGTTTTGTGCTTTATTGCATGACAAAATTATTCTATATTTGGACTGTTTAAATGATTCAGTTTTTATATAAATAGATAGTCCAGATGCTCCGACCTTGGAAATTAGAATTAGAAATTGATAAAAAGCTTGATAAAGCAGTTTATCTGCAGATTGCGGATACAATCATCAGTGATATCCGCTCAGGAAGGTTAAAAGCCGGCGATGCACTTCCCGGAAGCCGAAATCTTGCCCAGACTTTGAAAATCAACAGGAATACCGTTGTAGAGGCTTATCAGGTGCTGATCAATGAAGAATGGGCCGTTTCCAAAGAGCGGAAGGGGATTTTTGTATCAGCAAGCCTTCCCGTTTTACATGAGAAATATGCTCACACAGTGCGTGATTCTTTGAATCAGCAGATCATTCCTAACGGTATGTTAATTAATTTTGATGACGGACATCCCGACAGTAAAATTGCTCCTGTAACAGAACTGGCCAGGGCTTACAGGCAGATTTTCAGTATCAAAGCAAAGTGGCAGATGATGGGCTATGGTGACGAACATGGAGATGTGGAATTCCGTAAAATGATTTCCCAAATGCTCAATTACCAGCGTGGATTGCACATTCATGAAAATGAAATTTCTATTACCAGAGGAAGCCAGATGGGAATGTTTCTGACCGCTCAGAGTCTTCTGACTTCCGGTGACAGCGTTATTGTAGAAGATCCCGGCTATCAGCCTGCATGGCAGGCCTTTGAATATGCAGGTGCTGAACTTTTACCCGTACCTGTCGATAAAGAAGGGATCAGCATTGAAGCTGTTGAACAGATTTTGATACAACATCAGAATATAAAGGCGATATACATTACTCCCCACAGGCAGTATCCTACCACGGTTACTTTGAGTCTGGCAAGAAGATTAAAACTGATTGAACTTGCAAACCAGTACAATATCACCATCATTGAAGATGATTATGACAATGAATTTCATTTTGGGTACCGTCCTGTTCTGCCGGTGTCAAGCTTCCCTGAGCTTCGTAATTTTGTATATATCGGAACTTTGAGTAAAGTGGTAGCTCCTGCCTTGCGGATTGGTTATCTGGCAACTAAAAATCAGGAATTACTGAGAAAAATAGGTGATCTGAGAAAAATTATTGATGTACATGGAGATGTCATCATGGAACAGGCAGTCCTCCAGCTGATTAAAGAAGGTGCCATAAAAAAGCACATCAGAAAGGCAACTGTTCATTATAAAAACAAGAGAGATTTTGTCTTTGAACTGTTGAGAAAATACATGAAAGATATCGCCGATTTTACATTGCCTGAAGGAGGCCTTGCCTTTTGGATCGTTCCCAAAACAAGACTGGATTGGGATGCTGTAACAAAGCTTTTACTGGAAAAAAATATTAAGATTATTCATCCTAAACAATACAGTAAAAGCCAGGTAAACGGATTCCGTTTAAGCTATGGAGCAATTTCTGAAGAGCAGCTGGAACAAAGTATTCCTTTGATCGCTGAGATTTTTTCAAGATTTTAACTGCAGATTTTACAGATTACACAATCTAATTCTCTGTGTAATCAGTTGAATCTGGAATATTTTGCCGATTAAAAGCTGATGCAGCAAAAACATATAACTACTCCACTTCAAAAATCGCCTGAATTTCTACGGAAGAACCTACCGGAATAGAAGAAGCACCTAAAGTTGCTCTGGCATGTTTCCCCTTCTCTCCGAAGACTTCAACAGCAAGATCAGAAGCAATATTCATCAGATCTGCGTGTTTCGTATAATTATCCTGGGTATTGAAAATTCCGATAAGCTGTACACATTGTTTTACCTTGTTTAGATCGCCTCCCACAGCTTCATTCAATACAGAAAGAACATTCAGCATGGTTACTTTTGTTGCTTCTTTGACCTGCTGTTCATTGACTTCAATACCTAATTTCCCCGGATTGAAAATTTTACCGTCTTTCAAAGCTACCTGATTAATAAATACCAGGTTTCCGGAACGGACAAACGGCTGATAATTCCCTGCCGGTTTGGGAACCTGTGGAAGTGTGATGTTTTTCTGTTTTAATATTTGATTGAAATTCTGGTGATTTTCAGTAACAGCCACCGTTTTTTTAGGGCGCGTATCTTTTAATGCCAATGCTACTTTTGCAAAGCTTTTACCCTGTAATTCAGCAATATTTCGTTCTCCTCTGGTGGGTCTTTCAACGTCTTTCAGAGAAACCATGCTTGTCACTCCTAAAACGGTATTTCCCTGTGGAACAGCCTTGTTGAGTTCTTCTGTTCCGCGTATTCCGTTAGATACCAATACCATTCCGTGTACGGCAAGACTGTTCCAGAATGCCTGAAGAGCAAGCTCCTTTCCTGCTCCGCTTCCTGCCGACATAAAAACCGTTGCCGGAACTCCTTCCAAAGCATGATTGGTCCAAAGCTGGACAGTTTTGGATAAGAATTCGCTCATTCCGGTACTGATATTCCCAAAATAAACCGGCGACCCAAACGCTATTCCGTCATAGGATGTTAATTCATCCACTGTTGCTACAGGAAGATTTTTCAGGGTTGGATTTTGTGAAGCTTTGACTAATTTTATGTAGGAAACCGCGTTATTTTCGCTTTCAATTCCTTTGGCTATTTCCTTAGCCAGTTCGTAAGTCCCACCATTGTCTGAATGGATAAGAACCAATACTTTAGCTTTATTTTGTGCCATGATGTTGGTGATATGAGATAATAAAATTAAAATAAAAAAAAGACATAGTTTTTTCATTCTGAATAAAATATAGGTTTTATTTTGTATTAATAATGTAACCGTTACATTGATAATACAAAATTACTAATGGCGTTTTTATTAAATTTGCCAAAATATACATATAAAACGACAGCATGAAATGTGGACTGATTGAAAAAACGGAAAGCCAGTTTGTAGATTCTATCGAAAAGGAAGCTTATGTATGGTGTGAAAAGAACTGGAAACATGATGCCTACGAGCACAGGCACAACCGGGCACAGCTTACTTTTGTGGAAGAAGGTTACCAGTATTTCCATATTGACAGGAAGATTTATCTTGTTCCACAGCATCATGTCATCTGGATTCCTTCAGAAAAAGCGCATAAGATAACTTCTGAGGCGCAGACGGTGAATCTGATGGTATTTCTCTTTAAATCTGTTTTTGAAGAAGAATTTTATCAGAATGTTCAGGTATTTGCTGTTCCGCCTGTTTTAAAAGAAATGCTTCTATATGCCTCAAAATGGAACCAGTCATTGGATGAAAATGAAGAACAGGATATTTTTTTTAAAGCCATTTTAAAGAGCCTTCCCAATTTCTGTAAAGAAAGCAGCGGACTGGAAATTCCTGTTCCCACAGATGTAAGATTGATCCCTGTATGCAGTGAAATCAATTCCAATTTTAAATATAATCCGGATATTGATTCATTGGCTGAAAAAGCACAAATGTCTGTGCGAAGCCTCCAGAGAATTTTTAAAAATGAAACCGGTATTACGCTGCAAAAATATCTGCAGCTGACAAGAATTTTAAAAAGTATAGAACTAATTGATACAAAGCAATATACCTTGAGTGAAATTGCTTATAAAGTGGGATACCAAAGCCTGTCAGCATTTACGGCATCATATTTTGCTATCATGCAGGTGAAACCAAAACTCAATAAAAATCAAGGGGTTTCATCATAAGGCATGTCAACCGGTTTTGATTCGGGAGAACCTTTTTCACGAAGCCAGATAGACAGGAGGACAAGGGAAGCTACGGCTAAAAATTCACTTTGCCAGTTCTGAAAGGATTCAAACCAAAACCTTGATTCTGAAAGGTATTGTAATGGTGTCACAAGAGGTTTGCTTTTCATCATCTGCTCATTATTAAAATCCTTAAGACTTCCATAAAAATGTAGGGTAAAACTGGCCAGGAAAAGTATTGCAAAAGCCAGAGATAAGGAATGTTTATATATGCTGAGCCATATGCCTCCTTTCTTCACAGGCCAGGGCGCTTTCGGGTGTGCTACCGGTTCCCGGTCAACATCTTCTTCCTCTGTCATAGATTTGGACTCGCTGGAGCCTTTTTGTCTGAGAGAAACCGTGAGCAGGATATAAAGCAGCATCTGAAGAAATTCGCTTTCCCAATTTTCAAACGTGGCCTGTATAAAGTGGCCGCTGTATATATATTCATTGAGTTTCAAAGCTGCCTGTCCGTTTTCAATCAATTCTTTATTTTCAGTTTTCCAGCCTGTAAAAAACTGTCCTGTAAGAGAAATGATCATCAGCGTAATCAGAACTATGCTCAGGCTGTTACGGTAAAAGAAACTTGGACGTGACATACTTTTAGGTTTAGGTTAAGAATTCAATGTTTAAGATTCATGTTTTTGATAAGGAAATATTTTCTGCAGGTTCTTTGTAGTGGGTCCGGTAAGAATTTTTCCGTTGACATTGAATCTTGAGCCATGACATGGACAGTCCCAGCTCAGTTCTCCACTATTCCAGCGAACCTCACAACCGGCATGAGGACATGTGCTTCTGAGAAGGTGTAACGTTCCGTCGTTTTCTTTGTAAAGCGCATAAGATTCTGATTCGTAACGGATTACTTTTGCTTCGCCTTCACGAATTTCTGAAAAGGATTCGATTTTATCCTTAAAAATTTTATCCTTTATAAAATCAAATGCTACTGTTGCGGTTTCTTTCACAAAATCTGAAAATCCGGCTACAGGTTTTATTCTTGAGGGATTAAATAAATCTCCATACTTACTTTTTCCTGTAACAATAAGGTCACGGAGAATCTGTGATGAAAGCGTCCCGAATATCATTCCGTTTCCTCTGAAGCCTGTAGCTGTAAAAATTCTGTCTTTAGCCCCGGGAAGTTTTCCAATGTACGGAAGCCCGTCCACCGGTTCATAGTATTGGCTGGACCAGCTGTAATATACTGTTTCCACTTCAAAGTATTTTCTCACATAATTTTCAAGCCTTGAAAAACATTCTCCGGTATCGTCGGCATGCCCTGTTTTGTGATCTTCGCCACCTGCAATCAATAAATTTTCACCCTCGATATTCTGAATACGGTAATAATGATAAGGCTCACAAAGATCGTAACCAAGTTCCCACGGATATTTATCATTTTTTAAGGTAAATGCCATGGCATAGCTTCTGTAAGGTGCATTTGTGAAGTGAAGGAGATTAACCCCCGGCGGAATATGGGTTGCATATACGATGTGTCTGGCCTTTATTTCTCCTTTTGAGGTTTTTAAAATAACATAATCCTCCTGTTCATCATGGGCTTCACAAAGACAGTTTTCCTGTATGGCTCCCCCCTGCTTAATGAAAGCCTCGCAAAGTCCTTTGATATATTTTATCGGGTGAAAATGCCCCTGTCCGGGAATAAGTACCGCTTCTTTAAAGGGTATCGGAAAAGGAATTTCATTTATATAGCTCATTTCATGACCTACATTTGCGGCACCTTCTACAATATTTTTCAACTGTTCTTCCTGTTTTTCGTCCAGGGCAAAAAGGTAAGCTGATTTTCTTGTAAAATCACAGTTAATGTTGTACTGTTCTATGTTATCTTCAATGATTCTGATAGCGTCAGCGCCGGATCCGGCATAGAGTTTGGCATTTTCCAGACCAAAATCCCGGATAAGCTGGGTAAAGGGTGTATCAAAGAAATCATTCAAATGAGCGGTAGTTCCGCCTGTAGTTCCAAATCCGATATTGGCAGCCTCAAGGATAATGCAGTTTTTACCTGATTCCTGAAGCTTCAGGGCTGTTGAAACTCCGGTAATACCACCTCCTACTATGGCAACATCAAATAATGTGTTGAGATCCGTTTCTGTAGA
Organism: Chryseobacterium sp. CBSDS_008; assembly: GCF_049959325.1. Lineage (NCBI taxonomy): Bacteria > Pseudomonadati > Bacteroidota > Flavobacteriia > Flavobacteriales > Weeksellaceae > Chryseobacterium > Chryseobacterium sp. CBSDS_008. The sequence goes on along the minus strand of NZ_CP188202.1, from coordinate 863,454 downwards.
AAATTTTCTGATTTCTTCCTGCCATATACTTTTTCTTGCACCATCTCTGTACATAACGAAAATATTTTATTGTTAAACTTATCTGATACTCAGTGTATCACTTTCGGGCATTCCTGCTTTACCAGCTGCCGCGGCCTTGTTCTTCTGATCCCTATTCCTGTCCTCATCTTCATCAATATTACATCTGCAGGATGTAAAAGTAAATAAGCCCAGAACTCCTAAAATAAATACTGTTGTTTTCATATTACAAAATGTTGATGGTTTAATATTTTTTTAGCCGTTTACAATCAATCCTCCATTGGGATGAAGTACCTGCCCTGTAATCTGTGCCGAATCCTGACTGGCGAGAAATAAAAAGCTGGAAGCTACTTCTTCCGGGGTTGCATTTCTCTCCAGAGGAGGCTTGTTGGGGTCTTCTTCTTTTTCATCAAATGTTTCTTCAGTAAGTGGTGTAGCAACAGGTCCCGGAGCAACAGCATTGATGCGGATTCCTTTAGGTTTTGCCTGTAATGCCAGTGAACGGGTAAAAGAAACAATAGCTCCTTTTGTTGCTGAATAATCAAGCAGCTCAGGATGTCCCTGATACGCAGAAACCGATGTTGTATTGATGACACAGCTTCCTTCTTTCAGATAAGGAAATACCACTTTCGTTAACAGGATCATTCCTACAATATTGGAATCAAAAGTCTGTCTGATATTCTTCTCTTCAAGATTTTCAATGCTTTCTGCAGGAAACTGAATGCCTGCATTGTTGATGAGAATATCAATTTTTCCGAATGCCGAAATAACTTTTTTCACTGTTTCTTCACAAAATTCATAATCATTAATATCGCCTTTAAAAATGATGCATTTTTTGTTCAGATTTTCAATTTCGGCTTTTGTTTTTCCGGCATCATTGTCGCTGGAGTGATAAATAATAGCAATATCGGCTCCTTCCAGGGCAAAAAGAAGCGCTACTGCTTTACCTATTCCACTGTCTGCACCGGTAATCAAAACAGATTTGTTTTCTAATTTTCCTATCATAGAATATTTTATTTTTCTGTGACCGGCTTTTGCATTTCTGCCATTCTGTGCGCAGCCATACTATCGGTTGACATATTGGCCATTGCTACAGAAAGCTTATTTTTCAGACCCGATACTACTTTATCATCACCGTTCATCAAAGCATTATAGCCGTCAGCAGCAACTTCTTCGGGAGATGCAAGAGTGTCTCTGTCCTCAAGTATTTTGCTCCTGTTCATATCTGCTTTATTGAAGAAATCTGTGTCGGTAGGTCCTGGCAGAAGTGTGGTCACGGTAATTCCTGAATCTTTTAATTCTTCACGAATGGCTTCAGACCATGATAAGACGAATGCTTTGGTACCATGATATACAGAATTCCACGGACCCGGAACTTTACTGGCTACAGAAGCCACATTTAAAATTTTTCCTGATCCCTGGGAAAGGCGGTCCTTTAAAAAAAGCTTAGTCAGGATAATGACTGAAATAATATTTAACTGAACAATGTCTATTTCCCTGTGAATATCCGTATCTTCAAACTTTCCATACACTCCCTGTCCGGCATCATTGACTAATACTGCAGGACTTATTCCATTCAATTTTAATTCTGAATAAAGGGAATAAGCTTCTTCCTGCAAGAATAAGTTTTTGGAAATCGTGATCACATTCACGCCGTATTGTTTTAATTCATCGGCCTTTTTTTTCAGTGCTTCCTGATCTCTGGCTACAATAACGAGATCGTATCCGTTCATGGCAAACTGTTTCGTCAGTTCGTATCCTATACCGCTGGTAGCTCCTGTAATCAGTGCATATTGATTCTTGCGTTCCATATTGTTTATTTTAAGATTAAAAGCCTGTTAAGTTCGCTCTTAAAGCATCCTAAAATAAATTCCGTGTAATATAGCTGAGCATTCAGGGCCTGCGTTTTAGGGTGCAGTTCCAGCTTTTTAGTCAGAATAATCTCACCTTTGTAGGAGAAAGCGAAATAAGCAAAAATTTTATAGCCTGAATTCCGGGTCGGTGTACAATAGCCGGTAGTGGCAATAGACCAGTCAGATTCATACATTTTTGCAACGTTCAAGGCCATTGTTTCTGCAATATTTTCAGAAACGCAGTCACATTCTTCAGCTTCCCGTCTGTTGACTTTTAATAACCTTACTTTTTCCGGTAATGTATAGGCTGTCATTCCTCCCTTATAGAACAGGGAAGCATTCGGCATCTGTGAGAAAGCCAGCTGTAAGCATCCTGAGGTAACACTTTCCGCGATTGAAATGGTTTCATCCGTGGTGACCAGAGACTGGCTTATATATTCAAGAAGATTTTGTTGAAATTCCATATCGTTAAATTTGAGTGATTGGTTGATAATTTATATTAAAAGCCTGTTAGCCTCCAGGGGTCAAGAACGACCTTTACACATCCGTCTTCTTTTTTATCAAAAATTTCGTATCCTTTGCTTACTTCATCAAGAGATAAACGGTGGGTAATAACATCATCAAGAGTGACTTTTCCGGTCACGACATAATCCATAAGCTTGTCTATAATAGGATGAACATTGCACTGTCCTGCTTTAAGTGTAATTCCCTTGTCAAAAATTTGTCCAAGTCTGAAATTATCATAATTAACGGGATAAACTCCCAGAACAGAAACAATGCCACCTCTTCGTACCGCACTCATGCATGCTTCCAGAACTTTGATAGAGCCTTTTTCAAAGTTTAAAACAGCCTTTGCACGGTCTATAAAACTTCTTTCCGGTTCAAAACCTACGGCCTCAATACAAAGATCTGCACCCCGCCCGTCTGTCATATCCCTGATTTGCTCTATAGTACTTTCAGCATCTTTCCACAGAATGGTTTCGCATCCGGTAAGCATTTTGATTCTGTCTAATCTGTATTGAAGAGTATCAATTACAATAACTTTCTTTGCGTTATGAAGAACGGCACTTTTTGTGGCCATTGTGCCTACGGGGCCTGCTCCAAAAACAGCAACGGTTTCTCCTCCTTTAAGCTCTCCCCACATCACTCCGGTATAGCCTGTGGGGAAAATATCAGTAAGAAATAAAACCTGATCATCGCTAAGGTTTTCCGGAACTTTTCTGGGACCAAAATTCGCATATGGAACTCTTACATACTGGGCCTGGCCACCGTCATATCCCCCATACAGGTCGGTATACCCGAACAGGGCTCCGCCTTTTTCTTTAAAAATACCTCCTTCCGGGCCATAATAATCAGGGTTACTATGCTCACATGCGGTGGGAAGATCATGCTGGCAGAAGAAACAGCTTCCACAAGCAATGGGAAAAGGCACTACTACCCTGTCGCCTACTTTCAGGTGACTGATATTTTTCCCGGTCTCTTCTACTATACCCATAAATTCGTGTCCCATTACCATGGGCCGGGCCTGCGGAATTCCTCCTGAATACATGTGGAGATCACTGCCACAAATAGCTGTGGAGGTCACTCTCAGAATAATATCATTTTCATCCAGAATTCTGGGATCTTCTACGGTGTCACAGGTAATATTGCCTGGTGAATGAAAAACGGCCGCTTTCATAATGTAAATATTTAAAGTGATTGGTGTTGGTGTGAAGGGTGTTTTATGATTACGAGTTTCTCTCCTTTTCAAGATCCCAGACTCTGTGTTGAGCAATTGCCTGGATAAATTTATCCACCGGCGCTGCATCTTCCCATGTAACAATTCCCGGATCATCATGCTGTTTTGCTGATACATTGGAATTCTGATAAAGAGCCTGTGTATCTGTTCCGAAGTAAATTGCCTTACAATGTTTATATGCTTCATTGATAAAATGCAGAACATGTTTTATATGTTCAGGAATCATCAGTTCTTTTACAGAATCTGCTCCCGGACAGATAACAAGCGCATCAAAGCATACACTTGCAGTACTTGTAAGAGAATGTTTAGGGATCAGCTCAGAACCATCATTCATTCGTACAGGTGCAACACTTGGGGCAATTAATTCCACTCTGCCACCCTCTGCTTCAATCTTTGTTTTAATATCATTGACAGCGCCGCCATCAGCACCGCTGGCCAGAATAAATCCTATTTTTCTGCTTTTAATGGTGTCTTTAACGGTATCTTTCATGCTTAAGGCTGCAGACATCTTGGTGTTAGGTTCTCTTTCTTCACTCTGAAGTTCTACAATATTGCTGTCTGCCGGTAAGCTCTGATTAGGCCATTCCAGTTTTTTAACTTTAGCGCCTAATTTTTCTGCAACTCCCTGGGCCAGAAGCACATCTACATAAGCCAGTTGTCCTACCATTCTCTCTCTGATCTCCGGAATAGTTACTTTTGACAGTTCAAAAATCAATGCATTCTGAAGGTGAGTTTTTTCCGGGGCTGACTGGCTGTTATAAAAGAGTTTGGCCTGGGAATAATGGTCTACAAAGCTTTTGCTTCTCTCCCTGATTTTAGCTCCGGAAACCCTTTCTTCCTGGGAGGTAAATCCGCCTTCTGACATCATCGCCTGAAAAGGGCATCCTCCGCCTATGGAATTGGGTTCATAACTGCTTTTTCCTTTGACGATCTGCTGTCTCATATGACCATCCCTCTGGTTGTTATGAACGGTATTGAGAGACCTGTTGATTGGTATTTCATGGAAATTGGGAGATCCAAGCCTTGACAGCTGAGTATCAGTATATGAAAATAATCTTCCCTGCAGCAGCGGGTCGTTGGTAAAATCAATTCCGGGAATGATATGTCCCGGGTGAAAAGCTACCTGTTCAGTTTCGGCAAAGAAATTATCAGGATTTTTGTTAAGGGTTAATGTTCCTACAATTTCTACAGGTACTTCTTCTTCAGGAACAAGTTTGGTAGGATCAAGAAGATCAAAATCAAATTTATGTTCATCTTCCTCAGGAATCAGCTGTACCCCAAAATCCCATTCCGGGTAATCCCCGTTTTCAATGGCTTCCCAAAGGTCTCTTTTATGAAAATCAGAATCTACTCCTGAAATCATCTGCGCTTCGTTCCAGGCAACTGAATGTACTCCCAGTTTCGGTTTAAAATGGAATTTCACGAAATGTACCTTTCCTTCTTCGTTGATGAATTTGAAAGAGTGTACGCCAAAGCCCTCCATCATTCTCAGACTTCTGGGAATAGCCCTGTCACTCATCAGCCACATGATCATGTGCATACTTTCCGGCATGAGGGAAATAAAATCCCAGAAGGTATCATGTGCGGAAGCCGCCTGCGGAATTTCATTGTCCGGTTCAGGTTTTACGGCATGTACAAGGTCCGGAAATTTCATGGCATCCTGAATAAAAAATACAGGCATATTATTCGCTACCAGATCATAATTTCCTTCGTCAGTATAAAATTTAATGGCAAAACCTCTGACATCTCTTGCCAGATCTGTACTTCCTTTACTTCCTGCAACTGTTGAGAATCTCACAAAAACCGGAGTTTCCTTTCCCAATTCTGTTAAAAATTTTGCTTTGGTATACTGTGCAAGACTTTTGGTAAGTTTAAAAACTCCATGCGCCCCGGAACCTCTTGCATGCACTACCCTTTCCGGAATTCTTTCATGATCGAAATGAGTGATTTTTTCTCTCAAGATAAAATCTTCCAGTAATGAAGGACCGCGTTCTCCGGCTTTTAAAGAATCCTGATTGTTATTGATTTTCAGGCCCTGATTGGTGGTAAGCTTTTCATTTTCGTTGGATGTACTGTGTAAGTTCAGCTGTTCTGCTTTCTTATTCTGTTCGTTGGTTTTCATATTCATAATCTTTTTTTGTGGTTGGTCTATCTTAAAAAGCAGTTCAATAAAGGGAGAGTTTAAAATTAACCTGCTTTACCTTTCTCCAGGATTTCAAGAAATCTGTTGATGTATTCTTCTTCCTTCAGAACCTTATAGTAAGCTGTTTTAGCATATAACGTGAAGGAAGGGGATTCAAATCTTATTTCAGCATCCATATCATCATTTCCTATCGTATTTTTTGTATGAAATTCGTGGATATGGAGAAGGTATTCTTCTATATAAGTATTAATTGTATGCTTGAGAACATCACATTTTGTATTATTTTTAATCTTTTCCAAAGACTTGATCAGAAAAGCAGTCACTCCATAAGAATTGATAATCGGCGGAAATAAAGACTCATTCTCTATGGCATTATTTTTATCATTCAGTCCGGAATGTTGTAAAGTTTCGTTTTCAAATATCATATTCCAAAATGGTATTAGTTATGAGAAGCATTTAAATATTGCTCAAAATAGTGAAGATCATTTTTATCTTTAATAGAAAGGTAAAACATGATCTGTTCCGGTTCTTTTAATCCGATATTACTGAAGCAGTCGAAGTGAGCAATTAATGCCTGAATATTGTCAATATCAATATCTTTCAGGATAATGAATAAAAGAAAGAGGTTTTCCCTGATTTCTTTGGCATAGACTGCTGCTCCGTCTTCAAAACACTTCCCTGAATGGGTTATTTTTATAAAATCTTTGTGTATCAGCGTTTTTATTATTTTCTGACAGTCCATATATTTTGATTCAATGTTAAAATAAGCTATGCAGAGATTATACTATATGGCTTATGGTATTGTTTAGTCTTCTTGTTCTGCATCAAAATTGATGGATGTTTCAGCAATTTCTGTAAGGTGCCAATCGGTATCTTCTTCTTCCTGAAGTGTTCTTTCAAGAAGATCGGCAGCCTTGTCGTGGCCCATAGTAATAGCCAGTTGAGCCAGTCCGCCATAGGTGGCAATTTCGTAATGTTCTACTTTCTGGGCCGCAATAATCAGTGCTGCATCCCGTGTTGCGGAGCCATCTTCTGTGGATCTGATAACTTCTTCACCTTCTTCAATGATCCCTTTGATGGCCTTGCATTCTTTTTTTTCAGGCTTTTCATCAATAAGCTGAAAAACTTTTTCCAGACGCTTAACATGTTTTTGCGTCTGAAGATGATGATCCTCAAAAGCATCCTTCAGCTCTTCGGCAGTAGCTGCTTCCTGCATTTTTTCCAATGCTTCCAGAATAGCACTTTCCGCATAATAGATATCTTTAAGGGCACTTACAAAGAATGTATGAAGAGGCGCATTTTTCATTTCATCCTCCTTGATCTTTGTTCTATCTGCTGTTCCTCTTTTGGTTGCAGATACCGGACTGTTATTCTCTAAAATTTTATTTGGCATGGTGTGATTGGTATTTGGTTTTTAAAAAGATTACCCCTTATAGATAGCTAAAGAGGCAATCCTGGAAAAAGAATTATGAACTGTGTCTGCCCCCGAATCCGTAACGTCCTGAGGACCGATCGTCTCCGTGGAATACCTGCCCGCTCAATTTTGCAGCTCGTGTGCAGTCTGCTTTGCTCATTGCAGCAAAACTTTTTCCTGAGCTGCCTGAATCTGAGCCGGAAGTATTGTTATTTGTTGATATTGAATTTGAAGACCATCCACCGCCCTGATATGCTTCATCTTCATCTGAATGATATGCTGAAAAATCATCATCTCCTGATCGTGGTTATAACCATGATCATAGCCTAGCCGGTAAACTTTTTCAAGCTTTACCCGTGAATATGTCTGACTTTTTGAATTGCGGCTTCGTGAATTTCTGGTGTTCATAATTCAATTTTATTATTAATATTTGGTCATGTATATTGCAGTCCGTGGCTAATATTAGACGGCAACAGTTGGGTGTCGGTAATTAAAATGAAATAAAAGCAAATGCTTTTTTATGTTCCTATTACTAAGCTATGATCTCAGGAATTATATGAATAATTATATCTCAAATATACGTCAGAATAACTCACTTTTTTATGACTTGGATCATGTTAATGCATATTAATACAAAATTTTCCGGTCTTTTAATGTAATACTTCCTTCTTTTTCCATCTTTTTTAATGTTCTGATCACAGTTTCCACACGCAAACCTGTAAGATCGGCAATCTGCTGCCTTGTAAACTCGATGTGGAAGCATTGCTGGCACTCATTATGGTGATAGCTTTTAAGATAATCCAATAAGCCCAGCAATCTTTGCATAGGGTTTTGAGAAGCCAAAGCTTGCGTCATTTTTAATTTATAATAAATCTCCTGTGAAAAACAGGCATTCATTTCCAGAGAAAGCTCAGGATACTGACTGACCATTTCCAGAAAATTATTTTTAGGAAGTTTTATAATGCTGGATTCTTCAAGGCATATTGAATTGATCGGATAATGCTGGTTAAGAAAAATCATGGCTTCCCCAAAACTCTGCTTTTTGCCTAAAATATTATGAATAAATTCTTTCCCATCCTCATTATAATTATTAAGCTTTACTTTTCCTTCACTGATCTGAAAGTAATAAAGTGCAGAGTCTCCCTCGTTAAAAATAGTTTCTCGTTTTTTATATTCTGTGTTTTCTGCACCAAATGAGTATAGAATACTTTCATCAATGTTCATACAGCTTATCGCTTTCATAGCTTCTAAAATTTTAAATATAGAAAATTACAATAATATATTTAAAATTTTAATATAAGATTTTGCGATTTTCAATTTTTACAATTTTATCTCTTTCCATGTGCTTAATCGTTCTTATAGCGGTTTCCACACAAAGGCCTGTAAGACTTGCCATCTGCTGTCTGGTTAAGGGAACTAAAAATGAATATGGCCGGGCATCTTTTTGAAAGCTCTTAAGATAATCCATCAGTCCTCTGAGCCTTGTAGACGGATTTTGAGAGGAAAGATTTTGCATCATAATAAACTTATAGTAAAGACGCTGCGAAAGAAAGCTGCTCACCTCCATGTATAATTCCGGAGACTTATTCAGCAAATTGAAAAAATGAGATTTATGCAGCCTTAATACACTACATTCAGTAATGGTTTCTGCATTTACAGGATAAGGCTTATCTATAAAAAGAACAGACTCTCCACAGCTCTCACCGGCAGACAGGATATTTTGAATAAATTCTTTCCCTTCCTCATTGTAATTGTTAAGTTTTACTTCCCCTTTAATAATCTGGTAATAATAATTGGGAGAATCCCCTTCGTAGAATATAGTTTCTGAAGGGGTGTAATGTTTCGTTTCTGCTCCCGCTGAAATCAAAATATTTTCGTCGATAACCATAATAGTTGTTTTGAAATTGTTTTCTTCTTCCTATTCTCTTAGTCTTAGTAAAAATATCATTGGGAACTGATTGTAATCTGTATGCAAAAACCGAACCTTAATAAATGGTAAAAAAGTTAAAAAACGTTAAAATAATTATTAATTTTAACCGCTTTTATTTTTATTCACCAAAACTTATTAATTAATTCATTTTATTTTTAATATATCAGGAAATTAAAACTCATATTTTATATTGTAATGCTGATTATTTGACTAGTCCTGAAATAATGATACAAATTAAAGGATAAAAATAAATAATTAAACCAGAGTAAATTTATTTTTGCTTTGGTTTTTTGTTTTATAAGTTTTCATTTTTAATTTGGACTGTTCATGCATTTGATTTGGTGTTAAATAATGATTTGAAAAATGTGGTCTGAACTCATTATAGATGCTAATGGATTGCTCCACAATTTTTCTTCTCATTGAAGTCTCAATATCATATTTATCAATATCGAATTCCTGTTTTAAAATACCATTTACTCTCTCTGCAATAGCATTTTCATAAGGATCAGAGTTCTGTGTCATACTGCATTTTATCTTATGCTTTATCAATATTTTCTGATACTCATTTGAGCAATATTGCAATCCCCTGTCAGAGTGATGAATCAATGATTCTTTATCAGTTTTATTGTTCTTTAATGCCTTTTTCAATGCCATCAGGCTACTTTCCGTATTGAGATTATCTGCAACATAGTGACCTACAATTTTCTTAGAATAAGCATCAGTTATCAGACTTAAGTAACTCGGTTTTTTCCTGTTTCCAATATAGGTAATATCTGCTACCCACACCTGGTTGGGTTTGTTGATACAGTACTCCAAAATCAGATTTTTATGTTTTCTGAATCTATGATGAGAATTGGTTGTGATATGATAGCTTCTCTTTGATGTGATCAATAAATGATTAGCTCTCAAAATATCAAAGAACTTATCCCTTCCTATTTTCAGAGATCTTAAAGGTTCCCTCAAAATAAAATATAGCTTTCGACCTCCTAATTTTGGCATTTTTATGCGGATATCTTCTACGAGGGTTATTACTTTTAATGCTTTGCTTTGTGAGCGTTTATATCCTCGGATACTTCTGTAATAGACTTGTCTATCCAACCCGAACAATTCGCAGGTAAAAACTATGGTTTCTTTTTCTTCACTGCGGAAGTTGGTGATTGTTCGGGTGATGAGTTTTTTCTGATATCAATATCATATTCTTTCTCAGCAAGATTTATCATCATATCAAAAAATATAGCTTTTTTATCAGCAATGTAAGCCTGTTTCTCTAAAAATGCTTTCTGTTTTTCAAGCACTTTAACTTCTGCCTCTAATTCCATGATACGCTGTTCAGGAGTCTTTTTCATGGTAAATGGTGTTTGGTATTCCCAATCAAAGGTACCATATTTTCTCAACCAACTAACAATTGTTGAGCGTGCTTGTATACCATATTTTTTCCGACTGTCTGTAATTCCTGATTTTCCCGTTTCTATTTCTCTTACAATTTGAAGTTTCAAATTCAAACTGTAATCTTTCTGGGTACGCTTGACATAGCGCGTTTCTAAGTTTTCTTCCATAACGATTGTTTTTTTGTGTATCGCTATTTCAGGACGGGACAATTGAAACATAAAAAACCCCATTTCTCATCAGGAAACGGGGTTTTTATGGATAAACAGCACGGTTATTTCTTGTGGCTACCATTCTTTTTAAAATTATTTCGCAAATTTTTTAGTTCCGGCCACACATAGGATTACTCCTATTGTTACCCCAACCATTCCTATGCTCACCTGCTCATGAAGAAGCCAGGCGGCCAATGCCAGCCCAAAGAAAGGCTGAAGCAGCTGCAGTTGGCCTACAGTAGCAATACCACCCTGCGCCAATCCTTTATACCAGAATATAAAACCAATGAACATACTGAAAAGAGAAATATAAGCCATTCCAAACCATCCGTGAACGCTGACATTTCCAATATCATCAGGAAAATAAATAAAAAATAAAGGAATCATAACAGGCAATGCCAGGACCAGCGCCCAGGAAATCACCTGCCAGCCGCCTAAGGTTTTAGATAGTTTGGCCCCTTCAGCATAGCCCATGCCACATAAAATAACAGCAAGCAGCATGAGAATATCTCCGATTGGCGAAGCGGATATTCCTTGCGAAACGGCATATCCAATCACTAAGAGACTTCCTACCACTGAAAAAAACCAAAATACAGGATGCGGCCTTTCTCCACCTCGTAAAACCCCAAACACAGCCGTTGCCAAAGGCAGCATTCCCAGAAATACAATAGAATGAGCCGAAGTAAGATATTGAAGAGCTAATGCAGAAAGAAGAGGAAATCCTACTACACAGCCAAGGGAAACCAAAAGCAAAGGAATCAGATCTTTTTTGACAGGGCGTTTTTCTTTACCCATCCATAATACAATAAGAGCCAACACTCCTGCAACTGCTGCACGAACTATTGTTACAAAAGTTGGACTCATCTCCATCACCGCTAATTTGGTAGCGGGTAACCCACCGCTAAATAGGACTACTCCTATAAAACCATTGATCCATCCGCTTATATTTTCATCTTTTGATATTTCTTTTGTCATCATTTTATTCAAGCTTTTTAATTAATGGTTCAAAATTAGAAAGGATAATTAGATAAACACAGTATCAGTTTTGTATATTTGCATGAGCACAGTTTGAAATATGAGCAAAGAATTTTTATATACAGAAATTGCAGACGGTATTGCCGGACAGATCAGAAATGGTATTTTAAAGGCCGGAGATAAGCTTCCTTCGGTAAGAATGCTATGCCAGGAGCATCAGGTGAGTATGAATACCGCCAAGCGGGTTTTTCTGGAGCTGGAATCCCAGTCTTTGGTTGAATCCAAGCCACAGTCCGGTTATTTTGTAAGCCAGCTTCTCTCTGTAAAACTTCCTTTACCGGAAGTAAGCCGCCCGTCACTGATCGCCAATAATGATGAACCGGATGAACTGATCAGTAAGATATATGAAAATATGGGTAAAAAGAATCTTACCTTTTTCTCTATTGGTATTCCGTCAGGAGATCTTTTACCACAGGCCAAACTTAAAAAAGAAATTGTAAATGCTACCCGGGAGCTCAAAGATGGCGGAACAGATTATGAAGAACTTCAGGGAAATCTGAAGCTAAGAAGAATGATTGCCATACGTTCTTTACAGTGGGGAGGAAATCTGAGTGAAAATGATCTGATCACTACCAATGGTGGTATGAATGCCCTTTCTTTCTGTCTGATGGCTTTAGGAAAACCCGGAGATACTATTGCTATTGAAAGTCCTTGTTATCCCGGAATTCTACAGCTCGCAAACGGATTAGGGTTAAAAGTTCTTGAGCTTCCCACCCATCCTACTACCGGAATAGAAATTGAAGCGTTAAAAAAAGTAATTCCCAAAATAGATATCTGTCTGCTCATTCCCAACTTCAATTCACCTTTGGGAAGCTGTATGCCTGACGAAAATAAAAAAGAAATTGTAAAAATACTCTCTGAAAACAACATTCCGCTCATAGAAGATGATGTGTATGGAGATCTTTATTTCGGATCCAGCCGTCCGAAATGCTGCAAATCTTTTGATAAAGACGGAAGTGTGCTGTACTGCAGTTCTATATCTAAAACTTTAGCACCCGGCTATCGTGTAGGCTGGATTGCTCCCGGGAAATATAAAGACAAGATTATGAAGCTTAAACTCCTTCATTCTACCTCTTCTATTTCTATTGTAAATGAGGCTGTTGCGAACTTCCTGAAATCCGGAAAATACGAAAAACACCTTCAGCAGCTCCGCAGAACGCTGCAGTTCAATTATCAGAATTATGTTCAGACCATTGCAGATTCTTTTCCGGAAGGGACGAAAACCAGCCGTCCGCAGGGCGGATTGTCTTTATGGGTAGAATTTGATAAAAAAATAAAAACCACAGAATTATACGATCTGGCCATCAAGCAAAATATAAGCATTGCCCCCGGAAGAATGTTTACCTTTCAGGAGCAGTTTGAAAACTGTATGAGGCTGTGCATAGGGCTTCCATGGTCGGAAGATACACAAACAAAGCTTAGACAGGTTGGGCAGCTTGCCAGAAAGATTTATTTAAAGTAGAGAAGATGGAGGCTGGAAGATGGAAGTCATTATAGTTTTAAGAATAGCTTATGTCAATTCTTATTAATTTTATTAGGATGTTTAAATATTAACCAGTTCTTTTGTGTTACCAGAACTTCAAGCTTCCTATTCATCTTCCAGCCATTCTTATTTATTATCCGGAACGAAATTTTTTCTTGCGAGTTCTTTTCTTACCCGGCTCAGACTCTCAGGAGTAATTCCCAGGTACGATGCAATCATCCATTGTGGTACTCTCAGCAGCAAATCCGGATACATTTTAATGAATTTCATGTATCTTTCTTCTGCGGTCTCTCCCAGCAAAGAATTGATTCTGTTCTGAAGGCTTCTGATGTGTTTCTGAAGAAGGAAATCACTTCTTTCAATACTGTTCGGAAATTGCTCTACCAGTTTATTAAAGAAATCAGGGTGTAAAAACAGAACCTCTGAATCTTCCACAGCTTCTATATAGTAGATAGATTTTTCATTGAAATAAAGACTGCTTCGGTCAGAAATCAGCCAGCTTTCAGGGGCAAACTGTATAATATGTTCTTTTCCGTTTTTATCAATAGAATACATCTTTATCAATCCTTTTTCTACAAAGAAAATATGTCGGCAGATTTCACCATACTGAAGAAGAAACTGGTTTTTAGGTATTTTCTTTACTTCATAGTGCAGGCTGCATGTGTTCACATTCTGAAGCGGAACATTTAACACTTTGGCTAGATAATTATTTATATTCTTCATGATACGATCTGACTTAAAGAGATATCCTGGTGGGAAGCATTGTTTACAGGTTTTCCGTTCTCTATTACAATCAGCTGCGGACTTTCATGTCTGATTTCAAAATCTGCTGCTATTTTATTGGAAACAGGTCTGTGAGCCAGCAGATCCAGATAATATACATGAACCGGCTGATCTGAATTTTCAACTTCTTTTTCAAAATTTTTCAGAACAGTCCTGCTGATGAAACAGCTTGTAGAATGTTTAAATATTGCTATTCTATTCTGAAATGAATCTTCTATTGCTTTGGCAAGATCTTCTTCAGACTCTATCTTTTTCCAGAACGATTTTCGATCAGGGGTTTCATTTTTTCCTCCGAATATTTTATCAAAAAAACTCATACATTAAATTGTTTTAGATGGTGATCAAGATGTTTGTATTCTAAAAATGTCCAGTCTTTTTCAGTCATTTTACCAAATAATCTGTGATGATCCGGAAGTTGGCCTTTTTCACAAACTTCCCGGAATTTTTCCAGCGTTTTCAGCAGATTGGTTTTTGATGCATCGAAATCACACTCAAAATTAACGATTAGTTTTTGAAAAGTAGGCATGTTTCTGGGAATTCCATTATTGAAAACATACATTTCTATTTTAGTAGCAGACCCTATTGCCTTAAATAAAATATTGATACAGGGAAGTTCCACTTTTCTCAAAGCCACCTGAAGCACCAGATCACAATGCCTTAGCATCTGGCATACGTTCATTTTCCCCCATTTTGCAGGGGAATTTTCAGATAACATGGAAATCCTGCTGACAATTTCCTTATAATATATAGGATTATTAAGACTTTTTCTTACCAACCTTTTTCTATCTTCAGATTTTCGATATGAGCATAATGGTGATTACAATGCCAGGCGTATAAAGCAAGGCTTTCTCTCAGATTATAATTTTTATTGTGCTCAGGATGATGGAAGGTTCTTTCAAACTGTTTATTGGTAAGGCTTTGAAGAAGTGTAACCCATCTTTGATGTGTTCCTTTTAACATTCTCATAGCAGGTTTTACAGGCATATGAAAACTGTCCTGAAGCTCGGCCCATTTCGCTTCATCATAAGGCTTTATAGTAGGATTGTCTTCCGTAAGAGCCAGTTTAAAACGGATAAAACTATTCATATGGCTGTCTGAAAGATGGTTCACAACCTGTCTTACTGTCCATCCGCCTTCTCTGTAAGGAGTATCCAGCTGGTCGTCTGTAAAATGTTCAATGAGGTTTTTTAGCCGGCCGGGAAAATCTTTGATTACTTTGATATAAGTATCCAATGTAATATCACATATATTTTCAGGAACTTCAAACGGTCCTATTGGAAACTTTTTTTTCTCTAAATCACTCATTGCTCAGGTTTTAATTTTAAAAATATGTACCGATTTGCCCGATTTTTATTTTTTGGACAACTTTCAAATATCACGGATGTAAATTTATCAAAATTTCAAGAATATGAAGTGAATAAAGCATTAATTATACAGATAATACTTTATAAAAATGCACTTCTTGGCTAATAATTAAGGCTTCAATTATAAAAACTGAAGCCTTGTGTATGTAAAATCAGGTATTAGTACCCATGTAAATCAATACCTTCTGTCCGTTGCAGTGTTACTTTTCTGCCCATTTTCTTTTGAATCACTCTGAAATGCTGCAATTCATCATCTGTCAGAATACTGATTGCTGTTCCCTTTTCATTGGCACGTCCTGTTCTTCCGATACGGTGAATATAATCCGAAGGTGAGCGCGGTAATTCATAATTGATCACACAGGGCAGGGATTCGATATGAATTCCACGGCCAATTAAGTCTGTCGCCACCAAAATCTGCGCTCCGTTTACTTTGAACTCTTCCAGGTTATTTCTTCTGGCTCCCTGTGATTTCTGGCTGTGAACGGCCACTGCTTTAATTTTATTCTTTTTAAGCTTCTCTACCAGATTATCCGCAGATCTTGTGGATGAGACAAAAACCAGCGCTTTTTCAACTTTCTTTTCTTTAATCAGATATCGTAAAAAAGGTCCTTTATTTTCCGGAGCAACATGATAGGCAAGCTGCTCGATATTATCAATTTCAACCTCTTCTTTTTTAATTTCTATAATGGTTGGGTTGATAGACAGGCGTTCTTTCATTTCAGCAACTTTATCATTCAGGGTTGCTGAAAACAAAGTTGTCTGTTTCACTACAGGCATCAGCGCGAAAAGTTTATTCATTTCCTCACCAAACCCTAACTGAAACATTTTGTCGGCTTCATCGATTACCAGATGCTGAATTCCTGAAATACTCAATGCATTATGATCTATTAAGTCCAGCAAACGTCCCGGAGTTGCGATCAGAACTTCCACGCCAAACATTCCTTTCATCTGCGGATTGATGGAAACGCCACCATATACGGCCATTGTACGGATCTCCCTTTTCAGATTTTCTGTGAAAGCTTTGAAAACTTCATCAATCTGAATTGCTAATTCACGGGTAGGAACTAATATTAAAACCTGAATATGACGTCCTTTTTTAATTTCTGCATGCTGTAATTTTTCTAAAATCGGCATTACAAAACAAGCCGTTTTTCCGGAACCCGTCTGTGCAATTCCCATCAGATCCTTCCCCTGCAAAATTATGGGAACCGCCTGTTCCTGTATCGGAAACGGTTTTAAATACCCCAATTTGTTAACAGAACGAATAATATTGTGTGATAATCCTAAAGACTCAAATGACATAAAATACTTATTTCCTGCAAAGATAAGCTATTGATATTTGGTTTATGCTTCAAATCTCATACTCAGCTGACAAAGATTAATTATTTTAAATTTTAACCTCTTCATTCTTTGAGTATTAAAAATTTACATTGCCGATTTGTCCGATAATTCAGTTTTGGACAAATTTTTGAAGATTAGTTTTGTAAATTTATCAAAAATTCGAGAAATCAAAATATGAAAAAAGCGTTAATAATAGTCGACGTGCAGAATGATTTTTGTGAAGGCGGAGCACTTGCCGTTCCCGGATCCGGTGAAGTTATTCCTTACATCAATCTTTTGATGGAGGAAAATGCATATGACCAGGTTGTCCTTACACAAGACTGGCATCCGGCAGGACATAAAAGCTTTGCAAGCAGCAATGGAAGAAAGGTAGGAGAAAGCATTATTTTAAATGGTGTTCCACAATTTATGTGGCCTGATCACTGTGTCCAGGGAACCTTCGGTGCGGAATTCCACAAAGATCTGAACAGAGACAAAGTAACACACATTGTACAGAAAGGGAAAAATATTGAAATTGACAGCTATAGCGGTTTCCAGGACAATAACCACTTTATGAAAACCGGTTTGGATGATTTCCTGAAATATCATGATATCCAATTGGTAGAAATCGTGGGACTGGCATTAGATTATTGTGTTAAATTCACTGCGTTAGATGCTGTTGCCAACGGATATGTAACTTGTCTTCATTTCAACGGAACACGTGCGGTAAACGTAAAGCCTGATAACGCCAGAGATGCAATCTATGAAATGATTGAAAAAGGGGTAACGGTACTAGGATAATAATGAATTATGATTGTCCTGTTTAGAATATCAAAATTCACAGGCAGATAAAATAAAAAAGCGCAGAAAATTCTGCGCTTTTTATTCTTTACTCTTGCATTACTTTTAAAAGAATTATGAGTTACCTCATTCTTTTAAAGCATTTTAAGGTTGTTTACTTCCAGCTCTGTAAGGATTCTCCAGTGTCCTCTCTTGATATTCTTCTTCGTTAATCCTGCAAACATTACCCTGTCTAAAGACTCTACTTCGTATCCTAATCTTTGGAAAATTCTTCTGATAACACGGTTCCATCCGATGTGGATCTCGATTCCAATTTCATTCTTCGGCTTTCCTTCAATGTATGAAATCTGATCAACAACTGCTACTCCTTCATCAAGACGGATTCCTTCTGCAATAAGACGTAAATCTTCACCGGTAAGTTTTTTATCCAATGTTACATGATAAATCTTTTTAGCATCAAAAGATGGATGCGTTAATTTTTTTGTCATATGCCCATCATTGGTCAATAAAATAACACCTGTTGTAGAACGGTCAAGTCTTCCAACCGGGAAAAGTCTGTAAGGCGAAGCATTAGCTACCAGATCCATTACAGTTTTTCTTGCTTTATCATCTTTTGTTGTAGAAATATAACCTTTTGGCTTGTTCAGAAGTACATATACAGGCTTTTCAGGCGTAATATTCTGTCCATCAAAAACTACTCTGTCTGTTTTCTGCACCTGGTATCCCATTTCAGTTACCACCTTTCCGTTTACTTCCACCAATCCCTGAGTAATAAGGTCATCAGCTTCTCTTCTGCTGCAGATCCCGGAATTCGCGATATACTTGTTAAGTCGGATGCTGTCTTTAACAACGTCTTTTTCAATTTTATTCAGCCTTCTTTTCTGTACAAAAGACTTAGCTCTGTCATCATTTCTTTCCTCACCGTTAGAAGGTCTTCTTCCGTATTTCAGACTGCCTCTTTCATACTTATCCCTTGTATCGAAACTTTTTCCGCCTCTCTTAGGTTTTCCGAAAGATTTCTTCTCATAGCTCTCACTTTTGTTCGTGATATAAGGTTTTTTTTCAGATTTTGAACCAAGATCGTCATTGGAATTTTCGAAACTGTCGGTATTACTTTTGAAAGGTTTCTTTTCAAATCTTGAGTTGGATCCTCTATGTTCCGGGCCTTTTTTTCCTCCATCTTTAGAGAAAGGCTTTTTAAAAGGTTTTGATCCTGAAGAATTTCCAGATCTGGAAGCACGAGAATCATCAGAACTTTTCTTGGTTGAAATTCTTGGTCTCTTTGGTCTGTCTGAATTATTATTATCTCTGCTCATTCTAAAAATTTCTGCAAAGATAGTAATTTAGTTACGAGTTAAAAATTAAGAATCATAACTTTGCATTATAGTTTACATTTTAATTTACATACAAACGAAGATGATAACAATATTAAATGATAATTTTTCACAGCTCAACCAGTTTCTTCACGAGAATTCTTTCAGTAAAATTTTCATTCTTGTAGATGAAAATACCCATGAATACTGCCTTCCTGTTCTTTTAGGAAATATGGAAACA
Source organism: Chryseobacterium sp. CBSDS_008 (assembly GCF_049959325.1). Lineage (NCBI taxonomy): Bacteria > Pseudomonadati > Bacteroidota > Flavobacteriia > Flavobacteriales > Weeksellaceae > Chryseobacterium > Chryseobacterium sp. CBSDS_008. Next base: position 844,420 of record NZ_CP188202.1, on the reverse strand, counting down.
GATCTTGGCTTTGAAATTTTAGAGATCGAGGCCGGCGAGGAAATGAAAAATATCCAGACCGCCAATCAGCTTTGGGAAATTCTTACAGAAATGCAGGCCGATAGAAAAGCACTGGTTATCAACCTTGGTGGCGGTGTAATTACTGATATGGGCGGATTTGTTGCATCTACTTACAAAAGAGGAATACAATTCATCAATATCCCTACTACCCTTTTATCGATGTGTGATGCCTCTATAGGAGGAAAAACGGGTATTGATCTGATGCACTATAAAAATATGGTGGGAACCTTCGCTTTCCCGGAACAGATATTCATTTTCCCGAAATTTCTGGAAACACTGCCTTTTAAAGAATTGAGAAGTGGATTTGCTGAAATGCTTAAGCATGGATTAATCGCCAATAAAAACCATTGGGATCAGCTGATTCAGATCCGTAAACTGGAAGTGGAAACCATAACTCCCCATATTCAGACCTCTATGAATATCAAGCAGAATGTCGTAGACCAGGATTTCCATGAACAGAATATAAGAAAAACACTGAACTTTGGCCATACAATAGGCCACGCTGTGGAAAGTCTATGCTTGCAGCAGGGAAACCCTATCCTTCATGGCGAAGCAGTTGCCATGGGAATGATTGCCGAAGCACATCTGGGATATCTTGAAAACCTTATTTCTGAAGATGATGCAAAAATGATTATTGAAAACATACAGCGGTACTATCCGTATCTTGATATCAGTGATTTTAAAGATGAAGATATCACAGCCTTATTATTGAATGACAAAAAGAATACAGACAGTAAAATAAACTTCTCCCTGCTTTCAGGAATTGGTTCCTGTACCTATGATAACCAGTGCAGTCAGAAAAACATCCTTGAATCGCTCACATTTTATAGAAAATTGAATGATGCTTAACGGGTTTTTAGAAAAAAATATCCGCTTTAACGGTTGTTTTTGATAAAATCATCAATTTAGATTTCTTCTAAACAAATGTTTGTTTATTTTTCAACATCATGTAAATCAGCAACATAAATATAAAATCACTTACGTACTAAGTGATTTTTTTATTGATTTTACTCATGAAAAATATTTTGGCAAGCAATTTGAAAGATACTCTGCGTTCAACTGAAAATGCTGAACAGTAGTAAAATTTAAAATTAAGAAAGAGTAAAATTAAAAAAATTAAAGTTATGAAAAAGTTAATTTTAGGATTAGCGTTAACTGCAGGAACATTCGCATTCGCTCAACAGACAGGAAACACATCTACTAATCCGGTTTCATTTGGTGTAAAAGGGGGAATGAACGTATCTTCACTTTCAAAAGACAGTGGTCTTGATGATCAGAAATCTAAAATAGGATTCAACGCAGGTGTATTTGCCAATATTCCATTAGCAGCTTCATTCAGCGTTCAGCCGGAGGTGCAGTATTCACAGTATGGTAATAAATCAGATTATACTTTAGCAGGAACAAAATATTCAGCTTCTACTAAATTAGATTATATTACAGTACCGGTAATGTTCCAGTACAACCTTATTCCAAACCTTTATGTGGAAGCAGGACCAGAATTCGGTTTCATGGTAAGTGCTAAAAACAAATTCAAAAATGAATCAAGCGGTCAGTCAAATACCACAGACAATTACAAAGACAACTTAAATACATTTAACTTTGGTATCGGACTTGGTGCTGGGTATTACTTCACTCCGAACTTAGGTCTTACAGCAAGATATGTTGCTGGTTTAACTGATGTGGCAAAAGACAGACCTAGCGGATCTGATGCTGTCAGAAACAACCTATTTCAGGTAGGATTAGCTTATAAATTCAAATAAGCGTATACATTCACTAACAAATTTTATATTCAATAGAAAAGATCAGATTAATTTTTAATCTGGTCTTTTTTTTACGGTAAAGTATTGAACCTTTGATAAAATATAAAAAATACTTCCCAAATAATTGATTTATCGATCTGTTAAAGTATAATAAAGTCTTTATCGAAGGGGTTTCACGGCATATAGTTTGTTGCTTTCCGAGCGTTAAACAACTTATAATAAAACTAATCTATGAAAAAGATTTTTTTAGGCCTGGCAACTATTGCAGGTACTTTTATTTTTGCTCAAAGCACTTCCACTTCAAATGATGCAACTGTTTCATCAGCACCTTCTTCCTCTACCATCAGATTCGGTTTGAAAGCAGGACTTAATGTTTCCAGCCTTTCTAATATGGATATGAATTCAAAAGCAGGATTTTATGGCGGGGCTTTTGTGAACATCCCTGTCGCAAAAGACTTCTCTGTTCAGCCTGAAGTATTGTACAGTGGTGTAGGCGCCAAAGAAAAGGGAGGCAGTAATGCAAAACTTAATTTAGAGTATCTTTCAGTTCCTGTAATGTTTCAATACAATGCACTTCCTAATTTATATGTGGAAGCAGGACCGCAATTTAACTTTTTAATTGATGCTAGGCTAAAGAAAAGTGCTTCTACTGGTGCTTTCAAAGATGCAACTAAATCTTTTGACTTTGGAATCGGATTGGGAGCAGGCTACTACATTACTAAAAACATTGGTATAAACGCAAGATATGTTGCCGGATTGTCTGATATTGTGAAAACAAAATATCAATACGGATATGACAGAACCGGATCTGTGAAAAACGGTGTATTCCAGATAGGGGTAAATTACAAATTCTAAAGCATTATCAGCTTTTTTCATCAGTTTTTATAATTAAAGTAAGGCCGGGCTCATTTTGAGTCCGGTTTTTTGCTTAAAAGAAGAAAAACTGCTTTGAATAGAGATAAATAAGGGATCAACAGGATTTTTTAAAACTTTGGCACGGTGTTTGATTCTTAATGAAATGTTAAATAAAACTTAAAAACTATTAAAATAAAACTTATGAAAAAGATTTTTTTAGGTCTTGCACTAATAGCAGGTACTTTCGCATTCTCTCAGAAGACTTCAACTTCTACTGCTTCATCTTCTCCAGTTAGATTCGGAGTAAAAGCAGGTCTTAATATCTCTACTATTTCTAACAGCGATTTAAATTCAAAAGCTGGATTTTATGGTGGTGTTTTCGCAAATATTCCAGTAGCACAAGATTTCTCTGTACAGCCAGAAGTATTATACAGCGGCTTGGGTGGTAAAGCTAAGTCTAACAGTGATATAAAATTAAATATGGATTATATCGCAGTACCGGTAATGTTACAGTATAACCTGATTCCTAATCTATATGTAGAAGCAGGTCCTCAATTCGGTTTCCTTATCAGTGCTAAAGGAAAAGGTAACGGTGCATCTGTAGATGTTAAAGACAATTTGAAAACTTTTGATTTCGGAATTGGTCTTGGAGCAGGATATTATTTCACACAAAATATCGGAGTGAATTTAAGATATACCGCAGGATTATCTGATGTTCCTAAAAACAATAACGGTGATGCTTCTAGAAACGGAGTATTCCAGATAGGTTTAGCTTATAAATTCTAAGGACTCAGGTAGGCTTTAAAGCAGGCCTTTTAATCAATACAAGCCGGATTTAATGGAAATCCGGCTTTTTTTATGTATTTAATTTTTTTGGCAAGAAATTTGCCTCTTGAGTAGTGATTGTACTCTATCCGGCATTTCCAATGTTGCGGTTTCTGTTTTTACAGGAGGTATATATGGATTCACCTGATAAACCCAGCTGAATTTCAACACAGAAATATAACTATTACCATAAACTTTAACGAGAACGACATCCAATTGGTTGGCATTTAGAGCCACACAAAATATTGAAAAATGTTTTGTGTATTAATTAAAATACATTTTGATTTCAATAGAAAAAGTCAGGTTTATTAGTTTAAGCCTGACTTTTTCGCTTATCGTATGAGTTTTATCACTTTTCCCTTTTGTGGCAGGTATTTTGCGGCAATGAAGCAAATTTAAATTAAACTTTTAATCATGAATAAATTTTTTGCAGCAATGGCCTTAGCTACGGGTCTTTTTGCAAGTGCACAGGAAAAAACTCAAACTGCAGCCCCTTCATCTCCTGTTACATTCGGGATTAAAGCAGGCTTGAATGGTTCTACGCTTACCAGAGGAGATGGTTATGAGTATGATAACAATGAAAAAATGAAAGCAGGATTTCATGCAGGAGTATTCGCAAACATTCCTGTTTCTGCTAAATTCAGTATTCAGCCGGAGCTTCTTTTCAGTCAGTTAGGATCAAAATCAGATTATAATTACAGAACAAGTTCAGGCAGTTATAGAAGAAACCAACACTATGATTACAGCACAACACTAAATTACCTTACACTTCCTGTAATGGTGCAATATAATATTCTTCCCCAGCTTTATGTAGAGGCTGGCCCTGAATTTGGGTATTTGTTAGGCGGAAAAACAAAAGGAGATTTAACCACTATTGAAACTACCGGAAATTCAGTAACGATTGACCATACGGAACATGTTTCACAAAATATTTCAATGAGTCTCTTTAACCGATTCAATGTTGGATTAGGTATTGGTGCCGGATATTCTTTTACTAAAAACTTTGCTGTTACAGCCAGATTTACAGCTGGTATTACTGAAGTTTATAAATACAATCAGGAAGACAAAATCAGAAATAATGCGCTTCAGTTAGGAGTAGCTTATAAGTTTAAATAGAGATATTGATTATTTTCAATTGATACCGGGCTTAAAGTCCGGTATTTTTATGTCTGGGTTTTCTAAAAAATATTCCTGATTTTAAATTTTCATCAATTCAATTATCAACAAAAAAGCATTTTTGGCATTAAACTCTTCACAAAAATACAGAGCCTGACAATACATTTATTCATTAAAAAGGGATAAATGATTAAAAAAAAACTTTCTTAAAACCACGCAAAACCCCTTATAAACAGGAGTTTTTCAACTTTGGCAAGCAATTTGCAAAATAATCCGAGTCTGGTAAGAAATCATCCGACACACAAATAGTAAAATTAAAAAATAAAATTATGAAGAAGTTATTTTTAGGATTGGCATTAACTGCGGGTACGCTTGCTTTTGCTCAGGAGACAGAAACGAAAACAGTCAATGCATCACCTTTAAAAAAAGATGTTCAACCCGTTAGGTTCGGAATCAAGGCCGGAGGAAACTCAGCTTATTTCAGTGAGCAGAAGTTTGGTATCAACAGCCAGCAACTAGGTTTCCACGCAGGTGCATTCGTTAATATTCCAATTTCAAAACAATTCAGTATCCAACCAGAAGTATTATACAACCAAATGGGTGCAAAAGATGTACTTTCTTCTACAGAAACTGATAATGGAGTTACGAATGTAAAGACTAAAGAAGAAGGCAGAATAAAGATGAATTACATTTCAGTTCCATTAATGGTTCAAATGAGACCTACTGATAAGTTTTATATTGAAGCAGGACCTGAATTCAGTTATTTCATTAATGGTAAAACTAAAGGAGAAACTACTGTAGCAAGTACTACAGGAGGTGTTACTACCACTACTACAAGTTCAAATACTGAAGATATCAACAAAGATGATATCAATAGATTCAACTTTGGATTGGGTCTTGGTTTAGGATATGACATCACTCCTAATATCGGTATCAGTGCAAGATATGTAAACAGTTTGACAAAAATTGAAAAGAGCAGACCTGCAGCTGAAAACAACAACAGAGTGTTTCAGTTAGGGCTGAACTATAAATTCTAATTAGAAGAACCAATTTTTTTAACCGAAGTGCATTAACCTGCACGCATAAAATAGCCGGAAGAATTTCTTCTGGCTATTTATTTTATGCATTTGAGTCATCTCAATTGTTATTCAAATATTCTCGGGTCATCACTGATTACACCATCTATTCCCATTTCTTTTAATTCCTTTAATCTTTCTTTGGTATTCACTGTCCATGGGATTACTTTCATCCCTAATGAATGGCATTCCTGTACCAATTGAGGTGTGACAAGATGATGATCGGGACTGTAAATTGTTGGAGTAAAGCTTAGGAATTTCATATCTCCAGCTACTCCACTCAGATGATCAGGATACATTTTGAATTTTTCTGCAGGAATGTTTTTAAAATAAGCCTGCTGCTGAGCCCGTTTTTTATCATCTACTTTTTCTACCAGTAAAGCAGTCATGATCGCAGGATATTCCTTATGGACGATTTCCAGTGTTCTCGGATCAAAAGACTGGATAATCACTCTATCCTGGATCTTCTTTTCTATAATAACCTTCATCATAAGATCAACAAATTCTTTGGGTTCCGGATGCAATATATTATCGGAGAAAGGACGCGTTTTTGTTTCTATATTATAAAAAGGCAGTGGTCTTTTCAGCTCGCGGGCATAAGCCTCACATGCGTCTATTACATTCGAAAATAGTGGTTTCCGGACCTTTATTTTCTTTTGATCCGGATAATTAGCCAATTTCTTTAGACCTACATCAAAAGTTTGAATTTTGGCATAGGGCATTTCATAAATTTTATAATAGAAGCCGGAGTCTTTTGGAATATACGTTCCATCCGGCTTTGTTACCAATTCAGGAGAAAGAAAAGCATCATGGGAAAGAATTACCTTTTTATCTTTCGTGATGGCCAGATCCATTTCCAGTGTTGTTACGTTCATTTTTAAGCCATTTTTCATGGCCGGGATTGTGTTTTCCGGATAAAGGGATTTTCCTCCGCGGTGTGCCTGCTTATCAAAAGTCTGTGAAGAATATAATTGGGCCCATACCAGAAGAACACCCGTAAAGAATACGCTTTTCATATTGAAGTTTTAATCTGTCAAAATTAAAACTCTACTGTATATTGTATAATACTGGAATATTAAGCTTTTGCTACATTTATGAAACAAAATAGCCGGTTGTTATAAAACCCGGCTATTTTATTTACTATTTCAATAAAGAGGTTAATTGAATAAATCTACCTCTTCTCCTTTTCCTACAGGGTACTCTTCTGTAAAACATCCAAAACAGTGGTTGGCTGATCCTAAAATATCTTTCAGGTTATCGATGCTTAAAAACTCTAAAGAATCTACACCAAGGTAGTTCTTAAGTTCTTCAGTTGTCATATTGGCAGAGATAAGGTCATCTTTAGACGGAGTATCAATTCCAAGATAACATGGTGCAATAATTGGCGGAGAAACACTTCTGAAGTGGATCTCTTTTACACCTGCATCTTTTAGAATTTTAACAAGTCTCTTAGATGTCGTTCCTCGAACGATAGAATCGTCAATGATCACTACTCTCTTATCTTTCATCTCAGAGATGATAGGGTTCAGCTTAAGGTTCACTACCCTTTCTCTCATTTCCTGTGTAGGAACAATGAAGCTTCTTCCAATATATCTGTTTTTGATCAAAACCGGGCGGAAAGGTATTCCGGAAGCTTTTGAAAAACCAATAGCAGCAGGAACCCCGGAATCCGGAACTCCGATTACCAGATCAGCTTCTACAGGAGCCTGTTCCCAGATTTTTTCTCCGGATTTTTCTCTGATCTCATATACATTAATGTTTTCTAAGGTAGAGTCAGGTCTTGCAAAATAAATATATTCAAAAGAACAGATTCTCTGCTTTCCTTTGGCCTCATCCATCATATAAGAATGAAGCTTGCCGGGTTCGTTTTCATTGGTATAAATGATCTCACCAGGAAGGATATCACGTACATACTGAGCGCCTACAGCGTCTAATGCAACAGATTCTGAGGCCACTACATAAGACTTTTCATCAATAGCACCCAATACCAGCGGACGGATACCGTTAAAGTCTCTGAATGCAAAGAATTTATTCCTTGTCATTCCTACTACTGAATAAGCGCCTTCAATCTTTTCCATGGTTGCTTTAATAGCACCGCGAAGACCCAGGTCAAGGTTTTTCTGGATCAGTCTCAGGATGACTTCAGAATCGGAAGTCGCTCTGAAAACAACGCCTTCAGCCTCTAATTCCGCTTTTAATTCTTTTGCATTGGTAAGATTACCGTTGTGTGCTATAGAGAGTATAATCTGGTCATATTCGTTTTTCGCGAAAAATGGCTGGAAATTATATTTCTTTTTATCTCCTGCAGTGGTATAGCGGGTATGCCCGATTGCAGAATTTCCCATAAAAGTTTCAGGTTCCTGAATGTCTTTATAAACATCTAAAACAAGTCCTTCGTCTTTCATGTTGGTGATTCTTCCATCTTTTAAAACGGAAATACCACAAGCTTCCTGGCCTCTGTGCTGTAAAGCAAAAAGTCCAAACTGTGAAAGCGAGAATGTATCCAGATCATTATCAGAATACAACCCGAAGATCCCACATTCTTCGTTCGGAGCATCCAGTCTTTCCTCTTCCTGAGTTCTGAAAAGATTCCTTCCGTAAGTCTGGGTTTCAAACTGTTTTAAATATTCACTTTTATGAATGTCTAAACTTTTCATTTCTATTTTTTCTAATTGTAGATCTTAGAAGTCAGATTTCAGATTTCAGACTAAAGCCAACTTCAAATTTTAATTTTGCTTGAATTAACAAATTATTTCAGCGCCAACATCTGAAATCTGTTATCTGAAATCTTATTTCTGTAAAAGATTTTTAAGACGGTTGTAGATTTCTACATAAGCCTCAGTAACTTCTCCCAGGTCTCTTCTGAATCTGTCTTTATCTAATTTCTTCATGGTATCTTTGTCCCAAAGTCTGCAGGTATCAGGGGAAATTTCATCTGCTAAGATGATTTCACCGTCTGAAGTTTTTCCTAATTCGATTTTGAAATCTACCAGAATGATATTGATTCTATCAAACAGGTCGATAAGGATGTCATTGATATCTGAAGATAACTCATACATCTCGTCAAGCTCTTCGTAAGTAGCTGCTCCCAAGAAAACAGCGTGGTGATCATTGATAAGCGGATCTCCCAACTCATCTTTTTTATAGCAGATATCGAAGATCGTTACCGGAGACTTAATTCCTTCTTCTACTCCTAATCTTTGTGCCATACTTCCTGCAGAGTAGTTTCTTACTACCATTTCCAAAGGAATGATAGAAACTTTTCTTACCAGCTGCTCTCTTTCGTCTAGTTTTTTGATGAAATGAGTTTTGATCCCTTTTTCATTTAAGTATTCAAAAATAAGGGTTGTGATTGCGTTGTTCATTTCCCCCTTAAGGTCTACCTGACCTCTTTTTTGAGCGTTAAATGCTGTAGCATCGTCTTTGAAACGTACTACTACTTCATCAGGATTATCGGTTGCAAATACCTGTTTTGCTTTCCCCTCGTACAACATTTCTTTCTTTTGACTCATAATTTTACTTTCTAAATTGTAGTTAGATTTATTGATTTATTGTATTATTATTCCTGTTAAGACAGCCAGTCCAAAACTCAGTAATGTACCAATTAATACATACTCTGTAAGTTTTCTCTGTTTTGCCTGTGCAAGGTCGCTGAACCTGAAAACAGATTTGGCAGCCACCATGAAACCTACGCCTTCCCAGTGATTCACCATGATAAAAGTGAAAACCAGCAGGCGTTCTAAAATTCCGATATATTTCCCGGCACTTGATAAAGATTCGGTTTGAATAGTGTTGGGGCCATCCGGAGCAGGTGTCCATGATGACAATAAGATTTTGATAAAAATAGAAGCCGGTGTTGTCAGAAACAATGCTGCCATCATTATCTTTAAAAATTCCTGATTCTGTAAAAACCCGAAACTGAATTCCTGGAAATAATAGGAAACTCCTGCAATCACCAGAACATGCAGCAGCTGATCAATGAAAAACCATCTTTTTTTATTTTTTACATTCTGGAAAGTAAGCTTGGCAGCATCAATAATGAAGTGAGTAACTCCCACTAAAGCCGCCACCCACCAAAGCTGCAGATCCCAAAGGAAAATAAGGCTTAAAATGGTGTGAATGAGAACATGAAAGTATAAAAACTTACTTTTTAGTTTATGGTTCTCCTTATCCGCAACCCATGAATTTGGCTGAAGTATAAAATCTCCGAGTAAATGTGCCAATATGAGTTTGATGAAGATCATGCTTATAGTTCTGAAATTTTCTTTCTGAAATACTGATTGGTTTCCACGATGAGCTCATAGTTGGCTCGTTTCAGTCTCTGGCTTACAGAAGACTGTGAAATAGCAAATCTCTTAGCAAGATCTTCCTGTGTGATATCCTGATTCATGATCATTTCATGAATAATCTCCGAAGTAGCCATCGTCCAGTTATCAAAATCTTTGGACGACCATTTCAACAGAATATTAAGATCTCTGTCTACCGGGTCACTGGAAGTTTTGATCGCAACGGTATGTCCGTCGTTTTTAAGGTCATTAAGCAGTCTTCCGGAATGCACATAAGCCGTACCGTTAGATTCTGTGATTTTCTCAGAAGAAAAACTTTCCTCGCCAATACCTATAGCCATTCTTACATCTAAATTTTCGAGACTTTTAATAAGAGATTTTATGGCCAGAAAACGCCAGAAAACATCATCAATATTGCATTTGAACTGGAACTCATCTCCTCTGTAGATTTCCCATGTATGAGGAGCGCTTCCCCATCTTTCGAGAAGATTTTTAAGTCTGGTAATCCAAACTTCAGTGTCCGCATGCTGTGAATTTATAATATCACCGGTAATGACCGCTATCATACTGCAAATATAAGCATAATTACTTATATATAAAAAATATAAGCAGAAACCCTTATAGATATTGATTATTAGTGAATCAGCTTATATCAATGATGCAGTAAGCATAAGGTTTTTAAGGCATTGTATAAAAGCTGCAAAATTATCAATAACCAAAATCAAGTGGGAATTTTTAGTATTTTTTTATTTTAACTCTACTTTTTTGCACTTTTTATGGTAAGAAGCTATTCCTGCTATCCGCTCATACTCCCCGCTCCAATCTTTCCAGCTTCTTAACCTTCAACTCTCCCACTATGCTCCGGGGTAACCGCTCCTATCAGGGCTAGGACAGTCATTGCGAGTAAAGCGAAGCAATCTTTTAAACTATTATACACAATATAAAAATAAACCTAACAGGTTTTAAAAACCTGTTAGGTTTGGCTTGTTATAAAAATAATAGTATTTAAATCTGATATTTATTTTTTAATAAACTGATGTGTCTTTTCATCAAGCTTCAAGAAATAAATTCCCGTTGGGATACCTTGCACTGAAATATTTTTCTTATACCTGAATGGATCTTTTTCCGTGTAAATCACTTTTCCTGAAAGATCAATGATCTGAGCTGTTTTCACTTTCTCCGTTTCTCCTTTTACATAGATATTATCATAAACCGGGTTCGGATAGATGGTAAATTCATTATTGGCAGCAATCAATTCTGCGGCAGACAGGGTGCCACCCAGGTTCTGACAATAATCGGAGGGATAAGAATCCCATTCGCTGATATTAAATGTATTGGAGGGCTGGCTGATGGTGCTCTTTCTGTATAAAGATACATTCCCGTTGTTATTGATAGCATATTTCACTCCGATAGCATCTACCGTTACTGTTTTATTATACGCAAGTTCCACATAATTTTCTCCCGCAAACATCATAGGATCAGAAGCCGTCACAAATTTTGCCTGATCAGGGGTGTAGCATGACAAAGTACCTTTTGGATTCAGAATAACAAAAGTTTCATTGTTTCCTACTTTGCCTTCCAACTCATATGTATCCCCGCTGTAGATGGCATTTGTAGAACTGTTTTTGAACTGGATGTTGATCCTGTAATTATTTAAATTAACCTCATGTCCGGTTTTATTAACAATTTCCAGAGCGTTATTCTTAACGAAATCTGTATTGGTCCCTGATATATATTTTGTAATCATAAGATCCGGAGCAAATGAATCCGAAGCAATTGTTGAAGCTGTAACTGTATTACTGAATGGAGACTCCAGATAGGCTTTATCAAAAGCTTTCACAGTAAAAGTATAAGTTGTTGACGGGCTCAGGTGGTCTATGCTTATAGAAGTTCCCTTTGTAACAGCTACAGGTGCTGCTGATCCGTTCATATAAACCCGGTATCCTAAAATATCTGTGTCAGGAGAGGCTATCCAGTTCAGATTGATAAAATAAGCATTCTGCTGGGTTGAAACCAGTGATCCCGGAGCTGCCGGAGCAATATTGTCCGGAGTTTCTGACCAGATCATATCAATCCACTCTGGATGATCAATAAAGGGGTTTCTGTTTTTTTGTATGGTATAGATGGCATTATTCCGGTCAATTTCTCTTTGGGAAACAGGATCTGCAGTACTCCACTGCTTCAGCATTGCGATATAGGGAAGATCAATGGCTCTTTCTTCAGTCCCATCCAATGGGCATTGATCTGTAGCCGGAGTAAGATTGGCAGATGTAGTATACGCTGTATTGAATGAACCTAATTTTCCTTCGTATCTTACTGCAAAGTACAATAAGGTCCTTGCAATGTCACCTTTGAATTCATTAACAGGCTCGTAAACCCTTCCGGTATAAGGATAATTCGGAATGGCTGCGTTAGAGATTCTCGAAGTATTGGTAAAAATATAATGATTCGTATTGTTTCCTATTCCATAAGGATAGTTGCTCCTCCGTTGGTTAATATATGCATCAGCAGGAATAATAAAATTCAGATCCGAATACATAGGATAATCGCTGATGGATGAGTTTGTACTGAATGTACTCTGCGGTATCATATGCTCCCTGTTATACCCTTGGCCTTCCATACTGACACCTGCCACCATCTGACCCGCAGTATATTCATATGCATCCGGACCGGAAGGGATTTCTGAATAGATATCCAGCAGGTATTGAGTATTGGATGCATCATGATCATAATATTTATCAAGATCAGTTTGTCCGTACAACACTTTAAGGTCGTCATAATGCCAGTTAACCATTTTTTCCGAAATAATATCGTGGAGTTTTGACTTCAGGGCATACCCCGTCAATCCGGCCGTTCCGTTATAATATCCTGCAGGAGCCTGCGCTGAAAAATAAGAGGAAATTAAAACGATAGGAAGTAGAATTTTTTTCATACCTTAAAAATTGGGACACTAAAATAGTGAAATAAAAAATCTAAAAAGCTGAATATTTTATTAATAAAGTATTAATTATCAAAGTATAAAAAATTGAAAATTAAAAGCATTGCTTTCCAATATTATCCATAAAATAATTTTTCTTTAGCATTCCGTCAATTTGGTTATCTTTGGGAACTAACTATTATTATATGAATACAGAGACTATTGACAACATCAAAATGATAGCGGAAACGGCTAGAGAATTTGCAGAAAAGAATATCAGACCGAATATTATGGAATGGGATGAAAGCCAAACATTTCCAAAAGACTTATTCCACCAGTTAGGTGAGATGGGTTTTATGGGAATTGTAGTTCCTGAACAATATGGAGGCTCTGGTTTAGGCTATCATGAGTATGTTGCTATTCTGGACGAAATTTCTCAGGTTGACCCCTCTATTGGTCTTTCTGTAGCAGCACACAACTCTCTTTGTACCAATCATATCTATGAATTCGGAAATGAAGAGCAGAGACACAGATGGCTTCCCCAGTTAGCTTCAGGGAAAGTAATTGGTGCCTGGGGACTTACAGAACATAATACCGGTTCAGATTCAGGAGGAATGTCTACTACTGCTGTGAAAGATGGCGATGAGTGGATTATCAACGGCGCTAAAAACTTCATTACCCATGCTATTTCAGGAGATATTGCCGTAGTAATGACAAGAACAGGCGAAAAAGGAGCTAAGAACAACTCAACAGCTTTTGTTTTAGAAAAAGGAATGCCTGGTTTTACTTCCGGGAAAAAAGAAAATAAATTAGGAATGCGTGCTTCCGAAACTGCAGAATTAATTTTTGATAATGTACGCGTACCGGATTCTCACCGTTTAGGTGAAGTTGGTGACGGTTTCAAGCAGGCAATGAAAATATTAGATGGTGGTAGAATTTCTATCGCAGCATTAAGCTTAGGTACGGCAAGAGGCGCTTACAAAGCAGCTCTAAAATATGCAAAAGAAAGACATCAGTTCGGAAAACCGATTTCAGACTTTCAGGCAATCAACTTTATGCTAGCAGATATGGCAACAGAAATTGATGCTGCTGAACTTCTTATCCAAAGAGCTTCCACTCTTAAGAATGCAAAACAAAAAATGACCAGAGAAGGAGCAATGGCAAAACTCTATGCTTCTGAAGCTTGTGTGAGAATTTCAAACAATGCGGTTCAGATCTTCGGAGGATACGGTTATACAAAAGATTTCCCTGCTGAAAAGTTCTACAGAGATTCTAAACTTTGCACCATTGGTGAAGGTACTTCTGAGATTCAGAGACTGGTTATCGGAAGAGACATCACAAAATAACTTTTAAAATCCCAATACAAATGATTAAACAGGCACTTTTAGGTGAGTTTCTGCATGAAGCCGAAAACACCAGAAAAATTTTACAGGCAATCCCTGACAGCGCATTAGACTGGAAACCGTCTGAAAAAAACTGGACAACCGGCCAGCTGGCCTCTCACATTGCTGAAGTATACAATTGGTATGAACCCACTTTCAATCAGGATACTTTTGATATGGGTGCATATAAGTATGACAAAGGAGATATTTCCAAAGCGGAAAATATCTTAACAAAATTTGAAGAAAATGTTGCCAACGCACAGAAAGCTCTTGAAAACTCTGATGAAAATACTTATTTCAATGAGTGGAAAATGGAAATGAACGGAAATATACTTTTCCCGCCATCACCAAAAATCCAGGTTGTAAGAGGCTTTCTTTATAATCATTTGTACCATCACAGAGGTGAACTGGTTGTTTATTTAAGATCAACCGGCAATAAAGTTCCCGGACTTTACGGTCCTACTGCTGATGATAAAATCTAATTAAGGATTAATAAAATACAATAAGCTGTTTCAAGATGAAACAGCTTTTTTTGTAGACAAACTGTAGAACGTATGGCAACCGTTGTAAAAATCAATTTAATACTATTATTTAAATATAATTAAATAAATAACAAATTACATGTCTCATTTTAATAAATTAATAAAAAAAACACAGCTATTTTATTTTTTAAAAAATTAAAATTCACTTCATCATTTTTACTTTTCTTTATTAATAAGCTTTTTCAATTATATTTAATGTATTGCATAATATTTTAAAGCAACATTCTAAATATTCCTTAAAAAATTTTGTTTTTGATAATATATTTTTTATTAGCTTTGATATTCCACAATCAAATTTAATATTTAATATGAAAAAACAATTAACGCTGATTGGAATGCTCCTAATTTCGGGTATTTCTTTCGCTCAGACTGACCGTCTTTGGTCTGAAGGTTCCAGAAAAACTTCATCAGAGATTTTTGAAAACAAAACAGGCATCAGCAATCCTAAGGTCTACAGCCTTGATATCAACGGATTGAAAAATGCCCTGGCAAAAGCTCCCAAAAGACTGGCTGCAGGCGAAAAATCAGAACTCATCATCTCTTTTCCGAATTCTGAAGGCAGAATGGAAAATTTTAAAGTGAGGGAGAATTCCAATTTTGCCCCTGAGCTGGCAGCAAAGTATCCGGATATCAAATCCTATGTAGGACAAGGTCTGGATGATCCTAACTCCACAGTCTATTTCAGTGTTTCCCCACTAGGACTGTCATCTATGGAGATTTACGGTGATAAATCAGCAGTATTCATTGAGCCCTACACGAAAGATCTTTCCACGTATGTAGTGTACAGAAAATCTGATAAAAAAGATGATCTTAACAAATTTGAATGTACGGTTGTAGATGCTGCCCAGAAAGGAGTTTCTAATTCTGCTCTTGCGGCAAGACCAAATGCTGACGATGCTAAACTGAGAACATTCAGACTGGCATTATCCTGTACAGGAGAATACACTGCTTATTTTGGAGGAACAAAAGCTCAGGCTCTCGCTGCTATGAATACCACAATGACCCGTGTAAACGGTGTTTTTGAAAAAGATTTCGCAGCAAGAATGGTTCTGATCGCCAACAATGACGCTGTTATCTACACCAATGCTTCTACAGATCCTTACTCCGCTGCTTCAGGAATGAGCAACTGGAATTCTCAGCTGCAAAGCACTTTAACTTCTGTAATTGGTGAGGCTAACTACGATATAGGACACTTATTCGGAGCTTCAGGAGGCGGTGGAAATGCTGGCTGTATTGGCTGTATCTGTACAAACGGATCAAAAGGAAGCGGATATACCTCTCCGGCAGATGCTATTCCTTCAGGAGATAATTTTGACATCGACTATGTAGCCCACGAAATGGGACATCAGTTCGGAGGAAATCACACTTTCTCAATGAACAATGAAGGAACAGGCGCTAATATGGAACCGGGATCAGGATCAACAATCATGGGATATGCAGGAATTACCAGCCAGGATATCCAGCCTCATTCTGATGCGTTTTTCCATGCGATAAGCATTCAACAAATTACCAATAATATTAAAGCGAAAACCTGCTCTGTTAATACCAACACAGGAAATTCAATTCCTACCGCCAATGCAGGTTCAGATTATACCATTCCAAAGGGAACGCCATTTGTGCTGACCGGAACAGGAACAGATGCTGACGGGGATTCCCTTACATACATCTGGGAACAAATGGACAATGCTTCTTCTTCTCAGACAGGAGCAAGTTCTGCAGCAAGTGCTACAAAAGCTTCGGGACCTAACTTCAGATCCTGGACTCCTACTACTGCACCTGTGAGATATTTCCCAAGAATGGCTTCTGTTTTAACAGGTGCAACTACTACAGCTGGCTCTGAAATCACTGTAGAGGCCCTTTCTTCTGTTGCCAGAACATTAAACTTCAGATTTACTGTTCGTGACAACAAGGCCGGAGGTTCAGGAAATAACTCTGATGACGCTGTAATTACTGTTAACGGAACGGCAGGACCATTCAATATAACTTCGCAGAATTCAGCAACAACATATGCCGGAGGAAGCTCCCAGACTGTTACCTGGAATGTGGCCGGAACTACAGCAAACGGTGTGAATGCCGCCAATGTAGATATCCTTTGGTCAACAGATAACGGAAATACATGGACTACTCTTTTGGCAGGAACGCCGAATGATGGTTCGCAGGCGGTAACTATTCCGAATTCAACTACTACCACAGGAAGAATTATGGTTAAAGGATCCAACCACATTTTCTTTGATGTTAACAATGCCAACATCTCTGTAAATGCAGGTTCCGGAACTCCTGACACAGTAGCCCCTACAGCTCCTACCCTTGCAGCTTCGGGAACTACGGCTACAACGACCAATCTATCATGGTCAGGAGCTACAGATAATGTAGGTGTTACCGGATATGATGTATATCAGGGAACTTCATTAATCGGTTCTACCGCTACTACTACTTATACAGTAACAGGACTTACTCCATCAACAACGTATTCTTTCTCTGTTAAAGCAAAAGATGCGGCAGGAAATGCTTCTGTTTCCAGCAATACAGTAAGTGTTACCACTCTTTCAGGAGGAACGGTTACTTATTGTTCTTCTTCAGCATCTAATACAGCAGATGAAAGAATTGGAAATGTAACGTTTGGAACTATCAACAATACTTCTACAGGTACTGCAGGGTATGAAAACTTCACTTCTGTTTCTACCAATGTTACAAGAGGAAGCGCTTATACAATTTCCATAACTCCGGTTTGGACTTCTACAAAATACAGTGAAGCATACGCTGTTTATATTGATTACAACGGAGACGGAGACTTTACAGACAGTGGAGAATTAGCATGGACAAAAGCAGGTTCTACAACCAGCCCGGTAACAGGATCTATTACCATTCCATCTACAGCAACTGTTGGATCAACAAGAATGAGAGTAATGATGAAATACAGCTCAATCCCTACGTCTTCTTGTGAAGCCTTCACGTATGGTCAGGTTGAGGATTATACCCTTAATATTGTTTCTTCAGGAAAAGGAGATCTTCAGAATCCAAGAGATCTGATTACAGATATTAAGCTTTATCCAAACCCGGTGAGAGACCTGCTTTATATTTCAAATACGACTTCAGAAGATTACAAAATCTTCGATATGGGTGGAAAACTGATTGACTCAGGAAAGCTTCAGAGAGGCTCTGTGAATGTAAGCAATCTTATCAAAGGTGCTTATATGATTCAAATCGGAGAATCAACCAAGAGATTTATTAAAAATTAATAGACTTTTAAAATTAAACAATGTGAAAAGCTGTTCTGCATGGAACAGCTTTTCTTTTTTTGTAACGTTTTGTATTGTTTCAAACAGCCCTTGATCTATGGGGTATTTCCGACAAAAGCATGTTGATAAAATGTAGTTCCATTTTTTTTTATTAATTTTGATCAAAATACATTTGCGTGAAAAAACAACTATTGATGACGGGAATGCTTGCATTGTCGGGCATGTCATTTGCACAGACCTATCGTTTATGGACCCCGAGCTCTTCAGGAATATCCTCTCCTGTTTTAGAAAACATGTCACGTTTTGAAAATCCACAGCTTTATCATTTAAATATAAACGGATTAAAAGATGTATTGGCAAAAGCTCCCAAAAGATTAACAGAGAAATCTGAAACAATCATTTCTTTCCCTGATTCGACAGGGAAAATGGAAAATTTCAAAGTATTCGAAAATTCTAATTTTGAACCTGAACTGGCTGCCAAATATCCGGATATCAAATCCTACATGGGTGAGAGCCTGGAAGATCCGGCTTCAAAAGTTTATTTCAGCATTTCTTCCCTGGGGCTTTCCTCTATGGAAGTTTACGGGAATAAAGCTGCCGTTTTTATTCAACCCTACACTAAAGATCTTTCAACCTACATCATCTACAAAAAGTCTGACAGAAAAGACGTTTTGAATAAACTCGAATGCAGGGTTTTAGATACAGCCTCAAAAGGAAACTCTAGCGCCATTGCCAATAAAAATGCTGATGACTCCACCCTGAGAACGTTCAGGCTTGCGCTCTCATGCACCGGAGAATATGCCTCTTATTTCGGAGGAACAAAAGCTCAGGCATTAGCAGCTATGAACAATACAATGACCCGGGTAAATGGTATCTTTGAAAATGAATTTGCAGCGAAAATGGTCCTGGTCGCCAATAATGACGCTCTTATTTATACCGATGCAGCCACAGATCCTTATTCTCCGTCTTCACAGATGAAGCACTGGAATCTGCAGCTGATGAATACGTTAAGCTCTTCTATCGGAAATGATCATTTTGATATCGGTCATCTTTTCGGCAGGGATGGCGGCGGCGGTAATGCGGGATGTATCGGATGTATTTGTGATAACGACATGTCTACTTATGAAGACCAGGGTATTACCTATCCCAGCAGCTACAAAGGAAGCGGATATACTTCACCGGCAAATGGTATTCCTTCAGGAGACAGCTTTGATATCGATTTTGTAGCTCATGAAATGGGCCATCAATTCGGAGGCAACCATACATGGTCATATGACATTCAATCAGGATTAAAGCCTGTAGAGCCGGGTTCAGGATCTACTATCATGGGATATGCCGGCGTTACCAATTATGACGTTCAACAGCATTCTGATCCGTTTTTCCATGCTTTGAGCATTGAGCAGATTACCAATAATATCAAAACAAAAACCTGTTCTGTCAACTCCCCTACAGGAAATACAATTCCTACAGCCAATGCAGGTCCTGATTATATGATTCCCAAAAGCACTCCTTTCATGCTTACCGGATCCGGAACTGATGCAGATGGAGATCAGCTTACTTATATATGGGAACAGATGGATGAAGGAACAGCTTCTGAAACAGGTGCCAATTCTGCGGCAAAAGATTCAAAAAATGCAGGGCCAATATTCAGGTCATGGACGCCTTCGGGTTCTCCTGTGAGATATTTTCCCATGATGTCTTCTATCTTAACAGGTGCGCTCAAAACTTCAGGAACTGAAATAGATGTTGAAGCCCTTCCTGCTGTAGCCAGAACTTTACATTTCAGATTCACCGTTCGGGACAACAAAGCCGGAGGCGGAGGAAATAATTCTGATGATGCAGAAATAACTGTTAACCCAGCCGCCGGACCATTTATGATTACGTCACAAAACACAGCGGTTTCCTATATAAAAGGAAGCTCACAAACGGTTACATGGGATGTAGCAGGAACCACAGCCAACGGAATCAATACAGCCAATGTAGATATTCTATGGTCAACGGATAATGGCAGTTCTTGGACAACATTATTGACTGCAACACCTAATGACGGCTCACAAACCATTACAATTCCTGATATTTTAACCAATTCGGGGAGAATCATGATAAAAGGAAGCAATCACATTTTCTTTGATATCAATAATGCCAATATTTCGGTAAAAGCTTCTGACGACAAGCCAACGGACGAAAATTCGTCCACAGAAATCATATTGTATCCGAATCCTGTAAAAAACATCCTTACCCTTACCCATACCAGTAATGAAGAATATAAAATCTATGACATGGCCGGAAGACTGGTCAGTGGAGGAAATCTTGAAAGCGGAACGGTAAATGTAAATAAACTAACCAGCGGAACTTATGTCATCCAGATCGGAAGATTTACAAAACAATTCATTAAAAAGTAAAAAGAATATAATGTAATCAAAAGCTGCTCATCCGGAGTGGCTTTTTTTATATGTAAAAATGTAAAATATCACCTTAATGAGTTTATTATTACAACAAATTCCGTAATAACATTTTATTTTAAAGAAAAATCACTACTATTTGAGTTTTTTAATTTAAATTTATCGAATAACAATATTTTATTGTACCGTTTGCCCAGATTGTATTGAGGGAGCTCTGAAGCGTTTTTAACGTCTGATGCAGTTGCTTCTTTTGACTCTATTCTGATTTTTCAACAATCTACTGCCAGAAAAGTGTATTACGATAATTCCAATCTGAATTTTCTTTTTACAGACTGGCAAACAGTAATAATATGCTTATCAGTATTTCATATACTATTCTTTTGTAAAGAAAAACGATGTTTCAAAAAAGGTACCCTTCAAATACCTATATGATTTTAAAATAATTTAAAATTTTTTATATGAAACATTTATTTAAGTACCTCTTTTTTTTAGCCATTACTTCATTCTCGGTTGCCTGTAGCTCAGACAATGATGATATAATTGATGTTAATCCTGACGTTACCAGTGTATTCTATAAAAATGCTGATGAGCTGGCGGTAACTTACGATACAAACAACAGTGTAAGCCAGTCCATCAAAAACCAGGCATATGATCTGTACAAACGAGGAAAATGGAGCGAACTGGAATCACTTTTTAAGGCTAATAATCTGAATGGAGGATGGCCGCCGGCAAACGGAGGTTATAATATTATTGACGATGTTCCTTTACAGGTTGGGCAGAAGTTTGACAGATATAGCGGAGCTGTCGGGAGTTATAACGGAACCGGTGTTCCTACTTTAGGCGGAAGTTTTACAAGTCCGATCATCAATGGATATGTGTATACTTTCACTCAAAGAGCTTTAAATCAACCTGAAGATAAATACGATTTTTACTATGAAATTGATGTATTGAATAATTCTATGCAGTTTAAAACCCAGACAGCAGACATTATTCCGTGGTTCGGCCAGACAGGAAAAGGAAAACAGACCATGTGGAAAATCCCTGTTGATATCAATACCGGTTACCAGAAAACATGGAATAAACTGGCAGAGGAAGGGTATATAAAAATCACCATTAAGAAAAGTCCAAGCGGAAAATATCCTAACTTAGCAGGCACAGTTATTCAGCCATAAATCAACTCAGATGTATTCAATATCAGAAAAAATAAACATTACCGGAAAAGCGCTTGTTGAAAAAAATACCTTCATCAATGATGAGGCTCTTCCATCAGCAAAAACAACTTTCATCTGCTGTAGCTGCGGAAACAAAAATACACTTAAAATAGCCCCGTACGAATCCGGGTTCCCCATTCTGCAGGTCTACAATGAAGATAAGGTGCTATCCAAAAATGAATTATTACAACACGGAATCGTGAACGGCACTTCTCAAAGCATGTTTCATTTCGGCGAACTGACCGTTAATAATCTGCCTACTTTATATTTTGGGGTAGATTGTTCTTCCTGTCACTCCAACTATATCTGTGTATTCAGCTATGGAGAAAAGCAGCCGGGATTGATGATGCTGAATATTTCCGGTGTCTGGAAATATGAATAATTGTAATAACTGAATAGAATTAAAATATTTCAAAATAAAACCACAATTTTTATAGTTGTGGTTTTATTGATTTTTGCAGATTAAATTTTGTTTTGAAAAATTTTCACCAATTCTTTATTCACACATTTAGTCCTGTACATTTCACATTTTAGAAATCCTTTTCTATCTTTGTGAAAATAAAAAAATTCATGGATAAAATTGATAGTCTGAACCAAGTAGCAGAATTCCATACTACTTTCAAAGCCCCTATTTTAGATACCCCACAAATCCCTTCTCCGGAAAGATGTAATCTGAGAGTGGAGCTTTTACAGGAAGAATTAAATGAACTGAAGCAGGCCATTGCAGATCATAATATTGTAGAAATTGCTGATGCTTTATGTGATCTTCAGTATGTTTTAAGTGGTGCTGTACTGGAATTCGGACTTGGCAGCAAATTTGTAGAGCTATTCAACGAAGTTCAGCGCTCCAATATGTCGAAGGCATGTGATAATGAAGAGCAGGCGAAGGAAACTGTTGAATTTTACAAAGAAAAGGAAGTAGAATCTTTTTATGAAAAGTCGGGAGAAAAATTTAACGTTTACAGACAGGCAGATCATAAGGTATTGAAAAACAAATACTACTCTCCTGCTGATTTAAAATCAATTATCGAGAAATAATATGAAAAAATTTATTACCAATATTATTGCCTTTTCAAGCTTATTTTTAGCTGCACAACAGCTAAGTGCTCAAAAAGTAGTGGTAAACCGTGAGGTTGAAACTCAGAAAGATGGCAAAATGCTTTTGGGAAACCAACTGAAAGAGCAGTTTTTAAAAGCTCCTTATGCAGATTGGTATGTAAAAGAGCATGATGAGTATGTTCTTGACCAAAAAGCAGTCAGTGAATTAAAAAAAGAGAAGATCGGCACGTATGATATCATTGTTTTCATGGGGACATGGTGTGAAGACAGCCACAGGGATTTTCCAAGACTGATGAAAATATTGGAAGCCGTAAATTATCCGGAAAATAAATTAAATATTATTGCTGTAAACCGTAAGAAAGAATCTCCTACAGGGGATGAAAGTCTTTACAATCTTCAGAAAGTACCTACCATTATCGTGAAAAGATATGGAAAAGAATTGGGCAGAATTATAGAAATGCCTACTACAGGGTATATTGAAAGAGATTTAGTTGAAATTCTTAAAAAGAATGATTCGTCTGTCATTAAAGAAATTTTTAAATAGATTTTGAGAAATTATAGAACAATATTGTCCTTCGCAGCCGGTGCCGGCGCTATGGTACTTCTGTTTTTTGGCCTGAAGTCTTGTCTGAACCTTGGAACTAAAACTGAACAGTCGGATTATTATATTCTGACCAATCAGATTTCCAAGATGAATAAGATGGTGGTGATGGAACAGAATACCTCCAGCATGCAGAAAACCAAAATGGGTTATGAAGTTTTTGGGAAAGAAGTTTCCAGCAACAGCATTATTACTTATACCAAGACCAATGCACAGGTTTCTTATGATCTCAATAAAATGAAGATCGAAGTAGATTCCATCAATAAAAAACTGATCATTACCGAGCTTCCTGATGCTGAAATAAGAATTACCCCGAGCGTTGAAATTCAATCGCTGGATGATTCTTTCATTAACAGAATTTCTGAAAAAGACATTAAAAATGTTACACAGAAAGCTAAAGAAACGGCGGAAAAATCAATTGACCAGAATCAGCTGAGAAACGAAGGCCGCAAACAGCTGATGGAAAACCTGAATAATATTTTTGTTTTGGCCAAGGCATTGCATTATGAAGTAGAAGACAAAACCGGAAAAATTGGTGTTTTAGGACTTTAGGATAAAATATTTCCGTTTGGCAAACACTTTGAATGATAATATCCATATTCTTGAAATTAAAATTTAAAGTCATGGATTCAAAAGGAAACACCAAAAAGAAAGAATCTGCCAATACCGCAGAGACCCAAAAGCAAAATCAGGATTTTCAGGATATTCCTGCAGCTTCGAAAAAGACCAATCCACCTGATATTGATAAAGAAGATGTTCAAAAGTCTTCCAAAAATAAATCAGGAAAAACGGATAATACAAAATCAAAATAATAAAAATTATTTATAATTTAAAAAATGAAAAGTTCCGCCTCATTTGAGACGGAACTTTTCGTTCTAACTATCTAACTGAACTTTTGTTTCTATACAATGGTTGACTTTCCGATCCTGATATTTTCAAAATTGTAATAGGACTTTTCGGAATACCGGATATGATCGGCAATAAAACTTCCCACTTCACTCGTTGAGTAATACTGCTTGGAATTAAGATCAATCGTAACATATTTGTTTTCAATGGCATGTTCTACAGATTGTCTCAGTTTTTCGGCTGCAGTCTGCAGATTAAGATGATCCAGCATCATGGCAACACTTAAAATAGAAGCCACAGGATTGGCAATTCCTTTGCCTTTCGCCTGTGGATAAGATCCATGAATAGGCTCAAACAAGGCATTCTTCTCTCCTACCGATGCAGATGGCAGCAGCCCGATAGAACCTCCGATCACACTTGCTTCATCTGAAATAATATCTCCAAACATATTTTCGGTCAGGATAACATCAAAATGCTTAGGATTAAGGATCAGCTGCATGGCAGCGTTGTCTACAAACATATAATCAAGCTGTACATCAGGATATTCGGGTGCTATTTCCTGACAGGTTTTTCTCCACAATCTTGACGTATCCAGAACATTGGCTTTGTCAATAAGCGTAAGCTTTTTCTTTCTTTTCTGAGCTTCCTGAAACGCCATATGTGCAATCGGAATAATATCTTCGCGGCTGTATTTGCACACATCATAGGCATAAGCTCCTTCCGGATCTGTAAATTTTTCGCCAAAATAAATTCCGCTTACCAGTTCTCTGAAAATCTGGATATCTGCACCTTCAATAATTTCTCTTTTCAAGGGACTTTTATCAATCAATGACGGATATGTTTTCAATGGACGGATATTGGCAAACAATCCCAGTTCTTTACGAAGTTTCAATAATCCTTGTTCAGGTCTTACTTTTGCTTCCGGATTATTATCAAAAACCGGATCGCCAATAGCTCCGAAAAGCACTGCATCAGATTCTTTACAGATTTTTAGGGTTTCTTCAGGCAAAGGATTTCCTGTTTTGAAAATAGCTTCTGCACCGATTAATCCATAGTTAAAATGGAATTTACATTGAAAAGCTTCAGCAATAGCATCTAATATTTTAATGCTTTCACTGATGATTTCCGGCCCGATCCCGTCTCCTGGAAGAACCGCGATTTTAAAATAATTGTCGCTCATTTGCTTTTTGTGTTTTTAATTCAAATTCTGTGATCGTCTGCTTTCTGCTGATTAAAAAATCAATATCATCATAACCGTTCAACAGGCATATTTTTTTGTAAGAATCGATTTCAAAAGTCTCTGTGGTATCTTTAAAACTGACAGATTGCAATTCAACATCAATGGCAATTTCATTATCAGGATTTTCGTTGATTCCTTCTAAAATTTCTTTTAAAAATCCTTCGGAAACTTTTACAGGAAGAAGGCCGTTGTTCAGGGCATTTCCTTTAAAGATATCGGCAAAATAACTCGAAATAATAACTTTAAATCCATAATCTGTTAATGCCCAGGCGGCATGTTCCCTGCTGCTGCCACAACCAAAATTGTTTCCAGCAACAAGAATTTCACCACTGAATTTAGGATTGTTTAAAACAAAGTCAGCATTCGGTTCTCCTGTATGCATATTAAACCTCCAGTCTCTGAAGAGATTTTCCCCGAAACCTTTTCTGTCTATACTTTTCAGGAATCTTGCCGGAATAATCTGGTCCGTATCTATATTTTCTGCCGGCAATGGAACTGCGCGGGATTTTAAAACAACTAATTTTTGCATGTATTCTATATTGTTTAGACTTAGAACCACAAAAGGCACAAAAGCTTTTTACTTTTTAGGCTCCTCTTCATTTAAAGAAATTTCATATAAGAAGTTTACATAAGGATAAAAATCAAAGATTTTCAAAAAGCTTACGTACTCTTGTTCTGCAACCAGATGGAACCTTCTTCTTACTTAAGTATTATCATCTTTTGTGTCTTTGTGGTTAAGTTCCTTTTTAGTTTAAGCTTTCAAAAGCTGAGATTTTACCTTCTATAGCTGCTTTTGCTGCAGTAAGCGGACTGGCAAGAATCGTTCTTGAACCTTGTCCCTGTCTGCCTTCAAAATTTCTGTTGGAAGTGGAAACACAATATTCCCCTTCAGGGATCTTATCATCATTCATCGCCAGACATGCCGAACATCCCGGCTGACGGATCTGAAATCCTGCATCATTGAATATTTTATCCAAACCTTCCTCATAAATCTGCTTAACCACCTGTTGGGAGCCTGGAACAATCAGTGCTTTCACCGCTTCTGATTTGCTTTTCCCTTTAATATACTGGGCTGCAGAACGGAAATCTTCTATTCTTGCATTGGTACAGCTGCCTATGAAAACATAATTAACCTTGATACTGTTAACTGTCTGTCCGGCTTCCAGTCCCATATATTTCAATGCTTTCTCTTCAGATTCATTCTGCGGCGCCGGAATAACTTCCCGGATTGAAATACCCATTCCCGGATTGGTACCATAAGTAATCATCGGATAGATATCCGAAGCATCAAAACTGAGTTCCTTATCAAATACAGCACCTTCATCGGTCTTCAGGGTTTTCCAGTACGCTGTTTTTTCATTCCAGTCTTCACCTTCAGGAGCAAATTTCCGGTCTTTTACATATTCAAAAGTCGTTTCATCGGGAGCAATCATTCCTCCTCTGGCACCCATTTCAATGCTCATGTTGCAGACTGTCATTCTTCCTTCCATTGACATTTCCTCAAACACATTCCCTGCATATTCACAGAAATATCCGGTTCCGCCGTCTGTTCCTATTTTTGAAATGATATAAAGAATCACATCTTTCGGCTGAACATTTTCATTCAGTGTTCCATTAACGGTAATTCTCATAGATTTTGGCTTGTTCAGCAGCAGACATTGGCTTGCAAATACCTGAGCGACCTGGCTTGTTCCGATTCCAAAAGCAATAGATCCAAATGCTCCATGGGTAGACGTGTGGCTGTCACCGCAGACAATGCTCATTCCGGGCTGGGTAATCCCTAATTCCGGAGCGATGATATGAACAATACCCTGGTACTGATGTCCCAGTCCGAAAAGTTCAATATTATTTTTCTTACAGTTTTCTGTAAGCTGTTCTACCTGATTCCTTGAAAGCTCATCCCGGATAGGCTGTTCCTGATGCAAAGTGGGTACATTATGATCCGCTGTTGCCACAATCTGTTCCGGCCTGAATATTTCCAGATTTCTGGACTCCAGCTCTGCAAAAGCCTGAGGACTGGTTACCTCATGAATAAGATGTTTGTCTATATAAATGATCTGAGGTCCGTCAGGAATGGTTTCTACTACATGCGCATCCCAAACTTTATCAAAAAGTGTCTTTTTACTGCTTTTCATTTTTTACTTTATTTTGATTTAAATCAAACCTATCCTATTTTTCTGCTGAAAGAGTCCATCATCATACTCAGATCATTGTTGTCTATTTCTTTTTTGAGGTCAGCGATCTTCAAAAACTCCTGATACAGATAGTCAAGTTCATTTTTGGTCACTTCATAACCGATATGCTTAAAACGGTAAGCTAATGCTGAACGCCCGCTTCTGGCAGTAAGAACAATCGAAGAGGCATTCACTCCTACTTCCGCAGGATCAATGATTTCATAAGTTTCCCTGTTCTTAATTACCCCATCCTGATGAATTCCTGAACTGTGTGCAAAGGCATTGGCTCCTACAATAGCTTTGTTGGGCTGCACGGACATTCCCATCAGATCAGACACCATACTGCTCATTTCATTGAGCATTCTGGAATTGACATTGGTGTACAGGTTCAGGTCTTTATGCTGTTTTAAGATCATGACGACTTCCTCCAAGGCTGTATTGCCTGCTCTTTCTCCTAATCCATTGATTGTACATTCAATCTGGCGGGCACCGTTGATGGCTCCGGAAATAGAATTGGCAGTAGCCAGTCCAAGATCATTGTGGCAATGGCATGAAAGCACAGCCTTTTCAATTCCTTTTACATTTTCTTTCAGGTATTTTATTTTCTGGCCATATTCTTCCGGAAGACAATATCCTGTTGTATCAGGGATATTCAGAACAGTAGCTCCTGCTTTGATAACTGCCTCGCAGACTCTTGCCAGGTATTCATTATCTGTTCTTCCGGCATCTTCAGCATAAAATTCTACATCTTCCACATAAGTTTTCGCATATCTTACTGCTTCTGCAGCCCTTTCAATAATCTCTTCTCTTGTGGAGTTGAATTTGTATTTAATATGAGAGTCGGAAGTTCCGATACCGGTGTGTATTCTTGGTCTTTTGGCAAACTTCAGCGCTTCTGCTGCGGTGTCGATGTCTTTCTTATTCGCCCTTGTCAGTCCGCATACCTTAGCATTTTTCACAAGCTTTGAAATTTCTGAAACAGACTCAAAATCTCCGGGACTGGAAATCGGAAACCCTGCTTCAATGATATCAATCCCCAGCTCATCAAGCTTTTCTGCAATAACCAGTTTTTGTTCCGTATTTAATTTACATCCCGGAACCTGCTCCCCATCTCTCAGTGTGGTATCAAAAATTTCAATTTTCTCAGAACTCATAAGTGAAGTTTTTTACTTAATTTTGATTCAAAACTACTGCTTGCATTATTTTTTTATTTTCACTTTTCCTGAAAATTACAATATTCAACAGTTGAAAAAACAATCATACTTATCTATTAATCAGTATTTTAATTTATAAAAATTTACAATGGCAGAATTGCAGAAAGATTTTTTGTTTGTATTGGTAAAGTCATTGACCACCTCTGAAAAACGACAGTTTAAGCTGTATGTAAACCGTCTTGGAATTAACGTAGATGCCAAATTTCTATTGTTATTTTCCGAAATGGATAAGATGAAGGAATATGATGAAAGTATTATTATTGAGAAAAAAATCTCCACAAAACAGCAGCTTTCCAACCTTAAAGCCCATCTTTACAAACAGATCCTGGTGAGTCTCCGTATGAACCCGAGTCACCAGAATTACAGAATCCAGCTTCGTGAACAGTTGGATTTTGCCAATATTCTCTACCAGAAAGGGCTTTATAAGCAGGCTTTAAAAATATTGGATAAGACCAAGCAGACCGCACTGGAACTGGATGAGAAAAGTATTGCTTCGGAAATCATTGATCTTGAAAAAGTAATTGAATCACAATTTATTACACGAAGTATTGAAGGACGGGCCGAAGAACTTATCAGGCAATCCCAGGAGATCAGCAGGCAGAACCGCTATACTACAAAATTATCTAATCTTTCCCTTAAATTATACAGTGAAATGCTTACCCACGGCTATGTAAAGAATGATACAGACCGACAGGCAGTCATGGATATTTTCAATGCTGAAATTAAAAACATCAATCCTGAAAAACTGAATTTCACTGAAAAACTATGGTATTATAAAGCTCACGTGTGGAAAAACCAGCTGCTGCAGGATTATAAATACACGTTAAAATATGCTTATCAGTGGGTAGATCTTTTTCATAAGAAACCTGAAATGATCTACAGCCATCCGGTTTGGTATATTAAAGGAAATACTTATCTGCTGAAAATTCTGTTTTTGTATGGCAATATTGATATGCTGGAGAAATATTTCCAGAATTTTAATACAATGGTGCATGCGGAAAACTTCGTTCAGAATGAGAATCTTCAGTCCCTTATTTTCCTTACTCGGTACAATACACTGATGAATATCCACTTTGTAAAAGGAGAATTTTTTACCGGAACAAAACTTATTCCTGAAGTGGAATTAAAAATGGATAAACTCAGAGAAAGAATTGATGAACACCATTTTATGATTCTCTACCTTAAAATGGCGGCCATGTTCTTCGGCAGTAAAATGTTCGAAAAGTCTATTGAGTATGCTATGAGGATAATAGAATCTAAAGGGAATGTACAGGAAGATCTGCTGTTCCATACGCGGATTTTGATTTTAATGGCAAAATATGAATCCGGAAAGGATGAAGATTATGATGAATTTATTGCATCCACGTTGAAGTTTGCTAAGAAAATGAAGAAACCGGAGGAGTTCCACTTTGAGAGCATCCAGTTTTTCAAAAACCTTAATAATCAGATATTGGATAAGAGACAGAAAGCATTTGAAAGTTTTAATAACAAGCTGGAAGAGTTTTCGAACAATGAATATTACAGAAGGTCATTATTCTATATTGATATTCATGGATGGATCAAATCTAAAGTTCAGCATGTAGACGTTATTGAGATTATCAAGCAGAAAGTAAAGTACAAAAGAAAACATTAAATAAAAATTCACAAACCTAATTTACAATATTTTATCATATTTTATTTAATGTAAAGTAAAACATCAAACGAACCATTTTTTTATATAATCTTACAGATTCAGATATTAACAGGTCGCTCCTAGGGAGCTTTATTTTTAAAGGTATGTCATTTTTTCTATTAACAGTAGATCCCGATGGGATCAAATCCAGCTCCAATAGGAGCTAACTGTTAACAGGGCATATTTGTTATAAAATTATAGCTCCGGAGGAGCGACCTGTTAATTATACTTTGATTTAATCAGACAAGAATGTTTTTATTTATACATATCCTTTATAAAATTCAAGGCATTTCTATGGCTGATTTTTTCTGCCAGTCCGGATGAGAAGCGTTTTTCAATTTCTTTATTGATCATATTGAAAGCAGACGCATCATCATATCCCTGAAAGAAAAAAGGATGGCGGGTTTTATCAGGATGGTTTTTGCAAAAGAAAAAATCTGCACCATACGCAACAGCATCTTCTGCACCCAGATCAAGGCCGTACTGAATATGTTCATATAATATTTCGGGATTTTTCTCATCTACACAGTTGCGGATAAAATTGAGCCCTATTAATCCCTTTCTTTTAATAACTTCTTTTGCCAGTTCATCAGGAAGGTTTCTTTTTTTATCATGTACATGTCTGTAGTTAGAATGACTTGCCAAAACAGGAATTCTGTAGTTTCTCTGATCTATATAATTAAGAATCCCATAGGCAAGCTGATCACTGGTATGAGCCAGGTCAATAGCGATATTCTTTTCTGAAATATAATCAAGCAGGATTTTTCCGTCATGTTTCAGTCCGGCATCAGAATAGTTTCCTCCTCCAAAGCGGTTCTCAGTATGGTGGGTTATTCCGAGATAAAGAATCCGCTGTGTTTTTTCAATGATTGCCTCCAAATTTTTAAAACCAGTTTCCAGAGTATCATCTTCGCCACAAAAGCCGGATGCGTTTTCAATGGAAGCAATTATTCCTACTTTATCTTTGTTCTCAGGATTTTTATAGTTTTCACCGTCAAATAAGAAAAAACTTTCATTCTGCAGGAGATCAGAAAATATTTCGCTCTGTTTTGCTCCATAAACCGTACTGTTGTCTCCTGTTGCCGAGTATATAGCCATCACCTGGAGCTTTACATTTCCTTCCTGTAAATAAGGAAGTGAACAGCCAAGCTCTTTATCATCAGTTAATGAGCCGGGCTGCAGTAAATAGCATAATAAATCGCAGTGCAGATCTACATTTATAGCATTCATATTAAATTATAATTTATTTGTTTATAAAGACTTACAGAAAGAACAAGATGCTTACTATTATAATTACAAAGAATAAAAACGTTAACGTATTTTTCTGTGAAAAATGAAATATGAAATTCAGCTATACGAAAATGATCAGTCTCTTTTTCATTTTAATATTAATTCTCATTCTAAAATATAGGCTAATATAGTATTTTATCTAAAAAATGCGTATTTTTGCATCTTAAAATTTCTTAGTAAACAATGATAAAAATTACACTTCCAGACAATAGTGTCAAAGAATTCGAAGGAGCAGTTACGCCCCTAGATGTGGCAAAATCTATAAGCGAGGGATTGGCTAGAAACACCATTTCCGCAATCGTTAATGACAAACAAGTAGAAACAACCACACCTATAACCACGGATTCTACGGTACAGCTTTTGACCTGGAATGATGATCTTGGAAAGAAAGCTTTCTGGCATTCTTCGGCCCACCTTTTGGCGCAGGCAATCCTTGAGTTTTATCCTAATGCTAAGCTGACCATCGGTCCTGCTATTGAAAGCGGATTCTATTATGATGTGGATTTCGGAGACGAAAACTTATCTGAAAAAGATTTTGAAAAGATTGAAAAAAAGATCTTAGAAAACGCTAAGAAAGGTTCTACCTTCTCTCTTTATCCGGTTTCTAAAGAAGATGCTTTAAAAACATATGCAGATAACCCTTACAAAGTGGAACTGATCTCCAATCTTAATGACGGAGAAATCACTTTTGTAACGCATGATAATTTCACAGACTTATGCCGTGGCGGACACATTCCGAATACAGGGATTGTAAAAGCGGTTAAAATTTTAAATGCAGCAGGAGCTTACTGGAGAGGTAATGAAAAGAACCCTCAATTGACAAGAGTATATGGTATTTCTTTCCCTAAACAGAAAGATCTTACTGAATATCTTGAAAGATTGGAAGAAGCAAAAAGAAGAGACCACAGAAAATTAGGTAAAGAACTTGGTATTTTTGCATTTTCTGAAAAAGTAGGTGCCGGGTTACCACTTTGGCTGCCAAAAGGAACTGCTTTAAGAAGAAAACTGGAGAATTTCCTTTCTGATGCCCAGAAAAAAGGAGGTTATGAATTTGTAATGTCTCCACATATCGGGGCAAAAGAACTGTATGTAACTTCAGGACACTGGGATAAATATGGAGCAGACAGCTTCCAGCCTATTAAAACTCCGAATGAAGGAGAAGAATTTTTGCTGAAGCCAATGAACTGTCCCCACCACTGTGAAATCTATAAAACTTCACAATGGAGCTACAGGGATCTGCCTAAGAGATATGCAGAGTTCGGTACCGTATACAGATATGAGCAAAGTGGAGAGCTTCACGGTTTAACAAGAGTTCGTGGATTTACTCAGGATGATGCCCACCTTTTCTGTACTCCGGACCAGCTTTCTGAAGAATTTGAAAAAGTAATTGATTTAACGCTTTATGTTTTCAAATCTCTGGGTTTTGAAGATTTTGTAACCCAGGTATCATTAAGAGATCCTGAAAACAGAGAAAAATATATCGGGTCTGATGAAAACTGGGAGAAAGCAGAAAGTGCGATCATCAATGCTGCTGAAAAGAAAGGTTTAAAAACGGTAGTTGAATACGGAGAAGCTGCATTTTACGGCCCTAAGCTGGATTTCATGGTGAAAGATGCCTTAGGAAGAAAATGGCAGCTCGGAACCATTCAGGTAGATTATAACCTTCCGGAAAGATTTGATCTTCATTATATCGGAAATGATAACGAAAAGCACAGACCGGTAATGATCCACAGAGCACCTTTCGGTTCTATGGAGCGTTTCATCGCTATTTTGCTGGAAAACACCGCAGGAGATTTCCCGCTATGGCTAAGCCCAGATCAGTTTATTATTCTACCGATCAGTGAAAAATATGTAGATTATTCAAAAAAAGTTTCACAATTTTTGGAAAATCACGATATTAGCGGTCAGATTGATGACAGAAACGAGAAGACAGGTAAAAAGATCCGTGATGCTGAATTGAAAAAAATTCCATTCATGCTTGTAGTGGGAGAAAATGAAGAGAAAGAAGGCACGATTTCTGTAAGAAGACGTGGTGAAGGAGATCTTGGAGTGATGAAGCTGGAAGATTTCGTTGCTTACTTCAAAAAAGAAGCAGCCATATAAATTTTAAATTAAAAGATTGAAGGATTCAAAGATAAGATTAAAGAATTAATGGAATCTTTAAATATTTAAATCAATTAAATTAGTAATTAACCAATAAAATTATAATACAATAGCACAAAGATTTAACAACAGGGGCCCACAAAGACGTCCGGTACAAGAGGACTTACACTTGATCAACGATAAAATTCGTGTGAGAGAGCTTCGTTTGGTGGGCGATAACGTAGAGCCAGGAATTTATCCAATTGATAAAGCAAGACAGATTGCTGCAGATCAGGAATTGGATTTAGTAGTAATTTCTGATAAAGCAGAACCTTTTATTGCAAGAATATTAGAATATAAAAAATTCTTATATGAGCAAAAGAAAAAACAGAAGGAACTTAAAGCTAAGCAGGTAAAAGTGGTAGTAAAAGAGATCCGTTTCGGACCTCAGACTGATGACCATGATTATGAATTCAAAAAGAAGCATGCTGAAAAATTCCTTGAAGAAGGTTCTAAACTGAAAACCTACGTATTTTTTAAAGGACGTTCGATTATCTTTAAAGACCAGGGAGAAATCCTGCTTTTAAAACTTGCTCAGGAATTAGAGCACGTAGGTAAAGTAGACCAGCTGCCTAAGCTTGAAGGAAAAAGGATGATTATGATGATGAGTCCTAAAAAACCAGCAAAATAATTAAGTCATTATTTTAATATAAAAACCTCAAAGTAATTTGAGGTTTTTTTATAGTGAAGTTTTCATGGAAAGGGTATAGAAGATCTAAAAAAAAGCTGATCCGGATCAAGCGTCGAAGTTGGGAATCTGACTCATGCAAATGTAAGTTTCATGGTATCTGATGCTATATTATAAAGGTGCAAAAATGAAATCAATCTTACTGACTCCTTCTAAACTTATATCAATATATAGCCTGCTTTACAAGTAAAATGATTCTATATTATTTTGTGTTTTTATACAAGCAAATCATTTTAAATGTACACTTTTTTAATAACTAAGGATTCTCTCCCAACTTATATGACTGCCCTGCAACTCCATATTATCCTCCCCCCGGACCAACTGTCAGTTTCTAAATAAGATTGTATTATCCTTCAAAATCACCACAGTCATGCTCCTTAAAGAGAGGCAGTGTTTTTTTGGTGGTAAAATATCTTGATATTCTTTTATTATTTAATTTCAGCTTTTCACCTTCTATAAGCAACTCGTAAACAGGTGCTTTATCGATTTGAGTTAAGATATATTTTCTTTCTGATGTTTTAATAATAGTTTTATTTCCTTCGGTAAAGCATGAGAAAACATCAATTTTAAAAGTGTCCTTTTCATCGCAGATATTAGTCCATATCATTTTATCTTTTGTGATGGATAAGCCTGCCAGATCACATGAATAACAGTTACCTGAGAACTCTATGCCGTATTTTTCGTATACATTTGTACTTTTACTATCCAATAGATCAATAGGAACGAGTGCTGAAAAATCACCTGGTATAACAGCTTCCGGGATATGATTCTTTACCGGACCGGATGCAGCGGAAGTATCTGTTTTTACCTCTGTGGAAGCTGCGCTGTTCACTTTTTTTTCTGTAGCAGGTGAACAGGATGCCAGCAAAACGAGTACAGCTGAACAGCTGATTATTACATTTTTCATCTCTATTAAAAAAATTTACAGTCTTAATTTATCTTTTGCAAAATTGTAAAAAATATACCATTCAACATATCCCGGTTTTCAGGTATTTATTATCTGTATCAAACGGAGATTATCATTATTTTTTCATATCAAAAAACCCCTGAAATCAGCCAGTGCGTGCAGTGAAAAAGTCTAATATCTTTGCTGCAATTATTTATAAAGAGATACAATGAAAAAATTAAGTCTAACAACCCTTTTTTGTTTACTGAGTTTTATGACTTTCGCACAATCGTTAAAAGTAGTTATAAAACAGGATGGAAAAGTGATTCAGCCGGTGAATGATGTTTATGAACTGAAGAAATCTGCTTTCCTGTTTGAAATTACCTCTGTCAACCTGGAGGGCTTTTTAGTTGGGGCCACTACGAATAAGGATATTTATGCAGGAGCTGTGGGGATTTTCAATACCGAGGTTCCGTGGTTTCAGAATACGGGTATGGCTGAGGAGTTATACAACAAAGACAAAGAACTGTTTCTGATGGACTCTGCGCCTTCATATTGGTATTATACAGATGCAAAAGATCATAGATTCGATAAAAATCCTAAAGGCAATATAAAACAATGGTCTGCAACACGTACTGTTACAAGGTTTTATGATATTATGACAGATCAACCAATCAATTTAAAAGATTTTGACGGCAGTGTTTATTTACTAATGTACAAGCCCGTATATAATGACGAATATGATCTGACAGGAAAGAAAAACCTATTCCAGGCCGCGCTGAAATTCAGGGATTAATGAGTACACACCCAATTATTTGATTATATAAAAAAGGCCTGCTTCCATATGAAAGCAGGCCTTTTATTTTACTCGATGATCAAACCGTATTCTATAGCCAGTTTTATGGCAGAGCTAAGGTTGGAGGTCTGGAATTTTTCAATGAGATTTTTCCTGTGGCTTTCTACGGTGTGTGGGCTGATAAAAAGTTTTTCTGCCATTTGATTGGTGGTAAGGCCTTTCGCTGCTTCCCCGAGAATTTCCTTTTCTCTTCGGGTCAACCTGGGAACCTGATGTAATCCGTCTGCCTGTTTTTTCTCCAGAACCGCCCGGGTTTGTGAGCATAAAAAACGATTCCCTTCATATACTGCCGTAATGCCTTCAAGGATCTCAGACACTGAAGCATTCTTTTGAATATATCCCAAAGCGCCCTCGGCCAACGTGCTGTTAATTACAGGCAGTTCATTGTGAACACTCAGGATAATAATCCGGAGATTTCCGTGCTTTTTCTTTAAAGGCTTTATAAGTTCAGTACTGTTGATGTCTGCCAGATTGATATCCAGCAACAAAATATCGATATCTTCTTTTGCAAGGCCTGCATTCATTTCTGAAACGTTTCTGAAACAATTTACAACATCTATGGTATCACTGTTTCCTAAAATATTCTTCAGTCCTTCTAAGAGAAGTGGATGATCATCTGTTATGGCTACTTTTATCATGTTTAATGAATAGGGATTTGAAGTTCTATACTGGTACCGATATTCAATTCGGAAATGATATTCATCGATCCTTTTAAAAACTGTACTCTTAATTCTATATTATGAAAACCGGCTGTTTTTCTCACATCTAAACTTTGACGGTCAAAACCTTTACCGTTATCCTCTACCGTAAGGTTTATTACATTTTCTTCTTCACTTATCTGAACAATAATTTCGGAAGTATGGGCATGTTTTATAGCGTTGTTGACCAATTCCTGAATAATTCTGTAAATGATCAATTGTTTTTCCTGTGATATGGAATTGCTGTAGTTGATAAATTCCGTATGGATTTCTAATGCGGAATTGGAAATGCGGGAAGCAAACTCCTTAATGGCTGCTTCCAAGCCGTATTTCATTAATAAATCAGGCATTAAATTATGCGCTACACGTCTTAACTCTTCTACAGCACCGTCGATCTGATCTATTGATTTTGAAATTCCTTCCTCTATATTTTCGGATTGATGAGGATTTAAATAGGACAGCTGATGCTTGGTTCCGGAAAGCAGGCCTCCCAATCCGTCATGAAGGTCCCGGGCCAAGCGGCCACGCTCCTGCTCCTGCCCTTCCAGCAATGCGGTAAGCGTGGATATTTTTGAGTTCTGTTTTTCTTTTTCCAGGGCTAAAGCATGCAATTCATCGCTTTGCTTCATAGACTTAGCACGCTGTTTATAGGCATACAGCAACAGCAGAATCAAAACAATGAAAAAGACGATAAAAAATATATAGTAGGTATTGATCTTTTCTTTGAATGCCAGAAGCTTTTTAAAGTTGTTGATATCATTATTTTTCTGCCGGGTTTCTAGTTTTGCCAAACGAAGCTGCTGTTCTTTTTTCTCGGATTCAAGTTCTGAGAATTTCAGTCGCTCACGCTGATTTTCTTCCACCAGCTTTAAATTGTTATACACCTGTTCACGTTGTGCCCGGAGTATGTTGATTAATTTAATTTCCTGTGCTTTCTTATCACTTTCAAGCTGCAGCTTTATATATTTCTGTTCCTGCCGTTCTTTATCAAACTGAGATTCCAGTCTTTTGGTAATATCCAGTTTTTCCTGATCGTAAACACTTTTATATTGATCAACATAGCGTTTATAATAAGTGAGTGCTTCTTTATAATTCCCTTGTTCTTCGCTTATCCTGGATAAAGATTCAAGAATAGACAATTCTATATTATGATCTCTTACCGGACTTTTTTCAATTTCCATGGAGGCTTTCAGAAAATAAGACTTGGCTAAGTCATAATTTTTATCCTGGATGGCCAATTCTGCCAGGATTCCAAATGACGAAGCAATATGAATGGCATCTCCTATTTCCAGGCTTACAGTATTGGCCAGCCTGGCATATTGCATTGCTTTATCCCTATCAAAATCAGTATACAAATTAGCCAAATTGATGGCAGCATATGAAAGGCTGCTCCTGTTAAGCATTGCATTTTTATTTTTATTAAAAGTCGCGATCGCCTGCAGATAATATTGCTCTGCTTTATTTCTGAACTCAGTATTTGATGCCTGTTGGGTGTATTTTTGTTCATATACGTACCCCATACGCATATACGCATCGAAGAGCAGGTTAGGATCATTTTGTTTAGATGCTAATAACAAAAACTGCTTACTGTATTTTTCTTCCAGCTGATATTCATTGAGGTTAGAATAAATGGTGGACAATTCTTTGGCTGCATTGCCAAATCTCCCGTACAGCGTGGAAGTGATCGGCGAGTTTTCGTAATAATCTATAGCTTTCAGATAGGCGGCAACCGCTTCTGTCGCTTGATTATTACGTGTCAGAATCCAGCCTTTTGCATAGTGATAGTAGCCTTTAGCCTCATTACTATTCGTTTTTGAGCTATAAACCCTTGCCATATCGAGGCTTTTCAAAGATTCAGCAGCTTTATTATCAAGCCGGTAGTTCATAGCCTGCACAGCATATAAAATGGTGGCGTATTTTCCATCATTCTGTTTGACTGCCATGGAAATGCCGTTTTTTAAAATCTGATAGGATTGAGGTTTCAGGTTATGAAAAAATAAGGCAGTAGCGTATCTGGGAGTCAGACTGAGCTGCTCCGTTATATTATTTGAAGTCTGGCTGTATTCCCTTTCCAATTTGCTTAAAACATCCTGCGCCTGAACAAAAAACGGACAAATAAGTAAAGTAAATAAAAATAGTAACCTGTTTATCAAACCCTTATCTTTAGTAGTTTTAATATTATTAAAAACGTAAATATAAATAAATACGGTTAATAGATTTCTATGCCTTTTTCTACGGCTAAAGAAGGACTTTCATTCATCACAAAATGGCTGGTCTTTCCTTCTGTGTGTCTATTGCCTTTATAATCCGATCACCAAAAGTTCACCATGAATTTAATTTGTCAGATCAATATTATAGAGAATAGAAATTATAGGGGGTTTGCCATTCAAATCGGACATCTATACCTGCCCTATTGATGTACATTAAAATTTCTTTTCATGTATCACTTTTTTTTCGTAATTTTGCACACTATTATTCCTAATGTCTTAGGAAACCATAAACAGATATTGATAACAAAAACAATAAAAAAGCAGAACAATGCCAAAATTAAAAACGAAATCAGGTGCTAAGAAACGTTTTGCTCTTACCGGAACAGGTAAGATCAAAAGAAAAAACGCTTACAAAAGCCACATCTTAACTAAGAAAGAAACTAAGCAGAAGAGAAATCTTACTTCTACTTCTTACGTAGCTAAAGTGGATGAGAAAAGCGTTCAACGTCAATTAGCAATTAAGTAGTTTTTATAAATCTATATTCGGTTTATAAGAATTCAAACAAATTCACAATTTTAACCCTGAAACGGAGCCTATAAGAGTAAGACAATTGCCGCCCTTTTCAAAAAAAACAATTTAAATTATGCCAAGATCAGTAAATGCCGTAGCTTCAAGAGCTCGCAGAAAGAAAATTTTTAAGCACGCTAAAGGTTTCTTCGGAAGAAGAAAGAACGTTTGGACTGTAGCTAAAAACGCGGTAGAAAAAGCAATGCAATATGCTTACCGTGGTAGAAAAGAGAAAAAGAGAAATTTCAGAGCACTTTGGATCACTCGTATCAACGCGGGAACTAGAGAGCACGGAATGTCTTACTCTCAATTTATGGGAGCTCTTAAAAAGAACAACATCGAACTTAACAGAAAAGTTTTAGCAGATTTAGCAATGAATCATCCTGAAGCTTTCAAAGCTGTTGTAGATCAAGTAAAATAATGTAGAATAGATTTTGTTATCAATATAAGTCCCGGGTTTTCCCGGGATTTTTTTGTTGCTTACATCTGAAACTGACAGGGGCTTTCTTTACTTTAATATTCCCTTTGCAGTATAAATGCCTCTGCAATGTTCTGCATTCCAATTTTTTGATAGAATCCTGCAGCATCTGAATTTGAATGTAAAATTAGTTTACACTCTTTGCCAGCTGTTTCTTTTGTTATTTCAATTAATTTTTTGCCAATAGCATGATTTCTATAGCTTTTGTGTACACAAATATCCGAAAGATAACAACAGTAACTAAAATCGCATAATGAGCGTGCAATTCCCACCAGTTTATTTTCATCCCAGGCAGAAACAATAATATCAGCATTTTCAAACATCTTATGCAGGCGCTTTCGGTCAGTCATATCAATTAACGGTAAATAATCAGAATCATACAATAACTTAATAATTGTATCCATTTCAATACCTGTATTTATTTTATAAATGATATCTTTCATAGTATGTATGCTAATGCTCAAATTTATATATTTCCTGAATACCAATTATTAAACCTGTTCTAATTTTTAAAAAAAATCATCTTGGAAGCGACTCAGTAAATACATGCCAGACTGGTATAATAACAAATTATATAAAAGTCATATAATTATCAAAAAAATACGTGAATCTATGTTAGTTCGCTTTATTGCCAATAATAAATGATGATTTATTATTATATTAGCAATCTCTAAAGAAAGTATCAAAATGAAAAAAGTTACAGCTTTTTTATTCACCTGTATGGCACTGCAAAATATGAGTGCACAGAGTTTTATTCAAGCTTATAAAAACAGAGCGGATATGGTTACTCAAACCAATATCAATACAAATCTTCAGGATTTTGCAGGGCTGGGTGTTAAAAAAACAGGTACAACAGCTAATAATAATGCTTTGGACTGGCTTAAAAGCAAATACCTGTCCTACGGATATACCGCAGCCGACCTTTCAGAAGATACTTTCACCTATGCAGGCAATACATCAAAAAACTTAATCATCACTAAAACCGGGACACTTTATCCTAACAAATATGTTATCATCTGTGGGCATTATGATACGATTGTAGGGGCCGGGGTAAGCGATAATGGCAGCGGAACTTCCATTATTCTTGAAGCCGCAAGGATCCTGAAAGATGTTCCTACAGAATATTCTATCAAGTTTATCCATTTTTCAGGGGAAGAACAGGGCCTTGTAGGAAGCAGCCATTATGTAGATAATGTGGCTTATCAGGGAAACACCCGAGTTCTGGATATCAAACTTGTTTTAAATATCGACCAGGTAGGAGGCCTGATAGGAAATAATAACAATACGATTACCTGTGAAAGAGATACAGGCGGTGTATCATCTAACAATACAGCCTCTAATGCTGTAACACAGGAACTGATGGCCTGCACTACGCTTTATTCTCCTCTTCAGACCAATCTTTCTTACGCCTATAATTCTGATTATATACCTTTTGAAGCCAAAGGATATACCATTACCGGATTTTATGAAACTATTGAAAGTAATAATCAGCATACCGTAAGTGATACTTTTGCCAATCTGGATCCTGTATATGTTTTTAATGTAGGAAAAGCGGCTGTGGGAGCCTTACAGCATTTTGCCGTTGCTTCTACAAACAATAACCTGCTAAGCACAAACGAATCATCTGTACAAAAATCCGGGGAAGCCGTCAGAATTTACCCTAATCCTGCCCAAAATCTTGTTACGGTAGAGTTTCAGCAAAAAGTAAAGCAATTCAACATTGAGATAAACGATATGGCAGGCAACACTGTTCTAGCCCTTGAAAACCAGGAAAAAATAAACACTTCAGGGTTAAAAAACGGCGTTTATACCTTTACCATTAAAACAGAAAAAGGAAATACAACAAAAAAAATAATTATTAATAAATAATGCCCGGCCAGGTATTCTTAATTGAATTTTCATTCAAAAATAATTTACAATAAAACATATTAAAGAGAAAACCTTTGAAGCGATTCAGAGGTTTTAATTTTTATCAGTATTAACATTGAAGCATTTGCAAAGCATTCCGGATTATTGATATGATACTCATAATAAATTTCAATTTATTTTAAAATATTAAACACCTTATTGTGATTTATTTACTACATTCGTGTACCAAATAATATCATAATATGAAAAAATTCACAACACTTTTATGCACTGCACTGATGATGCAGAGTATAGTGGCACAAAGTTTTATCCAGGCTTATAAAGACAGAGCGGATATGGTTACCCAGGCAAATATTACGGCAAATCTTCAGGATTTTGCCAGTTTGGGAGTAAAAACTACCGGTTCACAAGCCAATGTCAATACGATGAACTGGATCAAAAACAAGTACCTTTCTTATGGTTACACAGCCAGCCAGATTGTAGAAAGCCCTTTTACTTTCGGAAGCACAAGTTCAAAAAATTTAATCATTACCAAAACCGGAACACTTTACCCTAATAAATATGTCATTATTTGCGGGCATTTTGATACCATTTATGGTCCGGGAGTGAATGATAACGGCAGCGGAACTTCTATTATTCTCGAAGCGGCAAGAATTCTGAGAAATGTTCCGACCGAATATTCTATAAAATTCATCCATTTTTCCGGTGAGGAACAAGGACTGAGAGGAAGCAGCCACTACGTGAATAATGTTGTATATCAGGGCGGCGTCCGTAAACTGGATATCAAACTTGTTTTCAATCTGGATCAGGTAGGTGGTGTGAAAGGAAATAACAATAACACCGTCTATTGTGATGAAGATCAGGGAGGTCTTTCGAGCAATAATGCGGCCTCTGCGGCAGTAACCCAGCAGCTTAGAAACTGCACGGCACTCTACTCTCCTCTTCAGACAGCTGTGGATCCGGCAGAAGATACCGATTATATTCCTTTTGAGCAGAAAGGTGAAATCATCACCGGTTTTTTTGAAAGAATAAGAAGCACTTACCCGCACTCCTCCAAAGATACCTTTACCAATATGGATCCTGTGTATGTTTATAATATCGGAAAAGCTACCGTAGGAGCATTACAGCATTTTGCAGCGGCCTCTTCTACCATGAGCAAACCTGCTTCTAAAAACTCATTGGAAGCCGTAAAAATTTATCCTAATCCAGCCAGTAATGTTCTCAATATTGAGCTTCCAGATTTTAAAGAAACGAATTTCAGCTTTGAAATCAGCAATTCTATGGGAAGATCGTTGCTGAAAGTAAATAACGAAAGAAATATTGATGTTTCAGGACTTCAGAACGGAGTGTATATCGGAGTTTTGAAAGCAGGTGACGAGACTCTTGTAAAGAATATTATGATTGAAAGATAAATATCTTGAGATTCCAAGTAAAAGAAACGGCAGGAGGAACTCTCCTGCTGTTTTGTATTTCAAAAGCAAATGTTTCATTTATCCCTGTCCTGAAGAATTGCTTCTATTTCCTCTAATGAGAATCCTTTTGCTTTTAATAAAATCAGGAAGTGATACAGAAGATCTGCAGCTTCATTTTTAAAGAGTTCCTCGTTATTATCTTTTGCCTCAATAACAAGTTCTACGGCTTCTTCCCCTACTTTTTGAGCCATTTTATTGATTCCTCTCTGGTAAAGTGAATAAGTATAAGAACCTTCAGTTTTAGTATCTATCCTTTGAGAAATTTTTTCTTCCAGTTCATATAGAAATCCTTTGGTATCTTTTTCTCCAAAGCAGCTGAAACTTCCTGTGTGGCAAACTACATTCTTTGGAACCGCTTTGATTAAAATGGTATCCTGATCACAGTCGATGTCAATACTTTTTACGGTTAAAAAATTACCCGATTCCTCGCCCTTTGTCCAGAGTCTGTCTTTGGAACGGCTGAAAAAAGTAACAATACCTTCTTGTTTTGTTTTTTCAAAAGCTTCTTCATTCATGTA
Organism: Chryseobacterium sp. CBSDS_008; assembly: GCF_049959325.1. Taxonomy (NCBI): domain Bacteria; kingdom Pseudomonadati; phylum Bacteroidota; class Flavobacteriia; order Flavobacteriales; family Weeksellaceae; genus Chryseobacterium; species Chryseobacterium sp. CBSDS_008. The sequence continues at coordinate 800,268 of NZ_CP188202.1, read as the reverse complement.
GCCCAGCATCAAAACCTGCAATGTGCTGCTGTCCTGAATGACTACCGGAACAAGCCCATTATCTTTATTAAAATCTATTCTCATCGTACTTCTATTTTTTGAGTTTTTAACTGTTGTTTTAAGTCCCGAATGCCTATTTCGTTAAAATGGAAAATACTGGCAGCCAATCCTCCTGTAGCTTTTGTTTCATTAAATACTTGAACAAAATCATTCACAGTGCCTGCTCCTCCGGAAGCAATCACAGGAATGTTTATATCGTCTGAAACAAGCTTTGTAATCCGAAGATCAAAGCCATTTTTCGTGCCATCTCCATCCATCGAGGTCAGCAGAATTTCTCCTGCTCCAAGAGTTTCAGCTTGTTTTGCCCATTCTACCGTAGAAAGTCCTGTGGCTTCTCTACCTCCTTTGACGTGAACCAGATCTTTATCACCCACCTGTCTTGTATCAATAGCCACCACAACGCACTGGCTTCCAAATTCTTTGGCTAAATCAGAAATAAGTGCCGGATTTTTTACCGCCGAGGAATTGATACTAATCTTGTCTGCACCTGCTTCCAAAAGCTTTCTAACATCTTCCACAGACGAAATTCCACCTCCCACTGTAAAAGGGATGCTGAGCTCTTTGGCAATCTCTTTTACCAGGTCAACAAAGGTTTTTCTGTTCTCAATAGTGGCCGTAATATCAAGGAAAACAAGTTCATCAGCACCTTCCTTTTCATATTTTTTGGCAAGTTCTACAGGATCTCCTGCATTTTTAAGGTCTTCAAAATTGATCCCCTTCACGGTAGCTCCATCTTTAATATCCAGACATGGAATAATTCTTTTTTTAAGCATTTTCAATAAAATTCTGAAGTTGTTGTAAGCTTATTTTTCCCTCGTAAATTGCTTTTCCGATGATTGTCCCCGCACATCCTATATCTTTCATTTTATACACATCAGCAATCCCTGAAATCCCTCCGCTTGCCACCAGCTGAACGGATGTTTTATATAAGATTTCAATATAAAGCCCTGTTGATGGACCTTCCAGCATACCGTCTTTTGCAATATCAGTACAAATGGTGGTTTGTATTCCTTTTTCCTGATACTGAAGGATGAAATCAATGATGTCATTATCACTTTCTTCGAGCCATCCGGAGGTTTTAATTTTCCTGTTTTCGCAATCAGCACCAAGAATAATTTTCTCAGCACCATATTTTTGAATCATTTCATAACAGAATTCAGGATTTTGCACTGCAATACTTCCCAAAGTGATCTGTTTTGCCCCGGAGTTAAAAGCTGTTTCAATATCCTCCTGGGTTTTTAAGCCTCCTCCAAAATCGATATGCAGCGAAGTAGAATCGGCAATATTTTCCAAAACCTTCTGATTGACAATGTGCTTTGATTTTGCCCCATCAAGATCTACCAGGTGAAGAAACTGAATGCCGAAACTCTCAAATTCTTTTGCCACTTCTACAGGATCTTCATTGTATATTTTCTTTGTGTTATAATCTCCTTTTGACAGACGCACACATTTACCGTCGATAATATCAATAGCCGGAATTATTTTCATCATTATAAATTTATAAAGTTTTTAACGATCTGATTTCCTATTATTCCCGATTTTTCAGGGTGAAACTGCACTGCATAGAAATTGTCTTTCTGCAATGAGGCACTAAACGGCAGGATATAATCACAGACAGAAGTTGTAAAGCCCGAAAGCTCACAATAATAGCTGTGAACAAAATAAACATCACTGCTCTTTTCAATTCCTGAAAACAGCGGTGAAGCCTGCCCTGAAAGCGTATTCCATCCCATATGCGGAACAATATCCTTTGCTGGAAATTTTCTGACATTGATATCAAAAATTCCCATTCCTTCAGTATCCCCTTCTTCATTTTCCTTACACATCAGCTGCATACCCAGGCATATTCCCAGAACAGGCTGTTTAAGACTTGGAATTAGAAGGTCAAGCTCTCTTTCCTTCAGCAGTTTCATAGTGGATGAAGCTTCTCCCACCCCTGGAAAGATCACTTTATCAGCTTTTAAGATCTGCCCGGGATCATCGGTGATTATAGAATCTACATTCAGTCTGTTGAGAGCGTTCTGAACAGAGTTTACATTTCCTCCGTTATATTTTATTATGGCAATCATATTTATAAACTTCCTTTTGTAGAAGGTAAACTGTAATTAGTATCTGTTTGATTTACCGCCATTTTAACGGCTTTTGCAAAGGCTTTAAAAATGGATTCAATTTTGTGGTGTTCATTATCACCTTCTGCTTTGATATTCAGATTGGATTTCGAAGCATCTGTAAACGATTTAAAGAAGTGAAAAAACATTTCCGTAGGTACATCTCCAATCTTTTCTCTTTTAAACGGAGCATCCCAAACCAGCCAAGGTCTGCCGCCGAAATCAATAGCCACCTGAGAAAGGCAGTCATCCATCGGAAGCAGAAAACCATATCTTTCAATGCCTTTTTTCTTTCCTAAGGCATGTAAAATGGCTTCTCCCAGAACAATTCCTGTATCTTCAATGGTGTGGTGCTCATCTACAGCAAGATCACCTTTTACTTTGATGGTTAAATCCATATTTCCATGTCTCGCAATCTGATCCAGCATGTGGTCAAAAAAATGAAGTCCGGTTGAAATTTCTGACCTCCCGTTTCCATCAAGATTAACTTCAATTTCAATATCTGTTTCATTGGTTTTGCGGGAGACTTTAGCCTTTCGCATTCCGGATTTTAAGAACTGATAAATCTCTGACCAATTTGTTGTAGACAGCTCAGCATCACTATTTAAGTTTTCATTAAGATAAATAGCTTTAGAAGCCATATTTTTAGCCAGTTGCACATCCGTACTTCGATCACCAATTACATAGGAATTCTCAAGGTCATAATTCCCATACCTATATTTCCCAAGCATTCCGATTCCTGGTTTTCTGGTAGGAAGATTTTCAGATTCAAAGCTTTTATCAATTAAAATATCACTAAAAATGATCCCTTCATTTTCAAATGCCTGCAGCATTTTTGCATGAGGTTTTATGAAATCTTCTTCAGGAAAACTATCCGTTCCCAACCCATCCTGATTGGTTATCATCACCAATTCGTAATCTAACTCATTGACAATTTTTGCAAGGTTTTGAAAAACCCCGGGATAAAATTCAAGCTTTTCCAGAGAATCTACCTGAAAATCCGTAGGCGGTTCAATAATCAATGTTCCGTCCCGGTCTATAAATAATACTTTTTTCATTGTTGAATACTTTTCAAAAGGTTAATTAATTTTTCATTTTCTGCACGGTTTCCTACATTAATTCTGATACATCCCTGAATAACAGGATCTCTTCTGCTGGTTAAAATTTCCTGTTCCAACATTCTTGTATATACTGAATCAATATTTTTCATTCTGATCAGAAAGAAATTGGCATCTGTGGAAAAGACTTTTGAAATACATGCAATTCCTTCAAACTGCTGTTTCAGCCATGTTCTCTCTTCCAGAATACGGTTTACATTTTCCTGAAGCCTGTTTTCTTCCTCCAATGTCTTTAAAATGAGTTCCTGACTCAGAACATTCACATTATAAGGTGCTTTTACCGTATTGATCAGGCTGATAATCTCTTCAGACGCATAAGCCATACCTACCCTTGCTCCGGCAATTCCCCATGCTTTAGAAAAAGTTTGTAATACAATCAAATTAGAATATTTTTCCAAAAGCTCCAGACTTGATTTTTTCCCAGAAAATTCAATATAAGCTTCATCTACCACTACAATTCCGTTGAAATTCTGAAGGTAAAATTCAATATCATCTACACTGTTTCCCGTAGGATTATTAGGTGAGCATAAAAAGAAAATCTTAAGTAAAGGATCTGCTGTCGCTTTTAAAAAATCATTCTTTACGATTTCAAAGTTTTCATTCAGATTCACTTTCAAAACTTTATTTTCATTGATGGCTGCATAGAAACCATACATCGCAAAAGACGGATTCATCATCAGAATAGCATCTTTTTTAGGCTCACAGAAAATTTTAATGATAAGGTCTATCAGCTCGTCGCTTCCGTTTCCTATGGCAATCTGTGAGGGCGAAACATTTTTGAGCCCCGCAAGCTTGCTTTTAAGCCTTTTCTGGGTAGAATCCGGATAGCGGTTGCATTCCCCGAATGGACTTTCATTGGCATCCAGCATAACGGGAGCATTAAATTCATTGTGATCCCTGAAACTGATGTAGGGCTGTAATTGTAATATATTTTCTCTTACGAATGTTTTGATACTGTTATTTTTCATTGTATTGTTTATTTAAAACTATTTTTAAACCTTTAAGATGGATTAAGTTATTAAGAATAATGAAGAAAATATCTTCCGATCTTTATTAAGCCGTCAGCTTAATTCAAATATTTTTGAATCTTAACTTTGCCTAAAAGCTTCATTTACTTAATGGTTCAAATTGTTTTTTTGGATGAACGCAAGGGCGCAAAGTCTTTTAATTCTTTAATTTTTTTAAGGCGCAAAAAAATCGAAGATTTTCAGCAAGGAAATGAATTTTAATTTCTGGTTTTAATTATATACTATTCAATTTTATCGGAGATAAATCCTTGCGCCCTAAAAAATATATTTTCCAATATTATTTTGCGTCTTTGCGTTTTCCAACATTTATTATTTTAATCTTATGGACACCGCATTTTTGTGAGCAAACAATCCTTCCGCTTCTGCCATGAGTTCTATTGTTTTTCCTAAATGCTGAAGTCCTTCTTTTGAAAGATGCTGGAATGTTATTTTTTTTACAAAGCTATCCAGTGACACTCCGCTGTAATTCTTCGCATAAGCATTCGTAGGAAGTGTGTGATTCGTTCCGCTGGCATAATCTCCTGCACTTTCACAGGAATAGTTTCCAAGGAAAACAGAACCTGCATTCTGAACCTCCGGAATATATTTTTCAAAATCATTGATCGCCAGAATAAGGTGTTCGGGAGCATAAAGATTACTGAATTCAAGAGCTTCTTCCAGAGAACTTACTAAAATAAAAGAGCTATTTTCCAATGCCTGACCTGCAAATTCATTTCTAGGTAAATCTTTGATCTGCTGACCAACAGACTCTATTGTCTCTTCAAACACTTTAAGGTCAGTCGTCATAAAAACAACCTGACTGTCACTGCCGTGTTCTGCCTGTGAAAGAAGATCTGCAGCACAGAATTCCGGAACGGCTTGTTCATCGGCTATAACAAGAACCTCACTTGGCCCGGCAGGCATATCAATGGCCACTCCATAACGCTGTGCATATTCTTTTGCTGCTACAACAAACTGGTTTCCAGGACCGAAAATTTTATTGACTGCAGGAATACTTTCCGTTCCAAAAGTCATTGCTGCAACAGCCTGTGCTCCACCTGTTTTAAAGATTTCCGAAACGCCACAAAGTTTTGCTGCATAAAGAATTGCAGGATTAATATTTCCATTTTTATCCGGTGGTGTGCAAAGGACTATTTCTTTACATCCCGCCAGATTTGCAGGAACCGCCAGCATCAATACAGTGGAAAATAAAGGAGCTGTTCCTCCCGGGATATAAATCCCAACTCTTTCTACAGCACGGTTTTCACGCCAGCAAACTACTCCTTTTGTTGTCTCTATTTTCTGAATTTTCTGCTTTTGAGAAGCGTGAAATTTTGAGATATTTTCTTTTGCCTGCTGAATGGCTTGTTTTAATTCATTTTTAATCTGATTTTCTGCCTCCTGAATTTCGGCATCAGAAACTTTTATGTTCTTAGTTTCTGCTTTATCAAACTTTTTGTTGAATTCTATTAAAGCTTGATCGCCGTTTTTTTCAACTTCTGCAAATATTTCTGTAATCAGACCTGAAATTTCTTTCTGCTCCAAAACCGGGCGCTTAACCAGGTCTTTCCAAGTGTCTTTTGTGGGATATCTGTATATTTTCATTGTATTATTTTTAAACCTTTTTTGAATCATTAAGATTCTTTTAAGTTGTTAAGTTTCATTAAGATCATAGCTGAAGCTATTTTATTGAAGTGCCTGACACCCTAATAACTCAATTTTTTTATGAACGCAAAGGCGCAATTTTTTTAAATCTTTACTTTTTTAAGGCGCAAGAAAATCTAAGATTTTCAGCAAGTGCGTTAGTATAGTTTTGTGATTTAAAACGGCATTCAATTTATCGCAGATAAAATCTTTGCGCCTTAAAGCAGTATCAAATTCATTTTTATTGCGCCTTTGCGTTAACCAACATTCGCTATTATTATTTTTCTAAATAACCATTTTATCAATTGGAATGATTAGAATGTCCTGAGCGCCATTTTCTTTGAGTTCATCAATGACATCCCAGAAACGTTCTTCATCAATAACAGAATGAATACTGCTCCAGCCTTCTTCTGCCAATGGAATGACTGTCGGACTCTTCAGTACAGGAAGAACTCCCGCTACTTTCTGGATTTTTTCGTTGGGAACATTCATCAGAATGTATTTTGAATTTTTTGCTCTTAAAACGGACTTAATTCTGAAGACAAATTTTTCAAGAATGGCTTCTTTTTCAGCTGATAATTGGGGCGTTTGAGCCAAAACAGCTTCCGATTTCAGTAAAGTGACTGTTTCTCTTAATCCATTTTTGAATAAAGTACTTCCGGAACTGACAATATCACATATCCCATCTGCCAGACCTATATTAGGAGCGATTTCTACTGAACCAGATATAACGTGAATATCGGATAGGACCCCTTCTTTCTCTAAAAAGCTTTTGAGCGTGTTAGGATACGAAGTAGCAATTTTTTTACCTTGAAAATAAGACAGCTCATCGGTTTCTACTTCTTTGGGAACGGCCAGTGAAACGCGGCATTTTGAGAACCCAAGCTTCTGGATTGTTTTGATATTTTTAGCTTTTTCAATCAGAAGATTTTCGCCAACAATGGCTACATCTACCACTCCGTCTTCCAGATATTGAGGGATGTCTGAGTTCCGGAGGTACATGATTTCCATCGGAAAGTTATCTACTGAAACTTTAAGCTGGTCTTTACCGTTGTTGACAAAGATTCCGCAGTCTTTGAGAAGCTGAAGAGATTCTTCGTAAAGCCGGCCGCTTTTTTGGATTGCAATTTTTAATTTACTCATTTTGCCTTTTTTGGGTCCGAGCAAATAAAAACTGATCTATTGAAATTTCTGAGGAGAATTCAGGAAACAAAAAAACCGCCTATTTACTCAGACGGTTTTAATTATTTTTGATTTTAGCACAAACTTATATCAATCAATTCCGCCTAACAGAGATGATGATGATAATGATGTAATGCTAAAAAAATTGGTTTCATTGTATTGAATTATGATGCAAATGTAGGATTTATTTTTAAAATGCAAAGTTTTTTCAGATAATTTTTTGATAGAACTTTATCAGTTCCTTTGCAATAGGTTCGTCATTAAACTTCTGAACAAACTCGAAACCCTTTTCCTCACGGCGTTTTCTCTCGGATTCATTTTCCCAGAGAAATTTGAGTTTGGACCGGATATCAAGATCGTTATCAGGGTTGATGTATACGGAGTCTTTTCCTCCTGCTTCGGGCAGACAGCTGGTATTGCTGGTAACGACGACAGTTTTGGAGAAAAGAGCCTCAATTACTGGAATTCCAAAGCCTTCAAAGAAGCTTGGATAGACAAAAATATCGGCCAGTTTATAGAGACAAGCCAGCTCATCCATGGAAACACCTTCCAGGAAGAGCACCTGCTTTTCCATTTTGTTTTTTTTCAGGAACTTTTCTATTTTCTGGTAATATTTGGTTTTTCTTCCCACTACAACGAGCGGAATTTCTGTACCGCTGATTGCCTTTACAACATTCAGTAGATTTTTGCGGTCTTCGATGGTTCCAACATTCAGTATAAACCTTTCCGGAAGCTTAAATTTCTCTTTTACTGCCTGCATCATTTCCGGAGACTGCTGTTCTTTAAAAGCGTGATGACATCCCTGATAAATAACTTCAATTTTATTCTCAGGAACTTTTAAATACTGGATAATATCTCTTTTGGTCTGTTCTGAAATAGCAATAATTTTGTCCGCTGAACCAGCCGCTTTTTTGAATTTCCAGAAATGAATTTTCCTGTCAAAAAAAGAATAATACTGCGGATATCTTACAAAGATCAGATCATGAATGGTAACGACCTTTTTAATAGGTTTTGGATCCCATTGTAAAGGAAGTTCACCGGATAATCCATGGAAAATATCAGCTCCCTGTTTTTGGGCATCTTTACCCATTTTCAGCTGGCGGGAAAGGCTTCCTTTTGAGGTTTCAATAAATTGAACATTAGGACGCTCCAGAATCTCTTTTCCGCGCTCGGATTTGTTTTTGTTGAGCAACAGATATTCATTGTCCGGTTCGTATTCAGAAAGGATTCTTACAAGGTCTCTCGAGTAATTTCCAAGACCGGATGTATTGTGGAAAAACCGTTTTGCATCAAAGGCAATCTTCATCGTTCTATCTGTTTTTGAAATTCCTGGAATGTACCGAATGTATATCCCTTTTCTTTTAACCAGCCTACAAACGAATCAAATCTTTCCACCATGTCTTTCCCTGAGTTTTTTACCGTAAATCCAGGAAGTTTAAATGCTTCATCTTTTATTTCTGCAAATTCCCACGGATGGAAATAAATGTTCAGATATTTATCTTTTTTCAAACTGTCCGAAGCCAGCTTTTTGTAGAAAAATAAAGGAAAATTGTGAAAACTTAGCCAAAATAAAGGAATTCTGAAATTAGGAGAAACCGAAGCCGGAACCTGAGTTACATTTCCTTCTTTGAAATAGGTTCTGGATACTTTTAAATTATTATATCTTCCCGGCAAAAAAGTAGGATTGATGGATGAATTGTATGAATATCCTGCTCTTTCCACTTCTTTTTCGTCTACAGGCATCATTCTCGGCATTCTTAATCCGGTAACCTTTGTAGAAAATAATTCTTCCAGTTTTTCTCTTGATTCCTTCAGATGCTTGTCTTCAAATTCTGAATGAAACCAGGTGTGAGAAGCCAGTTCGTGACCTTCATTTAACAACCTTTCGATAAGATGTCTGCTGTTTTCTGCAAAAACTACTGTAGAAAAGAAAGTAGCTTTGGCATTATGTTTTTTAAGGATATCGAGAATTCTCTCTAATCCTGTCTGTGAAATTGAAATCTGCTTTTCAAAGGGAATTTTACCCTTATATTCTAATGGCATATCAAATTCTTCAATATCAAAACTCAATAAAACCATTCTAAAAATTTTTGTTTTTAATAATATAATTAGGTCTGTCTTTCACCTGTTTGAATATTTTACCTAAATAAATTCCCATAATTCCTAAGATAATAAGCTGCAGTCCTCCAAAAAAAACAATGGTCATAATCAAGGATGCCCAGCCTGAGATCTCCGTTTTGGCAATAAAGGAATGAATCACATACGCTCCATATCCGATCACAGAAAGTGCTGAGAATAAAAATCCCAGGTATGCTGCCAGATAAAGAGGTTTCACACTGAAAGCAGTGATTCCCGTAAAGGCAAAAGTAAACATCTTTTTAAGGTTGTAGCTGCTTTTCCCTGAGAGCCTTTCTGCTGCAGTAAAGTCGATTCCTGCTTGTTTGAAACCCATCCAGCTCGTTAATCCTCTGAGGAACAGGTCATCTTCATTAAAATTTCTCATAACTTCCACAGCGCCGGCATCCAACAGTCTGAAATCTGAACCGCCCCCTTTCGTCAAATTAACGTCTGACAAACTTGATAAAAGCTTGTAGAATAAGTCTGATGTTTTCCTTTTAAAAAATGAAATCTCTTTGGGATACGTTCTAAAGGTAAAAACTACGTCATTGCCTTCTTCCCATTTCTGAATCATTTCCGGAATAAGCTCCGGCGGGTGCTGAAGATCTCCGTCCATAGAAATGACTGCATTTCCATAGGCATTGTCCATTCCTGCTTTTACTGCAGGCTGGTGTCCAAAATTACGGGAGAATTCGATGAATTTCACTTCATCATATTGTTTGGAAAGCTCTTCTAATTTCTGTTGGGTATTGTCTCGGCTGCCATCATTGACAAATATGATCTCAAAGTCGTAATTATGTAAGCCATCAAAAACTTCTTTTATTTTCTGATGGATCATAGCGACATTTCCCTCTTCGTTATAGGCGGGAATTACAATTGAAATTTTCTTCATATGTATTAATTCAGGCTGTAATTTTTCTCAAAATCTTTAGTCAGAAGTTCATAAGTTACCCTCAACCAGATTACAATACAAGGTACGGCTTTTAATGAATATTTGATGATATAGTTTTCTTTTACAAATTTCGGGAACAGATCCGAAGTTGAAAAACATGTAAAAATAATAACGAAAACCAGCAATCCTATGATAAGCGGTGTTCTTTCTTTCTGAAGGAAAAACCATATCAGCACCCCTACCACTGCAATAATATACGTTGGAGATTCTGAACTGGAGCTGAACAATACCAGAAACAGTAATGTGGAAGCCAGAATCATCAGCTGGAAAGCATAATGCTTATACTGCTTTATTCTGATGTAAGGTAAAGCAAAAAGTGGCAATCCACCTGCTAAAAATACAAGATTGGAGATGGAGGCGTCTCCCAAGACTCTTCTCACAAAGCCCATCAGTGAGATATCCTGCATATTTCCCAACACCTGGTTTTCATTATTCTTCTCTACAATAGACTGAAACCAGTCTGAGTAGCATTGAATTACAAACTGCGGACTTGAATAGGTCATTGGAAGTACAAAAAACAGTACTGCAATGGCTACTCCTGAAAGAATAAATTTAGTCTTGTTTTTAATAAAGAAAAACTGCGTTAATCCTACAATTCCGTAGATTTTCACAAATATTCCTATTAAAATGGCGGTTACAGACTTTACTTCTTTTCTTTCATAAATGTATACTGCAGACAATAGCAAAAGACCTGTCAGCGCTACATTAAACTGCAAACTTAAAGCCGCTGTAATGTATTCCTGAAGGCAAAGTAATCCGAAAATTGCTTTTTTACTGTCTGAAAACGGCAGCTTATAAATTCCATAAATGAAGATAAAAGTATTGGCGATATTCCACAATGAGATTCCCAGCCAATCCGGCATCATGGCGAATGGAGCAATCAAGGCACTGAAAAATACGCCGTAATGATTTAAATCAAAATAAAGATCGGGATAATGGATAAATAAGTTTTTCTGATGAATAGTATTAAAAAATACGTTTTTAAAAATCAGATAATTATTGATCGCATAATCTCCTCTCAGGTATTTGGAAATTGCTGTAACAACTGATATAATAAGATAAACCCCAAATATGTATTTAGGGTTTAAAAGTATTTTAAGAAATTTTTCTTTCAAGATTGTGGTATTAGCTTAGAATATTAATCTTAAACGGCTACATTATTCTCTCTTAATGCATCATTCAGGGATGTTTTCTTATCCGTAGATTCCTTTCTCTGACCAATGATCAGTGCACATGGAACCTGATATTCTCCAGCCGGATACTGTTTTGTATAGCTTCCTGGGATTACTACTGAACGGGCAGGAACCCTTCCTTTGATTTCAACTGGGGTATCTCCCGTAACGTCGATAATTTTTGTAGAAGCCGTTAATACTACGTTGGCACCCAATACTGCTTCTCTTTCTACATGAACTCCTTCTACAACGATACATCTTGAACCGATAAAGCAGTCATCTTCAATGATTACCGGAGCAGCCTGTAATGGTTCCAATACACCACCGATACCAACTCCACCGCTTAAGTGAACGTTTTTACCGATCTGTGCGCAGCTTCCTACTGTTGCCCAAGTGTCAACCATTGTTCCTGAATCTACATAAGCACCAATGTTCACATAAGATGGCATTAAAATAACTCCCGGAGCAATATAAGCACCTTCTCTCGCCACTGCATGTGGTACAACTCTCACCCCTTTTTCAGCATAGTTTCTCTTCAAAGGCATTTTATCATGAAATTCAAACGGGCCTACTTCAATAGTTTCCATCTTCTGGATCGGGAAATACATTACTACGGCTTTCTTCACCCATTCATTTACCCGCCATCCGTTTTCTGTAGGTTCCGCAGTACGAAGTTCACCTTTATCAACTAAAGAAATAACTTCTCTGATCGCCTTTTGGCTGTCTTCATTCTGCAATAATTCTCTGTTGTCCCAGATATTTTCAATAGTTTGTTGTAACGACATGTTTCTTATTTAAATTAGTTTGAAAAATTATACTGCCCAAAGATACAAAAAGTTCAGCAAAACAGTTTCTAACATGATGCTTTTAATAAAGGCCCAGCATATGCTTTACCCTCTTTTTGCAGGTCAGATAGATTTGTCCGAAAGAAACTCTGATTCAAGCCGGATGTGAATCTGCATCAAATACTTCCTGTCAGAAGAAAAGAAAAAGCAATTACAGTGGGGACAACAAGGAAAAATCCGATAAGGCTGATGCCAGTTGAATGTCGTTTTTGATTTAAACGGTCTTCCTTCTACTACGCTCAGGATAACAGCCCGTTTCTATCAATATTTTTAACTATTGAAACTTTTTACAGTACTCTTTGAGCATGCAGGTAGGCTTTATTCCAGTACTTTTCGTTCAGGGATGAGATAATCACGCCTTTTGAGGTGGAAGCATGGATAAATTTCACTTCTCCGTCAGGACCAATATCGTGAACAATTCCTACATGTGATACCCTGCTTCCTCCTGCTGTTGCAAAAAACAGCAGATCACCTGGTTTTACATCTCTGATATCAATATTCTTTCCGGCTTCTGCCTGATCAGAAGATCTTCTGGGAAGACTAAAATCGTTTTCTTCAAATACTTTTACCGTAAACCCGGAACAGTCAAATCCTGATGATGTACTTCCTCCGAACCTGTACGGTGTTCCGATGTATTTTTCAGCATCCTTCAGAATATCGCTGACAGATCGTGGTACGCTACCATTAAATTTTGAATCCAGTTTTCTTAGGTTCTCAGATTTGGCAACTGTTTTTGTATTTGATTTTTTACTGCCGGAAACACTTTTCGAGGATCCGCAGGAAGCCACGAAAACAGAAGCTGCGAGTACAACAACAATCTGCTTTATCTTTATTTTTTGTTGAAATAATTCCGTTCCCATACTCTTCTGATTTATAATTAATTAACAAAATATATGGCAAATATACATTTTATCTTTTAATTATACTATAACTATACTACAACTGTATTATAAATATATGTTAAAATTTTAATTTTCATTATTTATTGGTATATTTGATTTCTATTTTTAAGATATGGCAACCTATGAAAGCGTAATCAAGATCACAGGAGCTGTTGGCGACCTGGTATTTTATAATCTGAACGGCAAAAATGTGGTTCGGAAGAAAAGCGGGTTCAATAAAAATGCTTTTAAAAAAAGCCCGTCGTATGAGAAGGTACGGCAGAACAGTTCGGAATTCGGGCACTGCTCCAAAATCGGAAAGGCCATCCGGAACAGTTTAGACAGGTATATCAAAGAAGCAGGTGATCCCCTCCTCTACCAGAAATTTGCAAAAGTAATGACAGCCATCAAAGATTTAGATACAATTTCTGAAAGAGGAAAACGAACGGTTGAGAATGGTTTAAAAACCGAAGAAGGGCGAGTACTTTTAAGAGAATTTCAGCTGGGTACAACAAACAATGTTTCGGGTTGTGTAAAAATTCAGGATCAAATACTGCATAAGAGTAGCGAGTGTGCTTCAGATCAGGCAGTGATTGTCACTATCAAATTGGATTCAGAAAATTATATGGCTGAATATGCCGAAGAAATGATTACCTGGAATCAGGAACAGAAAATTTTTTTTAAAAAGTATTTTTCAGAAGATGACCTTCTGCTCTACTTTGTTGTACTGAAGAATGAAAATGATGAAATTATCCGGATGGGATTTATTTAAATAAAAAAGTCTGCAGTAGATTCTGCAGACTTTTCATTTATTTCTTTTCTCCTTTCCAGGTTCCTGATTTGGCAGGTGTAGGAAGTGAGTTGGACCAGTTTCCGTTTCCTTTTTTATCTGTAGAAGATAAGGTTCCTCTGAATTCTCCTTTTGAAGGAAGTCCTAATGTTGCATTCAGATCTCCTGTTTCACTTAAATTCCCGGAAATATTATAGTTTTCATTATTAACATCGGAATGCATTGTTCCTACCACTTTACCACTCTCATCTACCACAAAATTCCAAACTCCTTTATCATTTCCTTCATAAGAACCAGACCATGTTCCTACATAATCATAAATGGTATCATCATCAGAGCTGCAACCGATAAATACAAACGCCGTTAATAAAAGTAAAAAAAGTTTCTTCATAGTTTCAGTAGTTTTATAACCTAAAATCCTGTTATTCTCATGTACTTTCCTCCTAAAAAATCCAGTCACAGAGAATATTGTTTAATATTTATTATTTTTTTGTTCCGTGCAAATCTACTAATTTTTTTATTCAAATTATCTGAATTTTAATCAGTAACCAATATGTTTATTAAAAACCAACATATTTTGGCTAAAATACAAATATTTTTCAAACAAATACAAGGTGTTTAAATTTTGAGTTATTTTAAAAGATACCTGAAAAATATATGATAATGTTCAATATTTGTTTACAATTATTTATATCCTATTTCCGATGTATTTCATTCCTATTTTAAAGATATTTCTTACCTTAGTGAAAAATTTAATCTTCTCAATACATAACATGAAAACAAAAGCATTCTTTTTGGCAGCATGTGCTATTTACACTAGCACAATAGCATAGGTAGAGATTAATACTTCTATTCCAACTCATACAATAGACATCAATGGGCTGCTGAGAGTAAGAGGTCTTTCAAATGCTGAAAAAAAAACTGTTGCAGCGTATGCAAGGAGTTCTGACCTTAATTTCTCCTGAAAAAATTTTTGCTCCGAAAGCATTATTAAACACATCAATGTCATCTGCTGAACAAAGACAGACCATTTATGAAGGAAAATGTTTCCAGCCTATTGACAACGCTTCATCCTGTACGGTTTCAATAAACCATTATACATCTTGTTCCGGATTCACCAATCCTGTTGATACCCAGATTGTAGTAGGGCAAGGAATTAATACCGGCAACGGACAGTTTTCAGGAGCATGGGAAGCCAGATATATTGATAATAAAGGATTTGCCAATATAACTCCTGCTGCCAATCAGACAGCTCCTGATTATCCAAGAATTTCTTATCCGAGCGCCAATACAGTAAATTATTTAGGAAGCGGTAGTTTTGCCGGACAATGCAACGCTGATCTGGTAACAACCATCAACCAGACTACCGGAGACATAAAAGTAGAGTCTGTGAAACGAAGCATGTATGCACATCTTGTGTATCTTATTAATATTGCCCGTTCCAGATCTTTATAATACCTGATATCTGTTTTCAAAAAGGCAGCCGCAATATAAAGTGCAACTATTTTTTTTATGAATAATCCTTTTCAAGGGTTTGGTTTATTTTATATTCCTTACATGCAACAGGTTTATAAAAAAGTTATCCAACAGAAAAAACCCAACAAAGAGGTTAAAACTATTGGATAATGAAAAACTTATCCCAAATGTATGAAATACCCTTCCCTTGTTTTATGAGTACAGTCATAATCAGCTCCTATCATTTTAAAAGTGATTATCAATTGTCCCATTCGAAAAAAGTGATTTTTGACTGTTTACTGCAATCACACCGGTTTGCTTTGCTAAAAAAGCTGCAAAGAATTAACTTTACAGCTCCATTTTCATAGTATGTTTTTAGAATCTTTTTTAGTCGGATGATTATCTGTGATTTAGTTTTGGAACTTTACAAAATCCAGATAAAAAGAAGGGTTTCCGCCATTAAATCCGGTCGGAACTACTAAATTGGTCTTGTGAGCAAAGATAGGGTAAACCCCGGGGGCTGCGAAATACAATACCCGGGTCTGATCTCTGGGCACAAAATTAATAGGATCAGGGCCGCCTGAGCCACAATATGCTTTCCATACTTCCCCTACTCCAGGAATATAAAACCAGTAGTCATTACAAGTAGAGGTAATGGTAATTCCGGAACGGAAAAAATACCATCCTTTGGCGGGGATATTGACAGAAATTCCTGTCGGCAGATTATCTGCACCTGAGTTTCCGGTAAAAGGATTGATTAATGTTCCCGTATAAGAAGTCCAGTTATCAGCAAATGCAGTAGTAACGGTAGAAGACCATGTTGCCAGTCCGTTGGCATCACTTGTAAGGACATAGCCTAGCTGCTGGGTGCCGTCTTTGATCTGCAGGGCACCATTGGTAGTACCGTTATCAATAACAATTTTTGCGCTGGAAGCTCCTGCCGGTACGGTATTGGTTCCTACCAGTACTTTTCCTGTTCCGTTGATGCTTAGATTGTTTCCTGCTGTTGCAATATCAGTGGCTTGTGACAGAGTTCCTCCCAGTTTTACATCTGTCCCGGATAAAGTCAGACCGTTGCTTGCTGTGATATTGTTGTTAATAATTGTTGTACCACCGTTCCCATTACCTCCCGCGAGTTCCGTAACAGTCATAAATCCGATCCCCGGATTCAGCTGGGCTGTTCCGGCTCCTCCCAATCTTACTTTTACAGAAGTATCCACTACAGGCCTGTAAATAGCATAGGCTTCCGGCTGGCCGCCTATTGTATTGGTCGGGTAATTATTGATGGCATCCACAACTCCGGTGGTACTGGAAGGAAGAACAGTATTATTGGAAGCATCTACCCAATCATAGACAAAGAAACCGCCTGCCAGCGAGAAATCTGTTGCATGAAGCTGACAACGGAGCACATAGGTTTTTCCGGCTTTAAGGTTGAAAACACCTGCGTTATATGTAATGTTATTGGATGCAATTACGGATCCGAATGTCACATCTGATCCTGTAGATACTGTTTGAGCGGCATTGGGTTTTACAATGATATAATCTCCTGTAGATGTTGTTCCTGTTGAAAGAAGCTCCCAGGTAGAATTCGCTCCTGTAAGTCCTGTACTAATCAGCTCGGCACTCTGATTGGCCGCTATAGAAATGCTGGCACTGCCATTAATTGTTTCCGGAGCTGTAGCATTGACCGTAATCTTAAAGTTGGTGTTATTTTTAATCCTGTAAATCCTTCCTTTGAAGTTTCCGGCTCCACTGACGGAAGGCGGCAGATTGAATATAGCATCAGAACTGCCATTATACGAAACATGAAAGTCTGATGATGTTAAATTATAAGAGGCTGTATTAACCGCTTTGTAATTGGCAGCTAATGATCCGTTAATATCCATGGTAGACCCCGGATTTACAGTATTGACTCCAACATTTCCTGCCTGGGCAAAAGCAACGGCCGGACTTATAGCCATCATTGCTAAGATTAGTTTTGTAGAAATTTTAAACATTTATCATTATTTTATTTACATTAATAAACCCTATTGTTTAACATAATGTAAAAGTATCAGAATAAATTCTACAGAATACATCACAATGCGTAGAAAAAAACTAAGCGATTTGTAGAAAATTTTCTACACCTAAAAACCAGCTTCTGTGGTGGGAAATAAAGTAATATTATGACATATATGCTTCATACAGTTTAATAAGATCTGCGAGATTATTTGTTTTCAGTTTCTTATGGATTCTTTTTTTATAAGTACTGATCGTAGACATCTGAATGTCCATTTCATTTGAAATTTCCAGATTGCCATTTCCTTTTACCATCAGCAAAAAAATCTCATACTCTCTTTCGGACAAGCTTTTTATAGCATCAAGTGTGGAAGGCTGCAAAAGTTTATTAACAATACCATGTGGATAATAGTTTCCTTCTGAAAACATTTTCATCACTGCTTCAGCAATGGTATCTACTTTACTCAGCTTATTAATATATCCATCTGCTCCTTTTTTGATATATTGTATAGCAATATCTTCTTCATAAGCAGAAAAAACAAGTATTTTCAAATCAGGATCGAGTATTTTAATTTCTGAGATCATTTTTTTATTTCTGCTTTCAGGCATATTGATATCCAGAATAAGGAGGTCGTACTTCTGTCCGGAAATTTTATCAAGAGCTTCCGGATAATCAGCTGCCGTATCTATGAAAACATCAGGAATACGTGATTCTAAAATGATGGTTGTTCCCGTTAATACAATATCATGATCATCTGCTATAAGGATCTTTTTAATCATTTTTTTGATTTTTTTAAAATTAATTGGAAAGAGGTACCTTTTGTTGTGTTTCTTGTGATTATAATTTTACTTTCTATCATCTGCAGCAACTGCAGTATCAGATGGAGTCCCATGCCGTATTTCTGCAACAATAGTTTCTCATTTTCAATATTTTCCTGGAGCTTAGTATAATATTTAATTTTGTGTTCATCCATTCCGATTCCTGTGTCTTTAATTTCAAGAACAACTGCCTCCGGTTCATCTGAGCCACTTATCATAATAATTCCGTTTCTGGTATATTTTACGGCATTATCCATGAGGTTGTGAATGATAACCGCCAGAATATTTTTGCTGATTGTGATCATTACCTTTTCATCCACATTATTTATAATTATGGTATTATGATTGGCCGCAATCTCATCAAAAAGAATTTTCTTTTCTTCCACCAGGCTGTAGAATGAATACAATTGGGTTTCATCAGTTCTGTATTCACTATATATATCAGCATATTCTTTCAGGGTTTTGGTAAAATTGTATAACTGGTTTGATGATTTATAGATAGAATTCAGAATCCTTTCCGTACGCTGCATATTCATTTCCTGATGGTCTAAAGCTTCTTTGCTGGTTAATGCAATAAATTTCAGTGGTGTTGTAATATCATGGGTAATTGTTCCGATAAGCTTCTTCTGCTGTTCTATTTCTTTACCCAGCTTTATTTGGGTTATTTCCAGATTTTCTACAGTTTCTGACAGAATTTTGGTCCTTAACCGAATTATTGATTCCAATTCACGGTTTTTCTTTTTATGAAAACTTGTCCGCCATTTTATGGATAGATAGAGTAATAAAAGTACCAGGAAACCTATACATAATTTAAACCATACAGTTTCGTAGAAAAAAGGCGGAATAATAATCTTAATTTTTTTTAAAGTATATTCCTGCCGGTCAGAAACAAGCATTCTGACTGTAAGAAAATGGATTCCGTGGCCAAGATTATTCAGTGAAACTTTCCGGTCTTTTCCTATGGGGATCCATTTACCGCTCTCCTCATCATGCAGCTTTGCCTCAATGACAATATTATCAGGATTGGCGTAGTAAGGAACATCTATAAAAACGTCAACCCTTCTGTTTTGCCGGCTAAGTTCTAGGGTATTTTTAAACAGCTTTTCTTTGTCATCCACTACAGCACGTTCTATATACAAATCTGCAGGATAATAACTTTTAATTTTTAATGGATTAAAGAATACAAGTCCGTTTAACGACGGCAAAACAAAATCACCGTTTTTAAGCTTGTTCCCGTTTATATTACTTCCACCATTGAATTCATTTGTATTAAAGCCTGCCTCTTTTGAATATTTATAATAATTCAGTTTAATATTCCGATTCTGTGCATATTTTAAGAGCATACCTTCCCTGATTTTGTACAGCCCATTATTGGTAGGAATCCATAAGCAGCCATTCTGATCATCCATAAGCGTATGTGGTGAAAGAAGGTTACCTTCAGGATCAACAGGCATTTTTATAAGACGGTTGTTTTTTAAAAGATAGAATCCCCTGCCCAAAGTTGTTATCCATAAGTTTCCATCAGCTGTATAGACAATGTCCCGGATTGACAATTCGTTTTTTCCGGATATATTATATATTTTGTTCTGGCGGGTGGATATTTTATACAACCCTTTTGTAGTGCCTGCCAAAATATCTCCGTCATCCATTAATAAAATTTTGGAGGGTTCGTGTGCAAACAGATATCTTTTTTTTAAAGATTTGTAAGGCAGGTCTTCATAAATGCTTAGTGTACCTGTGAATTCTACATTTCCTTTTTTTTGCTTTACCGCCAGTATATAATACTTTCCATTGGCGAAGAAAAAATCTTTCACCGTCTCTTCCCGTGTTGAAATGACTTTAAAATCTTTAAAATCGGAATTTTTCTCATAAGCGAAAAGAGTCTGGCCTTTTCTGGCTATGAGATTTCTGTATTTGTCAAAACTTAAAAAATAGGATATATTTTTTTCAGATTTTCCATGCCTTACCAGCCCGTTCCGGCTATAAATTTCACCTGCAGGACTAATGACACAGGAATCATTGTAAGGGCGGGTAGCATAAAAAACTGCTGATTTCAGTGAATTCTTTTTAGAGGATATGAAATCTGTTAAACTCACAATTTTTAATCCGTCAGTACTGCTTCCCAGATAGAGTTTTTTATATTTTTCATCATAATAAATGCTCATCAGGGTGCCTTCACCCAGATCATCCATCCGGAGCAGCTTTGATAATTTGAGTGTGCCCTTACGATAGAGGCATCTGTAAAGAGTATCATGATTCAGAACAAATCCCTGTCCATTTGTCCGGTTCCAGAAGATTTTACTTCTGGTATCAGCCATAATAGGCAGATCATAAGAAGCAGTCATTCTGCCTTCTTCTATTTTTCTTACTTTTTTAGAAGTTCTATCAATATAAAACAGAGATTCACCTATGGCAAAGGCATTAGGGTCGTTTTCATAAAGTGGCTTTACATGGAGCGTCAGCCGGGACTTTGAAACATGGTTTTCATAAATAAAAGAACTGCTGGATATTAAATATCTTCCTTTTTTGAAATCCATGAAGAAGCATACTCCCGGAGATGGACTATAGCTATAGTTTGAAATGCACAAATGGTAATTGATATTGTCCCTGACAATAATTGTTGGAAATCTCTTTATATTATTAATTACCTTGGGAACTTTCTGATGAATCAGTACTGTCTTCCCATTATCTCCTTTTGTAAAAATGCTGTCTTTTTCGGAATCACCATAAAAATAAGTAAACCGCTGGCTATTCAGAGGAAAATTTTTATGGACAAGAAATTTAAGTCCGTCATATCTTACGACACCGTTTTCTGTAGTTAACCAAATAAAACCATATTTATCTTTAATAATATCTTTTACACTATTCTGAGGAAGCCCATTATCCGTATTGAAAAGCTGAACAGTATACCGCTGAGAATAAATCGAAAGAAAAACAAACAGAAAACCAACTGCAAGAATATTTCTATACAAACCAATCATTTTTACCAATACTGTAAAGATAAATTATTTAATTAATTTATTCACTAAAACAGTATTCATTCTTTTAAAGGCGGGGATATTTTATTCTCATCATTCCATATACTGATCATAATCAGTTTATGGATTTCAGAAATATGACGGAAAATACAGATGATTTTGACAAATTGTGAGTAAAACTTTTACAGTCATAAGAAAAAAGTAAGGCATTAGCTGTTCGCAGGCTTTTAGTCTGTATTCAGAATGACAGAGCCATAATACTAAGATAGCAGGATTAATGTAAAATTGTATAATTACCTAAAATAAAACACTTATGATAAAAATTTAATTGATAATCTCTCCTTTGCTGTCTGCCAGCTTTTCACGAAACTTTTGAAGGTCTTCCGGTGTTGGCCTGGTCCATTCTGCAGCTTCTCCGATAATTTTCAAAGGCATTTCAGAACGGTAAGAACGGGTAGGATTTCCGGGAAATTTCTTATCAGTGACGTTCGGATCGTTTTCAAAATTTCCTGTTGGCTCCACAATATACACACGCTCTGCACCCTCTCCTTTTGCCAAAGCAGCAGCAAGGCCTGCACCGTTTATCAAAGCTGTGAAGTAAATATGGTTCATCTTTAATTCTGACTTATAATTAGAATTTCCACCTGCAGTCAAAAGATCTCCCATCTTTAAATCTGCTTTTGTTCCGTGGTAGAAAGGTCCTTTATCGGACGGATGGTTTTTTAACAGCACTGCCAGGTCAGAATTTTTTTCCGACATTTCTGCATCTCCCAGCTCCGCATAGCATTTAGAAATATGCTGATAAAGAGAAGGCAGCGCACTTTTTACGGTATCATCATTTATTTTTAAAGCAAACTGTAAAGAGGTTTCGAGCCATTTTAAACGATCTGCAACCGTTTTTTGATGACGGGACACATAATGGGCAGCCAAAAATTTTTCATGGTCATCCGTAGATTCCTCCCAGGCCTGTAAAAATAGTCTTGCAGCCTCTTCAGCCATTCCATTTTCTTCCATACTCATGCCTTGCAGACATAGTTTAATCACATTATTGAAAGGTGAAAATTCCATACTTTATTTTTTAATGATTTGCGAATCTATATATAACAAATTTATATAAATATAACGAAATGGAAATCACCTTACAGGACTGTTTATTCTAAACTAAATTAATTATTCGTTAATAATGAACGAAATTAAACTAGATTAATTTCAGTGAACTTTAACCTTCTTACATTTGCTAAAGAATTAAAATAGCAAATACATTAATCATTAAAAATTTAAACTATGAGTACATTAAAATTAAAAGACGGAACTGAAATTTTTTATAAAGACCAGGGAGAAGGACCTGTATTGATGTTTCACCACGGATGGCCATTATCATCTGATGACTGGGATGCACAGGTTATCTTTTTCCTGCAGAGAGGGTACAGAGTAATTGCACACGACAGAAGAGGCCATGGCCGCTCAAGCCAGAACATTTATAACCATACTATTGAGCAATACGCTTCCGATGCTGCAGAGCTTGTTGAGTTTCTTGATTTGAAAGATGTTGTTCATATAGGACATTCTACAGGTGGTGGCGAAGTCATCCGTTATGTGAATAAATATGCGAACGGCAGAGCGAAAAAAGCAGTATTGATCAGCGCCGTTCCGCCTGTTATGGTGAAGAGTGAAACTAACCCTGATGGAGTTCCTATGGAAGTTTTCGACAATATCAGAGAGCAGACATTAAACAACAGACAACAGTTTTATTTTGACCTTACCTTCCCTTTCTATGGCTACAACAGAGAAGGTGCTGACGTTAAAGAAGGAATTCAGAGAAACTGGTGGAGACAAGGAATGATGGGAGGAATTGTTGCCCATTATGACGGTATTAAAGCTTTTTCTGAAACTGACTTTACTGAAGACCTGAAAGCCGTTGACATTCCTGTTCTGGTACTGCACGGCGAGGATGATCAGATTGTTCCGATTGAAAACTCTGCTGTAAAATCAGCAAAATTATTAAAGAATGGTAAGCTGATTACCTACCCTGGCTTCCCTCACGGAATGCCAACTACGGAGCATGAAACTATTAATAAAGATCTTCTGGAATTTATCCAGGCTTAACAAAACCATACCCTATTATAAAAAGGTGGACTATTGCAGTTCACCTTTTGTTTTATGCATCAAATTTTCATCATAAGAATAAAAAATGTAATAAAAACATTTCCCCTGAAATGAGTAAAGTCGCCGATGATTCAAGGAATAATAAAAAATCCGGCATCGTAAATTCTGTTATTGATGTGAAGAAGTCTTAGAGCCATGTTGAACGCAGTATCTACCCCATTGTTTCACCAAATATGCTGATAAACAGGAAGCGTAGAAAATCACTATATAGTACCAATATATACTACAATTATACCTGAATATATTCTGCTCTAATCCTACTTAAACATAACCAATCAATCTCAATAGGAAAATATTAATTCAAAGTATAGGGAAAATACCTATGTGACTTTCAACCATTTTTAAGTATACTTGTATCATAAAAAAAACAAATTCAATGATAATTTATTATGCCAAATCCGGGCAGTCCCTTGCTGATCTCTGTAATGAAATAAGGCTTGAAAATCCCGAGTATTTAAGGGATTATCATAATCAAAAATGTTCTAAATTGGAACGCTTTGATGGTGATATTCTTCAGGGAATGAAGCTTTATATTCCATCATCAACTGAAATCCTTGAGCTCAATAAAAAAATCAGAGATAATAATCAAAGCTTTTATGATTTACCAGCTAAAGGAAAATTCCCTTTTGACTTTAAACTCTGGGAAGGTGCTTATCAAGTTACCCAGACGGCCTATTCTGATAATACAATCCTTGCAAAGTATGAAAACAAAGTAAAATTAGATCTTGAAGGAATTAAAAATGGATATTATCATTTCCTCTTTTCAGCATTTGATTTCAGAAAAAATGAGAACATTTCAGATTCCAAAGTGGACACCCTTGCCAAAATGTGCATAGGGATTATCTATCCAATTCGATATAGTATAGATCCTGAAGGAAAACTTATTAATATAGTACTGACAAAGAAAACAGAAGATATTGTTTCTGAATTGGATACCATAAAGAACTTTTTTCCAGATCTATATTCCTGTGATTATATTGAAAAGATGAAAGGTATCATTGAAAGTCCGGAAATCATTTCACAGAAGTTTAAAAATACACTATTTAACTCTTTTATGTTTGGGATATTCTATAGGACTCAATTAGGAAATTGGGTTACTTCAAATGTTTACTATGATGGTTATCCCTGGATCTTTGATGCTCAGCCAATACAATTTGAATTTCAAAACATATTATTATCCAAAGATATTGTAGATGATGAAAGAGTAAAGATTCAGCAAAAAGGTACTTCTATCGATAATCGAAATCTGGAAGACTTATATATTACAGATTCCAAGTTTGATCAGAAAACAGATATAGAAAAGAAACCTATAGATTGTGAACATTTTGCAGAATATCTTTTTAACCGGGAAAATTTATCATTGTATAAAATTGAAGCAAGATTCCAATATTTCGGGCATGAAAATACTCAGAGAAAAGATTTTTTATTAGAAAGAATTACAGATAATTATTAAATTTGAAAACCACCAAAAACACAATACGATGTCAGAAAATTCATCCCCTCACGACGGTAAATATTTCGTGATCCAAAAAGGAAAAGCACAGTGCAATCAAGGCAATCAGTTTCCACAGTTTAAAGTAACCTCACACCAAAAACATTATTGGAATAATAAAGATGGACAAGCCGATTATCTTGCCGTTACAGAAGATGATCTACAATTCACACCATCTGGTCCCAGCTTTGGACAGTGTAAGCTCAAACCAAGTTCAGGAGGTTATTTACCCTGTGCTTTTGCTGCTGCAGGAAAATGGCAAAAACCCTATAAAAAAACCAAAGTCATGAATAAGAGCTGTATTACAGAACTTTCTGAACTTATGTGTTCCACGGGTGGTAAAATAACCATAAAAGATCATGGACAAACTGCGGAGATAACCCAGCAGAATATCAGGAATGCAGATCCAAAACAGCAGCAGAATATTAACCCGTTGCTTGACTACAAAGAATTTCAGGATGAGCAGGAAGAAGATGTAAACATCTGCGAATAAACACAAACACAAATATGGGAAAATTAACAATCATCGGAAATGACAAGCCTGTGATCGGAAAACAGGAAATGTATTCTGTTTCTACAATAAATGGCTGGCTGAATCCTTTACAACCTACTAAAAGTCCTTTGCAGGTATCCAAGACACATTGGGAAGTTATGGTACAGACCAAAACAGGCTGGAGAAAAGGAGGAAGCGATAAAGAAGGCCAAATAGTTCCGTATATTTTCGGACAGAAAAGTTTATTGCATAAGGGAATAAAGATCATTGTACGTCAGGGCGAAGACTATGGAGAACTGATTGTACATCCACAACGGGCTAAAGAATCTAAAATAACCAGGGTGGAACTTCTGGATGCCAATTATAAGCCTATTCCCAAAGGTAAAAAGTTAAGCTACAAAGACACCATTATTGCAAGGGCATACTGTGTAGAAATGTTTGAGATGAATATTGCTTTTACCCTTTGGGAAGATGATGCTCAGGGTGAAGGACACAACCCCACAGTAAATGCTTTGAATAAGATAAATCCTGTACCTGTTCTTAGCAGAGTGAATGAAAAAGGAATGGCAGAAGCTGTTTTCAGATTACCCTTTTACACGATGGCTGTACTGATTGCCAATGCACGCACTGCATCAGGTGATAAAAGCGAGGAAGCAACTCATGAATATTACGTAACGGCTGATGTAGTGAGCAAACATATCCAAAAAGCAAGTCCTAACGTTAATGTAGTTAACCCTACTCATATTCCAGAACCTCCAAGAAAAAAAGAGGTTCCTAAAGGGCATACTCCCACACCGGCAAAGCCTAAAACAATTCCAGTTCCAGAGAAACCCAAACCTGATGGGAATTCAGCAAAATTCCCAGTCACCACAGGCGGAAAAAAAAGTGATGACCCACAAGGAAAGATCCTGAGTGCTGAATTTGTTGATGGAAAAGGAAACAGACTCCACTCTTCCAAAGTAGGAACAGCTGTAGCTGTAAAAATCATGGCAAAGGATATGAAGAATAAAAAAGTAAAGATCAAAATATGGGAGGAAGACAATTTCAGCTGGACTCATGATTTAATTTATGAAAAAGATTGTGTATTGGCAGGTGATTCTAATTTTATAGGGGTACAGCTTACAAAGCAAATGTTTGACAAAGCCAGAGATGGTGGCACTGATAGTAGTAGACAAGATTATTTTATAGAAATAATACATAATGATACTTCTGTAAAATCTGCGGTGATGCCTGTGAGTGCGGATGCTGTGCCTACTGAGGCGGAAAGTGGAAATAGTGCAACAATGGTGAAAGAACCGAAGCAAGGGAAAACTCCTTCTAGTTGTATTTGTAAAGAACAATATAAAGATTTAATTTGGGGAGGAAAAGTAAGTTGTGAATTTAGGAAAAAGGTGGTACAAATAGCTAAAAGATTAGGTAAAGATCCAAATCTATTAATGGCAGGAATGGCGCTGGAAACAGGAAGAACATTTTCACCAACCGCAGGAAAAGGAAAAAATTACGTTGGATTAATACAATTTGGAGATTCTGCGGCAGAATCCGTTGGAACAACAAGAGCTGATTTATTAAAAATGACCGCAATACAGCAATTAGATTATGTTGAGAAATATTTAGCAAAAAAGAAAGATAAAATAAACACCCTTACAGATTTCTATTTATCAATATTAATGCCTGTTGATGTTGGAAAAGGAAATCAACCCAACCATGTTGTTTTTGATAATCAATACCCTTTGGCATATAATAAAAATGGGAAATTGACAGATTTAAGTAAATCCAGGCATTACGGCTACAGACAAAATCCATCTTTTTTATATGAAGGGAAAATACATAAGAATATAAAAGTAAAAAAGAGTTCGGGTAAAGTACAAGCATTTAAAGAACTATATGATGAAATGAAAATATGGTATGAAAACGGTGAAAATAAATATGATGGTCCAGGTAAAACTTATATTTGGGAAATAGAGAAGAATATTACAAAATTTTATGAAGAAGGAAAATTAAATACCGCAAAAACGTTTGAGTGCGAAAAAGAAAAATCCGAGACAAAACCTATTTTGGACAAAGGAACCTGGAATATTATAATTACTGAACAGTACACAGGAAATAACTGTACACATTTAGAAAAAACAAAAGTTAGATCTAATTGTAGAAGGGGGAAAATTTTTGTATATAATCATAATCAAGAAATTGTATTAACCATTAAAGATTGTTTATTAGAAGGAATAGCAGGTGAAGATCATATGAAAACTAATGCTGACGTTCCTTTCGGAGAATTTCAAATAAATGAGAGTACCCCATTTTATTCTTCTGATAAAGAGAACAGAGAATCTTATGGACCAAATCCACGTTTAGTTTTTGAACCAATTCATGGTAATAGTGATGAAGCAGCAAAAAGCAAAAGGAGTGCTATTAGGATTCATGGTGGGAGACAGGAAGGATATGAAATAAAACAGTTAAAAAGAACACAAGGATGTATAAGAGTTTGGGATAGTGATGCAAAAGCATTATATGATTGGTGGGTGGGTTATAAAAAAAGTAATCCAAACGTTAAACCTGGAAAAGTAACAATAAAAAAATAGTATGAAAAAATATATTAAATTCTTTTTATTATTTTTTTTGCCTTTGATAGTAGGATGCAAAGACAAGAACAATACAAATATTGAAAAAAATAAAGAAATGGAAAAAATAGTACATATAGATGATAAGTTAAAAGATGGAGTAAATATTTCTAAATCATTTATAGATGGTTTAGATTTTAATAAGTATAAATACAATGGAGAATATATAGAGCAAATAAGTATAAGTTCACTAGAAGATAAGACATTTAGAGAAGACTTTTTTAAATATCTAAGTAATCGAAATTTTGACAAAAATCAATATGAACAGATATTTTTTATTAAATTATTGTTAGTCAGAATACAACAGCTTGATGACATAAGATCTTATAACCTCTTGTCACAAGTTTATAATAATGAGAATTTAGGGTATTACCTAGAAAATTATGAATTATATTTATTTCAATTGTTTTTATATAAACCTTATTTTTTTATTAAAGGAGAATATAAATACAAACAAGATCAGCTTACTGAATATATTATTCAAAGTTTACCCTCTGCTTTCTTAACGAATGAAAAATACTTTAAAGACAATATAGTTGAAATTCAAATCAACGAGGACGCACTATTGATAAGTGAAAACTCTATAGACCGTTTTACAATTGAACAATTAAAAAAGCAAATAGAACAAAAATCAAGTAAAATTGAAGCTTTTTTTTCTCCCTCGTACGATACAGAATGGAAGAGTAAAACAGTTGTTTATTATAATTTATATAATTACATGAATGAAATCACAATTACTAATCTTGATAAGAATGAACTTTTACTTTATAATGTGAAATATAAACCTTTTTTTAAAAGCTATATAATCAAGGTCGAAAAAGAATATTGGAAGATTCAAGATCCAGATGGCTATACCAATTTAAGAAAAGATAAAAACATCTCCTCAGAAATTCTGCAAAAGGTAAAATCAGGAGAACATATTGAGGTTTTGGATAATACTGGAGATTGGTTTTTGGTAAAAACCAATGAAGGAAAAGAAGGGTATATTCATAAAAGCAGGATAAAATCAAAGTGATGTATTTAGTAAGAAGCTAACCAGAAGAAATTAATCATCTGAAAAACTTTCAACAGAGTCAAAAAATTATTTAAACATTAAAATTAATAATGATCTGAATGTATCAATTGGTGAACCAGCAACTTTTCGATTTGCTTCCGCTCTTTCATCCTTGAACCGGTTTGGCTCGTAAAGCGACATTGAATAAACCAATCATCTTTTGAGTTGTTACTAAAAAATCGGATCTCTTACATCCGAAGTTTAAATTTTCATACGTATTAATTTTGTTATTGATTAATACGCTTCCAAAAGTATAAATTTAATAAAAGCCCTTCTAAGAAGGGCTTTCCTGTAGTGGAGAATACGGGATTCGAACCCGTGACCTTTTGACTGCCAGTCAAACGCGCTAGCCAACTGCGCCAATCCCCCGTATTATTTAAAGCGGTACAAAAGTAAGTATTTAAATGATATGTGCAACTAATTTTATTAATTTTTATTGAATAAATGATCTGATACTCGATCTTACCCGTGGATTTGATAAATTTTTGAACCTTCTATCACCAGCCGAAACAAAATTTTTAAAGAATTTCAGGATATAAAGATGGATTTCAGGCATTATTCATACCCTGCATATACTTTCAGCCGTTATTTTATTGCAGGACAATAAGTGAAAAATTTTCAGCCTTCACTTTGTCTAACATGACCAAGAGGTTAAAAAAATAAATACATGATTTATAAATGCAAAAAGATATATCAATTAATCCTTCTTTAATAGTATATTGTACTATGAAACCAATTATAGATCTATCCTTGTCTAAAATAGATTAACCATTTTTTATTGAAGCTTATTATATGTACGTGATCACAGAGCAATTAAAGAATTTAGGATTTAGTATCAACACATTAAGTAATATTATACAGAGAAATAATAATAAAAGAAGTTTTAATACACTCGAATATTTCTGTATTTACATCATTATAGAAGATATAACACTGGAGATCGAAAATATTCCATATCCCATAAAAGCCGGCCATATAGCATTTGTAGGACCTCAAAAACAAATTGTATTTGGTGAAACGAAAAGGGGCGAAATTTATATAATCGCATTTTCATCAAGTTTTTATGAAAGATCTGCAAAAGACAGTATGTTTATCAATTCAAGGCTTTTTTTTAATTATGATTCTGATGTTTTTATTGCCCCTTTTGAAAATATTAAAGAAATGAACGTGGTTTTTATGGGAAGAATGCAGAGTTTTCAGCATAAAGATGAAAGCTTATACATTTCGGCAGCCCATAACGCTATTGAAAGATTGATTCTGGATGCTTTTCTCTATATCCCGGCTGAAACACTGAAACAAGATATCAAATTTGATTATCTCCACTACGTAAACAGATTTAAAGTTCTTCTGCAGAGAGACTATAAAAAGGCTAAAAAGGTTTCCTACTATGCCGGTGAGCTCAATATCACTCCGAGAAAATTAACTGAAATGACAGAATATGTTCTGGGAAAAACTGCCAAACATATAATTATTGAAAAACTCATTAATGAATGCAAGAAATCTCTTAATTTCTCAAGCAATAATATTTCTGAAATTGCTTATGAACTGGGATTCAGTGATGAAGGCAATTTTAGCAATTTTATTAAGAAACATACAGGAAAAAATCCCTCAGAAATGAAATAATGTAAAAATAATATTGTATTTTTGGATAAATAACAGATCAGTGAAAAATTAGCATATGTTGACAAGATGTATTTTTTCAGTAATTTTCTTTTTTGTTTCAATGAGCATGTATGCTCAGGTGGATGATGTTCATGTCAATATAAGACTCCACCCTATTCAAACGCTGGCTCTTGGGGGTGACAGTGAAATAAGTGACGATGCTGCCGGTGAAAGCATGGAACCGGAGGTAAATTCCGTGGTCATTTCAAGTCCATCTGGTTTTCAGTTAGGAATTCAACAGGATGATGAAGGAGAATACCACCTCATCAAAAGTCAGCATGGAGTTGTAGAAAAAAAATTCATGATAAATCAGAAAATAGATAAAATTATAAAGCAATTTAAAGATAAGTCTACTTCTATGATGTTAACTTTAATATCTCAATAAGCCGATCTGGAGCCTGTTTTCTATGTATTAAATATTATTTTTTTTAATTTTCAATCTTTTGTTTTTAGTAAATTGACAATAATATAATATTGATTTAACAACATTAATAATTTTTCCAATTTTTTATTAACTTAAAATCGCCTATTTATTTATAAAATACTTTTTATTAGCAAGATTATTTCAAAAACCAAATTTACAAATCTTTAGTACTTTTTTACAAAACAAGTACTTAGAGCCCGCTATAAATTTGCACCTGAAAAAAAACAAGAATTAATACACTAATAAAAACTCCCGTTATTTTATGAAGAAATATATTGTGGCTTCTATAGCACTATTTGGTTTTGTAACTTTAAAGGCTCAGCAAAATGTAACCTTAAATGTAAGACTTAAGCCTATCCAAACTCTTATTGTAAATCCAGCTCAAAAGGTTGTTAACCTAGACTATAAAACCAAAGATGACTATGCCAACGGAGTATCATCTGTAAATGCTGATCATTTAAGCATTTATAGTACCGGAGGCTTTCAGGTTAAAGTAAAGAGTGCTAATGCAGCATTGCAAAGTGGCGCTAAGAACATTCAGACCAATACAATTCAGATTAAGGCAAGTGCTGGAACTGAAGTTCTTAACGGAGCTCAGTATGCACAGAATGTACAGCTTTCCGCTAACGACGCAATATTGGTAACATCAGCAAATGGCGGTGTAGATAAAAAAATTAACATCGAGTATAAAGGTGCAGGTGCAAATGCTTACCTTGACAATTATATTGCGGGTCAGGATCCTACCGTTTATACAACTGAATTAACCTATACTATTATTTCACAATAAGTATTTAGATATTATATAAACTATACGGATAAAGTGTTACAAGTTGTAGCACTTTATCTTTAATTTAGTAGCAAAGTATAATAATGAACCGGTTTTATATAATCACTTTACTCTCTTTATTTTTTTGGTGTTCTGAAGCCAAAGCTCAGACAGGGGTATCTGTATCTCCTCCAAGGCTTTATTTTGAATCTGACGCAGGGAAAAGTTCCACCCAAAAAGTAACAGTCACCAATGTAAGCGCCAAAAATTCTTTGGATATGGCCGTTAGCCTCGGTGATTGGGAATATAATGAAACGGGAGAAAACAAAATGTTTCCGGCCAATACACTGCCTGCATCTTGTGCCAGCTGGGTATCCATAAAAAATGAAGATACCTATTTTACCTTGGGTCCGGGTGAAAGAAAAGATATTGATGTAACCATTACTCCTCCAACTATATCAGATCAGATGTTAGCCCATACTGCGGTTCTGTATGTCAGCCAGATGAATCCTGTGAATGATGTGGATAATAAAGGAGCCAACATTAAGGTAAGTATCCGGTCAGGAATTAAACTCTTTCATAAGTTTACGGCAAAAGCTGATAAAAAAATTGAAATCCATAACCTGACATTGGCTAAGTCAAAAAAAGACCTTAGCTTATTATTTGAAAATCAAGGCAATATATGGACAGACGGAAAAATACAAACGGAACTTGTCAATACAGAGAACGGAAATAAGGTATCCCTTGACCAGATTATTTTCTATACGATGCCCGGCAATAAAAGAGAAGTGAATATTCCGCTTCCTGCATCACTTTTAAAAGGGAAATATACGGCATCAGTAATGATTGATTATGGTGATAACAATAATCTGGAATTGGCAGAACTGAATTTTACCTATGAATAAAAAACTAGGCCTTCTCATACTATTGATCTCCATGCGCTGTTTTTCACAAATTTCATACAGCTCCTGGGTAAACGGTTATCTGCAGATTAATTCTTATAACGGTAATACAAATCCCGATGCCTATACGCTTACATTATCGGGAAATGGTAATTTCAATGTCCCTTACTGGAGAATATCAGTAAGGCTGAAACAACCTGTTACATCCAATAAGGGAAATTATATTTTACCCGCGAATAAAATTTCTTTTCAGCCGGTTTCATCATCAGGAAAGGCTTACCCAAACCCCGTTCCATCTATTCCACAAATTGGCATGCCTCTTAATGTGATTTTGAAGGAAGGACAGGAAGTTTTCTTAATTCCGCAGTCAAATGCAGCATTATTTAACCAGCCGGCTCAGCCAAACGGTTATTATAACCTGCAGATTAAATATAGCCTTACTCTGGCAGGAGGATCTTATCTTTCGGCCTATCCTGCCTGGATCACTTTTATTGCGCCATTACAGTTTACGGCCTATGATCAGTACAACAATATAATTGGCACTGCAGATCATAATTTTCAATTTCAGATCGGCACACTTTCAGGTAGCCCTACAGATATTCCGGAGCTGTCTATGCAATTTGGAGCTTCGGCTATGAATGCGAACCTTGAGTTTAAAAATATGCAGGACTATGTAAATGGGGCCAATGTCGCCTATTCTAATGCATTGATTGTAAAAAGTAATACTAATTATCAGATCAAATTAAAATCCCTTCAGCCTCAGTTCAGTTCTTCTTCCGGAAATTCACTTCCTCTGGATTCTGTACTGCTTAACCTTATACCTGTTTCTGGTAACATGGGTAATGTATATACTGTTTTGCTGAGTACAGTACCACAGCTTATTGCTAATGGCGGTTCTACACAGAATGCTGAGGTGTATTATGATATGAAATATTCTACCCAGGCTAATGATGAAAGGTTTATCAATGCTAAAGCAGAAGACTATACCACAACTCTTCAATTTGAGATTACTCCTCAATAATTAATAATGCTTCATAACAAGGTGCTCAGGAAAATACTGCTTTTTTTTGTGATCCCGCTTTCTGTTTGGGTTTCAGCTCAGGCCGATACAGGTATAAGCATGGAGATCCGTAACGAGCATAATCCGGGTAATCCTAACATTATAGATATTCTGCTCGTCCTGAAAAACAATGAAAACAATCATTTTAAAGGGAGAATTGATGTTAAAACGCCCAAAGGTTTCAGGACAATTTCTGACAATAATTCTGAAATAGAACTGAATGCCGGCCAGAACCTGTTTATTCCCATTAAAGTGCTTACCAGCAACTCTATAGTTTCCGGTAAAGCGGATCTCACCTTCACCATTACTGATGAAAAATATCATCAGGTTGTAAAAAAAATACTTTCCTACGCGGTGACGGAGAATAACACTATGAAGATAACTGCTGAAAACCCCGTTGTCTACATGGGAATGCAAAAAGATTCTTTGGAAGTCCGGGCAAGGGTTTCCAATTTAGGAAACAAAAAGCAGCATGTCACCATTGTATTTAAAATTCCGGAAGCTGTCCAGAAAAACCTT
The DNA here is from genome assembly GCF_049959325.1 of Chryseobacterium sp. CBSDS_008. Classification (NCBI taxonomy): domain Bacteria; kingdom Pseudomonadati; phylum Bacteroidota; class Flavobacteriia; order Flavobacteriales; family Weeksellaceae; genus Chryseobacterium; species Chryseobacterium sp. CBSDS_008. The sequence continues at coordinate 765,985 of NZ_CP188202.1, read as the reverse complement.
TTTATTGAAAAAAAAGGCACTATTGATGTCCAGAAAGACTCCGTATTTATTTTTCGGTTTTTACCTTCAGGCAATTTGCTCAGAAGTTCCCAGTTTACGGTTAATATTGCAGGTTTCAGAGAACCTGATAAGGAAATTTTTGGCAATGCATCTGTATCTGTACAAAATGTTTCTTCTACACAGCGCTATCAGGACGTTGAGTTTGATCTGTTTTCAAATTACAGCAAAAATACCATTACGGCCAGTTACAGACGCGTCGGCAATGCTACAGATATGTATCAGCTGATAGGGTCAGGCGGCTTTAATGTTCCTTCAGGCTATATGTTTATCCGGGGTAATATTTATACCCTCAACAACCAAAGCGATCCTGTGGTGAGTAATACCTACGTATCCTATCATAGAGAAAAAAGTGAATTTACCCTGGGGAATATCAGTAAGCTTATGGAGCTTTCATTATTTGGAAGAGGTGCAGAATATAGCTATACCTCTTTAGACAAAGAAAAGAAAATAGAAGTAGGTTTCGTAGATCAGAGTTTCAGCCTTATCGAAAGGAATTCTTTTCTAAAATATGGATATGGATTTTATGCCAAAGGAATTCTTGGCGTTCAAAATGCCTCAAAGAATTTCTCAGCAACATACATCTTCAAGAAGGACCCTTATGAAAAAGCTAGTCATAATGTATTGGGGACGGATATTCAATATACTTTCAACCAATACTGGAAAATGAATTCCCGCATATACAGCGGGCTGAGTTTTTATGAAAATTCAAATCTTACCCAGCCTTCCATGGCTTTAGAATCACAATATTCAGGAAGTATTAAAAAATTCAATCTGAATGGAAATTATTTCTACAGCACCAACTATTATCCCGGAAACAGAAGAGGCATATTACAGATACAGCAGAATATTACAACCCAGATTTTTGAAAATCATTATTTGTATGCGAATATTATGATTTCTAACTTCTCTCCAAAATTTTATTCTTTTAATAATGATTTTAAATCAAATACGACGAGAGGAGATATTGGAATCAACTTTGCGAAAAGGAAAAATTTCGGATTTGCAGCGGGCGCACAATATCAGCAGGAAAACTCTAACTCTTATAATAACTTTTTTGATACTTCTGGAAACCTGGAGATAAAAAAGCTGGAAGCATTGAGAGTCATCCAAAATCTAACCTGGATAAGCAATAATAAAAAGCATTCTACATTACTGGCACTGGAAGCAGGATCGGCCCGATACCCTGATGCTGATCATGCACAATATCAGATGAAGGCCACAGGAAATTATAGTTACAAATGGTTTAATATAAACGGAATATATCAGTATGGCAGCTATTATCTTTCTGAATTTGCTTCCTCAAGAAACATCAGTCAGGATATCACTTATAAGAAGTTTTCACTCTCCGCATTTTTTAACAAGAACCTTTTTGGCGAAAAGCTTACTATTACTTCAGGATTATCATATACTGATGATGTCTTATATGGTAAGTCCCCGTCGGGATTTGTTAACCTGAAATATACAAAAGAAAGATATGGAGTATTCCTCAATTCTTCGTGGTACAATTATTCTTCCAGCAATTTTAACAACAATTTTTTTACCGTTGAAGCAGGAGTTACTCTTAATTTCCAGCCTAACAGACTGATAGCGGCCAGGAAAGGAGAAATATCAGCCGTTGTATACTATGATCACAATAATAATAATATTTATGATGAAGGTGATCAAAGTGCTGAAAATTATATTATTATGATCAATAATGTTTCTTTCAAAACAAATAATGAAGGCAAAATTGTTTATAAAGCCATTCCGTTTGGAAAATATATGCTAAAACAAGTGATTCAACAGGGCTGGTATTATAATGAAATGGAATTTGAAGTGAAAAAACACAGCTGTTTTCTACAAATTCCTCTGCACCAGAACGGAACAATGCTGGGAAAAATAAATTATGAATTTGATGCTAAAAAGGCATTGGAATTTGAGCCTAAAACGGCAGGAATTATTTTCAACATCTATGATAAAGATAAGTTTATACAGCACGTAGTGACAGATGACAATGGCGAAATAGGATCTTTCCTCGGATCCGGAGATTACAGAATACAGCTTGTTGAAAGCTCATTACCCGCTCATACATACTGTGAGAAAATAACCCGGGATTTTACAGTTCAGGCGGGAAAAATAATAAACCTCGAACCCTTTGTCATTAAAGTTTCTGAGAAAAAGATACGGGTCAAGAAATTTGGAAATTAGACAAAGAGAAAGACCTACCCTGCTTCGGGTACTATCTAAAATCATATTGACTGGCCGTTATCATAAACTCTATGGAGCTATAAATTAATTTGCCTAATTTTTTAATAAAAGGTTACAGCACTGTATACTTTTCATACAACAGGCCAGCTTTTTTCTTTACAATAATTAAAGTAATTAAATCATCACAAATCAAACAGGATATACTCATGGTCCCATACCATCTTTTAATCCTGACATTGATCCGGTCCTCTTCTTCTATCCATTGGTACATCTTTTTCTTAAAGTACCTTACAGCATGATCCTTCTGCTTTCCTTCCAGTGAAAATAAATCTTTCAATTCTATTGTAGTTTTTAATTTAAAAAGGCTTTATATAGGCCTTTTTTCATGAATCAGTTTATTATTCCAAATATAGTGAAATAAATGAATATGTATTATTAATTTAATCATATAAACATATTAACAGAAATAATTTCATATTGATTTTGGATATGTTTCCTCAGAAAGAAAAGTTGACAGCATCTTCAGAAGGTCTGAAATTGGAATGCATTGCCGCCGTAAAATAATCGCAGAATACCTGATAAACCGCAGAATGAGTATCCGTTGCCCGGATTCCCAGCTGTGTATATACAGTAAGAATCTGAAGGGATAATTTCTGAACCAGCTCTACTCCATATCTGTGGATCTCATTTTGTTGATCTTCAGAAATACTTTTGTGATTCCCAAGTATATTTTCTACCTCATTTGCCATGTTTACTATTTTGTTCAGATGCTTTTCAACAGACGCAGTAAAATTTTTAAAATTGAGCTCAGGACGGATACGTTCTGCTTCTTCAATAAAATGAGAAGCCATTCCCAGGTAATTGGCCAGCAAAGTTAAATCTGCAAAAACCCGAAAAGGAATGCTGTCCAGAATATCATTGGTAAAAAAATGATCATACACAAAACTACAGTTTTCATTTACTATCACATTTTCAACGGCAAAAGAATAAGTACTGGTGGCTTTCATCCCCATGGACTTCCAGTTGGGAATAATTTCTGCCTGATCTTTCGGAACTATGAATGAACGAATAATTTCGCGCCCATCACGATCCGTTACAGGTTTCCCGTTTTGTGTGATTTTAGCATTCAGTGTAAAATGGGTCAGATATGGCGCTCCGGTTGCAAAATTCCAGAAACCATTGATAAGGTAAGTATGATCCTTCAGCTTTTCAGCAGTTCCGCCAATCATGCCGCTTCCGCCAAAACAGGTTGTGGGATGGGTAAAAAGTAAATGTGCCGCTTCAGGTTTGATATTTCTGGAAAAATAATTGGCTCCTGCACAAAGGGTCAGCATCCAGCCAAAGCTCCCATCGGTTTCTGCCCATTCGAATAATGCTTTAATTCCTGTTTCAAAACGATAGCCGAGTCCACCATATTGCCGGGGAACCCAGATCTTAAGCAATCCCTCTTCATAAATATATTGCATTACTTTATCAGAAATTGAAGAAGCTCCGTGAAGTTCTTTCCGGATATCTTTAGTGCTGAGCATCTGCTTTGTTTTTGATGAGTTTTTGCCATTCTATATAACCGGAGATCGCCACTAAAAATAAAAATGACGTTAAAACAGCATAGAGATATAATTCCTTATGAATCATTAATGGAATGGAAATAATATTGCTGATATTGAGGATCACCCAGTTTTCAATTTTCCGTCTCGCCATCAGCCACATCCCTGCCCAGGCAAAGGCACTTACCAAAGAGTCCCATACCGGAACATCCGAATCTGTAAAATGAGTGAGAAAAGACCAGAATAAAATAAAGGTTCCCAGGACAATTCCTCCCGCAATCCATTTTTCAGCGGTTGATGTCACAGAGATCTCCATTTCGGATTTTTGCCTCCCGAATTTCCAGTAAAGCCATCCGTAAATGCTCATGACCAGATAATAAAGATTTAATGTAAACTCAGCATACAGCTTTGAGGTCAGCATCACATACAGCGTAAGCAGAATACCTGCAGTCCCGAAAAGATAATTGTTGACATTGTTTTTGCGGGCCAGTAAAACCTGGATTACTGAAAATAAGACCCCGAACCATTCAGGCCATGTGATTTGTTTTAAAATTTCCTGCATCATATTAATTTTAGAAATCAAATGATGAGATGATAAGTAAGCAATCCCTACGCCGGCATTATCCGGATCAGGTGTGGAAATATATTCCTGGGTATCATCTCAGCCACTGTATCCGCAGCACCCCATTGTTGGGGCAAAGGTGCAGTTTTTTCCTGAAAAATAAAATACATGAGGCTTTTATTTTTGAAATATATGATCAGGATTATAAAGAGTCTGCCCGGTAAGTTATAATTTAGTAAATCATTATATATCAAATCTAAAAAATTATAGTATGGATCATCAGCAAGAAATACCGGTACTCAATGATTTACTTCACATTACCAATGACAGAATAGAAGGCTTTGAAAAAGTTGAAGGAAAAGTTTGGGAAATGTATCCGGATGTAAAGGATGAATATGATCATATGATTTCGCAATCGAAAATTATGAAAAATGAACTGGTCAACCTCATCACAGAAAAGCAAGGTGTTCCGGAGGATTCAACGTCCCTCGCAGGAGCCATTCACAGAACATGGATCGACATTAAAAATTCGTTTACCATGGGAAATCTGATAGAGTCTACATTAGAAAATGTAGTATTTGGAGAAAAAGCAGCGATAGAAGCTTATCAAAATGCGCTGGATACAGGTAATCTTAGTGAAAAAAGCACAGAAGTTGTCTCTGAACAGCTTCATAACCTGAAAGATTCTTACAGGCAGTTTAAGAAAATTGAAGAATATAAAAAGAAAGAACAATAAAATAATAAGCTCCTCACAGAGGAGCTTATTATATGAATAACATATCCTGTCTTATAATGTAAATCATAAGACCAGTACATTTCTGATATTACTGTACTGCACTTTTAGCTTTTTCGGATTCATGTAAATGATGCTTTAATGTAGGCAGGGTCTTACTGGCAAATGATTTCAGGGAAGCTTCTTTTCCTTCTGAAGCTTCTTTATTGAAGGCTTCTATATCTTCTTTATGATCACTGACCATAAGATCTGTATACTTTTTGTCAAAGTCTTTTCCTTTCTTAGCTTTCAGATCATCATACATCTTCTGTTTTTCTGTATCTAAGCTTGCAGGTAAGGTATACCCTATTCCTGATGCCCATTTCTTAAGTTCATCATTCGCTTTGGTATGATCTGTTACCATCATAGCTCCCAAAGATTTTACCGCTGAACTTTCAGCATTCGTTGCGGCCAGTTTTCCCATCATAACTTCCATCAAACCTCCTATCGCTGCAGCATCTGCAAACTTTTTGTCCTGATCGCTGAGCGTGGAGGCCTGGTCTTTTGGTTCTGACATTTTGGTAGAATCGCTTACCGTCATCCCGGATTCTGCAGGAGCAGATATTGTTGTGCTTTCCTTAGACTGACTGTCTGCTGTCGGTTCATTTTTTTTGCAGGCTATTAAAGCAGCAGCTGCAAAAATTGTTACTACAAGATTTTTCATAATAATACATTTTAAGTGATGATCTATATAAAGTCTAGCTGACTTGTTTATAAATGCAACAATTTTTTTGCCAAAAAAGGTTTATTGCAAATATTAGAACGTATCGTAAACCATTACGTACCGAATTCCTGCAGCGGATGGACCAACCGGAATGTAAGATTGATACGCTCTTTCATAGGGGTAAGAGATTTAGCAATGCGATGTTCCCAATGTTCCTGCAGATCTCCTTTCATTATCAATAATGAACCATGAGGAAGAGGCAGGCTGTATTTGCTCTGATGATGATCTTTTTTCCGGAAGTCAAAGTTTCTGGTCTGCCCCAAACTCACCGATGCAATCACAGGACGTTTTCCATATCTGCTTTCCTTATCCCGATGCCATGCAACAGAATCGTTATGATCTCTGTAAAGGTTTAGCAATACGGAATTGAACTGATACCCGAAGGTCTCCTCTATTTTCTGCTTTAAAGAAAGCAGCTCAGGAGTCCAGGAATTGGTTTCCAGCTCACCGGTACCCGAAGGATGAGCATTTCCCGGATCACCATACCATGCGGTTAAGCGTGGGGTCAACACCATCTTATCATACATCTTCTGGGTACGCTGCTTCCAGGGAGCGGTTTCAAGCACATGAGCCTTAAGCCGGTCGGCTTCGTCCTGATTCAGGAAATGCTCTCTGTATTCCAGCAGGTCTTTTGGAAATTCATACAGTTCTTCCGGATTAAATAAACTAAGCTGCCCCATTGTTATTACTATTTTCTGCTAAAGCAAATAATTCTTTCAATATATTGATACAAAACATATCTGCAAATATATTAAATATGATACATAAATTAACAATGCCTTTTCAACAGGAATTTAAAATGATTTGCAGCAGCAGCAGAATAATGGCGGTCAATATCAGAAATATTAATAAAGAAGGATAAGAAAGGAACAAGCACCGGAAACCCTTACCAACAAAAAAGGAGACCCAAATAAACAGGGTCTCCTTTTTTATAATATGCATAGCTTCTACACCGCTTTGCTGTTAAGGTTGGTATCTGCAACTTTTGTTAACAGTTCATCGCATTTTTTTTCTTCTTCCAATGTGCTTAAAAGATTTTTAAGGCATTCCTCTTCTTTCAATACTTTTGCGAATGCTGAAAGTGTACCATAGGTAGCAATTTCGTAATGTTCAACTTTTTGTGCAGCTGCAATGATACCCGCATCTCTTACTGCTCCGGGTTCCGTCTCTTCCATAATGCTTTTCCCTTCATCCAGCAATCCCTGCATGGCATCACATTTTTTTGCCTGGGCCTTTTTACCTAATGCCTTAAAACATTCTTCCAGCCTTTCAACATGACCTTGCGTTTCAGTAATATGCTTATCGATAGCTGTTTTAAGCTTTTCATCGGTTGCATTTTTCATCATCACAGGCAGTGCTTTCAGTAGTGCTTTTTCTGCCCAGTAAATGTCTTTCAGAGAATCTTCAAAAAGATCTTCCAAACCTTTGGCTGCATCTTTTTTAGCCGGAGTTTTTGCGGATGTCTTCGCTGTTGTTGTTTTTTTGGCCGGTGCCTTTTTGGTTGCTGTTTTAGTTTCCATAATATAATATTTTAGTGTTTGATTGGTGATAAATCTGCAACTATAAGACCATTTTTGTCTGAAATACAAAGATGTGGTATCTAAAATTGCCTTCCGGAATAAATATTTTAAGATATAATCAGGAACAGCTGTTTGCCGAAAATGGTTCTGCAGCCTAATAACTCTTTATGGTGTCTGTTTTTTTCACCCAAACACTTACAGAACCCGAATTTACCTTAAATACTGCTTTTCCATTTTGATCAGTATGAATTTCTTCGTGGCGGTTCTTTAAGAAATCAATATAGCCCGAATCTGCATGTTCTTTTCCCAGTTCTATCTCTTTGTAGCCTTCTTCGCTGTTAGACATGATCACAACGCAGCCCGGATGCTTTTCATTTCCTGTCCGTACAAAAGCCACGCAGTTTGGATGGTCAAAATAATCGATCTGCTTACCGTAGGCAAAAAGCTTTCTGGCTTCCAGAAGATCGGGAAGAACTTTAACTTTCGGCATGATAACATGCACTTCCTGGTCTTCTTTTACATCAATATATTCTGCACCAAAAAGATCAGGATAAAATACACAGGGATAAGCCTCATCGGTAAGAAGAATAATAGCATAGGCCAAAGGCTTGAACCAGTCTTTCACAAAAGATTCCAGAGCCTGAAGCTGCTGCGTATCATGATTTTCCACAAAAGAAACTGAGAAAACCGGCTTCTTTTCCAAAAAGCTTCCTTTTAAAATCCGGCTGAGGTCATAGTCCTTACCTTCCTCTGAAGCCCTGAAGAAATTATAATGCAGCGGGGCATCAAAACAGGAAATAAGATCTTTCATTTTATCAGAAAAATATTCAATTTTCTCAGCTTCATCTTTCCAGAATTCCCCCAGAATATAGCATTCGGGGTTTATTTCTGTTTTAATGTAGCTAATCCATTCTTTCAGAAAATCTGAAGAAATATGTTTTAAAGCATCCAGCCGTATACCATCAACTTTCGTTGTATCCATATACCATCTGATCCAGTTTTTCATTTCCTCCACAACATAAGGATTACGGTATTCTATATCAGCTCCCATCAGGTAGTCGTAGTTACCGAACTGGTGGCTTACGGCATCCGTCCATTCCTCACCATATTCATTATGGATTTTAAAGATACCCTTTAGCTCCTCGCCTTCTTTTATTACATAATCAATACCGCTGAAGCAGCGATAATCCCATACAAAGTCCGAATAAACGCCGTTTCTTCCCGGAAAAGTAAATTTCGTATAGGCTGAAACCTGCATATTTTCAGAGATTCTTTCATTACGGTTTTCTTCATTCAGCTGATGCACCATAATCTTTTCTTCTTCATCTCCTCCCATCCTATGGTTTAAAACTATATCTGCATACACAGACATTCCCACTTTATGCGCTTTTTCTATAGCAATTAAATATTCAGCTTTCGTCCCGTACCGCGTCGGTATGCTCCCTTTCTGATCAAACTCTCCTAAATCGTAAAGATCATAGACATCATAGCCCCGGCCTTCCATATTGAGACTGCATTTATTGGCAGGTGGCAACCAGACGGCAGTAAAACCTAAATCTCTTAAATACTCTGCTTTTTCAACAAATTCATTCCAAAGGTTTCCCGGATGGTACCAGTGGAAAAACTGTATAATAACTCCGTTCATATTCAACATTATAATTAACCGTTAACAATTAAACCACCATTCGGATGAAGAACCTGTCCCGTGAACTGTACTGAAGCGTCTGTCGCAAGAAATAAAAAGCTTGCAGCCACTTCTTCAGTAGAGGCATTACGTTCTAACGGCGGTTTATTCTGATCTTCATCTTCTTCCCCGAATGTTTTTTCTGTAAGCGGTGTGGCCACGGGCCCGGGTGCCACGGCATTTACGCGTATTCCTTTGGGTTTAGCCTGAAGTGCCAGTGAGCGGGTGAAAGAAACAATAGCTCCTTTGGTAGCAGAATAATCCAGTAATTCTTCATGGCCCATATACGCGGTGGCAGAGGTTGTATTAATAATAACACCACCTTTTTTTAAATGAGGAAATACAATCTTTGTCAGCAGGATCATTCCAATAATGTTTGAATCAAAAGTCTTGCGAATATCTTCTTCCCTGAGGTCCTCAATATTGTTACAGGGAACCTGTGTTCCTGCATTATTAACCAGGATATCTATTCCACCGAATTTTGAAACGACCTCATCAACAGCAGACTTACAGAATGCACTGTCATTAATGTCTCCTTCGAATGAGAGAACTTGGTGACCCAGATTTTCAATTTCCTGGCTTGTTTTCCGGGCATCTTTGGCATCATGATAATGTATAAATGCAATATCAGCTCCTTCTTCAGCAAACAAAAGAGCTATGGCCTTACCGATTCCGCTGTCTGCTCCTGTAATAAGGACAGATTTGTTTTTCAGTTGTAAATTTTTCATAAGTTTATTATTGAATAGGTTTATTCTTTGTTTTTACGGTGCTTATCCAGCTCCAGCTTAAAGCATCCCAGAATGAACTCACTGTAATAAAGCTGAGCGTTAACAGACTTTGTTCTGGAGTGCAGATCTAGCTTTTCTGAAAGAACAACCTTTCCTTTATAGGCTATGGCGAAGTAAGAGAAGAGCTTTCCCTGTGATTCGTCTACCGGAGTTGCATATCCTGTTACGCCAATAGACCAGTCTGTTTTGTATAATTCAGCTGCGTGTAATGCCATCGTTTCAGCAATATGAGGAGATACGCAGTTATATTCCTGCGCTTCCAAAGCATCTACACCCAGAAGATTTACTTTTTCTTCTAAAGTATATGCTGTCATTCCTCCTTTAAAGAATTGAGAGGCATCTTTCATCTGGGAAAAGGAAAACTGTAAAAATCCGGCAGTAACACTTTCAGCTGTTGAAACAGTTTCATTACGTGAAAGCAGATATTCTCCGATGCGCTTAAACAGTTTTTCCAGTTCTATGACAAAATGCACTAACGATTTCACTGACAATGAATCAGCGTGAGCAATTTGTGAAGATTTTAAAATCATTGATTATATTTTTATAATTTCCGGACTTCTCAACTATTTTTTTGTATCGTCCTTTGTATTTTGTTGTTCTTTGGACAGCTGGCCCAGCTTCTCATAATATTTATGTAGCCTGTCAAGCTCCTCTTCCGTCAGATCTTCAATATCAACCAGCCGGTTACTGGCTTTTTCATAGGATGCTATCAGTTCATTAAGCTTTATCTGAATAGCTTTGGAATCTTTGTTCTGAGTTTTTTGAATCAGAAATACCATGAGGAAAGTGATAATGGTGGTTCCTGTATTGATAACGAGCTGCCATGTTTCGGAATAATCGAAAAGAGGTCCGGAAACCGCCCAGACAATAACCAGTAAACTTGCAGTAATAAAAGCACCGGGACTTCCGGTTATACAAACAACACGATCCGAAAACCTTTCAAAAAAATTCTTTTTCATAAATAAATATTGTTTTAAATATGATACAATTTATCAAAACAATAGTGTAAAGTTTATGATTCAAGTCACTACAGCCTGTGATATAGTACATTTTCAGCAACAGCCAGTGGTTCTCACCGAAAATATAAGGCATCACATAATTATTATATTCATTTAAAACAAAGCCGTTTTTATCCATCTTGGATTCTGTAACAAATTGTAAATTAGTCATCTGAAAGAATTAATACATTCAAAAAAAAACATTAATAATGCTTTATCTGCACACAATATGAAATCACTTCCTCAAGATTTAATACTGAATTCAAAAATAATTATCCATCTTTGCAGCCTTAAAATCAAACACGCTAGTTTATTTCATGAGCATTATTTTAAAAAAGCGACTAATCATAGCGCTTGTATTACCTACGGCAGCCTTGTATTACGGGCAGAGTACGAAGGATTCATTAGAAAAATCCAAATCTATTGACGAGGTGATGTTGGTGGGTAGAAACCTGTCCCAAACAGCCAAAGAGAGAAAAACTCCTGTTGCAGTTTCCAACATTAAGGCGGCAGAAATTCAGGAGAAGCTGGGGAACAGGGAATTCCCGGAAATTATGAAGTCTACCCCATCCGTGTATGTTACCAAAGTAGGCGGAGGATTCGGAGACAGCAGAATCAACATGAGAGGTTTTGACGGTGCCAACATTGCAGTGATTATCAACGGCCAGCCGGTGAATGATATGCAGGGAGGTACGGTGTATTGGTCTAACTGGACAGGATTGGCAGATATTGCCAGCAATATTCAGATTCAGAGAGGGCTGGGAGCATCTAAATTTGTTGTTCCGTCTGTAGGAGGAACCATCAATATTGTAACCAAAGCCACCGATGCTGAGCAAAAAGCAATGATTAAAGGAGAAGTTGGAAATGATAACTACTCGAGGATATCTGCGATGTACTCTTCCGGCTTAAAAAACAAATGGGGAACAACCGTATTGCTTTCCCGCTGGCAAGGTGACGGATACATCAATGGAACAAAAGGTGAAGGCTACTCATGGTTTTTCTCAACAGGTTTTAAGCCTAATGAAAAACATGCATTCAATTTAATTGCTACCGGAGCACCACAGGTACACGACACAAGAAGATCTTCAGCTACCGGGGCAAATGTAGCAACACTGCAGCAGTTTGAAACCTATGGAAGAAGATACAACCCACAAACGGGGATGCTGAACGGATCTCAGTTCAACCTGGCCCCGAACTTCTATCATAAGCCTATTGCATCATTAAACTGGGACTGGACGATGAATGACAATCTGAAATTATCCACAGTTCTTTATGGTTCATGGGGACGTGGCGGCGGCGGTACCGGACTTAACGGTTCTATCAAAAATGCATCCGGACAAACCATGAATTTCATGAATTATGGTGCAGGCGGAGACGGTACGATCAACTGGGATATGATTTACCGTTATAACAGAGGCGGTATGGTAACTGATTATAATGGAAATACCTTCCAGAAATCAACCTTTACTGCCCCTGCAGGTTCTCCTGGTGATTATAACGGACAATACGTATCAACACTGAACGGAACCAACGGTATCGTTAGAAAGCAAAGTATCAACGCTCATGACTGGTATGGAGTTATTGCAGACCTTAATTACAAAAAAAACAACTGGACTTTTAACGGAGGTATTGATCTTAAAACGTACAAGGGAGCTTTGTATGACATTGTGACTGATATGTTAGGATCGGATGCATTATTTGTTCCTGGGACTGCAAATGCTCCAAAAGGATACTATATTAATCAAACTGTAAAACCGGAACCGCTTACCAAACTTAAAGATGCCCAGAAAGTATCGATACACAACGAAGGTCTGGTAAAATGGGCAGGGATTTATGGAATGGTTGAATACAGCTCTGAAAAACTAAGTGCATCTGTTCAGGGATCCCTTTCCGAGCAGTATTACAAGAGAAGAGACTATATGCTGTATACTCCGGGAAACCAGGAGACCAAATGGTATCACAAAACGGGGTATATTGTAAAAGGAGGTGCCAATTATAATATAGATGATCATCATAATGTATTTTTCAATACAGGGGTTATTTCAAGACAGCCGTTATTCAATGCTTTATTCCCGTCAAACCAGAATATTTATAACGATGCCAAGAATGAAAGAATCTTCTCTGTGGAATTAGGATATGGCTTTAAATCACGTTATATAGATGTGAACATCAATGCTTACAGAACACAGTGGGATGACAGATTTATCTCAAGGACATTCAACGCAACAGCTGCGGATATTGCAAAATTCCCACAGCTAAGCCTTGGAAATGCCTATTTCTACAATGCACTGAATGTAGGTCAGCTGCACCAGGGAATCGAACTGGAAGCCAAAGCAAGACCTTTTGCTAACCTTAGGCTGAGAGGAATGGTATCACTGGGTAACTGGAAATATAAAGGAAATGCCAACTTCAACATCCTTGACGTTCAGAACAACCAGGAAATAACAGGAGCTACAGGAACAATCAATATCAAAGACCTGAAAGTTGGAGATGCTGCTCAGACAACAGCAAGCATCGGAGCTGATTATAATATCACCAAAGCTTTCAGTATTGATGCCAACTGGGAATATTATGACAAGCTGTATGCACAGTTCAACCCGATTAATTTCCTTACTGAAGCGGCAAGAGAAAAAGGAATTGTAAAATTGCCAAGCTATCATTTATTTGATGTAGGAGCCTCTTACAAATTCACATTGGATGCGAAAAAATCTTTAACTCTGAGAGCGAATGTATACAACTTATTCAATAAATATTATATTTCTGAATTAAGCTCCAATATCTTCGCAGGCGATAAAATTGCCAACGGTCCGGATGCCGGAAAAACTTACCAGGATGCTGGCAGAGTGTATCAGGGTGTTGCAGATGGCAATACAGGATTCCTTGGTTTTGGAAGAACCTGGTCTGTAGCAGCGACTTTGAGATTCTAATATAAGATTATCCTGATAAATAGAATAAATCCGCCAGTCTAGACTGCACCCAAAAGTTTAGACAAAATTAAACAATATTATTATATGAAAGAGTTCGGTACTGTACCGGGCTCTTTCCTTTTAGATTAAGTCTTATCCTGTCGTTATTGTAGTAATTGATATACTTCTTTATTTCTTTTTTGAGCTCATCAATGGTTTTAAATTTCTTAGTATAGAACATTTCAGATTTTAAAGTTCCAAAGAAGTTTTCTATTACCGCATTATCCAGGCAGTTTCCTTTGCGGGACATACTTTGGATAATGCCTTTTTCTTTTAACAGCTGCTGATAGGCCTTCATCTGATATTGCCAGCCTTGATCAGAGTGGATGATGAGGTTTTCAGTATTCTTAATTTTTCTGAGCCCTTTTTTGAGCATATTCACAACCTGCGTAAAGACAGGTCTTTCCGAGAGATCGTAACTGATAATCTCGCCATTGTAAAGGTCAATTATCGGCGAAAGGTACAATTTACTGCCCGAGACATTAAATTCTGTCACATCAGTGGCCCATTTTCTGTTTGGCTGATCTGCCTTAAAGTTCCTCTTCAGAATATTTGGCGCTATCCTGCCTTGCTCTCCCCGGTAAGATTTGTATTTTTTAACCCTAACGATACTTTTCAATCCCAGGGTCTTCATCAGTCTTAAGACCGTTTTATGATTAATTACAATTCCTTGTTGATTCATAATCAAGGTAATACGATGATATCCAAACCGACCCTTATGCCTATGATAAATTTGTTTTATCAAAGTTTTTACTTCTCCATATTTATCCTTTTTATCAAGATCTTTCTGATGGTAATAGAAACTGCTTCTGGCCATACCTGTACAATCCAGCAGGAGCGACAGGTCATATTTTCGCCTTAATCCTTCGATGGCCTCTGCTTGTTCTTTTTGAGAGTTAAGGCGTCTAACTTTTTTAGAAAATCAATTTCAGCTCGCAGTCTTTCATTTTCCAGTAAAAGTTCTTCTTCCCTGGTCAATGGCTTATCCGACTTTCTTTTCTTACGTTTGTAATCACTCATAATCCTGGGTCTTCCTTTGGGGGTATTCTTTAACCCTAAAATACCACTTTTTTCGTAATCCCTCTGCCAGCTCAATACTGTAGACTGAGCTGCGATATCGAATCGGATACATGCTTCCCTTTGTGAGATACCTTCTGTTTCGATGGCTTTTAAAACTTTAATCTTGAAATCCAGGGAGTAGCTTCTGTTTTTTCTAGGTTGTAGTCCTGAGATTCCGTACTTGTTATAAAATCCAAGCCATTTGCGAAGATTAGATTCATTAAAACTCTTTTCTAATGCAATTGATTTTATGGAACGATGGGAACCTAAATGAAGTTCAATACATTCCAATTTGAAATCAATACTAAATTTTTCTTTCTTATACATAAAAATGCCCCTAAAAAGCGTCTAACTTTTTGGGGGCAGTCCAATTTTGAGGGATTTATTCTATTATAGTATTGTCTATTGTTTTTTCGTAACAATTGAAGATTCCTTTTCGGAAGCGAACTGTTCCTACAAACTTATATCCTTTTTTAGTATAAACAGCATTCGCAGTATCTAATTATTTAATAATTGACTACATCTATTTTTCTATCAATAACAGATATTTACCTTGAATTCTTAAGCTGCATCGCCCGCTGATAAAAAGACTGATTGGCAATTTTTTCTTCAGCTTCATTGATCGCTTTCAGGAGATTATTTTCATTATCTGCGATCTCACTCAATACTATGGTGACCAACTCCCAGACCGGTTTCATTTTTTCAACCAGCTCAATACCTTTAGGAGTCAGCAGAAATAATCTTTTACGTTCATCATTTTTATCTTTTTTCCATGCTAAAAGCTTGAGCTTTTCAAGTTCTTTGAGCAGGGTTATGGTGGAGGGATGGGTATACCCTATCTCATTCGCAATTTCAACCACACTTGCTGTTTCTTTCTTGTATATGGTAAAGATGACCGGAAACCATTTGAGTTCAAAATCTATCCCAAATGCTTTGTAGATCATAGCACCATCTTTTCTTAATTGTTCACTCAGACGGTGCAATCTGGTGGAAATAGCAAGAATTCCTGCTTCGTTGATAACATTCATAGAGTCATATTTAAATGATAAAAGACATCATCGGAACCCATCAATGGAAATAAAGCCGGAAGTTTTTCTTTCTCAATCTTTTCAAATTCATTCCGTTCATAAAATCGTTGAGCAGCCTTCAATACCGTGATGGTTCCCAAATATAAATCATCTATTCCATTTTCATGACAGAAAGAAATTAAGACTTCCAATAATTCCTGTGCAATATTCAGTTCTTTTCCCCGAAATTCTTTTTTTACAAACATCTTCCGGATCGCTCCAGCTTTTTCATCAAATTTGACCAAAGCAATGGTTCCCACCAGCTCTCCCTCTATAAAGGCTCCCCAAAAGTTTCCTCCGGCTCCGGTATAAAAACTTTCAATCTCAAAAAGATCCGGCTGATCATGAATTGTCAGCGGAACATTAAACTCTTTTTGCTGAATTGTAAGAATAAGGTCAACAGCCTGCTCTGAATAAGAATTTCCTATAGGATGTATTTGCAATTTCATAGTGCTTGACTTTAAAAGTACAAAACTACGTAGTTAAATACATATATACAAATTAAATTTTTCTCTTATATTTAATAAATAAAAATTCACATTATGATGACATTACCTTTTTTAACATTCGCACTAGCATTCTGGCTGGGCTGGAAAAACCGCAGAAAACCGGCAATAATATTAGTCGTAGTAAGTATTTTACTTGTTATTGTAGTAGCAAAGTATCATATAACAAATGAACTGAATCTTCAATTTTAAAAAAAACTATTATGAATAATCAAAATATTGCTTACATCAATTTCTTGGGAATAATAATCGTTTCCGCTATTTTATCAGGTGCTTATTATTTTCAATTTGTAATGCATGAATACCCATGTCCTTTATGCTTATTACAACGGCTATGTTTCTTTGGGCTTATGTTCGGGCTCTTTTTAAACCTCAGATTTGGATTTAGTTCAGTACACTATGGGTTGTCTATCCTGAGCGCATTGCTGGGAGCTGGAATTTCTTATCGACAAATATTACTCCACATATGCCCAAGCCCCACTGACCATGGTTTTGGAACTCCTGTGTTCGGAATGCATCTTTATAGCTGGGCTCTTGTGGCCTTTCTCTCCGCAATACTGGCTATTGCCCTTTTACTTCTGTATTCAGGCCAATTTGAAAAAAAAGAAAATCATCAGCATAATCCTGGTTTCAAGGTATTAGCTAATCTGGCTTTTGGAATCTTTTTTTTACTGGCCTTAACGAACGGCCTGGCTACTTTTTTTGAATGTGGTATCGGCTTTTGCCCGGATGATCCGGATTCCTACATGCTCTTTAATGGAGAATGGTGGTAATCGGGTCATGAACAAAAAAAAGAGTTGCAGGAAAACTGCAACTCTTTTTTTTTAAAGGATATATAAATTATTTCCAGCCTCCGCCTAAAGCCTGATAAAGCTCTACGGCAGCTTTCATTTTACTGTATCTGGCATTGGAGATGTTAAGCTCTGCATTCAATGAATTTACACTGGCGTTCAACACTTCAAGATAGTTGGCCATACCATAGTTCACCAATTCCTGAGAATAGTCAACCGATTTTTTATAGGCGTCCAGTTCTTGTTGCTTTAATTCAATAAATGAATCCTGAACGGAGAAAACTCTTATAGCGTCTGAAACTTCTTTTCCGGCAGTCAGAACTGTTTTTCTGAAGTTCAGATAAGCTGTTTCCTTATTGGCCAGGCTTACGTCATAGTTGGTCTGGATCTGTCTTTTATTTAGAATCGGCTGAGCCAGTCCCGCCACTATATTCGCAAACAATGAGTTTACACTGAATAAATGGTCAATATCCACAGACTGAAGCCCACCGCTTCCTGTTAATTTTAACGTTGGATAAAACTGAGCTTTGGCTGCATTGGTTAACTCAAAAGCATTCATTAAGTTAAATTCAGCTCTCATTACATCCGGGCGGTTGGCCAGAAGTTGAGAAGGATATCCCAGCTTCAAATCGATCGGAAGCTTTTGCCCTTCCAGTGTAGATCTTTCAATAGCATGAGAAGGCTCTCCCATCAAAAGACTCATCGTATTTTCAAGCAGCTGAATTTGTGTATCAATATCAATCAGTAATGATTTGGCATTGAAAACAAGTGCTTCGCTTTGCTGTACTGCAACTTCAGTCACTGTTCCGGAAATTTTTAAAGCCTTTGTAGCTTCCAGGTTTTTCTCTCTTACCGCGATGGTTTCCGTAATAATTCTCTTCTGTGCATCAAAAGTCAGCAATTGATAATAGGCAGAAGCAATGGAAGACACAAGGCTGCTCTTTACGGCTTTGTGGGCAGCAACAGTTCCTAAATAGGTAGCTAACTGCGCTTTTTCCTGTGCTTTTAATTTCCCCCAGATATCTGCTTCCCATCCGATACTTGCCGTAATGTCAAACTGGTTTACATAACGTCTTTCTCCAATGATTTGCCCAAACTGGGTATTGATAGACTGTGTCTGGAATGTATAGTTAGGTCCTACGGAAAGTGTCGGCTGATAGGCGGCTTTACTTTGTTTCAGATAAGCTTCCGCAGAATTGATACTTTCTAAGGCAATTCTGATATCCAGATTGTTTTCCAGGGCTTTAGAAATATGTCCCTGCAGTATAGGATCGGTAAATATTTCTTTCCATGAAATATTGGCGATGCTGGCACTGTCTGAAGGAAGCATATCGGTGCGGAAAAGCTTTTCGTCAACTACGTTCTTCGGTCTCTCATACTCTTTTCTGGCCATACACGATGTGATGGCTCCCAGTATGATTGCTGAGAAAGTTATTCCTTTTATGATGTTTAATAAACTCTTCATTATTTTTAATTAGAAGTTAGAGTTTAGAAGTTAGAAGTTAGTTTTTAGACTCATCTCTAATTTCTAACTTCTAATTTCTTAAATCTTAATTTTATTCTGCTAAATTGATTTCTTCTTTTTTGATAGGTTTAATTTTTTCCTGCAGTGTCTCAAAGATGACATACAAAACCGGAATTACAAATAATCCTAAAATAGTTCCTATCAATAGTCCTATAGCCGCACCGGTAGCAATAGACCTGTTCCCTACAGCACCAATTCCGCTTGCTAATACCAGCGGCAACAGACCGAAGATAAAGGCGAATGATGTCATTAGGATAGGTCTTACCCTGGCTTTAGCTGCATTGATAGCTGACATTACAATGGTTTCACCATGATGCCTTCTCTGAACAGCAAATTCTACAATAAGGATGGCATTCTTCGCAAGTAATCCCACAAGCATGATCAGGGCAATCTGGAAATAAATGTTATTTTCCAGTCCCATCACCTTCTGTCCTAAGTAAGCCCCCATTACCCCTAAAGGAAGAGAGATTACAACAACGAGAGGAAGGATATAACTTTCATACTGTGCAGAAAGAATAAAGTATACAAAAATTAAACTCAATGCAAAGATCAGAAGGGTCTGGGATCCTGAATTTAATTCTTCTCTTGTTAACCCGGTAAATTCTACAGCATAGTTTTGATTCAGTGTTTCACTTGCTACCTGCTGTACAGCCGTAATGGCATCCCCGGAACTGTATCCTTCAGAGTTTGCTCCCGTTACTTTCACGGATGTAAACAGGTTATAACGGCTTACAGATTGTGGTCCGTATGCTTTTGTTAATGTTACAAACTGTGAAATCGGAGACATTACACCTGAACCTGTTCTTATATAGAGTTCGTTTAGATTTTCAATATTCTTTCTGTTCTCAGGAAGAGCCTGAACCATAACCCTGAACTGTTTTCCGTACTTGGTAAAGTCGGCAGTATAAATACCCCCGATATAGCCCTGCATGGTAGCCAGGATATCGTTTACAGAAACCCCGAGCTGTTTGCTCAGAGGAACATTAATTTCCATCTGATACTGAGGATATTTGGTATTGAATGATGTTTGTGCAAACTGAATTTCCGGTCTCTGCATCAGCTTACCGATGAATTCATTTGTTTTATTATCCAGATCAGCATAATCCCCACCGGATTTGTCCAGCAATACCATTTCAAAACCGGCACTGCTACCAAAACCTGGTACACTTGGAGGCTGGAAGAATACTACTTTGGCATCAGGAACGGCTCCCACAATTCCAAACAATTTTTTCGTGATATCTTCAGAGGTCTGTCCGCCTGCTTTTCTTTCTTCAAATGGCTTCAGTTTAACAAAAGCAAGACCGTTATTACTCCCGTTTCCGGATAAGAAACCTCTACCTGTAGAAATGGTAACGTTTTGCACTCCCGGAACCTTCATAGCTTTAGCCTGAAGCGTTTTCAAAGCGTTGTAAGTTCTTTCCATGGAAGCACCCGGAGGAAGCTGAACATCTGTAAAGATAATCCCTCTGTCTTCTGTAGGTACAAATCCTTTCTTCATACTGCTGCTTGCCCAGAATAATATCCCTCCGGTAATGGCAAAAATAATCAGGGTAACCCATTTATGTCTTAATAAGAACACAAATCCTCTTCCGTAACGTTCAGTAGTAGTTTTAAAAGCAATATTAAACTTATAGAAAAACTTCTGAAGCAGGTTTAAGTTTTTGTACTCTTTATGATGTTCTTCGTGAGGTTTTAGGAATAATGAACATAAAACCGGACTCAGCGTCAATGCATTAATAGCAGAAATGATGATCGCTATGATCAGTGTAATACCAAACTGTTGGTAGAATACCCCTGTAGGACCCGTAATGAAGGTCACGGGGATAAATACGGCTGCCATTACCAGAGTAATAGAAATAATAGCTCCTGTAATCTCATCCATTGCTTCTACCGTAGCTTTTTTCGCATCAGAAATACCGTGCTCCATTTTCGCATGGACGGCCTCGACGACCACAATGGCGTCATCCACCACAATACCGATCGCCAGTACCAACGCAAATAAGGTTAATAGGTTCAGTGAATACCCGAAGAGATTCAGGAAGAAAAATGCCCCTACAATAGATACCGGAACCGCAATGGCCGGAATCAGTGTAGACCTGAAGTCCTGAAGGAAAATATATACTACAATAAATACCAGGATAAAGGCTTCGATCAGAGTATGGACTACTTTTTCAATAGAAGCTTCCAGGAATTCGTTGGTATCAAAGTTAAACGTATACTTGATTCCCTGTGGAAAAGTTCCCTCCGCAGATTTCAGATATGTCTTGATATTTTTAATAATTTCCTGTGCATTGGACCCCGGCGTCTGGAAGATCCCCATACTGATGGAAGGATTGTTTCCGTTCTCCCCGATTCCTGTGTAAGACTGTCCTGCCAGTTCTACTTTGGCAACGTCTTTCAGCATCAGGTTTTGTCCGTTTGGAAGAGATTTGATGATGATATTATCGTACTGTTCTTTATCGTTGAATTTACCTACGTATTTGATGATATATTCAAAAGAGCTTCCGCTGTTTTGCCCGATAGAACCCGCTGCAGCTTCCCTACTTTGCTCATTGATCGCGTTGGTAACGTCAGTTGGAGTTACGCTGTAGGCAGCCATTTTCGCCGGATCCAGCCAGATTCTCATCGAGTAGTTTTTACCCCCGAAAACATTCGCATCCCCCACACCATTTATCCTTTTCAGGTTTGGAATAATATTAATATTCATAAAGTTCTGAAGGTATACATCATCAAGGTCTTTGTTTTCAGAATAGAAAGACATATACATCAGGGCACTGGTCTGCTGCTTCTGGGTAACAACCCCCGAACGCGTTACTTCGGATGGCAGAAGAGGCGTTGCTCTGGCCACACGGTTCTGTACGTTTACCGCTGCAATATCCGGGTCTATTCCTTGTTTGAAGAAAACCTGGATCTGCGCAGAACCATCGTTTCCGGCACTGGAAGTGATATAATCCATACCTTCCACCCCGTTGATCTGTTCTTCCAAAGGTACTACCACACTCTTCATTACCGTCTCAGCATTGGCTCCCGTATAGTTTGCGGAAACACTCACCGTAGGCGGTGCAATATCCGGATACTGGGTAACCGGTAACGAGATCAGTCCCAGCACACCGAGAATCACAATCAAAATTGAGATTACGGTAGATAAAACCGGCCTGTTAATAAAGTTCTTTATCATTAGAATTTCGGTTTTATTGATTCAACAAGACTATCCATTTTTACGGGTTTCGGCTTTACTGCTGTTCCTGGTTTCAGTCCTCCGATACCGGCTGCAATAACTTTTTCACCTTTATTAACTCCTGATTTGATAAGCGCTAAATTGTCGATTCTGTCAATAACATTGACTACAACATTTCTGGCAGTATCTCCTTTTTCCACTTTATATACGTAAACAATACCCTGCTGCTCGTAAGTAGCACTTTCAGGAACTACCAATACATTATCATAATGCTGAGGGAATCTGATGGTTCCGCTGTTACCGTTGCTTAATAATTTCTGGGCATTAGGGAATGCAACTCTGAACTGAATGGTTCCCGTTGTTGGATCAATCTGTCCTGTAATCGCTTCAATTTTTCCTTTTTCAGGATAAAGGCTTCCGTTTGCAAGCTGAAGCTCTACCATGGGTAAGTTTCTGATTTTCTCAGGCATAGAAGCTCCCGGAGCTTTTTCAAGAAAATTGAAGTATTCTTTTTCATTCATGGCAAAGTAGGCAAAGATCTCAGAAGTATCAGAAATCGTTGTCAGAGGGGTCTGATCAGACGGTCCTACCAAACTTCCTACTTTTAAAGGAAGCCTTCCGATCACGCCTGAAATAGGTGCACGGATGATGGAATATTCAATGTTGGCTTCTACTCCTTTGTAATTGGCTTCAGCCTGTCTTTTGGCTGCATTGGCCTGTTGTAATTGAGCCTGAGCCTGAGCCAGCTGAGCCTGAGCGGTCTGTAACTGTACGTTGCTGATGATATTTTTCTGAACCAGCGGTTTTAGCTTGTTCACTTCAACCTGAGCTGCATTTACAGAAGCCTGAGCCGCTGCAACACTGGATGCCGCAGCACCGATTCCTGCCTTAGAAGCGGCTGCATTTTCATTCAGGATATTGGTCTCCAGACGGAACAATGGCTGTCCTTTTGTAACATATTGTCCTTCATCTACCAATACCTGGGTAATGTATCCCTGTATTTTTGCACGTACATCATTGTTTACCCTACCCTGAATGGTAGCCGGAAACGTCTGATAACCTACTATATTTTTTGACTCCACGGAAATAACAGGATACGGCTTGGCACCATCCTGTTTTGGAGCTTCTTTTTTGCAGGCCGTGAGTGAAAGCGCTGCAATGGAAAGTATAACTAGCTTATTATTCATTTTTATAGTTTATTAAGAGATTCCTGAATATTTTCTATGTTTTTATTTAAGAGTGCTTTGTAAACTTCTATTCTTTCATTGTATCCATCGTCTTTACTTGTTTTAAAATTGTTTAAATCATCTAATAGTCGTAATTCGTCCTGCATTTTCTGGACAATTTTTTCGAATCTAATTTTTTTGTATTCATCATTGATGAAAAAATACCGTTTCCGCTCATCCATTTTGTTATGGTCTACGATAAGCTGGGCATTGAGCAGTAATGAAATACTGGTGGAAACAGAGCTTTTGCTTGCGGAGAGCACTTCAACAAACTCGTCAAAAGTAATTCCTACTTTCTCATAGTCAAAAAGAAGGTAGGAATAAATTTTCGATGCTAAAGGGGGTAAGCTGAACACGGTGCCATAGAATTTTACGGCATCCTGAAAAATTTTTTCATCAATTTCTATACTTTTATGCATAATATAAAAATTTGAACAAAAGTAAAAATTAGTTCAGAACTAAACGAACAAACCTGATAGAGTTTATAAATACAAGATGTTTTAAAAATTCAATGAAAGTTGATTTAACTTTTGGTCTAAATTATAATCTTCTCAAAAGCTTTTCTCATTCCGTCTCTCAAAAGAACTTCTCCGCAATAAGAATACCCTCTGCCTTCAAGGATTTTTAACATCGCGATATTGTCATGGTTCGTATCTACTTTAATACTCTGAATACCATGGGATTTGGTGAATTCTTCGATATGGTCGAAAAGTTTTTTCACCATTCCCTGTCCTGCAAATTTTTCATCAACGGCCACTCTGTGAACAACCACAAACTCACCATCGCTGAGCCATTTACCCTCAATCGTGCTGTAAGCCGGCTCATCATTCAAAATCAGGGCTGCATATACCGCAATCTCCCCATTTACTGTAAGAACGTGTCCGAAGCCTTTGGCGATATCACTTTCTACCGTTCCAAGATTGGGATATCCGTTCTGCCACTGGGTGCTTCCATCCTGTCTCCTTCTTTCTATAGATTGCTGGATGATTTCCCAAATATTATTTCTTTCTTCTATTTCCGCTTGTCTTAGTTTAATCTCTGGATTCATGTTGTTGATTTTGATTAAAAAGTATAAAGTTAAAAAGCTAAAGTCTGAACTGTTTCTCTTTGATTATCTGAACTAAAACCTAATTTTTATTAACGCAAAGATTTTATTTATAAAAACTTAAGATTTTAAGTGAGCAAAGATTTGCGACTTCGTCGTTGAATAAGCGAATGGCTACCCGCTCGCTTAATGAGAATCAATGAAATTGATTCCTTCTTTGCTTCCTTAAAATATAATATAGAGTTACTAAAACTTTGCGTCAAATTTAAAACTGACCAATACAAGCTTCTGGTTCTGATATAAAATAACAGTTCTTCAAGTCATCTTTTAAACATTTAGTTTTTCAATAATTTAAAGATTATTTTAATTAAAAAACCGAAAACTAATTAAAATTAATTTTCGGTTCGAAGTAGTAAAATTTAAAATTATGAAATTGTTTATTGATTTTCACTTTGTTGAAGGTAAGCATCAATAATTTCAAATGCTCTTTTTTCTTCTTCCAGATCTACCATTACCTTCAGCGAGGTTGCTGTGGGTGTTGTGGTAAACGTAAGATAATTATTTTCAACGGTGTTTGTAATTTGTGCATCATCCAATTTAGACTTAACCAACTGAATTTCTGAAGGGTTATCACTTTCATAAACTGATACTCTCGTACTTCTTTCCATATCCTAAATGTTTGAGTACCTAAATGTACGATGTTTTTTTTAAAATTACAAATTCCGGATTTTAAATTTTATTAATATTGTTTTCAATTTTGTCTAAAGCAAGCTGAATTTCTTCTTTTGTAACATTCAGATGAGGTCTGAAACGAAGAGACTGATCACCGCATGGAAGAATGATTAATCCATCGTTGAAAAGCTCGTTCATCAGGTGGTTTCTCTGTTCTGCAGTGGGCAGGTCTACCGCACACATTAAACCTCTTCCTCTTGCATTTGACATTTTTTCAGGATATTTTTCAGCAAGAGCTTTTAAACTTTCCAGCAGGAAGTCTCCAACAACTCTTGCATTCTCCACAAGGTTTTCTTTTTCGATCACTTCCATTACCAGCTGGAAACGAAGCATATCGATAAAGTTTCCTCCGAATGTAGAATTGATTCTTGAGCTTTCTCTGAATACATTGTTCGGAACTTCATCAAACTTTTCTTTATTAGCCAGTACCCCGCAAACCTGCGCTTTTTTCCCGAAAGAGATAATATCCGGTTTTGCTGTAAAATGCTGGAATGCCCACATTTTTCCTGTAATGGCAATCCCTGTCTGAACTTCATCAAAAATAAGTAAGATTTCGTTATCATCGCAGATTCTTCTTAATCCCAACAGGAATTCGTCTCTGAAATGATTGTCACCTCCTTCAGCCTGAATAGGTTCTATGATGATACAAGCCACTTTATCAGGGTGCATCAGAATAGCTTCTTCAATCTGAAGTAAAGCAAGGTTTTCATTTTTGATGGTTTCTTCAAGATTTTCTTCAGTGATCGGGAACTTTAATTTTGGATTTAAAATTCTCGGCCAGTTGAACATTGGGAAATATTGGTACTTTCTCGGGTCAGAAGTATTGGTTAAGCTCAATGTATAACCGCTTCTTCCATGGAAAGCCTGTTTGAAGTGAATACAAATTCCTGCCTCAGTCTCCAGCCCTTTTTCAAAATTTTTGCGGGTTTTCCAGTCGAAGCATGCCTTCATTGCATTTTCAACGCCCAGGGTTCCGCCTTCGATAAAGAAAGCATATTGTAATTCTTCAGGAATAACCACTCTTTCGAATACTTCAAGGAAATGAGCATATTCTTCTGAGTAAACATCAGCCAGAGTTGGCTTATTTACCGCCATTCTTCCCAGCCATTCTGATCTTTCTACAAGGTAAGGGTGATTGTAGCCGACAGATGCTGAAGCGAACATAGAAAACATATCCAGGTATTCTTTGTCTGTAAGTTTATCATAAAGCCACGATCCGTGTGATTTTTCAATATCCATTACAAAATCGAAACCGTCTGCCAGCACATGCCTTCCTACTGTTTCTTTTACTTTATTTACTTTTATATCTAATGTCTGTTCCATAATAAATTGTTGTGTGATTTAATAAGTGAATGATTAAATGATCCGGATAATGAACTAATTAATCCTTCAGGTTATTAAGTTTTTATGTTTTTTGAGTGCTTTAAGTAAAGCTTTTATAAATCAAATTTAATCCCTTGTGCTAAAGGAAGTTGTGCGGTATAATTTATAGTATTGGTTTGTCTTCTCATATAGTATTTCCAGGCATCAGATCCTGATTCTCTCCCGCCTCCGGTTTCTTTTTCTCCACCGAAAGCACCGCCGATTTCGGCACCTGAAGTTCCGATATTGACGTTGGCAATACCACAGTCTGAGCCGGCATGGGAAAGGAATAATTCTGCTTCCCTTAAATTCTGGGTCATGATCGCAGAAGACAATCCCTGAGGAACATCATTCTGAATAGCGATCGCTTCTTCCAGTGTTTTGTATTTGATCAGATATAAGATTGGCGCAAAAGTTTCGTGCTGAACAATCTCGTAAGAGTTTTTCACTTCCGCAACGCATGGCTTTACATAGCAACCGGATTCGTAATCTTTTCCGGTCAAAACTCCGCCTTCAACCGCAAATTTTCCACCTTCTTTTTTACATTTCCTGATCGCTTCTTCATATTGGTTTACAGCATCAGTATCAATGAGAGGACCTACATGGTTATTCTCATCCAATGGATTTCCGATTTTCAGCTGACCGTATGCTTTTACCAATCTTGTTTTTACTTCGTTATAGACACTTTCGTGGATGATCAGCCTTCTTGTTGAAGTACATCTCTGGCCTGCCGTTCCTACAGCTCCGAAAACAGCTCCGATGATCGACATGTCGATATCAGCTTCTTTGGTAATGATGATCGCATTGTTTCCTCCTAATTCAAGGATGGATTTCCCGAATCTTTCTGCTACTTTAGAAGAAACCATTCTTCCTACTCTTGTGGAGCCTGTGAAAGATACCAGGGCTACTCTTTTATCATCTACCAGTTTCTGTCCAATTTCGTGGTCTGATACCAATACACTTGAAATTCCTTCAGGAAGGTTATTTTCCTTAAGAACTTCCATCATGATATTCTGGCATGCAATGGCACAAAGCGGTGTTTTTTCAGAGGGTTTCCAGATGGTAACGTTACCACAGATCCATGCTAATGCTGTATTCCATGACCATACGGCTACCGGAAAGTTGAATGCAGTAATGATTCCTACGACTCCCAGCGGGTGGTATTGCTCATACATTCTGTGTCCAGGTCTTTCGGAGTGCATAGTATACCCCTGAAGCTGTCTTGAAAGTCCTACTGCAAAATCACAGATATCAATCATTTCCTGAACTTCTCCAAGACCTTCCTGTAATGATTTACCCATTTCATAGGAAACAAGTTTACCCAGATCTTCTTTATATTCTCTTAATTTTAAGCCCAGCTGTCTTACGATCTCTCCTCTTTTGGGAGCCGGGATCAGCCTGAATTCCTGAAATGCTTTTTGAGCAGTTTCAATTACTTTGTCATAATCACTTTCTCCGGAAGTCTTTACTTTAGCGATCAATTTTCCGTCCACAGGAGAAATGCTTTCTATCACCTTTCCTGAAGCGAAATATTTCCCGCCCACTGAAGTCCCTTTGTTCTCTTCTTTAATCCCAAGGTTTTTGAGTGTTTTTTCGATTCCGAAATCCTTTACTTTTTTTGACATAAAATCTTACTTTTCGTTCTCTCTAAAGATAAAAATATTATGTGAACCTCAAAACTTTAATTTTTAATAGGCTTTTTATTTGGACTAATTATAAACATGCTTATCTTTGCAGGGCAATCATTTTGATAATCACCAATGGAAAATTCACAAGAAAATAACTCAAAGCTTAAAAAGTGGTTCAAGCGTGTGGGATGGGCAGGACTTGCTTTCTTTACCATTAAAGGCTTGATTTGGCTCGTCATATTCTACGTTGGAGCAGATAGTCTCCAGAGTTGTATACAATAAAAAAAGCAGAGAAAATTTCTCTGCTTTCTTTTTTACTCTAAGGGTAACTAAATTATTATTTCTTTATTGAAATGCTAAAAAAAGAAACCTTTTTTATATTTCCTGTAATTTTAAAAGGAGAAGAAGTAAACGATTCCGGTGAATTGGCTTCCCAAAAAGGATGTTTTTCTCACAGATTTTTCCTTTTAATTATTCTTTATTCTTCCTTCCTGCATTGACCAGGCTCTGATGCAACAGGTATTCTATCTGTCCGTTCACACTTCTGAATTCATCATTGGCCCACTTTTCAAGGAGTTTATAAGTAGACTCATCTATTCTTATCACAAAGGATTTTTTACCCTTGCTTTCCGAAGAGTTTTGAGCTTTTTCTGATTTCATTTTCTAAATTCTCTAACATTATTTCTGACTTTTTCAGTGCAGAATCCGTCTGCACTAAAATCTAACGGTTAATTTTCACTTTTAATTATAAAGTGTTCCTGCATTTAATACAGGTGTTGCTGCTTTTTCACCGCAAAGAACTACCATTAAATTACTTACCATAGCGGCTTTTCTCTCATCATCCAATTCAACGATATTGTTTTCCGACAGTTTTTTCAATGCAAGGTCTACCATTCCTACGGCTCCTTCCACAATCTTGGTTCTTGCAGCAACGATAGCTGTCGCCTGCTGTCTCTGAAGCATTGCTCCTGCAATTTCCGATGCATAAGCCAGGTGTGAAATTCTTGCCTCCTGAATTACAATCCCCGCTTTTGAAAGACGGTCTGTAAGTTCCTGCTCCAAAATGGAATTGATTTTATCACCTCCTTCTCTTAATGTGATCGGAGCATGGTCATCTTCTAAATTATCATAAGGAAAGCTCATTGCCAAATGACGTACCGCTGCTTCACTCTGCATTTTCACAAAGTCAGAATAGCGCTCTACATCAAAAGCAGCTTTGTAGGTATCTCCTACTTTCCATACGATTACCACTGCAATTTCAATAGGGTTACCCATTTTATCATTCACTTTCAAAGTCTGACCTTGTAAATTTTCAGAACGTAATGATATTTTCTGTGATGAATACAGAGGATTGATAAAGAATAATCCGTTCTCTTTTACGCTTCCCACATATTTCCCGAAGAAGTTTAATACTCTCGAGTGATTAGGCTGAATAATCATTAAGCCTTTTAAAAAAAAGCACGAAAGAAGAAAGCAAAGCATTGCAATAACCACATAGGCTACACTTTGATCTACTCCACTGATAAAAAAGTAAACTGCTGCAACAAACAAGACAAGGCAGATAACCAGGGTAAGATAACCCGACATGGGTTTTAATGTTTTTTCCATGATTGAATTTTTATTTTGATATTATTTTGATATCATAAAGATAGTAATGAATTTTGAATTATGAGTGAAAAATTTTGTTTTTTTGAGCGAGGGGTCGAGATTCGGGTATTTTAGTTAAACGCGGGGTTCGCAAGGTTAATAATTACTATGCGCTTTATTTTTGTTCGCAAAGCCACTTCGTTTAGCTAGGACAACACTTTTTCTTGCTTAGTAAAAGTCTTTGCGAACGATATTTCATCACAATACATACTATTGCAAACTTAGCGGTTACAAGATATTTACCTTAAAGCTGGGCACAGCATGAACAAAAAAAATCCCGGAAAGTGAATTCCGGGATTTTAATTTATAGTTTCAGTATTTTATTTCTTTGTTAAAGCTTTAAACTTGATATAAGAAACAGCTGATAAAAGAATCATTGTTCCTATTCCGATATATACCCAGGCTGGTACCGGTACCGGATCGCCTGCTGCATAAGAGTGCAGTCCGCTTAAGTAGTAATTCACCCCAAAATAGGTCATTACCATTGAGCAGAACGCAAACATTGTTGCTACATGGAACGCCCATCTGCTTCTCAATCCAGGTACTAATCTCATGTGCAGTACAAAAGCATACACCATGATGGAAATGAAAGCCCATGTTTCTTTCGGGTCCCAGCTCCAGTATCTTCCCCATGATTCGTTTGCCCAGATTCCTCCTAAGAAGTTGCCCACCGTTAACGCAAACAATCCGATGGTTAATGACATTTCAGAAACAATTACCAATTCCTTTAATGTAGTATCGTGGTGAATTTTATAGGTCTCTTTATTTGAAATAATATAGAATACCAATGAGATTACAGCAATAATCATCGACAGTGCGAAGAATCCATAACTTGACGTAATAATAGCTACGTGAACAATGAGCCAGTACGATTTCAATACCGGAACCAGCGGCGTGATCTGTGGATCAAGTGCGGATCCTCCGTGTGCAAATCCCATCATGATAACCGCCACCATAAATCCTGCTGCCGGAATCAGTGCATTGGCATTTCTGTACAGGATTAAACCTGCTGTAATACCTACCCATGAGATAAAGATAATGGCCTCATATCCGTTACTCCAAGGAGCGTGACCTGAGATATACCATCTTGCAACAAGGCCAAGGAAGTGACACAGATATCCAATTAAGCCAACCGCAATGATTACCTTAATGATTTTGTTTAATACTTTATTTGATTTGAATAACTCAACAAATCCTAAGATCAGAAGAAGACTGCCGATAAGCGTGTAGAAGATCAACAATTTGAAGTTGATATCTACTTTATTCATGAATACTTCAAGATCTACTTTAGATTTAGCAGGAACTACTGCTTTACCCCATTTCTGCTGATAGTCTGAAAGCTTTGCCAATTCAGCATCTGCTTTGCTCCAGTCACCTGTTTTTTGTGCTGTAAGAGCTTCCGCAAAATAAGGCCCCATTACCTGCTGAGACTCCATGTCCGGTTCGAATTTCTGGTCTAACCATGAATGCCATGTGTGATTGGCATCATTTTTCACAGGAACAATTCTCATAAACTGACCACTGAAGAATTCATTGAAGATCTGCACTCTTTCATTTACAGCAATTACTTCTTTATCATAATTCGTCTGCTCAGCCGGTTTTTTACGGAATGCAGTATTGTAGTCGTGCTCTAAGATATAGGTAAGATTACCGTTTGCATCTGCAGGGAAAAGGTTCATCAAAGAAGTATACCCATCTTCATCTGCTTTTGTTTTATTCTTCAGCTCATCACCTCCTTTCGTTCCTACTTTAATCATCGGAACCATTGTCCAGCTTGGTGTGTCTGTATTGATGGAAAGGAACCATTGGTTGGCCGTAAGAGACTTTCCGTCCGTTCCTTTGAATTCGTCTTTTTTGTACAGCTTTCTTAAAACATCTAATGCCTCTGTATTGATAGGGACAATTCTTCCTTCAAAATTCTGAACTAAAAGATATCCGAATTTATCTGCATGTTCTTTGCTGATTTTGTTTCTTGCAATGATCTCATCCGGAGAAATAGATCTCATTTTCCCCATCGGAGTTGCCAATGAATTCTGCTTTGGAGCAGCGCCATCAAGTGGCTGTGCAGGAGCCTGAGCATGAGAATGATTGTCGCCTTCCACATGAATATGTTCTCTGCTTCCATCTGTTGTTCCGTGGGTTTCTATTTTCTGTGCATTTAAACCTAAGCTTAAGAACAATAAAAGTATACCTGCTGCTTTCTTTTTGTTAACGTCAGCCAACATTTTATTTAATTTCCAGAAGTGAGTACCTTTCCAGAAGAAGATCACAAACATTCCTAAGAATAGAAGCCCATATCCGATGTAAGAAATCAAAGTTCCCCAATAATCATGGTTCACAGAAAGAACGGTTCCCATTCTGTCCGGATCAAAACTCGACTGGAAGAAACGATATCCTTTATGGTTAAGAACGTGGTTCATATATATTTTATAGGGAGTTTCTTTACCTTCATCAATAATTTTCACATGGCTTTCGTAAGCACTTGGAGATGAACTTCCAGGATATGTTTCCATAATGAAGTCATCCAGTTTTAATGCGAAAGGCGTGTTGTATACTTTAGGTCCGAAACCTACCATGATATTTAAACCATCCATGGTAACCTGCTTGTAAGCATTTGGGTTCCCTTTTTCAACTGAAAGGTCTACAATTTGTTTTGTTTTTGGTCCCTGAAGTTCAATCTGAAGCATATCAGGAACATTAGCATCTTTCTTTCTGTCGCCTTCAATAGCCATCAGTCTCCCTTTTTTAAGACCTTCAGGAACTACCAGCTTCAGTTCGTTGATGGTATATAAACTTCTTAATGCCAGCGGCTGGAATTCATCTTTCACGGTACTTCCTGTAGCCTGCGTAGCCATGGTCATATAGCTTGCATCCACAGGAGTTTTGATAAATAATTTTCCACCTTCATTTTTGAATTCAACAGCTCCTTCAATCGCTCTGTTGAATGTCACCAAAGTTCCGTTGATAGATTTTGTTTCTCCCGGTTTGATGTAAATATTTTGTCTCCCGGTAGTTCCGGTAGAAACCAGATGAAGATACTCAGCACCATTTGGTTCAGCGATAAGGCTGTCTTTTTTTCTTTGAATGTATTCCTTTGCAAATACCTTCACTTCTTTTCCGTGGAAGTCATAAGTTGCTTTTAAATCTTTGTGCAATGGAGACATCAGATAAGGAACATCCTGATAATTCAGCACATCCCCTTTTTCTTCGATCTGAATTTTAAAGAAATTTTTATCGGTTACGATTTCGTTGGATGTTTCACCTTCTCTGATGTGCATTTGTCCTTCGAAACTGATATATCTGGTGATAGCACCACCAATAAAAATAAAAACAAAGGCAAGGTGGAACACAAGAACCGGCCATTTATCTTTTCTCCACAGTCTGTATCTTCCGATATTCCCTATGAAGTTAAGAATAAGCAGGACCATGATCATTTCGAACCATTTAGCCTCATAAATTAATGCTTTTGCTGTAGGAGTTCCGTAGTCGTTTTCTAAGAACGTTGCATAAGCCATCGCAAATGCGTACACCAGCAACAATACAGCCATTGTCCTGGTTGAGATAAGAATATCTTGGAGCTTCTTCATGATTTATTGTACTTGACATGCAAAAATAAGCATGATAAACCATAAAGAGCTTAAAAAAAGCTGTTTTTTGTCACTTTGATCCCCGTTTTGCTTATTTTGAAGCATTCTTAATAAGCCTGTAAAAATTAGGGAAAATTTAATTTTACAAATTATCAGAATATGGATTCATAATACCTATAGCGGCAATTGAGACCTTCTATTCCCAATCTCTTTAAAAAAATCAAAACATTGATAAACAGGCAATAAAATGTTTGGCAGTTATTTTTTCAACCTGTGCGGTAAGCCAGACGGTATGTTTTTATATACAACCTAAAGTTACAGAGACCTATGGCCTGACTTAAGCTTTTTTAAAACTTCATTGCAGTAATGTCCAAACCTTTAATATTGTTATTTTTTTTCACTTATATAGATTTAAATAAGAAATTTTGTTATCTTTTTAAATAAAATAAATGATGATCAGTTAAGATAATTTAACGGTATCAGATTTGGATAAGCAAAGAAAATAGCCTTATTTTATTGTGTGATAACAAAAAGTATTTTTAAAACAAATAACCCTTGTAAAAGCAGGATTACCAAAATGTTTTTTGGCTAAAAAAGATTTATTTAGTGTTGAATAAAACATTAAATTTGCGACATTGATATTATGGATAAAAAGACACAAAAAAAACCGACTGAATCGCCTGAGAAAGGCAGAATTTTATCTAAGCCACGTATTTTTTCGGGGCTTACTTTTATACTTTTATCGGCTGTTCTTGCATTCTCATTCATTTCTTATCTGATGAACTGGAAAGCAGATCAAAGCCAGGCAGGAACTATGCTGGACAAGAGCATAAAATCTTCAAATATCTTTGGCAAGGTAGGTGACTGGCTTGGAAATATTTTCATTTTTGAAAGTATTGGTATTGCGTCATTTATCATTGCATTTTTGCTGCTTGTAGTGGGTACCCTGATTCTTAAAAAGAAAATATTCAAACCCTGGAAAACGATCGGACATTCTTTATTTTTTATCTGCTGGCTTCCTATTTTTATGGGAGCACTTACTAAAGGACAGGGTGTTTTAGGAGGAGTGTATGGATATCAGATCATGGATTATCTTAATTCCATCATCGGAGCAGTAGGTTTGTGGACGGTATTGGTAGCAAGTATTCTTTTATATTTTATTCTGGAATTCAATCTTCGCCCAAGTTTAATCAAAGCAAAACTGGATAAGATCAATGAAAATACCATCGGAAAAGTAAAATCTATGATGCCGGACTCTAATGATGATTTCGAGGCAGACGAAGAGCTGAAGGACGAAGCAGAGGAAGTGGAGGAAGAAACCGCATCCAGAGTTACAGTAAGTGATATTAGCAATAGTTCATCC
The DNA here is from genome assembly GCF_049959325.1 of Chryseobacterium sp. CBSDS_008. Classification (NCBI taxonomy): domain Bacteria; kingdom Pseudomonadati; phylum Bacteroidota; class Flavobacteriia; order Flavobacteriales; family Weeksellaceae; genus Chryseobacterium; species Chryseobacterium sp. CBSDS_008. The sequence goes on along the minus strand of NZ_CP188202.1, from coordinate 731,461 downwards.
CAACATCCGATGAAAGATCCGGAACCTGTAAGTGTTCCGAAAGGATTTCCTGAAGTTCCTGTTTCTTCCGATATAGAAACTATTACCACTCCTAATCATACTTCCTTTGATACGGAGCCAAAAGATATTACCCAACCGGTAAGTTTGAACCTTTCTGCAAAGCCAATTGTTCCGGTTTCAAGTCCTGAGGAAGCATTTGACATCAGGCCATCTGCTCCGGCTGTAACAGCTGTACCCGCACAGGAAAATATCAAATTTAATGTTGAAGTAGCTCCTGTTATAGATATTCTGGACGATTCTGACAGAAAATCCCAGGACCTGGTGGAAAAGCATGGTTTATATGACCAAAAGCTTGACCTTCCTAATTTCCAGATGCCGCCTGTAGATCTGTTGAAAGATTATGGTAACGAAGAAATTTCTATCAACAAGGAAGAACTGGAAGAAAATAAAAATAAGATCGTTGGACTTCTGAAGAACTTCAATGTAGGAATTGCAGAGATCAAAGCTACAATTGGTCCTACTGTTACCTTATATGAGATTGTTCCGGAAGCAGGAATCAGAGTGGCAGCCATCAAAAAACTGCAGGATGATATCGCACTGAACCTTTCTGCTTTAGGAATCAGAATTATTGCTCCAATGCCGGGAAAAGGTACGATTGGTATTGAAGTTCCGAGAAAAAATCCTACCATGGTTTCTATGCGTTCAGTGATTGCTTCTCAGAAATTCCAGAATACAGATATGGATCTTCCGGTAGTTTTTGGGAAGACCATCTCTAACGAAATCTTCATGGCTGACCTTTCAAAAATGCCTCACTTGCTAATGGCCGGTGCAACAGGTCAGGGTAAATCTGTAGGGATCAATGCCATCCTTACTTCCCTGCTTTATAAAAAGCACCCAAGTGAACTGAAGTTTGTAATGGTGGATCCTAAAAAAGTGGAACTTTCATTGTATTCAAAAATTGAAAGACATTATCTGGCAAAACTTCCTGATGCGGAAGAAGCAATCATTACCGATACCAATAAGGTAATCAATACACTGAACTCTCTTTGTATTGAGATGGATACCCGGTATGATCTTCTTAAAAATGCGTTTTGTAAAAACCTGAAAGAATACAATAAGAAATTTACGGAAAGAAAATTAAATCCTGAAAACGGACACCGTTACTTACCTTATATCGTGCTGGTGGTGGACGAGTTTGCAGACTTGATCATGACAGCAGGAAAAGAAGTTGAATTACCGATTGCCAGGCTTGCCCAGCTTGCAAGAGCTGTAGGTATTCACCTTATCGTTGCCACACAAAGACCGTCAGTAAACGTAATTACCGGTATGATCAAAGCCAACTTCCCGGCCAGAGCTGCCTTCAGAGTAATTTCCAGCGTAGACTCGAGAACCATTCTTGATTCTCCGGGCGCTGATCAGCTGATCGGAAAAGGAGATATGCTTTATTTCAACGGAAATGAGATTTTAAGACTTCAGTGTGCTTTCGTAGATACTCCGGAAGTGGAAAGACTGGCAGAGTTTATCGGAGAACAGAAAGGATATGCTTCAGCTTTACTGCTTCCTGAATATGTTTCTGAGGACTCAACAAGTTCAGTAGGCACTTTTGATCCGAACGAAAAAGATGCCCTGTTTGAAGAAGCGGCAAGAATTATAGTTTCTACCCAGCAGGGTTCTACATCAATGCTTCAGAGACAACTGAAGCTAGGTTATAACAGAGCCGGAAGAATTATGGATCAACTGGAAGCAAGTGGTATCGTTGGAGGCTTTAACGGAGCTAAAGCAAGAGAAGTCCTGATCAGTGATCTTCATTCTTTGGAACAGTTTTTGGAAGATCTGCGTAGTTAAAGGAAAAATGAACAGTTTTAACCTTAAAAGTTAAAAAAAATCTAACGTTTATTAAATTAAGAAAATGAAAAATATTATTTCAAAAGTTATATTAGGAAGTTTTGTTGTAGGTGCAGTAGGTATGGCCAATGCTCAGAAGATTGATGCTAAAGCTAAAAAAATATTGGATGATATTACGGCCAACTACAATTCTAAAAAGAATTCTTACTTCAAATTTTCTTTTGGAAGCGGTCTTAACGGTCAGGTAACGAAAACAGAACCCGGTATTTATTATGTTGCCGGAGAGAAATACAAACTGAAGATTATGGATACAGAACAGATCTTCGACGGAAACAAAATTTACAATATCAATGCTGATGATATGGAGGTAACCATTGCTAAACCTAACGGAAGCAGCACCATGTTCTCCCCTATCAACTACCTTACGACGTATAGAAGCGATTATAACGTAACATACAACGGTAAAAAAATGGTCAATGGAGTCAATGCTGATTTTATTAAGCTGACCCCTGTAAAAGCAAACGGAATAAAGTTTGTGTATCTTTTTGTAGATTCAGCGAAAAAGCAAATGGTAAAGCTTGAACAGCACGGAAACAACAAAGATGTTGCTGTAATCGCTATTAAAGAATACAAAGAGAATCAGGAACTGGATCCTAATATGTTTGTTTTTGACAAGAATAAGTTTAAAAACTACATCGTTACAGAACTTTAGAAAGTTGAAAAAGCAAAGCTGCCCATTGGCAAATTTGCTTTTTTTATGATCAGCTTAAAAAAAAAATAACAAAATATAAAAGCCACAAGTAAACTTTGTGGCTTTTTGATTAATTTTGGCGCATGTTAAAAATACTAGACCGATATATCATAAAAACCTTCTTTGGACCGTTTTTCTTTATATTCAGCGTATTGTTTTTTATTTTTATTGTAAACATTATCTGGGTTCAGTTGGGGCAATTTATGGGAAAGGGATTAAGCTACTGGCAGATCCTCAAGCTTCTTTTTTATCTGGGGGTAAACGTTATCAGTATGGTTCTCCCGCTTACCATCCTTCTGGCGAGCATTATGTCATTCGGAGAATTTGGAGAACGTTATGAACTTGCAGCAATGAAGGCCGCAGGAATTCCTTTAACCCGGGTAATGACTCCCCTGCTGGGAATTTCAACAGCACTTGCTATCATGCTGTTCTTTTTCTCCAATAATATTATTCCGGATTTTCAGAAAAAAGCCAAAAACATGCTTTTCAATATTGCCCAGACAAAGCCGGCAATTAACTTTACTCCGGGACAGTTTATTGATCAGATTCCCGGTTATATGGTAAAGTTTGATAAGATATATGGGGAAAACGGAGAGAATATTGAAGGCGTTTTCGTACATAAAAAGGCCAATGCTTACGAAAATCAGCAATCAGTTGTAGCAGAAAAAGGAAAATTTGTTCCGGCTGCCAATAAGAATTTCCTGAAACTTGTGTTGTATAACGGATATGTATTTGAAGATGCATTCGCCGGCAAAGGTGACAATGTAAGACAGAAACAGCCTGATCAGGCCATAAAGTTTGATACGTTAGTTTCTCACTTCGACATCAGTGAAATCATCAATAAGGCTATTGAAAAAGAACAGATCACGGATGACTACCGTTTCCAGACGTATAACCAGCTTGACGGAACGATTACCAAAACAAAAAAAGACAATAAACAGTTCTTTGATAATGTCGGGAATGAGGTCCTTAATCAGACCAATTCCGTCATCACCTACATGGATAAAGGCAATAAACATAAAGCCGCGCCCAAAACACAGATAAAACTGGATACAGTAAAAAGTGACAAAAAACTGGAAATCATTTACAACTCCTACAGCAGGCTGGACAACCTGAAATCAACACTGGAATCTAAAAAGAATGAATACAGTTCAAATGTTAAATACTTCAGCAAAGTTGTGATTTACCAGCAGAGAATCATTGCTTATTCAGTAACCTGTATCATCTTTTTCCTGATCGGAGCGAGTTTAGGTTCCATCATCAGAAAAGGAGGAATGGGACTTCCTGTCATCATCGCTATTGTTATTTTCATTATCTTTTATGTAATGAATGTAGGAGTGGAAAACATGTCCTGGAGCGGTAAGATGAATCCTTATCTTGCGGCCTGGCTTCCTAACCTGATCCTTCTTCCTTTTGGAGTATGGATGACGTACAAAGCCCTTACAGATTCTCAATTGTTTGATGCTGAAAAATACAAGGCCCTCTTCAAACCGATCACAAAAAGGTTTACAAAAAGTAAAGAGCATCAGAGATACCAATAATCCTGATATGAAAATAATATTAAAGGCTTCGGGGAAATTCCGGAGCTTTTTTGTTTTACAGATGATATCAATAAAATGACAGGTACAACAATTAAGGGCCTTTCAATTGAAAACCTTTTCTGAGGCATTAATTTTTTTGTATTTTTATCAGACACTAAATAATCTATCTTATGAAAAAACTATTTCTGACAGCCAGTCTGCTTCTTATATTTTCATGTAAAAATGACAAAGATAAAACTGGCCATAAAGAATCCGTTTCTAAGGATAGTCTTGTGGTAAAAAAGGATTCAGTGCAGACCAGCAGAGAAGATCCTATTGATCAGATCAAAAAAGAATATGCCGCCCTACAGGCTCAATTGGCAGCTAAAAAGCTGAATTCTTCAAAATTGACTTATGACTGTAACGATGAACCTTCCGGAGAAGTTATTTTTTATTCCGATAAGGATGGAATTAAAGTTATAGAGCATTTTTACGCAGAACATAGTCATTTCTCGGCATCTGAAAAGTATTTTGTTAAAGATGGAAAACCATTTTTTATCTTCAGACAGGAAACTGTATGGAATTTTGCCGGCGGAACACCAGAAAAGCCGGTTACGAAGGATGATATCACTGAAACCCGAATCTATTTGAAAAATAACCAGCCTTTGAAATGCCTTGAAAAGAAATACACCATAAAATCCGATCAGAAAGAAAAAACAGTCCCTGATAATATTCCTGGTAAGGAAATTCAATGCAATGTAAATGATGTAATCAAAACCTATCAAACATTATTAAAGAATAAAGACCGGAAAGGACTAATACAGTGTCTGTAAAAAGCAAAGAGACTTCCTCAGAAGCCTCTTTTTTATTTTTAAAACTTGTAAACCAAAGCATTGATATTCATTCCAGCTCCTACTGAAGCAAATAATACCACGTCGTTTTTCCTGATTTTATGGTGCTCCAGCTCATCCTGCAAAATCATTGTCAATAAAGAAGGAATGGTAGCGACACTGCTGTTTCCTAATTTATGAATAACCATAGGCATAATATTTTCCGGAACCGGCTTTTGATATAACTGATAAAACCTGTTAACGATAGCTTCATCCATTTTTTCGTTCGCCTGATGAATAATTATTTTATTCAGCTGGTCAATGGAATATCCACTGCTGTCAAGACACTTTTTCATCGCATCAGGAACATTCACCAGGGCAAATTCATATATTTTCCTGCCATCCATTTTGATGTATCGTGTATCCGGACATCTTTCGTTGTTATAGGATTTTCCAAAATACAGGTAATCTTTCTCATTAAGCGTATGAGAAGCCGATAAATGAGACTTTATTCCGGAATCATCATCATTATTCACCTCCAGAACAGCAGCTCCTGCCCCATCAGCATAAATCATACTGTCTCTGTCGTGAATATCAACCACACGGGAAAGTGTTTCTGCTCCAATGACCAAACATCGTTTTGCAATGCCTGATTTAATAAATGCATGAGCCTGAATCACGCCCTCAATCCATCCGGGGCAACCAAACAGGACATCGTAGGCAACACAAAAATTATTTTTGATCCCTAATAAATGTTTTGTCCTTGCAGCAAGGCTTGGTACCGCATCAGACTGAACTGTTCCGAAACGGACATCCCCAAAGTTATGGGCAAATATTATATAATCTAATGTTTCAGGATCTATTCCTGCATTTTCTATTGCTGAACGGGCTGCAATAACTCCCAGATCCGAAGTAACCTGTGTATTATCAGCATATCTTCTTTCTTCAATACCTGTAATTTTTTTTAACTTATCTGTAATGGAAGCATTATCATCTTTTAATAATACACCTTCTTCATTAAGAAAAATATGTTTATCAAAAAATAAATTGGTTATTGTTTCCGACGGGATATAGTTTCCTACACCAATAATTTTAGTCATCGCTTTAGCATTTTGATTTCCAGATCATTATATAATAAATCGGAATGATCCTGTAAATATAACAATTAAAAGCTAAAAATCAATATTTCTTTTTATGCAAAGAATACTGATTATCACTGGTAAAATGCAACATTCTATCATTCAATAACTTTAATTTTCAAAAAAAATAAAAAAAAATGCTGTTAAAAAATTCTTCAAAAGCCCACTCAGCTTTTGGCTTCTATCACAGGTATTCTTACAGCACAAAAAAAGAGGCATCCGCCGGAAACCTCTTTATTATTTTCAAACCTGAAATTATACTTTCATAATTTCAGCTTCTTTTGTCTTAAGATGCTCATCGCAAAGCTTAACATATTTATCAGTATAAGTCTGGATTTCATCTTCCACTCCTTTTATTACATCTTCAGAAACTCCGTCTAACTTTTTAAGTTCTTTCAAACCGTCCTGTCTGGCGTTTCTTACCGTTACTTTAGTGTTCTCAGTTTCCACTTTAGCCTGTTTTGCAAGCTCTTTTCTTCTTTCTTCTGTTAAAGGCGGAACATTCAGGATAATGTTTTCACCGTTATTAGAAGGAGCAAAACCCAGATTTGAATTGATGATCGCTTTTTCAATCGCATTGATGGCAGTTCTGTCCCAAGGTTGAATAGAGATGGTCATTGCATCCGGAACAGAAACATTCGCAACCTGGTTGATAGGAGTCATTGCTCCGTAATATTCTACCATTACATCCTGAACCATTGACGTAGAAGCACGCCCTGCTCTAATTCTTTGAAATGCGTGATCCAGGTGCTTTACAGCTGCATCCATGTCTTGTTTTACAGATTCTAATATAAGATCTAATTCTTCCATTATTATATTAAAGTTTGATAAATTGCACATATTTTCATATCCACTGACAATCAAATAGTTAATCTTTATAAATCGCCTGTTTTCAAGCTGTTTTTTACTATTTTTCACTATTCAGTGCTGCAAAAATAATGATTGTTTTCGATATTTTGGTAACTGCACTCTGTATTTTACTAAAACTATGATATTTTTAAAATCGGACATTTCACAAAATTATTTAGTTTTGTTATACGGTGTTGAACTCAACGGAGAAAGAAAAGACGGCTATAAACCGTCTTTAAAATTCAAATAATCAATAATTAATACTTCAGGATTTAGTTTAAAGCAAATATAACAAAAGCCTTCTCAAGGAGAAGGCTATCATTACTACTAAAATAGAAGATATTTAATTACTAAATTTCAATCTTATTCTTATACCTTTTGCGGCAGGTATACAAAGATAGCTTTCAGTAAAAATGTGTACTGCTACTACATGCTTACCTTGAGATGTCCATTGGTCAATATAAGTCTTAAAATGATGATAAACAGTATTAGCCGCATCATTCGTCATTGGTGCATTATAAGGGAAAATATCTCCGTAGTATAACGCATTATCCTCGTCTTGCCCGTACGAATACTCGGCATTATTATCATAAGGGGTAGGATCGCTTAGGTAATCTCCATATGCATTATATCCATAGTAAATTGTTGGACCGCCTAGAAAGGGACCGTTTATAGACGGAAATAAAGCCTGCGCAACAAATTTATCAAGGTATATCTGGTTTCTTCCCCACATTGGAGTTCCTTCCTTGTACAGTACCTCGTAATTACTGATATACGGATAGTTTGGATTTACGTTGATAGGATTAATGAAGCTGGTCGAACCACACTTAAAAGTAGTAGGATCACCAGATGACCCTTTTTCGGAACCTCTTTTAAAAGCTTGAATTTTTGCTTCAGAAAGTGTAGATTTTTCATGTTTCTCTATTTCTTCATTTGTTGAACAAGAAAATAGCAATACACTGCTTGCTAGCAGAAGTAATTTTTTCATAGTTAATAGTTTAGTTAAGTCCCAAAGATATAAAAATTATTGAATCCATAAAATACCATGAGGTTTTTATTTATTTCCATCAAAGAAACAGGCATTATTTTTTCAGATCCACACTTGCTTTTTTCTCCATTTCAGAATTGATTTCCGCTTGCAACGTCCTTTATTCCGGCTTTCTCCATAGTTGCTTTTTGGATGAACAATGGTTGCTTGTTAACATTTTGTAGAACTTAGCGCCGTTGTTGATAATAAGGAGTAATAGCCGGCTTACCGTCGAGATCATATTTCGGAATAATGATTGTTTTCGAATCATAGCTATTTCCATAGATGGATTTTGTGTACTTGCCTTTGTTTGAAAAAGAAAGTAGTGTTTATCTTAAAAATTCAACTTATAACGAAGAGAATTCAGGTACAAATACCTATAAAATATTTCGGTTATTTCTGCTTATAGGCATATCCTTTTTTATGGCTTATTTTACGATATCATTTAGTGAAGTTTTTTTGATCCGCTACATAGCAGGTTCCAATACGAACTATATGTTATGATGAATGGAATAACTCACGAAAGAGAATTCCCTGAAAATTTAATTCTTAATCACTTTATACACTAATTTTAAACCAATCACATCATGACAAATCCATCTTTAGATGCTTACCAACAGGTTTTTGGTATGGCAGGTCTTGCAAACCGTGCCGGAGGCTACAATGGTACCGGCACCGAATTGCAGCAACAGCTTCAATATGATTTATCTTATTATTTGAGCAATGTTCCCCCGGTTACCATAATGGGCCAGACAGAACCTTCGACGCCCAACTCTTTAATTCCTCCTCTGCTGGGAAACTGGAACCTTGTCTGGGGACCTGCTCTCATAGAAGAAACAGATGAAAATGGTAAACCAACAGGAGTTGCTGACAATGCCCTGTATGTAGCACAATGCGATGCTGTAGCATTTCCCGGAGGTCCTACGCTGCCCACGTATGTTGTAGCCATTGCTGCAACCAATCCATCTTCCCTCTATGACTGGGAAACAGAAGATTTCTCAGTAGCCGAAATAGTCAACTGGACAACTTATGATCCTTTCAATTTCACGCCTTCACCTTATAATGGTACTGACCCCTATATTTCAAAAGGAACCGCTACCGGAATAGGGATACTTCTTGGACTTACAAGCCCGGATACTGCAGCTTCGCCCAATACTACCTTACAGCAGTTGCTCTCCGGTTTAAACCCGGATCCGGATACGGCCATCATTTTTTGCGGACACAGCCTTGCAGGGGCATTATCACCCACTCTTGCCCTTTACCTGAAAGAGAATAAAAACCTGGATGCATTCGGAGTGGCACTGGTGTATCCCACTGCCGGACCAACGCCCGGTGAGGCAGCTTTTGCCAGCCTGTTCAATACTACATTTCCGCCGCTGCCTGCCGGCTGGTATTCCCAAACGGGAGATTACCAGAGCTGGAACACGATGCATTGGAATGATCTGGATGTTGTACCTCATGCCTGGCCAAAAGCAGACCTGGAACTGATTGCTGATCTATACGGCCCATCTCCTGACAAGCTGACCGCTTTTGCCCTAGATGCATTACAGAAAGTAGCTATTGCTGAAGCTTCAGAATCAGGAGCAGCCTATACCAGGATCCGGAACCAGTCACTTCCGGGACAGCTTCAAAAGATGGACGGTTCTGTACCCATTACTATTCCCCCACAGTCTTTGTATGACTATGTACAGCAGTTATTCCTGCAGCATGTAACCCTGTATTCAGGCAGCCCGGCTTCGGACAATGCTCCTGCGATAAGCGGGCTGATTCTACAGCAGCCACTTCCCCAACAATATCCACCACAGCTGGTACCGGGAGTAAGCCTGGTGACAAAAGACGAAATGATCCTAAAAATAATACAGCAAATCATCGGCTGGATTTCTTCTCATTATCTGGCAGACCAAAACCAGTTGGTGAATGAGAATACCGGCTATAAAAATGATGAAATGTCTATAAATCTTTCAGGAAATACCAATCATTAGCATTGGCTGGAGAAGGTAGTTTAAAAACAAAACACCTGTCACAGTAGTTACTGCAACAGGTGTTTTATATTTTTTAGTGGTAAATGGATTATAAATCAACCAAAGTACCTACATTTTCTCCGTCTACGATTTTTTCTAAATTTCCATCTTTATTCATATCGAATACAATGATAGGCAATTTGTTTTCGTGGCTTAAAGTAAACGCAGTCATATCCATTACTTTAAGGTTTTTTTCAAATACTTCGTCAAAAGATAATGAGTTGTATTTTACAGCATCTGCGTTCTTCTCAGGATCGCTGTCGTAAATTCCGTCTACTCTTGTTCCTTTTAAGATTACATCAGCACCAATTTCGATTGCTCTTAAGGTAGCCGCTGTATCTGTAGTAAAGTAAGGGTTTCCTGTTCCCGCTCCGAAAATCACTACTCTACCTTTTTCAAGGTGTCTTACCGCTCTTCTTTTGATGAAAGGTTCAGCCACTTTGTCCATTTCGATAGCAGACTGAAGTCTTGTCTTGATTCCTGCATCTTCCAATGCTCCCTGTAAAGCCATCCCGTTGATGACAGTAGCCAGCATTCCCATATAATCTCCCTGCACTCTATCCATTCCTTTTGCAGCCCCTGCAACACCACGGAAAATATTTCCTCCTCCAATTACGATCGCCACTTCACAGCCTTTCTTAACTACTTTTTTGATCTCAGCAGCATACTCCTGCAGTCTCTCGTTGTCAATACCGTATTGTCTGTTTCCCATTAAGGCCTCACCGCTTAGTTTCAGAAGGATTCTTTTATATTTCATCTTTTATTTTTAGTAACTTTTTATTAGTATGGGTTTCCCCGGAATTTGATTTTGCAAATATAATCATTAAAGATATTGATGAAAGAAAAATATTTAAATAGAAATAATGTAAGAAATATTTTGAAAAGTACGAAAAAGGATTATTTTTGCATTAATTATAAATTGAGTTGAAGAAAATTATCATTTTTTCATTATTTCTATCAGGAATTGTTTCTTATGCGCAAACAGGAACAAATGTTTATCCATTCTTAAACGTACCTGTATCTGCAAGACAAGCCGCTCTAGGCGGTGATGCAATTTCGGTAAGAGATTATGATGTTTCCTTTGCTATTGCAAACCCTGCCCTGTTAAATAAAGATTCTGACAAACAGCTTTCCGTCAATGCAACGGCTTACCTGGCCGACTCAAAATACGGAACTATTGCTTATGCCAAAGATTTTGAGAATGGTCATATGGCCACCATCAATGCAAGATATATGAGCTATGGAAGTATTCCGAGAACAGACGAAAGCGGTTTTGAAAACGGAGAATTCAAAGCTTCAGATGTAGCCATTGGCGCAGGCTATGCCTATCAGTTTGAAGAAGACTGGACTATTGGTGGAGGGCTTAATTTCGTTACCTCAAAAATTGACAACTATACTTCTTCCGCGATCTCAGGAACTGCGGGAGTTACCTATCATAATAAAAAGACCAAAGAAGTGCTTTCACTTGTGATGAGGAATTTCGGTTTTCAGCTGAAATCTTTCAATGGGACAAGAGAAAACCTTCCTTTCAGGGTTGATCTGGGATATACCAAAATAATAAAGAATTTCCCTCTTGCGATTACCATTACAGCACACGATCTTCAGAAATTTGATATTTCTTCGGAATATAATCTAGACGGACAGAAAGTGAATGCCGGCAGAAAAATTGCAGACCACTTTTCATTGGGAGCAGAACTGTTTCCTGAAAAAAACTTCAACATCAGGCTGGGATATAATGTAAAAAGAGGAAATGAACTGGCTGTTGCAGATCAAAGAAACTTCTCAGGACTTTCTGCAGGATTTGGAGTTAAAGTTTCCAGATTCCGTATTGATTACGCCCATGTAAGATACCACAACTCTTCGAATGTCAACCAGATAGGAATTTCCATGGACCTTTCCAGCCACAGAGGAGAATAGTTTCCCGGCTGAAAATTTCTTAATTATTCCGAAAATTTACTACTTCCTCTTGATTTTTAAGAAAAAATCTTGAAATTTGCAGTATGAAAAAACCTGTAATTGCTATCGATGGGTACTCGTCTACCGGAAAAAGTTCTATATCAAAAATCATTGCTGATCAACTGGGACTTATTCATATGGATACAGGAGCGCTTTACAGAGGAGTTACCTGGTATGCTCTGCAGCATTGTCTTAACGAAAACGGTGAAATTGACCTGAATATACTGTTTTCATCTTTTGACCAAATCAAGCTTGAATTTAAAAACAACAACGGCACCCTTATTCTTTTTCTTAATGATTCTGACATTTCTAAGGAAATCCGTACCCATATTGTATCTGACAATGTAAGTCTTGTGGCCAAACAGAAAGAAGTAAGAGACTTTTTACTGCAGTCACAGCGCACTTTGGCAGAAAAAGGAGGTGTCATTATGGACGGACGTGACATTGGGACAGTAGTTCTGCCAAATGCTGACTATAAGTTCTTTCTTACTGCCAGTATTGATGAAAGAACCAACAGAAGGTTTCTGGAGCTGAAAGGTATGGGAATAGAAGCAGACAAAAACCAGGTAAAACAAAATCTTATAGAACGTGACAAAATTGACAGCGAGCGTGAAATAGCCCCATTGAAGCAGGCTGATGACGCTATTGTTATTGACAATTCAAAATTAACCAAAGAAGAAACTATACAGCTTATTTTATCTCACATCGAAAAGATTTAACAATTTTTAATAGCTTTCAGGCCTCCTTTGGTATACAAATTGTAAGTTTTATTACTGTAAAAACTAATCTATTATTAATTATTAAAAAACTTAAAATGTCTAGAAAAGGAAATAATACAGCAGGTATATTGGCAGGACTTCTTGCAGGTGCTGCGGCAGGTGTAATCTTAGGAATGTTATACGCACCGGAAGAAGGTAAAGAAACCAGAAAAAAAATCAAAACTAAAGCGAATGATCTTAAAGATCAGGCAAAGAATAAATACGGAGAGGTTTCTGAAAAAATGAAAGACCAGTACAGCAATATTTCTTCTACTTTTAAAGAAACTGCAAACAGCGTAGCACATACTGTGAAAGACGGATATGACAAATACAAGGATCAGATTGTTTCCAAAACTGCAGATTTAGCAAAAGATGTAGAGGCGGAACTGAATGATCTTAAAAAATAAGTAATTTATCTTTTTTAAGTAAATTACAGAAAGGAACTTTTGTGCGAAAGTTCCTTTTTTTGTAACTTTAAAAAAAAACAATGATAGAAACTATTAAAGAATACGCCTCTAAGAGAATAGATCTTCTGAAAATTGAAGCGACTGAAAAGTCGTCTCTTTCTGCCGGGCTCATTACTTACTTTGTAGTACTGCTTGTTGCTTTTGCTTTTTTTATTATCCTTTTCAATTTTGGAATTGCTTTCCTTATTGGAAAAGCACTGGATAATTACTCTTACGGATTCTTAATTGTTGCCGGATTTTATGCTGTGGTAATGGCAGTTGTCATTGCCTTTAAAGGTAAAATTGTCAACGCTGTTGCAGATCAGGTTATTAAATTTTTAAATCATTAAACTATGGGCAGAAAATACGAGAGCATAGAAGAATTAAGAAGAAAGAAAAAACTGCTTCAAGGTGAAATAAGTGATCTGGAGAATCTTCTTACCTTCAAAAACACCAAGGAAAGTTTAAGTGCATTTACCAATGGCTTAAGTGACCAGTATCTTCAGGAAAAAGTAGATGAAGACGGTGATGAAAAAGTGGTTCTGAGAAAGGACGTTATTGCCAAACAGCTTACTTCAGAAGTAAAAGATTTGCTGATCAATAAAAATACGGCTGTAGGGATTGCAAGCTCGGCCTTCAGAGGTGGAAATATTACAGACAGCCTTGTTAAACTTGGAGTCACTGCTATCGTAGGAAACTATGCCAAAAAGAATATGAAAAGCTCCAACTGGAAGAAAAAGCTCATTGGTGCTGCGTTGATCTACCTTGCTCCTATAGCACTGAAATATGTCAGAAAAAAGATCGAAGTGTATCAGAAAAATAAAAGTGTTTCAAGTATGGAACAATTGATATAGAAATAAGATATTAGAAACTAGAGGTTAGATACTATTCAGTACTATTTTACAATAATTCTAACCTCTAGTTTCTAATTTTCTATTTTGAAAATAGCTGTCCTAAAATAATCCCTGCAGCCATTGATACATTCAGGCTTTCTGTAGACTGGGATTTTCCAAACCTCGGAATGCTGATACTTTTTTGTAGAAGTTTTTCTGTTTCCGGCCTCATCCCATTTCCTTCGTTTCCTAAGATCAGATTTATTTTTTGGGGCTTCTCAAAAGTATAGAGGTTCTCCCCTTCCATATCGGTTCCGATATTTACATTCTCCGTTGCAGAAAGATATTCCACAAGATCTGTATAAACCACATTTACTCTGGTAAAAGAACCCATTGTCGCCTGAATCACTTTCGGATTGTATACATCTACGGTATCTTCACTGCAGATAATCTGCTCTATTCCGAACCAGTCTGCCAGCCGTATAATAGTTCCCAGATTTCCGGGATCCTGTATTCCATCCAGAACCAATTGTATATTCTTATCCTCCAGTTTTTCTTCCTGAGCAAGGTAACACACCGCTACGGAATCTTTTGGTGTTTTAAGAAAACTGATTTTTTTTAATTCATTTTCAGAGATATGGGTAACAGGGATATCAGTACGGTCCAATTTTTGTGGATCGGTTGACAATATTTCTTTAACTTTAAAGTTAGAATTAAAAAGTTCACAAATGATTTTATTACCTTCAACCAAAAACAAATTGTATTTTTGTCTGAACTTCTTTTTATCTAAAGATTGTAAAACTTTTATTGTATGAGCTGTAAGCATTATAAGAATTCTCCTCAAAAATATTATAAAATTATCTCATTTGCAACATTTGTTGGTCTCCTTTATGCTTGTAGTACTACAAAAAAAGTTCCTGATGGTGAATACCTGCTTACCAAGAACAGTTTAGAGTTCGAGGATAAGAGAGTATTTTTTGACGAGGAACTCAAGGACTATATTCAGCAGAAGCCCAATAAAAAGCAATTCCTTTTCATGCCGTTAAGTCTCCTTCTGTATAATATGGCTGATCCAAAATACGACACAATACTTAACGAATATATGACTTATCCCGGTGAGATGAGAAATCAGAAGCTGAGAGACTCTTTATTCCTTAAATATAATATGAAAAGCAGTGTTGGAAAAAGTCTGCTTTTCGACCGTCTATTGCACAACTGGGGAACACCGCCGGTAATCCTTGATCAGGCAAGAAGCGAGAAAAGCGCTGAATCTATCAAAAAAAGACTTACCTACAGAGGATATTGGGATGCTGATGTGAAATTCAGTCATACGCTGGATTCCGCCTCTAAAAAAGCATCTGTTAATTACTCCATCAAGCATAACGATCCTACCCGCATCAAGGATTATTACTATGATATTCCGGATCAGGGAATCAAAGGTTATTACAACTATAATCTCAATAAAAGCCTTGTGAGATCGGGGCAGATTCTTGACCAGACCGTTCTTGAAAGAGAGGTAACCAGAATTACCGACCTTATGAGGGAGTTTGGTTTCTATAGATTCAATGCCTCCAATGATGAGGTATATTTCGTTGCAGATTCCCTTAAAAGCAGAAAACAGGTTCCTTTAACATTGGAAATTCATAAAGATTCCCTGGATACTCCTTACAAGATTGCTACTTTTGGAAATATTGACGTTGCCATTGTAGATGAACCCGGTGATTATCCTAAAAATACCAAAAAAGACAGCTTAAGGAGGATAAGATTCCATACGATGAATGATAAGTATAAACTTTCATCTATATGGAGGGCTATAATTCCGGATAGTAAAAAGGTTTTTGACCAGACCAAACTGGATGTAACCAAGAGAAATCTTTTGGCGATGAACAACTTTAGCATCGTTAAAGCAAGAGACTCTCTGAGACAGGGAGGAATGACTTCTCCTAATGATAGTATTGTGGATGTTTTATATGTATTAAAGCCACTTCCGAAATATGAACTTAAGGTAGGAACTGATATCAATTATTCACAGGTCCTGAACCTGGGGATCTCTCCTTCCGTTGACCTTACCACCAGAAATGTTTTCCGGGGGGCAGAAAACCTTTCTACGAGCCTTTCAGGAACATTCGGATCGATCAGAAGTACGAAAGATATCAGCAAAAGGGTTGCTGCCTACGAAATATCGGCACAGGCATCCCTGAATTTCCCCAGACTGCTGCTTCCATTTAATTATTATAAGTTTATTCCTAAGCGGTATACGCCTACTTCATCTATTTTACTGGGAGCATCTATACAGAATAACATTGGTTTGGGAAGAATCATTTTTAATACAGGATTGAATTACCAGGCAAGTGTTAATGATCAGGTATATCATAAGCTTACGTTGTTCAATACCCAGGTCAGTCTGACAAAAAATAAAGATGCTTATTATGACTATTTTGTGAATGACGGAAGGGTAAAAGATGAGGTTTTCGGTGATTATTTTAAGTTTGACCAGGAAACAGCACAAACCGGACAAGAGTATAAAGACGGGAAGCTCAGCGTAGATGAGGTTTCTAAAAAGATTATTGAAAACGAAGCTTACCGTGGAAGTCTCAATCAGCAGGGAAGAGATCTTTTGACAGCGTTCAGAGGAACATTGGTCAACAAAGACAGACAGACTCAGGATGTTCTTATTTCTTCGATGATTTATAACTTTGTATATAGTGAAATTGGGAAAAAAGAATATCCAAATGCATTTTATTTTAACGGAAAAGTTGAGCTTGCAGGTAACATCTTAAGTTTATTCAACAAAAAAGATAACGGCGGAGGTATTGTTATCGGTCCTCAAAGAACTATTTTTGGACTGCCTTATGCACAGTTTATAAAATTCGATATTGATACAAGGAAATATTTCAGATTTAATGGAAACCAGACATTGGTGCTTCGCCAGTTTATCGGAGTAGGAATACCTTATGGAAACTCCCAGGATATGCCGATCATCAAATCTTACTTCAATGGAGGTTCCAATGATATCAGGGCCTGGGTGGCATTTGGAGGATTAGGTCCTGCAGATTCTCAGGTGGATGAAAGAGTTCGTACCTATATGACAGACAATGTAAAGCTTACCACTAATATTGAATATAGAATTCCTTTCAATAAAACCTATGAGGGAGCTTTATTTACCGATATCGGAAATACATGGAGCCTTCGTAACTATAATGACGGATACGGAGATGAATTTAAATTTAATAAATTCCTGAAACAGGTGGGGATCGGAAGCGGATTCGGATTAAGATTGAATATTGCTTATATCACAGCCAGAATTGATCTTGCCTACAAGATCTATGACCCCAATAAACCTGAAGGCGACCGATGGAGATTCAAGTATTTCCAGCCTTTCAAACCAACAGTGAATATTGCGTTCGGATATCCTTTCTAATCCGGAGAAACGCCTAAGATAAAATAGACTACAGCAATCACACGGGCGAGGACTTCCCTCGCCTGATTCCTGTAAAAGCTTTCGGGCTTTGTGACATCCTGCGCATCAAACCCTAAAGCATTCATATCATTATTTCTTGCAAAAAACAACGCTCTGAGGTTGTGGTAGCCCTGAGATACAATAATGACATTTTTCTTTTTATAAACATCCTTACAACGAAGAATACTTTTATAGGTATTGAATCCTTTCGGATCTTCCATAATAATATCTTCCGGAACACCTTCCTGATAAATCAGGTAATTTTTCATGGCTGCCGGTTCATTGTAGCCTTTGCTTTTCTCGCCACTTACTATAATTTTCTTGATTTTCCCATGATGATAAAGAAGCGCCGCGGCATCCATTCTTTTGGTAAAATAAGGATTGGATTTTCCTGATCTCATTTTCGGAGATGTTCCCAGAACCAAAGCGATTTCCCTGGGCGGAATTTTTGAAATTTTGGTATATGTTCTCCCATTGGTAAGCCCGAAAACCCACGCATTACATAAGCATATCATCAGAATTCCCAATTCCAGCGATATGAACCCAAGGTTAAATATGTTCTTAATAACTCTCAACTAAGATCAAAGTTAAGCTTTATTTTTTTACTTTTCACTATAGACATGCAGGCTAAAATATGTCCCTGACCCTCCTCTTTTTCGGTAAGGTACTCGTTCTCCAGCAGTTCCACTTCACCTTCCTCCAAAGAACATTCACAGCTTCCACAGATTCCGGACTTACAGGAATAAGGCACAGGAAATTTCTGAATCAAAAGCTGCTGAAGGATTTTATCCTTATTATCAGGAAGCTGGGTCTTATATTTTTTCCCCAGCATGGTAAATTCAACTTCAATATTTTCAATCAGAGGAAATTCTTTTTCTACAGGATAAATATCATCATTAAATTCCTCAAAAAGTTCAAAATGGATATTCTTCTTTGGAATTCCGTGGTGATAGCAGGCATTGGCCAGCGTCTTGATCATTTCTCCCTTTCCGCAGATCAGCACCTCGTCTACCGCATCCCAGATGGTAGATTCTTCATCTGTATCATCCAAATGAAGAATCTGATTGATAATAAGATTCAATTTTTTTTCATCCAGCCGCCCGTAAAAAAACTGATCAGCTGTTTTTTCCTGTGAGAAAAAGTAAAATATCTGCAGTCTGTCTCCACATGTTCTCGCCAGATTATCCAGTTGATCCCGGAACACCAGACTATCTGAACTTTTATTTCCAAAAAATAAAAACAAACGGGTTCTGGGCTCGTTATGAAGAATATTTTTAAAATGACTCAAAATAGGTGTAATTCCTATACCGGCAGCAAAAGCAACGATAGTTCTGAATTCACTCGGTTTAGAAACCAATGTAAATCTTCCCGCAGGTTCACTCACCCATAGCATATCACCTGCATGATAGTTTTGAAATAACTGGGAAGCAGCTCCTTCAGAAGAATTGATCTTTATTCCCAGACATATTTTACCCTCATAAGGTGCTGACGTCATTGAATAATCATTAATAACCTCTTTCCCATGGGATTGAAATTTCATACTGACGAACTGCCCGGCTTCAAATCTGAAATTTTCTTTTAGATTCTCAGGAATATCAAACTCCAGAGAAAAAGTATTTTTGGTCAGCTCTTCCTTTTTCGCTATTTTTAACGGATGAAACTGTATCAGTTTCCCTTTATAGATTTGTTGTTCCATAACTTCAATTCAAAAATAGATAAAAAATAATTTATGAAGAAGATAATTTTCTCCACGTTACTTCTTACTGCACTGTACAGCTGTAAAAAAGAAGGTCAGAAAACCGAAAATACGGCAGCTGCAGACTCCGTTTCTGTATCTCAAAATACAGAACCAGAAGGAAGTACAGTTCTTCCCAAAGAACTTTCTCCCGAAAATGTAAGCCAGCATTTAGCAAAAAATAATGACACGTTATATGTTACTAATTTCTTTGCAACCTGGTGCGGTCCATGTATGAGAGAGATTCCAAGCTTTAAAAGTAAAATGGAGGAATTAAAAGGGAAGCCTGTAAAATTCACTTTTGTAAACCTTGATGATAAAGCTGAATGGGCTGGTGCTGTTAAGAATTTTGCAGCAGAAAACAAGCTTGGTGGCAGTATTATCTTGCTGGATGAGCAAAAATTAGATCAGAATTTCTTTCATAACAACTTCAAACAATGGGATGGAGGTTCTATACCTTTTACTTTCATGAGAAAAGGAGATAAAACCGATGAATATCTGGGAATGATGACGGAAGATGTATTGAATTCAAAAATCGATTCTTTCTTAAAATAAAATAGACTGAACTCTTTCTGAATCATGTCAAAAAGATTTAAAATCCTGTGTTTATTATTCGTGATTGCAATTATTGTAAGTGCTGTCATTAATCTGAACACAGGATTTTTAAGTTTAAACTTCCAGGATTTCTTTCAAGATTCTGCTCATAGCCAAATTGCTGAAATCCGTATCAACAGGGTTCTTGTCATGATGCTGGCCGGAATTTCAATTCCTACTTCAGGTTTTCTGATGCAGGAATATTTTCAAAATCCGCTGGCTGGCCCCGATATACTGGGAATCACTTCGGTCGCCAGTCTATCAGTTGCCTTTTATATTTTCTTTTCTCACAATATTTTACTGCCTGAATTTTTGCAGAACAGTTTCCTTAGCTTATCAGCTATTGGTGGAAGTTTGCTGCTAATGTTGATTCTTTTGTCAATGTCGAACAGATTTCAAGACAAATCTTATCTTATTATTTTTGGATTTCTGGTATCTGCTTTTGCCGGAGCAATTGTATCCCTGCTGCAATTTTATGCAGAAAATCAAAGTTTGAAAAACTATATTTTATGGTCTTTCGGAGCCAATAATATGGTAACAAGGAATCAGATTTATGTATTGTTCATCATAGTTTTAATAGGTATATTTATTTGTTTCAGAGTGATAAAGCCGCTTATTGGAAACTCACTGGGCAATTCCTATGCACAAAGTTTAGGAGTAAACCTGAAACAGCTGAAACTTTTAATAATTGTTGCATCTTCTCTCCTATCGGCTTCTGTAACTGCATTTCTAGGACCTATTCTCTTTATCGGAATTATTGTTCCCCACTTTTGCAGACTGGTCTATAATCCTTCAAAATTATGGCAGCAATGGGTTCTTAATATGTTTCTGGGGATGCTGATCATGTTATTTTTCTCGGTGATTGCAGAAAAAACACAGATTCCTCTGAATGTGATAAGCTCCGTATTTGGAATTCCTGTCATTCTGTTGATGCTTTTGAAGCAGAATAAAGTGTAGTTTTTGTTGGAAAACGCAAAGGCGAAATAAAAATGAATTTGACATTGTTTTAAGACGCAAAGATTTTATCTCCGATAAAATTGAACACCGCATATTCTAAACAAAAAATATCCGCAACCCCTTGCTGAAAATCTTTGATTTTCTTGCGTCTTAAAATATAACACAAAATATTAAAAATATTTGCGTCTTTGCGTTTACCCAACAACATACATAAATAAAATATTTTAAGGTATAATATCCTTTTCCTAACAATTCATATATTTAAACTTAACAAAGCACCACAAATGACAGAAAATGAATTATCAAAGTAGTTTTTGAGACAGGATTAAAAATTCATAGAAAGCTTGGAGCAGGATTGTTTGAACATGTTTACGAAGAATGTATGTTTTATGAATTAACAAAATCAGGTTTCCATGTAGAAAAGCAAAAATTACTTCCTATTATTTATGAAGATTTGAGAATAGAAAACGCTTTCAGACTTGATATGATAATTGAAAACAAAGTGATTCTGGAAATAAAAGCAGTTGACTACATAAGTCCTACTCATAAAGCTCAATTACTAACCTATTTAAAAATGTCAAATTGCAAATTGGGTATGCTGCTTAATTTTCAATCTGATGTTTTCAAAAACGGAGTAACAAGAATGGTGAACAACTTATAAAAATAAAACAACAGAAAAATTTAACAAAGTCAGAATCCTTGCGCCTTAAAACATTATTTTTGTAAAACATTTTCCGCCATTGCGAATAATCAACAACATGCATCTACAGATAAAACAGGCAAATATCGGCTACAAAACAATACTAATCTCCAATGCCAATGCAGATTTGAAGCTTGGTGATGTATGCCTGCTAATTGGTAATAACGGAGTTGGAAAAACGACATTAATCAAATCTATCCTGCATCAGATTCCTTTAATGAATGGAGAAATTGCGATCAATGGGAAAAATGTAAAAAACCTTTCCGTAAAAGAAATTGCGGAGAATATTGCAATTGTCTTTTCAAAATCGGTTATACCGCAGCATTATACGGTTGAAGATCTTATTTCTTTGGGAAAATACATTTACTACCCTTTTTATTTTGAGCTCAAAAAAGAAGACCGTGAAGAAATTGTTCATATTATTGAAGAACTGGATCTGACCCAATACCGATATACTCTTTTGAAAAACCTGTCGGACGGAAACCTTCAGAAAGCATATATCGGGCGCGCTATTACTCAAAATTCCCCTATCATCATTCTGGATGAGCCTACTACCCATCTTGATGAAAAAAACAAGATCATTATTCTAAAAACCTTGAGAAGACTGGCTAAAGAACAAAATAAGCTCATCCTGTTTTCGTCTCATGACTGGCGGCTGGCCAAAGAGTTCGCAGATAAGATCTGGTATGTAAAAGAAAACCATCTGTATTCAGGCATTGTTGAGGACATTTTACTGCAGCATGATGAACTTACTGGCGCATCATTATTTCAAATCAACGAAACTTTTATTCCGCCACTTATCGCTGCACCGCAGTTTCACAAGGAAATGTTGTATTCTCTGCTTCAAAAAAACTTCCAAAAAGACCTGTCTGACCTTAATTTCAAGTTTCAGAACGATTTTTGGGTAATTACTAAAGATTCGGACACTTATCAATGTGAATCTTTTGAAAAAATCATCAATTTAGTTTCAAACATTCATTAATACTACATTTTATTTGATTAATTCACATACTATGCATGCATAGTATTATGCTAGTCATATAATTTAATCTGTTTATTTCCAGCCTATTAACAAAATTTAACGTTAATAAATACTATGCATGCATAATATTTACTAAATTTGGGTAAAACCATTGGCGCAAAAATGATGGATAATAATAAGGAAAAAATAGAAAACGTAGATTTAATTTTAAAGCAGACCTGGCTGGCTGTCTCTAAAATGTACACAGAATTAGCCCAGGAACATGATTCCACAGCGGTACAGGCACTCACTCTTCTTAAAATTGACCCTAAGGAAGGAACCCGGAGTACCAATCTTGGTCCAAAGATGGCTATTGAACCCACTTCATTAACAAGAATCATCAAACTCCTGGAAGACAACGGATATATCTATAAGGAAAAAACAACCACTGATAAAAGAGAGGTTATCATCAAGCTTACAGATAAAGGATTAAACTCCAGAAATATGTCTAAGGAAGTCGTTGTGAACTTCAACAAGAAGGTGATGGAAAAAATATCTCCGGAAAAGCTGGAAGCTTTCAAAGATGTAATGGGTGAAATCATGAAAATAGCAAACGAATTACTAAATAACAGAAAATAAATTATGATGAAATCTTCGGGTATCATATAATCTTATAAAAATAAAAATTTACATATGAAAAGAAGAATCAAACATGTAACGGTTCTTGGTTCAGGAATTATGGGAAGCGGTATCGCAGCTCACTTCGCCAACATCGGTGTTGAAGTATCACTCTTGGATATTGTTCCTTTTGAACTTACTGAAGCTGAACAGAAAAAAGGTTTGACCAAAGATGACAAGGTAGTAAGAAACAGAATTGCTGCCGAAAACTTTGAGAAACTTAAAAAAGCAAGTCCTGCACTTCTTTATTCACCAAAGTTTGCAGACAGAATTAAAATCGGAAACTTCGATGATGATTTGCCGAAAATAAAAAATACAGACTGGATCATTGAAGTAGTAGTAGAAAGACTTGACATCAAGAAGTCTGTATATGAAAAGATTGAACAGTTCAGAAAACCGGGAACGTTAATTTCATCTAATACATCCGGTATTCCTATTCATTTCCTTACAGAAGGGAGAAGCGAAGATTTCAAAAAATACTTTGCAGGAACACACTTCTTCAACCCTGTAAGATATCTTCCTCTTTTAGAGATTATCCCAACTAACGATACAGCTACTGAGATCATCGATTTCTATATGAATTACGGAGCGAAATTCTTAGGTAAAACAACTGTTTTAGCTAAAGATACTCCAGCTTTCATTGCCAACAGAATCGGGGTATTCTCTATGATGGATCTTCTTCACAATGTTCAGAAATTAGGACTTACCGTTTCTGACGTTGATAAATTGACAGGTCCCGTAATCGGGCGTCCAAAATCGGCTACGTTCAGAACAGCTGATGTGGTAGGTCTTGATACTTTGGTAATGGTAGCCAACGGAGTTCGTCAAAGCGGTGCAGAAGCGAATGACTTCAATGACGTATTTGCCCTTCCTCCTTATATCCAGAAAATGATGGATAATAAATGGTTAGGCTCAAAAACAGAACAAGGTTTTTATAAAAAAGTGAAAAACGCAGAAGGAAAATCTGAAATTCACGGATTAAACCTTGATACTTTAGAGTATGAACTTCAGGGAAAATCATCATTCCCTACTTTAGAATTAACAAAATCTATCGACAAACCGATTGACAGATTCAAAGTCTTAATTGGTGGTAAAGATAAAGCCGGTGAATTGTACAGAAAATCGTTAGGAGCATTATTCGCTTATGTTTCGCACAAAGTACCTGAAATCTCTGACGAAGTTTATAAAATTGACGACGCTATGAGAGCCGGTTTCGGATGGGAAAACGGACCATTTGAAATCTGGGATGCTGTAGGGGTTGCCAAAGGTATAGAACTGGCAAAAGATGCAGGATATGAAGTTTCAGACTGGGTAAAAAATGTAGAAACTTTCTATAAAGTAAATGATGAAGGACAAAGCATTTATGTTGACAAAAATTCAGGAGAATACAACAAAATTCCGGGTCAGGATGCCTTTATTATCTTAGACAATATCAGAAAAAACAAAACACTCTGGAGCAACTCAGGAGCTGCAATTGAAGATTTGGGAGACGGTATCATCAACTTTGAGATCCGTTCAAAAATGAACTCTCTCGGAGGCGAAGTTCTTGACGGATTAAACAGAGCGATCGATTTAGCAGAAAAAGAATACGATGGATTAGTAGTTGGAAACCAAGGAACGAATTTCTCTGTAGGAGCCAACCTTGCGATGATCCTTATGATGGCTATCGAACAGGATTGGGATGATTTGAATATGGCCATCGCCTACTTCCAGAAATCAATGATGAGAGTACGGTACTCTTCAATTCCTGTAGTTGTAGCTCCTCACGGAATGACTCTAGGCGGAGGATGCGAGATGACCATGCATGCCGACCGAGTGGTTGCAGCCGCAGAAACATATATCGGTCTTGTAGAAACCGGTGTTGGGGTAATTCCTGGCGGAGGTGGAACTAAAGAATTGACTTTAAGAACTTCCAGAGAATTCCACAACGATGATGTTAAAAATAACAGACTTCGTGATGCCTTCATGAATATCGCAATGGGTAAAGTTGCCACTTCTGCTTATGAAGCTTATGATATGGGAATCCTTGAAAAAGGCAAAGATATTGTTTCCGTAAGCAAAAACAGACAGATTGCTGAAGCTAAAAAAGTGGCAAAACTATTAGCAGAACAAGGATATACCCAGCCAATCGAGCAAAAAGTAAAAGTTCTTGGTAAAGATGCATTAGGAATGTTCTATGTAGGAACAGACCAGATGTTAACCGGAAACTTCATCTCTGCACACGATAAGAAAATTGCAGATAAACTGGCCAACGTAATGGTAGGTGGAAATTTATCTGAACCGACAGTCGTGACTGAACAGTATTTATTGAATCTTGAAAGAGAAACCTTCCTTCAGCTATGCGGAGAGAGAAAAACTCTGGAGAGAATTCAGTATATGTTACAAAATGGGAAGCCATTAAGAAACTAACGGGAAGCTCCGTAGGAGCGAACTGTTAGTAGCATGAATAATTTAAAAATTGGAGAGCCTCGTAGAGGCGGCCTGTTAATCTTATGGCAAATACCTACACTCAGATTTATATTCAAATTGTTTTCGCTGTAAAAGGAAGACAAAATCTGATTTCAAAAGAAAACAGAGAAGAATTACATCAGTTTATAACAGGTATTATTTCCAATAGAAACCAAAAATTATTCGCAGTTTTTGCAATGCCAGACCATGTGCATATTCTTGTAAGTATGAATCCGGCACTTTCGGTTTCAGATTTAGTAAGAGATATTAAAGCGGGTTCTTCAAAATTCATCAATGAAAAAGGATGGATGAATGGAAAATTCAATTGGCAGGAAGGGTACGGAGCTTTTTCTTATTCTAAAAGCAGTGTTGATTCTGTTGTAAAATATATTTTAAATCAGGAAGAACATCATAAAAAGAAAACATTTAGAGAAGAATACCTGGATTTTATGTCAAAATTTGAGATAGAATATGATCCAAAATATTTATTCGAATGGATTAATGATTAACAGGTCGCTCCTACGGAGCTCCTCAAAAAGCAAAAACAAAAATCTATGAACAGTTTACCTCTACGAGGCAAAAACTCTAAAAACAATTTAATTTAAAAAAAATGAAAACAGCATACATAGTAAAAGGTTTCAGAACTGCCGTTGGAAAGGCTCCAAAAGGAAGTTTAAGATTTACAAGACCTGACGTGATGGCGGCTACCGTTATTGAAAAATTAATGGCTGAGCTCCCACAATTAGATAAAAATAGAATTGATGACCTTATCGTAGGAAATGCAATGCCGGAAGCGGAACAAGGGCTTAATGTGGCGCGTCTGATCTCTTTGATGGGATTAAATACCGATAAAGTTCCGGGAGTAACTGTAAACAGATACTGTGCTTCAGGAAGTGAGGCGATTGCTATTGCTTCTGCAAAAATCCAGGCTGGTATGGCGGATTGCATTATTGCAGGTGGTACGGAATCTATGTCATACATCCCTATGGGAGGCTACAAGCCGGTTCCGGAAACGGATATTGCAAAAACAAATCCTGATTACTATTGGGGAATGGGTTACACGGCGGAAGAAGTTGCAAAACAATATAATATTACCAGAGAAGAACAGGATCAGTTTGCTTTTGAATCTCATATGAAGGCTTTAAAAGCCAATCAGGAAGGAAAATTTGCCAATCAGATTGTTCCGATTCCTGTAGAATACAATTTCCTGGATGAAAATCAGAAAATGCAGACTAAAAAGTTTGATTTTTCAGTTGACGAAGGGCCTAGAGCAGATACTTCTTTAGCTGGTTTAGCAAAATTAAGACCTGTATTCGCCAACGGAGGAAGCGTAACGGCTGGAAACTCTTCTCAGATGAGTGACGGAGCGGCTTTCGTAATGGTAATGAGTGAGGAAATGGTAAAAGAATTAGGACTGGAGCCTGAAGCAAGATTAGTGGCTTATGCTGCTGCCGGATTAGAGCCAAGAATTATGGGAATGGGACCTATTTATGCTATTCCAAAAGCTTTGAAACAGGCAGGTCTTGAATTAAAAGACATCGACTTGATTGAGCTTAACGAAGCTTTTGCTTCTCAATCCGTTGCCATCAAGAAAGAATTAGGTTTAAATCCTGACATCTTAAACGTAAACGGTGGAGCTATCGCCCTTGGGCACCCGCTGGGATGTACAGGAACAAAACTTACCGTTCAACTTCTTGACGAAATGAGAAAACGCGGCAACAAGTACGGAATGGTTTCTATGTGTGTAGGAACCGGACAGGGAGCGGCTTCTATTTTTGAACTCCTTTAATTAATTATAGATTTTAAATTATAAATTTTAGATGCTATGAGTTTCAAAGAAGATAATTTGATACAAATAAAAACTTTTGATTTTGCTTTAAGAATAATTAAATTTTATACTGAATGTAAATCTCAAAATGAGTTTATCTTATCAAAACAAATTCTTCGTTCTGGAACTTCAATTGGCGCAAATGTAGAAGAAGCTATAGCTGCTCAATCTAAAAAGGATTTTATATCAAAACTTTCTATTGCTAATAAAGAAGCAAGGGAAACAAAATATTGGCTGAAACTTTATCATTCTTCAAATCTTGTTCAAATTGAGATCACTCCATATTTAAAAGATATTGAAATGATCATTAATATTTTGACTAAAATCATCAAAACATCATCTGAAAATTTATAAACAAAATCTAATTTAAAATTTATCATCTAAAATTTAAAATAATAACAAATGAGCAATATACTTAAAGGCGGGGAATTCCTGATCAAACAAATTCCTGCAAACGAAATTTTCAGTCTTGAAGAACTGAGTGAAGAGCAAAAAATGCTTCGTGATTCTGCGAAAGAATTTATAGATAGAGAAGTGATTCCACATCATGACCGTTTTGAGAAAAAAGACTATGAATTGACCGAAAAAACAATGCGCCAGTTAGGTGAAATGGGACTTTTGGGAATTACCGTTCCTGAAGAATACGGCGGTCTCGGAATGGGATTTGTGAGTACGATGCTGGCTTGTGATTATGTTTCAGGAGGAAATGGCTCATTAGCAACGGCTTATGGAGCACACACCGGAATCGGGACGCTTCCAACTCTTCTTTACGGAAGTGAGGAACTAAAAAAGAAATATCTTCCGGATTTAGCTACGGGAACAAAATTTGGAGCATATTGCCTGACAGAACCGGATGCCGGATCTGATGCCAATTCAGGAAAGACAAGAGCAAAATTGTCTGATGACGGAAAACACTACATCATCAACGGACAAAAAATGTGGATTTCCAATGCAGGCTTTGCTGATACCTTCACTTTATTTGCTAAAATTGATGATGATAAAAATATCACAGGTTTTGTCATCAACCGTTCAGAATTAGAAGATCCAAACAGCTTATCTTTTGGTGAAGAAGAACATAAATTAGGGATTCGCTCCTCTTCTACTCGTCAGGTTTTCTTTAATGATATGAAAGTTCCTGTCGAAAATATGTTAGGAGAAAGAAACAATGGTTTCAAAATCGCTTTGAATGCATTAAATGTTGGTAGAATTAAATTAGCTGCTGCAAATCTTGACGGACAAAGAAGAATTTTAAACCATTCTATTCAGTATGCAAACGAAAGAAAACAATTTGGAGTTTCCATTTCAACTTTTGGGGCAATCAGAAAGAAAATTGCTGAAATGTCAACCGGAGTTTTCGTAAGTGAAGCTGGTTCTTACCGTTTAGCAAAAAATGTAGAAGATAAAATTGCTGAATTGGTTGCCGGAGGAATGGATCACCAGCAAGCTGAATTAAAAGGGGTTGAAGAATTTGCAGTTGAAGCTTCTATCTTAAAAGTTTTTGTGTCTGATCTTACTCAAAATACAGCTGATGAGGGAATTCAGATTTATGGTGGAATGGGATTCTCAGAAGATACTCCAATGGAGTCTGCTTGGAGAGATGCAAGAATTGGAAGAATTTATGAAGGTACCAACGAAATCAACAGACTTTTGGCCGTAGGAATGCTTATCAAAAGAGCAATGAAAGGTGAATTGGACCTTTTATCGCCTGCAATGGCAATCAGCAAAGAATTGATGGGTATCCCTTCATTTGAAGTTCCTGATTATTCAGAATTCATGAGTGAAGAAAAAGCAATTATCGCGAATCTTAAGAAAGTATTCTTAATGGTTTCCGGAGCGGCTCTTCAGAAATTCATGATGGATATTGAAAAACAGCAGCACTTATTATTAAATGCTTCTGAAATCCTTAACCAGATCTATATGGCAGAATCTGCAGTATTAAGAGCAGAGAAACACTTCTCTCCTGATTCTGTGGAGGCAGCTATGGCTCAGCTGAATCTTTACAAAGCTGTTGAAAAAATCATCACTGCCGCTAAAGAAGGAATCATTTCTTTCGCCGAAGGAGATGAGCAGAGAATGATGCTTTCCGGATTAAGAAGATTCACGAAGTATACGAACCATCCGAATGTAGTAGCTTTAACTGAAAAAGTTGCAGCTCATTATATTGAGAAAGGAGCTTATTAGTCCTTAAATAACATAAATTTTGATTGAGCGTCTCATTTTTGAGGCGCTTTGTTTTTAATCCATATGTAGTATAGCTAGCATTGAATTTTCAGGCCTTTAATAGTTTGATTCAAAAAAAATTATTATTTTTATTATAAATTAAACACATGAGAACTTTATTATTTCCACTCCTCCTCATTTCAGCTGCTCTGACAGCACAAAAAAAAGAAAACTTAATTCCCGTTCCCAAAGCAGATACCGCGAAGCTGGGAAAGAATGAAAAACTGCACGGGTATTTTACATTGAAATCTGAGCATCCACGAAAAGAACTGTATAAAATACTGACTGTTATCCCTAAAGACACCGCTCTTTATCTGGCTTTAAAGGAACCTTCAAAGGATGAGTCACAATATAAAATTTTAAATGCCATTACGCCTGAAAAACTACAGGCAGATCCCAAAAAACCAATACCCTCCAAATAACACAAACTAAAAACTATTACCATGGGAAAATTTATCATCTCTAAAAGAACAAACGGGGACTTTCAGTTCAATCTTAAAGCAGGAAACGGACAGGTTATTTTAACCAGCCAGGGATACAGCACCAGGCCATCCTGCGAAAACGGAATTGGATCTGTAAAAACACACTCACAGGAAGACTCAAAATTTGAAAGAAATATGGCCAATGACGGCAGATGCTATTTTAATCTCAAAGCAGGAAATGGACAGATTATAGGAACCAGCCAGATGTATGAATCCGACAACGGCATGGAAAACGGAATAGAATCTGTAAAAAACAACGCTTTACATGCTCATATAGAGGATGAAACCCACTTGTAAAATTCATCTGAAATATTCTTTATAAAAATGCTTTACTTTTTAAGGCATTTTTTATTTTTGTAGTCTATTTTTCATTAGAATGACAAAAGAAGAATTACTGAATAAAGCAATCAAAATCGCCGATAAGGCTCATAAAGGACAAACCGATAAATACCATGCGCCATACATTGCGCACGTAATGCGTGTGATGAACTATGGTAAAACACTGGATGAAAAAATTGTAGGAGTGCTGCATGATGTCGTAGAAGACCATCCACAGGAGTTCAGCCTGGATTATTTAAGATCTGAAGGGTTTCCAGAATATATTATTTTCGCTATCAGCTGTCTTACCAAGCTTGATCCGGAAGAAGATTATGACGAATTCATTAAAAGAACAGAGAGGTCTCTCCTTTCCGTTGCGGTAAAACTGAATGACCTTCGCGACAATATGGACCTTAGAAGAGTTAACAGAGAGCTTACTCCCAAGGACATTAAAAGATTCAATAAATATCTGAAAGCCTACCGCTATCTGATAGAAAAATATTAATAAAAAACACATGACTAATAACCTACCCAAAATTTCATCAGCTTATCAATCTAAGCTGGTTTCTGCCATTGTATCCGTTTCAGTTTTTTTCCTGATCTACCTGATACTTATTTTGGTCTCTCTGCTTATGGTATTCCTGTTAGGATACGGAGCCGTAAAAATGCTGAGCGTGTATGTTAATTATTTTACCCTTTTAGGGGCGGCAGGACTCTTGAGTGTGGGTATTTTTGTTTTTATATTTCTTGTTAAATTTATTTTCAGAAAAAACCATTACAGTACGCGTCATTTGCTTGAAATTAACAGATCTCATCAGCCTGAGCTGTTTGCTATCATTGATGAAATTGTTGCTGAAACAAAAGTGATGGCTCCTCAAAAAGTTTTCCTTTCTCCGGATGTAAATGCCAGTGTAAGCTATAATTCTATTTTCTGGAGCATGTTTTTGCCGGTAAAGAAAAATCTCACGATTGGCGTTGGGTTGATCAACACTACAAGTGTAGGAGAATTACGGACAATCCTGGCCCATGAATTTGGACATTTCTCCCAAAAAAGTATGAAAGTCGGTGGTTATGTAAATCAGGCAGAAAAAATAATTTTTGAAACCGTTTACAATAATAAAGACTACGAAAACTTTATCCTGGAATTTTCGGGAGGAAATGCTATTTTTAAAATCTTTGGTCTGGTTTCAGTTGGTTTCATTAATGCATTTCAGTCTGTCCTTAAAAGTATGTCCAATTTTCTTTTCAAAAATCATGCATCCCTGCAGAGAGAAATGGAATATCATGCAGATGCTATTTCAACCTATATTACCAATCCTGAGGAGCAGTCTTCATCTTTATTAAGGCTGGAATTAAGCGATGTTGCTTTTAATAGTTCTTTTAATTTTTATATTGAAAGCAAGCAAAAATATCTTCCCAAAGACCTGTATAAGAACCAGTTTTCTTTAATGAAAATCTTATCCGAAAGGAATAACCATCCCTACATAAACGGACTTCCGAAAATAGATGCTGAAGATCTTACCCGCTATAATAAATCCAGAATAGAAATTGAAGACCAGTGGACCTCACATCCTGATATTTTAAAAAGAATTGAAAGGGTTAAAACAAACGAAACCAGACGTAAAGCTGCAGACCACAGATATGCAAAAGAAATTATCAGCGGATATGATAAGATCTGCGAAATTATGACCTCAAAATACCTGACTTTACACACGGTGAAAAACGTGGGCGAAGTGATAGAAGATGAAACTTTCATCAAGCTGTATCTGGATCACAATATCTATCAAACCTTCAGTTCAGATTTTAACGGATATTACGAAAGACATAATCCTGTTATCGAAAATATTGAATCTGTTATTCCCGATGCTGTGTCTCACCAGGATGGAGATCTTTTCAGTGACAAAAAGGTATCTTTAGTCTACGAAAAAACAGGAATAGAGATGGATATTCAGACCCTTCAATACCTGGCTTCCCATCCGAAAGAAATAAAAACATTCAGATTTAACGGCACTTTATACAAAGCAAAAGATGCTGCTGGCCTTATACCTCAACTGGAAAGTGAACTGAGCAGAGTAAAAGAAGAGCTTCAGGAAAATGACAAAGCAATTTTTCAGCATTATTATCATGTTTCCAACGAGGATATTAAGAAAGAGCTTGTTAGTAAGTACAAGAAACTTGCGGTATTAGACAGAGAATTCGATGTATTCCAAAAAAGCCTTAATGACTTTACGGTATACCTGCAGTTTATGGCCGTTACTTTACCCTTTGAAGAAATCCGCAAGCACAGAGCCAAGCTTTTGAAAGCAGAAGAACCTTTTAAATTAAAGACTAAAGAGCTGATCGAAAATTCTGCTTATAAAGATGCTTTAAAGATTGAAGATAAAATCATCTTACAGGAATTTGTAAACTCTGAATACATCTATTTCAACAAAGACAAATACCTCGAACATGAAGTAAATGCCATATCATCAGTGATTGAAAAATATCAGACATTGCTGAATGATCATTATTTTAATTCTAAACTGGAGCTGTTAAATTTTCAGGCAGATCTAAATAGCAATTAATCCGCACCCGGGAAATCGTAGGTCTTCGTGTGGTGGTTTGTTCCGTCAATGTTAATATTTAAAGCAAGATAAACAAAATGTAAATTTTTGTTTCCCTTTGCTTCAAATTCACGCTGCCACAGATATCCGCTTACAATTCCGAAATAATCATCAATCTGATAGCCGAAACCGCCATAGACTCTGTTTCTGGCAAAAGTAGGCTTCATAGGGGATACAAAGAAAACTTCATCATAGGCATTGGCGAAAACAGTACCTTTTTTGATCGTTTTGGAATTTAATGGAACACTTACATTCAGACGATACCTGTAACGCATTCTCTGGGAAGTCTGATCAGTTTTCGGTTCGTAAAACCAGCTCTTTTCAGCACGGAAACGGTTTTCAAACTTCACGATGCCCTTTTTAACATCGATGACGTCCTGAAGCCACACCCTGAATTCCTCTCTGCTTAAGCTGTGGTCTTTATAATTCACATATCTTCCAAGTCCAATGAAAGGTTTATGATCTTTGGTAAGATTATACCCCAGACCTCCTTTTATTTCATAATAATCAGGATAGGTGTAGTCTTCATTACCACGCATCTGTCCTTCAGCATACAGAAAAAATTTTGGATGAAACTTATAGGTCAGAGTCACTGCATTGAAGCTGGAAATGTGTTCCTGCGCTTTAAAAAAAGAAATCCCAAGTAGTAATCCTAAGCCTATAAGACGTTTCATAAAAAAATTTTTGCAAATGTATATTTTTTAACAATTTGTTAATATTAACTTTCATTAATATTGAATTAATACCTACTTAATATTAATTGTATATGAAAACCCAATATGGAACCACCTTTGTGGCATTGCTACCCCAAATGCTTCCGTATAATTTGTGTTCGTAATATTAGTGACCAAAGCATAAACCGAGTAGTCTTTCTTCGCAAAACTCAGCTTCTCATCCACAAGATTATAAGTTCCAAGATTTACCCTTTCGTTGTAACGGTAAACAAGCTCATTGGTAAAGTATTTCAGGAATTTTACCTCTAATTTAGATATAAACTGGTGTTTCAGATTGTCCAGGATATATCTTGAAACCAGGCCGGTTTTTTCTTCATACTGGCTGTCGATATACGTATATCCAATTGTATATTTTAACCAGTCCATTGGTCTGTGGCTCCACTCTGCCTCAATCCCTCTGGTTTTAATATCTCCTACATTTTCTGCAAACCACACTTTATCTTTCACATCATTTTTCACCCAGTCAATAGAATTACTGGAATTCCTTAAGAAACCACTGATTTTAGCTAAAATCCTGTTGTTCTGATATTGATATCCAACCTCTGATGAAACTGCATTTTCAGGCTGCAAATCCGGATTCCCCTGTTCTGTTCTGCTGACATAATACAGTTCGGTAAAAGTCGGAATACGGTGTACTTTTGCAATATTTCCATAGATTTTATTATGAGCATTAAAGTTATACCCCACATCCAGTCCGGGATAGAAGAAGTTTCCTTCCTTAGAATAATTAGCCCATGAGATCCCTGGACTGATATTCAGTTTTTTATCCAGTAATGAGAAATGATGTTCAAAGAAAATCTGGGAAACAAAACGGTTTCTGTTGCCTAAATTACTGCTCGCCAGAAATTCTTTTCTAAGCTCAACACCAATTCCGGTTGTTCCCAATCCCCATTGGTAGCTTGAATTCACTTCTCCTCCTGCATTATTCCCGATATGCATATTTCTGTAAAAATCAGGATCCCATCTGTCATAAAGGTACATATCCTGTCCCCTTCTCCAATATACATTTGAATTAAGCTTTAGTTTCCCGAAAGTCTGCTGATGAGCTACACTTACGATAGAAGCCTGCGTTTCCTCATACTGCTTCGTAGCAGCACTGGAAGCATAAAAACCATTGGCTCCGAATTTCTTTTCCGAAAAACCTGCCTGCACTCTGACGTCGCCGTTTTTAATATCCAGTTTCCCCTGATAAAATACATTCCTGATTTCATAATCGGTATTGAACATATACCCGTCCGAAGAAGCAGAATTGGCCTGAAGAGAGTTCGTGAATTTTTCATTTCCCATCTGCGCATTGAATCCAAGACCATACGTACTGTAATCTCCTCCCTCAGCACTGATCTTCACTTTTTTTCCGGGAACAGCTTTGGTAACAATATTAATAACACCGGCATAAGCATTCTGCCCGAAACGTCTGGCGGCCGGTCCTTTTATAATTTCTATCTTTTCTACATCATCCAGATCTACCGGAATATTCATATTATTATGACCGGTTTGGGAATCGTTCATTCTTATTCCGTTCAGCAACAGGAGAACCTGTTCAAAAGAACTTCCACGGAAACCGATATCACTCTGCACCCCATTGGCTCCTCTCCTTCTGATATCCATACCCGGTACCTGCTGAAGAATCTCATCTATGCTTCTGGCAGGAGAATTCACAATATCTTCCCTGGTGATCACACTGATGTTCTGATTGGCACTTTTATAGGGTGTCGAGATGAATTTTCCCTGAAATTCAATGCTTTCAATATCTGTTGTCCTTTCTTGTGCATGTACCCAAAGTAAAGATCCCAGAAAAAAAGCACTTCCTATCTTTTTGATCATAATCGTTTCCGTAGTTTTCTTAAATAACAGGTTCCAAAAGTAAGGGAGTTCACCAAGACAGGCAAATGATAGTTGTCATAAAAAAGATGCAGCGCTATGCTGCATCTTGTGAGGGAGTAATTTCTATCTTTTTCTCATTAAATGTGTAACCAGATCTCTGAATAATTTTCTCATTTCTATATTACATATTTACAGGTACAATTTTAAATAATTTTATAACATAAAACAATAGTTAAATAAAAAAACATAATATATTTTAAAAAATTATGTAAAATACCGTAAAATAAAACAGTAAAACGAGAGTAATACCACAAAAAATACTTATTTTTTATTTCTTACCATCATAAGAGCCTGTTTAAATTTTTTTTCAATAAAACTTTTACAACAGATAATTTGACCATATTTTCCGATGTTTCCATTAAGAAACTCATAGTTTCTACACAGTCTTCTGTCATTATCAAACCATGCAAATGTGCGCTCCAATCCATCTCTTATGAACAGGTTTCAAAGCTTATAGTAGTTTTATTAAAGCTTATTAAGTTCTATCGGATTATTTCTCTTATTAAAATTTGCTTTTGCTCGTTCTACACTTTCCGGAGAAATTGTTAATCCACTCATAGAAGCTTCATTTATAATGTTTTCATTAATATTCTTAATAACTTTTAGATATTCTTCCTTTGTTAGCTGCTTATGTTTTTTCAAATAATTTTCACTAAAAACCGTATTATCATTAGGAAAATTGCCTTTTTTTATACTGATCAATTCAAAATTATAATCATCTTTAGTATCTGAAATTTGAATAATTAAACCTGGTAAACCATTAAATTTATATGGTCCTTCGTTTATTGATATTTCTGTAGTGTACCATGCAATCCAAGTTCTTCCAGCATATACTGTTTCAGCCTTAGAACAACTATAATCGCCAATTTTCTTTTTCTCACTAATCAGTTTCCAATTAAAATTCGGAGTTTCCTGATAGCTAAAATAGTATTTTAATATGTTGTCGTAAAAAGAAATGTTTTTAATTCCACTATCTTTTATTACTACTGATCTAAACCTAGTATTAGGTGTATTAGCAAAATTAAAACCTATGCCTTGTTTTTTTTGGATAGAATTTAATATAGAATCTCTCTTTAAAAAATTATCACTTACAAAGTAAGATTTACCATTTTCAACAAATAAGGTAAAATCTTCTATTTTACTATTTAAGGTATCTGTTGAGTCAGGAACATATTTTAATCTGTATCCAAATGAATATTTTTTTTGTTGAGAAAAAAACACTGAAGAAACAAAAAGAAAGACCAGTAAATACTTATATTTATATGAGCTCATTGAATTATTATAGAAAAGCACTATTTATAAGAATAATTCTTTTCTTATTTTTTAATTAGTTACCACAAAAAAGACTATCTCCATCCCAAGCATTAGACAGCATTTCCATCACAGTTGCACCACATGCCCAGCCTGATACTCCACAACTATAGGAAACAGGAACACAAGCAGCAGTAGTTTGAGCTTTAGTAGTTTCTTTTTTGGGAGCTTCAGCTTCTTTTTTTGATTTTTCTTTGATAGTAGTTTCTTTCACAACTAAATTTTCAGCGCTTACAAGACCCGCAACTCCAAAGGCTGCTAATAAAATTAATTTTTTCATAATTGTATATTTATAATTAGGTAGTAAATGTAAAGAATTAATTCGATCACTGTATAGGGAAATTTATTATGTTAAATTGCTTACATACAGTTTTTTACAGAGGTTAAAAAAAATAGCAATTGTTTTTTAACTTTTCGTAGACCAACCTATAAAATCCAAAGAGATAATTTCTGAAAAAAGATTTTTGGTGCCATAGATAAAAGCAATGAAGTGTCTATCTCTTTGGACTGTATAATTAAAAAATTAACTAAAAAGCTTTATAAGAGCTGTTTAAATTTTGCTCAATAAAAGTTTTTTAAGGTATTCAAAAAAGTTCCCAACAAAATTTTCGCTAAAAATTCGTAATTTTGTGGGTCTTAATTTTACGAATGAAAATATTCTTTTTTATCTGAATTTTCTGACCACATTCTTTAAAAATGTCGTTATAAATATGATGAATTCAGGAATATACTGAAATGTTCAATTAATGACTGCCCGGAATATGCTGAGGCAAAACACCATTACTGAAAGCATTAATGCTATGCAGTTACTTTTATGAATAAACAAAATATGGCTAACACAACAGAAATAGACATAAAAAAACAGATTTTTGTTAAGAATGCACATCTTAACAATCTGAAACATATAGATGTCCTGATCCCAAAGAACAAACTGATCGTTATTACCGGGGTTTCAGGAAGCGGTAAATCGTCTTTGGCTTTTGATACTATTTATGCAGAAGGACAAAGAAGATATGTGGAAAGTTTAAGTTCTTATGCGCGTCAGTTTTTGGGGAAATTAGAAAAGCCAAAAGTAGATGACATCAAAGGACTTGCACCTTCTATCGCCATCCAGCAGAAAGTAATTTCATCCAATCCCCGTTCTACTGTGGGAACATCTACCGAGATCTATGATTATATGAAGCTTTTATTCGCAAGGATCGGGAAAACTTTTTCTCCCATTTCCGGAGAAGAAGTAAAAAAGGATTCTGTTTCGGATGTGGTAGATTTTATTAAATCATCCAAAAAAGATACTTCTTTTTTATTGACAGCTCCTTTGGAATATGATGCTGACAATTTTAAGGAAACTTTAAATGTCTTAAAACTGGCAGGTTTCACCAGGCTTGAAATCAATGGAAATGTGGCAGGAATTGAAGATCTGGAAAGCTTTGGTTTTGTACCTGAAAAAGGAATGACCATCAACCTTGTCATCGACCGTTTCTCCTATGAGGAAGACGAAAGCTTTTTACAAAGGCTTGCAGACTCTATTCAAATGGCCTTTTATGAAGGGCGCGGCTACTGCTCATTAAAGAATACAGATACCGGAAAAGTAAAAGAGTTCTCTAATAAGTTTGAACTGGATAGAATGGAATTCCTTGAACCGAATGTACATTTCTTCAGCTTTAACAATCCTTACGGAGCATGTCCTGCATGTGAAGGATACGGCAAGGTAATCGGAATTGATGAAGATCTTGTAGTTCCCAATAAAACATTGTCCGTCTATGAAGATGCCGTTGTCAGCTGGAGAGGAGAAACCATGAGTGAATGGAAAAAAGACTTCATCAAAAAAGCAGGTGACTTCCCTATTCATAAACCTTATCACCAGTTAACAAAAGAACAGAAAAACTTCCTTTGGAAAGGTGATGGAAAGAGCAGCTTCCCATCCATCAATAATTTCTTCAGAATGCTTGAAGAAAACCTGTATAAAATCCAGTACAGGGTAATGCTTTCCCGTTACAGAGGGAAAACACTCTGCCCAACCTGTGAAGGATTGAGACTTCGTGAAGAAACCAGCTGGGTAAAAGTAGACGGACACAATATCCAGTCGATGATTGAACTTCCTTTGGATGAGCTTGCTCCGGTAATTAATGGATTAAAACTATCAGATCACGATAAAGAAGTGGCCAAAAGACTGATCTACGAAATCACCACCCGTCTGGAGTTCTTATTAAAGGTAGGATTAGGATATTTAACCTTAAACAGAACGTCCAATACGCTATCAGGAGGAGAAAGCCAGAGAATCAATCTGGCCACCAGTCTGGGAAGTTCTTTGGTAGGTTCTATTTATATTCTGGATGAGCCTTCTATCGGACTTCATTCTAAAGATACGGAAAACCTGATCGAAGTATTGAAAAATCTTCGCGACCTGGGAAATACCGTGATTGTTGTGGAACATGATGAAGACGTGATGAGAGCCGCTGACTATATTATTGATATTGGTCCGGAAGCTGGTTATCTTGGTGGTGAACTGGTATTTGCCGGAGATTATAAAGATCTTAAAAAAGCCAATACCCTTACTTCAGAATACCTTACCGGAAGACTGGAGATTGAAGTTCCGAAGAAAAGAAGAAAAGCAAAAGAATGGATTCAAATTAAAGGAGCCCGTCAGAATAATCTTAAAAATATAGATGTAGATGTTCCTTTGGAAAGTCTGGTCGTCATTTCAGGAGTTTCAGGAAGCGGAAAATCCACGCTGATGAAAGAAATTCTTACCAATGATATTCAGATTCAGCTCGGAATGGGTGGCAAAAAAGGAGATTATGATTCTGTAGAATTCCCGAAAAAACTGATCAAGAATATTGAACTGATTGATCAGAATCCGATCGGAAAATCATCCCGTTCAAACCCTGTAACCTATCTGAAAGCTTACGATGACATCCGTGATCTTTTTGCCAAACAGAAAGTAGCCAAAATGATGGGCTATAAACCTAAACATTTCTCTTTCAACGTAGATGGCGGAAGATGTGATGAATGCAAAGGAGAAGGGGTAATCAATGTTTCCATGCAGTTTATGGCAGACATTGAGCTTGAATGTGAGGTTTGTAAAGGAACGCGATTCAAAAATGAAATCCTTGAAGTAAGATTTGATGAGAAAAATATCTCTGATATCCTTCATATGACCGTAGATGAAGCCCTGGAATTTTTTAAAGATAACAATGAAGATAAAATTGTAACGAAACTAAGACCTCTGCAGGAAGTAGGTTTAGGCTATCTGCAGCTGGGACAAAGCTCTTCTACCCTTTCCGGCGGTGAAGCACAGCGTGTGAAACTGGCTTCATTCCTTGTAAAAGGGGTAACAACGGATAAGACGTTATTCATCTTTGATGAGCCTTCTACGGGACTTCATTTCCATGATATTCAGAAATTACTGAAATCATTGCAGGCATTGATTGACCTTGGACATTCAGTGATTGTTATTGAGCACCAGCCTGATATCATCAAATGTGCCGATTATATTATCGATATCGGTCCGGAAGCAGGAAAACATGGTGGAGAAGTGGTTTTTGCCGGCACACCTGAAGATCTGACCAAAAATAAGAAATCTTATACGGCGAAGTACATCAAAGAAAAACTTGAACAATAAATAAAACCGGCTGTTTTTGAAAAACAGCCGGTTTTTTATTGAGACGTACGCTACAAACCTTTTTACGATTTAGCAGCATTAATTAAGCCCGAAAATACTATAAAAGCTATTGACCTGGGCTGTGGAACCGGAGAACAAACCTCCATTCTGACAGAAAAATTCACAGGCTCTACATTTTTAGGAATCGATTCATCAGCAGAAATGCTTGAAAAATCGAAGAAGTATGAAAATGAGAATCTGCATTTTAAGCTTCAGACCATTGAAGAAGCTGTACCATCTGATCAGAAGTGGGATCTTATCTTCAGTAATGCCGCGTTACAATGGACAGATGATCACGAAACGTTATTTCCTAAAATTATTGGATCACTTTCACCCGGTGGCCAGTTAGCCATCCAAATGCCTGTTCAGAATGAAAATATATTGAATCAGATTCTGATGCAGATGGTGGATGAAGAGCCTTATGCATCACAGTTAAATCATTTCAAACGCGATTCTCCGGTACTTTCAATGGATGATTATGCACAGATACTGTTTGATAACGGAGTTCAGGATATTGAAATATTTCAGAAGGTTTATCCTATCATTGCAGATGATTATGAAGATTTATATACTTTTATTTCAGGAACAGCATTGTTACCTTACCTGGAACGTCTGGAAGGAGAACAGAAAGAAAATTTTATCTCTGAATTTAAATCGCGTATAGTCCAAAGGTTTACAAAATATCCGGCAATATATGCATTTAAGCGCATCCTGATGTATGGCTGTAAAAAATATTAAAACAGAAACAACCGTCTCAAAATTCAAATAGTTAGAGCTTTGAACGTTGTTCAAAGAATTTTATTACTGACTAATGATTTGAGATTCTTCATTACATTTTATTTCATTCAGAATGACATTTCTGAGACGACTGCTTCTGTTGATCAATTAAAACACTTTACTCTTTCACATTATACAAAAACGGGCTTTTCCTGATATATTCAGAATCCTCGATCTGAGAAGCCAGAAATTCTGCCAGATCTGCAGCACTGATGCCTTCACCTTTGCAGTCTGTGAGGCTTGTTTCCACTGGAAAGTTTCCCTCTGTAAGATGAATCAGAGGGAGTCTTACCAACGTCCAATCCAGGTTGCTATCCAAAAGAAGTTCATATTCTTTTTGCTTATCTGCCGTTGTCTCAGGATAATTCTGGTACATCCAGTCTGTGGCCATTTTTACCTTTTCATTTTTATGATCGAACGGTGTATTTACACTCAAACCAGTAGTTACAATATAGCGGGTGATTCCATAATGGCTCATTGCAGAGATGATATTTTTTGCAGCATCACTGAATATAGACTTCTCTCCTTTTGGC
Organism: Chryseobacterium sp. CBSDS_008; assembly: GCF_049959325.1. Classification (NCBI taxonomy): domain Bacteria; kingdom Pseudomonadati; phylum Bacteroidota; class Flavobacteriia; order Flavobacteriales; family Weeksellaceae; genus Chryseobacterium; species Chryseobacterium sp. CBSDS_008. The sequence continues at coordinate 689,602 of NZ_CP188202.1, read as the reverse complement.
TGCCCTAAAGTACTCATGACAAGATTAGTTCCTTCAATCAAAGTATGGATAGCTGCTTCATCCCTCGCGTCTCCTTTTACGACTTCTATTAATGGACGCTGAAGGGTAAAATTTTCAGGATGTCTTACTAAAATTTTGAGAAAATATCCTTTCTCAAGAAGATGTTTTACCAGATATTGTCCGGATTTTCCTGTTCCGCCGATTACGGCAATTTTATATGTTTTCATAATGATTTTTTAATATTAAATATCAACAATCAGAAGCCTATAAGTGCTAATGACTATTGAAACCGCAAAACAAATTGTCTTTGCTTTAGTTATGGATAATAGGTATTTTGGGTTCAGAAAATTGAACCTGGGATGATCAGGGTAAAAATAACACCTGAATAGGAGTAATATGTATTACGAGATTTTAATGAATTAAAGTTACTTATTTTTCATCATTTAAAAAATCAAAAAATTTATGATTTTGACAACATTTATTAAAAGAGAAAGTTTTTAACTTTGGTAACCATCTTACTATCAGTATTTTCCACAAATAACATTTACACCAATAAAATATATAATATGGAACCATTTACAGTAAACATTCCCGAACCGGTTATAGACGACCTGAAAAACCGCTTACAAAATACCCGATGGCCCGGCGAGCCTGAAGATTCCGGCTGGAACTATGGCACCAGCGAAGCTTATCTGAAAGAACTTATCCATTATTGGATGCATGATTACGATTGGAGGATCAATGAGCAGCAACTGAATCAGCATCCACAGTATACAACCCGGATAGACGGAATTCTGATTCACTTCCAATACATCAGAGGAAAAGGCCCCAATCCCAAACCTTTAATTCTTACTCATGGCTGGCCGGACAGTTATTACCGTTTCCATAAAATCATCCCGCTGCTTACAGAGGGTGAACAAACTTTTGACCTCATCATCCCTTCCATTCCCGGATTCGGATTTTCTGATAAAACAGCGGTCAACAGTGAAAAGGTGGCAGATCTGTGGAAAATACTGATGACTGAAGTACTTGGATATGAAAAATTCTGCGCTGCGGGAGGGGATATAGGCATGGGAGTTGTAAAATCACTGATTTCAAAATATCCTGAAGTAATGGAAGCCGTTCATCTTACAGATGTAGGATATCCAACCGGTCAGGAAGATCCGGCAACAATGAGTGAGGAAGAAAAGAAATTCGCACAGTTTGTCCAGCAATGGTGGTATAGTGAAGGCGCCTATGCCATGGTGCAGTCTACCAAGCCTCAATCTCTTGCTTATGGACTGAATGACTCTCCTGCCGGACTGGCAGGCTGGATCATAAGCTTTATCAATGCCGGAGCTTCTCCTGAACTGATTGAAACTGCATTGGGAGGAAAAGATGAATTGCTTACCAATATAATGATTTACTGGGTCACTCAAACCATAGGTTCTTCTGCCAGAATGTACAAAGAAGATGCAGCAGCTTTATGGAGCGGTACACAGATTCATCAAAAAAGCAATGTTCCTGCAGGGGTACTTGTATTTCCGCGGGAGGCTCAGTTTCCAAGAGAATGGGCAGAACGTTTTGTGAATGTTAACAGCTTCAAAAAGATGGACGAAGGCGGGCATTTTGCAGCCCTGGAATTACCTCATATATTTGCAGATGAATTAAGATCATTCTTTTATTCTGTTAAATAAAAATCAAACCATGAAATACTCTGTATCCGTTATTTTTACAATTCCCCTGATGATCATAAGCTGTACCGTACAAAAAAAGAATACTAAGCACAGGGATTACGTTGTACAATTGGATACATTAACCCTGTTTGATCAAAGCAGAAACCGTAAAATTCCTGTTGCCATTTACCAGCCTAAAACAAATAAAAAGATTCTCCGTCAGCAACTGATTATTTTCAATCATGGATATGGCCTTAATAAAGGCGGAGATTATTTTGTGTATTCTTATTTAACGGAAAAGCTGGCTTCAAAAGGCTATTTCACGGTAAGCATTCAGCATGAACTTGCGACAGACAATCTAATACCTGTAGAAGGAAAGCCGCAAATCGTGAGAAGGCCCTTCTGGCAAAATGGCTCAGCCAATATTCTGTTTGTCATTAATGAACTTAAAAAAACAAATCCTGAACTTGATTTTCGGCATCTTACATTAATCGGGCACTCCAATGGTGGTGATATGGCGGCATTATTCAGCAATCAGCATCCCAATATGGTCTATAAACTGATCACCATGGATAACCGGAGAATGTTCCTGCCGAGAACTTCCATTCCTAAAATTTATACCTTACGTTCCAATGATTATCCGGCGGATGAAGGAGTACTCCCTACTGAAGAGGAACAGAAAAAGTATCATATGACTGTGCAACCTACTCTTATCAATCATGGACATATGGATAATAAAGGAAGTAATGAAGAAAAGCGGATCTTAAATGATTTTATTTTACAATATCTTTCAGAATAGAAATACTATTTAAAAAGACCGCAAACTGTTAATCCTTCTGAACCACTAAAATTTTGTTCTCAAAGAAAGACAATATGGATATTGAGACGGAAAAACGTGGATTTTAAACCAGCTCAAGAGTTATCCACAAAAAAATGTGGATAACTTGTGAATTTTAACATTTAATTCATATTTCGTATTAAATTTATTACTATATTTACTATGTAATAAACATCGAAGTGGAAACTTTATTTGCTTTTCTTACTACTATTGAAATTGCAATTAAATTTGAAATAAAAATTTAAGCACAGCATTGTCGGCTGTGCTTTTTATTGTTGTCTAATTAAAAAAATGAGATGTTTTATCTACTGAATCTGCCTCTAAAGGGCAGATTCTTTTATCGATAAAGCCTTTTAGATAAAGTTTTCTGAAAATTACTCCTGTCAAACCTGTTTCACAGAATAATTTGTAATTTTACTTATAAACAGGCCCCATAGTTCAATGGATAGAATAGAAGTTTCCTAAACTTTAGATCCAGGTTCGATTCCTGGTGGGGCCACTATATAAGCAAATAATTTAAATCTGCTGATAAAACAGAGCTACAAGATCTATCTACCATTTTTCTAATAAGGAACCTGTCCTTTCTTCAGCTTAAGTACCACCTGCCGAACCTGTGGCAGCAGCAAAAGGACTATTATAACCCCTAATATCCCGGCAAGCATCAGGTTATAATAATCACGGGTAGCATTTACCAATACCTGTTCTTTTACCAGACCGCTTATATATCCGGCAGAAGAATTTTTTGCTGTATACATATCATTTCCTGCATTCATATACGTCTGATAAACATTCTGCAGAACAATGGAAAGCTGGGGATCTGTTTCATTCATATTTTCACGTATTTTCTCTGTGGCCGAAGCTTTAGTATATAGCTGAAGTTCATTATTAAGTGCCAGGCTTGACGTAAAACCGGTAAATCTTGCAAGAATACCGACCAGTGATGCATTGACAGCAATCTTTGGAGGTGCTGCAGAAGTCGTAAAAGATACAATTGGAACAAATAATACCCCTGTTGCAAAACCATAGATAAACAAAGCGGGAATAAAATCACCTGTCTCTCCCCCGACGCTTACAAACAGCAGCATATAGACATAAAACAAAGCCATCATTCCAAAACCTGCAATAATAATCTTGATCAGGTTATAACCCATGAGAACAAAACGGGAAATCACAAACATCCCGATCACGGTTCCTGCAATGACTGCTATCCATATGGGAATTGTATTGAGTGGATCATTTCCCAGAATGATTTCCAGATATCCATAAGCAAGGCCGGTACTTCCTTTAAAAATATAAAAAGTAAAAAGCAGCAGCAGGCCAATCACAAAATTCCGGGTTTTAAAAATTTGAAGGTTTATTAGAGGACGTTTAAGTTTGAGTTCCCTGGTTATAAAAACAAAAAGGACCAATATGTTAAACAGACTTAAAAAAGTAACCAAGGGACTGCCGAACCATCCCAGCTGCCTGCCGTATACCAAAATGTATCCTGTTATGAGAATAAAAGTGATATAGAAGAGATATCCTATCCAGTCTACCTGGTAAAGCGGAATTTTTTTATAAAATCTTGCTTTCCCATTCATTGTAACCATTACCATGCCTGTTACAATTACCAACAGTACAATTAATCCGTAAAACAACCAGTTGAAATCAAAAAAATAAAGCATTATGCTGTAATAGACTGAATATAGAGGAACCGAAATCTGTATGCCGCCGTACAGAATGGTATATCCTATTACCCGTGCCCGTACAGATTCTAAACGTGGAAATATCATGTTCAATACGATTCCGGACATCAGAGCACAGGTAATTCCCTGAATGAACTGAACCGTTATCAAGATCGTCCAGCTCCTGGTATAGAAACATATCAGTGAACATACCGCATTCACAGCAAGCGCCGCCAGAAGATATTTACGGGGAGTAAAATACTTCACCATACGAAAATCCAACGCCAGAAAAGCCACTGTAGATCCATAAATAACAACCATAGCATATTGAATATCCGTAGATTCCACTCCGTAAAAACCCATTATTGTCGCAGGATGGGTATACAAGGCAAAACTATAGAGGCAGGTCATCAATATCGTAAATATCACTGATCGGGCAATCCATTCGGGTACCCACTTTTTAAAAACAGGAATTCTATGTGCTTGCATCATTAGTCATTTATAACATCAACATTGGCGTTCATGCCTGCAGAAAGCCGGGTTAACTTTTCGGGAGTATCGGTCAGTTTTATCCGGACAGGAATCCGCTGTGTAATCTTCACAAAATTACCTGTGGCATTATCAGGCGGCAGAATCGAATAACGCGATCCGGTTGCCGGAGAAAAAGATTCTATAATTCCATTCCATTTTTCACCCGGAAAAGCATCTACCTCAACCCATACTTTCTGCCCCTGTTTAAAATTACCGATCTGTGTTTCTTTAAAGTTAGCAATTACCCATTTCGGCTCTGAGCTGTTGACCATAAAAGCCAGCGTCTGTCCGGGCTGCACCAGCTGTCCTTCCTGAATGGTCTTTTTGCCGATCTGTCCATCGAAAGGAGCTGTAATAACGGTATATCTGATATCCAGCATCTGTCTTTCCAATAATGCTTCTTTAATTTTTATTTCCGCCGCTATTGCTGCACGCTGTGCTTTGAGATCATTAAGTTTAGACTCAGCAACCCGTAATGAAGCTTTCGTCTGCAGGTAATCAGACTGATTAGCTGCCAGTGAAGCCGTTACATGATCAAATTTTTGCTGTGTTGTGGATTCATCAGCCAGCAGATTTTTATAGCGTTGGTACTCATGCTGCTGCTGTTCCAGTTTCGCCAGGACACCGGAGAGCTGTGCCCTGATAACTTCGATGCTCCTGCTCTGGGTTTCTTCATTGGCTGTGAGAATCGGCAGTTTTGCCCTGGAGCCCATCAATTCTGCCAGTGCGGCATCTCTTTTCAGTCCGTATTCATCCAGTTCAATTATGGCAAGGGTATCTCCTTTCTTAAGCTGCTGGTTATCTTTGTAATAAATTTTACTTATGTACCCTCCTACTTTCACATTTACTGGTGACAGGTAAGCATCAATCTGAGCATCATTAGTATGCTGATAACGGTATCCTTTCCAGAAGTAAATACTTCCCCATATTGTTAATGCGGCTAATAATGCAATTCCCAACCATTGGGTTATTACCACAACTATTTTATCTGTTCTATTGGTATTCATATTGTTAAATTCTTAAAGTATTCCCATGATGGCCATTAATCTGATATGGCTTAGGTTGAGTTCAGCCCGGGCAGTGGCCAGATTGAATTTTGCTTCAAGCAGGATGTTTTCAGCATCCAGCAAATCTGTTAACAGTGATTCCTGATTCAGGTAGCTGTTCCTGATCACCCGAACTGTTTCCGAGCTTTTTTCAATATTTTTTTCGGCCATTTCCACACGCTCAGCTGCCTGCTGTTCCTGTAAATACGCCTCATTAACCTGAAGCGTGAGTTCATCTTTTTTTATGACGGCTTTTTCCTTTTGCTGCTCGGATATATTTTGGGCACGGGCAATGGAATGCCGGCTTTTATACAGATTGTCAATGGAGAACTGTACCTGGATTCCTGTCTGGCCAAATCCCCATAAATCATTAGAATAAGGATAGAAAGAAATCTGGGGAAAAGTGTAATTGTACTTCGAATACAAAGAAACTTTCGGCAGTAAACCGGCGCGTATCTGTTTAGTATTCATATCACTCAAAATTATATTACGGTTAGCAATCTTATACTGCGGAGAGTTGCTTAAGGCAATATCAACATACTCAGAACGGTTTTCTGCTATAATTTCAGGTCCAACCCTATTCTGGTAAGAAATATCAAAAGGAATGTTGCTTTCACGCCCCATCAGTATATTGAGCCGCTGTCTTGCAAGATCTATTTTCTTTTCCATGTCAGAAAGGCTCAGCTCCAGCTGTGATAACTTGACCGATATCCTTAATACATCACTTTTCATTACCACACCATTTTTATATAGGTTTTCTGTAAGGGTAAGCTGTTTTTTCTCTGCTGAGATTTCAGCCGAAATAAAGGTCCGGAACTGCAAAAATTTATAAAGATCATAGTAGACAACCGCTGCATTATATTTTATATTATTTTTCTGCAGATCAAACTCATACTGTTTTATCGTTTCTTTCTCCTGCTTGATTTTAATATTCCTTTTTTCTTTACCTCCGCTGTACAGATTCAGATTTAAATAATACCCTGCACTATATCCGTAACGGGAAACGGATACATTTTGCGGGGAGGAGAAAAGCCCGTTTTCGTACACAAGAAATTTTGAATTGAATCTGAAGTCTCCACCAACGGAAAGCTCGGGCAAAAGTTGATCCCTTGCTTCATCAGTCTCTAGTTTACTTTCTTTCCGATTCAGGACTGATAACTTCAGCTGCCTGTTATGGAGTGTTGAAATATTCCATATTTTTTCCAGTGTCAGCAGCTCTGTACTGTCTGAAATTTGTGATTGTACCTGTTGGGAACAAATAACAGCGACCATACTAAACCAAGCTGTCAGGTTATAATGTTTCATGGGAAGACCTATTAAACTGTGGTTGATTTCTTTGGTTGATTTTTCTGTGTTTCCAGTGTTGCATGAATGCTCTTACTTCATCCATTATATATGTTAAATCAGTTATGGGAATGAAAGGATTTAAATACATGGAATTGAAAATAAATTTACTCTTCTGCACCTCGCTTTCTGCCAAATATTTTTCAACGGAATCCATTTTTACAGGATATTTATTCATTTTTTGCATGATTACAGGAATTTTTTAAATTAAAAATCTTATTATATCTTGTTTACAAAATTATTTTAAGGACATTCATATCATTTTATATAATAAGCCTAAATTTTGTTTATTTTAGCCAAATGGATTTTCTGGAAGAGCTTAACAGAATTGTAGATCAGTATGACGAATCGATTTTAGTGATGCGGCAGCAGACCGAGCAGCGTCTGCCTGCCCACCAGCATAAAAAAGGACAATTGCTTCTGGTATTAGGAGGAATAGCCTATCTGCAGACCAGTGAAAAAGATTATTATATTCCTTCCAATCATTATATATGGATTCCTCAGAATTTTCCGCATAACCTGATGTACAATGCACAGGATCTGCATATTATTAATGTTTATTTCCCGGAGGCTCATGGGGAAGAATTTTATAATAACCTGGGAATTTATCCTGTAAGCAGGCTGCTTTCCGAAATGCTTTCGTTCAGTGAAAAATGGCAGGGAAATTTTTTCCCGGGAGACTGGGAATTTGAATTTCTAAAAACATTATGGGGTCTCCTGCCAAAAGAGAACTTACAAAGATTTTCAATACAGCTTCCAACCACAGATGATGAGCGTCTTAATGAAATAACAGCTGATCTCAGGAAAAGAATCAGCGAGCCGCTTACCTTGCAAGATATTGCTGAAAAATTTGGCCTCAGTGTAAGAAGCCTTACCAGATTATTTCAAAATAAGCTGCATATATCATTTATCCAGTATATCAAAATGCTTCGTATTATCAGAGCGATGGAGCTCATTAAAAACACCAACTTAACGGTTACAGAACTGGCTTATGAAGTAGGATATTCAAATATTTCTGCCTTTAGTAATACTTTTTTCCAGCTGACCAATATGCGTCCCACAGAATTTAAAGCAATGCTGTAAAATATAAATAAAAGGAAATTTTCCAGAAATTTGCCGCTGGATAAAGGATTAATCGTTCAGGCAGGAAGCCTTGATACAGAGGGTTTATATGTCTATGTTTTGTTATGATCCTGCTCATATATTTGCAGAGTTTATATACCGAAATTTGATTAACCTTAGTAATCAAACAATCACACCCATTAAAATATCAATTCTTATGAAAAATTTAATCTTATCAATGATCGCAATCAGCTTCATTACGGCCTGTAAAAAGAAAGAAACACAAAATAACATATCTGTAAGTGATTCGGTCAGTATTCAAAGAAATTATTCTGATACTACATCCTCCACCTTCAAGGATTCACTAAGTGCAAATCATGACAGCATCAATACGAAGACCCATGTCGGAGGCAGAAAAACAAGCAATAACAATACAGGTAACGGTACCGGCAACATCAATGCTGCAGTATCAGACAGTGCCCACAATCTGCAAGGCAGATCAAATCATGTCAACAAATAAATTGAATTGAAGTAAAAAATAAAAAACTGAAAAGATAAAAACCTCCTGAATCATCAGGAGGTAAAAAGTGTAAAATGAATTATAAGTTATGTGATATTTGGTGTCCGTTAAAAATATTCCTGCTTTTACACAGGAATATTGTAGTTCCCATAATAGCTATTACTTGAATAGTTGTAATCACAACATCAACGAATATGCCAAATTAATCACTTATGAATGAATAATTACTTTTTGTGGTATCTTTTTTTATAAAAGACTCCAATGGCATCAGGAGACAAAAGTCTGGGCTTCAGAATATGAAATTTTCAAGTCAGATTTAATATATCCTGGAGGTCTACAGATATGAATGCAGTCATAATAGGTTGGGAAACGATAATTCTGTTTTTGCCGGAACTTACTTGTTTAAAATGATCATTCTACAGTTCAAAATAAAACTGCAATGAGATGAAAATAGCGTTTTCACAAATAATAATTATGAATTATTTCTTCTCATCACGGTTTCTGTAGATCCTTTTTATAAGTTTATAAATTTCAAACCATAATACGGAAACAGAAGCAGTAATCCCTGCCAGTGCCAGCTCTTGTATGGAAAGAGGAGCCACACTGAAAAATTCTGAAACCGGCGCTATATAAAGGATCACAAAAAGAAGAAGAAGAACCAATACAGAAATTCCTGCAAGCAGTAAGTTATGATTCTTAAAACTCTCAAGCATGCTGTAGTAGAAAGAACGGTTCACCAGGCTCAGCAGTATATTGGAAAATATAAGGGTACTGAAAACCAATGCCCTTGTTTTTGCTTCATCGTTCCCATAATCAGCAGAATACTGGTATATCCATACTATTCCTGCGGTAATAACCAACCCCTGAATAATACTTATGGCCAGTTCTCTCCAGTTCAGGAATGTATCCGTAAGTGCCCGCGGAGGTTTCTGCATAGCATTTCTTTCTATAGGTTCATTTTCATAGACAATAGAACAGGTAGGCCCCATGACCAGCTCAAGAAAGATCACGTGCACCGGGGTAAATATATGGGGAAATATCCAGCCCAGAAACAGGGGTAAGGAAACAGTAAGTATAATAGGGATGTGAATGGAAATAATATACTGAACAGCTTTTTTTATATTAGCATAGATTCTACGTCCGGCAGCTATCCCTATAACAAGTTTAGCCAGATCATCATTGGTAATAACCAGTGCAGCAGCAGATTTGGCAATTTCAGTCCCTTTATTTCCCATTGCCACCCCGATATGAGCGGCTTTTAAAGCGGGGCCGTCATTTACTCCATCCCCCAGCATTGCTACTACGTGACCCTGTGCTTTCAGCGCATTCACCACCTGGAGCTTTGCTTCCGGAAACATTCTTGTAAATAAGGTGGTGTTTTCAGAAAGTCTTATTATTTCTGCTTCTGAAGATGCGGCAATTTCATTTCCATTCACTGGCGGAGTATGGTTTTCTATTCCTGCCTGCATGGCAATAGCACTGGTGGTATCGGCATTGTCTCCGGTGATTACTTTTACTTTAATACCTGCATCGTAGATCTGTTGAAATACTTCTTTTATTCCTTTTTTCGGAGGATCATAAAATACGGTCAATCCTAAAAAATCAAATGTAAAATCCTGCTGCTTAACAGGAAAGTCATTGCCTTCAAATTGAGATTTAGCAACTCCGAGAACTCTGTAACCTTTTTCGCCGAAGTCCTTTATAATCTTTCTGATTGTACTTTTTTCTTCTTCTGAAAGACCGGAAACATTGATGATTGCTTCAGGAGCACCTTTAGCAGCTATAATCCTGTTTTTTTGTGCATCCTCAAAAAGATGGGTCATCATGGGCGGTTTACCTTCCAGCGGATATTCGTGAAATAACTGATATTCTTTTCTCTTATCAGGCTTCCGGGTCTTCTCATACACTTTATGCAGTGTAACCTCCATAGGATCAAAAGGTACAGGTTCGCTGCTCCACATTGCGTAATCAATAAGCTCATCCACTTCTTCTGTTTCCAATTCTTCCTCCTGATAAATCCTGTTGGAGCGGTAAGCATAAAGGTACTTCAACTGCATGGAATTTTCCGTAATTGTACCTGTTTTATCGGTACAGATTACGGTAATGCTTCCCAGCGTCTCTACAATGCTGCTCCGCTTGATAATGATCCCTTCGCGCATAAGTTTCCATGCTCCCAAAGCCATAAAAGTAGTAAAAGCTACAGGGATTTCTTCAGGAAGTACAGACATCGCCAATGTAAGCCCGCTCAGTAAGCTTGTTACAAAATCACCTGTTTTGACGAAACTGAAGATACATACTGCCAGAAAGATGATGATTCCGATAACAGCCATTCCTTTTACAAAATTCCGGATCTGAATCTGTAATGGAGATACTTCTGCTTTTATACCCAGTATAGACTGGCCAATTTTTCCGACCCTGGTTTCTTTTCCAATGCTTTCGACCTCAAAAACAGCAAGCCCTGAAACAGTAATGGTTCCGCTGTACACGCTGTTATCTTCTGATCTGCTGTCCTTGAAAACAGAAAAACTTTCTCCTGTAAGCGATGATTCATTAACAGAGAAATCGTTGCTGTGAACAATTCTTCCGTCAGCATTGATGAGATTTCCTTCTTCGGTAATGCACAAATCTCCAACAGCTATTTCAAAAGTGGGAATACGAATAACCTTGGAGTCCCTGATTACTTTGCTTAAAGGTTCATTAAGCTTTTCAAGTTCTTCCAGAGCCTTCTTGCTTCGGTTATCCTGATAAAAAGAAATTGCTGTAACCCCTACAATAGCAGCAAACATAAACAAGGCCTCTCCATAATCTCCCGTAAGTACATAAATAAAAGAAACACATATAAGCAGGATCAACATTGGTTCTTTCAAAATATCCATAAGCAAGTCTGCCCATGATTCTTTCTTAACTGCATCCAGCCGGTTATATCCGTATTGTTCTCTGGAAGCTGCTACTTCAGCTTCTGTAAGGCCTTTCAGTTCTTCAGGTATATTGTAATTCATACGAAAAGGATATCGTATTAAATTTACTGATTGTTTTTGTTATATCAGAATATTCTTCCTGTTTTTTTAAGAGACTGGAACTCAATCTGATTTCCAATGCTTTTACCGCTAACCTTTTCTGACTTTCAGCATCATAGATTTTACCCTCATCTAAAATGATTAGGGAAAACAGAGTAAAATTAATAGAATCCCGGCCGCTGCCAGATGAAATTAAGACTTTTTTATTGTAGAGAAGCTTTATAAAAGGCTTTGTTCGATCTTAAAAGGATTAGTACCTTTCTAAGGTTAAAAATTCAAAAACGGTTAATAGTAAAACGACAAAAAGCAGATATAATTTCGTGCTAAACTCTGCCTGCAAGTTTTAAATGCTATACATCTTTAAATGAAATACTCATCATATACTGTATTGATAAGGTCATCAGAATGGATATTTCGTGAAAAAATAGGATAATGAAAACGATCCAGCTTATTAAGAATACGTATAAGCTCCATCTTTTCGTTATGGCTAAGATCTCCTGCAACAATTTGGGTTGCCTGGCGAATCTTTTCCATTTGTCTTTCCAGAACCAGCAACCCTTTTTCAGAGATACGGATGAGCTTGCTGCGCTTATCCACATCAGATGCGGTCTGTTCGATAAGCCCCTGATGCAGCAGCCTGGTAATGATGAGCATACCGACAGGTTTTTCATGAATATTCTTCTTGATAAGTGCCATCTTCGTCATCTCTCCGAAAACTTTCAGATTAATTAAATAAATAAAATCTTCCTGAGTAGAAAACTCAGAATCTGAGATGGCAGATTTTGAATAGGTTTTCGCATAGCGGTTAAGATGAACCAATAATGTACTTATCGCACTTTCCGGCGTTCTTCCGTTTTCCTTGCCTTCCCAATAAGGGTCTTCAATATGATCTGCAGACTCCCCTTTCTCCTTATCAGAAATCCATGTTTTGAAGCCCTGAATAGTTGCAGGATAAGAGTTCGGATGCGTTTCAACATCTGATTCAAACTGCTCAAGCAGCGTCATACAATCTTTTATAAGAGGATAATTCATTTCAGTCAAAATAGTTTACAAATATACTTTTATTTATTCTTTTGTGTAATTAGGAGCAGCAGATCACAGAATCATTAACAGCAACTAAATTATAAATTTATTTTTTACCGCTAAGCCTTCTCAACATTCCTTTAAAGATAAGCCCATGAAACGGCAGTACCATAAACCAATAAAGCCTTCCCCACAAACCTTTTGGCCGGAATACAGCTTTTTGCCAGATTTTATTTCTGTAAATTTTAAACATCAGCCAGGCTTCCCCGGGGAGTTTCATTTCAGCCAATAAAATAAGTTTCCCTTCTTTACGGTTGGCATACAGCACTCTCCAGAAGTCGAGTGCATCACCTTCCTGAAGATCCAGAGGATGCCTCCGGCCTCTTCTTAATCCCGGACCGCCGACGAGCTTATCAAGAAAACCCCTCATTTTCCAAAGGCTCTGTCCATACCATCCATTAGATCCACCCAACTGGAAGACCCGGTTCAGACATGCTTCCCTGTCATCATATTCTTCACTTCTGAGGTCTGTAAAGCATCCGTATTTCGGTACATCCTGATATTCTTTTAATGTAGAATCGCTGCGGCTGCTGATAAAGCTGTCTTTCCAGCTGGATATAATTTCATTTGCCTGAATTTTTGCCAGCGTTCTTTTCAATGCGGTATCATAAGAAAACGGCTGTATACCGGTAATTAATTTGATTTCAGCCAGGCTTTCAGGTCTGCAGATGACTTCTATTCTCATGCTTCCAACCAAAGCCTTTGCCAGATTGTACGACGTTGAAGTAATAAAATAGAGCCAGTATGAAGAAAGCTTCGGAGTCATTACCGGAAGGGTAAAAATTGTTCTTTTCAGGCCTCTTACTTTTGCAAACTGCAATAACATTTCTTTGTAGGTCAGCACATCATCGCAGCCAATATCAAAATTTTTCCGGTAGGCCTTCTCTTTAAATAAAACAAAAATCAGAAAATCCAGAACATTGGCAATACCTACCGGCTGGCATTTTGTATAGAGCCATTTGGGAGCCACCATTACAGGAAGTTTTTCTACGAGATCTCTGATGATCTCAAAAGAAGCACTTCCCGAACCAATGATAATACCGGCCCGAAGTACCGTTGCAGGAACCCTGCATTCCATCAGGATTTTTTCAACCTCGTGCCTTGAGCTTAAATGTTTTGATAATTCTTTTTCATTTACCAGTCCTGAAAGGTAAACAATATGCTTACATTGTGTTTTTTCTATATAATCAGAAAAATTGGAGGCGCATCTTTTTTCCGAATCTTCATAATCTTCAGTATTGCTCATGGAATGCATTAAATAATAGGCACCGGCAATGTCTTCAGGAATATTCTGCAGGGTCTCAGGCTTCAGAAAATCAACTTCTATGACTTCAATCAGTTCATCATCAATATCCATACTTCTGGTAAAACGATTGATATCCCTGCAGCAGCAGACCACCTTATAACCTTGTGCGGCAATCACACTGATCATTCTTTTACCGATATAACCGGTAGCGCCGGTAAGCAGTATTTTTTTCATAATTATTGGATTTGATGAGCATTACAATTTACAGCTTATATTCTTTCCAGCAGATGGCCAAAGTAGTCCTTCTTTTTAGACAGATAGCTTTCATTCACTTCATTGGAATCAATTTCCAAAGGGACTCTGCTGTTGAGTATAATGCTGCTTTCTTCAACCGATTTGATCTTATCCGGATTATTGGTTAACAGGTTAATTTTTTTTACATTTAAAATGTCCAGCATTTCCATTGCCACATCAAAATTCCTTCCGTCGGCCAGCAAACCCAGCTTCAGATTAGCCTCAACGGTATCCAATCCCTGTTCCTGCAGTGCATAGGCCCGCAGCTTGTTGATGATTCCTATATTTCGTCCTTCCTGGCGGAGATAAATAATCATTCCCCCGTTTTCAGACATATATTTCATAGCGGCCTCCAGCTGCTGCCCGCATTCACATTTTTTAGAATGAAAAACTTCGCCGGTAATACATTCCGAATGAAAACGAACGTTGACGATACTATCAAAATCTGTGTTTTCTGCCACCCACACTAAATGCGGGGTCCAGTCTTTTTCATTTTCCGAAAATGCGTACACTGTAAATATCCCATAATCGGTAGGTATATTGGTTTGTGCTTGTATTCTGAGCATGGTTTAAAAATTTTTAGTCTTCAATTATAAAATGTAGTTCATTACTGCTTTTTTTCAAATGGGCTTTTTTTATCCTGGCTCACCCAGATAAGCTTTGAAGTATCATATCCGATTTCACGGGCTTTACCGATAAAGCAGTCTTTAATATTTTCAGGTATTGATTTTTCGCGTGAAAGGATCCACAAATATTCTAAGTTTTTTCCGGCCACCAAAGCATATTTGTAATCTTCCAGTGCCACCACATTGTATCCTGCATAAAAAGGCCCGAAAAAGCTCACCTTCAGAGCTGCAGTGTTCTTATCTTCCCTGAATTTTGCTGTTCCTTCAGCAGAGACCCACTTGTTCTTTTTAACATGGTATCCACTGTTTACCACATGTACGCTTCCGTCTGAATTAAGGCTGTACTGAGCCATTGCATTGTCAAGATCTTTTTCAAAGCGATAATCAAATCTTGCGATTTCATACCATGTCCCCAAATATTTGTTGATATTAAAGTTTTTAACGGGTTCTGCTTTTTCAGGCATAGAAGAACAGGATACAAGCAGGCTGATCCATCCAAAAGTCATTATGACCGTAAAAATTATTTTATTTTTCATTTTTATTCAATTTTTTAAAGAAATAAATAGTAAGTAAAAACTGGCTGTAACCATAGACCGCATCTTCAACAGGAATGGTAATCATTCTTATTCCCAGGAACGCATCAGGATTATAATTTACGACAGGCGAAGAAATTACAGATCCTGTCAGTATTCCGTTTACAGCAAAAAAGCCGGGCATTAAAAGAAAATAAACCAGACTGGCTTTCCCTATCCATTCTTTGTGAGCAATAAAATGCAGGTAGCAAAGTGTGGATATTGTTACCATAACTGTCAGCAAAGTATATATTTTATGATAGAAAAGAAGTCCCGTAACACCAAGGATAATGACAGAGGTAAAGACAATAAGATTATTAAAGTGACTGAGCCAATCCAGGCTAAAAAACTTATCCATACAATAATAAGTAAAAACACAGGCAAAAGGAATGCAGTAAAAAAACAGCCATTCTTCAACGGGAAGGCCTGCTACTTCAATCCCTAAAGTGTATTTAAGGTCAAACCACCATACTCCCATTCCGGTAAACCATATATCCCATGCAATAAAGGGAACAGCCACAATGGTAGACGACAAAAGAAACGTGCCGAATAGCTTGTTAAATTGTATTCTCCTGTCAAAAGAAGCCAAAAAGCAGATAATGACAGTAAAAAAGTTGATCAGTATGTAAGTGTAAGGCATCATTTTTTGTTAAAATACATTTTAAAATATTTGAAAGGAACCCAAAGAAAGCCAAAGCATTCTCCGTCTTCCTTGCCAAGGTGCTTATGGTGCTGTTTGTGGGCCCGTCTTATCGCAAGCAAATAAGGGTTCTGAGTTTTTGTAAAAACCTTAGCTCTCTGATGGATAAAAATATCATGAACAAAGAAATAAGCCATTCCGTAAAGACTGACTCCCAGCCCGATAAAAAACCAATAGCTGAACTGCTGTTTTACTCCCAGATACAACAGGGCTATGGCAGGACTGGCAAATATGAAAAAGAACAGGTCATTTCTTTCGAGCTTTCCTTCATTGCTGTGGTCATGATGATCCCGGTGCAATCCCCACAAAAAGCCATGCATAATGTACCTGTGGATAAGCCATGTTGCTCCTTCCATGGCAATAAAGACACACAAAACAATCAGCAGGTTCATATTAATTATTGTTGCGGTTAAAAAGATTATTTAAAACATTATATCTGAAGTCAAATATGCTGTTCAGCTTTTTTTTCACAAATAACATATGGGCTATCCGGCCTAAAAGCCCCAAAGGAAGCTCATACTCTACAGTATCTTTCATCAATACTCCTTTTTCATTGGGAATAAACTCGTGAAAATGGTTCCAGTATCTGTAGGGACCTTTCTCCTGAAAATCAGTAAAACTTTTATACTCTTCTACCTGGCTGATAATGGTCTTCCACGTCATCGGAATACCCAATACAGGAGAAACACGGTAATTGATTTCCATCCCTTTAAAAACAGGTTCATTATACATGTCTGAAAGCACTGTGAAATTCATACTTTCAGGTGTTATTTCAGATAAGTTATGAGGTGATGAAAAGAAATTCCATGCTGTTTCAATATCGCAGCCCAGCTGCTGCTCTCTATATAATCTGTATCGCATTTTTTTTAACAATTGAACTTTCAGTTATACATTTTACATCCGTTATAAATAAGCAGATTTATAGCGGATATAACTTTTGAATGCCACCAGCAGCTTCTGTGAATTGGCAATTCTTATCCTCTTCTGTAAAATATGATTAGAACTTGTTTTCTTTATTTTTTCAAACAGTGACAAATAATATTTGTAAGCCAGGTAAACTCCAAACATCGAGGAACCCGGAAGTTTTCTTATTCCTTTCAGGGCTTCTTTAAACTCCTCCTCGATTTCTTTTTCTATCTGGGCTTTCACAGAATTATCGAAAACAGACATATTCAGAGACGGAAAGTAGGTGCGTCCCAGGATCTGGTAGTCATCTTTAAGATCCCGTAAAAAATTTACTTTTTGAAATGCAGAGCCGAGCTTCATAGCAAATGGTTTAAGCTCTTCAAACTGCTGTTTATCGCCACCTGTAAAAATCTGCAGACACATGAGCCCCACTACTTCTGCTGAGCCATAGATGTATTCATTATACAGCTCCGAGTTATAATCAATTTTATGGAGATCCATTTCCATGCTGTGCAAAAACTGGTTGATCAACGGCACATCAATATCATACCGGCGAACGGTTTCCTGAAATGAATGCAAAATAGGGTTAAGCGATATCCCCTCTTCCAGCGCATGGTATGTTTCCTTTTTTAACCTTTTCAAAAGCCTTTCTTTGTCATAGCCATGAAAACTGTCAACAATTTCATCTGCAAGACGTACATAGCCGTAAATGGCATAAATAGCGGGTCTTATAGATGGCTTCAATGCCAATATTCCTAATGAAAAACTGGTGCTGTATTTCTTCGTAGTATGTTTGCTTACGTCATAAGACAAATCATCAAACAATTTTTTCATATTATTTTAGTTTAGTTTACTAACTTCAGCTGCTACGATCTTCCCGGAAATAACAGACGGCGGCACTCCCGGTCCCGGAACCGTCAGCTGCCCTGTATAAAAAAGATTCCTGAGTTTTCTGTTTCTTATTTTGGGCTTTAAAACAGCCGTTTGTGATAAGGTGTTAGACAGTCCGTAGGCATTTCCCTGATAAGCATTATAATCTGAAATAAAATCACTTACACAATAGCTTTTTTTAAATTCAATTCTGGACATAAGATTGTCTGTGCCGGTATGTTTTTCAATCCTGCCCAACATTTCTGTAAGATATTTTTCCCTGGTAGATTCATCATCATGGATTCCGGGAGCCAGAGGCAGCAGCAAAAAAAGGTTTTCACCATCTTCAGGAGCTACATCCGGATCCGTTTTTGAAGGACAGCAGGAATAAAACAGCGGTTTTGCCGGCCATTTTTTATTTTTATAAATACAGTCTATGTGATTATCAAGTTCATTTTCGAAGAATAAGGTATGGTGTTTCAAGGCTGGGATTTTTCCTTTGATTCCGAGGTAATAAATCAGGCATGAAGGCGCAAAGGTCTTGGCTTCCCAATATGCATTATTGTAATTCCTGAGGGATTTTGGAATTAATGTTTCCGTATGATGATAATCTGATGAGGCAATCACTGCATCAAATTCATGGTCTTTACCATCTATTCTGATGGAAGTCACATTACCATTGTCCGTATTAATCTTCTGAACAGTATGATTGAAATGAAAAACAGCACCTTGCTTCTCGGCAACATTCTGCATGGCCAGAACGAGCTGATAGAACCCTCCCATAGGATATTGGGTTCCTAAAACATATCCTCCGTAATTCATCAGACTGTAGAGAGCCGGAATATTCTCAGGTGAAGCTCCGAGAAATATAACAGGAAATTCCATCAGAGATCTGAGTTTCGGATCAGTAAAGTAGCCGGAAACATATTTCCTGAAATTACTTAACAGATCAAGCTTTAAGGCGCTGCCTGCTATTTTCAGGGATGCAAATTCCAGCCAATTGTAGCAGGGCTTGGTGACAAATTCTTTCATTCCAACTTCATATTTATATTGTGCAGACTGCATAAATTTATCATACTGCCTGGCTGCCCCATGCTCTATCTTTTCAAATAGCTCCCGGATTTCAGCATTCTTCTGCGGTACGGAAACTTTGTCTTCTGAAAAAACCATTTCAAACTGAGGATCCAGAGAAACCAGCTTAAAAAAATCGTCTGCACTCATATCAAAATCATTGAAGAAGCCTTCAATAATATCAGGCATCCAGTACCAGCTGGGGCCCATATCAAAAACATATCCTTCCTTTGTTTTAAACTGTCTTGCACGTCCTCCGGGTTGATTATGCTTTTCAAATACATGTACCTCATTTCCGGATTTCGCAGCATAGGCAGCAGCAGAGAGCCCGGAAAACCCAGAGCCTATTACCGCTATTTTTTTTCTTACTTTTCCCGTGCTCATTTTATTTATTTTATAGTTTTGGCAGATAATTTTTAATAACTCAATTCAGTTTTTTATGCACGGTATCCAGCAAGTGGATGGCTTCTAAATTCGCACGATAAAATGAATAATGGAATTCATCCAGTTTAGAAAGTATGGCGATAAGCAGCATTTGCTCTGAATGCGTCAGATCCCCTAATACAGCCTTTGAAGCTTTACGGATTTCATCCATATGATTATCCAGCATATTAAGCCCAAGCCCGGTTATTGTAAGATATTTTGTTCTTTTATCTTTTTCAGAAACAGCCTGTTCTACCCAGCCATAATGAATTAAGCGATTAATAATAAGTATTCCGGCAGATTTTTCGTGTACATTATGCCTGATGAGCTCCATTTTTGACATGGCTCCCAAAGACTTTAGACTTAAAAGGTAAATGAAATCATCCTGACTGGAAAACATGGAATTACTGATTACCGTTCTGGAATATGATTTAGCATAGCGGCCGATTCTTACCAGAAGCGTATTGATTATACTTTCCGGCCCCCTTCCCGCTTCTTTTCCTTTCCAATCAGGTTCCTGTGATATATAATTTCCTTTGTGAGAGTTGCTTATCCATTCTATAAAGCCCTGAAGGTCGTTACTGTAAACAGCGTTGCCTGTATTCTCTTCTACAAATTGTTGAATCAACTCTACCACTGCTTTTATAAGTTCGTAATTCATATCAAACAAATTAGTATACAAATATACTTATAAATCAATATAAAAGTATATAAATATACTTAATTTTATTAAGTTTAATATAATATATTGTTTATCAGGTGTTTATTTTTTAAGTTGTTTAAAAAAATAGTATACTAATAAACTTATTGGACACTTTAAAAAGATGATACAGGTATAAACCCAAAAATGGAGTTCATGGGATATTCTTTAGGTAATGTAAACAGGGTTTTGCCAGAGGTATATAAGATTCTTCTTTCGTCAGAAATCAAAGGTTCGACGTAGTCAATGACAATGGTGTAAAATTGTATATAGTCGCCTAAAATTATAATAAAGCTTCAGGCCAAATTGATGTCAATAATTATTTCGGTGATGACGATGACAATCCTTCGGTAACCATTACGTATTCTCAGAAAGAAGCCGAATAGGGTTATGATAAGTTATGGACAAAGCTCCATAATAAATGATTATTACTCCGGCTTTATTTGGGAAAGATCAAGTCCCAGTTTTGTAAATTCTTCCTGTCCTTTTTCAGTAATGTAATATTGCCGGTCTGCAGGATGATCTTTGGCAATCCAGCCTTTTTCAACAAATTGTTCCAGCAGAAGCTGGCCCAATTTTCCGCCAATATGTTCATAGCAGAGTTTAGCGGGTTTTCTTCCGGGAGATTTATTCATATTCGTATTGGTTATAGTTTTTATAGGGATATCAGTTCAAATGCAGGTAATCCTTAATCGTTTTCAGCACTCCAAAGCTGTCGTTGGTACACGCCTCAAAATGGGCTACTTCCTTTACGTTTGGGTGGGCGTTTTTCATGGCGTAAGAATATTTGGCATTCTTCAGCATTTCTATATCGTTCATATAATCTCCGAAAGCCATCGTATTTTCCGGGGAAATACCCAATGATTTCTGCAGTATTTTCAGAGCATTTCCTTTATTGATATCCTTATTCATAACATCCAGCCAATGCGCTCCTGAAACTACTACTTCCAGACCGAATTCTTCAAATTTTTTCAGAGCCGGATACAGATATTTTTCAGAGCCATCAGGATGATATACTGCTATTTTGAAGGCGGTATCATCAATTCTTTCTGTAAGATCATCCTTTTTCATATTTTCAGTATAGTACTTTGAGAAAAAGTCTACAAACTGCTGATCATCAGTTTCGTAATAAGCCATCTTTTTGGCTGATAATACGGCTTTAGCACCCGGTATTTCACGGACAGCTTTAATAATTTCAACGATATATTTGTATTCCAGTGTATCAGCGAAAAGCTCCTGGTCTTTATAGATAACGTAACCTCCGTTTTCAGCAATAAAACCGATCTCACTTTCTATTTCTCCGAAATAATGGGTAATTCCCGGCATCTGCCTTCCGCTTGCGGGTACAAACAGAATGTTTCTTTTTTTAAGTTCTTTGTAAACATCCGAAAATTCAGGGCTCATTTCATGGCTGGAATTGAGAAACGTCCCATCCATGTCCGTCACAATTAATTTAATCTGTTCCATAATTTTATTGGGAAAAACGATATTCTGTATTTTGCAGAATCATAATTCGCTTATTCTTTTCAAAGATATTGATTTTAATATTTTTTCTTGTAATGAATGGTGGGAAGATTTCTTAATATGGCTGCACTTTGCTCCGGGGTGATGTCCCGCTCAGGTTCTGCCAGCATTTCGTATCCTACCATAAACTTTTTAATTTCCGCACTTCTGAGCAGCGGCGGATAAAAGTGCATATGAAAATGCCATTCCGGATGATCTTTACCGTCTGTGGGAGACTGGTGGATTCCTGCAGAATAAGGAAATGACACCTCAAAAAGATTGTCATAGATTGTGGTCAGGTCTTTGAGAACAGCTGCAAAAGCTTCTTTTTCTTCCTCAGAGAATGCTGAAATATTTTCTCTTTTCTGTTTACTGATAATCATCGTTTCATATGGCCATGATGCCCAAAACGGCACCAATGCTGCAAAATGTTCATTTTCTGTGACAATACGTTCACCAGCCGCGATTTCCTGCTCAAGATAGTCTTCCAGCAATGTTCTTTTATTCCTTTCAAAATAAGATTTCAGCTGATCCTGGGTTTTCTGAACCATCGCCGGAATGGATGACTGTGCCCATATCTGACCGTGCGGATGAGGGTTACTGCAGCCCATGATGCCCCCTTTATTTTCAAAAATCTGAATATAATTGATATGCTCCAGAGCAGCCAGTTCATTGAACTGTTCCTGCCAAACATCCACCACATTCTTTATGTGTTCCACAGGCATTTCCGGTAAGGTAAGACCGTGATGGTCAGAAAAACAAATTACCCTGTTGATTCCGCGTTCCGGAAGAAGGGTAAAAAATCCGGAATGCTCTTGAGAAAAATCAATTTCCTGATTAAGCAATGCTCCAAAATCATTATCAAATACATAGGTACCTTTGTATGCAGGATTCCGGCTTCCGTTAGCCCGCATATTCCCGGAACACAGATAGCAATCCGGGTCGTATACAGGACGGTCTTCTTCTGTCGTTATTTCCCTCTGCCCCTGCCATGGCCTGTTGGCACGCTGCGGAGAAACCAGTATCCATTCATTCAAAAGAGGATTATATCTTCTGTGAGGGTGCTTTTTAGGATCAAATAATGTATTCATTGGTGTATTCTTTTATCCCGTCGGAAATTGTAACATGATAAACTTTCATCCTGATATTGAAATGTTCCAGATATTTTTCACTGATGATCCGGATCACTTCTTCAGTTTTATTTTCTTCTATCAGGTTGATGCTGCAGCCTCCGAAGCCTCCGCCCATAATTCTTGCTCCCAGCACTCCTTCCTGCTGTAATGCATTTTCCACTAAAAAATCAAGCTCACTGCAGCTGACTTCAAATTCGGTTGAAAGCCCGGCATGGGTTTCTGTCAGAAGTGTTCCCAGGTATTCAATATTTCCGGCTGAAATAGCTTTTGCCGCCATTTCCACCCTTTGAATTTCTTTCAGCAGGTAGAGACATCTTTTGTATGAGGTATTTCCCATTTCTTCTTTTACCCTATCAAGCATATCCATCGTAAAATCCCTGAATTTTTCTATTTCCGGAAAATTTTTTCTTAGGATTTTTTTGCCGTGTTCAACTTCTTTATGCCTGTCATTATAACCGGAAGTCAGATGGCTGTGCTTTACGCAGCTGTCGAAAAGTAACAGACTGTATCCTTTAAGGTCTGCATCAAAATATTGATGTTGCAGAGAATTGCAGTCGAGCATGATCACTTTATTTTCTTTTCCGAAAACGGAAGCAAACTGATCCATAATTCCGCACTGAACTCCGGCAAAAGAATGCTCCGACTTCTGCCCGATCACCGCAATATCTTTTTTAGAAATCTGAAGATGAAAAAGTTCATTGAGGATAAATGCAAATCCACATTCAAGCGCTGCTGATGAAGAAAGTCCGGCTCCCATCGGAATGGTACTGCTGAAGACAATTTCCATCCCGCAAAACAGGTTTTCCGGCTTCTGCAGCTGGCTGAAAACGCCCAGGATATAATTCATCCACATCTGCCCGACCGGTTTTATCTCCGTTGTGATATCAAATGTATATTCTTCTCCGAGGTCTTTGGCTATAACGGTACAAAAGTTGGTCCCGGGGAGTTTACGGACAGCAAAGCAGATGTATTTATCTATAGCGGCAGGAAGTACAAAGCCGTCACTATAATCTACATGCTCGCCGATAATATTAATTCTTCCGGGAGAAAGGAAAATATGTTCGGGTTCTGATTTGAACCTGGTTTTAAACTTTTCTACGGTTGGGTTGATTAACTGTTCATGCATATCCATCTTTTCTGATCAACAGATCTGTGGGGTGATCTAAAGTATTAAAGGTGCTGGTTTATAATCAATAAAAACTTTACAGATCATCACACTATTATAAGTGTTAAATTTACATTTATATTTTGATAAATCGGCTTTTACCCAAAATATTTTCAAATTTCCGGCCAATTTATTCTATGAAATAATTAAATTCTTTTCTGTATTGAGAAGGGCTTTTTCCTATATATTCTTTAAAAGTCTTATTAAAATAGCTGAAATTATTGAACCCGGATTCAAAACAGACTTCCGTAATGCTTAAAGGCTGTTCAGCAAGAAGCTTAAGCGCATGGGTAATCCTGTATTCATTGACAAAGCGGGTAAACGTTTTATTGGTGATTTTTTTAAAATAACGGCAGAAAGACGGAACTTTCATATGGGCGAGATCAGCCATTTCTTCCAGAGTGATGTCCTCTTTGAAATGGTCTTTAACATAATTAAAAATGAGATTAATCCTTTCATTATCCTCAATCTGGGTCTGAAGATAGTATTTTCCGGCATTTAAAATCCTGTAATCTTCAGTAAGTGCCAGCTCATCCAATATATTCAGCAGCCTGCACAGCTTATCTAAAGAGGAAGCATCGTGCATCTCAACAATTTTTTTTCCGACTGCTTTCTTCACTTCTTCGCCAAATACGATTCCTGCCTTTGATTTTTCAAGCAAAGCAGTGATCCGTTGCATTTCCGGTATGCTCCAGATGTTTTCTCCTAAAAAATCCGGCTTAAACTGGATCACCATTTCGTAATCGTTATGGGTATTTTCATTGGTAAGCCCGCAATGCGGAAGATTGCTTCCGATGAGAACAAGATCACCCTCTGAAAAATAAGAAATACTGCTTCCTATCTGTCTTTTTCCGGATCCCCTGCAGACAAAAATCAATTCAATTTCAGGGTGGTAATGCCAGACATGGGATTTTATATTCTCATTGGTGAAAAATTTCAGGCTCGTAAAACTACTTCCTATGCCAGGCCGTATAGCTTCAAAGGAAGGATGCAGATGTTTCATAGACTAAAATAAATACATTAATACACAAAATTAACAAATAATATATTAATAAAACAAAAATTAGGTTAATTTAGAACATATATATGAAAATTTCATTGTAGCCTGGCCGACGTTACTGTTTTAGATTTGCAGTATCAAACATTCTAAAAGCCTTAACCCATGAGCACATTATTAAAAGCCGTATTTTTTGCAGGAGCCTTATTGTTTTCAGCAAATGTAATGAGTAAGGACAGAGATTTTTCCCTTTCCTTTGGAAACGTACAGGACAAAACACTGAACTTTGAGCTTTCAAATGCTAAAAGTGTCTCTGTTTTTGTCTATAACACCGCACATGACGAGCTGTTTTTCGAAAACCTTGCAGATGGAGACCATGTGACCAAGACTTATGACTTTCAGAGCTTTACGCCTGGGACCTATTATCTGGTAGCAGAATCAGAAGTAAAGATCGAAAAATACAAGATAAAAATTAATGCTGATAATGTAATGGAAGTGGAAAAAACACCTGTAAGTGCTGTCCATAAGCCTGAATATACTATTTCCGGACATATGGCAAAGCTTCACATGTCTGATGTAAAAGGACCTGTAAGCATTTCAGTATATGACCTTTCCAATACAACATATTATACTTCGAACAAAAAATATGATGACGGCAAAGTGGATATCACTTTTGATCTTGACCCCAAAACGGCAGATCAATACATCATCCAGGTTGAAGAAAACGGAAATGTTTTTAATAAGATAATTTCTCTCCGATAAAACGGAATATACAGATAGATTGACATATCGATCAGTCCAAATTATTTTGGATTAAAATTTTACTTACAGTTTATTGTTTTGAGGCAGCTCCATTTCCGGTCAGGAAAAAGAGCTGCCTCAATTTTTAATTGTGATGGCCCATGTTCAGTTTAATCTTCTTCAGATCTTCCAGTTCGTGAACAGGACGTTCTATATCATAAGGTATAGGTTTTTTGGAAAAAGTCTGGAAATACAGCAGGCAGGCATCTTTCCACCATACCGCATCTTTTGACTGAATTCTGAGCTTTGACTGAACATCGGCAAACCTCTGTTTGTCTATATAAGGTTCCATCCTATCCCATGTTTTCTGATAATCCCTTACCTTTTTTACTCCTGAATCATACGTATAACACAGCTCATCCCATAGTGTTTTTCCGTCTTTCATTGTATAATCCCACGGAACGTGATGAAACCATAAAATAAGGTTTTCAGGACAGGATGAGATATTTCCATACCTTTCATTAAGCGGCGGAAAATACTGTGAAACAGCATTACTTCCTGTTTTTGTCCTGTCAAAACCTAGCCCTTTAGCATCAGCCTGATGGTAATAGACAGGTGACCAGTCCGGTCTTCCGCCTTTATAATCTCCCCACGGTTCAGGGCCGTAGTGATGACCTCCTGCAAAGATGTGGTGCAGTCCTAAAGGCATCATATAGTCAACAGCGGTTTCCCTGGATGAAAGCATGATCTCTTTTACCGGATTCAGAAAGTTCTGATCGTCTGTGAAGGTCATTTTAATCCATTCATCTGCAATCTGTTCTGAACTCAGTTGATGGTTCCATGCTAATCTGCCGAATGCATACCAGTTGGCCTGTGCAAAATGATGTCCGGTCCAGTTCGTATCTTCCCCGATATTGGCAACGGCTGAAATGGCTGTCATTTTTGCAGGTCTTAAGGTGCCGTCTGTAATTTTAGCAATGGTGGATCCCTGGCCATCAGAATAAGTATCGCTGTCCAGTGTTTCCTTGAATAAAGGAGCCAGAAAAACGAGATGATTTGAAAAGCCCAGATATTCCTGGGTGATCTGAAACTCTACCATTTCAGAAGTCTTTTTTAAAGCACCAAAAAGAGGGTTAAACGCTTCGCGGGGCTGAAAATCAACAGGTCCGTTTTTAATCTGAATGATCACATTATCCCTGAATTTACCATCCAGAGGAACAAACTCCAGATAAGCCTGTTTGGCCCTGTCGTCTTTGCTTGGACTGTAGACAAAGGCTCTCCACATCACAATCCCGTTGTAGGGTTTCAGGGCATCTGCCATCATATTGGCTCCGTCTGCATGGGTTCTTCCGTAATCCTGAGGTCCCGGCTGGCCTTCGGAATTGGCTT
Source organism: Chryseobacterium sp. CBSDS_008 (assembly GCF_049959325.1). NCBI lineage: Bacteria > Pseudomonadati > Bacteroidota > Flavobacteriia > Flavobacteriales > Weeksellaceae > Chryseobacterium > Chryseobacterium sp. CBSDS_008. The sequence continues at coordinate 662,506 of NZ_CP188202.1, read as the reverse complement.
TCACCAAAAATCCGCCGAAATCAGGAATCAATTTGTAAATTTCAGTAGCTTTATCTTTCCACCATTTTTGTACGTCTTTATTCAACGGATCTGAATTTTGTAATCCGCCCAGCACTTTGGGTGAAGAAAAATTCACGGAAAGATATACCTTGATGCCATAAGGTCTGAAAATATCTGCCAGAACCCTTACTTTTTTAAGATAGTCTTCCCTAAGCATATTGGGAGATGCATTCACATTGTTCAAAACAACGGAATTGATTCCTACAGAAGCATTGGCTCTTGCATATTCTTGGTAACGTGGAGAAATTTTTCCAGGTAAGTCTTCCCATTTCCAAAGGGATCTTCCGGCATATCCTCTTTCAATGCTTCCGTCGAGATTGTCCCAATGATCCAGAACTCTTACATCGTATGATGGTTTTTCTACCGTATTCAAATGAGACAGGTCGGCTTTTGTCTGCTGTAATCTTAAAATATGATAGACTCCATACAACAGTCCTATTTCTTTGCCCGCAGAAATAACAATTTTTTCAGGCGTGGAAACAATCCTGTAACCGTCTTTCAGATTTTTCTCTTTGTTTTCGGTACGAAGTTCCACCGTTTGTCCCTGCCAATGGCTGCTCAGCTCTTTTCTGACAATAGTAAGTGTTGGACTACTGCCTTTGGAAATAATTTTATCTGCCGATATTCCGTTTTTTGCAGGAAACCGAAGCCAGAGCTGACTTCCATCCTCCGCGAAAATCAATAACGGAATCATCAGAAAAAAAAGGGTATAGAGTCTCAGATATCGCATTGAAAAATTTTAAATTATTAAAGATGGCTTATGACTGGTCATCAAGACCTTCAATCGTTTTGATTTTACCTTCGTTATCATATTCCAGTTCAATCACTTTCATACTTCTCAGCCATGTTTTACCGCCACTCGGCACAGAATCATGGAAAAACAGATACCATTTCCCTTTGAATTCCACAATGCTGTGATGGGTAGTCCACCCTACCACCGGAGTAAGAATTTCACCCTGAAAAGTAAACGGACCATAAGGATTATCTCCGGTTGCATAACAAATCAGGTGCGTGTCTCCTGTTGAATAAGAAAAATAATATTTACCATTGTACTGATGCATCCAGGAAGCTTCAAAAAAGCGGTGCTTATCACCATGAAGCAGTGGTTTCCCGTTTTCATCAATGATGACAACATCTTTAGGAGCTTCGGCAAATTCAAGCATATCATCACTCAGCAGAGCCACCTTTGAGTGGATTGCAGGTTCATCATTTTCGGGAATTACAGCAGATTCAAGTGCTTTATTATCTCTGTAGCGCTGTAATTGTCCGCCCCAAATTCCTCCGAAATACATATAATATTTTCCTTTATCTTCAAAAATGCACGGATCGATGCTATAACTGCCCATTATCGGATGTTTTTCAGGGATGAAAGGACCGTAAGGTTTCTCACTTACGGCAACGCCTATTCTGAAGATATCATTCTGATCCTTCAAGGGAAAGTACATATAATACTTCCCGTCTTTGAAAGCAACATCGCAATCCCAAAGCTGTCTTCCCGCCCATGGAATATCTTTTACCGAAAGTATCACACCATGATCTTTAATTTCTCCGCTGTCTACATCATCCATTGAAAAGACATGATAATCATTCATATCGAAGTGATCTCCGTTATCGTTTTCTTCAATTCCGCTTTCGCGGTCGTGAGAAGGATAGATATAGATTTTATCCTCAAAAACGTGAACGGAAGGGTCTGCCATATAATCTTCCGGGAATAAATATTTTGATTTTTTCATTAGTAAAAATTCTATTGATTTTAATTTTTCTCTGCCAGCTTTATTATTTTTTGTACCACAGGTTTCTCCTGGTCTTTCCTGTCAAAAAGTAACGGGTAATCTGTTCTTCCTTTCACCGGGAAATCATTTTTCCAGGATTGTTTGTCGGTAACACCCCATAAGGTTACTCTTCTTATTTTATCTTTATGTTGTAAGAACAAACCAAAGAAATCAAGATAACGTTTTTCCCACTTCATTTCTACTTCCCTGGGAAGACCTTTGGTATAAGGATTCATTTCTTTCTGGTAGGCAACGGTATCTGAAACATTGGCAGAGCTTCCCCATGGAGAAGGCAACGCGCTAATTTCCAGCTCTGTTATATTGACTTTAACACCGGCATTGGAATAATCTACAATTGCTTTTTCATATTCATCCATAGAAGGGTTATCCATTCCGACGTGTGACTGCATTCCCACCCCATCAATGCGGATTCCTCTTGATTTAAGTTTTTCAACCATTGTAATGATTGCTTTTACCTTTTCAGGATACCATTCATTATAATCGTTATAATATAGTTCTGCATTGGGATCCGCTTCCTGCGCATACTGAAATGCCAAAGGAATAAAATCTTCACCCAGGATTTCGTAAAATTTACTTTTTCTATAAGATCCGTCTTCAAGAATGGCTTCATTTACCACGTCCCAACCTTTTACTTTTCCTTTGTAACGTGAAACTACTGTTGTAATGTGGTTTTTCATGCGTTGTTTCAATACTTCCGGAGAAACATCCTTTCCGTTACTGTCTGAAAAAAACCATTTTGGCAGCTGGGAATGCCAGATTAACGTATGTCCGATGATGAACATATTATTCTTTATCCCGAAATCAACAAATTTATCGGCATCAACAAAGAAGAACTTTCCTTCCTGAGGCTGCAGGAACATAGATTTCATACAGTTTTCAGCAACAATAGAGCTGAATTGTTTTTTGATAATCGCCGCTGCTTTCTGATCTGTACCGTCAATCTGGGGAAGACTCATGGCAGTTCCGATATAGAATTTATCCTGAAATGCTTTTTTTAAAGTACCGTCAGGCTTCTGTGCCGACAGCCCGGAAGCGGTAAGAGCCGCCAAACCCATTAAAATACGTTTCATATTGTTAGTTTTATTTTCTTCTTTCAGCCAGATCTTTTTCAATCTGAACTTCCATTTTTTTGTTGATTTTATACAATAAAAGCAGTCCGCAGGCAATGAAAAACGGAATGGACGGGAAAATACTCACAAGCATTTTAGCCCCTGCTGCCACCGTTTCAGGCTGAATCACCTGCTCATTTCCATGTACAGAAATGTATCCGTATTTTCCTATGATCAAAGCTACCAGAGAGCTTCCGATACTAAGACCAACTTTCAATCCTACCATCATGGCAGAGAAAATAATGGCCGTTGCCCTGCGGTTGTTCTTCCATTCCGAATAGTCGGCCACATCAGCAATCATAGCCCATAAAAGCGGTGTGCTGATTCCATAAAAAAGTCCGTGTAAAATCTGTGACAGGAACATAATTCCCACTGCTTTCGGAGGATACAATATAAAAGACAGGATAAACAAGGTAGAAATGAATAATGAGGCAATAAAAGTATCCCTTTTTCCAAACCGGTCCGCCAGTTTTTTAGAGAAGGTAATCCCGACGATCATCATCACAATTCCTCCTGCATTGAACAATCCGAATCCTGCAGACTTTGGATCTTCCCCGAAGAAATTCATCCCTGCAGAATTAAAAAATGCTGTAATAGGTGAAATAAAATTTTTGAGGGCATTTTCATCCACATAGTTGTTAAAATAATATACATAAGATCCGCCTTTCATGGCCAGCGTGATAAATATAAATGCAGTCACCGTCAGCATAATAATCCATGGTCTGTTCTGGAATAAATCTTTTAAATCCTCTTTCAGACTTGACTTCTGCTCCGGCTTGGGAATGATTCTTTCTTTGGTGGTAAAAAAGGTGATCAGCAGCATTACAGATCCAATCACAGCCAGCCATGTCATAACGGTCTCAATTCCCTGTGCCTTGTCTCCATGTCCTACATATAAAATGATAGGAAGCATAAATACCTGTACAAAGAACTGTGCAAACATTACTGCTACAAAACGGTATGAAGAAATACTGTTTCTTTCTCCCATATCTCCCGTGATAACACCGCTCAAAGCAGCATACGGTAAGTTATTGGATGCGTATAATAACAATAATAACGAGTAGGTAACCGCAGCGTAAATCATCTTGCCCTGATAGGAAAAGTGAGGCGTGCTGAAAGCCAAAAGTGCCGCAATACCAAGGGGTACAGCAGTAAATAAAATCCATGGACGGAATTTCCCCCAGCGAGAGCTTGTACGGTCTGCCAGCGCTCCAATGAGCGGGTTAAAGCCAAACCCGGCAATTAAACCTACGGTAAGGGTGATGACAGAGGCATCCTCTGCTTTGAGTCCATAAATATCTGTATAAAAATAGGTCAGGTAGGTGACTAAGGTCTGAAAAACAAGGTTGGCCGCCAGATCTCCCAGGCTATACCCCACTTTCTCTACTACCGATATTTTTTGCGGTTGATTATCCATTGATTTTGATAAGGTTCTATGTTAATTAATTTTTTTCTGTTGTAAAAGGTGAAGCTGGAAGCCCGCTTTTGTTTTTAAGATTCCCATCAGGGTTATCTGCCCAGTCATAACGTACATTGACAGGATTATCTATCTGATCATTCCATACAATAACCTTATTACCTTTTGCTTGTGCTTTTGCCCATTGGTAGCTGCCATCTTTCTGCTGTATGGCAAAACCTTTCAGTTCTCCCTGTACCAGGTCATCCGTTCCAGGTTTAAAGGATAGAATAATGGTATTCCCTTCTGTTTTCATCGACTGATAAACGGGTCCGTCAGCTATGATTTTTTTGCCTTCTCCGATTTTCAGGGCCTGTAAAGCCAACCTGTCTCCTACTGTTTTTTTATTAAGCGGATGAATGTCATTCCATTCTCCCACATCAATCGTTACTGCAAGGCCTGTATAAGGAACATTCAGGGAAACCTGTCTCTGCTGTTCTCTCAGCTCAGCCCAGTTGCTTTCAAGAGGTTCATCTTTTTTCTCCATGAAGTTAGCCAGCTGTACAATGAAAAACGGCAGATCATTCCTGTTCCATTTGGAGCGCCAGTCGGAGATCATTGTCGACAGCAAATCTCCGTATTCTTTTGGTTTTCCTGTATTGCTTTCGCCCTGGTACCAGATAAATCCTTTGATTTTATAATTGATCAGCGGATTAATCATGGCATTGTAAAGCCCTACCGGTTTCCAGCGGATAAATGTTTGTCCGGGAGCCATTTTTTCCATTTTGGCTCCTATTTTATATTTCCACTCGCCTTCAAGGTCTGTTTTTTGTCCGTCGATTTCAAGGTAATAAGGTTTATCAGCGATAAACTGCCCTTTTCCGCTGCCATTGATGACTCTTACTGTAATAATATTCTTTCCTTCTTTTAAAACACCTTTCGGGATGTCGTACCAGCGTGGCGGATATTCGTAGGTTACATTTCCTACTTTAATTCCATTGATATAAGTAATATCGGCATCTTTTATCCTTCCCAGATTGAGAAATGCTGTTTTCTGGTCTGCTCCTTTAGGCAGGATAATTTCTTTACGAAACCATACCGAACCGTCGAACGGACCTTCCTGATCCTCCCATGATCCTGGAACCATCATAGTTTTCCATCCGGAATCATTGGCGTTGTCTTTTTCCCAATGTTGATTTAATCCGATATCACTTTGATCAAGCTCCTCGTACCATGCTTTGCTTAATGATCTTTCCTGGGATTCTGTAGATTGTATCAGGTCATCATTTTTCCATTTTTCTGCTTCAGCCAGATATTCCGGATACTTTTTTAAAGACTTTTCATCCATCCAGGCCTGAACCGGAGATCCTCCCAGGCTGGTATGAATAATTCCTACAGGAACTTTATTTTTTTCATTCAGTTCTTTGGCAAAGAAATAAGCAACCCCTGAAAAATCAAGAATGGTCTGAGGATTGGTACTTTCCCACTTTCCTCCGTCAAGATCATTTTGCGGAGCTTTAAAATTGTATTTCTGCGGAACCGTGAAGAATCTTATATTCTGATTATTGGCGTTTTTAATTTCATTTTCATAAAGAGGCGTCAGCCTGCGCATCGGAAGTTCCATATTGGATTGTCCTGAAGCTACCCAAACATCACCAATAAGAATATCCTTAAGAGTGATCTCATTAATCGTCATGATAAACGGCCCTCCGGGTTGAAGTTTAGGAAGCATAAAGGCCCAGTTTCCACTTTGGTCTGCTGTGGCGTTATACATTTTATTGATAAACTTAATTGTAACTTTTTCTCCTGCATCGGCATATCCCCAGATTTTCAGATCCTGATTCCTCTGAAGAATCATTCCGTCTGAAATCAAAGCAGGCAGCCTTACTTTTGCATCAAAACTGCAAATGGCTGCAAGAAAAAACAATAAGTATAGGATTCTGTTTTTCATGGGAAAAAGTCTGTTTTTAAAATTGTTTCAGTTTTATTTCTTTTCGTAATTATCTGTCAGTAAACGAACTTCAATGATCTTAGCGGTCATCAATTTTTCTTCTGCCAGGAATTTTACGGTAAGATTTTCTTTGTTCTTTTCTGAATCCGGTATCGGAACGACCAGATATTGAGGTGAACTTCCGGACTTTCCTTCCAGATTTTGGGTAATGATTTTTTTACCGTTGATCTCAATATTCAGCGTACGGCTGGTATTGGCATCAAAATAAAGCAGATAAAGGAATGAAGCATTTTTTCCGTTATTTTTCAACTGGTAACTGAACCAGCCTTTGGCATCACGGAAATGGCGGTCTTCCATATATCCTGTGCCGGAATCTTTGCTTTCTATAAAATGATCTGATTCCGGCTGCTGTTCGCCCAGCTGGATCTTATCTGTGGTGATCATATCCAGTTTCCTGGTTTCCTCTTCTTCTTTTGCCCTTTGCTTCAGCATATTTTCTATTCCGTTTTTATCAGCTTGCGGCCAATACAATATATATCTTTCTGCCTGAATACTGTAAAACGGCACAAGATCTAGACCTTTCCCGAATTTTTCAGACGGGTAAAGTCCTGTAACGGCAAAGTTGAGCGGTCCATTGTTGGAAGGCTTAACATGATTGACAACTTCTGAAGAATTTCCAAGGATAACGGGAATTTCGTTTAAAGGAATCTGCGGACCGTGAGCAATATGGCCTCCTCTGCTATCGTCCGCAAGAAGTCCCTGCTGGTTTTCGGTTCCATAAGTTGCGGCAAGCACTACAGGTCCATATTTAAATGCATAATAATTGGAGCGGTCAGGCAGCTGTTCTGCTGAAAGATGCATCGGTAAAATCATTTTTACAACATCTCCTTTTTTCCATTTTTTAGTCAGGGTAAAATAGCCGTCGGAACTGTGCTGTACTTTTTCCTGTTTTCCGTTGATCAGAATTTTTACTTCCGAAGGTGTGGTCCATTCCGGGCATCTCAGTTTTACATCAAATTCTGATTTTCCTGCAGCATCGAAAATCAATGTTGTTTCAGGAACTTCCGGAAAGTTATTGACCTGACGAAGTACTACTTTTTGCTGTTTCCATGTCAGTGTGGAAGGGATAAATAAATTCACATATAGATCCTTATCTGATTGTGCATAAATCATTTCCCCATATTTGGCATGATTTTCCATTCCGGACCCTACACAGCACCAGAAGCTGGTCTGAGGTTGTGAATAGACCCGGTAATGCCCGGGACGCATCGGGGTAAAATAGACAAAACCTCCCTGATCATGATTTTCCGTGGAAAGGATATGATTGTATAATGCTTTTTCATAATAATCTATATAGTAAGATTCAGGCATTGTTGCATAAAGCTCTTTGGTCAGCTTCAGCATATTATAGGTATTACAGGTTTCCGGGCCTTCAATACTTTTGATCATACTGCTGAAATCATTCACAGGGTTAAAATGCTCACTGACGCTATTTCCCCCGATAACAGATGACCTTTTCTCTGTAATATTATGCCAGAAAAAATCAGCAGCATTGCTCCAGGATGTATTATTTTCAAGATCGGCAATACGTTTGTAGCCGATTACTTTTGGAATCTGTGTATTGGCATGGAGGCCTGTAAGCTTGTCTTCTCCTGCCAAAAGAGGGGTAAGAATTGCCTGATGGGAGAAGCGGTGAGCCAGTTTCAGATATTTCTGGTCATGGGTAATATCATAAACATCAGCAAAAACTTCGTTGAGACCTCCATGTTCACTGCGCAGCATATCCTGTATCTGTTCATCAGAAAGGTCTGAAACTTCATTTGTCATCCAATCTGTAAGCCTTATAAGCATTGTCTTTGCTTTTTCATTTTTTGCATACCACCAGGCATCGCGTAATCCTGCATACAGTTTATGAATATTATACAAAGGTACCCACCGGTCATTCAAACCGAATCCTGAAGCACGTATGTTTCCCTGTTTTATTTCTTTCCAGATCTTTTTTCCATCGGGAATCCCTGAAATGTATCCGTCCGGAGAGGTATTCTGGCAGCGTTCCAGTTCACTGATCATATAATCAATTCTCTGTTTTATTGAGCTATCTCCTGTAGAGGCGTACATCAGGGATAATGCGGAAATATAATGTCCACCTATGTGGCCGTCCAGCCCTGTATTTTCCCAATTAGGATAATTATCTGCCTTGGGCTTCAGTCCGGCTTCTTTAAGATAAGGAGCCAATAATCTGTCCGGCTCCATCGCCATGAGATATTTCCTGTCAGCCATCATGGTTTTATTAAAAATACTCTCTGATAACTTTACAGTTTCCAAAGGGAAATAATGAATTTTCTTCTTTACCTGAGCTGAAGTAAATGAAGCAAAACACAATAAAAGAACTGAAAGTTTTGGGATCATAGATAAATGTTAATTTAACATTTCTAAAATAATGGAAAGAATCAATATATGAAACATTTTTGGAGCCTGCTTCGGTCATTTCTTTATTTAAAATCTTTCATAACGCCTTAAAAGCAACAAAAAACACAATACCTTATCATAAAAAATAAGATAATCAACTCACAGAAAAACAAGACTTTTAAACCGTACGATTCTCTATGAAAATGGATTAAGAATATATTGAGATAAAAATGTCAATGATATCACCAATACCTTATCGTATTTTTAACGTTAAGCTATTTTACTTAATCATTATCAATCAAAAACTTGATTTTAACACAATTTTAACATTCAATTCATATACGTTTAACCTGATTTCAGTGATATTTTCACTTTTGGACAGCTGTTTCGCCTCCCGAAATAGGACCAAAGAGTAATTTTATAAAAAATAAATGCTCTATATATTAAAAAGTGTGCAAATCACATTTATGTAAAAATTGTATCTATAAAAGCTTTACCTTTGTATTAAAATATAAAAGATGACTGAGGATTACTCCCAATATCCCAAACACCTTGTCGCTGTTGACTGTATCATTTTCGGTTTTGACGGTGAAAATCTTAAAATCCTTTTAGTAAAAAGAAATTTTGAACCACAGAGGGGCGAATGGTCGCTGATGGGTGGCTTCATTGGCAGTGACGAGACCTCTGATGAGGCAGCCAACAGAGTTCTGTTTACATTGACCGGTCTTGAAAACATCTATCTTGAGCAGCTGAAATGCTACACGGAAATTAAGCGTGAGCCGACGGCCAGAATCATGTCGATCTCTTACTATGCACTGATCAATATTGAAAAAGATATTAAGATCAATGAGCAATACAGCGCAGAATGGGTTGAGCTTCAGAAAGCACCTGTCCTTATTTTTGATCACAATGACATGGTAAAAGATGCAGTAGCCAGGCTGAGAAGAAGAGCTTCCACCGGACCTATAGGTTTTGAGCTTCTTCCTGAAAAATTCACGATGAAAGACCTACAGAATCTTTATGAAGCCATTTTTGATGAAAAATTTGATAAACGGAATTTTACGAGCAAGATCAATAGTATGGATATCCTTGTCAATACCAATAAAAAAGACATGACCTCCTCCAGAAAAGGGTCTTTCCTTTACCGCTTTGACGAAAAAAAATACAACAAAAAAATCTCCAGGGGATTTATGTTTAAGATCTAATATAAACAGCCTGTATAATTTGAGGAAAACTTTGTAGAAAATTAACAGTTTGTAGTTGTAAAAGATTCTGCATAGCCTTATTAAAATCTCACTTTTGTGAGATTTTTTTTGTGTTCTTATCGAAAATTTCATGCAAACCAAACAGTTCTTTCGTCTTTTTTCAGAACTATTGTAATAAAAATATATGATAAGGTTTTTTCTTTTCCCCTACCACACAAAGCATTATAATTATATGATTCACAATTACATTTATGATATGTAATTTTTTGTTAATTTTTAATAAAACATTGATTTATATTTAACATTATATGTATTTTTATATAAAACTAATAACCATATTTAACAATATCTCAAATTTTAATAAACCCCATACTTACATACGTGAGAACCAGAAAAAGAGAAGAAAAAGATTTTCAAATCGGAAACTGAATAGAAATGGTTCCATTGTTCTACCGAAACCAGTGCTGAAGAATTAGATAAAGAAGGCCGGGAGACAAACAGGTTAGTCGGCTTAATAGAATATAACCACAATTCTTATTCAAACCTAGCGTCAATAAATTAAAAAATTTTACTTATCTGCCCAATACTCCTGTGCAGGGTTAGGGAATCAAGATATTGATGGCTAAAAACTAAAACCAAACCCTTTAAATATATCAATTATGAAAACAAACAAAATGTGGCTACTTCTAGCCTCTCTTCTGTTAATCATCCTTTCAAGCTGCTCCCGGATAGAAGAAAAATTTTTACAAGAAGAATCTGAACAAAACCTAAGTGCCAGCGCTAGCGCAAGAGCATTGGCAGCAACACCAATGCTGCATGTTGGAGGCAAATACCTTAAAGATCCCTGTGACAACAATGTTGTCTTACATGGTGTTGCCATAACTCCCAGTCCCTGGTTCAATGGCTGTCAGTATGGTGCCAATTCCGGCTACTGTACCTGGGACAATTACAATGTTCAGGGAGCTCTGAACTATAACAAAGCAGTTATAGACAAGCTCAGCAGCGCCGCCGATGGCTGGTATCTCAATTACATTCGCCTTCACATCGATCCGTATTGGACTAATAATCCCGGTCCGGCCATCCCAGAGAACGATATCTCCAGATTCAGTTATAACCGTTTGGTAACTTATACGGATCAGGTGATCATCCCACTGATCAACCATGCCCGAAGCCTGGGAATGTATGTCATCCTACGTCCACCAGGCGTATGTCCAAATCGTATTGCTGTGAACGATGCCTATCATAGCTATCTTAAAACCGTATGGACCTTTTTGTCTCAGCATCCGGGTTTAAAAAATGCCGATAATGTGATGTTCGAATTAGCGAATGAACCTGTTGAGATCCTGGGGACTAATGGTACTTGGGGCAGTGTAGGAAATGAACATTTTGCAGCGCTTAAAAATTTCTTTCAGCCGTTGGTTAATATCATCCGTAACAATGGAGCCAATAACGTTTGCTGGATTCCGGGTACAGGCTGGCAATCTCATTATCAGGGGTATGTCAATAACCCGGTCACTGGGGGTAATATTGGCTACGCTGTTCACATCTATCCTGGTTACTGGGGAGGTGTCAACAATTATCAAGCCTTTCAGAATGCATGGAATATCAATGTTAAACCTATTGCAGATATAGCACCAATCGCCATTACTGAGACCGATTGGGCACCTCAGGGATATGGTACCTTCGGTATCGGTACAACAGGTACGGCAGGCGGAAGCGGATTTGGCGCCAATTTAAAATATATCGTGGATCAGTCGGGCAATGTAAGCTGGAATGTTCTTGCCCCGGATAATCTCCTCCACAAAGGTGATCCTAATGCAGGAACAGCCTACAACAACGATTGGGAAGCCTGCGCCGCACCAGTTAAACAGTGGTTCCAGCAATATGCATCCTCCAATTATCCTGTTGGAAACTGTAATACAAACAGTAGCCTGGTCAACAATGGTATTTACGAGATCGAGTTTCAAACCGATGCCAATAAAGTACTTGATCTGAAATCAGGCGAAGATGCCAATGGCGCAGTGTTAAGACCATGGACAAGAAATGGTGCTGCTGCACAGCGGTGGGTTGCCATTGATGCGGGCAATGGATACTGGCGTTTTGTGTCTAAAGCCAGCACAACAAATCGTTGCATTGATCTGGCCAGTAACAGCAATACACTGGGAACTTCAATCAGGCTTTGGCAGAACTATGGTAATGATGCACAGGCCTGGCAGGTAGTTGCTGTCTCCAATGGTTACTACAAAATTCTATCAAAGGTGGATGCGACCCGCGGTTGGGATATTCCCAGCTGTACCATGGACGGTAATTCAAACTTACACCTTTGGGATTATTACGGTACATCCTGCCAATTGTTCAAATTCAAATATATTGGGATGAACTGATATCAATAAAAAATAGGATGCCTTTCAGCATCCTATTTTTTTATATGTGAAAAGTCAATTTTGCTCCGCAAGTCAATGGTGAATTCTAAATTGACAAGTGAAACGGATTCACTATTGACCATTCACTTCTGTCATGCACTACATTTATCTTTTATGTGAAAAGTCAATTTTATTCGCAAGTCAATGGTGAATTTCTAAATTGACAAGTGAAACGGATTCACTATTGACCATTCACTTCTGTCATGCACTACATTTATCTTTTATGTGAAAAGTCAATTTTATTCGCAAATCAATGATGAATTTCTAAATTGACAAGTGAAACGGATTCACTATTGACCATTCACTCCTGTCATGCACTACATTTATCTTTTATGTGAAAAGTCAATTTTATTCGCAAGTCAATGGTGAATTCCAAATTGACAAGTGAAACGGATTCACTATTGACCATTCACTTCTGTCATGCACTACATTTATCTTTTATGTGAAAAGTCAATTTTATTCGCAAATCAATGGTGAATTCCAAATTGACAAGTGAAACGGATTCACTATTGACCATTCACTTCTGTCATGTACTACATTTATCTTTTATGTGAAAAGTCAATTTTATTCGCAAGTCAATGGTGAATTCCAAATTGACAAGTGAAACGGATTCACTATTGACCATTCACTTCTGTCATGTACTACATTTATCTTTTATGTGAAAAGTCAATTTTATTCGCAAATCAATGATGAATTTCTAAATTGACAAGTGAAACGGATTCACTATTGACCATTCACTTCTGTCATGCACTACATTTATCTTTTATGTGAAAAGTCAATTTTATTCGCAAATCAATGGTGAATTTCTAAATTGACAAGTGAAACGGATTCACTATTGACCCTTCACTTTTATCATATATTCTACCAAAACCTCACATACAAAGCGGTCAGTAAAAGCAGCGTCACCACGATCAAAACTAAAGTTCTGTTGTCCACTTTAAACATCGTCACATCAATGGCAAATGCTTTAGGGTTTATCTTCGGACCTGCGAGGCTGATCAGGATCATAGCAATTATTGTGATAAAGAATGACCATCCCATATTGATCAGGAAAGGAATTTCGGTAATAGTATGGACTACTCCATTTTCCAGCTTTTCATAAGTGAAAGCTGTGTACATCCATGTCTCTTTCCCGAAAATTTCTACGGCAAAGCTGTTGAAGAAGATCGCAAGGACAAAGCCTAAGATAACTCCTACCAAGGCCGCTGTACCAGTCGTTCTTTTCCAGAACATTCCCAGAAGGAACATGGCAAAAACTCCAGGACTGATAAAACCTGTATATTTCTGGATAAATGTGAACCCTCCTTCACCACCAATTCCTAAAACATCTGTCCAGGTAAAGGCCAGTGCAGCCATCATGGCGATAATGATCACCCATCTTCCGGTTCTCACCATCTGGATTTCGGTGGCATCTGTTTTAAGGTATTTCTTATAGATATCCAAAGTGAAAATGGTTGAGATACTGTTCACTTTCCCTGCCAGCGAGGCTACAATCGCTGCCGTCAACGCTGCAATGGCCAATCCTTTAAGCCCAACAGGTAAAAATCCCAATATTGCAGAATACGCTCCGTCTTTCACTCCGTTGAATCCCGGAAGATGTCCTTTGGAATATAAAACGTAAGCCGCAATTCCCGGAAGCATTACAATCACAGGCATGAACAGTTTCAGAAAACCGGCAAATAAAATTCCGGTTCTTGCCGTCTTCAAGTCTGCCCCCAAAGCTCTTTGGGTAATATACTGATTACAGCCCCAATAGTTCAGATTGACAATCCACTGACCGGCAAAATACATGGCCAGACCTGGCAACACCACATATTTCTGTACTTCCAGGTTCTGAGGCATTGCCAACGTGGTAGTTGTAGTGGTTGGTTTTTGAAGAATCAGCTTAAAATGCTGCGGAGCTTCATTGATCAGGGTATTGAATCCTGCCAGCGCATTTCCTACAGCTGCTCCGTTGATTCTCTGATCCACAATCTGCAGTGCCATATAAACGGTTGCAAAACCTCCGATAATTAGAACAGCCACTTGTATAACGTCTGTATATCCAATTACTTTCATACCACCGAGACCGATCAGAAGGGCCATAAGCAAAAGACCAATCATAATACCGTGAAGATGTTCTCCACCCAGTAAAGTATCGATAGCAAGAGCACCAAGGTAAAGGATGGAAGTAAGATTCACGATAACATACAGAAACAGCCAGAATACCGCCATGATCAGCGATACGGATTTATTATACCTTCTTTCCAGAAACTGGGGCATGGTATAGATCTTGTTTTTAAGGTAGATCGGAATAAACCAGACCGCAATGATGATCAGTGCAAGGGCAGCAATCCACTCATAAGCGGCAACAGCAATTCCGACAAAGAAACCTTCACCACTCATCCCGATAAACTGTTCGGCGGAGATATTGGAAGCGATTAAGCTGGCTCCGATAGCCCACCAGGTCAAAGAACCTTCCGCCAGAAAATAATCTTTACTTCCTGTAGACTCAGATTTTTTCTTTTTATAGATCCATAATCCGTAGGAAGCTACCACTACAAAATAGATCAGGAATATAATGATATCAATAGTTGCTAATTTTCCCATAGTTTACTTTTTAACGGAGAATTTATAGATTGTTTTAGACTTGTATTTCTGTCCGGGCTTCAGCTCTGTGGAAGGAAAAGAAGGCTGGTTGGGTGAATCCGGGAAATGTTGTGTTTCTAAGCAGAATCCCGTTCTGAATTCATTTTTACCACCGGTTTTGGTATCGAACTTTCCGTCAAGAAAATTTCCGGAGTAAAACTGCACACCGGGTTCATCTGTGAAGACCTCCATCAGTCTTCCTGTTCCCTGGTGATACACTTTAGCGATACTTCTTAGTCCTTTTCCATTCAAAATCCAGTTATGGTCATATCCTTTTCCTTTTTTCAGCTGATCATCGTCTGCACCGATATCTTTTCCGATCGGTTTTGAAACCGTGAAATCAAAGGGAGTTCCTTTTACTGATTTCTGCTCGCCGGTAGGAATCAGAGTTTCATTTACAGGTAAAAACTTATCTGCATTGATCTGCAGTTCATGGTCTGTAATCGTTTTTGTAAAATTCCCGGAAAGGTTAAAATAAGAATGCTGGGTAAGATTCACCACTGTGGGCTTATCGGTTTCTGCTTCATAGGAAATTTCCAAAGCATTATCATCTGTAAGGGTGTAGAAAACAGTTGTTGTCAGTTTTCCCGGATATCCTTCTTCACCGTCTGCACTGGTATAAGATAATTTCAATGTCGGAAATTTTGCATCTTTTACCTGCTCAATATTCCAGAACCTGGTATGAAATCCTTCTTTTCCTCCGTGAAGGCTGTTGGGACCGTCATTTTTATTAATTTCATATGTTTTACCTTCCAGCGAGAATTTCGCGTTGGCAATTCTGTTGCCATACCTTCCGATCAAAGCACCGAAATAGTAAGGATTGCCCTCAAAATATCCTTCAGGTTTTGTAAAGCCAAGGACTACATCCTCGTATTTCCCATTTCTGTCTGGGGCAGTTAAAGAAGTGATAATTCCGCCGAAGTTGATGACCTCAACTTTCATCCCGTTTTTATTGGCTAAAGCGTATTTTTTAATAGAATCGCCTTTTGGCGTAACTCCGTAGTCTGATGTTTGAACATGTTCCATTTTTCCTGAAATATCCTGTTTATTATTTTCTTTTTTGCAGCCGAAAATAATTAAAAATAATAAAATAAAAATGCCATTATGTGTTGCTTTTTTCATAATTATTTACATATTTTTTACAATTAACTAACGATAATACATTTCATTCCAACGAAGTGTATTTTTAAAGTCACGCATTCTGGTATCTTCATCAATGACTAATGATTCAATTCCTGCTATGTCAGCAAAATCTTCCAGCTGTTCTGCCGAAATATTTTCACTGTAACATGTATGATGTGCACCACCTGCCAGTATCCAGGCTTCTGCAGCGGTATATAAATCAGGCAGCGGCTTCCATAAAACTCTTGCTACCGGAAGCTTTGGCAGTTCTTCTGTAATTTCTAATGCCCTGGTTTTGTTGATCAGCAGCCTGAAATGGTTTCCAAAGTCCATCAGGGCAGCGTTCAGGGAATCAATATTTCCTCTGGAGTTAAAAACAAGACGAACGGGATCTGCTTTCCCTCCTATTCCCAACGGATGAATCTCACATGAAGGTTTCCCGGCTGCCAGAACAGGATCTACTTCCAGCATGTGAGAACCTAAAATGGAAGGATTGGAAGGATCCAGATGATAGGTGTAATCTTCCATAAAGGCATTTCCCCCCTCAAGGCCCTGCCCCATTGTTTTCATGGCACGTACCAATGCCGCGGTTTTCCAGTCTCCTTCGCCTGCAAATCCGTATCCTTTCTGCATCAGGCGCTGTACTGCAATTCCCGGCAGCTGTTCCAGCCCGTGAAGGTCTTCAAAGGTATCTGAAAATCCTTTAAATCCTCCGTCTTTTAAAAACTTTTCAAGCCCTAATTCAATTTTTGCCGCAGTGTGCAGTGAACTTCTGTTAGCTCCTCCTTCCAACAGGGATGCTGCCATATGGTAAGAAGATTCATATTCTTCCATCAGGCTTTTTATTTCTCCTTCACTTACAGAATTGATAACTCCTACAAGATCACCGATCCCCCAGGTATTCACTGAAAAACCGAACTGTGTTTCAGCTTCCACTTTATCACCATCTGTAACGGCTACAAATCGCATATTATCTCCGAAGCGTGCAAATTTAGCTCCCTGCCAGTCGTCCCATCCGGCAGCAACACGGCTCCAGTCACCGATCTGTTTCTGAACTCTTTCTTCTGACCAGTGCCCTACCACTACTTTTCTGTTCTTTCGGAGCCTGCTTACCATAAAACCGAATTCACGGTCTCCATGAGCGGCCTGATTGAGATTCATAAAATCCATGTCCATGGTAGACCACGGAATATCTCTGTTGAACTGGGTATGCAGATGCAGAAGAGGTTTCTGTAAAATTTTCAATCCTCTGATCCACATTTTAGCGGGTGAAAAGGTATGCATCCAGGTAATCACCCCTATACAGTTTTCTGCATGATTGGCGGCTGCAATGGTTTCAAATATCTCTTCGGTGGTTTTTACCGTTGGCTTTACAATGACTTTTACCGGAATGAAAGAAGATTTTTCAAGTTCTGCCACCATTTTTTGTGAGTGGTCTGCTACCTGAGCCAGTGTTTCAGGTCCGTATAAATGCTGACTTCCTGTGATGAACCAGACTTCTTTGGTATTGAGAGGTGTTAACATAATTTTGTTGATCGTTAATAGTTGTTTATGTTGAAGTGTTTAGTGTTTAAATTACTGTCCGTAATAGGCATTCCTGCCGTGTTTACGTTCATAATGTTTTTTGATGAGTGAGTCTTTCAGACGTTCTGCATCAGGATTAATCTGTCTGGTGAGATACGCCATTTCGGCAATGGTCTCCAGTACTTTACTGTTGTAAACTGCCTTCTCTGCATTTTTCCCCCAGGTAAACGGACCGTGATTGCCGATCAGAACCATTTCTACTTCTTCGGGTGAGAGTTTTTTTTCTTTAAAACAATCCAGAATCTGTATTCCTGTATTGTATTCGTAGTTTCCTTCAATCAGCTCATCCCGCATAGGCGGAGCGCAGGGAATATCTGTCGTAAGATGATCTGCATGGGTGGTTCCGAAAACAGGAATATCCATTTGTGCCTGTGCCCACGCCACGGAATAGATGGCATGAGTGTGTGAAATTCCACCGATATTTTCCCAGTTTTTATAGAGGTATGCATGGGTTTTGGTGTCAGAAGAAGGTCTGAGCTTTCCTTCAATGACATTCGCGTCAAAGTCCAAAATCACCATATCTTCCGGCTTTAAAATATCATAGGGAACACCGCTTGGTTTAATGGCAAAAATGCCCTTATCGCGGTCCACAGCGCTTACATTCCCAAAGGTATAGACCACCAGCTTCAGGGCATCAAGCTGCATATTGGCTTCATAACATTCTCTTTGGAGTTCTTTATAGGTATTCATTTTGAGTATCATTCAAAAGGTTAATATTCAATAATCAGGAGTTCTGAAGTTCTTTCCTGTTGTTTTTCAGTTTGGTATTATATTCTACAAAATCAGCAAGCTTCTGGTATTGCTGCATTAGTTCTCTGTAGTGCTGTACTTCTTCCGCTTTCGGCTGGTATTCCGCTTCAAATCCGGAGCCCATTTTCTGGCTTGCTTCCTGAACGGTCGGATAAATTCCTGCTGACACGGCCGCATAAACAGCAGCCCCTAAAGCAGGAGTCTGGTCCGAAGCAGCCACAACAATCGGCATATCCAGAACATTAGCGAGGGTCTGCATGATAAACGGCGATTTCCTTGCTACTCCTCCGATTCCGATCACTTTATTGATTTTCACACCTTCCTCTTCAAAACGGTCAACGATCTTTTTAGCTCCAAAGCAAATAGCATTGACCAAAGCTTTGAAAATATGGGGAGCTTTTGTTCCCAAAGAAAGCTGGCTGATGGCTGCCTTAAGTTCCTGGTCTGCATCCGGTGTTCTTCTTCCGTTGATCCAGTCCAATGCAATCGGAACGGTATCTGAAAGGGGAATTTTTTCTGCTTCAAGGGTCAATTTTCTGATAAGTCCTGCCTCCATTTCTTCTGCAAGCTTTGTCTTCTGCTCATCTGAAATACTTTCCGACTGCATCATCACCTGGTGAACCGGCCACATCAGGATATCTTTATACCATGCCAGCACATCTCCAAAGGCGGACTGCCCGGCTTCAAGCCCTATCAGTCCGGGAATCACAGAGCCATCAACCTGTCCGCAGATTCCTTTTACGGTTGTATCCCCAATGGCTTCCCGTGAGGCTACCATAATATCACAGGTAGAAGTTCCCATGATCCTGATCAGTGTATTTTCTTCCACCCTTGCTCCCACGGCTCCTGAATGAGCATCAAAAGTTCCTACGGTAATAATCGTTTTGGTGGTAAGACCGGTTTTTGCGGCCCATTCTTCATTCAGATAGCCTGCAATTTCATCTGAAGTATAGGTTTCACGGTATAATCTTCCTCTGAGCGCTCCCAGAGAAGGGTCGAGCCTGTTGAGAAATTCTTCGGAAGGCAGTCCGTCCCATGAGTCATGCCACATGGCTTTGTGGCCGGCAGCACAACGGCTTCTTTTAAAGGTAGCCAGATCTTTATGATCTGATAAAAGAAAGGTCAGATAATCACAGTGTTCCATCCAGGTGTACGCAGCATTTTTTACTGCTGCATCTGCTCTGCTGATATGCAGTATTTTAGCCCAGAACCATTCTGAAGAGTAAATACCGCCTTCATATTTTGTATAATCTTCACCACCCCAGGTTCTTGCAAGGGTATTGATTTCTTCGGCTTCCCGGATAGCGGTATGGTCTTTCCATAAAACCATCATGGCATTGGGATTTTCTTCAAATCCCGGAACCATTGCCAGGGCTACGCCTTCACTTGTTACAGGCAGTGGTGAAGAGCCTGTAGTATCAATACAAATACTAACGATCTGCTCCGGTGGTATCCTGCTTTCCCGTACTACTTCTGAAATAGTCTTTTCCAATCCTTCCATATGATCTGAAGGATGCTGTCTGAAACTGTTGGCTGAGGGATTACAAAATTTACCTTCCTTCCATCTCTGGTAGTAGCTGACTGAAGAAGTTATTTCGGAACCGTTTTCAGTATCAATAAGGACAGCCCGTACGGAATCTGTACCATAGTCCAGCCCGATAACATATTTTTTCATGGCGGTGAAACGTTTTTGATGATTGAGATTTTAAATTCTCCTGATGAGATAAAAACAAATATAAGATTCTATTTTAAATAAATGTAAAAAACACACTTATTTTTTATAACATACTATAAAACAGATTATTAAATTACTTTCACCTTTAAAACAACTAAAGAATTGGCAGGAATTTCTGTTGAAATTTCACCTTTTTTGACTTCAGAAATCTCTTCTTTAGGTTGTATGGGTTCAGCATCGAAATTATTTTCACTGGAAAGCTGTGGGGCAGACAGAAGAATTTTGGTTACTTTTTTACCGATTTTCAGAGTTCCGGGGTTGATATGTACCGTTTTAGCCTGAGTATCAGTATTGACCATTTTAATAATAATCTCATGAGTTTTTGCATCCTTTACTGCTGTAGCATATAACTTCTCCTGGCCGGATACCGCTTTTCCATTGCTTCCTATTTTCAGCACATCCGTTCCTTTATTGTTGGAGAATAATTTCTGAACATAATAATTGGGAGTGGCGTAGGATTTCAGATTATTGAACCAGATGAGGTCAGGCGTCCACTGCCAGCCGTCAGCATGGGCAAAAAGCGGTGCATAAGAAGTCATATAGACAACGTCTGCATTTCTTTCAAGACCGGTCATAAAAGCGGCTTCTGAAAGGGCCGTCAGCCAGCTATTTTTATTATCAGGTTTTACTACTCCTACTGATTGGGCAGCATATTCTCCGGCAAAGACTTTAGGTCCGGAACGGTCATACTGATCGTATCTGCCTGCATTTTTCATAAACCAGTCGGGAGAGTTGTAATAATGTTCATCTACAATCTGTGCATTAAGCTGCTTCAACTCTTTCCAGCCATATTCGAAGAACTCGCCGTCAGGTGATGGTCCGCTCCCGGAAATAATCTTAATGTCAGGATATTTTGTGTGAATGGCTTTTTCAAACACTTTATAACGTTCGATATAATCCGCTCCCCACTGTTCATTTCCCACTCCGATAAATTTTAAATTAAAAGGCTTTGGATGTTCCATTTCAGTGCGGATTTTACCCCATTTTGTTCCAGAATCCCCGTTGGCAAATTCAATCAGATCCAGGGCATCCTGAACGTAAGGATCAAGGTCTTCCATTTTCACCAGCTCTGCGGTATTGAACTGGCATGCCATTCCACAGCTCAGAATAGGAACAGGTTCTGCGCCCAGATCTTCGGAAAGCTGGAAATATTCATAAAATCCCAGACCGAAAGACTGTCCGTAATCCGGTGTAAGACGATGTGGAAATCCTGTACTCCATTTATTGATAAGGTATTCACGGTCTTCCACATTTCCTATTGTTTTTTTCCACTGATATCGTTCTGCCAGCGTTCTTCCTTCTACAATACATCCTCCCGGAAACCTCAAAAATCCGGGCTGTAAATCATACAGTTTCTGAACGAGATCTTTTCGTAATCCGCCTTTTCTGCCTTTCCATGTATTTTGAGGGAAGAGGGAGATCATATCCATGTTCACAATACCGTTTCCGGTAAATGTGATCCGCAGTTTTGCTTTTTCTACAGTTTGTGGTGATTTGAGAACTGTTGCATATCTCTGCCATCCCTTTTCTTTTATGAGTGTGGAAACTGAAGAAATCTCCTTACCGTTTTCATCAATAAGACTTGCATTTACCGCTGCAATATTTCCTGAAACATTCTCCAGATCAAAACTGAAATCATATTGTTCTCCCTGATGAAGGCCTATTCCTCTGAGTCCTTCATTTTCCAGAAGATAATTTTTATCATTGAGAACGGTAATTCTCGCATAATTTTTATTGGTTTTGGTATGATCGGAATAAATGGTCAGAAACCCGGAATCAAGGTTAGGAGAAAGTGTTTTTGTATTGGGCTGCTTCCAGCCTGTGAAAGGTTCGTCAAATTCAAAGCTGCGGTTTTTAATCAGTTCAGCGTATATTCCTCCGTCTGCTGCAAAATTGATGTCTTCAAAGAAAATTCCGTACATGGTGGACTGTATTTTAACAGGTGCTGGGCTTTCTTTCAGATCAAGATTAAAAGTACGGACTGTATTATTCTGAGCCGAAAAGAAAGCGGCACTGAGGGAAATCGCGATGGAAAATATTTTATTTTTTGTGGTCATAGATCGTATATTTTGAAAATTACAGCATCATTGCAATGATCTCAATTTGTCCTGAATCAATTTTTATTTTACTGTTAACGGTATGCTTTTCAATCCTGCATCATCAGAAGTTCCGCCATAAAAAATGGTATAGTCGCCGGGTTTTGAAACCAGATCATCTGTTTTTTCATCGTAGAACGCAAATGAATCTTTAGAGAGGGTGAGCTGAATATTTTTTGTTTCTTTAGATCTGATTAAAGTCCTTTTAAAAGCTCTTAATGTTTTTACCGGCGCCTGGATATCATTATTTCTTTTAATATAGACCTGAACGACTTCTTCGCCATCCCTTTCTGAAACATTGGCCACAGGAATTGTGATGGTCACATTTTCGTTGGTCCTGATCGTATTTTTGCTCAGTTTTGAATCTCCGTAAACAAATTTTGAATAGCTCAGGCCATGCCCGAATGGATAAAGAGGTTTTTCCATCATATAGCGGTAGGTTCTCCCCTGCATATCATAATTTTCAAATCCCTGGTGTTTGCTTGTCCTTGAAAGGGAATTATCAAGCTGCTCTATACTTTTATAAAAGGTAATGGGTAATTTTCCGGAAGGATTATAATCACCTGCCAAAACATCTGCTACAGCAGTTCCTCCGGATTGTCCGCCATACCAGGCGTTCAACAGGGCGTCATAATTTTTCTCATCCTGTTCCAATCCCAGAGCGCTTCCGGTGCAAAGAACAAAAACAACAGGTTTGCCGGTTTTTCTAAGCTCCGCCAAAAGGTCCCTCTGGACTTTAGGAAGGGCAATCGAAGTTTTGTCACCTCCTCTGAAGCCTTCTGCATTCACCATCATCTCTTCACCCTCCAGGCTTGGAGAAAGTCCGCCTGCAAAGACAATGACGTCTGCACTTTTCACCTTTTCTCTCACCGAAGCAAAATTAACAGGGTCTTTTCTGTAGACTTCAAAGGTGATGCTCACATATTTTCCTTTTTGTGTATGACGCAGTTCTATCTGGTATTCTTTTCCTTTTTCCATTTTTACAGGAAACTCTGAAGGATGTCTTGCGTCAGGTCCTTTTCTTGTTGCAATTTCTTTTCCGTCTACGAAAAGTGTATAGATATCAGAGGTAGACGCAGAAAATATAACATCTCCTGTATAAGTACTTTTGAAAACGCCTGAAATGATCGCTGAGGTATTTTCTCTTCCTACATTGGGTGCCAGCTGGGTTCCTCCAAAACTGTTGTAGCTGATTGCAGTAGAATTCACTGAGATGTTTGCCGGCTGGCCTTTGAATTCATTATTATTAAAAAACGCTACTTTCATTCCTTTCACGCCGTTTTTCTGACTGACAAAATTCTGATAGAGTGACGTTCTGGATGAAGGATCTGTTACTTCGCTTCCTTTTTCGTAGATAATTTCAGTATTTGGAAATTTGGTTTTGATTCCGTCTAAAATCGTTACAATGGAAGAAGGAGTTCCGTTATAGTTTCCTAACTGCATCAATCCGTCATCAGCATTTGGTCCTACAACGGCAATTTTTTTAATATTCCTGTTGAGAGGCAGAATATTCTTTTCGTTTTTCATCAGCACAATTGATTTTTGTGCCATTTTCAATGCCTGTTTTTTATGTTCCTCAGAATCCACTACTGAATACGGAATGGTATTCCAGTGAACGGAAGATTTCGGATCAAGCATTCCCAATTCAAACCAGCCTTTCAGGATCCTGCGCATCGATGCATCGATATCCTTTTCGGTAATCAGTCCACTTGCCAGAGATTTGTTCAGGTTGTTATAGGTATCTCCGCATTCCAGATCCGTGGAATGTTTCAGGGCATCTGCTGCGGTTGTTTTTTCGTCAGGATGGGTTCCGTGGTACTTTTTCTGAAAGAAATCGGCCAGTGCCCAGCAGTCTGAGACCACCATTCCGTCATACTTCCATTTTCCACGGAGAATTTCAGTAAGCAAAGTATTGTTTGCACAACATGGCTGTCCGTCAAAAGCATTATAAGCACACATTACTTCTCTTACATTACCTTCCTGAACCAATGCTTTAAAAGCTGGCAGATAGGTCTCATACAGATCTCTTTTTGAAATTTCTGCATTGTAGGAATGGCGGTTCCATTCCGGACCGCTGTGTACCGCAAAATGTTTGGCACAAGCGTGGGTTTTAAAATATTTTGGGTCGTTTCCCTGTAAACCTTTTACGGCTGCAACACCCAGAACAGAGGTCAGATAAGGGTCTTCGCCATAGGTTTCCTGGCCTCTTCCCCATCTTGGGTCACGGAAAATATTGATATTGGGTGTCCAGAAGGTCAGTCCTTCGTATCGTCCTGTTTTTAGAGCTTCATCAAAAGATCTGTTGTATTTTGCCCGTGCTTCATCAGAGATCATTTCAAAGGTTTTAAAATGCTCCGGAACATCCCATGTGGCTGCCATACCGATCGCCTGAGGGAAAACAGTAGCTGTTCCTGCTCTGGCAACTCCGTGAAGTGCTTCATTCCACCATCCGTAGGCGGGAATTTCCAGACGGGGAACGGCCTGGGAGTTATCCATCATCATTCCTATCTTTTCTTCTGTGGTCAGTAAAGTAAGAAGGTTCTCTATTCTTTCATTAACCGGAAGATCCGGGTTTCTGAATGGGTATTTATAATGGCTCTGGCCAAAAAATAAAGGGGCTGCCAGTGTTGCACATAGGATTAATACAATTCTTTTCATAGGTAGTATGGTTTCAATAAAGTCCGAAAAATGATTGTTGATTTTGTGATTAATGATTTTCAACCCACTGATTTTACAGATTTTTACGGATAATTATGTTTTCATTCTTATTTTATACAAATTGCCAGTATTATTCAGCAACAATGCAATGAAAAACAAATATAACGTTCTATTTTAAATAAATGTAAATAACACACTTAAATTAATGGTAAATCCTACTTACTTTTGGTTTTCATCTACTAAATTGTGGAAATAAAGCCACCAAAGCAATGCTCATGATGGCTTAGGATTCAATTTACTCTTTGATAAATTTTTGTTTTACCACTGTATTACTTTTTTGAGTAACCTCAATAAAGTAAACACCAGTCGGGAAATCTGCCACATTCATATGGTTTTTCCCTGAATGTATTTTCAATCCGGATCTGATAACGCTTCCTTTTGCATCAAAAATGGTAGCAGCTGCTTCTGACAAATCAGAATCAATGAAAAGGTCTGCTTTTACTGGATTAGGATATATTTTCACGCCTTCTTTTTTAACTCCAACAGAAATATTGCTGGTGCTTAACATTCCAAAGTTTAAAGGAAGAACGTTGGCTGAATAGGCGTTTTCTTCTGTAAGATATGCTTTGAAAGATCCTATTACAGGTTCATTTCCGGCAATTATTTTATAGAAGCCTGTTACTCCGTTCTCTGTTTTCAGCACATAGGCATTGGCCGGAACTTTGATGCTTTGATAGACTCCGTTCATCTGGTTGACGGTGATTGCTTTGGGTGTGGAAACATTTCCTGAGCCGTTGAAAGTAATATTTCCTGTTGCATTGATGATTACCGGAGTATTTGCAGGAATGATTCCGTTGGAGATGGCGGTACAGCTGATATTGCTTGCTCCGGGTGACATCATATAAGCAGTAACTCCGGATGGAATATTAGCCTGGAATGGTAAAATCAGTACGTCATAACCATTAAATGTACGGCTGTAAGAAGCTGTATTGGCTGTGAAGTTAAACGGCACCTGAAAATCCTTACCCTGGCCGGAAAGGACAAGATTTGAACAAGTTGTGCCTGAAATCACATTATTGGCAGATGAGCTTACATTCGAATTCACATAATAGATACTGTTGGCATTGGCACTCATAGGCTGCCAGTTATTGGAGGAAGTAATTCCTGCTGCATTTCTGAAGTCTACGGAAGTGTAGTAGCCGTTTTCCAGCGCATCCATCAGATAGCTGTCGCTTGCAGAATAGGTTCCTCCGAATTTGGAAGCAATTTCATTACCCACATTGAAATAAACATCTCCCAGATTAAGAGTCAGCACAGAGCTGTAATTGGAATTTCTCAATCCCAGGATTCCTTTGCAGCCGTCTGTCAGAACCTGTCTTGAAATATCGAATGTGATATCGAAATTTCCTCCCTGTGGAAAATTAATCTTTCCGTAATTATACGATTTCGTCACGCCCTGGCTGTTGATATAATATAAAGTTGTATTGTCCGAATAGCTTTGTCCTGCCGTTGTATAGCTGTTTACATGCAGGACCAGTTTATTGTACCTGTCATTAAGCTGAAGATATCCGTTAGCCGCAGTCATATTATTACTGATAAGAGGGCTTGGATTAGAGAACGTCACCGTTGTGTTGCTGATATTGAATCCTGTCCCAAAAGCTGTACTGGTGGGAGTTTGTGTTTCCATTTTATTATAATGAATATCGCCGCCCGTCATGAGAGAAGCAGGTCTGTCACCGCTTTTATTGAAAACAAAAGTCATGACACTGGAAGGGCTGATATCAGCAGTAGGCCGGAACGTTGCCGTACTTAAAGAAAGAGGTGTACTCACCATATTGGATTGTGTATTGGTCAGTACTTTTGTTCCTGAAGTCGTGTAAAAAGGCAGGTCAACCTTCAAGCTATAGGAGTTCTGAGAAGGATTGATGACCATAAGAACAACCTGATTCCCATCCTGGGAAATATAGGAAGAGCCTTGTAAAACACCGGTTTTGTCATCCCATTTTGCTTCTATTCTCGTTTTTCCAGTTGTGTATTTGGCATAATGAGAAAGGATGTAGCCTCTTTTGGTCATTACACCTGCGGTAGTTCCGTAAGTTCCGTCACCCATTAATCCGTAATAACGTTTGGCAGAGTAATGGATCCATGCATTGATATTACCTAATAGTGCATTGTTGACACTGCTGGCAAAAGTAAATGCATCTGTATTCCAGCTGAAATCACGTGCCGGCTGGGTGGATGAAGAGTTCCAGTTGATCAGGTATTCTGTCTGCCAGATTTCTTTGTTATAATTCTGGAATTGCTTGTACGTAGACTGGATGAGCCCGTACTGATGTCCTCCGTATACTTCAAAATTAGCCATTGCCGAAGGATCCAGCAAAGCACTGGCAAAATTATCTGTAAATCCTACACTTTCCGGGGCAATGACTTTACAGTTGATGAGTTGTCCATAATTTTTAACAAATGTGGCAATTTGGGCCGGCGTCCAGATACATCCCTGATACTGAGCCATTTCATCCGGTTCATTCTGGATGGAGATATAATCAAGCTCTACTCCGTTGTTCTGGAGATAGGTTACAAAGCTGTTAAGATAAAGGGCATAATCCTGGTAATTTTCCGGCTTTAAATATCCGATCTGCTGTACTCCGTTGGCATCAGTATACACTGCATTAACATGGTTATTGGTTTTCCAGGCTGCAGGCATTGTCCACGGAGAAGCAAAAATGGTAAGTCCCATAGATTTGGCGAGCTGTGCTGTAGCCAGTACAGAACTCCAGTTGCTGCTGTTTTCGGGAATATACAATCTCATTATGTTATACCCGCCTTCGCTGGAAGCTCCCCAAAGATTCTGAATCTCTGATGTAGACATGTGATTATAGGCAAACTGGGGACTGCAGACAAATCCTCCGAATCCTTTTATTTTCTGATAAGGAATATTCTTATCAATTTTTACGGTAGTAAGCTGTCCATGCAGCATCAGACTGCAAAACAGAGCTATAGAATGAATGGTTACAAGACTTAAAATTTTTTTCATAATGGTTTAGTTTTAGATAGTCGTGATTTTGATTGAAAACAATTAAAGTAAGGGCAATAAATCCCCATCAAGACAGTTGATTTTCAAAAACTATCAGGAAAATACCCTGAATGATATCAGGCGGCGATCTGTTCAATAAAGTTGCTTACAAAATCATCCGCTGTTTTTTCATTCTCTGTGAGGGAACTGTATTTCAGATTGGAATGTGAATTAAGATGAGTGTTTCATAATTAAAGTGTTGTTTGTGATGGGTATTGGGTCATTCAGTGAAACATTTCGCTTTCGGGAGCGCCCAGGTAAGAAGGTTTTAAACCTCCGGTGTTGATCAGGAGTTTTTCCAGGACAATACCGGGTTCCAGCACTCTGAAACGTAACGTATGTTTTCCAGCCTGCTGAACCGAATGTTTTGTAACGGATTTAATAATATGTTCGGACTGCCATCTTCCCAATTCTCCTTTGTAATGGCCATTGAAGTTGACAATTTGCGGAGTTTCATTATCAAAAGAAATTTCGTAGCGGAGTCCTTTATTATGATTAAAATTTAAAGTCGGAGCTAATAATAACTGGACTTCAAACTCCCCTTTTGATTCAAAATTGATATCATATTCCAGCCAGATGTTTTCATCAGCTTTTGGGTAGGCATTCTGCGGAAATGTGGTCACCCCGGATTTTGTTTTTCCGAAATCAGGAATCACTTCCCAACGGATTCTATCCGATCCTTGCATTCTTGCAAAATTTTCCGCTTCAATGGACACGTAGCCGTTTTTTTCCTGAAATACTTTTTCTTTGGAAGCTTCAGCTTCAGAAATATAGGTGACTTCGGGCATTATATTTTCTTTTCCATCCGCCCAGCTTTTGTAGCCTATCCTCATCTGATCCATCATATGTTTCCATTTTCCTCCGGCGATCACATTATTATATTGATTGTCCAGATAAGCATTTCTCTCAAAACACTCTTTTACCTTATCAGCGTAATAATTTGCTTTTAAGTCATATTGAGCTGCCAGTTCCCTGTTTTTTGCTACCGCATAGTACATTTCATACAAATTGCTGCATGCATCGATAGGATACAAAACCAGCTGATAATAAGCATCCTGATATTCTGCTGGAATCTGCTCTTTTAAACGTAAAGCTTCTACGGCCAATGCTCTGTAATCGTTTAAAACCGTTTCAAATTCATGGTAATTTTCAAGGCTGTACGTTTTGCTGTCAAGGGTTTCAGGAGTTACTCTTCTGTTGTATTTGGCATACAGATTAATCATTCCCGCAATTTCTTTGGCATGCTTTTCACCGAACTGCTGAGCTGCCCATTTCTCCGTATATTCGAAAAGATTTTTAGCATTAAACTGTTTTGGATCCCAGGCCATTTCCAGAAAAAAGCTGATCGGAAACTCCATGGGTTTTAAGTCTCCCACATTAACGATCCAAAGCTTGTCTACCTTGTGTTCATAGGAAAGATTCATCTGTTCCCAGACTCTCTGGATGGGACTGATGTTGATCCACTTGGAGTTTCTTGGTCCGCCCACATAATCGAAATGGTAATAGATTCCATAGCCCCCTTTATGCAAAGGTTTTGAAAGGTCCGGAAGCTTTCTAACATTCCCCCAGTTATCATCACAGAACAGCAGGATCACATCATCCGGAACACGCATTCCTTTATCATAGTAATCCTGAACTTCTTTATACAATGCCCAGACCTGAGGCGTTTTCTCCGCTTTCTTTCCGGTAACGTCTGCAATGATTTTGCGCTGGTCTTTTACAATTTTCTCGAGCAGGGAAATATTGGTTCCCTCTCCCATTGCCTCGTCGCCATCACCACGCATACCTACGGTAACGAGTTTTTCCCAGTTTTTGCTTCTTTCGAGTCCGGATTTCCAGAATTTCTGTAGAACTTCCACATTTTTAGCGTAATCCCAGACATTCGGGAGGCTATTTTTTTTGATATACCTGTGCCAGTCGGTTTGTGCCAAAGCCATAGGCTCATGGTGGGAAGTTCCCATGACAATACCCATTTCATTGGCCAGTGGCCCGCTCAGAGGATCATCGTCATAAAATGCTTTTCCCCACATCGCCGGCCAGATGTAATTTCCTTTAAGGCGCAGGATCAGCTCAAAAACTTTTTCGTAAAATTTACTGTTTACCCCGCCAAATGTTGCCCTGGCCCATCCTCCGAGTGAAGGTTCCTCATCGTTAAGAAAGATTCCCCGGTATTCTACAGCAGGCTCACCATCGGTATACATTCCTTTTTTAAAGTATAGATTATCTTTTTTCTCAACCGGAACATCTGCCCAATAATACCATGGTGAAACACCTATCTGCTGAGACATCTCATAAATTCCGTAAATCGTTCCCCTTTTATCGCTTCCTGCAATCACAATGGCTTCAGAAACGCCCGGAAAAGGATTGCTGATGTTCTGAATGATATACTTTTCCTTTTTCCCTATTAATGCTTTTCCATCAATCTTTTTTTGTCTTATAAGATCATCAATGACGGATTTTGTCCCTACAGTTCCGATTATAATTAAAGGAGACTGCATTCCTGAAATCTGGTTAAGAATAACCGGCTGTTCTCCTGTTACTTTCTGAAAGTCTGTCTGCAGATTTTTTACAGCCCTCATAATCCCCTGATCTGTTCCTGAGTTAGCAAAGATCGAAAGATTGAATGCTTTTTCTTTTAAAACAATATTTTCAGGAGTTTTCTCAGTGTTGATGAACGGTTCTGCAGCATGAATTTCTAAACAAAACCCAAACAATACAGCAAGAAAAAATATTTTTAAATAATTCATAATCAATTCTTTTTAATTTTCAAAAGCTTTGTAGTCTTTTTACCAATTCAAACCTTACAGGTTTTAAAAACCTGTAAGGTTTACTTCTTTAATTTTTCAGTACAAAACCACCCTGCGGCTGAATTTCAATCGTAAAATCACCTTTTGCACTCACTTTTACTTCTTTCTCTGATGTATTTCCTTTTGCATCATCATTGATAAGTTTCAGGTTTTTCCCGGCGAACATCGGCAGTTTTATTTTCAGTTTCCGGGATTGCTTCTCGGCATTTACGCCTGCCAAATACCATTTATCCGCATGTCTTCTCGCAACCACGGCATATTTCCCAGGATAACCGTCTATGAAAACTGTTTCATCCCAGAGTGTCGGAACTTCTTTCATAAAGCTGAGCTGAAATTCCGGAGCATCGGTCAGGTTATTCGGCATGATCCCAAACATCTGAACGGGATTCTGAAACAGTATTGCCGTAGCCAGCTGAAAGCCGTCCGTAGTATGTCTTTTATTTTTATCCCTGTTGGATTTCGTTAAATATTTGTTGAGGAAAGTCCCGCCAAACTCCATACTGCCCACTGTATTTCTGATGAAAGGATGAAGCGTGGCAAAAAAAGCTTCTTGTTTCCGTACATCTTCTGAGAAATAGAGCATTTCTGAGGCAAGAACGGCCTCACTTCCAGCATAATTCGGGTACATTACTTCCCAGCCTCTCGGTACGGTGGCTCCATGAAAAATAATGGTTAATCCAAAATCATTGGCATCCGACAGAATATCTTCGTAAAGACGCATGGTTTCCTGTTTGTCTCCTCCGAAGAAATCCACTTTCAGTCCTTTTACGCCTGCTTCTTTCAGCCATTTCATTTCTTTTTTCCGTTCAACGGATGAATTCATTTTGTTTCTAGGTCCCATCGGTGCATCATTCGCAGCACCGTTGGAATTGTACCAAAGCAATACCCCGACATTTTTAGATTTTGCATATTGAACAAGCTCTTTCATGCGGTCTTTACCTATATTTTTATCCCAAAGCGCATCCATAAGAATAAACTGATAATTCAGCGCAGCAGCAAGGTTTATGAATTTCACCTGATCATCATAGTTCATACTGTTATCCTGCCACAGAATCCAGCTCCAGGTAGATTTTCCGAACTGATACTCCTGTGAAGGCTCATACATCGGCTCTACCACATCAAAAGGAATCGTGGTCTCCACGATGGGTTTCAAAGAACTGCCCACTGTAATTGTTCTCCACGGTGTTTTTCCGGGAAGGGAAACAGCTGCTCCGGTACTTCCGAAACCGTTATTTTCAGCAATATTCGGATATGCTACTTTGTAAAGGCTTTTTTCTGCTGTGGTTTCAAGGTGTGAAGCACAATACGTACTGTTCACTCCTGTCTCGGAAAGTAATACCCAGCCTTCATTTCCGATATGGAAAAGACCAGGGAAAACGTATCCGTAATCAGATGGTATTCCCAGCTCAGCATCAGCTTTATAACCACTTTCATAACTTGGCGCTGTGCGGGCAAATCCCGTCATCGGCTTCATCATAGGTGAAAGAAAAGTAGTCGTCTGTGACGGAAATCTGTACCCTGTGGTTTCTGACTGTACCACAACACTCAGCCGTTCTTTCATCGGTGGCACATGGTAGCGGAAAGCAATATTGTTGTTACTCACCTGAAATTCGATGCTTATCTGATGCTGGTCTGCATTGATGAAATTAGCCGATAAAGTATTGGCTTTGTAATCAATCTCATATTTTTTGATTTTTCCGTTCGTATATTTCTTAGAAACGATATCTTTTTTGCTGTTCACAAACTTCATATTCTTTGAGAAATCGGACTCATTGGTGACTAAGCCTAACGGGGATTTTTCAAGCATTATTTTTCCCTGAAGGATAACATCATAGAAGGCTTTCCCATCTTCTGAAAAAACATGAAGCTTCAGATGCCCATCAGGGCTTGAAATTTCTGCTACCTGCGCAAAGCTTTTGCTGATCAGGAACAGGCTGAATACGATATATAAAACTTTTTTTCTCATAATTAATTATTTTCAAGAAAGGTCCAGTAATCGAAATACATAATATCTGTCGAGGCTTTTCCATTGAATACAAAGTACAGATCATGAATACCGGTAATCTTTTCAGTAAGCTGAACTTTTACGGTTTCCCAGCGGTCATCCCCACCGGTCAGTGGAACTTTTACCGTTGCCACAGCCGGACCGTCCACAGCATCCAAATGAACGCTCATTGTTACGTCACTGTTATGGGTAGTTCCCACTCTTGCGGAAAAAGCATTTACTCCTTTTTCCCGGAAATCCACATTTTTCACACTGGTAAAAGCTCCATTTTTCTTTGCTTTGATGAAAACACCAGCCTCTTTATTCTGATAGGATTTTACATTTTCCGACCATGCAATCATTTCTGCCTGATTGAATGCATACGGATTAACTGCTGCAATAGCTTTTGTAGTTCCGTTGGTCATTTTAAAAGGTGAAATAGAACCGTCTTTATTGAAAGTAAGTTCTTCCAGGCTTACCGATCTTGTAAATCCGCTTCCGCCCGGCAATGCTCCATTGTGATAAAAGAAATACGTTTTCCCCCGGAAATCAATAACACCGGGATGATTGGTAAATGACTTCCCTTCAGCAGGCATTACAATTCCTCCATATTTCCACGGTCCCTGTGCTGTTTTGGCGGTAGAATATCCTATGAATTCAGGAAGCGGACCACCCGGCCAGAAAAGATAATACAGGCTTTTTCTTTTGTACAGCCACGGGCCTTCTTCATATTTTGTTGGTCTTTCCGGATTGGGCTTTCCATCTCTTTTTCCAAATGATTCTTCTGTCATCGGGACTTCTACAATATTCCCGGAATAGGAGATCATATCTTCATTCAGCTTTACGTATTTTAATTTAGGATTTCCCCAGTACATGTTTGCCTGTCCGTCATCATCCACAAAAACGGTGGGATCAATATCTCCCCATTCGCTCTGAACAAGAGGTTTTCCCAGCGGATCATGAAAAGGCCCAAACGGACTGTCGCCAACAGCAACACCGATCGCGCCTTTGTTATTGGTTTTTGACCACATCGGAACATACATAAAAAACTTTCCGTTCCTTTCTATGCATTGTGCAGCCCAGGCATCGCGTTTTGCCCAGTCGAAATCTTTATACGAGAGGATTGTTCCGTGATCTGTCCAGTTGACCATATCATTCGTGGAATATACTTTCCAGTCGTTCATGGTAAACCAGGTGGAATCGTCTTCATCGTGTGTGGTATACACGTACAGCCTGTCATTGTAAACCATCGGTGCCGGGTCTGCAGTATAATTGGTCTGAATAATAGAGTTCTGGGCAGAAATATCCCAGCCTGCCAATAGAAATAATACTGTAATATATTTTAATTTTTGCTGAATCATAATTATATCATGTTATTGTAACGGTCTTAATTTATAGTAAGCAACACCATGTGTCAGAATATCTCTAGTTCTTAAACTTCCACCAGTCAAAATAGAAAAGGTCGCTATCACCTCGGAATACAAAATAAAGATCATGAATGCCTATGATTGCTTTCACGGGTGTCTGAATGGTTTTGAAAATGTCACCTTCTCCTTTTCCTGTTACTTTTACAATTCCTAAAGCCGGTCCGTCAGGCGCATCGGTACGAACTTCTATATTACCACCATATAATGCTGCCACTGAAACCTCTATAGATTGGGTTCCTTGGGAAAAATCCACTCCTTGCACTTTAATATAATCACCATTATTAATGGACGAAACTACTATACGGTCAGTAATTTTTTTTCCTGTATCATAAGGATTGTTTCTTTCCCATTCGGTTAGTTTCTCGATTTTCAGACCTTTGCTGAATGCAATGGTTTCTGCCTCTACCTTATTGTAAGGATTGAGGGTAGTGATTCTTTTTACACCCTCAGGATTCCAGAAAGGCAGCTTCTGAATGGTCCCGTCAGCATTATATTTCATTTCACTTACGCAGACCGAACGGCGTTCATAATGCTTACTCATAGTCTGCTTTCCTATATTATAATTGAATCCGAAAACATAAGTTTTCCCTTTATAATCAATAATTCCCGGATGGTTTCCGTTAGAACGCCTGTCACTGTCCATAATCATTCCCTTAAATTCCCAGGGACCGGTTGCGGATTTGCTCATCGCATAGCCCATCCCTTCCGGACAACAAGTAGAGGCATAAGCCAGATAATAATGGTTATTTCTTTTCCAAACCCAGGGTCCTTCCTGATAATGAAACGGGTCCGGCGAACCTTTCACTTTAGCTATTGAAGGATCTTTTACGATATCTCCATTTACGGAAATCATATCTTCATTCAGCTTTACATACCAAAGATTAGGGTTCCCCCAATAAAGATAAGCCTGGCCATCGTCGTCAATCATAACAGTTGGGTCTATATCATCACTTGAATTTTTAACCAAAGGTTTTCCTATCGGATCTTTGAACGGGCCATACGGACTGTCAGCCACTAAAACCCCGATTCCTCTTTGTCCCGGCATCGGGCAGTACATATAAAACTTACCGTTTCTTTCAATCACCTGAGGGGCCCAGGCCCCGTTTTCAGGATCGGTCCATTTGAAATCTTTTAAAGAAGCCACTATTCCGTGATCAGTCCAATTGACCATATCAACAGAAGTGTACAGCAGCCAGTTTTTCATTTTAAAACCAAATGCATCATCTTCATCATGACTGGTGTAAAGAAAAACCGTGTCTCTGTAAACCATCGGTGCAGGATCGGCCGTGAATCGGGTCTGGATAATTGGATTCTGGGAGAAACAGATTTGGAAAAATCCCAATATCATTATTAAACTTAAATTTTTCATATTCAATATTTTAAGCTTATTTACAATGGTCATTTATTTTTTTACCAGAATTAGAGCTTTTAACCTGATATTTTATTCTGACTTCAGCATTAGATTAATATCTTCCTGCTTTACAGGTTTGAAAAGCAGCTGTGAAAACAGATACAGATCATTTTTCCATACCTTGAAATCATGACCGCCCGGCTCTACATAAAAAATATGCGGAATCTTATTTTCTGTAAGATAGTCACTCGTTCTTTTGCTGAAAGGCATCAGTCTGTCCTGATCCCCGCATGAGATCCAGAGAAGTTTTAATTCTTTAGCTTTGGATGGATCCGGGAGAAGCTGCTGAGGCTCTTTGGTATTCGGAGCTGCTGAAAAAGCACCTACCCAGGCGAACCTGTCCATATTTCCCAATCCGAAATTCAGGGTTTGTCCGCCGCCCATAGAAAGTCCGGCAATGGCTCTGTCATTTCTGTCTTTTTTAGCAGGATATTTTTTTTCAATAAAAGGAATCAGATCGTTCAGCAGGTCTTTTTCAAATGTTGCAAAAGCCTCTACTTTATCTTTTGCCATGATATCTCCTGTTGCTCTGTCGTCTTTCATTGCCCTTCCGTTGGGAAGTACAACGATCATTGGACTCAATTTTCCTTTGGCATACAGGTTATCTAAAATAATTTGCGGAGTTCCGTTTCGGAACCACTCTTTTTCATCTCCGCCAATGCCGTGAAGCAGATATAAAACAGGATATGTATTGCCTTTTTTAAATCCCGGAGGTGTATATACCAAGGCTTTACGTGTAGTTCCAACCGTCACAGACGAATACTGTATGGTGTCTATTTTTCCGTGTGGAATTTCTTTTTTTTCTCTATCAAAATCCTGCGGTACTTTTTTCTCAAAAGCCTGTGCAGAAATAAAAACTCCCGACAACATGAAACCTACTGCTAATACAACTGATTTATTCATGATTTTTTATTTGTAGTTTTAACACTTATTATTTCGGATAAAAAAATAATAGCAAGCTATTTAAAGTTTTATATTGATTATTTTTAACCACAAAAGGCACAAAAGTTTTAAACACTTAAGCTTTTCAGAGCTAAACCTTATGCGTAATAAGTACACCTAAGCTTTGGGAAAATCTTTGATTTTCATCTTATGTGAACTTTTCTACACAATCATTTTAAACTTACTTAAGTGAGCTCAAGTATTTTAGAATGAAACCCTTTGTGACTTTTGTGGTTAATAAAGTTTAAACATCTGAATACTTATTTTATTTATCTGTTTACAGCAAACTTTTCCCGGCTAATTTTGTTATTTTCATTCTCGGCTTTATTGACTCTGAAAAAATCCACATCTACGAATCCTCCGGTATTTTTAGTGGCATAATTGAAAACTGCAAATTTTGATCCCATAAAAAATCTACGGTAATCAAAGATCATTTTATAGTCTTTTGCCATTTCCGTCCAGTTCTTCTGATCGGTGCTGTAATAAAAATCTGCAAGATCTTTCCCGAGGTTAAAATCGGTATCAATACGAAGGAAAACCGTATCCGAATTGAGAGGAATCTTTTTTTTCTCTTCTTTTTTAACCCCTGTAATGGCTTTTATTTTGCTGTCCAGACTTACTTCATTAGTTGAAAAAACAATGAATTTTTCTTTACCTTCCATAGCAATTGACAAGATCCCGGAATCGCCGTTGAAAGCACTGAACCCTGCAACATCACCATCTTTCATTCCTTTAAGATCCATTGCCACAACTGCTGATGAAGTGGGACCTTCCATTCTCTGGGTTAAAGTATTGGGTGCTGCGTACAGATTGTCTACTACCCTGCTTGTTTTAAGTCTCATAAAGCCTTTTCTTTCGGATAGAGACCACGCTTCATTCACCGGATTATGATTCCACTGCCACTGGATTTTCATTTTTTTATCAGAGAACTCATCACTTTCCACCAGATGATTTTTTGCTTTGAATGGCGGAAGAGGAATTTCTCCTTTCAAAGGAACTTTTCCATTATCTCCCAACACCGGCCAGTCGTTTTCCCATTGAACAGGCAGCAGCAGCGGAACACGTCCTACTCCGTTTCTGTCCTGGAAAATAAGGGAATACCAGTTTCCGTTTTTATCATCGATTAAAGCACCCTGACCTGCATAGGAAAACCCTAAGAAATTATCTTCCAGGATTACTTTTTTCTCGTAAGGGCCTGTCACTTTATCTGCTCTGTAGACTACCTGACGGCGTTTTTCATTTCTGGGCCACGAAATCATCATCATATAATACTTTCCGTTTCTTTTGATGATCTGATTACCTTCCAGAAGTCCTGTTTCCGAGGCACCTTTCTGAAATACCTCAGTTCCATCCGGATTTCCGATGACCTCTTTAAAATCGGGGCTCAGTTCAAAAACTTTATTGGAAGTGAAAACGTAGATTCTGTCATCATCATCGAAAAACAGGGAGGCATCATGAAAATGCCGTGTTCTTGTAATGAGTTTCCATTTCCCTTTTTCAGGATGATCTGTCACATAGAAATAAGATTTGAAAGGTTCATCATTCGGAGAGAATAAAACGTAGTATTTCCCTTTATGGTAGCGGATTGAAGAGGCCCATTGACCTCTGCCGTAAACGGTTCCGTTTAATAAATCATATTTTGAGTTGTCATTTAAGGTATCGAAAACATACCCTGACATTTCCCAATGGACCAGATCCCTGGAATGCATCACCGGCGCTCCGGGCATTAAATGCATGGTGGTACTGATCAGGTAAAAATCATTTCCGTTTCTGGTAATGGATAAATCCGGTGCATCTGCCCATATGATAGGATTTGTAAATGCTGTACCCTGCTTTCCGGAAGGATTTACCTGGGCTGAAATAAAATTCAGCCCGATAAATCCCAATAAAGAAACTATATAAGATTTTTTGATTTTCAAAATGTACTGTGATGTTTGGTTTTACTCTTTTTCAATTTTAAAAGGAAACACTTCGACAAGCTCAGTGTGACATTGCTAATATTAACTTAATTCGGTACAATATCATTGGAAAATGTACTATACAACCCGATAAGGCTTCCTGTAAAGCCCCCCGCTACATCAGTAGAAAGAATATCTCCTGAAACCGGTCCGCCCAGATTTTTATAGTTCTTGCCATCCAGTGAATAATTAAAGCTATGTTCATCTTTATCGGCAACAACCTGTAGTTTAACCGGTTTAGATAATGAAATCTTCTCGCTGGCGATCAGCTTTGATTGTCCTTTTTCTGTTCTTTCCAATACGATGTAAAAATCTTTATCTTTTTTCGTGATTCCGAAAACATAATTGAATCTTTCACTTTGATAACAGGTAATTCCTGCCAGCTCTTTTCCTGATTTAGGTTTGAAATCAAGGGTTACAGAAGTTTCAAAATCTTCGTGCTGCAATCTGTGGAATAATGCCGAAACCGGAGCCAACGATTTGATATTAGTCTCCATAGGATTCACTTTTACGCCATTTTTCGTGGCAGTAATGAAATTCTCACGCGGTCCGCGCATCGCAATCCATCGGAAATCGAGATTTTTATCCGTTAATTTATCGTTATAGGTAAAGTTTCCGTTGGGGAAAAATCCGTTTTGCCCGGTTTGATTCTGAATGCCTTGTGGCATTTTCAATTTGGGTTTCATCGGAACCAGGCCATTTTGAAACACAGGATACGTTCCGCTCCAGTCTACAGGAAGAATGAAAGTTTCACGGCCTTTGGTAACACGGTTGTTGACATTCGGACGAATTGCTAAAAATACGCCATACCATTGTGCGTTAGGACCTTCTACCAAATCTGCGTGACCTGCCCAATCCACTTTTTCCTTTCTGTCTCTCGGAAAATATCTTTGCGTAAGAATCGGATTATTTTTAGCGGGAACAAACGGTCCTTTCGGAGAATCTGCCATAAAAATCACTTCACTATGGTTGCCTCCGGTTCCGCCTTCTGCACACATCAGGTAATATTTTCCTTTGTATTTGTACAAATGCGGACCTTCAATCCAAATGGGTTTTTGAGAAAGGTCGACTCCACCGTTTACAATAATTCTGTCTGAACCTGCGACAACCTGGTCTTTTTCCAGATCATAATCCCACATTTTAATAACGCGGTGACCATTGTATTGTTCGGTTCCTTTTGGTGGCGCATCGTTATGAACAATGTAAGCTTTTCCATCATCATCAAAGAAAATAGCCGGATCAATACCGTCAAAATTCAATTTCTGAACTTCACTCCATCCTTTTGCAGGATCTTTGGTTTTTACGACCATATTTCCAATACCTCCGGCAATCTGGGTTGTGATCATATAAAAAGTGTCGTTGTGCTTATTGTATTTTATATCGGGAGCATAAATCCCCTGTGAAACACCACCTTTTTCCACCTTAAGCTGAGAAGGTCTGTCGAGAACGTGTCCTACCTGCTTCCAGTTTACCAAATCTTTAGAGGTGAAAATCGGGACGCCCGGAAACATTGAGAAAGAAGAGTTTACCAGGTAATAATCTTCCCCTTTTCTGGTAATGCTGGGATCAGGATAACAGCCCTGAAGAATAGGCGAATAGAACTCATTCGGTTTAAGAGGATTGTCATTATATATTTTATCGTTTCCACGGTAGGTAAAATCGGAGAATGTCTGGGCTGAAATAGTAGTTACTGTAAGCAAAGCCGCTGCCGCAAGAACATGGGTTTTATTCCTGAAAAAAATTAAATCCATTATATTCTGTTTCATTGTTATTCTTTTTTATAGTTTTTAGTATGTATTTTTTTGAATAGGTGTTATTGTTCTTTTAACGCTGAGTCCGCAAGTTTTTTAACTATTATATTTTTAAGGTTCGCAAGGGCGTTATACTCAGCAAAAGGTATTCGTATTTTATTGTTATAATTGATTACAGGTCATTATATATAATTTTTATACGGTTTTCTTCCGGTTGATGATTTTAATCAATCCCCACGCGGTAACATATGATATTCCGGCTATAAAAAATATGATGTTATAGCCTCCGTTGATATTTCCTGATTTTTTAAAGGCATCGAGAATAATTCCGATAAACAGCGGAAAAATAATTCCTGCCGCTGAACCGAGCATCCCACCAAATCCTATGACGGAACTTACATAATGATTAGGAAGATGATCCCCGACCGTAGTCATAAGATTGGCTCCCCAACCCTGGTGTGCGGCTGTTGCAAAGGCAATTATGATTGTGATCATCCACATATTATTTACATATTTTGAGAACATGACCGGAACCACCATCAATGCAAACAGCAACATCGTAATGCTTCTGGCTCTTCCGATCCCCCAGCCTTTTTTAATCAGAAATGAGGAAAGATAACCTCCGCCAATACTTCCGATTGTGGTTCCGCTGTAAATGATAAACAACGGAAGGGATGGTTTTGTTAAATCCATTTTGAATACATCCGAGAAATACGCCGGCAGCCAGAACATGAAGAAATACCAGATCGGATCGGTTAACATTTTACCGATGGCAAATGACCATGTTACTTTATATTTCAGTAATTCCGATAAAGGAATTTTCGTTTTCTCTTCAGCTTTTTCAGCCTGATCGCTTTTTATATACTGCAGTTCTTCCTTGCTGATACTTTTTGTTTTTTCCGGTACGGAATAGAATTTCCACCAAAGGATAATCCAAACCATACCTAAAGCACCGATCCAGACAAAAGTCTGCCTCCAGCCGTAATGTCCAAGAATGAACGGAACTAGCAGCGGTGCTAAAATAGCTCCCACCGTTGCTCCGGAATTGAAAATTCCGGTTGCCAGTGCCCTTTCTTTTTTAGGAAACCATTCAGCCACTGATTTGATGGCAGCAGGAAAGTTTCCGGCTTCACTGATTCCCAACGTGCTTCTCGCCACAATAAATCCGATGGTACTTTTGACAAATCCATGTCCTATAGAGGCGAAACTCCATACAATAAGAGAAACCGCATACCCGATTTTGGTTCCTACCCTGTCTATAAACCTTCCCATTGCCATATAGCCAATGGCATAAGTCGTGGTAAATGCCATGACGATATAGCTGTAATCTTTTTCATCCCAGCTGAATTCTTTTTCCAGTACGGGTTTCAGCAAGCCCATTACCTGACGGTCAAGATAGTTGATCGTAGTGGCGAGAAAAACGAGAGACAGCATCCACCATCTTATATTGCGGTTTTGAGGAGCCTGCATTTAATTATGATTAAGTTGTTGTAATAAATTCTTTGTTTTCAGCGTCAGTTCTTCTTCGTTAATATCTTTTCCGATGAGAGAGCTTCCCAATCCTGCCGCTATGGCGCCTCCATTAAACCATTCTCTGATATCTTCAGTTTCAGCATGGATTCCTCCGGTTGGCATGAAATTCATTCCCGGGAAAACAGGCTGTACCGATTTGATGTAGTTCTTCCCTAAAGCATCAGCCGGGAATATTTTAACCAGTTTTAAACCATTCTGATAGGCAATATTGATATCAGAAGGAGTAAAGCAGCCCGGAATCAGAAGGATATTTTTTTCGATAGCATGTTTTACCAATGCTTCACTGATGACCGGTGTAATGATGAAATCTGCTTTTACGTTAGCATAATCATCCATTTCCTGTATGTTTTTTACTGTCCCGATTCCCAACAGAAGTTCAGGAAATTCGGTATGGGAAATTTCTTTCAGTCCTGTAAAATTTTCCAATGCCTGATGACCGCGGTTGGTGTATTCAATCACCCGGATTCCTGCTTCGTATAAAGCTTTTAGGATATTTTTTGAGACTTCAAACGATTCGTTATAAAACAACGGAACGATTTTCTGGTCTTTTATTTTTTGTAGTATTTCACTCATAATGTTTCGATATTAATACTTTCATCAATAGTATCTCCCTTTACAAAAAGCTTTTTAAAAGCA
The DNA here is from genome assembly GCF_049959325.1 of Chryseobacterium sp. CBSDS_008. NCBI lineage: Bacteria > Pseudomonadati > Bacteroidota > Flavobacteriia > Flavobacteriales > Weeksellaceae > Chryseobacterium > Chryseobacterium sp. CBSDS_008. Next base: position 620,065 of record NZ_CP188202.1, on the reverse strand, counting down.
ACTTTTGTCGCATCCTCAAGGATCTGCTGATCAGGATTTCCTTTTAAAATTCCATGAATTACGGCTGCCATAAAAGAATCACCGCTTCCTACCCTTTCTTCAATTGTATCTGAATTATATTTTTCTGAAATCAAAAGCTGTTCACCAGTAAATAAGGTGGCAAAATAATTGACCCGTTCTCTATTTGTAAAGCGGAAGGTATTCGCAACTTTTTCCACCTGCGGGAATTGTTTCCGGATTTCCAACGCTGTTTTTTCAGCCTGCTTCAGAAGGTTTTCATCGTCAAAGTTGCCGTTAAGCTCATATTCAACGGGAATATCCAGGAACTGCTCAACGGACCAGATATTTCCCATGAGAACGTTCACGAATGGCATCAGCTCCTTAATTTTATGAGGATTCTGGTTTTGCCAGAGCAACGCTCTGTAATTCAGGTCGAGAGAAACCGTAATATTTCTTGTTCTGGCTTCCTTCATGATATATAAACATTTACGGAATGCATTGTCACTCAAAGCCGGCGTGATAGTGCTGATATGCAGCCATTTTACTCCTGAAAATATTTCATCATCACTGAAAGTTTCAAAACCCGACTGGGTAAAAACAGACGGAAAGCGGTCGTAAACCACCGAAGCATTCTGCATATCTCCATCGGAAGAAAGATAAAATGTTCCTATTCTTCCGTTATTTTTTTCTGCAAGGACTTCTATACCTTTATTTTGAAGTTGAAATTCCAGCTGGCTTCCCACAAAATTCTCCGGTAAAGCGGATAGTAGCTTTACAGAATTTTTCCACTGGAAAAGTGCTGCTGCCACATTATATTCAGCACCGCCCACATACATCTTCAGAGACTGCTCATTCAACCAGTTTCCTTCGGAATCCGGGGCAAAGTGGAGAAGCAGTTCCCCAAAACATAGTATTTTCGCTGAATCGTGCATGGTATTAGATTTCAAAATAGTTTTTTGTATTGTGATAACAGATATCCTGGATAATTTTTCCTACCCATTTTTCATCATCGGGAAGAAGACCTCTTTCCATTTCATTCCCGAATAGGTTGCATAAGAGCCTTCTGAAATAATCGTGTCTTGAGAATGACAGCAGGCTTCGGGAATCGGTCAGCATGCCGACAAAAGTGCTGATCAAACCGATATTGGAAAGCGTATTCATTTGTTTTGTCATGCCATCGAGCTGATCGAGAAACCACCAGGCTGCTCCAAACTGTACTTTGGATTTGATGCCACCTTCATTGAAATTTCCGGCAAGAGTTGCCAGGACCTCATTAAATGCCGGGTTTAAATTGTAGATAATGGTTTTGGCCAGCTTTCCTTCCGTATTCAGCCCATCAAGTAAAACGCTCAATCGTTGTGCGTAATATGGTTCTCCAATGGCATCATAGCCTGCATTGGCACCTATTTTTTTGAGCATTTCTGAATTGTTGTTTCGGGTTGCCCCTACATGAAACTGCTGTACCCAGCCTTTTTCTGAATACATTTTGCAAAGCTCTTTCAGCAAATAGCCGCATAACGCTTCGGGATCGGAAAATGTTGAAATATTACCCTTCAGGAATTCGGAAAACTCTTTTTCAAGACTATGATTCCATTTCGTTGTATCCGGAAAATATTCGAAGCCATGATCGGCTACTTTTGCTCCTGCTTCCACAAAATAATTGATCCTGGACTGAAGAGCATTCAAAAGGTCAGAAACTGACGTGATCGAAAATCCGCAGACTTTTTCAAGCTTTTTAATTCCTGAAAGATAGTGTTCCGGATTAATCATATTGATATAGAAATCTGGGCGGAAAGCGGGAATAACAGCTGTTTTAAATCCACTGTTTTTTAAAGCTTTATGATGAACCAGATCATCAGCAGGATCATCCGTAGTACACAAGGCTTCTACCTTAAAATTCTGAATGATGGATTGTGGTAAAAAACCAGGTGTCTGCAGACTTTCATTCATCTGATGATGCACCGTATCTGCATTATTGGGTGATAAATATTCGTTAATACCAAAAGGATTTCTGAGTTCCAGATGTGTCCAGTGAAATAATGGGTTACGAAGAGTATAAGGCACCACTTCTGCCCATTTCCTGAATTTTTCGTGATCTGAAGCATTTCCGGAAATAAACTGCTCATCAATACCAAAATTTCTCATGGCTCTCCATTTGTAGTGGTCACCATCCAGCCAGATAGCCGTTGGAGAACGGAAATTCTGATTGGCAGAAATAACATCAGGCTCCAAATGATTGTGATAATCGATCACCGGCATTTCCTTCGCATAACCGAAATACAGATGCTCTGCCTTTGCTGATTCAAGCAAAAACGACTCTCCGAAAACACCTTTATTTTTAATGGAATTACTCATTATTTATTTTTACAATCCTGAATTTTAATTAACTTGTTTAAACTCTGCAAAACCACAAAAGTCACAAAAGCTTTATTTTAAAACACTTTAGCTCACTTAAGAAAGTTTAAAATAATTCTGCAGAAAAGTTCACATAAGATGAACATTTCGACTTCGCTCAATAGGCAAAGATTTTCAAAAAACTTAGCTATGCTTATTATGCATAAAGCCTGGCTCAAAAAAATTTAAGTGGTTAAACCTTTTTGTTAAATAATCAATATAACAGGTTAAACAGTTCTCCTCTTAACATCGTAAGACTTTAAAAAATCTGCATTAAAAAAACAGAACCTTGAATGAAACCATTAAGGTCCTGTTCACTGTATATGAAGAAATTAATTTTTATACTCCACTGAATGCGCTGAAGCCCCCGTCAACAGGAATCAGTGCTCCTGTGATGAAACTTGCTGCATCGGAACACAGAAACTGTACAACCCCATTCAGTTCTTCCACTTCTCCAAATCTCTGCATGGGCGTTTTGGCCATTACTTTTTTACTTCTCTCCGTTAAGCTTCCATCCGGATTCAAAAGAATCGCACGGTTCTGATCTCCAATGAAAAAACCAGGTGCCACTGCATTCACCCGTATTTTATCTCCGAATTTCAATGCCAGATCTGAGGCCAGCCATTGGGTAAAATTGGTAATTGCCGATTTGGCGGCAGAATATCCGGCCACTCTTGTAATGGCTGAATAGGCAGCCATGGAAGAAATATTAATAATGTTACCGCTCCCCTGCTCAGCCATTGTTTTTCCAAAAACATAGCTCGGATAAACGGTTCCGTTGATATTGAGATCGGTAACCTCAGCCCATCCTTTCATATTCATATCAAAAAATGACTGTTCGGGAGACAAGGTAGCTGCCGGAATATTTCCACCCGCTATATTGAGCAGAATATCAATATGTCCATATTTTTCCTTTATTTTCACTGAAGCCGCTTCAAGGCTTTCAATATCCATCACATTGGCTTCTACAGCAAGTGCATCCCCGCCTAAATCTGTCAGTTCTTTTACCCGGGCATCCAATGTTTCCTGGTTTCTTCCCAGTGCAACAACTTTTGCTCCGGCCTCTATAAAACTTTTGGCAAGGCTGCCTCCCAAAACGCCCGAAGCCCCTGTGATGACTGCTACTTTGTTTTCAATACTAAACAGGTCTTTCATTTTACTTTTTCTATTTTATTACAAACGCAGATTAATTTTTTTGTGATTCCGACTGTACTGCAGCCATTACGCCTTCGATCTGACCCAATGCTAGCATTCTTCCTAAAAATGAATAGCCGGGATTATAACCTTTATCAACGTCCTCGGTTAAAAGTCTTCCGTGGTCAATTCTCATCGGAAGGTTAGGATTTTCTTTTTCAAATACACGGATTACTTCAATGAGTTTTCCTCTTCCTCCCAGATGGTGAGCCTCGATGAAATCGCCGTTTTCAAAAACATTTGTACTTCTCAGGTGAACGAATTTGGTACGGTGGGCAAACTTCTGAGCCAGCTTGGGAACATCATTCTGAAGGTTGGCACTGAGAGATCCGGCACAGAAGGTCAATCCGTTGTGAGGATTATCAACCGCTTTCAAAAGCCAGTCAATGTCTTCTTCATTCGTCACTATTCTGGGTAGTCCCAGTAATGAAAACGGGGGATCGTCTGGATGTACACACATCTGGATATTCCATTTTTCACAGACAGGCATTATTCTTTCGAGGAAATATTTCATATTTTGGCGAAGCTGGTTTTTATCTATACCATCATACAATGCCAATAAACTTTTGAACTTTTCTACAGGATTCAATTCACCTTCTTTAATATTTCCGTTAACAAATCCCTGTGTTTTTACAATAACTGAGTCTATCAGATCATTGTTATCTTTTTCTGTTAACGTATTTTTTAATTCTTCTACTTTTTGAAGGATCTCTACGCTATAATCTTTTTCTGCTCCTTCTCTTTTGAGAATATGAATTTCGAAGTACGCAAACTTGGCTTTGTCAAAATAAAGTGATGACGAACCGTCTTCCCATTCGTGAAAAAGATCGGTTCTTGCCCAGTCGAGAACAGGCATAAAGTTGTAGCAAACTGTTGTAATGCCTGCTTTACCCAGATTTTCAAGGCTCGTGATATAATTTTCTATTAAAGAGTCACGGTCTTCACCGCCGTATTTGATGGCTTCGCTCACGGGAAGACTTTCCACAACAGACCAGCGAAGTCCGTGGCTTTCTATATAGTTTTTATAATCATTGATGGCCTCCGGATTCCAGATTTCTCCGTTTGGGATATCATGCAGGGCAGAAACAATTCCTTCTACTCCGATCTGACGGAGTGTACTTAGTTTTACTTTATCTTTTTTGCCAAACCAACGCCAGGTTTTTTCCATAGTTTTGAAATTTAATTCAGATAAACAAAGCAGGTGCTTACACACCTACTCTGTTGTTGATATGAATGTAGAATGAAATTAATTGTATCCGGGATTCTGGTATTTTGCCTTAATATCAGCTGATACTTCCATTGCATCAATCTGGTTCTGAGGAATCGGTCTCAGATAATGAAAAGGTTTTATCGTTCTTGTCACCGTTTGTGGAGTGTGATCTCCATAAGAAGCTCCTCCAATCTGATAACTGGCAGCATAATCTCCCCATTTCTGTGTACGTACCAGATCATACCATCTGTAGAACTCTCCGTAATATTCACGGGATCTTTCTGTCAGGATATAATCAATGGTAATTACAGCAGGTGTGGCAGCAGTCATTGCAGCACTGTTATCTGCTACGTAAGCGGTATTCTGGGCATTATTGAACTTCCATTTTCCTGCACGGGCACGGATGACGTTGATAAGATCTCTGGCTGTCATAGCTCCTGAAGCCCCTTTTACGGCTGCTTCTGCGGCAATAAAATAGAATTCTGAAAATTTGGCAACACTGAAAGGACGGGTTAATCCTGCATTCGGATATCCTAAGCCGTTCGGGTCATCGGTACGGTAAGTTCCAATTTTCCATAAGCCCGGGTATACAATTCTGCTGATTCCGTTCGGTGCAATGACCCAGTCTGCTCTCCCTGGAAGGGTTCCTGCTCCTACACCGCTTTGTCCGGATCCTGTAGGGTAAGAAGGCGCCTGGCTGTCATCATTCAGGAAGCTTAAGATAGCTCCTCCGGGCTGTACAGGTAAATTATTGGCGTTATAAAGCACAGGAACTGACGTTAACCCTGTTCCATTCTTGTTCCAGTTTCCTCTGTAAGTGGTTACAAAGGTTCCGTCATAACGGGAATCATTGGTTTTATCTGCAAAAGTATTTTTAATAACGCCTAAAGTAGGACACATACGCACCCATGGACGTCCCAAAGGCTGTGCTGCTTCTCTCTGTACGGGGCTAACAACGTCTGCCCCTAACCATGCGGTTGTTCTGCTGCTTTTAATCGCCGTATAATTCCAGGTTTGCATCCATGCTGCAAAATTGTCCGGAGCCCAGCCTGACCCAAATCCTACAGGATCACTTTCATTGTAGTATGTACTAGACTGTGTATGGTCTGCATACAACATAGATTCTGTATTTCTGTCATTGGAACCTACATTGACATCATAGAAGGTAGGCTGAAGCGCATAGGGTCCCGGATTATTGATTCCTTCCATCGCAATATCATAAGCCTGCTGGAAATACCACTGGGCATTGTGTCCGTCCGGGTCAGTTCTTGTCGCTTCAGGATAAGTTGGAATCCCGTTGGGATTCTGCAGCCACCATCCGTAGGTAAGATAAGCTTTGGCAAGCATCAGTCTTGCTACATTTTTAGTGACACCTCCGGTTACCCTTGGTGAGGCAGGCAGATTTTCTATTGCTTTTTTAAAGTCAGCAAAAACCGTTTTTGTGTATACTTCCGGTACGGTATTTCTTGCAGAAGTTGTGGATGGCAGGTTGTTGTATTTCAATTCTCCTGCTCCTAAATCCAGTGGAACTCCTCCATAGGTCTGCACCAGCATGAAATAGTAGAATCCACGGAAGAAACGGGCTTCAGAAATCATAGATTCTGCAATTCCGAATCCTGGTCCTTTTTCAATGATACCGTTGGCTGTATTGATATACGGGAACACAGAGTTCCAGACCATACTTGTAGGAAAAGTATTGGAATTGATAATACCGTTTCCGGACATATCCAGTTCTTTAAAGTTCCCGTCAGCACTTTGTGCCCAGGTAGATTCGTCGGTTCCGTTCTGACAATTGCTCATAAAGTAGCCATTGCCGTACAGTAATCTCATCTGCCTGTATAAAGCCGTAAATCCCTGATTAACACCATCCGGTGTATTAAAATAATCAGCGGTATATATTGATCTTGGCTGTTCATCAAGAATTTCATTACAACCTGTAAATGTTAAGGATAAAAAGATTGCTCCTAATAACAGTTTTTTATTAAAATTTATCATGACAATACAGTTTTAAAAGGTTAAGTTAAGTCCCATTAAGTAGTTTCTTGTGGAAGGGTTATTGGTTCCTATAACAAGCTGGCGGCTCTGATATCCACTTACTGCCTGGTTTTCATTTCCGAAAGAGTTCGGTTCCGGATCCATTCCTGAGAACTTATGATAAGGGGAGAATAGTACAACAGGATTGGTTACGGTGAAGTAAATTCTTAAGCTGGTAATTTTCAGATCCTTTAAAAAATCTTTGTTGACATTATAGCCTAAGGTAATGGTACGAAGCTTAAGATAAGAAGCATCAAACATCGCCAAAGTAGAAGAATATTTTGGATTGTCACCGCTCAGATGGCGTCCCGGACGAGGAAAATAAGCTCCTGTATTGTCTTCTGTCCAGTAATCTACATCTACGTTATTTCCTCTTCCTGTTAATCGGTTAAGATAACTTGCAGATCCGTAAATAGTACTTACCAGGATTCCTCCGTGCTGAAAAGCTCCAACTGTGCTCAGTTCAAAATTTTTGTAAGCAAAACGCATATTAAATCCTCCCTGGAATTTCGGAGCCGTATCAAAAATCTGTCTGTCATCCGGTCCAATGGCTCTTACAGGTGTTCCGTCAGCATTATAGCCTCCGGTGTAAAGAACTTTGATAGATCCTATTACATCCGCAGCAGTTCCGGGTTCCAGAATATTCTGATAAGGATCGCCTGCCTGCCAAAGACCTATATACTGATAATCGTATAATGAATTGATATTATGCCCTACAAACCATGAGTTATTGATGTCTCGTTCTGTTCCTGATGCAAGCGATAAAATTTTGTTTTTATTGGTATAGAAATTAACTCCTGCTTCCCAGGTAAATCCATCCGGATTATCAAAAATAACCCCGTTTAAAGAAACTTCCACCCCTTTATTTTCTGTTTCTGCCACATTGGAAACAATGGAAGACCATCCGCTTGATGCCGGAAGACTTTTCTGTGTTAACAGATCATAGGTATGGGTTTTGTAATACTCCACGCTACCAGTAAGACGGTTGTTCAATATCCCGAAATCTACTCCGTAGTTTTGTGTTTTTGAATATTCCCATCCCAGGCTTGGGTTAGGTGGCTGATTTCCATAGATTCCTGTACTTCCTGCACTTCCGTAGTTATAAGGAGCTACGTTAAATCTTCCCATCGTAGAATATGGATCCACTGCCTGATTGGAAGTCTGTCCCCATCCGGCTCTGAATTTAAGGAGATTAATCACTTTGATATTCTGCATGAAAGATTCATTGGTAACATTCCATCCTAATGATAATGCGGGATAGGTATGCCATTTGTTTCCCGGAGCCAGCCTCGAAGATCCGTCGGCACGAAGGGTTGCCGTCAGCATATACTTGTTATCATACGTATACATGATTCTTCCCATCGCTGAAAGCAGGCCGGTTTTCCAGTACACCTGGTCTTCAGGTCTTACCGTAATATCTGCCTGCGGCGACTGTCCTAAGTTATAATACTGGAAAAAGTCTGCCGGAACATTCTTTGCACTCATGTATGAGCTTGTATACTTATTCTGTTCTGCGGAATATAATGCTACGGCGTTTACCTTATGCTTACCGAATGTGCGGTCATACGTTAAAAGGTTTTCCAATACCCAATGGTAGGTCTGGTTATTCCCTCTTCCTGCAGATGACGGCCCCAGTGGGTTTGTATTAAAGATTCCTACACCGCTGTAGTTTCCGCTGTTTGAGGTACGGAAATCCAACCCTACATTTAATCTGTATTTTAATCCTTTGATTGGAAGACTGGCTTCTCCGTAAAGGTTGTTATAGGATGCAAAAGATTTGGTTTCATCAATGTATTTATCTGCCAGGCTTTCTAAGCTTCTTCTGGTATAAATCCATGTCTGGTCGATACCGCCAGCTGTACTCATTACTCTTTTCGGAGTTCCGTCCGCATTGTAAGGATTAGCAATAGGAGAATATCCTAAAACAGCTCCCGGGTTTACCCCATTTCCTTCCGAAACTGAATAATTGGTATTGGTAGTGAAACCGAACTTAAAGATAGATCCCACCTGCTGATCAATCGCCATACGAAGAGCAAATCTTTCATAACTTTGAATAGGAATTAATGCATTTTGCTTGAAATATGACAAGCCTACATTATAATTTCCTCCTTCTGTTCCGCCGGAAACTCCTATATCATGACTGGTCATCATCGCCGGTTTATAATACAGGCTTTGCCAGTCTGTATTGACGCTGCTGTTTTCATCAGCCCCGTTGGAATACAAAGGTGTCGTATTTCCTGCAGGAATCGCGTAAGCACGAAGCTTTGCAAACTGTGGCCCGTCCATCATAGGATATTTTGAAAACAAGGTCTGTACTCCTGTAAACGTATTGTAACTGAATTTGGGCCTCTGCCCTTTGGCTCCTCTGTTTGTCGTAACAAGGATAACACCGTTTGCCCCTCTGGATCCGTAGATGGCTGTAGCAGAAGCATCCTTCAGTATGTCAATACTTTTGATATCACTTGAGCTTATATCTCCCAGTGATCCCACAAAAGGAATACCATCCAGTACAATCAACGGGTTATTATCCCCTGTCAGCGATCTTGTTCCCCTGATACGGATCTGCATGGCAGCACCCGGCTTTGTAGAGGTTTGTGAAATATCTACCCCTGCTGTTCTTCCCTGTAATGCCTGGGTAATGTTGGCAGAAGGTACTTCACGCAAAGCATCTCCTTTAACAGTAGCAACGGAACCTGTCACAGCTTCTTTTCTCTGGGTTCCATATCCTATCACAACAACTTCATCTATTTTATTTTCCTTAGCTACTGTATCTTTTTTAACCTGTGAATATGCTATGCCGGAAGGCAATAAAGTCATTGCAAAAAATAATGCCGCTCTATTGCTTTTATTGAAATAAAATCGGTTCATAATTATTATTTTAGTATTAGTTGTTGAATAAAAGGCTGTTTAATAATTATAGTTTATAAAAATCCTTAGTGTTTATAAGCCTTTTATTTTTTTATTATATATACATATTCACGATGGCTTCAAACAATTCCTGTTTCCCGCTTTTTGGCTGTGGTTCGCCGGTTTCGTGAGCTATTCTCTGAAGGTCTTCCAGTGTAAGCGTACCTTCTTCGAATGCTTTTCCATTTCCGTTATCAAAAGAAGCGTAGCGGTCTGTTCTCAGTTTTTTGTAATCCGAATTTTCAAGAATATCAGCTGCAGCAAGAAGGCCTTTGGCGAAAACGTCCATCCCTGAAATGTGGGAAATGAACAGATCTTCAGCATCAATAGAATTTCTTCTGATTTTGGCATCAAAGTTTACCCCTCCGGTTCCCAGACCTCCTGCCGGAAGCAGTACCAGCCATGCCTGAACCATATCGTAGTAATCGATAGGGAATTGGTCGGTATCCCATCCGTTCTGATAGTCTCCTCTGTTCGCATCAATACTTCCTAAAAGCCCGGCATCAACAGCAACCTGAAGCTCATGCTCGAATGTGTGACCTGCCAATGTAGCGTGGTTTACTTCGATATTCAGTTTAAAATCTTTGTCTAATCCGTAATGTCTAAGAAATCCGATTACGGTTTCAGAATCGTAATCATACTGATGTTTGGTAGGCTCCATTGGTTTTGGTTCAATCAGAAAAGTTCCTTTAAAGCCCTGCTGGCGTGCATAATCTCTTGACATGGAAAGGAAACGGGCCAGATGGTCCTTTTCACGCTTCATATCCGTGTTTAAAAGACTCATATACCCTTCTCTTCCGCCCCAGAAAACGTAATTTTCACCTCCCAGTGCGATGGTTGCATCAATTGAATTCTTTACCTGCGTTCCTGCACAGGCTACTACATCAAAATTCGGGTTGGTAGAAGCTCCGTTCATGTATCTTTCATGGGTGAAAACATTGGCTGTTCCCCACAACAGTTTAATTCCGGTTTCCTGCTGCTTTTGTTTTGCATACTCAACAATAGTCTGCATATTTTTCTCATAGTCTTTCCAGTTGCTGGCCGGGTCTACCAGGTCGATATCATGGAAGCAGTAATAATTGAAGCCCATTTTAGACATGAATTCGAAACCGGCGTCCATTTTGTGCATGGCTCTGGTTACCGCATCATTTCCGATATCCCATGGGTGGTGGATGGTAGGTCCTCCGAACGGATCGCTTCCGTTTGCACATAAGGTATGCCACCATGCCATTGCAAATTTTGTCCAGTCTTTCATAGGTTTTCCCATCACGATCTTTTCAGCATCATAATAGCGGAATGCCAACGGATTTTTGCTCTCCTTCCCTTCAAACCTGATTTTTTCAATACCTGTAAAAAACTCTTTTGTACCTGTTAAAGTGTTCATATTTATTTGATTATTTTTAATTTGTTTTAATTTTTTGCGTAGAGATCCCCTTCTCACTGATTCTTAAAAGTCAGTAAGAGGATGAAAAATGCTGTTGTAATTCTTCTAGATTATTTCGTTAAGATGATGTTTCCATCTGGCATAGGCTTCTAAATATTGTTCTTGTTTTTCATGTTCAGGCTCTATCACCGCTATTTTTTCAAGTGAAGAAAATGCTTCTCTGGAATCTAAATAAAACCCTATTCCCATTCCGGCTGCTCTTGCCGCTCCTACCGCTCCATCGGTATCATAAAGTTCAATGACCGCATTGCTGACACTGGCTAGCGACTGGCGAAAAATCGAACTTAAAAACATGTTGGCATTTCCTGCACGGATCACCTGGATATCCATTCCGATATTTCTCATGATATCCATTCCGTATTCGTAGGAGAATACAATACCTTCCTGCGCTGCACGCAGAATATCTCCTTTTGAATGGATATTGAAGTTAATTCCGTGAATAGAGCAGCTTGTATCTTTATTTTCAAGCACTCTTTCCGCTCCGTTTCCAAAGGGAATAATACTTAATCCTTTTGAACCTATAGGTGAGAGTGAAGCCATATCATTCATATCACCGTAAGATGAGAGCGAGGTTGCGAAATTATGCTTTAACCAGGAGTTTAAAATACCGGTTCCGTTGATACACAATAAAACTCCCAACCTGATCTGTTCCGGCGTGTAATTGACATGGGCAAATGTATTGACCCTGGATAATTTATCATATTCCAGCTGGTCCAGCACTCCATAAACCACTCCTGAAGTTCCTGCAGTAGAGGCAATTTCTCCGGGATTAAAAACATTCAGGGAAAGTGCATTGTTGGGCTGGTCCCCTGCTCTGTATGAAATAGGGGTACCTTCTTTTAACCCAAGCTCCTCAGCTGCTTGTCTGGAAACCACAGCCTGAATACCGAATGTAGGGACAATTTCCGGGAAAAAACTTTTGGGAATTCCATAGTAATTAAGAATATCTTCTGAAATACAGTTGTTTTTAAAATCCCAGAAGATTCCTTCTGATAAACCTTCGATAGTCATTCCTATCTGTCCGGACAGTCTCATCGCAATATAGTCTCCCGGAAGCATTATTTTATCTATTTTTTCAAAAATTTCCGGCTCGTTTTCTTTTACCCATGCCAGCTTTGATGCGGTAAAATTCCCTGGTGAATTTAAAAGCTGTGACAGGCATTTTTCCTCTCCTATTGTTTTGAAGGCTTTCTCACCATACGGAACAGCACGGCTGTCACACCAGATAATTGACGGCCTTAGAAGGTTCTGGTCTTTGTCTACCAGAATCAACCCATGCATCTGCCAGGTAATTCCGATTCCTTTAATATCTTCAGCATGTACTCCGGATTCATGCATAACAGCTTCATGTGCCAATTTCAGATTGATCCACCAGTCGACCGGGTTTTGTTCTGCCCATCCCGGATTTATAGCAGTGATTTTCATTTCTTTTTTTGGAGAAAATTCAGAAGCAATCACTTTTCCACTGGATGCCTCAATGAGACAAACTTTCACAGAAGAGCTGCCAATGTCATAGCCTAGTAAGTACATAATTTTTTAAAAAGGTTATTTTATAAGTTTTGTATTGTTTTTCTTGTAAATCTTAGCATCAAATCTGTAATATCTTGCTGCACGGTGTGATACATCTTTTTGAATTTCATCCAGGGGAACAATATAAGGGAATGAAGATATTTTTTTATGGAAATTCTTAATGTCAATATTTTTTTCACTTAAAGCACTGTAGAGCTGATAGAGCTGCCTGATGGTAAATCTTTTCGGGAGCAGCTCGAAAATAATGGAGAAATCTGATTCAATCCATTTTCTAATCTCTATCAGGGATTCATTGATAATTTTGTTATGATCAAAAGGCAATACCGGAACCTCATCAATAGGATACCAGTCTACGGTATCATATTTTGTACTGTTGATCTTATGATCTATTTTGCAAAGGGAAAGATAGGCCACTGTAATAATTCTGTCTATATGATGCTTGTATTCTTTATCCATCCATTTTATATCATGTACATTGCTTGCCCTCATAGGGTCAGCAAAGCATCTGAACTGCTTAAGAACCATTTTTTTAATCCCTGTAAGTTCATGAAGGACTCTTTGTGCGGCATCATCCACATCTTCGTCACTAAAGATCAAACTGCCCGGCAGCTTAATTTGTTTTTCCAATGGAATGTCATCAACATGGCGCTGCACTAATAAGATATTCAACCGGTTTTCATGGTCGAATCCGAAAACAACACAATCTACAGAGACATACGTATGAATAAAGTTCTGATTCATTAGTTCGTTAACATTTTGGTAACATTACAAATATAAAAATTCATCTGAATAAAAAAAACAAATCCACCATTATCTACTGCATATCAACATATTACATATCGATTTTTTATGATATGAATTGTATAAAAAATATGATAAGGTTATCATGAATTTAACACTTACTTATTTCATAAGACATGAATTCACAATTAATTGCAATGCAAATAAGTGCCAGAAAAAAATTCTGTTTTCAAAATAAATAGTATGATAAGAAGAACTTATTTTTTTTTAAAATAAGATGAAAAAAAAATGTAAAAACCACACTTTTAATTAACAAAAAGCAATCAAAAACCTGTTTTACATTACCATTTTTTCTACTCTATTCATGAAGAATTACGAAATAAGGAATTTAGGAAGTAAAAATACCCGGACTTTACAAGCATTATAAATCCTAATTGAATGAGCTGTTACAATAAATGATGTTCTTTCATTTATATTTATATAATGTTATAGGAAATCAGCAATAATATTGTTTTAATATGCGGATACAAAAGGTTATTTGTCTGACACAATCTATATTATGAAAATTTTTCCAAAAAAAACCTCCCGAATCATCGGAAGGTTATACTGTAATTTGTCAGAAATATGAAATTTCGATGGGCAAATATAACTAAGGATGTATACCGGCGGGTATGATTTGAATCATACTGCTAAGAAAAACGGTTATTATGTATAAATACTTCAGCTTTTCTTTCTTATTACTTTAGATTTACCAAAAGTAACTTCATCTTACCTATCAATTGGTGATGCCGGTAACTTTTTGCCACCGGACATTTTGCTGGTATCAAATTGTTTAGGCCAGTGCTTTTTTGTATTCGGATAAAGCTCTTTCCCGGGCAAAAGTATGTTCTACTATTGGTGAAGGATATGCTGGTGTATTCCACTCCGGGAGCCATTTTTTGATATAGACCAATTCTTTATCAAATTTTTCCATCTGAGCGGTGGGATTAAAAACCCTGAAATAAGGTGCCGCATCACAGCCGCTTCCTGCTGCCCACTGCCAGTTCCCGTTATTGGCAGACAGATCATAATCATTCAGTTTTAAGGCAAAATACGCTTCCCCCCATCGCCAGTCGATCAGAAGATGCTTGCATAAGAAACTTGCCACAATCATTCTTACCCGGTTATGCATGTAGCCTGTCTGATTGAGTTCTCTGATTCCGGCATCTACGATCGGGTAACCTGTAGTTCCTTCGCACCAGTGCTTAAACTCTTCTTCATTATTCCGCCAACGGATATTGTCATACTGACTTTTAAACGATTGATGAACAACCTGAGGAAAATGATACAGAATCTGCATAAAAAATTCACGCCAGATCAGCTCTGAAAGCCATACAGCATTATGTTTCAATGCAAAAGCCACGCATTTTCTGATGCTGATGGTGCCAAAACGTAACGCAATTCCAAGCTGTGTGGTATGCTGTAATGCCGGATAATCACGAAACTGATCATAGTTATCTATAATGGAAGCATCCAGAACAGGTTCTGTGAAGGTTAGCCCTGTTTTTTTGAAACCTGTTTCCTTTAAAGAAAGAATGGCAGCATACTCCTGGGGGAAAAGGTTTTTAAGATTTACATTAAACGATTGGTAGTGTTCAGGCGCTAATGCTTCCCGCCATTTCTTTGCAAAAGGGGTGTAAACCGTGTAGGGTGAGCCGTCTTTTTTAATAATCTGGTCTTTATCAAAAATTACCTGATCTTTATAGGCTTTAAAAGGAATATGCTTTTCTCTGAAAAAATAATAGATTCCCTTGTCTCTTTCAATCGCCTGAGGTTCATAATCCCTGTTGCAGAAAACGCCTGAAACATCATATTCTTCAAATAGTTTTTTGAATATCTCTATAGGTTTACCACAGTAGGTATTAACTTTTGAATGGTACTTTTTCAAGGAAATATTGATATTCTCCAAAGCCTGATGGATATAATCAACCCTGCGGTCTTCTTTATCCTCCAGCTTCCCGAGAATATCGGTATCAAATATAAAAATGGGCATTACAGGAGCATCAGATTGAAGTGCATGATGCAGACCTGTATTATCTTCCAGCCTTAAATCACGTCTGAACCAGAAAAGGGTAATGGTATTTTTCATAGGAGTTCGTTTCAGTTTCATTGATTATTTCCTGTTTATAGAAATGCTTTCATAACGAAGGATAAATATACAGATTTTAACCTATAAATAATTTTAGTAATCCGGATTGTATGGCGTTATCATTGCCATTTTTATGATGATATGAATTAAAATTTTCCGACATTTGCTCAGATTTAATTGAATAGAAACTCACGGCAATGGAAGAATTTGAAGTACCGGTAACTTATAAGGGTGAAGAGCTGCTTTTCAACGGAAAGCTTGCCACTTTTTCTTATGGATATAAATTATATGTGGATGTTGACGGCACAGAAGTCGTTATTGAACGTGATGATCATGGTGACCTAAGAGCTCTTTTACCGGACGCAGCTTCAGAAAAAACAGTAGATAAAGGCCTTATTGAAGCGATTATTGAGGTGTTTAAAGAACTTCAGGTTTTATAATTCATTATGAATAAAAAAAGATCGCCTCAAAAGTCAAATAATAGAGTCAACTATATAGTTAACTTTATATTTTTTTTACCAGGAATTAAAAATTATTGAAAAGGCTGAAACATAAAAGCTTTATTTGAAATTCTTCCTGTATTCGCCGGGAGTAACTCCCCTATGTTTTTTAAAAAGTTTGGAAAGATGACTCTCATCACTGAACTGGAGTTCATAAGCAATTTCACTTAGCCGTACGCTGCTGTATTTTAAATAGGTTTCCACCAGCTTCAATCTGTAATCCAGCAGATAATCC
The DNA here is from genome assembly GCF_049959325.1 of Chryseobacterium sp. CBSDS_008. Taxonomy (NCBI): domain Bacteria; kingdom Pseudomonadati; phylum Bacteroidota; class Flavobacteriia; order Flavobacteriales; family Weeksellaceae; genus Chryseobacterium; species Chryseobacterium sp. CBSDS_008. The sequence continues at coordinate 603,748 of NZ_CP188202.1, read as the reverse complement.
TGGTAGGAAACTCCCGTCTGCTGTTTAAAATATTCCCCGAAATAATTCCCGGAAATTCCAAAATGACCGGCAATAACCTGAATTCCGGTTTTCTCACGATCTTTTATATGCTGCTGAATATAAGCAACGATCTTCATGATAGAAAAAGCTTTCCGGTTTTCCTGAAGCCCAGATGTTTCACTTTGAATGATATTTCTGGCTATCAGATTCAGAAGGATCGACATGCAGTTGCGGATAATAAGATAATCTTCCGCTTTATTTTTGAACTCATAGGCGATCTGCAGGATAAGGGTTTCAGCAAATTTTTCATCATTTTTATCCCTGAAGACACATCCAGCTCTCGCATGATAATTATGGCTGATGTATTGAAGTTTATACAAATTCTCGCAACTTTCAATACGGTCTGCCTCCAGCCGGATTTTATCAATAAAATCAAGCGGACACCGGATACTGATAAATTCTGCAGCTTCACTCCTGAAACAATATGTTTCCTGCTGTGGAATGATGAAAAGTTTACCCTCTGTAAAATTAATACTGCGGTCATCATACACCAGGGTACCTGTCCCTTTAACAATATAAATGAATGAGAAAAAAGTCTTTGTTTTAAATACGAAGTCTTCTTCTTTCAGTTGTATTTCCCTTACATCAATTCCTTCAAGGGGCAGTCCTTTCATAACACACTGTATTTTCCTCCAAAAGTACAATTTTAACAGAATATAAGCGGGTAATTTTGCCTAAAAAAAATATGAATACCTATCCGAAACGATGGCAGGCACTTAATTTTCTGATTGCAGGTGCTTTTCTCTCACCGCTGGATTATTTTATCGTCAATATGGCTTTGCCTTCTATTAAAAAAGCCTTCAACGCCAGTGATCATGAGCTACAGATGGTTATCGCCATTTACGGCCTTACCTATGCTGCACTTGTTGTTTGCGGGGGACGCCTTGGAGATATTTACGGCCGTAAAAAGGTTTTTATTACAGGATTATACACTTTCCTGTTTTCATCCCTGGCCTGTGCTTTTTCACCGGATGTTACCCGGCTGATTATTTTCAGACTGTTCCAGGGTGTAGGAGCATCACTGCTAGCTCCACAGGTATTGGCCTCTATAAAAGACATTTTCAGCAGTGACGAACAGCCTAAAGCAGTAAGCCTTTTCAGTTCTGTATTTGGCCTTGCTTCAGTAATCGGACAGTTGTTTGGAGGACTTCTCTTAAGCATGCATTGGGGACATTTTTCATGGGAAATGGTATTTCTTGTAAATGTGCCCGTTACGGTGATCTGTATTACGGGAATTCATTTTACGATGAACAACAGTAATAAAAAAGAGCAAACAGGTATTGATTTTACCGGAGCTTTATTATTAATTTTTGCTTTGCTAATGCTTATCTGCCCTCTTATTTTCGGACAGAAATTTGAATGGACCTGGTGGATTTTCGGGATTCTTTTTGCAGGAATTTTAGTATTCATTTCGTTTTTAAAATATGAAAAGAGACAAGTGCAAAAAAGCCGTCCGGTACTTATAGATCCTGGATTGCTGCAGCAAAAACCTTTTGCATTCAGTCTTCTGATTATTTTCTTTTATAATTTCACTGCGGGTTTATTCATTTGTTATCCCTATTATCTTCAGCAGTTTCTTCATCAAAACTCAATGCAGACAGGTTTAGCGATAGTTCCTTACGGACTTGCCTTTTTCCTAGCTCCTCTGGTAACTTCGCGGATAAAAATGACCACAGCAAAAATGATCTATACAGGATTGGGATTATTGATGACCGGTTTTATAACGAGCGCACTGGTTTTTCATTTTCAGCAAAAACCATCTTTAATCACTCATATCACTTTGTTTATCGCCGGATTCGGACACGGTACCATCATGCCGGTTATGATGCGGACAGCCATTTCTTTGGTCTCCAGGGATAAAGCAGGCCAGGCTTCAGGACTTGTAAGTATAGGTATTCAGATTGGAAGTGTTAGCGGCGGAGCTATTATCGGTACTTTATTTTTTAATCTCATAGAAGTTCTGGGATTTACGGAAGCATTTGCCATAGCTGCAGGAATGATCGGAATTTTTCAGCTTATCGGACTATGGGCAGGAAGCAGATTAACGAAAATTATCAATTAAAATATAATTTAAAACAAAAAAATATGATACATTTAAATATGAACAGCACAGAAAAAATAACCTGGGAAATAGTAGAGTTCCATAAAAATATCGAGAAATGGTTTCAGGGGAAAACAGAAAACCGCGAGGCTCTTTACAGTAAGCTGTTGTCCGGATTCTCACCTGAATTTAAGATGATCAATGGAAATGGTGATGCAGTCACCTTATCAATGCTTTCAGAATGGCTTCCATCGGTATTTGGAAAATTTCCGGGGCGAAATATTCAGGTGGAAAATATTGAAGTGAATTATTCGGATGATCACGGACTTGCCACCTATACTGAAACGCAGGTAACAGGAGAAATCACAACCCAAAGAACATCATCAGCTATTTTTCTGCTGAATAAAGAAAAAGCCCTGTGGCTTCATCTTATAGAAAGCTGGATATAACATCTTTATACCTGCTGAACCACCATTAACAGCCCTGATTATCTGAGGATATGCAGGGCTGTACACTTTACCAAACACTTAAGGGGTCAAACTTCCCCAAAAATACCAGTTACGATTTTCTGAATACCTTCATCTGCCCGGCCATAATCGCCAGTAGAATTCCAAAACAGGCAAAAAGACCGTATGAATACCTGAGATCAAAACTATCCGCAATATATCCGATAAGAGGCGGCCCCATAAGAAACCCCAAAAATGAGATGCTGGAAACAAATGATAAGGCAATGCTGGGAGCTACCGTACTCACCTTTCCTACCGTACTGTACACAGACGGTACACTCAGTGAGCTTCCAAGACCAATAATCATAAAAGCAATAATACAAATCCAGAGTTCCGGGAAGAAAACACTTAGAAAAAGCCCTCCGCTCATCAGTAAGCCACAACATTGCAAAACGATCTTTTTCCCATATCTTTCAATGATTTTATTCCCGATAAAACGGCCTAAAGTCATCATTAAGATAAAACTTGTATATCCCAGTATCACAAGGTTTTCAGGTGCTTTAACTATAGTCTGAAAATAAACCCCGCTCCAGTCGAACATTGCTCCTTCAATCACCATGCTCAGGAATCCTATAATTCCCAATCCAACCAGTGTAGGGTTCACAGCCTTGAATATTGACCGGGTTTGAGGCTCTGCTTTATGGATAATATTGGTAAGATTTCTTTTACTGTAGAACCAAAGTATTCCTACCAGAATGAAAATAACAACAAAATGGTAAAAAGTTCCTACATGAAGATTAATCATTAATAACCCTACTACGGCTCCTGTAAGTCCTGCAAAGCACCATGCTCCATGATATGATGACAGCAGGGTTCTTTTGGTCATAGATTCTATTTCAATCGCCTGTGTATTGATCGCGATATTGCACATATTCCCGGATACTCCAAAGAAAAACAGAACAACTGCCAAAGTCCAGTACGAAGGCGACAAACCAATTAATAAAAGAAAAAAGGGATACAGTAAAAAACACTTTTTAATAATCCCACTGCTTCCGTAAATGCTGATCAGTTTACCCGCCAAAACCATCGTTGAAAGCTGCCCGACAGGCATCAGAAGCAACAGAGTTCCCAACTCTGCCTCAGTGATCGAAAGAGCATTTTTGATGATAGGAATCCGGCTGGCCCAGGAAGAAAAAACAAGTCCATGGGCAAAGAAAAGTAAGAAACAGGCTGTCGGCATTTTTGCATTAAAAGATTCTCTCTCGTTCATGATAACAGGGTGATAAAATTCTTTTGCAAAGTTAGATACGCACACCCGTTAAAATATAGTCCGTTTTTGTCATTTTTGCGTTCCATTTTAACCAATAAGCAAGAATATATTTTTGCCAACCCTTAAATCCGGTATCTTTTCTCTTTATGAATTATTATTTTCTGAATAAAAAACACCCGGCATTTGAACCGGGTGATTGATATTTAATTAAAAGACTGTCTGTAACTCAGAGGTGTTTTATCTGTTTTCTTTTTAAACAGCTTATTGAATGACTGCGGATGCTCAAATCCCAGTGCATAAGCTACTTCAGATACAGAAAAGCCTGTAGTGGTAAGGTATTCTTTGGCCTTTTCAATCAGTTTTTCATGAATATGCTGCTGGGCATTCAGGCCGGTAAGGTTACGAAGCATGTCACTCAGATAATGGGGAGAGACATTGAGCGTGGAAGCCAGAAACTCAACGGTAGGAAGCCCTTTATTTAATGTTTCCTGCTGGTTGAAATAATCTTCCAGCACCGTATCCATTTTGGTCAGCAAATCATGATTAACGGCCTTTCTGGTAATAAACTGCCTTTTATAAAAGCGATTGCTGTAATTGAGAAGAACGTCAATATAAGAAACAATAACATCCTGACTTACTTCGTCAATGGCCGTATTCAATTCATATTCAATGCTATCCAACAGTCCTGTTACCGTATTTTTTTCCTGATCAGAAAGATGCAGTGCCTCATTGGTATCATAAGAAAAGAAACCGAAGTTCTTAATATTCTTAGCTAAAGGATAGCTTCTGATAAAATCCGGGTGTACGAGTAAAGTATAGCCGCAGTATTCCGCATTCTCATCGGTTGAAAGAACCTGTCCGGGGGCAGTGAACATCATTCCTCCCTCATTGAAATCATAATATCCCTGGCCATATCCCATTTTCCCGTTGGTAGAATATTTATAAGAGATTTTATAAAAATCCAGAATAAAGCTTCTCTTCAGCATATCTTTTTTGATGCTCATGGTCGTATTATCCACAAGACTTACCAATGGATGAAGCGGTTTGGGAAGCTGTAATATATTGTGCAGTTCCGATATGGATGAAATTTTCAAAGGGATGCTGTCTTTCTTTTCCATGATATAAAATTATAAATTATTGAATGAAAAGGCAGTATAAAGTAAATTTATTTATACTGTCTTTCAAAATACTGATTAAACAAACTGTTTTCTAAACTCTTCTCTGAATGCCTCATCGCCTAATTCAAGACGTTGTGCATAGATCGCTTTGGCATCTTCTCCTGCCACATATCTCAACTGCTTTTTGCCGTCTGTAGCAGCCTCATACACTACTTCTGCAATCTGTTCAGGTGTAGAAGCAGCTTCCATCATTCCTTCCATTTTAGAAAACAGAGAATGGGTCATCTCTTCATAAGCAGGACTTGATGCTGAATCCAGAGAACGGCTTACAAAATCGGTCTTGATTCCTCCGGGAGAAACCGTTTTAATATCAATTCCCAACGTATTAAGTTCAAAAGCTAAACTTTCGCTCCAACCCTCAAGCGCCCATTTGGTAGCGTGATAAGTAGAACCTAAAGGGAAAGCAACCAGTCCTCCTATAGACGTTGTAGAAATGAACATTCCTTTTTTCTGCTCTCTGAAGTAAGGAATAAATGCCTGTGTAACGCGTATAACCCCTAATAAATTCGTGTTCAGCTGTTTTACGATCTGATCATCAGTAAGGGCTTCCAAAGGTCCTATTAAGCCATATCCTGCATTATTGTACACTACATCAATGTCTCCAAGCTCCAGCGCCTGTTGTACGGTAGACTGTATCTGTTCCGGATTGGTAACATCCAGCGGAAGTACAGTTACGTTCTCCAAAGCGGCAAGGTCGGCGGCTGCTTCAGGGTTTCTCATGGTAGCGATAACTTTCCATCCGTTGTTTTGAAATAATTGGGCAGTTGCTTTACCTAATCCTGTAGAAGCACCTGTTATAAAAATTGTTTTCATTTTTTTTTGGTTTAAAATTACAGGACAAAGGTCTGCATTACAGGAAATACCGGAGTTGCCAAAATGGGGTAAGCTGTAGCCAAAACGGATTCTCCAATACATTTGTTTTTTGTAAGTTTGTCACCATCTATTTTTATGGCAGAATATATTCTTGACAACATCAATATCAGTACACTTTCCGTATACGACCTGCTGAAACATACCTCAGACAGTACATTTATCGGGATCAGGGATTTTCGTGAAATCTATCCCGTTGCTATTGAAAATAATTCAGGAATATTTACAAAACAGTCATCATTACAGGATTTTCCGATGGTTACCATCAGCAAAATAGGCAGTTCACTGCTTTGCTCCTGTACCTGTGATCATCCTAAAGACCAGCTTTGCTCTCATCAGGCAGAAATTATCCACTGCATTATTGAGGATAAAAATTACCTTTTGTTTTTTGATGAAACTCTACGCAAAAAAACATTGCTGCCTAAAGCTAAAGGATATGGTCTTGAAAACGAACCGGATCTGGATCAATATTTTAAGGTGGAATATGCCGATGGTAAACTTGAAATACTTCCCAAGATCAAGGAAATGCTTCCTGTAGATGATGTGATACTGGCAGGAGCTCTTCTTTCCCAGCTTCCTTCTAAACTGGATGAACTGGCCGTACTGGAAACAGGTAAAAAACAAATATTGGTTATCGGTAAACACCGTTATTACAATCATATGACCTTTTCGCTCATGGAGGCAGAAATAACACAGACAGGGAAAATAAAAAATCCTGTCACTCCTGTAGATGCCATGCAGCTGATATGGAAAGCAGAGAAGCCAAAAGACATCAAATTTTATACTGCCATTACCTCTTTCCAGAATAATTACAATGAAGATTACAATCCATCAGAACTGGAAGCTTTAAAGCTCATTGTACAGAATCCTCTGGAACTGGAAGTCTATTATCACGACCGTGAAATTGCTGAAACAGTTTCCGCAAAGTCACTTTGTCAGGTTGAATTAAACACTTTAGATGCGGAGGTTCAATTATCTGTATTTAAGAAAGATCCGTTTTTTGAAATAACCGGAGAATTGCTGTTTAATGACATTTCCATTCCTTTTAAAAATATTGTTCTCAGAAATGAATATTTTGTATATAACCGAAACATTTTCAGCTTTGTAGAAGATCCGGACATGCTCAGAATCATCAGGTTCTTTAAGGCTAATAATGAGATTTTGCTGATTCATTCTTCAAAATATGACGCGTTTATGAAGAATACCCTCTCCAATTTAGAAGATCGTATTCATATTAATTACAGCTATATACAGACCGCAACAAAAGTACAGCTTGAAGAAAAAAATTATCAGACTGAAAAAGTCATTTATCTCCGCCAGCAGGAGAATTATATAGGTATTACGCCCGTCATGAAATACGGAGATGTAGAAGTTCCGGTCTATTCCAGAAAGCAGCTTTTTGATACAGATCAGAATGGAAATCCGTTTAAAATAGAAAGAAATGAATCCGCAGAAGCCCGCTTTACTTCTTTGGTGATGCAGCAGCATCCGGATTTTGAAGAACAGATGGACGGCTATCAGTATTTTTATCTTCACAGGGATAAGTTCCTGGATAACAACTGGTTTCTTGAAGCATTTGAAACCTGGCGGAATGAAGGGATCATCATACTCGGTTTTAACAAGCTGAAAAACAACAAATTAAACCCTAACCGGGCTAAAATCAATATTCAGATTACCAGCGGGCTGGATTGGTTTAATGCTCAATTAAAAGTAGGATTTGGCCCAAAAGAAGCATCCTTAAAACATCTTCACCGGGCGATCCGGAATAAGAGTAAATTCGTTCAGCTGGATGACGGCAGCATGGGAATTCTCCCTGAAGAATGGATGGAAAAAATATCCGCTTACTTTCAAGCAGGAGAAATTGATGAAGAACTTTTAAAGATTCCGAAAATCAATTTTACAGAGGTTACTTCGCTGTTTGAAAAAGAAGTTCTGACCCAAGAGGTTCAGGAAGAACTCACTTCTTATTCCACGAAGTTTTCCAGCGTGAAGAATATCCCGCAAGTAGCTATTCCCGCTGCACTGAATGCTGAGCTAAGGGATTACCAGCATGACGGACTCAACTGGCTCAACTTTCTTGACGGTTTCAACTTCGGAGGATGTCTTGCGGATGATATGGGATTGGGAAAAACCATTCAGATCATTGCTTTTATTCTTTCGCAAAGAGAAAAAAGAGGACAAACCACCAATCTTATTGTGGTTCCTACTTCCCTGCTTTTCAACTGGCAGGAAGAGATCAGCAAATTTGCGCCTTCTATAAAAGTTCTGCTTCATTATGGTGCAGACCGACCAAAAACAACGGCTCATATGCCTGATTACGAAGTTGTTCTTACTACATATGGAATGCTTCTTTCCGATATCCGGTTTTTGAAAAATTTTAATTTTAATTATGTATTTCTGGACGAATCACAGGTTATTAAAAACCCAAATTCGGAAAGATACAAAGCAGCACGCCTGCTTCAATCGAGAAACAGAATTGTACTGACTGGTACGCCTGTCGAAAACAGCACTTTTGACCTTTATAGCCAGCTTTCCTTTGCCTGCCCCGGATTGTTGGGTAGTAAACAGTATTTTAAAGATATTTATGCCGTTCCTATTGATAAATTTGAGTACAGTAAGCGTGCAGTGGAGCTTCAGCAGAAGATAAAGCCATTTATCCTCAGAAGAACGAAGAAACAGGTTGCCAAAGAGCTTCCGGAAAAAACAGAAACAGTAATCTACTGTGAAATGAATACGGAACAGCGCAAGATCTACGATGCTTATGAAAAAGAACTTCGTGAGTTTATTGCAGCTAATGATGACGATGATCTGAACAAAAACAGTATGCATGTTCTTACAGGGCTTACAAGGCTCAGACAGATATGTAATTCACCCGTTTTGATGAAAGAAGGATATTCTGGTGAAAATGCTGTTAAAATCGAAATTTTGATGGAACAGATCCTTGGGAAATCAAAAGATCATAAAATCCTTGTTTTCTCTCAATTTGTCGGAATGCTGGATCTGATAAAGGCAGAATTGGAGCATCACAACATCCAGTTCGAATATTTAACGGGACAAACTAAAGACAGAGGAGAAAAAGTAGCTAATTTCCAGAAAAATGAAGATATCCGTGTGTTCCTTATCAGCTTAAAAGCTGGTGGTGTCGGTCTCAATCTTACTCAGGCAGATTATATCTACCTTGTGGATCCGTGGTGGAATCCTGCAGCTGAAAACCAGGCCATAGACCGTAGTTACCGTATAGGACAGACCAAAAATGTAATTGCTGTAAGAATGATCTGTTCCAATACTGTAGAGGAAAAAATACTTACGCTTCAAAATAAGAAGAAACAGCTGGCTCAGAATCTTCTTGCCACTGACGGAAAGAAACTTCAGGGATTTTCTAAGCAGGATCTTATGGATTTGCTGGAATCTGGTTCATAATACACGCCTAAAAATATATAAATCAGATAATTATACAAAATAAAAAAACCGACAGGTAAAGGACCTGTCGATTAAAAAACAAAAATTGATATGGATATGATTTAGATATGATGTGTCTATTTTTTAATCATCTTTTCTGTGATAAGCTTTTGATTCTTCGTCTTTAATTTTGATCAGATAAGTTCCCGGGACAAAACTGTCCATAGATTAATCGTTCCGAAATTTACATTGCTAATCATATTGCTATCAGCTCCATACTGAAAAGCCGGTGTACAATATTGCACCTGTGCATTCATCAGCAAAGCAAGTACAGTACCGGAAAGAGTAATTATTTTTTTCATTTTCTTCGTTAAATTTCTTGGGACAAATTTATATTTATTTAGAATTAATAAAAATAACAATGTAATGATATTTGTCAGTTTAGCAAAAATAGACGCTTATCAATTCTTTAGTGTTTACTAAATAATTTGATTTACTAATGGATAATCAATCCATTACAAAATAAAAAGATCCTTCTCAAAATTTGAATTCAAGAAAGATCTTTTCTAAATAAAGGAGGAAAACTAAGACTTTCAGCCTTATTAGCTTATATTTTCAATGAGAACTGCGGAAGCACCTCCTCCTCCATTACAGATGGCAGCAATTCCATACTTTCCTTTTTCCTGGCGTAAAACATTCACCAGAGTGGTCATAATTCTTGCTCCTGAAGCGCCAATTGGATGTCCTAAGGCAACGGATCCCCCATATATATTTACCCTGTTAAGACCATAACCAAGGATTTTCTGATTGGATAAAATCACGGAAGAATACGCTTCATTAATTTCGAAAAAGTCAATATCAGATAGTGTAAGGCCAGTTTGTTTCAGCAGTTTTTCAATCGCTACAGAAGGTGAAGTGGTAAACCATTCCGGAGACTGGGCTGCGTCTGCATAGGCAACTATTCTGGCCAATGGCTTCAGATTATGATGTTCTACAGCTTCAGAAGATGCTAATAGTATCGCTGCAGCTCCATCGTTCAAATTACTGGAATTGGCAGCTGTAAGAGCTCCGCCTGCCTCAAATGCAGGTTTCAGCAGAGCAATTTTCTCTGGGATCAGTTTGTCAATATCTTCATCTTTATCGACGATTGTAGTTTCTTTTTTTCCTTCAATTGATATCTGGATCAATTCATTGCTGAATTTACAGTTTTTTGAGGCTTCCTGTGCCCGCTGATATGAAAACAAAGCGTAGTCATCAAGTTCCTGTCTGGTGAGTCCATATTTTTTCACACCCAATTCGGCGGCACTTCCCATATGAAAATCATTATAAACATCCCATAGCCCGTCTTTAATCAATCCATCAGTAAGGTTGGTATCTCCCAGCTTTGTTCCCTGACGGATTTTGACATAATGCGGAACATTGCTCATGCTTTCCATTCCTCCGGTCATGACAACATCGTCAAGGCCAAGTTGAATCTGCTGAGCTCCGATCATGGCTGACTTCATTCCGGATGCACAGACTTTATTGATGGTTGTGGCATCTTTATCAACGGGAATATTAGCAAAAATCGCAGCCTGTCTCGCTGGTGACTGCCCAAGTCCCGCACTCAGTACATTTCCCATATACACACTGTCTATATGCTCCGGAGCAAGTCCGACACTTTCATAAGCATGCTGAATGGCTATTGCACCCAGCTGAGGCGCAGTAAATCCGGACAGGCTTCCTAAAAATCCACCAACAGGAGTTCGTTTTGCTGATACTATAAATACTTCTTTCATAGGTTTATTTTTAAATATACCGATCAGTATATTTTTAATTAAAAAAAATCCTCTTTTTCTTTCAAGGAATATAACAAAGATAATCAAAATATACCAATCGGTATATTGCTAACAAATAAAAAACTTACTTTTCCCGTAAGTTTATGTTCTGCTTAGCTGATCCAGTTTTTTCAGCAGTGTAGGTATCCTGTAATCGCCATGCATCTGTGCTACTTTTAATTGAACTTCATCCACATTCATTCCCCTGGCGGTTACAAAAAGCGGTGTTTTACTTTCTCCACGTACTACACTTCTTCGCTGGGAATCCGGAGTTGTAAATTCATTTTTTGCAATCCCAACTATAGGATATTTTTCTTCCAATTCTTTGTACAGGTATCCGCCCAGACCAATTTTCCCATCATTATCCAGGGTAACATATCCATCAACGATAATAATATCTCCTAGCTTTAATGTTATTTTCTCCAGCAGGCTTACAATGCAGGGTAATTCTCTTTTGTAAAAAGCTCCGCTTTCATATGCTGAACTTACAGAGGTTTGTTCTATAAAGGTTTCCACTTCTTTATCAGATGCCCAGTCCTCAAATGCAAGACACACGGTATTGGCATAATCCTCATAATAGTAGGTATCGAATGCGTAAATCATATTTCTTTTTCCTTAAAAAACTCACCAAAATGCCACAATATTCCAGACGGATCATGTACAAAACACTCTTTTCCCCAATCCATCATTCTTACAGGAGTAAGTCTTACATTTTCATATTTATCTGTAAGTTCTAAAGCCAGAAGTTCCTTCCAGAATTCATCGGTATCTGAAACCTCCATAAAAATCATGGTATTGTCTACCCAGTCTTTTGCATAGTAATCCTGAAGATAAAAGCCAATTTCTTCACGGATAAACAATGATAATTTGGGTTCCAGAACAACTTCTTCAAATCCCAGATCCCTGTAAAAATTTCTGCTGATTTCAAAATTCTGTGCCCCGATAAAAGGCCTTATGGATTTCAGTTTTGGTGTCATATTTTTTTATTTTTCCAGTTTTCAGAGGTCATTTCAAACTTGATTTCTCCTTTTCCATGGGTTCCGGCGTCCTTCCAGCCAGATTTTCTGTAAAAGATTTCAGCCCTTGTTCCAGGTGAGGTCCCCAGCCATACGGAATCTTTATTTTGTTCAAAATACCAGTTGAGCATGATGTCATGAAGTTTTCTGCCGATTCCATGGTTTTCAAAATCAGGATGTACAAAGAGTGCCCAGATATTATTTTCTTTCAGATCTGCAATGGAGAAACCAACAATCTGACCTTCCACCTCACATACCCAGCCCTTTCCTCTTTGGAACAGAAACTCTCTACAATCTTCATCAGTAACCAATCCGGGATCCGACAATGTGTTTTCTTTCACAGAGTTTCTTACAATCTGTATCTGTGGAATGTCTTTTAGTTTTGCCTCTCGGATTATGGTTTTCATGTTGATTGTTTGTTGGTAAACGCAAAGGCGCAAGATATTTTTAGGATGAAGTTTTTAAGGCGCAAGGATTTTATCTCCGATAAAATTTGATCATGTTCAAACTGCTGTAAATAAAAGATACTTTATGCCTTTGGGCCTACCAATGTATTTCAATGTAATCTAAAATTAATACTTATTTTCTGTCAACCACAATTCTTTCTTCTCTGTTGGCAATATCCCAGGCTGTTGTGAAAACAAGCTGGGTTCTTTTCTCCAGCAACTGATAATCAATTTTTTCAGGATCATCCCCTGGTTTATGGTAATCTTCATGAATACCGTCAAAGAAAAATGCCACAGGGATATTATGCTTAGCAAAATTATAGTGGTCTGAACGGTAATATAATTGTTCAGGATCATTCAGATCATCATATTTATAATTAAGTTCCAGGTTATTGGTTCTTTTGTTGGCAGCTTCGTTAATTACTTTAAGCTGAGAGCTTAGCATCTCTGAGCCAATCACATAGACATATTGTTTTCCTCTGTTGGCAGGGTCATCACGCCCGATCATATCAATATTAAGGTCAACAACGGTATTCGCTAACGGAAAAACAGGATTTTCGGAATAATACTCTGAACCAAACAGTCCGTGCTCTTCTCCTGTAACATGGAGAAACAGGATTGATCTCTTAGGTCCTTTGCCTGCTTTTTTAGCCTGCTGGAAAGCTTTGGCAATTTCCATTACAGCAACAGTTCCGCTTCCGTCATCGTCAGCTCCGTTGTATACTACTCCATTTTTTATTCCTACGTGATCATAGTGTGCTGATACAACTACAATCTCATCCGGTTTTTCACTGCCTTCAATAAAGGCTAGGATGTTTTCAGAATCGGGAAGGTTTCCTCCGCCTCTTTTCTTCATAAATTCAGACGGAACTTTCTGATAGTAAGAGTTTAATGCTTTAGGTCCTGAAATGCCCAGGTTTTTATAGTAATTAACCATATACTCACCCGCTTTTTTCTGTCCTTTGCTTCCGGTATCACGTCCTTCCATATCATCTGCTGCAATGACATACAGGTTTTTCTTTAAGTCTGCTGCATTGATCTCTTTGTAAGCATTGTTAAATGCTTTGTTATGTTTTGTAGAAACAGGATGGGAAGCATTCCCGTCAGACATTTTTGCCGTTCCGCAACTGGTCATTACAGCCATTGCAAACAGCGGAATAAGTACTTTTTTCATAAAGAATAAATTTCTTAAAAGTAACAATTTTTATTGAATCTCAATATGAGTGATCCATATGACGAAATAATATATAATGCATTACAAATTTAACAACACATAAGTTTTAAACATAATTCGGTATTAAAATTTTGTTATATTTGATTAAAATACAAAATAGGTGGATAAAATTTACGGATTTACTCATTATTCTTTTTTTACAGAAATGTCCGAACTGGCTGTCAGACATGGAAGCTTTGATCTTTCCCTCGGTCTTCCCGATTTTGATATTGATGAACGCCTTAAAACATTTTTAAAAGAAGCCGCTGAAAAAGATACCCATCATTATGAATCTCTTGCCGGAAATCCTCTGCTGATTGAAAGCATTATCCGTTTCAACGCAAAAAGAACCCATAGAATTCTTATTACAACTCAGGAAATTACCGTTGTTCCATGTGCGACTTTTGCTTTATATACTTCCCTCAAATCAATTCTCAATCAAAATGATGAAGTCATCATTATCCAGCCTTCTTACTATACATACGGGCCTGCTGTTGTGATGAATGGCGGAAAACCCGTCTATTATAATCTTGATGGTGATTTTGCTATCAACTGGGATGTTTTCAAAAACTGTATTACAGAAAAAACAAAAGCAATCATCGTCAATTCTCCCCAGAATCCAACCGGAAAAATATGGAAAAAGGAAGATTGGTTTCAATTGTATGAACTGATTAAAGACCGTGATATTTATTTAATTTCCGAAGAAATATACGACACTTACTGCTACGATGACGCTGAACATTACAGTTCTTTTATTCATCCAGGGCTTCGGGAAAAGACTTTTTGTATTTTTTCTTTTGGGAAGATGTTTCATACTTCCGGATGGAAAGTGAGTTATATGCTTGCTTCCGAAGCTTTAACGGCGAAATTCCAATGCCATCAGCAGTATATTTCTTACAGTGCCAATGCTCCGGCTCAATATGCTGTAGCAAAGTTTCTTGATGTATTTGATCCAGGGCTCAATAAAGAGATGATGCAGAAAAAAAGAGATATTTTTAATGAACTGATCAAAGAAACTCCTCTTTGTATCGAACAACAGGCGGAAGGAAGTGTTTTCCAGGTTGCCAATTTCCGCAATGTTTCTAAAACAATGACGGATGTGGAGTTTTCAAAATGGCTTACGATTGAGAAAAAGGTTTCCTGTCTTCCTCTTTCTGCTTTTTATAATTCAAGACAGAATTCCGATTATATCAGGTTTAGTTTTGCTAAAAAAGATGAACTGATTATTCAGGCTTTGGAGCATTTGAAAAGGAATCTTTGATTTTTTCACGTATTTATTTTTTTCCACAGATTTTCACAGATGATGGTGGATATTTTTCGCCTGTATTTATTTTTTATCACTTGAATAGATACGAAAAAGCACCGCCTCGGCGATGCTTTTATTATATTTACTTGATTAAAGAGCGAGTACTCTTACATCAATTCTTCTGTTTTTTGCTTTGCATTCGTCAGTATCATTAGCTTCACATACAGGATGTTGAGATCCATATCCTTCTGCTTCTATTCTGTCTGCTGAAATACCTAACTCAAGCAGCTTCAATTTTGCCGTCTGCGCTCTTAGATTGGATAACTTCAGATTACTATCCTCATTACCGCTGTTATCTGTATATCCGCCTAATTTAATTTTCAGATCCGGATAGGCATTTAAAATTTCTGCCAACGTATTCAGTTGAAGTACAGATTCTTCTTTCAGATCACTTGAACCGGTTTCAAAATAAAGATTTTCAATCGTGTACCACTTATTGGGGTCTAATGCAGATTTATCTTTTTGTTTAACCACGTTATAAAGCTGATAAAGCTGACTTCCGTCTCCAATAGCAATGGTTTTCCCTCCATCCAGTTTTATTTTTTGAATATTTCCTGTTTCATATACAAAGTCACCATTTTCATTAAGGTGTCCTTTAATTTCTCCCGGAACAACAGTAATGATTTTCGTATCTCCATTTACACCTGTTACAGCACCGGAAATCCCTGTAAGACTCTCAATTTTCGCTCTTCTGTTAGCCTCAATTTTATCTTTATGGATTACTGCTAAAGTAGGCGCAATAACCAATGAAACGATTGACATTAATTTGATCAGAATATTCATCGATGGCCCTGAAGTATCTTTAAACGGATCTCCCACCGTATCTCCTGTTACAGATGCTTTATGAGGCTCTGAACCTTTGTAATAAGTCTGACCATTAATATCAACGCCTTTTTCAAATGATTTTTTGGCATTATCCCAGGCACCTCCTGCGTTATTCTGGAACATTCCCATCAAAACACCGCATACTGTAGCTCCGGCCAGGAATCCTCCCAGTACTTCAGGTCCGAAAATAAATCCAATTAAAAGCGGAGAAATAATTGCTATAGCACCCGGCAACATCATTTTTCTGATGGATGCATCAGTAGAAATAGCCACACATTTTTCATATTCAGGCTGCGCTTTCCCTTCCAGAATTCCCGGAATTTCACGGAACTGTCTTCTTACTTCTTCTACCATCGCCATAGCTGCTTGTCCCACAGCTGTAATTGCTAATGATGAAAAGATAAACGGAATCATTCCTCCTACAAATAGCCCGGCAAGAACATCTGCTCTGTAAATATCAATACCATCAATTCCTGCAATTCCTACAAAGGCTGCAAATAAAGCCAGTGCCGTCAACGCTGCAGAAGCTATTGCAAATCCTTTTCCGGTAGCAGCCGTTGTATTTCCTACAGCATCCAGAATATCTGTCCTTTCACGTACTTCTTTAGGAAGCTCACTCATTTCAGCAATACCTCCTGCATTATCCGCGATAGGTCCAAATGCGTCAATAGCAAGCTGCATCGCTGTGGTAGCCATCATTCCTGCGGCTGCAATAGCCACACCGTAAAGTCCGGCACACAGATAAGAGCCATAGATACCACCTGCAAGTACAAGAATCGGAAGTAATGTGGATTCCATACCCACGGAAAGCCCGCCGATAATATTGGTTGCGTGGCCGGTAGAAGATTGTCTCACAATGCTGGAAACCGGTCTTTTCCCCATTGCTGTATAATATTCTGTAATAATACTCATTAAAGTACCTACAACCAGGCCTACCATGATCGCTCCAAACACGCCCATTTTAGTAAACTCATGACCTCTGAGAACCATTTTTTCAGGAAGAATATAGGTTACCAGGAAGTAAGAAGCAATAGCAGTAATCACAATGCTTCCCCAGTTTCCAAGATTTAATGCATTCTGCACGCTGGAAGTGGATGAATCTTCATTATCATTAATTTTCACAAATAGGGTTCCTATCATTGAAAATATAATTCCTGTTCCTGCAATCAGCATAGGCAGAAGAATCGGGGCAAAACCTCCGAAAGCGTCATCCGAAATGGTTTCTCTTCCTAACACCATGGTTGCCAGAACCGTCGCAACGTAAGACCCGAAAAGGTCGGCTCCCATTCCTGCTACATCTCCTACGTTATCGCCTACATTATCGGCAATGGTTGCAGGGTTTCGGGGATCATCTTCGGGAATTCCGGCTTCTACTTTTCCTACAAGGTCAGCGCCCACATCGGCAGCTTTTGTGTAGATACCGCCTCCTACTCTTGCAAAAAGCGCTATGGATTCTGCTCCCAGAGAGAATCCGGTAAGAATTTCGATTGTCCTTTCCATCTCGTGGGAATCTACTGTGGCATCGGGAGCAAAAATCTGTTTAATAATCAGGAATAATGCTCCCAATCCTAAAACAGCAAGCCCGGCAACGCCCATTCCCATTACAGAACCTCCTGTAAAAGATACTTTAAGGGCTTTTGACAGTGAGGTTCTTGCGGCTTCTGCTGTCCTGACATTTGCTTTGGTCGCAATTTTCATCCCGATAAAACCTGCCGATGCGGAGAATATAGCTCCTACTACAAAGGCAATTCCGATGCTCCAGTGTGAGTTGGCATTAGTTGATCCCATCACTGCCAGTAAAATGGCAACTACAACAACAAAGTACGTTAAGATTTTGTATTCAGCTTTTAGAAAAGCCATTGCACCGTCTGCAATATGACCGCTGATTATTTTCATTTTTTCATTTCCGGCATTCTGTTTATTGACCCAGTTGCTCTGAAGAAATGTGTACAGTAAAGCTACGACACCAAAAATTGGCACTAACATAAATAGATCCATAGTTTAATATTTTTTTGGTAATAGAAAATTAAATATAATAAATAATTACCATCAAAGCATTAAAAAATTTAACAGTCCCAAGTTTATTATTAAAAAGAATAACAATACAGCGTTTACATTCTGATGCTTAAAACCTTGAGAAAACAAAGTAGTAAGGAACCGGGAGAATGATTGAACGGGGAAAAATAGATTTAAACCCATAAAAATGTAATAGAGAATTAAGATAAGATTGCTTCACATTCTGTTTGCTATGACAGCTTTATTGAAGTACTTTTAACTAAAAAGGATAAACAGAAATCTGTTTATCCTTTTATTGTATTGAATTAAGAGAATCTTATCCTCCGAATTTATCTGCATAGTCTGTTTGAGAAGCTTTGATCACTTTTCTTGCATGCTCAGCTCCGTAAACCTCCTGAATTCTGCATTTTGCAGGCTCATCCGGTAAGTTTTTATACGTAAGGAAGTAGTGCATTAATCTTCTTACTTCAGCTTCCGGTAATTCAGCAATGTCTCTGAAGTGTCCGAAAGCGTGGTCATTAATCATTACTGCAACAATTTTATCATCAGCTTCTCCACCATCGATCATTTTGAAACCGCCGATTGGAATAGCTTCCATCAATAAACCTCCCGCATGGATGTTGTGAGAACTTAAAACACAGATATCAAGAGGGTCATGATCTCCCATTGTAACATCAGTAGCTCCTGATTCTACAGCAAGTCTCATCACTTCTTTATCACAGTATGTTCTTGGAACAAAACCATATAAAGCAGGGATAATGTTAGAGAATTTCTGCGGCCTGTCCACCTTTAAATATCCTGTTTCTTTATCTACTTCATATTTAATAGTATCTGAAGGAACAATTTCCACAAATACGTTTACAACATTTGGCGCATCTTCTCCTGCAGAAATTCCGTGCCATGGATGTGCTTTAAAATTTGGAATCATTATTTATCTGTTATTTTTTAAGTTATTATTAAAATTTCTTTTCTTAAATCTTCTATGGTTTCAGCAATATAGTCGTTGCTTTCCATATAGTTCATGATGAAGATCGTTTTGAACTCATCCAGCTGAACTTCTCCTTTCAACCCGTCATACGTTTTATGAAGCAGTTCTATAATTGCATTTTTTGAGTCTACAATATTCTTCCATGAATTTTTTGTAATGTATAGCTGCTGGGATGAGTTATACTCAAATTCTTCATTGATTGATTTTTCTGTCAGGAAAATAAATTCATGAACAGCGAGTTCCCTGTCGAACCTCTGGATAAGGTTTGAAGGCTTCATCCTGTCCAGAAACAGGGTCATTCTTTCATAGGAATGGGCCTTATTCTCTGAATTCGACTTCACGCTAAGTAGTTTGATTTCCTGGTTTTTAAGAGTAATGTATGAATGTACAAATTGTCTGAGCAAAACCAGAAAAGGAATTGCAATAATCAATGCAAATGCATAGGGTAAATATCCTGAGAGACTCGTCATAATTTTAGACTGCAAAATTACTAATTATTTTCCGTCTTCTAAAGAGTTTTTAAATATATCCACTCTAGAACTTTGTATATAAATTAATGCCAGTATAATTACGAGATAAAAGCCCAGCATCATCCTGTTTGCCATAGACGGAAAAACCAAAAATCTGAGCATAACGGTTCCATAAACAACAGCAAAAAATAATGCCTGAGCTAGGTTCTTTTTATTGCGGAATGAAAAATGATTCGCCAGAATAACCACAATAAAAATCAATAGAACCGGAAAATAGGAAGCGTTGAACTCCAACATTATTTTACTTTTAATGAAGTAAATATAATCTGAAAAAGAAAACGGGTCAGGCTGTGATACGGGATAAATCTGAACTTTAGTAAATTGATTCATAAAGAGTGTAGACCACGAAACCTGATTAAAGACCTGTATTAAAAAGAAGGAAAGAAATAAATATCCATATGATATCAGCAATGGGCCTGTTTTCAGCTGGAGCCTGTTTCTATAAAGATAAATCAGGGCATACAGGAATGAATAAAAAATAAAATATTCCGGCCTTGTGAGTACACACAGCATGGCAAAGATTCCTGCAAAAAACAAATTTCTTTTCATTAAAAATACATAGAAGCTTAGAAGCAGCAGCATGCATGATAAAGAATCCGCAGAAACATGTCTGGCCGCCTCTGGAAGTGGTTTGAACAGCGAAATTAAAACTGTAAGTATAAATGCAAGAGAATAATTTTTAAGGGTTTTTATCAGAAAGCTGAAAATCAGAATAAGTATCAAAGCATACGAAATAACTGAAATTAAAGAGATGGAGACAGAAGCACTGAAACCAAGCTTAAATAATGACCAGCTGATAAAATTATAAAAAGGTTTCACCGCAAAAAGCTGCAATTCTTCTTCATAGGCTTTTGGATTTTCTGACAATACTTTGTAATAAGTACTTTCCCCTTCCGCTACTTCTTCCACCATAGTATCTACAGGACCTAATCCCGCAAAATCAGGGTTCTTTTCCCGCAGTTCATCATATACCTTCTTATGAATTTCTTCAATTTTCATTTCAGGGTATTCCGTTCTATAAACGAGCCCCATATAGGCTTCCATATCAGTGTTGTAATAATGATTGGCATACAGGTAGTATGACATGAAGCATACATAGATTGAAAATATAAAAACAAGAATATTCTTCTTTTTTTCCATACACTGATATTATAAGAATACAAATGTAAAAAAACTATCTTTTAAATTTGTATTGCTAAAAGGCTTAGAAGAGCAGATCTGCTACAGTTCAAACAAGGCCGGCCTTTGGGTTACTTCGTGATAGCACACGCTATTTTCATCAAAGAAATGGTATACAAGGCTTTTTCTCGTTCTGTTTTTATCTGTGTGGGGTTCTCCGCCGTGAAGAATATTGGCATGCCAGATTAATAAATCCCCTTTTTTTGCTTTAAAGACTTCTTTCTTCAGCCCTAATTCTTTTACTTTATCTTCAAGGAAAGTTTCATAAGCTCTGTAGCTTTTCTTACCAATTTTTAAAGCAGTCCCTTCATTATCATAATCAGAATTCAGGAAATAAGGAAGTTTATGGCTTTTAGGAATATAATGCAAAGCTCCGTTAGTTTCATCTACATCTTCCAGGGCAATCCATACTCCCAGTAATCCTCCTAGCGGATAAGTAGTCATATGAATACTGTCTGAATGGGTTTTCTGCTGGCTTCCGTTGATAAAGTTAATGCTTTGGAAAAGTTTTGATTTTCCGTCAAGCAAAACAGACAAAAAGTCTAACAGTTCTTTATCACTGCCTATATTTTTAATGATTTCTGAATGATGGATAGCGAACATGAGTTTTCCTCCGTAAATAAATTTCAGGGTGCCGTCTTGCATCAGTTTGTCAATTTCCCTATTGATTTGATCTGCCGTTTCGGGAGTGAGGAAATTTCTCAGAATCATATATCCATTATCATCATACTGGAGAGCACTTTCTTTATTTTCATCAGTAAGCTTCTTAAAAAATGGAGTCTCCTTAAGTTTTGCGTAATCCAAAGTTCTTCCATTCGCCGGAAGATGCGCAAAATCTTTACTCGAAATACTTGAAAAATAGCTCTTATTGATTCCGTATTTTTTATACAGTGGAATATTATGCTTTAGTTTACTCTTTTTAAACAGGTTATAAAGCATGTATGATAATTTGTACTGGCGAATCTGTTGTAGCATAACTGTTTTACTAAGAATTTTATAAAGTTACGGAATATTACTTAATTAGAACCAATCTAAACAATGCTTTTCATCATAAAAAAGGCTTACCTCTTACTATCAGATATCCTAATTTTTTAAAAAGGTTTTTCTTTGAATTCTCAATAATTCCGTAAGGTCTTAATTCCGGACGGAATCCTCTGAAAAATTCTTCAATATTGGGCAGCTCTCCTCCTTCAAAATCAAAAATATGGGTTTCGATATTTTCTTTAATAATATGATCAATCAATACGGATGCTCCTGACAATTTCACATACTCTTTATCATTAAAATTACCTAAGAGTGCCACCATATTACAGTCTGTATAGGTAGCAATCACATTTACAATCTTATGCTGGTAATAAAAAGCTGTAAATTGAAGATATCCCAGTTTATGAAAGCTTTCAAAGATCCTCATAAATTCGCTCAGATCATTGTCTTTACTCAGTCCTATCGTGTTGGCTTCAATAAAGGTTTTTGCTTTGTCATAAGAGATCATTTTGATTTCTGATTCTTTTAAAATAGCCTCGTCTAACCGAAGTTTTCGTTTTCTTTTGGGTGAATATCTGCTGTATACTTTCTCATAAGCATCAGGATATAATAAAAAATTTTTTTTGATCCTGATTTTTGTGCGGAGCTGATTGAGATCATTGAACGGATATGCCCTTATCATATAATTTTTCTCCAGATATTCTAAAAAAGCCTCATTAAGATCTACATTATCTTTCCAGGAAAAAACTCCAAGCTGCTGACAAAGTTTCGGATTGTGTACAATTTTTATCCCGTATTTCCTTACAAAAGGGACAGGCATTACTGCTTCATAATCTTTATAAACCAGAACTTCCCAGGGCATTGTTGAAGTAGTGTCTAAAAAATCTTTTGTAGCAGAATATTTTCTCTGTTCGGAATTTTCTAAACATTGAGCATATTTTACAAAATCAATTTCATGGTATTTTAATCTTCTAATCATAATAACCCTGAATCTGAGAAACTTAAATAAGAATCCTGAGTAACAATAATATGGTCTAAAAGCTGAATACTCAAGGTATTTCCTGCTTCTTTTATTTTTTGTGTAATATTCATATCCTCCCGGCTTGGCGTTAAGCTTCCCGAAGGGTGATTGTGGGCAATGATAATGCCTGTTGAGAAATGATCCAGTGCTGTTTTATAAAGAGTTCGTACATCTACAATAGACTGACTGATTCCTCCTTGTGTTAGCCTGGAAATATGAATCACTTTATTGCTGTTATTAAGAAAGATTGCCCAGAACTCTTCTGTTCTCAGATCAGCAAGCTGGTTTCTAAGAACCGCATAAGCATCATGACTGTTGCCTATGATTATCTTTTCAGGGATTTCCTGTACCGCTCTTCTTCTTCCGATTTCTAAAGCTGAAATGATTGAAATAGCTTTTATAGCACCAATTCCTTTAAATTTCATCAGGTCTTTAACAGAAAGAAGGCTTAGCTGATTCCAGCTGTTATTGACAGAATTTAAAATCTTCCGTGCCAGCTCTATAGCGTTTTCGTCTTTATTTCCACTTCCCATAATAATAGCTAGCAGCTCAGAATCAGAAAGTGAGCTTTTGCCTTTCTGCAAAAACTTCTCTCTGGGTCTGTCATCTGCTGCAAGAAATTTTATAGCCATGGAAAGAGATTATTATAAATTAATAGAATGCATATAAAATTATCGGCTTCTTTGACTGGTCAATGTATTTAGCGGTTTCTCTAAAAGCATTGATCGAAAGCATGGGACATCCTAAACTCAGACATGTCCGGTTATTGGATTCAACATCCGGAATACATCCGTAAGAATGAAGAACAATGGCTCTCTGTACAGCATTACTGTTGGTAGAATCCAGTCCTGTTAAACGGTAAGCTTTTCCAAATTTTCCTACATAGCTTTCTCCGATGACATATTTCCCAAGAGATGACTGGTAGGATCCTTCAATGTTGCTAAATTTCAAAGCGTCCGATTTTGGAATGACAGAACCTGAGCCATGAGAGACGACAGCCTCTTGTACAACGATATTCTTTTTCAGATTATAAATGAAGTAACGGTATTTCCCGGAAGGTATTTTAAAATTAATAAAAACAGCCAGTTCCTGGTTATATTCTTTTCCTTTGATATAATTTTTAACCTCCGAAATCCTTGTCTGAGGAATGTGCAGTAGGTTCAACTGCCGGGATTCAGCTTTTGAACATGAAAGTAAAATTAAAAAAAGAAAAATAAAAGGTTTCATCATCCTGTGTTCTCTACTGCTATTCTATGATCATTCCGTCTTTCATAACAAGCTTACGGTCTGTAATTTCTGCAAGATTCGGGTTGTGGGTTACAATCACAAATGTTTGATTGTATTTGTCTCTAAGATCAAAAAACAACCGGTGAAGATCGTCCGCGTTCTTGGAATCCAGGTTCCCTGTGGGCTCATCGGCAAAAATAATTTTGGGAGAGTTGATTAAAGCTCTTGCTACCGCTACTCTTTGCGCTTCTCCACCTGAAAGCTGATTGGGTTTATGCTGCAGTCTTTGTTCTATTTTTAAATCTTCAAATAGAGCATACGCCTTTTCAAGTGCTTCTTTTTCATTGGCTCCTGCTATTTTTGTAGGAAGCAATACATTTTCCAGCGCTGTAAACTCCGGAAGAAGCTGATGAAACTGAAATACAAAACCAATATTCTGATTTCTGAATTTCGACAGCTGTTTGTCATTCATATTAATAAATGACTCTCCTGCTATTTCGATTTCAGTATTATATTTTCCGGATTGGCTCGGGTGATCCAGCGTTCCTAAAATTTGAAGCAATGTAGATTTACCTGCTCCTGATTCTCCTACAATAGAAACTACCTCTCCTGTTTTGATGTGAATATCAACTCCTTTCAGTACTTCTAAATTCCCATAAGATTTATGGACATTTCTTGCTTTAATCATGATTCAAAAATAGTGAATTGCCTGCAAATAAAAAACCGCTTTTTGAAGCGGTTTATATTTTATTTTACTTTTAGGATGATTAGATTTTCTTAATCCATTTATATCAGTCTTTTTCATTAATTTTTTTAATTATTTCCATCTTATTTAAGCCATAAAACTTATATAAAAAGTATGATTTTCTTTTTAGAGTTTATTTAAAACCTATAAGGTTTATTAGAAATCTGCATTTTAATTTATCAAAAAACAAAAACCTCCCGGATTGAGAGGTTTTAAATATTTTCAATTCAGAAAATTACAGTAACAACGTTAACGGACTTTCCAAATAGGTTCTTAATGTCTGTAAGAATTGAGCACCTGTAGCGCCGTCTACCACTCTGTGGTCACATGCCAATGAAAGTTTCATGGTATTTCCGACTACGATCTGACCATCTTTCACGATTGGCTTCTCGATAATTGCTCCTACTGAAAGGATTGCAGAGTTTGGCTGGTTGATGATACTTGTAAATGTCTCAATCCCGAACATTCCTAAGTTAGAAATAGAGAATGTGGATCCTTCCATTTCGTTAGCTTTAAGACCTTTACTTTTAGCTCTTGAAGCCATATCTTTTACGGATGCAGAAATCTGAGTATAGGTCATCTGATCTGTATTTTTCAATACAGGCACTACCAATCCGTCCGGAATAGCTACCGCTACTCCAATATTGATATTTCCTCTGTGGATGATCTTATCACCTGCCCAGCTTGAATTTACCTGAGGGTGTTTTCTTAAAGCAATGGCAGTCGCTTTAATGATCATATCATTGAAAGAGATCTTGGTATCAGGTAAAGAATTGATTTCTTTTCTTGCTTCAATTGCTTTATCCATATTGATCTCAACCATCAGATAATAGTGAGGCGCAGAGAATTTGCTTTCAGAAAGACGTTTCGCAATGATATTTCTTACCTGAGAGTTTGCAGTTTCTGTATCTTCGCCCTGTACGAAGCTTACTGCAGCAGGAGCAGCGCTTGCTGCCGGAGCCGAAGAAGCCGGTGTCGCAGCTGGCTGATAGTTTTCAATATCTTTTTTAATGATTCTTCCGTTTTCACCAGATCCCTGAACACTGTTGATATCCACTCCCTTATCCTGAGCCATTTTCTTAGCCAGTGGAGAAATTGCAACTCTGTCAGAAGATGAAGAATTAGCAGCCGGAGCAACTTTTTCTTCTGTTTTAGCTTCTGGTTTTTGTTCAGCTGGTTTTTCAGCAGACTGAGCAGCCACTTTTGGAGCGCCTACAGCAGAAACATCAGTTCCTGCAGGGCCAATAATTGCCAATACGGAGTCTACGGGAGCAGCACCTCCTTCTTCTACACCCTGCTTTAATAGTACTCCATTGAATTCAGATTCGAAATCCTGTACTGCTTTATCTGTTTCGATCTCAGCAAGAAGGTCACCTTCTTTTACTGTATCACCTACATTTTTATGCCATTTAGCTACCTTACCTTCTGTCATTGTATCAGAAAGTCTTGGCATTGTAATAATTTCTACTCCTGCCGGAACCTCTGCCGCAGCAGATTCTGTTACAGGCGCCTCAGCTTTAGGCTGTTCTTCTGATTTTTTTTCTTCAGAACCTGCACCCGGAGCAGCTGCTCCGCCTGTTAATCCTGAAATATCTTCCCCTTCATTTCCGATAATTGCTAAAACAGAGTCTACAGCAGCAGCACCGCCTTCTTCTACACCTATGTATAAAAGGGTGCCTTCTACTTCAGATTCGAAATCCTGAACTGCTTTATCAGTTTCAATTTCAGCTAAAATATCTCCTTCTTTTACTTTATTACCTACTTTTTTATGCCATTTTGCCACCTTACCTTCCGTCATAGTGTCGGACAGGCGGGGCATCGTAATTACTTCTGCCATAATTTATTTTAATTTGAAAATTTAGCAATCTGAAAATTTGAAAATTAAAAAAGGACATATTCTATCACATTTTCAAATTCTCAAATTGTCAAATTAACTCATTATCTTTTAGTTTTCTAATTTGTCTAGGAATGGATAATCTTCCTGAGCATATACATACTCATAGATTTTTTCAGCATCCGGGTATGGAGAATTTTCCATAAATTCAATACACTCTTCAACAAAGTCTCTTGACTTATTATCCATAGCTTCCAATTCCGCTTCTGTAGCCCATCCGTTTTCTAAAATTCTGTGTTTTATAAGTTCGATCGGGTCATCATTTTTATGAAGAGCTACTTCCTCTTTAGATCTGTATGGCTCGGCATCAGACATAGAGTGTCCTCTGTAACGGTAGGTTCTTGCTTCAATGAAAGTAGGTCCGTCACCTCTTCTTGCTCTTTCAATAGCTTCGTAAGCAGCTTCTGCTACTTTCTCAGGATCCATTGCATCTACGGCAAGACAAGGCATTTCGTATCCTAATCCTAATTTATAGATATCTTCGTGGTTGGCAGTTCTTTTCACAGAAGTTCCCATTGCATATTGGTTGTTTTCTACAACAAATACGACAGGAAGTTTCCAGTTCATTGCCATGTTGAAGGTTTCGTGTAAAGAACCCTGTCTTGCAGCACCATCACCAAAGAAACAGATGTTCACTGCTTTTCTGTCGAAATATTTATCTGCAAAAGCAATACCTGCACCTAATGGAATTTGTCCTCCAACAATACCATGTCCTCCGTAAAAACGGTGTTCTTTACTGAAAATGTGCATAGATCCACCCATACCTCCGGATGTTCCTGTAGCTTTACCACAAAGTTCTGCCATGATTCTTTTAGGATCCACTCCCATCGCCATTGGATGGATGTGGCATCTGTAAGCAGTAATCATACTATCCTTTGTCAGATCCATTGCATGTGTAAATCCGGCAGGGATAGCTTCCTGGCCGTTATACAAATGTAAAAATCCTCTGATCTTTTGTTTTAGGTAAAGAGAACGGCATTTGTCTTCAAACCTTCTCCACATTGTCATATCTTCATACCACTTCAGGTATACCTCTTTAGAAAATTCTTTCATGTGTTAGCTCTTGCTTTTTTATGATGAAATAGTTGAGCAAAATTATGAAAAAAACTTTGTTTTTATTCTATACATAGATAACTTTTCAATTTTTCTGTAAAATCTATTTGCGGGCTGAATGGATTATTCTTAATTTTCGAGCCCTGCATACTTTCATACAACAGTATTCTCTCTGCTGCTTTCCAACTATGATATATATAAAACACTCCTGTTTATCATGGTTTTATAAAATAGTAAATCAGAATGAAACATCTGCATTTCTTCATACTCACTCGTCTGTATCTTTCATTTTTAATTATTGTTAACATACCTTTTTGGTTATTCGAATGGTTTCTTTTTTCATTGGGCAAGTCTTATGATTAACATTCTATACTTTATGACATTAATTAAATTTAACAATATGGTTTAAAGTTGAAACATTTCCAATTCCTCAAAAATACTGATAGCTAAACATTTACAAAACCATTCTATTCAAGGCACCTCATGGTTTTCATTTATTTTTGAAGTTATATTGGTATATTTGATCTTTAAATTTTATTATGGAAGAAAAACAGTCTTCATTACTACACAAAATTTCAAAAGTCATCTCTGATTTTTTTAATCCGCTGGTCTCTCTGATTATTTTTTTTGTATATATGAGCATCAGCAAATATTCCTTTAAAGATTCTGTTCTGTATTTTCTTCCTGTATCATTAATGATTATCATTCCCGTTATTATATGGCTGGTATGGAATGTGAAAACAGGCAGATACACCAACATGGATGTATCCAACCGGGTTCAAAGGAAAACACTCTATATATTTATTGCCACCTGTGTGATTGCCTATCTTATTTTTAATTACATTAAAAACGGATATATTGATCTTATTATGCTGTTTATTTTAATTCTTCTCTTTGCCCTTCAGATCAGCAATCTTTTCATCAAAAGTTCGATGCATACAGCATTTAATATATTTGTGGCCGCACTGTTTTTCTCTCTTGACTGGAAAATGGGTCTGGTGTGGCTGGGAATTGCTGTTTTGGTGGGAATTACCCGTGTGATTCTAAAAAGGCATACCGTAAAAGAAGTATTTATGGGCGCTGGAATAGCTTTTATGGTATCTTTTATTTATCTTTATTGCAATATTCAATTTCAACATTAGAATACTCTATGAAAATAAATCATCTTACTGCCGCAGAGGAAAACTTTATGAAGCTGTTTTGGAAAATGGAATCTTTCTATCTGAAGGACGTTATGGAGCAGCATCCGGAACCGAAACCACACCAGAATACGGTTTCCACTTATTTGAAAATATTAGTTGAAAAAGGCTATCTGTCAACAGTAAAAGAAGGAAGAATCTTCAAATACACTGTGCTGGTCCCGTTGGAAGAGTATAAAAAATTTCTATTGAAAGAACTTTCGCATAACTTTTTCAAAAATTCAGGGAAGGAAATTCTGGAGCTTTTATTAAGCGAAAAATTAATCTCCAAGGAAGATATGAAAGGTTATTTTGATCTTAAAATCGAAATAAAACCGACCAAAACTGAAGAACCGAAGTTTGAAGTCGCTGAAGAAATCTTAAGTCCGAAAAAAGAGAAGAAAACGAAAGCAAAGGAAAAAGAAAAAGACAAGGACAAAAAGAAAAAAAAGAAAAAAGACTAAATCTGAACCTCAAAACACCAAATCATGAAAACAAAATTCCAGGAAACTGTAAACCGGGCTAATGAAGTCATTTTCCGATATCCTATGATTTTGGTAATGGCTTTATTAGCTTCTATTGGTGCCATATGCATTGTTGAAGCGGAGCTCAATGAAATTACCGCCTACATCAGATTTACTATTTGTGCCTGCCTTGGAATTTCCCTGATGTTTGCATTAAAAATGCTGTCGCAGAGAATCGGCAAAGAACTAATACTGCATATATCCGGTATTATTTTTCTTACAGTGTTTTATTATATTCTGCCGGATAAAAAGAACAATTTTACAGAAGTCTACGGTTATATCATTGCTGTTACGGCTCTTCTCTCCCACTTACTGGTTTCTTTTATTCCGTTCCTGGAGAAAGACAGGGAACTTAGATTCTGGCAGTATAATAAAAATCTTTTTGTCAATTTCTTTCTTACAGTTATCTTTACAGGGGTTTTGACCGGTGGTGTTGAGCTGGCGATCTTGGCCGTTGATAAGCTTTTTGATTTTAATTTTCATCACAGGATTTATACAGACACATTCTTTGTTCTGGCTATTTTGGGAAGTAGTTTTATTTTTCTTTTATTCAATGATAAAGGTCTGAATAATCTTGAAAAAGACGGCACCTACCCCGTTGTTTTAAAATTTTTCACTCAGTTTATTCTGATTCCGCTGCTGCTTATCTATGTGGCTATTCTTTATTTCTATTCTGCTAAAATATTAATCAACTGGCAGCTTCCCAGAGGTTGGGTTTCTTACCTTGTTTTAGCGTACAGTACTGTTGGTATTCTTGCATTGCTGCTGGTACATCCGCTGAAAGAAGAAAATGCAAAATCCTGGGTCAGGATATTTTCAAAGGCATTCTATTATACGATTGTTCCTTTAATCATTTTGCTTTTTACGGCTATTTTTACGAGAATTTTAGAATACGGCTATACAGAGCCGAGATACTTTGTTCTGCTGCTTGCACTATGGCTGCTAAGCATTGTTGTTTACTTTATTTTCAGCAGAAAAGCAACGATAAAATTTATTCCGGTAAGTTTATTTCTGTTTGGGGTTTTTGCATTGATTTCCCCTTATCTTAATGCCTTCAGTGTTGCTAAAAGAAGCCAGAAAACAGAGCTGATCAATATTTTAAATCAAAATCAGCTGATCAGTGCCGGTAAGATTAATTTTCAGAAAAAAGTTACCGATACAGTCCATAATGAGATTGCTGATAAATTTCAATTTCTGGCTGAAAGAAAGCAGGATAAATTTTTATCTGCCCTTCTGAACGAAAAAGATCAGGCTGAATTATCAGATCACATTACTGCCGGGACATTCTATAGTATAAAATATGATATCCAGAACAAATTTTCAGATGTAAATATCACCATTAAAAATAAAGAATATGAAGTGAACAGGCTGGTTCTTATTCCTGAAAACCAGATGATAGAAACCGGAAATTATCAATATCTATTGCCGTTCCATCGTTATAGCAGAGGTCCTCAAAAACTGAATAATGACCAGTTTGAGCTCACGGATAAGCTGACAGAAAATTCATCATTAAAACTAAGCTTAAATTCCCGGGAAGAAATAGATTTCGGACCTCAGATCATTAAGCTGTTTGATGAAACCAAAAATAAAACCGGGAATGTAAAAGTTCCTGAAATCGCAATGGAATCTGATTTAGGCAAATACCATGTCAGACTTGTTTTCAGCGAAATTACAAGAGAGAAATATTCAGATAATGATGTTGTCAGTATTTATTATGAAAATGCTTATTTATTTATAAGATTAAAATAATAATACAAAAAAGACTGCATTTTAGGGCAGTCTTTTTTGTTATTTTAAGCATCTGGTTATCTCTGGGTTCCTGAACTCCAGATTGGAGAATAATCTCCGTAAATGACAAGGTTGCCGTCATTTTGTACAGTTAACTTTGTCCCTCCTCTGCGAGATGTATTAGAGCTCCATACAGACTTATTATAAGAATCATATACTACAAGATTTCCGTCATTCTGGAATTCTGCTCTGCTTCCTTTATTATCTGTTCCGGTTCCCCAAATCGGATCACCATTATTGTTTGACAATACTAAATTTCCATCATTCTGAAAAATCAGGTAATAATTACGGTCAGGAGAAAAAAGCTTTTCACCTCTGCGGAATTTATGCCCCGTATTTACTGAACCTCCTCCACGGCCATACCCGTTGTCATTTTTGTTTCCATCCTTAGAAGCCCAGACAGGATTAGACCTGCTATAAATAACAAGATTTCCATCATCCTGAACTGTCAATTTATCAGCCCTTCTTCCGTTGGTATTAGAACTAAAAGCAACCCCATTTCCTGGTGTATATACTACCAGATTTCCATCTTCCTGAAAAATAGCTTTCACTCCTCTGTTGGTAGTTCTTGCATCCCAGATGGAAGCACCGGCTCTATTATATAAAACCAAATTGCCGTCATTCTGAAAAATTAGATAATACCGGTTGTTACCCGCCCAATACTTTCTGTTTTGCTCCAATGTCTGACCAGTATAAATGTTTTGTGCATTGATTAATAACCCGCCAAACATCATCATTAATGCCAATAAATGTTTTTTCATTATAATTATTTTTCGATTGATTGATAATTCCCTAAAATTATGCCAAAACATCATAACTATTTTCCTCAATTCTAATTAAATGATTTACTGAAAATTAAATTCCATAAAAAAAGCGGCTTAAAAGCCGCTTCATATTTTTTACCAACGATTTCCGCCGCCGTTACCTCCACGGTTGTTTCCACCACCGTATCCACCACCGTTACCACGGTTGTTTCCGTAACCACCACCTCTGTTGTTGTCAAAGCTTCTTCTTGGTTTTTCTTCTCTTGGTTTAGCTTCTGATACGTTTAGAGTTTTTCCGTTGAGTTCTTTTTGGTTAAGAGCTTCAATAGCTTGCTTTCCTTCTTCATCACCCATCTCTACGAAACCGAAACCTCTGGAACGACCAGTTTCTCTGTCTGTAACGATTTTAGCTGATGATACATCTCCAAATTCTGCGAATAGATCGTGCAACTCATACTCTTTAGTTGCGTAATTGATGTTTGAAACAAAAATGTTCATTTTAAATAAATTAAAAAATTAATAAAAATTTGGTATATAAAAGAAAAACAACATAAATTAATGAACAAATATTGATTCCAAATATAAACGTATGCAAGATACAATTAAAAATTTCAAATCAAAGCTTTTTTTAAACATTTCTCACATTATGTTGAATCCATATAATAAAACCCAAATAAAACACACTATAAAATACTGAAAATCAATAAATTAATTAAAAACATAATATTTAGTTAAAATATTTAAAATATCTTATATAATTTAAATAATACTATGCATTTATAAGCAAATCTACCCATTAAAGTTACTTAAAATTTTAAAATCACAACCAAATATGAAACAACATACAACCAATTATACCAATACTCTTATTGAAATTGCCGAAGACAGTCCTGTTTTCAAAGCGCAGAACCCTCCTGAAAAGAAAGAAAAAACACTCGCCAATCTACAATATGAGATGCTCATAAAGAAACCTTATCAATATTCTTCAGATGATATTATTTTCAACTGTTATGCCATTAAAAATGATATTCCTGAAAAGGAAAAACAGAATGAAAGAGAAAAATTCTTTTCCAAAGGCCAGCCCTGCCTCCGATGTTCTCCGCTAGCAAAAAAATACGGATTTGGATTTCATCATAATTCAGAAGGAAAAGTTGCATTGGTTCCCGTAGAAAGCAAAGAATATCAAACTTTACTGAATGACTCTTCCATTGCAAAAACCAAGGCAATGCGCTCCAAAAGAAAATGATGAGAAAATGAATGATTCTTTTCAGATCAATAAATACAATTCTTTTGAAAGATCAGCTTTTAACACTAAATTTGTGCTGCAAATAGTAAAAGATGAACTACCATACAAGAAAATGGGTAAAACCCGAAGATTTAAATCCCAACCACTCCCTTTTCGGAGGAAGACTGCTGCAATGGATTGATGAAGAAGCAGCACTTTATGCTATTATCCAGCTTGAAAACACAAAAGTGGTAACAAAATTTATCTCTGAAATTAATTTCGTAAGCTCTGCAAAACAGGGAGATATTATAGAAATAGGAATTGAAGCTACTCATTTCGGTTCTTCTTCTATTACTTTAAGATGTGATGTAAGAAACAAAATGACGCATCAAACTATTATAACTGTAGAAAAGATTGTAATGGTAAACCTTGATGCCGAAGGCAACCCTGCTCCTCACGGTAAAACTCAGATTGAATTCGTAAAAGACAGGTTAAACAGCGGCCTATGAAAATTTTCATAAAAAATATGGTCTGTAACAGATGCATTGCAGCGGTGGAAAATATTTTCCGTAATGCAGATGTAAAGGTAACTGGTATACTATTGGGGGAAGTAGAAACCGAAGCCGATGTTTCTCCTGAAAAAATGCTGGCCATAGAAAAAAAACTGCTGGATACAGGTTTTGAAAGAATCATGGATTCTGCGCATCAGACTGTAGAAAAAATCAAAAACCTGATTATTGTAAAAATCAGCGACCTTGATATTGCGGAAGATTTTCTGCTTTCTGAATTTTTAAGTTCAAAGCTTCATAAGGACTACAGCGCTCTTTCAAAAACATTTTCACAAAACGAAAATATCACATTAGAACAGTTTTTTATTCTTCAGAAAATCGAAAAAGTAAAAGAACTGCTGTTATATAACGAATTCAATCTTACTGAAATTGCAGGAAAACTCGGCTATAAAAGTGTTCAGCACCTTTCTTCCCAATTCAGAAATACAACCGGATTCACTCCTACTGAATTCAAAAAATTAAAAGAGCACAATCGCAAAGCGCTTGACAATCTATAAGTAAGAGAGTTTGAGCATTTGGGGCGAAGAAGTTTAATATTCCTATTTCTCTTACCAACTCTCAAACCCTCAAACTCTCAAACTCTCACACCCTCAAACTCTCACACCCTCAAACCCTCAAACCCTCAAACTCTCAAACTCTCACACCCTACAACTCTCCCACTTCTTATACCTCCAACCTAATTTTATAACTATTATCCTTAAATTTATAACAACCTTAGGTTTCCATTTTGGAAATTTGTAGTATAAATTTAAGAATCATGGAACAACAGTATAAAATACTCGGAATGACCTGTTCCGGCTGCCAGAAAAAGATTTCAAATCAACTGAACAGTATTGATGGTGTTCAAGCCGACGTAAATCTCGAAAATAATACCGCAACAATTACCTCTGATCACGAAGTAAAACTTTCAGATTTAAATGATGCTTTGGCAGCAATAGGAAACTACAGACTTGAAGATCCTAATAATCATGAGGCAGCATTTGTAAAACCCCAGGACCGCGTATCTCCGTCTTCAGTATACTATTGTCCGATGGAATGTGAAGGAGATAAAGTATATTTCAAACAGGGAGAAAGATGTCCCGTCTGCAAAATGTACCTGGTCCCCATTGAAGAAAAACTGGCCAAAAATCCTGATCATAAGCCAACCTTTTCCTCAACCAACCTTCCTGAAAATTTTAAAGACAGTATTGGGAAGTATTATTGTCCAATGTTTTGCGAAGGGGATAAAGTATACGATGAAAAAGGAGAATGTCCGGTTTGCCACATGGATCTGGAGCTGATCAATGAAGAGCTTGCACAAAAAGCAGGCTCACATCAACATCATTCTCACTCTCACCATCATCATGACCATCATGAAGCTCCTAAAGTGACCGATGAAATGGCAGGCAGATATTACTGCCCGATGTATTGCGAAGGCGATAAAACCTATGATTCCAATGTAGGGTGCCCTGTATGCGGTATGGATCTTGTAAAATATCCGGAAAAGAAAACCGCAAAATACACCTGCCCCATGCATCCGGAAATCATTCGTGATGAACCGGGAGACTGCCCGATCTGTGGAATGGACCTTGTGAGAATGCCCGACAGTGGTGAAGATGAAGAAGATGAAACCTACAAAATATTAAAAAGAAAGTTCATTACCTCATTGGCATTTACCATTCCTGTTTTCATTCTTTCAATGGGTGGAATGTTCATCAACTTCCCTTTCTCTCATCAGACTCAGGGATTTATTGAGCTTGCCTTA
Source organism: Chryseobacterium sp. CBSDS_008 (assembly GCF_049959325.1). Classification (NCBI taxonomy): domain Bacteria; kingdom Pseudomonadati; phylum Bacteroidota; class Flavobacteriia; order Flavobacteriales; family Weeksellaceae; genus Chryseobacterium; species Chryseobacterium sp. CBSDS_008. The sequence continues at coordinate 568,432 of NZ_CP188202.1, read as the reverse complement.
ACCCTTCCTGTCATGTTTTATTCCGGATGGTTCTTATTGAAAAGAGGATGGGTTTCCTTTAAAACATGGAACCTTAATATGTTCAGCCTTATTGCTTTGGGTGTAGCTGCTGCATTTATTTTCAGTATTGTTGCTTTGATTTTCCCGGACATTATTCCGCATGAAATCCGCGGCCACAATCATGAAATCCCGTTATATTTCGAGGCAGTCTGTGTGATTTTAACCCTTGTTATTTTAGGCCAGCTGATGGAAGCTGCAGCTCATAAAAAAACAGGAAATGCCATTAAAGAACTCATGAACCTTTCTCCGGATGAAGCCAATCTTATGGTAAATGGTGAAGAAAAAAGAGTCCTGCTTTCACAGGTAAAAATGGGAGATCTGTTAAAAGTAAAGCCTGGTGAAAAAATTCCGGTAGACGGAAAAATCATTGAAGGAAACTCTATCGTAGATGAAAGCATGATTACCGGAGAACCTATTCCTGTTGAAAAAAACACAGATGATAAAGTATCTTCAGGAACCATAAACGGCAATCAGGTATTCATCATGAAAGCGGAAAAAGTAGGTGATGAAACACTGCTTTCACAAATCATTAAAATGGTCAATGAAGCCAGCCGCAGCAAAGCTCCCATCCAGAAGCTTACGGACAAAGTTTCAAAAGTATTTGTTCCTGCAGTCATCCTTATTGCGGTGCTTACTTTTATTCTGTGGCAGTTTTTCGGTCCGGAAGGAAAAAGAAGTTTATTTGCTTTCGTGAATGCTGTAGCAGTGCTGATTGTAGCTTGCCCCTGTGCGCTTGGACTGGCAACCCCAATGTCCTTAATGGTAGGAATTGGAAAAGGCGCTAAAAACGGAATCCTGATCAAAAACGCAGAAGCCCTTGAACAGATGAATAAAGTCAATGTTCTGATCACGGATAAAACCGGAACTTTGACGGAAGGAAAACCTTCGGTAGAATATATTGAAACAATAACCGGAGATCAGAAACAGATTTTACAGCTCGCCTTTTCATTGAACCAAAACTCTGAGCACCCGCTTTCCAATGCCGTTATAAAGAGGGCAAAGGAAGAAAATATAACTGCTGAAAAGGTAGACCGGTTTGAAAACATTTCCGGAAAAGGAGTGAAGGGAAATATTAATGGCAAGACAGCCTATTTGGGGAACGAAAATCTCTTGACCTCGCATCAGATCCGGATTCCGGAAACTTTAAAACAAAAAGCAACAGAGGTACAGTCGAAGGCTCATACGATTTCTTACATTGCACAGGATCAGCAGGTGCTTGGTTTCATAAGCTTTACGGATAAAATAAAAGAAAGCTCTAAAAAAGCGGTGAAGCAGCTGATGAGCGAAGGAATAGATGTAATTATGATGACAGGTGACAATGAGCATACCGCCAAAGCAGTAGCTGATGAATTGGGAATTAAACATTTCAAAGCCGGCTGTCTTCCTGAAGATAAGCTCAACGAGGTAAAAAAACTGCAGCAGGAAGGTAAAATCGTAGCAATGACCGGAGATGGAATCAATGATTCCCCTGCCCTTGCACAATCTGATGTAGGAATTGCGATGGGAACCGGAACAGATGTAGCCATTGAAAGCGCTGAGATTACTTTATTAAAAGGAGACATCCTAGGGGTAGCAAAAGCAAAATTATTAAGTGAAAAGCTTCTTAAAAACATAAAAGAAAACCTGTTCTTTGCTTTCATTTATAATGTACTGGGAGTTCCGGTTGCGGCAGGATTATTGTATCCATTTTTTGGAATTCTGTTATCACCGATGATCGCAGCTGCTGCAATGAGCTTCAGTTCCCTCTCTGTGATTCTGAATTCATTGAGATTAAACTCCGTGGATCTGGATATAAAATAATTATTATGAAAAAAGAAAATCTTTACATAGGGTGTTCGGGATTTTACAATAACGACTGGAAAGGGTCTTTATATCCCGAAGATGCCAAAAGTAAAGATTTTCTTTCTTTATATTCAAGAATATTCAACTCAGTAGAGATCAATTCCACCTTTTATAGAAAGCCTATCTCTAAAACATTGTTGAAGTGGCATGATGAAACACCTGATGAATTCAGGTTTTTTATTAAAATTCCAAAATCCATTACCCATCAAAACCGGCTTGAAAATTCCAGGGAAGAAATTGCTGTATTCTGCGATCATATTCAAACCGGTCTGAAGGATAAGCTTTCCGGGTTTCTATACCAGCTTCCCCCTTCCTTTAAAAATACGGCAGAAAACACAGAACGTATTATCAATAACATAGACCATGCATTTCTGAATGTAATCGAATTCCGGCACAGCTCATGGTGGCAAAAAGAAATCTTTGATCTTTTAAAAAAACATAACATTGTTTTTTCCGGCGTAAGTTTTCCCGGCGACCTTCCGGAAGAGGTGATTACAAACCACCCGGAAATACTTTATTACAGACTTCATGGGAAACCTGTTCTTTACAAATCAGAATACAGTGAAAATTTTTTAAATGAGCTTGCTGAAAAAATTAAAGATAGCCGGCAAACTGCATTTATATTTTTCAATAATACCTGGGGAACAGCAGCTATTAAAAACTCGCTTTATATAAAGAATATTTTAGGATAGCAATCTCATTACTCATTTTTGTCTTTGTTAAGATAAAATAATTCCCAATTAAATGAAGAATATTAAAACCTCAATGAATATAGAGAAAAGCTATCGGTTTCACATTTATAAATGTTAAAATTTAAAGAAAATCAAAACATAAATTTACAATACATTAGGTAATGGAAATCTCCTTTATAATAAAGATCTTAAAATAAACTTAAAAAGAAAAATACCTGCACAAGCTGGCATATAATTTGTTAACTTTTCACTGTTATTTTTAACGATTTTTAACAATTTAAAATTCCATTATATTTATGAGAAAAATTTTTGCGGGAAAGTCAAAAAATATGACTTTTCTCGGGATGGTTGTATTGATGAGTGCAACTTCGGCTTTATTGAACAGCTGTAATTTCAAGAATGAAGTGAATAATGACCCCGTCGTCAGTTCACAGGAACATCCTGCCGCAGAAATAGTCCCAAATATGGACGACGAAAGCGTAGATCCGGATAAAAGAGTGATCTACCTTACATTCGATGACGGCCCCAATCAGGGAACCGAAAATCTTTTAAAAATTCTGGATAAAAGAAATGTGTGCGCAACAGCCTTTCTGGTGGGGAAACATGCATATGGAAGCAAAAAACAGAAATATGATCTGCAGCTTCTTAAGCAAAATCCCCTGATAGAGCTGGCCAATCACAGCTTTACCCATGCCCATAACAAATACACCGATTTTTATAAAAATGCTGACGCTGTAGTGCACGATTTTGATATCGCCAAAGACAGCCTGAAGCTTTCTGATAAAATTGCAAGAACTCCGGGAAGAAATATCTGGAGACTGAACAATATTAATGTAACTGACATTAAAAGCTCCACTGCAGCAGCAGATGGTCTTAAAAAGGCAGGTTACAAAATAATCGGCTGGGACCTTGAATGGAGACCTTCAAAAAAGATGACTTTAAAAGGGAGCCATGAAGCCATGATCAAGAAAGTAGACAGTATTTTCTTAAACGACCTTGAGAAGACTTCAAGACACCTGGTTTTCCTTACCCATGACCAATATCTGAGAGATGCAGATTCTATCAACGAACTGGATATGTTCATTGAAAAACTGCAGAAGAGCAATAAGTTTGTATTCCGGAAAATTTCTCAGTATCCTAAGATCAATGAGGTACTGAATTAATTTTACTGTAGAAAGTACCACGTAAAATGCATTATGGCTGGCAACTGTCAGGGAATTTTCGGAAATTTGCATGTATGAGTATTAAAGAAAATTATAAAGCTATAAAAGATCAGCTGCCATCCAATGTCCAGCTGGTTGCCGTTTCGAAAACACATCCTGCGTCTGCCGTTCAGGAAGTCTATGCGCTGGGACATAAAATTTTCGGGGAGAATAAGGTTCAGGAACTGATGGAGAAATCTCCTCTTCTTCCTCAAGATATTCAATGGCACCTTATTGGTCATTTACAAACCAATAAAGTCAAGTATATCGCTCCTTTTATAGACACCATACAAAGTGTGGATTCTGAAAAACTATTGGCCGAAATCAACAAAGAAGCAGGAAAGAATAACAGAGTCATCAAAGTTCTTTTACAGGTAAAAATTGCTGCGGAAGAAAGTAAGTTCGGGCTTGAAGTTTCAGAGGCTAAAGATCTTTTCCAACAATATACTGAAGGCCATTTTCCTAATGTGGAAATTACAGGTTTAATGGGAATGGCAACATTCACAGATCATGAACAGCAGATCAGAAATGAATTTCTGATTCTGAAGGCACTTTTTGATGAATTAAATCAATTAAAAACACTCAATACCTTATCAATGGGAATGAGTGATGATTTCCCGATAGCCATTGAGTGCGGTGCTAATTCTGTAAGGGTTGGATCTGCCATTTTTGGAAAAAGAGACTATTCAAAATAGAATATTTAGGTATAGTTTTTGCTAATAATTGAAACAAAAAATTTAAATTTGCAACTATGCAAAAAATCCTTATAGTAGAAGACGAAAAAGCAATCTCGGGAGTACTTCACAGTATTCTTTCGGATGAACTAACCGATTATGAATTTGTTATCGCCGAAGACGGCCTTGAAGGTTACAAACAGGTAGAAAAAGAAGATTTCGCACTGGTGATTTCTGATATCAAGATGCCTAAACTTTCCGGAACCGAACTTTTGAAGCAAAGTCTTGCATTAAAACCAGAAACTACTTTTATCATGATCTCAGGCCACGCAGATATTGATTCTGCCGTTTCCTGTTTGAAAGAGGGCGCATATGATTTTATCTCAAAGCCAATTGATATCAACAGACTTATTACAAGTGTGAAAAATGCATTGGTAAAGGAAACCCTGAAAAAAGAAAACAAAAATCTTCAGACTGAAAATAAAACCTTAAAGAAAAAAGTAAGCAAAAAATACCAGATGATCGGTACCTCTCCTGCGCTTCAAAAGATCCAGGATATGATTGAAAAGGTAGCCGTTTCTGACGCCAGAGTACTGATTACAGGACCTAACGGTGCCGGAAAGGAATTGGTTGCCCACGCAATCCATAATCAAAGTGACCGCGCAAGAGGTCCTATGATAGAGGTAAACTGTGCTGCTATTCCATCTGAGCTTATTGAATCTGAGCTTTTCGGGCATGTAAAAGGATCTTTTACCGGTGCTATTAAAGATAAGCAGGGAAAATTTGAGCAGGCTACCGGTGGTACTATCTTCCTTGATGAGATTGGAGATATGAGTCTTATTGCTCAGGCTAAAGTATTGAGAGCCCTTCAGGAAAGCAAAGTTTCTCCTGTAGGTAGTGATAAAGAAATCAAAGTTGACGTAAGAGTAATTGCGGCAACGAATAAGAATATGCAGAAAGAAATTGAGGAAGGGAAATTCAGAGAAGACCTTTACCACAGACTTTCTGTGATTGAAATTTATGTTCCGCCATTGGATGAAAGAAAGGAAGACATCAAATTATTAGTTGAGCATTTTGCAGGTATGATTGCTGATGAGCACGGTACTGCTGTGAAAAAGTTCGACGATAAAGCTATTGATGCTTTAAAAGCTCTTTCCTGGACTGGAAACATCAGAGAATTAAGGAATGTTGTTGAGAGATTGATTATTCTTGGTGGAAACACTGTTTCTGAAGGCGACGTTGCAAGTTTTGTAAGGAAATAATAAGCTATTATTTACCATATTATAAAAATTTGCAGTGTTGCCACTGCAAATTTTTTTTTTTGCCCTATTTAAATTATAAACTATATGAATCTTAAAATATTATGAACTTTTTAAACAAAAAATATACGAAAGAATGCCTGACGCTGGCTCTGCCTGTGATGCTTACCCAGGTGGGACAGGTTTCGGTAAACTTATTCGACAATATTATTGTCGGAAAACTATTGGGTGCCGATGCACTGGCATCTGTATCATTGGGGAATGCTGTATTTTTCTCCATATTTGTATTAGCCCTGGGCTTTTCATTCGCCATCCCGCCGTTGGTTTCGGAAGCACATTCGAAAGAAGATCATGCTACGATCAATTCTGTATTCAGCCACGGTTTTATCATCAATATGTCTGTAGGAGTTATTCTGATGGTCATTCTCCTTTTAGGAATGCCACTCCTCTATCACTCCGGACAGCCTGCCAAGATCATTCCTGATACGGTAAGCTTTTTAAGCATCATGGTAATCAGTATGATTCCGTTTATGGCATTTCAGACGCTTCGTGAAGTTTCTGAAGGATTATCTTACACAATTGGCGTAACGAAAGCAACCATTATTGCCAATATCATCAATATTGCCCTGAACTATGTTTTCATCAAAGGACTTTGGGGAATTCCACCAATGGGAGTAAAAGGATCAGCCTTAGCGACGCTTATTTCCAGAATTTTCATGGTTGTTTTCCTTTATTTTGTATTGCTTAAGGAAAAAAGAACAAGACGTTATATCAAAGATTTTTCTTTAAAGATCCGGGATTTCTCAAAGCAGATGTTTGATAAAATGGTAAGACTGGGATTGCCTACCGCTCTGCAGATGTTCTTTGAAGTTACTGCTTTCGCAGGGGCTGCATTTATCTGCGGACTGATCTCTGCTCACGATATTGCTTCTCACCAGATTGCTTTAAGCATGGCTTCATTTACCTTCAACTTATGTGTTGGATTCAGTGTTGCGTCTACCGTAATGATTGGCAGAAAACTGGGTGAACAAAACTTTGTTGAACTGAGAATAGTAGGAATAAACAACCTGAAAATTGCCTTTATTTTCATGTGTATCTGTGGACTGGTGTTTGTTTTAGGCAGAAATATACTCCCTACTTTCTTCACAAAAAAAGAAGAAGTGGAAGTTATTACCCTGGCAGCAAAACTGATGATTATTGCCGCTTTATTCCAGCTTTCTGACGGGATTCAGGTGACTGCTTTAGGAATGCTGAGAGGGCTGCAGGATGTAAAAATTCCATCAATTTATACTTTCATCGCCTATTGGGTGATTACTATCCCTTTGGGTTATTTCTTCTGTGTTACCCTGGAAATGGGAGCCTTCGGAATGTGGATCGCCCTCGGAATAGGATTGACAATATCCGCAGTTTTCCTGGTGAAACGATTCCTGAATATGTCTGCAAAAAGAATGAAGCAGCATGCATAATATCAAAAAAGCTGTTTCAATATTTGAGACAGCTTTTTTATTCTACATGATTATGCGTATATATTAAACACAAATAGCACAAATTAATTCACAAATAGACACAAAGTATTTATTTTCTACTCAATTTAATCTATCCTCTTTCCTAAAATTTTCAGGCTTCTCTCTACCCCATCCAGAATGGCCACATCAGGAAGACTTCCCCAATCTTCAAATCCAAAGTGCCTGAACAGCTTCAAACTGGGTTCATTATGAAGGAAAATAAGCGCTACCAGATTTTTTACTCCAAATTTTCCGGCGTTATCAATGCAATACTGAAGAATGGTTTTTCCATATCCTTTTCCTCTGCTGCTTTCATTCAGATAAATACTTACTTCTACCGTACCATTGTAGGCAGCCCTTTCATGGAATGAACTGAAACTCACCCATCCGATGATTTGATTGTTAGCGTCTTCCACTACCCAAAGAGGCCTGCTCTCTGGATTGTGTTCTTCAAACCATTTTAGTTTGCTTTCTACAGAGACTTCTTCCATGTCTGCAGTCACCATTCGGGAAGGAATTGTTGAATTATATATAGCTACGATTGTATTTAAATCTGCCAACTCAGCATTTCTGAAATTTAATTTTTCCATGAATAAGATATTCGGCTTATTTTAATACAAAAATACTAAATTTTAAAAACAACCCTTTGAAATTTAATCATCTTATCTAAATTTTAATCTTAAAAATAAATACACCCCCTGAAATAATATTAATATTTATTTTAATTAATTTGAATGTTCAATAAAATTATTTCAAATCTTTTAAAATTCTGTTTAAACTTCTCACCGCAATTCCCAGATAGGCTGCCATATCTTCTTTAGAAATCTGGATATTCTGCTTAGACTGCATTTGCAACAACTGCTTTAAAGTATGTTCTACTGTATATAATTGTTGATAGGACGCTCTGCTGGAAGTATTGATAATCCGCTCCGCAAAAGACTCTAAAAGAAGATTGTTCAGAACAAGATCATTTTTGATCAAAGATTTGAAAGCTGGAATTTTTACCGCATACACCGTTACTTCCGTGAGCGCTTCAATGCTGCACAGACATTTTATATTCTTGATTAGTTCCACTTCACCTATCACTTCCCCCCTTCCCAGAAATTCTACGATATATTCTTTTCCATTTTCTTCAACGAAATAACATTTAGCAATCCCTTCTTTAATCAGCATTACATGGGAAGGTTGGTGATCCTGTACCAAGATTTTATCTCCTGCAGAAAAAGATTTTACTACAATATCATCACTACCGCTCTGCTTTGCATACAGCTCATTAAGATAGTTTAAAAATGTATAATTCGTTCTTAACATATTCAACCGGGACAAATGTCCTTTGCTTACTAATTTTTTATACTGAATTTTGAGGTCAGAAAATTACAAAACAAAAATGAATAATCATATTACCACCATTGCCTTTGACGCTGATGACACCCTTTGGATTAACGAACCTTATTTTCAGGAGATAGAAAAAGAGTTTTGCATGTTATTGGAAAACTATCTTCCACAGCATTCAGTATCTCAGGAATTGTTTAAAACAGAGATGCAGAATCTGCATTTATATGGTTACGGAGTAAAGGGATTTATGCTGTGTATGATCGAAACCATCAGTAGGGTTTCCAATAATACTGCATCACTGGAATTGGTCAATAAAGCCATTCAGTTAGGCCAGGAGCTGCTTCAGAAACCTATTGTACTGTTGGATGGAGTTATAGAAACTCTTGAAAATTTAAAGGGAAAATACAGGCTGGTTGTCGCTACAAAAGGAGACCTTCTGGATCAGGAACGTAAGCTTAAAAATTCAGGATTACAGGACTATTTCCATCATATTGAAATCATGAGTGATAAAAAAGAATATGATTATAAAAAACTTTTGAAACATCTTGACTGTAAACCAGAAAATTTTCTGATGCTGGGAAATTCTATAAAATCAGACGTTTTGCCGGTATTGGAAATCGGTGGTTCTGCAGCTCACATTCCTTATCATGTTACGTGGAGCCACGAACAGCATGATGTTAATCTGGAACATCCGAACTTTATGGAGCTTAAGAGTATTGATGAAATTTTGAAATATCTTTAAAATGTAAACCATTAAGTTTTATGAAGAAAAGAAGATTATTAAGACCTTCGCTTTTAATCAAAAAAAAGAGACTGTTTATGGTAAACAGTCTCTTTTGTTATTTATTTCTTCAAGCATTTTTCAAGGAACTGATCCTGTTCCCATAAAAGGTGAAGGATATTTTCTTTAGCCTGGTATCCGTGTGCTTCTTTGGGAAGAAGAACCATTTTTACCGGAGCACCCAGATTTTTCAATGCCTGGAAGTATCTTTCAGTCTGTAAAGTGAAGGTTCCCGGATTGTTGTCTGCATCCCCGTGAATCAGAAGAAGCGGTGTTTTCATTTTATCAGCATGCATGAACGGAGACATTGTGTTGTAGATCTCAGGAACATCCCAATAGTTTCTCTGCTCGCTCTGGAATCCAAATGGCGTCAAGGTTCTGTTATAGGCTCCACTTCTTGCAATACCACATGCAAAAAGGTCAGAATGCGTCAAAAGGTTGGCCGTCATGAAAGCACCATAAGAATGTCCTCCTACAGCTACTTTTTTTCTGTCGATATACCCCAAATGATCTACTGCATCAATTGCAGCGGCAGCATTGGCTACCAATTGCGGAATGAAAGTATCATTAGGTTCTGTTTTTCCTTCACCGATAATCGGGAAAGCGGCATCATCAAGAACAGCATACCCTTTTGTTGTCCAGTATACAAATGATCCGTAGTATGGAAATGTAAAGTCATTCGGGTTTTGGGTATTCTGTCCTGCAGTATTTTTATCTTTATATTCTGTTGGATATGCCCAAATAAGTAACGGAAGTTTCTCTTTTTTCGCTTTTCTGTCGTAATTGGCAGGAAGATAAAGGGTGCCTGTTAAGGTAACGCCATCATTTCTCTTATACGTAATCACTTCTTTGTAAACGTCTTTGATACTTTCAAAAGGGTTTGCGAAGTTAGTTACGGCTTCTGCTTTATTAGATTTAATATTCTTTTTGAAGTAATTCGGATACTGGCTTGGAGACTGCTGGGTTGTTAAGATTTCGCCTTTTGAAGGATTCAGAATATCTACAATTCCTTCTTTAGCATTTTTAAGGTTGGAAGTATACAGTCTTTTCTTTTTCAATGATTTAACATCCATTTCGTCGATAAACGGATGCTGGCCATCTTTGGTAAAACCTTCTCCAATCAGGTAGGCTTTTCCTCCTTTCATATCTATTACGTATCTTCCGTATTGGTTTTTCGTTGTGTTGAAGTTCCCGGGATCACTGTATACATCCTGAGAATTTCTGTCATCAATAACTTTTGACTCTCCATTATTCAGGTCAATCAGGAAAGATTTTGTATTTCTTGTGTCGTACCAGCCTTCAGAAACAATGGCATAATGATCATTAGTCCAAACTACGTCCTCATATCTCTGTTTTGTTTTGAAGAAAGACTTCGGAGCTGCTGTAAATGGGGCCTCCCAGGTAAATATCTCGTCTCTGTAATCTGCTTGCTTAGACTGATCGCCGCCATCCAAAGCTTCTGCATAGGTAAGAGTAGCGGGAGCATCACTTCTCCATGCCATATCTCTTTTCCCGGTTCTTACAGACGAGAATCCTTTCGGCATTATTTCATTCAAGGGAACATCATTCACTGTTTTCACAGTATTTCCTTTCATATCATATACAACTGTTGTTGATGGAAACCTGTTCAGTGGAACGATATAGGAAAACGGTTTTTTAATCACTGTAGTCATCAGGTAATTCCCATCGGGAGAAAAGCTTAAACCGGCATACATATCCTGGTCTTTCAGTTTCTTAAGATTTCCTGTAAGATCTACATTATAAATTTCTGAAGCAGTAAGGGTTTCAAAGTTTTTTTCATCCTGAGGATTTTTCAAAAGATCCTGATAGGTTCTGTTCTGGGAAACCTTACCATCTGCTGTTGAGACAATCGGGCCTGTAGGGAGATCTTTAGTACCATCTATGAGAGCCGCTCTGTTTTGCGGAAGTGTTCTGATCAGGAAGCTCTGAGAATCATTATACCATACATAAGGCATTCCTAAATTGGCATTCAGATTATCAGCAGTAATTTTTTTGGCAGAAGCCGTTTCCATATCTACAATCCAAAGCTCTACACCTTTATTTGTTGTATTGGTAAAAGCCAGTTTCTTTTCATCCGGAGAAAACGAAACATAGGCAATTTTCGGATTGGAAGGCAGATTTTTTACCTGAATCTCATTTTTATCATTGATTTTTCTGATTTTCAGATTATTTGAGTAGGTCATACTGCTTGAAATATTGGTAACCGGATTGATTCTAAGGCCACCAAGTTTCATTTCATTCTGACTGAGATCCTCCAGGGTTTTGTATGTTGGACGATATGTAAAAACTACCCAGTCTTTTTTGCTGTTCATCAGAACACTGGGAGGTCTTTCATAATCTGCCAGTTTTAAAATTTCAGCAGAAGGTTTCTGGTACGTAATATTTTCCTGTGCATCATAAAAATTGAGAAATGCCAGAAGGCAAATAGTCAGCTTTATCTTCATATAAATTCATTTTCTACGAATGTAGTAAATTTTAAAAGAATTTTAACACTAAAAAATAAGACTCTTTTTAGTGTCATATTTATTTTTTTGTTACATTTAATCTTCCAAATTAAAATAATATGAAAAATTTAAGAAAATTATCAAAAGTACATTTAAAAACAATCAACGGAGGAAGTGCTCCATTATGTGATGCAGGCTATATGGCTTGCAGAGTAAGAGACGAAAACGGAAACCTAATCTGGGAGTGCTTACCTCACTGCAATTATTAAGAACAGAAAAGGCACTTCATTTCTGAAGTGCCTTTCTTATATTTTGTGTTGTTCTTATAAGATTACCAGTCTGAAGCTCTTTTTCTTCTTTCGATCATATGATCTACCGAAAATTTTCCGGCTCCGGTCACCATAAGTAAAAGATAAACGGAAAGGTAGATAAAAGCCATTTCTCTTTTTTCAAAAGGATCTGCACCATGCACTGCAAAAGCAGCTATAATCATGGTAAAAATCAGAAAGCCTAAAGAAATTCTTGTAAAAAGCCCCAGTATAAGAAGTATTGAACATACAAATTCAGCAAAAACAGTAAGAATAAGAGATATCTGTGGCCCCAGTCCCATAAAATCAAAAAACTCGATTTTACCACCTTCCAATAGCATCTGAAGTTTTGGGAAACCATGAGAAAGCATTGCAAAACCAATAAACACTCTCACTGCTAATAAAATAATATCTTTAGCTATTGAGCTTGAATTTGAATTATTATAGTTCATGTACTAAAAAATTTATACTAAGGTAATAAAAATGTTTTAATACAACGGGATTACAGCAATTTTAGTTTATCTGTAACCGAAGTTTTTAAGATCCCTGTCGTTCTTTCTCCAGTCTTTTTTCACTTTTACAAATAAGTTTAAATGAATTTTTTTGGTGAAAAACTTTTCCAGATCTAATCTTGCTTCAGTTCCCACTTTTTTGATGGCTTCTCCTTTGTGCCCGATAATAATTCCTTTCTGAGTATCTCTTTCTACATAAATAATAGAATCTATAAAGATAATTCCTTCTTTCTCTTTGAACTGCTCAGTCACTACTTCTACCGAGTATGGAATTTCCTTGTCATAATTCAAAAGGATTTTCTCACGTATTGCCTCGTTGACAAAGAATCTTTCGGGTTTATCCGTGTACTGATCTTTATCGTAGTAAGGCGGATTTTCAGGAAGCAATGATTTTATTTTAGGTAAAATAACTTCTGTATTGAAAGCATTCAATGCCGAAATAGGCAGAATTTCAGCTTTTGGAATTCTGTTATGCCACTCTTCTACCAATTTTTCAAGGCCTGCCTGATCAGTCTGGTCTACTTTATTTAATAACAGCAGTACAGGTACGGGGATTTTATTCAGCTTATCAATTAAAAATTCTGATGGTTCAGCTTTATCAGTAACGTCTACAATAAACAGGAAAACGTCGGCATCCTGCAAAGAGTCCTTTACAAAATCCATCATTTTTTCCTGCAATCCGTATTTCGGATCCAATACTCCCGGAGTATCAGAAAATACGATCTGAAGGTCATCTTCATTATAAATACCAAAAATTCTGTGGCGGGTTGTCTGAGCTTTCTGCGTCACAATCGCCAGCTTTTCTCCCATTAATTGGTTGAGCAAGGTCGATTTTCCCGCATTGGGCTTTCCAACTATATTTACAAATCCAGCTTTGTGCATAAAAAATAATATTACGAATTGCAAAGTTACTAAAACAAAATTGGTCTTTACGGTTAATCTCAATAATTAAAAGAAAAAAGAGAGTTATATTTTGGAATATAGCAGTATGAAAGGAATTTAAGGAGAACCACTCTTAGATTTAAAATTTGTGAGTTCTATTTATTATGAAAATAATTCCACCACCCCGTCAAAAATTCTTTGAATTTTCGCCACCCCTCCGGAGGAGGGGAATTTTTGCTCTTCCCATTGTAATTTTGATGATAAATAAGTTGAATTCTGATTATATTCATTACAAGATTTCTTATAAAAATTACCGATAATTTTGTATTGCATTGTCTAAAACTGATATTTTTGAATATTAGAATTCATTTTTATGAATATAGACGAGATTCTTGATCAGATTTACATCCTTCCTGAGATATCAAAAAACAGTTTGAAAGAACATATCACTGAGGTTTCTCATCCTAAAGGCTTTTGCCTGATGGAAGCCGATAAAGTGATTCCCTATCTTTATTTTATCCGTAAAGGGATTGCGCGTGCCTATTCTTCAACCGCAGATAACGATATTACATTCTGGTTCGGAAGTGAGGGCCAGTGTATTCTCTCCATGAAAAGCTATGTAGAGGATAAACCCGGATATGAAAGCATCGAATTGCTGGAAGACTGCGATCTGTATAGAATGGAAACAGAATGCCTCAGAAAACTGTTCAATGAGGATATTCATATTGCCAACTGGGGGCGAAAACTCGCAGAAGCGGAGATGATAAAATCTGAAGAACTGATTATTTCAAGACAGTTTAAAACTTCGCTGGAGCGATATAAAGATATTATGGCCTATCAACCTGATCTGCTTAAAAGAGTTCAGTTGGGGTATATTGCTTCGTATCTTGGGATTACCCAGGTAAGTTTAAGCAGAATCAGGGCGGAGATAAAGTGAATTTTAAAATTGAAAGATTGAAGGATTGAAGGATTGAAAGATTTAAAAATTCTATTCTTCGTTTATTTTTTGGCTAAAGCCAAAGGAATTATTATTTATTCTTGAGAGCGGACTAAAGTCCGCCCCTATTGATAGGATAACCATTTTTCGTCTAACTTCCAGCCCCCAGCTTCCATCTTCCTTAAAACCCTCTCACATTTTCATTTTTTAACAATTGTAAAATTTTTTCTCCCGTCAAATGCTGAAATTTGCAGTAGAAAAATTTAAAAAATGAATTGGTTAATATTAGTTATTGCGGGATTATTTGAAGTTGCCTTTGCATCATGCCTGGGAAAGGCAAAAGAAACATCAGGAACTGAAATGTACCTGTGGTATACCGGTTTCCTGATCACAATGACAATCAGCATGCTCTTACTGATCAAAGCTACCCAGACACTGCCCATAGGTACTGCTTATGCGGTATGGACGGGAATCGGGGCTGTAGGAACTGCTTTAATGGGAATTATTTTCTTTAAGGATCCTGTAAGCTTTTGGAGGGTTTTCTTTATTGTAACGCTTATTGGTTCTGTAGTAGGCTTGAAAGCGGTATCTTCATCACACTAAAATGTGCATCAACTTCTATCAATATTTAAAAATGGAACCGTCTTTCGTAATGAAGGCGGTTTTTTAGTTATGACAACAAATTCTCTTCCAGATTACATATAAAAAACCTGTCATTTTCTGACAGGTTTTGTTTTATTTTTTGTAAACTACAGGTAAGATTTCATTGTGTCTTAAGCCGTATTTTTTTATTTCTTCTTCAGAGAATTTCTGTGAATAGAAGTTGGGTTCTGTTTCGAAGCCTGCTTTTCTTAGGCGGTCAAAATAATCCATTCCATACCAGCGGACGTGATCGTATTGTCCGAAGTGTTTCTGACGTTCTTTCGGATCTTTGATGGTAAAATCTTCGTAGGTCTTTTCCAATGAATTTTTCATCGGAACCTGAAGAATTCCCCATCCGCCGGGCTTTAGTACCCTGTACAGTTCACTCATTGCCTTTGCATCATCTTCGATATGCTCCAGAACATGGTTGCAGAAAATAATATCAAAACTTTCATTTTCAAACGGTAAATCCAGGATATCGGCCTTCACATCTACAATCGGAGAATATAAATCTGCCGAGATATAGTTCAGGTTACTCATTCTCTTGAACTTTCTTAAAAATTCCTGTTCAGGAGCAATATGCAGAACTTTATAATTTTTAATGAAAAAATCAGTCTCATTCTGAAGATACAGCCACATCTGACGGTGTCTTTCCAGGCTTAATGTTCCCGGAGAAAGAGCATTTTCTCTCTGTTTCCCATATCCATACGGAAGGAATTTCCTGTAAGATCTTCCATCAATAGGATCATAAAACTGATCTCCTTTGAAAAACTGATAGATAAGCGGTCTTGCCCAGATACTCATTTTAATAAGCATGGGACGTGGAATTTTATTCAGTAAAAGCTTCGTTACCTTTTTCATTAAAAATCCAGTTGGAACTGCTTTTCTTCATCACTTACAATGCCTAACGCTTCATATACATACTCAAATGTTGAAAGCAATACCGGTTTACCATTGATTACAGCTACATCATGTTCAAAGTGAGCAGATGGCATATTATCTAAAGTCGTTACCGTCCAGCCGTCATTATGGAACTTCACTTTCTCAGTTCCCATGTTAACCATCGGCTCTATAGCAATTGCCAGTCCGTCTTTAATGACTTTTCCGCTTCCCTGTCTTCCATAGTTGGGAACCTGCGGATCTTCGTGCATTTTTCTTCCTAAACCGTGTCCTACAAGTTCTCTTACCACTCCATATCCTTCTTTTTCACAATGTGCCTGGATTGCGTGGGAGATATCTCCTATTCTTTTTCCTCTCACACACTGCTCAATTCCTTTATATAGGGATTCTTTAGTAACCTGCAGTAATTTTTTAACCTCCGGCTTTACTTCTCCGATTTCAAAAGTATAGGCATGATCACCTACGAAACCGTTAAGAATAACTCCACAGTCTACGGAAAGAACATCTCCTTCTTTTATTACATCATTGTTTGGGAAACCATGCACTACCTGCTCATTCGGAGAGATACAAAGAGAGTTTGGAAATCCTCCGTACCCTAAGAATGCAGGCTCTGCACCATGATCTTTAATAAAATCATGAGCCAGTTTATCTAAATATAAGGTTGTAATCCCTGGTTTAATTTCTTTTGCCAACATTCCCAATGTTTTAGAAACCAGTCGGGCACTCTGCTTCATCAGACGTAATTCGTCTATCGTTTTTAATTGAATCATTGTATTATAGATGTTAGATATTAGATGTTAGAAGCTAGATTAAAGCATTACGCTTATTTTTGCTTCCTATCATCTATAGGCTTTCTATCATAAATTATAAAGAATCAGAAGCACCTGATATTAAAAAACTAACGTCTAATTTCTAGCTTCTAATTTCTATATTCTACCAAAAAAGTCCTTTTTTCTTTTCTTTTTTCAGTTTTGAATAGGCAAGAACTTCTTTTCCTTCTACACGGAATTCTATTCTTTCCTGGATGATATTGTAGATCTCACCCCAACCCGGAAATCCTCCTAAGTTTCTGTCATCAATAAACCAATCTGCATCTAATTTTCTGGATTGATTTTCAGGATCAAAAACTTCCCCTTCAAAGCTTGAGTTCACAGCATAAAATTCTATTCCGTTTTTCTTGCAGAATTCTACAGCTTCATCTAATGTTTTTCCGTGTCTGTACGTCCAAAGTATAAGTCTGTACCCTTCAGCCTGAAGCCTTCTCAAAGTTTCGAATGCAAAAGTTTTCGGTTTCCCAATTGCCGGATAAGCGTCATCAACAATAGTTCCGTCAAAGTCAACAGCAATTTTTTTATTATTTAACATTTTGTTCTTTTTTTAGCTTTGCAAAGATAAGAAATAAAAAGAGTGCCCAAAAGAAAGGCACTCAATTACTTTTATATTTTAAAATCTTATTAGCTTTTCACCCAGCTGAACTGGAACTGAAGATCCGGAGTAGAAACCCTGTCCGTAATCTTCTGTAGTCTTGAAGGAAGCTTCATCAGGTATTCCTGAGCCTTTTCTGCTTTTTCTGTAAGTCCTTTTACATGCTCAATTTTCCATTCATCTAAAAGGTCTTTCATAATATTGATATAATCCTGGCCTGTATACACCATACATCTTTGTGCAGCATCTGAGAAATGTCCCCAAAGTTCACCCGCTTTCTGTCCTGACTGTCTCATCAAGTGGGCAGGCATTACAATTTTCTTACGCATCATATCTTCGAATGCAAGAATCATTTCCGAAGGGTCTATTTCAAGGATTTTAGCAACGAAATGTTTGTATGCTTTAGCGTGTCTTGCTTCGTCTGCTGCAATTACACCACACATTTTTGCCAATTTTCCGTTTCCTGATTGTTTTGCCAGTGTACCTACTCTTCTGTGGGAAATATTGGTTGCGGTTTCCTGGAAGCTTGTATAAATGAAATTTCTGTAAGGGTCCATACTTGTACCCAGGTCAAAGCCATCATTGATAAGGTACTGAGTAGTGATCTCAACCTCTCTCATGTTTACTCTTCCGCACAGATAAAGATATTTGTTTAATAAGTCACCGTGTCTGTTTTCTTCAGCAGTCCACGCTCTTATCCAGTTGGCCCAGCCTACTTTTTCTTCCTGATTGATCCCGTCAACTCCCATTAACCAGGACTCATATGAAGGAAGTGCTTCCTCTGTAATACAGTCGCCGATCAAGGTTACAAAAAGATCATAAGGCATTTCACGGGCAAAGGTCTGAATTTCCTCTAAGTCGTGTTTAAATTCTTCGCTTGATGGATCTGGCAAATAATCGGAAGGCTGCCATATTTTTTCAATTGGCGTTAAAAATTTATCAAGAAAAGAACCTACTTCCTTTTCCAATATTCCCATTACTTCCTTCCTTACAAGCTTTTGATACATTTAATATTCAGTTTTAATTTACAAAGATATGATTTATTTATTATTTAACGCATAATAAAGTATGCAGCTCATACTTTATCTGACAAAAGTCATAAAAAAAATACCACTATAAAAGTATAACGGTATTTTTTTAACATTATTATTGAATTTTAGTTAACCAAAACTTCTCCGGTCATAGCATCTGGTATTTCAACCTCCATCACTTTAAGGATTGTAGGGGCCACATCGCCCAGTCTTCCTGGTTTCAGATTCCATGTCTGGTCTTTATCCATTACGATAAAAGGAACCAGGTTCGTAGAGTGCTGTGTATTAGGAGTTCCGTCTGCATTGATCATAACATCGGAATTTCCGTGATCGGCAAGGATGAAAACAGCATATCCGTTTTCATAGGCAGCTGTTGCTACTTTTTCAATGCACTGATCTACCACTTCAGCCGCTTTCACAGCTGCTTCAAAAACACCTGTATGCCCTACCATGTCTGTATTGGCAAAATTTAAGCACACAAAATCAGCAGTTCCCTGTTCCAGTTCCGGTATGATGGCATTGGTAATGTCATATGCTGACATTTCCGGTTTTAAATCATAGGTAGGGACATCTTTCGGGCTCGGGCACAATAGTCTCCTCTCGCCTGCAAATTCCAGCTCTCTTCCTCCTGAGAAGAAGAAAGTAACGTGGGGATACTTTTCTGTTTCAGCAATTCTGATCTGGGTTTTTCCATTTTTTTCAAGAATTTCACCCATGGTTTCCGTCAGTACGTT
Source organism: Chryseobacterium sp. CBSDS_008 (assembly GCF_049959325.1). NCBI lineage: Bacteria > Pseudomonadati > Bacteroidota > Flavobacteriia > Flavobacteriales > Weeksellaceae > Chryseobacterium > Chryseobacterium sp. CBSDS_008. The sequence goes on along the minus strand of NZ_CP188202.1, from coordinate 549,246 downwards.
TTCATCAAAAACAACCTGAACATTCTGGAATGTTTTATCATAATTCGTTAATGTGATATAATAAAGGTTCAGCTTTTTCATACCATATTCCGGGAAATCCTTCTGAGAAAGCACTTCTGTAATCTCTCTCCCTCTGTCTGTACGGAAGTTGAAGCAGATCACCACATCATTATCAATGATTTTTGCTACCGGCACCACATTTCCTGTAGCGGTAGTGTTCATTAAAATAATCGGTTTCAGGAATTCATCGGTAATGTTGTTATCGTATGAGGCTTTAATAGCAGCCAAAGCGTCTGTTGATTGCTCACCTATACCTTCTACAAGGGCATCATAAGCCAGCTTTACACGTTCCCATCTTTTATCTCTGTCCATTGCATAGTATCTTCCCACCACCGTTGCCAGTTTTCCCGTAGTAGCTTCCATATGCTTCTGAAGCTCATCAATAAATCCTAATCCTGAGTGTGGATCACAGTCTCTGCCGTCGGTAAATGCATGAACAAAAACGTTCTCATTCAACCCGAATTCTTTGGCAGCAGTAAGCAATCCTTTCAGGTGATTGATATGTGAGTGAACGCCTCCATTGGAAACCAATCCGATAAAGTGTATTTTTTTATTTTCTTTCTTAGCATATTCAAAAGCGTCCTGAATCACTTTTTCATGGCCCAGAGTTCCGTTTTCAACCGCCATATTCAGTTTTACCAGGTTTTGGTAAACCACTCTCCCGGCTCCCAGGTTCATGTGTCCTACTTCAGAATTTCCCATCTGTCCGGCTGGTAAACCTACAGCTAATCCGCTCGCTTCAAGCGTAGTATGCGGAAATTTTTCAAAACAGCTGTCTATGAATGGTGTATTTGCTTTATCTATTGCAGAAACGTCCGGGTTTGTTCCCAATCCCCATCCGTCAAGAATGGCCAGTATTGCTTTTTTCGACATTTTGTAAAACTTTTGTTATACAAATTTACCTAATTTCCTATGAATAGAAGAATTTGAAGTGCTGAATTTTATTGATTACTGATGATCAATTAATTGCTTTTAAAGTTATAGCATAAAAATTGTCTCAATTTGTACACACTCACCCCTGCCAATGTTCAAAACCCTGACAGGGCTGAAAAATTAAAATTTCGTTGCTCATTTCCGTTCATTAATCGGTAAATCTTTTTAATTTTGCGGTATGGATTTACGAGATCAATTAAAGAATCTTTTTCCTGATCATGACGAGCAGGATTTTGAGATGCCTGAAGAGCAATTCAAGCAGAAAGAGCCTTTGGTATGCAAGTTTGAGAAGAAAGGAAGAAACGGTAAGCCTGTAACGATTGTTGAAGGCTGGGAAGGCAGTGAAGAAGACCTGAAAAAAATCTCAAAGAAAATAAAAACCACCCTGGGTATAGGCGGTTCTGAGAAGGATGGAACGATTATCATTCAAGGGGATAACCGTGACAAAATAATGAATATCCTTAAAGAAATGGGATATAAAACCAAACGTGTTGGCGGATAGCTCTAGAAATAGATCTGGGTTTCCGGCAGTAAGGTTTTTAAGTTTTCAATGGTAGATTTTTCTATGGGATTTCCTGTAAGAATCAAAGTTTTCAGGTTTTTCAGCTGTTTGATTTCTACAGGAATATCTTTCAGATTATTGTTGGCCAGATTCATGCTGACTATATTTTTCAGCCCTTTTACTTTGGGTGAGAGTTCTGTGATATTGTTTCCGCTTACATTCAGAAATTCAAGATTCCTCGCTTTGAAAAGATTTTCCGGAAGTTTGACAATGGCATTCTGCTGCAGCTCAAGATATTTTAAATTTTCTGGAAAAGATAAATGTCCAAGGTCATTGATCTGATTGTCCGAAAGGTTCAGAAATTTCAGGTTTTTGATCTGATCCAATCTGTCTGCAATAAAGCTGATCTGGTTTCCCTGCAGGTTTATTTCTTCCAATGCCGGAATTTCCATAAGCGCTTCAGGAAAAGTATTCAGGTTGTTGGCATCAAAATGTACAGCTTTTAGGTTCTGAAGCTTTGCAAGATTAGGATTAATGCTTGTCAGGCTATTCAGATTCATAGAAAAGGTGGTTAGTTTCTTAAGGTTGCTTACCTCATCCGGAATATATTTAATGCTGTTTTCATTCACATTTAAAATTTCCAGCTCGGTCAGTGCAAAGAGTTCATGATCCATTTTCTCAAGCTTATTGGCCATGATATTCAAAAAGAATAATGAATCCAGTTTCACGATCTGAGGAGGAATATTGAATAATCCCTTCTGCCTGAAACTCATACTGTATACTGCTTTCTTACTGCTTAAGGCATCTTCAATATTAGTAAAAGTGGGATATTTCACCGGGTCAATCTGTGCTTTAAGCTGAGAAAGTGTAATGATGGAAATAAGTAAGAAAAGCTTTTTCATAAAGATAAATGTCTGCCGGCAGCCAAGGCCACCGACAGACAGGAATTATAAATAATTTATTTCTTTAAAAGTTTAACTGTCTTCTGAAAACCTCCTTCAGCTTCAATATTTAAAACCAAAACTCTGGATCCTTCCAACTGTTGTGTGAAATCAAGGTCCAATACTTTGTTGGTTCCGTTGAACTTTTTCGTGTAAACGATTTTCCCGTCCAGGCTGTAAGCTGTCACAGAAATATCTTTCAATCCTTTTGCAGAATTGATTTTTACCAGTCCGGAAGTTGGGTTAGGTGCTACCGTTACGGTATTTTCTGCAGTATGGTTTTCTATAGTTCCTAAAGAACCTTCAATTCCTAAGTTATTTTTAAGAGCAATAACAATCGTTGCTGATTTTCCTTTATAATCAATGGTATTCCCTGTAGCATCTACATCTGTAGAGATCGTTGAATCCGGATGCTGAATAGAAAAGAAACCGAATTTATGATCTGGTGTGAACGTAAGACCTGTAGGTTCTGAACCAGCCGGCATAGAAGCAAATAGTCTTACTTTAGGGTTGGCCTGTGTGTGATCAGGAGCAATTACCCAGATATAGTTTTTACCTCCGTCCTGAAGCACCCAAAGGTTTCCAAGCTCATCAAAAGTAAGGTTGTCATTTCCGTCCCCCCAGGCTTCAGATTTCATTCCCTGAGCAGTATTGAAAGAATATACGGAAGAACTTCCCCCTACAAATGTTTCTACCTGAGAAGCTGTAGTTCCGTTATCCTGCAGACGGTATACCCTGTCTAATCCTTTTGCAGTAAAATAAATTTTACCATCCAATGGACTGATATCAACATCTTCTACTCCATTGAATTTCGTACCACCTAAGGACAGCGCATTTGTATTGGTATTATTCTGATCGGCTTTTTCTTTGTTCGGAACCTGAATCCATGTTGCTGTAGTTCCTGCCGGATCTCCTGCAGCGGTTAATCCCTGATCCAGTTTCAACACATAAAGGTTTCCTGAAGAGAGATCATTTGGAGTATCCATTACATATTTGTATACCATGTGCGTTCCGCCGTCTTCCCCGTAATAAGCGGTTGTTCCTGCATTATTGATCACCACGTTTTCATGGTTCATGATTCCCATCTGCCATAGTTTTCCTTTGGAACCGTCAGCATTTTTAGAAATCACCTGTGCCGTTGCCGGGTCAATTTCTACCAGCCAGCCATAATCTTTGTACCCATCATTGTTCACATCATTGGAAGTCACAGATTCTTCAGCTGTCACTACCGTTCCCCAAGGGGTAATACCTCCGGAACAGTTTCTGATAGTTTGTACCAGACTTGGATCTGAGAAACTTACTGCTCTTGATTTTGTAAGCTGCCAAAGTTTTGAGGTAGGATTATAGTTAATTTCTGCCATGGTAACTCCTCCAGGATTCGTTTCATGATTTACAGAAAGGTATCCGTTTGTGCTGCTTCCTGTTTTTGGAACATAAGCGGTAAAGTCATTCTGGCCACCTACCAATCCTCCGCCTTCAGTATAGCTGTCCCCTTCTTTTAAAATAAGCTGATATTTATGTTCAGCAGGGATAATTAACTTATTTGTTTGTGCTGTAGGAACAATGGAAGTAAAGCAGCTGATATGTGTTCCGTTACAAGTTACAGGTGTTGTTGTATTGGTGGTTGTTTTCAGGTAAGCATCAATTCTTAAATCTGAACTGGTGGTGCTTCTGTTATGCAGTTCAATAGAAAACCTGTTGACACCGTTTACAAATTTTGATTTAGGAATTGAGAAAATATTATAAACACTCTCTGCAGCCCCATCAATCGTTGTGCTTGAAAAAGTATTGAATGTAACAGCACCTGCAGGCATATTGTCTCTTACGACTTCTTCTCCGTTAAGATATACAATGATACCGTCATCTCTCATTATCCCAAGTTCCATTGTATCGGAAAGTGTTGAAAGATCCACTGTAAAATCTTTAGCAAAATAAGCTGTGGTAAGCCCTGAATTGATCGTCGTAGTTACGGGATCCCCATATCCTAGAGGGCCGTTTCCTACTGCCCAGGCTGAAATATCATATGCTGCAGCATTCCATCCTGCCGGCTGGGCCTGATTGTTATCTTTGTAGCTCCATGACGCATTCTTATTGAATATCAGAGTCTGCGCCTGAAGACCAGAACTGGCCAGGATAGCCAACGCTCCCACTGTGAGTAGTTTTTTCTTCATTGTTATTTGATTTATTAGACGTTGCAAAGCTATTTTTTTAGAGCTTTCTCTCTGTTAATAGGACTTTAAATATAGATCAGCAAATATTAACTTATCAAAAACCTAATGTTAAGGGGATTAATTTTTTGTTAAATAGTGCGGGGATTCTAGGGTTTGAGTGTGGGAGAGTTTGAGAGTTTGAGAGTTGGAGTGTTGGAGTGTTGAAGTTGCGGAGTACAAATTGCGAGGTGCGAGGTTCGGACTCGTACGGAAAGTATTAGGATAAAAAATAGTTTACAATCATATGTATGAATAGAAATAATCCATCTCCATCTCCAACTATCCATCATAAAGCTCGAATCACACGAGCCCTAACCCAAATCCTGAATCTCCACTCTCTCACTCTCCCACACTCCCACACTCAAACCTCGTAACCCACCTATTTCGCTTTACTCACATCGGTAAGGGCGTTCAGAAAGGCTATAATCTGTTTTATTTCTGTTTCCGTAAGATTTAATTTATCTGGCGCAAGGGTTTGGTTTTTCATTTTCAATCCTAATCCTTCTCCGCCTCCTTCGTTATAAAAGTCCAGCACTTCTTCCAGTGTATTGAAAGCTCCGTTATGAAAATAAGGTTTGGTCAGCGCACTGTTTCTTACGGTTACCGTTTTGAATGAGTAATCATAAATCCATGATTTTTCTTTTTTAACCGGGCTGTTTCCTCTTCCTAAATCCTGATCAAGCTCTACAGGAAGCTGTTTAATGGGCTTCGTGGTTATTCCCAGCACCTCAGATTCATTTTCATTAAAAAACGGCGGCACCAATCCTGAAAAGTGAGGTGCAAAATGACAGGTTGCACAATTGGCTTTTCCCATAAACAGGTTGAATCCTTTTTTCACCTCATCGGAAACATTCTTTTCATTCCTCATAAAACGGTCAAAATCGCTGTCAAATGAGTACAGTGAAGCTACGTAAGAACTTAATGCTTTCGAAAAATTTTCTTTACTGATTTTCCCGTCCTTAAAGGCATTTCGGAACGCTTTTTTATACTCAGGTTTTGTTTTTAATTTCTGGATAATGCTTTCATAGCTGGTGTTGAACTCCTGCTCATTATAAATAACGTGTTCTGCCTGCTGCTCAAGATAGAAAGCACGAAGATCATAGAAAAACCTCTTGGCAAAAACAGCATTATATAAAGACGGAGAATTTCTCAAAACGGTTTTTCCTTCCACATTACTTTGTGATTTTGCCTTCAAATCTGTAAAAGCATTTTCCTGAAGGTGACAGGTTGCGCAGCTCATTTTCCCGTTACCACTTAAGTTCTGATCATAGAAAATAGATTTTCCAAGGTTTCTGGGTTCCGGATTATCTTCTGAGGATTTCAATAAGGTATAAAAATACGGATCTAAAAAATCACTGCTGAAAAAGTTTTTGTTTCCCACATTCCAGCCGGAAAACTCTTTAAGATCATCAGGTCTTCCGTCCCATTTTCCAAACTCTTCATACAAAGGCTGTACGTACTTTTTATAAAACTCAATTCTGTCAAAAGTTTCAAAATCGGTATTTTTTGAAAGATAGTTGATTGCTTCTGTTAATATTTGATTTGCCTTACCCGTATTATAATTTTTAAAATAAGGATCATCATTAATGTATTTCTGCATCCCGGAAAGGGCATGGCCTGTTTCTTCGGAAATGTTCAGGGAACCTGGTGTATCAAAGCCTGAAACACCAAGGGAATAGATCCTGATCAGCTCTATACGCAACGGCAGTGTTTTGTTGTTTCCTTTGCTCAAGCCATTTTTTAAAGCACTTAAATAAAAACTGGAATAGCTGTTGTATAAAAAGGTAGTAATGGTCTTAATCTTTTCTTTCTCCTTCCCTGCTTCCTCTGAAAATATAAGTTCATCCAGCACCTGCAGCCCTTCAGGAGGAAGCGTATATGCTGATGTACCGGCAGCTTCAATATGGAACAAAGGCGCTGCATTGAGATGGGTTTTTGTAAATTCAGGATAATGATACGCAATATAAAATTCTACTTCCTTAAATGAATTTCTTGTACTGCTCAGAGATTTCTGCAGTTCTTCCAGGGAAATACGGTCTTCTGAGAACTTATCAACATCTGATTTCAGCTGTTCAAGCCTGATTTTAAAGTCGGACAACCCTTTATTGATAAATGTATTTTCGCTTTCTTTTCCTTTATAAACGGGATTAAAAGACATTACTGCAAATCCTATCAGAAGGATAACTACAAGCAGTGGATAAGATCTCATGAATTTTTAGCGGCAAAGCTATCAATCCCATATTATCTCAGTTTTAATAGCAGATTAAATAATGTTTATATTTCTGATATCATATTTTTCACTAATTTTAAACCCCGAAATCAAATTCATTATTCTAAGAAAACGGTTTTCGAAATACCGAAAAATAATGGCGGGAGATTATTGGGAGAGGATATTTTAATTTAAATTCAACACATCAAAAAAACTAAATAAAAATATGAAAACAAAACTATGGTTTGCTGTTGCGGCAAGTTTCCTTTCTCTGACCGCATTTTAGCAGAAAAAGAAGCAGCCGGAAAAACAATCCGGAAAGCAGGAAATGGCTGTATATGCTGAGAAAAGAGGTTCTGATTATTATCTGGTGCGCGTGGAAAAAGATAAAGAAATTCCTAATGTGTATGTGTACTCCAACGGAACTATAGATCCTAAAAACATTGAAAAAACGGTCATTACCGTTTATGAGTAATGAGCGGCCAGAAAAGAATTGTAGAAGAATACAATGACATCTACGAGGTTCTGGCATCTCCTTATAAAGATGCTATGATTAAATTAAAAAAACAAAAAATATACATATTATGCTAAACAAACTTGCTGCCTCAGAACTTGTTCTGAATGAAGACGGAAGTGTATACCACCTGAATCTTTTACCTGAAGATATTGCTGACAAAATCATCCTTGTAGGTGACCCGGACAGAGTGGCAAAAGTTTCAAAATACTTTGATACCGTAGAGATCAAAAAAAATAAAAGAGAATTCTATACGCATACAGGAACGCTTCGCGGGGAAAGAATTACCGTAATGTCAACGGGTATCGGAACTGAAAACATCGATATCGTAATGAATGAGCTGGATGCTTTGGTAAATATTGACCTTAAAAACAAAGAGTTTAAGACTGAACATAAAGCCCTTGAGTTATTCCGTATGGGAACCTGCGGAAGTGTAAACCCTGATGTACAGGTTGACAATATGCTGGTTACCCAAAATGTAGTCGGATTAGACGGATTGATGCACTTTTACCAGGACTACAACTTCGAAAATGAGTTTTCTAAAAGCTTTTTGGAAAAATTCCCTTACGAAAAAATCAAGCCGATGCTTTATTTCTCAGACTGGGCAGCAGAGATGGGAGATTATTACAAAGATGCCAAATACCACGGAAATACGGCAACCTTCCCCGGATTCTATGCTCCACAGGGAAGACAGCTTCGTTTAAAGGCAGTAGATGACCAGTTCTTAGAAACATTGAACGATCTTGGAATTACCAATTTCGAAATGGAAACCTCTGCGATCTATGCGCTGTCCAAATTATTAGGACACAAAGCCATTACCGTAAATAACGTTATTGCCAACAGAAGACGTGGTGAGTTCTCTGCAGACCACCATGCTTCTGAGAAAAACCTTATTGAATGGGTATTGGAAAGAATTATTAAGTAATTATTTTATTTACACAGATAAAAACCTCTGGAATCGTTTCCGGAGGTTTTTTTATTAGGTTTTGGCTGAAGCCAATGGAATTTTCATCTATTCTTCAATAGCATTATTCTTCTTACGAAAACTTAAATTTAAACACATTATGGATTACCACAATTAAATAAGAAATATCCTTTATAAATTCATTTTTGAATTTAAAACTTTTATTATGGCAAAAACGTCACCGTGGCATAGCATTGAAAGAAATGTACACCACAACAACACAAGTTGTACAGAAGGAAATAACATTGAAGCAAAAAACAGAAGATCAGGAACTGGTGGGAAACCACTATGTACGCACTGTTCAAAACTAAGTTAAACAAAATGTTATTTTATTAAGGAACTCATCCGTACAGGATGAGTTTTCTTTAAATTAAAATATTCATTCAAACTTAATGAAACATTCTCGGATCCGGATACAGAAACATATAATCCAGCTCTGAAATAAGCTTTGAAGATAAAACCTTCTTTCCTTTCACCTCAGACTCTTCACTATCCGCTATATTTTTCTGGGCATTAATCACCTGGCTTTTTGCGGGATGAAGAGGAGCTGTCACATTATATAATTTTGCTTCTGTTTTCTTTTCAATCATTTCGAAGATAATTCCACTTATATCAGCATAATGAATATGGTTCACAGCGTGATCAAGATTCCCTACATTATAATTTTTCAGAAGCCTGTTATCGCCCATCAGGCCGCCGAGTCTCAGAATGTTAAGCTGAGGATATTTACTTCTAAGCATTCTTTCTCCTGATACATTTTCCAATGGAATATCATCTTCTGTAAACTCTTTCGGAACATCAGGATAAACTCCTGTAGAGCTCATCAGAAACATCTGCCCTTTAAAATCACCGATAAACGCTGACAAATTCTGAATCCTGTTATACAAAGAACTCACACAACAGCTTTTTTCAGAGACAGGAATTGTAATAATCAAAACATCCATATTTTTAATCTCAAACCATTGGGAGTAAGGTTCTGCCATTTGGTAATCCGGGAAAACAGCAGTTATTGCCTGTATTCCTTTATCATTAAGCTCATCTGCTTTACCCATTGTTGTAGTCGTTGCTGATAGGGTGTGTTTTCCTGATAAGTTAGATGCTATTCTCTCACCCAGCCAGCCATAGCCTATAATTCCTATTTTCTTCATATTTCAGATACGGATTGTGTGGATAGTATTTCGTCTAAAGAAGCCATCAGCTGAGCCTTTACCTCGTCGCTCAGTTTCATACAGTCCTGAACGGCTTCGGGGATATGTTTCGCTTTATCCTGAATCTCTATTCCGTTTTTTGTAAGATTGATCAGTACTACTCTTTCGTCTGCGGAACTGCGGGTTCTGATGAGCAGTCCATTCTTTTCCATACGTTTCAGCAGTGGGGTAAGTGTTCCGTTATCCAGATGAAGATGTTCACCAATCTTTCCAATGCTCATTTCGCCATACTCCCATAAAACTGTCATTACAAGATATTGAGGATAGGTCAGTGAAATTGCATCCAGATAAAGCTTATACAAGCCGGTGATATACCGCGAAACTGCATAGGTTTTAAAACATACATGTTCTGATAGAGGAATCATTGTTTTTTTTTTACCCGACAAAGATAGCTTATTTATTTTGTGCACAATATTTTTGTTTACAATATATATTTTCAAAAATTGAAGCAATAAAAGGTATTCTATAACTGAATATGTTTTCAAAATAATGTTGATTTTTCGATTAGCGTTCTATATTATTAACAAAAAAATCACTAAAATTGAATAAACATTGACAATTATTTTCTGACAAAACAGTTTTTTAAATGGTCATTTACCATTCCGGTAGCCTGCATATGAGCATACACCACCGTAGAGCCTACAAATTTAAATCCTCTTTTTTTAAGATCACTGGAAATACGATCAGACACCTCTGTAGTTGCCGGAACATCTGACAGCTTTTCAGGACTGTTATCAATAGGTTTTCCACCAATAAAGTCCCAGATATATTTGGAGAAACTTCCAAATTCCTTTTGAACTTCCATAAATTTCTGAGCATTGATGACTGCTGACAGAATTTTAAGCCGGTTTCTAATAATTCCGGGATTATTCATTAATTCTTCAATCTTTTTTTCAGAATATGCAGCTATTTTCTGATAATCAAAATGATCAAAAGCTTTCCTGAAGTTTTCCCTTTTAGACAAAATAGTATACCAGCTCAATCCGGCCTGAAAGCTTTCTAAGATCAGGAATTCAAAAATTGTTTCGTCGTCATAGACGGGTCTTCCCCATTCTTCGTCATGATATTTTCTGTAGCGGTCATCTTTTTCACACCAGCCGCAGCGAATTTTTTCCATCGTTATCAAATTTTATATTTTAAAGTTACTACAGATTTGGAAAAATATAACAAAAGATTATGAAAAGTTTAACAGAGGTGTCCTGTTTTAGGAATGGTTATTGTTTAATTACTTATACCAAACTAAAATTATACTATTATGAACAATTCAGAGTACAACAAAGCGGAAAATGCAGTAAATAATGTAGAAGGTTCTTTGCAGAATGCAGCGGACAAAACCAAATGGAAAATCAATGAATTGGCAGACAGGGCCAAAGATTATATCAACGAAAAGAGAGATAATGATCAGGAAGCCAGCCAGGAAGACTGGCTAGACAGGGTAAAAGCTAATGCATCCGATGCGTGGGAGGATATCAAGGATAAAGCAGATGAAGCATGGGAAAAAACCAAAGATGCGGCGGAAGATGTGAAGGCAGAATGGAATAAGAAAACCAATTAGTATTTCAGTCATATAAATATTTTCAATAAAATGGAGTCTTAAATTGATAAGGCTCCATTTTTTATTATGCCATAAGCGCAATTATTGTTACATTTGTATTATAATAAACATTAAAAAATTATGTCATACGGTTTACTTAAAGGCAAAAAGGGAATTATTTTTGGAGCCCTTAATGAACAATCTATCGCATGGAAAGTTGCTGAAAGATGCCATGAGGAAGGTGCTGAATTTATTCTATCTAATGCTCCTATTGCTTTGAGAATGGGAGAACTTAATGGTTTAGCAGAAAAAACAGGTTCTGAAGTAATAGGTGCTGATGCTACTTCTATAGAAGATCTCGAAAAACTTTTTGATGCCGCTGTTGCAAAATTTGGGAAAATCGACTTTATCCTTCATTCTATCGGAATGTCTATCAATGTGAGAAAAGGAAAACATTATACAGAAATGAACTACGATTGGTTGGAAAAAGGCTGGGATATTTCCGCTGTTTCTTTCCATAAGGTAATGCGTGTAGCATGGGAAAAAGACTGTATGAACGAATGGGGAAGCATTTTGGCGCTTACTTATATCGCGGCTCAGAGAACATTCCCTGATTATAATGATATGTCTGACAACAAGGCTTATCTGGAGAGTATTGCAAGAACTTTCGGAAACTATTGGGGTGAAAGAAAAGTACGTGTAAATACGGTTTCTCAGTCTCCTACAATGACTACCGCAGGTAGTGGTGTGAAAGGTTTCGGAGGATTCCTTGGATATGCTGAAGATATGTCTCCGCTAGGAAATGCTACCGCTCTTGAATGTGCAGACTACTGTGTCACTTTATTCTCTGATCTAACTAAAAAAGTAACGATGCAGAACCTGTTCCATGATGGTGGTTTCAGCAGCTCAGGAGTTACCCAGAGAGTAATCAGTAAGTATGATACTGAATAATCATTTATCTGAAAAATAACGGACTGCAAGTTCGTGAATAAAATAAGACCCGTGAAAGCTTTCACGGGTCTTCTGTTTTAATGTGGGCTTTATTGTACAGAGAAAAACCCGGCGGCCTCGAAGAGGCCGCCGGGTCTGTCAAAAATAATATTAATATGATACTATAAAATTACAGTCTGTATAGAGTGTGCAGGAGCATTCAGCCTGGCAGCCATTCCTTCAATCCATAGATTTGTTTCGATATCGTTGTCTGAATCATTCATGATAACGGTTACCAGCTGTCCGTTTTCATTCATAAAAGCAGAAGATGTCAACGCTGCTCTGTTGGAAGAACTTCCGATTCTCTGTGCATTCGGCTTAATATATTTTGAAACATGCCCTATGTAATAGTATTCATAGGTGTAGAAAACTTCCCCTGTTTTAGTATCTGCAATAATCGGGGCAAAACAGAAGTTTCCTTTATGGTTAGGTCCTCCGGTTTCATCCAGCAGAATATTCCAGTCGGTCCATAAGGCATTTCCTTTGTTGAAATCATTCAGCATGTTTTTACTGTACAACTCTCCTAAACTTACATCATAGATTTTATCCATACTGAACTGTTCTTTACAGCCTTCAGTGAATGCCAGGAATTTATCCGGAAAAGCTCTGTGTGTTTCTGCCAGATTATCAAAAAGCTGTGTTTTGTTGTTCCATGTTTCATACCAGTGATAGCCGATACCGCTGGCATATTTTGATGTTTCCGGATCGCTTAAAGTAGTGGTTGCTCTTTGGTAAATAAGATCTCTGTTGTGATCCCAGATCATGACTTTTTTATCTTTATAACCGTTTTTCCACAGGGTTGGCCCCAGGTTCTTTTTCAGGAATTCACCTTCTTCTTCGGCAGTATAAATGCATGATTCCCAGCTTTGGGTTGCCATGGGTTCGTTCTGAACCGTCAGACCCCAGATATTAATTCCTCTTTTTTCGTATTCTTTGATGAATCTGATATAATAATCAGCCCAGGTCTGATAGTATTGATTTTCCAGCCTTCCGCCTTTATACAGGCTTTTATTGGATTTCATCCAGGCCGGCGGACTCCATGGAGAGAAATAAAAGGTGAAGTTATTCCCAATCGCCTTCTGTGCTTCTTTAATCATCGGGATTTTATACTTCTCATCATGAGCAATATTAAAAGTCTTCAGCGAAGTATCATTATCTTCTACATAAGTATAGGAATCACTGGAGAAATCACAGGAGTTCATATTGGTACGAACTACAGTGTATCCCAAACCGTTTTTTCCAAAGTAGGCATCCAGAATTTCCTTTTGCTTGTTCTTTGGCATTTTATAAAAAGTTTCTGCCGATGCATCGGTAATAGCTCCACCGATTCCTATCAGCTTCTGATATTTAAAATGGGGAGCCACAAAAATACAGGCCTCTGTTTCTTTGGGCTGTCCGAATTGTTCAAATTTAACGGCTCCTTTATCTACCATCTTTTCATTCGCTTTCGAATTGGTAAGGATCACTTTAGCTGTTTTTCCCGCATTTTTTTTCCAATAATTCTGAGCATTGACATTGATGACAACGCCTACTACAAAACAACTTACAATTAATTTTCTCATGATTTTTTCTGTTTCCGGACCATATGGCCCTCATTTTCATTATTTATTTTGATAGACTCTTACGTAGTCTATGTAATACTTCTGTGGAAAAACAGCATCATCAATGCCCTCTTTTCCACCCCAAAATCCACCCACTGCAAGATTTAGAATGATAAAGTAAGGTCTGTTAAAAGGCCATGCTTCATCATTTTTCTCTTTATTTTCATAGGTGAAAAATTTCCGGTCGTCTATATAAACATCTATTTTTTCCGGTGTCCAGTCTGCTTTATAGACATGAAACTTTTCGCTTACATCCTTTACAAAAAGGGTGTCTGTCTTCTGTGTTCCCTGGATATGATTGTACTTTTTGGTATGCACAGAAGCATGGATGAATCCCTGGTTATAACCGACATGCTCCATGATATCCAGCTCACCGTCATCCGGCCATTTCTTCATATTTTCACTCATCATCCAGATGGCAGGCCACGTTCCGCGGCCTTTTGGGAGCTTTGCCCGTACTTCAATTGTACCATACTGAAAAGCAAATTTTCCTTTGGTTAACAATCTTGCGGAAGTATATTTTTTGTTTTCCCAGTTTTCCTTTTTAGCTTCGATGATGAGATTTCCCTTTTCCATTCGGGCGTTCTCAAGCCTGTTTCTGGTATAAAACTGAGCCTCTTCATTTCCAAAACCGCTTCCTCCGGTATCATAATTCCATTTTAGTGAATCCGGAAGGCCTTTACCATTAAATTCATCGCTCCAAATCAGCGTTCTCCCGGCATCAGGCTTATTTGATGCACAGTTGAAGGCGGAAAGGAAGACAATTCCTCCTGCACAAATACTGATTATATTTTTGAATTTGATTTTCAAGTGTAATAGGTTAAAATTTTGGCTAAAGCCATTTTCTGACGTTTGTTTGAGCGGGCTTCCTTCGTCTAGGCTCTGGATTATAGCCCACCTCTATTGAATTCAATTTCATTCAATTATTTTGTCCAGGTAATTCTTTTGGTCTGAACATGTTGAGAGTCTGTCCCAACCATGATATCGAATTCTCCGCCTTCCCAGTCAAAATTCAGCTCATCATCAAAGAACTTCAGATCTTCCGAGGTCAGTTTAAAATCTACTTTTTTGCTTTCTCCTTTTTTAATAAATACTTTCTGGAAACCTTTCAGCTCTTTTACCGGTCTTACCACCTTTCCAAAAAGATCCCTGATATAAAGCTGCACCACTTCTTCTCCATCATACTTTCCTGTATTGGAAACGTTAACACTGATGTTTAATGTCTGATTTCCTGTAAGGGTTGCAGAGCTTAAAATCATATCAGAATATTTGAAATCCGTATAACTTAAACCATATCCAAATGGGTATTTGGGATCATTATCAAGATCTATATACGCTGAAACATAGTTTCTGTCTGTATTATTTTTTGCAGGTCTTCCCGTGTTATAATGATTGTAATACACCGGAATCTGACCTTCTGTTCTCGGAAAGCTCATCGGAAGTTTTCCGCCAGGATTCACTGTACCGAACAAAACATCTGCAATAGAGTTTCCAGCCTCTGTTCCCAACCACCATGTGTACATAATTGCAGGGATATTGTCTGATGCCCAATTGAAAATCAGAGGTCTTCCGGCATTGATCATCAGGATGATTGGCTTTCCAGTCTTGGCAATTTCTTTCAATAAATCTTCCTGCACTCCCGTAAACCCGATATTACTTCTGCTTTTTGCTTCCCCGCTCATCGCATGGCCTTCACCCAGCGTCATAATCACAACATCTGCCTTTTTTGCCGTTTCTATAGCTTCTGCAAACTGGGTTTTGTCCTGGTCATCCACATTACAGCCTTTAGCATAGAGTAAAGTGGCGTTTTTATCCAGTTGATTTTTAATTCCGTCAAACGGTGAAACGATTCTTTGGTTATCATCTTTAAAAGCAATAGACCAGAAACCGTGATTAGCTACTGTTTCTTTACCGAAAGGACCAATCAGGGCCACTGTTTTTACCGTTTTTGAAAGGGGAAGAATATTTCCCTGATTTTTAAGCAGTACGATACTCTTTGAGCCGAATTCTCTTCCGAATTTTCTATTCTCCTGATTATCAGTCTGCTCTTTCTGTCTTTTTTCATTACTGAACCTGTAAGGATCATCGAAAAGCCCCATTTCGAATTTCTTGGTTAAAATCCTACCCGTGGCATCATCTATCAGTTTGGGATCTACTTTTCCTTCTTTCACCAGTTTTGGAAGTTCTGCCATGTAGACACGGCTTTCCATGTCCATATCACTTCCTCCCTGTATTGCTCTTTCTGCGGCTTCGTTAGCATCTTTTGCATAGCCGTGAGGTACCATTTCTCCAATGCTTCCCCAGTCTGAAACCACAAAACCTTTATAATTCCATTTCCCTTTTAAAAGGTTTCTCTGAATATATTGGTTGGCGGTTGCCGGAATTCCGTTAATATCATTGAAAGAATTCATAAAAGTGGCTACTCCTGCTTCTGCTGCAGCTTTGAATGGTGGAAGATACGTTTCATTCAGCTGTCTGAGGCTCATATCAACGGAATTGTAATCTCTGCCGCCAACTGCCGCTCCATAGGCTGCAAAGTGTTTTGCACAGGCCATTACCGCATCAAGACTTCCCAAACCTCTGCCCTGGAATCTTTTGATCCTGGCCAGTCCGATTTTTGTTCCCAGATATGTATCTTCTCCGGAACCTTCCATTACTCTTCCCCATCTCGGATCTCTGGCAATATCTACCATGGGAGCAAATGTCCAGTGAATACCATAAGCAGAAGCCTCTGTAGCAGCAATTCTTTCTGATTTTTCTATCATTCCCAGATCCCAGCTTGCTGCCTGTCCTATATTCACCGGAAATGTGGTACGGTAGCCATGGATAACATCCTGTCCGAACAGTAAAGGAATTTTCAGCCTTGACTGCATGGCGAGTTTCTGAAAGGCTCTGGTTTCTTCTGATCCGGCAACATTCAGCATGGAACCTACTTTTCCCTTTTTAATTTCATCCAAAACGGCAGCTGAATTGGAATGCTGTGGTCCGGTGGCATATTCAAACCCGCTGTACTGAACCATCTGTCCTACTTTTTCTTCCAGGGTCATTTTAGACAGCAGCTCTGCTACTTTCTGATCGATTGTTTTTTGTCCGTAGGCATTCAGTCCAAATGCAGAAAATGCCAGTAAGAAATAAACTCTTTTCATAGTATCAAATTAAAAATATAGGTTGCTGTAGAACGTCCTGAAATTGTTACAGCAGCGGTTTTCCCGGCAAATTTAATATTAAAATTCTCATCTGAAGGGCTATCGTTCTGCACAATTAAAACTATTTTCCCAAATTGAGTCTTAAAAGCCGTAGTTGAAAGCTTATCCGTCTGTGTGGACGCGATACGCTGAGATCCTGCAGGAATAAATTTTGAAACGTGTGCAATGATATAATAGGAAACATTCCTGGTGAAATTCTCACTGTCGGAAACTGTAATGGCTCCTTTACATTCTGTGCACCCACCGTCTGTATGCGGGGCAAATTGCGGATCGTTGGCAAGGTTCCATTCCAGAGCTATTTTGCTCCAGTTTCTCATAGAACCGATGATTACATTTTTTGTGTGCCAGTTCAGATCTTCAGTAAAAGTGCCTTTTGAACCTGTCCATTGCTCGGTAAAATATAAGTTTTTATTAGGGAAAGCATCATGTACTGTACTTAAAGCAGAGATGTCTCCTTCATACAGATGAAAAGCAGACCCGTCTATATACTTATTTGCTTCAGCATCTTTTAAAATATCAATGGCATATTCAGGTTTGTTGCAATTGTGATCATACACCACAATTTTAGTGGTAATTCCACTGGCTTTAAAAGCCGGGCCAAGATGGTTCTTAATAAAATCTCCCTGCTGCTCAGACGGCATATACAAACTTGGGTTATTTCCAGGGTGCAAAGGTTCATTCTGAGGAGTTACCGCATCGATAGTGATGCCTTCTTTCTTCATTCCCTGAATATATTTTACAAAATACCGGGCATAGGTTCCATAGAATTCAGGCTTTAAACTTCCTCCTTTTGATTTTCCGTTGTCTTTCATCCAAACCGGAGGAGACCATGGTGCAGCAATGATTTTAATAGAAGGATTAATCGTTACAATCTCTTTCAGCATAGCAATCAATGCTTTATCTTTTGCCAGACTGAATTTTGAAAGCGAGGCATCGATCTGTCCTTCAGGCAGATCATCGTACGAGAATACTTCTCCATCAAGATCAGAAGCGCCAATACTTAGTCTTAAATAGCTGATGGAGATTGAGTTATTATCATTTCCAAAAAGTTCGTTAAGCAGTGCTTTTCTTTTGGAAGGCGACAACCGGTTGATTACCTCAACACTTCCTCCTGTTAATGTATATCCGAAGCCATCAACATATTGAAATTTTTGGGTGTCATCAATTTCAATATTTTGAAAGCTATTGGAAGTATTTACAAATTTAACCGGAGTCTGCTGCTGTAATTTTACGTTTTCATCACCTTTTGTAAGCCAGTACTGCACTTCATTTCCTTTATTGGAAGTAAGTGATGTACACGACAAAGAAAAAAGGGCCACACCACTAAGCAGTGCGGCACCTCTAAAGAAACTATATAAGTTGTGAAACTTCATGTGTTAATAGCCAGGATTTTGTTTTAAAGCGGTATTCGGCAATTCATTGAAAGGAATGGGAAGAATTTCATTTTTGTTGGCTTTAAATCCTTTGAAGGCAAGCTTAGAAGGAGCATCTCCCCATCTGACCAGGTCAAACCATCTGTGTCCTTCTCCTGCAAGCTCTCTTCTTCTTTCATCTTTGATGGCCTGTAAAGAAACGGGAACCGGTGTTAAGCCGACTCTTGCTCTTACGGCATCTAATAAAGCCTGAGCTCTTGCACCTGTACCTCCTAAAGCTTCTGCTTCCATCAGGTAAGTATCTGCTAATCTGATAGCGATATAATTTTGTCTGAAATTCAATTCAGCAGGCCCTGGAAGTGAAGTTTTTAAAGCATTTGTAGGTAAAAATTTATTAAGGAAGTATCCGGTATCTGCAAACGCAGGGGCATATGTAACTTTCCCCTCAGTCACCAGCTTTTTTGCATTGAAAACGGTAACATCCAGTCTTGGATCATCCTGCATAAAATTGACAAAATTTTCTGTCACCGTATTAAATGCCCATCCGGAATAGATGTCCGGCGCAGTATTATTAGGGATATCTGTTAATGAATAAGAACGAGGACCTACCATCACATTGATAGAGTTCCCTTCATCTTTCCCTTGTCCCCAGAATCCCCAGTCGGAGCTTCCTTTATTGGTATGCATTACTTCAAGGATAGATTCTGATAAGAATTTGTATTTATTGGGATCCTGGTCAGTTTCTAAGGCAACTTTAAATAAATCTGCATAATCTGCCACAAGCTTGTATCCATACTGGCTGGTTCCTCCTGGCGTACCATTTACCATAGCAAACTGTGCAGCAGCTTCAGGCATTTTTTTATCATAAAGATAAATTTTACCCAATATAGCTCTGGCATTTCCCTGCGTAATCCGTCCTTTATCACTGATGCTTGGCGTTATCATAAGGTCTGGGATAGCAGCAATGATATCGCTTTCTATCTGTGCATAAACCTCACTTGGCTTGGCCTGTGGAACATTCCAGTAATTATCATCAAACTTTATGGTATTAAGAATCAAAGGAATATTTCCAAACATTCTCAGTAATTCAAAATAATATAAAGAACGAAGAACTTTAGCCTCTGCGATATATCTTTTTTTAAGATCCTCATTCATATTTGCCCCCGGAACTCTTTCTATCAAAAGATTAGCACGTGCAACTCCCTGGTAGTAATCCCTCCAATAGCTGGCAGGCATTGTATTTGGGTTGATCATATAATTGTTCATTCCCTGGATACCCGCTCCGTCATTAGAACTTCCTCCACCGGAATAAAAATCATCAGATCCTGCATTAAAGAAAGTAACGGTATTTTCAAATCCCGCCGAATATTTTCTTAGACCATCATATACAGAAATCAATGCACTGAAAGACTGCTGCTCATTCTGAAAATACAAATCTGTATTAAAAGATCCTGAATTCTTTACATCATCCAGATAGGAATCACTACACCCGATATTGGTAAAACTAAGACCTGTCAGAAACGCTACGGCAAGTCCTTTATATATAAAATTCTTATTTTTCATTTTGTTGGTCATTAAAATTGAATATTAGCTCCTATTAAGAATGTTCTGGCTTGAGGGTAATACGCTCTGTCTACGCCGATAATATCCTGCTCAGAGTTATTTCTACCGGCGATTTCCGGATCATATCCTGTATATTTTGTGAAAGTAAGCAGGTTTTCTCCTGTGATATACAGTCTTACTTTACTCATTCCAAAGCGTTGGGTAACATCCTGAGGAATGGTATAGCCTAACTGAACAATTTTCAGACGCACATAATCTCCTTTCTGAAGGTAATAATTAGACATCCATGAATAGTTATGGTTAGGATCATTACGGGTGATTCTTGGATTATCATTAGTAGATCCTTCACCTGTCCATCGGTCTAAAATTCTCGTCTGGTAATTGGCATCAGGAATATCCAGTCTTCTTAATCCCTGGAAAATCTTGTTACCCGCCTGCCCCTGTGCAAACATCATCAGGTCAAAATTCTTATAGCTCATATTCACGGTAAGTCCGAAAGTATATTTTGGTATAGAGCTTCCTAAGTTTACTTTATCATTGTCATCTATTTTACCGTCTCCATTATTATCCTGCCAGATAAAATCTCCCGGTTTTGCATCCGGCAATAATTTTACACCGTTGGCATTTACATAATTGTCAATTTGGGCCTGATTCTGGAAAACTCCACTATATGTTTGTCCGTAAAATGATCCGTAGGGTTGTCCTACTGCTACTCTGGATACCGCTCCCATGGTCTGGAAAGAAGCCAGGTTGAAATATTCAATATCATCCTCTAATCTAAGCACCTTGTTCTTTATGGTAGCAAAGTTACCATTCACCGAAATGCTGAAATCCTCCCAATTTTTCTTGTAGCCTAGTTCAAGCTCAACCCCTGAGTTTTCCATATCTCCTACGTTTGACCAGGGTAAAACAGGAACTCCTACATAACCAGGAATATTGATTTGTCTGAGGATATCGGTTGTTTTCTTTTTATACCAATCTGCTGTCAAGGTAAAATTGTTGAACAATTTCAGATCTGCAGCAATATTCAGCTGGCTGGTCTGTTCCCACTTCAGATTAGGGTTTTCCAGAGTACTTTTCGCATACCCAATGATAATATTATTACTGGAGTTGGTATAATTACTACCGGAAACCATGAAACTTGCAAATCTGAAATTATCCATTTCGTCATTCCCTAACACGCCGTAACCTCCTCTTAATTTTAAGTTATTAACCACTTTATTCTCCGGCCAGAAGTTTTCCTTATGTACATTCCATCCCAGTGACATAGACGGGAAAGTTCCCCAATGCTGGTTGGTAGCAAATTTTGAAGAGCCGTCTCTACGGATTGTTCCTGTAAACAAATATTTGTCGGCGTAATCGTAAATAATCCTACCGAAATAAGATGCTTTACGGGTTTCAATTCCATCCCATCCTTTCGCAGTAATATTATCCTGGGAAATGTCGAAGTTGAAGGAGGCATCCTGCCAGTTATCAATAGGAAGGTTACTATAGGTCAAACTGGTTCCCCCAGCAATGTTGTATCGGTAAACTCCCTGACCTACCATGACATTGATATTGTGATCACCGAACTTATTCTGATAGGTCAATGTATTTTCCATACTCCATTCAAATTTATTTTCCTCCACCTTGTTCAGACTATTGAAGTTGGTATTGTTAAAATTGGGACTTAAATAATATTTCGGTGTAAAAGAGCGGCTTCCCCAATAGGATTTTTTCCCATTTAAGCTTGTTTTGAATGTAAAATGATCCAGAAACTTAAGCTCTGCAAAAACATTTCCCACGAAATCATCTGACCAGTTATTATTACCCTGCTGTATATGGCGGAAAGCCTGAGGATTGGTCATTTCATTGTTTACATATCGGGAAATTCCGTAAGGACGGCCCTCAGAATCCCGGATGATATAAGGATTGGTATAACCACTTGGATCTACCATTGACCAATCTGTCACGACAACCGGAGTCGTAGGATCCAGGTTAACTGCTGAAGCCAACGGTCCTCCGAATTCTTCGTTTGCACTTACTCCCTGAGACTTCACGTGCGTATAGGCAAAGGTTTGCCCTATAGTTAGATAGTCTGTCACTTTATGGGTTGAGTTAAATCTTGCGTTGATTCTTTTATAAAAAGAAATATCACTCAATACAATACCAGACTGATCAAAATATCCGAAGGAAGTATAGTAGGTGGATTTTTCATTCCCTCCTGTAATGCTTACTTCGTGAGAAGATTTTTCACCTGTTCCGAAAATAGCATCCTGCCAGTTGGTTCCTTTTCCAAATGATTCAGGATTGGTAAATCTAGGAGTTCCTCCATCGTTTACAAAACCTTCGTTAATGATTTTTGCATATTGTGTTGCATCTAACAGATCCAGTTTTTTGGATGCATTTGAGAAACCATAGAATCCGTTGTAAGAAAGAGTCAGTTTTCCTTTTTTCCCTTTTTTGGTTGTCACAAGAATTACCCCTTTCGCTGCAGAGACTCCGTAGATTGCAGATGAAGCTCCGTCTTTAAGTACTTCTATACTTTCTATATCCGACTGGTTAAGCCATCCGATATTGTCTACAACAATACCATCTACTACCCATAAAGGACTGTTGCTTCCCGCTCCAAAACTGGTAATTCCCCTTACCCGTACAGTAGCAGCAGCACCAGGCTGTCCTGAGTTGGTCACTACCGAAACACCAGCTGCCCTTCCCTGTAATACCTGTTCTGGTTTACCAGATGGAATACTTTCAATGTCGCTTGCTTTAATACTCGCGATAGCTCCTGTGACATTACTCTTTTTCTGAGTTCCGTAACCAATGACTACCACTTCGTCTATTTTGTTTTCTTTGGCAAGTGTGTCCTTCGCCTTGTTGGTCTGGGCACTGAAGTTGGCCGTAAAATAGAGGACGGCAACCACTCCTACGCTTCTTGATATTCTTACATTCATATACAGTTATTGTTTAATTCTCAAATTGAGACAATAAAAATATATTTTTTTTCAATTAATTAACATTCTATTCATAAATATTTTAGTTTTTCTTTTATTTTTCAGGGTTAGAAGCCCTATCTTCGCATCAATATTTCATAAAATTTCAAAAAAAAACAATAAAGAAATCTCCCAAAATGATCATCAAGCCATCTAAAATTTCTTTTCCCCTGAAACTTACCTTTCTCATTTTTTCAATGGTTTTAAATTGCATGGGACTGATCATTCTGCAGTTATCCGAAGAAAAAATCACGTATGGGGAATTGGGATTTCTGGAGTCTTTCAAGGATTTACCGATCGCCTTTATTTCTCTTTTTGCGGTACGTTTTATTAACAAAACAGGAACAAAGAAAGCCTTGATTTCAGCTTTGATCATTGTAGGATTCTGTTCCTGCCTTTTGCCCTTTGTGGAAGTCTTCTGGTTTTTTAAACTCTGGTTTGCCATCGTCGGAGCCTGTTTTGCGATCGGAAAAATCTGTGTTTTCGGGATCATCAGGAATAATATTTCAGATGAAAAATCACTGGCAAAAACGATGAACAGTGTAGAAGCTTCTTTTATGATCGGAATCTTCGTAGTTAATACCTGTTTCGGATGGGTGGTATCCAGTGCATATTCTGAATATTGGAAATTCTGTTTTTTATTAATAGCTGTTTTATCCGCATTAACAATTTTCCTGTTATCAAAAATCACAATTTCCGAGGCCAGACCTCTTGAAAACAAAAATATTTTTTCTGAGCTTTCCGGCTTCACGTCCCCGGCGATACTATTATTCCTGGGTGTTATATTTTTCATTGTTTTTGTAGAACAGGGATTCAACTCATGGCTTCCTTCTTTTTATAAAAACCATTTGAAGGTCAATTCATTTTTTGCCCTTCAGGCTACCTCATTCCTGGCGGTATTTTCTTATGCAGGAAGAACGGTCACAGCCAATATCATCCGAAGATTTTTTTTACCCAACTACTATATTTCATGCATGGCTTTCATTATTGCTTTATTGGTGATTATTGTAGGGGTGCAGTATTTTGAATCAGCAGATTCAAGAGTAATTCTTTTCTTATTTCCGGTGATCGGTTTGTTTTTGTCACCACTCTACCCTGTCATCAATTCAAAAATGATTGCTCAGATGGATAAAGAAAAAGTAAACCTCTTTACTTCCCTTATTGTTATTTTTTCCTCTCTGGGCAGCTCTGTAAGCTCTATTATTATGGCTGTTCTGTTTGAAAAACAATTATTAAATTTCTATCCGTTATATATTTTATCTTTCGTAATTCTTCTTTTTGTGACTAGTTTGGTATTTTTTAACGTTTCAAAAAGAAAATAGTTTTATTTTTACAGCCATGAAAATCAAAGACACAAAAAGTAAAGAGACGCTTCGGGAACTTATCGATACAAAAGATTTTGTTGCCCATATATCTGTTGACTGTACTATATTCGGCTTTCATAATAATATTTTGAAAGTTCTTCTTTTAAAGTATCACGATCTGGATCTGTGGTCACTTCCGGGTGGTTTTGTTTTCAATGATGAAGATTTAAGGGAAGCGGCAGCAAGGGTATTGTTTGAGAGGACACATCTTGAAGATATTTTTCTGAAACAGTTTCACACGTTTGGAAGAATTGACCGTACGGAAAATAATGTACATCAGATCCTTCTTAAAAACAAAGGCATTGAAGTACCACCGGATCACTGGATTTTTCAGCGGTTCATTACAGTAGGCTATTGCAGCCTTATTGACTTTTCTCTGGCTAATACCTTCCCCGATGCTTTCAATGAAAGCTGCGAGTGGTTTGAAGTCAGCAATCTGCCTAAGATGGCTTTCGATCACGACAGAATTATTGAAACCGGGTTAGAATACCTGAGAATGAATATCAATACGGAAGTGGCGGCCAGCAATCTGCTGCCTGAAAAATTCACAATGAAAGATCTTCAGTCTCTTTATGAAACGATTTTAGGACAAAAATTCAGAAGAAATAACTTCCAGCGTAAAATTTTAAGCTTACATATTCTTGACCGCCTCGAAAAGCTTTACGACGGTTCGGCCAATAAAGCTCCCTACCTGTATACATTTAAAAGCAAAGTTCACAACGCTACCAATCAGTATCCTATATCCAATGATGAGGAGGCTTAAAATACAGAATTTATCTTATAAATAAAGGAAAACACCATTATCTGTCTGAAAACCAATATCTATATAAGTTTTTAAAAAAATTTTCAAGACACCACGAAAAATGTTACTTTTAACCAAATCAAAAAATCATGTCATATTATCCTCTTACAAGCATCCCTGATTATTATGGAATTGATGCTTTACTTACTGAAGAACATAAACTAATACGCCAATCTGTAAGAGACTGGGTTGAAAGTTTTGTAATGCCGCAGATAGATCAGGCCGCTCAAAACCATACAGATTTACCTAATCTGATGAGAGAATTGGGGAAAATCGGGGCACTGGGACCTTATATTCCGGCTGAGTATGGCGGTTCAGGATTAGACCAGATTTCTTATGGTCTGATTATGCAGGAATTGGAAAGAGGTGATTCTGCAGTACGTTCTGCAGCTTCGGTACAGAGTTCGCTGGTGATGTTTCCTATTAATGAATTCGGTTCTGAGGAACAGAAAAAGAAATATCTTCCCAAGCTTGCGGCCGGAGAAATGATCGGGTCTTTTGGTTTGACAGAGCCTAACCACGGTTCTGACCCGGGCTCTATGGAAACTTATTTTAAGGATATGGGAGATCATTATCTTTTGAATGGAGCCAAAATGTGGATCACCAACTCTCCTCTATGCGATATCGCTGTGGTATGGGCAAAAAATGAAGAAGGAAAAGTACAGGGATTAATTGTTGAAAGAGGAATGGAAGGTTTCACCACTCCTGAAACTCATAATAAATGGAGCTTAAGAGCTTCAAAAACCGGGGAACTGGTATTCAATAATGTAAAAGTTCCGAAAGAAAACCTTCTTCCCGGAGTAACAGGACTGAAAGGTCCTTTATCTTGTCTGAATTCTGCAAGATATGGAATTTCATGGGGTGTAATAGGCGCTGCTATAGATTGTTACTGTACGGCTGTTCAATATTCTAAAGAAAGAAATCAGTTTGGAAAACCTATTGGTTCTTACCAGCTTCAGCAGAAAAAACTGGCAGAATTCTTAACGGAGATTACAAAAGCCCAGTTATTGTGTCTACAGCTAGGAAGCCTTAAGAACGACCATAAAGCAACTCCGGCTCAGATTTCAATGGCTAAGCGTAACAACGTGAAAATGGCGATTGATATTGCCAGAGAATCAAGACAGATCCTTGGCGGTATGGGAATCATGGGTGAATTCCCGATGATGAGGCATGCAGCTAACCTTGAGTCTGTAATTACGTATGAAGGAACGCATGATGTTCATTTACTGATCACTGGATTGGATATTACAGGAATCAACGCTTTTTAAGAAATACAAAAAATATATATAAAGAGTCTGGCCTTCGGCCAGACTCTTCTATTTTACTCACATTGCAGGGAATTTATATTCGATGAATAGTTATTAATATTATAATATTTTTACTTTTTCTCTGAAGTCATTACCTTAATCCCACACAAAAACTATCGATATGAAAAAAATTACAACTTTTTATTAAGTCTTACAGCCCCATTCTACTTTGCACAGCAGGCTGGTGATCTTGTAAGCACCGAACAGAAACTTGATTTAACACCACAGGAGTGTATATCTGGTACAAGTCACACTTTCCAATGGAAAAACAATGAATAAAAAAGTAAAACTCTAAAATCAATCACTATTCTATATCATTTCAAGTTAATTTTGGCACTTCAGCAATGGAGTGCTTTTTTTGTATCAATACCAAGTAAGCTTCTTTACAACAGGCAATAATAATGGTATTTAAATTTTAACTTTAAAAAATATTATCCTTAAAACTTAAAGCCTACACTGAAATATATTCTTGAAAAATCAAGCTGGTTGTTTCTGGAAACATTTAAACTTATGGGGCCGATAAGAGATTCATAGCCCAGATTCAATCCGTAGCCAAACATACCAAAACTGTTATTAAAAGGAGAATATTCCTCACTTACCTTTCCATAACTGAATGAAGGGGTGAGATAGAGCTTTTTCATGATCCTGTACTGAAGCGATACTGATGTTTTAGCCACAGAAGTCATAGGAAGCTCTTTCTGCCGAAGCCCGTTGAATTCAGGGCTCAGAAGATCATAATTGTACTCACTGCCACCTAAGTTGTACTTCTGATTCAGGAAAAGATAAGGCACCTGATCCTCTCTTTGTGCTCCAAAACTTGTTCCCAGAAAAAGATTCACTTTTGCTGCAAGCCTTCTTGTAATCGGATAGGCAAAATTTTCATTCAACGTAAAAGAAACCAGGTTTTTAGGTTGATAATAATAAGAATCTTTAGGGTTCAGTATGGGATATAAAAGCGGCTGTACGGTCTTCAGGTCATACAATTCATACTGGTCTCCATAATAGAATCTTGTACTCACCTGCAGATGGTTCCCTTTCGTAAAGAAATATCTTTTGTTGAGATTGTTCTGTTCAAACTTCAGGAAGGTGTTGAAATTACTGTGATCATACAATTTTTTACTGTAATTATCCACTTTTGTCTGATCTACTTTATCCAGCAAACTATACATTCTTTCTGTGTTAAACTCCGCTCCGAGGGAGAAATAAGCATTTGGACTGATATTATAATTCAAAGCGATCTTTGCAGTTATATTTCTGTACATATGGTTAGGAAAACTGTCACTTCCGTCACTATTTACATCATACAGCCTGAAATTCAAGTCATTACTTTTAAGGTAAATCATTTTACCTTCCAGGTCCAGCCACAAACGCTCTCCACTGTCCAGGAACTGCTGGTAAGCAACTTTGGCTTTAAAGCGTTCAGAGATATCTACCGTTGCCAAAAATCTTGATCTGTTCAGAAGGATATTCCTGTAGGTATAGTTGATGATAATCCCCACCGATTGTTCTGTATCATAATGCAAGGCCAGTTTAAAAGCTCCTTTTTTGGCTCTTTTTACAAAAATATTCATTATAAGACCTTCATTTTCATTGGTATAAGTATAATACACCTTCACATACTGACGCATTCCGAATACTCTGTCTATGGCTTCATTTACTGTTTTTGCATCATAATATTTCCCTTCTGTCAGTCCCATCTGCTTTTTAAGTACTTCAATTTCTGCAGCATCATTAATGGGAGTTCCGTCTTCTTCATTGAAAGTAAATTTTGTAGTAGGCAGTTTTACTTCCTCTATTACCTCGTGCTCATACTTGATTCCGGCTTTTCGCTGTGCTCCTGCCAGAGCTACAAACTCAGGAAGGTGTTTTCTCGCCTCAATTTCTCCTATCCTGATGATCCTTCTGAATCTGGCAAAATCCTTCGTGGTAATATCCCCCAGAGGATCTACAAAGTCCACGAGAATATCAGACAGTTCTTTCTGGTGTTTAAAATCTTCAACAGAACGGATGGCATGAGTCTGATAGATCATCTTCATCGGATTCTCAATCTCTTTTTTGGTAAAAAGCCTGAATCCGGTATATCCTCCGATCACAAAATCAGCTCCCATCTCACGAACCTCATTGGCAGGATAATTCCGGTCTAATCCTCCGTCTACCAAAAGCTTTCCATCAATATAAACAGGTGCAAAAGCTGCAGGAATTGCCAATGTAGCACGGATTGCCAGCGGTAATGAACCTTCTTTCTGCATCACAAGGCCTCCGTTTTCAATATCGGAAGAAGTAAGCTGTACCGGAATTCTCAGTTTGCTGAAATCATTGATATGTTTTGCATTAAAAGTAAGGGTGTTAAGAACCTCTCCCATGTACTGCCCTTCAATATAGGAGCTTGGAAGAGTCGGAAATCCTCTCACGACAGGAAACTCAAGGATGTATTTGTCATATTCATCTTTTTCGCTGATATTGACTTTATTGTAGGGAATTTTATTACTTAAAATCCTGCCCCAGTCTACTTTATAAATAGTATGTTTCAGCTGGTCAGCATTATATCCCATCGCATATAACCCACCAAGAATTCCTCCCATACTGGTTCCTGTAATATAATCTACCTTGATTCCCAATGAGTCGATCATCTTGAGGATGCCAATATGGGCAAATCCCTTTGCTCCGCCACCGCTGAGCGCAAGACCAAATTTTGTGTCTTTGGTTATATTCTGAAGCGCAATATCCAGTGAATCATTCTTTTGCTGGGACTTGATAACAAGAGAGAAAGCTATTAATAGGAATACCAGTATTTTTTTCATTTGTGATTTTAATGTATCTGATTTGAAACTTTAAAGGAGTAAAGATACATAAAAATGTCGCCTGCCTGATAAGCCTGTTCTGTGAAGTGAATAAATGCATTTCAGACTATTATCCAAAACAAATAAGCTATTGATATTCAGACAAGAATGACATTACCCATTTATATTAAATATTTTAATATGTTTTGATGGTTTCTACAAAATTGATATCCGGGTTCAGGATTTCGAGGATCAGGCTTTTAACAGATTTCATGGCATCGTCAATATTTCCTTTATCAAACTGTAACGAAACCATCCCTTTTTTGGCGTCCGCAAAACTCCAGATTCCTGTCTCAATCGGGAATCCCCAAAACTCAGGAAGATGCTGTACCACATAATGGTAAATACAGAGCTGAAGTGCCTGTTTTCTGTCACTGTTATGGAAATATTCAGCAACATTACCTTCATCAATTTTTACAGTAAGATTTTTAATTCTGGCGGTTTTATAATCAATAATCCTTAGAGTTCCGTTCAGTTTATCAATACGGTCGATGAATCCGAAGAAAGAAACCTTATCATTTCCATCGAGAGGAAAATCTATGTTTTCAAACCTTCTTTCTATATCAATAATCTCAAGTTTGTTGCCCTGTTTTATCAGTTCAAGATCATGATTAAGGACATTTTCAATTACTTTTTTAGCAATAGCCTTATGGATATAATTCATCCCTTTTTCATAGAATTCCGGTTGATGCTTAAGCTTTTCAATCGCAATATTTATATATTGATCTATCGCTTTAACTGAATTCTTCAAGTCACTTTCTTTTAAAACCTTACCCTTCAGCACCTCATATACTTCTTGAAGTGAATAATGGACTAAATTTCCATAATTCTTTATCGACAGCTCTTCTTCAATTTCATCAGTTTCCGAAGTATTTAAAATCTTGGAAAGGTAAAAATCAATCGGATTATAGAGATAGCTTGTAAGATGAGAAGCAGATACTTTTTCTTTCCATTTTTGAAGCCGGTCCTGTACAATCTGAGTCTTGGAAATTTCTATGGGCTGGGTGGCAATGGGCTCAGATGAATTCTCAATAATCAGATGTTCAATCTCATGTGAGCTCTCCATTTCAATCTGGGTAATGAAACGGCTTTTTTCTCCGGTATTTACTCCGGAACTTAATGCATTGTACAGCATATGTACATTCTTTGCATCCTGAAGCAGGCGGTAAAAGTGATAAGCATAAATGCTGTCATTTTCCAGGAAAGTATGAAGATCAAAGAATCTTCGGATATCAAAAGGAATATAGGTATTCTGAGAATTTCCAAGGGGAAGTTTTCCTTCATTTACGGAAAGCAGAATTACATTTTCAAAATTCAGGAGACGCGTTTCCAGCAGTCCCATGATCTGTAGTCCTCTCAAGGGTTCTCCCTGAAAATCGATGCTCTCCGAGTTGATATGCTGGTTGATCAGGATTTCCAGCGTTTCCATTTTGATCTCAATATTGTAAGGAGTCAGCTGGTTTTTGATAATTCTGAAAGCATTTTCAAAGTGAGATACATTTTCGTACTGAATATCATCTATCTCAAGCCATTTTACCTGCTGGCAGAATGCAATAAGCATATCCAGATAGGCATTTGTACCTGCTGCTTTCTGAAGAAGCCCAAAATAGGACAGTCGGCTCAGCAGTTCATGCAGAAGCTTATGGGAAATATAAACAATATTTCTTTCTTCTATTTTAGCTTTAAAGTCATTGATAATCTGCTCGTCTTCCAAAGATTTAGGCAGTTCTTCCAGGATTGGGAAAATATCCCTGTAATAATAGGAATATTTATTTTTTTCCAGTTGTTTCTGCAGGTAGAAAAGACGTTTGACAGCATTGGAAAATGACAGGTTTTTCAATGGGAATCCCATTGTAATATTCAAATTGTCAACACCATGCATTACGTCGAGACTTGCAGGAAGAAGATTTTCATCCAGCAATACTACCGCTGTATTGGAATAGGTTTTATTATTGATTTCTTTAAAGATCTCAGGCAGCACTTTGGTTTGGGTTACATTCCCCGACACTTCATAAACCTTAATTTTTTTAGGCTGGTTAAAGTCGTCTTCTATCCATTGAAAAGCCCTGTTATCATCAAATTCTTTCCAGGTTTTATGATTTCTCAGAAACTTTCCGGCTTCCTGTCTTTCGTCATTGAAATAATAACGGTCTGCCTGAAAGAAACATTGAGCTTTATTCCACTGTAAAAGGCTTCTTACCAGTTTTTCCTCTACCGGAGTAAAGGCATTAAACCCACAGAATATAAACTCGTCTTTGGTATTTTTAGCAAAATCAGTAATCCTGGCTTTAGCCGCTTCATGGATCATTCCGGAAGTTGCCCAGTTTTTTTTCTGCAGTCTTTCCTTCAAAACAGGGAGAAAAACGTTCATATTCTGCCAGAAATTAAGGAATTTCTTTCTTGGGACATTATCATCCTCACCGAGATCCTGGGCCCATTCTTTGATCCTTTCCTCATCAAACATGTATTGCAGAACCGCCTGATCACTGTCCGAGAACTTGAGAATATCATCCCAATCCTTCTGCAACGTAGGAAACCACTTCAAAAAGTCCGAAAAATCATCTCTCGGAATAAGATTAAGGCTCCTGTAGACATCAAATGAAAAAAGCCACAGCGGAATTCCCTGAATGGGCTGCTGGTCGGCAATTGTATTGATAAGTTCTTCTATGGTAAAAAAATTGGGAAGAAACCCTGAATAATTATTTTCCTCAAGGATCTGCCTGATAAACACGATGGGACGTTTTCCGGGCAGAATGATATTAAACGCAGAAAGATCCGGGTTTTGTGCTAACAGTTCATGGATGATCTTATTGAGGAATTTCAAAGTACTTGATAGCTTTTTAAGTTGTCTAGTTGTTCAGAAATCAAATTATTATATTCTGTCTGCTTTTCTTTATCAATTCCATGACGGGTTTCCCTGTCGTAGGCCATCTGGAAGCTCTGATAATCAGCGGATATCCCGTTGTAAATTGCTTTGAAGTATTTGTTATAATCACCTGAATTTCTGATTTTCTCAGCAACTGCCTTTCTGAATTTCCTTACAAATAATTCTGCAATATCAAAATGTTTCTGCTCGTGCAGCAGGATGTAGTCATTCATTTTTTTAACATCCTTCCAGGATTTTTCTTCATGGAATATGGTCGTAATGCTAATTGTAACAGGCGCCTTTGGGTCGGAAGATTTTGCGGCAGAAAACTCCCAGCCACAATGGGTATATGCCGCCACATCAGGGTTACTTTTCTTACTGACCGGACTTTTAAAATTATCCCACGTCAGTTTTTTGCTGTCCTGCCAGATCAATTTCTGCCCGGATAGAGCCTGTATGGCCAATAAACACAATATAAAAGTCAATCTCATTATTCCACTACAATTGTTTTGGTAATCCAGTTATTTCCGCCATTCCAGAATTTAAAAGTATACGTTCCTTTTCTCTGGGGACTGAAGTTGATCTGGCTGGCTCCTGCATAACTTCCCTGAGTACAAGGTCCGTTTGTAATATATTTGTAGGAGGTAACCGTTCTTTCCAGATTGGTGTTGTAGATATAATCATATCCGTAAAAACCTTCACAGTGAGACGGATAGGTGGAATATGTTTTTATGCTCTGTATCGCAAAAACATCCATGGTATCATTAACAATCTTTACGCTGTCTATTTTGATCTTATCAATAGATTCAATCGTATGATAATCGTCATCATTACATGAAACCAGAAGCCCGCCGAACACGAATACTGAAAATCCAATATTTAAAAGTTTTTTCATAACCTTTAATTTTCTGATTATTAACAAATATTAGCAAAAATTATTCCTTATTTATATAAAAATCAGGAATTAAAATTACCTTTTGATACATAAACTACTTTTTTAGTATCAAAAAATTCTTCATCAAAATAGTGCTTAAGGTTGAAAATTTCACATTTAATTCCGGCCAGTTCTTCTGCGAGATCACCGCCTTTTAAATATAAAATTCCGTTATGTTTAGGGTTAAACTGTTCTTTTTCAAATTTCCCTTTCAGCCATCTTAAGAATTCCGGCATCTGGGTTACTGCTCTGCTGACAATAAAGTGGAATTTTTCTTTCAGCTTTTCTGCTCTTCCGTGGATAGCCGTTACATTGGTCAGTCCTACTCCTTCTGCTACAGCCTGTACTACACTGATTTTCTTTCCAATAGAATCAATCAGGGTAAATTCTGTTTCTGGAAACAGAATTGCCAGAGGAATTCCCGGAAAGCCACCTCCGGTTCCGATATCCAAAACTTTGGTTCCCGGTGCAAATTCCATCACTTTTGCAATTCCCAAAGAGTGCAGAATGTGCTTTTCATACAGCGATTCCATATCTTTTCTGGAAATTACGTTGATCTTTTCATTCCATTCATTATACAGGTTTTCCAATTGCGAAAACTGTTCTTTCTGTTTTTCAGTAAGATCCGGGAAATATTTTAATAGTAACGATGCAGACATGTGAATTATTATAAACCGCAAAAATAAGTTTTATTTCTCTTGTATTCAAATCTACTTTTCCTGATTTATCATTGAACTTTGCTTTTGGCAGGAATCATTATTTTGCAATCCCCGGAATTACAGGCACACCCAGGTTTCCGGAATGGCTGACGCTTTGTACGGCAAAAATATAGTTGTCTTTCGAAAGCGGAACCTTTATAGAAAGCTCTGTAGTAAATATTTTTTTCTGCCACACCGGACTGTCCGTTTCCCTGGCCAGCACGTAATATCCTGCCGGAGTTCCGGATGTTGGCTTTTTCCAATGCAATGCTGTGGAATTGGTGAGCTCTTTTACATCCATTTCTACGTTCTCAGGCTTTGAAGTGGATTTAGCAAGATTGGCCAGTACCGCAATATTGGCAGCAACATTCTTCTTAAGATATTTAAAATCTATAAATTCAGGCAGATCACCATATTGCTTATTGTTTTCCACTCTGATGTCCTGATGCTGATGATCATAGTTCTCGTAATATTCGGTAAGCCGTACTGACGGAAATCCATTATTGACAAAGCTGGTATGATCACCTCCACGCAGAAATCTGTCATTTCTGTAGATCAGCTTTATTTCAAGTCCTTTCACATATTGTTCTGCAGTTTCTTTGATATATCTCGCCAGCTGCCTGGACTCACTGTCATTTTCAAAACCCAGATTCCTGATGGCCATTGCTTTTTTGTCGAGATCTTTGTAAGGCAGGCCTTCACTGAATACACGAAGCACACGGGTATTGATTTCTCCTGTTTCTCCTGCTTTAGGATTACCGATCATATCATTATTCAGGACGGCATCCAGTTGTAAATTTTCTCTTTTTATTTTCTCAGCCAACTGCCTGGAGCCTAACAACGACTGTTCTTCACCGGAAAATGCTACAAAGATAATTGAGGCCGGAAATGAAGAGCTGCTTAATATTCTGGCAGATTCTATAACAGCACTTACTCCGCTGCCATCATCATTGGCGCCGGGTGCCGGGGAAGTTCTGTTCATCACATCGGTCACTCTTGAATCCAGATGCCCTCCAATCAGAAAAATTCTTTTATCATCGGGATCTGCTCCTTTCAGAAAAGCAACTGCATTTCCCAGATTGACAGGTGTATCAACTCTTTTTCCGTCCGGCTGCAAATCTTCCTGCTGAAGGTATACTACCATCCTGCCTCCGGAATTTTTCGAATAATCGGTGAACTTTTTAATAACCCAGTTTCTTGCCGCTCCTATTCCCTGCTTAGGATCATCTGTTGTACTTAAAGTATGCCGGGTTCCAAAACTTACCAGCTTACCGATGTAAGACTTTAATGAGTCTTTATTCACCTGTGAAACATACTTTTTCACTTCATCATCTTTTGAATATCTCTGAGAGAAAGCAGCACATGAAATCAGCAATAAGAAAACGGAATA
This sequence comes from Chryseobacterium sp. CBSDS_008, assembly GCF_049959325.1. Classification (NCBI taxonomy): domain Bacteria; kingdom Pseudomonadati; phylum Bacteroidota; class Flavobacteriia; order Flavobacteriales; family Weeksellaceae; genus Chryseobacterium; species Chryseobacterium sp. CBSDS_008. The sequence goes on along the minus strand of NZ_CP188202.1, from coordinate 514,265 downwards.
TTTCATAGGATAGGTCTTAGATGGTTTAAAGATACAAAACCCAAAGTTGTAAAATCATTCCCGATAAGGATTTATTTAATCTTTTTCATATAATTAAGTTTTGTGACAAAATAAGATTAACCAGTCTTATTCATCAGAAGAAAATATTATTGTTTCCCAAAAAAACATTTAACAAAACCTGACAAAAATCTTCAAAGCCATCCCATTTTTATTACCCCTGCAAAACGTTTTTATTATATATTTGTTAAAATTCAAAAAATACATGGATAAACTTTCAGATAGAGTAAAAAGATTAGGATACTCACAGACATTTGTCATGTCAAATAAAGCCAGAGAAATGAAAGCCAGCGGAATAGATGTAATCAGCTTAACTCTTGGCGAACCGGATTTTGATGTTCCGGACAATATCAAACAGGCCGCTTTCGATGCTATCAATCAAAACTACAGCCATTACTCTCCTGTTCCCGGATTCCTGGAATTGCGTGAGGCTATTTCACATAAATTAAAAAGAGATAACAACCTTGAATACAAATCTACGCAGATTTGTGTTTCAAATGGTGCCAAGCAGGCTATTATAAATGTTCTTGCCGCAATTATCAATGATGGCGATGAAGTTCTTCTTCCTGCTCCTTACTGGGTAAGCTACGACGAAATGGTAAAAATGATGGGCGGAACTTCCGTGATGCTTCCTACGTCTTATGTTACCGATTTCAAAGTCACTGCAGAACAGCTTGAAGAGGCTATAACAGAGAAGACCAAGGCTGTGCTTTTCAGCTCTCCATGTAACCCGTCAGGAGGATATTATACCTATGATGAATTAAAATCTATCGCGAAAGTTATTGCCAAATATCCTCAGATAACGGTCATTTCTGACGAGATCTACGAGTACATCAACTACGAAACAAAAACAACTTCTATCGCTCAGTTCCCTGAAGTATACGAACAGACAGCTGTAATCAACGGAATGTCAAAAGCATTTGCAATGACAGGATGGAGAATCGGATATTCTGCTTGCCCGGAATGGCTGGCTAAAGCATGCGAAAAAGTACAGGGGCAGATGACCAGCGGCGCAAATACCGTGGCACAAAGAGCGTCTATCACCGCACTGAAAACAGATCCTTCCGAATACAGATATATGATTGATGCATTCAAAAAAAGAAGAGATCTTGTGTATGAGCTGATCAAAGAAATCCCAGGATTCAAAGTAGTGCTTCCAAAGGCGGCATTTTATTTCTTCCCGGATATTTCGTTCTACATCGGAAAAACACTAAATGGCACTGAAATTAACAATTCAGATGACTTTGCTATGTTCCTGCTGGAAAATGCTCATGTAGGATGTGTAGGTGGTCTCTCTTTCGGAAGCCCGGAATGTATCAGATTCTCTTATGCTGCTTCTGAGGAAGATTTAAGAGAAGCAATGAAACGAATCAAAAATGTATTGGAACCATTCAATTAATCAAATAACCATCAAAAATAAAACACAGCAGCAATGAATCTGTTAAAAAAACTAACCATCGCGACGAGTATTGCCGCCGCAAGTTTCTCAGGATATGCTTTTGGCCAGGATTTCCAATGGAAAGAAGCTACCTCAAACGGCTACAAATACAAATATGTAACGAATGACCCTACTTCCGCAAGGTATTACACCTTAAAAAACGGATTAACAGTTATTCTGAGTCCTACGAATAAAGATCCTAGAATTCAAACCTATATTGCAACAAAAGCCGGAAGTAAAACCGATCCTGCAGATCATACCGGTCTTGCCCACTATCTTGAGCATATGCTTTTCAAAGGAACGAATCAGTTCGGGTCTAAAGACTGGGCAAAAGAAAAACCTCTTTTGGATCAGATTGATGCTCTTTACGAAAAGTACAACCAGACTAAGGATGAGGCTAAAAGAAAAGAGATCTACAAAGAAATTGACAGGGTTTCAGGAGAGGCTGCCAAATTTGCAATTGCCAATGAATACGACAAAATGATGGCTGGCATGGGAGCTGACGGAACCAATGCCTTCACCTCTTTTTAACAGACCGTATACACAGAAGATGTGCCGGCCAATGTTCTTGACAAGTTCCTTGCTGTACAGGCTGAAAGATTCAGAGAGCCCGTTTTGAGATTATTCCACACAGAGCTTGAGGCGGTATATGAAGAAAAAAACAGATCTCTTGATGACGATGGAGATAAAGTTTTCGATACAATGTTTGCCAATCTTTTCCCTAACAACAATTATGGAAAGCAAACAACCATCGGAACCATTGAACACCTGAAAAACCCTTCTCTACATGCAATCAGAGAATATTACAACAACTACTATGTTCCCAATAACATGGGAATCATCATGTCCGGAGATTTTAACCCGGATGAAGTCATTGCGAAGATAGACAAGGCTTTCTCTTACATGAAGCCTAAGACGGTTCCGGAATATAAAGTGGGACAGGAGAAGCCTATCTCCGCTCCGATTGTAAAAGAAGTGGTAGGACCGAATCCTGAAAATGTAATGCTTGGTTTCAGATTCCCAGGAGCATCTACGAAAGATGCAAGAATGCTGAACCTTGTTGGAAATATGCTTACCAACGGACAAGCAGGATTGATTGACCTTGATCTGGTAAAAAAACAAAAGCTACTGGGTGCTTATGCCGGATCTTATGCCTTAAAGGATTATTCAGTTTTACTTTTACAGGGTAAACCTACTGAAGGACAGTCTTTGGATGAAGTAAAAAATCTCCTTCTTCAGGAAATTGATAAATTGAGAAAAGGTGAGTTTTCTGATGACCTGATTCAATCTATCGTGAACAATGAAAAGAAAGGGATCATTCAGAAGGATGAAAAATATTCAACCAGAGCAAGTATCCTGATGGATGAATTCACCTCAGATATTGACCACAAGACATCGCTGGAATATGTAGACGAAATCTCCAAACTTACGAAGAAAGATATCATGGATTTCGTATCCAAATATCTTCAGAACAACAACTACGTTGCGGTTTACAAAAGAAAAGGTGAGGATAAAAGTATTGTAAAAGTTGACAAACCAACCATTACACCGGTTTCCGTAAACAGAGAAGATCAGTCTCCTTTCCTCAAAAAGATTGATGAAATGCCTGAAAACCCTATCGCTCCGGTATGGTTAAATTATGATAAAGATATTGCTAAAAATAAATTAGCTGATGTAGATGTACTTTCTGTAAAAAATACAGATAATGCGCTGTTCAGAATGTATTATCATTTTGATTCAGGAAAATGGAACAACAAAATCCTTCCTTTAGCAGCAGAATATCTTCAGTATCTGGGAACTAAGGACAAGTCTTCTGAAGTGATCAGCAAGGAATTCTACAAACTTGCCTCAAGCTTCAATGTGAGTGCAGGAAACGAAGAAACTTACGTATCATTGGAAGGTTTAAATGAAAATTTTGATAAAACAATTGCTTTATTCGAAGATCTGATTAAAAACTGCCAGGCAGATCAGAGCGCTCTTGATGCTTACAAAATCAGACTGAAGAAGGCCAGAGCAAACGCGAAGCAGAATAAAGGAACCATCATGGCCGGATTGAGAAGTTATGCTCAATATGGTGCGCAGAATCCTTTCAATAATGTATTGAGCGATGCTGAACTTGATGCATTAAAAGCAGAAGACCTGATCAATGTTCTTCATGACCTGTTCAATTTCAAGCATAAAGTATTGTATTATGGTCCGAAATCAGGAAACGAAGTTGTAGCATCTTTAAAACCTGTCCACAAGCTCCCTGCAACCCTGAAAGAGCTTCCTAAGTCTAAAACTTTTGCTCAGATTCCAACTGATAAGAATAAGGTATTATTCGCTCATTATGACATGGTACAGGCAGAAGTTTTCTGGGTACGAAACGCTGACCAATACAATCCGTCAACGACCCCTACCGTAAATTTATTCAACAGTTATTTCGGAGGCGGAATGGGTTCTATTGTTTTCCAGACGATCAGAGAATCCAAGGCACTGGCCTACTCTACCTATTCTTACTTTGCGCTTCCAAGCAAGAAGACAGACAAAGATATGATCATGGCGTATGTAGGAACACAGGCAGACAAATTCAATGAGTCTACAACGGCAATGAACGAGCTTTTAACGACACTTCCAAAATCTGAGCAGTTATTCGAAACAGCGAAAAGCGGATTGAAAAAATCTATTGCTTCTGAAAGGATTACTCAGGACGGAATCATCTTCTCTTATCTGAAATCCCAAAAACTCGGAAACAATTTTGATATGAGAAAAACAGTGTATGAACAAGCACCAAAGCTGTCATTTGCAGACATCAATTCTTTCCACGATAAGGAAATGAAAAACAAGAATTATACTTATTGTCTTGTGGCTTCTCAAGATAAAGTAAATGAGGCCGATATGCAGAAGTTAGGTGAAGTTAAAAAACTTAATTTAACTGAAATATTTGGTTATTAAAATTAACAAAAAGCCCTGATATCAGGGCTTTTTCATTTAACAGCCCATCAAAAACAATTATAGATTTTATTTATCAATATTTGTTTGTTCGATAGATAAACCTTTCTTATATTTGCATAAGAAATTTAAATATAAAAACAAAAAATTATGTCTTTAGTAGGAAAAAAATTCCCAAACTTAACAATTGACGCAATGTCTGAGATGGGTGATGATTTAAAAATCAACATCCTTGATGAAGCAGTAAACAACCAGCAAAAAGTTCTTTTGTTCTGGTACCCTAAAGATTTCACTTTCGTATGCCCTACAGAGCTTCACGCTTTTCAGGAAGCTTTAGGTGAATTCGAAAAAAGAAACACTAAAGTAATTGGTGCATCTTGTGATACCAACGAAGTACACTTCGCTTGGTTGAACACACCAAAAGATAACGGAGGAATTGAAGGAGTAACTTACCCACTTTTAGCTGATACTCACAGACAATTGGCTAATACGTTAGGAATTGTTGACCAGGATTTCGAATACGATGAAGATGGAAATGAAGTTTTCACAGGTTCTAACGTAACTTACAGAGCAACTTACCTTATCGATGAAACCGGAAAAATCTTCCACGAAGCGGTAAACGATATGCCTTTAGGAAGAAATGTAAAAGAATTCTTAAGATTAATTGACGCTTACACACACGTACAAAAGCACGGTGAAGTATGCCCTGCAAACTGGGAAGAAGGAAAAGAAGCTATGAAAGCCGACAGAACTTCTACAGCAGAATACTTAGCTAAGAACTAATATAATGTGTTAATTTGAAAATGAGATAATTGGAGAATTATCAAAAATTATCTCATTTTCTTCTTTACAAAGCATTAGCACATTCTCAAATTAACAAATTTTCAAATTACAATCATGTACACAGAATTAACCGAAGATACATTACAAAATATAGTGAATGACAACGAAAAAGTAGTTGTTCAATATGGCGCAACATGGTGCGGAAACTGCAGAATCATGAAGCCGAAATTCAAAAAATTAGCCGCTGAAAATGATTCTATTCCATTTTTATATGTAGATGCTGAAAAGCTTCCTGAAAGCAGAAAATTAGCAAAAGTAGACAACTTACCTACTTTCGCCATCTTTAAAAACGGAGAACTGGTTAACCAGGTTCAATCTAACCAGGCAGAAAGTTTAATTAACCTTTTTAATGAATTAGCATAATGAAATTACCCGTAATCAGACAGTTTTATCAGAATCAGACTCCTGAAAACCTTGAAAAAACATTAGAAGTACTGGAAAGTTTCTGCGAATTCAGAGGAACAAGCGAAGAAGATCTGAATGTTGCAGGAGAATTGATTACCAACATTTGCGGAGCTCTGGAAGTTCATGCCAATGTACAAAACGGAATGAGTGAAAAAGATGCTTTAAACTCTTTTGCTCAGAAGGTTTTAGGATCAATTGACAAATAACATCTTACGATTATTTTTAATCAAAAGACTGTAAAAACACAAAATCTACAATACCTGAGGTTTTCCTCATTACTATACTTTTTTCTATTCTTTAAGAATCTTTCATTTCAACTGAAAAATGTACTTCAAAGGACTTTAACCGGTCACATGAGGCGGGAAGTTGCATGAAAAATGGTAAAAGAATAACCAATTAAAATCCCGGTGAATTTTCATCAGGATTTTTTTGGCTTTGGTTTAAAACACGAATAACACAAATGTTTTCACAAATTTCACAAATACCAATACAACAGTTCAAAAAATTGATTCATCAAAAATATTCTCAATCATCCGTGAAAATCCGTGAAATGCGTGGTTTAAAAACAGCTTTAAAATTATTATAAATTCGGCTAAGAAGATATTCCATAAGACAAACGGGCTTCCTCCGTCTACGCTCAGGATTATAACCCGTTCCTATTGAATTTAATTTGTGTTATCCGTGAAAACATTTGTGACATTTATGTTTAAAAATCATCTGTATTAAAAAAAATCCCGATGAAAAATCACCGGGACTATATTTTAAAAAATAAGATTTATCTATTAGTTTCTTCTGCTCATCAAAATACTCAGGATATACCAGAATAAAAGCATAATGGAAGCAAAAAGCTGCAGCGCCGCTCCTACATACTGATTCGTTCCGTATGAGTCTTTCAGCTTACTGGTCTGATATAGAATGGTAGCTGAAGCTAAGATGACCATTCCTACTGAAAACCATAGTCCAAGGTTAAAGCCAAAGATCATTCCACCTACAATCAGTCCGATTGAAATAAATCCACCGATTACAATGATATTTCTTAAGAAAGAAAAATCTCTTTTAGAAGTAAATGCTACTGCAGAAATACCTGCAAACATAGCAATCGTTAAAGTAGCAGCCTGGAAGATCACATTCGTACCGCCTGTCATATTGGTTGCCATAAAAAGAAGAGGCAGGAAGATAATCGCTTCCAAAAGAATATAAAACCCTAATCCTAAATATTGAGTAGATTTACTTTGTGAAAGCGACCATTTAGAAGCCAAAACAGAAGCCAGCCAGAAAACTCCGATAATCAGCAGCCAGATGTATCTCTGACTAAACATCATCGCAATAAGTTCTACCGGAACGGTTTTCAATAATACAGTTTCAACTCCAATAAATGCAAGAATAGACAAAGCAACATGCAAATAGGTCTTCTTGTAAAAATTCACCTTCTCCACGTCCGAAGAATGAGCGACTAAAACATCTGTCATCATAGTTAATATTTTTTTAGTTAATCGAAAATAAATTTAATCTTATTGCACAGGCAGCACACCCAGAATTTTTCCGTCGTCCTCAAATACAGCTGTAATAACTTCTTTAGAAGATGATTCTCCTGCGTATTTGTATTTAATACTTGGATGATTGACTCCATCCATTGTTTTATAATATCCAGCTTTTAGGATTTCGAGTTTTTTACTGGGATCAATACCGGCTTTGACCTTTTTAAGCACCTCGTCCGTCACAATTTCCTTTACCTTCTCAGAAAGCAGCCCGTCAATGGTTTTACGGTCAGAAGCTTGTAAAGCCTCAACAAACGTAAGGAAGTTATCGTTGTACAAACTCACTTTTTCCTTACTTATAGTAGCCTGCTGCTCCTTTTTAGGACTGCTCTCAACTTTTGCACCTGTTACTTTCTGAGCAAAAATCAACTGTCCTCCAATAAGGACAAGTCCCAGCAATATTTTTTTCATAGTATTCATTTTTGTTCTGGTAAAATAAGTGATGGAAGATACGAAAATCAGACCAGTTCCAAAAATTTCATGGTATCTACATTATCTGCATACGTATCAAGTCCCGGATTTTGTGCTTCTCCAAAAGGTATGGCATTCAATCCCAACTCCTCCTTAGCCACCACACACTGGATATTTTCTTCATTTTCTGCAATAAAGTTTTTCACGTCATCCAATGATTCATATCTGCTGAAATTAATCACAGAAAGCGGACTGAACAGTTTATCATCTTCTTTTAGCATCACAAAATTATTATCCCAGAATTTATCCTGATTTAAAAGATAAACTGCCCTGTTATAATCATAATTATTGGCATATTTATTATGATTGATAATATCCTGGAATGCTAAAAAGTTTTCAAATAATCTGTCGATCAAAAAATCCTGCGGAATAAAAATTCTCGTTACATTTCTGCATCCTAATCCAAAATACTGGAAAATATCTTTTGCCAGCAATTGCAGTTCTTCATTCGTTTCATCGCCTTTCAGCACGGCTACAGAAGTTCTGTTCTTACGGATAATACTTAAATGGTTCTTGAAATAATATTCCAGATATCTCGCTGTATTATTGCTTCCTGTAGCGATAACGGCATCAAAATTTTCTAATTTTTCTACAAATTCGAAAGCTACATTTCCATCGGAAAACTCATTCCATTTTTTTAACAAAAACGGAATCATGTATTTATCCTTTGAAGATAACTTAATTACAGGGATGTGATTGCTTACAACAACAGACATTACATCATGAAACCCTACTAAAGGGATATTTCCGGCCAGAATAAGTCCAACTCTTTTTGAAATTTTAGAGATTGAATAATTCCCAAGCCAGTTATTAATATTTTCTTCACTTAAAAGATCAGCCCATTGCTGCAAAGCAAATTTCTGATTATCAATGGTAAACCACGGATTCTCTATTTCAGACCTTTTTAATAATAATTCAATATCAGCATCATCTTCATTATGATATTCTGGTTTCTTCGCTAAAAACGCTTTTATATAATCACTTAATTTAATAAGTCCTAAAACTTGATTTTCGGTATTCATAATTACTTTAAAATTGGGGAATATTTTGTAATTTTGTGCAAATTTAAAAAAAATTAGCGATGGCTATTAAAATAACTGATGAATGCATTAACTGCGGGGCTTGCGAACCGGAATGCCCGAACAATGCAATATATGAAGGAGCTGTAGATTGGAAAGCTTCTGACGGTACGGCTCTTCAAGGTACCATTACTTTACCGTCGGGACTTACTGTAGATGCCAATGCACCACAGGAACCTGTAAGTGATGATGTATACTTCATTGTAACAGATAAATGTACAGAATGTAAAGGATTCCATGAAGAACCTCAGTGTGCAGCAGTATGCCCTGTAGACTGTTGTGTTCCTGACGAGGATCACGTAGAATCTGAAGAAACGCTTCTTAACAAAAAAGCATTCTTACACGGCGAATAAAAAATTCCGTCTCATCATCTGTGAGACGGTTTTTTTGACCCAAAATCCAATGTAAATCAAAATAAAGCAGAAGGAATTCTCAATCCGGAAGCAACCAAAAAAATAAAATATGAACAAAAAGCACAACTTCAGCGCAGGGCCATGTATTTTGCCACAGGAGGTATTTGAAAAATCAGCACAGGCTATCCTTGACTTTAATGGTATTGGATTATCTCTTCTTGAAATTTCTCACAGAAGTAAAGATTTCGTTGCGGTAATGGACGAAGCGCGTGCCATTGTAAAAAGATTGATGAATCTTGGTGATGATTATGAAGTACTTTATTTAGGGGGAGGTGCCAGCCTGCAGTTTGCAATGGTTCCCTATAACCTGATGAAAGTAGGTGGAAAAGCAGCTTACCTGGATACAGGAACATGGGCAGCCGGAGCCATCAAAGAAGCTAAAAAAGTAGGAACGGTAGATGTAGTAGGCTCTTCAAAAGAAGAAAACTATTCTTTTATTCCTAAAAATTATACCGTAGGTGCAGAATATAATTATTTCCACTGCACTTCCAACAACACTATTTATGGAACTCAGATGAAATCTTTCCCGGAAGTGGATACACTGATGGTGTGTGATATGAGTTCTGATATTTTCTCAAGACAGCTGGATTTTTCCAAGTTTGATCTGATCTATGCCGGTGCTCAGAAGAATATGGGACCGGCAGGAGTTACTTTAGTGGTAATCAAAAAAGAAATCCTGGGTAAAACAGGAAGAGAAAATATGTTTTCTATTCTGGATTATTCCCAGCACATCGCTAAAGAATCTATGTACAATACGCCGCCGGTATTCCCTGTATATGCCTCTTTACTTACCCTTCAGTATCTTGAAAGAAACGGAGGAATTGCTGCTGCAGAACAGAGAAATGAAGCTAAAGCCAAGCTTTTATATGACGAAATCGACAGCAATCCATTGTTCGAAACTTTCTGCGTAAAAGAAGACCGTTCATTGATGAATGTTTCTTTTAAAATCACAGACGAAAGCAAAAAAGAAGAATTTGACAATGCATGGAAAGCAGCAGGTATCAGTGGATTGAACGGACACAGAAGCCTTGGTGGTTACAGAGCAAGTTTATACAACGCCTTACCTATTGAAAGTGTACAGGTCTTGGTGGATGTAATGAAGTCAATAAAATAGCTTATATTAGGCGACCGAAAAATAAAAAGATATCAGACAAGTGGTGTCAGATAACAGACCTCAAAATCTAGCTTCTGACATCTTCAATCTAACATCTGTAATAAAATAGCTCATGAAAGTTTTAGCAAACGATGGTATTTCAAAAGCAGGAGAAAACGCTTTTAAAGAAGCCGGAATTGAAATTCTGGACAATAGAGTGGCTCAGGATCACGTTATTAATTTTATCAACGATAATAATGTGGACGTTCTTCTGGTAAGAAGTGCAACAAAAGTGCGGCAGGATCTGATAGATGCATGTCCCGGCCTTAAAATTATCGGAAGAGGCGGTATCGGGATGGACAATATTGATGTGGAATATGCCAAAAGTAAAGGCATTAAAGTAATCAATACACCCACAGCATCTTCAAAATCAGTGGCTGAACTGGTTTTCGGACACTTCATCTCACTGGCAAGATTCCTTCATGAATCCAACAGACTGATGCCTCTGGAAGGGGAAACCCACTTCAATGCAATGAAAAAATCATTCAATAATGCATATGAACTTTCTGGAAAAACATTAGGAATAATCGGCTTTGGAAGTATTGGTCAGGAAGTGGTAAAAATAGGAATTGCTTTGGGAATGAAAGTAACGGTTCTGACAAGAAGCCCGAAAACAGAAATTCTTACGCTGAATTTCTTCGACGGGCAGTCTGTGAGTTTCGAAATCACGTCCACCAATGATATGGATGCATTCCTTAAAGATGCCGATTTTATCAGTATCAATACGCCAAAAACGAATGAGTATATTATAGATACCCCTCAGTTTGAAAAAATGAAAGATGGCGTCTATATTGTAAATACCGCAAGAGGAGGTGTCATCAATGAAGTGACACTGATTGATTTTATCGAATCAGGAAAAGTTGCCGGAGCTGCACTGGACGTTTTTGAAAACGAACCAAGCCCGGAGCTGCCGCTGCTGATGAACCCTGCATTATCGCTTTCACCTCACGTAGGCGGCAATACAGTGGATGCGCAAGAAAAAATCGGTATCGAACTTGCAGAACAAATTATTAAGCTACAAAAAGAAACTATAAGATAAATATGCCTGTTTTTAAACCTTTCCGTGGAATAAGACCTCATAGAGACTTTGAGAGCACTTTCCCTACCCATCCACTGGATAATTTCACCCAGGAAGAGATCGCAGAGAAAGCTCAAGTTGAAAATACTTACATCAATATGATTAAACCTTATGTTGTAAGTAAATCTAAAGATATTGACCGGAACCTGCGAAAGATCCGTTCTACATTTGAAGAACTCCTGGAAGAGAAGAAATTGGTCCAGGACAATTCATCCTACTATCTTTATGAGCAGATCTATCCCAACAAACAGATGTTCAGAGGACTTCTGGGATTGGCAAGTATTGAAGATTTCTGGAATGGAAAAATAAAAAGACACGAAAGCACCATCCCCCAGAAAAAGGAAAAACTGGCTCACTACCTTGAAAAAGTAAACCTCCAGGCAGAACCTGTACTTCTTACCTACCCTGCCAATTCTAAAATTGAATTGCTGATGAACCATGAGGAAAAAAATGTTCCTATCTTCAATCATGTGGATTCTATGGGAATCAGACATAAAATCTGGAGAATAGACAACCGCCTTAAGCTGCAGCAGTTTAAAGAAGTAATTGATCAGATTGATTCATTTTATATTGCCGATGGACACCATAGAATTGGTTCTACAGCAATAAATGCCAAATACCATAAGGAGAAAAACAAGAAACATAATGGTACAGAACTTTACAACTTTGTATATAGTTTCATTGTCTCCAACCAGTCTATAAAAATTCACGATTATAACAGAATTTTACATGATCTGAACGGTATGTCTCCGGAAAACTTCCTGAAAGAAATTGATAAGTATTTCCTGATTCACGAAAAAGGTGAAACATTGTACTATCCTTCTCAGAAATTCCATATTTCAATGTATATGGACGGGAAATTCTATTCACTTCACGTAAAACATGATCTCCGTTCCAAAGAAATGTCCCTGGACAACCTGGATCATCATCTTTTAGATAAATATATTTTCAAAAGTATCCTGAAGATTGAAGATCCGGACAGCTCTGAACTTATTTCTTATGTAAAAGGAACTTCCGATATCAAAGGAATCAACCTTTTAAAAGAAAAAGTAGACAGCGGCGACGGTAAAGTTGGCTTCGGAATTTATCCTGTAAGTTTTAATGATATGATTAAAATTTCAGACCTAAAATTAAGTATGCCTCCGAAATGTACATTTATTGAGCCTAAATTGATTACAGCCTTGTTAATGTACGACATGAAACCTTAATAAATTCCTATTTTTTCCCTACTTTTAACAATGGAAAAAGAAAGGTAAATAATAAATGAAAAAAATATTCATTATACTTCCACTCTTTTTGAGTGGATTTTTATTTTCTCAAAAAAAGCCACAAAAAAGTCCGGCAAAAAAAGGAATAACGGCAAAATTCAATTATCATGACGAGTTCAGAAAAATTTCGGATGAAATTATGACCAACGGTAGCGCTTATGACAATCTGGGCGAACTTACCAAAGGCATCGGTCCACGTTTCAGCGCAACTCCTGGTTATACAAAGGCAGTAGAATGGGCAGAAAAAAAATTTAAAGAAATCGGTATTAATATGATCTGGCGACAGGAAGCCAAAGCACCTGTCTGGATCAGAGGTAAGGAATCCTTACAGATAAAAGCAGGAAACGGTGACTGGAAAAACGTTAGAATGCTTTCTTTCGGAAACTCCGAAGGTACGGGTGGAAAAGATCTGACAGGTGAAATTGTTTTAATCAATTCCACTTCAGAGCTTAATGCCATGTCAGTAGGACAGCTAAGAGACAAAATAGTTTTCGTAAATGTGCCTATGGATCCGAAAATAATCAATACAAGTGATGCTTATTTACAGGCTGCAAAATCAAAATTAATTTCCGCTTCTGTCATTGCCAAAACAGGAGCAAAAGCATTAATTATACGATCACTGACAACCGCTAATGACGATACCCCTCATGCCAAAATGATTTACTACGAACCGGATGACAAGGTTAAAATTCCGGCTTTATCCATTGGCGTAAGGTCCGCAGATGAATTGGAAAAGACCTTAAAAAAACAAAAAGTCACTGCTAAAATTAATATGACAGCCCAATCAAAAGGCGACACTACAAATCCGAATATTATTGCTGAAATTCAGGGTAAAAAGGATTCTAAAGTGATTGTTCTTGGCGCCCAGCTGGATTCATGGGACATTGGTGAAGGTGCAGTGGATGACGGAACAGGAGTCGTACAGTGTATCGAAGTTCTGAGAACATTGAAAGCCCTTGGATATGAAAATAACCACACTATCCGCGTAGTCTTATACGCCAACAGTGAAAACGGAGGCCAGGGCCGCGAGATGTATGCTGCCTATGTAAAAAAGAAAGACGAAAAACATGTATTTGCCTTAGGAACAGATGCCGGAGGGTATTCTCCGCGAGGATTTTCTTTGGATATGTCTCCTCAGAGAAGACGATTGGTTTATCCATGGAAAGAATATTTCCTGCCTTATGGTGTTTATGATTTCGACCAAACTGAGGCAATTCAGGATATTTCTCCTTTAAAAAAACTCGATATTCCCTTAGCAGAGCTTGTTGTAGATACACAAAGATATTTTGATTATCATCATTCCGAACAGGATACGTTTGACAAAGTGAACAAAAGAGAGCTTCTTCTTGGAGCAGTTGCAATGACACAGATGATTTTTATGGTTGATAAAAACTGGTAACAATGAAAAAAATATTAGGAACTTCATTATTGCTTTTCGGAATGACTGCATTTGGCCAATCTAAGGAAGATTCCATCCAGTTCAAAAGAATTTCCACTGAAATCCTGAACAACGGAAAAGGATATACAGAGCTGAAAGAGCTTACCAAAACGATAGGTAACCGTTTAAGCGGTTCCGAAGCCTACGAAAAATCAGTACAATGGGCAGCTCAGAAGCTTCGTGATGCCGGAGCTGATAAAGTATGGCTTCAGGAAGTAACGATCCCGGTTTGGGTAAGAGGAAAAGAATCCCTGCACATCCAGATATCTAACGGAAAATGGAAAAGTATTAAAATGCTTTCTCTCGGGAATTCCGAAGGAACAGGAGGAAAAGATGTTTCGGGAGAAATCATCATGGTAAAATCATTGGAAGAATATGACAAGCTTCCGTCAGAAAGAGTAAAAGATAAAATTGTATTTTTCAACTACCCTTTTAATCAGGGAAATGTACAGACTTTTATTTCTTATCGTGATGCAAGCCCCTACAGACGAACTGCTGCTTCATTAACGGCTAAAAAAGGAGGTAAATTTGCGATCATAAGGTCACTTTCTTCTGCTTTTGATGATGTGCCTCACACAGGCAATATGCGCTATGACGAGAACACTTCCAAAGTACCGGCCATAACCATTGGAAACACCTCTGCTGACGAACTGGAAATGCTGTTGAAAAAACAGAAAGTAACAGCAAAACTCAATTCCAACTGTGGAATGAAAGGAGAAAAACGCTCCCACTCTGTTATCGGGGAGATTACCGGAAAAAAAGATCAGAGCGTAATTGTTGTAGGCGGACACCTCGATTCCTGGGATGTAGGCGAAGGTGCTCATGACGACGGGGCCGGAATTGTGCAAAGTATTGAGGTATTGAGAACCTTTAAAAAATTGGGACTACAAAATAATCATACGATTCGCGCAGTTTGTTTCGCTAATGAAGAAAACGGCACAAAAGGCGGAAAAGAATACGGTAAAGTGGTTAAAGAAAACAACGAGAAACATCTTTTTGCCATAGAATCGGATGCCGGCGGCTTTTCACCACGGGGAATTTCCCTGGAAATGAATGAACCTCAAAGAAACCAAATCAAAAGCTGGGTGAATTTGTTCTTGCCTTACGGTGTTTACAACTTTGAAGGTAAATATTCGGGGTCAGATATAGCTCCACTTCATGAAATGGATGTTCCCACTGCAGAGCTGGTGCCTGATCCACAGCGTTATTTTGATATTCACCACACCGAAGAAGATACTTTTGAAAAAGTCAACAGAAGAGAACTGTTACTCGGTTCTACAGTGATGACACAACTTATTTATATGATTGATAAAAATTGGTAAACAATGAAAAAGATACTAGGAACTTCATTATTACTTTTTGGAATGGCTGCTTTTGGCCAGTCTAAAGAAGATTCTATCCAGTTCAGAAAAATTTCTACAGAAATCCTGAACAACGGAAAAGGATATACAGAGCTGAGAGAGCTTACAAAAAACATCGGGCACCGTTTAAGTGGATCTGAAGCTTATGAAAAGGCTGTAAAATGGGCAGAACAGAAACTTCGTGATGCCGGAGCCGATAAAGTATGGCTGCAGGAAGTGATGATCCCGGTATGGGTAAGAGGAAAAGAATCCCTTCAAATCCAAACCTCCAACGGAAAATGGAAAAACCTTAAAATGCTTTCCCTTGGAAATTCCGAAGGAACAGGAGGAAAAGATGTTTCAGGAGAAATAATCATGGTAAAATCTATGGAAGAATATGACAAACTTCCTGCTGAAAAAGTAAAAGATAAAATTGTATTCTTCAACTACCCTTTCAGTCAGTCATTTGTCGAGACCTTCAAAGCATATGGTGATGCAGCAAAATACAGAACCACAGCTGCTTCTTTAACTGCTAAAAAGGGAGGCAAATTTGCCATCGTAAGATCTCTGTCTTCTGCTTTTGATGATGTACCTCATACCGGAGCTATGCGTTATGAAGATAAAGTATCTAAAATACCTGCCGTAGCCATCGGAAGCACCACGGCAGATGAACTTGAAGCATTATTGAAAAACCAGAAAATCACTGCAAAACTCAACTCTAACTGCGGAATGAAAGGCGAAAAACTTTCCCATTCTGTAATCGGGGAAATTACCGGTAAAAAAGACCAGAGCGTAATTGTTGTCGGCGGACATCTGGATTCCTGGGATGTAGGCGAAGGCGCTCATGATGACGGTGCTGGAATTGTACAAAGTATTGAGGTGCTGAGAACCTTTAAAAAATTGGGAATCAAAAATAATCATACCATCAGAGTTGTTTGCTTCGCCAATGAAGAAAACGGAGTAAAAGGTGGAATACAATACGGTAAAACTGTAAAAGAAAATAATGAAAAACATCTTTTTGCGATAGAAACAGATGCCGGAGGTTTTGCACCAAGAGGAATTGCCCTGGATATGGACGATGCCAAAAGAAATCAGATTAAAGCCTGGACAAGCTTATTCCTCCCTTACGGAGTTTACAATTTTGAAGAGCGGTTTTCAGGAACTGACCTTTATCCACTTCATGACATGGGAATTCCGGCTGCTGAACTGATGCCCGATTCTCAGCGTTACTTCGACATTCACCACACAGAAGAGGATACTTTTGAAAAAGTGAACCGAAGAGAGCTTTTACTGGGAGCTACTGCGTTGACACAGATTATTTATTTGATTGATAAAAACTGGTAACAAATATAAAAACCGTCTTTAAAGGCGGTTTTCTTTTTAATATTAATAACTCTTTCATTGATAATGAATTTCACAGTACTCCATTAGTGAAATTAGTGTGAATTTTTTTTTATTCGTGGTTTATTAGATTAAACACAAATGGCACAAATAATTTCACGAATGGCACTAATGCATTAGGAACGGGCTATAAGCCAGAGCATAGACGAAGGAAGCCCGTTTACTTAAAAATCCATTATCCATTGGCTTTAGCCGAAACTTATAAGTATCCCACTGGTTCCACAGATTGACACGGATGCTTGCGTATATTTATCTGTATTATTTGTGATGGGATATTTGCATTACTTGTGGTTTTTAAAATTAAACATAAATTACACTAATGATTTCACCAATAACACGAACTGAATAGTTGATATTACGGATGAGAATGATCTTAGCCAAAAATTATTTTTTTTAACTGTTTGTTGTATTGTGAAATTTGTGCAAGAACATTTGAGTTATTCGTGGTTTATTTTAAATACATAAAAATACTTCTCCTCCGTAATATTTTCTTTGTTCATTATCATTAGCTTTAAAAAATAGAAAATTTTTCTTTGTTTAAGGAAATATTACAATAAAAGCACGCTTCAACACAGCCCTTATCAATTGCGTGAAACAAAGTGCTGGCCGCAAAAACTGAACTTTGGCATAATATTAGCATGTGAATTATTGAAAAAAAATTAAAAAACACTAAGGATGAGAAAAAAGGTTTTCTGTGGATTTTCAGTTTTTCCACTGATTCAAGTTCATATCTAGTATATGAATCCTTTTTTTTCTACGATGCCGTAAAAGATACTGGCCCGTGATTAACTAACCCTCGTTAGTTGTTCACAGCATTTTTGCACCCCGTATCTGACTGGTATCACAATAACCAGGAATCATTTATTGATTCAAAAAACAAAAAAAATATTCCGGACTTTCAGCCCGGTATAGCGATATAAATAATGGCACAGTCATCATGAGCCTTAGCCCAGTAAAGGAATCTATTCTTTTTACCGTGATGAGTATGCTTTTATCTATAAATGTATAACCCTTAAAATGTTAGTAATGATGAGAGATTTTTTTGAAATGATTTTTAAGAGAAATGAAGATGCTGCAAAAATCAACATCTGGAGCCTATTGCTCGTGTTGAGTTTTGCAATCTTTTCTGTATTAGTATACGCCTTAAAACCAAGCTTAAACAGCTTAATTATATATCTGACGGCATTTGCCGCTTATATTGGCTTTGGCCTCGTATTCATCAGTTCCCTTGCAGGAACAGGTATGAAGAAAAGATAACCGGACTATAACTTTCAATTTATTTTTACTTAGAAAACCGCCCTGCTTTGGGGCGGTTTTTGTTATAAATTCAAGCTTAATAAATATGTTTATCCAAATAGTTTATAGTTCTCATTATCGTATATTTCCAACAAAAAAGCCGCCCCATCCGGAGCAGCTCCCGCGATAACAGCAAGTGTTACCATCACATCGTAAAAATTTATTTTTTAAACATATCTTTCATCATTTCATCGAGGATTTTCTTAGTTTCTTCCTCAATCATTTTTCCTGATTTTTCAACGAGCTCTTCCCTGAAAGGTTCACAGCAGGCTTTTATTCCAAAACCTTCATCCGTCTTCACCAATTCAGGATGCAGACCGTGTTCTTTACATACTTCAGATTTTATTTCTTTCTTTATCAGGTCGTAATTCAGATCAAACATATTTTTTATTTTGTTCTTTTAAGCGCACGATAAAGATATAAGAAATAAACGCTGGTTGAAATCCGTGTTTTTACGGTATTTACAGAAAGCAAAAAATCATCTTTCAAGACAGCATTACTTTAATAAAAATTAATGCTTGCTGCTTAAGCCTTTAAAATTTATCCAGAATTTTCTTCGGCAAAACGTTCACCAGTCCTTTTTTGTATTCTTTTTCCAGAATAACAAATTTCCAGGTTTTCTTGTCTTTTGAAACAGCACAGGCTTTCATATTAGCATTGATGAGATATAAACTTTCATTGGCCAGATAATTTACATTATTCGCGCCATATTTGATCGTTAAAGCGCTGTTCATTTTTTGTTTCATCTCATCATTTAATGAACTGACACTGCATTTCAGTTTCAAAAAATAATGGGTAACAGAAAAATATTCGCCAGTAATGAGTTCGGGTTTTTCAATATTACCAAACTTTAAATCCTGTACTTCAATTTTCATGAATGGATTATTGTAAGTCATATTCAAAATCTGTGTCATCTGTTCTTTTGAAACTATAGTGAAGAATTTTGGATATATAGAACTTACTGCTTGATCTATCTGTTTAGATTTAATACTGTTTACAAAATAAGCAAGTGATTTTTTTATCACTGCATCGTCAGGATTTGCCTTGGCCTGAGAAAAAGACATAAACGGCAACAGAACGAACAGAAACAGAAGTGATTTGGTTTTCATTATTAAATGGTTGTTACAAATTTAAGATTGCTTTTTACCGTAAAATATTAAACTTTCCGGATATTAAAATGGGTCGCAACATGTACGCAGATCGTTACAGAATGTATTTGAACTGCATAAAAAAAGCCGTTCCTTCCGGGACGGCTTCATATTATAAAAAATTCAATTATTTTACTTTTACAAGCTCAACATCGAAAACTAACCAAGAGTTTGGCGGGATCACTCCTCCTGCTCCTCTTTCTCCGTAAGCCATTGCCGGCGGGATCAGTAATGTAGCAGTTTCACCTTCTTTCAATAACAGGATACCTTCATCCCATCCTTTGATCACTCTTCCCATTCCGATTGGAATTTCGATCGGCTCGTTTCTTTTGAATGAAGAATCGAATTCAGTTCCGTCTACCAATTTACCCGCATAGTGTACAGATACATTATCACCAGCTTTCGGAGCTTTACCATCAGCTGTTTTTGTGATTTTATAGTAAAGTCCTGATTCCGTTTTCTGCATACCGGCTTTCAGGTTTTCAACTAATTTCTCCTGGTTTGCTTTGAATTCTTCTTCTTTTTTCTTTCTATCAGCTTCCTCTTTAGCGATAAAAGCTTTATTGTTTTCCGCAATTTTAGCTTTTCCTTCGTTGAAAGTTTTAGCTGCATCGTAATGCTTGTACTCGTCACCTTTGCTGAAAACAGAAACTTTTTCTAAAACGATATCTGTTTTAGGCTTATCCTGAGCTCCTTTTTCAACATTGGCAATAGCATCAATTACATCATTCCCTTTTACCACTTTTCCGAAAATCGTATGTCTTCCGTCTAACCAAGGTGTAGCCACTTCTGTGATGAAGAACTGAGAACCGTTTGAGTTTGGTCCCGAGTTCGCCATAGAAAGAATTCCTTTCCCTGTATGCTTAAGATCGTTTTTCTCATCCTCGAATTTATACCCGGGATCTCCCATTCCTGTTCCCTGAGGATCTCCTCCCTGGATCATGAAATCTTTGATTACTCTGTGGAAAATAGTTCCGTCATAGTAAGGAACTCCCTTAGCCTTAGCTTTGTTATCGATTTTTCCTTCTGCAAGACCGATAAAGTTGGCTACAGTTACTGGTGCTTTCTTGTCTTCAAACTTTACAATCATATTACCTTTTGTGGTTTGAAGATTGGCATAAAGCCCGTCATTAAGACCTTCGTAAGTTTCTTTGTCTACGTTCATTTTTTTATAAATTGGGGTACAACTCATCAGCGAAACGCTTGCCGCTGCCAGAATTATATTCTTGTTAAACAATTTCATTTATTATAGAGCTTTTAATTTTATGATTAATGGAATATCGTTATCTATTTTCTTTTCGTCTCCGTAGGTTCCGTATGCCAAAGAAGACGGTACCAAAAGCGTTACTTCCTCTCCATCACGTATAAAACGTAAAGCATTCTCCACTGCTCTCAGTTCATTAAAGTGCCCGAATCTGGCATCTTTCCTTTCAAAAGGCTGGTCGTAGATTTTAGTCTGATCAAAATCATACAGTTCATAAGAATAGGAAATCATGGTCTCATCTTTCCTTCTTTCTCTTTGATCATAGCCTTCCGCCGTTACCCAATAATTAAGCTGCGTAGGGTAATACTTCATAGACTGGCCACTGATCCAATCCTGAATCTGACCGCGTTCTATGGTGTTTAAACTTTTCATCCTGTTTTTAGAAACATCCAGATCTTTTTGGCTTAAAACACCACCTACAGGAGGATGCGCCGTCTGGGTATTTCTGTTGCAGCTCAACAGGCTTATGGCTGATATGAAGAGTATTTTTTTCATAAACTTTTGCGAAAATACACATTTCGCGATCAATTACAAAACTTGAGAAAGAAATCTGTGAATGTAACAACGCATTGATCTTCCTTAAAATTTATTCATTCATTTTACAAATACATAGATACAAAAAAGCCGGGAAAAACCCGGCTTTCATATTGTTATTTAAATACTATTATACTGTTTCTAGCACATGGTCTACGATAACTCTCCATCCGAATGGGTCTTCAGACAAGTTAGTTTGTAAATCTACCAGGTCTTTCTTAAGAATAGCGGCATAGCTTTCTTCATCAGATAATCTTGGAAGCGCCAGTTTTTCACCTTGATATCCTAACGCCTGGAACTGAGTGGTTACCACCGCCGTACCTACGCCCCATACTTCTTTTAGAGAGCCATTCTTCAAAGCTTCAATTACTGTTTTCACAGGAATTGGTTCTACTTTTACTTCGATTCCTCTTTTCTTAGCCAGCTGAATAAAGCTGTCTCTGGTTACCCCGTCAAGGATTTTCTCAGAAGTTGGAGGTGTATAGATGGTATCGTTGATTCTTACAAATACGTTCATTGTACCACTCTCTTCGAAATATTCGTGAGTAGCATCATCAGTCCAGATAATCTGCTCGTAACCTTCTTCAATTGCCAATTGTGTTGGATAGAAAGAAGCGGCGTAGTTACCTGCAGCTTTTGCAGAACCTACCCCTCCGTTTGCTGCTCTTGAATAGTGGTCAGAAATCTTTACAGATACCGGCTCTGAATAGTAGCTCTTCGCTGGCGTTGCAACGATGGCAAACATATATTTATCAGATACTCTTGCTTTTAAAGCTTCCTCTGTAGCAAAAATCAACGGTCTGATATAAAGAGACATCCCTTCCCCCTGTGGAATCCATTCTCTGTCGATATCTACCAATGCTTTTAATCCGTCTAAAAATATTTCTTCAGTCACTTCAGGCATAGCAAGACGCTTCGCTGACTTATTGATACGTTCAAAATTCTTTTCAGGTCTGAAAAGGAAAACCTGCCCGTCTTTGTCTTTATAGGCTTTCATACCTTCAAAACAAGCTTGTCCGTAGTTTACTCCCATCATGGCAGGGGTAAATGGAATCGGACCGTAAGGAACTAATTTTACATCACCCCATTTCCCGTTTTCATACTCACAAATAATCATATGATCTATGAAAGTACCACCAAATGAAAAATTGTTAGGGTCAAATGTAGAAATTCTGGAGTTTTCAGTTTTTTGAATTATCATTTTTTAAAATTTTTACGATGTTCTACAAATTTAACATAATTTTCTAAATATAAAAATTTTAGAGTAAATTTGACAAAAAAATAGCTTGAAAAGAGAAATAAAGACCACTAACGACGGTAGTAAAACATTGTTTATCAATGATTTAAATGAAAACTACCATTCTCATCACGGAGCGCTTCAGGAAGCAGAACACGTGTTTATCAAAAATGGACTAAATTTGATAAATGATTGCGAAATTAATATTTTAGAACTCGGTTTTGGAACAGGTTTGAATGTTTTGGTAACAATTAATGAATATTTAAAAACTGACAAAAATCATGTCATCAATTATTTTTCGCTCGAAAAATATCCCATAAATGAATCCGAAGTTAAGGATTTGGCATACTATGAACTTTTTGATAACCCAGAATTTAAAAATATTTATCAGAAAATTCATCTGGCAGATTGGGAAAAGCCAGTAGAAATCATTAGTGGATTCAACTTAAAAAAGATAGAATGTGATTTTTTCGACCTTAAAGAAACAGATCTGCCCAAAATCAACCTCGTTTACTTCGACTGTTTTGGAGCCAGAGTACAGCCTGACTTATGGGAAAAGCCACTATTTGAACTCGTTTCTGACAAAATGGCCATTAACGGATTATTAACAACCTACTCTTCTAAAGGCAGTGTGAGAAGAATTCTCCAGGAACTGAATTTCCAGGTAGAGAAAAAACAGGGGCCTCCGGGAAAGAGAGAGATGATCAATGCCATAAAATTATAGAATGGAAGCTGGAGGATGGAAGCTGGATGTTTACAACCGACTGTTTTATTAATATTGATTTTTTATTTTAAAATAATAACTGATATATAAAGATACGTTGATTCAACATTATTAAAATAGATAGTATTAAACTTCCAGCTTCGCGCTTCCGACTTCCTGCTTTTTCCAACAAAATTTCTTACATTAGCTATACAAAATATTATACATTATATTATATATGATAGATAAGATCAACATTAGAGTGTATGCGTGTGCGGTAAAAGATAAACAGGTTTTAACTTTATTTGAAGAATATGCCGGTGAACCTTTAATGAAATTTCCGGGTGGCGGATTGGAATATGGTGAAGGTGTACTCGAATGTCTGCATCGTGAGTTTGATGAAGAACTGAATGTAAAAATAAATGTACTGGAACATTTTTACACCCAGGAAAACTTTCTGGTTTCCCGTTTCAGAGAGAATGAACAGCTCCTTACCATATATTATATAGTAGAGATCATTAATGAGGAAGACTTCATTATTATGGATCCATGCATCGAAAAAACAGAATGGATTGATATTGACAGACCGGATAATCCTTTTCCTCTTCCAATAGACAAGATTGTATTCGATAAATTAAAAGAAAAATTCCTGTAAGAATACTTACAGGAATTTATATTATTTTATTTCTTTACTTTAAAATCATTTGCTCCTGGATAAGGCTGCAGATAACCTGAATTCCAATTGGACTGCAGTAATGATTCTATAAATTCATCACTTCTGTTGGTATGCGGGTCATAGCGCTCTTTCAGGTCAATATCAGCCATCTTTCCTTTTACATTCCACCAGAAAGCACTCCATCCGCCTCTTAATTCTTTAATAATCTCATATACATTTTTCCCGGTAGCCCTATTCATAAGCTTCGCAAAAACCTGTCCTTCGGTAGTAGTAAGATCTCTCAGTTGTTTTTCATATTGGTCAGCAAGCATATTCTGTCTTTCTCTTACAAACTTTCTTTTGGCTTTGCTATCCAGGTCATTCATATCTTTCTGGATATCTCTGTACTGCTGCAAAGCAGTAACAAACAACGGATATACTCTGTACAGCTTTTTATTCAGGAAATAATAGTAATTCTTATCCAGCTGATTATTAAACCGGGGTTTATTGACCAAAACTAGTTCATCCAAGACCACTACAGGCTCTCCATTGATTTCATAAACCTTGATCTTCTGCTGCTCATCATAATAATACTTATTACCAAATTCATCCACTTTCAGCGATTCAGGCGGGTATTGATTGAGTGGCTTTGCCACTATACCATCTTTCTGGCCAAAAACACTGACTCCAAAAAAGAAGATAAAAAGGCAGATAATCTTACTAAAATTCATTATTTTTACACTTATAACAACAAAAATTAAACGCAAAAATCATTCCTTTTTATGAAATTTGAAAAGAAATCTTTGAAATTTTTAGAGAAATATTTAAATACATCATCACCAACAGGTTACGAGCACAAAGGACAGGAAGTATGGATGGACTACATCAGACCTTATGTAGACAAAATAGAAGTAGACCATTATGGAACCTGCTACGGGATAATTAATCCGGAAGCTGAATTTAAAGTAGTGATTGAAGCGCATGCTGATGAAATATCATGGTACGTCAATTATATTACAGATGACGGATTGATCTATGTCATCAGGAACGGTGGTTCCGATCAGACCATTGCCCCTTCAAAAGTTGTCCACATCCACGGAGAAAACGGGATTGTAAAAGGGGTATTCGGATGGCCTGCAATTCATACAAGAACCAATCAAAATGAGCCTACTCCAAAAATCGAAAATATTTTTATCGACTGTGGTGCTACCTCCAAAAAAGAAGTGGAGGAAATGGGCATTTTTGTAGGATGTATGATCACTTATCCTGATGAGTTCTTTGAAATGAATGACAGATATTTCGTTTGCAGAGCACTGGATAACAGAATCGGCGGTTTTATGATTGCTGAAGTAGCAAGACTTTTAAAAGAAAATAAAAAATCTATCCCGTTCGGACTTTATATTACCAATTCCGTACAGGAAGAAGTAGGCTTATACGGAGCAGATATGATTGCAGATACCATTAAGCCGAATATCGCTATTGTAACAGATGTTACCCACGATACCACTACCCCGATGATTGAAAAGAAAAAAGAAGGAGATCAGAAATGTGGTGCAGGACCGGTAGTATTTTTTGCTCCAAGTGTTCACCATACTATAAGAGAATTAATTATCGATACGGCAAAGGCCAAGAAAATTCCATTCCAGAGAGCAGCGGCAAGCAGAGCTACCGGCACTGATACAGATGCTTTTGCCCATTCCAACGGCGGAGTACCAAGTGCGTTAATTTCCTTACCTTTGCGTTATATGCATACTACGGTAGAAATGGTATCTAAGGAAGATGTAGGGAATGTGATTAAACTTATCTATGAAACAGTTCTTAAGATCAAGCCGGAAATGAAACTGAAGTATCATTAATTGAGATTTCAGATATGAGACAGCAGATATCAGACTCTAATAAATACATCTTACTTCTGCTCTTTAAAGATCTGAAATCTGAGATCTAGCATCTTATATCTAATAAAAAGTATAAAAAGTAAAAATGAAAACGAAGCTTATTGCTCCATCCCTTTTATCTGCAGACTTCGGGAATCTGCAAAGAGACATTGAAATGCTGAATAACTCTCAGGCCGACTGGTTCCATATTGATGTAATGGACGGCCGGTTTGTTCCTAACATTTCATTTGGTTTTCCTGTAATGAAAACGGTTCAGCAGCATGCTAAAAAATTTGTAGATGTTCACCTGATGATCGTGGAACCTGAGAAATATGTTGATGAATTTATCAATCATGGTGCAGACCTTGTTTCTGTACATTATGAAGCATGTACGCATCTTCACAGAACCATCCACCATATTCAGAGCAGAGGAGCAAAAGCAGGTGTCGTTTTAAACCCTTCTACACCCGTATTAATGCTTGAAGACATCATTGCAGATGTGGATCTCGTATTATTAATGAGTGTAAATCCAGGATTTGGTGGACAGAAATTCATTGAAAATACTTATAAAAAGATTGCTGAAACAAAAGATCTGATCTTAAGCAACAACTCTACAGCACTTATCGAGGTAGACGGAGGCGTAAATCTTGACAATGCTTCCAAATTATTTGAAGCCGGAGCTGACGTTCTTGTTGCAGGAAATGCTGTTTTCTCAGCTGAAAGTCCTGAAAGAACAATCGAGCTTTTAAAAATCTGATACATTATCTTTTATCATACACAAAAGGCAGCCATTGGGCTGCCTTTTCTCTTGTTTGGATTGAAGTCGTCTTGGTTATAATCTTCTTTCAATTGATTGAAATGTTTAAATCTGTCTTGCTAACAGCACAAAGATCTGAATAAAACCATTCGTACACATCCGTAAAAATACCGAATTTTCATAGTACGTATTTTCACTTAACTCCATTATATTTTCATACTTCTCTATTCCAGACACAGGCACAGACCACAAGAATGATAGAAATGACAGAAAAGGCAGTTCTTATATTATTGAGAAAATTCCATCTGCTTTCAAAATTTTCCCGCATCTGCTTAATCACTTCTATTGTCGAATTGGAAATATCCAATTTATCCAAAGCATCATTCATCGGAACATTCCCGGCGACCGTTACTCCAAAAACCCCAATCAGATAAGCGAGTGCAGCCAGCAGGAGAAAAATAAAAACAGGCTGCTGCCCACGAAACAAAAATGCAGATACCGGAAGAAGAATCAGAGTTCCCATAAAACTCATAAAGAAAACAGGGTTCAGAATTTCCCGGTTGATATTCTGCATTGCTTTCAGGTATTCTGCATCAGACAGTTTCCCAAGTCCAAGAACAACCGAACATGAATAAGCATAGAAAAGTCCTCCTATCAAAGCAGTGAGAACAGCGGTAATGATCAATACTAATGTTGTCATTTTCATATAATTTGATTTTGGTTATCAGAATAGAATTAATAAGGATTCCATTTTTTAATGATGTTCTGAGCTGTAAGAATCATTTCAGGATCCCAGTTTTCTGTTTTAAAATAATGAAAGCCCTGATTTTTTATAGCTTCAGCATCGATATTCTCAAAAAGAAGCCTGGTAAGTCTCGACTGTTCTTCATATAAAACCAAATCTTCTAAAGGTTTCTCCGAAAGTTTCATTTCTTTCTTACGCCAGTTATTCTTTTCTTCTAATGTTAAGCCGGAAGCTTCAATAATTGTTTTGACTGTGTTGAAATCATTCAGAAAATCATCCTTTTCCTCTTCTGTTTTTAAAGTATGTCCAAGTCTTTCAATGATAATATATTCCAGATTTTGACATTGTGTAAGCACAGATGGCAGAACAGCAAGGATATCCTGAGGAATAACATCATCATGGGTATCTCTTCTCACCTGCTTTTTCCCATATGCACTCTCCTGCCAGCTTCCGCCGGAAAGATGAATCTCTTTTACTTTATCCAACGGGTACAAATCAATTATTTCCTGCATTTCTAACTCAAAATTACAGGATTGACAGTAAATATTGTGTAAATCCAGAATCAGAAAACCATTTGTATCTTCCGTCAGTTTATCAAGAAATAGCCCCTGTTCTTTAACATCATCTATTGAAAATGAAAAGGCCAGATTTTCTATCCCCACAGGAATATTTACAGCTTCCTGTAGCCTGTACAGCCTATCTTTCCCAATTTCTAAGTTTTTGGCATGCAGTGATACCGGCAATGGAACTCCCTGATGAAAATTTTCAGTATTCATGAAACCGAAATGTTCCGTGATATGATTGTATTTTCTATAACCAGTCTCTTCTTTAAGCTTTTTCAGCCATTCTTCCTGTCTTTCGGTCCATCTTGCATCAAACAAAGAGTAATATACTCCATGACCAATCAAACGGTCATTCTCTGCATAAAAGTTTAACAGATCCCGAAGCCAGTCCGGTTCATAGGTATGATAAAGGGTATCAAAAGACCATTCCAGCACATCCACAGAGTTGGCCTGCAATAACGGCAAAACAGCAGAAACAAAATCTGCTTCTGCCATCATTGATATTCCTACTATTGGCTTTCTCATCTTTTACCCCATTCCGCAGGCCGGACAGCCATGTCCACGGAGTACAAGTGTATCTTTTTTCACAACCGGCTTAGGCGTTCCCGGTTTTTTCTTTTCAACCGTATCCGGAGCAGTTGCTTTCTTTACTTTTTTAACAGGCTTTTTTGTTTTACTTTCCGGTTTAGTGGTCTGTGCAGATACACCGGCCACTAATAAACTTGCCATTAATATTGCTGGAATTTTCATAACTGCTTTTTCGGATAAATTTTACAATAAGCGTTCCATTTATAAAAATACAATAATAAGAAACGTTTTGATAACAATTATTAGTAAATAGCAGAAACTATTTTACAATGTGATGTTTTCTTTATTATATTTAAAGTTAAAATAAAACTATATATGAAAATCAGTCTGATTAAAGCTGTTTTCCTTGGATTGATATTATCCGCTTATCATATCGATGCACAGGCTCAGACCATTGACAACGGCAAAAAAATGGAGTGGTTTAAAAATGCAAAGCTGGGTATTTTTATTCATTGGGGAATCTACTCTGTCAACGGCATCTCCGAATCCTGGTCATTTTTCAATAATTATATTAATCACGAAAATTACATGAAGCAGCTGAATGGTTTTTCAGCTTCAAAATACCAGCCGGAGCAATGGGTAAATCTTATTAAGGAATCCGGAGCAAAATATGCAGTCATTACAACAAAGCATCATGACGGAATTTCACTCTGGAACTCAAAAGCCGAAAAGGCAACCACAATTCCTCAAAATTCCCTGGCTAAAAAGGATGTTTTGAGTCCCTTTGTTTCTGCGCTGAAAAAGTCAGGATTAAAAACAGGGCTTTATTTCTCATTGCCGGATTGGAGTCATCCGTATTATGACATCAATACCCGGACAAAAAAACGTTACGAAATAAAAAATGAACCTGCACGCTGGCAGAATTTCATCAGCTATTACCAAAGCCAGCTCCATGAACTCTCCTCTCAATATTCCCCAGACCTTCTTTGGTTCGATGGAGACTGGGAACATACTTCTGAGGAATGGAAAGCTTCTCAAACCTTGGATTTACTCAAGAAGTACAATTCCAATATCATTATCAATTCAAGGCTCAACCATCACGGAGATTATGATACTCCTGAACAGGGGATTCCGGTAGTTCCGCCGCAAAATCCGTACTGGGAACTTTGCTATACCATGAATGATTCCTGGGGATTTCAACCCTATGACAAAGCATATAAAACACCCAATATGATTGTCAGAACTCTGGCAGATGTGATCAGTATGGGAGGAAACCTTCTGCTTGATATGGGTCCGAAATCAGACGGTACAATTCCTGGGGAACAGGTTGAAATCCTTAAAAACCTGGGACGCTGGACATCGAAAAACCAACATGCCATTTATGAGACTGTCCGTGGAATTCCTTTTGACAACTACAAAGGAAAGTCGTCGTTGTCAACCGCTAAAAAATCTTTGTTCCTTTATCTGGAAGAAACCAAAAACTTTGCAAAGATTTATGGATTGGCAACAAAACCTCTTTCAGCGAAAATCATCGGAGATCCATCCGCTGTCATTACAATGGATTATAATACTGAAAAAACACTGACCTTACATTTCTCCAATGTAACATTTGACAAAGATATCACAGTGGCAGAACTTACTTTTGATACGCCTCCTGTTTTTCTGAAAGAGGTAAAAAAGGAAGAACATTCTCTTGCCGAAATACTCGATAACAAAAATACCCGGGAAGCTGTCTACGACATAGCCAATGCGCTGTATAACGGTAATAACCTACTTACCCATAATGGCCTGACGAGTGATGGACTTGATATGAAAATCAAGAAAACGCCTGCAACAAATCCTGCAACTATGCAGTGGATAAGTAAGCATGCAGAAGCTTTATTTGAAACAGAAAAAGGGCTTCCGGAAGGTCATTTCCCGGGAATAAGTGCTTTGTCAAAGGATAAACAGACTCTTTACCTTTTTGTGGAAGGAACTCCTACCGGTCCTATTGCTCTGAAAGGGATAAAAAATGAAATTGCCAGAATAAGAGTTGTAGGTGAAGGCACAATGCTGCCACATACGATATACAATAAACTGTACTGGAGCGACCGGCCGGGGATTATTTATATTGATATTCCTAAAGAAAAGTTAGATAAACAGATGACTGTTATTGCAGTTTTGCTTAACAAGCCTGTGGAGCTGTACAGTGAAAATGTGGGAGCTGTTGAAAACAATCTTTAAAGTGGCTTGAAATAAACCTGCATAAAAACAAAATCCGGAGAATGTTTCTCCGGATCTTTTATTTTGTAAGACGATTTTCTTAGAAAATCTCTCTTCCTGAAAAATGAAACTGAGCTTCGATTAATGCATTCTCGTCAGAATCTGAACCGTGAACAGCATTTTCTCCGATGCTTCTTGCAAACATTTTTCTGATTGTACCTTCTGCAGCTTCTGCAGGGTTAGTAGAACCGATTAATGTTCTGAAGTCTTCTACTGCATTGTCTTTTTCTAAAACTGCAGCTACGATAGGACCAGAGCTCATGAATTCTACTAATTCTCCATAAAATGGTCTCTCAGCATGTACTTCATAGAATTTTTTTGCATCAGCAACTGTAAGCTGAGTTAATTTTAAAGCTTTGATCTTAAAACCTCCTTCAGCAATCTTACCCAATATAGCACCGATATGTCCGTCAGCAACAGCATCAGGCTTAATCATAGTGAATGTAATGTTAGACATAAATGTATATTTTTTTAATGGCGCAAAATTACAAAAAATATCTTTGATTTTTATTTTAATTTTTTTTTAACATAAAAATAACTTTTATTAAGAAATCATGAAGCAAACTTTGGCACAGTAATTGTTTATTCTATTGCGATTCTCATGTTTAATTTGAGTTTTCATGGTTATTAGTTTTTACCCAGCTTCGGCTGGGTTTTTTATTTTCAAAAAAATACCACACTTTTTTATTAATTACATAATTTTCAGCAACATACAGAGGTATATACAATGATTTTATCATTTTTTTTGCTATTACTGCAATAATCAAAATTACAGCACTATCGTTTTTCAGGCGCACTGAAAATGTGACAAAATTGGAGTTATCGGCCAAAAAAGAAATATCAAAAAGTGGAGTTATTCAAAAACAGTATTTTTTTCACTAAAAATCAAAAAAAATAATTCATAAAAAACAGATGCTTCTCATGAGCATTAAATTTAACCTTCATAGAATTAATTTTTTAGAATATTATTTGACCTGATACAAATAAGATAATACAGATTGTCCGAATTAATCTGTACATAAAAATAAAATATCTGTTGCTGATTATTTTTGAGAAGCTTCCTCTGCCTCGTCCATCAGTTTAATGTAGGTAGCATAACGCGAATGTTGGATTTCGCCAGTTTCAAGAGCATCAATAACGGCACATTTCGGCTCGTTGATGTGAAGGCAGTTGTGAAACTTGCACTCTTCTCTCTTTTTGAAAATTTCAGGGAAGTAATGCTGTACTTCTTCTTTTTCAATATCGATCATTGCAAATTCACGAACCCCGGGAGTATCGATGACATTTCCGCCAAAATCCCAGAAATGCATCTGGGCAAAAGTGGTTGTATGCTTTCCTTTGAGGTGGGTATCTGAAATTTCGGATGTCTTTAAATTCAGTCCTGGCTGCAGAGCATTCACCAAAGTAGATTTTCCACAACCGGAGTGGCCGAAGAATACTGAAGTTTTATCTTTAAGAAGTTCCTGAAGCTGATCCAGATTCAGTTTCGAATAGGAAGAGATTTCGAGGGTATCGTAACCGATTTCCTGATATAAGAATTCAATGTCTTTTACAATTTCAATTTCTTCTTCATGTAAAACATCAATCTTATTGAAAAGAATAAGCGGTGTGATATTATACGCCTCACAGCATGCCAGAAACCTGTCCAGAAATCCTAAGGATGTTTCAGGATGTTTCAGGGTAAAGATAAAGCATGCCAGATCAATATTGGAAGCAATAATATGAGCTTCTTTTGAAAGATTTACTGATTTTCTGATCAGATAATTGGAACGTGGTTCAATTTTCGTGATCCAGGCAATATCATCCTGTTCCAGTTGAAACTCAACAAAATCTCCTACGGCAAGCGGGTTGGTAAGTCTGGTTTTTATTAATTTGAATTTCCCCCTGATTCTGGCCTCGAAAATTTTATTTGTTTCCAATTCCAAAACCTGGTACCAACTGCCTGTAGATTTAATGATTTTTCCTTTCATAGATAATACTGGTGCAAATATACGGAATTAGGGCTTAGCATCGGGAAATAGGTTTAAAAACAAATGTTCCTATTACCCTAAATCCTGATGGCTACGCCCTAATCTTTATTTTTAGCTGAAAATTCAGTAAAAGCTTTAATCTCTCTTATGCTTCTGCAACTTATCTTTCAATCATAATATTATTCTGAACCTCAATAGATTCTTCATGAATTGCTTTGAATACTTTTTCAATGAATTCCTGAGACATTCCGGTCTCTTTTGCTTTTTGTGTAGCGTATTCAGTAATTACTTTCCAACGGTCAGGCTGGAAGATGGCAATATCGTTTTCCTTTTTAAGCTTACCGATTTTTTCAGAAATTTTCATTCTTTGAGAAAGGAGTTCGATTAACTGGAAGTCAAGATCTGAGATTAAAGTTCTGTGTCTTCCCATCTCCCCTTCAAAACCTGCAAGATTGGAGCTTCTTACTTTGAGATTACCGATAAGTTCTGCAAGAACCTCCGGTGTAATCTGCTGTGAAGCATCACTCCACGCCTCATCAGGATTGCAGTGTGATTCAATGATAGCACCCTGGTACCCTACGTTAAGCGCCTCCTGTGTGATATCAGCAAGACCTGTTCTGTTTCCGCAGATGTGAGAAGGGTCAATCAGCATTGGAATATTGGGAAACTGGCTTTTGAAATCAAGGGCAATCTGCCAGTTTGGATTGTTTCTGTATTTTGTTTTCTGGTAGGTTGAAAATCCTCTGTGGATCACACCCAGGTTTTTAATATCCTGTCCTAAAAGCCTTTCCAGCGCTCCGATCCATAATGCAAGATCGGGATTGACAGGGTTTTTCACGAATACCGGTTTATCAGTTCCCCTTAGGGCCATTGCAATTTCCTGTACCGTAAATGGATTCACTGTAGAACGAGCACCGATCCAAAGAACATCTACATCAGCTTCGAGGGCAGCAAACACGTGGTGTGCGTTGGCAACCTCCGTAGCTGTTTTAAAACCGTATTCTTCTTTTACTTTTTTCAGCCAGTTCAAACCGATTACTCCCACTCCTTCAAAACCGTTTGGTTTGGTACGAGGTTTCCAGATTCCTGCCCGGAAAACTGATACATTGGCATTGGATTCCTTAATTCTTCTGGCCGTTTCAAGCATCTGAGCTTCACTTTCCGCACTGCATGGCCCTGCGATCATCAGAGGTTGTGTAAGCTCATCGATCCACTCATTTTTTAAATCATTTAAATTCATATTCTAAATTTTATTGTTTTTTTATATAATTTTTTCGTTGACAGCAATAGCCCTTTGGATTATAAATTTTAATTTATAATTCTTTTCAAAAAATGCCGTTCAAAATTGTTTAAAGGAATCAGGAAAATAATAGGGCTCTACTTCTCCTGTATTTTTTGGAAAGAAATTCAGTTAACAGTACCAGTAAAATCGGTAATAGGTTCTGAAATTTCTATAATAAGAAGCAGAAAAACTAAAATAACCGCTAAAAAAGTAATTAGCGGGTGCAAAAAAAGACAGATATGTGTTAGTCAGTTTTTCCATTTTCTTCTGGAAATGTCTTTGTTTAGCGTTTCTGGTTGTAATTTGTTTTTGTCAAAAACTTATTTTCGACAGAAATATTTGACAAATATATAAAATTATGTCAAATCAAACTTCATTAAATCATCAAGATCTTTCAAAAGTGGATTTTTTTCGATAAATTTTTCAAACATTTTCCTCTTCGTCACTACCTCAATCTTCAGATTTTCAATGTCTCTGACGTATTCTATCTCGATGATATGGTTCTGAACTTTTCTTTTAAAATGATTAAAAAATTCTCCACTTATTTTATCAAATTCTACTTTAGCAGAATCTGACGGGAACAAAACTTTGATTTTATGCTCTTCCGCTTTTTCCAGCTTAAAAGTTTTTACTGCATTAAAAACAAAGTTGTCTTTTACCTGAAGCTGCTTAAGCATAATTTTCCATTCCATCTGCAGATCTGTATCTGTAAAATGGTTTTGAGGAAGATTTTCAGTTTTTACAACAACATTTTCTGCTGTTTCCACTTTATCTTCTTTATTCAAAAAGGAATTGATGCTAAAACCGGAAGATATTACCGGCCTCGACAATGGTTTGGTTGTTTTTATTACTGAAACCTCCTGAACTGTCTGAGAGACTGCAGGCTGTTGTTCTGGTTTAGTTTCTTTTTTCTCCGGAGCTTTTTCCGGTATTTTCACCTCCTGTTTCTCACTGAGAAACGGAGCCAGAATCAGGAACTTTTTTTTTTAGTATCGCCTAAATTAGCTGTCAGTGAAGCCAGCTGCATTAATGCAATTTCAACCGTAAGTCTTGGGTTTTTGGAATTTTTATAATTAATATCCGCATGGTTGCAGATCTCAATACCATCTATCAGCTGCTGGGCGGCCCACTTCTGTCCCTGTTCTACGAATTTGGCTTTTGTCTTCTCTCCTACTTCGATGAGTTCCATCGTAGAGGCATTCTGTGCCATCATCAGATCTCTGAAATGATTTCCTAATCCAGCAATGAAAATGTGGGGATCAAATCCTTTCTTTACAATTTCATTGAATGCGGAAAGTACTTCAGGAATTTTGTTTTCCTTCGCAAGATCTACAATATTCAGGTATTGATCATAATCCAGAATGTTCAATACTTCGGCGGCTTTTGCCAGTGTAATATTTTTCTGGGAAAAGGTAGAAAGCCTGTCGAAGATAGAAAGTGCATCTCTTAATGCCCCATCTGCTTTCTGAGCGATCAGATACAATGCATCATCTTCGTACTGAATATTTTCTTTCTGGGCAATGTTCCTCAGGTGGCTCTGGATATCTTCAATAACAATTCTTTTGAAGTCATAGATCTGACAGCGGGATAAAATTGTTGGAATAATTTTATGTTTCTCCGTGGTTGCCAAAATAAAGATTGCGTGAGTAGGCGGCTCTTCCAGGGTTTTAAGGAAAGCATTGAAAGCGGCAGAAGACAGCATATGAACCTCGTCAATAATATACACTTTGTATTTACCAACCTGAGGTGCAAAACGTACCTGATCTATCAGTTCCCTGATATCATCTACAGAGTTATTGGATGCGGCATCCAGCTCATAGATATTATACGCAAAGCCGTCTTCTGAAACCGAGCCATCTTTCTCATTGATCTTTCTTGCCAGAATCCTGGCACAAGTAGTTTTACCCACACCACGAGGACCGCAAAAAAGCAATGCCTGAGCTAATTGGCTTTCTTCAATTGCATGTTCTAAAGTATCCGTAATATGGGATTGCCCTACAACCGTATCAAACTCCTGAGGACGATATTTTCTTGCAGATACTATAAAATTTTCCATTGGCCAAAAGTAAGAAATATAGTTTTAATTTGAAAATTAAAAGTTTTCAAATTATCAACAAAAAAAGTATCTCTGCTCAAATCGGAAAACTTTCAATCTTTATTTCTTTTTACTGTATGCAAAGTCAATGAGCTCAACGATAGCGCCTTCAATCTCTTTTCTTCCTTCTTCAGTTTTCAGGTCAATCCCACAGAATTTGTTGGCATTATATCCTGTATAAAGATTCAGATAGTAAGCTCCGGAAACAATCAGAGCCATAATTGCCCTATGTCTTGTAGCCACACCATCCCCAAAGTAAGGATCTGAGATATTTCCAAATAAAACCTCTCCTACCTCTTCACGTTGTTCAACCAGTTTCTTAAGAATAGGCTTGCTTTCTGAAAGCTCCCAAAGAATGATCTTCTGAAGTTCTTTGTTTTTCTTCAGATTTTCAAACTGATTAAGAACAACCATTTTGGTAAGTTCATGTCCACCGTCAGAGAAATCCATATCAACATCCTGGTTGACCTGACTCCAGTAATCCTGGGATTTGATATACTCATCGATCAGTTTATCAGTACTTCCAAAGTACTCATAGATCAATTTTTTGTCAAAACCAGCTACTGCGGCGATTTTACTTACTTTTAATCCGGAATATCCTTTTACTCTTAAAATTTTACCAACTGCAGCAAGCAGTTTCTGTTTTGTTTTTTCTTTGTCCCTAATGGGGCCCTGCACTACTTTTCTAGGCATAATTATTATTTTTTCGCAATATGCAATTTTTTATTAATATCATCAAACGCATTAAGCGTTTTGTCAAGATGTTCTTTTTCATGTCTTGCAGTTACACTCATCCTGATACGGGCATCTTTTCTTGGTACAGCCGGGTAAAGAATCGGATTGGTATAGATTCCTTTTTCTATTAGTAGTTTTCCGGCTTCTCCTGTTACATAAGGATCTCCAATTTTTACAGGAATAATTGCAGAACATGTAACGCCAGTATCCAATCCCAGGTCATCAAGGCCTTTTTTGAAGTAATTGATGTTATTCCAGAGCTTTTCTCTCCAGATAGGTTCTTCGTCAATTAAATCAATGGCTTTAACAATTCCTGCGGATGATGGTGGAGCTGTAGCGGAAAAAATCTGCTGACGGGAATGGAACCTGATGAATGCAGCTATTTTTTTATCTGCAATAACATAACCTCCGAGATTTCCAAATGTTTTGCTGAATGTACCTGTGATGATGTCTACTTTATCCAGTAATCCTGCCTGTTCCAAAGTACCTCTTCCGGTTTCTCCAAGGATGCCGACACCGTGTACGTCGTCCACCATCAGAAAGGCATTGTACTTCTTCACAAGATTATAGATCTCATTAATACGGGAGGTATCACCATCCTGGGAATACACTCCATCCACAATAACAAGTTTCGTACGGTACAGATTTTCAGATACCTTCAAAATGTGTTCCAAAGATTCTAAATTATTGTGCGGAAATGTCTTTTTATTGGTAAATGCACATCCTTCGTGTACACTGGCATGTACGGCCATATCTAAAATAGCGAGGTCTTCTTTCTGCATTAAACACTGTAAACTGGCGCTATTAGCAGTATAACCAGTAGTAAATACAACGGCTTCATCTTCTGTTCTTTTGAAAAAACCTGAAATCTTTTTCTCTAAAGCATTGTGGTAATCAAAATATCCGCCGATAAGAGGAGTTGCCCCTGTTCCTGTTCCATATTTCTGTATTCCCTCAATTGCAGCCTGCTTTACTTTTGGGTGCTGTGTGAATCCCAAATAATCACTTGATACAAAACTAACAAATTCTCTGTTGTGGTCTGCAATATTTACATTCAGTATTGCATTGGTTCCTGAAGTGTTCTTCAGCCTGTAATTCATGTGTCCATTAGACTTTACATAGTCTAAATATTCATAAAAAATTTCAGCTCTTTGAGCCATATCATTATCTGGTATATTCTCAAAGTCTTTGATAGTTGCTGTTGTGAAATTGATGCTCATCCTTAATCTTGTTTGTTGTGTGGTTAAAAAAACAAATATATAACTATTTATAAGGCCTAAGCGCCTCTATTGAGATTAAATATTATTAAAGACACAATATTTTATTCTTATTATCTGGAAACCAAAGTATTTGTATCTGTATCAATCTTTTTAACGTTTTCACCTATTGAATTAATTAGTTTTTTCTTACCTAAATTTAATAAAAAAATCAAACAATAAAGAAATATTAGTAAATAAATAATAAAAAAATGTTATTATTTTTCACAAACAGCTCATTTATAAAAGATTATTTTCTTATTATTTTAACATTTTAATTCACTAAACAGCTTTTTAAATCCGAAAATCCGGACGGCCAAATCCCTATCCAGAGACAAAAGCCGGCACAAATCTTCTGACACAACAATATTAAACAAAAAAAGTGGTCAATTTAAGATCTATTTGAATTTCTGAAATTTCCGGGGGTAAAACCGGTCATTTTTTTAAAAAATTTTGAAAAATTGGAAGGGTCATAAGTAAAAATACGGGCAATTTCTGCTATAGATTTATCGGAAGTAATGAGCATTTGTTTAATCTGATCAATAATCTTTTCATCATAAAAAGAACAAGGATGCTGTCCGGTTTCTTTTTTAATGGTATCGGTAAGGTGCTTATGAGATACAGCAAGCTCGCCGGCAATTTCATTCAGCTCCATAAATTCAGGAACCGTTCCGGAAATAACCTCCTGAATATGGTGGTCTAAAAAGGTAAAATACTGATGGGTAATTTCTTCGCTTCTTTTCATCATGCAGGGGTAATATTAACTGTATTCAAGTTATAAAATTAATCATAATGTACAAGACAATATGGTGAACTTTTCGGATATTTAAAGTTGAATATTAATAAAAACTATCTTTAAAAGCTTGGGTAGAATTTTTTACTTTTAACTTTTCCAGAATATTCTGACGGTGTCTGCTAACGGTATTGATACTGATAGAAAGCAGGCCGGCGATTTCTTTGCTCGAATAGCCTTCCCCAACAAATTTTAAAACTTCCAGCTCTCTTGGGCTCAGAATACTTTTATAATCGAGTTTATCTTTCACAACAACTTTACCTTTTACAGCATTAATGATCATAAAATCCGGAGCATGAGATGAAGTCAAAGCGATATTATAAAGACATAGAGCGAGTCTCAGCCTTCCATTGTTTGGTGAGTAAATATAAAACATACGATGCTTTACCCATCTGTACTGATCATTTTTATCTTTCATCCTGATTTTTGAAACTACGCTGTAGGCTGTACGTTCTGTCATTTTCATAGCATCCAGTAATCTGAAAAAGCGGAGTTCATGGATATATTTCTTCAAGCGGTCATCAGGATGTATTTTTTTCAACATCTCTTCTTCCCAGATAGAATCTATTTCTGTAGGGTTTTCACTCTTGCTGAGACCTAGTTCTTCCGCAGCAGCAGATTTATAAATATAACTTTTGTTCTCCTGCATATCGCTCAATACACATACAGCACTTTCTATCTGAGCATATGCAAGCGCTCTTTCCTTATAGATTTCTATATTGAGTATACATTTTTGCGAGGTGTTATCCAGTAATTTATCGCTGAGCTGTTCACGGATTTCCATAATGGTTATTTATCAGTATTGACGCGATTCGGGTTTAGTAATACTTTTGCTAAAATAATAATTTACCCTTAGAACTTATCCAAAAGAGAATGAAGAAATTGATTTTAAGTTTTTGCACCTTATTCCTGATTCAGAAGTTTTCTGCACAGACCCTGGAAAAAATGGTCTGGTTTAATGAACCTGAAAAATGGGAAATCAAAAACAACAGTCTTTCCATGTTTGTAACTCCGCAGAGCGATTATTGGAGAATCTCACACTACGGATTTACCGTAGATGACGCCCCTTTCTATTACGCAACCTATGGCGGTGAATTTGAAGCAAAAGTAAAGATAACCGGCAGCTATAAGGCAAGGTTTGACCAGATGGGGCTTATGCTTCGCACCGATAAGGAACATTATATTAAAGCCGGAGTGGAGTTTGTAGACGGGAAGTATAATCTCAGTACCGTGGTAACCCATAACAAAAGCGACTGGAGTGTCATTACATTGGAAAAAACACCTCCTGCAGTATGGATAAAAGCAGTGAGAAGACTGGATGCTGTAGAGATTTTCTATTCTTTTGATGACAAGAATTATATCATGATGCGAAATGCTCCGCTTCAGGATAATACTCCGGTAATGGTAGGATTAATGGCTGCCTGCCCGGACGGGGAAGGATTCACTGCCGTTTTTGAAAACTTCAAAGTAAAGCACCTCCCGGATGAGCGCAGACTGAAATGGCTTGAAAATCATAAATAACGATTGAATTACACTTCAATATACAGTCAATTTTATTCACCTCCCATCATTTTCGGGAGGTTTTTTTATTTAAAAACCTGACATTCTGAGTGTTGGACAATCAAAAAGAGGCTGTTTACTTGTAGTACAGCCTCTTTTGTTTTTGAGATAAAACCGTTTGTGTTCTTAGAATCATTATTTTGACAATAAAGTTCTTTTAATCGTTATGAGAATATTTTTGCAAAAATATGAATATCCATAAGCTCTGGCAAAGATGTCATGTAGAATTAACCTCAGATTTTTGTCAAATTTTTACTACAAAAACAATTTAAAAAAACTTAAGCCGTTATCAATAAATCTATAAAAAATATACTGAACCATCAATATTTTTCATTTATAAAATTCTAAAACAAATCACAAATACGGTATAGAGTGGGATTTATAGAAGAAATTTTTAAATGAATCCCGCATGAATTTATCACTTATTATTGAAATACCATAATGTTTCAGAAATTTTTTAGCTCCCTGTATGGGGTACACAAGGATCAAACTTATAGAAAATACTGATTTGTCTTCATAATTTCACTATTTTTACACGATCAAAAATAAAACACAAAAGACCAGAAAACTTCAATGATAAAAATTTATTCTCAATCGTTCCTGCCCATTAAAAAAACATTGACTTGTACAAATACTATTATTAACCATCTACTGTATTAGCAGATATAGATCAGTTTGCACATATATGAGAGTTTGGGCATTTATTTTTGCTTGTATATATTTAAACATTTCCGGACAGCGCCACACCTCTACGTGGTACAATATAGACAATGGGCTTCCGCAAAGCAGTGCAAAGGCCATTGTCAAAGATAAATATGGATTTATCTGGATTTCTACAGAAAACGGACTGGTACGGTATGACGGGATTTCGTTTATTACCTTTGATAATTTCAAGGTTAACAATCTGCATTTTGGTGAGTTCATCGGCAATCCGTTTCTGGACAGTATAACAGTTCTTAATAATTTACAGGAAAATAAAATCATTATTAAAAACAGGTTTCCTAAGCTTGCCAAACTCACCCGCAATGATAAAATGACGTGTTCCAATGGTAATGATATCGTGCATCGTATTGCCAATAATATCATTACGGCGGATTTTTATAATGATGTCCAGTATTATATTAAGCTTAAGAATTCTGTTTATCATTTTGCAGAAAAGAATGTTATTATTTATAAGGAGGGAAAAAAGGAAAAAAAAATCGTCCTCCCCTTTACCAACAAAGATCTTAACTATACTTTTGTATTGAATGATACCCTTTTCATTAATGATCTGAAAAAAAGAAAGACCTATTCTATCTGCAATGGACAGCTTTCTGTTTCTGATAAGCCCACCCTTTTTAATCATCCTGATACCAAAATCTACTGGCAGCAGATTACCAATCAGACTTTTATTATTAACCACGATAATATTTATATCGTAGAAGGTAATGAAAAGGACCTTCACCTGAAATTCCTTGTAAATTTTGAGGAAATTGGAAACTACCCTTACTGCTCTATGTTCTATGATAAGGATTTCAACAAATTGTATCTGGGAACGCTCAATAACGGACTGAATGTGCTCAAGCTATCCGGTTTCTATATTTCAAAAAAGGAAACTGATTTTTCAAACAATGTATATTATGCTTCACTCCCATTCAGCAAAAGTACTATCATCGCAGAGGACGGAACAGAGTTTGGGAAAAACGGTGTTGTGAATAAACATCTTTTCGGCTGCAAGGACAATTACCTGATGATGTATGACCATTCCGGAAATATGCTGATCAGAAAGAGAAACTGTATGATCAGGTTTTATAAAAATTCAGGATTTAAAAAGAAGGATTCTATCTGTGTCAACAAAAGGCTTGAAACTTTTATGAAAAGTGGAAATCTTTATGGCGCTGCTTTTACAGGCCTTTCAGGAAGCCAGCTTCAGCTTTATAAAAAGGATTTGTTTTCCAAGCCGGATTTCACTTATAATTTTAAAAGTGCTGTCAATATTTTTTATCAATACAGCCAAAATGAGATCCTGACCGGAAACAGTGACGGGCTCTATTCAGTACATCTGAAAAGCAATACAATCACTCCGCTGCTCAAAAATATCAATGTCAAAAGTATTTTCAGAACGAAGGATAACCTGATCTGGATTACCACCAATAAAAACGGGTTTTATCTTTTCAGAAACCATACACTTATCAAGATGCCGAATGACAGTAATGATTACCTTCAGTCGGCTCATTATATACTGGAAGACCAAAAGGGATATTATTGGATTTCTTCTAATAACGGTATGTTTAAGGTTCCTAAAAAACAGCTGCTGCAATATGCAGAAGACAGAAAAGCACCGGTTTTTTATTATCGTTTTACCAAAAAAGACGGTTTTTTGACGAATGAATTTAATGGAAGTTCAGAGCCTAATGCCTATGCTCTTGAGAATGGAGATTTTGTATTTCCTTCGATGGATGGTTTTGTATTTTTTAATCCGGACAGCATTCAGTCGTATTATCCGGAAAGAAATAAAATCTATATTGAAAGGGTAAAAACCGGAAATTCTGAACCTCAGTATTTTCACCAGAGACTTGATTTAAAAAATGATTATAAAACAGCAGATGTCTTTATCGATATCCCTTATTTTTCTAATCCTGAAAACCTTTATATTGAAGCTCAAATATCGGGCAAAGAAAATACCGGCTGGGAAAAGGTTGCAACGGGAAAAGAATTAAAATACACCATCAGCAATCTGTCTCCCGGGGATTACACCCTGAGTGTAAGGGTATTAATTTCTCCTGACGGGAAATATGAAGTAAAGACCATACGTTTCACTATTCAGCCTCTTTTTTATCAGACATTGCTTTTCAGAGTGTCTGCTTCCATCATTATCCTGATCATAATCATTGTGATTGTTCAGCTAATGACCAATTTTCTAAGGATAAAAAATAAGGCTTTAAAACAGATTGTTCATAATAAAAATTCTGAACTGAAAGAAACATCCCTTCACCTTGAAGTGGTAAAAAGCAATCTGCAAAAAGAAACGGAATACCAGAAAAAGCTGGTGGAAACCATCAGCCATGATATCACTACACCAATCAGGTTTATTGCAATGCTTTCGCAAAAACTCCATGAATCTGACGATGTGGAGCTTCAGAAAAAGTATTTTGACAGTATTTATAAATCTTCGGAACAGCTTTATCAGTTTACACTGAATTTAAAGGAGTACACTGAGCTTTATAAGGCTGAAAATATTTTTGAAGAAAAAGAATACCCTATCAACAGAATCCTGGAAATCAAGAACAGGCTATTCTGTGAAATTGCGAAAGAAAAAGGAACAACCATTACCAATCTTACTGAACATACGGTTTATGCCAAGGTAAATGAAAGTATTTTAACCGCAATTATTCATAATATCCTTGATAATGCTGTAAAAAATACCCTCGCCGGGAATATAACCCTGAATATAACTGAAAATTTACAAAAACCCACGATAATTATTTCTGACACAGGAACTGGAATGTCTGCAGAGCAGATGGACATGTATATGAACCTGTTCAGGAACCCTAAACTGGAAACTCCCAGCTTCAAAGGAAGAGGGCTTGGTCTGCATATGGTCATCCATCTGGTAAAAAAGATCAATGCCGGAATCAGTTTCGTGCACAACCAACCCAAAGGAACTGTTGTAGAAATAACACTCAATAAAAACTAACCTCTATGAATGAAAGAATTTTAATCGCAGATGATCATTACGTAGTAAGAGCAGGAACTTCTTTGGTTCTTGAAACGGCTTATCCGGGGCTGAAAATAGATTTTGCCGAAAACTACGACCAGGTAAAAAATAAGTTGGAAACTCAACGGTATGACCTTCTCATTTTAGATATCGATATGCCGGGAACGCAGTATAAAAAAATGGTCCCTGAGCTTAAAAATATTCAGCATGATCTTAAGATTCTCATATTTTCAGGGTATGACAAAGATGTTGCGATCCAGTATATCAGAGAAGGCGCCGAAGGCTATCTGAATAAACAAAGCAGTGAGGAAGAAATTAAAAATGCTGTGAAAACCGTGATCGAAAAAGGATATTTCTATCCTGCAGAACTCATAGGGCTTATTATTCAGAATAAGAGAAATAACCCTGTAGAAAAGCTGTCTTCCAGAGAATATGAAATCTTCAAACTTCTGGCAGACGGCAATGGAAACCTTGAAATTGCCAACAGACTGAATATTCAGATGTCTACAGTAAGCACTTATAAAAAAAGGATTTTTCAAAAGCTTAATGTCGGAAATATTGCAGAATTAATTAAAATATATGAAATGATGCATTAAGAAAAACGGGACCGGAGTTTCATATTATTCCGGCCCCAGAAAAAACACAAATCTCATTAGGTTTTTAAGCAGCTAACTATTGATTTTGTTGATTTGTTATGTCATCATTGCATTTTTAGAATCATCAGACAGTTTTATTAAAGCGGTCTGTTAATATAGTCTCTGCACAGAAAGATACAGCTCTCTTGTGTTATCAGAAGTATTGGCATCTGTTGTGGTGGCATTGCTGCTTCCTGTCGTAGATTTGTTATCTACACGGAAGGCATAATACACTCTGTACCATCTTGGTTCCGGGTCCTGTATCGTTATATCGAATGTTATGGTCTCATTATTTGTCTGGGTTAGATATACACCATCATCAAACTGCCTGTATGCTCCGGGTGATAATTTAATATTTCCGTTATCAGAATCTCCGGTATGAGTGGACATTTC
The DNA here is from genome assembly GCF_049959325.1 of Chryseobacterium sp. CBSDS_008. NCBI lineage: Bacteria > Pseudomonadati > Bacteroidota > Flavobacteriia > Flavobacteriales > Weeksellaceae > Chryseobacterium > Chryseobacterium sp. CBSDS_008. The sequence goes on along the minus strand of NZ_CP188202.1, from coordinate 469,430 downwards.
TGAAACCCAGATTTTCACATCTGATGTTCCTACATTATAAAGTCTCGGATTAAAAGTTGTAACGGCGCCTGTTCCTGCTGAACTGTTGTCAAACTGCGCATCAAGTCTTAAGAAACCTCCCAGAACAGGTAGATCTGAAAGATAGGTACTGGCCAAAGTATTAGCCCCGGAAGTACCTGCAGGTATGCTCGCATGATAGTAAACCAAATCTCCGATGGTAATATCATCATCATTTCCTCCAAATGCAAACTTCCAGGTTGTTCCGTTAAACATATAATATCCGGCCTTATCCACCTTTGCTGTTTTGGCTGAAGGCATCGTCACTGCCTGGGTCACATAGACTAATGCTCCGGTCTGTGCAGCCAAATAGACATTATCTTTAGCCTTCAGCTGGTCTCCCGTCATCCTGGGCGCCATTACCCCATCCGGCACTGTTGCCACATCCGGCTTACCTTCTATCTGTAATGTTACTTTAGGAGAATCCGTATTGATACCTACCTGGGAATAGGCGGCTATTGAAAAACACATCATTATGCCAGTAAGAGTTAATTTTATTTTCTTCATTTTAGTATATTTGTTTAAAATTTCTTGAGTTATTTAAAAAATAAATAAATCATGCAGGTCAGTTGACATATCATCAATCAGCCTTTATTGAGCTAGCTGGTGCAAAGTTATCTGCGTTGATAAATCAATTTTGTGAATAATCAATGAAAAACCGGAAACGGCTCAACAAAACACAAATAAATAACAATCAACTACTTAACCCAGTCATTTTTTGAAATCTGATTGAAATAAAATGTATTGAATGATTTAAAAATTATCCCCTTACCACAAATGACCTCAACAAAAGACATAAAAATTGAACAGTACAAAAGACAGCTGATCTATTATTACAACATCCTGATGTCTGTTATTCTTGCTGTATTTGCTTTAATATTTACTTTTATCATTCCCGATAAAATAATGGCCTGGTATCTTTATGGCGGACTTTTCTTATTGGTTTATACATACCTGATTGTGCGTAAAAGTTATTCTGTAAATGTCATGGTACATTCTTACATTATTATTGCCACTCTTTATAATTTTTATATCATGCTTGTTTTCTGGAATAATTCTATAGCAAGTTTTGTCTGGCTTATTCCGATTCCGCTGGCGGCATATGTTTTTTTTCCAAGAAAGTATGTCTTTATTTACAGCCTGTTTGTTTTACTGAATATCATAACAGGGTATTTTATTTCAAAAGCATTCAGCTTTAATTTTCCTAAACACAGCCCCGATGATGTAAGGATCACAGATACAATTCTTATGATTTCCAACGTAGCCGTAATATCACTCCTGCTCTATTTTAAGGATAAAATAAAACGGGTTGAAATTTACCATGAAATTGAACAGAAGGCCTATCATCCGGAAGCTCACTTAATTCCTGTGCTGGAAAAAATTCCTTTTGCGGATGAGCTGTTTGAAAAAATTGAACTGTTGATGAAAGAGAAGCAGCTGTATAAAGACGTTAATTTCAATATTTCAAAACTTTCTACTGAAATGGATATCAACAGCAGCTATATTTCAAAATCAATCCGGGCAAAAGGATATCCCAACTTTAACAATTATCTGAATAGGCACAGGATTGGATGTGTAAAAAGACTGCTCAATGAAAATGATCTGGAAAAAATTACCCTTATGTATATTTATACGGAGGCCGGATTCTCCAATCAGTCTACTTTCAACAGGGTATTCAAGCAGATGGAAAGCATTACTCCTTCTGAATATATCAGCAGTCTGGAAATGCACTGATTTGTTTCACCCATAAAAACCATTGAATAATGATTTTTAAATCCGAAAAATAATCAGGAAATTTACAGGACCTAATTTTCTGTCAAACCACTGCTTTTAATTGCAACCCATAATGAATTCATCTGAAAAAGCTCTTCAGGGAAGCCGGCGTCTCCGATATATAAAACTGTGTATATTCTTTTCAGGACTTTCGGTTTTTGCACAGCTTTATTTGTTCCAGCCTTTGCTGCCTATGGCTGCAGAACAGTTTGGTGTATCTGTAGGTGATACTTCCCTTCTGGTCTCTTCTTCTACAATAGGGATGGCTTTAGGATTACTGTTTTTCGCTTTTAAAGCCGACAGCTATTCACGAAAAAGCCTGATGGTCTTTTCATTGATTTCATCTGCTGTACTTACTGTTATTTCCACCTGGATTCCTGGCTTAAGCCTCCTGATTGTGATCGGCGTATTAAAAGGCTTTGTGGTATCCGGGGTTTCTGCAGTAACCCTTGCCTATCTTACAGAAGAAGTGAGCGCTTTAGCAGTGCCGGCTACCATCAGTATGTATCTCAGCGGCAACACTATTGGCGGAATGAGCGGAAGAATAATGGCTACTTTATTCGCCGGGGAGTTTGGATGGCGCAATGCAGTGCTTCTTATTGGAATAGAAAGTTTCATTCTGGGGGCTGTATTCTGGAAACTGTTCCCGGAATCAAGATTTTTCAATCCTCAGAAAACGGATTATCACCTTAAAGTAAAGCAGATGAAGTTTTTCCTTACCAATCCTTATATGCTTCGTTTATACTTTACTGCAGCATTACTGATGGGTGTTTTTGTCAGTGTTTATAATTATCTGACATTCAGATTAGAGGCAGAACCTTTTTCATTAAACCATTTTATTATTGCCTTTATCTTCCTGATGTATATTTTCGGGGTTTTTGGAACTATGGTTGTGGGCCGCCTTTCCAGAAGGTTTCCTATGCATAATATCCTCAAGGGTTCTATTTTGTTTATGCTCATCGGGGCCGCCTTGCTGCTATCCGGGCACCTCTATATGCTTATCTTCGGACTTGGGCTTTTTACTTTTTCATTTTTTGCTGCGCATACAATGGCCAGCCAGATGACGGCTTTATATGCTAAACGTGGAAAATCTTCAGCGACTTCCATTTACTGGCTGTTTTATTATTTTGGTTCCAGCATTCTGGGAAGCGGTACCGGCTATCTTCTCCACGCTTATTCATGGAATGTTTTCATAGGAGTTCTTATCTTAACAGTTATTATTGCGCTCCTTTTAACTACAGCCAATGTATCCCCAAAAGAAAAATAAAGAACGAGTACCACATACATACCACATTTTTATTTTTACAAAAAACGCTATAATTCGCTTATTAGTGTACTATTTTAACATATCATTAATTTTTAATAGTAAAAATTTAACCCAAATCTTGACTAAAACAAGCATTATCATTGAGATGCAGGGCATAATATTTGCAGTTTATCCTGTACTATATCACACCTAAAATCAGAATATTATGAACGTAGCAGATCTAAAAATCAAAAACTTAGTCGAGTACAAAAGCCAGATTTATAAGATCACTGAGATCTTTCAGCATGTCGATCAGGCTTATTTTGTAAAAATTGAAAATGATATTCAAAGTATTTCAGTCCCGGCAGATGCCATCAAACCTATTAAAATCACAGAAGAATGGCTTGAAAGACTGGGATTTTCAAGAACTTACAGTTCGGATCAGAGTATAAGATACGAAAGACCCGAACCTTTTATAAAATATGATATAGACCTGAGTTCCAGAAAAATACTGGAAGGCTTGAAAATATACGGAAATGCCATAAAATGTAAATATATCCACGAGTTTCAGAATATTTTCTCAAGCTTATTCGGAAAAGAAACAGCTTTACATTATGGCTATCTGAAAACAGAATCGTAGTTAAATAGTTCTTAGTTGCAGAAGACCACAATTTACAGATTAAATTGTGGTCTTCTTATGTATAATTGCTTCCACATATTGCCTGTTAATAAATCAGAGACTCACGATTCTGTTTATTTTTTAATTAAATAATAATGATAAAACAAGTATCAGCCCGGATTTCATTCCTTATTTTTACAGTAAACTAATCGGATATTTCTGAAGATCCGGTTACCGGAAATGCTAACGGCCCATTGGGAGGCTACCTTATCCACAACAAATCAAAGAGCCGGCAGGTGATATTTTTGAATTCGCAGGAAAACAGGGTGAAACCATTAAGAGAATTGGTAAAGTAAAAGTGCAGGTAACAGTGGAAGACGACCAATCCAATATAATCCGTATCACCGGAAATGCGGTATGTGTTTTCAGAACTACAATGGATCTGAAATAAACCCTGCATTTTATTTGAAAAGCTGCCCCATGAATGAAAATCAGTCGTCATTTACATGAATCAAAAGATGAATATAATGAAAGAATTTTAAACAGTCTTTCGTGCAGTCTACAAATAATATGAACCATACAACAAACCTGTCTTTAGAGTTTCTGGCGAACTTTGTGGTATTAAAATCATCACAATGGTATAGAGCGTTTTGCTTATTTAACAGGGAGAAGTTTGTCTGCATTCAAAAGGGATTTTCAAAAAATATTTGGTATTCCTCCAAGACAATGGCTGCAGCTTCGAAGATTAAAGGAAGCCCACTTTCTGCTCACCCAAAAAGGCAGATCCGTTTCAGATATTTACCTGGATCTGGGATTTGAAAATTTATCCCATTTCTCTTTTGCATTTAAAAAGCAGTTTGGTTATCCTCCAAGCTCACTACAGGCAAAATAGTTTAGACCTCATCCCAAAAAATACATCTGAAAGCAAGGATAACAAGAATAACGGCTGCTATTGCAATTATTTTCACCTTCATATTGCTGACAATATAATATATAAATGAATAGCGAAATCCTTATTCCATCAATGTTCTAAAGGATTACTATAATAAATCGTGCCATGAATATCATGACACGATCCTGGTGATGGTATTTATTTATTTAAATTCTCAAAGTGCATATTCTACCGAGGCTTCTTTAGCCGCAGCAACCATCGCTATTAAAGCTTTTTCGGTTTCGTCCCAGTGTCTCGTTTTCAGTCCGCAGTCCGGGTTTACCCAAAGCTGATTGGCAGGAATTACATGCTGGGCTTTTCTCAACAGTTCGATCATTTCTTCTTTTGACGGAACCCTTGGTGAGTGGATATCGTATACTCCGGGGCCAATTTCATTTGGATATCTGAAGTCTGCAAATGCATTCAGCAATTCCATCTGGGAGCGGGAGCATTCTATGGTAATTACGTCTGCATCCATATCAGCAATATTTTCAATAATATCATTGAATTCCGAATAGCACATATGCGTATGAATCTGGGTAGCATCTTCCACTCCGCTTGCTGAAATTCTGAAGGCTTCAACAGCCCATTTCAGATAGTTCTGCCAGTCGGTTTTTCTTAACGGCAGTCCTTCTCTTATAGCAGGTTCATCAATCTGAATAATTCTGATTCCCGCTTTTTCCAGATCCACTACTTCATCACGGATTGCCAAAGCAATCTGCTTACATGTTTCCGAACGAGGCTGATCATCACGAACAAAAGACCATTGTAAAATCGTAACCGGGCCTGTCAGCATTCCTTTTACCCATTTTTGAGTCTGGGATTGGGCGTATTGGGACCAATAGACCGTCATCGGAGCTGGGCGGGATACGTCACCGAAGATTACAGGCGGTTTCACACAGCGGCTTCCATAGCTCTGTACCCATCCGTTTTTAGTGAATACAAATCCTTCAAGCCGCTCCCCGAAATATTCCACCATGTCATTACGCTCAAATTCTCCGTGAACCAATACATCTATACCGATTTCTTCCTGCCATCTGACCGTTCTCCGGGTTTCTTCTTTCAGCAGCGTATCATATTGTTCTGCGGTAAGCTCTCCTTTTTTGAATTTGGCTCTCCAGCTTCTTACCTCTGTGGTCTGCGGAAATGATCCGATCGTCGTGGTTGGGAATAAAGGAAGCTGTAATGCTTTTTGCTGTTTTTCTTTACGGATTTTGAAAGTGTTTCTTCTTTGGGCATCCTTATCTGTTACTGCGTTTGCTCTTTGCTTTACCTGGTTATTGTGAATCAGAGAAGAAGTTTTTCTACTCTCAATTGCGATTTTATTTTCTTCGAATGCTTCAAGAGTCTGTTCATTTTCTGTCCCGGATGCCAGCTCTTTAAGTGCTACCACTTCTTTCACTTTCTGTTTGGCAAAAGCCAGCCAGTTTTTAATTTCAGGAGTAAGACCGGTTTCAAAATCAAGATCACAAGGAGAATGGAGCAATGAACATGATGAGGCAATCAAAACCCTTTCAGATCCTAATTTTCCGATAGCTTTCCTGATCAATAAGAGTGACTTTTCAAAATCATTTTTCCATATATTTCTACCATCAACTACTCCTAACGAAAGACTTAAGCTTTCCGGAATATGATTCAGTATTTCATCCAGTTGCCCCGGATTTCTGACAAGATCAATGTGCAGTACATTCACCGGAAGTGAAACTGCAAGCGATGTATTATCTTTTAATCCGTCAAAATAAGTGGCCACGATAAATTTCAGTTTCGGGAAACGTTTTTTTATTTCAGCGTATACGGAAACATAGGTTTCTTTTGCCTTCTCTGTTAAATCCAATGCCAGGAAAGGTTCATCAAACTGAATCCATTCAGCACCCTGCTCCTGAAGCCTGGTTAAAATTTCCGTATATACAGGAAGAAGATTTGCGACAAGATCCATCTTATCGAATCCTTCTTCTTTTTCTTTCCCTAATAGCAGATAAGAAACCAGCCCGATAATAACCGGTTTCGCATTAATTCCAGCCTGTTTTGCTCCTGCAAATTCATTGAAAATTTTACCTGAGCTTAGCTTAAACTGTTGGTTTTTATAAAACTCCGGTACGATATAGTGATAATTGGTATCGAACCATTTGGTCATTTCCATCGCTGTGATATCCAATCCGTCTTTCTGATATCCTCTTGCCATGGCAAAGTAAAGATCCAGCTCAGCATTGTTCTTTTTAAGCGCTACTTCATGATAACGTGCAGGGATTGCCCCTACCACAAGGCTCATATCCAGTACCTGGTCATAATATGAAAAATCATTACACGGAATAAGGTCTATTCCGGCTTCTTTCTGGATATTCCAGTTCTGATTACAGATATTTCTGCCTGTATTCAGAAGTTCTTCCGGAAGGATTTTGCCTGACCAATACTGCTCGCAGGCTTTTTTGAGTTCTCTTTTGCTGCCAATACGCGGATAGCCAAGAATGTGAGTTTGCATTTTTTAAACTTTTTAATTAAACTTAATATTAAAGCCCTTTAAAATGCTTCGTCATGTTTTAACGGAAGAAATTTCAGGAAAGTAATGACATAACGGGAAATGCAGTTTCCTTTTAAAGAAAATACATGAATCCGATATATCATCTGTATGACCCAAAGCTTCAGGCCGCGAAAGCATTGTCAATTCAGTAAAGGCAGGTCTCCTGACTTGTAACAGTTTCTGCCATCCTTCCCGCTTTTGGCAGTGGATCTGCAAGGACAAAAACCTTTGGTGTGTTACTTACAGTTGCGCGACAGTTCGTGATTTGCACACGATTCCCTATTAATCTACCTTAAGTAAAACCTTTCCTGTTTGATGAAGTATTTATAAAGAACTGTACTTTTACTTTTAACAGTTGTCCTGAGTAAAAGTTTTTAATTTTGGGTAAAGGTAAGAATACAGAATAAAGTCACAATTGATAAGAAATATTTAAGCAAATTAAACTTTTAAAAACCATAATAAAAGCATATAATTCTATAACTTTGACTGTTTTTATAATTTAAAAGAAAAATATTCTGTGGAACAACTCGATGATAAGGATGTACAGCTGCTCAGGCTGCTCCAGAAAAATGCCAAACTGACTGTTAAAGAGCTTGCGAAGGAAGTACACCTTTCCACTTCGCCTGTTTTTGAAAGGGTGAAAAGACTGGAACAGGAAGGCTTTGTGAAAAGATATGCTGCGGTTCTTGATGCCGAAAAGCTCAACCGTGGATTTACGGTTTTCTGCCAGATTAAACTGAAAATTCACGACCGGTCTGTAGGTTATGATTTTGTAAAAGAAATTTTAGAAATTGAAGAAGTTGCGGAATGCTACAATATTTCCGGAGATTTTGATTTCCTTCTGAAGGTTCAGGTACGGGATATGAAACATTACCAGGATTTTGTATTCAATAAGTTAGGATCTGTAGATTCTATCGGGAGTACTCACAGTACTTTTGTGATGGCTGAAGTGAAAAATAACCATGGATTAACGATATAGATTTATCTTAAAGTTTCCTGCCCTATGCCCTATAAACAAAAATCCGCCAAACATGACAGATTTTATGTTATTTTGAATATTCCAGCCGTTAATTGGCAGCCGGATCAATAAGTTCTGTGGTTAAGCTTAGTGATTTCAACAGGTTTTTACTGTCAAAAAACAAAGTTGCATAATGTTTTCCTCTCTTAAAAACCAGCTTTGATCCTCCTGGGAACTCACTGCCTGAAGATAGTTTCTGTGTTTTTGCATTGTATTTACTGAATTTGGTTTTGCTATCCTGTAATGTACTTTTATTCATGATAAGACCGAAAGGCAATCCTTCTATGATTACAGGTTTATTGTCTGAAGCAGTAAAAAACATTTCATTGACAAGATTATCCTTTCCCAGACTACAGTAAAGCTCCAGCCCAGTATTCATAGGCCACTTTGCATATTTTTCACCATTGGCATCTTCATAAAAAACCGTTTTCACATTCAGTGCTTTTGAGATTTTATCCGTAGTCTGCGGAAAGACAAATTCTGAATTTTTATTCAATAAAGAATTTAAGGCAGCTGTTTTCTGTGAAAATGCGGTTACACTTAATAGTAGAGAAAATACTGTTAGGATGAAAGTTAAAGATTTCGTCTGCATGAAAAATATTTTAAAATTTTAATAATTTGATGACTAAAGGTATTAAAATTATACAATTAACCCAATATAATTCTATCAGGAAACCTTACCATTGAATTCTCATTTTGCTTATTCCTTTTGCTGCAGATTGAACACCGTGCCCGCCGGATCGGTAATCCAGTGCATATTTTCAGGAAGTTCTTCAATTTCGTCACAGGTTTCCACACCATTCGATTGTAAGTATTCTGTTGCTGCTTGTACATCAGGAACCGTAAGCTGTAACCAGGTTTCAGAATGGGTATAGTTGTCTACACAATCCAGCCAGATAATGTTGTGGCCAAATTCTACTTCGTGTGTTCTGGAAACAGTAGGATTCTTTATGGATTTTTCTTCAACATTTAATTTTAAAATATCCCTGTAAAAAGCAACAGTCTTTTCATATTTATTTTTTGGAATTTTTATGGCGATATTAATTCCTGCTTCAAATTTTGTATTCATAATGTTCGCTGTCATCAGATTATTTTAAAAACTCATTCAGATAGTTCAGAATCAATGCGGTCTGCATTATCAGACTCACATGGGTCTGGCCCGGAGCAATAGCCATCTGAGATTTTGGCATTGCACCCATATCTGCAAAAACGTCGCCGCCCAATAACTTATAGGTTTTCGAAAGCTCTGTTTTATCCAGTCCATCATTATCCCCGGCTATGATTAAAACAGGCACCGGAATTTTAGAAATATTATCATCGCCAAGATCGAAAGGCTGCCTTGCTGAAGCCATCATCTGCTCCAGAAACTTTGTCCATTTTGTTTTATCAGGTGCCACGGCATTATACGCAGTATGCATAGGACTGTTTGTAAAGAGTTCGGGCTTCATTCCTTCAAGTGCTTTATTTACTTCCGGCAGCCAGCCCTTAGTTTTATATGTTGATGAAATAATAACCAGCTTGTTCAATCTTTCCGGACTTTGTATCGCCAACTGATATGCCACTTCTCCTCCAAAGCTGTACCCGGCTACATCTGCCTTATCAATTTTCAGATAGTCCATTACTTTTGTAACATCACTGGCTAACGCAGCATGTGATAATTTCCTTTCTGAAAACGAAGTATGTCCGTGACCCTGTAATTCAAGTGCTATTACTTTTCTGTTTTTTGACAGTTCCGGAATCAATTCTCCCCAATTGGTATCAATTGTCATAAAAGCGCCATGCAGTAAGACAATGGGTTTACCATTACCGTAGATTTCGTAATAAACTTTGATCCCATTAACGGGTGCAAAGCCACTTTCAGAAGGCTTTACTTTCTGTCCATATACAAGGGAGACAGCAGCAAGAGCGGTTAAGATCAGAAATGATTTTAACAATGCAGAGGATTTGAATAAATTTTTCATATTATTATTGGATTTGGTCAATTAAACTTTTAATCAAAATTAGCAAGTCATTATGAAATATTACTTGCCACAGGACAAGATTTTACTTAACAACATCAATTCTTTGAATCCTATTTAATAATGGTATTACCGCATTCTTGCTTACATCATATTTTACCTGATTCAGAAAATTAAAGGTAAAATATCAAATAATTCATTGATTTAAAATAAATATTTTCATAATAATTCTATAACAGTTGATAAAAAATGAGTAATTTCGGAAAGAACTAAACCTAAATTATTATGAAAAATTTAAAAAAAATCGAAAGACAGGAATTGAAAACAATTAAAGGTGGTATTGACTGCAGAGGCGGCCAGCTATGCTTAATCGGTGGTAAATGGCAATGTATGCCATACGACGGATGTGGTGGTGGAAACCAGCCTTAGTTTTACGTTTAATGCAATTACTTGACAATGAAAAATTCTAAAAAAATTTCAAGAGACCAGTTGAAAAGTATTAACGGAGGAGCGTTAAGCTGTTCTGAAGCATGCTGCCCACCTCCCGGAATCAAAAGATGTCCCTGGGTGATTTGTGTAGCACCATGTGAGATATTAAGTTAAAAAAAGACTGTATTCTCCAAATAACAGCCTGTCGTTCTTATGAATTGCAGGCTTTTTTATTTTAAATATCAATTTACTTTTGTGTCAGCCCACTTCCTACCTAAAATTGTTGTAACCTGTGCAAACTTTTTAAATTCGTGCTTTTTATTATGATGTTAAAAGATCGTACTTTATTTAAAGTCCATTTATGAAAAAATAGCAAATAATACATAATATCACATGAACATTGTTGCTCAGGGATTTAGACTAAAAATAAAATTATACACATATAAGAAAGGGCGCTGAAAATTCCAGCGCCTCTTGTTATAATATTATATATGTATTTTTTATTTTTTCGAAAAAATACTTTTGAATAAATTAGAAAAAAAATAAGGAGTTCCGATACCCATTTTCTTAGTTACTGGAAATAAGAATTTAATTAAAGGGATTAAGGCAACTAACGCAAATATTAATATGTATATATTATAAGGGCTAGATCCATTAATATTGCTATCTCCTACTAAATAAAAAATAGATAATCCCAAAATAAAAAATACGATAAATACTATTAAATTTCCTTTTTTCATAATTTATAGTTTATAATTATTATACTAAAGCGCAATATGCTGCAATACCAGCATACCAACCTGCTACTCCCCAAGGTCCCGTAAAGCCAGAGACAACTGCACCACTTACTCCAAGAGCAGAACCTGCACTAGCAGAAAAACATTGACTCCACTTTTGACGTGCAACTGCGGCATCCATCTTCGTATATGATTCTAAAAAGATTACATCTACTCCAGTTTTAGTAGCATTAACCGCTAATTTAAGTCTAAACATTTTATTTCCATCTCCATCTAAATATAAAACATCTGAGTAATCACCTTCTTCTACAGGCTGAACAATAAAATCAACAACACCGTCATTCTGTGTTGAGTAATAGATCTTACCAGCTTCATCCACTCCGGTCAAAACACTTGTTTTCTTTTCATTACCAGCAAAATCTAGTTGCTTAGTAAATTCAAAAGTATAATTAGGTGATTCACTTTTTATTGGAGCGATATCAGTAATATCTTTCAATTCGATATCATTTCCAATTCTTGTTCCTGTTGCGAACATATTTGCTTTTGTGCTACTTTCTAAATTTTTGTCTGCAGGAGAATTGCTTAAAATGTCATCATTCCCATTACAAGAAAATAAAAAAAGAGCAGAAAGTACAAATAACGTTTTTTTCATGGTTAAATTAAATTTTTTGTTAAAATTAATGAATAGATATCATCAAATTTCCAAATTATAATTAATAGCAAAATATAGGAGATAGTTATATTGCAGGTTAATTAGTTTTTTAGCGTTTTAGATTAATTCTATTCAACTTTGTTCCCATGTTTCTTTATATTTAAGCATGAGAACAGGCCAAAGATATAAAATTTTCAATACTACACAAAAGAATTTCTCTGAATATAAAATAATTTCTCACCATTAGGTGGGGAAATTTTAATTTGTAATCATAACACTATGGAACCTTGTAAACACGCTTACTGCGCTGTATTTAGATGTGTGTTTAATTATAAATACGTAAAAATAGGACTTTGTAAATTTAACCACCAAAAGATAACTCAAACAAATTGAGAGAGTTTCTTATTGCATTTTGTAAAAGACATATATTACTTCTTGAAGAACTTAAGCATGATAAAGGCAATCTGTTTAATAGACTTTTTTCACTTTATGATGACTTAATAGCCGCTAAAAAGGGCTGAAGTCATCAAAAGAAATATTAAAATTTTTTAGCTTTTTTTATATTCAATTATCCTAATAACTCTATTTCTGTCCATAAAAGTGGCTATAGTCGATAAAAAAACTCCTAAAAAAAGAGCTTTGTGACCCCCAAAGACATAATCATCAAACATTTTTATTGAAGATTTAACCAAATTCTTAATATATGTGTTAAACAATGAGTGCTAAAGTTTTTTTTTGGGGGGGAATTAAATTGACAAATTTTTGAATCATGCTAAGCGATCACGACCTTCTTAAATTATTACTTCCTGAAAACCTCTCAGAAATCTTTATCCCTAGACGAAGCAGCTTTATCTGACGGAGAGTTTTATACCTTTCTTATCTCTAAAAAAGCAAGAGGAGAAAAGGAAGTATTGCAGGCATAATAAAAGGTACTCAGAGTGATTTTGTAATCATACATCTTTAAAGATCAACAGAAAGCTGCGGATGAAGGTCGATGAGATTACTTAACCGATGACTTAGAACAATTTATAACCAGAGAATTCCAAAATCTGTAGTGATGACTAAGCTCGCACATTGGTTTAAAGATATGGAAGAGCCAGGCTTTACTTCCTTTAGGACTCTTAGAAGGACAATAATAAATCATTAGAAGGATATTTTGAGCTATTTTGATCAAAGAAACACGAATGCTGTGGCAGAATCTTTCAATGCGAAAATAAAGAACTTTAGGATGCAGCTCAGAGGCGTAAAAGACAGAACATTCCTTCTCTTCAGATTAACCAAACTTTTTGCTTAGTCCCCAACTTTTGCGCTTGATCCCAAAAAGGCCTCCTGCACTATCATTATGACAAAATAAAAGAGCTACAAATTTTTAATTTGTAGCTCTTTTCTGCGGAGAGTGAGGGTTTCGAACCCCCGGACCTGTTACAGTCAACAGTTTTCAAGACTGCCGCAATCGACCACTCTGCCAACTCTCCCTGAACTCCGGTAGTACCGTTGTTTTCAGTGGTGCAAATATAGAAAGTTTTTTATTATTGGCAAAATATTTTTTCAAGAAATTCGCATTTCTGCCGTTTTGAAAAAACACCATATTTTTAAACAAGAAAAAATACAGGTATTAAAAACTCAGCATCAGACATTTAGCTCCTTAGCCTATTTTTCAATACATATTTTAACCATAATAATATTCAGTTGTGACATCGCCTGTAAAAACCGGATACACGTCCTGCTTCTCCATATGCAGCTCAAATAGTCTTTCACCATTTTTACTTCCACCCCGTATTTTTAAAGAATACCAACCATTTTCCAACGGTAAAGTAATACTGTTTTCATCATTAATTGTGGTAATATCTTTTAAATACCCGATTCCAACAATTTTCACTTCATTGTCAGCGGTCTGAAATATCCAGCCTCTTGATTCCACTGCAATTTCTTCATCATTAAAAATCTTTTCATCATTCGTTGAAACCTGAAAAGCATAATAATCTTCATCTACCCCAATAATGGGAATAGCGATTCCGGATCTGGTTATTTCATCTCCATGTTCATTTTCTACAAAATATTTTAAGATATTATTACCTGCAAGATGATTTTCCTGCAAATAGTTTGCTAAAAGCTGCGGACTAAATATCACGAAACCTTTAAGTTCTGAGAATATTTTCTTCATATATATATTTGATTTGGATTTGGATTAAATTTTATTTATTGTTTCAATAACTTTGGTATTTTTTCACATTTCCTATTGTTTAATGACATTACTAAATTTATATACGACATTTACTTTTTTAATTGTTAATTATCAATCAGCTACCTTCCGTAAGAACTCTCTGAGCAGATTTCTGAAAATCCGTATCATTAAGTAACTTCTTTAGTATTTCATTTCTTTCATCTATGTCAGAAATTTTCCTGATAATGTCAAAAGCATTATAACGTATATCGATATCTTCATCTATGTTTAAAACCATATTTTTTGCGATAGTTCTTATTTGAGAATATTCTACAAAGTTTACCATCGCACTGGTTGCATAGTTTTTAACATCATAATCTTCTGTATTTTCGATAACTCCAATGAGGGTTTTCTTAATCTTGTCTTTTATATGACCCGGAATTTCAGCAATTTCTAAAATTTTCAATGCTTCAATACGGGCCAAATCATATTCTTCTTCATCTTGAATAATATGATCGAATAAGTCCCATTTGGATGGCTCATCTTCAAATTCAATTTTCTTTAAAAATTCTACTCGATCCCAGTCATGTAAATTGAAATACTCTGATTTGATTGACATTATTATAATTTTTTTCAGTTTAAAGCACATCAACTTAATCTCAGTCAACCTGCTTCACTTTAATCACTAACTTCTTCAAGCCAATTAAGATACCAACGTTCAAAAGACATTGTCAAGCCATTATCATCTAGTAAAGGATTTATTCCTCCATAATCAGCTCTGTCATCAGTCCAAATTTTTCCATATTCCCTTCCATTTACAACCAACAGATAAGTACAACCATGTCCAATGTGGCAAATCTGCAAACACCCATTTATATGGCTAGTATCCATATATGGATTTAACTGATTTTCATCCGGACGCTCTCCACTATCCCAATCAATATCAAAAATCCAGTCTTCATTCCAGCTTTCAGAATAAGGAAAAGGTATTGATAAGTCAATCGCAGGTTTTGTTTTAAGCTTAAAATCAACCATTGATTCCTGTAATGATAAAAGCCCATAATCAGGCCCAATGCAACCATTCCCAATTTTTGTAATAAAGTCTCTGTAATCTTCAGGAAACTTAATTTTATTGCTACTCTCAATGGAAAAAACTTCTGACTCAGGAATAACAGGATTAAGAAAAAACTCTTTTGGTATTATTGTATTTAATTTTTCCGGGTTAACCTTAAGGAAATTTAATTTTTCTTTTATGTAATCTATGTTCATACATAAATCTAATTTATGGTAATTCTACATCAGCCGATAGTATTTCGTCAGATTTAGTTATCCAGTAATTTTAATTGGTTTATCTTTTCTTTTGAAATCAAACCAGAATATTTTACTTTGCCCCATACTTTTTAAATAAAAAATGTCCTTGTAAAAAGTTCCCGCACCTGAGTAAACTCCTTTCTCATAATCAGCATCATTCTTTAACATATTAAGCAGTGCATTAAAAAATGATTTAATATTTTTTTCAGGAGTCTTGCTTATCATTCTTAATGCTGTCTGTTCAATATTATCTCCGTCTTCTCTACCTCCAGTTCCCTCTATTGTATAACCATATATTTCATCACTATAGAAACTTATCTTCTGTGAAACGTCAATTAACTTTGTGGATAGAAAAAAACAACTATAACTTTTATTAATGTCAATTTCTTTAACATTATTTTCTAACAAAGTATACCACACTTTTCCTGAATCTCTATATTCAATATATATATAAACTTCATACTTATCTAAAAGAGGTTTAGCATACTCTATTACGTTATCAATTGTATTTAAAATATTTATTTTGTTTGACATTCTACTAATACGAATACAAAAATTTTGAATCTAATTATTCCACTTTAACTAATTGATTTTTATCATTATAAAAATCTGTTTTAAAGGTTTTCGAAAAAACTGCGATGTGTATCTTTGCAGAACCTGGGCTTTATCTTTTTATAATATCTATAAATTAAATAACCGATATATTTTTTAATCCTAATAACTCAATTCCTTCCAAGTCTACATTTTTACATTTTTCTAAAAGCAAATTTTCAATACTCTTCATTTGCTTAATTGTTTCTTTTACATGAATTAAAGAATTACAACTTTGAATAAATACTGTTTTTAATTTACCACACTTTTCAATTCCTTTAATAGAGATAAAAGTTCCACGTATGATACGCAAAAATTCTAAGTTAACAGTTTCGCTTAGAAAAGATAAATCCTCAGTTTTTACATTTCCAATTAATAAACGATTTAGTGACTTTAAGTTTTCCCAACCTTCTAAACCTTTATAGTAGCCAATATTAAGAACTTTCAAATTAGGTATCTTTGATAAATCAAGATTAAAGTCTGTACCAGCACTCCAACGGAAATCTTCCAATTCTGACAAATTATACAAACCTGTAATATTAGATTTTTTAGCGAGCGGAACTAGCCAATGAAAAGTTGTAATAAAATTTCTTCCCTTTAAAAAATCAAAATTTACCACTTGTTTTGTATCAATATCATCAGTCGATATACATACCTCATTAATATTATTTTTTTGAGCATAGTCCAAACCTTCCTCAATGTGATCATAAGAAATCGTTATTCCTTTAAAATGAGATGTTTCACCAAAATCTACTTTATATTTTTCCATAGAATATACTAAAATCAATTATAATTTATGGTAATTCTATATCTAACGATAGTATTTCATCAGATAAAACCTCCAACCTTGGAGTTTTTTCAAATTCTTTAACAGCTTGAAACAGTCCTCTTCACTCAGTTTTTTCCATCCGGAGATTTGTTTTTTAATGATCCAATGTTATCAATATTTTTCTGTATCTTTTGAGGTATGCTGCTCATTTATTCTTCTTCAATTTCATATTTATCAATCTATTTAATAATTCTTACATTCATTCTGTCTTTTATCTCGTCTATAAATTCATAATCATCAATTTTTTTGCACTTTTCAATCAAAAGATCCCTCAGTATTTCCAATTTTTTGATGGCTTGTATATTTTCTAAACTATTGTTTTTCACTAAAGCTAATTCTTCCAATGGAAGATTTTCTATTCCATCCAGCGTTTCTATCTTCGAATTGTATATATGGAGAACTTTCAGATTTTGCAATTTGGAAAGTTCACGAAGGTTCGTGTATACAAACTTTGTAAGCACCAGACTTTGTAATGAATAAGCTTCATTAAAATTAACTAACCCTTTCCAATACTCACTACCGAGATGTTTAATTTTATGGAAATTTGATATATCAATTGAAAACATTTGCTTTTCTAAATAAATCTTTTCGAGGTTTTGCAGAGAATATATTGATTCTATATTTATAACATTTTCTATTGCACTTAAAGATATGATTTTCAAATGATCCGAAAGTTTTTCAAATTCTTTAAAATCTACTTTGGACTCAGTATTCTCGTGTCCTAAGAATCCTCTTACCTGAATTTGAGCAATTTTTAAATGCTTAGCATATTCTGTACCTTCTCTTAACTGATTAGCGTGGATAACTATATATTCACCGTCTAAATTTTTTCTTATCGTTTTATCTAGTAACATTTTATTCCTACTGTAGTAATTTCTTTGTTAATTTATCAATTGGGCAGAGATTCTACTTGGAAATAAATGGTAGGATATGCAAGGTTAGTGGATGGTGCATTCCTTCATTGATATCCCCTTTCTCTTCTAGCAATTAAATGCTTACCACTTCCATTGGGAAAATATTTTTAAATGCCTGAGAGGTAGTATTTTTTCTCCTTTTCCAGAAATTTCTATGTATCTTTACGTTGTTTTTCTATCATTAACAATTTTTTGCTCTTTAATTTCTTCAAATCTCTCCTCAAGCAATGGAATAAATGCTACTGCATCAAAATCCTGAAATTTAGTTTTGTTTTTTAGTATAACTTCTTCAAAATAACTGAAAACATCATCACAAATTGCTTTTCTGGTTTCATCCTCAGTTAACGATTCATATTTATTGGCAACAAGCATTTGATCTATAACCAGTTTATCATCTTTTTTTATATATCTGGAGAATGATTTTAAATTACCAATTTCTATATTTTCAAGAAGAAAAAGCCTTAGAATAGTACCGAGTGTAATATGACTATATTGGGCGTTTAATGTTCTCAATTTTGGTGCTATTTGGTCTTGCCAATAATAATCATTTAATCCATCAAGAATGTAATTGATCACGTTGTTGTTAATAATAGCTTTTTCAACTGTTTCTGCTCCTTGAGATTCAGAAGTAATTTTCAAAAATAAACCCATAATTTATTAGATATTTCAACTTACAAAGTTTATCACCCTTGAATACAATTTATTTGTGTGATAAAAATTTAGAATAAAAAATTTCCAATTATTTTTACATTAAAAAAAGTATACTACTCAATAGCTTTTACTATTCTATTTTCCAAGTCAATAGGAAACCATACTATAGAAAACTCATATTGATTCATATTTTCCCTTGAAATAGGCACTTCCTTTTTTTGTACTAAGGTCTCTCAATCTAAAATCTCCATCAGTTCCAAATACCATTTTAAGATTTCCATAATCAGAATCTTTAAACTTATCATGGTTTTCAGTTTGTCCTATTAATTTCCATCTTTTTTCACAATCCCATCCCAAAATATTTGCAGTGGAGAAAACAGAATACCTAAATTTACAATCTCATCAATATCTGTTTTTGCAGAACCAATTTCTTAAATATTTCTACTAAAACAGATGAACTCGTTTCAATAACTCTTTCAAATGCAAATTCCTTATCTAAATCTTTATCTGATAATTTTGTTATATTTTTTTTAAAGAATCCTGTTTTCCTCATTAAATGCTATGAAGTCATTTTGTGACATGTTGTCAATTATATCTATCAACCTATCTTCTGCAGAGATTTCCTTATCATAAAATGGTTCAAGATATTCTTCGCTTTCATCATCATCTCCATCAGGATTATCCGTAAAAAACTCTTCGGATTTCAGATTATTGATTACATCTAAAGTATAATCTATTATTGATTTTATCTTCGACTCCTCTCCTTTTACAATTTTTATGATGTTGGTGGCAATCATGACAATATTCACCGCAATTGCGGCCTGATAACTACTGTATTCATCATCTTCAGGAGCTAACTGATCTAGATTATTAAACCTCTCAATATCTGAATAATTTAGCTCATTACCCATAAAAATATGACTGAAAACATAGTCTGAAAACTCAGTAAGCTGCGTACTCCCATTCTTAAAACGTTGAGCATAATCATAATCATCATCTTTAATTTCCTCTTCAAAAAGTTGATACAGGTCTTTAATTCTTATAAGTGATGACAGATTAAATTTGATTTTATTTTCTTTACTAAGGTTTAATGATTTTTCTTTAACTGAATTTTCGCTCATGTTTTTTGATAAAATAATTATTATGAAGTACAGAACCGCTCTTCACCCCTATATCAATAAGCTCGGATAAAAATTCTTTAATGACATTACTAAATTTATATATGACATTTACTTTATATTATTTTACTCTCTAATCTTTTGGTAAATTCATCATTGGGAAGAGATCCTACTTCGAAAATAAATGGCAGGAAATGTGAAATTAATGGATGGTTAATTCCTTCATTTGATAATCCTCTCCTTCTTCTGTCAATTAAAATACTTATCATTTCCAATGGAAAAATTTTCCAGCAATCATGATTAAAAGTATCCAGATAGGATTCTCCTTTATTATTTATGTGAAATGCAGCCATTTTTTCTAATACTTCATTCACAACTTCCGGATCTTCACTTAAGTAATTTTTAATAGCAAACTCATAATCTGCATGAACAGATACCTCTAGCATTTTTTCAAAAGAAGTATTATGATTACTCGAAATTAGTGATTTTAGTAATTGAAATACATCAGCGTAACTATAGTATTTATCATATTTTCTTTTTTCAGGAATAATCTTTTCGCTTTCATCTTTCAGGGTTTCATTATACTGAACGTACAGATAATCTAATGTATGATCTAATGCTTGCGGATAAAAGGAATATGCCAATAGAGAAGCAAACACGGTATCCTGAAAAAATTCTCCTTTTAACTCCTGATTTTCTTTATATGCTTTAATAAAAGCTAAATTAAGCCAATAATAAGCATCAAGTAATTTTCTGAAATTATTAATATCAGCCTGTTTATTAAACTCAACGATACTGCTTTCTGATCTTACGTAAAATATTTTTTGCAGAATGCCAGAGATAGAATATTTATTCTCAAACTGCATCCCAAATTCAGTAAAGGATTCAACAAATTCTTCTTTATCATTTTCAATAAAATCATTAACACAGTTATAAAAGAATTCAAAATTATTGTTTTTAGTTCTGCTGTTAAGATTTGATTCTGTTTTTTTAATTTGAATATCTAAATATTTTTTGTAATTCATATATATCTATAAATTTTAACCTGATTATTGGTATAATTTTCCTATTTCGTCCCAATTAGACAGCATTGTTTTTTCGACAAACCATTTTCCTTTTTCTCCTCTTCCCACATAAACATCAACTAAATATTTATCTCCTATATTGTTTCGTATTCTTTCTGCCATTTGTGGTGATATACCATAAGTACCTGCACCTGCTTTCTGATCACTCAATACATCGTTTATAAACGCTGAAGGGTTTGCCTGTCTTTCGGAAAGTTTTCCTACATTACCGGTAATATTAGTTTTCACTTCAAATACATCAAATTTACCGTCATGTCTTAATCCTACAATATCAATACCCTGGTTGGAAGCATTTTGTACGTGGAAAACTCCACCATCAACATATTTACCACTCTCTTTTAAGCCTGCCATTACTTTATCTTCTCCAAAATTACCTAATCTTTGCGCAAAGGTATCTAGTCCGTAAAGATCATATTGACTTAAACTATCCCAAACATATCCATATAATGTTGGATTTCCTCCATTCAAATCTATGGGATCTTTAGAAATATAATTCCCTTGTTCGCTGTCATAATATCGGAACCGGTTATAATAAAGGCCTCCTAATTCTTCATCTTCATATTGACCTAATTGTCTAAATGGAATAAAGCTGTTATCTCCTTTTAAATTCTTAGTTTTTCCAAATATATTATATTCTGTACTCCAAATTAAAGTTCCATCTTCATTATACGATTGTATTGGCCTGCCAATGTAGTCATTAATTATACTAAATTTTTCTTCATTAATTATTTTCGCACTCGGTACATGACTTCCTCTTTCATACACCCAGGTCACCACATTCTCCACAGGTTCTTTTCCAGCGATGACATTTCCGTTATCATCTACAACCGTTACAGGAACTTCTTCAGCATCATAGCTCCATTCATGCAGAAGAACGTTACCATCCCAAATATAACGAGTTATTTTCTTTAGACCAATTTTTGAGGTTCTTCTTCCGAGGGCATCATACTCAAAGCTTACTTCTTTGCCGTCGGGGCGCTTTACTTTAGCCAGCATTCCGTTGGCATTCCAGGAATATGCCCAGTCTCCGGAGGACCATTCCGGGTTTTGGATTTCTGTTGGGGAATCTTCGTTTACATTGGGTAAATCAGCTCTATCCGGCAGTTTCGGGCTGTTCAGCCAATCTGAAGCAATGGTTTTATAATAAGGATGTGTATTGTTTTGTTCTTCTGTATGTTCCGGTCTGACATTGTTAATTGGCCGCTTACTTTTTAATAATAAATTTCCTTCTTCGTCGTAATGATAAAACCAGTTTTTATCCCGCATCAGCTTGCCTCCTTTATCATAAACACGGTCAGTCCTCCGGGTACTTTCATATAAGCATCCCGTAGCATCCGGATTTTTATATTGCACCTCCCCGTTCGAATATTCTGCAGCAACAAGGCTTCCGAAAGCATCGTAATCAAATCTGGTTCTTCCGCCCGTCACCCTGTCCAGCGTATGCAGCAAACGGTTTCCGGCTCCCCAGTCGTAATCTCTATGGAAGGTGGTATTGGTTCCATTCACGGTTACTTTCTGGCTTACCGGCATTCCGATATGATCAAATTCAAAGGTGCTTTCCACCCCGCCTGACATTTCACGGGAATGCATCTGCCCATTCCGGCTGATCTCAAGATTCATCTGCCAGGGTGAGTACACATCCGGAGTAACGGCGGTTACCGTTTTAAGCTGTCCGAGGTCATTATAAGAATAGTCTACTTCTGCTCCCAGGCTGCTTTTTAGACCGATCAGATTCGCCTGACTGTCATATTCATATTGAATGGTATGCTCACCCTGTTTTTCACTGGTGATCTGCCCTAATTTATTTCTCTGGAAGGCCACACTGCTGCTTTCATTATCTGCTTTAACCAATAATCCCGAGGTATCATACTGATAGGCTTCCCAGGTTCCGTCCGGATAATGGGTCTGCGTTAATCTTCCACCCAGATCATACTCATAAAAAATATCTTTTCCGTGAGGAGTCCTGCTTTGGGTGACCATTCCGTCTTTATCTCTTATAAAGAATTTTTTCTGACCGTCAAAGCCTGTTTCCCCGGTGATTTCGTTATTATAATTTCTTTCAAACTGATAAGTTTCCCCTTTTTCATTGGTAATGCTCATCAGGTTTTCATAAGCATCATATCCGAAAACCAGTGTTTCTTCTTTTTTATGGGAAAGAGCATTCCGGCGGACCTGACGTTTCAGACTTCCCATTGGCGTATAGCTCATGAGCCATTCTGCACGCCCATCGGTAGCATACACCGGAAGATCATAGGCATCATAACGGAGTTTTAACGGGAATTGCCCCTGCTCGTTCACTTCAACCACTCTTCCCATTTTATCCCTGTTCCAAAGGGTTCTGTTCAAAGGTCTCGGACTGAATGCCAGCGGCCTTCCATACTCATCATATTTCCAGTACTGTTCGGCTCCGGCAGTATTGGTGAGCTGGGTAAGCTGCCCTCTGTGGTTATATTTATAATGAGTGATGATCTCTTCCCGGATGCTTTTTTCAGGAACTCTTTCGCCATCTGCATATTCATAGTATACACTTTCTTCTGCAGGATCGGTATAGCGGAGCAGTTTTCCCTCTTCGTCATAGCTCCATGTTTCTGAAGCGCCTGAAGGTGAGAAACGGGCAATTATCTGTCCGAATTCATTATACTGATAATGGTATTCTTCTCCATCCGGAGTATGGAAGATTTTAATATTTCCCATTTCATCGTAGGTATAGCCCTGAACTCTGCCTTCCGGAGATCCTGTCATCTTCAATTCGTTGTGAGCTGTATAATCGTACCAGGTTTCTCCTCCTTCTCCGTCTACCTGTTTATAGATCAGATAATTTTCGTCGTAATAATAACGTTCAGTTTTGTTATGCTGCTTCGGATATATAACTTCTGTAAAACCTTCTTCATCGTTATAACTGAGCCTCCCTTCCATATATCCATCTGCTCCTTTGGTATGTAATACCCTTCCTTTTTTGTCATATTTCCAGCTGTAGCTCATTCCATTTCTGTTGATTCTGCTGACAACACGGTTTTCGCTATCATAACTGAAGACAATGGCCTTTTTATGGATGTCCCAGACATGGGTAAGATTACCGCGCCCATCATAATCGTAGCGAACCTGCAGATCTCTCTGATCTTTATAGCAGTAATAAACCTCCGTTACTTTTTTCAGTTCAGGATGAATTACTGTTTCTATACTGAAACCGCTTCTGACATCTTTTATACTTTTCAGGACAATATTGCGGTCTTCATACTCATATTTTCTGATGGTTCCGTCACCATATTCAATACGGATTACTTTATATATTATTCCTTCTGTTATATGATGGAAGCGTTTGTAGGTATAAATATCTGTTCCTTTACGGACAATCCATATACTTGTATCGGGCCTGTACTGCCAGATCTTCTGATCTCTGAAATACGTCATCTCTTCCCCAATTTCAGGAGCAGGAATCAGCATGGCTATATTTTCGTCAGGATGCATCCACCCTGCCACCCGGTCGTTTTCATCAGGTAAAATAAACAGGTCATGATTATTAAACACTCCGTTTCCTGAGGGTCCGAAATCATAAGGCCTGTCACTGTGCCACATATTCCTCCAGGTTAATGGAGTGCTTCCTTTAATTTCAAAATCATCCCATTCGAAGACCATTGCTCCGGTAGCAAAATTTACGGGCTCAAATCCCCATTTACAAAGCTTTTTAGAGAGTGCCTGGGAAACTTTAAGTTTGCTTAAGGGTCCTTTTTTAAGAACACTGTTATTGAATTTCGTTAAGCCGGCGGCCCCCAGTTTTCCCATTTTTTTGGTTAAACTTCTCATCAGGAACATTCCGGCAAGACGCATCAGCATTTCTCCGGGTGTATAAACATGCGGAACAAAAGCTCCTCCTACCAATACAGGTCCGCCCGTATTGATCTGAATATACATACTTGAAAAATTATTGTAAAAAGCAAAATAAGCTAAAGGATTTTTCTTAGGTTTATCCGGCATCGCAGGCAGCATTGTCATTCCGAAAGGGAGTCCCATACAGGTCAGTACCTGCTGCGGCTGGTTCCCACTCATCTTACTTCCCTGCGCCAGAACAGTCTGCGCTCCGTAATACACTTCTCCTTCATGAGGTGCTTCCTGAGGAAACGGAATAATGTATGCCGGAATAAGTGAAGTAATATGTCTGAATGGTATCACCACTCCCATCACACTTGTAGTTGTAGTCGCCTTATGTCTTCCGTGAACAAATATCGAACCTCCCATCGGAATTTTTTCCGGAAGTGAAGGGAATACGTTTCTTACAAACTGCGGAACGGAAATATTGAACGTAATATAATCCATCACGTCGAAAACAATTCCGATAAACGGATGCGGCAAGGGCAGCGGGATAAATATAAGCGGAGTCAGTGTCCAATGGATATCAATGGCCAGTACAATATCAAAATGCTTGCTTGTATGCTGAATAGCTGTTGAGGTGAGAGCGGGTGTATTAACCTTAATCAGCTTTACTTTGCTTTCCGGGGCTGCTTTTTCTGCAGTGACAGATCCTCCGCCTCCACCACCTCCGCCGGCTCCTTCCTGTGGCTGGTTATTGCTGCCTCTGGTAATAGACTTCACCATAGAAACAGGATTCAGGGACTTGGCATTATTCTTCATTCCATTTTTCCATCCCTGCGTGGTTTTATCCCAGCTTACGGAAGTGACATCTGTATCCACATCCCAGGAAGTTTCCGGATTCATATCCGGTTTGGCCACCTTTATGGTCTTTACTGTTTTTTTATTCTGATCTGCCATGATGTTTTTTAATTTGAGATTAACCTGCTTTTGGCCTTTCTACACTCACCTTCCAGTCATCACCAAAATAACTTTTCATTTCACCGTCCAGGATGTTTTTTTTATCCCTGTTTCCTTCATATTTAATAATCAGCATAGAAGCTACAAATCTGAGACTGCTTTGTTCTCTTGCCCGGGGATCCATTAATTTTGCAATGTCCAGGCATTTTTCAAAATACCTTATGGCTTTTTCTTTTGTGAGGACAGAATCATATAATGTTCCGATGATCCTGTTACATTCAATAGCCATTGCATATTCACCAATCGTCTCAGCAACTTCTGCTGCCTTTTCAAATGCTTTTTCAGCTTTACTTTTTTTTGAATTTCCCAATAAATAGCTTCCATAATTCATATACATCTGAACTTCCAGCGGTGAATTGGGGTCTACTTCCGTAAATATCGTCCGATAGGTATCTTCCGCCTTATCTTTTTTCCTGTCAGCAACATAAGCCTGGGTCAGCATAAAGTAAGCGGAAATTTCTCCTTGTTTATTTTTTTGTTCTTTAGCTAGTTTTACAGCAGTTTTCAGCGCATGTTCTGCTTCTCTGTATCTTCCCTTGCTTAAATGGTTGCTTGCTGTAAGAATCTGCTGTTGAAAATCGGTATCAACACTGTTCTTCTTACGATTGGTATGGGCTGCCGTATTCTGCATCAGCTGATGAATATCCACATTTACCCTGAAGCTGTGTGCGGAGGAGATATCTGACAGTGTTCTGTAACTGTGGTGTTCTGCCCAAACCAGTTTTATTTCTTTATTTTCTGAAGATTCACAGATTCTGCACCATTCTTTCACCCATAAAGACAGCTCTTCCCTGTCGCTGATTCTTAACGGAGCAATGTAGAGGTAGATTTTAGATTCCCGTATATTGGGAAATTTTTTCTTCAGCTCCAGTAAGGGATAGAAAGCTTTGTATGCGTCTGTTTTATAGGATTGATCAGGAATATCGAGTTCCCATTCCGGAATATTTCCTTCGCTTTTTTCCAGCATTTCGTAATATTCTTTCCATTCATCCCATAAAGACTGACCGAAAGAATTCATCCCGTTAAATTCCTGATAATGGAGTAAAAAAATATCGTCCCCGTCTTCATCTTCAGACAGTTTTGATTTCATAAACCCATCAAAAAGATCGGTCTCATGCTTCTCTCCTATACAGATCAGCATAGGTTTTTCTTCGTTCTTTGAAACGACCTTCTGCCACTGTCTTTTTAATTTGACCAACTCCAGATCTACAGGATTCATTAATCTTAGTTCAATTTTACGGTTCCACTTACGATATTGGTCTCACTTCCGCCTCCTATATTGATCTTCTGACCACTGCTGAGATTCGCTTCTGTGTCTCCTCTCATGGAAAGCGTGTTGGTACCAATATCTAAGGTATCAGATTTAATGCCTACTCCCGAGGTAGGTTCGCCGTCTTCAGGCCCTACTCCGACTCCGACACTTGATGTTCCGCCAACACCGATATTAATTCCCTGTACAAATATTTCTTTTCCTTTAATCTGAATATTTCCATCTTTATCCATATAAATAGAACTGCTGCCACAATTCAGGGTAATGGAAATCTTGCTGTCTATGGTTATATTCCCGGCACCATCCAGAAAAACTGAATTTTGATCTTTATCTCTTACCGTAATTCCTCCGCCATCATCCAGACTCATGGTATGGCCGCTTTTGCTGCTTAAGCTTTTGATATTATTTCCGGCACCGCCGCCACCGCCAACTCCTCCATGGAACATTCCTCCCATTACAAACGGGCGGTCAGGATGCTGATGGGCAAAATTGACCACAACCTGGTCTCCTTCTTCCGGAACAGCCATAAATCCGCGGTTTTTACTCACTTTTTCACTTCCACCGCCATCGGGAGTCATTACCCTGATATATTCTGTCGTGGTAGAGCCATTTTGCCAATCAAACTGTACCTTAACTCTTCCCTGGTTTAGAGGATCGGCATTGGAAATTACTTTGGCAAATTGTGCATCTGCTTTTGGAGTATGAAATTCCGGGCGGGGGATAAATCCTGTATCAGAAGCTATTGCCTCAAATGTTCCTGTATAATACCCTCTGGCGTCTACCTCATGAGACATCTCTGTGATCATCAGTTTGGTAAAGTAAGTAGTTTCAGTGCTTTCGGCTTTTCTCATTTCAATATCAGCAATACAGCCGGGATAGAGAAACGGTACCGTTGTAATTCCTGAAATAACAAAAACTTCCGCAGCCTTGCTTCCGGCTGTTCCTTTCTGCGATGTTTCCACGTCCATAAAAGACACTGCTTTTATCGGCGCCACTCTCAGCGATGGGGTTGTAAAAGTTTTTTCTGAAATTTCGTAAGCCCTTTTAGCAATATCTGAGGTATGATTAATCTTCGAATTTCCGGCTGTTAATTTTTCGTTCTTACTGCTGTTGTAACCATAGAATGATGGATTCACGTGCTGTGCCTTCATTTTTATTTTGACATCGCTTACGCTGCTTCCATATGTAAGTTTTACCGGTTTTTCCTGAGGAGGAAGTTTCCCGAAATGCAGTACTTCCCCATCATAATAAAACTGTTCTCCATAGGCTTCTGCAATTCTGGCCAGATAGTTATAATGGGTCTCTTCATATTGGGAACTGTAAGAAACGTTGCCGTGGGCTGCATCTACCCTGAAATCAAAGGTGTTTTGTCCTAATCCTTCTTTGATCACCTGATCTGCTATGCTGTTCAGGCTGATTTCCTGCGCCCCGCCAAAACTCTGAATATGAGGCGCTGCATCTAAAAGGACAGTCGGGCTGGAACCGGTAAGAACAATATTTCCCAGACTCCCTTTTTCCTGGCTGAAACCTACTTCAGTGATTACGCCTACAAAGTTCCTTTCGGGACCGTCTTCAACATCTTTATACCTGAAAATCACTGTAATTCTTTTTCCCAGAAAGTTCTGAGCTTCTTCCAGATTATGGTTTTCTGAGCCTCCCAATGTATCGTGAGCCAGCGTAAGGTCGAATTCATGATGTTTTACAGCGCTTTGTTTTAACTGAAAATGTTTGAAATGCTTGATCACTCTTCCGTCAATCACAATTTCAAGCTTTACCACACGATTGATTCCTGCCACCTGGTTTCCAGGGATCGTACCGGCATTATAAATCCCTGAAGTGGGCTGTTTGGACCATACTTTGTCTTCCACCAAGGTGGGAGGATTAGGCTGCTTAACCTGGTTCATAAACATTTGAGATCCGTTTTGAACCATTCCCGTATAGGCCTGGGCCTGGGCCATTTTTCCTGCAGCTTTCTTAATAGTGCCATTTGATTTTTCCTGTACTTCCTGAGCAGTCCTGGTGACCGCCTGATCTGTCAATGTTTCTTTAAGATTATTTACAACGGGAATTTTATCTTTGGAAACAGGCATTTTGGGTGAATGATCGTCCTGAAACATAATTGTAATATTTTGATTGATTGGGTGTCAGATTTTTTAAGCTAAAATTGATCTGAACAACAAGATCAGATAATTTTTATTATCCAAATTCCATCTATGCTGCAGAATCCGGATATGGAGGTCTAAACAGAGCGATAAAAGAAAAAGCAGAGCAGTGAATCTACTTTATGCCCCCTGTTGAATTTCAAGATTTCTCTTGATTTTATTGTTGTAATCTGCAGATTTTAGTCATTCTTAATTTTTTGTAATTGGATTGGTGATATTACAAAGATAAAACGGTAATGGCTATTCAAAAAATTTTCTATACTTAATCTGAAATTTTGTAGTAGTTCTACGACTTTTCATCAATAATTCCAAAACCAATGATTAAAAAAAACAAACAAATACTTCTATATCAATCATATATTTAACATTTTTTAATACATGAAACCATATAATTTATCACCTTAAATAGAAATACATTAAAATTCATACAACTTTTAACAATATAAGCCAGCTGTTATAACAGCTGGCTTATATTTACATTTAAATCCTAAAAATCTTTTTATTGTTTTCTAAGTTCAGATACTTTTTTCATGTAAACGTCGGTCTGATCCAGAAATTCCTGATCAGTCTGCTGTATGGTAATGTGAGGAATGATTCCTTGACCTCTTTTCTGATCCGGAAGGTTCTGCGCATCCTGAATTACATGAACAATAGAAAATCCTGTCTGGATCCCGGTATTGGGAAGTTCATAC
Organism: Chryseobacterium sp. CBSDS_008; assembly: GCF_049959325.1. NCBI lineage: Bacteria > Pseudomonadati > Bacteroidota > Flavobacteriia > Flavobacteriales > Weeksellaceae > Chryseobacterium > Chryseobacterium sp. CBSDS_008. The sequence goes on along the minus strand of NZ_CP188202.1, from coordinate 439,878 downwards.
ACCAGCGGAAGATGGCCGTTATGTTCGTAATAACCTCCTACAGTTTCTTTTCCAATTACCACAGCATTGGTATAAGATTTAATCAGGGAAGCCAGATGTGAAGCTGCCGAAGCTACCCTTTGATCTACGAGCAGGTAAAGCTGCCCTTTAAAAGTTCTGTCATTGGGCAGGACAGATGGGTTTTTGTCATCTGCCCAATAATATTTTCCCTGGATATCTTTTGGGTAAAGCTGTTTCAGGTAAGCATTCAGCCCACGTTTGTCCTGTACTCCATTGGAAAGAAAAAGAGGTGTAATGACCAGTTTTTCTTCCATCGGAACTTCATTGAATTGAGTATAAGCATAATGACTGTCACGGAAAGGCCTTTGTGTAAGATAGGAAAATACTTTTTCATAGAGAGCTCCTGTACCTCCGGTATTTCCTCGGAGGTCTATAATCAAATTTTCTATTTTCTCCCGTTCAAGGGTATCCATCATCTGATCCAGAAAAGCACTGAACTTTTTATAGGCGGGATCTTCTTTTCCGGTTGCAAAGTCAAATCCTCTCAAAGACAATCTGTAAATGCCTTCTCCTTCTTTGCTAAAACTATATTTTTCAGACATCAGCTTTTTGTCAAAAGCAAGAGAGTATCTTGTATCCTGAAGTTTTTTGAAGTTTTCCAGGGGTATTCCAGGCAGGGAAATTTCCTTTACAGCTCCATTCCATTGATAGCTGATGACATACTTTTTGTGGGTTCCGAACTCCATATAGAATTTATCCAGCATTCCTCTTTCAAAGCCTGTCGTTTCCTTGTAAGGCATAGAATATCCGTCAGAAAAATAGTATTGGGAAAAACGGCTGATCATCTCCTTTGTCGGAACTCCGTTGATGGAAAGAATTTCGGCACCAAGAGGTACGGCTGTGTCTTTTGAATCCTGAAGCAGGCGTCCATCAATATTCTTTAGGGTGATGGGTAAATATTCAGGTTTCTGAGTGAGATAATACGAGGCATGATTGGGTAAATCTGTATAATTATGACAGCTTCCTTCAAATCCTGTAAGTTTAGCAATGATTTTATAGAAATCAAAAATAGTTTTACTGTTTCCGGCTTCTTCTTCTGCCTGCTGGTAAATGCTGTCTATTTGTTTTCTGCTCCTATACACATAGAGTCCGGAATTTGCTTTTTCCCGGATAGAACGGAATGTTCTGAGATCTTCTACAAACTGATCCGGAGTGAACTGACCATTCAGAACAGATACGTTTTTGGATTCAGTAATAGAGATTTTGGCTGTTTTACTTTTTTCAAGATAAGATTTCGCCCAGATCTTCAGTTCATATTTTTTTCCTTTTTCAGGAGTAAAGTACAGGCGCTCCATACTTTTTATTCCTCTGGAATCATCCTGTTCTTTTATTTTTTTCCCATCCATGAATAAAGCAATTCCCAGATTGGCATCACCGGACTGTACTGAAATCCATGAGGGTTTGTGAGACTGTGGTAAATATTTCAGGGTATCTCCCGGTTTAAGCTCTGAATCGGACTGTGCATATGCACTGTTTAAAAACAGTAAAAAAGGAATGATAAGAGGTCTGGCCATTATTATTTTTTGAATGGGCTAATATACAAATTAACCTCAATCGATTGAAAATTATTCAGCCATTAACCGTGTATACTATAATTTTACACTCCTATTCTGTTCTTTATATGCATAAAATTCATAAATCTGTATTTTTTATATACGGAGTTAAATATTTCCAGAAAAAACCTTTTCCCGGCAATGCTTATTAATACAAAAAATATAATAATTAAGATTTTTGGGGTTAACAGAACTCATTTGTAAAATTAAAAAATCCCCAATAAGTGATTCTGAAATTTGGAAGCTTAATAAATAACCAATATTTTAGTTAAAAAATAACCATGATGAAAACAGGAATCTGTCTGTGTATTATTCTATCAGCCTTTAATAATATCGCGGCTCAATCTGCAAAAATTGATGCTGAAAAACTTCTTGAATATTATGAAACACAACATTATGCTGATGCTGCCAGCTATCTGCAGAGTATATATCCCGGGGATACTCAGGATGTAAAAGTTCTTTCGCAGATTGCCTATTGCAACATGATGGCCGGTAAACTGCCGGACGCAGAGAAAAATTATCAGAAAATCAATAAGATTCAACCGAACAACCTGCCTACTCTGTTCAGTTTGGCCGGTATTAATTCCAGACGGGGAAATGTTTCTGATGCCAAAGCTTATCTTCAGCAGATCATCCAGCTTGACAGCCTTAATTTCAGCGCTTATAAACAGCTGGCTGCCTATGCTGATACGCCTGAGATTAAGCTCAGGTATCTCAAAAAGGCCAATATTCTTAACGCTACCGATCCTGATGTGGCTTATGATCTCTCGGCAACTTACATCGGTCTCAGACAATACCAGCCGGCTTATGATGTTTTGAAAACTGCTATCGCTGCTGATACTGAAAACTTTACTTTACAACAGGCATTACTACCGGCAGCCAATCAGTTAGCCAAATATCAGGAAGTGATTGAAATTGGTGAAAAGCTCCTCAAAAACCATGCTGATGTCAATGTAATGAATGACATGGGGCAGGCATATTTTTATGTAAAGGATTATCAGAAATGCATTATGCTTTACAAAATACTGGAAGACATGGGAGTACAAAATGAAGGCACATTATATTATATGGCACTGAGCTATCGCGAACTGAAAGATTACAACAATGCTGCCATCTATGCACAAAAAACTATTGATGAAGCTGTTTCAAAGCATACCACGCTCTACTATGCGGCACTGGCAGGTATTTACGAAGCTAAAAACCAGTATAATGAAGCTGTAGCCGCTTATAAAAGAGGATTGACTTTTGGAACCAGCACTATTATTTATTACCGCTTAGGTCTTCTTTATGATCTCAATCTGAAACAGCCCAAAAATGCGGTCTTATACTATCAGATGTATCTTAAAAACAGTCCGGACCAGGAGAAGGAAAAAGACCAGATTGCTTATGCAAAAGGAAGAATTCCTGTTTTAAAATAAATTAAAAAAACATACATCCATTTTGTGATTATAGTCACAAGTAGAACATTCGGTAATCCGTTAATTTTGTATTCAACAATAAAAAACAACATTATGGACAATACAATTCAAAACACTGCAGAACAGTTTATTCAATACCTGAATGAAGAAAACTTTGACAAGGCAGAAAGCTGTCTTGATCCTGATTTTAAATTTATCGGAGTACTGGGAAAGAGAGAAGGAGCTTCTGTTTATATCCAGGATATGAAGAAGATGAAGTTTAAGTATGAAATTCTCAGGACTTTTACGTCCGGTGAAGATGTATGTTTCTGGTATAATATCGATATGGGAGAAAAAACAATAGAATCTTCAGGGTGGTATCATATACAAGGTGGAAAGATCCAAACTTTAAAAGTCCTGTTTGATCCCAGACCTCTGCTGGATAAGTAAAAATAACCCGTATTGGGATTCGTGAAGTTTAAAAAGGCGTACAAGGACGTTGAAAGATAGAAAACAGGGCTGGAAGTTGTTATATTACAGCTTAAGTAAAAATCCTCTTCCTTATTCAACATTTTTAAATCCAGCCTGTTTTTTTTCGCCAGACCATATATCCAATATCTTTGTTATCAATTTCCGGAATGTCTTCAGCTTCCGGAATTTTGTTGATTTCTGTCTCGGAAAGTGCCGGCAGATTTACGATTTCACGTGCTTTGTTTAAATTTTCTTTACTTTCTACGGGATAAATTGTTCCTTCGGCGGTCCACTGTGTCCCATATTTCTGAGGTTTGCTCTGAAAAACCTGAATACGGTCATATAAATAAGCTTGATGTATAGGGTTGATATCATTGCTGTTCTCTTCCATCAAGGCATAGCATGCTTTCATAAATTCGGGCTCACCGATAGCGTGCTGAATAATCAGCCATGCAGCATCACTTGCTTTTTCGCCTACTTTTGAGGGCGTAGGGTAACCAATTCCTGCTATAATTTCACGGAGCCGTTTTGCATTGGCCTTATGAACATTTTCCATTTCGGGATGATAAGTTCCGGCTAATTCACCTGCCTTAAGCAGTTTTTCTCTGACAGACAGGTCTTTGCCCGCCATTTCGATCAGTTCTTTTTCAAAAGGAAGATTTTTCATATTATAAATAATAATTGATAAATAATGAATGCTGAATATTCTGCTTCATAGATTTGAATTATATTATAAATAAACTTCATAGCATAACCGAAATTCATACTGTGGAGTTTATCTGTTATTTCTAATGATGTTTTTATAGGTGCTGATACGATCTTCTTCCCGGTGCATATTGCATAATATGAGGAGATCATCCGTATTGTATTTTTCTGATACTTCTTGTAATCTCTCGCCAACCGATTGTGGTGTTTCTACAATAATCCTGTCTAAAACAGTAAAGAACTCCTCTTCATCTTTTGTTCCCAAAACCTTCTGCTCCACAGCTTCAGAAGAGAGCACAGCATTGGGGCTTGCCAATTGCCGGGACTGTAAAAACTGATAGGCCATTCCGTAGGCATTCCGTCTGGCTTCTTCAATTTTGTCTGCTACCGATACAGCCACTGCAACCTGCAAAGACGGCTGGTGAAAATACTGTGCCCTATCGAATTCTCTGAGATAGGCATCCGTATTTTCGCTTCCATTCCCGCTGTTCATAAAAGCGGCAAAAGAATATCCGACTCCGTGCTTTGCGGCTTCTGTGGCAGACGTCAATCCTGAACCCAGCCACATGATTTCGGGAATATGCTCTACATGAGTTGGCTGTGCAATAAGTCTACCATACATACCCTCTCGGTCTGTAATGAATTGAATGATTTCCTCCAGCTTTGTTTCCATATTGGATAAAATTACCGGCTTATGATTATTCAATGCCATTACAGCATCTTTTAATCCTCCGGGAGCTTTTCCCAGTCCGAGAATAAAGCGTCCGGGATATAAGGTGGACAGCATTTTGGTCCATTCCGCAATTTTATAGGCAGAATAATTTCTCATCATGATACCGGCCGTTCCCACTTTGATCCGTTCTGTTTTACTGAGGACAATTGCCGCTAAAAGTTCAGGACTCGAGCTGGCATAAGCTTCCACTCCATGGTGTTCGGAATACATAAGGCTGTGAAATCCTGTTTCTTCAGCCAATGCCGCAAGAGTAAGACTGTTTGCCAGGGCAGATGCCGCATTGCTGCCCATTACAGCAGGTGACTGGTCTAATATGCCTAATTTCAGCTTCATTTATTCTAAAAATTTGAAGTGAAGTTATGAAAAAAGCTTATGCAGTAGTGAATATAGTCTGATTATTCTGCGGTTCTGGCTTGAACACTATAACATAGTGACAGCCATCACAGGCCCAATTGGGTCTTATTATTTTGCATATTAAAAAAGAGAAACTGAAACAAAGCTTTAGTATAAAAAAAACAAAACCTTCCATGTTACGGAAGGTTTCTTTATCATAAAATGATTATGCACATCTGATATCAGCACAGCCGCCACCGCCGCCGTTGCCGTTTTTGTAGTAACATAATGTTGTAGCGCAGCCACATGCTATACACTCACTTTCTGCTGCCGGACGGCCTCCTGTGATTGATTTTAAATTTTGTCTCGCGATTTTCTTTAGATTTTTCATAATAAATAAGTTATTAGTTTGAAACTGCAAAGTAGTAAAAAATCGTAAAACATCTTTAATACAGATTGTTAAAGAGTATTAAATTTGAAAACTTCTTCTAGATTTAAAAGTATTTATTCACAATGTCTATTTTATTCCTGCATGATCCTTTTGACTTCATTAAATTCATTTTCAATAACCGGATCAGGCTTGTATGTTGATAATGAAACAATCACGTTGGTTAATAAAGAAAGTGTAAATCCTGGGATGATCTCGTACCAGTCTTTCAGGGGATGCTGAAGATACACCCATGCCAATACAGTAATTCCTCCGGCCATCATTCCGGCAAAACCTCCCTGCCATGTTGTTTTTTTCCATAAAAGAGACAACAGGATCAGCGGTCCGAAAGCAGCACCAAAACCAGCCCAGGCATTTCCTACGAGATTAAGAATACTATCCTGAGGATTCAATGATAATAGTACCGCAATTACAGCTACAAATAAGACAGAAAGTCTGCTCGCCATAAGTAATTGCCCGGAAGTTGCCTTTTTATTCAGAAAAGCTTTATAAATATCTTCTGTCAATGAGCTTGAAGTCACCAGAAGCTGGGACGAAATAGTACTCATTACCGCTGCCAGAATTGCCGTAAGTAAAAACCCTGCAATAAACGGATGAAATAATATCCGGGAGAAATAGATGAAAATAGTTTCCGCTTCTGTCTTTGAGGCGTCAAACTTCATCATTGTATCAAGATCGAATTTTTGCAGATAAGCAATTCCCACCATTCCTATGGCCAGGGCTCCTGCAACTGTAAAGATCATCCATGTAATTCCGATTCGTCTTGCCTTAATCAGATCTTTTGGCTTATCAATCGCCATAAAACGTACCAGGATATGCGGCTGGCCACAATACCCGAGCCCCCACGCCAGTAAAGAAACAATACTTACCGTTGTTGTTCCTCTGAACAGGTCCAGATACTTAGGGTCTTTTGCTTCAATCAGAGAAAATGTCTCTTCCACGCTTCCGATCTGGGTAATCGCAACAATAGGTACTATGACCAATGCCAGCACCATGATGGTGCCCTGCACAAAATCGGTAAGGCTTACCGCCAGAAAGCCTCCTAAAAAAGTGTACAATACGACAACCAGGCTGGTGAGCAACAGCCCCAGAGTATAATCCATACCGAAGGCTGATTCAAACAATTTTCCTCCGGAAACCATTCCTGCTGAGGTGTACAATGTAAAAAATACCAGAATAAAAACAGAGGAAGTGATCTTCAGCAGCTGGTTTTTATTTTTAAACCTGTTTTCAAAAAATACGGGCAGTGTAATGGCGTTCTGAGCTACCTCGGTATAAATTCTGAGTCTTGGCGCTACAATTATGTAATTAAGATAGGCTCCAATCGTTAAACCTATCGCAATCCAGGAGCTGGAAATTCCGGATAAATACATCGCACCGGGTACGCCCATTAAAAGCCAGCCGCTCATATCAGCAGCCCCGGCAGACAATGCTGTAACAGCAGCTCCCATTTTTCGTCCGCCAATTAAAAATTCTTCCGAATTACTTGTTGATTTTCTATAAGAATATATGCCTATACCTATCATTAATAACAGATACAACCCCACAGAAATCCCTTCATATACTTGCATATTACTATTTTTATGAAGCCGAATATACTCATTTTTCCAAAAAAAACCAGAAATTACTCCATAAGACCAATCATAGAATCGTATCAAATGCAACAGATTAATGTTGATTCCAATATTCTTAATTTTTTGACCAACATCCTTATTTAGATCATGCCGAGTTTTCTTCCTATCTTAAAAAGGATATGATAACAATCATTGAAGCTGTATAGCTGAAGCTGATTATTGTTCATCTATAATCAACCTATTTATTCCCCGTTTTAAATTTTACAAGAAATGTCTCATTTTTCAGAGAATAGCCTTCTTTGGATCTGAAACCTTTATCAGTAAGTACAAATTCATATTCTTTGTTGGGTTTAAGATCTACCCCCAGAATCAAAGTTTTGTTATTATTTTCCATCCCTATAACTTTGGTGATCGGCATATATTCTTTTCCTTTATCGGAAAGGTTGAAAGAATAATATCCGGGCTCCATTTCTTTTGAAAAAGTAATTCGTATTTCTTTTGTATCAGGGTTTACATTTAGAGATCCGTTTGCCGGATCTGTTTTTACAACCTCGGGCGACATCTTACGATATTCCTTCATCAGATCACTTGTTTTTTCTTCGAAAAACCTGGACTGGGTCAGGAAATCTTCAACAGCTTTATCATGATCGTAGTTCAGTCCGATGATATCTTTAATCGCCTGTTTTTTATCTTTTGCATTCCGGTAATATGATTTACAGATTTCATATCCTACATAATATCCTAAGTCTGTACTTTCTCCTTTCTGTCTTCCATTATACAGCCAGTTTGTAAAATTTCCGGTAAACATTTCTTTTTTAAACAACGCTTTAATTTCAGCTTCATGAGCTTTTCCATAAGAGAAATATTTTCTTTCCAAAGGCTTATTCATGACCAGCTCGGCAATAAAGTCGCACGATCCTTCTTTTATAGATTGGCTTAAAACCCTGCCGCGGTCTCCGGTCTGCTGCGTATGGATATATTCATGGATATTCAAAGAAACAATATGATCCAGAGACTGCTTTGCAAAAACACTTTTCAACCAATCATCTTTGAATTCTGATATATCGGTAGACGGAAGTCCGGTAGCCAATTCAGCCCCTACCAGCACCATATCTCCCTTCACTGTTCCTCCGGAATTGAGGCCTCCAATGGTAAAATACATTTCTGCTTCTTTAAGTTCAGGATAGATTTCCTTAAGCCTGACAACACTGGCTTCCAGCTCTTTAATTTTAGTCTTTATCGTGAGGGTGTTCGGCCTGACCGAATTCCAGAACTTAGGATACTTTTCTATATTATTTACAAACACAGTATCATCATAGTCTCTGGCATTCATAAAAGCTTTTAAACCCTGGGTTGCTTTATCGGTATAAAGTGTTTTGAGAATATCCAGTTTTTGAGAATACTCTTTTGTCTTTTGAATGCTGTCATAGGCTGTCCAGAAGTTATCAATATCTGAGGTAAAAATTTTAGTTGATTTCTGTGAAAAAGCACTTGTAAATATAAGCGAGAGAATAATAGTCGAAATACGTCTCATGGTTGTTTTTAAAAGAACAATTATACATACAATTATTGTATTTCACAAACATCTTTTTACAGTGTAAAAACTGGAGGTTGTAAGAAAAAGTCATTATAATAACTCTAAAAACAGGAGTCTGAATATGCTTTTTATTATTTATTTATATTAATTCCAAATAATTTTAATTCTTTCCATTTTATTTTCGTAAATATTTAATACTTTAGCTTAATAATTTGAACGAATGGGAATAATCCTTAAACCAATTGATATTGTAGATGACATTTCACAAGAAGAATTCCGTGAAAAATATCTAAAACCATGTAAGCCAGTGGTAATCAAAAATATGGCAAGAAAGTGGCCTGCTTATCAAAAATGGACGATGGACTATATGAAAGAGGTAGTTGGCGACGTTATAGTTCCCCTTTATGACAGTTCCAAAGCAGATCCCGCAGCTCCTATTAATACTCCTACAACAAAAATGCCTTTCAGCGAGTATGTTGATCTTATTCAAAAGGAACCTACAGACCTCAGAATCTTTTTCTTTGATCCTATAAAATTTGCCCCCAAATTATTGGACGACTATGTTCCGCCAAAGAATCTGATGGGCGGATTTTTAGATAAATATCCAAGTATGTTTTTTGGAGGTAAAGGTTCCGTAACTTTCCTTCACTATGATATTGATATGCCGCATATTTTTCATACGCATTTCAATGGAAGAAAGCATGTGCTTTTGTTTGAATACAAATGGAAAACACGCCTTTATAAGCTTCCTTATGCTACCTATGCACTGGAAGATTATGATATTGCCAATCCTGATTTTGAAAAATTCCCGGCCCTGGATGGTATTGAAGGAATCGAATGCTTCCTGGAACACGGAGATACCTTATTTATGCCGACAGGCTGGTGGCACTGGATGAAGTATCTGGATGGATCTTTCTCTATTTCCCTGCGTGCATGGGATAAAAGCTGGGCTGTAAAAGCACATTCTCTCTGGAATCTTGCGATTCAGCGTAATTTTGATAATTTCATGAAAGGGCGGTACAAAAAAAGGTATATGGACTGGAAAGAAAGAAAGGCTGTAGAAAACGCCAATATCGCTTTAAAAAAAGGACTTCCAAAATAATAAGAAAAATCTTTTTAGATAATGAACGGGTGGATGATTTAACCAGAATCATCCACTCTTTTTTTATTCATCTTTACCATGTAACTCAAAAAATTAATTAAATTGCATAAGACGTTCCCTTAATACATGTGTATATGTTTGAAAAGTTGATAGATAGTTTTGAAAAGCTGTGCCTGCAGATTATTATTGAAATTTTGCTGGTTCCGGTTACCATTTTTAAGTTGTTTCAGGATCCCCGGCGCTGTTATGATCTTTCTGTACATGAGATGGAAAAAGAAGAAGCTGAGCGTTTTCATGACTACCTTTCCCCTATTAAGCTTTCCGTTTATACCTCCGTTATTGTCTCTGTCCTTTTAATGGATTATGGCGGCGAGCACAACATTATTTCAAAGATCAAGGGATTAAGCATGGTAGAAAAGGCCCTGTTTATATTTTTGATGAATAATATCACCGCAGTGGTCTTCAGTGTCGCTTTATTATGGTACAAAAAAGAAAAGATAAATAGCATCACATTCCGGACATTGCTTTTTTCTTTCATTTATACTACGGTGTATACGTCTACTCCATTTTTTATATTAGTCAGTTCGGCTATGTTTTTAGGCCAGACTCTGAATGTGGAATCTTATATGGACCACCTTGACAAGGTGAGTGAATATGGAACACGAGACTATGTGTTTTTCCTGATCCTTCTTATTTTTATTATTGTTGGAATTATTGGTGTCTTTAAGCTTTTCAAAGCATTGCATTATATTCTGAAGAATAATTTCAGCTATCATCCTTACGTTGTATGGTTTTTTACAGTACTCTTCTTTGCTATTCAGCTTTATTACGCAAAAGGGTTTGTTTAAAAAACCAGCACATACCAGTCTGTTCATATTTTATTTAAATTTGTAAAAATCTTATATCATGCCCAAACCTCGCGAAAGAATTGTAAGCACTGCCATGGTTCTCTTCCATAGGCAAGGTTACAACAATACGGGTATCAATCAGATTATTGAGGAAGCTGACGTCTCAAAAGCCAGTTTTTACCAGCATTTCAGATCTAAAGATGACCTTTGTATTGAATTCCTCAATAAAAGATATGATTACTGGGCATCTGAGCTTGAAAAATTCACATCCTCAGCAGAAACAGTATCGGAAAAAATCCTGAAATCTTTTGATTTCCTGATTGATATAAATAAAAGAGAAGACTTCAGAGGATGCAGCTTTCTGAATATTTTATCCGAAATTCCTGCCGGTAAGGAAAAAATTCATCAGGTCATCCGTGATCATAAAAATAAGCTGAGGGAGTGTTTCAAAGAAGATATTCAAAATGATATGATCTCAGCCCATATCTATCTTCTTTTTGAAAGCTCAATACTCACCAGCCAGCTTTACAGATCCAATGAATTGATCGAAAAATCTAAAATTATCGTGCATGATTTATTGAGCACGTTACATTAATTGAAATTTTACGTTTTGGCGACAGCCAGCTCCTGTTGAATTTTAATAACAACATCTTTTATCTTTTATCTTTTATCTTTTATCTTAATAAAGTCATATTAACAATTCTTAAGAAAACCTTAATCTTCTCTTTAACTCTTTTTCCAAACAGTCGTTTAATTTTGTTTCAATTTTTAGCTAAAAAAGGAAAAGTGAAGAAAATTTTTACAACAGTTTTATTTTGTGCCTCTGTTTTTTTCTATGCACAAACCGGTTCTCTTTCCGGAAACATCAACGACGATTCAAAAATAGCCCTGCCGGGAGCCAGGATTTCTCTAAGCCCGGGAAATATCTATACGACTTCTGATGAACACGGAAATTTTGTATTCCTGAATGTTCCACCGGGAAATTATACCATGAAGATCGATTATATCGGCTATGGCACTCATGAATACAGCGTAGCTGTTGAGCCTGAGAAAAATACCCGCCAGAATATAATTTTCGACAAAAAAGAAACATCTATTGCAGCCATTGTTGTCTCGGGAGCTACTCTGAAAAATCAGGCCAGAGCTCTAAACAAGCAAAAAAATAACGCCAATATTACGAATGTGATATCTTCCGATCAGATCGGACGTTTTCCTGATGCCAATATCGGGGATGCCCTGAAACGGGTTCCGGGAGTTACCATACAGAATGATCAGGGGGAAGCGAGAAACCTTATCATCAGGGGGCTTGCGCCAAACCTGAACTCAGTTACCCTGAATGGGGACAGAATTCCTTCCGCTGAGGGCGACAACCGTAATGTCCAGATGGACCTGATTCCTTCTGATATGATTTCTACCATAGAGGTTAATAAAACCCTGACTCCGGATATGGATGCCGATGCTATTGGCGGTTCTGTAAACCTGATCACCAGAGCCTCCCCGAACGGACAGAGAATGTCAGCAACCCTTGCCGGAGGATATAACCCGATCCGTGAAAAAGGAAATTATACGGCAGGATTCGTCTATGGAAACCGGTTTTTAGACAAAAAATTAGGCGCCGTATTCAGCTTTTCATACAATAACAACAATTTTGGTTCGGATAATATAGAACCTGTATGGAGCCAGGCCAACGATCCTGCACAGACTGTTTATGTGAGCAAAATGGGCGTACGTTATTATAATGAACACCGTATCAGGCACAGTTTTGATCTTAATATGGATTATGAATTCAATTCAAAAAACAAGATCTACGCTTCTGCAATGTATAATTTCAGAAATGATAAGGAGACCAGGCTCGCATTGGGATATAAAATAAAGCCCGTCTACAATGCTGATGAAACAGAAATTACAGACTGGAAAGGAAGTATCACAAGGCAGAATAAAGGGGGTGATGCGGATAATGACAACACCCGTCTGGAAAAACAAAGAGTTCAGAACTATGCCTTAAGAGGAGAACATTTATTAGGTTCTAAAGTAGATCTTGACTGGTCTGTAAACTATGCAATAGCAAGTGAAGACAAGCCTCACCAGCGTTATATTGAGTTTGAAAACAGCAAGATGAACTTCTCCTCAGATCTTGGTAACCCTGAAAAACCGGTGATCAATCTTCTTGCCGCAGATAATCTGGGCAGTTATAAACTGAGTGATCTTTCGGATGCCAATAGCTTTACCCAGGAAAAAGAACTGGGAGCAAAAGTGAATGTACGTTTTCCGTTTTCCGTAATTGATGGCCAGAAAGGACGTCTCCGTACCGGTTTCCGTATGCGTCTGAAGAAAAAGGAAAGGGAGAATGATTTCTATGCTTTTACTCCTGTCAATAATATGGGAAGTCTTTTGTCTGTTCCAACCATCAATCTCAACGGTGATAACTTCCAGGCCGGAAATTATGTTCCGGGAACATTTGTTGATCCGGCTTATCTCGGCAGCCTGGATTTATTTAATCCAAATCTGTTCAACGGTAAGCTGAAACCTGAGAAATATCTTTCAAGCAATTATAATGCAAAGGAGCAGATTTATGCGGGATACATCCGTTGGGACCAGGATTTCAATGACAAATTATCCATGATCGTGGGAGCCCGTATAGAGACCACACAAATTGATTACACAGGAAACTATGTAATGAACGAAAAGGAGCTGGTAGGACAAATTAATAATACCAATACCTATACGAACGTACTTCCGAATATTTCCTTTAAATATGTTCCGGTACAGGATCTTGTGTTGCGTGCAGCATTTACTACAGCTCTTGCCCGCCCGAATTATTACTCGCTGGTTCCTTATCTCAACGTTATTTCGGAAGATGAGATCGTTGCCGCCGGAAATCCGAATCTGAAAGCTACATATGCCTATAATTTTGATTTCATGGCGGAAAAATACTTCAAATCTGTAGGAATTCTTTCCGGAGGTGTTTTCTATAAGAATCTGAATGACTTTATTTATACCTATTCCAGAAGGAATTATACCGCAAATGACTTTGCCAATGATTTTGCAGGACAAACCAACCCTATTCCTGCCGGTGAAAGCAACTGGAAATTTACCCAGCAGCGTAATGGTGACAACGTAGATATTTATGGTTTTGAAGTCGCCTTACAGAGACAGCTGGATTTCATTCCGGGAGCCTTCTGGAAGGGACTTGGAGTGTATGTCAACTATACTTATACCCATTCAAAAGCAAAAGGAATTACCAATGAAGATGGTGTGGAAAGAACAGATGTAGGGCTTCCCGGAGCAGCGCCTCATATGTTCAACGGATCTCTTTCGTGGGAAAACAAGCGTTTTTCAGCCAGAATTTCTATGAATTACGCTTCTCATTATATTGATGAGCTTGGTGGCAAGGCTTTTGATGACCGTTATTACGACAAACAGTTTTTCCTTGATGCCAATGCTTCTTACAAAATTACCAGCCAGCTCAGGGTTTTTGCAGAAGCCAATAATCTGACCAATCAGCCGTTAAGATATTACCAGGGAATCCAAAGCAGAACCGCTCAGGCTGAATATTACAGACCCAGGTTTACAGTGGGGGTGAAATTTGACTTTTAAAATAAACATGAAAAACATACATTATATACTGGCACTTTCAGTTCTTCCTTTTGTGATCAGCTGTAAAGGGCAGAAAGAAGCCATAGAAAAATTAAAACCTACTGTTATCACAGAAACAGTGGTTCATGATACAGATGATCCTGCCATATGGATCAATGCTCAGGATGCTTCAAAAAGTATCATCATCGGCACAGATAAAGATACGGATGGAGGTTTGTACGCCTTTGATCTTAACGGAAAAATCATCAATAAGGTTTTAGGATTGAAGCGTCCCAATAACGTAGATATCGAATATGGTTTTACATTAAACGGGAAGAAAACGGATATTGCGGCGGTAACTGAAAGAGAAACCAACAAGGTAAAATTATATACGCTTCCTGATTTGAAAGAAGCCGGAGAAATCTCTGTGTTTGAGGGAGAATCAGAACGCGGCCCGATGGGAATTTCTCTATATAAGAATCCGCAGACGGAAGAAATATTTGTAATTACCGGAAGAAAATCCGGTCCGGCTGACGGCTATCTCTGGCAGTATAAGCTGACCGAAAAAAACGGCACTATCACAGGAGAAGTTATCCGTAAATTCGGAAAATACAGCGGTCTGAAAGAGATTGAAAGTATTGCTGTAGATGATGAAATGGGCTATATCTATTATTCGGACGAACAATTCGGGGTGCACAAATATTATGCAGATCCGGAAAAAGGAAATGCTGAGCTTTCTGTTTTCGGAAAAGGGGATTTTAAATCTGATGTGGAAGGAATTTCGATCTATCCCACTTCGGAAGGAAAGGGATATATCTTGGTTTCGAATCAGCAGAATGACACCTTCAATGTGTATTTAAGAGAAGATCAGACCAAAGGAAGAATTGCAGAAATTCCTGTCTCAACCCTTGAAAGCGATGGTTCTGAGGTAACGAATATTAACTTAGGCCCGAAATTTCCGAAAGGCGTTTTCGTTGCCATGAGCAATGGCAGAGTATTCCACCTTTATGATTGGAGAATAATTGAAAAAGCAATTAATTCAGCTGTGAAGTCCGGCAAATAAAAATAATCTTGAAACCATTAGGCTGACAAGATTTTAAGAGTTTAAGTTGAACTGTATTGTCATTGCGAACCATAGGTGAAGCAATCTCATAAGTGAAGTTCAACTTAATACTCTTCATTCTTCTTAATGGTTTATAATCTTAAAAATTCTTCAACGCAAGGTTATTTTAAATTTCGTAATATTTTAAGAAAGCTAAGAAAGAGTTGATTTGCAATCAACCGATGAAGCTAAATTTTTATCCATAAGCTTTTCAAGCAGCTTGCTGCAAATCTTTGCTAACTTAGAAATAAGAAAGCTTAACTTTTATCTTTGCGTTTTAAAAAAAATCATCAAAGTAAAGCCCATCTTATTACTTTCACTTTTTTCATTCTTCTTATGGTTATAATCTTAAAAGTTTTTCAACGCAAAGGTTATTTTAAATTGGATAATATTTTAAGGTTGCTAAGAAAGAGTTGATTTGCAATCAACCGATGAAGCTAATTTTTTTTCCATGAACTTTTCAAGCAGCTTGCTGCAAATCTTTGCTAACTTAGAAATAAGAAAGCTTAACTTTTTATCTTTGCGTTTTAAAAAAAATCCATCAAAGTAAAGCCAATCTTATTACTTTCACTTTTTTCATTCTTCTCAATGGTTATAATCTTAAAAATTCTTCAACGCAAGGTTATTTTAAATTTCGTAATATTTTAAGAAAGCTAAGAAAGAGTTGATTTGCAATCAACCGATGAAGCTAAATTTTTATCCATGAGCTTTTCAAGCAGCTTGCTGCAAATCTTTGCTAACTTAGAAATAAGAAAGCTTAACTTTTTATCTTTGCGTTTTAAAAAAAGTCAAAGTAAAGCCCATCTTATTACTTTCACTTTTTTCATTCTTCTCAATGGTTATAATCTTAAAAATTCTTCAACGCAAGGTTATTTTAAATTTCGTAATATTTTAAGAAAGCTAAGAAAGAGTTGATTTGCAATCAACCGATGAAGCTAAATTTTTATCCATGAGCTTTTCAAGCAGCTTGCTGCAAATCTTTGCTAACTTAGAAATAAGAAAGCTTAACTTTTTATCTTTGCGTTTTAAAAAAAGTCAAAGTAAAGCCCATCTTATTACTTTCACTTTTTTCATTCTTCTCAATGGTTAATCTTAAAAGTTTTTCAGCGCAAAGGTTATTTTAAATTGGATAATATTTTAAGGTTGCTAAGAAAGAGTTGATTTGCAATCAACCGATGAAGCTAAATTTTATCCATGAGCTTTTCAAGCAGCTTGCTGCAAATCTTTGCTAACTTAGAAATAAAAAAGCTTAACTTTTTATCTTTGCGTTTTTAACTACTTTTCTTACTGTACATGTTTCCTCAGAAACTCTGCGGTGAAGGATACTTTATTTTTTAAAAGCTCCAGCGGGGTTCCTTCAAACAATATTTTACCGCCGAATTTCCCTGCGCCGGGCCCTATGTCTATAATCCAGTCTGCCTGGGCAATAATATCAAGGTTGTGTTCTATAACAATCAGGGTGTTATTCTGATCTACAAGGCTGTTAAAAAAAGTCAGCAATTTTTGGGTATCACTTGGATGCAGTCCTGTACTCGGTTCATCCAGAATAATAACCTGATTGGTATTTTTCAATTCTCTTGTCAGCTTCAGGCGCTGTCTTTCCCCTCCGGAAAAGCTGTCCAGTCTTTGTCCTAATGTCAGGTAATCGAGTCCTAACCGGATCAGCAGATTAAAGTTTTTGAGAAAAGTTTCTTCTTCAAAAAAAGAACCTGCCTCTGAAACCGTCATATTCATGACTTCCGCAATTGTTTTTCCATTGTAGGGATACTGCAGCACATCAGGATCAAATCCCGAGCCTCCGCAGACCTCGCAGGGCTGTTCAATATCATCCATAAAAGCAAGATCAATCCTTTCTATTCCCAATCCTTTACAGTTTTTACAGGCTCCTTCACTGTTTCTGCTGAACAGCTTGTCTGAAACACGATTAGACTGGGCAAAAAGCTTACGCACCATATCTGATATTCCCAGATAAGTAAGCAGATTGGAACGGGCACTGGCGGTAAACAGCGATTGATCTATAATAGTGACATCCGGGTAAAGATCCGGTAAAATACGGTTAATCAGGGTACTTTTTCCTGATCCTGCCACTCCGGTTACTACCGTCATGACTCCGGTCGGAATATTGACGGTTACATTTTTAAGATTGTACAGACTGGCATTTTTAATCTCCAGATGTCCTGAAGGTTTCCTGAATTTTTGTTTTACAGATGGTTTCCTGGCAAAATAAGATCCTGTTTTACCAGCAGAAGTTTTTAAGTTTTTAAATGCCCCTTCAAATACCACTTCTCCTCCTTTTCTTCCGGAACCGGGACCTATATCAATAATATGATCTGCCATTTTGATCAGATCCGGATCATGCTCTACAATTAAGACAGAATTTCCCTTATCCCTGATCTGCTGTATAATGGTTATAATGTTCTGCAGGTCTTTCGGATGAAGGCCGATACTGGGTTCATCAAAAATGTACAACAGATCTATAAGGCTGTTTCCCAGGCTCCGCACCATTTTTATACGCTGGGATTCGCCTCCGGAAAGTGTGCCGGTATTTCTGTCAAGCGTCAGGTACTGCAGCCCGATGGTAATGATATTCTGCAGTTTTGCTGCAACTTCCTTTAGGACAACTTCATATGCCTTTGAATCCAAAGACGTGATGAATTCCAGCAGTTCATCTACGGATAATGCCATGCAGTCTGCTATATTTTTTCCTTTGATCTTGCAGGATAATATCTTTTCATTCAGTCGTTTTCCCTGGCATGACGGACAGGTTTTTGTGATAACAATATGCTTCAGGGCATCTTTTCTGGTAATATTTTCTTTAGAATCTTTTTTGAGAAATGCATTTTCAATCCTTGGAACAATTCCTTCGTATTTTACAGTTTTCCCCCAGTCTTTGTGCGGATGCCGGGGTTTATGTTCCGGGGCATAAAGCAAAGTCTCCCATTCTTTAGCGGTAAAATCTTTAAGCTTTTTATCATTATCGAAATAACCGGACAGTGTATATCTTGTTAAGCGCCATCCTCCCGGCTGAAAAGTCGGGAACCGGACAGCTCCTTCATGCAGAGATTTTTCACGATCTATTAAAGCATTTACGTCCAGGGTCTGAACAAAGCCCAGCCCCTCACATTCAGGGCACATTCCCTGTGGATGGTTAAATGAGAATACATTGGAATATCCTACGAACGGCTCTCCCATTCTCGAAAACAACAATCTCAGGGAAGCAGACACATCTGCTGCTGTTCCCACCGTAGACCTTGCATTTCCTCCCAGCCGCTTTTGATTGATGATGATTGGAACATTCAGATTTTCAATTTTATCTACATCCGGCAATCCGTAATGCTGCAGACGGTTCCGGATAAAACTGTTCTGGGTCTCATTAATTTGCCGTTGCGCTTCGGCTCCAATGGTTTCAAAAACCAATGAAGATTTCCCGGATCCTGATACGCCCGTAAAAACTACAATCTTATATTTTGGAACTTTTATGGAAATATTTTTGAGATTATTTTGCCGGGCATTGGTAATTTCTATATTTTCCATTTTTAAAATGCTTAACTTTGTTAATAATTAACTAAGTTAAGTATATTTCTCATGAAACCAATTGAAAAAGAGTTTTTTAACACATTCACTGATTTTCAATGCCTCATACTTGCCCATATGAACCGGGGTGATATTAACGGGGTAACCGCAGCCCATTATAATATCATTGAATTTATCATGAGGAAAGAAACTGCAACGGGAAGAGAAATATCAACAGCATTTAACATCAGCCAGGCGGCCATCTCAAAACAGTTAAAATTTCTGAGCAGTCATGACCTGATTATCCGGAAGCAGGAGGAATCAGATCATAGGAAATTCAACCTTTCGGTAACGGATAAAGGAAGATTTATTGTAGAAAATTCGGAAACTTTCCGTAAAAATATTACCCGTCAGGCGGCTGCTATATTCACTTCTAAAGAACTGGAAAGCTTTAATTACCTGTTAGGTAAAATGCTGAATCATATAAAGCTGTAATACGAAGCTTTTTATTTATAGGTTCCAAATAAACGGTCCCAGATAGAAGTATAAAATCCGAAGTTTTTACTTTCATCCAGATGATGCTGATTATGAAACCTCGTTGTTCCCACGAAAAAACGGTCAAAAGAAGCCGGAAAAAATTCCCGGTTCAGATGTCCTATTGTTCCCCAGATCAGGTTAAGCAGAAGATAGATTGAAATGGAAATAACAGAAAAATCATAGCTGATGAGCAAAGCCAGCATCATCAGTCCAAATCCTATGGTTTCAAAAGGATGTAGCACAAAAAGGCTCAACAAATTGGTGCTTACGTGTTCATGATGTTTCCCATGCAGGATTTTATAGAAGAACGGTAAATGAGCTGCAAAATGGAACAGATACATCAAAAAATCCATTAAAAAAAGCAAGGCTGCAACTTCCGCCAATATTCCGGCTATTGATTTATTTTCTCCAGGCGTAATCCATCCGTTTTTCCATAAGAAAGCTCCCAGCAGCATCACCAAGCTGTTACATAAGACGGTCATCAGGCTGAGGTAAAAATCGGATCTGGTAACAGGGTGATTCTTTTCCTGTAACTGAGTTTTACGGCAGGTCTTTTCAATGAAAATATATAAACCTGTAGAAAACAGATACAGAAAGACATTAATAACCAGACTGAATATGATCCACTCCGGCCAGGAAAACTGCCAAAATATCTGTAAATAACCGGAAAGTTCTGTTTGATTTAAATTCATAATCCCTTCATCCTTCAGCTTGATGTCATAAAGGTATGAATTTCATCCTAAAACCAACCGATAAAGTATATTCCAGACATTATTTCTGTCTTGCCTTTCTCCTCAATTCCCGAAGCCTTGATATCAGTTTCTTTCTCAAATCATTATGGTATTCCCGGTAGTTTTTGATGCTGTTTTCGAGATTCTTTTTATTCAGCAGGTAGTCTTCGTACAGATTCCCCAGTTCTGAAATTTGTTTGGTTACATCCGAAGGGTGACTTTCAGGATCTTCTGCAGCTTCTATCAGCAGACGGTAATATTCAATACGGCTGGTCAGGTTCATGTGAAGTTTCGGTTCTATTCCCTGCATGATTTTATGATTTTATTTAAGTTTCTGAATAGATAAAGGGGTAAACAGATTTATATTTTTCACTTTTACTATTCGATATATTATTTTTTTACTTTTAAAATAAATGCGCTGTAGGCTAATGAGTTCTTTGTTTTTCTATTTAAATCCTGCTTTTCCAATCATAACAGGAGGTACATCACTCTGGTATACAATCTTAACATTTCCATTCTTTTCCAAAGCTGCAGATTTGAAATATCCACCGTTTAGGGCAGAAGAAATAAGAGTTTCGTTAGGGTCACCTAAAGGTAACAGCGGAAAACCTGCAAACTCATTGGCGGTGACCTGAGGTGCAATTCCCTTGCTGTATTCCCCAGCTCCGTCAGCATTGAATACTTTATAAATTACGGGGTGGATCTGCCAGGGAATTTTTCTCGGTTTACGTTTGTCTTCCACCACAAATCCTGCCATATCTTTTCCCAGTGTAGTATCTCCTATCTGGATAACCTGCATGTACGGTTTGAGATTATTCACCACAATTTCGGATGCGGAAGCGGTACTGTTCGAGGTGAGGATAAAAACCTTCTGTAATCCCAATGCATTGGCTCTTAAAGTGGCAAAATCAAGTGCTTTGGGGTCATAGGCGATCTGTTCGGCAAATGTTCTTTTTACCTCGCCGCCGTTTTTATTTCCTTTAAAAATAATGAATGGCGATACGGATGATAAACCTGAGGGAATTAAAGAACAAAGTGCCGCTGCAGATGATACCGAGCCTCCATAATTGTAGCGGAGATCAAGAATCAGTTCCTGTACTCCCGCCGCTTTAAATGCGGCAAACTTTTGATTCAGAGCCTGGGTCATTCCGTCCGGAAAATCATAGATATACAGATAGCCTGCTTTTTTACCGTTTTTATCAAAAACTTTAGATAAAATGGGCTGTTCAAAAGAGAAACCATAGTAAACGGTGATGTTTTTTTCATCAGTAACTCCTCCGTTATGCCATTTTCCTACCGTAAGTTCTACAACAGTCTGATCTTTAATAGAGGAAGCCATTGCTTCTGCATTTGCGACTGTAATTACTTTTCCATTGACTTTGGTAATGATCATTCCTCTTTCCAGGCCGGCATTGAAGGCCGGAGAGTTTTGAAGAACGAGCTTAACTACAGTAACTACCTGGTTGCCGGCAAGCTGAACAACCGTGTAATCAAAACCATACATGTTCCTTATAGAACGTGGATAGGTGGATGAATCTTCAGTATTCACCATGAAAGAAAACCGATCCTGGGAAGACAGCAGGCTTTTAAAAAAATCTTTGGGGGAAAGATGGTAATCGGGTTTTTCAGGCATCTGATCTGCCCAGTAATAATAGCGTTTCATACTGTCCTGAACCCAGAGATTCACAGATTCTGTACTTCCTTCCGGAAAAACAGGGGCGCTTTCATCATTATTATTCGTGCACGAAATGAGAAAGACTGCGATGGCAATGCATTGAAGTGTTAAAAAGTTTTTCATATGCAATTACAGATATTCTGACACATCAATATCTCCTTTTACGATCCATTCTCCGTTCTCCATTTTTTCCTGAAGGACGATCATATTGGCACCGGTATGCTGTTTTAATTTCACCTGAATTATCTTAGATCCTGCATAAGGCTCTGTAGTTCCCGGTTTGTATAATTCCAGATATACCTGATCCGTTGAGCTGAAAAAACTATAGATTTTCACTGTGGTAAAATTATCTTTTCCGATTTCGTCAAATTCTGCCAGCACTGCTCCGTTTTCTTTTTTCAAAATGCCTTTCACATTTTTTAGAGAGGTTCCGGAAAATTCGCCCAAATTGGGAAAAATGAATTCAAAACCTACTTTTCCAAAATTAACCTGAGGTTTTACAGCATAAGTCTGCAGGTAAATTCCAGGAAGGTTAAAGAAATAGAGGTCTTTATAATCGTTTATATTGTCATAGGTAATATTGTATTTTGCAATTTCAGCGCCTGTTTCATTATTGTAAACAGACAGTTTATTGGTTTCTCCCTGATCGAGAACAAACTGAAGCTGAGTTTCAATTTTATTGGTGTAAGACGTTTCTCCGGCAATGGATACAGGCTGTCCGTTGAACCTCAACTGCAGTACATCAGGCTTGGAGAATCCTTTGATATTAACCTCTCCGGGTTTCTGTACTTTATCATACAGTTCCATTGTATTGCTGTCTGTGCATGAAAAAAGTACGGTAAATAATAATAGTAATGCGAAGATTTTATTCATTTTTCTTCAATTATTTCTTGTAAAACTTAAAAAATATTGCCCAGCCCGTGAGCCGGGCAATATATAATTATAAAAAAACTAGTTGGATATATTCTGGATAATCTTTTAAGACGATCCATTATTTTATATAAAATTTCATGGTGTTTCTACAATCAGATTCTAAGGGGACAGAATGATTATTTTTTTATAAATTTCAGTCTTTCCGTAGTTTTTCCATCAGTAATTTCAGCGATATATACTCCTGATGTAAGCCCTGCTATAGGGATAACCTTGGAATACTGAGTTGTCAATACTTTTTGTCCGGCTGCATTATAAATATTCACCACGGCTATATTTTCTTTTAATACCGGGTTAAGCTTTAATTGCAAAGATTCTTTTACCGGGTTTTCTGCTATTTGTGTTACAATTTTGTTTCTTTTTACATCCTTAGTTCCCAAAAATGCTGTAGCATAAATTCCTATTTCATCAATATTGATATTCTGAATATTATTTCCGCTTGCTTTTCTGTTGGCCCACATTCCGATATAGATTTTCTTCCCTGCAAAAGCAGAAAGATCTACAAGGGATTGTACAAACTCGGTAAGATCTGCAGGAAATGGATTGGCTGAGTCTCCTACCTGTATTTTATAAAGGCTCTGAACGTCGTTACCACCTGCATCTACTGTCATGGCCTGAAAATCCGCTAATGTAGGAACTTCTTTTTGTGGTGTACTTATATAGATAAAAAGGTCTCTGGCAACAATCGTGTGGGTAGATCTCTGTCTTCCGATATTGGCAGCTAGAGTGACTGTTCCTGTAACATTCGTAAGATCAATTTGCGGAGAAATAATCCAGTCATTTTCTGTTGCAAAGCCGGTAGCATTTCCACTTGGAACCAGACTGATAGAATGACGAAGCACGCCGGCAGTTCCATAAGCCAAAGATGTTCCGTTGTGATAGATATTTTGTCCCTGCACCCATCCGTTACCGTTGCTGTTCAGATCATGAAATGTCCATCCCTGAAGATCAGCAGGGGTATCAAAAGAATTTCCCCATACCAGAGACTGCGCTGCAGCCAGATGGGATAAAAACAGAACAGATGATAAAATTATTTTTTTCATAATATTGATTGTTAATGTTTTTGAAGTAAAGGCAAGGAATCAGCATATGCTGTTCCCTGCTTTTTTTAAAAGTTTTTATTATTCTACAATGGTGAAATTGTATTTTGTCCAAAGTCCCTGGAAGTTTCCACAGTTTCTTGGAGATACATTCCAGCTTCCTTCGTTGAAGAATGGCTGGCTCATACCCCATAGTGATGCTGGAGTTCCGGTTAACAGATTAGCGGCAGGGATTCCTGCTGTTCCTGTACCTGTAACTGAAGTTGTAAATCCGTGAACCTGAATAGTGCTGTATGCTGAAGCTGAAGAAAGTTCAGAACCTGTACCTTCAACTTTGATACCCACAGGGTAACCTGTAACGACAGCGTTATTTAATGTTAATCTTCCGTGTCTTCTGATGTGGATACCGTTTTCATATAAAACACCTTTAGAAGAGTTCTTAGAACCAACGATAGTAAGGTTGTTGATTACCGGATGAGTCAACAATGATGTAGAAGAACCTTCTGCGTTGTTATCAAGCTCGATACCGTTAGAATCCGGGCTTGCTCCGCTAAGACTGTGTGTAGAGTTGTAATCTGCCAAAGCTAATGCACAAGTAATTGTTCCTGTATATCCGTTATCGAAGTCGAAGTTATCATCGTCTGCTGCAAAAGACACAAGGTTTGAAGCGTTTACAGTACCACCAAAGAATTCAAAAGAATCATCTTTCCCGAAAGATACCTGAATGTGATCCAAAGTAGTTCCGTTTCCTACTCCTCCTAAGGTAAGACCGTTGATTTCGTTTCCTGAATTCGGCGCTAAAAGGTCGTATCCTGCAAACTCAATACGAACATATTTTAATGTTCCCCCGTTATGAGAAGCATTGGTACCTCCGTAATAGAAATCAGGACCTGATAATCCTTCAATTGTTTTTGTGAAAGGCGTGTTTGTAGGAGCATCTCCTAATATAACAACCCCTCCGAAATCACCAGGAGCAGCCGTAGTATCTTCGTTTCCGTCTAATAATTTGTAGCTGGTGAAAATGATTGGTTGCGCTTCTGTACCTGCTGCATTGATTTTTCCTGTTTTAGCAATTACCAAAACTCCGGTAGCTGTATTGTTTGCGCTTGGCTTAGCTTTAATGAATGTACCCGGCTGAATTGTTAATGTTGCCCCATTTTTTACTGTTACAACCCCGTCTAATTCAACTACTCCACTCCATGTCGTATTTGAAGTAATAGCACCGCTTACACTGGTTACCGGAAGCGCAGAAGCTGTAAGGTATTCAGCAGAAGTAGATTTCATTTCGAATGGAGATGATGAATCCGCCAGTTGATCGTTTTGACAAGCTGTAAGAGATAATGCTGCCACTGCAATTAGAGTTAGTCTTTTCATTGTTATAATTTTTAATAGATCCGGTCGTGTTATTTTATACCAGATCAGTTTTTTATTCAGGAATATCTTCCTCTCTATTCCTTCGATTTGTTTTTTGGTGTTCATCCCATCGCTGCAGGAGGAACTGCATTGCGGGAGTTCCCATACAATCCGTTAATGCCTGGGAAATGCTGTTAACGTCCGGTTTTCTCAGAACTGTACTGCTGTGCGCATCATCAGTATTCTTCAGTTTTTGATCAGGCTCCCGAAACCTGTACGTTTCTATAATTAAGATATCTTTTTACTCTAAGTTTCTATCTCCATACTCATAAGGTTCATTTCCTTATTCTAAAATGGAGAAATTATACTTGGTCCAAAGTCCCTGGAAGTTTCCACAGTTTCTTGGAGATACATTCCAGCTTCCTTCGTTATAGAAAGGTTGGCTCATACCCCATAGAGATGCAGTAGTTTAGAAGCAGGAATTCCTGCCGTACCAGCTCCTGTAACGGAAGTACCAAATCCGTGTATCTGGATTGAACCTAAATTGGAAGCTGCAGAAAGTTCAGAACCAGTACCTTCTACTTTGATTCCTACTGGATAACCTGTTACAACAGCATTGTTCAATGTCAATCTTCCGTGTCTTCTGATATGGATACCGTTTTCATATAAAACGCCTTTAGAAGAATTCTTAGCACCTATGATTGTAAGGTTATTGATCACCGGATGAGTCAACAATGTTGTATAAGAACCATCTGCATTGTTATCAAGCTCAATACCGTTAGAATCCGGGCTAGAGCTGCTAGGACTGTGTGTAGAGTTGTAATCTGCCAAAGCCAGTGCACAAGTGATTGTACCAGTATATCCGTTATCAAAATCAAAGTTATCGTCCTCAGCAGCAAAAGAAACAAGGTTGGAAGCATTTACGTTCCCCCCGAAGAATTCGAAAGAGTCATCTTTCCCATAAGATACCTGAATATGATCTAAAGTAGTTCCGTTACCAACACCTCCTAAAGTCAGACCGTTGATTTCGTTTCCCGAATTAGCTCCTCCATAGTCATATCCTGCAAATTCAATGCGAACATACTTCAATATTCCTGCATTGTGAGATGGGTTTGTACCTCCGTAATAAAAATCATACCCGGATAATCCTTCAATTGTTTTAGTATTAATTGTATTTGCAGGGGCATCTCCCAACAAGATAACACCTCCGAAGTCACCAGGAGCAGCAGTAGTATCTTCGTTACCATCTAATAATTTGTAGCTGGTGAAGATGATGGGCTGGGCTTCTGTACCTGCCGCGTTGATTTTTCCTGTTTTAGCAATTACCAAAACCCCTGTAGGGGTATAGTTTGTTCTTGGTTTAGCTTTAATGAATGTACCCGGCTGAATTGTTAAAGTTGCCCCGTTTTTTACCGTTACAACTCCATCCATTTCAATCACCCCGCTCCATGTTGTATTGGAAGTAATATCTCCGCTTACGCTGGTTACCGGAAGAGCAGAAGCTGTAATGTACTCAGCATAAGTAGATTCCATTTCGAATGAAGTAGAAGAATCCGCTAAATGATCATTTTGACAGGCAGTAAGGGATAGTCCTGCCACTGCAATTAGAATGAATCTTTTCATTGTTATAATTTTTAATAAATCCGGTTGTTTTATTTTTATACCAGATCAGTTTTTAGTATTCAGTAATATCTTCCTCTCTATTTCTTCGTATTGTTTTTGGGTTCATCCCATCGTTGCAGGAGGAACTGCATTGCGGGAGTTCCCATATAATCCGTTAAAGCTGTTAACGTCCGGTTTTCTCAGAACTGTACTGCTTTGCGCATCATCAATATTTCAGTTTTTGATCAGGTTCCCGAAACCTGTACATTTCTATCATTAAGATATCTTTCTATATCGTTGACATACTTATCTAAAAAGTATAATTCACACTAAGACTGAACATTCTTCCGCTGTAAGCTCGGAACATAATTGTGTCAATATTTTTATCATACTTATCCGTTGCTCCGGGAAGAAGATCCCAGGCTTCTCTTATTGTACCTATATTGCTTCCTCCTACCTCTTTTGCAGACAGATAAGAATTATAGTTGTTGTAATATTCCTTTACCCTGTTGAAGATGTTTCTTACATTAAATTTTAATTCAAGATTTTTATTGCGAAGGAATTTATAGGAGACCTGTGCGTCTGCCACCGCATAAGGACGCTGTATTTCTTCTCCTTTGTAAGCATATCCTACGGTGATATACTGATCTCCTTTAGCATTGTATAAAAAGCTCAGTCCCAATCGGTCGCCATCATAGGTCAATCCAAGGTTATAGGCATACGGAGTCTGCCCGTACAATGGACGTTTTACTTCATAGGTTTCATCATTGTCTCCTGTTTTATAAAGATCTATAAAGGATACTACCTTTGTATGATTATAGGTAAAGTTTCCGCTTATAAAAAGCTTTTTCAGAAAGGTTTCGTCTGCTATAAATCCTAAATTCTTTCTTACCTCGGCTTCCACACCCAATAATTTTGCATTTTTTGAATTACCGTTATAGAGATATAGATTCCCTTCACTGGAAATATGCCCTTCACGTTCTATGGGTCTGTCTATATTTTTATAGTAAAGCCCTGCAGAAAATATTTCTCCCAATCCTGGAAACCACTCAAATTTGAAATCATAATTATTAATGACAGAAGAGGTCATTTCTGTATTGTAAATCAAACCGTTGGCCACCGGATCGAAATAAGGAAGTCCTGTTCTTTCATTAAACTGCGGACGGATGACAGATTTATTATAGGCAAGTCTGAAATTGATTTTATTCGTAGGGCTGTAGGTAAAGTTTGCAGAGGGCATAAATTGCCATGGCTTATCCTCAATAGCTGCTCTTTCAATATTCTTATCATCAGTTGTGTCCAGTTGCTGGGAAATAAGGTCATACTTAAAGTACTCTGCACGAAGTCCCCATACCAATCTTAATTTCTTCCAACGGTTATCAAACATAACATAAAGAGCGTGCTGTTTTACTTCTCCTTCATATTTATCGTTTTTATACAATGCCTTGGTTTCCCATCCGATACCTCCCGGTACATATTGAGATCCATTGAACCAATCTGAAAGGGTTCCATACATTGTCAGGTAATTTTTTTCACTATTTGAAACATTTCTGTTTTCATCAACACGAAGAAAAAACTTCTGCTGTTGGTTGGTATTGTTTTTTATAGCTCCGGCATATCCGGTTTTAATGGTGTTTTTAAAACTTCCTGCATCCATGTCCCATTTTACAGAAGCGCCATAGTTGTAATCGGTTTCTTTATTTTCTATATATCCTCTGTAGAAATCTGCTCCGGAATTATAGATCTTATGATAAGTCAGAATTTCATTTCCGATAAAATCATACCGGGTAATATACTGTGTGTAATCTTTGGTGTCAGAAGCCACTCCTGTATGGGCTGCAAACCAGGTTATCTCAGTATTTCCTATTTTATGATTTCCTTCCATTTTATTTTGCAAAAGGGTTTGAAAAATCGGATAGTTGGTATTATCGGTATAAGGTCTGTCTAAATTCTTGATCTGAGCCGGATCATTATTAGGTATGACTCCGTTATAAAAATAATTGTAGGCTAATTCTGCATTGGCAGCCATACCACTATTAGTAGTATACTCATTCCAGCCGGTAACTCTTGTTAATGTATTATCAAAAATATGGGTGTAGGAATTACGGAATGAAATTCTGTTTTTTCCCAGCTGCAGCCCAAAGTTCAACATCCCTGCCAGTGTAGAGTTATAATTGTAGGAAGCTCCGCTGTTTTTGAAGTTATAGAATGGAATCTGCCCGTTTGCATCAGGCATTCCTGTGGTATCCAGCCAGTTTCCTCTTCCCGTATGATCAATATCCAGCTTATTCTGTTCATTTCTGATGACAAATGCGCCGGCAAATCCCCATTTATTATTGTTTTTTAGTGCATATGTTCTTCCTAATGCCAGCTGGATATTAGATCCCATGTCACCTCTGGTTTTATAGGTGCTGAAATTGTCATTGGTAAACTGTCTGGATTGTTCAAAAAACCTTGGATCTGTCCAGATCATCGCTTCTAGTCCTTTGGGAAAATCCCTTGTACCGTCATCATACCCGAAATAATCGTACTTCCCACGTTTACGGGTCAGAAATTCTTTGAAAGCCGACTGATCGTTATATGAAGTTCCTAATGTAACGGTTGTAAAGTTCTCGTTGGGAATATCCTTGGTTCTCACTTCCACATATCCTCCCGCAAAGCTGGCATTCATATCCGGAGTGGCTGATTTGCTTACCACAACGCTTTCTACCATGGCTGTAGGGATAATATCAAATGAAAAGTTCTGGTTATAAGCTTCGGTACTTGGGAGATTGATTCCATCCATGGCAGCGGTATTCCATCGTTCTCCCATAGATCGTACAACTACATATTTATTATCGATAGTGGTAATTCCCGTTACTCTTTTCAAAGTTCCACCTACATCGCTGTCCGGAGTTTTGGAAATCTGTTCCGCTGAAATACCATCGCTCATCTGTGCTGCTTTCTTCTGCTGGGCAAGAAGCCCGGCCTGGGTATCTGCTTTACGGGCTGCGGTAATCACGACTTCTTTGATGTCTGTAATTTTATCGGAAGCTTTGTTTAATGCAAATGAAACTGAATTGGTTTCTTTATTGGTCACAGATAGTTTTTCAACCCTCAGCGTATTATATTTGGGAGCTTTTATGGTCAGGTTATAAGTTCCTGAAGAAAGATCTATGGTAAAATCTCCGTTATTATCTGTTACTGCAGTTTTCTGAGCAATATTCACTTCTGCTCCGGTAATGGGATTTCCCACCTCATCCACTATTTTACCGGAAATTCGTCCCTTTCCCGGTACAGATAAATCAGAACTTTCATATTTTATCGAAATAAGGTCACCATGCAGTCGGTATATCACAGGAAGGCCATTGGTAATATCCTTCAGACAATTATTGACAGAAGTATTTTCGCATTTCACTCCTCTTACCTTCAGCTCTTTAATATCTACCCTGGAATAAGCCAGCCTCATCCCCGTTTTTCCGGCAAACTCTTCTAAAACTTCAATCAACGGTCTGTTGGCAGGTACAGAAAATGTTACTTTCTGAACCAGCTCCTGAGCTTCTGCGGCTACAGTAAAAAATAAGGCTGCTATGGTAATCCCACATTTCAAACTTTTCATACTTAATAGTGTTCTCTTGATTATGATTATTTATTTTTTTTTTGAATAATGATTTATTTCTTAAGGATATAGGTATTTTCTTTTTTCTGGACTTCCAGTCCCAGGATGAAGGCCAGCGATTCAATATTTTCACCGACTGTTCCACCGGTAAAATCAGCAGTGATCTTTTTATGTTCAGCTTCTTTAGGGTACAATACTTTGGTGCTATAGCTGCTTTCCAGCACTGCTACTACTTCTTTTAAAGGAACATCATTAAAGCTCAAAGACAATACTGAAGAAACTTTTCTTGATGAATTTTTCACCTGTTTCAATGAAATAACCGCTGTAGTATGAGCAATCCCGAAGTTGGTCCACTTCTGATTCGGTGTAAGGAAAGAAACGGGAACGCCCGGAGAAGATACAGCCACCTTCCCTTCATAAAGGTCAACTGCTTTTTTCCTGCCTGACTGTGAGATTTTAAATACTGTTCCCAATACTTTAGTGCTGAAACCATCTGCACGAACGATGAAAGGATGTGTTTTAGATTTTGCCACAGAGAATATGGCATTTCCTTTTAAATCCACAACCCTGGTGGATGCAGGGAAAGATTTTTCTACAGTCAGTTCTGCACCTGGCAAGAGAGTAACTACAGATCCGTCTTCAAGATGAACAATCCGCTTTCCGGATTTTGCAAGATAAACATCCGGCTTAATGAACATGGTATAAGTGAAAATTCCTCCCAATGACAGAAGCAGAATAATAACCGCAGCAATTTTATAGAGATGTGTTTTAAAGGTTTTTGCGGGCTGGATAGAAATAATATCTGCTTGAGAAAAGTAATGTTCAAGGCCGGATAATACCCTTTCTTTGGATTCTGTGCTATAAACAGCATCCAGACCTTTTTCTGCCTGAATTTTCCATTGTCTTAAAAGCTCATTTTCTTTTTCGGAAATTGGGTCTTCCGAAACTTCCCGTTCCCAAAGTCTGAAAACAAAGGCTTCAATATTTTTATAGGTTAAATGTTTTTTCATAAAGTCTTTCATCGTATTCACAGATACTTCTATCTATAAGACAGTGAAAATGAAAAACTTCCCTAATGTATTCTTAACGTTATATTCACATTACCACCAAATTGTTAATAATTTCCAAGCTTTTTCACATTTACTCAACATTAGCGTTCTATTTGAGCCCTGTTTTTCAGAAATATTTAATCTTGCCATACCCAAAGTTCACAAAAAGTTAATTTTCCTTTAGGTAATTTTGTATCACAATATGAGCCCAACAGACTATACATTATTAAAGAAAATAAAATCAGGCGACCGCCCTGCATTTATGCTGCTGTATGACCGATACTGGGATAGTCTGTATCGCTTTGTCTTTGTACGGACACGGGATAAAGAAGTCTCTGAAGAAATTCTTCAGAACCTCTGGATGAAGATTCTTGAAAATACAGAGGGTATACAAACCGACGATGCAGAAAGTGCCAAAGGTTACCTTCTCCGCCATCTGCATTATCGGATTATTGATTTTTATAACAGCTACAAAAAAGCTCCTCCTACCCTGAGTATTGATGAGTTTGATATTCCGAATGAAATTGAAATCGCAGATTCTGATTATTTTGAAATCCTTGAGGAGAACGAAATAAGTACTTTATTATCAATGATTGATGAGGTAGTTTCCCAGCTTCCCTCAACGGAGCAGCAGGTTTACGATATGAGAATCCGGAAAAATATGTCTGTGAATGAAACCGCAGAAGCATTGGGATTCAGCAATAAGACAGTGAGTAATAAATTAAGCAAAGCTTTGGGAGAAATCCGGGAACAGCTGAATCCGGAATACCAGTCGTCTAAAAAGCTGGTTTCTATTCTGTTTTTGATGGAGATTTTGACAAAATATTGAACGAAGTTTGGGGTTCAGGATTCTGGGTTGTGAATGACCAATTTGCTGCGCAGCCTCAGGAGAATTCCTGGCTTATTCTATACACACAGCGCTGTCCTCCGGAAATAATATGGTCTATTCTTTCCACTTTGTACTCTTTCCCTATCAACGACTGGAAATTGGATAACTCGGCACGGCAGAAACCCTGGCATTCGGTTGCTGCAGCACATATCGGGCAATGATTTTCAATCAGAAAATATTCCTGGCCTTCTTTTTTCCATTCGGCCATATACCCTTCTTCGCTGCGCACTCTTGCAAGGGACTCAAGGCGCTGTTCCAGTGATTTTGCTTTGGTCAAAACTTTTTCATATCGTTCATGGGTATTCTTTTCCCGGTCGCTGATTAACAGATCCAGGGCATTTTCGCCCAACAGATTTTTCACTGACCTCAAAATCTGAACCGTCACATCTGCATGGGTATCCGGAAACTGGGCCCATCCTTTCTCTGTAAGGGCATAGTAAGTTGACGGACGGCCAACTCCTTCGCTCTTCACCAAAGAACGGATCAATCCTTCCTGAGCAAGATTCAGTAAATGCTTTCTCGCCCCTTCTTTGGTAATCGACAGTTCTTCAGCAATAAGAAGCGATGTAACTTCACCTCTCATTTTAAGAAACATCAGAATTCGATCAGCAGCCGGCTTCCTCATTTGACAATATTTAGGTTGTTTTATTTTTCAACAACAAATATAGTCATTTTCTATAATTCATCAATTTTAAGCTTAAAATGAACATTTACAAGACTTGGGACATTGAAATAAAAGAATCAATAAAACAACTAAAAAGTTGTTTTATTTAAATATATTTTTACCTTTGTAATACATTAAAAAATAAATACGATGACCTTATTTACACTACCCCAGCTGACCTATGCTTATGATGCTTTAGCTCCTTTTATAGATAAAGAAACAATGACGATTCACCATCAACGCCACCACCAGGCTTATGTGGATAATCTGAACACAGCTCTTGCTCAAACCAGCGAAACCAATCCTGACCTTGATTCTTTACTGCAAAGAATAAGTGAATACAGTCCTGCTGTAAGAAATAATGGTGGCGGCCACTACAATCACTCTTTGTTCTGGGAAATTCTTTCTCCCCAGCCTAAGCTTAGTCCTGAAGGCATGCTTCATGATGATATCACAGCTACTTTCGGCAGTCTTGAGGACCTTAAAGCAGAAATGAAAAAAACAGGTTTGTCACAGTTCGGATCAGGATGGGTATGGCTGTATGTAAAATTCAACGGATCACTTGCGATCAGTTCTACTCCAAATCAGGATAACCCGATGATGGATATTCTTTCGATGAACAGAGGTTTTCCTATTCTCGGAATAGATGTTTGGGAACATGCCTATTACCTTAATTATCAAAATAAGCGTGCAGATTATCTGGATGCTTTCTGGTCTGTATTAGATTGGTCTGCTGTTGAGAAAAAATATGAAGAGGCTTTGTCAAAAGTAAGATAATTAACACTAATGTAAATAAGCTATGACTGAGGAAAATTTTATCAATAAAGCAAAGGCTTCAGGAATTATTGCCCTTGATCTCTCAGACTACAAACCGACTACGGAAATTGTAGAGCTGGATATCAAAGATCATCTTTTCATGGGAATGATTGTCAAGGAGAAGGAATTTAAAGAATCAATTGCGGCAGTAGATTTTTCTGTATATAACGAAAAAGCAGTAGGAATCATATGCTCTACAGATGCTATTATTCCACCCTGGGCCTATATGCTGATCATGGAGAAGCTGTCTCCGTATGCTTCGTATGTTGATTTAAACAATGCAGAAACAATTCTGCTTGATCTTTGGAAACGGCGTCTTATTTATGCTGATCTGAAGCACTATAAGAATCAGAAAGTGGTTGTCCGGGCAAGTACCAATCATGATCCTGCGTTGTATTTATTAGCAGCCGGACTGTTGAAACCGCTGGTCAAAACACTGCTGTACGGCGAGGTAGGATTACCCAAAGTAATTTTTAAACAATAAAAAATGAAAGCAATCATATTCAACGGATCGCTGGAAAGAAGAACTTTATCTACTTCCGGACTGATTTCGGATTATTTTTCTGAACGTCTGAAAGCACGGGGAATTCAGGCTGAAGTTTTTACGCTTGCTGATTCCGGTATCCCTTTATTTGATGTCACTCTTCCCAAAACTCCTTTGGCAGTAGAACGGATGACTCAGATGTTCACCGATGCAGATCTGCATATCTGGCTGGCTCCTCTTTATCACGGAAGCATTCCCGGTGTGATGAAAAACTGTCTGGACTGGCTTGAAGTAACCGCCGACAGGTATGAACCTTACCTCACCGATAAAACCGTTGGCATGGTCTGCTGGGCAGATGGTCTGCAGGCGATGCAGGGCATCAATACTATGGAGGCTATTGCCAAATCATTGCGTGCGTGGCCAATCCCATTCAGTGTACCTGTCATCAGATCATCATTATTTGTTTCAGACCAATCAACTCAAATTTCAGAGCTCTATGCCGGTAAATTTGATAAGCTCATCAGCATTGCTGCTTCTAAGAAAATAGAAAGCGTGAATCCTTCAACTTTAATACAGCCAGGAGATTAGCCTGCCAGATGCACTTTACGCCCAGATGTATAGGCTTCTGATAGAAATTGCAGCAGATTAATGATTTAAAAATAAAAATTAGCACACTTTATGATGCTATTAAAAAAACAGTGTGAACTGCTGGAATTAAGTTTAGCTGGGATTTCCGAATCGGTCAGTATTGAAGGAATCTCTTTTTTAAACCTTTAAATTCATACAATATGGCTATAAAAATAACAGATGCCTGTATCAACTGTGGGGCCTGCGAACCTGAATGTCCCAACTCAGCCATTTACGAAGGCGCAATAGACTGGCGCTGGAAAGACAAAACAAAACTTTCAGGACATATTATATTTCCTGACGGTACAGAAGATGATGCCGATGCCTACCACGAAGCAGTTTCAGATGAGGTCTATTATATTGTTTCCGGAAAATGTACGGAATGTAAAGGCTTTCATGAAGAACCACAATGTAAGGCGGTGTGCCCTGTAGACTGTTGTGTGGATGATCCTGATCACCGGGAAACCGAAGAAGTATTATTGAACAGACAAAAATTCATGCATAGTATCTGAATATTCGGCTGAATACTTTAATTAACGCTATGAAGTAAGAGAACGACTAAAAAATTTCTATCTTTTATATTTGATTTCAATTGAGGCGGGTTTTAACCCGCCTTCTTATATTTCTTTTTCATTCGGCTTTAGCCTAAACTTATTTTCTTTTTAATCTCAGTGTAGATTTTTTGAGTAAAAGGAGTTTCTATTCCAAGTTCAGCGCCATATTTTAGCACAGCTCCGGCAAACAATTCCAGTTCATTATCCTTCTTTCCTGAATGAATATCAAGCTGTAAAGAAGTAGGTGTTTCAAAAGGAAATGTTGAGGCTTTTTCGAAAGTGGCACTGATGATATCTTCCTGAAGATAGATTCCTTTTTTATCGGCGATCTGTTTGATTTCTTTCATAATCTCAGCTGCTTCTTTCTTCTGCTGCTCATTTGTACATACAGTTCCGATAGATGAATTATGCTTCGCCGTTACCAATCCGAAACTTGCGATAAATATGAATTTCGTCCAGATATCTGTTAATGAATTGTCTTTAAAATCAAAATCAATTTTACTTTGACTCAATAAATCTGTAATCCATTCCAGCGGGACAGAAAAATGTTTCGGGTCTCTTCCCACAATCATTTTTCCGGCTTTTCCCTTATGTTCCACTATTCCTTTTTCTTTAATATGGGAAGCTACATAGATACAGGTTGGAAGAACAGTATGACCCGGAATTATTTTACGTATCCTGTCATAAATATCTGCTCCGTTCATCATCGGAAGCAGTATGGTGTCTTTGTTAATAACTGACAGTAACTGCTTACAGACATTTTCAAGATCGTATTCTTTTACACAAATCAATACCAGATCTGGATTTTGGATATCACGGATATTCTGCACAATCGCATCTGGATGAGTCTGAGTATTGGAATGTTCAGGGGATAACAATGTCAATCCGTTTTCTTTTACTTTCCCATAAGTTTCTCCGCGG
Source organism: Chryseobacterium sp. CBSDS_008 (assembly GCF_049959325.1). NCBI lineage: Bacteria > Pseudomonadati > Bacteroidota > Flavobacteriia > Flavobacteriales > Weeksellaceae > Chryseobacterium > Chryseobacterium sp. CBSDS_008. The sequence goes on along the minus strand of NZ_CP188202.1, from coordinate 403,456 downwards.
GCAACAAAAGTAACGGTATATTTTCCGGAAGTTTCATTGGTCTGATTGATTTTAAATCCAAAATAACCGCCTACACCACCCAATCCTACAACAACAATATGTTTTTTGTTCATGAAATTATTTTTAAGCAAAGATGAGTGTTGATTCCTGAAATATCGCTTGACAAATGAAAAGAAATTATATTTTATGAATATCCCTTCTGATCCTGCTTAGTGAACTGTCTTTAATTCCCAGATAAGAAGCAATTATTTTCAAAGGAACATGCTGGAAAATATCAGGATCTTTCTTCATCAGATTAAAATATCTTGTAGAAGCCTTCTGGCTCGCCATTTCGATCAGCCTGTCGTGAATAGTATAGTAATTGAGAACGAAAAGAAGCCTGCTGAACTCTCTGAATTCAGGAATAGTATGGAAGTTATGCTGTACATTTTCCAATCCTGTTTCCCAGAAAACACATTCAGTTACAGTCTGGTATATTTCTTTGGCAGGCTGCTGTCTGAAAAAAGACAGAAAATCGTTAACGAAGCAGGGTGCTCTATAAATATTGGTGGTAATTTCCTCATTATCTTCATTCAATATATACGACCGCACATAGCCCTTTTCCAGAAAGTATGTTTTGGTACTGATCGTATCTATATCCAGCAAAACCGTATTCGCTTTTAATTCAAAATGATTAAAAGTTTCAGTCATCTTTTCAACCACTTCCGTTCTGATGCTGAACAGGGAATGGAAGTAAGTATTAAGTGATGATTTGTCCATTAAAATATCATCATAAATATACTTTGAGTCATCTAAATTAGCAATAATTCGTGGAAGTCTGGAATCAAATGCTTTAAAACCACCCCGTCAAAAATTCTTTGAATTTTGTCACCCTCCAGAGGAGAGAAATTTTCGCATCTTACGGAATGATATTTATATGAAACAAAAACCCTTTAAATTTTGGCTTAAAGGGTTTTATTTTTGTAAAAAAGTTATTCTTCTGAGAGAACTTCATCATAAGTTACAGGATCTGTAACCTCCTGATATTGTTTCCATTCTGCTTCAAGCTGTTTATTGGTTTTCATATCTTCTTCAAGCTTCAAAGTTTCGCGGTATTGTTTTGCTTCTGCTGCCAGCGTCCATTTACAAGCGATTCCCATAGAATCAATATAGCTTCTGACATCATGAATATTTAATCTAAAAAATTCCTTTCTTGGATTAATTTTATTAAGCTGACTTTTCAAAAACTTTTTATGAAGCTGTTTTTCTAGGCCTGGGGCATCTTCAGCATATATCATGGCATGAACATCGAACTCAAAAGGGACACTTGCATCCCCAAGCTCACGAACACGGTCTAAAGGATCCAAACGTCTTGTCATACCAATTTTATAAACATCTTCTCCAAATGAACCGATATTTGAAATAATGTATACATTTCCGGTTCTGGTCTGCTGAGCCATTGAGATTGCTCTTTGATTTTTCTCTTCAGCCTGAGTAAGTTTTTGCTGTAATTCTTCAAGTTGCTGCTGAAAAAAGATTTTTTGTTCTTCATTTGCTCTGGCTACCTGAGATTCAGCTTTCTCAATCAGTCTTTTTAAAGTTTGCTCTTCTTTTTCTGCCTCTTTGATTGCTTTTTCATACTCTTTACGAGCTCTTTCTTCTTCCCGAATCTGCTCCCGAATCTGTCTTTGCTCTTCCTGTTCTTGCCATTTCAGTTCCTGAACGACAACTGCCCATTTTAACTCTTCGATTCTTGCATTATGATAAACATCAGATATTCTTGCATTTCTAAAAGCTTGTCCATTAAAATTTACCAATTGGAATGCATCATCCATTTTTTGTTTCAGTATACCAAAGTTATCTTTCTTTACTGATGCCAAAATAGAATCTACTTTTCCATTATAGGCATCAATAACAAAATCAATAGCTGTATTTCTTCTTGATTCATCCATATAATCACAGATACCAGCCTGTCTGCTTACAATCATTAGTTTATTGTTATGTCTAAGCTTTTTAAGTTTATCGCCAGCTTCTTTATGCCCAAAATCTTCTGCAAGATCATCCAGTAATGTATATGTTGGTATTAAATATTCATTACCATAACCTTTGATCACATTTTTCATTGCTTTTATTCTGTCAGCAATCTGATCAGCTTCTCTTAAACTTCGGTAAGCATCCCCACCTATTGTTTCTGCTCTTACTTTCGCATTTTCTACAATACGGTTAGTTTCGTTTACTGCATTTTCATATAATAAGGCTATTTCCCTGGATTTTTTCTCCGTGTTTTCCTTTACATTTCTACGAATATCCCTAGCCTCACTCTGTGCATCTAAAAGTTCTTGCCCTGCCTTTTCTCTTAGTTTCAAGCTATCTCTTTCGGCTTTTTTAAGAAGATAATCACATTCTACTTTTACATCAATAATATCTTGATATTTTCGCAAGGCATCATTATGTTGTAATAATTCTGCTACTTTTTTACTAAGAGTAATCTTATCAAGTTGTATGTTGGAAATCTCTATTTTCAATTGATTATTATCTCTCTTCAAACTTGTAATCTGAGTATCTTTTTGAAGAATTTCTTTTTTTAACCTGCCCGAGGTACTAACAGTATAAAGTATCAGGACAAATAAAATAATGATTAATAAAATTTCCATGGTTGAGTTGATTATTCGGCAATATTAAATAAAAAAAATGGCTATAACTTACGGAAAACCGTAATTAGAAGAACTTCATTTAGACATTCTAAAGATAATTATTGACTACTAGGACAAATTTATCTCTATATTGGCAGCTTATAACAAATTTTGTAAATTCCTTCTTTAAAAAGCAGATAGCATTACTATGGACCATGATTTTACTTATAACTTCATTGAACCTGATAAGGAAATCGCCGAATTCGTTGAAAGTCTGGGGACTTTTCAGAACCTTTCAGATGAAGCAAAGGAAGTGGTCATTATACCTGACGGGAGAATTGATTTATTTTTCTCACAATCAGCATCAGAACCTTTTCATATTACCCTTATCGGATTGGAAACCTATCCGGAACAAAGATATATTAATCCACATACGATTGCTTTTGTGGTCAGCTTCAAGCCTCTGGCTGTTGAATATATCCTGAATACCTCCATCGCAGATTTATTGAACATCGGAAAAGAACTTTCTCCTGATTTCTGGAATTTTAAAGCTGAGGATATAAAGGATTTTAGCTATTGCTGTATAAAAGCAACTCAAAAAATAAAAGAACTGCTTCCCCAAAAAGTAGATGAAAGAAAACGCAGACTTTTTGAACTGATATATACCTCAAAAGGAGAAATGAGTGTTCAGGAACTTTCAGGAAAAACAGGCTGGAGCAGCAGGCAAATCAACCGTTACTTTACGAAACAGCTTGGGCTGTCATTAAAAGCCTACTCTACTATTTTACGTTTCAGAAAATCATTGGAACATATCGCACAGGGAAGGCTCTTTCCGGAACTTAATTATACCGATCAGAATCATTTTATCAAAGAAGTGAAGAAATTTTCAGGAGTTGCCCCTAAAGAATTATCCAAAAATAAAAACGACCGATTTGTACTATTATCAGTGTTGAAAGGAAAATAAATTTGCATTGTAAAATTTAATTAACAATGCTGATAGAAAATAAATCAATAGCAATCGTTGGTGGCGGTCCTGCAGGGCTTACACTGGCAAGACTTTTACAGCTGAAAGGTGCAGCCGTAAAAGTATATGAAAGAGACTTCGATAAACATGCCCGTGTACAGGGTTCGCCACTTGATATGCATGAAGATTCCGGACTGGCAGCCATCCGTAAAGCAGAACTGCTGGATGAATTTAAGAAAACCTTCCGTCCCGGTGCAGACAGAACCCTGATTGTCAATGAAAAGGCAGAAATATTTTTTAACGATCATGAAACAAAACCTGAAGAGGATTTTGGACATGAGCATTTCCGTCCGGAAATAGACCGCGGCCCGTTAAGAAATATGCTGCTGGATTCTCTACAGCCTGAAACAGTAATCTGGGACAGTCATTTTCTCACTATGGAACGTCAAAATGAAGGCTGGATGCTGCATTTTAAAAATGGAACTTCAGCATACTCTGATCTTGTCATTGCCGCTGATGGAACCAATTCCAAAATACGCCCTTATCTTACCGAGATCAAACCGGTTTATTCCGGAATTATTATGGTGGAAGGCACTGTTTCAAAAGAAAATGCGCCCTCAATTGATGCTATGGTCAAAGGAGGAAAAATAATGGCTTTCGGAAATACTCAAAATATTTTACTTGGTCAGAAGGGGAATGGCGATCTTGGATTTTATGCGAGCTTTAAAGCCGATGAAAACTGGCCTGTCACAAGCGGTCTCAACTTTTCCGATAATACACAGATTCTGAACTGGTTCAACACAGAATATACTGAATGGAGCCCGGTGTGGGAAGAGCTTTTTAAAAATGCCGCCACTCCTTTTATTCCACGTCTGATTTACTATATGCCTTTAGACCAGACATGGAAAGCTCAGCCCAACCTGACCCTGATAGGTGATGCGGCCCACGTAATGCCACCATTTGCAGGAGAAGGTGCCAATATGGCTATGCTGGATGCCCTTGAACTGAGTGAGCATTTAACAGGTACCCATTTCAGCAGTTTGCAGGAAGCAATCTCCGATTATGAACAAATAATGCGGAAAAGAGCTGCCATTGCCACACAGGAATCCCTTGAAAATGGAGAGCGGATGCATTCTGAAAAATCATTAGCAACCATGCTTGATTTTTTTAACGGCCATCTCACTTCATAGTCAAACAAAGGCTGCCTCCACTCAGAGACAGCCTTTTTAAGCTTAATAAATTTTTTCTCGCTCCATTTTAGATCCAGATATGGAGATTCATGTGTGTTATTTTTTGATTAACTTAGTATTATACGTAGTATTGTCATCTTTTATCGTGATCACATACATTCCTTTTACTAAAGAAGCTACATTAATTTTTCCATCAATCTGCCCTTCCTGAACAAGTCTTCCATCCGCACTGTAAATTTTGTAGCTCCCTTTACCTTTAAGGTTTTTCACTTCTACAAATGTATCTGCGGGATTAGGATAAACAGATATTTCTGATGATTTTGAATCTGCAGATTCTCTTACGGCGAGGTTAGCATTTTCCGAAATTTTCACAGAAAAATCTCTGAAAGATCCTACAGAAACGATTCCACCACCATTTACCGGTACAGTAGGACTTCCGCATGGTCCGCTGGCTGCATTAAAGAAAGCACTTGCCACTCTCATTCTCAATAGTTTATCACCAGAATAAGCGGTATCAGGTACGGTAAATGTAACATTTCCGTCACGAAGATAAGCCTGAGCAGCAGCGGCATAGAAAGGAAGTGCTCCGCTGGAAGCCACCTTTTCAGAACTTTCGAATGCTCCGTTTCTGTTGTAATCTATCCAGATTTCAAGCCAGTCATTATAGTTTCCTCCTGCAAGGTTTCTAAAGCTCGCAGTATACTGAGTTCCTTTTGTTAAGTTAACTACCTTGGCAGCATCTTCACTAAAATCAAGATATGTTTTATAAACATCCAATCCTGTATATACATAGGCCAGGTTAGATAATGTTAATTTTACAAGACCACTATTAAAGCTTCCGCCATTTCCTCCTGTAGTCATTAAACAATAATCTGCACCTGTTCTCAGCCCTTTGGTTTTAAACGCATAATTAGCTGAGAATGCACCTGGCACACTATTCACAACAGCAGCAACCTGCACGTCATAATCGGTTTCATCTTCCAGGTTTGACAGTAATACAGAGTTTACTGTGCTTGTTGTATTTGACCAGCCTGCAGCCCCTACTTTTCTGTAATTGACGGAATAAGTAGCGCCTGGTACTTTATTCCATGATATTCTTGCAGATGTTTTTAAAACTTCTGTATCTATTGCAGAGACACCTGTTGGAGCAGCAATAGTAGAAGTAGGAGCAGATCCTACTGTTACAGACGGAGATACAGCATAGAAGATATTACCTATTGCTGATATTCTTAATTTAACAGCACCTGTTACATTGGCCGGCATTTGTACAGCATAGCTTCCTGTATTGGGTGTGGAAGCTACCAGATCCGTCCACGTAGTCCCGTTATTGGCTGTATAATCTATTTTTACAGCCGCTACATTATAGGGAGCGTTATTGGTATTTGCAGTATCCCATGTGATGGTATTAGATGCATCATTATATAAAACGGATGCTGTCGTAAGACCATTGAATTTGAAAGGTCCGTTAGAACCTACTGTTATCACTGTTTCGGCAGTAGAAGTCATTGGTCTTAATGCATTCTGATCTCTTACTGTTACTGCATAATTTAATGTTCTGGGGATGTAAGAAACGGTTTCCCATACTTGTTTGTCTGTCAAAACACCATTTAATACCGTTTCCAGTTTAGGAAAATATCTTCTGCTGTTAGCTGTTCCCGGCAATGATCTTGCGATTGCACCTTCTGCATTATACCCCCATCCGCTGTCCCCTGAAATGGTATTTCTGTCTCCCACACTATTATACTGTTCCCATGTATAGGTTACAGGGTCACTTTCAGCATCTGCTGCTACCGCATCCAGGTAGTAAGCGGTCCCCATAGGGATAGAATAATTAGCAAGCGGAGTAATTACCGGAGCAGTATTGTTGATGATATCCGTAGCAACACCACATCCTACTTTAGATTCCAGGTTATTTAATACCTGGGAAATAGATTTATAATGGAAATACCCATCCATATTTGCCTGAATATTATCTTGTGTAATTCCCGGATATCCCATAATTGTTGTTCCTCCCCAAGGTTCTACATTAGCTCCTGAAGCTTCGGTCCTCATAGAGAAGGTATGGTTAGCGCCCAGCTGGTGCCCCATTTCGTGAGCTGCCATTAAATCAAATACTTCTCCTACAGGATCCGGACTCATTGAAAAAGCAGATCCTTTTGCTAAAGAAGTGTTCGTTGCAGGATTCGTGCAAACAATTCCTATTCCTCCTGCATTGCCATTTCTGCTTTGTCCTGCATTGCAATGAAATACATGCCCAATATCATAGTTCGCATTTCCTACATCTGCTGTAAGTTTTTGTTGTAACTGTAAATTTAGCGACGGATCAGTTGCAGCAGCCTGAGGAGTGTAAAAATCGGTTGCCGGATCAGTATAAATGATTCCCGGAAGATCCAGTACATTAAAATGAGCCCCGAAATCTCTCTCAAAAACGCCATTGATTCTCGTCATTGTATTATTAATAGCAGCAACTGCTCCTGCAGCTGTACCGCCGTGAAATTGCGTGTACTCACCGGTAGCAGCTATGGCCATTCTGAAAGTTCTGTATTTGGTATTAGTAGGCCTGTTGGTAATTCCTACATTGGAAAGCATTTTTTTCCCATTCTCCACCAGCTTACCCATATCTTTAAGATCATATTCTGTATCACATTCAAAACCGTGTATACCTCCTTTTTCCTTTGTTTTATAAAAAACCCCGTATGTTTGTTTATCAGCACTTATGGGTTCTATAAACTGGAATATACCATCTTTAATGATCATAGACTGCATGTCATTTGGAGATGTACTGAATCTTAAATACTTAGACGGATCATCTACGCCTATTCCCACATATGATCCCAGCTGATATCTTTCTGCCAGCGACTGATCCATCACCGGATTACTGTACACCGCAAATTTTTCGATCTTTCCTTCTACGGTGGGTAATGAAATAATAACCGGCTTTGTATTTTTCCCGGTTTCTTCAGCATTTCTTAGCATTTCCCGAAGCGATTTCAGATCCACTCTGTAAGAATGCTGTACCTCTACTCCTTTTCTTATCTGTGAAGTTTTCTGAGAGACAGATTCCCATCTCTGAGCATTGAAAACTGTAAAAGAAGATGCTAATGCACAAACGAATAAAATTCTTTTTTTCATAAATTTATTTAAAGTTATTTGGATAATGTGTTGAAAACTTTTATCGAAAGTTCATTTCAGATCTTGTACTTAAATCTGGATAAACGTTATTATAAATTCAAGAAAAAGAAACGAACCATATAAAATTCACAACAAAACTGGATACAAAACTTATATATTTTGAATAAAAAACAAAATAAAATGATACTACACAGATACAACAAATACCATAAGAAGCTAATTATCAGTATGTTATAATTAACATACACTTTAGTCCTATATATTTACTTTTTTAAAGAAAAAATATTTAACGTGCCAGTTTAAAAAGATGAAAAAACAGATTGAAAATCAAATAAAAACAGATGTTCCTAAAAAGAAATAGTAAAAATACAGAATAAAAGAAAGGAAGATTTTTAAAATAACCCGCCATTTTTTCCAGGAACACATCAACAACCATAAAATACCAAAGTTTTGAATATCAAATACTTGCAACTAACAACATCTCATGTAGTACTTATGTAGTATAGTTTTTTTTCTTGTTCCCGTTAAAATTTTTCATATTTGAACAAAGAGACCACAAAGAAATCCGAGTGGTGAAAAGAGAATATTTCGAATACTGTCTGACCAGATGAGTCAGACAGTTTTTTTTTTGAATTATTTTAAGCTGTCAAAGAAATGATAGATATCTGTCTCTCCGGGAATATTCAGTTTTTTTCTGATCCTGTATTTTTTCTGCTGAATACTTCTGTGCTGAACTAAAGTGTAGGCTGCAATTTCTTTAGAGGTAAAATGCAGTTTAAGCATAGCACAAAAAACAAGTTCAGAATTTTCAAGTCCTGGATTAATCTTTAAAAGCTGATCTATAAACCCAGGATAACCTTCTTTAAAGCAATCCAGAAACTCAGGATCATTCTTTTTACCAAGTTTTATAATTTCTTCCTGCCTATTGCTGTTCATCTTTATTTTCAGGTTTTCAGCTTCATGGGCAAGCACTTTCTTTCTTTTCCTCAATGCGATAATAATTCTCCATGCATACAATCCCAACAGGCAAAGACCTATAAACGACAGGGAAATGATCCAGTATATTTTATTTTGGTGATGATCAGCATCTTTCCGGGTTTCTGTAATAAAGGACTCCATATCCTGATTGATTGTAGCCAGTAATGATGTATTGGTTTTATAAAAAGCATCTGTATAGGCTTTCAGATAAAAGTATGCCTTCTCTTTATCACCTGTATTTTCATATAACACCCTGAGATCATTATAGATATACTTGGCATAATAGGCATAGATGCGTTTTGTTTTCTCGTTGATTTTCAGTGCTTTTTTAAAAGCGTCTTCTGCCTTGTTATATTCTTTGGTATTAAGAAAATATTCTCCCATAATGGTATTGGCATACAGAGCTATTCCATCTTCCTTACCTCCTATATTGGCTTTGTTGTAAGCAATTGTTATGTATTTATATGCTGAATCCCTGTTTTTATGCATATAAATGTAATCGCTTATAGCACAGTCTGCAAGGCCGGTATCGTCCAGCTTTTTTGCTTTATGGAAATATTCAAGTGCTTTTTCGTTTTCTTTTTTTTGAATCAGGTAAATAGCCTGCCTCAGATAAATACTGAAAAGAATATCATTTTTGAGCTCTGATTTCTCACTTTTCTGTATGAAGCGCATGGCTTCATTATTATACTGAAAGGCTTTATCAAGTCTTCGGAGTTCTACATTAAAACGGCCATAGACGTTATAAAACCTGGCTTTGTGCATATTATCATCCGAATCATCCAGGATTTTTTTTGCGTTATCAAAAAGGATCTGTGACTTCTGAAAGTTTTCCAGTGAAATATTAAGTTCTGCCAGGTTGATATAGCAAAGGGCCTTTCCGTCTTCATAATTCATTGTATCAGCCTGTTTGTAATATCTTTTATTAAGATCAATCAATGAATCATAATCTCCGGCAAGTCTGAATTTCTCATTCTGCTTTAGCAAAGAGGTATCAAATTTCCTTTGAGCCTCCTTTTTGTTATGAGAATGGCACGAAACTAAAATAATAAGTAAAACAGAAAGAAAACTACGTATCATATGCTCCTTTATTAAGCTAAATTCCTGTATAAATCATGATTAAGTGATCCCTATAAACGGTATCTGTTGGTTTAAATTCAATGGTTATTTCTGATGAGATCAGCGGTAAATCTTTTCATAAAACAGAATCCTGCAGCTTTTATTGTGATTGCTTTTTTTATGCTGTCAGATTTTCAAAAAAATCATAAATATCTGTTTCTCCGGGAATATTCAATCTTTTTCTGATCCTGTATTTTTTTTGCTGGACAGATTTGTGCTGCACAAAAGTATAGTCTGCAATTTCCTTGGATGAAAGACGCAATTTCAACATCGCACAGAAAGTAAGCTCCGAATTTTCAAGATCCGGATTGATTTTCAGAAGGGCTTTTATAAATCCCGGATCCAGTTCTTTAAATTTCAAGAAAAAAGAAGAATCATTTTTTTTAGCAAGCATGGTCACTGCTTCCAGCTGTTTTGTCTGGACATGATTCTTTAATGCTTCCGTCTGCTTTTTTAACGTATTCTTCTTATTTTGCACCTTATTAATCAGCTTCCGGACATAGACTCCTGAAATGGTAAGAACAGAGACAGACAGCGCAATAAATAATGGAAGATCATTTTTATGCCAGTCTGATTCCTGCTTCACTTCTGAAATAAAGTCTTCAGTAGCTTTATTCATGGCGGCAAATCGGGCGGCATCAGACCTTCCTTCCTCTTCCATATATTTTTTCAGATAGAAATACGCCTTTCCACCGTCATTTTTTTTCTTGTACAGTTCTGCAAGGGCTTTATACACATCTTTTATATGAGAAGAATAGGTACGGCGTGTCTTGATATTAATTTCAAGGGCTTTTTTAAGAGCTTTTTCAGCTTGTTCGCTATTATCCGCTTCATTATAATAATATCCCATGGTATAATATACCCAAAGAGATTCTACATCTGTTGTTTTTTGGCTGAGCATTTTTTCATCTGCCCTGGCAATGTATATTCCCGCGGAATCAGGTTTCCGGGTAAACAGATAGTATTGTGCCATCATACAATTGGTATACGCCGAATTTTCCAATGCATTTGCTTTTATAAAACACTTTAAAGACGTTCCGAACCATCCTTTCCAGGCATAATAAATGCCTTTATTTACATAAAGCCGGGGAAGAAGTTTCTGAGTAAGCTTCGTTTTTTTGGCTTGTTTTATGTAATAAAATGCTTTATTATTACTCTCTAAAGCCTTATTATATATTTTAAGGTGAGAATAATAAAGACTATAATCATCATACAATATTGCTTTATGGTAAGCATTTTCAGAATTTACCAGGTCTTTTTCTGCTTTGTTCAAAAAAAAACGGGCTTTTTCATAATTTCCAGCTGAAACATTGACTTCTGCCATATTCAGATAGCACAGTCCTTTACCTGCTGTATACCGCATCCTGGCAGCTTTTCTCAGGTATTTTTTATTAAGCCGGACAAATGCTTCATATTCACCGGAGAGCTGAAGCTCAGAACCTTGGGTCAATAAGGAAACATCAAAATTATCTTTATCTTTCTCATGGGAATCATGATGGCATGAGAGTATACATAATAACAGCCCCATACCAATTATACAGGCCGTTATATTCTTTATATCTTTTGGATGTATTTTTTTAAAAATGATCAGATTACTCTTTCCCATCAGTACCAATTTTCCTTATATCTATATATCTACCTATTCATATTTGTTATCAACATGTTGATAATTTTCTACTGCTATTTTAATTTTTTTGTTTAATATATGTTCTAAATATACATATTTTATCATCTTTATTATGAAACAAATAAGTTATTTCGCAAAAATGTAACATTGAAAATAAGGTCATATGATTTTATCCTTCAATGAACATTATAAGAGTTTTCGGACTGCTATCGGGGTATATTTTCTGATCAAAAGCAGGTGTATGTTTTTCATAATAAGACTATATGAAATGAAATTTGTTACAAATTCGTGAGTAATTTGAAAATTCCAATGTAATTCTTAAATTCAAATGCTTATATTAAAAAAGAAGTTAAAATAATCCACCTGTTTGTATGGGATATTAATGAACTAATTATGACAAGTATTATCTATCGAAAGCTTCTCCCCGAAGAAAGCAAAATTTACAGGGCCATCCGCCTGGAAAGCCTGGAAAAATTCCCTCAATCTTTTGGAGCAACATACCAGGAAGCCCTGAGTATCGAAAAGTTTCAGACAGAAAGCGATATTGAAGAACAAACACCGGAAAGATTTGTATTGGGAGCTTTTGTACAGCAAGAGCTTGCGGGTATCTGTACTTTTGTTAAAAATGAAAACAACACCGGAAATATCTACCAGATGTATGTAAAAAAAGAATTTCAGGGAAGACAAATCGGAAAAGGTTTAATTGAGGCTGCTATTGATGAAGCCCGTAAACAATTTCATGGTGTTGAAATCATTTTAGAGGTTACTCCAGGAAATGAGAAGGCTTACCATCTGTATCAAAAAGTGGGCTTCCGGGAAATAAAAAACTCATTCACCGAAGATTCAGGCCACAATATCATGATGCAATATGTTGAATAAAAAAGAACAAACATCATTAAAAAGCTTCAACATGTGTTGAAGCTTTTTTGTGACCCGGCTGGGATTCGAACCCAGGACCCATACATTAAAAGTGTATTGCTCTACCAGCTGAGCTACCGAGTCGGCTACTTACTTTTTCTCGTAAACCCTTTATTCAAGGGACTGCAAAGATAAAAACCTTTTCTTTATTTACAATACTTTCCAGACATTTTATGGATTAAATGCTGCTAACTTTTACACAATCAGAGATAAAAATTTACGCTGCAGCAGATCCGGTAATTGAATTTCCAATATTTATAAAATAAACAAGAAATCTTATTTACATTAAAAAAATTTATTACTCCATTGAGTTATAAATTTTACCAGTGACCCGGCTGGGATTCGAACCCAGGACCCATACATTAAAAGTGTATTGCTCTACCAGCTGAGCTACCGAGTCGGCCACTTACTTTTTCAAGTAAATCCCTTTGTTTAAGGGACTGCAAAGATAGAAAAACCCTCCTTAACTCCAAATTTTTCAATGTATTTTTAAGATAAATTTTACAGCAAAAAAGTCAAACACTTGTTTATAAATTAATTACGTTTTCTTTTTTTTAAATTAAAAATTCCAGAAATGACCGTTGCTGGTAGATAAAGTCTCTTTTTTAATATTTTTAATAAAAGCCTGAAGTCTTTCTGGATCATACTCCACTCTGCATGAAGTTCCTTCATTCTTGCCATTATTTTCTGTTGGAAAATTGATCCTGTGAGAACTGGATTCTGGTATTATTCATCATTCATGCAGCGGTAAGAGGTAATGATTTATATTGCCGTTTCAATTGGTTGTATTCCCCTTTGTATCAAACTGTTTGGTTTCCGTCCATGAACTACAAATACAGAGCGATAATTTTCTGGTCTGCAATAACAAAAAACAAACAGTTACCATCAAATATTCTTGTCTGTCATAAAAAGAGACTGCCCATTAAGGCAGCGTCAGCACTCTGCTATAAAATCAGCTAACAAGCTATACTTTTGAGGTAATTAAAAATTTAAACTTTATACTATGCAGGCGACAGTCTGCGGGATCTCAGATAAAGAGCGGTGCGGTTCAGATACGGGAAAAGGAAAATCAATAAGAGTGATGCGGCAAGAAGCCATACCATCATTTCATAATAATCCATCGCAAAACGGATATGATCCTGAACATTCATCCTGCCTACCAACAGCTTGTTGGCTGCTTTTACAGCTTTATCTCCGGGCATTCCTCTGGTAATAAGTTTTTTGGTCTGCTGATGAAGAAAATTTTTCACAGCCGGGTCCACAGCACTTAAGTGTTCCTGAAACGCATTATAATGACGTCCTTTTTCAAACAGCTCAAAATAATTGACAAGGGCTATGCTGGTACAAAATCCGAAATACCGTACTGCTAATGCTGTCGCCGCAGCTGAAGGGCCAATAGCTGCAGGCACTGAAGAAATAATAAAAATAATCGTTGGAACCATGATCAATCCTACTCCCAATCCCTGGATAAATAATGGAGTATAATAATTAAATTCATCAGCCTGAACATCAAAAGAATAATACATTAATCCATGAAAAATCAGCAGCATTAAAAAACCGGATCCCCAGATATACCGTATATTCTTCTTTTGCAACACCATACAGCAGGCGATAATTACACCTGTCACCAGTCCTGCAAGATTGAAAATATTAATATAGGAAATATGAAACGGGTCCAGATGCAACGCTGAGGCAAAATAATTATTGACAATTCCTGACGCAAACCGGCAGATATACATTACAAAAAGGATCAGGAGGCCAACTTTAAAGTTCCTGTATCTGAAAACACGCAGGTCAATATAAGGCCTTTTAATAGCCTGCTGCCGAAATATGGATATTCCCGTCAGAACCACAATTCCTATCACGCTTCCCAGAATGCGGCTATCTTCCAGCCAATAATATTCCTGACCAAAAATGGTAATATATCCTATCAGTACCAGTACAGTACTGAGCAGCCCAAAGCTCTGCCAGTCGAGTTTATAGAGATGAAATCTTGCATGGGTTCTGTAGTTGCTCATGGCCAGAGTCAGAAAAATAAGTCCGGGCAGGTATGAGAATATGGCTGTTTTATAAACAATATTAAAATTGTATGAATCGATGAGATCTGCTGTGATCAGGTTATTAAAAGGCAAGGCACAGATCAGAATTCCAAAGAATACTGAAAAGCTGATCTCCCGTCCTCTCTCATTGCTCAGCCTCGTGAAAATAAGAGTCAGTGAAAGGTTTACATTTCCTGCAAACAACATTCCCTGCATGAAACGTACCGGAAACAGGATATAAATTTCATGAGTAAAATAACATACCAGACAGGCCAGTATTTGCAGGGTCGTAAAAAGAAGAAAATATTCCTTTGCAGCCAGAAAGCTGAAAAATCTTCGTTCCAGACTGTAAAATCCTACATATCCTGCATAAAATAATGCAACTGAGAACTGGATATCCGCTGGTTCACATCCATAGTATCCGGCTGCTGCATTCAGATTAGACAATGGCAGAAAAAAGATAATGATTCCCGGAAGCGTCATTGAAAATAAGATGATTTTTACAAGCCATTCCGGAGCCCATTTTTTGAAATAGGGCATTTGTCTTTTAGCCATTGGAATGTTTTTTATTGGCATATACATTCACATTCATACCCACTTTCAGAACTTCAATTTCTTTTCTTTGACCATCCAATCTTATTCTCACAGGAATACGCTGTACAATTTTCACATAATTCCCGGTGGAATTATCCGGGGGAAGTAATGAAAAACTTGAACCTGTTGCCGGAGATAGTGAAATAATAGTTCCTTTAAATTCTCTGTCAGGATAAGAATCGGCTACAATTTTCACATGATCCCCGATATGCATATCTCTGATCTGGGTTTCTTTATAATTCGCCACAACCCATTTATCTGTTTCATTATTGACAATAAAGGCCAGTGTTTCCCCGGCATCAATCATCTGTCCTACTTCTACGGTTCTTCTTCCCATTCTTCCGTCATAAGCGGCTGTAACAGCTGTATAGCTTACATCCAGTTTGTGACGGTCCAGCAATGCTTCCAGCCTGGCAATTTCTGCGATGACCACCGCTTTTTCTGTGAGGATATCATTTATTTTAGACATTGAAGCGGCATATTTATCCTGTGAAGATCTGTAATCACTTTCATTCACATCCAGGGTTGCTTTTACATCTTCCAGGCGCTGTCTGGTGGCAGATTCCTCATCATACAGCTTTTTATACCGGTTATAATCAAGCTGCTGTTTCCATACTTTTGCTTTACTGGCATCTACCTGAGCCATCGCAGCGGCAGCCTCTTTTTCTGTGGTTCCTGTGGTACTTTCCAGCACTTTCAGCTGGGCACGGGCCTTCTGAATGGCTGCCTGGGTCTGTTTCTCCTGAAGAATATATTCACGGTTATCAATGATTAAAAGAGTATCTCCTTTTTTAACCTCCTGATTTTCCTCAAACTTTACGGCAACAATGAATCCGCCGGCTCTTGAAATAATCGGGTTAACATATTCCTGAACCTGCGCATCATTGGTCTGCTCATAGGCATAATAATTTTTTAAGGTAAAACCGCCCCAGACAGCAAGTGTGGCAACGATTACAACTGAAATCCATCCTGTGATCTTCGTGATCACCCTGTCGGTTGGGGTATATTTTTTTTTCATTGTATTATAAAACGCCTGTAATGTTTTGTAGTAAATAATAATTGTTCTGTGCCATAATTTTAGCGGCTTCCAGTTCAAATTTTGTCTGAAGAAGCTGTATATCTGCATCCAGCAGTTCCGTAATAAGAGAAGTCTGACTGAAGTATGTATTCTTGATAATACGTGCATTTTCCTTTGCCTGGGCCACGTTGGCTTCTGCCACTTTGATCTGTTCAAGAGCTTCCTGATATCTCAGATAGGCTTCTTTCACCTGTTGTCTTATTTTATCCTCCGTATCTTTGTGAGCTTCCTCTTCTTTTTCAAACTCGAGCTGGGCTGCCTTTACTTTATGGGTATTATGGTAAAGGGAAGAGATGGAAAATGAAGCTTTAATTCCCACTATTCCCAATGAATACCAATACGGATTGTAAGGATACAGGAAAATCTGCGGATTGGCATAATAGAATTCGCCGTACATTCCGACCTTAGGTCTTACATTGGCTTTTACCTGCTTCAGTTTGATTTTACTCAGCGCTGTCTGCTGTTCGGAAACATGATAGTCAAAGGAGTGATCCATTGCCAGTTTCAGATATTCATTATAAGGAACACTCTCATTCCATTGATTAAACGGAGTTTCCGGAATAACGATCTGTTCATCAGGAATTCCCAGAATAATATTCAGCTTCTGCATAGCGATGAGAATGTCATTTTCGATGGTTACCAGAGCCATTTTTCTTTTCGAAAGTTCCAATTCAATCCTTAAAACATCACTTTTTAAAACCACTCCGTTTTTATAAAGGGCCTGGATTTCTTTAAGCTGGATTTTCTGGTCTGCAATATCCTGTTTTATAAGATTTCTGAATATGAATGTTTTTTGCAGTTCAAGATAAAGAGCAGCCGTTTTATAATGAATATCCGAAACCGACTTTTCTTTTTGAATATCTTTAATTTTCTGAAGTGTCTGATTTTCCTTAATCTTAAGGTTCAGCTTGTTTCCGTTATAAATGTTCAGGTAAAAATCTGCTCCGGCTCTGTAAAGCGTATGGATGACTTCATGCTGTGTGGGTTTGGAAAAAATCCCGTTTTCATAGATAGGAATGTTGGAGGCTTTTTCTGCCGAACCTTTGACGTCTATTTCCGGAAGACGCTCTCTTTTGGCATCTTTTACTTCGGCTTCGGCAATGTCTACATTAATGGTATTGATTCTGATATGACGGCTGTTTTCTTCAGCTCTCTGCCATGCATCTTGTAAGGAGAGTCGTATGGTATCCTTTGTTGGACTGCCTGTCTGGGCTGATATGGTGTAGGAAACTCCCAGCATCAGCAGTCCGGCGACATAAATTTTCATTTGAATTTTTGAATTATTGCACTGCAAATTTATTGGCAATCCGGAGATTATTTTTATCTAAAATAGTCAACTTTTACATGATTCCGGCCAAATGACTATATTTGCCTTTTCATTGGAATATCAACCTTTTTTATGGGATTAATTGCTGCGCTTCCGGACATCGATAAAGACGCTAAAAGTGTATTTGTTATGCACGAAAAATCTGAAAAACTCATTCCTTTTCATAAACATACGAAAGGACAGCTGAGTTATGTGGAAGGCGGTATCGCCTATATTACGATCGACAACAGAACCTATGTGGTTCCGGCGAGACATTTCTTCTGGATTCCGCAGGGAATGGAGCATATTTTAGAAATCGGACATACTGCAACAGTACTGCGTTCCCTTTATTTTTATGCCCATGATGATGTTTCAGATCCTTTTTACAACAGATTGGGTATATATCCGGCATCTGAGCTGCTGATCCAGATGATAAAGTATTCGGAAATATGGGATGAAAAACACGTTACTGCAAAAGATGAAAACTTTGAATTTCTAACAGCATTAAAAAAAATTCTTCCCAAAACCCATAAACAGCCATTACCCATTATTCTTCCCGCTACTCACAACAAACAGATGATGAAGATAGTGTCTTACCTGGAATGGAATATCGGAGAGAAACTTACGCTGGGCAATGTCAGCAGCAGATTCGGTCTGAGTGAACGCTCTCTGTCGCGCCTTTTCAAAGCGGATATGGATATTTCTTTCCTTCAGTATTTAAAAACATTAAGGATCATCAAAGCCATTGAGTTACTTTTAAATACAGACAAGCCCATCAATGAGATAGCTGATGATGTGGGTTACAGCTCTATCAGCGCATTTAGTGATACCTTCCATGAATTTACCCGGTCAAGACCTTCAGATCTTAGAAAGAGTAATAAAGCGACCCAAAATATGATGAGCTAGGCAACTTACAGATGATCTTCATCAGATGTAGAAAAAATAAAAGACTAATTTATCTTTTATTAAAAATATCTTTCTATATTTGTCCCATAAACTCAGTAAAATGTTTTCAAAAACCTGTGAATATGCTTTAAGAGCTTTGATCTATATTGCCCAGCAGTCTAAAAATGACAGCAGGGTCGGGATTAAGGATATTTCGAAAAGCATTCATTCGCCGGAACATTTTATTGCTAGAATTTTGCAGGATCTGAGCAGAAAAGGATTTGTACAATCTGCCAAAGGTCCGACCGGAGGTTTTTATATGGATCAGAAAAACCTGAATACTTTTATTGCAGACATTGTAAGGGAAATTGACGGTGAAAAGCTGTTTACCGGCTGCGGACTTGGACTTGATCAGTATTCAGAAACACATCCGTGCCCGCTTCATGAGCAGTTTAAAAGCATCCGACAGGATCTGCGAATCATGCTTGAAACCTCAAAGATTCAAATGTTTGTCGATAACCTGGATTTACAGCTCACTCACTTGAAGGCTTAAAAAAATTTGACTCAATAAAAGACAAAAAGACCTTTATATTAAATAATATATAATGAAATTAGAAGTTATGGTGAAAGCCAGAATATCCGGCAATGCTCTACCCCGCCCTCCTTTCGGAACCGTTGAAAACCCGGTTCATATGATGGAACACGAACATACGGTGGAAGGCGAACGTTTCAGAAGGATTGCACAAATCACCCATGAATATCTTCTGCCAGCAGATGACTGCAAACCTATAAAGTAGCTTTTGCCATGCTTCAGGATTTCGAAAATAATTTACATCAACACATCCATCTGGAAAATAACATCCTTTTCCCTAAAGCGATCCGACTGGAGAAAGAATTTACCATTGAATCTTAAAATTTAATACAGAATGACCCCAAAAAAACGGATAGGGCTTGCTGAAATTTGGCTGGTCGTTGGAAGAAAAACGTCAGTATGAAATTTCGTCGGCTTTTGAATCTGTGGGGGTTTGATTATCTTTTAATTACTTTAATTTTCAACGTGCTATGTTAACCTGGAATAAATAAGATTCTATGAATTAATTTTGATGTAGATTAAAAAAGCCTTTATATATTGAATTTAAAGGCTTTTATTTAAGTTTTATTGTGTTGCTTTCATTATAGCATTGGTAATTTCAACTTCTTTTTTTCTGGAATACGTGGAATCAAACGGTTCCATGACATTGAATAAATATTGATAAAAAGGAGCAATCTGGCGTACATTTTCAGCTTCCTTGGCCGCTTTTTGTTTACCCATCTGTTGAAGTCCTTTTATAAAAATACTGAATTTCTTATCAATAGGCTCCATTGATTTTAAAAGGCAGGCATGGGCTTTCTCATTTTGTCCTAAGGTTTTATATGCTTCTGTAACTGCGGAGACCACCAATGCATATTCCATCGGTTTTGATCTCATCTGCTTATTAGACATGGCTTTGAATGAAGGGGAAAGACTCTGATAATAATCATATTCTTCAACTATCCCTTTTTTAAGGTTTTCTGCCAGCTGAAGACCTTTTTGTTCCTGTCCTGCGACAATATATCCGGTTACCATGGCACTTAATGAACGCGGATCATTGTATTTTTCAACAGGAATTTCTTTTGCGGCAAGATCCAGTAATTCCAGCGCTTTTGCTTTCTGCCCATCCAGAACGAGTGCAGATACAGCCTTGTTCACAGACATTCTATAGCCCAGGATATTAGAAGTTGCCGTTTCGTCATAATATATACTCAGGTCTTTAAAATTTCCCCATCTGAAATTTTTCACCACCTGATAAAGAGAATTCGCATCTACCCTTCCTTTATCTCCATCCGGACTCTGAGACGTATGAACCGGCACCAATCTGTAGCTGAAACCGTCAAACTGCAGATATTCATCAAGATAAAATATATTTTCGCTGTCATACATTCCTCCTGATGAAAAACTGACTGGCCGCTTCCAATCGAAATTGGCCAGCATATCCAGCATCATCAGGCTGCTTTTGTAAAGAGTGTTGGCTTTATAATTGATCATGATCTGATCTACAGTTTTTGGCAGATCAGCCTGATGAATGATTCCGGATTTCACTGCATTCTCTTTATTTACAGGAAGGGTAAATTTACTCACCGGAAGAATATTATATTTTTCATATTGCTTTTCCCCGAAGTACATCTTTAACAGTTCGTCTTTTTCGGATGATTGTAATTTTAAGAATTTCACCGCTTCCTTTAAAGTCAGTGAATCCTGAGTAAGGTATTTTCTGAAACTTTGAAAAGCAGTGTCCGGAGCTCCCTGTTCTTTCAGCATTTGGAAAAGTCCTTCCCAATCCTCTTTTTTCATCAGATATACCTGATCATTTACCCCATCCCTGTATTCTTCATGCGTTAATTCACCCGGGATTCCTTTGGCATTGTAAGTTCTTCTTTTTACCTGATCAATATTCCATGGAGTAGCTAAAAGGGTGAAGTTGACCGTTTTTACATCATCCCTGAATCTTTCGGTTTCCTGAATTGCCCATACCGGAAATGTGTCGTTATCCCCATAAATGAAAATAATATCGTCTTTTGGCAGCGAGCGTAAAAATGAATAGGCATAATCACGGGCTGCTGTTTTTTTGCTTCTGTCATGCGAGGTATAATTCTGAAATCCCATCATAAAAGGAATTCCTAATAATACTGTTCCCAAAGTAATATTGGCAGCACTGGATTTAACCTTCGACTGGATGAACAAAAGTACGGCGCCTGCTCCCAGACCAATCCAGACAGCAAAAGCATAGAACGAACCTACCATTGCGTAATCCCTTTCCCTTACTTCAAATGGTTTTACCCCGGTGTAAAAAACAATTCCTACACTTGTCAGAATGAACAGCGAAAGCATCGCGTAAAACCTTCCAAAATCTCTGTTAAGCTGGAAAAAGAAACCAATCAAGCCTAAAATCAATGGAAGAAAGAAAAATTTTACGGTACTTTCATTTTTAAATTGGGCTGGCATATGATCCTGATCTCCCAGCAATGCATTATCAATAAAAGAAAATCCTGAGATCCAGTTACCATTGGTATTTTCCATATGGCCCTGAAGATCATTCTGTCTTCCTGCAAAATTCCACATCAGATATCTTACAAAATAATATCCGTTCTGGAAAGAGATAAAATAATCCATATTCTGAGCAAAAGAAGGGCGCTGCACTTTGATAAGATCATAAGGTTTTACTTTCAGGTAATCTTCTGCTGTGATGGAATCTCCTTCATATTTTGCCCTCAGCTCGTTAAAAATACGTTGAGCTTCAGGATTGTCTGCAGCATCTTCATTATCGTAATTAAAGGTAAAATCAGGGGCTCCATACAATGCAATATAGTTTGCGGCTACCTCTTTATCTTCACTGAACATTCTCGGCATGAAGCTTATGTGCGATTTATTAAATACATAGTTAAATCTTTCACCGGTTTTTCTGTACGTTCCGGTTTTTTCATCTTTTTCATAAATATCTCCGGTGATATCTCTTTTGTAACTTCCGTCTTCCTCCTTTTCCAGGCCGTTTTTGTCAAGAAATGCGGTGTAATTCTGCCCATACATAGTGGGCCAGTCACCATATTGTACTCTGTTATAATAATCTCTCATTCCGATGGCCGTATCCGGATCATTAAGGTTCATCGGAGGATTGGCATTGGCCCTGATCGGGATTACCAGCCAGCAGGAGAAACCGATGATCATATAAACAATGGATAAAACAATGGTCTGATAAACTTTTCTTCTGGTTTTTCTGGTATATTTAATCAAAAGATAACTGATTACTGCCATGAGAACAAACGCTGCAACCGTTCCTGAATGAAAAGGAAGCCCCAACCCGTTTACAAAGAAAATTTCAAGCTGTCCAAACAGGGTCATAATCAGAGGGAAAATAATCTTGAATACGAATGCAAGAATTGCCAGCGTAATCAGATTGGCTGTTATAAAACTTTTCCAGGAAAAAGTATAACTTCAGGCATAATAGACCAGGCAAACAGACGGAATAGCCAGCATACACATCATGTGTACTCCCACAGAAAGCCCTGTGATGAAGAAAATAAGAATAATCCATCTCTCGCTGTCAGCGGCTTGATATTCATTTTCCCATTTGGTAATGAGCCAGACCAGCAGTGCAATAAACAGGGAAGCCATTGCGTACACTTCTCCCTCTACCGCTGAAAACCAGAAAGTATCTGAAAATGTAAAGCATAAGGCTCCGGTTACTCCGGCAAAAAGGATCGAAATTCCCTGATGCTTTGTCATTTCTTCAAAATCTTTATGTAAAAGGCGTCTTAAAAAATGGGTAATGGTCCAGAACAGGAACAGAATGGTAAATGCACTGAATAATGCGGACATCGCATTGATCACAATAGAATAATTTTCAGCATTTCCCCATGCAAAAATACTCGCCACAGCTCCTACAATCTGAAATAAAGCAGCTCCCGGAGCATGGGTTACTTCTAATTTTACAGCTGAAGAAATGTATTCACCGCAGTCCCAAAAGCTCAGCGAATGCTCTATCGTTGAAAGATAAGTAATAAGCGCAACAGCGAAAAGGAACCATCCCAGTATGGTATTCCATTTTTTAAAAGACCAGTTTTTCATATCATATTTCCAATATTGATAGGACAACTGGCGGAAAAGGTTTATTACATTTACCTTATTTATTTTTATAACCACAAAAGTCACAAAAGGTTTCATTTTAAAACACATGAGTTCACTTAAGTAAGTTTAAAATGATACCGCAGAAAAGTTCACATAAGATGAAAATCAAAGATTTTCACAAAACTTAGGTGTACTTATTATGTATAAAGCATAGCGCTAAAAAACTTAAGTGTTTAAACTTTTGTCCTTTTGTGGTTAAGAAAATTTTATTGGTTCTTAAATGGTAAAAGTTTAATAGGTATTATTCAATCCTCCATCTAAAGGAATACTTGTTCCGGTAAGATAGCCCGCATATTCCGAAGCCAGAAAAGCCACCAGATGACCATATTCTTCAGGTTTCCCGAATCTTTTCATTGGAATTTTGTTTTCCCTCGCCTTTTTTATGTCTTCTTCAGGAACACCACTTTGCTGAGCTTCATGAGCGACCAGTTTCTGAATTCGTTCGGTATCGAAATACCCTGTCAACACATTATTTACGGTGATATTATGTTCTGCAATCTCATTGGAAAGCGTTTTTGCCCACGCAATAACTGCTGAGCGGATAGAATTGGACAATGCCAGATTTCCGATCGGTTCTTTTACCGAAAGAGATGAAACATTGATAATACGGCCGTTTTTCTGTTTGATCATATGGGGCAAAGCCAGTAAAGTTGTTTCACAGACTGTTTTAAAAAGAAGATCAAACGCTTTCTGATACTCATCTGCGCTTTTATCGAGTGCCAAACCGGGTTCCGGACCATTGGTATTATTAACCAGAATATCGATTGAATGATCATTGAAATATCCTGCTATAATTTTCCTGTACCCTTCAAAATCCGAAAAGTCGGCTGTCAGGTATTCATGTTTCTGATTGGCAGTGATAACCGGCAGTGAAGAAACGAAGGCTTTAAGTTTTGTTTCATTACGGGACATAACGGTAACATTGGCTCCACATTTTGCAAGCTCTAAGGCTATTCCTGCCCCGATTCCCTGGGTGGCTCCTCCTACTAAAGCATTTTTTGAAAAAAGCTGGATATTCATAAGGTCTTTGGATATAGGATTGGTATAGGATAAATGTAAGAAAAAACCTCCAAATATATTTGAAGGTTTACGGCAATCAAAGTTTCTTGTTTATTTCACGACTGTAGCTTCAAGTTCTACCTTTAAAGTTTCAAATAAACCTTTTACTTCGAGCATCGTTACAGCCTGCTGAATTTTATGTCTGGCAATCCATTCCTGAAGAATGGGAAAATGCGGCCATAGTTCTTCAGTAGAAGTGGTATAGATATTTAATCTTACCATACCTCCACATTCATATCCTGCGGAGGTGATCACTTCTTCCAGATTGGCAATAGCCTGTTCCAGCTGGGATTTCATATCTTTATCACTGGAGGTTCCATCGGGGTCAATAGCAGCCTGCCCTGAGCAGTATAAAGTGCTTTCAACATTTTTTACCTCTACCGCCTGAGAATAGCTTCTTTCATCCTGCCATTGCCATGGATTAACTGTTCTTTTTTTCATTGTCCTGAATTTGTTATAGGTTACTCTACAAAATTGCAAAACATACATACCGCATTCCTGTGATCCGGATCACGATTATGGCGTGATCCGGACCACAATTTTACAATGACAGGCGGCTCAATGTCTCTCTGGAAACACCCAAATAAGCCGCTAAAAGAGACTTCGGAACCCGCTGGACAAGAGAAGGATATTTTTTTAAAAGCTGGTCATAGCGATCTTTTATTCCTGTTGTCATCATGGAAATAGTTCGCTGCTGAGCTGTAATAAATCCCAAATATGCTTTTTCAAGGAAGAAATGTTCCAGCTTTGGAAGCCGGTCACAAAGTCTTTTATAATCGTTCAGCTTAAGACACAATACTTCCGTATCTTCTATACATTCCAGAGACATCGTTGCTGCAGTCTGCTGATAATATGCAGGGAAATCTGTCTCCCACCAGTCTTCCATGGCAAATCCTATGATATGCTCTTTTCCGGTTTCATCAGTATAAACCAGTTTCAGCAAGCCCTTCAGTACAAAATAATTGCAAGGAACAGATTCCCCTTCCTGTACTAAAAACTGGTGCTTTTTATATTTTTTATAAGTAAAGCAGGATGATATGAATTCAAATTCATCATCGTTCACAGGGATTATTTTTTCGATGTGGGCTCTTAGCTGATGCATCATATTCCGGGTGATTTTTGTATGCTATAAAATGGGTTACAAAGTAAACGGATAACTGGTATTTAATTTTGGGTGAATGGTGTTCAGCGCTTTATAAAATTCTTGTTTAACGGATTCCGGGATTTTATCATACGCATCCAGCTGCCGGATGACAAAAGCCATTTGTAACCACTCTTCAAAGTTGATATCCATTGATTTCAGTTTTTTATCATAATCATGATCATAAAAGAAAATACACTGGTCTTTATTCAGGAACCACCGGTCACCTTGTCCGTTACCGGCAAAACACCAGTACTCCTGTAAGTCAAATTCTTTATTTTCGTTAAATGCCTCCACAGCATTATACAGAATGGCTTCAGAAGAGATTTCTGTTGTTTTTATTTGGGTCACCAAAGTTTTGTACCTTTCAGAAAAAGGAAATGTTACCGTCTTCGGGAAATTCTGCAGGGTTCTTTTTTCCTGCATTAATCCTGATTCGATTTCTGCAGGACTCAATAGGATAAAGGGACTCATTATTAATTTATAAAATTAGGGTTTTTGTTTCAACAGTTCATCAATCTGGGTGTAAAATGAATCTTTACTGTAATCTGCAAGGCCTGTATGATGCAGACGGAGTGCTCCTTTTCTATCCAATACAACGGTTGTTGGTAAAGAACCACTGTAAAGCACATCAGGAATCTCTCCTGCTGGCACCAGAAAAGGGACCGTAAAACCTTTTTCTTTCAAATAAGATTTTCCTAAAGCAGTATTATCATCAAGATTTACGGTAAGAAAAACCATATCCGGATTGTTTTTATATTGATCATACAGTTTCTGGACAGACGGAAACTCTGCTCTGCAGGG
The DNA here is from genome assembly GCF_049959325.1 of Chryseobacterium sp. CBSDS_008. Taxonomy (NCBI): domain Bacteria; kingdom Pseudomonadati; phylum Bacteroidota; class Flavobacteriia; order Flavobacteriales; family Weeksellaceae; genus Chryseobacterium; species Chryseobacterium sp. CBSDS_008. Next base: position 377,308 of record NZ_CP188202.1, on the reverse strand, counting down.
AGGACACCATGAAGCCCAGAAATTAATAAAAACGACTTTATTCTGTAATGCAGAAGTATCTATAATGTTGCCATCTTCATTCTTCAGCATAAAACCGGCGTAAGAAGCCTGCTTTGAAGAACCTTGTGCTTTTTTTGAGTCTGAGATGCCGGAATTGAGGATTCCGGTGGAAGCAACCTGTCTCATAAGCCATGCTTTTGCATCTTTATTCACCAATATAATAATGAATAATACTGTAAGTACTGCAGTAGAGCCATTTTTCCTTATCCAAATTTTCAGATTTTCCATATTCTTCCACTTTATTCCCAGCCAATATATAACTAATATTTTGATCAAAAAGCTTTGAACGGCTGTTTTTAAACCAAAAAGCCTATCTGTTTGTTTTGCTTAAGTTATAGGCATGGCAAAACGCTTTTAAGAATGGTATAAACTGAAAAATTCACAACAGCCAGTAATAAAATTCACTCAATACCCGTTTATAATTTAATTTTTAACATAACCAGTGAAAAACAAACATATAAATCAATATACATCGCATAATATTATCTTTTATGCAACACTCTTATTTTATCCTTGATTTTAAAATTTCTGAAAACCTTATTTTCCAACGGATTTATTTGATAATTCGTTCATTACGTGTAACAAATCCCCTGTTCATCCAACTAATCGTACATCATCAAAACATTAATTCCTATACAGGAGATCTACTACTTTAAAATAAACTAATGCAAACATCTTTTCTAAAAATTACCGCTGCCACCGCTGCACTCTGCTTCAGTACCCTAGCAATGGCCCAAAAAACCTATTCCGTAAGCGGAACCGTAAAAGACAAAAATAATGGTGAACTGCTCATCGGGGTTTCTGTAAAAGTAAACGAAGATCCCACCATCAACGTTGTTGCCAATGAATACGGCTTTTATTCGCTGTCGCTGCCTGAAGGAAATTACACCCTTATTATTTCCTACCCGGGATATAAAGATTTTGAACAGCAGATTACAGTAGATCAGAATATGAAGCTGGATCTTCCTCTTATGCCGCAGGAAGAAACAGCAAAGGCTATTGACGAAGTAGTTGTAACCGGTATTAAAAAGGATAAAAACTTAACTTCAGCACAAATGGGCTCGGAAACGTTAAGCATTAAAAATATAGAAAAACTTCCTGTTCTTTTTGGAGAAAAGGATGTTATGAAAACCATACAGCTTTTGCCGGGTATCAAAAGTAACGGCGAGGGAAGCAGCGGGTTCAGTGTAAGAGGAGGTGCTACCGACCAAAACCTGATCCTTCTGGACGAAGCCCCGGTTTATAATGCCTCTCACCTTCTTGGCTTTTTCAGTACATTCAACAGTGATGCCCTGAAAGATGCCAGCATTATTAAAGGAAACAGCCCAGCCCAATATGGTGGCCGCCTTTCTTCTGTACTGGATGTGAAAATGAAAGACGGAAACAACAAAGATTATAACGTTAACGGAGGAATTGGTCTTATCAGCAGCAGGCTGAGCGTGGAAGGCCCTATTCAGAAGGAAAAATCGTCGTTCATAGTTTCAGGAAGAAGAACATATGCCGATTTATTCCTTAAAACCAGTAAGGATTATAAAGACAATAAACTTTACTTTTATGATCTTAACCTGAAAGCCAATTACCAGATCAATGAAAACAACCGTATTTATCTGTCGGGATACTTCGGAAGAGATGTTCTGGGGCTGGGAGATACATTCAATACAGATTGGGGAAATACTACAGCAACCCTGAGATGGAACAGCATTATCAGCAGTAAGCTATTCTCCAATACATCATTTATTTACAGTAACTATGATTACAAAATCAGTCTGAAAAATGATGATACGGTATTTGATTTAAACTCGAAAATCCGCGACTGGAATCTTAAGCAGGACTTTACCTGGTTTGCAGGAAACAAACATTCTGTACGTTTCGGTCTGCAGTCAATTTATCATACGCTTACCCCGAGCAGTGCTTCCGGTACTACGGTGAGCAGCTTTGCAAGAAATCCGAGATACTCATGGGAGAATGCGGTTTATATCAATGATGATTATAAAGCCACTGAAAAGCTGACGATCAATTATGGGTTGCGGCTTTCCATGTTCAGTGTACTGGGAGGTGATACATTTAATACCTATGAGAATGGTGTTCTTACCGACAGTAAATTCTTGGAAAAAGGAAAATTCGGGAAAGCCTATGTGAATGCTGAACCGCGTATCAGCGCCAACTACCGTATCAATGAAGTAAGCAGTGTGAAAGGAGGCTATTCCCGAAACACCCAGAATCTTCATCTCTTAAGCAACAGCAACAGTGGAAACCCTACAGATCAATGGATAGGAAGCAGCTATACAGTAAAGCCGGAAATTGCTGATCAGATCAGTGTGGGATACAGCAGAAATTTCAACAACAATAATTATGAATTGAATGCTGAGATCTACTATAAAGATATGAAAAATCAAATCGACTTCAAAAACGGGGCTCAGATTGGTTTTGATACAGGAGCCGATGTAGAAAGTGAACTGTTATTTGGAAAAGGAAGGGCATACGGTCTGGAACTTATTGCCAAGAAGAAAAGCGGAAAGCTTACAGGATGGATCTCCTACACCCTTTCCAAAACGGAAAGAAAGATCAACGGGATCAATAATAATGAATGGTATAATGCCAGAATGGATAAAACCCATGATCTTTCCATTGTTGCAACGTATCAGCTTAATCCAAAATGGACCTTCTCAGGACTTTTTGTGTACAGCACAGGAAATGCGGTTACCTTCCCTACCGGAAAATATGAATTGAACGGGCAAACCATATTCCAGTACAGCAACAGAAATGCTGACAGAATGCCGGCCTATCACAGAATGGATCTGAGTGCCACGTATGAACCCAGCTCCGGCAAAAGATTCCGCGGTTCATGGACATTTGGTATTTATAACCTCTACGGCCGTGAAAATGCTTATACCATCAATTTCGAAGACAACCCGGACCATCCCGGAACAACACGTGCTATGCAGACCTCATTATTCCGCTGGGTACCTAACATCACTTATAATTTCAAATTCTAAATCATGAAAAATACATTTTATATCATAGTATCTCTTTTTGCATTAACCTCTTGTGAAAAGGAAATCGACCTGGATTTGAATGATCAAAGCGGGAATATTGTCATTGAAGGAAATGTCACAAATCAATCAGGGCCATATACTGTAAAAATTACAAAATCTGTAGGTTTCTCAGAACCTAATCAATATCCGGCTGTTACCGGAGCCCAGGTTGTTATAAGTGATGATATGGGCCAGACTGAAACTCTTCAGTACGCAGGAAACGGGATGTATAAAACCGCCACTTTTGTGGGAGCATCCGGCAGAACTTACACGTTGAAGGTACAGGCCGAAGGAAAACAATATACCGCCCAGAGTACAATGCCTGAGGTGGTTTATTTTGACGGATTGCAGCAGAGTTCTTTCAAATTTGGTGATAAAACCACTTATACCCTCTTACCGCTTTTTACGGATCCGTTGCCGCTGGGTAACCGTTATCTTTTTAGCTTTACGATCAATGATCTTCCTAAAAAATACATGAATACCTTTTCAGATAATGTAAACAACGGACTTCCAAACCAACAGCCTCTGATTCTTCCCAATGACGACAACAAAGGCAGAGACCACGAAGTAGTTACAGGAGACAAAATCCATGTAGAAATGCAGTCTATCGATACCAACGTATTCACTTATTACAGTGCTTTACTTCAGATTTCAGGCGACAATGGCGGAACGGCTACTCCTGCTAATCCTCCAAGTAATATCAGCAACGGCGCATTGGGCTACTTTTCTGCCCATACAACAGATACAGAAACCTTTGTCATTGAACAGACAACAACTCCATAAGAACAGAATCCCGGTTTAGGCCGGGATTTTTCATTTTAATTAAAAATCCTGCCCCTCTGCTGACATCCTGTTGTCACAATTTCACTTTACTTTTGCCTTATAAATAGTTCAAATATAAAACAGTATGAAACTTACCTCACTAAGACTTATCAGCAGAGACATCAAAGCGGCAGTAGAATTTTATGAACAGGCCATTGGAGCAACAGCGCAATGGTATACAGAAGATTTTGCAGAACTGTCGGCGGACACCATTACAATCGCAATCGGAAGTACGCGGACGATGAAAATGTTCTCGGAAGGCCTGACAGATTTTACAGGAACAAAATCAGCCATTATCGAATTTTTGGTTAACAATGTAGACGAAGAATATGAAAGGATCAAGAATTTAGCCTCTGAAATTATCCAGGAGCCCACAACAATGCCATGGGGAAACAGGTCCCTTTTATTCTGTGATCCGGATGGAAATATGATTAACTTTTTTACTCCCGTAAGTGAAGAGGCTGTAAAGAAATTCAGTTAAGTATTCCAACAATAAAAACCCGCTGTTATCAGCGAGTTTTTGTTTTATTTTAAAGGTCAGCTTATTGTCCCAGAAATTCAATGGCTTTGCTTACGAATGCATCATGATACTGATAAAAAGAAGCATGTCCTGAATCCGGAAAAATTATCAGTTCCGCATGATCTAAATGCTGAGCCAAATTTTTAGCATTCTGAACAGATACCGGAAGGTCATTTTCACCATGAACAATCAGTACCGGATTTTTAATTTTTTCTATTTCCGTAAGAGCATCAGCATTGGGCTGGGCCCAGCTCAATACAGCAGTAAACTGTGCATTTGATGTAGCATCACTTAACGGAACATCCCTGTCTGTGGTACGAAGCTGAATTCTTGCAAAAGAAGCTTTTCCCTCCGCAATACTTTGGACAGATGCTGTAAACCCGAATTTCAGAAATGAAGCTTCAGGGCTTAATCCTGCCGTCCCAGCAACAATATCCGGTAAATTGGACAGTCCGATCGCTCCCTGTGGTCCTGTTCCGGTTAAAATTACTTTATTAATTAGTGACGGATTGGTCAGCACTACTCTCTGTGCAATAAACCCTCCCATAGAAAATCCCATGATATTCACTTTGGTCAGATTTAAAGCTTTGATAAAATCTACGGCATCATCGGCCATCGACTGAACGGTGTTGGGAGTTGTTCCTTTTGAAGAAGCGACTCCTCTATTGTCGAAAATGATTACTTTATATTTTTTTGCCAGTCCGTCTGTCACGGCAGGATCCCAGTCATCCATTGAACCGCCCAATCCCGGAAGCAGGATCAAAGGAGTACCTTCTTCTTTTCCTAAAACACGGTATGCAAAAGCATTTCCGTTAACGGTTATGAATTGGGTCTTGGCAGTTTGGTGGTTTCTGTTTTGTACCTCCTGTATCGTGGGAGGCTCATTTTCTTCAGTACAGGATACTGTCACCACAGTAAAAAGTGTTAAACATAACAAGCTTACGGCTGAGAATTTTCTAATTGTTTTCATTGTAGTCTATTTTTGTATGATTATGGTGCAAACATAAAACACAATAACAGGCAGAACACTCAAAAGCTTTATCAACAGGACATTTTAATTATTCAATTAGACATTTCAGGGGGCGAAATTTAAAGTGTAAACTCAAAGGCCTTTAAAGCTCCTTATTGTTTTAATGCAATAAGAGTTTTCATTGCTTTCTCAGCATGTTCTTTGGCTGTAAAAATATGATCATGAAAATAACCGGCTACTACATTACAGCTGATATTCTCATGTTTCAGGGCGTTGGCAAAAGCAGCTGTAAGTCCTACAGCTTCCAGAGAAGAGTGAACAGTAAGGGTAATCCACGATGAAATATAGCGATAAGCCATATTCCATTCGTTTGCTATGGCTCTTTCTAAAACAATGGTGACAGCCTCATGTTCCCGGAAGAAAAACAAAATCTTTTCTACATCCGGTATTTCCCGCAAATTTTGAACAGTACAAAATACATATTCTCCGGAATTCAATACCGGTTCCATATTTTGAAGCAATACGGATAAGTTTTTTTCTCCTGACATTTTTTTGATACAAAACTAAGCTACAGATAGCAGTATCTGTTTATCATTTGATAAAAAAAAATCAATTGCCCCCTCATCAGAGATATCTTCAGAAATTTAATAGTTATCAAATTACTTTAGCTGCAAAAATTTCTCGTTTACAAACAAAAAAGAAGGCTTTCGCCTTCTTTTTTGTTTGTACTGTAACCTATCAACAGAACTTCAGTATATGTATTTGTGTTTTTTTGATCATTTGGTTTTTAAGAAATCCGTTTTAAGGTTATTGTACACTTCTTAATTTCATCAGTGTTTATTAATAATTTTTCATCATTTGTGTTTCTATAACTATAGTTTATTATTTGTACAGCTATAATCATTTGTTGTTTTTGTGTATAAAATTGTAATCATTGAAAAGCATTTCTCATTTGCTTTTTCATTACTTAAATTTTACAGTACAAAGGAACAACATTACAAAGTAAAATCCCCTACAAACCCCATCGATACATCTCGAACGACTTATAGATATTTATCGATGAAATAAAAAACACTGACAATAAGAAGTGAGAATACCCTGCAAACCTTATAGTTTATGATGGGTTTTGATAAGCTCAACAAGCTCAACCATATTTTCAACCTTGAGTTTCTCAAAGATATTTTTTTTGATTGTGCTCACTGTATTTTGTTTGATATTCAGGCTGTTTGAAATTTCCAGATTTCCATATCCTTCAGCGTAGAGTTCTGCAATCTGAAGTTCACGTTTGGTTAAACTGCTGAGAGGACTTATCAGATCCGGATTGTAAACAAACTGAACCAATAAATTCCTTAAAAGATCAGAAAAATATTCACCTTTTTCGATAAAAGTTGTAATTGCCTCCCTTACATCTTCTTCTTCACTCAGTTTGCTCAGGTAACCGTTAGCACCGGCTTTGATGAATTTAAGCCCATGCAGATCCTCTTCAAGCCCTGTAAAAATCAAAATCTTAAGGTCAGGATTTATACTTTTCATCTGGGGCAAGATATGAAGACTGTTTCCGTCCGGGAAATGAGCATCAATGACAGCCATTTCTATCCCTTTTGATTCTATCAGCTCCAAAACCTGATGCAGGGATGAGGTATGATAAATTTTAGCATGAGGAGCAATATCACTGATAACAATTTCCATTCCCTGGCGTACAATGCTGTGATCGTCTGCCAGCAGAAATATAATTTCTTTATTTTGAATTGGTGTTTCCATTATTATTTTTATTTAAATTGATCCTGAATGTCACTTTCGTTCCTTTATGCAGTTTACTTTCAACCGATATATCACCATCGAAAAGTTCTACGATTTCTTTTACCAGGTTAAGGCCAAGTCCTGCTCCCAGGTTATCTACTTCATCAGATACCATTCCCTGATAATAAGGATCAAAAATTTTACCAAGATCGGATTCTGATATCCCTACTCCGGTATCTCCTACCGTTGTGATCAGGGAAATTTTATTTTCTCCGAGAGGTTCTGTAGTCATCACCAGATCAATCTGCCCGTTTTCTGTAAACTTGTTGGCATTTCCCAGAATATTCATAAAAATCTGGTTGATTCTGATGTTATCCGAAAATACCATTACATCTTCAGGAATTCTGTCTGTTACAACAAACCTGTTGTTTCTGGTTTCCAGATACGGTGTAATCACCTTTACGATAGAGCTCACCTCATCTTTAAGATTGAAAACCGACTGTATCAGTTGTTTTTCAGCATTTTCATTTTTAGTATACTCCAGGATCTGGTTAGATTGCAGAAGCAGAGTACTGTTGGTAAATTTGATAGATTTTAGGTAATCCTTTATCGTTTCATCTTCCGTTGTTCTGTGGATCTTATCAATGAAAATATTAATGATTTTTAAAGGAGACCTCAGGTCATGGCTAAGCATTCCCAGGATCCGGTTTTTAAAATTAAGATTCTTTTTAATCTCTTCATTCGCTGCATTCAGTTTTCGTTCATAGATAAATGCTACTCTTGTAAAGTACATGATCAGAATAGATACAATAAACATCAGAATCATCAATCCCAATACCAGATACGTCCTGATCCTGTTATTGCTGGAGCTCTGTTCGTTATATTCTTTTTCCAGTTGGGTTTTGAAATCCTTGATGGCATTTTCATATACTTCTATCAAGCCGTTACTGTATACCAGGAGTTTACTGAAATTACTGTAAAACTGTAAGTTATTTTTCTGGCTTTGTGCAGCAAGCAGCTGTACTTTTTTTACTTCGGCAGCGTAATGCTTGTCCATAGATTTTATGGTATTATCCATTTTGGATTTTACCTGTGAAATATCTATGGTTTTATTGTTGGTCATTGTGATCACAGTACTTTCTTTCTGTACATCCACTTTTCCTGTTACCGCATCTTTTAAACGTCCAAAAAAGCCTTTCTTTTTAATAGTATCGGCATATGTGCGGGTTTGAATTTTTAAATCTTCAAAATCATTTTTATACTTGGCGGGTTCATACGGCTTATCTTCAATCTTTGCAGGTGGCTTCAGGGAAGTCTGGTACACCGAATCTATCAGGGTCTTCAGCTTTGCAGTTTTTATGGTATCCTGGCTATGAAGGGCCAGGTTTTTTTTCAGTCTGGGACTTGTATTTTCGTATTCACCAATTTTATCAAAATTGGTTTTAAGTTTTCTCAACGACTGAAAGTATAACTGCAGATCATTGTTATCCTGAGAGGCCATATATTTCTGGAGATGATTCTGTGCATCCATGAAATCCTTCCTGGAATTATCTGTCAGTCCACCCAGCGCACGCGTTTCTTCCAGCTGATCTTTAATAAACTTCAGCTTCTTTCCATTAACAAATTCGTTATAAAAAAAAATGGCAATAATGACCTGTATCAATAAAATACAAAGGATCAATGAGTAATGAACAAGTTTTCTCAATTTAAAATTTAAGAATTTATATTTCATATTTGTTTATCAGTTAAATTAATTTCCTGACCACATAAGTTCATTTGATATTAGTTTTCAACAATATACCATTATTTTCGTTAATTCTATAATAGCTGTATATCATCCAATCTGCAAAGTTAAAGTAATTTTTATCTTCTTATAATAATGAATATTTGATAAAACCCTGAGAATTTAATTTTTTTTAATAGTAAAACCCCTTGTAACCATTCAGTTTTTATTTATGTAAATCTATTTTTTTAGATCAACTGTAAAAGTTAATACCAGATAAAATATTCTGCACCTGCCTATTTTATTGCAGCTGACGAATAATAGGGGATTAAATAATGATTCATTCATACTTGAGAAAATCTATGATTATATTCTTATTCATATCACCATCATTAGTATTTTCTATTTTTCTACGGGAAGCTTGAAATGATATTTCCCTAACTTTTCGGTTTGAAACGAAATAAGGAATAGTTCAGGTTATTCATTGGGTGATCTGAAGTATTCAAAACAAATAACAGCAAAACAGGTTTATCATCTTATGACAGATAAAAATTTTAATCCTCAGAAAGGCTTTATATTCAGCAAACATGTTCCGGAGGAATTATCGCATTTTGACCGGGTCTTTGATGTTTTCAAAGATTTGCTTACCCATACCTCCGGGGATATTGAAGAAGCCTTCGAGTGGCTTGATATGCTTGACCGGGAATATGATATTTTCAGTGATGAATATACCCTGCAGGATTTTGAAGAAGACCTGAAAAAACGAGGCTATATCAAGGAAGAAGATCCAGAAGAAGGCAGTACGGGAACAGGAAAAGGCAAAAATATATTAACACCTAAACTGGAGGCTGCCCTGCGTGAATATGCCTTAGATCAGATTTTTGGGAAACTGAAGAAAAACGGCGCTGGAAATCACCGCACCAGCAAAACAGGAATCGGAGATGAACGTGACGGTGAAAACCGTTCCTACCAATATGGAGATGACCTTGCAGCAGTGAACATGACCGAAAGTTTAAAGAATGCGCAGATCAATAACGGAATTTCAGACCTCCGTCTGACAGAGGAAGATCTCATCGTAGAAGAAACCAAACATAAGGCACAGATGAGCACCGTCCTGATGATTGATATCAGCCACTCCATGATTTTATATGGTGAAGACCGCATTACGCCAGCCAAAAAGGTTGCCATGGCACTTGTGGAAATGATTAAACGGAAATATCCGAAAGATTCCATTGATATTATCGTGTTCGGAAACGAAGCATGGCCAATCAGGATCAAAGACCTTCCCTATCTGAAAGTAGGCCCCTATCATACCAATACGGTAGCAGGACTGGAGCTGGCAATGGATATCCTCCGCAGAAAGAGAAATACCAATAAACAGATTTTTATGATCACCGACGGAAAACCGAGCTGTATTCAGCTGCCCAGCGGTGAGTTTTATATGAACAGTTTTGGTCTGGATGAAAAAATTGTAAACCAATGTCTCAACAGGGCAGCACAGGCCAGAAAACTGAAAATTCCTATCACAACCTTTATGATTGCACAGGATCCTTACCTGCGTCAGTTTGTGGAAGAATTTACAGCCCAGAACAAAGGAAAAGCGTTCCTGACAGGACTGTCAGGCCTTGGGCAACTGATTTTTGAAGATTACGAAAAAAATAGAATAAGAAGAATATAAAGTCAGATTTCAGACTTTAAAGTATTAAAAATAAATATCTTACCAGATAATCAGCATTACAAAAATGAAAAACGATATTACATTTAAAGAATTAAAGGACTCCGGTTACACGCATAAAACGATTAATGAGGAAATCCAGGCGAACCTGATTGCCAGAATTAAAGCTAAGGAACCTGTATTTGAGGGACTGTGGGGCTATGAAGACACGGTTGTCCCCCAATTAAAAAAAGCCATTCTTGCCGGGCATCACATTAATTTACTGGGATTACGCGGCCAGGCCAAAACAAGGATTGCCAGAAGCATGGTCAATCTGCTTGATGAGTATATGCCCATTGTAAAAGGATCAGAAATCAATGACAGTCCGTTTCATCCGATTTCAAAATTTGCCAAAGATCTTATTGATGAGCTTGGCGATAAAACTCCCATTTCGTGGGTACACCGTTCTCACCGTTTCTATGAAAAACTGGCTACCCCCGATGTTAATGTGGCGGATTTGATTGGTGATATTGATCCTATCAAAGCAGCTACCTTAAAATTGCCTTATTCCGACGAGCGTGTTTTACATTACGGAATGATTCCGCGTGCCAACCGTTCTATTTTTGTTTTAAATGAGTTACCGGATCTACAGGCGAGAATCCAGGTTTCCCTGTTTAATATTTTGCAGGAAGGAGATATTCAGATCCGTGGATTCCAGTTGAGAATGCCTCTTGATATTCAGTTTGTATTCACGGCCAATCCCGAAGACTATACGAACAGGGGAAGTATTGTAACACCGCTGAAAGACAGAATCGGGTCCCAGATTTTTACCCATTATCCAAAAACAATTGCCCTTGCCCGGCAGATTACAGAGCAGGAAGCTTTGATTTCGGCTGAGGATAAAGCACAGATACAGATTCCCGACCTTGCGAAGGATCTTTTGGAGGAAGTTGCGTTCGCAGCCCGTATCAGTGAATATGTTGATGCAAAAAGTGGCGTAAGTGCCCGTCTTACCATCAGTGCCATGGAAAATTTAATCGCAGCAGCCAAATTGCGTTTGATTGAATCCGGAGCAGAGAGAACCACCGTCCGCCTGCTTGATTTCATGTCGATTATTCCCTCTATTACAGGAAAAATTGAACTGGTATATGAAGGAGAACAGGAAGGTGCTGATTATGTAGCCAAAATGCTGATTGACAAAGCAGTGATGACTCAGTTTGAAAGCATTTTCCCACGTATTCCCAAGCTGGAAAAAGAGGGAATTAAAACCCCATATACTGACCTGATCCGATGGTTTAATAAAAACCATTTGGAACTTAATTACAATGATACGGATGAAGAATTTTATGCTAAACTTAATAAGATAGAACCTTTGACAACCGTAGTGGAAGAAAATGCTGACGGATTAAGTACAGAAGACCAGAATTTCTGCAAAGAGCTAGTGCTGTGGGCACTAACCATCAGCAACAAAATTGACAAGTCTGAAAATCAGAATGCATTCACTTTTGACTCTCCGGGGATCGGCCAGTTCTTACGTAACTAAGCATCAATACGCCGGCAGGCTTAAAAAACTTTCAGATTTGATCTGAAAGTTTTTTTATTTTAAGAATGTCCCGTCCTGAAATAGCGATACACAAAAAAACAATCGTTATGGAAGAAAACTTAGAAACGCGCTATGTCAAGCGTACCCAGAAAGATTACAGTTTGAATTTGAAACTTCAAATTGTAAGAGAAATAGAAACGGGAAAATCAGGAATTACAGACAGTCGGAAAAAATATGGTATACAAGCACGCTCAACAATTGTTAGTTGGTTGAGAAAATATGGTACCTTTGATTGGGAATACCAAACACCATTTACCATGAAAAAGACTCCTGAACAGCGTATCATGGAATTAGAGGCAGAAGTTAAAGTGCTTGAAAAACAGAAAGCATTTTTAGAGAAACAGGCTTACATTGCTGATAAAAAAGCTATATTTTTTGATATGATGATAAATCTTGCTGAGAAAGAATATGATATTGATATCAGAAAAAACTCATCACCCGAACAATCACCAACTTCCGCAGTGAAGAAAAAGAAACCATAGTTTTTACCTGCGAATTGTTCGGGTTGGATAGACAAGTCTATTACAGAAGTATCCGAGGATATAAACGCTCACAAAGCAAAGCATTAAAAGTAATAACCCTCGTAGAAGATATCCGCATAAAAATGCCAAAATTAGGAGGTCGAAAGCTATATTTTATTTTGAGGGAACCTTTAAGATCTCTGAAAATAGGAAGGGATAAGTTCTTTGATATTTTGAGAGCTAATCATTTATTGATCACATCAAAGAGAAGCTATCATATCACAACCAATTCTCATCATAGATTCAGAAAACATAAAAATCTGATTTTGGAGTACTGTATCAACAAACCCAACCAGGTGTGGGTAGCAGATATTACCTATATTGGAAACAGGAAAAAACCGAGTTACTTAAGTCTGATAACTGATGCTTATTCTAAGAAAATTGTAGGTCACTATGTTGCAGATAATCTCAATACGGAAAGTAGCCTGATGGCATTGAAAAAGGCATTAAAGAACAATAAAACTGATAAAGAATCATTGATTCATCACTCTGACAGGGGATTGCAATATTGCTCAAATGAGTATCAGAAAATATTGATAAAGCATAAGATAAAATGCAGTATGACACAGAACTCTGATCCTTATGAAAATGCTATTGCAGAGAGAGTAAATGGTATTTTAAAACAGGAATTCGATATTGATAAATATGATATTGAGACTTCAATGAGAAGAAAAATTGTGGAGCAATCCATTAGCATCTATAATGAGTTCAGACCACATTTTTCAAATCATTATTTAACACCAAATCAAATGCATGAACAGTCCAAATTAAAAATGAAAACTTATAAAACAAAAAACCAAAGCAAAAGTAAATTTACTCTGGTTTAATTATTTATTTTTATCCTTTAATTTGTATCATTATTTCAGGACTAGTCAGAATAAAATTCAATAGTATGGTAAACGTTATACCAGATTATCATTTTTAAGTATGGCAGAACCAAAAGGATTATCAACCAGCCACAGCCAGTTTCCATCTTCATTCCTTTTCATTATGCAGGAAGTATGGCCTTTCATTTCGATAAGATGCCCGTCGGGAGCTTTTGCTGTCATTTCCCAATGATCAAGCCACATCGCAAGATCATTAACAACTGTCACATGCGGAGTTTCGCCTTGGATATCCAGTTGTAAACGGCAAATCTCATTCATAGCCAATGCTATCTGGTCAAGTCCTCTCAGCTCTCGTCCGTCTCGGTTAATATACACTGCATCTGGATCAAAGCAGCTTAATGCCCCTGCAGCGTCTCCGTTTTTTATACAATGTCGGAAATAGGCTACAGCACCCGCTTGTGTTTTTCTGTTAAAATCCTGCATTTATTTTAGATTTCTGGAGATTAATTCCTTCCAATGCTTTCTTGGTCGTTTTTTGTTTTAAAAAAGGAAATACATTCTTCCTGTACCCATTTTTATTAAACGCTAAAATACAATATTACTGAGACATTTTTTTATTTCTTTTGTATAGGAATGTAAGAATTGAATTCAACCTCTTTATTATCTGCCACCAGAGCTTCAATAAATAATTTTAAACAAAGCCTGCTGAAAATCAACCGGCTTTGTTATTATAGAATATCAGTCGCCAAAATATTGTAAATTTGCCCTGTCCATCTTTGTAAGAGATGGCTTTCTATTGTAAGTATTATGAAAAAAACAGCACTTTCTTTATTGGTCCTTCTGAATATTGTTTGCCAGGCACAAAATTTTGAGGTGATTCCCTTAGGAATTTATGGTGGAGAGCAGGAAGACAATTTATCTGCTTATCTGGTGGGAGCGCCGAAAGACAATGCATTTCTTTGCCTTGATGCCGGTACCGTAAATGCGGGAATACGAAAAGCCATTCAAATGAAAAGCCTCAACGGATCAGCAGAAACCGTACTAAAAGATCAGATAAAAGGATATTTTGTATCCCACGGCCACCTTGATCATTTATCAGGTCTTATCATCAACTCTCCTGCTGATTCCAAGAAGGATATCTTCGCTATTGCTCCGGTAATTCAGATTTTACAGAATCATTACTTTATCACAGATACCTGGATTAATTTTGCCGATCAGGGCCAGAAACCTATCCTTGGAAAATACCATTACAATGAGCTGCAGGAAGGTACTGAAATCCCCGCCCCTAAAACACCGTTTTTTATAACAGGCTACGAATTAAGTCATGTGAATCCTTATAAAAGCAGTGCTGCACTGGTGAGAAGAGATGATCATTACCTGCTTTATCTGGGTGATACAGGTGCGGACCGCATTGAAAAATCTGACCGTCTTGATAATCTATGGAAGGCTGTAGCTCCGCTTGTTAAGAAAAGACAGCTAAACACCATCTTAATTGAAGTCTCTTTCCCTAACAGCCAGCCTGAACATCTGCTGTTTGGCCATCTAACTCCTAACCTACTGATTGAGGAATTGAGTAAACTGAAAGAAAAAACCGGACAAAGCAGCCTTGAGGGACTCAATATTGTAGTTACCCATAGAAAGCCTACCGGTGATAACCCTGAGCTGATCAAAAAAGAACTGTTGGAAAACAACCCTTTAAAAGTAAATTATATTTTCCCTGAACAAGGTAAAAAGATCAACCTACCTTAATAGCAATGTAAAAGATGAGGCGAGATACGCTTCATCTTTTACATTTAAAAATAAGATAATCAAAAACTTAATTTTAATTTATTAAAATTAGTATTTTTTCTTTGTTTTATAAATTTAACATCGTAATATTGCAATATTAAAATTAAAATGATGGGCATTACTAAAACAGAAATTTACACAGAAGAACAAAACAGACTGGCTTCTCTTCTTAAAGTTTTGGGACATCCTGCCAGAATAGCCATTTTACAGTATATTATCAATCAAAAAGCATGCATCTGTAATGAACTTGTTGAAGAGCTTGGATTGGCTCAGGCAACAATTTCCCAGCATTTAAAGGAGTTGAAGAATATCGGAATCATCAAAGGCTCAATCGAAGGAAAGTCTGTCTGCTACTGCATTAATGAAAATATCTGGAAACAGTTTCAAAAAGAATTTAACCTGTTTTTTAATCAGGATGTCACTATAAAACAATGCTGTTAAAGGCATTTTTTTAAACTAATCATCGTAATATTGCAATATAACACTATAAAATATTTATTAACTAAATGTAATCCAGTATGAGACTATCAGAAATCAAAGAAATTCTGCCGACACTCGAAAATGTTGAATTTCAATTGGAAAACGGCTCTTTTGTACCCGACCATTTTCATGTAACTGAAGTGGGCCAGGTGGTGAAGAACTTTATCGATTGCGGCGGCGTGATCCGAAATGAGAAAGCGGTTAATTTCCAGCTATGGGATGCTGATGACTACGAACATCGTCTGAAACCGGGTAAGCTGCTTCACATCATACAGCTTTCAGAAGAGAAGTTAGGGATTGAAGACTCGGAAATAGAGGTAGAATATCAGGGGGAAACTATTGGTAAATATAACTTAGAATTTAATGGAAAAAGTTTTGTGCTGAAAAATAAAACTACAGCATGCCTTGCCCAGGAAGCTTGTGGGATTCCTTCTGAAAAGCAAAAGAAAAGCCTGTCTGAGCTATCTGCAAATCCAACATCGGCTTGCAAACCGGGATCAGGATGCTGCTAATTAGGCGGCCAGCTCTATTGTGAAAACAACAATCAAAGAGTGATGTAGCAGGCAAAGCTAAACCTATTCTATGACATCTGTGAATAGAAGAAAACTGTTATCAAAGCTACGATAAAAGGTACACATCATTTTTGATTTGTACCTTTTACTTTGTTTTGTTTTTTCAAAGCAGCTGTATTGTACATTCAACATATCAGATAAAATAAAAGGACAGAAACCAGGTTTCTATCCTTAATTAAAACCTTCTGAAAACAGATCTACTATTTTATCGGGATTTTAATATACTCATTATCAAAGTTGAGAATTTCTTACAATTATTAATTTTTTATCATGGTGTATATTGCATTTCTTTTACTGCTATCTATTTTCAGAGACCGTATACCAAAATAAAGATAGCCCTTTTAATATACATCCAGCTATATATAATCAGCATAATCTTACATATATCCCACTTTTTATAAGTCTTCCAGGTTTCCAAGACGTCTTTGTTTCAATTGCTTATAGAATGAAGGAGAAAGCCCTGTAATTTTTTTAAACTGATTAGAGAGATGAGCCACACTGCTGTAGTTGAGTTTATAAGAGATTTCTGTAAGATTGAGTTCATCATACAGCAGTAATTCTTTTACCTTTTCTACTTTATTAATAATGATAAAGTGCTGCAGCGTCATTCCTTTCACCTCAGAAAATGTGTTTGCCAGGTAGGTATAATCATACCCCAACTTTTCACTTACATAATCTGAGAAATTTTCTTTTGGAAGAGCATCTGAATAATGAATCATTTCTATGACTACATTTTTTATTTTTTCTATCAGGATACTTTTTTTATCATCTAATACTTCAAGTCCTGTTTTAAGTAGATTTTCTTTCAGAATTTGCCTTTGTCCGGAGCTTATATTATCTGACAATTCTACAGTTCCCAAATCTACAACAGCATTTTTAATACCCAGCCTTTCCAGTTCCTGATGGACAACCATTTTGCACCGCAAACTTACCATATATTTTATATACAACCTCATTACCCTTGCTGTTTATACCCATTAATTATTTCATTAACAGTTATTTATCCAAAGTTAGTCTATTAAATCTGAACTATCTATGATTTATACAACAAATTAATAGACTATTGTAAAGCTTTCCTTTTTTAATGATTGAAATTTACAGCTAACGAAAAGTATTCACAAGATCAAGAAAAGGGCAGAAAAACTGCAATCAATGAGCAGTTAACAGCTTACTGATGCTGCTAATACAATTGTGATGACGGATTTTAAAGAGAAAAATGTTATGGCACAATCGTGGTGAAAAGGTAAATTAAAAAAATAGCAATCAGTACAATTCCCTGCATGATATTAGTTCTGCCGGTTGCCAGGGAAACAGTAATAATAAAAAGTGACAGCCCCAGAAGTATGGTTGATTTAATATCTATTCCCAATGTCATCCGTATGCCGGTCATTACAGATATAATGGCAATGGCAGGAATACTCAGTCCTATACTTGCTAAGGCGGAACCAAAAGCCAGGTTTAATGAGGTTTGAATTTCATCGCTTTTTGCAGCCCTGAATGCCGCAAGCCCTTCCGGAAGAAGAACAATACCGGCAATAATGATACCTACCAGAGATTTAGGAGCTCCCACTGAAACCACTATATGTTCAACATCTTTTGAAAGGAGTTTCGCCAGTAAAACCACTATTCCCAGGCATAGAATCAATAATACACAACTGATATACAGCTGTTTCCGGGAAATTATTTCATGACTGTTTTGTGCAGTTTGGTTTCCGGCCAGTTTGTTTTGTGGAGAAATAAAAAAACTTCTGTGCCTAAGCGTCTGAATCATGGTAAAGCCAAGGTAAAGCCCCAAAGAAATCAAAGCGATGAACAGCAGCTGAAAAGAAGTATATTCACCTCCGAGATGACTTATCGTATAATTGGGCAGGATAAGCACAAAAATAATAACAGAAGTAAGGGTAATCAGTGCAGTACTCACTCCCTGCAATGTAAAGCTTTGCTCCCTGTATCTTAACGAACCTATTACAATGCAGCCACCAATAATTCCGGTAAGGATGATCATCACTGCGGCAAAGACCGTATCTCTGGCAAGAGTAATGGTTTCCAGCCCTTTCGCCCCCATCATAATGGAAATAATCAGCCCTACTTCTATAACAGTGATAGCAAATGCCAGAAGCAAAGTCCCGAATGGCTCACCCAAACGATGGGCAATAGCTTCGGAATGATATACCGCAGCCAGAACACTTCCCATTAAAAATAAGGCAAGAATCACAGAGTAATACGCTGAAGAAAAAACAGAGTTTCCGGCATAAAAGAGCCAGGCCAGAACAGGAACCAAAAAAGTCCACATTCCCAGATATTTTTTTATATTCATACATTAATATTTTACAATTGAATTATCCCCTGGAGAAATCAGCAGGTTTATTTGCTTTTCCAAAACAATTACTATACATGATTTGAAGCTGACTAGAGATGGTATACCAGAAATATCAATAATAAAAAGAAGTGAAATATTCCAGAACTTTGAGTTCCGATCGGCAGTTCAATGTAGTTATTCAGCAAGGTACGAATAATCAATCACTTATTTGTGATTATACACCAGTATTTAAGATTTACAGTTGCTGTTTCCGCCTCCGGGCTGAAAAAACGGATGCTTTTAAAAGTGTGATATCTGCAACATTAAAAAAACAATCTGTAATACAATAGATTATAAAAAAACCAACTTTGTATGGTAGCAATTAAGTTACACTAAACTCCACCTTATGGACACACATCAAAACAAAGGCGACAATTCTTTCAAAATTCCGGGAAACTGGAGTTTGCAGTCAAAGCAACTGAAAGAAAAATTCTCAACGTTAACGGATTATGACCTGAAACTTGAAGAAGGTAAAGAAAAGGAGATGCTTGAAAGAATCGGAAACAGACTAAGAAAAAACCGTGAAGAGGTTATCAATATTATAAAAGATATTAATCTTTCATAATCTTTTTCTAGAATACGGTTAAAGCCTGCGAAAAAAGTTTTAACTTGAAAAGGGATGGAAATCAGGCAGTTTCATCCCTTTTGTTTACAACACACCAGGAGGCAGAATATTTATTCCCCAATAAACCTAGTACTAAAATTTTCATCTTATTAAATATTTTCACAGTGAAAACAATACATCTTTTCCGCTTTAACAATTCAATTTTCCGCAATATTCCTTTCTTCAAAGAAGAGCACAGGTTGAGAACTGATGTAACAGAACTCGATGTAATGAATATTGAAATAGTAACCGAGTATGTTGTTAAAATCCATGATGATTTTACTTTCGAAAGCACATCCAGCAATGATCTTTTATCAATGTGCAGAAAAGCTCAAAAAACAATTGAACATTACTTTGTTACCGGACTGAATGACTATGATCTTATTTGAGCCTATTCTGTTCATAAAGCCGAATTATCATTATCTTAGGAAAAATTTAGAATGAAAAAAAGTCATATCACTTACGAAAATGTACCGGGGAGAACAGATAAAGAGAATAATCTTTAGCACTTTAAATTCTCTTATTTAAGTTTGATGCTATACTACGTTATTCTAAAAATAAAAACGCTGTAAACATTGATATTTACAGCGTTTTAGCTTATTTTGGTTTCCCAACTGGCGGAGAGTGAGGGATTCGAACCTAGCAATAAAAACCATCTGATATGATACAATTAACATAAATCCAGACAATAGCCACGAATCTGCCACAACTCTATATTTTTATAATCTGCAAAAAAATCTTAACTCTTAACTAAAGAACTCTTTAGTTTTCTAATTACAAATATAAAAAAATTGTATTAAAAATGCTACATTAGTTACATAAATTCGTTTCGGAAATAGATCGACTATAAGATATAAAAGAAAAAAAAAGCTTCCGAACCATTTTTGAAAGATATTAAAAAAAGTTTATGATGAAAAACATACTCAAAGGTGAAGATTATCATATCCTCTGGACTTGAACTTAAACAAAGTTATTGCTTTAAAGACACTATTCACGAAGTGTGTAGTTAAAAAGTTAGGGCTTGGATTTTATAATCTGAGCCTTTTTTCAAAAATAAGCATAAATTGGTTAAGAACGATTCCCCAATTTTGAATTGGCATCGTCCATTTTTTTAGTAGCTTCTTTTAATGCCAAATATACTGATTTCATTACGGCATCATCAGTAGGGAACGACATTTTATTTTTGGTGTATTTTCTTATTTTTCCGTTAAGATTTTCAATTAAATTTGTGGTATAAATGATCTTACGGATCTCTAAAGGAAACTCAAAAAATACAGTCAGCTCATCCCGATTATTCCTCCAGGATGCAATAGCATAAGAATATTTGCTTTCCCATTTTTCCGCAAAATCATTTAGAGCTGCTTCTGCGGCTTGTTTTGTTGGAGCGGTGTAAATATGCTTCATATCGGAAGAGAACTCTTTTCTGTCCTTCCAAACTACATATTTGCAGGCATTTCTGATCTGGTGAACAACACAAATTTGGGTTTGAGATTTAGGAAATACGGAACGGATGGTTTGGGTAAATCCGTTTAAATTATCGGTGGCGGTGATGAGAATATCCTCTACACCACGAGCTTTTAAATCTGTGAGAACACCCATCCAGAAGGCTGAGCTTTCATTTTTTCCAAGCCACATTCCCAAAACTTCCTTTCTCCCGTCACGATTTAATCCAACAGCCAGATAAACAGTTTTATTAATGACTTTGGCGTTTTCCCTTACCTTGAAAACAATCCCATCCATCCAAACAATGAGATACCAATCTTCAAGCGGGCGGTTCTGCCAGCTCACCACTTCACTTGCAATAGCATTGGTGATTCGTGAGATGGTGGAAGTGGAAACATCAAAATCATACATTTCTTTGATTTGTTCTTCAATATCGCTTACACTCATTCTTTTAGCGTAAAATGAGATGATAATATTCTCCAAACCATCGATGATGTTGTGTCTCTTTGGAACTAATGCAGGTTCAAAACTGCCTTCTCTATCTCGGGGAACTTTAATTTCAGATTCGCCAAATGAGGATTTTATCTTTTTGGTTCCGTGTCCGTTTCTGTAACTTCCAGTGGCAGACTTCTGATGCTTCTCATTATCCAAATGAGAGTCCAATTCTGCAAGCATATGCTCTACAGCTCGCTTATGCATTTCTTTGAAGAATGATGTTAAGTCTTCTCCACTCTTGAAGGACTTGTAGAAATCCTTGTTGTTTAATAATTCTTCTTTGTCGATCATAACTATATAGGTTAAAAATAATAAAAAAGTTGTTTCCGAAAATTATTTTTGAGCTTTAGAGGGCTCAAAAATTTTTCAGAATAACTTTTTAACTTACACAGTTAGTGAGACACTACCATTAAAAATTAATAATTTTTATTGATTCTATAACCGCTTTATCTTGATTTTTCAGGTTTAAATGTTTTTTGATGCTTTTTGAAAACTTCAGTTTTCGCATCTGGCGGAGTGTTCTGTTCTGGCTTTTAGTAATTGTCAACTTCCGTTTGAGTTCATCCCCGTAATTGAAGATTAGAGATTATTCTAAAACCCATCACAATAATTAGGATTATTAACTTTGTCAATTCCCACTAACGCACACCAACTGCAAAGGTTTGTTTCCTTTTTGCAAAAAGGCAAGATACAAAGGCACATCTTCCTGCACAAACCTCCTATTTTTTCAGAGCGCTCTCTATTAAATATTTTCTACTGTTGAAAGAAAAAGTATTCAATATTTGAAAAAATATACTACACTGTATTTATTTAGTTAAAAGCCTATCCTGTTACTATTTTATTCACTACGGTTATATCCTGTACTTTTATCTATCTCATAAACTAATCTGTGTTTATTCATATAGAATCCGTCTTGACTTTTTGAAAATACAAAAGGGTTGAAGAAATTTGTGTTGCAAAACATAAAAATTCCTTATCAACCCCTATGTACAAAGTACTAAGCAAAGATACAATAGAAATGGAAATAGTACCTTATCTACCAACCCCCAAAAGAGGGTTTAAAGCAAAAGTTCCTTTATATGAGATAGTTAATTGTATTTTATATAAATTAAAAACGGGAGTTCAATGGCATTTGCTGCCGATATTACATTTGTTCAGCGATAAGACACTGCATTATAAAACCATATTTGGTTATTACCGAAAGTGGTGCAAGGAAAACATATGGAAGACCTGTTGGATAGGTTTTCTGGGTCGAAACAAAGGTAAAATCGACTTATCCAGTGGCGATTTGGATGGTAGCCATACCATAGCTGTAAGAGGAGGAGAAGAAGTCGGATATCAGAGAAGAAAAAAGCATAAAACGACCAACGCTCTATACTTTACGGATAGACAGGGGCTCCCTCTGGCTATGTCTAAACCTGTTTCAGGTAATCATCACGATCTTAATAATATTGAACTGCATTTTGTTGAAATCATAAATACTTTACAACAGGCAGCCATTTCCGTAGAGGGGCTTTTTATGAATGCAGATGCCGGCTTTGATGCTGAAAACTTACGCAGAATTTGTCAGCAAAAAGGAATCATCGCCAATATTGCTCAGAATAAAAGAAATTCAGGCATGGATAGTGAGTTAGCTTTTGATGAAGAATTATACAAAGAAAGATACAGCATTGAACGAACAAATGCCTGGATGGATAGCTTTAGATCTTTGTTGAACAGGTTTGATACGACAGTATCAAGCTGGATTGGGTTCAATTACTTAGCCTTTATTACTATCGCATGCAAGAAATTTAAAAAGTCAAGATGACTTCATAGTGTTGCAGATATGATATACAGTGATTTTACTACATGAAACAACATATAAAACTACAGTTCTTTAGGATAGTATATAAAATATGAACACTAAATTCATACTGTAATTATATTCAAACTCGCATACACAAAAAATATAAATATAAATTTAATAAACTTATGAAAAAAGCACTTTTATTTTGTCTATTTTCTGTATTATATACGCAAGCTCAAGTTGGTATTCTTACCAGCAATCCTCAAGGAGCATTCCATGTGGATGCCGGAAGAGATAACCCTACTACAGGAGCTCCCACTGCAGCCCAACAGCTCAATGATTTTATCGTAGCAGCTTCTTCAGGATTTGTGGGAATCGGAACTACAACCCCTACCAATCGACTTCATGTAGTAGGCAATGGGGTGGATGATCCTGTTTCAGTTTCTGCCCTGAATGTAGGCGATACAAAACAAGATTATTTATTGGGAATAACCTCGACCGGAGTTATCAAATCATTAGGAACACTGGATGGACTTTCCATCCCCCTCCCTGCGCTATTCACCTTAGGCGCTGATGCTAATAATTTTCTGGCTTCACAAGCTGCTGGAAGCTCTCAGGTTGTTAACATGTCAATGATAAAAAACGCTATTCCAGGTCTTACTTGGAACGGAACAACTAAAACGATCACCCTTCCCGCCGGAACTTATGTAATCTCATTCACCTATGAAGCCCTTCATAACAGCCCAGGTTGTGACCTGAGCTCTTATTTTTTTGATTTTCCAAATGGTGCGAGAGTTCATAGTAATGCTCCTCATATAGAAGGAATACTTGCATTACATGGTGGAACTATAAGCTATACGACTAAACTTACAAACAGCAGTAATTCTTTCACGATTAATCTTGGAAGAGGGCAGGCAGGAAACTGTACTGGAACAGGTATGCTTTTAAAAAAGAATTCCACTCATTTATTAATATACAGAATCGGAGCCTAATGAATATGTTTCATTTATTAAGTATTAACCAACCATGTTGAAATGAAAAAAATAATATTATTAATCTTCGTGAATTATATCAATATATTGCACAGTCAAGTTGGAATCAACACATCTCATCCTATAGGTGTTTTTCACATTGATGCAAAGGGCAATAACCCGTCAGGAACTCCTTCATTACTCTATCTTATTGATGACTTCGTTATAGATGCTAACGGAAACGCAAAATTCATCCCATTTACTAGTAATTATAATACTAAATTATTTATTTATAATTCATCAGGCGATAATGTAAAAATAGAAGGAATACTTCTTGCCGAAGCCCCTAAAAGCCTAAGCTTATTAGGAGCTTACCGACCTTCAGCGACAGTAAGCTTTCTAAAAAGAGAAGGATCTATTGATCAGTTGGGCATCCCAGGACTAACTGTGCTTGAGTTAGCAGCTGATATCAATGGTTTTCTTAATGGTGTAGGTGCTGGAGATGCTCAAGATATCCCTATGACTATGATAAAAAATTCTATTGATGATTTAACATATGATGCATCCAATCACACAGTCTTTCTTCCGCAAGGCATGTATCAGATTTCGATTGTATTTAAAGCTAATCATTCAGGATGTACTATCAGCTCTTATTTCTATGACTTTCCTTTTAATACAGGCTTTGCAAGAGTACATAGCAATACCCGGCATCTCGTTGGTACGGGCGATCAGTCAGTACATTCGGGTAAAATTACCTATACAACACAAATTCTTGCCGGTGGAAGTTCCATAAGAATCAACCTAGGTAGAGGTCAGGCTGGAAATTGCGGTATGACAGGCATGAACCTATTAGGAAATGGAACACAGTTTATCATCAATAGAATTGGCGATTAATTCTACAAACACAAGATTATTACTTACATGCCCATTTAATTCTTTGTTTCACATAGACCTTCAAAATGAGCAACTTTTAATTTTTTCTATTTCACATTAGAGTAGTATGCCTGACATCCGATTTCGCTATAGTTTATTCAGAACCTAATAAACTTTAAATCTTTTTTATATAAGTCTATATTTTTGGTCTTCCTTTATATTCTGTTTCGCGAGTCTGCCACTGTTGGAACAGTACGGAGGTAGCACAGATACAGATGTCTAATGCTATACTTTAGTTTGATTATTCCGCAAACACCAACAAGGGCTGAACGCTTGCCGGTCCGTTGTATTGCAGAATAGACTCTACCATTTTATTAATTAGTTCATTATTCGGAGGAGAAAGATTGAAGACAATGAAAAAAATAATTCTTGGCTATATGTACTTTCAAAGCTTACAATAGCTTTGTTTAATATCAGATATCGAACATAAAAACTAAATAATTTTTTCCTTTATCATAATGAGCCGATAAGCCCCCAATTAAAATGAATAGCAGTATTGTAGAATCCCACCAAATTGACTATTCTAATTGCGAAAGTAATTGTCTTTTTAAATTATCATTTTTATTGAATCTCTAATTTAAATAGTAAGGCTTTTGGGGTAGGTCAAAGCCCACTATTACTTAGACAGGTATAGTTATACCATTATAGTTCTTCCTTTTTTAACGTATAAAAAATGTGGCAAATATATTTGCCACATCAAGGGTAAACCCAAAAAGACTAAGAATGAAAAAAAATAGTAATTTTAAATTACTGACTATGATGTTTAAAAGAAGATCTGTTTAAAAGTCCCGGCATCAGAGTGCAATCTATGCCGGGCTCTCAAAATAAAAATAATAAGGATAACATTATTTTAGTGATATGAAAAAATATTTATTCTACTGGTTGTTATCCTTTATTAAACATTATTAGATCATTTTATTATTTTCACTTAGTATCTGCTTAAACAGAGAGATAATGGATTAATCTAAGCAAAAATACCAAACAAAACAGAAAATAAACCTTAGATCAACAATGGTACATCGTATGTTATTCTAATTGATAATTATTCTTAGTTTTCTTTCTTGTAATATTGTGAATCGCTGCTAACAGATTCTATAGGAGAAAGGACAATATCGCTATCATCAATTTCTTTTATGATAAAGGTATCTATCCCTTTCGAAACCATTTTAACACCTACCGTATGATACCATAAATATAAGGTATCTTCAGAAACATTCCATTTATCATATTGTAATGTATGAATATTCACCGAAGTTGCAGTTCCGTTATCCTGCAGTTCAAAACCCTGTTTCTCACTTTGCTTGCCCGCAACAGGCAACCATTTTCCCGATAAATTTTCCCTGTAAGGATTGGGAACAGATGCTTTCGATGAAAACCCGATTTTTATGTTCTTTTCCGAAGAAGAGTTACATCCTGTCATCAGGCCAAGAAGAGCTAATAGAAATAGTTTTTTCATAATTGTATAATGTAAGCTGCCATGAATTATAAAAATAATACCATCATTTACATCTCATCATCAACATCTATTCTTACAATTACTTTTCACTTAATGTTTATGACACAAAAATAAAGAGTTATAATTATATATCATACGTAATAGAAGTCGTATTATCGCTAACCAATTATAGTTTTATCACTAATTTACACCCCAAATAAATCTATCAATTGAGCCATCTGAAAAATAAATAGTGCGGCAAGATATTGCCGCACCGGGGTCATCTAAACCCAAACACTAAGGATGAAAAATTAGGTTGTTAAAAGATATATGAATGTGAAGTTCTAACAAATTATTTTATAATTAAAACAAAAATGTTTATACTTAGTGCTTAAGGTTTTTCAAACCTGATGATAAATTCAACCTTATCAATATGTATTGTATTTGATCGCTGTTTAAATAAACTTTGATCATAAGAAGATTCATAAAAAACCTGACAGAAGTTACACTGCTGCCAGGCACCCAAATTAATTAATATGATAGTGTGTAAATCTTTGCATTATAAAACTGATTTTTTAGTTTATTATAATTTTTATTCATCTTTTAATAATCCAAATGTAAAAAGATGTTTTTAAAATATAAAATCACTCATAGTCGCATTATCACTAATACCAGGTAGTTTTTTCACTAATTCACATTGTTTAGGTATGAACGATAATGCAGATTATTTTTCTTTCGTATATTCCTCCTGATTTGTAGTATCAGTTCCTACAGGAGAAATCACCAGATTATTAATGTCAAGCTTCTTGATAATAAGAGTATCAATACCATTAGAAACCTGCTTAACCCCTTCTGTATGATACGACAGAAAAAGTGTATCCTTTGTAACCATCCATTTATCATATTGCAAGGTGTGAATATTCAACGAAGTGGCTACCCCGTTCTCATAGAGTTCAAAGCCTTGCCTTTCCTTCTCCATTCCGGGAATTGGCTGAAGCCACTTCCCTACAAGCCTGACTCTCTGCGAATTAAAACTTTGAGTAGAGTCAGCAACGGAAATCGACTTATTATTTCCGGAAGGAGAATTACACGCGCTCAAGAGTCCGAGGACCATCCATAAAATAGTTTGTTTTTTCATACATGAAAATTTAGAGTTTTCAAAAATTATTATTTATTCTGATTAATATAGCTTTACTTTTATGATTATAAAAAAGATTAAAACATAATATTTATCTTTTTGATCATAATTTTGTAAAAATAAATGATATTTTATTTGAAAGAAAAAAACTCATATAGGTTTATATTGAAAACAATGTAATATTATCACTACGGAATTATAAAATATTAGTTTTTTATGGAGTATTATCGAAATACTATGGAATAAAAGCTAATAGCATTGTGTTTTTTGTATTTGGACACTCTATCAGATCATAAAACATCCCTTACCGTATTTCAAACAACTGGTCAGAAATAATTTTTAAATAATCAACTCATGAAGATCGTAATTAATTTTTTTTTTTGCAGTACTTAAACTAGTGACTGATCCTTTTATTTTATTTATCATAGGGACTCTGCCGATCTTTATTTTAAGGAGAAGAAAAAAGTATAAAGAGGCCTGGGCAGGCATCATTATTGTAACAACCGTTGTAATAATGATTATGAATGGAATTTTAGGCAAGTTTACCGCACGGTATTTACAACAGGAATATATAAACCACCCTGCTCAAACCATTTCTTCGTCTTGTATAGTTGTAATTCTTGGCGGAGGAATGGCACGCATGGATCAGACCCAGCAACCATATATCATTTCATATTCAAGACTTATTGCCGCTTTCAAGCTGTATCAAAATGCCAAACAGAACGGACAGCCGTGCACAATATTGGCTTCCGGAAACGGAAACCCCTCCGGTATTTCTGAAGCAGCCCTATATACGAAAGCACTTATGGAAATGGGAATACCTGAAACTGATATCATAAAAGAAGAAAAGAGTATGAACACGTATGAAAATGCTAGATATTCAAGCATCATTTTACAAAAACTACCGCTTTCAAAAGTCTATCTGGTGACTTCCGGTTTCATATCAAAAGGTCAGTCATTTTATTTAAGACATTTGGAGTACAGACGGTACCATATCCTGCTGATCTTGTCAATACTCGCCTGACCGTTATTCCCAACTCTTACAATAGTGCCATGACTGCCATGATGTTGGGCGAAATAGTAGGTATATGGCAAGTTCAGCTTTATAACCGACTCGGACTTAATTAAACTTTCCTCCGCAAATTGTTCAATTAATAAATAAAAAGCCAGCCGTAATTTGAATTACGGCTGGGCAAAAATTAAGTGACATTTCATAGTTTATTATCAAGTTCATGATAAACTATCTGTCATGAAAAAACTGTAAAAATCATCTATAAAAACCAAATTGTATAATAATTGTTTAAAAAATCCCGAAACTCATATATTTTTTAATCTACATACTTTATAAATGCCGGAGCGGGATGAATTCTCCGGCGATTGCCACTAATTATGAAAACAGATCTAATTATGTTAAATACGCTAATCCCATTCTTCACACAATACCAATTAACTATGCTATAAAGTGTGAATTTCTTTAATTTCTTTATTGTAAATGTACTATCTATCCTTTGTATAACATTCTAACACAGTATAGTTTTATCTGTATTTCAATGTCATAAAAACACTACACTACTGCTGATAAGTTCCGTTTAATAAATTAACCAGGGCATCTGCATTAGAAGCAAAATGATCTGTCAGCAGTGTATTGATATTATTGAGCTTACTCAGCTTTTCATTTTCTGAAGAAATTTCCTTTCTGAGATTAAATCTGTTTTTAATATTCCTTTCCTGATTAAGCTGCTCTTTAAATGTATTAATTGTTGATACAGAAGAAGCTATCCTTTTAAGAAGGCTTTGATAATCATTTTTTATATTAGTCATTCCTCCGAAAACATCCTGAAATACAATATGATTGACTTTATAAATCACTTGTCTGTCTTTAATTTCAATAACATTGGTATAAGAGGGAATTGTAGACTGAGACTCATTATAATGCACTAAAGGCAATCTTTGCTCAAAAGAAAGAATACCTGACCTCTGATCGTCTCTGTTTACAGTATACTGGGAAGCATTATCGGTAAGCCATTTTTTTACAAGAGGATAAATATTCCTTTTTTGTTTGTTCACATTGATAACTTTAGTAAAGGTATAATCCCCATCTACAAGTTCCAGATTCTGAGCGTGTAAGAACGAGACAAAAACAATGAACAAAAGAGATAATTTTTTCATGGTATATTTTTATAAAAATTTGTTAATTCATTATTTCTTAAGCCCTGACAAAAAAGTTGAAACTTTCTGCAAAGCTTGTTTTCCGGCATCCCCCTTCAAATTGAACTGATATTCATGAGGTAAAACCGGACTATAATCCTCAGGATAAAACAGAGTATCCACTTTAACGTTCATCTGCACCAGCTTGCGAGCCAAGGCATGCGACTGATTCGCTAAAGGATCCCCATTTCCGACACTAATGAATGCTGGTGGAAATGTTGAACCAACATAATTATAGACGGAAGCAGATGCAATCTCAGGATCGTTCAAAAAATTTTCGGTTCCTGTATAGGCCCAAAGAATGGTTTTTAAAAAGCTTTTATATTGACCTTCAAACTTGACCTGTTTGAGGTCATAAGCACCACAAAATAAAACCACACCAGAAAGTTGTGCTCTTGTAATAGCGGGAAACATTTTCATTTGGGAGGCATAGGACGGTTCGGAGATAATATTGACCAGCTGTGCTGCAATTTGAGCCCCACCAGAGTCACCTGCAATGATGATTGAATCAGTATCTATATGAAGAGTACTGCTATTATTAATGAGATAATCCAATGCTTGGTTGGCCTGTATTACAGGAGTGGGATATTTATGTTCCGGAGCAATTGAATAGTTAATTGCTACCACTGTAAATCCCTTTCCAGCAAGGATCTTACAGTAGTTGGCTACGCTCTCTTTACTTCCGGCAACCCATCCTCCTCCGTGAATCCACATAATTGTAGGAAGCACTTTACGGATTTTAATTAGAGATTGAGGATAATATACATCTAGATAAGCATTTTTATCCTCTTTCTGATATTGCAGATTACTTATTGCCGCAATCCCAGCAGGCACAAAAGGCTGAAGTGCCTTCGACGTCTTTTTACCACTTTTATTGAAAGCAAGACGAATCAGCATAGCTTCGGGCCATGGACTTATCTGACAAAATAAATAGGTCCCTCCGCCCAAAACCATCATACAGAAGATGACTTTGAGCACTATTTTTCTCATGACGCCAAAAGCTTTGTTCATGTGTATTATTTCCATGATGTTTCAGAATTATTAGTTGAATACCGTTTGTGTTTTTTTGGTCGTTGGGGTTCTGCCTTATGATGAAAAACCACCATATCGAGATTTCTGTTTAATAAAGTAATCTCGCCATTTATATCGCTATACCTATAGTCATTATTTTCCGCAGTATATTCAGGCTGATCAATACTCTTTTTAAGCTCATGAGTTTCTCCATCCAGATGAATAGTCACGATATTGGTGGTCGTGTTAATAATTACCTCCATTTCATCTTCTGCGAACTGATCATCAAGATATACATTTTTAATAAGGTAGCTGGAAGAAGTTTGCTTGTCAATTTTATTTAGCTTTGTTTTTCCAGGCTGTGCACACGCTATTACTGAATGAATCAGTATTGCTAAAAAGAAAAGTAAAATATTTTTCATGGCAATACATTATTTAACTTGTTATGCCAACAACAATGAAGGCTTTGATGCCGTAATTGTTGTAAGCTGCAAAGCTTGCGATGAAATATAGTTCCCTTACTTATTTTTGTAAATATAATACTTATAGGCTATATTGAATACTTGCTAAATGTAGTTTTATATAGAATTACATGTAGAACAATCACTATTAATTACAGATTCTTCAAACTATCAATTCGTCGATTACGATAAAAAACAACCAGACATGAGTCTGGTTGCAACTAATTAAACTAAAAACTTACAAAAAGTCTTTTTAAAAAAAAAATTGAAATTATTGCTTTGTGAATATTAAACTATGCTTTTTAATAAAATCTATAATGATTTCTTCTTCTTTTATAATCTCCTGGTGTGATGCTTCAACCGGATGTAACATTAACAGATCCGGTCTTTCAATTATTTTATCTACATTATTAAAAGCCAGCCGATATATATGGTCAAAGATCTGTTGATCTTGTTTTTCACCTTTAACCATTGCCTTCAACAATATCATCTTTGTAAACTTCAGACGAGCTGAAATCTTTTGCCCTACAATACAATGTTCAGCCAGTAAAAATTTTTTAGCAGCAAAGAAAGTTTCACTATCAACAGGAGCCTGAAATTCCTCACTTATTTCTTCATCCGAGGGAGTGGAAGAAAGACTCATTAATTCAGCATCTTCCGCTCTGAGTATCGTATCAAGCATTAATACCGTAATGTCCTTATGGCCCCTGCTTTCTAAAATAGAAGCAATTTCCAAGGCAATCTGTCCTCCTAAGCACCATCCTATCAAAATATATTCTTTCTGCCCGTTGGATTTCTGTAGAACCTCAATATGATTCAGATAATATGTCGCCAAATAATGAAGATTACTTATCTTTTCATTATTGTACAGATTATAGGAATCTAGCCCATAACATTGATAGTCAGATTTTAACCGCTCTGCTAATCCCTTATACACTTCACAGCCCATACCTCCGGGATGAATCATGAAAACATTCGGTTTGTCTTTGGCATGATTTAATGTGACAACAGGCCTGTACTCAGATTCAGAGTGTGTCATGATTAAGCTTAATTTATCAATAGTCCTCTCATTAAAAACATCTATAACCTTAGGCTGCAGTCCTGTTTGCCGATAAATTGTATTGACCAGCTTTATAGCCATAATACTGTTTCCTCCCAGTCTGAAAAAATCATCATGGATACTGATATGATCGGGATCAATTCCCAGTACCGATCCGTAAATCCACACAAGCTGCTCCTGTAAAGCAGTCTGAGGTCCTACATACTGCGTATCACCGGTAAACAAGGGCTCTGGTAACGATCGCCGGTCAAGTTTACCGGTAATAGTAACAGGAAGCGATGCCATATGAACATAAGCCGAAGGAACCATATAATCAGGAAGAAAATCTGACAGTACTAACGAAATCTCAGAAGATTCCAATGCAGTATCCGATACATAATAAGCAGCAAGGTATTTTACACCCATGCTGTTCTCACGACCAACCACTACAGCCTGACGAATCCCCCGTAAACGCAAAATAGCAGACTCAACCTCCCCGGGTTCAATACGGTAACCACGGATCTTCAGCTGGGAGTCATTACGACCCAGATATTCCAGATCCCCACACGGAAGAAATCGTACAAGATCTCCAGTTTTATAGAGACGACCGTTATAGCCCAAAGCCCTCTCATCTTGCGTCTGAAAAGGATTAACCAAAAAACGCTCAGCAGTAAGCTCAGGAAGATTTAAATAACCTCGTGACACACCAACACCACCTATATACAGCTCACCCACAGCTCCCATAGGAACAGGACGTAAATACGAATCAAGAACATATACCGTAGTATTGCCGATAGGACGACCAATATTAAGAGAATTGCCATCTTCATGATAATGATGATACGTAGCACATACCGTGGATTCAGTAGGGCCATACTCGTTAAGCAAGATAATATCCGGATAAGAGGTCCTGTCAATATCCGGGAAATTCTCACCTCCCGCAAAGATGAGCTTCAGTCCTGTATCCGGGAGAAGCTCCTTCAGTAATACAGGAGGAATAAACGACACTTCTATACCATGGGTTTTTATATACCTGCTCAGGGCAATAACAGAGGTCCGGAGCTCATTACTGAAAAGCCACAGCGTATTACCATGGCATAACACTGGAAATACTTCATTGACAAAAGCATCAAATACATAATTCGAATAACAGCCTACATGGGTATATTCTTTAAAATGGTGGGATTGTATCATAAAATCTACAAGATTAACAACCCCGCTATGTTCAACCATCACCCCTTTAGGGCTACCTGTTGTTCCACTGGTATAAATAACATACGCCAAATGAGTCGGACCCGTCTCCGTTACAGGGTTCTCTATGTAACATCTGTTGATTCCCTCAGCAACCTGCTTATCATCAAGATTCAAAATAACAGGAACTGCACCCTCAGGCCCAGGAGTATATTCATACAGCCTGGTTACAGTAGAGGAATCTCCTAAAACAATACGTGAACACGTATCGCTCAGAATATGTCCTATCCGTTCCACAGGATAACCAGGGTCAATAGGTACATAAGCTCCACCAGCCTTTAGTACGCCCAGAATACCAATCAGCATCTGCTCAGAACGCCTAAAGCATACCGGAACCAACTCATCAGGCCGGATATCAAAACGCTGGATAAGATAATGCGCCAGCTGATTTGACTTTTCATTAACATCACGGTACGACATACGTTCTTCTCCATAGACAAGGGCCGTATGGTCGGGAGTCCGGAAAGCCTGCTCCTCAAATAATCTATGAACCGTGCTTCCTGTATCATACGCCGAATAAATCCCAGCAAGACCCGGTGCTGGTCCATCCTCCTCTTTAATCCAACGGATATCACTCAGCTTAACCTGAGAAGAGCCACGGTGAGAAAGATCTCCCAGCTGCTCCAGAATATACTGATATGTGGTGATCATATTTTCAATTGTTGAGTCCATAAACAAAGAACTCGCAAAATTAAATGTCCCACTCAACTCTTCGCCCCTATCATCAATCATAGTGGTCAGATCAAACCTCGACGCTTCATTCAGAGGACCGCTCTCAAAAGAATGAAAAAAACAACCCTCTCCATACTCCTTAGCACCCGATTCAAAACCCTGCAATCCGAACATCACCTGAAACAAAGGGTGACGGGAAGGATCCTTTTCTACCTTAAGAGCATCCACCAACTTCTCAAAGGGTAAATCCTGATGGACCTGCCCTCTCAAAACACAAGATGACACCCCCCGGATAAAGTCCTGAATATTTTGATTAAAATCCAAGCTTTGACGAAGAACCAAGGTATTGACAAAAAAACCAATCAGATTCTCAAGCCCCGGATAATGACGGTTAGCTACAGGTGTTCCTACCACAATATCACTCTGAGCACAATAAGAGGATAACATCAGATAATAACCACTAAGCATAACACTGTATAAACTCACACCAAGATCCCTGGATAATGATCTTAGACGCGAACTTATAGCAAACGAAACACTAAAGCCAAGAGTCTTCCCTTCATAACGTACCTTGGAAGGACGATCAAAATCCAAGGGCAGGTTTAGGGTCTCAAACCCTGAAAGCTCCCCCAGCCAGTAATCCAGCTGGCCAGATAAAACTTCGCCCGTTACATATTCTCGTTGCCATAAGGCAAAATCTTTATACTGAAATGGTAAAGAAGGAAGCACTGATAGAATGCCTGAACAAAGGGATTGATACATACTGTTCACTTCACGTAAAAAGATGTCTATAGACCAACCGTCAAAAGCTATATGATGGATAACTACAGACAGATAATATTCATCTTCATATTCCAGTACCTTCACCCGTATAGGCAATTCTTCCTGAAGATTAAACCTTTCATTCATTGCTTTACTAAGCGCCTGCTCAAAATCTTCAAGGCTTCCTGCCTTTACCAAAATTAATTCTAATTTCTGTTCACTCACACGCTGATATCCCGAACCATCAGCTCGGGTCTGAATAAGGCTACGAAGAACCTCATGCCTCTCAAGAAGCAGATTCAAGGCATCCTGTAAAAAGCTCAGAGTGATTTTCCTGTCCAAATGTAAAACCATAGGAATATTATAAGCATGGCTTCCCTGATAGTTCTCAATAAACCATAACCTTTCCTGACCAAAGGACAGGCACTGAGCCCCGCCATCTTGTACCCGGACAGGCTGAATTACTTCAAAACCCGATTCATGCAAACCCTCAAGAGCATACGACAGGCAGGCAATACTTTTATGACTGAATACCATTGGAGCCCTAGCATAGATTCCCAGTTGGTGAAGCTTACTGATTACCTTTATAGCCATAATACTGTTTCCTCCCAGTCTGAAAAAATCATCATGGATACTGATATGATCGGGATCAATTCCCAGTACCGATCCGTAAATCCACACAAGCTGCTCCTGTAAAGCAGTCTGAGGTCCTACATACTGCGTATCACCGGTAAACAAGGGCTCTGGTAACGATCGCCGGTCAAGTTTACCGGTAATAGTAACAGGAAGCGATGCCATATGAACATAAGCCGAAGGAACCATATAATCAGGAAGAAAATCTGACAGTACTAACGAAATCTCAGAAGATTCCAATGCAGTATCCGATACATAATAAGCAGCAAGGTATTTTACACCCATGCTGTTCTCACGACCAACCACTACAGCCTGACGAATCCCCCGTAAACGCAAAATAGCAGACTCAACCTCCCCGGGTTCAATACGGTAACCACGGATCTTCAGCTGGGAGTCATTACGACCCAGATATTCCAGATCCCCACACGGAAGAAATCGTACAAGATCTCCAGTTTTATAGAGACGACCGTTATAGCCCAAAGCCCTCTCATCTTGCGTCTGAAAAGGATTAACCAAAAAACGCTCAGCAGTAAGCTCAGGAAGATTTAAATAACCTCGTGACACACCAACACCACCTATATACAGCTCACCCACAGCTCCCATAGGAACAGGACGTAAATACGAATCAAGAACATATACCGTAGTATTGCCGATAGGACGACCAATATTAAGAGGATTGCCATCAGGATAGCCTATCTGTTTACTCGTAACATAAATCGTAGATTCAGTAGGACCATACAGATTATACACATTTTTATGCTGGGACCAATATTTTTCGGTTTCTTCATCGCAAGGCTCACCAGCGTGAATTATAGTCTGCAAAGAAGGGAATTCCTTACGAGGCAATAAAGAAAGCATAGCAGGTGGAAGATACGTATGGGTGATATGATGAGCCAAAAGATATTCACTAACAAGACCCGCATCTTTTTTAGTGTGTTCATCGAAAAGATGTAATTCATTACCATATAATAAAGCACTAAAAAATTCCGAAACAGATACATCAAATACATAAGAGGTATAAGCACTCAATCTGCCCGTTTCACAAAAACTGTATACGCTTCTTATTTCTTCAATAAGATTTACAACACTTGTATGCTCGATCAGAACCCCTTTCGGTTTACCTGATGTTCCACTGGTATAAATCACATAAGCCAGATTAACGGATCCCACTTCTAGTAATGGATTATCAGTTTTACAACTGCTGAGCTTTTTAATGATCTTATTGTCATCAAGGCAGATAACATCAGACACCTCAGACCCGAGCCTATCTAGCATGGCCTCTTCAGTAATAACCAGGTGTGCTCCAGTATCGCTCAGAATATGTCCTATCCATTCCACAGGATAACCAGGGTCAATAGGTACATAAGCTCCACCGGCCTTTAGTACGCCCAGAATACCAATCAGCATCTGCTCAGAACGATTCAGACATAAAGGTATCAATTCATTGGGTTTGATCTCATACTCTTTGAGTAAATAATAAGCCAGTTGATTCGATTTTTCATTAAGTTCCTGATAGCTCAACCTCGTATTCCGGTAGACCAATGCTGTCCGGTCGGGAGTCCTGGATACCTGCCTTTCAAATAAACTGTGAATGGTAGTTTTCGTATTATAAACCGAATAAGCTTCATTACATTCAGAGAGCCTTTCATAATCTTCACTTCTTAACAGCTGAAGATCTGCAAGCTTTGTTTCTGTTCCGTCGGAAATAGACACTGCGATCTGTTCCAAAAGATAGAGATAAGTAGATAGCATACCTTCTATCGTCGATTCCTTGTAAAGGGATTTCGCATAATTAAATGTTCCTGAAAGATCTTCACCAGTGTCATCAATTATGGTGGTAAGGTCAAACTTAGCAGCATCATACAAAACCCTGCCTTCAAAAGGATGAAGAAAGGAACTGCCATTAAACACACCAATAGGCAGAGGAGTAAAACTCTCAAAGCCGAACATCACTTGAAACACAGGATGACGTGAAGAATCATATTCTATATCAAGTGCTTCAACCAGTTTCTCAAAAGGAAGATCCTGATTAATCTGAGCTTTTGAAACAGAAGAAAATACTTTTTTAATAAATAATCTGATATCTGTCTTATAATCGATTGTTTCACGAAGAACTAATGTGTTGACAAACAAACCTATCATATTCTCCAATCCGGGATAATGACGATTGGCAACGGGTGTTCCAACCACAATATCGTTCTGACCGGAATAAGAAGACAGGGTCAGGTAATATCCGCTAAGCATCACACTATATAAACTGACACCAAGATTCTTTGCTAATGATCTGAGATCTGAACTCGTCTGTGAAGGTATAGTAAAGGAAATGCTATTACCTTCATAAGAAGTTTCCGCTGGTCGTTTAAAATCCAGGGGGAGATATAGTGTTTCAAAGTTACTGAGAAGAGACTTCCAGTATCCAAGCTGATCTGAAACATAATTTTTCAGATAATCCCGTTGCCATAATGCATAGTCCTTATATTGAAATTCCAATACCGGAAGTTGCCATCGATCATTTGAAAACAAAGCCTGATAGATCAGATACAGCTCTCGTGAGAAAATCTCTGCCGACCATCCGTCAAAAGCAATATGATGAAATACTACTGACAAATAATAATTATGATTGTTTGCGAAAATACGCACAGAAACAGGAAGCTCCTGTGAAAGATGAAATACTTTGTTGGCGTGCATGTATAGCTCATTTTCCAGGTCATTAAAGTCTGCTACCTCCCGAGTGCTCAATTCTAAAGAAAGATCGCTTACCTGCTGATATCCCGTGCCATCACTGCTTGTCAAAAGCAAAGTCCGGAGAATTTCATGTCTTTGCATAAGTATTGACAGTGATTCGATCAAAATGGAAAGGTTTACTGTTTGATCGATACGGAATATCATTGGTATATTATATGCATTATTGCCACCTTTATACTGATCTATAAAC
Source organism: Chryseobacterium sp. CBSDS_008 (assembly GCF_049959325.1). Taxonomy (NCBI): domain Bacteria; kingdom Pseudomonadati; phylum Bacteroidota; class Flavobacteriia; order Flavobacteriales; family Weeksellaceae; genus Chryseobacterium; species Chryseobacterium sp. CBSDS_008. The sequence goes on along the minus strand of NZ_CP188202.1, from coordinate 338,857 downwards.
CACAATCCTTCCTGAGCAAATGATAAGTACTGATCTTCCACATGTCGAACTTGTAAACGTCTGATACGGGAAGCTTCTTCATGGTGAGATTGTTCCAGTACATGCGCCAGCTCAGCAATACTTTTATGATCATATAAAGCGGACACATTAATCTGTCTATCCAGATCCTGACGAATTCTGACAATCAGCTTTATAGCCATAATACTGTTTCCTCCCAGTCTGAAAAAATCATCATGGATACTGATATGATCGGGATCAATTCCCAGCACCGATCCGTAAATCCACACAAGCTGCTCCTGTAAAGCAGTCTGAGGTCCTACATACTGCGTATCACCGGTAAACAAGGGCTCTGGTAACGATCGCCGGTCAAGCTTACCGGTAATAGTAACAGGAAGCGATGCCATATGAACATAGGCCGAAGGAACCATATAATCAGGAAGAAAATCTGACAGTACTAACGAAAGCTCAGAAGATTCCAATGCAGTATCCGATACATAATAAGCAGCAAGGTATTTTACACCCATGCTGTTCTCACGACCAACCACTACAGCCTGACGAATCCCCCGTAAACGCAAAATAGCAGACTCAACCTCCCCGGGTTCAATACGGTAACCACGGATCTTCAGCTGGGAGTCATTACGACCCAGATATTCCAGATCCCCACACGGAAGAAATCGTACAAGATCTCCAGTTTTATAGAGACGACCGTTATAGCCCAAAGCCCTCTCATCTTGCGTCTGAAAAGGATTAACCAAAAAACGCTCAGCAGTAAGCTCAGGAAGATTTAAATAACCTCGTGACACACCAACACCACCTATATACAGCTCACCCACAGCTCCCATAGGAACAGGACGTAAATACGAATCAAGAACATATACCGTAGTATTGCCGATAGGACGACCAATATTAAGAGGATTGCCATCTTCATGATAATGATGATACGTAGCACATACCGTGGATTCAGTAGGGCCATAAGCATTAACCACGTCAATACCATGTTTCCTGTAGCATTCCATAATTTCAGAGTTTGTGATATCGCCGGCAACGATCAACTTATCAATCGGTAAGATGACCTCCCTATTTAATAATGCCGGAGGAATCGTAGCCATTTTTATGTTATTCTGACTCATATATTGCTGCAGCATTTCTATATTCATTCTCCCCTCGCCGGTTACAAGATGTAAGGTATGTCCTAATGCAAGTGTCGAATATACCTCCCAGATATGCGCATCAAATACATAATCTGAATACCAGAGTACATTTTTCTGTTGTGAACGATAGAGTACTTCTTCCAGGTTTAATAGCAAAGCCTGCTGTTCTATTAAGTTCACAACCCCGCTATGTTCAACCATCACCCCTTTAGGGCTACCTGTTGTTCCACTGGTATAAATAACATAAGCCAAATGAGTCGGACCCGTCTCCGTTACAGGGTTCTCTATGTAACATCTGTTGATTCCCTCAGCAACCTGCTTATCATCAAGATTCAAAATAACAGGAACTGCACCCTCAGGCCCAGGAGTATATTCATACAGCCTGGTTACAGTAGAGGAATCTCCTAAAACAATACGTGAACACGTATCGCTCAGAATATGTCCTATCCGTTCCACAGGATAACCAGGGTCAATAGGTACATAAGCTCCACCAGCCTTTAGTACGCCCAGAATACCAATCAGCATCTGCTCAGAACGCCTAAAGCATACCGGAACCAACTCATCAGGCCGGATATCAAAACGCTGGATAAGATAATGCGCCAGCTGATTTGACTTTTCATTAACATCACGGTACGACATACGTTCTTCTCCATAGACAAGGGCCGTATGGTCGGGAGTCCGGAAAGCCTGCTCCTCAAATAATCTATGAACCGTGCTTCCTGTATCATACGCCGAATAAATCCCAGCAAGACCCGGTGCTGGTCCATCCTCCTCTTTAATCCAACGGATATCACTCAGCTTAACCTGAGAAGAGCCACGGTGAGAAAGATCTCCCAGCTGCTCCAGAATATACTGATATGTGGTGATCATATTTTCAATTGTTGAGTCCATAAACAAAGAACTCGCAAAATTAAATGTCCCACTCAACTCTTCGCCCCTATCATCAATCATAGTGGTCAGATCAAACCTCGACGCTTCATTCAGAGGACCGCTCTCAAAAGAATGAAAAAAACAACCCTCTCCATACTCCTTAGCACCCGATTCAAAACCCTGCAATCCGAACATCACCTGAAACAAAGGGTGACGGGAAGGATCCTTTTCTACCTTAAGAGCATCCACCAACTTCTCAAAGGGTAAATCCTGATGGACCTGCCCTCTCAAAACACAAGATGACACCCCCCGGATAAAGTCCTGAATATTTTGATTAAAATCCAAGCTTTGACGAAGAACCAAGGTATTGACAAAAAAACCAATCAGATTCTCAAGCCCCGGATAATGACGGTTAGCTACAGGTGTTCCTACCACAATATCACTCTGAGCACAATAAGAGGATAACATCAGATAATAACCACTAAGCATAACACTGTATAAACTCACACCAAGATCCCTGGATAATGATCTTAGACGCGAACTTATAGCAAACGAAACACTAAAGCCAAGAGTCTTCCCTTCATAACGTACCTTGGAAGGACGATCAAAATCCAAGGGCAGGTTTAGGGTCTCAAACCCTGAAAGCTCCCCCAGCCAGTAATCCAGCTGGCCAGATAAAACTTCGCCCGTTACATATTCTCGTTGCCATAAGGCAAAATCTTTATACTGAAATGGTAAAGAAGGAAGCACTGATAGAATGCCTGAACAAAGGGATTGATACATACTGTTCACTTCACGTAAAAAGATGTCTATAGACCAACCGTCAAAAGCTATATGATGGATAACTACAGACAGATAATATTCATCTTCATATTCCAGTACCTTCACCCGTATAGGCAATTCTTCCTGAAGATTAAACCTTTCATTCATTGCTTTACTAAGCGCCTGCTCAAAATCTTCAAGGCTTCCTGCCTTTACCAAAATTAATTCTAATTTCTGTTCACTCACACGCTGATATCCCGAACCATCAGCTCGGGTCTGAATAAGGCTACGAAGAACCTCATGCCTCTCAAGAAGCAGATTCAAGGCATCCTGTAAAAAGCTCAGAGTGATTTTCCTGTCCAAATGTAAAACCATAGGAATATTATAAGCATGGCTTCCCTGATAGTTCTCAATAAACCATAACCTTTCCTGACCAAAGGACAGGCACTGAGCCCCGCCATCTTGTACCCGGACAGGCTGAATTACTTCAAAACCCGATTCATGCAAACCCTCAAGAGCATACGACAGGCAGGCAATACTTTTATGACTGAATACCATTGGAGCCCTAGCATAGATTCCCAGTTGGTGAAGCTTACTGATTACCTTTATAGCCATAATACTGTTTCCTCCCAGTCTGAAAAAATCATCATGGATACTGATATGATCGGGATCAATTCCCAGTACCGATCCGTAAATCCACACAAGCTGCTCCTGTAAAGCAGTCTGAGGTCCTACATACTGCGTATCACCGGTAAACAAGGGCTCTGGTAACGATCGCCGGTCAAGTTTACCGGTAATAGTAACAGGAAGCGATGCCATATGAACATAAGCCGAAGGAACCATATAATCAGGAAGAAAATCTGACAGTACTAACGAAATCTCAGAAGATTCCAATGCAGTATCCGATACATAATAAGCAGCAAGGTATTTTACACCCATGCTGTTCTCACGACCAACCACTACAGCCTGACGAATCCCCCGTAAACGCAAAATAGCAGACTCAACCTCCCCGGGTTCAATACGGTAACCACGGATCTTCAGCTGGGAGTCATTACGACCCAGATATTCCAGATCCCCACACGGAAGAAATCGTACAAGATCTCCAGTTTTATAGAGACGACCGTTATAGCCCAAAGCCCTCTCATCTTGCGTCTGAAAAGGATTAACCAAAAAACGCTCAGCAGTAAGCTCAGGAAGATTTAAATAACCTCGTGACACACCAACACCACCTATATACAGCTCACCCACAGCTCCCATAGGAACAGGACGTAAATACGAATCAAGAACATATACCGTAGTATTGCCGATAGGACGACCAATATTAAGAGAATTGCCATCTTCATGATAATGATGATACGTAGCACATACCGTGGATTCAGTAGGGCCATACTCGTTAAGCAAGATAATATCCGGATAAGAGGTCCTGTCAATATCCGGGAAATTCTCACCTCCCGCAAAGATGAGCTTCAGTCCTGTATCCGGGAGAAGCTCCTTCAGTAATACAGGAGGAATAAACGACACTTCTATACCATGGGTTTTTATATACCTGCTCAGGGCAATAACAGAGGTCCGGAGCTCATTACTGAAAAGCCACAGCGTATTACCATGGCATAACACTGGAAATACTTCATTGACAAAAGCATCAAATACATAATTCGAATAACAGCCTACATGGGTATATTCTTTAAAATGGTGGGATTGTATCATAAAATCTACAAGATTAACAACCCCGCTATGTTCAACCATCACCCCTTTAGGGCTACCTGTTGTTCCACTGGTATAAATAACATACGCCAAATGAGTCGGACCCGTCTCCGTTACAGGGTTCTCTATGTAACATCTGTTGATTCCCTCAGCAACCTGCTTATCATCAAGATTCAAAATAACAGGAACTGCACCCTCAGGCCCAGGAGTATATTCATACAGCCTGGTTACAGTAGAGGAATCTCCTAAAACAATACGTGAACACGTATCGCTCAGAATATGTCCTATCCGTTCCACAGGATAACCAGGGTCAATAGGTACATAAGCTCCACCAGCCTTTAGTACGCCCAGAATACCAATCAGCATCTGCTCAGAACGCCTAAAGCATACCGGAACCAACTCATCAGGCCGGATATCAAAACGCTGGATAAGATAATGCGCCAGCTGATTTGACTTTTCATTAACATCACGGTACGACATACGTTCTTCTCCATAGACAAGGGCCGTATGGTCGGGAGTCCGGAAAGCCTGCTCCTCAAATAATCTATGAACCGTGCTTCCTGTATCATAGGGTTTTATGGTGTTATTATGCAAATGAACCATCCGATAATCCATTTCATAATTCAATAAATGATACCCGGAAATCAATCGGTTGGTTTTGTGCTTCAACAAATCATCCAGAATAGATATAAACAAATGTTTATAAAGCTCCACAAAATTCATAACCAATTCGGCATTAAGCTCAGCGCGATTGAAGACAATCCTATAATGGAGGGTATCGTTTTTTATTTCCTGTTCAAATGAAACCTTGCTGGATAATGCAAGGCTCAACTGATGATTAACCGTTATATCAGTTACACCTTCATAATTAATGTAAAGATCTTTAAAACTTGTCTGAGAAAAATTATACTCAAAAATTTCAGGTATTGGAGCATATTGTATAAGTTCAGATACCGGCAAATAATCAGCTTTGGTATTCCATAGATCATTGAGATAATCCATATTCTGATCAATAAGATCCTCAAGGATACTATTAGAATTAAAATAATATCCTTTAACAATCGTATTAACATGCGAACCAAATATATAATTTTGCGGTTTCTTAATACTTACCGGATAACTGATAACCAAATTCTCAACTCCTGAGATACGATGGAGCAAAATGGCCAGAATTAATTGTCCATAAGCGTATGGAGTCATTTTATAAGTATCGGTTAACAACTTTGTTCTGAAAAGTACTTCTTCTGAAAATTCAAAATGTAATTCTTTTAATGGATTTATATAAAAAGAAGGAGAAGATATGGAACGATCATTACATACTTCCAGAAACTTAAAACCAGGATTTTGTATATTCTTTAACTGTTTCTCCCAAAAATCAGAAATTATTTCTTTTCTTTCATCCAGAATATTTCTAACTTCCGTATTCAATTCCTGAAGTAAGTTCACCTGCTCATTAAGAGTTACCGGATTATAATAACTTGTATTATTATAGTATTTACTCAGTTCACTATAAAGAAAATCATCAGTTAACCGATCAATAAGAATATTTGAAAACACATAAATAATCCTGTATTTTTCATCATCTAATCTAATAATATAGAATCTTACCAATTGGTCATTAATAAGGTCAAACGGTTGTAATACAAGCTCTAAAAGCTCATCAGAATCAGGCGGACGGCTAAAATAGATAAGCAGGCAACTATGATCAGATATCAAAGGTCTGCTTTTCCAAAACAGCTCTCCATTTATATTTATTATATTGCAATTAACTATTAAATTGTGATTAATAAACCTTATCAAACTTGAGTTGAGCTTTTCCATATCAATAAGTCCAGAGAAGGTCTGATCTAAAATAATAGGTAGATTACCTTTCAAAGGATCCACTATCCACCTGTTATAAAAAACTTCCTGATATGGTGTTAGCCTTAATAAAAATTCATGTTTCATCATTAAAATATTAATTACACATTATCTCTCCTGAATAGATAAATTCTTCATTATCTTCTGCATTATATGTTTTAATGATTATTAGTATGTATTTTCTCTATAGCAAAATTAACACATGTATATCACATTGATTGTCAGTTGCCAGTAGTTTTATATTGCAACCCATAACGAAAAATATCTATAAACTAAATCCTGTTTATCAAAACCAGAATAGTTATCCACGTAGTCAACAACATTTCTTTTTGTAACCAAAAATAACTTTACATAGTCTAAAAACTACAATAAAATCAATATAATATGACTTGTTATCATTAGTTAATTTAACTGTAAGGACGTATTTTTGTTGTAGAATTTAAATCATAGCAAGTAATTTATATTCCACCTTTATTAGACTATTAAATATCCTTAATAAGTGTTTTTTTAAGTTATTGTTACTTTTGTGCGGCAATGCAATACCATTGCCGCCATTTAACTCAGTAATAGACATATTTTACTTAAGTTTTATTTTAATTGCAGCTGAGATTGCCCTATTAAAGGCAGTCTCATTTTTGGTAATAGCAGGTATGATTAGCATCAAGCCCAAAGCCAAGACTCCGTTAAAACTTCAACTTTACTATTTACATCCATCGACTGTTTTGGACCAATAACATCAGAAGCATAATAAGATCTGCTATATGAGCATTTCCACATTTTTATCTACCAAAATTAAATCCGGGTCCGATTATTTCAAAGAATTCTTATTCAGATTCTGAAAAATATCCCTTAAAATAAAGAGCAACACTCAAATAATTATTTGCATATACTACTGAAAAATCAGGCAAATGTAAACCCATACCGGATCATTAAAAACATAATATCTGCGGTATGAAATTAAAAGTAGAAATATTATTTAAAAGAGTTGCTTCAGAAAGAAAAAATATAATCAGTGGCAAAGCGGAAGTCCGTATGAAATGGTAAAGTTTTCAGACTAAAATTTAACAATTTATCATATAAAAAATCCCGAAGAGCTATTCCTCGGGATTTTCAATATTTTGAAAATAGTTTACTTTAATAGGTAATTTAAAGTTAATGCGATTACCTGCTCAGACTTTTTACCATCTGTACCCCCGATTTCTTTGGCAAGACCAGGATAAGTATTCAAGAGTCCCAAATCATATCGCAAAACCAATTCAAGCTGCCTTTTATAGCTGTATCCAAGTCCAAAGCCCAGACTCCAGTTAAAACTTTTAGCATTACCATTTACCCCTTCCGGCTGTTTTGGATCAGTAACATCAGGAGCATAGTAAGGCCTGGCTATTGGAGCGTTTTTCACATTTTGATCTATCAAAAAATTAAATCTAGGCCCTATCATTCCAAAGAATTCTGATTCTGATTCTGAAAAGTATCCCTTTAAATAAAGAGGAACACTCAAATAATTATTTGCATATACCGCATTATAGCCATCTTTTCCTTTAACATCTTTGTCCTTACCCGTTTCTCCTGCACCATAATACAGTACCTCCGGTTGTATAAAGAATTGATTACTTTTTCCCATAGGTATTAAGGCTAAGACTCCCCCTTGAAAAGTGTATCGTGCACCTGAAGGATTATGCGCATTTTCTACCCTTGAATAATTAAGCCCTGCCGTTAACCCAAATCTTGTATTATTCAAATGTAATTGGGCAAAAGACAAAGTAGAAAAAATGAAAGCTGATGATAATAAAATTTTTTTCATATGGCATTGTTTTTATATTGTATTAAACCGTCTCTATCTACTGCAACTCTCCCCAAATAAAGAATCAATCTGTAATATTGAAAAGATCCGGCAATGTAAAGCCATACCGGATCACTAAACATAAATATCTACAGTATGAATAAGTAGATCTCTTTAAAGAGACATTCAAATGTAAAAAGTTATTTTTTCATATCCTCCTTCGTGTCAGTCATATTATTACTAAATAGATATAGTTTTATAACTAGTGTAAAATATACCACTGTGCACATTTGATGAAAAGAATTCTGATCTATACCTTACGGATGCGCAGCTTATAATAAACATTTATTATAATTAAATAATGACAGGCTAATAATTGAAAAACTACAATATTTCATTTTTATCGGAAGGCTTTTGTAGTTAATTTAGTATTAAGCGGAGCTAAGCCATAAATAATTTGACTGATATTGGTTTACTGCCGTCTGTTCCGTCAAAGCCCTGAAATGATAAGGATATCTGAATATTTAATGAAAACAATGAGTAGTTTCTCTAATCGTTCATTAGATGATTGACTATTTTAAAATTTCTTCAACCCACATTATTTAAAATGGCTAACAGTTTACTTTGCATCATTTTTCTGTTTTTAACACATAAGAGAAAAATAGACCCGGAAATAGGCACAAAAAGCCAGAATACTGATATTGCCATCAGTAAAGAAACAGAAATTAAACTCCTGGAACGGCTTGACCAGTTTGAAAAAGATGAAGCATTCAATAATTCTTATATTTCACTTTCTTATATAGCAACGGAATTCAATACCAATGTCCGATATATTTCCTACATTGTTAAAAAACATAAGGCAACGGACTTTAAAAATTATATTAACACACTAAGAGTTAATTATATCATCCACAGGCTTAGTACTTACCCACAATACAGAAAATATAAGATCGGCGTTTTGGCAGAAGAATGCGGTTTTTCATCACACAGCAAATTTACTACTATTTTTAAAGCTATTGCGGGAATTTCACCTTCGGCATTCATTGTTTCCATCGAACAAAAAGCGATAAAGAACAATAAAAAATAATTTTACTATAATTATTTCACCTAAATATTTCATATAAGTTTCCTATTGTTTACTTTCCTATATAAAATGTACTGTCAGGATTAACAGTTCCGATAGGTACTATGCCTCAAAAAGTTATATTGTCTTTCCAATATTCCATGTAGTTTTCAATGATTTTTTTTTTGAAATGAAAAAAGAAAAATGTCTGATAGACTATCAGCAAAATTTTGACTCACTGCATCCAGAAAGCCATTTTACCTGATATTGTTCTTTTCATTTTCGGAAAATGAAAAACATAAATGTTTCGTCCCTTTAATTAATCAGCTACATTCGCAGTGTACTAACACACTCATACAATACAATACAATACAATACAATACAATACAATACAATACAATACATCACTATGATTATAATAAAAAATTTTTCATTCGCTTATCCCTGTGAGCAGGTTTTAAAAAATATAAACCTGCAATATCAGCCAGGTGGAATTTATTATTTACTTGCGCCAAACGGCTTTGGAAAATCTACCCTATTACGCTCAATGGCAGGTTTGCACAAACCCAGTTCAGGAAGTATAAAAGTCGGTAATTATAATGCTGTTGACCGACCTATTAAAATGTTGCAAGACCTTTGCTTTATTTCTGAAGATACATACTTTCCAAATATGCAAATCAGTGATTTCCCAGTGTTATATGGACTTTTATATCCGAAGTTTAATACAACTCATTTTTATAATTACCTTGAGAAATTTGAAGTTGAAAAAGGAAACTGGTTATCTGCATTAAGCTTCGGCCAAATAAAGAAATTACACCTGGCTTTTGCATTTGCAACCAATGCAGATGTAATTTTATTAGACGAACCCACCAATGGCTTGGATATTAATAGTAAAATGCAATTCAGAAAGATTCTTGCCACTATAATCAATGGAGACAAAACAATTATTATAAGCACACATGACGTAGTAGATATGGATATATTGGCGGATGGTATCACTGTCCTGAGAAATGAAACCGTTGTTTTTCATCAGAAAACAGCTGATATATTAAAAAAAATATACTTTGATTTCACTACAGACAAGTCTGAAGCTGAAGAAGCTCTATACAGTGAACAAACTTATTATGGTTTTATGACCATAAAAACCAATTTTATGGCTCATGAGAGTAACCTTAATATGGAATTACTATATCGGGGTCTGCTTAACCAACCACAAAAAATAACCGCATTATTTACATAAAATTTACCCTATGAATAATAATTTTTCAATATCCCGCTACAAAACATTATCCACTATTGATTGGAAGACCAATAATAAAACATATTTATTTATTGCTTTAGCAATGATAGTGTATTGGATATTATATGGACTTTCTGCTATCTGGGTTCAGTTACATCAACAAAGAGATATTTTCACAAATATGAGTGCGATAAGATTTGCGTTTAACATTCAAATGTTAGGATTTATTTGCTTTATAGCATCCAATACTTTTTCACAGCTTAGCTCAAACATGGGTACTGCAAGTTATTTTTTATTATTGCCTTGCACTGTTCAGGAGAAATTCACCGCTAAGTTCGTTATGTCGGGAATCGTGTTTTGGTGTATATTTTACTTAAGTGTTTTTCTTGGTCTAGCAATACTATGGTATATTTTTTATCCCATTGCTCTTGCCAATGATCCCTCAGGCCTATTGATAAATAGATCTTTTGACATTTATCTTAATGTAAAGATATTAAGTAATACTGTCAGTTTGTTTATCCACGCCTTTTTATATCATTCATTCTTTATGTTGGGAGCAACAGTATTTAAGCAGTTTAAATTTATCAAAAGTATGTTGCCCCTGATATTATATTATACAGTTTTAACTCTTTTTAGGTTTGATATAATGTTCAACGTCCCATATCTTATTATTTGTGGCATGCTTACTATCGGATGTTGGTTTCTTGCTTACCAGAGATTAAAGAAATATACACTATAAATGCGCTTTAGAGAACAAATTCCTATATATCTGCAAATTGTGGATATAGTATGCGAAAAAATCATTTTATATCAATGGCTACCCCAACAACGTATTCCTTCGATAAGAGATTTTGCCATCGAACTCATGGTAAATCCCAATACTATTAAGCGTACTTATGAATTTCTCGAACAAAAAGAGATCATTTTCATTCAACGAGGTATTGGTTTTTCAGTGAGTGAAGATGGTTATGAGAAAGTATTGATATATAAAAAGGAAAGTTTCCTAAAGAACGATCTAGCCTACTTTTTCAGTCACTTATATTTGCTCAATCTCAATTTGCAAGATCTGGAAGACGATTTTAATAAGTTCATCAAAGAAAACTTCAGTAAATAATTTACTTTATAAATTTTTAAAAAAACAATATGAAATTATTTCTTATTTTACTGGCCGGTATATTGCCAGTAGTTGTCCTTGGACAAAGCAATAAAATGTTTACCATTAAAGGTACTTTTAAAGATCATGAGAATGCGATAATCTACCTTAGAAAATATGCCGGTGAGAATCCCCCCCAGCTTGTAGACAGCTGTAATATTGATAAAGACGGTAATTTTACATTAAAGGCTTTAAATTCGGGCGAAAGTTTATTTTCACTCCTGCCATCACGGGGCCCAATGGCAAAAGAATTAATAAGGATTATTAATGATACGGAGAGTATACATATCCGGCTAAATGCGTCAAATCCGGAGAAAAACGAAATTACCGGCTCTCCGGCAAGTAAAGAATTACAGATTTACCTATCTAAACTTACCAAATATTATACACAATTAAATACACTATCAACCCAAGAAAAAGATCCGGAAAAGTTTAAAACAAAAAGAAAAGATATTTTTTCAAAAATAAATGAACTTTTTACCACTGAAATCAATAATGTAAGCAATGGAACCCTGGCAGCAGAGATTCTTACCTTAAATCCTGAACTGTCATCCGAAGATGGGCTTGCCAAAGGTAATGAGTTGCTTAAAAAGTTTCCATCTTCAGAAATATTAAAAGCTTATATAACATCTCTGGAAAATTTGAATAAAAAACAACGTGAATCCAAGCAATTTAAAAATGACATTAAAGGTAAGAAAGCGCCGGATTTTTCCGCACTAAACATGCAGGATAAAAAAGTAGCCATTAAGTCCGCAACAGGCAAATATATACTCATTGATTTTTGGGCAAGCTGGTGTTTACCATGTAGGATAGAGAATAAAAATGTAAAAGAATTATATAAACAATATAAAGATAAGGGCTTTAATGTAGTAGGTGTTTCATTCGATGATGATAAAAATAAATGGATCAAGGCCTTAGAAAAAGACCAACTCCCATGGACACAATTATACGATGCTAAAGCCTTTTCATCTGAAGCAGCTATTTTGTATAAACTTTTTGCATTGCCATCCAATGTTTTGATTGACAATACGGGAACCGTAATAGCTGTAAATATATTCCGTGAAGAGCTTAAAAATAAACTGTCTGAACTCATGAAATAAACCCTATATAAAAATTATTGAGGTCAATGACTATAATCGTAACCTAAATACCTGCACTCTTTAGAATCTTGTTATGATACAGACCTATTTAAATAACCAGAACTTCAGTTATGAAAAAGCGTGTTTTATAAAACTATCTATAATGGTCTTAATCAATATTCACCAAAAGGGCTGAAAGGCTTATTGGAGATACTCTTAAGGATATTAACTGGGCTGAAAAGCGCCCGTAGAAAGCATTGTAAAATGCAAAAATGCTACAGATAAAAAGTTACAAACCGCTATTGAAAACACATTGCAGAAACAAAAGTACATGTGGAACGATTGGAAAACTGCTTTAAATCTTTAGAAAAAAAGCACAAGCAAAAAAATGTGGTGCAATGCAAGGAGTACTGGATAAAGGCAAAAATATTATGCAAGAAACAGAACTTGTAGGCATTATTGCCGCTGCACAAAAGGCTAAATATTATGAATTGCAACCTATGGAACACTTGCTGCTTATGCCAAAGTTCTCAAGAAAAATGCCTGAAGAATTTATTAAAAACGTTAGCTGAAGAAAAGAAATGCAATGGAACTTTATCCAAAATCGCTGATACAACGCTAAATACTAAGGCGGAATAATCTAGGTTTTGCCTTAGTAACTGTTATTTAATATTGCTGCAGGATTTTCCTGCAGCAATATTATTATAGGTAAACAATGAGGGACTTAGAAGGGAAATGCAATTGAACCCAAATACTTTGTCCTCAACTGTAAATAGTGTTGAAATTTCAACGGCTTAAAAAAGGCTGCCCAATCACCATTAGGATTGAAAATTCTTAAACCTATATCAGTAATTTTTTTAATCCGATACAAAAAGCTTTTATTCATTTGTTGTTTACAAAGTTATAAGACAAGTATTAACAAGGTAGGCCCTGATATTTTTCAACTTTTGAAGGCCTCTATAATAAAAAAGCTTTAATTCTTCATGATAAAAGGCACAACATTGTTCTACCAGGTATTTTTGAACATAATCAATCGGCCAACACGTCCATTTCCATCCTGAAACGGATGGATAATCAGCCAGCACCTCTTTTATTCTTTCAGCAACCTCTCTAGGTGTTGTGGTTTCATTCCTCCTACCTCATTAGGCCGCTTTTTATAATCACCTACATTAAACAAGCCTTTTGCACTGTCTGAGGCTCCCGATTTAAATAAAAAGTGCAGTTCTTTGATCAATGATTCTGTGAGTTTTGACTTTGCTTTATCAATGATCAGATCAATAGCTCTGAAATGATCGATAGTTTTGATAATATCATCAACATTTATAGTTTATTTGGAAGCTCCGATAGTATTAGTAAAAGCACCCTGCGGAATATTCCAATATCTAACCTCTTTAAGTTGTAGATATCCTAATAAAACTGTTGATAATTGATACAAAAAATTGATAGGTCTAAATCGAAATACTTACTATCTAATAAAGATTTAATTTTTATTATTGTATTTTGATTACTCTAAGTTTTTGTAAAAAGACCATCGTTTGGAAACCCATGTCCCATTCAAACCACCTTATTGCATTATTGGGTCTCTGTGGATGTTTATGATGATTATTATGATATGCTTCGCCCCAGAAAATAAAATCAAAAGGTAGGATGTTTTTTGAAGTATTTGTTAATTGGTAATTTTCATAGCCAAATTTGTGAGCCCACCAATTTACAGCCATTCCTTGTAAAGAACCCATAATTACAGTTGCCGGAAGAAAAAGCCATTGCCACCATGATGTCACCAGTAAAGCATAAATAATGATATATATGGCAATCCAGCAAGATCTGGTAATATAATTGTGTGCTATTTTATCAAACTTTTCCCAATCAGGTAAATTCTTTTTATATTTTTCTGCAACCTGTATCTTTGCTATATAAAGATTAAAATAATTATTTCTCGTTGTCCACATCATAACAAAGGGATTTGGATCATTATGAGGTGAATGTGGATCTTGCTCTTTATCTGTATATGCATGATGTAAACGATGCATTAGGCCGTAAGTATAAGCGCTGATATAAGAAGATCCCTGTGTGACGAAGCAACCCACATAAAATATTCTTTCCCAGAATTTTGACATAGTAAAGAGATTGTGTGCAGCATAACGATGGTGAAAAACAGACTGAAAGAAAAGCGATGAATACCAATGTATAAGTATAAAAATGAATATTGCCATAATTGTATAAATTTAAGATGAAGTATTATAAAACGGTAAAGAAAAAATTATGCTTTATTTATAAGCCACTATTCACGAAATTTATTTTCATTCTGCAACATCTTTTGTAAGATACGACAATTAATCTTGGTTCCTTAAAATTTATGAAATAATTCCTTATAAGCTAATAAAAGGATAAATCAAAAAATTCTGCTAAAGTAACATCATGCATACATTAGTTTTACCTATTGCAAGTACATCGTAATGATCAATAAAGAAAATCCAAAAATACCGGTGACTTAATATCTATTCCGATATATCCGTATTTCAGAATGACACTATAATGGCATCCAATATAATCCGATGTCCGCCAACGCAGAACCAAATAACCAAAGCAAGGTTGAAAGAAGTTTGTTCCTGATCGTTCTTATGATCTGAAATGCCAGAATATTGCAATTTAGAAAGTGAATTAATTACATCTGGCTTTAATGACAGCCAGTTTTAATAGGTATCATTCACCATTTTTGAGATAATATCAACGTTCCCCATAAAATAATCCAATAACTTTTCATCAACAGCATTAACCAAGTTTAGTTTTTTGTTTTCAATATCAAGCTCCGCTCTTATCTCAGATTTTCTATTTTCATCCCTTTCCTCATTTAACCGGTTTTCTAACTCATTAATATGCGATGTTAATATCGTAATTCTGTTCAAAAGGCTACTATAATCATTTTTAATATTTGTCATTCCCTCGTAATTGTCTTGAAAAACAATATGGCTGGCCTTATAAATTACCTTTCTGTTTTTGATTTCAACGGTACTGGTAAACGAAGGAAAGGTAGATTGGGTATCATTATAATGCATCAGTGGCAACCGTTCAATATAGGACAGGATATTCAAGTGCGGATCATCAGTGTTTATAAAATATTGTAGAGAATTATCTGTTAGCCATTTTTTAAGTATCGGATAGATCTCCTTTTTCTTTTTTGATGTATTTATTGTTTTGGTATATATATAATCTCTATTTACCAGCTCTAAACTCTGAGCATCGGTAAATTTAACGATCAAAATAAATAGTAAGAACAACTTTTTCATGGTATATGTTTTATACTGCTTTTATTTTTAATCATTGACAGGAAAATAACGGCTTTTTCCAATGCCATTCTTCCCTCTACGCTATTTAAATCAAACTGATATTCATGAGGAAGCAGCGGTTTATGACTATTGGGAAAAAATAAAGTATCAACCTTAACCTTTAATCGTATAAGTTTTCTGGCAAATAAATAAGACTGGCTGGCCATGGGATCGGCATTTGCCACACTGATAAATGCAGGAGGAAATGTTGGAGTAACATACCGGGCAACAGAAGCACTTGCTACCTCAGGGTCATTGTTAAAGTTTTTGGTTCCCGTATACGGCCAGAATACCGTTCTCAGAAAATCCTTATCAGGGCCATTCAGGTCGAATTGTTTCATATTACTGAGATCATAGGCTCCACAAAACAACAATACTGCTTGTAGCTGTTCTCTTGACAGCGCAGATTTGATATTAAACTTCGCAGCATACGCATACGTAGGTTCAGAAATGATATTGGCCAGCTGCGCAGCAATCTGTGCACCTGCGGAATCCCCTGCGATAATGATAGAACGAGGGTCAATATGAAGGAAAGCACAGTTTTTAATGAGATAATCCAATGCTGCGTTAGCCCGAGTAACAGGAGTTGGATAGGGATATTCAGGTGCGACTGAATAATCAATAGCTGCAACAGTAAATCCTTTCCCAGCCAATAACTTACAGTAATTAGCTACATTTTTTTTACTCCCCGAAACCCATTTTCCACCATGAATCCACACAATAGTGGGAAGCATTTTATTGGTGGTTGAGATAGAGCCTGGAAAGTGCACATTCAAAAGAGCATCCTTGTCGTTCTCTCTATATTCAAGGTTATACAAACTAACAATTCCCTCAGGTAAAAATGGCACCATTTCTTCCGATACCCTCCTTCCATTTTCATCAAATTCATGACGGACCAACATAGGATCAGGCCGGAAGCTTACCTGACAAAAAATAAAAACACCTCCTACTACTATAATAATTGTATAGGTCCAGACCAAAATTCTCCTGATTTTACTTTCATTTGTTTTCATATCTGGTTATGGTTATTATGATTGACTGAGCAACTGTCTCTAAGATAGGCACCCCGCTATTGTTAAGCAGCAAAGAGCTGGATTAATAATTTTTATTTTTGCAAATGTAAATATTTAACCTTACAACGATCTCACAAGCCTCCTAGTTTTACATAGAAATTAATATAGGACAATTACTACAGCATGTAATAGATCTTTCACCTTCAAGCAGTAAAAATCTCAGGCAAACTTCCAGAAAATCGATTACAGGGAATCCTTTTACGCTTTGTATATGAATCAGGCCATAAGGTATTAGGAATACAAAAAATATCCGAATCCGGAATTACCTCTTTAGTCGATATCAGAATTATTACCCAGAGAGCTTTACTATGTAATGCAATATCGCTTATCGTAGCCCATAATCATACCTCCGGAAATCTAAAGCCCTCCGGTGAAGATCTCAACATCACCGGAAAATAAAAAAAGCAGGTCAGTTACTGAATATTAATCTGCTGGATCATTGTATTATGACTTCAATCGACTACCTCTCTTTTTCAGATATAGGAATATTATAAATGGTCCTTATTTGCTGAAAAATAAGAATCCCTGCCTTATTCTTTTCTGGAAATATCCTGACAATTCCTGCATAGCTCCTTTGCTCAAATCAGCGGCAACCTGCCTGCAGCCTGGGTTATCATAATATTGGTTCCCGAACTTTGTTCCATATTAGCAGCAATATCATTCAAAGCAAACTGTTCCGGTAAATAAGGAATGTGCATTCCAGACTGCCCGTCATTGTCATAAATACTGATTTCAGGATAAATACTTTCCTGATATTCTATGGACGATATGGTAAGCTCTAATCTTACACCTTGAAATTTGGCCCTGCCTTTCAATAGGGCCCCTGAAGGAATTTTTATTGCTCCAAGCATAATAGATTCTAAAAGCCTTAATGAATAATGCTTTCGGAAGTCACCGTTTTTGTTTCGTGAATGAGAGCCCGGATGCTGTTTTTGGGTTGAGACTGCTGAGAATATTTATATGGAAATACAGTCAATCTTTTATTATGAAAACTGCGAGAAATAATGCAGTCGGCATATGCACGATATAGACTTGAAACAACAGAATGAGTTACAGGTGCTGCAGCAGTGATTCTGGCTTTAGCAGATACAGCAACTTCTTTTGTTTCACTTTTATTTTCAGAAACCTCCTGTCTGGAAGCCGGAAGATATTAGCCGCCATAAGATTTTCCATCAATTCCAATTGATCATTAATGCTGGCACCTGCCGGTACTGATTCCTGTTGTGAAGATTCTGTACTTCCTGACTATCACTGCTGTAAAAGAGCTTAAGGTCTGCTGAGCGAATTTTGATTGGTTGCAGGGATAACACCCGATTCGTTTTGTAACAATTTCGGATTTAAAGGTATGGTCTCTTAAGAAGAATCGACCCAATAATCGGACAGTGTAGTCAGCGCATTTTTCTTTTCTTCATTCTTTTGATGCAGTAATTGCTGTTCATAAGCTTTCTGCTTATCAGACTGTAGCGGCCATCTTTTGCCTGCGGTATGCCTGTATTAAAGCCTGAATCCTCAATAATTGCATTATTCCTGGCTTAAAGATCAGATAGGATTTTTCAATGGTGAATCCCTGAGGATTGCTGTCAGACCTAACTGAACTAACAAGCAAGCAGTTAGTAACCAGATTTCGAATTGTCAAATTGCTTGATCCGATGATAAACTGCCTCCCGTAAGTCTTTATCGCATAGGGATAACTGCCAAAATCCGCTGCTACACTGCCAATCTCAATTCTCTGCTGTATGTTGCCACTGATAATCCTATTGTAAAATCCTTTTTCAGAAAGATCTTTGTAATAGTCCAATGCCGACTGTCAGCCAGATTAAATGCTCTTTTAACATTGCTCTCGATTGCATTCTTATCAGGCGCTATCGCGAAGAACAGTTCATGGAAACGCCTTACATGCTCCCGCGCTTCTACAGGCCTGTTAAGGGATTGTCCTATCACAATGCGAGCATTAACGATTTACCGTTACCCCTCAGGTGATATCTGTACCTATGTGGAGGGTTCGCAAGAACATAACCTCTCTAAAGAAGGCTGTTTAAATATTTATTCAGAGTTCCATAGCTAAAGATGAAGGATACTGGTAAGCATCCTTCATTTGTTATAAGAGCTATATATGATTTCGAAAAACAAACTCAAATTCTACAGACTGTGAATCCGTTTTTATAGTGAACCTCGCAGCATTCAAAGTATTTCATCCGTTAGTATTATAACCTGTATTTATAGTTTTAAAACTATAAAAAACAGATTTTAAACTACACGGCTTATCTCCTTATTTTACAATTTAAATTCTACATTTGAGCAAGATTAAAAATAAATAACATGATAAAAAAACTTTTAGCTGAATTCTTTGGCACTTTCTGGCTCGTTTTTGGAGGCTGTGGAAGTGCTGTTTTTGCTGCCGGTATTCCCAACATCGGCGTTGGGCTTGTAGGCGTTTCTTTAGCCTTTGGACTCACCGTTCTTACAATGGCGTACGCCGTAGGCCATATTTCAGGAGGTCATTTCAACCCGGCAGTATCATTCGGGCTTTTTGCAGGCGGCAGGTTTTCTGCAAAAGAACTGGTTCCTTATATCGGAGCTCAGTGCCTTGGAGCAGTGGCAGCTGCAGGATGTCTGTATACCATATTGAATGGTACCGGAACACCCGACCTTTCACATCCTGGAGCTTTTGCAACTAACTTTTACGACGTACCGGTATACAATGGAAAAGCCTTCAGTATGGGCTCAGCATTTTTAACCGAGTTTTTATTAACAGCCCTTTTTCTTATCGTAATTATGGGAGCTACAGAAAAGTGGACCCATGGTAAATTTGCCGGTATTGCTATTGGTTTTGCCTTAACATTGATTCACCTGATTTCAATTCCGATTACCAATACATCCGTCAATCCCGCAAGATCACTTTCACAGGCTATTTTTACAGGAGGACTTGCCATATCACAACTTTGGTTGTTCTGGCTAGCTCCAATTTTAGGAGGTGTTGTTGGAGGATTAATCTATAAATTTTTACTTCAGAGGGAGTCCCGGGAAATAACTGATTAATTGATCAGAATTAATGTAAAAAAAAGAGTCTTGTAGATTACAAGACTCTTTTTTTTACATTAGATATACCAATATCAGTAAACTGCCAACAGAAACAATCGGAAAAAGCAAGACTCTAATCTTATATCCGTAAAGTGCGGCAAACTAATTTGCCGCACAGATTCGAATGAAGAATAAACCTTATAGCTTTTTAATACTAATAATAGGATTAAAGTTAATTGTAGTTATATTTATTTTTACATGATAAAAATAATATAATTCAATACATTAAATAGTATTTAATGATGTCAATTCAAATTTTGATAAACTGAATTTCTAAATAGAAAAATTAAATCTATTGTGAAATACAACGGACCAAGTATCCATACGTACGGCTGGTGCTGCCCGTGGAGCTAACTGAACCGCTACCCAAGTCCAGGATGTAGGCGTTTGTACTATTCTCCGTACTGCTCCAATAGTAGCCTTGGAAAGCTCGGAGGTACAATCCACCTGTTGCGTTGTACCGGTAACCTCCCGTAGGAAAGGTTAAGGTACTTCCATTGTTAGTGAAGACTTTTGCAGCAGTAAAATTGGTAGCACCATCTGAAGCACCCGTAGCCCAGGTTCCCTTATTCGTAGTCGTACTGTTGGTATTAAAGCTTACCCATTCATTACGGGTAGGAACCCTGAATCCTTGAGGACAAGGATCATTGGCTGTTTTAACAGGAGTAGCTTCAGTATTACTGTTCCAGGCTCCATTAGCAGCAGCAGCCGTACTCCATCCTGAAATATCACCGGCAGGTGTATTGGCGGTAGCCACGGCATCCTTTTTTCCCCATTGGAAATAATTTCCCATAATAGCCTGCGAAGGAACATCAGGATTCTGGCTGGTATCAGCGCCCAGGTTATGAGCCTTCATCTGGCGGGGCTGTCCATTGATCATTACAGGCATTACATCAGGAAAACTGCTCGGAGGCGCTATTGTTCTGCTAAAAATACAGGGCTGGCCGGCAAATTCAATATTAAATGTAGCGGTGCCTGCAGCGGAAGGAGTACCCATGATATTATACACTAAAGTTCCATTCCCATTGTTTAAGGTTCCTGAAGAAAGTACCGCCGTAAGACCGGTTACACCGGTCGAGTTTACCGTCTGAGCGGAATAAATACCACCGTTACCCCCACTATAAGGAATCGTTGTACTTACCGCAGCAACAGGCGCTCCGGATTCCAAAGTTCCAAGATTACTCGACCCTGGACACAATAACTGGAGTACAGCAGCCGTAGTAGTACCGCTGGAAATCATCTTTACCCAGCGGTTACTCCCCGCATCAAAATAATAAAAGCCGGCAGCATCCATTCCCTCTACCTGCCCGGTACGGTTGTCGGGATCAGGAGCCGCAGTAACAAACACCAAAGCAGAATGCTGAGCATCAGCATAGACCCCAGCCGTTTCAGCAGCTTTTAGTGCGTTTCCCGTTACCCTGGGTAACATAAACCCCTCGGAAGTACTTCCGTCTGTGGTTTTACTCGATACATCCAATGTAATTTTCGGCGCCACATTGTTGATCCCTACCTGCCCGTAGTACAGAGAACCCATGAAAACCGGTAATAAATACAATTTTCTCATTTGTTTATATATTTAATGATTAATTTTAAATCAATAGATGTAAGAAAACCTTTTAAGGTAAATTTAGATTGACATGTTACAGTTCTATATCAACTTCAACTTATGATATCTTATTAAGAAACCCTTAAGAATTTTTATATTATAAATTTACTATTTCCACTACAACTAAACCACTGATCACTAGTCATATTATCACTAAAAATATATAGTTTTTTAACTATATATTCTGGGATTCTTCTCTTTTTACCGTTAAAAAATGTAGTAAATATATTGCCCATCGAGGGTAACTCCAAAGGCTAAGAATTACCGGTTATGATCATTTTAATAGATTAATTAATCAGTAATAGCCGGATGGACAGGAACTCACTTTGTTTTGTGTTCGTTTATTAAAGTCAATCAGCTCAAATGATCCTAAATCATGAAGGGGGTTCTAAAACAATAGAGCCCTTTTTTAACAAATGAAAAATTGTATTTTTCCACGTCAGATGTACATTTTTTATGAATTATTTAATTCGATTTAGCCGCAAGAAAAACGTCCGTTTTTCTGATAAGATAAAGCACTGATTTCTCTAAAATTATACAAGATAGCCCATAAAGAAAAAAATAAAGTTTTATGTTTGTTTATATCTTTTCTTTGTTAGAATTATAATAATAGGGTTTCAAAAAGTGATGGCAGCCAGTTTTCAGATCGGCAAAACTATTCCTTAAACATTTGCTTCTCTGGCAGAATCTGAAAAGAATCTTATTGTTGAGAGAACCAAAGCAGAACTGGAAACAGCAAAAGCAAAGGGGAAGATAGGCAGACATCCCAGAAGAATGGATGAACAAACCTCAAATAACTATGTCTGCTATGCCTGATAGAAATTCCACAGCCAGGAATTGCTAAAAAAACAGGAATTAGCACGACAACATTGTATATGTATTCGCCTAAAGAACCAGCTGTAAAATTATTACACCACCAAAACAAAATATCATTAGACAAATCATTAGGGTAAGGCCATCAGCTCAATATCTTGCTCTCTCAGGATTTTAATGCCAATAAAGTAGAACTCATATCCACCCTGCAGATGATATGGATTTTGAAGGAGAAAAGAATTAATCATACAAAGGGCTAAAAATACCCTTCCGAAAATCTTAATTGATGAAAAAAAAGAAAAGGATTATAATGTCATTTACTGTTTATCCGATGATACCTATTTAACCAGATTACTTGGAAATCCAAAAATCTGAATATTAACGGGGAATAGAAGCTAAATCTATCCCAATTATGAAATTTTAATATTAATAGAGTGAAAAAGTTAATTGTAATAACGATGGTTGGAGCAGGATTGCTAACCGCATCATGTAATACTAAACAAAATTTTTACGCGAGGGTGACTCAAAAGCAAAGCGTAGCAGTAAAAAAGGGGGAAGTATTGACGGTAGATACCACATCCTCTGTAATAGGCTGGAAGGGCTTCCACAAAGGAGGTTTTGCGCCTCGCTGGGGGACCTTGAATGTGAAATCTGGAAATGTAAGTATCCAGGGAGGGCAGATTACCTCCGGAAACTTCATTATCGATATGACTACCATAAAAGTAGATCCTGCTTCAGTAGTGGAAAAGGACAAATCTGACGATCTCCAGACGCATCTAAAAAGCCCGGATTTCCTTGATGTAGAGAAAAACCCTGTTTCAGACTTTACCATCACTAATGTTACAGATTTACAAAAAGCAACAATAGATGCTGTTTCAGGGGCTAATAAAACAGTAAGCGGAAACCTTACGCTACTGGGAAAAATAATGAATATTACTTTCCCCGCAAAGGTGGAAGTAACCGATCGTTCAATCTCAATCCATGCAAAATTTACAGTAAACAGAACAGATTTGGGAATCCAATTCGGCACTTCCGAGGTTGACCCTGCTCAATGGATGATCAGCAAAGACATTGAGATAACCGTTAATGTAAGAGCAATAAAATAACCATTGGTTAATTGTAAAGTTATTTTAATTAAAGCACTTCATAAAAAGAAGTGTTGAAAAACTTTTGGTAGTCCTATTTTATTTTTTAAGATCACTATGGGAAACATTATGGGAATTGTTTCTCTGTGTATAGTCGGAGATAGTATACCCTTAGGAGACGTTTAATTAGTCTCCTCTTCGAGCTGACAGAACAAATAAAAGCAAGGAACTTTCTCATTTTGAGAAAGTTCCTTAAACTAATTTAATTTGGCCATAAATAGTAGTGGGATGAACATCGAATAGTTTGGCTACTTCGGGAGCTGTTTCGTCCCAATAGGATAAGATGTTTTATTTCTTTTCTTTGGACTTCTTTTTAATTTGGCTTTCTTCCCCATGCTTTTTTTAGCGTGTCGCTTTGAACCGACAATGAAAATGGTAGAATTTTAGTATTCTGCTTTGTCAGATTTCAATGTTTATCGATAGTCTTCAAAATAAGGCATTAAATGTTTGGTATACATAAGCTTTGCAGCATATTTCAGGCAAAGTGGATGAAATACATCTGCAAGTATTTGAGACCATTTGAGAGGGTATCCATTATTATTTCCCATAATATTTCCCGGATTCATTTTTAAATTGTCATACTGCTGATCCAAAATATCATGGATTTTTTCCAGCCATTCTTTAGCAAAAGGCGTATTTTTTTTAAAAATATAAGCACAGTTACCAATCAGTAGGAAAAAGTGTTTTTTCATATGTGTTTCAAAATTTTTTTCAGAGCAGTTGCCTATACCTCTTTTACCTAATTCCCGATAACCTATTATCCAGTGATTGTTATTTTTATTTAATCTGTTAAATGACTTTTTCCAGGAATTATTAATATGTTTTATATCACAATATCCTCCCCCGTAGTGATACATAAAATAAGACCTTAGATAATCTGATTTATGTACTAAAGATAAATAAGGATAGGCTTTGTGCAGGGGATACATCGGCAATATATAACTATCAAGCATATCGGCAGTGATGCATTTCACCCTTACTGCTGATTTCTTATAAATACTTTCTAAAGCTCGCTGTCTGTTTTGTGGCATTTCATTGTACCCGGTCCAGAAACAATAAATGATCTCTTCAGCTTTTTCCGAGCTTTTATCATTTTCTTTATGGGGTTTATTAAAGTAAAATACTTTGTAATGTAAAAACATAATCTTTACATAAGCATGATATAGTATTTTTTTTATATAAATCTGCATCTAAGTTCATTTATGTGTTACTGAAACAAAAGTAGAAACGTTCTTCTAACACCAAATTACAGATCATATAGTATTATCACTGTTTTACTATAGTTTTTTAACCACAAACACATTACTCAGCCCTGGAATCTCATAGGAATTCTTATGATAAATAAGATTTATATATCAACCAGATAGTAAAAGAATTTAATGGATTTTTAATAAAACAGATTACTATTCTTTCCATTATTCACTAATTGAAAGCCACATTGATTATACTATATAATTATTTTATTATGTTTATCCGTTGTGCATTTTAAATGATAAATTGGTTGCAAAGCTGTGAGAAGAGTGTCTCGCTCCTCTTCGCTGTTCAGATTGCAAATATATTGAAGGAATTCGATAATGGTAGAAGTTTAGAAGAACTTGTCGTCGCTACGATATTGGCAGAGCAACTCTGTATAACTGGCATAAAATGTAGGGAAATGTAAGAGTAAAATATCCGTAATTATTCCTTGTTATTAAAAGCTCAGTTTTTAGATAAATGTCTCCAGTCTATGTTTAGTCAGACTTACAAAAATCGGAATGTATTATTATCAACAACGAAACTCCCGGTAATACCGAAGAAGTAGTTGATAGACTATATTAAAGTAGTACAGAACTACTATTGATTTGTTTTTTATACATAGATAGTAGTTAAAAAGCTACTTATATTTAGTGATAATATGACGATTAATAATTGAGTAGGGAAATGTATTTTTTTTATCATTGTACAATAATCAGAATTAAACCATTTAAAACTATTTTATGAAAAATTAAAAGAAACTATATTCTCTTTTTCCTCCTATATATTTGGCAGTATGCATGGACAAGTAGGTGTGAATACAATGAATCCGCAAGATATTTTTCATGTGAATGGAGCTAAAGATAATCCTACAACAGGAAGTATGTAGCCCATCAATTATGAAGTACTATAACTTATGTAGCTACTATAAGTACGCCGAGAACATGGGCTATTCAATTGGGTAGAGGACAATCTATTAACTGTACAGGTACAGGAATGACATTGCAAAACCTTTCAACGTAATATTAGTGTTCAGAATTGGAAAGTAAGAAATTTAACAATATTTTATTTATTGCTATTTGGAAATAAGTATCCACTTTTCACTACTTTAATAATTATTTAACAATAAAAATGTATCCAACGCTGCTACTTTTAATTAAAATGCTCTACCATTAACCGATGGTTACTTGATAGCCCGCACAATTAGGGGTTAGCTCAGTACAAATAATATGTTCCCAACCTAATGAGAAAGGCACTGGAGTAATTTCGGGTTAATCTCTGTTTAAGGTATTTCACTGCTTTTTCAATATAAACTGTATTCCACAAAATAATGGCAACTGTAGCGATATTGAGACCTCCGGCTCTGTATCTCTGACTTTTAAAGCTTTTATCTCTTACTTCTCCGAGCCGGTTAAAATATACAGCTCTTTCCAGGGCATTCCTGGCTTCTCCTTTATTTAATCCTACAGTAACTTTTGTTCGCAGAGTTGGGCCCACATACCATTTGAGCATGAATAAGGTTCTTTCTATTTTTTCATCCCATATCTCTTATCCTGGGAGCAAATTTAAATCCTGCGTAAGGTCCAGAATCTTATGGTTAAATCAATAGCATAATAATAAAATTAATGATAAAAACATAGTCCATACCTTATTTGAAACGCATCAAATAATATCTTTTGTCTAAAAATGCAGTTCGTTGAGAAAAACTCTCATTGATTGAAAAAATCTAGGTCAGCTCTTCTGAATAAATATGTGTAAGAAACCGCAATACTAATCAAATATTACATGAAACTTAATATACAATTAACGTTAATTTTATCATTTTGCCTGCTCAATGGCCTTTTACACAGTCAGAGTAAAGACAACTATAATATGTGGTTTCAGTACCTGCTGTCGGCAAAGATTACTGATAAAAGTTCTGTAACCTCCCTTATTCAATACCGCTCTTTTGATCTTGCCTGTGATACAAGGCTTTTTCTCGTGAATGCCTATGTAGATTATGAAGTGGTGGAAAATATAAAACCTGCTGCAGGAGCTATGTTTTTGATCCTTGAATCTTATAATGCTGACGATTCCAAAAAGATAAGATATGAAAAAAGACCTTTCCAACAGGTAACTGCTGATTATTACATTGGGAGAACGTCAATCTCTAACCGGCTTAGAGTGGAAGAGCGTTTTATCAGCAATCCAGATGAATTCGAGGTAAGAATCCGGTATCTGATCTCTGCCCGGATTCCTTTCAATAAAAAAGGAGAAAAAGAAAAGCTCTACGGTATTCTTAAAAATGAAATAAGAATGAATATTGATAAACTGGAGCCCTTCGACAGCAATCGTATTACGGCAGGTCTTGGAATAAAAATAGGAAAGAATTCTACTTTGGAGCTTGCCTTTATCAATCAGCTGGAAACCAAAAAAACAAGTAATTACGGGTTTATAGGTTTCAGAAACAATTTTGACTGGAGAAAAAAGAAACAATAATAACCTTATTAATATTTACACAAAACTATGCTGACCTTTCTTGGCTTTTTAATGATTTTCATCTTTATGATTCTCATCATGAACAAAAAGATGACACCACTTACCGCCTTAGTTCTAATACCCGCCATTATAGCTGTAGCCGCAGGATTTGGACCTGACCTCGGAAAGATGATGAAAGATGGAGTAAAAGAAATAGCACTTACGGGAGTTATGCTGATTTTTGCCATCCTGTATTTCAGTATGATGATTGATACAGGGCTTTTTGAGCCCCTTGTCAATGCCATATTAAAAGCTGTGGGGGATAATCCTGTAAAAACAACCATCGGAACGGCCCTTCTCACTACTTTAGTTTCTTTAGACGGCGATGGCTCTTCCACTTACATTATTGTAGTGGCTGCATTACTCCCGCTTTATAAAAAACAGGGAATGAGCCCTTTGGTGCTGACTTGTATTATCATGCTCGCAGGCGGTATTATGAATATTTTACCATGGGGAGGACCTACCGCGAGAGTAATGAGCTCACTGAAACTTGGGCATACGGAAATATTGGTTCCAATGATTCCGGTAATGGTAATCGGCCTGATCTGGGTATTTTTTGTTGCCTATATTCTTGGAGTCAGAGAGAAAAAAAGAATAAGCAAACATGGAAAATACACCAAATACAGTGGGCAGGATATTGCCGGAGAGAATGACTCTGCATTAAGACGTCCCAAGCTTATTGTTATCAATCTGATCTTGACCATTGTCCTGCTTTGTGTTATGATTCTTGATATTATTCCTTTGGGAGTTGCTTTTATGATTGCCTTTTGTATAGCTTCCGTGATCAATTATCCGAAACTGAAAGACCAACAGAAGATCATTTCGAGACATGCAGGGAATGCGTTATCTGTAGCAGGAATGATCTTCGGGGCAGGAATTTTTACAGGAATTATGAATGGTACCGGAATTATGAACTCTATGGGAAACAGTATTATCAGTATCATTCCTAAAACCTGGGGCAGCTACCTGAATGTGATCACCGCTATATTCAGTGTACCGTTAACTTTTTTTCTTACCAATGATGCCTATTATTTCGGAATCTTGCCTGTTATTACAGCAACAGGCAGCCAGCTGAACATTCTTCCTGATATTTTAGCACGCGCCAGTCTTGTGGGGCAGGCTTCTCATTTATTAAGCCCTTTGGTTCCTTCTACTTATCTGTTGGTTTCCCTGGCGGGTGTTGAATTCTCTGACCATTTGAAATTTACCTTAAAATGGGCCATAGGATCATCAATTGTAATGTTGCTCAGTGCATTGGCTCTTAATATTATATAAGATTATATCTTTGAATTTTGTAATCTTACTCTATAAAAAAATCAATGATGAACCTTCTAAGCAAAAACATTTACAGACTCTTATTTATTTCAATGTAGATTGAAGACTGCCTATTGAACCCGTCTTGTCCGAATAAGAAACAAAAAATAAGCAATAAGTAAAAAAAAATCAATATGATTTACTTTTAAACAAATAAAAACAGCCCCGAAAGGATGTATCCTACGGTCATTTTACCAAATATGAAAATGCAAATTACTTTTTGAATAAATTCCACCATTTAGTTTTATATTTTTTCGATATTTTCACCTCACATACAATATTATTTATATCAAAATAAATGTACATAAAACCATACTTCAGACGCGGGTCTTTAAGCTTATATATCCAGCGGGTAGGATGGGAAAAGTTATAATAATAGTGTCCCAATTCATTAAAGACATCATGGCTAGACTTCCCAATTAAATTATGATAGTCTTCTTCTTTCATATTAAACATTATTTGTAGTCTAAATATCTCTTGCAAGGAAGCTGATTTTACATTATTTTACCTGCCATTGCAGGTGTACCTATTAGCATAGTGTAAGAAGTTAATTTCTTTAAAGTCTTTTAAGATCACAGATAATTCTATAAGTGTTAGGATAAGATCTAACAACCTGAAGCATAGCATCATGGCGTACTAAAATTCTGTTGTTTTTATAATAATTCATTGAGTTCTTTGTATGCTCATTCCTTGGTATACAATATTTTGTTCCATAGGATTAGATTCAGTGCAACTTACAGAAAATTCCTTTACAGGAATCAGTATATCAAGACCGCCTCCATCTTTAAGAATTGGTAATAACCCGGAATACTGAGGTTAATTACCGCTGTTCAGGATAGTAGTCTGTAGAAGAGTTTTTTGTTTATCTCCCTGGCGATAATAAAATCAAAGGTTTGCCTGCAAAATGTGGAAATACATGGCTATTTTTGGGCCTGTGTCCGGCAACAAAAGCTGCCCAAAGCAACACTTTTATTATTTTTTTCATCATTTTGTTTTTATATAGACTCATTAAAAAATTAATTTGATTAATTTTTACCGGATTTGCCACTCCTGTACTTGGCTACCCACTTATGCAGGGTGGTTTTTGGAATGCCATATTCTGCAGTAATTGCACTGATGGTTTTCTGCCCGGTGTTCACCAACTCAATCATAAAATCTATAACCTCTTTGGTATAAATGCTTTTCCTGAATTTGGGCATTCCGCTCCTATGGCTGCTCTTAGTATCCAGCATTCCGGAGGCCGAGGCATATAAAATCAGATGCTGGGAATAAATACGGAAAAAATCATATTCCAGAAGTTTACTCCACATCAATAAAAAACCCGAATCAATACTTTTTTCCTCATACATAGCGGTAACCTCTGAAATACTTAACGAAAAAAATGAAGCGATCCTCGATTCATCAATATCCAGTTCCCGGGCTCTTTTGCTGATAAGCTCTCCCATATGGATATCCTTATAGATATAATACCCTGTTTTACCTTCCCCCTGACTGTTCATAGCCTTTAAAATTAATTGATTAGAACTTCATTGATTAAAAACCGCTTACAGAAACTTCTTTTTCCATTTGGTAACCGTATTCCTGCTGAGACTGAAATACCCCGCAAGCTGCTGATTGCTGCAACCATACTTTTTCTGGTAGTCCAGAATCCTCATAATGGTATCTAGGTCATAGCATTTATGCCTGGCATTAAATGATAGGGTCTCTTCATCATCCCTGCGGGTGATAATACTGCTAAGCTGCAATACATCATAGCTCACCAGGGACTCCTTTTCCAGAAAAGACCTGCATTTTTCCATCAGGTGAGGGTATTTCAAGGTGATTAAATCCGTATATATTTTCTTATAATCAGGCCTTGAAGGGCTTTTCGATTGCGCAGGTTCTTGCTTATTATATTTCTTCATATTATATTCCTTGGCATTGTTATAATTGAGGCGGTACATAGGGTCTTGGAGGCCTGCGTATTTTTCTCCATAATTCAGTGGACGGATCCGTAAGCGCCTTGAGCGCATCATCCGCTGAGCCCAGGCGGGAAGTGATATTTCCCCACTGGTCAACAATAAATAAGGTAGGGGTAGCCTGGACTCCGTAATTCATAAAGTTGATCCCTTTCATTCCCTGCGTATCACAGGATATCATCCCCTTCCATGGCAGCTTGACGGATGCCTGCTCACATATCTTCCTGTCCGTATCTGCCGAGATAGCCATCACACGGACTTTACTTTTATTAAGATCCTCAAGCTTCCCGGCAAGGGTTTTCATCACTTCATCACAATGTCCGCAGCCTGAGCTGTAAAATACCAGAAGTGTTTTCTGGTACCTCGTATCGGTAAAGTCCATCTTACCGGTCACCTCCGGCCACGTTCCAATCAGGTTCAGCGACAGCTCAGGGGCTTTACTCCCGGGAACCGCTTTTTGATATACGGACATAATTCCGCTATAAGAAGTTATTTTTCCTGAATTTAGAATTACAGGTGAGAGTCTGGCGATGATATCATCATTCCCAGACTGCGTCAGGTAATAGGTAACCCGCTCTGCAAATGCAGTATACAGCGCATGGTCTGAGATCTTATCCCCAATACGCTGAAAGTCACTAACCAGGGCTTCGCCCCCATCTTTTTTATCTTCCAAATCCGTAAACACAGCCAAAACACCATCCCAATGCCCCGAAGTGTAAAGAGCTTCCCAGGGAATGTCCTGGGTAATGGTACGGATGAGTTCCTTTTTGTTATCATCCTCATTTTCCTGTAGCGATCTGCCCAGCCCATTAGTAAGGTTAACCATTCTAAGGAATGCCGAAGCGTAATCCTTATTGTTCATAAGGGCTTTCTCAAAGCCCGCGTAACGGTCCTTCTGCAAACCCAGTTCCTTAGTAAAGACCCCATACTGTTTATGGTCTTTGGGGTACGCTTTTCCAGCCATCACCATGGATGTAAACCGCCCTACAATAGCGCTCTGCTCATTATACATAGTCCCTAACAGGCTGTTTTCATCATTGTCCTTGTACACAATATTCTTATTATCCGGAACCGAAGCCGTGCACTGAACAGAAAAATCATGACCCGGAATGATCATATCAAGTCCTCCACCTTCCTGGGTTCCTGTGATAAGCCACCTGGACATCCCCCTATAAGGAGACAGCTCCCGGGGAACAGTGAGGGTAAATCTGCCATCAGAAGGGATAACCCCTTTCTGTACCCGGGTATCCTTACCCTGGAATACGATAAAATCATACGACTTCCCAGCGAAATGAGGAAAATACATGCTTATCGCCTGACCGGAAATACCACTGCTCATCCCTAAACAGACCATGATCCTCAGTATTTTTTTTCTATAATGCATAGTAATGATGTTAAATAGATTATCAGTTTTTAAATAGTTTCTTTTATTTTTTTAAGTTCTTTTAAGGCCTTTTTAAGTGCAATTTCTTTTTGTTCTTTTCTCCTTTTGTCTTTTATTTTATGCTATTTTTTTGGTGGGGGCGCCGCTGCTGCCTGCCAGGTAAAAAACAAATGTTAAAACGTTAAATGTCAAATGTTAAATGTTAAAAATGTACCGTCAAAATATAATTCCCGGCAGCAGCAACGAAACTATGCTCCCCTATGCTTTACAGCCCTTCTACCCGTCTTTGCTTTATAGAAACTTTGTGTTTTTAGCTTTTCTTTATTTTATTCTAACTTACGCGCTTTTGTTGAGGGATCAAAACCGCTGTAACAATATATCACTTGTTTATCATAACAGGTTTTCATGGGTATTAACTAAGTGGGTTTTCTTTAACCGCATATAGACCATACTTTTCTAACTGCGTTATTAAAGTATCCGTATCTATCATATGGGTGAAGAGTCTTTGATATTGTTATTTAGTTACCATGGTTTAGTTTTTTTAAAAAGTGCGGCAAAGTAATTTGCCGCACAGGTTCGAATAAAGAAACAAACCTATAATAGCCTTTTAATGCTAATGATAAAATTAAAGTTAGTTGGAGTTATATTTATTTTTATTTGTAAAATATTTAATGATTTTATGTAGTAAATAACAATATTATTGATTATGTTAAATTATCTTAATTTAAATTAAATTATATTATTGTTTTTTTAATAAATTCTAAATTGTAAAATAGCTAAATAGTACACTCCATAGAATCTATTCTGCAATACAACGGACTGAGAATCCGTACGTACGGTTGCTATTGTTCGCGGGATTAATGGCACCACTATTGAAGTTCAGGTAGTAGGCGCTCGTACTACTCTCTGTACTGCTCCAATAGTAGCCGCTGTAAGCTCGGAAGTTCAGTGCCCCCGTAGTGTTGTTCCGGTAGCCTGCTGCAGGAAAGGTTAGTGTACTTCCATTGTTAGTGAAGACTTTGGCGACAGTAAAATTGGTGGCGCTACCTGGAGATGCAACAAAAGTCCCCATATTGGAGGTCGTACTGTTGGTATTAAAGCTTACCCACTCGTTTCGGGTAGGTACCCTAAATCCG
The DNA here is from genome assembly GCF_049959325.1 of Chryseobacterium sp. CBSDS_008. Lineage (NCBI taxonomy): Bacteria > Pseudomonadati > Bacteroidota > Flavobacteriia > Flavobacteriales > Weeksellaceae > Chryseobacterium > Chryseobacterium sp. CBSDS_008. Next base: position 305,609 of record NZ_CP188202.1, on the reverse strand, counting down.
GTAGGACATGGATCATTGACTGTTTTATTAGGAACAGCCTCAGTACCCGTGTTCCAAGCCCCATTAGCAGCAGCAGCAGTGTTCCATCCCGCAATAGCAGTGGCAGGAGTATTGGCGTCAGCTACGGGATTCTTTCTTCCCCATTGGTAATAATTTCCATGAATCCCCTTGACAACAATATTAGGATCCAGGCTGGTATCAGCACCCAGGTTACGGGTCATCATCTGAACGGTCTGCCCATTAATCTTAACCGGCACCACATCAGGAAAGCCGCTCGCAGGATCTACCGTTCTAATGAAACCACAGTTTATCCCTCCAAAACTAATATCAAATGTCGCAGTACCGTCAGTAGAAGGCGTTCCCGAAATATCAAAAACTAATTCCCACTCCCATTGTTTAAGGTTCCTGAAGAAAGAGTAGCGGTAAGACCCGTTACCCCGACAGAAGCTATGCTCATCCCAGAGTAAAAACCACCGTTCCCTCCGGTATAAGGAATACTGATGCTTACACCAGCGGCAGGATCACCCGCTTCCAAGGTTCCCGTTGCACATGATAACTGGGTCACAGCGGCCGTAGTAGCACCACTGGAAATCATCTTTACCCAGCGGTTACTTCCCGCATCGAAGTAATAAAAACCCCTGGAATCCATCCCCTCTACCTGACCCGTACGGTTGGCAGGATCAGGCTCCACAGTAACAAATACCAACGTAGCGTCCTGATCTGCGCCATATACAGTAGCCGTTTCAGCTAACTTTAAAGCGTTTCCAGTTACACGGGGGATAATTAAACCTTCAGAAGCACTCCCATCTGTGGTTTTACTCGTAATATCCAACGTAGATTTGGGAGTTACACTGTTGATCCCTACCTGCCCGTAACATAGAGCCCCAAGGAAAACCGGTAATAAATACATTTTTCTCATTTTTTATATATTTAATGATTAATATTTAAATCAATATCAGAAAAATTGGCCTTAAGGTAAATCTTAGATACATTTTATAGTTCTATCAACTTTATGCTGTACTATCTTTTAAGAAACCTTTAAGAGTTTTTCCGAGATTAAAATTACCAATTCCACCACACATAAACCTTTGATTGTTAGTCGTAATATCACTAATGGATAGTAGTTTTTTAACTATAACTGTTGCAGTTGTTTCTCCCTTTGGGTGAAATACCGCAAAAACACCTATCTATCAAAGGATAAGGAGGCAAGGCTAGGGATCAAAAAATACTAATTTAAATTACCGGTTCCCAGCTTAAAGAAGATTTGCTTAAAGTGCCGACAGGGTGATAATAGTTTGTAGTGACATAAAATAGTAGCCGGATAGACATCCAATAGTGTTGCTACTTCAGGAGCTGCTTCCAGTCCCGATTGGAGAAGCTGAATTATTTCTTTTCTTTGAACTCCTTTCGAAGGCTGTTAGTTCAAAGGGTCCTAAACATGAAAGGGGCGCTAAAAATATAGAGCCCCCTTCTTAATAAATGAGAAATTGTATTTTTCCCACTTCAAATGTACAGTTTTATGAATTTTAGGCCCAGCAAGAAAAAAGTTCGTTTTTCTGATAAGATTAAATGCACTGATTATTTTCTAAAGTCACACAAGATACCCCCACAGAGAAAAACAAAATAAAGTTTTATATTTGTTTATATCTTTATCTTGTTAGAACTATAAGATTTTAGCAAGCTGATACTATTTTTCCAATAATGCAGGTATGGCCAGAAAAGGAAGTATGTTTTTCTACAACTTTGAATCGGGTAGTTTGTAAGCTTTTATTACTTTATCACAATTTGTACGCAGAGTCTTTTTGTTATCTTTGTAAGGATAAAAATATACTATTATAACCCGTTGTGCATTTTAAATAATACTGACTTTTAAGTTATTGATATTTCGATTGAAATAGGCTTTATTGATGAATTGTACAACGGTTAAAGCCGTTATTTTAGCTAATATCCTGGTTTTAAATCCATCAAAACTCTTTGCATAATTACGTCTAATCATAAATTGGTCACATAATTGCGAAAACAGGGTCTCGATCCTCTTTCTCTGTTTTTTGAACAAATAAAATTGAGGTCTGTAATCTTTCTGATTCAGTCTTCTAGGCGTTTCTAATTCTATATTTGCATAATTGAACAAATCAATTTGAATTTCAGATGACAAATATCCTTTGTCTCCGAGTAATGTACAATCTGATAATTGCTCTTTAATATCTTTTAAATAGTGAATGTCGTGAACAGAGGCTGGACTTAAATCTATACTTTGAAAAATACCACTTATGGAACAAACCGCATGAAGTTTGTAACCATAAAAATGCATTTGCTGAGAGGCACAAAAACCTCTGTTTGGATAACAATATTCAGCATCTTTACAAATTTTCGAGGTGTGGCTTCTGGAAAGTTTGCAAACTTCTACAGGCATACTATCAATGATGAAGAACTTCTCATATTCATTAAAACTTATGGCTAGTTTCATTCGTATTTCATTAATCTTAGTAGCCAATCTACGTTTGCGCCGATTGTAGACACTTCGATCTATTTTTTGCCCAATTGTATCGGGAATATGTCGAAAAAGATGATTTTCACTATCAATACCCATAAATTCAGCGGTTAAGGCAAGACTAATCAATTCCAAATCCTTTAACTTGGGAACTCGTCTTTGATAAGACAGTAGATTCTCATTTGATATTTTTCGTAAAACTTCCAAAATCCTTTCGTAATTTGCATTCAAGTTGTTCATTGTAAATGTTTTATTGCTAATACATTTTACTGATTTTCAATCAAATGAACAACTTTTTCTCTTTTAATTCATAATGCACAACGGGTTATTATATGAGTGATGAAATTATCTATCATAAAGATTACCAGGATTGGACATTTATAGCAAATAAATAAAAGTTTACCCAAACCCAGGCTGCATTAAAAGTCAATGCAGAATTATTAACCCTGTACTGGGAAATCGGAAATTCCATCATTCAAAAGCAAAGACAAAACGGTTGGGGGAGTAAAATTATTGATCTTTTAGCATTGGATTTAGCTAAGAATTTTCCTGAAAACAAAGGGTTCTCAGTTAGGAATCTCAAATATATGCGCGCTTTTGCACAAGCATATCCAGAGTTTCCAATAGTGCAAGTACCGCTTGCACAATCGGATGCTGAATTTATGCAAGTGCCACTTGCACAAATTACATGGTATCATCATATCAGTCTGTTAACCAAAGTAAAAGATACTGCAAAAAGAGCTTTTTATATCATAGAAACTATCAAAAATGAATGGAGCCGAAATGTGATGCTGCTACAGATTCAAAGTAATTTATAATAACCCGTTCCGCTGAGCCGACCCAATACGAGGTTCTTCCTGCAAAAAAGAAAAAAAAGCGGTTTCAAAAATTATTTAATCTTCTAAGAGGTCTTTGTCCTTTATTACTGAGCTCAAAATTTTGTACTAAAAGAATATTTACCTAATCTTATATGTTAAAAGAAGCTAGAAAAATAATAAGTTCTAATTTTACAAATGAGGTTGTAGAAACAGAGATAAAGCCCTTGGAAGTCTATGGCATCAAAATAAATTCAATTAAAAAAATTCAAAAACCACTGCTATATGTTGAAAAAGAATACAACAAGGATTAAATCAATACGATATTTAACTGGATTTATATTATTTGTAAGCCTTTTGTCGGGTTGTTTTTTAAAAGAAAGCTTTCACTCAGAAAAAATAGCGTATCTCGGTCCTCCGGGGTCGTTCACTCATCTGGCAGCCAAAAAGAAGTTTTCTTCGCAAACCTTGGTTTTTCAAAACAGTATTGAAGATTGTTTTATTTCCGTGCATTCAGCAAGTGTGGAAAAAGCAATTGTACCTTTAAAAAATTCAATAGGTGGAATCGTTATCCCCACTGATAAGGCTTTGAAAGAGTTTTCCGATATTTGGGTAGAAGATTCATTGGAACTGCCTATATCTCAAAACTTAATGATTGCTCCGGGAACAGCTAATATTAAAAAAATTTATTCTCATCCACAGGCATTAAAACAATCCCGTCACTTTATAGATAGCCTTTACCCTGATATTCCCAGAATAGAATACTCCTCTACTTCCGCTGCTGCCAAATGGGTATCAGAACATCCTGAAGAACAAGGGGCTGCAATTGCCAATACAGAAGCGGCAACCTTGTACAGACTGAAAATTATTTATACAGATATTCAGGATGATAAGAATAATAAAACGAAATTTATCATTATTTCGAAAAAACATAAAAAACTTCAATAATACAGGCTAATTGGAGCGCCTAAATTTTTTAGAGCACGATTCTTATACTCTAATTTTCATGTTATGAAAAAGTAAGAAAAAATTACAGCTTAGAAATCCAGGATTGGACGAAGTCAAATTAAGCTCCAAACAGTTTGATTAAATGAGCAAAGAAGTGCTGCAAAAAAGAATACTCATTTTAAAACACTGCTTTTAATAGATTAACTGATTAAATTTAGACAGTAAATTGTAGCCGGATGACCTCAAATAATTAATCCATCACGAGCTTCTCAATATATTTACCAGTGGAAAACCATATTTTGCAAGTACTGTTTGGTTTTCCAGAATTTCAGTATGAATTGGATAAACTTTGTCATTGGTTACATCTCTTTTTATCAATCCCGTCCAAGCCAGAAATCTAATATCTCTCCCTTCTCATCTATTGGAAACAGCCAACTGTAAGTATCCGGCAAATGTAAAGCCATGCTGGATCATAAAACATAAATATCTACAGTATAAATAATAAGTAGAGATATTATTTAAAGAACATTCAAAAAATTATTTTTTCATATCCCTTTTACAACAGTCATATTATCAATAATGCTTCGTGGTTTTACAGCTAATTGCTAATAGTTTATTACGATTTCATTATGCACATGATATTATCGTAAATAAAAAAACTACAAATCATTAATTAAAAAACTACAAAGCTATAGGTTCAATAAACAACTTTTGTATTTATTTTTGCGTTATATACCAACTGTTAATAACAGTATAAAAACATTAAAAGATCATATCTCAATCTATAGCGTATTATGGTATTATCTTCTGAGTAATTGAATACTTTATAATATAAATAGTAAACAAGATTGGTATTTAGAGCTTAAACCGTGAAAATAAATATGGCTTGATATATTGAATATTCAAATATACTGGGTTAAGGACTAATTCAACAACTGATCATTACACTAAAAAAAGCAGAATAGATTTTATCTTAATTATTGATAAACAAGAAATAAGAATAAATAAAAATTTCAATACTAAAAATTACTCTTTTTGTAATATTTATCCAACTAATCGTACATCATCAAAACATTAATTCATATACAGGAGATCTACTACTTTAAAATAAACTAATGCAAACATCTTTTCTAAAAATTACCGCTGCCACCGCTGCACTCTGCTTCAGTACCCTAGCAATGGCCCAAAAAACCTATTCCGTAAGCGGAACCGTAAAAGACAAAAATAATGGTGAACTGCTCATCGGGGTTTCTGTAAAAGTAAACGAAGATCCCACCATCAACGTTGTTGCCAATGAATACGGCTTTTATTCGCTGTCGCTGCCTGAAGGAAATTACACCCTTATTATTTCCTACCCGGGATATAAAGATTTTGAACAGCAGATTACAGTAGATCAGAATATGAAGCTGGATCTTCCTCTTATGCCGCAGGAAGAAACAGCAAAGGCTATTGACGAAGTAGTTGTAACCGGTATTAAAAAGGATAAAAACTTAACTTCAGCACAAATGGGCTCGGAAACGTTAAGCATTAAAAATATAGAAAAACTTCCTGTTCTTTTTGGAGAAAAGGATGTTATGAAAACCATACAGCTTTTGCCGGGTATCAAAAGTAACGGCGAGGGAAGCAGCGGGTTCAGTGTAAGAGGAGGTGCTACCGACCAAAACCTGATCCTTCTGGACGAAGCCCCGGTTTATAATGCCTCTCACCTTCTTGGCTTTTTCAGTACATTCAACAGTGATGCCCTGAAAGATGCCAGCATTATTAAAGGAAACAGCCCAGCCCAATATGGTGGCCGCCTTTCTTCTGTACTGGATGTGAAAATGAAAGACGGAAACAACAAAGATTATAACGTTAACGGAGGAATTGGTCTTATCAGCAGCAGGCTGAGCGTGGAAGGCCCTATTCAGAAGGAAAAATCGTCGTTCATAGTTTCAGGAAGAAGAACATATGCCGATTTATTCCTTAAAACCAGTAAGGATTATAAAGACAATAAACTTTACTTTTATGATCTTAACCTGAAAGCCAATTACCAGATCAATGAAAACAACCGTATTTATCTGTCGGGATACTTCGGAAGAGATGTTCTGGGGCTGGGAGATACATTCAATACAGATTGGGGAAATACTACAGCAACCCTGAGATGGAACAGCATTATCAGCAGTAAGCTATTCTCCAATACATCATTTATTTACAGTAACTATGATTACAAAATCAGTCTGAAAAATGATGATACGGTATTTGATTTAAACTCGAAAATCCGCGACTGGAATCTTAAGCAGGACTTTACCTGGTTTGCAGGAAACAAACATTCTGTACGTTTCGGTCTGCAGTCAATTTATCATACGCTTACCCCGAGCAGTGCTTCCGGTACTACGGTGAGCAGCTTTGCAAGAAATCCGAGATACTCATGGGAGAATGCGGTTTATATCAATGATGATTATAAAGCCACTGAAAAGCTGACGATCAATTATGGGTTGCGGCTTTCCATGTTCAGTGTACTGGGAGGTGATACATTTAATACCTATGAGAATGGTGTTCTTACCGACAGTAAATTCTTGGAAAAAGGAAAATTCGGGAAAACCTATGTGAATGCTGAACCGCGTATCAGCGCCAACTACCGTATCAATGAAGTAAGCAGTGTGAAAGGAGGCTATTCCCGAAACACCCAGAATCTTCATCTCTTAAGCAACAGCAACAGTGGAAACCCTACAGATCAATGGATAGGAAGCAGCTATACAGTAAAGCCGGAAATTGCTGATCAGATCAGTGTGGGATACAGCAGAAATTTCAACAACAATAATTATGAATTGAATGCTGAGATCTACTATAAAGATATGAAAAATCAAATCGACTTCAAAAACGGGGCTCAGATTGGTTTTGATACAGGAGCCGATGTAGAAAGTGAACTGTTATTTGGAAAAGGAAGGGCATACGGTCTGGAACTTATTGCCAAGAAGAAAAGCGGAAAGCTTACAGGATGGATCTCCTACACCCTTTCCAAAACGGAAAGAAAGATCAACGGGATCAATAATAATGAATGGTATAATGCCAGAATGGATAAAACCCATGATCTTTCCATTGTTGCAACGTATCAGCTTAATCCAAAATGGACCTTCTCAGGACTTTTTGTGTACAGCACAGGAAATGCGGTTACCTTCCCTACCGGAAAATATGAATTGAACGGGCAAACCATATTCCAGTACAGCAACAGAAATGCTGACAGAATGCCGGCCTATCACAGAATGGATCTGAGTGCCACGTATGAACCCAGCTCCGGCAAAAGATTCCGCGGTTCATGGACATTTGGTATTTATAACCTCTACGGCCGTGAAAATGCTTATACCATCAATTTCGAAGACAACCCGGACCATCCCGGAACAACACGTGCTATGCAGACCTCATTATTCCGCTGGGTACCTAACATCACTTATAATTTCAAATTCTAAATCATGAAAAATACATTTTATATCATAGTATCTCTTTTTGCATTAACCTCTTGTGAAAAGGAAATCGACCTGGATCTGAATGATCAAAGCGGGAATATTGTCATTGAAGGAAATGTCACAGATCAATCAGGGCCATATACTGTAAAAATTACAAAATCTGTAGGTTTCTCAGAACCTAATCAATATCCGGCTGTTACCGGAGCCCAGGTTGTTATAAGTGATAATATGGGCCAGACTGAAACTCTTCAGTACGCAGGAAACGGGATGTATAAAACCGCTACTTTTGTGGGAGCACCCGGCAGAACTTACACGTTGAAGGTACAGGCCGAAGGAAAACAATATACCGCCCAGAGTACAATGCCTGAGGTGGTTTATTTTGACGGATTGCAGCAGAGTTCTTTCAAATTTGGTGATAAAACCACCTATACCCTCTTACCGCTTTTTACGGATCCGTTGCCGCTGGGTAACCGTTATCTTTTTAGCTTTACGATCAATGATCTTCCTAAAAAATACATGGAAACTTTTTCAGATAATGTAAACAACGGACTCCCAAATCAAGAACCTTTGATTCTTCCAGATGACGACAACAAAGGCAGAGACCACGAAGTAGTTGCAGGAGACAAAATCCATGTAGAAATGCAGTCTATCGATACCAACGTATTCACTTATTACAGTGCTTTACTTCAGATTTCAGGCGGCAATGGCGGAACGGCTACTCCTGCTAATCCTCCAAGTAATATCAGCAACGGCGCATTGGGCTACTTTTCTGCTCATACGACAGATACCGAAACTTTTGTTATTCAAGAACAGACCACTCCATAGAAAAAAAAGATCCCTAGCATATGGGATTTTGTTCATCTATTTTTCAATGCCGGTCGCTGGAAGCGTAAAAGATAGTTAGAACTACAAATTCAAGCCATTGGCTGAAAAAATATCCTATTTAGTAAAAGTTCTTTTGTTTTATACAGAACAATCATGCGTAGTGACATCACTATATTCGATCTTAAAAACTAAATTATTGTTATCTGGGACTAAAAAATCAAATATTTCTTTGTACTCCATTGGTTGTTCCTTTTTGTTTACAATTAACATTTTAGGTATAAAAAGAAGCCCACGCCGTTGTATATACTACCATGTATTAGTGAGTGCTTTTGACCTCACCCTACGGGTGTACAAGCACCCCTCGTTATTTTTTTCAGCTATCCAATGATTAATTCGATACCCGCTTTTTCTGCTTTATATTTTATCTTGGTCTGCAACTGATAATAACTCCAGTTGCGAAGCACAAATTCCTGTTCTTTTGCAATACCTATCTTATCTTCCTGATTTTTAAGAATACGTGTGCCTGCCTGCTGCTGGATGCAGAAATCGATAAGTTTAACCTGTAATGTCAAAAGATCTCAATTTGGATGTCCGGCAATTCAACTTTCGAGCATTCTATCCATCAGGTTATCAAGCTATCAAAGTAGCTAGCAGTAAGCCAATGAATAAGTGACTTTGTATTTACTGAGGACATTATTCGTCCATAATAAGTATATTTACAACTATGCAGAGTAGTGGTAAACATAAAGCCGCCAAATTAATTTAAAAGAAAATTATGACGAATAATCCATACTGGATTTTTAAAAACAACGAAATTGCAAAATCAATAATTTTAGCCAGAGAACTAAATATTTCTGAAACTGATTTTAATAAGATTCAGCATTGGTTCGATTTATTACTGCTAAAACATGAAGAAGCAACTTCCGATGTTGAGATGCAAAGGGATATTGCAGACGAATTAGAAATCCAATTTAACGAACTAATTGCATCAGAAATAGCTAGAAAGAATTATAAATATATTCTTACGAAATTATTAAACTATAATAATGTTTTCAACGATTCTTTTTTGAAATCACTTTATGTAGCAAGGATTGGTGCATTGCTTAGAGATAATTTGATACCTAAACTTGTTAAGGATAAAATGATCGTCTATTCTCCCGAAGATTTTTTACACGTTACCATTTATCTTAGAGATAACTATTTTATTTCTCCTAGCAGTAATTTTTTAGAGGACATCCTCAAAATAGAAACTGTTCGTGGTATTATTAAGGAGGCTTCTGTTAGTATTAAGCTTGAAGTTTTGAAAAATATATTGCACATAATATATCAGAAAAGCTTCCACCATGACATTATCTGCTTTAAAAAGATTCTAAAATTGGTTTCATTGGCAGATGTAGAGTTAATTGGTTATTTGAAGGGATTTCGAGTGGAGAATAAGCAGGGTTGCTATAAGATTATTAATGATATCTTGAATTTAAAGATAAGAGAAGATATATGGGATGACTTTAAAATTAAAATTCAGCTGATTAATTTCTTCGATGCGGCTAGAAGTGCTAACCCTAGCCCTGCTTGGAATAGAAAACTTCAAGAAGTATCTGTAATTATAGAAGAAAATAAACTTTTAGAGATTGTGCAGGTTGTTTTGGGAAATGACAATTTCAGGACTTATGAGGTTGATTATGGAGCAGAATGGAGCGATGATGTATCAAAGCGATTTTTGAAATCAGCGAAATGGATAAAAGAAGGAGCTACAAATTGAACAATGCATTTTCTTTTAGGTTGGGGATTGAAGGAAATTCAGTGAAACGGATGTTATTATGTTTTATCTTGAGTTGAAGATTAATTAGTGAAATTTGTAATAATCTAACTGATCCATCCATAGAAGAAATGTAATAAGTCTTCTTTAAGCTTTATGAGACTATAGACGTTAAGAGATAATTAATGAAATATTTTTTCATTAATGCCTAAATCCGTATCTATTAGATACGGATTTATTTAATTCTTACTTATTAAGCCAGTAGTGAAAAACGAAGCCCAATAAGTCTTATTATCTAAAGATAATAATTATGTGAGCTATTTTACTGTCTATGAAAACGTCTATCAATTTTAAGGCAGTCAAAACAGATTCCGAAGCACTGGAACTCCCGGCTCTGTGTAAAATAATGCAGGATTATGCTCATTAAGGTCAAGAATTCCTCATAGATTTCCTGTAACCACTTTGAAACCTTTGCAGAAGAATATCCGCTCAGCCTCGAAATTTGAGCTACAGTAAGATTGTCATAAGTTTTGAAGTAATCATTTTCTAAAATCCATGTCAGAAAATCGTTGTACGCTTTGCTCTTATCGTTGGATAACAAAATTTCCGACCATTTGGACATATTCTGAAGGCAATGTAAATACTCTCGAGTTGAAGCCTTGTGAACAAATTTTGTGACGTTCATTTCTCTTTGCCATTCATTTATGAGGTTAAAAATTGTTCAAGAGTAATTTCCTCACTTTAGTTTAAAGTCAAATAGTTCCTGTGGGTGCACATCTAGCCCTTTGGCTAGCTCTTGAATAGTAGAAATTCTAAGATCTACTTCCCCTTTTTCTATTTTACTAATATTACTATGATCTACATCACATTTTTGCGCCAACTCTCTATAACTCAAATTCAGTTTTTTTCTAAACATCTCAACTCTTTTACCAAATGCTATTCTAAATTCTAATTTATCCATCTCGGTTAACTTTGAATAGACAAAGTGATGAGATTTTAAATATTTTTTTGTAGTCGAACTAACCTACATAAGGAAATTTTTTTTTATATTTGCTAAATAGTTACAATAAAGGTAACTTTGCAATACTTCAATATTAATAATCGAAGCTATTGCTTAGATTCTCGACTAGAAAACTGGTAATTTTTATGTGTACGAGAAGATAAGTAAATTAGCTCACGACCGCGGCGTGGGCTCTCTTATCGTGCACGGGTATACCAGTACCTCTAGTCAATAAGTTGAGTTCCACGCTTTTTCTTTTGGGTAATATGTAGTTGAGTTAGCGTTTTAATGCAAAGAATTCATCTTATTGATCGAAGCAGTTCCTTCTAGCAATAATTTTACTGCTTATGAAAACAGACTCTTTGCCTCGCATGTTAAACGATCAGCAACTATATGAGCTGCTGAAAAAAGGTAACCCGACCTCTTTAGATCATATATATTTACGGTACAAAAGACTTCTCTTCTGGCTTGGCAGACAAATGCTCGACGATGACTTTGTTGTGGAAACGCTTGTTCAGGATACCTTTCTCAAACTTTGGTTACACCGTGATTCCATTGAAACCCCGAATCATATTCTTGGCTTTTTACGGTTTGTTTTAAAAAGAGATTGTATATCGTATTTCAATGCTCCGAAAAATAAATTCGCTCGCTTAATCGCTTCCCTTGAGCGTTTTGAGAATTATCAGGATTATCTAGCAGGTTACGATCCACTACATGATAAAGAGCATCTTCTTCGTCAGGAATCCGATCAAAAAGATTTTGATGAAGTTAAAAAGGTTTTAAACGTACTAGATCCCAAAAGAAAACACCTGATTGAACTTTGCCTTGAATATGGCTTTCAGTATAAACCAATAGCAGAAGCAATGGGAAGCAGTGTGACAGGAATAAGCAATGAGGTAAGCAGAGCCATAAATGATCTTCGAAAAATTCTTAGAGGAAGTCCTTTGGAACACTCACAGGAAAAAACTTTCGATAATAAAGAGCAGTCAGAAAAACTCAGTAACCGGCAGCTGGAGATTATGAAAAGAAGGGTTGACCAAAAATCTTCTTTTACTGTTATTGCACGAGAACTCAAACTTTCTGAAAAGGAAGTTCATCGGGAATTTCTATATGCATATCAATTTCTACAAAATCGAAATATCTCTCAAAGCCCTTTTTGAAATGGAAAAATCAACGATTACATTAACTAGAAAAATTCAGCTGCTGATTAATGTTCCTCCCAATGAGAAAAAGGAGATTTGGGAAAAGCTCTACCGTTATCAGAATCGGTGTTTCCGAGCGGCTAATTTAATTGTTTCCCATCTATATGTTCAGGAAATGATTAAGGATTTCTTTTACTTCACCGAAGAAATCCAATACAAGCTGGCCGATGCAACCAAAGATCAAATGGGAATATTTACACGTTCGAAAACAAACACAACGGCACGCATGATTTTTGACCGATTCAAAGGAGAGATCCCTACCGATATTCTGGGAAGCCTGAACAATACAATTCAATCTGTTTTTTCTAAGAACAAAGCCGACTACTGGCAGGGCCTAAAATCTTTGAGGAACTTTAAAAAAGATATTCCCATTCCGCTTCCGGTTAAATGCATCAGCAAAATGAAGTATGATTCTGAAAATAAAGCATTTTGCTTCAACATGTTTGCTATTCCTGTTAAAACGTATTTAGGGAGAGATTACACTGATAAGCGACTGATAATGGAACGCCTTTTAAGAGGAGAAATAAAGCTTTGTACATCACAGATCCAGCTTAAAGATGGAAAAATCTATTGGCTTGCTGCATTTGAATTTGAAAAAGAACAGCATCTTTTAAAACCCGAAATCATTGCAGAAGCTTCTCTGTCTCTGGAGCATCCTATTGCAGCAAAAATTGGCAATGTACGAATCAATATCGGCTCGAAAGAGGAGTTTTTATACCGCAGGCTTGCCATTCAGGCAAGGCAAAAGAGGATGCAATCCGGTGTAGCCTATGCCCGCTGTGGAAAAGGAGTAAAACGCAAACAAAAGGCGCTTTATAAAACAGAAAATTTGGAAAGTCGATATGTAAACCATAGGCTTCATGTATACAGCCGGACACTTATCGATTTCTGCATCAAACAACAGGCGGGCACACTTATTCTTAAAAATCAGGAAGACAAGATAGGCATTGCAAAAGAACAGGAATTTGTGCTTCGCAACTGGAGTTATTATCAGTTGCAGACCAAGATAAAATATAAAGCAGAAAAAGCGGGTATCGAATTAATCATTGGATAGTTGAAAAAAATAACGAGGGGTGCTTGTACACCCGTAGGGTGAGGTCAAAAGCACTCACTAAATACATGGTAGTATATACAACGGCGTGGGCTTCTTTTTATACCTAAAATGTTAATTGTAAACAAAAAAAGGAAACAACCAATGGAGTACAAAGAAATATTTGATTTTTTAGTCCCAGATAACAATAATTTAGTTTTTAGGATCAAATATTTCAATTGTATGCTAAATTGAATTAGTCAATACTTAATCTGACAGTTGTCAACAAATTGAATGTTCATCCGGCTACTATTGACCGCCTAATGAAATCGCATTAATCTATTAAAATGATCATAACCGGTAATTCTTAGCCTTTGGAGTTACTCTTGATAGGCAATATATTTTACTACATTTTTTTAACGTTAAAAAGAGAAGGATCACGGAATATAGTTAAAAAACTATATATTTTTAGTGATAATATGACTAGTGATCAGTGGTTTAGATGTAGTGGAAATAGTATATTTATAATATAAAAATTCTTAAAAGTTTCTTAAAAGAAATCACAAATTGAAGTTGATTCTAGAACTAAATATGGGAATCTAACATTCACTTTAAAGAGTTTTCTTAACTCTATTGAGTTAAATATTAATCATTAAATATATTACTAATGAGAAAAATGTATTTATTACCGATTTTCCTGGTTGCTCTATGTTATGGGCAGGTCGGAATTAACACCCAAACTCCTGAATCTACCTTAGATATTTGTAGGGGAATGCCACCCAAAGATAAAATAAGTTTTTTTAGGCCCAGTGACCACATAACTGTTAAAACGGCCAATTTTGGCTTCAAACCAAAAATGGAGCAAGATCTCCACTTCGTTATATGATAATATCCAAACTGGCAATAACGTATAAACCACCGAACAGAATATTCATTTATATTCATTTAATTAATTATTAGCATCATGAAAAAATTAAATTTAACTATTGCAGCGTCTTTATTTACGTTTGCTCTATCCGGGAATCTGAGTGCGCAGGATACCAATACAGACAACCACACCGTTACAATTTCTATTCCCGAAGTTGCTTTGGTAGATATTGAACCAGCAGCCACGAAAAATATTACCCTTGGCTTTACAGCTCCTACAGAAGCAGGGAACCCTGTTATCCCGGCTACCTCCAATACTACATTATGGCTTAATTATTCTTCCATCAAATCTGTTGCAGACCCTACCCGTAACGTCAGCGTAAAAATGAATGCCATTATTCCCGGTGTGGATCTTCACGTAACAGCTGCGGCAGCTACCGGATCCGGTGCAGGAACACTAGGAACCTCTGCAGGTCTATTGACATTAAGTGCCGCTGACCAGACGATCATTTCAGGAATTGGAAGTGCTTATACCGGAAACGGAGCCAATAACGGACATAATCTTACCTATGCACTTGCTGCAGGAAGCGGTCCCGGAGGCGTAGCAGCTTACGCAGATTTACAAGCAACAGCCACTGTGGTAGCTACCGTTACCTATACGATATCTGACAATTAGAATTTAAATAAATTTTATGCTGTCTTTCAAAAACAAGAAGAAGTTGTTATTCAATTTCTTCCTGCTTTTGTATTACAATTAATTTAACTCCAAACTATCCCCCATGATAAAGCGTATTCTTCTTTTGATCACCCTGATTTTGCAGTTCAGCTTTTTACATGCCGGCATTGTGATCCTCAACGGGCTTACGCATTCTTATAAAATAGAAAACGGAAAGGTTTACAAAGGAAAAGTTGCCATTGAAAACACAAGCAGCAATCCTCAGAGTGTAAAATTATTTTTACAGGATTATACCTACCATGCTGATGGAACCATCAATTATACAGCATTACGCACCAATAGCCGCAGTAACGGAGATTGGATAAAGCTCAACACCAATCTGGTTACTCTTAAAGGTAAAGAAAAGACTGAGATATTTTATGAAATAACAGTTCCCAATCAGGCAATGGATCCGGGAAGCTATTGGAGTATTATCATTGTAGAGCCTGTAGAGGAAATAAAGCCCAGTGACAAAAAACCGGGAGTGAGCATCACTTCTGTAATACGATATGCAATTCAGGTTATTACTGATTTTGAAACTGAAAGGGCAAGACCGGACCTTAAATTTGAAAGTGTAAAGGTAGAAAAACAGGAGGGCAAGCAAACGGCAAAGATCGCTATAGCCAATAATGGCAATCTATACTGTAAACCGACAGCGGTCATTGAAATTTATAACCGCAAAACGGGTGAAAAAGTAGGTACGTATTCAAGCTTAACAATGGGATTGTTACCGAACACTTCCAAAACATTTTTCATTGACATCAGTAAAGTACCACCGGATAAGTACAGAGCCGCCATAATAGCTACCGATGAAGAGGAGAATGCATTTGCACTCAATGTGGAATTAGAAGTAAAAAATGATTAAAACCTGGACATTCTTTATTATCCTGTTATTATTCCCGGCATTTATTTTTTCTCAACAGCAATCCAACCGATTGATCAGTAAAAAAGATAGTTTAATGCCGGGAATGTCAACTTCTATTCCCTTTACATTAGAAAATAATTCAGCTGAAAGCAAGACTTATGATATTTCAGTTGCTACATCAAGTCCATCCATTAATCCTATTCTGGCAAAAGGGGAATTTCAGATGGCTCCTTATGAAACATCCGTATACCTGGTTCCGCTGCGTGTTGGGGCAGAAACGGGGCAAGGCACCTATTCTGTAACATTAAACATTACTGACCGCAACGGAATATCATTTGCAAAAAGTTCAAAAATTACCGTTTCCGGAAACAGCAGTCTTTTGGTTACAGCTTTAAATACACCCGAATTTGTGAGAGCCGGAGAAACAATCAGGGCCTCTTTTCTTTTAAAAAACAATGGTAATATAACCGAAAAACTTGTGCTGGGAAGTAAAAATGCAATTGTTGATAATGAGTCATCACTGGTATTGGCTCCCAATGAATCAACAATTATTACCATTCATAAAGTAACAAGTCCTGAACTCGCCCAAAATGAATTTCAGAACCTTAATCTTTCGGTACGCTCAAAGAATAATCCCAAAGAAAATCAGGATGTTTATGCAAGTACTCAGGTTATATCAGTAAAGCCAACTGAAAACGATATTTATCACAGACTTCCTGTTGCTGTTTCATTATCTTTCATTGGCATGCAGAATCTGGGTGTTTATAATGACGGCTTTCAGGGAGAGATCTACGGTAAAGGGACACTTGATAAAGACAATAAAAATCAGATTGAATTCAGAGCGGTCACCCATAATCCGGTAGCGCTCAATACATTTACCCAGTATGAAGAATATTTTGTGAATTATAAACGGGACATTTTTTTCCTTCATCTCGGTGATAAAACCTATTCATCCTCCTATCTTACAGAATTTGCAAGATATGGCCGTGGGGCGGAAATCCGCTATGATTTTAATAAAGTGAGCTTTGGCGGATTTTATAATCACCCCAGGTTCTTCAGAGATATTAAAGATGAATTTAATATGTATTCTACCTTTAAAATCCGGAAAGAGTCTGAAATTTCTGTAGGATATCTCTATAAAACTCCAGGAAAGGAAGAAGTCAGATATGGGGATGTAAAACTTGACTCAGACGCCCATCTTCCCTATGCTAAGGGAAAATTTAAAGTTTCAAAAAATATTAACCTGTCGGGAGAATTGGCGTACAGTACTACACAGAAAACTGATGGAACAGCCTATTTATTTCAGGCTGATGCCGTTTTTAAAAAACTGAACGGAAGTTTAATGTACATGAGAGCCAGCCCTGATTTTGCCGGATACTTTACCAATACGAATACCTTTAATGGTAATATTTACTACACTATCACCAAAAAAATAAGTGTATTTGCCAATTATATGCAGGATGCTAAAAATTTCCAGAGAGATACTCTGTTGCTCGCAGCCCCTTACAGAAAATATTTTCAATATGGCGTGCAATACAGATACCTGCCCAGCGGTTTCGTTATTTTTAACAATGGCTATCAAGCCTATAAAGACCGGTTAGAACCCAAACAGTTTGATTATTATGAACGTTATTTCAAAGTGAGTATAAATCAGCAGATCGGAGTATTTCAGATAAATCTGGACGGGCAATTGGGTAAAACAGATAACTATCTGACAGGATTTAGGGGTAATTCAAGTTTTTATTCCGCAAATCTTTCCTTTCAAAAATTCAGAACATCATTTAATATTTTCGGAAGCTATGCCATCAGCTCAAGATATCAGCTCAAAAATCAGAAAAACCTTTATTACGGAGCCAGGATCTTCAGCCGGTTTTCCGACAAGACCAGCTTAAGTATTTTTTATCAGAACAATTATATGCCTGAAGAATATTTTAAAGACAGAAATCTGTTTGAACTTCTTTTTCACCAGCAATTATTTCCTGGCAATGAGCTTGATCTATCCGGACGATATTCATTGCAAAGAGGCGAAATCGGAAATAAAGATTTCATATTTTCCATGCGTTATACCTGGCGGCCCAACGTTCCGGTGCAGAAAACGGCGGAATATACTTCGTTATCGGGAAATATCAGCAACCTGGGGATAAAAAAGACCGAAGGAATAAAATTAATGCTTGGAAGTTATCTCTCCATTACGGATAAAGATGGAAATTATATGTTTAAAAATGTTATTCCTGGCAGCTATTTTCTTGAAATAGACCGTTCAACAACAGAAATCAATGACATTCCGACTCAAACTTTTCCTGCAGCTCTTTCATTAATAAATAAAGAAAATACATTTAACTTCGGACTGACAACAGCTTCGAATGTTCAGGGGCACGTCAAATTCTTAGAAACAGGAGAAAAAGATCAACCCGGTTTTGGGCAGCTGACAGCTGGGAAAGACAAGAAAAAAAGAGAAAGTATTATTGTGGAAGCTACCAATAATGATCAGACCTACCGCAAGATATGTTTCATAGGAGAAGATTTTGACTTTACCTACCTCAGACCCGGCGACTGGACCGTTAAAGTATACCGTAACGGACTGGATAAACGCTATAAAATTTCAACTGACAGGTTTCAGTTTACGTTACAGCCCGCAGAAATAAAGAAATTGAGCATCAATGTTGTTAAACAGCAGATAGAAATAAAATACCAGCAGGAATCCCTGAAAGTAGGATATAATGATATAAAAAAGAAGAAATGATTCTGATCCGTTCCATAGTATTAATAGCATTGTTTATTGCATCTGGCTCAATCTATTCCCAGACTGCGAGTACCACTGTCAGCTTGACATTACCTGTTGTAACTTTAATGGATATTGAACCTACAGGAAGTATTACTTTGAATTTCACAGCTCCCACAGAAGCCGGAAATGCTCTTGGGACTCCAACTCCCAATACTTCAAAATGGATCAACTATACCTCTGCCATTACTCCCGGAGGATTGACCAGAAAAATTACAGCTTCTGTAAATAAAACTATTGCCGGCGTCAATATAAGGCTACAGGCAGCTGCTGCTTCCGGAGCTGGAGGGGGAACATTGGGAACATCTGCAGGACAGGTTATCCTTACCACCACTCCTGTTACCATTATCAGCGGTATTGGAGGAGCGTATACCGGAAATGGAGCTAACAATGGCCATGCGCTTACGGTTTCACTGGCCACAAATACGTATGCTAATTTACAGGCACAGACTAGTACAGCTATCGTCATCACCTACACTATTACAGAATAAAATTAAAAATGAAAATCAAAAGTCCTTTTTTCAAAGAACAATTCTTAAAAAGATATCTATACATTATTGCATTAATAGTGGGTGGCCATCTTCAAGGGCAAACCATAAATATTGCAGGGACCAGCTGGACGGTCAGCGTACCTACCATTACTGAGGCTGGTACTAACTATGCGGGAACCTACGATAATCCCGGCCAGCTGGTGTTATCCGGTAATTTACCCAGTTCTTTTCTGAACATTCTCACAAGTTCAGGGGCAAGGATCAGTATGAACTATGTTCCTACTTCCTGGAACAGCGCTCTGAAGCTTTATGCAAAAAGAAGTGGAGGTACCACTAAAATTAATGGCATTTGTGTAGCTTGCAGTGCCACTATTACTGGCGGAAATGTCAATTTTGTGGAAATACCGCAAGCCGGTTCAGTAGCACTTTCAACGATTACATTTAGCGGATTATTAGGACTTGGCAACAATGTACAGTATTCAGCTATTAATGTACAATTAGAAATAGGTGGTGTTTCTGTCGCAATTCCTGCAACAACTTATAGTGCACAGATAGTTTTTACAATAGGAGCCAACTAAGCATGTGCAGATAGGGGTCAGTTAACGATTTCTGTAACAAACTAAAACGTTAAAATTTGGCTTTCTTTTATAATTTCTGCTGATTCTGTGTTATCAGAACATATAAGAGCAACAATCAAGATCACAATTATTCTAACAATGGATTGTTTCAACATCTATCACAATACCCTTAATCCCAGTAGCAGGGTTAGCTTTGATTTATCTCCAACTTTCATATTATGAAAGTTTTAAAAATTAAATAAATATTAATTGATAGTTATAAATATCCCTTTTTTTTTAAATTGACCGTTCCGGTCCTTTTTTCCAGTCCTTACGGATGCGCCTGTTTCCCTGGGCTGTTCTCAGTTTCCCTTAGATTCCTCTGCCCATATTTTTTTCATTTACAGCTTAAAATTATATTAAAAAATATATACTGTCAGATCAAATTGTGATTATATATATTATTTAATAATAAAATCAAAATAAGTGTCAGGAAATGGTTCATTAACCAAAGTAAAATGCCACCATTCTTCATTGTACTCTTTGAAGTTGTTTTCAAGCATTATCTGCTTAAGTATCTCGCGATTTGCTTTTTGTTTTTCATTAATTAATAGAGTATGTTGATGGGATATTTCTCCAAAAAAATCAAAAGGACTTCCCATATCCAATTCTTCTTTTGTCTCAAGATTTATTAAGGTTACATCTATGGTACTCCCTCTAGTATGCCCCGATTTAGAGGCAAGATAGTTTAATCTAAATAAATCGTTTTTCTTGACATGAGGATAAAATTCTGATTTTGCAATAGTGTCGCTGATATCTTTTGCCCAAATTTCAAAACTATCAACAGCTCTTTGTGGGCGATAAGCATCGAAAGCTTTTAAACCTAAGCCTTGGCTTTTCAATTGAGTCTGAACCTTGGTTAGAGCTTGTACTGCCTGATAACTCATAATTAATACAGGTCGCTCATAGCCATTAACCGGTCTGCCCGTGAAGTTATGTGGTCCGAAATAGCGTAAATCTACTATCATATCTGGAATATAGTCTTGAACATAAACAAATCCTTTAAGTAATCTTTCATTCTGACTTGCACAGGATAATAGTAAGAATAAAGTTCCATAAAATATAAAATGCTTATTAAATGTCATATCTTTAAAATTTAGCAGTTACTAATAGTAAAAAACTTGTATTGCTCAAATAGGAGGATTGTCTACAAAAGAATATTTATCTAACTGTAGAATCCACAAAAACAAGCTCAATTATACAAAAGCCCAACAATTGATACGAATTTATAGATAAGACTTCTGGAGATTTGTCTCAAGCAGTCAAAGAAACTATTGCTAAAGCTTCTGATACTAGGATTGCCGCTCTTTTTCATCAATAATCTATAAGAGAAACAGAATTATGCATAGTTTCAGATAACTGAAAATGGTGAACAAGTTCTAAGAACTAAGACCAGAAACAATGATCAATTTACTATTACAGAAGAATATCTATTAGAGTTCATTAAAGACAATGAGAACTTGGCGATTATGTTACATGAATTAAGAGTTTATTAAAAAAAATAAGCATCATAAAGTGCTATTTTTTCAAAAACTTCCTGTCCTGCGTAAGGGTTGTTAGTAATGTAATCCTCTTTTTCAGAAAACTGTTTTACTATCTTTCTTGAGTGGCTTACTTGTTATGATTGATCCAAAATTCCAAAGCTTCCAGATATAAACGTTCTGCTTTCTCGGTACATTCTATTTCGAACATAAAGCCGCTGCTTTTTCTTACTTCTTCACTTGAAATGAGCCTTCCCTCTTCTGCATCTTTTATGCCTTCTAAAACAGATTGTTTTATCTCTTCAGAAATTATAATTTCTTCCTGGCTTTTAAAACTGATTTTCATCTCTTCTAAAAAAGCTTCAATAACGGAGAATTGTTTTGGATTATCCGGATAAATAACAATACTTTTCATAATAAGATTATTTCAAAAATAAATATTTCGAACAAACATATCGCAAAATATTTTTATTTTGCAATACTCTTTTGCAACTGTAAAATTCATGATTCCCGAATATTCTCAATCTTGTTGAAAAAAAGGAATCGTTTGTGCAAAAATAATTTGACATAGGGATTTAAGAAAATATACCTTTTTTAAAAAAATAGATCGTTCCGGTCTTTTTTTCCATTCCTTACGGAATGTTCATACTTACCATCTAACCGGAAATACCACTGCTCATCCCTAAACAGACCATGATCCTCAGTATTTTTTTTCTATAATGCATAGTAATGATGTTAAATAGATTATCAGTTTTTTAAATGGTTTCTTTTTGTTCTTTTTTTCTTCTGTCTTATGCTATTTTTGGTGGGGGCGCCGTGCTGCCTGCCAGGTAAAAAATGTTTGTATAAATTTCTAACCACCTAAAAAATATAATTCCCGGCAGCAGCAACGGACTATGCTCCCTTATGCTTTACAGCCCCTACCAGTCTTTTCTAATATCTTCAATGGCTAAATAAAGCTGATATTCATGCTGTTCTCTTATTCCACAGTTTCAGTCCCTCGGGTCTGCTAAATTCTGAGTAAACGAAGTTCCTTATGCTCAAAGAAAGGAATTACCTGATCATTAAGCATGACAGGCAGCAATAAGAACATTTTACGGTCATATAGCTTTCTCTAATGCTTAAAGTTGAGATTCGGTAAGAACGATACCATCTTGGCAGATTTTGCTTCGATCGCTTTAATCTTAGTTTAAACGTATGTAAATCGTTTCTTAGCCATATGCTTCTAACTCCGCCTGAAGATATAATAAAGCCAGCCCATTCTTACTATTAGCTGTCCTAACTATTGAACAAATAAGTTATTTACCTCCAAATATATTAGCCAGGAAACCGCCTAAGCCACTACCGCCTTGCTGTCCGTTTCCACTTCCACCACCCAATACACTTCCCAGTATATCAGTTAATGGATTTCCCGAGGATTGGGAGCCACCTCCCATAACACTTCTGAGAATATCATTGATAGGATGAGATGCTTGATCCTGAGCCTGATTTGATGCATTTCCAAGGATTCCTCCTAACAGATCTCCCAGACCGCTTGCACCTACATTATTTTGCTGTTTTTGCTGACCGATGTACCCCATGACCACAGGAGCAAGCATTCCAAGAGCAGGGCCTATCTTATCTGCTGAAATTCCTGTGTTTTGTGACAGTTGGCTTTCAACATCACTTCTTTGTCCGCCGAAGATATGATCAAGAATAGATCCACCTTCAGCCTGTCTTGCTTCAGCCTGAGATGCATCATTTAATATACTTCCTGTATGGTCTTTGTCTAAAGCGTTGTTTAAAGCTTCTGCTTCTTTTGTATCCTTGGATTTATTTCTAAGATGAGAAATAATAAGAGGAGTTGCTACTGCTAACAAGGCGATCACCTGGTTTTTGCTGATCCCGAATTTATTTCCAGCTTGTTCAGCTACCTGATTGCCTGTGTTTCCTGTAAGTAAATCAATTAAACTCATTGTATATATATTTAGGTATTAGTATATTGAAATTATCAAAAAAAGCGCTTAAAAATCCGCTGTTTTTAGAATTGTGTTAATAAACAAATATAACCACATTTCACTGATTACCTTATAAACAAAGTATAGTATTACATCTAATGTATTGTGATTTTATTACTACAATAAATGTATTACAAATCTTGTCTTTCGTGGTTTTCTCCTGAGTAAGAGCTTTGAGATAAATTCCAAACATTTCCCTATAATCTTTCAAAACGCTTTCCTGAAGTCTCCTTTCCAATTCCCAAGCTCTCTTTTGCCGATCGTTCTGAGCTTTTTCCTTGCCATTCCAGCATTCTTCTGTCTTTTTTTGGGATGATGTCCCAAAATAAGCAGACCGTAACAGTTGTTTGCTTACTCTTTTTGCAGCTTTGTCTTTGGACAACACCTTCTTTACAACGCTCTCATCACTTTCTTTAAATATTTCTTTCAGCATAAGCATTCCTGCTATTTTACGAATCACAATACAGGGTCTTCCTTCCCTGGAAAATAAACCTTCGAACTCAGCTTCTATTTTATCAAAAATATTGTTGATTCAAAATCAAGTCTTTACCATTTCGCATATTGGCTTTTTTTTGGTATAAACCTCATCCGAAAAACTACATCACAGCATTTTTATTATCATAATAAGACCTTAAATCCGGTACTCGTACCGGATTCTATTATTGTTCTCAAATTTTCAAAAATAACCGGTAAAAAGGCAGCTAAGGTATTGTTGTCAGCCGCCGACCTATGCCAACAAAAGACTACGGCATAAACGGTTTCCTCCCTAAAGGTACCTACCAATTATTCCGTTTCCTTTTGTTTTCTACTATTGACAACACTTCATATCTGCTTTCTTTTTTCCGGTTTTCTTTTGAAAAATATTGGTTAAATCCTGAGATGACTTGAGAGGAATGGGAAGACAAAAGATTGAAATAGCTTTTAACCTAAAAAACAGGTACATAATAGTTCAATAATGTTTTAAATAAAGGCTGTTTAACTTAAGTACGGGAAATAAAAGGCTCTGCCGTACTCAGAGCAATAACAATGAAATATAATATAGTAAATGAGGTCAAATTGATCTATACAAGAAAAGGAAATACCGAAAAAAAAGTACTGAACTCTCAGGATGCTACAGATATTTTCCGGGAACATTTTGATGCAGATCAGATCGATTACAAAGAGTCGTTTTATTCAATGTATATGAATCAAGCTAATAGGGTTTTAGGAATACAAAAAATTTCAGAATCTGGAATTACCTCTTCTCTCGTTGATATCAGAATCATCATGCAGGGGGCTTTATTATGTAATGCCGTGTCATTTATCATAGCTCACAACCACCCTTCCGGAAACCTGACACCTTCACGTGAGGACATAAATATTACACAAAAAATAAAGGAGGCTGCCCAACTATTAAACATTAACTTACTGGATCATTGTATAATAACTTCAATGGGCTCCTTCTCTTTCTCCGATGAAGGGATATTATAAGAATCTTAACTTTCTGAAAAAATGAGGCTGTCCAAAAAGGTCAGCCTCTTTATTTTGTTTTGAGACTGCGTATAGTTATGCAGCAATTTTATACTTTTGGATTTCCATATACTTATGGAAAAGATGCATATGTTGTTTGCATTTAAGTGTATTTAGCCAATTTTTACGGTTAAGTTTTCTGTTTTTCACTAATTTTCTAAGATTATGTGCCAATGCCATTAATCCAAATTCAATATTTACTTTTTCAAGTCCTTTTAGAGTAAATCTTGAAAATTTATTATTGCTTTTTAATTGCCCGAATACAGCTTCTACTTCTATAGGCCGTTTACTTCTGTGGTAATGCCCTTTTTCAGATATCAGCCTTTGCCTGGCTTTCATTCTGTGATGGTTCAGATTATAATTCACTTCGATTAATCGATTATCCTGGCTTTGATGGCAGCTTTCTCTAAGAGGACAACCCTGACATCTGAAAGCCTGATAATAATGTACCTGAGATTCATATCCGTTACTGCTGATCCTTTTGCCTTTACCGATAAAGTTCATTTGCTGTCCGCAGGGACATACATAGAAGTTATTTTCCTCATTATAATATAAGTTCTGTACAGCAAACGCATTGTTCTTCTCACTGCGCTTCTGTTCTTTATGAAAATTATTATATTTTACATAGCCCTCTATAGCTTTTTCTGCCATCATTTCGTAATTCTCTTCACTTCCATATCCGGCATCTGCTACTACCTCTTTACTTTGTTTGTGGTACTGATTTTCAAAGCCGTTAAGATGATCCTTCAATGTAGTGGTATCTCCAGGAGTCTGATGAATGCTGTAATGGGTGATAAACTGGTTTTCAGTACTGATCTGTGCATTATAGGCTGGCTTAAGCTGCCCATTTTTCATATGGTCGTCTTTGAGCCGCATGAAGCAGGCGTCGGGATCTGTCTTACTATAACTGTTGCGGCCTGAGAGTATTTTTAATTGATCTTCATACTTCTGTAATCTGGGCAGGTCCTGATGCTGAAGCTTTTTAATGAGCTTCTTACCGGTTTTATTGTCCTGTGCCACAGAGTGATTAAGTTCTGCTATTTTATCCTGAAGCTCTCTGCTGTCAATAGATTTTGGAAGGGGCTTTTCATGGGATTCATAACGCTCTTCTTTGATTTGGGATTCAATATCTTCAAGTACGGAATGAATTTGAGCTTCCAGTTTTAATTTATTCTTTTCTACAGATTTTTTCCATACAAAGCTGTATCGGTTGGCAGATGATTCTATTTTTGTACCATCTATATATTGAACATTTAAACTTACGTAACCCAAATTCTGCAAAACAACGGTAACATCTGCAAAAAGACGGTGAATATGGTTTTTAAGCCGTTTGCTCCTAAAGTAATTGATAGTTCTGTAATCAGGCTTACTGTTGCCGGAAAGCCACATGAAATGAATATTTTCTCCAAGTGCCTTTTCTATTTTACGGCATGAATAAATATTGTTGAAATAGGCATAGAATAAAACTTTGATCATCATCCGGGGGTGAAAACTTGTCGTTCCACCGCCTTTATATTCACTTATAATATGATCGATATTCAAGTTATCCACTAATTCATTGATAAGACGTACCGGATGATTAGCACCTATCTTATCAAAAATATCTTCAGGAAATAAGCTGGGAGTATTGGTGGGTAAAGATTTAAACCGTACTTTCATATCAATGTTTGTTTGGGTGCACCTTAAAGATAAATCTTAAAGGACAAACAACAAAAAAATCCCCGAAACTTTTTTAAGTAACGGGGATATTTTTTTGGACTTTTTAGACAGCCTCGTGGCTCCGCGAAAAGATGATTGCCCTTCAATGGTCAACCATCTTTTCGCAGTATTAAACAACACTTCTCCGCTTTATCAAAATTTATATGCTAAAGAGACTGGATTTATCCGTTTCCTTTCTTGTTGTTAAACTGAAATTCAATTTTCTTCTCATTTCCAAAACTGTCGGAGATCCATACCGCAAATGATTGTGAAACTTCAGAGGCTGAAGTATAATATAGTCTGAACTCTTTCTCATAAAGCGGATAGGTATCATTGGGAAAATAAGGTTGCGTATTGTAATACTGCAGCTTTCCTGTTCCTTCAAACTGAAAATATCGAAGATAATATTTCGTGTCTAAAAAATTACCTTCAGGAAGAATTGTAATACGTATTTCCACATATGCATCTTTAGCGATCTCCTTAGGAACTGGCATAACCGACACCTCAAAAGGAAAATTCTGCCGAATTTCCAAATCATCTTTCTCACATGATTGTACAAGTAATCCGACCATAACTGGTATGAGGAAACACTTGAATAGTATTCTAATTTTATTATTAATTATATTTTTCATTTTATATTATTTTTAAAAATTACATCTTATTCCAAAGCCGAACAGAGAATGAAATTGGGCCATTTGACTATTTTTCAAAAAGCGCAGTTGCCCGTTAACCAGAAAAACCAAATGTCCTGTCAGATAACTTTCAAGTGACAACTTACCACTTGCCCCATAAATAAAATTATCTATAGGGTTAATTATTGAACCATCATAAAGCAAATCATCACCTGTATTAACCTTCTCATAACCAACAAGACCTCCAATTCCTAAATTAAGATTGATATCTCGCATCAAGTCTCCCCATAAATAAAAACTGTAACCACCACTCAGCAGGAAAGTATCTATCGGGATATTATAGTTTGTGTATTCATAATATTTCCTGCTATATTCTGCCAGTCCAAAAAAATAATCACCATTTTTTACGTAAGAAACAAGTCCCGTACTTAACATATAATTTTGCTTTTCAGGAGAGTTTGGAAATACAGAATAGGAAAGTTCAACACCTGTTTGTCCAGGAATCATCTGCTGTGCAGATGATTCTATATTCATTGTAATAAGAAAAAGCATTGCTATCAATAATCTGTTCATCTTAGTTGGTTTTGAAATTTAAACTATTAATCAGTTTTGCATTGATCAGCTCCGTATTCTCAAGTTCAACTTTTTGATGTCGCCCTCCATTTCTTTCCAGAACTTCAATTTCTAACACTTGATCCTTTAACAAGGTAAATTGCTCCAGTACATAAACAGCAGTTACGTTGGAATTATGTTTTGCGGTCATCATCGGTGAATAAATCCTGATTGGTTCCAACAACTTATCCTGAATAACAGTTCTCTTTAAATTCTTCTTATCTACAATTTTAAAATTGATTAATTCAATATCATAAGCTATATTGCTTCTGTTATCAACTCGTATGGTAAAGTAGAATTTATTGTCATTGACGTGTAATGCACAGACAGAAAACAGAATACCAAAGCTCTTTGATGCAATATGCTTTACGGTTCTCTGATTCTTTCGATACAAGTTTTCCATAATCAATTCTGTAAGAGATGAAGCGCTTCCCTTTAGATCTTCAAAAAGTACATCAGTTGAATATTCCTTTTCAATGCTTCTCTGCATCTTTAAAAGATCGTAGCTGAGGACCTCAGGATATGCACCGTAAAAGACATCGAAGCTGTAAAATTTTCCATCTTCTGTAATGACTGAAAAATTGGTTTCTTCTTCAAAATTTCTGACAGCAGACTTAACCCGGAGAACATTTCCGATAGGTTCTGCTTTATTAGCAACCAAAAGATCGCTTCCCAGATCGACGTATCTTATGGATGAAGGAAAAATCACATGAGTGGTTTTACTGTAGGTCACCTGTATCCTGAAAGGTTCCAGCTTAGCTTGTTCCAATGAAACATAGGTCATCAAGGAATCCTGACCGAATGCTCTGCTTATAAACAGCAGAAATAGCATAATGAGAATATAATAGCTCTTTTGTGTATTCATTTTTTAATTTTTTGATTAATTATTTTTGGGTACCAGTAAAACCTGATGGCCTGCTTTTACAGTTACTTTTAGCTGCCGGACCCTTTTTTGAAAATAACCCGACAACCCTTGTACGACTCCCCTGCTTAAATCAGCTGCAATCTGTTGTCCTGCCGATTGGGTCATCATAATATTGGTACCGGATGTCTGACTCATATTAGCTACAATATCGCTGACCGCATTCTGCTCCGATGAATACGGAACATATAAACCTGATTGTCCATCATTATCATGAACATTGATTTCCACAGGATAGACATTGCCTTTATGTTGGATGGAAGATATTGTTAACTGAAGTCTTCCGCTCTGAAATTTACTTGCAGCAACCAGTAAGCTTCCTGGAGGAATTTCAGTATGCCCAAGCTGCATCGCTTCTGTAAGTCTTATGGATAATGTACTTTCATTGACTAAAGTCTTAGTCTCATAAACAATACCTCTTATTGCATTTTTAGATTGACCTGAAATCTTTGTGTCATTTTGAGTGTCATAAAATCTATTTTGATTCAAACCTGCAATAAAGGCAATGTCTGACGGCTCTCTGTATAATAAAGAAACAATACTGGAATGTGCTGGTTTTGCCGGTGTCAGCTTAAACTTCTTTTCAGTTAATTTTTCTTCCTCTTCTTTTGGTGCTGATCCTTCTTGTTTTGGGGTTGTTGGAAGATATTTGGCTGCCATCTGATACGATTTTTCCATGAGTGCTAACTGATCATTCATTCCAAGACTCCCAGGAACAACATTGTTTTGCATCGCTTCATTCTTTAATCTTGAAATTTCTTTCCTCAGATTATTGACTTCTTGATCATCCCGGCCATAGAACGAACTCAAAGTCTGCTGCGCGTTGCGGTAACTGTTAATAGCATTCTTATCTGATTGCAGAAGAGTACCCGTATTAGACGTTGAAACGGACGGATTACTATTAGGGTTTAAACCATTTTGGTCATTCCAATAGTCTGATAAGGTGGTTATCGCATTTCTTTTTTCTTCATTCTTTTGTTCCAAAAGTTGCTGTTCGTAAGCCTTTTGCTTATCAGACTGTAACTCTCCGTCCTTTGCCTGCGGAATGGCGGCATTAAAACCGCTCTCGTCAATAATGGCATTGTTGGCTTTTGGTTTAAAAATGAGGTAAAAGCATGATGCACAGACGGCAGCCATCAAGAAATAAATAATTGGCTTCTTGAGTCTCTCCCAGTAATCTTTGGGATTATCACTCCCTCCGTTGGAATTTTGTGAGAGATCGTTTTCTGTCACTTTAATTTTCCCTGAATCTTTCATACTCTATTCTTTTGTTGTTGAGTTTACTGTGTTATCCCGTCCAGAACCCTTTTCAATTGATTCCTTAGAAATTCCTTCAATATGATTGGTAGACATGGCATTATTCTTTTGACCTGTGGAAATAAAGATGTTGATAATAGCAATGACTGTTAGAAAAACATAACCCCCAAAGAAAACTTTGGTTAGGAATCTTTGCTTCGCTACAGGAAGAACTTTCCAATGATTTTCCATCTCTAAAACATAATGTTCGATTGTATCTCTTAGTTTTTTCATTATGGAAATTTTAGCGTTCAACAGTTTCTACATCTTTGTTTTCAATCACGTTGAATTTTTCAATGGTAAATCCCTGCGGATTGCTGTCAGACCTTACAGAATTAACCAGTGAACAGTTCGTAATTAAATTCCTGATGGTAAGATTACTTGATCTGATAATGAACTGTCTGGCGTAAGTTTTTATGGTATAAGGGTAACTGTCGAAGTTCGCAACAACACTATCTACCTCAACCCTCTGTTGGATATTGCCAGAAATGATCCTGTTATAATATCCTTTCTCCTGAAGGTCTTTGTAGTAGTTGAATGCAGATTGGTCAGCCAAATTGAAAGCTCTTTTCACATTACTCTCGATAGCATTCTTATCCGGTGCTATTGTAAAGAACAATTCATGAAATCGTCTGACGTGTTCTCTCGCTTCCACAGGCCTGTTAATCGACATATCCTGAGAAAGAGCTACCATTAATGATTTGCCGTTATCCAATACATAGATCTTATGACGCTGCTGTTCGGCAAACTGATAGGATTTAAAAACGACCACGCTCACAACTCCAAAACATAACACTGCAAAAACAAATGTAAACAAGCGGATTTGCTTGAAGCTGCTCTCAATATTTCTTAAAGTTTTAAATTCCATAGAACTGTATTTTTATTTTAATAATCTTCCCGAAATATTACCTGTTGCAGAACCTACTGCTGCTCCCGCAACATTGCCCGACTTCGTAGCGGTCTGGTTCACATTACGCATGAAATTGCCTGCGCCTCCTGCCTGAATTATCCAGCCCGTAACAGTTGGTACTGTAAAATAGCCTATGATGCCGATCACCATATAGATAATATACACTGTATTGGAGGTATCAGGTATGAAAGTGGGATCTGCCAGCATCTCGATATCCCGTTCTAAAATCAAAGCCTGTATCTTGGCGAGAATAGCACTGAATATGTCAGCCACAGGAAGCCATAGGTAGACACTAACATACCTTGTCAACCACTGGGTTAAAGTGGTCTGGAAACCATCCCACACTGAAATCGCAAATGCAATAGGTCCCAAGATTGAAAGTACTATCAGGAAGAAAGTTCTGATGGTATCTATAACCAATGCAGCAGCCTGGAATAGTATTTCTAAAAATTCGCGAAAACCATCTCTGATATCTTTCTTGATCAAAAACATCTCTCTCTCAATATACATTCCTGACATGGTGACTAAATCCGAAGGTGACCATCCGAGTTCTTCGAGCTTTTTGTCAAATTCTTCATTAGAAATCAAATAAGCCATCTCTGGGTTTCTGAGCATCGCTTCCCGCTCTAAAAGATCTTTTTTCTCCTGCAGTTCATTCATATTCAGTACTTGGTTTTCCAACATTGAATGACTTCCCTGAACAACTGGACTCATTACTCCATTAAGACTTCCTAAAACCAACGTTGAGAAAAACATAATGCAAATGCCAATGCTAAAAGGTCTCAACATTGGAAATAAATCAATAGGTTCCGCACGGCTCAACGACTGCCAGACTTTTAAAGCCACGTAAAACAAAGCTCCTAAACCGGCAACTCCTTTTGCGACTGCAGCCATATCGGCGCACATCGGCATCATCTCTTCGTAAACGGAACGCAATACTTCGTGTAAGTTGCTGGGTTCCATCTTACCAGTATTTTTGGTTGGAGGTTCCGTAAAGACCTAACATCCTTTGGGTGTTGTTCTGTTTTTTGGCTCTCAGATAGCTGACCGAAATATTCTTATTGGTGTAGTATCTGACTAAATTATGATAAGCTTTAACCTCTTTGTAAACTCTGTCCACAACATCCATTCTTTCTTTATCATTAAGGGATAGGCCGTTGGAGGTAATAATCTCCTTCAGCTCTTTCAACAGCTCCGTACTCTCCGTAAGAAGAGCAGAATAACCATTGGCAATAGAAGCTAATTCCTGTGCATTGAAGTTGGGGTCATTCAGCATTTTACCGAAATTGTTGACATACATCTCGGAGACATCACCGACCAAAAGGACGGTTTGCTGGACTTTTCTGGCATCTTTCACCAAATTATTGATGGCTTTAAGCTTGTCATAATATTCCTTACCCTGTTCATACACTTTCTTAACTTCATTGAAATTCTTAACAACATTGGATACTGTCGATGAAGTCTGCACAATTTCATTGGCAGAATTTAAAATTCCGGATGCCAGATTAGCAGGGTCAGTTACCACAAATTGTGCTTTTGCAAAGGTGAAGGCAGCGAAGAATGCTACCATCAATGTTTTAATGATTAAGTTTTTCATTATTGTAAATTTTAATTGATTTGATTTAATTTTCTTTTGTATTTGATTTGATTCTCTTAAGAGAAATCCGCTTGATGGCGTGTTCCACATTACCGTCAAGTTCCGATGCAAGGTTCATCACTTCCATCTTTTCTATTTCTTCAGTGGTGTAAGCCAGATATTCTTCAGTGGATACTTCAGTAGCATAGACCGCAGAGTGCGTTCCGCCCAGTCCAATCCAGACCTCCTTATAAAGTCTTCTCGGATCATTGTTCATATTGATCGAAAGTACCTGGGACTTTTCTTTGTCAGTCAGCCCCAGCATAGCCTGGATGTCATCGAACTTGTTCATGTATTTGCGCTGGTCGAGAAGGATCTTACAGTCTGAATTGTTTATGATACTTTCTTTGACGATTGGAGACTGGATGATGTCATCTACTTCCTGAGTTACTACAATAGCCTCTCCGAAGAATTTTCTTACTGTCTTGAACAAATATTTAATGTATTCTGCCATACCCTCCTTGGCAATCGCTTTCCAAGCCTCTTCGATAAGGATCAGTTTTCTGATTCCTTTGAGCCTTCGCATCTTATTGATAAAGACCTCCATAATGATGATGGTTACAATAGGGAACAGAATTTTATGATCTTTAATGGCATCGATTTCAAAAACAATAAAACGCTTAGATAGCAAGTCCAGTTGTTTTTCTGAATTCAGCAGATAGTCATATTCTCCTCCTCTGTAGTAAGGCTCTAACACATTGAGAAAATTGGCAATATCAAAGTCTTTTTCCCTTACTTTCTTTTGCTCCAGCACTTTCTGATAATCATCCTTGACATAATCATAGAATCCATTGAAAGAAGGATGCATGTCATTGGTTTTAATCATTTCGATATATCCGCTTACCGCATTGGATAGCGCTACTTCCTCTGAACGGGTTGGAGGTTCATCATCTCTTTTCCATAGCGTTAAAATCAATGTTTTGATACTCTCCCGTTTTTCGATGTCAAAGATTCCGTCATCGGTATAGAATGGATTAAAGGCAATCGGGTTGTCTTCTGTATAGGTAAAGTATACGCCATCCTCTCCTTTAGTTTTACCTTTGATCAGTTCACATAATCCCTGATAAGAATTTCCTGTATCAACTAGTAGAACGTGAGCACCCTGTTCATAATACTGCCTTACCATGTGATTGGTGAAAAATGATTTTCCGCTTCCTGAAGGTCCTAAAATAAACTTATTACGATTGGTAATGATGCCCTGTTTCATCGGGAGATCGGAGATATCCAAATGAATGGGTTTACCGGTAAGGCGGTCAGCCATCTTGATTCCGAACGGTGAAGGAGAGTCCTGATAATTGGTCTCTTCGGTGAAAAAGCACAAGGCCGGTTCGATGAACGTGTAAAAGCTTTCCTCACTCGGGAAATCACCTGCATTACCCGGAATACCTGCCCAGTATAAAGTAGCTGTATCTGTTGTATTATGGCGGGGCTTACATTCCATCAGAGCTAAAGCACCTCCTGTATCATTTTTCAACTGCTTTAGCTCAGCAGGGTTATCCGACCAGGACATCACATTGAAATGAGCACGTACAGATTGCAGACCATAAGAATGCGCTTCATTCAGATACTTTTCAATCCATTCCTTATTGATCTGATTGGCTCTGCTGTACCTTGCCAGAGAATGCATATTCCTCACTGATTTTTCAAACTGCCGAAGATTCTCATCGCTGTTGTCAATGAACAGGTACTGGTTGTACATGTGATTGCAGCTCAACAGAAGTCCAACAGGAGAAGCAAATGACAGAAGACAGTCACTGCGGTCTGTACTTAGTTTTTCATAGCGGCTATGTGAGGATACCGTTCCCGGCAAATCTTCTGTATCCGACAAGGTATGCATACTGATCCGGTTATTACCGATGCGTACTTCCTCTGACCCTAACTTAATATCCTGTAATGATGGATTATTTTCACGGGATAAGGTAAGATACTGTTCCAGTAGTCCCGAACTATCCGAAGTTCCTGATATCTCATCTTCAGTCATCCTTTCAAGATGGATGTAGCCACTGTCATTCATGATCCGCTCCAGCTGATCGATAGCTTCAAGAAATCGATTGATGACTTCCTTATCCCTAATCTCCTTCGGAATCAGCTTGCCTTTGCAGAGAGATGAAAAGTTGCTTTGCATACGCATTCTTTCTTTACTGGTTTTCGTAATGAACAAATAGCAGTAATGATTTAAGAAAGGTCTCTCATTGAAATGGCGCTCAAAAGATTTTGATAGAAAACTCTGGTCTTCTTTCGACAGATCAGGATTATAGTTTTCTTTGATAAACCAGTCCTGCTTATGTACAACCGTATAGTCAGGAAGCGTTTTAATGGCTTTGAACCATGCGGAATGCATGGCTTCGTATTCAGTGGAAGCCACGGTAAACAATTCAGGAAGTCTTACTTTAAAGCAAACTGTAACATCAGCATCTTTTGAAATGATACAATCATTTTCAATTGCAAGCAATGGAAATTTACTTTCCAACGTTGCTGCCTTAGAAGAATTTTTCATATCGAAGCACTTTTACGGTTAGTTTTCAGATATCGATAAATACTCTTTCGGCTGATGATATATTTGGGATGTTTCTTACGAGCTCCCATTTTCATAAGTCCGTACTCGCCGTATTTTCCATTCAGCGTAAAAGTTTGCCAGATGAGAAGTCCATTGCCGGCGCCTCCCAGAATCAGACACAGATAGGTATTGACGCCTGCTATATACATAATCATCACACAGATCAATAATCCTAGCAGGCCGCCGGCGAAAATAAAAAGGTATTGCGCCTTCAGTCCTTTAAATTCTACCTTCCTCCCTACTCCTTTATTAATATGATAGATATTCATAATACCAAAATTTAAAGGAAGAATGAGCGAAGGATCGTTGCTGCCACAATCAGAAATATACATGCTCCAAACCAGCTTGCAGCAGTCTTGCTTGTGTCAGGATCACCGCTGCTGAACTTGTTGTAAACCTTAACCCCTCCAATTAGTCCGACCACCGCCCCGATGGCATAGATCAATTGGGTAGCCGGTTCAAAATAAGAGGTGACCATCTGAGTAGCTTCGTTGATCCCTGCGGTACCATTGCCTTGGGCAAATACACCTGTTACTGCTATAAAGGTTGAACCTGATACTAGTAGTTTTTTTCTTTGTTTTTTCATAATTGAAACATATCAATTTGTTATGGGGTGCCACACTTTGCGGAACTATGGGACAAAGATGTCTGAGCCTTGGAATTATTTTAGGCTAATGGCATCATCAGGAATCTTTTGGCTTTCAACTAACAAGACACTTACCTGCATTCGTTGATAATTAATTGTAAATTTGTAGGGAATTTCAAAAAAGACAATCATGGATAAAAGGTTCACCGACATTATTGAACTTATCAAGCGATCTCGTAACAATGCTATAAAAACGGTCAATGCAGAACTGATCACTTTATATTGGAATATTGGTGAATATATCAGTAGAAAGGTGGAATTAAGTGAATGGGGACAATCTGTGGTCAAAGAATTATCTCACTATATCCAGACCAATGAACCTGACATCAAAGGATTTTCGGATAAGAATCTTTGGAGAATGAAGCAGTTTTATGAAACCTACAAGGAGTTTCCAAAAATCTCTACACTGTTGAGAGAAATCAGCTGGTCCCATAATCTGGCTATATTTTCACGTTGCAAAACAATTGAAGAACAAGAGTTTTACATCAAACTCACAAAGCAGGAAAATTACAGTTTTAGGGAACTTGAAAGGCAAATTTCCAGCAGTCTTTTTGAAAGAACCATGATCGGAAATTCAAAACTCTCAACAGTGTTGAGAGAAACCAACGCAGACATTGCCAATACCTTTAAGGACAGCTATGTCTTTGACTTTTTGAATTTACCTGAAACGTTTAATGAAAGCGATCTACAAAAAGGACTGATACAGCAGATGAAAAACTTCATACTGGAATTAGGCAGAGATTTTCTTTTTATCAGCGAGGAGTACAAAGTACAAGTGGGAAATTCTGATTTTTATATCGATCTGTTATTCTTCCACAGAGGTCTGCAATGTCTGGTCGCGTTTGAACTGAAAGCAGATAAATTCAAACCCGAGCATCTAGGGCAGCTCAACTTTTATTTGGAGGCTCTCGACCGGGATGTAAAACGTCAAAATGAAAACCCAAGCATTGGCGTACTGCTGTGTAAAGACAAAGATAGCGAAGTGGTAGAATATGCGCTTAGCAGAAGTCTGTCTCCAACCATGGTCTCTGAATACAAAACCCAGCTGCCTGACAAAAAAGTTCTGCAGAAGAAATTGCATGAATTGTTTGGCCATACAAGATAAATCTCTAAATATAATATCGTCGAATTCAAGACTTGGATTGTATGATCTGAGTCTAAAAAAATATTAAAAAGGGAATTTGCCTAAACAAACTTCCTAATATCGAAACTGTCCGAAGAATTACTTTGCTTAGAAGAAACGATCTCGTCATCATTCGAAATGCTCGAGCTTAGCAAACTGGCAATTCTTTTTGAAGCATCTCCTAATGAATTCTCTAAAAGATCAAAAAGCTCGGTTCCCTGAATTCCTTGAATAATATCGACTGCTTGCCGTTCTAAATCAGGTTTCAACACGTCC
This sequence comes from Chryseobacterium sp. CBSDS_008, assembly GCF_049959325.1. Lineage (NCBI taxonomy): Bacteria > Pseudomonadati > Bacteroidota > Flavobacteriia > Flavobacteriales > Weeksellaceae > Chryseobacterium > Chryseobacterium sp. CBSDS_008. The sequence goes on along the minus strand of NZ_CP188202.1, from coordinate 268,467 downwards.
TGTTGAAGCAGCTGACCCGCAGTACTCAATTCCTGGAAGGTAACCCCTGTAGCAAACCCGCTTTCAATTTTAGAATCATCCTGATATTGCCAGTCTTCTTCCTCGTCATACCAATCATTATTTTTGACCAGTATATCGTCAAATACATCCCCCTTGGTTTCTGAATCAAAATTATTTGCTTTGGTTACGATAGATTCTTTCTGGCCATGATCAGCATCAGATGGCACTGGTTTTCTCTCTTCTTTCTTTGTTTCTCCAATAATAGAGGGCAAATTCTTCTTTGGGTTACTACTATCTTTCCCTCGGGTATTGATTGAAAAATTTCTGTCTAAAAGAATCAGAATAATAATGATTAACAAACCAATTATGGTGAGTTGTTCCATAAGATTAAGTATTAAAAGATTGGACGATATTTGTTGTTGAAATCATCTGTAATCTCCTTTTCAAACAATTCAAAATGATAAGCCAGGATATTATCCAAATAAGCATATAAAGGAATCTGGTCATCTGCAATGATCTGAATAATACGTAAGAGACGTTCATGATATTCTGGACGGATGTAAATACTTTTATCACCGCGCTTGGTCATCGTATGATGGGTTAGAAACTGTTCCGCATAAGTAACTTCAACACTTTTTTTGCTTTTTATTTTTTGCTTCGTAATTAACTTTTCCTTTGAGGATTCATGTTCTTGGCTCTGCGATTCCTTCTTTGTGCTGCCAGCCATTATAGACATCAGATATTGTTCATCAATACTGTTCTCTTCGCTGTTGTTTTTATCATTGTCCATCTTTTTACAATTTTACAATTCTTAAAAACTCATCCATAAACTGATCAAGCCTGCATAATATCATTAGTTTAGGGTCTGCGGGCAGTAAGGTTGATCGGAAAACTGTTTTTGCGACCGTCTCGCCTTCTTTTCTAAATCTCTTGCTGTCGCTTATGGAAGTTTCCATTAATGAAATACCCAGATCTTTGATAACCTTTCCATAATTTTTATACAATGGCGTTTTTTCTCTCCCATCGACTTGGTTCCAAAAAAGATGTATACTTTTGATTTCGGTATGCTTTTTCTTCATCAGGACATTGCTCAGAACATCCGTAAAACTCAGAGTGCTTTCCAACACAACACGATCTGCCATTATGGGAGAAAAGATATGGTGAACATTGGCGAGTGTACTCAAGATACCGGCAGTATTAACTGTGCCAGGTAAATCCAGAAAAACGATGTCCGGTAAAACTTCGGAGTTAGCAACATAACCTCCAAGCTCTCCCAACACCGTATCGGTCTTGCTCTGGAAAACAGGATAGGCTTTTTTATTGATGCTCGTAAATTGCTTATGGGCCATTTTTTTTAATATCTCATTTTGCATCACTGTTTTTATATCCCGCTCTCTCATCTGTATCAAACTGTACTGTGGAAAGTCACAGTCGAACACTGCGACATTATAATCCAAACGATAATGAAGGATACTGGCCAATAGGGCTGTGAAAGTGCTTTTTCCTACACCTCCCTTTTGAGTGGAAAAGGCAATAATTACGGGTTGTTTTTTTGTTTCCATTTTTTCTGATTTTATAGTTGAACATTTCTTAGGATATCAAGTAGAATGTCTTTCATTAAGGCCTGGATGAGATCAAGTGCTCTTGAAAGCTATCTTGAAGTCCAGCTTTCAATCAGTCAATCGTGTCTCCATGAATGGATTTTATTACATCAGTCAGGATGTAATTCCTGAATGACCTTTCTCTCACTGGGTGGCATTCTTGCAATCTGGAAAGCTTGATTTACTGAAAGCTTGGATGTCTGTCTTCACGATTTCAAACAATTTTGCCATATGGCAAGCCTGCTGAAATTCTCGTACAAATAACTGATATCCATTGACACTTAGCTTTTCAATGGTTGTCTTTGGCTTGGAGTGGTTTTGTTTGGCTTTATGAATAACATCGGCTCTATTAGGGATAGTTATTTACTTTGTTAAAGGAGATGGACATACCACTATATCTTAATCTTTTCAAACCTTAAGATTCCGGTATGCCGGATTAAATCTATTGTATTATGGGTTTATCCTTTCACCCGAAAGGAGCAAGTTATGTTTTGAGTGCCTCATAACTTTTTTCGTGCCTCAAAACAACTTGCCCTGGCTGGGGCTTTAAAAACCACTCCGAAGTCGCGATTTTGATCATATTAAATTGGATGCTATGGACGTAAATACAAACAACAAAGGTGGACGTAGGCCTAAACTGAACCCCAGTAAAAACAGATATGTCTTCCGTCTTACAGATGAAGAAAATAGTAATTTTTTGAAACTGTATGAGGCTTCAGGCATGAGTAACAAATCGAAATTTATTACAACAATTTTGTTTCAGAGAGAACTAAAAATTGTAAAGGTTGATATTTCAACAATGGATTATCACACGCAATTGACTAAATTCTTCTACCAATTCCAGTCGATTGGCAACAACTATAATCAGATTGTAAAAATTTTCTATCGAAATTTCACTGAGAAAAAAGCTTCTTTCTATCTCTTTAAACTGGAAAACAATACCAAAGAACTAGCCTTAATTTGTAAGCAGATTATTGAGCTTACTCATGATTTTGAGCAGAACCATATTCAAAAAACTTCTGAAAAATGATTGCAAAAATTGGAAAAGGAGAAAATCTTTGGGGTGCTCTCACCTATAATCAGCTAAAAGTGGACAACGAAAATGGAACTGTTTTATTCACTAACAAAATTCCAGATTTGTGGGATCGACCTTATTCGGTTAAATTTTTTCATCAGTATTTTGAACCCTACTTAATTGTCAATAATAAAACTGAAAAACTTGTAAGACATATCTCACTTAATCCTGATCCTGAAGACAAGGTTAATGATAATACTTATCGAGAAATGGCTCAGCAATATATGCAGGAAATGGGTTATGGTAACCAACCCTATATAGTTTTTAAACATACGGATATTGATAGGACACACATTCATATCGTCACCACATGTGTTCAACTTGATGGAAAGAAAATAACAGACCGCTATGATCACCACCGATCAATGGAAGCCTGCAGAAAACTGGAAAAACAATACAAGTTAAAAGTTGCTGGTGAGAATAGAAATTCATATCAAAACTTTATTTTTAAACCTGTTGACTATACTAAAGGGAATATTAAGGCACAATTATCATCGGTACTACGGAATATGCCTAGAACCTACGGCTTTCAAAGTATTGGTGCATATAACGCTTTACTCTCTCAATTCAATATCTCCATTGAAGAGGTTAGCGGAGAACTTCATGGAAAGATGAGAAAAGGAATGGTCTATTTTGCTACGGATAAAAATGGAAAAAAAATAAGTCACCCTTTTAAATCATCCCTTTTTGGCAAACACGCAGGATTTGAAAATATTCAAGCGCTCATTGAGAAATCAAGAGTGAACATGAAAAATAATCCTTCAAAACTAATTCTCAAAAGAACTATTGAAACAGCAATCAGCACCAGTAAATCTGAAGCTGCATTTAAAACGCAACTTCTTGAACAGGGAATTTCAACTGTCATACGAAAAAATGATGGAAGGATTTATGGAATCACATTTATAGACCATTACTCCAAATTAGTTTGGAATGGCTCACAGTTAGCTAAAGAGCTCTCAGCCAACTCATTCAATAAACTATGGAATGAATTAGAAACAAAAACTGAAACCAATTCATACAGTAATTCTAAAGAGGATTTATCATTTGAAAAATCTTCAGAATACTTCTTCAACAATAACATCCACGAAATATTTGAAGGATTTTTTAACGGTTTATTGCCATCAGGTATAGATGATGATCAGGAGGAACAAATTTTCGAATCAGAAATGAAAAAGCAGCAGAGAAAAAGAAGAAAAAAATGACCTTCTTTTACAAAAACTGGCTTTACAACTATGCCCTGAGAGCCAAAGTCAGCCAATTAATGTTTGCAATGTCGCATTCATTTTTAATGAATGCATAGTCATTTATCTATGCTTTTAAAATGTGATATGCAGGGTGAAGACGATTTAAGAGGGCTTGCCAAAATCATGGCATTTATGCGAGCGGTCAGTATTATTCTAGTATTAATACATCTCTATTGGTTTTGTTACGGATTTTTTGCACAGCAGCAATGGACATTAGAACTGATCAATAAAATACTTCATAATTTTAACAAGACAGCAGGCCTTTTTTCTCATGCTATTTATTCTAAGCTGTTTGCTGTTGTTTTGTTGGGTTTGAGTTGTCTCGGCACAAAGGGGGTCAAAAATGAAAAAATCACTTGGGAAAAAATCAGTGCTGCTCTTTCTATTGGTGTTATACTATTCTTTTTAAATCCAATTATTTTACAACTTGGCACCAGCTTTACAGCTGTACTTTACATTATATCCACCGGATCCGGATACATTCTGCTAATGCAGGCAGGAGTCTGGATGAGCCGTTTACTGAAAACGAATTTAATGACCGATGTTTTTAACAGTGAAAATGAAAGTTTTCACCAGGAGACTAAATTACTCTATAATGAATATTCAGTTAACCTTCCAACCAAATTCTATTATCAAGGAAAATGGCATCAGGGATGGATTAATGTAGTCAATCCGTTTCGTGCCACCATTGTTTTAGGAACACCAGGCTCAGGAAAATCATATGCCGTTGTTAACAATTATATCAGACAGCATATCGAAAAAGGATTTTCCATGTATATCTATGATTTTAAATTTGATGATTTGTCTACCATCGCCTACAACCATCTTTTAAATCATTCAGATGCTTATAAAATAAAGCCGAAATTCTATATCATCAACTTTGACGACCCCAGGAAAAGCCATCGATGTAATCCCTTAAACCCCAATTTTATGACGGATATATCAGATGCCTATGAAGCTGCTTATACCATTATGCTGAATCTGAATAGAAGCTGGATACAAAAACAGGGTGACTTCTTTGTCGAAAGTCCCATTATTTTGTTAGCTGCTATCATATGGTTTCTTAAAATTTATGAGAACGGAAAATACTGCACTTTTCCACATGCTATTGAGCTGTTGAACAAAAAATACGAAGATGTCTTTACAATATTAACATCTTATTCTGAATTAGAGAACTACCTGTCTCCTTTTATGGATGCATGGCAAGGCGGTGCACAGGATCAATTGCAAGGACAAATCGCTTCTGCAAAGATCCCTTTGTCAAGAATGATCTCACCTCAATTATATTGGGTAATGACCGGAGATGATTTTTCTTTAGACATCAATAATCCAAATGAACCTAAAATTCTATGTGTTGGAAATAACCCTGATCGTCAGAACATTTATTCTGCTGCTCTTGGACTATACAATTCAAGAATCGTTAAGTTGATCAATAAAAAAGGACAGTTGAAAAGTTCTGTCATTATTGATGAGCTGCCGACGATCTATTTCAGAGGCTTAGATAATTTGATCGCTACCGCTCGTAGCAACAAAGTTTCGGTTTGTCTAGGATTTCAGGATTTTTCTCAATTAACAAGAGACTACGGAGACAAGGAAAGTAAGGTTATCCAAAATACGGTCGGTAACATTTTCAGCGGACAGGTGGTTGGAGAAACAGCAAAAACTTTATCTGAACGTTTTGGAAAGGTACTGCAAAAAAGACAAAGTATAACGATCAATAGGAATGACACTTCCACTTCCATTTCAACCCAGTTGGACAGCCTGATCCCGGCATCAAAGATCTCTACCTTGACGCAGGGTTTCTTTGTCGGTGCGGTATCTGATAACTTTGATGAAAGAATTGAACAGAAGATTTTTCATTCGGAGATTGTAGTGGACACCGTTCAACTTTCTAGAGAAATGAAAGACTATCAAAAGATCCCGCAGATACGATCCTTTATTAATGAGAACGGAAATAATTCAATGAGTAAACAGATTGAAGATAATTACAAAAGGATTAAGGCAGATATTTTTGGCATCATCACAAATGAAATGGATAGAATAAAAAACGATCCTGATCTGCAGCATTTAATTAAAATTGATTAAAGAATAAAACCTCAAATACAATAAGATTTGAGGTTTTATTATCTATTACATTACTCAGTATCACTGTTCATAAAGTACTGATTGAGATTTTCACTGACCAGTCGAAGGAATTTGGTTGGCCCCTGCTTTCGGTTACGAATTTCAAAGATGGTTTTATGAAAGTTGCCCAAATCGCAGTCCAATGACTTTTCTGTAAATTTGATGACTTCGCTTAACTCTATATTACCCCCATTAAAACAACGCATCTGGTAAAGTGCATAGATCAGTTCTATAAGGCCAACCTTTGATCCCGACCACGTAAGGGGAGAAAGTACTTTTGCTGTTGTGCTTTCATTAGAGTTTTCAATCTGCTTTTTTAAATACTGGTCAAATTGCTGGTTGGAAATGAATCTGGCTATCAAATGGTCATGTGATGTTGTAAAACTTGGATCATAGTTATAAAACCCTGATGATAGCTTCATTTTCAGATCATACGAGTTGCGTACAAATATTTTATGATCAAGATACGTAGCTTCACGCTTATAATAGCTGTAAAATTCAGAATGTTCTACATAAAAGCTTTTTAATTTCTCCTGCTCTGCCGTATAATATTTTTTCAATGCCTTATTTCCTGCAGCCGGTTTGTGAGACTCAATGTCCAGTACTGCAGAGTAATAAATAAATTTTGAGATAAACTGTGGTTTTAGCTTCTTAAAAAAAAGTACTTCTTCGGCAATATGATCAAAAGAGTGATTTGAAACCAGAAGTTTCAATTTCCTTATTGACTCGTCAATGATTAGTAAAGCCTTTTCTGAAATTTTGATCATATCATTTCCATCCGCATAGACTTCGTTAATCTTTACATCCAGATCTTCCAATAACTGTGATGTTCTTTTAAAAATAGTTTTTGTTACCATGTCCTTTTTTCAGGAATTTACAAAAATCCGCTAATGCAAGACTTAATCAACCAATACCCAGCTCCTTTTTCCGGTTTTTTATATAATCTGTTGGCCGGATACCATTGATATCAAAAAACAGATTTGAAAAATTTTGACGAGCCGCTATACCACATTCCTCAGCTAATGCTTCAATAGTATAGTTGAGATATTTACTATTAGTATTGAGTAAATTGGTAATATAATTAATGCGCAGTTCCGCCATATATCTATTAAAATTCATCCCTTTTTGCTCATTGATATAAACAGAAAGATAGTGGGAATTGGTTCCTAATTTTAAGGCAATACTCTTTTGTGTAATGCCTTTCTTTCTGAATTGTTCTTCCTGCTCAAACCTCTTAAGCTTCTCTTTGATTTCTAAGGTCATTTCCGAAGTAAGAGAAGTCTTTCTTACTGGAAATTCTTTCAGATCCTCTTTTAAAACATCATTGATATTATATCTTCCCGCTGCAATTCTCTTCTGAAGAAGATTATATTGTTTTTTTATTTTTTGATCTTTTCTGTGCCTCACAACCAAAAAACCAAGGACTATACCTCCTAATACAATCAAGATCTGGGCAATTACCATTTTTTTTCTGCTTGACTTCTCAATTTCTTCTTTTGCATCAATCAGTGTTTTTCGGTCAAAGTCCTTATGAAGTTTTAAAGATAAGTAAGGAAAATCCTTGCTGATTAAACTGTCAGCTTTTAAAAGCTGATTGGTATAATAAAGCTGCTTGTTGACATCTTTATTTTTATAGTTATCTATAAGATAATGATAACTTTTATATACTTCCGGAAGTATAAAATCATGGTAGTTGAAAATGGAGTCTATCTTTTCATAGCATACCACCGCACTGTTGATATTATTCTGTGCTTCATAGGTTTTACCAAGGTAATAGTATACCACAGAAGCCCAGGCAAAATCGTTTCTGTTGAGAATAGTGGGTAACGATTTTTGTAAATGATTCTGAGCTCCGGCATAATCTTTTTTGTGATATCTGGAAATTCCAAGGCATTTAAGAAAATAGCTTTTCTCCAAAGCAAAATCGTTATTATGATCGGTTAACCGATAACCCAGCATACTTAAACTGTCACTCTTACTAAAATTGTTCAGATATCTGTTGAGCACGGTCAACTGATGTAAGCAGTTCAGATAAGCTTTCTCATAGTTAAACCTTTCATTTTCATGAAGGTTTTCATTTAACTTTGACCTGTAATAAGAAGCACAATTCAAAAAATGATTCATTGCTTCATCATAGTAACCCAAATGACTTTTTACAATTCCTAAGTGGTAAATAACTTTAAAGTGATGGTACTGATCTTTTGAACCTTTTGAGTATGTATAGGCTTTAAGGTATTCATTTAAAGCTAACTTATATTTTTTTTGATAAAAATAATAGATGATTCCCTTGCTTAAATACTCTTTACTGATATCATCCTGTGTTCCATACTGTAAACTAACGGTAAGTGCACTGTCAGCATACTTCATTTTGTTTTTGTAGTCAAACTGTCTCCCGTCTCTATACCCTTGAATCAGCTTTGAAAAGTTATTTTCGTTTTTTGCTTTTTGAATATACAGTTTTACATAGGGCATTGCATGAATGTCATCTATTGCCATTTTTTCATAAGGCTTTCTGATCTCACTGAAAGTTTTTTCCTTTCCCTGTTGCGAAAATAAGAATTGCGAAAATGCAGAAAATAAGACGATAAAGTAGTAAAACTTTTTCATAGACTGATATTTAGAACCTCACCGTCTCAAAAATAATCATTTATGTTTTAAATAAATCAAAACTATAGGAATTAAATACCAACAAGAACAAGGTGAATGTAAAATACTAATAAACAGTTGATTAAATCAACATTCCAGATGTATTAATTTTAAAATAGAGACGTATCAATTTTAAAATAGAGTCACAGAACAGTTTTTTTTAGCTCATAAGCCGGATAATTTTGACATCAGAATTCAAATATAATCCGGCCGGGATAACCCAATTAAAATTATTAAAATGAAAAAGTTTATCCCTTTTTTTAGCATAATGATCGGAGCAGTTTCTCTGCAAAGCTGTGTCCATCGAGATGAAGACATCATATCAAATAGTGAAAAGATTGAAAAATCAGCACGTACAATAAAAGTTTTAGCAATGAAACAGGATTCTGTGACATCCTTAGAGGTGATTGAAAATCCACCCCAAAAAGATCCTCCTGTGAGGGACGGCGATAATTGGCGGCTGACTCAAGATTGAAGACTATGATAAACTATGATTCCTCATACCTCCATATCAGTTGTTACCGGCTTACCATGTCCAACAAGTGGCATCTGGGAAAGTATGGGGAATTTCAAGACAACTGTAACCCTTTTCAAAGGTGAACCAATGCCTGAATATTGCGGGTGTAAGATCAAATGGAGATTGATTCAAGTGTGTTAAACCCTATAAAAACAAGCCATGAAAAATTTGTCCAGTATAATCCCTAACATTGTAAGTTACTTCTTTATCTTATTATTTGTATATGCGAGTGTAAGTAAACTTGCTGACTTTGAAAATTTTCAAGTTCAAATAGCCCAGTCTCCTATACTCAGCGCATATGCAACGGTTATATCATATGCTGTAATAGGTATTGAGCTACTAACTGTTATGCTGCTGGCTCTTCCCAAGCAACGCTTGAGAGGCTTGTTTTTTTCACTAGCCTTAATGATGAGCTTTACTGCCTACATTTATATAATTCTGCACTACAGTGATTTTATACCCTGTTCCTGTGGTGGCATCTTGGAGAAAATGGACTGGAATGAGCATTTGATATTTAATGTCGCCTGTGTAATATTTGCTTCCAATGCAATTGTTTGTACATATTATACCCTCCAATACAGCAGAATTAGGATTTATTTCAAGTTATTAACAATCATTGTGATAAGTACCTTAGTAGTAGTTCTCATGTTTTTACAATCTGAAAATACCCTTAAAAAAGAAAATAATTTTACCCGCCGTTTTTTGCCACATCCGCTCATTGAAGATAAAATCCTAGAACTTGATAATGAACATTATTACTTGGCGGGATACACAAAAGAAGCTTTATTTCTGGGAAACAATTCCACTCCTTTGGTTCTCTCCTCTGTAGACAATAGGTTTAACTTACTACAAACAATGCATATACATCCGGATGATACTGATTACAACTATACCAATTTGCATTTAAAAGTAAGAGGATCTGATTATTTTCTTTATGACGGAAGTGTTCCGATTATATATAAGGGAAAAACATCAGACCCGCTTGCCAGAACTATAAGCTATAATGATGTATACTTTAGTCAGCTTGCCATTATTGATTCTTCACATTTTGCAGTGAGAATCCAAAGCGGTACAACGGGTGAATATGAACTGGGAATACTCAGTCCTTATGATAAGCCTAAATTCAAACTGTCGCCGGACCTTTTGGAAAAACAGATAGACGGAATATTTGATGCAGACGGACAGTTGATCACAGATGGAAAAGGCAAATACATACAATATGTATACGCCTACAGAAATCAATTTATGGTCATCAATGACAGGCTACAGTTAAAAAACAGATTCAATACCATCGATACCATTTCAAAAGCTCAGGTTCAGCCCATTAAACTATCAGATGGAAATACCAAATTACAGTCACTGCCTTTAAAAGTGAATGCGGCATTAGCTACCAATGGACCATTTCTTTTTAACCGATCTTATCTGATGGGAAAACATGAATCCAAGGAACGCTGGAGAAATGCAAGTATTATTGACATTTACCGAACAGACAGACAAGAATATGTCGGAAGCTTTTATATGGAACATATCGATCGAAAATCTATTTCTCAGATGATGGTTACTGATCAATACTTATATGCAATCTTAGGCAACAAATTAATCCGCTATCAATATCGAACATCAGCTGTAAAATATTTTACAACAGGGGAAGCTGAAAACCTGAACAAAGAGTAAGCATTTACCAAAACCTTAATTATTATGAAAAAGTTTCTTATCCCTGCCGCCCTGGTTATTATGGGCACAGGAGGTGCGTTAGCATCAAACATCGAAAGTTCGTCCAAAGTCATTACTATTGGATATAGAATCGGCAATTCCGGAGAGCCTCCATGTGTTCCTGTTAAAAACTGTGAAACCGTAAACACAGGTGTACTATGTACATATTCAGATTCTACAGGTATGCACACCTTAAAAAGATTAAGCGGCTCGCAGTGCTTTGGATCTCTGTATGAAATTTTACCTTAAATTCAATTAATTATTAATCAGAAGGATGCCTGAGGCATCCTTCTTTTTTGATGGATATCATCAGGGATTGAAGTGAGCTAATTTCACCTGAAAGTATCTGGATGAAAACGGAGGCTACCTATTGTAAGCACTTAGCAAGCAGCTTTTATATACACTTAAAAATAAGAAAGGATGCTAAAACGCATCCTTTTTTATCTGTTTCTCGATCCATGACATTCCCATCTTCCCTTTCAAAAAATAATCCAACCAATCCTGGATCCTTACTTCAAGATCTTTTTCTGCCTTGGAACCCGTCGTAAAAACATGTGCTTCTCCCGGATAGAACAATGCCACTACATCTTTTTTATTCCGTTTCAGCCCAATATAAAATTCCATGGTCTGGTCCCATACAATCCTTTTATCCTCCTTTCCTGTCCATAAAAGCATCGGAGCATTCACTTTATGAACGTTTTCAATCGGGTTATTTTCATTATAGATTTTTTTGTTCTCCGCATATGAAGCATGCATATTGTACTGCCCTTCTTCGAACTGCCAGTAAAAAGGCGTTAATGATGTCTCATTATAGGAAAAATACATTCTTGTCAGATCACTTGCTCCTGCTCCCGAAATATAGGTTTTAAAACGGCTTGAATGTGTAGCGATAAAATCAGTACGGTATCCCCCAAAAGAATGCCCTATCAGTCCTACATTCATAAGATCAACTTCCGCATGATTCTGTAAAGCATTCAGAGAACTTTCCACACAGTCCAGTGCGGACCATCCTACCCCTTCAGATTCGTTTACAATATCAGGCAGATACACAAAATACCCTTCTTCCAGAAGCTTCCTGATAGAAAACCCTACCGGAAAATTATTCAAAGGTGATAAGTACTGATTGGGATTTCTGCTCTGCACCTCATAAATATGAACTACCATTGGGTATTTCTTCCCCTCAGTATATCTAATAGGATAATACAAAAGTCCTTTTAGAGATGTTCCTTCTTTATTTTTGAAACTGATGATATCTCTTCTTATCAACGTTGATATTTTATCATGTGTATTACTTTGAAATACTATATTCCCCTTTTCTTTTCCCATCTCCTTATATACAATTCTTGGCGGCTCATTCAGACTTTCTTCCACATATACTGCTTTATTTAAAGATTCATCAGTCTTATGCCATGTTATATTGGAGGAAGAAGAAGCCATAAGTGTTTTAATCCTGCCTTTTTCCCATTTCAAGAAAGTTTTCTCAATCGTTCCTTTTCGGGTTATCAATAAAAGCATGGGAGCACCTAAATCCATTACACTTCTTTTAAAATTATAACCCGACTCGGGATATAAATCGGTTTCATCTTTAGTGATAACCTTTACTTCATTTTCCTGATCAATATTGAGTGCTGTAAACTTCTCCGTTTCGATATCATATTTCCAAAGATCGTTACTGCTTTCAAAAATGATTGTTTTACCATCCGGACTAAAATATCCTTTTTTCAAATCCTTCTTCATCAGTACTACCCTTCTTAATGTTCCTGTATCTACCAGCACCCATAAGTCCTCCCTATTCTTATATACAAAATGATTTCCAGAGTCTGATACTGAAACTTCAGCCTGCATGGCTCCCAGATCTTCATAAGTATCCTTTTTAAGATCATAAAGGTAACCGTGAACAGGAGGAAAAAGCGTAGAATAATTCTGAAGTTCATCCTTGTTAAACATCAAAAAGTAATTGGGGTTATCCAGGCTTACCACGGTCGAAAAACGTTTAGAGCTAACCCTCCTAACCTCATTGCCTTCCTTTTTCCATATCCAGTATCTTGTTTGAAAAGAACCTTCCTGCTTGGCTTCCAAATTACCATCATTGCCATACCAGATATCAACGGTTCCTTTTTCTGTCGGAATATGCGTTATTCCTGTGATCATAATGGCCTTTCCATTTTGTATTTCAGTAAAACGCAGGTATTCTTCCTGCCTAACCCATCCAATGTCAAGAAACATCAGCTCTGCTTTTTTTGTATCAACAAATACTGCCTTCTGGGATGGGCTATTTGAATCTCCTGCAACGCTAGTTTCTTCCTTAAGAATTAGAAAACTTCCGGAAGGTGTTTCCTCCATGCTTCGGATAATACCCGGTGTAGTATATACAATACTGAGCTTATTACCTGAATACTTTACCAACTGAGTTTCCCTGCCTGATTTTTTCACAATGTACAATACAGATTCTGAACTGCACTCCCTAAAATACTGCACTCCCTCTATTCTCTGCAACAACGCAGACTTCGCATTGTAGATATGAAGAACACTCTCACCAGTCTGCAGAAAATACTTCTCTCCTTTTTCCATCACCCCACTTTGTATGATATTTTCTGAGCCGCTGCCACTAGGATCTGCCTTCAGTTCTTTTTGGATTCCTGTAGTCAAATTCCACAACATCGCTTTACCCTGTCCCAATGCCAGCAGCTGGCCGTCTTTTACAAAGGAAAACTGGTGCTTTTTCGTCAGCGTGCCAACCTGGGTTCTTAATACTGATCTCCCGGCAGCCAATACCACTGCTGTATCATAATTATTCCTGTACACTTTTGTGGCAACAACCCATTTTCCATCATCAGACACCTTATTAACCGCAATATTGTAATATTTTGAACGGTCATCTTTCAATGAATCCAGATGAACCTTTCCATAACATACCACTGCTAACAATATCAAAATCAGTATAAGCAGCCTATTTATATTAATAGCCATTATTCTGGGGATTAAGGTTAGGATTAAGAAGCAGGTCTTTCTGGGGAATTGGCCACAGGTTGTGAAAAGATTTCCAGTTCGGCTTTACTGCCTGCAAATTAGAAAGCCTGTTATTTCGTTTTAAATCCAGGAAGCGGTGTCCCATTTCCGTAAAAAACTCCCTTTTGTTTTCCAGCAGGATTTCTTCAAGCAAAACTTCTTTTGGCAGTGAAGATGCTAAAGGACTAAGTCCTGCCCGCTGCCTTGTTGGATTTACATACTCCACTGCCTCAGCGGTTTTATTCTGCTGACCTAATGCTTCAGCCAGCAGTAAATACACTTCGTCCAAACGGAATACTATAGAGTCCTCCGTGTTATTGATGGTTGTATTTTTATACTTATTCACACGATACCACGTAGTTCCTCCTACCATCACCGGAATCATCCACTGCTGCTTTCTAAGGTCTCCTGCTTCAAATGAATTTACCAGGCTTTCAGAAAGCACATAACCGGTAGGCGCTGCTCCCGAGAAGTAATACAGCATCGCTTCGCGGGTCGGATCTCCCGGATTCGCAGGTTCTAACTGCCACAGAATATGCCTTGAATCTTTCTGGAAGACCTTCGATATATCACTTTGAAAATTATACAACGGACTTCCCAAAATCGTCTTAAGCGTATTCTCTGCCTGAGCCCACTTGTGCCCCAACATATACACTTTTGCCAGCATCAGCTCTGCGGTCTTCCTGTTGGGATATACCCTTTCCATATCCCTGTACTGATCCGGCATAAGCTCTATACAACGTAAAAGATCTGTTTCCAGTCTTGACAAAACCTCTCCTTCTTCCACCCTTGCCAAAGACTGGTTCACCTTATAATCCGTACTTACCGGAAAAGGAACTGCTCCAAAGACCTGCTGAAGATAAAACATCAGGATGCTTCTCACCAGAAGTGCCTCCCCTTCTATCCTCTCTTTTTCGTTACCCGGCAGAGCCGATGCTCTGGCTCCTTCTATAATGGCATTGGCAGCATAGATATGCTGATAAGCAGTTGACCATACTGAATATACCGTAGAATTAGTATCAGTCTGCTGGTTATGATAAAGCGCCAGCACCCCATTGGTATCCGTTAAGGCATAAGAATCCAGATCATCCGTATAGACTCCCAGAAAAGGTCCGAGTGCCTCCCCTGACAACGGAGAGTTATCCCTGAGTCCCGCATAAAGCCCAGCCAGTGCTGCATTAGCGGTTTGAACATCTGCAAAGACTTTGTCTTTTCCGATCTGGTTGGAAGGGGTTTCCACTTCCAGCAGCTTTTCACAGGAGAACAGAAGCACACAAAACAGCAGTATCACTCCCATATTCCTACAGAACATAACTACCTTACGATATTGATATTTATTTATTTTATAATTTTTCATGATTAACTTTTTTAGCATTGATATTTACAGTGAAATCAGTAACCCCAGTGAATAGGTCCTTAAAGGAGGCAGGTAGCCAATATTCCTGAACTCGGGATCAGGCCCGAAGTATTTCGTAAAGGTCAAGAGATTCTGTCCCTGAAAATAGACCTTCACGCTCTTAAATGTTCCTTTTACCGGAACCTGATACCCGAGCTCCAGATTCTTAAGTCTAATAAAAGAGGCATCAGACACCGCTGCCGTACTGTTCATAAAAAAGATATGAAGCTGGTTCTTAATCCCATTGCTCCCTGAAGAATACGGCATATAGGTTCCACCGGGATTCTCATGGGACCATACATCCAGTACTTCCTGAGGCTGGTTATTCATCGTTCCCGGAATGGGCATGATATTGTTATAGTTCCAGTTTCTTTGTTTTACAAACTGAAAGAGAAATGACAGATTCCAGTTCTTTAGCCGGAAGGTATTATTCCAGCCTCCAAAATAGCGCACGCCGATATTCTCCACAGCCTGCCTGTCATCAGGAGCCGTGATCTTTCCATCGCCGTTAAAATCTTTGAACCGGTACAATCCTGTAGCACGATCAATTCCCTCATACTGGTATACCTTTACCGAAGTGATAGGCTGTCCTATGACATAGGTATTGGCGTAAGTGGAACCCCTTAGCCCCGGAAAAGAGACCAGCTTGTTCTTAGGAAAACTGATATTAACGCTTGATTCCCACTGAAAGGATCCGCTAGAAAAAGGTTTAGCAGAGAGTTCCAGTTCCCATCCTGAGTTTTCTACTACCGCATCCAGATTTGCCAGTACGCTTGGAAAGCCTGTTATTGAGGGTAGCTGATAGCCTACAAGCTGGCTTGAAGAACGGTTTTTGTACCATGCTGCGGTCAGATTGATTCTGTTTTTTATAAACCCCAGCTCTAAAGCGGCTTCCAGTTTGGTGGTCTTCTCCCAGCTGTAATTGGGGTTATACAACCTTGAAGGATTCAGTCCTGCTGTATTATTATACAGGTATTCTGAGAGATCATAAGTATCCAGATAGCCATAATCCCCTATATTATCACTTCCGGTAGTCCCATAGCTGGCACGGAGCTTCCCAAAGCTCAGCCATTTATTCTTAAGGAAAGATTCCTGGGAGAATATCCATGCGGCGCCTACCGCCCCGAAATTCGCAAACTTATTACTAGGACCAAAGCGGCTGCTTCCATCCCGTCTTCCGGTTACATTCAAAATATACCTTCCGGCATACTGATAATTGACTCTTCCAAAGAAAGCGGTATAGCGGTACTCTGTTTTAATCTGATCGGTAATGATCCTGGTCCTTGCCGCTCCGATATTCTCTATAAAGGCATTGCTCTCAAACCCAATTCCGATCATAGAACCCTGGGTACCTGTTTCCCGCTGAAAGGTCGTACCAACCAATACATCCAGTGCATGACGTTCTTTTTTCATCTGCCAATTCAGCTGAGGCTCCAGAATAAACGAAAAACGGTCCTGACTGCTTGTATACGACTGAGAACTGGCACTGGACTGTCCCTGATAGGAGGCGGGATTATACATGGTATTAGGCTTCAGTGATCTTTCATCAAAAGACTGGTAATTCAGTCCCCCGTTAAACTTCAGAAACCAGTGTTCCAGCAGTTCATACTGCAAATTCATTTGGGTTAAAAACTGTTTGTTTTCATACGAATAGGAACTGTTATAAAGTCCTGCCGGATTGTTAAAGGTATTATTCTCCCAGTTGGGGCTCCCGTCCGACAAATACAAAGCCGGAGCATTAGGTACCATCAGGAAAGCCTGCTTGGTGATATCCTCACTCAGCACATTATTCTTCTGAACTGAGAATCTATTGGAAACACTAAGCTGGAAACGCCTATCTTCAGAACTGTGGCTGATATTGGCAGAGAGATTATCAGACTTATACTTAAAATCTTTTGAAAACACGGTAGACTGCTCATTATGGCCGTAGCCTACCAGAAAAGATGTTCTTTCATTTCCTCCGTTTAAGGACACATTCGCAGTAAAAGCATCTGCTGTATTTCCGATCAGTTCTTTCCTCCAATCCGTATACCTTCCCTGATCCCATACTCCATTAATATCATAAGCATTAGCCGGATACACCGCAATACCATCATTCTGATAGGCCTGCCTTCTCATCCTGAGATAATCCGAAGTCTTCATCATGGTAAGATTACTGATCATAGAACTCACTGCATACGAGGTCCCAACATTTAATCCCAAGTTTTGGTATTTTCCGGATTTTCCCTTTTTCGTGGTTATCAGCACTACTCCGTTGGCACCTCTTGATCCATAGATCGAGGTCGCATCCGCATCTTTCAGAATCTCAATACTCTCAATATCCGCAGGATTGATGCTGTTAAGCGGATTGATACTGCTGGCAGGGAGCATTTCTGCCGAAAACTGGGAGGCCATTTCTCCTCCTAAAGGAACTCCGTCCACTACATATAATGGATTGTTTCCTAGAGCACGCAGGCTGTTCTTTCCTCTTATCTGAATATCATAGCCTCCACCCGGTACTCCCGAATTCTGGGTGATATTTACTCCTGCCATTCTTCCTTGTACGGTTGACAATACATTGGTGACAGGCTGATTCTCTATATCTTTTGCTGAAACTTTAGCAATACTACCGGTTCTTTCTTTGTCTTTAACCTTGTAGTAGCCAGCGTTGAGAATAACTTCTTCGATTCCCTTTACTTTTTGTTCTAAGCTGATATTAACGACGGCCTGATTAGTAAGTGTGAATTTTTCTTCTGCATAATCAGGGTGTCTGAACAATAGGATGGGATTTTCTGCTGAAACCTCTATTTGGTAGGTTCCGTTATTACCGGTTCTGGTTACCTGATCACTGCCCTTCTGGGAGATTAAGACTCCCTGTAAAGGTTTGCCGGATGAGGTTACGGTACCGGAAATGGTGCGTGTTTGGGCTTTTGTACCAATGCTTACAGCGGTAAACATGAGCCCAAAGAAAATGCCTCCTATATTGTAATAGGAATTTTTCATAGATTTGTAAAGGTTTTTAATTTTTTAAGATTAATTACTGAACTACGCTCTTTCCCGTAAGTGTCCAAACTGCATGGGAAGGGGCTTTTTTCTTTCTTCTGATTTTTAAGTTGAGTAGTTTTTTGACTCATTTTTTATTTAAAACTTTCCTGATGCCCTTTGGTATGAAAAAGGACTGGTGAGGTTCTATAAACAGTGACCTTTAGGGCACCGGAAAGAATTAATATGAATGAAATCTGTGTTCCCGTGTAAGCTTTTAAAGCCGCAATAGGTTGTACCCTCCTATTGTATCGTGTAATCTGATACTATTTTGTAAAGCGGGCTTAGATTGTTATGTAGAAAGAGCGAACTGCATTGAAAAAAAAACGGCATGGGACTCTACATTATCCGATTCGGGGCACTGGTATACCTTACATGCAGATAAGAGAGCCCACGCCTAGGTCGTGAGCTTCCTGCTTATCGTCTCGCATGTTAAAAATTACCAGTTTTCGAATCGAGATTCTAAGCAATAGCTTCTATTATTCGTTGAAGTATCGCAAAGTTACATTTATTGTAACTTATTTTACAAATATAACTAAAAAAAAATCAAAACGCACTATAAGTCTTCATGAAAAACATTTTTATTCATAAAATTTACTGAATGTATAAATGGAACAATGAAGAGATAAAAGTTCAAATCGGAGTAATTTTCAAGCTATGCCGATTAAGAAAAGGATTATCACAATTCCAACTAGGAAATGAGATTGACCTTTCCAAAGATTACATTGGCAGAATCGAAAGAGGAAAAACAAATCTATCAATTGAAATTATTGTTAATATTTGTAATTTTCTTGAGCTTGATATCGTTCACTTAGTTTCTAGGATGACCCCAAAACAAATTGAAGCCGCTATAAATGAAATCAATCTTTTAGAAGGAAAATTTAAAAATCAAAATAAGAGAAAATCCTAACTAAAGATTGTCATATTTAAAATTTACAGCTTTTAATTCTGAGGTTATGGTCAAAGCATCTCCTCTTTTGGTTGTTCGCCCTGTTTCACTTATCAAATGTAAATTTGTCTTTGCTCTGGAACAAATAACGTATAGTAATTTTTTGAAGCATCATTTGCATTTCCCGAAAAAATCTAGTTCCAATGCGATGTAACCGTTTAATAACCATATGCAATAACTGTTTCAAATTCTTCATCTTTGACTCCTACACATGTATTTATTACCACACCTGTCATTTCTCTATAAAAACTTTTGAATGATTGAATGTCACTAGGGATTACATACTCACGGTCATTTAATCTCTTTGTTATATTGGTAAAGAAGAGGTCCCAACTTTCAACTAATGTTGGATTTTTTGTATAGTTAATTCCAACTATTATGAGAAATTGATTAAAACAATCTTTCAGGTAATCAATCCTTTCGGTTTCATTTGATTTAATTGGAGTTTATGAGCCTCAAAAAAGTTTCTTCTATTTCTAAATTCAACAGATAGTGTATAACTATTGTCATATTATTTTAAGCATAATGTACAAAAACTTCTATAAATATTAGTTTTTATTGTTTTTATCTTGTTAATTAAATTATTTAAGATATCTGTATTTTCTAGAGTACAAGCATTATTTTACGGTTTCTCGTAAAATAATCTCATATTATTATTGTATTTTAGCTTGATATGACTTTTACTAACCAATCACAAATGAATCAAGAACATTATAAATGGCTAACCTACTGGAAAAAGAATTTAGCAGACTCTCTTAATACCAATATTGAAATTGATGGTGCTCAGCATTTTGAAATTGAAGATTTCGACATTGAAGACAATTCTATTGCTGATCTTAAAAAAGTCAATACACTTATTGATTTTGAAGAAAGAAGAATCAATGAAAAAAAAGGGATTAAAAATAAAGATGATGAAGACTGGATCACTATAGACCACATATTTGTAGTAATAGCGCCATTCAAGCTTAAGCCGGCATCAGACCATCTCGTTCATCTCAAAGATAAGAAACCTAAATTTCCTTTCTGGTACTCTGCTTATCTAGACAGAAATGGAAAACTTTATATTCCTGACGAAATGTTTCCTCTGTTTCAAAGACAATATTTGGAACCCCTTGCTGATGAACGTACTGAATTTATTTTTGGGAATATTGAAGAAGTAGATTTAGCTACTACCCTGGGAAAAGAAAATTATTCAAAATATCCTGAGTATATACAATACGTTAAGGATGTATTTAAAAAAGTTATCGGTCAGGAGCTATGCGAATATCAATCAGGAGCTTATGAAACGATCTTTAATGCTATAGTATTACTTCCACAAGAGGAAATGAATGCTGCAATGGGAATCATAGAGCTGTATGAAAAAATTCTTCACCAAAAGAATCTTCCCGAACTTTTACAGTCTTTTATAACCTTAAATAACAATCAGGAAAAGTTACCTATTACTGTTCCTGATTTAATAAATACCAATGATTTGCACCTCGGACAGATGGGTTTTGATTTTCCTATTTCCATTTCACAAAGAAAAAGTTTAAATACTCTTTTAGGATCTAATGAAAAGGTTTTTGCAGTCAATGGTCCACCAGGTACCGGAAAAACAACGCTATTACAAAGTATAGTTGCCAATAAGATGGTTGAAAGTGCACTAAGAGGAGAAGATGCTCCTGTTATTTTAGCCTGTTCTACCAATAACCAGGCGGTTACCAATATCATAGACAGTTTTTCCCGGTCTAATACAAGAGAAGGAAAATTACAAGGCAGATGGATTCCAGATGTTGATGGTTATGCTACTTACCTTCCCTCTACCAATAAAAAAGAAACTGAATTAAAAGGTATTAACTATAAAAAATTAAATGGTAATGGCCTTTTTAACGACATAGAGAATTTAGAGTTTTTACAGGATGCTAAAGAATACTTTTTAGAAAGAAGTAACGAATATTTTAATTCTACCGCTCTTACTATATCTTCTGTAGTACAAAAATTGCAAACAGAAATTTCAGATATTCAACAAATCTTAAAAGACTCCGGTGATACGTGGAAGGCTTATTTACAATCAGAACATGTATTTACGTCTAATTACCTTCTCAATAATTCGAAAATTTCCAATTATTATCAGGAAGATTTACTCAATGAAGATGTACTCAAAAATGATGTTGAGGACCTGACTAAAACTGAACAAAATATTATTACATATTTTAACAATGAACCATTTTTCAGAAAAGTTTTTTGCTTTCTGGGAATACAGTCTGCTCTAAAAAACCGAGCTTCGGAAGTAAAAATAATTCTTAGAGATTCCCAAATTGCAATTCCTGAAAATTTTGTGTTCAAGAAAAATGAAATTCTTGATACAATAGATTCTAAGATAAATACCGCTAAAAAGATTATTGGTTCCATTGAAAAATGGAAACTATGGAAGAATAACAATTCAATTAAAGGTAACCCTCCACGCTCAGAAGAAAAGTATTGGGAAAGTGAGCACTTAAAAATAAAAGAAAAAATAAATGCTAACTGTTTTTATGATGAACTTGATATTTCACTACGCCATAAAGCATTTCAATTGGCTTTACATTACTGGGAAGGAAGGTATCTACTGCAGCTCGAATCTGATCTTTTTGACCCTAAATTTAATGGAAAAGGAAAAGAGCCCATGACTAACAGATGGAAAAGACATGCTATGTTAACCCCATGCTTTGTCAGTACATTCTTCATGGCGCCAAAGTTTTTCAGTTTTTATAAATTTTTAAGGATGAGTGGAGAAGGCAACAAAATACATGATAATCCGCCTCTATTTAATTTTATTGATCTTCTCATTGTTGATGAAGCAGGCCAGGTTTCTCCGGAAGTAGGTATCGCCACATTTGCTTTAGCTAAACAGGCTGTTGTTGTAGGAGATGTCAAGCAGATTGAACCCATTTGGAACGTTACCCATAAAATTGATATTGGTAACCTTAAAAAGTGTGAGATCATACAGCATTACGATGATATTGTTTATGAAAAGGAATTTGATCCTAAAGGTTTTCTATCTTCTACCGGAAGTATTATGAAAATGGCTCAAAATGCATCAGGATATAAAGAGCTAAATTTACATGAAAAAGGGGTCCTGCTGACTGAACATAGAAGATGTTATGATGAAATTATTAATTATTGTAATGTTTTAGCTTATGACGGAAAGCTTATTCCATTAAGAGGAAAAGCAGAAAAAGATTTGCTTTTCCCACCAATGCATTGTATTCATGTTGAAGGTCAATCGACAAGAAACCCAAATGGCAGCAGGTTTAATATTGAAGAAGTCAAGACAATTATCAAGTGGCTGGTAGACAATAAATCAAAAATTGAAAAGAAATATAAGTCGATTGAACATACTGTTGGTATTATTACACCTTTCACAGGACAAAAAAACAGCTTAAAATCGGCTTTAAAAGATGCAGGATTTAAAGTTGATGACTTTAAAATAGGAACAGTTCACGCCCTACAAGGTGCTGAAAGACCTATTGTCTTATTCTCAATGGTCTATGGTGATGAAGATAAAGGCACATTATTTTTCGATAGAGACAACAAACCCAATATGCTCAATGTAGCCGTTTCAAGAGCAAAAGATAACTTTATCGTTTTTGCTAATACAAAGATTCTTAATAAAAGTGCTAAAACACCTTCAGGTGTACTTGCTAACTTTTTAAAATATGACGTAACAGTAAATTAATGTATAAAAACACACCAGTAAAATAATCATGTACCATTAATTAAATATAACTTCTATCAAAATGTTTGATTTATTTTTTGAAACATTTGCATTTCATTATCAATATAGACATCAAACTTTTATATTAATAGGAGTAAATTCAGATCCGTATTTTACATTTCAAATGTATAAAATTATAGAAAATTTGATGTAGAAGATGAAGAAATTATAAAAGCAATATTAAAGAACTTGGATGGTTTACACAGTACAATGAACAGATTAAAAATGTTGATGAATTCCTGAGTAATGAACTATATTTAAAATACATATTTTTTAATAGTAATAAACTTCAAAAAATAATATAAAATCTATTTAAGGTACTATAATGAATAATGTCGTTAAACTTACACGTATAGAACTCTATGATAAAGTATGGACTACACCTCTAACTACATTATCTAAAGAATTTAATTTGTCTGATAACGGATTAAGAAAAATCTGTATAAAATTTGATATTCCTTTACCACCCATGGGATACTGGCAAAAATTACAGTATGGAAAAAAAGTAGTAAAGGCATCATTACCCCAACAAGAAAATGAGCAAGAGATAGAAATTTATGTAGATCAAAATAAAAATGATCCTAATCCTATAAATTTACTCAAACAGATTGTTACAGAAAAGATTAAAAATAATTCAGCACTAATTTTAAAGGTTTCTGAACGATTAAGTAAACCTGACGAAATCGTCAGTAAAGTGCAAGATAACCTTAGCAAGAAAAAAGTTAATGATTATGCCAATATAAAAGGAACTATTCATACCGATGGAGGATTACCCAATATTGTTGTTTCTCCAAAAAATATTTCCCGTTCATTAAGAATATTAGATAATCTAATAAAGAATTTTAAAATCTTAGGATATAGAGTAAGTGTAGATTCTGAAGGATTAAGATTCGCCGCATACGAAGATAAAATTACATTATACATTAAAGAAAAAAGTAATATTAAAGATACAACAAATGAAAGAGGATGGAAAAGCAGAGATTTAATTGCAAATGGAAAACTAGCGGTTAAGATTATACAATATGGGACTACTGAATTTGCGGACACAGATAAATTCCTTGTTGAGGACCAAATTGAAAAAATCTTGATAAAAGTTGAAACTGAGTTTCAAAGAATGGCTGAAAATAGAAGAAAATGGCAGATTGAAAGTGAAAAGAGAGAGGAGCTCAGAAAAATTGAAGAAGCAAAACAAAAAACAAAGGATGAAGAACGTGCAAAATTTATTTCTTTTTATAATGATGCCCATCGATGGAAGAAATTTATGATTCTAAAAGAGTATTTTGAGTATATGAAATCAAATAATACTACAGACAAAAAATGGATTGACTGGGCTGAAAAAAAACTCGATTGGTACAATCCAGCTAAAAATGCACATGATAATTTAATGGAAGATGTTGATAAAAATACTTTGGAAAATAAAGAAAAAAAGGGATGGAATTGGTAATACAAATCTTATCTTTTTTAAGAGTTTTAATTAAATTCAGTTCTATACTTCTTTTTAAACATTCTAAAACCTATTTTACAAAAATAGAATTGAAAGATTCGAATTGAATTAATACCTTTGCATTTCAAACTTTATCGAAAAAAGAAAAGCATTAGCTATTATTCTGCCTGTAGGAATCTGGTAAATTCAAAATGAGGTGTAGAATAAGTATGCTGATTGCTCATGCTCTATATGGGCATGGGTATCTGCTTATTTATACCTCATGGTTTTACCAGAACCTCTACAGATTAAATAAGAACTACCTTTCTTATTTAAAGACTAAATAACTACTACTTTGGGTTTGGGTGGATTAATAAAATTCATCTTATGAAAAAACAATTCTGTTTTAGCTTTATCATTCTTCACCATTAGCTGTTCTGGCAACGATGACACCACAAACACCACAGCAAAACAATCCTGTACAATCGGTGTATTTCAATCCTCCTGCATGGATTTAGGGCAGTTGGAAAATCTCTAATACATCAACAAGTTATTTTATTTTTAAGGAGGATGATTTTATACTTGTAACTCCTTACACCAGTTACAAGGCAGTTTAACTCAGACAGCAGCTACTGGCAACTTGCTAAAGTAGTAGAACAAATTTCTGACTATTATTATGAGTTTACAATAACAGTAGGGTTCATCTGGGCAATATAAGTTTAAGAAAATCAATGATACAAGGATTCAATGGGTTGGCACAGTACTCCTTTCTTTTTGGATAAAGAATAAACAACTTTAAGATTAATTAATATGAAAAAAAATATTACTTCCCTTAGTTTTGTTTACAGTTCATGCCAGAGCACAAACACAACAGGATTACTACAATCAGTCGCCCTCAGGAATAGACCATAATTGGGATGAAAGAGACTCAAAGTGAGAGTAAGACTGTTGATGAGATTTTGAAAAATAACAAACCCAGCAAAATTGGACAAAAGTTAGAAAAGTCTCAGGAAATGGTTGAAAATCTTGAAGTAGCAAAGTTTGAAGATGTCTATCAACCTGCAACCTAAAACTTATCCAATTTGCCACTTTAAAGGCTTAAAATCGAATGAAAACACAAAGAAATACCACTACACTATAAGAGGTTTTTAATAGAAATTCAAGGCTATTTAGAGACTGAGTATTTAAGAACAAGAATTGAGTGTGATTTTCTGAAACTAGAAATTGGCATAACATTGCCAGAGTAGAGGAATTTGTAGCTCCTTTTGCAAAGATAGGTTCAATTGTGATAAATCAGCTAAATTCAGTATTAATTATTTTATCAATCCACATCTAAAGAGCTTATAGGGGAATTTTTGGCTATGACTCTAGAAACGTGGTTTAATAAGTTAGACAATGATGAAATGAAAGACCTTATATGGATGGTTCCTTTAAATCGGAGGTATGACAGGTATTTTGAGGAGTTGTTGAGATTTTCCAAAACACATCCAAACTATAAAGCTTTTATTACAGATAAAAATTCTTTATAAATCGAAAAATAAGCATAGACCCTTTACGGTATATTAGAAAATTCCCTCAACAATTTGAAGGGAATTTTTTATCTTAAAATAATCTCGTAATAACATAAAGCCATTGCTTTACATGTTAAAATATGATTATCAAACAGTTATTAAAAACAAATAGCAGATTGGATTTTAATAATATTTTTAGTTGTTTTTCTATACTTAAAGATACACAAATGAGATGTTATATTCTGCTATATTTTTTTGATAAAATCCTGCATTCCGTAAGCTTGAATTGCTTTTTGTTTCAGAGGGTTTGTACTCCACTCTTCCCACTCACCAGTATAAGGATTGTACCCACATTTTAAAGGTTTGGAAGTATCAAGACCATCTTTGTTTATACTTGTTTGTTCGGTGTAAGCTCTGCAATCAGTGCAGATGTAACGAAATTCACAGTCTTTGCAAACTTCAATACTATCTTTGGTTAAGTTCCAATATTTCTTAAATTCAGGATGTTTTAAAGCATTTTCTAATGTTGTATCTCTGATATTTCCAAAACTTTGGGGCATGGAGGGGCAATTTTTAATGTTGCCCTTTACATCTATTGCTATTTTTTTGTGAAGGCAGGAGTTATGCTTTTTGGCTTCAAGATAAAAGTTACGATTAAGATTGATATTTTTTAAATCAATTAATCCACAACTTAAAGGGATATTAATTTTATTTTTAATGATACTTAAATGAACATGGTCAAAAGATTCAAAACCCTGTTCATTCGATGAATGCAATACAAAATGAAGAAATTTATTTGAAATGCTGTAGTGATTCTCTTTGATAAATATGACCAATTGTAAGTCATAATTTGCAACAACTGACACTTCATTAATACTAGAATCATTGAGCAAATTCAATTTACTAATTACGTTTATTATATCATTTAATTTCAGTTCTGAAAATCTGATTTGTAGATATCTAATTCTCAAATCACAAATTTGTTGCACCAACACATCATCTAAGACACCTGAATTGTTGACATCCAAAATTAAATAGTCAACATAAGAAGGAGTTTCTTTAAATTCCGATGTATTATGGAAAGCTGACAATTCTTTCTTAGAATTTAGAATAATGCCTAATTTATTATCTATAATAAAATTAAGATATTCTTCTAAAGCTTCTAAGCTCTCGTTATTCAATTGTTTTTTTAAGACAGAATAATTTTGATGTTCATTTGATAGTAAATCAAAAAAAGCAATCGGAATAAGTTGCAAAAACCCAGTACTTGCATCCAAAATAATAGAGTTTTTAGCACCTCTGGTAATTTTAACCGAGTCAAATAACTTTAAAAACATACTTAATACAAGAGGGAATAATGTTTTTGTGAACGAAAAATCTTTGTTTTTCTACTTTTCTTATCTCTATTTTCAGAATATTTAACCTTAGACACACTGTTACTTCTCTTCCATTCCTGTAGAGAGTATTCAATTCCTTTTAGGTATAACTCTTTTTCTTCTTTCATAATAAATCTGCTATGTGTTTTTCAATCTGATAGTTACCATAATGACTGACTTGGTGAAACTGTCCTAATGGATTCACTTCTAAAAAATAGTAATCATCAGACTTTAGTAGGTCAACCGTTCCACACTTTAAGTCTAGTTTCTTTGCTAATTTTAAAATTTTCCTTTTCAGCTCTTGTGGAAGCACTAGAGGGAGGTACTTTTTATCTTTCTCCCTTATGTTCCTAATATCAACATTGTCTGAAAAATCAAATGTAGCAATTGCCCAAATCTTCTTTTCAAAAAAAAATGCCCTTATTTCATAAAGACAATCAATCTTTCTTTGGATTAATGAAGGTATAATACTTCCTTTTTTATCATGAGTATTATTCAGGTCTACTTTATGTGTGTAATTCAGGTACAGGTCATTTTCAACGATAATAGGCTTCATTTCAGAGACTGCTTTTGTAATATAAGCCTGAGAAATATCAATCTGCCCCAAGTCATTTAATCTTGATAAAATGTAAGTATCAGGGATTTTTAACCCTAGAGATTTTGCCAAAAATAGAACTTCTAACTTATTAACCTCCTTGGTTAAAAGATTTCCAAAGACACGAACCCCATTTACTTTGAAATAGTAGTAAATAAACTCTGATATAGATTTAAGTTCTGAATTATAAAAATCAACTAAATTACTATCTATTTCACCTGTTATTGTATCATAATAAACTCCCCCATTCCTATAGAATACTGATTTGAAGTCTTCTAATTTATACTCAACTTCTCCAATAGAAATTTTGAAAACATTACTTTCAAAATTGAAAAAAACCTTATTAATATGTTGGTTCTCACTTAAACGAACAAATTCTTTATTTTGATACGATAACCAAGTACATATTTCATCGGTCATAGTATCATTATCTACACTAATGATTAGTATCATCTAACTTAATTAAGTACCTTTTAAATAACTCAGCATCATTATTATTCTTAAACTGAAACCCTTCTATAGTAATACTCGTGAAAACATAATCTTTATTATTTAAAAAGAATATATTTTTTTTTGCTTCCTCTTCAGTTGATGTCAGACCTATTAATTTTCTTTTTCTGTTAATCTCTTTTATTTTAGTATTTACTTCTGCTGCTCTCTTTTCTGGTAAGATTGCCTCGGATATATAACAACAATCTGTTTTTTCATTATTAACAGTAAATTGATAAATTTTAAAAAATGAATAATCTTTTGTTCCATTATTCAAATCAAACAATTGTCCTGCAATGTCTGGTCTTATCTTTCCTTCATTTAAAGCTCTCTCTATCTCCTTTGAAAAATTAACTTTCTGACTGCTATAGTGATTATTAGCCAGTTGATGCCAAATAATGTAATAAAATTTTTGATAGAACATATTGTCTGTTGAAGTCAGCCCGATATTGTACTCATTAGGAAATCCTTTCTTTTGAATCAACCTAAGCAAGCTGGTGGATGCAGTACTGTCACTTTTTGTAAGTTCTTTTTTGTATACTTCATAGTTACCCCCTGACAATTTTCTATAATACTGGTCTAGTTCATACAGTGAATCTAAAGTTTTTTTATATTGTAAGTCAATCTTGTTTTCACAAGGTTTTATTTTATACTTCTCACTATTTTTAAAATTTTCAGATAAAAAACTAACATCAAACACCTTTCCTAAACACTTTAACGAATGATAATCATAATAAGCATATTCAAAATCTTTCATTCTTAAAGCCACATTCATGCTGTTTTGCAAATCTTTTGCATGTGGGTATTTGAATTCTTTAAAAGCTTGCTTATAGAGATTGTTTGCACCTTCTAAGTCATTAGAGATAATTTTATTTTCAGCTTCATTTACCAACTCATAATACTTGATAAGATATTGACTTTTCAACTCAAAACCTTGAGCATTTATCGTTGAGTTGAATATTGCAAACAGTAATATTAATGTACTTCTCATTGATATTTATTAATTGCAAAATGAGAAGCATATATGCTTCTCATCTTTTCTTTTTAAGGGTTGCAAGATTTATCTATTGGATATGTTCCATTATACCCCACACCTCCGTTATGGAAATCCAAATCACTTGTATAACCAGTACAAACACATGCACCTCCAGGACCCGAAGGTAATTCAACCTCTCCACCTCCAGTAACTGTTGGCTCAAGTCCAAAACTTGGTAAAGCAGGACCTCCTTGCCCCCCTAAAACTGTTGATAACCTCTCGTTTTGAAGTTGAAAACTTCCTAACTTTTCTAATGATTTTGTTTTCATCAAATAAATTTTAAAATGGTTAATAAATCGTTTTGTTAGATTCACTATAAATCTATTTAAATTAAGTGAATCCCATGTCAAATAAACATATTTTTTAACACAAAAACAAATTTTTATAACTTTTATTAATAACTCTAATATTTCAATCAAACACATGTGTTAATATAAACCGATTATATTTATTAATATTTCACTTATAATGAATATAATTAACATTTTACTAACTTTTAAACTTGTTTTAATTGAAATTTTAAACATTTAAAAACAGTATTTTTTGATTTGATACAAAACGTGTCGTATCAAAACTATGGTATAAGTCATTTCATTTATGCCTATGTTCTTAAGGAGTCAGAGCTACAAAAAGCTAGAGAAGTTAGAAGTTACATTAGTCAGCAGTTTCTAGATGGACATATAATTAATATCTGGCTGAATAGGGATAAGATGCTCCAACGACTGTAATTTTTCCCAAGGTGTTTTTCCATTCAAAGAAGAGTGTGGCCTTTTCTTATTGTAAAACTCCTGCCATTCAATAGCTAGATCTGCATCAGATAGATCCACTAGTGACCAGAATTCGGATTTGTCAGTCTGTTGGGTTCTTTCTACTTTACCATTTAAATGAGGGGAGCTGGGCTTGATGGGTCTGTATTTGATAAATGCTCATGCAATTCGTATTGAAAGGAATAATTAAAAAATTCCGTTCCCCAATTAGTTTGAATATGCTGTATAGGAAAATAAAATGTATCCAAAATTTCACCTAAAAAATGTATAGTACTTTCTGCTTTTTTATTAGAGTAGACCCTAATAACTTTCATTCTTGTACAGTCACCAATAGCGGTAAATTGATAAGCTTTATTCCTGATTTTAGTAACATCCAGCTGAACTCTATCCCTGGAACTTCTTTGCTGTATCTTTTGTAATCAGATTTTTTACACCTTTTGACTACAGGATTAACTTTGTGTTTAAAGAGTACCCGCCAAACAGTCATTGCAGAAAGCATGATTCCTTTTCGAAGCAGATAAATTGAGATTCTTGCAGCTCCCCATCTTTTTCTCTCTCTTAAATCAAGGATAATAGATTCAGTTTCTTTGTACCTTAGTATTAGTAAGGGTTTTAGGATGTCTTGACTTATCTGACAAGCTTGTTCTCCTTCTTCTTTATACCTTTTTATCCAACCGTGAAGTGTTGATCTTGCAATTCCACAGCGTAAAGCCGTGTTTGTTACAGACCCCCGATTCTAAATAGATTCTAAGCCAGTCTTTGCGAGCCTTGATTTGCTGTTGCTGTTTATTCATGGACAAAGGTTTTAAACTTTACACCATGAATTAAGTCATTTTTGTAGCGGATCTATTGATACTTTACAGGTAATACAAATCTTATCTTTTTTAAGCATCTCTTCCATATTTGAAAGGTCCATTCCTACAATATCTGAAAATGGGACACATATCAACATTTAATGTATACCTACACTGGAATTGTATTTAATTCTCCTTTCTAAACTCAAATACTGTACTAAAATCATCTTTTAGAATTATAAAAGCATTAATCTTTTTACCCGTTTTGCTCTTCATGTTTTTGATGAGTGATGTTTTGTTTTGAGTTAATAATAAAGTAAGATCTTTAATACTGAGTTGTACTCCGCAAATGAATCTGAAGAGAATCCAATTGCATTGTTCATCTGGGCATTTTACGACTTTTTCTTTGATGATAAGATCATGCTGTTGACATTTGGGACATTTTAGTTGTGGAATGTTTTCTTGGAGAATATGAAGAGATAAAAGTTCGCTGGTGATTTCGGCTGTGTAGTGTTGGATGTCATTGATGAATTGTTTTTTGTTGAGTTCATTTTTTTCAATTTTATCCAGTGCTATTTCCCATTCTGCGGTCATTTGGACATTGGCTATCTTTTTGTCTTTGACCAGATTGTAAACATGTAAGCCTTTATCGGTTGGATGCAGGGTTTTACTTTTTCTGGTGATATAGTTTCTGCTGAGTAGGGTCTCGATAATGGAAGCTCTGGTGGCTGGTGTTCCGATACCGATATTTGATAGTGCCCGCTTTTCTTCTTTGTTTTCAATAGATCTGCCTGCATTTTCCATGGCTGATAAAAGATCAGCTTCTGTATAAAGCTTGGGAGGTTGCGTTACTTTTTCCAGTAATTCTGTTTTTGAGATTTTCAGCTCATCTCCAATTTTGAGTTCCGGAAGTTCAGTAAGGTTTGCCTCAACAGTATTTGAATTTTCATTATCAGAAAGAATTCCTTTGATAGCTCGCCAGCCTTTCTCCAGAATTTTAGAGCCTTTGATCTGGAATTCATAATGGTGAACTTTTATCATGATGTGGCTGACTTGTTTTGTGCAGGCATGGGATATTGATTCCAATAAACGGTAAGCAATCATATCATAAATGGCTTTTTCCGTTGCAGTAAGTGCGGATGGTACTTTTGTAGTGATGAGTAAACCGTGATGATCCGTTACTTTTAAATCATTAACGATTCTCTTGTTGAAGTTTCCGAATTTTAAGGTAGATATGGCTGATTTAAATTGATCGGTTGTATTAAGGATTCTAATCAGTTCAGGAATTTCAGGCCATAAGTCTTGGGGAATATACTTGCTTCCGGTTCTCGGATAGGTAATGAATTTCTTTTCATACAAGCTTTGGGCAATTTGTAGAACCTCATCGGCAGAAAACCCGAGCTTTCTGTTGGCTTCTTTCTGTAATTCCGTGAGGTCGAAAAGTAATGGAGATTGTTCCTCTACTGTTGTAATGGATACATTCTCTACAACTGATCTTCCCTCCCGTTCTATGTATTTTTTTACTTGTTCTACCTGCTTTTTTTCTTCCCATTGTAATAGTGAAAGGCTGGTGAAATCCGTATACTCTTTTCTATGACTCAGTTGGATTTGAAAGTACTTTTGTTTAGTAAAGTTTTGATGCTGGAGAAACCTTTGACAGATTAAAGCAAGGGTTGGCGTCTGCCCTCTGCCTAAAGAGTAAACATCTTGGTTTCCTGCGATGGTTAATGCCTGAGTAGCATTAATACCTACGAGCCAGTCCGCTTCACTTCTGGCTTTTGCTGCTTGATATAAACCGTCAAAAACATCGCCTGGCTGAAGCTTGTTGAAACCTTCCTGTATTGCCTTTTCGGTAAGGGAGCTTATCCAGAGCCTTTCAAAGGGTTTATTGCATTCTATGTAGTGATAGATATAGCGGAAGATCAACTCTCCTTCCCTTCCTGCATCTGTTGCGACAATAATACTGCTGCATTGACTGATGACTTGTTTTATGGTGTTGAGCTGTTTTAAAGCCGAAGGGTCAGGCTCATAGCCTTTTGCTTTCTTTAGTTTTTTGGGAGTTAGAATAAAAGGGTTCGGAAAGATAGGCAAAGAGGCTTTGTTAAAGCCTCTTATACCATAATCTTCCGGCATTCCTAATGCTATCAGATGTCCAAATGCCCAGGTGACACAATATCCGTTACCGGATAGATAACCCTCTTTCTTTTCATGGGCTCCTAACAATTGTGCGATTTCTCTTGCGACACACGGTTTTTCTGCGATGATTGCTTTCATATGATGGATTTAGATGATTATTATAGTTTTTGCCCTCTTGGTTTTCTAACTTTTTTTTGCTGATCCTCCTGCTGTTTATGGGCAGGCTGCTGCTGTTTTGATTCTAAAGGCTCCTTCACATTTTTAGTAGCTTCATTGGTTTTACCCTGGGTGTTAACCGCAGTTTGGGTTTTATAATCTTCTGTAGGTTTTGCCTCTTCTTTAAGTTTATTAGGATTGGTGAAGGAAAAGTCGGTTTTGGAAGTTTCTTTATTGAAGGTAATATAGCCTTGATAGGTCTTACCTTTAGCATCTGTAAGACCGTCAATATAAATGGTTTGTCCGGCTTTGAACTTTTCATATTGCGAATCGTCCAGTTCTTTTCCTCTGAATACTTTGGGTGCTTCTTGATCCGTATGTTGAGTTTGCCTTTGATTGTGTTGCTGGCTTTGTTTCTGTGCCTGGTTATTGCCAAACAGAAATTCTACATACCGCTTATCTGCATTGAACTGCACGGCGGCATTGAAAGATTCTCCTTTTTTAGAAGTCATTCCTTCAAGATATAGCGCTCTTCCTTCCAATAAGGTTTGTTTCTGATGTTCATCGAGCCTAATTCCTTTGATTTCATCAGGAACTTTCATATATTCAGCCCTGTAGGCAACAAGTTCATTGGTTAAACGGTCACGGCTTATCACCGATGGAATGATTTCATCTGTTTTAGGATTAACCAAATCTACTACCCTGCCCATATTCCCTGTTTCCTTTAGGTTCTTTTTGTCTTCATCAGTAAACACATGACCTAAGAATTTGTTATTAAGGTTGGGTTCTTTTCGGATACCATGCAAATGAACAGCAACCTGTCCTGTATCTTCTGTTTGAAGAGATAGTCGAACATCCATTTTACTGACTGCTGTTCCCAGATTAATGGTAATGGGAATCAATGTATTGGTTTTAAAGCCTCTGAGTAATGAATCCATGGCATTCATCTTTTCAAGCTTCTCCTGATTAAGTCCGAACTTTTCCATCGTTTTCCAGTCGATCTGCTGTGGCTGAAAACGATATTCCTGATTTTCTGTGTTGTTTTCCATTGTATTTTGATTTTGTGGATTGTTGTTATTTTTA
The DNA here is from genome assembly GCF_049959325.1 of Chryseobacterium sp. CBSDS_008. NCBI lineage: Bacteria > Pseudomonadati > Bacteroidota > Flavobacteriia > Flavobacteriales > Weeksellaceae > Chryseobacterium > Chryseobacterium sp. CBSDS_008. The sequence goes on along the minus strand of NZ_CP188202.1, from coordinate 234,070 downwards.
GGTAAAACTTCGTAGTCTTTCAGCTTTTCCTTTTCTCCAGGAGATGCCTGATCAACATATCTTTGAAGATCCTTGGCGGTATTGACGGCGTCATATTCCGAAACCTTGAAAAAATTGAAATGCGTGGGATTTTTAAGCTGTCGATAAAAGTTGGAAAAGAAGTTGGAGAATAGATCTCCATGTTTATCCACTCTGATCAGCTGGTCATTTTCCTTTTTATCCTGCGGAGGAAACTTTTGCAGATTTCCTTCTTGATCCACCCCTTTGACCATCTCAACCTGATTGGCTTGAATATTCAGAACAATCAAAGTGTCTGTTGATGGTTTGAGTTCATTGGTTTCCTGAACGTTTATTAATTCATCTTCCATTGTATTTTATTTAATGGAACTAAGGTATAAGCTCTGTCAGAAACTCGTAAAGATCAGACCGGTAATGAATCATTTGGCTGTTGATGTCTCATTGCCATTAAGAACTTAAACACTCTCTGATCAATTGGTGGACATCCGAAAGCTTATAGTACAGCTTTCCACTGATGGTATAGTAAGGTAGCTTTTTATCAGTCCGGTACCGCTGTAATGATCTGGAACTTATTTTTAAAAGCTGTAAAACATCCTGATTATCCAGAAGCTGTTCGCCGTCTATTTCTATAAATCTGGACTGGTTCTTGAGCATTTGCTCTTTCAGAATATCAAATCTTTCCATGATTCTCTCCATCCAGGCTATAAATTCTGTTCTTTCGATATTCATAATATGATTTTTTATGGATTGGTAGGACAAAGTTGCCCAATAGAAACCACATAAAATCACTACTTTTTCGTAGTAACGAAAAGTTTTTTTGTTTTGGATTTTAAGATGTGCCCCAAATAAAATTTCTAAATGCTTAACTTACGGTCTGATAACACATCTGAAATTCTTTATTTGCGTTATATTTTTGTCTTTATAATTAGCAACCGAAATAATTATTTAATTTTTAGCCTATGAAACTGCCTCCTGAATTTGAAGACTAATATGTAAAAGAAGTTTTATACAATACCTCTTTAAGAAATCTTTCTGATGAAGAATGGAAACCCATTGAGAACTATGAAAACTATATGATCTCCAATTATGGACGCGTAAAAAGTACAGAACATATCATGACCAGCGGTAAAGAATGGAAAATGCCGGAGCTCATTATGAAACTGATTTTGTAAAACAAACCAATAAATACCTTCAGAGTTATAATTATAATGTCCACTGCACATTATCATCAAATGGCCAAAAGCACAGGAAGTCCATAATACGTCTTGTCTATTACCATTTTATTGAAAAGTTTGATTATATAACCACTCCATCCTTATTACTTCTAAAATAGGAACAGACTTTACGTACATTTACAGAATTTAGAGAGGATTTCATCCCATGATATGCGGCTTAGGCACTTTGAGAAGAACAGATATAATTAGCAACTTTGTATCATCAGAATTTTCCTGCCAAAAGATTAACATCAGTTTTCATTATTTTTCAGGAGTAAAACTTGTCATTTCATCAGTAGAAATTGAGTAAGCATAAATTAAGTTCAGATTATCATCTTTAATAAAGTAATAATTTGACGTCTTAAATATAAAATACTTATCAGTGTCATTTGATTTCAATATTGGCTTCTCAGAATGTTGTTTAAGAACAATATTAAACTTTGGTTTTTCTCTCATCATATATTTTGCTTCTTGCGTAGCAATAGCGTACATATAAATAAAGGTAAGAGCTAATAGCATCCAAAATCCGAGATTTCTACTTTCAAAAAAATAGATATAACCTGATATAGCTGCAATCGCCAAAAAGATTAATTTTATAATAGTAGCGAATTTGTATAAGTCAATAAATACCCCAATTCCAGTGATTATCATTATCCCTATAATAACAATTGACAACTTAGTCAACCCTTTATGCTTCTTCAAAAAATCCGGAAGTAAAAGCGCAATCAATCCTGGGGAAAGGACAACACCAATAAAAACTACCAGCATAAGATTCTCATACAGAACAGCAATAGCATCAGTAATATTGAAGTAGAGAAAATAGCTGATTCCAAAAGATTCAAAGTAATGCCATAAGAAAAACAAACCCAAAGCAGGAAGTATTGCTGTTAGTTCCGCAATTTTTGCTAACGGCTTATCAATGGGTATATACTTGTTGTTTAATCTGTAAGTACATACATTTAACCTACGTAATAATAGTTGTCTGTTCATTATCATATTTATTTTTATATGTCATATTAGGCTACCCATAAAAGTGACAAGTCTGGTCTACATATACTTGCATTTATTCTGGCCAACCTTGTAAGTTCCTTTGGTTATCTTAATATTTAAAGACAGCATCAATAATATTGATAAAGTTCGTTTCATCAGGTCGTGGCAAATTTGCATTATATATGTTTCCGTCAGGACCAATCATCATAAATCTAGGAATGGCATCTACTCCTAAATATTTTAAAGCATCAGGATTTGAAATCCACCATTGAATGACAGTAGATTTTTTATTTTTCAGAGAAAGTTTCCATTTATTTTTATCAGAATCAATGCTTGCAGAAAGAAATACTATTTTACGATTTTCAAAATATTTATTTGCTTGATATTCAAAAATAGGAGAAATTTCACGGCAAGGTCCACACCAGGTTGCCCAAAGATCTATAATGATATATTTGCCTTCAAATTTAGCCAAACTCTCTTTCTTACCCGATTCATTTTCAAATACAATTGATGGAAAAGGTTTTCCTTTTTGTTGATTATTGATCACCTTAAGCTGGTTGTTTACAAATGTTTTATATCTTGAATTTTGAAATTCTGAGAATTTATTACTGAACAATTGGTTACGCTGATTCTCTTCTTTGATCAGATGCAACATTTTCAGCATTTGGAAAGAAAGAAGTTGGTCTTTTTCCAAACTTTTAGGCATTTGGGAAAGCTTGACAAAAATAATACTGTCTGGATTTTTTGTACCCTCCTTGGGAAGCAGTTCTTTTATTTTCCAGGTCTTATATTCTTCACTTGATAAAAGCATAGGAGTAGGTTTTTTTAAAATATACTGAAGCTTTTGTATTAAGTCTGTAGGAGGTGTAAATTTTTTGTCAGTAAAAGACGTTATTTTCTGGTAATCATATATTGCATTCAAAAGATTTATTGCATTTTTTTGTTGTTGAAATTTTCTATAATCGCTTCCAAAATAAATGTTTTCTTTTGTCCGGTAACTTTCAAGATAATTCTCTACATATTCCCATTCATCCTCTGCAGCTTTATAAAACTTTTCTGGATCATTTATAAACTGTTTATCTTCTACAATAAATGAAAAGGTAGAGGTTCGCCCTGATGTTGAATTGATAAACTTATCTTCGGCTTTACGAGTTCCTTTTAAAGTACTCTCAAAATGATTTGCATCCGTCTTAATATAAAAAAGTATTTTGTCTCCCTTTGATAAAATAAAAGGATATGCTTTTTTATCTACAATTAGAATATAAGATGATAGGTCTAGATCTTTTTTTGAATTCCATGAAAATTTGCCGTCTTTAACAGGAACGTCTACTAAAGTATCTTTTAATTCTTCGGAAACAATTTCCACACTTTTAATTTTATCGGGAGAAGAAATATAACCCTGAATTAAAGTAATTTCTTCATCTTTATGTGGATAGACAGGTTTGGTAATGATTAAATATATACCTATAAATACTGAAATCCCAATTAAAGTTTTTGTAACAGATACACTATTTCCTACAAAAGCATTTTTGAAACCTCTTCTGCTATACCAAATATAACCTGTTACAAAAAATAAAACAGTCCAAAATAAACTTAAATATTCAGTATAATTAAAAAAACCATTCAGCTTAAATGGATCTTTATATTCTAAGGCTGTACATATGTAATTGTAAGGAGATAAATCGTATGTTTCCTGTCTAATTTTCCCTATAAAATTCCCTATAAGGCCTACAAAACCAATAGCAAAAGGCCAAATAAAACCCGAAATAATTACTGAAAACATTAATTGCGCAGAAATTATTCCTAAGCTAAGCACCAGCATCCTGGTATAAGTCTGAAAAAGCCAGTACAAGTCAAAACTGAAAGTCAGATTCTTTTGTGGAAATATGACTTGAATCAAATACCCAATGAGAATTGTCGAAATAAAAAAAATACTTATGGAAATGAAACTAAGAAAGGTCAATACTAAAAATTTACCGGAATAAATACTTAATTTGCTTAAAGGTTGCGTTTCCAAAAACGTCCAGCCGTTATTTTTATGATCAGTCTGCGCAATTCTAGTGGCAGCAATAATTACAAATAAAAAAAGGAAAAAACTACCATAAGCATAAATTAGTTCTTTGATATGAAAGTTAACAGTTGATATTATAATTCCATCGTATAATCTTGCTTCTTTACTGAAAATTTTGAATACAAAAAGACATACGGGTAATAAAATAGCAAAAACAATAGTTATTATAAAAATGCCGAGATTTTTTATTTTCATCCATTCTATTGTGAATGCAGTTTTTATATAGTGTAGTTGCATACTCATTATTCTAGTTTTTATTTGTAACTTCTCTAAACCATTCTTCTAAGCCACCCATTGGAGAAATTTGGAATATCTGCGCACCTTCTTTAACTAGCAATGTATTTATATCAGCAATTTCATTTTGAGAATGGGGAACTACTGTAATTTCGGTCTCGGAAAGAATGTTAACATTGTATTTCTCTTTCAAAAGCTCATGAAATTTATTAGCTTCATTGAGATGGAATTTAATTTTTTTATATTCGTAAAGTTTATGTAATTGAGCCTTGCTTCCTTCAAACTTCATTTCACCTTGAGAAAGAATTCCTAAATGAGTAACCATTTTTTCAATTTCTAAGAGTAAATGACTAGAAATGAAGACAGTTATTTTCTTTTCTTTATTGAGTTTTACCAAAAGCTCTCTTACCTCTAACATTCCAATAGGGTCTAGACCATTCACAGGCTCATCTAATACCAAAAGATCAGGGTTTCCAATCAGAGCTAAACCTATGGCAAGTCTCTGTTTCATTCCCAAAGAATACTTTCTCATTTTAATATTTTTTGCATGAGAAAGCCCGACTGTCTCAAGAATTTCATCGATCATCTTCACATTAATTTTTTTAATGGTACAAACAATCTTTAGATTGTCATACCCGGAAAGATGATCATAAAAAGCAGGATAATCAATAAGAGATCCAATATTCTGAAGAGCTTGCGGATATATTTCCGAGATATTTTTATTAAAAACTTTTACAGCCCCCGAATTATCATTGAAAAGACCCATAATAAGTCTCATTGTGGTTGACTTTCCTGCTCCGTTAGCTCCTAGAAAGCCATATATAGAGCCTTTAGGAACATTTAAATTTAAATTTTTAAGAATTAATTTCTTACCAAAACCAAAATTTAGATTTTTGACTTCTATAATATTCTCCATAATTTTTTTTTAATAAGTGCATACTATTATATAAATAAATTATTTGGGCGATATACCGGAGACCTGAACTTTCATTACTGAATCCTTTTTAGAGATTGTCTCATTTTGTTGTAGACAATAATCAGAACCCTCCAAACAAAATGTTTAATATATCCCTCTGGAAAAAATTAGGAATGCCTGCTATTAATAATAACCTTCCGGCTTGTATGAATTTGTCATTGAAAGATCTTCCCGAAGAACAATGGAAGTGATACCTGGATTTGAAAAAAGGTTTCTCAAATCCAATAAAGGGTGTATAAACGACAGGCGAGCTGGATTTCGATGGAAAGAACAGATCCTCTCTCAAATGATCTCTTTTACAAGTGATACATCGTATTCTCTTTATTGCTTAGTGCGCCATCAGGGATAAATACCCATATACCATTTTCTTCACAATTTAATTTGTCCATAGAGCCACAAATAAGCATTATAAAAGATTCTGGAAAGAAAAATTGAATAATACTTAATTGTTGGTTTCCGTACATAGTAAGATGCTTTGATAATAAACAAATTGAATTGGATAAATTACAAGCATTTAGCCCATCGGTATCTATTTTGAAAGAACTAATTTCGTTCCTATTAATGTATACATGATGGTATTTTTCCCACCGGTAGGACAACAATTCGAATCTTTATCCTTATAGATAGGAAATGTCCTTTTCAATTTCCCTCCTGAGAGTTGAAAATTATCATGTCCCATATACCCTTTCATGGTCAGTGCAGGAATCGTTATCGGAGCTAACTGTTGGTCTTTGACCGACGTAAATCCAAATACACTTTCATAGCTTCCTGAGCCTACACCTTGAGTTACAATATATATCTCATCAAATCCGTTTTTATCCAAGTCTCCTACAAGAACATCTTTAACCGGATCCGTATCCTTGATAAATGTTGAACTTTTTTTTAAAAATCCAGACGTCGCTATTCTAACCGTATACATACCTGTCTTATTATTTTTAGTTTGATATATATTGATGGTTTTATTTGTTTTCGTTTTAATTTTCTTAAGAAGAACTTCATGCTGTAACACTGAACGGCCATAAAAGTTGCTACTGGATAAAACTGCAATACATAAAGCTAAAGGGTAAATTATTTTTTTCATGGTAAATATTTATTAAGTTAAACTGTAATTGAAGAGAAAGAACGATCTGCTCTTAGATTTTAGGGCTAAATACGATCTTCAAACATACTCCCGCATCATTACCAACTCAAACAAAATTATAGAATCAGGAAATAATATATACTACGGGAGCATTAAAATTATAACTAAATCAATGTAGTTTTTTAACTGCCGAGACTAAACCCTATCATCCGAGCATCACTTTAATATTCAGATACAGTCCATAACATTTTCTGTAAAAGGTCATCAAATTGTAGATCGGATTGTTTCTATTGCTCACCCTCCTATTTATTGTAAGCATTCCTATCCAGCAAACAGCAAGTTTTATCTCTAATATAAAATTTGCCGTCCATCAATCTTAACCATATTCTCCTGTTCCATTCTTTTAACAGTGCGTATAACGGTTTCAACCCGCAGACCAGTTAAATTCGCTATTTGCTGTCTTGTGAACGGAACTTCATAAGAATATTTCTTTTTTTTTAAAGAACTCTCCTTATAGTAATCCATTAACGATTTAATCTTGATTATCGGATCAAGAGCCGAATTATTAAAAAGCATAACATATTTATAGAAAAGCCTGTCGGAAAGATATTGGAAAATAACAAACATGAGTTTATTATTCTCACTTAGCATCTTCAGAAAATCCGGTCTCGCCAATTTTAAAACTCTGCAGTCTGTTTTAGCTATGGCATTAGTCGGATATCTTTTATCACTGAAAAGCAAGGACTCACCAAAACTTTGCCCTTGTGAAATTATATTCAATGTAAATTCCTTTCCGTCTTCATGGTAATTGTTCAATTCAACAGTTCCTCTCATCACCTGGAAATAATAGCGGGGTCTATCCCCCACATGATAGATCAGTTCTTTTGCGGAATACTCTTCATATAACGCTCCATTTTTCAGTAAAAGATTTTCATCAATCATATTCTTATTGTTTTAAGAAAGTGTCTAAGGAAGATCACAGTATAACAGGTATTATATTCCCAACACCATATACTGCACATAGTGGTCATCTAATCATAATTTCTTTATCGCTGTCAGGAATCCGTCAGATAATTTATTATTAAAACTCGAAAACCTCACCCAGCTCAGGCAGGATAAGCTCAACATTTCGGTCTGCAAAATGCCTTAATGCGATTTCGTGATCAATCTCAATAAGCGGAAATGTATCAAAGTGACATCCGATCACCTGTGGCGTTTTAAGAAGCTCGGCAGCAGCGAAAGAAGCTCCCTCTCCATCCATTGTATAACGGCCCCCTATAGGAAGAATAGACAGGTCTATTTTTCCGAATAATTCAGGAAACAGCTTCATATCAGCCATAACTGCCGTATCTCCCGCAAGGTAAATATTACGTCCCTCAGAAATTCCCAACAGATACCCCACAGCAACGCCACCGTACTGACCGTCCGGAAAAGAACTTGTATGCAGAGCCGGAACCATCGAAATAGTAAGCTCGCCTACAGCTAAAGATCCTCCAAGATTCATAGACTCCATGTTCTTTGCCGATTTAAAATAGCGGCAGACTTCCGGAACCCCTATAATGGAAGCTTCGGGATGAAACTCTAATACTTCATCTACATCCGCAATATGATCACCGTGGGCGTGAGTCAGCAAAATATAATCAATCTGTTGATCACTGATATTAAATCCTGATGTAGCTTTATTGTAGTTGTAAAAAGGATCACTTAAAATTGTTTTGTTCTTATCATTGAATAAAAAGCAGTTTTGCCCTAAATATTGAATTTTCATATTGTATAATTTAAAGATTAATTTATAAAAGGAATTCTAAGCCTGATATCGGAATGTTGATAATGCTTACCCATATTGATAGGAAAAAATATTTTAGAATAGCAGCCTTTCTTCTTGGAGCAATATTATCCGGTCCGAATTTTCTGCTGTTTTCTTCCCTATGGTGAGCCTTTTGCTTACGCCAACAATAATATAACGGAAATAAAACAATTTTATTATGAGAATTGGCATGCTGCGCAACAAAAACAACGTTTTTTATACAATCAGCCAATATATTTTCTATTGATGTAGTTTTTATATGAAATACTAGTAAAAAAAATACAAACAGTTAGTGATAATACTATATTTTACCGGCAAGATATTAAATCACAACGTTTTATATTTGTATCAGAATATTAAAATAGAACAATTGATATCGATTTGTTCGCAGAACCAGCAATAATCGTATTACTTCCTTTGGCTTAAACCATCCTTTAATACAGCCGGGTAAAAGTTGATGCATGACATACAACAATTACCGATCCATTGCCTATAATGCTTTACTTAAGGCAATAATAAAAGACAAAACCTTTCAACGTACAATAAAGGATGAAAATCAAAACTTAAGAGAATGACACATTAAAAAGATATATTATGAGAAAAACAACATTATGCATCATCTATAGCATTACCGGACACTTTGTTTTTGCACAACAAATCAAATTTGAAGAAAACAGATTTTCAGAAGCTCTTGCTAAGGCTAAAAGAGAAAATAAGCTTGTATTCTTAGATTCTTATACATCCTGGTGTGCTCCCTGCAAGCTGATGGTAAACAAAATATTTTCCCTTCCCAGCGTATCTGATTATTATAATTCTAATTTCATCTGTACTCAATTCGATATGGAAAAAGGAGAAGGACCGGCTCTTGCTAAAAAATATAAGGTAGGCTCATATCCGACTTATCTGTTCGTTGACGGAAATGGTGAAGAAGTCCACAGAGCCTTAGGGTATATGGAAGAAAATGAATTTATCCAAATCGGAAAGGATGCGCAGGATCCCACTAAGCAGATTTCTACCCTTAAAAAGAAATTTAAACATGGAGAGAAAGACCTTGCTTTTTTAAAAAACCTGATCCAATTGACCACGGATGATATGCAATTTAACTATCTTGTTTTTAAGCGCTATTTAATATTAAAGGATAAGATTGATAATGAAGACGCCATTCTTTTATTTACTTCTCTTACCGGCTATCAAGACCTTCGATATAAACTACTCCAGGAAAAAAAAGAAGATATAGTAAAGGTTTTGTCACAAGAAAATTTTGATGAATATAACCGCTTCATAATCATGAAAGGCATACGAAATAAGACATATAACAAAACAACAAAGCAGTTAGATGAGAATACTTTTTTAAAAGAAACAGAAAAATTCTTTGGAAAACAAGAAGCCTATCAGCTTTTGTCAGATCAAAAAGCAAATATCGCTCTTGAAAATAAAGATTATCGTACCTACGAGCAAATGATATTACAAAAATATCGAAACGGATATACCAACCAAGATCCGAACGAACTGTCCTTAATTGCCGGAACTTTCAGTGACTATATTACTACTGCATCCTCCCTGGAAACAGCAATTCTTTGGGTATCCGATGCGGAAAAAAGAAAACCAAATCCGATGAACCAGTATATACTAGGTAAACTATATTATAAACTCGGCGACAATGTTAAAGCGAAAGAACATGCTGAAAAATCACTGGAAGGCGCAAAAAAGTTAGAATTTAAAGACCCTGATTTTATAGGGAAAATTCAGGATTTGTTACACAGTATTCATATTTAATTATTTGACATTATCGTCAGGCAAAATTACCGTTACAATACGGTTATATAGAAAACTCTTATTAAGAAATTTTTCTCTATGATCAATGATATGATCCCTATTGCCTCTATTAATGATCAGTAAATTCTAAGACGAGATATACAATGAATGCGACTATGCTATTAGTCGAAAAAACCGAGCAATCACACAACAACAGCCAAAACACTATTAAAACTACAATAAAACACTTTGTGATAGTGAAAAAACTACAATATGTTAGCGAAAGTACTACAGGATTTAAAACTTCACTAACGATCTTAGGGGTTAAATTTGTATAACATTTTATAGATCATCTTTTTATCACCGCATATATTTACCGGATTTAAAAAGCTGAAAATAATTTAAAAATTTGTTTAACACAAATAATTATACCAATGAGAAAAAGTTTATTTGCTATTGGCTTGTTAGCAGCAACAGGTTCTGTTCAGGCGCAGAACATTCTATTACACGTAGATGACACTGCTAAAACTTTCGTAAGCAAGGGTACACTGTTATATAACGGTGGAGGCTTACAAATGAGAGGAAGTGGTACTATTGAAAACCACGGTAACCTTATGGTTTCAGGTACCCCCTCGGATTCTTTTAAAACGATCACTACAGCAGGTACAGACAAAGCTGAAGGTTCCGTAACAGGTAATTTTGTTAATAAACTTAACGAACCTACCGCCTATGCTTCAGCTAATGAAAACAGTTCTGCTGCCACACCGGTTTATACCTACGGCCAGCTTTACATTTCTGGGATTCCGCAATCCAATATTACAGGTATTGTAGATCAGGAGTATAGAGCATTTAAACATGGTAGTTACCAACAGATCGGAATGCCGTTTTATGACAAAACGGCCTCTACGCTAAGTACAGAGCTGGGTAAAACTTTTAGTAATAACAGGAATTCAAAAAATGAGATCCTCTGGTCGAATAATGCCAATACGGTTTCAACTAATTTTAGTACCAGTTCTAAATTAGGAGTTACTAATCCCGGTAGTACATACTATATGCTTGGAGGAAATGGTCTGGACTTAAGTACCAGTACAAAAGTCCTTTCAGGGAGACCAGTGACCGATATGGAACCTGCTGTAACATTACATGATGCAGCTGTCGGCGTTAATTTCGGTCCCAATGGTTCAGCAGTAAATATGTACAATGAACATTATAGCTCCTATGTGCAAGATTCCTTTGAAATTGCTTCAGGAGGTACCGAATGGCAGGGTAATTATGGTAAAAACATTTATTCATTCGCTAATCCGTTTCTGACTAATCTGGACTTATTCAACATTGCGCAGAATGAACCGGCAGCCAACGGAGACGGCGTTTATCTGAGTAACATATATGGAATACGACTACAACCAGCAACAGTAGTTAGTACCGCTGGAGGTACACTAGATATAGGAGCATTTAAATTTGTAACTTTTAATGCGGGAGTACCTACAGGTGATATCGATTACCTAATGGTCAGACCATTAGAAACATTTACAATTAAACTTAATGACAATAATGCTGCAGATCAGCTTAATTTTGCCAATCTGAGAAGGTTTAATTATTACAGCAGATCAGGGAGTACAGACTATAATGTAACAGCCAATAAAAATACGACAGGAACCGTAAAACAACTTGGCGTTATAGGACTTGATGTTAATGGCAATGAAGTATCCAGAACATATTATATAGTTTATCCGGAAGGAGTAACAGGACACTCTTCCAATGCCAGAACACAAATTACAAACAGTTCTACCAATGCTATTGGTACTTTTGAAGAGGCTCCTAACGGAGGCTATGATACTACCTATATGAACCAATACTGGCTGTATATTAATGAAGCTAACGAAACTAATTTCCAGGGAAAGAATATTAAGTTAGTGAATTACGACTTAAATAGAGTTAAGTCCTACAAATTCGAAATCAGAGAAAATGCACAACTGATTAGTACCGGAGTCTATGCTCTATCTACCGGTATTGGATTCTATTATAAATCACCAAACGGTACAGCTCAGCAGGTTAAACAGGGAGACATTATTCCCGTTAACGATACCGAGTTTGATTTGTACTACGGCGAACCTAACAATGTAGTACTGGCCACCGGTGAAACAAAGCGCCCTTCAAGAACAATGGTTGTTTATAATCCACAGATTACAAACTATATTGTCAGATTCGACCCGACATGGAAAAAAGCAGATATCGAAGTTTATGATATGAGTGGAAAACTGATTATCTCTAAAAAGGCTGTTAATACTTCTACAGATTTTGTAATTGAACTGGATAAACAAGTTAAAAGTACATATGTTGTAAAAGTTGTTTCAGATAATGGGGAAGTTGTTAACACAAAAATCCTAAAATAAAGTATATGAAAACTATTAATAAATTATATTTAACTTTTTTCCTTTTTACAGCTGCATTACTTAGTGCAGGTGTAGGGCCAGTGGGACCGGGTGCACCTCCTAATCCGGGAGGTGTAGGACCAGTTGGTCCAGGAGTTCCCGCGTCACCTATTGATATGTATGTGCATGCCTTAGCTGCTATTGCCATACTCTTGGTACTATTTTTCTCCAGGAAATACGTAGTCAAAAAGATATAAAATTATATTGAATAAAACACTCTCTGAATAATCAGAGAGTGTTTTATTTTATATATATCTTTATTGGTTTATACAATAAGTCAGATTCGATTACTACTACTTCATCAGATCTCATCAAAAATGATTTAAAGGTTAGCGGATTAGCCTTATATCCCTCTAATAAGAATACAGGATTTTGTTATAGGGTTGTAGACGATTTATTTTATATCTTTACAGAAACAAAAAAACCGGAGGTAAACCCCGGTTAACACACAAATAAATGACAAGAAATAATTGTATTCAATAGATCGTAGGTCATGATACTATGAGCTATCGAAAAACCGGAATATTTCTATTCAGGTGAAGTAATATAGTTGGTATTACTCCTAGTGCTTGTCATACAATGTTTTGAAAAATTTAATAACTATTACATCAAAATGTTTCTACATTGTCTTTACAAACATACAGCATATAGAGCAGAGTACACAGGAAAGTCATATAGTTTTATATAGATTTAAACGTAAAACAATCACTACATTTAATATGTATCTTTTTCAGTCAGTGAACCAAGAAATGCAAACTAAGGCAGATAAAAAGATAATTATGCTATCACTCCCATTGAGCAGTTCAATACCACTTTAGAATGAGCCACACAGAATCACAGTTTTCCTACGGGCCGATAACTCACTTTTTTCATAATCACAATAATTCTACCCTGTTTTTTTGGTCTTATATTTTTTTATAGTTAAAAATTTAAAAGAAAAATATTCGCCTGGTGACCATTCTTCGGATATTCTGACCTTAACAGACAGATCATATGGGTCAAGCACAAAAGTTGGAGCAAAAATAAAGTCTTATTTTTGTTAAATGTCTAGTGAGAACGACCTTGTGAAGTTATTGATTCCCGAATTTAATTTCCTATTTCGATATTGTTAGCTTTGAAGAGAAAGACAACTTGTTGCCTATTTACTTTGAAGAAAAAAGCACATTGCCCAAAGAGTTTTCATCTCTTCATTTACAGTCAAAAGGCTTCCATGCCGAAATTTCGGTGATGATTTTCCTCTGCGCGGTAAGTCAGTGAAGCTTACATTAAACGCCGCCGGTGGATCGATGTAAAACCCGGTAAAATTCTTCAGAGAGACTGGAATCTCATTGCAAAAGGGACCCGCATGACTCAAGAGTTTGCTGAGTTCTTAAAAAAACAGCCGATACTAGCCCTTTCCTGCAAAACCATTGGTGATCTGTATGGTGTTGATGGAAGGAAATTTCAGAGACAGTATAAAAATAGCCTCAGCGATTTTAAAGATTGGAAACAAAAATCCCATGGAGAAAATTGGATTCTCCATCCTGAAAACCTTTCAGATCAGCTTTCCCTGGATGAAGTAGCTCTCTGATGGAGAACTGTATACTCTTCTCACCTCAAAGCATGCGAAAGATAAAAAGGGAGCCCTGGTTGCTGTTATCAAAGGGACAAAAAGTCAAACCGTTACCGAATAACTTTTAAAAATCCGCAGCAAACTCCGAATGACGGTAAAGGAGATTACTTTGGATATGGCAAGCTCGATGAAGTTGATTGCAAAAAGATGTTTTTCTTGTGCAACACAGGTGATTGACCGCTTTCATGTTCAGAAGCTGGCTATAGAAGCCCTTCAGAAAATCAGGATCAGACATCGCTGGGATGCTTTTGAAATGAAAAATAAGGTAGTGGAAGGGCCGGGTGAAAAGCAAATTCCAAGCACACGGACAAACAAAACCGGCTGGAATTTTTCCCAGCCGGAGAATGATAATAATTCAGCAATAAACCTAAAGTCTAACAAAAATTCTTATAGAAATGATATTTTTAAATACCTATGTAAAGATAAAGATATAATATGTACAACAACCTAAAACCAAAGTCGTATTTTTACTAATATATTATAATTTTTAAACTATACACATACAGCCGGAATATATCAATCATTTAAATCAATTTTTATAATCGTTTTATAATAATCATCACCCTGTTCTGAAAAGAAGTCAAACTTTTCAGGGAAATAATTTTCCAGGATATGAATTACAGCACTATCGCTGGTTACTCTGGCTGATTTTTCATCAGATGTACTTTCGCCCTTACCCCTACAATTGATTTCATAAAACAAATTAAGATGGTCCGCTTTACAGCTTATCCTTATAAACCCTTCCGGATTTTCTCCTATCTCAGAATGCTTAAGGGCAGTCTGAAATAAATTGAGAAAAAGAGATGATGGAATTTCTATACGATCCAAAATATTCTTACCCTGAACATCCACCGCAAGGTTAAGCTGGTGATTGTATTTTAACTGATACAAAGATGCAAGGGCCTGCACAGAAGAGAGTTCCTGAGCTACCGTTATCTTCTCTTTCTCACTGTCGTAGAGATGATAATGCAAAAGCCTACTCAGCTGTAGAATGGAATCTGAAGTTTTTGTAGGACAGGTAAAACTTGCATCATGAATAGTATTAAGAGTACTGAATAAAAAATGAGGATTTAATTTAGATTTCAGTACCACAGGATAATTATTTCCAGTTTGTTTTTCTTGATCGGAAATACTTCTTTCCATTAAAAATTTATCTTTTGTAATCCCTAAAATTGAGGCAACTACAATGACCATCGCCTGATACATATATACATTATATAAGAAATTCATATAATAGCCTTCTTTACTCAATTCCATTGTAAATACAACCTGCTCCCATAAAATTCTGAAAAAACATGACAATAAAAAACAGATCAAAACATACAGAATAAAAACCGGATATTTACTGGACCTATAGAAATTAGGTACCAGATAATAATAGACCAAATAATAGATACCAACATTAAAAATGCTGTTTAAAATAACACTCCAGATTAAATCAGACATACTGAGAAAAACATTCTCAGTAAAAAAAATGATGCCCATAAAAATAATGCAGAAAAAAATATGCTGGAGATGCAATACCAATTTCCAAGGGAGTTCTGTGCATGTTTTGATGATTTTACCGTTGAGTAAAATCAATATCATCACCGGAATTATAATGATATTGGCTATTAAGAATATTTTTACCATTTCTCTGTGTTAAGTTAGTACTTGATTAGGTTTTTATAAGTGTTATTAGAGCTGTAATGAGGCGGAAGTCTGAATCTTCCAGGCATGTGCTTTCCTGTTGTCAAAAGTCTGCTTTACCCCATAATTTGCCTCAACACCGATTCTAAACTTTTTGTAAGGCTGAAAAATCAGGTTAAGACTCATATGATAAAGGCTTTTGGTCATATCTTCCAAAACATAATCTTTAGCTCCAACTTTTGAGTAGCTGGCATAAGCAACGGAACTCCATTGCCCATCCCACCAATGTTCATACATTCCAACAATGTTAAATAGCGACAGCGTTTCTAGGAGGTTCTGATGACCCGGATTGGGAACTGCATCATATTTCTCTCCGTTTAGATCAGCATTGTAGGTGGATATTCCTTTTCCAAAAGAACTTTCAAAGCTAAAAATGTTTTTTTCATCACTCCTTAATTTCCCTGACATCATACCCCCCCAACCTGCAATAGTACGGGTTTTAAAACGATCTTCATTATTCTGCTTCATCCCATAGCTAATGGGTAACAAAACGGTACCAGCTTTTATATAACTGTTTTTATCACCATACCTGTACATGGCCGAGAATGACGGAAGTATTGCCCTTTTTTTCCATCCTAAAGAATCTGAAGGAAGAGCTATGCTCGGCGTATTGGGATCTTCCAATGAGAAAGAAAGAATCCCTTTTTTGGATACAGCAGTATAATAGCTAATCTGAATTCTGCGTGAATATAATAGACCGCTGGGACCATTAAAATCAAAGATATTGGGATAAATTTCAGTATCTGAAAAGTTACTGGCCGTCTGGCCGATGGTAAATCCGTTCCAGCGAATAAATCCATGTTTGAACCGGGGTGCCGTTGCTCCATCCTTACCGTAAAAGTCTATTTCAAGATAGGAAGAAAAACTTTTTTTCCTTTCAACATTCTTGTTCTTTATTTCCAATCCGATACTGGACTGCTTCAGGCTAAAATATCCTCCCATATTATCGCGCTGAGGAACCTCTATTGCCTGGGGAACAAATCCGTCTGTTGCATTCATATTCTGAAACGTAATGCCGTAGTTCGCCTGTAAAAGTGGCCTTAGGGAAACTTCAAATTCATTATCAGCATTTTGTGTTTTAGTAAGAACAATCTGTGCCCGCCCTTTTGTGGCAATAATGGACATCATAAGCAAAAGTATGGACCTTTGTATTTTCTTCATCGTAATGTGTTTTTGTATACGTTTTCACAGGTATTGGTTTTTTTTTTAAGGATTAAACGATCTTCTAAACCCCTATAGAAAAGTAAATTTATTTCAACGTTTTTGGTAGAATCATGATTCTAATCAGTTTTTAAAGCTATACATCCGTAATAGAAAAAGTTCTATAACCTTACATTCTTATCATATTCTGCATTTTAATATCTGCAACCTTGAGATGAAATAAAAAAGAAAAGCTTCCCCAGAGGGGAAGCCAAAAACACAAGTGAAAAAGTTCCCATATCATTGGGATGTTCAGTCGTTGAGTTCCATAACTATAAAGATTAAAAATATACAATGAGAAAAATTGGACTCAAAACTGAAAAACTTTAGCCAGATGAATTATTTTCCTTATGCTTATCAAGTTCAAGCTTAAAACATCCCAGAATGAATTCAGTATAAAATAACTTGGCACTTACTGACTTTGTTCTTGAATGCAAGTCCAGCCTTTCTGAAAGAACGATATTGCCTTTGTAGGCAATGGCAAAATAAGCATAGACCTTTCCTTTTGATTCTTTTACCGCAGCTGCATATCCTGTTATCCCTATAGACCAGTCGGTTTTATAAAGACTTGCTACTTCCAGGGCCATCGTTTTGGCAATCTGACGCGATACACAGTTGTACTGCCTGGCTTCACCTTCATCCACTGCAAGAAGATTGACCTTTTCATTCAACGAATACGCAGTCATGCCGCCTTTAAAGAACCCGCAAGCCTCTTTCATCTGGGAGAAAGAAAACTGTAAAAAACCTGAGGTAACGCCTTCGGCAGTAGAAACGGTTTCACCGGATGAAAGCAGATACTCCCCAATGCAGTCAAATAAGTTTTCCAATTCTACCATCAGACATACCAGCGATTTTACCGGCACCGGATCATACTCAGAAATTTGAAGATATTTTAAGATCATTTGATGTTTTAATTATAATTATCCATTCTCTCTTTGAGCAGCTAAACTATCTGAATAAAAAACGGAAAATCATGATTACAATCAGTTTGTTTCTCCCACTTGTTTCATCTTCTCATCTAGAGACAAAACAAGTACACCTAATAAGAAACAGCAATTTTAGCCTGAAAGACCCATACAATAGAGATTCTTAGATCAGTTAAAAATGAATATTGTGGGTTTAATAAGACACCTTTTATACTGAATAGAAGTATGTCTTCATGCCTGTAGATAAAGTTCTATCTATATAACGACTGTTTTTCAAATACAACAATCGTAAAAAAAGAGGCTTTCTCAATATTGAGAAAGCCTCTTCAGGATATTAAAATTAGTGTGGAGAAATACAATATTATAATTGCGCGGATCCTTACTGCTACTTAAGGTCATATGAATCTTGAACCATCTTTACTCTGTTATAATAACAACCATCAGAGCAGCTACGAATAAGCCCCTTATCATGATTACCACTTCTTAAGACCCGGATTACGATTATATATAGGAACTTTGTGTTTTTAACGTCAATAAAAGTCATGGGTCTTAAGCAAGTGTAAAAAAATATAGTGATCAGGCATTGTTAGGATTCCATAGTAAGGAGCTTCCTTTTAAAAATACAACATAACATCCGCTTGTGATTTACTGGTAACATCAAATATAGATTTCAGTTACACTACTGATCCCCACCTGTCCGTAGCATAAAACACCAAGGAAAATAGGTAATAAGTACAATTTTTTCTCATTTATTATATATTTAATGAATATTTTATTTTATAACAATAGTAATATATTATCCCTTCATTATAATACTACAAATATAAAACCTCATTGGTCAATAAGAAACGGATTATTAGTCATACTATCGCTAATTCAGTATAGTTTTTTATCTAGTGAAATGCATAACCATTAGTTACATCGCTATATGTAAATCCAGATACTACGACACACCATCATTCCATACGATTAGGAATTCCCTTTATTTTTGTTCAATACTTGTAAAGCATGAAAACTATTTTATACCTTACTGATTTTTATTACGTGGCTAAGGGAAGAGCCTATTACCGAGAAGACCTTTATATTACTTCAAAACTGAAAAATTACTTTAATATCCTGATCGGTCATCCCCACCAAGCCAATTCCTATCTGGAATATGCAGACATTATCATTTTTAGAAATACAGGATCAGTAATGAAATATGAACCTTACTTCAGAGAATTTGTTCATAATGTTAAACATAAAGGTCTTTTAACATTCAACTCATTTGATGGAAAAGGAGATCAGAGAGGAAAAAACTACCTGTTGTATCTGACCAGGATTCATTTCCCGGTTATTCCTACCGTAGATAAATTACAGAAGCTGGATAGGCTGGGAATTTCTGAGAGTTATATGGTTAAGATGAAAAACGGCGCAGATTCCATTGGACAGCAGCAAATCAACATTGAAGATATCCATTCCATAGAGCTTAGCGGCAAGATTATCCAGCCATTTATTGATTTCATCTATGAAGTCTCCTTTGTCTATCTCAATGACAGGTTTCAGTATGCCGTATATGCCCCACAAAAAGATAAAAGATGGGAACTTATTGAGTACATTCCGTCTGCCAGCGATATCGCATTTGCAGATCAGTTTATTCAATGGAACCATCTAACCAGAGGAATTACCAGAATAGATGCCTGCCGTCTACAAGATGGTACACTTCTCCTTGTTGAATTAGAGGATCTTAATCCTTTCCTGTCCCTACAGGTCTTAACTAAAAATAAACAAGAAATATTTATCAAAAACTGGATAGAGATATTGCAGGCCATGTAAGCAAAACAAAATATTCGATAAGTAAATATTTATATTTTACCTCGTCTTACCCTCCCATACCACTAGAGAAATAAAAAACCGGCAATGGAATACCATTGCCAGTTGCTAATAAAAGTAAAACACAAACCTGATGTTAAAAAAATAATCCTTTCGATCAAGATAATGGATACCCTCGAAACAGGTCTGCATGCAAATCTATAAATATGCTTTTGATTCCTAATATCAAAAGCAGTAATATTATATTGAACAGATGATCGTTTTTTAACTACAACTCTATCAGGATCTCAGCTTCTGCAAAAAGCTCAACAAATAATTGTATGCTGCCATTAATAAATATACCAAAGGATTCTTTTATTCAGAAAGATCTTGATCTCCCGTTATTTTTAAGGTCTCATCATATACTTTCCTTCTGAAAGAGACAAAGTTTATATTCTACCGGATAATTAAAATGAGCGTTTCATTACATCATTGAACCTGGAGTAACAATATCATTTTTAGTCTAAAAAAGCATCTTCTGTAGAACTGTCGTCCAGATAATGACTTCCCAGTTACGATACATCTGAGTAATCAAAAAATCATAACAGGTTTAAAAAATATGACGTTATTGTTGTCAGCTATGAAAATTGAAAGTTATTATTATATATTGAAGGTTAATATGAGAGTATCTACAGAAAATAAAAGTATGACCTATCTTTACAACAAGCGCAACAATTTATAGTACTTTATTTAACAGGTTATAGTTTTTTCATTACATCTTATAATTGATAGACAGCTGATTTTTTTTTTTTGACCCTTTTCTTTTGCTTCAGGCTTTGGAAAATCCTGATCGTTTCATCGCCTCAAGGGAGTCTTGTTAAATTTTTAGCAATCCTGCTACAGAGGGGGATTCTAAGCAGGTGTCATATAAAACTAAGAGCCTATATAGGATTGCAATTTCATCTGCCTTGGATAAAATTCACGTAAATACCAACCTATCCATGACCCTGCTATTCAAACCACTATCATAAGTCACAAGCCGCCGCTCTACTTGTTTTATGGTAATTTTTTAATTATTTTTGTTGCATATTTAATACCCAAATTTTTTTTTTGAATAGTGTGCTGCGATCTTCACTGATTAATAGTAATCAGAAGGCAATCGGCGTGATCATATACCAGCGTAAGCTGGTCATTTTAAACTTTCAAAACAAAAAGTAATCATGGATTTTAATCAGGCGTTAAAGCACAAAAAAGAAATTTTACAAAGCTTGGGAGAATTAAGAGATTTTAGTGATTCGGAAATTATGATCTTTCCTTTTAAAGCAGAGGATTTTCAAAGGTATATGGATGAATACAGAAAGAATCCTAAAAAATGTAATGACC
This sequence comes from Chryseobacterium sp. CBSDS_008, assembly GCF_049959325.1. Lineage (NCBI taxonomy): Bacteria > Pseudomonadati > Bacteroidota > Flavobacteriia > Flavobacteriales > Weeksellaceae > Chryseobacterium > Chryseobacterium sp. CBSDS_008. Next base: position 212,891 of record NZ_CP188202.1, on the reverse strand, counting down.
AATCCTGTATTAAATTTTCAACCGACAATAAATATATGGTCTACAGGATCTGTGAAGATCAGCTTCTCAATTGCAGATAGAAAATTCCAACAAGTACACTGCCCCTATCCTGTCAATTGTTACTTATCAACATATGGATATTTACCAGATGGCTAGAAGAAAACATGGTGGAGAAACAAAATGAAAGCATGACCTATTTTGCACTTCAAAATATACTTTCCATAATAAACCAAATGGTAATGCCCAGCAGTAAGTTTTAGGAGAATCTGAACAGGTTTTGGAATAAAAGCGGGAGATTGATCTTTTTGACAAAAAAGATTCTCCCGTATTTTTGCTAAAAGCCATTCCATAATTAATACCGGCTTTTACAAATCTTCACACGAATTAATAGAAAGGTGTACCAAATTTCCACCTCCGGGATACACCGCAAAAAATTTGGGATTGCCCCGGTTGGCATCGAAATAGATACTTATCCCGTCCGGCTTTCGGGGATGCGGATTATTTTCAATGAAATATTCTTTCCCCCCCAACTCAATGATAATCTTGTACGTTTTTAAAACCGTCTGATTTCCTTCTCTGTCAAAAATGATAACTTTATCAAATGGAACGTTGCTAACAGCATGATTGTCGTTTTTCATATATTAATTTTTAATTAGACGTAGATTAGGATATACCCAATATCAATAATTACATCCAGATCACTATTTCAGAATGACCCTGAATTTACCTTTCTGACTGCCTGAAGCCATTGAGCTTTTCTGTATGACAATACTGTAGTCCCCTACCTGATTGAGCTCATATTCAAAATCTTTTCCGAAAGGACCATCAATACTTTGCTTATTGAGCTCAATATTATTAAAACGAATATTATCCTGTCCGGATTCGGGGATAATGCGACCTGAAATTTTTGTGCTCCTGACGTTTCTCAACTGCAATACCAGTTTCTGATTTTCATCCGTAAATTCTTCAGCAATTTCAACAGGAAACTGACGCATATCAACAGTGCGGTTTATAACATTATCTGTGACAACTCTTTCAGGTTCCAGATGGTTGCCGGAAATAAGCGTATCGGTTCTGTACATACCCGGAGTAGCCAAATATTGTGGTTTCCTTGTATTATTTGACTTATTCGAACAAGACATGAGAGACAAAATCAAAATGCCTGATAAAACGGAAAAATATAGTTTTCGCATGGAATTGGTTTTTGTATGATTATAATCTAATACTCAATCTGATCAGATTGATGATTTTATTGCGGGGTAAGTGCTGGTTTGCTCTGCGTCAATGAAATAAAATCCGGTAATGGTCTTACCCAATACCGGATAATGAAAACAATAATTCAGATTAAATACTTCAAATATATGTTGAAATATCTTCCTAAGATTGTATACAAAGCTAAAAAGATATTTCACATATTTTGTATAATAGTCTTCGTTTTATTATTAATAAGGTGTAGTTTTTCAACTATTTAAGCCTTGATCAGATTCCCATTTTCAAATGCAGCAATTTCAACAAATAAAATCACCATCACAATGATAACAATAATACAATGTTGAAGTTTCCTTCGGAAATCCGAAAATAGATCTGCTTATCCTAAAAATACCACCCAATTTTTCAATCTGGAAAATACGCCCGGATCCGCATCGGGTACACACGGGAGGCTTTTCATCATCTTCTGCCGTAGTTTTATCTACATACCGCACATCATCATGATTTCTCTCAGAGAGAACATTCATAGCATCCTCCATATCAACATCAAAAACCTGAAGCTGCACTCCCCCTACCGTCTGTGACAACTGCCAATCTGGCTGAACGAGATGTTCATTGGCAATAAATCCATTTATTCCGTTTTTTTCTAATAACCGCTTATCTTTCCTTGCCTCGGCAATCTTCCTGTAAAACCTGATACTTACTAATCTGGACATAATAATCATCTTGTGAAACAGCAGCAAATAAGTCTGAAGCAGATAAAAGATTGGATTCCTAAAAAATAATGAACAAGCGTCTGCCCAACCGGATATTAAAACCTTTTTTAAGGCCTCTTTATGGTTGATACACTTATGTAACAGTGAGTTTAGATCCCAGCTCTTATCAACATATCAATTCTGCTGTTTATAACTTCAACATTCATAGATATAGATACTTCAGTAATAAATTTTACCGTTGCGGATCGTGACAATCTTATCCTTTTCCATTTTTTTTAAGGTCCTGATGACCGTTTCCTCACAAAGCCCCGTCAGACATGCCATCTGATTCCTTGTTAATGGGATTTTGAACGAATACAGGAATTTCTTTTTCTGGAAACCCTTCAAGTAATCCAGCAGTCCTTTTATTTTAACCGCAGGGCTTAAAGAAGTAAGATATTTTTTAATAATACATTCATCATACATTCCATGGGAAAGATTTTTTACCATCACCGATAACAACTCCGTGCTCTGTTCTACCAGTTCAAAAAATGTTTGCTTGGGAAGTCTGACAATACTGCTTTGAGTAACAGTCTCGGCATTCATTGGATAGGGCTTTTCAGCGAAAAGCGTATATTCTCCAAAGCTTTGTCCGTCTGAAAATATATTATGAATAAACTCCTTACCCTCTTCTTTATAACTATTGAGCTTTACCTTGCCATTGATAATCTGATAGTAATAAAAAGGAAATTCATCTTCACAAAAAATTAATTCATTCGGCTTATAATACCTAATTTCACCCTTTGCTAAAAGCAAATCTTCGTCTATTATCATACTGCTTCTTTTAAAAAAGTTGAATAAAATTTACTTAGGTTATAGTTTTCTAATAGCGTAAAAGTCAAACGCTCAATGAATACCCGGCTATGATACTATAAATTGAGAATACCTATACTATTTAGCTGGCAAAGAATATCTGCTATAGGAGCAGATGAATTTTGCTGCAATATTTGCGGAGGAATGTCCTGTATTACTACCTATAAAAATCATAAAGCGATCAGATAAAATACCACAATACTGCAACAAAAGTTAAAATATGGATCTTTAATAAAACAAATGTAAACAGTTCATTTTTAAAATCCTCCCAATTAAAGTCGTATTATCTTGAATTAAATGTCGATTTTTCACTAAACATATTAAGAAAAAATCGATTTTATAATCGAAGTATTTCAGAGGCTTTGAAGGCAAATGCTACTGCACCCGTAAAAGCAAAGGGGCCTTCTCAATTATTGAGAAAGCCTCTTCAGTAAATTAAAAATTAGTGGAGAAAACACTATGATTTGAGGAGGATCCGTACTGCTACTGACGATACATATGAAATCTTGCACAAATTATATTATTAATAACAAAACCATCAGTGCAGCTACGGACCAGTCCCTTATCATGATTACCACTTCTTAAGACCCCGCTAAGATTATATAGGAACTTTGTGTTTTAACGTCAAAAAAAATCATGGGTCTTAAGCTGTTGTAAAAATATATAGTTAGTTAAGCATGGTTATATGGACTATAATGAAATGTTTTCAAACGAAGTTGATCATTTCAATAAGGATAAGAATTAAAACTAACGGTAATATTCAATTGCTTTAACTTTAATGCTAATGATATAAATTAAAGTTAGTTTAGTTCATATGTATTTAATATCGAAACATTTTAATGAATTTAGTACATTAATAAATAGAAAAATTAATACAATCATAGAATTTTGAACTGCTAGTGAACAAATAATAGGTGCCGGCAGTACCTGCATCAATTTCAGTATTGCTCACCCAGTTATCCTGAGAATAATTAAACCTTCGGAAGAACTTCCTTCTGTGGTTTTACTCGTAACATCCAACCTAGATTTGGGAGTTACATTGTTGATCCCAACCTGCCCGTAGTACAGATAACCAAGAAAAACAGGTAATAAATACAATTTTCTCATTTGTTTATATATTAATGAATAATTTTATATGAACATGATCAAAACATTTCCCTCAATACTACCATCTTATAGAAATACAGATGATATTATGCAATCTCCTGAAATTGTTTTATAATGCATTATGGTTCCAAACAATACTACTATATAACCCCTTCATTACCATATCACAAATATAACACCTCATTCGTCAACAAAGCAATGATTGCCAGTCATACTATCACTAGTTCACTATAGTTTTTTATCTAACAATAATAACAACAATCAGCAGTTGGATAGTGCGTCATTCTGACAGCTCAATAGTGGAAATCCTTGGCGGAAAATAAAAAAATCCCTACTTCAAAAGCAAGGATCGTATGAGGTAACGTCATATTAAATCATGGCCGATAGTTATTCGGTATCATGTTTTTCACAATGCCCTTTATGGGTAACGGATATCTGGCCGCCGGTAGTGCAGTGGCATATGCTTTTTTCCGTAAGGACCTTATGATCATTAAAACTGTTCTGCTTTGCAGTGTTCTCCCACTTTATAACAACAGGGATACATTTTATCCTGGTAATGGAACAAAGCCCGAAAGAACCGATATTGACTTCTGTATTCTTATCTGCTTCTGTGGCTATAAGCTTACCATCTGCCCTGTAACAGCATTGGCTGGTAACCGACAATGATGATGGTGCTGCTCCTTTGTCACATAACAAAGAAGCTTTTTCTGTGATTATCTCTGGCATATCTGGGATTTATCTTATTTTTTTTGGGTTGAGCTTACAGGAGCCGTTGGATCTGTTGTCAGTTTTTTGTATTTATCTACGTATTCCAGTCCTTTATCAATACTCGAAGGAATAATTTTCTCCAGACCGAGCGCTTTTACTTTTTCCATATCTTTTTCCTGCTTCGTTTTTTCAGGGCCCTTAGGCTTATTATCCATACTGATTTTACCACCTTTTATCCCTACACTGGACTTGGCATTCACAATAGCCTCCTTATCCGAGTGCATCATTAATTTCTCTTCAGCACTTAAGGTAAGTTCTTTTGTTTTCAGATCGAGTTTCTTTTCACCCTTTGTCATAATTTCCAGCGCCGAATATTCAATTTTTGCTATGGCTTTGGCACTGATCTGGGTGGCAGTGGTTTCCAGCTTATTGGCAATAGCTTGCTCCATATTAACCGTTGCAACCGATATTTTTGCCCCAGCAACCATTTTTATTTCTGCCCCAGCAGTAAGATGAATGGATTTAGGTGCATTAATTTCAATATTCCCCTTACCGTCCAACACAATAGTATTGTTACTGGCATCCCTTATGATAATACTTCCTGTCTCATCATTCATTTCAATACGGTTTCCACTTCGGGTCTGAATCACTTTTTTAGCATTATTTTCCGTCTGGTAGCCACTTTTCTCAGATCCGTTGTAGTGGGCTCCCATCACATAAGGTTTTTCTGCATTGTTACTTTCAAATCCCACTGAAATTTCTTCTCCCGTCTCGGGCACAAAATAAAAGCCTTTTCCAACACCTCCATGCGGCTGAACGAGTCGAAGCCAAGGAGAACTGGTTCCTTTACTCTCCTGCCAAGGAAACTGAACCCTCACTCGCCCCATTCCCATCGGGTCATTATTATCCACAACCCTTGCCGACTGCTGTTCACCTACAGGTACCGCCTCACCATCCTGATAAGGGGCAATATAGAGATCCGGAATACCGGAAAATTCATTATAGTAGATATTTCCGTCATGATAATGCGTAATCTCGGTAATTCTATAGGTCTCCATTGCCTTTCCGTTGATATCTATCAGCTGAACCCTCCCTCCTATCTTTACTGCCGGATCCTTACTTTTTCCTCTTACCTGAACAAGCTTTTCCCGGTTCTCCTTCTCCTTAGATACCACTTCCTTAAGCTCTTTTTCCGTAACATCGGAAATACCACTGTAATTGAACAGCATCTGCTGCTTCTTTTGATATACTTCCTTCGAAGCATTAATAGCAATAGCCTGGAAATGATTTTCTTTATATTGTGAACGGATAGAGGATGATTTTGCTTTTGTATTGATCCCCTTATTGGCATCATAAACCGTATATTCAAAATCCTGAGGTTTGATGTTGAGCTCAAACTCAACTTCAATAAGATCAATATTTTCTTCAAGGATAACCGTAGACTGCACTTTGTTACCAAATACCAGCTGCTGGCCATTATAATAAAAGTACTCCCCATATCGTTGGGCAAGCCTTTTTATAAACTGATAATCCGATTCCTTGTATTGTACAGTATAAGGTAAGATATACTGAGTGTTCAGGTTCTCAACAAGTATTTTAATATCCGAATGTTCCTCTGTGATCTCTTTGATGATTTCATTAAGCTTTTTGTTCTCAAAACTGTGGCATGCTTTGCCATTTTCAAGGAGAATACTAGGCGCATTTCCGGTGATAATGAGCTTACCGTACCCGTTTTCTTTCTTATTCCTGATATTGGTGATAACTCCGCTGAAAGACTGACATATGCTTGCGAAACGATGAAAAGAAAAGGTAATATTTTTTCCTAGAATATTTTTGGAATTCTCCATCACATATCCTTCAAAACCGTCCAATGCATCGTCAGGAACAAGGATCGTAAAACAATCGTGTTCATTGGTAAGCTGCTGCAATTCTAATGAAAAACTGGAGGTATCAAGAAATGGCTTTCCTTCAAGCGCCAGCGTACAATATACTAAAGGACTTTCTTTTTCTTTTAGCATGGAAATTATCGGTTGGGAAGAATTCTGTTCTGCATATGGATCCCCGGATGTATCCGATGAGGGATCAGACTGTGTATATATTTTTTTTGACATGACAAAAATTGCATTGAGATTAACTTGATTTAAAGTGCCTTGCAGGAAGTTTCCTATACGTGAGATGTTACAGCATATCAGGGATATGGATCATACAGCATCACTGCTCAACATTTTTTTATTTATTTCCACATTTTCTCATGAGTTGCACTATTGAGATCAAACTTCTTTGCAATCATGCGCATTTCAATCTGTAAAGGTTGGGTGCTGTTGGCATCAAATTTCTCCTTAAAACCGATGCAGTATGCTTTTTCAAAAACCAGTTCCTGAAGTTTACTGATCGCATCACGGCGATAAAAAATAATCTTACCGTTTTTCGTCTGATTATGATCCAGCATCCAGGTTAAAAGTTCCGAATTTCCCGTACTTTCAATTTTAATCAGGATTTCTCCTCCCTGAGGTATGCCCTGAGGCTTACCGGTATTATCAGTTGCCTGGGTAAAACCATATTGACACTCAAGGATATTGTAGGTAATACCGTCTAGTTCTAATTTCGATAAAAATGACATAATATAATAGCTTATAATTAAATTAATAAACATGGATAAAAAGATAAACAGTAGTAAACAGATTACTACTGTTTATCCTCAAGGTTTATACCCACTCATTTTCATAGGCACCCGTTCCCAATTCGATTTTTCTTGAGGAAATCGTAAAGGCTTCAGTCAATGGATTATCTCCCGTAGAATCAAAATCTTCCTTGTGCTTCACCAGGTATCCTTCTGTGAATTTCAATTCTTTTAGTGTTGCATCGCTATCCCGCTTAGCAAATACAATACTTCCATCTTTTCTTTCAAAAGAATTGGTCATCCACTCGAAAAGATCAGTAGCCCCCGTCCCCTCTATGACAATATCAATCTTCCCTCCTCTTGTAACGGTGGAAGGCCTTCCCGTTGCATCAGTCTCCTGAAATAATCCGTAGCTGACTTTAAGTATATTATACTCTTTACCAGCTACTTTTAACTTTGCTTTAAATGACATAATGTTAAAATTTAATGTTAATAAATATTTGAAATACAATACATTCCTCACACAAGCAGATGCCGAAATATTCAGAAGCGGGAACCCTGAAAAATAGCGTCTGCATCAGCAGATACAGAATGTTTGTAGTTTTGATTCAAGTCAGAAAGAAGTAAATAACAGTCTTTTTACGCTGTACCATACTTACCCGACTTTATATAATATTGGTGCTTTAATCAATCTGCAATACCTTTAAGGATGCATATCTCTAAGCATATTCAGTAATCTCCTCGATAGAAGAGAGAATGCATAAGTATGCTTTAATCGGAACTGCTTTTTTGAATTGATTCCCTAAAATAATTACAGGCGTTGGCAAAATAAGCTCACTCTAGTTTTGCTTATATTCCGTATCCCATTCATTCCCCTGATCTCCTTTATGACCATCCATTTTAATCAAAAAGTTTTTAGCCGGAAAATAAGGTTTCATATGAATATCCAGATGAATACGGTCCTTTTGAACAGGATCCTGCTCAAATCTTTTGATTTCAAAATTTTCTATCAGTTTTCCAGGGCCGGCAATGCTGTCCAAGAATCCGACAATCTGATTCATAATTTCCTTTCGGGTCACTGCCGTGAAATTTTCAAATGCCCTTCTGTTCAGAAAATCCATCAACACTTTAGTAACGTAATCAAAAACCCGCACTACGGAATAGGTCTGCAGCCCCAAGTTGTCTCCATTGAAAAGAGTTTTCCCTGAAAAAGCCATCACCTTCCCATACTCATTCACCATAGGAATAAGACCTAAATTTTCAAGATTGGCAATTTCACTTTTTTTAAGATCAAATTTTACGCCCTCCACTTCATTAATCCCCCCGAATTTTTTTCCTGCTGTAACCTGAGACATCAATGTTTTATAAATCTTTCCCGCCAATGCAGTAGATGGGGGTATATACATGTTCTCACGCTCCTCTATTTCTTCAAACCTGCCTCTGCCTACAAGCCAGTTACAGGTCATCAGCACATTTGATCTGTATACGTCTCCCCCTGTAAGGTAAGCCTGATCAAACATTTCCATAACATCGTCAGGCTCATCAAGATGCTCGAAATCCGTGACAAGCATTACCTTATTTTCATACACCAGTTTAGCCCATTTTTCTATAACCTTATTGGAACCTAAATAACCGGGAATAACTAAAATTCCATAATTATTTTTAAGATCCAGTCTGTCATAATTATCCGTGAGCTCCGTATGGATGGTGTCAATAAAACGGGTATTATCCAGATCCTTGAGCTGGTCCAGTGCAGCATTGACAATCGTAATATTTTTAACCTTTGCAGACTCTGTATTTTTATAAAATAAGGATACCGTTCTGTAATTTGCCTCAATTTCATTGGTATCTTCAACCGCTTTGGATAAATTGTTAACTAACAGCTGTTCCGCAAACTTTTTCCTTTCTTCACAATCCGTAACCATATCTGACAAAGATTCACTGTTAGCCAGCACACTCGCCCACAACTTCAGGGTCTTTTTTAAGGTATCCTTTTCTTTCTCCTTACCAGGCTCCGTTAAAAAAATTCTTTTCCGGGCTTTTCTTTCAGGATTAATATTCTGAACCCCATCAATGGATATTTCCAAAAGGTCAAACCCCCCATAACGTGCCAGTGCTGCCAGGTTATCTACCGGAGCATATTCTTCTTTAAATCGTTCCGGGATACCAGATGATTGCTGTACTTGTTGTTGCTTGTCCATAATTTGTGCTTTTATTGATTATTTTCCAATTCCAGGATCAAAGCCTGCAAAGTGCTATATAAAGCTTTTCGGGCGTCAGGATCCTCTATGGCGGCTTTTAAAATCTTATTGGTTTTCAGCTGCCTGATGATTTGTTGGTATTGATTTTTTTCCGTTTCCAAACCTGACAGAAAATCACTCTGCCTGGTAATCCCTTTAATCCCGAAATCTCCAAGATTATTGAATTTCAAAGATTCTATTTTAGAACCTCCCTTTTCATCCTCAAATTCAACTTTAATTTCCGGCTTAAAATGTTCAAAAACTTTTTCTACCGTATCCAATCCTTCAACCAGTTCAGGTTTTACAGGATCATGGGCCGTTAATTTTTGCGCCAAAAGTGTCCTGTTCTGGGGAATTTCAAAGATGGATTCGCTTATTTCTGGTGGAACTTCGTTTCCTCCAATTCCTTTGTTTAATAACATAATATATATTTTTAATTATTATTTATAGTCTTTAGCTTTCAAGGTCAGGTCTTAACCTCCCTATAAATCAGCAACATATTAATGTTCAAATATCCTGTAAGGAAGCATATGAGTAGAATTATTTTCGAGTTTCAACAAAAAACTCTCACAGCTATATTTCCATTCTTCCTCACCAATATCCCCTATGGACAGATTTCTAAAAAGATGAACATCTACAGTCCTGCTGAAGCCATTCTTTAAAGCCACTTCTTTCCTGGTCCCTTTCTCTACCCTGGCATCTGTAATTGTATCCTTGAAATGTCCCATAGCTAACTCCCGGATATCTGCCGGGGTTACTATTCTTCCTCTGCTAAGCAATGCCGTTCTGAAAGAAAGAATCTTATCCTGTGGTGAAAGGCTTTTTCTTCCACCCCATGAGGAGGTTATCATCACAGAATTCCTTTCACATATCAAACTTCCAGGCTGGTCCGCAGCAAAGAGGGTTCCCGGCCTGATATGATTGGCTTCTTCAGCCTGGGTATTCCAATACGAAATATTATAAGAAGTCTCCGACCTTGATGTATTACCAGTTATCATAAGGTAGGGGTTATGGATATAAGAGAAATTCTTCTCCTGGGCAAGCTGATGCAAAGCTGCCATATTCTGGCTGATCTGCACCAGCATCTCCCTGGCTAAATCACCTCCGATTGCTGAAAATGCAGCCGTTTCATCTTTGATCACTTCCAACAGATATTGAAGCAGCTCAGAAGCACTCCGATGATCAAACCTGCTCACCCCTCCTCTCCTCAGAATAGCAGATATGCTGTCTCTTTCCCTCTCATAGTTCTTTACATCAAATCTTCGCCCTGCATCATCGGATACATAATCCAAAGCTAAAAAATGATCTTCGGACTGAATCGGAAGAATATCAAGTCTTCCCAAAGCTCTCTTATAGGCCTTGGTATTATAAATATTAACGACCGGAACGCAATTAAGAATAATACTGACATTCTGCAGTACCTCATCCTCTACTGTTTCAGGGAATTTAAATTGAAGCCAGATTATATCCTCATCTTCAGCTATTTTGCTATCAGGAAAATAGCGCGTAAAAAGCTCCCCACTCTGACATTTTTCAGCAGGCTCTATTTTTTGCTTCAATGTAAAAAACCTCGAAAAATAATAGGCATTCACATCCTGGTATATATAGTCAAGCTCCAAATGGTTTTTCATAAGAACATCACTAAAGTCAACAGGCTTCTGATCAACATTATATCCCTTGACAAGCTCAAACTCCTGATTATTGTAACATACTTTCACTTGGTTGATATAGTGAAAAAATAATTCTTTCTGATACTGATTATTAAGATCAATATAAAACATCATATTGTCCAGAGATCCTGAATCTGAACTGCGGATTCCTACCCATATTTCACCAGCCGGCATATGGCTCTCACTTTTCTCTAGTACCGCCGTGGAAAAAGAAGTCTCCTGCATCTTCATAACCTTACCGTGAGCCAGATACTCAACCCGGGCTGTAGTCAGGTGAGCTTCTATTGTGGGACAAAAATAAATATCCTTACCTGGAGCCTCCGAACGGTTAAGACCTTGCGATGCCTTTTGATCGATTTTAAAATGATCATGTAATGAAAGCCTGGTCCCATTTTCAAGAGGAAATATCTGAAGTACAGATCTGGAAGGCATCACACCGGAAACTTCCTCCGGAAACAACACCTCCAGGACCCGTTCAGTAATACGTGCCCTTGAGCTTTCGAGTTCAAATCCGAGCTTTTCAAGCTCAGAGGCTGTAGCTGACAGCATAAGACCTACAATAGGGTCAAAGGAAGAATCTGCTTCCAGTTCATTATATCCCCAGAGTTTTGCCGCTCTGCGGAATATTCTGTCTTTAATTTTTTCTTGATTCATACAATTTTAATATGAAAGAGGTCCTATAAAAAAAGATTTTTGAAAAAAGAAAGGCCTGTCCGTTTCTTTTATCAATCCTTTTACAGCAACCGTTACCTTTTTCTTTACTCTTTTCCGTTCTGATTTTCCAATGTCAGTATTGCTAACCGCCACTTCTATATCCTCCAAGAGAAGTCTCTTTTCGTGCCTTATAATAGATTTTTTGACCGTTCTGCTGATAAATTCCTTGATAGAATTATCACTTTTAGGAAGATCAAAGTCTACTTCAAAAATTTCAGTTCCAAAGTGATCATCAAATTTGCACCTTCCTAAGGGAGTGGTAACAATCATAAAAAGATGCTCAGCAATAGACTGATCAACAGATACTTTTTCGCCGTCCCTTTGATCCATAATCCGACCAAAATCCATTGGGGTCTTATAATAAATTCCTCTCATTGCAATAATATCTCCATTTTTAAAGTTTCACCATCACATTCACCTTAACGCTGAATAAAGCATTATTTCTTATCATGTGTTATCCTTGAGGTCATATCGGCTTTATCCTATAGGCAGCCAGACAATGAATCTGATTATTGATATTATAGTTCTGCGTACTACTTATCAAAAATTCGTAATTCTTTTGATAGGTATATATTTTGATAACAGCCATTTCTTTTTCATTTATTGTCTTTAACTCTTTTTGATTAAACTTCCTTACAAAAATGCCGTCACAGTTCACAGGGTAATCATTTTTATAACTCACCGTTTCACCACTGACATATTTGATCTCCACCACCTGCTGTTTTTTAATGCATACATTTTTATCGATAATCCTGATATACATAAAAATAGAATTGACTCTTTTCCCCAGCTCCATGATGGCATAAACAAATTCTTCATTTTCAGCTCGAAGCCTAAGATCCTGGGTACTGACGAAATATTTATTCCCGAGCTTTTCCTTGGTCTGCGTTATTTTACAATCGAACTGAGCCGTTTTCAGAGCAGAGTCCAAAACCACCTGTGCCTGTAAAAACAGTCCCCCGAAACCAATGAAGAAAAAAGTCCAATAGGTTTTGAAAGTATTCATTACTGAGCTTTATAGAGTTGACGACAGACGTCAAGGTCTGTTTTGATTTTATCATATTCCTGTTTCAGGATTTTATTGATCGCCCGTAAACTGTCTATGTTCTTTCCCACTAATGACAGGCGTTTGATCTCTTTCTTACGGTCCACAAGGTCTTTATAACCCATGATAATATTACTATACATAACCTCATTTTTGATACTGTCTTTAGGAAGTTGCTGATACATGTCCGTAAGGAGTGATAAGGCCAGATTCTCATTGAAGAAATCGTTCTTACCCTGTACTCCAATAGAGTCTACAGCGAATTTTACTTTCTCTAATTGAAAAGAAAAGTGATCCTGAATATCCATTTCCTTCTTAAGCGTATTATTTTCAGCCTTTAGTAAAGAATTCTCCTTAAAAGGGAAATACGTATTAAAAAACAGTCCTGCAACCAAAGTAAATACGGCAACCAGAAAGAACAAGATAAAAAAAAGAAATGCACGTAATCTTTCTTTTTTGTTAAGGATTTCCATCATACTACAATAGTCATAAGGTTATTACTCTGCCAGAAAAGAATGATTCCTTTTGGCTTGATGGACAGCATCCCGATCACCCGGCTTTTCAGAAACAAAAATACTTCCGTCTCTCTTTTTACCGATATAATCCAACTGATTAAGAATGGAAAACATCTCCTCTGTAGTTTTTATCAGCCGCTCTGTTTTAACAACAATTCTATCAATCTCATTATGATTATAGTCAGCATTCAGAGCATCAGAAAAAATAGATTCAAAATCTCCCTGACTTACATTACACCACTCCGTCAGGTAATTCAGTAATTCTTCTTTACCTGAACCTGTATAAGTCTCTATACAATTCTTCAGGACTCTTCCCAAAGCAATAACCGATGAGAACATACGAGTCGGAGGCGCATAAGGAGCAGACCAGCGATAAGCATTAATTTCTGATCCGAGGTAGCCAAGCGTTTTATCTGCCATATCATCCACCATTAAAGACAAAAGATGGGTCTGCTTTTTAGCACGAATCTTTTGTTTGATTTGGGAAGCATAAAGTTCCAGCTGGCTATAGAAACGGTCGATCTCAATATACAAATCTCTTAATTTTGTATGACCTGAAACACTGATGCAAGGAGGAATATAATCCATATCCATGGTACATTCTCCACCACTTACCACTATCCTTGCCACCGTAAGATAACCCGCTCCAAAACCCATCGTATTTTTTAACTCACTCTCCGGAATAAGTTTCAGTGAATATCCTGATTTTGCATAAGGATATCTTGGAGGATTTTCATCAGGATCAGGCTCCCCAAAAGGTACTCTGTTAAAGAGGCTTACCGCAACACAAACCATCAGCCGCATATCTTCATCATCTCTGATCTCATAACTCGCATCATGATGTAATAGCATATCTTCAGATAATCCGGCATCATCACCCCCAATATCAATCCTGGAACCATTAGGAGTAATAGCCTGACATTCTTCAATAGCAACTTTCAACAGTCTGTGCTGGTCTACTGCCATTCTGATTCTAACGGCATCACCCGGTAAAAGTCCGTAGTTCACAGGATAAGTATGAATCCCGACTGAATCTCGAACAGCATCACTTATATAGTTCTGAATCCCTATAAAATGATTTTTATTAATCTTCATTCCATCAATCCAGTGGATGGGATAATGTTTTAGCTTTTCTATCATTTTGTTTATTTTTTTATTAATTCACCATATTCTCTTCTTTATACTCAAAGTCGGGCTGCTGATCATTTTCAACCTCACTGATGATCATATGCTGCGCACGGGCACAGATGACTACACAGTTTTCATCAATACCATTCATATAGAGGGGAAGATCTGCATCTACATATTTTGTAGATTCATACCACTTGGGCCTTAAGAAAAAGACCCAATTGTAGAACCCATTCTCCCCTTCCACTTTTATCTCGCTTTCAGGATGTTTATCATTATAATCCAATATAAAACTGTAAAACAGTCTGCCGAAATCAATCCTTGTTGGTCCTTTCGCTTTGTAGGCACTATAATTTTTTGCATTCCTGTCTTTATCGATCAGCAGCGTAAAGACAACCAGATCCTTCATCTCCTCATCTGTAACCCCCGGAAGGTTCTTATAATTCTCCGGAAAATGCCATGTTTTATAAATCTTCGGTGGAATAGCCATTGCCCTGTTAAAAGTCTCATTGAGCAATGTGGGAAGAAGAAATAAAACATACTGTCCCACCATAAGAAAAACAAACTTACTCCCATTTAAAAAAGTATAGATTAAAACAAAGGGGATGATGCTGTAACCCATGATCAACAGAACAAAAAAGTATTCCAAACCCCTTACCTGATTCCCGAACTTCTTAAAAAAAGCCTGATACATATAACAATGTAAACTTCCCAAACACAAAGAGCCCAGTTGATAAAAAGCAAACTCAAGCTGCACATCATCCGTGAAAAGTTTATTATATCCTACAAAACTGAGTAATGCATTGATAATGATGATGACAAAAACATAAGAATTGAATTTGGATTTGTACTTATTTTTAAAATCCGGTATCCTCTGTCTGAAAATTGCGGTCATCATAATACAGACCGAAAGAATGACAAGGATGGAAACCAGAATTTCAGGCTCCGTTAGATTCAGAAAATATTTTTTCAGATGCATTATATCCTTGTATTATATCCTAAAACGGTTACTTCTTTTGCGTTCAGGTCAAAATCTTCTTCTTCCCTGAATAAAGTAATATTAAATTCAATCTCGGCTTCAATGGAAAAGAAATAAGAGCATAATAAATCCAGAAACTTCTTCTTCTTTCCCTTGTCAAGGTAGTCACAAAAACCTCCTTTTTTTATTGGTCCTACGATCACACTTAAGTGGTCCGTATAATGGTCATAATTGCTGCCTGACACCATATCAATACCTAACTTGCAATCTCCCAGCAAACTGTTCTGCGCATCATTATCATATGTATTATAATTTTTCCTGCTGATTTTAACCTGGTCTCCAAGAAGTAGTGAAAGCACCTGGCAAGTCATTTCAACATTACCTACAATCCGATAAGTAAAAGGCAGTATCCTAATCAGGCGGGAAGCCATTTCAGTGGATAAATCATCATGGATACCTAACAGTTCATAAAATATTTCCGGAGAAATCGAACTCTGCAGCCGGCATAAAAAGTCCTGCTCAAAGGTTTCAATGCCTACCCCATAGCTGAAAATTTCATTTTCAAAGGGTTGAAAAAAAAGCCTTGCATTCTTTTGCTCCTGCTTTTTAATCCTGTATTCCTGTATCATCACATCCACGCTGTTCTCAGTAATATCACTGCTCAGATCATGTACTATGTTTTCAGGCAACATATCATAAATGCTGTCACGGGAAAGAATAAGTTTTAAAAAAGGAGCACTCCCAAAGCTATACTTGCCTACCTCGGAATCCAGAATATCATATCGGTAGGCCCTTGAAAACTGCCCATCTTTCTCAATAATAAAATCCTCATATTCCAGATCTTTATTTATCAACAAATCATTGACTATAACCTCTGCCTTGATATCATACGGCAAAGCGCTGATCTGCCCGGCAATATTCTCAAAATATTTCATTCTCCTAGCTTTTAGGTTTTAATCTGCCCGCCGCAACATATCTCAGCTGGAAATACTGATCATTAAAATCATAGATATTTAATCCTCCGGCAGTGCAGGCAATTATTCTGTTATTTTGTAAGTATATAGCTTCATCAGAAATTGGATGCAGTTTATCATACCGGAAGAATAAAATATCTCCCTCCTGTAGAAACTTCCTGCCGGTAAACAATTCAATGTTTTTTGAGCAAAAAACATTTTCAGGAACCGGAGAAATCGTCTCCTGATATACCTCATTAAAAAGTAAAGAGACAAACGGTGCGCAATCAGCTCCTTTATTCTGTGCAGAGGTCTGCTTATTACCTGGATCGCTCATCCACCTGTCGATAAAAGAATATAACTTATAATTTGTGATTTTTTTAGGCATTACTCCCATAATAATAGAGTACCTTTCCTGGATATCCAGATCCTGATCACTGAGCTTTTCATCCTCGTGATCTGTCATTGCAAAAGTGGAATCGATACGATCTTTGATCCCACTTAATTCCTTGGTATATTGCTCATAATGATGCATATAAGGCAATTCGTTTATATACTTTCTCTCCGTACATGACACAAGTCCGGATAAGGAAAGAAGACTTACCAGTGCAACCCAGTATTGTTCTAAATAAAATTTCATCTTTATGTAGGTGTTTTAAAAAATACTAATACGGCATACCTGATACGGCGAGATGGAAAAGCAGGTATTATCAAAAACCAGAATAACGGTGATGAACTTTTTCATATTATATATACACAAATGTATAGGATGAATTTTCTCATTTTCATGATTCAAATCATGAAATGACATAGAATAAAATCTATAAAATAGCAACATAAATTATGGATATAAATACATTGCCATTATCTTTGTTATTATATTACCACAATAAACACAAATACTATGAAATATTTTTTTTCTTCCAGCCTGGATTCCAAGGTCTTTTGGAGCATTATCATCCTTTTAGCTTTAGGTATACTTTTATTCATCTACCAATACAGCAGGCATGTAGATTGCGAAAATGCACGCTTTATCATATATGCCAAAGAGTTTACAACCAATAAGGCAGTAGAATTTGATGACAGCACAACCGGGGCAAAAAGCTGGGAATGGGATTTTGGTGACAGTACCCGGGCAGACAAAAGGCAACGCACCCTGCACTCCTACAAAAAGCCCGGCGATTATATTGTCACACTCACAATTAATAAAAACTGTGTCCATCAAAAATTAATAACAATCACCAGTACTGACCAGTACAGTGAAAATTTGCCATTGATCATTGCCCCCAATGTTGTGACAACAGGAAAAACTGTTGCATTTAACGCGATTAAAAAAGATGGTGTTTCCTGGGAATGGAATTTTGGAGAGTCCAATCAAATAGATGCAGTAATCCAAGCACCCACTTATCAGTTTAATTCAGAAGGTTCTAAGAAAATAACCCTTGTGGTCAATGGTGACAGCCAACATTCAGCAAGTAAAACAATCTATGTTGCCCCCGTAACAAAAGAAGAAAAACCGAAAATAGATATCCGCTCCTATGAATTCGAAAAATCTCATTCTTCTTTTTCATTGCCTGTGGGAAATCCCGAGAAGGATCCCTTAGTAGATGCATTACAATATATTCCGGCTTCTCCTAAGTCAGTGACTAAAAAAGATACCCTCATATCACACGCAAATGCACCCGAAATATCGAACGAACAGTTTAGAATATTACTGCAACAGGTAGCTGCAGAATCAAAAACCAAAGAAGATTTTAGTGGTTTTATATGCAAAAAATATAGCATTCCCGTTGTCGTTAACAACAAAAAAATCATCTCATTTGAACAGTTTTGCCAGCTTATCAGCGGAAAAAAAATAAAAATCACCCTGTTGAGGCTGGAGAAAAATAAGCAAAATTGTATAGAACATATCACAATTCAGTACAAAGTGAAAAAGTTTATGCTATGGATAAAAGAATAAAAATATTGAGAATACATTTCCCTCCAAATAAAAATCAGAGACCATGCCTTCTCTGATTTTTTGTTTTAATTAACTAAACGGACATAAAAACTGGAACTTTATTAAAAGTCATCGTCAATATTCATCCTCTCTTTAAAGTCATCGCTTAATGTTCCCTCCAATTGATCCCAGGATATTGGAATCACAAAATCCAAAAATGAAGAAGAGATAATTTCATGAGGATTATAATGAAAATACAATCCGTTATTATCAAAATAAAAATTACCGGTATCCGGAATTTCATGCAAACCATTCATTTTAGACATCCTTTCATCAAACTCATGGATCCGCGGATCACCTACTGCATTAAAAAATATTTTGTACATATTTTTTTTCAATAGTACCAGCAACTGCTCCCTGGATATTTTGGTGATATCTTCAAGGATAAGTTCCCGATTATTCTTAAGGTCAAACATTTTGTCTTTGTAGGTACACCGTGCCATTGTATAGCCTTCATTATGGATATCTGTATATTGAATATGCAGATACTGATGAAGTAAAAATTTCACCTCCATCTCACTGCTGTAAACCCATACACCATTAAGGTTTTTTGTTTTACGAAGATTTTTCAGATGATCATAATGTTTTAAAAGATCTCTTTCCATATAAATCTCTAATTCCTGCTTTGAAAAATAGGCAGAATCTTTATATTGAAAATAAATACGATTAAGCAAAGCTGTATTCTGGATAAAAGGAAAATAAAGTTTCTTCGAGGAATAGATCATAGAAAACGAATCCGTAATCTTGATCGTATCTGTAACATTGAATGAGTCAATGGTGTATATATCCTTCTCTATCGGAGGATAGGGCCCAGCCTTTTTACATGCCGTAATGACAAAAAAGACAGTAGCTAAAATTATCGTTGCACTTCTCATGAGTTCTTCAAGTTAAATTTGGTAAATTCTAAAAGAATAATTAGAGTTTCATGTTGATCCAATCTCTGGGTTTAAGCCATTCTTCCATCTGAGCTTCAGGACTTCCTGCCATAGGATGAAAATCATATTTCCATGTTGCCATAGGGGGAAGACTGATAAGAATTGACTCTGTACGTCCACCCGTCTGAATCCCAAATAAAGTGCCCTGGTCATGGATAAGGTTAAACTCAACATAACGCCCGCGCCGATAAGCCTGCCATTCCCGATGGGCCCGAGTATAGGGTATATCTTTATTCCTGATGACCAAAGGAATATATGCATTCAAAAAGGCATTCCCGTTGGACTGCGAAAGAGCAAAAATATCTTCAATACTTTTACCTGTATCAGGACGCAGATCATCAAAAAAAATCCCACCAATACCCCTGGCCTCATTATTACGGTGCGCATTGACAAAATATTCATCACACTGTTTTTTAAACAAAGGATAAAGTTCCATGCCAAAAGGATCACATGCTTCTTTAAAAGTACGATGAAAGTGACTCCCATCACATGCTTCAAGGTAGAATGGCGTTAAGTCCGCTCCTCCCCCAAACCAGCAATCTTTAAGCTCCCCGCTTTTGTCATAAAGCTCAAAATACCTGAAATTGGCATGCACAGAAGGAACAAATGGATTAATAGGATGTATTACAAGTGAGATGCCACAACCCATAAAAGAATCACAATTGCTTACCCCCTTAGCTGACAGCATTTCAGGAATCTTACCATGAACAACTGAAGTGCTGACACCTGCCTTTTCAAATACATTGCCGTTCTCAATAACGTGTGTACGGCCACCTTCACCTTCGCAGCGCTGCCACACATCCTGCCTAAAAATAGCCTTCCCATCTATTCCCTCCAAAACTTCACATATTTGTAACTGAAGTGATTGTATAAAATATATAAATTCGTTTTTAATCTTCATCTTCAAAAAAATTAATACAAGACCTACATCCACTACATACAAGCAGGTTTTTACCTTCTGAGCAATTTCAGGACTATTACCAGTAAAAACAACAATATAATAGTGCCTGTAATGAATGGCCCGTAATAGATCATTGCTAAATATTTTAAAATAATACAGCACCCCAGTAAAAGTAAAATCAAAATACCCATCTCATTGATATGCTGTAAATTGATACTTGGAGTCTCTAAATCATATCCTTTTAGTACTTTTAAATGGCGGATTTTCTCAAAACACCAATAATGATAAATGCTCAGCATAGAGAGAAAAATCAATTTTAAATCAAACCACTGCATGGTCAAAAGATATTTTTTTACAAAAAACATAATCAGCCCCGTTACAAGCATAATCAATCCACCCGGAACAACAATAATATTCCATATCCTTTCAATACTAAACAGGTATTGTCTTCTTAAAATCTTCTTTCTTGCTGTTGAAAATCTATCCGTGTATTTGTAACAAAGGAATAAATGTCCTATATAAAATATCCCTAAAAAATAACCTGTAATAGAAATAATGTGCAGCAATTTGATTGTAATGATAAACATATCAGTATCCAACAATTAAAAGGTTTCTATAGTTGTATAGTATATCCGACCATTAACTGAAAACTTCTGTTGTAAACATATTTTGTATTGACAACATTTTGTAATCCCAGATCATATTGCCCTCTGATATAAATTCCTATAGGAGATTGATAACCAAGACCAAAACTCAACCCGTAATCAAAGCGCTTAACCTGATTGACATGATCTCCGAACTCAATTTCTTTGGTGCTTTTTTCAATATCCATATCTGAGCCCCTAATTGTTTTCAACGTATGACCTCCCGTAGCTAAAGCCAGATACATCCCTGCTGACACAAACAAACCTTCAGCATTTTCCCCATTAATATAATATACTAGATGAGCCGGTAATTCAAAATAACTGATTACCCGTCTGGAATTAATAGTTGTATTGTCCTTTGATATCGTCCTTTGAGCGCCTTTTGGATTATAAAATATTCCTGACTGAATTCCCCAATTATTGTTAAGTTTGATACGTACCGAGACTCCCGCATTAAAATTTGATGCATTTGAAATACCCGTGGTCTCATTGGTATGTACCGTGGATATCCCAAAACCTGCTTCCGGTGCTAAAGCTATCTTCTGAGCAGGTACTGTTGCTGAAAGAATCAAAAGTGAAATGATGAATTGCTTTTTCATGTTTATATATGTATTTTTAATTATTATTTCCTGATATCGATAAACATTGTACCTTGGGCTGTATATCCGACCAACTGAGCGTTAGTAACTTTTCCGTCAATTCCATCAGGGTCGACAGCGCCATAAATATATCCGCTATTAGTATCTATAATTGTTGTTATATATGAAGAAGACCCCTGATAAGTAACCTCACCTAAATAGGATGACTGACTGAAGTTCAGATCATCACTGGAATTTCCATTATTGAAATCCAATTGTCTGAGTTTGCATCCTCCATAGGTAAAACCATTCGCAGTATATTCCAATGCAATACTCTGCCCTGGGGCCAGCGCTATCTTTTTATCAGAGCATCCTGTAAATTTCATCACAATATTCTCTAAAGCCGGATAATTAATATTCCTGATTTTTAAAGTAGCTGGGGTGTACTTATTAAATGAATGCACCTGCCTGTCCGTATTACGGTCTGAATTCCACCGTTTCAAATAGATACACGAAGTATAATCATCTATTTTTTGGGATTCCACGATCGCTTTCCTGCTACCGCCATCAATACCGTCCCTATTGGTAAAATGGTAATACGCTGTATTTTCCGGATGCACGTAGTCTTTAATCAGTATCATCGATCCATCGCTATCCATAGGATCTGATACCTTAACAAAATACTTAATATCATTTGATCCCGACCAACTTAACTTTATATAATTGGTGACATCATTTCCATTATTAAGACCAAGTTGCTGTACCACGTGACCGTTATAAGTATATCTATCCTTTTGCGAATCATAATAAAGCATAATTTCTTCCTCCGGATTTAAAAACATGATATCAGGATCACTTCCTTCGGTCCTCATTTTTACTCTGACAACATTATAATCAATATTTCTCAAGATCAGTTTTCTGGTGTAGTAATATTGAACAAGCATGATATCTTTTGGGCTTAATCCTAACAGAGGCCGCTCTACAATACTTCCATCTTTTTTGGTAAAGAACGGCAGAGATTGGCTTATTAATAGGTCTCTCAAAGCAATGTTATTTCTCGGATATGAGCCATACATCATCACAGATTGTATGTCAAATGGAAAAGGATCACCTAAATTGGTCTCCTCTATTCTAAAATTTTCAATTAAAGTCTGGTATATTGAATGGTAATTGCTTTCTATAAAATTAAAAGTTTCAGGCTTCATAATGATATGGCCGTTTCTGCTGGATTTTTGATGTTCATGATTTAATCCAACGACATGGCCTAATTCGTGGATAATACTCTGAAGATCACATGATGGGCTGACCTGAACAATATTTTTTTCTCCGTTTTCCGGGTATCCCAGGCCGGCCCTGCAACCGGAGTCCACTTTTTTAAAATATACTTTTTCATTGACCGGAACCCGAATAAATATGATCCTAGTTTTATTATTCCAATGCTGTATCGCTTTATCTATCATTACCAGCTCCGCATTGGTAAAACCGGGGCCGATATTGAAACTGATGAGTCCCCCAGGCCAGAGAGATACATTAATATTTGTTATTTGCTCCCAATCCAAAAGTGCATACTTATTTTGTCCACCAGATCCGGACAATTCATTCACCTCATTTCTATAAAGGACAATATCATCCCCCACAACGTAATTTCCATTTTTATCCTTCCATGCAGCAAGCTTCTGACCCCTGTATTCCACTTCAACCATTCCGGCGTGGCTTTCAAATTGCAGGTCTGCTGCCTGGTCCTGAAAATCATCCTCTTTGCAGGAAAACATAATCATGCTTACAATTACTAGAATTAAGAGTTTTATATATAACATATTTAAAATGGTTTCGATGCTAATACTTCCGATATTACGCTGTTTATCCAGCTTTGAGTACAGCCATAATATATAACCTCAATCCTTATCAGATGTGTTATAAATAGATTCAGTACCTGACCGGCAGGCTTTTTTGATTATTACGTTTTTATGAAAAATGTAAACCAGAAATCTGTGACATTAACAAAAACATTCAGCAGTATCTATAATTCTTCCTTACTAATAGAATCAGGAATTTACTACACACCAGCCGGTAACTCTACCGCTGATTTCTAAACTTGTGCCTAAAATACCGGGCCTAGAATTCTAGGTCCCGGTTAAATAAAACAATTTCTAAAAAGGTTTAAAAATAATGTGTAAAATGTTATTACAAAGGTAGAAACAAATTTCTACTATAGATATGAATTACTATAGCATTAGATGGATTTTAATGTAGTTATTATGTGACAATACGCAACTTTAATACAAATTTTCCCCACTCTGTTAACCATAATCTTTGTGGTCAATCTAATGATGCAGTAAAGTAGACAGAATATAGGCCAGAAACTATAAAACAGACTTAACTCTAGTTTTTAATCTTGTAAAAAACGTGAAAATAAAAAAGGAACCCAGATGTTAAACCACAATCTGAATTCCCTTATCAAATGAATTATGAAAATAAAGTTTTAAACTTAAAATACAGGGTTTTAATTAAAAAACCCTGTGAGGGAACTTGTCATCTTTCTCATCACTTTGCTAAAAAATGAATAAAAATTTGTACTACAAACATAAGGACAAAATCACTAGAATGACCCTCGTAGCCTGTAGCATTATCACGAATTATATATAGTTTTTTAGTTACATTAAATCATTATTTAGCTGTAAACATATATACCTGAGCCATTTTAACAGAATTGGTTGATTTTTGAATAAAAAACCATTTCCAAAAAGGAAATGGTAAACATAAATAATATAATTAAAAAGTGATTGAATCTATAACTGATGATTAAGGTTCTGCTGGACTTTTTTCAGGAACTGATAGGCTTCTACAGATGTTTTCGTTTCCAATGAAAAAGAAAGAACGTTTTCTTTAAAATTTCTGTAATAAACACTTTCCTTCCAATTCATAAAGTGGCGCTCATTCATCTTTTTTTTCAGTACTATTTGTACACGATCCTTTTCCATTTCCATAAGGCCATACACGGAAAGCCTGTTTATGATTTCAGGGAGAAAATCATTTCGAAAATTAATGCTGACAACATGTTTTCTGAGGTATTTCATATGCCTTACTTCAGGCGTATATTCACCGATCTCCCATACGCAGTAGGCACTTTGCTCATAAGCAACCCACAGGGACCCGTATTTGTAAAACACTATAGTTTTTCCATTTTCTTTTGATATAATGTTTTTAATTGTCATAGCTTTTTCACTATAATTTCAACAATAAACAATTTAAAAACAATCCATTGCCGGGCAATTGTTTGCTTTTGGAATTATTTTATAGTCAGGTTATATTTCTATTTTTCACAGTTTAAATTTACACGTATTACCATTTTAGGCAAAAACCTACCCTATAGTTTTATCACTATCCGAATACAAAATTATAACTACAAAAAAAAGAACAATCATTTGCAATAGTAGATCATAAGCTTTTTAAAAGAATAGATAAAGCATTTTTCAGAAGATGCAGTAAGCAAGCTTCGGCAAAGCAGAAGTAGTAGATTTTAATCTATACTAAATTAAACATAATACTATAACAAACCCTATTAAAAACTACACTTCGAAATAATTCTATGACCTAAATTTGTGTAAATATTGACAAGATGAGAAAATATCTACTATACATCCTAATCTAAGGAGGGTATTAATCTTCAGTCATAAAGAGATAATAAAATATACCATTTACTTTACATTGCCATTCATTTTGTGAAAAATTTTAACCAAAAAACAAATTAAGCTTAAAATTATCACGTCAATTTGAATTACATTATTTTTAATAAAATAAACACAATTATTATATTTTAATATAATATTAAGAAATTAAATATAAAATATATATTTTTTTTAAAATATTCTTAAATTAGAAATCAAAAATAAAATTTAAATCAAAGTGATTTTTTTTTACAATTATTGAAAACAACATGATAGATATAAATTAAAAACCCAATTGTAAGGATGAAAAATAGACTTATATTTATTATATTACTGGCCTTTCTTAAACTGCATGCCCAATCTGAGCTTATATGGCAAAACTATACTATTGATAACGGACTACCACAAAACAGTGTCAAAGATATCATCAATGATAAATATGGCTTTATTTGGATTTCCACGGAAAATGGAATTACCCGTTTTGACGGCAGCCAGTTCATGACCGTAAAAAACCACTATAACCAAGCGAGATATACTAATTTTTGGGGCAGTATAGAAAAGGATTCAATTTTCAATGTTGACGAAACCGGTAAGACAACGTTATTTATAACGGGGCGAAAGTTGTTAAAAAAACCAATGCCTACAAAATACTTTACACTCACTGTAAACTATAACGGTCGTAGGTATAAATTATACAATAAAAATTCTATTGTGACCCCCAGAATGGATAAAGAGAGGCTTTGTATTCATGCAGGCCAATACATTTATTTTCTTGATAAGGATTGTTTTACCTACTATAACCCCGCAACCAATATCGGAACAACAATAAAAGTTCCTTTCAATATGGTTTTAGTAAAGAATATTTTTATGAGTGACAATAATCTCTTTATGACCGTTTCCGGTTATAAAAAGGTCTTTAAAATCAGTAATGGCCTGATTTCACAGGTAGAAAGCAGTCCGCAGCATACAAATCCACAAAGCGTTATTTTCTGGAGCCAAGGCACCCGGCAAGTCTATATGGTCAATAAAGATATCCTTTATAAAAGTATATACCGAAACGGCCAGCTCATTGCAGAAAAAATAGCCCATATTCCCCAAATCAATAAAAGACTCGGCCTGTTGTATATTACCTCAATTGTACACAATAAAGGAAATGGGCATGTATTTTTAGGAAGTCCCACAAAAGGATTATATATAATTACCCTTCCTCAGTTCAGCACTCCAAGTAGTGAGTCGTTATTTACCGGTAATGTTTTTTATGCTACCCTCCCTTTTGATAGCCACAGCGTCATAACACCTCAGGGAAATATCTACGACAGTATATCTCAGATTATAACTCAGCACAAAACTGACAATAAAGATGTGTTTAATGATTATAATAAATATTCTTTGGCTATCAATAAGGCAAAAGATATATTTTTTATAAAAAACGATATACTTTATAAACGCCTTAAAGCGTATCAGTATGATAAATATAGAACCGTCCCCGTACATGAAGAGATGGATGCTGTATACAGTAAGGATGGCCAGCTGTATATTGTGTATATAAAGAATGATAAATACTATCTTTCAGAATATAATGATCAGCTCCAAAAAACAACCCCGCTGTTTTATTTTAACTACCCTGTTAATGATATTAAAAAATACTTCGGTCAGCAGCTTCTTATAGGAGGTTTAAATGGGCTTTATCTGGGCAACCACTCAAAAAAACAAATTAAAAAGCTGCTGGATTACCCCGTAAAAAAAATCATTCAGACCTCTGACCGCAATATCTGGATCGTTACAAAAAATCACGGATTCTTTCTCCTCAAAAAAGATAGGCTGATCAGAATGCCTCTGGATGAAAACTCTTATATTCTTGATACGCACACGATATTAGAAGATAATCAGCACAACCTCTGGATATCTACCAATAACGGTCTTTTTAAGGTCAAAATGCAGAGTCTGCTCCAATATTCCGATCATAGGAATCAACCTGTCGGATATTACCGGTATACTACCGCAGACGGGTTACCAACTAATGAGCTCAATGGTGGCGGAAATCCCAACGGAAATATTTTAAGTAACGGACAAATGGTATTCCCATCACTCAACGGGCTGGTGTTTTTCAGACCGGATAAAGTAAAATCATTCTATCTGAAGGCTACCGATTTTTATATTGACAGAGCCTACCTCGATGGCCGTCAGGTTAATATTAAGGATAATACCCTTCATATTGTCAATGATAATTTCAAGACACTTGAGATTTTCATGGACTTTCCTTATTTCAATAACTTAAATAATGTAGACCTGCATGTATCAACAGATGGAAACCAATGGATAGATTTAGGAATACAGAGAAAATATACCCTGGAAAAATTAACACCAGGAAAACATAAGGTTGTATTTCGATATCTGGGCAGTAATAACAATTATATTTATAAAACAGTAGATGTCAAAATTGGCTTATTTTTTTACCAGAGTCTTTATTTTAAAGCATCAGTCATTGCCGCTATGGCATTTCTAGCATTTTTATTAATAAAATTCAATGATAGAAAGCTTAAATCCAGGAACGACCTTTTAGAAAAAGCCAATACAGAAATCAATGCCCAAAAAGAGGAAATCAACAGCAGTAATATTATTCGTGAAAAACTCATTGAGGCCATTTCTCACGATATTGCTACGCCGATAAAACACCTTTCCCATCTTTCTAAAAAGCTCAATGAAACGGATAGCCTGGAGATTCAGAAAAAGTATTTTCATAGCATACACAGGTCTTCAGAACTTTTGTATCGATTCACCCTTGAGCTGGGTAATTATGCGTTTCTATTTTCCAGCAAGATTGAGGAATCGGTCCCCTATCTGCTCAATAAACTGATTATGGAGAAAAAAACATTTTTTGAAAATATTGCTCAGGATAACAATACTGCTATTACTTTCATCCCTAAAAATGACCTGTATATCCAGACCAATAGCTCCGTTCTGGCAGCAATTGTTCATAATATCCTTGACAATGCAGTAAAAAACACCAGCGATGGCAATATCATCATCGACACAGATTGCGATGATTCCTTTATTTATATACAGATTACAGATGATGGAAAGGGGATGTCTCCCGATCAGATCTACTATTACAACAACCTCCATTCCATCTTGATCGGAGACGTGGAACTCCAGAAAAAAGGCTCCGGCTATGGACTTAAGTTTGTACTTCTTCTGATTGACAAAATTAAATCTCAGATAACTTTTAACAATAATTTCCCCAGAGGAACTGTAGTAGAAATTAAAATACCTAAATAAAATGTTGACAATTATGGAAAAAAACATCATTATAGCAGACGACCATTATGTCGTAAGAATGGGTACTGCTATAATTCTAGAAGGCGCACATCCCGATTTTAGCATTGATCATGCCGAAAGTTTTTATGAAGTTCTCGAAAAAATGAACGAAAAGAACTACGACCTACTGATCCTTGACCTCGAAATGCCGGGAAGTACTTTTGAACATATGATCAGGGATATAAGAAAACTGCAAGATGACATCAAAATTCTTATTTTCACCAGTCATAAAGAAAGTCAGGCAATCTCCTACCTATCCGCAGGAGCTAACGGATACCTTAATAAATCCTGTGAAGACACTAAAATTATTGAAGCGGTACATTCCATTTTTACTTCCGGATATTATTATCCGCAAGCATTATTGCATGAAGTGATCAATAACGATTTTAATCCCTCCGGTAAAGTGACAAGACCTTTGGATATGCTCTCTGAAAGAGAAGCAGAAATTTATCACCGACTGGTAGAAGGACATGGTATTCTGGAAATTTCTAATATACTGAACATTCACATGTCTACTGTCAGTACCCATAAACTCAGAATATTTAAAAAGCTCAATGTCCATTCCATCGCAGAGCTGGTACATCTCCACAATAAGTACTACTCATAATAACTACAAAGGACCGGTCATTAACCGGTCCTTTTTAAATTGTTAAAAATGCACCTGCGCAAGCCTGCTGGAGTTAATTTTAAAACGACATTAAATTCGTGATAATACTATAATAAATCCAGTGCAAAATAAAAAACATCGTTTTACATTTGTTGCATCAATCCATATACCCAAGGACATTACTTTCTTGTCCAATGGTACGCCGAATGGCTTCTGATAAGACTTAGCATTTATCATTAACTTTTATACATCACTCCTCAAAAAGCAGGGTGTAAATCCACAGCCTCCGAAACAGGGGGTCTTAATAATAAACTTATATCCGTGACTCAAATCAAAAAAAAATATTATACAACAGATTTAGCACAACCAATGATGAAAACATTTCTTATATATTTCATACTATGTACACCTTTTCTCATATACGCTCAAAATAATTCAAATCAAGATATGCAATCCCTATTGTGTTATCTGAAATATCAGAAGTTCGATCAGGCAGAGCGGATAATAGATGACAATTTTATCCATTCCCCTGATGATTCTAAAAAAGTAATCGGATATATTGGATTATCTTTACATTATGACGCTGCCAATCAGTCACTAAAAAGAAGGATGTTACTGCAAAAAGCAAATGAAATTGCCGAACGTACCCATAAGCCGACCGATCTGGCTTACGTAAAGTACGGACTTGCAAAATACCATCTCGTTCGTAAGGAATATGACCTGTTTTTAAAAGATTATAATATTGGTTTTACAACACTTAAAGATTTAAGCAAAGAACATTTTCTGGTGAGTATGTTTTACAACCTAAAAACCAGATATTTGATTGAAACTAGTAGCGCTGAAGGTAAAAATCAGCAGGATATTAAGGAGAACTCCATAAAAGCCGTTGAGTATGCCGTTGAATCAGAAATCCCTTTTCTGTTTGATATAGAGAGCAATGGGAAATCATTGGAAATCTTCTATCACATAAGCCAGAAAAATCAAATTATTAAAGAGCTCAAAACAAAAAATAAAAAATACAGAAGGCAAAAATATATCTTTCTGTTAATGACTGTACTTTCAGGACTTGGAATTATTAGCCTGACCTATACCTTTCAGCGTAAACAAAAATTAAACAAGCAACAAACATATCTCATCACTACTGAAAAGAATTTCCTTCAAGCGCAGCACCAGATACTAACCATGCAACGTGAAAAGCTTCAAAAGCAGATTATTGTAACCTCACTTCAGCTGAATTCAAAGAATTTAGCATTAAATGAGTTAAAACAGAGTATAGAAAATAATGAAAACGATCTTAAAAAAATTTTAAAGCAAGAACAGTTAGCAGATAACGATTTCAATGAACTACAGTATATCACTAAAGAGGTCCATCCCAATTTATTTAACCGTATTCAAAAAATTTCCCAAAATAAGCTCACTCATCTGGATCTTAAATACACTGCCTATATCTATCTTAATATGAATAATTTTCAGATATCCAATGTCCTAAAAGTGGACCCTAAGACTGTGAGGGTAACAAAATACAGGTTAAAACAAAAGCTAGGACTCAACAAAGAAGTCGATCTCTGCGACTTTATTCAAAACCTGGGAGCAGTAACATAAATCCTATATAAACTCAATATCTTCTGACAGTCATAAGATTCACTGAAAGTTTTCTTTCCAAAGCCTTCTATACAACATTATAGGAAAAAATAATAATGAAGAGGTTGTCTCCAAGACAGTCTCTTTTTCGTTAGATAATAGAGCGAACCTCTATAATGAGATTTTTTTATACGAAAAAACATGTTGAAAATTAACTTTTTATGCTACTTCCTCTAAATTTCTGGTGATAAGCCATGGTAAAAGTCCGGTTTTTATATGATATTACTCAATATTCAAAAACTTAGAACAATCTTACAGCTTATGTAACAGCTTATGCTGCTCTCTGATCTATGATATATTGCTTAGCTCCACGCCTGATATATTGATGATAAGGCTTCTATAACGAATTTATATATATTATCCCCTATTTAACCGGAGGATAATGTAAACAAAAAGACTGCCTCGCTTTGAGACAGCCTATCATTAAATATATAAAATGTTGAGATTAAATAATTTAAGGCCAATAGTCTTCTCTTGGATTTCCTCCTACCCCGTTTACTCCGGCTGGCCCCATTGGAATGTCACCTCCAAATCCCGGATCAACATTGGTAACACTGGTCGAACTATCATAAATTCCATACAATACAATAGCGGTATTTGTTCCGGATTTAGCTTGCCAATATTCCCTTGTATTAAAAATAATACGGTATTTAAATTTCTTAGTGCCTCCGAGATTATTAAACCATTTACTGCCTGAAGTATTAGCCATCGTAAAAGTAGCCCCTGTTCCACTTACTTCACCATATATTGCAGAATCGATTCCCGCGTGGGCACCTACATCACCGGTTGTTATAGGTTTAACATTGGTACCCTGAAAATCATTCTGAAGGTAGCAATCCAAAGAGCCTAATTTTTCACCGGAACTTATTGTTCCGCTCCACTTTTTTATCTGATTCAGGTTATCTGCACTCGATCTGACAAATATGGACGCAGTCATGGAACTACCTGAAAGATTATGTGCCCATACTTTATAAAATTCTGGGGTACCTGAATTACCATGAAGAGTATATCCATCCTCTACTTCCAGCCTGAACATTCCATTATCTGCACCTGTTCGAAGGCTTTTAATATTTCCGGAAATAAAAGTCTCCCATACATGAGGTTTCACATCAATAGAGAATGAACCGCTTACTGATGAACCACCGCTAGCGGCATAAGCATTACTCACGGAATATGATGAGCTCTGATTATTACTGCCGTTCCCCCCTTGAGAAACTTCTTCAGAAGTCATGGGAAATTTACCCGTAGTTGCAGTTGCTG
The DNA here is from genome assembly GCF_049959325.1 of Chryseobacterium sp. CBSDS_008. Taxonomy (NCBI): domain Bacteria; kingdom Pseudomonadati; phylum Bacteroidota; class Flavobacteriia; order Flavobacteriales; family Weeksellaceae; genus Chryseobacterium; species Chryseobacterium sp. CBSDS_008. The sequence continues at coordinate 180,884 of NZ_CP188202.1, read as the reverse complement.
CATTCATAACAATAGTCTGACTTCCCGTAGTGGTTGTAACAACTTCACCACTGTCAAAGAAAATTCCATTTTTATCGGTGGATTTTAATCTAAGTTTACCGGGTTCGCTTACATTGATAACCACATTAATTTTATTTGAAGAAGTAAGGTCTGTAGCCACTGTGTATGTCCCATGAGGAGTTATACTTGAGGTCGAGAAAATAGCCGGAGTCACACCAGAGTGAGAAATATGAATACTACATACAGACCCGTCAGAATTTGTCATAGGCAGATCAGTATCTGCTGTGGAAGGTGTTCCGCTATAAGCAATATCAATTGATGTTGTAGAAGATGTAGCTCCTGTAATACCCGCAAATGTATATACTACTCCATTGATGGTCTGATTAATCGCCGGAATATTTCCAGTACCCGTTACCGCTACCGGAACTTTCACAATACCTGAGCCCTGCACTCCTTCTGTCATAGATGGAGTAACTGTTGCCGAGGAACAGCTATAAGTGTATGAAGCAGCAGCTACAGAAGATTTGGTATAAGTACATGCTGAAATTCCATTACTTTTAACACTAAAGTTTAAAGTAGAAGAGGATGGAGCACCGGCAGCATTGGCAACGGTTACATTTTGTGTACCTGTTGCTGAAAATGTACCTGTTGCTGAATAAGAAACACCATTATCAGAAATAATTCCGATAGAGTAAGGCCCGACATGAGTAACATTCACACTCACTGTAATCGTATTTCCTGTAACCGCCCCTCCTGCTGTATAAGTATTGGTATCGGCCGCAGGAAACTGATTACAATCTATTGTAAAATCAGCAAACGTAGAAGGATCACAAGCCGTCTGGCATAATGATACCCAAGCACTTTGCGCAATATTCCAGTAATTATAACATCCGGTATCGGTATTGTAAATCAACAATCCGTCACGACCGGCATCTATGGTTCCGGGTGAAATAGCATCTCTTTGAGCCTGCGACATTCTGGGCATTAATACACCCTTTTCCGTGGAAACAATATCCAGCATGGATTTGGTATTGGGACTGGTGGTGCCGATTCCCACCTGAGCCATACCCATACAGCTTAACTGCAGAAGTATGAAATATAATATTTTTTTCATTGTTTTTTCTCTTTAAAGTTTGTACTTTGATTGACAAATTTCTGATGAGGCAAAGGAACCGTAGAATCTGGCATACCACACATTTGCTTCCACACTGCAGATAACGCATGGTAGTAATTGAAACATTTTTCATCTGTATTATAAATTAAAAGGCCGTCTTGTTGAGTGGAAACGGCAATTGCATCTCTTTCCAAGGTAGTAAGTCTTGGAAATAATACACCAGCATCTTTAGACCCCACATCTAAAATTGCCTTTACGTCAGGGCGGAATGAAGAATCCTTACTTATTCCTACACCTGTGTTTTGTTGGGAATAAGCATAAACAGAAATAAAGCAAACCATAGCAAGCAAATTTTTTTTCATTTGTTATGTATTATTGGTTAATAAAAAATTTAAAGTTTGACACATTTCTCAAGTCTAAGAAATGAACGGATATGAATAATCGTGCTATTGATTATGAATCCGCAAAGATTGAATAAAAAACCAAAATATCTAAATTTCTTACATTACAATTGATATACAAGCTGGTAATCAGCGTATACAAAATATATACACTCTTAAAAAAGACATTGATTTTCAGTGGTTTACTTTTTTTGTTATACCTTTTTCTGAAAGCACTTGTGGGTGTAAACATAATTTTTGATAAGTAATCTTTTACCCTAAATAGATATATCACTTGCCAGAATTGCAAGCAAGTGAAAATCCGACCCCTTTAGAGCCGGATTAACAAAAAAAAATTGATGAAAAATTATATGAATTATAAAAACCTGATAGGTTTTACTATTTAAAGTTAGCGGAATAAAGACTCTCTGAAATTGCTGTTATAAATATCTGCACGAATAATCGTATCATCTACAATTAAATATTTTATAATCATCCTCCATTTTCTTAAAAACGAGGCATCGCCTATACGTAAACTATGATACATTCTTCGTATGTGCACTTTTATTTCTTCAGGAACCGAATTCTCTTTGCAAGCCCATTCATGAAGCTCTTTCCACAGGCCCACTTTTTTGGAAGCAGGGCTCATCTCATCCGGAATAATAATGCTGGTCCTCTCAGGTTCATAAATACCTCTCATGGCTATGGGGCTGCTGATAATGCCAGGATACAGATTCAGATAGAATGAAGCACGCAATAAAAAATCCGTATCGGCATAAAAGGGTATAGGTTTAAAAAAATATTTCATTTTTTTTATCAATACTTCCTTCCGAAGCGTCAATGTATTGACATTCAACTGCCCAAAAAGGCTACCCAAGGTCAATTGACCCGTGAAAACCGATTCAGGCCTGCATTTTTCACAAACCGTTATCAGCCTGTTTTTGTAGAGATGATGATATTTATCTTTTGCTTTCTTTGAATGATAATGAACTCCCAATGCTCCATATACACCATCTACCTTACTATTTTCAAATAGTTCCTTTTCTGCATCAAAGCGGTTGGGAAGATAATGATTCCGGGCATTCAAGAATGCAATAAAATCTCCACAGGATTTTTCAATTCCAAGGTTTCTACTTTCACTGACTCCATGATTTCTTAGATCTGAATGCTGAAAAAGCCTAACCCTTTCATACTTTTGCTCCAGGTCCCGACATACACGTAACGACTGGTCATAAGAGCCATCCTCAATAAGGATTACTTCATATACTTCTTCAAATTGTAAAGCAGATTCCACAGCATTTGTAACACATGCTTCTGCATTACAGACAGGGATGATAACGGAAATTCTCATTCAAATAAATTTTAGCCCTTTCTTGCATCGTATCTCCGGTAGAACATAGATTTCCTTTACAATCAATAGTTTGGACCGGAATGATGTACAAAGGATTAGGGGATTAATAGGACAGACAGATTATATATCCACTCTGAACATTTGTTTCATATTTTCAGGGTTGTATGTTTAATTGTAATTACCAAAGATTGACATTAGTCACTGATAACTTCGTAATCAAATACCAGAACGCCTCTCTCAGGATCCAAATACGGACCTACAAAATTTTTAAAATCATCATGCATCGGATCGAAAGTTCCAGGATCATTCTGAAAAGGCTTTCCGACATAATAATCACGATCTTTCTGTGATAAAAAGATGACACGGAAGGCCATTTCAAAATCCGGATCTTTCGCTAAATAGTTATTTTCATATCCGTAGTCAATCAACTCTATATAAGGTTTTCCGTTTTTAAGAGAACTTTTTAACTTAAGAAAACGGTCGGTTATCTTCTGACGGTCATCCGCTGTTATATCTTTCCGGAACTTAAACAAGACCCAGTGGTCCAATCTTTCTTTATTGCCCTTAACATGGGCATTTTCATTGCTGACAAAATCGAAACTGAATAATTCACTATTGGGATCCATATAAGGGATCATAAAAGCTTTGAAATATTCATATGCCGATCCGGATTCCGGCATTCCCGGCTCAGGTGAATTTCCGTCAAAGTAATCACGGTCTTCATAAGATCGGAAAGAAATTCTTACTGCCAAATCATAACCTGCCGAAAGACCTTCCCGGCTATTCTGCCAGCCATATTCTATATGCACATAAGGCCTGCCGTTTTTTAATGATTTCCCTACATCCATGATCTTTCGTAAAAGCCTTCGTTTCCTTTCTTCGGAAATATTTTTTTTTAACCTGATCAAAACCAATCTTTCAATTCTCTGCCCAGATTGTAGGGCAGTAAAGTTCGGATCACATGATAAAGCAGAAAATGCAAGTACCGTTAAAACACCCACACATAAAAATCTCAACAGCTTTGAACCATTAGATCTGCCCTTTGTATACTGATTAACAGTTTCACAATATTTCCAGAGTAGGTCTTCATCCTTATAACTTACTTGCTTGTTTTGTCCTTCCTCCATTATTTAAGTGTTAAATAAATACCATGATCAAGATTCTTGACCTTTTCATATCGTGCTCCACAAATACTTCCGCTGATGCTATATTTTCCCTTTTCAAGGACTATAAAATTCTCGCCATCATGAGGAACTGCAAGATCATACTCTTCATCCGCCTCCCGGATATGTAAAATCATATTGCAATGGCTATGGTTTTTAACCACTAGCAAAGCATTGGGCGAATCTTTCGTACTGTTGAACATCTCGTTTAAAAGAGCAACAGTCTTATTTTTGTGATTCACCCTATCCGCCTGTAAAAGTTTTTCAAACTGCTGAGTATCTACCCCTGTCATCATATTTTTCTTCTCGGCTGCCTCTCTGACTGCCATTGACTCAGAATCCACCGGTCTTTTCATCCATGCATTATTTTTAAGTTCTATGATTCTTTTCTTTAACAAAGCATTTTTTGGGTCATCAGGATGAGCATTATCAAGGTAATTCTCAATCTCACCAATATCATTACTTGTCAAAATATTACGTACATTTTTTGTACCGCTGCAATCAAGCATAACTAAGCTATAGCCCAGCAAAAGCAACACTTTTATTATTTTTTTCATCATTTTGTTTTTATATAGACTCTCATTAAAAAATTAATTTGATTAATTTTTACCGGATTTGCCACTCCTGTACTTGGCTACCCACTTATGCAGGGTGGTTTTTGGAATGCCATATTCTGCAGTAATTGCACTGATGGTTTTCTGCCCGGTGTTCACCAACTCAATCATAAAATCTATAACCTCTTTGGTATAAATGCTTTTCCTGAATTTGGGCATTCCGCTCCTATGGCTGCTCTTAGTATCCAGCATTCCGGAGGCCGGGGCATATAAAATCAGATGCTGGGAATAAATACGGAAAAAATCATATTCCAGAAGTTTACTCCACATCAATAAAAAACCCGAATCAATACTTTTTTCCTCATACATAGCGGTAACCTCTGAAATACTTAACGAAAAAAATGAAGCGATCCTCGATTCATCAATATCCAGTTCACGGGCTCTTTTGCTGATAAGCTCTCCCATATGGATATCCTTATAGATATAATACCCTGTTTTACCTTCCCCCTGACTGTTCATAGCCTTTAAAATTAATTGATTAGAACTTCATTGATTAAACCGCTTACAGAAACTTCTTTTTCCATTTGGTAACCGTATTCCTGCTGAGACTGAAATACCCCGCAAGCTGCTGATTGCTGCACCCATACTTTTTCTGGTAGTCCAGAATCCTCATAATGGTATCAAGGTCATAGCATTTATGCCTGGCATTAAATGATAGGGTCTCTCTATCATCCCTGCAGGTGATAATACTGCTAAGCTGCAATACATCATAGCTCACCAGGGACTCCTTTTCCAGAAAAGACCTGCATTTTTCCATCAGGTGAGGGTATTTCAAGGTGATTAAATCCGTATATATTTTCTTATAATCAGGCCTTGAAGGGCTTTTCGATTGCGCAGGTTCTTGCTTATTATATTTCTTCATATTATATTCCTTGGCATTGTTATAATTGAGGCGGTACATAGGGTCTTGGAGGCCTGCGTATTTTTCTCCATAATTCAGTGGACGGATCCGTAAGCGCCTTGAGCGCATCATCTGCTGAGCCCAGGCGGGAAGTGATATTTCCCCACTGGTCAACAATAAATAAGGTAGGGGTAGCCTGGACTCCGTAATTCATAAAGTTGATCCCTTTCATTCCCTGCGTATCACAGGATATCATCCCCTTCCATGGCAGCTTGACGGATGCCTGCTCACATATCTTCCTGTCCGTATCTGCCGAGATAGCCATCACACGGACTTTACTTTTATTAAGATCCTCAAGCTTCCCGGCAAGGGTTTTCATCACTTCATCACAATGTCCGCAGCCTGAGCTGTAAAATACCAGAAGTGTTTTCTGGTACCTCGTATCGGTAAAGTCCATCTTACCGGTCACCTCCGGCCACGTTCCAATCAGGTGCAGCGACAGCTCAGGGGCTTTACTCCCGGGAACCGCTTTTTGATATACGGACATAATTCCGCTATAAGAAGTTATTTTTCCTGAATTTAGAATTACAGGTGAGAGTCTGGCGATGATATCATCATTCCCCGACTGCGTCAGGTAATAGGTAACCCGCTCTGCAAATGCAGTATACAGCGCATGGTCTGAGATCTTATCCCCAATACGCTGAAAGTCATTAACCAGGGCTTCGCCCCCATCTTTTTTATCTTCCAAATCCGTAAACACAGCCAAAACACCATCCCAATGCCCCGAAGTGTAAAGACCTTCCCAGGGAATGTCCTGGGTAATGGTACGGATGAGTTCCTTTTTGTTATCATCCTCATTTTCCTGTAGCGATCTGCCCAGCCCATTAGTAAGGTTAACCATTCTAAGGAATGCCGAAGCGTAATCCTTATTGTTCATAAGGGCTTTCTCAAAGCCCGCGTAACGGTCCTTCTGCAAACCCAGTTCCTTAGTAAAAACCCCATACTGTTTATGGTCTTTGGGGTACGCTTTTCCAGCCATCACCATGGATGTAAACCGCCCTACAATAGCGCTCTGCTCATTATACATAGTCCCTAACAGGCTGTTTTCATCATTGTCCTTGTACACAATATTCTTATTATCCGGAACCGAAGCCGTGCACTGAACAGAAAAATCATGACCCGGAATGATCATATCAAGTCCTCCACCCTCCTGGGTTCCTGTGATAAGCCACCTGGACATCCCCCTATAAGGAGAGAGCTCCCGGGGAACAGTGAGGGTAAATCTGCCATCAGAAGGGATAACCCCTTTCTGTACCCGGGTATCCTTACCCTGGAATACGATAAAATCATACGACTTCCCAGCGAAATGAGGAAAATACATGCTTACCGCCTGACCGGAAATACCACTGCTCATCCCTAAACAGACCATGATCCTCAGTATTTTTTTTCTATAATGCATAGTAATGATGTTAATAGATTATCAGTTTTTTAAATAGTTTCTTTTATTTTTAAGTTCTTTTAAGGCCTTTTTAAGTGCAATTTCTTTTTGTCCTTTTCTCCTTTTGTCTTTTTGTTTTATGCTATTTTTTGATGGGGGCGCCGCTGCTGCCTGCCAGGTAAAAAACAAATGTTAAAACGTTAAATGTCAAATGTTAAATGTTAAATGTTAAAAATGTACCGTCAAAATATAATTCCCGGCAGCAGCAACGAAACTATGCTCCCCTATGCTTTACAGCCATTCTACCCGTCTTTGCTTTATAGAAACTTTGTGTTTTTAGCTTTTCTTTATTTATTCTAACTTACGCTCGCTTTTGTTGAGGAAACAAAACCGCTGTAACAGGATATCACTCGTTTATCATAACAGGTTTCATGGGTATTAACTAAGTGGGTATTTCTGTACTGCATATAAACTATATTTTTCTAATGATTCGTTAAAGTATCCGTATCTATCATATGGGTTAGGACATTCATTGGCAAGGGTTCGAAAACGTAACCGAAAAGTTTTATAATGCTTCATCAGACCGAGATAAGAATTGAGACTATTTCTTAATATAATCAGATCATTTCTAACTACATAATTTTTCTGACCAAGTATTTTTTTTTGATCATAAACCATTTTTTTAAACGAATTCTTAGTTCTTTTACCAATATAGGTTCGGTACGGTTTAATATATACTCCTAGAAAAGAAAATCCTTTCGTATAATGTTGCAGGAATATTTTTTTAGGATGAATCTTTAACTTAAGGTTTTTTTTTATATACTCGTCAGATATTCTCATGATTTCTTTAAGGTGATCCTTAGAACTATGCATAAAATAAAAATCATCTACATATCTTCCATAGTAATCTATTTTTAATGTATTTTTAACAAAATGATCAAAATCATTAAGATAAATATTACTGAAAAGTTGAGAAGTGAGATTACCAATAGGAAGACCACAGTTTGTCGGAGAACTGAAAAGACTTTTATCATTTGGTAATCCAGCCCAATCTTGGTTATGACCTTTAATAACACAATTTCTAGTAGGATCATTAAAAATAATTTTATGAAGAAGAGCCATAATCATTTCATAACTAATATCTTCTTTATTATTCTCAAATACAGATTGGAATTTTTCCTTTGTGAAAATATTTTGTACTTTACGTATTAAAATATTTTTATCAATAGCCATAAAATAACCTTGAATATCAAGTTTTAAAATATATGCGTCTTTTGAGTAATCAATGCTCACTTCTTTCAGATATTGTTCAGCTTTTTTAATTCCATAGTAAGTTCCTTTTTGTTTCCTACAGCTATAACAATCTTCTATTAAAACAGGTTCAACTAAAGGGTTAAGGTACATATATATTAAATGATGAACTACCCTATCTCTAAAATCAGCTGCAAAAATTTCTCTTTTTACAGGTTTATTAAGAACAAAAGCAATACTTTTACCAATATTATAGGTATCGTCAACTAAATCTTCATATAATTTCCATAACTCTCTTTCATAATTAATCTCAAATCCAAGCTGGTTACAAGTATTCCTTTTATTTTTTCTTGCGAGATAATAAGCTTTGAAAAGATTTATTTTTAGTTCATTCATAAAATTGCTTTATCAATATTTATTGTTAAGTTCTGCAATACAACGGACTGAGAATCCGTTCGTACGGTTGTTATTGTTCGCGGGATTAATGGCACCACTATTGAAGTTCAGGTTGTAGGCGTTCGTACTATTCTCTGTACTGCTCCAATAGTTGCCGTTGTAAGCTCGGTTGTTCAGTGCTCCCGTTGTGTTGTTCCGGTTTCCTGCTGTAGGAAAGAAACACTTTGAGTAGAATCTTTTGTATTTACCTGTTAGCACATCTTTTCTTAGTGACGTCTTTACCCCTACAGGTGTTCTACTGAATTTAACAGGCACTCTCATAAGTGCATAACACACCATGACTCCCACCTAATAAATATTTATAAAATCTCATTCTTTTTTACCTGCTGTATATACCAGGCATTAACTTGTTTACTGATTGTTTCTAATTTTTCTGATAAATTAACAAATTCTTTAAGGGATATCTGTTTTAAATCATTCAACAGACGTATTAGCAATCTTAATACTTCTATATTTTCTTTAGCATCTGATAGAAGTGTTCTTTTGTCATATAAGGTATTAGCCCTATATATACAGATAATAAGCTCAATACCTTCAGCTTTAATCTTTTCGCCTATTGTAAACTTAAAATCTCTTTCCATTTTTTTCGTAACATCGAATAACTGTAACAAAAAATCATAAACGGCTTTATATACAGGCAACTGATCATAAATAGCCATATTTTATTGTTTTACAATAAGATTATTTTTAAGTGTTATCTGTAAGATGCCGATCAATTGAAAGGCATCCATCGGTGTCTTGTTCTCCAGGTTAAAAGACATAATTTCTTGTTCCACGTTTGAAGTGTTTGACCTTACTTTCCAATGAATAAAATCACGCAGACAGATACTCTCAATAAGTTGTATTTTGATATAAGAATCCGATTTCTCTACAGTACAACCTTGACATTCAAAATATTTGATAATTTCCATTAAAGCGCTTTCCGGAAAACTAACACTTGTCACAGTTTGTTTTAGATATTTTATATACTTTGAAATGGCTTTATATTGCCTTATTTTCCATATTTGATAAGCACTTTGTTGATAAGTTATCCAAAAAACCCCTTGTTTGTAGCAATTTATAGTATTGCAATTCTCTTGTAATAGTTTATGTTTCATGGCAATCAGGTATTAGATTAATTATAGTTAATAGTTGAATTATTTTGTGCGGCATTTACTTTGCCGCACAAAACTTAAAAAAAATATTATTTACACTTATACATCGTAGAAAATTAAATTGTTAAATAAAATTATTACATGTTAAAATATCATAAATAAATTCTAAATAGAAAAATTAATACAATGAATAGAATCTATTCTGCAATACAACGGACTGAGAATCCGAACGTACGGGTGCTACTGTTCGCGGGAGTAATGGCACCACTATTGAAGGCCAGGTAGTAGGCGTACGTACTACTCTCTGTACTGCTCCAATAGTAGCCGTAGTAAGCTCGGTAGTTCAGTGCTCCCGTAGTGCTGTCCCGGGTTCCCGCTGTAGGAAAGGTTAGTGTACTTCCATTGTTAGTGAAGACTTTGGCGACAGTAAAATTGGTGGCGCTACCTGGAGATGCAACAAAAGTCCCCATATTGGAGGTCGTACTGTTGGTATTAAAGCTTACCCACTCGTTTCGGGTAGGTACCCTAAATCCGGTAGGACATGGATCATTGACTGTTTTATTAGGAATGGTCTCAGTACCAGTGTTCCACGCTTTATCAGCAGCAGCAGCAGTGTTCCATCCCGCAATAGCAGTGGCAGGAGTATCGGCGTCAGCTACGGGATTCTTTCTTCCCCATTGGTAATAACTTCCATGAATCCCCTTGACAACAATATTAGGATCCAGGCTTGTATCAGCCCCCAGGTTATGGGTCATCATCTGAACGGTCTGGCCATTAATCTTAACCGGCACCACATCAGGAAAGCCGCTTGCAGGATCTACCGTCCTGATTAAACCACAGTTTATACCTCCAAAACTAATATCAAATGTCGCAGTACCATCAGTAGAAGGGGTTCCTGAAATATCAAAAACTAAATTCCCGCTCCCGTTGTTTAATGTTCCTGAAGAAAGAGTAGCGGTAAGACCTGTTACTCCAACAGAAGCTATGCTCATCCCAGAGTAAATACCACCGTTTCCGCCGGTATAAGGAACACTGCTGCTTACACCCGCCGCAGGATCACCCGCTTCCAAAGTTCCCAGTTTAATAGCCGTTGCACATGATAACTGGGTCACAGCGGCCGTAGTAGCGCCACTGGAAATCATCTTTACCCAGCGGTTACTTCCCGCATCGAAGTAATAAAAACCCCTGGAATCCATCCCCTCTACCTGACCCGTACGGTTGGCAGGATCAGGCTCCACAGTAACAAATACCAACGTAGCGTCCTGATCTGCGCCATATACAGTAGCCGTTTCAGCTAACTTTAAAGCGTTTCCAGTTACACGGGGGATAATTAAACCTTCAGAAGCACTCCCATCTGTGGTTTTACTCGTAATATCCAACGTAGATTTGGGAGTTACACTGTTGATTCCTACCTGCCCGTAACATAGAGCCCCAAGGAAAACCGGTAATAAATACATTTTTCTCATTTTTTATATATTTAATGATTAATATTTAAATCAATATCAGAAAAATTGGCCTTAAGGTAAATCTTAGATACATTTTATAGTTCTATCAACTTTATGCTGTACTATCTTTTAAGAAACCTTTAAGAGTTTTTCCGAGATTAAAATTACCAATTCCACCACAAATAAAACCTTGATTATTAGTCGTATTATCACTAAATGATGGTAGTTTTTTAACTATAGCTGTTCTTGCCTTGCAAGAGATTCCAGAAGGAACCTGTGCTAAAGGATCATGTTGATGTGGTTATTAAAAAGCTGTTGTGATATAGCCCTTAAGAATCTAGCCTTACTTTATAGATACTTATTCCAAAGTTGCTTCTAACATTTAAAGCTAACAGAATGCACATGCTTTTCCACAACAATGGAACAGGAAGTATCTCTTATACCAACGATGGGCTTATAGCATACTTAAGAGTATAACGACAAGAAAAGCAGAAAGGTAGAAAGATTGATTACCACGGCAAAGTTCAGATACAGGGCTTTATAGAAGAGATTACTACACCTTCTTCCAGGAATATTGATAAGAATCCATTGCGGTTATCTTTGATCTATCTCTCAGAAGCAGAATATCCTTATTACAAAAGTACAGGAGTGGTAAAGTTTCATTGGCTAGTGATGTATTATAGTGTCTTATTTTTTGTATCTAATGCAGTGGTCCGCTTCAAGCGTCTATCATTTTCAAGATTTATTAGCATTGCTTTTTAAAAACTGCCCTTCTTTATATATATGGTTTTGTTGTAAACTATACTCTAACGCTTCAAAAACACCTCTTTTTATATCCTCTGTCACACGGGAAAAACCAAACAATTTAGACACTAAAGGCACTAATTCTTTTGGTTGTATTGCAATAGAGTCGGAAATAACTTTTTGTATGCCCAAATCAATTTCTTCGATTGAAATATATGATATTTTTCTAGAAGCAGGCGGAAGCATCATTCTGTTCCTAATCTCTAATTTTTTTTCAGGAACATATAAAAAATCTCCTTTTTTTATTAATAGATTATTATCGACTGCGTAATCAACCGCATTTATTAAAGATGTACGGATACGGCTCCCTACTTTAGAGATACCATTGGCCTCGGCCATTCTCCTGACAACTTCTTCAAAATGAACAGGACTTTCAGTTTTCACAACATTACAAATCCACTCACCAAGCTTTCCCACAGTATGTAGATGGAGCTCGCGGTCTGCAACTTCTAAAGATAATACAGCCTGTTCATATTCTGGATATACTTGTTTTTCTTCTGCAGTGGACTCCTCACGGACCAGGTTTCGGAGTTCCTCCATAAGTTCTTCCTCTAAACTATCATTGTGTTCAGCCTGTGTTTTTGCTCTGTTCACAGCTTCAGCAATTAGCCCAAGCTCTTCAGCTGTATTACGGAACCAATCCAAACTCCATACGTGGATTAGAGACCAGCCCATGCCTTCAAGCACTGAATTTCTTAGTCGATCCCGATCTCTTGCTGATTGAGCATTTTGATAGGATCTGCCGTCACAGTTTATACCTAATAAGTATCTTCCCGGATGATCAGGATCTGCAATTGCCAAATCAATATAGAACCCTGCAGAACCTACTTTTTCTCGTACAATATAACCCTCTTTTTTAAGTGTTTCCGCCACTATGCTCTCAAACGGCTGGGGCTGGTAAGGCAACTCGCTGTTATTACTTTCAAATTTTCCATACTGAGCGAAATAGAGAAAACTTTTCAAAGCACGGATTCCAAATTTTGCATTAGGACCTATGATCATATCTGCCGCTGTAATATTAGTAAAGACCTCACAGCGAATTTTCGCTCTTGTAATCAGCACATTGAGTCTCCGTTCCCCTCCTTCATTATTAAGTGGCCCAAAGCTCATCGGTACTTTCCCGTCTTCAGTTCTCCCGTAGCCTAAGCTTATAAAAATAACATCTCTTTCATCTCCCTGTACATTTTCCAGATTTTTCACAAAAAAAGGTTCGTCTGCATGCTCCCCAAAATAATTTTCGACCTCAGGGTTTTTTCTTCTTCTTATTTCTATAGCGTTTTGAATTGCCTGCATTTGCGCTGTACTGAAGGCAACTACTCCCAGACTTAACTTGTGATTAGTCAAGGCGTGTTGAATAACGGCATTTGCTACTTCCTCCGCTTCTCTTGGGTTGGTGCGGGTTTTACCCTTATCATAATATGTATCCGGTAAATGATTAAATACCAGCCCCATCCTATTCTTTGATCCCGGGCTTGGGAAAATTACTAACTTATCTTCATAAAATTCCTGGTTAGAAAGACTAATCAGGGATTCATGTCGGCTTCTATAATGCCAACGCAACATCCGTTGTGGGGCTCCTTGTGCATCGCACATGCCTAAGATACTTTGCATATCGGCTGTTACGTTGTCTTCATCTTCTGTATCGGTATTCAGCTTATCAAAAAAGCTAGTCGGAGGCATTTGTCTGGTATCTCCTACCACCACAATCTGCCTTCCTCTCAGGATGGCTCCCAGTGCATCAACTGGTCTTACTTGGCTGGCTTCGTCAAAGATTACCAAGTCAAAATCAATACTGTTTGGAGGCAGAAAACTAGCAATTGACATTGGACTCATCATAAAAACAGGCTTGATCGCTTGAATTGCCATGCCTGCCTCTTGGACTAGTCTCCGTACCGGCATATGTCTCGCTTTACGGTTAAATTCACTTTTCAGTATATTGATCTGGCCGCCACCATCTTGCTTGGGCACTCCTTCCCAGTGCTTTAAAGCAACCTTTGCCCTGTTATAGTATTGTTTCAATACATCCATTTTTCTAAATCCAGCAATGGTTTCTTCGTGGGTAGACCGTTCAAACTTTCTCAGTTCTGCACTTTCAATCATAGCCTGCTCAAGAATATAATCATACCAGGTTTTCTGGAAAGCAGTTTTTAAATAAAATGCAGCATCTTCCCAGTTTTCAACTGCCTTAATAAGAAAACCGGCTCCATTCTGTTGGATCTCATCCTTCAAAACATTCCATTGAACAACTTTATGAATTTCTGGCAACTGTTCTTTCCAAAGGTTCAGAACCGCAACCTGCTTAGGGAGCTTAAAGCCTTCAATACCATTGCCCTCAAAATCCAGATGCTTAAATATTGCTTTGAAAGCTTTCTGCTGCTCATCTGCAAAATGGATAGCATTTCCTGAATATTGTCTGATAGTATCCGGATTTTTATTTTTTTCTAACAGCTCTATAACCTCTGGATGAGCGTCCCCTTTACTTATAAAGCTATGAACTTTCTGTAAATATTCTGTTCCTGCTTTCAACATTGCCCAATCTTTTTGTTGTTGAAGCCAATGCTGACCATAAAGTTGGGTTCCTAATCTTTCGAAAGGTTGTAATGCTGAAGAAAGTCTTTTTTCTTCCATTATAATATTCACCAGCTCTAGCTTCTTTTCTAAAGGATCTGGCATTGGAGAATTTAACAAGGAACCAAGCTTACTTACACTTTTTTTATAATCTCCGATGATAAATCTGTACCACTTTTTACCATGGACGATTAAATTTTGCCTGATTTCCATCATATCCTGGTTCCAAGCTTCAGGAATAAATACTGAATCATAAGTACGATGGATCTCAGCCAGTCTGCTACCAATCTCCAGCATCGTATCAATATCGGCTTTATTATTTAGCCATGCAATATCTCTTACAGACATTGAACCTATCCCAGGATTTTGTAGGATAAGTTCAACAGTATCCAAAGTTTTGTTGATTTCTTCAAGATCTACCGGGATCTGAAATTCCAGATATTCAGCAAGTGCTTTTGAAGCATTTATGAGATTTTCCGTTAGCTCTATCCCATTTGCCAGCAATTCTTTTGCAAGCTCTTCATCCTTAGGAAGAAAAACTGATAAAGTACTGCCATAGAAGACCAGGCTCTCGGGAGATCCTATTTTATTAAGCCTTACCTGAATCTTTTCGGCACTTCGTTCAATATCCCAGATTTCAGCAGAAGTTAACGTAGAGAGATTTTCTACATTGATTTTGGGAAATCTATAGCCTTTATTTTCAGTATCTATTTTTAACAACAGTCCTATTATGTCATGAACAGATAAGCCGCTTTGCCCGGCAGGATGGTTTATCTCATCTGCATAGGCATTCAGCTCATTGGTTACCGGCTCCAATAAACGGATTTCATCTTCAAGATGGGCCATAGTGGGTTTGCCCAGTTCTAAAATACGTTTCAGCTCTGCGTGGAGTTCACGTTTATTAGCTTTATTACTGTGGAGCTCGAGACAGGCTTCACCTAAACCGATACTGTCCAATCTCCTTTTTACGACTTCCAGCGCAGCCATTTTTTCAGCTACAAACAGTACCTTTTTTCCGGTGCCGATCGCATTGGCAATAAGATTGGTAATAGTCTGAGATTTTCCGGTTCCCGGAGGACCCTGAATGACCATATTTCTACCTTCATGTACCGCCAGCATGGCGATAATCTGGGAACTGTCTGCATCTACTACCTGCAATAACTTATTTGCATCTGTCTCCTTATCCAGCATGTGTTCTTCTCCAACTATAGGTTGTGGCTCAGTAAATCCGTTTCCAAATAAGGACTGCAATATCGGATGGTCGTATGGCTTTTTGGTCTGCGGCCATTCGTTGCTGTCTAGATCATGATAGATCATGAATTTACCAAAGGAAAAGAACCCCAACTCAATAGCATTAGATTCTACCTTCCAGTTTTCAAGATGATTTATATGCTCCTTAATTTTATTAAAATATTCAGCGATATCAAGATCTTCATCCTCTGGAAGATTCGGAATAGTAATATTAAAATCCATCATCATTTTGGCCTGAAGAGATAAATTAGCTCCGATTTCACCACCTGTATATCGTAACCTAAATCTTTCGCTGGCACTTGACCGTTCTAATGCAACAGGAACAAGTATCAGTGGTGCTAATTTAACATCCTCTTTGCCTGTTGCAAACCAGCAAAGCATTCCCAGTGATAAGAATAAGGTATTTACTCCCTGTTCTTCAATACTTGTTTTTGCTGCGTAATAAGTATTTAGAATTTTCGTCTGAAGCTTTTGTTCTGATTCATTAGTTTGGAGTCTGGTATCGTTATAAGCATCCTGCAGCTCAGCTTCTGAAAGCGGAGGCAATTCAAAAAGCTTATCATCATCATCTTTGCCGGGTCTGCCTAAAAAAGTCATCGCTTTATTCTGCTTTACCAGAATATTGTAAATGGAAATTGTCTGTTCCTGGACAATGTGTAACCCGCGGGCTTTCGGAATTTTGTAATTTAATAACGTATTACGCATCCCAAGATCCAGCAGTTCCTTTCTTGCTGCTTCTAGCTTAGGATATAAGAGATCTCTCATAGTTACATGATTATAATAAGTTTCTAATGTAGAAAAAAAAGAGGATATTATAAAACGGAAAGTCGTAAAATATTAGCTCACTTTTTAGTACTGTAGTTTAGGATTCTATAATAATTTAAATGCAACTGGATTTTAGCCTAAAGCAAATATGAATTCTATTATAAGGTTTTTATTTTATAGTCTACCAAAAGGTAATTCATCAACTTCGTCATTTGTTTTGTCTGGATACTCATAATAGTTATTATCCACACTTTCCAATATTATGTTCATAACACTATCAGGCAAATCGAGTAAATTTCTGCTTATTTCATCTTTTATTTTCAACTCTTTTGGATTATCAGAACTTGTAACAGCCGACACCTCTGTAAAACCTCTTAACTCAAATCTTTTTAATATTGAAGAATAGTTCCTTGATAACTTATTATCAATTTCATTAATTATTTCCCATTCTTTGATATGGTCAATTTCGTTTTGCTCTTGCCATCCAGTCATTAGTTTAAACCTACCAGTTTCGATAATGTAATGCAATAATATAAGTTCCTCCTCTTTTAATTTTTTTGAAAGTATTAAGTTAGTAAATTTTGAAAATAAGTCTTCTTTGTTTAAATGCGTAGTTATGGAGATAGTTGGTAGCGTTTTAATATTTTCTTTTGCAGTTGTTGATTCTTCTTTTTTAGTTTTATTCTCGTGAGATTTTAAAATCGTAGTTTCGTAGTTTTCAATTTCATTTAAGAACCTTTTTACACTTTGAGAAATGATAATATTACTTTTTGAATTTCAAAGTCTTCAGAAATTAAATGTAAAAATGATAATATTCTCTCTTCATCAGTAATATAAAATCCAATTTCTCTAGGATCTAGCGCGCCACTTTGAAAATCTTTGCTAGATAAATTAAAATTAGGTGAAAAAATCGCAGCATGCTTGTTCTCAATAATCCAAGCAGCACCCATTTCATTTAAACAAGCAATACTTCTATAGTACTCTTCAGATAAAAGATATATAACAAAAGGTTTTTCTGATATTTGAGATTTTAACCAATTAAATATATTTTCTCCAACAGGAATGCCATATGCAATATTACTAGTGAAAACTATTTCATGTTCTTTTATGCCAACGTTTCTTAGTAGCTCAACTAATTTTTCACCATAAAATTTATTCTTTGATGAATGGGATATAAATATTTTCATTTACGTATTTTATCCTTTTTTGAGAAAATTTAGATAATTTAATGTAGTCAAAATCATTGATTTATTTTCATCCAATATAAATGGAATTATTGATTACGTAAAAAGTCCTGCTTGTTAATATAACCTTTTATCCAACCCATTCTGCACCTTAATTTGCAATGATCAAGATTAGAAGGTTTCAATAACTTTTGATTGTAAATATTTTATACTATTTTACATACAACACAAAAATCCTTTATTATTTTTGTTTCCATAGATAAATGTTTTGACTTTACACCATAAATTTAAGCCTTTGTTATAGCGGATCATTGATACCTTACAAAAAAATCAGTAGTTTTTTTAGTAGGAAAGCTGACAGACATTACATATTATCTGCTTTCTTACTTCTTTAAAGAGAGCTCTATCGGGTTGTTATAATCGTTTATTTTGTCTTTCTCTTTTTTCTCCTCTTCTCTAAACATTTCGCCCCAGGTCTTATTTTGCCCCTCAACCATTTCGTTCATCATTTCAGGTGTTAATCTTGATCTTAATTCCCTCAACGGATCTGATTTATAACTTTCTAAAGCTTTTTCAAATTTTTCTTTTGTTGTAGGAATAGTTTCAAATGTAACGCCCTGCTTAGCAATCATTCTTTCGGCATAAGAAATTTCATCATAGTTTTCAATATTCTGATTTCCTTGGAGTACCCACGAGTAGTTTTTCCCAGTGTCTTCTATTTTTACAATCAGACCCGGAAGTCCATAAAATTTGTAAGGGCCGTCTTGAAAAGGAATTCTGCACTGAACCAAGCCATCCATTGTCTGCCTCCAAATTCTGTAGTCGCCTTTTGGGTATTATATTCTCCAATTTTCTCTTTCTCGTTTAGAATTTTCCAATTAAACTGAATTTTATCAGTATAACTGAATTTATTGCCTGCCCAATCTATAATTTGCTCTTCTTCCAAATCAGGATAAGGTTTTGTGACTTTATGCCCAAATTTCGGAACTTTCACATAGTTTCCCAGATCATATTTCCGTCCTGACTTTTCTGCTGTTTCAACAACATTTTTTACTATAGAATCCTGCGCACGCTTTGTAAAATCTTCATAGATGGATTTTTTATCCATAATATCTAAAATAGTCATTACTTTTTCCGTGATATCAATTTGTTTTTTTGGCTTAAAAGTAAGTTCGTAGAAAAACCTATTGGCAGTTTGTTGAGCCTGTATAAATGGGAAGCTTATAACCAGCAATGTTAATTGTATTCTTTTCATTTCGAGTTTTTTATATCTAATTACAAATATATTAATATATTGTTGAATTTTCATAATATGCCCAGCAGTATGAAATGGAAATTCATCCGTCCAAAGTTTGCAGATATAGATTGTTAGTGTGCTTCATCCTCTCTTAATGGAATTAAGTATCCATTAAATGCCCATTTGTCCGAGAGGGAATAGACCTACCGATGTGTAAGAAAGCTCTAAAAAATCTTCATCATTGTTAATAAATAGTTCTCCCATTCATTAATTCTACTGGCTAAAAATGTTAATATCGCTTGGAAATCAACTCCAGTTACTGTTGAAATTGAACTTAAACATTGAGTCCTAAAATATTATTTTTATTATCCTTATAGGTGCAACCACTACAGCAGGCTCTGAAATCACAGTAGAAGCCTTATCTGAGGTGGCAAGAAAATTGAATTTCAGATTTACCGTTCGCAATAACAGAGCCGGCGGGGCGGGAAATAATTCCGATGATGCTGTAATTACAGTAAACCCCAAAGCAGGCCCATTTAAGGTAAGCTCACAAAATTCTGCTGTAATCTATGCCGGAGGAAGCTCACAAACAATAACATGGAATGTTGCAGGAACTACCGCAAATGGTGTTAATACAGCAAATGTAGATATCCTTTGGTCACCTAACAGTGGAACTACCTGGACTACTCTATTGGCAAAAATTCCGAATGACGGATCTCAGGCTGTAACGATTCCTAATACAGCAACCACAACTGGAAGAATAATGGTGAAAGGTTCCCATCACATTTTCTTTGATGTTAAAACGCCAATATAAAAGTCACCGCATCCTCAATAAAAGGAAAAGACATCAAAGATCTGACCACTGAGGTTAAGCTATATCCTAACCCTGTTAAAAACGTCTTAAGTGTTTCAAATACCACATCAGAAGGGTATAAAATTTTCGATATGGGTGGGAAGCTGATCCTTTCAGGAAAAACTTGAAAGAGGTACTGTTAATGTAAGCAACCTTACAAAAGGTGTTTATCTGATTCAGACAGGAGAAACAACTAAAAGATTTATTAAAGAATAATTTTTTTTGATCATAGCAATTCTAAGCTTTGAACATCACTACCAAAAAGATATGTATTTTTACAAAACTCAATACCGTATCAGTTACTACACTCCCAGCAATAAAACAATAAGAACATTGATTTGCTATATCAATATCGTTATACCCATGTTGGGATCGGCTCACGAAACGAAAAATATTTAGGGGTAAGGATAAAATCTATTGATTTAACATATTAATACAAAATCCATGCATATTTAAAAGATGTAGTTTCTGAATATTTGACCAACTGACCACATAAACGTTCAAAATGACCAACGATTAAATAGATAATCCAGGGTCAAAAAGCCAGGATATGATACAGTATTTAGCTGTATAAAATTTTGGACATTCTGTTAGAGATGTATATAAAAAGGATAAAAAAGGAGCTATTATCATAACAAAAAGTATTTAGTGATAAAAAATTCTGGAGCATATGCGGTCAGTATATCTTTCTGTTTCAATCAGGATATTAGGTCTCGGTTAAACAAAAGACAGAAAATTTAACTGAAAAACATTTAATAATTAATTATCAATGTTTTACTTTTATATTTTAAAAATTTTTATTCTATTTAAAAATCGAATAATTCTTCAGGATTAAATTGAGGTTCTTCCTGCAAAACAGAAAAAAAGGCGGTTTCAAAAGTTGACCATTTCAAGGTTTATGAAGTCACTGGGTCATAAAAAATGAATAGTGTCTGCCAGCATAATTCCTCATATCACATTATTTTATTAATCTCGGAAATATTCAGAGCATCAATACTCCAGCCTATTCTTACGATTTGCAAAGCATCGGATAGGTAAACAGTAAAAAGTGGATTAAGTTAAAACAGAAGTGCATAAAAACAGAAGCCATAATACCCCCTTTATGATATGCTACGCCATATCCGAACCCGGCTATAAATGCCATCAGCATTAGAGGCCATCCTCCAGTAGTATGAATGACCGCAAATATCATTGCTGATATGATCAATGATAAATAATACAGCTGCTTCATGAATACAATATTGCCTACATATCCCTGTAGATATCCCCTAAAAAGTACCTCTTCGGGAACAGCTATCAACAAAAGGTTATGCAATGTCCATATCCATAAATAATTAAGCAACAATTTAGGTTCCCATGCCACAAAATGTAATGCCCATGCGGTAAATATGCAAAGAATTATAATCATTACCAGTGGTATCACAATTGCCTTTGCAATCTTCCCTATGTCATATTTTCCAATATAACCAATTTTTAGTAAAAAGGTAAAAATGCTAAAACCGGCAAATGTTTTGTCGAGATTAAAATACATGGTGAAGGGAGCCGCATCTGGGGTGAATTTTATGTCATCAAAAATAACCACGTTGTGAAAGCCTGGCAGCTGATGTTTAAAAAGTAATATGCTTAATACAAAAACTGCAAGATGAGTAATTATCCTTTTCCAACCCGACGCATATTTCCCTACCAATAAAAGCAACACAGCTTCCAGGGTTAACAGGAAAATACCGATAATGGTGATGTTTCCATTGAAAAATGCCAGCGCATATGCGATGATCAATATGATCCAGCCCACCTTTACAGCACGAAAGAAACAAAGGAGTATGCCGGCAATAAATAAAAGATATCCGGGTAATAATTGTAAATCCAATAACATCATAGCTTTTTTACTTTTTTGAAATGCCTCTAATTTGTATTTTTTGATAGTATATTATTATTCAATCTGTAAAAACTTGTTTTGCTAATCCCGGCCTGAGGACAGGCTTTATCATTTTTTTTTAACTTTCATACAGATGCTGAGCATACTGATATTTTTCAAGAATTTCTTTTTTTGCTCCTTTTGGCCGCCCTAAATGTTTCTTTCTTCTTCTGGCTACTTCTATACCCGCTGTAGTCCTTTCACTAATAAGATTTCTTTCAAATTTTGCAACAGCTCCAAAAAATCTGAATAATAAATTTACGTTAGCAGAAGTTGTATCGAACACATGCTCGCTCAAACTTCTCTGGAGTAGAAACTCTGGCATATCCTACGATCATATTTTTGTTTTATAAAAAGTATATTAACAAAACTATTAAATAAAACTGAAAATGTGACTAAATGGGCTCGGCTCAACTTTGGCTCAGTGACCACATAAACGTTCAAAATAGCCAACTTTTAATTTTCTATTTTTGACTTTAGAAATCGTAAGTCTGGAGCATCTTAACAGGAACTGAATTTCGCTATAGTTTTACAAAATTATGTCGTACGATATTTATAAAGCAATTATTTCTGTGATTTCACTCGCTTATTATATATTCTTATCGGTAGTCTTCAAAAGAAGGCATTAAATGTTTGGAATACATAAGCTTTGCAGTATATTTCAGACAAAGCGGATGAAATACGTCTCCAAGTATTTGAGACCATTTGAGAGGGTATCCATTATTATTTCCCATAATATTTCCCGGATTCATTTTTAAATTGTCATACTGCTGATCCAAAATATCATGGACTTTTTCCAGCCATTCTTTAGCAAAAGGCGTATTTTTTTTAAAAATATAGCCCCCATTACCTATCAGTAGGAAAAAGTGTTTTTTCATATGTGTTTCAAAATTTTTGTCAGAGCAGTTGCCCACACCTCTTTTACCTAATTCCCGATAACCTATTATCCAGTGATTGTTACTTTTATTTAATCTGTGAAATGACTTTTTCCAGGAATTATTAATATGTTTTATGTCACAATATCCTCCCCCGTAGTGATACATAAAATAAGACCTTAAATAATCTGATTTATGTACTAAAGATAAATAAGGATAGGCTTTGTGCAGGGGATACATCGGCAATATATAATTATCAAGCATATCGGCAGTGATGCATTTCACCCTTACTGCGGATTTCTTATAAATACTTTCTAAAGCTCGCTGTCTGTTTTGTGGCATTTCATTGTACCCGGTCCAGAAACAATAAATGATTTCTTCAGCTTTTTCCGAGCTTCTATCATTTTCTTTATCGGGTTTACTAAAGCAAAATACTTTGTAATGTAAAAACATAATCTTTACATAAGCATGATATAGTATTTTTTTTATATAAATCTGCATCTAAAGTTTATTTATGTAAGATAAAATATTTGAAATAATAATTTTAAGTCTCAACTCTCCCGGTTTTAATATTTATTTTATTATTCCAGACATAATCTCAAGTTAGGTGAATATGTTCTCAACCTAATAGGAGAAGATACTAGAGTAATTCCGGGTTAATCTCTTCTCCTTGCTGTTTAAGGTATTTCACTGCATTATATAATGAATTATATCCTTTCGCTACATTATCCCAATATTGGGATTATTCCAATTATTTATTTGTATCCATATAATAAATTATTAACCAAAAACTCTACTTTGACTGTACCCAAAGCCGACGATTACATAAGGCACTACCTATTAAATGCATAACAGATATGCGAATGAATTAAATTACCTAACTCTAAATTACTTCCAAAAATACAGCAACACTTTATTAATCATTATATTGGTAATCAATTGTTGTTGTTAAGGCTTCTGTATTATCCAACTGTATATTTTTTGTAGGATAGCCCTTATCATTATAACTGATCGTGTTCTCAATCATAACTTCCATACTACTACTCAATTTTATGTTCAAAAGGTTATTATTTCCTGGAAAATTTATTTTTTCCAATTCATTAATGCCCTCTCCCACCATATAGATTTTATAGTATCCTCTAATATTTTTCAAGGGATTATTTTTAAGATCGAAAGTTGAAATTAATTTTTCGGGTAGATCAATCTTTATTAGATTTCCATTATTATCAAAATAAGCCTCAATTTGAAATTCGATATTTCCATTATCATCAAACGCATCATATTTTATATGATTAGCATCTAAATATTGGATATTTTTAATGTATTGTACCGCGGGGGATACAGACTCGTTAGTAACTTTTACAGAGGCTACTTTATCATTGGAATACGAAAAATCTTTTGCCATTTTAAGCTCACCTCCTTTATATAGCTCTTCTCTTATAATATTATCGCCATTATAAATATATTTATACCTATTGCCGCTACTAGTCGTTACCTCTTTTAATTTATCTCCGATATAGAAATAATTTAATTGGGATTGGCTATTGTTGTTAACAGCCGTAATAGTTGTAGGAAGCACAGGAACTTTTTCTGCGACACTAGGATTAGAGGTGTCATCGTTTGAACGACAACTTGAAGTTATTGCTAAAGCAATAAGTCCTACTATGAACTTTTTCATTATTGTTATTTTAAAGATTAGTATTAAAAATAATGTACATTACACAGATCATAAACTAATGTAATTCTGGAATACCTGAGTGTGAGCATTCACCCGGGAAGCAATAACCTCTGTACAATATCCTGAGGTACAATACCTGAAAATCCATATCTTTGGCAATATAAGATGCTACATTATCTGTTTTCTCTTTTTCTTTATCTAAAATTTCAGTCCTATTCCTTGGATAATTGATAATGGATATTAGCTGTTTCGCATAAGGGTCCGGAAAGCGAAGACTGAAATCACGATAATGTTTTTGGTTTTGATATTCTTATTCAAAAAACAGGATATTCTTATCAGTTTTTAGGATAAGATCTAACAACCTGAAGCATGGAGTCATGGCACACTAAAATATTCTGTTGTTTTATATATAATTCATTGAGTTCCTTGTTATGCACTTCCTTTGTATACAATATTTTGTCCCATAGGATTAGATTCAGTACATCCTTCCCAGGAAACAGCATATCAAGAACACCTCCATCTTTAGAATTTGTAATAAGCCAGCAGCTCATTCCAGATAGAATATCGTCTTTGGGAAAACAGAGTTAAACTTACCGCTGTTCGGGATAATACCCCTGTAGAAGTTTTTGTTTCTCCCTGGAAGTAAATAAAACCAAAAGCTTTTACCCACAAAATGTGGAAAATACATGGCAATTTTCTGAGCCTGTGTCCAGCAACAAAAACTACACAGCAAAAGATATATTTTATTTTTTCATCATTTTGTTTTTATATAGACTCTTCATTAAAAAATTAATTTGATTAATTATCACCGGATTTGCCACTCCTGTACTTGGCCGCCCACTTATGCAGGTGGTTTTTGGAATGCCATATTCTGCAGTAATTGCACTGATGGTTTTCTTCCCAGTGTTTACCAGCTCAATCATAAAAATCTATAAACTCTTTGGTATAAATGCTTTCCTGAATTGGGGCATCCCACTCTTCCAGTTACTTTTAATATCATGCACTCCCGAAGCAGGGGCATTTAAAATCAGATGCTGGGAATAAATACGGAAAAAATCATATTCCAGAAGTTTACTCCACATCAATAAAAACCTCGAATCAATACTTTTTTCCTCGTACATAGCAGTAGTCTCAGAAATACTTAACGAAAAAAAAGAAACGATCCTTGATTCATCAATATCGAGTTCTTGAACTCTTTTGCTAATAAGTTGTCCCATATAGATATCCTTATAGATATAATAATACCCTGTTTTATCCTCTCCTTGCCTGTTCATGTCTTACATTAATTGATTAAACCTTCGTCGATTTAAAAACTCTTTCTTCCATTGGATATCCTTACCCTGAAGTATAATAAAGTCATGGTATACATCACTAAACAGACAATGATCCCTGGTATTTTTTTTCTATAGTGTATAGTAATGATATTAAATGGGTTATCAGTTTTAATTCGTTTTAATTTTTTAAGCTTTTTTTTGTGTAATTTCCTTGTACTTTTTTTGTTTTTTGAAAGGGCGCCGCTACTGCCTAAGGGGAGAAACAAATGTTAAATAATTGTACTACCAAATATAATCCCCGGCAGCAGCAACGGACTCCCTTATGCTGTTACATCCCTATGCACGGTATTTACTTTATAGAAACTTTGTGTTTTTAGTTTTCCTTATATTAATATTCTAACTTATCCGGGCATATGTAATATATTTAATGATTAATATTTAACTCAACAGAGTCAAGAAAACTCACTTTAAAAGTGAATGTTAGATTCCCAATTATAGGTTCAAGAATCAACTTCAGCCTCTCATTTCTTTTAAGAAACCTTTAAGAGTTCTTCTGAAATTAAAATTACCACTTCCATCACAAATAAATCTTTGATTATCAGTCATATCATCACTAAATAATAGTAGTTTTTTAACTATAGTCGTTATGATTGTTTCTCCTTTTTAATAAAAATACCGCAAAGATACCTATCTATCAAAGGATAAGTATGCAGGCTAAGGATAAAAATAGTAATTCAAATTACCGTTGGATATAGCTAAGAAACTATTTATTTGAGTATAACTCAAAACCAATTATATTTTTGAGAAAACAATTTTTCATATTAAAAATTGAAAGGTACCTAACTTCTTCGTATAGTTGTGAAATTCTATGTATCTCAAAATTGATTTTAAGAAAATCATTATAATAACACTTGCTTGGTTTTTAGCAGTCGCTTGAGTATGGAAAAAAACTGAGCTATCAATATTCTACAAACTTGTAGATGGTGCTTATTTATTTGGCAACTCAGATGAAATGCTCATGGTAGCTGAAATTGATAATGGAGAGCTTACGATTAATATTGATGAATCAATGTTCCCAAACTAGTTTATCGAATACGCGCGCCAATCAATATGGTCTAAGGGCAGGTATGCAAGGTATTCCGCAATTACAAGAAAGACTAAAAAGCTCTGAAGATTCTGCAATAGTCGATATATCATCTAATCTTATTTGTGGAAAAGCAGGAAACGAAACTGCTAAATATGTTTCAGAAAGATTAGGGAAAACTAATCAGAGAAAAACTACCATTAACGAAAGTTCCGAAGGCGAATTTTCGTTTGGATATACAACTGATAAGGATTATTTGGTTTCTCAACCTCGGAGTTAGTGAGTTCTGTGGAACTATTGTTAATGATTTTAAAACAAAGATTAAGCAGAAAAGATTTTTTGGACGTTTCATAGTTGATAAGAACATAGATCCTATTTTATAACTCTAAATCTTGTGGATTTTTATGTCCGTCCAAAAGGAAAGAATTTGAATTGTTTTATTATTAATCCTAAATTAAAAACTTTTTAAGGACAACTACATATCAAACATCTGGAATATCAAAACTTCCTGTCCTGCGTAAAGGTTGTTAGTAATTCAATCCTCTTTTTCAGAAACCTGTTTTACTATCTTTCTTGAATAAGCGGCTTACTTGTTATGATTGATCCAAAATTCCAAAGCTTCCAGATATAAACGTTCTGCTTTCTCGGTACATTCTATTTCGAACATAAAGCCGCTGCTTTTTCTTACTTCTTCACTTGAAATGAGCCTTCCCTCTTCTGCAGCTTTTATACCTTCTAAGATAGAGTGTTTAATCTCTTCAGAAATTATAATGTCTTCCTGGATTTTAAAACTGATTTTCATCTCTTCTAAAAAAAGCTTCAATAACGGAGAATTGTTTTGGGTTATCCGGATAAATAACAATACTTTTCATAATAAGATTATTTAAAAAATAAATATTTCAAACAAACATATCGCAAAATATTTTTATCTTGCAATACTCTTTTCCAGCTGTAAAATTCATGATTCCCGAATATTCTGAGTCCTGTTGAAAAAGGTTAGTTTGTGAAAAATAATTTGACATAGGGATTTAAATAAATATACCTAATGCATAGTAATGACGTTAAATAGATTATCAGTTTTTTTAATAGTTTCTTTTATTTTTTTAAGGTCTTTTTAAGTGCAATTTCTTTTTGTTCTTTTCTCCATTTGTCTTTTTGTTTTATGCTATTTTTTTGGTGGGGGTGCCGCTACTGCCTAAGGAAAGAAACAAATGTTAAATGTTAAAATGTACCGTCAAAATATAATTCCCGGCGGCAGCAGCAACGGACTATGCTCCCCTATGCTTTAAAGCCCTTCTACCCGTCTTTGCTTTATAGAAACTTTGTGTTTTAGCTTTTCTTTATTTATTCTAATTTACAGGCGCTTTTGTTGAGGGATCAAAACCGCTGTAACAGGATATTACTCATTTATAACAGGTTTTCATGGGTATTAACTAAGTGGGTGTTTCTTTAACCGTATATATATAGACCATACTTTTCTAATTGCGTTATTAAAGATCCGTATCCGTCATATGGATCAAGAGTCTTTGATATTGTTATTAGTTTACCAATGGTTTAGTTTTTAAAAAGTGCGGCAAATTACTTTGCCGCACAGGTTCGAATGAAGAAACAAACCTATAATAGCCTTTTAATGCTAATGATAAAAATTAAAGTTAGTTGGAGTTATATTTATTTTTATTTGTAAACTTTTAATGGAATTTAAATAGTAAATGATTAATATTTCAATATTCAGAAAATTTGCTTTAAGGTAAATCTTAGATATATTACAGTTCTATCAACTTTATGCTGTAGTATCTTTTAAGAAACCTTTGAGTTTTTCCGAGATTAAAATTACCAATTCCACAACAAATAAACCTTTAATCATCAGTCGTATTACCACTAAATGATAGTAGTTTTTTAACTACAGTATTGGATTGTTAAACTTTTTATCGAGAGTTATGTAAAATTGGTCTCCCTACTTTTAGTAGTTAAACAGAATTTAGAAAGATTTTACGAAATAAGCTGACAACTGCATCTTTAGAAGTGGTTCTTTATATTGTAAAGGAATTTTTAAAATAGCACAGTACCCATTGAGTATTGATATTGTATTTGTGATTGAGATTATCGTGATGCTGCTCAGTTCTGCCAATTTTATCAGTTTACAAAGCGTTAAAAATAAGTATCCGGCCATTAAACTAAATCTAGTTAATGGCCGGACAATATATTGGTTTTTTAGAATATCTTAATTTAAAATAAATCGCTTCTGAAATTAATATTATACAACCCTGAACGTATACTTTTATAATCCGTAAAGAGATACTTTGTAATCATTCCCCATTTTTTCAGCGGCGGAGCATTGGCAATCTGGAAGCTTCTGTATACTCTTTTAATATGAAGCTTAATATCATCAGGAATGGCATTCTCATTCTCTGCCCAATGATTGACCTCCTTCCACAACATGACTCTTGTAGATGCAGGTTTAACTTCTCTTGTATCTACTTTGGAAATTCTGTTATTCTCATGAACGCCTCTTACTGCTACTGCTTTGTCAATAATTCCGGGATATAAATTATGATAGTAGGAGAGTCTGAATAGAAACTCTGTATCCTCGTGGAGGTCTAAATTTTTAAAGAAATACTCCATATTTCTCAGAGAGCTTTTACGGATGGTCAAAGCATCAATGCTGAAAAGCCCGAAAGTACCTTTCATATTAAGCTGTCCGGGAAATACATCTTTAGGAGCATGTTTTTTATAAACTGTGGTAAGGCGGTCGCCAAAAATCTTATAATACCGTTGCTTTGCTTTTTCACCATAATAATGGACACCAATAGCGCCATACACTCCATCAACATCTTTATTGATAAAAAGTTCTTTTTCTGCATCAAAACGGTTCGGAAGATAGTAATCATCTGCATCAAGGAATGCAATGAAGTCTCCTTCTGATTTTTCTATACCCAGGTTTCTGCTGGCTCCTGCCCCGTGATTCCCTTTGTCCGGGTGCTGAAAGAGTTTTACTCTATCATGTTTTTCAGCAAGTTTTCTGCATACTTTCAATGCATTGTCAGGGGATTTGTCTTCTACTAATATCACTTCATATACATTTTCAAACTGAAGAGCAGATTCTACAGCCTGAGAAACATAGTTTTCGGCATTGTAAACGGGAATAATGACTGAAATTTTCATTTTATCAAATTATGTTTTTGTGGATGTTAAACTAAATTTATGACAGCAATTAAATTTTGTAGAATCCCTTGCCATACTAGCGGTTAGTTCACGGGAAGTAAAAGACCCGATTTTGCAGATCACCATTACTATCTACTGACACAGAAGGTGAGCACGAAGTAAAACCGGTAATAAATACAATTCTTTCGTTTATATTTAATGATTAATTTTTAAATCAAAGACTACGAACTTTTAAAGGTAAATCCAGGTCTATATGCTAGAGTTCTGTATCATAAATTTGTGATACAAAGTTACCATTCCACCACAAACAAAACCCCAGCCTTCAGTCATATTATCACCAAACAAGTATAGTTTTTTAACTAACATACTCACACTGAATTCCTGAAACTAAATATAGATGTGAGTGCTAACAGTAGGCATTGTGATATTTGGAATATTAATCTTAATAGAAATAAGGATAAATCCAGTATCGGAAGGAGCAATTAAATAAACAAATTGACTCTTTAAAAGAACATTAGAAAAATCAAAGAGGACCCAAATAAACAAATAAGCCCTCTTCTTTTAATATGCTGCTGTAAGGTAGTATAACACCTACTTTTTAGATTAAATTTAATATTTAGACCTTTACTTTAAGATTTTTTCCCAAATAAGTCCCATTACAAATGGTACTCTTGCAATATTATGCTGAAGTGTCTTGAAACCGTCTATCGTAAATCTGATATCTTCAGTCATTCCGTATTCTGAAAAGTCAACCTCAGGAACAGCTTTATGTTTAAAGTTGATATTCAATAAGTTATATTGATGGATAATCACGATGTACATTTCCTTGCTGTTATCCACTGAAAAATTAGGATCATGACTTTTTCAAATGTACATGAAATTGACCATACGTGCAAGTAGGTTTTTCATTATAACTATTGGAATTACTACACTTTACGGCTGAGCTAGTTCTTTGTTGCATCTGCCATGGCTCCTATCTACTTTTCTTAAAGTATCATTTTTACCTATCGGATAAGATTTTAATTACGTTCCTCCGGAAGTTTTTTAAGAAAGTTAACAAGGTCTTTTTCTGCAGCACCTTAGCGAAAAGGCCCAATACGTATAAGATACTTTTTTCAAAGGAGTGTTATTTATTTAGATTTCTTTTAAGTTTCAAAAGCAACCGGAATTGTCTGGTTTTAAGAAGTAAAAATAAAGCTTTTCTATAAAAATCTGTATATGTGAAATGATTGATGTTCACGGATGACGTTACGCGGTTTAAATTTTTATAGGCTTCTTTCCTACACAGGCTTTTACCAATAATGCCCTGATCGATGCTGGATTCAATAATATCCCAATCTACCTGATAAACATATTTTTTTAATTTTTTTCCCGATTGTTGCTGATGTGGAAAAATAAAATCTATTATGGCAGTATGTAATTTGAATAAGGATTCAAAGGTGTGTTCTGATCTGCTTAATGAGCTTTCAGTATACTCGTAATGATAAAGGGAGGCATCAATGATCTTTATGGCTTTAATGTGTTTCAAATATTCCAAAAAAAACATCAAATCTTCACCATAACTGACTTCTTTGTTAAAAATAATCGTATTTTTCATTATGATTTCCCTTTCAAAAAATTTTGCAACAGGTCCTCCGAAATACAGTAGATTATTTCTCACCAATAATTCTGTAAAATCTGTCTGTATTTGATAGGTCTTATAATGAAGATTTCTAGGTTTACCCCGGATAATGTTCTGAAGAAGCAAAGTATCTGGTGATGTATAGTTATCAACGAAAACCTGGAGATAATTTTTTTCAACCCAGTCATCAGAATCTATAAAGCAGATTATTCTTCCTTTTGCATGAGAAGTACCGGTATTCCTTGTATCACTTACTCCGCTGTTTTTAATTTTATCAATGACTTTAACTCTTTGATCTTTTTCAGCAAATGAATTCATGATTTCTAAAGAGCGATCAGCAGAACCATCATTTATTAACAGTAGCTCAAAATCTTTATAGCTCTGATCTAAAATAGAATCAATGCAGTGATGCAGACTGTCTGCAGAATTGTAAACAGGAATGATGACGGATATAAATATATATTGTTCTAAAGTATCTTTTCCCATTGCAGTAGTATTTTTTCTTTACTCCATTTTTCTGATTCTGCTTTACTGGATAACATAAGCTCAGTAAGTTGACGAGGGCTGTTAATCAGATGTTTCAGTTTTATTATAAAATCCTCCTTGTCACGCAACCCAATCAGATAGCCGTTATTGGTATTTATTATTTCGGAAGGACCCGTAGGACAGTCATAGGCAATAAGAGCGTTACCGCAGAACATTGCTTCAATGAGAACGGTAGGCAGCCCTTCGTTCAGTGAGGTCATGCAAAATATTTTTGACTTTTTGTATAGCTCCAAGATTTGCTCCTGAGGAATACTTCCGAGAAACTCAATAGTATGGGGGCAGAGCTTTTGAGCCTGCTCTTTCAGGAATTCTTTTTGGTCCCCATCACCGGCAATTATGATTTTCCAATCTTTATCTATATTACATCCTTTGATGATATTAATAAAATCTTCTATATTCTTTTCAGGGCCAAGTCTACTTACCGTACATATAATATTTTCTTTATTGGAAATATCCAGTTGAAAATTTTCATAGTTGTCTCCGATAATATTGGGGATAACAACTGAATTTGGATTTATTTTTTTATAATACTCTAACGACGTATGTGTCAGAGAGATAATGGAGCGCAAGTTTTTATAATATTTCCGTAAAGTATTATAAACCAGCCCGCCTGTTTGGTAGCTGATATGTTCCCAAGCAATGGTTTTCTTGCTTACCTGGCTGTCAACAGCCAGCATTGAAGAAATTTTATACCAGCAGGAAATAATAGTGTCATATTTGTGATGGTTTTCATTAATCCATTGTTTTAGTACCCTGTATGATCCAAAATCATACAAATATGAATAAATATTATATATTTTGGGGATTTTATTATATTTCTTATAAATAGAGGTCCCAAACTTTGCATATTTATCTTCAAAAGAATTAATATAGTGTTTTTTAACTTTAGTATGTATTGGAAAAAAATCTTTGTGAGGATTAATCAGGAATAGAATCTCAATGTCGTAATTAAGCTCTACAAGTTCCGAAGTTATATGAGAAAGTGCTTTTGCTATGCCACCAGCCTTAGTATTTTGGTAATATATAAATAAGATTTTTTTTCGTTCCATTTGTCTTTATTTAATTTTTCTTGTTTTTTTGAATTTGTAAAAAGGTTTTCTTTGATATAGGCATCAGTTTTTTCTCTAACTGACGGGATATTCCGTACAGAGTACCTAGTAACCGAAATAAATACAATTTTCTCATTTGTTATATATTTAATGATTAGTTTTTAATCAATAGATGTAAGAAACTTTAAGGTAAATTTTAGATGGACATGTTATAGGTCTAATCAACTTGTGTTATTTTAAGAAATCTTCTAGTATAAAAATACCATTCCTACTATAAATAAAACCCTGATCATGAGTCATATTATTACTAGCCGCATATAGTTTTTTAACTATATATTATTCTACTCCTATATCGTATAAAAAATGGTTGATTTGGTCTATCAAGGATAAAACAAAAGACTAACGCTAAGAATAAAAATAGTAATTAAATTACTGGCTACAACGATTAAAAAAAGATCTGCTTAAAAGTCTCGGTATTTGATTACAATCCACGCCGGACGCTTCAATTAAAATAATAAGGATAGTAATATTGTCATGGTTTGAAAATCACCTATTATCACTACAATTCATGAGGATAGAAGCGTAATGATTTTTTCTTATCTTATGCGGTAGATCATGCATTTGTGGTCTGTTCCGGCTTCTCATTTATCTGCAATCTCATAATGCAGCTCAACCAACTAGTGATAAAACTATATAAAATTAGATATAATATTACTGTCGCTTAGGGAAATATGAAAAAATTCTTCTTTACATTTGAAGTGTATTTAGAGGATACTGATACTCAATATTATTTTATACAATGAGAAAAATTCAAAGTATTGAATAGTCAGGCGTACTTAAGGCGGCTTAGCTAATCCTTCAATAAACTATAAGAACTAAACATATGAAAGAAAAAACCATAAAAAATTTGTTAGTAATAGCTTTTATAGCCTTTTGTGTTAATGTAAGTATTGCACAAACAATCACACCAACAGTCCCACAGCCAAAAACTAAAAGCGAAGCAGCATCTACTGTTAAGCTAAAGAAAGACGGTACACCGGATAAACGCTACAGTACAGCCAATGAAAAAACAACAGTCAGACCCACACAGAATCAAACGGTTACCAGACCAAGCATTCCAAACAGCACCAATACAACAAGTTATACACCTACCGTAGACCGAACCTTAAAAGGTCCTAATGGTGAAGAAATATTGACTGGTCCCAGGGGTGGTAAATACTATATCAATAAAAATGGAAATAAAACCTACATAAAAAAAAATTAGCAGAAATTTTTTAGTGTTTAATTAGATTTCTCTAAGCTGCAAGACCTCTGGTATTATCAGAGGTCCTGCTATTTATTTGCACCCGGCCGAAAGGAAAAAAAGCTCCTGCTATTGATTTGGGATATCCCTGAAGGGAATATCCGAATCATTCAAACATTTTACTGCTGAGATATTTACGGGAGGAATTCTTGTTAAAGCATGCGGTTCATCCTGATAGAAAGGGCAATAACTGTTTTTTGATGTTTACGCAGTATATTATACAGGCTCCGGGTTCACATTCTTTTATGCCGTTCCTGTCCATAATAATATGGGAGCATTAACTTGATGGGCATTATACAGCGGGTCATTATCCATATACTCCTGTTTATGGGTCACAAATCCCCAAGCTGAACTGCCCGTCTTAGACTGCACCCAAAAAGTTAGACAAAATTAAACAATATTATTATATGAAAGAGTTCGGTACTGTACCGGGCTCTTTCCTTTTAGATTAAGTCTTATCCTGTCGTTATTGTAGTAATTGATATACTTCTTTATTTCTTTTTTGAGCTCATCAATGGTTTTAAATTTCTTAGTATAGAACATTTCAGATTTTAAAGTTCCAAAGAAGTTTTCTATTACCGCATTATCCAGGCAGCTTCCTTTGCGGGACATACTTTGGATAATGCCTTTTTCTTTTAACAGCTGCTGATAGGCTTTCATCTGATATTGCCAGCCTTGATCAGAGTGGATGATGAGGTTTTCAGTATTCTTAATTTTTCTGAGCCCTTTTTTGAGCATATTCACAACCTGCGTAAAGACAGGCCTTTCCGAGAGATCGTAACTGATAATCTCGCCATTGTAAAGGTCAATTATCGGCGAAAGGTACAATTTACTGCCCGAGACATTAAATTCTGTCACATCAGTGGCCCATTTTCTGTTTGGCTGATCTGCCTTAAAGTTCCTCCTCAGAATATTTGGCGCTATCCTGCCTTGCTCTCCCCGGTAAGATTTGTATTTTTTAACCCTAACGATACTTTTCAATCCCAGGGTCTTCATCAGTCTTAAGACCGTTTTATGATTGATTACAATTCCTTGTTGATTCATAATCAAGGTAATACGACGATATCCAAACCGACCCTTATGCCTATGATAAATTTGTTTTATCAAAGTTTTTACTTCTCCATATTTATCCTTTTTATCAAGAGCTTTCTGATGGTAATAGAAACTGCTTCTGGCCATACCTGTACAATCCAGCAGGAGCGACAGGTCATATTTTCGCCTTAATCCTTCGATGGCCTCTGCTTGTTCTTTTTGAGAGTTAAGGCGTCTAACTTTTTTAGAAAATCAATTTCAGCTCGCAGTCTTTCATTTTCCAGTAAAAGTTCTTCTTCTCTGGTCAATGGCTTATCCGACTTTCTTTTCTTACGTTTGTAATCACTCATAATCCTGGGTCTTCCTTTGGGGGTATTCTTTAACCCTAAAATACCACTTTTTTCGTAATCCCTCTGCCAGCTCAATACTGTAGACTGAGCTGCGATATCGAATCGGATACATGCTTCCCTTTGTGAGATACCTTCTGTTTCGATGGCTTTTAAAACTTTAATCTTGAAATCCAGGGAGTAGCTTCTGTTTTTTCTAGGTTGTAGTCCTGAGATTCCGTACTTGTTATAAAATCCAAGCCATTTGCGAAGATTAGATTCATTAAAACTCTTTTCTAATGCAATTGATTTTATGGAACGATGGGAACCTAAATGAAGTTCAATACATTCCAATTTGAAATCAATACTAAATTTTTCTTTCTTATACATAAAAATGCCCCTAAAAAGCGTCTAACTTTTTGGGGGCAGTCCATCTTCATACCTCCAGTAATCAGCAGAAAAATGATTGTAATTAAAGACAAATGAGGTATTGATCACATTTGGAATAGATGCCCCTGAAATATGGGCGGCTGGACTAAAGAGGCAGTAAAATTAATATCCTGTTGAGATGTGGGTTAATGATTAAAAAAAATATTAATCTTAATTTATCTTAAAGCAAACAGCTCCTATCTCCATAAAAATAGCAATAGATATAAAAGTAATATCAAAAATTGTCCCTCTATGCAAATTTATTAAAGACACAAAACATTTGAAAACGCATAAATTATCCTGAATTTAAGAAACTTTTAGAGCTATATTGATCTCATCAAATCTGAATTCCCAAAAAAACTTAGGAGTAGATTTGGCCTTTTTACAATGCTGTCCCTCCCACCAAGATAAAATCTTTGAGTTTCTCATCCCTTCATTAATCATTACAAGAGCTCCCATATTTCCTTGCTTACGGTTTCTTTGTATAACATAATTTCAATTTTTCCAAAAAAATAATTATGCATACCCAGAACCTTATTAAGTGGACGATGTGTGTCTGCCTTTGGCGTTTATTTTCTTATTAGTTGTCATTTATGTTTAGTTAAGAATTGTTTTTAATATGAATGCAATTTCTATCGATGAAATTGTATGTACAAGGTAGCGAACTTGCTTTACAGGAAATCTCCACGAGAAAGCCTATATTAAAGAATCGTGTAGATAAAGCTATTGAAATACTGTTATTGATGTAGCCACAAACCTGCTCTAAGGGGCAGCTTAGAGTAAAGCAACGAGCTTAAAAAGAAAGGCTTTATTGTATCACCAGACGGAGTTAGGAGTATTTGACCCAGAGATAATCTCCATGCTTTTAAATTGAGATTAAAAGCCTAAAAAAAACGTTCAGGACTGTATTGTTCTTACTGAATCTCAGCTTTAAGCATTAGAAAAGAGCCGAGAAAGAGAAAAAGTCTCTGGAGAGGTTGAAACACATCTTTTGGATATTTGAGCACAAGACACTTATTATGCGGATTAACATAAAAGGTTGGGCATATTATGTCGTAAATAGCTGTCTGATCTTTTTATAATAATGCTTGCGTTTATCATCGTTTGTACAAATAATTTGAATTTATGAATAATGAGAGGTTAAAGCTCTCATTATTCCTATTTTTTTTGTGCTCTCCATTCTACAAACTTATCTCTAGTTTTTGGATTGTTTCTAAAGAACTGATCCATGTCTTTTAGGAGCTGATCTCTTTCTATTGGAATAATAACATTTTCCTTCAGGAGCTCTTCTCTATACTGCTCCGTTATTTTGAGCTTTGGTGGTAAAAGCTTTCTGATAAGCGAGATACAGAGCAAGAAAACTGATAATGGTTAAAGCTAAAGAAGATAACCAGACGTAAAGACTTAAATTCGGAATTTTTAAGAGTGAATTAAGACGTTTAACATTCTCTAGTCTTTTCCATGTAGAAAGAATTTATGGCGCTTAAATCAGGCTGTATGGAGACTGTCTTTAATTCCTTTATTTTCTCCTGTATGTCATTTTTTTCTTTCTTCAACAGAAGAACCGTTTCTGCAAGTTCATTAGCAATCTTGCGTTCCCTCAAAATAGAATTATTTATTTTTTCAGCGTTCTGGGTGATAATCTCAGCGAGTTGTTGGTTAGTAAAATCTGTCATTTTTTTAATATTTTATCTTGGTATTCTCGGTCAATGATGCCTTTAATGAATCCTGTTAGATCTTTTCACCCTTGTCTTTCCGATGTCAGAGGCCTTGAAAGTCATAGTTTTTTGTTTGTGCAACGTAAACCACGTGTTCACCTTGCTTAATAATTGTGGGAGCATTTCCTCTCTCTGCACCTAACAGTTCCGAATACTGCGAAAATTACTTCTTTTTATTTCTTTTACGTGCGATATAGAGTACGTTTGTTGATCTTCCAATCCTTGATCCGTAACAAATAATGGTTCGCTTTTTGAGATTAGTTATTCTAAAACATAAGCCTTTTTTAATTATGTAATTGTAAAATCTGACGATTCAATAAGCTCCGATCCTTCTTCAAATAATTTCTTTTCTGATTTCTCCACCGGTTCAACTCTTTTCAATATTATTTCGTGATTTAGTCAGTAGTAG
The DNA here is from genome assembly GCF_049959325.1 of Chryseobacterium sp. CBSDS_008. Taxonomy (NCBI): domain Bacteria; kingdom Pseudomonadati; phylum Bacteroidota; class Flavobacteriia; order Flavobacteriales; family Weeksellaceae; genus Chryseobacterium; species Chryseobacterium sp. CBSDS_008. The sequence goes on along the minus strand of NZ_CP188202.1, from coordinate 142,654 downwards.
TATATTTTCGCAATTTCATGATGCGGATTCTTTAGAAACAATTACACCATTCTTTTAGATGTTTTTTAAATTCTGTATCACGAAGTTTAAGTTCCTTTGCTTCTTTACCATATTTGATATGCTGACCTTTTCATATCAATTTTTGCGCATAACTTAACTTTCAACTATTCAAATATACAAAATGTATATAATATACAATATCATTATGCTGATTGTCAACGTTTCTAAGTTCGCTGATCCATATGACAAGAGAAAAATTTTGCGATAAAATAGTAAACGTGAAATTTTTATTTTTTTTTAATTTCAGTTAATTGATATTAATTCCTGAAATATAACAACTAAAAAACGAATTGAAAGATCGGGCTTGCGGATAAATAAAGTATATTTATAAAAATATTCCCAACACATATTGTAATTTTTAATGATGAAAAGCCTGATTTTAGGAAAGATCAGCCCGGAGTTTATCAAAGATGAAACTCTGCCTGAATTACTGGTTCCCACCTTTGATAAATATAAAGATAAAACTGCCTTTATATTTAAAGACAAAAAAATATCCTATGCTGAACTAGACAGCTGGAGTAACTCAATAGCTCTTCAACTGCAGGATCAGGGAGTACAACCCGGTGACTGCGTAGGAGTATGGTATCCCAGAAGCCTGGAACTTCCTGTAGCTATACTAGGAATTTTGAAAACTGGCGCATCATACATTCCGTTAGACCGCGAAATGCCTGAAGACAGGATCAAAAAGGTGTTTACAGATATCAATATCAAAACCTATTTTTCTGATACAGATGTCCATATCCACTGCCAGCCCATAGAAATCGCTCCACAGCCTCAACATGTTGTTTCTTTATCTGCCATAGAGTATACGCCGGATCATTGGGCTTATGTCTTATTTACCTCCGGCAGTACCGGAAACCCTAAGGGAATACCTATTTCTCACCGAAATATCTGCCATCTGATTCGTTCTGAAGGGAATTTTATAGCAATTAAAGATACAGACGTCATTTATCAGGGGTTTTCAGTGTCTTTTGATATGTGGTGTGAAGAAGTATGGATCAGCCTCTTTTCAGGCGCTACCCTATGGATTGCTGATGCTACTACTGTAAAAGCAATAGATGAATTGAGTGGTGTTTTAAAAAAAAATAACATTACGGTACTTCATGCCGTGCCAAGTATTCTAGCTATTATTGATGAAGTTCCTACCATACGACTAATCAATACGGGAGGTGAAGCATGTACAAAACAGGTACAGGAAAAATGGGCAAAACCCTATAGAATATTCATCAACAGCTATGGACCTACAGAAACTACGGTTTCATCCAATATGGCTCAACTCAATAGCCGACAAGAACTGACAATCGGCCCCCCTCTTGCTAATTATCATGTTGCCGTCATTGATGAAAATATGAATATTGTTCCGCGTGGAGAACGTGGTGAAATGATTATTTCCGGTCCGGGAGTAAGCAACGGATATTTTAATCTTCCTGAGCTTACCGAACAAAAATTTTCACCTAATCCTTTTCCTGGAGACCTCCCCGGAGACAGGGTTTACAAAACCGGAGATGCCGTTATCATCCGTGAGGATGGCTTTATTGAGTTCCAAGGAAGAATAGATGATCAAATCAAGTTGCGTGGTTACAGAATTGAACTTGGCGAAATAGAATCACGACTCAATCAGCTTCATGACGTTTGCTCTGCTGCTGTGGCAGTGAAAGAAGATTCTAATATGCAGGGACAACTTGTAGGATATGTTGTCGTGAACAGTGACGCTTCTTTTGATGAAAATGTAATGCGGAAGGAACTGGCGAAATTTCTGGCTCCTTATATGGTTCCTATTTCTATTGTACTGATGAAAGAAATGCCAAGGATGCCCAGTGGTAAAATCGATAGAAAACGACTTCCGATTCCAGAAAGTTTTATTAGCCATGAGGGAAACGAAGAGATAAAAATTGACAATAAAGCTCCTATAGAGGAAAGACTTATTCAGACTCTGAAATGGGTGTTTCCCGGAAAAGAAATTAACCTTAATCAGGATTTCTTCACTGATTTGGGCGGACATTCTCTATTGGCAGCGACATTGGTTTCTCATCTTCGTCAAAAAGCAGGAATTCCCACAGCTTCATTGAAAGAAATCTATGAAAATCGACCTTTGTCAGCCTATTCCGAATGTCTTAAAAATAAACACACTCAGGAAACATCTCATCAGCAACCTTTTCACAGAGCTTCTACATTACAGTATATTGCCTGTAATATTGCTCAAACGATCAGTTTGCTGGTCGTATTTGCTTTATTGAGCATTCAGATTTTTTTCCCTTATTTAAGTTATTATTATTTTCAAATGAACGGATATGGACTACATTATGCTTTAATGAGTGCTATTTTACTCTATACATTGATTCCGCCTGTATATTCCATTATTATTGTTCTTACCAAATGGCTTGTGATAGGGAAAATAAAAGAAGGAGATTATCCGCTTTGGGGATGGTATTATTTCCGATGGTGGCTATGGAAAACGATCAAAAGACTATTGCCCTCAGAATTTATTGTAGAAACACCTTTATATCCTAAATATTTAAAATTACTGGGAGTAAAAGTACATCCAAGTGCACAACTGAGTTTACTACCTATTGCTGCTGAAGATCTTGTGACTATTGATGAAAATGTGAACACCAGTTCCGGTTGCAGCATTGACAATGCTTCTGTTGAAAACGGAATTTTAAGAATAAGAAAAGTACATATAAAAGCGCATGCCTATCTGGGATCTTCTGTTATCATATGCGGAGACACGGAGATTGAGAAATTTGGAGAACTTCAGGATTTAAGTTGTCTGAATGAAAGTGAAAGAATCGGCTTTGGAGAAGTGTGGAACGGCAGTCCTGCTGAAAAGATAAGAGTAAAATCAGGTGAGGAAATTGTAGTACCCAAACTGGCTTCAGCAGGAAAAAGAAACCGGTTTGCATTATTGTATGCATGTTCACTATTTTTCTTTCCGCTTCTTATTGTTCTGCCATTAGCACCTACACTTTATACTTTATATTATCTGGATGATCGCTCGGCCGATTATACTTTTTATTATCTATGGCAGGCTCCGATACTTTCTACTGTATATATTCTACTGTTTATTGGAGTGGTAAGTATACTGACACGCATTTTACAGTACCATATGAAACCGGGCATCTATCCTGTGTACAGTTTTATGTATTATAAAAAATGGATAAAGGATCAGATTTTCAACCTGTCTCTCATTATTGTTCACCCTCTTTTTGCTTCTATTTATATTAGTAAATTTTACAGAATGATGGGAGCAAAAGTGGGAAAAAATTCAGAAATATCGACCGCAAGTGATGTTTCTCACCATCTTTTGGAAATAGGTGAAGGTTCATTTATTGCCGATGCCGTCATCCTTGGAGAACATGATGTAAGAAATGAAAAATTAATTTTAGCAAAAACCACCATTGGAAATAACAGCTTTGTAGGAAATAGCGGATTGATTCCCCAAGGATATGAGCTTGGAAATAATATGCTGATCGGCGTATTAAGTAAAGCTCCGTCTGAAGAACAATTGAAAAGTTCTACTGAAAAAGACTGGTTCGGATCTCCTCCAATTGGTCTTCCTGCGAGACAAAAATCTGATATATTTCAGGATAACCTTACCTATAACCCACCATTCAAACTTAAACTTGCTAGAGCTATTGTAGAAGGAATCAGAATCATTCTCCCGCAAACTGTAATAATCATCTGCAGTGTATTATTTATTGCCTATACAAGTACTTACCTGGAAGGAAACATTCATTATCTTATCTTACTGGCTCCTTTTTATTATTTAGGAATTGTAGCTTTACCTTCATTTTTTTTCACAGTAATACTGAAGTGGGTATTTATTGGAAAATATAAAAAAACAGAAATGCCAATGTACAGCATGAAAGTATGGCTGAGTGAAGGAATAACGACTGTTTACGAAGCACTTCCTGTACAATTCTTCCTTGATTTTCTAAGAGGCACATTCTGGCTGCCATTCTTTATGAGATTCCTGGGCGTAAAAATCGGAAAAAGAGTCTGGCTTAATACGACTGACATTACAGAGTTTGACATGGTAACTATTGGAGACGAAACCATGCTGAACGAAGATTGCGGTCCCCAAACCCATCTTTTTGAAGACAGAATTATGAAAATAGGGAGTGTAAAAATTGGAACCCAAAGCACAATCAATTCGAGAACAATTATTTTATATGACAGTGAAATTGGAAACAATGTCAATATAGATCCGCTTTCTCTGGTAATGAAAGGAGAAGTACTTTCTGATAATACATCGTGGTCTGGAAGTCCTTTGAGAACGAAATGATGAAGGTTCGGTTGGAAGCTCGAAGTAATTAAAAGTTAAAAAATATGTTTATGAATTATTCTATCAGAAAAATAAAAATCAATGAAAATCTTTCTATTGTAGATGAAATGGTAGGAGAGCTTCATGTTTCGGAAAAAGAAATGAATAACAAAACTGCTGATTGGAGCCAGATTAAGGAAAACTATCTCCGTTTTATGTCACAATGTGAAAAGGAAAATGATGGCACCTTCTTTATCGCGGAAGTCCATGGAAAAGCTATAGGCTTTCTCTTCGGATATATCGATGAGAGGGATGATAGCAATTTTGAACTTGAAAAAGGAGATGATCTGTATGTATCAGAAGGCTATGTGAAAAAAGAGTTCAGAAAACAAGGAATCTATTCTGCTCTCAATACAGCATTTGAAAAAAACTATGAAGATTATAAAATCAGAAAAATTTACCGCTATACACTTTGTACCAATGACACTATGCAGCGTTGGCTGGCTTCCCAAGGGTATCAGCCCGTAAGATTGGTTTATGAAAAATGGATGTAATGGTAGTGTTAAAGCTCTTTCCTATATAGGAAAGAATAAAAACTCTGACAAGCTTTGCTTGCCGGAGTTTCCGTGAAGACTTGGTCTTATTATTTCTGAATACTCTTCAATCGGAACTCCGGTAAACCTGAATCCTTTTTCTCAGCTGATTTTCAATAAATATCTTATAAGGCACCTGCATACATTGTGGAAGGTTACAGAAAATACAAACCGTGGGAAATATTTAATATTTTCCTTTCAATACCAGTGATGGTGTATTTCTTGAAGATAGGAAGCATTACTTCATTCAGTTGAATTTAATTTTCTTCTTACGGTCTTCATATATCTCCATGCTACTTGCACTCTCTAATTTCATTGTTATGATCATCAATTATCTATTAGTAATAATTTATATGCTGTATATTATATAAATCAATTGAGAAATACAAAGAAAAAGCATACCTGTCGCTTCCTCTCTTATTGTACCCGTAAATCTAAAGTTTAAATTTGAATAATTCAAAAATTTATACATATGGATACAATTACAAAAAATGATCTCGAAACATTCAGAAACCTTATCGTTTCTGATATAGAGAGGCTAATGAAAGTTAAAACTACTGAGGCAGATGGGCACGAAGTATTTGGGTGGCTTCGTAGTAAAGCAATACGAAAAATACTCGGTATCTCCGCTGCAACCCTTCAAAATCTAAGGATTGCCGGTAAAATCCGGTTCAAGAAAATATTAGGTTCTTACTATTACAATAAAGAGGACCTTGAAAATTTATTTAAAGATGAAAAATAATAATCCAAAGAGATGGTTTGATTTTATGGATCATATTGATAGTGATCCAAAACTCAATGTCTGGCACATCTCATTACTGCTTGCTATTGCCAGACTTGCTCAAAGACAAAATGAAAAATGGATCATCAGGGTAAGCAGAAGTAAACTCATGGCTCTCTCCCATATCAATACGCTACCCAGTTATCATAAGTACTTTAAACAGCTCCAGGAGCTCGGATACATTAAGTATACCCCTTCCTATCATCCAGGGTATCGCAGTACCGTCGAGGTATTAAAGAAACAAAAAGATTAATACATTAATAAGCCTCAATATGATATTGAGGCTTATTAATGTATCTTGTCCCGTCCTGAAATAAGTTGACAGTTAATCAGCTTATATTATGAAAGATCAGGAATTAAAAATTGAAAAGCGTACTCAAAAAAGAGATTACAGTGTAGGCTTTAAATACGAGTTGTTTCTCGGTAGAAAAACAGCGATTACACGTATAAGCAAGGCCAAAAAGAGTATGGAATCCAAGGCAGAAGTACTGTTTTGGTTTGGTTGCGAAGATATGGTAACTTAGATTGGAATAAACCTAAACTTCATACTATGCACAATTCTAAAGAAACTCCGGCTTAAAAAATTAAGCGTTTGGAAAAAGAATTAGCTGATGAAGTACTAAAAGACCATCTAAGTCTTAATATGCAAACGCCCAATAAAGTGCATAAAAAATCCGAAGAAATAAATGCTTCTCCGGATTAAATATTGTCTAATTTTATGTCAACCTATTTTAGGACGACTCATCTTATATTTTGTTTTTAAGCATATCCTTAAAGATGGAATATCTATTGGCCAAAATCTTGTTTGGTTCACTTTTGTGAATACTTTTTGACAGATTAGAAGCTTTTTCAATCTGTTTAGAAGGGTTAAATAAATGATTATCCAGATCTTTCTTTTTCTGATTCAATTTCATTTCGAGCTCTTTCATTTCACGGGCAATAGATTCCTGCTGGGTAATTGCATAATCTTCCGTCTGCTTTACGGAATGATGTCCAAGCATTTCTTTTACAACGTGAATCGGAACGCCATTATTTAAAGTAACTGTACTGGCAAAGGTGCGCCTTGCCTTGTGAGTATTAAGGCTCGTAAATACATCACACAATGCAGCAATTTCCTTGAGATATTCATTCATTTTTTGATTTGACCGGCCAGGTAGAACCTTTTTTCTGTTCAAGCATAAAGGATGATCCTTATATTTAGCCATAATTTCAAGAGCTTTTGGCAAAAGAGGAATATCCGTATTTGATTTTGTTTTTTGCCTATCCGACATGATCCACAGGTTTCCATCACTAGCTTCTTTTATGTCTTCCCAGGTAAGCTGATAAGCATCAATATATGATAATCCTGTATAACACTGGAAAATAAAAATATCCCTTACCATATTGAGTCTTTCTGAGCTAAATATTTTTTCTTCAATTCTTTTAAGCTCACTTTGAGTCAGGGGTTTCTTTTTAATTTTGGTTTTCTTACTCACAAAAAGCTTAAAGGGATCTTTAGAAATGATTTCTTTTGCAACCGCTCGTAAAACAATTTTTTTGAAATTACTGATATATTTCAAAGAGGTATTATTTGAACAATTTCTTACCGTTTTTAGATATAGATCATAGTTCTTGATAAATTCATAATTTAGAGCCCTAAATTCTATATCATCTTTATCATACTTAAATCTTATAAATTCTTTTATATGTGAACGTGCCGTAATATACCGCTCATGCGTTCCCTTAGCATATTCACCCCTATTAACCAAGGCTTCTAATTCATCATTATGTTCCTGAAATTCTTCAAGCACTTTATTGCAAGGACTGTAGCGTCCATTTATAAAATTGATAAGCTCTACAGAGGTAATTGCAATACCTTTGTTAAATAGTTCTGTTCTGTAGCTATTGATTTTCGTAATCAAGGATTCAAGAAAATAAGTTAGCGCCCTAGCATCTTCTTTTGTTCCCAATGGTCTACCTTCCTTCTGATCCCATCTATCCAACTCCCATTTCCGTTTAGTAGAAGTCTCTTTAGGTATCCCATTTACAGTTATACGAAGATAAATGTAGCGCATTTTTTTGCTTGAGCTCTTTAAAAAGAAGCTAAGCCCATAACTTTGTTCTAACATAATTCAACATTTTAAAGGTTAATAAATGTCAAACTAAATTTTCTTTAAATCAAGATATAAAAACTCATTACAGGTTAATTGTCATATAGTTAAATTATTTTTTATGGCAATTTTTTCCGATTTTAGATATTGCCACAAAATTGACACATTTATTTTGGAATATAATGAAAATTCAACTCCTGCTAAAAAAACAAAATCCTGCAAATCATTGATTTCGCAGGATTTAAATGTTTTTTGATGCTTTTTGAAAACTTCAGTTTTCGCATCTGGCGGAGAGTGAGGGATTCGAACCCCCGGACCTGTTACAGTCAACAGTTTTCAAGACTGCCGCAATCGACCACTCTGCCAACTCTCCCTAAACTCCGGCTATACCGTTGTTTTCAGTGGTGCAAATATAGAACGATTTTTAATTTCTGCAAAACTTTTCCCACACAAATTTTAACAAAACTTAATAATAGACTAGAAATCAAGGGAATTATTTTCTTGAAACATCTACCCTATTCCCGGTCTACAATTGCAATGAAACTGTTTTTTAAAAAATCTGATGGATATACAAACTGATCTCCATCTTCTCCCTTTACAACAATAGCAGCCTGTTCATCATTCAGGCATTTGTCCAGCTGGGTTTTCATATCATTAAGGGCTCCATTGGGAACATCAATGATATAAGTTCCGGTGGTATGTTTGATTTTTATGATTTTTGTTTCCATTTTGTTTTGATTTGGAACTAAATTTAGAGATTTTACAAATGCTGGTAATGTCCACACCTTCAGCTGTATCATTTTAAAAGAGTGGCTGATTTGATCTATTTTAACTATTCTCCTGCCGGCTCGAATAATTCAATCTTGTTTCCTTCCGGGTCCAGAATGTGTACAAACTTTCCGTACTCATAGGCTGCTACCTCATCCAGAACCGTTACCCCTTCTTTCTTTAGCTCTTCTACCAATGCTTCAATGTTCTCTACATGGTAATTGATCATAAATTCTTTGGTGGAAGGCTCAAAATATTGGGTAGACTCTTTAAAAGGGCTCCACAAGGTATATCCTTTCTTATCGGATTCTGCTTCTCTCCAGTCGAATTTGGCACCGTATGGGCTGGTTTCCAGTCCGAGATGGGTTTTGTACCATTCATTTATATGCTCAGGTTCTTTACATTTAAAGAAGATGCCTCCGATAGCGGTTACTCTTTTCATTTTTATTCGTTTTTTTGTTCAGTTTATAGTTTCTTACATGCAATTTCGATCGTTTTGCAATTTCACAAATATATCAATGTTTTTGTTAGTTGTTTGATGATTTTATTGATTTTTTGACAGGAGTTGTTGGGAAAACTCCAGGGCGCTAAGCATATAGGAAATATACTGCTGCAAGACGCAAAGATTTTATCTTCGGTAAAATTGATTATGTTTTATATTGGCTGAACATCTTGTATACTCTTGCGCCTTAAGACTATTCTGAAAAAACCTTGTGCTTTTGCGGTTATCCAACAAAAGCAAACGAAAAAAGCGCACCCATCGGGTACGCTTTGTAGTGTATAACTGAATACAATTAGTGTAATTCAGCTAAGTATTTTTCTGCATCCATTGCTGCCATACACCCGCTTCCTGCAGCGGTAATAGCCTGTCTGTAGATATGGTCCTGAACGTCTCCGGCAGCAAATACTCCGGGAAGATTTGTTCTTGAAGAACCTTTTTCAGTAACGATATATCCGTTTTCATCAAGATCTACCTGACCTACGAAAATATCTGTATTTGGTTTGTGACCGATTGCGATAAAGATTCCTTCCACATCTACTGTAGATTTTTCCTGAGTCTGGTTGTTGATGATAACAGCTCTTTCTACCAGACTGTTTTCACCTTCAATCCCGATTAATTCATGGTGAAATTTCACTTCAATATTCGGGGTGCTTTCTACTCTGTGAATCATTGCTTTTGACGCTCTGAAAACATCTTTTCTCACCAATAATGTTACTTTCTTACAAAGTTTGGCAAGATAAGTAGCCTCTTCAGCCGCTGTATCACCTGCTCCTACTACGACAACGTCTTTTCCTCTGTAGAAGAATCCGTCACATGTAGCACAAGCTGAAACACCGCCGCCTGCATATTTTTTCTCATCATCAAGACCTAAATATTTTGCGGTAGCTCCTGTAGAGATAATGACTGTTTTGGCCAGGATTCCTTTGTTTCCTGCATATAATTTGTGAACACCGCCTGCTTCCTTGGAGAATTCAGCCTTGGTGATCATTTCATAATGAACTTTGGTATCAAATCTTTCTGCCTGTTTTTGCAGATCCATCATCATTTCAGGACCTGTAATCCCGGCTGGATATCCTGGGAAGTTATCCACCTCCGTAGTTGTAGTTAATTGTCCGCCCGGCTCCAAACCTGTATACAATTCAGGTTTCAAGTCTGCTCTTGCTGCATAGATAGCAGCGGTGAAGCCAGAAGGCCCAGATCCAACGATCACACAATCTAAAATGTTTTGCTCCATAATTTACTTTTGTTCGAAAAGATTTAATTTGAATTAAGACTGCTAATTTCGGAATTTTTAATTTCTTTTTAAAGTTATTTTAATGATACTTGTCAATATCTGATATGTTGAATTTCGATGGCTGCTCTTGTCAGGGATTCGGGGTTTGGGTTACAGGAATTTAGATTACGAAAAATTGAAAAACTTCCTTTTTCTTTTATTTCTCCTATCTTATAATTTGAAGGACTTATCTCTCTACCCCGTATCTCACAACCTCGCATCTCGTTACCTCGTATCTCGCTACCTCGCATCTCGCCTCACACTTTCATCTTAATCTTATCCACATTAATAATCTTGTACACCAGCTCCCGGATCAGTTCTGCTTCGCCCATATTCACCGCTCCGAGTCCTTTTCCTTTCATATCGAATTCTCGGAGGATGGAGATCACTCTTGTCGCATGTTTTAAAGGATAAAGCCTTGCACTTTCTGCATAGTCTTTGATAAAATAAGGATTTACTCCCATTTGTGAAGCAATCGCCTGTGGAGGCTGCCCGGCCATAGTCTGATAAATAATAACGTTCGAAAAATAATTGTAAAGGCTTGCCAGCATCATCACGAAAGGGTTATTCTTCGGATTCTTTCCCATAAAATGGGCAATTTTAAAGGCCGTATTGGCATTTTTGGTCCCCAAGGCCTTCTGTAGTTCAAAAATATTATACTCCTTACTGATTCCGATATGGTTTTCAACGATTGTCCCGTCAAGGATTTCTCCTTCTTTAAGAATCATTTTCAGTTTATTCAGCTCATTGGCAATTCTTGAAAGGTCATTTCCAAGGTATTCTGCCAGAAGATGAGAGATATTGGGAGCTGTATTGATTTTAAGCTTTGCACATTCATCCGAAATCCATTTGGGAAGGTTGCTGTCCTTTACAGATTCACTCAGAAAAAGGGCTTTGGCTTTGTCTAATGCTTTGGACGCTTTTTTCCTGCTGTCCAGCTTCTTGTGTTTATGGGCAAAAACCAATACTGTAGAAGGTACCGGATTTTCTACATAAGATTCCAGAATTCTGTTTTCTTCTTCATTGAACCGCAGATCCTGAGCTTCTTTTACGATAATCACCTGCTTGTCGCCCATCATCGGAAACTGTCTTGCCAGAGAAAGCACTTCCTGATAAGAGGTATCTTTTCCGTAGGTAACGGTTTGATTGAAAGCCTTTTCATCTTCTTCCAAAAAGTTGTGTTCAAGAGCTTTTACAGCAGCGTCGATAAAGTAAGCTTCTTCTCCGTGGAAAAAATAAATAGGTAAAACTTCTTTATTTTTAATATTTTTGAGGATTAAATCTAATTCTTTCATCTTATTAATGGAACTTCCAAAACTGAATTTTCAGGAAACTTTTGATTTTAAATTCAAGAAAGACAAAGATAAGTTTTTTATTTATGATCTGGTTCGCAAAACTTATCTTCTGCTCACTCCTGAGGAATGGGTCAGACAGCATTGGATTCATTATTACCTCACCGTAAAGTCCTACTCCACATCGGCCCTGATTACCGAAAAAAAAATTATACTGAATGGTCTTACCAAGCGTGTAGACCTTTTAATTACTGAAAAAACAGAACCGGTGATTCTGATTGAATGCAAGGCTCCGCAGATTAAATTAACGGAAAAAACATTTGAGCAGACCGCCAGATACAATTCTATTATCGGAGCAAAGGAAATTATCCTGACCAATGGACTTCAACATATCAATGCTTATTATGAAAACGGACAGTATCAATTTTATAAGCCTAATTGAGGGTAAGACCTACAATGTTTGATAATTTCTAAAAAGAATTTAATCATATTCTATTTATACTCTTTCTGATTACATTCTTTCTGAGTTATTTTTATTAAATTCGATAAAGCTTTTTTTAAACATTAATTTCACAAATTTCTACACGAATTACACAAATTGTTATTCGTGGTAATTGTAAAAATTAAGGTCATTTGTATTAAAATAAATTACAAAATATGATACGTTCAATATTATTATCAGCATTTTTACTGACTTCAGGAACGGTTTTCAGCCAGAAACTTAAAACGGTTTCCTACCAGGACGGTTCACAGAAACTGAATGGCTTAATCACCTCCAACGCAGGAAAAAAACTTCCGGGAGTCCTGATCCTTCCAGCCTGGAAAGGTATAGACGAAGAAGCTAAAACAGCAGCTCTGGAGCTTGAAAAGCAAGGCTATATTGCATTTATTGCTGACATTTATGGCGAAGGGAAAATCCCTGCTGACAATGAATCTGCGGCTAAAACTTCCGGATATTATAAGCAAAACTATCCGGAATATCAGAAAAGAATTTCCCTGGCATTGGAGCAGCTGAAAAAAAACGGAGCCGTTTCTGACAAAGTAGCTGTTATCGGGTATTGTTTCGGAGGTACCGGCGCACTGGAATCTGCAAGAGGCCACCTGCCTGTAGCCGGTGTTGTCTCTATCCATGGAAGTCTTTCCCGGGATCAGAGCAGAAAAAATGAAGCGTTAACAGCTAAGATCCTGGTTGAAAATCCGGCCGACGATAAAAGCGTTACGCCAGATGATTACAATAATCTCATCAAAGAAATGAATGAAGGCAACGCCGACTGGCAGATTATTACGTATGCTCACTCAAAACACACCTTCACAGATCCAAAATCACCGGATTATAATGAAGTAATGGCTAAAAGAGCCTGGAATCATACACTGATGTTCCTGAAAGAAATTTTAAAATAACATAAAAGGCAAATTCACTCAATCACGAATTTGCCTTTTTATTTTATATTTTTTAGACTGATTACGGCTTAGCCTGCAGCTCAACATCATATTTCTTTGGAGAATATTTGGTCAGAGATCCTGTGGCAGCATCAATTCCCACTCCTATTGCTCCGCCAAGAATAATATTCAGCAACGTTACGGCATTAAAGTTTTTTGTCAGCTTTACTTCTTTCTTCTCAAATCCTTCTTTTTCAAAGGTAACCATCTGTTTACCCAAAGCTCTTGGAATTTTAGTGGTACAAGGTGTTGTGCATTTTTCTATTCCTTTATGAAACACTTTTGCACCTTCAGGGCTCGAAGAAAAAGCTATTGAATCCTGGGTTCCTGTAAAAATAGTAGCACATGAAGTGGTTGAAAGCATGATTCCCAGCATGAATACAACTGATAATTTGTTTTTCATAGATTTTAATTAGTTCGTTTTTTTAAGTCCGCGAACTTACAAAATAAATTAGAACAATCAGGCATAAACGAAAAAAACTATTGTAAAATATAGTATGGACAGGCAATTTCAATATTAACATATTAAAATCCGAGATCGGAGGTATTCAATAACAGCTGGTTACATTATATTTTTGAATAGTAACAAAAAAGCAAATCTGCTGTTGTGCAGATTTGCTTTTTATATTTTGTAATAGCTTTTTTAATCTACTCCTTCCTCTTCTCTGTTTACCAATTCCATAGAGAAAGCGGGCATACAGATCGCAAGGTATTCGCAAGGTTCTGAAAACGGGTTGCTGTAACGGATTCTTGCTCCTTTTTCAATAAGAATACTCTGTCCTTTTTCTAAAACAACAATTTCTCCGTCAATTTCAAATTGCTTTTTTCCTGAAATGATATAGGTAAACTCATCAAATTCTGGCGTCTGGTGAGGCTCGCTCCAGTCCGGAGGTGCTACCATATGCGCAATCGAAATAGCAGAATTTCCGGTAGAGTTTCCCCAGTGTTCTTCAATCAGTTTTCCGTCTGTAGTAGGCACTACAAATGGGGACTGCTGGATTTTATATTTTTTCATGCCCAGTCTTCTTTTTTGATTTCATACACAAAATTGGTTCTCGTAGGTTCCGCAAAATAAGCTACTTCTTCTTCAGCTATTTTTTGTCCTCCCAATCTCTCCAAAGCTTTTTGGGAACGGAAGTTTTCTTTCCCGATATGGAAATGAACTTTATCTACAAACTGGAAGATATAATCCAGCATCAGCTTCTTAATCTGCGGATTGATTCCTTTTCCCCATGATTTTGTTCCGTAAAAAGTATACCCGATGAAAATATGATTATCTTCTTCATCAAAATCATAATACCGGCTGCTTCCCAATACATCTCCGGTAGCTTTCTCAATAATTTTAAAAGCACCTCTACTCTCCATAGCTCCTGTAAAAAAGTTTTCAAAAACCTCTCTTTTATAACGATCTTTATTGGGGTGCTGTTCCCAGACTTTAGGATCGGAAGCTACTTCATATAAAGATTCAAAATCCCCTTGCTGTAAGGGGATTAATTGAAATTCTTCATTCTCTAAAACAGGCTGAACAGAAAAATTCATGGTTTAGCTCTTTTTAGAAGAATCTGATTCTATTTTCTTGATTTCTTTCAGCTTGTCGGAAATCTTGATGACAGTGTCTAATTTTGATGGTTTTAACGGAACTTCTGCCTGAGCCATATCCCATTTGATGACCAGGTTTCCGGAATTTTCATCTGTAGGATTCAAAGTAATTTCAAACCACTCCTGTTTGTCTGCCAGTTTATTCACCGGTACCGTAACGTCTACTACATCCTGCTTAGGATCGTAAGTATATGCTCCCCACTGTTGGAAATCTTTATTCAGGATTACTTTCCATTCTTTTTCTGTAGGAACGATGAATAATCCGTAAGTTCCTGCCGGTACTGTTTTTCCACCGAAATTAACGGCCTGTCCGAAAGTAATTTTTGTAGATGAGTTAGCTCCGGCTCTCCAAACCTGCCCATAAGGGACCAATTCTCCGAAAATTTTACGCCCTTTCACTCCCGGTCTTCCGTAATCAATGGTAATTTTAGACATTGAAAACTGCTGCTCTACCTTCTGGCGCGGACTTGCTGCCGGCACAGAATAATCCTGAGCAAAACTGAATGCTGAAACTGAAATGCAAACTGCTATTATTAACTTTTTCACGTGTAAATTTTTGTTTAAAATTACGAAAATCAAAATAAAAAAGCTTTCTCAAACTTTAATAATTTTTGTTTTACCGATATTTTTCTACAGTTATTCTCTTCCAGCCAAATCCTATTTAGAAATGAATCTGATTACCAATTTTGTCCTGAAGGGTGAAAAAATTTCTAAAATAAAATCGCCTTTTCCAGCTCCAGTAATTTCTGCTTTCTCCAGATGCCACCAGCATAACCTACCAGTTCACCGTTTGAGCCTATCACACGATGGCACGGAATTAATATGGCAATTTTATTGATTCCATTAGCTGTTCCTACGGCGCGTATCGCTTTTGGATTTCCCAGTATTTCAGACTGCTGCTTATACGTTCTTATTTCTCCCATCGGAATTTCGCGGAGAAGCTGCCAAACTTTTTCCTGAAACTCGGTTCCAGTAATAAACAACGGAACTTCAAAATGGCTTCTTTTGCCGTCAAAATACTCTTTCAGTTCTTCTTCCAGCTGTTTGAAATGAAGATGTTCTTTTTCTGCAATATCTGCCTTCAGAGCTTTTGACAGTGCCTTCAGCTGTTTTTCAATATTCTTGCGGTCTGTGAATTCCAGCAGACAGATTCCCTGGTCTACGGCACAGGCGATCATTTCTCCCAATGGGGTTGATATGGTTTTTTGGTGTATAATTCCCATCATTTAAAATTAAGCTTTTTGGAAAATCATATCTTCTTTTTTTATTTAAAATTCTTTTAATCTGTTCAATATGCCTTGCATTATAATAACAGAAGTATCCGTACTGCCCGGATTCTTCAGAAACTCATTTCTTCTGAATTCTTTCTTTTCCCAATGGATTCTGCTTTGAAGCAATTTTTCAACCATTTTATTTTATTTATTTGCTGTTCCAAAGATAATAGGTAATTTTAAAGTTTTAAAACACTAATCACTGATAATGCTCAAAAAAACAGTCCTTTTCATACTGCTTTCTGCCGGATTTTATGGTATGAAAGCACAACAAACCATTCCCTTCCGGATCACAAAGCACAATAATATTATTGTCAAAACCCTTGTCAACAAAAAGGATTCACTGGATCTGATGTTCCAGATTGCAATGAAGGATTATTCAATTTCTCCCGAACGCAAACGAAATGCTGATCATATTATTTTCGACAAAGAAGAAATAAGTGACCACAATACCGTTCAAATCGGAAAAATTACCCAGAAAAATGTGCGCTTTTTTGATAATCAGTTAACAGGACATGAAGCTGACGGAAAAATAGGAACCGGAATTTTTGAAGGGAAAGCATTCAAAATTGATTATGACAACAATCGATTTGTGATATACGATAAAATTCCAGATCTGAAAGAGTACCAGCCGATCAATATCATCTTAGACCATGACGGGCTTTACCTTGCTGGAGATAATATCATTGATGATCAACAGCAGGAGGCTTATTTTGTACTGCAGTCCGGATTTTCCGGGGCTATCCTGTACAGCAACAAATTTGCTGAAGAAAAGGACCTGGAGAAAAAGCTAAAGGTAACCGGAGAGAAAACCTTAAAAAATTCCGAAGGGAAAAGTCTGATTACCAAACAGGCCGTTCTTCCCTATTTTAAATTGGGCAACAGAGTGTTTAAAGATGTGGCTGTAGGATTTTTCTCAGGAGAGCTTAAAACACAAAATGTAAGCTATCTCGGGGCCGATATGCTCCGCAGATTCATCTGGATTTTTGATGCTGACAGGAAAATGGCTTATATAAAACCCAGCAAATATTTTTCAGAGCCTTATTACAAAATGAATTAGAATATGATAAACACTTTAATGCTAAAGAAGATTATAAACCCCCAAATGGTCGCTACTCTTCTATTTTTGCCATTGGCTATTGTAAGCTGCCAGAAAGAAGAGAAGAAAACGGTTGCCACGGAAACAAAAACCACAACAGACTCTATAAAAACAATAAAAACTAAAGAGAAAATAGATTATACCCATTTTAATATTTTCAGTCTGTCCATCATTTCATCCGCGGAAAAAGATGCTGATATGGATATTTTTATTTCTGTTTCGGATGTTTATAAAGGAGAACAGCCTATTCCTGCGGATATTATGAAAAATCAGAAGCAGATGACCTATGAGGAACGCCAGCATTTTGAGCTGGATGCTCCCGGCAGAAAAAAATTGCTTGATGGGATTTATCTTACAGAAAAAGATTCGTTATATATCTATGAATATGGGACTAATAAACTTCAGAGAATGCCTGTTAGTCAATTAAAAGCAGTGGCTTATTTAAGTCCTTATTCAGATGATGAAGATTTAGATCCGAATTCTTACATGATGGGCTTTCAGGTAGCCACTCACCAAAAAACGACAGACTATGACCGATATAATAATGCCATCGCTTATTTCGGGAATAAAAATCCGTTTGTAGAAAATAAAATGAAGGCTGTAAAATGGCAGAAAGCCGGTACAGCTATTTCAAAAAAATATTTTAGCCAATCAACATTTACTCAGGGAAAAACCTACCAGGCACAGTATGAAAATATGACCTATTACCTGCAGGATTATCTTGAAGAAGGAAACACGGTAGAACGCAGACTGGTCATCATTAATGATCACAATGAAAAGATTGCTGAGAAAACATTTTCCCTTGCCGGAAGTGATGGTGGAGAATTTCTTCCACTTTATGGAATAGATGCGGATGAAGCCAATATTTTCCAATGGACAGGTTATCTCTTCAAAGGAAAACCTCCTGTTATTTTCGGGTTCCTTGCCCAGTCTTTTGGTTGTCCTTCCATTAGCTTTTTAGATAAAAACGAGAAAGATTTTCCGATTAATTGTGATAACAGGCATTAATGGAGCGAACGAGGAAATAGTAAAAAGACGAGTATAAAAACTTGTTGGAGTTTTTGTCATTGCCTTTAATTTCCCTGATATCAATCCTTGTCAAGGTTTTAAAACCTTGACAAGGATTCATGGTAAGCCTAAAGTTATCTCTCCTATATCACGGCAGATGAGATCATGGACATATAATAATTGGTGCAATGCAAAGCGTTTATTAAAACAATTTCTTTCTCCGGAAAGGTTTCAAAATCGTCAGATGTGGTGATCTGATATTCGTAATTCAGGGAGGTCCATTTTAAATGCGGTTTGATGATCATAAGCTCAACTCCTTCCTGATCTGTAAGGACAAATGATTCTTTAAAGATGCCTCTGTGTTTAAAGAGATAACCGTTTTTCACGCCATCAAAATAAGTCTGCACCACAATTTCCCCGTTCCAGTTCATTCTGAATTTCAAAAGTACCCTTTCATGATCTTTGAGCTCAATGGTAGTTCCCCAAAACCCTTTCGGTTCCACCTGATAGATTTGTCCATCTGCAATTTCAATAACAGCATTAAATTTAAACCAGCTCGTATAGGTAAGTTTGCCGATTAATTTTTCTTCTTTTGTGACTTCAAAAGATAAAGAATTGCTTGATTTTGCGTAATATTCTGCCATGGTTATATGGTAATTTGGTGGAATTTTTATTAGTTTTTAAATAGCAATAACAGCTTGAATTTTAACGCTCTAATTTATAAATATTTCGGCAAAAAATAATGTATTTTAAGCTGGTGTGATAAAAACGATTGATAATTAATTGGGAGTTATACTTTTCAATCAAGTTTTTCATAATAATGATTCGAATCTGCATTTAGAACAATCTTAGGTTTTTCAAAATCCCATTTAAGAAATAGGTTTTATAAACAGCTGACTGACCAAAATCTGTATAATGAAGTTCTATTTCAGGATTTATTCCATTATCTAATTTATATGTCCCAATCCCATAAAATTTACTTTTAAACGTATTATCTTTATATAAAACTAAAGTATCAGCGGTATGAGGAGCTTCCACACAGCAAATTGGCTTATCAAAATTCATGTTAATATATTTTCCATAGATATTTTGCTTTCTTAATGGAAAATTGATATTGAGAATAAATATAGCTCCCAATACAAAAGTGAATGCAAAAATTTTTTTTCTCATAAAATAATTGATAATGCCACGATATTCTTAATCGAAATATTTACTGGCCTAAATTATAAAATTTATAGAAAAAACCTCATAGATTTTAGAAATCTATGAGGTTTATAATATTTATTCAAGTTCGAAATTACATCGTCTCCATTTTGAAGCTCATGCTTTCGATCACTTTTAAGATGGCTTCTACTGTATCCATTGAAGTTAAACAAGGAACACCGTTTTCCACACTCATTCTTCTGATCTGGAATCCGTCTCTTTCAGCCTGCTTACCTTTTGTAGTGGTATTTACAACATACTGAACTTTTCCTTTCTGGATCAGGTCGATAAGATTTACGCTTTCTTCTCCTATTTTGTATCCTATTTTGCAAGGAATTCCTTTTTCTCCGAAGAACTTTGCAGTTCCTTCCGTAGCCCAGATTCTGAATCCTACTTCATGGAATCTTGCGGCAAGCGCTGCTGCCTCCTCTTTATGCTTATCTGCTACTGTGAACAGGATAGAACCGTGCATAGGAACTTTTCTTCCTGCTGCTACCAATCCTTTGTAAAGTGCTTTTTCAAGGGTGGTATCTTTCCCCATAACCTCTCCTGTAGACTTCATTTCAGGGCCTAAAGAGATATCCACTTTCGTTAGTTTAGAGAAAGAGAATACCGGTACTTTTACGAATACTCCTTCTTTGTTTGGAACCAATCCGTTTTTGTATCCTAAATCTTTCAGCTTCTGTCCCAGAATTGCCTTTGTTGCAAGGTTTGCCATTGGAACTTCTGTGATTTTGGATAAGAAAGGAACTGTTCTTGAAGAACGAGGGTTTACTTCGATTACATATACATTTCCTTCAAAAAGAACGTACTGAATGTTCATTAATCCGATAACCTTTAATCCTTTTGCCAGTCTTTGTGTATAGTCTACCAGAGTATCAATCTCGCTCTGAGAGATATTTTGCGGCGGATATACTGCGATAGAGTCTCCGGAGTGAACTCCTGCTCTTTCGATGTGCTCCATAATTCCAGGAATCACTACCGTTTCACCGTCACAGATGGCATCTACTTCAATCTCCTTTCCTACCATGTACTTGTCTACCAATACAGGGTGTTCCGGGCTTGCTTCTACTGCATTTTCCATGTAGTGAGCCAATTCTGCTTCTGCATATACAATTTCCATCGCTCTCCCTCCAAGAACGTAGCTTGGACGTACCAATACCGGGTAACCGATCTCATTAGCAATTTCTATAGCTTCTTCTTTCGAAGTTGAAGTTCTTCCTTTTGGCTGAGGAATTCCAAGCTCCTGAAGTGCTTTTTCGAATTTATCTCTGTTTTCAGCCCTGTCAAGATCTTCCAATGAAGTTCCTAGGATCTGTACTCCATGAGAGGCTAATTTATCTGCAAGGTTGATTGCAGTCTGTCCTCCGAACTGTACTACGACTCCTTTAGGTTTTTCAAGCTCGATGATGTTCATTACATCTTCTTCTGTAAGCGGCTCGAAATATAGTTTGTTAGAAATTGAGAAATCTGTAGAAACTGTTTCCGGGTTGTTGTTGATGATGATCGCTTCGTAGCCCATTTCTTTGATCGCCCATACTGAGTGAACCGTTGCGTAGTCAAATTCTACTCCCTGTCCGATTCTGATTGGTCCTGAACCTAGAACGATGATTTTTTCTTTGTCTGAAGCAACACTTTCGTTCTCTTCTTCATAAGTTCCATAGAAATAAGGGGTTTCACTTTCAAATTCAGCAGCGCAGGTGTCTACCATTTTGAAAACCGGCATGATTCCGTTTTCTTTTCTGAAGTTGAAAATCTCACGCTCTTTTACATCCCAAAGCACTGCGATATTGATGTCTGCAAACCCTAATTTCTTAGCTTCAATTAATGTTTCTTTATCGAATTTGTTTTCAGCGATTACTTTTTCAAAATCAACCAGCTTTTTCAGTTTCCAGATAAAGAACTTATCGATTTTGCTCCATTCTACAATCTGTTCCCAGTCGTATCCTCTTCTTAAAGCATCACCGATGATGAATAATCTTTCGTCATCACATACTCTGATTCTTCTTTCGATTTCCTCAGCAGTAAGTGCCTCAGCTTGTTTTGTTTTTAATCCTAAATGTTTGATTCCTGTTTCTAATGAACGGATTGCTTTCTGTAAGGATTCTTCAAAATTTCTTCCGATGGCCATTACTTCACCGGTCGCTTTCATCTGAGTGGAAAGTCTTCTGTCTGCTGTTTCGAATTTATCGAACGGGAATCTAGGGAATTTTGTTACCACGTAGTCAAGAGCAGGCTCAAAACATGCGTATGTTTTTCCTGTTACCGGGTTCATAATTTCATCCAGCGTCAATCCTACAGCGATCTTTGCCGCAATCTTTGCAATCGGATATCCTGTTGCCTTACTTGCTAACGCTGATGAACGGGAAACTCTAGGGTTTACCTCGATGATATAGTAATCGAATGAATGCGGGTCCAATGCCAGCTGTACATTACAACCACCCTCAATTCCTAAGGCTCTGATGATTTTTAAGGATGCATTTCTCAGTAACTGATACTCTCTGTCTGAAAGCGTCTGAGAAGGAGCTACTACGATAGAGTCTCCTGTGTGAACTCCTACCGGGTCTATATTTTCCATGTTACAAACCACAATGGCGTTGTCGTTTGCATCACGCATTACTTCGTATTCAATTTCTTTGAAACCTGCAATTGATTTTTCAATAAGACACTGAGTAACCGGGCTGTATTTTAGTCCCAATTCAGCAATCTCTTTCAATTCAGCTTCTGTGGAAGCGATACCTCCTCCGGTACCTCCCATGGTGAAGGCAGGACGAACAATTACAGGGTAACCGATTCTATCTGCAAAAGCAAGAGCTCCTTCTACCGTATTCACGATATCAGATTCCGGCACCGGCTCATTCAGCTCTCTCATCAGCTCACGGAAAAGATCTCTGTCTTCCGCTCTGTTGATGGCAGAAAGCTTGGTTCCCAATACTTCTACTTTGCACTCTTCAAGAATTCCTGATTTCTCCAGCTCTACCGCCATGTTCAGACCCGTCTGCCCTCCCAGTGTTGGTAATAATGCATCCGGACGTTCTTTTCTGATGATGTGGCTTACAAACTGTAATGAAATCGGCTCGATATATACTTTATCCGCGATTTCCACATCCGTCATAATTGTTGCAGGGTTTGAGTTGATCAAAATTACTTTGTAGCCTTCTTCTTTCAGAGACAGACAAGCCTGCGTTCCTGCGTAATCAAATTCAGCTGCCTGACCAATGATGATAGGTCCTGAACCGATTACTAAAATTGTTTTTATATCTGTACGTTTTGCCATTTTTCTTTTTTTAGATACAAGATGCTAGATGTCAGATTTCAGACATCCAACAGGATGTTTTACTTTTTTAAATTAGATTTGAATGTATAAATCATTCTTTGAATTTCATTCAGATTTGATATTAAACTGTTAACTTTTTCTACATCAAGTAAATTTAATTCTCTAGTTAAAATTAACTGGGTCTGCAATTCAAAAGAGGAGGCATTTGCGATACCTAGAAAATGATAAAACTCTTTATCATTATTTCTTCCTGCACCTTCCGCTATATTTGAAGGAATGGAGATTGCAGATCTTTTAATTTGAGAAATCAAACCAAACTTTTCATCTTTAGGCAATTCTGAACAAATGATATACACCTGTTTTGCAAGTTCAATCGATTTTTGCCAAAAAACTAATTTTTCAAAATTATGCATGATAAAATCTGTTATCTGATGTCTAATATCTGAAGTCTTTCTTACTTTTTAAAGTCTTCCATCATTTGAATGAACTCATCAAACAGGTAGTTTGCATCTTCCGGGCCAGGGCTCGCTTCAGGGTGATACTGAACTGAGAAACAAGGATGGATTTTGTGTTTTAAACCTTCGTTTGTTCTGTCGTTCAATGCGATGTGTGTTTCGATAAGGTCTGTTCCTTTTAAGCTTTCCTGATCTACAGCATATCCATGGTTTTGAGAAGTAATGGCTACTGTATTTTTCTCCAGATCCAATACCGGGTGGTTTCCTCCTCTGTGTCCGAATTTCAGTTTGAATGTTTTTGCGCCACAAGCAAGACCAATCAACTGATGCCCTAAGCAGATTCCGAAGATGGGAACTTTTCCTAATAGCCCTCTGATCATATCCAAAGCATGTGGTACATCTTCCGGGTCACCAGGACCGTTTGAAAGCATGATTCCGTCCGGATTCATCAACAGAATTTCTTCTGCTGTGGTATCCTGTGAAACCACGATGATATCGCAGTTTCTTTGAGATAATTCTCTGATAATTCCCAGCTTGGCACCGAAATCTACCAATACTACTTTGAAACCTCTGTTGGGGTTAGCATAAGGCGTTTTTGTTGAAACCTCTTCTACCTGATTGGTTGGGAAATTTGTTGATTTCAGCTCTGCAGCTACTGCATTTTCATCGGCATCAGCATTGACAATTTTTCCTTTCACCACTCCATGGTTACGAAGAATTCTTGTCAGTCTTCTGGTGTCGATTCCTGAAATTCCTGAAAGGTTTTTCTTTTTAAATAATTCATCTAAAGTAATCTGAGTACGGAAATTGGAAGGAAGATCGCAAAGTTCTTTTACGATAAGCCCTTTGATTGCCGGCTCAATACTTTCATAATCATCACGGTTAATACCATAATTTCCGATAAGCGGATAGGTCATACAAACTATCTGACCGCAATATGACGGGTCAGAAATCAATTCCTGATACCCTGTCATTCCGGTATTGAAAACTACTTCCCCCGCAGTTTCCAATTCTGCTCCGAAACCTTCTCCATGAAACACTTCACCGGACTCCAGTATTAATTTTTTCTTCATTTTTAAAAATTAGATTTTCTATTATTTTTTTTGTACAATGTATTCACGTACTAATATATTCATGAATACTTTTTACATTTTACTTTTTACAACTTATTTAAAGGTATATCCTTTACTTTCCAATGCCTCTTTCAAAATGGCCATTCTCGCGAAAACACCATTCTGCATTTGCTTGAAGACTCTTGATCTTTCGCATTCTACAAGATCTGAATCTATTTCCACCCCTCTGTTGATGGGAGCCGGGTGCATGATGATTGCTCCTTTTTTCATCGCCTGTTCTCTTTCTTTAGTCAGGCCATATCTTCTGTGATATTCTGAAGCTGTGAAGCTCATTGCATCATCATGTCTTTCATGTTGAATTCTTAATAACATTAAAACATCTACTTCACCGATCAGTTCATCTACTGACATGTAAGTTCCGTTGATCAGGGCTCCTTCATCAAACCATTGTTCCGGTCCTGAAAAGTATACTTTAGCGCCTAATCTTCTTAAAGCCTCTGCATTGGAGTTGGCAACGCGGCTGTGTTTTACATCTCCTACAATTCCTACTTTCAATCCTTCAAACTTTCCGAATTCCTGATAGATCGTCAGCAAATCCAGCATACATTGTGAAGGGTGGTTTCCTGTACCGTCTCCTCCGTTGATCACAGGAATGCTAATATTTTTAAGTTCTTCGAAATATCTGTCTTTCTTGTCACGGATTACCACCAGGTTTACGCCTATACTTTCAATGGTCTTTACGGTGTCATAAAGGTTTTCACCTTTGTTTACCGAACTGTGTGATGCATCAAAAGGAACTACCTGAAGTCCCAGTTTTCTTTCCGCAAGGTCAAAACTTGTCTTTGTTCTTGTACTGTCTTCGAAGAAAAGGTTTGAGCAAAAAACTTCTCCTTCAATTTTAGCAGTTTTACCATTTGCAAAAGCCATTGCTTCTGTCAGTATACTGTTGATTCTCTCGGTGCTTAGTTCTGTAATCGTAAACATAATTCTTATTTTTGGGCATAAAAAAAGCGAAGACAACAATCTTCGCTTAATAACAATAAATATCGTAAAGGGCGCTTTCGCCCGGTAAATCTAATGATATAAATGCTTTTTTATTCATTAGGTGCAAAGATACAACAATTTTATGAACCTGCAAAAATTATGTTCAAAATAAATTAAAACTTCAGTCCTTCTTTATTCTCATTAAAAATTAATATTTTTGTTACAACTCAAATTTATTCTATGGATTTAAAAGACAAAATGATTCTCAGCATTATTCAGGAAGACTCTACACTATCGGTTAAAGAAATTTCCGAGAAGATTGGTCTTACTTTTACGCCAACGTATGAGCGTATCAAACAACTGGAGAAGCAGGGAATCATTCAGAAATATGTTGGCCTTTTAAACCGTGAAAAACTGGGTTTAAATATTGTAGTCTACTGTAATGTACGTCTTAAGGAACAATCCAAGAAAGTCCTGGAAACCTTTGAGAATCACATTGGAAAATATGATGAAGTACAGGAAATCATCAGCCTTTCCGGAGAGTATGACTATATGCTGAAGATTATCGCCAAAGACATCAATTCTTATAACGAATTTGCCGTTAATGTTATCTCCAACATTCCTAATATCGGGCAATACCACAGTTCTATCGTACTTCACGAGGTGAAAAAATCTACCAAGTTTAAAATTGATCTGGAATAATCTTTCTATTTTTAAACTCATTATTATTCTGATTTCACTTGCTGAAAAATCTTTGATTTTCTTGCGTCTTGAAAATAAGATACATCATTATCATTTTGCGTTTTCCAACAGATTTTTTCTGATCTTTATTTTTATGAGAAAAGTGCAAAGGCGCAAAAGGAATTTATAAACTTTATGCTATAAGGCGCAAAGATTTTTATCTCCGATAAAATTTTATGCTCAGATTTTCACATGTTGAAAAGTCAACCAAGTTTAAAATTGATCTGGAATAAATTCTTCTATTTTTTAAGTCATTAAGAGCTTTTAAGAGGTGAAGATAGATAAGGAATTCGCAAGCGAATTTTAAAACTTTATAGCTAAAAAATCGCAGATTTTCTTAATTTACCTTAC
The DNA here is from genome assembly GCF_049959325.1 of Chryseobacterium sp. CBSDS_008. Classification (NCBI taxonomy): domain Bacteria; kingdom Pseudomonadati; phylum Bacteroidota; class Flavobacteriia; order Flavobacteriales; family Weeksellaceae; genus Chryseobacterium; species Chryseobacterium sp. CBSDS_008. The sequence goes on along the minus strand of NZ_CP188202.1, from coordinate 116,530 downwards.
AATCTTTATTTATCTTAATTGTTCAGTTTATCAATCATCAAATTCAAAGAGCGGAATTACAATCCAGCCATTAAGATCACTTACGCAGTAAGATTTATTAAAGATTAAGGTTCACAACGAAAAAGACAGCAGGCTAAAATAATTTTTAGAATTCTACTGATAATGCCTACGTTTATGACCCTAATGGCTTAGATTCTAACCCAATAATTTATTTTTCAGTTTATTGAACTGATATTCTATTTTATCCAGACAAAGATTTCCGATACTTCCCTGGTGGGTATGTTCAAGAGTTCCCTGTTCAAATTCAAATTGATTATTTTCAATCTCCTGCCCTACTTTTATATAAGCGTCACGGAACGAGCTTCCGTTTTTCACTTCTTCATTGATCTTTTCTACGCTGAACAGATATTTATATTTTTCATCTTCCAGAATGCCGTCTTTTACCTGAATATTGGGTAAAGTATAGCTTACAATTTCCAGACATTCTTTTAGAGAATCTATTGTAGGGAAAAGTATTTCCTTGGTCAACTGTACATCCCGGTGGTACCCCGAAGGCAGATTGTTTGTCAGAAGAATCAGTTCGTTTGGAAGTGACTGGATTCTGTTGCATCGTGCACGAACCAGCTCAAAGATATCCGGGTTCTTTTTATGAGGCATGATACTGCTTCCTGTAGTAAATTCCTTTGGAAAGCTGATAAAGTCAAAATTCTGACTCAGATATAAGCAAACATCATAAGCAAACTTTCCAAGTGTTCCAGCTAAAGTAGCCATTGCCATTGATAACATTTTCTCCGACTTGCCACGGGTCATCTGAGCATATACCGAATTATAATTCATCGACTGGAAGCCCAGGTTATACGTGGTACTTTCACGATTGATCGGAAACGAAGAACCATAACCAGCTGCAGATCCCAGTGGGTTTTTATTAATGATATTCTTTACAGAAAACAACATTTCTACATCATCCAAAAGCGCCTCTGCATACGCTCCGAACCATAATCCGAATGATGAAGGCATAGCAACCTGCAAATGGGTATACCCCGGAAGCAGCACGTTTTTATGCTGATCGGCCAGTTGAATTAAAATCTGGAAAAACTTGTCTGTAAGGACTGTTATTTCACGGATCTCATCCAGTAAGTACAATTTAATATCCAGTAAAACCTGATCATTTCTAGATCTTGCTGTATGGATTTTCTTTCCTGTATCGCCTAATTCTTCAATGAGAATGGCTTCTACCTGAGAATGGATATCCTCAGCATCTTTATCAATTTCAAAACTGCCGTCTTCAATTTTATTTAAAATACTGTTTAAAACAGATAACATCTGCTCTGATTCTTCCTGAGTGATAATCCCGGTTTCTGCCAGCATTTTACAATGCGCCATAGAACCTTTCACGTCATATTTGGCTAAACGCTCGTCAAAGTCAAGATCTTTCCCGACTGTGAAATTATTGACTAATATATTGGTGGCAAGGTTATCCTTCTGCCATATTTTTTTCATATATAATTGTTTATTTTTTTTAAATCATATGCAATCACCACTTCTATCTGTTCTATTACCAGAAAAATTCGTTGGTAGTGATTCATGATAAATGATTTAAAATATTTGTTGATTTTGACATGCCCGGCAAGGCAATCCTTATTACTATTAACTATAAAAAAACATTTCCTTATGTAAAGCTTTCATTTCTAATTTTCTTTTTTGCATAAATCTTATTAAAAACTAAACTTCAATGCCTGCCGGGCGGAGTCAAAACATATATTGAGCTGGAAGCCTGAAGCTGGGGGCTGGAAGTTAATAACGTACTGTAATAACTTCCCTCTTCCTGCTTCCCTCTTCCATTTTTATAACACTTTTTCTAAAATGCTGATGTAGATTTCTATACCCTCTTCTATTTCCTGGATATAGATAAATTCATCTGCGGTGTGGGAGCGCCTACTGTCTCCAGGTCCCAGTTTTACTGATGTACATGGAATAATCGCCTGATCTGAAGAGGTAGGTGAACCGTAGGTTGTCCTTCCGATCTCAATTCCCGCTTTTACAAACGGGTGATCCATTTCGATTTTTGAAGAATTCAGCCTGAATGATCTCGCCGTTAAAGTAGATTTCATCTGAGACTGAATGATTTCAAATGCCTCCTGATTGGAATATTCGTCTGTCACCCTCACATCCAGCGTAAAATTGCACGATTCCGGAACAACATTATGCTGTACGCCTGCATGAATTCCTGATAAAGTAACTTTAACTTCTCCCAGATATTCTGAAACTTTTGGAAATTTAAAGTCTAAAATATGCTGCAGATCCTGCATACATTTTATAATCGAGTTATCATCATTAGGATGAGCGGCATGAGAAGGAGTCCCTTTCATTTCTCCATCAATCACCAGAAGTCCTTTTTCTGCAATCGCCAGATTCATCTGCGTGGGTTCTCCTACAATGGCAAGTTCTACGTTGGGTAGCTGCGGAAACAGTGCTTCAATTCCATCAAATCCTGAGATCTCCTCCTCTGCCGTCAAAGCAATAACTAAATTATATTTTAAATCTTCTTTATCATAAAAATGTAAAAAAACCTGTGCCATAGAAACCAAAGAAGCTCCGGCGTCATTGCTTCCCAACCCAAACAGCTTACCCTCTTTTTCAATAGGAATAAACGGATCCAGCGTGTAAGCTTTATTGGGTTTTACCGTATCATGATGGGTATTCAGCAAAACGGAAGGTTTAAAAACATCAAAATGTTTATTCACCGCCCAGATATTGTTTTTAAAACGTTTGGTAGGAATCTGGTGTTTTTTGAAAAAATTCTCAATTTCTACCGATGTATTAAATTCATCTTTGCTGAATGAAGGAATCCCAATCAAATTTTTAAGCAATCCGACCGCATTATTCAATAGCTCTTCTTTATTATAAACAGATTTCAGTTCCTGCATGATGATTTTCTATATGGTTTTTCAATTCTGTTTCTTTGATCAGAAACACCTTATCTACATTATTTTTTATGGCTCCGAGAGCATTTTCAAGTTTGGGTAAAATCCCTTTGTGAAGCTTTCCTTCTTCTTTTAATAGGGTAAAATCTTCTTCAGTAACACTTTTGATCACTGATTCAGGATCGTTCACATCTTCTAAAACGCCTTCTTTATCAAAACAGTACAGCAATTCAACTTCATATTTTTCTGAAAGAGCCTGCGCCATTACAGATGCAATGGTATCTGCATTGGTATTGAAAAGATTTCCTTTTCTATCATGGGTAATCGCTGAAAACACCGGAACAAGATCCAGCTTGATCAGTTTTGAAACCAGCTTCCTGTTCACACTTTTCTTATTGATATCTCCAACAAATCCAAAGTCTATCTCAGGATGTACTCTTTTTTTGGCTTTGATTAAGTTTCCATCAGCCCCGGAAAACCCTATGGCATTGCATTTTTTATGCTGCAGCTTTTCGACAATATTTTTATTGATTCCTCCCGCATACACCATCGTTACAATATCCAGCGTTTCTTTATCCGTAATCCTTCTTCCGTTGATCATTTTCTGTTCGATGCCCAGTTTATCAGCCAATGTTGTCGCCAGTTTTCCACCGCCATGAACAAGGATCTTTTTTTCCTTAATTTCAGAAAACTGTTCTAAGAACCGGGTTAATAATTCCTCATCATCAATTAAAGCTCCGCCAATTTTTATGATGTATAACTTTTTTTTCATTGTCAACTTTTTTTCATCCTTGTCAAGGTTTTAAACCTTGACAAGGATCATTATTTGGCTTCTAATTCATCTAAAATTTCACTGAACACAGCCTGTGCAGAGAAAATACGGTTTTTAGCCTGTTGGTAGATGATGGAATGGTCTCCATCCATTACCTCGTCACTCAACTCCACATTACGGCGAACCGGAAGACAATGCATTACTTTCGCATTATTGGTATTGGCTAATTTCTCGTTGGTAAGCATCCAGTTACCTTTTACTTCAGGCATTGCTGCATAATCATCAAAAGAAGACCAGTTTTTCACATAAATAAAATCTGCATCTTTTAAAGCTTCATCCTGATCATGGATTACTGTGACATCTTTTGTAAAGTTTTTATCCAGATCATATCCTTCAGGGTTTGCAATCACCAACTCCACATCCATTTCCTGCATCCATTCTGCGAAAGAGTTTCCGACCGCATGAGCAATAGGTTTGATGTGCGGCGCCCAGGTCAATACCACTTTTGGTTTGTGCTCTTTTTTCCAGTTTTCTGTAATGGTAATACAGTCTGCCAGACTTTGCAACGGATGACGGGTTGCACTTTCCAGTGAAATAACAGGAACTTTTGCATGTTTTTCAAACTGGCTTAAGATACTTTCATTTACATCGTCTTCTTTGCTTTTCATTCCTGCAAAACAACGTACCGCGATGATATCGCAATATTGGTTTAAAACTTCGATTGCATCTTTGATATGTTCCACAGTATCACCGTTCATGACAGCTCCGTCAGCAAATTCAAGATTCCAGGCTTCCTGGGCAGCATTTAAAGTCAAAACATTCAAACCTAGATTTTGTGCTGCAATCTGACTGCTCAGACGGGTTCTCAGACTTGAATTTAAAAATACAAGTCCGATTGTTTTTCCCTTTCCTTTTTCTGTTTCAGTAAGGGGGTCTGCTTTTATCTGTAAAGCTTTTTTTATGATGTCCTGTAAGTTTTCTACATCACTTACAGAGGTAAATTTTTTCATTTCGAATTAATTTTAAAGATTTTGTTTACACATTGATTATTGATCTAACCACAAAAGGCACAAAAGTTTTTATTAAAACACTCTAGAATATTAAGTTTTAAAAGCTTATTATTAAAAAAACATATAAGTTCACATAAGAAGAAAATCAAAGATTTTCGAAAACTTAAGTGCACTTCTTAAGCCTTTAATCTTTTCTTAAAATCACTTAAGTGTTTAAATTCTTTTGTGACTTTTGTGGTTTAAATTTTTCCAAGCACTGCTTTCAAAGCATTGATGAAAAGATCTGTTTCCTCTTTTTTGATATTCAGTGCCGGAAGAATCCTCAACACTGTTGTATCATTCGAGTTTCCAGTGAAAATATGATGATCAAACAATAAGCTTTTCCTTATTTCTGAACAGTCTCTGTCGAGTTCTATTCCGATCATCAATCCTTTCCTTCGGATGGATTTAATATGTGGTAAATCTTTAATTTCACTTTCAATATATTCGCCCATCTGTTGAGCATTTTCGATAAGATTTTCATCTTTCATGACATCCAGCACTGCAATGGAAGCCGCACAGGCAAGATGACTTCCCCCGAATGTAGTTCCCAGCAAACCGTTGCTTACCTGGAATTTAGGATGGATCAAAACTCCACCCACAGGAAATCCGTTCCCCATTCCTTTGGCCGTAGTGATGATATCTGCTTCTACACCAAATTCCTGATGGGCAAAGAAATATCCGCTTCTTCCATATCCGGACTGCACTTCATCCAAAATAAGAACAGCGTCATATTTTTCGCATAGTTCTTTAATTTTAGACAAAAACTCCGGTGTAGGAATCATAATTCCGCCTACGCCCTGAATTCCTTCAATAATCACAGAAGAAATTTCATTTCCGTGGAGTTCAAAAGTTTCTTCAAGCTGTTGTACATCATTCCATTCTGATTTGACAAATCTTTCGGAAAAGTTAACCGGAGCCACAATTTTAGGATTATCAGTCACCGAAACCGCTGCAGAAGTTCTGCCGTGGAATGAACCTGAAAAATAAAGCACTTTGCTTTTTCCATTATGAAAAGAAGCCAGCTTCAATGCATTTTCATTCGCTTCAGCTCCCGAATTACATAAGAAAAGGTTATAATCTTCATATCCTGAAAGTTTCCCTAATTTTTCAGCTAATTCTGTCTGCAATTCATTCTGAACGGAATTGGAATAGAAAGAAATTTTTTCCAGCTGATCCTTTAATTTGTTTTGATAATAAGGATGGTTATGCCCAATGGAAATGACAGCATGACCTCCGTAAAAATCAAGATATTGTTCTCCTTTATCATCCCAAAGGAAAGATCCCTGAGCTTTTACCGGATTGATGTTGAATAATGGATATACGTTGAATAAATTCATTTTTTTGTTTTTTATTTTTCTTTTGTCTTGAAACAAAAGAAACAAAAGTTCAAGACCTGGAAACTTCCGCTAAAAATTAGTTCTATTCTCTAAAAATTCTAAAACTTGTGCGAAATCCAAATGGGTTCTTCGGTTCTGTTTTTTTCTCGCACTTCGAACAGTAGAATTTTCTTAACGATTCATTTTCCTAAGTCAGATTTACTTTTTATTTAAAATTTTCAATTATTTATTGTCAATTTAAAAGGCTATTGGTTTCAGGTTAAGTCCTGCATTTTCTTCCCAGCTCATGGCCAGATTCATATTTTGAACTGCCTGTCCCGAAGCACCTTTTAACAAATTGTCAATCGCTGAGTGAATAACGACAACATTTCCACTCTTTTCGATCTGAATCACACAGCGATTGGTATTGACAACCTGCTTTAAATCAACTGCCTTCCTACTTACCGTAACGAAAGGCTCCTCTGCATAAAAATCCTGATACCATTGTTCTATCTCATCCAGATTCAAGTCCGTCTTCATGGTGGAACTTGTAAAAATTCCTCTTGCAAAATCTCCTCTCCATGGAACAAAATTCAGGTTTACTTCTTTATTATTGAATGAAACCAGCTGCTGCAAAATCTCATCTACATGCTGATGAGTTAATGTTTTATAGGCTGATACATTATCATTTCTCCAGGTAAAATGAGTGGTAGCCTGCAAAGATTGTCCGGCTCCTGTAGAACCTGTAATCCCTGTAGTAAAAACTTCACTTAACACTCCCTTTTCTGCCAATGGCAATAAGGCCAGTTGAATAGCTGTTGCAAAACACCCCGGGTTCGCAATGCTTTTTGCACCTGCCAGTTCTTTTTTATTGATTTCCGGTAACCCGTAGATAAAATCCCTGTTTCCGAAATTCCCTTCCAAACGGAAATCGTTTCCGAGATCAATCACCAGCGTTTCATCTTTAACAGGATTCTGAGTTAACCAGTTTTGACTTTCCTTATGCGGAAGACACAGAAAAAGAATATCTACGTCTTCAGGTTGATCCGTCAAAACCATTTCACAAACCGTCGTTAAATCCGGGTACAGGTCCGAAATTTCTGTTCCCGAATTCGAGCGGCTATATAAAAAACTCAATGTCACATGGGGATGAAAAGCCAGTAAGCGTATCAGCTCACTTCCTGTATAACCATTGGCACCAATTATTCCTACTGTTTTCTTCATTTTGATTCTGACAGAATTTTGTTCTGCCTTCCATTAAATCGTCCCTTCGGAACTAGTTGATATTCTGGTTAATCTGGTGGTATATGTTTAAAGAATTGCTTACAATCTTTGTATATCCTTTTACATCATCGCCTGTCCATGCTCTGTTGGCTTCTCCATAACTTCCGAATTTATCGGACATCAGGTCATGATCGGATTCAATTCCATTCAAAATAAATCTGTACGGGTGAAGGGTTACAAATACTTTTCCGCTTACTGTTTTTTGAGAATCTGTCAGGAAAGATTCAATATTTCTCATCACAGGATCTAAGAAAAGTGCTTCATGAAGCCAGTTTCCATACCAATCGGATAGCTGGGACTTCATCATTTGCTGATATTTTGAAAGGGTATGCTTTTCTAATAAATGATGGGCTTTGATGATTACCGATGCTGCAGCGGCTTCAAATCCTACTCTACCTTTAATCCCAACAATGGTATCTCCTACGTGAATATCACGACCGATTCCATATGCTGAAGCCAATGTTTCTATTTTTTGGATAGCATATACTGAATGTTCAAAGCTTTCTCCATTTACCGCTATTACTTCTCCGTTTTTAAACCCGATCTCCAGTTCTGAAGGCTGGGTTTCTTTGATTTGAGACGGAAAAGCTTCTTCCGGAAGATAATTTCTTGAAGTTAAAGTTTCTTTTCCTCCTACTGAAGTTCCCCAAAGTCCTTTATTCACGGAATATTGCGCTTTTTGGAATTCCATTTCATAACCATGTTCTTTTAAAAACTCAATTTCCTCTTCACGGGATAAAGCCATATCGCGAATGGGCGTAATGATTTCAATATTCGGACACATCACCTGGAAAATCAAATCAAAGCGAACCTGATCGTTTCCAGCTCCTGTGCTTCCGTGAGCAATAGCATCTGCTTTTACTTCAATCGCATATTTTGCAATTTCCTGTGCCTGAATAGTACGTTCAGCACTTACAGAAAGAGGATAGGTATTATTTTTCAATACATTCCCGAAAATCAAATACTTTACACATGAATTATAGTAATCTTCCTGAGCGTCTACACACCTGTATTCTTTTACCCCAAGGGTTAAAGCTTTTCTTTCCAGTTCTTTTTCCTCTTCTTTTGAAAAACCTCCGGTGTTTACAGTAACTGCATACACATCATACCCTAGTGTTTCACTAAGATATTTGGCACAGTAGGAAGTATCTAAACCTCCACTAAACGCTAAGATGACCTTTTTCTTCATAACTTTCATTTTCGGGCTTATTGTTACCAGCCTCATTTTCTCTTATATTATCCGGAACGAACAACATGGCTGTACACAGACAGTTTTTACGTTCCTTCATCATTAAAATCTCATAGTTCACACAGTTCTTGCATCCGTTCCAGAATTCTTCATCCTGAGTCAGTTCAGAATAAATGACCGGTTTATAGCCTAAATCACTGTTGATTTTCATCACGGCCAAGCCTGTGGTTAATCCAAATATTTTTGCATCCGGATATTTATCTCTAGATAGCTGGAAAACCTTCTGCTTAATCTGAGTTGCTACTCCCCCGTTCCTGAATTTCGGTGACACAATCAGTCCCGAATTGGCCACAAACTTACCGTGCGACCAGGTCTCTATATAACAGAAACCTACCCACTCACCGTTTTCAGTGGCTACCACAGCATTGCCTTCTGAAATCTTCTTACTTAAATATTCTATAGAACGTTTTGCGATGCCCGTTCCTCTACGCTGTGCAGAATCATACATTTCCTGCTGTATTTCACTCACATACATTAGATGTTCGCATGAGGAAATTTCTATTTCCATTTATTTATCTAAATTTATCGGCAAATTTAAAATATAATTTCTTTTAAATCCAAATAAAAAAGATATTTTTTTTGTTTTAAAATTTTAAACAGGTAAATTTATCTTTATTGAAAATAATATTTTTGCTAATTTATTATATATTTGCTAAAATAATATAGTCATGGAAAATACCTGTCCTAAATGCAACAGTATCAAAGTAGTAAAAAGCGGCATCATCAATGAGAAACAGCGCTTCCACTGCAAAGACTGCAAGTATTATTTTACCGTTAAAAAACTGGGGAAACAGATTGATGACTACTATGTCACCAAGGCACTTCAGCTTTACCTGGAAGGCTTAAGCTACCGTGAAATTGAAAGAATTATCGGCGTTTCACATGTTACCATAAGTTCATGGATTAAAAAATACAATATTACCAGACCTCCTCATTCTGAATTTCACCCTGTTTATAAAATATTGAAACAAAATGAATTGATTGATTACATTGCGCAGGAAGAAAATATTAAAAATTCAGGGATTATCATTACTCAGTTTGCGGATAAGTATATGCTGATCAAATGGGAACGATTTAAGAAATAAGTAAGGAAAATGGGGGTAGTAGACTAATAGATAATAGACTAATAGATAATAGACTGATAGATAATAGACTGATAGATAATGGGCTGATAGATAATGGACTGATAGATAACAGATTTTACATTTCATTCAAATACTAACTATATCATTACCATTAATATATATTAAATTTTCGTAAATAAATTATTAATTACAATTTGGCATTCACAAAAAACAACGCCAAAAATTGATAATTTATGAAGAAATTACTTGTATTTATTGGAGTAGCCTTAATCAGCAGTTCTATATACTCCCAAGGGTCTCCTGATTACGGCAATGGCTTAAAACTCAACCTCAACCCCGATGGTGATAAATTCGTCCGTTTCATTTTATGGGACCAGCTTTGGCTGAGAAACACCTCTATGAATCCCGGAAGTATGGTAGGTGGCGAGCCTACAGATAACTCCTGGAGCATAGGAAACAGACGATTACGTGCTTTAGCCTATGCACAGGTCTCTAAAAGATATATGATTCTCCTCCATTTCGGAATCAACAATCAGACTTTCATCAATGGAGGGGCCACAGGTACTTCCGGCACAGGAGGTTACGGAAACGGAAAGAAAACCCAGTTATTTTTTCATGATGCCTGGAATGAATATGCAGTTATTTTACCTGGAGAAGCAGGAAAATTCAGTTTATCTTTAGGAGCAGGCCTTCATTACTATATGGGACTTTCCCGTATGACGATGGCTTCTACGCTTAATTTCCTAACTTTAGATTCTCCTGTTTTCTCATGGCCGTTGATTGACAATTCTGACCAGTTTGCAAGACAGCTGGGAATGTTTGCAAAAGGGAAATATGGTAAACTGGAATATCGTTTCAGCTTAAATAAACCTTTCGCAACAGATATTATTCCTGTGAACGTAACAGATCCTTCGAAAGCTGCAGCTGTAGACAATAATGGTAATCCAAGTTTCTCAAAAGCAGGATATATGGAATATCAGTTTCTTGATGAGGAATCAAATACGCTTCCCTACAAAGTGGGATCTTACCTGGGAACAAAAAAAGTATTTAATGTGGGAGCCGGTTTCTATCATCAGGCAGACGGAACAAGAACTTCTGTGAACTCCAATATTGAAAAGCATGATATTACTCTTTTTGCCGTAGATGCTTTTGCAGATATTCCTTTGGGAGAAGCAAAAAACAAAATGGCCGTTTCAGCATATGCAGGATATTACAACTACAATTTCGGACCGAACTATGTAAGAAATCTGGGAACGATGAATATTGCAGCTTCAGACCCTAATTTCACTGGCAATAAAGCCATCGCAGGACCAGGAAATCTGCAGCCAACTATCGGGACAGGTAATATTATCTACGCACAGGCTGGTTTATTATTACCGAGCCAGGCAGAAAAACCAAAAATCAGAATACAGCCTTTTGCAGCCTATACTCACAAAAACTTTGAAGCTTTTGACAAATCTTCATCACAGTTTGATGTGGGAGCCAATTGGTTCATAGACGGTCATCATGCGAAAATTACGACACAATATTCAACAAGACCTGTTTACACCAATCCTACAGAAAGTCCATCTTCTAAAGGGGAATTTATTGTACAGTTTCAGATCTACTTGTAAAATTTGAACTATTAAGAAAAGTAAAGAAATTAAGATAAGTTAAGTTCCATCAAGGATGGGTAGGAAGAATACCGCTGCATAAAATAGTTTAGCTATAATCTTAAATTATTCTTATCAACTTAAAAGCTCTTAATGGTTTAAAACAATTTCAAACTAAATCCTAATCCAATAACATCAAAAACTAATCTATATGAGCGAAAATCATCACGAAAGCTACGAAAATATGACCGACAGGCAGAAAAACCGCACTATCTGGAGCGTGATCACTGCTTCATCCCTCGGAACATTGATAGAATGGTATGACTTCTATATTTTCGGAAGTTTAGCCGTCGTTTTAGCGACCAAATTTTTTCCTGCAGACAACCCTACAGCGGCATTTTTATCCACGCTGGCCACTTTTGCCGCCGGATTTGTTGTAAGACCTTTCGGAGCTTTATTTTTCGGAAGACTCGGAGATCTTATCGGAAGAAAATACACTTTCCTTGTCACCTTACTGATCATGGGATTTTCCACGTTCCTGATCGGATGTATTCCAAGTTATAAAACCATTGGATTTCTGGCGCCGGTCTTAGTTTTAATTTTAAGATTACTCCAGGGCCTTGCTCTTGGAGGTGAATACGGAGGAGCTGCCACTTATGTTGCAGAATACGCCCAGCCTCATCGCCGCGGATACTGGACTTCATGGATCCAGACTACCGCAACAGCCGGCCTGTTTATTTCATTAATCGTTATTTTAATTACCAAGACAACGCTTTCTGCGGAAGAATTTGACAATTGGGGATGGAGAGTTCCCTTCTGGATTTCTATCCTGATGGTGGCTGTATCTTACATTATCAGAAAGAACATGAAGGAGTCTCCGCTTTTTGCTAAGGCTAAAAGTGAGGGGAAAACTTCTAAAAATCCTTTAAAAGAAAGCTTCGGGAATAAATACAACTTCAAGTTTGTATTATTGGCTTTATTTGGGGCTGCAATGGGCCAAGGGGTAATCTGGTATACAGGACAATTCTACGCCATGAGCTTCCTTCAAAAAGTAATGAATGTAGAGTCTGCACAGGTAGATTCACTGATGGCTACCGCTTTATTTTTAGGAACGCCTTTCTTTGTGTTTTTCGGATGGCTGTCAGATAAAATCGGCCGAAAAGCAGTGATGATGACGGGAATGCTGGTTGCTATTTTAGCTTACAGACCTATTTACGACAGCATGTTCAAGAGTGTAAACCTTGAAAATAAAACTGTTGCTGCTAATGGAATTACAGAAAAAAGAACGGCGAAAATACATAGTGATATTGCGACAGACAGCCTGGTTACTTTTCATAAAGAAACCCTTTATACAGATGGAACTTTAATCAAAAAAGACAGTATTGTTCACTGGTCGCCTGCCGGAGTTGTCATGAAAGACGGTAAAGCTGAAGAAGCCAAAGTTTCTCAAAGCTTAAAGTTAAGTGATAACACCAAGTGGTATCTCGTGTTCCTCGTATTCATCCAGGTGATCTTTGTAACGATGGTATACGGACCAATTGCAGCTTTTCTTGTTGAAATGTTCCCTGTGAGAATTCGTTATACTTCAATGTCATTGCCTTATCACATCGGAAACGGGGTATTCGGAGGACTTCTTCCGGCAGTAGCAACTTACCTGGTAACTACCGGAAAAGAAGCGGGACACGCGACATGGTATCTGGAAGGACTCTGGTATCCGATTGGAGTTGCCACAGTATGTTTGCTCATCGGATTATTTTATCTTAAAAATAAGAACAATAATCTTCACGATTAGGCACTGAATCACTCAAATTTTTATTAATTTTAAAACTACTAAAATGAACGGACTAAAAAAAATATTAGGCATTCTCTGGATCGCTATCGCGGTGGTTGTAGGCTATTTCGGAATTACGGTATTGGGAATCCCAAAAATAGCATCCGGAAAACAGGAAGATCTGGTTTTTGGGATCATTATTCTTTTTGTATTGATGCCGATTATCTCAGGCGGAATGGCTATTTTCGGTTATTATGCCTTAAAAGGAGAATATTCTGACGATAAAATTTAAAAACAATAAAATAGATAATTGATGGATGCTGCATTCATCAATTATCTGTTATCAATTATAAAAAAATGGATATTACAATTAAAGCAATTTCTCGTCCCTCAGAAGATAAAAGAGTTATTGATCTGATTCATAGATTAAATACTTCTCTTATTACAATCTCCGGTGAGAGCGGAATCAAAAGTGCAGATCTTGATGACTTTACCCAGGAGAAAGCTTTGTTTCTAATTGCTGTAAGTGATGAAAAAGCCATAGCCTGTGGAGGCTTTCGTCCCCTTTCACCAGAAATATGTGAAGTTAAGCGAATGTTCTCCCTGGAAAAAAACAGAGGGCTGGGTGGAAAGATTCTCTCAGCATTAGAAATAGCCGCAAAACAATTTGACTATAAATACATCTATCTGGAAACCCGTAAAAAAAATGAGAGCGCCGTGAGATTTTATCTGAAAAACGAATATAAGGTCATTGAAAATTATGGAATTTACATCGGACGTGAAGAAGCTATATGCTTCCGTAAGGAAATAAAATAGTTATGAAAAAAAGGCATGAACAAAAACTTATCATACTGAGTGTAGGCCTCATGATTGCTTTCAGTATTCCTATTTCATTGCTTTTTAACAGTGAAAGAGAGGTTTCCGGCTATCCCATGATCCTGATCTACCTGTTTGTGGTCTGGATGATCTCCATTGTTATTTCTTTTGTAATTGTAAAAAGGTATGATGAGTAGTTTCGCTTTATTTTTTGTCGTTCTGCTTTACCTGGCCCTTCTTTTCTTAGTTGCTCATCTGGCAGAGAAGAAAAGGAGCAAACTCTGGATCAACAACCCATACATCTATGCCTTATCTCTTGCAGTATATTGTACTGCCTGGACGTATTACGGAAGTATTGGTGTTGCAGCGACAAGCGGATTAAATTATCTTCCGATTTACATTGGCCCTATTATGATTATCCCGGCATGGATCTACATCAACACCCGGATTGTAAGGATTTCAAGGGTCAATAAAATAAGCAGCCTGGCTGATTTCATTTCATTGAGATATGGTAACAGCAGGAGTCTGAGCGCCATTATCACGGTAGTCTGCCTCCTGGCAATAGTTCCTTATATTGGCTTGCAGATCAAAGCCATTTCAGAAACCTTCCATCTGGTAACAGAAACTCCGATGTCTAAAGATATCCTCACTGATAATGCAACTTTTGTAGTGGTTTTAATTGCCCTTTTCTCATCCTATTATGGTACGCGGTATGTAGATGCTTCGGAAAAACGACTGGGAATTATCTCTGCCATTGCCCTGGAAAGCTTTTTAAAACTGTTTTTTATTATTATTCTCGGGCTTTTCGTAATTTATTATGCCTTTGATGGATTCTCAGATATTTATGAGAAAGCCAGCAAATTCGAAGATTTTAAAGAAAAAAATACCTTTAACGGAATTGAAGGTGCTATGAACTGGATGGTTCTGTGCATGATTTCCGCAACAGCAATATGCATTCTACCGAGGCAGTTTCACACCGCGATTGTTGAGAACAGGCAGGAAAAACACATTAGAACAGCCATCTGGTTTTTCCCGCTTTATCTTTTAATTTTCACTGTATTTATTTTCCCGATTGCCTGGGGAGGAAGACTGATTTTTGACGGACAGAAAGTAAATCCCGAGTTCTACTCTATTCTGATTCCACAACATTTTGACAATACCCTAATCACAGTACTGGTTTTTCTTGGAGGACTGAGCTCATGTATCTCCATGATTATTATTTCTGCTATTACTTTATCCATCATGCTTTCCAACAACCTTATCATTCCATATGGATTGCTTGGAAAATTAAAATCTGAAAGCGAAGAGAAAAATACAAGAAGTATTACCAATATCAGAAAATTCAGCATTTTTGCGCTGATCATCATGGCTTTTGCCTTCTATAAATATTTCATCCTGAAAACTTCACTGGATTCTGTAGGAT
The DNA here is from genome assembly GCF_049959325.1 of Chryseobacterium sp. CBSDS_008. NCBI lineage: Bacteria > Pseudomonadati > Bacteroidota > Flavobacteriia > Flavobacteriales > Weeksellaceae > Chryseobacterium > Chryseobacterium sp. CBSDS_008. The sequence continues at coordinate 101,246 of NZ_CP188202.1, read as the reverse complement.
TGATCTCATTTGTTGTCATTGCTCAACTGGCACCTGCATTCTTCGGGGCTTTATTCTGGAGAAGAGGAAGTTACAAAGGTGCTGTTACAGGACTTTTAGCCGGATTGGTGATCTGTTATTTTGGTTTAATTATTCCGCAGTATTATTTTTCATACAACCAGGAGTTTAAAGGTGTACTCAGAGATATGTATAATGCCTTTGGATTTTTTACCATTCCGTATCTGGGAAGAATTCCGCAGATTTTTTTCTGGTCGATGTTGATGAATACAAGCCTGTTTACCATTGTTTCCGTAAGTTCAAAAGGAAATTACCGTGAAAGAAACTTTGCTGAGCTGTATGTGGATATAGACAAGTATATTCAAAATCATGAAGATGCCTTCATCTGGCGCGGAACAGCTTATATTTCGGATATTCAGAACATTCTGGAACGTTTTTTAGGAAAAAATAAAACCGAACAAGCCTTAAGAATTTTTAATTTAAAATATAATATTGATTCAAAAACTGAAACTGCCGACTCAAGGTTTATCAAATTTTCAGAAAATCTTCTGGCAGGAAGAATTGGTACGGCTTCAGCAAAAATATTAATTGAAGGTGTCACCAAAGAAGATAAAATATCTTTAAAAGAGGTTTTGAATATCCTCGAAGAATCAAAGGAAAACATCAGCTTAAATAAAAAGCTTACCGAACAGTCTGAAGAACTCCAGAAACTTTCTGATGATCTGAGAACAGCCAATGAAAGTCTGATCATCAAAGACCGCCAAAAAGACGACTTCCTGGATTCCGTTGCCCATGAGCTGAGAACTCCAATCACTGCCATACGCTCTGCAGGAGAAATTTTAGCGGATGACGATGATATTCCTTTTGACATCAAACAGGAATTTTTAAACAACATCATCACAGAATCCGACAGATTAAGCGAAATCATCAACGATATTCTTTATCTGGACAAATTACAGCACGGTGAGATTTCTTTACACATTCAGGAAAACAATATTATTGAAACCTATAAAAAAGCATTAAACCCTCTCCTTCACCTGATACAGCAGAAAAATATCCATTTAAGTGAAGTTAATCTCCTGAATCAGTTTATATTTGAATATGATGAAGCGAGAATGATTCAGCTGTTTCAGAATATCTGGGGAAATGCCCTGAAATTTACGGAAGAACAGGGAACAATTCAAACCAAATTATTTGAAAAAGACAGGCAGTTAATCATCACCATTTTTAATACCGGAAAACATATTCCGGAAGAGGATCTGGAAATGATTTTTGACAAGTTTTATCAGTCGAAAAACCAAAATATTTTAAAGCCTACAGGAAGCGGACTGGGACTGGCTATTTCCAAAAAGATTGTACAGGCACACGGAGGAAGTATAAAAGCCGAAAACAGCGGACTGGGCGTAACTTTCACCATCAGCATTCCTGAAAAAACTAAAAAAGAGATTACAAATGAAGTTGAACCCCATTAAAACCTTCTTATGAAAAAGATAATCATTGCGGATGACGAGCACAAAATATTAATGTCACTGGAATACAGCTTTAAGAAAAACGGATACGATGTCTATATTGCCCGTGACGGAACGGAAGTCCTTGAATTTCTTAAAACAATGGTTCCGGATGTGATCCTTCTTGATATTATGATGCCTAATCTTGATGGATACAGCACGTTGGATATTATCAGGCAGGATGCAAAACTGAAGGATACCAAGGTCATCTTTCTGAGTGCCAAAAATAATCCCAGAGACATTGAAAAAGGATTGGAAATGGGCGCCGATGCATATGTTACAAAACCTTACTCGATCAAGAAACTGATGCAGCAGATTGATGAGATGTTCTAAGAGATTGCTTCGCCTTCGGCTCGCAATGACATGCAGATACCAAAACACAACTATTAACCTTAATATGGATACCGATACATTATTTAAACAAAGCATAGAAAATAAAGAAGACTTCTGGAAGGAACATGCTGGACAAATACAATGGTTTGAATTTCCGCAGCAGATTCTTTCCAATGATGAGAACAATTACCCACAGTGGTTTTCCGACGGAAAGCTTAATATGTGCTATCTGTGTATTGATAAACATATTGAAGACGGATTTGGAGATCAGACCGCCATCGTGTATGATTCTCCGGTCACGAATCAGAAGAAAGCTTATACCTTCAATGAGGCGAAAGAGGAAATTTCAAAATTTGCAGGAGGCTTGGTTTCTTTAGGATTAAAAAAAGGAGACACAGCCGTTATTTATATGCCTATGATTCCGCAGACGCTTTTTGCCATGCTCGCTTGTGCCAGAATCGGGATTATTCATAATGTAGTTTTCGGAGGTTTTGCGCCACACGAGCTTGTGGTAAGAATTGACGACTGTAAACCTAAAGTTTTAATTACTGCTACAGCCGGTGTGGAAATTGTCAAAAGAATCCCTTATCTACCGCTGGTAGAAAAAGCCATTTCACTGGCACAGGATAAGGTAGACAACATCATTGTATACAACAGAAAATTAGTCGATAATCAGGATGAAATGTTCGAAGGACTGATTGATTACGAAGAATTGGTTGAGAATTCCGCTCCGGCAGACTGCATTCCTGTGGAATCCACCCATCCGCTTTATCTGCTTTACACCTCGGGAACCACCGGAAAACCGAAAGGTATCGTCCGTGATACCGGAGGTTATGCTACAGCATTGCAATTCTCAATGACTTATGTATATGGTGTAGAACCGGGAGAAATCTATTGGGCAGCCTCGGATTTCGGGTGGGCAGTTGGACACAGCTTTTCCGTATACGGACCATTAATCAATAGAAATACAACTATAATTTTTGAAGGAAAACCTGTTATGACCCCCGATGCAGGAACTTTCTGGAGAATTATTTCAGAATATAAAGTTTCGGTGATGTTTACAGCGCCTACTGCGATCAGGGCTATTAAAAAAGAAGACCCGAACGGAGAACTGGTAAAAAAATACGACTTATCGCATTTCAAAAAACAGTTTCTGGCTGGTGAAAGATGTGATGTCGCTACGCTGGACTGGTTTGCAGAACATATCGGTGTTCCGGCCATAGATCACTGGTGGCAGACAGAATCCGGCTGGCCCATGCTGGGATTGCTGACCCATGATGAAAACTATCAGATCAAAAGAGCCTCTGCCGGAAAACCTGTTCCGGGATATGATATTAAAATATTTGATGAAAACGGATTTGAAACTGGTCCTCATCATGAAGGATATCTGGTGATCAGACTTCCTCTCCCACCCGGCGCCATGCTTGGTATCTGGAAAGACTATAATCGCTTTGAAAGCAGCTACCTGTCACAGTATAAAGGGTATTATTTTTCAGGAGACGGTGCCATACAGGATGAGGACGGCTATATTTTCATTACGGGGAGAGTGGATGATGTGATCAATGTAGCGGGACACAGACTTTCTACTTCTGAAATGGAGGAAATCGTTTCTTCACATCCCGATGTTGCTGAATGTGCTGTGGTAGGCATTGATGATGATTTAAAGGGACAGGTTCCTTTTGCTACAGTTGTTTTAAAGAATGGTTCAACTATTTCTGAAGAAGAGATTGAAAAAGATATTATTCAGATGGTCCGCAACAAAATCGGAGCAGTGGCTTTTCTGAAAAATGTAATGGTTGTAAAACGTTTACCCAAAACAAGATCCGGAAAGATTTTAAGAAAGCTGATCCGAACTTTACTGGACGGAAAAAATTTTCAGATTCCATCCACCATTGATGATGAAAAAATCATTGATGAAATTCAGGAAAAAATCAGGGAATATAGGGCTTAAACAAGAAATTAAACATAAATTTAAAATAAAATAAATTCAAATTTCAAAAAACGAAAGGGATATGAGAAATTACTTAATAGAAGATTTACCACAATATTTTGAAGACTATAAAAAATCGATCAAAAATCCTAAAAAATTCTGGGATAAGGTTGCGGATCAAAATTTTGTGTGGTATCAAAGATGGAGCAAGGTTGTTAAGTACGATATGAATGAAGCAAAGATCACCTGGTTCAAAAATGCCAAACTCAATATTACCAAAAACTGTATAGACAGACATTTAACAATAAGAGGAGAAAAAACAGCGATCATTTGGGAACCCAACGATCCTAAGGAAGAAGCACAGCATATTTCTTACAATGAATTGTATACCCGCGTTAATAAAACAGCTAATATTTTACGTGATATGGGGATTGAAAAGGGAGACAGAGTCTGCATTTATCTTCCCATGATTCCGGAACTGGCCGTAACTATGCTTGCCTGTGCCAAACTGGGAGCGGTCCATTCTGTTATTTTTGCAGGATTTTCAGCTTCAGCAGTTGCTTCAAGGGTAAATGACTGTGAGGCAAAAATGGTGATTACATCAGACGGCAGCTACAGAGGAAATAAGGTTCTTGACCTGAAAACTATTGTGGATGATGCATTGGAGAAAACTCCGACTGTTGAAAAAGTTCTTGTTGTAAAAAGAACCCACAATGAAATTACAATGAAAGAAGGAAGAGACCACTGGATGACTGATCTGTATGAGAAGGCTTCCCCTGATTTCGTAACCGTAATTATGGATTCTGAAGATCCGCTTTTCATTTTATATACTTCCGGATCTACAGGAAAACCCAAAGGAATGCTTCATACCTGTGCCGGATATATGGTGTATACGGCTTATACATTCAAAAATGTATTCAATTATAAAGAAAATGATATTTATTGGTGTACTGCAGATATCGGATGGATTACAGGACATTCTTACATTCTTTACGGACCTTTATTAAATGGTGCTACCACAGTAATTTTTGAAGGTGTTCCTACCTATCCGGAACCAGATCGTTTCTGGGAAGTGATTGAAAAACATAAAATCACTCAGTTTTATACCGCTCCTACCGCCATACGTTCCTTAGCGAAGGAAAGTGCGGAATGGGTAGATAAACATGACCTTAGCACTCTGAAAGTAATTGGTTCCGTAGGTGAACCTATCAATGATGAAGCTTGGCACTGGTTCAACGATCACGTCGGAAAGAAAAAATGTCCGATTGTAGACACATGGTGGCAGACAGAAACAGGAGGAATTATGATTTCACCACTACCCTTTGTTACCCCTACCAAACCAACTTATGCTACTCTTCCACTTCCAGGCGTGCAACCTGTTTTGATGGATGATAAACGAAATGAAATTACAGGAAATCAGGTAACCGGAAATCTTTGCATCCGTTTTCCATGGCCGGGAATTGCAAGAACCATCTGGGGCGACCACCAACGGTATAAAGAAACGTATTTCACAGCCTTCCCTGGGAAATATTTTACAGGAGACGGCGCCTTGAGAGATGAAGTAGGTTATTACAGAATTACAGGTCGTGTAGATGATGTGATCATTGTTTCCGGACATAATCTGGGAACAGCACCTATCGAAGACAGCATCAACCAGCATCCAGCGGTAGCCGAATCTGCAATTGTTGGCTATGCACACGATATCAAAGGGAATGCGCTGTATGGCTATGTAATGCTTAAAGAATCAGGAGAAGGACGTGATAAAGAAAACCTGAAGAAAGAGATCAACCAGCTGATTTCAGATCAGATAGGGCCAATTGCGAAACTGGACAAAATACAGTTTGTTTCCGGGCTTCCAAAAACACGCTCCGGAAAAATTATGCGTAGAATCCTGAGAAAGATTGCAGAAGGTGACTTCAGTAATTTTGGAGATATCAGTACCCTTTTAAATCCTGAAATTGTAGAGGAGATCAAAAACGAAAGAATTTAAAATTTAATTTTTTTTTAACAATAGAAGCCCTGAAAGTCATTTTCGGGGCTTTTTGATTTTGATTTTGAAATTTAAAAAAATACGACAGATTCTGTCGTTATACAGAGATATTTTTGCATCAGAATAAAATTAATTTTTAAATATTTGTAAAGAGAATAAAACAATAAATAGTATGATTTGCATTAGATCTCACAAAAGTGATTTTCATGTCTTAAAAAGTTTTAAATTCGCGAAGTTTTAAAAACTAATTACTAACTCAAAAAACAACAATACGGGAATGAAAAAACTCTATCTCGGAGCGCTCACCTTAGGCGCTGTTCTGGGCATATCTGCCCAGGAAGTAATGTGGCAAAAAGACATCCAATCCTCTACCCAGGATTTTCTGAGCCAGGTCACAACAACTATCGATCAACAATATCTTATCACAGGAAGCTCTATTCAAGGCGATAAGCAAAAGGCTTCAGGCAGTAAGCAAAATAACGGTTACGATTTTCATTTAGTAAAACTCAACCAGCAGGGACAGGAGGTTTGGGAAAAATACTTTGCAGGACAAAATCATGATTACCTGTCTGCTACTGTTACTACACAGGATGGCGGATTTCTCTTGGCCGGAACATCTTATTCGGGAAAAGGACTTGACAAAAAAGAAGATTCCAAAGGAGGTTCAGATATCTGGCTAATCAGAATCAATGAATTGGGAGATGAATTATGGCAGAAAACTGTAGGAGGCTTTTCTGATGAAGAAGCAAGAGCTGTTATCCAAACTACCGATTTAGGATTTTTTGTGGCTGGAAATGTACAGAATTCTGCAAAAGGTTATGGTTCTAAAGATGTCTGGATCACGAGACTCGATAAAAATGGAAAAGAACTCTCTCAATTAATTTTAGGAGGAAAAGGTTTAGATGAAGTAGAGAAGATGATTCCAACGAGAGATGGAGGAGCATTTCTGGGAATGTATTCGAGGAGTTCCGAGGTGCGTGTTTCAGGTTCTGAAAAAAGTTCAGTGTTAAACGTCCAAAACTCGAATCCCGAAACCCGAACCCCGAAACAAACGGAAAATTTTGGCGAAGGTGATTACTGGATTGTAAAGCTTGACAAAAACGGAAAAGTGGAATGGGAAAAGAACTTCGGAGGCAAAGGTGATGATCATATCAGAACGTTAGCACTGACTTCAACTGGCTTTATCATCGGTGGAGAATCCAGATCAGAGAGATCAGGTAATAAAACCGTTGGCTTGGAAGAAGGAACTGACCTTTGGCTGATTGCTTTAAATGAAAGAGGTGATGAACAGTGGCAGAAATCTTACAATTTTAAAAACCGTGATATCCTGATGGGAATGAGCGTTCTTCATTCAGCAGATGACAAATCTTCGAAAGGAATTTTATTAGGAGGTTACACTCAGGCAGAAGGAAGAATAGAAACAGATGATGAAACTTTCTGGATGCTTTACCTTGACCAGAACGGAAATGAGCGGTGGAGAAAACACGTCAAAGGAGAATCCAGAAAGAAAGAAGAAAGACTTTCGGATTTAACGCTAAACAGAGATGGCTCCATTATCCTTGCCGGAACCAGTGCAGAAGAACTCGGCAAAGAAAACTGGAAAATAGTAAAGCTTGGCGACAAACAGGTTGACCAGTTAATCGAAAAATACGATATCAAGATTTATCCGAATCCTGTGTCTGATTATGCCTACGTAGAAATCGGCTTTGATCCTTCGACAGGCTCAGGACAGGGTTTTAAAGAGGCAGATATTCTGTTGTATGATATGAGCGGAAGACAGCTTCAAAGTATAAAAACCAAAAACAGAGTAACTAAGATCAATACCCAGGCTTTGGTGCAGGGTGCTTATCTGGTGGCTATAAAAACGGATACCAATAAAACGGCGAATGCTAAATTGATTAAAAAATGAAAAAATATTAAAGAATAAGAAATGAGGCGTTTTTTCTGCCTTTGTCTGTATCATAAATGAAGGATTCAAAGGTTAGAATATCTATAACCGGCTATGGATTCCCTCTCTTTACCATTAAATAAAAAAAAATGATAAATTATAAAATTATCACTTTATTATTTTGTATAGCAATTGCACATGTCAATGCTCAACAAAATAACCTTATAAGTGATCAAAACAATATCAATAAGATTACTAATGTAGTTCCGCCAACTCCGCAAGCTGAAGAAATGACTCGATATGGAAATCTGCCATTAAATGAATTTAAAGGAATGGCTCAGATTAACATTCCTATCGCTGAAATAAAGGAAAAAAATATATTCAATAAAGTTGAATTAAATTATTCAAAATTAGGTGTAAAAGTAAATGATTTGCCCAATAATGTTGGAGTAAGTTGGTTTTTAGATGCAGGAGGGGTAAGAATTTAAATCCTGTTTTAACTACAAATAGTCATCAGTTTAAAATTGAAACTATAGGGGATTTTAAAACGACACATCAATTTGTATTAACAACTAACGACGGGATTAAATACTATTTTGGAGGAGAAACAGCTGTTGAAAAAACCTGGATTCGTGATGCTCCCATATATTCAGGATACACAAGTTTTTATTTAACGAAAATCACAGATGTTGAAAATAACGAAATTACCTTTGAATATCAGAATATAGGGGCAAAGTCGTTCTTAAACTCAATAACAGAAAGAAAAGTACTTAGATCTAAGGAATTAAATGGTACTGTTTGCCAGGGATCCGGAACAGCTACTGTCCCAGCTTATGTAAAAGAAAATAATATTCTAAAAATTCAGGATGCAAGAGTATTGGTAAAAATAATAGGTAAAGAAAAAAGAATAAATTTTAATTATAACAACGTGAACGGCATTTATTATAATAAAATTTCATCCATTGATATTATTAATAATTTTTCAAATAAAAAATACCAGCAAATAAGTTTTGAATATCTCGATCAATATTCAAAATTAAACTCTTCTATTCTTGAACGATTCTTTTTAACAAAAATAAAAAAATATAATTATCAAGGAGATACATTAATATTTGATAACGAATATTCATTTTCATATGATGATCCTCAAAGCTTGCCAGACAAATATAGTTATAGTGCTGATGTATTCGGATATTTTAATAATAAATCTAATTCCACGCTAATCCCGAATTTGAGATTGTTAGGACTTCCTAGTTTCCCTTATGCTGTTGACGACTTGTACAGCTATGCAGATCGAACTTCTGATTTTTCGTCAGCAAGAAAAGGAACGTTAACCTCTATTACCTATCCTACCAAAGGCACTACTTTTTTTGATTATGAAGCCAGACCACAGAAATATGCTCTTTTACAAAATAAAAATGGTGAAGTTCATAGCACTCCTTATGATGTTCCTGTAACTGAAAATACTTTAACATTAGACGGAAGTGCTATTATTGATAACCAACTGGCATTTGATCTAGTTATTACACAAAATGAAATTAATTCTATAACCACAATGCTTGAAGTTAATTGTAAAATCTTGGATGACGTTACAGGGAGCATATTGTTGAATGAAGTAATTTCTTTGCCCAAAACTACACAACAAGATATAGACAATGGTTACAGAACAAAAAACAAAAGTTTCACGTTTACCACTGATCCGACTAAGAGATATATTATAAAATTATCATTAGTACCGAAACCTAATATTAACTATATGGGTACTTTTACGGTTTCATACAAAAGTGGTTATGGTAGTCAGAATATAGCAGGATTGAGATTAAAAAAGACCTATGATGTTGATGAAAATAATACTATTACCAATATCAAAAGAATCTATTATTCTTTATTTAAAGATGTCAATAATGTAAATCTTTTACCAACCACTCTTTATCCTACAAGCTATACTACATCCCAATATACTGTAGAAGGCTGCACAGGAAACATGGTTCTTGTCCCATTAGCATATAATCACGACTTTGAATCATCAGAACTTATAGGTGCTTTTTCTGATTACTTTATGTATCCATCATATCCTAGCATTACTATTAGTTATGGAGGTGATAATTTTGAAAAAGGCGGAGAACAAAAAATATTTAGTAATGGATATCATCAAGAACAGTTTATTATTAGAACACCTTTAATGCCAGTCTTTGACGGAAGCTATCAGAATTTTTTTGGCTCCGATGGTTATTTAGGAAGTGTGGTTTCAAGTTCAGTAAGCTCACTGGACAAAAGTTTTTCTTATGATGATTTTAATGGAAAACTTCTTGAAAATAAAGTTTTTTCTAAATCATCATCAGGACAATTATTTCTTAAAAGCAAAATTTCAAATAATTATGAATTAAAAACATTAAAAACTGTTTATGATTTGCGTGGTAAAGAAGTATATTCATTATTTTCTTCACATGTAAACTTACCTCTGGAAACGATTATTTCTAATTACAGTATGGTATCATTACCCAAAGAAAGTTATTATTCAATTCTTTCAAATACAAAAAGCGTCGAATATTATGAAAATGTGCCTGTAGATGCACAAGATGACACACTATATAAGAAACTAACAACGACTACAAATTATTCTTATAACAATACCTCTCATTATCAGCTGACTTCCCAGAAGATTATTTCGCCAGAACAGAGTTTTACAGATATAAATTATACTTATGCTCATGAGAAAAATAATCAGAAGTTGATCAACGCTAATATAATAGGCATTCCACTACAAACGATAACAAAAAAAGATAATGTAATTGTTTCAAATACAGAAACCAAATACGATAATCCATTGAACTTACTTCCAAGCTCTGTTATCTCTACAGATTTACAAAACGTTGTTTCTACTGAAGTGACTTATGATAAATATGACAAAGGTAACCTTCAGCAGTATACCACAAAAGATGGGGTTTCCACAGTCATCATCTGGGGTTATAACCTGACCCAGCCCATTGCAAAGATTGAAGGAGCTAAATTAATAGATATTTCGCAGTCACTGATTGATTCCATTGTTAATGCTTCTAATACAGATGCCTCTGCTGGTATGAACAATGATGAAACCTCATTTTTATCTGCGTTAAATACCTTCAGAAATAATACTGCATTATCCAGTTATCAGATCACTACCTACACCTACGATCCTTTAGTAGGAGTAAGAAGCATCACCCCGCCATCTGGAATCAGAGAAAGCTATGTCTATGATTCAGCTAACCGACTTGAAAAAGTGATTGATGTGAATGGCAAAGTGCTGAAAGAAATGAAATACAACTATAAAAACTAAAACCGATGAAAAAAATATTAATTCCCATAGGAATTCTCATACTAGGAACTGCCCAGGGGCAGCTTACCAATACGGAAAATTATGTCTACTCAAAGACGTATTTGTCAGATCCTGCACTTGCTAATGTTAAAACCTCTGAAACGGTTCAGTATTTTGACGGGTTGGGAAGACCCAAGCAAATCGTTAATGTAAAAGCCTCACCTTTAGGCCGTGATGTTGTGACCCATATCGAATATGATCCGTTTGGAAGACAGGTGAAAGATTATCTTCCTGTTCCCCAGCTTTCTACGGCTAACGGAAGTTACTATTCAGGTCCTTTGGGCGTTTACCCTACCACTTATGGCAATGAAAAGATCTATTCAGAGAAAATTCTGGAGACCTCACCATTAGACCGTATTTTAGCGCAAAAACAGGTCGGAACTGCTTGGAACAACAAGCCTGTACAGTTTGGATATGATGCCAATACAGATGGCGAGGTTAAAAAATACACCGCCACTTTTAACTATACCAATTTTACTTCCCAACTCACCTTATCCGGAACCTACGGAACAGGGCAGCTGTATAAAAATACGGTTACCGATGAAGACGGAAACCCAACCATTGAGTTTAAAAATGGGCAGGGACAGATTGTATTGGTCAGAAAAGTAATCAGTGCTACAGAAAACGCAGATACTTATTATGTTTACAATGATTATAACCAGCTGGCTTATGTGATTCCTCCCAAGGCTTCTGTAGAAGCAGATCCCAATACCGTACTGAATGATTTATGCTATCAGTATAAATATGACGGGAGAAATCGGCTGGTAGAAAAGAAACTGCCTGGTAAAGGCTGGGAATATATGGTGTATAATAAAGCTGACCAGCTTATTCTGACTCAGGATACTGAGCTTAAAGGAAAAGGACAATGGCTCTTTACCAAATATGACCAATTTGGAAGAACCGTTTACACGGGAATTACAAATAATACTGCCAGCAGGGCTTCAATGCAAAATAGTGCCAATGTCAATGTTAATTTATATGAAACCAGGACTGCTGCGACCGGATTTACCTTAAATGGTATGGCTGTATATTATACTAAGGTATCCACACCTTCCAGTGTTAGCCAGATACTAAGTGTCAATTATTATGATACTTATCCTCCGGGTTCATCTGCAGTGACCAATGTGTTTGCGCAGCCTCTTCTTACGGACAATCCGGCTAATGAACAAACTACCAAAGGACTCCTTACCGCTTCCTATATCAAAAATATAGAAGATGATCAGTGGACAAGGAACTTTATCTGGTATGATACCAAAGGAAGAAACATCGGTTCAAGAAGCAACAACCATTTAGGAGGCTATACTGTGGTAAACAATAAGCTTGATTATACCGGGGTTATCCTTCAGACCAATACCTATCATAAAAGACTTGCTGCAGATCCTGAAAAGACCATTGTAGAAAAATTTACCTATGATTCCCAGAACAGGCTTCTGACCCATACCCATCAGGTAGGCAGCAATCCCGTTGAATACCTTGCCCAGAATAAGTATAATGAAATTTCCCAGCTGGAATCCAAGAAAGTAGGAGGAACAGCTGCATCTCCATTACAGACCATTGCTTATCAATACAATATCCGGGGCTGGATGACTAAGGTTAATGATCCTGCAAACCTCAATGGAAAATTATTTGGATATGAAATGAAGTATAACAATCCTGTGTATACCAATACGTCAACAGGAAGGTTTAATGGAAATATTGCTGAGATTGATTGGAATATTTCCAGTAATGAAGGGCTGAAAAGATACAATTATCAGTATGATGCTTTAAACAGGATGCTGAAAGGAGTGTATTCCGAGCCTAATTCTTCTGTAGCCCAGAATAATTATTTTAACGAAGAGTTGAGTTATGATCTCAACGGAAATATTAAAACCTTAAAAAGATTTTCATGGCCTGTTTCCGGGGGAACTACCGCAGAAAAAATTGATGATCTGATTTATAATTATCAGAATGGAGACAAAAGTAATACTCTGGACAAAATTACCCTTCCTTCAGGGGTTATTAACAACCGTTCAGGATACAATGCTTTGCAGGGAACCATGGCCTATAACCTTAATGGGAATATGACGGATCATCCTGATAAAAAAATGAAGATCAGTTATAATTACCTGAATTTGCCTAGTTATATTTCAGTTAACGAAGGGTTGATAGGTATTTGCAACACCAGCTACACCTACAGGGCAGACGGAACGAAAGTCTCTAAAACATATAGTATGAACGGGTCCATAGAAACCAATTATCTTGATGGCTTCCAGTATGATAACAGGCATGCATATGATACCTCAGCATCCCTTTATACTGTTCCTACATTGAAATTTGTACCTACCTCAGAAGGGTATTATGATTTTACTGAAAATAAGTATATTTACAATTACACGGATCATTTAGGAAATATAAGAGTGAGCTATAAGAATAATGGTACTGCACTTGAGGTTATTGATGTCAACAACTATTATCCTTTTGGGTTAAAACACCAGAACGGAACTGTTGTACCGGTTCCTTTTGCAGGAGTTCCTTATAATTATAAGTTTCAAGGACAGGAATTACAGGAGACTGGTTTTTACTCGTTTAAGTGGAGAAATTATATGCCCGATGTGGGAAGGTTCTTTAATATTGATCCGCTTGCGGAATCTTTTCCATATAATAGTACCTATGCATTTGCAGAAAATCGTGTAATTGACGGTAGAGAATTAGAAGGATTAGAATGGGTAGCGAGTAGGAACTTGGAAAATAAAACTGTCAATTTACATCTTACATACAAGCCTGTAAATAATACGGGAGGGGTTCTTTCTAATGCGCAAATGTCTACCTTGTTAAAAGAACGAGAAGATCAAATCGTTTTTTCTTTTGGTGGAAAAGACTCTGCTGGTAATCAAGTTAATATTACGTTTAGCCAGAGCGATAAATCTACTATGATTTGGGATTATAATATAGGGTATGATACTAATAATGTTGATGATTTTAAAAATGGAGAGAATACGGATGCTACATACTATACCAACGGAATGACCGATACCAACAACAATACACAGACAAATAGAACTCAAATCAATGTTATTACTACGGACGGACTCGGCTGGGATGAAAAGAAGGATCAATTAAATTTTGATAATAAGAATAGATCTGATGTCGCTAAAACAGGAGCTCATGAAACAGGCCATACATTAGGAATTCGTCATAATGATAAAGCAACTTTAAAATCTACTCCAGACAACTTAATGAGAGAGGGAGGTCCTGGAACAAAAATAACTCCAGAACAAAGAACTAATGCTATAAAGTTAGTAGAAGAACAACAACCAAAAAACTAGATAATGAAAAAATTTAATATAATAATCTTTTGCTTATTTGTTTTTATCAGTTGTTCAACTGTAAAAACATCCGAAATATACGGAACGGAGATGGACGTTGTTGATAATGTACGTTCAAAAGTTATGATTAAAAAATTTAATGCACACGATAAAAATAAATCTTTCTTAACCTTTACATCTGAATTTGACAATATTATAACAGTCAAAAATGGAGATAGTTTAATTCTTGATAAAAGAGGTAAAACTATGCCAATGCTTGGATTTACAACCGCTTGTGTAATTTTTAATGATAAAGAAATTATTATCACTATTGACAAGAAGCAGGAAATAAAATTGAATAAAGAACAATTGCCAAAATATAAGTTTATATATATTGGAAAAGATAAAAATCATTATAAAATTGAATATACTAATAAAGCTCGTTCTTTTATGTAAATTTAAGCCATGTAATACCCAATCCCCTTGCAATTTGCGAGGGGTTTGGGTATTACATAATGCTTGCAATTTAGTTTGTATCAGGAAGAGCGAAGACGTGTTGTCTGTCGTTCTCTTTTAGTTTTTGGATGTCGAGAATTTTAAAGACGATATTTTTTTCCAAAAGAACATCCGTAGACCGTACGAGATAATCCAGAGATACTTCTAAGGCTTCTGCCAGTTGCGTGGCCATCTCAATAGATCGTTTTACTTCCTCACCCGCTCCCGCACGAATCCTTTCGTGTGGCAGATAATAAAAAAACCTCGCAATTTGTGAAGATTTTTGTTTATGGCCTTCTGTCTTCAAACGGAAAACAAAACGAAAGAGGTGTCAAGGTTTCAAAAAGACATACATTATCCAATTGTTAAAATTAAACACCCGTTCAATAATTATTCCTAAACATTACCCTTATCTATTTAAAACCAAATATTAATTAACAAATTATATTGCCTTAAACTCCATGAAAATCAGAAAATTATTACTAACTTTAGTCATAACTTTAAAACCAATTAACTATGTCACATATATTAGCTGGGCTATTTGATTCTCACAGCGACTACAAAAAACTGGAAAGTGATCTGGAAAATTCAGGATTTGAAAACTCAGATTACATTGTGTACCTTAACAACGCTTCTCATAATTCCCAATATCTGGCAAGTGTTACCGTAAATGATATCAATCAGATTGACCTTGCACGGAACGCATTTATTGAGAATGCAGCATTGAAATCATATTTGTTTGAAAATATGAGTATCAAAGAAGCCAACTATGATACTATTAAAAAGTATATTGACGCAAGAAACAGAGCTGAAATTCATAACAGCCCTGATATTAAAATCAAAACGTCAAGTGACGGCATGAATTCTGAAGTAAAATTCTAATCGATATAAAATCTAATAACCGGAGATCCGCAGTGTATTCTGCGGATCTTTTATGTTTGAAAAACTAAAAAATTTCGTATTTTCGTCTAAATATAGGCATGTGCACAAATGAGTTACGATTTAGAACAAGAGAATAAGGAGATCCTTGCCAGATATAAGGACCTGATTTCTAACACATACAGAACATTGGATGAGGAGAATAATAAGCTCATCCGAAAGGCATTCGATATTGCGCTGGATGCCCACAAGGACCAAAGGAGAAAATCCGGAGAGCCTTACATCTACCACCCTATTGCTGTTGCTAAGATTGTAGCAACAGAAATTGGTCTGGGGGCTACTTCTATTGCCTGTGCACTGCTGCATGATGTGATTGAAGACTCCGATTATACCTATGAAGACCTGAAAAAAATATTCGGTGAAAAGATTGCCAATATCGTGAATGGACTGACCAAAATTTCCATCATGAATCACCAGAATATCTCTGTGCAGTCTGAAAATTACAGGAAACTGTTATTGACTCTATCAGAAGATTTCAGAGTTATTCTGATTAAAATTGCAGACCGTCTCCATAACATGCGGACGCTGGAAAGCATGGCCCCGGACAAGCAGAAAAAAATTGCTTCAGAGACAGTTTATATTTACGCTCCCATGGCTCACCGTCTTGGATTGTACAATATTAAATCTGAGCTGGAGGACCTTTCCTTAAAATACAATAATCCCGAAGTATACAATGAGATCACGGAAAAACTGGAATTGGCCAAGGAAAGCCGTGAAAGATATATTGAAGAGTTTAAGAAAGAAGTATCCGAAAGGCTTCATGAAGAAGGCTTAAACTTTAAAATCAAAGGCCGTGCAAAAGCCATTTCCTCTATTTACAGAAAGATGCTGAAGCAGGGAGTTTCCTTTGAAGAGGTTTTTGATAACTATGCTATCAGAATTATTTATAAATCAGATGCAAAAAATGAAAAATTCCTGGCCTGGAAGATCTACTCTATCGTTACGGATGTATACCACAGCAACCCATCAAGAATGCGTGACTGGATTACCCAGCCCCGTTCTACAGGATATGAAAGCTTACACTTAACGGTGCTGGGCCCTGACAAAAAATGGATTGAAGTGCAGATCCGTTCAGAAAGAATGGACGAAATTGCTGAAAAAGGAGTTGCTGCCCACTATAAATACAAAGAAGGATATAAACAAAGCTCCGATGACAGGAATTTTGAAAAATGGGTAACCGAAATCCGCGAAGTACTGGAGCAGCAGCAAAACCTTTCCACCTCGGAGCTTTTGGATAATATTAAGCTTAACTTATATTCCAAAGAGGTATTTGTATTTACTCCAAAGGGGGAAATTAAAATTCTTCCAACCAACGCCACAGCCCTGGATTTCGCTTTCTCCGTGCACTCTGATCTCGGGATGAAGTGTTTAGGCGCCAAAATCAACGGAAAGCTGGTTCCTATTTCCTATATTCTTCAAAACGGAGATCAGATAGATATTCTTTCTTCTCAGAATCAGAAACCAAAATCTGACTGGCTTGAATTCGTTGTGACTTCAAAAGCCAAGTCCAAGATTAAAAGCTACCTGAATTCCCAGAAAAACCAACTGGTAGAGGAAGGGAAAGAAATCCTGCAGAGAAAGCTTCGCCATGCGAAAATCAATTTCAATGATGAAGAAATTAATAAACTGCAAAAGTTCTTTAATTTAAAATCATCTCAGGAGCTCTTCCTTAAATTCCAGAGCAATGAGCTGGATGTCAGCAGCCTGAGAAGATATATAGAAAGTAAAAACGTATTCAATAACTTACTTTCAAGATTCAGAAAATCACCTAATAAAAGCCAGCATTTTGAGGAGCCCAAAGAGGAAAACCTTGATATGATCGTCTTTGGAAAGGATGAAGAAAAGCTCAATTACACTTATGCTAAATGCTGTACGGTGATTCCGGGAGATAAAATTTTCGGATTTATTACCATTTCAGATGGAATCAAGGTACACAGTGACAACTGCCCGAATGCCATCAATCTGAGAGCCCAGTATGATTACCGCGTCATTCCTGCCAAATGGGTAAATGCCGAAAGCTTCAAAAACAGGGTGAAAATTGAAATTGAAGGGCTTGACAGAATGGGTATGATCAACGATATTACAACGGTCATCAGTGGAAGTATGGGCATGGATATGAAAAGCATGTCTATTGAATCCAACAATGGTGTTTTCACAGGAAATATCAACCTCGAAGTCAAAAATAAAGGCCAGCTGGAGGAGACCTTTAAAAAACTTAAGAATATTAATGGAGTTTCAAGAGTGAGACGAGTACAATCATAAACATGAATTTATCCCTTTATTTTAAAAAATTTTTCAACAATAGCCAGTCTTCAGGAATTATTCTTATTTTCTGTGTACTTATTTCACTGCTTATTGCCAATTCGTCTGCTGCTGAGGACTTTCAGCATTTTTTAGACAAAGAAGTGGGCACGCACCTTTTTGGGTTGGAATATCCGGTCAGCATCTGGATTAATGACGGTCTGATGGCCGTTTTCTTCCTTTTGGTAGGCCTTGAAATAAAACGGGAGCTTGTAGAAGGTGAGCTTTCATCTTTTAAAAATGCTTCCCTTCCTATTTTTGCAGCGGTAGGCGGAATGCTTGTGCCAGCTGTTATCTACAGCATTTTCAACACAGGAACAGAATACAGCAACGGCTGGGGAATCCCTATGGCCACGGATATTGCTTTTTCCCTGGCTATCATTTCAATGCTGGGTAAAAAGATCCCCAATTCTATCAAGATATTTTTGGCCGCATTGGCCATTGTAGACGACCTGGGAGCTATTCTTGTAATTGCCATCTTCTATACCGAACAGATCCACTGGAGCTATCTCCTGTTATCTTTTGGGGTAACGGCCCTGCTTTTTGTTTTAAACTTTTTAAAAGTAACCAAAGTTGTATTTTATATTATTCCGGGGTTATTTTTATGGTACTTCCTTCATCATTCCGGGATTCATGCAACAATAGCGGGTGTTTTGCTTGCGTTTTCAATTCCTACCAATGCTTCCAATGTAGAAATTTCACCATTGGAAAAACTGGAACATAAGCTTCATATTCCGGTAAGTTTTCTGATCATGCCTATATTTGCTTTAACAAATACCAATATTACTTTTTCCAGTGAAATGGTTGCAGGTGTTACGAGTACATTAGGATTGGGAATTATCTGCGGTTTAGTGCTGGGTAAATTGATTGGAATCAATTTATTTTCATTGATTGCTATTAAATTAAAGCTTAGCTCACTGCCTCAAAACAGTAACTGGCTTCAGATGATTGGTGTAGGTTTACTGGCCGGAATTGGATTTACAATGTCCATTTTCATTGCACTGCTTTCTTTCAAAGGAGAAATTCCGATTCAGGATGAAGCTAAGTTTGCAATTCTGATTGCTTCTTTTATCGCTGCAGTTGCCGGGTTTACGATTCTCAGCATAAGTTCAAAAGAAAATCCTGAACTGGAAGAGAATTAATCTTCCTTCCGGTTCTCCAGCTTTCTTTTATGTTCTTCATCCCCATCAAAATCCGGTTCAGTAATCGGGGAATGATATCCTGAGGCCTCCTTCCGGATCTCGTCAGACAGCAGTTTTTCTATTCTGACCTTTCTGATCGCCATATTCAGCTCGTTCCCGAATAAAAGGAGATATACATTCACATTTACCCAAACCATCAGCAGGATCATACTTCCTATGGATCCGTAAAGCACATTATATCGTGCAATATCTTTTACGTAAATGGCAAAAATATAGGTAGTCAGCACAAACAGCACTGTTGTCAGGATAGCACCTGGCACCGCCTGACGGAATCTTGTAATTTTCACAGTTCCCAGCCAGTAAAACAGCGTTAAAAGTATGAAGTAAAAAAGTGGAAAAGAAACAAATCCGATAATCTTTGAAAGGTTATCTACCAGCCATGTGACATCGTAAGCCGGAGTGAAAAGCTTCATCACAACCTCTGTATAATACACTCCGAAAAGGGTTAAAAAAACAATCGTGATAAAACCTATGGTGATAAAGAATGAAAGGATAAACTCTTTTACATCACTTAATTTTTCATCTGTATTTTCATTAAATCCGTTGATCAGGGAAAATGTACCGTTCGTAGCAAAAACAAGTGCCAGCAGAATGGTCAGGTTGCTGATTCCTTTCATATTCGGAATGATATTGCTTACGATGTATCCTTTCACGTCGCCTTCCATGTTGGAAGGAAAAACATTATGCATCAGCACATCAAAAATATAGAACTGAAGCTCATCATATAGAGGCATATGAGGCAGTACGGAAAGCAAAAACAAAATAAAAGGAAACAGACTTATGGTAAAGCTCCACGAAATAGCAGCTGCTTTTCTTCCTATTTTTCCTTTAAAAATCCCGGAGATATAGATCTGAAACATCTGCCAAAGCGATATTCCCAAAACAGGAATATGGATGCTGTCGAAAAACTCTTGAATCTTTAAAATAAATTTAGGAACCTTTACACTCATCGATCTGTTTGTCTTTATACAAATGTAGGGGAATTAAATTAAATAGGGAAAGAAAGGTGATAGGTTGCAGGAATTAGGGTTTTAAGTTTGAGCGTTTGAGAGTGGGAGGGCTTTAGAGTTTAAAGTTTAAGGTTTAAAGTCTAAGGTTCAAGGTAACCCGTAACTAATATAACTTGCAACCCGCAACTCGAAACCAAAAAACCAGCAACAAATTCACCACGAAACCCTATCTTTGCGGTCTGAAACTTCTTACAATGCGAATCAGTTTACTTTGTATCGGTAAAACAGATGATAAGGAAATTACGTCGTTACTCAATTATTATCTCAACCGTTTACCCAAACACTGGAATTTTGAAATTACAGAAATTCCGGATGTAAAAAATGCCAGAAATCTGTCTTCTGACCTTCTTAAAAAGGAGGAAGCTAAGTTATTCTTAAACCATATTGATAAAAACGATCTGGTTGTGATTCTTGATGAAAAGGGAAAACAGTTTACCAGCCGAGAATTTTCTCAGAAAATTGATACATGGATGAATTCTTCTGTGAAGAAAGTGCATATCCTGATCGGAGGAGCTTATGGCTTCTCTGAAGACATCTACAGCAGGGCCAATGAAAAAATGTCTTTGTCCAAAATGACTTTTACCCACCAGATGATCCGCCTGTTTATTGTAGAACAGCTTTACCGCGCTGATCAGATTCTGCAGGGAAAACCGTATCATAACGATTAAAACAAAAAGAGGCTATCAAAATATCATTCTGACGAAGTAAGTATCTCAACCGTACAATTTATGAGATCCTTCACTACATTTCTGAACTACGTTCGCAGACTTTCAGCCTGTGTTCAGAATGACAAAAGCCAAATAATTTGCTTTTGAGACAACTTCTTTTTTTATTTCAGACTGATCTGCCTCTTGGCTTCACCCACCACAAAAGCAACAGAATTGGCAATATTAAAACTTCTGATAAGCTTCGACATAGGAATGGTTAAATGATTTTCAAAACGGTCCAGAACTTCTTTACCCAGCCCTACACTCTCTTTTCCGAAAACCAGCCAGTCGCCATCCTGGAAATCGGTTTCCAGATAAGACTTTTCAGCATGTGAACTCATTAAAAAAACACGTGACAGATCTGGAATATTGTCAATCCATTCTTCTACATCTGCATATTCAGTAACATCAAGATGAACCCAGTAATCCAATCCGGAACGCTTCAGGTTTTTATCATTAATCACAAATCCAAAGGGATGAACCAGGTGCAATCTGCTTTCGGTTCCTACACACAATCTTCCGATATTTCCTGTATTATTGGGTATTTCGGGTTCTACAAGAACAATATTCAACATTTTTCTATCTCTTATTCATTTTTAAACAGCTAAAACCTGCTATTGGTATTTGTATTAATTGATTTTGAATTGGTGAATTCTTCATTTATTTCTTTATACATTTAGCATAAGAATCTGTGAGTACTGCTTTTTCATACCCCAGCGCTACTGCTTTATCCAGGTTTTCGCAGGCTTCCTTCAGCTTGGAAGTGTCCATCAGAATCATGGCTTTGCTTACATAAGACTGGGCAAATTTCGGGTCTATGGAAATGGCTTTATTGGCATCTGTAAGTGCTTCCTTATATTTTTTCATTTTAAAATATACATCTGCCCTGCCGTTATAAAGCAGTGATTCCGGTTTTTCGGCAAGAAGTTTATTATAATCTTTTAAAGCTCCGTCCAGGTCACCATTATTTTTTTTCAGATTGGCCAGTCCTGTCTTTGCAAAAAGATTATCAGGAGCAAAAGTCAGAATCTGGTTTAGGTCTTTGATCGCAAGATCTTTTTTCCCCTGACTGTCATAAATTTTCGAGCGTGTAAGATATAAGTCCGGTGTTTCAGCATTCACCTGAAGCCCTTTTTCTATATATTCCAGGGCTTTTACCTTATTCCCCTTCTGGCTGTAAAGAGATGAGAGATTGGCATACACAGAAACTGACATAGGGTTCGCTTTCAGAGCAGATTCATAAGATTTAAAAGCCTGAGCTGTCTTTCCGAGTCTTCTCTGGGATGTTCCGAGATAATCGTAATATTCCGATTGAAATTTTTGGATCTGTTCTTTCTCTGCCAGTTTCAAATACTGCTCTTCAGCACATTTATAATCGGCTTTATTGAAACATTCTTCAGCCAGTTTTTTATCCTGGGCATAGAAATTAAGAGAGAAATAAAGGGAAGTTACTAATAATAAAGTTTTTTTCATGAGGTTATAGTTTGTTTATTGATCACTTTTTTGGCGAGTGCACCAAATATCACTCCCAATAAAGATCCAACAAACGCCCCCACCAAAATATCTATCGGGAAATGCACTCCTAAATATATACGGCTGTAGGAAACAACCACAGCCCATACAAATATAGCATATGGAAACCATTTAAGCTTATTTTTCAATAAAAAACTTAAAAAAGAAGCCAGAAAGAATGTATTGGAAGCATGCGCAGAATAAAATCCATACTGTCCGCCGCATTTAACAATTCTCATGTGATGCTCCAGCGTAGGGTCATGACAGGGTCTCAGCCTTGCCACACCGTATTTGAATACACTTGCCAGCTGGTCAGAAACCGTTGCCCCAATAGCTATAAAAATAAGGATAAAAACTAAAGATCTTAGTTGATAATTTTTGTATAAAAAGTAAAGAAAAATAATATAAAGGGGTACCCATATCCAGGTACTTGAAATCAGCATCCAAAACTGGTCGAAAGATGAATCGCCCAAGTTATTAAGGTAAAGAAATACCTTCTTATCTTCCTGAATAAGCTCCTCCATGATTATCTGCTTACAGGTCCTTCGTAAGTCTCATCATCTGCCGGCTTAGGTTTTGGAGGCTCATTAGAAGCAGCTGCAGCAGGATCGGTAAGAATATCTTTCTTGATATCATTCATCGGATTGAAATCTTTGGCAGCATCTTTTACCTTTTCAATCTCACGCTTGATTTCAGAAACAGGATTATCCGTTTCCTTCATGATTTCAGTTTTGATATCTTCTACTGCTCCACGCATTTTTCTAACGCCTGCACCTAGGTCACGCGCAATCTGAGGCAGTTTATCCGGACCGAATAATACAACGATTGCAATGGCAATCAGTGCCATTTCTCCAATGCTTAATTCCATGCGGTAAAATTACGAAAGATTATTGCATTTATGGAATGTAAACTGAAAATTTAAACAAATTTTAAGATTTTATAAAAGTTGTATGGGTTCGGCTTGCAGGGTTATTTTGTTGCTGGTTGTTTCGTTGCTGGTTGTTCGTTACTCGTTTTTTAGTTTCGGATTCTAGTTTTTTGTTACTGGTTCTTTTTGTTGCTGCTTAACCACAACTTTACACCTTAAACTTTAAACTCTAAAGCCCTCCCACTCTCAAACTCAAAAACCCTAATCCCTGCTAACTAAGATCTGCGACCTGCTACCTAATTCCTACCACCTATCAATTAACA
Organism: Chryseobacterium sp. CBSDS_008; assembly: GCF_049959325.1. NCBI lineage: Bacteria > Pseudomonadati > Bacteroidota > Flavobacteriia > Flavobacteriales > Weeksellaceae > Chryseobacterium > Chryseobacterium sp. CBSDS_008. Next base: position 77,604 of record NZ_CP188202.1, on the reverse strand, counting down.
AATATTTAATTCAAAACATTGAGAATTACATTACAATTTTGTATATTTATAACACATAACCAAACAAATATTCATTATGAAAAAACTAGTGACTACTTTTAAAGTTTTCGCCGTAATATCGGTATTGGCACTCCACAGCTGCCAGAATGAAAACAACGACATGAACCAGCAGGAAACCGTTCAGGCTAAAGTAACAGCAGATGACCTGAAAAGAGAAATCACGCCTCTCCCATCAAATGTTGTTCCGGATGCCGTGCAGCTTCAACTGAATGAATCCGGCAAAAATCTTGAAACCTATCTGAAGAACGATTTACAGATTGCGGAAGTGAAGGTCCTGGGGAAAATTTCCACGCAGAAAGCTATTGAACTTTCGAAAAGCCTGCTTACTGATAAGGAGCAATTCATCGCATCCGGAAACATTATGGATCCTTCTTCTGTAAGGATCGGAAAGATGGGTGATCTGTATAGCGGTGATGAGCTGATAACAGCACAGCAGGGATTGAAAGAAGCTGTTGCTGAAGAAGTGAAATCCGGTACTTCTGTTATGGAAATCACATGGAACGGCAAAAGCGGGAGATTTACCACATTATGTTTTTATGGTGATTCAGGAATAATCTGGGATAATATCTTCGGAGGTCTTGTTATGATAGATACCCGCGGAAGTTCAGAAGCTTCTAACAATCAGGCTTCAAAAGTAGTTTCCACCTGGTATAAACAATGGTGGACAGCCAAGTGGCTATGGGGATCTAAGCGAGGCGAAGCCGGGTATAAGATTACCATCTATTATTCCGGTTCTACGGTTTCCAACACAGATGTAAGTGATTGGGGATATATCAGTTTGGGGAAAGCAAAAAGCGAGAGTAAAATTACAAAGAGAACGGGTGCTTATGGCCAATGTCGCTATGCATTAGGGCTTTGTACTCCTACAGGTTCTTTAAGCTTCAATTCCTCTAATTTTTCTGTATCATTCTCCGGGCTGGGCAGTAATATCGTAAGCAACGGGACAAAATCCCTTTATCCATAATTTCCATAAAATAAAATTTTACAGAAAACGGGAAGCTCCAGGCTTCCCGTTTTTATTCATATAAGATTGCAATTTGAATTCTTACCCAATTCTGACTTTTGATTTTAAGGCTTCTATTGCATTTTCTTTTAATCCAAAAGTATGGGTCAGTATTTCATACAGCTGCATATCGTTTTCTATCGCTATAGATTCTTTTTCACCATCATCAGACCTTATATTCAGCACATGGTCTGTATATGTATAGCGGGCATTCTCATCTACTTTTGAAAGAATCAGTTTGTTCTTAAAATGGGAATCCGGATGAGTAGACAAATACCAGTTGGAAATATCCAGATCGATAAGTTCTACATGCTCAGGAATAAATCGGTACACCGGAAGCCACTGCTCTTTCCACATCCAAAGTGTGTAGGTTTTTTCTTTATGGGAAACTTTAAATATTCCGTTGGGAGTTTGCTGCTGCTGTTCTTCATTTAAAAGTACAGGTGCCGTGAGGGTAGCTGTTCCAAATCCACAGTCTACGATATATTTTTTCTCTTCAAAGTCAACAATAAGCAGTAAATGAGTCTGTGCAGCAATACTGTCTTCCTGCCTTCCCCAAACAACCCTTCCCAACTGAAGCTTCACATTAAATCCTATATATTTTAAAACTTCACTTAACAGCAGGTTTTGTTCATAGCAATATCCCCCTCTGGACTCTACAACCAGTTTTCTGAAGACATCATCTCCTTTCAAAGAAGGAACAGTTCCTGTATAAGAATCAATATTCTCAAAGGGAATATATTTGGGATGAAGCTGATGTATTTTTTTTAAGGTCTCCATACTCAGCTCCGGCGTGCCGGGGAAATGGATCCTTTCAAAGTATTTTTCCAGGTTTGATGTATTCATAATTTGTTTTTCTGGTTCAAAGTGAGTAAAATTATTGAATAGATTTATATATGCTCTGAATACATCTATTTTTCCTGAAAATCTTTTTTCGGGGCTACATCAACCAGATTTTTATTTTTTTTCTGAAATGCAGAATAGGTAATTACCACACTGAGAGCCATTAAAATAAATGCCAGGAAAAAAGGTGCCCCCGAAAACTTGAAAGGTGCTTCATCATGCGTGAAATAATAAAACAGATTCGTCATCATTGGAGGTCCGATAATAGATGTAGCGCTCATCAAGCTCGTTAATGCTCCCTGAAGCTCACCCTGCTCATTGGAAGGCACGCTTTTCGTAATAACAGACTGTAAAGCCGGCCCGCAGATTCCCCCAAGGCAATATGGAATTAAAAAAACAAACATCATCCAGCCTTCCGATGCAAAGGCAAACAACAGCATTCCTACTGCATAGAAAGCCAATCCGTAATAGATACTTTTCTGTTCTCCCAACCTTGGAGTGGTATATCTGATAAGGCCTCCCTGTACAAGACCTACCAATAAACCTACAACGCCCAATGAAATTCCCACCATTCTTTCCGTCCAGCTGAACTTATACATGGTAAAGAAGCTCCAGTTACTCTGTACGGCATGCCCTGCGATATAAATTAATATTAAAGAAACGATCAATCCGGAAATTTCAGGGTGTTTGCCTAAAAATTTAAATGAACCAATAGGATTCGCACGCTTCCAGTCGAATTCTCTTCTTTTATCTTTATCCAGACTTTCAGGAAGGATGAAATATCCGTAAAGGAAATTAAGCAGACATAAGCCCGCTGCCGCATAGAAAGGAACCCTGGCCCCATAATGTCCGAGAACTCCACCCAGAACAGGTCCAATGATAAACCCGAGCCCAAAAGCGGCTCCTATCAGTCCAAAATTTTTAGCCCTGTCTTCATCAGTGGAAATATCTGCAATATAGGCACTGGCGGTAGTTACACTCGCACCGGTAATTCCGGCAATAATCCTTCCCAAAAACAGCCACCAGATTGTGGGCGCCAATGCCAGGAAAATATAGTCTACGGCAAATCCGAAAAGAGAGATCAGGATAACAGGCCTCCGTCCGTATTTGTCACTTAAGTTTCCAACCAACGGGGAGAATATAAATTGGGTAAATGCATAGGCAAATCCCAGCCAGCCGCCATATTTTGCCGCTTCACTGATATCTGCGTGAATGAGCTCCTCAATTAATTTGGGAACCACAGGAATAATGATTCCCCATCCTGTAATATCAATCAGTAAAGTAATAAATATGAAGCCTATGGCTGCTTTTTTCTTTGAATTTTCCATGATGGTGCAAAATTAATCAAATCTGAAAAATAATGATTCTAAATTATGAATAGTTAATATGAATACTAAAAAAAAAGTAAAGCCAACATGTTTATGAATAGTGGACCACTATTTTTTTGACTTTAGCTTAAAAAAAGGCCGTCTCTTTCGAAACGGCCTTTACTAATTTATTGTAGTTTGTATTACTTTGAAGCAAGTTCTTCTTTTGCAGAAGTGGATTTTCCATGTACCTCTTCTTCTTTTCCTGTTTTAAGGAAGTCGTAAGCAATTGCAGACGCAACAAAGATGGATGAGTACGTACCGAATCCAATACCGATTAACATCGCAAACATGAATCCTCTTAAGTTATCACCACCGAAAATGAAGATCGCAAGGATCACCAAAATCGTAGTGAATGAGGTGTTGAATGTTCTACCCAATGTACTTGAGATAGAGTCATCAAACAGACCTGCCAATGTTAAAGACTTTTTCTCTCTCAGGTATTCTCTGATTCTGTCGAAGATAATTACCGTATCGTTAATTGAATACCCCAATACTGTAAGGATCGCAGCGATAAAATCCTGGTTGATCTCCATGTTGAAAGGCATATATTTGTGAAGCAGTGAATACGCTCCTAAAATAATTACCGCATCGTGGAATAGAGCAGCAACCGCTCCAAGAGAGAACTGCCATTTTCTAAATCTTATAAGGATGTAGATGAAGATCATTGCCAGTGCAGCTAATACCGCATAGATACCATGAGTCTGGATATCATCAGCAACAGAAGGTCCTACTTTCTCAGAAGAAACAATTCCTGCGTGGTCTTTATCAGCAGATTTGAAATCTTTCAATGTAGTTCCTGCCGGTAAGTTTGATTTTAAACCTTCAAATAATTTTTGCTCTATAATCTGGTCAGCTTTTAAAGATTCATCCTCAATAAGGTAATCCGTAGAGATCTTTAATTGTCTGTTGTTTCCAAAAGTTTTAGCTTCTACAGAAGAGTTTTTACCGTCTTCAGTTTTGAATAATGCTACTAATTTATCTTCAACATCTTCAGCTTTTACATCTTTATCAAATCTTACCACATAGTTTCTACCCCCGGTAAAATCGATACCGTATTTGAAACCGTGCGTTGCAATTGAAATGATACAAACAACTGTAAGAACAGCAGAAATGATGTAAGCATATTTTCTTTTTCCGATGAAATCGATCCAGGTATTTCTGAACAGGTTCTTCGTAGCCGGAGTCCATACAGAAAGACCTTTTCCTTTATTTAATCTTGAGAAGATCATTACTCTTGAAAGCAATACAGACGTGAATAAGGTCATCAAAATACCGATCATCAGCGTCAATGCAAATCCTTTGATAGGTCCTGTTCCGAAGAAGAACAATACAACCGCCGTTAGGAAAGTCGTAGTGTGACCGTCAATAATCGCATTCAATGCATGTTTGAAACCATCTTTATAAGCTTCAAGAATACTTTTCCCGGCGAATAATTCTTCTTTAGTTCTTTCATAAATGATAACGTTCGTGTCGACCGCAACTGCCATCGTAAGAACGATACCTGCGATACCTGGAAGCGTAAGCGTAAAGTCTCCCGAGTCCATGATACCGAAAATATAGAATAAGTTGATCACCATTGCAATTACCGCATATACACCAGCTCCGCCATAGTAGAAAATGATATAAACGATGATAATAGCAAATGCGATTATGAACGACATTAAACCAGAGTCAATAGCCTCCTGTCCTAAAGATGGCCCTACAACTGTAGCCTGAACTACTTTTGCACCTGCAGGTAACTTACCGGCACCTAATACGTCTACCAATTCTTTAGCTTCTTCCTGAGAGAAGTTACCGGAGATTTGAGTTCTACCGTTAGGGATAGCATTCACAACGTTCGGAGCTGTATATACTCTGTTATCAAGAGTTACAGCAACTGGTTTTCCAACGTTTTTCTCAGTTAATGTTTTCCATTCTTTTGCCCCTTTAGAGTCCATCTGCATATCTACCACTACTCTGCTTAGTTCATCGTAGCCGATACTTGCAGTTTCAACAGCACCGTCTACCGGAGCCTTTTGATTGATGTTACCCCTGATGGCATACAATACTAAGCTTTCGCTATCTGTAGCTTCAGGTTTGTAACCCCACATGAACTGTGTATATTTAATGTTAGCCGGACGTAAAGACTGACCTACTTTGCTGTTTAAGATTTTGTTTACAACAGCAGTATCGGATAATTTTACGTTAGCAACACCATTTGTTCTTAATTTGTCAAGCTGTAAAAGGTTCATGAAGTTTACATTCTTTGCAACTCCCATAGAATCTCCTTTTGCAGCAACCATAGTTGTCAGCGTCTGGAAGTAAGGTGCAATTTCAGGAACCTGCTGTACTTCCCAGAACTGAAGTTTTGCAGAAGTCTGAAGCATTTTCTTTACTTTATCGATGTCCTTCATACCAGGCATTTCCACAGAAATTCTCGCTGTACCAGGTACTCTCTGAACGTTTGGCTGGATCGCTCCAAGCTTGTCAATTCTCGTTCTGATTACCTCAAAAGCTGTTCCTACAGATGCATCGATTTTTCTTTTAACAATGCTTTTCACCTGCTCATCAGGCGTGTTGTACTTCACCTCAGTAAGGGTTGTATTTCCGAAAATTTCCGGATCTGCCAACTTAAGGTTTGTTCCTTTAGCTTTGTTTATTACATCGAACTGCTCAAAGAAGTTGTCGATGTAAGGTTTAGTAGAATTCTTCTGTGCTTCATCAGTTTTGTTTAAAGCCTCAATAAGAACAGGATTTGTAGAATAATTGGTCAAATCATTCACAAGATCTCTCTGGTTGATTTCCAAAAGAACGTTGATCCCTCCTTTCAGGTCAAGACCAAGTTTCATTTCCTTGTCTTTGGCTTTAGTGTAATAAAGTTTTGTGAATCCTAAATTCAAAGTATCCTTAGATAATCTTGCGATTTCTTTTTGATACTTCTCCGGATTGTCTCCTGCAATAGCAGTCGCCTGCTTTTCAATTTTGCTGGCGTACCATGTTGGTAATAGCTCGTTTAAGCAAATCAACCCTAGTACAATAGCGACAATTGTAATAAGTCCTTTTCCTTGCATTTTGTTATAACTACGTTAAATTAAGTCGGCAAATATAATGATTTTCTTGTATTTTATGAATTTTTAACAACAGAAATGGTTTATTTCCAGATATATTGGTATTGTGATTTCTATTTAAGATTTAACAATTTTTTTATACTATCATAATGAAGTCTTCAAAATTTGATTGGTATAAAATTTTCATTCACTTTTACAACACACTAACCCTCAAAATATTATGAAAAAACTACTTTTTAGCATCAGTATTTTTTCTTCCTTAATTGTTAATTCTCAAAGCATTAATTTGGAAGAATTTGTCACAGGGCTTACGAGTCCTGTAGAGATCACGAATGCCAATGACAGCCGGCTTTTTGTTGTCCAACAGAACGGTATCATAAAAATTATTCAACCCAGCGGGACAATTAACGCCACTAATTTTCTGAACATCAGTTCAAAAATTGTTTTTGGCGGTGAAAGAGGCCTTCTGGGTCTGGCATTTCACCCGCAATACTCTACCAACGGGTATTTTTTTGTGTATTATAACAACCCTGCAGGAAATATTATCGTCGCCAGGTACAGCGTGAGTTCCACAGATCCTAATGTTGCTGATCCCAGTTCTGAAAAGATTCTGCTGAATATCCCCAAACCATTCGATAATCATAACGGAGGAAGCATTCACTTTGCCCCTGACGGAAAACTCTGGATCATCACCGGAGACGGAGGAAGCGGCGGTGATCCTAACAATAACGCTCAAAACAAGAATTCACTATTGGGAAAAATGCTGAGAATAGATGTGGATGCAACCGGTCCCTACAACATTCCTCCTGATAATCCTTTTGCAGGAACCGGTGTGGATGGCGCAGACGAAATATGGGCTTACGGCCTCAGAAATGCATGGAAATTTTCTTTTGACCTTACTACCGGCAATGCGATGATTGCTGATGTGGGCCAGGGTGCCATAGAGGAAATCAACAAAATGCCTATTACCCAGGCCGGCTTAAACTATGGCTGGCGTTGTTATGAAGGTAATAATGCCTACAATACGTCAGGATGTGCTGCACAGTCTACAATGACCTTCCCTATTGCGGTATATGATCATTCCGGCGGGAAATGTTCTATTACAGGTGGTTACGTCTACCGGGGAACGCAGTATCCCTCGCTTCAGGGAAAATATTTCTTCGCAGACTATTGTTCTACCCAGATCGGAATTCTGGATAGCAATAATGCCATAACATGGACTTCTCCTTACACCGGAAACAATTTCTCTACGTTTGGGGAAGACTATCAGAAAGGACTGTATGTAGCAGCCGTGAACAGTGGAAAAATATTTAAAATAACTACAGGAACTTTAGGAACCCAGGAAAATAATACCTCCGGAACGATAAAAGTTTATCCTAATCCTGCATCAAAAGAAATTTTCATTGAGGGTATTAAAGATAAAAAAACTGTTTTGGAAATGATCAGCGCAGAAGGAAGAAAAGTGCTTGAAACGGATCAGATTACGAATGGCAGATCTATCAATATTTCAGGGATTCCTGCCGGAGTGTATTATATTAATCTGAAATCCGGAGAACTTAAATCTTACAGTCAGAAATTAATCATTAAATAAAACCGTTATTCAAGATAGCATGGTTTCGTGAACTATGTCCGTAAACTTTCAGTTTATGCTCAGCCTAACAGTGATTCCATTACAAGCTGAATAACAACAGTACTTCAACTAAAATTTTAAAGCCAACAAAAAAGCGGTTCAGAACTGAACCGCTTTTGTATTATATGGTCATGGAAAAAATCCTTGTTTCAGGTTTATTCCTCATCATTCTCAGGTCAAAAACCATAGCTACATTTCTCGTAAATGCCCTGCCGGCTTCGGTAATTTTAACTTCTGTACCATTGATCTCAACCAAACCGTCATTTTCCATCTCTTTCAACATTTCCAGTGCATTTTCAAGCTCGGGGAAAGAATTGTTGATATCAAAGGTGGTTTCAAGCTGGCACATCAGGTTCAGAATATGTCTTCTTACGATAAGATCCTCTTCACTCAGAACGTGTCCTTTAACCACAGGAATTTTCCCTTCTTCAATCATTTTCTGATATTCTTCCACCGTTTTTACATTCTGTGCAAAAGCATACCATGAATCTGATATTGCAGACATCCCAAGTCCTACCATCAGCTGGGTTTTGCTTGAAGTGTAGCCCATGAAATTTCTGTGAAGTTTTTTATGAATTAAAGACTGGTACAGGTCATCATGCTCAAGAGAAAAGTGATCCATACCCACTTCAATATACCCTAAATCCTGAAGGAGTTTTTTACCGTCTTCATATAAACGGCGTTTTTCCTCCCCGCTTGGCAGGTCATTTTCATCAAAACCCCGCTGCCCTACTCCTTTTACCCATGGAACATGGGCATAAGAATAGAATGCAAGCCTGTCCGGTTTCAGTTCCATTGTTTTTCTGATCGTATGTTCCATGGCATCCCAGTTCTGGTGCGGCAATCCGAAAACAAGATCATGGCTGATTCCTCTGTACCCGATTTCCTTCGCCCATTCTGTAACATTTTTTACGTTTTCAAAGGGCTGGATCCTGTTGATCGCTTTCTGGACTTTAGGATCGTAATCCTGAACTCCAAAGCTCACTCTCCTGAAACCAAGGTCATATAAAGTCTGAAGGTGTTCTTTCGTGGTATTGTTGGGGTGTCCTTCAAAAGAAAATTCCGGATGCTCTGCAATATCTACTGTAGAGAAGATTCCTTCCAGTAATGTTCTTAGGTTCTCAGGGGAGAAAAATGTGGGAGTACCGCCTCCAAGGTGTAATTCTTTCAGTTTAGGTTTTTCGTTGAAAAGATCAAGATACAATCTCCATTCTTTTAAAACACTTTCCAGATAAGGTATTTCCACACTGTGCTGTTTGGTAATACGCTTATGGCATGCACAGAATGTGCACAATGCCTCACAGAAAGGTAAATGGATATAAATAGAAATTCCCTCCTCCGCATTGCTCTCATGAAAAGACCTGATGACAGTTTCCTCCCATTTTTCCGGTGAAAATGTTGATTCATCCCAATACGGAACGGTAGGATAAGAAGTGTAACGCGGTCCGGGAATATTGTACTTATCTATTAAAGAATTCATTTTGAACATAAAATTTATAAGGCATGAAATTTAACATAATAAATTTCATCCTACAAAATTAACCATTAGTTATGAATTTTAACCTATGAATTATATTAGGTTCTATTTTATAATGAGTCTAAATACCTATGATCAGGCTTTTGGCAAATAGTGATAAATTCTATTCCTGATATTTACAATTTTAATTTCATAACTGCAATCCTGTCTTTTCCTGCAAAAACAATGCGGTTACCCTCTATCCACTGGCAGACAAAAAAGCCCTTCTCATCGGAAATTTTCTTCCATGTTTTTCCAAAATCTGAGGAATAGCTGATGTGTTTGTCTCCCACTGCAACAATTTCTTTCCCTTTCGATCCCGGCTTAATTTTTACACAGGTAGTATATCCTGCATTCTGTCCGGAAGCCTGAATATGCCAGGTTTTACCGCCATCATTCGTAGTGGCAATATTATTGACATTAGCATCCTGTTTTGTATAATCCCCGCCAGCAGCAATTCCAAAATGATCATCGTAAAAATCTATAGAATACATTCCCTGGGAAGATTCCCCCTGTATAATGGGTGTATTGAAAACTTCAATGTTTTCATCTTTCAGATTCATTCTTACAATTCTTGAAGCTTTTCCTCCGGTGGCGATCCATACATATTTTTTTGTGGATGAAATATTGGTATTACTGGCGGCAAAAGCAGCTTCACCCTCATTTAATATTATATTATTCTTAAACATCCCCCATTTCCCATCTTTATACACCGCCAGCTTCAGCCGCTGATCTTTATCTGAATCACTGAAGGCATAAGCAAGCTTATCATCTACAAAGTGCAAAGCATCATAGAAAGCGGTTTTTGCAGTATCTTTAAAAACAATCCGGGATTTCAGATCTTTTTTATCGATAGTAAAAAAACGTCCCGGGCTTTCAATATTGATAGCGTAAAAAGAAGTTTTATTCTGTGCCAGTGTTCTGAACTGAAGTTTCTCTTCAGATAACTTTATCTGTTTCTGATTCTTGTAGTCGTTAAGGTCTACAAAACCAAATTTTGAATCCGTACCGCTGTACCAGACTTTGCTGTCATATAATTCAAGGGCTCTGATACTGATTTTATCATTAAAAATGGTTTCAAAGCTTTCCACCTGTTGGGAAAATACTGTAAGTCCTGCGGACAGAAATATAATGGAAAAAATCTTTTTCATAGTATAATATTGGGACGAAAAAAACCGCCGAAGCGGTTTATATGATTAATCTTGGTTCTGATATTTTTCAGGATTGTTAAGTTTACTGTTTGATTTTCCGTAAAGGAAATATACCAAACCTCCTAAGCATAACCATACAGCAGAAAGCTCCAATGCATGGGCACTTAAGTTAAATATCAAATAAATATTGATAAACACTCCCAGTGCTACTACGATTTTATAAGCAGGAACTTTGAAAGGTCTGATTAAATTAGGTTCTTTCTTTCTCATTACCCAAACGGCAACACAAACCAGTGTAAATGCAAACAGGGTTCCGAAACTGGTCATATCTGCCAATGTTGAAATCGGGGTAAACGCTGCGATCAACGCTACTACAATTCCCAACAAAATGATTCCTTTATAAGGTGTCTTTGTTTTTGGGTGAAGCTGTCCGAAGAATTTAGGAATCAAACCGTCTTTTGCCATTCCGATGAAGATTCTTGACTGTCCCATCATCATTACCATTACTACGGAAATTAATCCTACAGTAGCAGCAATGGTTACGATATTACTCGCCCAGTGTTTTCCGGCAATTTCAAAAGCATAGGCTACAGGAGCTTTAATGGCATCCGGATATTTTCCTTCCGGGTTAAAGTCTGTATAATGCATCATCCCTGTTAATACAAGAGATACACAAATATATAAAGCTGTACAAACCAATAATGAAGCAATAATTGCAAAAGGCACATCTTTTTTAGGATTTATAGCTTCTCCCGCCTGTGTAGAAACAGCATCAAAGCCAATATAAGCAAAGAAAATAGCGGCAGCTCCGGAAATAATCCCTTTAATACCATAGGCAGAAACCAGGTCACCCTCGGAGTTTCTGATCTTTACCGGATCCGGAATAAAAGGCTTCCAGTTTTTAACACCGTCTACGGCATTATACAAATCAGTATTAGAGAAAATGATATACACTCCTGCGATAATTACAAAGATAACAGCAGAGGTTTTCATCAAAACGATCAGGTTATTAGCGCCTGCAGCTTCTTTCGTTCCTTTTACCAACAATGCAGTAATCAGAAGAACAAGAATGAAAGCCGGCAGGTTCATAGAAAATCCGTCTCCGGTATAACTTGCAGGATCTGAAGTGAGATAAGTCGGTAAATGAATATTAAAAATTTTCAGAAATTTATTAAAATATCCGGACCAGCTCACAGAAACTGCCATGCTCGCCATGGCATACTCAAGGATAAGGCACCAGCCCATGGCCCAGGCAAAAATCTCTCCTACTGTTCCGTATGCATATGCATAAGCTGAACCTTCTACAGGAATAATGGATGCAAACTCTGCATAGCATAATGCAGCAAAAACGCAGGCAATTCCTGCTATGATAAAAGAAATCGCAAGTGCTGGTCCTGCATGATAATAGGCTCCCGTTCCGGTAAGAACAAAGATTCCGCCACCAATGATAGCACCCACTCCAATTGCTGTTAAACTCCATTTTCCAAGGACTTTTTTCAGCTCACTTTTCTTCATATCTGCCTCATAGGCACTTAGTGGCTTTTTAACCCAAATTTTTGACATGTTTTTTATTTATTAAGGATTTACGAAAATATAAAAAAATTATAAACTCTCACGTTAATCGTTAAAATTTCATCATTTATTTTACATTAAAAACTTTAAAAACCTGAACAACACCTTATTCATAGTATTCCTCCAGGCATGAAGTTTTCTCGCTCTGGTTACGAACCATATAATTAGGGAGTCAGTTATGATACAAATATGCTGTAATCCGTTGTTTTACACAAAAAAAGAATGTAAAGATAAATAATGGTGACTATAGTTTGAAAACGACTGTAATGTCATTATTATTTGACAACTGCTTTAGAACAAAGAAACAGAATTCCTGGTTAATCATCTCTTCCCATGGAATTTTCACAAACAGGAAAACTTACGGGAACGTTATGATATTGGATAAATTGTAAGAAAAACATCTAAAAAAAGTAAGATTTCGTTATTTTTGATGATATGAATTTATATGATCTTTTCATAAAGCCTTATAAAGGTTATGATACATTACAGATTATGCTGGAAGCTTCGGGAGCCGTCCTGGGAACCCTGAGTGTTTATTTTTCGATTAAAAAAAATATCTGGGTATACCCTACCGGCATTGTCTCTACGCTGATTTATGTCTATATTCTTTTTAATTTCGGTTTGCTTGGAGACTGTCTGATCAATGTATATTATACTGTGATGAGCATCTACGGATGGATTTTATGGGCTAAAAACTCTCAAGATCATATTCATGTGGATGTCACCTGGGCAGCCAAAAAGGAATGGCTCTTTGCCGCCATACTTTTTATACTGAGCCTGGCACTTGTTACCCTTATTTATTATTACAAACCTTATATTGATCATCAATTTTCTATGGAAGGAACCAGCCTCGGATTGTATCACCTCGACTGGGCGAATTGGATGGATGTTTTCACCACTTCAATATTTTTAGTTGGAATGTGGTTTATGGCCAAACAACGCATTGAGAGCTGGATTTTCTGGATTATCGGAGATATTATCTGCATTCCCATGATGATTTTTAAGGGACTTGGAATCACTTCGGTTCAATATTTGGTATTTACTATAATGGCTATCTTAGGATACCTTAATTGGAAAAAAAGTTTTAAAGAAAAAAAGTACATACAATAAAGTCATGAAAAATTTATTAAAAATAGCAGTCAGTATTTTTGCTATTGCCAGCTTAACATCTTGTTTAGCATATACCGATGGATATGGAAGCAATAATGGTGGTTATGGATATGGTGATCCCTATTATAACAACGGGTATTACTATGCACCTTCCGGATATTACGGAAGTGGCGGATATTATGGTAATGACGGCTATTATTACAGAAATAACGTTAATTATTACTATGATAATGGAATTCCTTACTATTATGATAATTACAATAACTCCAGAAGAAAAGTCTACGTAGAAAGAAGATCTTCTTCTTCCTCGAGACCTCAAAACGGATTCCAGAATACACGTACAACGAATAGTAACGGCTCATACAATAATAACGGAGGGTTCAATAACAGAAGCTCCAATAGCAACAGTGGATTCCGAAACCAGAATAGCGGTTACCAGAACAATCAGGGAAACCAAAACAACAGCGGATTTAGAAACTCCAACGGCAACAGCGGATTCAGAAACCAAAGCAGTGGTAATCAGAACAATCAGGGAAACCAGAATAACAGCGGGTTCAGAAATTCTGAAAGCAGCAGCAGATCAGAATCTTCCGGCGGTGGATTCCGAAACAGCTCAGGCAGCCAAAACAGCAGCTCAAACCGACAGCAGAGCAGCGGAGGCGGCTTTAGATAAAACGATTATAAATAAGGAAACGAACAGCTAACACTGTTCGTTTTTCATTTTAAATATATTAATTTTGCTTCTTTATTTAACAAAGAATTATGGAATTTTATAAATATCAGGGAACAGGGAATGATTTTGTAATGGTAGACAACCGTGATCTGCAGTTTACTAAAGATAAAGATATTATTGAAAAGCTATGTGACAGACGTTTTGGAATAGGTGCTGACGGCCTTATTCTATTAGAAAATGATGCTGATTATGATTTCAAAATGGTGTACTACAATTCTGACGGAGGAGAAAGCACCATGTGCGGAAACGGAGGAAGATGTCTTGTCGCTTTTGCTTTTTTCCTAGACATTTTTGAACATAAATGCAGGTTCATCGCTACAGATGGCGAACATGAAGCTGAAATCCATAACGGAATCATTAAATTAAAAATGATCAATGTGGACACGATCTCACATGACGGAAACGACTTTGTTCTGAACACCGGATCTCCCCACTATATAAAATATGTAAAAAATCTAAACAATTATCCCGTTTACGACGAAGGATATGGAATCAGAAATTCCGAAACGTATAAAGAAAAAGGAATTAATGTGAACTTTGTAGAAAAAATTTCCGATAATGAAATTTTCGTAAGAACCTATGAACGAGGCGTTGAGGATGAAACTTACAGCTGCGGAACAGGAGTTACAGCTTCTGCTTTAACTTTTCTGCAAAAACATAATCTAACCTCTGTAAAAGTTAAAACTTTAGGCGGAAACCTTAAAGTATATGCTGAAAAAAGCGGTGATGCATTCCATAATATCTGGCTGGAAGGTCCCGCAAAGCAAGTTTTTAGAGGCAAAACAGATCTTCTTTAAAAACAAAAACTTTTAATCAACATTTATAAGAATGAAAAAAACAATTCTCATTGTCATTCTGCTGATTTTTATAGTCGCAGGATTTTTTGGTTTGAGATTTTATAATAAATATTTAGGAAATAATGTAGAAAAAGACGGCTATGTTCTGATTCCTCATAGAGCAGGTTTCAAACAGATCATGGATTCTATTGCTCCTTATATTAAAGACAGGGAATCTTTTGAGGCCGTGGCTAAAGAGAAAGGTCTTGACACCAGTTTTAAAGCAGGGCGCTATCATATCCAGAGCGGGACAGGAAACAAGAACCTTGTCAATATGATCAAAGCAGGTAACCAAGCAGCAAATTCTTACAGAATCGGAGATTTTGGAGATATGTACCAGATGATCGGTAAGGTAACCAAAAAGACGGAAATTGATTCACTGCATTTTGTGAATGATCTGGATGCCGTTGCAAAGGAGAAAGGCTATAACAATGCTGAAGATTTAAAAAAATATTTTTTCATTGATACTTATAATTTTTTCTGGACAGTAAGTCCGAGAGAATTTTTCGCAAAATTTGAAGATCAGTATAATGATTTCTGGACGAGCGAAAGAAAAAACAAAGAACAGCAGTCCGGTCTTACAAGAGATCAGGTGTATGCTCTGGCTTCTATTGTTTATAAGGAATCAGGAGGAAAAAAAGATGAAATGAAAACGATTGCCGGATTATATTTAAACCGCTACAGAAAAGGAATGAAACTTCAATCCGACCCTACGGTAATTTATGCGATCAATAAACAGACAAATTTTAAAGAACCAATAAAAAGGGTATTTTATAAGCATTTATCTACACCATCACCTTATAACACCTATGCCAATGCGGGTATTCCCCCGGGGCCAATTTGTGTAGTGGATAAGAACTCAATAGATGCTGTTTTAAATGCTGAAAACAACAATTATATATTTATGTGCGCTGATCCGGCAAGATTCGGGTACCATAAGTTTACAGCAAGTGCAGAAGAACATGCTGTGAATGCAAAGGCTTATCAGGACTGGCTCAACTCAAAAAATATAAAATAGGCTTAGAAAGCACCTAAAAAATTTATACAGTTAAAAAACAATAAACGACCATAATATTTTGATGATCAAATCAATATGAACATTTAAAATATTAAGGGTTATTCTTTCACGATCTTATACAAAAAAATAACCTATGAAGAATAAGACAGAAATTGTCAATATTTTTACCAGAAAAACTTTAGGACTTACATTAGTACTTTCTGCGGCAGTGATGGCATTTGCACAGGAAAAGGCTGAAGTTTCAGGAATCATTGTCAACAAAAAAAATCAACCGGTTCCTTACGCTTCTGTAACATTCAGTAATAAGGCCAGCCAATCATTAAGCGATGCTGTACTGACTGATGAAAAAGGACAGTATAAGCTTCCGCTTGTGCCGGGAGATTATGATATTACAATAGAGGCTATTGATTACAAAAAAAGCGTAGTCAGCAAAAATATTGCAGCTGCAGGTAATATCGGGGCTTTATCTATTGAAGCTGAGCCTTCCTCTACTATTGACGGCAAAACAAAAGAAATACAAGGTGTGGTTATTACCGCCTCTGCAGCTAAACCTTATAAAGTAGAACTTGACAAGAAAACCTATGATCCTTCACAGGATATTGTAAGTAAAGGAGGAAGTCTTCAGGATGTTTTGACCAACGTTCCTTCGGTTTCTGTAGATACAGACGGAACAGTTTCAATGAGAGGAAGCACCAATGTAAAGTTTTTGATCAATGGGAAACCGTCTTCTCTTCTTGGAATTGATGATGGCGCAAATGCTTTGCAAAGTATTCCGGCTGACCAGATCGAAAGAATTGAAGTGATCACCAATCCTTCTTCCAAATTTGAAGCGAGTGGAACATCCGGTATTCTGAATATCATTCTTAAAAAGGATAAAAAAATGGGATTCAATGGTAGTGTAACCGGAACTTTAGGTTACCTTCCAAGAACCAATCTTAACGCGAATTTAAACTGGAGAAAAGGTAACTGGACCTGGTTTTTAAATGGTGGCGGCGGTTATCAGAAGAATGAAAGCACCATGAAGAATACAACTACCAGAAAGGATGATATTGGCAGCCTGACTTCCGATGCATTCCCTTTTACACAGTATTCTCAACAAAATGGTAAAACAACAAGAGAAAGTAACACTTATAATGTGACTGCTGGTTTTACTCATGACTTCAGCGATAAGACTTCCATCAATTTCTCAGGAATGATCAGAAGTTTTGATACCGATCAGACAGGTCTTAATTCTTATAATGAAAGACAGTATACTACACCTACTTCTGGTGTAAGCAATGTTTTAAGGGAAAGAAACAGCTACGGAAATAACACAAACCTGGCAACCCAGTTTGATCTTGGGCTTGATCAGAAAATTGGAGATAATGGTCAGTTATTATCTGCATCCGCAAGTTACCAGACGAACAAAACAGACGGACTTAATAAAATTGTTCAAACAACATTTATTGAAAATATTGTACAGCCAAATGGTAACATCATCAATAATGTAAGTACAGATTCTAAAACGGATACTTTCATTGGAAAAATCGATTATGAACTTCCAATAGGTGAAAAATCTAAATTAGAAGCAGGAGCACGTTATGATTATAACAGAAATACCTATAACTATTTTGTAGATCAAAAGTTAAACGATCAACCTACAACTACCAGATTCGATTTTACAAGTAATACGGTATATTCTGAAAAGATTTTGGGAGTTTATGCACAGTTCAAAAGTAAAATTGGAGAAAAATTTGCGTATCAGTTAGGATTAAGAAGTGAGACTTCAAAAATTGACGTTAATTTTCAAAATTTTGATGTAAACGGAAACCCAGCAAATACTCCGGAAGTTAATAAAAACTATACTAAGTTCTTCCCTTCTGTATTTTTAAGCTATAATCTGGCAAAGAACAATCAGATCTTGTTAAATTATTCAAGAAGAATTAACCGTCCGAGAGCTTTCTCCCTGATCCCTTTTATGTCTTTTGATGATGACAGAAACTATTTCAGAGGAAACCCGAATCTTAATCCAACCTACGAAAACTCTTTTGAACTTGGATACAATCTTTCAAATAAAAAGATTACGTTTAATCCAACTTTGTATTTTAAAAAGTCTGAAGACGAGCAAAACAGATATCAATATGTAGATCAGACGGGAGCTGTAAACACCATTCCTTTCAACGTGGGTACGGAGACCAATTATGGTTTGGATTTAAACGGAACTTATGATCCTTACAACTGGTGGAAAATAATGCTTTCTGCTGACCTTTACGGATATAAAAATACAGGAAGCTATAACTTATTCCCGGACAATCCAAAAACCTTAAATGATTTCTCAGGTTCCGGATTCTCATACAGAATACGTTTTAACAATACGTTTAAGCCTACTAAAAACTTAAGCCTTCAAATCCAAAGCTTCTATAGAGCTGCTGAGAAAACAGCTATGAACAACAGAAAGGCAATGTATGGTATAGATTTTGGAGCGAGCCAGACCATCTGGAAAGGAAACGGAATTATAGGATTCAACATCAGAGACATCTTTAATACCAGAAAGATGAAAAACTTCTCTGATAATGCTCAGTTTACCCGAGAAATGGAAATGCAATGGCAACCAAGACAATTTGCTTTATCTTTCACTTATAAGTTCAAGCAAGGCGAGAAGATTGATGCCAAACCTAAAATTAAAAAAGATATTAATTCTAATACAAAAGGGGACGAAGAACAAGGCGTTCCAATGTAATACAACAAAAATCCCGAAAGTTTCCTTTCGGGATTTTTTTATTATTGATTTATTATTTTACAGGCTCTGCTTTCGAATCTTTCTCTTTTTCAGCTTCATAGATTCTTCTTCTTAAATCACTGGTGGAAAACCGATGGTCTCTTTTATTGTAAAAGATCTCAATTCCTTTTTCTTCACAGTACTGCTTACCTGTAAAATCTCTGTCCATATAATCATCTCCGATGATTCTTACATCAATCACAAATGATTTTAAAATATCCAACAGATCTTCTTCCGTGTAATAAGGAACGATCTCATCCACGGCATTCACTGCCTTCAGTTGGATATATCTTTCAACGATGGTCTGGCTTGGCTTATTTTTGTTGGGACGATCGTGAGATGGGTCGATCTGAAGCCCAACGATTAAATAGTCACATACGGTTTTGGCTTCTTCAAGCATTTTGATGTGACCTGCATGCAATAAGTCAAACGAGGAAAATGTAATACCTATTCTCTGTGTCTTCATATTAATTTAAATTAAAGCGTCTCTGAAAATACATGTTTTTAAAAGATAAACACTAAATATTCAGGGAAATGTTTTGTAATTTGTTTTTATTGATCGTTTTAAATTATTCTTTCATATACCATTAAAATATTTCTCAATACTCAAGTTTATGAATTTCTGCTGCTCAGATATTTCTGCCATTCCCAAACGGTTCTTAAAGATTCTTCCAGCGATGTTTCAGACTTCCAGTTAAGTTCTTTTTCAGCTTTTTCAGGGTTGGCATATGCAATAGTAATATCTCCTTCTCTTCTGGCACATATCTGATAAGGCACTTCTACATTATTGGCTTTCTCAAATGCTCTTACCACTTCCAGCACAGATGATCCTTTTCCTGTTCCCAGGTTGTAGGTATCAATCACAGCATCAGCAGAAGGATCTTCTACCAGCTTCTTTAATGCTGCGACGTGTGCTTTCGCCAGGTCAACCACATAGATATAATCACGAACGGCTGTTCCGTCCTCTGTAGGATAATCATCGCCCCAGATATTCAGTTTCTCACGCACTCCCGAAGCCGTCTGCATTACATAAGGCACCAGGTTATTGGGAATACCTATCGGCAGCTCGCCAAGCTTTGCAGATGGATGCGCTCCGATTGGGTTAAAATACCGTAACAATGATATTTTACTTTGATAGGCTTTTGCAAAATCAATCAGGATCTGTTCGCCCATTTGTTTTGTTTTCCCATATACACTTTCAGGTACTTTTAACGGAGTATTTTCATCTATTGGCATTACATCTGCCTGCCCGTATACGGTACATGATGAGCTAAAAATAAAATTGGAGATTTTTCTTTCCTTAAATTCCTGAAGGATATTAATCAAAGAGAACAAATTGTTCTCATAATAATCTACAGGTATTACCTGACTCTCTCCTACTGCTTTAAAGGCAGCAAAATTGATACATCCGTCAATATGGTGGGCATCAAAAACCTGGGTAAGAAGCTCTTTTCTTCTTAAATCAAAAGGATAAAAAACCGGCTTCTTGCCTGTAATTTCCTCAATATTTTTTAAAATAAACCTTTCCGTATTGGATAAATCATCTACAATAACCACTTCAAAGCCGTTATTGAGAAGTTCTACCACGGTGTGAGAACCGATATATCCAAGTCCGCCGGTAACAAGTATAGCCATTTTTATTTTTTAATCTTTGCTGTTTCCTATATTTTCTATTTCATTAGCTCCTGCATGTTTCTTCACCTTAAATACATTTACAATCAGCAAACACAGTATCATTATAATTAAAAATTTAAAAGTAAAATGTTCTAAAACGTAATATCCATTTAAAAATCCAAGCAGTATAGGATAGCCTAAAACAATGATGGACAGAAATAAACTAAGATTCAGAAACAATACCGCTTTATCATATTTCTCTACCAGATTGACAAATGCAAATGAATTAATAACTAACGAAATACCAGTAAATAATATTTTATATAGGTTAAAATCATTAAATATTTCAAGGATCCAAAATGCTGATATTGTAAAAAGTAGTAAGCTGGTTATGACTGCTAAGTAGTATACCAGCTTATATTTAAATATCTTTATTTTCATATCCCATAAACTCAAGCACTGCATCTGTAATATACTTCAGCTGCTCTTCGTCTAATTCGGTATGCATCGGTAAAGAGATTACCTGATCCAGAAGTTTATCGGTATTTACAAAATCTGCAGGATCACTTTCCTGGAAGTATGCTTTTTGCTTTCTCAGCGCTACCGGATAATAGATCATGGCAGGAATTTCTTTTTCCGTCAAAAACTTCTGAAGCTCATTACGTTTCCCGTTCAGGATTCTTAAAGTATACTGATGGAATACGTGGGTAGAATTTTCTGCTCTTTTCGGAGTCAGAATATTCGGATTTCCGGCAAATGCTTCATCATAAAAATCCGCAGCTCTTCTCCTTGCTTCGTTGTAAGAATCAAGATGGGGAAGTTTTTTTCTTAAAACTGCAGCCTGAATACTGTCAAGACGGGAGTTTACCCCTACCTCATCATGGTAATATCTTTCGTACATACCATGGTTTACAATTCCTCTTAAACGGTGAGCCAGCTCATCATTATTGGTGAAAATGGCACCTCCGTCTCCGTAACATCCCAGGTTTTTTGAAGGGAAGAAAGAAGTGGTTCCAACAGTAGACATTGTTCCTGCCTGCTTTACACTTCCGTCGGAGAATGTATACTCTGAACCGATGGCCTGAGCGTTGTCTTCAATAACATATAGGTTGTGCTCTTCAGCAATTTTTAAAATCTCTTCCATATTGGCACACTGTCCGAAAATATGTACCGGAATAATCGCTTTTGTTCTTGGGGTAATTGCTTTTTTAATCTGCTCTGTAGAAATTGTGAATGTATCATAATCTACATCTACCAATACAGATTTCAATTTAAGCAGGTGAATCACTTCTACCGTTGCCGCAAAAGTAAAATCAGCTGTGATAATTTCGTCTCCTTCTTTCAGATCTAAGGCCATAAGGGCAATCTGTAATGCATCTGTACCATTGGCACACGGAATCACATGTTTTACGTCTAAATAAGACTCCAATTCATTCTGGAAAGACTTTACTTCAGGACCGTTAATAAATGCCGCAGAATCCATTACATTCAAAACTGCATTGTCTACATCATTCTTTATTTTGTAATACTGACTTTGCAAGTCAACCATCTGAATTTTTTTCATATAATAAATATTTCTGTAAAAATAAGGAATTTAAAATCCTATCAAAAATTTTATTGATTTTGTTTTTATCTTTATACAAATAAATTTTATGAAAAAATTTTTACTCTTTTGTTTCCTAACAGGTTACCTTACTGTTTCCGCACAAACGGAACTCGTTTTTGTTTACTTCACGGATAAGCCTAATAAGGCTGCATTTTATGCAAATCCGCTTTCGGAACTTAGCCAGAAATCACTCAACAGACGTGCCACGCTGGGGATACCGTTGAACGATCAGGATGCTCCTATTGAACAGTCATATCTTCAGAATCTTCAAAATTTAGGGTTTGCTGTTACAGATTATTCAAAATGGCTCAACGGAGCAGCGGTAAATGCTACTCCTGCACAAAAAACCTTATTGCAGTCTCAGTCTTTTGTTTCGTCTGTTGAAAGCTTTGCGAGAAATACTTCTGGTACATTGAAAACAGCATCCGGCAAATGGAAAGACGATGCAAGCTTCAATAAAATACTTACCAACTTCAATTACGGGGCTGGTGCTGCACAAATTGACCAGGTAAATATACGGCCGCTTCATCTGGCAGGCTATACCGGAACAGGAGTTTCCATAGCAGTGATTGATGCGGGATTTCCCACCGTGAATACAGGAACTGCTTTTGCAAGATTGTGGACCGACAACCATATCAAGGCGTCCTATGATTTTGTTACCAAAACAGGAGATATTTACAATACGGCTCTCAGTCCTCATGGTTCTGTGGTGTTAGGTGTTATCGGAGGATATCTGCAAGATACTTTTGCAGGAGCAGCCCCTGATGCAGATTTTTACCTTTACCGCAGTGAAAATGCAGCTGTAGAAATTCCTGAAGAAGAGTTATACTGGATTGAAGCGGCCGAAGAAGCTGATACAAAAGGTGTAGAAATTATTACCTCATCATTGGGATACAATGTTTTTGATGACAGCCGTTACAATTACACGTATGCCCATATGAACGGAAATACTTCTTTCATTGCCAGAGGCGCTGGTATTGCGGCCGAAAAAGGAATTTTCGTTCTTGCTGCCACCGGTAATTCGGGACAGCAGCCATGGCATTATCTTTTGACACCGTCGGATAATGCTAACGTATTTTCTATCGGATCTGTAGATTCTGCAGGAAATGTTTCCGGATTTTCATCATATGGGCCTAACGCTCTCGGAGTGGTAAAGCCAGACGGAAGTACTCAGGGAACCGGTACAACAACAGTTTATGATAATGCTACCTTGATTGTCAACGGAACTTCTATTGCTACTCCTATTGCTGCAGGCGGTGTAGCGTGTCTTATCCAGGCGTTTCCAACGATGAACAGGGAACAGATGAGAACAAAACTAAGGCAAACCGCTTCGCTTTATCCAGCCCATTCGGACCAGACCGGATATGGCATTCTTAATTTCGGAAGTTTATACAACCTTGTCCTGAACACTTCTGAAATCGTAAAAAAGGAAAAATATGCCATATTCCCGAATCCTGCTAAAAATATACTGAATATTGCAACAGAGCAAGAAGTTCAGTCGTTAGAAATATATGATAACCTGGGCAGACTCATCAGGAAAAGCAATAACCAGAAATCTATAAAAGTGGAAGATTTTTCTAAAGGAACTTATTATCTGAAAATCCAGATGAAGGATAGCGTTTCTTATGAAAAATTCTTGAAGGAATAATTTTTTATTTCCCACACATCCAACAGATTGAGTAGATTCTGATATTCTATTTGATCTGTTGAATGTGTGGAAGCTATTTTTCTCAAACTGCATTCCTATGTTTTGGCTGAAGCCGGAGAATTGGCCATAAAAAAGAATGGGCTTCAGCCCATTCCTATTGATACAATATTGTACGATATGTACAAAATTTTGGTAATAACTTATGCTGAGTTTCTGCTGGCATTAATATTTCCGAATAAAGAACGTGTCACCAGTTTTTCATAAGCTTCTTTATTGCCTTCTCCTTTCTGAATCTTCATCAAAGCATACTGTTGAATACTCAACAGCGGAAGCACAATCTTTTCACGGATCTTCACCGATTTTCTGGACAGCGGATCTTCTTCCTGAAGCATTTTAAATCCTGTCAGCTCAAGCATGATATCTCGTGAAAGCTCATATTCATCGAAAAGAACATTCCAGAATGCGCCAAACTTAGGGTTGTTTTTAATATAATAGGTCAAAGGGAAATAAGACTTGTTCATACTCATCATCGAGTTCAAAACTAAAGTTTTAAAGAAATCGGAACCTTTGTAGAGCTCTCTTACTTCTTCAAATCTCCCCTGCTCCTTCATTTTTTGCATGGCATATCCAAACCCAAAGAATCCAGGTACATTCTGCTTCAGCTGTGACCACGAGCCTACAAATGGGATTGCCCTCAGGTCTTCGAATTTCAGCTCGCTTCCGTTTCCTCTTTTCGAAGGGCGGCTTCCGATATTGGTTTTTCCGTAATATTCAAGGGTACTCATTTCCTGAAGGTACGGAACAAACATAGGATGTGCTTTCAGGTCTGAATATTTTCCGTAGCTGATATCCGCAAGCTCTATTATTAAAGTCCTTTCTTTTTCTGTAAGCTCTTTCTTGGCATTTTTGAACACATCATTTTCAACTCCGGCAGTCAGAAGCTGTTCAAAATTATATTTTGCCTGTTCTTTGTTTCCAAAAATACTGGTAATGGTCTGCCCCTGAATAGTCAGTTCAATTTTATTATTGGCGATAGTTTTTCCCTGGGAAGCATAGAAATCGTGGGTCTTGCCTCCTCCTCTTGCAGGCGGGCCTCCTCTGCCATCGAAAAATACGACTTTGATGTTATTCTGTTCCGAAAGTTTTGTCAATACTTCTTTGGCTTTATAAATTTCCCAGTTGGCTTTTAAATATCCGCCGTCCTTAGTTCCGTCTGAGAACCCAAGCATAATGGTCTGCTGGTTTCCTCTTCTTTCCAGGTGCTTTTTATAAACGGGATTCTGGTACAGTTCATTCATCACATGCTCAGCGTTGGCAAGACCTTCCATCGTTTCAAAAAGGGGAACGATATCCATATTGACAGCTTCGTCTTTATATCCGCAAACCTTGAAGAATGCATACACATTCATCACATCTTTTACCGCATCAGAGTTGGAAATAATATAGCGGTTCATTCCTCTCAGTCCATTCAGGTGCTGAATTTCGGTAACCTGTGAAACCGTCAATAGGGTATCTTTCACAATATCCTCAAAATCTTCCGGATTTACCGTTTCTGAAATCTGAATCAGCTTGTTGAATTTCTGCTCGTAATCAGCCTCTTCATTTCCATATACTTTGGCAAAAACCTCATCAATAACTTTCTGGTGAATTCTGCTGTCCTGGCGGATATCCAACGTTGCAAAATGAGTTCCGAAGATCATCACCCGATCCCTGAAATTAACCAAAAGATCTAGAAATAAGGAGTTATGTTCGTTGATTACTATTTTTTCAGCTTCATCAGCTTTCTTTAAAATATCTTCTGCATTAATGCTTTTTCCATCAAAAATTGCAGCATACAATTCTTCGCTTAACTGGGTTAACACTTCAGAAACCCCTCTGAAGCTTAATCTTCTTCTGATAAATTTCAAATGGCTGTAATAGGATTTCAGAATGGCTGAACGAAGTTCTTCTGCTACTCTTTTCGTTACTTCTGCCGTTACAAAAGGATTTCCATCCCTGTCGCCTCCCGGCCAGAATCCCAGCTGGATAATATCTTCATGCAGATGAAAATGTCCGTTCCCGAAAGTCTTTTTAATCTTCGTAAACAATTCACCAATAGTATCATAGTAAACATATCTGAGATAGGAAATAATACTCAGGGCTTCATCTATCGGAGTAGGCTTTTCCTTGTTCACAAAAGGTGTCTTCCCCAACTGCTGCAGAAGCGTATCGATCTGAGTCACGGAGTCACTGGTAATAGCACCTCTTAAATCCTGAATAATTCTCTGTACTGAGCTTGGATAAAACTGGGTAGGGTGCGCTGTAAAGACAACTTTTACACTGAAATCTTTTAACTTTTCCCTTACTTTTTCAATTTTATGATCCTGTAAAGAGCGTTCAAAAAGATTGGTTACCGTACCATTGTCACTTTCGGAGTGAAGATTGGGAAATGCCGCATCTTCAATACTGTCAAACAAAACTACCTGTCTTTCTATATATTGTATGATCTTGAACAGCAGTTCCAGCTTCTGCTCTTCGTTCTGGAGATCGGTATGGTTTTTAAAAAATTCTTCGACGATTTCTTCAGGAGTCTTTCCTGCTTCATAGCCGTTTCGGCTTTCTTCATAAAGAAATGGAAGCAGCATTCCGATATTCGTCATTTTATCATAAGGCAGGCTCATAAACAATGAATTGTAGATCTGGAATTTATTTTCCACAATCTGCCTGAATTTTTCTGCGCGTTGGTCGTGTATCATAGTAACAAATGTAAGCGATTTTGAAATGTGTTGGATTGACAAATGACAAAAATTGAGGACAAAAATCAAAAAAACATTTAAAATTCATAACTACTTTTTCAGATAAACGCATGATTCAACCATGAATATTTGTGTCAGTTTGAAAATATGCAGAGTTCGTTTTAATAATTCAGGTTTAATATAATTTTTGTTTAATTTTACTCTTCACACCATCCATAATCCATGAAAAAAATATTTCCTTTCCTGCTCATGATAATTTTGTTCACATCTTGTGAAAAAGACTGTTACAATGCACCATTACCCGTCATTTTTGAGTTTGTCAATTCCAATAATGAAAATCTTATTGCCAACGGGGCATTAACAGCCTATTCAATTCAGGACGAAAATAATGTGAACGTACCGTTAACCAAAACATCCGACAACAGGGTTATTGTAGAAAATGTAGGTGCCTATAACGGAACAAAAAATTATACATTTTATTCCAATATCAAAAACATCGATTTTTCCATCCAATCCTCAGAATTTAAAGGAGGTTGTGATGGTTTTCAAATCAATAAATTGACTTTTACAGGGATAGATATTGATGTAACTGATGAAAAAGGCTATTATAAAATCGTTTTGGAATAATTCTCTTCCTAAATTTGCACCGGAAACCTATTCTCTATGAAAACAATCATCGCATTTTCCCTGATCTTCT
Organism: Chryseobacterium sp. CBSDS_008; assembly: GCF_049959325.1. NCBI lineage: Bacteria > Pseudomonadati > Bacteroidota > Flavobacteriia > Flavobacteriales > Weeksellaceae > Chryseobacterium > Chryseobacterium sp. CBSDS_008. The sequence goes on along the minus strand of NZ_CP188202.1, from coordinate 50,657 downwards.
CCAATCTGCTTTACAGCCAGATCAAGGTTCCCGATGATTATAAAAAAATCCCTGATATTCTTGAAACTCCGGATTATCTTTATCCGTTCATTGTTCCGGATAAAAACTATGTCTACTGGCGGGTTCTCAGCAATGATATGGATTATGAAAAAGCAGTGATTTATGAGAGCCAGGCTCCGGATTTTATGACCATCAATGAGCCTGTTCCCGAAAAAGGTTTCTTCCAGAAATGCATTGGTAACAATTGCTTTACTTACATTCTGGCTTGCAAAAATGAAAGATCTGTTTATTTTTCCAGCGAACAGCAGTTAAGAAATTTTATCGGAACCGTAGATAATCTCCCGGAAGCTATTTTACTGGCCAAAACCTATGGCTATTCCGTGGATACGAGCAATCGGTTTACAGGAGCCTATAAAATTGAAGACCGTTATATTTCCATGTACCTTATGCAGTCTAAAGGTTGTCCGGCCGTAAAAGAATCTTTTATGGTTAAAATCAACAGAAAAACCGGAAAGCTGGAAGCCAAAAGCAATGGAGTCTATGCAAAGGATGAAAACTGTCCTGCTTTGTAACATGTTGGGAAATACAAAACATAAACGAATATTCTTTAAGATAGTTCGCAAAGAATATCAATAGGAATATTACCGAAGTTTCGGAACAGCGCATTCAATAGCTTTCATAAAACTGAATAATAGCAATTTTAAAATTTCATTAACTCAGTTTTCCTTTTTCATTCCGTAAATTTGACTTAAAATAAATTTAGAACATGCTTAATTTCGAGTTTAAAAACCCAACAAAAATACTTTTCGGGAAGGGTGAAATCGCTAAAATTTCCAACGAAATTCCTAAAGACGCGAGAATATTAATGATTTACGGAGGCGGAAGCATCAAAAGCAATGGTGTTTACGACCAGGTAAAAGCAGCGTTGAAAGATCATGAAGTGTATGAGTTCGGAGGGGTTCCGGCCAATCCTGAATATGAAGTATTAATCAATGCGTTAAGTTTTATTAAAGAAAAAAACATCACTTATCTTCTTGCTGTAGGCGGCGGATCTGTGATTGACGGAACGAAATTTCTCTCCGCAGCAGCCCATTATGATGGGGAGCCATGGGATATTCTGAGAAAATCGGTAAGAACGTTTGAAGGTCAGGGAATGCCTTTCGGAAGTATTCTGACCCTTCCTGCAACGGGTTCGGAAATGAATTCCGGGTACGTAATCTCCAGAAGAGAAACCAATGAAAAATTATCTTCAGGAGGACCGGGACTTTTCCCGCAGTTTTCTGTCCTGGATCCGGAAGTCATCAGATCAATTCCAAAAAATCAGATCGTAAACGGAATTACAGATGCCTACACCCACGTTTTGGAACAGTATATGACGGCTCCTTCTTCTGCTGATCTTCAGGAAAGAATTGCAGAAAGCATCCTGATCAGTCTTCAGGAAACTGCTCCTAAAGTATTGGCTGATGATTTCAACTATGATGCTGCCGGAAACTTTATGTGGTGCTGCACAATGGCTCTGAACGGGCTTATTCAGAAAGGAGTAATTACAGACTGGGCCGTACATGCCATGGGCCACGAACTGACAGCGTATTTTGGTATTGACCATGCAAGAACGCTGGCCATCATTGCACCCTCTCACTACCGTTACAATTTTGAAGACAAGAAAGGAAAACTGGCCCAATATGCTGAAAGAGTTTGGGGAATTAAAGGCGGAAGTCTAGAAGAGAAAGCTGAACTGGGAATTAAGAAACTTGAAGAATTTTTCCACAGTCTTCATATCAAAACCAAACTTTCTGAATATACAGGAGATTTTGAAGGAACCGCTGAAAAGGTAGAAAAAGCATTTACAGACAGAAACTGGTTTGGCCTTGGAGAATATAAAAAACTCACTCCACAGGATGCTTATAAGATTGTAGAAATGAGTTACTAGTAGATTCCAGGTGCGGGATACGAGATCGGGAAGTGTTTATATTAGGTTTCAAACTCAAAATATCAACCCGAAACCCTTATCCCGCATTGTAACTTGTATAAAATTATTTAATTTATAAACATTCGTTTAAAAATTCATTATTTCATTACAGATATTTCAAATTTATTTATATTTTAGCATATTCTTAAATTTGTGAAAATGAAAAAACAGCTACTTTTATTTGCCTTTTCTGCCCTGGCACTTACTTCTTGTAAGGATGACAATCTTGACGCTTACGAAATGGATATCATGAAGGGAGATTGGAAGGAAGTTAAAAGGGAAATAATTTCAGGGAAAGATAATAAAACAGTGCTTTATTCTGAAGTTGTAACAGGATGTGCAACCAAAAACACCCTTTTCTTAAGAACAGACTATTATGTAAGCTACACAGCATATACAGGAGAAGGTGCAGATTGTACTCCATCTAAAAAAAGTGAGGGAAGATATACCTATGATGCTGATTCCAAAATAATCGGAATCAAACTTGGCGACGAGGGATCGGTAAACTACAGAATTGATGTGCTGACAGCCAAAGATCTTAAACTTGCCCAGCAATCAGGAATCTTTGATATGGACGGAGATAAAGTTCCGGACATTCCTTACGTGACTTACAAAAGATAAATCATAACTCCCGCTGATCGGGAGTTTTTTATTACTTTTATAGTTGAATTTAAAACTGAATATAATGAAGAAGATTCTATCAGCATTTCTACTGCTGTATTTTACTATTGCCTTTTCTCAGGAAAAAAAACCGATGTTCTGGCAGGACATCCAGGAGTTTAAAAAGCTGGATCAGCAAAATCCGCCGGCTAAAGAGGCTATTTTATTTATCGGAAGCTCATCTTTCACCAAATGGACTGATATAGCGGATTATTTCCCTGGCAAAACCATTATCAACAGAGGGTTCGGAGGATCACGACTTACAGACCTCAATTACTTTGCCAATGATCTTCTTGCCCCTTATCAGCCTAAACAGATTGTTATTTACTGCGGAGAAAATGATTTTGCAGACAATCACCAGCTGAAAGCAAAAGTGGTGGTAAACCGGTATAAAGCTTTCTACAAAAAAATACGTGCGAGATTTCCTGATATTGAAGTCGATTATATCTCTATCAAATATTCGCCAAGCAGAGAAGTGATCTGGCCGCAGATGAAAATAGCCAATAAAAAGATTGCTGCTTTTATGAAAAAGGAACCGAATGCTGAATTCATTGATGTAACGAAAGCAATGGAAGATGCTAACGGAAATGTAAGAAAAGATATTTTCGTGGAAGATATGCTTCATTTTAAGCCGGAAGGATATAAAATATGGGCTAAGATCATCACCCCTTATCTGAAATAAAGACGAAGAAAATTAAACCTTAGTAAAATAAAAACGATTCCTATGCTAGGAATCGTTTTTATTTTATTTCTTTCTTTTCGATTTTGATATTGCTTTCTGTTGGGCTCTGTTGGCTCCAAACTTCTTAGGTGCTTTTCTTTTGGAAGGTCCACCCCAGTTTTCTTTTGTATTTTTAGCCTTCTTCTCGTGGAATGCTCCTCCGCCATCATTCAGTTTTACCTGTGCAGGATTTTTCATAACTACCTGCTCTTCTTCAGCAGCAATCTTTTTAGGATTGATCTTAACGCCTTCCGGGAATTCATTAAATATCAATTCTTTGTCCATCAACAGTTCGATATCAAGGATTAAAGGTTCTTCTTTTTTAGTAACAAAAGTAATGGCCTTTCCTTCTTTATCTGCTCTACCCGTTCTACCGATTCTGTGGATATACTGCTCAGGAATATCCGGTGTTTCAAAGTTGATCACATGGGTAATGTTTGAGATATCAAGACCTCTTGCCATTACATCTGTAGTAATCAAACCTCTGATCTCTTCATTTTCAAAGCTTTTCATAGCCTTAAGTCGGTAGTTCTGAGATTTATTGGAGTGAATGACATCAAACTGTTCAGGGAAAAGCTCATCTATCTTAGTAAAAAGAAGGTCCGCATGCCTTTTATTATTGTTAAAAATCAACACTTTAGACATGTCTGCATTATTTTTCAGCAAATGTTCCAATAAGTTGATCTTGGTGTTGAAGTTTTCCACTTTGTAACCCGTCTGTTCAATTTTTTCAAGCGGTGTTCCTGATTTGGCCAATGAAATTTCTATCGGACTTGCAAAATACACATCCAGCATCTCATCTACTGCTTCCGTCATGGTTGCGGAGAAAAGAATATTCTGTCTCTTCTCTTTCATCATTTCAAAAATATGGGTAAGCTGTGGTCTGAAACCTAAGTTCAGCATCTCATCAAATTCGTCAATGATCAGCTTCTGAACTTCTTTCAGAGAAATGGCATTGTCTATGGAAAGATCCATCACTCTTCCCGGCGTTCCTACCAAAATATCGCAACCGTCGTTGAACAACAGTTTTTGAGTATTGATATTTTTCCCACCGTATATTCCGATTACTCTTGCAGTAATATTTTCTGTCAGTTTCTCAAGGATTTCAGTCACCTGCACCACTAGTTCTCTTGTAGGAACAAGTACCAAAACAGTTGGATTTCCTGTTCTGCTGTATTTCCATGTTTTCAGAACGGGTAAAAGATAAGCCAGTGTTTTTCCGGTTCCGGTCTGCGCAATTCCCATTACATCTCTTCCTGAAAGAATGGGTTTTAAGCTCTTCTCCTGAATTGGGGTAGGTTCAAATAATTCCAGATCCGCTAAAACATCAAGAATTTTAACCGGCAGGTCAAAATCCGCAAAAGTGAGTTTTTCCATTTTGCAAAGATAGGTATTTAATTACAAGTTAAAAATTAGGGTTGCAGATATTAGGCAACAGGTTGCAACAACTCGTTATTAAGAGTGATTCACTGATTATATTTAATTAAGCCCAAGAATATTTATAACAATACGTTAAACCAGCAACAAAATACAACCAGCAACAAATTAATTCCTAATTCACTTTTACACTATTGACCTTGATTTTAATGTCATCATCTTCCCATTTGCTGGAGGTAACGATAACGTATCCTTTCTTTTTGGGATCTTTTTTGATTGGAAATCTGTCTTCTTCCCACTGGTTACAATGCGTTGAAATAGATGGTAATAATGGCTTCCAGCCTGTTTTACTTAAAGTATATACATAGAACGGATGCCAGCAGCTGGTACACCAGTTCGGATAAAAGCCGATCTCATCTTTCCCATCATCATTGAGATCTCCCAAATTATACAGGCTCCCCTGATTGGCTGGTGAAATCGTGATAGGCTTTATACTTTTATCACTGAAGTAAATAGTTGTTTCACATTTTCCTTCACATTCGTCACCACAGTCACTGACTTTTGTATAGGCAAATTCTTTTGTTCCGTTGCCGTCAAAATCTCCTTGAAGGTTCTCTTCATTTCCTTGCTGGGCGTTGCAGTATGAGCTCAATAAAGTGATTGCGGTTATAATAAGTGTTTTCATTGTGGGGTTATAAGTTATGGGTTACGGGTTACGAGGTTCGGGTTGCGATATTTTTGATTCGAATGGTGTGATTCGGGCTATAAATACGGATAGAAAAACCGGAGGTTTAATTACAGTTTTATTTTCTTGTCACTCTCAGTAAAAGTATTAAAACTAAAATGACAGAAAAAATAAAGCCTAAGACTGCCACCAGAGACAATTCTCCTATTCTCGGTCCGGATTCTGAACTAAAAACGATGGCTGTAGCAATGATATTTGCGCCTAAGACCATGGCCAGAATCAGATTCACCACACTGGATTTGATCAATTGGTTGGTCTTCTCAATATTTTTGATCTCACTGGAAACCGTAAATTTATTTTCATCCAGTTTCTGAAGAACAGAACGGAGTTCTTTCGGAATTTCATCTACATTATCGGTGAAATTCATCATACGGTCCATCCCTGTTTTTAAAAGATTCTTTGGACTGATTTTCTTGGTGAAAATCTTTTTGGTATAGGGATGAAGGCTTTTGACGATATCCAGATCGGGATTAATGCTTCTCCCAACCCCTTCTATCAGACTGATCCCTTTAAATAAAAGATAGAAATAATCCGGCATGTAAAGCCTGTTATCTTTCAGAATATCCTTCATCTTGTTGATGATCACCTGCACATTAATGTCCTGTAATGAAGAACTGTGTACAAAGTTCAGAATGTCTTCCACATCATTTTCAAACCGTCTTTCATCAGGTATCTCGTAGCTTATAGCCATTTTTTTAAGGGAACGGACTATTTTATGCGAATTTTTGGCTACAAAACTTACGATAAGATTTTCAAGAATTTCTTTATCGTTAGGCTGAATTTTTCCTACGGCTCCGAAATCAATGAAAACGATTTTACCGTCTTTTTTCACTAAAATATTTCCGGCGTGAGGATCAGCATGGAAAAATCCATAGTCCAGGATCTGGGAAACAAACAGCCTTAATCCTGTTTCAGAAATTTTCACAGGGTCAATATCATTCGCCAGAAGAACCGTTTTATCGGTAACTTTTATCCCATCAATAAACTCCATACAAAGAATATTGTTGTTAGAAAATTCTTCGTAGACTTTCGGGACGTAAGTTTCTTTATTATTTTTAAAATTAAGGCGGAACTGCAGGATATTATTTCTTTCATTCGTCAAAGAAACCTCTTCCAGCAATGATTTTTCAAAAGTGGAAATAGCCTGTTTAAGATTAAGCTTTTCTCCTATTTCCGAATAGGCAGATATCAGTCTTTCAATATCTTTGATCAAAAGTAAGTCATCTTCAATAACTGACTGTACATCGGGTTTTCTCAATTTTAAGATTACCGGGCTGCCATCCAGTAAAACAGCTTTGTAAACCTGGGCAATGGAAGCTGTAGCCAAAGGTTCTTTCCTGATTTCACGAAAATAATCTTTCACGGAAATATTAAACTCACTTTCCAGCGCTTCTTCCACATCCATATCTACCGTTTCCACCTTGTCCTGAAGTTTCTGCAGCTCCTGAATCAGCTCCGGAGGCAGCAGGTCTTCTCTATTGCTGAATGTCTGACCCAATTTTACAAAGGTAGGTCCCAGCTCTTCAAGCGCCAGCCTTATTCTTTCGTAAACGGTTCCTTTTGAAATAATTTCGTCTGAACCGGAAATTTCTTCCTGCTTATTTCCCCCGTTCATTCTTGCCAGCATATCTTTGAACCCATATTTACTCAATACAGAAATCAGTCTTGCGGATCTTTTCAGTTTTCTTTGCTGCTTGTCAAACATAGTGTATCAATAGTAGGTGCAATGTACTCCAAAAATTGTTCCTTTATAAAAGAATTATTGTAGTAACATCAACATATAAATTAAAAATAACAACATATAATCAGTATTTTAAAGAATTAAATACATCAATACTTATAAAACCTATCATTTGTTATAAAATTTAATATATTTACAGTGTACAAATAAAACAAACCGAAAGTATTAGAACATGAAAAATTTACGTAACAACAAACTTTCAAGAGAGCAATTAAAAGGAATTGCAGGAAACGGGATCATCATCGGAAACTGCTCATACCAGTGCTGCCCTACAGATGGAAGACCAAAATGTCCAGGGCTGATCTGTCCTGCTGTAGTGTGTCCTCAGTACGTTTAATTTTATTTTAAAAAATTTTAGGCCAATAAAAAACAGAATGCTGACGCATTCTGTTTTGTTATTTAAGATAAGTCTCATAAAGATCTTTTCGGCGGTCTTTCATTACCTGAACAGAACCGTTATGATGGAGATCTTTTAACAGATTAAGGTCTACATCAACAATCAGGGTCATTTCGGTATTGGGCGTTGCCTCACCTTTCACGGCATTGGATGGAAAAGCAAAATCAGAGGGGGTAAATACAGCAGCCTGCCCAAACTGGATATCCATATTGTTTACCTTCGGAAGGTTTCCTACGCAGCCGGCAATCGCTACATAACATTCATTTTCTATGGCTCTTGCAGCAGCACAGTGGCGTACCCGCATGTAGGCATTCTGTGTATCTGTCAGATAAGGAACAAACAAGATTTTCATGCCCTGATCGGCCAAAATTCTTGGTAATTCCGGGAATTCCACATCGTAGCAGATTACAAGACCTATTTTACCGCAGTCGGTATCAAAGACTTTTATTTCATTTCCTCCTTTCATTCCGTAATACCTTTTCTCATTCGGAGTGATATGGATTTTTCTGTATTCATCAATACGGCCGTCACGGTGAAGAAGGTAGCTTACGTTGTACAGGTCGTTGTTTTCAAAAACAGGCATACTTCCGGAAATAATATTTACGTTATAGCTGATGGCAAGCTCTGAAATTCTTTCTTTAATCTCTTCAGTAAGCTTTGCCAGCTCTATCATACTGTCACGTTCTGAAAGCTTATTGAATGGTGCCAGCAAAGGGGTATTGAACAGCTCCGGAAACAGCACAAAATCTGATTTATAATCTCCCATCACATTCACAAAGAATTCTACCTGCTCATAAAAGGCTTCTATATCTTTGAAGTGCCTCATCTGCCACTGTACCAGCCCAAGGCGTATGATACTGTCCTGCATGGTATTCGGTTTTCTACTGTAATAGATGTTGTTCCATTGCAGAAGCACTGCATTTTCTTTGGAAGCTTCATCTTCGGGAAGATATTTTTTCAGCACCCTGATGGGTAAGAAATTATTGGAAAGCTGGAAAGACAGTACAGGATCATAGATTTCTTTATCTCTTACTTTTCTAATGTATTCTCTGGGTGAAAGCTCATGGCTGTATTTATGATAGCTCGGAATTCTTCCACCAAGAATGATGGATTTTAAGTTTAACAGCTCACAGAGTTCTTTTCGGGCATCATAAAGCCTTCTTCCCAGTCGCAGTTCACGGAACTCGGGGTCTACAAAAACCTCTATTCCATACAGTACATTCCCTGTTGAGGAATGGGTATTGAAGGTATAGTTTCCTGTAATATCGCTATAGGTATGATCATCCCCGAATTCTTCATAATTGACAATAATGGAAAGTGCTACTGCAGCCAGCTTTCCGTCCACGGTGATGCAAATCTGCCCGTTAGGAAACATCTTTGTCAGTTTATCAATACTTTTTTTGGACCAAATGGATTCCGACATTTGCGGATAGGCTCTTTTCATCGTTTCCGCCAGTTCATCATAATCCTGAAGTGTCAGGTTTCTTGTTTCTATTTGCATTTGTCTAATTTTACTTAAATTTAGAGAAAATTAGACAAATACCATTTAAAACAATAACCAATTTATTTCTATTTTTTATTTATAATGAAATCCTACGCATTAACCTTAATTATAAGCATCGTAATTATTTTTATTTTAAGAATTTTTTATCCTGACGCAGTCATTCATCTTTCACACAATTTAACCCTGTTTTCAGGATCTGAAATAAAACCTCAGGAAACCAAAAGTGTTGTTTACTTTTATCTGGCAGGGGCAATGCTGTTAAATTATCTGATTTTTCATAAGCACATGCTATTCAAGCTGGTGTATTGTTTATTGATTGCTATCAATATGGTACTGATTGTTTTTTCATTAAAAGCATTTTAACAAAAAATCCTGCCCGTTGGGCAGGATTTAATATTTTAAATTCAAGTCAAGAAATTATTCCCACTCAATGGTTGCTGGTGGTTTGCTTGAAATATCGTAAGCTACTCTGTTGATTCCTCTTACTTCGTTGATGATTCTGCTGGAAACAGTATCAAGGAACTCGTAAGGAAGTCTGCTCCACGTTGCGGTCATAAAGTCAATAGTGTTGGCAGAACGAACTACAGCAGTGTATTCATACGTTCTTTCGTCTCCCATTACTCCTACAGATTTCACCGGAAGAAGCACTACGAAAGCCTGAGATACTTTTTCGTAAAGATCATTTTTGTATAATTCTTCGATGAAGATATCATCAGCTTCCTGAAGGATTCTTACTTTTTCAGCATCTACAGCGCCCAATATTCTGATTCCCAATCCAGGACCCGGGAAAGGATGTCTGTATACCAAATGGTGAGGAATACCCAATTCTTCTCCTACTCTTCTTACTTCATCCTTGAAAAGCTCTCTTAACGGCTCTAGTAATTCGAATTCCATATCTTCAGGAAGTCCTCCAACGTTGTGGTGAGACTTGATTACTGCAGAGGGTCCGTTGACAGACTGACTTTCGATAACATCGGGGTAAATAGTACCTTGTGCAAGGAATTTAGCACCTTCAATTTTGTGAGATTCTTCATCAAAAACATGGATAAATTCATTTCCAATGATTTTTCTCTTCGCTTCAGGATCGTCTACTCCAGCTAATTTTGAAAGGAATCTTTCCTGAGCATCCACCATTTTAATGTTCATATGGAAATGTTCTCCATACTGATCCATCACTTTCTTACCCTCATCTTTTCTTAATAATCCCGTATCTACGAAGATACAAGTCAGCTGATCACCGATTGCTTTATGGATCAAAACTGCCGCTACAGAAGAGTCTACTCCTCCGGAAAGACCAAGGATCACTTTGTTGTCTCCTACTTTCTCACGGATTTCCTCAACTGTTTTTTCGATATAATTGGTCAGTTTCCAGTTTTTCTCTGCGTTACAGATTCCGAAAACAAAATTTTCAAGCATTTTCCCTCCTTCTTCTGTATGAGAAACTTCCGGGTGGAACTGAACACAGAAGATTTTACTTTCTTCGTTAGAGATAGAAGCAATTACGCCTGATTTTGCATTTAATTCAAAACCTGCAGGCAATTCTCCTACTTCGTCAAAATGGCTCATCCAGACTACAGAGTTCTGAGTAACCCCTTTCAGTAAAGAGCTTTCTTTAACGATATCAAGGTTTGCTTTACCATATTCTCCTTTTTCTCCTTTGTTTACTTTTCCTCCTAAAAGGTGGGCCGTCATCTGCATTCCGTAGCAGATTCCCAATACAGGAACTCCCTGCTCGTATAATTCTTTTTCAACCAGGTGGGCATTTTCTGCATTTACAGAGCTAGGTCCACCGGAAAGGATGATTCCTTTCGGCTGTTTTGCTAAAATATCTTGTAATGGTGTATTGTAAGGTAAGATCTCAGAGTATACTCCCATCTCACGGATTCTTCTTCCGATAAGCTGATTGTACTGGGATCCGAAATCTAAAATAATAATACCGTTGTTCATTGTTGATAATTGATTTGTTTGAAAGATATCAGATTTCAGACATCAGATTTCAGATTTTTTTTCTGAAGTCTGGTATCTGACCTCTTAATTTCTAATATTAACTGTTTTACAAAAAAAGACTTGGAATAGCTCCAAATCTTTTTTGTGATTTTTATTAAAACTTTCCGATGTCTTCTCTGTAGAAGCCGTAATCGAAATGTACGTGACCTGCATCTTCGTAAACTTTTTTGCGGGCATCATCGTAGGTAGCTCCTGTAGCCACGATATTCAGAACCCTACCGCCATTGGAAACCACTTTATCTCCTTTCTTTACAGCACCTGCATATAATAGTTTGCTGTGTTTCAGTTTATCCTCACCTGTAATTTCGAAACCTGTTTCGATGTTTCTTGGATAACCTCCTGAACACATTACCAGACAAACTGCTTTTTCGTCTTTAAATTTAAGTTCAACTTCTTTCCCTTCCATACAATCCTGAATGACATCAAGAAGATTGTTTTCCATAAGTGCCATCAATACCTGCGTTTCAGGATCTCCGAATCTCATGTTGTATTCAAGAAGGTACGCTCCGTTTTTCGTTACCATCAATCCGAAGAAGATGATTCCTTTAAATCCAAAGCCTTCAGCTTTAAGTCCTTTAACAGTAGGTTCTAAGATATTTTTTTCGAAGTCTGCATAATGCTCCTGAGTGAATTCCGGGCTTGGTGCCACAGAACCCATACCTCCTGTATTTGGTCCTGTATCTCCGTTTCCGGCTTTTTTATAGTCCTTTGCAGCGATACATGGGAAAAGCTTGTCACCATTAGAGAATGCAATGATAGACGCTTCAAAACCTTGTAAATATTCTTCGATAACTAAACGGATACCCGCATCTCCATAGATTCTTCTGATCATGAAATCGTGGATGGTAGCTTCAGCTTCTTCAAGGTTATCACAGATAACAACCCCTTTTCCACCTGCCAAACCGCTAGCTTTGATCACTAAAGGATATTGCTGAGTCTGGATATATTCTTTAGCATCGTTGTATGAATCAAATACTACTGCCTTGGCTGTTTTGATATCATAGGTCTGCATAAATTTCTTAGAGAAAGCTTTGCTTCCTTCAAGGCTTGCTACCTTTTGAGTTGGACCGAAAACTTTAAGATCGTGTTTTTTAAATTCGTCCTTGATACCCGCTACAAGAGGAGCTTCCGGACCTACGATCGTAAGATCAATCTTTTCTTTGATAGCGAAATCTCTAAGTTCTTTGATTTCTGATAAATGGACATTTTTCCCTATTGCATCGGTAGTAGCATTCCCGTTGGCAAAAAACATTTTAGAAATTCTTGGGTCATTCTGAAGCTTTGCCGCTAAAGCAGATTCTCTACCGCCTTCACCTATGATTAATATTCTCATACTTTATTTATTATCTAGTCTTATTTTACAAATATATAATTTTGAATGCTAAAAATACAATCCCTAATTATTTTTAATTCTATTTTAATTAGTGAAAAAAGTGTCTCACTCCTGTAAACATCATTGGGATACCGTGCTCATTTGCAGCTTCTACGCTATCCTGATCTTTTACACTTCCCCCTGGCTGAATAATCGCCTTGATACCTTCCTGAGCGCAGAAATCTACCACATCACGGAAAGGGAAAAATGCATCTGAAGCCAATACCAGATCTCCGGAGAATTTTTCTTTTGCTCTTTCGATCGCCTGCTGAGTCGCCCAGATTCTGTTGACCTGTCCGCCACCGATACCGAATGCCTGAATTCCGTTGGAAACTACAATAGCATTAGATTTCACGTATTTTACCACTCTCTGAGAGAAAAGCAATGCTTTTTTCTGTTCTTCTGTAGGCTGTACTTCAGTTACTACTTTGATATCGTCTGAAAAGTGGGTATCATTATCCTGAACCAGGATACCGCCGTCTACTTTCACCCAAGTCTGCTTATCAGAAACCGGGTTTACGATTTTGATAATTCTTAAGTTTTTCTTTTTTCTTAAAATGTCAAGAGCTTCTTCATCAAATTCAGGAGCCATGACAATTTCAAGGAAAGTTTTATTCAGTTCTTCAGCTGTTGCTGCGTCTATTTTATAGTTCATTGCAACAATTCCGCCAAAGATAGAAACCGGATCACATTCGAATGTTTTCTGATAGGTCTCCAATGCTGTTGTTCCGATGGCCACTCCACAAGGGGTAGAATGTTTTACGGCACAACAGGCCATTTCTTCTTTGAACTCAGTAACTACTTTCCAGCAAAGGTCCATATCACGAAGGTTGTTGAAAGAAAGTTCTTTACCTCCAAGCTGCTCGAAGTCTTTCATGGCTCCGTTCTCGAAAGTAGAAACGTAATAAGCAGCTGTCTGGTGAGGGTTTTCTCCATATCTTAAGTCTGCCACTTTTTTATAAGAAGCATTCAGATAGGCAGGATATTCTTCATCCAGAAGCATTCTTGAAATGGCTGCATCATACGCAGAAGTAAGGTTGAATACTTTTCCTGCAAGCTTTTTACGGGTTTCGATGTAAGTATCACCGTTTTGCTCCATTTCAATTTTCACTGTCGCATAGTCTTCAACATCTGTGATTACCGTTACAGAATCAAAGTTTTTCGCTGCAGAACGAAGCATTGAAGGGCCGCCGATATCAATAAACTCTACTTTTTCATGTAAAGAAATGTCTTTGTTTACATTTTCAAAGAAAGGATAAAGGTTTACGATAACCATGTCAATCAGATCAATTCCGTGTTCCTGAACGGTTTTCATGTGCTCTTCGTTGTTACGGACAGCCAGCAGTCCACCGTGCACTTTCGGGTGTAGAGTTTTTACTCTTCCGTCCAGCATTTCAGGGAAATTGGTTACCTCATCAATCTGAATAGGATTTAAACCAGCGTCTTTCAAATGTTTGAACGTTCCTCCTGTAGAGATCAACTCATAATTCTGAGCTTCCAGAAACTGCGCGAATTCTATTAATCCACTTTTGTCAGAAACACTGATTAAAACTCTCTTTTTACTCATTTTACTTTCAATTTTTTACTTTTTACAGCTATTTCAAACTGTGTCCGGGTCTTTCACCTCCGAACTTACTTTTATTTTACTTAGATTTTTTACTAATATAACAATGTATCAGTATAGCAATGTAACAATTAATAATTGGTAAACTGATACATTGTTATATTGTTACATTACAGATTTCCCAAAACCTTATTGATCGCTATTGGAAATATTTCATATTCAATCTGGTGAACTTTCTGAGCCAGTGTATCAGGAGTATCGTCAGCAGTTACTTCAAACGATTTCTGAAGAATGGCTTCTCCTTCATCAATGCCTGGCGTTACAAAATGTACAGTGGCTCCACTCTCTACTTCCTTAGCTTCAATGACTGCATTATGAACGTTCATTCCCCACATTCCCTTTCCTCCGAATTTCGGAAGCAAAGCCGGGTGAATATTGATTATTTTACCATTCCAGTTTTCACAGAATTCAGATTTTAAGATGGATAAAAATCCTGCCAATACGATCAGATCAGTATTTTCAGGGATTACTTTAGCCAATTCACTGCTGAAATTCTTTCCTCTTGGAATGAGAATGTTTTCTATATTGTGATTCTTTGCTCTTTCCAATCCGAAACATTCTCTGTCAGCAACCACCAAACTTACTTTTGCGTTCTGGATTTCTCCTGAGCCAATAGTATCAATGATCCTCTGAAGATTGGTTCCTGAACCGGATACGAGTACAACGATGTTCTTCATTAATTTAGATACTAGATATCAGATATCAGATACAAGACTAAAGTCTGAGATCTGATATCTGGAATCTGAAGTCTTTTAAAATGTTAAGTTTATTTTCTCTGCTCCTTCAGTGATTTCTCCGATTTCGTAAGCATCATCTAAAAGGTGTAATACTTTTTCAGCATGTTCAGCATCTACTACGATCACCATCCCAACACCCATATTGAATGTACCGTACATTTCTTCACGGGTTACTCCTCCTCTTTTTTCAAGCTCAAGCATTACACTTGGAATTCTAACCTTAGAACCATCAATAGAAGCACAAAGTCCTTCAGGGATAATTCTTGGAACGTTTTCATAAAGACCGCCTCCTGTAATGTGGGCAATTCCGCTTACTTTTACCTCTTCCAATACTTTATGAATATCCTTGTAGTATAGTCTTGTAGGAACCAGAAGTGTTTCATATAAAGGTTTTCCTTCAAATTCTTCTTCGAAGTTCGGGAATACTTTTCTTACTAAAGAGAATCCGTTTGAATGGAATCCTGAGCTTGGTAAAGCAATAATTTTGTTCCCTGCCTTAATCGTAGAACCGTCAATAATCTGATCTTTTTCTACAATTCCTACGCAAAATCCTGCAACATCATAATCTCCGGGCTGGTACATTCCCGGCATTTCAGCAGTTTCTCCGCCAATCAACGCACAGTTGTTATCCTTACAAGCAGCTACCATTCCTAAAACGATTTCTGCAGCGATTTCTGAATCAAGCTTTCCACAAGCCAGATAATCTAAGAAGAATAAAGGTTTTGCACCGTGGCAAAGGATATCATTGGCACACATCGCAAAGCAGTCTACCCCGATAGAATCATATTTTTTAGTATCTAAAGCTACTTTCAGCTTTGTTCCTACTCCATCTGTTCCTGATACAAGGACCGGATTTCTGTATCCACCGATTTCATAGAAAGCACCAAAACTACCCAAATGGTTCAGTACATTGGAATTGTGGGTTTCACCGACCGCCTTTTTGATCTTGTCAACCGTTTTGTATCCTTCTTCTTTGTCTACTCCTGCTGATTTGTAAGTGTTGCTCATGTCTGCTTAGATTTTTAGATATAGGATTTCAGATCTCAGATTTCAGATAATTCTTATCTTGTATCTGGCGTCTTGCGTCTTCTTATCTTTTAATATTTCAATTACTTTTATACTCAATTTTAGAAAACAAAAAAGCCGACAATCTTTTCAGATTATCGGCCGTTATTTTATCTCAGAATTTCAGAGCCCACAACTTTCCCTTTATGAGAAAAACATTGTTTATAGGAGGTCTGAATTTTCATCTCTTTTCTTTTTGCAAAAATAGTAATTTTAAATGAATATTCAAATTCTATTTTTCAAGGATGGTTTCAATAGCCGCAATCTTCTGTATTCTTTCTTTTAACTCACTGGCTTTCTCTTCGTTAGAAATTTTTTGAGTTTCTTTATCAAAGTTATCATTAAAGTAAAATTATTAAATATTTGATAAATAAGAAATTGCAGTATATTCTTCTTGATACTCTTTTTATACAAAGAAAAAATAAACATTCAGATAAATGATTATATAAGTTAAGTCTTATTTTTGATTCACTTAAATTATTCAAATATGTATATGTTAAAAACAATTGATAGTATTTCAGAATTAAGAAATACTAATGGACAATCGGAAGGGGAATCTATTTTATTGTTAGGCTATTATTTTCCAGGAGACAAAGGACATTTAATATATATGTGGACATTTAGTACAGCAATTGATAACGGCGGAAGTATTATTAATGGTACGGGTGGAAGTTGGATTGCTATTTTTGAAAATCAACAATTCAATTCAAAGGACTTTTCTTTATTTCCGCTTTTAACGACTCCCAACTACAATAATTTTAGTTCTCAACAAGCTTTATTTGACAAGGTAAGAAATTATGCTATAGATCATAATTTAGATTTAGTATTTGACAACGGTAACTATTCAGTTAATATTTTCAGAACCGGATATGCCGTTGATAAAATGAAAATCAATATTATAGGCAAAGGAATAGTTAATTTTTATCTTAAAAAGAATAGTACTCCTACAATGGTTCAGTTCTGGGATGACGCTTACGTTGAAAATATCAACTTTTATTCTTTAGAAACAGAATTAGATTCTCAACGTGCCACTACAGAATCCAGGAATCGTATTTATCTTAAAAAATGTGGTTTTTTTAATTTTAGAAATCAAATAAATGGTAATTCATGGGGATTATATGCAAAAAACACAAATGATCTGACAGTTGACAATTGTTTTTTCGGTAATAACGGTCAATCTGATTTTTCAATTGTAGATAACTGTAATAATATCAAAATTGTTAACCCTGTAAATATCATTGATAATGGGATGTATTTGAATATTGAGCCCAATTCTATAGAAATAAATCAAAATATTCAATTACAAGGTGGTGTCTATTGAAGAATTAATTTATTAGTAAATACATTATCTGCAAATCCGGTACAAAATATGACTATTATTGGCTGCCAAATAGATTGGCTGATGTACGATGGGGCAGACTGCGAAATAATTGGATCACAAATAAAGAAAATAACAAATCAGGAAGTAGTCAATATACCGATGGGGAATCTAGACCTTAATTTAAGATTTGGACCTAATTTAATTCCTGATCCGTATTTAATAGATTTTGATTATTCCGAGTCGGTACGGTCATGGGTTTTCGGTACTGCAACTTCACTTGTGATAGATAGAACTAATAAAGATTTCACAAGAATAGGGAATAGGAATATTGTTAATCACTCTACTACTATAAAATCTAAATTGATACCTGTAAATGCCACCTCTAAATACCTGTTTATGCTTAACGGCAAGGCTAATTATTTTGGTACAATAAGCAACATCGCCAGATGTTTTCGAATAGAACTATATGATTCTAACCAACAGTTAATTACTATAACCAAACCAGTAGCGGGTATAGACACTCAGTTTCAAAATATAGTAGGCAGTGCATTTCGTTTTCCATTAGCTACTGAAGGCTCAACAGGTTTCATAAATCAAATTGCGATCTTAGAATTTGAACAATATGCTCCTCAGACAAAATATTTAAAAATAGAATTAGGTAAATATAATGTGAATCAAAATGAATTCGACTTTAAGTTTATATCATTGAACGAAATATTAAGTTTTGAGAAGGGCGAGAGTATTTCAAGTTATATATCAAGAAATCTTCCTAATGGCAAATATAAAATAACAACTACACCTCCATCAAATCCCATAGAAAACAGAACAACAGGAGCAATGACGGGAGATATCTTGTATTCAGAAACTGGAGAATACTGGGTTGTCACAGATGGCGGTGTCCGTCCAATTAAAGTAGATAAAATCAATAAAAAAAAGATGAATCAAATGAATTCATCAGCCGTAGATATTGCAACTTTGGTTTCAGATTTTAATGAACTTTTGAAAAAATTAAAAGAAGTTGGGTTAATGGACAATTAACGTATTCAAATTCATTATAAATAGATGTTAATATAAAAAACCACTCAAAATGAGTGGTTTTTATGTAAATACAAATTCAATTCTATTTTTCAAGGATGGTTTCAATAGCCGCAATCTTCTGTATTTTTTCTTTTAACTCACTGGCTTTCTCTTCGTTAGAAATTTTTTGAGTTTCTTTATCAAAGTTATCATTAAAGAAAGGAAGCGAAAAAGTTTCCACCACATTTCCTCCGTGGAAAGGGAAACGCTTTGATGCTGCTTCCAAAACTCCTGCTCCTCCTCTGCCTCCCGGAGATGTAGACATCAATAGCATTGGTACTTCGTTCCAAACCGTTCTGTCTTTAATTCTGGATACCCAGTCGAACACATTTTTGAATGCTGTAGAATAGGTTCCGTTATGTTCTGCCAAAGCTACCAACAATACATTTGCACCGTCAATTTTTGCGGCAAAATCACGAGCTTCCTGAGGAACCCCATTAGCCAGTTCTCTTTCATGTTTGTAGATTGGCATTTCGAAAGGATTCAGATCTACTACTTCCACTTCTGCATTTTCAAATAATGTTGAGGCATATGCTACCAACTGTTTGTTCATTGAAACTTCTGAATTACTTCCTGCTATTGCTAAAATTTTCATAGGTGAGGTTTATTTTTAAGATTACAAATTTAGTTTTTTATTTAAGATAAGCGGGTAGTTCCATTGGGACTTCCATTAATAATACTTCAGTGTCTTCTACGGCTTCAATATTAAAGCTCTGTGTGTCCCAGATTCCTAATCCGTCTCTTTCATTCAGGACACGGTCTCCTATTTTTGCGCTTCCTTTTAAAACAAATGCATAAACCCCGTTTCCTTTTTTGTTGAGCATATAATTTTTGCCGTTCCCTTTTTTAAAGTTGGCCAGGTTGAACCAGGCATCCTGATGAATCCAGACTCCGTCATCATTTTTATTGGGAGATAAAATCTGTTGTAATCCATTGATCTTTTCACCTTCTTTAATACTTTTCTGATCATATCGTGGTTCCACATCCAGTTCTCTCGGGAAAACCCAGATCTGCAGGAACTTCACCTCTTCATCTTTATTTTTATTGTATTCGCTGTGCTTTACACCGGTTCCGGCACTCATTACCTGGATTTCTCCTTTTCTGATCACCGCAGTAGTTCCCATGGAGTCTTTATGTTCCAGATCTCCCTCCAAAGGAATTGAGATAATTTCCATATCCCTGTGCGGATGTGTTCCGAAGCCCATTCCCTGAGAAACGGTGTCATCGTTCAATACCCTTAAAACTCCAAAGTTCGTTCTGTCTCTGTTCTGATAGTTGGCAAAACTGAATGTATGGTAAGAATTTAGCCATCCGTGGTTGGCATGGCCTCTTGAATCTGCTTTATGATATACTGTTTTCATTTTCTGTGATTATTTATAGTACAAATGTACGGTATGTGTGTGTTTAAAAAAGTTGATGTAGGTTAAGAAAGGAAATTGGGGAAATAAAAATAGGTGAAAGAGCTCAGAAATGAGGATAATTATGGTTAGGCAAAGACGCTATTTTTCTACATTCGAAGTTTTTAAGGCGCAAGGATTTTATCTGCGATAAAATTCCATACCGCGAATAGCATTTTTCCGGAGATCGAAAAGAATAAACGTAAACATCTGTGTTATCCGTGAAATCTGTGGGAGACTAATAGATTCTGAATACTGTAGATTTAAATTTTCGCTAAAGCCACTTGATGAATATCTAAAGAGAAAGCGGGTTTTAGCCCGCTCCTATTGAATTTTTCTATATTATTTTAGATTTAAGTTAAAGTTTTCAGCCTAACTTCTAACTTCTAACTTCTAACTTCTAACTAAAAATGCACCTGCTTGATCTCTTCTTCAATTTCTTTAGGGGTTTCATCCTCAGATTTAATAAAAATCATGGTCACTAAAGCTCCAATCAGCATGCAGACACCTCCTACCACAACATAATCCATCGCCTGTTTTCCGAAAACACCGCTTACAACAGGTCCTCCGAATAAACCATTGATGATCTGCGGAATGACAATAAAGAAGTTGAATATTCCCATATAAACCCCCATTTTTCTTTGTGGAATCACCTCAATAAGCATGGCATAAGGCATTGCCAGAATACTTGCCCAGGCGAAACCTAATCCGATCATTGAGATCCATAGATTATTAACGTTTTTAATGAAGTACATGGAAACAAGCCCCAATCCTCCACATAATAAAGCCAGGGCATGAGTCTGTTTTTTACCAATCAGCTTAGCTATCGGAGTCAGTAAAAAGGCAAACGGGATTGCCCAGAGATTATACATTCCGAAAAGTTTCCCGGTAAGATCTCCCGCATCATTAAATGCTTTGGAATGGGTATCCTCTGGAGAAAGCCCAAAATGATGGGTTGCCAGGGCACTGGTTGTAAAAACCCACATCGTAAATAATGCGAACCATGAGAAAAACTGAACAATTCCCAGCTTTTTCATCTGTGCAGGAATGGCAGCAAAGTCTTTAAAAATATCTGAAAACTTCGATTCCTGTTGTTCCACTTCTTTCCCATCTTCAAAATCAGCAAATTCCTGTGGAGAATACTCTCTGGTTGTCATTATCGTATATAAAATTGATACGATAAGCAATCCTGCTCCAATATAAAAAGAGTAAATCACATTATCTGCGACAAATCCTGCAGGGGCTTCATTGGAAATTCCCATTTTCGTTAGCCAGTCCGGCAGATAAGAACCCAACACTGCTCCGACCCCTATCAGAATGGTCTGTACTGAAAATCCTATTGTTCCCTGATGTTTTGGGAGCATATCTCCTACCAAAGCTCTGAAGGGTTCCATTGCAATGTTTACAGAAGCATCCATCATCGCCAGGAATATTACGGCTAACAAAAGCGCGCTGGCTGCAAACATCTGGGTAACGGAAGCTGCATTTGGAAGCAAGACCAATCCTACGGCACACAAAACAGCGCCAATCAGGAAATAAGGTTTTCTTCTGCCAAGCGGACTCCAGGTATTATCTCCCATATGCCCAATAATAGGCTGAACAATCAACCCTGTCACCGGAGCTACCAGCCAGAACCAGGATAATTCGTGAACATCTGCTCCCAGATTACCCAAAATACGGCTTGCATTACCATTTTGTAACCCGAATGCCATCTGAATCCCGAGGAATCCCATACTCATATTGATAATCTGGAGCATGGATAAGTCTGGCTTTTTTATTTTTCCGAATGGCCCCGAATTATCTCTACCTACCATTTCTGCCATTATGATTTCAGTTTTTGAATTAATACATCCTCGATAGGTGCTTTTTCTATAACCACTTTATCAACGACCTCATTAGGAACCGTCACAGAAAGAACATATTGCTTTACCTTCCAGCTTCCGTTGATTTTCTCTACCACTCCGGAACCTCTGCAGATTTTCATCTGGGTATCCAATAGTTCATCAAACCATGCCAGTTTCCCGTCTTTGCTGAAGTAAATATTCCTTTTCAGCGCTTTAAAATTCCAGGTTTTCTTTTTGTCAAAATAGGGTTTTGCCCACACCATGAATGCTTTTTTATCCCATATCTCGGTAGCATCTGTTCCAATGAATGTAGATTCATCCGCAAAGAAGTTAAAATAAGCAGTATAATCTGCTTTTGCCGCAGCTACGTTGAAGGCATCCAGCATCGTACTGATTTCCGTTTTTTCTTTTTCAAATGTATTTTTTGACTGAGCGCTGAATAAAGAAAATCCCAACACAAAAAGGATTAAGGTATAAGCAGTCGTTAGTTTTTTCATATGTAGTAATTATTTTTCAAGTTCAATGATAAATGGTGTTTTAGCAGGAATATTCATACTGTTTTGTAATGATATTTCTTTTCCTGAAACTACTTCTTTTCCTTTTGTAAACCCATTAAGTGATTCTGCAAACCGTTTCAAATCTAACGTCTGATCCTTTTCATTATTGTTGATGACCACCATTACGCTTTCTTTTTCATTATATCTGAAATAAACAAAGACACCATCCTGAGGAACGTAATTTTTAGTTTTCCCGTTATGAATCACGTCTTTGCCCTTTCTCCAGTTTAATAATTTTTGAGTAAACCGGAAAAGTTCTTTCTGTTCCTGAGTCTGAATAGATGGATTGAAGGCATTCTGAGAATCAGACTTCCAGCCTCCAGGAAAGTCTCTGCGGATATCTGCATCACCTCCCTTCGTTTTATCACCTCGCATTCCTATTTCTGATCCGTAATAGATCTGTGGAATTCCTCTTACCGTTGAAATGAGGGTAAGTGCCATTTTATAAGCATCAGGATTGGCATTAAAGATCTCGTTCCATCTTTCGGTATCATGATTTTCAAAGAAAACTAAAAGATTATTGATATCCGGATAAAGGAAATCGCTGGTAAAAGAATCGTAAATACGAATCATCCCTTTGTCCCAGCTTTCTTTTTCTTTAAGGGCTTTAGGCATATTTTCAAACAGCATAAAATCCATTACCGACGGTAGATTTGAGTTGTATCCTGCTATCTCTCCAATTTTGGAATCTTTCTGCCATGCTGCGATTTGTGCGGCTGTATAAAGCCAGGTTTCTCCTACAATATTGAATTTCGGATATTCATCGGTGATAGCCTTAGCCCATTTGGCCATGGCGTCTTTATCATTATAAGGATACGTATCTACCCGAAAGCCTCCCAATTCCGCATATTCAATCCACCAGATTGCGTTTTGGGTCAGGTATTTTAAAACCAATGGATTTTTTTGATTCATATCAGGCATCGTTTTATCAAACCAGCCATCCAGTGCATATTTTTTATCAATATCCGAGGCATTGATATCAAATTGTGTTGTAGTCTTGTAATTGGAACGTTTAAATCCATTCTCACCTTCATCAAACCAGTGGATCCAGTCTTTGGAAGGCAGGTCTTTGATCATCCAGTGTGATCCTCCCCAGTGGTTGGTTACATAATCCATCACCAACTTCATATTTCGCTTGTTCAGTTCCCGGGATAAGGCTTTATAGTCTTCATTGGTTCCGTAGCGGGCGTCTATTTTATACAGATCGGTCTGGGCATAGCCGTGATAGGAATACACTTTTTCGTTGTCTTCATTTACAGGGGTAAGCCATACGGCAGTAGCTCCCAGGTTCTGAATATAATCAAGGTTGTTGATGATACCACGGAGATCTCCGCCATGTCTGCCATTCGGGAGGCTGCGATCTGCTTTTTCAGTAAGTCCCGGCATTGAATCATTCTTTTCATCGCCGTTGGCAAAGCGGTCCGGCATAATCAGGTACATAAAATCTTTTGAAGTGAAAGATTCGCGGTTTGCAGATCCAGGATTTCTTTGTTTGAGTTCATAGACATACGAGCCTACACTCTCTTTTCCTTTTTTAATATTAATGGTAAACTTCGGAACGTTTATTTCATTGGTGTTGACCGTAATAAAAACATAGTTGGGATTATCAACTTTCCGGATGTCTTTGATCTGTATTCCATCTGTAAGAGTAATCTCATTATTGCTCACTTCCTTTCCATAAACAAGAATCTGAAGCTCAGGGTTTTTCATTCCTTTCCACCAAAAAGCCGGCTCTACTCTTTCCAGGTTTTTTTGGGAAAAAGCTACAGAAGCTATAGAAAGGGCGAATGTTGCATATATTGTCTTCATATTAATGTTCAATTTAGCATAAAATTTTCATATACACCGTTAAAAATGCAAGAGAAAATCGCTTTTTTTTGATCTTCATTCATGTAAATTCTCAAGATTAAATATCCTTATTTATAGTTTTATTAAGAGTTATTAACTTTTTCACAAAAAATTCATGTGTAAAATTACTTTTCCATACTTTTTATCTTTAGTTTTATAGAAAAAATGTTGGATTTCAGCAATATATTTAAAACGGAGGGACCTGATGTTGTTTACACCTGGACAATTCCTGTGTTTGCAGTCATTATTTTCTTTGAAATGGCTTACAGTCACTTTAACAAAGAGAAAATCTATGAAACGAAAGATGTCGCAACAAATGTCCTTTTTGCTTTGCTTAATTATGGATTAGACATCATCATGAAAGGTTTTTCTTTGTTTGTTATGATGTTCTTTTACCAGCACCGTCTTTTCGACTGGCAGGAAGGAATATGGTACTGGATTGCGGTATTCCTGGCTCAAGACTTTGCTTATTATGTGCATCATTACGTAGATCATCACTCCCGTGTTTTCTGGGCGGTACATATTACGCATCATAATTCTGATTATTTCAATATCAGCACAGGGTTCAGGAGTCCTGTATTTCAGCCGTTATACAGGTATTTATTTTTCTCTCCATTAGCATTTATGGGTTTTCATCCATGGCATATTCTGGTCGCCTACTCTTCTATACAGATCTACGGCACATTTGTACACACCCAGTCGATTAAAAGTATGGGATTTTTAGAATATATCCTGGTGACTCCTTCTCATCACAGGGTACACCATGCGTGTAATATCAAATATCTGGACCGTAATATGGGAATGGGTCTCATTATCTGGGATAAAATTTTCGGAACTTTTGAAAAAGAAGATCCTGAAGTTCCTGTAAAATACGGTGTTTATCCTAAAATAAAATCGAAGGATCCCGCCACCATGCTTTTCTATGAGTGGAGAAGAATAGGAAAAGACATCGTACAGCCGGGAATTTCCTTTAAAGACCGGATAAAATATCTTTTTTATTCCCCGGGATGGAGACATGACGGAACTGGAAAAACAGTAAAACAGTATCAAAAGGAATATAAAGAGAAGATAAAGACCGGAACTCCTGCTAAAGTAAAAGAGCAGATATCAGAATCTGGCCATCAATATTCTCAGCTCATTCAACAGGCAGAGGATAAATAACTGCAAAAAAATACCCCGGACATCGAAAATTCAATGAGCCGGGGCACCTTAGTGTATCTTTAAAATTATTTTACCGGCTTAATTGAAACTGCGAACCCGCCGCTTCTTGCCATTTTAAAATTAATTTTTGATTTTCCTGTAATCTCTTTCTTATAGATATTATAGCTTTGAGGATTATTAACATAGTCGGCATCTTTTCCATCTTCATAGATTGTTGCTTCATATTTTTTTCCTTTATCCAGAAATGAGAAATCTACTGTATACTCACGTTTGTTTTCATCGGTAATACCTCCTACAAACCAGTTTTCAGTACCTTTTGCCTTTCTTGCTGTAACTACATAATCACCAGGTTCTGCAGATAAGATCTTGGTATCATCCCAGTCTGCTGCCACATCTTTGATAAACTGAAATGCATCCATATGCTTTTTGTAGTTCTCAGGAAGGTCTGCAGCCATCTGAAGCGGCATGTACATCGTTACATAGAGAGCCAGCTGTTTTACCAGGGTAGTTTTTACAAAACGATTATCTCCAGGGAAATAGTAGTCAAGTTTTGTCTGGAAAATTCCCGGCGTGTAATCCATAGAACCTCCCATCCATCTTGTAAACGGAAGAACGGTCTGGTGATCAGGCTTATTTCCTCCAAATGCTTCATATTCTGTTCCACGGGCTGCTTCTGCAGAGATATAGTTCGGGTAGGTACGGCTTTCTCCTGTAGGACGAACAGATTCGTGAGAATTAACCATGATTTTATAGTCGTTTGCTTTTTCAGCAATTCTATAATAATGGTTAATTGTCCATTGAGAATAATGATGTTCTCCTCTAGGGATAATATCTCCTACATATCCTGTTTTTACAGCATCATACCCGTATTTATTCATCGTCTGGAAAGCTTTGTCTGCCCATCTTTCATAGTTCGTGGCAGAACCTGAAGTTTCATGGTGCATGATCAGCTTAATTCCTTTTGAATGGGCATATTCATTCAGCATTTTGATATCAAAATCCGGATAAGGGGTAATGAAATCGAAAACAAACTCTTTTGAATGTCCGAACCAGTCTTCCCAACCGATGTTCCAACCTTCAATCAGTAATCCCTGGAATCCGTTTTCTGCCGCAAAGTCAATGTATTCCTTAACTTTTGTATTATTAGCAGCATGCTTTCCGTTTGGAGTCAATTTTGTAAAATCGGTTTTCCCTAAATGAACATTTTCAGCTGTAGAATATGCCCATTGTGATTTTCCGATGATCATTTCCCACCATACTCCCATGTATTTTGTAGGATGAATGTAAGATGTGTCGGTATATTTCGTAGGCTCATTAAGATTGAAGATCATTTTGGAATCCATCACCTGCTCTGCTTTCGGAGCTACAATAATGGTTCTCCAAGGCGTTACCGATGGTGTCTGAATATATCCTTTCGCTCCTTGTCTGTCTGCTGTAAGATGTGTTTTGAACTTATAGTTCTGTGCATCCACTTCAAGGTGTGAAGCCGGATAATCCAACACTGCTGCTTCTGCAACATTGATATACAGTGGTTCTTTTCCTTCTTTTTTAAGCATTAAAGGAGACTGAACAGCATTTTTCACCAATGATTGTGAAGCATTCGCATCGTATGCCTTGTCCCATTTTGAAGGAATTTCAGATACTTTTGTTTCCTGATACTGGTATTCCTGAGAGTCGTAATCTGCAACGATCCACCATGCCTTCATATCAGTAGGAAAATCAATTTCAGAATCTTCTTCTCTGATTACGAAATAATTTAGGTTCTTCTGCTGCGGGAATTCATATCTGAAACCAAGGCCATCATTAAACAATCTGAACTTTACCACAATGCTTCTGTCTGTAGAAGCCTGGTTCAGGGTAACTGCCAGCTCGTTGTAATGGTTGATATAATTTTTCTTTTCTCCTAAAACCGGCTGCCAGGTTTCATTTTTGGAGTCTCTTTTTTCATCTGTCTTTGCAAAACCGTTGTTCAGATCGTATTTTGCATCTTCTGGTTTGGCAATCTCAGAAGCGAACTTTATGGCTGTGTCTTTAAATAATCTCAATCCCAATTTAGAATCTTCAACCACTACCGCACCATTATACTTCAGGTTGTAGTAAGGTACTCCTTCTTTCAGCTGAAAGTTCATTTCGAACTTCCCGTCCGGAGATTTTAAAGATTGGGCTTTCACACCTGTAAACATCATTGAGAGCAAAAGTGCTCCAACTGTAATTTTCTTCATAATGACTATTTATTAACTTAAAAAATAGATAAAGTGCTGCGGTAAAGCAGCACTTTGCTTTGTTTTAGTTTGATTTACAATTTAGTAACGGTTAATTTGTAATATGCTGAATTGTGTAAATCCAGTTCAATTTTATAGTTTCCTGCCTGTGAAACTTTATATCCAGGATCTCCTGTAACAGTTCCTTCTGAACTTAAATAGGATTGAACACCTGTTCCTGAAACCAGAGTCTGTTCTGCATCCTTTGGCTGGAACTTGATTGCCCAGTCATCATTGGCTCTGAATTTAAATACTCCGGTATTGGATAAGGCAATTGAATTGATAACATATGTTTTGGTTGCAGGATTGTATACAAAGTCAGTATCTGATCCCCATCCTGTAGGTGTTGCATCTCCGATAACTCCGAAGTTGGCTAAAACTGAAGAGTAGGTATTTGCCACCCAGTCTACTTTGATATAATAGGTTCCTGCTGCAGGAGCTTTAATATTATCTCCATCAGCTTTTAATTTTCCTGTCTTGGTACCATCATCCCCTTTATTTCCTGGCCAGTCCTGATTGATTGCAAATTTATATTTTCCATCTTCAGCACCGGTAACAGTATTGATCCATATAAATCCTCTGTATTCATCATTTTTTCCAGGGGAAAATAAATTAGGTGAATTGGCAGGAGTCCAGTTTGCATAACCTGCTGCTGCTGCATAGCTTCCCGGTACATTGATCTTAGGGTATACCAAATCCGGGTTTGGAGTATAAGGAGTTACCTTAACGGCTATTACATTAGAATAAAAGGCCGCTGATCCTACAGAGGTTTTCAATCTTACCTCGATATCATTTACAGCATCAGGCACAGCTCCAATAGAAAACATTGCGGCATTCATCGCAGCATGAGTCAAAGCTCCTGAAGTCATATCATTGGAAAAGTCAATAGCAGCACTTTTTTTAAAGCCATCACCTTTAATTCCAAATTCTAATTCTTGATTGGGAACTACGGCAATATTAAATGTCGGTTTTATCCATGTAAAAGTGATAACAGCCGTATTGGCATTAAGCTCATTAAGAACAACTGCACTTTTATCAGCAGATATTTTACCTGCGGATGTTTCGTTGATAACCGCCTGATCTTCGTCTTTTTCACAGGAAAAAACTAAAAGTCCGGTAAAAACCAGAGCTAATATTTTAAATAAATTTTTCATTTTTAGCAGGATTTAAATTAATATCCAGGATTCTGAATCAGATTAGGGTTAGCAATAATATCTTTTGCAGGAATAGGATAAAGATTTCTGTAATTTTCTACCGCTTTACCTTCTTTTATATTTCCTTTCCATGGCCATAAATAATCTCCAGTCGTAAATTTTCCAAATCTAATTAAGTCTGTACGTCTAGTCATTTCCCAAGATAATTCTCTTGCTCTTTCATCTAAAATGAAGTCTAAATTAATTGAAGCTACATTTCCGCTAGTATTTCCGTAAGCTCTTTGTCTTAATTGATTAACATAATCAATTGCAGTAGACATATTTCCGTTTCCACCTCTAAGTGTTGCCTCAGCGTACATCAAATAAATATCTGCTAAACGATATAATGGAATATCTGCCTCTACCCAGTTAGTATTAGATCCAGGAGTACCATCACTTTTAATATTCTTAAATTTGATGAAAGCATAGCCATCGTTAAATGAACCTAAATCATTTATTTCTAAACTCTGTCCACTTGTATAAAAGTTACCTCTTTTATCACTTCCGTTTGTCGGAAATTTATTTACCAACGCTTTTGTAGTTCTAATACCACTCCATCCACCATTAATACCAAAATCTGCAGCCGGCATTGTTCCTCCTACTGAAGCATGTACCAAATAAGTTGTCCCACCATTCGTCTGGGTATTGATCCCATCAAAATTAACTGTGAGAATTGCTTCCGGATTATTAACATTATTATCAGCTAAGAATAAAGAACCATAGTTTGATTTCAATGAATATCCTGCACCAATTATTTTATTACAATAAGTGATAACATCATTGTTTCTTTGTGTACCAGTATATACACCTGCATTTAAATATAATCTTGCTAATAATGACCACGCAGCTGCTTTATCAGCTCTTCCATAGGCATTCGTTCTCGGATCTTTTAAATCATTTGCACAGGTTAATAATTCCTGCTCAACATAATTGAACAATGCAACTCTTTCTATTCTTTGAGGTGGATTAACAGATCCCGGAAGATAGTTTTCATCCACAAACGGTACATTTCCAAAAAGATCTAACGCATGATAATATGATTGAGCTCTCAAAAATCTTGCTTCAGCACGCATACGTTTAGCTTCTGCCAGATTATCTCCTGTAATATTATTAGAAGCAAGCTTCTCATCTGTTACATTTCTAAGAAATTCATTACAAAAAGCAATTTCTGTAAAAATCCTGTAGTACATTGCTGCTACAAATTCGTTGGAAGAGTCCCAAGTCATTTTATGAATAGTATGCAAATTTCCATCGTTCCACCCAATTACAGCTTCATCAGTAGAAATTACATCTAAAGTATACATCAATCTTGTATATTGAGAAAAACCTCCATTTACTCCATTAATATCACTGTTTGGTGGATCTCCGTCACCACTTACCTGTCCTCCCATAGCAAGACCACCATATAATTTTGCTAACGCGTTGGGATAATTGGCAAAATTGGCAAAAACACTGGCAGATGTAACATCAGTAATAGGTTCTCTTTCAAGATCATTAACACATGATGTTGTTGAAAGCAACATGACAACAGAAGCTGATAAAATGATGCTTTTGAATTTTATTTTATTTGATTTCATCTTTTTTATTATTTAAAATTGAAAATTAAAGCCTAAAGAGTATACTTTTGGGCTCTGATAATAACCATTATCAATTCCTCCAAAAACTTCAGGGTCAACACCAGAATATTTTGTAATTACAAAAACATTCTGAGCCATTGCATATACCTTTAGATTACTTCCTTTTGTAAATAATTCTCCAAAATTATAACCGATATTTACATTATCTAATCTAAAGAATGAGGCATTTTCTACGAATATATCTGAAAACGCTCTGTTGGCATCTTTAAATTTATATTCCGGTGCAGTATTGAAAACGTTTTGCAAATATTCGTTTGTAGAAGCCGATTGTAAAGAACTATTAGATGAAGCATTGTTATAAACATAATTACCCAGCACAGCTCTTGCGCTTAAACCGAAATCCCAATTTTTCACAGATAATTTAGTTGAGAATCCTAAAAGTGCATCAGGAGTAGTAGACTTGTAATAATATTTATCATAAACATCTATTTTACCGTCATTATTTCTATCTACAAATGCACCATCTATAGGTTTTCCAGCACTATCATAAACCTGTTGATATACCCAGAATGCATTGGGAGCATAGCCTACAGCATGAGCCTGTATTGTATTTCCTGCACCACCTTCAATTCCACCCACAGGAATATTAAAGCTTGCATCCGCTCTTGTTAATAAATTAGTAATAATCGGCTTATAATGAGTAGCATTGAAATTTAATTCCCAGGTTGTTTTCCCGTTTTTAATAGGAATTACTGTAATGCTTGCTTCAATTCCCTTATTCTCCATATTTCCTACATTTAAGAGGTTGTGATTACTTAAATCACCTGCAGCGATGGGAGAATCTACCAATAGTTTTTCGGTATCCTTTCTAAATAAATCAATAGAACCCATAATTCTGTTGTTCAGGAAACCATAATCTAAACCTATATTTTTTGTAGTGGTAGTTTCCCATGTAAGATAAGGGTTGTAGATATTGGCACGGAACATATAATAATACTGTTCTCCAAATTGATAGTTTGCCCCCGCACCACTTGGATTATAGGCTGCAAAAGCAGGATAATTATTAGGCTTATTAGCATCAAGCCCCGGAAGTTCCTGCTGTCCTGTTTTTCCCCAACCAGCTCTTAATTTTAATGTACTTATAGAAGAAATATTTTTAATAAAACTCTCTTCATTTAATTTCCATGCAACAGAAACTCCCGGGAAGTTTCCCCAAAGATTATCTCTGGTTCCGTTAAAGAAACGAGAAGAGCCATCTCTTCTTAATGATCCGGAAATAATATACTTATTGGCTACTGTAAATATTGCCCTTCCATAAAAAGATATCAATGTATTTCTTGTTTCAAAATCATTATTAATTTGAGTTGGGGCATTTCCTTTATAATTGATAGCTCCAGGAATTGATGTTAAGAAATCCTGATAAGAATATCCGGCTGTAAGGTCCACTCCGGTATTAATAGCTGAAATATTCTTAACATAGTTAAAATAAGTTTCTAACAACTTATTCTTCTTTTCCATGCTATAAATATTTGAGCTTCCTTTATCATTGAATCCTGATTTATACCTTGCATCAATTTTCTTTTGCCCTTCACTTTTGGTATAATCATAACCAGCATTTACATTAAAATGCAAGTCTGGAAGGAAATGAAATTTATAATCCAATTGTGCATTTCCTAAACCTCTGGTAACTGATGAAACATCGTGTATAGCCATCAAAGTAGCAAGTGGATTAGCGTTTGCATTTACGTTCAATCCTCCATTTAGTAACCATTCATAATATCCGCCATAGTTTGAATTACCCGAATATACCGGCTGAGTTGGGTCAAAATAGGTAGCAGATTTAATAACACCTCCATCTGCAAATCTATTATCTGTAAAAGTACCTTTAGCACTTACATTAACCGATAAATGATTATCAAAAAATTTAGGATTCAAGTTTAAACCTACAGAAGTTCTTCTAAATGAATTTGTTTTAACAATACCATTCTGTTCATTATATCCAACCGATAATCTGTATGGCAATCCTTTGATTCCTCCGGAAATAGCGACGTTATTGTCTGTTCCCCAAGCTTTCTGATAAATCAGATCTTGCCAATTTGTATTTGCTGTACCCAGTTTTGCTTTATATACATCAGAAGCATAGGCACTTACAAAATTTCTAAACTCATCAGCATTAAGGACATCAACATTACCCATTTTAGTAGATAATGAAGCTACTGTTGAAAAATTCACTTTAAGCTTTCCTGCTGTTCCTTTTTTGGTTGTAATTAAAATAACCCCATTGGTAGCACGGTTACCATAAATGGCTGTTGCAGAGGCATCCTTTAAGATATCAAATGTTTCAATGTCATTTGGGTTAATTAAAGATAATGGATCTGCCGCACCATTTACTCCCGTAAAATCCTGTGGTACACCATCAATTACAATCAACGGAGAGTTATTACCATTCAGAGAAGCTGTACCTCTGATTCTAATTGCAGTTCCGGAACCTGGTGCTCCACTGTTATTGGTAATTTGTACCCCGGGTGTTTTACCCTGAATCAGCTGGCCTGCAGAAGTGGCTCCTCCATTGAAGTCTTTAGCCGTGACAGAAGTGATAGAACCGGTAAGGTCAGATTTTTTCTGTTTTCCATACCCAATCAAGACAACCTCGTCAATCTTCTTCTCCTGAGGAAGAGAATCTTTTTTCTGCGCGTGCATTACTGTACTGGCCAGTAGAAAAGCGGGCGCAATTTTTAATACTGTTGTAAAATTCTTCACAATCTTATTTTTTTATAGTTTCGTTTTTTCAGTCTTTATTTTAGCTTGAAGCCAGACTTGCAATTTAAAAAAAAATTAGAATTATTATAAATTTAATATAATTTTAGTTAAAATTATGTATATTACGAAACCATTTTAAGTTAGTTTTTTAAATTCCAATATTTTACAACGTCTTATGCTTTGCATAATATTTAATTTAAATTAATAAAATGTTAAACAAATGTTTAACTTTATTTTATCTTCAGCTCCTGAAAATCGTATTCTGTGTCATAATAACACCTCCAATAGCGGTATTCTAGAGATAATCCTTATCTTTGCAGTCAAAACTTTACTATAAATGTCAAACAGAAAGATGATTACGGCAGCTTTGCCTTATGCAAACGGGCCGGTTCATATAGGGCATTTGGCAGGTGTTTATATTCCTGCGGATGTTTACGCAAGATTTCAGAGAAGATTAGGAAAAGATGTAGCGTTTATCTGTGGTTCAGATGAGCACGGGATTCCTATCACCATAAGAGCTAAAAAAGAAGGAGTAACTCCTCAGGATATCGTGGACAAATATCACGAAATCATTAAGAAATCTTTTGCTGACCTGGGAATTTCATTTGATGAATATTCCAGAACAACCTCTAAAAAACATTATGAGACCAGCCAGGATTTCTTCAAAGTTTTATATGAAAAAGGAAAATTCACGGAAGAAGTTTCTGAACAGTATTTTGATGAACAGGCAGGAGAATTTCTTGCTGACCGTTATATTGTAGGAACGTGTCCGAACTGTGGTAACGAAAATGCTTACGGAGACCAGTGTGAGAAATGTGGTTCTACCCTTTCTCCTTCTGAACTGATCAATCCGAAATCAATGCTTAGCGGAAATGTTCCTATCCTTAAAGAAACAAAAAACTGGTATCTGCCATTAAATGAATACGAAGACTTTTTAAATGAGTGGATCATTGAAGGTCATAAAGACGATTGGAAGCCTAACGTCTACGGACAGGTTAAATCATGGTTAAATGACGGTCTTAAGCCTCGTGCCATGACCAGAGACCTGAACTGGGGAGTTCCGGTTCCTCTTCCGAATGCTGAAGGAAAAGTATTATATGTTTGGTTTGATGCTCCTATCGGTTATATATCTTTCACCAAAGAATGGGCTGAGAAAAACGGAAAAGACTGGAAAGACTACTGGCAGAGTCCAGAAAGCGATCTGGTACATTTTATCGGAAAGGATAATATTGTATTCCACTGTATTATTTTCCCGGCCATGATGAAAGCGCATGGAGATTATATTATGCCTAAAAATGTTCCTGCTTTTGAATTCCTGAACCTTGAGAACGATAAGATCTCAACATCAAGAAACTGGGCAGTATGGGCTCATGAATATGTAGAAGATTTCCCTGGGCAGCAAGATGTGTTGAGATATGCTCTTCTTTCATCTGCTCCGGAGACAAAGGATAATAACTTTACTTGGAAGGATTTCCAGACTAAGAATAATTCTGAATTAGCTAATATCTTCGGTAACTTCATCAACCGTGTTGCTGTATTAATTAACAAAAACTTTGAAGGAAAAATTCCTGAAGGTGATGTAAATGCGCCTGAATTAGAAGAAATCAGCAAAAGAGCTGTTGAAATCAGAAACTTTCTTGAAAATTATGAATTCAGAAATGCATTAACCGCATTTATGAATCTTGCAAGATTTGGAAATCAATATTTGCAGAATGAAGAACCTTGGAAGACTGTTAAAAATGATATTGAGAAAACCAAAAATACACTGTTTATTGGAGCTCAAATTTCAGTAGCACTAGCAAATCTGGCTGAACCATTTTTACCATTTACTGCTCAAAAATTATACGAGATTTTTAATGTTGAACAAAAAGAATGGGCTGAAATTGAAAATTCAAAAGTATTGATTGAAGCTGGTCATTCAATAATGGCCAATGCTCCAATTTTATTCTCGCAGATTCCTGATGACGTAATCGAGGCTCAAATCCAAAAGCTGGAAGACACAAAACAAAACAATAAAAAAACAAACCTTAACGCAAACCCTATGAAAGAAGAGATCACATTTGATGACTTTACTAAAATAGATCTTAGAACAGCTACTATTTTAGAAGCTGAAAAAGTAGAAAAAGCAGATAAATTACTTAAACTTACTGTAGATACAGGAGTAGATGTAAGAACTGTTGTTTCCGGGATTGCCGAAAGTTTCACTCCTGAAGAAGTAATCGGAAAGCAGGTCATGATCCTTCTGAACCTTGCGCCAAGAAAAATCAGAGGAATTGAATCTCAGGGAATGTTATTATTAACCACAAAACCAGACGGAAAATTATCTTTCGTAACACCGGATGACAGCAATGTTGAAAACGGTATTGAGATCGGATAATTAAAATCCTTATAAAGATAACTGGCTGTTTCACTAGAAGCAGCCTTTCTTTATATACAGCTTATGGTCAGTAAAAATATTTTAAGAAAGCTTTCCAATCAGGAATTAGAAGGATATTTAAAGGAAGGTAACCGCTTTGTTCCAGAAGCTGTTCAGGCAGCTTTTGAAATTCTGGAAGAAAGAGGGCGTATTTTCAATGAGCAGGAAAAAACAGCTGTTCAAAAATTGATTCAGCGTAAACAAGAAGCTGAAGAAGCAAAATTTACAGAAGAACGTGAACTTTGGAAAGATCATATTACTGAAGATACGAATGCTGTTAAACTTTTTCCGAGAGACCTTATTTTCCTTGCTGGAGGACTTTTGGGAACTATTCCAGGAGCTTTATTGTTAGGACTGAATTTTATTAAGCTTAAAAAGTATGGAGCAGCAATTCTAACATTTATTTTCGGAATTGTCTTTTTGCCTATTCAGAATTTTTTAGTTCCTCTCATATATAAGGAAAGTACACAAGGCTTTTTTACT
This sequence comes from Chryseobacterium sp. CBSDS_008, assembly GCF_049959325.1. Taxonomy (NCBI): domain Bacteria; kingdom Pseudomonadati; phylum Bacteroidota; class Flavobacteriia; order Flavobacteriales; family Weeksellaceae; genus Chryseobacterium; species Chryseobacterium sp. CBSDS_008. The sequence goes on along the minus strand of NZ_CP188202.1, from coordinate 14,843 downwards.
TATAGAAAAAGTCCGGAATTTTTCATGGCTGCTGTAGGTGCTTTAATTTTACTGGTATTATGGGTTTTGTTTACACCAAAAAAGCTACCTTATAAGGCAGCTTCTTATATCTTACCAGGTATTATTTGCCTGATAATGTTAGCAATTATCATCAATTACCCCGAATGGTTTTCTGGTTATTTCTTAGTAAGTTTCGCTAAGTAAGAATCTTCATCTTTCAAAACCCTTTCTATTTTGAAACCATTATTTGTGGCAGCATTTTTCAACGTATTAAAGTCAAGATACAGCCAGGTAATCGGTTCTTCAGATTCCCCTTTATAATGAACCACATATTCCAGTTCTCCGTAATATCCTCCGGCAGGAATATACACTCCGCCATCTTTATCACGGTCGAACATATAAAGGATATCCGTACTGTCGATCAGGATCTGCCCTTTATCATTTAATAAGGTATGCAGTTTCTGCAGGTACGTATCAATTTTAGCAAGGCTTTCAAAAACTCCTGTGCCATTCATCAATAATAAAATAGTATCAAAAGTTTCTCCTGAAAAATTAAGCATATTTTCACAAACTGCTTTTTTAATGCCTCTCAGTTTGCAGATCTCAACAGATTTTGGCGAAATATCCAATGCGGTCACCTCAAGTTTTTTTCCGTTTTGAAGGTATAAAGAATGAGAACCTGCACCCGCTCCGATATCCAGAACTTTTCCGTTGGATAGCTGCAGTGCTTTCTGCTCAATATCATTCATTTCTTCAAAATCTCTGAATAAATAATCCACCGGAAGTTCATCCAGCTCAGAAATTGACGTTTCAGTCTGCAGATCTTCAGGATTGTCATTGTGGTAATAATCCCAGATTGCTCTGCCCATTAAATCTTTCATAGTGCAAAGATACGGCTTCAGAAACTAAAGTTCAAAGTTTGAGATTCAGGTTTTTGAGTTACGGACTCTTGTTGTTTTCATTATAGCATTTGGTGTATTATTATAACGCAATAGATCGCAATTTTTTAAGGATGCGCGTACTCTTTAAGATCGCTAAGACGTTTCACTCAGCAATGAAACAGCAATATCTTAGCTAAATGAAATGCCTTCGCGAACGAAATTATTTTCAGATCGGATTAAAAAACTTTGCGGGCCCAACGTTAAAAAAAATTTTCATGATAGCATTGGTACATTATTATAACGCAATAGATCGCATCTTTTTTAAGGATGCGCGTACTCTTTAAGATCGTTAAGAGGTTTCATTCAACAATGAAACAATAATATCTTAGCTAAATGAAATGCCTTCGCGAACGAAATTATTTTCAGATCGGATTAAAAAACTTTGCGGTCTTAGCGTTAAAAGAAATTTACGTTATTCTATTGATTTCTAGATTATTGAAATTTTAGCCAAAAGTAATTTTTTTCAAGTTAAAATCCGGTTTCCAATTGATTCAGAAACCGGATTTGAAATATAAGATGTTTTCAGACCAAGGCATTTACCTCCTCTTATTTTAAAATTCAAAAGTGTAAGAAAGGTTGAATGTTCTTCCTCTTCCTTTATAATTAAACAATTCCGGAAGTCCGTAAGTAGAGTACAGAACCTGCGAACGTTTACTCCATATGGTCTGATAATCTGTATTGAATAGATTCTGGATTCCTAAATTGAATTTTCCAAAATGAAATCGGTATCCTATCATCAGATCTGAAGTATTATAGCCTTCCACCACATTATTAAGCTCGTCTTTCTGTTTGAAATTCTGCAAAGACTGGAATCTGAATGACCAGTTCTTAATATTATACCCGATATACGTCACCAATTTGGAAGGAGAAGCATTGTAAATTTCCTGCTTCTGCCATTCTCCGTCTTTGTCTACTTCAGATTTAATCAAAAGTCCGCTGGTACCGAAATACACTCCATTGCTTAAAGAATAGGAAACCTCAGCTTCAATTCCCATATTTCTTAATTTCAAATCATTCACAAGGATCTGGAAGGTCTTTTTATCTACAGCAACCGTTTTGTCGGAATTACTCAGGAATCCGGCAATCTGAGCTCTTAATCCGCCTCTGTTGACACGGTAGCCAACTTCAAACTGATTGGTTTTGATGGCTTGAAGCGGCTGTTCTTTTACATTGATACTGGATACTACATCCCAGTTTGTACCTGCCAGTTTATATTGTCCGATTCCGTAAAATTTGGCAGGATCTGCTAAGCTTGCCCCCTGTGAAAAAGTTCCCCAAACCTGGTGCTGCTCATTGAATTTGTACAACAATCCGGCATTGGCTAGGGTCACATTATAAGAACTTTCACCTCCCGGGATTGCCGATGCTGAACTCCCATAGCCCATAGCAACCTGAGTTTGCTGTTCTGAACCTACAAAATCATCCATTTTTACATTGATATGCTGGTAGCGGATCCCTGCATTCAATTGCAGTTTTGGAAGAATATTGTATTTTGCCTGAACATATCCTGCATAGCTTTGCGAATGATTGGTAGGATATCTGCCAAGACTGTATTTTGTTTCATTGACTAAACCTCCGCTTGACATTGTCTTTGCAATATCGTAAACAGATTGTGCCCCCTCAAATTTTTCAAAATCGAAGTCTGCTCCGTAAGTAACATTTAAGCCTCTCCATGATTTTGACAATAAAGCTTTAATCCCGGAATAATAAGTATCCTGCTGAGAAGAAGACATATAAGGTATTTTTCCCGTCTGTAAAGTAACATTTCCCGGGAATGGATAGAATCCTAATTTTTCACCACGGGTAGCCAATTGTACATACAAATCCTGTCCGCCTAAAATTCCGTTTCCGTTATACGCTGCGGTTGCCATATAACGTTCTGTTCCTACATTTTTATCGGATGAAAATCCATCTCTCATTTCGAGTAATGAAGCATTTTTTGTTGTAAATGCACTCAGATTTTCACCTAAAAATAAGCTTCTGTCTCCATTAAATTTAGAATTGTAATACTGAACAGATGCTGTTATTTTATGCTTATTGTTAAACTGATATCCTCCGGTAGCTAGGATATCAATAGACTGGTTATACTGAAGGTCCGTCTGGGTAATATCTGTAAAAAGCTGTTTCTGATCTGCCCCATACACGCCGCCATTCTGTTGATAGGCTATTCCCAGTCTTCCGAAGAACTTATCTCCCTTAGCGGCAATAGACTGAGCAGCACGGAAATCATGGTCATCTTTCCCCATAAACCCTGTCCGCACACCCAATTCAGTTTCACCGCTGATTCCTTTTTTGGAAGGTGTCTTTGTAATAATATTGATAATTCCGCCTGTAGCGTTGCCTCCATAAATTGAGCTTGCTCCTGAAAGCACTTCTATTCTTTCAATATTAAAAGGATCTATCGCATCCAGCTGACGGCTTATGGCACGGATACTGTTCAGAGAAACTCCGTCAATCATCACAAGGGCAGAGCGTCCTCTCATATTCTGTCCGTAATTGGTTCTTCCCTGGGGACCGATATCCATGGACGGAATCAGAATCGACAGCATTTCTTTAATAGGAACCCCGCTTTTGGCCTGTTCCTGAATTTTTTCTTTCTGTACTACCCAAACTGTTCCGGGAACTTCAGAGATTTTTGTAGGTTTTCTGGAGGCAACAATTACCACATCTTCAATACCTTTAGAGGCAACAGAGTCTTTAACTGTCTGGGAAAACAGGAATCCCGAAGCTAAAAGACCTATGAATGCATACTGCTTTTTCATTCTTTCTACTCAACGTTTTATAATCTGCAAAGATAAATTTTATTTAGAAAGAATAAAAATAACAAAATATGAGATTTCCCCTTTTTTATAAAAGAATGGAAGCTGGAAGCAGGAGTTGGAAGTTATTTATCATGTGTAATCAATATAAATATTTTTGAGATAAAGGTTTTAAATAAAACTATTGGCTACAACAGTCTTTCATTACTTCCCTCTTCCAGCATGCAGCTTCCCCCGTTAAAAAGCGTAAAATCCCAGCCCAACGAAGGACCAGGATTTTACTAGTAAAAACAAGGTATCTTTTATACTGCAGGTCCTGCAGCATCTTTTATTTCTTCAAGTAATTTTTTTCTTTCGCGAAGTCTTTTTCTTGCAATGACGGATTTACCGCCAAGGACTCTTACAAATCTGAAATATTGAAAACGTTTTGCTCCGAAGTGATGGGTTGCAACATAAATCAGCACTCCAAATCCGGCTAAAATAATATATCCGAATATCTTTTTGGTGGCTATAATAATGGCATTAAGCTGAATGGCCTTTATATTGGCAGCAACATTCTGAGGGGTTACGGTCATTCCATCCATATAAACGGCAAGATCACCAATTGCTGTCACCTGAAAACGGTACTGGAACCACGAGTACAGCGTTGAAAAAATTCCTACGGCAAGGAAGGTTCTCCAAACCAGTACAAGCCCGATGGCAGCAAGCATTTCATCCATTTCAAGCTTATCCAGCGTATAAAACCATACGGAGATAAATAGTGAACACATTCCGTATCCTTTTAAAAACATAGGCAGATACCAGCTGTCATAGCTGAATTCCAATACCATAGAAAAATACATGATAATGGCATATGCAACCATTGCAGAGAAACCGGAAAAAATATACATTTTCAAAGGTTTTTCTTTTTTGAACCAGAAAATTGCAACGATCCCGGCCAGGATGATTCCGGGAATCATCAGCAGGCTCAGTCTGGTATTGGTCAGCTGATCATAACCCAATACCCCCACTGCAAAAGTATTCTGAATAGAAGCTGTTCCTAAAAACATTCCCAGCCAAAACAGCATAAACAAACCGTGCTGTACATTATTTTTGGTGAAAATTTTGAATGAAAGGTACGGCCGTTTCAAGGTTAACTGGCGGATAGAAAGCAGGGCAAAACTCACAAAAGCAGCAATACTTGCATAGATGATATTTTTTGAATTGAACCAATCCTGCTGTCTTCCAAATGAATATACATACGCTGAAAACATAAATGTTGAGATGAAAAGCAAAATACTTAACCAATCAATATAATGCAGCGGAACTTTCAATGCAAAATACTTATTATGCATAAAAATCCAGTGTATAAGCGCTAACGTAAAGCATAGAACTGCTGTAAACAGGTAAAACTGCTGCCAGTTGTAAAGAAGAGCAAACTCTGCTGCATAATAGGTAGCCACCTGATTCATCACAAGAACGAATGTATAGAACGCTCCGTAAAACATACCCCGGTTTCCTATCATAGCCATCAGTGGCAGGAAAAGTTCAATGGTAACCATCATTTTCATAAAGCCAATCAGCAAAGAGGTAAATATGAAAATCATTGGCTGTAAAGTTGTCCCGTTCACATAGCTGAGCAATCCTAAAAGCACAAGAAGTAAAACCATCTTATCCCTTACTTTGAATCTCATTTTAATCCTGAGGACAACAGGCATACAGGCTCCCATACCAATGGTAGTTGCGTAATTGGCCCACATAAAATATTCTGTCATGGCACCGGTACCGCTTACCAGCGAACTGATATTTCCGGTATACACGCCACCGATAGGCATTACTACCGTAAGCAGTAATATGATCAGCAGCAGCTGTACGGGTTTTGGTACCCAATTGCTATATAATCCTTTGTTGTACATGATTTTTAGGTAATAGATTTCAGATATCAGATGGCAGACTTTCAACATTCAGCCTTAGCTCCACAAGCATAATATCTGGAATCTGATATCTTACATCTTTAGTCTTTATTAATATTCACATTCATATTCATTCCGGCACTTAGTTTATCCAGATCTTCTTTTTTGTTGGAAGCTGTAAACTCTATTCTTACAGGGATTCTCTGCTGTACTTTAATGAAGTTTCCGGTAGAATTATCTGTCGGCACACTTGAGTATCTTGATCCTGTAGCTGCTGAAACGGCTGTTACTACTCCTTCGAATTTTTTTCCTCCCAAAGCATCTGCCGTCATGGAAATTTTCTCTCCTACTTTGATATTTGGCATCTGGCTTTCCAGGAAGTTGGCTGTTACCCATTTCTGACCATTCAGAACAATGGTTGCTACCTGCTGTCCCGGCTGGATCAACTGGCCTTCTGAGATCGTTCTTCTTCCCATTACCCCATCATAAGGCGCTGTAATAACCGTATATGAAAGATTGATTCTCGCCATATCCAGTGCGGATTTTGTTCTTTTAATTTCAGCATCATTAATTCCCAGTTTGCTTCTTACTTCTGTGGTGGAAAGATTTGCAGATTGTTTCTGATTCACTAGGGTTTCATAAGCGGCCTTTTGTGCATCATACTCTGTCTTTACCTGATCGTATTGCTGTCTTGTCACCGCTTCGGCTGCCAAAAGGTTTTTATACCGGTTTAAATTCTGCTCGGCATTCCATAATCTGGCTTTTGCTCCCGCAATATTGGACTGCATTACATTGATATTGTTGGAAACTGTATTCACAGAAGAACTTGTTGCTGTCTTTTGTGCCATGGCATTCTGATAAGCGGCTTCTGCCTGTCCCAGCTGGGTAAGAATTTCACGGTCATCAAGGATTACCAGGGTATCTCCTTTTTTTACGCGCTGATGTTCAATAAACTTAATTTCTTTGATGTATGCAGAAACCCTTGTATTGATGGGGTTGATAAATTCTTCTACCTGTGCGGCCTCTGTATAGGTTTTGCTTCCGATGTGGAAATATTCACGTATCAACCAGAATAATCCGAAACCGATCACCAGAAAAACGATGATATTGGAAATGATCGCTCTGATCTTATTGGTTCTGTTTTTCTTTTTCTTATTTTCTGCAGCAGATGGTGCTGCCTGACTTGTAGTTGTATGTTGAGTAGTTTGTCCCTTGTTTTCCATTGTGTTGATTTTCAGTTGTAAAAATTAAAGTGTTCCGGTAGATTTCAAAAGGTTGTAATACTGATACAAAACATTGATCTCAGCATTAGCATAATCAAGCTCCGACTGGAGTTTCTGGTTCTGAGCATCAATCATTTCTGCCTGCACCGCCAGTTGATTCAGATATTTGGCTTCCGTAATCTTGTAGTTTTCTTCTGCCAGTCTTTTGGCATCATTCAGAATATCGGCCTGCTGAATCGCTTCCTGATATTTTGTGTAAGCTGCATTGACTCCCATATCCACATTCTGCTGTACCAGAGTCATTGCACCATTTGCCTGGTTCTTCTGCAGCTCCCCTAATTTTACTTTTTCCTTCGTCTTATACAGGGTATCTATATTGTAACTTAAAGAAACCCCGGTCTGCCAGCCACCTGAATACATATCCAAAACAGGGTTTCTCGTAGTAATTGGTCTCTGAAGCGTATATCCGCCAAATCCGGCTACCGTAGGTGCATTATCCGTTTTGATGATCTCAATATTCTTATCTGCTACTGCAATATTTTTTTGTGCAGATTTCAGCAGAGGATTGCTTTCATGGGCAAGATCCGTATAATACTCCATGCCTATTCCGGATTCTTTATTCTCCAAACTTTCTGTAGGAACAATCTCTGTGTCAGAAGCCAGCCCTAAAGCAATATTCAAATTATAAGTAAGGATTTTTTTATTATTTGAAAGGGTTAAAATTCCCTGATCCAGATTTTTGATCGCTAATTCTGCACGAATCACTTCATTTCTTGTTACCATTCCCTGCTGGTAGAATTTCTGAATGTTTTTAAGACGTTCCTGAGCCAGCTTTTTGTTATTCTGAAATACCTCTTCCTGGTTGATGATTTTATAAACATCCAGATAATTGGAAATCACTAAAAATTTTACATCCTGCTTATTTTTCTCCAGATCCAGTTCGGAAAGCTGTTCGCGAAGCCCTGCCATTTCAATAGACTTATTCACCAGTCCTCCTTTGAAGATCAGCTGTGTGGCCTGTACCGCATATGAACTTCCGTAATGCGGCATCGGAACATTTGTAGAATTTGAAAAATCTTTGTCAATCGCTACCGCATTCCCTAAATAGAACTGGCTTGTGGAAGCCGTGATTGTAGGAAGCTTCTGAAGCTTAACCACATTCGTATTCTGTTTTGCAATATCGATGTTCTGGGCGGAAACCTTGAGCTGCTGATGGTTCTGAACAGCAAGTTCCGCTACCTCAGCTGCGGTCATCTGTTTGATCTGTTGTGAAAAAAACAGCGCAGGAAAAGCTGCTATCACCACTGATAGTGCTGTTTTTATTTTCTTTGTCATTTTACCTTGTTTTACACATGCAAAGTTAGGTCAACAACAAAATCAATCAAATGTTTGATTTTTGGAAAAAGATGTTCAAATGTAAGATTTTAACTTTCGAACTGATGTCTGTACTGTGTAGGGCTTACTTCCAGATGTTTCTTAAAAAAGTGAGAAAATGAGTATTGATCGCTGAATCCGAGAATTGATGAAACTTCCGAAACCGGTTTATTGGAGGAGTTTAAGAGTACTTTAGCTTCATTGATGACAATTAAAGCAATAATCTGACTGGCAGACTTGCCGGTAATCGTCTTCACGACTGAAGAAAGATGTCTGGTTGTAATTGATTGTCTTTCGGCATAGAATTCAACGGTTCGCTCAGTAAGGTGGTGTTCTGCAAGATCGGTAAGAAAGACAAATACGATTTCTTCCTGCCTGGACATCTGGTTCATAGAACTGTTATCTTCTTTTGAGATAATTCCGGCCATCTGGTAGCAGAAAACGGAGAAAAGATGCTCCACCATTTCTTTCTTATAAAGCATTTCGGTATCAGAATCCAGAATATATTTCAGAAAATTAACACTTTTCCAGACTACTTCCATTTCATCTTCCGGGAAGGGTACTCCTTTGTTCATCTGCTGTCTGAAATAACGATAGGTAATCAAACGGTTAAACTTCAATGATAGCGCTGAAATAAATTCTCTTTTATAAGAAACCATCCGGGACTGAAAGTCATCAGTCACTCCCACCACTTCATAAATGGTTTGCGGATCGGTCACCATAAACATATTGGCCGAAACTTCCAGATCACTGAAATGCTGGCGAAGTTTTATGGTTCCGGATTTAATAAAAATAAAAGCAGGATTATCGGGACGAAAAGGCTTGCCAACAGCTATTCGCTCGAAAATATTATGTTCCGTAAAGATATCAACTCCGAATTTTTCCAAGGCAGACATAAGACAAATGTAAGCAATCTTACCAGTGATTACAAAATTTTATTATTTTAGCATCAATCCAATTTTCTGTTAATATGAGAAAGGTTGATCTATTATTTGCCGAATACAGTAAAAGCCATAGAAATGCCACAAACAAGTTCATTCACTGGATTTGTGTGCCATTGATTTTCTGGACCATTCTGGGTTTTGCCTCTATGATTCCCGCTCCCCATTTGTGTGCTTCCTATTTGGGATGCATCAGTATTGTAAGCGTTGTAGTGATTATTCTGATCACTTTATTTTATATAAGGCTTTCTTTCGTAATCACGATGATAATGCTTTTTATAATGCTTCTTATGGAGCATTTGATTTATCTTACCAATATCAGTTTGGGAAAGCAATCCTGGGTTGTTTACCTTTCTGTATTTGTTATTACCTGGATTTTCCAGTTTTTAGGTCATAAAATTGAAGGAAAAAAGCCTACTTTCCTTAAAGATCTGCAGTTTCTTCTCATTGGACCCATCTGGCTTTTAGGCTTTATTCTGAAAAAAGCAGGAATCAGATATTAATCTTCCAAAGCATATACAGCAAAACTTGCCAGCCAGTGGTCCCCTCCATAGTTTCCCTGGAAAAGCAGAGGCAGCCCGTTAGCCAGAAATACATCTGCCTTTTTTTTGAACTCTTTTTTCAGTGGATGGTTGGCAGGAAGTGCATTTGAAATTCCTTTCATACACCATGCTTTGGAAAAAGACAATCCTACCAGGTGGACTGTCTGATAATCGCTCAGATCACTTACTACAGGAATTTTTTCGATATTCTCAAGACTTCTTTTTTCGTAGAAAGCATTCAGCCACCCGATAAATTCTTTTTGCGGCAGAACCCTGCGCATCAGATCTGCAATTTCCAGACTTGGCGAAAAGAAATCTGATCCGTCCGGTTCCAGATAGGCCGGTGTTTTCTGATCTTTTAAGAAAAAGTATCTGGCCTTTTCTATCAGCTGGTTTTCAAACTCTTTGTTCTTACTGGCTCTTGCCCAGTCTATAGCAAAAGCCATTGCAAAAGCTGTATTGGGATGAACTCCGGTTCTGTTTGGATAAGTTTGTTTGGGAAGATAAGTTTTCCAGGACTTCAGAATCTGATCGGTTAGCGGTTTCAGATTCTGGTGCCATATTTTAGCTTTGGGATGATCCCAGCTGATAAGTTCTTCATCCAGCTTTAATATCCAAGCCCAGCCATAGGTTCTCTCGAAAGTTCCTGTCAGCTGATATTTTGTAAAATAATCTGCTTCTGCCTGCAGTTTTTCTTTTTGAAATGATTCGCCCAGAATTTTTTCAATTTCTTTGGCATTGGAAAGATCAGGTTTTGTTTTCAAAAGCCTTGTCAGCATCCAATGCCCGTGAACAGAGCTATGCCAGTCGAAGCATCCATAGAAACTGGGGTGAAGATCTTTGGGAGTCAAAGGAACTTCACCTGCATTATTAATAATATGGGCCGTTTTATTAGGATATTCCTGGTTAATACAGTGAAGAGGTTTGTCGGATAATTTCATGGCCATTTCGTCTGTAAGTTTCGGAGCTTCCTGGGCACACATCAGAAACGGTAAAAACATGAATGCTAAGAGATTTTTTTTCATGAATTAAAAATAGAAATAATTTACCAGTCTCAGCAATTTTCAGATCGGTTTTAGAGCTATTTATTGATTTGTATTAACATTCTTTCGTTTTAAATTTTCATTCATTTACAAATGATCATTTTTAAGCACACTTTTAGATCCTATCCAAGAAAAGCTACATACCCATGAAAAATTATATTATTCTGTTATCAGGTCTTATTCTGATCAATTGCAGCAAATCAGGTTCTGACAAATATGAAGTGAAAGCAGATCTGATGGAAGTCATTCCTGAAAATAAAGCACCTTCTGCGGAAGCTGTATCTCCACCACCTCATGTTTCCGAAAAGCTAGTTTCTGATGAAAACAAAGATGTTTACACTCCAAAGAAAACAGATACAATCTCCAAGAAAATCATCAAAAACGGAGATATGAAAATTCAGGTGGGTGATAGTAAGAAAGCACAAAATCAGGTTAATGAGATTATTAAGAAAAACAACGCCTATATCCAGAAAGAAGAGTTTCAAAATACAGATATGGATGATAATCTTATCCTTATTATCCGTGTGCCTCATAAAAACTTTGATTCATTGATCAGCTCATTCTCAAACGGAGTAGGAACTGTTTTATCTAAAAATATTTCTTCCAACGATGTGACCGAGGAATATACTGACGTAGCCATTAAGCTGGCCAACAAAAGAATATATCTTAAAAAGTATCGCGATATGCTTAAAAGTGCTGCTACAACAAAGGAATGCTGGAAATTCAGGAAAAAATACGGGATCTTGAAGATGAAATTGATGTAGCAGAGGGCAGACTTCGTTTTATTGATGACCGGGTGAATTACAGCACTTTAAGTTTAATTCAGTACAAATCCGGGCATCTTTCGATACCCGGATTTATACTGCATAATCAACAATTTAATTATTAAAATGGTCTTTTACTGTTTCCAGCACTTTCTCATCTGTCATTTTCTGTGAGGTTCCCAATGTAATTTTCAAATCTCTGAACTGAGCCGTATCATGAAGGAAGTGCTTAAGTTCCTCCTGTGTTACACCCGGTCCTGTAATATACACTTCCTGGGAATTGACCAGCAGATGTTCGATTTCTTTAAAAAACTTGTTTCTGTTAGTAATTTCAGCATTATTTCCTGCATTTTCACTGGAATTACCATGCTGAATCTCCGCTTTTACAGGCTTACAAAGGATAAATTCAGAAATATTCTGTCCATCATGATTTTTGGCTATAATGGCTTTCTCTGTGTCAATCCAGATTCCTGCTAATTTTTTATCAGACATAATCATATAATTTTTAAGTGATGTCTGATAAAAAAATCAAGAATAATGCAATAGTCATGTTAACGGCTGTTAAAAGTTTTTACTTTTATCTTCCCAAAACAAATACTGCAGGAATTTTATGAAGTTCCGGCTTTAGTTTTTGCCATTCTTTTATTGATTTTGTTTTGATGAACTCGTGTTCCGGATCATTGATATTGGCGGCAATACATAGTTTGGTATTGGGTGAGAGAAACTTACACAAATCTTCAAAAAGCTGATTATTTCTGTAAGGTGTTTCCATAAAAATCTGCGAATATCCGGTTTTCTGAACAAGGTTTTCAAGATTCTTGATCTGTTTCTTTTTCTCTCCTTTATCAATAGGAAGATAACCATGGAAAGTAAATTCCTGTCCATTGAATCCGCTGGAAATCAAAGCCAGAATAATGGAAGACGGGCCTGAAACCGGGATCACTCTGATATTTTTCTCATGACACCATTTTACGATCAGGTTTCCGGGATCAGCAATACAAGGCAGTCCGGCTTCTGATAACAGTCCGAAGTCCTGTCCTTTGAGCATCAGCTCCTGAGCCTCTTTGATATCTGCACTTTCCGTATATTTATCTAACAGAAACAATTTAAGATCGGCCTGCTTTTTTTCCGGAGCAAAAAATTTAACGACCTTTCTTGCTGTTTTCTCATTTTCTACAAAGAAATAATCCGTTTGCATAATATAATCCTTCAAAACGGGTGAAAAATGATCGATAGAAGTATTTTCTGATAAGTAAGCAGGGAGTAAAAAAAGCATTGTATTATTTTTTAGTTCTTTCGTTTAATGAGGGTGGTGGAAATATTTTGTCAGATCTATAGAAACAGTTTTTTCATGATTCCTATTTTATTATTTGATTTTTAATCGCATCACATCCTTTATCCAGAAGCTGGAAGACATTCTCAAAGTCCTCCATATCTCCCCAATAAGGGTCCGGAACTTCTGCATTTTTATGATCTCCAAATACTTCTAAAAACAATGATACTTTCTGACGTTCTTCTTCATTTTTAGCTTTAGAAACAACATCTTCAAATACGTCAATATCCATGCAGTAGATTTTATCAAAGGTTTCAAAATCTTTTCTGGTAACAGGTCTTGACCTTTGTTTTGAGATATCTATATTATGGTTGGCAGCCGTTTTAACAGCTCTTCTGTCGGGATGCTCTCCTTCGTGCAACGAAATGGTTCCTGCTGAATCTATTACAAAACTTTCCGGCACCTTGGTTTTCATAATTCCTTCTGCCAGAGGACTTCTGCATATATTGCCCAGGCAAACCATTAATATTTTCATAGGGTGATTATTTACAAAGCGTCTTTTATCATGACAAAACTAAATAAAAAATGAAGAATAAACTATCCTTCATTTTAAATTATTTTCAGCTCAACACTATTTTATTGTTTGATTCTTTCTGTAAGGTCTTTTACGTATTTTTTGATTTCTTTATCAATTTTTGATACGTCTTTGATGGTATCACAGGCATACATTACTGTCGAGTGATCTTTTCCTCCCATTTCCTCACCAATTTTTGTAAATGTAGAATTGGTGAATTCTTTTGAGAAATACATTGCAAGCTGCCTTGGCAATGCGATTTCTCGTTTTCTTGTTTTTGAAAGCAGCTGCTCTTTTTTAATTCCAAAATAATCACAAACAACTTCCTGAATGTAAGGAATATTGATTACTTTTTTCTGGTTGGCAGCAATTCTGTTGATGGTTTCCTTTAATAATTCAAGACTCAGGTCTCTCTTATATACTGTAGAGTAAGCGATCACTGAGTTGATAACTCCGATAAGCTCTCTTACATTGGTCTTAGTTTCAACAGCAAGGAAGTCAAGCATATCTCCCGGAAGAACGATTCCGTCTCTGCTTAATTTATCTTCAATGATCTGTCTTCTTGTAGATAGATCCGGAGATTTGATTTCTGCAGAAAGTCCCCATTTGAAACGGGAAACAATTCTGTCCTGAATATCCATAATATCTGCCGGCGCCTTATCTGAAGTAAGGATAATCTGTTTTCCATTCTGATGCAGGTGATCAAAAATATGGAAGAAACTGTCCTGGGTAGCCGATTTTCCTGATAAGAACTGGATATCATCAATGATCAGTACATCCACCATCTGATAAAAGTTAGCAAATTCTGTCTGCTTATGTGCTTTGGCAGCAGAGATAAACTGCTGGATAAACTTTTCAGAAGACAGATAAAGCACTACTTTATCCGGGAACTGGTTTTTTACTTCAAGACCAACAGCCTGTCCTAAGTGGGTTTTACCAACCCCATAACCTCCATATAAGAATAACGGGTTGAAAGCTGTTGCTCCGGGTCTTTTTGCAATGGATCTGGCTACAGTCGCTGCAAATTTATTGCTTTCTCCTTCCACATAACTATCAAATGAGTAGTCAGGTTTCAGGTTTGAATCTATATTTACTTTTCTTATTCCAGGTACTACAAAAGGATTTACAATATTAGCAGAGAATCCCTGCGGCATCGTTTCCTGTGTTTTGGGAGTAGGTACACTTTGTCCCTTAATATTCATGGTAACCGGCTTTTCTTCGCCTTTCGGTCTGTTTTCCATCACGGAATACCATAATTTCACTCCTTTTCCAATATTTTTCTTCAGGGCGGCAGAAAGTAAGGATAAGTAATTGTCCTCAATATATTCCTTGTAAAAATCGCTCGGTACGATAAGTGTAAGGTTGTTTGCTACTAATGAAAGCGGCTGAACCTTATCAAATAACATATCGAAAGATTTTTCAAGTTTTTTAAGGTCAGAATTGTCTTCAGCTGCGTTCAGGTTATCACGCATAAACTGAAGGCATTTCTGCCATATCATCATTAAATTGTCATCCAT